>CAVVPJ010000020.1:0-7642 GCA_963750095.1 uncultured Actinomycetota bacterium | reverse complement strand
GACACCGCGCAGGCGGCGATCAGGCGGCCCGAGGGGCACGCCGGTCAGCGGCGCGTCACCCGCGGTGACCCGGTGAGTATCTCTCGGATCGTGTACGGAATGTCACCCGATCACCCGAACCAGGTTGGTCCATCCGCATCACTTCTGTTACGAGAACGGCGCGTGCACTGGCGCTCGCGCCCCGTCATCGTCAGGCTGATCTCATGCCGCGGTGGGTCTGGGCCTTGATCCTCATCATCATCATTTTCGTCTTCATCCTGCCCAACCCCGCCGCGGTCGGCACCTACATCGGCAACGCGATCGACTCGATCGTGATCTTCTTCCGCAGCATCGGCACCTCGGTGAACACCGTCTGAACCGGCCGAACCTGGACAAGAGGGAGGCGACGCGGCCGAGGGCGGGCGATCCCGACTGACACGTACCGTCATCAGAGTGATCGACGAGATCGGGATCAGGGCCGCGCCGGTGGCGTACGTCGTGCGCGGCGGGCTGGTCGAATCGGTGCACCTCGGGCACGTCGTCGGGCTCGACGGCCACGGTGCGCGAGTCGTCGCCGTCGGCGAGCCGGACATCACCTTCCTCCCCCGCTCGTCGGTCAAGCCGCTCCAGGCCGTCGCCATGCTGCGGGCGGGCCTCGACCTCGACGGCCCGCTGCTCGCCCTGGCGGCCGCCAGCCACTCCGGCGAGCCGGCGCACCTCGACGGGGTCCGGCGCATCCTGGGGGACGCCGGCCTCGGCGTCGACGACCTGCAGAACACCCCCGACCTCCCGCTCGACCCGGATGCGGCCGGCCGCTGGCGGGCGGCGGACCGGCCCCCGTCCGCCCTCGCCCAGAACTGCTCCGGCAAGCACGCGGCGATGCTCGCCACCTGCCGCGTCGCCGGTTGGGACACGGCCACCTACCTCGATCCCGGTCACCCGCTGCAACGGGCGGTGCGGACGACGGTCGAGGACCTGACCGGCGTGCCCGTCGCGCACACCGCGGTGGACGGCTGCGGCGCCCCGCTGTTCTCCAGCACTCCGGCCGGGCTCGCCCGGGCGTTCGCGCGCATCGCGACCGCGTCGCCCGACACCCCGGAGGGCCGGGTCGCCGCAGCGCTGCGCGCGCATCCGTGGTGGGTGGCGGGCACCGGGCGCGACGTCGTCCGGCTGGCCGCCGCCGTGCCGGGGCTGGTGGCGAAGGACGGCGCGGAGGGCGTGTTCGCCGCGGCGCTCCCGGACGGGCGAGCGGTGGCGCTCAAGATCCTCGACGGGTCGCGGCGGCCGGTGCGGGCGGTGGTCGCGGCGGCGTTGCAGGCCCTCGGCGTCGACGGGCCCGAGCTCGCGGCAGCCGGGCACACGGCCGTGCTCGGGCACGGGGTTCCGGTGGGGTCGATCGAACCCGCCCTGGGGCGTCCCGCCGCAGGTTGACGGGCTGCCCGTGCAGAATCGCGACGTGCACACCGGCGAGCGGCCCCGGAGGACGGCGGGCGTCGCGGCGTCGACGGACGAGCCGGACACCGGCCCGGCGTGCACGGCGGTCCCCCGACCCGCGCAGCGCCGACCGGCGCACGGCCTGGTGCGCGGGGTCGCCGACCGCGGCGCGCTCCGCACGGTCCCGTCCGCCCTCTCCCCCGCCGCCGTCTACCTCGCCGTGCGCGCCGTCGGGGTCGCCGTGCTCGGCCTCATGGCGGCCGGAGCGCGACATGCCGCTGGTCACGGCGCTGCGCAGCTGGGACGCCATCTGGCTGCTCAACATCGCGCACTACGGCTACGACGACGTGCCCACCGTGCTCGTCGACGCGTTCGGCCGGCACACGGCGGACACGGCGTACGCGTTCTTCCCCGGCTATCCCGCCGCGGTCGCCGCCGTCGGGCTGCTGACCGGCGGGAACCTCGTCGCCGCCGCGCTGCTCGTGACGGCCGTGGCCGGCGTGGCGGCGGCGTTCGGGCTCGTCCGGCTCACCGAGCTGGTACCTAGTGCCCCGTCCAGCAACGTCCACCCGGTTTCTCGGCGGCCCAGCCGCCCGCCGGCAGCGTGTCGGAAGGCCCGAGTACGCCCGGTACGAGAGCCTTCCTCCGCCTTGCCGGACGAACGCCTGGATCCGCCGATAACCCGACCAACGTCACTGGACGGGGCACTAGCTAGTGGGTCGCGCCGGGCCGGGCTGCTGCTGGTCGCCCTGTTCGCGGCGGCTCCGATGGGCGTGGTCCTCAGCATGGCCTACACGGAGGCGCTGTTCTGCGCGTTCGCGGTGTGGGCGCTGGTCGGTGTGCTGCGCGGGCAGTGGCTGCTCGCCGGACTGTGCTCGGCGGCGGCCGGGCTGGTCCGGCCGACGGGCAGCGCGCTGGCACTGGCGGTCGGGCTGGCGGCGCTCGTCGCCGTCGGCGGTCGACGCGACGGTCTGCGCCCCTGGGTGGCCGGCGTGCTGGCGGTATCGGGCCTGCTCGGCTACCTCGGCTACGTCGGGTGGCGCACCGGGACGCCGACCGGCTGGTTCGACATCCAGCGCACCGGGTGGGGCTCGCGGCTCGACGCCGGGGCGTCGTTGGCGCGCTTCGTCGGGCGGGCCCTCTCGACCGGGCACGAGCTCTACGACCTCGCGGTGCTGCTGGCACTGATCGGCTCGCTCGTGCTGCTCGTCGTCGCCGTCCGGATGCGCCTGCCGTGGCCGTTGCTGGTCTACACGGTCGCCGTGCTGATCACGGTGTGGTGCAGCGACGGGCAGGTCCACTCGCGGGTGCGTCTGCTGATGCCGGCGTTCCCGCTGCTGATTCCCGTCGCGCTCGGGCTCGCCCGGCGCCGCACGACGACGGTGGTCGCGGTCGTGCTGGCGGCCGCCCTGGCGTCGGCGTGGTTCGGCGGGTACGCCCTGACGATCTGGCGTTACGCGATCTGAGGCAGGGGGATGAGACCGGGCCCCGACACCCATGCGTGTCCTGTAGATCAGCGCTGCAGCGAAGCAAGGCGGTGATCTACAGGTGGAGTGACTGGCCGCGCGTTCGCACCCGAGTCCTCCGGTCTCATCCCTCTGAGAAGCGTTCAGCCGCAACGGCCCCGCCACGTCGGCCCCGTACCCGCGCGGATACGGTCGTCCGCGTGGACTTCGGGCAGGGCGGGCGGATCGGGCGATACGTGCGGATGTCGGCGCTGCCGGGCAAGGGATCGGTGCTCGCCGGCAAGCTGATGAAGGTCGCCGAGAGCATGCGCGGGGCGGCCGGCTGCGAGCTCTACGTCGTCAACCTCTCGGCGGACGAGCCGGACACCGTCTGGGTCACGGAGGTGTGGGCGGACGAGGCCGCGTCGGACCGGGCGCTGTCCGGCGACCTCGGCGAGGCCGGGATCGGCGAGGTGATCGAGCTGCTGGCGGGCCCGCCGGAGCTGGTCGACCTCACCCCGCTCGGCGGCCCGGGCCTGCAGGCCTGACGGCCCGCCCGCCGGTCAGGAGCGCTCGGCCTCGGTCGGCCGCTTCCGGGACGCCCTGAGCGAGCCCGGGTGCGCCTTCGCCGTGGGGTCGTTGCGGGTCTTGGCCAGGCTCGCCACCGTCACGACCGCCAGGACGACCATGATCACGCCGAGGCTGACCGGCGTGGAGATCTCCGGCACGGCGGGGCTGATGTCGACGTGCAGCCAGTGCAGGATCAGCTTGACGCCGATGAAGGCCAGGATCAGCGAGAGCCCCGTCGAGAGGTAGACCAGCCGGTCCAGCAGGCCCTTGACGAGGAAGAACAGCGCCCGCAGGCCGAGCAGGGCGAACGCGTTCGCCGCGAAGACGATGTAGGCCTCCTGCGTGACGCCGAAGACCGCGGGGATCGAGTCGAGGGCGAACAGCAGGTCGATGCCGCCGATGGCGACGAGCACGATCACCAGCGGGGTGACCATCCGTGCGCCCGTCGACCCGGGTGACGAGCTTGCCGCCGACGTACTCGTCGGTCACCGGGAGAAGCCGTCGCGCCGTCTTGACCACGACGTTGTCCTCGATGTCCGGGTCTTCGTCCCGGTGCCGGAACAGCTGCACCGCCGTGTAGATCAGCAGCAGCCCGAAGATCAGGAACATGAACGAGAACAGCGACAGCAGCGTGGCACCGAGTGCGATGAAGATCGCGCGCATGATCAGCGCGAGCACGATCCCGAAGGTCAGGACCTTGTGCTGGTGTTGCTCGGGCACCGCGAACGTCGTCATGATGATCACGAAGACGAACAGGTTGTCGACCGAGAGGCTCTTCTCGACGATGTAGCCGGCGAGGTACTCGGTGCCGAACTCGCTGCCGTGCGCCCACCACATCCAGGCACCGAACGCGAGTGCGACGAGGATGTAGAACACGGACCACGCCGTGGCCTCCCGGAAGCCCACCCGGTGCGGCCGCAGTGCCGCCAGCGCAAGGTCCAGTGCGAGCAGCGCGACGATCACCCCGATCGTCACGGCCCAGGTGAGCCCGCTGATCTGCAGCACTCTGGTGATCTCCCTCGTCGCACGGCCGCCGTGACGGGACCGGATACCCGTCGGCTCCGGGCCGGATACGTAAAGAGTACCTAAAGACCGGGTAGAGCCGGTTCGCCGAAGAATCCGCCGGGACGGAGGGGACTGGATCATCGACCTTCTGGGTAGTCCCGCGCGGTCACCGGCTGCGGTGACGACGACCCCGAGGAGGACCAGTGGCACTCGACGACGAGGACATGACGACGACCGGCGGATCCGGGGCCGAGGGGCCCGCCGACTCCGGCGCGGGCAGCGGCACCCCGGGTGAGCACGACGGCGGAGCGGACGGCGGAGCGGAGGGCCCCGCCGACTCCGGAGCCGGCGGCGGCACCGCGGGCGTCGACGACGGCGGCGCCGACGGCGGCGCAGCCGAGGGCCCGGCCGACTCCGGTGCGGGCGCGGGTACGCCCGGCGCACACGACGGCGGGGCCGACGGGGGCGCGGACAGCGGTGCCAGCTGACCCTGCCGTTGCCGACGCGGCATCACCGGTGACCGGGCGGCCCGCGCTGGGCCGCCCGGAACCCGGCCCGCTGGCCCGCTGCGTCGGCGACCCGGACGTGTTCGCGGCGCAGTACTGGGGGCGGGCGCCGCTGCTGACCCGGAACGCGACGGGCGGGTTCCGGGACCTGCTCGACCTCGACGGCGTCGACGAGCTCCTGTCGCGCCGCGGCCTGCGCACCCCGTTCATCCGCATGGCGAAGGCGGGTCAGGTGCTCGACTCGTCGTCGTTCACCGCGCCCGCCGGGGTCGGCGCCGAGATCGGCGACCAGGTCCGCGACGACAAGGTGGCGGCCCACTTCGCCGACGGCGCCACCGTCGTCCTTCAGGCGTTGCACCGCACCTGGCCCCCGGTGATCGACTTCTGCACCCGGCTCGCGGCCGAGCTCGGGCACCCGGTCCAGGCCAACTCCTACGTCACGCCGCCGTCATCGCGCGGGTTCTCCGCGCACTACGACGTGCACGACGTGTTCGTGCTCCAACTCGCCGGACGCAAGCACTGGACGATCCACGCCCCGGTGCTCGCCGACCCGCTGCGCGACCAGCCGTCTGGGCAGCGGTCCGCCGCGGTCGCCGCCGCGGCGCAGGAGCAGCCGGTGATCGACACGGTCCTCGAGCCCGGTGACGCGCTGTACCTGCCGCGAGGGTGGCTGCACGCGGCGACGGCGCTGGGCGAGGTGTCGGCGCACCTGACCGTCGGCATCCACGTCGTCACCCGGTTCGCCCTGGTCGAGGCGCTGGCCGCGCTCGTGGCGGACGACCCCGCGCTGCGCGCCACCCTCCCGCTGGGCATCGACGTCGCCGACCCCGCCGCGCTCGCCCCGCACCTGGACGCCGTCCGCACCGCCCTGGCCGAGGCCCTGTGCCGCGTACCGGACGAGGCCGTGGCTCGGCGGGTGCGCCGCCGGGTGTGGTCGGGCGGCCGACCTGAGCCGGTCGGCGTGGTGGCGGGGACGGCGTTCGCCGCGGGGCTCGCGTCGGGCGATGTCGTCCGGCTCCGCGTCGGGCTGCACCACCGCCTGCGTCCCGCTGGGGAACACGTGGTGCTGGAGCTGCCGGACCGGGAGATCAGCCTGCCCGCGTTCACGGAGGCAGCCGTGCACGCGCTGACGCGCGGAACACCCGTCGCGGTGGGTAGCCTGCCGAAGATGGAGGAGGCCGACCAGATCGTGCTGGTGCGCCGGCTGCTGCGCGAAGGTGTCGTGGTTCCCGCCGGTCGGACGTGACGACGCCCGTGCCCGAGCAGCCGGATGGGCTGCGCTGCGCCGACGCGGCCGAGGCGGCGGGCGACCGACTGGAGGGCACGGCGCCGCCCGCCGACCACTGGTTCCTCGTCGAGCACCCGGGCCCGTGGAACCGGTTCATCCTGGCGGGACCGGGTTTCGATGCCCTGGCCGCGACCGTCCTCGACCGGTGGGCGCGGGATGTGAACGGGCGCGTGCTCTTCATCCGCAGGCCCGGGCGTCGCGAGCGGTCGGCGCAGCGGCGCTGGTTCCGGGTCGACGGGCGGCCGGGGCACGAGTCCGTCCGCACCGGGCGGTTCAGCGACGAGGCCGAGCTGGTGGACGTCGTCGCCGATCCGGGCGCGGGCGTGGCCCACGACGGCCGGCTCGTGCTGGTGTGCGCCCACGGCCGGCACGACGCGTGCTGCGCCCTGCGGGGTCGGCCGCTGGCCGCCGCGATGGCCGCGGAACTGCCGGCGTGCACCTGGGAGTCCAGCCACCTCGGCGGGTGCCGGTTCGCCGCAGCGCTGGTGCTGCTGCCGCACGGGGTCGTCCTGGGGAACGTCGCCGCGGCCGACGGTCCGGGGATCGCCGCCGGCTACACGCAGGGGCTGCTACCGGAGCGGGGGGTGCGGGGCCGCGCGTCGCTATCGCCGGCGGTGCAGGCCGCGCAGCACCATGCCCGGGTCGCGACCGGCGCGTTCGAGGTGGACGCGCTGCGGCCCGTCGAGGCGTCGTACGGGTGTGCGGGCACATGGCTCGTCCGGTTCACCGACCCGGACGTGCGGGTCCTCCTGCGAGAGCGGCGGGTCGCCGCCGACCGGCCGCTGACCTGCTCCGCGACCGCGCCGGGATGGATGCGGGTCTTCGACCTGCTCGACGTCGCCCTCGCGACGCCACAGCGGGCCGCCGGAACGCGGTGACCCGCCGAGCTCGCCCGGGCCGGGTCAGTCGTCGGCGGTGGCGCCGTCGATCAGCAGGGCGAGGCCCGCGCCCAGCATCCAGACGTCCTTGGAGATCGGCAGGCCCTCCGGGGTCGCGCGCGGGTCGAAGCGGCCGCGCCGCATTCCCGGGGTCCTGACGTAGAGCCCGAGCAGCCCGGCGGAGAACCCGGCGAGCGCCGCACCGGCGACCGCGGCGGGCACGACCGGGAGCAGCAGGGCCGACCCGACGGCGATCTCGCCTGCAGCCAGCAGCGTGAGGAACGTCGGCGGGTCGATCTTCTTGAGGAACGGGTAGGTGCCGGTGGCGAAACCGTGCACGCCTGCCCCGGTCTGCTCGTCGCCCTTCCACTTGTCGAGGCCGGCGCTGAGGATGAATGCGCCGGTCGTCAGCCGGAGCGGTGTGCGGCGCAACCTGAAGCGAGACATCGGGCTCCTCTAAATGAGCACTCAACAGATGAGAAGTCAACGTACTCGCGGTACCGCGAGTCGGCACGTTCGTCAGCGTGAGTTCGCACT
>CAVVPJ010000019.1:0-241110 GCA_963750095.1 uncultured Actinomycetota bacterium | reverse complement strand
CTTCATCCAGACGCTGGCGGATAAGGCGGCGGCAGGGGTGACCGTCCGGATCGCGTTCGGCGACCCAGATTCCGAAGCTATCGACCTCCGCGGCCGCGAAGAGCGCCTCGGTAAGGGCACACTCGGCGCCCGCATCCGCTACGGGCTCGTGCCGTACTCGCCGCTGCAAGGCCTTCCCGGGATCGAGTTCCGCTTTCACACGACGACGCTCTACAGCTCGATCTTCCGCTTCGACGAAGAGATGATCGTCAACAACCACGTCTACGGCGTCCCCGGTGCCCACGCGCCAGCGCTCCACCTGCGCAAGCTCGGCGCGGGCGATCTGTTCATGATCTACGCGAAGAGCTTCGTCGACGTCTGGGCGCTGTCGCAGCCAGCCTCCTGGTGATCTGATCAGAGGCATGGCCCGCATCGACCACCTCGACGACCCGCAAGCGCCGAAGCCGACAAGCATCGTCATCGCCGCGAGCGCGTTCGTCCTCGACGATCACGGCCACCTGCTCATGATCGAGCGGACCGACAGCGGCCTCCACGCGCTGCCCGGCGGCACGCATGAGCTCGGCGAGACGATGACGGAGACGGCCGTGCGCGAGACGAAGGAGGAGACCGGGATCACGATCAAGGTCACCGGCCTGATCGGCATCTACTCGAACCCGGCGCACGTCGTCGAGTTCAGCGACGGCGAGGTCCGCCAGGAGTTCTCGATCTGCTTCCGGGCCGAGCCAGTTGGCGGTCAGCCGCGCAGCAGCGACGAGTCCCGTGACGTCCGATGGGTCGACCGAGACGAGCTGCCCACCCTTGACATCCACCCGTCAATCCGGCTGCGGATCGAGCACGGCTTCGAGAACCGGTCACAGCCCTATTTCACGTGATCGGCAATCCACCGCTCCGCCCGGTCGATCGCCGCCTGGCGCTCCGGCATGCTCGCGTCGAGCGCGCGGATCACGTAGTGATCAGAGGGGTAACGCTTGCGCAGCTCGTACATGCGTTGGGTGAAGGTCACTGACTCTCCCGTCGGGCCGACGGTCATGTCCGCATACCAGAGCAGGTCGCGCACGATGGTCCGCTCGTCGGTGAATTCGGCGAGCTCGTCGCCGAGCCCGAGCGCCTCGGCCTCGGTCGCCGCCGCCGAGTGGTACGCGACGAGGCCCGCGAGACGGTCCGGCGCCCCACCAGCGCGAAGGAAACGCGCACCGTCAAGGGGATGAAAGGTGGACGCGGCCAGCGGCGGCGCGTAGCCGACGTCATGCAGCCATGCGGCAGCCCAGAGAATTTCTCCCTCGTCGCCGAGGACGGCGGCGAGACCCGAGGCCCGCTCAGCCACCTCTTGAACGTGTACCCATCGCTCAGGCAGGCTGCTGGCGAGGTAGCCGCCGGAAACGTCAGCGGCCCACTCGACGACACCCACCTCGTGAGGCTACGGGCGGAACACTGTGAGGGGCTACTGTCTCGCAGGGCCATCGCATGGTGGCGCGGTCCCATGTCGGTTCATCTCGCATCCCAGCCGGTGAGGAGTTTCTCTCACGTCTTCAAGCCGCGCCCGTCCGGGCGCGGGCCGGACCACGGCCGGACGGCATGCACGACCGCTTCCCTTGCCGCTTCGCTCACGGGGCGGCCGTGCGTCTCAAGGTCGCCGGCTTCGTGCCAGCAGGGTTGGCATGGGGACGCAGGGTGAGTCATCCCCGCTGGCCGCAGATCGTCTCGGCGATGGACGATCAGCGGCGGTTAGCGGGAGATGGGACGCCAGATCACCACATGAGATTCCTCATTGGCAGTCAACATGCCAACGATAGTCATGTCATCATCAATCGAACGAATGCTGACAGAATGATACTGCAGCGTGGGCAATAGCTGAGGTACTCCTCTATTTCGCATTACCCACGGTACGGAGTATCCGCCGATTTCGACCGATCCGGCCAGTGCCAAATCGTCGTTCGATGCGTGAGGAAAGAAGCCATTGTTTGTCGCCGTTTGAGTCCAACTATTCCCGCCGTCAAACAGTACCGGAACGTTTCTCTCATCAGTTCTGTCCACGCCGACAACTTGGCCTTGGGCAGCCAAGTCCACAGGAATTATGTTCCCAGGTAGGCGCGTTACAGAATTCGAGGCTAAGTCCCATATGAGCCCAATTCGACCGAACCACCCATAGTGAGCGAAGACGAGTGCGATCCCGGCATCGTTGATTGCAATAGCCTGACCACTTTCCCCCCCTTGAAGGTCGCGAAGAATATTGATCCGCCCGTCCGACGTCCAGGCTGCCGGTTTCTGACGCGATCCATCGGTAACGTCATGGTTTGTCTCTATGGATCCGACCATTTCCATGTGCCGATTCATTGACCGCAGAGTAGGACCCGCCATCCCGTCCGGAATGGCGAAGGACCCCCGATCCGACCCGCCGACCGATCCAAGGCTAATTGTCGGCGCCTCCCGCTCTCCGGTCACAACGGCAAAGTCGCCGAGAGAATTGATGCAACCAGTTGCACCCAGCGTTGCTGAGACCTCAAGGCCAGGGTATGAGATCTCATCCGCGCTGGGCGAAGTCCAGTATGCATAGCGGAGTTCGTCATCGACGAATCGGTGGGCACCCATCAAAACACCGCTCCGCGTTCGCCCAAAGACCGAGAATGGAACGCCATCTGCATCAACAATGCAAATGAGTTCGTAGTCGACACATCCATTGTCAACGACTACCTTTTGACAGTTCGCTGGCCGAGGCTCAACCCTATCGCTCGTTGCGAACGAAGCGGCACGAAGTTGGCCGATCGAACTAATACCCAACTCCTCAAGGATACTCGACATTGACGTGTCGTAGCCGTCCCTGATGCTGCGCAGCTGGAGACCTGGCTGGTCACCCACTTCCAAACTGCCACGACCGGAAGCGTCCGTGCTGACGACGACGCATTCTCCACTGACCATCCCTGCTGCCGCAGGATGGTTGGCCGCCGCTTGGTTCACGCTCTCCATCGCGACTCGAATTCGTCGGGAATCTTCCCCCGCAGCGACAACCTCATCTATCAGTGCCGAACGTTCCGCGGGCGAAACAGACGCCTTGTTTCCCGTCACCAGCAGCACCGGGTCGGATCCCTTCGGGAATCCGACCCAACTGGATTGAAACTCAACGTATTGACCCGGTCGAGAATTGTCCAGACTCATTCTCAAAGTTCGAAATAATGGCTGCGCGCGGAACTCCCCTAGCGAAGGCCCCTACAACGATAGTAAGACGACCAGATTTCTCGCCAGCGTATCCCGTGGACTGCATATGTCGGGTGGCCGCCTGGCGCAGGTGTTCTACAACCTGAAACATCCTCATGTTAGCGGTGCCATCCACCAGCCATTCTTCAATGTAGTCTCCGGTATCTCTACCGTCACTGGCCATCCGCGCCAGTCCGGTATAGTAGACGAATCCCCGGAACGTTGGATATTCAACGGAAATCATTTTCATTGCGGGCATGTCGAGCGACTTTCCATCAAAATCTGAAAGGCGAAAGTCAGACGAGTGGAAAAGCCGGCGTGCTGTCAATACGGTTATATTCAAGGTCATATCGGCACCATACCAAGTTCGCTAATTTGGGTAATCTGGCTCTGCGACGATCACAGGGAAGCCCGTGCCCGTCCCCATGAACAACGCGTCCGACGGCCGGAGCCTGGTCTCATTTCTGGTCTCGTTTCTCAACATGTATCGTCGCCCGGCAGGGGTCAGGTCGACGATGCGGTGGCAGATGGCGACCCTCGCGTACGTCGTTGTATAGTCCAATCCACCCCTTGAAAGCGATCGCATTGCGAGCTACTACTCACCACCGACTTCAATACCCTCAGCTCCAGCGGCGAGATCACAGGTTCCGGATGCCAACGCTCGGACCCGCCCGGACGCGCTCCCGTGATCGCGGCAATGACCATCTCTCAACTCCGCCCAAATTAAACGGCGTCGTGCGATTTATGAAGACTGACTCGGATTGTCTGGGCGGTTGCCGCGCTGGAGCATCTTGGCAAGCTCCAGAATGTTATCGAAGCTTACCGGAAACCGGATCATTACACGATCGAGGGTTTGCAGTCCGTTCGTAGCTTGCTCCCTATTAGCATTGATTGCCGAAACTCCCATATATCGCAACGCCTCAGATTGTGAACCGGTGAGCGATTTCACGATCGCTGCGTAGAAGTTGGCGGGTGCGTCGTTGCTGTCAGCATCAAGGTCTCGATCGATTCGCTTCCAAGCTGCATCGAAGTTGCCACTCCAAATCTCTGCCTCAACGGCTTGCTGGAAATCTCCCTGACTATGATTTTGGTCGGATACTGACGCGTCGAGTGGAAGACTTATCGACTCAGAAGGCACTAGTTCCAGTCCGGGATCGAAGAATCTGGATGAATCAGTTGTTGGCGATCCGCATCCCCAGAGGAACAATTCGCATCCCAGTGGAGAAGGATGGCAGGAAATCGCTGGCACTTCGTAGCCAGGATCGCCAGCAACCGAGAAATCCCAACATGTCTCATCAATCAATTCTTCCCGAGCCAAGCCCATTATGACGTGGCGGGCCAGATCACGCTGCTGTTCAAGATCCTCGACTTGAACATCTAGAGACGAGAAGAAGGCTGACAGCCCAACGCTGAGATGGAGTGGGACCCGATTGCTAGACCATCGAAGGTCAATGGAACGCCGCGAGGGAGACTTAGCCAAGAACAATGAATACATTACATAATGTGCACGGAGTTGGACTGCTGACAGGCGCCTGATCGCAGCCGCGATCACCACTCCGCGGTCCTTCGCCAATCCATGCGACGATGCAGCAATAACCCCGGCCAAATACTCAGTGATGATCTCGTCTTCTGTCCAGGCGGCATCGTCAACGATTTGCTTCAAGAGACGCGCAGATGGCTCGCTATCACCCCGAGAGCCGTTCTTTCTCCTTACCGCCTCCGCTAGCCGGACCAGATTACGGTGAGCAAATGGCGGCATCTTGGCAAGCTCGTAGCCAAGTGCATCTGCTAATGGCCCAAATGCGCGGAGCATGAGTTCGCCAACGGCCGTATGCTCCTTGTCGGATTGTTCACTTGAATCAGAATCCTTTGGCTCCGACATGCATCCTCCCAACGTCGATGGCGCAAGACTGTAGCAGCGAGGGCGACTCTGTAGCAGCAACGGCCGTCGCATCCTCGATGCTTCTTTCCAACCATCGGCGGACCGAGTCATCCCAACTATATGTCGCCGGATCTCCGCTTCGTACGGCCTGCACGGTGCCGTCGGCGCAGCGCTCACCCGCTGCGCACCGGCCGTGATCACCGCCGCGCCCAACAGAATGCTCACCGTCTACGGCGACCGCGGCGACGTCCGCGAAATCGCTTCTGGGTACGATCACTAGAGCCGCTAGGTAATCGTCATGGCCAGCGGAGCACACGGACAGGACCGACCGTCCGATCCGCTGGATTGACCACCTCAAGCTCGAACTGTACTGACCCAGCTCTCGTCTCGATCGGTGACATCAGGCGCCTCCAGGCGTGCGATGGCGAGCAAGTGGGCGCGGAGCTGGTCGGGCTGGTCGACGTCCGCGGTCACGTGCCGAGCCGGATATCGCCGACCATCCGGTCCACGGACGACGATCTCCCATAGCTGCGAACCATGGCGGGATTGTGAGGCGTGGGGAGTGTCGGTGGGCGTGCTCTCGGGAGACTCGACTTCGGGTTGGCCGATGACGACTGCTCGACGCCCGCGGCCGACATCAACCAGGCCCCACGTGGCCAGGAGGCCCACGGCACGGTGAGCCGTGCCTGCAGACACTATGTAGCGCGCCATGAGCGCCTTGTTCGTGGGTAGCTCCGCTCCGAGGGCCAAACTCCCGACCGCGATCTCGGCGCGCAGCTCGGCGGCGATCGTCTCGTAAGGTGCCAGTTCCCGCGCCTCGCTCTGCTCCCCATCGGGCCGCTGCGGGAGGCGCGCGAAGAGGCTGGACGCCGCACGTTGATCGGACTCAGCTACCCACGCCGAGTAGACCTTGAGCGTGACTGTGCCCCCGCCGCTGTGGCCCAGCCGTCCGGCGACGGTCCGTACATCGACGCCTGCGGCGATGAGCTCCGTCGCGGAGTAGTGCCGCAGCTTGTGGATGCTCGTCGCAATCCCTAGGCGCGCTACCTGCTTGCTGTATCGCTGGCTTACCGAGTCCGGAAGCAGTGGGCTCACGCCTTCCACGTCTCGCGAGAACAAGAACGCATCCGGGTTGAGCTCGGCGCCGAGCGTCGCGGCGTCGGCGTCGCGGCGTTCGCGGTACTCGGCGAGCAGCGTCACGGTGTCCGGGTCCAGCGCGATACGCCTGCTCTGGTGGGTCTTGGTGTCCTTCTCCCACGTTCGGCTGCCCCGCTGACGACGGTTGCGGGTGAGGGGTCAACACCCCGGCCTGTAGGTCGATGTCCTGCCAGCGCAGGGCGCACAGCTCGCCGCGGCGAGCCCCGGTCACCATCGCCAGCCAGACGAGCAGGCCCCAGTCCGGATCACGCCACGCCGCGCCGAGGATCCGGGCGGCCTCGTCGGGAGTCGGCGGCCGCGGGTTCGGCGTCGGTGTCGCCGGTGGCTGAGCCTGCGAGATCGGATTTGTTGCGATCCACCGCCACCGCACCGCCCGTTTGAGCGCACCGCTGAGGATGAAGTGGATCTGACGGATGCTCGATGCGGCGAGCGGGCGGCACACGTGCGGGCCGCACCGCGCGTCGCACTCGTGCTCGACGTTCGTGCGGTGGTGCAGGTACGGGCGGTCGCAGTGGTCGCGGCAGCGGCGAAGCTCCGCGTAGAACGAATCGAACGTGTCCGCGTCGAGCGCGCCGACCTTCTGCCCACCGATCAGCGGGCGAATGTGCAGCCGCGCCAGTCGCCGGTAGTTCTCCACCGTGTCCCGCTCGATGTCGAGCATCTCGAAGTGCCGGTCCAGCAGCTGCTCCACCGTCGCGCTGGTCCGCGGGTTACGCCGCTCGTCGACCTGGTTGGCGAGCCTGCGACGGACCTTCTCGGCGTTCGCGGCCGCCGTGGGTCCGGCGGGCACAGTCTCGCGCAGGTAGTGCCTGCGGCCGCTGAGCGGGTCGATCCCGGCGTACACCGAGACGCGCAGCGCACCACTGGGGAGCTCCTCGACGTTGCCCCGCACGCGGCGCTGCCGACGCGATCGAGACGTGGCCATGGTGCGACAGCATAGCAACTCGCACCACGATTGATCCCACGGCGAAGCTACGGCCGGGACTCGCGCGGACGTAGTCGCTGGTCAGAGTGAGCGCGCCCGAAGGGATTCGAACCCCCAACCTTCTGATCCGTAGTCAGATGCTCTATCCGTTGAGCTACGGGCGCAACGATCTTCAATTGTGGCCAGCCTACCAAGGCCGCGCCTGCGCGGAGGCTCCGGGATTTGAACCCGGGATGGGGGGTTACCCCAAACCGCATTAGCAGTGCGGCGCCATAGACCAGACTAGGCGAAGCCTCCCCGGGGGCTCGGAGCCTCCAGCGGTGACCAGCGTACACAGGCCCGTCGAGCCGGTTGCCACGCCCCCTGGACCGACCTACGCCCGGCCATGGTCATCGGCTCGGCGCAGGTCCGGCCAGTCTGGCCGGTTCCCGCGCCCAACCGGTGATCAAGGCGCCGGGCGGGACGGCGGACGGCAGGCCCGGGCGGGACGGCGGACCGGCAGCCCCCCGGCGGACGGCAGGCCCGGGGGGCGGGCGGATCGTAGGGCGTGGGCGGACGAGCTCGCGGAGCACAGCCGCCCCGGTCGCGCCGGGCCGACCTGGGTGGGCCCTCCGCGCACCCTCGCAGAGCGGACCTGCACCTCGCAGAATCCCAGGGCCCTGCGAGGTGGCGGTCCGGTCTGCGAGGACGCCTCAGGCTTCCGTTGTGAGGGCATGTGCAGCGGCTCGACGGCGGCGGCGAGGTCGCCGCGGCTGCCGCCCGCGCGCCCGGCACCCACAACGGGCGACCCGCAGCCGGAGTGCCGAGCCCGTCAGCGGGAGTCGGCGGCCAGGGCGAGGAAGGGGGCCAGTGCGTCGGGGTTGACCAGCGCACCGTGGCTCACGGCCTTCTCCGGCGGCACCCCGGAGAGGATCTTCTTGACCGGCACCTCGCACTTCTTGCCGTTCAACGTGCGCGGGATCGCGTCGACCACGACGAAACGGTCGGGCACGTGCCGCGGCGACAGCTCCGTGCGCAACGCCTTCCGCAGCCCGGGCTCGACGTCCTCGAGAGCAGCGCCCGGCGCCAGCACGAGGAAGCACAGGAGCGCGCCCTCGTCGCGCGCGCCCAGCTCGGTGGTGTCGATCACCAGCGAGTCCGCGACCTCGGCGAACCCCTCCACCACCGCGTAGAAGTCGGCCGTGCCCATGCGGACGCCGCCGCGGTTGAGGGTCGAGTCGCTGCGCCCGTAGATCACGAAGGAGCCGCGCGGGGTGACGCGCACCCAGTCGCCGTGCCGCCACACCCCCGGGTAGTCCTCGAAGTACGCCGCGCGCAGCCGGGAGCCGTCGGGGTCGTTCCAGAACATCACCGGCATGGACGGCATCGGGTTGGTGATCACCAGCTCGCCGACCTCGTCGACGAGCTCCTTGCCCGCCTCGTCGTACGCCACCACGCGCACGCCGAGCGACGCGCAGGAGATCTCCCCCAGCCAGACGGGCACGTTCGGCGCCGACCCGACGAACCCGGTGCACACGTCCGTGCCGCCGGACATCGAGCCGATCTGGATGTGCGCGCCGACGGCGTCGCCGATCCACCGGAATCCGCCCTCCGACAGCGGGGCGCCGGTGGAGCCGATCGACCGGACGGCGGACAGGTCGTGCTCCTCCCCCGGCCGCAGCCCGGCCTTGAGACACGCCTGCAGGAACGGCGCCGACGTGCCGAAGAGCGTGACGCGGTGCTTCGCGGCCAGCCGCCACAGCGTGCCGAGGTCGGGATGGCCGGGGTTGCCGTCGAACAGCACGATGGGGGTGCCGACCAGCAGGCCGCCGATGAGGAAGTTCCACATCATCCAGCCGGTGGTGGTGAACCAGAACAACCGGTCGTCCGCCGTCAGCTCCAACTGCAGGGCCAGCGACTTCTTGTGCTCGACGACGATCCCGCCGTGCCCGTGCACGATCCCCTTCGGCAGCCCGGTGGTGCCGGAGGAGTACAGGACCCACAGCGGGTGGTCGAACGGGACGGGCTCGAACGCGAGCTCGCCCGGCTTCCCCGTGAACTCGTCCCACGCGACGGTGTCCGCGAGCGTCGAACCCAGGTACGGCACGAGGACGGTGGCGCGCAGGGTCGGCAGCTGGCCGCGCAGCGTCTCGACGGTCGTGCGGATGTCGAAGCGCTTGCCCCCGTACACGTAGCCGTCGACGGCGAGCAGCACGGCGGGCTCGATCTGCGCGAACCGGTCGTGCACGGCGCGGGCTCCGAAGTCCGGCGAGCACGACGACCAGATCGCGCCGAGGCTGGCCGCCGCGAGGAACGTCACCAGCGTCTCGACGCAGTTGGGCGCCAGCGCGACGACCCGGTCGCCCCGACCCACCCCGAGCGCGACGAGCCCCGCCCGCGCCCGGCCGACGAGGTCGCGCAGCTCGCCCCGGGTGACCGTGCGCTCGACCCCGTCCTCCCTGGCGAAGATCAGCGCGAGGCCGCCGTCGCCGCCGTCGGCAAGGGCGTGCTCGGCGTAGTTCAGCGTGGCGCCGGGGAACCACTCGGCGCCGGGCATGTCGCGCGCGCCGAGCACCGCGCTGGGCTCCGCGTGGAACCGGACGCCCAGCCGCTCGACGACCGCCGACCAGAAGCCTTCGAGGTCGGTGACCGACCACTCGTGCAGCGCGGCGTAGTCGGCGACCTCCACGCCCCGGTGCTCACCGACCCAGTCGGCGAAGCGGGACAGCGGCCCGTGGTGGTCGGGATCAGGGGTCCAGAGCACGTCAGGCGTCACGTCGTCAGCATCGCATGAGAACGCAGGCCGCCTGCAGCACGCTGTTCGCCGAGCGGGGCTGGGCGGCCACGGGGATGCGGGACGTCGCGGCGGCCGCGGGGTGTCGGTCGAGACGATCTACGCGACGCTCGGCGGCAAGGTCCCGCTGCTCATCGCCGCGATCGAGGGTGCGGTGGTCGGCGACGACGAGCCGGTCCCGCTCCGCGCTGACGCGCCCGTGCGCGGAAAACACGGCCCGAACAGTGTTATCCGCGCACGAGCGCGTCAGCGCAGGTGGCTGTCGAACCAGTTGAGGGTGCGCTGCCAGGCCTCGGCGGCGGTGTCGGGGTCGTCGTCGAAGCGGTGGCCCTTGCTCGGGTAGACGACGACGTCGGCGGCCACCTTGGACGACGACGCCGCGACCCGGAGCCTGTCGATCTCGGGGTCGTCCCCGCCGTAGATCCCCAGCCAGGGGCAGGTGAGGCCCTGAGCAGCGGAGACCAGCGCGGTGAGGTTCGAAGACGGCACCTCGTTGGCGACCGTGACGGCCGCCCCGAGCGTCCGTTTGGCCGCCACGAGCAGCGCGACCGAGCCGCCGAGGTCGAACCCGACGACGCCCATCCGGTCGGAGTCGATGGCGTGGTCGGCGAGCCAGCCGAACGCGGTGTCGGTGTCGGCGAGCACCTCGTCCCTGTCCAGCCTGCCCGCCTGCTCGCTGGCGCGGTCCTCGTCGACCTCGTCGGCGCCGTCCCGGTGGTAGAGATGCGGTGCGACCGCGAGCCAGCCGTCCGCGGCGAGGCCCTGCACCAGCCCGCGTACGGCGTCGGTGACGCCCCGCGCCTCGTGCAGCACGACGATCCCCCCGCGCACCGAGGCGTCCGGCTCGGCGACGGTGAGGCGTAGGGTGCTGCCGTCGACCAAAGGCACGGTCTCCGTGCGGATGTCGCTCATAGGTTCAAGCCTGGCACGTATCGCTGGAGAAACTGTCGTGGGGCGCCACTACCGTGACGCCCATGCCCCTCAGCGCCGATGGTTCGCTCGCAAGCTCGCTCATCAGGCCCGATCTGGACACGCTGCCCGCCTACGTCCCCGGCAGGGCGATCCCCGGGCTGGTCAAGCTGGCGAGCAACGAGGTGCCGCTGCCGCCTACGCCGCCGGTGCTCGCGGCCATCGCGGAGGCCGCGTCGCTCGGCAACCGCTACCCCGATCTGGCCGTCGTCGGGCTGACCGAACGGCTGTCCCGGGCGTTGGGCGTCGACGCACGCAGGATCGCCGTCGGCTGTGGCTCGGTGAGCCTGTGCCAGCAGCTCGTGTCGGCCACCTGCTTCGAGACCACCGACGAGGTGGTGTTCGCGTGGCGCTCGTTCGAGGCGTACCCGATCGTCACGCAGATCGGCGGGGCCCGCCGCGTCACGGTGCCGTTGGACGGGGAGTTCCGGCACGACGTCGACGCGCTGGCCGCCGCCGTCACCCCGCACACCCGGCTGATGTTCGTGTGCAGTCCCAACAACCCGACGGGCACGGTCGTGACGCGGGCGGAGATGGAGCGGCTGTTGGCCGCGGTGGGGCCGGACGTGCTGGTGGCCTTGGACGAGGCCTACCACGAGTACGTCACCGATCCCGACGCCGTCGACGGGATGACGCTGCTCGACGCGCACCCCAACCTCGTCGTGCTGCGCACGTTCTCGAAGGCCTACCGGCTGGCGGCGCTGCGGGTGGGCTACGCGGTCGGCGCGCCCGAGGTGGTCACGGCGCTGCGCAAGGTGTGCTCGCCGTTCAGCGTCAACTCGCTCGCCCAGGCGGCCGCCATCGCCGCGCTGGACGACGCGGAGGCGATGCTCGCCGCATGCGCAGAGATCATCAAGGAGCGCGTGCGGGTGCGCGAGGCGCTGGTGCGGATGGGCTACACCGTGCCGCCCACGCAGTCCAACTTCGTGTGGGTCGCGCTGGGCGAGCGCACCACCGCGTTCGCGGCGCACTGCCTGGAGCACAAGGTGGTGGTGCGGCCGTTCTCCCCCGACGGGTGCCGGGTCACCGTCTCCACGCCGGAGGAGAACGACCAGTTCCTCGCCGCTGCGGGCGAGTTCGCGCGCCTTACCTGACGCCCCGCCTGCCGTAGACCCCTGCCACCACGCTCACGCCGATCGCGGCCACGATGACCTGGAGGATCAGCTCGATCCAGTCGATGCCGCCCGTGTTGGCCACGTGGAAGAGGCCGGCGATGAACGTGCCGATGAACGCCGCCACGATCCCGACGACGATGGTCAGCCAGAACGGGATGGCCTGCCTGCCGGGCGCGACGAGCTTGCCCACCACACCGAGGATGGCGCCGATGATGATCGCGCCGAGGATGCTGCCGATAGTCATGGGGCATTGCGTAGCACTTCGCGGCGCGCGCGACATCGGACCAAGGGCCTATGAACCCGAAGCGTTATCGACTGTTACACGGAAGGTCAGGCAAACCGAGAGTTCAGGCCTCCAGCACGTACCCCTCGCCGCGGACGGTCCGGATGCGCTCCGGGCCGATCTTGCGGCGCAGGTAGGAGATGTAGACCTGCACGAGGTTCGGCGACGCGGGCTCCGACCACACCTCGCGGGCGAGGCGGTCCGGCGGCACGACCTCGCCGGGCGTGCCGATCAGCGCCAGCAGCAGCGAGTACTCGGTCGGCGAGAGCGAGACCGGCGAGCCTTCCACGCTCACCTCGCCGAACTCGGTGTCGACGGCCAGCTCCCCCTGCCGAAGCACCGTGCTCTCGACGGCAGGCCCCAGGCGCAGGCGCAGCCGGATCCGCGCGGCGAGCTCGTCGACGGCGAAGGGGCGCAGGAGATAGTCGTCGCGGTCGCCGCGCAGCAGCGCGAGCAGCCCGGCCCTGCGCTCCCGCGGCGTCACCGCGATCACGGCGACGTGCGGCGCCTCGGACTGGATGGAGGCCAGCACGGCGGACTGGTCGGGCCCCGGGAGCTCGACGTCGAGCACGACGAGCGCGGGGTCTCTGGCGCGCACCGCGTCGAGCACGCCGATGCCGTCGGCGACAGCGCTCACGCTCACCCCCTCGGCACGGAGACTGCGTAGCACGGAGGCCGACGTGGCCGTGGGGGGCAGCGCCAGCAGGACATGATCATTGGGGAGCGCGGACGCACGGGGCACCGACGACAGCGACGGTGTGTACGGGGACGCACCCCCCGGGGGAGCGACGGGGAGCATCGCCGGACAGTCTGCTCCGTCCGGGTCGCGATAACAATCCTCTAACGGAGCGACATCACCCTTACGCGGATGACCGCTCACCGTGAGCTGAGAAGTTCGTTAAGCCATAGGGAGTACTTGGCCTCAGATTGGGTCGGATCGCCTGCGATCCGGCGCGCGAAACCAACCTGTGGGCGCGCACGCGCAACCACACCTCTCAGGTTGCCCGATCGCCGAGCGTTGAGCTGCCTATGGTCTCGCCCCATGCGACGGACCCACACCGCCGCGGAAGATCACGCTGAGTGGATGCCAGAGGCGTCCACAGCGCTGATCGCCCGACTTTCCGCGGAGCACGATGTCTCCCCCGCGGAAGCCGTCGGGCGCCACCGGCAGTCCGCGGAAGCCGTCGTCACCCGCGATGGTGCGCCGAACGGGCGAGCGGGCATCCGGCGTCTGGCCCCGGTGGCCGTCGGCGCGGTCGTGATGCTCGTCGCCACCCTGGTCCTCACCACCGTCCGCTCCCCCCAGCCCGCCGCCGCCGTCGACCAGGCCGCCGACGCGCAGACCGTCGCGGCCGCGGCCCCCACCGCGGCGGGCACCCAGGCTCCGCTCCCCAGCACGAGCCCCGCCGCCCCCACCACCACAACGGCCGCCGCGCGGGCCAAGCCCGCAGCGGCCAAGCCGTCGGCGCCCGCGCGGCCTGTGGTGGGGTCGGGCACCGGCACGTCGGCCGCCGCCGTCCGCGGATGGACGCTCGCGACGGCCGACGAGTTCAACGGCACCACCCTGAACGGCAACTGGGGCCCCTACGACGGGGCAGGCAACGGCGGCAAGGGTCGCCGCTCGCCCGACGCGATCACCGTGCAGAACGGGATCATGACGATCCACGGCGACAGCAAGGGCACCACCGGCGGCATGGCCTGGACCGACGACCAGCGGTTCGGGAAGTGGGAGGTGCGCGCCCGCTTCCCCAAGGGCGACGACCAGTACCACCCCGTGCTTCTGCTGTGGCCGCAGGGCAGGTGGCCGGACGGCGGCGAGGTGGACTTCGCCGAGACCACCAGCGCGTCGTCGGGCGTCGAGTTCTTCCTGCACTACAGCTCGTCGAACAAGCAGAAGAGCGCCCAGAAGTCGCTCGACCTCACGCAGTGGCACAACTACGCGGTGGAGTGGGTGAACGGGCGGATCACCGGCTACATCGACGGCAGGCAGTGGTTCCAGAGCACCGACTCGAGCACGCTCCCTCCCGGCCAGATGCACCTGGCCATCCAACTGGACTACTTCCCCAAGGGCGGCTCGCCGTCGCCAACCGAGATGGACGTCGACTATGTCCGGATCTACAAGTAGACGCTTCCTCGGCACGACCCGTCCCGCCCGGCGCTCCCCACCGGGCGGGACGGTTGTCTCCCCGCCACCCGACCGACTTCGCACACCTTGCGGCGTCCTCGCACAGGGTCGGCCTTGTGCGAGGACGCCGGAAGGTGTGCGAGGTCAGGCACGGAACGTCCGCCAGAGCCGCGCCGCCGTCCCGTCGAACGGCGCGATGTCCACCCAGCCCCAGCGGACCACCTTGAGGTCCTCGCCGCGCAGGGCGTCCTCGCGGCGCTTCTCCTCGTACACGACCTCGCCGGGGTCCTGGCCGGGGCGCAGGAGGCGGCCGTACTTGACCTTGCCGTCGAACTCGGCGACCGTCCGGTAGAGCGGCCACGCGAAGTCGACCCTGCCGATGAACAGACCAGTCGCCGTGTGCACCGCCCACTGCAGCTCGGGCGGCGGCAGCCCGGCGGCGTCGATCGCGACCCGGCTGCGCGACTCGCCGACGCTGCCGCTGCGCCCGTCCGCGAAGGCGAACACCCGCCGAGCTGCCGCGGCGCCCGGGCGGCGGGTGCCGCGCTCCAGCGCGACCCCGAGCTCGGCGGGCGTGGTGAGGGGCGGCACGTCGGCGGCGGGTACGGCCAACGCGGCGTCGGCGACGACGACCGCGGGCTCGAACC
Source organism: uncultured Actinomycetota bacterium (assembly GCA_963750095.1). Taxonomy (GTDB): domain Bacteria; phylum Actinomycetota; class Actinomycetes; order Mycobacteriales; family Pseudonocardiaceae; genus Pseudonocardia. The sequence continues at coordinate 226,041 of CAVVPJ010000019.1, read as the reverse complement.
CGGCCGAGCGCGCGATGTCGAGAACGGCGCGCGCGGGTGTGGTGACCGGGATGCCGTCGACCAGCGTGATCTCGTCGGGTGCGAGCGCGGCGGCATGGACGTGCACGTCGCGGCCGACGCGACCGCCGGAGGCGCGGTCGCGCGTGACGTGCACCCGCGCCAGCGGCAGGTCCCACACCGGCAGGCCGAACAGGACGGCGGCGGACACGTGGCTCACCACCGCGCCCGGGCCGAGCTGGCGGACGGCCGCCGCGACCGCGAGCCGGTGGCGGCCCACCTCCTGAGCGGTGCGGGGATCGACGGGGTCGACGTAGGCACCGCGGCGGATGTTGGCGAGCTCGCGGCGTCGGCGCCGTTGCCGCACCTCGTCCGCCGTGATCCCCGCCCGCAGCAGCTCGCTCCGCAGCACCACTCCTCGCATGTCCATGCCACCAGCGAACCGACCGGAGCCGACATCTGGGGCGGAATGGGCGAGGCTGTGGACAACTTCGCCGACTTCGCACACCTCGCGGCGTCCTCGCACAAGCCCGAACCTGTGCGAGGTCGCCACAAGATGTGCGAGGTCAACCGCGGCCACCCGGCGTACCGTCATCGTTGTGGTCATTGACCTCATCGGGGCGCTCGTCGGGGTGGCCGCGCTGTGGGGCGTCGCAGGGCTGCGGGTCGTGCGACAGTTCGAGCGCGGCGTCGTCTTCCGGTTCGGCCGGGTCCAGTCGGTGGTCCGCGAGCCGGGGTTGACCCGGATCCAGCCGGGCGTCGACACGTTCCACCGGGTGAACATGCAGATCGTCACCATGCCGGTGCCCGCGCAGGAGGGGATCACGCGCGACAACGTCACGGTGAAGGTCGACGCCGTCGTCTACTTCAAGGTCATCGACCCGGTGCGCGCGATCGTCGACGTGCAGGACTACCGGACGGCGGTGGGCCAGGTCGCGCAGACCTCGCTGCGGTCGATCATCGGCAAGAGCGATCTCGACGACCTGCTCTCCAACCGCGAGCGGCTCAACGAGGGCCTCGAGCTGATGATCGACAGCCCGGCGCTGGGCTGGGGCATCCACATCGACCGCGTCGAGATCAAGGACGTTGCGTTGCCGGAGACGATGAAGCGGTCGATGTCGCGGCAGGCCGAGGCCGAGCGTGAGCGGCGGGCACGGGTGATCAGTGCCGACGGCGAGCTGCAGGCCTCGGAGAAGCTGGCGCAGGCCGCGGCGGCGATGTCGCGCGCGCCCGCGGCGCTGCAGCTTCGGCTGCTCGAGACGGTGGTGCAGGTGGCGTCGGAGAAGAACTCGACGCTGGTGCTGCCGTTCCCGGTCGAGCTGTTGCGCTTCCTGGACGCCAGCACCCGTCGCGGGCAGGACGCGCCTGCCGAGGACATGGCGGCGCCGCCTGCCGTGGACACCCGACACCCGGCGAGTCGGCCTGCGGCGGCGACAGCCGCCGCACCAGCGCAGGCGCGACCCGAGCCCGGCGAGCAGACGCCCGGCCCGGCCGCCGCGGGGGCAGACCGCCCGGTCGCGGCAGCAGACGGCCCGGCGGCGGCAGACCGCCCGGCCGTTGTGGGGGACGACGACCCGGCCGCGGGACCAGACGGCCCGGCCGCGGCCGACCGCACCGGGGCCACGCCCCGGTAGCGCCCGAACGCACTTCGCACACCCATCGGCGTCCTCGCACATGGTCGACCCTCTGCGAGGACACCTCGACCTGTGCGAAGTCAGCCGGGGGGGCCGCCGCGCGCGACGGGGTGGGCCGCGGCCTACCGGTTCAGGCCGCGGCGCACCAGGAGGGGAGCCACGTCCGGCTCGCGGCCGCGGAACGCCGCGTAGGCCGCCATCGGGTCGACCGCCCCGCCGACGGCGAGCAGCCCCCGGCGGAAGCGCTCGCCGTTCTCCCGGCGCAGGCCGCCGTTCTCGCCGAACCACTCCACGGTGTCGGCGTCGAGCACCTCACTCCAGATGTAGGAGTAGTAGCCCGCGCTGTACGCGCCGCCGAAGACGTGGTTGAAGTAGGTGGAGCGGTAGCGCGGCGGGACGCTCGGGACGTCGACGCCCGCCGCCGCCAGTGCCGCGGCCTCGAACGCCTCCACGTCGTCCACGGTCTCCCCCGCGCCGAGCCGGTGCCACGCCTGGTCCAGCAGCGCGGCGGCGAGGTACTCCGTGGTCGCGAAGCCCTCGCCGAAGCGCCGCGCCTCCGCGAGTCGCGTCACGAGCGCGGTCGGGAGCGGCTCGCCGGTCTCGTGGTGGCGGGCGTAGGAGGCAAGGATCTCCGGGTCCGCCAGCCACATCTCGTTGACCTGTGAGGGGTACTCGACGAAGTCGCGCGGCACGGCCGTCCCGGCGAACATCGGGTAGCGGACGTCGGAGAACAGGCCGTGCAGCGCGTGGCCGAACTCGTGGAACAGCGTGCGGACGGAGTCGACCGTGAGCAGCGTCGGCTCGCCCTCGGCGGGCTTGGGGATGTTGAGCGTGTTGAGCACCACCGGTCGCGTACCGAGCAGGTGCGACTGCGTGACGAACGCGTTCATCCACGCGCCGCCGCGCTTGGACTCGCGGGCGTAGAGGTCGGCGACGAAGAGACCGAGCTGGCCGTCGTCGTCGGACACGTCGAAGACGCGGACCTCGGGGTGGTAGAGCGGGAGGTCGTGGCGCTCGGCGAACCGCAGCCCGTACAGCCGCCCCGCCGCGCCGAAGACGCCGTCGTGCAGGACGCGTTCGAGCTCGAAGTAGGGCCGCATGGCCGCGGCGTCGACCGCGAACCGCTCGCGGCGCGCCTGCTCGGCGAAGAACGCCCGGTCCCAGGCGGCGATCGGGTACCCGGCGGCGGCCGACAGGTCCTCGGCCTCGGCCCGCGCGTTCGCGGCGGCCACCGGAGCGAGCTTGCCCAGCATCGCGTCGACCGCCCCGACGGACCTCGCCGTCGCGTTCTCGACCACCCACGAGGCGTGGTGCGGATGGCCCAGCAGCTGCGCCCGCTCGGCCCGCAGCGCGACGATCCGCAGGAGCGTCCCTCGGGTGTCGTGCTCGCCGCCGAACCCTCGGGTGGTCGACGCGGTGTGCAGGCGTTCGCGCAGCTCACGGCGGGTCAGGGCGGCGATCGCGGGCTGCTCGGTGGGCAGCACGAGCGTGAGGAGGTGGCCGTCGAGCCCGCGCGCCTGGGCCGCGAGGGCGGCCGCGGACCGCGCGTCGGCGGTGAGGCCGTCCAGCTCGGCGGGATCGGTGACGTGCACGGCGGCCGCGTTCGCGCCCGCCAGCAGCTTGGTGCCGAACTCGGTGGTCAGCGACGCGAGCTCGGCGTTGATCGCACGCAGCCGGTCCTGTTCGGCGGGGGCGAGGCGGACACCGGCGCGGACGGCGTCGCGGAGGTAGCGCTCGAGGAGTCGGCGCGACTCGGGGTCGAGGTCGACGCCGTCGACGGCTTCGATGCGGGCGAAGAGCGCGGCGTCGAGCGTGATCGCGTCGGCGTGCGCGGACAGCAGCGGGGCGACCTCCGCCTCGATCGCCCGGATGCCCTCGGTGCTGCACGAGCCGACGAGGGTGAAGAAGACCGCGGAGACCCGGCGCAGGACGGCACCGCTGCGTTCGAGGGCGACGACCGTGTTGTCGAACGTCGGCGGCGCCGGATCGGCGACGACCGCGTCGACCTCGGCACGCTGCCGCGCCATGCCCTCGGTGAACGCGGGGAGGAAATGCTCCTCGCGGATGGCGGCGAAGTCGGGGTAGCCGAAGGGGAGGGGGCTGGGCTCGAGGAACGGGTTCGCCGCCATCGCTCCAGCTTATGGTCCGGTCTTGACCTGCACCGGGCTTGAGGTAGCAGGCTGGGGACATGGACGTCGACGCCTACCTCGAGCGCATCGGCGCCACCCGGGCCGACCCCCTGGCCGCGCTGCACACCGCGCACGTGTGCTCGGTGCCGTTCGAGGACTACGACATCCACCAGGGCATCCCGATCTCCCTCGACGTCGGCGACATCTTCGACAAGGTCGTCCGCCGCGGCCGTGGCGGGTTCTGCTACGAGCTCAACGGGTTGTTCGGGGCGCTCCTGCGGGCGATGGGGCACGAGGTCACGTTCGTCTCGGCGTTCGAGGTCGGGGACGACGGCACCCGCGGGCCGGACTTCGAGCACCTCCGGCTGATCGTCGACGGCGAGTGGATCGCCGACGTCGGGAACGGCGCGCGGTGGCGAACACCGGTGCCGCTGGCGCCCGGGGAGTACGGGCGGGTCCGCGTCGAGCGGGACGGCGAGCTGTGGTGGACCTGCTCTCCCGACCGTGACGGCGGCTGGCAGCGCGACTGGTCCTGGACGATGACGCCGCGCGCGCTGCCCGACTTCCTCGACCGCTGTCGCTACCAGGAGCACGACCCGGAGTCGCACTTCGTCGCCAGGCGGCTCGCGACGTTGGCGGTGGACGGCGGCCGGATCTCCCTGGTCAACGGCGTTTTCGCGGAGACGGGACGGCCGGAGCGCACCCTTTCGGACGCCGAGGAACGCGCCGTGCTGGCGGACCGGTTCCGGATCACCGCGGTCAGCTGGAGGTAGCGAGGAGGGCGGCCGCCTTCTCCCCGATCGCGATGGCCGTGGCGGCCGGGCCGCGGCGCGGGACGAGCGGCAGGACCGAGGTGTCGGCGACGCGCAGGCCGTCGACCCCGAGAACGCGCAGGTCGGCGTCCACCACCCGGCGCAGCGCCGCACTGCCGCACAGGTGCACGGCGGTGGTGAGGTGGGCGGCGACCCAGGCGTCGAGGGCGCGGTCGTTGCCGAGGACGTCGCCGTCGGGGTCGGTGCGGGCGCCCAGGCCCGCCCGCAGCAGGTCGGCGGCCGTGCGGATCGCGTGCCGCAGGCGGCGACGGTCGTGCTCGGTGCGAAGGTAGTCGTAGGAGACGCGCTCGAGGTCGAGCGTGCCGCGGCTGTCGGGCTGCTGGAGCGCGCACATGAGGTGGAGGTCGCCGCCGGGCGTGAAGGGGCGGGTGAACAGCAGCACCTCGACGTCGCCTGCGGGGTCGGCGCCCGCGTCCCAGTGCAGCGCGGCCTGGGCGGTGGGGGCGTGCGGGTGTGGGGGCGGGTCGTCGGAGCGGAAGGGCAGGAAGACGGCGGGGTGGTCGGTGAAGCCGCGGCCGACGTCGGGCAGGTCGAGCAGCACCTCGACGCCCGCGGCGCGCAGCGTGTCGGCCGGGCCGAGGCCGGAGCGCATCAGCAGTCGCGGCGTGCCGATGGCGCCCGCGCACAGCACCACCTCGTGCGCGAGCACGCGCTCGCCCCCCGCGAGCTCCACGCCGACCGCGCGCCCGCCTTCGATGAGCACCCTCTCGACGGTGGTGTCCGCCCGCACGGCGGGCGCGAGGGGCTCGGCGATCCCCTGCGCGCCCAGCCCGAGCCCCGCCGCCGCGTCGTCGGGACCGCCGGTCGGGACGCCGTCGCCCACCTCAACTCCCGACGACGGCGTGTCCGTCTGCCGATTTCGCCGTGCCGAAACCCGGGACTCACCGTGTCGGGATGCGGGACTCACCGTCAGGCGTTGGGCGCCGAACGGGAGCGGGGCAGGGAGGTACGCGCGGGCAGGGTCGATGCGCAGGCCGTCGCGGCTGTTGCTGGGCACCAGGCCCGCGCCGGGCGGGCCACCGGCGTTCTTGTCCGGCTCCGCGGGAAAGCCCAGCGCGGCCGCGGCGTCGAGGAAGCGCTCGGCCGTCGGGTGCAGCAGCGCGCCGCTGGGCACCTGCACCGGCACCGGGCCCTCGGTCGCGAAGATCGCCTCCCGCTCGGCGATCGCGTACCAGTACCGCAGGCTCGGGTAGCTCCACCCCGGCACCGCCCAGCCTTCGGCGTCCGCAGGCGTGACGTACGTCCAGACCGCCGCGTTGATCGCGGCCGACCCCCCGACGCCGCGCCCCCTCGGCACCACCCCCGCCACGCCGGGCGCCAGCTCGACCGGGTGTGCCCAGTTCCGCGGGTGCCCCGGCGCCGTGGCGGCGAGCGACCCGACGTCCGGGTCGGCGCGACCGCCAGGGCCCGCCTCCACCAGCAGCACCGACCGACCGGTCCGCGCGGCCAGCCGCCCGGCGAGCGCGCAGCCCGCCGAACCAGCACCCACCACGACGACGTCGTACACATCGGGGAGGATGCACCCGATGGACGACCTCGCGCAGGATCTCGCCGCCTTCGTCACCGCGTCGCCAACGCCGTACCACGCGGTGGCCGAGGCCGTGCGGCGCCTGGACGCGGCCGGGTTCGTCGAGCAGTCCGAGACCGGGCCGTGGCTCGACGGGCCCGGCGGACGCTACCTCGTGCGCGACGGCACGTTCGCCGCCTGGGTCCAAGGGCCGCAGCCGCGGCCGCTGCGGGTCTACCTCGCGCACACCGACTCGCCGACGCTCAAGGTCAAGCCGCGCCCCGACACCGGCCGCGGCGGGTGGCGGCAGGTCGGCGTCGAGGTCTACGGCGGCGCGCTCTGGAACTCGTGGCTCGACCGCGACCTCGGCCTCGCGGGCCGTCTCGCGTTCTACGACGGCACGGGTGTGCTGGTCGACGTCGCCCGCCCGCTCCTGCGCGTGCCCCAGCTGGCGATCCACCTCGACCGGAACGTCAACCAGGGCCTCAAGCTCGACGCCCAGCAGCACCTCCTGCCGATCTGGGGTCTCGGCGCACCCGCGGAGGGCGACCTGCTGGAGTTCCTGGCGGCCGAGGCGGGGGTCGACGCCGACGAGATCGCCGCGCACGACCTCGTCGTCCACGACCTCACCCCGCCCGCGCTGCTCGGCGAGGAGGAGGAGCTGCTGGCGTCGCCACGGCTGGACAACCTCGCCTCCGTGCACGCGGGGGTCACCGCGCTGCTCGACGTCGAGGGGGACGTCACGCCGGTGGTCGTCGGCTTCGACCACGAGGAGATCGGCAGCGCGACCGCGACCGGCGCGGCAGGTCCCCTGCTGGAGAACCTGCTCACCCGGCTCGCGGGCGGGTTTGACGCGCGCGGCCCGGTCTTCGCGGCGTCGCGCTGCCTCTCGGTGGACGTCACGCACGCCGCGCACCCCAACTACCTCGAGCTGCACGACCCGGAGCACCGGACCTTGCCGAACCAGGGCCCGGCGATCAAGGTCAACGCGAACCAGCGCTACGCCACCGACGCGCCGGGCGCCGCGGCCTGGTACCGCGCCTGCCGCGACGCCGACGTGCCGACGCAGGTGTTCGTCTCGAAGAACACGGTGCCGTGCGGCTCGACGGTCGGGCCGATCACCGCGACCCGGCTGGGCATCCGCACGGTCGACGTCGGCATCCCCGTGCTCTCCATGCACTCGGCGCGGGAGCTGTGCGGCGCGGCCGACCCCGGCTTCCTCGCCGCCGCGGCGACGGCGTTCCTCGGCGACCCGCGCTAAGCGGATCGACCGTCGGCGCTCAGCACTCCGGCCAGTACCTCGGCGAACTCGGCGGCCGCCTGCGCGTAGCCGACGTGGCCGCCGGGGAACTCGACGATCGGGCGGCCGAACCGCCGCGCGAGCACCTCGTTGGGGCGGTACGGCGGGTGGCCGCGGGAGTCGCGGCCGCAGGCGAGCACCAGCCGCTCCCCCGCGCCGCGCAGGGCGTCCAGGTCGGGGACCGCGCTCGGGTAGGTGCGCAGCTCGTTCTCGAACCAGAAGGTCATGTTGCCGATGGCCCGGGCCATCATCTCGGCGTAGCGCGGGGGCACCTCCGTCGGCATCTGCGGCCGCGCGACCCCCATCGCCACGCTGAACTCCCCCATCGCCGGGATCGGACCGTCGGCGCGGAAGCGCTGGTAGAAGCCGTCGAGCTGGGCCAGCAGCGCGTCGCCGTCGGGAAGGAGCGGGAACAGCGGCGGCTCGTGCGCCACGAGCGTCGCCACCAGATCGGGGCGACGGGCGAGCAGGTGCAGCGCCACGATCGCCCCTGAGCTGGAGCCGAACACGTGCGCGGGCCCGGCGCCTGCGCGCTCGATCAGCGTGGCGGCGTCGTCGACGTCGGCGACGACCCTGTCGTCCGGTACCGGACCGTCGAGCGGGCTGCGCACGAAGCCGCGCCGGTCCCAGGTGAGCACGGTGAACCGGTCGGCGAGCGCGGCGGCCAGGCCTTCGTAGATCGTGCAGTCGCCGTTGCCGCCGACGACCAGCACCAGGAGCGGACCCGCCCCACGGGACTCCACGTGCAGGGTGGCGCCCGGCACCGGAACGTCTTCGACCTTCGCATCCACCCGTTCACCGTAGCTGCGTTCGCCGGTACGGTCCTCGACCAGGTGGCCCTGCGCGAGATCACCAAGCGCGGTCGTCCCCCGCGTGGTGGCGGCCTACGAGCGGGCGCGCGCGACGACGACGGGGTAGCCGCGGCGCGCTCGCCTGCCCGTCCTCGCAGAGCGGGCGCACACCTCGCAGGCCCCGGGGACCCTGCGAGGTGACGGCCCGGTCTGCGAGGTCCGCTGTTGGCGCCCACCCGGCGCGGGCGGGAGGTCCAGCCCCCGCCCCGCGCGGCTACGGCTGCGCCCGCTCGACGAGCCCGGCGGCGTAGGCGGCGAACCACACCCCGGAACGGGGGTCGCCGCGGCCGCAGTCGCCGTCGGACTGGCCCGGCCCTTTGATCCACAGGTCGGCGACGTCGTGGGGCGCGCCGGTGCTCGTCGTCGGCGGGGCGCCGAGGCCGCGGCCGGGCGGGTTGCACCAGTTCAGCGGGCCGTCGGGGGCGGGCCCCTTGCCGTTGCGCGAGGTGTCGACGACGTAGGGCGCGCCGCCGAGCAGCGCCGACACCCGCTCGCCGTAGTCCTGCTGCTCCGCGGTCGTGAAGAAGTTCGACACGTTCAGGCTGAACCCGTGCGCGCCCACCGCGCGCAGCCGCGAGGCGAGCTCGGCGGGCGAGAACCACCGCGAGTGGCCGCCGTCGACGAACACCGCGGTGCGCGGGTCGGCCTGCAGCTGCGCGACCGCGTCCGCGAGCGCGGCGTAGCGGGCCGCCCGCGCGTCGGGGGCGAGGCAGTCGAGCGAGGTCAGCGCGTCCGGCTCCACCACCACCATCGCCGGACGGCCCGCGACGCCCGCCCGCACCGCACGGACCCAGGCCGCGTACTGCCCGGCGTCGGCGAACCCGCCCTGGGAGAAGCCGCCACAGTCGCGCCCTGGGATCGCGTAGATGACGAGCACGGGCATCGTCCCGGCCGCCGCGGCCTCGCCGACATAGCCGTCGACCGCGGCGGCGACCGTCCCGGTGGGCACCGCCTCGGTGAACCACCGGGCCTGGGGCACGGCCGCGATCCGGGCCGCAGCGGCGTCCCCGGGGTTCGCCGCCGCGGCCGCGCGCGCTGCATTGTCCGGGTCGACGGAGAACGCGAGCCGCTGCGCGGACCAGCCGGGCGGAAAGTGCAGGCCACTGGACGCGGTGAGCAGGGCGCACGCGGCGACGACGAGCAGAGCTGCCCACCGTCGCGCGGCGGGCGGCCGCGCACGGGCCGCTGGGTCGGACACCAGGTCGACCCGGCCCGCGGGCCAGCCAGCGGTCGCGTCGGCACGGCGGTGCCTGCCTGGGCCGTGCGGCACGTCGTCCTCCGTGGGTGGTCGGGCTGGGAGCCGCCACCACGTCGTCCGGCCCGTCGGTCAGCCCCCATCGTCCCCCGAGGGCGCGCCGTGGAACACCGCCTCGATGTTGTTGCCGTCCAGATCACGGACGAACACGCCGTAGTAGCCGGGGTGGTACTCCGGCCATTCCCGCGGCGCGTGCAGGATCTCCAGCCCCGCGTCGAGGGCCGCCGCATAGACGGCGTCCACGGCGGCGCGGTCGGGCGCCCGGAACGCCACGTGCTGTTCGCGCGTCGGCGGGCCCGCGGCCGGGCTGAGCCAGAACTGTGGATTTCCGTCGGGCCCGGCCATGCCCACCACCGGGCCGGGGAAGCGCATCGCCTCGCGCACCCCGAGCGGGGCGAGCAGGCGCAGGTACGCCGCCGCGGCGGCGTCGACGTCGGAGGCCTGGAGGCCGAGATGGTCGATCACATGGCAGATCATGGCACTTCGTGCTGTTCTTGATGGATGGGCGATGACGGACTGTTCGGACCAGGCTCCGTCACGTGGCGGGTGCACCTGGAGCCCGTGCTGTGGGTGGGCGGGTTCCGGGCGTTGCTGCTGCAGTCGCTGCATCCACGGGTGATGCGCGGGACGTACCAGAACTCGGCGCTGTTCGACCCGCGCAAGGCGTGGTCGCGGTTCCAGCGCACCGTGGCGTTCGTCGGAGTGCGGACGTTCGGGTCGACCGAGGAGGTCGAACGCGCCGCGGCGCGGGTGCGGCACCTACACGCGTCGCTGCGGGGCTACGACCCGGACACCGGCCACACCTTCCGGCTCGACCACCCCGCGCACCTGATGTGGGTGCACGCCACGGAGGTCGACTCGTACGCGCAGGTCGCCCGGCGCGCGGGCATCCTCGACGACGAGGGCGTGGACGCCTACCTCGCCGAGAGCGTCCGCGCGGCGCGCGTGATCGGGCTGGTGGACGCCCCGGCGTCGGCCGCGCGGATGCGGGACTACCTGGAGTCGGTGCGGCCCGAGCTGAAGCTGACCGACGAGGCGCGCGTGGCCGTCGGCCACCTCCTCACCCCGCAGGGCACCGCACCGCCGCGGGCCCGGCTGGCGATCCCGACGATCGCGACGCTCGCCGTCGGCACCCTGCCGCGTTGGGCCCGGCGGCTGTACGGCCTGCCCGGCCTGCCGACCACCGACCTCTCGGCCACCGTCACACTGCGCGCGCTGCACGCCGCCGCCTCGGTGCTGCCCGACCTCCCGGCCCCGCCCGACGTCGAGCGCGCCCGGAAGCTGGTGCGCGCGAGCTGACCCGGTCGAGTGATTTGCCCGTCGCCGGGCGGCAGGCCAGGATCGGGCGATGAGGTTCCGCGCGACCGTCGAGCTCGGCGGGAAGACGGCCACGGGCATCGAGGTGCCCGAAGCGGTCGTCGCCGGGCTCGGGTCGCACCGGCGTCCGGCCGTACGGGTGACGATCGGCAGCTACATCTACCGCAGCACGGTCGCCCGGATGGGCGGACGTTTCCTGCTCCCCGTCAGTGCCGAGGTGCGCAAGGGCGCGGGCGTGGCCGCGGGTGACGAGGTGGACGTCGAGGTCGTCCTCGACGACGCGCCCCGCGAGGTGAGCGTGCCCGACGACCTCGCCGCGGCCCTCGACACCGTCGCAGGAGCGCGGGCGCGGTTCGACGCGCAGAGCTACACGCAGCGCAAGGAGGACGTCCGCGCCATCGAGGAGGCGAAGGCCGCGGCCACGCGGGAGCGCCGCATCATGAAGGTCGTCGACCGGCTCAGCGGCTGACGCCGTCTCAGATTTTGACCTCCGGAACGCCCCCGGCCTGGTGTGATCGGGCCCCCGAACCAGGAGTACGCGATGATCCCTGAGGCCGAGCTGTTCGTGATGGCCGAGGAGATGCTCCTCGAGGTGCTCGGCCGCATCCGCACGCAGCATCGCAACATCATCGTCCCGCCGATGTTCGACATGCCCGGCGCCGACCGACCGGCCCCGGTCCGCATCCTCGTGGCCGCTTACGCCCGCGACGACGCGTGGGTGCCCGACATGCTCGCCTGCCGGACGATGGCGGAGGTCGGCCCCGACAAGTACGACGGCGACCTCCTCGGCTCCGACGCCCACGCCTCCCTCACCCGGATCGTCGAGGCGGCGTGCGCGGCGGCCAAGGCCGTCACCGATCCGCAGGCGACCGTGCACTGCAGCTTCGGCGACGTGCCCACCGACAACTACCTTTGGCAGCTCAACATCGCGCGCTGCTTCCTCGCCCACGACATCGCCATGGCGATCGGCTCCCGCGCCTGCCCGCTGCCGGAGGCGCTGGCGAAGGGCATGTACGAGGGCACCGCCCCGGTCGCGGAGCAGTGGCGCTCGATCGGCGTCTTCCGCACGCCGCTGCCGCTGCCCGACGGGCACGTGTCGTGGCGCGACCGGTTCCTGCTCATGGCCGGACGCGACCCGCACCCGTTCCTCAACGACTGAGGTCCCGCTCGATCCGCTGTATCACCGCGCACGGCTCGCGCCTCCTGACCGACGGACGTCCACCGCGAGCCACGTGAGGTGACCATGCCCGCACCCGTGCCGATCGGTCCGACACCGCTACTGGTCCGCCTGCGGATCGTGCTGCCTATCGACCCGGCGGTGGTGATGAAGGCCCGGCAGCAGCCCGCCACACCGCCACCATTGCCCTACCACTTCGTGGACCAGGAGGAGCCGAACTGGTGCTGGGCCGCGGTCGCGGAAGGAGTGGCACACACCTACGACCCCGCGTCATCATCGTCGCAGTGCGGGATCGCCAACGCAGTGCTGGGACGCCTGGACTGCTGCCCCCCACCGGGCGGGAACCATCCCTGCAACTGCACCCACAACCTCGTCGACCCGCTCAAGGAGGTCGGCCGCTATGGCGGCCGCACACCCCCCACCTTCGGACTGGTCCGCGACGCCATCAATCAGCGACGGGTGGTCGGTATCTACATCGACTGGGGCGACGGCGACGGTGGCCACTTCCTGGCGATCTACGGCTACGAGACCTCAGCAGACGGCTATTCCGTCCTGGTTGCCGACCCGGCGTTCCCCGACTACTCCACACCGGTCTGGGACTTGCAGCACGGGCGCTACCAGGGCTTTGGCCAATGGGCGGATCTCTACTTCACGACGGGACATGTGCCATGATCATCAACGTTGATCCCCCCGCCGAATCGACACGGGTCCTCGCCGAAGAGCTGGCGTGGGCGGTTGGCACCGGCAGCCTGGCGCGGCTGGTAGGCCGACCCGTTCAACCCGAGGAACTCACCGCGACCGTTCCCCATCCGGCCTTCGCGCTACACGTGAACGACGTCCGGCACGACCGCGCGCCCATCCTCGTCGGCTGGCGCTACCTGATCGAGCTCGCCGGACAGGTCGTCGTCCAGGCCAGCACCTATCTTGCCGACGATGGCACCCACCGGTTCGGCGGCTTCGCCGCTGGCTCCCTCGTCGCCGCGACCGTGGTCGCGGCACAGGAAGCCGAGGACCTGCTGGCCGCCGACCCGGAGCCGCTCACCCTGGCAGCAGTCGGATTGCCCGCGCTGCACGTCTCGGTCCTACAGGCGACCCGCGCCGACGGTACGGCGCGGGCGTTCCTCACCATCGGGCGACGCCTGTCGCTGGCCCCTGCCCACCTCTACACCCGCGAAGAGATCTACGCCGAGCTACTGCGCCTCGCGGACCAGGCGCCGAACGTCCCGAACGTAGATCGTGATGAGCCGACCGGCGGCTGACCGACGGTGCTCACCCGCCGGGTCGGATGATGGTCTGCGGCGGTGGCCGGTGTCCGCCGTCGGGGGGGTCATCGTCCGACGGCGACCGGCTTGTCCAGGATGCGATGCCGTCGTCGACCGCCCACACGACGTCTACGTCGGCAGCGAAGCCACGCACCTGAGCCCGCTGGACGTAGCGGATGTTGGCCACTCGCACCTCGATCGCGGACGTCAGCTCATCATCGAGGAAGACCCGGCGCCGATCTCCGACCTCGGGCCCGAGATAGCCGGTGATCATGCGGATCGGCGGCGGGTAGCCATGCTCGTCCACGATCGCTGCAACAAGCGGATTGGTGTGAAGCTCGACTTCGGCCATCGTCATCCTCCTGGGGTTTCTGTCATGAGAAGAACCGTCTCTCCTCGTCGGGGGTCAGCTGCCGGAAGGCGTGCGACTTGGCGAGCGCAACGACATCGTCCAGCGGGCCGCAGACCGTGCAGGACAACAGCCGCAGGGTCTCGCCCGGTTCCGAGGACTTCAGGATCATCGCCCCGTCGGGGCTGAGGTCGACGGCGTCGACCGGACCGCCGCCGGGGTCGAACGCCATCAGTTGGCCATCGGTCCGCGTGTCCCACACCCGCACGACGCCGTCGCTTCCACCGCTGACGAGCTGCTGGCCGTCCAGCCGGAAACGCAGGGTGTAGGCGGCGCCGTCGTGCCCGCGCAGAACGGCGACGCGGGTCCCGTCGGTGCTCGTCATGTGGATGCTTCCGCTGTCGTGCGCGCTCGCGACCAGGGCGCCGTCCGGGCTGAAGGCGACGTCGTTCACCGAGCCCTCTGTCGTCGGGATCGTCACCGGATCGCGCTGCGGGGCCCAGAGTGTGATCGTGCCGTCAGCCCGCCCAGCGGCGACGGTCTGGCCGTCAGGGCCGAACGCAACCGCGTAGACCGGACTGCCCGCCCCGCTCAGGGTCTCAAGCACGGCGCCACGGTCGTCGACGACCCGCACTGCGCCGCTCTCTCCTCCGACGACCAACCGCCGGTCGGCGCGATCGGACGCCAGCGACCAGATCGCGCCGACCTGAGGGTCGAACGTGCTCAGCTCGTGGCCGTCGTCCGCAGCCCGCACGATGACCCGGCCGTCCTCGCCGTAGCTGACGATCCGGGTCCCGTCGGTTGAGAAGCTCGCGAAGCTGCGCTGGGGATGGTCAGGCAGATCGATCAGCGGACGGAGCCCGTCGGTCGCCCAGACACGCAGCCGCCCGTCCGGTGCGCCTGCCACGATCCGCGTCGCGTCCCCGTTGAAGGTCGCGGCCGTCAACGGGCCGCGGAGATGCTCGTCGCGGTCCGGCACCCAGGTGCGCAGAGTGCCGTCGACGCCCGCGCTGGCGAAGGTGGTTCCGGTCGGGTCCACGTCGAGGTCGAGCACGGTGCCCGCGTGGCCGCGCAGCGTGGCCAGCGCGAGGCCGTCGAGGGCCCACACGCGCACGGCGCCGTCCGAGCCCCCAACAGCAAACCGCTGCCCGTCCGGGGAGAAACTCACTGCGATCAATGCCTGGTCGGACACCGTGAGCATGCCGACGGCGGCGCCGGTGGCCGGGTCCCAGAAGCGCACCGCGCCGTCGTCGCCTGCCGTGACCAGCCGACCGTCGAGCCTGCTGAACGCCACGTCGTAGACCGGCCGCTCGCTAACGATCTCTCGACGGGTGCCATCCCTCATGTTCCAGATCCGCACCGCCCCCCGCTCCCGGCAGTCGCAAGGAGAGCGCCATCGGGGCTGAACGCCACGTTGTCGATCACCTCGTCGCCGGGGAGGACGGCCCGCTCACGGCCCGACGGGAAGTCGAGGACACGTGTCGTTCCGTCACGAAGGGCAACTGCCAGCAAGGCGCCGGAGGGGCTCAGCTCGACCGCGGAAACGCCTGCCGCCGCGGCCATCACGACCCGGCTCTGCCCATCGGCGAGCGTGGTCAGCGCCACAACGCCGTCCCGGCTCCCGCTCACCACCGAGCGGCCGTCGACGCTGGCCCGAATTGCGAAGACGGGCTCGTGGTGAACGGGGTAGGAGCGCTGAAGCTTGCCGTCGGTGACGTCCCAGAGTCGCAGGATGCCGTCCGCGGAGCCACTGACGACGTGGCGGCCATCGGGCATGAACCGCACCGCGTACACCGGCCCGCCTTCCCCGTTGAGCACACTCCGCCCCTTGGACTGCGCTGTCGACTGGCGCAGCACCTCCTCGGCCTGTGTTGTCGACGCCACATCGTTGGCGCGTAGCGCGAGCGTCAGGCTGAGCGCCGGATCAACGTCCAGGGCGGTGCTCGCGTCCGCCGCGAACTGGCGCGACATCGCGACATCCCGCTGGCGTACCGCTACGACGGCGACAGCAATGATCACTACGATCACCGCCAGCAGGGCTGCGAACGTGATTCGGACACGGCGCCGTCGGCTGGCCTCGACGGCGTGCTCCGCCGCCCGGCCCGCGTCGAGGAAGTCCTGCTCCAGCCAGTTCAGCCGCCCCGGCGCGCGGGCCCGCCACGCCATGGCCTCCCCCAGCGGGACACCGCGGTACAGCGCGTCCTTGTTCCGCCCGTGCCGCTTCCACTCCTGCGCGGCGACCGTGAGGCGACGGTGGACGAGCAGGCCCGCCCGGTCCTCGTCGACCCACCGCCTGCACCGCTCCCAACCGGTGATGACGGCCTCGTGCGAGATCTCGATCCGCGGCTCGTTCGTCGCGTCGTCGACGCTGGTGGTCAGCAGCCGCGCGCCGACGAACCCGCGGACCGCCTCGGTGACGGCGTCCCCGTCGCTCGTGGTGACCTCCGACATCGCGATCCGGCGGCGGGTGTCCTCCGTGCCCTCGCCCGGCTGGATCAGCCGCAGGAACAGGTTCCGCGCCTGGACCCTGCCCTCGTCGGACAAGGACTCGTAGACCGCTTCCGCGCGCTCCCCCAGCCCGTGCTGAACTCCCCCGGTCGCCCGGTAGCCCTCCAACGTGAGCTCGCGGCCGCGCCGGTTTCGCCATGTCTCCAGCAATGCGTGCTCGAGCAGCGGCAGATTGCCCGGTTCACGTTCGACATCGTCCAGAATCGTGTCGGCGAGCCCCTGCTCGACACTGAGACCCGCCTTGTACGCGGGCTCCAGAATGACTTCGCGCAGCTCAGTGTCGGCCATCCTGCCGACGAGCACGTGGTGCGACTGGGCGAGCTGAGCGAATTCCGGGAACTCCGCCAGATGGGGGTAGAAGTCGGCGCGCATGGCAACCACGACGACCGCATGACCGTGCGGAACCGCCGCCGCATAGAGCAGATTCGACAGAAATGCGGACCGCTCGGTGCGATCGAGGCACAGGGTGAAGATCTCTTCGAACTGGTCGACGAGGAGAAGCAGCTTGCTGCCCGCGGGCTCGTCTGCCACCGCGAGCGTGGCCGCCATGTACAGCGTCCGGTCGTCGCTGGTGAGCCGGTCGACCGTCCCCTGCATGCCGCCCTCCGGCCGCAGCCCGACGATCTTCGCCGCCAGCGTGGTCGCGGGATGCGCGCCGGGCCGCAGAACAAGGACCCGCCACAGTTCGCTCCCGGCGACGGCGCCCGCCTTAAGGCGCGGCAGCAGACCGGCACGCAGCAGCGACGACTTGCCCACCCCTGACTGGCCGACCAGCGCGAGGAACCGGTCCCGCCGCAGCGCCTCCAACAGCCGCTGCACCTGCGCGCGGCGGCCGAAGAAGTACGGGGCGTGCTCCTCCTCGAACATCTCCAGGCCCCGGTAAGGGGATTCGCTGCCGTCGTCGGAGAGCACCTCGACCGGCCGGGCCACGCCGTGTATCGCGTTGACGAGGTCCTGGATGGCCGCCGCCGACTCGGGGCCGTCCCGAAGATCGACCCACTGCTTCGTCGCCAGCAGCGGCGGCAGCATCGACGCGTCGAAGTAGCCGATGCCGGGCAGGAGAACCGCGAAGACACGGAAGCCGTGGTCCCGGGTGGCCCGGTCCAGTGCGACCTCCATCTCCAGCCGTTCCCAGCCGATGATGTCCTGCGGTCCGTAGCAGACCGCGCAAGCCCTGCTGTCCAGCAGCCGGGCCTCGAGCTCCGGCTGCCAGGACGCGCCCAGCGGAAGCGACTCCTTGTCGTACCAGACCCGGACGCCTGCCTCGCACAGTCGGCGGGCCACGTTGCGCACGACGTGCCCGTCGTCGGCGTTGTAGGAGAGGAACACGTCGTAGGGCGGACCTTGGGGCTGACCCTGCTCGTCGAGTCGATCGGACTCGTCGAGATCGCTGATACGCACGACGCCTCCGTCGCAGATCGTGCTCGTCGCAACAGCACAGGCGGGATCTCATGATCGCATTTTCGGAGAGCGCCCTGACGAGCTCCTAATCCAAGGTAGAGGAGCCGTCGACACGGCAACGTACGCACTTCTGCGTACTTCCGGACGGGAGTGAAAAAGTCGAAAACGTTGTCTCAACACCGGCCTTTCGCCCTCCTGTCTGTTCGGGGGCCGAAGCGGTGCCGAGGAGATGGCGATGGTTGACGTGACGCGCACGGCGGCCTGGCTGCGGCTCGCCGCCGACCTCGTCTCGGAGTGTGCGGAGCAGTGGCCGACCCTGCGGATCAACCGGGAGCTGACGGAGACGTTCAGCGCGGTCGGGAGCGCGTTCTGCGACCGGTCCACCGACGGGTCACTGGTCCAGGCGCTGTGGCCGACCGACCGGTTCGCCTACTGGGCCGACGACATCCGCCGGTGGTCCGTCCGGAAGGCGCCCACCGAGCACCCGGTCCTGCGCTACTTCCTGACGACGGGCGACTGGCGGGTCATCCAGGTCGCCGACGTCCCGGCGGACGTCGTGACGGCCGCCGTGACCGGGAGGTGGATCGAGCGCGGTCGGATGTGGGGCGGCGTGCAGCACCAGCTCGTCCTCCCCCTGCCTGCGACGCGGCGCCACCACCGGGCGTTCGTCGTCGGACGCCCCGAGCCGTTCACCGAGTCCGAGATGGATATCGCGCGCCAGCTGCACCGTCTGCTGGCGGGGCTCGACCGGCACCACCTCGCGTTCGCGCGGTGGTCCAGCGGCGCCGGGCCTGTGCGCCGCGAGACCGCGGCGGACATCGGCCTCACGCCCCGCGAGCTTGCCGTACTGGCGCTGCTGGCCGAGGGCCTCACCGCGGCCTCGATCGGACGCCAGCTGCTGATCACGGAGCGCACGGTGCACAAGCACCTGCAGCGCAGCTACACGAAGCTCGGCGTGACCGACCGGCTCGGCGCGGTGCTGCGCGCCCAGCGCATCGGTCTGCTGCCCGCGGCGTGAGTGAACCCGGCATGCTGAGGCGATGCTGCGCCTCCGCGGAATCACGGTCGACTCGCCCGATCCGGAGAGGTCGGCGAGGTTCTGGGAAGCGGCGTTGGGATACGAGCGGCGTCGCTTGTGGGATCCGTACGCCGGGGTGAAGGACCCGCAGGCCCGCGGGCCGCACCTGACGTTCCAGCGATCGGAGACGGCGGCGGGCGGGCGCCTCCACCTCGACCTCTACGCCGACGACCCCGACGGCGAGGCCGACCGCCTGACCCGGCTGGGCGCCAACCGTGTGCGTCGCGTCGAGGAGGGCGACACGTGGTGGTGGGTCATGCGGGACCCGGACGGGAACGCGTTCTGCGTGATCGCCGCCCGAGGCGCTGACCGGTCGCTCTAGCGGTGCCGTGTTCCTGCCGACGCCCGTCCTCGTGTCCTCGCCGCTGCGGCGAACAGCAAGGCGGTGCCGATCAGCGCGGCGCTCAGCGACGCGGTCAGGACGCCGATCTTGGCCTGTCCGATCAGTCCGGCGTCGTCGAAGGCGAGGTCGGTGATGAACAGCGACACGGTGAACCCGATCCCGCCCAATGCCGCGACCCCGAGGATCTCGCGGTGGTGCATGTCGGCGGGCAGGCTTCCCCACCCTCGCCAGCGGAGCAGGTAGGTGGTCCCGCCGATCCCGAGGATCTTCCCGATGACCAGGCCGAGGATCACGGCCCAAGTGACGGGCTGGCCGAAGGCGGCGCCGAGCACCCCGCCCCGCACGTCGACTCCGGCATTGGCCAGCGCGAAGACGGGGACCACCAGGAACGCGCTGACCGGGTGCAACGCGTGTTCGAGCTCGTCCAGCACGTCGCGGCCCGCGACCGGCCGGGCGGGGGTCAGCAGGCCGAGCGCCACACCGGCCAGGGTGGCGTGCACGCCCGACTCCAGGGTGGCCACCCAGACCGCGACACCCACCGGGACATAGCCCCACGGCGAGACGACCCCCAGCCGACGCAACCCGACCACGAGCAACAACCCGGCCGCGGCACCGGCCAGCCACCACAGCTTGATGCTGCCGCTGTAGAACACCGCGATGATCAGGATGGCGATGATGTCGTCGACGATCGCGACGCTGAGCAGGAACAGCTTCGCTCCGGCCGAGGCCCGGCTGCCCAGCAGTGCCAGAACTCCCACGGCGAAGGCGATGTCGGTGGCCATCGCGATGCCCCAGCCCCGCGCAGGCTCACCGCCCGAGACGACGGCGAGGTAGATGATCGCGGGAACCGCGACCCCGCCGACGGCGGCGAGCGCGGGCACCGCCGCCGCCCGCGGGGCGCGCAGCTCGCCGACGACGAGCTCGCGTTTGATCTCCAATCCGATCACGAAGAAGAAGACGACCATCAGGCCGTCGTTGACCCAGTGCTGCAGATCCTCGGTGATCCCGGCCTGCCCGGTGCCGACGCTGAGCGTCTGGTGCCAGAACTGGCCGTAGCCGTCGGCGGCCGGGCTGTTGGCCCACACCAGCGCGGCCACCGCCGCGACGACGAGGACGACCCCTCCCGCGCTCTCCGCGTGCAAGAACGCCCGCAGCGGCGACACGACCGCCGCGGTCACTCGCTTCATCGGGCCCGTCGCGACCGGACCGCTGCTCGTCATCGGCTGCCCTTCATCGCGGTCTACGGCTCGACGAGCCCGGCGCGGATGGCGAATCGGGTGAGGTCCAGGCGGTCGCGCAGGCCGAGTTTCTGCAGGATGTTCGCCCGGTGCCGGTCGACGGTCTTGACCGAGATCACGAGGGTGTCGGCGATCTCCTTCGAGGAGTGGCCTTCGGCGATCAGCTTGACGATCTCCTCCTCGCGGGGGGTGAGGATGCTGTCCGGGATCGCGTCGCCTGCGCGGCTGCGCCGCAGGTAGTCGCGGATCAGGGCGGTGACCGCGCCCGGGTAGAGGAACGGTTCGCCGCGCATCGCGGCCCGGCAGGCCTCGAGCAGGTCGCGGTCGGCGACCGACTTGAGCACGTATCCGCACGCCCCGGCCTTGAGTGCCTCGAAGAAGTACTGCTCGTTGTCGTACATCGACAGCATGACCAGGCGTACCGACGGGGCGCGCCGGGACAGCTCCCGCGCGGCCTGCAGGCCGGTCATCCGGGGCATGGCGATGTCGAGGATGGCCAGGTCGACCTCGCCGTGCGCGGCGAGGTCGACGGCCTCGGCGCCGTCGCCTGCCTCGGCGACCACCTGCAGATCGGGTTCGCCGTCGAGGATGAGCCGCAGTCCCCGCCGGACCAGCGCGTGGTCGTCGGCCAGCAGGATTCGCGTCTTGCTTGGCTGCATCCGCCTACCTTCGGTCGTGTTGCGGGACTGCCAGCCGCACCTCGGTGCCGCCGACCGGGCTCGGGCCGAGGGTGAGATCGGCGCCGACGAGGATCGCCCGTTCGCGCATGCCCCGGATCCCGGTGCCTTCGGCCGCGCCGTTCATTCCTCGCCCGTCGTCGGTGATGCGGAGCACCAGGTTGTGCCCGTCGCAGGCCAGCGACAGCTCGGCGTGGCGGGCGTCGGCGTGCCGGGCGATGTTCGTCAGGCCTTCCTGGGCGATGCGGTAGATCACGAGTTCGGCGGCGGAGTCCAGCGGGGGCAACCGCCCGCCCACTCGAGTGGAGATCGGCACGTGGCTGGCCTTGGTGAAGTCAGCGGCCAGTGCGCTCATGGCGGCGGTCAGCCCGAGGTCGTCGAGGACTCCCGGCCGCAGCCGCCGGGCGACCTGCCGGACCTCGTCGAGGCTGCCGCGGGTGATGTCCTGCACGGCAACCAGGTCGTCGCGCAGCTCTGCTGGCGCGCGGTCGAGGATGCGTTTCAGGTTCAGCAGCACCGCGGTCAGGCTCTGCCCGATCTCGTCGTGCAGTTCCTGGGCGATGCGCTGCCGCTCGCCCTCCTGGGCGGCCAGTGCCCGGGTGGCGCTGTCCCCCCGCTCGGCCTCGAGCCGGTCGAGCATCTCGTTGAACGCGTGCATCAGGTGCGCGACGTCCCCGTTGCCGGTGACCCGCGCCCGTTCCCCCGGCCGGAGCAGGTCGACCCGCTTCATCAGGGCGGTGAGCCCGTCCAGCGGTCGCAGGCTGGCCCGCAGCAGCACCGCGTTCACCGCGAGCATGAGTACCAGCCCGACCGCGAGCACGATGAGCTCCTTGACCGAGACCGGCAGCGACACGGTGGCCGGGGAGACCGCGAGCGTCGCGGTGGCCACGACGAACATCAGCGCGTTGAGCACGAACACGCGCCAGAACAGCGCCGACACCGGCGACCGCGCCGGTTCGCCGGTGTCTGGTTGCGCGCGCTGATCGAGTTGCCCGGACACGCACTCAGCGTCATCCGCGCAGCGCCGACTGTCTATGGGGACCTGCCCCCACCCGTTGTCTACGCCTACAGGTTCGCGGCGCGGGAAATGGGTGCTGGACCCGATGGAGGCCGCTGTCCCGGGCGTCGACGCTGGACTCGGGAACCACCGGCAGGAGCCGCCACAAGCGCGACACCCGGGGAAGGAACGAGATGAACAACGACGCGCTGGTCGCCGCCCTCGGGATGGACGCGGTCGCGGCGGTGCACGGATACCGGCTCGCCGTCCGCGCCGAGGCCGCGGAACGTGGGCTCTGCCTGGTCAGCCAGCCGCTGTCGGACGTCGTTGCCGTCTCCGCCGGCGTGAGCCTGATCGTCGACCCGATCGACATCCGGCTGGCGTTCGTCCACGCCGGGGGCAGCGACCTGGCAGGCCGAACGTTGACCTGGAACCCCGAGCACGGCTGGGCGACGTCGCGCCGCGGGGCGAACGGGCCACTGTGCTTCTACGCCGGTCCCGGAGCATCCCCGCTGGACCTCATCCCCACCCCGCCGCAGGTTCTCGACTGGGCCGTCGGTGGGTTCGACGGCCACGCCGCGCCTGCCGCACGGGTGGACCTCGACGAAGATCCGGAGGCGATCCGCCGACTGCTCGGCTTCCTCGATCGGGGCTGCGACTTCTCAACCGTCGACGCGTTCCTGCCGGCACCGCCACGGGCCCGCCGGTCGTAGGCGGGTGGACCATGCCCCTCTCCCCATACGAGCAGAGGCTCCTGGCCGCGATCGAGAAGGACCTCACCGACCACGATCCCCGACTCGCCAGGACCATGACCCGCAGAGCGCCACGGTCATCCGAGCTTCGGCGGTTCCCGCTGCGCAGGCAGCACCTGGCCGCCCTCGGCGCCGCCCTGCTCACGCTGGTCCTCGTCCACGCCCTCACCGGCGAGATCCATCCAGCCGCTTCGGCCGCCCTCACCTGCGGGCTCATCGTCCCCTGGCTCCTCGGCGCCGCCCGAGCGGCCGCCCGGCAGCCACCGGCACCCCGACCACCCCCACCGCCAGCGGATCAGACCGCGACGTGACCCGCCTTGCCCACCCGCGCCGGGTGGCGACAGCCGCGACAGCGCCAAGGAGAGGGCTGATGCTCACGCAGCCGCGCGACATCCAGCCCCGGAAAGAAGGGAACCGACATGACCATCGCAGGCCTCATCTCCGCACTGGTGATCGGTGCGATCATCGGTGGCATGGCCCGGCTCGTCCTCCCGGGCAGGCAGAAGATCCCCATCTGGCTGACGGTCGTCATCGGCGTCATCGGCGCGGTGATCGGCACGTTCCTCGCCCAGGTCGTCGGGGTGGCCGTGACCCCGGGCATCGACTGGATCGAAATCCTGCTGCAGGTCGCCGTCGCCGCTGCCGGTGTGGCGATCGCAGCAGGCACCTACGGGCGACGCACCATCAAGCGTTGACTCGACCGGTCCGGTCATCGCCGCCCGGCGGCGGAGGAAGGCCCATCCGAGCTCCTTCCGGGCAGGCCGTGGCCGGGCACCGGTGGCGGGGCCCGCCGACGAGGAGGACAAGCGAATGGCTGCCTGGGTGATCTGGCTCGTCATCGCCGTCGTGCTGAGCGTCGCCGAGACGGCCACGCTGACCGCGGTACTCGGGCTGTTCGGCGGCGCCGCCTTTCGCTCCGCCTGCGTCGCGGCGATCGGGCTGCCGGAAGACCCCGGCAATGACCGCGGCCGCAGCCGGATGCCGAGGCGACCCCACACGTGCGACGTCTTCGTGTTCGCCTCGGTGTCCTCACGCAACGGTTGCCGTCACGGCGGCCAAAACGATCATAAAGACCCGTGATTGAGGCTCTGACCTGGCGGAAGCGGAGGGATTCGAACCCCCGGTCACTCTCGTGACGCTCGCTTTCAAGGGACGGGTCCGACTGTATGGCGACGTACAGACAGGTCGCCACCTGCCGTTGGATGGTCGACCGGACCTCAGCCGAACGATCGTGCACGGGGAGGAACGAGACCAGAAGTGAGACCAGCCCGCCGGCCCGCTCCAGCGGAACAACGGTAGCTTAACAACTCAAGATCGCGATCGGCCTGGATGCGACGATCAGGCGTCATGATTACTCGCTACCAAAGCGGTGCCGGAGCGTGCGGCACCGTCGATGACCAGCGACTTGACCGAGTCTAACCTGCCTGACGCTGTAGCCAACGCTACGCTGGCCTGCGCAGGCGTACGGTCGGTGGTCGCGAATTTGGCCTGGTGTTAACTGTAGACTGAGGCAATGGCAGATCGGCCGCCATGGCTGGCGAGCAGACCAACGTGTCTTGGATGCCTTGGGATAGTGAAGCGCCACAGAGAACCGTCAGTTGACATTGCCGGTACGAAGACTGGTAGCTGGACTATGGCTATCGAGACATCTGCCGGAACGTCGATGGCCGACCCGTTACCGCCCCCAAGAGGCGAAGTCATTTTCCTGTTGGGCGTTGCTCACGCGGATTGCATTCCACAGGCGCTTCGCCGAATCCGCAGCCGTGAGGTCCCGTACGACGAAACGTTGCCTCTTGCTGGCATCGACATATTGGGCGATGATGATCAGATACCTCGGGTGGATCTGCCTGTGAGTACGGGAAGTTGCCCATTTTGTAATACTGATGATGATGCCACAATGACTGACGAAGACATATATCCGCTTTGGCTATTGCGTGAGCTTTACCGCCGGGGCGCTCGGCGGCTCGACGGGCACCCATCGCGGCAGCTTGCTGGGCCGACGACGCCAGTATGCGCGCGATGTAACAGCACCTGGATGTCGGTAATAGAAAACGATACAAAGGATCTTGTGATCTCGTTAATTGATAATGCGCGACCACTCGGGCAGCAGGAACAGCTCCAACTGGCGACCTGGGCGGCGATGAAGGCGCTGTTATTCGAGACCCGGTTGTCAACTCGATCTGCTCCACGCGCTCTCGCGCATGACTTAAGAATCGGCCGCAAGCCTCCAGAAGGAGTGCATGTTTGGGCAGGTGCATACTGTGGCGAGAGGGGAAGGCTGCAGGCAATACCGTGGCCGATATACGACAAAGACGGCGTAACGATTCTAGCGGTATGCATCACGTTCACGGTGGTGCGCATTGCATTCCAGGTATTTATTCCCTTCCAGCTTGGCGGGTCGCTCGCCCCTTTGCAGTCCTTCCATGACTCAGTAAAGATGCTTTATCCAAATCCAACCGCTAGCCTAGTTTGGCCGCCCGAGTTTTGCTTCGACGAGGAATCGATTGAGGCTCTTGCGCGTCGGATCTTCAACAACCGCGAGCCGGTTACGCGGGAAGTGACGATGCGTCGTTCAAGTATCACAGGCAAGAATGCCTCTTGAGTGCGAACTCATGCTAGCGTGGTTGCTGACGGCATCGTGCGACGTCAACCGGCAGGCGACATGATCGCTCATAGTCCAGTCAGAGGCTGCTGGCGTTGCTGTACTGCTGTACGTCCCGGCTGTACGCCGTAGATCGTTGAAGACCGGATCTCATATGGGCCAGGCCTGCGACCATCAGAACCAAAATCCCGTCCGCAGAGTCTCGGACCGGCGTTTAGGGTCCAGGACCAGCGGGGTTCTTGGTCGGGGAGTCGGTTGCCGTTCGGGCTCCTGCGCTACTCGTTGCTGTCAGCGCGAGCTGCCAACGTGCCCGATACCGGCTGAGGGGTTTGCGGCCGTGGTCACTTGTTGTAGCCGATGGTCGGATCAGGGGTGAAGTCGCGTTCGATCAGGGGCACTATCGGCGCTGCCGAAGTAGTTCACGGTGTTGGTCCGGTCCTGCCCGATGTAGATCTTCCCGTTCGGGTAGGTGATCTTGTAGACGACCATCACCGGCAAATTGGGCCCGAAGGTCGCGTAGCCGTCAAGTTTGTGTAGCTCGCACGTCGGGCCTGTAAGCCGGACAGAGGCTCAGATCTTGGCTGGTGTCGGATCGTGGCTGTGACCAGGGCCGAGACATCGCAGCACTTCGTGCCACTTGCGGACGTCTCCAGGCATCCTATGCCCCAGCGTGCCCAGCGGATGATCGAGATGAGGTGGCGGACCCACGACGCAGGCAAGGCGTCGAGGTGGGCAAATCACGTTGCACGATCTCGTTAGGGTGTGAAGAGATCGCCAGCGAGTTGGTGTGCGGCGAGAATCATACCGCCGATCGTTATCATCAGAATGAATAGTCGTTGGATCAGCCTCATTGCTTGCTTAAGGTTCTTAGGCCTTCCCTCGAAGGACAAGTAAATATATCCGAGCACTATACAGAATAGGAGACCGAAGGTAGCTGTTCAGCCTGAGTGACAGGTCGGCGGCGTGTCGGCGGCGGTCGCCACCACTGATCCACTATGGTTTGATCATGGAGTCCGGTCGGGAAGCGGCGCACGACGATGTCGTGTCGTTGCTGGCCGCCAAGGACGCGGAGAATGCGGCCCTACGTAACGAGAACGCTGCCTTGCTGGCGCGGGTGACGGAGCTTGAAGGCCTGGTCGCGGCGCTGCAGGCCCAACTGGGTCGGGATTCCTCCAACAGCGGCAAACCACCGTCGTCGGATTCGCCGTTCATCAAGAAGCCCGCCGCCAAGCGCTCCGTACGGACGCGTTCGGGTAAGCCGCAGGGTAAGCAGCCCGGTGCGCCCAGCGCCACGCTGCGTCTGATCGATGACCCCGATGACACGATCACCCACACCCCGCCGGTATGCGCCGGCTGCGGCAACGACCTGGCGGACGCGGAGGTCTTCGGTGTGTGCCGCCGTCAGGTGGTCGACCTGCCGCCGCCTCCGCCGCGCCCGTATGTCACCGAGCATCGGGTGCAGTCACGAACCTGCCGCGGCTGCGGCACCACGACTGAGGCGGCCGCGCCCGGGGTCGCGTCGGGCCGGGTCCAGTACGGACCCGCCCTCAAGGCTCGCGCGGCGTGGCTGACGTGCGCGCATTTCCTGCCGGTACGCCGCGCGCGGCGGGTACTCAACGCGTTGCTGGGGTTCGCGGTGTCGCCCGGGTGGGTCGCCGGGCTACGTGCCCAGGCCGCCCGACTGCTGCAGACCCGGTTCCTGCCGCATGTGCGGGCATTGATCGCCGCCGCGCCGGTCGCCCACGCCGATGAGACCACCGCCCGCGCCGAAGGCGCGCTGACCTACCTGCACGTGGCCTGCACCCGGTTCCTGACCGCGATGCACGTCGGGGACCGCAGCCGCGACACCATCGACGCCGGCGGCGTCTGGCCGGCGTTCACCGGGGTCCTGGTCCGCGACGGCTACGCCGGCTACGAGCACCTCGACCAGGTCGAACACGCCTGGTGCGGCATTCATCTGGTCCGCGACCTGCGCGCGGTCCACGACCCCGACCCTGCGGGTCAGTCCTGGGCGGAGGCGATGGTGAATACGTTGCTGCTGGCCAATGCCACCGCGCACGCCGCCCGCGCCCAGGGCCGCGCGGCCCTCACCGACACCGAACTGTCCACCATCCGTTCCCGCTACGCCGGGGCGATCGCCCGTGGCCGCCAGGAGAACACCCACGGCAACGACCCGCTGCACCAGCAGGCCCGCACCCTGCTGCGACGCTTCCAACGACACCGGGACATGATCCTGCGGTTCACGGTCAACCTGGACGTGCCGTTCACCAACAACACCGCCGAGCTGCCGGCCAGAGCAGTCAAGGTCCAGCAGCGGACCTCCGGAGGTTCCTGGCGCACCCTGCAAGGACTCATCGACTTCGCTGTCGTGCAGTCCTACCTGTCCACCGCGACCAAATGGGGTCTGGACACCCTCGACGCGATGACGCGCCTGTTCACCACCGGTGCGTGGCTCCCGCCTGCCCTCACCCCCGACATCGCCGCCGCCGTATAATCACGCCACCAAGGCTGAACAGCTACGACCGAAGAGCGCTAGTGTGCCAAAGGCGATGCCCTTCAGCGGTTGAACCTGTCCCGCAAGAACTGCGAGAAATGCCAGAAAGAGCGCTGTGATCGTGTTCGCGACGAGTCCAGCGAGCACTGAGTCGATGAAGGTGGCGCGCCTCGACGGGGGGTGTTGTGCTGCGCGGGGCGGTGGGGCGGTGTCTGTTTGAGATTCGTCGGTGTTTGAATTGTCCACTTGCATACTCCCGCATGGCCGCATACGTGACCGCTGCTTGCCACCACGGATCCTAGCGTGCGCCGTCAAGCTGAGCCCTGATCCGCCGTTCGTTGTTGCCAATGGGCCCGGTGAGAGACGCTCGCTTTCAAGGGACGCGTACGACTGCACGGCGATGTGTTGGACAGGTCGCGAGCCGTCGTTGATTGGCGACCTGACCTCAGCCGAATGACCGTGCACGCGAGGAACGAGACCAGAAGTGAGACCACGCTCCAACGCCTGCGCCCGGCGCTGATGTAAGAGCGGCGCCTCCACTCCTCGACAACTGGCGCGTGTGTTGCCGCGCATGCTGATTTGGACACTCTGCTCGGCCAGCGAGTCTTAGACCCGGATAATCACGTCTGGTCGACCATGCTCTATGGTATCGCTTATGGACATTGGACCCGGCACCAATCCAAATGGCAGCAAACCGAGTGCCATCTATGAGTTGATGCAGAATTGGAGCAGTCATTTGGCGAATTCTTTGCAGGATGCTCGCACGAAGCTGGTTCATAGTGGCGACAAGGGAGATGCCAATGAGGCAGCGTTCCGTGATTTCTTGAGACAGAACTTGCCGCCCAAATACCGAATTGGCCAGGGTGAGGTTATTGATTGCGGTGGGGGGCGATCCAGGCAGACGGACGTAGTTCTGGCGGACGAAGAACAGCCATTTAGCGTGTCTGATACCCCTCAGCTAATGATCATTGAAGGGGTGGCTGCCGCCGCTGAAGTAAAGACGTCACTATCCAAACAAGAACTGCTCGACTGCATCGAAAAGGGCCGCGCCTTCAAGTCGCTGAATGCAGTGCTTGGGAGGTCTGTGCTGTTGGCAGCATCAGAGAATGGGGGAATCCCCAACTCCGACATCCTGCGATTTTATCATCGCCGACCGTTTTTTGTGTTCGCCTACGAGGGGACTGTTGACCAAAATGTGCTTCATGCTACGCTTTCGGCGGCAGAGCAAGAAGGGCAGCCCCCTCCAATTGACGCTGTGTTCGTTTTAGGCGAGGGGTTTGCATTGAACCTATGGGATGGCAATGGTGCACTCAGTTACAAGAATACTGCCTCTGGCGATATGGCAAGAGGATGGATCGGTGCCACTCAGCCAGAAATGGCGTTGGTGTGGTTACTCTTCTGGCTGAACTCCGTAATGCCGAGGTTTGCAATGCGATCATCTCCGATGATGGCCTATCTGCTTCCTGGCACCAGCTGGACACCTTCTGTCCCTCTCAATACAGCATCGGCTGGGACAGAGGGTTCGTGATACCTTCCAGTTGCAGGATCATGGACCTACTCGATGCGAACTCTCGGCAGCGAGGTTGCTGATGATATCCGGCGAGATCAAAGGCGGCATGGCATGATCGCTCGTGGTCCCCGCCGGATTGCTGACGTTGCTGTACTCCGCCGCTGTCACGCCATCGATCGTTGACATCTGAGTCAAGCTCGGATGACATCTCGGTCCTGCGGTGCTCAGCCAGCTGTCCGGGAATCCTTCATCGTGACTGAGTATTTTATGTCATTTCAACTTGGCGGCGTGACGCTTGAAGAAATTCGGCCGGGAGGAAAGGATGAAAGGTCGCGAAGACGGGATTCTGTAAGCGAAATTCTATCCAAGGTGCGACGGCCTACCCGTTGGTCTCTAAAGAGTCTAACTGCGGCGGTAGCTCCGAGGGCTTGAATCAGGACTGCGACCAGTTGTGGAACCACGCCGGTCAGAAGGATCGCCGACGGGATGCCGGGCGCGAGTGCGCCTGAGAATGCTGCACTATAGTCCACCAATGACTCTTTCCACTCCGAGTGAAGGCGAATGTCTGCGTGTCGCAGTAGCATTGCAAGATGCTTCCAGTCATTACTTCCGTAGTTGTCGGGGATTCCGGATGGCATCTCGTCCGCCACATGATGCTCTTTAGCGTTCTTGATAGCCTGAACCCAGTAGCGGATTCGATCAACGTGCTTACGCTCGGAGTAGCAGCTGTTGAGGATCAGTGCGGCTAGAGTTGTCGAGCGCGGATCCGAGAACCCCAACACGGTAGGACTCGATGGACGGAGAAGCGACGGGTGCCGGATTGGGTGCTGGTTTAGCTGACCGCCCCCTACGCCGATGATAAGATCGTCATAATATCGCCCTCGCATTATCACGGATGATGTGTAGGCATCTCGCAGCACCATAAACTCGTCGATAGCTGGCAGGCCGCCACTTCGTGCGATATCGCGGTACTTGAGTAAGAGCGATTCGTTTCTACTCATCGTTAGAGCTGAGTTCAGATCCGCTTTTGAATGCCCGGTCACCCTAGCCAATAGCGATATAGCCTGTGGGGTGTCCTCATATAGTCCATTTAGCCTACGTGCATGTTCCGCCCAAACTAGACTAACGTTTCCGCGAATCCAGCGATCATACTTTGCGGTATCCTGAAGTGTCTCACTTAAGACCGACCGGATCTTCTGAACGTTACGATCCGCCCACCGCGAGGTAACCTTCGCGACATTTGCAACTTGCTCTTTGCTTCCGGCTGGTCTTTCGACAAGTCCCGCGTCGTCAAGTTGGCCAACCAGGCACCCGAAAGTCTCTGTCGGATACATGACCTCTTTTGGGGGAACTATGCATCGCATATGCGACGTTGAGAGCAAGAGGGCCGTTACTAACATTGGCACGTGCGTATCCCACGGGCTCCACCCGGAAACAGCTGCATTGCAGGGAGAGTCATAACTGAGCGAGATCACGACCTGATACAGCGAAGTAGAGTCTATGAAACCCGCTGCGTCGTCATCGGCCATAGCTGTTGCCGTTCGTGGTACGAACAACCTCGGTAAGCTCCACGGTGGTAGTTTTACCCTGCGACGGAAGGCGCGCTCAAGGGGCACACCCTGGTACGGCTTCTGTTAGCCCCATATGTAGGTCATCGAGCGGGCCCACGACCTCCGGCTACGGGTGTCCTACGGCAAGGTCGCCGAGTACCAACGCCGTGGCGTCGTGCACTTCCACGCCCTCATCCGGCTCGACCAGATCGACCCCACCGACCCGGACGCCGTACTGCGTCCGCCGAGCGCCATCACCGCCGCCGAGCTCGCACAGCTCGTCACCGACGCGGTCACCACCACCCGGTTCCTGACCCCGGGCTACGCCGACACCGGCCATGCCTGGCCGATCGAATGGGGCCCACAGCTCGACGTTCGCCCCGTCGCTCTCGCCGCGCACGACGGCGCCCCGGACGTGTCGACCGATGCGGTGGCCGCCTACCTGGCGAAGTACGCCACCAAGGCCACTGAGCCCACCGGGCTACCGGTCACCTCACGGATGAACGCCGAGACCGCCGAGCACTACGCCGACCCCGCCACGCACCTCGGCCGGTTGATCGCCTACGCCTGGCAACTCGGCGGCCGCCCCTCCGACTGGACGACCGAGGAGCAGCGGGAACGCTGGCACGACACCTACGGCAGATTGCGGCGCTGGACGCACATGCTCGGCTTCGGCGGCCACTTCGCCACCAAGTCCCGCCGCTACTCCACCACCCACAAGGCCTTGCGCGCCGCCCGCCGGGAATGGCGACGCCGCACGCATAACGACTGGTGGAACCGCCACCACACCGCCATCGACGACCAGGGCGACACCGAGACCACGCTCATCGTCGCCGACCTGCACCTGGCCGGGATCGGTTGGAACACCACCGCCGACGCCCATCTCGCCGCCGCAGCGGCAGCACGCGCCCGCGCCTACCGCGCCCTCGCCCGCGAGGAACACACGACGTGCTCGGGGGCGAGCTGAGCAGCACACACAAGACAGGAGTCCCACGAACGGAACAGGTGATGAGCGCAGAGATCGTCAAGCAGAGGCAAGTGCTTCTGACCGTCGAGGAGGCCGCCAAGGCCCTCGCGGTCAGCCGCACCATGGTCTTCCACCTCATACGCACGGAGCAGCTCGTGACCGTGCGCATCGGTCGCCTTCGGCGGGTGCCGACCTGGGCACTGGAGGACTTCGCTCGGGGTGCATCCCGATGACCGGGCGCCGGTCAGGACGCAGTCCCAACGGCGCGGGCAGCTTCTACCCCGGCGCTGACGGCCGCTGGCATGGCCGCATCACGGTCGGCATCCGCGACGACGGACGCCCTGACCGTCGTCACGTCACCGGCAAGACCGAGAAGGAGGTCCGCAAGAAGGCGCGTGACATCGAGAAGGCACGCGATACCGGGAACCTCCCCAAGCCCGGCTACCGCTGGACGGTGGCGCAGTGGCTCACGCATTGGGTCGAGAACATCGCCGCTCCGACCGTCCGGCCGACGACGCTGGCGGGCTACCGCTTCGCGGTCAACATCCACCTCATCCCGGCCATCGGCGCCCATCGCCTTGATCGCCTGGAACCCGAACACCTGGAGAAGGTGTACGCCAAGATGCTGGAGTCGGGCCGGGCGCCCGGCACAGCACACCAGGCCCACCGCACCATCCGTACGGCTCTCAACGTGGCCGTCCGCCGCGGGCATCTGCAGAAGAACCCCGCCGCGCTCGCCAAGCCGCCGCGCGTAGAGGACTGGGAAGTCGACCCACTCACCCTCGACGAGGTCGGCCGGGTCCTCGACGCCGCCGAGCAACGCCGCAACAGCACCCGTTGGGCGATCGCGCTCGCGCTGGGACTGCGCCAAAGTGAAGCACTCGGCCTGCGCTGGGCCGACGTCGACCTTGACGCCGGACGCATGGTCATCCGCCGCAACCTGCAACGCCCGAAGTGGGCGCATGGCTGTGACGGCACCTGTGGTCGTCGGGCTGGATCGTGCGCGCAGCGCCGCAACCTGCACACCATCGTCGCTGATACCAAGTCCCGAGCTGGCCGGCGGGTCATCGGCCTTCCCGCTCCGCTCGTCGAGCTGCTGCGCGTCCACCGGGCACGACAAGCGGAAGAGCGCGAAACGGCGGGGCAGCTCTTGCAGGACGGCGGCTGGGTCTTCGCCTCTCCCACCGGCGCCCCGATCCATCACCGCACCGACACCAAGCACTGGAAGGACCTGCTGCGCGCCGCCGATGTGCGCGACGTCCGACTCCACGACGCCCGACACACCGCGGCGACCGTGCTGCTGCTCCTGGGTGTGCCGGAACGGACCGCGATGGCCCTGATGGGCTGGTCCAACAGCGCGATGGCCAAGCGCTACCAACACGTCACAGGCACCATCCGCGCCGATGTCGCCGAGCAGGTCGGCGGGCTGCTCTGGGCCCCAAGTGAGACCAGAAGTGAGACCACGGGCGATCAGCCGAACGGCAGCCAACCGGGCTGACCAGCGTTTCCGCTGCTCACATGCGCGGAAGCGGAGGGATTTGAACCCCCGGTCCTTCTCAGGACGCTCGCTTTCAAGGCGAGTGCATTCGGCCGCTCTGCCACGCTTCCCTGTCGATCAGGGTAGCCAGGTGGCGTCGACCGTGAGCGCCCGGTGTGGTGGGATCACGCCACGCGCGCCGGGGGAGGCCACGATGCGGTTCGACGAGAACGCCCAGCTCGACACGTCCAACATCGACGATCTGCGTGGGTCGGGCGGCGGTGGGGGCGGCGGGCTCGGGGGGCGGGTCGCGATCGGCGGCGGCGGGCTGGGGATCGTCGGGCTGATCCTCTACTTCCTGCTCTCCCAGCTCGGCGGGGGCTCGGTCGCCCTCCCGAGCGGTCTCGAGGACGTCCAGCAGGGGCAGAGCGCCGACACGTCCACCGCGGCGTCGGCCTGCCGCACGGGCGCGCAGGCGAACACGCAGCTGGACTGCGAGGTCGTCGCCGTCGTCAACTCCCTCGACAACTACTGGAGCGACGCGTTCGCCCGCTCCGGCCAGCGCTACGCCCCGCCGCGCACCGTGTTCTTCAACGGCGGCGTCAACACCGGATGCGGCAGCGCCACCTCTGACACCGGGCCGTTCTACTGCCCCGCCGACAAGCGCGTCTACATCGACCTGTCCTTCTACCAGGAGCTCGAACAGCGCTTCGGCGCGCAGGGCGGCAACCTCGCGCGCGCCTACGTGATCGCGCACGAGTACGGCCACCACGTTCAGGACCTGCTCGGCACCACCGACCGCGTGCAGGGCGGCGACACCGGCCCCACCTCCAGCTCCGTGCGCCTCGAGCTGCAGGCCGACTGCTACGCGGGCGTCTGGACCAACCACGCCGCCACCGTCCCGACGTCGTCGGGACAGCCGCTGATCGAGGACATCACCAAGGACGACATCGCCAGCGTCCTCGACACCGCCGCCCGCATCGGCGACGACTTCATCCAGACGAACCTCGGCAGCGGACGCGTCAACTCCGCGTCGTTCACGCACGGCACCTCGGCGCAGCGCGAGAAGTGGTTCACCACGGGCAACCAGACCGGCGACCCGTCCCGCTGCGACACCTTCGCCCGCGGCGTCAACCTGGGCTGATCCCACCGAGCAGGGCGCGGCAGGCCTCGCGGTAGCCCTCGACGTCCAGCGTCCACGATGGACGGACGAGCGTCTGCGGCGTGACGACGAGCCGGACGTGCTCGGCAGGCCGCCCGCGGCGGGCGAGGGTCTCGCTGCCGTCGAGGCTGTAGCCCAGCCGCCGCGACACCCGGTGTGACCGGACGTTGTCCGCGAACGCCGACGAGCGCGCCGTGACGGCGCCGAGGTGGTCGAACGCGAACAGCACGACGGCCGCACGTGCCTCGGTGCCGAGCCCTTTGCCCTGGTGGCGCAGCCCGATCCAGGAGCCGGTGTCGACCTCGCGGGTGATCGCGAAGTCGCGCGCGCCGAGCTTCTGCGTGCCCACCACCCGACCGCCGTACCGGACGAGGAAGTGGACCGCCCAGCCGTCCGGGTGCAGCGCGGCCCGCTCGGCC
Source organism: uncultured Actinomycetota bacterium (assembly GCA_963750095.1). Taxonomy (GTDB): domain Bacteria; phylum Actinomycetota; class Actinomycetes; order Mycobacteriales; family Pseudonocardiaceae; genus Pseudonocardia. The sequence continues at coordinate 191,255 of CAVVPJ010000019.1, read as the reverse complement.
CAGAAGTGCTGCAGCATCCCCCGGCCGAGGTAGCGCGGGTCGGCGTCGGTCCAGGGTTCGCCGAAGGGCATCTCCGCAGGCGGGTGGACGCCGCGATAGGCCTCGGCGACCAGCTCGTCGAGCCCCGCGTCGTCGTCGGGTCGCAGCTCCAGCCGCGGTGTGCGCAGCACGAGATGCCGCAACGGCCAGTGGTCCACGCCGGGCAGCCTGCCGCACTACGGTGCGGGCATGCACGCGATCACGCTGGAGAAGCCGGGCGGCCCTGAGGAGCTGCGCTGGAGCGAGGTGCCCGACCCGGTGGCGGGACCCGGCGAGGTGCTGGTCGAGGTCGCGGCGGCCGGGGTGAACCGGGCGGACCTCATGCAGCGCCAGGGCTTCTACCCGCCCCCGCCCGGCGCTTCGGAGATCATCGGGCTGGAGTGCTCGGGGCACGTCGCGGCGCTCGGCGAGGGCGTCACCGGATGGCAGGTCGGCGATGACGTGTGCGCGCTGCTCGCGGGCGGCGGGTATGCCGAGCGCACGGTGGTGCCCGCGGCGCAGCTCCTCCCGGTGCCCGACGGCGTCGACCTCGTCACGGCGGCAGGCATCCCTGAGGTGGCGTGCACGGTGTGGTCCAACGTGGTCATGACCGGGCGGCTCGCGGCGGGCGAGACGTTTCTCGTGCAGGGCGGGTCCAGTGGCATCGGTACGCACGCGATCCAGGTGGCGAAGGCGCTCGGCGCACGGGTGGCGGCCACGGCGGGTGCGCCCGAGCGCCTCGCCCGCTGCCGCGAGCTCGGCGCCGACATCGCCATCGACTACCACGACGACATCCCGGCCGAGCTGAAGAAGGCCACCGACGGCCGCGGCGCCGACGTCATCCTCGACAACATGGGTGCCAAGGGGCTCGCGGCCAACGTCGACGCGCTGGCGCTCGACGGCCGTCTGGTGATCATCGGGCTGCAGGGCGGGGCGAAGGCCGAGCTGGAGATCGGGAAGCTGCTGATGAAGCGCGGCAGCGTCATCGCGACCAGCCTGCGCTCCCGTCCCGTGGACGGGCCGAACGGGAAGGGCGCGATCGTCGCCGCGGTGCGGGAGCACGTCTGGCCGATGATCGCCGACGGGCGGGTGCGCCCGATCGTGCACCAGGTGCTGCCCATGACGGAGGCCGCGGCCGCGCACGCATTGTTCGACGAGGGCGGCGTCGTCGGAAAGGTGCTGCTGACCGTGTCGGGCCGTTGACCAGCGCGCTCGCTACGGTGGCGGGTAGAGCGCATGGAGGAGTGAGCGGATGAGTCCCGAGCAGGGGGAGAACGGCGAGCAGCAGGTGATGGTCGTCGGGCCCGACGGGCGCCCGGTGGGCATGGCCAGGGTGCCGCAGCAGACCGACGAGGACGATGACGACGGCCAGGGCGTCTCCAGCATGGTCGAGCAGCCCGCCAAGGTCATGCGCATCGGCACGATGATCAAGCAGTTGCTCGAGGAGGTGCGGGCAGCGCCGCTGGACGACGCCTCCCGCGTCCGGCTCAAGGAGATCCACGAGAACTCCATCAAGGAGCTCGAGGAGGGGCTCGCCCCTGAACTGCGCGCTGAGCTGCACCGGCTGTCGCTGCCGTTCACCGAGGACACCACGCCCTCCGACGCCGAGCTGCGGATCGCGCAGGCCCAGCTCGTCGGCTGGCTGGAGGGGCTCTTCCACGGCATCCAGACGGCGCTGTTCGCCCAGCAGATGGCCGCACGGGCCCAGCTGGAGCAGATGCGGCGCGGGCTCCCGCCTGGCACGGGCGCCCAGCCCGGCGACGGCGGCCTCGGCCGCGGGACGGGCCAGTACCTCTAGGCGCGGTCGCCCCCGGTAAGCGCGGTCGCCCCCGGTAAGCGCGGTCGCCCCCGGGCGTGCAGGAGGGTGACATTCCTGCGACTGAGTCGCAGCAGGGTGACATTCCTCCGATGCGGGGCCACCCTGCCGCGGTCGGGCGTCCGCACGCGTGGGTACCCTCGCTGCGTGGCCCAGGCGATGACAACCGGTGACGCTTCCGTCGCGCCGCCCCCCGTCGCCGCGGAGCCGGGACCGCGGAGCTGGCGGCGGGCGTTCGACGACCTGCGCGGCGGATGGCGGCAGCGTCCCCTGTGGGGCTACCTGGGCTGGCAGGACATCAAGCAGCGCTACCGCCGCTCCGTGCTCGGTCCGTTGTGGATCAGCATCACGATGGGCGTCATCGCCACGGCGATGGGGATCCTGTACGGAGCGTTGTTCCACGAGCCGATCCAGACGTTCCTGCCCTACGTCGCCACCGGCCTGTTGATCTGGAACTTCATCAACGGGTGCATCCTCGAGGGCAGCGAGGTCTTCATCGCCAACGAGGGCCTCATCAGGTTCCTGCCCGCGCCGCTCACGCTGCACGTCTACCGGCTCGTGTGGCGCCAGACGCTGTTCTTCGTGCACAACCTCGTCATCTGGGCGCTGTTGATGATCATCTTCCAGCAGCCGGTGCACTGGTCGTCGCTGCTGGCCATCCCGGCGTTCGTGGTGATCGCGCTCAACGGCGCGTGGATCGCGGTGCTCGCCGGGATCGTCGCCACGCGGTTCCGCGACATCCCGCCGATCATCGCGAGCCTCACGCAGCTGCTGTTCTTCATGACCCCGATCGTGTGGTCCTACGACCGGCTGCGCAGTAACCCCCTGGCCGCGTACGTCGAACTGAACCCCGTGATGCACTTCGTCGAGATCCTGCGCGAGCCGCTGCTCGGCCAGGAGATCGTGGGGCGGCACTGGGCCGTGGTCGGCGGGATCACGGTGGTCGGTTGCGGGGCTGCGCTGGTCTGCCTGCGCAACTACCGCTCCCGCGTGGCGTACTGGGTCTAGGGCGGGTCGGGCCGGTTATGAGCGCAGTTGCCATTGACATCGAGGGCGCCGCCGTCGACTTCCCGATCTTCGACGCCAAGACGCGCTCCCTCAAGAAGGCCGTGCTCGGGCGGGCGGGCGGGCGGATCGGCACCGACTCGAAGGTGCCGATCATCGAGGCGCTGCGGGACATCACGGTCTCCCTGCGCCAGGGCGACCGCGTGGCGCTCGTCGGGCACAACGGGGCGGGCAAGTCCACCCTGCTGCGGCTGATGGCGGGCATCTACGAGCCGACCCGCGGGCACGCGCGCGTGCTGGGGAAGGTCGCGCCGGTGTTCGACCTGGCGGTCGGCATGGACCCGGAGATCTCCGGTCTGGAGAACATCCTCATCCGCGGGCTGTTCCTGGGCATGACGCGCAAGCAGATGGAGGCCCGCGTCGACGACATCGCGTCGTTCACCGAGCTCGGCGACTACCTGTCCATGCCGCTGCGCACCTACTCCACCGGGATGCGGGTGCGGCTGGCGCTGGGCGTGGTCACCAGCATCGACCCGGAGATCCTGCTGCTCGACGAGGGCATCGGCGCCGTCGACGCCGAGTTCCTCGCGAAGGCCCGCAAGCGGCTCAACGAGCTGGTCGAGCGCTCCGGGATCCTGGTGTTCGCCTCGCATTCCGACGAGTTCCTCGCCGACCTGTGCGACACCGCGATCTGGATGGACAAGGGCACGATCCGCGAGCACGGGTCGCTGCGCGAGGTGCTGCACCACTACAAGGGCCGCGACGTGCTGGCGGAGCTCGAGCCCCGGTGACCACGGCATCTTCCCGCGACGACGGCGCGAGCTCCGCCTTCGAGGCGTCTCCCGGTCCCGACGTGGTCGCCCGGCCCCTGCCGCCCGGATCGGTCGTGGCGGTCGTCGTCACGCGGCACCGCACCGGTCCGCTCGTCGACGCGCTCGCCGCCGTGGCGAAGCAGACCCATCCGGTCGCGCACCTCGTCGTCGTCGACAACGGGCCGGACCAGCCCGCGCGTGAGGTGGTCGAGGCGTGCGGGATCCCGGCCACCTGGCTGCCGTCGTGGCGCAACCTCGGCGGCGCGGGCGGGTTCGCGCTCGGCATGCTGCACGCGATGGCCATGGGGGCCACCTGGGTGTGGCTCGCCGACGACGACGGGCGCGCGGCCGACGACGACGTCCTGGCCATCCTCGTGGAGCTCGCCGACCGGCGCGGGCTCGCCGCCGTCTCCCCCACCGTGGCCGACGCGGACGAGCCCGACCGGCTCGCGTTCCCCGTGCGGCGCGGCCTGACGTGGCACCGGTCGCGCGCGGCGCTGGCCGCCGACGTCGGGCACGGCGCCGACCACGAGCTGCTCCCCGGCATCGCCGCGCTGTTCAACGGGGCGCTCTTCCGGTCGTCCACCTTGGATGTGATCGGGGTGCCGGACCTGCGGCTGTTCATCCGCGGCGACGAGGTCGAGATGCACCGTCGGCTGGTGCGCTCCGGCCTGCCGTTCGGCACGGCGCTGCTGGCGGTGTACCTGCACCCGGCCGCCGACAATGACGACAAGCCGATGCTCCGCGGGCGGCTGCACGCCCGCGACCCGGACGACCCGGTGAAGCGCTACTACACCTTCCGCAACCGCGGCTTCCTGACGGCGCAGCCCGGGATGCGCCGGGTGGGGGTGGCGGACCTGCCCCGGTTCGCGTGGTACTTCCTGGTCACCAAGCGCAGCCCGCGCGAGTTCGCCCGGTGGGTGCGGCTGGTGCGGCAGGGGCGGCTGGAGCGCTTCCACCGCGCCTGAGCCCGCCGAGCTGCGGCTCGACCCGGCCAGCCGTGGCCGTTCAGCGCGGTCGCCCGGCCCGGCCCGCCGCGGTGATCACCGGCTGGGCGCGTTCCCGGTCACTTCTGGCCGCTTTCCGCGCCCACCCGGCGATCAAGGGGCAGCGTCAGCGCCCGGAGTCGCGGAAGACGACCGTCCGCAGCATCACGAAGTTGATGACCGTGGCCAGGCCCTGTGCGATCACCCACGCGACGCTGAACCGCAGCGGCATCGGCGGCAGGACGGCGAGCATGAGCGCGTTGGTGCCGACGTTGATGGCGAACGTGGTGGCGTACAGCAGCGCGAAGGCCACCACCTTGCGACCCGCGGACTGGAACGTGAAGCGGCGGTTGAGCAGGTACGCCGTGGTGGTGCCGCAGATGAAGCTGATCGCCTTCGACCCGCTCGGGAACAGCCCCAGCGCCAGCAGGCCCTGGTAGATGCCGAAGTCAACCAGCGCCGAGAGGGCCCCGATCGCCACGAACCGGCTCATCTGGGCCACGAGGCCGAGGCGGGCGGGCGAGTCGGCGGTCACCGCAGCAGGGTACTGGGCGGGCAGGCACGACCGTCGCGGTGGCGCCCGGTCGCGGGGCACGACACACGCGTTGCGGTGGCGGCACAAGCGTCCCGGCGCCGGTGCGGCCACCACGTCCCCGGTGCGGCTGCGCGTCGAGCGGCCGCCGTCGTCAGAAGAAGTAGCGGCCGAGGCGGAAGCGGCGCCGCACCCGCACCGACCCCATCGCCGCCCGCCCGTGCACGACGAAGTGCGGCTGCCCCGGCCGCGGCGTCGACGGCACGGCGCTGCGGACCGACCCCATGCCCGTGACCAGGTCGTCGACGTTGGCCGTCGCGTCGTCGGGCACCAGCAGCTTCGCCGAGCCCGCACCCAGCTCCAGCTCCACCTCGACGACGGGGTGCGGGTTCTCGGCGTCGCAGAAGTCGAGCACCACCGAGCCCATCCCCGAGAGCACCCGGATGCGTGGGGGAACCTGCCACACTCCCGTGCGCCTGATCGCCGACATCCCGGCCTTCAACACCAACGGCGGGCCCGCGGGTGTGACGACCGCCGCGGGGCCGTCGGGCGGCAGGTCGGCGAGCGGCGGGCGCAGCTCGGCCTCGTAGCGGGCCGCGTAGACGACGGCGAGCCGCTCGTCCAGCTCGGAGGCGGTGATCCGGCCCTCCGTGAACGCCTTCTGCAGCCGCGCCGCCGCGCGCTCGCGGTCGGCGTCGGAGATCCGGAGACCCCGCGGGTCGGGCGGCTGGACGGTCACCGCCCCGAGAATAGTGTCGGTGCCCCCGGGTAGCCTCGCCCGCGATGTCCGATACACAGCTGCTGCACGGATGGGGCCGCACCGCCCCCTCGCTCGCGCGGGTCGTCACCCCCCGCTCGGTGGAGGACGTGGTCGCCGCGGTCACGTCCGCGAGCCCCCGTGGGATCATCGCCCGCGGCCTCGGGCGCTCCTACGGCGATCCGGCGCAGAACGCGGGCGGCACCGTCCTGGCGATGACCGGCCTCGGTGAGATCCACTCCATTGACGCCGAGAGCGGGCTGGTCGACGTCGACGCGGGCGTCAGCCTCGACACGCTGATGCGCGCGGCGCTCCCCCACGGCCTCTGGCTGCCGGTGCTGCCCGGCACCCGGCAGGTCACGGTGGGCGGCGCGATCGGGGCCGACATCCACGGCAAGGCGCACCACGTCGTCGGCAGCTTCGGCAACCACGTCCGGTCGATCACGCTGGTCACGGCCGATGGCGGGGTCCAGGAGCTCACCCCCGACGACGAGCTGTTCTGGGCGACCGTCGCGGGGATGGGGCTCACCGGCGTGGTCGTGCGCGCACGGCTGCGGCTGCACCACGTCGAGACGGCCTATTTCACGGTCGACACCGACCAGATCGACAACCTCGACGAGCTCATGGCCCGCCAGAGCACCGACGACGAGAAGTACGCCGAGTCCGTCTCGTGGTTCGACGCGGTGACGACGGGCGCGCACTTCGGCCGCGGCCTGCTCACCAGGGCCAACCACGCCACGGTTGCCGAGCTGCCCGAGAAGCTGCGGGCCGAGCCGCTGAAGTTCGACGCGCCACAGCTGCTCACGGTGCCCGACGTGTTCCCCTCCGGGCTGCTCAACCGCCTCACGGGGAAGCTGTTCAGCGAGGTCTGGTACCGCAAGTCGCCCACCCGGAGGGGCGCGGTCCAGAACATCACGCAGTTCCTGCACCCGTTGGACATCATCGGCGAGTGGAACCGCGGGTACGGGCCGCGCGGCTTCCTGCAGTACCAGTTCGTGGTGCCGCCGGAGCGCGGCGACGTGATCCGCACGGTGCTGGAGCGGATGACGGCCGCGCGGCAGGTGTCCGCGCTCAACGTGCTGAAACGGTTCGGCGAGGGCAACCGGGCGCCGTTGTCGTTCCCGATGCCGGGCTGGACGCTCTGCGTCGACATCCCCATCGGCCGCGGCCTCGGCGCGCTGTGCGACGAGCTGGACGAGCTCGTGCTCGACGCGGGCGGGCGGCACTACCTGGCCAAGGAGTCCCGCACCACCCCCGCCGCGATCCGCCGCGGCTACCCCCGTTTCGACGAGTGGCGCAAGGTGCGCGACGCCGTCGACCCGCAGAACGTGTTCGCCTCGGACATGTCCCGACGCTTGGAGCTGACAGCGTGACTTTGCCGCCGCCACCATCACGACCCTCGTCCGGCTCCCGGACCTGCGGATGGAGCCACTTGTCATGATTGACGCCGTCGGCAACCCGCAGAGCATCCTGCTGCTCGGCGGCACCTCGGAGATCGGGCTGGCCACGGTGGAGGCGTTCGCGTCCGACCGGCCGCTGCGGGTGGTGTTGGCCGGGCGGCCCTCGCCCCGGCTGGACGCGGCGAAGACCCGGCTGGAGGGGCGCACCTGCGCCGTCGAGGCCCTCCCGTTCGACGCCGCCGAGCCCGAGACGCACGCCGAGGTCGTCGCCAAGGCGTTCGCGAGCGGCGACATCGACGTGGCGCTGGTCGCGTTCGGCCTGCTCGGCGACAACGAGAAGGCGTGGACCGACGTCGCCGCCGCGGTGGAGCTCGCGCAGGTCAACTACACCGCGGCCGTCGCCGTCGGGGTGGCGTTGGGCGAGCGGATGAGCGCGCAGGGGCACGGCTCGATCGTGGCGTTCTCGTCGGTGGCCGGGGAGCGGGCGCGGCGGTCGAACTTCGTCTACGGCTCCACCAAGGCCGGGCTGGACGCGTTCTACACCGGCCTCACCGAGGCGCTGCGCCCCGCGGGCGTGCACGTCACCGTCGTGCGGCCGGGGTTCGTGCACACGAGGATGACCGAGGGCCTGAAGCCCGCGCCGCTGTCGACCACGCCGGAGGCCGTCGCCGCGGTCGTGGTCGACGCCGTCCGCACCCGCAAGGAGCTCGTCTGGGCGCCCGCGCCGCTGCGGTTCGTGATGAGCGCGCTGCGGCACCTCCCCCGTCCGATCTTCCGTCGCCTGCCCATCTGAAGCCCGCATACACCGCGCAGGGCTCCCACACAAGTCCCGTCATGTGTGCGAGCCCCGCTCGGTGTGTGTGAGCGGGGTGGATCAGCGGATCGGCTCCACCACCATCGTCCCCTGGTCGCCGCGCCAGGAGGTGGCGGGCACCCCGGAGTGGTCCGGGGTGAACGCGAACCTGTACTGGGGCACGAGCGGCGCGGGTGGGTGGAAGTTGCGGAAGTTGAGGTCCAGCAGCTCCCGCTCGAACGGGCCTGCCTTGGCCCGCTGCTGGGCCAACCGGCCCGCGAACCATCCCCGGTCGGACAGGCGGTCGGCCACCGTGCACCGGCAGTAGTACGCCACGGTCCCCACCTCGCCGAACGACTGGACGACGGCCCCGGCGGGGGCGCGCGCGGCGAGCTGCTCGTACTCGGCGGGCGTGGCCCAGTTGCCGGAGACCGTCGTGAGCGTCCACGGGCGGGTGAGCAGGAAGGCGCCGGTGGCGGCCACCATCGCCGCCGACGCCCCGACCAGCACGATCCGCAGCGACGGCCGCGGCGCCGCGACCGCGCCGAGCATCGTCAGCGCGCCGATCGCGGGGCCGTAGTACCACTGGTACGGCGCGGTGTTGAGCAGCAGGTACGTGCCCGCGTGCAGGAGCCCGCCGACGCCGAGCACCAGGTGCACCGGCGCGGAGGCGCGCCGCCAGCCGAAGAGCAGCACGAGCACGCCGAACACGGGCGGCACGAGCGAGGCCGTAACGGCGAAGGGGTAGCCGACCCAGAAGTAGTAGAGGCCGTTGGCGAACGTCCGGTCGCCCATGTTCTCGCCGAGCTTGATCACCATCGTGTCCGGGACGGCGGAGCCGAGCCACAGCCAGGAGGCGAACGACCACGGCAGCGAGACCAGCCCGGCGATCCCGACCGTCGCGAGCGCCCGCAGCACCCCGAGCGTCACGGCGACGGCGACCGCCGCGGCCAGGCCGAACCCGGCCAGGTCGGCCCGGGTGAGCAGGAGCAGTCCGCAGAGCACGCCCGCGAGGTAGGGCCTGCGGGCCACCACGGCCCACGCGACAGCGGCGGCGAGCGCGATCGCCAGATGGGTCTCCATGCCGATCACGGAGACGAGCAGCGGGTTGACCGCCACCAGCGCGACCCCCGCCACGGCGGACCAGCGGGTCCAGTCCAGCCGCACGCAGATCGCGCCGAGCGCCGCTCCCGTCACGGCCAGCGCGATCGCGAGGAGGATGCCCGCAGCGAGGATCGGATCCCGCGTGGGGAGGATGAGGGCGGCGAGCAGGACGACGTTGAGCGGCGAGGTCGCGGCGTTGCCGGGCACCTGTGGCTGCATGCCCCAGACGCCGTGCTCGGCGAGGGTGCGGGCGTAGGCGAGCGTGATGTAGGAGTCGTCGATCAGCGTCTTGCGGGCGAGGGCGAACACCACCGCACCGAGCAGCGCACCGACGGCGGCAGGCAGCCACACGGCACGGGACACGCCTGCCAACGCTACGGGAATCGTCCCCTGATCGGCCGAGTTGACACACGGCATGGGCGTCGTGATCGTCGCCACCGCGTTCGGTGGACCCGAGGTGTTGGCTGCCGTCGCGCACGAGGTCGGCCCGCCGGGCCCCGGCGAGGTGACCGTCGAGGTGCGGGCGGCGGGGGTGAACCCCATCGACCACAAGTCGTACAGCGGCGCGTTCCTGCGTGATCCCACCGTGCTGCCGATGCGGCTGGGCCGCGAGGCGGCGGGCGTGGTGACGGCGGTCGGCGAGGGCAGCGCGTTCCGGGTCGGCGACGAGGTGATCGTCTACGGGGCCGGGGTCAGCGGGCTGTACGCCACCGCGGTCACGGTGCCCGCCGCCGCGGTCGTGCCGAAGCCCGCCACGCTGGGCTGGGAGACCGCTGCGGGCCTGCTGCTGGCCGGGGCGACCGCGCTGCACACGCTGGTCGCCACCGGCGTCGGTCCCGGCGACACCGTGCTGGTGCACGGCGCGGCGGGCTCGGTCGGCCAGCTCGCCGTCCAGCTCGCGGCGCGGCGGGGCGCGCGGGTGATCGGCACGGGCGCGCCGGGGCGGCACGGGCGGCTGCGGGCGTGGGGCGCCGAGCCGGTCGCGTACGGGCCGGGTCTTGCCGACCGGGTGCGGGCGCTCGGGCCGGTCACGGCGGCGGTCGACACGGTCGGCACTGACGAGGCGGTCGACGTGTCGCTGGAGCTGGTGCCCGACCGCTGGCGGATCGCGACGATCGCGGCCCAGCGCCGCGCCCCGGAGACGGGCATCCGGGCGCTCGGGGGCGGCCCGGGCGCGGACCCGGGCACCGAGATCCGCGCCCACGCGTGGGAGGAGCTGGTGCCGCTGGCCGCCAAGGGCGAGCTGGAGCTGGTGATCGCGCGCACGTTCCCGCTGGCCGACGCCGCCGACGCGCACCGGCTCGTCCGGGAAGGGCACGCGGGCGGGAAGGTGGTCCTGCTGCCCTGACCGCTCCCCCTCGGCAGCGTCCGCGGGCGCGGCCGCCCGCCGGGATGGGCCGCGGCGCGGGCGCGCGGTGGCGACACCGCGGAGGCGTGCCCCGCCGCCGAAGTGGGCCGCGGCGGTCGCTGGCGGTGTCCTCGCAGACGCGGCCTGCGCCTCGCAGAGTCCCCGCGCCCTGCGAAGCGCCCGAGCGCTCTGCGAGGTCGGGCCCGAGCGGTCGCACGCCGCCGGGCGGAGGCGGGTGGGCTAGCGTGGCGGGTCGTGCTGGAGCTGCGCGCCGACTGCTCCCGATGTGTCGGGCTGTGCTGCGTGGCGCCCGCGTTCGCGCGGTCGGCCGACTTCGCGCTGGACAAGCCCGCGGGCACCCCCTGCACCCACCTGCGGCCCGACTTCCGCTGCGGCATCCACGACGACCTCCGCGCCGAGGGCTTCCCGGGCTGCACCGTGTTCGACTGCCTGGGCGCGGGGCAGCGGGTGACGCGCGCGTTCGCGGGGCAGGACTGGCGCGCCCCCGAGGTCGCCGGGCCGATGTTCGCCGCGTTCGCCGTGGCGCGGCAGGCGCACGAGCTGCTCTGGTACCTCGACGAGGCAAGCCTGCGCGCGCCCGACCCGGCGCTCGACGAGGCGCGGGCCGCCCTGCTCGCGGACGACCTCACCGAGGCCGACGTCGCGGCGACCCGCGAGCGGGTCAGCGCGCTGCTGCGCCGCGCGAGCGGACGTGTGCGGGCGGGTGACCCGGCACCCACGGACCACGCACCCGACGGCCGCGCCACCCCGGAGGCGGCGCGCAAGCACGCCAGGACGTCGGATGGCCGTGGCGGAAGGCCGCCCCGGCGCGATCACGGCCGCGCCGATCTCGTCGGCAAGCGGTGGCGCGGGGAGGACCTGCGCGGGGCGTCGCTGCGCGGCGCCCTTCTCCTCGGCGCCGACCTGCGCGGCGCGGACCTCCGCCTGGCCGACCTCCTGGGTGCGGACCTGCGCGCCGCGGACCTCCGCGGCGCCGACCTCTCGACCAGCCTGTTCGTCACCCCGATGCAAGTAGCGGCCGCGCGCGGCGACGCGGCAACCCGCCTCCCACCCCGCGTTCCGCGCCCGGCGCACTGGTCCCCAAGCCCACTCCGCGCACCCTGATGCGTCCTCGCACAGGTTCAACCATGTGCGAGGACGCCATCACGTGTGCGAAGTGCGCCGAAGACGACGCCCTCCCCGCGCGGTCGAGGGTGTACCGCGCGGGGAGGGCCTGCTGTGCTCCCCAGCTCAGCCGCGATCAGGTGCCGGACGGGAGGTGTCCGGCGAGAACGGGGGCCCGGCGGGCCGGGCGGTGCTGCCCCGCGAACACGGGGTGCCGTCCGATGGCATGCCGCGGCCCGCGGCTCACGGTGAGGTCGCGCAGGCCGCGACGGCCACCGACCCGACCTCCCGCGACGCCGTGCCCGAACGCCGCGGGGTAGGCGTGCCGCGGCGCCGCGCGACGGCCGAGCGCGAGCAGGCGCCGCCGCGCGGGCTCCTCGACGAACCGGTACGCCACGGCGGCCACCCCGAGCGCCCCGACCAGCACGGCGAGCCCCACGACGTGCGCCAGGAGCGTGTGCGGCCCGAGGGCGCGCACGTGCTGCAGCGCCGTCCAGTAGACCTCCAGCATCGGGATGTGCACGAGGTAGAGCGCGTAGGAGATCCGCCCGCCGTGCACCGCCCACGGCCGGGTCAGCACCATCGCGGGGCCGCGGTCGGCCAACGCCAACGCGCCGACCAACAGCGGGAAGAGCGCGATCACCACACCGCCGCGGCCGGCACCGAGCCGCTCCCCCAGCACCAGCCCGACGGCGGTCACCGCAGGCAGCACGACGGCCCCGACGGACGCGACGCGGCGGACGTCCGTCCGCACGCGACGCACCGCAAGGCACACCAGCACGCCCGCGGCGAACCCGCAGAGCAGCCGCACCAGCCAGCTGTACGGGTAGTACGGCGAGCCGGTGACCAGGTAGGCGTTCGCGATGGGCGTCATCAGCGTGACGGCGGCGAGCAGCAGCACCGCCGCGGGCAGCCGCCGCAGCCGATGGAAGCCGAGCGCGGCCACCGGGAAGAGCAGGTAGGCCAGCCATTCGGCGGACAGCGACCACGTCGGCCCGACCCACGACGCCCCGTCCAGGTAGGCGTGGTCCCACATCTGCACACCGACCAGCTGCCGCAGCCACTCCCCGACGCTCACGGCGGGCTGGACGGCCTGGAAGGCGATCGTGCGGTCGTGCCCGAGCAGCAGCTTGGCCACGAGCCACAGCCCGAAGACGTGCAGCACCACCAGGTACAACGGCCACATCCGGCACACCCGCGCCCAGACGAACCGCGCGGCGGCGGCGGGGCGCAGCGTCGGGCCGAGCCGGTCGAGGTGGGTGTGCGCGATGACGAAGCCGGAGACCACGAAGAAGAGGTCGACGCCCAGCGCGCCCTGGCTGACCAGCGGTCCGAGCACCCCGCTGACGGCGGCGACGCCCGGCAGCGCCGTGAAGTGGAAGTGGAACCCGACGACCCAGACCGCCGCGACGATCCGCAGCCCGGTCAGCGCCCGCAGCTCACCGGGCGGAACGCCTTGATCGCCGGATGGGGTGGATCCGTGCGCCGCTGTCGTCACGATCCACGCAACGATGCCCGGCGAACCAGCGGTGCGGGGGACCCCCGTAACCCACCCCTTCGGGACCGGACGCCACCACGGGTGACGGGCGGCTGGGCCGAACGAGTGGGGGCCGCGGCGCTTCCCGCACGTGACCGGGCACCGTGCGCGATCGGGTTACCAGCGGTCGAGGTGCAGGACGGTGTCCAGCGGCTCGCGGTGGGCGGGGCGGAACGTCTCGCCCGTGAAGTACGCCGTGGGCAGCAGCACGCCCTGGCGGACGCGCGGCGGGATGCCCAGCAGCTCTGCGATCTCCCTCTCGTACGTCAGGTGCAGTGTGGTCCACGCACTGCCGAGCCCGCGGGCGCGGGCGGCGAGCTGGTAGCTCCACGCGGCGGGCAGCAGCGAGCCCCACAGCCCCGCCTGGTTTCCCGCGGGCAGTTCGTCGGCTCCGGTGAAGAGGCAGGCGATGACGTGGACGGGAACGTCGCCCATGCGCTCGGCGAGCCAGTCGGCGGAGGACGAGACCCGCGCCGTCGCGGCCTGCTTCTCGGTGCTGGCGCGGGTGTCGGTGCCACGGCTCTCGCGGTAGGCGGCGAACGACTTGCGGTAGTACTCGCCGATCTGCGCCCGCAGTGCCGGGTCGGTGACGACGATCCAGTGCCAGCCCTGCTGGTTGCTGCCGGTCGGCGCCTGCAGGGCGACCTCGAGGCACTCCCGGACCAGCTCGATCGGGACCGGACGGTCGAGGTCGAGGCGCTTGCGGACCGAGCGGGTGGTGGTGAGGAGCTCGTCGGGACCCAGAGGGAGCAGCGTCATGCCCCGATCATGCGCTCCGGCTGCGCCTCGAGCACGACGACCGCGACGTCGGACCGCCACCGCTCCCGCCCCGCCCAACGCCGCGTGAACCCCGTCGCGGGTCCGGGTTCGGCACCGACGACGAGCACCCGGCCGCCTTCCGGCACGAGGACCCGCCGCCAGGTGGCGAGCGTGGCCGCGTCCGGCGGCGCGCTCGTCACGGCGAGGATGCCGCGGAAGACGCCTGCGGGGATGGCGTCGGGGTTGGTGTGCACGGGGCAGCCCGGCGCGGCCCGCCGGACGGCCTCGGCCCGCGTGGGGTCCGGCACGAACGCCGACGCCGAGCCGCGCGCCGCCAGTTGGGCGAGCAGGTCCCCGCCGTAGTCGAGGTAGGGGCCCGATCCCAGGTGGCGGCGGACGAGCCGGACGCGCCTGCGCAGCGTCCGTCGGGACGGGGGCGACGGCGACTCGCCCGCGTCCAGGCCATCCGAGGGCGGCGCGACGGCGCGGGCGGGGCGCCCGGCCGCTGGGTCGGCGTGCCCCGCGGCGGGGGCGGGCAGGCCGGGCACCACGTCCGCGGGCCCGTCTGCGCTCCCGTGCACCGGATCGGGTGTCGAAGGCACAGACCGTGATCCTGCCCCGGAACTGTCGGTGGCCCGAACTAGGGTGTCGCCCGTGCTCACCTCCGCCCGGACGGCTCCCGCGGCCGCGCCGGACGATCCCGCCGCGGCGTCCGGCCCGGCAGCGTCCGGCGCCGTCCGGCGTTGGGTGCTGGGTTTCGGGCTGGTCGCGCTGTTGGCCGCGCTCGTGTTCCCGTTCGCGCCGGTCGTCCAGCCCGAGGTGAGCTACCGGTGGAGCGCGGGCGAGGGTCCCGCCGCCATCCCGCTGATGCCGTACCAGCCGGTGGCGCTCACGGCCACGGTCGCGTGCGCGGCGGCGCGTGCCGCACCGGGCACCACGGTGCTGTCCACGGTGCCGCCGCGGCCGGATCCGGCCGCGGAACCCCTCCCCGGCCTGCGGCTCACCGCGGCCGACGGCGGTCTGCTCGTGACGAGCGGCGGCGTCGACCTCGGCCGGGCGTCGCTCCCACCAGGGGCGTGCACGGTCACCGTCACCTCCGATCCCCGTTCCACCGCGGTTCTCGTCGACGGCGCCATCGTGCTCATCCGCGAGGGTGACGTCCGCCCCGCCGTCGCGGGCGCGTTCTCCGACGTCGACAGCGGGGTGACGCTCGCGCTCACCGCCGACACACGGTTCCAGACCACGATCACCGCGCTGAAGGCCGCGGTCGCGATCGTCGGGGTGCTCGGATTGTCGGGGCTGCTCGTCGCGCTCCGCCGTGCCGACACGGCGGTCGCCCGCCGCGTGCGGCCGCTCCCCCGGCGCTGGTGGCGGCCGCGGCTGGTGGATCTCGCGGTCGTCGCGCTGCTGGGCGGCTGGTGGGTCATCGGCGCGGTCACCGTCGACGACGGCTACATCGCGGGCATCGTGCGCAGCCGCGGCGAGAACGGCCTCGTCGGCAACGTCTACCGCTGGCTCAACGCCCCCGAGTCGCCGTTCAGCTGGTTCTACGACCTGCTCTACCCATGGTCGCAGGTTTCGGCGGGCACGCTCTGGATGCGTCTTCCCGCCACCTTGCTCGGCCTGCTCACCTGGGGCCTGCTGTCCCGCTGCTGCCTTCCCCGGCTCGGCCCGTTCGCGCGGCGCCGCGCCACGCCGTGGCTCGCGGCGCTCGCGTTCGCCACGTGGTGGGTGCCGCTCTGCCTCGGGCTGCGGCCCGAGCCGTGGGTCGCCGTCGGGCTGCTGGGCTGCTGGCTCGCGGTCGAGCGCGCGGTGGCCACGCGTGCGCTGCTGCCGCTCGTGCTCGGCCTGGTGCTCGCCGGGGCCACCACCGCGCTCACCCCCGGCGGCCTGGTCGCGTTCACCCCGTTCCTCGCCGGGCTGCTGCCGGTGCTGCGGCTGGTGCGCGCCCGGCGTGACCTGCACCGGCTGCCGCTGCTCACCGCGCTCGTCGCAGCGCCCGCCTCGGCTGTGCTGCTCATGGTGTACGACCAGAGCCTCGGCGCGATGCTGGAGTCCACCCGCGTGCGGTCGCTGATCGGCGGCGGAGCGCCCTGGTTCGACGAGGCCCAGCGCTACGCCGAGCTGCTGTCCGACAACTTCCAGGGCTCGATCGGACGTCGGGCGGCCGTGCTGGTCACGCTGCTCGCGGCCGCCGGGGCCGTGTGGGCCCTGCGCCGCCGCGCCCGGGCCGGGATCGCGAGCGGTCCCGCGTGGCGGCTGGTGGTGGGGCTGCTGCTGTCGACGGCGCTCATGACGTTCACACCCACCAAGTGGACCCAGCACTTCGGCGATCTCGCCGGGCTCGGCGCGGCCGTCCTCACGCTCGGTGCGGCGGCGTGCGCGGGGCCCGTGCTGCGCGACCGGCCGCGGGCGAAGATCGCCGCGCTGGCGGCCACCACCGTCGTCGGGTCGCTCGTGCTGGCGGGGCTGAACAACTGGCCGTTCGTCGCCGCGTGGTTCACCCCGCCGTTCTCGACGGTCCCCGCCCAGGTGGGCGGCATCCCCGTCACCACCCTGTTCATGGTCGCGGGCATGGTGGTGGTCGCCGCGCTGGCCGTCAGGGCGCTGTGGCGGCGCGCGGGTGGCGGCACCGAGCCCGGCGTGCCCCGGCGGGTGCCCGGGCCGGTGCCGGTCGTCGTCGTCGTGCTCGTCTTCGCGCTCGCCCTGCAGGTGCTGGGCCTGGCCCGCAGCGCGCTCGGCCACCGCGACAGCTACACGCTCGCCGCCGACGCCGTCGCCACGCTGCGCGGCGACCCGTGCGGGCTGCAGCGGTCGCTCTCGGTGGAGACCGATCCCGCGTCCGGGCTCCTGCCCAGCCGCACCACCCCGGCCGCGCCGGAGGAGCAGCCCGTCGACATCGGCGGAAGCACCCTGCCCGGTCTCGCCGTCGCCGGGCGGGTCACCACGGCCTGGTTCACCCTCGATCCCGCCCAGCGCACCGGCGCGTCGCCCGTCGTCGTCACCACGGTCGGCACCCTGCGCCCCGGTGACGCGCTGCGGCTGCAGTTCGCGGATGCGCGGGAGTCCGTCGTCGCCACCCGCGCGGTCACCACGTCGGGCGCGGCGGCCGCCGACGCCCGTCAGATCGCGCCCGCAGGCGCCGAGCTCGTGCGGCTGGTCGTCGGGGCGGGCACGACGGGGGCGAACCCGGCCCTCGTCACGTTGCCCCGGATGCCCCGGCTCACGCCGATGGAGCAGCTCCTCCCCCGCGGCACGCAGGCGATACTAGATTGGCCGGTCGCGTTCCTCTTCCCGTGCCTCGAGCCCGCGCCGCTACCGCTCGGCACCGCGAGCGTGCCGACCTGGCGGGTGGCGCCGCCCGCGTCCGACCCGTCGGCGGGCATCACCTACGCGCCCGGCTTCGGCGGGCCCTTCGCCGGGCCGCGCCTGCTGGTCACCGAGCAGCGACTGCCGACCTACCTCGCGGGCGACCCGATCCGCGACGCCGTCCGGCTCTACCGGTGGACGCCGATCACCCCGATGGCCACGCCCACGCCCGTCGTCACCGATCGGACCGTCGCAGGCTGGGCGTCCGACGGGCACGCGCGGGTGCCGGGCCTCGACCCGCCGGGGTGACCCTGCCCACCTCCGCCGGGGGGAAGCCCCGGAGAATGAGCGACATGTTGCGCCTTCCGGACACGTCCGCCCAGGCGGCCGATCTCGACCTGCCGACGGCAGGACGGGTCGTCGCGCAACGTGGGCTCTTCACGGGGCCGAGCCTGCTCGTGCCCGAGGACCTCTACGCGCGGGTCGAGCGGGGAGTGGCCCGGCGGGAGCGCACGCGGATCGAGCTGGGCCCCGCGAGCACCGTCAGCACCAACACCTACTTCGGCCGTTTCCACGCGACGTACTGGCAGCGGTGGACGGCGGCGCCGGACGTCGAGGTCGAGCTGGTCGTCTCCGGCACCGGACGGGTTCGGCTCGTGGCGTCGGACACCAACAAGGTCTGGCGGATCGTCGACGCCCACGAGGCCCGCGGCGCGAACGGTGAGCCGGTCCGGCTGGTCGGCCGGATCGACCGGTTCGTCGACGGCGGCGGCATCTGGCTGGAGGCCGTCACCGAGACCGGCGAGATGACGGTCGCGGACGTCCGCTGGACCGTGGCCACCGAGCGCAGGGCGGCGCCCACCGACGTGGTCATCTGCACCTACAACCGCGCCGATGACTGCATGAAGACCCTCATGGCCCTGGTGGGTGACCGGGAGGCGCTCGACACGGTCGGCGCGGTGCAGGTCGTCGACCAGGGCAGCGACACGCTGGAGTCCCGCCTGGAGTTCGCCGAGGTCGCGACGGCGCTGGGCGGGCGGCTGCGCTACGTCCGCCAGCCCAACCTCGGCGGCGCAGGCGGGTTCACGCGCGGCATGTTCGACGCCACCGCGGGGGTGCCCACCGACGACCGCGACGTCCTGCTGCTCGACGACGACATCCTGCTCGAGCCGGAGCTCCTCGTCCGGCTCACCGCGTTCGCGGCGTGCACGACCCACCCGACGATCGTCGGCGGGCAGATGCTCAACCTCCTGCACCCCGGCCACCTGCACATCTCCGCCGAGCGGGCCGATCCGGAGCTGCTGTGGGTCGGCATCCCGATGCCCGACGCGCTCGACGAGGCCTACCTGATGGGCGTGGACGACCGGAACCTGCCGATCGGGCAGGAACGCCGGGTGGACACCGAGTACAACGGCTGGTGGGCCTGCCTGATCCCGGCCACGATCATCCGGGCGATCGGCTACCCGCTGCCGCTGTTCTTCCAGTGGGACGACATCGAGTTCGGCTACCGCGCCCGCGCCCACGGCTTCCCGACGGTGTCGCTGCCCGGCGCGGGCGTCTGGCACGCCGACTTCGGGTGGAAGGACTGGGACGAGTGGCACCGCTACTTCAACATGCGCAACGGCCTGATCACCGCCGCCCTGCACACCGGGTTCTCCACGAAGCGGATCCTGCGGCGGCTCGGCCTGCTGCTCTCGCAGTACCTCGTCGCGATGCACTACGGCCTGGCCGCCACGCTGATCAAGGCCGTGGAGGACTTCCTCGAGGGGCCTGAGGCGCTGGCCGACGGTTCGGCGACCGCGGCGGCGGAGATCCGACGGATCCGGGCGGCGTACCCGGAGACGGTCGTCCACCCCATGCGGGAGCTGCGCGAGCTCGTGCCCGACTTCCGCGACACCCAGACCGTCCGCGCGGCCAACCCGCCCGGTCGGGAGCGGCTGACCTGGCTCAAGCGCGCCGTGTACCTGGCCGCGGGGCGGCCGGGCCGCGTCGGTTTCGTGCCCGCGGGCGACGCGCACTGGTGGCACGTGTCGACGTTCGAGCGGGCCGTCGTCACCGACATGGGCGAGACCGGCTTCCGCCTGCGCACCCGCGACCGGGCCAAGGCCCTCGACCTGGCCCGGCACGGCGCGCGGGCACTCGCCCGGCTGCGCTCCGAGGGCCCCGCCGTCGCCGCGCGGTTCCGGGAGGCGCAGGGCACCCTCACCAGCCGGGCCAACTGGGCGCGCCTCTACGGCATCGACGCGTGACCTCGCCCGGTCTGACCGGCCCAGGCCGTCCTGCCCGCGCATGATCACCGGCTCGGCGCACGGGACGACCGTTTCTGGCCGCACTTGCACCCAGCCCGCGATCAAGTGGCCGGGCTGGCCAGGGTCCGTTCCACCATGATCACCGGCCTGGCGCGCAGCGCGGCCCCTCCTGGCCGGATCTGCGCCCGGACGGCGATCATGGGGAGCCGACGAGGGGACGGTGCAGCGTGCGGGTGATCCTGCTGCGGCACGGGGAGTGCCTGGGCAACGTCGACAAGTCGGCCTACACCCGCATCCCCGACCACGCGCTGCCGCTGACCCCGCGCGGCGTCGAGCAGGCGACCGCGGCGGGCTCGCGGATCACGCAGCTGGTCGACGGGGCGCGGCTCGGGGTGTTCGTCAGCCCCTACCGCCGCACCCTGCACACGCTGGAGCTGCTCGGGGTCGACCCGGTGTGGGCCGTGCAGGAGCCCCGCCTGCGCGAGCAGGACTGGGGCAACCTGCAGGACCTCGACGAACAGCGCCGCCAGGAAGAGGAGCGCAACTACTTCGGGCACTTCTACTACCGGCTCTCCCACGGCGAGTCCGGCGCGGACGTCGACGACCGGCTCGCCGCGTTCCTCACCGAGCTCCGCATCGCCCCGCCGGACGCCGACGCGCTGCTCGTCGTCACGCACGGCCTGGCGATGCGGCTGCTGGCGCGGCGGGCGTTGCGGTGGTCGGTGGCGCTGTTCGAGGCGCTGTCCAACCCGGAGTGCTGCGAGGAACGCGTGCTGACCCTCGACGCGGGCCGGTGGCACATCGACCGCCCGTTCGCGCAGTGGAAGACCGCCGACGACGGGACGACCCAGTAGGGCCGCCCGGCGAGCGGGGCGGCTCAGGGGCGGTCGAACACCTCGCGGGCCCACGCCTCCCGGCTGGTCAGCTCGGGCAGCGCGTCCCGGTAGCGGCGGCGCAGCTCCGGCCAGGCCCGGCCGACGTCGCGCAGCTGCCGGACCGACTGCGCGAGCATCGACCGGAACAGCTCCGGATCGCGGCGGCGGAACGTGACCCCGCGGCCGTCCGGCGTCGACACGGTGGCCGAATCCAGCCGCGACAGCACGAACCACAGCGCCTGCCGCGACGGCACGTTGCGCTGCGGCACGTCGTGGTGGGCGGGGTCGGGCCTGCGCAGGTTGTGCAGCACGCTGCGGGCCAGCCCCTTCGCGATCGCCACCTTCCGCGTGGGCGGCTCGGGGAACGCCTGGGCGGCGAGCGCGTCGAGATCCGACAGCGGCACCTGGGTGGCCGAGTCGAGCGGGCGACCGTCGTCGTACTCCGCGCGCTTGGCGCGGATCTCCCCCAGCACGACCGGCAGCGACGGGAAGAGCGCCTCGGGGCCCGCGAGGAAGTCGCGCAGCGCCATCTCCTGCAGCGCCACCGCCGAGTACTCCAGGAGCAGGAGGTGGCGCAGGGTGCGCTTGAGCGTGTCGACCAACAGCGCCCGCGGGTTGTCCGGGCCGTGCAGCGCCGCCGCGACGTAGCGGTTGCGGTAGTGGAAGTAGGCCTGCCAGTCGCTGGTGTCGTCCTTCTCCAGGAACGACATGTGCCAGATGGCGATGCCCGGCACGGTGGCCGTGCGGTAGCCGCGCGACCGGGCGCGCAGGCCGTACTCGGCGTCGTCCCACTTGATGAACAGCGGCAGGGGCATGCCCACGTCCTCGGCCACCGAGCGCGGGATCAGGCACATCCACCAGGCGTTGTAGTCGACGTCGGTGCGCCGGTGCAGCCAGGGCGTCTGGCGGAGCGGGCGGGCGGCGAGGTCGTGGTGCGGTTCGGTGCCGGGCGCGTTGCGCCACAGGAACGCGTGCCGGTCGACCACCTCGCCCATCGTGGAGAGCTGCGAGCGGGCCTGCAGCGAGAGCATCTGCCCGCCGACGAGCATCGGCTCCCGGGAGTAGCGCGAGAACGCGACCGCGCGCAGCACCGAATCGGGCTCCAGCAGGATGTCGTCGTCCATGTAGAGGATCTGCTCGCACTCGGTGGTGAGCGCCTCGTACATGACGCGCGCGTAGCCGCCGGAGCCGCCGAGGTTGGGCTGGTCGACGATGCGCAGCCGGTCGCCCAGTGCCGCCGCCGCCTGCTCGAACCCCGCGGCGTCGCGCACCTTCTTCGTGCCCTGGTCGGGCAGGATCACGGCGACCACGGTGGCGAGCACGAGCGGGTCCTCGCCGATCGCGGTGAGGGTGGCGACGCAGTCGTCCGGACGGTTGAACGTCGGCATGCCGATGGCCACCGCCGCGGCGCCACGCCCCAGCTCGGTGGCGTACCAGCCGCCCTCGACGAGGGTGAGGTCGCCGACGTCGGTGGTGAGGTCGAACCAGTACCAGCCGCCGTCCTCGAACGGGCGCAGGTCGAGCTCCAGGTCGACGCTGTGCTCGCCGGGGCGGTCCAGGACGACCCCGCGCACGAAGATCGTGGCGCCGTCGGCCTTGGTGCGGTAGACGTCGACGCGACCCGCGCCGCGCAGCGTGAGGTGCAGCCGCACCTCGGTGAGCACGCTCCAGTGCCGCCAGTAGCCCGCGGCGAACGCGTTGAAGTAGGCCGCGAACGACACCTCGCTCTGCTCCGGCACGACCGCCGAGGTGCGGGAGAGCACCCGCAGGCGCCGGTCGGTGGAGGCGATGCCGGTGAGCTGCACGTCCCGGCGGGGCGGGAACCCGGGTGGTGCGGGGACGGTGGCCAGGCGGATGCCGGTGTGCTCGTCGACGTAGAGCGAGCGCACGGCCATCGGGTCGCCCGCGCGCGGGAGGATCACCCGCTGCAGCAGCATGGCCGTGGTGGGGGCGGGGGTGACCACGGGGTCCTCGACGGTCTGGGTCACGGGGTCATCGATTCGTTCGCGAGCTCACTCATGCGTCCTCCGCGCTCTCGGTGCCCGCGAGCGCCTTGCCGTCGGTGAAGTAGGGGGCGATGCGGTTGTCGAACATCGTGAGGGCCGAGCCGATCGCCATGTGCATGTCGAGGTACTTGTAGGTGCCGAGCCTGCCGCCGAACAGCACACCCGAGTTGGCCGTCTCCTTGCGGGCGAGCTCGCGGTAGCGCGTGAGCTTGGCCCGGTCCTCCGGCGTGCCGACCGGGTAGTACGGCTCGTCGCCGGGCTCGGCGAACCGGGAGTACTCGCGGACGATCACGGTCTTGTCGCTCGGGTACTCGCGCTCGGGGTGGAAGTGGCGGAACTCGAGGATGCGCGTGTAGGGGACGTCGACGTCGTTGTAGTTGACGACCGAGGTGCCCTGGAAATCCCCGGTGGGGACGACCTCCTGCTCGAAGTCGAGCGTGCGCCACGAGAGCGCGCCTTCGGAGTAGTCGAAGTAGCGGTCGAGCGGGCCGGTGTAGACAGTGGGGACGCCCGGCGGGATCTGGTCGCGGACGTCGAAGTAGTCGACGTTCACGCGGACCTCGATGTTGGGGTGCGCCGCCATCTTCTCGAGCCACGCGGTGTAGCCGTCGACGGGAAGGCCCTCGAAGCGGTCGTTGAAGTAGCGGTTGTCGAACGTGTAGCGCACCGGGAGCCGCGTGATGATCGACGCGTCGAGCTCGGTGGGGTCGGTCTGCCACTGCTTGGCCGTGTAGCCCTTGACGAACGCCTCGTACAGCGGCCGTCCGATGAGCGAGACGGCCTTCTCCTCGAGGTTGGCGGCGTCCTTGGTCTCGATCTCCCCGGCCTGCTCGGCGATCAGCGCGCGGGCCTGGTCGGGGGTGTGCGCGCGGCCGAAGAACTGGTTGATCAACGCGAGGTTCATCGGGAACGCGTAGACCTGGTCGCCGACGCGGGCGAACACGCGGTGCTGGTAGCCGGTGAAGCTGGTGAAGCGGTTGACGTACTCCCACACCCGCTGGTTGGACGTGTGGAACAGGTGCGCCCCGTAGCGGTGGACCTCGATCCCGGTCTCCGGCTCGGCCTCGGAGTACGCGTTGCCGCCGATGTGCGCGCGGCGCTCCAGCACCAGCACGCGCTTGTCCAGCTCGGACGCCGCGCGCTCGGCGATGGTGAGGCCGAAGAAGCCCGATCCGACGACGACGAGGTCGTGCTCCGCGTAGCTCACAGTCATCGAGGGTAGCGGCGGGGTCCGACGGTTCCGGAGACGGGCGTCGGCCACGGACCGGGGCGCGGCCACGGACCGGGGCGCGGCCGCGGTCATCGGGCACCTCGCAGACCGCGCCGACACCTCGCAGGGTCCCCGGGCTCTGCGAAGCGCGCGCCCGCTCTGCGAAGAGCGCCGATGGACGCTCGGGGCGGCGGGATGGAGGGCGGCGGTCAGGCGGTCGTCGGGCCGACGGTCAGCTGGTCGCCGCAGCTCGCGCGGGGGGTGGCGCGCTGGGCGGCGTCGGCGGCGAGCGCGGTGGCGGCCCAGGCCTTGAGCCGGGCCAGGGTCGCGTCGTCGCGGACGAGGTCGCGGCGCACCCAGTTGGCGCCGCCGTTGGTGAAGGTGTTGATCTCGACGTAGTCGCGCTGGAACCGGGGATCCGCGTCCAGCCCGATGAAGGGCCGGAACTGGCCGTGGGCGCGGATGAAGGTGGGTCTGACGACGTCGAGCACGTAGTCGCGGATCCCGGCGGGGTTCTTCGCCGCCCAGAACCTGGCGATCGTCGGCTCGGCGAGGCCGCCGCCGTCGTAGAGGAGCGCACGGCCGGTGAGCGCGGCACCGCCGATCTCGGGCGCGAAGAAGGTGGCCGAGCGCAGGCCGAGGATGTCCATGTAGCCGTTGAACTCGCGGCCGGTGTTCGTGACGATCAGGCACATCGGGGCGGTGGGCGCGTCCCGGAACGTCGTGACGTCGGTGACGAAGCCCGCGCCTGACAGCCCGACCGCGCCCGCGGTGACGGCGCCGAGCAGCACCCGGCCGCGCCACCGCAGGCCCGCCAGCACCTCCACGCCCGCCAGGACGATGACGAACGGCGCGAGCGTCCAGACCGGGGTGGCGAAGCGGTACTGCTCCATCCAGTCCGGAACGAGGACGCCGAACGCCACGAGCCCGAGGGCCAGGGGGACGAGCAGCAGGGCGATGGCGGCCTGGGGGGTAGCGATCTGGGGGTAGCGATCTGGGTGGAGCCCCGCGCCGCACCGCCGTGCTGGTGGTCGGGTGTGCCGTCTGTCGCCACGCCGCGGGGGCGGGTGGACGCGGCATGGCTGCCTGGGGCGAGGCCCGGTTCGTGGCGGTCGGTCGGATCGGGGGGCGCCTCGACCGCGCCACGGGCGGGTGCGGCGTGGTCGGCCGGGCGCCCGACGAGCGCCGCGACATCGTTGCGGCCGCGGGCGGGCCCGTCTGTCGGGCGGCGGGCGAGTGCGGCGCCGACGACGAGCGCGCCGACGAGCACCACGGGCCACCCCGCGTACCCGATGAGGCCGCCGACCTTGGCGAACCCCGCGACCGTCGGCAGTCCCTGTGACTTGGCGACCGCCGTGGTGGGCACCCACTGCCCGAAGGTCGCGAGCCGCCACGCCAGGTAGGCCCCGAACGGCACGGCGAAGGCCGCCGTCGACAGCGCGCCGCTCCACAGGCACCGCCACCAGCCGCGGCCGACCAGCAGCAGGGCGAGCGGGTAGCTCGCGGCGTACACCGCGCCCTCGGGCCGGGTGAGCGCGGCCAGCGCGGCGAGCAGGCCACAGGCGAGCGCGGGCGCGAGGCCCGCCAGTGCGCCGCGACACCGCACGAGGACGGCGGCCTGCGCCGCGACGGCCGCGGCGAGCAGCGCGTTCTCCAGCCCCGACACGCTCCAGATCACGAGCGACGGGATCAGCGCGCACGCGCAGCCCGCGACCGCCGTGACGGCGGCCGGGTACCGCGTGACCGTCGACGCCGCCGCGAGGAACGCCGCGAACACCACGGCGAGCAGGAGGAGGGCGAGCGTCTTGGGGTAGGCGACGTAGTCGGGCACGCCGAACCAGGTGCCGTGGTCGAAGAGCCCCAACCGGCGGCCGAGGACCAGCAACCCGAGCCACGCCGGGTCGGAGAGCCCCTCGACCGGCGGCGCCCCGGGCTGCAGCACCGGCCCCGCCCCGGTGGCCACCGAGCGGGCGTACGCGAACGTGATGCCCGCGTCGTCCACCTCCCACCGACCGTAGAGCGAGGCGTGCGCCGCCGCGAGCGCCGTGGGCAGGAGCACCGCGAGCGCGCCCCGCAGCCACGGCAGCCACCGCCGCGGCCGCGTTGGCGCGACCCGCCGGGTGGCCCGTGCGGCGGGGTCGACCGCGGTGTCCAGCACGTCAGGGAGTCTGGCACGCGCCACCGACAACCTCGGACCGCACGGCCTCGGGGCCGGGGCCTGCGCAGCGCCCTCAGGGCACGGCAGCCCCCGCCATGATCGCCAGGTTCGGTGCATGACGTGCGCTGGTGCACGAGAACCGCCGAATCCGGCGATCACCCCGTCGGACGAGGCGCGCGCCTCGGGTGACCGAGGCCCCACGCCGTCCTGGATACCATCGGGTGCGCCGCCTGGTCGGCAGGCGCCGACGGTCGGAGTAAGGAGGCGTCATCCCCGCTCCGGACGTGCTCTCCGCGGTCAGCGTGATCGTCCTGTACGCCGTCACGCTGCTCCTGCCGGGCACGCTGCTGGGCGCGCTCGCCGGGCTGCGTGGCTGGACGCTGGCCGCGACGGCACCGGTGCTCACCTACGCCGCCGCCGGCATCGCCGGGCCGCTCGCGACGGCGGTGGGCCTGCGCTGGTCGGCGGCGACGTTCGCGACCGCGACGATCCTGGCGGGGGCCACCGCCCTCGGAGTGCGCTTCCTCGTTCGACGGCGATGGCCGCCACCCGAGCGGCGGCCATCCGGCCCCGACTGGTCGCCGCTCGCGCACGCGGGGGTGGCGGTGGCCTTCGTCGTCGCGCTGGGGGTCGGGATCGCCGCCGTGCTCGGCGGCATCAAGAGCCTCTCGGCGATCCCGCAGGACTGGGACGCCGTCTACCACGCGGCGGGCATCCGCCACATCGCCCAGACCGGCGACGGCAGCGTGTTCGGGATGTCCACGGTCAACTGGTTCGAGGGCAACGTCCACCTCTACTACCCCAACGCCTACCACCTGGTCGCCGCGACGGTGTACCAGATGTCCGGCGCCGCGGTCCCGACCGTCCTCAACGCCAACACCGTGCTGATCCCCGGCCTGTGCGCGTTAGCGCTGGTCGCGATGGTCCACCGCTTCGGCGGACGCCCGGTGCTCGCCGCCGCCACCGCGCTCGCCGTCGTCGCCATGACCGGTGTCTACGACCTGCTCTGGCGCGGGCCGCTGCTGCCGTTCGCCGTGGGCGTCGCGCTCACCCCGCTCGCCGCCGTGCTCGTCAGGGAGGTCCTCGACGCCCGTCGGCCGCGTGCGGCGCTCGGGCCCGCTGTCGTGTTGGTCGGGGCGCTCGCCGGGTACATGTGCCTGCACCCGGCGATCCTGGTCGGCGCGGTCGTGTTCGTCCTGCCGATGCTCGCCCAGCGCTGGTGGGGCCGCGGACGGCAGGCGGCGCGCGAGCTCGGGGTGCTGGCCGCGGCCGGTGTGGTCGCCGCCGCGGTGTGTGGCATCGAGGTGGCAGGAGCCCTCTCCACCGGCGGCAACACCGAGAAGCTCGACCGGCCCGCCGAGGCAGGCGTGGCCGAGGCCGTGGGGCAGCTGCTCACGTTCGGGCACGGCGACGACACCGTCCAGCTGCGGCTGGCGCTGGTCATGCTCCTGGGCCTGTTCGGGGTCGCGCGGCTCGCCCACCTGCGCTGGGTGATCGGCACGGCCCTGCTGTTCGGCGCGCTGTTCGTGCTCACCGCGGCGTCCGAGGCCCCGTTCGCCCGTGCGGTCTCCAGCATCTGGTGGGACGACAGCTGGCGGCTCGTCGGCCTGGCCGCGCTGCCCATGGCGGTCGTCGTCGGCAACGGCGTGGCGCAGGTCCAACGGTTGGTGGCGCAACGGATCGGCCGGTCGCGCATCGTCGGGCTCGCCACCGCGGCGGGCGTGCTGCTCGCGTTCGTGCTCGGCACCCGCTTCCTCTACCTGGAGCGCGACCAGGTCCGGATGGAGCAGAACACCGGCGACGGGCCCGCGGTGTCGCGGCTGGAGGTCCAGGGCATGCTCGCGATCGCCGCGGTCGTGCCGCCGGGCGAGCGGGTGCTCAACGACCGCGGCGACGGCTCGGTGTGGCTGTACCCGCTCACCGGGATCCCGACCGTCGCGGGCCACTACGACGACCTGCGGCTCGGCCCCGGTGCCACCGTGCTCGCCGCCAGGTTCAACCAGTACCTCCGCGACCCCGAGGTGCGGGCGGCCGTCGCCCGGCTGAACATCCACTACGTCCTGCTCGACCAGGGCTTCCTGCGCGGCTGGGCCTCCCGGCAGCCGGGGCTGACCGACCTCGCGGGCCAGCCGTGGCTGCGCGTCGTCTACCGCAACCCGGACGTCGTCCTCTACGCGATCGAGCCAGGGGCGGTGGCCCCGTGAAGGCGGACGTGCTGCGCCGCGGCGGGGCGGCGGCACACGTGGCGGGCAGCCAGGTGGCGCTCGCGGCGTCGAACTACGTCGTGCTGGCGATCGCGGCACGGCACCTGGAGCCCGCCGGGTTCGCCGCGGTCAGCGCGTACTACCTACTGATCAACACGGTCGGACGGGGGCTGTTCGCGGCCGTCGAGCTGGAGACGACGCGCGCGGTGGCGGCGGGCTCGCGCGGGGCCGCGCTCCGGCACACCGGCGTGATGCTCGTCGGGGCGCTGGTGCTGCTCGGCCTCGCCGCGCCGCTGCTCACCGGCGTGCTGCCGGGCGCGGCCGCGGTCGCCCTGCTCGCGGTGGGCGCGGTGGCGATGGCGGCGTCCTACCTGGTCAGGGGGCCGCTCGCCGGGTTGCAGCGGTACGGCCGCTACGCCGCCACGTTCTGGATCGAGGCCGGGGCCGGGCTGGCGGCGGCGGTGGTGCTGATGGCGGTCGACGAGCACGCGACGACGGCCTGGATCGCCGTCCTCGCGCTCGCGCCCGGCGTGGCGCCGCTGGTGCTGGGCGGGACGAGCCGGGGTGGCGCGGGTGGTCGCGGCACAGCGGCGGGCGCGAACCAGGGCGGCGGCGCGCCCGGAGCACACCAGCCGGGCGCGGCGGCGGCGGTGAGCCGAAACGGGGGGGCCAGCCGCACGGCCGACGCGCGGCGGGCGGGCGTCGCGTCGGTGTTGTGGTCGGCCGCGCTGCTGCTGGCGGGACAGGGGGTGTGGAACCTCGCGCCCGTGCTGGTCACCGCACGGCTCGCGGACGCCCCGGCGCTCGCCGCCGGGTTCACCACGGCCGCGGTGGTCGTGCGTGCACCGGTGCTGCTGTTCCCGACGGTCCAGGCGATGCTGCTCCCCCGGCTCGCCGGTGGCGGGCGCACGCCACGGGCGCTCGTCGGCGGGGTGGCCGCGGCCGGGCTGCTGTGGGTCGGGCTGGCGGCGGTCGCGGTGCCCTGGGTGGCGACCCTGGTCTTCGCGACGACCGCCCCGCCGCCGACCGGGCTGCTGGCGCTGCTCGCGCTGTCCACCGCGCTGGGTGCGCTGGCCCAGGTCGTGCAGGCGCAGCTGGTGGCCGCCCGCCGGACGCACGCCGCCGCGCTCGCCTGGCTCGCGGGGCTCGCCGCGCTGCTCGTCGTCGGGCTGCTCGCGGCCCCGCCGGTGACGGCTGCGACCATCGGCCAGCTCGTCGCGGCCGCGGTCGTGCTCGGCGGGCTCGTCGTCGCGTACAGGAGATCGAGATCGTGAGCCCCACCGTTGGCGTCGTCGTCCTGGCCTGGGGCGACGAGCCGTACCTGCGCGACTGCGTCGCCGCCGTCCGCGCCTCGACGGACGTGGACGTGCGCCTCGTCGTCGTGGACAACGGCTGCCGACCCGAGGACCTGCCGGACGACATCCCCGAGCACGTCACCGTGCTGCGGCCAGGGCACAACACCGGCTTCGCGGGCGGCTGCAACCTCGGCGCGGCCGCGCTCGACACCGAGTTCCTCGCGCTGGTCAACTCCGACTGCGTCGTCGCGCCGGACACGTTGGCGCAGCTCGCCGCCGAGGCCGGACGGCCGGGCGTCGGCCCGGTGATGGCGAGCATCCGGCTCCCCGACGGGCTGCTCAACAGCGCGGGCAACCCCGTCCATCTCATCGGGCTGTCCTGGGCGGGCGGGATGGGCACGGCCGAGACGCGCACCGCGCCGTACGACGTCACCGGCGCGAGCGGGGCCTGCCTGCTGGTGGCCAGCACCGTCTGGAAGCAGCTCGGCGGCTTCGACGAGGAGTACTTCGCGTACCTGGAGGACAGCGAGCTGTCGCTGCGGGCGTGGCGGCTGGGGCTGGCGGCGCGGTGTGTCCCGACCGCCACGGCACTGCACCACTACGAGTTCTCCCGCAACGCGCGCAAGATGCACCTCCTGGAGCGCAACCGGCTGATGCTGCTCGCCACCGTCTGGCCGCGCCGGGCGCTGGTCCTCCTGTCCCCGCTGCTGGCGGCCTGCGAGGTGCTCCTGCTCGGGTACGCCGTGGCGTCCGGCTGGGGGCGCGGGAAGCTCACCGGGTACGCATGGCTGTGGCGCCACCGCGACCACCTGCGGCGCCGCCGACGCCTCGTGCAGTCCGAGCGCGTGGTCGCTGACCAGGTGTGGATGGCGCGGCTGTCCACGGAGCTCGACCGGTCGGCGTTCGGGCCGCTCACGCCCGTCGCGAACGTCGCGTTCCGGGCCTACTGGTCACTCGTCCGGCGGGCGCTCTGACCTCTCCTGGGCTTTCTCGGCGGCGTCGAGCCGCATCGTGAGCGTCCCGACCTCCTCGGCGAGCCGCCGCGACTGCTCCTCCAGCAGCCCCACCTCGCGGGAGAGCTGCAGCGACACCGCGAACAGCACGATCAGCGAGCCGAAGAACAGCAGGTTGGACGGCGTCTGGATGCCGACGAGGTCGGCGACGTCGCGCAGGAGCTGCGGGAACGCCGCGACGACCACCGTGCCGAGCGCGATCACGATCCAGATCGCGGCGTACTTCTCGCGCAGCTTCCGCCGTCGCAGGAGCTCGAAGACGAGCACGAGCGCCGCGACGGCCGCGACGACCGAGACGACCGTGAGGCGCAGCCCGGGCATCAGCGGGGCGCTCGCCGGACCATGGCCAGCCCGACGGCGACCACGACGCGCAGCAGGTACACCGCCGACCGGTACGGGTTGGTGCTGGCCACGCCGTTCGCGCGGGGCCGCATCGCGACCGGCACCTGGGTGATCGTGAGGCCCGCGCGGTGGGCGATGACGAGCGCCTCGACCGTGTCGCCAAGGTACTCCTCCGGGTAGTGCTCGGCGAAGAGGGCCAGCGCACGGCGGTGGACGAGCCGGAAGCCGGACGTCGGGTCGGTCACCGCGGTGCCGACGATGCTGGTCAGCCCCCTCGAGAGCAGCCGCATGGCCCAGCGGCGTGGCCCGCGGACGGCGTAGTCGCCGCGTCCGGCGAACCGGGAGCCGATGACGATGTCGGCGTCGGGGACGGCGAGGAGGTGGGCGATCTCGGCGGCGTCGTGCTGGCCGTCGGCGTCGACCTGGACGACCGCGGCGAACCCGCGCTCGAACGCGTAGCGGTAGCCCGCGCGCATCGCCCCGCCGACGCCGAGGTTGAACGGCAGCCGCATCACCATCGCCCCCGCGGCGGCGGCGCGCTCGGCGGTGGCGTCGGTCGAGCCGTCGTCCACGACGAGGACGTGGGCCTCGGGCTGGGCGGCGCGGACCTCGCGCACGACGCGGGCGACGCTGTCCTGCTCGTTCCACGCCGGGAGGACGACGAGCAGCTCGCCGGGCGCGACGCGGGGCAGCGGCGGAGCGGCGTGCACGTCCTCTGCTGTCATCGGCGCGCGACGGTGACGAACTCGTTGTAGGTGAACACCCGGCCCGCGCGGCGGGGCAGCGGGAAGGAGAACTGCCGCTCCACCCGCAGGCCGAGCTCGCCCGCGAGCACGGCGAGGGCGGGCTGGTCGACGAACACCGTGTGCGTCGGGTCGGAGGCGAACCCGCGCTCCTGGGGGCAGATCAGCACCACGACCGCGTCGGGCTCGAGGAACGGCAGGTAGGGCTTGAGCACGGCGGCCGCCTCGCCAGCGGGCAGGTGCTCGACCAGGTGCGCGGCCAGCAGGCCGCCGAACTGCGGGCGGCCCTCCTGCCCGAGGAACTCGTCGACGGTGAAGGCGGCCAACCCGGCGTCCCGGCACGCCTGCACCGAGGTGGCGTTGTGGTCGACCCCGACGCTGGCCCGCGGGAGATGGGCGAGGTTGCGGCCGATGCCGCAGCCGACGTCGAGCGTGCGACGCTCGCCCAGCAGGCGGCGCAGGTTCCACCGGTAAGGCGCCTGGACGTCGAGGACGCGCTTCCAGCGGGCGCCGGAGCGGGCCGCGAGACGACGGGTGTAGGCGGCGGAGGAGGTGCCGCCGTCGGGTACGGCCACGCCGCGCACCCTACCGCTCGCCCGTGCCCCGTACCCGGTGCGGCGGGGCGCGGCGCCGCTGGGAGACTGCGCGGCGTGCACGTGAGCACGACGTCGATACCCGGCATGCTGAAGATCGACCTCGACCTGCATCTCGACGGGCGCGGCTGGTTCAAGGAGGGCTACCAGCGCGCCAAGCTGTCAGCGCAGGGCTTTCCCCCGTTCGAGATCGTGCAGAGCAACGTGTCGTTCAACTCCGAGGTGGGGGTCACCCGGGGGATCCACGCCGAGCCGTGGGACAAGTACATCTCGCTGGCGCACGGGCGGGCGTTCGCCGCGGTCGTCGACCTGCGGGACGGGCCGACGTTCGGGCAGGTCGAGACCGTCGACCTGCACCCCGGCAACGCGATCTTCGTGCCGCGCGGGTGTGGGAACAGCTACCAGACGACGACGCCCGACGTCGTCTACACGTACCTGGTGAACGCGCACTGGTCGCCGAGCGCGGAGTACACGCTGGTGCAGGCGTTCGACCCGGAGCTGGGGATCCCGTGGCCGGTCGGGGAGGCCGACGCGATCCTGTCGGACAAGGACCGCGCCCACCCGCCGCTGGCCGCGTTGCGGCGATGAGGACGCGGCCGCCCGGCGGGACGTGGGGTGCCGCGGTGCGCACGCTGATCATCGGGGCGGGCGGCCAGGTCGGGCGGGCGCTGGCCGAGGCGCTGCCCGACGCCACCGCGCTCCCCCGCTCCGCTTTCGACGTCGCCGATCCCGGCCCGCTCGACGGCTGGGACGTCGTCATCAACGCGGCGGCATGGACCGACGTCGACGCCGCCGAGGCGCACCGGGCCGACGCCTGGCGGGCCAACGCCGCAGGCCCCGCCGCGCTCGCCCGCGCCGCGCGGGAGCACGGGTTCGTCCTCGTGCACTTCTCGACCGAGTACGTGTTCGACGGCGCGGCGGCGCGACCGTACCGGGAGGACGACCCGGTGGCGCCGCTGTCGGTCTACGGCGCGTCGAAAGCGGCGGGCGACCTGGCCGTGCAGACCGTCGAGCGGCGCTACCTGCTGCGGCCAACGTGGGTGGTGGGCGCGGGCCGCAACTTCGTGCGGACGATGGTGGGGCTCGCCGAGCGGGGGGTCGCGCCGACCGTGGTGGACGACCAGGTCGGACGCCCGACCTTCGCCGTCGACCTCGCGGCGGCCGTCGCGCACCTCCTGCGCTCGGCGGCCCCGTTCGGCGACTACCACGTGACCGGCGGCGGCGAGCCAGCGTCGTGGGCGGAGGTCGCGCGGGAGGTGTTCCGGCTGGCGGGCCGCACCGACCTCGCGGTGACGGGGACGAGCACGGCCGCCTATTTCGCCGACCGGCCCGCCGCCGCACGCAGACCGCTGAACAGCGTGCTCGACACCGGCAAGGCCGTCGCGGCCGGGGTGGTCATGCCGGACTGGCGCGCGGGGCTCGCCGCCCACCTCGCCCGGGTCGGGTCCTGACCGTCATCCAGCCGCCCAGCCGCCCAGCCGGATCGACGCTTGGGTGACATGAGCGCCGCATACGGCGCGGATGTCACGCAGCCGTCGATCATCAGGTGGGCGGGTCAGCCGCCAGCCATCGCCCCCACGACGAGGAGGGGCTCGGCGCCGCGCGACACGGGGTCGGGCAGCGGCGTGTCGGGCGCGGCGTGCGACAGGTCCTCCTCGCAGGCGAAGAACCGGACGAACGCCCGGCGCCGCCCGGTCGCGCGGTCCCGGATGGCGCCACGCAGCTCCGGGTGGCGCGACTCGACCGCGTCGAGCACCGCGGCCAGCGTGGCCGGGGCCGCCACGTCGACGCACACCTCGCCGTCGACCCCCGCGAGCCTGCGCAGGTGGGTGGGCAGCTTGACCCGCACGCTCGTCATGACAGCGTCTGCACCTCCACCGACAGCACCGCGGGCAGGTCCCGGACGATCGGCGCCCACGTGTCCCCCGCGTCGGGCGAGGCGTACACCTGCCCGCCCGTGGTGCCGAAGTAGACCCCGCAGTCGTCGAGCCGGTCGACGCCCATCGCGTCCCTCAGCACGTCGACGTAGCAGTGCTCCTGCGGCAGCCCCGCGCCGAGCGGCTCCCACTCGTGGCCACCCGTCCGGCTCCGGTAGACGCGCAGCCGCCCGTCCGGCGGGAAGTGCTCGGCGTCGCTGGTGATCGGCAGGACGTAGACGGTGTCGGGGTCGTGGGCGTGCACGTCGATGGCGAAGCCGAAGTCCGTGGGCAGGTCGCCGCCGATGTCGTACCAGTGCTCCCCGCCGTCGTCGGAGCGCATGACGTCCCAGTGCTTCTGCATGTAGACGGTGTCGGCGCGGTCCGGGTGCGCGGCGAGCTTGTGGACGCAGTGGCCGACCTCGGCGTCCGGGTCGGGGATGCCCTCGCTGACGAGGCCGCGGTTGGCGGGTCGCCAGGTCTTGCCGCCGTCGTCGGTGCGGAACACCCCGGCCGCGGAGATCGCGACGAGGATGCGGGCGGGGTCGCGCGGGTCGGGCAGGATCGTGTGCAGGCACATCCCGCCCCCGCCGGGCTGCCAGTGCGGGCCGGAGCCGTGCTCGCGCAGGCCGGGCAGCTCCGACCAGCTCTCCCCGCCGTCGACCGAGCGGAACAGCGCCGCGTCCTCCACCCCGGCCAGCAGATCGTCCGGGTCGGAGGCCGACGGCTCCAGGTGCCACACCCGCGCGAACTCCCACGGGTGCGGCGTGCCGTCGTACCACTGGTGGGAGCCGGGCACGCCCGCGTAGGAGAAGTCGCTCCCGACGGCCTCCCAGCTGTGCCCGCCGTCCTCGGACCGGTGGATCTGCTGGCCGAACCAGCTCGTCGAAGGGGCGGCCCAGATCCGGTCGGGCCGCGCTGGCGAGCCCGCGACGTGGTAGACCTCCAGGCCCGCGAAGTGCGGGCCCGCCACCTTCCAGTCCTTCCGCGTGCCATCCGCGGTGAGCACGAACGCGCCTTTGCGCGTGCCGACGAGAACCCGAACTCCAGTCATGACCTGGTGACCGCTGGCGGGGCGCGAACTCATCGGCCGGGAAGCAGGACGATGCGGCCGGGTCCGTCCACCCAGTGGTCGACCGGCCATTGGTCCGGCCCCGCCGCGGGCGTCCGCGCCTGGTAGCGCAGGCGGAAGCTGACCGGCCGGGGCTGCTGGGCGCGGTCGAGATGGGCGTAGTCGAGGCGCAGCAGCGCCGCACCGAGCCCGCCCGCCCGCTCCCGGGCCTTGATGGCGCCGATCACGCGTCCGCGGTCGGAGAAGGCGTCGACGATCGCGCAGTCGCAGTAGTAGGCCAGCGTGCCGATCTCGCCGGGGCTCTGGACCGCGCCGGTCCCGACGATGCCGTGCAGGTCCTCGCCCATGCGCTGGTACTCGGTGGCGGTCGCCCAGTTCGTCGAGATCGGGGCGCGGTCCCACGGCAGGCCGTGCGCGAGGTCGAACGCCAGCGACGCGCAGGCGAGCACCGCCGGTGCCGCCACCACCGGCCGCAGCCGCGCGACCGCGACCGACGCGCACAACGTCGTCCCCACGACCAACGGCGCGTAGTACCAGTGGTAGGGCGCGGTGCGCAGCAGGCAGTAGGCCCCGTAGTGCGCGACGGCGGCCAGGCCCGCGGCGGCCGCGGCGCGCTGCCAGGCCACCCACCGCCCACGCAGCCGGACGACCAGCAGCCCGGCCAACACCGAGAGGCCGACCCCGACCGGCACGAACGCCAGCACGGTCGCGGCGGGGAACACGGCGAGGTAGAGCAGCGGCCCGTTCCAGAACCCGAAGCGCGACCACGCGTCCCCGATCTTCATCACCAGGGTGTCGGGCAGCGCCGAGCCGAGCACGAGCCAGCTGAACACGTACCACGGCAGCGTGACCGCGAGCGCCAGCCCGATCGCGCGCGCCCACCCCGGCCGGAGCACGAGGAACACGACGACCACGACGACCGCCATGTCCGGCCGCGCGAGCACGGTCAGCCCCGCGACGGCCCCGAACGCCGCCGCCCGCCGGGCCACGCCGTAGCGCAGCAGGCCCGCGAAGAGCGCGGCGGTGAGGTAGGGCTCCAGCCCGACCGTCGACAGCAGCAACGGGTTGACCAGCAGCAACCCCACCGCGACGACCGGCAGCGCGCGCGCGACGCCCACGTCGTCGGCGAGGGCGGCGAGCCACCGCGCGGCGAGCACCGCGGAGACGACGAACAGCACGCCGACCGCCACCAGCGTGTTCCGCACGACCGCGGTGATCACGCCGAGGGCGATCACGTTGAGCGGTGAGGTGGCGCTGTTGGCCGTCTCGTCGGCGATCAGGCCCCAGTGGCCGTACAGGCCGAGGTTGCGGCCGTAGGCCATCGTGATGTACGCGTCGTCGATCAGAGCCCGGCTGACCAGCAGGAACACCGCCGTCGCCACGACGGCGACGCCTGCGGCGAGGGCGAGAGCGGAAACGCGGGACCGGCGGCGCTCGACCGCCGCGATCATCAGGCGTAGACCGCGAACGTCAGCGTGGCGACCCACGCGACCGCGAGCACCTGCAGCACCCGGTCGCCGAGCGCGATCTCCTCCGGCTCGCCGCCGTTGCCCGAGTCGACGTCGACCGCGTACCGCAGGACGGCCACCACGAACGGCACGATCGAGACCGCCGACCACACCGAGTTGTGGTGCGCCTCGCGGATCTGGAACGCCCACAGGCTGTAGGTCATGATCAGCACGGTGGCCGAGAGCGCCCACACGAACCGCAGGTAGGACGCCGAGTAGCTCTCCAGCGACTTGCGGATCTTCGCGCCCGTCCGCTCGGCCAGCATCATCTCGGCGTAGCGCTTGCCCGCCACCATGAACAGCGAGCCGAACCCGGCGGTGAGCAGGAACCACTGCGACAGCGCGATCCCCGTGGCCGCGCCGCCCGCGACCGCGCGGAGCAGGAAGCCGGAGGCGACGATGCAGATGTCGAGCACCGGCTGGTGCTTGAGCCAGAAGCAGTACGCCAGCTGCACGGCGACGTAGACCGCGATGACGACCACGAGCTGCCAGCTCGCGAGCAGGCTCACCGCGACGGCGGCCGCCAGCAGCACCACCGCGACCGCGAACGCGAGCCGGACCGGCACGATGCCCGCGGCGATCGGGCGGCGGCGCTTGGTGGGGTGGGCGCGGTCGGCGGCGACGTCGTTGGCGTCGTTGACCAGGTAGATGCCCGACGCCGCGAGCGAGAACGCCACGAACGCCACGACGAGGTTCTCGACCATCCCGCCGCTGAACAGCACCCCGCCCGCGAACGGCGCGGCCAGCACCAGGACGTTCTTGACCCACTGCTTGGGCCGCATGGTCCTGAGGACGCCGCGGGCGACGCGCACCGGGGTGCGCCGCGAGGGCTCCGACCGGGTGGCCTCGGCGGTCGGCTGCACCCCGGTGTCGGTGTCGATCTCGGTGTCGATCTCGGCGTCGCCGGGGTCGTCGGCGGCGATGTCGGCGGCACGCTCGGCCATCGGGTCGGCCTGCTCGTCCTGCGTGACGTCGTCGGACGCGGGGAGGTTGGTGCTGGTCATCAGCGGCTCTCGGGGGTCGGGCGGCCGCGGAGGCCGCGGAGACGACGTCCGGCCACGCGGCGCACGGCGAGCGCGATGACGGCGCCCAGCGCGGAGCCCGCGACGACGTCGCTGGGGTAGTGCACGCCGAGCACCATGCGCGACAGCGCCATCGGGGGCACCAGCACGGGCACGAGCGGGCGGCGCAGCAGTCGGCCGTAGAGGACGGCGGCGGCGGTGGTCGAGGTGGCGTGCGCCGAGGGGAAGGACAGCCTGCTGGGGGTGCCGACGCGGACCTCGACGCTCGGGTGGTCGGGGCGCGGGCGGCGCACGACCCGCTTGACCCCGATCGACGCGCCGTGGGCGAGCGCGACCCCCGCGGCGGCGGTGAGCCACTCGCGGCGGCGCGGGCGGTCCAGCGCGGCGCCGAGGGCGCCGAGCGCGAGCCAGCCGCCCGCGTGCTCCCCGAAGTGCGACATCCCGCGCGCGACGCTCACCGCACGCCCGCGCACCCGCCGCTGCACGCCCGCGAGGACCCGGATCTCGACGGGCGCAGGGCGGCCGTCATCCACGGCCGACCCGGCGCGACCGGCCGCGACCTCGGGCCCACCGTGGTCGTGGGCGTGATCGTGGTCGTGGGCGCTCGGGCCGCAGGCAGGGGCCGAGGGCCGAGGGCTCGGCGCACGGCCGCCCGAGGCGGACGCCGCTACCGGAGCGGGCGATGCCGGGTCGGCCGTCGGGCCGGGGTGGTCGACGAGCTCGGCCACGGGCAGGGGCCTCCAGTGCGGCGCAAGGGCCGATCGGGCATAGGGACGACATCCGATGCTACGCGCGCGGCCATCGGAGGCCCGACCCGGCGCCCCGCCACCGGTGAGTCCCGCGTCTGGGCACGCCGAGTTCGGCGTTTCGACACGACGTCCGCGATCGAGTGTGCGGTTTGCGGGGGTTGGATCACCGGAAAAGACGCGCTCGGCGCGATCAGGTCAGAACCAGCGCTCCAGCACCAGCGCGAGGCCGTCGTCGGCGTTGGTCGCCGTCACCTCGTCGGCGACCTCCTTGAGGGCGGGGTGCGCGTTGCCCATCGCGACCCCGTGGCCCGCCCACCGCAGCATCTCCAGGTCGTTGGGCATGTCCCCGAACGCGACGACGTAGGCCGCCGACACCCCGACGGTGGCGGCGACCTCGGCGAGCCCCAGCGCCTTCGTCACCCCCGGCGCGGAGATCTCGACGAGCCCACCGGGGTGGGAGAACGTGAGGTCGACGGCCGACCCCACCAGCGGGGCCAGCGCCGCGACCATCGCCTCGCTCCGCATGTGGGGGTCGCGCACCAGCATCTTCACGGCGGGCCGCGTGACCAGCTCGCCCCGCGGCCGGATCGTGTGGTCGGACCCGACCCAGGCGTGGCGGTAGCTCGGCTCGGCCACGAAAGACGACGCGTCGGCGTCCACGCGCTCGACGGCCAGGCCCGCCTGGGGCAGCGCGTCGGCGACGGCCAGCGCGAGGTCGGCGAGGGTGGCGGCGTCGAGCGTTCGGGCGGAGACGACACGTCCGGCCGCCGCGTCGTAGATGATCGCGCCGTTGGCGCACACCGTCAGCCCGGCCACGCCCGTCTGCGCGACGACGGGCGGGATCCACCGCGGCGGACGGCCGGTGACCAGCACGAGCCCGACCTCGGCCGCCACCGCCCGGCCCAGCACGGCGAGGGTGCGGGCGCTCACGCGGTCGACCGGGTCCAGCAGTGTCCCGTCGACATCGGTCGCGACGAGAAGCGGTGCCTGCACGTCGGCCAGCGTACGGGGCGCGGGCCCGGAGCCCCATGATCGGCGGCTGGGCGCACAAAGCGGCCATATCCGACCGGAAATGCACCGAGCTGGTGATCATGGCCAGCTCGCGGCCCTGGACGGGCTACAGGATCGCCACCGCCACCACCAGGCCCAGTGCGACGTGCACCGCGCCGACCAGCCACGCCTGCGCCCGTACCGACTCGGCGGCCAGCATCGCCCCCATGTCGATGCCGGTCACCCACTCCAGCAGCCGGGCCCCGAGCACCTGCGCGAGCACCCCGATGACCCCGAAGATCAGCGTGGTGAGCAGCCCGTCCAGCAGGGCGCCGCTGGAGGCGTAGATCGAGACCACGACGACGAACGCGATGCCCACCATGCCCGCCGCCGTGACGATGACGGCGTTCGGCGCGCCCGCCTTGACCTGCCGGTTCAACGGTCCGGGCGTGGTGAGGTCGACGGCGAAGAAACCGAGCAGCATGAGCAGCACGCCGAGCACGGCGTAGAGCAGGATCGCGCCGATGCCGGTGCCGATCACGGCGCCGTCGAGAGCGAGAACCACGGTCAACCTCCAGGAATGCGGTGGGGAACGAAGGCCGCGCCGTCGTCGGTGACCAGCCCGACGGTCTCGCGGATGCCCAGGCCTGCCGAGGTGTCACCGACGATCCACGCGCCCAGCGCGGGCCGGTAGCCGTCGAACTCGGGCAGCGGCGCGAAGAGCTGGTAGACGTAGCCCTCCTCGCCGTACACGCCGCCGGTCTGGGTCTCCGAGCCCGGCGAGACGATCGAGATGTTGGCGCCCTCCCGGCCCAGGCGCGGCTTGCGCACGTACTCGGTGAGCATCCCGGGCTGGTCGAGGTAGGCGGGCAGCAGGTTGGGGTGGCCGGGGTACATCTCCCACAGCACGGCGAGCAGCGCCTTGTTCGACAGGATCGCCTTCCACAGCGGCTCCAGCCAGAGCGTCTCCGGCAGGGCGGCGAGGACGTGCTTGCCGAAGTCGTCGGTGAGCACCCACTCCCACGGGTAGAGCTTGAACACGCACCCCATGAGGTGCTCTTCGAGGTCGACGAAGCGGTCCAGCGACGAGTCCCAGCCGACGTCCTCGATGGACAGCCCGACCGTGGACAGCCCCGCCTCGGCCGCCGTCTCCTGCAGGTAGCTGACCGTCACGTGGTCCTCGCCGGTGGGGTCGCCGCGCGACCACGTGAAGTACACGTCGTCGCCGGGCAGCCGCTGCCGGATCTCACCCCACCGCTCGACGAGCTTCTCGTGCAGGGAGTTCCACTGGTCGTCGCCCTCGTGGGTGTCCTGCAGCCAGTGCCACTGCAGGATCGACGCCTCCAGCAGCGTCGTGGGGGTGTCGGCGTTGTACTCCAGCAGCTTCGCCGGGCCGCCGCCGTCGTAGCGCAGGTCGAAGCGGCCGTAGACGTGCGGGTCGCTGCGCCGCCACGACGCCGCGACGCCTTCCCAGGCGTACTCCGGGATGGCGAAGTCGCGGAACCGCTCCGCCGTGACGACGTGCTCGACGGCCTCGAGGCACATCGAGTGGACGACCTCGACGTCGGCCTCCAGCGAGAGCACCTCGTCCATCGAGAACGTGTAGTGCACCGACTCGTCCCAGTACGGGCGCGCCGCCCCGCCCTGCCCGCGGCCGGGGACGCCGTAGACCATCCCCTGGCTCTCGACCGTCTTCTCCCAGCCCGGCCGCGGTTCCCCCCGATGCCGTTCCATCTAGGAGCCGCTGCTCGATCCGCTGCTGGACGAGCCGAGCCCGCCACGCGACACGCTCGAGGACCCGCTCGAGGACGACCCGCCGCGGGAGCCGCTCGAGGACGCCGAGCTGCCGCCGGAGAGCGACTTGCCCGACGACGTGGTGACGCGCGTCGAGTCGCGCGGCACGGTGGTCGTCCCGCCGGAGACGGGCTGTCCGACCGAGCCGCTGCCGCCGTAGTTGTAGTGGTACTGCCGCCCGCCGCCGCCGATGAAGATCGGGTAGAAGCCCCCGCCGGAGCCGTAGTAGTGCGAGCTCGACGCCGCGGGCGTCACGCAGTTCGCGTCGTCGACGACCACGCCGCTGTCGTCGACGCAGTGCGCGGTGACCTCCTCGTCGGGCTGGGCCATCGCGTAGCCGATCGCGACGACCGCGACGAGCCCGACGGTCACCCCCGCGCCGATGAGGATCCGCTTGCGGCGCTTGCGCGACCGCTCGGCGTCCTCCGCTGCTAGCCGCTCGGCCTCTTGCCGACGGCGTTCGGCCTGCTCACGGGCCTTCCGCTCGGCGAGCGTCGGCTCCTGGGGCCGCGTGGTCCCGTCCTGGAAGCGCATGCTGCCCTGCGGCGGCGGGCCCTCGTTCTGCTGCTCGTCGGCCACGCTCAACCCCCGTTCGGCCGCTCGCGGATTGCTCCCGCGCGCGCACCGTACCGTTTGGGCGATCTCCGCAGCGCACCAGGCGCGCTCGCAGCACCGCGACGACCGATGGTCGCGCAAGACCGCCCTCCCGTGCGTCCCCCCGCAGAGATCACGGCATGATGACGGCCGTCATGGATCGCACCCTCCTCGCTCCACGGCCCGCTCTCCCCGCGCCGAGGACCCCGGACCGAGCAACGCTGCCGTACCGGCGTCTCGTGTACGGGGTGCTGGTCGGCGCGCTGACGATGTTCGCGGTGGCCACGCTCGACGCCTTCGCGGGCGCGACCGTGCCCGTGCTGGGCACGATCGCGGCCCTGCCCGGCCCCGGCGCGGTGCCCGCGGCGATCGAGGTGCCCGCGCCGCCGTCCCAGCCGGGCACGTGCCTGAACTGGTCCCGCCCCGACGCCGCCGACGCCGCGGTGGTCGACTGCACGCAGTCGCACCTGTTCGAGCAGGCGGGCTCGGTCAAGCTCACCGACCAGCCCTCGCTGCCGAACGACCAGCAGTGGCGTCAGCTGGTCAAGGAGCGCTGCGACCCGCTCGTCACCGACTACCTCAAGGGCAGGCTCGACCCGGACGGGCGCTACCGGATCGGCGCGCTCAAGCCGTCGGCGGCGAAGTGGAACGAGGGCGACCGCGAGCTGCGGTGCGGCCTGCAGCGCAGCTCGCAGTCGGGTGCGCTGTACCCGACGAGCGGGAAGGTCGCCGAGAGCGACCAGTCCGACGTCCAGCAGCCCGGCACCTGCCTCGCCATCGACGGGCGCGGTGTCGGGGACCCGACGGCGTGCAGCGGCGCGCACGCGGTGGAGACGGTCGGCGTGGTCGACCTCGCGCAGAAGTTCGACGGCGGCTTCCCCGCCGTGGCCGACCAGGACGGCTACCTGCAGCCGACGTGCGCGAAGATCGCGAGCGGCTACGCGGGCAGCGACAAGGTCATCGCGGCCAAGAAGCTCACGGTCTACTGGGACAACATCACCGAGGACTCGTGGAAGGCGGGCTCGCGCAAGGTCAACTGCAACCTGGCGGCGCTGCTGCCCGACCGCAGCGGCTTCGCGCCGGTCACCGGTTCGGTGAAGGGCGCGGTGTCCGTCGGCGACCGGCCCGCCCCGCCCGCGACCGTCACCGCGACACCGGGCGCCCCGGCCCCGCCGACGACGTCC
The DNA here is from genome assembly GCA_963750095.1 of uncultured Actinomycetota bacterium. Taxonomy (GTDB): domain Bacteria; phylum Actinomycetota; class Actinomycetes; order Mycobacteriales; family Pseudonocardiaceae; genus Pseudonocardia. Next base: position 148,437 of record CAVVPJ010000019.1, on the reverse strand, counting down.
TCGGCTCCGGACGACCCGGCGACGACCTCGCCGGTGACCTCCGCCCCCGCGACGGACAAGACCGAGGAGCCGACGTCGTCGCCGGTCGTCCTCGACCCCACCCTGCCCCCTGAGCTGCTCCCCTCGACCGTGATCACCCCACGCACCAGCTGATGCACCTGACCCGGCGCGAGTTCGAGGGGCTCGTCGCCGACGCGCTGGACACGATCCCGCCCGAGCTGGCGGCGGCCATGGACAACGTCGTCGTGCTCGTCGAGGGCCGCCACCCGGACGTGCCGGACCTGCTCGGGCTGTACGAGGGCGTCGCGCTCACCGAGCGCACCAGCGACTACGGCGGTGTGCTCCCGGACCGGATCACGATCTTCCAGGACGCGATCGAGGACGTCTGCTTCGACCGGGACGAGGTGGTGCACGAGGTCGCCGTGACCGTCGTGCACGAGATCGCGCACCACTTCGGCATCGACGAGGACACCCTGCACGAGCTCGGCTGGGGCTGACCCGCCCGTGCGCGGATAACACTGTTCCCGCAAGGTTTTCCGCGCACGACTTGGGACCCGGCGGGTCTGCTACCAGCCGGTCTCGCGGCCGGGCACGCCGCCCGGCTCGCCACCGCCGCCGGTCACGTCACCGGCGACCGGCTGGGCGCCGTCCCAGTGCTCCAGCGCCCACCCTCCGGGAGTGCCGACGAGGACCACCACGCCTGCGTTGGGGACGTAGCGCGTCTCGGCCGTCTCGCCCAGCAGCGCGCCGACGGCCATCCGGATCGCGGCGCCGTGGCTGACGATGACGACCGCACCCGACGCCCCCGCGGTGACGGCGTCGATCACGGGGACGAACCGCGAGCGCAGGTCGAGCGCCGACTCCCCGCCGGGCAGGCGCGCGTCCAGCTCCCCGCGCAGCCACGCCTGGTAGACGCGCTCGAAGTGCCCGCGGGACGCGTGGTCGGTGTTGCCCTCGAGGTCACCGCAGAAGACCTCCTGCACGCCGTCGACCGCGACGGCGGACAGCCCGTGCACGGCCGCGACCGGCTCCGCCGTCTGCTGCGCGCGGATGGCCAACGAGGCGTAGACGGCCGTGATCGGCTCGGCCGCGAGGCGCCGCCCCAGCTCGGCGGCCTGGACGAGGCCGACGTCGTCCAGCGGAAGGCCCGGCGGCTTCGAGTCGAGCGCCTTCGCGACGTTCCCGGCGGTGCGGCCGTGTCGGGCGAGGACCAGCCGGACGCTCATGCCGTCGCCCCGGCGCGCAGCCGCGACAGCCACTCCTGCGCGGCGGCGAACCCCCCCGCGTCCGAGGGGCCGACGAGCGCCGATGGTCCGCTCGCATGCTCGCTCGTGGGCATGCCCGGCTCGCCGGAAGCCCGAGACGCCCGCCCGTTGGCGGCGCGGGGGTAGGAGCCGAGGAAACGGACGCGGTCGCAGCGGCGGTGCAGCGCGGCGAGCGCCTCCCCCATCGCGGGCTCGGCGACGTGGCCGAGGCAGTCGAGGTGGAACCAGTACTCGGCGTGCCGGTCCTTGATCGGACGCGACTCGATGCGGGTGAGGTCGATGCCGCGCACGGCGAGCTCGGTGAGCAGGCCCAGGAGTGAGCCGGGGCGGTTCTGGGTGGTGGCGGCGAGCGTCGTGCGGTCGTCGCCGGTGGGGGCGGGCACCGGGCCGGGGTGGGTGAGCAGGGCGAACCGGGTGACCGCACCCGCGTTGTCGGCGATGTCCGCCGCGATCACGTCGAGGCCGTGCTGCTGCGCGGCCAGCGGCGAGGCGACGGCGGCGTCGAGCTCGCCGCGCGCGACCTGGGCGGCGGCCTCGGCCGTCGACGTCGACAGCAGCACCTCGGCCTTCGGCAGGTGCTCGGCGATCCACGCCCGGGTCTGCGCGATCCCGTGCGAGTGCGAGGCGACGGTGCGCACGTCGGCGACGCGGGTGCCTGCCCGGGCCATGAGGTCGAACTCGACGGCGAGCACGGCCTCCCGGACGATCACCAACGCCGGGTCGGCGACCAGCCCGTCCAGCACGGCGGGCACCGCGCCCTCGACGGTGTTCTCGATCGGCACGAACCCGGCGTCGACCGTGCCCGCGCGGACCGCGGCGAGCACCGCAGGGCTCCCCGCGCAGGGGACGAGCTCGGCGTCGGCCGCCTCGGGCAGCGTGCGCAGCGCCTGCTCGGCGAACGTCGCGCTGGGCCCGAGGAAGCCGATGCGGCTTCGCCGCTCGTGCGCGGAAACAACGGTCATGGCAAGGGTTTCCGCGCACGGGCGGCGAAGCCGCTGTTCACGCCAGCAGGCCCAAGGCGGAGAGCTGGGCGGTGGGCAGTGGGTCGAGGTCGACGCCGCAGCGCGAGACGAGCCCGCGCACGCCCTTGACGGCCCGTTCCGAGAGCGCCGAGATCGCGGTGGCGAGCTTGGCCCCGTCGGTGGCCTCCAGGGCGGCGAGCACGTCCTCGCGCGCGATGGCGCGCGCGACCGCCAGCAGCAGGTTGAGGATCCCGTGCCGCCCGTCGCAGCTGTGCACGACCTCGCGCAGGCCCAGCACTGTGAACGGCCGTCCGGTCTCGACGACGACCTGGACGAACTCCTCGACCTCGTGCGGCGTCGGCACGTCGGACGCCCGGGGCCCGCCGCAGCGCAGCTTCGGCGCGCACCCGTGCTCGGCGACCCTGCGTACGGCGTCGAGCCAGGCCGTGGCGCCCTCGGCGTCCTCCGCGTGCGGGCGGCGGGGCTCGACGACCGCGACGACGTCCTCCGGCACGAACTCCGACACCCGGTCCAGCCACATCGCGTCGACGTCGGGCGGCGCCGCGGTCTCGACCGTGCGCGGGGTCAGCAGGCTCGCCCGCGAGAACACCGTGGACAACGCCTTCGGAACGGCGCCGAGCCCGGTGTCGACGACGAGCGAGAGGTCGACGGGGCGGCTCGGCACCGAGCGGGCCAGCTCCGCGACGAGCACGGACAGCCGCGACACGGGGCACACGAGCTGGCCGACCAGACCGCCGTAGCGGCCGTCGCGGGCGGCGAGGTAACGCGCGACGACCACATCCACCCCCGGTGCCGACGCGCGCGGCCGCAGCAGGCTTGTGTCGTCGACGAGCTGGGCGAACAGGGGTGGGATGGCCCACGGGTCCGCACCTTGCGCCGTCGTCACGACCACGACGCTAACGGGTCGCTCTCAGGCGCCCGCTGGACACCCCCGGCCCGCGATAGTTAACTTAGGCTTACCTTATCTGGAGGGGAGCCTGTTGGGCACGAACGGCCCGCGCCGCCCCCTCGCACCCCGTCCGCGGCCGAGCGGGCGCGCAGCCTCGCGGCGCGCGGCGGCACCGCGTCGCTGCTGGGCGTCCGGGCGCCCGCGACGGGGCCGACCGTGCACCCAGTCTGGGCGAACGGCTCCGCCGTACTGCTTCTTCCGGACGGCGGCCCGGTGCTCGCGGGGCCGGACGGCGAGGGCGCGATGTTGGAGCTGGCCGACCCGGCGCCGGTGCCGCTGCGCGAGCGCGTCCGGGGCTGCTGGGCGTGATCGGCACGCTGAGCGGGCCCGACGACACGACGGCCCGCCGCTGGGCCGCGCGCGTCGCCGACGTCCGGCCCGATCCGGCGCTGCTCGACGTCGGCCGACCTCGCCGACCTGGCCGTCACCTCGCAGGGCCCGGGGACCCTGCGAGGCGTACGTCCGCTCTGCGAAGCGGGCGCCCCGGGCGGCCGCCGCGCACCCGGACCCGTGCTCCGGCACCACGCGTTGGCGGAGTCGACGGCGGGCGCCGCGGTCGAGGCGTGCAGCGCGTCGCCGCCGTTGGCCGCCCACCTCGCAGACCTGGCCGTCACTTCGCAGGGCCCGAGGACCCTGCGAGGCGGAGGCGAAGCCTGCGAGGTCGCTCCGACGCGGGCTACGACGCGGGGGCGAGCGGCGACAGGCCCGCGCGGACCCGGGCCGTCACCCGGCGCTCCGCGAAGAACGACGCCAGCGGGATCGTGCCGCAGGCGAGGATCACCAGAGCGTCGAGCGGACGCCACCGGCAGCGCTCGGCCAGCACCAGGGTGCACACGATGTAGGCCATGTAGAGGAACCCATGCGTCACCCCGACGATCGAGACGAGCGTGGGCTGGCCGAAGAAGTACTTGAGCGGCATCGCGACGAACACGAGGATCACCAGCCCGATGCCGGTCACCCAGGCCGCGACGCGGTAGGCGCGCAGGAAGTTCTCGATCGTCACTCAGCGGGTCCTGTTCTCGTGGGACCGGTCCTGCTCGGCCAGCGCCTTGAGCATGCGGTTGTAGGCGGCGAGCTCCGGATCGGTCTCGTCGGTGATCGGCTCCACCGGAGCGGGCCGGGGGGTGAACGGCGACGGTCCGGTGCGCTCCGGCTCGGGTGCGGGCGGGGGCGGCGCCTCCTCGCGCTGCTCACCGCGCAGCCTGCGGACCTCCAGGCGGAGCATCCGGAACCACATCACCCCGAAGAACACGGCGAAGAGTGGCCACTGCAGTCCGTAGCCGATGTTCAGCAGGCTGCCCGTGGCCGATTCGGCGCGCCCCCACTGCCACGCCGCCAGGAGGCCGCAGGTGACCATCGCGCCGAGGGTGAGCAGATGCCACATGATCCAGCGCGGGGAGAACACCAGCCGGAGCACGAGGCCAGGGTACGCCGCGCGGTAACGTCCGATCATGTCCCGGCCGATCGCGCGCTGGCTGGCCCCGCCGCGGCCCGCAACGGTGGTGATCACCGATCCGGCGGCGCGCAGGCTGGTGGGCACCGAGGTTCTCGTCGTTCTGACGATCACGCTCGGGCTCTCCGCGTTGCGCAGCGCGTTGTCCTTGCTCAACGCGCTGCTGCAGCCGGAGCCGCTCAACCAGCAGCAGGTGGCGCTCAACGCGCCCGTCGCGCGGGCGAGCCTCGTCGACCTGGCGTTCCAGCTGGTCGGCGTGCTCCAACTGCTCGGGTGGGGCGCGCTCGGCGCCTACCTGCTGCTGCGGTCCGGGATCGCGCTGCGGACGGTCGGGCTGGACGGGCGTCGTCCCGGCCGCGACGCGCTGGGCGCCGCGGGCCTCGCCGCGCTGATCGGTGTTCCCGGCCTGGGGCTGTACCTCGTGGCGCACGCGCTCGGGGTGAGCCTGACCGTCGCCCCGACCACGCTCACCGACACCTGGTGGCGCATGCCGGTGCTGGTGGCGGCGGCCGCGGCGAACGCGTGGGCCGAGGAGCTGATCATGATCGGCTGGCTGCTCACGCGGCTGCGGCAGCTGGGGTGGTCGGAAAACCGGTCACTGCTGGCCGCCGCTGTCCTGCGCGGGAGCTACCACCTCTACCAGGGGCTGGGCGGGTTCGTCGGCAACCTGCTCATGGGGTGCGTGTTCGGCCGGGTGTGGCAGCGGCAGAACCGGCTGTGGTGCCTCGTGGGCGCGCACACGCTGATCGACGTGGTGGCGTTCGTCGGCTACGGGCTGCTGCGCGGGAAGGTCGGCTGGCTGCCCTGACCCCGGGCCGAGCGACCATTGCGCCCCGGAGCGGCGCCGCGTGGCTGCCGCCCCGGGGGTGGTCTCTCTAGCGGTCGCCGAGGATCTGGTGGCGCATCCTGGCCATCATGTTCTCCGCGCCCGCCTGGATCCCGGAGGCGGTGAAGAGCTCGTCGATGCGGCCGGGGATGTCCTCGGGGTCCCAGCGCCTGCCGTGGTTCGTGACCTCGGCGACCGAGGTGAACGGCTGGAAGATCTCGATGCTGTCGCCCTGCACGCCGAAGACCTTGCCGCTGATGTGCGACGACGCGTCCGAGCAGAGGAACGCCACCAGCGGGGCGACGTTCTCGGGTGCGAAGAAGTCGAACTCCCCCGCCGCGATCCGGGCCTCGCGGGCGTCCTTGAACTCCTGGGGCATGAGGTCGAGCGTCATGCGGGTGAGCGCGCTCGGGGCGATCGCGTTGCTGGTGATCCCGCCGCGCGCGCCCTCCATCGCGACGATCGTCGAGAACGCGGCGATGCCCGCCTTGGCGGCGCCGTAGTTGCTCTGGCCGAAGTTGCCCAGCAGGCCGGAGGTGGACGCGGTGTGCACCAGATGGCCGCCCCGCCCCGCCTCCTTCCAGTACCGGACGGCGGCGCGCGTGGGAAGGAAGTGGCCGCGGAGGTGGACGCGGATGACGGCGTCCCAGTCGTCGTCGGACAGCTTGGCGACGGTCTTGTCGCGCAGGATGCCCGCGTTGTTGACCAGCGCGTCGAGGCCGCCGAACTCGGTGACGGCCGTGCGGACGAGCCCGTCGGCCACATGCGAGTCGGCCACGTCCCCGCCGACGGCGACCGCGCGGCCGCCCGCGGCGATGATCTCCTTCGCGACGGTGACGCCCGCGTCCTCGTCGAACTCCGCGACCACGACCGCTGCGCCCTGGTCCGCGCACTCCAACGCCTCACCGCGACCGATGCCGCGCCCGGCGCCCGTGACGATGACGACCTTGTCGTCGAGAAGTCCCATGACTCCGAGCGTAAGTGACCGGTCAGTAACCCCGAAGTGCGCCTGATCACATTGCGCTAGCGGAGCGTGACCTGCTTGCCCGCCAAAGCGTCGCGGGCCCTGCGGTCGGCGTCGGTGAGGGGCGAGGTGTCGGCGAGCGCCTTGTCGAGGCGGGCGGCGAACTCCGCCACCGGCGCCACCCACTCCTTGGCGTGCAGCTCGCGGTCGAGGTCCCACACCGGCACGAGCAGGCCGTGCGCCCGGAACGACCCGACGTAGCGGCCGCCCTCCCCCAGCGCGAGCTCGCCGCGGGCCTGCAGCCGGGCCAGCGCGGCCAGCAACGTGTCCTCCGGCTCGGGCCGCACCCACCGCACGTGCGCCTTCGTGCCGGTGTCCACCCAGTACGCCGCGCGCACCCCGGGCGCCACCACCGGCTCGGTCGGCAGCACGACCTTGTTGGCGCGCTCCAGCGTGGCCGCGACCTCGGGGCTCGGCTCGCCGTCGTCCGGCACGAGCCACCACGCGAAGTCGTGGTGCACGGTCACCTCGAGCTCGGCGTCCGGGTCCAGCACGTCCTGCAGCCGGACAAGCTCGCCGCCGCCCGGCCCGACCACCGGCAGCGACGTGCCCGGCTCCGCCGACCGCGCCCAGGCGAGCGCGCGAGCCAGGTCGACGGACAGGTCGCCCGAGCGGGTCTGCACCTGCATGCCGAGCCAGATCTCGCCGTCGGGGCGCACGAGGGCGGCGGACGCGCCCGGCAGGACGGAGGCGACGATCACCGACACGTCGAGCGGCGTCGTCAGCGGGAGCGGCGCGGTGGCCGAGGGCAGCAGCTCGCGCAGGGCGACGAGGTCGCACTCGGCCGCGAGCCCCGCGAACGGGCGCGTCACGATCACGTCGTCGCCCGCGCCGTGGCAGGCCTTCCACCGCTTCCCTGAGCCACACGGGCAGGGGCGGCGAGGGTTGTCGCCAGCTGCCGGGGCCTTCGTCTTCTTCGCCATGGTGCACAGCACGGTACCCAGTGCGGTGTCCACGAACGTCCACCGGGCCGCTCGCGCGCCCAGACCACGACATCGACCCGGCAACGTCCGTGGACACCGCACTTGCGCTCAGCGCACGGCGACGAGGACCTCACGGTGCGCGGCGCGGCGCGGGGTGAGCAGGCGGGTCAGCCGCACGGTGAGGACCGCGGTGACCCCGGCGGTGACGGCCGCGAGGAGGTCGAGCGCGGCGTGCAGAACCACCCCGTCGGCGAGGGCCTGCACCCCGGTGCGCAACGACCACAGCGCGACGACCACCGCCAGCAACACGTCCGCCACCCACAGCGCCCACCACACCGCGAGCAGGCGGGAGGGGCGCGGGCGCTGTCCGGGTGGCCGGTCGAGCGCGGCGTGCTCGATCTCGGCCAGCACGGAGCCCGGCACCGTCAGGTTGACGACCGGGACCACCCAGCCCGCGACGATCGCCTTCGCCGAGCGCGCGGGCAGCACGCCGACGTGGTCCCCCGCCGCTTCGGACGCCCGCACGCACCAGGTCACCAGAACCACGCCGGCGACGGCGGCGAGGATCGGCGCGACGGTGCCCGCCGCCACGACCAGCGCGTCCGACGCCGCGACCGTGTCGGCCGGGAGCGCGTCGGACCGGCTCGCGAGCAGCAGGAGATAGCGCCATACCTCGGCGCAGGCCGCCAGCACCGCGACGGTGGCCGTGGCCCAGAGCACCGGCACGAGCGTGCCGAGCGTCGCGCGGGCGGCCGTCAACGCGCTTCGGGGCGGGGGTGGTTCGGTCCCGGGTGGGGTCCAGGGCAGCGCGGGGAATCCCCAGCGTGGGATCACCCGGTAGCGGGGCGGACCGGTGTAGCGGAACGGGTAGCGGGTCGGCGTGGGCGGCGTGGCCGAGGGCGGCGGCGTCGCGACCCAGGTGAGCGGGGCGAGGTAGCGCCCGCAGTGGGGGCAGAAGGAGTTGGGCCCGACCGGACGGCGGCAGCGCGGGCAGCTCACCATCGCGCTCCCGGACACCCTGCCACCGCCCCTCTGTCAGATGACGTCCGGCGTGGCGCCCGCGCGCTCGGCGACCATCGGACGGCCCGCCGCCGCCCACGACTGCATCCCACCGGTGACGTTGACCGCGGAGACCCCCTGCCGCGCCAGGAAGGCGACGACCCGCGCGGACCGGGCGCCCGAGCGGCAGATGACGTACAGGGGGTCGGCCGACGGCATCTCGTCGAGCCTGCCGGTGAGCTGGCTCATCGGCACGTGCCGGGCGTCGGGCGCGTGGCCCGCCGTCCACTCGTCGTTCTCGCGGACGTCGAGCAGCACCGCGCCGGTCGGAAGGTCGGTCACCCCGATGGCGGGGACGTCGTTCATGGCCGCATCCTCGCACGCGTGCCCGTCATGAGCCGGTGAGCCGCCCGGGCCGCCGAGTCCGCCCGCGGAAACCCACCCGGGGGGCTGGCCCGCAGGCGGACGGCACCCATGATCACCGGCTCGGCGCAGTTCCGGTCAGAATTGGCCGCTCTACGCACCCAGCCGGTGATCACGGCCTGGGTCCGGCGGCTGCTGGGCGGGGACGCGCAACGCACCGTGCCCAAACCCGGGACTCACCGTGCCCAAACCCGGGACTCACCGTGCTCAAACGCGGGACTCACCCTGCCGGGGCTCAGCCTGTGGCGGGTTCGGCGCCCGCGCCGGTCAGCGCCCGCACCTCCATCGCCGCGTACAGCGTCCGGTCCACGCCGCGCCGCCCGCCGACCCACGTCCCGACGACCCCGAGCAGGAACGACAGCGGGATCGCGACGATGCCGGGGTTGTCCAGCGGGAACCAGTGGAAGTCCACGCCCTTGATCATCGAAGCGGGCTTGCCCGACACCGCGGGCGAGAACACGATCAGCACGAGGCACGCCGCGAGCCCGCCGTAGATCGAGAACAGCGCGCCTGTCGTGTTGAACCGCCGCCAGAACAGCGAGTACAGGATCGTCGGCAGGTTCGCCGACGCCGCCACCGCGAACGCCAGCGCCACGAGGAAGGCCACGTTCTGCCCGTTCGCGACGATCCCACCCGCGACCGCGAGCAGCCCCACGACCAGCGCGGTGAGCCGGGCCACCCGCAGCTGCGCGCGCGGGGAGGCCTGGCCGCGGCGGAGGAGGGTGGCGTAGACGTCGTGCGCGAACGAGGCCGAAGCGGTGATCGTCAGCCCGGCCACCACGGCGAGGATCGTCGCGAACGCGATTGCCGACACCAGCCCCAGCATCAGCTCACCGCCGAGCGCGTAGGCCAGCAGCGGGGCCGCGTTGTTCTGGTTGGCCGCCGTGATCGTGCCCGGCGGCAGGAGCGCCGCTGCCCCGTAGCCCAGCACGAGCGTGAACAGGTAGAACAGGCCGATCAGCCAGATCGCCCACACCACGGAGCGCCGGGCCTCGGTCGCGGTCGGCACCGTGTAGAAGCGCATGAGGATGTGCGGCAGCCCCGCGGTGCCGAGCACCAGCGCGAGCGCGAGCGACACGAGGTCGACGGGGTTGCCGTACTGCAGGCCCGGCCCGAGCAGCTGCTCCCCCTTCGGGCTGGCCGCGGCGGCCTGGCCGAGCAGGCCGGAGACGTCGAAGCCGACGAAGCCGAGCACCCACGTCGTCAGCACCGCGGCGGCCACGAGCAGCAGCACGGCCTTGATGATCTGGACGTAGGTGGTGCCCTTCATGCCGCCGACCAGCACGTAGACGATCATCAGCAGCCCGACGACCGCGAGCACCACGCCCTGTCCGAACCGGTCGCTCGCCGGGATCTGCAGCAGCAGCGCGACGAGCCCGCCCGCCCCCGCCATCTGGGCGAGCAGGTAGAAGAGCGAGACCACGAGCGTCGACACGGCGGCAGCGGCCCGCACGGGCCGCTGCTTCATCCGGAAGGCGAGGACGTCACCGATCGTGAACTTGCCGGTGTTCCGCAGCAGCTCCGCCACCAGCAGCAAGGCGACCAGCCACGCGACGAGGAAGCCGATCGAGTACAGGAAGCCGTCGTACCCGTTCAGCGCGATCGCGCCCGCGATGCCGAGGAAGGACGCCGCCGAGAGGTAGTCGCCAGCGATCGCGACACCGTTCTGCGCGCCGGTGAACGCGCGGCCTGCCGCGTAGTAGTCCGACGCCGTGCGGTTGGTGCGGGCCACCCGGTAGACGACGACCAGCGTCACCGCGACGAACAGCAGGAAGCACGCGACGTTGACGACGACGCTGCCCACGGCTCCGGTCACGACGACCGCTCCATGTGCCGACGGATCCGCTCGGCGGCCGGGTCGATCGACCGACCGGCGAAGCGCACGTACAGCGTCGTGATCACGAAGGTGCTGACGAACTGCAGGAGGCCGAGGACGAGCCCGACGTTGACGTTGCCGACCACCTTCGTCGCCATCAACGGTTTCGCGTACGACGCGAGCAGCACGTAGGCCAGGTACCAGGCCAGGAACAGCGCGCTCATCGGGAACACGAACCGGCGCAGCCGTCGGCGCAGCGCCCGGAACTCGGGGCTCGCCTGGACGTCCTCGTAGGCCGCGCCAGGGGGCCGGTGCTGGGTCGTGCTCACGGGACCTCCCACCGGTGAACACTGTCGGTGTTCACGTCATCGCATCGTGCAACGACGGTAGGGCGTTCGTGGTAACGCTTCGCTGGTCAGGGAGCGGACCCGGCCCGGCCGAGCCCGAGCCGTTCGGGGGCGTGCAGCCGCAGGAGGAGCAGTTCGACGCCCGCTGGCCTCCGGTTGGCCGTCAGCAGGCTGACGACGACCATCGTGAGGAACGCCGCGGGCACGCTGACGATCGCGGGCCGCAGCAGCAGCACACCGACCCACCCCGGCGCGGTGACCCCCTCCAGGCTCATGCCGATCGCCGCCGCCGACAGCAGACCGCCGACCGCCACCCCCGCCGACGCGCCCGGCGCCGTCAGCCCCCGCCACCAGATGCCGAGCACGAGCAGCGGACAGAAGGTCGACGCGGCCATGGCGAACACCAGCGCCACCGCCTCGCCGAACTCCATGCGCATCACGACCTGCGAGATCAGCAGCGGGACCAGGCCGCCGATCACCGTGGCCACCCGGAACGCGTGGGTGCGGCCGGAGCCGATGACGTCGGTGGCGAGCACGCCCGCGATGCTGACGACGAGCCCGGAGGACGTGGCGAGGAACGTCGCCCACGCTCCCGCCGCCACGACCGCCCCGAGCGCGATCCCCAGCGGCCCGTTCCCGAACACGGCCTGCGGCAGCAGCAGCACGGCGGCGTCGACGTCGCCGGAGATCAACAGCTGCGGGGTGTAGAGCCGCGACACGGCGCCGACGGCCGTCACCGCCACGTAGAAGATGCCGATCAGCGCGAGCACGAACACCGCGGTGCGGCGGGCGGACCGGCCGTCGGGGTTGGCGTAGAAGCGCACGAGGACGTGCGGGAGGCCCATCGTGCCCAGGAACGTGGCCAGGAGCAGGGAGTATGTCCCGAGCAGGCCGTAGCCGTTGCTGCTGGCGTTCGGGCGCAACCACATGTCGTCGTGCGCAGGCGCGTCCTGGACCACCGGGGTCGCCGTGCCCGCCGGGAAGCCCAGCACCGACCCGCTCTCCACGGTGTGCAGGCCGGGGTTCCAGGTGAGCGTCGCGTCGGAGGCGTCGGTGCCGTCGACGCGGCCGGTGGCGGTGAGCATGGTGGGGGCCGTGACCTGCAGCGTGACGTCGGTGTGGATCCACACCGTGGTCTGGTGGGTGAGCGTGGGCGGCGCGGGGCGGTTGAAGGTGCGGTTGTCGCCGAAGAAGTAGACGAGGGCGACGAGCGTCGGGATCGCCAGCGCGCTGAACTTCAGCCAGTACTGGAACGCCTGCACGAAGGTCACCGACCGCATCCCGCCGATGAGCACGGTGCCGACGACGACGACGGCCGCGGCGACCGAGCCGAGCGAGTACGGCAGGCCGGTGGCGGTGGTGAGCGTGAGGCCCGCGCCTTGCAGCTGAGGCAGGAGGTAGAGCCAGCCGATGAGGATGACGACCGCGGTGCAGATCCAGCGCAGCACCGGGGAGTGCAGGCGGGCCTCGGCGAAGTCGGGCACGGTGTAGGCGCCGGAGCGGCGCAGCGGGGCCACGACGAAGAACACCAGGGCGAGGTAGCCCGCGGCGAACCCGACCGGGTACCAGAGCGCGTCCACCCCGTCGCGCAGGATCAGCCCGGCGACCCCCAGGAACGAGGCCGCCGACAGGTACTCCCCGGAGATCGCTGCCGCGTTCGCCGCGGGGTTCACCGTGCGCGAGGCGACCAGGAAGTCCGACGTGCTGCGGCGCGCGCGCACGCCGTAGGCGCCGATCACCGCCGACGCGACCGCGGCGATGAGCATGGCCGCGATGACGATGATGCCGGTCGTCGTCACCGTGACAGCCTGTCACTCGTGGCCGCGGACGGCGCGCCGCGGGTCGGCATCAGTGGTCCTGGACCTGGTCGGCGAAGTCCTGCTCCACCTTCTCCGCCGCGCGCGTGAACCACCACCCGAGCCCGAACAGGAACGGGTAGACGAGGATGCCGAGCAGCAGCCACGGCAGCCGCAGCCCGAAGATCGCGATCATGCCGACGTCGGGGACCAGGCAGAAGATCCACGGGAGCATGCCGAGCGTGAGCCCGCCGAACAGGGCGAAGCGGAGCGCGACCCGCAGCTGGTTGCCGATCAGGCCGGTGCGGAGGTACTCGCCGACCGCGCTGTCGCCCTGGATGTCGACGACGGTGCGCACCGGTCGGGCCGCGGCCTTGCGCTCGGCGAGCACGACCCGCACCCGCTTGCTCGGCAGGGGCGTGGGCGCAAGCTCAGCCGGGCGGGCGGCAGGCTCGGCGGGGCGGGGGGCCGGGATGGCTTGGCGGGCAGGCGACGGCGGCACGCGGGCAGGGGAGGCGGCGCGCCAGATGACGCCCTCGCCGCGGTCGTCCCCGTCGTCGCCGCGGTAGTCGTCGCCGCGGTAGTCGTCGTCGCGGTAGTCGTCGTCGCGGTAGTCGTCGTCGCGGTAGTCGCCGTCGCGGTTGCCGTCGTCGTCCGCGTCGGTGCGGTCGTCGGCGTCGGGGGGTGCGGACGGCGACCGCGCGGGCATGCCGGGGACGGTCGGGATGGCCTCGGTGGGCGCCGTCGCCGGGGTCACGGTGGTCGGCGTGAGCGGCCGGGCACCGGCGCGCGACGGGGCGGCGGCCGAGCCGGAGGCGCCCGCGGCCGGGGCAAGCGCCGCGGCGGCACCGGAGGCAGGCGTAGCGACACCAGCGACCGAGGCACTCGGGGACGCGGCACTCGGGGACGCGGTGCCCGGGGAAGCGGTGCCCGGGGAAGCGGCACTCGGGGAAGCGGCACTCGGGGGCGCGGCACTCGGGGACGCGGTACCCGCGGCAGGCGCAGCCAGCGGGGCGGCGCCCGGGGCGGGCGCGGCCTGCGGGGCCACACCGGGGGCGGGCGCAACCGGCTGGGCGCAGGCGGCGCTCGTCGGGGCGGCACCCGGAGCGGGCGCGGCCTGCGGGGGGGCACCCGGCGTGGACGGAGCCAGCAGGGCGGGACCCGGGGCGGGCGGGGCCGCCCGGACACCGGCTGCGCCCGGCGCTACCGGTGGGGCGGCACCCGCGGCACCCGCGGCAGGCGGGGCGGCGCCGCCCACAGCCGGGGGGGCCGTTGCGGCGGTCGACGACGGCACGGCCGACGCGGGGGCGTTCGGGGAGGGTGCGGCGACGGTCGACCCGGGCGGCGCCTGTCCCGGCGCATCCGGCGTCGCCGAGGGCGACGTCGAGGAGGGTGCGGCAGCGGCCTGGCCCGGCAGGACCGACGGGGGGGACGGCGGCGGGTCGGCCAGGAGGCGGGCGGCGGCGGCGCCCGAGGGTGGGGCGGGTCGACGGGGCCAGGTGCTCGGTGCCGCCGCCGTCCCCGCGGGCGGCCACCCGGGGGCCGTCGCTCTCGGCTGCAGACCGGTGGGTTCCGGCGCTCCGGCCGATGCCGGAGTCGGCTCCTGCCGCCCACCGGGGCGCGGCGTGGCGTCGGGGCGGGCGTTCCGGCCCGAGCGGCGGCCTGCCGGGCCGCCCGGCAGCGACGGCCCCCCGATCCCCCCGACCGAGGACCCACTGTCGCCGGGTGGCGTGGCGGCGCCCCGGGAGGTCGACAAGCGGCCGACACCCCCCCATGTCGTGGGCATCGGACGCGGCATGGTGTCCTCGACGTCCGACGACGCGGACGCCGCGCCCCCCTGGTCGGCGCCGGGTCCAGCGGCGCGGTCGGCGGCCGGACCCGGCCCGCCCGAACCGGCGGCCGGATCGGGCGCGGCAGGAGCCGGACTGACGTCCGACTCCCCCGGGACGGCCTGCTCCGCCTCCTCGACGACCTCCGGTGTCGGGGCGGCCTCGCCAGACCCGTCGGCGGCAGGGTCGCGCGTGGCCGCCGAGCCGGGCTGGGGGAACGGCACCACGACGCCGGAGGGGTCGGCCGCGGCGGAACCCGGCGTTCCACTCCTGGCTGTCGGGTCCGGCGGGCTCTCCGCGACCTCGGGCTCGGCCGCCGCCCGCGCGGCGGCGCCTCCTCCGTCGGCGGGCTCGGGCGACGGGACCGGCCACGGCGCGCGGTCCTGGGACGGGCGGGGCGACGGCCTGCCCCCGGCCTGTCGAGCGGTCCCACGCGGGCCGCCGGGCTCGGCCGACGGGTGGGGCGCTCCGCCGGTCGCCTCGTCCGCGGATCCCCGGTGAGCCACCGCCCGCCGCGAGGCCAGCAGGTCCTTGGGGTTCCACGGCGCCGGGCCCAACCCCCCGGTCGAGGGGCCGCCCTCACCGCCCACGTCCGTCGACGCTTCCTCGGAGGCGTCGGCGCGAGGATCGGCGGCGGGCCCCGCGTCGTCGACGTGGGCTCCGGCGAGCTCGTCGGGCGAGGGGGCGGCGCGCTCAGCGGGGCCGCGATCGTCGATGTGCGCGGCGGCGAGGTCGGCGGGTGAGCGTGCGGCGTCGTCGACGTGCGCGGCGGGAAGGTCGTCGGGCGGGGTCCAGCCCGCGATCGCCGCGGTCGCGTCCCCTCCGGCGGGGTGGATCGGCCGCGGACGGGCCGGTTCGAGGGCGTCCGTCGCATGCCGGGCCTGGTAGCCCGGCCGCGCGGGCGCGGGGTCCGGCCCGCCGTGGCGTGCGTGGCGACCGCCCGCGCCACTGCGCGCAGCGGCCATCCGCCGCTGCATCTCCGCCTGGAGCCAGGTCGTGCCCGACTCGGCGGTCCCCACCTCACCCGAGCCGTCCTCCGGCTCGGGTGCCACCGACGGCGGAGCGCCGTCGGTGTCCGTGCTCACGGCCCGCTCGCCCTCTCGTGCCCGCCCGCACCCGTCAACGCTGGCTCCACGCCTGCTTCGTCGCCCGCACGAGGCGGTCCTTCAGCTCGCGGGTGTGGCGGCGGCTCACCGGCAGCTCGGCGCAGTCGGGGCCGCTGCCGATGCGCACGACGTACCCCGAGCCGGACAGCCGCAGCTCCGTGACCAACGGCAGCGACACCAGGAACGACCGGTGGATGCGCACGAACCCCGCCTCGCGCCACCGGTCCTCCAGCACCGAGAGCGGGATGCGCACGAGGTGGCTGCCCTCGTGGGTGTGCAGACGCGCGTAGTCGCCCTGCGCCTCGACGTAGCGCACGGCCGAGCGGGGCACGAGCTTGGTGGTGCCCGCCAGCTCGACGGGGATCACCTCGTCCTCGTTCGCGTCGTCGTGCATCGGCTCCGCGGCCGTGGCGGCGCGGTTGGCGATGATCCGGTCCAGCGACGCGGCCAGCCGCTCGGAGCGCAGCGGCTTGAGGAGGTAGTCGACGGCGCCGACCTCGTACGCGTCGACGGCGCGGTCGTCGTGCGCCGTGACGAACACGACCGACGGCGGCACGGCCATCGAGGAGAACACCCGCGCGAGCTCCAGCCCGTCGAGCCCCGGCATGCGGATGTCGAGGAAGACGACCTCGATGTCGCTGCGCTCCGCGACCCGCATCCCGGTCATCGGGTTCAGCGCCCGCCCGCCGACCGCCTGGCCCGCGGTGGCCGCCTCGCGCACCCCCTGACGGCTGTTCAGGATGCGCAGCGCGTCGGTGGCGTCCGACGCCTTCAGGACGACCCCGACCCTCGGGTCCTCCTGCAGCAGGTAGGCCAGTTCTTCGAGCGCGGGCTCCTCGTCGTCCACCGCGAGGACGACCAGGCCGCCGGAGCTGTCGTTGCTGTCCACGATCTCCTCATCCTGCGTTTCCGGGGCGCAGTGTCGGGGTGGCCGCGCGGCGATCACGTCCGACACCGGCGACCATGGTGACGCCGAAACCGTGTGAGTGCCAGAGGCACGCACCTTTCGGGTTCATCCGATCACGCCCTGCTACAAACCGTACCGCGCCCACGTCGCGCGGATGTCGGCCGCCTGCGCCAGTCCGAGCAGAAGGTCCGTGGAAGCGGCGGCAGGCGCGCCGATTCCGATCCGGGCCAACAGCGGCTTGCGGGCCTCGACGGGCACCAGCTCGGCGTCGGGGTAGCGCTCGGTGAGCACACCGCGCGGCGTGCCGAGGCCGTCGATGAGGCCCAGCTCGAGCGCCCGCACGCCGGTCCACACCTCGCCGGTGAACAGCTCGTCCCCGCCCTTGATCCGCTCTCCGCGCCGCTCGGCGACCCACTGCCGGAACATCGTGTGCAGCTCGTCCTGCAGCCCGCGCAGCCACGCGACGTCCTCGGGCTTCTCCGGGAGGAACGGGTCGAGGCGCGACTTCGACGTGCCCGCCGTGTACAGCCGCCGCTGCACGCCGAACCGCTCGATCAGCCCATCGAGCCCGAAGCCCTGGCTGATGACGCCGATCGAGCCGACGAGCGACGTCGCGTGCGCGTAGATCTCGTCCGCGGCGCAGGCGAGCCAGTAGCCGCCGGACGCCGTGACGTCCTCGCAGAACGCCAGCACCGGCACCTTCGCCTCGGCGGCCAGCCCGCGGATCCGGTCGGCGACGAGCGCGGACTGCGTCGGCGACCCGCCCGGCGAGTTGACCAGCAGCGCCACCGCGGCGAGCCGCTCGGGGCGGAACGCCCGCTCCAGTGTCTTGTCGACGGCGGCGGCGTTGATCACCGATCGCGGCAGCGGGCCGGTCATCGGCGTGATCACGCCGTGCAGGCGCACGAGCGAAACGACCGGCCGGTCGGCGCGCTCGCCCAGCCTGCCCGGCAGCCGCGCCACGAGCCGTGAGGCATCCATGGTGGGCACGCTACGCGGTGCCGGGCCGCAGCAGGACGGGACCGCTCCGATTGCCACCCCGTGGAACCGGCTCAGACGCGGATGCCCGCCCGGAACTTCGGCACCCGCAGGGTGATCTTCATGCCGTGCCCGATCGCGGTGTCGACGACGAGGCCGAAGTCGTCGCCGAAGGTCGAGCGCATGCGGTCGTCGACGTTGCCGAGGCCGACGTGCGCGCCCGACTGGTGCGCGTCGGCCAGGTCCTCGTGCAGCCGGGTCGGGTCCATGCCGACGCCGTCGTCCTCGACGATGATCACGCACTCGTTGCCTGCGTTCTCCGCGGTGATCGTGATCGTGCCGCCGTTGGGCTTGCTGCCCAGCCCGTGCCGCACGGCGTTCTCGACGAGCGGCTGCAGCGCCAGGAACGGCAGCACCACCGAAAGCACCTCGGGCGCGATCTGCAGCTTGATGTTGAGCCGGTTGCCGAAGCGCGCCTTCTCCAGCCGGACGTAGCGCTCGATGTTGTTCAGCTCGTCCTGCAGCGTGGTGTACTCCCCCGCCGTCCGGAACGAGTAGCGGGTGAAGTCGGCGAACTCGATCAGCAGCTCGCGGGCGCGCACCGGGTCGGTGCGGATGAACGACGCGATCGTCGTCAGCGCGTTGTAGACGAAGTGCGGGCTGATCTGGGCCCGCAGCGCGCGGACCTCGGCGCGGTCGAGCCGGGCGCGGGCCTCCTCCAGCTCGGCGAGCTCGAGCTGGCTGGACACGTAGCGCGCGACCTCCGCGGTGGCACGCAGGATCACCGGCCCGGCCGTCGACTCGGTGACGGCGCCGAGCGTGCCGATGATCGTCCCGTCGCTCTCGAGGGGGACGACGACGATGCCGCGCACCGGGCAGTTGCCGCGCTCGCAGACGATCGCCGTGTGCGAGAGCATCTGCTGGCGGCCCGTGGAGATCACCTGGTCGGCCAGCGAGCGCACGTCGGGCTCGTGCTGGTCTGCGGCGCCGTCCCAGGCCAGGGTGTTGCCCCGGTTGTCGGTCATCGTCAGGGCGCAGGTGTCGAGCAGCTGCCGCAGGTAGGGCAGCGCGAACGCAGCCGACGACGGCGACAGGCCCTCCCGCAGCGACGGCGCGGCCAGCGCCACCGTGTGCAGCGTGCCGAACGTGGCCCGTTCGAGCGGGGTGGCGTAGGTGTTGCGGCGGTTGCGCAGGAAGTAGAAGACGGCCACCGCGATGCTGGCGATCAACAGCGCCAGGAACAGGACGATGGCGACCGGGGAGGCCAGCAGGTCGTTCACGTCGAGCTCCTACCGCACCAGTCGCGAGAGCCGCCGGTCAGCGAGGGGCTTGCCGCCGGTCTGGCAGCCGGGACAGTACTGGAACGACCGGTTGGCGAAGGACACCTCCCGGACGGTCTCGCCGCAGATGGGACAGGGAAGACCCGTTCGGGCGTGCACGCGCAGCCCGGCGCGCTTCTCCCCCTTGAGCTGGGCGGCGCCTTGGCCGACCGAGCGCTCGACGGCGTCGGTGAGCACCGAGCGCATCGCGTCGTAGAGGACGTCGACCTGCTCGGGCTTGAGCCTGCCCGACACCGCGTACGGGGACAGCTTGGCGGTGTGCAGGATCTCGTCGCTGTACGCGTTGCCGACGCCCGCGAGCCACGCCTGGTCGACGACCAGCGTCTTGATCCGCTCGGTGTGCCCGGCGAGCATCGCCGCGAGCTCGTCGCGGGTGACGGTGAGCGCGTCCGGGCCGAGGCGCGCGATGCCGGGCACCCGCTGGGGATCGGGCACGAGGTACACGGCGAGGCGTTTCTGGGTGCCCGCCTCGGTGAGGTCGAAGCCGGGGCCGCCGACGGTGTCGAGGTGCACCCGCAGCTCCAGTGGGCCGCGGCCGGGCCGGGGCGCGGTGGTCGTGGCGGTGTCGTGCCAGCGCATCCAGCCCGCCCGGGACAGGTGGGTGATGAGGTGGAGCGGGTCGTCGGGCCGGTCGAGGAACTCGACGGCGAGGAACTTGCCGTAGCGCCCGGCGCCGGTGACCACCCGGCCGACGAGCGCCTGCACCGGCGGGTCGAACGTCTTGACGGCGCTCATCGACGCGACGTCGACGCGCGCGACCGGGCGGTAGAGGGCGTGCTCGCGCAGGTGGTGCGCGAGCGCCTCGACCTCGGGCAGCTCAGGCATCGAGCTAGTTCACCGGCTGAAGTGGGCTGTCGGCGTGGCCGGGGGTGCCCTGGGCGCGCAGGCGCCGCACGACGATGCGCATCTCCTCCCGCGCGCGGGCGCCGCCGCGGATGAGGCCGGTCCAGCGTTCCGGGGGCTGCTCGTAGTTGCCCTCGGTCTCGGCGACGACCGTCCACGGCCTGCGCAGCCACCAGCGGATCGGGAAGAAGAGGACGACGAGCGCCGCGAGGATCCACAGGTACCACGGCACGTGCACCTGGCTCGGCGACCAGACGACGATGATCACCCAGAACAGGAAGAGCGCGGACAGGATCAGCACCGCGGCGCCGCGGCCGCCGTCGACGTCGTGCTCGAAGTCGTCACCCGTGGCGGGCAGTGACCACGCGACGCTGCGGCGCACCGACCACATGCGCCCGTCGACACCCGCGACCGTCTTGGATCCCACGGCTCAACTGTCCCACAACGACGACGCCCGTGGGCGCGGTCCGACCCACCGCACCGGCAGGCTGGTCAGGCCGTTGATGAAGTTGGACGTCAGTCGGCGCGGCTCGCCGTCCAGCACGGCCTCCCCGGATGCGAGGAACTCCGCGAAGAACGCCCGCATCTGCAGCCGCGCGAACGCCGCGCCCAGGCACAGGTGGGGTCCCTGCCCGAACGCCACGTGGTCGTTGGGCGTGCGCGCGAGGTCGAAGCGGAACGGGTCGGGGAACCGGCGCTCGTCGACGTTGGCCGACACGTGGTACACGACCACCTTGTCGCCCTCCCGGATCGCGCGCCCGCCCAGCGAGAGATCGCGGGTGGCCGTCCGCCGGAACGTCAGCACCGGCGGGTGCAGCCGCAGCATCTCCTCCACGGCCGACGCCAGCAGCGCCGGGTCCGCGCGCAGCCGCGCGTACTCGTCCGGGTGGCGCAGCAGCAGGAGCACGCCGCCGGGCAGCGCGCTGCGCACGGTGTCGTTGCCCGCGACCACGAGCAGGAAGAAGAACATCTTCAGCTCGGCGTCGGTGAGCCGCTCACCGTTGACCTCGGCCCGCACGAGCGCGCTCACCACGTCGTCGGCGGGCTCGCGGCGCTTGCGGGCGGCCAGGTCCTCGGCGTAGGCGAACATGTCGGCGAGCTGGGCGGGCGAGCGCGGGTTCACCGGCTTCCCGTCCGGCCCGGTGACGACCACGCCGTGCTCGGGGTCCTGGTAGCCGATCACCCGGTTCGTCCACGCGAGCAGCAGCGCACGGTCCTCCGGTGGCACGCCGAGCAGGTCGCACAGGTTGGCCAGCGGCAGCTCGTCGGTGACCGCGTGCGTCAGCTCGCACCGCCCCTCCGCCCGCGCGGCGCCCAGCAGCGCCGCGGCCCTGGCGCGGATGACGTCGGCGAAGCGCTCCAGCCGACGTCGGGTGAACGCGCCCGTCACCAGCGTGCGCAGCCGCACCTGCTCCGGCGGGTCCATGTTGAGGATCATCCGACGGATGAACGGCAGGTCGGCGGCGTCGGGGTCGCGGATCTGGGTAGCCCCGAGGGCTGAGGAGAAGTCGGCGGGCGAACGCAGGACGTGCCGCACGTCGGCGTAGCGCGTCACCGCCCAGAAGCCCGGCCCGGACGGCCAGATGCCGACCTCGTGCTCGTCCTGCCAGCTCACCGGGTCGGTGTCGCGCAGCTCGCGGAGGGCGTCATGGGGCACGCCGCGGGCGAACACGCGCGGGTCGAAGACGTCGGGCACGGTCTGAGGCATACCACCGAGGCATACCACCCGGTGGCTTGAATCACCGACGTTCGAGTTGCCGTCGAGCGTGAGCCAAGAGCATGCTTGAGACACACAAGTTGTTGCTTGTTACAAGCAAAGCATTGGCAAAGGGGGGTGCGATGCTCGAGGAGCAGAGCGCTGTCGACGGCACCGCCGACCTCATCGGGCAGGACCTCGCGCGCCTGCTGCGCATCGTCGCGCGGCTGCGCCACCAGACCGACATGGGCATCGCCCACGTGCTGGGCCTGCTCATCGAGAAAGGCCCGCAGCGGGTCGGGGAGATCGCGCAGGCGCTCGGCACCGACCCGTCGACGGTGAGCCGCAAGGTCGCGGCGCTCGTCGACGCCGGGCTGGTGGAGCGCCGCGTCGACCCCGACGACGGCCGCGCCCACCTGCTCGCCGCCACCGCGGCGGGCGAGCGGAAGTGCGTCGACGGCCGACGCCACCGCATCGACATGGTCGCCTCGGTCCTGTCCGGGTGGCCCGACGACTCCCGCCGCCAGCTCGCCACGCTGCTCGGGCGGTTCGCGGACGGGATGCAAGAACACGGTGTGCGGATCTCCCGCACGCCAGGAGGAGAGATCCGATGACCACAGCCACCGCGCAGCAACGGCCCGGTGAGCTCTCGCATCGCCAGATCGTCACGATCCTGATCGGGCTGATGCTCGGCATGTTCCTGGCCGCGCTCGACCAGACCGTCGTGTCCACGGCCATCCGCACCATCGCCGACGACCTCGGCGGGCTGTCCCAGCAGGCCTGGGCCACGACGGCGTTCCTCATCACGAGCACGATCACGACGCCGCTCTACGGCAAGCTCTCCGACATCTACGGCCGCAAGCCGCTCTTCCTGCTCGCCATCTCGATCTTCATCGTCGGCTCGATCACCTGCACGTTCTCCGGGTCGATGTACCAGCTGGCCGCGTTCCGCGCGCTGCAGGGCATCGGCGCGGGCGGGCTGTTCTCGCTCGCGCTGACGATCCTCGGCGACATCGTGCCGCCCCGCGAACGGGCCCGCTACCAGGGCATGTTCCTCGCCGTCTTCGGCACGTCCAGCGTGCTCGGCCCGGTGATCGGCGGCCTCCTCTCGGGCGCCGACACCATCCTCGGCCTCGACGGGTGGCGCTGGATCTTCCTGGTGAACGTGCCGATCGGGGCGGTCGCGCTGGTCGTCGTCGCCAAGGTGCTCAACGTGCCCCACCTGGCCCGCAAAGGCACCCGCATCGACTGGCCCGGCGCGATCCTGCTCGCCGTCGGCCTCGTGCCGCTGCTGATCGTCGCCGAACAGGGGCGCACGTGGGGCTGGAGCTCCCCGTACGCGGTCCTCTGCTACGTCGTCGGCGGCGTCGGGCTGGTCCTCTTCGCGGTCGTCGAGCGACGCTACCGCGACGACGCCCTGCTGCCGCTGCGGCTCTTCCGCAACAGCGTGTTCTCGCTGGTCACGGCGATCGGCGTGATCGTGGGCATGGGCATGTTCGGCGGCATCGCCGTGCTGCCGCAGTTCCTGCAGATCGTGCGCGGCGCGTCGCCGATCGAGAGCGGCTTCCTCATGCTCCCACTGGTCGCCGGGATCATGGTCGCCTCGGTGACGTCCGGCCAGCTCACCGCGCGCACGGGCCGCTACAAGGTCTTCCCGGTCGTCGGCACGCTGCTGATGACGGGCGCGCTGGTGATCCTCTACTTCCGGATCAACGTCGACATCCCGTTCTGGGAGCTCGACCTCTACATGGCCATGTTCGGCCTCGGCCTCGGCAGCTGCATGCAGACGCTGGTGCTGGCGGTGCAGAACGCCTCGCCCGCGCGGGACATGGGCGTGGTGACCGCGTCGTCGACGTTCTTCCGCCAGCTCGGCGGCACGCTCGGCACCGCGGTGTTCTTCTCGATTCTGTTCTCCACGCTGCCGGACAAGATCTCGGGCGCCCTGACGTCGGCCGCGCAGACCGACCCGGCGTTCCAGGCCGCGGTGGCCGACCCCGCCGTGCGCGCCAATCCGGTGAACGCACCGTTCTTCGCGCTCGCGCAGGGTGGTGGCTCGAACACGCTGAGCGACTCGGCGTTCCTGCAGACGATCGACCCGCGGCTGGCCCACCCGATCCTCGTCGGCTTCTCGAACTCGATCACGTTGGTGTTCCTGGTGGCGGCGGCCGTCGTCGCGGTCGCGTTCCTGCTGGTGCTGTTCGTGAAGGAGCTGCCGCTGCGGACGATGTCGGGCGCCCGCGCCGCGGCCATGGAGGAGGCGGCGCGGAGCGGCGAGGTGCCCGCATCCGTGCCTGCCGCGGCGATCCCCGACCGCCCCGTTCCCGCCGCGCCCGCGCTGCCCGCCGGTCGGCACGCGCTCGCGGCCGCCAACGGGCACGCCGTGGCCACGCTGCCGAGGACCGTCGGGGACGGCACCGCGCCGTTCCTCGTCGACGGGCCGGAGCACGCGGGGTCGAACGGCCTGCAGGTAGCACCCGGTGACGGGGCAGGCGCCGCGTGGTTCGGTGGGGACGACGCGCACGGCACGGCCACCGGCGGACGCGCCCTGCCCCCGACGACAGCGCGCGGCCACGTCACGACGCCGCCGAGTGGGCACGACACGCCGCAGGCAAGCGGCACGCACGGCAACTTCGCCACCCACGCCCCCTCGCCGGACGGGACCGCGGTCGCCGCGCCGACCGGACGGGACGGCGGCGGGCAGGCCCCGTCGCCGCTCACCGGGCCGGGCGTGCTCGGGACCGTGACCCGCACCGACGGGAACGGCCTGCCCAAGGTCGTGGTGACGATCGCCGACCCGGCCGGGCGCCAGGAGGCACGCACCGCCACCGACACCGACGGCCGGTACGCGGTCGCGCTGCGCGCCGAGGGCACCTACCTCGTGGTCGCGGCGTCGGGCACGTTCCAGCCGCACGCCGCGCTCGTGGGGGTCGGCCCGGACGCTCCGACCCGGCACGACGTGACGATGTCGGGCACGTCCGGGGTCCACGGCGTGGTGCGGGACGGCAGCGGACCGGTCGGAGGCGTGGCCGTCACGCTGATCGACACGGAGGGCGACGTCGCCGCCACCGGCGTCACCGACCCCTCCGGCCGGTTCCAGCTCGCGGGCGTTTCCGACGGCGGCTACACGCTCACGGCGGCGAGATCCGGCTATGAGCCGCTGGCGGTGGGCGTCCGGCTGGACGCGGGCGCGAACGTGGAGCGCGACCTCGACCTGCCCAAGCGCTCCCGCCTGGTCGGCACGGTCACCGCCGGGTCGGGTCGGGCGGTCGACGAGGCCACGGCGACGCTCGTCGACGCGGGCGGCGCGGTCGTCGCCAGTGCGGTCACCGGACCCGACGGCCGGTTCGCCTTCGACGACCTCCCCGCGGGCACCTACACGCTCACGACGCGCGGCTACGCGCCCGTGGCGCAGACCGTGCGCGTCGCGGCGGGGGTGGAGGCGACGGCCGAGGTGTCGCTCGGCGCGGCGGCCCGGTCGGCGGGGCACCGCGCGACGCCCGCGTCGTGCCGACCTGCGCCGGTAGATCTTGTTGCGTTTCCGGACTCATGACCCCCAGAACGCAACAAGATCGACCAGGCCTGGCCCCGGCCCCGGCCCCGGCCACGCCGAGCGGGCGCGGCCCGAGGATAGTGGCGCGCAGGACCGCGCTCGCGCGACCAGCCGGACCCGGCCACGGCGGCAGGTGATCGTCGGCTCGGCGCACAACCGGCCAGAATGTGTCGGTTTCCGCACCGAGCTGGCGATCACCGGCGAGTCAGGCCGTCAAGTTCCAGCGCCGGGGTGAGCACCCCCTCCAGCGCCAGCAGCCACTCCTTGACCGCCCTGCCGCCGCCGAAGCCGCCGAGCCCGCCGGCGGCCGTCACCCGGTGGCACGGCACGACGACCGGGATCGGGTTGGATCCCATGATCGACCCCACGCCCCGGGCGGCCGTGTACGCGCTGCCCAGCTCACTGCGGGCGGCCAGCTCGCCGTAGGTCACGGTCTCGCCGTAGCCGACCGTCGCGAACAGGGTCTCCAGCACCCGCCGCTGCGAGCCGCGGGTGAGCGACCAGTCCAGCGGCACGTCGAACGCCTGCCGCGTGCCCGCGAGGTACTCCCGCAGCTGCGCCGTCGCCTCGGCGGGCTCCTCCTCGACGGCCGCGACGCCGAGCCGCTCGGCCGCCCGCTGCGCCGCATCGGGGTGGGCGCCGAAGACGACGAGCGCCAGCCCCCCTGGTGTCGCGCCGACCGTCAAGGCGCCGATCGGCTCGGGCGCGGGCATCACCCTCCACGACAGCCGCATCCCGCCAGTCTGCCCCCGACCACCGACATTCTCGGCAGCGGTGCGCCATCAAGGACCGGCCCGCGGGCTGCCCGATCCCCGGCGGCGCGCGCCGAAGCGTCTGCGGCGGCCCGTCGGCGCGCCATCGGTCCCGTACACCAGGCGGTGGGTGCC
This sequence comes from uncultured Actinomycetota bacterium, assembly GCA_963750095.1. GTDB lineage: Bacteria > Actinomycetota > Actinomycetes > Mycobacteriales > Pseudonocardiaceae > Pseudonocardia. Next base: position 122,497 of record CAVVPJ010000019.1, on the reverse strand, counting down.
CGAACCTCAACCCCCCGGGAAGAGATCGCTGATCAGATGCCGCAGCGCCCACTCGGCCCAGTCCGGCGTCGTCCACCCCTGCCGCACGACGAGCAGGCCGTAGGTCTCGGGAGCGAGCAGGGTGGCGACCACGTCGGTCGCCCGCTGCAGCGACAGGTCCTCGGTGAAGCCGGGCCGATCGGCGAGCTCGTCGACCGCACGGGCGTGGGCGTCCAGCGCCGCGGCGCGGGCCGCGGCGAGCAGCTCGGCGGGCTCGGGATCAGCGGCGGCGGCCCGCAGCACCGCGTCCAGCGGGTGGCGGCGCTCGACCGCCGCCGTCGTCGCCACGACGTGCCGGGCCAGCGCGGCGACCCCGTCCGCCTCGGCGCGCAGCACCTCCGGCCAACCGGGCGGATGGTCCGGCCCACCGGCCTCCCACACGGCCCGCAGCACCGCGGCCTTGCTGCCGAACGAGAGGTAGAGGGTCTGCACGGCGACGCCCGCCGCCACGGCGAGCTCGGCCATCGTCGTGTCGAGGTAGCCGCGCTCGACAAGGAGCGGCCCGGCCGCCGCGACCACCTTCGCCCGGGTCGCCTCCGCCCGCGCCGCCCCGGCCCGCTTCCGCGCCGCGACCGCCACCACAACCTCCTGCTGTAACGTAACACTGGAACGTGACTCCAGAAGGACGGTACAGCACGAAGATCGGGAGTTGGCCCCCGGCACGCCCGTGCCGACCGGGCAGCTCACGCCGGTGCCGCCGGTGCCGCCGTACGGGCCTTCATGTCCTCGGGGATAGGGGGCGAGGTGGACATGAAGGCACCCGCCCCCGTCATGCGTGGCGTGCGACGGCGCCGTCGCAACCGAACGAGGTCGGCGGCAGATGGGCCCAGCCGGCGCTGACCTCGCACAGGTTGTGGTGTCCTCGCACATGGTCGAACTTCTGCGAGGACACCTGAGCGTGTGCGAAGTGCGGCCGAGGGCGGCCTGCGGGCTACCAGGCGGCGGCCCCGCCGATGCCGCTGCGGGGGTCGGCCGCCGCGCGGAGGAGCTCGCCACGGCCGACGGCGCACAGCCGCCCCAGCGCCCAGGGCCCGGCGTCGGTCACGAGGTGACCGCGGCGGCGCAGCGCCTCCACCGTCGCAGCGCCGACCCGTGACTCGACCACCAGCCCACCCGGCTCCCATCCACGCGGCGCGAACGACGAGGGGAACGCCGTCGAGTGCCATGCCGGGGCGTCGACCGCGGCCTGCAGGTCGAGGCCGCCGACGGTGTGCGCGAGCCAGAAGCACAGCTGCCACTGGTCCTGCTGGTCGCCGCCCGGCGTGCCGAACGCGATCATCGGCTCGCCCTCGCGGAGGCCGAGCGACGGCGACAGCGTGGTCCGCGGCCGCCTGCCCGGCTGAAGCGACGACGCCAGCCCGTCCTCCAGCCAGAACATCTGCCCACGGGTGCCCAGGCAGAAACCCAGCGCGGGGATCGTGGGCGAGGACTGCAGCCACCCGCCCGAGGGGGTCGCCGAGACCATGTTGCCCGCGGCGTCGACGACGTCGATGTGCACGGTGTCGCCGCGGACCGCGCCGTCCGGGCGGACCGTGGGCTCGCCCGCACCGGGCGCCGGACGGGCAGTCGTCGCGGCCGTGGACCCGCCGACGCCAGGCCCGGCCGCCGACGCGACGGCGGGCTCACCCGCGCCGGGCGCCGGACGGGCGGTCGTCGCGGCCGTCGGCTCACCGACGCCCGCGGGGCTGACGCCGTCGCCGCGCACACCGCCAGGGGCGGTCGCCGCGGCCAGCCGGGGTGAACTGCCGCCCGGCGAGCCGGGGCGCAGCTCCATCGACGCGGAGTCACCGATCAGCGCCCTGCGCTCGTCGGCGTAGGCGCGGGAGACGAGCTCGTCCAGCGGCACCGGCGCGCTGTCGCCGTACCAGGCTTCGCGGTCGGCGAAGGCCAGCTTGGCGGCCTCGGCGGCGACGTGCACGGTCGCCGCGGTCGGCACACCGTCGACGTACGCGATGTCGGCGCCATGCAGCAGCTGCAGGGTCTGCGGGAGCACCGGACCCTGCGACCACGCGGCGGGCTTCGCGACCGCCCATCCCCCATCGACCCTTCCCCCATCGACGTCGACGACCACGGCGTCCTCGTAGCTCGCCGACCACCGCGCGAGATCGTCGGCGGTCAGCAGACCGGCGTGGTCGCGGCCGGACGCGTCGCGCAGCGGGGTCGCGACGAACCGCTCGATCTCCTCGGCGACGAAGCCGCGGTACCAGGCGTCGCGTGCCGCGTCGATCTGCGCCTCGCGGGTAGGCCCGACGGCGGCGGCGAGCAGTCGGCGCCACGTCGCGGCGAGGGCGGGCAGCCGATGCACGGCGGTCGGCAGGCGGCCGTCGGGCAGCCAGGTGGCCGCCGAGCTCGGCCAGTGCTCGCGGAAATGCCGCTCGACGGCCGCGATCGTCCGGGGCACCTGCGGCGCCAGCGGGAACCCGGCCGCCGCGTAGCCGAGCGCGGGCTCTAGCACCTCGGCGAGGGAGAGCGTGCCGTGGTCGCGCAGCAGGGTGAGCCAGCCGTCCCACGCGCCGGGCACGGTGGCCGGGAGCAGGCCGGTGCCGGGGATGACCGACAGCCCCAGCTCGTCCCGCAGCAGTGCGGTGGTGGCCCGTGCGGGCGCGACCCCCTGCCCGCACAGGACCTGCGGCCGCGGGTCGTCGGCCGTCACGAAGACGGCGGGCACCTCGCCGCCCGGTCCGCACATGTGCGGCTCCACCACCTGGAGCACGAACCCGCCCGCCACGACGGCGTCGAACGCGTTGCCGCCACGGGCGAGGATGGCCATCGCGGTCGCCGTGGCGAGGTGGTGGGTGCTGGAGGCGGCGCCCTGTGTCCCGCGCCGCTCGTACGTCCTTGGCGCCATCCCCCGATCATGACGGTCACGCCGCCCGCGCGCAGCCGCAGCGCGCCGGAGCGGGGCCACCGTCGCTCGGCCGCCTCGCAGACCCCGCCTCCACCTCGCAGAGCCCCAGGACCCTGCGAAGGGTCAGCCGCCTCTGCGAGGCGGCGACACGACCGCCGCGACCGCGCGACCTGGCGTGCGGGGCGTCGCCGAATCAGAGGTCGGCGGCCAGCGGGACCTCGTCGATGGCCGGGGAACACATCCACTCCCGCAGCGCGCGGGTGGCCGCGACGTCGTCGGCGTTGTACCGCAGCAGCCGCTCGCGCTGGGCGTGATCGGGCGCCCCGTCGTCGAGGCCGACGGCGGCGCGGTACCAGCGCATCGAGTTCTCGCCGCCCGCCTCGGCATCGCGCCAGGCGAACCCGGCCGCGGGCGCGATGCGCTTGAGGCCTTTGCCCTGCGCGCAGATGAACCACTCGTCGACGACGGCGTAGATGTCGACCCACGCCGGATCCCCCACGAACTCCTCCACCTCGGCGAGCGGCGGGATCCCCGGCCGCCCGGCGAAGCGCTGCGCGGAGCCGAGCAGCCAGCGGTTCTCGGCGTGGGCGTTGTAGCAGTAGGCCGCGAAGCTGCGGCCCGAGGCGGCGGCCCGCGCGCGCACCTCGCGGAGCCAGGCCCAGAACGCGGCGAAGGAGCGCGACTCGTCGAGCGTGGGCAGCGGATCCCACGTGGCGAACTCCTGGTAGCCGGGCGGGATGTCGCCCGCGTGCGCCCCACCGGGGTAGCTCAGCAGCGCGCCCCACAGGTAGGCGCCGGACTCGCCGAAGCTCTCCATGTCGATGTCGACCTCGACATCGGCCCGCCGCACCGCCACCCGCGGCACCCGCCGCACCACCGGAAGGCTGCGCAGCCACGCCCTGGCCAACGCGATCGTGTCGGCCACCGGCACGCCCGGCACCGGGAGCTCGCCGCGGGGGTTCTGCGCCGCCAGCGCCGCCACCGTGGTGATCCCCGCGGCCCGCAGCCCCACCGCGACCTCGCCGCGCACGACCAGGCTCACGTCCTGCACACGGGAGAGCTCCGTCTCGCAGGTGGGCCACCAGAGGCAGTGGCGGCACTCGGTGATCCGTGACGGCTGCGCCAACGCGGGCAGGCCGGACACCGCGGCCTCGGCGACGGCCAGGCGATCCGCGACCCGCGCGTCGTACTCGGTGAACGTGGACCGCCCGCCCGGCCAGTGCGCTGTACGCAGGTCGTGCCATACGACGACGTCGGCGTCGAACCCGATCACGCCGCCCCACTCGCGGTGGACCGCCCCGGCAGTCGGCGCCCATCCGGCCGCGCTGAGCAGGCGGTGCAGATGGGCCAGCCGCAGCATGTCGCGCGGGTGCGACCGGATGCGCCGCCCCGCATCGACGACGGCCGCGCCCGGCCACGGACGCGTCAGCGACGAGGTGAGCGCACCCTCGCCGGGATCGGTGACCCGATGGCGCACCACGATGACCGGCACGTAACCGCCCTCGGGCAGGCGCGCGAGCAGCTCCGCCCCGCTGCGCCGGAAGCCGGGGGCAGCGGGCAGCAGCGCCCCCGAGATGAGCAGCGCCCCATCGGCGACGGCCTCCGCGGTGGCCGCGATCCGCTCCTCGGGCGTGCCCGACTCCGCCAGCATGAGGCAGCCGGTGTCGCGCGCGATCTCCGCCGTGATCAGGCCCCGGTGCCGGGTGGCATCCGCGCGGCGCTGTTCGAGGGCCGGATCGGGCAGCGCCTTCGGCAGCTCTCTGGCGGCGGGGTCGTGATCGAGGTGGATGCGACGACGGCAGCGCACCAGATCGCGGACGTCGAGCGCCACCGCACCCGTGCGGTGGGCAGTGGAAGGCTCGATCGCGGTCACGCATTTGAGGGTAGACACCGACACCGACACTTCGCGGAGCGGCAGCGGAGCGAACCTCCAACCCCGCGCGGAGCGGCAGCGAAGCGAACATCCAACCCCGCGCGGAGCGAACATCCGGCGCGGTGACGCGCGCCGCGTCGCCCGTCCGCCCCTAAGCTCTGGGCAGCCGCAGACCGGCGCGGCGTGAGAGGAGGAGGGCACATGGCCCGCAAGCCGATGACGAAGGCCCGCGCGAAGCGGCTGATCGGCATCGGGACGGCGGTCGCGCCCCTGCTCGCGCCCTACGCGCTGGCCGCAGCGGGCGCGGTCCGTGGCACCTGGGACAACTACCGGGCAGGCCGACTCGGCGTCACCGCCGACCGACTGGCCGAGTTCACCGGGCCGGGCGGCGGCCTGCACGCGCGGCTGTCGCACCTCGCCGACGCGCTGACCGACCTCGCGCAGGGCACCCCCGAGGCCAAGGCGTTCGCCGAGCAGGCCCGGCCGCGCATCGTCGAGCTGGCGACGGCTGTCCGCGCCGCGGAGCAGATGCCCGCCACGCGGCGCCGCACCGCGTTCAAGGCGATCAGCGCCGAGCTCGACGGCGTCGAGCAGGGCGTCCTCCTGCATCTGGGCATCACCACCTGAGCTACCGTCTTCCCCCATGGAGGGCGGCGGTCGGCTACGCGGCGTCACGCTGGCGCTGCTCGTCGCGCTCCTCACCGCCACCGGGCACGCGGCGGCGGGTGGCGGCCTCCCGGACGTGTCACTGCTGGTCATCCTGCTGCCGCTGCTCACAGGCGCGTCGGTGGCGCTGGCCGAGCGCGCCCGCGGCCTCCCGGCAACGGTCGTCGTGCTGGCCGCGGGCCAGCTCGTGCTGCACACCGCGCTCGCCGCGCTGCACCCGACGACCGCCGACGTGGGCTGGTCGATGCTCGGCGTGCACGCGTTGATCACGCTGGTCGCGGCGGTCGCGCTGCGCCACGCCGACGCCGCGGTGCTGGCCGTCGCGGCCGTGCTGCGCCGCGTGGTGCCGCGCAGGCTCACCCCTGCGCCCGCCGACCGGCCCCTGCCCGCGCGGCCCGTCCCCGCCCCCGACCTCCCCGCGCGGCTCGCGCGGCTGCGCACCGTCGCCGACGTCAGGCGCGGCCCTCCGGTGTGGGCCTGAAGAAGCCCATTCACCCGTTCCACCCCACACCGGAGAACCCTCATGTCCCGATCCCTGCTGCGTGCAGGAACCCTGCTCGGCGCGGCCGCACTGCTGGCGCTCGCGGGCGCCGCGCCAGCGTTCGCGCACGTCACCGCCAACCCCAGCACCATCCAGAAGGGCGGCTACGGCGTCGTCACGTTCCGGGTGCCCGACGAGGACGACGCCGCGGGCACCGTCGCGCTGACCGTCAACCTCCCCCAGGACCACCCGTTCAGCTCGGTGCGCACCACCCCCATCGCGGGCTGGAGCGTCACCACGAACGAGGTGCCGCTCAACCCTCCGCTCAAGGACGACGACGGCAACGCGATCACGAAGACGATCGGCTCGGTCACCTGGAAGGCCAACCCCGGCAACAGGATCGCGCCGGGGCAGTACCTGGACTTCCCGCTCTCGCTCGGCCCGTTCCCCGACGACGTCGACGTGATCCGCATGCCCACCGTCCAGACCTACGACAACGGGAAGGTGGTCAACTGGGCCGACCCGCCCGCCGCCGACGGCTCCGAGCCGGAGCACCCCGCCCCGTCGGTCTCCCTGACCGCCGCCGCGGGTGACGGCACGCACGGCGGGCCGACCGCCACCGCGACCGCCGCCGACCCGCCTGCCGCCGACGACCCCACCGCCCGCTGGCTGGGCGGGGCGGGCGTGCTCGTCGGCGCGCTCGGCCTCGGCTTCGGCGGCGGCGCGCTGCTGCGCAGCCGTCGGGTGGGGAAGTCGGACTGATGCGCCGCGCGGTGACGCTCGCGCTGGCCGTGGGGATCGCACTCCTGCTCGGCGCCGCACCCGCGTGGGCGCACAGCCAGCTCGAAGGCAGCAACCCGGCCGACGGCGCGAGCGTCGCCACGCCGCCGTCCGCGGTCTCGCTGACGTTCAACGAGGACGTCCAGCCCGGCTTCACGGTGATCACCCTGATCGGGCCCGACGGCAAGGACTACCACACCGGGAACGTCACGGAGACCGACACGACGGTCAGCGTCGGCGCCCTCCCCCTCGGGCCCTCGGGGGTGTACCAGATCGGCTACCGGGTCGTGTCCGCCGACGGGCACCCGGTGTCCGGCAAGACCTCGTTCACGCTGACGACCGCGGGCCCCGGCGCGGCGCAGGCGCAGCCGCCCGCGACCGCGGCGGCGCCGGACGCCGTGCCCACCGCAGCGCCGCCGGACGCGGGCGGCGCGCCGGTGTGGCCGTGGATCGTCGGGGCGGTCGTGCTCGTGGCGGGCGGTGTGGCGCTGGCGCTGCGCCTGGGCCGCGTGTCGTGACGACGGGCCGCGTGTCATGACCGTTGGCCGCCCGCCGTCGCGGTGGGCCCGTCCCGCCGTGGCGGTCGGACGGCCCGGCGGCGGGTCCGGGGTCACCCGCGGCGCGGAGGCGGGCGGCCCGGCAGAGATCACCAGCTGGGTGCACGGACGTACCAGATCTGGCCGGAACTGCACCGAGTCCGCGATCACCGGCCTGGCGGGCGAGCCCGCGTACGGGGCCCGGCCGTGAGCACCTCGCAGGCCCGCGCGCGGGCGGGGACAGGCTGGCGGCCGGTCGGCTGGGCGGGGCTCACCGTCGGCGCCGCCTCGCTCGCCGCCGTGCTGGCGGGCGGGCTTGCCGTCACCGCGCTGCCCGTGCTTCTCGGCGCGACCGTCACCCGCTCGGCAGGGGACGCCGCGGCCGTCGCCTGTGTCGGGCTCGCGCTCGTCGCCACCCTGCTCCCGCTCGGCCACGAGCGGCCGCCACGGGAGCTGCCGGACGTGCTCCGCGGCGTCGACAGGGCCACGGTCGTCGCCGCGGGGCTCTGGCTCGTGATGGTGCTCGTCGGCGTGGCGTTCCGCGCCGCGGAGGCCTACGGCCGCCCGCTCACCGGGCTCGGCGCCGCCGAGCTGGGCACGTTCGCCTTCGACCTCACCGCGGGCCGCGGCCTGTTGCTCACGGCGGGCTGCGCCGCGGTGGTGCTCGTCTGCGCGGCGCTGCGCATCCGGGACCCCGCGCGGGTGCCGCACCGGATCCTGCTGGTCGCGGCCCTGCTCGGGGCGCTCACTCCGGCCGTCACCGGCCACGCGGGCGCGTCGGCGGACCACCAGCTGGCGGTCGTCACGGTGGCGCTGCACGTCGCGGCGGCCGCGCTCTGGGTCGGCGGGCTGGGCGCGGTGCTCGCGGTGGCCGCGCCCCGCCCCCGCCTCCTCGAGGCGGTCCTCCCCCGCTTCTCGACGCTCGCGGGCGGCTGCCTGGCGTGCGTGGTGGTGAGCGGGGTGCTCAACGCGGTGCTGCGGGTGTCGTCGTGGACGGCGCTGGTGACGACCGGCTACGGCTGGCTGGTTCTGGCGAAGTCGCTGTGCGTCGTTCTCCTGGGCGGTCTGGGCGGTCTGGCCCGGCGCCGTCTCAAGATGGGACGGCGTCCCGTGCTGCGGTGGGCGGGCACCGAGATCGCCCTGATGGCGGCCACGATCGGGCTCGCCGCGGCCCTGACGCAGAGCGCGTAGCGCACCCCCGTTTTCTCTCCATGCGGAATGGTGGCGGTTGTGAGCCACCGCACCTCGCACTGGAATCGAGCCCAGTCAACGAGGTCGAGGAGGTAGCGCGGTGAAGGCCGTCCGGGTACACGCGTACCACGAGGATCCCCAGATCGACGACATCCCGGAGCCCACGCTCCAGGGCCCGCTCGACGTCATCGTGAAGATCGGCGGCGCGGGCGTCTGCCGCACCGACCTGCACATCGTCAACGGCGACTGGGCGGAGGCGATGAACCCCACGCTGCCCTACGTGATCGGCCACGAGAACTCGGGCTGGGTGCACGCGATCGGCGACGGCGTCACGAACGTCGCGGTCGGCGACACCGTGATCCTGCACCCCCAGCCCTCCTGCGGGCTGTGCCTCGCCTGCCGCGCGGGCCGGGACATGCAGTGCGAGAACGCCTTCTTCCCCGGCCTGTCCTCCAACGACGGCGGCATGGCCGAGTACCTGCGCACGACGGCCCGTGCGTGCGTCAAGCTCAACCCCGACACCAACCCGGCCGACGTCGCCGCCCTCGCCGACGCGGGCATCACCGCTTACCACGCGGTGCGCAAGGCCGCGAAGGACCTCCACCCCGGCACCACGGCCGTCGTGCAGGGCGCGGGCGGGCTGGGCCACATCGGCATCCAGGCCCTCGCCGCGATCACCGGAACGCGCATCATCGTCGTCGACCGCAACCCCGACGCACTGGCGCTGGCCAAGCAGATCGGCGCCGACGAGACCGTGCAGGCCGACGGCAACCACGTCTCCGCCGTCCAGGACCTCACGGGCGGGCGCGGCGGCGACGTCGTCTTCGACTTCGTGGCCGAGCAGGGCGCCGAGAACGACGCCTGGGCGATGACCGCGCCCGCCGGGTCGATGTACGTCATCGGCTACGGCGGCAAGCTGGAGATCCCCACCCTCGACTTCGTCGCGGGCGAGAAGAACATCATCGGCAACATCGTCGGCACCTACAACGACCTCGCCGAGCTCATGGTGCTGGCGCAGGCCGGGAAGGTCACGCTGCACACCAAGCAGTACCCGCTCGATGCCGCGCTCGACGCGCTCCACGATCTCGACGCGGGCCGTGTCCGCGGCCGCGCCATTCTGGTTCCGTAGGAGAAGGAGTTCCACCCCATGTACGAGAAGGACGGCGAGAAGTACTACATCGTCGACGCGCACAGCCATTTCTGGGACGCCAGCCGGGAGAACTGGAAGCCGGGACGCGAGCAGTACGCGAAGGGCTGGATCGACTGCTTCTACGGCTACCACCAGCTCGCCCCTCCGGAGACCCACTGGGACTACGAGCACTACCTCAAGGTCTCGCCAGAGGACTTCGAGCAGGACATGTTCATCGACGGCTACGTCGACAAGGTGATCTTCCAGTCCACCTACCTGTACGACTGGTACACCGAGGGCTTCAACACGGCCGACCGCAATGGCGGGCTGAAGTCGCTGCTCCCGAAGTACGCCGACCGGATCATCGTCAACGGCCGGTGGGACCCGCGCGAGGGCGAGGCGGGCCTCAAGCAGCTGGAAGAGGACGCCAAGAAGTGGAACATGAAGGGCGTCAAGGTCTACACCGCCGAGTGGCACGAGGGCTCGCGCGGCTGGCGCCTGGACACCCCTGAGGCCTACCGCTTCCTGGAGAAGTGCCAGGAGCTGGGCATCAAGAACATCCACGCGCACAAGGGCCCGACGATCTGGCCGCTGGACAAGGACGCGTTCGACCCGGTCGACGTCGACGCCGCCGCGACCGACCACCCGGACCTCAACTTCATCGTCGAGCACTCGGGCATCCCGCGCATCGAGAACTTCTGCTTCATGGCGGTGCAGGAGCCCAACGTGTACGCGGGCCTGTCCGTGGTGATCGGCGGCCTGATGCACGCCCGGCCGAAGTTCTTCGCCAAGGTCCTGGGCGAGCTGCTGTTCTGGGTCGGCGAGGACAAGCTGACCTTCGGCAGCGACTACAACATCTGGACGCCGAAGTGGCAGATCGAGGGCTTCGTCGACTGGCAGATGCCCGACGACGACCAGTTCACCGACTACGGCAAGCTCACCACGGCCACCAAGAAGAAGATCCTCGGCCTGAACGCCGCCCGGCTGTACGACATCGACGTGCCCGAGGAGCTGCAGCTCGACACCACCGCGGGCGAGACCGGGGCGCCCGGGCACGAGCTCGTCGACGACACGGCGGGTTCCCAGGCGTGACGACGCTCCGGGACGCCGTCTGGCGTGCCCTGGGCACGGTGCTCGACCCTGAGCTGGACGAGCCGGTCACCGACCTCGACTTCGTCGAGTCGTGCACCGTGTCCGAGGACGGGGTGGCGACCGTCGTGCTGCGGTTGCCCACCTTCTTCTGCGCGCCGAACTTCTCCTTCCTCATGGTCGCCGACGCCTACGACGCGGTGTCGGCGGTGCCAGGGGTGACGCGCGCGGAGGTGTCCTTGAAGGACCACCACGCCGCCGCCGAGATCAACGGCGGCGTGGCGGCCCAGATGGGCTTCGTCGAGTCGTTCGAGGGCTCCGAACAGGGCGAGGCGGTGGCCGAGCTCCACGAGCTGCGGCTGCTGTTCTTCGAGAAGGCCGCGCTGGCCGGGCAGGACAAGGTGGCCCGGCCGCTGGTCGACGCAGGCGTCGGCCCCGACGAGCTCGCGGCGATGAGCCTCGGCGACGTGCCGCCGTCGGGCGACCTCACGCGGATGCGGCAGCGCCGCGCCGCGCTGGGTCTGCCGCACGGGGACGACGCGCCGCTGCTCATCGACGCCGAGGGCAAGCGCATCACCACGGCGCAGGTGCCGCTGCACCTGCGCAGGGCGCGCCTGCAGCGCATCGGCATCGAGACCAACGGCGAGTACTGCAAGAGCCTCCTGGCCGCGCGGTACCCGGCGAAGGCCCACTGAGTCCCCGGCGCCGCGCGGCCGTCCGCTGTCAGGCGGGCGGCCTCGCGGCCGTCAGCACCCGGAACCGGTTGACCAGCCGGTAGCCGCCGTCCGGGCGCCGCATGTCCGCCAGGCGCTCCAGGAGTGCCGCGCGGACCGCCCGCGGACCCACCCGGTTGAGCGCGTGCCGCCCGATGCCCGACCCGAGCACGGGGCCGACCAACTCGTCCGCGTCCGGGTAGTCGAACGGGCAGTCCACCTCGTCGAGCGCGGTCACCGTCAGCCCGGACAGCCCGACGAGCTTCCGCAGCCGTTCAGGATCGGTGACCGGGGGTGGTCCGGGGGTCGGGCGGCGGTGGGGTACCCAGGGCGCGAGCGCCTCGCCGAACGCCCGCGCGTCGCACTCCGCGTCGCGGCCCCACACGGTGACGACGACGAGCGGGGCGACCGCGCCCATCGCGCGCAGCAGCGCCACCGGGTTCGCGACGTGCGCGAGGAGCTGCACCGCGAGCGCCGCGTCGAACGGACCGGGCGGCGGGTCGTGCGCGTCGCCGACGGCGAAGCTCGCCTCGGGCACCCGGCGGGTCGCCTCGGCGACCGCGGCGGGGTCGGTGTCGACGCCGGTGACGACCGCGCCGCGGTCGACGGCGAGGCGCGCCAGCTCCCCCGCCCCGCAGCCCAGGTCGAGCAGCCTGCTCCCCGGCCCGGCCCGCGCGCGCTCCAGCACGGCGGCGTAGAGCGGCGCGGCCCACGCGGACGGCTCGTCGCTCACCGCGCGCGCCCCCACATCGCAGCAATGTCACCCTGCTGCGACTCAGCCGCAGGAATGTCACCCTGCTGCAGCCCGGAGGGCGGCTGCACGGCGCTCACTTCCACACGTCCGTGGCCACTTCCACGATCAGCCGCAGCTTCGCCCACTGCTCCTCCTCGGTGAGCGCGTTGCCCTCGACCGTGGAGGAGAACCCGCATTGCGGGGAGAGGCACAGCTGGTCCAGCGGCACGTACTTGGCGGCCTCGTCGATGCGGCGCTTGAGCAGGTCGGCGTCCTCCAGGGCGCCCGACTTGGTGGTGACGAGCCCCAGCACCACCTGCTTGCCCGGCGGCACGAAGCGCAGGGGCGCGAAGGTGCCCGAGCGCTCGTCGTCGAACTCGCAGAAGAACCCGTCGACGGCGAGCTCGCCGAAGAGCGCCTCGGCGACGTAGTCGTAGCCGCCCTCGGCCGCCCACGACGAGCGGTAGTTGCCCCGGCACATGTGGGTGGTGACGCGCAGGTCCGACGGCCGGTCGGCGAGCGCGGCGTTGATCTGCTTGATGTAGCGGAGGTGCTGGTGGTCGGCGTCCTCGCCTTTCGCGGCCATCGCGGCGCGCTGGGCGGGGTCGTTGAGGTAGGCCAGCGAGGTGTCGTCGAGCTGCAGGTAGCGGCAGCCGAGGGCGTGCAGCGCGCGCACCTCGTCGGCGTAGGCGGCGGAGAGGTCCGCCCAGAACTGTTCGAGATCGGGGTACACCGTGCGGTCCACGGCCGACGTGCCGCTGCGGTAGTGGACCATGCTCGGCGACGGGATCGTCAGCTTCGGGCGCGCCGAGGACACGTGCTTGGCGAGGAAGCGGAAGTCGTCGGCGAAGATGGGCTCCTCGAGCTCGACCTTGCCGGTCACCGCCATCCCGGGCGTGACGAACGAGCTCTCGCCGGTCTTGTTGTGCATGGAGATGCGCAGCTGCTGGTCGGTCTTCGTGATCCCGCCGAGCTGGTAGATGAAGTCCATGTGCCAGGACCGGCGGCGGAACTCGCCGTCGGTGGCCGACTGGAGCCCGATGCGCTCCTGGGCCGCGATGACGTCGACGATCGCGGCGTTCTCGGCCTTGTGCAGCTCCTTGCTGCCGACCGTGCCCGCGGCGAACCGCTCCCTGGCGTCCAGCAGCGCACGGGGGCGCAGCAGGCTCCCGACGTGGTCGGCGCGGAACGGCGGCTCGGCTCGCAGGGTCATGCCCGGCACGCTAGTGCGCCCGGCGGTCAGCCCACCACCGCACGCGCTGCGGCCGCGCGCACCACCTTCTCCAGCTCCCAGCGTCGCGCGGTGAACTCGGCCCGGCTCACCGACACGCCCAGCGCCGCGCTCACCTCGCCGTCGGCGCCCAGCACGGGCGCGGCGACGCCCGCGACGCCCGGCACGTACTCCTCCACCTCCACCGCGGCGCCCTCGGACCGGACCCGCATGAGCTCGCGGTCGAGCGCGCGGCGGTCGGCGACCGTGCGCGGGGCGAGCCGGGGCAGCCCGGTGCGCTCCAGCAGCTCCGAGAGCCGCGCGGGCCGCAGCCCGGCGAGCATCACCTTCCCCGCCGCCGTCGCGTGGGCTGGCGTGGGCTCGCCGACGCGCAGCGGGTCGGGCCGGGGGTGGTCGGCGCAGTCGTCGACGTGCGCGACCACGACCTCGACGTCGCGGAACACGGCGAGGTAGGCCGCCGCGCCCGCCACGGTGTGCACCTCGCGGAGGGCGGTGCGCAACGACTCGTGCGGGCGCACCTGCGCGGTGAGGCTGCGGTGCAGCTCGGCGACGCGGTAGCCCAGCCCGTAGCCGTGGACGTCGTGCAGCCGGACGAGGTAGCCCTCCTCGACGAGGGTGCCCAGCGCCCGGTACACCGTGGGCAACGGGCAGCCGAGCCGGCGCGCGATCGCCTTGGCGGTGACCCCGTCACCGGCGACCGCCACCGCCTCGACCACCCGTAACGCCCGGGTGATCGAGGACCCGGTCTGCCGCGCCGTCGCCACGGGGTCCAGTCTGGGCCTGCACGCCGTCGTGGGCATCCACCGATCGGAGAGGATGGGCGCATGGACGACCGCGAGATCCACCGCCACATCGACGAGCTGGTGGCCGAGGAGCACCGGCTGGAGCGCGCCCACATCGGCCGCGGCCTCTCCGACGCCGACCAGGCGCGCCTGGACGCCCTCGGCGTCCAGCTCGACCGCTACTGGGACCTGCTGCGCCAGCGCGACGCGCGCCGCCGGGCCGGGCTGGACCCCGACGGCGCCCAGGAGCGCTCCGCGGACGTGGTGGAGGGGTACCGCCAGTAGCGGCCGCCCCGGCAGCTGACCCGTGATCGTCAGCTAGGCGCAATCCCGGCCAGAAATGGGCACTTCTCAGCCCCAGCCGGTGATCATGGGGCCGGCGCGGTGGTGGAGCGGGCCGGGGTGGGTCGGCGCGGCCGGGTGTGGCAGATGGCAGGACCTGCCACCGTCGGGCACCATCGGCGGGGTGCTCGTCACACCGACCACCCGCGCGGCGCTCGCCGACGAGATCGTCGAGCTGGTCGCGGCCAGGCAGGGCCGGGTGCGCGTGCTGCTCGACGGCCCGGGCCCGACCCGGCCCGGCGAGCTGGCCGCCGAGGTCGCCACCGCCTTGCGCCCGCTGGGCCGGGCGACGGTCGTGGTCGACGCCGCCGACTTCCTCCGCCCCGCCTCGGTCCGCCTCGAACAGGGCCGCACCGACCCCGACGCGTTCCTCGAGAGCTGGCTCGACGAGGCCGCGCTGCGCCGCGAGGTGCTCGACCCGGCGGCGGCGGACGGCTCCGGGAACGTGCTGCCGCGGCTCTGGGACACCCGCACCGACCGCGCCTACCGCGACCGCTACACCGCCCTCCCCGACGACGGCGTCGTGCTCCTGTACGGCGCGCTGCTGCTGGGTCGCAAAGGTCGGCACCGCCTGCCCGCCGACATCGGCGTGTATCTCCGCATGACCCCGGCCGCTCTCAAGAGACGGTTGCCCGAGGAGGAGCGGTGGACCCTGCCCGCGCACGTCCGCCACGACGAGGAGCACGAGCCCGCGTCCGCCGCCGACCTCGTGGTGCTTGCCGACCACCCCGACCGACCCGCCGTGCAACGCGCGGGGTGATCGCTGCGATGAGAAAGGAGGAAAGTGTGGGCGAGGAGGGAGTTGAACCCTCACGTCCTTACGGACACACGGACCTGAACCGTGCGCGTCTGCCATTCCGCCACTCGCCCTGGCGGGACGTAAGGTAGCAGAGGGGCAAGAAGTCAGGGTCGCCACCCCAGCGGTGACACTGACCCACCGGCAACTCCACGCACCCGGCTAGCACAGATACGATCGGCATTGCCAGCAACACGCCGATGCGAACGGAGGAAGGTCGGTTGGGCCGCGTCGACAGGTTCGAGCGCCGTCTCCAGGGGATGGTGGGCGATGCCTTCGCGCGGGTCTTCGGTGGCAGCGTCGTTCCCCAGGAAGTGGTGCAAGCGCTGCTCAGGGAAGCCGAGGACCATGTCGAGCACCTCGCGGGAGGGCGTCTCCTTGCGCCCAACCGGTTCACCGTGATGCTCGGACCTTCCGACCTCGAACGCATGGCCGGGGACCAGGCGGAGATCGTCAAGCACCTCTCCACCTCGGTTGCCCAACAACTCGCCGACCAGGGATGGGACACCTACGGCGAGGTCGTAGTCTTTCTGGAGCGCTCCGATGCGCTGCACACGGGACAGTTCCGCACCCGCTCGACAGTGGATCCCGACGCTTCCCGCCGGGACGCCATCCGAGCACGCGACGCAGGAGAAGCACCCATGAGCCAGCAACCGGGCCACCCCGAGGAGAACGGGCAGTACGGCTACGACCGTGGCGCCCAGAGCGGGTACGGGCAGCAGACGTATGCCCCTGCCCCCTACGACCAGCGCCAAGGGGGGTACGAGCAGGGCGAGCACCCGCAGCAGGGCGGCTACGGCGCGCAGCAGGGTGGCGCCAACTACGGGGGCCAGCAAGGCGGATACCCCCAGCAGGGCGGCTACGGCGGCCAGCAGGGCGGCTACGAACAGGCCCAGCCCGGCTACGGCCAGCCGGGCTACGGCCAGCAGCCCCAAGGCTACGACCAGCAGGGCGGCTACGGCGGCCAGCAGGGCTACGGCCAGCAGCCCCAGGGCTACGACCAGCCCGGCTACGGCCAGCCCGGCTACGGGCAGCCCGGCTACGGCCAGCAGCCCCAAGGCTACGACCAGCAGGGCTACGGCCAGCAGGGCTACGCGCAGCCCGGCTACGGCCAGCCCGGCTACGGCCAGCAGCAGTACGACCAGGGCTACGACGCCGGGTACGACCAGCAGGGCTACCAGCAGCCCGGCTACGGCCAGCCTGGCTACGGGCAGCAGGGCGGCTACGGCCAGCAGGTCGTGGCCACGCTCTCGCTCGACGACGGCTCCGGGCGCACCTACGACCTCACCCACGGCACCCACGTGATCGGCCGCGGGCAGGACTCGGCGTTCCGGCTGCCCGACACCGGCGTGTCGCGCAGGCACCTGGAGATCAGCTGGGACGGTCAGACGGCCATGCTGTCCGACCTCGGCTCCACCAACGGCACCACCGTCAACGGCAACCCGGTGCAGACCTGGCAGCTCAACGACGGCGACGTGATCCGGGTGGGGCACTCCAGCCTCGTCTTCCGCACGCAGTAGAAGCGCACAGGGAACGGCGGCCGCGAGTGCCGGAGTTGGTGCTGCAGCTGACCAGGGCGGGCTTTCTCGCCCTGCTCTGGCTCTTCGTGTTGGCCGCGCTCCGCGTGGTGCGCTCCGACCTGTACGCGGCGTCCGGTCTGCGGGCGATCGTGTCGGGCGGCAGGCGCGCGCCGCGCACCGGACGCGGTCGAACACCGCGTCAGCTGCTGGTCACCGCGGGTGCGCTCGCGGGCACCCGGGTCACCCTGGACGCGCGGCCGATCCTCATCGGCCGCGCCGACGACTCGACCCTGGTGCTCGACGACGACTACGCCTCGACGCGGCACGCGCGGATCTCCCAGCAAGGTGACGAGTGGTACGTGGAGGATCTCGGGTCGACGAACGGCACATACCTCGACCGGGCTAAGGTCACCGGGCCTACCAGGGTTCCCCTGGGGGTGCCTGTCCGCATCGGCAAGACGGTGATCGAGCTCCGATCATGAGGGGCCCCGCAACATGACGTTGGTCCTGCGTTACTCCGCCCGCAGCGACCGCGGGCTCGTCCGGCAGAACAACCAGGATGCCGTCTACGCCGGGCCGCGGCTGCTGGCGCTGGCGGACGGCATGGGCGGCCACGCCGCCGGTGAGGTGGCTTCGTCGCTGGTCATCTCGGCGCTCGCTCCCCTTGACGAGGACGACCCCGGCGACGACCTGCTCGCCGAGCTCCGCGAAGCCACCGTCGAAGGCAACTCCGCGATCACCCGGCACGTCGCCGACTCCCCCGACCTCGAGGGCATGGGCACCACGCTCACCGCGATCCTGTTCGCGGGCTCCCGCCTCGGCCTGGTCCACGTCGGCGACTCGCGGGCCTACCAGCTGCGCGACGGCACGCTGTCGCAGATCACGAAGGACGACACGTTCGTCCAGTCGCTGATCGACGAGGGCCGCATCACCGAGGAGGAGGCGCACACGCACCCGCAGCGCTCGCTCCTGCTGCGCGCCATCACCGGGCAGGACATCGAACCGTCGCTCACCATGCGCGAGGCCCGCCCCGGCGACCGCTACCTGCTGTGCTCCGACGGCCTCTCCGGCGTGGTCAGCGACGAGACGCTGGCCGACACGCTGATGACCTACCGCGACCCCCGCGAGTGCGCCGACCGCATGATCGAGCTGGCGCTGCGCGGCGGCGGCCCCGACAACATCACCTGCATCGTCGCGGACGTCGTCGACATCGACTTCGGCGACGACGCCCCCATCGTCGGCGGCTCGGTCGGCGACGGGCGCGACGAGGGCCCGCGCCCCGACTCCGCCGCGGCGCGGGCGTCGGCCACCACGATGACCCGCGCCCTGCCCCGCGTCGAACAGGCGCCCGCGGTCGCGCCCGCGGGAAAGCGCCGTGGCCTGCGGGTCCTCGCCGTGGCGCTCGCGGTGCTCGTCGTGCTCGGCGCGGCGGGGGCGCTCGCTCGGGTGTGGGTCCTGCAGCAGTACTACGTCGGCGTCGACGGCCGCCAGGTCGCGATCTTCCAGGGCGTGCGGGGCAACGTGCTCGGGCTCCCGCTGCACGAGGTCGCCGAGCACTCCGAGATCACCACCGACGAGCTCACCGAGAGCGACCGCAGCCAGGTGGAGAACGGCATCCTGCCCACCGCGAGCGGCATCGAGGGCGCCCGCAGCGTCGTGAGCATGCTGCGCGACCGGCTGCTGAAGCCCTGTCCGGTCATCTCGGCCACCGCCACCCCGACCCCGCCCGCCACCGCTCCCGCCGTCCCGCCGCCTGCCGCTCCGCCGCCTGCCGCTCCGCCGCCTGCCGCTCCGGCGCCTGCCGCTCCGGCGCCTGCCGCTCCGGCGCCTGCCCCCGGGCAGCCGCCTGCCCCCACGACCGTCAACACCACGCCGCTGCCGCAGGCTTCGAACATCCCAGGCGTGACCTGCAGGACGTTGGACTGATGGCGGCGAGCGGCAACGGATCCCAGCCCACCCCGCCCGACGCCCCGGCCCTCCCCACGGGACGCGGAATCGAGCTGGTGCTGCTGGCGTTCGCTGCCGTTCTGGTGACGATCGCGCTCGTGCTGGTCGAGGCCAACCAGGAGCAGCAGCTCACGCAGTCGCTGCTCTGGGTGGGCCTGGCCTACCTGGGCATCTTCACGGTCGCGCACCTCGCGGTGCGCCGGTTCGCGCCCTACGCCGACCCGCTGATCCTGCCGTGCGTCGCGCTGCTCAACGGCCTGGGCCTCGTGATGATCCACCGGCTCGACCTCGCCAACGCGGAGCGCGCAGCGGCGCTGGGCGGTGACCCGCCGACCGTGCTGGTCGGCCGTCAGATCGCGTGGACGGCCATCGGGCTGGTGCTGTTCATCGCCGTGCTGGTCGTGGTGCGCGACCACCGCACCCTCGCCCGCTACGGCTACACCGCGGGCTTCGCGGGCCTGCTGCTGCTCGCGCTGCCCGGCCTGCTGCCGTCGTCGATCTCCGAGGTCAACGGGGCGAAGATCTGGCTGCGCCTGGGCATCTTCTCCATCCAGCCCGGCGAGTTCGCCAAGATTCTCCTGATCGTGTTCTTCGCGGCGTTCCTGGTGCAGAAGCGCGACCTGTTCACCTCGGCGGGGCGCACGTTCCTCGGCATGGAGTTCCCCCGCGCCCGCGACCTCGCGCCGCTGCTCGTGGCATGGGCGCTCTCGATCGGCGTCCTGGTGCTGGAGAGCGACCTCGGCACGTCGCTGCTGTTCTTCGGGATCGTGCTGGTGCTGCTCTACGCGGCCACCGAGCGGGTCTCGTGGATGGTCATCGGCCTCACCGCGTTCATCGGCGGCGCGCTGGTCGCGTACCAGCTCTTCGGCCACGTGCGGGTGCGGGTGCAGGTGTGGCTCGACCCGTTCGCCGACTTCAACGGCGCCGGGTACCAGATCGGCCAGGCGCTCTTCGGCCTCGGCACCGGCGGGGTCGGCGGCACCGGCCTCGGCGCGGGCCGCCCCGATCTCGTGCCGTACGCCGAGAGCGACTTCATGCTGTCCTCGCTCGGCGAGGAGCTGGGCCTGATCGGGCTGGCCGCCATCCTCGTCGTCTACCTCGTGCTGATCACCCGCGGGCTGCGCAGCGCGCTGGCCGTGCGGGACACCTTCGGCAAGCTCCTGGCCACCGGCCTGTCCTTCGCGATCGCGCTGCAGCTGTTCACCGTCGTCGGCGGGGCGTCCAAGCTCATCCCGCTGACCGGCCTCACCCTCCCGTTCCTGTCGTACGGCGGCTCGTCGCTCGTGGCCAACTACGCGCTCGTCGCGCTGCTGCTGCGGGTGTCGAACGCCGCGCGTGCCCCGCTGCCGCGCCGGGCCCCGTCCGTGCCGTTGGCCGAGGCGGGCACCGAGCTCGTGGAACGACAAGGGTGACCGCGCAGTGAACACGCCGGTGCGCCGCATCGCCATCGCCGTGATGGCGATGGTGCTGCTGCTCATGGCCAACCTGACGTACGTGCAGGTGGTGAAGGCGGGCGACTACCGCAACGACCCGCGCAACCAGCGTGTCCTGCTCGCCGAGTACTCGCGCCAGCGCGGCCAGATCAGCGCCGAGGGCCAGGTGCTGGCCTCGAGCACCGAGACCAACGACCGGCTGCGCTACCTGCGCACCTACCCCGACGGGCCTGAGTACGCCCCGCTCACCGGCTACTACTCGGTGATCTACGGATCCTCCGGCATGGAGCGCGCGGCCGACGCCGTGCTCAACGGCAGCGACGACCGGCTGTTCGGGCGGCGGCTCTCGGACCTGGTCACCGGCCGCGACCCCAGCGGCGGCAACGTCGTGCTGACCATCGACCCGGCCGTCCAGAAGGTGGCCTACGACCAGCTCACCCGCAAGAAGTACGCGGGCGCGGTGGTGGCGCTCCAGCCCGCCACGGGGGCGATCCTCGCGATGGCCTCCACCCCGTCGTTCGACCCGGCCCCGCTCGCCAGCCACAACACCGACGAGCAGAAGAAGGCCTGGGCCGACTACACGTCCGCGAAGCCGTCGGTGCTGCTCAACAGGGCGATACAGGCCACCTACCCGCCGGGGTCGACGTTCAAGCTGGTCGACACGGCGGCGGCCTTGTCCAGCGGCAAGTTCACCGAGGACAGCCCGCTCACCGCGGCGCCGAAGATCACGCTGCAGGGCACCCGCACCACGCTGGAGAACTACAACGGCAACGCGTGCGGCACGTCCCCGACGGTCAGCCTGCGCGAGGCGCTGCAGCGCTCCTGCAACACGGCGTTCGCCGACCTCACCGCGCAGCTGGGCGTGCAGGCGCTGCGCGACCAGGCGGACGCCTTCAAGATCGGCACCCCGGACCTGACGATCCCGCTGACCGTGGCGCCGTCGACGATCGGGACGATCCCGGACGTCGCCGCGCTGCAGCAGTCGGCCATCGGCCAGCGCGACGTCGCGCTCACCCCGCTGCAGAACGCCATGATCGTCGCCGCGATCGCCAACGGCGGCCAGGTCATGGCGCCGTACCTGATGAAGGAGATCCAGAGCCAGGACCTGCAGCCGGTCGAGACCACCCAGCCCGACCGGCTCGGCCGCGCGATCTCGGGTGACATCGCCCAGCGGCTCACCGCCTTGATGGTGAACAACGAGAACTCCTACGCGGGCAACGGCAAGATCACGGGTGTGCAGATCGCGGCCAAGACGGGCACGGCCGAGCACGGCGACGACCCGAAGAACCTCGCCCCGCACGTCTGGTACGTGGCGTTCGCCCCGGCCGAGGCGCCGCAGGTGGCGGTCGCCGTCCTCGTCGAGGACGGCGGCGACCCGAACAACCTCGCGGCCACCGGAGGGCTCATCGCCGCCCCGATCGGCCGGGCGGTCATCGCCGCGGCGTTGGGCAAGGCCTCGCGATGAGGGGGGCGCGATGAACGTCCTCGCCGCGGGCCAGCAGATCGCCGACCGCTACCAGCTCGACCGCCGCATCGCCGTCGGCGGGATGGGCGAGGTGTGGGAGGCGTCCGACACGCGGCTGGGCCGCAGCGTCGCGGTCAAGGTGCTGCGCCCCGAGCTGACCGACGACCCGGAGTTCCTGCACCGGTTCCGGATCGAGGCGCGCACGGTGGCGTCGCTGGACCACGTCGGCATCGCGCTCGTGCACGACTACGGCGAGGACGAGGGGCCCAGCGGGCGCCGCACCGCCTGGCTGGTGATGGAGCTCGTGCGCGGCGAGCCGCTGTCCACGCTCATCGCGCGCGGCCCCATCGACACCGACGAGACGCTGCGCATCGTCGAGGAGGCCGCGTGGGCGCTGCAGGCCGCCCACGAGCGCGGCTTCGTGCACCGCGACGTCAAGCCCGGCAACATCCTCGTCCGCAACGACGGTCTGGTGAAGCTCACCGACTTCGGCATCGCCAAGGCCGCCGACGCCGTACCGGTGACGCGCTCGGGCATGGTGATGGGCACGGCCCACTACATCGCCCCCGAGCAGGCCAGCGGCGCGGAGGCGGGCCCTGAAGGCGACGTCTACTCGCTCGGGATCGTCGGCTACGAGTGCCTGGCAGGGCACCGGCCCTTCCGGGCGGAGAGCGCCGTGGCCGTCGCGATGATGCAGGTGCGCGACCAGCCCCCGCCGCTGCCGGACACCGTGCCCGCCCACGCGCGGGAGCTGATCGAGGCGGTGCTGGTCAAGGACCCGACCCAGCGCTACTCCACCGGAGGGGAGTTCGCCGCGGCCGTCGCGGCGATCCGGCGTGGCGAGGCGCTGCCCAAGCCGGGGTCGCTCACCGGCCCGTTCACGCCGACGCGTGCGCGGCCGGTCATCACCCCGCCGCCCACACCGGTCGTCGTCAAGACGCCGCCCCCGGCGCCCGCGCCTGTGATGGTGCCCGCACCTTCGCCGCGCGGCGCGGCGCCTGCCGTCGCCTCGGCGCGCTCCGGACCGCTCGAGCTGCGGGCGGGCTCCGGGCGCGGCCGCACCCTGCTGCTCGTCCTGTTCGTGCTGCTCACCGTGGCCGCGGTGGTCGTCGGTGTGTTCGTGGTCCGCAGCCTCGGCGGCGGGACCGTCCCCCAGGGGATGGCGACCGGTACCGTGGACGCCCGGACGGTCGCCTTGTTGCATGAACCGGGGGGCGACCGATAAGCGTGTTGACCGGTAGTAGGGCACCCCTCCACCCCAGGAAACGGCTGCGATGACCACCCCCCGACTGTTGTCCGAGCGCTATGAGCTGGGCGAAGTGCTCGGTTACGGCGGCATGTCCGAGGTGCATCGCGGGCTCGACACGCGGCTGGGCCGCGACGTGGCGATCAAGGTACTGCGCGCCGACCTCGCCCGCGACCCCCAGTTCCAGATGCGCTTCCGCCGCGAGGCGCAGAACGCCGCCGCGCTCAACCACCCCGCGATCGTCGCCGTGTACGACACGGGCGAGGTGGAGGGCGACTTCGGGCCGCTGCCCTACATCGTCATGGAGTACGTCGACGGGCAGACCCTGCGCGAGATCGTCAAGACGACGGGCCCGATGACCCAGCAGCACGTGCTGGACGTCATGGCCGACGTGTGCGCGGCGCTGGACTTCTCGCACCGCCACCAGATCATCCACCGCGACGTGAAGCCCGCCAACATCATGATCAACCGCGCGGGCGCGGTGAAGGTCATGGACTTCGGCATCGCCCGTGCGCTGGGCGAGGGCCAGAACGTCACGCAGACCGCGGCCGTCATCGGCACCGCGCAGTACCTCTCGCCCGAGCAGGCGCGCGGCGAGGCCGTCGACGCGCGCTCGGACGTCTACGCCGCCGGTTGCGTGCTCTACGAGCTGCTCACCGGCGAGCCGCCCTTCACCGGCGACACCCCGGTCGCGGTGGCCTACCAGCACGTGCGGGAGGACCCGAAGGCGCCGTCGGAGGTCAACCCGGCCGTGCCGCCGCAGCTGGACGCCGTCGTGCTCAAGGCGCTGTCCAAGAACCCGCTCAACCGCTACCAGACCGCCGCGGAGATGCGCTCGGACATCGTGCGGGTGCGCAGCGGGCAGGCCCCCTTCGCGCCCGCCGTGATGAGCGCGGACGAGCGCACCGCGATGATGCACCAGGGCCCGGCGACGGGGTCCACCCGCCGGATCAACGGCCGCGGCGTGCCGCCTTCCGCCCCGCCCGCCTACGACGAGTACTACGCGGACGAGGAGCCGCCGCGACGGGCGGGCCGGATCGTCGCGATCGTGGCCGGGGTGCTGGTGGTGCTCGGACTCGTGGGGTTCGTGGCGTACCAGCTGCTCTCGGGTCCCGCCACGCCGTCACAGGTGGCGGTGCCGAGCCTCGTCGGCCAGGCGCAGCAGGACGCGTCGAACCAGATCATCGGCGCCGGGCTGCGGGTCGGGAACATCACGCAGCAGGAGTCATCGGTCGACCAGGTCGGCAAGGTGCTCTCCTCGAACCCGGCGGCGGGCGTCCCGGTGCCGCAGCGGTCGAACGTCGACCTCGTGGTCGGCTCGGGGCCCGCGTTCGTGACCGTGCCCGCGCTGGCGGGCCTGAGCGTCCCCGACGCCACCGCCCTGCTCAAGAGCCAGGGCCTCACCCTCGGCACCCAGTCGAACCAGCCCACCACGGACACCACCCAGGTCGGGAAGGTCGTCGACTCGACGCCGGGCCCCGGTCAGCGGGTGAAGGGCGGCAGCGCCGTCAACGTGTCGGTCGGGGTGCAGCAGACCACCGTGCCGGTGCCGGACGTGTCCGGGCAGAGCGAGAGCGACGCCAAGAAGGCGCTGGAGGCGAAGGGCTTCCAGGTCGAGAGCAAGGACGTCGACGGGCCGGGCGACAAGGGCACCGTGCTGGCCACCGACCCCACCGCGGGCAGCCAGGTGCAGCCGGGCTCGACGGTCACGCTGCAGGTGTCGAAGGGCAACAAGGACAACCAGCTGCCGGACGTCACCGGCCAGAACGTGAGCACCGCACAGCAGATCCTCGCCTCAGCCGGCTACACCAACGTCGAGGTCCAGCAGGTCACCGGCAGTGGTCAGGCACCGGGCGTCGTCGCAAGCCAGAAGCCCAGCGGCGGCAGCAACACCGACACCGACAAGAAGATCACCCTGTTTGTCGAAGGCAACGGTGCCACCACCGGCCTGGCTCCGCTGTTCGGCAACTGAGCGGACACCGGTCGTCGCGGTGCGGGACACTGACGCCATGCGCGTGCTCGTGATCGACAACTACGACAGCTTCGTCTACAACCTCGTGCAGTACCTGGCCCAGCTGGGCGCCGAGGCGACGGTCCGGCGCAACGACGCGGTGGACCTCGACGAGCTGGACGCGGTGGACGGCGTGCTCGTCAGCCCGGGCCCCGGCACACCCGACCGCGCGGGGATGAGCATCGCGGCGATCCGGGCGTGCGCGGCGCGGTCGATGCCGCTGCTGGGCGTGTGCCTGGGCCATCAGGCCATCGGCGCGGCGTACGGAGGTGTGATCGAGCGGGCGCCGGAGCTGCTGCACGGCAAGACCTCGCAGGTGCACCACACGGGCCGCGGGGTGCTCGCGGGCCTGCCCGACCCGTTCACCGCCACCCGCTACCACTCGCTGACCATCCGGCCCGACACCGTGCCCCCGGAGCTGGAGGTCACCGGCCACACCGCCAGCGGCGTGATCATGGCGCTGCGGCACCGCGAGCTTCCGATCCACGGCGTGCAGTTCCACCCCGAGTCGGTGCTCACCGACGGCGGCCACCGGATGCTCGCCAACTGGATGGCCGAGGCGGGCCACCCCGCCCCCGAGGGCACGGTGGCGACCCTCACCGCCGAGATGGCCGAGCTGGCCGCCCGCGCCTGACGTCGTGTGCGTCCGTGATCATCAGCTCGGCGCATTCCCGGTCAGAGTTGGCCGGTCCCTGCACCGAGCTGGTGATCATGCAGCCGAACGGAGGGCGGCGCGGATCTCGGCGAGCACGTACGCGGGGCGGTTGGTCAGGTCGTGCCAGGTGAACCGGAGCACCGTCCACCCGGCGCGGGTGAGGGCGTTGCCCTTGTGCCGGTCGGCCCGGAACCGGTCGACCTCCATGTGCCACGCCCAGCCGTCCACCTCGACGGCCAGCTTGACCCCGGGGAACGCCACGTCGATCGTCCACGGGCCGAACGGCACACCCTGCTCCCACCCAGTGACCCCGGCCGCGCGCAGGATGGCGATGAGCACCCGCTCGGCCGCCGAGTCGGCCCGGTCGGCCGCCGCGATGAGCAGCTCGGCGATCCGGGCACCGCCCTCCTGGCCCAGGTTGCGGCAGTAGGCGCGGTAGACCGCCGGGAAGCGGACGTGCTTCTGGAGCGCGCGGTCGAGGAACGCCGAGCCGTCCGGGACCACCACGGCCGTCTCCAGCGCCGTCAGCGCGGGTGCGGTGAGGTCGATGCCGTCGGAGAGGACGACGTCGCGCTGGTCGAGGGCGCGCCGCCGGACCCGCACCCCGCGGCGGCTGCGCAGCCCGAACGTCCGCGCCACCGTGAGCTCGACCCGCGCGGGCGCTGTTACCGGCATCCCGTGCCACCACCCGGCCGCCGGACCGGACACCACGCCGCGGCCGCGGGCCCACATTCCCACCGCACGCACCCTGGCCCGGTCGGTCCACGGATGCCCGCCCGCCAGGACGACACCCGGCGCCACCCGGGCCCAGCCGCCGTCGTGGACCCGGCGGCGGAGCGTCCGCTCGGTCAGCCCGTGCTCGGCGGCCTGGGCGGCGGTGATGAGGCCGTCCTGGCGGGACAGCAGCCCGAGCACCGCGTCGTTCGCGCGCATGCGCGCAGCATGACCCGCCGACCTGCGCCCGCGTGGGCGTTTGCCCGAACTCGCGCCCGTGATCGTCGGCTCGGCGCAGAAGGCGGCCACATCTGACCGGAAACGCGCCCAGCCGGTGATCACCGCTTGGGGAAGGGTGGGGCGGCCCGGGTCCGGGCTCGGCGGCGGGTTGGCCCGGCACGCTACCGTGGGGGCAAGCACGCATGCCACGTCACGCGAGGTCACCCCAATGCCCAAGTCCAAGGTCCGCAAGAAGACGGCCTACACCCCGCCGCCGGGCGAGGGCCGTTCCCGCACGCCGGTCAAGGTCGCAGGCCCCACGCATCCGGTCTACATCGCGGTGATGCTCGGCCTCATGGTGCTGGGTCTCGCGTGGCTGGTCGTCAACTACCTCGCCGGGCCCAACATCGCATGGATGAACGCGCTGGGCTCGTGGAACTTCCTCATCGGCTTCGCCCTCATCGTGATCGGCCTGCTGATGACGATGAGATGGCGCTGAGCCGACAACCCGACAAACCACGTCACTGTAAGTAGTCCCCAGTGTGGACAGCCCCTGTGGACAATCCGTGACGGCAGAGTGGGCGCCCGCGCCCGGGCTCGTCGTGCTCGCCTGGCTGGTCACGGTCGCGGCCGCCGGATGGACGGTCACCGCCTGGCTGACGTCGGCGGACCCGGCGGGCGGGCTGATCGCGGCGGTCGCCACCGTCGGGGCGGGCCTCGCCGCGCTCTTCGGCACCCGCGCCCGGCCGCGGCTGCGGGCCGACGCCGACGGCGTCACCGTCGGCGGGCTCCTGCGGCAGCGCCACCACCCGTGGCCGCTGGTGGCGAACGTGCGGGTGCTGCGCGTGCGCAGGCTGGGGCGGGAGACCTCACTGCTGGAGCTCGACACCGTCACCGCGGACGGCGGCGAGCGCCTCTACGTCTTCGGCAGGCTGGACCTCGCGGCCGACCCCGAGGACGTCGCACCGCTGCTGGCGAGCGTCCGCCCCTAAGCCAGGTGGACCGCGATCGCGCCGACCAGCGCCGCGGTGATGGCGGACAGCGCGGCCGTCTGCACCAGCGTGCGGTGCCGGGCGGGCGCGTACACGAGCGCGACCGCCGCCAGGGCGCCGACCAGCAGCCCGCCGACGTGCCCCGCGATCGAGATCCCCGGCACGATCCGACTGATCACCAGGTTGAGCACGATCACCGCGACGACCTGGCCGTACGGGCGCCGCAGCCGCAGCAGCACCAGCAGCAGGCCGCTCATGAGCCCGAAGACGGCGCCGGACGCGCCCGCGACCGGCACGTCGGGTTCGGAGAACAGCACCACGGCCGTCGAGCCGCCCAGCAGCGACACGGCGTACAGGGCGAGGAACCGCGCGCGGCCCAGCACCAGCTCGAGATCGCGCCCGAGCACCCACAGCGCGTACATGTTGAACGCGATGTGCAGCGGCCCGAAGTGCAGGAAACCGGCCGTGACCAGCCGCCACCACTCGCCGTGCGCCACCGCGGCAGGCACGAGCGCCCACGCGTCGAACAGCGTCGCGGCACTGTTGTCCATCAAGCTGCGCGCCTGCGCGACCGTCCACGCGAAGACGGCCACGTTGACCGCCACGAGCGCCGGGATGACGACCGACCGCGTGCCCGACGCGCGCCGCGGGGCGGTGCGGGGCACGGAGGCCGCCACGCAGTCGACGCACTGGTAGCCCACCGGCGCCGCACGCAGGCAGTCCGGGCAGGCGGGCCGTCCGCAGCGGGCGCACGCCAGCCGCGTGGCCCGGTCGGGGTGGCGGACGCACGCCGCCACCTCGCCCGGAGGCGCGGGCTGGCCCACGTCCGTCAGCTGATCTCGACCCGCTCGATCACGACCTCCGACAGCGGGCGGTCGTTGCGGTCCGTCGGCGCCGTGGCGATCTTGTCGACGACCGCGCGGGACGCCGCGTCGGCCACCTCGCCGAAGATCGTGTGCCTGCGGTCGAGGTGCGGGGTGGGCCCGACGGTGATGAAGAACTGGGAGCCGTTGGTGCCGGGACCCGCGTTGGCCATCGCGAGCAGGTAGGGACGGTCGAAGCGCAGCTCGGGGTGGAACTCGTCGCCGAACTCGTAGCCGGGGCCGCCCATGCCGCTGCCCGTCGGGTCGCCACCCTGGATCATGAAGCCGGAGATGACGCGGTGGAACACCGAGCCGTCGTAGAACGGGCCGGAGTCGCCGCCGCTCGCGTTGGCCTTGCGGTAGGTCTTGGCGCCGGTGGCGAGGCCGGTGAAGTTCTCGACCGTCTTCGGCGCGTGGTCGGGGAACAGGGTGACGACGATGTCACCCGCGTTGGTCCGCAGCGTCGCGGTGTGCTTGCCTGGTTCGGTCACACCGCCCATCGTGCCATGGCGCCTCAGCGCCCATGTTCGCTCCGCAAGCTCCGCTCAGCACAGCACGCCGCGCAGGAACCTCGTGACGGCGTCCTCGTAGGCCGACGGGTCGGCGTTCCAGGCCGCGGTGTGCTCGGCCTCGGGCACCTCGAGGTACTCCACCGGCCAGCTCATCGCGGGCGCGACGGCGGCGAGCGCGCGGGCGGGCTCCACCGGCACCGCGGTGTCGCCGGTGGAGTGGATCATCAACGTGGGCGGGCGGAAGGCGGGCGGGCGGCGGCGCAGGTCGAACCGGTCGAAGTCGATCCCGATCCGCCGACCGGTGAACCCGATGGTCAGCCCGGTGAGCGCGGGCGGGATGCGGCGGATCCTGGCCTGCTGGCGCAGCGTCGCCCGCCAGTCCAGCAGCGGGGCGTCCCACACGACGGCGGCCACCCGCCACGCCAGCGGCGACCGGTCCAGCAGCGCCCCGGTGATCGCCGCCCCCATCGACCACCCGACGAGCACGACCCGCCGGGCCCCGTTCGCGACGGCGTGGTGCACCGCGGCCTCGACGTCGAGCCACTCGGTGTCGCCGAGGTGGTAGCGACCGTCGGGGCTGGGGGGCGCCTCGGGGTCGTTGCGGTAGCTGAGCACGAGGCTCGGCAGGTCGAGCGCGTGCAGCAGGGGCAGCAGCCGCAGGGCCTCCCGACGCGTACCTCCGCGCCCGTGGACGAGCAGCGCCCACGTGTCCCCGCCTGCGGACACGTACCAGGCCGGGCAGGGGCCCAGTGGGGCGGCGATGTCGACGTCGACGAACTCCAGCCCGCGCGCGGACGGGTCCGGCTCGAACGCGGCGGCGTCGAGCACGGCGCGGGCGCCGACCGGTGGGCGTGGTCCGGCGAGCAGCGGCCGGACGACGCGCCTGCGGTCCGCCTCCGCGACCGGCCCGACGAGCGCGACCCCCTCGGGCCAGCGCAGGCCCCAGGTGCCGGGCTGGCGGGCGAACCTGCCCGCGGCCAGCGTGACGGTGCCCGCGTCGCCGTCGAGGACGCGCTCGGGGTAGAGCGGCCGGACCGTGGTGTCGAGCAGCACCCGCGCGTAGAACCACCCGACGCCGAACGGCACGGCCATCGACCCGAGCCCGACCCCGACCCGCGAGCACGCGCCCATCTCCCCATTCCGGTGATGATGGCCCGACGGTGGTGTGAACCGCATGGCCTGATCGTCATCCGACCTGGTGAACGGGCTCCGACCTGCGCGGATGTTGCCACCGGTCCGGGTGAAAGACGACATCCCTCGCGGCGGTGGCTTCGTTGATGCCACCGGATCACGACGACCCAAGTCTCCCCAGCACGAAGGGATCCCCCTATGGACAGCCTCGCCCGCGCGACGGCGGCCGCCCTCGGCCTCACCGCACTCGGCCTCGGAGTGGCGACGCCCGCGTTCGCGGCACCCTCGCTCCCCGACCTCGGCGGTGTCGGCTCGGACGGCAGCGTCCCCGGCGCGGCCGAGGCGGTCGACGCCGTGACGAGCATCCCGAGCCTCCTGGCCCCGGCGCAGAAGCCGGCGACCGAGCTGCCCGCGCTGTTCACGTTCCAGATGCCGACCGTGGACGGCGCCACCCCGGGGGTGCCCGACGTCGCGACGCCGCAGGTGCCGTCGGTGCCGTCGCTCCCGGCACTGCCGTCGGAGCCGTCATTGCCCTCGCTGCCCGGCGGCGTCTCGTTCCCGCCCGCGCTGCCGTCGGCCGACGCCCTGCCGTCCCTCCCGACCGGGGCCGCGCTGCCCTCGGCGCCGACCCTGCCGTCGGCCTCGCTGCCCACGGCCCCGTCGGTGGAGGCGGTCCCGCAGCTCCCGTCGACGGACTCCGTGTCCAGCGCCCTGCAGGGCCTGGACTCGGGCGGCCTCTTCGGCGGCGCCTGACCGAACGACGAGGGCCCGCCACCGCGATCCACGGTGGCGGGCCCTCGTCGTCATTGGCCCTCGGGCCCGGTGAACACGTACTCCTTCCCGAGCTCGACGATGGGCAGCTCGCGGCGTGCCGTGCTCAGCGCGTCACGCGCGCGGGTGTGGGCCTTCCCGGCCGCCAGCAGCCCCGTGCGCGCGGCCACCCACTCGTCCCGTGACACGGACCTTCGGCAGGCTCACGGCGATCTCCTTCCGGCTCGCGGGTGTGCCAGAAGGGTGGACCGCCGCGGGCCCCGAACTCATCGCCTCACTTGGGCTGGATCTCCCCCATCGGGCCCCAGCCCGTGAAGTCGGGCGAGTCGATGTAGACGATCTGCGGCTGGGCCGACACCAGGTACGGGGCCTTGGCGAAGAAGGTCTTGGCGTGCTCTGTGGCGACGTGCGCCCCGCCCGCCTCGCCGTCGCGGAAGGCCTCGATGACCAGGAAGACGTTCGGGTCGTCGAGGGTGCGGGCGAACTCGAAGTAGACGCAGCCTTCCTCGGCGTTGACCGCCTTGGCGTAGGAGTCGGCGAGCTCCAGCCACTCGTCCATCTTGTCGGGGCGCACCGGCATCTTCACGTTGATCAGGATCATGCGGCAACTCCTTCGGGGATTCCGACCGTGATCGTGGTCGGGCGGCAGCAGCGCGTCAATGCGGAGCCTCAACGTGAGACGCGGCGACGGCGCCGCGCCCAGAGCGCGACGGCCAGTGCGGCCCCGCCCACGACGAGCACGGCCCGCGACCGGTGGCGCGCAGGCTCCTCGGCGGCCGCCTCAGGGTCGACCTCGTCGAGCAGGGTGACCGTCCCGGCGTCCCCGTCGACCCGCACGAGCGCCCCGTCGGTGATCCGGCGGGTCGCCACTCCGGTGCCGAGTACGGCGGGGATGCCGTACTCCCGCGCGACGATCGAGCTGTGCGACAGCGGCCCCCCGACGTCGGTGACGACGGCGGAGGCCATCGTGAACAGCGACGTCCACGCCGGGGTGGTGATGCTCGCGACCAGCACGTCGCCCGCGCGCATCCGAGCGAAGTCGGCGGGGCCGCCGAGCACCCGCGCGGGCGCGGTGACCTGCCCGGCGCTCGCCCCGATGCCGCGCAGGACCGGCCCCGACTGCTCGCCCGACCCCGCGGGGAACAGGTACTCGAAGCGGTCGAGCAGCCTGCTCTTCGGCAGCATCTGCGGCGGCGTGACGCGCATCCGGCCCCGCCACAGCGCCTTCCGCTGGTCGACGGCGCCCGCGGGCACCGGTGCGCCGCGCACCTCCTCGGGACGCAGCCAGTAGACGTCGTCGGGCACGGCGATCCGGCCCGCGGCGACGAGGCGGCGGCCCAGCTCGGCGAGCATGCGGCGCATCTGCGGCCAGGCCAGGCCGACGTCGGCCAGCGCGTCCTCGCGCACCGGCGCGTACCGCTGGGCCCAGCGGAGCAGCCGCTCGAACACCGCCCGGCGCGCCGGGTCGAGGCGGGCCTCGGTGGCGGCGGTCAGCTCCTCGCGACGGCGGACCGACGCCGCCTGCCGGTCATGAGGGCTCGTGCCGCCGCCGTCGAGGGCGAACCGGAGCGCTTCGAACAGCGGCGCCGGGTCGTCGACCGGCGTCGGGTGCACGAAGTCGAGGTTGTAGGTGGCGTGGCCGAAGCGGTCGAGGTGGGCGCGGAAGCGGACGCGCCACTCGTCGGCGGGCTCCGGTCCGCCGCCCGCGAGGACGGCGGCGGGGTCGGCGCGCACGGCGGCCGCGAGCGCCTCGTGCGATCTCGTCCACATCGCGAGGTCGTAGAGCGCCTTCTCGGCCCGGATCGGCTCGCTGTCGAAGCCGAGCAGGAACGTCGCGGCCGCGGGCTCGCCCTGCCTGCGCACGAGCGTCTCGTAGAACCGCGTGAACATGACCTCGGTGGACGCGGCCAGCGGGATGATCGCCTGGACCGCCGTGTAGTACGCGGTGCCCGCGTCGAGCAGCTCCAGCACCCCGTCGAGGAGCGCGGCGTCGGTGCGGCCGTCGAGCGCGCGGTCGCGCCACGCCGCCACGGCGGCGACGTAGGCGGGGTGGGCGACGTCGCGCCAGTGCCCGTGCCCGAGCGCGGGAAGCGCCGTCATGGCCCTCGGCGTGGCGGCCGTCATCCGCCAGAGCGCCGCGCGGCTGTAGCGGTAGAAGGCGTAGCCGTTGATCGTCGGCAGCCCGAGGTCGCCGGGCCCCAGCTCGCCGAGGTGGAGGGCGTCGCGCATCAGCTTGCCGAGCGAGCGCTCGACCGACCCGTCGATCAGGCCCTCGAACAGCGGCGACAGCGGGTCGGGCAGCTGCTCGACGATGCTGGCGCGGAAGTAGTACGCCTTCGGGTCCGGCAGTGGCCACTCGGTGGGCGGCGGCGCCTCCGGCTCGGGCAGCGCGGTGACCGGCCGGGCCTGCACCACGAAGAGCTCGCCGCCCGAGCGTGCCCACTCCACGTCCTGCGGCGCGCCGTAGTGCTGTTCGATGCGCACGCCCAGCTCGGCGAGCGCGGCGGCCGCCTTGTCGTCGAGGACGGGCCCTCCGCGCCGCTGCGGCGGCACGGCGACCTCGCGCGTGCGCTCGCCCGCGTAGACGGTCATGACCGCCTTGTCGGCCGTCGTGCGGCTGGTCACGTGCAGGGTGGACTTCTCGACGACCAGGTCGTCGGTGGTCACCGAGCCGCTCACCACCGACTCGCCCAGACCCCACGCGGCGCTCAGGACGACCTCGTCGCGGCGCCCGTTGGTCGGGTTGGCCGTGAACATCACGCCCGCCGCGTCGGCCTCGACCATCGCCTGGACCACGACGGCCAGCGCCACCTCGGCCGGGTCGATGCACTGGCGGGCGCGGTAGGCCATCGCCCTGTCCGTCCAGAGCGACGCCCAGCATTCGCGCACGGCCCTCAGCAACGCGTCCGCGCCGCGGACGTTGAGGTAGGTGTCCTGCTGGCCCGCGAAGCTGGCGCCCTCGAGGTCCTCGGCGGTGGCCGACGACCGCACGGCGACCGGGCCGCCGCCGAGCCGCGTCCATGCCTCGGTGATCTCGCCTGCCATCCCCTCGGGGATCTCCCGCGACGTGATCAGCGCCCGGATGCGCGCCGCCGCATCGGCACGCGGCTCCGCGGCGAGCGCCAGGATCTCGGCCTCGACGCCCGCGACGAACGCGCGGTAGGCGGCCGTCGTCAGCACGTAGCCCGGCGGGACCGGCAGCCCCGCGCGGGTGAGCTCGCCGAGGTTGGCGCCCTTCCCACCCGCGACCGCGACGTCCCCGCGGCCGAGATCGGCGAGCTCGATGACGTACGACATGACCTCACACCCCCCTGTGTGACCTGACCTGCTCCCAGCGCTCCACGAGCGCCGGCATCTCCCGTTGGAGGAAGACGAAGAAGTCGAGCGTCTCGGCGAGCCGGGCGCCCGCGGGCGTCTCGGGCCCCAGCGCGGCGATCCCGTCCTCCAGCGCGGCGTTCCAGCGGCGCATGGCGTGGTCGCGCCGGACCGTCGTCGAGTGCCAGACGTCGTCGCGGACGCGGTAGTGGTCCTTGCGGGACCCCGGCTCGTGCTCGCGGTCGACCAGCTGGGTCTGGATGAGGTAGCGGACCGCCCCGGAGATCGACCCGGCGCTGCCCTGCAGCTGCTCGGCGAGCTCGGCGGCGGTGAGCCGCCCCGAGTCGGTGGCGAGCAGCGCCACGAACACCCGCGCGGGCATCCGCGGCATCCCGGCGGCGGTCAACGCGGCGGCGAACCGCTCGACGAACCGTGCCACCCGAGCCGCGTCGCGCACGTCGACCCCCTTCGACTTTCAGAAGGTTCTGAAAATACCACTCAGAAATAGCTACTCACAGTGACCGACGCGCCCGGGCGCGTGGCTTGCGCATGCCGCCATCAGCGTTGCGTAGTCACCCGATGGCGCCCTGGACACTGATACTCTCCGCAGCCATGGCGTGGTGGAGGCGACCGTCCGAGTCTCCGTACCCCGTGGTCGGAGACAGCACTACCGTCAGTAGTCAGGCCGCGCCGACCCAGCAGCGAGGCGGGTACCCGCTCGACGACGAGACGGGCCGACCGGCCTGGACTCCGTCGCATCGCAGACGCAGCACCGCCGACCCCGACGGCGCAGCGGCACTCCCCACCGCGAATGCGGAAGCACGGCTATCGGCTCCCATTGATTACCCGATCGACAAGCAGTCCCCCGAAAACTCCCCGATCCCCGAAGGTGAAACACCCATGACCGACCACTCGACCGCCCTCAAGGGCGCGATGCAGATCGACGGCGCGCTCGGTGTCGCCCTTGTCGACAGCGCCAGCGGAATGGCACTGGGCACGGCGGGCAGCCCCATGGACCTCGACCTCGACGTGGCCGCCGCAGGCAACAGCAACGTCGTGCAGGCCAAGCTCCGCACCATGGCCGACCTCGGCCTGAACCAGGCGATCGAGGACATTCTCATCACGCTGGACAAGCAGTACCACATCATCCGCCCGCTGGCGCGACAGAACCAGTTCTTCCTCTACCTCGTGCTCGACCGGGCCCGCGCGAACCTCGCGATGGCGCGTTTCAAGCTCGCAGGCATCGAGCAGAACCTCAAGATCTAAGGTTCGGCGCCGTCGCACGAGAAGCGGCGGCCCCGTGGCATAGCTGGGAGCGTCTTTGCCATGGGGCCCCGCGGCGACGGCGGGAAGACAAGTCGCCCAGTCGGACGTCGGGGCGCTGGAGATCCACCTGACAACTGCGTGCCTCGCTCCTGAAGGGGAGGACCCGCGCATGCGCGAGCAATTCACGGTTGACCTTCGGGGCCTCGTCGAGATCCTCAGTCACCACCTGTACAGCAGCGAGCGGGTCTACCTGCGTGAGCTGCTGCAGAACGCGCATGACGCCCTCAAGGCCCGCGCCCAGCTCGACCAGGGGTTCACCGGCTCCATCGAGATCGTGCCCGCCCGCGGATACGAGCAGCTCGTCGTCCGCGACAACGGCATCGGGCTGACCGAAAGCGACATGCGCTCGCTGTTGTCCATCATCGGCAGCACCTCCAAGCGGGACGACCTCGCCCTCGCCCGCCGCCATTTCCTCGGACAGTTCGGCATCGGCCTGCTGTCCTGTTTTCTCGTCGCCGACTCGATCGAGGTCGTGTCGCGGTCCGCCAAGTGGCCCGACGCCCCCACGGTGCGCTGGGTGGGGCAGAGCGACGGCACGTTCACCGTCGGCAATGCGCTGCAGCCCCTCGCCGAGCCGGGCACCGAAGTGCGGCTGCGGCCGCGGCACGGTTTCCACCGCTGGTGCGACACCGACGCGTGCACGCAGTTCGCAGGCGATTTCGCCGAACTGCTCGACGTCCCCGTCCGCGTCGTGGACGAGACGGTCTCCGGGCAGCCGCCGCCGTGGCGGCTCTCCACCGAAGAACAGCTCGCCTGGTGCCGGGACCGTTTCGGTTTCGAGGCCATGGGCATCATTCCCTTCGACGAGAAGTCGGCGAACGTCGTCGGGCTCGCCTTCGTCCTTCCCTATACCGCCCGGCCCGGATACCGCACCGGCGACCGCATCTACTCGAAGGGCATGCTGGTCGCCGACACCGACGACCTCGTCGTCCCGCGGTGGGCGTTCTTCTGCCGGGCCGTCATCGACGCCGGAAGCCTGCCGCTGACCGCCTCCCGGGAAGGCCTGCAGGAGTCGGCGGCGCTGCAGTTCGTCCGCAAGCAGATCGGTTTCCGGCTGCTCACCGAGCTGATCATCGTGCAGAACCTGCATCCGGACGTCTACCGCGACATCGTGCGGCTGCACGCCGACGGCCTGAAGGCGCTCGCGGTCAACGAGCCGGACGTGCGCGACCTGCTCCGCTCGACGCTGCCCTACGAGACGACCCATGGCGACCGCACGATCCAGCAGCTCGTCGACAGCCCGGGACCGGTCCCCTACGTGCGCGACGCCGACACCTACCACGCGCTCGCCGAGGTGGCCACGCACGCCGGTGTGCTCGTCGTCAACGCGAGCGGGCTGCACGAGGCCGACCTGCTGCAGATCGTCGACGACGCCGAGCGCAGCCACTTCCGCGAGGTCAACGCCTCGAACGTGGTCGAGCTCGCCCGGCCCGTCCCGCACCCGGACGTCGACGCCGCCGAAGCGCTGGCGGCCAAGACCCGGGCGGCCCTCGCCGACGAGCACGTCGCGGTTGTCGTGGCGACCTTCGAGCCCGCCGACCGCCCGGCGCTGTGGTGGCCCACCGACCCCGCGGCGGCGAGTGTCGGAGATCCGCCCGCGACGTTCCTGCTGAACTCGGCCAACAGCGCCGTCAAACGCCTCCTCGGGGCCGATCGCCACACCGACATCAGCGCCCCCTTGCGCGCGCTCTACATCACCGGTCTGCTTTTCGGCCGCATGCAGCCGACATCCGCGCAAGTCTCGCTGCTCCGAACGTCGGTACTCGACATGATCGAGAATTCTTTGGCGCACGGCGACCAGCCGCACCAGTAACGTCGATACCCCCTATTACCGAAGAGAGGCAGAGCCCTCGTGGCCGATTCCGCCGCACCCGTCTCGACCGCCGCTTCGACGTCGTCCGCCACCCGTCCGCAGTTCGACACCGCCCTCCGCGGCTACGAGCGCCGTCAGGTCGACGCGCTCGTCGCGGACAGAGACGCCACGATCGCCCGCCTCGAGGCCGAGCTGTCCGACACCCGCCGCCGCCTCACCGCCACCGCGGAGCACGTCGAGTACCTGGAGAACGAGCTGCGCCAGCGCCCGGCCTCCGGCGGCGGTCCGTCCGGCGAGGAGGGCTTCGGGATGCGGGCGGAGAAGCTGCTGCGGCTGGCCGAGCAGGAGGCCGCCGAGCTGCGCAACCAGGCGAGCGCCGACTCGACGTCGATCATCGAGCAGGCCCGCACCGACGCGGAGAAGCACCGGCACGAGATCGAGCAGGACCTGATCTCCCGCGCGTCGGCGCTGGAGCAGCAGGCCACGCGCCGGGCCACCGAGCTCCAGGAGCGCGAGCAGCAGATCGCCGACCAGCTGAGCTCGGCCCGCGACCAGGCCGAGCAGCTGCACGCCACCGCCGTCCGCGCCGCCGACCGCCTGCGCGACGAGGCGGCGGCCGTCGCCGAGGAGACGAAGCTGCGTGCGGAGAACACCGCGAAGCGCGTGGTCGACCAGGCCAACCAGGAGGCCGCCCGGTTGAGCGCCCTCCAGGCCAGCGTCCGGTCCGAGCTGGCCCGGCTCGCCGAGGTGCTGTCGAAGGAGATCGGCTGACGCCCCAGGCCTGAGCGGGCGGCCCCCGCACCCGGTGATCACCAGCTCGGCGCAGGTCCGGTCAGCTCTGGCCGCTTTGCGCGCCGAGCTGGCGATCAGCCACTGCTCGCGCCCGGGCCCGCCGGATCCGGCCGACGACCGGGTCGGTCAGCACGAGCAGCAGCAGCGGCCAGTAGCTCAGCACCGGGAACGCGAGCGAGAGCGCCAGCGCCAGCAGGAACGTGACCGTCGTGGCGGCCGCCTGGACGGCGTCGGGAGCGTCGTCGGTGTCGCGCAGGCCGCGGTTGCGCCTGATCGTCCACGCGATGACCGCCAGCAGGAGCGAGCTCACCGCCATCGTGCCGATGTAGAGGATCTTCGCGAGGCCGTCGTTGCTGCTCTCGGTGACCAGGCTTGTCGCGAACGGCAGGAACACGATCGTCAGCGACCAGCCCAGCAGCAGGTAGATCAACCCGGTGCTCTGCCGCTCGAGCACGCTCACGATCCGGTGCTGGGCCACCCAGAGCCGGGCGATCACGACGAAGCTCAGCGCGAATCCGATGAGGTCGATGGCGTGCTCGGCCAGCACCCCGGCGACCGGTGCGTCGTTGGCCTCGGCGCCTGCCTCGGCCAGCGGGAGCACGAGCAGCGTGACGGCGATCGCGACCATGGCGTCGACGAAGGTCAGCAGGCGTTCGAGATCACGCTCGCGCTCGGCCACGGCCGCACCCTACGTGAACCGCGACGGCGCCCCCGTCCGTGAAGGGACCGGGAAGCCGAGACACACCCCGGAGGGGGATCACGATGCGACTGGTGGGAATCCGCGGCGAGCTGACCGGGCGGTGTTTCCCGTTGGGCGGCCAGCCCATCACGCTGGGCCGCGGCGCGGGCAACCACGTGGTTCTCGCGACGCCGCTGGCTTCGCGGGTGCACGCGGAGCTGCGCCCGGCTCGAGTCGCGACTGCGCGGCCTGCCCGACGATGCCACCCTGCTGGCGCATCTGGAGCGGCTGAGCACCGCGACCCTGCACACCCTGCTGGTCAGCGAGGCGTGGGACTCGGCGAGCGTGGGCGGCGAGGAGGTCGACATCGACTGGCTGCTCGCGCCCACTCCCGACTCCGCTGACCCCGCGAAGGCTTCGGTCCCCCCGGCGTGAAGCGACGCGCCGCCGCCCGGCCCACTACCTCGCAGAGCGCACTGACACCTCGCAGACTCCCGGGGACCTGCGAGGAGCAGGCCCGCTCTGCGAGGAGGCTGGGTCACCCCGAATGGGGACCGGACCAGACATAGTTCCACATTATGGAAGTTGTTGACCATTACGCGGAACCGCAGTACCGTCCGGCGCGCAGCAGAGTGCGGCGTTTGACGCCGTCTGCGGTCACGAATCCCAGCCGGTCGATGCGCTATGGAGCCGCAGGAATGTCCAGCCACCACAACGAGCCCACCGTCGACCAGTCGGATCGGAAGGTGCCGATCAACCTGCGGCAGTCCGGCCCCACAAAGGTCGAGCTGCTCATTTCCACCCGCATCCGGAAGTCGCCGTACTGGCACCTGTCCCAGCAGGCGGGCTGCTGGCGGGCGGAGGTCTACAACCGGGTCTACCACCCCCGCGGCTACGTCAGGCACGAGGACGGCGGCCCGATGGTCGAGTACGACGCCCTCGTCAACCACGTGACGATGTGGGACGTCGCGGTCGAGCGGCAGATCCAGGTCAAGGGCCCCGACGCCGAGGCTTTCGTCAACTTCGTGATCACCCGCGACGCCACCAAGATCCCGGTGATGCGCGCGCGCTACGTGATCCTCTGCAACGAGAAGGGCGGCATCCTCAACGACCCGGTGCTGCTGCGCGTCGCCGAGAACGAGTTCTGGTTCTCGCTCTCGGACTCCGACATCGGCATGTACCTGCAGGGCGTGAACGTCGGCCGCCGGTTCGACGTGGACATCGCCGAGATCGACGTGTCGCCGGTGCAGATCCAGGGCCCGAAGTCGGTGGACCTCATGGTCGACCTGTTCGGCCCCGAGCTGGCCGAGGTGCCCTCGTACGGGCTGATGGAGAGTTCCATCAACGGCCTGCCGGTGATCATCTCGCAGACCGGGTTCACCGGTGAGAAGGGCTACGAGATCTACCTGCGCGACGCGTCCCTGCACGCCGAGGAGATGTGGAACGCCGTCCTCGAGGCGGGCAAGGCGCACAGCCTCATGGTGATCGCGCCCGCCCACCACCGCCGGGTCGCCGCGGGCATCCTGTCCTGGGGCCAGGACATGGACATCGAGACGCTGCCGTTCCAGGTCAACCTCGGCTACCAGGTGCCGCGGAAGAAGGAGGCCGACTACATCGGCAAGGCCGCGCTGGAGAAGGCCCGCGAGCAGATCGACGCGGGCAACCCGCCCTACAAGCTGAAGATGGTCGGCATGCGCCTTGCCGGCAGGCCGATCGACGAGTACGCCCCTGATTTCTGGCTCGTCCGCGAGACCCCGGACGGCGACCCGATCGGCTACCTGACCTCGCCGTGGTGGTCGCCTGAGCTGCAGTCCAACATCGCGCTGGGCTACGTGCCGGTGCGGCTGTCGAACATCGACCAGAAGCTCTCGGTCAGCCTTCCCGACCGGTTCTCGGAGACGCCGGGCACGCCGGTCGACGCGACCGTCGTCGAGGTGCCGTTCCGGCCGTCGGTGAACCCGAACCAGCGTGAGCTGCTCAAGGAGAAGGGCCTCGACGCCGCCATCTGACCCGGCCCACCCCCTCCGGGCCGCCGATCGCCGGGTCCGGGACGTGCACACCGCGCGTCCCGGACCCGGCGATCTCTGTTTCCGTCGCAGAATGGCGGCGTGGACGTCGTCGCGCGGGCGCAGCAGCTGCTGCGGGAGTGGGAGGTCGACGCGCTGCCGGACCACCTGCGGCGCAACAGCCTGGACCACTACTACCTGAGCGTGTGGCCCGGGCTGGCCGACCTGGATCCCGTCGAGATGCTGGACCTGCCGCCCCGGCCTGCGCGCACCGCGTCCGGCTACGTCCACCTGCCGTTCTGTTCCGGACGCTGCGACTTCTGCAGCTACTTCCTCACGGTGGCGCGCGACCGGGACCCGCGCATCGGCGTCTATCTGGACGACCTGCTGCGCGAGCTCGAGGTCCACCAGCGCGAGACCGAGGTCCGGCTCACCTACCTCTACCTCGGCGGCGGCACCCCGAGCCTGCTGCCGCCCGACGCGCTCGCGCGCCTGCTCGACGGGTTCGACCGCGCGGGCGCGCTGGCCGACGGCCTGCTCGGCACGATGGAGCTGCACCCCGAGCTGTTCGCCGACCCGGCCCGCGCGGACGCCGTGCTGGACGTCCTCGCGGCACACGGCATCCGGCGGGTGAGCCTGGGCTACCAGAGCGACGACCCCGACCTGCTGGACGCGACGAACCGGCGGCACGGCAGCGCGTTCCTCGCCGACGCGCTGGAGCGGCTGCGCGCGTTCACCGTGAACGTCGACCTCATGTACGGGCTGCCGGGGCAGAGCGTGGAGAGCTGGGTCGCGACGGTGGCGTCCACGGTCGCCCTGCGCCCCGACTCGGTCTCGACCTACTTCCTCTTCGTGGACCACGGCACCCGCACCCGCAGCGACGTCGAGCGCGGCCGGGTCCGACTGCCCGACCACCTGCAGATCCAGACCCAGCACCTGGCCGGGCGGCTTCTGCTGGAGGAGGCGGGCCACCACGAGCTGCCCGGCGACTTCTTCGCCGTGCCTGCCGCGGACCCCGCGACGTTCACCCAGGACGCGCTGCCGTCGCGGGCCAACTCGCTGGCGTTGGGCGCCGGGGCGTACGGCTACTTTCCGGGCGTGCAGCACTGCAACCACTTCGACTTCGCCGGGCACGCCGCCGCGGTGCGGGCCGGGCGGTC
The DNA here is from genome assembly GCA_963750095.1 of uncultured Actinomycetota bacterium. Lineage (GTDB taxonomy): Bacteria > Actinomycetota > Actinomycetes > Mycobacteriales > Pseudonocardiaceae > Pseudonocardia. The sequence goes on along the minus strand of CAVVPJ010000019.1, from coordinate 80,698 downwards.
GCCGAGGTGGCGCGCGGCCGTCCTGACCCCGCACGAGGAGCTGTGTCGCGACGTGATGTTCTCGGTGAAGAACGCGCCGCTGCTCGACCGCTCACTGTTCCGGGCCCGGCACGGCGTGGACGTCGCCGACCTCGGTCCGATGCGCGACCTCGAAGCCCTGGGGCTGCTCGTGATCACTGATCACGCGGTGCGGCTGACCGACAAGGGCAGGCTGGTCGGCGAGGAGATCGCGTGCGCGTTCGCGCCGCCGCGCTCGCCCGCCCGCCCGAGCGCCGGCCGGGAGGCGACCCTGCTGCGCAAGCACCACTTCGCGCCTACCTATGGAATCCGGCCGTGAGCTCGCGGGACTCGAAGCTGGCGCTGGCCGAGGCGGCGCGGCTGCTCGGCTGCGACACCGCGGCGGCGAGGGCCTTCCTGCCCGAGGTGCAGCACCACGCGGGCGCCCCGGTGCCGTACCGGGCGATCGTCGACGCGTTGCGGGAGAACGGGTCCGCCGACGCGCGGGCGGTCGCCCGGCACAGCACGCACCACCACGGGCCCCGCGCCCATCCGCCCGATCCCACCGCGCACCCGCACGCGTACGGCGTGCAGCAGCACGAGCCCGCGCGCGGACCGCACGGGCGGCGCGACGCTCGGTCGCGCCCGGGGGCGGACGCGTGAGGTTCGGGATCTACGCGCCCGCCTCGGGCGACTACGACGTCCCGACGCTGTGCGCGCTCGCGCGGGAGGCGGAGGCCGCGGGCTGGGACGGGTTCTTCCTGTGGGACAACATCCTCGCCACGTTCGACGGCAGCGGGGTGCTGGCCGACACCACCGTCGCGCTGACGGCCGTCGCGCTGGCCACGCAGCGGTTGCGGTTCGGCACGCTGGTCACGCCGGTCGCTCGACGGCGGCCGTGGAAGCTGGCCAAGGAGACCGCGACGCTCGACCGCCTGTCCGGCGGCCGCCTGGTCCTGGGCGTGGGGTTGGGCGGGAGCTGGGACTTCGCCCCGCTGGGCGAAGGCGAGCCCGACCGGGCGCGCGCCGCCCGCTACGACGACACCCTCGCGCTGCTCGCGAAGCTGTGGACCGGGGAGTCGGTCGACCACCGCACCGACCACTTCGCGGTGGAGTACGCGCAGATGGGGCCTGCGCCGGTGCAGCGGCCCCGGATCCCGGTGTGGGTCGGCGGCTACTGGCCTGGCGGTGCCCCGTTCCGCCGCGCCGCACGCTGGGACGGGGTCGCGCCCCTGAAGAAGGGTCACTTCCTCGAGCAGCTGACCCCCGACGAGCTGGCCGCCTGCGCCCGGCACGTCGCCGCCCACCGTGATCGCGGCGAGGCCGCCGTTTCCAGTGATCGAACCCCGAAAACGGCGCTCTCGCCGTTCGACGTGATCTTCTTTCACACCGCCACCACCCGGGACGCCGCGCTCGTCGACGACTACGCGCAGGCGGGCGCCACCTGGTGGCTGGAGGCCACCTACCCACCCACGGAGTCGCTCGCCGCGTTCCGCGCGCGGGTGGCGGCAGGTCCCCCGGGCTAGCACCAGACGCACCTCGCACACCGCGCGGCGTCCTCGCACACGGCCGACCCTGTGCGAGGACGCCACAACCTCCGCGAAGTGGCCCCGGGCGGGGCCCGTGCCCAGCGCCGCAGGCTGCCGCAGACGGCGGGCGGCTCAGCCGCAGCCGGTGTTGTTGCCGCAGCTGCTGCAGGTGTAGCAGCTGCCGGTGCGCTGCATCATGCCGCCGCACTGCCCACACGCCGGGCCGAGGTCGAGCGCCGGGCGGCGGGTCTCCTCCGCCGCGACGGCCGCCGGTGCGGCCGCGGGCGGCGCGGCCGCCGTGGTGCGGGCGCGCACCTCGGGGGTCTGGATCCCGAGCTCCTCCTGAAAGTCCGCGTCGAGGAAGCGGGAGGCGAGCCACCGCATGATGTAGTCCGGCATCGACTTGGCGAAGCGGATCTGCGGGTTCTCGGTGATGCCCTCGGGCTCGAAGCGCATGTAGCTGAACTTGCGCACCAGCGTCTCGAGCGGCACGCCGTACTGCAGGGCCAGCGAGATGCTCGTCGCGAACGCGTTCATCATGCCCCGCAGCGTGGAACCCTCCTTGCCGATGTCGGTCAGGAAGATCTCGCCGACGCTGCCGTCCTCGTACATGCCCGCGGTGATGTAGCCCTCGTGGCCGCCGATCGAGAACTTGTGCGTGATCGACTGGCGCTCGCTGGGCATCCGCTTGCGCAGCGGGGTGGCCACCGGAACCTCGATGACGACCTTCTCCGGCTCCTTCTCCTTGTTGTCGCTCCGGAGGACCTGCGCGGACTTCGAGCCGTCGCGGTAGATCGCGATCGCCTTGACGCCGAGCTTCCACGCCTGCAGGTAGGCGTCCTCGATGTCCTCGACGGTGGCCGTGGCGGGCATGTTCACGGTCTTGCTGATCGCGCCGCTCACGAACGGCTGGATCGCGGCCATCATCTTGATGTGGCCGAGGTGGCTGATCGCCCGCTCGCCGACGGCCGTGTCGAACACCGGCAGGTGCTCGGCGTCGAACCCGGGGGCGCCGACGATCGAGCCGTGCTCGAGGATGTGCTCGGAGACCCGCTCGATCGCCCCCTCGTCGTAGCCGAGGACCCGCAGCGCGGCGGGCACGGTGCGGTTGACGATCGTCAGGTTGCCGCCCCCGACCAGCGTCTTGTACTTGACCAGCGAGAAGTCGGGCTCGATGCCGGTGGTGTCGCAGTCCATGAGGAACGAGATGGTGCCGGTGGGCGCCATCACGGTGGCCTGCGCGTTGCGGTAGCCGTGGGCCTCGCCCGCGGTGACCGCCTCGCTCCACGTGTCGCGGGCCGCCGTCAGCAGCCCGGTGTCGGGGCAGTCGGTGACGGTCAGCGCGGCGTCGCGGTGCATGCGCATCACCGCGTTGTGCGCCTCGCGGTTCTCCGCGTAGCGGGCGTACGGGCCCACCGCGTCGGCGATGTGCGCGGACAGCAGGTACGCGCGGCCGGTCATGAAGGCCGTCATCGCCGCGGAGGTGCCCCGACCGCCGTCGGAGTCGTAGGCGAGGCCGCGGCTCATCAGGTAGGCGCCCAGGTTGGTGAGGCCCATGCCGATCTGGCGGAAGTCGTTGGCGTTGCGCCCGATCTCCGGCGTGGGGTAGCTCGACGCCCCGACGATGATCTCCTGCGCGAGGAACACGATGTCGATGGCGTGGCCGAACGCGTCGACGTCGAGGGTGCCGTCCGCGCGCTGGAACTTCAGCGGGTTGAGCGAGGCCAGGTTGCAGGCCGAGTCGTCGACGTGCATGTACTCGCTGCACGGGTTGCTGGCGTTGATCCGGCCGCTGACCGGGCAGGTGTGCCAGCGGTTGATCGTGGTGTCGTACTGCAGGCCGGGGTCGGCGCACTCCCACGCGGCCTGGGCGATCTCGCGCCACAGCTCGCGGGCCTTCACCGGCTCGCCGATGGGCTGGCCGTTGGTGCGGGCCAGGAGGTGCCAGTCGGCGTCGGCCTCGACGGCCTTCATGAACTCGTCGCTGACGCGCACCGAGTTGTTGGCGTTCTGGTACTGGATGGAGATGTTGCCGTCGCCGTCGAGCGACATGTCGAAACCGGCCGCGGCCAGTGCGCCGATCTTGCGCTCCTCCTTAGCCTTGCACCAGATGAACTCGCGGATGTCAGGGTGGTCGACGTCGAGCACCACCATCTTGGCCGCGCGGCGGGTCTTGCCGCCGGACTTGATCGTGCCCGCCCACGCGTCGGCGCCGCGCATGAACGACACCGGGCCGGAGGCCGTGCCGCCCTTCGACAGCTGCTCGCTGGACGCGCGGATGCGGGAGAGGTTGATGCCCGAGCCGGAGCCGCCGCGGAAGATGCGGCCCTCGCGGGTGTTCCAGTCGAGGATCGACTCCATCGTGTCGTCGACGGAGAGGATGAAGCACGCCGAGCACTGCGGGGCTTCCTCGAAGCCGACGTTGAACCACACCGGCGAGTTGAACGCCGCCATCTGGTGCAACAGGATGTGCGTGAGCTCGGCCTCGAACGTGTCGCCGTCGTCGCTCGTGCGGAAGTAGCCGCGCTCCCGGCCCCAGCCGGTGATGGTGCCTGCGACGCGCCCGATCATCTGCTTGACCGACCACTCGCGTGCCGCGGTGCCCAGCTGCCCGCGGAAGTACTTCTGGGCGACGATGTTGGTGGCGTTCATCGACCACGACGTCGGGAACTCGACACCGGACTGGTGGAACTTCTCGCCCAGCTTCGCCTCGCGCAGCTCCCACTCGACCGACTCGAACGGGTGCACGCCTGCCTGGGTGAAGCGGCGGTTCAGCTTGATGCCTCCGTCGACCAGGTCGGCCGTACCGGTGGGGGCTTGCTCCATCTCGTGATCTCCTCGGTTTCGGCTGAACAGACGACGCAGCTCGCGACCACGTCCGGGGGTGTCGTTCATCGGTCTCCGCCCTACGGGCCGTCGGAGGCGTGGCGCATGTCGTGGATCTCTTTCTCGAAGTCCTCCGTGCTGGAGAACGACTTGTAGACGCTCGCGAAGCGCAGGTACGCGACCTCGTCCAGTACCCGCAGCGGGTCGAGGATGGCCAGACCGATCTCGTGGCTGGGCACCTCGGCGCTGCCGCGGGCCCGCACCCGGTCCTCGACGGTCTGCGCGAGCTTCTGCAGGGCGTCCTCGTCGACCGGGCGGCCCTGGCAGGCCCGCCGCACCCCGCTGATCACCTTCTCCCGGCTGAACGGCTCGGTGACCCCGCTGCGCTTGACGACCTCGAGCAGCACCTGCTCGTAGGTGGTGAACCGGCGGCCACAGGCCGAGCACTGTCGGCGACGCCGGGTGGCGAGGCCGCCGTCGGCGTCGCGGGAGTCGATCACCCGGGCGTCGGGATCACGGCAGAACGGGCAGCGCAATTTCGCCCCTCCCCCCAGGTATTGACGAACTACATGCATGTAACCACAACTTCTGGTTCCAGACTACGCCTCGACCCGGCGCGTCGCCCGGGTAGGGGACGTCCCGATCCGGCCTCGGTTCGGACGCGCCGGGTATACCTTCCACCCTCCCCCCGACAGTTTCGGGGCGGCCATGCGAGAGCGTCATCACCGGGGCGCGGCTTCGTGATCACGCTCGCCGACGGGTCCCCGCGGTCGACGTCGCCGACCACACGGGCAGCGCACGACCCGGCGGCTCGGTCGAGCCGCGGGACCCGCGGGTGTTCCCTTGCCGCGCGCCGACCAGGGTGTCCTACGGGCGCGACCGTGGGGCCCCGCCATGAACATGGGGCCACCCAGCGACGACCGAGGATGAGAGCGAGCACCACGGATGACACTCGAAGGAGCTGTCGCGTTGGTGACCGGCGCCAGCAGCGGCATCGGGGCGGCGACGGCCACGCGGCTCGCCGCCGAAGGCGCCGCGGTCGCCCTCGTCGCCCGCCGACGGAATCGCCTTGAGGAGCTCGCCGCGTCGATCGGGGGCACGGGCGCGACCGCGCACGTCGTCGCGGCCGACATCGCCGACGCAGGCCAGGCCGAACTGGCCGTCACCGAGACGGTGGACCGGCTCGGCAGGCTCGACATCCTGGTCAACAACGCGGGGGTGATGCTGCTGGGCCCCGCCCGCACGGCGACACCCGACGACTGGGACCGCATGATCGCGCTGAACGTCCAGGCGCTGCTCCGCGTGACCCACGCGGCGTTGCCGCACCTCCTCGCGGCGGTGCAGAGCTCGCCGCGCAGGGTCGCGGACGTCGTGAGCATCAGCTCGACCGCCGGTCGCGTCGCCCGACCCGGCAGCAGCGTCTACAACCTGACCAAGTTCGGGGTCAACGCCTTCTCCGAGGCGCTCCGCCAGGAGCTGGTGCCGCAGGGGGTGCGGGTCGGGATCGTGGAACCGGGAACGGTCGACACCGAGCTGATCGACCACGTGTCCGACGACGTACGACAGGCCGCGCAGCAGCAAGTCGCCGCCATCGAGCCGCTGCGCCCGGAGGACATCGCCGACGCCGTCGCCTACGTGGTCACGCGCGACCGTCGGGTGGCGGTCAACGAGATGCTGGTTCGCGCGGGCGAACAGACGTGGTGACCCCTCCCGACCGGCCATGATCGTCAGCTGGGCGCAGATCCGGACGGAACTTGCCGGTTTGTGCGCCGAGCCGGTGATCAAGGCGGTGGGGACCTGCGCTCAGCCCGCGAGCCGGAACGCCAGCTCGGTGGTCCACTTGGCCAGGTCCGGCTCCTCCCGCGGGTCGGTGAGCAGCACCTCGAGCCGGGCGCCCCACTCCCGCCCGGCGGCGGTGTCGCGGACGTCCCAGGCAAGGCCTTCGCCTTCGGCCCACGCCAGCAGCTCGGCGGTGCGGGCGACGAGCTCGGCCGGATGGCCGACGTGGGTGACGCTGACGTACCGCCCCGCGGGGAGCTCGTCGGCGAACACGTCGCCCTCCCCCGCGACCTCGCCCGCGGTCGGCACCCCGGCCTCGACGACCAGCTCGCGGCTCATGTCCACGGTGCGGTAGCGGAAGAACGGCGGACCGGCCGGGGCCACCCCGCGGGCGCCGAGGAACGCGAAGACCTCGGGCATCCGGTCGGCGATCGCCGGGAAGGTGGCCATGGTGACGGTGCCGCGGATGCCGACATACGGCTGGGCCGGGCGGTGCTGCACGTGGGGTTCGGGCACGGTCTACTGACTGCCGCACGGCGCCCGACTCATCGGTGACCGCCCAGGGCGCGGCGGTCGAGCGACGGGCCCCGGAGCCGGGGTGCCGCCCCGACCGCGCCGAAGTGCCATCCTGGGCCGGTGGCGACGGTGTACGAGGCGGCGGGCGGCGACGAGGGCCTGCTGCGGCTGGCCGAGGCGTGGCATGTCCGGGTGCTGGCCGACGAGGTGGTCAGCCACGCCTTCAGCCACGGCTACCGCGCCGACCACTCCGAGCGGCTGGCCGCGTACTGGGCCGAGGCCCTCGGCGGACCCGCCCGGTACTCGGCGAGCCTTGGCGACGAGACCGAGGTCGTCCGTATGCACAGCGGCAACGGCCCGCACGAGGACATGGACCGTCGCGCGGTCGCCTGCTTCGACGCGGCAGCCCGACCGCGACGCCCGCCTCCCCTTGACGGGTCCTCGCAGACCCCGCTGACGCCTCGCAGGGCCCCGGGCGTCTGCGAGGGGTACGACCGGTCTGCGAGGGCGGGGCCGACGGCGGCCTAGCGGCCGTACTCCGCGTCGCTGACGTGGTCGCCCCACACCGTCTCGGGACGCTCGTCGCCCGCGGCCTCGGTGACGGACAGGTGGGTCATGAAGTGGTCGGGCTGCGCGCCGTGCCGGTGCCACTCGTCGGCAGGGGTGTTGACGACGTCGCCCGGCGCGATCGCGACGACCTCCCCGCCGCGCGACTGCACGAACCCCCTGCCCTCGGTCACGTAGAGGGTCTGGCCCATGCCGTGGGAGTGCCAGGCGGTGCGGGCGGACGGCGTGAAGTGGACGGCGTTGACCCGCACGCGCGAGGGCTCCTCGTAGTACCACGCACGACGAGCGTCGGCCGCAGGACACTGTCCCGCGGCCTGCGCGTCGGCCGCTCGAGCAGCGCCCCGCCACGTCACGTTGCCGTCGCGGTCGAGGCTCGGTCGGTCCGTCCGTGCGCTGGGCGTGGGTTCGGACCGGCACTCGTCGAGGTCGAGCACGTCGGTGATCATGCGGCCGACCGTCGTGACGAGCGCGACCAGCGCGGCGAGCACGCCTGCCACGCGGTCCCCCGCGACGCCGACCGCCACCACCACGGCCGCGGTCCTGCCAGCCCTCGCTCGGTCACCCCACCAGGACACACCTCAGCGCGGCCGTGAGCGGGTTCCCTGACGCGACCTTGACGCCGTCGCGGGCGACCTTCACGGCAGGTCCAGCACGACCTCACCGGGATCGCGGTCGGGTCGCAGGCCGCGCCAGGCCGCGTGGCGCAGCCGGTGGTCGGGGGTGAGGGTGCGGTAGGCCACCTCGCCGACCAGCTCAGGGCGCACCCACCGGGCCAGCCTCGCCTCGGCGGCGGGGATCTCGTCGGCGAACCCGGACGTCGGCTGCCGGAGCGGCTCCAGCAGCTCGGCCAGCCTCCGCAGCGCGGCGTCGGTGAACCCGGTGCCGACGTGCCCGAGGTACCGCACGTGTCCCTCCGCGTCGTGGACGCCCATGAGCAGGGCCCCGATCGACCCGGCGCGGCGCCCATGGCCCGGCGTCCAGCCGCCGATCAGCACCTCCTGGGTGGTCACGACCGCCGTCTTGACCCAGGCCGGTGACCGACGGCCGGGTTCGTAGCGCGAGCGGCGGCGTTTGCTGACCACCCCTTCCAGGCGGTGCGCGCGGGCCACCTCGAGCAGCTGCGCGGCAGGCAGGTCGGTGTAGGCGGGCGGCACCCCGACCCGCGCGACCTCGTCCAGCCGCAGCGCCACCAGCTCCGCGCGGCGCTCGTCGTAGGTGGCGCCCAGCAGCGACCGCTCGCCGCGCCGCAGGACGTCGAACAGGTACACCATCACCGGCACCCGCCCCACGAGCTCGGCCGTCGGGGTGCGCACGTGCATCCGCTCGGCCAGCGCCGAGAAGCTCGGGCGGCCGCCCGCGTCGAGGGCGACGATCTCGCCGTCGACCAGGACCGGCCCGTGCCCGCCCAGCCCCGCCGCCGTCTCCCCGACGGCGAGCTCGGGGTAGGCGGCGGTGACGTCGTTGCCGTTGCGGCTCCACAGCCGCACCTCGCCCGCGTCCGCGGCGACGATGGCGCGGATGCCGTCCCACTTGAACTCGACCGCCCAGCCCGGACCGGCAGGCGGCTGGCCGGGGGTGGCCAGCATCGGCCGGGTGAACGCAGGCAGCCCACCCTCCACCGGACCAGCCTGCCGCAGCGCGAGGATCCGCCGCCACACGCCCACGGACGGGCCACCCGCGCGGTCCTCGCAGACCGGCCTGTCACGTCGCAGACTCCCGGGGGTCTGCGAAGCGCAGCATGGCTCTGCGAGGTGGACGACCGCGGCCGCCGAACCTGTGAACAGGGCCGACATTCGGACGAAGCACATGCACTGAACGGGGGCACAACGTCGACCGTTCACCGTGCGGACGGCCGCAGTCGCCGCTCCTGCTCTCAGCTCGGTGAACCCGGGCGCCCGCTGGCTTAGCGTGCCGGAACGTGAACCGAGCCGCCGACCCGCGCCGTCGTGCGCGCTGGACCGTCGCAGCCATGGCGACCCTCGCACTCGCCGGTTGCGCAGGCCCGACGCCGCCGTCCGACCCGGCCTCCGTGATGGCCGAGGCGGCGGCGACCGCGCAGGCGCAGGCCGCGGCCGAGGGCGCCACCGGGGCGGACAGCGACACCCCCCACCCGTCGAAGCGGGTGGAGCTCTGGGCCGTGCAGTCCGGACCGCTGGGCACCCTCGTCACCGACGGCGACGGCATGCCGATCTACCGCAACGACCGGGACAGGACGACGCCGCCGACCACGACCTGCACCGGCGACTGCACCAAGCTGTGGCCGCCGGTCGTGCTCGCCGGGTCCCGGCCGCCCAACCTGGTGGGGGTCGACGCCAAGCTCGTCGGCACCCTGCGACGGCCCGACGGGCAGCGCCAGCTCACCCTGGCCGGGTGGCCGCTCTACCGCCACACCGGCGACGACGGCGGCCTGAGCTCGACCTACGGCAACGGCGACGACAACACGTGGTTCGCCATCTCCCCCGACGGCGGCCACGCCGTCACCGTCCGCTAGAGGAACCGATCGGGTCACCCGCCCGCGGCGACGAGCTGCTGGCCGCCGTCGATGTCGGAGGTCGCACCGGTGAGCGCGGTGTCCGTCATGAGGTGCACCGCGAGCGCGGCCACGAGGATGTAGGCGGCGTACCAGTCCGACCAGCGGTGGGCGGGCACGGCGGCGTACACGCCGTGGTGCTCCTCGGTCTCGCGCAGCAGCGCCGCCAGTGCGGGGACGTCCATCACGTTCTCCTCTCGTCGGGGGCACTCGGCCGGGCTCCGTGGTGGGTCGCGCAGCGGGCGGGCGTGGCACGCAGCCCGCCCGGTCCGCTGTGTGGCTCGCGGAACACGGTCACCGTGTCGACGTCGGGACGGCGCCCGGGTCGTTCGGGTGGGCCGACAGCGGCGTCACCTCGTCGGTGCGCCACACCCGCAGCGGCATCGACGCGAGCACCTGCTCCAGCTCGGCGCGGTCGGCCGCGGCGAAGAGCCCGAGCGTCCGCCACTCCCCGGGACGCAGCGGCGCACGCCAGAGGCGCAGGAGATGCCCCTCCCCGACGAGCTCGCGGGCGCGCACGGCCTCGCGGCCGCGGATCTCGTCGACCGCCGCGTCGGGCGTTCCGGGCGGAACGTGGGTCGTCATCGTGACCAGGTACTCCATGCAGGCGCCTCCGTCGGTTCCTCCGCGGCCCGACGATGGCCGCAGGCGCGCCGCGATCGCGCCCGTGGAACACCCTGGTCGGCCCGCGGACCCGGGACCTCAGCACGCCGAGGCTCCGCGAGGCCTGGGCCGCGGGCGACCACGCGCCCTTCCACGGGTGGGACCGCACTACGCGGGCAGCACCTGGCGCGCCGGGTCCGGGAGCGCCTGGCGCAGCTGACGGCGCGAGGTGATCCCGAGCTTCGAGAACACCTTGCGCAGGTGCCACTCGACGGTCCGCGGGCTGAGGAACAGCTGGGTGCTGATCTCCGGGTTGGACAGGCCGTCGCGGGCCAGCCGGGCGATCTGGGTCTCCTGCGCGGTGAGCTCGCCGGTGGCGTCGACCGCCCGTTTGCGGACGGTCTCGCCGGTGGCCAGCAGCTCACGGCGGGAGCGCTCGGCGAACCCGTCGATGCCCATGGCGCTGAACAGGTGGTGGGCGGTGCGCAGCTGGGCGCGCGCCTCGACGCGGCGGTTCTCCCGGCGCAGCCACTCGCCGTACAGGAGGTGGGCGCGGGCCAGCGCCGGGCGCATCCGGGTGCGGCCGAGCCGCTCGACGGCCTCGCGGTACCCGCTCTCGGCCGCGGCGCCATGACTCAGCAGCGCCCGTGAGCGCGCCTCGGTGCCCAGCGCCCAGTCGGTGCCGCCCGCCCGGGTGATCTCGGAGAGCCGCTGGAAGGCGTCGAACGCGCGGGCGGGCTCGCCGCCGCGCACGGCCGCCTCGACCAGCTCGGTGAGCGCCCACCCGAACACCCCCAGGTCGTCGTACTCGCAGGCGATCTCGGCGGCGGCGCGGGCCTCGTCGTACCGGCCGAGGCCGTTGTAGAGGAGCGCGACCGCGTACTGGCTGGTCACGCCCCGGCCCTCGCCGCGGCTCCGCACCCCGTCCATGGTGGCCCTGACCAGCTCGGTGGCCTCGTCCTCGCGCCCCCGCCACGCGGCGACGCCCAGGGCACCGTAGGACCCGAGCCTGGTCCCGGTCGCGTCGGCGATCGCCTGCGCCTCGGCGATGAGCGCCGCGCCGTCGTCCAGCTCACCCGCGTGGGTGTGCAGGAGGATGCGGGAGCGCACGGCGAGCGGAAGCTCGCTCAGCGCACCGGCGTCGCGGGCGATCCGCACGTGGCGGTCCGCGAGGACGTGCCAGGCCTCGTCGTCCCACAGCGCCATGGCCACCCGTCCGGCGACCCAGAGCGAGCCCAGCCCCTCCTCGGTCGGGCCGTCCTGCCCGCGGAAGGCCACGAGCGCCCTTCGGAGCGCGGGCGCCCCGGCCCGGTAGCCCTCCGTGACGAGGACGGCCAGGCCGTCCAGCAGCAGGTCGGCGGCGCGGACCGGGGGCGACGCCGGGGGCGCTGTGCGCACGGCCCTGGCCACCTCGTCGACCGCCGGGCTCAGCCGCCCGACGAACGACGCCGCGGTGAACGCCTCGAGGTAGGTGTCGCGGGCGAGCCGGACGTCCAGCGGCTCGAACCGCCGGGCCGCGGCGAGCATGAGCGGGGCGGCGTCGCGGCCGTGGGTCGAGGCGAACGCCACCCGGGCGCGCAGCAGCTCGACGCGGGCGCGCTGCAGCTCGTCCAACGGTCCGGCCTGCGCCATGGCCAGGAGGCTGAGCGCCGCGTCGGGCGCGCCCGCCTGGTGCTTGGCCTGCGCCGCGGCCAGTGCACGGCGGGTGCGGCGCGCCGGGTCGAGCGTCAGCCCCGCCGACTGTTCCAGGAACGCGGCCGCCGCCGCCATACCGCCACGCCGCCGCGCCCGGCCCGCGGACTGCTCGAGCTCGACGGCGACGTCCTCGTCGGTGCCCGGTGTGGCCTGGGCCCGGTGCCACGCGCGGCGGTCGGGATCGCGCTCGGGGTCGGTGGCCTCGGCCAGCGCCGCGTGGGCCGCCCTGCGGTCGTCCAGCGACGCCGCGCCGTAGATCGCGGACCGCACCAGCGGATGGCGGAACACGACCCGACCGCCGATCTCGACCAACCCGGACGCCTGCGCGTGGCGCGCGGCGTCCGTGGTCAGCCCGAGCCGCTGCGCGGCGCGCCACACCAACGCCGCGTCGCCGACGGGGTCCGCGGCGGCCAGCACCAGCAGCGACCGGGCAGCGTCGGGCAGCGCGTCGGCCCGGCGCAGGAAGCTCTGCTCGATCTTGCCCGGCAGTCCCGGCACCTCCGGCAGCGCGAAGCCGCCCGCCAGCTCCGCGGGTGAGAGGCCGTGCGGCAGCTCGATCAACGCGAGCGGGTTGCCCCTGGTCTCCGCGATGATCCGCGCACACACGTGCTCGTCCAACGGCCAGTGGACGACCGACGACAGCAGCTGCCGCGAGTCGCCGTCGGGCAGCCCTTCGACCACGAGCTCGGGCAGCCCGCGGAAGGCCTCGCCCGGCTCGCGCGCCGCGAACAGCATCAGCACCGACTCGGCACCCAGCCGTCGCGCCGCGAAGGCCAGCGCCTGCGCCGACGCCTGGTCGAGCCACTGCGCGTCGTCGACGACGCAGATCAGCGGTCGCTCCACGGCCACCTCCGCCAGGAGGCTCAGCACCGCGAGGCTCACCAGGAAACGGTCCGGCGCGGGCCCCGCCCGCAGGGCGAACGCCGTGCGCAGCGCGTCGCGCTGCGGCTCCGGCAGGCCCTCGAGGTGGCCGAGCATCGGCCCGCACAGCTGGTGCAGCCCGGCGAACGCCAGCTCGCGCTCGGACTCGACCCCCGCGGCGCGCACCACCCTCAGGTCCGACGCCGTGTCGACGGCGTAGTCGAGCAGCGCCGTCTTCCCGACCCCGGCCTCGCCCCGCAGCACCAGCGCGGCGCTGTGGCCGTCACGCACCCGCCTGACCAGGCCGACCAGTGCCTCGCATTCGCCGCGCCGCCCGCACCACACCGCCAGCCTCCCCCGGGTGGGACGACGGATACCCGTCGGCAGCCTAGTGCGGTGGCCCCCACCCTTGGGCATCCCTCCGCGCGCGGGTCGACATTGCTGCGGCCGTTCGCCCGCGTGTGGCGACGACGCCGGGACCGCGATCCGCGCGGCAGGCGCACCCGGCGGCCGCCGCGGATGCCGACCTCCTGCCGGTTCTCGCGGACGTGCTGGTTGCCGCGCCCGCAACGGTGGCAGGTGCCGTCACCGATCATGGTGTCGCGCACGGCCCGGCGCCCGACCCAGCTCGGTCGACGCCCTCGCCCACCGGGCGGACCCGGCCGCACCACTCGTGCCCGAGGCGCAGCGGGTGGCGGGCGTGCCCCTGGTGCAGGTAGGCAGCCATCGGCGCGGCGGCACCAGCGTCGTCGTGGCCGCACAGGCGTCCGGACGCGGGTGCGGCCACCACAACACCGTTGTGGTGGCGCAAGCGCCGAACTGCGCAGTCCGCCGAACCTCACCGTCGAGGGGCTGCCGGACGCCGAGGCGCTGACGGCGGGTCGGATCCGGGAGAGGAGCAGCCTCAGGGCTACCTCATCGCCCGCCGCCGCGCGTTGACGCCGTAGTCACCTCGGGCCCGCGTTCCCGCCGCCCAGCCCCGGCAACGGCCACGCCGTGGCGCACGCCCACCATCGCTGACCGCGCGGAGCTGGTACAGGGCATGGCGCTGGGAGGGGAGAAGCGCCATGCCCTGGTTTGAGGTGGGCCGAGGCCAAGACCGGTGCCGCCATGCGGTTGTCGAGTTCGGATGTCGTCCCGCGTTCCCGCGTGCGCCGCGGGACGACCTCCGCGAACTTGAGATCGGGTTACCAGGCGTGCACAGCGGTACCATGATGTAGCGGTCTCGGCGTCAGAAGACGATCGTCGGCTACTGACGCAGACCCATGGTTCCGCAGCCTTGTCGCGGCGTGCTTCGCGTGGGTGCCCGGTGCTCAAGTGAGGGATCGCCGACCGGGAGGACGAACCTTCTCTTCTGATTCGGCCTTGGCCTGTCGGTGTTCCCGTGAGCTCGGTCTACTCCTTCACTCCTCCGCTGACAAGGGCGCCCGGTCGCTGATAGCCGAATGCGCAAGCAGACCCGTTCGCGCTGTTCAGCGCCCAGACGGGGGACACTCGGCTGCCGGGGACGGCTGGCGCGAGGTCGGCGGGACACGCGCTGGCGTTCGTCAAGCGATTCGCCCGACCAACGTCCTCGCAGAGGCCGCGCACGCTTCGCAGGGTCCCCGGGCCCTGCGAGGCGACGGCCCGGTCTGCGAGGCCAGGGCGATCAGGTGGCGGTGTCCCTGGCGCCGACGTGACCGGGCCGAGTTGGCTGCCGTCAGTGGTGGCCGGTGCGCCGCACTCGCAGGCCGCGGACCCGTTGTCCGGGCGGACGCTGGTCGCGTCGGGCGCGTCGGCCTTGACCGTGTAGACCTCCCACGGCTCACGGCCCGGCCCCTGCACCCACACCTTGTCCTGCAACGCGTAGCAGCAGGTGGTGTCGTTCTCCTCGACGGTGGCCAGGCCCAGCCCGGACAGGCGCGTGGTCGCTGCGGCCACGTCGTCGGTGGTGGCGACCTCGACGCCCAGGTGGTCGAGCACGGTGGCCTGGTCGGGCTCGCCCTCGATGAGCACCAGCTTCAGGGGCGGCTCGACGATCGCGAAGTTCGCGTACCCGGGCCGACGCTTCGCGGGCTCCACCCCGAACAGCGACCGGTAGAAGTCGATCGAACCCTCCAGGTCCGAGACGCGCAGGGCCAACTGGACACGGGACATGACAGTCCTCCTCCTCCGACGAACGCCTGATTCGACGTCTGTCGATACACGTTGCTCTATTGGTTCGACGTCTGTCAAGATAGAGGCATGTCGAAACAGGAGCGGCTGATGGTGGAGCTGACGGCCGCGGTCGGGTGCTGCGCCCCCCTGGCCCGGGAGCCCCTGACCGCGAGCCAGGCGGTCGAGCTGGCGCCGGTGTTCAAGGCGATGGGCGACCCGGTACGGCTACGTCTGCTGTCGCTGATCGCGTCCCACGAGGGGGGCGAGGCGTGCGTGTGCGACCTGACCGGCGTGTTCGAGCTGACCGGGCCGACCATCTCCCATCACCTCAAGGTGCTGCGCGAGGCCGGACTGATCACCGGTGAGCGCCGGGGAACCTGGGTCTACTACCGGGTCCGCCCCGACGCCCTCCGGTCCGCCTCGCAGGTCCTGGCGCCCGACCTCGACACAGAGGCGGTGCCCGCGGGGTGAGCGACCGCCCGGGGCGGCTCGGCCGTTGACACGCGAACGATTGCTCAATAACAATTGACTCAATGTCTACTGAGTCAAGTTCCGGTGCGGTGGTTCGAAGGGCGGCGCTGCATGCGGCGCTCGGCGATCCCGGACGGCTGGCGCTGGTGGACGCTCTGGCCTGGGGTGAAGCCTCGCCGGGAGAGCTGGCGACACGGCTGGGGATGACGTCCAACCTGCTGGCCCATCACCTGCGGGTGCTGGAAGAAGCGGGGCTGGTGACCCGGCACCGCTCCGAAGGAGACCGACGCCGCAGCTACGTCGCGCTCGTCCGCGCCACCCTCGACCTGCTGGTGCCTGCCGGGCCACCCTTGGCGGCGGAGCGGGTGGTGTTCGTCTGCACGCACAACTCGGCCCGCTCGCAGCTGGCCGCGGCGATGTGGAATGACCACAGCCCGGTCCCGGCCACCTCCGCAGGCACCCGCCCCGCGCCCCGGGTGCATCCCGGTGCGATTGCCGTCGCCCGGCGCCGTCACCTCAGCCTGGTGCCCGCACCGCCCCGCCATGTCGACGACGTGCTCGACCCGGCCGACCTGGTCGACCTGGTCGTCACCGTCTGCGACAGCGCCCACGAAGAGCTCGCCACCGCCGCTGGGGGCGGGCTGTTCGGGCGGTCGGGGTTGCACTGGTCGATCCCCGACCCCGTGTCCGCGCGGGACCCGGCCGCGTTCGACACCGTCGTCGACGAGCTCACCGACCGCATCACCCGCCTGACCCCCGTCGTGCACGTCATCCCGGACCAGGAGAGCACGTCATGACCACCAGCTACCGCCGCCCGAACCTGTCGATCGACCAGCAACTCGCCCTCACCACCGCGGCCACGAACCTGCGACGCCAGTTCGACGGGATCTTCGGCGCCGAGACGATCGAACGGTTCCTGCACTCCTCCTACGACGAGTTCGCCGGACGGGCGGTCGTGCTCAACTTCCTGCCGCTGCTGGCCGAGCGGTTCGCCAGGCAACGGCTCACCGCCCTGGCCAGGGTCGAAGGCAAACACCGCGAAGGCGTGCCCGTCGCCCTGTTCCTGTGCACCCACAACGCCGGTCGCTCGCAGATGGCGCTCGGGTTCTTCACCCACCTCGCAGGCGACCGCGCCATCGCCTGGTCAGGCGGCTCCGACCCGGCCGAACGGATCAACCCCGCCGCCGTCGAGGCCATGGCCGAACGGGGCATCGACATCTCCGGCGCGTACCCCAAGCCCTGGACCGACGAGGTCGTCCGCGCCGCCGACGTCGTCATCACGATGGGGTGCGGCGACGCCTGCCCCGTCCTCCCCGGCCACCGCTACCTCGACTGGCCCGTCGACGACCCCGCCGGGCTCGACCTGACCGCCGTGCGTCCCATCCGCGACGAGATCGAACGCCGTGTCCGGGCTCTGCTCGACGACCTGCACGTGCCCGCCCGTGCCTGACACCCGTCAGCCCCCACACCCTCCGCAGCGGGCCGCGGTCGCGCGTCTGCCGCGTCGGCTGCTCGCGGAGCTCCTCGGCACCGGCCTGCTCGTCGCCGTCGTCATCGGCTCCGGCATCGCCGCCCAACGGCTCTCCCCCACCGACACCGGCCTGCAGCTGCTGCAGAACTCGCTGACCACCGTGCTCGGGCTCGGCGTGCTGATCCTGCTGTTCGGGCCCGTGTCCGGCGCCCACCTCAACCCCGTCGTCTCCGCCGTCGACTGGGCCATCGGACGCCGCGCCCGCACCGGCCTGACCAGACGTGCTGGCCTACACCGTCGCCCAGCTGGTCGGGGGCATCGGCGGAGCACTGCTGGCCAACACCATGTTCGACCTGCCTGCCGCGCAGGTCTCCCACCACACCCGCGCCACCCCCGGCCTGTGGCTGGGCGAGATCGTCGCCACCGCCGGACTGATCGCGGTCGTCCTCACCCTCGCCCGCACCGGACGCGCCAGCCTCTCCGCCGCCGCCGTCGCCGCCTGGATCGGCGCCGCGTACTGGTTCACCTCCTCCACCAGCTTCGCCAACCCCGCCGTCACCGTGGCCCGCATGTTCAGCGACACCTTCGTGGGTATCGCCCCCGCCTCCGTGCCCCCGTTCGTCGTCTTCCAGATCATCGGCGCCGCTCTCGGCGCGGCCCTGGTCCTGCTGCTCTACCCCGACACCCCCACCGCCGCGGATGACGTCCTGGTCCCGCACACCACCTCCGACGGCATCGCCGCCCGCACCGCGGAAAGGAACAGCCGATGACCACACAGAGCGACCCGCCCACGACCACCGTGCCGCAAGTGCTGTTCGTCTGCGTCCACAACGCCGGACGCTCGCAAATGGCCGCAGCACTCCTGCAACACCACGCCGCCGGACGGGTCCTGGTCCGCTCCGCGGGATCCACCCCCGCCGACGAGATCAACCCCGCCGTCCGCGCCGCCATGGCCGAGATCGGCATCGACCTCGACGGCGCCCACCCCACACTGCTCACCACGGACGCTGTCCAGGCTTCCGACGTCGTGGTCACCATGGGCTGCGGCGACGCCTGCCCCATCTTCCCCGGCAAGCGCTACCTCGACTGGGACCTCCCCGACCCGGCGGGTAGGCCCCTCGACCAGATCCGACCCATCCGAGACGACATCGACCAGCGCATCCGCGCATTGCTCGCCGAGCTCTCTGAGTGACGACGACACCGTGACCTGCGGCACACCGGCAACCGGCTCGCCGCCGCAGACGAGAGCTGGGCGGCAGGCACGCCAGTGGTGCGCCCGGTGCTCGAAGTACGTCCGGAGCTGCGGCCTGACTCCCCTACGGTCCGGGGCCCTATGACCTCGTCCGGGAGTCGCTCGGCCCTGCTGCTGGGTGAGGCAGTCGGTGAGGATGGATGGGATGGCTGAGGTTCTCCGGCGTGCGCGGCAGGGCACGTGGATCCCGGAACAGTACGGCCGAGTGACTGCCCGGCCGGAGGCCTGGATCAGGAGCGTCCGTGATGGCTGTGCACACGAATCCCGAGCCGGCCGCGCACCTGGAGCCGCCTTCCGGGAATGCGACGGGTGCAGGCGTCATCAACAGCGGCAGGAGCCGAGTAGGTGCGGTGGTGGCGGACAAGCGGCTGGCGTGGGGCCTCGCGCTCCTCGCCGCGGTCGGCTACGGGCTGCTCGCAGGCTGGTGGACGCCGCGCGGACCGACGTCCACGTTCGAGGGGCTGTCCGCGATGGGTCTGGGGCTGCTGGTCGGGCTGGTCGCCGGGCTCCTGCTCCGCACCCGATGGGCGATACTGGTGGCTCCAGTCACCTTCGCTGTGATCTTCGAACTGGCCCGGCTGAACGCCTCGGGGCCGACGGTCGACGGCATCCACTTGGGCAGCACGTACGGCATCATGGCGTTCGCGGTCGGCCGCGGCGTCCACGGCCTGCTGGCCCTGTTGCCGATGGTGCTGGGAGCCGCATTGGGTGCGGCCCTGGCGCGGCGCGGGCTGTCGACAGGGCGCCCGCGGCGGGGTTTCCTGAGTGGGCTGGGCCTGTGGTCGCGTCGCGGTGTCGCTGCGGCGACCGGGCTGGTGCTCGTGGCCCTGGCTGCTTTCGTCGCTCGCCCGGCGACCACCGACCCGATCGTCGACGCTGACGGCCAGCCGGTCGCAGGCAGCGTCGCGGAGCTGACCCGGGTGGAGATCGGCGGGCATGATCTCGCGCTGATGATCCGTGGGCGCAGCGTGCGGAACCCGGTAATGCTGTTCCTGGCAGGCGGACCCGGCGGCAGCGAACTGGGCGCGATGCGTCGCCACAGCCAGGCGCTCGAGAACGACTTCGTGGTCGTCACCTTCGACCAGCGGGGCACCGGGAAGTCCTACGACCAGCTCGACCCCGCAACTTCGCTGACCCTCGACCGGGCTGTGGCCGACACCCTCGAGGTCACCGACTACCTGCGCGACCGGTTCGGGCAGGACAAGATCTACCTCGTCGGCCAGTCCTGGGGCACCGTCCTGGGTGTCCTGGCCGTGCAGCGGAAGCCGGAGCTCTACTCGGCCTTCGTCGGGGTGGGGCAGATGGTCAGCCCGGCAGAGACCGACCAGATCTTCTACCGCGACACCCTGGCCTGGGCACGGGAGAGCGGCAACACCGGCCTGGTGGCCACACTGACGCGTAGCGGACCGCCGCCGTACGAGAACATGCTCGACTACGAACCGGCGCTGTCCTACGAGCAGGAGGTCTACCCCTACAGCCACGCGGGGAACTCCGAAGGCGCCGGTCAGATGAGCGAGAACATCTTCGTCGGCGAGTACACGCTGCTCGAGCAGCTCCACATCTTCGCTGGGTTCTTGGACACCTTCTCGGTGCTCTACCCGCAGATCCAGAACATCGACTTCCGCACCCAGGCCACCAGCCTCAATGTCCGGGTCTACCTGGCTCAGGGAGCCCACGAGGCACCAGGGCGTGCCGATCCAGCCAAGCAGTGGTTCGACCTGCTCAAGGCACCGAGCAAGAAGCTCGTCACCTTCGACACCTCCGGGCACCGGCCCCTGTGGGAGCAGCCCGCCCAGTTCCAGGACCTGATGGCCACGGTACTGGCCGAGACCGCATCGACCCCCTGATCCCCACTCGTCGCTCGCCCGGGAGGCAGAACCGGTGGCCGAGAGCCGCTCGGTGCAGTCGCGGTCGCTCAGCTCACGCCGGTCGCTGGGGTGAGCTCCCCAACGGCTCGGGAAGCTGCTCGACGCACCGCTGGACAGCCTCTGGAGCACCCGCCGCGGCGAGTACCGAGCGATCTATGCCGTCGACGACGATCGACACAGTGGGTGTTGAGCCCGACGAACCACCCGTGCCGATCGCGGCGCGTCGCCGCGCCCGTCACACGACCGGGTCGCTACCGTGACGGCGGGCTGGTGTTGCGGAGGTGCGTTCGTGCAGCTTGTCCTGATTGACGGGATCGATCCCGGACCGTTGCGGGACGTCCTGGGTGTCGCCGCGTACGCGCGGGGGCAGGAGTACGTCCGGCAGCGGCGGGTGCTGCACACGGAGTGGTTCGGGGATCGGCGCGTCCTGAGCGGCCTGGTGCGCGGAAGCGGTGGCCGGGTGTATGAGGTCGAGATCGACCTCGTCGATGGGCCCCGGGGCGGGCTGCTGGTCACCGGCGGGATCTGCGGCTGCCCGCTCGGCGGGGACTGCAAGCACGTTGCCGCGGTCGCGCTCACCGTCGCGGCGGGGCCACCGCGGCGCGCCGCCGCCCGACCCGCCGCGCAGAACTGGACCGGCGCCTTCGACGCCCTCCTGGAGGACGGCCGCCGGTCGGCGGCGGCCGAGGAGCGCACCGCGATCGCCCTGGAGATCAGCCTGCAGCAGCGGCCTGCGCCGCCACCGCGGCCTGGCGCCGCGCCCGGCGTGGCGGTGCCGCGGCTCGCCGCGCGGCTCGTGCGTCCGGGTCGCGGCGGATGGGTTGCGGGTGGGTTGAGCTGGTCGAAGCTCGCGCACCCGTGGCAGGTCGGCGAGTACCGGCCTGCGCACGTGCGGGTGCTGCACGAGATGTACGCCCTCTACATCACGCGCGCCTGCGCACCGACATATGCGGGCTACGGCGAGGAGAAGGTCATCGACCTCGCCGAGATGGACAGCAGGCACCTGTGGTCGCTGCTGGACGAGGCCGCGGATCTCGGCCTGCGGATCGTGCACGCCCGCAAGGCCCTCGGCGACATTGCGCGCCACGGCACGGCGCGGGTTGCGCTGGACGTCACCGGCAGTGACCCGCTCGTGGTCGCGCCCCGGCTGCTCTTGGACCCCGGCCAGGACGAGCTGCCCGCCGACCCGGTGCCGGTCCGGTTCATCGGGGCCGACGGCCACGGCGTCGTGTGGGTGTCGGCGGGCCAGGCGGCCAAGTGTGAGCCCGGGTTGTGGCGGCTCGGGTTGGCCCGGCTGGCGGCGCCGGTGCCTGCCGCGCTGCAGAAGCTGGCGCTGGCCGGTCAGCAGCTGACCGTGCCTGCGGCCGGGCGGGCCCGGTTCGACGCAGAGATCTACCCGCGGCTGCGCGCGCTCGCCACCGTCGAGTCCTCGGACGGCGCCTGGAGCCCGCCGCCCATCTCCGCGCCCACGCTGGCCCTGCGGGCCGCCTACGGGCCCGACCACGCCCTCGACCTGACCTGGGAGTGGCTCTACGAGGTCGGTGGGCGGACGTTGCGCAGCCCGCTCGCCCCGAGCGGTGACGGGCACCGCGACCCGGCCGTCGAGCGGGCGGCGCTGGCCGCCCTGGACGCTCCGCTCGAGACCGTCGGGCTGCGGGTGGACGGCGAGCTGGTCCCGCGGGCCCACTTGGGCGGGCTGCAGACGATGCGGTTCACCACCGAGGTGCTCCCGCTGCTGGCCGATGCGTCCGGGGTGCGCGTCGAGTTCCAAGGCCGCCCGCTCGCCTACCGGGACGCGGGCGACGCGCTGCGGATCGCGGTGTCGGCCGACCAGGTCGACGGCGGCACCGACTGGTTCGACCTCGGCGTCGAGGTCCGGGTCGACGGGCGGGCCGTGCCGTTCGCGGAGCTGTTCCAGGCGCTCGCGCTCGACGAGCCGCACCTGCTGCTCGCCGACGGCACCTATTTCTCCCTCGACAAGCCGGAGCTGCGCACGCTGCGCCAGCTCATCGAGGAGGCGCGGGCGCTGCAGGACACGCCGTCGGCCGGTCTGCGGATCAGCCGCTTCCAGGCCGGGCTGTGGGAGGAGCTGGCCGCGCTGGGCGTCGTGGAGCGGCAGGCCGCGGCGTGGCGGGAGCAGGTGCGGGGGTTGCTGTCCACCACTGCGCTGCCCGACCCGGACGTGCCCGCGGGCCTACGCGCGGACCTGCGGCCCTACCAGCGCGAGGGGCTGGCGTGGCTGCAGTTCCTGTGGCAGGCCCGGCTCGGCGGGATCCTCGCCGACGACATGGGCCTCGGCAAGACCGTGCAGACGCTGGCGCTGCTGTGCCACGCCCGGTCCGCCGATCCGGACGGTCCGCCGTTCCTGGTGGTCGCACCGACCAGTGTGCTGCCCAACTGGGCGGCCGAGGCCGCCCGGTTCGCGCCGGACCTGCGCATCGTCACCCTCGGCGACACACTGCGGCGCCGCGGCGAGGACCTCGCCACCGCCGTCGCGGGTGCGGACGTCGTGCTCACCACCTACGCGCTGCTGCGCCTTGACGCCGACGCCCACGCCGCGCACCGCTGGTCCGGCCTCCTGCTCGACGAGGCGCAGCACGCCAAGAACCACCGGTCGAAGGTGTATCAGAGTGCCCGGCGCGTGCAGGCGCCGTTCAAGCTGGCGATCACCGGCACGCCGATGGAGAACGACCTGATGGAGCTGTGGTCGCTGCTGTCGATCACTGCCCCGGGCCTGTTCCCCCACCCCATACGGTTCCGCGAGCACTTCGCGCTGCCGATCGAGAAAGGGGGCGACGCCGAGCGGCTGGCCGCGTTGCGTCGCCGGATACGCCCGCTCGTGACCCGCCGGTCCAAGGAGCAGGTGGCGGTGGACCTGCCCGCCAAGCAGCAACAGGTGCTCGCCGTTGAGCTCGACGCCAAGCACCGCCGGACCTACCAGCGGCACCTGCAGCGCGAGCGGCAGAAGGTGCTCGGACTCATCGACGACGTGGACCGCAACCGGTTCACCATCCTGCGGTCGCTGACGCTGCTGCGCCGCCTCGCCCTGCACCCCGGGCTCGTCGACGACGGCCAGGCAGGCGCAGGCAGCGCGAAGATCGACGCGCTGATCGAGCACCTCG
Source organism: uncultured Actinomycetota bacterium (assembly GCA_963750095.1). Lineage (GTDB taxonomy): Bacteria > Actinomycetota > Actinomycetes > Mycobacteriales > Pseudonocardiaceae > Pseudonocardia. The sequence continues at coordinate 57,475 of CAVVPJ010000019.1, read as the reverse complement.
CCGAGGTCGTGTCCGGCGGACATCGCGCGCTGGTGTTCAGCCAGTTCACCGGCTACCTCGCGCTGATCCGCGACGCCCTGCACGCCGCCGGGATCGACCACGCCTACCTCGACGGCGCAACCCGCAACCGCGGCGCGGTCGTGCAGGGATTCCGCGACGGCGCGGTCCCGGTGTTCCTGATCAGCCTCAAGGCAGGCGGGTCGGGCCTGAACCTGGCCGAGGCCGACTACGTCTTCCTGCTCGACCCGTGGTGGAACCCGGCCGTCGAAGCACAGGCGATCGACCGCGCCCACCGGATCGGGCAGACCCGCACCGTGCACGTCTATCGCCTGATCGCCGCGGACACCATCGAGGAGAAGGTGCTCGCACTCGCAGCGCGCAAGGCCGAGCTGGTGGCAGGCGTGCTCGACACCGGCGACCCGTTCGACGGGCGCCTGGGAGCCGAGGACATCCGCGCGCTGCTGGCATGATCCCGGGCGCGCGCGGATCCGTTGTGATGCCGTCCCGTCGGGGTGGGCGCTGTCGGCGTCGGCGGCATGGTATCTCCCCCCGACGTGGACCCTCCTAGTCCAGAGCCGAGTCGGACGGCCGGCCTTGACGTCGAGGAGGAACACGGTGGCCACCACCTATCGCATTCATCCCGCGATCGGCATCGCCCGGGTTGGCAACAGCCCCGACGAGTTCTTCGTCGGACCGGAACGGCCGGGCGAGCGGCCCGTCCCACCGGGCGGCTTCAAAGACGCGCAGTGCCGGGTCAAGCGGCAAGCCGCGCGCTTCCGCATCTTCGCCCATCACGACGACGGCAGCGCCGAGGAACTCACCGACGCCGACGCCGAGATCACCTGGACCGTGCACCTGGTCAACGCGAAGGCGGCATATCCGGACCGGGGCAACTCCGAGCCCCCCGCCGACCTGACGGTCGACCCGGACCCGCGCACCCTCACCGGACCCGACCAGCGCGAGCTGTTCGACACCGGCAGCATCACCTTTGACGGCCAGCAGCCGGTGACGGTACCGCTCGGCGAGGCCCGCACCGACGATGACGGCAGGCTGCTGGTGCTGGGTGGGCATGGGGTCGCGGCGTCCCCGGCAGGCAACGTCATCGGCAGCTTCTGGGGCAACGCAGGCTGGTACGACGACGTGTCCGACGGTCCGGTCACCGCCACGATCACGCTGCGCTCGGACGATTCCGCACCGCCCGTCGAGGGCGCCTGGGTGATCGTCACGCCGCCGAAGTTCGCCCCGCACCAGGACAGCGTGACCACGCTCTACGACCGGCTGCAGCGGCAGATGATCGAGGACGGGCTGCTGGCCGAGCCGACCACGACCTCCTACACCCGCGACATTTACCCGATCCTGCAGCGGGCTCGAGACATGCGCTGGGTCGAGGGGGTGTTCGGCGCGCACAACTGGGCCGACCCGGTGACCAGCCAGCCGCAGGTGGACGAGATCTTCGGGCGGATCCGGCCGCCGGGCGACATGCCCGCGCTCAACGGCGGCGACTCGGCCCCGACCCCGACTCAGTACGCGCACCTGCAGCGCTGGCAGGCCGGGAACTACGCGAACGACTGGGCAGGCGTGCCGGAGCCGGACGCCGACATCACGCCGGACGGGCTGGACCGGGCCGCTCTGGAGGCGGGCGTCGGCGGGGCCTTCTTCCCCGGCATCGAGGCAGGTGGGCTCAGTGATGGCGACCGGCCGATCCTGGAGTCGTCGTACGCCGCGCCGTTCCGGTTGGCCCCGTCGGTGGCACCGGGCACGATCAGCGCGGCGATGGCGCTGCCGTGGCAGGCCGACTTCAAGGCGTGTGGCGACAACTGGTGGCCGGTACCGAGGCCGAACGACGTGATCGCGCAGGACACCGGCGGGGAGGTTCGCTGGGACCGCGACGTCACGAGCATGGACGAGATGGTCACGCGGTGGCACACGCTGGGCTTCGTGGTCCAACAGGGCGACGAGCACGTCGAGGTCGGGCACTGCGACGAGTCGTCGATCGCCCTGCTCACCCCGGCACTGGACTTCGTCGACGTGCCCCAAGGTCCGCTGGGCGCGGTCCGCGAAGCCGCGCTGGCCATCCGCTTCGAGGTGATTTCCCCCGGCGGGCCGATCACCCTGTCGTACGCGCCGGGCGGCGCGCCGAACCAGCCGCAGCTGGTGGCGGTGAACACCTCGGTGACGGTCGGTCCCACCGCGCCGAACGAGATCGCCTCCGCCCGGTTGTGGATCGTCTACCGGACCGGCGCGGCCCCGTCTGTCCTCCCGACCCAGACGCTCACCGTGCTGGAGCCGGTGTCGGGGCAGAGCTGGCAGGTCACCGTGGACGGCAACACCGTGGCCCGGCGGCGGACGGCCACCGCGCTGATCCTGGACCGCTCCGTGAGCATGGCCGAGGACAGCGGCGACGGCGCGACCAAGCACGCTTCGCTGCAGTTGGCCGCGAACACGTTCGTCGACCTGGCGTTGGAGGGCGACGGCGTCGGGATCGTCCGGTTCAACGAGGACGCGCAACCGCTGCAGTCGGTGCTGTCGTTGGGTGCGGGCGGGCTCACCGACGCCAACCGCACCGCGATCCACGACGTGATCAACGGAACCGGGTTGAACCCGGCAGGCGCCACCTCGATCGGCGACGGTGTCGTCGCGGGCGCGGACCTGCTCGCGTCGGCGGCCCCTTACGACGGGCGGGCCGCCGTGGTTCTCACCGACGGGCTGGAGAACCGCCCTCGCTACCTCGCCGACGTGGCCGACCAGCTCACCGACCGCACCTACGCGGTGGGGCTGGGCCTGCCGCAGAACATCAGCGTGCCCGCGCTGCAGACGCTGTCCGGCAACAACGGCGGCTATCTGCTGCTCACCGGGGCGATCACCGGCGACAACCGGTTCCTGTTGCAGAAGTACTTCCTGCAGATCCTCGCGGGCATCAGCAACGCGGAAGTGGTGCTCGACCCGGACGGTCAACTGACCCCCCAAGCGGTGCACCGCATCCCGTTCCAGCTCAGCGACGCCGACACCGCAGTCGACGTAGTGCTGCTCACCCCGCGCCCGGGCAACGTCGACTTCCGGCTGCAGACCCCCAACGGGCTGCTGATCGAACCGTGGCGGGCCACCGCAGAGCCGACCATGCAGTACCGCACCGGCGACGGGCTCGCGTTCTACCGGCTCGTCCTGCCGCTGCAGTTGCGGCCGGGCCGCATCGATCGGGCGGGCACCTGGCACGCGGTGCTGACCATCGGCAGGCCGCACACCGAACCCGACCCCGACGACAGCGACGGGGTGGACCTTTCGGTGCTGCGCGGACGCCGCCGTCGGGACGCATCCGCCGGACCGACCCGACGGCCGTTCGAGTGGGAACGGGCGCTGGCCGTAGCCCGGGATGAGGCCTTGGGCACGGCCGGTGCCGCAGCGGCCGAACGGCGCGGTCTGCCCTACAGCCTGCTGGTGCACGCCTACTCGAACGTCGCGCTGCGCGCCGAGGCCGAGCAGCGCTCATACGAGCCGGGCGCTGAAGTGACGGTGAGCGCAGGCCTGACCCAGTCCGGGCTGCCGTCGGACGGCGCCGTGTGGGCCGAGCTCACGCGACCCACCGGCACGACCAGCACGGTCTCGCTGGAGCCGACCGAGCCGGGCGAGTTCAGCGGCCGCTTCGTGACCGGCCCGCCCGGGGTGTACCGGATCCGGGTGCGGGCGCGGGGGCGGACCCGTGCCGGGCGGCCCTTCACCCGGGAGCGGACACTCACCGCCGCGGTCTGGCGCGGCGGCGACCGGCCGGTCGACCCGGGCCGCGACGACGGTCTCCGTTCCGTGCTCACCTGCCTGCTCACCAGCGGCGCCCTGGATCCCGAGGTGTTGCGCAAGCTCGGGATCGACGTCGAGCGCGCCTTGCGATGCCTGCGCCGCGCGGACGGCTGAGCGTGTACGACGTGGTGGTGGCGGGCGCGGGCCCGGCAGGCGCCGCCACCGCGCACCGGCTGGCCCGGACCGGGCGGTCGGTGCTGGTGCTGGAACGCAGCCGATTCGCCCGCCCCCGGGTCGGCGAGACGCTCGCTCCGCAGGTGCAGCCGCTGCTGCGCGAGCTGGGAGTCTGGGAGCGGTTCGGCCGCACCGGTCCGCTGCCCTCGTGGGGTACCCGCAGCGTGTGGGACGTCCCGGAACCCACCGAACGGTCTCACGTGAGCAGCGGCTACGGGTCCGGCTGGCACGTGGACCGGCGGGCGGTGGACCAGATGCTGGCCGACGCGGCCGACGCGGCCGGAGCCGAGGTGCGGACCGGCACCTCAGTGGTCGGGGCCTGCGCGACGCCGTCCGGTTGGGAGGTGACCGGATCCGACGGCGGGCGCTGGTTCGGGCGGGTGCTGGTCGACGCGACCGGTCGGGGGGCCGGGGTCGGCCGCAGGCTGGGTGCGCAGCGCCTCGCCTTCGACCGGCTGGTCGCGGTAGCCGCCGACTGGTCCGGCGTAGACCCGGCGCGCGAGGGGTACCTGCTGGTGGAGGCCGGTCTCGACGGCTGGTGGTACACGGCGCCGCTGCCGGGCGGCCGAATGGTCGGGATGCTGATGACCGACGCCGACCTGTGCAGACGGGAAGGGCTGACCGACCGAGCACGCTGGCGGCAGCGCCTGCACAGCAGCGGGGTCACCGCGGCCAGGATCGGCGCGGCTGATGTCGGCGCCTCGCCGCGGGTGCACGCGGCGGCGAGTCACCGGCTCCGCAGGGACGGCGACGCGCGGCCGTGGCTCGCGGTCGGGGACGCCGGGCTGGCCGTGGATCCGGCGACGGGCAGCGGGGTGCTGCGCGCGCTGCGTTCCGCCGCCACCGCCGCCGCGGTTGTCGGCCAACTGCTGGACGCGCAGGCGACCACCGCGGCGACACTGGCCCGATACGAGGACGAGCGGGACCGCGAGTGCACGGCCTACCTGCTGGAACGGGCCCGCTACTACGGCTGTGTACGCCGGTTCCGGACCCCGTTCTGGAGCCGCCGCGCCCGGCCGGAAGAGCAACCAGCGGCCGCAACGTAGCCGACACCCGCCGCCGCGCCCGGCTCGACGGGGACAGCGCCCGAACCCGTCGATGAACCACCGCAAGGTGCATCAGGCAACCCGATTCGCTCCTCTAGCAAGTACCACATCAAACCGAGGAGTCATCCGATGGCAGCACACTGGGGCACGTTCAACAAGCCGTGGAACTACCGCGAGGTGCTCAGCACACTCGAGCGCATCATGAGGGACTACGGCCTGAGGATCGACGAGGTGGCCAACGACGGCGACTACATCGTCATCGGCGACCGCGGCAACCTCGTTGTCCAGTCCACGGGCGTGCCGCAGTCCAACGGCTCCACGTGGGTCGCGATCACCGCGTTCTCCAGCGACTCGGCCGAGGCCGAAAGGGCGCGCAACGAGATCCGTGCGAAGATCGTGGCGCTCGTGCACATCGACTGATCGACACTTCGCAGAACGTCACCAGCGAGCCGAAGCTCGCACCCAAGCAGCACGTATGCCCAGGTCACCGGCCAAGTGCGGCGAGTGCCGGAACGCAGCCCGGCACCGCATCGGATGCGGCCACGTGCATCACGGATGTACAAGCGACCCATGAGCGGATCAACCGCATGATCGAGGAGGCGACCCGCGACCCCGCGGTCGGCATCGGCAAGCCCGAACGGCTGTCCCGCGACCTGTGGCGGCACGCGGGCCGCGTACGCCTCGCCCCGAGGTCGCAGGAGTTGGAGCACGGGCACCGTACCTGACGGTCATGTCCTCCTGTTGATCACCTCAAGGCAGCTTGGCCCGGTCCAGCTCCTCCCGAAGGGCCCGCTTGGGACGATGGGCGGCACGTAGTCCACCCAGGTACGACCGAAAGTCCCCGTCCCGGTCGCAGCGGACGAACAGCGTCCCGGCCTCCACAAGCAGCTGCGCCGCCTCCTTGTAGGCAGCGCGGTTCTTGTGGCCGATGCGCTGCTCCGCGGCCGCCGTCAGGATCGGGATCGCATCCGCCGGATGGCTGGCGGCGCGGGCGCGGGCCAGCCGCAGCCATAGCTCATCCCGGCAGCCGCCTGCGATCGCCGCCAGCCACGCCGCCTCGACGTCGTCCTCCCACAGCAAGACCTCCACCAGGTCCGAGCGGCCCTGCCCCTGCAGCGACGACCGAGCCGTGAACCGGGCCGTCACCGCTACTGCCTTACCGAGCACCGCCAGCGCCCGAGCCCGCCAGGCCGCGAAGTTGTCGCGGGCCGTGCCGTGCAACGCGATGTACGTCGTCAACCCCGGCCGGGCCGCGAAGTTCTGCCACAGCAGCTCCTCGGCCGCCGACCGGCGACCCGCCCGCACGTGGCACTCGGCGGCCAGCGAACGCAACCGGCTGTCCGGGGCGAACTCCGCCATGCCCCGGTCCAGCCACTCCAACGCCTCGTCGTCGCGCCCGTCGGCGCACAGCCGCTGCGCAATCCGCAGCACGTCGTAGCCACTGGTCACATCCCGAGCCATCACCGCGATGAGGGCGTCGGCGCCACCCTCGAGGTCGGCGAGCCGCTCCATCAAGTGCGTGACCGGGAAGCGACCGGGCTGGTACCCGGTCGTCGACTTGGGTGGCAGCTCGCGCCACGCCGTCTCGACCAGCTCCCGATACCGGGCCATGCCGCGCGGGCCCAACACGTCCGCGTACTCCGAGAGCGCCCCCAGGAACACCTCCTGGTCACCGTGCAGTGCGGAGTCCACCAGAAACTCGGCAAGCCGGACAGGATCAGGCTCCCCTGCCGCGCACGCCTCGAGGTGGACCTCTGCCGCGTGGCTGAGCACCGCGCCCAACTCGCCGTCCGAGTCGTCGATCAGTCCGGCGGACTCCTGCAGCAACCGCAGGGCATCCTCGGCCAGCCGCATGGCCGCGTCGGGGAAGCCCTGCTCGATCAACCCGAGCAGCTGCTCGAGCTCCTCCTCGACTCCCTGGGCGTAGGAGTACGCCTCCCGGTAGCCGACGAAGTCGGTGATCTCGATCGCCCGCTCCAGCCGGGCCCGCAACAGGCGCTCGTCGAGGGCCTGGTCGGCGCCTGCGCCTGCCGCCACGTCAAGCCGGGCCCGCAACACCGGGTCGGCGGCCGCCGCGCGCAGCAGCTCACCGGCCAGCCACGCGGTGTCCTGGCCGGACAGGAAGCGGAACAGCTCGTCGTCGGGCACCGGCGGCCGACGTGGCCCGCTCGTCCTGCTTGCCGCACGCTCGTCCATCTGTCCCGTCTCCACGCCCGCCTATGCTGCTCCCGCAGCCGGTGCCACAGACGGCGGGTACCAGACGGTTCGACGAGGAAGAGCGATGGCGTACTCCAGTCTGGAAGAACGTGTCATCCGCGCCGCCGAGGCCACCCTGGCCGAGCAGCGCTACGTCAGGCCCGTCGACGTGTTGCTGCGCCTCGGCTGGCTCGCCCCGACGCACCTTGACCTGTGGCGCCAGGGTCGGATCGAGAGCCTGGAGCAGACGGTCCAGGCAGGCCTCGGCAAGCAGTCGACCGCGATGCGCACGCTGCGGACCTGGGCCGTCCGACGCGGGCTATCGTCCAGCGAGACCGCGTACGTAGCCCGCACCCGGGATCGGCGCGTGCTGCGGTTCAGTGTCAGCGGCAATCCGGACATCGAACGGGCCTACCGCACGCACTGGGTCTCCCCCGACCTCTCGGCCCGCAAGGCGGACCGGTTGCGCGCTGCCGCGAACCAGCCGCCGGACCTGGTCGTCATCGATCCGCTCCATGAATGGACGTGCGCCGGTTGCTCCACGACCGGCACCGGCCTGCTCCTCATGCAGGACGACGAGCCGCACTGCCTGCGCTGCGTCCAGCTCGACCACCTGGTCTTCCTTCCGGCAGGCGACGCGCAGCGCACCCGTCGGGCACATCGGGCAAGCACCCTGACCGCGGTCGTGGTCCGCTTCAGCCGGACCCGCAAGCGCTACGAACGGCAAGGTCTGCTGGTGGAACCCAACGCGGTGGACGGACAACCGCCCACGTGATCGCGTCCGAGCAACGGTCATCCGCCCCATCGGCTCGGTCCACGGCGGTAGCCGAGCACGAGGTAGCGCAGCGAGGTGAGCAGACGCAGCAGGCACACCGATGCACGCCGTTTCGTGTCACGAGTCCGTCGGGGCGAGGGGGTTGGCGTCAGATGCTTGCGTAGAGGGCGGTTTCGAAGTCGGCGTAGGTCTTCCATGCGTCGTCGCGGCTCCCGAAGGGCAGCGAGTTGCTGTATATCGACGCGCAGATGCCGGTGGTCCGATCGACGAAGAAGTGGCTGTTGAACAGCCCGGCCCAAGCGCCGGTGCCTGCTCGGCGGCCGCCCGGGACGTCTGCGGTGTTGAGCAGGAGGCCGTAGCCCCACTTCCAGCCCGGGCCGAAGGTCAGGGAGTCGGAAATGGGCGGGTCGGCGGTGGTGATCTCGGCCGGGAAGTCGAGGTCGCCGATCTGGTTGGTGAACGCGGCATCGACGGTTTCCGGTGGTCCGGGGTCTGGTTGAGGATCTCACCGGCCGACACCCAGCTGCCGTCCTCGCCCTTGACAGAACTCCGGCAGGTAGGTGTCAACGGGTGCCTCCAGTTCGAGCTGGCCGCGTTCGATCTGCTGCAGGGCGGCGGTCGTTGCGATGATCTTGGTCATGGACATGATCCGGAACTGGGTGGACGTCGTGACCGGGTTGTTCTCGCCCGCGACGCGCGTCCCCGCCGCGCCCTCGTAGAAGGGGCCGTCACGGTCTGCTGCGATCGCGGCGACATGCGGCACCTGGCCTGCGGCGACGGCCTTCTCCAGCACTGCGTCGATCGCGCCTGCGTCGATTCGGGCACTCATGGGTTCTCTCCGCTCAGGTGGATCCTGTGTTGCCGACTGGTGCTCCTGCAGCACTAGGGGCGGCGGGTCCGCCGCCCCAGTGCAGGGCGCTCAGTGGATGGCGAAGCCGGGGTAGCCGTTGGCGGCGACCTCGTCGCACTTCTGCCGGTAGGTGCCGACACCGCCGGTGTAGGACAGGACACGGCGCGGCTTCCCGGGAACGTTCGAGCCGAGATACCACCCGGTGGTGTAGATCGTAGGTTCCATCGTCGATCGGGCCTGCGCAGCATGGCCGCGGGGAGCTGGGTGCCGGATCCAGCGCGAGCTAGTGCGGCTCTGACCGGCCCACCGCCCGCAGCAGGCGGCCTGGCCAACGGTGAATCCGCTCGTTTTACGCGTCCACCTCGCGCTCGACGGCGTCGATGGCCTCGGCCGCGACGTCGGCGGGCATCCTCGGTGGTGCCGGGCGCAGGCCTTGCAGAACCCGCGCATAGAACGCGTCGACCGCGTCGGTGACGCTGGGCACGAAGGCCTTACTCAGCCCGTTGCGTTTGGTGCCCATCGGGGCGCACGCGGTCAGCCGGAACGCGCGTACCTCGGCGGACGGGTCGGGCAGCAGCGTCGCCGGGTTGCTGCGGGCATCTTTGAGTTGTTCACAGCTGGTCTGCTCGCGACGCGCGAAGACAACTTCGACCGCCAGGGAGTCCGGGGCATCGGTCAGCTGCCGCAGGATCCAGTTGATCCGCCGCAGCCCACCGCCGTCAGGTGGTGCTTCTACCTGAACCGAGGTGCGGATCTGCGTCATCCGTAGGTCCGCGACCACGCTGACCGACCCGGCCGCTCCCGGGATCCGCAGGACCGCCGACAGGGTGCCTGACCTGGCCAGTTCCGCCGCCGCCGCCTGCGTCCGCGCCAGCGGGTCGCGGGCCAGCTTCCGCGCGACAGCAGGCGCGACGCTCACTCCGAGTTGGCTGGTCATCTGCAGGCACAGGAAGCGGACCAGCTTCTCCCATGATGCGGTGACCGCGACGACCTTGCTGTCGCCTGCGCGCAGCGTGTTGGCCGCTACGGCCACCCGGACCGGGACCCACGCGGCACCCATGTCGTCGAACCCGGCGGCGCCCGAGCGGGGATGTTCCAGATAGCGGATCAGTTCGGCCAGCAGCCACGCCTGCACCCGGTCCTGCACCCCGCGGTGGGCCAGTTGCATCTGCGCCTCGTGCAGTACCTCCGACCAGGAGATGTGGTGGAGTCCGACCTTGCGCAGCTTCCGCCCGTCCACCGGCAAGGGATGAGCGCCACCGACCGGGCCGAGATCGTTGGACAGGGTGATCACCGCGTCGTAGCCCTGCTGGCGGGCCAGGTCCAGATAGCGCTCGACCTGCTCGTTCCGCAACGGGCTGGTGCCGGTCTTGACCTCCAACAGCGCCGTCCAGATCCGCCCGCCGCGGGCCACCCGGATCACGCCGTCCGGGATGGAGGTGCGATCGTCGAGGGTGAACGGCACTTCCAGGTAGGTTTCGATCTGCCCGGCGGGGCCGCCGAACCGGGCCACCAACGCCCGCCCGAACTCGCGGACCGCCATCATCGTCGACAGCAGGGTCGAGGTCGCCCGCCGTTCCTGCTCGGCGGCGTTGCCGACGCCGGTGATGGAGAACAGCCGGGCAGGCTGCCAGCTCGGGTCCACCGCCAACGTCAAGGGTGGCAAGGTGGCGGCGGTGGTGCGCTTCTTGCGGGTCCGCACACCTGAGTCTGAGTGTTGCCGCCTCGCATTCGAGGTACTCGGCTCACCTCCGGCGGCGACGGGTTCGTCGCCGTCGAGCCCAGCCGCCTGCGTGCTCACCTGGTCGACATCGACCACGAGCAGCGGCTCGATCATCTCGCTGGCCAGCGGGATCGCGTTGGCATCGTCGACGGCCGCTGGCTCAGGTTCCTCTTCGGCCTCTTCCGGGTGACCCGCCGGAGGCATGTCGGAGCCATGGGGCTCGTCGGTGGGATCGGCGACGTCGATGCCGTAGTCGGTGGCCAACCCAGCCAGACCGGAGTCCCAGCCCTGCCCGACCGCCCGGAACTTCCACTCCTCGCCGCGCAGATACAGCTCGCCCAACACCAGCGCCGTCTCGGGGCCCGCGCCCGCGATGTCGAACCGGACCTTCGACTCCCCTCCTGCATCCACGACGTCAAGGGCGAGACCGGCGACATCCCCGAACCCCACGCCCTCAGCGGCATCCAAGCTGGCCAGGATTACGACCGTGCCAACGTCAGGCGGAAGCGCCTCAAGATCCACCGCCACCCGGTCCTCGGCAACGTCATCCCCCGTCCGCTTGCCCAGTAGACGCACCGCACCGTCCCCGCTGCTGGGGGCGTTGTAGAACACGAAGTCGTCGTCAGACCGCACCCGTCCGTCAGGGCCCAGCAGCAACGCCGCGACATCGACCTCCGCGCCGTCCGGGTCCGACCAGCGCACGACCGCCTGAAGACGGCTCTGCTCAACAGCCGAGCGGTGCAGCAGTGCAACGTTGCCGCCCTTGGTCAGAACATCACCAGCCACACCCTCCAGCCTCGTGCAGGACGACCGACTGTTACCGACAGCTACACAATCGTGACCGCACCACCGAAGCTGCGGCGCTTCCAGGACGTTGACATGATCGCGTGGGCTCATCCCGAGACCGTGCCCTGGACCGGGTCACCCGGCCGGGCCTGCACCCGACAGGCGGGTCATCAGCGCCGCGAGCTCAGTTCGGCGGGCGGTGGCGGTCTTGGCCAGGAGCCGCTCGACGTGCTTCTCGACGGTGCGCGGGGACAGGTGCAGGCAGGCGGCGATGTCCCGGTTGGTCAGTCCGCGGGCGAGCAACGCCAGGACGTCGGCCTCACGGCGGGTGACTCCGCGTGCGGCGAGCTCGGGCAGGACGGCGTCGGGGCAGCGCCGGGGCAGCGCCGATCCGCTGCGGCGCAGCAGGGACCGGCAGGCGCGGGCGGGCTCGGCGGCGGTTCCGGCGAAGAAGATGTGGGCACGGTCGAGCCAGGTGGCCGGTTCCCCCCAGGAGTCGGTGATCGCCGCTTCGGCGACCAGGCGGCGGCCGAGGTTGCGCAGCCACGGCGCGTCACGCAGCCCGGCGTCGGCGGCGGCCGTGAGGGCCTCGGCCGTGTCCCGGTCGCCGTCGCGGCCCGCGAGGACCGCGCGGGCGAGCGAGCAGAAGTGGTCGGAGACGGCGTCCAGGGTGGGGGTGGCCATGAGATCGGCGACGGCCGCCACGGCGCCGGGAGCGTCGTCGACGGCGAGCAGCAGCGCGTACAGGCCGCGGTAGGGGCTGCGGGCGGAGGCGGAGTCGGGTGGCGCGAGCGCGACCGCGCGGGCCAGCTCGTGGAGGGCCGCGACGCGGTCCTCGACCGCGAGCGCGGCGACGGCGAGCAGGTTGCCCCGCCCGGATGCCTCGATCTCCGCATCCATCGACGGTCGTGCCCGGTCGAACGCGGCGACGGCCTCCTCGCGGTGGCCCTGCACCGCGTCGACGCAGCCGTCGATGATCTGGGCCAACGGCACCAGCAGCCCGAGGCCGAACCGTGCTCCGGCAGCAACGGCGCGCTGCGCGGCCGCCCGGGCGTCGTCGAGCTCGTGGCGTTTCCAGTGCAGCACCGCGAGCTGCAGGTCGATCGTGGCCACCCGGCCCGGTGCCCCGATCTCGGCGGCGAGCCTGCGCGCGTCCAGGACGCGGCGGGTCGGGCCGATCCGGATGACGTCGATGGTCCCCAGCTCGTACAGGGCGCCTGCCCGACGCAGGTCCGATCCGGACAGCTCAGCCGTGGCGACCGCGGCGGTGAACCAGCCGGCGGCCGTGTCCAGATCGGTGGCGCGGCCAGCCCGGCCCAGCAGCATCAGCGCGTCGGTCTCGAGGTCGCGGCGTCCGGAGCGGGTCGCCGCCGACCGGGCGCCGTGGGCGTGGGCGACCGCATCCGCGGTGCAGTGCCTGCCGAGTGCGACCTCGGCGCGCAGCACCTCCCGGTGGGCCGCGAGCTCGGCATCCGGGTCCGGCGAGCTCCGGTGTGCGGCGTCGAGATGGTCATCAGCCTGCTCCCAGTCGCTGCTCGCCACGGCGGCGGCGGCCATCAGATGGTGCACCTCGGCGATCTCGCGCGCGGGCGCGCAGGTCGCGCCGAGCTGCGCGACCAGCATCGCGCCCAGCGCCGCGACCTGCGAGGTGTCCCCCGCGGCGACCTCGGCGTCCAGCAGGAGGCGGCGCGCGTCGATCGCCCGTTGGGGTGTCCCGGCCAGGCGCAGGGCATCGGCCGCCGCGCGCCGGGCGGACGCCACCGCGCCGATCCGCAGCGCTGCCCGGCCGACGGCCAGCCGCAGGGCGAACGCGCGGTCCTCGTCACCGGCGGTCTCGGCGAGCTGCGCGGCGAGCCCGAGCCGCCCGGCGCCGTCCGTCGCGGGCAGCTCGCCCATCGCGTCGAGCGCGGCGCGGGCGATGCGGACCCGGTCCGGCGGGAGGAGCGACCCGAGCACCGCCGCGCGGGTCAGGGCGTGGCGGAACCGGAAGCCGCCCATCGCGCGGTCCTCCTCGAGCAGGCCGCAGGCTGCGGCGTGCCGCAGCGGGCCCGCGATGTCGGCCGACATCCCGGCAGGGAGAAGTCGCCAGTCGAACCGCTCGCCGAGCACGGCGGCCTGCTCCACCACGTCGCGAGCGTGGGCGGGCAGCGCGGCGAGCCGGTCGGCCACGTCCCGTCCGAACGACTCCGGCACAACGTCGGCGAGCGATCCGTGTACCTGCCATCCCGTGCCGGTCGACATGAGCACACCCGTGCCGACCATTGACGTGAGCAGCTCCTCGACCAGGAACGGCGAGCCTGCACAGCGGTCAACGACGGCGGCGACGAGCTCGGGCGGCGGCTGCGCGATGCCCAGTGACGCGGTTACCGCGGCCCGCACACCGGCCTCGTCCAGGGGACCCAGCCGGATCCGCGCGGCGCTGCGCCGGGCGGTGAGAGCGCGCATCAGCTGTACGACCCCCGTGCCCTCCGCGGTGCGGGTCGCCACCACGACGAGGACCGGCCGCGATGGCAGCGTGTCAACGAGGTAGTCGAGCACCTCGATGGACTCGGAGTCGGCCCAGTGCAGGTCGTCGAGCACGAGGAGCACGCCCGCACCGCCCAGCCCGTCGAGCAGCGCCAGCGCAGCCTCACCGACCGTCGCCACCGACGGGGCGGCCGCGGGCGCGGCACCCGCCCAGGCGGGCACCAGCAGCTCGGCGGCGGGACGCAGCCCCTGCTGCGCGGGTCCGGCCGGTGGCTCGCGGTCGCGCCATCCCGAGGAGAAGGCCTCGACCAGGGGCCGATAGACCGCCGCCGTGGGTGTCGCCCGGCCGCGCAGCACCGCCATGCCGCAGGACTGGGCGAGCACGGCGGCCTCGGCGGCGAGCCGCGTCTTGCCCATCCCGGCGTCGCCGTCGAGGAACACGACACCGCCAGTGCCTGCCGCGGCGCGTTCGACCGCCCCGCCGACGGCGTCGAACTCCGCGGCCCGGCCGACCAGGATCGGGCACCGGACGTCACGCACCGACCCACGATACGTATCCCGACATGTCCGGATCTACGTGTTCGCACCGCTGTGCCCCGGTCGCCGCTGCCGGATTCTCGATGTCACCAACGACGGAAGGCGCGACATGAGAACCAGGGAGCACGCGATTGTGCTGGGCGCGAGCATGGCAGGCCTGCTCACGGCCGCCGTGCTGGCCGAGCACTACTGGCACGTCACCGTCCTGGACCGCGACACGCTAGTGCGGCGGCCACAAACGTTCACCGGGTCCTCGCGCGCCCAGACGACGACTCGCAGCGGCGCCGCCTTCGCGAATACGCCCGGTATGAGCTTCAGGCGGCGCCTTGCGACTCGCCGTCTGGATCACGCGATCACCCCGGCAACGTTTGTGGCCGCCGCACTAGCCCCCGACCCTGACCAGGCCCGCCGGGGCGTCCCGCAGGGCCGCCACGTCCACGCGTTGCTGGGTCGCGGCCAGCAGGCCCTGGAGGAGCTGCTCCCGGGCCTGACCGCCGAGCTGACCGGCCGGGGTGCCCCGCTCGGCGACCAGCTCGGTGACGCCCGCGTCCACGTCGGGAGCCACCGCATGCCGCGCACCGACAGCGGACTCCCGCTGCTCAGCGTGAGCCGCCCGCTGCTCGAGGACACCGTCCGCGCCCGGGTGACCGCGATCGCCGGGGTCGAGCTCGCCGCGCGGTGCGAGGCGGTAGGGATCGAGACCTCGGCGGACCGCCGCCGCGTCACCGCCGCGCGGGTGTGCCGCGAGGGCCGTACCGAGCAGACGCTGCCCGCGAGCCTGGTGGTGGACGCGACCGGGCGCGGCTCCCGGGTCCCGGCCTGGCTGGCCGCGATGGGCCTGCCTGCCCCCGCGGAGGAGCGCGTGAAGATCGGCCTGGGCTACACCACCCGGACCTACCGGCCCCCGCGGTCGGGGCTCGCCGGTGACCTGGCGGTGGTGGTCGCCCCGGCCCCGCCTGCAGGCCGCGGCGGAGCGCTCCAGTTGCTGGAGGGCGACCGGTGGATCGTGACGCTGATCGGGGTGCTCGGTGACCATCCCCCGACCGACCCTGCAGGCTTCGAAGACTTCGCCCGGTCACTGCCGGTGCCCGACATCCACGAGGCGATCGCCGGAGCCGAGCCGCTCGACGACCCAGTACCGTTCCGGTTCCCCGCCAGCGTCCGGCGCCGCTACGAACGACTGCGGCGCTGCCCCGAGGGGCTGCTCGTCCTCGGCGACGCCCTCTGCAGCTTCAACCCCGTCTACGGCCAGGGCATGACCGTCGCCGCCCTGGAGGCTCTCGCGCTGCGCACCGCGCTGCGCCGCGGCCGCCCGCCCCGCCCGCGCGATCTCCACCGGCGCATCGCCCGGATCGTCGACGCACCCTGGGCCACGGCGGCAGGCGGCGACCTGGCGTTCCCCGGAGCCGAGGGACACCGGACCCGAGGCACGCGGCTGCTCGGCTCCTACGTCGCGCGGCTGCAGGCCGCCGCCACCACCGACCCGGCGCTGGCGACCGCGTTCTTCCGCGTCGCCAGCCTGGTCGACCCCCCACGCGCGCTGCTGCGGCCCACAGTCGCCGTCCGGGTGCTGCGCCACCGAACGGGGTCGGTCGCGACGCCGCCCACCAGTGCCCACGCCACCATCCCGAACATGACGAGGAAGAACTGACATGACACGGGCTGCCGGTGCGCCGAGCAACTGATACCCGGGCGTCACCTCCACGGTGATCGTCGAATCGCGCCTCCGCCGAGCAGCCCGGCCATCCACCTGCACCCGAAGACGTCGGCGCCGGTGTAGCCGCGCTCGCCGAACAGTTCCCGGCCGCCACCGGACCGGCCTGACATATCCGAACGGGTGCCCGCCCTCGCCCCCGAACTCGCGGGCAACCTCGCCGCCGACCGTGCAGCTGCGCCAGTTGTCGCGCCCGCTGCGCTCACCGCTTCCAGTGCACAACTGTGGGTGACAGGACCACGGTCGCGAGCAACAGACAGCCCACAGCCGTCAGGACGCCGTGCGCGACCCTCCACGGCTGCGCGCCGGTGAACTGCGGTAAGTACAGCACCAGCGCCACGGCGAGGGGCACACCTGCCCAGCGGGCAATCCCGTCGCAGGCGGACCAGACCGCCACTGCAGTGAGCACGCCGCTGACGGCCAAGAGCAGCAAGCCCGTGACGATGAACCAGATGCCGGTCTGCCACCGGATCGCCGTGGTCAATGTGTCCAGCAGGTCGGTGTCGGCGCGGTCCAGTGCTACCCCGCCGGCTGCATGCAGCCCGAAAACCTCGGCTCCGTAATACGGCAAGGTGAGTCCCACGCCCAGCCAGCCCAGCGTGGCGGCTCCTCGCGCCCGACGGCCGCCGCTCGTTCCCTGCAAGCGAAGTGCGAGCCCGTAAAGGCCGAGCGCGAGCAGCACGAACGCGATGATCGCTATCGAGTGCGCGACCACCCAGGCCGACGAGGCGAACGCCCGGGCACCGTCGAGCGATGCTTCGTCGGAGAACGGGCGGATCGCTGGATACGCCACGAAGCCCAAACCAGCGAGGCCCAGACCAGCGGCGAACCACGGCTGATGTCGATCGGCTACGGTGCTTGGCGGTTCAACCAGCACGCCTGACCCAACACTCATCTGGACCTCGTTCCTGAGGTGCAACCCCCGAGGGCTCGGCCTGCCCGCTCGGGGTGCCCGCCGCCATTGCCGACGGGCCTATGCGATTAAGCCAAGGTCGTTGGTTACGTCGTCGAGGTCTGGCAATCTGCCGATGGCCATGCGTCCGGCAGCGCGTAGACGCTTGGCCAGTGGGGCGCGGATAACCGAGTTCGTGACCGACTCCCGATGCTACGACTGCGACCTCAGCATGAGGAGCATTCGTAAGGTGGCCGCAATGTCGGTGCGATGCGTTCAGTCGTGTGGCCCAATAGACTGTTCCGTATAGCCCAAATGGCGATCGTGATCTTCAGGAAGTATCTCGGTGCTGAGACACCCGTACGTTGCGCTGACGGCATCGCGGGACGACGACCCAGCCAGGTCGACGATACGGGCCTCAAGTATGTCGGACTCCTACGGAGTTGGGTCAAGTGGTTCCGCCACGGCAATCAGTCGCAGGGCCTGCGCCAGCCCCGGGCCGAGGTTGGGCCCCAGCCTGCGCACCCAGACCGCCTCGATGTCGGCAAGCTCGGCCACCGCCCGGCGCTGCAAGGCGCTCCCGGTTGTCGTGAGCCGCACCATGCGGACCCGCCCGTCGGCCGGATCCGGCACCCGCTCGACGTAGCCGAGCCGCTCCAGCCCGGTGACCAGCTCGCTCATCGACGAGTGCGCCATGTGTGCCCGCTCGGCGAGCGTGGTCAGCCGGGTGCCCTCGGGATCGAGGTTCTCGAACACCTGGCTGTGGGCCGCGCGGATCCCCGGGTACCCGGCGGCGTGCAGCCGCTGGACGAGGTCCCCGACCAGCACGTCGAGGGCCCGGCGGACCGCGGTGACGAGGGTGCGCCTGCGCGGCTGGACGGATGAGCTCACCGATGCTCCTTGATGCGGGCTGCGGGCAGGGCAGGACACCGCCCGCCGCGCCGACACGATACGACAGTCGCCTTGACCATATCCGTCGGACTCCGACACAATATACGTCGGCATCCGACGCAGATGCCCCCGGGTGGTGACCGGCGGACCTGACGAGTGCCGCCGGATCGAAAGACCATCGGGTATCAGGACGAGGCCGAGGAGGGGTCTTGTGGACGAGAACAAGCTGAACGACTTCATCGGCAGGTTCGCAGGCGACCTGGGCGCGGTGCTGCACGCGAGCACGGTTCTGATCGGGGACCGGCTCGGGCTCTACCGGTCGATGGGTGACGGTGAGCCCGTCACGGCCGCGGAGCTGGCCCGGCGCAGCGGCTGCGACGAGCGCTACCTCGCCGAGTGGCTCGCCGCCCAGGCGGCCAGCGGCTACGCCGAGTACGACCCGGACACGGGTTCCTACCGGCTGCCCGATGAGCACGCGTTCGCGCTGACGAGCGAGGACAACCCGGTGTTCGCTCCCGGTGGGCTGGAGGTGGCAGCCTCGACGATCAAGGACGTCGAGAGGCTCGCCGAGGTGGTGCGCACCGGCGGCGGTATGGCCTGGGGGGAGCACCACGAGAGCCTGTTCCGCGGTACCGAGCGGTTCTTCAAGGCCAACTACGTCGGAAGCCTGCTCAGCGACTGGCTCCCCGCGCTGGACGGCGTCGTCGCGAAGCTCGAAAGGGGGGCACGGGCCGCCGACGTCGGCTGCGGGCACGGGGCCTCGACGATCATGATGGCGCGGGCCTTCCCCCGATCCGTCTTCGTCGGATCGGACAGCCACGACGGCTCGATCGAGGTGGCGCGCAAGGCGGCCGCGGCGAGCGGCGTGGCCGAGCGGTGCACGTTCGAGACGAGCAGGGCGACTGACTACACCGGGACCGGCTACGACCTGGTCACCCATTTTGACTGCCTGCACGACATGGGCGACCCAGTCGGGGCCGCCGCGCACGTGCGCAAGACCCTTGCTCCGGACGGGACCTGGATGATCGTCGAGCCCGCCGCAGGCGACCGGGTGCAGGACAACCTCAACCCGGTCGGGCGGATCTTCTACTCGGCATCGACGCTGATCTGCCTGCCCGTCTCGCGGACCCAACCACCTGACCGCGCGCTCGGCGCCCAGGCTGGCGAGTCCACGATACGGGCCGTAGCGGAGGAGGCGGGATTCACCCGGTTCCGGCTGGCGACGCGGACGCCGTTCAACCACGTCTATGAGGTCCGGCTCTGACCTTTGACGGTGAGCCGCGTCGCCGATCAGCTTCGCGCCTAGGCGACGAAGAACGGCCACCTTGGTTCGAATTCACGACGTTCTGCGCGATCGGGTCCGCGACGCTGAGGGGGCGAGCCCGTCCACGGTGGCCCTCCGGGCGCGCTGCGGGGACCCCCGGCCGCCCGCCGCGACGCAGCCGATCTGTTGCGTTGGCCGCACTCCCGACGCCGGTGCGACCCGGGCTACTTCGCCGGACGGTTGGCCCGCGCCGCCCTTGTTCGCGACATCGAGCTCGCCATCGGCGCCCGGTGGATCGCGCCGCTGTGGCGGTGCTGTAGCGGCGAACGACGGTTTCTCCTGGTCATCCTGAAGTCGCCATGGATCTTGGTCCACCCATGGCCGGGTGAAATCGGGGAGTGTGCTCGCGGTTCTTCTCCCGACCCGACAAGCTCGGCGAGGATCTCCGTCGGCACCCCACGACCGGCACGAACAAGGTTTCGTGTCACGGGCCGTGTCACGACAGACCGAAGGCGGTCTTGACCCACGCCGAGTGCCAGGTCCCGGCTCGTGTGCGACCGGCGCCGCTCGCACACGACTATTCCAGGCCATGCCCGCGGGCCAGCGCCATCAGTTGCGCGGGCGCGACGTCGTGTAGACGGCAGGCACCGCCACCTGTGGCACTCGGTCGACGACGAGCACGGCCAGCCGGGCGCGGCGCTCGTCGCAGGAGGCGCCCAGCAGCGATCGCCTACTCAGGTGCAGCAGGTCGAAGGGACAGCGCCACCGAGTGCCACAGGAGTGATCACACGCCCCTGCCCGGGCCAGCGCCCGCATCGCCGAACTGCCCGCGGCCCTGCGCAGGTGCTCGATCAGTGACTTGGCCCGGCTCGGCCGCACCTGCATGCTTGGCGCGCGACCAACTCGCGCCCACTTCGACCCCCCGCGGGTCGGCGATCGGTACCGGATTGGACCGGTCAACGGTCCCCGACCAGCGGCCACGACGAAGGCGTCTTCCGCCGGTAATCCGATTGGAGATGTTTCGGACGGGGGTCGGGCGACTAGCCTCTCGACAACGCGTGGCTTCGGCACTCGGCGGGAGTTCGGGGTGTCATACCTACCGGTTCGGCAGAGGGTTCGGACGTCCGCAAGGAGGCGGCGATGGCAACCGGGAGTTTCGAGAGCGGCACAGAGCGCAACGCGGAGTTGTTGGAGACAGGCCGCCAGGGCAGGCCGCTCGTCCCGTACAAGGCGCTGTGGGGTCTGCTGCTGTTCGGCTGGATCGTCAGCTATGCCGACCGGACCCTCACCGGCCCGGTCGTGGCATGGATGATCCAGAACAAGGCGGGGTTCATCGGCGACTCCGCCAACCCCGCCGCGCTCGGCGGTCTCGTCGGATCGACGTTCTTCCTCGGCTACATGCTGACCCAGTACCCGGGGGGGCGGCTCGGCGACCGGTTCGGCCACCGCGAAATGATCATTGTCTCCCTGTTGTGGGCCGCCGTGCTGACCGCCGTGTCGGGTCTGGTGGCCGGGCTGGTCGCCTTCGTCGCCGCCCGCGTGCTGACCGGGCTGGGCGAGGGGGTGTTCTACTCGAACGACCGGACGCTGATCATGAACCACACCCCGGTCGCGAAACGGACGCTGGGCCTCGGAGTCGTGATCGCAGGCCTGTCGATCGGTCTGACGCTCGGCATCATCCTCACCCCGGTCCTCATCGGGTGGGGAACGTCGCTGGGGATGGGCGGTGAGGCCTGGCGGGTGCCGTTCTTCGCGTTCGCCGTGTTCACCCTGCTCGTCGTCGCGGTCGCCTTCGTGTTCTTCCGCGCCAAGCTGGGTGGGGCGATGCGGCTGCTGCCGCCGTTCCTGCGCCTCATCGCCTTCTCGGCGCCCACGTTCGTGGTGATCGTCGCGCTGTTCCTGCTGGCCGAGGCACTGCGCTGGCCGGAGTGGCTGACCGCACTCGTCGCGGGCGTGATCGCCGCGGTCTACATCGCGATCATCGTGCGCAGCGTGCAGAAGTCCGGCCGGGCCGCGACCCTGCTCAACCGCAACATCTGGCTGATCTACGTCGCCTACATCGCGATCCTCTGGAACCTGTGGTTCTTCAGCTTCTGGTCGGTCCAGATCGTCAAGGAGACAGCACAGAGCAGCCTGCTGGCCGCCGCGCTGACCGCTGCGTTCAACGCGGGCGCAGGCATCCTCGGCTTCCCCGCGGGTGGCT
The DNA here is from genome assembly GCA_963750095.1 of uncultured Actinomycetota bacterium. Lineage (GTDB taxonomy): Bacteria > Actinomycetota > Actinomycetes > Mycobacteriales > Pseudonocardiaceae > Pseudonocardia. Next base: position 36,166 of record CAVVPJ010000019.1, on the reverse strand, counting down.
GGCTGGCCGACTGGGCTGTGCGCACCGGACGCAGCCGCAAGACGCTCGCCCTGGGCTGCACGGCCGTCTACTCGGTGCTGGTCCTGATCTTCGGGTGGAGCATCCAGGGCGGCGGCAGGCCGTCGCTCGCCCTGCTCGCCCTGCTGCTGTTCACCAGCGGGCTGTTCTTCAACGCCCTGCAACCCATCGTCCAGGGCATGACCGGCGACATGGTGCCCGCCCACGAACGCGGCTCCGCGTTCGGGATGCTCAACCTGATCTCCGAGATCGGCGCCGTGGCGAGCCCCGTGGTCAGCGGGATCCTGCACGACGCCACCGGGAGCTGGGCCCCTGGCGTCTACGTCGCGGCCGGAATCATGATCATTTCTTTCTTCCTCTACCTCATGGTCCGCGAAGCGCCCGCGCACCACGAGGACCCCGTGGCGGCCTGACCCGCCCACCCACACGAACGATGACGGGGCGCCCGCAGCGCCCGAGGAGATGTCGACATGTCACAGCCCGGCCAGTCCACCCCCCACGCCACGTTCCGCCAGTACCCTTCGGACGCCTGGTACGCCTCGGCGTGGGACCACGAGGTGGGCCGCAACCTGCTGTCCAAGACGATCGCAGGCCGCCCGATCGTGTTCTACCGGACCACCTCGGGCCGGGCGGTGGCGCTGGCCGACGCGTGCTGGCACCGGCTCGCGCCGCTCTCGATGGGCAAGCTGCGCGGCGCCGACGAGATCCAGTGCGGCTACCACGGCATCTGCTACGACGCCGACGGCCGCGCCACCTTCATGCCTGCCCAGGACACGATCAACCCGAGCGCCACCGTGCATTCCTACCCGGTGGTGGAGCGGCACCGCTACGTCTGGGTGTGGCCGGGTGATCCCGCGCTGGCCGATCCGGACCTGGTGCCGGACCTGCACTACAACGACGACCCGGGCTGGGCGGGTGACGGGAAGACGATCCACGTCAGTTGCAGCTACCAGCTCATCGTCGACAACCTCATGGACCTCACCCACGAGGAGTTCGTGCACGGGTCGAGCATCGGACACGGCGCGTTGTCGGAATCCGACTTCGAGGTCACCCACGACGAGCGGACCGTGACCGTGACGAAGTGGATGCTCGGCATCGACCCGCCGCCGTTCTGGAAGCGCAACCTTGCCGACCGGTTCCCCGACTACGACGGCCTCGTGGACCGGTGGCAGATCATCCGCTACACCGCGCCGTCGACCGTGGCCATCGACGTGGGCGTGGCCAAGGCGGGCACCGGGGCGCCCGAGGGCGACCGCAGCCAGGGCGTCACCGGCACCGTGATCAACACGATGACGCCGGAGACCGACAACACGTGCTTCTACCTGTGGGCCTTCGCCCGGGACTGGTGCCTGGACAAGCAGGTGATCACCACACGGCTGCGGGAGGGTGTGTCCGGTGTCTTCTTCGAGGACGAGGTGATGCTGGAGGCGCAGCAGCGCGGGATCGAGGCCAACCCCGGCTACGACTTCTACAACCTCAACATCGACGCAGGCAGCATGTGGACCAGGCGGATCGTGTCGCGCATGATCGCCGCGGAGTCCGGTGCGGACGGAGGGACGGCGGCCGACGCTTCGGCCCGGCTCAGTGCCGTGACCTCCGCCGAGAACGCGCGGACCGGCGATGGGACCGAGTCGGGCCAGGGCGTCGAGGTGGCAGGCGGTGTCGCGCGGCATCGCGAGCAGCCCGCCGCGGGTCTCATGGGTCGCGGGCTCTGACGAGGCGCGACGATGGGAGCGACGAGCCACAAGCGGTGGGGCAAGGCCAGGGTGATCGACGTCTGCGCGGTCGCCCAGCACGTCCGGCAGGTCGTGCTCGCGCCCGAGCAGCCGGGCGCCCCGGTCCCGCCAGGGAGCCACATCGACATCGGGGTGTACGTGAACGGCCGGGCCGACGTCCGGTCCTACTCCGTCGTGGGATCCGGCCCGTACGGCACGGAGATCATCCTCGGCGTCCAGCTGGCCCGTCAGAGCCGGGGCGGTTCGGCGTTCATGCACGCGCTGCGCCGCGGGCAGGAGGTGTCGATCACGCAGCCGCTGCAGAACTTCCCGCTCAACTACGGCCGTCCTGGCTACGTGTTGGCCGCCGGTGGAATCGGCATCACGGCACTGGTCGGGATGGGGAGGGCGCTCAAGGCCCGAGGCGCGGACTACCGGTTCGTCTATGGGGCCCGCTCGCGGGGGCTGATGGCGTTCCTCGACGAGCTCGTCGACGAGCACGGTGACCGCATGGACCTGCGCATCGACGACGAGGGCACCGGCATGGAAATCGGGGAGCTGGTGGCGAGCGTGCCTGCGGGCGGCGAGATGTACGTCTGCGGACCCACCCCGATGCTGGACGCAATCAAGGCGGCGTGGGCGGCGGCGGGCAGGCGGCCCGCGGAGCTGCGGTTCGAGACATTCGGCAGCAGCGGCCGGTTCGCCCCAGAGGCGTTCACGGTGCGGATACCGCGGCTCGGCCTGCAGACCATGGTGCCGCACGACGCGTCGATGCTGGAGGCGCTCGAGGCCTGCGGTGCCGACATGATGTTCGACTGCCGCCGGGGCGAGTGCGGGCTGTGTCAGGTCAAAGTGCTCGAGGTGCAGGGCGTCATCGACCATCGCGACGTCTTCCTCAGCGAGGACCAGCACAAGGCGGGCGACCGGCTGCAGTGCTGCGTCTCCCGCATCGTCAGCCCGCGCACCGGCGGCATGGAGGACGCCGACGGCCGGCAGGCCATGGTGACGATCGACGTGCCCTGACCGGGGCGGCAGTCACGAGGTGCGGCGGTCGCGCCGCATCCGCACGTCCGCCAGATGACGCTGCCGCCACGCTACCGATCATTCCGCGCACGATGACGGTGCATCGACGCCCGTCCCAAGTCCAGGACGATGGTCGTTTCGCCGATCTGATCAGCGGCTACGGCGGCGACGACACCACCGTGCTGGGTCACGGGGTCGCCGAGCGGCCTGCCGCTCTGCGGACCTCTGCTTTTCTGATCTTTCCGGACGCGGTCCGCGGGAGCTCGTCGACGACGAAGAAGCGCTTGGGGATCTTGTACCGGGCGAGCCGGCCGGCGAGGTGGCGTTGCACGTCGCCATCCTCCAGCGTGTAGCCGGGGCGGACCTCGAGATAGGCGTGCGGCACCTCGCCCCACCTGTCGTCCGGGGCGCCGACCACGGCCACGCCCTGGACAGCTGCCATCTCCAGGATGGTGCGTTCGATCTCGGCGGGGTAGACGTTCTCACCCCCGGAAATGATCATGTCTTTGAGCCGGTCGGAGATGAACAGGAAGCCATCCGCGTCGACGTAGCCCATGTCGCCCGAGCGGAACCACTCGCCGTCGGCAAAGGACTCGGCGGAGGCCTGCGGCTGCCGCCAGTAGCCCGCGATGACGTTCGGACCCCGCACCTGGATCTCGCCGACCTCCCCGGTGGGCAGCACCCGACCGTCGTCGTCCGCGACGCGCACGTCGGTGAAGAAGTGCGGCAGCCCTGCCGATCCGGCCTTCTCCCGCGAGTACCGCGGTTGCAGGCTGGTGGCCCCGGGTGAGGTCTCGGTCATGCCGTAGCCGCCGGTGAAGGACAGGCCGCGCGCTTCGTAGGCGTCGAGCACCCGGGTCGGCACGGCCGACCCGCCGCAGGTGAGCACCCGGAGCGAACTGATGTCGGTGCCTGCCCAATCCGGATGCTCGCAGATCATCTGGTAGGTCGTCGGAACGCCGCTGATGCTGGTCGCGCGGTACTGCTGGATCAGCTCGAGCGCGCGGCCCGGCACGAACGCAGGCTCCAGGATGACCGTCGCCCCCTTGAGCAGGGCCGGGAGCACCCCCATCGTCAGTGACGCCACGTGGAACATCGGGGAGATCATCAAGGCGACGTCGTCGCCGGTGAGGTCGTAGTCGACGAGCACGTTGTAGCAGTTCCACGTGATGTTCTCGTGCGAGATCGCCGCGCCTTTCGGCCTGCCGGTGGTCCCCGACGTGTAGAGGATCATGGCGATGTCGGACAACGCGACCGGCCTCTCCACGTGGTCCGCCGGGGCAGTGTCGATGACGTCCTCGAAGGCCTCTGTCGAGGATGCGGCGGGTGATGCGGCGGCGCCGACCACGACTCGGTGCAGGCCTGTGACCTCGGCGCAGGCCTGCTCGGCGACCTCGCTCATCGCGCCCGCGTGGACGAGTAGCACCGCCCCTGAGTCGTGCAAGGCGAAGGCGATCTCCGGTGCGGCCAGCCGGGTGTTCAGCGGGACGAAGATCGCGCCCAACGCGGTGACCGCGAAGAACGTCTCCAGGAACGATGGCTCGTTCTCCCCCAGGTACGCGACCCGGTCGCCCTTGGTCACGTTCCGGGCCGCGAGCGCGTTGGCGAGGCGTTCGATGCGCTCGGCCAGCCGGTCGTAGGAGATGCCCGTGCCCCCGCTGATCAGCGCCTGCTTTCCGGCGGACTTGACGCGACGGCGGTGGATCCACGTTCCGACACCGTGGTTGCGCGCGCCGGGGTCGGCGGAGGCGGTCGACATCGGTGGTCCTCTCAGTGCTCGACGGTGGTCAGGTCGTTGTTGCGGCCCTCGCGGATGGCCAGCACCGCGACCACGCTGATCAGCGCACCCACGATCAGGAAGATCGCGAGCGGGTAGACCTGGCCGCCGCTGTCGCGGAAGAGGGTGGCGAGGATGGTCGGGGTGAACCCGCCACCGATCAGGGTGGCCAGCTGGTAGCCCAGCGAGGCACCGGTGTAGCGCGCGGCGGTGCCGAACTGCTCGGAGATGAACGCGGCCAGTGGTCCGTAGACCAGCGACTGCAGCTGCAGGCCGAGCACGAAGCCCAGGCCGACCAGCCAGGGGTTGCCCGAACCCCACATCCAGAAGAACGGGAAGGTCAGGATCGCGAAGCCCAGCGAGCCTGCCACCAGCACCGGCCTGCGGCCGAAGCGGTCAGACAGGCGGCCTGCGGCGAGCACCCCGAAGATGGCCAGGAACGACGCCACGGAGAAGCCGAACAGGATCGCCGAGCGGGGCGTGCCGGTCTGCGCCGCGTAGGTCTGGGCGAAGGTGGCCATCGCCGTCTGGAAGGCGAATGCCGCCCCGGCCCCGAACATGGTCAGGATGAGCGCCTTCGGCCGCCGCAGCACCGACCACAGCGGCAGCGGCGGCTCCGTGTCCTCGGCCTCGCTGTCCGCCAGGGCCTGCTGGAACACCGGGCTCTCCGAGACCTTGCTGCGCACGTACAGCCCGAGCGCCAGCAGCACAGCCGACAGCAGGAACGGAACCCGCCAACCCCAGCTGAGGAACTGATCCTCAGGCAGCAGGGCGAACAGCCCCAGCATCAGGCTGCCCAACAGGGCCCCGGACGGGGCCCCGGCGTTGATGAACGACGCGGTGAACCCCCGCCTGCCGCGCTCGGCGTGTTCCAGCGCCATGAGCGCCGCCCCGCCCCACTCGCCGCCGACGGCGATGCCCTGCGCGACGCGCAGCAGCACGAGGATGACCACCGCCGCCGTGCCGATGGTCGCGGTGCTCGGCACCAGGCCGATGAGGAACGACGACACCCCCATCACGAACATCGTGATGATCAGCATCTTCTTGCGGCCGATCCGGTCGCCGAAGTGGCCGAAGATCACCCCGCCCAGCGGGCGTGCGAGGTAGCCCGCGGCGAACGTGCCGAGGGAGAGGATGACGGCGGTGAACGGGTCGAGGCCCCCGAAGAACACCTTCGGGAACACCAGAGCCGCGGCCGTGCCGTACAGCAGGAAGTCGTAGAACTCGATCGCGCTGCCCAGGTAGCCGGAGAAGACGACCCGGCGTATCTCCTGTCGTCTTTCCTGGTCGCCGAGCGGCATCGCGCCCGCATTGTTGATGGTCATGGTTTTCTGCTCCGATTCGATGAGGTCAACGACTGAAGGCGCTGACGCCGGTGATCGAGCGCCCGACGACGAGCGCGTTGATCTCGTGTGTTCCTTCGTAGGAATAGATGGCCTCGGCGTCGGCGTGGAACCTGGCCACGTCGGTGGCCAAGGTGATGCCGTTGCCGCCTGCCACTTCGCGGGCCAACGCCACCGTCTCCCGCAGGTGCAGGCAGGTGCACATCTTGGCGAGGGCGGAGTCCTGGTCGCGGAATATCCCGCGGGCCTGCTGCCCGGTCAGCGCGACGACCATGCCCAGTGATGCGGTGAGGTTGGCCAGCATGCGGGCGAGCTTTTCCTGGATGAGCTGAAATCCGCCCAGCGGGCGGCCGAACTGCGACCGCTCGGTGGTGTACCGGACCGCGGCCTCGTACGCGCCCGCCTGGGCGCCGCAGGCGATCCAGGCGACGTCCGAACGCATCCGGCGCAGCATCGCGGCGACGTCGGCGAAGGAGTTGACGTTCGCCAGTCGCGACGACTCGGGCACCCGGACGCCCGCCAGCTCGACGTCGGCGTTCTGCATCATGCGCAGCGAGGTCTTGCCGACGATCTTGCGCACGGTGACGCCGGGTGTCTGTCGCGGCACCAGGAAGGCCTTGACCTGGCCGTCGGCCGTGTCGCGGGCGAACACGGCGAGCACGTCGGCGGTGTCCGCGCCGCCGATCCAGCGCTTGGTGCCGTCGAGCACCCAGTGCTGTCCGTCCCGTCGGGCGGTGGTGGCGAGCCCGCCTGCGATGTCGGATCCGTGGTCCGGCTCGGTCAGCGCGAACACCCCGGTGAGCTCGAAGCGACAGATCATCGGGTCCAACTCGGCGGCCTGCTCGGGATTGCCGCCGTGGTTGACCGCGGTGCGGAACAGTCCGGATTGGGCGTTGTACATCGTCGCGATCGACGCATCGGTGCGGGCGAGCTCGAAATTGCGGAAGCCCGCGTACAGCGCGCTCGGAGCAGCACCGGTCGCGGCGATCTCCGGTGGCGCCATCAGGTCCAGGGCGACGAGGTCGGGCAGCACCTGATGGGGGAACTCGCCCTTCTCCCAGTACTCGGCCAGGAGCGGCCGGACCGTCGTCTCCAGAACGGTCCGCAGCCGCCGCAGGACCGCCCGTTCGGCGTCACTGAGCGCGTGCGAGAACTCGTACTGATCGCAGGCGTAGAGCTCGGGCGTCGCGGTTGTCATCGGTCCAGCCCGAGCATGCGCATCGCGTTCTCCTTCAGGATGAGCGGACGCACGTCATCCTTGATCTCAAGGCTCGCGAAGTCGGCGAGCCAGCGGTCCGGGGTGATCACCGGGAAATCCGACCCGAACAGCACCTTGCGCTTGAGCAGCGTGTTCGCCGCCCGCACGAGCTGGGGCGGGAAGTACTTCGGGGACCAACCGGACAGGTCGATGTAGACGTTGGCCTTGTGGGTGGCGATCGAGATGGCCTCGTCCTGCCACGGCACCGACGGGTGCGCCAGCACGATCGTCAGCTGGGGGAAGTCGGCGGCCACGTCGTCGAGCAGCATCGGCGCCGAGTAGCGCAGCTTGATCCCGCGCCCGCCGGGCAGGCCCGCGCCGATGCCGGTCTGACCGGTGTGGAACAACGCGGGCACGCGCAGCTCCTGCAACGCCTCGTACAGCGGGTAGTGCCGTGGGTCGTTGGGTTCGAAGGCCTGCAGGCTGGGGTGGAACTTGAACCCGCGCACCCCGTGCTCGTCGACCAGGCGCCGGGCGCGGACCACGGCGGACTTGCCTGCGTGCGGGTCCACGGAGCCGAACGGGATGAGCACGTCGGCATGCGCGGCGGCCTGGTCGGCGATCTCCTCGCTGGACAGCGCCGGGTGCCCGGTCCCCGCGGGGGCCTCCACGGTGAAGATCACCGCGGCCGTGCGCCGGGACCGGTAGTGCTGGGCGATCGCCTCCACCGTCGGGGTGCGGTCCTGGTCGGCGCGGAAGTAGCGCGCCGAGGCGTCCAGCAGTTCCTGGTCGAGGGCGAAGCAGCCGTGGCTGTCCTGCTCGACGTGCACGTGCACATCGACGGCGTCCAGCGCGGCCAGATCCAAAGTGGACACAAGTCCTCCCGGTTCAGAGTCAGGGCAGGTGGGTGCGGGACTTGGCCGCGTGCAGGGCCGTCAACACGGCGTCGCGGTCGGCGACCAGCTCGGCCGGGTCGATCCCGGCCAGCTCCTCGTCGACCCCGCGCACCAGCAGCGCCGCCAGCTCCGGGGTCAGGTCGACGTCGCGCAGGTCGCGCCACACCTCGACCATCGGCGGGCCGAGATGGGCGAGCACGTGCGCCAGCCCGCCCGCGCCGCCAGAGAGATGTTGGTTGACGAACGGCCCGAGCACCGCCCACCGCAGCCCCGGCCCGGACGAGATCGCGGTGTCGACGTCGGCAACCGCGGCGATACCGCGTTCGACCAGCGAGTACGCCTCCCGCCACAGCGCGAACTGCAGCCGGTTGGCGACGTGGCCGGGCAGCTCCCGGCGCAGCCGGATCGGGCGCTTGCCGACCGCGGTGTAGAAGTCCATCGCGCGCTGCATGGCCTCGTCCGAGGTCCGCTCCCCCGGCACCACCTCGACCAGCGGGATCAGGTGCGGCGGGTTGAACGGGTGGCCGATCACCACCCGTTCGGGATGCCGGTCGCAGCCGCGGGCGATCACCGTCGGCAGCAGGCCCGACGAGCTGCTGGCCAGCACCACGTCGGGCCGGGCCGCGTCGTCCAGCACCGCGAACAGGGCGTGTTTGACGTCCTCGCGCTCGGGGCCGTTCTCCTGGACGAAGTCGGCCTCGGAGACCGCCTCGGCCGGGTCGGCGGTGAAGCTCAACCGGTCGGGCGAGGCGCCTTCGGCGAGACCGAACTGTTCGAGCACCGGCCAGTGGGCCGCCACCTCGGCCCGTAGCCGCTCCTCGGCGTCCGGCGCGGGGTCGGTGGCGACCACGTCGAGGCCGCAGGCCAGGAACTGCGCCGCCCAACTCGCTCCGATCACGCCGGTCGCGACCACGGCGACCCGCTCGACTCCGGCCGCGTTCATGCCACTCCCCCGGTCCTGGCCCCGGCCAGCGCGACGAAGACGTCCAACGAGGTCGGGTCGGCGAGCACGTCGCGGCTGGCCACCTCCTCCAACGGCGCGCCCAGCAGGATCCGCTTGGCGGGCAGCTCCAGCTTCTTGCCGGTGCGGTTGCGCGGCACCACCGGCACCACGGCGATCCCGTCCGGGATGTGCCGCGGCGACAGCTCGGTGCGCAGTGCCGTGGAGATCGTGCGGCGCAGCCGGTCGTCCAGCTCGGCGCCGGGGCGAAGCTGGACATAGAGCAGCAGCTCCCCGTTGCCGCCCGCCGGGTCCTCCAGGTGCACCACCAGGCTGTCGGCGACCTGCGGCAGCTCCTCGACCACCCGGTAGAACTCCGCGGTGCCCAGCCGCACCCCGCCCCGGTTCAGCGTGGCGTCCGACCGGCCCGCGATCACGCAGCTCCCGCTGCGGGAGAAGCGGATCCAGTCGCCGTGTCGCCAGACTCCGGGGTAGGTCTCGAAGTAGGCGGCGCGATAGCGCGACCCGTCGACGTCACCCCAGAAGCCGACCGGCATCGACGGCATCGGCGCGGTGATCACCAGCTCGCCGAGCTCGTCGACGACCTCGTGCCCGGCCTCGTCGAACGCCGTGGCGGCGACACCGAGGCAGGGCCCGGAGATCTCCCCCGACCACACCGGTTGCAGCGGGCTGCCCTGCACGATCCCGCTGCACACGTCGGTGCCGCCGCTGCCGACGTTGAGCAGCACGTCCGGTCCGAACTGGTCGTACACCCACTGGTAGCCCTCGGGTGGCAACGGGCTCCCGGCCGCGCCGATCTGCCGCAGCCGCGACAGGTCGAACTCCCTCGCGGGCGCCACGCCTTCGCTCCGGCAGGCCATGAGGAACCCGGGGCTGGCCCCCATCAGGGTGGCGCCGGTCTCCTCGGCCAGCCGCCACTGCCACCGCAGGTCCGGGTGCAGCGGGTTGCCGTCGATCATCACGATCGATGCGCGCACCAGTAGCGCGGACACCAGCGCGTTCCACATCATCCAGGCCGTCGTGGTGAACCACAGGATCCGGTCGCCGGGCCGCAGGTCCCAGCTCAGTGCGTGGTTCTTCAGGTGTTCGAGCAGGATCCCGCCGTGTGAGTGCACGATCGCCTTCGGCTTGCCCGTGGTACCGGAGGAGAACAGCACGCACAGGGGATGCGCGAACTCCACCGGCTCGACGTCGAAGTCGGCGGGCTCGGCCAGCAGCTCAGCCCAGCCGAGCGTGTCGGGCAGGGTGTTCGGCCCGTAGGGCACGTGCACGACGGTCTCCGCGGTGGGCAGGCCTGCGCGGATCTCGGCGACCTGGTCGCGGCGGTCGATGTCCTTGGCGCCGTAGCCGTAGCCCGCCACGACCAGCAGCAGCTTCGGTTCGATCTGCCCGAACCGGTCGACCACGCTGCGGGCCCCGAACTCCGGGGCACAGCTCGCCCAGATCGCCCCCAGGCTCGCCGTGGCCAGGAACGCCACGAGCGTCTCGGGGATGTTCGGCAGGTAGGCCACCACGCGGTCGCCGCGCCGGATGCCCAGCCGCCGCAGGCCTGCGCGGGCCCTGGCCACCTGCTCGCGCAGCTGTCCCCAGGTGAGCTCGATCGGATCCCGGGTCTGCGAGTACGCCACGACGGCGACGTCGGCGGCGTCCTCGGGCCTGCCGAGCGCGTGCTCGGCGTAGTTGAGCTGCGCCCCGGGGAACCACTCCGCACCGGGCATCTCCCGCCGCCCGAGCACCCGCTCGTAGGGAGTATGGGCGCGGACCTCGAAGTACTCCCAGATCGCCGACCAGAACCCGTCGAGGTCGGTCACCGACCACCGGTGCAGCTCGTCGTAGCCGTCGAACCGGAGCCCGTTGGCCCGTTCCAGCCAGGTCAGGAACCCTCCGATCGCGCTGGACTCCCGCACGTCGGCGGCGGGCGGGCGCAGCAGCTCGCCAGCGCGGGCTGGCGCGCTCACCGCTGCACCTTCCCTCCGCGTCCCTGCAGGAACGCGTTCATCCGGGCCTTCGCGTCCTCGCTGCTCCCGGCGACCGCCGCCATCAACGACTCGAGGAGATACCCCTGCGTCGGGTTCGCCTCGGCGATCCGCGGCAACGCCTGCAGCACCGCGAAGTTGGTGACCGGCGAGTTCGTCGCCACCTTCGCGGCCAGCTCCAGTGCGCGAGCGAGCCCCTCGCCCTCGCCGACCAGGTACTGCGACAACCCGACCGCGTGTCCCTCGGCCGCGTCCAGCACCCGGCCGGTCAGCATCATGTCGACCATCCGGTGCACACCGATCAGCCGCGGCACCCGCACCGACGCCCCACCACCCACGAACAACCCGTGCTGGCCCTCCGGCAGCGCATAGAACGTCGAGGGTTCGGCGACGCGCAGGTGCGTCGCGGTGGCGAGCTCCAGACCCCCGCCCACCACAGCACCTTTGAGCACGGAGATCACCGGCAGGCGGCCGTGCTCGATGCGGTCGAACACGCGGTGCCACATCATCGAGTGCTCCAGGCCGCCGAACGCGTCCCGGTCGGTCAGCTCCGAGAGGTCCAGTCCGGCCGAGAAATGATCGCCCTCCGCGTCCAGCACCACCGCGGCCACGTCCGCGGGCGGCGAGCTGAAGAACGCCTCCATGCCCAGCACGGTCGGGTCGTTCAGCGCGTTGCGCTTCGCGGCCCGGGTCAGCCGCAGCACCGCAACCGCGCCGTGCCGTTCCAGCTGCAGCGAAGGCGGCAACGCGACGCCTGCGTCCCGTTGCAGCAGATCGTTGTCCGTCATCAGTGCTCCTCACCGTGTACCGGTCACGATCATCCGGCTGGGTCGGTCGCCATCGGGGGAAGATTCGCTTGCTGCTTTATCCAGTAACTTGACATGTAATTGATAACAGCAACCTTGATACGATGTCAAGGGCGGATCCCACGCAGACCGCTCGTCGGAGCGGGTCAGGTGACCAGGTAGGCGTCGTCGATGACCGCGTCGGCCAGGTCGCAGTGCCGAGCCGACGGCGACGGAGCGGTTCAGCCAGCCGGAGGTGGTCGAGGCGGTCTCGAAGGCCATCTGCACGCGGAAGTAGTAGAGCGCGGGATCGCCGGTCTCGCCTCGTCCGATGCGGGCGAGCACATCCCGCGGCCCGTGGCGGAACCCGCGGGTCTGCAGGTAGGTGAGCGAGCCGTCGTCGAGGCGCAGGAGGTAGCGGATGTCGATCACGGTCACGCCCTCGCGTGTCGCAATCTGCCCAGTCGGCGCCGTTGTCGAGGATCTCGCCCGCGAGACGCGGGCCCGCGATGTGTCCGCAGGCGATCGGCACGATGCGCCGGGTCCCCAGGTCGCTGGTCTGCCCCAGCTCTCCGACGGGGTCGTTCAGCTCGCCGGTGAATCGGGGCGGGAACTCCAGACCCGGCGGCGGGGGCTCATCGACCCGATCACGCAGACCCCCTCACATCCGACGATCCGGCGCACGGCGCCAGTCCGTGGATACCCTCCCCCGACGCACCTCAAAGAGTGGGATCGCTGATCGCCACCAGACTGCTCTCCAACGCCGATCGGAAGGCAGCGACCTGGGCAGGCGTCAGAGCGGCGAGCATCCTGCGCTCCAGATCCTCGGCTCCTTCATGGCAGGCGCGCAGCACGTCCCATCCCCGCTCCGTCAACGAAACCCGCAGGATCTTTCGGTTCATGGGATCCGGATGCCGCACGATCAAACCGTCCCGCTCCATGGCCCCGACCATCTGGTTCATCGCCTGCGCGGTCACGAAATGGCGCCGCGCCAGCTGCGCCGACGACAGCCCGTCGCGACGCTCCAGGATGCTCAACGCGGTGTACTGGTGCACCGTCACCCCGAGAGGGCGCAGCACCTCTTCCAACCGCGCCCGCTCGGCCATCTCCAACCGCTTGACCAGATAGGTCAACCGCGGGCGACGCCGGTCGTCGGCAAGTGGGGCGGCAGGCTCGGCCATGACAAAAGTATATCAAGCGTCCTGATAGACGGACGTGGCCTGGCTAGCCAGTCTGCGCTCTGCGCGTACCCGCTGTTCCTATGACGGGCGACCGCTCGGCTAGTGCGGTGGCCACGAAGGTTGCCGGGGTAGTCGTCGTCTGGGCGCGCGAGGACCCGGTGAACGTTCGTGGCCACCGCACTAGCAGGCGTGGCCGGCGCCCCGGGACAGGGACGTGCTGGGCGCGGGCCGAGCGACGTAGATGGCCGGGCGGTCGAGCGGTGCCCATGGTCGAGAGCCATTCGTGGTCAGCGAGAGCGTTCGTGTCAACCAACGATGGCGGCGGTCGCCGCCGGATTCGCTTGTCGCGCGTCAAGACCACCAAGCCGGCTTTGCCCGACGACGGGCAGCCACTGCGAATCCCTGGCTCCTTCGGGCACCAGGCCACCCGGGCCGCCCGGCCAGGTCATATCGCCGCGGACGTACTGGGAGTGCCTTCGCGACACCGATGCTGTTCTCATCGAAGAACCAGCGCGGCGCCTGGATCGCGGTCGGCACCTCGTCGCTCAGGCAGCCCGGGACGTCTCGCCGTGGTGGCGCTCGAACTCGACAGCCGTCACGACGTCCTCGACCGACATGGAGTAGACCTCCGCGACACGGCGAGGTTCCTCCCCGGACCCGACGAGTTCGGCGAGGATCTCCGTCCGCACTCCCACGACCGGCACCGTCGGCTCTCCGAAGCCTCGATCCGGGTCCAGGACGATCGGCTTGCTGCGACCGAGGGGGAACAGGCGCTCAGCAACGTCACCAGCGTCGTTGAACTCGACCTTGTCCAGAAACGCGACGGCCGGGTCGGCGAGCTTGAGCGACCCGTCCCGGCCCAGGATGACGATGCTCAACGCAGGATCAAGGCCGACGAACTCCTGCGCCTCCAACGCCAACTCCTTGCCCGACGTGGACGGGCGGAGCGTGGCCAGCGGGTACTGGACCCCGAGCCGCTCGCGCATGAACCCGATGACCGGCCGCAGGTACTGCAAGCTCACCTGCTTGGCCCGGTACTCCCGCAGATAGCCCGCCTCGACGAACTCGCCCCAGGTGACGACATCGACACCCGTGCGACGCTCCCTGATGACCGGGGCGTACTGCTTGCCCTGACGCTCATAGCCATCGATCCACCGTCGAAGGCCATCCGGGCGCAGCCCGAGAAGCCGCGCGGCCTGGCCCATGCCGTAGACCGGGCGGTCCAGCAGCGCCACCGGATCGACCCACCCCGACAGTGTGCCTCATCCACCCTCAGCCACGGGATCCGCTGCATCCATCGGCGTCATCGATCCGATCGAACGCGAGTCAACCGCTCACCTGCGCTGATGACGGCCGCGCCGGGGCTCAGAGTGGAGCGCTGACGGCGTGGAAGCAACCGTCCACGACGAGGACACACGAAACTTGAACAAACAACTGGATGCCACTGATCAACTAGTGATCGCGCAAGCAGCCGTTTCCGCTGCTCAGAGTGGTGGAGACGAGGGGAATCGAACCCCTAACCCCCGCCTTGCAAAGCCCCACGACAGCGTCGACACCCACCGCCACCAGCATCACCAGTCCGACTCCAGGTCCCAGCAGAACCCACAGGCGCACCGGTGGACGGGGCGGGTGGGTCAGTCCGCGCCGGGGGGACGGTGTGCGGGCCGTACAGCTTGCTGAGGTAGGCCACGTCCGTCCCGTGCAGCACGGCGAGGTGCGCGGGTGATGGAGTACCCCGAGCTGGGAATGGAGGCGGTCTGGAAGGTCGAGGTCGAGGACTTCCCCGCGTTCGTGGTGATCGACGACAACGGCAGGACTTCTTCGCCGAGACCGCCGCGTCGACCGTGCAGGCAAGCTTCCGCTGTGAAACGGGTGCCCCAGATGGAGCCGAGCGGTCGCACTCGGTCCCCGGCCTCGTCTCCCCGGCTGCCGTCACTGCAGCCGGCGGGGGCCCGCGTCCTCGGGTGTCGGCGGCGCCCCGACCACGATGCGCGCCCCCGACACGACGACCCCGTCGGGTCCGGCGAGCACGGGGTCGAGCACCAGCGACCGGACCTCGGGCAGGTCCTGGGCCAGCCGGTTGAGCCGTAGCACCAGGTCCTCCAGCGCGTCCAGCCGGGCAGGCGGCTCGCCGCGGTAGCCCGACAGCAGCGGGGCCGCCCGGGGTTCGCGGATCAGCTCGGCGGCGTCGACCGTCGACAGCGGAAGCGGCCGGTAGGCCCGGTCGCCGAGCAGCTCGCTGGGCATCCCGGAGAGCCCGAACGACAGTAGCGAACCGAACGACGGGTCGTCTTGCAGCGCGAAGACGCAGGAGATGCCCGGACCCATCTTCTGCACGTACACCTCGTCGCGCCCGCTGGCGCGGGACAGGTCGGCGAAGGCCTGGCGGGCGCCCCCGGGAGTCACGATCATCAGCCGCACACCCGCGCCGTCGACCCGGTGCTGCCACTGCTCGGTGGTGGCCTTGATCGCCACGGGGAAACCGAGCTCGCTTGCGGCGGTGACCGCCTCCGCCGCGCTGCCCACTCGCCGGAACGGCAGCATCGTGATCCCGTAGTGGCGCAGCAGCGCCACGCGCTCCTGGTCGTCGAGCACGTGCTCGCGCTCGCCCTCGTGGCGATCGACGAGCGCCCGCGCGTTCTGCACGTCGATCCTGGGTGGCCGGACGGTCTCGCCGGGCGGTGCCGTGCGCCAGCGCGCGTAGCGCACCGCGCGTCTGAGCGCGTCGACGGCCCGCTCTGGCGTTGGGTAGCTGGGCACGGACCCGCGGACGGGCACCCCGTCGCGGTCGAGGACCGCGAGCTCGCGGTCGAGGACCGCGAGCTCGCCGAGCATCCCTTGGGTGCCGAGGAACGTGGTGACGACGGGCTTGCCCAACCCGGCCACCGCCTCGCGCAGCGCCTCGGCGTGCGCTGTGCCGGACATCGCCAGCGGTGGGACGAACACCACCACCAGCGCGTCGACGTCGTCGGACCGGCCGGCCGCGCCGACCGCGGCAGCCAGGCCCTCGGGGCTCACGGTCGTCCCGGCGTCGACCGGGTCACCCGCCAGCACCAGGTCCTCGCCGTCCAGCGCGTCGACCACCAGCAGGTTGAGCGCGGTGGAGTTGCCGACCACCGCGACCCGCCCGCCCGCCGGCAGAGGCTGGTAGGCCAGCAGCTGGGCGACGTCGAACATCTGCGGCACATTCTGCACCCGGATGACGCCCGAGTGTTCGAACAGCGCCTGGACCCTGCTCTCATCGACCGGCGCCACAGTGGGCGCCAGCGTCGTCGGGGTCTCCGCCCAGCGGCCGCTCTTCACCGCCACGATCGGCTTCGTGCGCGCGAGCCGGCGGGCCAAGCGGGTGAACTTGCGCGGGTTGCCGAACGACTCCAGGTACAGCAGCACGACGTCCGTGGCGGGATCGGTCTGCCAGTACTGCAACACGTCGTTGCCCGACAGGTCCGCGCGGTTGCCGGCCGAGACGAAGGTCGACAGGCCCAGCCCGCGCCCGGCGGCCTCCGCGAGCAGGGTGACGCTCAGCGCGCCGGACTGGCTGAAGAAACCCACCCGGCCGGCCGGGGGCAGGGCCGGGGCCAGCGTGGCGTTGAGCCGGACCTGCGGATCGGTGTTCGCGACCCCGAGCGCGTTCGGGCCCACCACCCGCATCCCGCGCGCGCGGGCCTCCTCCACGAGCCGGCGCTGGGCGCTCGCCCCGCCCGGCCCGGCATCGGCGAAGCCGCCACTGAGCACGACCAGTGCCTTGACGCCCTTGGCCAGGCAAGAGTCCATGACCTCGCTCACCACGGCCGCAGGCGCGGCGACGACGGCGAGGTCCACGTCGTCCGGGATCTCCGTCACCGCCGCATACGCGTGGACCCCGCGGACGGAGCGGGCCCTGGCGTTGACCGGGTACACCGGCCCGGCGAAGTTGCCGCGCAGCAGGTTCACCAGCACCGCGTGGCCGATCTTCCGGGGATCCGTGGAGGCGCCGATCACAGCCACGGAGCGCGGGTGCAGCACGTTGTGCACGCTGCGTGCCTCGGCGCACTGCTCGCGGGCGGACCGGACCTCCAACGACCGCTCGGTGGGGTCGACGTCGAACTCCAGATGCAGCACGCCGTCGGCGAACTCGCGGCTGAGCTCGAAGCCCGCGTCCCGAAACACCCGCACCATCTGGGTGTTCTGCGCCATGACCTCGGCCTCAAAGCGGCGCACGCCACGCTCCCGGGCGGCCGCGGCGAGGTGCTCGAGCAGGATCGAACCCAGCCCGCGGCTCTGGTTGTCGTCGCGCACCACGAACGCGACCTCCGCCGGGCCGACAACGCCTTGGCCGTCCGGGCCGAGCGTGCCCTCGTAGCTGCCCACGGCGATGACCTCGTCGCCGAGCAGGACGACCAGCGCCACCCGCGCGTGGTGGTCGACGACGGTGAGCCGCTCCAGGTCGCGCGGGGGGATGTGCGGGTACGCCGCAAAGTAGCGCATGTAGCGGGTGCGCTCGGAGAGCCGGGAGTGGAAGTCTACGATCGCGTCCGCGTCGCTCGGCAGGATCGGGCGCAGGTGCACCACACCGCCGTCCCACGCCACCACGTCGGCCTCCCAGTGCCGCGGGTACGCCGGTGCGGACGAGGCCGCAGGCGCGTCCGGTGTGGGCGGGGGCGCCCCGTCGACGGCGAGCGCCTCGTCCATCCTGTTCTCCTCCCTACCCATGGTGTTTCCGTGGGTGCGCGGCCCGATCAGTCGCGCGGATCGTGGGGGTCAAGGCCGTGCAGCGGGAACACGGCCCGGTACGTTTTCGAGGATCGCGACGTCCACCCGGTCCGTACCGGTCAGCCACCGCGCGTGCGCCCCGTCGGCCCCGTCGGTCATCTCGGTGGGCAGTGCGAGGCTGGTGAGCCGGGAAGCGTACTCGACCCAGCCCGCGGGCACCGGGCTGCGCGGATCCACATCGCGGTCCAGCACGGTGGCGAGCAGGTGCGTCCACGATCGCGGTACCACCCGGTAGAGCCCGTAGCCGCCGCCCAGGGCGAGCCACCGCCCCCTGGCCGTCTGCTCCGCGAGGGCGCGCAGGTCCTGGTAGATCGTGCGGTGGCCGTCGACCGACAGCTGCAGGTCCGCCAGCGGGTCTTCGGTGGGGGTATCCGCGCCGCACTGCGTGACCAGCAGTTGCGGCCGGAACGCCGTGAGCAGCGACGGCACCACGGCGTGGAAGGCCCGCAGCCAGCCCGCGTCCGCGGTGCCGAGCGGCAGCGCCACATTCACCGCGCAGCCCGTCGCGGCGCCCTCGCCGTACTCTCTTGGCCAGCCCGTGCCGGGCCACAGCGTGAGCGGGTGCTGGTGCAGCGAGATCGTCAGCACCCGGGGTCGTCGACGCTGTGGCCGGCCTCCGGCCGGGCAGCACGTCGGGTGTAAACGCGGCATGCACGCCGTCGCCGTGGTGCACGTCGACGTCGACGTAGGCGATGCGGTCCAAGCCGTGGTCCAGCAGCCAGGAGATGGCCACGGCGCAGTCGTTGTAGACGCAGAAGCCCGAGGCGCGGTTGGGCATCGCGTGATGCGGGCCGCTGGCGATGTTCACCGCCCGGTCCGCCCGGCCCTCCACGATCTCGCGGGCCGCCAGCAGAGCCACCGCAGACCAGACAGCTCGCCTCGTGCATCCCCTCGAAGATCGGGTTGTCGTCCGTGCCAAGCCCGTGCGCGAAGTCGTCGCCTTTTCCGGCGCCGCTCGCACGGCCTCCAGGTACGACGGGACGTGGACCTGCTCCAGCTCGGCGTCGGGTGCCGGCTCCGGCTCGAGGAGGTCCACCCCCTCCAGCACCCCGAGCTCGCGGGCAAGCCGCATGGTCAGGTCGAGACGGACAGGGTCCAACGGGTGGTCCAGGTTGAACCGGTGGGTGAGGAACTCCCGTGTCCACACCACCGCAGCTCGCGCGCTCATGCGGCAAAGCTAAGCGATCCGGCGGCCGCGCGGAGCTGCCGAAGGTCCCGTCGGCGGCCGCCTGTCGGGTCACGGCCGTGCTCCGGTGGCGAACGGGGGGCGCGCGGTGGCCCTGCGGGTCTCCGACGTCGGCCTGCTGCGCCGTCGGGTGCGGGTCGAACGGGCGATGGCCGAGGTGGGCGGCAAAGCGATCTTCGGCGAACCGGAGGACTACGAGCGGCGCGCGGTGCCGCTGCCCGCGTTCGTGGTCCACGGCCTGGCCGCGCACCTGACACCGGTGAGCTGCGTTCTACCGCTGCTACTCCCCGCAGGTGGTACTGCTGCGCGACTTGGTCCAGGTGGCCGGACGGCGTTGGAACGTGGCGGAATCGTTCCAGGCCGGCAAGGGCCTGGCCGGCCTGGATGAGCATCAGGTCCGCCGCTGGACCTCCTGGCGGCGCTGGACCCCGCTCGCGATGCTCGCGCACGCCCTGCTCGCGGTCATCGCCGCCCACGAACACCACGACCGGCCCGCGCCCGCCGGACTGATCCCGTTGACCTGCAACGAGATCCGCCGACTGTTCACGATCTACGTCAGCGAACCAGCCCGGACCGTGGCCTGTCCCGAAGCCTGGTCACATTGGCGGCGAGGCCACCAACACCGCGCCCGCACCAGCCACTACCAGCGCCAAGAGGACACCCGCGCATGGAAATAACGATCTACGGCTGGAGTACCAGTGAGGCTGCGCCTCGGACCGCCGAGGCGGGTGGTTGCGTTCGTCGTCAATGATCAACTCAATTTTGGCCAGGCTCACGCAAGGACCTGCGGTCATGATCGACAGACCGCCGCCACCCGCTGCGCCAAAGTCCGGTCACCACGCTGACCGGCCGTGCCACCAAAGTGGCTGGTCAGACCTCTGTCTGCATGTGTTGGAGCGGGCAATCTCCACCGTAGACCTCGGCGAAACTTGGCCCAAGTGTCAAAGTTCTAGCGGCAAAGGCCGCTAGCAGTGACCGGTCGCCGAGGCGCGGAAGATCGAACACATAGACTGCGACCGACGCCATGCCCGTGCAGCCACACTCCACCACGTGCGGCACGCGGGCGTTTGGTCCTGGCATGGCGCAGCTGGTCGACTCGCAACGCGAGACGGCAGTCGTAACCCATGGACGCGACGACTGGAAGGAGCGGCCGTGCTGACGGATCGCCCTTACCTTACGTGCGCCCATTCGCATCCACTGTAGACATCGGAGCAAAAGGCTCGGTGCCATTGACCAAGAAAGTGGATCATCAAGGAGGTGTTTCCGCTGGTCAGAGTCGTGGAGACGAGGGGAATCGAACCCCTAACCCCCGCCTTGCAAGCGTAAAGCCAGCCGCGCCGCTATGCGGATCGCCCAGGTCACAACTACACGGCGGTTGGACATCTTGCTCCTGCTGCCTGCCGCAGACGCGGACTCTGTGCCATCACCGGTGCCATGACGTCCACTATGGATGATCGATTTTTCGAAGCGTGCTGGTTGGGACTGGTGCCCGCGCCGTACCCTTGACCCATGAGCGAGGAGCCGGTCTCCGTGACGACCGACGGCCTGCACGCGGCCAGCGAGCACGCGCGGTCGTGGGAGCAGGCCGTCGAGCGCGCCGAGCATGGTGAGACCGTGGCCGTGCTCGCCCACGGCAGGCACGTCGCCGACGTCGTCCCCTCGGGGGAGATCGAGCGACTGCGCGAGACCATCGACGTCCTGTCCGACAACGACCTGCTCCGCGAGCTGCGCAGCGGTCTGGACGACCTTCGCACCGGACGTGTCGTACCCGCCGCCGACGTGGCCGCCGACCTGAGGCGCCGAAGCGCCCAGCAGTGACCGAGCACGATCCCTACGAGGTCGTCTTCACCCCCGCGGCGCGACGTGGCATGAACCGGCTGCCGCTGTCGGCGGCGACGGCGATGTTCGAACACCTCACCGGGCCCGTCGCCGACAACCCCCAGCGGCTCGGAAAGCAGCTCGACGCGCCACCGGACAGCCTCTGGAGCACCCGCCGCAGCGAGTACCGGGCGATCTACGCCATCGACGACGAACAACACCGCGTGAGCATCGTCGCCGTCGCCCACCGCCGCGACGCGTATCGGACGCCGTGAGGGGTTCCGAACAAGGACACCCGTCCGCATCGCCATCACAAGAGCCCATGTACAGCGGCACACTCGATGACACCTAACCCTCGTCGGGTCCACATCGGACCGAAACCTGCAGAGCTTGATCCGGCCAAGCTCCGGACTCTGGTGCCATTGATCAACCAGTGATCACGACATTCGACTTTTTGCGCTGGTCAGAGTGGTGGAGACGAGGGGAATCGAACCCCTAACCCCCGCCTTGCAAACGTACGGTTGGCTCCCCGCTGGACCGCACTGCGCAGGTCAGGGCGATATGGTGCGTGTCTGAGTTGGCTGGGCTGGCTACCAGCGCCCGACACTCGATGCCACCGCGGGTGCCAGTCCGTACACAGTGGACCCTTACTCCATCAGCGGCATCACGACAGACAGCGACACAAGCCGACTTGTCCACATGACACCAAGGCCATCCACAGGCATCGCCAGGATCTTGACCGGACTGCAGAACTCGACGAGTGTGAACACATGTTCGACTATGTCGCGACACTGCCGTCCGACTCGTCATCCTCCGTCGACGCAGTCGAGAGAACCGACTCCAGTGCGTCAAGCGGCAGCTCAAGGGCTCGCAGCAGCGCTATCACGGTGAAGACACCGGGTTCACGGATGGCGTTCGACTCGATCTTGCGCAGCGTCGACGTTGCCAGTTGCGCGTCCCGTGCGACCTGTTCCTGGGACTGGTTCCGGTCCGCCCGTCGGCCCTTGAGGAGCTGGGCAAGGCGACTCGACTCATCGCGCCAGCTGTCGCCGGCCTGCTTGCGACCGGCCACAGCCCTAGAGTATCCACCCGGAAGTAGCGCTATTCAAGTAGCGGTAGTACAATCGCGCTACTTGGATATCTTCAGCATCAATCGACGGGGTGTCCCATGAGCCGACGACCAGACGGTCACTCGCTGGCCCAGGTGAGCACAGAAGAGCCCCTGACGACCGTTGCCGACCCCGACGCGATAGTTCCGTCGCGGATACCGCCAGCCGGCCCACACCATCGCCCGCGCGATCTGACGGCAGCGCAACGCCTCGCCTTCCGAGAAATGGCTACTCGCTCTCGCCAGGCGAAGGCTCAGGCGATGCTGGGCAACGGACCAGCCCCGCTGCATGAAATTAACAAGCCCAAGCTTCGACCGTTGGATTTGATGCCACAGCTCCCAGACACCGGCATCCGTTCACTCTCGCTGTTCAGCGGTGGCGGCGGGCTCGACCTGGGTTTCGCCCAAGCTGGTCATCGCCATGTCGCCAGCTTTGAGATCCTCACCGACGCCGCAGCGACGCTGGTCAAAGCCCGCCCAGACTGGACCGTCTTCGGCGGCCCCGACGGTGACGTCAGATCGGTTGACTGGCGACAGTGGCAGGACGAGGTGGAGGTCGTCCACGGCGGACCACCCTGTCAACCGTTCTCCAATGCAGGTCGCCAAGGTGGCCGCGACGACAGTCGCGACATGTGGCCCGCCTTGGTCGATTGTCTGCAGACCATTCGACCTCGCGCATTCGTCGCAGAGAACGTTCCTGCGCTCGCGTCGACAAAGTTCAGCGAGTATGTCCGCACACAGATCATGGAGCCGCTAAGCAGTCGTTACCGCATCAGGATGCTAACTCTTCGCGCCCAGGACTTCGGCGTCCCGCAGTCGCGGCGTCGGGTGGTTTTCGTCGGGTTCGCACGGGCTGCAGACGCACGTCGATTCACTGATCCACAGCCAACTCACATCTGGGGCGATACACGAGCATTGGACGAAACAGACTTGCCACGCTGCATGGGCCTGCGAGAGGCACTCGGCCTGCCCGAAATCGGGTTCGATGCACTGTCCCCCACCATCCGCAGTCCGCTGACGGGACCCCGTCATACGACAAGCATACTCAACAGCGTTGCAGCCGCACGTACGTTCGATCAACTACAGGTATGGCCAAACGGCGTCGCGCTGACGCGTGAGCGGGCACGCCAGTTTGTAGCCGAGAACGGACACTTTCGTCTCTCGGTCCCTGATGTCGCCGTTCTCCAGGGGTTTCCCGAAGACTGGCCCCTCGTCGGCGCGACATACATGCAGCTCGGTCAGCTCGGCAATGCCGTCCCGCCACCCATGGCCTACGCCGTCGCCGCAGCCGTAGCTAATGCGCTCCAATGACGATATGCCGTGTGGAAGTTCACGAAACATCCTGATGGTCCGCATTGCCCAGGTAGTCACCGACTGCCTTACGTAGGCTGTATGCCCAACCGTTTCCCGACCCAGATAACTCGACGCAATTTCCGAGGACATAGCTCTTCGGGATACTTCGGTTGTTCACCGTGCTGCCCCGATCTAATAAATACCTCACCCGATCCCTGACCGCTCGAAGGGCAACCTCTCTGCTATAGCGGTTTTCGGTCACTCTCCGAGAACGATGCAGATCGGCGTACTCTACGTATAGATTCCCTTGACCCGTGGCCCTGTTGGTTTTCCACTGATTCTTGACAATGCGACTGATCTCGTCATATCCATAGGCTTCCTTTGTACCCAATAGCGCATCAAGTTCATTGTCTCCGACGTTCTGCGGCAGCAGATCAACTAGGATCAGATCCGACGAAATGTAGTCTTTTTCCTTCTCGATCCACGATTGCATCATGACTGGCGAGCCATACCAAATCCTGATCGGCAAATTGTCACGAGGCTCGAACCATGCGAACGCAAAGTGAAACCTCTCCCATGTCACCAGCTTCCGAAGTCCGGTGTCCCGCCCGGTACCAAAATCCTCCTCGACCGGAGATGACTTGCATTCGAATAGCAGCGTCTGCGCCGCCGCACCAGTTCCTATCTCCAGATGGCCATCTTCTTCGTCGCGTCGCCGCGACGGGCGTGTACTCAGATTCAGCGCGGATACCATTGCGCGCTCCCGCGCATCGTCCTGGTTGAACGGCACAACCGCAGTGTCGCGTACGACTGCCATGCAGCAGCCACCTGGGTCCTCGACTTGCCGGGAACCGAGGACCGCCGCGGGAGGTTCGATCTCAAGGTGACGGTACCGCGAAGGAGTACCGTCGTGCCGCCGCCGCTCAGTCGGCGATCAGCACCAAGTTGACGGCGACCAGGGCAGGGGGCGATAAGAGCTGTCCGACCTACACGATCACCGCGAGGCCGACGATCGAGGCGCGGGACATCATGGGCCGCACGAGGACGACCCACGGCAGGCTGGTGCCCCTACACTTGCGCCCCTCTCGGCCGCCGTGCGTGACCGCTTCCAGCGTCAACGCATTCGCGACACGGGTCCTGAGCTGGCTGTCCGTCGCCAACTGTTCGCACTCGGCCTTCGGTACCGGGTCGACTACCCTGTGCTAGCGGGGACGCGACGACGCCCGGACATCGTCTTCCTCCGAGCCCGTGTCGCTGTGTTCGTCGACGGATGCTTTTGGCACCGCTGTCCCCGACATGCGATCCCACCGAAGAACAACGCCACTTGGTGGGCCGACAAGCTTCAGCGGACCGTCGACCGCGACCGCGACACCGACCGACGGCTCCGCGCCGCGGGCTGGCTTCCCGTCCGCGTGTGGGAGCACGAGCCGCCCGAGGACGCCGCGGCGCGCATCCGCGACATCGTGCGAACCCGCACCGTGCCCGCCTCCTCGAGGAAGCAAGTCACGCGACGTGACCACCGACCGATCGATGCGTGCCTCGATCGAGTGACTGGCCTCTTCCCGCCGCCTCTCGCGAGACTCAGAGGCTCCCTCTCACCCGATCGCCCCACCCGGAGGGCCCGGTTTGCGCCGGGCCGAACCCATCGGGTACAGTCCGTTAGCTCTGAACGGCAACGCTCCAACTGTGGAGCCGCCCCGCAAGAGCGATTGGAGACCACCAATGTCATGGCGTGACAACGCTCTGGTGCTTGAAGCCCTCTCTGAGCAGGGCTATCGCGACGACGACAGCACCGCACCGCTCCGGAACGACCTCCTCGCAGCGGCTGTCTGCGATGTCTTCCTCCGGGATCCGATCCACTCAACGGACGACGACATCCTCGACAAGAAGGCCCGACTCGTGCAGGTCGGCCTGTCGGACGAGCAGCTGCTCGATGCGGTGTTCCCGGGTTTTCGCGAAACGCATGAGCTGTCCGACGAGGAACGGCAACTGCTCGCGAAAAGTCCCAAGGATCATCCTGAGCTGGAAGAGCGCAGCAATGCCGTATCGACCCTCGGAGCGCTGGTATGGGGAACCATCGGCAAGACCGGGCGCCAGGGAGCAGCACAGAAACTGATCGTGCTGCAGTCACTGCTGCTCATCGAGACGAAGCCAGCGGTGAAGCGAGACGGCATCACCGTGACCTTGAAGGTCGCAACCGATGATCCGGATCTGATCATCGAGTACTTCGTGCGACCCCGTGGTGACCAACTCGTCCGGGTCAGCAGTGGGGTTCGCGGCGACTGCGAGATGGTCGGCTCGACGTTCAACGCCCTCATCCCGCGCATGAAGGCCGAGCTGGGCGTACACGTCACGTCCGCGATGAGCAACCTCATGCAGGTCGCGACCCCTGACCTGGGCATTCTCACCGGCGGAACAGCCAGGTCATCGAAGGCGCTGGGGTCGAGTGCTCAGAAGAGCTGAGCGGTGACCTCCCACACTTGGGAGGAGCTGGTCGCCGAGGGACGCCGCCTCGCTGGCGAGGCGGCGTCTCCCGGCAATGACGACTCCCGCCGCTGGGCCGTCGGCGACCTGTGCCTGGAAGCGATCCCACCCGGCTCCAGCCGGAAGGAACGGACCGCCAACCAACGCCAGCTCGAAAAGTTCGCCGCCGCGACCGGACTCAGCCTCGGTCTCCTCAAGGACTGCTACCGCACCTCCGAGAAGTGGCCCCACGGCAGCCGAATCCTCGACATGCCTCACGGAAGACATTCCCGATACGCGGCGCGCCCCAGACGGCTTGACCTGATGTTCAATGAAGACATGGCCGACGGTCTTCCCGAACGGATCCGAGACAAGGTCGACAAGGTCGAAGAACTGCTCAAGGACAAACCAGTCCGCGAGGCAGTGATCCAGAGATCCGTCGAACGAAAACGCCGGATCCTGAATGCGGCGCGCATCATCGAGGACGAAGAACTGACGAAGGCGCGCACCGAACTGCGGATCAAAGAGCAGAATCTCAAGGCAGAACGCGCCAAGGCTGAAATAAACACGATGATGGATGATCGGACCATCAAAGCCAATATGGAACTGGCCAGGATGACGTTCGCGTTGATCGACCTCGGATCCTACGCCGATCACATTTCCCCGCGATTCCTGGAACGAACCCGGACCAACCTGGAGGAAATCCAGCAGGCCGCATGCCGCGCCCTGGCAAAGCTCCCTCCGGCGACCCGGTCACCTCAACCCCGTACCGTCATCGACTCCCATGTCGATCACCAGCCGGGGGCAGAGCACCGATAGCCGGACGGAAACCCTCGGGCCCGGGAGACCTGGCGTCATCGCCACGGAACCTCCCGGGCCCCGAGCCAGGCCGCGCGCCGCAACTCCAACGCCGTCGTGGGCTCCACCGTCGATCGGGCGTGCGCAGCAAGGCCGCGGCGTTGTCGGGGGTGCCAGGCGCGGTGGTGGGGTCGGGCGCGAGGCACGCTTTTCGCCTCGTGTCCGGGCCCGGCGCCGCACGCTTTGCCTTGCGCCCCCGGCGACGGTGTGGCATCCCTCCGGGCGACCGATCGACGGTGGAGCCTGCCGTGCCCGCTCCACTGTTGGGAGGGCCGGGGGTGCGGGGGCGGAGCCTCCGCGGTTCTTCGTCGTCCCGGATTGTCGGGGGTCCGTCGCATACTCGGGGACCGTGGGGAGCTGGGTGCCGGTCGAGCCGTCCTGGGCCGCGCCCGAGATCGCCCAGGTCGCCGATCTGATGTGGTTGGCGTACGGGTCGTGGGCGAGGTCGGGGTCGCAGCGCTCGGCGGCGGTGATGGCGACGGCGGCGTGGGTGCGCGGCGGACGGCCGGCGCCGGTGACCGAGCGGACGGACGCGCCGGTGACGCGGGCGCACGCCGAGGCCGAGCTGTGGGCGACGTTCGAGGTGACGACGCCGCCGTTCCCGGCGGAGTCGATGTGCGCCGCGCGCGGCGTCGACTACCGGCCGCCGGTGGTCTTCGATCATGTATGGGCGGTCGGGGCGGCGGCGACGTTGCGGTGGCTGTTGGGGATGTCGGACCCGTCGCCGATGCCGCTGCCGCAGCGGCGGTCAGACGGATCGGTGGTGTCGGCCGAGGAGCTGTACGAGCGCGCCCTGCGGGCGCGGCCGTGGTGGGAGCCGCTGCCTGAGGAGCGGCGGGACCTGCGGTTGCGGTGCGCGGCCGACGCGGCCCGCGGGCAGCGGCTCGACGACGAGATCCGCCGGATCCAGCGGGATCTCGCCGCGCGGCTCTGACCGGCCGCCCGATCGGACCGATCAGCCCTCGCGGGTCAGCACGTCGTCGGCCAGGTCGTCGCCGTCGACGGCCTGCTCGCGCTCGGCGGTCGGGTCGTCGGCCCATCGGAGGAGTTCCTCGCGTCGCGCCGCCTCGGCGGCTTCGCGGTCAGCGGCTTCGGCGGCCTCGCGTTCGGCGTCGGCGGCGCGGCGGCGGGCGATCTCGGCGAGGGTGTCCTGCGCCTGCCGGACGGCGACGGAGGTCTCGTCGAGCGTGGGCCGACGACGCCGGTTGGCGGCGTCGGTCTTCTCAGTGGCGTTGGGGACGGCGGTCTCCCGGATGTCCGGCGGGGCGACCTCGACCAGCTCGTCCGTCACCGCGGGCACGAAGGCCTCGCGGTCGTCGTCGAGCATGTCGTCCTCGGTGATCTCGGCGTCGCGCTCGCGTTCGGCCTGCTCGGCGCGGTGCGCGGCGAGCCACTCGTCGGCGGTGGTGAGGTCGGCGGGGCGGTCGATGTCGACGCCGCGGGCGCGCAGCTCGAAGCGGGCGCGTTCGGCGTTGTCGCGGGTGACGGCGGTGTGGGCGAACCACGCCGACCGGGCGGCGTCGGCGTACTCGAGGAGCGCGATCTGCTCGGCCAGCTCCTCGGCCTCCTCGCGCGCGGCTGCGGCGTCGGCGCGGAGCCGCTCGGCCTCGTCCGGCGCGACGTCGGGGGCGTCGGCGTGGGCGGCCCACAGGGTGGCGTCGGCGGTGAGCTGGTCGTGGCGGTTGTGGACGGCGGCCAGTTCGTCGTCGACCCATCGCGGCGCCCAGATCTGCTCGCGCTCCCAGGCCTGCACGCGGGCGCGGAGGCGGCCGACGGTGAGGTTGGCTTCCTCCTCGCCGGTCTCGACCGAGCGCGAGGGCCTCGTGCGCGGCGCGGAACATCATGGCGTGCTCGACGCGGCCCTGGCCGGGGGCGTTGCCGAGCGCGTCGTGTTCGTCGGTGTAGCCGACGAGCTCGCGGTAGGCGGCGGCCCATCCGGCGCGGCGCTCCCACTCCTGGCGGGCGATGACCTGGCGCCGGGTCGCTGTCGTCCGGGACCGGGCCGAGCGCGTCGACCGCCCACGCGGGCGCCTCGACGGCGGTGCGGGCGCCGAGCTCGTGGCGCCGCTCCTCGGCGGCCTCGGCGCGGTCGCGCAGCCACTGCCCGCGCAGCGCGTCCAGGCCGGTGCCCGCGGCGTCGCGTAGGTGGTGCGGGATCAGGTCGGCGACCCCCTCGGCGCAGGCGGGGCGTGAGTCGCCCGGTCAGGCGGCCGGTGATGCGGTGGTGCAGCACCCGGGCCGGGGAGGCGACCCCGTCCAGGTCGCGCGCCTCGACGGCGCGCGCGCAGCACGGCCTCCGGGTCGTGACCGGCCAGCTCGGCGGTGCGCAGCAGCCGCTCCAGCGATCCCGAACGCCTCGTCGGCGGCCAGCTGGGCGCGTTGGTGGCCGGTGAGCAGGCCTTCGGCGGCGAGCCGGTCGAGCGTGCCCGGCGAGCCGTCCGGCGTTGACCTCGCGGATGAGGTCGACCATCCGGTCCACCTGGGTCATCACCGACCGGGACTCCTCGACCGCGTGCTCCCGCTCGGCCAGCGCGGTCCGGTCGTCCTGGACGGCGGCGAGGATGTCGGCGAGCACCGCCTCCGGGGCGCGCTCGGCGACGTCGAGCGTCTCCCCCGTCTCGGCGTCGGCGCCAGTGGCCGGGTCACCGCGTAGAGCGTGTTGCCGTAGCGCCCGCGGGTGGCGGGCACGTAGCAGCCCGGCGGCCTGGGTGACGGCGTGGCCGGTGTCGACGGTGCGGCCCTGCGCGGAGTCCTTCGTGCAGGCGTAGCCCAACGAGACGTGCTCGCGGACGTAGGAGCCGGGCAGCTGCATCGGCGCGCCGAGCCGCTCGCCCCACACGTTCCAGCCCTCGGCTGTCCATGTCGTCGGGGCCGCGGCGTTCCACGATCGGGGCGACGGTCAGCCCGCCGTCGTCGCGGGTGGCGAGCACCCGGTAGGTCTTGCGGGTGATCGGCGCGGCGGTGTTGTCCTCGAACCGGCGCAGGTGCCAGGCCAGCGCGCGGGCCTGGACCAGGTCACCGACCCCGGCGACGGTGCCGCGCCACTCGGCGAGATCGTCTCCCTCCCCGAGGGGGACGCCCTGCTCCTCGACGCGGCCGAGCCGGACAGCTCGGCGCGCAGCCCGGCGGAGACCCGGGCGGCGGCGGCGTTGGTGTCGACGATCAGCAGCGACTCCTGCCCGTTGAGGGTGTCGGCCAGCCACGCCGCGCGACGCCATGGCCTCGGCTTGC
The DNA here is from genome assembly GCA_963750095.1 of uncultured Actinomycetota bacterium. Taxonomy (GTDB): domain Bacteria; phylum Actinomycetota; class Actinomycetes; order Mycobacteriales; family Pseudonocardiaceae; genus Pseudonocardia. The sequence goes on along the minus strand of CAVVPJ010000019.1, from coordinate 6,584 downwards.
TCGACGGTGCCCCCGGCGACCAGGCGGCCGTGCTTGACGTACTCGGCGAGCACCGTCCGGGTCGCCGTCGCGCAGCCGCAACGAGGCCGGGCCCTCCCAGTCGTTGGCGAACCGGCGCACCTCGGCGAGCTGGTAGATCACGCCGCAGCGGCCGATGTCGGACAGCGCGCCGCCCGGGCCGATCGCGGACAGCTGCCGCGGGTCGCCGACCAGCAGCAGCTTCGCCCCGACCGCGGCGCAACGACGCCAGATCGCCAGCAGGTCACCGGTTTCCGCGGTGCCTGCCTCGTCGACGACCACGAGATCGTTCGCGCGCAGCCGCCACTGCTCGTCGTCGCCGTTGGGTCCGCGCGGTGGCCGGCGGGCACGGTCGAGCCGGTTCTGGGTCGCGAGCCAGGCCGCGACGTTCTTCGTGGCCAGTCCTTCGCCCGCCAACACCTCGGCGGCGTTCTGGTAGGGCGCGAGCCCGAACACCCGCCGCGGCACGCCGCCGCTGTCGGGGTCGGTCCAGGAGTCGGCGATCGCGCCGACGACGAACGACTTCCCGGTCCCGGCCGCCGCGGTCAGCACCTCGACCCGCGCGCCGGAGCCGAGGACGCCGCGCAGCGCGGCCTCCTGGTCGACGCCGAGCGTCACGCCGGACTCGGCGAACCGGGCCACGACCGCGTCGACCTGCTCCGCGGTGAGCCGGTGGGCGCCGCGCTCGACCGCGGCGGCCAGCAGCGCCTGCTCGGCCGCCAGCTGGCCCGGCGTGGCGAACCGGGCCGAGCCGTGGCGGGCGTAAGCCGACTCGCCATTCTCGAGACGCAGCTCAGGCGGCAGCGACGCCGTGTCCTCCTCCGGAGTCAGGCGCTGGATGCAGGTCGGCCGCGGCGTCGGTGAGCCCTTCCAGCAGCGGCAGCACGTCCTCGGGGGCGACACCGAGATGTCCGGGCAGGGCGTCGGAGACGGCCTTGAACAGGTCCGAGCGGTTGTAGTGGGCGCGGGACTGGGCGACGGCGTCGACGGCCCGCTCGACGACGTCCCGCGGGGAGAACTCGGCCGCCGGGCCCGCGTCCTGGGCGCGCTGCAGCAGCTGCTCGGCCAACGGCGCCAGCCCGCCGGTGACCCGCCCGCGGGCCATCTCCTCCCACCGGGCGAACTGCTCGTCCCGCGTCTCCCCGTCGTGGGACTTGGCCTTGCGGGTGGTGAGCGTGGCCTGCTCGTGGATCACCACCCGCTCGTAGGGCGAGGGCGGGCGGCCGACCTTGGCCTCGAACTCACGGACGAGCTGGGCGGCCCTCGGGCCGATCTGCGCCCGCCGCGCCGAGAACAGGTCGATCAGCTCGCGCCCGACGCCGACGACCTCGCGGGCCTTCCCGTCCGGGCGGGTCTCCACCCGCGCGCCCACCGACCGGGCGAGGTGGGCCTCGGTGACCCGCTCGGAGAGCGCGCCTGCAGCGGCCTTGTGCTCGTCGATCGCCTTCCCGTCCAGGCCACGCCACACGCCGTCGGAGCACAGGACGCGGTTGAGGATGGCCTGGTGGATGTGCCACTGCGGGTCCCGCTCGCGGGAGTCGTGCTGGAAGAACTGGGCGACGACGAACTCGTGCGCGTCGATCCACCGCCCCGACCCGCCGCCGTGGTGTCCCGACGCGGGAGTAGCCCGCGTGCTCCTGCAGGTAGGCCAGCCCGGCGCGGGCGCCCGCCATCATGGCGTCCTCGACGGCCTTGGCGTGGGCCTCCCACGCCTCGGCGGCCTCCAGGTCGCCGCGGGCGCGGGCGTCCTGGGCGGCGCGCTCGAACGCCAGACCGGTGATCGTGACCGACTTCGGCGGCGAGAACGTGACGTCGATGAACGCGACCGCCTGCCGCGCCGACCGCGCGGCCTGGGCGCGCAGCTGCGCGCGCTCCTCGGGTCCGGCGTCCGGGTGGGTGTCGAGCAGCCCGGCGTAGACCTGTTCGGCCGTTCGATACTTGCGATGCCCGGCCGCCAGCGGGGTCGCGTCGCCGCCCCACTGCGCACGGTCGTGCGCGGCGGGGTCGCGCGGATCGAGGAGGTGGGTGTAGATCGCCTCCATCAGGTCGGCGTCGACCTCGCCGTGCAGGCCGAGGGTCTCGGCGCCCTTGCCCCACCACAGCCCGGGCGGCTCCCCCGCGGCGACGGCGCCGGTGTAGTAGCCCTCCCGGGCCTTGGCGACCTCGTCGGTGAGGTAGCGGACGGAGTGGCCGCGGTGCACGCTGAGCATCAGCACACCTCGGCATCGCCGCGCGGGCCCGCAGGGCTCGCGCCGGGCACCAGTTGATCAGGATGCGTGGGTGTGCATTTCCTTTCGGTTGCAGTGGTTGTGTTGGGTTCTTCGGTTCGGTGTCGGTCGTGTGTCGGGTTCTCGGGGAGCTGGTTCATGGCTGTCCTCGGTGTTGCGGTGGATCGGGTTCCTCGGGGTCGGATCGGTACCTGCTGGCGTCTGAGCGCGGTGTAGATCACGGTGCGGCTCGTTCCGAGGAGAGCGGCAATGCCGGGGGCGGTGGCGCCTGCGCGGTAGAGCCGGGCGACGCGCTCGATGTCGACGACGCTCGGCGAGGGGCGTCGGGGTCGGGAGCGCGCGACGGTGGCCCGGCGGTGGCAGGACCGGCACCGCGGCACGTAGCGGCAGGGGTCGAGGCTGTAGCGCCACCCGCGGGCGGGCAGGTGCGCTCGTCGGGGTCGGCGCCGTCGTATGACCACTCCCGCGCCGCCGCCCCGCACGCGCAGCGTTGCGACGTCGCAGGTCCGCGCTCGGTCTTGACCCGCTGGTGGGCCGCCCAGTAGCCGTCGCTGGACTTGCGCTCGATGGGCACCGACGCCTGCGGGTCGCCGTGGCGGCGCCAGCGGGCGTGGTGGGCCCGGCAGAAGCCTTGCCCGTAGTGACGGCTGCCGCAGTCGGGCACCGAACACCGGCGTGGCGCGCTCATCGGCCGCGGTACAGCCGACGCTGGTAGGCCTCGGCCTCAACCAGCTGCGCTGCCGTCGGTTCGGGTCCAGCCGGCCGCGGACCGATCCCGACGGCCCACGCCTCGGCGATCAGCGCGACAGCGGAGGTCAAGGGGGCGTCCAGCGGCGGCGGGACGTCGGCCGGGCGGCCGTTGCGGGACAGGTGCCGGGACAGCTCGCACTTGCTCAGCGCCGCCCGGACCCGCAGGGCGACGCCGGGACGTTGCCGGTCGTGCCAGTCCCCCACGCGTAGCCAGGACCCGGTCTCGGGGTGGTAGGCGTCGGCGTGCGCGCACGCAGCCACCACAGCTCCTCGATGACGTGCGGGTGCCACAGCCAGCACGAGGACAGGGCCGCGTCGGGATAGCGCAGGTAGACCGCGTTGACCCAACCGGCCAAGTCAGTGAGGTCCTGCACGGCCTGCGCCGGTTCGTCGGTCAGCAGCCACGCACGGACGGCGGCCTCGGCGTCGTCGGCAGGCGGGCCGGGATGGTCGTGCAGGGCGATGACGTCCTGAGCCAGCCGCCGGACGTCCTCGTCGAGCCGCTGCACCTTCCGCATGCCGCGCTCAAGGGCATGACCCATGGCGGCGACCAGCGCCCGCCGTCCTCGGTCGGGGTCTGCGTGGTCATCAGCCCGGCATCCCCTCGTCGAGATCGCATCAAGGACCTGCTCGTCGACGCCGGTGCGGGCCTGGTCGTCGGCGTGCCAGCGGGCGAGCTGCTCGCGGCGCTCGGCCTCATCGGCGGCGTGTCCGCGGCCGGTCTGACGGATGTCGGCCAGGTCGGCGGCGTCGAGACCCCACGGGTGCACGGAGGTGCCGACCTGCTCGGAGACGTCGTCGAGGTAGTCCCGGACCAGCGCGCGGGCCTGGTCGAGCGTCAGCCCGTCGGCGGCCAGCTCGTGCGCCGCATCCTCGGCAGACCACGGCGGCCCAGTGTCCATCGGTGGTCCTTCGGCGCCGGTCAGGCCGAGTTCAGCGGTCGCGCCGGACGTGATCGGACCAGTAGTTGCCCGGGTCGGTGGCGCGAGCGTCGTCGACGTCGGGAATGACTGCGCCCTGCTCCCGCGGTCGGTAGATCAGCGGAGCGAGCGCGGCGTCGATGCGGGCGATCAATGCGTCCTTGTCGGCCAGGAACGCGGCCCGCGCGGCGGGGTCGGCGCTGGCACCGGCGCTGGTCAGGTCCCGCAGACGGGCGGTCAGGGCGGCGATCTCCGCGATGCTCGGCGTCGAACCGTGGTCGCGGTTCACGGCTGGTCTCCGTCCTGGGTCGGCGGGGTGGTGAGGTCGGGCAGGGCCGGGGGCGTGGCACCCGGGCCTGCCCGCAGCTCGCGGGGCCGCGGTACCGGCGGGATGACCGGCAGCGGTTCGGTGGGGGCGTCAGCGGCGCCGCCGCTGCTGTAGTGGCGGCCGAGCCCGGGGTCGTAGGCCTGGTAGCCGGTCACCCGCCCGCGTCCGGTCACCCGAACCCGCAGGCCGGTAGCCCACCGGGCGACGCGGCCCCACAGGAAGCCCACCCGCCGGGCGGCCCGGCGCCACGCCGCCGCGACCGGGCGCATGCGGCGGCGTAGCCACGCCCGCAGCGCCAACCGCAGCCGGGCGAGCCGGGCGCGCAGCCGGACGGTGAGGGCGTCGGGGTGGTGCAAGATGTGCACGTCGCGGCGCCGCCACGCCTGCTCGGCGCGGCCGATCACCGGCGGCATGTCCCGGCGGAACACCACCACCCGTCCCGCGGGGAGGTTCGCCAGCTGCGCGGGCGCCAGCACCGGGACGCGGCGGGTCGTACGGGACGCCACCCGGCCGTGCAGGTCGGTCGTGATGATCGGCTCGTCCCGCTCCCCCGCCAGCGTCGACCAGTACGTCAGGTCGTCGCGGTCGCCGGTACCGCCGAAGAGGATCTTGCCGCCCGCGTTGTTGAGGAACGTGGCGGCCTTGGCGTCCCCGTAGCGGTCGATCAGCTGCGCGCGGGACTGGAAGCAGGCCACGATCGACACGCCCCGCCCGCCCATGTCCGCCGACCATTGGTGCAGCGGGACGGGGCAGATCAGCGCGGCCTCGTCCAGGCGCAGCGACAGCGGCGGGTCCAACCTGCCGTCGGGGCAGTACGCGGCCAGACGTCGAGCTTCCCGGGCGATGTACCCGGTGAGCGCGCACACCAGGGGCGCGACCTGGGCTTCTTCTCCGCCGAGCATGTAGACGCTCGCCCGCTGCGCGAGCAGGGCGGCGACGTCGAACGGCACGCCGCCCTCAGCGATGGGCAGGGCAGCTTGCCGGGCGGGCCCGTGCATCAGCCACTGCGTGGCGGGCGTGATCGTGGTGGTGATCGATGAGCGGGTCTTGTCATTGGTGCCGAGGAACTGCACGACGGCGCTCTCGAATCCGCGCTCGGGTGAGTCGGTGAGCAGGGACAGGATCACCGACTCGTACTTGTCCGGCTCGGCGAGCCAGTCCTGCACGTCGAACATCGACAGCCCGTCGCCGAGCGCGGCCGCGTGCATCAACGCGGCGAGGTTGCGCGGGCGAGGTCGTCCCAGAACTGGCGGTCTCCCCCCGCGCGGTCGTGGTGGGCGGCGCCCAACATGTCCGTGGCCCGCTCCGCGGCGGTGATCGGATCCCGGCAGCCGGTGAGCGGGTCGAACGTGATCGTGGACGGGCGCCCGCCGAGCCCGACGGGGTTGAACACGTACACCGGGCCGCGCTGGGCGCGCAGCGGCGCGGTCTGGTCCAGCAGGTCGGTGCGGGTGCTGGTCACCAGGACGGCGCCCGGGGCGTCGATCACCCGTCCGGCCAGCCACTGGGTCTTGCCGACGCGGGGGCCGCCGAACACGGCGACGACGTCCTCGATAGAGGACCACACTGCAGGGCGCCGACCCGGCACAGCTCGACGCCGACCTCGACCGGGGGTAGGCGCCGCATGCGCGTCAGCCACGCCCGGCGCCCTGGCGTGGCGAGCGACGGTCGGACGATCGGGGCGCAGCGGCGCATGGCCAAGGTGCTGCCGACCTTGACGATGTCGGTGCTGGATGCGACCCCGGCCTTGCGGCGGCTGGTGGCGCCCCACCGGGTGACCGTCGCGGAGGTGCGCACCCGGTTCTGCCACAGCAGGAAGGCGCCGACGACCGCGAACAGGACGAGGAGCCACGTCGGTGAGGAGCGGATCACCGACCACCCGAACAGGGCCGCGGCGGCGCCGCACCCGACGGCGACTCCGCGGCCTCCGCGGCGCCACATGACCCGTGCGGCGGCGGCGAGGATGAGGAAGAAGACGATGGCGGGCAGGTTCATGGCAGGGGCCTCGATCCGTTGAGAGAGGCGGTGGGGCGGGCCTCGCGCAGCAGGCGGCGGGCCTCGTACTCGCTGATGTCCAGCTCGCGGGCCAGGCGACGGCGCCCGGCACCGGCGGCGATCAGGTCGGACGCCCGGTCGTGCTCGACGGCGGGCGGGGCGGTCTCCCAGAGGCGGGACAGGCCGTGCTCGTCCAGGGTTTCGGGCGCGGCGTCGGCCTCCGACTCGGCGGTGGGCGGTGGGCGGCCGACGAGCACGGCGAGATGGACGACGGCGCCGAGCACGGCCGGGGCGATGGCGGAGACGATCACGACGACCCACCACGCGGGCGCGAGCCGGTAGGCG
>CAVVPJ010000018.1:0-432146 GCA_963750095.1 uncultured Actinomycetota bacterium | reverse complement strand
TGTCCTCCTTTGGACCGCCCCCGAGGGAGCCGGATGGGCCTTCAACGCGGCGCCGGGGTGACGTCGACGACCGTCAGGTCATGGCACACGACGAAGCCGTCCGGGGAAACCGCCCCGCGCGCGGTGCCACCGCTCCTGCGGCCCATTGCCCGGCACGGAAGGGTGCCCACCCGGCGGCGCAGGCGACGGAGGCCAACTGCTCCACGGCGGTGTGGGCACCGACCTCAGCGCCGCGGGCGAGCTCGACGAGGTTCTCGCGCGGACCGATGTCGCCGGAGAACACGACCGAGCCGTCGTCGGTGTCGACCGGTACGCCAGCGCCGGGAACATCGGTGCGCGCTGGACGAGGGTGGCCGAGACATGGACGCGGTCGTCCTCGTGGAACGGCACCGGGCTCATCCGGGTTGCGGGTTCCCGTCGGGGTCCGCGCCGTACCGGGCGGGGATGGGCACGTCGAATCCGCGGAACAGCTCGGCCGGGGCGGGTGACCCGCCGTCGAACGCCCGGTCGTTGCAGTCCGTGGCGAAGGTCCAGACCATCAGCTCTATCATCTCCGCCGTGCCGGGCGTCGGGCCCGCGGGCGCGGTCACCGGCGGGCAGGACGGTCGCCGAACAGCGGTGGCAGCGCACCCCGGTTGCCGGGCCCGAAGATCGGCCCCGGCCGGTCCGCCCGCGCCAGCCCATTGTAGAGCCCGGCGCTGAGCACGTTGTTGAGATCGACCACGTGATCGGAGTGCCGGTGGGTGAGGAACACGGCCCGCAGCGTCGAGCGGGCCGTCGGTGTCGGACCCGTGGCTGCCGAGGCCTGCGGCACCCAGCTGCTGGACGACCTCGCGGCCTGCGGCGACGAGGTAGTAGCGATCGCCCACGACGACGGCAGAGGCGATCCCCGCCCGGTCCGAGTTCGTCCACCCGACCTGGGCGATGATCAGGCCCCGCCAGCGCCGGGCCGACGGCCCGAGCACCGTTGACGGCCACCCCGCCGAGGGCGGCCGCTGAGCGGGCGTGCTCGCGCGGCAGGGACGGGCCAGCACGCGCCGCCATGTCCAGGGCGAGCCGCACGGCTTCCGGCCCGCTGACCCCTGCGTACCGGGCGCGGATCTCCGCGGCGCGCTCCGCGCCCAGCTCCACGTCGATCCGGGCGGCGCAGGCCTGCCCCTCGGCGAGGGCGTGCGGCCCGAAGGCCGCGAGCGTCGTTCCGAGGTGCTGCCACACCGAGCGCGCGATGCCGGCGAGCGCGGCCGCGTTCTCGAAGTGCCCGTAACCGTCGCCACCCAGGAGATCACCTCGGTGGACACGGCGGTGCACACGCCATCCCGGAACTCGCGCTCGATCTCCATCACCCCGGTGATGGCCGACTTGGCCGCGACGAGGTTGCCCTGGTGCACATGACAGATCGCCGACACCCAGAGGGCGTAGGCGGAGTTCCACAGCTCACCGTGACCGGAGCTCACGTCGAGGATGTCCCGGCAGGTCTGCAGGGCCAACCTCGCTATGGCCGAGGTACGCCTGCGCCATCGCCAGCTGGAACGCCGCGGTGAGCTCGGCGGCGAGATCACCCACCGACCGGTGGATCTCGATCGACCGGCCGTAGAGCCCGATCGCCTCGGGCAGGTCGCCCTCGAACAGGGCGAGCAACGCCCGCCAGTGCGTCGGCGGCAAGAATGGTTGGACAAGAACCGGCACATCACCTTCCATTTCACACCGGTTGGGTCATCCTGGCTCAACCAGGTGGAGACTGAACTGCCAACGCAAACGAGATTCTCACGAAGGTCAAGATCGTCCAGGCCAACGTCAAGAAACTGGTCGACAACAACTCTAGGTAAACTGGAGGAGATTACGGGGCACTAGTGTCTCGCGATTTTGATTGCTTTACGTTGACTTAACCGATCTTGGTGTTGAGGCGGTCAACCGGCCCGACTCGTCGACGGCAGAGGTTGTCGCGTGCCGCCGATGATGACGAAATCGGGCCTGCGGTCTTGGTCGTGGCCTGTTCGGCTCGGCGTTGTCACGTGACCTCTGGGTGGCGACGCGCGAGGACCAAGCGTGAGCAGATGTCCCGGCTCGACCGCGTCGGCCGTGGCGGTGGCGACCATGGCGGAACGGCGTCCGCAGGCGGGGTCCGCAGCGCGGTAGTGGTCAACAGCGGGCATAGGCTGTCCTTGACACTGCGCGTACGGTCCGAGGATATGGCTGCTGAGCTTGACGTCCAGCGGTCCGGCCTCGCGAGGGCTGATGCGATCCTCGGAGCGTTCGATGCGGCGCACTGCGACCTCAGCCTGTCCGGCATCATCGCGCGAACGGATATTCCGAAGTCCACGGTCTATCGGGCCGTTGAGAAGATGCTCGTACTGGGCTGGCTCGAGCACGTCGGTAGCAGGTACTCGATCGGGAACAGGCTGTTCGGGCTGGCCACCTTGTCCCGGCTGAGGATGGGCCTGCGGGAGGCCGCGCTGCCGTTCATGCAGGACCTGTACGAAGCCACGCACGAGACTGTCCACCTGGCGGTCCGCGAGGGTGATCAGGTCCTCTACGCCGAAAAGATCAGCGGGCATCGACCGGTCACCGACCTGAGCCGGGTCGGCGGCCAGATGCCCTGTCATTGCACGGCGGTCGGCAAGGTGTTGCTCGCCTATGCACCCCCAGATGTCGTCGACGCTGTGATCGCGAAGGGGCTCACACCGCGTACCGCACTGTCGATCACCGACCCGAGCAGGCTTCGCTCGGAACTGGACCGGGTGCTGGCCGACGGACTGGGCTACGACCGCGAGGAATGTGACCTTGGCCTGGTCTGTGTGGCGGCGCCGGTATTCGGCCCGGACAACGGCTGCATCGCGAGCATGTCCGTTGCAGGCCGGGCGGACGAGCTACGCCTCGACCTTGTTGCGGTGGCGGTGCGCACCGCGTCCTTCGGCGCCTCCCGCGCGCTCCGCCACCTGCCGGTCGGCTGAAGCCCCCTACCGACCGGCAGTTTTCCCGCTGAGCGGCACAGACCCTTTGCGCCTGTGCATGGACCCGACAGTGTACAGGACATGGTCGAGGTGGATCACGGGTCGGTGATCGACAACCTCGCGCTGGAACTCTGGGAGGCCGAGCGGGCGGTTCGCCCCATCGCACCATTGAGCGACCGGTTTCCCGATCTCGTCCTGTCCGACGCTTATGCGATTCAGACCCGAAATGTCGAGCGACGAATCGCGGCAGGCGGGGTGGTTCGAGGGCGGAAAGTCGGGCTGACGTCCCGACCGATGCAGCAGTTGCTGGGGGTCTCGGAGCCCGATTTCGGGGTGTTGTTCGATGACATGTTCGTCGAGGACGGCGACGAGGTTCCCTACGATGCCCTGCTGCAGCCTCGGGTCGAGGCCGAGATGGCTTTCATCATGGCCAGGGACCTGGTCGGCCCCGGGGTAACGACGACGAACGCGCTCGCCGCGATCGCAGGCGTCGCGCCTGCGATCGAGATCGTGGACAGTCGCGTCGTGGACTGGCGGATCCGGCTGGTCGACACGGTTGCGGACAACGCCTCCTCAGGCAGGCTGGTGCTCGGGGGCAACCTCAGCCCGGTCATGGGCTTGGATCTTCGGCTGATCGGCATGGTGATCAGCCGCAACGGTGCGCAGATCGACACGGGCGCAGGCGCCGCCGCGCTGGGCAACCCGGCGCGCTGTGTCGCCTGGCTGGCCAACACGCTGAGCGCCTTCGGCGCGGCCCTGCACAAGGACGACATCGTGTTGCCGGGCGCATTGCACCGCATGGTGCCGGTCCGTCCGCACGACGTGTTCCATGCCGAGTTCGGTCGCCTGGGCGCGGTTACCGTGCGCTTCGGCGGAAACGGGGCGGCCTGATGGATCCGCAGTCGATCGCCGACGAGCTCATCATCGCCGAACGGGAGCGCAAGCCGATCCCGAGGTTCACCGACTCTTACCCGTTCCTCTCTTTGGACATCGCATACCGGGCGCAGCGGCTGTTCGTCAACCATCATCTTGCCGCGGGCGAGGGCCTGGTCGGCGCCAAGCTCGGACTGACCAACAAGGCCAAGCGGGACGCGCTCGGAATCGCCTCTCCGTTGGCGGGCTGGCTGACCTCGGGGATGGTCATGACCTACGGGCAGCCCGTCCCGCTGGACGAGCTGATCCATCCACGTGCGGAACCGGAAATCGCCTTCCTGCTCGGCGACGAGCCGGACCAGCCCGCAACCGTGGCCAGCGTGCTGGCCGTGACCAGTGCGGTGTTCGCGGCGATGGACGTGCTCGACTCGAGGTACGAGGGCTTTCGATTTCGGTTGCCGGACTCGGTGGCCGACAACGTCGGCGCCGGGCGACTGGTGCTGGGTCCGCGCCCGCGAAAGCCGAGCGAGTTGGAGGATCTCCGGCTCGTGGGCTGTATACAGCGAGTTCAGGGCGAGGTCGTCGCTACCGCGGCAGGCGGCGCAGTGATGGGTCATCCGGCGGCGGCGGTGGCCTGGTTGATCAACGCTCTGGCCGCGCGCGGGGAGCGACTGGCAGCGGGCAACGTGGTGATGTCGGGCGGCCTGGTGAGTCCTGTGGCGGTTCGTCGTGGGGGAGTGATTTCCGCCGAGTTCGACGGGCTCGGCACGGTCGAGGTGTACGGCGAAGGAGTGCGGCATGGCCTATGAGTTGCGCACGAACGTCATCGAGCCGAAGAGGAATACGTTCAGCTATCTCGAGGAGCGTTTCGGTGACCGGTTGGCGACGAGATACCAGGAAGCGTCGTACAACGTCCAGCCGATGGAGCATTTTCACTATCGACCGACCTGGGATCCCGATCATGAGCTGTACGACCCGAGCTACTCGGCGCTCAAGCTCACCGATCCGTACAGCTACACCGATCCTCGTCAGTACTACTACACCCCGTACGTTGCCAGTGCCGCCCGGCGGTACGAGTCGTTCGCGCAGACGTTGAAGTACATCGAAGATCGACGGTTGCTCGACAAGCTGCCCGAGAACTGGCACGTCGTGCTGATCGGGTTCGTGCTGCCGTTGCGCCACTTCGAGTCGGGCGCCCAGCTGATCGACCTCAACGGATGCCGCTTCGCCTACGGAACGACGGTCTCGCAGCCCGCGTGCTTCGCCGGTTTCGACCGCATCGGCAACGCCCAACTGCTCAGTCTGGTCGGTCTCGCCCTGGCCGGTGGCGCAGGCGACACGTTGACCGAGGCGAAGAAGAACTGGCTCTACGCCCCGCCGCTGCAGGGCTTGCGGCGTCTGATGGAAGAGCTACTCGTCGAGCCCGACTGGGCCGCGGGGGTGATCGGCCTCGACATGGTCGATGCGCAGCTGTATCCGCTGCTCTACGAGCACCTGGACGATCGGGCCTTGTCGCGCGGGGCCAACGCCTACAGTCTGCTCGCCCGACACTTCAACGACTGGTTCTCCACCGAGCGCAGGTGGCTCACGGCGCTCGTGAAGGCGTGGGCCAACGATGCCCAGCACGGCGAGGCCAACCGGAAGGTGCTCGGTGAGATCGCCGACCGATGGTATCCGCAAGCTTGCGAGGCGGTACAGACCTTCGCCAAGGGGCTGGCGGAGTCCGCGGGCTCGACGACCGTGATGGCCGCCGCCGTGCGGGGGGCGGCCGAACTGGCCGCCGAGCTCAACAGCAGCGGGATTCCGGTGGCTGCGAAGGCAGGCACGGAATGAGCGCACAGGGGAAGGTCCGCATGGTCGGGGTCGACCTGCAGGACTCCGAGGAGAACCGCGCTCTGACCGAGGCGATCGAGGACGACAACCCCGAGGTCACGCTGACCCGGATGCCCGGCCTGGTGAAGCTGCAGACGCCGGGTGAGCTGGTGATCCGCAGGGAGTCCGTGGAGAGCCGGATGGGACGGCCGTGGGAGACCCACGAATTCCAGCTCAGCATCGTCTCCTACTCCGGAAACATCGCCGAATGGGATGACGACCAGATCATCATCAAGTGGGAGCACTGAGGAGGAGACGTGGCCAAGCCCAAGCTGTCCATGCGGGAGCGGTACCGGCTGCTCACCCGTGATCTCGACTGGACCCCCACCTACGTCGATCCCAAGGACGTCTACCCCTACACCCGGTACGAGGGAATCAAGATCCACGACTGGGACGCGTGGGAGGACCCGTTCCGCTTGACGATCGACTCCTACTGCAAGTACCAGGCGGAGAAGGACAAGAAGCTCTACGCGGTGATTGACAGCTTCGCGCAGGGCCAGGGGCATCTCTCACTGACCGACGCCCGCTACGTGAACTCGCTCAAGCTCTTCCTGCAGGGCGTCACACCGCTGGAGTACGCCGCCCACCGGCATTTCGCGTTCCTGTCCCGACACCTGGACGGACCCGGTGCCCGCTTCGCGGCGCTGTGCCAGAGCATCGACGAGCTGCGTCACACCCAGACCGAGATCCATACCATCAGCCAATACAACAAGTACTACAGCGGTCTGCACAACTGGTCGCAGATGCACGACCGGGTCTGGTATCTCAGCGTGCCCAAGTCGTTCTTCGAGGACGGGATGTCGGCAGGCCCGTTCGAGTTCCTGACGGCCATCTCGTTCAGTTTCGAGTACCTGCTGACCAATCTGCTCTTCGTCCCGTTCATGAGTGGCGCGAGCTTCAACGGCGACCTCGCCACCATGACGTTCGGCTTCTCGGCGCAGAGCGACGAGAGCAGGCACATGACGCTCGGCCTGGAGTCGATCAAGTTCCTGCTCGAGCAGGACGAGGGCAACGTCCCGATCATCCAGGACTGGATCGACAAGTGGTTCTGGCGCGGTTATCGGCTGCTCGGGCTGGTCGCCGCGATGATGGACTACATGTTGCCCAAGAAAATCATGAGCTGGAAGGAGGCATTCGAGCTCTATTTCGAGGGGCAGATGATGGACGGCCTGTTCCCCGATCTCGCATATTACGGGATCCGGCTTCCGCGCCATCTCGACCAGGCGATCGCCGAGAAGGGAATGGTCAGCCACGAGGTTTATTGGATCTTGTACCAGTTCAGCTTTGCGGCGTCGTTCAACACGACGGTCCCCTCGCCGGAGGAGCTCGACTGGATGTCGGCGAGCTACCCGGACACCTTCGACCGGCTGTACCGGCCGTTGTGGGAGCGGGCGAAGAGCATGGCCGACAGCGGCAACCGGTTCTTCTTCCGTGGCCTGCCGATGCTCTGCCAGACCTGTCAGATCCCGATGGGGTTCAGCGAGCCCGACGACCCGACGAAGCTGAGCGTGCGCACCAGCGAGTTCCGCGGTGAGCGGTTCAACTTCTGCTCCGACGGGTGCAAGTGGATCTTCGATCGGGAGCCTGAGAAGTACGTCCAGGCCTGGCTCCCTGTCCATCAGATCTACCAGGGCAACTGCGGCGGGCCCACCGTGCCCGACGTGCTCGCCTGGTACGGCATCAAGGACGGTGTCGACAACGGCGAGTACCTGACATCGCCCGACAAGGCGTCCTGGGACGCCTGGCACACGCAGACAGTCGTCGGTGGAGGTGGGGCATGACGGTGAAGGCGCTCTACGACTACGACTACCCGTCCAGAGACCGCCAGGAGCTCTTCGGCGACGACATCTTGGTGCACGTGATGTGGGCCAACAACCCGATGCTCGCCGCTGCGGCGTGCTTCCGGGCGCCGAAGGCGATGCCGTGGACCGACTTCAAGAGCCAGATGATCGACCCGTGGGCGGCCGCCGATCCGGATTATGACCCGGCGGCGCCATCGGACTGGCAGGTGGACGGGCAGGCCCGGACGCCCGATCCGGACGGCACACTCGACGCGACGGGAGTGGTGCACAAGGGCTTGATCACGTTCCGGACGTGATCAAGATTGAGCTGACCGTGCACCCCGACGACGTGCGCATCCCGGTCGAGGAGGGCGAGACGGTGCTCGCCGCACTGGGGCGTGCGGGTATGCGATACCGAGTGGGGTGCCGCCGCGGCGGGTGTGGGGTCTGCAAGGTGCACCTGCTGCTCGGTGAGGTCTACTACGAGCGACCGATCGCCGACAGCGTGCTGACCGACGAAGAGCGCATTGCGGGCATCTGCCTGAGCTGTCGCGCCGTGCCGATCACCAACGTCGTGATCGAACTGCAGGAGGGCGACCGGCTCCGCCGGGTTCTGCCCTTCGGGTTCGCCGCAGCGAAGCCTGCAGGTTGCCACTCGTCGAGCAGCCCTGGTGATCGAATAGCTGGAAAACTCTCGAAAGGAACTATGGCATGAGCGTCATCCGACTCGGGTTCGTCCACATCAGGGTGACTGACCTCGAGGAGGCACGGAACCACTACTCGAACACCCTCGGCATGCAGGTCGTGCACGAGGAGCCCGGCAGGCTGTATCTGAAGTGCTGGGACGAGTGGGACCACCACTCGCTGGTGCTGGACGAGGGCGGCGTCGGACTCGTCAAGCTCGGATACAAGGTCGACAGCGACGACGATCTGACCACCTATGAGGCCAAGGCCGCCCGTTTCGGAGCGACGACCGCACGGGTCAGCAAGGGCGAGAACCTCTCCGTCGGCGACGGGGTCCGGCTCACGCTGCCCTCGGGACAGGCGCTCGAGCTGTACTCCGACATGGAGTTCACCGGCACCGACACCGGGTCACTCAACCCCGAGGCCTGGCCGCGGCACATGCGCGGTGTCGGGACCCACTGGATCGACCACGCCCTGATCGCTGCCGACGACCCCGGGCTCGTGGAACGGTTCTTCATGGAGGTCCTGGACTTCCGGGTCGCCGAGCGCGCGATCGACAGTGTCAGCAACCCGGAGGTGATCGGCACCTGGCTGACATGCGGGGACTCCCCGCACGACCTGGCGTGCATCAAGGGCCCGGACAACAAGTTGCATCATTTCGCCTACCATTTGGAGGACTGGAGCGCGATCCTGCGCGCGGGCGACATCTTCAGCATGGATGACGTGCCGATCGACATCGGGCCGACCCGGCATGGCATCACCCGCGGCACGACCATTTACTTCTTCGATCCCGCGGGCAACCGCAACGAGGTCTTCGCCGGGCTCGGCTACCGGGTTCATCGGGACTTTCCGACGATCAGCTGGACGTCGGACCAGCTCGCGAAGGGGATCTTCTATCACGCGCGGGAGCTCAATGACCGCTTCACGTCGGTGTTCACCTGAGCCGCTCAGTCCCTGTGCCCGTGGCCGTGCTCGCCGGGCGGGGCCACACGGAGCCCCCTGTGTCTGGAAGGTCCGGTAGATGAGCGAGACATTCACGATCACCGTCGAACCGCTCGGCCGTGAGGTCGATTGTCGGGGCGATCAGGCGATCCTCGACGCATGCCTGCGGGCAGGCGTCTACCTGCCGCACGCGTGCACGCATGGCACGTGTGGCACCTGCAAGCTGCAGGTTCTCGACGGGGACATCGAACACAACGACTCGTCCGACTTCGCGCTGATGGAGTTCGAGCGCACTGAGGGAAAAGCGCTGGTGTGCGTGGCCACCCCGAACTCGGACGTCACGATCGAGGCGGACGTGGAGATCGAGGAGGGCGTCGTCTACCACCCGGTCGAGGACTACGTCGGGACCGTGGTGCAGATCGAGGACGTCGCCCGCGAGACGCGCAGGCTCACGATCGACCTCGATCACGAGATGGCGTTCAACCCCGGCCAGTACGTCACGGTCTCGGTGCCGGGAACCGACGTAACCCGTACATACTCGATGGCCAACCCGCCCGCCGAGCCGGGCCGCATCGAGTTGCAGGTGCGTCGGACGCCCGGCGGCATCGCCACGGACGGGTGGATCTTCAAGACGCTCGCGGTAGGCGACCGGCTGGAGCTGTCCGGCCCGTATGGACGCTTCTTCCTCAGGGAGATGCGATCGGAACCGATGATCCTCATCGGTGGCGGCACCGGGCTCGCCCCGCTGAAGTCGATCGTGCGGCACGTCCTGGAGAGCGGTCTCGACCACCGGTTGTACCTCTACCAAGGCGCCCGGACGCAGGCCGATCTCTACGACGTGGCGTTCTTCCGAGAGCTCGAGGCGAAACACCCCAACCAGTTCACCTACCGCCCGTGCCTGAGCGACGAGGTGTGGGAGGGCCCGATGGGCATGGTGACCGATGTCGTGGCCGCCGACTTTGAGACCTGCCGCAAGCACACGGCCTACCTGTGCGGGCCGCCGCCGATGGTAGAGGCCGCGCTGAAGACGCTGATGAAGAAGCGGCTGTTCCCCAAGGACATCTATCGCGAGGACTTCTTCGACGCGTCGGACAAGGCGACCGGCGGGGTGCGCAGCCCCCTCCTGAGGGCGTGAGGGCGGATGATCATGGCTAGCCAGCGCGACGTCGTCTTCACGCCGTTCATGCTGCGGGTCCGCGATGTGCTCGACGGCGCGGATCGGCATGCGCCACTGCGGCTCCGATCGAGCACCCTGCAGCCGTTCGCCCGAGCCACCGACCAGTGGTTCTACCTGCGGGCACGCTCCGAGCAGGTGATCGCCGAGGCGAACGCGATGCTCACCGGTCGGGCGGAGCTCGTCGATATCGAGGACGAAGTCGGCACCGGCACACTGGCGTTCGTGCTGCAGTGTGGCGAGCGCTCGGCCCGGATCTCGATGGGTCAGGCCGGACGTCAGGGATGGGTGGAGCTCGAACGGCGCCACGCCGGGAGCGCGCAGCCGCTCGAGCCCGAGGATCCGGACGTGCTCGAGGACCTCGTGATCGAGCTGCTCGGATCGGGAAGGAGCTCAACAGATGGCTGATACCGGGCGGCAGCGGCCGGAAATCGGCAGGTTCGTGGACGCAGCGGGCGTCAAGACCAACTACTTGGAGGCGGGCGAAGGGCCGCCGATCGTCTTGGTGCACGGCTCCGGGCCGGGGGTGACCGCGTACGCGAACTGGCGGTTGTCCATCCCGGACCTGGCCACGGACTTCCACGTGTGGGCCCCCGACATGGCCGGGTTCGGTTTCAGCGACAAGCCCGGTGGCTACGGAATGCGGCTCTGGACGGACCAGCTGATCGGGTTCCTCGACGCGCTGGGGCTGGAGCGGGTCTCATTGGTCGGGAACAGCTTCGGCGGCGGGCTGGCTATCCGGGTCGCGGCGCAGCACCCCGACCGTGTGCAGCGCCTGGTGCTGATGGGCGCCATGGGTGTGAGCTTTCCGATCACCGAGGGCCTTGATGCCGTCTGGGGCTACGAGCCCGGCCTGGAGAACATGTTGGGGATCCTGGACTACTTCGCCTACAGCCGGGAGCTGGTCAACGACGAGCTCGCGAAGGTCAGGTACGAGGCCTCGATCGAACCGGGCGTTCAGGAGGCGTTCTCGGCGATGTTCCCGGCACCGCGACAGCGGTGGGTGGAGGAGATGGCCACTCCGGAGGACCAGATTCGAGGGCTCCCGCACGAGACGTTGATCGTCCATGGCCGCGACGACAAGGTAATCCCGCTGGATAACGCGCACCGGCTCCTGCAGCTCGTGGAGCGCTCCGAGCTGCACGTGTTCGGTCGGTGTGGCCACTGGACCCAGATCGAGTGGGCGGACGATTTCAACGCGTTGCTCAAGCGCTTCCTCAGCAGGCCGGAGAGGTAGGAACAGGTGATGGGCGCAGTCATGGCGGTGTTCGACTTCCACGGCGACAGCGACGAGCTCGCCACCCGCTACGACGATGTGCTGCGCAAGGTCGTCGCGATCTCATCGGGCCGGCCGATGATCCACCTTGCCGTGCCGCGGGAGTACGGCTTCATGGTCGTCGACGTCTGGAGCTCCGAGGACGCGCTACAGGCGTTCGAGGGCAACGAGGACTTCCGGCGCGTGCTGCAGGAGTCCGGGCTGCCGGAACCGAAGCTGCGCATCTACCCGCTGCACAACCTCGGCTGGCCGGTCGATGCGATGCCGCTGTACCGCTGAGGGCCCACAGGAGACACCCATGGCTAACGCTCGCACCCAGAAGGCAACGCCCAAGCCCCGATTAGGCGACCGCGACCCGGACCTGCTGCGGCGCATCCACGAGATCATGGTGCTCACCAGGGCGACAGAGGACCGGATGGTCGCCATGTACCGCGGTGGCGACCTGCTCGGTTCGCTCTACACCGGCCACTGGCACGAGGGGATCAGCGTGGGCGCCGCGTCGACGCTGCGCCCGGATGACTACCTGGCCCCGTTGCATCGGAATCTGGGCGCGCATCTGTGGCGGGGGATGGAGCCGTGGCAGGTGATGGCGAGTTTCATGGGCAAGGCGACCTCGCCCACCGGCGGCCGGGACGGCACCCTGCACTACGGGCGGCTGGATCTGAACATCTACAACCCGCCCAGCCACATCCCGGCCAACTTCCCGGTGGCCACGGGGATGGCGTTCGCGGCGAGGTACCGCGGTGAGGACCGGGTGTGCCTGGCGTTCTGCGGTGACGGCTCGACGTCGCGGGCGGACTTCCACGAGGCGCTCACGATCGCCAGTGTGCAGAGCCTGCCGAACGTGTTCGTGATCGAGAACAACCAGTACTCCTACTCCACGCCGCTGCAGCTGACGTCGCACTCGGAGACGCTGTCGGCGAAGGCGGTCGCGTACGGGATTCCGGGTGTGACGGTGGACGGCACCGACGTGCTGGCCGTGCACGACGCCGTCGCGGAGGCGGTGGCGCGGGCGCGGGCGGGCGACGGGCCTTCGATCGTGGAGGGCGTCACGATGCGCATGCACGGGCATGCGGAGCACGACCCGGCCGACTACGTGCTCAAGGAGTTGTACGAGGAGTACTCGAAGAAGGACCCGGTCGAGTTGTTCGAGGGTGTGCTCGTGGATGCGGGTGTGCTCGACGTCGACACCGCCAAGCAGGTGCGCGAGGACGCCCGTCAGTTCGCGATCGCCGCACGGCGCAAGGCGCTGGCCGACCCGATGCCCGATCCCAGCAACATCGAGGACGGTGTCTATGCCGACTGAGCGGAGCTTGCGGAGCGATCATGGCTACTGACAGTGGCAACGCCACTTACCTGGAGGCGGTCGGGTTGGCGTTGGATGCGGAGATGGAGCGCGATCCGGACGTGTTCCTGATCGGTGAGGACGTGGGCCAGTTCGGTGGTGCGTTCAAGGTGACGAAGGGTTTCCTGGACAAGTACGGGCCGCGGCGGGTGGTGGACACCCCGATCGCGGAGACCGGGTTCACCGGGCTGGCGGCGGGGGCGGCGCTGGTCGGGTTGCGCCCGGTGGTGGAGTACCAGTTCGCGGATTTCATCTCGTGCGCGTTCGACCCGATCATCAACGTGTTGGCGCGCCACCATTGGCGTACCGGGGACGCGATGCCGGTCACGCTGCGGGCCCCGTTCGGTGCTCGGCTGCGGGCCGGGCCTACGCACTCCCAGAGTGTGGAGAGCTATTTCGCGCACGTGCCCGGCATCAAGATCGTCATGCCGGGCACCCCGGAGGACGCCGCGGGCTTGTTGGTGAGCTCGATCCGGGACAACAGCCCCACGCTGTATCTGGAGAACAAGTACCTGTACCGGCGGCTGCGGGCGTCCGGGCCGCTGTCGCTGGACCCGATCCCGCTCGGCGTGGCCAAGGTCGTGCGCGAAGGCCGCGACGTCAGTTTGATCACCTATTCGGCGGGGGTGTCGCAGGGCTTGGAGGTGGCCGAGGAGCTGGACAAGGACGGCATCTCGGTGGAGGTCGTCGACGTGCGCACGCTGGTGCCGCTGGATGTGGAGACGATCGTCGACTCGGTGCGCAAGACCTCGCGGGCGGTGGTGCTGCACGAGGCCGCCAGGCGGCTGGGGTATGGCGCGGAGATCGCGGCCACCATCCAGGAGGAGTGCTTCTGGCATCTGGACCAGCCGGTGGTGCGGATCGCGGCCAGGAACACCCCGACGCCGACGAGCCCGCCGTTGGAGGACGCGGTGATCCCGCAGCCCGCGCAGATCGCCGAGACGCTGCGGAAGGTGGCGAGGGCCTAGTCATGTCCGCCGACGTACTTTCCCGCGGAGGCGGAATCATGACGGACTTCGACCTGGTGGTGCTCGGCGGCGGCCCTGGCGGCTATGCGGCGGCGTTGTACGCGGCGTCCGCAGGGCTGTCGGTGGCGTTGGTGGAGAAGGAGAAGGTCGGCGGCACCTGTCTGCACCGGGGCTGCATCCCGGCGAAGGCGCTGCTGCATGCGGCCGAGGTGTTCCGGACGGTGTCGCACGCCGCCGAGCACGGGGTGAAGGTCGCGGGGACACCGGAGCCGGACTGGCCCGCGGCGAACCAGCGCAAGGCGGGCATCGTCAACCAGCTGCATCGGGGGTTGTCGGGGCTGCTCAAGCGGCGCAAGGTCACCGTCGTGGACGGCTTCGGCTCGTTGACCGCCGACGCGGCGGTGGCGGTCGGGACCGAGACGCTCCGCGGCCGGGCCGTGATCATCTGCACCGGTTCGGTGCCGCGCGCGATCCCGGGCATGGACGTCGACGGGGTGCGGGTGGTCACCTCCGACCAGTCGACGAACGACGCGTCGCCGCGGCTGCCCGAGCGGGTGGCGGTGATCGGCGGCGGGGTGATCGGGGCGGAGTTCGCG
Organism: uncultured Actinomycetota bacterium; assembly: GCA_963750095.1. Classification (GTDB taxonomy): domain Bacteria; phylum Actinomycetota; class Actinomycetes; order Mycobacteriales; family Pseudonocardiaceae; genus Pseudonocardia. The sequence continues at coordinate 417,684 of CAVVPJ010000018.1, read as the reverse complement.
TCCGTCTACACCGACCTCGGTGTGGCGACCACGCTGCTGGAGGCGCTGCCGCACGGGGTGTTGCCGATCGGGCCCGACCGCGACTGCGCCGAGGTGCTGGCGCGGTCGCTGAAGAAGCGGGGCACGACGATCCACGCCCAGGCGCGGGTCGGCACCCTGGAGCACACCGACCACGGCGTGGTGGTGCCGTTCGACTCCCCGAAGGGCTCGGAGAAGATCGAGGTCGACCAGGTGCTGGTCGCGATCGGACGCCGCCCGCTCACCGAGGGGATGGGCTTCGAGGCCGCCGGGGTGCGGGTGGATCAGCGCGGGTTCGTCGAGGTCGACACGAACACCATGCTCACCTCCCGGCCGGGGGTGTACGCGATCGGTGACTGCGTCGACACGCCGGGGCTCGCGCATGTCGCGTACGCCGAGGCGGTGCTCGCGGTCGACCACTTCCTCGGCGAGGACCCGGTGCCGGTCGAGTACGGCGGTGTGCCGTGGGTGGTCTACACCCATCCGGAGGTGGCGTGGTCGGGGATGACCGAGGCCGAGGCCCGCGCCGTCGGGCACGACGTCATCGTGCACAAGCACGCGTTCGCGGGCAACGGCCGGGCCATGATCCTCGGTGAGACCGACGGCCTGGTGAAGATCGTCGCGCAGCGCGAGGGCCCGATCCTCGGGTTCCACCTGGTCGGGCCGTGGGCCAGCGAGCTGTTGCACGAGGGCTACCTGGCCCTCAACTGGGAGGCGCTGCCCTCCGAGGTCGGCAGGTTGATCCACGCGCATCCGAGCCTGTCCGAGGCCATCGGCGAAACCATGATCACTTTCTCCGGCCGTTCCCTGCACGGCTGAGCCACCCCGGAACTTCCCGAAAGGCATTGCCATGAGCGAGCTGGCGAGCGAGTCCGCGACGCAGCGCGACGACACGGTCGTGACGATGCCCAAGCTGGGCGAGACGGTCACCGAGGGCACGATCGGGAACTTGCTCAAGCAGGTCGGTGACACCGTGTCGTTCGACGACCCGCTGTTCGAGGTCTCCACCGACAAGGTCGACTCGGAGATCCCCAGCCCGGCCGACGGCGTGATCGTCGAGATCCTCGTCGCATCCGGCGACACCGTGCCCGTCGGCGCCCCGATCCTGCGTATCGGCGCGCCCGGATCCGCCCTGGGCCCGACGGGAGCGGCCCGGCTGCCGTCCGCGGCGCACGGCGTGGCCGCGGCGGGCGGGCCCGCGCTCGGCGACGCGGCAAGCCCCTCGATGGGCGGCTCCGAGGGGATGGCCGGGGAGGATCCCGGCTACTCGGTCCCGACCGGAGTCGTGCACGACATCACCATGCCCAAGCTGGGCGAGACCGTGACCGAGGGCACGATCGGGCGCTGGCTCAAGCAAGCCGGGGACACGGTCGCGTTCGACGACCCGCTCTACGAGGTCAGCACCGACAAGGTCGACTCCGAGATCCCCAGCCCGTACGACGGCGTCCTCACGGAGATCCTGGTCCAGGAAGGGGAAACCGCACCCGTCGGCACCGTGCTCGCCCGCATCGGCGAGCCCGATGCTGCTCCTCCCGCTGCCCCGGCCACACCGCACGCCAGCGTCGGATCCGGCGCGTCGTTGCCTGCTGCGCCCGTCCCCACCGCAGGTAACGGCCGATTGCTCTCCCCGCTCGTGCGCAGGCTCGCAGCCGAGAACAGCATCGACCTCGCGACCGTCTCAGGCTCGGGGGTCGTGGGACGGATCCGCCGCGAGGACATCGAACGCGCGATCGCCACCGCGAGCCCGAGCACACCGACCGTGGCCGCACCACCACCAACACCGGTGGTTCCTGGGCCCGCGCCCGGCGGCGGGCCCGTCCCCGTCACGCCCGCAGCCCCGATCGCCCCGACGGCCACTGCAGGCCCGGCCACGCCGCTCGGCCTCCGCGACGAGCCGGTACCGCTGCCCAAGATCCGGTTGATCATCGCCGACCGCACGGTCCACTCGCTCCGAATCGCCCCGCACGTCTGGACCTCGGTCGAGGTCGACCTCGACGCGATCGAGCGAATACGCGCCCGGCACAAGGACCGCTTCCGGCGCGAGGAAGGGATGTCGTTGACCCAACTGGCGTTCGTCGCCCGAGCGGTATGCGACGCGCTGCGCGCCTTCCCGAACGTCAACTCCTCGCTGGACATCGACACGGAGACCCGGATCCTGCACCACTACGTCAACCTCGGCATCGCCGTCGACCTCAATGAGCAAGGGCTGGTCGCTCCGGTCATCCGCGACGCGGACACGCTCAACCTGCGTGGGCTCGCGCGGGCGATCCGAGCGGTGGCGCAAAAGGCGACCGGCGGCAAGCTCGTCCCGGACGACCTCACCGGCTCGACTTTCACCATCACCAGCCCCGGCCCGATCGCGGACTACGCGTCCGCCCCGATCATCAACCAGCCCAATTCGGCGATCCTGTCGTTGAACATGATCACTCGGCGGCCGGTCGCAGTCGGCGACGTGATCGCCATCCATCCGATGACAATCCTCGGCTTCTGCTACGACCACCGGTCCTTCGACGGCGTCACCGCCTCCCGGTTCATGGCTCACGTCCGCGATTCGCTGCAGGGCCGCGACTGGGAGGTCGAGTTCGCCTGACTTTCGGGGAACGACGGCGGGAACCGACAGAGTTTCGCCGTTTGTTGATCATTTTTCGGCGGCGGCGTCCGCTGCCGGTGCGTCCAGCCCGCACCAACGGGCCCCTACTGACGGTGCTCGACGAAGGGGGTCGAATCGATCATCATCTCGCCCCTTCGCGGCTCACACGCTTCGCCGACGGGACCGTGTCGGGGCCTCGTCGACGCGCCCCTGCCGGGAGTGGGCGACGGGTCGCCCTACGCTTCGCTCCAGGGGCGCCCTGGACCGCACGGTCGCCGCCGCGCCGCGAGTCCGTCGAGCGGACGACCGCCGAAGAAGGAGCCGCGCGCCCGGAGCGCGCGCGACACTCCGAGAGCGGCGGTGCGCACCGCGGGACCCAGCCGGTCAAGCCGCAGTGTCGACGGCGGTCCGGTGATCGACATGGCGGCGACGCACCGGCCTGCGTTGTCGAACAGCGGCGCCGCGACGCACACCATGTCGATGGCCGACTCCTCGCGGTCGTAGGCCAGGCCGTCGATCCGCACGCGCTTCAGCGCGGCCACGAGCTGGGCCGGTGCAGTGATCGTCAAGGGGGTCAGCGGCAGGAGCTCCTTCGCGAGCGCCGCTTCGACGACCTCCTTCGCCGCGAAGGCGAGCATGACCTTGCCGACCGCGGTGCAGTGCGCTGGCATGCGCCCGCCGACGCGGCTCAGCTCGGTGGTCGGCCGATGCCCACTGATCTTCTCCACGTAGAGCACGTGATCGCCCTCCAGGACCGCGAGGTGGATCGTCTCGTGGGTCGCCTCGTAGAGGTCCTGGATGAAGGGCAGGGCAACCTCACGCAGGTCGGTGCGCAGGTGGATGAGCGTCGCGATCTCGAAGAGCCGCGGCCCGATGACGAACCGGTTCCGCCGTGCTCCGCTGTCGTCTTCCGCTGACTGGCGGGCGAGCCAGCCCAGCTCCAGGAGCTTCTCCACCGTGCGGTACACGGTGGTCTTCGGCAGCCCCGTCGCGGCGACGATGCCCGGCAGGCTGATCGACAGATGTGCGCTGTCGAACACCGCCAGGACCGTGTCCGCCTTCGTCAGGATGGACCGCTCGTCGGTGGCGGCTGGGGCAGGCGGCTTCGCACGGGTTCCCTTGCGGGAGAGCGGCACGACGTTCGTCATTGAACGGGCCTTTCCGGCATCGACGGCCGGGCGGCGTGGACACCCGATCGGCTACCAGTGATCAGGTGAGTACGGCGGTGGAGAACCGATCGGCGAGCGTGACGTCGTCGGTGGCGACCAACGCGTGATCGACCCGTGGTGCGCCACCCATGCCGTCGCGTCCCTTCGCTCAGATGCGATGAAGACGTCTACGGTCGCGCCGCGGCCAGGCCCGGAACAGGGTCTTTCGTCCCCCAACGACCACTGCCCGGGTCCCGCGCAGGCGGGCGGGGCATGGGGCTCGGCCGTGACCAACCCCCGGATGGGTGACGTGGTCGCCCGGGTGTCAGCGGCAGGGTCACTACCCCAGGACGCGTTCCCAGGCTCAGCTCTAGTGATCGCGCAGCGCTTTCACCAGTTGCTTCTTGTTCATGGTCGACCTGCCCGCGATCCCCACCTTCTTCGCCCGTTGGTACAGCTCGTCCTTGCTCATGTCCTCGTAGCGGGACGATCGACCGCCGCGGCGCGACACCGTGGATCGTCCTTCACCGGCTGCGGCGTTCGCCACCCTGGCGGCCTTCTCCTTGGAGGCGCCGCTCTTGCGCACCTCCTCATAGGTCTTCTCGTCCTTGATGCTCGGGTTCGCCATGACCTGCTCCTCATGTCGGTGCGCGAGAGTGCCCGCGGCGGCGATCGGGGAAACCGGGTGACGCACGGAGGAGTCGACCGGGGTGAGCGGGGTAGGCCCACTGACACCCAACGCCCACCCGAAGGACATCCATGACCACATCAGAAGACGAGCGCAAGGTGCGCGACCGGCTGCCCGGCGAGGAGGCGGGCACGCCCACCGAGATCCCGCCGCGGGGCTGGTGGCAGGTCGTGCGCAGGGCGGTCAGGGAGAGCGGCGCCGACAACGTGCCCATGCTCGCAGGGGGCGTGGCCTTCTTCGCCTTCCTCGCGATCTTCCCGACCATCATCGCCGCGCTCACCCTCTACGGCCTCGTCGCCGATCCGCAGACGGTGGCGGCCCAGGTCCGTGACCTGTCGGCGGGCCTGCCCCAGCAGGCCCAGCCCATCGTCGCCGACCAGCTCCAGTCGGTGGCTTCCGCGAGCGGCGGCGCGCTGGGGTTCGGGCTCGTGATCTCGCTGCTGGCCGCGCTGTGGTCGGCCTCGAGCGGCACCGGCAACCTCATCAAGGCGGTCAACCTCGCCTATGACGAGGACGAGACCCGCGGCTTCCTCAAGCTCAGGGGCATCGCCCTGCTGCTCACCCTCGGAGCGATCGTCTTCGTGCTGCTCGCTCTCGCGCTCGTCGCCGTCGTCCCGGTCGTCCTCAACACGCTGCCGCTCGGACCGCTGGGAACGCTGCTCGCCCAGGCGGTGCGCTGGGTGCTGCTCGTGGCCGTCGCCGTGGTCGCGCTCGCCGTCGTCTACCGGCTGGCGCCCGACCGCGACGCCCCACGCTTCGCCTGGGTCACCACCGGATCGCTGGTCGCCACCGTGCTGTGGATCATCGGCAGCCTGCTGTTCAGCCTTTACGTGAACAACTTCGGCAGCTACAACAAGACCTACGGCGCGATCGCGGGCGTCGTCGTGCTGATGTTGTGGCTCTACCTCACCAGCTACATCGTCCTGCTCGGCGCCGAGATCAACGCCGAGTCGGAGCGCCAGACCCGGCACGACACCACCCAAGGCGAGCCCGCCCCGTTGGGCGAGCGTGGCGCCACCGCGGCCGACGAGGTCGCGGAGCCGTGATCCACGGTTGCGTGACATGACGGCCATATGTGGCGCCCATGTCACACAACCGTCGATCATGGGAGTCCGGCACGACGGGCGGTGCGCCGGACACCGGCCTGGCCAGGCCAGGCCACGGTCGTCGAACTCCTCGCTGCGTAGATCGTGTCGAGGTAGCCACGGGCGACGCGTTGACCGGAGAATGCCGAAGTTCAAGTGGTGGCCGACAGTGTTGGACGGAAGGCTGGACACATGCAGCTCGGAATGATCGGCCTCGGCCGGATGGGCGCCAACATCGTGCGCCGGGTGGTCCGCGACGGGCACACCGCCGTCGCCTTCGACACCAACCCGGACACCGTGGCCGAGTTGGTCGCCGACGGCGCGGAGGGGGCGAACTCGCTGGAGGAGTTCGTCCAGAAGCTCAGCACTCCGCGGATCGCCTGGGTGATGATCCCCGCCGGGATCACCGACAAGGTGGTCGAGCAGCTGGGCGGGCTGATGGAGCCCGGCGACATCATCATCAACGGCGGGAACTCCAACTACCGCGAGGACTACGACCGCGCGGCGGTGTTGGCCGAGAACGGCATCGCGTACATGGACGTCGGCACCAGCGGCGGGATCTGGGGCCTGGAGCGCGGCTACTGCCTGATGATCGGCGGCACCGAGGAGGCGTTCGCGCACTGCGAGCCGCTGTTCGCCTCGATCGCTCCCGGGCTGGGCTCCATCGAACGTACTCAAGGCCGCTCCGGCGACCCGGCCCCCGAGGAGCAGGGCTACCTGCACTGCGGGCCGCCCGGGGCGGGCCACTTCGTGAAGATGGTCCACAACGGTATCGAGTACGGGATCATGGCCGCGTACGCCGAGGGCCTGAACGTGCTGGCCCATGCCAACGCGGGCGCCACCGAGCAGACCCACTCGGCGGAGGTCACCCCGCTGGAGCAGCCGAAGTACTACCAGTACGACCTGGACATCGCGAAGGTCACCGAGGTGTGGCGGCGCGGTTCGGTCGTCTCCTCCTGGCTGCTGGACCTGACCGCTGGCGCGCTGAACGCGAACCCGGACCTGGGCGGCATCGCCGGTCGGGTCTCGGACTCCGGTGAAGGCCGGTGGACCGTGAAGGCGGCGATCGACGAGGGCGTGCCCGTGCCGGTGCTGTCCGCCTCGCTGTTCGCCCGGTTCAGCTCGCGCGGCGAGGCCGCCTACGCGGACAAGCTCCTCTCGGCGATGCGCATGGCCTTCGGCGGGCACGTCGAGCAGGGCACCGGCGAGTAGCGCGGCGAGGGTGGCGGTCTGGGCCCGCTCGACGGCACGGTGGCGGGTCCAGACCAGATCGTCGGGCACGCGATCGCGGCGCACCCCAAGCGCGCTTCAGGGGGCGATGACGAGCCGGTTGGGCCTGGTGAGCCACTCCAGCTTGACAGCGGTTGCGCGCCGTTCTCCGATGCCGATCGACAGAACGTCCTCGAAGTCGCGGTTCGGCGATCGCCACGACATTGGTGCGGGCCGGTGTAGCCGCCTGGTATTGCGACGACCTGCCTGATGAGTCCCATCCGGGGCGAGATGCGCGAGGCGATTCACATCGCCGGGTTGTTTCGCACCCCGTTGTGCGACGCGATTCAACGCGTGCCTGTCGTCCCTTCTGAGCGGCAGGTCAGCCGACCGCCGAAGCCCCGGCCTCGGCGATCCGCACGTCCTGCTCGCTGGAACCGCCCGAGACGCCGACCGCCCCGACCGTCCGACCGTCGGCGACGAGCGGTACTCCGCCGCCGAAGACGGTCAGCCGGTCGGTCTTCACGATTCCGTGCAGCAGCGCGGGCTCCGACTCGAGCATCCGCCACCAGTCGCTGGTCGGCAGGCCACCGAACGCCGACACGGAATAGGCCTTGTCCTGCGCGATCTGGATGCAGAGCAGCGGCGCACGATCCATCCGTGCCATGGCGAGCAGATGCCCTGCGCCGTCGGTCACGGCGATGCAGACGTCGACCGACAGCGCCTCGGCCTGCTTGATGGCCGCGACGATGGCCCGTTGCGCGGCTCCGAGGGTCGCCGAAGGAGCGAGAACGTAGTCGTCACTCACCGATGTCTCCTTGGGTTGTCGCCGTCAGCCCGGATCCCCACCCGCAACGGGCAGGCGGGTCCCGGTGATGTAGGAGGCCTCGTCGGACGCGAGGAACAGGATCGGGGCGACCTCTTCGTCCAGCGTGCCGTAGCGGTGCAGGAGCGACGAGCCGAGCGTCTGGTCGATGTGGGCCTGGAACCAGGCTTCCTGCTGCTCGGTGCGTTTCTCGGGCGTGCCGCGCGAGATGCGTCGGGGAGGCGCCTCGATGCCGCCCGGCGCGGTCGCGACGACCCGGATACCGTGCTCGGCGTACTCCCAGGCCAGGGAGGCGGTGAGGGCGTTGACGCCGCCCTTGGCCGCCGAGTAGGGGATGCGGTGGATGCCGCGCGCGGCGGCCGACGACACGTTGACGATGACGCCGCGGCCCTGCGCGACCATGCCGGGCAGCACCGCGCGGCAGCACCACAGGGTGGGCAGCAGCGACCGCCGGATCTCCGCCGAGATCTCGGCCTCGGTGAACTCGACGTAGGGCTTGAAGTTGATCGCGCCCCCGACGTTGTTCACCAGGACGTCGACCCGGCCGAACCGGTTGCGCGCCGCCGCCATCGCGGTGGCGGCGCCGAGGTACTGCTCGAGGTCGGCGACGAGGCCGAGGGTCTGCGCGCCTTCGCCCGCGAGCTTCCCGGCGACCTCGTGCACGAGGTCGGAGCGGTCGACGAGGACCACCGCGCCGCCTTCGCGGGCGACGCGGGTGGCCACGGCCTCGCCCAGTCCTTGCGCCGAGCCGGTGACGACGACGACCTTGCAGGCGAACCTGTCGGGGCACAACATCTCAGGCCTTGCTTCCGGCCGACTCGATGCCTGCCTTCATGGTGAGCTTGGCGTGCTCGTTGTGCTCGACCATCACCGCGCGCAGCCGTTCGAAGTCGCCCTTCTCGAAGGCGTCGACGATGTCCCGGTGGTCCTGGGTGATGTCCCCGACCAGCCCCGTCGACAGGGTCAGCACCTCGCCCATGTACTCGGTGACCATCAGCCGCCGGTGGGCCTCGATCAGCGTCGGGTTGCCCGTGGCCTCCACCGGGAAGAGGTGGAACGCCGCGTTGGCCTCGCGGAAGCCCGCCGAGTCGGTGAACCGGTTGCCGGAGATGTGCGTTGCCGTCGCTTCGGCCAGGCGCCGGTACTCGGCGATCTGGTCGGCCGACAGCTTGCCGCAGACCATGTGCGCGGCGCCGAGCTCCAGCGCCATCCGCGCGTCGAAGGCCTCGTTCGACTCGGGCACCTTGACGTGGATCTCGCCGATCTCGGAGACGACCCCGCTGCCCGCGAACTTCTCGTAGTAGAAGTTGGCGGGCTGGATGCCCTGGTCGGCCAGGTACTTGCGCACCGCGTCCACCATCGGCGGCGGACCGCACAGGTACATGTCGACCGCGCCCTCGTTGAGGAGGTCGGCGCTCATGTGGTGGGTGACGAAACCCTTGTTCGGGTAGCTCGACTCCTCGGATGCGACCGTGCAGGTGAAGGTGAAGTTCGGCATCCGGGCCGCGTAGCCCTCCAGCTCCTCGACCTTGACGAGGTCCGGCTCGTTGGTCACGCCGAAGATCAGATGCAGGGGGTGCCCGCCGCCCCCGTCGGCCTCGATCTTGTGCAGCATCGACAGGAAGGGGGCGAGTCCGGTGCCGCCCGCCAGGAACACCGTCGGCCGCTCGATCCGGCGCAGGTAGAAGCTGCCCAGCGGACCGTTGAAGGAGATCTTGTCGCCGATCCGCGCGCGGTCGCGCAGGTAGGTGGTGAGCACGCCGTGCGAGGTGTTGCGCACCAGGAAGTCCACCTCGTCCTTGCCCGGACCCGAGCTGAAGGAGAACGACCGGGCCTGGTCGGTGCCCGGCACCTGGATGTTCACGTACTGACCCGGCAGGAACCCCAGCGACGACCGGTCGTCCAGCTTGACGGAGAACGCGATCGCCGTGTCGGACACCCGGTCGACCGACGCCACCTCCCCGGCGACGGTGGAGATGCTCGTCTTCGCCACGTCGGACGTCGCCGGGATGCGGAGGATGAGGTCGGACTCGGGCACCATCTGGCAGGTGAGCACGTAGCCCTGCTCGGCCTCGTCGTCGCTCAGCGCCTCCTCGATGTAGTCGCCGCCGTCGTAGGAGCCCGACTCGCAGAACGACTTGCAGGTCCCGCAGGCCCCGTCGCGGCAGTCCAGCGGGATGTTGATGCGCTGGCGGTAGGACGCGTCGGCCACGACCTCGTTCGGCCTGCACTCGATGAAGCGGGTCACCCCGTCCTCGAAGTTCAGCGCGATCTGAAATGTCATGGCGTGTCCTCAGACGTGGTAGATGTCGACGACGTGGTGGATGTAGTCGTTCTTCAGGACCACCTTCTTCTTCTTGATCAACGGCGTCGGGCCCGAGACGTCCAACGTGTAGAACGAGGTGCCGAAGTACGGGTCGATGTTCTGGTAGCGGTAGTAGAGGGTGAACCAGTTGAACCGCACCTCGACCGTGCTCCCGTTCTGGGCCACGATCTCGACGTTGGAGATGTTGTGGCTGGTGCGGGGCTCGGGGAGGCTCGTCGCGCTCGACCGGTCGGTCCTGATCCGGAAGACCCGGTCCTCCAGCCCGCCGCGGTTGTTGTAGTAGATCAGTGAGATCTCGGTCTGCGGGTCGGTGACCAGCGTGTCGTCGTCGTCCCAGGACGGCATCCAGAACTCGGCGTCGGGTGCGTAGCACTCCAGCCACTGGTCGAACTCGCGGTCGTCGAGGTAGCGGGCCTCACGGTAGAGGAACTGCTCGACCTCGGTCACGGTGACAGCCATGTCAGAGCCCCTTCGCTTCCGCTGCTTCGGCATCGACCGCGTCGCGCATGACCTTCTGCCAGTAGCCGTGCTGGACGATGTAGAGGCCCTCGTCCTCGGTGCGGACCCCGCTGGACACCGGGTCCAGGCCCAGGTCCTTGGCCTCGTCGTCCGGCCCGTCGATCCAGTGCGTCGCGCCGCGGCTCAGGTCGTTCCACGGGGCGGCGGTGGCCAGGTACGTCTTCTGGCAGGACCGGAACTCCTCCAGGTCGTCCGGGGTGGCCATGCCGGAGGCGTTGAAGAAGTCCTCGTACTGGCGGATTCGCGCGGTGCGCGCCCCGGCGCTCTCGCCCTTCGGCGCGATGCAGTAGATCGTGACCTCGGTCTTGTCCACCGCGATGGGCCGGAAATGGCGGATCTGCGAACCGAACTGGTCCATGATGTAGACGTTCGGGTAGACGCACAGGTTGCGGGAGTACTTGAGCATCCAGTCGGCGCGGGCCTGCCCGAACTCGTTCACCCATTGCTCGCGGCGGTTCCACAGCGGCCGGTCCTCGGGGTTGCCCCACTCGTTCCAGAGCAGGACGTGGCCCTTCTCCCAGGCGTAGTAGCCGCCACGCAGCTTGCCCCACTGCCCGGCGTCCATCGCCTTGGTCTCGGTGGCCGACTCACCGGTGGTCCGCCGCGACGTGGTGGCCGCGTAGTTCCAGTGCGTCGCGGAGACGTGGTAGCCGTCGGCGCCGTTCTCGGCCTGCACCTTCCAGTTGCCGTCGTAGGTGTAGGTGGAGGCACCTTTGAGCACCTCCAGCCCGTCCGGGGACTGGTCGGAGATCATGTCGATGATCTTCGCGGCGCCCCCGAGGTGCTCGGCCAGCGGCGGCACGTCCGGGTTGAGGCTGCCGAACAGGAACCCCCGGTAGCTCTCGAAGCGCGGCACCTTCGTCAGGTCGTGCGAGCCTTCGGTCTTGAACTGCTCCGGGTAGCCCGCCCCGCGCGGGTCCTTCACCTTCAGCAGCTGCCCGTTGTTGCGGAACGTCCACCCGTGGAACGGGCAGGTGAACGTCGAGCGGTTGTCCTTCTTGCGACGGCACAGCATCGCGCCCTTGTGGCTGCAGGCGTTGATCAGCGCGTGCAGCTGGCCTTCCTTGTCCCGCGAGATCACGACGGGCTGCCGACCCATGTAGACCGTGAGGTAGTCGTTGTTGTTCGGCAGCTGGCTCTCGTGCGCGAGGTAGATCCAGTTGCCCTCGAAGATGTACTTCATCTCCAGCTCGAACAGGTCCGGATCGGTGAACGCGTCACGACGGTTGCGATACAGGCCCCGCTCCGCGTCGTGGACCAACGCGCCGTCGATCTTGGCTCGCGCCTCGTCCAGAGTGGTCGTCATCTGTGTGCTCTCCCGTTTTCGAGTGGTCGACCGGGCGGTGCTGGCCGCGGCGGCCCAGGGCCGCGTCGCGGGTGCGGCTGCGGCCGAGGCACTGCCCGGGTCCGGGCACACGCCCCGGTAGTTCGACGATTTCGCGGATGAGCCTCCCCGCAGAGGCGCCTGCTTCGCGCTGGGCAAACACCTAGGCCGGTCCCCGGGTGCCGACGCCGACGATCGCCGGACCGGGACCGCCTCGGTGCCCTGCGGGCACGGGCGAGGGCACCGGCGCGCCCGGAACCCCGTTCTCCGGCCTCGACCAACCTCGGACCCAGGCCCAGAACCTAGGCAGATTCCCTGCGCCAAGACGCGGGCCGGGGTGCCAGGCTCGAACCGACGCCACGACGAACGGCAGGAGGGAGGCGCGGCGATGCCCACCACCGGCTCCCCCGCCGTCGTCCGGTCCGCCGACGCCCTGTGGCAGGCCGAGGTCGAGCGCACCCCGATCGAGCCCCTCAGCGACGGTTGGCGCGACCTGTCGATCGCCGACGCCTACGCGATCCAGTCCCACAACGTCGCCCGTCGCGTCGCGGGCGGGGCCGTGGTGCGGGGCCGGAAGGTGGGGCTGACCTCGCGCGCCTCGCAGGACCTGCTGGGAGTGCGCGAGCCCAACTTCGGCGTGCTGCTCGACGACATGTTCGTCGACGAGGTCGACGAGATCCCCTTCGACGCGCTGCTGCAACCCCGCGTCGAGGCCGAGATCGCGTTCGTGATGGCCACCGATCTCGCCGGGCCCGGGGTCACGGCGACCAACGCGCTCACCGCCGTCGCGGGCGTCCTGCCCGCCATCGAGGTCGTGGACAGCCGCATCGCCGACTGGCGCTTCCAGCTCGTCGACACGGTCGCCGACAACGCGTCCGCGGCCCGCGCCGTCATCGGCGCCCGCATCACCCCGGTCACCGAGCTCGACCTGCGGCTGGTCGGCGTGCTGTTCCACCGCAACGGCTCCCCCATCGACAGCGGCGCGGGGGCCGCCGTCCTGGGCAACCCCGCGAGTTGCGTCGCGTGGTTGGCCAACCGGCTCGGCTCCTTGGGTGACGGCCTGAGAGCAGGCGACATCGTGCTCCCCGGTGCGCTGCACCGCATGGTGCCGGTCCGTCCCGGGGACGTCTTCCACGCCACGTTCGCCCATCTGGGCACGGTGACCGCGCGGTTCGGTGAGGTGGCACCGTGACCGACCCCCGTGCGATCGCCGATGCGGTCATCGAGGCCGAGCGCTCCCGGACCCCGGTGCCGCCGGTGACGCGGCGCAACCCGTTCCTCGACATCGAGACCGCGTACAAGGCACAGGCCCTGGTCGTCGAGCACCGCGTCCAGGGCGGAGAGCGCGTGGTCGGCGCCAAGCTGGCGTTCACCAGCGCGGTCAAGCGGCACGCCATGGGCATCCACGAGCCTGCCTACGGCAGGCTGACCTCGGCAATGGTGCTGCCCTTCGGGGCAGCGGTGCACCTGTCGGAGCTCATCCACCCCCGCGCGGAGCCGGAGATCGCCTTCGTCATCGGCCGCCGCATCGCGGGGGTCGTCACCGTCGCCGAGGTGTTGAAGGCGACCGAGGCGGTGCTGCCTGCCGTCGAGATCGTCGACACGCGGTACTCCTCGTCCTTTCGGCTGCAGGACGCGGTCGCCGACAACGTGGGCGCGGCCCGTGTCGCCGTGGGCACCCGTCCGCGGCGACCCGCGGACCTCGAAGACCTCGGCGTCCTCGGATGCGTCTTCCGGTCCCGATCCGGAGTCGACACCGCCGCGGGCGGCGCGGCGATGGGGCACCCCGCGGCGGCGGTCGCCTGGCTCGCCCAGGCGCTGGACGCCCGCGGCGAGGCCCTCGAGGAAGGATCCCTCGTCCTGTCCGGTGGGCTGACCGCGTCGGTGCCGCTGCGACCCCACGGCCTCGTCATCGCCGAGTTCGACGGCCTCGGGCCGATCGCCGTGCGGTGTGCCTGACATGGCCGAGGTGACGATCCTCCCGGACGGCATCCACGTGGTCGCGGCCGCCGACGAGACGCTGTTGCGCGCGCTGGCGCGGGCGGGCCTGCGGTACCGGGTGGGCTGCAAACGCGGCGGCTGCGGAATCTGCAAGGTCCAGCTCGTCCTCGGCGAGGTCGCCTACGAGCGGCCGATCGCGCCGACCGTGCTCACCGACGACGAGCGCGTCGAGGGCATCTGCCTCAGCTGCCGCGCGGTGCCCCTCACCAACGTCGTCATCGAGCTTCAGGAGGGCGACCGGCTCCGCCGCGTGCTCGGCTTCGGCTACCCGCTCGCAGAGAAACAGGAGAAGAGATGAGTGCTGTCATTCGGTTGGGCTACGTGCACCTGCGGGTGACCGATCTGGAAGAAGCCCGCAACCACTACTCGAACACCCTCGGCATGGAGGTCGTGCACGAGGAACCCGGCAAGCTCTACCTCAAGTGCTGGGACGAATGGGACCACCACTCCCTCGTCCTCGAAGAAGGCGGCGTCGGACTGGTCAAACTCGGCTACAAGGTCGAAACCAGCGACGACCTCACCCGCTACGAGACCAGCGCCCAACAGTTCGGCACCACCACCACCCGGTTCAGCGCGGGCGAGAACCTCACCGTCGGCGACGGCGTGCGGATCACCCTGCCCTCCGAGCACGACATCGAGCTCTACACCGACATGGAGTTCACCGGCACCGAAACCGGCGCCATCAACCCCGAGGCCTGGCCACGGAACATGCGCGGCGTCGGCACCCACTGGATCGACCACGCCCTCATGCCCTGCGAAGACCCCGGCCTCAACGAACGCTTCCTCCGCGACGTGCTCGGCTTCAAAACCGCCGAACGCGTCGTAGAAAGCATGGACCACCCCGAAGTCATCGGCACCTGGATGAGCTGCGGCGAGTCACCCCACGACATCGCGTTCATCAAGGGCCCCAACGGCAAGCTGCACCACTTCGCCTACCACCTCGAGGACTGGTCGGCGATCCTGCGCGCGGGCGACATCTTCTCGATGGACGACGTGCCCATCGACATCGGCCCGACCCGCCACGGGATCACCCGGGGCACGACCATCTACTTCTTCGACCCGGCAGGCAACCGCAACGAGGTCTTCGCCGGGCTCGGCTACCGCGTCCAGCACGACTTCCCCACCATCAACTGGACCGTCGACCAGCTCGCCAAGGGCATCTTCTACCACGCCCGCGAGCTGAACGACGCCTTCACCAGCGTCTTCACCTGAGATGGCGGGGTGAGAGGCGTGCTCGTCGGCCCCGCACCCCGCACGGCCGCGCGGTGGAGGCGCATCCGCCGGGCCGGACCGAGCTGCCCGCGGACCGCGGCCTGGGTCAGCGGGTCGGGGAAGGTCAGGTACCATGTCGCGTCCGGCGCGGGTCTGGCCAGCAACCCGACCGCGCACGCCTCCTCCAGGGCGGCCAACGCGTCGGCCACATCGGCCACGTCGGCCGCCGTCGACAGAACGGCGTGGCCGCCGAGCGCCGCGACGGCCTCGACGAGCCTGCGCGTCTCCTCCCGGCACGCGCTCAGCACACGGTCGACCGAGCGGATGAGCCCGCGCGGCGCGGGCAGCTCCGTGGCGTGTGCCCATGCGCCGACCGGCAGCTCGGCGAGCAGGGCGAGGAGGTGGCGCGGGTTGCCCTGGGTGTGCGCGCACATCCGGCGCGCGCCGGACAACGGGAGATCGGACACGCCGCGGGTGGCCGCAAGCTCCCGGACCTCGGCGGGCCTCAGGGGCCCGAGCGCCATGTTGAGTCCCGTGCGCGCGCTCTCGGCGAGGCGTGCGAGACCCTCCGGCGGCCACGCGCGGTCGGTCGAGCACGTCAGCATCGTCAGTACGGGGTGAGCGGCGAGCCTGCGCAGCACGAACAAGGTCGCCCGCAGCGACTCCACGTCGGCCCGGTCGGCGTCGTCGACGACGAGCGCGAGGGGGCGCTCGCGGGCGAGGCCGACGATCGCCTGGAGGGCCCGTCTGCCGACCACCGCCGGGCCGTCGGCCGAGGCCAGCACGTCGGAGTCGGGCAGGACGCGGGCGCGCACGCCCGTTCGGCCGAGCAGCCCGGCGATCAGCCGGTACGGCGCGGGTGGTCCGCCACCGTCCGCCCGCAGCGCGGTCGCCTCGGGATGCCGTTCCACGAACCGGCGCAGCAACGCGGTCTTGCCGATTCCCGCGGGTCCGCGCAGGAGCACGACACGCGCCCCGCGCGCCGCGACCTCGTCGAGCACCCGGTCCAGCGCGCCGAGCTCCTGTGTCCTGCCGACATAGGCCCCGTGCGACGTCCGCGGCGGCAGCGAGGCCTGGCGGCAGCCGCCGTGGTCGGCACCCTCCAGGTCGGCGGGTCGCATCGCCCGGATCGTCGTCGATCGGCGCATCGCCCCAGCTTGCGGGAACGGGCCGCCCCACGTCCCGGTTTCCACTGAACGGGACGGAGCTCGTCGCTCGGCCCGCAACCTCGGGCGATCACCGGGGCGAACGGACCACCGGATGACCTACGGTCTGCCGGACGACGCGGACGAGCACGAGGTGGCAGGCGTGGGCGACGAACGGACGGCGGAGCCAGGCCCGCTCCTCGAGCGACCCGCACGACCCCTGACCAGCCTGCGCCGGGTGTTCACCGACCTCGGGGCGGTCTCGGTGGCGAACGGCCTCATCGGTTTGATCTTCGCGGCCACCGGGCCGGTCGCCGTGATCCTCACCGTGGGCACGCGGGGTGGGCTCTCGCAGCCGGATCTGGCGTCCTGGATCTTCGGGGTCTTCTTCCTGAACGGCATTCTGACCGTTCTGGCCTGTTGGCTGTACCGACAGCCACTGGCCTTCTTCTGGACCATCCCGGGAACGGTCCTCGTCGGACCCGCCCTGGCCCACCTCCGCTGGCCGGAGGTCGTCGGCGCGTTCTTCGCCACCGGGTTGCTGATACTGGTGCTGGGCCTGACCGGTTGGGTCCGGCGCGCGATGGGCCTCGTCCCGATGCCGATCGTCATGGGCATGGTCGCGGGTGTGTTCCTGCGGTTCGGCACCGATCTCGTGCACGCGCTCGGTACGGACGTCGCCGTCGCGGCGCCGATGGTGGCGGTGTTCCTCGTGCTCAGTGCCTGGCGTGCGGGCGGCCGCCGGGTTCCGCCGATCCTCGGTGCGCTCGTCGTGGGCGTCCTCGCCGTTGCGGTGTCGGGACGGTTCCATCCCGGTCCGGCGAACGGACCCTGGATCGCCTTGCCGTTGCTGCAGGTTCCGCAGTGGTCCGCGCAGGCGATGGTCGAGCTCGTCGTCCCGCTGGCCATCACCGTGCTCGTCGTGCAGAACGGTCAGGGCATCGCCGTGCTCCGCGCGGCGGGGCACGACCCGCCGGTCAACGTCATCACCGTCGCCTGCGGCTTCTTCTCGCTGCTCGCCGCGGGCGTCGGGGCCGTCTCGACCTGCCTGACCGGCCCGACCAACGCCCTCCTCGTCGCCTCGGGGGAACGCCACCGGCATTACGTGGCAGGCGTCTGCTGCGGGCTGCTCGCGATCGTGTTCGGCCTGCTCGCCCCCGCCTTCACCCAGCTCATGCTGTCGGCGCCGACCGCGTTCGTCGCCGTACTGGCGGGCCTGGCGATGCTCCGTGTGCTGGAGGGCGCGTTCGTCACGGCCTTCCGCACGCGGTGCACGCTCGGCGCGCTGGTGACGTTCCTGGTGACGGTCGCCGACATCACCATCCTCAACATCGGCGCCGCGTTCTGGGGCCTGGTGGCCGGGCTCGCCGTCTCCTTCCTGTTGGAGCGGCAGGACCTGGTCACTCCGACGGATCGTCGACCACCTCGCTGACCTCACTGTCGCGGAAGTGGGCGGCCAGCTCGGCCCGGGAGCCGACACCGACCTTCGCGTAGATGTGGGTGAGGTGGAACTGGACGGTCTTGATGCTCACGAACAGCTCGGAGGCGACCTGTCGGTTGCTCATGCCCACGGCGACCAGCCGAGCCACCGCGAGCTCCTGACCGGTCAGCCGCGACGGGTCGAAGTCGCTCCGCTTCGCCGGGGCCAGCCCGCACGCCGCCAGCTCCCGCTCGCATCGCTCGAGGTACGGCCGCGCCCGCAGGGCGGCCAGCTCGGCGTGGGCCGCCTGCAAATGGTCGGCGGCAGCGCGACGCTGGCCCGCGCGACGCAGGACCTGGCCGTAGGCCAGTTCCACCAGCGCGTGCTGGAAGGGGAGGGGCAGCTGCCCGAGCTCGGCCAGCGCCTTGCCGAAGGCCGCCTCGGCGGCGGGCAGCCGTCCGTTGGCGGCCTCGACCCGGCCACGCACCCGCGCGAGGCCCGCGATCATCGAGCCCCGCCCGCGCTCGGCCGCCGCCTCCTCGTGCGCACGGAGGAACGCGTCGGCCTCCTCCACGCGGCCCACGCCGACCAACGCGTCGCCGTACAGCTCCTGCCACGGCCAGAACCCCGGCTCGTCGACGCCCCGACGATCGGTCAACGCGACGATCCCCTGGAGGGCCCGCAGCACGCCGTCGTGGTCCCCCTGCGCCGCAGGCACCTGCGCCTGGGCCATCGCCGCCGCGACCGCCATGAGCTCGTAGTCGGTCGATCGGGCCGCGGCCCCGCGCGCGTGCTCCTCGGCGGCCGCCCACTCGCCGCGGGCTGCATGCACGGCTGCCGCCGCGAACCGGGCCAACGGCCGCAGCCATGCATGTCCCGACTCCTCGAGCAACGCGACCGCCCGGTCGGCATCGGCGGCCGCCTCGTCCCAGCGGCCCAGCAGGAAGCCCGCTCGCGCCAACCAGACGTAGGACCAGACCGCGATGCGCACGGACCCGGCGCGCAGTGCCGTGGGTGCGGTCGTCGCCAACGACTGATGGGCGCCCGCAACGTCGTCGGCCACGAGGCGCAGCCATCCCTGAGCCATGCGCACCCGCTCCGGAGGTGGGCTCGCCCGGTCGTCGGCCAGCTCGTCGAGCACGGACCCGTAGGCCCGCAGGCCCTCCTGCAGCCTGCCCTGCCAGCCGAGCCCGAGGCCGAGCAGGGCCTGCGCTTCGACCCATACCGGATCGGTCGTCGTGGAGAGCTCGATGGACCGCCGCGCCCACTCGACCACGTCCGTGCCGCGCAGTCTGCCCACATTGTGCAGCGCCAGCCGCTGCGCGACAACCGCGCGGAGCGCGGCGTCGGCGGTGCTTCGGGCGCTGTCCCAGGCCGCGTGCAACAACCGCTCGGCATCGGCGGCCTGACCCCGCAGCACAGCGAGGTAGCCCAGCGCGGCGTTCCGCAGCGGCCCTGGCGCGAACGCCACGGTTTCCTGGGCGAAGGCCTCGGCCTGGAGCAGGTCACCCGCTCCGATCATCGCGTCGACGGCCTGCAGCAGCCGTCGCTCGCGGTCCGGGCGCTCCGGGCTGAGTCGACTTCCCTCGACCAACGCCCACGCCGACGCCGCCCACGCGCCGAGGGAAGCCTCGTGCCGCGCGAAGGCATCCAGGTCGGCGACAAGCACAGGGTCCGGTGGGTTCACGGCCATCACCCGATGGCGCAACGCCGATGCCGTGTCGTCGACCAGCTCGGCGGCCATCACGTGCATCCGCACCCGCCGGGCGGGTCCGAGCTGTTCGTACACGGCCGCCCGGACCAGGGGATGGCTGAAGGTGACGTCACGGACACCGGCGTCCCCGCGTCGCACCTGCAGAATGCCGATCTCAATGGCCTCGTCAAGAGCGTCGACGGGATCAGGCACGTCGCCCAACCGCGCGGCGAGGGTCAGCGAGGTCGTCGTTCCCAGCACGGCGCCTGCCTCGACCAGCCGCCGGGCCGACGGACCGCAGGCATCCAGCCTGGCGACGATCCGGATGGCGAAGGCGTGGGGCGCGGGGAGCACCGGTTCCCAGCTTCGCCAGCGGTCCTCGGGCATCTCGGCGAGCAGTGCGGTGACGTAGAGGGGATTGCCCTCGGTGTGCGTGTGCAGGCGCCGGGCCGCCCGCGCCGACAGCCGCTGCACACCGAGCGCGGCGGCGAGACCCTGGATCTCGCCGACCGGCAGCGGGGCGAGGCGGATGGTCTTCCCCGTCCGGCCGCCCGCCATCCGGTGAATCCCCTCCGGAAGGCGCGACGGCACCTCGCCGCGATGGGCGAGCACGGTGAGCACCCGTTCGCCGACGAAGCGGCGCGCGACGAAAAGGAGCGTGCGCAGCGAGTCGATGTCCGCCCAGTGCGCATCGTCCACGACGATCACGACCGGCGCCTTCTGCTCCAGATCCTCGAGCACCTCGAGGACCCGGGCGCCGACACCGACCGGCTCCTCGGTGGGCAGCGACCGGTTCCGGCTGGCGAGCAGCCGGGAGTCGCTGACGCCCGCCGTGCGCATCAGCTGCTCGATCACCCCGTAGGCCACGAAGGCCTCCCACTGCTCCCCCGCGGATCGGAGAACGGTCAGTTCCGACTCGTCAGACAGGAAGTGCTCGAGGACGGCCGACTTGCCGATGCCTGCGGGCCCCTCGACCACCACCAGGCGCGGCCGCCCCGCCTGGACGGCCGCGAGCTCGGCGCGCAGCGCCTCGATCTCCGCCCGCCGTCCGACGAAGGGGTGGGCTGGCTCGGCGCCTGTCACGTGCGGCACCTCCCCCATCCTGCCCAGGAGCTCATAGCGCAGGAGCGTAGGCGCGGAGGGGGAACGGTCGCACCGGGCGAGCATCCCGGCAGGATGGGGACGGTGCGCGACACCCGCCCGTGGGCGGTCAACCCGGACGCCACCCGGTGGACCGCCGAGAGCACCGTCGACGTCGCCGCCGCCGGGTTCCACCGCAGCATCCCCGGCTACCGCCCCACGCCGCTGGTCACGCTGCCTGCGGTGGCGGCCCGGCTCGGTGTGCGCGGCGTGGCGGTGAAGGACGAGTCCGACCGCTTCGGCCTGCCCGCCTTCAAGGTGCTCGGCGCCTCGTGGGCCGCCAACCGTGCGATCAGCGCGTACCTGCGTCTGCAGGCCGCCCGGACCTTCGCCGAGCTCGTCGACCGGGCCCGCGGGTCCGGGCTGACGCTGGTCACCGCGACCGACGGCAACCACGGCCGGGCGCTGGCGCGGATCGCACGGCTGCTCGGTCTGACGGCCCGCATCCACGTCCCCGACGGCCTCGCGGCCGCCACCATCGCCGCCATCGAGGGCGAGGGTGCCGCCGTGGCGCGCACCGGGCCGCTCTACGACGACGCGGTCCGCGACGCCGCCGCGAGCACCGCAGGCCGATCGAAGGAGCTGTTGGTGCAGGACACGGCGTGGCCCGGCTACGAGCAGGTCCCGGCCTGGATCGTGCAGGGCTACGCCACCCTGTTCGCCGAGATCGACACACAGCACCCGGACCCCGCGGACCTCGTCGCCGTGCCCACCGGCGTCGGGTCACTCCTGCAGGCCGCGATCGAGCACTACCGGGCTTCCGACCGCGCCCGTCGACCGGCGCTGCTCGCCGTCGAGCCGACCAGCGCGGCCTGCGTGACGGCGTCGCTGCGCACCGGCGCTCCGGTCACCGTCGACACCTCCGCCGCGACGGCCATGGTCGGGCTCAACTGCGGCACCGTGTCCTCCCTCGCCTGGCCCGCGATCCGCGGAGGCCTCGACGCGGGCGTCGGCGTCACCGACGACGAAGCGCTCCAGGCCCTCGACCGGCTGCACCGTTCCGGAGTCCCGGCGGGTCCCTGTGGCGCCGCCGCGCTGGCGGGCGTCGAAGCGGCCGCCACGATCTCCGAACTGGCCACGCTCCTGCGCCCCGACACCAACGTCGTGCTGATCTCCACCGATTCGGCCGGGCACCGATGAGTTCCCGGCCTCGGCGCGGTCTATCACCTGTCCGCAGCACCGACCACGCCGTGAGCAGCGAGGGATGCCATGACCACCACAGCCTTACCGCCCGTCGTCGACGCCGACACCTGGCAGCACGAGCTCGACGCCCTGCGCAAGCGGGAGAAGGCCGCCACCAGGGAGCTCGACGCCATCGCCGCGCAGCGGCGCAGGCTGCCGATGGTCCGGATGCCCGAGTACACGCTGGAAGGCGAGCACGGCCCGGTCCGGCTCGCCGAGATCTTCGACGGCCGCTCCCAGCTGATCGTCTACAACCACATGTGGTTCCCTGGCGAGGAGTGGCAGTGCGCGGGCTGCACCGGGTTCACCTCCCAGTTCACCCGGCTGGAGATCCTCGGCAACTTCGACGCCCGGTTCGTCGTCGTCACCCAGGGCCCGATCGACGAGGCACTCGCGTACAGGCGGCGCGTCGGCAACGCCATGACCTGGTACTCCACCGCGAACAGCCCCTTCGGCGCCGACGTCGGCGCGCCTGCGGGCGGCGGGTTCGCCGTGAACGTGTTCCTCCGCGACGGCGACGCCGTGTACCGCACCTGGCATACCGACGGCCGGGGTACCGAGCAGCTCGGACACAGCTTCGCGCTCATCGACCTGTTGCCGTACGGGCGGCAGGAGGAGTGGCAGGACTCGCCAGAGGGATGGCCGCAGTCGCCCACCTACAGCAGGTGGGCCGCCTCCCCGACCATCGCGGCGCTCTACGGAGACGTGTGACGGGGTCCGCAGGCGGCGCCGATGCGCGACGATGCAACCCCTGCGGCTCGACACCCGGCCGGTAGGTTGTCCTGTCGTGCCGATGACCGCCCGCTACGCCACGACATGCCGCGTCTGCTCCGGCCCGGTCCGGCCAGGTGACGAGATCGCCAAGGCCGCCGGGGGCTGGGCGCACACCGCGTGCGCGCCGGACGCCACCGATGCGCCGGAGACGGAGCGGGCCGCGTCGAAGCGGCCGCGCGAGATGCCTGCCGTCGAGGGTGCCCTGGCGGTGTGGACGGACGGGGCGTGCTCGGGCAACCCCGGTCCCGGTGGCTGGGCGTGGGCCACCCGCGACGGACGCCGCGACAGCGGCGGCGCTGAGGTCACCACCAACCAGCGGATGGAGATCCAGGCCGCGCTGGCGGCGGTGCGGGCCCTCCAGGGGCCGGTGACGGTGGTGAGCGACTCGACCTACGTCGTCAACTGCTTCCGCGACGGTTGGTGGCGCGGCTGGCTGGAGCGCGGCTGGACCACCAGCGCGCGCAAGCCCGTGGCCAACCGCGACCTGTGGGAACCGCTCGTCACGCTCGTGAACGAGCGCGGCGACGTGGCGTTCCGGTGGGTGAAGGGCCACTCCGGCGACGAGATGAACGACCTGGTCGACCGGCTCGCCGTCGAGGAGTCCGCCCGGGCCGCGGGTGGTGTCGTCAGAAGAAGGTGACGGCCCCACCTGTCCGACCGGGCACCCTCCCGGGCATCAGTGGATCTCGGGTTCGGGTGTGGGCGGACCGGCTCCGAGGAAGTCGAAGTCGCAGCCTTCGTTGGCCTGCGTGATGTGCCGCAGGTACAGCGCGCCGTAGCCGCGGCTGTACTTCGGCGTCGGCGGTTGCCAGTTCGCCCGCCGCTCCTCCAGCTCGTCCGCGCCGACGTGCAGCGCCAGCTTGCGGGCGGCGACGTCGAGCTCGATGACGTCGCCGTCGCGGACCAGCGCGAGCGGGCCGCCGACCGCGGACTCCGGTGCGACGTGCAGCACGCAGGCGCCGTAGCTGGTGCCGCTCATGCGCGCGTCGGAGATGCGCACCATGTCGCGCACCCCGCGTTCGAGGAGCTTCTTCGGGATGGGCAGCTGACCCCACTCGGGCATGCCCGGCGCGCCTTGCGGTCCCGCGTTCTGCAGCACGATGACGGAGTCCTCGTCGATGGCGAGGTCGGGATCGTCGATGCGCGCGGCCATGTCGTGGTAGTCGGCGAACACCACTGCGGGCCCGCGGTGCCGGTGCAGGCGGGACTCCGCCGCCGCAGGCTTGATCACCGCACCGTCGGGGGCGAGGTTGCCGTACAGGATCGCCAGCGTGTCGGACGCGACCAACGGGTTGTCCCGGCCGCGGATGACGTCGTCGTCGAAGACCTTCGCGTCCGCGATGTTCTCCCCCAGCGTGTGGCCGTTGGCGGTGACCGCGGACGTGTCGAGCAGGTCGCCGAGCTTCGCCAGCATCGCGGGAAGTCCACCGGCGTAGAAGAAGTCCTCCATGAGGTACTTCCCCGCCGGACGGATGTTGGCCAGCAACGGGGTGCGTCGCGACAGCTCCTCGAAGTCGTCAAGGCCGAGCTCGACGCCGATGCGGCGGGCCATGGCGATCAGGTGCACGATCGCGTTGGTCGAGCCGCCCAGCGCCAGCACGGTCGTCACCGCGTTGCGGAAAGCCGCACGGCTGAGCAGTGCGGACAGGCGCACGTCCGCCCACACCATCTCGACGACTCTCCGTCCGGTGCGGGTCGCCATCACCGCGTGGCGGGAGTCCGCCGCCGGGATGGACGCCGCGCCCGGCAGCGTCACACCGAGAGCTTCCGCGGCGCTCGTCATCGTCGACGCCGTACCCATCGTCATGCAGTGCCCCGGCGAACGGGCGATCCCGATCTCGATCTCCTGCCAGTCCTGTTCGGTGATGGTCCCCGCGCGAAGGTCGGCCCAGTACTTCCAGGTGTCCGAGCCGGAACCGAGGACCGTGCCGCCCCAGTGCCCCCGCAGCATCGGACCGGCAGGCAGGAACAGCGCCGGAAGATCCATCGACTCGGCGCCCATCAGCAGCCCCGGCGTCGTCTTGTCGCACCCGCCCATCAGCACCGCGCCGTCCGCGGGATAGGAGCGCAGCAGCTCCTCGGTCTCCATCGCGAGCAGGTTCCGGTACAGCATCGTGGTCGGCTTCTGGAAGGGCTCCGACAGTGACATGGCGGGCATCTCCACGGGAAAGCCGCCCGCCTCCCAGACACCACGCTTCACTTCCTCCACACGTTGCTTGAAATGCGTGTGGCACGGGTTGATGTCACTCCACGTGTTGATGATCGCGACAACGGGCTTGCCGCGGTAGTCGGCGCCCTCGTAACCCATCTGCGCGGTTCGGGAGCGATGACCGAAGGAGCGCAGGTCGGACGCCCCGTACCAGCGGTGACTGCGGAGTTCCTCGGGCTTCTTGCGGGCCACGACGTCCACCTTTCGACACGATCCCGGCCTGCGGCGGCCCGGCGACGACCCCACAATGCCTGCCGGGCCGGGCGAAAGGGTGGGTGCGACCGACCGGGTGGCCGCGAAGCTCCATCTCCCACCCATGACAGCGCCGTGATCGCCCGCCGCAGCGGGCCCCGAGAAGGTCATCACCTGTCCTATCCCGACGCCGGACACGCGCCGGTGGACCCGCGGGAGCCGTCGGTTCCCGGCGTCAGCCTCGGGACAGGCGGCGACGGTTGGCCACCACCCGCCGATGCACGGGGCTGACGACCTTGCCGACCATCCGGGCCGCGTCCTGCGGGGGCGTCGTCACCGCCGCGACGTACGCACGCCCGAACGCCTCGGCCTTCTCCTGCCACATGCGGGTGTACTCGCGACGGTCACGCGCGCTCGGCGGCCATCCGCCCACCAGCATCCGGCCGGTGCGGTAACCGATCACCATCGGCGCCGACCACGTGATCTCGACGAGCTGCATCCACGCCCGCGCCCACTCCACACCCGGCACAGCTCCGGCATTCCTGCGAGGCGTCATGCTCATTGCGTTCACGCTACGTGTCGAGCCCTGCACCTCGAGGTTGCGTTCGACACAGTCCACCCAGCGGACAACGGAACGCCCGGCACCCGCCGCGTCACCGCCCGCCGCCACGCCCCGTCCGCTCCTGGAGCTCGTCGATCAGTTTCGACGCGTCGGCCTTCGTGAGGTCGTCCGGCGGCGCCCCCGCCCCGGACTCCTGGGCCAGCGTGTGCAGGTACGACCGCTGTGGGCCCGTCATCGGCTCATCCCCGGTCGTCCACTCGTCGGGGTCCTTCTCCGGGTTCCGGTCGATGCCGTCAGCCATGAAACCGAACATACCTTCGACCGTCGCGCGCGGCGAACCGGCGGCTTTCCTGCGGGCCAGGGCCGGGCCTGCCACGCCGAGGAAGACGTCGGAGACGGCCCCCCAGAAGGCAGGCGGCCCGATCAGCACCCTCTTCCACCATGGCCTTGGCCGTTCGACGATCGCGTTCTGGGTCACGCCGTTCATGGGCTCGTGTGCAGCGCCCAGGTGCTCGTCTGCGCCCTACGTGGGGCAGGTGTACCCGCGTCGGCCCGCGACCCGGCTGCGGACGAGCCGATGCAGGCTCACCGAGGACCAGGCCGACCGCATGGGCGCACGTACCCGCCACAGACCAGCCGTCGCAGGTCCCGGTCTCCAGAAACGCATCTGCGCACAATAGTGCCGCATCATTGTGATTCGACAAACTCATCTCTCGATATTCGCCGCACTTGCGGATCTGTGCCTCAGTGTGTCCCGGCGGAACTGTAGACGCCACGACAACCGTGCTGATTCCAGAGCCAAGCCCTCCGCCTCTCGGCGCGTGCATGCTGCGTCAAACGTGTGAATCCAGCACCGGACGCCGGAGAGGGAGCTCGATGACTGCGGTAGCGGAACCCACCATTGAACCCACCACCGCGACCGTCAGGGCCGCCTGTCCGCACGACTGCCCCGACACCTGCGCGATGCTCGTGACCGTCGAGGACGGCAAGGCGGTCAAGGTGAAGGGCGACCCCGACCACCCGTTCACCAACGGCGGCCTCTGCGTCAAGGTCAACAACTACCTGGACCGGGTGTACGACGCAGGCCGGGTGCTGTACCCGCTCCGCCGGACCGGCCCGAAGGGCAGCGGCCGGTTCGAGCGGATCACCTGGGACGAGGCCGTCGACGAGATCGCGACCCGCTTCCGGGCGATCGCCGACGAGCACGGCCCCGAGGCGATCATGCCGGTCTCGTACCTGGGCACGCAGGGCATCCTCAACGGCCTCAACGTCGGCGACCCGTTCTTCGCCAAGCTGGGCGCGACGATCTCCGAACGCACCTACTGCGACTCCGGCTCGTGCACGGCGTACGCGATGACGATCGGCGACACCGCGGGCGTCGACCCCGAGAGCCTGGTGCACTCCCGGTTCATCCTCGTCTGGGCCTGCAACGTGATGAGCACGAACCTGCACCTGTGGCCCTTCATCGCCGAGGCGCGCAAACGGGGCGCCAAGGTCGTCGTCGTCGACCCGGTGCGCACCCGGACCGCGGCCGCCGCCGACCAGCACATCGCCCTCCGTCCGGGCACCGATGGCGCCCTCGCGCTGGCCATGGCCAACGTCATCATCGCCGAGGGCCTGACCGACCGGGACTACGTCGACAGCCACACCGTCGGCTACCCGGAGTTCGTCGAGCGCGTCGCGCAGCACACCCCAGAGTGGGCGGCGGCGGAGACCGGCGTCCCCGCCGACGTCATCCGGACGCTCGCCCGCGAGTACGCGGGCGGGCAGCCGTCCGTGATCCGGATCGGGGTGGCCGTCGAGCGGCACGCGGGCGGCGGCCAGACCGTGCGCGCGCTGTCCTGCCTCCCTGCGCTGGTCGGCGCGTGGCGCAAGCCGGGCGGCGGCATCCTGCAGCTGCCGCTGTGGGCCTTCCCCGTCAACTGGGGCGCCTTCATGCACCCCGAGATGCTGACCCCCGGAACCCGCGTCGTGAACCAGTTCCTGCTGGGCGCGGCGCTGACCGGCGACCTGCCTCCCGGCCCGCCGATCAAGGCGCTGATGGTCTACAACTCGAACCCGGTCGTCGTATGTCCCGACCAGGACCGGCTCATCGAGGGTCTGTCGCGCGAGGACCTCTTCACGGTCGTCAGCGAGCAGTTCCTGACCGACACCGCCGACTACGCCGACATCGTCCTGCCTGCGACCACCCAGCTCGAGCAGGACGACATCATGTTCTCCTGGGGCCACCTCTACATCACCTACAACCACCGGTCCATCGACCCGATCGGCGAGGCGGTGCCCAACACCGAGCTCTTCCGCAGGCTCGCGGCGCGGATGGGCTTCGACGACCCGGTGTTCGGGCGCTCCGACCAGGACATGATCGCCGAGGCCTTCGACTGGTCCCACCCGAACATGCGGGGCATCACCGTCGAATCCCTCAAGGAGAAGGGCTGGCAGCGGCTCGCCGTTGCGCCGCCCGACGCCTACGCCCCGCACGCCGAGGGCGGCTTCCCGACCGCATCCGGCAAGGTCGAGTTCGTGGCGTCGGCGGCGGCGGGCGGCAACTTCGTGGTGCCGCTCTTCCGCCAAGGCTCGAACGACCACCAGCCCGGCAACCCGGTGGACCCGCTCCCGCACTACATCGCCCCGCGCGAGTCGGCCGCCGCGGACCCGGAGCTCGCGGATCGCTACCCGCTGAACCTGCTGACGCCGAAGTCGCACGCCTACATCAACTCCAGCTTCGCCAGCCAGGCGTTCCATCGGCAGGCGCAGAAGGAGCCCAACGTCGTCATCCATCCCGACGACGCAGCAGCCCGCGGCATCACCGACGGCGACACCGTGCGCGTCTTCAACGACCGCGGATCCTTCATGGTGCTCGCCAAGATCGACTCCGCCGTCCTCCCGGGCGTGGTCGTGTCCAGCGTGGGCGGATGGCGCAAGCACTCCAAGGCCACCGCCACCTTGGCCGCGGTCAACCCGACCGTCTTCGGCGATCTCGGCAACGCGCCGACCTTCTCGGACACCCTCGTCGAGGTCGAGATCGCGTGAGGTCCGCTCTCGGTCGGGTGGAGGACCACGACCGATGGCCCCAGCGCCGATCCCCAGCGACGATCTCGGCGATGATCTCGGCGCCGCCCACCGGGAGCAGGCTCGGGCACACGGCCGCCGACGCGATGATCAGGTGTCCGAAGACGTGCCCGTCGTCGACCACCGTCGGCGAGGCCCGCACCCTGATGCTCGACGACCACGTCCACGCGCTGCTCGTCGTGGAGAGCGGACGGCTGCTCGCGGTCGTCGAGCGCCCGGACCTCCCGTCCGCCTCGGCGGATGTGCCCGCGCGAGCCGTCGGCGGGCTGGTAGGCCGGGTCGTCGACCCGGAGGCCGATCTCGCCACGACGTGGCGGTGGATGCTGGCGGGCGCGCGGCGACGGCTCGCCGTCGTCGACGACGGCGGTGGCCTGCTCGGCCTCCTGTGCCTGAAGCGGTCGGGGCGGGGGTTCTGCACCGACGCCGGGGTGCTCGCGCGCGCGGACGAGCGTCGTCGCTGACGGCTGCGGGCAACGCGCTCACCTCATGGCAACGCGCTCGTGACCTGGTCGTGTCACCATGGGCTATGGCGCTCGTCAGGATCGACACCACGTCGGTGCCGGAGGCCGACCGCCTGGACTTCTGGCGATCCACGGTGTGCGACCAGTTCGTCGCACTGGACGTGCAACCCTCGGACGGCCCCGCGGTCGACGGCCGGGTCTCCGCGGTCTCCATCGGCGACACGCACCTGCGGCGCATCGCCTCCGGCCCACACCAGTTCGTGCGCACCGCCGCACAGGTCCGCACCGCCGACGAGGACTACCTGCAGATCGCCCTCGCCCGCCGGGGTCGGACGCTGGTCGTCCAGGACGGCAGGGAGACCACGATCGGGCCGGGCGAGTTCGTGCTGTACGACAGCAGCCGCCCCTTCAGCTTCATCACCTCGGACGACTTCGAGTACTCCGTCTGCCTGCACCCCAAGCAGCACCTGCCGCTCTCCCGGGCCGAGATGGCGGCCGTCACGGCGATCCGGTTCGACGGGAGGCGCGGGGTCGGCGCCCTGCTCCCGCCGCTCCTCTCGTCGCTGTACCGGGTCGTCTCCGACGACCTCACCGACGCGGCGCGCGACGCGATCGCCCAGACCATCGGTGACGTGTTCGTCGCGCTGGTGCGCAGCCAGGTCGCCCCAGGCGCTCCCGACAACGTCCACCTCGCCCGCGCGCAGGCGCACATCCGGGAGCACATCGCCGACCGCGATCTCGACCCGGCGTCGGTGGCGCAGGCCTGTGCCATCTCCGTCAGCTACCTCCACAAGCTGTTCGGCGAGAGCGGCACCTCGGTCGCCGCGACCATCCGCGAGGAACGCCTCCAGGGCTGCTGGCGGGACCTCCGGCGACCCGAGCTCGCGACGCTCACGGTCGCCGCGATCGGCCACCGGTGGGGCATCGCCGACCCGGCGCACCTCAGCCGAGCCTTCCGGTCCCGTTTCGGCTGCTCCCCGAGCCGCCACCGCGCCCAGGCGCTCGGCACCTCCTGACTGCCCGGCCGCGGTGTGACGCGGCGCGCGGGCGGGTAGCAGCAGGTATGACGACAACAACGAGCTCGTCGGCCGCCGTCGACAAGGCGGCGAAGATCGCCTACAAACCGGTCGGGTTGGTGTTCAGCATCCTGGGCGGCGTGCTGGCCAACATCGTCTTCGGACAGGTGTGGAAGCGGATCTCCGATGCCCCGACGCCGCCGAACGCCACCGACGAGGACTACACGACCCGCGAGGTTCTGATCGCCGCCGTCCTGCAGGGCGCGCTGTTCGGGCTGGTCAAGACCGCGGTCGACCGGGCGGGCATGCGCGCGGTCCGACGGGTGGTCAACGGACCGGCCTAGGGGCGCGCGATCGCGCGGCGCTGAGCTCGTCGGGGATCGCCCGGTTGGCGCGACAGGGCAACCCGGTCCGACCACGATGTTCGGTCTGGGCCTGCCGGGCCCGGCGGAGAACCGGTCATCGACAGGGGAAGGGTCACCCGTCGCCGACCGGTCAGAAGGGTGGTGGGTCGTCGGGCTCGGGCGGGGGGCCGTCGAACAGGTCTTCCAGCGACGGTCTCGCCGTGGTGTCGGGAGGGGCGGGCTCGGGCGCCTGGAGCGGCGGTGATGGCCGGTGGTCGACCGGACGGCTCCAGTAGCGGTGCCCGGTGGGGGTGACCCATTCCATGGTGCGGTCGGGGTGGAGCACGACCTGCCAGCCGAGGTGTTCCTTGAGGTCGTGGTGTCGTTCGCAGAGCGCGCAGAGGTTGTCTTCGCTGGTGCTGCCGCCGTGCTGCCACGCCTGGACGTGGTCGAGCTCGCAGGCGACCGCGGGGCGGCGGCAGCCCGGGTACCGGCATTCGCCGTCCCGGGCCCGGACAAAGCAGGCCAGGGCCGCCGGGGGCCGGTAGCTGCGGCGGCCGTAGTCGAGCAGGGTGCCCGAGACGGGGTCGGTGAGCAGCCGTCGCCAGGTGCCGTCGGGGTCGGCGGCGATCTGTCGGGCCATCGGGGCGGGGATCGGGCCATAGCCCGCCAACTCGCCGGGTTCGTCGCCCAGCCCCATCAGGGTGGTGATCGGGACGGTGACGTGGATCAGCGGCCGATGCGCCGACACCGGCGAGGTGACCACGAACGGCCCGGCGGTCGGTCCCGGGTCCGCTGCCCCGCCACCGACGACACCAGCCGCGGCCGCGTCGGCTGCGGCGGTGGCCGCGGCGGCCGCGGGGGCGGTGGCCGCGGGGGCGGTGGCGGCGGTGGCGGCGGTGGCGGTGGGGCGGTGGCCGCTGGGCTGGGGGCGACGAGACGGCCGGTGAGCAGCGCGACCAGGACATCAGCGCGGCGGCGGTCCATCGAACCCCGACCCCGCCCCGCGACGACCTCGCCGTCCTCCGCGACACCGCAGATGTCCTCGCAGGCGGCGGCGCCCGGGACGCCGCGCGCCAGACGGGTGATCCACTCATAGGACGCGGTGGCCTCCGGGGCGCTCAGACAGGCGGCGAGAGTGGCCATGCCGTCCCGGCCGGGCCACAGCTCGACCCTGCGCCCCTTCCGCGCGGCCCGGTGCCGGCAGGCCGGATCGGGCACCACGGCGATGATCGCCCGAGCCAGCGCCGACCGCAGCTGCCCCCAGGTCTGTTCCAGCGCCCGCGGCAGCACCCGGGCCTGGACGGCGGCGGCGACACTGTCGTCGTACTCGACCAGCATGTCGGCGACCAACCGGGCCCGGGCGGGGCAGATCCGCCCGACGGCGAGCAGGTCCCGGGTCGGGCGCAGCGCCCCGGCGCAGCGGTCGGCCTGCGCCATACGACCCGCCGCCGCGGACGGGGCCAGGGTGAGAGCCAGCCCGATCTCATCAACCACCCACTCCCGCCCCCCGCCCGACTCCCCGCCCGACTCCGCGCCAGGGCGGCGTGCGGTGGCGGCGGGGCGGACGGTGCCGTCGGCGGGACGGCGATGGAACTCCGCGAGCATCTCCTGCTGACGGGCCACCGCCCAGGCCGCCAGCCGCTCGTAACCGACCGCGGCGTCCACCAGCGCACCCGCCGACAACAACTCGGGGAGGGCAGTGGCCCAATCCAGCTCGAGGGCGAACCCGCCGGACGGGACCACGGCGGCCGCCGTGGGCGGCGCGGGCACCGGCATGCTCGGGTCCTGGGCGAGCATGTCGAGAAGGGTCGGGTGGACATCGGCGTCGTCGGGCCAGGGGTCGGTGTCGGGCCACTCCTCAGGACTGAACACCTCGACCGTCTCGCCGAACATACATTCGATGATACGACCCCGGTCTGGCCGACGGAGGGACTTTCCGCAAACCCAGTTGCGGAAGGCCCTGCGGCAGAGATCGGGCCGGACCGCATCGAGCCGGGCACCACAGCCTGCCCGGGCCGCAGGAGCCGCGCGGCAGCACGATCGTGGCCGCTGTGCGGGCTCGGCGGCAGGCCGGGTCCGCGCGAGCCGGGTGCGCACGCGCGCCTAGGCCACCCGCGGATCCCGGGTGTCGAGGCGATACGGGTCGTGTCGCGCCCTGGCGACGGCCTCGCGGTGCCGCCTGCGGACGGCGACCGGATCGTAGGGGGTGGCGCACCGGCAACCGACCTCGTCGACGAGGACGTCCCCGCATCGCTCGCAGACCCATTCGCGCATGTGTCCTCCTCGGGTCGCCGCGCTCGGCGAGCGGGTGCCCGCGGCCGGTCCCGGCAAACCCCAGCTCGTGAGCGCTGCGGCGGGCGCCCGCGCCGACGCGACGGCCGCACCCGGCGGTCGCGTTGGGGATCCGCCCGAGGGGCATGTGACTCCTCGCCGATGAGCGTCGGCTCGCGGCTCCTGGCCGCCTACGCGCCGCTCACGGGCGCCGCCCGGCGGCGGCCGCGACGCGCACCGCGAGCCGCCGTACGTCGTCGTCGGGTCGGCCGCCACCGCCACGGGCGGGCTGGGACTCCTTGCCGCGCCGGCCCGGGAGGACGCCCCGGCCCGGCTCATGGCGCTGCTCGGGTGGCGGGGAGACGCTGATGCTCCCATGGATGCGCCGCTGGATGGGGGTGGCCGCGGAGCCCTACGCGTCGGGGAGAGGCGGGCGGCGCGAGATGCTGTCCCTGGTCGGTGCAGCGGGCGCAACGCTCGGGCCCGGCTGGTGGGCGCGCTGCCGATGGCGTCGGCCTGCACGCGGTTTGATCGTCACAAGCCCGTCGTTCTCGGCCTTCGATCAACGGAAATGACGGTCTCGCGCAGATCACCCGCGTCGGCATGACCCGTCGTCGAACGGGGTAGGTCTGTCTTGTGGGCACCGTGGCGGTTGTCGCGCACCGCAAGAAGTCCCTCGGCGGCGGGCTCGACGAGCTGCGGTCCCGTCTCGCCGACCCCCTCGTCGACGAGCTGCTCTGGTACGAGGTGAACAAGAGCAAGAAGGCGCCGAAACGGGTGCGCGAGGCCCTCCAGGCGGGCGCGAGCCTCATCGTCGCGTGGGGCGGCGACGGGATGGTGCAGCGCTGCGTCGACGCCCTCGCCGGAACCGACGTCCCGATCGGGATCATCCCGGCAGGCACGGCCAACCTGCTCGCGCACAACCTCGGCATTCCCGAGGACCTGGACGAGGCGGTGCGGATCGCGCTGACCGGCAGGCGTCGTCCCCTGGACCTCGGATTGGTCAACGGCGAGCACTTCGCCGTCATGGCGGGCGTCGGCTTCGAGGCGGAGATGATCCGCGACGTCGACGGGCGGATGAAGAACCAGTGTCACCGTCGAGCTCGCCGCCGCGCGGACGTATGAGCTCGACGGCGGCGCCCGTGACGTGACCGGGCGTCTCACCGCCCGCGTGGTTCCCCACGCCGTGACGGTCTGCGTCCCCGGCGGCGACCAGTCCCCCGGGTGAGGGGAACCACCGACCGGGACCGGGTCCAGGTGTCGCCCGCCGCTGGCTGATGCTTGTCGCGGGGCCGGCGATGGCCGGGCTGCCACCACTCGGGCCCGGGCTGGGCAAGGCGGTCGCGGAGGAAACGCTAGGCGACCCCTGGATGACCGCGTGGTTCCACCTCACCTCCGCGCCGGGCCCGCCCGGCGCCTGGTCGCAGTCCGGCGAGCACGCCGAGGTCCCGGACGAACGCGGCGATCGCCTCGTCGCGCGACTCCGGGGGTGTGCGCAGGATCGCCGACGGTTGGGTGGTGGCCACCGCCGACCGGCCGTGGCGCCGAGCGGGCCGACCGCGTGGGGCGCGACCACCGACGGCTCCCCGCCAGCCGGGGCCCGCGCGCGCCTGCGTCACCGTACGTCGATGCGGGCTTCGACGAGATCCACGTCCAGCAGATCGGGCCCGACCAGGAGTTG
Source organism: uncultured Actinomycetota bacterium (assembly GCA_963750095.1). GTDB lineage: Bacteria > Actinomycetota > Actinomycetes > Mycobacteriales > Pseudonocardiaceae > Pseudonocardia. The sequence goes on along the minus strand of CAVVPJ010000018.1, from coordinate 383,576 downwards.
TTCTTCAGCGGCTGGGCGGAGCACGTCCTGCCCGTGCTGTCGCGGGCCTGACCGCCTAGGTCTGCTCTTCTTCCTCCTCCGCCACCCGCGCGCGGAGGTGGGCAGGCCAGGCACCCCACAGCAGCGCGAACACCAGGAACGCGACCACCGCCGCCGTCACCCCTGCGATGGCGCCCAGCACGACGTCGAAGATCAGCGAGCAGACCCCGACCACCGCGAGGCCGAGCGCGGCGAAGCCCGCCAGCGCGAAGCGCTGGCCCGCCGAGACCAGGTTGCGGCGGGCGTGCTGTCGGAACAGCACGCGGTGCAGCACCACGGGGCTGATCAGCAGGCCGCTGGCCAGCACCGCCAGGCCGAACGTCACGAGGTAGACCACGATCTGGTGGGGCAGCAGGTCGCCGAACCGCGCCTGGAAGGGCACCGTGAGCAGCAGCCCGGTGAGCAGCTGCACGCCGGTTTGCGCGACGCGCAGCTCCTGCAGCATGTCGCCCCAGTTGCGGTCCAGCCGCGCCGTGGGCGTCTCGTGCCGGGCGTGGAAGTTCCAGTCCGCGTCCTCACCAGGGCGATCGACATCGCGCGTCATTGCGCCTCCGCGGAAATGTCCGATGCGTCGCAGGTGCAACGCACACCCGGGTACCCGATACGACCGTCCTTCAGTCGGGGGCACACAGCCGTCAGGAGATGGGGAAGCGCAGCACCGCGCCCAGACCGTCGGCCAGGACGTCGCCGCCGAGCACCGCCGACTCCGGGACCGCTGACGGCTCGTCGAGCCGGTCCCGGCCCAGCACGAGGTCCGGGTCGTCGAGCACGACCAGGGACGCGTCCGCGCACACGGCCGCCCTGACCAGCGCGGCGACGGCGGGCGCCTCCTGCGCCGCGTCGACGCCGAGAACGCCCAGCTCGGCACTCGTCGCAGCGAGCTGGGCGGGCTCCGGCCCCACCCACGCCGTGGCATCGGTGACACATGCCGGGTCGATGAAGAGGGTCTCCATCGCTTGGGCTTGCGCCGCGGCGAGCACCGCGGCGAGGCCGCTCACGGCGCGCCCTTCGGGCTTCCTGAGCAGCTCGACGAGGCGGGCGAAGGCGGTGCGCCGGTCGTCGTCGAGCAGCAGGTCCACCGCGCCCGCGACCGCCCCGGACAGCTCAGCCGGGTCGGTGCCACCCGAGTGCGGCACCTCGGTGGCGACGGACGCCGCGCGCTCCGGCAGAGCGTCGCGCAGGCGCGCCCGGGACCGCGGGTCGCCCGCGATCACCAGCAGCCGCGCGTCGTCCGCCCGCACCCGCTCGTCGACCCTGGCGGCGACCTCCGTGGCGTTGTGGCGCCAGGTCTCCTCGACGCGGGCCTGCATCCTCCGGTGGGACCAGGCCCCTCCCCTGACCTTGTGCACCGGCTTGGTGCGGCCGACCACGGGCTGGGGCGCCTCGGCGCCGGGAGCGAGCAGCTCGCCGCCCTCCTCGTCCACTCGCACCACGACGGTGGGCACCTCCTCCGGCACCGCGTTGACAACGGGGAGCAGGTCCGGCACCGACGCCCACACCACGTGATCGGCCCGGGGCGGCGACGCGAGCGGGACGTCGACGAGGATGTCCCGCTCGTCGACGACGAGGGCTCTGCCCGCCTCGCCCACGGCTGGGTCGGCATCGGCCAAGGCGGTGTCGATCTTTTCGAGAACGGTTTCCGGGGCGCCCCGCTCGGAGAGCTGGTCGCGCACGGCCCGGCGGCGCAGCTCGGCCAGGTGGCCTGCGTCCTCGGTGTCGTGCGAGACGTCCACCACCACCGTGGCGAACGGCCCCTGGCTTGCGCAGACCGGACGTAGCCAGTCGAGTCGCACGGGTTCCTCCTTCTTCTTCCGACGGCACTCAGCCTGCGAAGGTCGTCCCGATCGCCCCCCGCAGACTGGCGACCAGCAGCTCGGGCTGGGCGACGGTGACGGTGAGGCCGGGATGGCGCAGCAGCCCGGTCGGCTCGATCCCGCGCACCGGCTCACGGAAGCGGATGCACACGCCGACGGCGGGGTCGGTGCCGAAGGTCAGGCCGCGGTCGGCGAGCGACAGCCGTGCGCCCAGCGCCTTCCAGGGCGAGTAAGGGCCTGCGAGGTCCGCCGACGCGACGTTGTCGATCGTCGTGGTGACCCGCCACGGCCCGAAGACGGCGTCGAGCAGGACGCCGTCGAAGCGCACCCCGTCGCGCTGCCGCGGCAGCCCCAGCAGACGGAGCAGGCGGCCCGGCACGCCGTCGGCCGGTGTGACGAACGGGAAGTACCCGGCAGGCGCGGGCGGCTCGGGCTCAGGACGGGCAGGCATGCGCCCCGGGTGCCCGACCGGGGAGGTGGCAAACCTGCGGCTCCGGGTCGGTGGCGAGCAGTCGGCGTAGCGGCGACGTTCCGCTTCACCGAAAGGCGGCAGCAGCACCACCCACCACGGCACCGCGAACCCCTGCCGGGTCGCTCACCCGCCGTGGATCGCAGGAGGCGCCCGTCGGGGTCGCGGCGCGAACGCCGCCTCCAGGGCGGCCTCGATCGTCGCGAAGGTGGGCAACGGCGGCAGTCCGAGCTCAGCGAGCAGTCGTTCGATCCCCCGCGAGACGCCGACGATCCCGACCGGCCTGCCGGTCCTGCCGTAGCGGTCCACGACGTCGAGCAGCACGCGGAGCGCGGCCACACCGACGAAGACGTCCGTGACGTCGAGGACCACCGGCAGCGCGCAGCGCGACAACAGGCCGTCCAGCTGCAGGCTCGCGGCACGCCAGGTGGCGATGTCGAGGTCGCGACAGGCCGTCAGCACCAACGCATCCCGCACGGTCGACATGTCGAACACAGCATCTGTCATGAGGCGCTTCTCCCGGTACGCGAGCACGACCTGCCCGCGCCGCGGGGGTCACGGCGACGCGCGCGAACCTTATACGGCGCACGCGCGGGCGCACGCGCAGGCCAGCAGGTCCCGAACGCCTTCCGCGAGCAGGCGGCGGGATGCAGGATGACCTGCGTCCAGCCGTCCTCGCGCTTGCCGAAGCGGTCGTACCCGCCGGGTACGTCGGTGAGCAGCAGCTCGTGGGAGACGATGACGCCCGGCTCCGCCCGGCGCTCGGTGATCAGGTCCCGCAGGCGGGCGTCGACGCCCCCGGTCGGGTCCGCCGCCGGTCAGGTCGTCGACGCGCTCGATCACGGCGCTGTGCGCGGCCACCAGCCCGACCGGTCCCGCGCCGGGATGACGATGGTCTCGCCGGGCCGCGGCCTGGCCAGCTCCACCCCGTGCCAACCGGCGGGGAAGACGTCGGACAGCAGCGTGTAGTCGTTCTCGAGGTCGGCGCCCTCGGGCAGGACGAGCGCGTTGAAGTCGGCCCATGACACGCGGAGGTACTCGGCCTGACCGCCCGCGTAGGGGCCCATGCTGGCGTGGCCCGCGACCGGGGTCGTGACCGGCAGGCAGCGGCTCACCGGACCGCGATCCGGGCGTCGTCGGCCTTGCCGTACTCCTCGCGGAGGGCGGGCATCAGCTCCGCCTCGGCGAAGCGGAGGAAGTCCGGCTGGGTGTCGCCGCCGACCTGGACGAGCGCGACGTGGGTGAAGCCCGCGTCCACGAACGGCCGAACCGCCTCGACGTGCGCGGCGACGTCCGGGCCACACGCGAAGGCCTCGGCCACGTCGTCGGGCCGGACGAACTGGCAGGCGGCGGCGAACGCCGAGGGGCCCGGCAGCTCGGCGTTGACCTTCCACCCGCCCGCGAACCATCGGAACTGGTCGTGTGCGCGGGCGACGGCCTCGTTCGGGTCCGCCCCCCAGGAGATGGGCTGCTGTCCGATCTTGGGCAGCGTGACGCCCGCGGCCGCGTCGAACCCGCGCACGAGCTCGGGCAGCGGCTCGACGGCCACCATCGCGTCGGCGACCGGCGCGAACGCCTCGACCGACTGCGGGCCCGACACGGCGACGGCGATGGGCACACCGCCGTCGGGCACGTCCCAGAGCTTGGCGGAGTCGACGCGGAAGTGGGGTCCGACGCGGTTGACGTAGCCACCCGCGAAGAGCTCGCCGATGATCTCCACGGCCTCGGCCAGCATCTCGTGCCGCACGTTCGCGGGCGGCCATCCCCGACCCACGACGTGCTCGTTGAGGTTCTCGCCCGCGCCGAGCCCCAGCGTGAACCGGTTGTCGCCCGCGAGCAGCGCCAGTGTGGCGGCCTGCTGGGCGACGACCGTCGGGTGGTAGCGGACGATCGGGCAGGTCACGTAGGTCATCAGCGGCACACGTTGGGTCGCCGACGCGACCGCGCCAAGGACCGCCCAGGCGTTCGGCGCGTGCCCCTGGCTGTCCAGCCACGGCGAGTAGTGGTCACTGCAGACCTCGAAGTCGAAGCCCGCGCTCTCGGCCGCGACGGCGTCCGCGACCAGCTCCCGGGGCCCGCGCTGTTCGGTCATCAGGGTGTAGCCGAAGGCAACCATGGGCCGAGCCATACCCAGGGCGAGGTCGGTCTACACCGCCGCGCGAGCCATCCTCGCAGGAATGGATCAGCGGGGAACGGGAACGCGTGCCCCATGATGCGCAACCTGTTTGCCGGAATCGCCGCGGGCGCCGCGGGAACGACAGTCCCGTGTGGGGCCGCCGCTGTTGATCCGTCGCGCCGCATCCGGCGTGCCGTCGCCGGTCGCTCTACTATCCAGCGTGGTCGCGTGAAGGGATGGCGGGCTGATGTTGGATCATGCTGCGCGCGGGTCCGCCCGGATGACGAGGTGACCACCACGCCGATCGCGATCGAGGTCGTTCCGATCGAAGGCGGCGCCGTCCTGACGGTGGCAGGCGAGATCGATCTGCTCACCGCGGACCGACTGAGCGAGGCGCTCTGGGCCGCGGTCGCCCGACATGCGCTCGTCGTCGTCGATCTCACAGCCGTGAAGTTCCTGTCCTCCAGCGGACTGGCCGCGCTGGCCCTGGCGCACCGCGGCGCCGCGAAGGCAGGCCGCGCGCTGCGCCTGGTGGCGAGCAGCCGGGTCACGTTGCGGCCGATCCAGATCACCGGGTTGGCCGATCAGATCGCGGTGTTCGGGACGGTCCCGGACGCCGTGGCCGGGTTGGGCTCCGCGAGCTCCTCGGCCGAGCCGGGCTGAGATGCGGCTGACCGTCAGCCGCGCGGACGCGCCTTGCGCAGCACCAGCAGCGCGATGTCGTCGGACCTTCGGGTGAACCGCTCCAACAACTGCGTGCAGAGCCGCTCGGGTTCGACGTCGAGGCGCACGGACGCCCGCAGGGTCTCCATCGCGGCGTCGAGGTCAAGGCCGGGCTCCTCGATGAGGCCGTCCGTGACCAGCACGATCGACCACGTCGCGGGTAGGGCGTGCACGGTGCCGGGGGGCTGTGTGAGGCCGAGACCGAGCATCCGCCCGTAGGCGTCAAGGTAGTGCGCCCCGGTCTCGTCGACGATCAAGGGCGGCAGATGTCCGGCGTTGACGACCCGCACCTCGTCGGACGCAGGATCCAGCAGGAGGACGCAGAGCGTCGCGAACTCGTCGGGGTGGTACCGCAGCAGCATGCGCTCGAGCAGGGCGACGAGCTCGGCGGGCTCGTGGCCCTCGACGGCGTAGGCGCGCAGGGCGTGGCGCAGCTCGACCATCACGGTCGCGGCATGGATGGAGTGGCCTGCGACGTCGCCGATGGCGACGAGGAGCCGCCCGTCGTCGAGCTCGATCACGTCGTAGAAGTCGCCGCCGATCTCGGCCGTCTCGGCGGCGGGCACGTAGCGGGCGGCGATCTCGAGGCCGGGGATGCGGGGGGTCCGCTCGGGCAGGAAGCTGCGCTGCAGGGTGAGCGCGATGCTGTGCTCCTCGGTGTAGAGGCGCAACGCGTCGGCGGCCAGGGTCGCGGCCTGGCCGAGCTGGGTGAGCAGGGTCGTCTGCTCCCCGCTCAGTGCGGACGCCGCGATGGCGACGCAGAGCGCGGGCTGGCCGGGCCTGCCGCTGACCAGCAAGGCCTGCCAGGCCGGATCGTCCGCCGTCGCGGGAACCGAACGCCGTCGTACGGTCGCGTTGTCCCCCTGCCCGGGCGCGTGCAGCGCCTCGGTCATCGCCTGCGGGGCCGCGTCCACCGACGGGTCCTGCCCGACGACGGCGATGGCCCGCCGGACGACGCCCTCGAGCGCGGGGACCAGCGCCATGGCGGGGCACCCGAAGAGGGCCGCCGTACCGACGGCGAGCGCGCGGGCGAGCGCGTCGAAGCTGGTCGCAGCGTGGAGGTCGTGGACGATGCGGCTCAGCTGCGTGAGCCGCCCGGCGAGATCCTCGGCCGTGGCGCGGGCGCGGTAGTAGCGCAGGACGGCGTCGATGGTCGCCATGAGCTCACCCGGCTCGACCGGCTCGGTGAGGTAGGCGTCCGCGCCGCGGGTGAGCCCGCTGACGCGGTCGGCCGCCCGTACCGCCGTGGCCGACAGGTGGATCACGGGTTGACCCATCGTCGGGTCGGCCTTGATCAGCTCGCAGACCGCGAAGCCGCTCATGTCGGGCAGTCCGACGTCGAGGACGACGATGTCCACGGGTTCGGTGGCCAGCACCGCGAGCGCCTCGGCGCCGGTCTCGGCCTCGACGACGCGGTAGTCGTTGCGGCGCAGCCAGCTGCTGGCGACGTAGCGGCTGGCCGCGTTGTCGTCGACCACCAGCACCACGCCGGACGCCGCCTGCTCACCGGTCATGCTCATGCCCGCCGCCCGACGAGCCGCGCGGCGTCGGCCACCACGTGTGGCAGGAGCTCCGCGGAGAAGCGGGCCTTGTCCAGCACCACCGCGGAGGCGGACAGGACGGCGTGGTCGGCGGCGGTGAGGTGCGCCGACGTGACGACCACGACCGGGACGTCGCCGAGGCCGAGGACGCCGCGCATCCGGTCGAGCACGTCCCTTCCGTCCGGTGCCGGGATGTTCAGGTCGAGCATCACGAGGTCGGGGCGGTGCCCGGCAAGGATCTGCAGGGCCTCGACACCGGACCCGGCATCGGTGATCCGGCCCGTGAACGGCTCCAGTGCCGAATGGGCGATCTCCCGGAACGCGGGGTCGTCGTCCACCACCAGCACGTCGTCGTAGCGGCCGGGGTCGTCCGCGCCGAGCGCATGCGGGAGCCACAACGCGAGGGTCGTGCCCCGCCCCGGCTCGCTGTCCAGCATGAGGCCGCCGCCGAGGACGGTGGCGACCCTGCGGGCGTAGGACAGCCCCAGTCCGGTGCCCGCGCGTGCCCGCTGCAGAGGTCCGGGCACCTGGTAGAACTCTTCGAAGACCCGCTCCTGGTGCTCGGGCGGGATGCCGATTCCCGTGTCGCGCACCACGACCTCGACGGCGTCTCCCGCGGCCGCCATGGCGACCGAGCAGCGCACGTGGCCCTGCTGGGTGAACTTGACGGCGTTGCTGAGCAGGTTGACCACCACCCGTTCGACGAGAGCGGGATCGGTCCGCATCACGAGACCGGAACCGGGCACGTCGACGACGAGCTCGACGCCCGCGGTGACCATCGGCCGCAGCGCGGCGCACAGTCGCTGGACGAGCGGGACGAGGTCGACGATCTGGTACCGGACGTCGATCTGCCCCGCCTCCGCCCTCGCGACGTCGAGCAGGTCGTTGACCAGCGTCAACAGCGTCGAACCCGAGTCGCGGATCAGCTCGACCTGGTGGCGTTGCTCGGCGGTCAGACCGTCCGACTCCGCATCGAGCAGCAAGCGGGCCAGCCCGAGCACCGAGTTGAGCGGTGTGCGCAGCTCGTGGCTGACACCGGCCCAGAACCGGGTCTTGCTCTCGCTGGCGGCGCGCAGCTGCCGGGTTGCCTCGTCGAGCTCGGCGTAGAGCGCGACCACGCCCCGGTTGGTCTGCTCGAGCTCGTCCGACAGCTCCGCGTGCAGGGCCAGCACGCCGCGGTTGGTCTCCTCCAGCTCGGCGTTGGCCCGGACCAGGTCGTCCTGCCGGGCCTGGAGGTCTTCGAGAGCGGTCAGCAGGTCCTGGTTCTGGATCCGCAGGGCCTCCAGCGCGCTCCCGGACGGCGCCGACCGGCACCGTCGGCGCAACGTGTCGACGCGCTCCGCGGTGAACGGTTCGCTGCTGACGCGCAGCCTCCTCGTGAGCACGGCCTCACCCCTTCCGGTCCGGGTCGTCACCTCGCAGCTGTCCATGAGCCGGGCGGCCGCGGCGAGTCCTTCGGTGCCGTCGAGATCGGCACGGGCCGGCGACGTCGACCACACCGCGGTGATCACCAGCCGGGGCGCCTTGCCGCCCGAGACGCCCAGCGCGACGGTGGCGGGTTGCCCGGTGCCCACGAGCTCGCGGCAGAGCTCGCTCAACGCCGTCGCCACGCGTACCTGGTCCTGGTTGTCCAGCCCGATGACGGCGGCGACGGTCCGTCCCCGCTGCCGGGCGGCGAACACGTCCGCCTCGGCGGCGATGCGCAGCCGGACGAGCTCGTGCGTCGGAGACGTCACGACGCGGCCCTGCCCACCAGCACGCAGGCGTCGTCGTGGCGGATCCCGGCGTCGCGCAGCAGGGACGCGGCCAGCAGGAGCGGCGCGCGACCGACGAGGCCCCGGACGTCGGCCTCCGACCACCGGGACCGGACCCCGTCCGAATGCAGCACCACCACGGCGCCGGGTGGGTAGGCGTACTCGAACGTGCGGATCGTCGGGTTGCGGTATCCGGCGACGCCGCCGAGGGAGACCATGCTGCGCTTGGCACCGTCGGAAAGGACGGCACCCGCGATGTTGCCGATGCCCGCGAACCGGACGACCTCGGCGAGGGGGTCGACCTCGGCGACGGCGACCGCCGCTCCGCGCGTGCCGGTGAGGGCACCGTGCACGCGGCCGAGCACCTCCGCCGGTGGGTCCGATGCCCGGTCCGGGTCCAGGAAGGTGCGCACGGCGGCGGACGAGGCCGACGCGGCCAACGGGCCGTGGCCCGAGCCGTCGGCCACCATCAGGCTCAGGCCACGGCCGTGCCTGCGGATGGCGTAGGCGTCCCCGCACACCTCCTCGCCCGCGAGGGCGCGGGTGATGCCCGCGGCGTCGACCGGTCGGGGGTGCGCCATGGCGGGTTGACGACGCCGCAGGTCGAAGCGGGCGACCAGCACCGTTCCCCGCTCGGCCATCGTGGCGATCTCGACCGAGTGCGCCATCCGCTCGATCGCGCCCATCCCGATGCCCAACGAGCCCGCCGTCGAGCTGCCGTCCCGGCGCGCGGCACCGAGGTCGGCGATGCCGGGGCCCGAGTCGACCGCGACGACCTCGATCTCGGCGGCCTCCGCGCCGCGCACCGCCCGCAGCAGCAGGGCGCCACCTCCGCCGTGGCGCTGCACGTTCGACGCGATCTCGGTGACCGCGATCCCGATCTCAGCGGACCGCACGCCGCCCGCCCCCAGCCGCGCGGCCAGCTGCTCCACCGCCCGACGGGCGGCGCCGACGGCGCTCGGCTCGTCCAGCCGCAGCCAGGCGACGTCCTCGACAAGGGGACCGGTCAGCGCGTCCACTTGATCACCGTGACCGTCGTCCCCTGTCCGACGGCGGTCTCGAGCGCGAAGTCGTCGACCAGCCGGCGCGATCCGCCGAGGCCGAGCCCGAGCCCGCTGCCGGTGGTGTAGCCGTCGGTCAGGGCCTTCTCCACGTCGGCGATGCCGGGGCCCGTGTCGGTGAAGACCGCCTTCACCCCCCGTCGCCCGTCGCGCTGCACCGTCTCCACCCGCGCGACCCCGGACCCCCCGTGCACCAGCGTGTTGCGGGCCAGCTCGCTCGCCGCGGTGATCAGCTTGGTCTGGTCGACGAGGGACAGGCGCGCGGCGCTGGCCCGGGCGCGCACGACCTGCCGCACGCGAACGACGTCGTCACCGGTGCGGATCGGCAGCTCGTCGACCGGGTCCGGCGCCGTCACCGGTCAGTCCCCGCCCGGCGCGGCGGCGTCGACGGGCACGTCCGTCCCGTCCGCGGTCCTGATGCCGCGTTCCGCGCCACGCCTGCGCAGCATCGCAAGGCCCCGCTCGAGATCGAGCGCCGTGCGCACCCCCTGCAGCGACAGCCCCAGCTCGACCAGCGTGATCGCGACGGCCGGGCGCATGCCGACGACGACCGTCTCGGCGTCGAGCACCTTCGACAGCGCCGCGATCGTGGCGAACATCCGCCCGATGAAGGAGTCGACGATCTCCACGGCCGAGATGTCGATCACGACACCCGAGGCGCCGGAGGCGACGATGCGCGCGGCGAGGTCCTCCTGCAGCGCCAGCACCGACTCGTCCTGCAGATCCACCTGGATCGAGACCAGCAGGACGTCGCCGAGGGACAGGATCGGTACGCGGTCCATCAGCCTGCGCCAGTGCGCGCACGGCGGACCACCTCGATGCCGCTGCTGCGCATGGCGTGCAGCAGGGCGTCGGCGAGGGTGGCCTTGGTCGGGATGTCCCCGAACTCGATGCCCAGTGCCACGATCGTCTGGGCGATCTGCGGGCGGATGCCGGAGATCGTGCACTCCGCGCCCATCAGCCGCGCGGCGACCACGGTCTTGAGCAGGTGTTGGGCGACCTCCGTGTCGACGGCGGGCACCCCGGTGATGTCGATGATCGCGTGCTCGGACCCGGTGTCGACCAACGTCTGCAGCAGCTTCTCCATCACGACCTGCGTCCGTGCCGAGTCCAACGTGCCGATCAACGGCACGGCCACGACGCCTTCCCAGAGCTTCACCACCGGCGTGGTCAGCTCGAGCAGCTGCTCGGCCTGGTCGGTGATCACCTGCTCCCGGACACGGGCGAACACCTCGAAGGTGTAGAGACCGAGGGCATCGACCCAGCGCGAGACGGCGACGACCGTCTCCTGGGTGTCGCCGCGGGCGTCGGCGACGGCGAAGAGGGCCTCCTTCAACGCGAAGACGTCGGTGGCGGTCTCGCTGGGGCTGAAGCCGCGCCGGGCGCGGTCCCGCGACATCTCGCTCAGCAACGCGCGGGCCGAGGCGTACGCGTCGGCCCGGATGTCCAACCCTGCGGCGTCGAGCGCGGGCGTCAGCGCCGCCAGCAGGTCACCGCAGGCCCGTTCCAGCTCGGCTCGCGTCAACCGGCCTTGCAGGGACGTCGCGGCGACGTCGACCCAGCGGTCGAGCAGCTCCTGCCCGCTGGTCCGCAGTAGCGCGTACACCCGCTGCGCCTCGTCAGCCATCGCCACCTCCGCAGAAGCACATCGGCCACGAACCCTATGCCATGTCACCCGCTACCCGGCACCAGCTCACGGGTCAGAGGGCCCCGGTCGCGACGACGGCCTCGGCGACGTCCACGAGCTTGGTGTTGGTCTCCTGCGAACGGCGGACCAGCAGCGCGAAGGCGTCCTGCGCGGTGACCCGGAGGGCGTGCATGATGATCCCCTTCGCCTGCCCGATCAGGTCCCGGCTCTCCAACGCCTTCTCCAGGTTCAGCCTGCCCCGGGACTCCGAGAGCGTGATGGCCGCGAGGACGGCGAGCACCCTCGCCACCGGCTCGGTGGCGTCCTCGAAGGCGTGCGGCGCGTCGGCGTAGAGGCTGAGCGTGCCGAACGTCGTCGTGTCGACGTGCAGCGGCAGGCAGAGCATCGAGCGCACGCCCGCGTCGGCGGCCTCGGTCGCGAACGGCGGCCAGCGTCGGTCCGCGGTCACGTCGGCGACCCGGACGACCTCCTGCGTCCGCGCGGCGTCCAGGCACGGCCCTTGGCCTTCCCGCTGCTGCAGCTCGTCAAGACGTTGCGGGACCGGGCCGCTCGTGGCGACGATGTCGAGGTGGCGACGGCCGACGGCGAGGATCACACCCGCGTGCCGCGCGGGGTCGATCAGCCGGACCGCCTCCCCGCACACCGCCGAGACCAGCGCGAGCTCGTCGGTGCTGCGCAGTCGGAACAGGCGCACCAGGTGCTCGACCGCCGACCACGACGCGCGTTCCTGGTCGTCCAGCACGACGCCCTGCTCGTCCATCCGGCCTCCTCACCGCCCCCACGATCGTAGAAAGCGCGGTCTGCAGGCGCCGGACGAACGGGCACCGGTCAGTCCGCGGCATCCGCCGTCAGCGCGACACGCAGGTGCCGCAGCGTGCGCGCCAGGATGCGGGAGACGTGCATCTGGGAGATGCCGATCCGCTGGGCGATCTGCGTCTGGGTCATCTCGCCGAAGAAGCGCAGCGCGAGGATCGTGCGCTCCCGCTCGGGCAGCCCGTCGAGCAGCGGCCGCAGCGCGTGGCGGTACTCGACCTTGTCCAGGTTCTCGTCCGCCGCGCCGAGCCGCTCGACGAGCGCGACGCCGAGGTCGGGATCGACGGCGTCGAGCGCTCCCGCGGTCTGGTTGGCCCGGGCGTCGAGAGCGCTGATGACGTCCTCGACGTCGACCCCGAGCCGCGCGGCCAGCTCGCTGGGCCGCGGCGCGCGACCGAGCTCCTGCGACAGCGGCTCGGTGGCCTTGGCGATGGTCGCGGCGAGGTCCTTGAGCCTGCGCGGCACCCGCACCGGCCAGGTGCGGTCCCGGAACCACCGCAGCATCTCCCCCCGTACGCAGGGGATGAGGTAGCCGAGGAACTCGCCGTGGGCCAGCCTCGGGTCCCAGCGGTCGATCGCGTTGATCAGCGCGATCGTCCCGACCTGCACGAGCTCCTCATGGGCGGCGCCGATCCCGCTGTTGGCGTGCCGCCGCGCCAGGTGCTCGACGACCGGGAGAAATGTCAGGATCAGCTGCTCACGCAGGTCGGCGCGGCGCGGGTCGGCCTCCGCCAGCGCGGCGTACTCGTGCAGGCGGGGCATCTGCGCGGCGTACTCGCTCGGCGGCTGCGAACGGGCGGCGGCAACCGGTTCGGGCGCACGCGCTTCGGGCGCACGAACAGCGGATGCGGACATAGGTCGACCTCGAGACGTTCCGGGGAGGGCAACCGGTTTGGGCCCGCGGCCGCGCGTCGACGCGACCTTCTGCGACCGTACGCCGCTGTGCGGGCGTCCGCAGGCCGAGCCGCTCGCGCGGGACGAACCGCGACGGCTGGCGGTTCAACCGCCGCGGCAGGGCGGACGTCCGCCGCGCGGACCGCCGCCACATGGGGCGTAGCCATCCGGCTCCCCCGCAAACACCGTGGAGCGGAACGGTTGGCCGTCCGAGGTGTGAACCCAGGCACTCGGGGTACGCGCTACGGCATGTCGACTGAGCCACGCTTCTTCACCACCACCGATGCGGGTGTCCCCGTCGAGAGCGACGAGCACTCGCTCACCGTCGGTCCCGGCGGGCCGATCCTGCTGCAGGACAGCTATCTCATCGAGCAGATGGCGCAGTTCAACCGCGAGCGGATCCCCGAGCGCCAGCCGCACGCCAAGGGCAGCGGGGCGTACGGGCGCTTCGAGGTGACGGGCGACGTCAGCGCCTACACCAAGGCCGCGCTGTTCCAGCCGGGGGCGCGCACCGAGATGGTGGCCCGCTTCTCCACCGTGGCAGGTGAGCGAGGCAGCCCCGACACCTGGCGCGACCCGCGCGGGTTCGCGCTGAAGTTCTACACGTCCGAGGGCAACTACGACATGGTCGGCAACAACACGCCGGTCTTCTTCGTCAAGGACCCGATGAAGTTCCAGCACTTCATCCGCTCCCAGAAGCGGCGCGCCGACAACAACCTGCGCGACCACGACATGCAGTGGGACTTCTGGACGCTCTCCCCCGAGTCCGCGCACCAGGTCACCTGGCTGATGGGCGACCGCGGCATCCCCCGCACGTGGCGGCACATGAACGGCTACACCTCGCACACCTACATGTGGATCAACGCGGCGGGCGAGGAGTTCTGGGTGAAGTACACGTTCAAGACCGACCAGGGCGCGCAGTTCTTCACCCAGGACGAGGCCGACCAGATGGCCGCCGTCGACACCGACTACCACACCCGCGACCTCTTCGAGCACATCCGCGACGGGGAGTACCCGAGCTGGACGCTGCACGTGCAGGTCATGCCGTTCGACGACGCGAAGACCTACCGGTTCAACCCGTTCGACCTCACGAAGGTGTGGCCGCACGCCGACTACCCGCTGATCGAGGTCGGCCGGATGACGCTGGACCGCAACGCCACCGACAACCACACCGAGATCGAGCAGCTCGCGTTCCAGCCCAACAACCTGGTGCCGGGCATCGGCCCGAGCCCCGACCGGATGCTGCTGGCGCGGCTGTTCTCCTACGCCGACGCGCACCGCCACCGCCTCGGCGCCAACTACCAGCAGATCCCGGTCAACGCCCCGACGTCGCCCGTCCACTCCTACAGCAAGGACGGGGCGATGCGGATCCACGGCGTGACCGACCCCGTCTACGCCCCGAACTCGAAGGGCGGCCCGGCCGCCGACACCGAGCGCTACGGCCGCGTCCCGAGCTGGTATGCCGACGGCGAGATCATGCGCACCGCCTACGTCGACCACGCCGAGGACGACGACTGGGGCCAGCCGGGCACGCTCGTGCGCGAGGTCATGGACGACGCCGCCCGCGCCCGGCTGGTCGACAACGTCGTCGGGCACCTGCTCAACGGGGTGACCGAGCCGGTGCTGAACCGCGCGTTCCAGTACTGGCGCAACGTCGACCCCGAGATCGGCAAGCGGATCGAGGAGGGCGTGCGGGCCAAGGCGGACGAGACCGACCCGAAGGCCGAACAGCAGGGCAACCCGGCCCGCTCGAGCATGCAGGCGAAGGCCTGAGCGGTCCGGGCCGCGCCACCGGCCGGGCACAGGCCCGGCACGGCGAGGTCACCGCGGCGGCCTTCAGGGCCCCGCGGTGGCCACCGCCTCGCGGCGCGCGCGCATCATCGCCCGCGTCGCGAACGGCGAGTACCTCGGCGCCCAGACCGCCAGCGCACCGGCGGCGAGCAGGCCGACCCCGCCGACGGCGACGATCCCCGCCGCCAGCGCCCACGCCCCCGCGATCACCGACACGACCACCGGGCCGAGCGCGTTGCCGGTGTCGCTCATCAGCCGCCACATCGACAGGAAGCGCAGCCGGTTCGCCGCTGGCGCGACGTCGGCGCCGAGGGTCATGACGATGCCCGACCCGATGCCGTTGCCGAAGCTCATCACCATGGCCACCGCCGTGAGCCCGACCACCCCGCCGGTCAGCGGCAGCAGCGCCATGGCCGCACCCAGGACCAGCATGGACGGAAGCGCCACCGCGAGCCTGCCGTGGCGGTCCATCACCTTCCCCGACGGATAGAACAGCGCCATGTCCACGGCGCTGGCGACCCCGAAGACCAGGCTGGTCGCCTCCGGGCTGAGCCCGATGTGTACCGCCCACAGCGGCAGCACGACCTGTCGGGCCGCGCGCGCCGCCCCGATCGCCAGCACCGCGACACCCAGCGTCAGCAGCAGCCGTCGATGTGCCCGCACGGTCGAGGCGAACCCGTCCACCGTGCGTCGTCGGGACGGCACCGGTCGCGAGGCGCCGTCCGCTGGCTCGATGTCCGGGATCACCAACAGGAGCGCGACGGCCAATCCCGCCGTCGCGACGGCGACGAGATACGCGGCGCGCAACGACGCCATGCTGATCACCGCGGCACCGACGAACGGCCCGACGAACAGCCCGATCCGATGGGCGCCGCCGAGCATCGACAGCGCCCGCGCACGCAGGTCCAGCGGCGCCACCTCGGTCAGGTACGACTGCCGTGCGAGGTAGAACGTCGCGCTGCACATGCCGATCACGAACAGGCTCGCACCGAACGCCGCCAGCGACGGAGCGAGCAGACACCCCAGCATCGCCACCATCGACACGCCGCCCGCGACGACCATCGCACGCCGGTCACCGAGCCGTGCCGCCAGTGCCGCGGCCGGGACGTCGCCCACCAACTGCCCGATGCCCAGCAGCGCGACGAGAAACCCCGCCGTGCCCGCGGAGGCGCCGAGGTCGAGCGCGGTGATCGCGATTACCGGGGCGACGGCGCCGTTGCCGATCTCGTAGACCATGGCGGGCAGGAACACCGACGGGACCATCGACCGCAGCGTCGGCGACCGCGCAGGGTCCGTCTTCGTGCCCATCGCGTGCCAACGCTACCTCTTGCTATAGCTAATGACAGCGTGACGCCGCCTACGCCGTCGACGGCGCTGACGGCCATCGCCGTCGCGCCGGAGGCAGGATCCCGCGAAATGGGACTACTGGCCGGTCCGGTCGTGACTTCGGCCCGTGCCGCACAGGGCCGCGCTGGGGAAGCGTTGGGGGCGGAGCAGGCCGCCCGTGGTCGCGCCCTTGACGAGGAGTGTGAGATGACGCCCACCGGAACAGTCGTCGTCGGCGCGGACGGCTCGCCCGCGTCCCGTACCGCCATCGAGTTCGCCTTCCGGGACGCGGCGCGCCGCGGCGCGCGGCTGCTGGTCGTCGCCGCCGCCCGGCTGCCCGAGTACTGGGCGGACGTCTACGGCATGCCCGTCCTGCCGCCGCCAGAGGAGGTCACCGAGGAAGTCCGGAAGAACGTCCGGCAGGAGCTCGACCAGATCCTGCACGCGCACCCGGAGCTGGCCGCTGTGCCGGTCACCGTCCAGGCGGAGATGGGCGCGCCCGGCCGCGTGCTTGTCGACGCGGCCGAGGGCGCCGACGTGCTCGTGCTCGGCCACCGCGGCCGCGGCGCGGTGCGCAGCGCGCTGCTCGGGTCGGTGGGGCTGCACTGCATCCTGCACGCCACCTGCCCCGTGACGATCGTGCGGCCGACGAAGATCGCCGAGCCGGTCCCCACCACCGAGCCCGCCTTCGCGGCGCTGCAGGTCTAGGAGGTTTGACATGCGCCACACTGCTGTTTCCGAGGTGATGGCGAAGGACGTCGTCACGGTGACACCGGACGCGTCGTTCTCCAACCTGGCCAAGCTGCTGCACGACGCGGGTGTCCGCGCGGTGCCGGTCGTCGATCCCGCGGGCGTGCTGCTGGGCGTCGTCTCGGAGGCCGACCTGATGGCCTCCGCCGCCCGTTCCGGCCCCGGGTCAGGGCGTTGGCGGGCGCGCCACACCCACCGCGACCGGCCGGAGGGCAAGGTCGGCGCCACGACGGCGGCCGAGCTCATGACGGCGTTCGTCGAGGCCGTGGCGCCGACGACCACGGTCGCGACCGCGGCCCGGCTGATGATGGAGCGCCACCTGCGGTGGATGCCGGTGTGCGACGAGGCGGGCCGCGTCGTCGGGGTGCTGTCCCGTTCGGACGTGCTGACGGTCTTCCTGCGCGACGACGCGTCGCTCCGCACGGAGATCGTCGAGGAGGTGCCGGGCGCCGACGCGGACGGCGTCCAGGTCGATGTCCGGGACGGCGTCGTCACGCTCACGGGCGAGGTCGCGACCCGCGGCGACGCCGAGCGGCTGGTGAAGTCGACCGAACGCGTCGAGGGCGCCATCGCGGTCGTCGACCAGCTGACCTACCGCGTGGACGAGCGCCTCGCCGACGCCCCCGTCACGCCGTTGTACTGACGCCGATCATCGGGGCCCACCCGCCGACCCAACCGGCGAGGACCTCCGACCCCACCCGGCCCCGCCGGTCGGCCCCTGTTCCCGGCCGGGCGGGCCGGAGACCATCACCGCCGTCCACAACCAGCCGCATGCCACCCGAGCACGAGGAGCGATTTCCGTGAAGACGACCGCGGGTCACCTGACGCCCGCCGACCCCGTCCGCGACCTGATGGCCCGCCACCTGGCGAGCATCGGGACCGACGAGTCGGTGCGCGCGGTCGCGCAGGAGCTCGTCGCGGATGAGATCGGGGCCGTGCTCGTGACCGCGGCCGGGGCACCCACCGGCCTGGTCTCGGAACGGGACGTCGTCGCCGTCGTCGCGGGCAGCGGCGAGGTCGACACCGAGCAGGCGGGCGGGATCATGACGACCGACCTGGTCACGGCCGCACCCACCGACAGCATCGCCTACGTCGGGACGCTGATGCGCGACGCAGGCGTCCGGCACATCCCCGTGCGCGACGGCGACGGCGCCTGGATCGGCCTCGTGTCGATACGTGACGTCCTTGGCGTGCTGCTCGACGCGGTCGCCCGGGCCTGACCGGCCGGAGAGTGGAGCGGATGACGGACGTGGGGCCCCGTGGCGTCGGCCCGGGCGCGCGGACCCGGTATGCGCTGCGCCGTTGGATGTACCGGGGCGGCAGGCCACGGGCGTTGGCGCGGGTCCTGAACCGGATGTCGGCGAGGCAGTTCGCGGCGGGTCTGCTCGCGCCCCGCCGGGCGGTCACCCTCGAGGTCGTCGGGCGCCGCTCCGGTGCGACGGTCGCGGTGCCGCTGGTCGTCACCGCGTACGACGGCCACGACTACCTGGTGCCGATGCTCGGCGGGCACGCCAACTGGGTGCGCAACGTGCGGGCGGCGGGAGGCCGCGCCGTGCTGTGCCGTCGGGACCGTGTGCGGGTGCGCCTCACCGAGATCGACGTCTCCCGGCGCGCGCCCATCCTGCGCCGCTTCCTGGAGGTCGCGCCGGGGGCGCGACCGCACGTGCCGGTCGACCGCAAGGCCCCGCTCGCCGCGTTCGAGCGGATCGTGGCCGACTACCCGGTCTTCCGCGTCGACCCGGAGACGCCGCCCGGCCGGTGAGCGACCGTCACCGTTCGTGCACGTACACGCCCGGCGCGTCGGCGAGCGGTCCGGTGCCGGGGATGCCGAGGGGCCGGGGTGCGACCCGCTCGCCCGACCGCTCCGCGATCCAGCGCTGCCACCGCGGCCACCACGACCCCTGCTCCTCGGCGGTGGCCAGCATCCAGGTGTCCGGATCCTCGTAGGGTTGTCCCTCTCGGTGCGTCGTGACCCGGTGGTGCCGGTGCGGATGCCCGGGCGGGCTGACGATCCCGGCGTTGTGGCCGCCGCTGGTCAGCAGGAACGTCACATCGGTGTCGACGAGCAGGTGCAGCTTGAACACCGAGCGCCACGGCGACACGTGGTCGCTTTCGGTGGCCACCGCGAAGATCGGCGCGCGGATGTCGCTGACCACGACCGGGCGGCCGCCCACCTGGTAGTGGCCCTGCGCGAGGTCGTTGTCCAGGAACAGCCCGCGCAGGTACTCCACGTGCATCCGATAGGGCAGCCGGGTGCCGTCGGCGTTCCAGGCCATCAGCGCGGACATCGGCTCGGCCTCACCGAGCAGGTACTCGCGGACCGACCGCGACCACAGCAGGTCGTTCGACCGCAGCAGCTGGAAGGCCCCCGCCATCTGCCTGCCGTCCAGGTAGCCCTGCTCCCACATCGCGTCCTCGAGGAAGCTGATCTGGTCCTCGTCGGTGAACAGCAGCAGCTCGCCCGCCTCGGTGAAGTCCGTCTGCGCGGCGAACAGCGTGACGCTCGCGAGCCGCTTGTCGCCGTCGCGGGCCATCGCGGCCGCGGCGATCGTCAGCAGCGTCCCGCCGAGGCAGTAGCCCGCCGCGTGCACCGGCCGGTCGGGCACGACCCGTCCGACGGCGTCCAGCGCGGCCATCACGCCGAGCATCCGGTAGTCGTCGAGGCCGGTGTCGCGATCCTCGCCGTCCGGGTTGTGCCACGAGACGACGAACACCGTGTGGCCCTGCCCCACCAGGTAGCGGACCAGCGAGTCCTCGGGCGTCAGGTCGAGGATGTAGTACTTCATGATCCACGCAGGCACGATCAGCACCGGCTCGGCGTAGACCGTCTCCGTGGTGGGCGTGTACTGGATCAGCTCCATCAGCCGGTTGCGGAACACGACCTTGCCGGGGGTGGCGGCCACGTCCCGGCCGACGACGAAGCGCTCGGCGCCGTCCGGCGGCTGCCCGCGGGTGGCGCGCAGGGCGTCGGCGGCGAGGCGGGTGGCGCCGCGCACCAGGTTGGCGCCGAGCTCGCGGACCGTCGCGTCCAGCACCTCCGGGTTGGTCGCGACGAAGTTCGACGGCGCGCAGGTGTCCAGCAGCTGGCGCGCGACGAAGGCCACCTGGTTCCCGTGTGCGGCGCTCACCCCCTCGACGCCCAGCGTCGCCTCCTGCCACCACTGCTCGACGAGCAGGAAAGCCTGTGCCAGCACGTCGAACGGCCACCGCTGCCACGCGGGGTCGTCGAAGCGGCGGTCCCCCCGCGTCGGCCGCACGCAGGGCGTCGCAGCCTGTCCCAGTGAACGGCGGGTGGCGTAGTCGCCCAGCCGGGCGGCCTTCTGCGCGGCGGTGACGCCCAGGCGGGCGAGGTGGGCGGGCGAGTCGGCGAGGTGCACGGCCCAGTCCAGCGCGGCCAGACCCGCCGACACCGGGGACAGCCCGCCGGTCAGGCGGCCCTGCGCCGCGTGGACGAGCCGATCCAGCCCGGGAACGTCACCTTCGCGCCTCACCCCTCCACTGTCGGCGATCGGGCGGGCGAGCTCACGGGCCCAACGCCCCGAAGATGCGGGGCTTCCGTCGGGGAACCGGGTCCTTCGGCCGTGTCGGCGTACCGGGGCCCGACGGGACCCTTGACCGGTGATGGAGAAGATCGAAGGCCTGCCCGCGGGCATCGACGGCGTGCGCTGCAGCGGCAAGATCACCCGAGCGGACTACGACACGGTCGTCGTCCCGCTCCTCGACGAGGTGCAGCGCGAGCACCGCAGGCTGCGCTGTCTGGTCGAGGTGGACGGCTTCGACGGCATCACGCCCGAGGCCGCGTTCGAGGACGTCAAGCTGGGGCTGCGGGCGCTGGGCACGTTCGACGGCTGCGCGGTCGTGAGCGACCTCGCCTGGGTCGGCCCGGTCATGCAGGTGGCCGGGTTCCTGATGCCCTATCCCCTGCGGATCTTCACCCAGGACCGCCGCGCCGAGGCGGTGGCCTGGCTGGAGGGCCTGCCCGCGGGGCCGAGCATCACCCACCGCGTACTGGCGGACGCGGGCGTGGTGGTCGTCGAGGTGGCCGAGCCGCTGCGCGTCGAGGACGTCGAGGCGCTGGCCACCGTCGTCGACGGCTGGCTCGCCGAGCACCCGGCGCTGCACGGGCTCGTGCTGCACGCCCGCGCGTTCCCCGGCTGGGAGAACGTCGGCGGGCTCGTCCGGCACCTGCGCTTCGTCGTCGGGCACCACCGGCACGTCGACCGGGTCGCGTTCGCGGTCGACGGCCCGCTGGGCACGGTGGCCGCGACGATCGCCGAGCTCGTCGCCCACCCGCGGGTGCGCCACTTCGGCTTCGACGAGATGGACGCCGCGACCGCCTGGGCAAGCACTCCGTAGCCCGACCGACGGAAGAAGGGCGGTCCCCATGGGGGCCGCCCTTCTTCCGTTTCTCGGTGACCGTCACCAGCCCGCGGTCACTGGCGCACCCGCCTGCCAGCGGCCCACAGCAGGGCCAGCGCGACGACGAGGGCGCCGACCACGAACGAGGCCCCACCGGCCGCGTAGAGGCCGGTCCAGATCGGCCGGAGGAAGGGCGCGGTGGCACCGAACGACAGGTCGGCGGCAACCGGCCGCGAGCCGTCGGCGTTCATCACGACCAGCGCCCAGTCACCGGGAGCGGGCGTCCAGACCAGCTCCTGCTGACCGGTGCCCGACGCGCTTTCGACCCAGAACGACTTCTGCGCGGGCGGCGTCGCGGGCGGGCCACCGGGGGTCGACCGCGTCGACGGGGTCGGCGCGGCCGTGCTCGGCGACGTGAGCGGGTCGTGCGCGACGTTCGCCAAGTAGGTGTCGACGGCGGCGGAAGGGCCGATGGCGACGAACACGCCTGAAGGCGACGTGCCGGTCGCCCGGACGCGGACGTCACCGAGCACGCCGGGCAGGTCCGTGTCGCCCGCCGCGGCGCGCAGGCGGACCGGGTCGGCGACGAGGGCGTATCCCTGGCCGGTGAAGCGCTGGGCCGGGGTGGCGACGAAGCCCGTGGCGTCGCGGCCGTGCGTGTCCGCGACCAGCAGCGCGGTCGCGGAGCCCATGACGCCGATGCCGCTCAGGAGCAGCACCGACCCGACGGCGAGCGTCACCACGCGCCCCGCCGTCCACCGCGTCGGCGCAGGCTCGGGCCCGGAAACCGGCCCAGAAACCGGCCCGGACACCGGCCCAGAAACCGGCATCTGGGCCTCGGCGGCCGGGGGGCCGCCGACGACGAGGGACTCCGGGTCGGCGCCGCCGAGGTCGAGGCGGAACGGCGGGTACACGTCGGTCATGAGCGCGGCGTAGGCCGCGACCCGCAGCACCCACCGGTCCAGGCCGAGCACGAGGTCGAACAGGCCCTTGGGGTAACGGCCGGTGACCAGGAGGATGACCACCGCGATCAGCGTGAGCAGGGCGATGAGGCCGCCACCCAGCCCGGCGCCGTTGCGCGTGGCGAGGTAGCCGCCGCCTCCGAGCAGGAAGCCGAGCACGAGGTAGTGCGGGATGGCCAGCAGCCACCACTTGACCAGCGCCAGCCCGCGCGAGAGGTGTTCGGGGTAGGCGATGTCCAGCGTCGCCGGGTAGTCCGGCTCGGGCCCCAGCGAGAACGGTGGGTAACGGTCGGTGCCGAACCCGCCGCTGGCGTAGTACGCGACGCGCCAGGACCAGCGCAGCACCCCGAGGGTGAAGTCGAAGATCGTCCGTGGGTACCGGCCGGTGATGAGGATCCCGAAGAACGCGACCACCGTGACGACGGCGAACGCGGCCCACAGGAACGTCAGCACCACGACGTGCGGGATGACCAACACCCACTTGACGAGCCACAGCCAGCGGCTGAGCGGGGCGTCGAGCCGGGCGTCGACCCGGACGGGTGCGCGGGTGGTGGCGAGGGTCATGGCTTCCTCCGTGAGCGTGCTGCCCACCGGTGCATGCGGTCGGTGGCCTGCTACCAGGCTCATCCGCGCACCCCGCGTCGACCAGGGCCGGAACCACCTGGCCGTCGCGGCGGACGGCCCACGCCGGTCGGGCCGAAGTGCCCGCCGCTCAGGCCAGGAGCGCGTCCAGGACGTCGGCCGCCGAGACGACGCCGACGACCCGCGCTCCGTCACAGACCACGACATGACGCACGCCCGCGCCGACCATCGACCGACCGACGGCGGCGATCGGCTCGTCGGCGGCGGCGGTGAGGAGGTCCGCGGACATCACGCTGCGCACCTGTTCGCGGTCGAGGTCGCCGCCGCTCGCCGCGACCACGACGACATCCCGCTCGGTGACGATGCCGACCTCCCCGACGGGGCCGCGGACGATCGCGGCGTCGGTGTCGGCGGCGATCAGCTCCCTGGCGACGTCGCGGAGGGAGTCGTGCTGCTCGACGGCGAGCGTGGAGCGGCGCACGAGCGCGCGGATCGGCTGGGCGGCCGCGAGGACGTCGACGGCGGGCTCTGCGGTGCGGAGGTCGGGCACGGAGGGCTCCTCGTCGTCGGACATGCGGCGGCCCAGTGGACGGTGCCGCAGCACGACACCGCCAGGGGCGATCGGCGGTGGCCGCGCGGGACCTGTGGCCCCGACGGCGAAGGGCACGACCCGACTGCTCTGGCGGGTCGTGCCTGCCTCGGGTGCGGCGTGCTCAGCCGCGCTTGCCTTCGCCGCGCCAGATCGGGGCGACCGTCCGCCACTCGCGTTCCCACGCCGCGCAGTTGACGGCGAGGATGACGCGCCGCACGACCTCCCACAACAACGCCAGTACGCCCAGGCAGGCGGCGATGAGCAGCCCCGCGGCGATCGCGGACACCACGAACGCGTCGCCTGCGGTCGTCGGCGCGGACACCTCGGCCCCGGACCGGTCGACCCAGATCGGGACGCTGCTGCCCGCGTCCAGTCCCTGCGGCGCGTCCACGATGCCGGTGTGGGACACCCCGAACCGGTCCTCCCAGGTCGCGGTCACCCCGACCGGTGAGCCGGTGGCGTACGCGGAGGCGATCGTCGGCGCGGCCTTCAGCAGCGTGGCGGAGGCAGGCGTGCGGTCCAGCGCCTCGGCCCGGCTCCGCGCGGTCAGCTGGTCGTCGACCCGGATGCCGAACGCGCACCCGAAGATGATCACCAGGAGCCCCGCGGCGAGCAGCACCCAGGCCGTCCAGTCCTCGACCCGGTCGGTCCTGCGCCGGATCTGGGTCGTGCGACGAGCCATTGGGGCCACCTCCCTCACCCATCGTCATGTGTCGGGGCACAGCGTCGGTGCGCGGACCGGTCGGACGGCAGCACCGATAGGCCCGACCTGCGGGGCCGACCGGCCCGTCCGCGAGTGGCGAGAACGCCGTCGCCGCGCGGCGCGGCCATTCCTGTCGTTGGACCCGGCCCGCCGGTTGCCAACGGCCCTCGTCGCGGTGCGTCCACGGCGGCACGGTCGCCGGGAGCGGACGACGCGACCGAGGAGGAGCGATGCAGGAGACCAAGCGCTGGACCGTGACCGTCGACATCGACGAGCACGACGGCCGCACGCGGGCACACGCCCGGCTGCACACCCGGGACTCCGACCAGCTCGTCGGCGTCGGACTGGCCCGGCTCAACCCCACCGACCGGGACGTGCCCGAGATCGGCGACGAGCTCGCCGCGGCGCGGGCGCTTTCCGACCTGGCGCACCGCCTGCTCGAGCTCGCGAGCGCGGACGTGGAGGACGCCGCGGCGCGGCTGCGTGGGGCAGGCGCCACCACGCGCTGAACGCGAGCCGTACGACAACAACCCGCCGCGCAAGGTCCAACGGCCCTGGCCGCGGCCTGCTCCCGGTGCTTGTCTGCACCGGACGTCCCCAGGAGGATCGATGCACGCCAACCGTGGTGACCAGATCGTCGTCGAGTCCAGCACGCTCGCCGCCGCGCGACGCCGTGGCGAGGTGGTGGAGGTGATCGGCGACGGCGAGCACGAGCACTACCGGGTGCGCTGGGACGACGGCCACGAGTCGGTGTACTTCCCCGGCCCGGACGCGCACGTCGTGTCGGGAGGCTGAGGTGGAAGTGCGAGGCGAGATCCATTCGACAGCGGAACCAGCGGCTTGGCCGGGCGGGAGGAACTGAGATGAAGGCGCGCGACGTCATGACGAGTCCCGTGATCACCCTTCGGCCGGACGCCCCGGTGCCCGCGGCCGCCGCGCTCCTGTGCTCCCACGGCTTCACCGCCGCGCCCGTCGTGGACGCGGGCGGGCGGCTCGTCGGGATCGCCAGCGAGGCCGACCTGGTACGCGGCCGGATCGCGCCGGACGGGTGGGCGATCACCCCGGGGCCCGAGCCCGCGGTCCAGGAGGTCATGACCCCGTCCCCGGCGGCGATGCGACCCGAGGACGACCTGGCCGATGTCGTCGCCATGATGCTCGACGCCAGGCTGCGGTCGGTCCCGATCGTCGACGACGGCAAGCTCGTCGGGATCGTCACGCGTCGCGACGTGCTGCGCGTCGTGGCCCGCCGCGAGCTGACGTCGCAGGACGTGGTCCGGCGGCGGTATGAGACGTAGAAGCCCATTCCGCCGCACTAGCCTGCGCACATGGCTGAGAACGTCGTGGTCGTGACCGGCGCGGACCCCCGGAAGGTGCTCGACACGCTCCGGGCGCTCGACGCGGCGGGAACGCTCGAACTGCGGGCCGCGGCGATCGTGCATCGCGACGCGCGGGGCCGCCTCTCGCTGGACCACGAGGTGGGCGACGCGGTGTCCTTCGCCGACCGGCACCCCCGCCTCGGTGCCCTGGTCACGGTGTTGCTCGGGCCGCTCGACACGCTGCTGTTCGGCAACCAGCTGGTCTCGCTGTTCGGCGCCACCGAGCAGCGGCCCGAGGAGCTCGCGGTCGGACACCTGGCGCAGGCCGTGCCCGCGGGAGGCACGGCGGTGATCGCCGATCTCGACGAGCCGGAGCCCGGCCTGGTCGACGCGCAGCTCGTCGGAGCGTCCGTCGCGCGCCGCCCGTACGCCGAGGTGGAGCGGGAGATCGAAGCGAGCCGCGAGCACGCCGGGGACGACTGAACCCCGAGAGGCCTCCCGCGTGTCGCGTTCAGCGCGCCCGCCCGAGCGCCCGGAATCCCGCCCCGAAGGCGACCTCGGTGACGACGAGGTCCTCGACGTACTTCTCGAGCAGCCGCCACGGCCTGTCGAACCCGGCCATGTCCCGCACGTAAGGCCCGTGCAATGCGGCGACCACCGCCGTCAGCGGCAGGTTCCACGCCGGAGGCCACTTCCCACCGCCCGCGACGACCCACCCTCCGGGCCGGAGCTGACCGAACACGTTGTCCAGCGCGCTGGGTGACACCAGCACGTCGTGCACCGCGCAGAACAACGCCGCGTCGGCGGGCGAGGGAAGGGTGAACCGCTCCGCCGGTTCGCACAGCAGCGTGACCTCCCGCCAGCCCCCCCGCTGCACCTCGGCGCGGGCCATGGCGACCATGGCCGCCGCTTCCTCGACGCCGACGACGTGTCCGGTCGGACCGACCTTCGCACGCAGCCCGGCAAGGCACAGGCCGCTGCCGCAGCCCACGTCGACCACGGTGTCGCCCGATCGCAGCGGCAGAGCACGGACCAGCTCGTCGCGCCAGTACTGGAAGAACCGGGTGTCCTGCGCGTACTCCGAGGCCCGCCTGGCGTAGGCGGCCAGCGGGACGCGGGCCGGGGTCGTCGCCATGCCCGACACCGTTGCGCCCGAGGCCGCCCCGGTGGAGAGGAGCAGGTCCCGACCCCGCGACGCCGAAAGGCCCGAGGACGGGCGCGCGGGGATGCCGGAGCCTTCGCAGCCGGGCTCCCGACGGTCGACCGTCCCGGGGGCGCGGGCCTGCAGGCCCTACTCGCGTCGCTGATCGGCGACGAGCGTCACGGACGGCAGCCGCCAGCACCCGCGACCCGATGGGACCCCCCTGATGACCACCGATCCTCCACGTGCCGCCCACATGGGCTCCCCCGTCCCGGCCACGATGCGCGCCGCGGTCGTGCCCGTGCTGGGCGCCGACCTGGAGATCCGGGAGGTGCCCGTGCCGTGGGCAGGACCCGGACAGGTGCTCGTGCGCCTGGAGGCCAGCGGCATCTGCCACACCGACGTCCACGCCGCCCGCGGCGACTGGCCGGTCAAGCCGAACCCGCCGTTCATCCCCGGCCACGAGGGCATCGGCGTGGTGGTCGACGTCGGCCCCGGACCTGGCGTCCGCGCGGTCGGCGACCGGGTCGCGGTCGCCTGGCTGGGCTCGGCATGCGGGCGCTGCCGCTACTGCGTGTCCGGGCGGGAGACCCTGTGCCACGCCCAGACCAACAGCGGCTATGGCGTCGACGGCGCCTGGGCCGAGTACGCCCTCGTCGACGAGCGCTTCGCCGTGCCCGTCCCTGACGCCGTGTCCTCGTTCGACGCCGCCCCGCTGACCTGTGCCGGGGTGACCACGTACAGCGCGATCAAGGCCGCGAACGTGCGACCAGGGGAGCAGGTCGGCGTGTTCGGCATCGGCGGCCTCGGTCACCTGGGCCTGCAGTACGCCCGTTCGGTCGGCGGGATCGTCGTCGGTGTCGACATCGAGACGGCCAAGCTCGACCTCGCCCGCGAGCTGGGCGCCGACCACGTCGTCAACGCGCAGGACGACGATCCCGTCGCGGCCATCCACGACCTCGGCGGCCTGGATGTCGCGCTGGCGCTGGCCGTCTCACCCGACTCGTTCGAGCAGGCGTTCCGGTCACTGCGCCGTGGCGGGCGCCTCGTGTGCGTCGGCCTGCCCGCCGACGGGTACCTGCGGATCCCGATCTTCGACACCGTCCTCGGCGGCATCTCGGTCATCGGCTCGATCGTCGGAACCCGCCAGGACCTCGCCGACGTGTTCGCCCTCCACGCCGCAGGCCGCACCCGCGTGATCGCGCAGTCCCGCAAGCTCGAGGACATCAACGAGTCGATCATGGAGCTCTTGTCAGGGCAGGTCCCGGCGCGGCTCGTCATCCAGTTCTGACACCCCGGCGACCGCGGTCAGCAGGATGGCGGCCACGTCGAACGTGCGCGCCGCGGCCTCGAGCTCGGCGAGGTCCGGTGCGTGGCGGCGGGGGATCCGCATCCGGTCCTTCGGCCATCCGGATGGATCTCGTCGCGGGCCGGGGACCGGCCTGCTGGGGCCTTCCGGCCCGGCAGGCCGGGCCCTATCGCCTGTGGGTGCCGCCGCCCCGATTGCGCACTATGCGGATACCACCAGTCGAGGAGAGGCAACGAGATGCGCGTGCGTGTAGGCATCAACGGGATGGGCCGGATCGGACGGGACCTGATGCGGATCGCGACCGACCGCTCCGGGTACGGCACCGACGCCGGGATCGAGGTGGTCGCGGTCAACGAGCTGGCGGCGCCGGAGACCGTGGCGCACCTCCTGCGCCACGACTCGACCTACGGCGCCTGGTCGCGCACGGTCGAAGCCGCCGAGGGCTACCTCGACGTGGACGGGCACGCGATCCGCATCATGCAGCAGCCCAAGCCCGAGGAGCTGCCGTGGGCCGAGCTGGGCGTCGACGTCGTCGTGGACGCGACCGGCCGGTTCCGCACCCGCGCGGCCGCGGCGGCGCACCTCGCCGCGGGCGCCCGCAAGGTCGTCATCACGGCGCCGGGCACCGACGTCGACGCCACGATCGTCATGGGCATCAACCAGGACTCCTACGACGGCCAGCGGCACGACGTGATCTCCAACGCCTCCTGCACCACGAACTGCGCCGCGCCGATGGCGCAGGTCCTCGACGCGTCGTTCGGCATCGAGAGCGGCCTGCTCACCACCGTGCACAGCTACACATCCGACCAGAACCTCCTCGACGGCCCCCACAAGGACCTGCGCCGCGCCCGCTCGGCCGCCGTCAACATCATCCCGACCAGCACCGGCGCCGCGAAGGCCGTCGGCATGGTGCTCCCCCAGCTGGCGGGCAAGCTCGACGGCGTGGCCGTGCGGGTGCCCGTCGTCGACGCGTCGCTGGTCGACCTCACGGTCCTGCTCACCGAGCCCGCCACCGCCGCCCAGGTCAACGCGGCGTTCAGCACCGCGGCAGAGGCGCAGCTCAAGGGCATCCTGCGATGCACCGACGAGCCGGTGGTGTCCCACGACGTGATCGGCGAGAACGCGTCCTGCCTCCTGGACACCGGTCTCACCCGCGCCGTCGGAAGGCTGGTCAAGGTCTTCGGCTGGTACGACAACGAGTGGGGCTACGCCCAGCGCACGGTCGACCTCGTCGAGATGGTGGGCAGGCTCCTGCCCGCCCGCTGAGCCGGAACCAGCGAGGAGGACCCGCCATGGCAGACCGCCCGATCGTCGTCGGTGTCGACGGCACCACCACCGCGCTGCGGGCCGTCGCCTGGGCGGCCGAGGAAGCCCGGCTCCGGTGTCGGCCGCTGCGCATCGTGCACGCCGCCCCCTACCTCGGAACCCCCGACGACCCCGACGGGGACCCTGCCCACGGACACGCGGAGGCGCTTCTCGCGCGGGCCCGTGGCGTCGCCCACCAGATCGCACCCGACCTGATCCCGGAGCTCGTCGTGCTGCCCGACCCACCGGTGGCGGCGCTCGTCGACGCCTCGGCGGACGCGGAGCTGCTCGTCATCGGGATGATCGGCGGCACGGGCGCCGAGATCGTCCTGGGTTCGGTCACCCTGGACGTCACGACCGGCGCGCGCTGCCCCGTCACCGTCGTGCGCGGAGGCGGCGCAGGCCACGAGCGCACCGCGCCCGTCCTGCTCGGCGTCGAGTCCATCGAGGCCGACGCGGCCGCCGTCTCCGTCGCCTTCGGCGACGCCGCCCGCCACGGCACCGGGCTGGTCGTCCTGCACGTGCCCGGCCGCGCCGAACACCTCGGTGAGGTGGTCGCCGCCGTGCGCGAGCGGCTGGCGCCGTGGCGCGCCGACCACCCCGACGTCCACGTCGAGGTCCGGGTCGGCCAGGGCAACCCGGGCGTCGCGATGCTGCACGAGTCCACCGCTGCCCGGCACATCGTGCTCGGCAGCCGGGGTCGCCACGCCGCGGTCAGCGCCGTTCTCGGCTCGGTGAGCAGGTTCGTGCTGCGCCACAGCCTCGTGCCGGTGACGGTCGTCTCGCGGTCCCTGACCGTCGACCGCGGGAGCACGGTCCCGGCCGCGCTGTCCGGGGACCCCCACGACCGCTCCCAGCTGTGGTGACGACGCACCTGCGCGCCCCCGGGTGGGTCGTTCGACCCGCGGTGCCCCGGTCGTGGGCCTCTGGGGGCGGAACGCGGCCCGGACGAGGCTGGAGCCCACAGGATCGACGATCGCTCGGAGGATGACGATGCAGCTCAGCACGGACCCGCGGCCCGTCATCGTGGCGGTCGACGCGTCGGACTCCGCGCGGGACGCGGCGGCATGGGCCGCCGACGTCGCCGCCGACTGGTCAGCGCCGCTGCACCTCGTCCACGTGGCCCCCGGCGACCCGCAGGACCTGCCGCTCGACCCGCTACCCGGTTGGCTCGCCGAGCTGCTCGACGTCGCCGATCGCGCCGGTGCGCGCCCGGTCATCGCGGAGGCGCAGCCGGGCGACGTCGTCACCACGGTCGCCGCCCGCGGCGTCGGTGCGAGGATGGTCGTGCTGGGCAGCTACGGCGCGGACGCGTCCTCGGGCATGCTGGCGGGCGCGACCGCCCGCAGCATCGTCGAACGGGCGGCCTGCCCGGTCGCCGTGGTGCGCGGGTCGGCACCGCGGATCGCGCCTCCCCGCAACGGACCCGTCGTGGTCGGGGCCGACGGCTCCACAGCAGGAGCGGCCGCGCTGCGCTTCGGCGCGGACCTGGCGGCCTCGCTCGGGGCTCGTCTGCTCGTCGTCCGGTGCTGGTCCGACGTGTACGTGACGCCCGGCGGAGGCGCGCACCGCAGCCACGAGTCGCCCGAGACGCTGGCCGCGGCGGCGGCCGCCGCCCTCGACGAGCAGCTGCAGCCGATCACCGGACGGCATCCCGGCCTGGTCGTCGAGCGGAAGCTGGTCGACGCCACTCCGCTGCAGGCCCTGACGGAGTACGCGGCAGGCGCCCGCGTGCTCGTGGTGGGCACCCGTGGCCGCACCGACCAGACCGGCATCCTCATGGGCTCCACGAGCCAGGCGCTGGTCGAGTTCGCGACCTGCCCGGTCGTCGTGGTCCACCCACGGCACGCCGCCGCAGGCGCACCCGTCGCCTCAGCGGAGTCGGCGACGGGGTCGTAGGGCCGTCAGCGCTTCCCAACCAGCGACCTGCCAGGAGTTGCCATGATCGTCGAAACGGTCGACCGCCGGACCATCCGCGCGGCCCTCGAGCTCGGCAGCCGCGCACCGTCGGTGCACAACAGCCAGCCGTGGCTGTGGCATTTTTCGGGGGGCCGAGACCGGCACAGCATGCTCCTGCAGGCTGACCTGCGGCGGTGGCTGCCCGCCACCGACGCCGACGGCCGCGACCTCGTGCTCAGCTGCGGCGCGGCCCTGCACCACACCCGCGTCGCGCTCGCCGCGTCGGGCGTGCACGCCGTCGTGCACCGCATTCCCGACCCGGAGCGCCCCGACGACCTCGCCGTCCTCGAGCTCGCCCCGCGCGCCCCGGTCGACGCCGACGTCCAGCTCGCCGCCGCGATCCTGCGCAGGCGCACCGACCGGCGGCGCTTCTCCACGTGGGAGGTCCCGGAGGGCATGCGCACCGCCCTCACGCAGCGTGCCGCCGAGCAGGGCGCGCTGCTCAAGACCGTCACCGGCGACGCGCGTCGCAGGCTGGAGTCGGCGCTGCGCGAGGCGGCCGCCATCCAGGGCGACGCCCCCGGATACCACACCGAGACCGCGGTCTGGTCCGGCGCGACCTCCGGCAACGACGGCATCCCCGCCGCGAACCTCCTCGCCGCCGCCCCCGACCCCGTCCACGGGCGCCGCTTCTCCCCCGGCCAGATCCGGCAGGGGCACTCCGACGAGCCCGACGGCGCCCTGTTCGTCGTGATCGGCACCGCGTCGGACGACACCCTCTCGCAGCTGCGCGCTGGCGAGGCGCTCAGCGCGGTGGCCCTGCACGCCACCCTCCTCGGGCTGGCCTCGTGCCCGCTGAGCCAGGTGCTCGAGGTGGGCGACACCCGCCGCCTGCTGCGCGACGACGTGCTCGACGGAGCGATGGCGCCCCAGCTCGTGCTGCGGCTCGGCTTCGCGACGTCCCAGGCGCCGCTGCCCGCCACGCCGCGCAGGCCGATCTCGGAGATCCTCGTCACCGAGCAGGACTGAGCCCGAACAAGACCGCCCCGGACGCCACGCGCCGGGGCGGTCTCCACGTCCAGGGGTCCGGTCAGGACGGCAGTTCGCGGACCATCTGGTCGCACGCGGCCACGGGCGCGACCCGGATCCGCACGTCGACCGCGACGGCGCTGTCGGCGGTCACCACGAGCGGGTTGACCTCGGCCTCGACGATCTCCGGGAACCGGTCGGCGAGCCACGCGAGGCGGGCCGCGACGTCGCGCACCCGCTCCTGCAGCTGGGCGGCGTCGGCGCGGTCGAGCAGCCGCGGCCCGGCCCGGAGATGGGCGAGGATCTGGTCGAGGTCGGTCTCGGTCGGGGGGACGAGGCAGTGCGCGCGGTCGTCGACGAGATCCGTCGTCGTGCCGCCGAGCCCCACGGTCAGCATCGGGCCGACGACCGGGTCGGCGGTGATGCCGACCAGGAACTCGAGCCCCGCGGCGCTCATCGGCTGGACCAGCACGCCACGCAGGCGCGGCCCGAAGCGGAGGCGGAAGTCCCGTACCGCGCCGACGATCTGGGCGCGCGACGCCAGACCGGTGCGGACCGCACCGGCGGCGCTCTTGTGCAGGACGCCCTCGACGTCGGCCTTCAGCGCCACCGCCGTGCCGAGCTCCCGCCACGCGCGGACAGCGGCCGCGGCGCTGTGCACGACGGTCGTGTCCACGATCGGCAGCCCGGCGGCAGCGGACAGCGCCACCGCCTGCTCCGGGGTGAGCCAGCCGCCGTCGGGCTCCGCATCCAGTGCGGCGTCCACGACGACGTGCGCATGGTCGAGCCGCACACCCGCGGGCTCCGGCACCGGCGCGCGGTCAACGCGCAGCCATTCGGTCCGGCGAGCGGCCGCGGCGAGGGCGCGGGCGGCCACGGACGCGGAGGCGTACTCGGGAACGGTCATCTGCGCCTGGTCACGCCGGGCGACCGTCACCGAGCCGCCGAACCGGACGAGCACGAGCGGCTTGGCGAGGGGCCCGGCGGGCAGCGCGGTGTCGTCGAAGGGGTCGCCGACCGCGGTGGGCACCGTGATCGCGACGACCGCGTCGACCTCGTCGTCGGCGAGCAGGTGCCGCAGGACGCTTGCGCAGCTCGCCGGGGGCGCGGTGGCGGTGACGTCGACGGGGTTGGTCACCGACGCGCCTGCGGGCAACAGCGCGGCGAGCGCCTCGCGGCTCGCGGCGGAAAGCGCGTTGACCGCGAGCCCCGCACGCGCGCACGCGTCCGCCGCGAGCACCCCCGCGCCGCCCGCGTTGCTGACCACGGCGACCCGGCGGCCCCGCGGCAGCGGCTGCCAGGACAGCAGCGCGAGCAGCGCCGGAAGCTCGGCGAACTCGTCCACGGCCAGCACGCCTGCCTGGTCGAACAGCGCGTCACGGAGCACGCGCGGGGTCGCCGACCCGGCCGTGTGCGACGCGGCGGCCCGGCGCGCGGCCGCCGAGCTGCCCGAGCGAACGGTCAGCACCGGCTTGCCGGCGGCGACCCGCCGCGCGAGCCGCGCGAACAGCCTGGGCCGTCCGAGCGACTCGAGGTAGAGCACGCCCGCGGTCGTCCGCTCGTCCGCGTCCCACCACGCGAGCAGGTCGTCGCCGTTGACGTCGAGGGCGTCCCCCGTGGATACGGCGGTGGAGACGCCGAGGCCCAGCCGGTTCAGCTCGGCGGTCAGCGCGATGGCGACGCCGCCGGACTGGACGGCGAGCCCGACGTGCCCGGGGCTGCCCGGGGTTCCGAAGGTCGCCTGCAGCCGCACCGCGGCGTCGGTGTTGACCACGCCGATGCAGTTGGGGCCGACGAGGCGCATGCCGAACCGCGCGACCGCCGACGTCAGCTCGGCGCGCAGCCGCGGGTCGGACGACACGCCGGAAGTGATCACCAGGAGGGACCTGGTCCCGCGCTCGCCGCACCGCCTGGCGACGTCGGGCACCGCGGCGGCGGGGACGCAGACCACCGCGAGGTCGATCCCCTCCGGGACGTCCTCGATGCGCTCGTGGACGCGCACGCCCCCGACGGCGCTGCGGTGGCGCGACACCACGTCGACGGTTCCGGTGAAGCCGCCCTCCACGAGCTGCCGCAGCACCAGCCTGCCGACCGAGCGCGGACGCGAGCCCACCCCGACGACCACGACCGAGCGCGGCGCGAGCACCGCGCGCAGGCTCGCCACGTCCGACCGGATCGACCGGTCGAGCATCGCCGCGGCGTAGCGCTCCGATGCGCTGGTGGTGCCCGCGTCGGGCAGGCCCAGCTCGACCGCGTGCATGTCGGCGAACGGGGTCGACCGCAGCGGCAGCCCGAGGTCCCGCAGCACGGCCGCCATGGTCTGGTTGACCGCGAGGACTTCGGCGTCCAGCCGGGTCACCCCCTCGGACCGGGCCACCGCGACGAGGTACTCGATCAGCAACGTCGCGACGCCGCGGTGCTGCAGGTCGTGCCGGACCGCGGCGGCCACCTCCGGCGCCGTCCCCGGTGCTTCCCTGCGGTAGTGGGCCACGCCCACAAGCTCGTCAGAGCGGAATGCGCCGACCGCGACCGATGCCTCGCTGACGACGAGGTCGGCCAACCTGTCGAACCCGCCCGCCCCCGCGGAGAAGAAGCGCAGGTAGCGGTCGTCGGCGGGGAGCTCGGCGTGCAGCCGGAGGACGGCCGCTCTGTCGGCCGGACCGAGTCGGCGGATGAGGACCGCCGTTCCGTCGGCCAGCAGCGAGCGATGTCCTGAGCTCGCCTCGATGGGGGCGTCGATGCTCATGGCTCCAGGGAAGCGGCCCGTGCCGCGTCCCGGCAGCGGCGGGCGTCCCGAGCAGCAGGGCCGTCCGACCCTGCCTGCCGAACCGGATCGCCCGGGCTCCCCGACGAGATCGGCGGGCGAGCGCGTGACGGCCCGCCATCGTGAGCTGTGCGGCGGCCGCGCCGTTGGACCCTGCCGAACCGGGTCCCGCGGACCCCCGCCACGGGCCGAGTGGACCTGCTGGCCGCGCCTTCCGGGGCGGCACGCTTCCCGGGTGGACGGCGCGATCGACGCCCAGGGGCTCGCGGTCGAGCTCGGGCGGCGGCGGATCCTGTCCGGGCTGACCTTCGCGGTCCCGCGGGGTCAGGTGACCGGCCTGCTCGGACCCAGCGGATGCGGCAAGACCACGCTCATGCGCTGCGTCGTCGGCGTCGCCCGGATCACCGAGGGCGACCTGCATGTCCTCGGCCTGCCCGCGGGCGCGCCCGCACTGCGCAGTCGGGTCGGGTACGTCACGCAGGCGGCGTCGATCTACACCGACCTGACCGCGCAGCAGAACGTGCGCTACTTCGCCGCGCTGTACGGGGTTCCGGCGGCGTCGGCCGACCGCGCGCTCGCCGACGTCGCCCTCGCAGGCCTCGCCCGGCGGCCGGTGGGCACGATGTCCGGCGGCGAACGGGCCAGGGTCTCGCTCGCCTGCGCCCTCCTGGCCCAGCCCGAGGTGCTGGTGCTCGACGAGCCGACCGTCGGGCTCGATCCCGTGCTCCGCCGCGACCTCTGGGACCGCTTCCACACGCTCGCCGCGACCGGCACGACGCTGTTCGTCTCCAGCCACGTGATGGACGAGGCCGAACGGTGCGACCGGCTCCTGCTGATGCGCGACGGGCGCATCGTGGCCGACGACTCGCCTGCCGCGCTGCGGAAGGCGACCGGCGCGGGGGACATCGAGGAGGCGTTCCTGCGGCTCGTCCAGACGGCTCCGGCATCGTCTGCTACACGGTCTGCGACACGGTCTGGGGCGCCATGAACCCGCGGATCGTGGCGGCGACCGCCCGACGGGTGCTCCTGCAGCTGCGCAGCGACCGGCGCACGGTCGCCCTGCTCGTGCTGGTGCCCGCGCTGCTGCTCGCCCTCACCCACCAGATGATCGACTCGCGGCCTGCGTTCAACCGGCTCGCGCTGTCGCTGCTCGGGGTCTTCCCCTTCACGACGATGTTCCTGATCACCAGCGTCGCGATGCTGCGGGAACGGACGAGCGGCACCCTGGAGCGGCTGCTGACCACCCCGATGGCGAAGCTCGACCTGCTGCTCGGGTACGGCATCGCGTTCGCGCTGGCGGCCGCCGTGCAGGCGGGCGTCACGTGCGGAGTCGCCTACGGGCTGCTCGGGCTCTACACGCCGGGCAACCCGGCGCTGGTGATCGGCATCGCCGTCGTCGACGCCGTCATGGGCATGGCCATCGGCCTGCTCGCCAGCGCCTTCGCGACCAGCGAGTTCCAGGCCGTCCAGTTCATGCCCGCCGTGGTCATGCCGCAGATCCTCCTCGGCGGGCTGTTCGTGCCGCGCAGCCAGATGGCCGACTGGCTGAACCACACCAGCGACGCGCTCCCGCTGACCTACGCCATGGACGGGCTGTCCGAGGTGGGCTCGACCTCGCTCGTCACCGGGACCCTCGTCCGCGACGTCGCGGTCGTGGCGGCCACCGCGCTCGCCGCGCTGGCGCTGGCCGCGGCGACGCTGCGCAGGCGTGCGGGCAGGCTCCCCCGCCGGACGCTGCGCGCGCTGGTCCTGGTGCCCCTCGCCGTGACCGCGGTCTCGGCCGTCGGGGTCGTCGTCCTCGTCGGCGAGACCCGCGCCTACGTGTCCACCGACGACGCACGGGTCGACGGCGACGCCCTGCCGATCAGGGCACCGGCCACGGGAACGCTCGTGGACTGGTCCGCCCCGGCAGGCAGCGTCGTGCGCGAGGGGGAGCCGCTCGGGCACATCGAGATCCAAGGCGGCTTCGCGCGTCCGCGCATGGTCGTGCGCGCCCCCGCGGACGGCACGGTCGTCGTCGCGGACGCGACCGCGGGCGACTACGTCGCCATCGGGACGGCGCTGGCCGTCGCCACCGACCTGCGGCAGGTACGGGTGACGGCCCTGGTCGACGAGACCGTCGCCGACGAGGTGCGGGTCGGGCAGCGCGTCGAGATCGCCGTCGACGCTTTCCCGGCCGAGCCGCTCGTCGGCGTCGTCCAGGAGATCCAACGCAGCACCGCGGACGCCACCGGGCCGCTGCCCGCGTCGTCGGCGACCGGTGAGTTCCAGAAGGTCACCCAGGTCGTCCCGGTGCGGGTCGCGATCGACGACACGCACGGCCTTCCGCTCGTGCCCGGCATGAGCGCGACGGTGCGCATCCTGCGCGGCTGAGCGGAGCTTGCGGAGCGAGCATCGGCGCTGAGCGGCGGTAAGCGGGTCGTTCGGCCCGGCTCGGGGGGTGCACATGGTTCTGTGCCGCCGTGCAGCGTGCGGGCAGCGTGGAGACGCCGATGAGCAGGAGAACGCCCATGACCCGCCACGCGATTCCCCCGCAGGACCAGCTCTGGTTGGAGCTCGACCGACCGACGAACCTGATGATGATCACCTCGGTGCTGTGGACCGCCACACCGGTCGAGCCCGACGCGCTGCGGGCCCTGGTGACCGAGCGCATGCTCGACCGCTACCCCGTGTTCCGCAGGAGGGTCGCCACCGGCGGGCTGCCCGGCCGGTCCTGGTGGGAGGACGACCCCGAGTTCGACATCGACCGGCACATCGTCGTCGGCGAGATGCCCGCTCCTGGCGACCGCGCGGCACTGGAGGCCTACGTCGGCACGCTGCGGGCCACACCCCTCGACCGCGACCATCCGCTCTGGAGCCTGCACCTGCTGTCCGGCTACGGCGGGGGCAGCGCGGTCGTCCAGCGCTACCACCACGCCATCGCCGACGGCATCCGGCTCATGCAGGTCGGCCTCGGCCTGCTCGACCCGCTCGGCGGCGCGCCCACCACGCCCGCAGCACGGGTCGGCACCGCCGGTCCGGTGTCCGCGCAGGCGCATCCGAGCGGGGTCGCCGAGCGGCTGCTGCGCGCCGCGGGCGGCGGGCCGCTCGTGGACGCCGCGTCGTCGGTCGGCTCACTGCTGCCCGAGACGGTGCGCCCCAGCCATCTCCTCGACCTCACCGCGGACCGCGCACTGACCTTGCTGCACACCGCGGGCAGCCTCGTGAAGATCGGCGCCTGGTCCAACCCGCACACCGCGCTCGACGGCGAGCCGGGCGTCGAGAAGACCGCGGTGTGGGGCGACGCGGTGCCGCTGTCGTGGCTGCGGGAGGTCGCCGCGGACGCGGGCGGCACGGTCGCGGACGTCTGCACCGCGCTCGTGGCGGGCGCCATCGGGCGCTACCTGGCCGAACACGGCGGCCAGCAGACCGACGACATCGCCTGGATGATCCCGGTCAACCTGGTGCCGTTCGACGACGCGCTCCCCTCGTCGTTGGGCAACCACTTCGCGCTGGTCCTCGCCGTGCTGCCGCACGGGGAGGCCACCCTGCGGGAGCGCGTGGCCGAGGTGCACCGGCGGATGATGCTCATCCGCGCCTCCTACGAGCCGATGATCACCTTCGGCATCGCGCAGGGCATCGCGCTGGCGCCCGCGCCGGTCGGGCGGTGGTTCGGCGACACGCTCGCGGCCAAGGCGGCGGGCGTCGTGACCAACGTGCCGGGCCCCAGCGCGCGCGTGGCGCTGGCCGGGGCCCCCGTGGACGGCATGGTCGCCTGGGCGCCGTGCAGCGCACGGCAGGCCCTGACCGTGTGCGTCGTCTCCTACGCGGGCGCCGTCACCTTTGGCTTCGGCACCGACCGCGCCGTCATCGGCGATCCCGAACGGCTCGTCGCCGCACTGGACGCCGAGCTCGCCTCCACCCCCGCTACCACGGCCACAAGGAGCTGAACATGTCGTTCAACCTCGCCACCATCCTGCGCGAGTCGGCGGCCACCCACCCGGACAAGACCGCCGTCATCAGCGGCGCGTTCCGGATGACCTACGCCGAGCTCGACGCGGCGGCCGACCGGGTCGCGGTCGGCCTCGCCCGACGCGGGCTGCAACCGGGCGACGCCGTCGGGCTCCAGCTGCCCAACGTGCCGCAGTTCGTGATCGCCTACTTCGGCATCCTGAAGGCGGGCTGTGTCGTCGTGCCGATGAACGTGCTGTTCAAGGCGGGCGAGTCGGCGCACGTGCTGCGCGACTCCGGCGCCCGGCTGCTCATCACGTGGGCGGGCTGCGCCGAGGAGTCGGCCAAGGCGGCCGCCGACGTCGGGGT
Organism: uncultured Actinomycetota bacterium; assembly: GCA_963750095.1. Taxonomy (GTDB): domain Bacteria; phylum Actinomycetota; class Actinomycetes; order Mycobacteriales; family Pseudonocardiaceae; genus Pseudonocardia. Next base: position 344,577 of record CAVVPJ010000018.1, on the reverse strand, counting down.
CGCCGAGCTCTTCGTGCTCACCACGCCCGGCCTCCCGCAGCCGAGCGCTGGCCTGCCCTTCGAGCGGCTGCTCGCGGCCGCACCGGACGGCACACCGCCGATGGTCCAGACCGACCCCGGCGACGTCGCCGTGATCATCTACACCGCGGGCACCACCGGGCGGCCGAAGGGCGCCGAGCTCACGCACTTCCAGCTTTTCATGAACGCCGACACGCCGGGCAGGATGTTCGGCATCCGCGAGGACGACATCGTGCTCGTGGTGCTGCCGCTGTTCCACGTCTTCGCGCTGTCGAGCATCCTCGACATCTGCGTCCGGTTCGCGGCGACGATGACGTTGATGCCACGGTTCGACGCCGGGGGGGTGCTCGACACGATCGAGCGCGACGCCGTCACGGTGTTCGAAGGCGTCCCCACCATGTACATCGCGCTGCTGAACCAGCCAGGGGTCACCGAGCGCGGCCTCGGCTCGCTGCGCGTCGCCATCTCCGGTGGCGCCGCCATCCCCGCCGAGGTGCTCGACGAGTTCGAGCGGAGCTTCGGCATCGTGATCCTCGAGGGCTACGGCCTGTCCGAGACCGCGTCGACCACCACGTTCAACCCGAGCCCCGAGGAGCGGCGGGTCTACAGCGTCGGCAAGCCGATCTGGGGGGTCGAGCTCGAGATCCGCGACGCGCAGGACCGGCCGCTGCCCCGCGGGCGCGACCACGTCGGCGAGATCGCGGTGCGCGGCGTGAACGTCATGCGCGGCTACCGCGGCAACCCCGCCGCCACCGCCGAGGCGATCATCGATGGCTGGTTCCACACCGGCGACCTGGGCTACGTCGACGACGACGGGTTCGTCTTCGTCGTCGACCGCAAGAAGGAGCTGATCATCCGCGGCGGGTACAACGTCTACCCGCGCGAGGTCGAGGACGCCCTCTACACCCACTCCGCCGTGGCCGAAGCGGCCGTCGTCGGCGTGCCGGACCCCCGGCTCGGGCAGGAGGTCAAAGCCTACGTCGCCCTGCGCCCTGGGCGGACCGCCACCGAGTCGGAGATCATCGAGCACGTCAAGGAGCGGCTGGCGTCCTACAAGTACCCGCGGTCGGTGGAGTTCCGCGCCACGCTGCCCAAGAACGCCGCCAACAAGATTCTCAAGAGGGAGCTGTGACGCCGTGGACAGGATGAGCCCGTTGGATGCGGCGTTCCTCCAGATCGAGGACTCGGAGCCGCTGACGTCGATGGCGATCGCGTCGGCCGCGGTCTTCGACGGCCCGGTGCCCGACGCCGCGGAGTTCGCCGACCTGATCGCGGGCAGATTGCCCTTGATCCCCCGCTACCGGCAGAAGGCGCGGCAGATCCCGCTCGACCTCGGGCCGCCCGCGTGGGTCGAGGACCCCGCGTTCGACCTCGCCTACCATCTGCGCCGCACGGTCGCGTCCGCGCCGGGCGGAGACGCCGCGCTGGCCGAGACCATCGGGCGGATCATGTCCGAGCGGCTCGACCGCGACCACCCGCTGTGGGAGTACTGGATCATCGAGGGGCTCGCGCGGCACCGGTGGGCACTGCTCTCGAAGCTCCACCATTGCCTGGCCGACGGCGTCTCGGGCACCGCGCTCTACCACGTCGTCATGGACCCGACGCCGAAGCCCCGCGCACCCGCGCCCGACGACTGGCATCCGGGGCCGGAACCGTCCGACCTCGCGTTGGCCGCGACGGCCGCCGGAGATCTCGCGCGGGTCCCGTGGAACCTGCTGCGTGCCGCGACCGGGCTGTTGCGCCACCCCACCACGACCCTCGCGCGGGCCCGGGACGTGGCGCGCGGCGCATGGGCGTTCACCGGGGCGATCGTGCCGACCCGCCCTTCATCCCTGTCCGGACCGGTGGCCCGGCGCCGCAGTTTTGCGTTCTCGCGGGGGCGCCTCCCGGACGTCAAGGCCGTCCGCACGGCGTTCGGCGGCACCGTCAACGACGTCGCGCTCGCGGCGGTGACAGGCGGCTTCCGGGCGCTGCTCCTGGAGCGGGGCGAGACGCCACACGCCGACACCCTCCGCACGCTGGTGCCGGTCTCGGTGCGCGTGGCCGCCGCCGACGGCACCCCGGACAACCGGGTGTCGCTCATGCTCGCGATGTTGCCGGTGCACATCGCCGACCCGGTCGAGCGGCTGGAAGCCGTCAAGAAGCAGCTGCGCGGGCTCAAGGACGCCCACGAGGCCGAGGCGGGCGCCGCGCTGGTGGCGCTGGCGGGCATCGAGCCGTTCCCGGCCGCCGCGCTTCCCGTGCGGGCCCTGGCGCGCCTCGCGCAGCATTCGGTGGTCTCCGTGGCCACCAACGTGCCCGGCCCGAGGGCGCCGCTCTACGCGCTGGGCCGTCGGGTGCGCGAGATCGTGCCGTACGTGCCGATCGGCTCGACGATGCGGACCGGCGTCTCGATCTTCACCTACTGCGACCGCATCGCGTTCGGTGTCACCGGCGACGCCGACGCCGCGGCCGACGTCGAGGTGCTGGCACGCGGGATCGCCGACGCCCTCGCCGAGCTCGCGGCGCTCGCCCACACGTCCCCTCCGACGAAGGATGGGGAGGCCCACCATGCCGGGTCCACCACGGGCTGACGACGGGCCTTTGGGCCGTACTGGACCGCGCCGCGGCAGGGCATGGTGATGACATGACCACCACCGTCCCCGCGGCGCTCGGCCTGGCCGCAGACGAGGTGGCGGACCTGCTGGCCACGGCAGGCCGAGCCCCCTCGCTGCACAACTCCCAGCCCTGGCGCTTCCACGTCCAGCCCGACGTCATCGAGCTGTGGGAAGACCCGGAACGCCGCCTGCCCGCGGCCGACCCGACCGGGCGCGAGCAGCGGCTCGGCTGCGGGGCCGCCCTGTTCAACCTCCGCTTGGCGCTGCACGGTGTCGGCATCCGTCCGCTCGTGACCCTCCAGGCGGACGCGGAACATCCTGAGCTGCTCGCCACCGTCCGGTTCGGCGGCCGACGCCCGCCGACGCCCGCCCAGCTGCGCCTCCTCGCGGCGGTGCCGCGCAGGCACACCAACCGCCTGCCCTTCACCGAGGAGCCCGTGACCACCGGCGAGCGGTCCGCGCTCCGCAAGGCCGCCATGGACGAGGGCGCCTGGCTGCACCTGGTCGAGGACAGTGAGGAGCGGCGGACCATGGCGGCACTGGCGGCCGAGGCCCACGCGGTCCAGCAGGCCGACCCGGCGTACCGCGCCGAGGCCGCGCAGTGGACCGCCGTGGCCGAGGGCAGGCAGGACGGGGTTCCCGCCCACACCAACGAGCACCGGCCGTCCGCGCACGAACGATGGGTGATGCGCGACTTCACCGGCGGGCAGGGCCGTCCCACCGCCAGCGTCGGGATCCCCTTCGAGAGCGAGCCCGCGATCGCGGTGCTCTCGTCCTACGCCTTCGGCCCCTACGCCGACGTCAGCGCGGGACAGGCCATGCAGCGCGTGCTGCTGACCGCGACCGCCGACGGGCTGGCGACGTCGTTCCTCTCCCAGATCATCGAGGTCGAGCGGACGCGTGAGGCGCTGCGCCGCCTGATCCGCGGGCGGCAGGGGCCGCAGGTGGTGCTGCGCATCGGCCGCGGCTGGCCGGTGCAGGCCACGCCGCGGCGCGCGGTCGGCGACCTCCTGCTGCCCGCGCTCCCCGAGATCGTCTGACCGCGGTCGGGCAGCATGACCGACGCCCAGCGCCGCGGGTACCTCCGAGGTGCCCGGTGACGACTCCCACGATCACGGTCGTCGTCGACCTCGCGGTCCCGTCGCGGGCCGCCGTGCGCTGGGCGGTGCGGGAGGCCTCCCGGCGACAGGCCCACCTGCGGATCGTCCTGCCCGGCGGCCGCGCCGACCGTGCCGACCGCGAACACCTCGACGCCTCCGCCGCCGTGGCGGCCCGACGGTCCATCGGGGTCAGCTTCACGTCCTGGCCGGACCCGACGGTCCAGGCCAAGCTGGCCGCGTCGGCGGACACCGAGCTCCTCGTGCTGCCAGGGCCAACGGCCGACGTGGACAGGCTCGTCATGGGCGCCCACTGCCCGGTCGTCGTCGTGCCCGACGCGCCCGCCCGCCGCGAACGGCCGCACGCCGGACTGCCCCGCCACCCGCGTGACCCGCGGCCCGTCCTGGTCGGCGCCGGACCCGCGACAGAGCCGGAGGTGCTCGGGTTCGCCTTCGCCGAGGCGGCGCGACGCCGAGCGGGCCTGCTGGCCGTCCGCACGTGGAACGACCCGCTCGTCGAGCTCGGCCTTCTGCTTCCCGGCCACGTCGACCGCTGGGACGTCGCCGACGAGCACGCCCGGGAGGATCTCGCGCTGCAGCTCTCGGCATGCCGGGTCGCCTATCCGGAGGTGGCGCTCGAGCAACTCGTCGTGAACGACCGGTGCGCCGACCTGCTGGCCGCGCTCGCCCAGCGCGCACGGCTGCTGGTGCTCGGGCGGCCCGCGCGCGGCACCCTGCTCAACGGTGTGGCCATGTCCCCCGCGATCACGTTGGCCCGGCACGTGCCGTGCCCCGTGGTCATCGTGCCGCCGCTCGGGACGACACACGGCGGCTGGTGGCCGACCCGTCCGGTCGGACTCGCCGACCTGCGCGGCTGACCCCGCCCGGATCTTGTTGCGTTTCCGTGGTCATGACCCCCAGAACGCAACAAGATCTACCAGGTCTGCGCGAGCGCAGGAGCGGCCGCACCAGCGCCACCTGGGCCACGAGCACGGCCACCGGCACGGCCCCGGTCGCGAGCACCGTCTCGACCCGGCCTCCAGGAAGGAGATGGCCAGGACCATGCCCAGCCACAGGCAGGCGACGGCCCCGACCACGACGTTCACGTCAACTCCTCGTGCGGCTCGCGACCGCGCTCCGGTCTCACGCGTGCTGCGGCACGGCGCGGTGCGCGACGACGGTGGCGGTGAACAGCGCGGCGGCCAGCGCGGTGACGGCCAGCAGGATGAAGCCGACCGTGTACCCGCCCAGCGCGCCGAGGACGAGCCCCATCACCAGTGGCGGGAAGAACCCGCCGAGCCCGCCCGCCGCGCCGACGACGCCCGTGACGGCACCGACGCGCTCCGCGGGGACCGCGCGGGCGACGAGGGCGAACACAGCACCCGTCCCGGCGCCCAGCGCCGCGGCCATGCCGAGGAACACCATGGTGGCCACCGGCAGCAGCGGCGGCTGGAACGCGGCGACCGAGGCGAACGCCGCGACCACGGCGAACGCGGCGACGAGGACGGGGACGGGCCGCAGCCGGTCGGAGAGCCAGCCGCCGATCGGGCGCATGGCGACGGCGAGCACCACGAAGCCTGCCGTGCGCAGCGCGGCGTCGCCCTTGTCGAGGTGGTAGGCGGCCGTCAGGTACGTCGGCAGGTAGACACTGAACGCCACGAAGCCGCCGAACGCGACCGCGTAGAGGAACGAGAGCTGCCAGGTCGTGGCCATCCGCAGCGTGCTCGCGAGCCGCTGCAGGAGGCTGCCCTTGGCGATCTGCCGGTCGGCGCGGTCGCGCAGCACGACGGCGGCGAGGATCGCGTAGCCGACCAGCACGGCGGCGACGATGTCGAAGGGGACGCTCGGACCGAACGCCTTCGTGAGCTGGACGGTCGTGAAGGCCGAGATGGCGGTGCCGCCCATGCCCGCGCCGAAGGTGCCGAGCGCGAGCCCGCGCCGCTGCGGCGGGAACCACGCGTTGACGAAGGGCATGCCGATGGCGAACGTCGTCCCGCCGAGGCCGAGGAAGAAGCCGCCCACCAGGTAGGCGGTGAACGAGTGGGCGAAGTGCCCGAGGTAGATCACCGGCAGGACGGTCAGCAGCGTCACGGTCGGGAACATCCGCCGCGCGCCGAGCCGGTCGGTGAGCGCACCGACCGGGATGCGGCCCAGCGAGCCGACCAGCACCGGTACCGCGACCACCAGCGCCTGCTGGAAGGCGGAGAGGCCGAGCTGCTCGCGCAAGCTCGAGCCGAGCGGAGAGAGCAGCGCCCACGCCCAGAACGTCAGCGCGAAGCCGACCGTGGACATCGCGAGCATCACGCCTGCGCCGCCACGGGCCGAGCCCGCCGGACCGACCAGGGGACCATCCGCCCGGCCGTCGGGTGAACTCTTGCCCATCGCCCTCACTCCCGCCTTTCCTTGCGCATCAGGGGTTGGCCGCCGCCGTCCGTCAACCGAGCATCGGTGAAGTCGCGTGGCGGTCGACAGAGTCTTCGAGCGCGGACCTCGACGGGTCCTCGGCCCGTGCTTTCGGGACTAAAGTCCCTTCGTCGAGACCCGCGTCACCAGCGATCTTCGGTGGGGCGCGCCGCCAGGCAGGTCCGACCGGCGGAAGCCGAGGCTCAGGGGGATCAGCACGATGACCGAAGCCGCAGCCCGTTCCGATTCCCGGGGTGGCACGGACTCGCCCGCCGTGGACGCGCTGCTGCGCACGGGCCGCTTCTTCGCCCGCACGGAGACCTCCCCGGACCTGCGTGCGGTGTACCGGAAGGGCGGACGCGACGGCGACGTCTTCTACCGGGACCGCTGGAGCCACGACAAGGTCGTCCGCTCCACGCACGGGGTCAACTGCACCGGCTCGTGCTCGTGGAAGGTGTACGTCAAGGACGGGATCATCACCTGGGAGACCCAGCAGACCGACTACCCGTCCGTCGGGCCGGACTCCCCGGAGTACGAGCCGAGGGGATGCCCGCGCGGCGCGGCGTTCTCCTGGTACACCTACTCCCCCACGCGGGTGCGCTACCCCTACGCCCGCGGCGTGCTCGTCGAGATGTACCGCGAGGCGAAGGCGCGGCTGGGCGACCCGGTGGCGGCCTGGGCTGAGGTCACCACCGACCCGGAGAAGCGCCGCCGCTACCAGTCCGCCCGCGGCAAGGGCGGGCACGTACGGGTCTCCTGGGACGAGGCCACCGAGATCGTCGCCGCCGCGCACGTGCACACGATCAAGACCTATGGGCCGGACCGGATCGCGGGCTTCTCGCCGATCCCGGCGATGTCGATGGTGAGCCACGCCGCGGGCTCCCGGTTCATCGAGCTGGTCGGCGGCGCCATGACGTCGTTCTACGACTGGTACGCCGACCTGCCCGTCGCCTCTCCGCAGGTGTTCGGCGACCAGACCGACGTGCCGGAGTCCGGCGACTGGTGGAACGCCACCTACCTGCTGATGTGGGGCTCGAACGTGCCGGTCACCCGCACGCCCGACGCGCACTGGATGGCCGAGGCCCGCTACAAGGGCCAGAAGGTCGTCGTGGTCTCCCCCGACTACGCCGACAACACGAAGTTCGCCGACACCTGGCTGCCCGCCCAGCCCGGCACCGACGGCGCGCTCGCGATGGCGATGGGGCACGTCATCCTCAAGGAGTTCTTCGTCGACCGGCGGGTGCCGTTCTTCGTCGACTACGTGCAGCGCTACACCGACCTGCCGTTCCTCGTGACGCTCGAGGAACAAGAGGGTGCGCACGTGCCCGCGAAGTTCCTCACCGCGGCGGACCTCGGCGAGGGCGCCGACACGGAGGCCGAGGGCGCGGCCTGGAAGACGGTGCTCGTCGACGGCCGCACCGGCGAGCCGGTGGTGCCCAACGGGTCGATGGGCTTCCGCTACACCGCGACGGGAGCGGGGCGGTGGAACCTCGACCTCGACGGCGTCGCGGCGCAGCTCACCCTCCTCGGCGGCGATGACAACCAAGCCGTCGAGGTGCTGCTGCCACGCTTCGACGCGCTCGACGGCTCGGGCGGCGTGCTGCGCCGCGGGGTGCCGGTGCGCCGCGTGGCCGGGAAGCTGGTCACCACCGTGTTCGACCTGCTGCTCGCCCAGTACGGCGTGCGGCGCGACGGCCTGCCCGGCGCGTGGCCGTCGGGCTACGACGACGCGGACGAGCCCTACACGCCCGCCTGGCAGGAGGCGATCACGTCCGTGCCCGCCGTCCATGCGGTGCGCGTGGCGCGGGAGATGGCCGTCAACGCCGAGGAGTCCGAGGGCCGCACCATGATCATCATGGGCGCCGGTATCTGCCAGTGGTTCCACGGCGACGCCACCTACCGCGCGGTGCTCGCGCTGCTCATGCTCACCGGCTCGATGGGCCGCAACGGCGGCGGCTGGGCGCACTACGTGGGCCAGGAGAAGTGCCGCCCGGTCACTGGCTGGGCCACGATGGCGATGGCGACGGACTGGCAGCGCCCGCCGCGCCAGATGATCGGCACGGCGTACTGGTACACGCACACCGACCAGTGGCGCTACGACGGCTACCGCGCCGACGCCCTCACCTCACCGCTCGCCAGGGGCCTGTTCGCGGGCATGCACACGATCGACACCATCGCGCTGTCGGCCCGGCTGGGCTGGATGCCGTCCTACCCCCAGTTCGACCGCAACCCCCTCGACCTCGTCGACGAGATCGAGGCGGGTGCCGGGGACGTCCTCTCGGAGGTGGCCGCCAAGCTGCGGGACGGCAGCCTGCGCTTCGCCATCGACGACCCCGACGCGCCGGAGAACTGGCCGCGCTGCCTCACGCTGTGGCGGGCCAACCTGCTCGGCTCCTCCGCCAAGGGCGACGAGTACTTCCTGCGGCACCTGCTCGGCACGCACGACAGCCTGCAGGCGGCGCAGACCCCGCCCGACCGCAGGCCGCGCGACGTCGTCTGGCGCGACGGCGAGCCGCCGCGGGGGAAGCTGGACCTGCTGCTGTCGCTGGACTTCCGGATGACCAGCTCGACCCTGCTGTCGGACGTCGTGCTGCCCGCGGCCACCTGGTATGAGAAGCACGACCTCAACACCACCGACATGCACCCCTTCGTGCACGCGTTCAACCCGGCGATCGACCCGCCCTTCGAAGCGCGCACCGACTTCGACGCCTTCCGCGCGATCGCAGGCCGCTTCTCGGAGCTCGCCCGCACCCACCTCGGCGTGCGCCGCGACGTCGTCGCCGTGCCGCTCCAGCACGACACGCCCGGCGAGACCGCGCAGCCCGGCGGCCGGGTGCTCGACTGGCGGGCCGGACAGTGCCCGGCCGTCCCGGGCACGACGATGCCGGGCCTCGTCGTGGTCGAGCGCGACTACCCGGCCGTCGCCGACAAGATGGCGAGCATCGGGCCGCTCATCGACCGGCTGGGCATGACGACCAAGGCCGTCACCTACCAGCCCGACGCGGAGGTCGCGCACCTCGCCGCCAAGAACGGGGTGATGCTCGGCGGCGCGGGCGAGGGCCGCCCGGCCATCGACACCGACGCCAAGATGGCCGAGGCCATCCTCACGCTCTCGGCCACCACGAACGGCAGGCTCGCCGTGCAGGGGTTCCGCCAGCTCGAGCGGCGCACCGGTACGCGGCTGGTCGACCTCGCCGAAGGCAGCGAGGAGAGACGCATCGCCTTCGCCGACACCCAGGCGCGGCCGGTGCCGGTGATCACCAGCCCGGAGTGGTCGGGCAGCGAGACCGGCGGGCGCCGCTACGCCCCGTTCACCGTGAACGTCGAGCGGAACAAGCCGTGGCACACCCTCACCGGGCGCATGCACTTCCTGCTCGACCACGACTGGATGCACGAGATGGGCGAGACGCTGCCGGTCTTCCGGGTGCCCCTTGACATGTCCCGGCTCTTCGCGGAGCCGGAGGTCGGCGACACCGACGGCGCGTCGGTCACCGTGCGCTACCTGACCCCGCACTCGAAGTGGTCGATCCACTCCGAGTACCAGGACAACCTGTTCATGCTCTCGCTCTCCCGCGGCGGCCCGGTCGTCTGGATGAGCCCCGAGGACGCCGCGGCGGTCGGCGTGCGCGACAACGAATGGGTCGAGGCCCAGAACCGCAACGGCGTCATGGTGCTGCGCGCGATCGTGAGCCACCGGATGCCGCGCGGCACCGTGTTCGTCTACCACGCCCAGGAGCGCGTGGTGAACGTGCCGAAGTCCGAGGCGACGGGCCGCCGCGGCGGCATCCACAACTCGCTGACCCGGATCATGGTCAAGCCGACGCATCTGATCGGCGGCTACGCGCAGCTGTCGTTCGCGTTCAACTACCTCGGCCCGACCGGCAACCAGCGCGACGAGGTCACGGTGATCCGCCGCCGCGCGTCCCAGAGAGTGGAGTACTGACGTGCGGGTGATGGCCCAGCTGGGCATGGTCATGAACCTCGACAAGTGCATCGGCTGCCACACCTGCTCGGTCACCTGCAAGCAGGCCTGGACCAACCGCGCGGGCGTCGAGTACGTCTGGTTCAACAACGTCGAGACCCGGCCGGGACAGGGCTACCCGCGCCGCTACCAGGACCAGGAGCGCTGGAAGGGCGGCTGGGTGCGCAACCGCCGCGGCAGGCTCCAGCTCAAGGCGGGCGGCCGGTTCAAGAAGCTGCTGTCGATCTTCGCGAACCCGGTGCTGCCGAACATCCGCGACTACTACGAGCCCTGGACCTACGACTACGAGAAGCTGACCGACGCCCCCCTCGGCGACGACTTCCCTGTCGCGCAGCCGAAGTCGCTGCTCACCGGCGAGCCCATGGCCGTCGAGTGGAGCGCGAACTGGGACGACGACCTCGGCGGCGCGACCGAGCACGGCCCCGGTGACCCGATCGTGGAGCGGGTCCGGCGCGCGGCGGAGGACAAGGTCCGCTTCGAGTACGAACAGGCGTTCATGTTCTACCTCCCGCGGATCTGCGAGCACTGCCTCAACCCGTCCTGCGTGGCCTCGTGCCCGTCCGGGGCGATGTACAAGCGGGCCGAGGACGGCATCGTGCTCGTCGACCAGGACCAGTGCCGGGGCTGGCGGATGTGCGTCACCGGCTGCCCGTACAAGAAGGTGTACTTCAACCACCGCACCGGCAAGGCCGAGAAGTGCACGTTCTGCTACCCGCGGGTGGAGGTCGGGCTGCCGACGGTGTGCAGCGAGACCTGCGTGGGGCGGCTGCGGTACGTGGGCCTGTTCCTCTACGACGCCGACCGCGTCACGGCGGCGGCGTCCGTCGAGGACGAGCGCGACCTCTACGAGGCCCAGCTCGACCTGCTGCTGGACCCGCACGATCCCGCCGTGGTCGCCGCGGCCCGCCGGGACGGGATCGCCGAGGACTGGATCGTCGCCGCCCAGCGCTCGCCGGTGTACCGGCTGGCCAAGCAGTACCGGGTGGCGCTGCCGCTGCACCCGGAGTTCCGGACGATGCCGATGGTCTGGTACGTGCCGCCGCTGTCGCCGGTGGTCGACCGGATCACCGAGACCGGCTGGGACGGCGAGGCGGCGGGCAACCTCTTCGGGGCGATCGAGGCGCTGCGCATCCCCATCGAGTACCTCGCCGAGCTGTTCACGGCGGGCGACCCGGAGCCGGTCCGCCGGGTGCTGCGGACGCTCGCCGCGATGCGCTCCTACATGCGCGACGTCACCCTCGACCGACCGCGCGACGAGTCCATCGCCGCCGCGGTCGGGCGCACCGGCGGCGAGCTCGTCGAGCTCTTCCGGCTGCTGGGGATCGCCAAGTACGAGGAGCGCTACGTCATCCCGACCGCCTACGATGCACCCGACCGGGACGCGGCCCACCAGCTCGAGGAGCTCGCGTGCTCGCTCGACGTCGAGGGCGGGCCCGGCATGCTCGGCAGCGGGCCGTTCGGCGAGGCGTCGGGACGGCCGATGCCCGTTTCCGTCGAGACCTTCCACGCGCTGCGGGCACGGCAGACCAGCGACCAGTTCGCCGACCCTGGTCGCCAGGGGGCCCGGGTCAACCTGCTCAACTGGGACGGCAAAGGCCGCCCCGACGGGCTGTTCCCGCCGCCGCGCGACACGGGCGGGGGAACGTGATGCGCGAGCGCGCCGCCGCCACCGTGCTGCAGGCCGCGTCGGTGTGCCTGCAGTACCCCGACGCGGCCCTGCTCGCGCTGCTCCCCACGGTGCGCAGCGCGGTCGACGGGCTGCCGCCGGTGCGCGCCCGCGAGCGGCTGACGACCTTCCTCGACACCGCCGCGGCCACGCCCCCCGGGCGGGCGGCGCAGCACTACGTCGACGTGTTCGACACCCGCCGCCGCTGCTGCCTCTACCTCACGTGGTGGAGCGACGGCGAGACCCGCCGCCGCGGCGCGGCGCTCTCCGGGCTCAAGGCCCGCTACCGGGCCGCCGGAGCGGAGTTCCACGGCACCGAGCTGCCCGACTTCCTGCCCGCCGTCCTCGAGTTCGCCGCCACGTCCGACCTGACGGGGGGCCTCGCGATCCTGCAGGAGCACCGCGCCGCGCTCGAGCTGCTGCGCCTCGCCCTCCTCGATGCGGGCACGCCCTACGCCGCGCCCGTCGAGGCGGTCTGCGCGCTGCTGCCGGGCCCCTCGCCCACCGACGTCGCCGCCGCCAAGGCCCTCGCCCACAGCGGCCCGCCCCATGAGCAGGTCGGGCTCGACCTCGCCCCGTTCGGAACGCGACCCGAAGGAGCACTCCGATGACCTGGTACGACACCCTGTTCTGGGGGGTGCTGCCGTACGTCGTGGTCGCCGTCCTGGTCAGCGGCACGATCTGGCGCTACCGCTACGACCGTTTCGGCTGGACCACCCGCTCCTCGCAGCTCTACGAGTCACGGCTGCTGCGCATCGGCAGCCCGCTCTTCCACTTCGGCCTGCTCGTCGTGGTCGTCGGGCACGTGATCGGGCTCGTCATCCCGAAGAGCTGGACCGACGCCGCGGGGCTCTCCCAGGAGGCCTACCACGTCCAGGCGCTCGTGCTCGGCTCGGTCGCGGGCCTCTGCACGCTCGTCGGCATCGGCATCCTCATCTACCGTCGGCGCACCACGGGCCCGGTCTTCATGGCGACCACGCGCAACGACAAGCTCATGTACGTGGTGCTCGTCGCCGCGATCCTCGCGGGCCTGACGACGACGCTGCTCGGCGCGGCGGCAGGCGAGGAGCCCAACTACCGCCTCACCGTCTCGCCGTGGTTCCGCTCGCTGTTCGCACTCCAGCCCGACGTCGCGGCCATGAGCCGCGCGGGCCTGGCGTTCCAGCTGCACGCCCTCATCGGGATGGCGCTCTTCGCGCTGTGGCCGTTCACCCGGCTCGTGCACGCGTTCTCGGCACCCGTGCAGTACCTGTTCCGGCCCTACATCGTGTACCGCTCCCGCGAGGCGCGCACGGCCCCGCGCCGACCGCGGCCCGGCTGGGAGGCGGTCGGCCCGGACGTGGCGCGACGGCGCTGACCCGGCCGCGGCTGACCGGTCCCGTGGTCACCGCACCACCGTGGTCAACAACACCACGGCGTCGACACCGCACGCAGATCATGCCGCGCTGCAGCAGCATGACCACTCGACCTGCGGTGCGCCGCCACCAACAGTACGTTCGGCCTCGCCACGCTTTGCTGCGCGTTGGTGCGTGGCACGATCCGGGGCTCGTCGGAAACCCGTGGGGCACGCATTCGCGCCGACGATCCAGGGACCGGACAAGGACACGATGCGATGACCGAAGTGTTGCCCGGCCAACTCGTGGTGGCGCGGTGCATCGGCTGCGGGGCCCGCAACCGCGACGGAGACTGCCCCGAGGGCTGCTCGGACCTCCCCCTGGACCTCGTGGACGGCGCCGACCTGCAGGCCCTGTCGGTCGCGATCGAGGCCAGGGAAGCCCGCATCGCCGCGCTGCGGGAGCTCGCCCACATGCTGACCGGCAGCGCGCCCGTCGGCTGGACGGCCCTTCAGGAGCGGGCACGGGCGGCCCTGCAGCTACCCGCGCCCGAACTGCCGCACCTCGAGCTCATCCAGGCGTGGGGCTGCCCGCGCTGTGGCCGCATCGACGCGCCCCAGCCGTGTCTCGGAATCTGCGTACGTCGACCCGGAACTGTGGTTGATGTCCGCGACTATCGGCGGCTGGCCCCGCGAGCCGAACGCGCCGCCGCCGCCGACCAGGCCCTGGCGGGCCCCGCCCGCCTGCTCCTCACCGTCACGCCCCGCCCCGGCCGCGAAGACGCCTGCATCACCGCGCTACGCGCGCGAGCACATCACGTCCTACCCGGCCCGTGACGGGTCGCGATCTCGGATCTTGTTGCGTTCTCGGGGCCATGGCAACGGAAACGCAACAAGATCGTCAGTGTGTCAGTGCAGGGGCCACGGTGGGTCGTGGACGACCTCGTCGAACTCCAGCTCGGCGTAGGCGAACGGGCCGTCGGACAGCTGCCAGACCGCCCTCGCGCCGACCGGCACGGGTTGCCCTCCGCGCGCTTCTCGGACGGCCCAGCTCCCGACCGGGGTGTGCCAGCGGGCCCGCACGAGCCCGCCGGGGAGGTCGGCGTAGCGGTCGTCGGTCCAGAAGTCGCGGGGCGCGCCGTGCTCGTCGACCAGCACGTCGGCGGCGACCGAGCGGCCGCCGTCGGTGACCTCGGCGCGGAACCAGTCGCCGTCCGCGCCCTCGCGCAGCTGCACCGCCGGGTCCAGCAGCATCGTCGGCGCCAGCAGCACGGCGTCGTTCAGCCAGGTCACCAGCTCGCTGGTGGCGACGTGCTGACCCGTCCCCGAGACCACGGGGATCGCGCCGAAGAGCTTCCCGCGCATCTGTCCGTCGCCGTCGGCGTAGGTGTCCCAGCCGGTCATGCCCAGGCCCGGCCCCAGCCGCAGACGCAGGTGGTACAGCCGCCGCACGGGCACCACGGTGTTGAGCTGCCAGGCGCGGCAGGCCATCCACCGCCCGCCAGGCCGCATCCGGAACCGACCGTGTGCCGCCGCCAGCAGCGACCCCGTGCGCGCCCTGCCCACCACGTCCATGAAGCGCAGGTAGCGCACGGCGGCGGCGGGCAGGCCGACCAGGTCGGCCTCCGTCACCGCGTGGCCCGCCGGTGACGACGCCACCGCGGGCGCCACCCGTCGGACGAAGGCGCGGGGGTAGCTCCTGACGAGCCCGCGCGCGGCGATCGCCGGTTTCATGGTCGCAACCTAGGAACGGACCCCGTGGCCCGGCACGGGGCGAAGGTCCCGCGCGCGAGGGCCACCCGAACCTCCGACCTGCGGGTCTGCCAGACTCGCCGCGGCTCCTGCTGACGCGCGCTCCCCTTGACGCTACCGTCGCTCCCGAAGACGACAGAAGGGTGGAGCGCCGTGGGCATCTCCGTGTTCCTCCTCGACGACCACGAGATCGTCCGGCGCGGCATCGCCCAGCTGCTCACCGCGGAGGACGACATCGACGTGGTCGGCGAAGCGAGCAACGCCGCGCAGGCGCTGGCCCGCATCCCGGCGCTGCGCCCGGACGTCGCGATCCTCGACGTGCGCCTCCCCGACGGCGACGGTGTGACGGTGTGCCGCGACGTGCGCTCCTCGGTCACCCCGCCCCCCGCCTGCCTGATGCTCACCTCGTACTCCGACGACGAGGCGCTGTTCGGCGCGATCATGGCGGGCGCCGCGGGATACCTGCTCAAGCAGGTGGCGGGCGTCGACCTCGTCGGGGCCGTGCGCACGATCGCGGCGGGCGGCTCCCTGCTGGACCCGAAGGCCACCGGTGTCGTCCTGGAACGGCTCCGCAAGGGCACGGAGCCGGAGGACCCGCGGTTCGCCGCGCTCAGCCCGCAGGAGCGGCGCATCCTCGAGCTCATCGCCGACGGCCTCACCAACCGGCAGATCGGGGCCGAGATGTTCCTCGCGGAGAAGACGGTGAAGAACTACGTCTCGTCGCTGCTGCACAAGCTGGGCATGTCGCGTCGCACCGAGGCCGCGGTGTACGCCACCGAGATGCGCCAGCGCGGCGGCCGGTAGCCGCGGCTCAGCAGGCGAAGCGACAGCCCGTCACGCCGAGGACCGACTCGGCCACCCGCAGCGCGACGTTGCGTTCCATCGGGTCCGGACGCTCGTCGCCGAGTGTTACGTGACCGTCGCGAACGGTCACCGTCCATCGGCCGACACCGCCGTAGAGGTCCAGCCGCCGCTGGACGTCGGCGGCGATCAGATCGTCGTCGCGGGCCAGTGCGTGTACCAGGTCACGGTAGGTGACGACGCCGACCACCCTGCCCGCCACGACGACCGGCACCGAGCGGTGCCCCGCGATGTGCAGGGCGGTGAGCACGCCCGACACCTCGTCGTCGGGCGCGGCCGTCAGCACGTCCGGGGTCATCACGTCGGAGACGGTGGCGCCGACCTCCCGCTCGGGGCGTTCGATGACCGGGATGCGCGGGTCAGGGGGGAACCTGTTCATCAGGAGGTCCGCCTCGCTGACGGCGCCCACCAGCTTCCCGTCCCCGTCCACGACCGGGAGACAGGTGAACCCGCGCTCGTCGAGGACGGCCGCGGCCCGCTTCACCGACGTCTCCGGCGCGACCACGACGGCCGGGCTGGACATCACGTCACACACTCGCATGGTCGCTCCTTGTCGTCCTCGCGTCGTCCTCGCGTCGTCCCGCGCTCGACGGCCCCGTGGCCAGGAAAGCCGACCCGGCGTCGGTCGGCACAGTGGCCAAGGGCCCGAGTTGTCCCAGACCTGCGTCCTGATCACCGGGTGGGGCTTCAGGGCCACGCCAGCCAGGTCGGTCGGCCCTGTTCGGTCGTGGCGGGTCGCAGGATGCTCGACCCCGTGAGCACCCCCGAACACCCAGGACCCGACCTGCAGCCGCTCCCCGCGGTCATCGAGCTCAGCGGACGCATCGCCCCGGATCTGACGGAGTACCTGCGTGACAAGATCGCCGCCGTCCTCGCGCACTCCGGGCGCGCCGCCATGCATGCGCACGTGCGCGTGGTGCGGCACGCGGACCCGGCCCGCGAGCGGCCGTTCAGCGCGCGGATCTCGGTCCGGCTGGCGGGCGCCACGGTGCACGCGCACGTCGAAGCGGCGACCGCGCGGGAGGCCGCCGACCTTCTGGTCGACCGGCTCGACCACCGCATCGAGCGGGTGACCCGCACCCGCCGCGGCGACCGTGCGTCCGCCCGTGCCGCGCACGGCGACGCGACGCCTGAGTCGGCGCACGCCGAAGGGCGGCGGCGCATGCTCCCGGTCACGCCGACCACTGAATGACCCTCGACTGAATGACCCTCGACGACGCGGGAACGCCCGCCCCGGACGCACCGGGACGGACGTTCACCGCTCACGACGCGGCGGTCGCCGTCGGCCGCTCGCCCCGTACGGGCGCGGCCCGGTGCCCCGCGATGCAGCGCAGCACGTCGTGGCGGCTCACGATGCCGACAAGGCGTCCGCAGTCCACGACCGGCACCGCGCGGACACCGCGGTCGAGCATGACCGCCGCCACGTCCGCCACGTCGTCGGCGGGTCGCACCGTCACCGGCTGCGGCGTCATGACCTCGACCACCGTGGGCACCTCCGCCACCGTCGACGACGGCACCTCGGGCATCGGCGTCGCCCGGATCAGGTCGCCTTCGCTGACCATCCCCCGCAACACGCCCTCGGCGGTCACCACCGGCGCACTCGCCAACCCGCGCGACACGAGCAGCGCCGCTGCGGCGTCGACGCGCATGTGCGGTCGGACGGTGACGACCGCGACGCTCATCACATCCTTGGCTTGCACAACGTCCTCCTCATCGGGTCCCAGTCGGGTGTCGCAGTCAGGTGTTGCAGGCGGGTGTCGGTCCGCGCCTCGGCAGGCACGGCGGTCATCCCGCCGCGCGGACGATGGCGACCGGGCAGCCCGCGGAGTGCACCAGCGCGTTGCTGACCGAGTCGAGCAACAGGC
The DNA here is from genome assembly GCA_963750095.1 of uncultured Actinomycetota bacterium. GTDB lineage: Bacteria > Actinomycetota > Actinomycetes > Mycobacteriales > Pseudonocardiaceae > Pseudonocardia. The sequence goes on along the minus strand of CAVVPJ010000018.1, from coordinate 327,003 downwards.
CCGCGAGCTCGCCGTGCCCGCGGGACCCGACGACGACGAGCTGGGCCGCTGCCGCCTGGTCGAGCAGCGCGGACGCGGCGCGCCCGCGGGTGACGAGTCGCCGCACCGGGACGTCCGGGTACTTCTCGCCCCATCCGGCGAGCCGCTCGGCGAGCAGCTCCTCCGCCTCGACGGCCGCGGACTGCCAGTCCACCAGCCCGGCGAGGGCCGGATCGTTGAGCCCGTCGAGCCACGTGTGCACCGCCACGAGCGGGGCCCGCCGTGCGGCCGCCGCGTCGAACGCGAAGGGGATCGCGGCCTCACTGAGCGGTGTGCCGTCGATCCCGACCACGACCGGCAGCCCGGTGTCGTCGCGCTGCGCGCCGCGCACCACCACGACGGGGCACGCCGAGCGCGCGGCGACTCCCACCGCGACGGACCCGGCCAGGGCCGCACCGAAGCGGCCCAGCCCGCGGTCGCCGACGACCAGCAGCTCCGCGCTCCGCGACCGGTCCACCAGCAGGCCGCTGGGGAACCCGAGCACGAGCTCCTGCTCGACCGGCAGCTCGGGGTCGAGCTCGGCCGCCAGCGCCGCAGCGGCGTTCAGCCCGTGCTCGGCAGCGGCACGCAGATGCTCGCCGTAGGGGGTCTGACCGAGCGTGGGCAGCCCGACCAGCCGGTCGTCGGTCCAGGCGAACGCCGTGACCAGGCGCAGCCCGGCCTGGCGGCGGCGCGCCTCGGGTATGGCCCAGCGCACCGCGCGCAGTGCCTCGGGGCTGCCGTCGACTCCGACGACGATGGTCCTGCTTGCGCTCATCGCGATCCTCCTCGCTATTGCCCACAACGCTGCCCGCTCGACGACGGCGTGCGGCAGCGGCGCACGGCCTGGACAGACCGGGCCGTTGGACTCCCCGCCACCGGCCGCCCGCCCCGTGGGGTCCGAGCTCAGGCGACGTCGGACCGCGCACCTCGTGACCTCCGGCCCTGCCGTGGTCGACGCCCCCACCTCGACACTCGGAGGATGACGGCAGAACTGGTGGCGGCCAGCCCGCCTCGCGCGGGAACGGGAACACGGTTCGACTTCGACTTCGTGAGCAGGGTCGCCGCGGCCGCCGTCACCCATCCGAGCGGGTACCCGTGGCGTCTGCGTCCCGTCGACCAGGGTGTCGAGATCCGCGCCGACCACTTCGGCGGGGCGGCGCTGTCCGAGCTCGGCGCCCAGACGGTGCGCCTCACCGTGGGGGCCGCGCTGCTGAACCTGCGGCTCGCCATCGCCGTCTCCGGCCACCAACCGGTGGTCACCTACTCGCTGGACGCGCAGCACTCGTACGCGGTGGCGGTCGTGCGGCGCGGCGTCCGGCGTGCCCCGACGCCGGTCGAACGCGCGCTGTTCGCCATGATCCGACCGGGGGCGTCGACCCGACGGCCGTGGGGCGACCGACCCGTGCCGGACGCCGTGCTGTGTCGGGCGCGGAGCGCCGTCGAGGCCGAGGGCCTGTGGCTGCGCGGCCTCGACGAACGGGCCAGGGCAGGGCTGGGCGCGCTCGTCGACGCGGTACCCCGGTCGGCGCACCTCGCGGCCATCGGCGGCAACCACGACGTGCCTGCGGTGCATCTGCAGGCCGGGCTCGCGCTCCAGCGGCTCGTCCTCACCGCGCAGGCGCTGGGCCACCGCGCGGCGATCGCCGCGTGGCCCGCCGACCTGGCCTCCGCCACGACGACGCTGCCCCCTGAGATCGGCGGTCCCGGCCTGTGGCCGCAGGTCGTCGTCGCCGTCGGCGCGGCACCTGCCCGCGCTGTCGCCGTTCACGTTCCCAGAACGGGTCTTCCGACGGCACCGGGAGCCGACCTTCGGCCACCCGCGCCGGGGGCTTCCGCACCTGGGGTGCCGTCGCCGGACGGGCGAGGCTTTCCCTGCACCACCCCATCAGAGAGGAACCCGTCATGACCATCGAGCAGAGGACCGCTCGAACCCACGGTCCCCAGCCGTCGCCGACCGCGACCGGCAACGGCGCCAGGGCCCTCGCCGTGCTGCCGATCGCCACCGGGTTCGTGTTCCTGTGGGCGTTCCTGGACAAGACGTTCGGGCTCGGCTACGCCACGCCCGCGGCCAAGGCATGGATCCACGGCGGCTCGCCGACCAAGGGGTTCCTGAGCTCGGTCGACGTCGGCCCGCTGCAGAGCGTGTTCCACGCCATCGCGGGCGCTTGGTGGGCCGACTGGCTGTTCATGCTCGGCCTGCTCGGGATCGGCGTCGCGGTGATGGCCGGTGTCGCCCTCCGCATCTCGGCCGTCGCGGGCGTGCTGATGCTGGCGATGATGTGGCTCGCCGAGTTCCCGCTGGCGACGCAGACCGCCGCGGGCGACCCGAGCGGCTCGTCCAACCCCCTCGTCGACTACCACGTGATCTACGCGATCGCGCTCGTCGCGGTTGCCGCCACCCTGGCGGGCAGGACCTGGGGCGCAGGCCTCGCGTGGAGCCGTATCCCGTTCGTCGCCAAGCACCACTGGGCGCTGTGACCCGTCGCGTGCGCGCCTGGTCCCCCGGCTCCTCGGGGCGACCAGGCGCGCAGAGACGTGGTCTCGCCATCGGAGAGGAAGTGGGAGATGAACCCCGGCACTGTCGTCGTCGGAGTGGACGGCTCGCCCGAGTCGCGCGCGGCCATCGAGTTCGCGCTGCGTGAGGCGGCGCGCAGGAACGCGCGGCTGCGTGTCGTCGCGGCCGTGCAGCTGCCCGAGTACTGGGCGATCGCCTACGGCACGGCGGACCTGCCGTCGCCGCAGGAGGCCATGGCGGACACCAAGCGGATCGCCCGCCATACGCTCGACCAGGTCGTCAACGCCAACCCGGATCTGGCAGCAGTGCAGTTCGACATCGAGGCCATCGCGGGCCCGCCGGGTGCGGTGCTCGTCGAGGCGGCCGAGGGCGCCGACCTCCTCGTGCTCGGCCACCGCGGCCGCGGCGCGGTGCGCAGCGCCCTGCTCGGGTCGGTCGGGCTGCACTGCGTCCTGCACGCGGCCTGCCCCGTCACGGTCGTCCGGGCGGGGGAACGTGAGGACGGAGCCGTCGCCGAGCGCGCTCCCGCCGCCGCGCGGGCCTGAGGACGCCGACACCCAGGGAGCTCGCCATGTCCACGACCGTCGAGCCGCCGCGCACCACGCCACCGCGGCGCGGACGGCCGCTGCCGCTCGCCCGATGACCCCACCGGTCCGCGACCCGGTTGCCGACCTGTCGGCCGTCCCCGACATCCCCGACATCCCCGACGTCTTCGCGCTCGAAGGGCCTGCCGTGACGCGGGCGCTCCGTGTCGACCCGGCCGCCGGGCTGCGCGAGGACGAGGCGCTGCGCCGCCGCGGCATGGTCGGGGACAACACGGTGCCGACCGAGCCACCCCGTTCGCTCGTCCGCTCGGTGCTGGCCGAGCTGCGCGAGACGATGATCCTCGTGCTGCTGGCCGCCGCCGTGCTCACCGCCGTGACCGGCGACTTCACCGACTGCGCGGTGATCCTGCTCGTGGTCGCGGTCAACACGACGGTCGGCGTCGTCCAGGAGCGCCGGGCCGTCGGGGCGGTGCGGGCGCTCACGACGCTGGCGGCGCCGACCTGCGCGGTGCTGCGCGGCGGCTCCGCGCGTCGGGTGGCCGCGGCCAAGCTCGTCCCCGGTGACATCGTGCTCGTCGGCGAAGGCGACGTCGTCGCCGCCGACGCCCGCGTGCTGGAGGCGCACGAGCTCCAGGTCGACGAGGCCTTGCTGACCGGGGAGTCCGCCCCGTCGGACAGGCGCCACCAGCCGCCGTGCCCGCCTGCCACCCCGGTCGCCGAGCGGACGACGATGCTGCACGCGGGCACGTTGGTCGTGCACGGCACCGGCCGCGCGGTCGTGGTGGCGACCGGTGCGGCGTCGCAGCTCGGGCGCATCGCGCGGATGCTGCACGAGCACGCCGCGCCTGCCACGCCGCTCCATCGGCGCCTGGCCGCGCTGGGCCGACGGCTGTCGCTGCTCGTGACCGCCTGCTGCGCCGTCGTCGTGGTCGTCGGCCTGGTGCAGGGCAGGCCGTGGGAGCTGACCGTGGTCACCGGCATCAGCCTCGCCGTCGCGGCCGTTCCCGAGTCGCTGCCCGCCGTGGTCGCCCTCGCCCTCGCGGGCGCCACGAGGCGGACGGCCCGGCTCGGCGCGATCGTCCGGTCGCTGCCTGCGGTCGAGGCTCTCGGTTCGGTGACCGTCCTGGCCACCGACAAGACCGGCACCTTGACCGCGGGCTCGACCGCGGTCGTCGCCGTGTGGACGCCGACCGGCGGGGCCTGCGGGCCGCGCGACCCCGCGGCCCGTGACCTGCTGGTCGCGGGCGTGCTCTGCAACGACGCGACCGCGCGCTCCGGCGGCACCGAAGGCGCCTTGCTGGCGGCGGCGGAGGCGGCCGGGATCGACGTCGCGGCCGTCCGTCGGGCGTCGCCGCGCACGGCGACGCAGGCGCCATGACCGGCGAGCGCCGCGGGCGGATGCGGGGCGCGGCCGACGAGCGGGCGAGTTCTGCCGACGTCGTGATGCTCGCCATCGACCGCGGTCCCGTGCCCCAGCAGATGGGGGTGGTGCTCGTCCTCGACGCGGGCTGCGACCTGGACGCGGTCGGGCACGCCATCGTCGAGCGGGCTCGCGGGGTGCCGCGGCTGCGGCAACGGCTGCGCCGGGCCCCGCTCGGCTGCGGTCGGCCGTTCTGGTCGGACGAGCCGTGGTTCGACCCTTCCACCCATCTCGAACGCGTGACCTGCCCCGCGGCGGGCGACGAACGCGCCCTCCTCGACCTCGCCGCCGCGGTCGTCGGGCGGCGGCTGCCCCGGTCGCGGCCACTGTGGCGGGCCGTGCTGGTGTCCGGGCTCGCCGACGGGCGATGCGCGGTGGTCCTCGTGGCCCACCACGCGGTCGCCGACGGGCTCCGGGGGCTCGCCACGCTGCTGGCGCTCGCCGACGGCGTACCCGAACACCCCGCGGCGGACGCGGCTGCCGCGCTGGGTCGGCGCGCGCCGGTCGCCGACGCGGCACCGCGGCCCACCGCAGGCGCGCTGCGCGCCACGCTCGCGGCGGTGCGACGGATGCCAGGCTGGTGGCGGGCGCTGCGCCTGGCCGTGGCCGCGAGCGGCGGCCTGCGCTCACCGCAGGCCGCGGCCTGCTCGCTGCTGCGGCCGACCGGCCCGCGGCGGCGGCTCGCCACCTGCCGCGCCGACCTCGCCGCCCTCCACTCCGCGGCACATGAGCTCGGCGGCACCGTCAACGACGCCGCGATGACGGCCGTCGCCGGAGCACTGCACGTCCTCCTGGCCCGGCGGGGCGAGCAGGTGCCGGTGCTGCGGGTCGCGGTGCCCGTCGGCGCGCGGTCGACGACGGCCGACCAGGGCAACGCGGTCACCCCGGTGGTGGTCGGGCTCCCCGCCTGCGGTGACGTGGCGACGCGGCTGCGGGCCACCGCGGGCCGGGTGCACGCGGCCCGTCCCGGCGCGGAGGGGCCTTCGATGCTCACGCTGCTCGCGCCGGTGGTCCGTTGGGTCGCCGCCCTCGGCGGCTACCGCTACTACCTCACCCACCAGCGGCGGCTGCACACCCTCTTCAGCAACCTCCGCGGCCCGGCGCGGCCGTTCGCCCTCGCGGGCGCGCGGGTCCGCGCGATGATCCCGGTGGTCGTCGGCGACAACGGCAACATCGCGGTGACCTTCGTCGCCGTGTCGTACGCGGGCACCCTCACCGTCACGATCGTCGCAGATCCGGACGCGGTGCCGGACCTCGACGCGCTCGCCGAGGCGCTGCAGGACGAGCTCGACCAGATCACCGGCCGCGCCGGGTCGCCGCCCGCCGCGGCCGACAGCCGCTCCTGACCTGCGCCGCGACGACGACGAAGGCCGACGCCATCACCCGCGGACGGCCCGCCGCGCGCGTCGCTCCCGCAACCCGGCTATGGCGACCGCGGCCACCATGACGGCGACGACGTCGGCGAAGCCCAGGATCGAGATCCAGGGCAGGTGGATGTCGCCTGCGGTGAGGTTGGCGAAGAACCCGCCGACCGGCGTCAACAGCGGCCAGAGCACGAGGACGTTGCGGACCTGCGCGAACGCGACGGCGTAGACGACGCCCAGCCCGAAGAGGAACAGCATCTCGCCGAGGCCCATCCCGTAGCCGACGTGGTAGAGCGCATACAGCGCGGCCGCCCCGGCCGCGCCGGGTACCGGGCCGAACGCCGCCTCCAGACGGGTCTGTACGAACCCCCGGAAGAACACGGCCTCGAACAGCCCCACGGTCAGCGCCATGACCAGCAGCGGAACCCACTCCTCCGGCGCAGGCAGCCGGTGACCCGCGAGCGTCAGGAGGAACTGCACGGCCGCGAACACGAGCCCGAGCGCCGCGGTCCTGCCCAACCCGTCGAGCCGCAGCCCGATGGTGCGCAGCGGGCGGCCGCGCACAAGCGTCGTGTACGCCACCGGCCCGACGACGCCCAGCAGCATCCCCGCGGCGAAACAGAGAAAGAGCCCCGTCACGGACGCCGTGGTGAACACGGTGAACGCGACCCGGAAGAGCACCACCACCCCGACGTACAGCCCGGCGACCACCGCCAGGTCGAGCCGGTCGATCCGGTGGCGGGTCCGTGGCAGCGCGCCGGGCACAGCGGCCACGCCGAGCGCGGACAGCGGCACGACCACTCCGTACACGGCGGGGTCCAGCACCGCGAGCAGCAGCAGCGCGACCACCACCCACGCCGACCAGGCCGCCAGCCTGCGTCGGCCTGCCCGTCCCTGGTCGACCATCGGGCCCGCCCCGGCGTTCCGGGCGGTCACCGGTCCGTCGGCCACAGCGGCCGCCTCCGCCGTGCGGCGAGGGCCAGCAGCAGCACCGCCAGCCCGCACGCGATCATGACCGGCTGCAGGAAGAAGTAGCGCTGCATGATCGCCAGCTGCGCACCGATCCACGCGACCTGCGCGGCGCCCGCGGTCACGGAGGCCACACCGGCCCACGCGGACCTCCGCAGCTCCAGCGCCGCGGCCACCGCCATCGGTGCCGCCACGACGAGCAGGAGCAGCAGGCCCGGCAGCACCCAGGACGTGAACGGCGTGCCGACCAGCCACTCGTCGAGCATGCCGATCGCGTTGTCCCACATCAGCCCGACGCCGCCGTAGACGGCCGCCGCGGCGACGAGCGCCTCGACGGCCACGACGGGCCACTGCCGTCCCACCGCTGCGGGTGTCCGGGTCGCGGTCGGCATCGTGCCTCCTCCAGGTGGTCGAGAGCTCCAGCCTTGACGGCCGGGGGGCACCGGAACAGGGCCGATGTGCCGGGTCGACCCCGGGCCACGGACCCGACCGCATTGGCGGGCAGACCCGCGGACGGCGGCGTCGCGCCGATGCCGGCCGCGCGCCGCGATCCGGGCAGTTGGCCGCGAAGCAGAGGCCCCGGCGGCGAGTATCACCCACACGGGCGGACCCGACCCGGCGGCAGCGCGTCGCAGGCCTCGTCGTCGCGTGGGGCGTGGCCCGGCACGAGCACCGCGTGGGCACTCTCGCCGCACACGCCGAGGCGCGATCACACCCGTAGCCGGGGGAGGGCCCGTTCGACCGCCGCCTGCGAGCGTCGCTTCCGGTGCCGGAGAAGGCGTCCGGTCAGAAGACGATGAGCGAGAACCCGTAGAGGACGATCGCCGCCGCCGCGAGCAGGCAGAGCACCGCCGTCACCGTGCCCACGAGGGGTGAGAGCCGCCTTCGGCGGCCGATGACCGGTGCCTCCTCCGCGGGCTCTCCCGCCGCGTCGAGCTCGCGGGCGGAGAGCCCGACCAGGGCGAACGACACCAGTACGACGACGAGCACGCCGACGACGAGCGAGACCATGGCGACGACGGTGAGCGCGCCCCAGTCGATAGTCATGTCGACCTCCGCTCAGGCTGCCAGGTCAACCGGCCGCGGTGGCGCCCCGACCTCGTTGATGTTGTCGGCGGTGACCGGGCGGCGCCGCGACGCGACGTAGATCCCGCCCGCGAAACCGACCAGCACGAGCGCGACGATGATCGTGCCGACCGCGCCCGTCATCGCCACCCCTGCGGCGACGGCCCCGACGACCGCGGCCGCGGGCAGCGTCAGCAGCCACGCGAGGGCGACCTGGCCCGCGATGCCCCAGCGCACCGTCCCCAGCCCGCGGCCCGCTCCGGCGCCGACGACCGATCCGGTGGCGACCTGGGTGGTGGACAACGGGAAGCCCAGGTGCGACGACGTGAGGATCACGACGGCGGTGCTCGTCCCGGCCGTGAAGCCCTGCGCGGGCTGGATGTCGCTCACCCGCCTGCCGAGGGTCTGGATGATGCGCCACCCACCCACGTAGGTGCCGAGCGCGATCGCGAGACCGGCCGACACGACGACCCAGAACGGCGGACCGGCGTTCGCGGGCAGTGCGCCCGCAGTGATCAGCGTGAGCGTGATGACGCCCATCGTCTTCTGCGCGTCGTTGGTGCCGTGGGCGAGCGCGACCATCGACGACGAGACGATCTGGCCGAGCTTGAACCCCCTCGTGACCGTGCCTGCTGCCCCGCGTTCGGTGATCCGGTACGCGAGGCGGGTCGCGATCAGGGCGATCACCCCGGCGACGATCGGCGAGAGCACCGCGGGCAACAGCACCTTGCCGACGATTCCCGCGAACTTCACCGCGTCGGCGCCCGCGGCCACCACCGTGGCGCCGATGAGGCCGCCGATCAACGCGTGCGACGAGCTGGAGGGCAGTCCCAGCAGCCAGGTCAGCAGGTTCCACAGGATCGCGCCGACCAGCCCGGCGAAGATCACCGTCGGGGTGACCCTCGTTTCGTCCACCAGGCCGCTCGAGATGGTCTTCGCCACCTGGACCGAGAGGAACGCGCCGACGAGGTTGAGGACCCCGCGACGAGCACCGCCGTCTGTGGCTTCAACGCCCCCGTCGCGATCGACGTGGCGACGGCGTTGGCGGTGTCGTGGAACCCGACTTCGCACACGCTTGTGCGTCCTCGCACAGGGTCGAACCTGTGCGAGGACACCTCACCCTGTGCGAAGTCGACATCGCGGCGCCCGCGGCCGTCGTGCCGTCGACCCCGTCAGGCCAGGGCCCTGCGGAGCGCGTCGAGCGGCTCGCGCGAGTCCGGGTCGATCCGGTCACGAGCGGACATGGTCGCCTCCATCAGGGTCGGGGTCGGGTGCGGTGCGGCATCAGGGACGGTCGAGGCCGAACGCGCGGCGCAGGGCCCCGTCCCGGTCGGCCTGGAACCGCACGGCCAGCCCGGACGCGCCCGCCAGCAGGTCGAACCCGTGGATTCCCCCCGGATAGACGCGTAGCTCGGTGGGCACCCCGGCCTGGATGAGGCGCTGGGCGTACTCGATGTCCTCGTCGACGAACAGGTCGACGTCGCCGACCGGGATGTAGGCCGGTGGCAGGCCCGCGAGGTCGCTCGCCCGCGTCGGGGCGGCGTACGGCGAGGCCCGCGCTCAGCGGGAGTAGACCGCGGCGCAACGCAGGCTGCGGCCGTCGAACAGCTCCCCCGACCAGCCGCCCCACCGGCCGCCCTGGCGTCTGCGAGGCGCACAGCCGGTCTGCGAGGCGGGACCGGAGGGCCATCGACCCGCCGGAGGGGACGATCGGCCCTGCCGTCGGGCGGGTGGCCGCGACGATCGTCGGGTACGTGATCGATGGCCTCGCGAGCGCACCCGCCGGGGTGCACGAGACGCACGTGGGCGTGGTGTTCCTCGTCGGCGACCGCGCCTACAAGCTGAAGAAGCCCGTGCGCACACCGTTCCTCGACTTCAGCACGCCGGACCTCAGGTGGGCGGCGTGTCGACGGGAGGTGGAGCTGAACCGGCGGCTGACCCCCGACGTGTATCTCGGCGTCGCCCGCCTGACGTCCCCCGACGGCATCGACGAGGCCGACGAACCCCTCATCGTCATGCGCCGGATGCCCGCCGAGCGGTGCCTGTCGACGCTGGTGGTCGAGGGCCACGACGTGGACGAGGCGCTGCGGGAGATCGCCCGTGCGGTGGCCGCCTTCCACGCGCGCGCCGAGCGCTCCCCCGCGGTGCGGGAGGACGGGACGGCCGACGCGCTGCGGCGGCGCTGGGTCGCCAACATCGACGAGCTCCGGCCGTCCGTGGGCACCGTGCTCGACGCCGACGTGTTCACCGACGTCGCGGCGCTCGCCCTCGAGTTCGTCGACGGTCGCGCGACCCTGCTGGACGAACGCGCCGACCGCGTCGTCGACGGCCACGGCGACCTGCTCGCCGACGACGTGTTCTGCCTCGACGACGGGCCCCGCATCCTCGACTGCCTCGACTTCGACGAACACCTGCGGCACGTCGACGGCCTCGACGACGCCGCCTTCCTGGCGATGGACATCGAGCGGCTGGGCCGCCCCGACCTCGCACGGCGGTTCCTCGACCGGTACGCCGAGTTCGCCGCCGACCCGGCGCCGGTCGCGCTGCGGCATCACTATGTCGCCTACCGTGCGGTGGTCCGCGCGAAGGTCGCCTGCCTGCGGCACGCGCAGGGCGACCCGCGTGCCGCCGCGGACGCCGACGCCTTCGCCCGGCTCGCCCTGCGGCATCTCCGCGACGGCGCGGTGCGGCTCGCGGTCGTCGGCGGGCTGCCCGGCACGGGCAAGACGACGCTGGGCGGGGCGCTCGCCGACCGGTTCGGCGCCGTGCTGCTCTCGTCGGACCGGCTGCGCAAGGAGCTGGCCGGGCTCGACCCCGAGACCCACGTCGACGCGGGCTTCGGCGAAGGGCTCTACGACCTCGGCCACACCGAGGCCACCTACGCCGAGCTGCTGCGCAGGGCGGAGGAACTGCTCGCGCGCGGCGAGTCGGTCGTGCTCGACGCCTCGTGGACCGACGCCCGGCAGCGCAGCGCCGCCGAACACCTCGCCCACCGCGCCCACGCCTGCCTGGTGCGGCTGCAGTGCCTGGCGACCGCGGAGACGTCGGGACGGCGCATCGCCACCCGCACCCGCACGGCGTCCGACGCCACGGCGTCGATCGCGGAGGCCATGGCGCAGGCCGCCCATCCGTGGCCCGAGGCGGTCGCGGTGCCCACCCACGGCACCGTCGCGCGGTCGCTGGAGCTGGCCGGCGCGGTGTGGATGGAAGCGGCGCACGCCCGCAGGGACGTCCGGCCCGTCGATTCGGGTCTGCCGCCACTGCCAACGGATCTGCACCGCGCGCGAGGCTGAGTACCGAGAGCCTCACGACCAGGAGGTGCCGTCATGGCCGAGCGTCCGATCGTCGTCGGTGTCGACGGCACCACCGCCGCGCTGCGCGCCGTCGCGTGGGCGGCCGCTGAGGCCCGCATGCGGCATCGTCCGCTGCGCATCCTGCACGCCGCCCCGTACCTGGGCACGGTCGGCAGCCACGGGCCCACCCGCGGGCGCGCCGACGCCGTCCTCGCCAGGGCGCGCGCCGTGGCCCACCACGTCGGTCCCGATGTGGCGATCGACACCGCCGCGGTGCTCCGGTCGCCGGTGTCGACGCTCGTCGACGCTTCGGCGGACGCTGAGCTGCTCGTCATCGGGATGATCGGCGGCGTGGGCGCCGAGATCGTCCTGGGCTCGCCCGCGTTCGACGTCACGGCCGGTGCGCACTGCCCGGTCGCCGTCGTCCGCTTCGACGGCGCCGCCGGGGCCGGGCGGGACGCGCCGGTCGTGCTCGGCATCGAGTCCGTCGACGCCGACGCGGCCGCCGTCACGGTCGCGTTCGACGACGCCGACCGGCACGGGACCGGGGTGGTCGTCGTGTACGTGCCGTCGCACCCGCACGACCTCGGCGACGCCGCGGCGGCCGTGCGCGAGCGCCTGGCGCCGTGGCGGTCCGAGCACCCCGACGTGGGCGTCGACATCAGGGTCGGCCAGGGCAACGCGGGCGTCGCGCTGCTGCACGAGTCCGCGGCCGCCCGCCACATCGTGCTCGGCAGCCGCGGTCGCCACGCCGTCTCCCGCGCGGTGCTCGGCTCGGTGAGCCGCTTCGTGCTGCGCCACAGTCCGGTGCCGGTCACTGTCGTGCCGCGCGCGGCGCCTTCCGACGCGGACCGCGCCCGAGAGGGACACCACCGGGGTTCGCCCGCCCCGGAACCCGCTGACGTTCCTCTCGAACTCAGGCGGAGCGACGAGCGCTCCTAGCCCCGCGGACGGTCGAAGGCGCGGGGCTGCGGGGCGTAGTGGACCTCGCCCCACGCGGCGCGGGCGCCGCTGTCGCCGATCCGGAAGACCTGGACGGCGCTGACGAGCGCGAAGGCGACGGTCAGCGCGGCGAGGACGGCGACCCCGGCACGGGCCCGTCCTGAGGTGGCCCGGGGCGCGGTCATCGTGCCGGGCCCGGCCGCCCGGGCGGCCGCGACGCCGCGGCGGCGCCGGTGGTCGACGAACGCGAGCGCCGCCACGCACAGCAGCAGCGGCGCGGCGAAGACGAGGAGCTGGTCGCCGAGCTCGGCGTGGGTCGCGATCGCCTGGGTGCGCGGCAGGTTGTGCTGGAGGCCCTCGCCGGTGCTCGTCGCGACCGGGATGGAGACGACGGCGAACGCGGTGAGCACGGCGACCGGCCACCCCCACCGCCTGCGTGCAGCGGGCCAGACGGCGACGACGAGGGACCCGAGCACCGCCATCGGGAGCAGGACGACCACGGCGTGGACGACCAGCGGATGCAGCGGTAGTCCTGAGACGAACGTGGGCAACGATCAGCCTTTCGTCGGGCGGGCGAGGCCGCGCCAGCGTGCAGGCCCATCGTCGCGTCGGTTTCTCAGAGCTTCCTTGGAACCCGCGGCGTGTCGGCCTCAGGCGTGCTGGGTGGCGGCCAGCCGCGTCGCGAGCGTCGCGCCCCATGCGGCCGCGCGTTCCTGCTCGCCGTCGCGCAGCGGCCCCTGCGTGCCGAGCACCCGGAACGTCTCGGCAGGCGCGAGGAGGCGGAGCCCGCGCTTGCCCAGCTGCCTGGCCGCGCCCTTCGCCGCCGAGCCCGGCAGGCGCAGCTTGTCCATGCGGGTGTCGAAGACGGCGGCCGCGATCGGCCCGACGTGGACGGTGACCAGCCACTCGCGCAGCCCGACCGCGTCGGCCTCCACCGCGCCGCCGGACTGCTCGGCGGCCGCCCGCCGCGTGTTCGGCCTGGTCATGCCGAACGCGTGGGTCGGTCCGCCGACGACGAGCAGGTCGAACCCCTCGACCGTGTTCGGGGCGTCGGCGACGTCGTACTGGGTGACGTCCAGGTGCGCGCCGAGGCCACCCGCGACGGCATCGGCGATGCGGCGGGTGTTGCCGAACACCGACTCCACGACGACCAGCGCTCGCATGCGTCTCTCCTCGTCTCGGTTCCGTTGCGTCGCTTCCGAGCCTTCCGAGATCCGGCGGGGGCGGCCAGGGCCGGACCACCCGGCGACACCGGGACGAACGACCCGCGGCGCAGCTCGTTCGGCCGTGCCGCTCCAGCCGCCGCGCGGCCTCACGGGCGGACAGCCCGCCGGGGCCGGTGACGAGGTCCGGCCCTCGCCTTCCGTAGCCTGGCGCCGGATGCTCGGGCCGACCCGATGCTGGCGGGAAGGGGTGACATGGCCACGGTCCTCGTGCTGAACGCCGGGTCGTCGACGATCAAGTACCGGGTGGTGGACGCCGAGGAACGACCCCTCGCGTCCGGCACCGTCGAGCGGATCGGCGAGAACGGCGGGCGGATGGTCCACCGCGGCGCCGACGGCGTCGAGCGGAGCCTGGAGCGGCCGGTGGCCGACCACGAGGCGGGGTTCCGGCTGCTGTTCGACGAGCTCGGGCACGCGGCGGAGGACTTCCTGGCCGTCGGCCACCGCATCGTGCACGGCGGCGCCCGGTTCACCGAGCCCACCCTCGTCGACGACGGCGTCCTCGCCGCGCTGGAGGCGCTGGTCCCGCTCGCGCCGCTGCACAACCCGGCGGGCACCCGCGGGGTCGAGGTGGCCCGCGCCCGGTACCCCGACCTGCCGCAGGTGGCGGTGTTCGACACCGCCTTCCACCACGCCATGCCCGCCCGCGCACACCGCTACTCCCTGCCCCGGGACCTCGCCGACCGGCACGGGATCCGCCGTTACGGCTTCCACGGCATCTCGCACGGCTACGTCGCGCGCCGGGCGGCCGAGCACCTCGGGCGGGCACCGGCCGATCTTCGCCTGGTCACGCTGCATCTCGGCAACGGGGCGAGCGCCGCCGCGATCGAGGGCGGGCGCTCGATCGACACCTCGATGGGGCTGACGCCGCTGTCCGGCCTCGTGATGGGCACCCGGGGCGGTGACGTCGACCCCGCCGTGGTGTTCCACCTCCACCGCGTGGCGGGGATGGACCTCGACGCCGTCGAGGACCTCCTGACCCGGCACAGCGGGCTGGTCGGCCTGGCGGGCGCGGGCGACCTGCGCGAGGTCCACCGTCGCGCGGCGGAAGGCCTCGGCCGCGTCGCAGGCGACGCGGCCGAGGCGCTGGAGCTGTACTGCTACCACATCCGCTGCACCGTCGGCGCCTACGTCGCCGCGCTCGGCGGCGTCGACGCCGTCGTGTTCACCGCGGGCGTCGGCGAGCACGACCCCGACGTGCGCCGCCGCGTGTGCGCCGGGCTCGGCGGGCTCGGCGTCCGGCTCGACGACTCCGCCAACGCCGCGCCGAGCACCGCCCCCCGCACCATCTCGGCCGCCGACAGCGCCGTCGCCGTGCTGGTCGTTCCCACCGACGAAGAGACGGAGATCGCGCGCCAGACCCGCGGCCTCCTGCTCGCGACCAACCTGGAGACCGTCCGATGACCACCGACCTGAAGCTCCTCGACGCCTGGTGGCGCGCCGCCAACTACCTGGCCGTCGGGCAGATCTACCTGATGCGCAACCCGCTGCTGCGCCAGCCGCTGGTCCCGGAGCACATCAAGCCGAGGCTGCTCGGGCACTGGGGCACCACGCCGGGCCTGACCTTCCTGTAGGCCCACCTCAACCGGGTCGTCGTCCGCGACGGCCTGCGCACGCTCTTCGTGACCGGACCGGGCCACGGCGGGCCCGCGGTGGTCGCGACGGCGTGGCTGGAGGGCACCTACTCGGAGCTGTACCCGCAGGTCTCGCAGGACGCCGCGGGGATGGGCGAGCTGTTCCGGCAGTTCTCCTTCCCCGGCGGCATCCCGAGCCACGCCGCGCCGGAGACCCCCGGCTCGATCCACGAGGGCGGCGAGCTCGGCTACTCCCTCGCCCATGCGTACGGTGCCGCGTTCGACAACCCCGACCTGCTCGTCGCCTGCGTGATCGGCGACGGCGAGGCCGAGACCGGCCCGCTCGCCGCGGCCTGGCACGCCAACAAGTTCCTGCACCCCGTCAACGACGGCACCGTGCTGCCGGTCCTGCACCTCAACGGGTACAAGATCGCCAACTCGACCGTGCTGGCCCGGATCCCGCTCGACGAGCTGCGGCACCTGGTGGAGGGCTACGGGCACCGGCCGTACGTCGTCGACGGCGGGTTCGACGGCGAGGACCCCATGGCCGTCCACGAGCGGATGGCGGCCACCCTCGACGAGATCGTGGCCGAGATCGCCGCGCTCCGCGCCCGCGCCGCCGAACAGGTCGCCGCCGGTGTCCCGGTCGAGCGCCCGCTGTGGCCCGCGCTCGTGCTGCGCACCCCCAAGGGCTGGACGGGCCCCCGCGTCGTCGACGGCGTGCAAGTCGAGGGCACGTGGCGGGCCCACCAGGTTCCCCTCACCGAGACCCGGGAGAACCCCGCGCACCTCGCCCAGCTCGAGGCCTGGATGCGCAGCTACCGGCCCGAGGAGCTGTTCGACGAGCAGGGTGCTCCGCTCCCCCGGCTGACGGCGCTCGCCCCGGCGGGCGACGCGCGGATGAGCGCCACGCCGCACGCCAACGGCGGCCTGCTGCTGCGCGCCCTGCGCCTGCCCGACTACACCGCCTACGGGGTCGCCGTGGAGCGACCGGGCGGCCACACCGCGAGCGCGACGGCTACGGCGGGTGCCTGGCTCGCCGACGTCATCCGCGCCAACCCCGAGACGTTCCGCGTCTTCGGGCCCGACGAGACGGCGTCGAACCGGCTGCAGGCCGTGTTCGAGGCGACCGACCGGCAGTTCCTCGGGACGATCGAGCCGACCGACGAGCACGTCGGGCCGTCCGGGCGCGTCGTCGAGGTGCTGTCCGAGCACCTGTGCCAGGGCTGGCTGGAGGGGTACCTGCTGACCGGACGGCACGGGCTGTTCAACTGCTACGAGGCGTTCGTCCACATCATCGACGCCATGTTCAACCAGCACGCGAAATGGCTGGAGTCCAGCAGGCGCATCCCGTGGCGCAGGCCGGTCGCGTCCCTGAACTACCTGCTCACCAGCCACGTGTGGCGCCAGGACCACAACGGCTTCTCCCACCAGGACCCGGGCTTCATCGACCACGTGCTCAACAAGAAGGCCGAGGTCGTGCGGGTCTACCTGCCGCCGGACGCGAACACGCTCCTGTCCACGATGGACCACTGCCTGCGCACGCGGGACTACGTCAACGTCGTCGTGGCGGACAAGAACCCCGGGCCGCAGTGGCTCTCGATGGACGAGGCCGTCGCGCACTGCGCGCGCGGCATCGGGATCTGGGACTGGGCCGGAAGCGACGCGGGCGGCGAGCCGGACGTCGTGCTCGGCTGCGCGGGCGACGTCCCCACCATCGAGGTGCTCGCCGCCGTCACGCTGCTGCGCCGCCACCTTCCGCAGCTGCGCGTCCGGGTGGTCAACGTCGTCGACCTGCTGCGGCTGCAGGACGAGCGCGAGCACCCGCACGGCCTCTCCGACCGCGAGTTCGACGCGCTGTTCACCACCGACAAGCCGGTCGTGTTCGCCTACCACGGCTACCCATGGCTCATCCACCGGCTCACCTACCGGCGCCGCAACCACCCCAACATCCACGTCCGCGGCTACAAGGAAGAAGGCACGACCACCACGCCGTTCGACATGGTGATGCGCAACGACCTCGACCGCTTCCACCTCGTCGTGGACATCATCGACCGGGTGCCGGGGCTGGCCGTCAGCAACGCCGCGCTGCGCCAGCACCTGCTCGACGAGCGGCTGCGCTGCCGCCGCCACGCCTACACCTACGGGCTGGACCCCTCCGACGTCACGGACTGGACCTGGCCGAGCTGACCGGGTCGGTCACTGCGCCGCGCGGATGACGGCGACCGGGCAGCCCGCGGAGTGCACCAGCGCGTTGCCGACCGAGTCGAGCAGGAGTCCCAGCACCGCGCCGCGTCCGTGCGAGCCGACGACGACGAGCTGGGCCTTGGCCGCCTGGTCGAGCAAAGCGTGCGCGGCTCGTCCGCGCGCGACCAGGCGCTGCACCCGCACGTCCGGGTACTTCTCGCCCCATCCGGCGAGCCGCTCGGCGAGCGCCTGCTCGGCCTCGTCGGCCGCCGACTGCCAGTCGACCAGCTCCGCGATGACGGGCTCGTCCCAGGTGTGCACCGCGACGAGGGGCACCCCCCGCGCCGACGCCTCCTCGAACGCGAAGGCGATCGCGGCCTCGCTGCGGGGTGTGCCGTCGATCCCGACCACGACCGGGAGCGCCGGGTCCGGGCCGGGCTCCGCACCGCGGACCACCACGGTGGGGCATGCCGCGTGCGCGGCGACGCCGACCGCGACGGACCCGGCCAGCGTCGAGCCGAGCCGTCCCAGCCCGCGCTCGCCGACCACGAGCAACTCGGCGGTCCGCGACTGGTCCACCAGCACGCCGCCGGGGAACCCGGGCACGAGCTCCTGCTCGACGGGCAGCTCGGGACCGAGCTCGGCGGCAGCCGCCGCCGCGGTGGCCAGGCCCTTCTCGGCGGCGGCGCGGAGGCGCTCGCCGTACGGTGCCTGCCCGATCCACGGCATCCCGATCATCCGGTCGTCGGTCCAGGCGAATGCCGTGACCAGGCGCAGCACGGCCTGGCGGCGGCGCGCCTCCGGGACGGCCCATCGCACGGCACGCAGCGCATCGGCGCTGCCGTCGACGCCGACCACGACGGTCCTGCGTTGCTGATCGGTCATGTCGTCCTCCTCAGAGTCGTTCCACCGTGGATCCGGTCCCCGCACGACGGCGACGGGGCAGCGCGTCTCAGCCCCGCGACTCCTCGCCGCGAGTCCACGCTGGACCGACCTCGCGCCATTCCCGTTCCCAGCGGGAGCAGTTCGCGGCCATCGTCAGCCGCCGCACCAGCACCCACAGGCCGACCAGCACGGCGAACCCGACGCCGAGGGTCACGGCCCCCGCGACCACCCCGGTGAACAGCGCGTCCGCGGCCGACCCCGGGGCGGGGACCTGCGCGCCCGACGCATCGGTCCAGATCGCCACCGAGCTGCCCGCCCGAAGGCCCCGCGCCGCGCTCACCGAGCCGGTGTGCGTGACACCCTGCTTGTCCAGCCAGGTCGCGGGCACCATCACCGGGCTGCTGCCCGCGTACTCCGAGCCGGTCAACGGCGCGGAGTCCAGCAACCGGGCGACGCCCGGGGCGCGCTGCGTCGCCTCCACGCGGCCCCGCTCGACGGCCTGGTTGTGGAGCCGGGCACCGAGGGCGCAGCTGAGCAGGAGGACCAGCATTCCCGCCGCGATCAGCACCCACGCCGTCACGTCCTCGATCCGGTCACTTGTCCGCCGAGCCCGGCCTTCCCGAAGCGCCATGAGGTGCCTCCAGCCCCGATGCGTTTCCCGTTGGAGAGAGCATCGGGTGTCGCGGCGGTCACCGGCAGGACCGACCGTCCCTGTCCGGTGGGCCGAGCGTCCTGTCCGGCACGGGCTCAGCCCTCGTCGAGGGACGGCCCCACGGTGTCCGACGGCTCCCGGCCCGACCCCCGCCTCCGGACCCACCAGGCCGCCACGACGGCCAGCAGCCCGAGAACGCCGACGACGATCGGCAGGACCACCGTGAGCACGATGATCTGGTTCGCCCACGCGCCCGCGGCGGCGGCGGTCGCGGCCACCGACGGCGGGGTCTGGGCGAGGCTCTCGGTGAGCAGCTTCGTCGTCGGTGGGGCGCCGAACAGGCGGGCGAGGTCGGTCGCCGCGGAGGTGACGTCGGGCTTCGCCGCGTACTTGTCCTGCGTGACGATCGCGTAGATGCGCCCGATGCCCGCGACGTCGGGGCGTTCGGTGAGGGTCTCGTCGAGCTTCTCGAGCGCGACGACCGCGCCCGTCCAGGGCTCGACCAGCAGCGTGCTGTCGGCGCCGACCTGGTAGCGCAGCGGTATCGGCGCCGCGAGCAGCGCGTTGACGACCTGCTGGTCGGGCGGGTCGAGCTGGCGCAGCGCCACGTTGACGAACTGGTCGACGTTGACGCCTGCGGCCCGCAGCTGCGGCTTGAGCTGCTCGAACGTCAGCGTCGTCGGCAGCCCCTCCGGCGCCAGCCTGGCGAGCAGCGCCGGTTGGACGTCGGCAGCGTCCAGCACGCCGTGGTAGCGGTTCACCCCGAGGCCGCCGACGTCGGCCTTGTCGACGAAGGTGAAGGTCACCGGCTGTCCGACCGCGTCGTCCCACACCGGGTACGCGCCCGCGCCCGCGCCGAAGGGGAAGGCCACCGAGTAGGCCGGGGAGCGGTCGACGGCGGTGCCGGGCGTGTACGCGTAGGCCTGGGCGCTCGCCACGTTCCGGAGGGTGCTGTGGTCGACCGTGTAGCGCTGGGTGAACCGCAGCGCCGGGAGGCCCGCGACGCTCTGCAGGTCGTCCTGCTGGACGACGGCGGTGCCGCCGACCGTGTCGAGCGTGCGCACCCGCCGCTGCAGGTCGAGCGGGAGAGCGCGGCCGGGCTGCGCAGGCGGGAGCAGCGTCGCCGGGTCGACGGCGAGCGTCGCCGTGCCGGTGGCGTGGACGGTGGTGTCGCGGAAGTCGCCGCCGGGGTACGTGACCGCGGTCGCCCGCAGCAGCGCAGGCAGGGCCAGCGCCACCACGACCAGCACCACCCCGGTCACGAGCAGCATCCGCGCGCGTCGGGCCGACCGGTTGCGGCGTGGGGCGACGTTGCTCATGGCGTGTCCTCCGTGGATCTCGTGGCCGGGCCCGCGGCGGGGGACGGCGCGACCCGGTCGCGCCGCAGCCGGACGTCGGTCATCTGCAGCAGGGGCGGCGCGGAGTCCGGCAGCGACGACGCCGAGCCTGCCGGGAGGGTCGTGTAGAGGCTGACGTCGAACACCCACATGCCGATGTCGTCGGGCAGGCCGCGGCCCGCCGCCCACGCGGTGAGCTGCCGCGCGACGTCGGCGCAGAACCCGCGCTCCGGGTCGAGGTCGACGGCCGAGTCGAAGAGGAACGTCGGACGCAGCAGGACGGGCAGCCGCGAGACGATCTCGCCGGGTCCGGCCGGGTCGGGCGCCGCGGCGACGGTGAACCCGTAGTCCACGCTGACCCGCAGGAACCGCGCGTTGGCGGCGGGGCGCAGCAGGGTTCCGGGCGTGAGCGCCGCACGGGCGGCGGCGTCCACCACGTCGGCGAGCGAGAGCGAGCGCGCGGCGGCGATTCCCCGCAGCGTGTCGGCGTCGCCGACGGCGTAGGCCCCGCCCGGCAGCGCCAGCGGGGTGCCCGCGACGAGCAGCCCGGGGACGTCCGCGACGGCAGGCGTGAGCTCCGCGAGCCCCAGCCCGTGCCGCGCGGCGATCTTGGCCAGCGTGTCGGTCGCGAGCACCGCGTACCGGTTGAGCAGGCTGTCGAAGAGGTCCGCCAGCCACGCGCCGAGCGGGCGCCGGTCCGCGGCGGCCGCGGGAGCGGAGGATACGGCGGCGGCGACATCGAGGGGATCGGTCGCGGTGACCAGCGGTGTGGCGGGAGCGGGCATCCGCGCGTCGGGGACGGTGTAGACGAACGCGCTGTCGGTCGGCACGCCCGCGAGCAGCGTCGTGTTGCGGGTGAGGCTCACCTGCCCCCAGATGTTCTGGGTGCTGACCAGGTCCTGGTCGGGCACCGTGAGCGTGACCTCGTCGACGCCCGGCAGGGTCCCGCCCGCGGCCGCGACGCCGACGGCCTGCGCCTCCGCCGTCGCCAGCAGGGGCGCCTCGGTGCGGGCGAAGACGACCGGGGCGACCCCCGGCCGGGCGTCGCCGTCGGCGGCGACGTGTCCGGCGAGCCCGACGCGCGGCTCGTCGACGACGAGGTCGGCGACCGGTCCCCTCGGCAGCAGCCACACCGACGTCCCACCGGTCGCGGACGCACCGCGGCGCAGCTCGAAACGCAGGTCGTGCGGCGGCGCGGAGCCCGTCGGAGCCGGATCGGCGGTCAGGTCGGCGGCCAGGTCGGCGTTCATGGCCGCCGGTGGGCTCACCCAGCGCGCCCAGTCGTCGGCGATCCGCGCGGCGAGCTGCGCGAAGACGCGCAAGGCCGCCGCGGCACCCGGGTTGACGGCCGCCGCCGTCGCCGCGGGGAGCGACGGGTCCACGCCCGGGACGAGCGCCAGGTCGCGTTCCAGCTGCTCCTGGACGGCGACGAACTGGGCGAGCGAGCCGCCGAGCCCGCCGTCGTCCGGCAGCGGGGCCGCCGAGGCCACGGCGGGCGCGGCCGTCGGTTCGAGCGGGGTGTTGCGGCTGTAGCCGGTCACGACGGCGTCCTGCGCGGCCCTGCGGACGCTGAACGTGTACGCGTAGTCGTAGCGGCGCAGGTCCTGCGGTGTCGGGGCCGAGCCGTTCCCTGCGGCGGCGACCGTCGCCCCCACCTGCAGCACCCCGGGCAGGTGGGCGTTGCGGGCGAGCAGGTGCTCGACGGGCACGCCGTGGCGGTCGGCGATGGCGGCGAGGCTCTCCCCCGGCTCGACGGTGTGCCACCGCGGGACCGGCACGACCGACCCGGGGGTCAGCTCGGCCGCGGAGCCTGTGGTGATCGACAGCGGCCCGAGCCCGTGGCGTCGTGCGGCGGCCCGGACGGCCGTCTGCGGCAGGTCGTGGCGCGCGGCGAGATCGGCGGCGGTGTCGCCCGGTCGCACCCGGTGCCGGTCGGCCGTCGGCACCTCCAGCACGGCGCCTGCCGTCAGCAGGCCCTCGGCGGCGGCCGCCGCGGGCACCCCGACCGCCGCGGCGACCGTGTGCAGGGTGTCGACGCCCCGCACCGTCGTGCGTGCCGTGGCCGCGGTGATGCGCTGGCCGGTCACGCTCGGCGGAACCGGGAAGGTCCGCAGCGCGATCGGGACGTCCGTCGTCCCGACGGCGCTCTCGGCGGGCGGGCTGAGGAACGTCAGCCAGTCCGAGGACTGGTAGCCCCGCGCCCACGGCACGTCCGCGATGGCGTACTCGAGCTGGTTGACCTGGAAGCGCAGGTCGAGGCCGAGGTTGCTGAACGCGATGTTGGAGGCCGTGTGCAGGAGGAACGCCATCGGGCTCGGTGCGCCGCCGCCGTCGGTGAGCGTGACCGTCGCGTCGGACAAGGTGAAGCCCGGCACCCGGCTCAGGTAGCGCACCACGGTGCCCGCGGCGAGGACGCCGGGGGTGTGCAGGACGCTGGACGCGACCCAGGACGGCGACACCGTGCGCCCGATCCGCTCCGCGATGAGCGCGAGCGTGTCGTCGGGGCGCACCGTGTAGGCGGGGAGGTCCGGGTCGGGCACCGCGAGGACCGTCCCCGGCCGCAGCACGTCGGTCCGGTCCTGCACGGCCGCGCTCACGGCGTCGAGGCCCAGCCCGGTCACCGCCGCGATGCGGTCGAGCGAGTCGGCGGCGACCGTCGTCACCACGCGCGGTGGCGCGCCGGGGTCGGCCGGGTCGGGCACGGCGACGGTCGCTCCGGCGCGCAGCACGTCGGTGCGGGCGGCGATCGACGTCGACAGCTCCAGCGGGGTGAGGTGGTGCGCGGCCGCCAGGCCCGCGACCGTGTCCCCGGGGCCGACGGTCACCGGGTCGGGCACGGTCAGGTCGGTGCCCGCGACGAACAGGCCGGGCACGTCCGCGTTCATCGCGGCGAAGTCGTCGACCGCCGCGGCCAGCGCCTCCGGGGTGGCGACGTCGAGCGCGAGGTACGTCACCACGCCGGACAGCGTGTCCTGGGCGGCCACGGTGGACGAACGGACGACGAGGCTGACCCCGGCGCCGGGCTGCAGCAGGCCGGTGCTGTCGGCGAGGGCCGCGCCGAGGTCGGCGACCGTCACCATGAAGTGCGCCGCGACGGTGGTGAGCGTGTCGTCGGGCGCGACGGCGTACGGCGGCATCCCGACCGCGACCCCGGGGCCTGTCACAGTGGCTCCCGGCCGCAGGAGGGCGGCATCGGCGAGCAGGTCGACCAGCAGCGGAAGCGGTGCCCCCAGCTGGGCGGCCAGTGCACGGAGGGTGCCGTCGGCGGGCACGCTCGCGGTCGCGCCGATCGGCTGGCCGTGCAGGCGCGGAGCGGTGTCGCCGACCCAGTCGGGTGGTGCGGTCACGGTGACCGGCAGCACGACGACCGTGTCGACGAGGTAGGCCTCGGACAGCGTCGTGAGCACCCGCTGGTGCAACGCCTCCTCTGCCGCGGCCAGTTCGGCGGGCGTGACGGCATCCGCGCCGGTCACCGGTGTGACGCTGGCCCGGATGGCGTCGGCGAGAACGCCCTTCGCCGCGACCAGCCTGCCGTACGCGTCCGGGTCCAGCCGGTATGCCGCGAGCGCGTAGTCGGCGGAGAGGACGAGGTCGAGCTGGGCCAGGAACTGGCGGCCCCACACGTCGAGGTCCACGCCGGTGAACGACGTCGGCCGGGCCTGCTGCGCCAGCCCTTGGCCCCGGACGTAGTCGACGACCGGAACCGGGGCGGGCGAGCTCCACAGGGACGTCACGTACGCCCCGCCAGGGCCGGGTCGGGCGCTGAGCGGGCGGGGGGCGAAGAAGGCCGCCACCCCCGACGTCACCGGGCCCTGCTCCACCGCGATGTCGAGGGCGGCGCCGGGGCCGTACTGGACGGCGACGAACCGCGGTGTTCCGGCGTCCGCGGTGTTCCCCGTGGCCGCGAGCTTGAGCGGGGGCGCGGTGAACGCGGCCTCGAACGCGTCGGCGAAGGCCCGCAGCGCCACCGCGCGGCCGCCCGTGCCGTCGGGGAGGAACGGCGCCAGCGGCGTCGCCACCGACATCACGGCGGGGTTGGCGGCGAGGGCCGGGTCGACGTTGGCCGTCCTGCGCAGTACCAGCGTCGTCTCGAGCGGGAACAGCGCGAGCGGGTTGGCCTCGGTCACCGGCCAGGTGAACGTGGCCGTGGCCGGGGGGACGAGCAGCAGCCCGCCCGCGGCGAGGCACGCGGCGGACGGGTTCACCTCAGCGACCTGCGCCGCGGTCACCTGCTGCTTCGTGCCGTCGGCCGCGAGCAGTGCCTGCAGCCGCAGGGCCACCGTCGACAGCGTGTCGTTGGCCCCGGTGACGGCCTGGCAGCTCCGGCCGTCCGGAGCCGTGTAGGACAGGGTGACCGCGGGCGCCAGTATCCCGTCGACGTCGGTGTTGGCGGCGCCGAGCAACGTCACGTCCACGCCGTGCGCCACCGCGATGCCCGCCAGGGTGTCCCCCGCCGCGACCGTGTGGGTGTGGTCGCCAGGGCCCGCCACGCGCACGTGCCGCGGAAGCGCGACGGGCACGCCCGCGGTGAGGAGCCCGGCCGTGGTGGCGTTCGCGGCGGCCAGCTCGGCGAGGGGCACGCCCGCCGCGGCGGCGAGCGAGGCGAAGGTGTCGCCCGCGGCGACCGGCGCGCGCCTGCTGCCGAACAGCACGGACTCCTCGGCGGCGACGAGCCCGGCGACCTGGGCGTTCGCCGTGCCCAACGCGGCGGGCGACACCCCGAACCGGTCGGCGACCGACCGGAACGTGTCGCCCGCCTGCACCCGGTACGCCGAGGTGAGCCGGGCGCCGGGCCGGAGGAGGGCGGGGGCGTCGGCATTGGGGCCCGCCAGGTCGGCGACCCCGACGTCGTGGGCGGCGGCGATCGACGCGAGCGTGTCCCCCGCGCCGATCGACACCGGTGTCCCGTCCGGCAGCGCGATCACCGCGCCGGGCGTCAGGACGTCGGCGGTCGCGTTCGCCTCGAGGAGCTCGGCGACCGTGACGGCGAACCGACCCGCGAGGGCGGAGGGCGTGGCGCCCGCGGCGACGGTGACCGCGACGGGCACGACCACCACGGCCCCCGGGACCAGCGCGCTGCCGCCCGCCGCGGTGGCGACCTCGGCCACGGTGGCCGTCGTGCGGGTGGCGATGCCCGCGAGCGTGTCGCCGTCGCCGACCTGGTAGGCCGCCGTGGGCAGCGTCAGCACCGTCCCCGGGGCGAGCAGCCCGCCGCGCTGGGCGTTCGCGGCGCCGAGCCGGGCCGGGTCGAGGCCGTTCGCGGCCGCCAGGCCCGCGAGCGTGTCGGCGGGCGCGACCACGTGCACGTCGCCCGCCACGACCAGCCGACCCGCCTGCAGGGCGAGGTCGGGGTTCCGGGCCGCGACCTGCCCCTCGTCGGTGCGGGCGAAGGGGGGCGCCTGTGCGGCGATCTGGCCGAGGGTGTCGTTCTGGATCACGCGGTAGCGCGCCTCCACCACCGCCGTGCGCACGGTCCCCGGCGGCGGCGCGAGCAGGTTCGCGGCGTCGGCGTTCTGCGCGACCGAGCGGTTGGCCGCCACCAGCTCGGCCACCGGGACGCGGTAGGCGTCGGCGATCGCGGCGAGGGTGTCCCCGTCCCGCGTGGTCACGGCGACCGGTGTGAGCTGGGCGACGGTCCGCAGGTAGCCCCAGGCCGCTGCCGCGAAAGCGGAGAGCGCGTCGACGGGCACGGCGTGCGGCACGGCGCCGTCCACGGTCGTGGTGACCTCCGCGGTGACGTCGTGCGCGACCTGCCAGAAGACCTCGGCGTAGCGGTCGCGGTGCGCGCCCGCTCGGGCGGTGACGCCCGCGGGACCGCCCGCCGTGCCCAGCGGCGCGACCAGGTCGCCGGGGGTGGGCGCGTAGGCGCTGGTGTCGAGCGCGAGCGTGACGACGAGCGCGGCGGGGCCGGGCGGGCCGGTGAAGCGGTAGTCCGCCAGTACGGCGGGCCACTGGCTCACCGCGATCAGCTCGTCGGTGTAGCGGACGTCGACGTCGACGGTCCGCTGCGACAGCAGCCGGTTGCCGAACACGTCCTGGTACTGCCAGCCGAACCGGGCGGTCGTGCCGACCCCGGCGTAGGGGTCCTGCAGGTCGCCGAGCCGGACGGCCCCTGCGCGTGCGAAGCGGTCGACGCGGATCTGCTTCTGGTAGGTCCACGGGTCCTGGCCCGCCACGGCCGTGAGCGCGTGGTTGAGGGGACCGGTCGTCGGCTGCGCCGGTCCGACGGGCAGCCCGTCGGCGCTGGCGGCGAACCCGCTCGCCGGGTCGCCGGTCAACCGGTACCCGACCAGGTTGAACAGCACCGAAAGCTTCGTCCGCGGGTCGTCCTGCCCCGGCCCGGCCGCCGCGGGGTCGGTCACCACCGGGTCGTTCGCGCCGGGATCGGGGTCGGCGCGCACGATCCGGAAGCCCGCCGCGCCCGCGCGGAGCGTGCCGCGGTGGGTGAGCCAGCCGGGGTAGACGTCGAGGGCGGCGCCGGGGTTGAGCACGCCGGTGTCCGCGGCCACGGCGTCCACGACGGCGGCCACCCCGACGCGCAGCGCCTGCGCGACGCCGCCGATCGTGTCGCCGGGCGCCACCCGGTGCGCGGCCGCGCCGACGGTGACGGTGGCGTTCGGCGCGAGGAGGTTGCGCGTCTCGACGTTGGCCGCACCCAGCATCTGGACCGACAGCCCGTCCGGGGTCCCGGCCGCGGCACCGAGCGCGCGGGCGACGTCCGAAAGCGACGCCGGACCCGACGTCGGATACCGGCGCGGGGTGGCCAGCACCGTCGCTGTCGGGTCGGCGACGGACTCGACGACCACGGCCGTGTTGTGGAACGGGCGCAGCCCGATCGTCGACGGCGCCCCCGCCGTCGGGCGGACGGTGACGAGCAGGCTCACCGTCGCGGTCGGGTCCTGGTTGAAGACCTCGGGCGGCAGCCCGCCGCCGCCCGTCGCCGCGACGCGGTACCAGAGGTGGTAGCCGCCGGTGTTCGTGACCGCCGCCTCCCACAGCAGGGTGAGGAAGCCGCGGGCGTCGTCGGGCGCCGTCGTCGCGGCGACGAGCGGCGCGTCGGGTGCGACGGCCGCGAGGGCTGCGGCGGTCACCGGCGGGCGGGACCGCGTGGCGAGGTTCGCCTTCACCAGCAGGACCTCGGCGGGCTCGACCGGGTCCGAGCGGAGCGCAGGGCCCGCACCCGCGCCGCCGCTCGCCGGGTACAGCAGCGCGAGCGTGACCGCGTCGGCGGCGCCTGCTCCGTCGAGGTGGCCGAGCAGCCGTTCGAGGTCGTGGACCGCGGCCGGGTCGGTCCCGAAGACCTCGAAGACGGTGGCGAGGAACTGGCCAGGCCGGGCCGGGTCCGGGGCGCGGCGCACGCCGAAGTCGATGCGGGTCGCCCAGCCGAAGCCGGAAAGGGGGCGCTGGTCGGCCGGCGCGGTCGGCCCGGCCTGCACGCCGGTCACCAGGTCGACCAGCAGCGCCGGGCCGCCGTCCGCCCCGAGGCCGCGCAGGGTGTCCCCGGCCCGGGTCGCGCGCGTCGTCGCGTCGGGCAGCGCGAACGGCACGCCGGGCGCGACGAGCCCCGGCAGGTCGGCGACGGCGTCGGCGAGCACCGCGACGCTCAGCCCGACCGCCCGCGCGACGGACGCGACCGTGTCGTCCGCCGTGACGACGTGGGTGCCCGCGTCGAGCGCGAGGCGGAAGCCCTCGACGAGCAGGCCCGGCACGTCGGCAACGGCGGCGGCGACCTGGTCGACCCACCGTCCGGCACTCGACTCCACCTGCACGCGCAGCGCGTCCGGGAACGGGTAGAGGGCGGGTGCCCCGGCCGTCGGGACCGCGGCGGGCGTGGCCGCCCCGGTGTCGTGGACCAGCCGGGGCGGGTCGGCGACCTGCCACGGGATCGGCTTGCCCAGCGCGTACTGGCGCGGGGCGACGACGACGGCCGGGTAGGGCGTCACCGCCAGTGGTGTGTCGTCGATCGGCGGCTGGTGGGCGAGCTGCGTGCCGATCCGGGCGAGCATGTCGCGGTCCGCGGCGGACAACGGCACGGTCACGCTGTCCGCGCCGCCCGGAAACGTGACCGCGGGTGCGTCCGCACCTGCGGACAGCGTGATCGCATAGTCGGCGGGGAGCGGCGAAGGTGGAACCACCTGCTGCCCGGTCAGCGTGGCGAGCGGGTAGAGCCGCAGCGCCGCACGGTCGACGGGCGGGTCGGCCGTGATCTCGTCGGGCGACGGCAGCCGCAGGCCGTGCAGCAGGAAGCGGGCGAGGGCGCCCGCGGGCGTGTTGAAGGCCCCCGAGCCCGCGAGCACGTCGACGAGCACGCCGAGTGGGAGCACCTCGGCGTCCGGCACGACCACGGTGTCGAACCCGACGTCGCGGTTGGCCAGCACGAGCGCCTCGACGGTCAGCCCGAAGCGCTGGGCGATGCGCAGCGGCGTGTCCGAGGGGTCCACCGCGTACCGGATGTCGGGCAGCGGGATCGTCGTCTGCGGCACGAGCAGGCCCGCGTTGTCGAGGTTGGCGTTCCCGGCGGCGTCCCCGGTGGCGCCGAGGACGAGCTCGACAGCGGTCAGGCCGAAGCGCCGGGCGACGCCCGCGAGGGTGTCCCCGGCGCGGACGGTGTGGGTCAGGCCGGGCGGCAGCGTGACCGCCAGCCCGACCGGGACCGCGATGTTCATCCCGGGCCGGGGCACCGAGACGTCCGGGGCGGGGTACCAGCACGGATGGCCCGGTTGGCAGTCCACTCCGGGGTTGGCCGCCGTGATGGCCTGTGGCGTGGTGCCGAACGCCGTGGCGACGGACGCGAGGGTGTCCGCCGCCGTGATCACGTAGGTGCCCTGCCGGGCGACCTGCAGGGTCGCCCCCGGAGCGAGCAGCCCCGCCACGTCGTCCAGCGCGCGCACCAGCCCCGCCAGGTCGGCCGGTCGGGTCAGCCCGAACCGGCCCGCGAGCTGCCGCAGCGTCTCGCCGCTGCCCACCTGCGTCGGCAGCCCGAACGCCACACGCGCCCCCGGCCGCAGGGCGAGCGCGTCCGCGTTCGCGCCGCCGACGAGATCGGCCAGGGTCGCCCCGAAGCGGTCGGCGATCGCCGCGAGGCTCTCGGACGCCGCGATGGCGTAGGTCAGCGTCGGCAGCGCGAACGAGACCCCGGCGAAGAGGAGACCGGGCACCGCGGCGGCGGCCTGCCCGACCTGGGCGAGCGTCAGGCCGGTGCCCGTCGCGACCGATGCGAGGGTGTCGCCGGGGGCCACGACGTACGGGCCCGCGGCGAGGTCGAGCGTGGCCAGCGGCACGAGCAGCCCGGCGACGCCCGCGGCGGCGGTGACGACGACGTCGGTGGTGGTCGCCAGCCGCGTCGCGATCGCGGCGAGGGTGTCGTCGCCGACGACCGTGCACCGGCCGTTCGCGACCGTGAGCGCGCTCCCGGGCGCCAGCACGTCGGTCCGGTCGCGCAGCACCCTGGCCAGCTGCTGCGGCGAGACCCGCAGGCGGAGAGCGAGCGAGCCCAGCGTCTCGTCGCCGCCGACGCGCGTGCTGAGCGCGTCGACGGTCAAGGCCGCGCCCCGCGCGAAGAAGGCGGAGGAGGTCTGGTTCGCCTGGGCGATCCTGGCGACGGCCGCGTCGTCGAGGTCCGTCCCGGCGAGCGCGGGGTCGCCGATCCCGAACCGGCTGGCAATGGCGTCGAGGGTCTCCTCGCCCGCCGCCGGGTGCGGGTAGGCGCGGTAGCGGTCGAGGGCGTCCTGGACGAGCTGCCGGACCAGGAACACGAAGTAGTCGGTGAACAGGACCGCCGCGACGGACTCCGGCGTGCCGGGATCCCCGGGCGCGACCGAAGTCGCGACAGCGGGCGCGACCGCCGCAGGCGCGGCGGCGACCGACAGCTCCTCGAAGTAGCTCGCGAGGAACGCCTGGTAGTCCGGTCCGGCGGCGTAGGGGCCGGTCGCGAAGTCGACCGTCGCGCCGTCGACCTCCATGGCGACGAACGGCGGCATCGGGAACACGGTGAACGACGGGTTGGCGGCCGCGGTCGGGATCGGCCCGATGTCGAGGGAGACCGCGCGGGCGGTGAGGAAGTCGACCACCCGGGACAGCGGGAACGGCCGGGCCGGGTCGACGAGGTCGGCGTAGACCGCGTGCAGGTGGCTCGCCGTCACGGGGGTGTCAGCGTCGAGCGCGGAGGGCTCTCCCCCGTCGGTCGCCGACCGCAGGGACAGGTCCGCCGACTCGGCCGCCCACACGAAGGCCGCGCGCGCGAGCTGCTCGAAGGGGGACAGCAGCCGTGTGGACAGCGCGGCGAGGGTGTCGCCTGCCCCCGCGACCAGCGCCGCGCCGTCCACCGTGACGGTGCCCGCTGGCGGGGTGAGGACCGTGCCTTCCGGGAGGAGCCCGGCCGTGTCCGCGTTACGGAGGCCGAAGGCGTAGAGGTCGTCGTCGGTGGCGGCGGTTCCCGGCCCGCCGGGGAGCGCGGTGAAGACGGCCCTGTTGGCCACCGCGACCGCGCCCTCCATCCGGCCGTGGTCGGCGACGAAGAGGGCCGCGACGAGCTGGGGCCGTGCCGCGGTCGACGGGTCCTCCCCCGGCCGGTCGCCGACCAGCCCGGCGGTCACCATCGGCTGCAGGTGGACCGGGATGCGGAGCGCGCCCGGCGCGACCGGGGAGACCAGCGCAGGCTGGTCGTGCCAGGTGATGCCCGCGCGCAGCACCTCCGCGAAGGCCGCGCTCGCCGCGAGCCCGCCGCCAGCGCCGCGCTGGATGCCGCGCTTCGGCGGCTGCAGCCCCGGCACGGACGCGCCGGGCTGCCGCGCGCCGAGCACCCACGGGGTGGGGCTCGCGCTGCCGATGGTGACGGACTCCCGGACCGTCGCGCTGAAGGACAGCGTGACGTGGAAGAACAGCACCTTCACCGACACCGAGATGGACACGCCCGCCTCGAACGTGAGGCGGATGGGCTGGTAGCTCTCCACCACCGCCGAGGCGTCGGCCCATGCCTCGATGTCCACGCTCGCCTGCAGCACCGCGAGGTTCACCGTGCCCGCGATGTGGATCTGGATCCCGACGGTCCCGCTGACCCGGTAGAAGACGGCCGACGAGCCCGGGTCGGCGTCGGGGTGGAACCAGGCGAGGACGCCTTCGAGGATGCCGACGATGCCCGCGAAGAAGTCGGCGTGCAGCGGCCCGAGGGAGATCGCGTACCCGAGGCCGACCCGCACGCCGATCCCGGCCACGATCACCGGGTCGAAGCGTCCGTTGGTGACCTGCGGGACCTGCGCCGACGTCTCGCCGGACAGCACCCCGAAGTACAGCCCCACCGCCGCGGCGACCGGCACCGGGACCGGCACGAAGACGATGAAGTCGACCGCGAGCGCGCGGGAGAAGTCCAGGTTGCGCGGGAAGCCGAGGTCGACCAGGAAGTTGCCGTTCGTGTAGACGTCGACGTCGATGATCGGCAGCGTGATCGTCGCCTCGCCCGCCTCGATCGTGCGGACCGCGTCCGGCAGCTTCAGCTCGGTGTGGAAGACGCCGAGGCTGTCGCTGATCTTCCGGTAGAGGATCTCGAACTCCAGCCCCGCCAGCTTCCCGACCCGCTTGCCGTCCAGGGCCACCCGCAGGCCGTAGAGGACGGGGTCGTTGAACACCGCGGACAGGGTGACGGTCTCGAGCGCGGAGAACTTCGCCGCGAACAGCCACCCGGAGGCGCCGTCGAACTTCAGCGACGGCAGCTGCGCGAGCGGGCTCTTGCGCGTGTCGACGCCGCGGTGGGCGTCCTCCAGCGCGTCGATGACCTTCCCGATGGTGGTGAGCGTCGCCGTGTCGCGCAGGGTGACGTGCTGGCCCATCGCGAGGTACTCGAGGTCGAGGAGCTTCTGCCCCTGGCCGGGCACCGACGGCGCGGGCTCGCTGAGCACGTCCCAGGTGAGGCCGGGGCGCTTCGTGAAGTCCACGCCGAGGAACGAGCCGAACAGCGCGAGGTCGACCGACTTGGGCCGGTCCGCCGTCGCGGGCGAGTAGAAGACCTCCAGGGCGGACAGGGTGATGAACGGCACCGAGAGGCCGACGTCGTCGTAGCGGAACCCGATCTTGAACCGGGTCAGGTCGATCTCGAAGGTGAAGTGCCGCAGGTTGATCGTGTTGAGGAAGTCCCACGGCGGCGTGAGCTTGAAGTCGAGTCCCGGCTCGGCCTTCTCCACCAAGAACTGGATCATGTCGCCAAGGCTGACGTCGCCGAGGCGGACCGACAGGATCGTGTCGGCACCGGGGCCGAACGTGGCGGAGGCGTCGACCCGGAGCCCGAAGAGCTCGAGTGCGGCGAGCAGCTCGATCTCCGTTCCGGCGCCGCGCAGTGCCGGAACGTTGGGTGACCCGCCGGTCGTCGAGGCGTCCGCCATGGTGTCGGGACTGTCGGGGGTCAGGCGTGCGCCGCGGCCTGGTTGGCGTTGACCCTCGTGACGTTGAACCCGAGCGAGACCAGCGTGATGCCGAACAGGACCGGCAGCGGCGTGGAGGTCGTGAAGTCCAGCGCGAGACCCACCCCGTAGGTCTTCGTCGCGGTGTTGATCACCAGGTCGGTGATGCGGACGGTCGCGGTCTCGATCGCGTTGACGATCCCGCCGACCACCGGGAGCTGCCCGATGCTGTCGTGGGTGGACTTGACCAGGTCGCCGAGCTCGGGGAAGTTCAGCGACTTGCCGATCTCCGTGGCGATCGTGTCGATGGACCCGAGGCTGATGGCCTTGTCGAAGTCGCGGTGGTACTCGATCACGATGTTGGCGTTGTCGAGCTTCCCGCCGAGGACGAAGGTCTCCCCGGCGATCACGACGGTCATCGTCGCCGCGATGTTGGTCGTCGACGTCGGGGTGGTCGTGGGTACGACCGCCGCGACGCCCGCCACCACGGGCGGCTGTGCATCTCCGAGCATGGGATGTCCTCTCCTTGTCCGCTCTACGCGCCGACGCGGGGTTGCTGGGTCTTCTTGTAGGCGCCGTACCAGCCGAGCGAGTTGGCGCCCGCCGCCGGATCCGGGTCCCCGAAGACGACGAGGTCGAACGCGGCCCCCGGCGGGAGGGCTTTGCCGAAGACCGACAGCGCGATGCCGGTGAGCCGCAACAGGAACGCCCGCCCGTCGAAGATCAGCTGGACCGCGAACATGGTGATCTTGAGAACGCCCTCGACCGTGAGCGCGTTGCGGGCGCCGGTGGAGCCGGGCAGCTTCAAGCCGACGGACACGGCCAGCGCGTCGGCCCCGGGGCTCCAGGCGACGACGAAGCTCGCGACGAGCCCCGCCTTGCCCGCGAGCGCGCCGACGCTGCCCAGGTTCAGGTCGTACACGAGCGCGAACCACGGCGTGCCGACCGGGCGGGTGTCGAGGTCGGTGTCGACGGGGAGGATCCCCAGGTCCGCAGGGGTCGCGGTGCCCCCGGAGGCCAGCATGCCCTTGGCGGTGACCGGGAAGTGGTTCGCGAACCCGGTCGGGCGCGCGCGGCTGGCGCCGACGTCGAAGCCGACGTGGCTGGGGTCGAAGGCGAACTGGCGTACCGCGGGTCTCGCGCGGTCGAAGGTCATGCGCAGCTGCAGGTCGGCGTAGGCGAGGCCGTCGTAGGAGAACAGGTCCAGCGCGGCGGCGCCCGTGGGCGTGGTGCCGGTCAGCGCCTGGAAGGCGAGCGTGCCCCAGAACGAGAAGACGGTCTCGACCGTACCGCTCGCCGCGGCGTCGGACGGCTGGGCGAGGGTCGCGAAGACGGCCTTCGTGATGCTCACGGTCGCCAGCACCTTGTCCCGCGCCGCGAACGTCGACGGGACGGTCTCGGAGAACACGTAGGCGCCGCTGTCGCCGTGCTTCTGGAAGACGCCGTCGAGCTCCAGCACGTTGTCCGGGAGCTGCGGCCGGGTGACCGGCGCGCCGAACAGCTCGTTCACCGCCAGCGCGATGCGGCTGCGGAACGTCGCGACGAGGCTGTTGGCGAAGCGGACCTTGAGCGAGCGGACCACGAAGTCGTAGCCGGTGGACGCCAGTGCGCGGTCGTCCACGTAGCTGATCAAGCCGAACAGCGAGCTGTCGCGGGGGACGAGGTCCGCGGGCACCGGGGTCTGGTTCACGCCGAGGTGGTGGGCCTGGAACCGCCCGGGGTCGATGCCTGCGGCGAGGCCCGCGATCTCCGGCGGCAGCCCGTCGAGGGGAACCGGCACGTTGAGGAGGAGGACACCGTTCCACGCGGGGTCGGCGAGCAGCGCGACGAACGGGGCGAGCTCGGGGTCGGTGCTCGCCGCGGCGTCGTTGACGATGGCCTGCAGCCGCCGTTGCGTCGCGGTGACGTCCCGGTTGAACTGCGGGCCGAGCACCCAGGTGTTGGTGTCGGCGATCAGCTCGACCAGCGGCTTGCGCGAGTTTTTGATCATCAGGACGGTGTCGCGCTGGGCCCACGTCGCGGGGTCGAGCAGGAAGCGGTAGTCGGCGATGGTGATCTCGTTGTCGGCCCCGACGTAGGCCCGGAACGCCCTGGCGTCGGACACCACGACGAACTGCTGGTTGGTCAGCAGCGCCGCCTTGAGCGGGTCGGTGACGTTCTGCAGCGCGAAGCGCCGCGTCGCCGCGGGCGGCGGCTGCTGCCGCGTGGACTGCGCGATCTGCAGCGACGCCCAGAGGGACTTGTCGGCGCTGAAGGTCGCGATCAGCCCCTGTGGGGTCGCGGCCGTGAGCGCTGCCGTGTCCGCTGCTTCGGCGAGTGCGGGCGGGCGGGGCATCGCGGGTAGGTCGTGGATGACCTGGCGGCGGTGCTGGCTCAGCACCTGCACCTCGAGCCGTTCGTAGCTGGTCAGGTCCTCGGTCGCGCCCGCGTGCGGCACCAGCGGGTAGGGGGCCGCGGAGGCGGGGTCCGCCGTCGCCTGCAGCGCGACGGCCCGCACGTCGAAGAACGGCAGGAGCGCCGTCTCCGGACCGGCCGCCGGACCCGAGGCCGCCGCCTGCGCGCCCCGGCCGTAGAGCGGGGCACCTTCGGGCTGCGCGAAGTAGCCCAGCGGCGTGGCGGCGGTCAGCGACGCCCACGCCGTGGAGACCGGGCCCGTCAGCCGGGGCCCTGGCCGGGCGAGGCGGGTCGTCGCCGTCGGGTCGAAGTCCGGGGCGTAGGCGGGGTTGCCCGCGACGAAGCGCAGCGTGCTCGGGGCGGCGAGCTCGATGTACTCCGCTCCCCCGACGCCGCACAGGAGCGCGGGCGTCGTCTCGTGGGCGGGCGGGTGCAGCAGGAACTCGCCGTGCGGCACGAGGTAGAGCGGGTCGGCGTCGTCGGGCGAGAGCCCGACCGGGCGCGTGGCGAACCGCAGGTGGGCCTCGACCGCCTGCAGGTCGACCGGGGAGCCGAGGTTCGTCCGGTAGAACGAGCGCAGCGCGGCGGCGGTGGTCAGGGAGAACCGCGTGCGTTCGGGGTCGAGGGGCGCGAGCGGGTCGAGCTGGACGTCGAGATCGACGCCGTCGGCGGCATCGACACTGTCGACGGCCACCGTGGTCGCCGCAGGCGCGGAAAGGTCGAAGATCGCGTACCGGCGGGAGGTCAGCAGCCCCGTGCCGGGGACGGCGGGGTCGTCGAAGAAGAACCGGCAGCCGACGTCGAGCGCGTCGACCGCGGCGGCGCCGTCGGCGCCGTGCGGCAGCCGGGCGGGAAAGCTCAGGCAGCCCGCGGCCCGCCCGGTGAGCGGGATGGTGACCGGCCCGGTGACCACCGAGAGCTCGGTCGCGCCGCTTCCCGTGGTCAGCCGGATGTCGTCCGCGGCCCGCGGGGTGATGGTGAACTGCGCCGCGTCGGCGTCGACGCCGAGCGGGAGCCCGCCGTTGAGCGCGCACCCGTAGTTGCGGAAGGGGAGCACGGTGAGCGTCGCGAGCGTGCCCGCTGCCGGTCCGACGTCGACGAGGCTGATCCCGACCGGGTTCCAGTCCCGAGGGGCGCTGTTGGGGTCGGTGATCCACAGCAGTCGGGCACCCGCCCAGGTCCGGGAGGCCAGCAGGCCGCGCACCACGGCGACGAACGCCGCCGGGCTCCGCACCGGAGCACCGAGGAAGAGGTAGACCCCGTCGGCCAGTCCCCAGCTCTCGCTCACCGTCAGCTCGGTCGCCGCCGGGCTGTCCGGCGGGGCGAGGAACGCGACGGCGAGATCGAGCCTGCCCAGCGGCTGCGCCCGACCCTGGTACAGCTCGCCCCCGGCCCTGGGCACGAAGCGGAACGCGGCGGCCTCAGGCATGGCCGGGGCCCGTCGGCACGGTGACCGCGTCTCCGGCCAGTACCGGGAGGTCCAGCGCGTCCGCCCCGGACACGTCGAGCGCGCCCGACGCCAGCGTGACCGGTGCGTAGCCCGCGGCGGCGTACAGATCGCTGACGTCGACGGCGCCCGAGCGACGCTGGTAGCGGAGCGCCGACGAGGTGCCCGCGTCGACGAAGCCCGCGATGCGCGGCACGGGCGCGAACCGTTCGAGGAGCTGCCGCACGGTCGTGCCCACCGGCACGAACCGCGGCTCTCCGCCGTTGACCAGGATGGGGATCTGCGGCTGGATCGCGGTCCGCCCACGGAAGTAGCCGACGAGCTGCGGCCCCGCGTCGCCGCTGGCGTAGTAGGCCTGCGTGGCGGTCGCCAAGGTGCTCAGGTCGTTGGCGCCCAGCACGGCGATGTTGCCCGCGGGGCCGACGATGCCGCCGGAGTCCGCGCCCGGGAAGGACCGCGCCGGGTAGCAGAACCGGATGTGGCGCAGTCCCCGCCCTCCTGCGCTCCGCGGCGCGGACGGGGACCCGCCGCCCAGCGCCAGGGCGGCGGACAGGTCGACGACGTCGCCGAACCCGCCCTGTGCCGCCCCGGTGGGCGGCAGCCGCACGGCGCTGAGGAACCCGTCGACCCCCATCCGCGGCGCGCCTGCCGAGGTCGCCAGGCCGACGACGTCGACGGTGACGGCGGGCCCGCCGACGAACCCGCTCAACGCGGGCGCGCCGACATTCGGCGGGACGAACTGGCGGTTCTCGAAGTCGAACCGCAGCCGCGCCCCGGGCTGGACGTCGAAGTAGGTTTGAGCGGGGTTGTCAAGGCTGAAGACGCCGTGCGTGAGGTACAGGCTCTCGGCGTAGGTCGCGGGCACGTTCTGCGCCACGCTCCACCGCAGGATTTCCGTCGCGCCCGGTTGCAGCGTCCTTTTCTCGAGGGCCTCCGCCGCTTGCAGGAAACGGTCGAATGCACCGATGACGTTCGTCCGGTACGCGGCGTTCGAGAACGACCACACGCCACGGTCGATCATCACGCGGCAGGACGGGGCGCCTGCGCCGCCCGCGACGGTGAGCGCGAACATCCCGACGTCGGCGAGGGTGCCGGTGGCGGGCAGCGCGCCCGGGACGAGCAGGCGGGGATCGACGTCGACGGCGATGGGGTCGCCCACCGTGAGGCTGCTGGGGCAGAACAGCACACACCACGGGCCCGACCCGACCCGCAGCACGTTGAAGCCGGTGAAGTCGATCCGCTGGCCGGGCGACAAGCTGACCGACTCCCTTCGCGAAGAAAAGCACGCGGGGGAACAAGTACTCGCGAATGCGGGCGGGCGTCAAGGGACGGCACATTCCCCCCGAGCACCACGCCGAAATGATCCGGCAAATGGCGTAGTCGCGACCCGAGGAGGCTTTTTAGGGCGAATATTCTTCTTTGTCCGGTTCCATCGCTGCGCGGCCCGCGGGCGGGCGGCGGGGTGTCGCCGCTCCGCGCAGGCCGGGCCTGGGCCAAGCTGGTACCGACCACCGGTTTCGACAGCTGAGGAGTCCACTGTGTCCGCCCTGACCGTCGGTGTGCCCAAGGAGATCAAGGACAACGAGAACCGGGTCGCGGTGCAGCCCGACGGTGTGGCCGAGCTCGTCTACCACGGCCACGCGGTGCTGGTGCAGTCCGGGGCGGGCGTCGGGTCCCGCTTCGCCGACGCCGAGTACGCGGACGCGGGCGCGACGGTCGTCGACACCGCCGACGACGTCTTCGCGGGCGCCGACCTGATCGTCAAGGTGAAGGAGCCCGTCCCCGCCGAGTACCACCGGTTCCGCCCCGGCCACCAGCTGTTCACCTATCTGCACCTTGCCGCCGACCGCCAGCTCACGCAGTTCCTCATGGACACGCGGATCGACTCCATCGCCTATGAGACCGTCCAGACCGCCGACGGGAGGCTGCCGCTGCTCACTCCCATGAGCGAGGTCGCGGGCCGGATGGCGGTCCAGGCCGCCGCCCGCGCCCTGGAGAGCCCCTCCGGCGGCGCGGGCATCCTCCTCGGCGGCGTGCCCGGCACCCCCGCCGCGAGGGTCACCATCATCGGGGGCGGGGTGTCCGGCACCGAGGCCGCCAAGATCGCGCTCGGCATGCGGGCGATCGTGCGGGTCCTCGACACCAACCCCGGGCGGCTCGCCTACCTGTCCGACATCTTCGGCGGGCGCCTCGACCTGGTCACCCCCAACCGCGCGCGCACCGCCGCCTACGTCGCCGAGTCCGACGTCGTCATCGGCGCGGTGCTCGTGCCGGGCGCCAAGGCGCCCAAGCTGGTGTCCCGCGAGATGATCGCCAGCATGCGGCCGGGCAGCGTGGTCGTCGACATCGCCATCGACCAGGGCGGGTGCTTCGAGACCAGCCGCCCCACGACCCACTCCGACCCCACCTACGTCGAGGAGGGCGTCGTGCACTACTGCGTGGCCAACATCCCCGGCGCGGTCGCCCGCACGTCCACCCTCGCCCTGACCTCGGCCACGATGCCGTACCTGCTCAAGGTCGCCGACCGCGGCGTCGCCGGGGCGGCCGCCGACGACCCCGCGCTCGGCAAGGGCCTGTCCACGCTCGGGGGCCACCTCGTCACCGAACCCGTCGCCCGGGCGCACGACCTGCCCTACGAGGACCCGGCGGGTCTGCTCCCCACCGGCTGACCGGGCCGAAGACTCAGCCCACACTCAGACACTTCGGGCACTCTGGGAACCGAGAGGAGCTGTCAAACCATGAGTGCTCTCGGTTCCCTGCTCAGCCTGGTGCTGCTGCTGTTCCTGCTCGTGCTCATCGCCAGGGCGGTGCTGGACTGGGTGGGCGTGCTGACGCCGTCGCGCGGCGACGGGGTACGCAGGGCGCGCGAGGTCACCCACCGCCTCACCGAGCCGGTGATCGGCCCGGTGCGGCGCGTGGTGCGGCCGGTGCCGGTCGGCGGCGCGCAGATCGACCTCGCGTTCACCCTGGTCTTCGTCGCCACGCTGATCCTGCGCTCGCTCGTGTCGTACCTCTGAGACATCCCTGGCCGTTCGCGCGTGAAGCGGGCGACTGCGGCCCTGGCACGATAGCGAAATGGAACGTGTGCTGGGAGTTGGCGGATACTTCATGCGGGCTGCCGACCCGGTGGCTCTGGGTGCGTGGTATCGCGACTGCCTGGGACTGGACGCCGATGCGAACGGCTTGTGGAGTCAGGAAGCCGGGGTGACAGTATTCGCGACGTTCGAGTCCGAGACCGAGTACTTCGGCTCCCGCGCCCAGCAGACCATGCTCAACCTCCGCGTCCGCGACCTGGATGCGATGCTCGCGCAACTGCGCGCCAAGGGAGCGGACGTGGCCAA
Organism: uncultured Actinomycetota bacterium; assembly: GCA_963750095.1. GTDB lineage: Bacteria > Actinomycetota > Actinomycetes > Mycobacteriales > Pseudonocardiaceae > Pseudonocardia. The sequence continues at coordinate 287,437 of CAVVPJ010000018.1, read as the reverse complement.
GGAGACCCAGGAAATGGAGGGTGTCGGTCGATTCGGCTGGGTCACCGATCCTGAGGGCAATCGGGTCGAGCTGTGGCAGCCCAGCTGAGGTCGTTAGCCCGTGGCTTTCATCGCGGTTCGGCGCCTTCGCGAGCCTGGGGCGTCGCTACCTCAACGCCAGCGGCGAGAAGCTGTAGTCCTGCCATATCTTCCGCGACTCCGCCTCCGGGTAAGGCGCGGGGTCGTTCGACGAGGTGCAGGCCGTCTCCACCGCCGAGGCCTTCGGGAGCGCCCGCCGCGCCGTACGCGAGGAGGGCGTCTTCAGCGGCCCGTCGACCGGCGCGAACCTGCTCGTTGCGGTGCGGCTGGCGCAGCGGCTCGGCCCCGGCCGCCGTGTGGTCACCGTCCAGGTCGACTCCGGCATGAAGTACCTCGGCGGCGACCTCTACCGGACCTGAGTCACGCGGCCGCCTGCCCGTGCGCCCAGACCGCCCCGACCAGGATGGCGAACGCGGCCGTGCACGCCACGGCGCGCACCCGGTTCGCCGCGACCCAGCGCGCCTCGTCGAAGGCGCGACGGGTGCCTGCCAGGTCGGCGATGTGGTCGGGGTCGCCCGCGGCCTTGAGCGCGTCGTTCAGCGGCACGTTGACCGCGACGGTGACCACCACGGAGGCGAGCAGGAGCACGAAGGCGGCCAGGAGCCACGCCGCCATCACGACGTCGTCGCCGGTCCACACCAGCACCGTTGCCGCGCCGGTCAGCACGGGCGCGCCGAAGAACGCCGTGAGGAACCACGGGTTGAGGATGGCCCGGTCGAGGGCCTGGAACGCCGCGACGAAGGTGCGGTCGTCCACCCGCCGCAGCCCGGGCATGATCGTGTGCGCGTACAGCCCCAGCACCCCGGCCGCCAGTCCCGACGCCACCGCGGCCGCGAGGAGGAACGCGCCTGCCCACCCGGGCGCCGTCACGACGACGGTCCGGCGGCGGGCCGCTGCTGTGTCATGTCGACCAGTACAGCGGGGCAGGCTGAGACGGGCCATCGTCGCGCCGCTCATTTCCTTGTCTGATCGTCTAGCGTGGCGGCATGGACGCGCTGGCCGGGCTGCTGGACGGCACCCGGGCGCGCGGGGCGTTCCTGCTGCGCTGCAGCCTCGACCCGCCCTGGTCGCTGCGCATCGAGGACGAGGCGCCGCTGGCCGTCACCGCCGTCGTCCGCGGCCACGCCGTCATCTGGGCCGACGGCGCCCCGGCCCGCCGTCTCGGGCCGGGCGACCTCGTCGTCAACCGCGGCCCCGGCCCGTACACCATCGCCGACCACCCCGCGAGCCCGTTGCTGGCGACCATCGAGCCGGGCCAGCGCTGCGTCGGCGCCGACGGGCGCGACCTGCACGAGGAGCTGCGCAAGGGCGTCCGCGGCTGGGGCAACAGCCCCGACGGCGAGACCGTGCTGCTCACCGGCGCCTACCAGCTGCGGGGCGAGGTCAGCACCCGACTCCTGCGCGCCCTGCCGGAGATGATCGTGCTCACCGCCGCCGAGTGGAGCTCGCCGCTGGTCCCGCTGCTCGCCGAGGAGATCACCCGCGACGGGCCCGGCCAGGAGGCCGTGCTCGACCGGCTGCTGGACCTGCTGTGCATCACCGCGGTGCGCACCTGGCTGGCGGGTCCGGAGGCGCAGGTGCCCCGCTGGTACGGCGGCTACGCCGACCCGCTCGTCGGGCACGCGCTCGGTCTGCTGCACCACAACCCGGCCCATCCGTGGACCGTCGCCGGGCTCGCCGCCGCCACGGGCACCTCGCGCGCCACCCTCGCCCGCCGCTTCGCCGAGACCGTCGGCGAACCGCCGATGGCCTTCCTCACCGGCTGGCGCCTCGCCCTGTCCGCCGACCTGCTGCGCGAACCCGCCCTGACCCTGTCCGCCATCGCCCGCCAGGTCGGCTACGCCACGCCTTACGCCTTCAGCACGGCCTTCAAGCGCGTCTACGGGACCAGCCCCCACGAGTTCCGCAAGCGGGCCGCGGGCGGTCCCGACGAGGTGCCGCGGCCGTCCGCGACGCGAGGTCGGGAACTGGCCACCCGGTGGACGCGATAGTCGACCGCGGGACCCGGCGGGTGGTCGACGCGATCATCCATCGCCCGACGGATCCCGTCGGGATCGACCGAGTTCCGCGGCGTTGCGCGCTACCACGTGCCCGGGGCCGCGGGCTGCGCGGAGGAGGTGGGTGTGTGCTGCGCGCCGGTCGTCTGCGGCGGGAGGCCGACCCCGCCCGCGCCACCCACGAGGTCGCTCACGCCCGGCGCGCGGCTCGCCGTGCCCGCGCCTGCCCTGGCACCGTCCGCGGTCGCCGTGGGCACCGCCCCGGCCGGGGTCGGGAGGCCAGCACCCGCACGGGGCGTCGACGACAATCCGCCCTGCCCGGTCCCCCCGGACCTCGTCGGACCGACCGACTCCGAAGCGCGCGGTCCGGACCCGTTCGGCAGTGGCGCGACGGTGGCCGGAGGCGCGCCGGAACCCGATCCGGTCCCGGCACCGCCGCCTCCCCCTGTGGACGCAGCGCCCGGGCCCGCCGCGCCGCCGCCTCCCCCGCCGCCTCCCGACGAAGCGACGCCTGCGCTCCCGCCCGACGCCACACCGGCCGTACCCCGTCCGACGACGACGCCGCCGAGAAAACCGATGGCGACCAGCACCAGGCAGGCCAGCACCTTCGTGACCGGGCCGGTCCGCCGCGGCTCCTCCCACCCGCCGTCCACGAGGTCGCCGTCGTCGACGTCGACCGGCTCCGTGGCCGGATCGTCGTGCGCTGTGGTCATACGGTGGGCTCCCCGTCGCGGTCGGCGCCTTCACGCTAGCCCCGCAGGGCCGCCGCCGCCGGGGCCAGCGGGACCGGGCCGGTCAGTCCCACCCCACGTGCCCCCAGCGCGCCCGCCGCGGGCCTGCGGAACCGAGCCGGTCGGCGATGATGGGCGGGTGCGGTTGTTCGTCGCGTTGGCCCCGCCGGCGGAGGCCGTCGCCGAGCTGGCCGCCGTCCTCCGGGAGCTCCCGCCGGAGCCTCGGGTGCGCTGGACCCGTCCTGAGCAGTGGCACGTCACCCTCGCGTTCCTCGCCGAGGTCGACGAGCGCGCACAGGCGGAGCTCGCGTCGCGGCTGGGGCGCGTCGCGCGGCGGCACGCTCCGCTCAGGCTGTCGTTGGCCGGTGGCGGGCGGTTCGGCGGCCAGGTGCTGTGGACGCGGATCGAGGGCGACCGATTGCCGCTGCGACGGCTCGCCGACGCGGTGCGGGCCGCCGCGCGCCGCTGCGGGCTGCCGACCGACCAGCGCCCGTACCGGGCGCACCTCACCCTCGCCCGCAGCGCCCTCGTCCGCGCCACCCAGCCCGCGCCCGACCTCCGGCCGCTGGTCGCGGCGCTGCAGGGCTTCGCCGGGAGCACGTGGCCCGCGACGGACCTCCATCTCGTGCGCAGCCAGCTCGGCGCGGGGCCCGGCGGCACCGCACGTCACGAGACGGTCGCGAGCTGGCCGCTGACCGGACGCACCCCTCGGTGATCGCCACACCGCCGCGGTTTCCGGTTTTCGATCAACGGAAACGACGGTGTCGTCGAGATCATGTCAGGCGTTGAACAGGCCGTCGCGCACCTGGGCCGCGTCCAGCTCACGGTTGTAGACCGGCGTGCCGGGCTGCTGGCGCCACGACTCGGCGAGCGACCCCGCATCCACCGGGTCGAACCCGAGCTCGTCCACCAGCGCCATCACCTGCCGCTTCGCCTCCCGGTCGTCGCCCGCCACCGGCAGCGCCCGGCGCGCGACGGTCCCGGCGGGCGTCGCGTGCTCGGCCACGTGCGCGAAGTGGATCGTGTTGAACGCCTTCACGACGTGGGCGTCGGCGAAGTGCCGCGCCACCCACCGGGACGACGCGGCGTGCGGCCGTTCCAGCTCCGGGACCGCGCCGTCCCTGGCCGGGTAGTAGTTGCCCGCGTCCACCAGCACGTGCCCGCTGAAGGTGTCCGACGGCAGCGCGGACACGGCCTTCAGCGGCACGGCGAGCACGACGAGGTCGGCGGAGCGCACCGCCTCGTCGACGCTGCCCGCCCGCGCGCCGGTCTCCCTGGCGAGCGCATCCAGCGAGGCGGGGCCGCGCGAGTTGGCGACGGTGACGTCGTGCCCGAGCGCGGTCAGCCTGCGAGCGAGCATGGCGCCGACGTTGCCCGACCCGATGATCCCGATCCGCATGGCGTATCCCTACCCGGACGGCGCGCGTTCGTCCAAGCCGGGGTGGGGATGCCGCGGGGCTTCGGAGAGGATGGCCGGGATGGATCGACGAGCTGACCGCCGCGCACCTGCGGCACTACGAGCGGATGTGGCCGACCATCGAGGCGCTGGTGCTGGAGGGGTCCGGCATCCGGCCGGACCGCGTCGCACGGCTGCCGGACCGGGACACCCCGGCGCCGCCGCGCTTCCTGCCCGCGTTCGACAACGCGGTGCTGGCTACGCCGACCGCTCCCGGGTCATCGACGACATCGACCGCGGGCTGAGCGTGACGGGCACCCGGTTCCTGCTGGTGGACGGCCGGGTCCGGGCCACGTGGACGGTCGCCGAACGCGACGGCGACGCGGAGCTGGCGATCGCGCCGCTCGGCGGCTGGACGCCGGGCCGGGACCGGGACGAGGTGGTCGAGGAGGGCACGCGGCTGCTGCGCTTCCGCACCCCGGACGCCGCGACCAGGACTGTCGCCTGGCGGTGATCGACCGGAAGATGTCGACCATGGGTGCGGACTGGCTCGCCGACGCGGTGCTCTACGAGATCTACCCCCAGTCGTTCGCCGACTCCGACGGCGACGGAATCGGCGACCTGCGCGGCGTCATCGACCGCCTCGACCACCTGGCCTGGCTCGGCGTCGACACGATCTGGTTCAACCCGTGCTTCGCCTCACCGTTCGCCGACGCGGGGTATGACGTCGCCGACTACCTGCTGATCGCGCCGCGGTACGGCACGAACGACGACCTCGTGGAGCTCGTCGGGAAGGCCCGCGACCGCGGCATCCGGGTGCTGCTCGACCTCGTCGTCGGCCACACGTCGATCGAGCACCCGTGGTTCCAGGCCGAGCTGAACGCCGACGGCCCGCACGCGGACGGCGACCGCTACGTCTGGTGCGACGAGCCGCCCCACCGCGACACGGCGGGCGACCTGCCCGGCGTCGCGGCCTGGGTGCGCTCACCGGGACCGCGGGCAGGCTGGTACCTCAAGAACTTCTACGACGCCCAGCCCGCGCTGAACTTCGGCTGGGCGCGGCTGCCAGCCGACGAGCCCTGGCGGGACGCCGTCGACGCGCCGGGGCCGCGCCGCAACCGCCAAGCGCTGCTCGACATCCTCGACTTCTGGCTCGCCAAGGGGATCGCGGGATTCCGGGTCGACATGGCGTTCTCGCTGGTCAAGGACGACGATGGCCGGGCGGAGACGGTGCGGCTGTGGCGCGGGATCCGCGCCTGGCTCGACGAGCGCCACCCCGACGCCGCGCTCATCCCCGAGGGCAGCGAGCCCCGCACCGGCGGCCCCCTCGCGTTCCACGCCGACTTCTTCCTCGTCATCCACGCCGCGCACGCGAGCCTGTTCGACAACGGGTACGCGGGCACGCTGCCGTGGCAGCGACGGCAGGAGCCGTTCTTCGACGCCGAAGGACGCGGCAGCACGCGCCGCTTCCTCGGCGCCTGGGCCGCGGCCAGGGCCGCCGACCCGGGCAGGCCGATCCTGCTGGGCACCGCCGACCACGACTACGACCGGCTGCGCTGCGGCCCCCGCGGCCCTGAGCAGCTCGGCGCCGCAGTGACCTTCCTGTTCACCTGGGGCAGCGTGCCCTGCGTCTACTACGGCGACGAGATCGGCATGCGCTACCTGCGCGGCATGCCCGACGTCGAAGGCGCGATCTGCAACCCCGCCTACAACCGGGCCGGCTGCCGCACCCCGATGCAGTGGGACGACGGCCCGAACGCGGGCTTCTCCAGCGCCGACCCCGCCCGGCTCTACCTGCCGGTGGACCCGGCGCCGGACCGCCCGACCGTCGCCGCGCAGCGGGACGACCCTCGCTCCACGCTGCACCTCCTCCGCAGGCTCATCGCCCTGCGGAAGGCCACGCCCGCCCTCGGCGGCCGGGCGGGCACCCGGGTCGTGCACGACGGCTACCCGTTCGCCTACGTACGCGGCGACTCGCATCTCGTCGTCGTGAACCCGCGCCGGGACGCGGCGACGGTCACCGTCGCGGGCGCGGCCGGGGCCCGGTCGCTGCTCGCCGAGGGCGTCGCCCTCGACGGTGAGCGGCTGAGCGGCGACGCGGTCACCGTCGCCGGGTTCGGGTACGGGGTGTTCGCGCTGGATCGGTGACGCGGCTCACCGGATCTCGATCACCGACTTGGTGATCTGCGAGCGGGCCAGCAGCCGCTCCCCCACCATGGCGGTGGCCGCGACGAACCCCAGCCGCCGGGTGCGGCGCTCCAGCCGGGCGGTGACCCGCACCAGCTCGCCCTGCCGTCCGGCGCTGAGGATCTGGGTCGCGATGTGGTGGGTCACCGCATGCTCGGTGGCGGACAGGACGGGCAGCAGCGCGAGCAGCCCCGCCAGCTCCATGATCGCGCCGAGGGCGCCTGCGTGCAGGGTGCCGCCCGGGTTGACGGCGAGCTCGGTCACCGGGAACTCGAGCCCGTCGGCGGGGCGGGCGGGATCGACGGGTCGGGCGTGCAGCGCGACCTGCAGCGGGATGGCCAGCGCGGCCTCGGCACGGGCCGCGAGCTCGGCGGCCGTCATCGGGTGGTTTGCCACGCCGTCGACCCTGCCGGCCCGCTCCCGCCGCGCGCTCCCAGAGCTCGACCCCGAACAGGTTCGCGAGGCCGATGGGGTGGCCGAAGACGGTGCGACCACCGGCGACCGGGTGTTGTTGTCCTGTTGTGCTCCCGGTCATCACCGCAGTACTGCGCGGAGGGCGGGTCAGACGGCCGTGTAACCCCCGTCGGTGACAAGGATCGAGCCGGTGATGAACGACGCGGCGTCGCTTGCCAGGAAGACCACGCTCGGGGCGATCTCCTCGGGGAGGGCGTAGCGCCGCTGGGGCGTGTCCTCGATCCAGTGGCGCCGGAACTCCGGCCGGTCCACGGGCGCCATGTCGGTCTTGACGTAGCCGGGCGCCACCGCGTTGACCCGGATCCCGTACGGCGCCCACTCGACGGCCAGCGACTTCGTGAGGTGGTGCACGGCCGCCTTCGACGCGTTGTACGCGGGCTGCCACTGCGGTCGGTTGACGATGATCCCCGACATGCTGCCGATGTTGACGATGGAGCCGGAGCCGCGCTCCCGCATGACCGCGCCGACGGCGAGGCACGTCTTCCAGAGCGCACGCACGTTCAGGTCGAACACGTCCGACCACTGCTCGTCGGTGACCTCGAACGAGGGCGCGTGGTAGCAGACGCCCGCGTTGTTGACCAGCACGTCGATGCCGCCGAGGGACTCCACCGCCTGCTCGGTCATCGCCTGGACCTGGTCGTCGCGGGTGATGTCGGCGGTGACCGGAACCAGCTCGTGGCCCGCGGCGGCCGCCTCGTCGACGGCCGCCTGGTTGGCCTCGGCGCGACGGCCCGAGATGGCCACGCGGGCGCCCGCCTGCGCGAGCCCGAGCGCGAAGGCCTTCCCGAGGCCCTGGTTGCCGCCGGTGACGAGCGCGGTCTTGCCGTCGAGGCGAAACGGTGAGGTCATGCGTGCGCCTTCCGTGGGTCCGTCGGGGTCGAAGCGGGAGCTCTGGCGACCCGGCCGTGCGGCGGCTCCGGCACGGCGTCGGGATGCAGCACCCATGCCAGCGCCTCGACGCCGTCGACCAGCGCGGGCCCGGCCTGGACGACGTAGCGGGCGGAGTCGATCGCGACGAGCGGCACGCCGGGCAGGTGCGCGGCCACCCCCGCGCTCAGCTCGAGGGCCTCGTCGAGGCCAAGGCCGCAGGGCGCGACCAGGACGACATCGGCCGCGGGGAGGTCCGCCCACGCCACGGCGACGCTGCGGCCGCCCTCGACCGCACCGACCGGGTCGCCCCCCGCGCGGCGTACCAGCTCCGGCACCCAGTGCCCGGCGAGGTAGGGCGGGTCGGTCCACTCCAGCACCAGCATGCGCGGGCGCGACCGGCCCGCCACCGCGGCCACCGCGACCTCCACGGCCGCCAGCCGCGCCCGCAACCCGCCGACCAGCGCCTCCGCCGTCCGCGCCGCACCGGCCGCGCGGCCGACGGCGAGCACGGCGTCGAGCACGTCGTCGAGGCCGTGCGGATCCAGCGACAGGACCTCGGCGTCGGTGCCGATGGCGCGGCAGGCGTCGGCCACGGTGCCCGCGGGCAGCGCGCAGACCCGGCACAGGTCCTGGGTCAGGATGAGGTCGGGGTCGGCGGCGGCCAGCGCCGCCCGGTCCAGCTCGTACATCGGCAGCCCGCGCGCGGTCCGTCCGCGCACCCAGGCGTCGATCTCGGCGGGCGCGAGGCCCGCGGGGATCGCGGTGTCGACCACCACCGGGCAGCGCGCCCGCGCCTCGGCGGCGCACTCGAACGTCACCGCCGCGAGCCGGTGGCCCAGCCCCAGCGCCAGGACGATCTCGGTGGCGGCGGGCAGCAGCGACGCGATCCGCACGCCCCGGACCCTAGGTCACGTCAGGTGGGCACCGAACCAGGCGAGCGTCCTGCGATAGGCGTCGGCCGCCGCGGCCGGGTTGTTGCGGGGGCCGGAGTCGTTGAAGAAGGCGTGGTCGGCGCCCGGCTCGCGGCGGTGCCGCCCGCGTGGGAGAGCAGGTCCGGGCACGAGCGCGGTGTAGCCGGACCGGCCGGGCTGTTCGGTGGGGTGCCGACGACATCGGTCCGCTCGTGCGCAGGCTGAGCGCCGCGATGGCCGCCGAGGTCGGCGTAGCGGCAGCGAGCCGCACCGGCGCGGACGGGCGGGGCCGTCGTGGCCGAAGAAACGCACGGCGACGGTCCGGTTCCGGCCACAAACTGCGCGGGCAAGCGATGTTCCGGTGCGGTCTCACCAGGTTGTCAGAAGGGTGCGGGGTCGTCGGGGTTCTCGGGTGGGTGGTGGGTCCAGAAGAACCGTCGCGGTGGTGGGGTCGGGTCTGCCGGTCGTGGTTGAGGAGCTCGGGTCTGGAAGGTCGGTCCGCCGAGGTGGCGCGGTCCCGCGGTAGGCGGTGCCGTCTTGGGTGGTTGCGCGGCGAGTGTTTCCGCGGTGGGTGTTTCCGCGGTGGGTGTTTCCGCGGTGGGTGTTTCCGCGGTGGGTGTTTCCGAGCCAAGCGGTGGTGGGCAGGGCTCGGGGAGCGGGGGCATGACGGGTTCGCCGCGGGTCGTGTAGTGCTCGCCCAGCGGGCTGGTCCAGTGGAACCAGCCGGGGCGGGGTTGGCGCAACTGCCAGCCTGCGTGGTGTTTGAGGGCGTGGTGGCGGGCGCAGAGGGGCCCGGTGTTGGCGATGGTGGTGGGTCCGCCCAGGGCCCAGTCGTGGGTGTGGTCGGTGGGGCAGCGGTAGGCCGGGCGGCGGCAGCCGGGAGCGGTGCAGGTGCGGTCGCGGACCTGGATGTGGCGTAGCAGCGGTCCGCGGGCGTGGCGGCTGTCGGGATGCGCGTCGAGGGCGGCGAGGAGTCGGTGTCGGTCGGTGTAGCGGCGGGCCAGGTCGGTGATCAGGGCGGCCCAGGCGGGGAACAGGCCGGGGTCGTGGGCGAGCGCGGTCAGCAGGGTGGCGGTGACATGCAGCTCGACCAGCCCGCCCTCGGCCTGCGCCGGACCGGGCTGCCCTGCGGCGGATCGCGGCGTGGCGGTGGCCGCCTGGGTGGGGTGGGGTCGGTGGCGGGTGAGGCCTGCGAGCAGGAGGTGGCCGTCGTCGTCGACGATGGCGAACCGCCAGGGTGCGCGATGTTGGCGAGTGACGAGGTGGCGGGCGGTGTCGGGCAGGACGGGTCCCCAGCCGGGGATCTCGCCCGGGCGGTGGTCGAGTCCGAGCAGGGTGGCCAGCCCGACCCGGATCTCCACCCCGGCGGGCCCACCCCGCCGCGCTGCTGTGACCTGCTCACCTGTCGGACCGCCTGTCACGGCGGTATCCGCGCGGCCGGTCGGGTCGCCTACCGCGGTGGTCGCCGCTTCGCCGGTCTCGTCGCTGGTCTCGTGGTCGGTCTCGTCGCCGATCCTGTCGGGGTCGTTTGCGCCGCAGGCCGCGGCACCGTCGGCTGCCTCAACGCTGGTCGTGGTGGTCACCGCGTGGGCGCAGGCCGGGGCGTCGCTCGCGTTGTCAGCCGGGTCGCCGGTGGCTGTCGAGCTGGGTCCGGCGCCGCCGGTTGTGTCGGCGTGGGTTGTGTCGGCGTCGGTTGTCGTGCCGGTGAGGAGGGTGGTGATGATCTGGTCCGTGGTCAGTCCGCTGAGGCGGCCGTCCAGCAGCCGGAGGAACACTTCGGCGCGGACTTGGGTGATCGTGCCCGGGTAGCCGCGACGGTGGAGGTGGTCGGCGACATGGTCGACGCGGGCGCATGCGGCGGCGGCTTCGTCGGCGGGCAGCCCGGAGGCGGTGATGACCGCGGTGCCGTCGGCGGCCAGGTAGCCGACGACCTGGCGGCGGGTGACCGCGCGGTGGTATCGGCGGGCCGCGGCGTGCGGGTCGATCGCGAGGATGGCGCGCAGCAGCCGGTGGCGTAGCTGCCCGGCGGTCAGGGCGGTGGCGGCGGGCACGAACGCCGCGCAGAGTGCCTGGAGTTGTTCGCCGGTGAGCTCGGCGGTGGTGAGGGTGTCGGTGAACACCCAGGCTTTGCCGTAGTCGATACGGCCCTCGTCGAACGCGGCGGCCACGAGCGGCAGCCCGGCCAACGCTTCGGCGAAGTCGAGTTCGCGGGCGGCTTTGCTGTCCGACCAGGTCAAGGCGGCGGCGATCTCGACGCCTGCCCAGTCACCCGCGGGTAGGCGGGTGCGCTGCCCGGCGGTGCGATCCAGGCAGGCGTGGCGGGACAGGGCGGCGACGCGGGTGAGGGTGGCGGCGAGGCGGGCGTGGTCGTGGGCGCGCTGCCGGGACCAGGCGCGCAGCACCGGTATGGCCTGTTCGGGAGCCAGCGTGGCGGGGTCGAGGGCTTCGAGAAGGGTGGCCAGGGTGGGGCCAGGCGGTGTGGCCGCCAGCGCCGACACCCTGTCTTCGCTCATGTCTCGAACGTACCGTCGACCACCGACAGTTTCGGACACCGACCGGCGAGCGTTGGCGAGAGCGAGCCATCGCCTGCGAGCCGCCTCCCCGCGGTCCGCGGCCCGTCCCCGTACCCCTGACGCACGTCGCGAGCCACCCGGGGGATCATGTTCCCACCCGGACGGTGTCTTGCCCGAGCCGCGACCGACCGGGTATCGACGATTTGTCGCTCTCGTGGCGACCGGACGGTGGGGGTCGCGATGGGCGCTGCGGGTGACGCCGTCCGCCGCCGCGTCCGCCTGCGCGATGTCGCCCAGCTCGCCGGGGTGGCGCCCTCGACGGCCTCGGCGGTGTTGACCGGCCGCCATGTGGAGGCCCGGATCGCGGCAGCGACCCAGGAGCGGGTGCGCACGGCGGCCGCGGCACTCGGGTATCGGCCGAACCTCGCCGCGCGCAACCTCCGTTCGCACACGAGCCGGATCGTCGGGCTCGTCTCGGACGCGATCGCGGCCGAGCCGTACGCGGGCGAGATGGTGCGGGGGGCGTACGCCTCCGCGCTCACCCACGACCGGCTGCTGGTGATCGCCGAGACCGACGGCAGCAGGCCCGTCGAGGACGACCTGGTGCGCGGGATGGTGGACCGCCAGATCGACGGGCTGGTCTACGGCTGCCTCGCGACCCGCAAGGTCGAGCTCTCGGCCGCCGTCCGCGAGCTGCCGGTCGTGCTCCTCAACTGCGTGGCCGACCCGCTCCCCGGGCCTGCCGTGGTCCCCGACGAGGTCGAGGGCGGCCGGGAGGCGGCCAAGGGCCTGCTCCTGGCGGGCCACCGCGAAGGGATCTACGTGGTCGGGCGGCGTCCGCGGGACGTCCTCGCCGGTCGACGCCGCCTGCGCGGCATCCGGACCGAGCTCGCGGCCGCGGGTTGCGACCTCGCCGGGCTCGTGGACTGCGAGTGGTCGCCCGAGGGCGGCAGGGACGCGGTGGCGCGCCTACTGGCGCGCACGCGGCCGGGCGCGCTCATCTGCCTCAACGACCGCATCGCGCTCGGCGCCTACCAGTCGATTCAACGCGCGGGCCTGCGGGTCCCGTGGGATGTTTCGGTCGTTGCCTTCGACGACTCGGTGATGGCGGGCTGGCTGCAGCCCGGCCTGAGCTCTGTCGCTCTACCGCACTACGAGATGGGACGACTCGCCACCGACCTGTTGATCAAGGGTGAACGGCATCCGGCGGTGCACCACGTCGGCATGCTGCTGCGCAGGCGCGAGTCGATCGGGGCCCCTGCCCGCGGCTGAGCGCAACCGGGACGTTCGGCGTTGAGTCCCGCCCTGAGCGATGCAGAATCGGTTCAGCCTAGAATCGCTGAATCGGAGCAGCACGATCACCCCCTCGGGTCAGCGCCTCGCCCGCCAGGGTACCTAGGGTCGGTGCACGCTCGTGATGCGGGTCACAACGCCGGGTGAGGTGGGTCATGGCGACAAGTGCCACATTGGACGTATCGGCGGTCGAGGATCGCCAACCGCTGATGACAGGTCAGCAGACCCTGCTGATGAACGTCGGTTCTTCGGGATCCAATACAGCTTCGGGATGCAGCAGACGGTCGGCCGCATCAACACCGACCGCATCCCGGACGTCCGACAACGCGCCATCGCGGGCGAGCCAGCCGACGTCCTCCTCGGCGTCGCCGACAACCCGGAGACCGACCTCGTCGTCGTCGGCAACCGGGGGCTCGGCGCGCTCGCGGGAAGCCTACTGGGCTCCGTCCCTGGCGACATCGCCAGGGACGGCCACCTGCGACGTCCTCATCGTCCAGACCACCCGCGTCCAGGACGCTTCGGACGGCAAGAACGCCTGACCGCCTCGCCATGCCCGACCAGGTCGAGCTGATCGCCTACGTCGACCGTCTCGGCGGCGACCTGAAGGGGCTGCGCACGCTGCTGGACGGGCCGTTCTCCGGCCTGTTCGGCGGCGTGCACACGCTCCCGTTCTTCCGCCCGTTCGACGGCGCCGACGCGGGGTTCGACCCGGAGGACCACACCGAGGTCGACCCCCGCCTCGGCTCGTGGGACGACGTGGCCGCGTTGGCCCGCACGTACGGCGTGATGGTCGACGTGATCGTCAACCACGTCTCGGCGCGCGCGGCGCCGTTCCTGGACTGGCTCGCCAACGGGACGGCGTCGGAGTACGACGGCATGTTCCTCACCTTCGGGGGCGCGTTCCCCGAGGGGGCCACCGAGGACCAGCTGATGCGGCTCTACCGGCCGCGGCCCGGCCTGCCGTTCACCCCCTACGTCATGGGGGACGGCAGCAAGCGGCTCGTGTGGACGACGTTCACGCCGCAGCAGGTCGACATCGACGTCCGGCAGCCCATCACCCGCGCCTACCTGGTGCGGGTGCTGGACCGGCTGGCGGCGGCGGGCGTGCGCCGGGTGCGGCTGGACGCCGTCGGCTACGCGGTCAAGACACCGGGGCTCACCTCGTTCATGACACCGGAGACGTTCCGGTTCATCGACGAGGTCACCGCGTGGTGCCACGACCGCGGCCTCGACGTGCTCGTCGAGGTCCACTCCCACTACGAGCAGCAGGTCGCGATCGCCCGGCAGGTCGACCGCGTCTACGACTTCGCGCTGCCCCCGCTGATCCTGCACGGGCTGCTCGCTGGCGACGCCGAGCCGCTGCTCGCGTGGCTCGCGGTCCGCCCCCGCAACGCCGTCACGGTGCTGGACACCCACGACGGCATCGGCGTGATCGACGTCGGCCCCGACGCGACCGACCGCAGCCGGGCCGGGCTGCTCACGCCGACCCAGATCGACCAGCTCGTCGAGGCGGTGCACGAGGCCAGCGGCGGCACCTCCCGGCTCGCCACCGGGGCCGCCGCCTCGAACGTCGACCGCTACCAGGTCAACAGCACCTTCTACGACGCGCTGGGCGGCGACGACGCCCGCTACCTGCTGGCGAGGGCGCTGCAGTTCTGGACGCCGGGCATCCCGCAGGTCTACTACGTGGGCCTGCTCGCGGGCTCCAACGACATGGAGCTGCTCGCGACCACCCGGGTGGGGCGCGACGTCAACCGCCACCGCTACACGGCCGACGAGATCGACGCGGCCGTCCGGCGGCCGGTCGTGCGGGCGCTGTTCCGGCTGATCCGCTTCCGCAACAGCCATCCCGCCTTCGACGGCGAGCTCGTGGCGATAGGGTGCCAGAAACGGATCACCCTCACCTGGACCGCGGGCGAGGACATCGCGCGGCTGGACGCCAACCTCGCCACCGGGGAGGCCGACGTCACCTGGAGTGCGGGCGGCGAGCGCGTCACCGCCTCCGTTGCCGACCTTCCCTGAGCCGTATCAGGACGCTGTCCCGACGCCTCCTCGTGAACGGGCGTCAGGACAGGAGCATCCATGTCGGAACCAGGCGGGTCGGGGTTCGACCCGCGCGCGCTGTACAGCCGCATGGTCGCCGCGCCACTCGGCGCGGGCGACGGGCCGCACAAGGTCGTCATCGACGTCAACCTGCGCTTCCCCGGCGGCCGGGACGCCGCGGCCCGGCGCGTCCGGGAGCTCGTGGCCCTGGCCGTCAACCGGCAGGGGGAGGCGCCGGTCGAGGGTGAGGGCGTCGACGTCGCGCGCACCGCGGCGCTCGTCCAGTACGTCGTCGCGGACCTGACGCCCGCCTCGGTCCGCGAGCTCGCCCGCCTCGACCGCGAGCCGGGCGGCCCCGGCCGCGCGATCTACCGCATCTGGCCCGACTTCGTCGCCCGCCCGCTGACGAACCGGTCATCGGCGACGGTCAAGGCCGACGCGGCGCGCGCCTCGTTCGTCGCGCGCGGGTCGGAGATCGTCTGGGCCGTGGTCGACTCCGGGATCGCGAGGAGCCACCCGCACTTCGACCTGCACGAGAACCTCAAGCTCCCGCGACCGCTGCGGCACCGCGACCACACCGGCGGCGGGTCGCCGCTCACCGACGACTACGGCCACGGCACGCACGTGGCGGGGATCATCGCTGGCGAGCTGCACGCCACCGCGACCCGGCCGCTGACCGCCGTCCGCGCCGAGCTCGACCACAACGGCGACGTCGACTACGTGCCCGAGAAGGTCACCACGATGAGCGGCATGGCCCCGGAGTGCAAGCTCGTGAGCTACAAGGTCATGGACGGCGCGGGAAACGGCTACACGAGCTCGATCCTCACCGCGCTCCAGGACATCCAGAAGACCAACGCCTACGGGCGCGACGTCCGCATCCAGGGCGTGAACCTCTCCGTCGGCTACCCGTTCGACCCGGAGTGGTTCGCCTGCGGAGAGAGCCCGCTGTGCGTGGAGGTCGCGCGGCTGGTGCAGTCCGGTGTCGTCGTGGTCGTCGCGGCCGGGAACACCGGGTACGGCTTCAACCTCGACGCCGAGAAGGGCAACGTCGCCGCGGGCCTCGCGCTGACGATCAACGACCCGGGCAACGCCGAGGCGGCGATCACCGTCGGGTCCACGCACCGGGACATGCCGCACCGCTACGGCGTGTCCTACTTCTCCTCCAAGGGCCCCACCGGCGACGGGCGGGCCAAGCCGGATCTCGTCGCGCCGGGCGAGCGCATCCTCTCGGCCGCGGCGGGCAGCACCCTGGCCAAGATCGTCGCCAAGCAGGACAAGCCGGTGACACTCGACTACGTCGAGGACAGCGGGACCAGCATGGCCGCGGCGCACGTGTCCGGCCTCGCGGCGGCGTTCCTCTCGATCCGGCGCGAGTTCATCGGCAGGCCCGCCGCGCTGAAGGAGATCCTCACCAGCTCGGCGACCGACCTCGGCCGCACCCCGCCGTTCCAGGGCCACGGGCTCGTGGACCTCATGCGCGCCATCCAGTCCGTCTGACACTCTCCAAAGGAGCACCGCCATGGCCGACCTCGCAGGGTTCCCCAGCGCCGAGATCCGCTACCGGGGCGACGGCAGCGTCGACGGCGGCGACGCCGCGGCGCGCGCGCTCGCCGCCGACGCGGGCATCACCGACCTGCTGCTGCTCACCCACGGATGGAACAACACGGCCGACGACGCGCGCGGCCTGTTCCGGGCGGTCGCGGCGGCGCTGCGCGCGGTGGCCAACCAGGGCCACGGGCTGCCCGCTGGCAGGTCGCTCGGCATCGTCGGGGTCATCTGGCCGTCCCAGCAGTTCGCCATGCCGAGCCTGGCCGCGGGCCCGGCGGCCGCGGCGGGGTCGGCCGTCACGGCGCAGGACGTCGTCGACCAGATCGACCTCCTGCGCACCGTCTTCCCCGACGAGCAGGCGCGCCTCGACCAGGCGGCGCACCTGGTGCCCCGGCTCGCCGACAAGGCGTCGGCGCGGCGCGGCTTCGCCGACCTGGTGCGCGGCCTGCTGGTCAGGGACGACGGCGACACGGCCGAAGCACCCACGACGCTCTTCACGATGCCCGGCGACGTGATGATCGAACGGCTGGCGATCCCGGACCGGATCCCGGGGCCCTCGACCGGGGGCGGCCCCGCCCTCGCGGTAGGCGGACCGGCGGCCGGGCTGTTCGGCCTGCCCGGCGGGTTCCTCGGCGGCGCGCTGAAGCTGCTCAACCTCGCCACCTACTACACGATGAAGGACCGCTCCGCCACCGTCGGCACCGTCGGGCTCGCCCCGCTGGTCACCGCGGTCAGCACCGCGCGGCCCGCGCTCCGGGTGCACCTGGCGGGGCACAGCTTCGGCGCCAGGCTCGTCTCCGCGACCGCGAAGGCCCTCCCGGCCGGGACGACGGTCGCGAGCATGGCGCTGCTGCAGGGGGCGTTCTCGCACTTCGGGTTCTCCGACGACTGGGACCCGAACGCCCCGGGAACGCAGCAGGGCTTCTTCCGCACGGACGTCGCCGACAAGAAGGTGAGCGGGCCCGTCGTCGTCACCCACACAGCCAACGACGTCGCCGTCGGGATCGCGTACGCGGCGGCGTCGCGCCTCGCCAACCAGGTGGCGTCCGGGCTCGGCGGCCCCGACGACATCTACGGCGGCCTCGGGCGCAACGGCACCCAGCGGACCGGCGAGGCCGTCGCGGGCACGCTCCTCCCGGTCGGCGGCGCTTACACCTGGCAGGCGCACCGGCCGCACAACCTGCTCGCGGACGCGTTCATCAAGGGCCACTCCGACGTGACCGGCGCCGAGGTGGCCTACGCGCTGCTCTCCGCAGCCGCCGCGACCTGATCCCGTCCCACCGCCGTCACGGCCGGGGGACGGCCGCGGCCGGGCGGAACCAGCCCTGGGCCAGGTCGAAGCCCGGGCCGGGCGTGCGGATCGTCCGCATCCGCCGCGCGGCCGCCTGGGTGGTCACCTGGTGCCCGGAGGCGGCGGCGCGCAGCTACCTCGACTTCCTGCGCACGAAACCGGGCGATGGCCCCGGCCGTTGAGCATCGGGGCCGATGAGTCTCGGGCCGCCGCCGAGTCCCACCACCATGACCAACGAGAGTCTCAGCGCGCGCACCACGATCGACGCACCGGCCGAGGCGGTGTTCGCCGTCCTCGCCGACCCGGCCGCGCATCCGGCGATCGACGGGACGGGCTGGGTCACCAAGGCGCTCGACGAGGCCACGCTGACCGGGGCCGGTCAGGTGTTCCGGATGGCGATGTACCACGCCAACCACCCCGACGGCAGCTACGAGATGGCCAACCAGGTGCGGGTGTTCGACCCGCCGCACGCCATCTCGTGGGCGCCGGGCCAGGACCGCGCGGGCGACGGCAACCTCCAGTTCGGCGAATGGATCTGGCGCTACGACCTCGCGCAGGCGGGCGCGGGCACGGACGTCACGCTCTCCTACGACTGGTCGGCCGTGCCCGCGTTCCTGCGTCAGCACATCCAGTTCCCGCCGTTCGGCGTCGAGCACCTGGAGCGGTCGCTGGGGCACCTGGCCGAGCTGGTCGCTGCCGAGCTGGTTGTCGAGGAGCTGGTTGTCGAGGAGCGGCCCGCGACCTGATGGGCGACGATCGGTAGTCATGACCGCCCCCGTCGGCTCCGACGCGCTGGACGTCGACGCCGTCGTCGTCGGCGGGGGCCATCACGGTCTCGTCGCCGCGGCGGTGCTCGCGGACGCGGGATGGGACGTCTGCCTGTTGGAGGCCCAGGACGAGGTGGGCGGCGCCGTCCGTTCGACGCTGCTGCACCCCGGCTTCGTCGGCGACCGGTTCAGCGCCTTCTACCCGCTCGCCGCGGCCTCCCCCGTCCTGCGCGGGCTGGAGCTGGAGCGGCACGGGCTGCGCTGGGCGCACGCCCCCGCCGTGCTCGCCCATCCGCCGTCCGCCGACGCCGCGGTGGCCGCCGTGCTGCACCGCGACCCGACGGCCACCGCGGAAGGCCTGGAGGCCGACCATCCCGGTGACGGCGCGGCGTGGCTCGCGCTGTGCCGTCAGTGGCGGAGCATCGAGGAGCCGCTGCTGCGCAGCCTCTTCACCGCGTTCCCGCCCGTCCGCGGGCCCGTCCGGCTGCTGCGCCGCCTCGGTACGGCCGAGAGCCTGCGGCTGGCGCGGTTCCTGATGCTTCCCGCAGCCCGGATGGGCGAGGAGCTGTTCCGCGGCGAGGCGGCCCGCCTGCTCCTCGCGGGCAACGCCGCGCACGCGGACGTACCGCCCACAGCGCCCGGCAGCGGGATCTACGGCTGGTTGCTGTCGATGCTGGGCCAGCACCACGGGTTCCCCGCTCCCGTCGGCGGCGCGGGCCAACTCGCGGCGGCGCTGCGGAGCAGGGCGGAGGCGGCGGGCGCGGTGGTCCGCACCGGCGAGCCGGTCGAGCGGATCGTCGTCCGCGGCGGCCGCGCGGTCGGCGTGGTGTCCGCCACGGGCACCCGGGTGCGGGCGCGGCGCGCTGTCGTCGCCGACGTGTCCGCGCCCGACCTCTACCTCCGGCTGCTCCCGCCCGGCGCCGTGCCCGCCCGCGTTCGCGCCGACCTCGCGCGGTTCGCCTGGGACACCCCGGTCGTCAAGGTCGACTGGGCGCTGGACGGACGGATCCCGTGGCGCGCGGCCGGGGTCGGCGCCGCGGGCACCGTGCATCTGGGCGCCGACGCCGACGGCCTCGTCCGCTGGTCGGCCGATCTCGAGACGCGCACCCTGCCGCGCTCGCCGTTCCTCCTGCTCGGGCAGATGACCACCGCCGACCCGACGCGCTCCCCCGCGGGCACCGAGTCCGCGTGGGCCTACACGCACCTGCCCCGCGGGGTCACCGCCGCCGTCGACGCGCGCGAGCTCGCCCGGCGTGCCGAGGCGGTCGTCGAGTGCCACGCGCCCGGGTTCCGCGACCGCATCCTGCGCGGTGTCGTGCGCGGACCGGAGGACCTCGCGGCCGACGACGCGAACCTCGGCGACGGCGCGGTGAACGGCGGCACCGCTCAGCTGTTCCAACAGCTCGTCTTCCGCCCGACGCCGGGCCTCGGCCGGGCGGAGACGCCGGTCGCCAACCTCTACCTGGGCAGCGCCGCCGCCCACCCGGGCGGCGGGGTGCACGGGGTCTGCGGCTTCCTCGCCGCCAGTGCCGCGCTCGGCGAGCACGGCCGGGTGGGCTTCCTGCGCAGACGGCTGACCTCCGGCCTGATGGCCCTCGTCCACGACGCCGCCCGCGCCTAGTTTGGCATCGGTGAGCGACCGGTCGGAGGATCGGCGGACGCCGCTGTCCGAGCGCCTCCGCGAGTCACCGTGGTGGGTGCTGGTTCCGGCCGGGGTCGTGGCCGTCCTGCTGGGCCTGACCATCGCGCTGCGCCCGTTCGCCGCCCTCTCCACGCTCCTCGCGCTGGTCGTCGTCACCTGCCTCGTCAACGGCGTCGCCGAGCTCGCGAGCGTCATGGCGGGCCAGGAGGCCAGATCAGCGGTGGCGGGCGCCGTCTGCTGGCTGGTCACCGCCGTCGCCGTGCTGTCGTGGCCCGGCCTGGGGCTGCGCGCGCTCACCGTGGTGATCGGCGGCGCGCTGGTCGTCGCCGGGCTGGCCCGCGGTGTCGCGGCGGTGCGGGGCACGACCGACGAGCGGGCCGCCGCGGTGCTCCTCGGGCTCGCGGAGATCGTCTTCGGGGTCCTCGCCCTCGCGATCCCCGACGTGACGCTGCTCGTCGTCGCGGTCGTCTTCGGCTCGCGCACGGCGATGTTCGGCGTGTCGCTGCTGATCACGGCCTGGTCGGCGCGGCGGTCGCCCACCGAGGCGGCACGGCGTCCGGGTCCGGGTGTACGCCGAGCCGCCCGCCGGTGGCTGCGCGTCCTCGCGGCGGCGACGGCGTTGGTCGTGGCGTTCGGCCTCTTCGGCGTCGCGTACCGCCTGCGTGCCGCACAGCCGGTCGTCGACGCCTTCTACTCCGCACCCGCCGACGTGCCCGACCGCCCCGGGGTCCTCCTGCGCCACGAGGCCTTCACGACCGCGGTTCCCGCGGACGCCGACGCCTGGCGCATCCTCTACACCACCTCCCGCGCCGACGGGGTGCCCGCGCTCGCGAGCGCGGTCGTCCTGGCCGCGAAGAGCCGTCCGTCCGGGCCACGGCCGGTGGTCGCGTGGGCGCACGGCACCACCGGCTTCGCGCAGAACTGCGCCCCGACGCTGCTGCGCAACGGGTTCGCGGCGGGCGCGCTGCCCGCGCTCGACCAGATCGTGGCCAACGGCTGGGTGCTCGTCGCCACCGACTACGTCGGCCTGGGCACCGCGGGGCCGCACCCGTACCTCGTCGGGGTGCCCGCGGCCCGTTCCGTGCTCGACGCCGTCCGCGCCGCGCGTGGGATCACCGAGGTCGAGGTGGGCGACCGGACGGTCGTGTGGGGCCACTCCCAGGGCGGCGGCGCGGCGCTGTGGACCGGCGGCATCGCCCCCGTCTACGCCCCCGACGTGCCGCTGGCGGGGGTCGCCGCCCTCGCGCCCGCCAGCGACCTGCCCGCGCTCGTCGGCAACCTCGACCGGGTGCCGGGGGGCGGCATCTTCGCGTCCTTCGTCGTGGCGGGCTACGCGGCCACGTACCCGGACGTCGACGTCGACGCCTCCGTCCGGCCGGAGGCGCAGGTCTTCGTGCGCGAGATCGCCGCCCGTTGTCTCGCCGAGCCCGAGGTGTTGCTGTCGGTGGGCTCGTCGCTCGCCTTCGACGGCTCGATCTTCGCGGGGAGCCCCGCCGCGGGCGCGCTCGGTCGGCGGCTCGGCGAGAACGTGCCGACGCTGCCGATCGCCGCGCCCCTGCTGATCGCCCAGGGTGCGGCCGACGCGCTCGTGCTCCCCGAGCGCCAGGCGGCCTACGCGAAGCGGCTCTGCGCCGCGGGCCAGAAGCTGGACTACCGGACCTACCCCGGGCGCGACCATGTCGGCGTCGTGGCCGCGGACTCCCCGCTCGTCCCGGACCTCGTCCGGTGGACCACCGAGAGGTTCGCTGGCCTGCCTGCTGCAAGTACTTGTTGACTTGCACGCCAGAAAATCTGTTGTTATCGTTGCAGATAACCGAGGCATCCCGATGAGGATCATCCTCCCCCGCCTCGGTTGCATCGCCGCCGTTTGTCGACCAGAAGGGAGTGGCCTGCGATGCTGATGCGCACCGACCCGTTCCGCGAGCTGGACCGGCTCACCCAGCAGGTGCTCGGCAGCACGCCGGGAACGTGGTCCCGGCCCACCGCGATGCCCATGGACGCCTGGCGCTCCGGTGACACCTTCGTCGTGGCGTTCGACCTTCCCGGGGTGGATCCCGACGCGATCGAGCTGGACGTGGAGCGCAACGTGCTCACCGTGAAGGCGGAGCGCCGTCCCGCCGCGGACGCCGAGCACGTCGAGATGCAGGTGGCGGAGCGCCCCTTCGGGGTGTTCTCGCGGCAGCTGTTCCTCGGCGACACGCTCGACGCCGAGCGCATCGAGGCGCACTACGAGGCCGGGGTGCTCACCTTGCGCATCCCCGTCGCCGAGAAGGCGAAGCCCCGCAAGATCACCATCACGGCCACGGACAGCGGCCGCCGGGAGATCAACGCATGACGTCCGCGCCGGGCCCGGACGTGCGCGTACGGCCGGGCCCGGCAGGGCACGACGCGAAGGTGGGAATCCGTGAGCAGCGGGGTCGGGCGGCTCGACGACGAGGACTATCCGGCCATCACCATGGGCCAGGCGGCCGAACTGCTCGGCGTCCAGCCGGCGTTCCTCCGCAGCCTCGACGCCGCCGGGATCCTCAGCCCGCACCGCTCGGACGGCGGGCACCGGCGCTACTCGCGCCGTCAGCTGGAAACCGCCTCGCGCATCCGTGAGCTGATCAACCAAGGCGTCAGCATCGAGTCCGCGGGCCGCATCCTCGACCTGCAGGACCAGCTCGCCGCCGCGAACGAACGCATCGCCGAGCTCGAACACCCCGCGGCCGACGACCGCGGCTCTTCTTCACCCTGACCATGGAGCACGCCTTGAGCGCCGCCACACCCGAGAGCGGCGGACGGCCCGCGACACTCGCCGTCGAGTGGATCGACGGTGTCGTCGTGCTGCGGATCGGCGGCGAGCTGGACCTGCTCACCGTCCCCGACCTGCGGTCCCGACTGGACGAGGCCACCGCCACCACCACCGGGCCGGTCGTCATCGACCTGTCCGACGTGCAGTTCCTCAGCTCGACCGGGCTGCATCTGCTGATCTCCCTGCACACCGACCTCGCCGCCGTCGGCAAGCCGCTCCGGTTGGTCACCGGCGAGGTCCGCGCCGTCGTCCGGCCGCTGCGGATCACCGGACTGGACCGGCTCCTCGGCCTCTACCCCGACCTGTCGTCGGCGCTGGCCGCCGACACCGGGTAACCCCGCGCGGGGTCGCGACGATGAACCGGGTGTGTCCCCGGCTTGGCTGGCCATGATCGTGCCCGTCGCGCTGATGACCGCCGCGATGGGCCTGCAGCGCGTCGAACACCACCTGCTCGGACCGGCCCCTGCCGCCGACGACGCCCTGGTCGGCCGTCGGGACGTCACGCGGGCCGCAGTGCCACCAGCATCGCCACGGCGGTGAGCGCGAACGCGGCGGGGTGTCCGGTGGCCCTCACCGCGGCGCCGTACGCGAGGGGCCCGAGCCGGTAGCCGATGTCGTAGGTGAGTTTCCACCCGACCCCGAAGACGGCCATCGCGGCGCCGAGCGGTCCCGGAAGGTGGTGGCGCTGCTCGGACCAGTCCAGGCAGCAACGGACCGGCCGGGGGCGCCGCAGCACGTCGAGGTCGACACCGACGTCGCTGCTGTGGCTCGCGATCGTCGCGATCGTGCTGTTCCTCGTCACCGGGGCGTTCGGGGCGATGCGCCTGCGCAGCACGCGGTGACAGCGACCGTGGTGTAGCGCATCGGGAAGCCGCCGCCGACCGCGTCGACGGCGGCGCCGACGCCCGCGAGCAAGTCCTCGGCCTGCGCCTGCGGGAGCAGGTTGAACGAGCCGAAGGTCAGCACCTGTTCGAGCCACTCGTCGCGGGTGTACCTGCGCTCCCATTCGGACAGCCACTGCTCCGGCTCGCCGAACGCGCCGGTCGCCCGCATCCCGTCGGCGGCCGTCGCGCCCATCGTCATGTACACGTCCGGCCCGGGTGCCCACCGCCTGCCTGCGGGTGCGGCGGGCAGCACCCTGCCGAAGACGGCCGCCATGGCCTCGCCGAGGTCGGGCGGCGGCTCGAACGCGTTCCAGAACACCGCCAGCCGCCCGCCGGGACGGAGCACGCGCGCGGCCGCCTCGGCGCCCGCGACCGGGTCCACCCAGTGCCAGGCCTGCGCGGCGATCACCGCGTCGAAGGCCCGGCCGCCGCCGTCCCACGTCTCGATCTTCGCGATCTCCACCTCGACGCCGTGGCGCCGGGCGACGTCGGCCATCCGAGGGTCGGGGTCGACCCCGAGCACGCGGCAGCCCGCCGCCTGGAACTGGCGGGCGGCGATGCCGGTGCCGCAGCCGACGTCGAGGACGTCCGGCCCGGGGACGGCGGCGACGATCCGTGCCACCAGCTCGTCCGGGTAGCGCGGTCGGGACCGGTCGTAGCGGTCGGCGTCCGTGCCGAACGACTCCGCGACCTGCCGTTGCCGATGGGGCGATGCCTCGGGCGTCGGTAGAGTGGGCACGCGCCCACCATAGTGGGCAAGCGCCCACTCGTCGACGTCGGGAGGAAGCGTTGCCGACCGGCGTCGCCCTGCGCGATGCGCGCGAGCAGCTGTTCGCCGCAGCCGAGCGCGTCCTGCTCCGGGACGGGCCGCAGGCGCTCACCAGCCGGACGGTCACCAGCGAGGCGGGATGCGCCAAGGGCGTGCTGCACCGGCACTTCGCCGACTTCGACACGTTCCTCGTCGAGCTCGTGGTCGACCGCATCGCGCGGATCGGGCATCAGGGCGAGGCGCTGCGCGGCGCCGCGGGCACCGGCACGGTCACGGAGCACCTCGCCGACGCGCTGACGGACCTCTTCGGGTCGGTCGCGCTCGCGGTCGTCGGCCTCATGATCTTCCGGGACGACCTGCGCACCCGGCTGCGCCGGACCCGGCCAACCGGCGTCCCGGTCCTCGCCGAGGGCAAGGACATGCTCGCCTCCTACCTGGAAGCCGAGCGCGGGCTGGGCCGCGTCGCGGCCGACGCCGACGTCGACACCCTCGCGCTCACGCTGGTCGGGGCCGGGCACCTCTTGTTCGCGGGCCGCGACGGCGTGCCGCCCGAGCCCGAGGCCGTTCTCGAGTTCGTCACCTCCGTCATCGGGCGTGCCGCGACTCAGGGGCGGGCCGCGTCGGGAGGCGTGCGGAAGTAGCGAGCGGCAGCGGGATGCTCCGTTCCAGCCGACCGTCCGCGGTGAAGCGGTTGAGCTTCCCCGCGGTGACGCCCGCGCTCCAGTAGCCGCCCTCGACGTCGGTGGCGGCGCCGTCCGGCCACCCCTCGGCGTCCGGCCGGGCGAACACCCGCCGGTCGGTGGTACATCGCGGCGCCGTCGGCGCTCTACGCCGGCCCGTTGGAGACGATCAGCCCGTCGCCACCTGGTGCAGCGACGGGTCCGGGTCGAGCCGGTGGAGCGCCCCCTCCTCGGCCGCCCACACCGGGCACTCGCCCAGCCACGCCGCGCAGTGCTCCTCGAGGCGGCGAGCAGCGGCTCCGGGCCGCAGCAGTAGACGAGCGTGTCGGGCTCCGGGGCGCCGAGCAGGGTCGCCAGGTCGAGCAGGCCGGTCTCGTCCTGCGGGCGCACGGAGACCCGGTCGCCGTGGTCGGCGAGCTCGGGGAGGAACGCCATCGACGCCCGCTGCCGACCGCCGTAGACCAGCCGCCAGTCCGCGCCCGCCGTCTCTGCCTGCGTGATCATTGGCAAGATCGGCGTGATGCCGATGCCACCCGCGATGAACAGGTACCTCGGCGCAGGGGCCAGCGCGAAGTTGTTGCGCGGCCCGCGCACGTGCACGACGTCGCCCGCGGCGAGCCGGTCGTGGACGTACCGCGATCCGCCGCCGCCCTCGGCGTCGCGCAGGATGCCGAGCCGGTAGGCGGAGCGGTCGGCCGGGTCGCCGCACAGCGAGTACTGCCGGTTGGGCACGCCGTCGCCGAGGATGAGGTCGACGTGCGCGCCTGCCGCCCACGCCGGGAGCGGCGTGCCGTCTGCGGACCGCAGCGTCAGCGCGACGACGCCGTCGGCCACCTCCTCCTTCGCCGCGACGCGGACCTCGGTCTCCAGCTCGCGGGTGACCACGGTGGTGTCGGTGTGGTGGCGGGCGGTCTCGACGTGCGCGAGCGGGTCGCGGTGGGCCGCCTCCGTGACGGCGAACGCCAGGTGCAGGTGCTCCCAGACGTACATGTTGAGCGTGGTCCGGTAGCGCTGGGGGGTCTCGGTGATCGTGTAGTCGCCGAGCAGCGGCAGCGCCTCCTCCAGCGCGATCTTGGCCTCCAGCCGGGCCAGCGGCGCGCCGATGCAGCCGTGCATGCCCTCCCCGAAGCCCAGGTGGCGCTGCTTGCCGCGGGTGACGTCGAAGCGGTCGGAGTCGGCGAAGCGGCGCTCGTCGCGGTTGGCGGCGCCGTAGACGAGCACCACCCGGCCGCCCGCGGGGATCGTCACGCCGTGCAGGGTCACCTCCCGCGCCGTCGTGCGCCCGACGAGCTGCAGCGGGGTGGCGATCCGGATGGCCTCCTCGACGGCGTCGGGGATCAGCGCGGGGTTCGCGCGGAGGACCTCGCGCTGGTCGGGGTTCTCGGCGAGCAGCTTGAACAGGGTGCCGGTGAGGCCCGCGGTGCTCTCCACGCCGCCGAGGAACAGCACGAGCATCAGGCCCATGATCTCCGAGGCGTCGTCGATGTGCTCGTCCGCGAAGGGCACGCCGCCGATCTCGGCGGTGACGAGGTGGGTCACGAGGTCGGCGCGCGGCTCGCGGCGGCGCTCGCCCAGGAGGTCGACGAAGTAGGACTGGATGCCCGCGGTGGCCGCCTTCGCGACGGCGGTGAGCCGGGCGTCGTCGGGCTTGCGGTCCTTGAGCTCGTGCACCCAGCGTTCCAGCCGCGCCCGGTCGGGGCCGGACTCGGGCAGCCCGAGCAGGTCGAAGAACACCTCGTTGGGCATCGGCCACGCCAGCTCCTTGGCGAGGTCGACGGTGCCGCGGTGGCGCCAGGCGTCGATGAGCCTGCGCACGGTCGCCCGGACGACGCCCTCGCGCTCGTTGACGCGCCCCGGAAGCAGCGGCGGCTGCACGACGCGGCGGATCTCGTCGTGGCGGGGGTTGTCGACGTTGGGCAGGAAGCCGGGCGGGTTCTGGTCCTTCGCCGTGTCGTCGATGTCGATGCCCTCGAACGACAGGTACGTGCCGGGGTCGAGCGCGGCCGCGCGCACGTCGTCGAAGCGCGACAGCGCCCACCAGTTCCACTTGTCGCTGTAGAAGACGGGGGCCTCGTCGCGCATCCACCGGTACACCGGGAAGGGGTCGGCCTGGAATGCCGGGCTGAACGGGTCGTAGTCCATGCGCGTGGGCGCGGCGCCGGTCACGGCAATCCTCCGATGGATCGTTCCAACACCCGGAAGGGTCCGGGAGCGGTCCAAAATTGTCAAGACATAGTGCGAAGTTGCGGATCCGGGCGCTAGGATCCACAGCTGGATCGTTCCATCGCCTCGGAGGCCCCGTGTCCGCTCCCCCCGCCCGTCCGACGATCCACACCGTGGCCGCGCGCGCGGGCGTGTCGAAGTCGCTGGTGTCGCTCGTGCTGCGCGGGTCGCCCAAGGTGAGCCCCGACCGGCGTGCCGCCGTGGAGCGGGCCATCGCCGAGCTCGGCTACCGGCCCAACACGGCCGCGCGGGACCTGCGCGAGCGCCGCAGCCGCACGGTCGGGGTGCTGCTCAACGACATGCGCCACCCGTGGTTCGTCGACCTCCTCGACGGCCTGAGCGACGCCCTGACCGGGCAGGGTCGCCAGCTGCTGCTGAACAGCGCGCGCCTCGACCGGGGCCGCGACGACGACGCCGTGCCGCGCACGTTGGCCGACATGGGCGTCGAAGGCATGGTCCTGGTCGGCACCCAGGCCGCCTGGCCGGGCCTGGCCGAGCTCGCGCAGGTCGTCCCCACCGTGGCCGTGGGCTGGCGCGACCTCGACCTGGACCGGGTGGACATCGTCGCCAACGACGACCTGCTCGGCGGCGCGCTCGCCACCCGCCACCTCGTCGAGCTGGGCCACCGGCGGATCGCGCACATCGCCGGGCACGTCCCCGGCTCCGCGAACACGGTCGGCGCGCTGCGCCGACGCGGCTACGAGGACACGATGCGCGAACACGGCCTCGAGCGGCACATCCGCGTGGAGACCAGCGACTACACCGACGACGGCGGCTACCGCGCCGCCGTGCGCCTCCTGCGGTCCGCCGCGCCGCCGACGGCGATCTTCGCCGTCGACGACGTGGTGTGCCTCGGCGCGCGCGCGGCCGCGGCCGAGCTGGGGGTGGAGGTCCCGGGGCGGCTCTCGCTCGTCGGCTACGACAACTCCCAGCTCGCTCGGCTGCGCTCGATCTGGCTCACCAGCGTCGACAGCGTGGGCGCCGAGGTCGGCAGGCTCGCCGCCCGCGCGCTGGCGGCCCGCATCGACGATCCCGCGCGGCCCGCACAGCTCCAGCTGCTCACCCCGACCTTGCAGGCGCGCGGGTCCAGCGGGCCCGCGCCCGACCAGGAGGAGATCGCATGAGGAGAATCGCGCTGTTCGGCTGCGGGCGGATCGGCACGGTGCACGCCGAGTCGGTGTCGGCGCATCCGCGCGCCGAGCTCGTGTGGGTGTGCGACCCGATGGAGGCCGCGGCGAAGGAGCTCGCCGCCCGGCACGGCGCGCGCGCCACCACCGACGTCGCGACCGTCCTGGCCGACGACGGCGTGGACGCGGTGGTCATCGGCTCGCCGACGAGCACGCACGTCGACCTCATCATCGGTGCGGTCAAAGCGGGCAAGGCCGTGCTCTGCGAGAAGCCGATCGACCTGGACATCGCCAGGGTCGACGCGTGCTGGGCCGAGATCGCGCCGCTCGCGCCCACCGTCATGGTGGGCTTCAACCGCCGCTTCGACCCGTCGTTCCGCGAGGTGCACGACCGGGTGAAGGCGGGCGACATCGGCCGCCTCGAGCAGGTCGCGATCACCAGCCGCGACCCGGAGCCGCCGCCGGAGGGCTACCTCGCCTCGTCCGGCGGGCTGTTCCGCGACATGACCATCCACGACTTCGACATGGCCCGCTTCCTGCTCGGCGAGATCGTCGAGGTGCACGCGGTCGGCGCCAACGTCGTCGCGCCGTACATCCAGGCGGCGGGCGACATCGACAGCGCGGTCGTCCTGCTCCGCTCCGCCGACGACGCGCTCGCGACGATCACCAACTGCCGCCGCGCCGTCTTCGGCTACGACCAGCGGGTCGAGGCGTTCGGCAGCGCCGGGATGCTCACCGCGCACAACCAGCTCCCGACCAGCGTGCGCTACGCGAACGCGGAGTGCAGCGAGTCCGCGCCGCCCTACCTGAACTTCTTCCGGCAGCGCTACGGCACGACCTACCCCGCCGAGCTCGACCACTTCCTCAGCGCGGTCGAGAACGGCACCCAGCCCGAGCCGTCGTTCGCCGACGGGCGGGCCGCGCTCGTGCTCGCCGACGCCGCCAACGAGAGCCTGCGCACCGGCCGGGGGGTGCGGATTCAGTTGTAGGCGCCGGGCACCGACTGGTCCCAGGGCCCATCACCAGCCACCTCCACCGGCCATGATCGTCGGCCGGGCGCAAGACCGGACAGATCTGGCCGGTTTGTGCGCCGAGCTGGTGATCACGGTGGTGCAGACGAGCAGGCCCCGGACATTAGGGTCGTCGCGGGCAAGGAGGCGGCATGGGGTGGTTGGGCGTCGACGTCGGGACGTCGTCGACCAAGGCGGTCGTCTACGGCGACGACGGGCGCCCGGTCGGCCAGGGCCGCGCGGCCACGCCGTGGCGCACCGGCCCCGACGGCGTCGACGTGGACCCGGTGGAGCTGCTCGACAGCGCGCTGGCCGCCGTCGACGCGGCGCTGGATGCGGCCGGTGTGGCGGTGGGTGGCGTCGGGATCACGAGCATGGGCGAGACCGGGGTCCTCGTCGACGGCCGCGGCGCGCCCGTGGCCCCCGCGATCGCCTGGCACGACACCCGCGACGGCGCCGAGACCGCGCAGCTCGCCCGCGACGTCGACGCGACGGCCTTCACCCGCCGCACCGGCAAGCCGCTGACCCAGTGCTACGCGCTGACCAAGCACCGCTGGCTCACCGCGCACGTGCCGACGAGCCGGGCCGCGGTGCGGCGGTTCAACGTCGCGGAGTGGGTGGCGCGCGGGCTGGGCGCCGACGAGGCGTGCGAGCGCTCGCTGGCCAGCCGCACGGGCTGGCTGGACGTCGCCAAGGAGGCCTTCGACGACGAGCTGCTCGCGTGGTCGGGGGCGAGCGCGGCGCTGATGCCGCCCCTGGTCGAGGCGGGCAGGCCGCTCGGCACCGCCCGCGCGCACCCGCGGCTCGCGGGCGCGGTCGTCACGATCGCGGGGCACGACCACCAGGCCGCCGCGGTCGGCGTCGGGGTCACGGCGGGTGACGTGCTGGACTCGTCGGGCACGGCGGAGGCCGTGCTGCGCACCGTGGCCGCCGGGCTGTCGCCGGAGCAGGTCGAGGCGCTGGCGGCCGAGGGCATCACCACCGACCTCAGCGTGCGGCCGGGATGCTGGTCGCTGCTGGGCGGCACCCAGGGCGGCCTGGCGATGCGGCGGGTGCTGGGCATGCTCGGCGTGGCGTGGGCCGACCTGGCCACGCTCGACGCCGCGGCGCTCGCCGTCGTGTGCCCGGCGGGCGCAGGCTGCGTGCGCATCGAGGGGATCGGGACCGCCGCGGTGGCCGTCGTCGGCGTGCGGGACGGCGTCGGTCCCGGCGACGTGTGGCGCGCGGCCGTCGAGACCGCCACGGTGGACGCCGCCGACCGCCTGGCGGCCATGGAGCGGATCGTCGGTCCGCACCGCCGCATGGTCGTGACCGGCGGCTGGACCGCCAGCGCGATGGTGATGGACGCCAAGCGGCGCATGTTGGGTCCGCTGACCGTCGCCGACGTCGCCGAGGCGGGCACCCTGGGCGCCGCGACGATGGCCGCGCGCGCCGCGGGCCACCTCGGGCCCGACGACGTCCTCGGGCCCAGCCGATCGCCCTCATGATCCGCGCGCGGGCGTCGTTCGGTGGCTCCCCTGGGACGCCCGCCGCCAACCCCCCGTGCGCGGATAACGTCGCCATGGCGACGTTATCCGCGCACGACCAGTCCGGCCCGGTAGACCGCCTCGACCTCCAGCTCGGCGGAGAGCCCGACGAGGTCGGCGCGCCTGCCGACCGTCAGCTCGCCCACGTCGCCGAGCCCGAGCGCGCGGGCCGGGGTCGTCGCCGTCATCGCCACCGCGCGCCGGACGGCGTCGGCGAAGGGGACGGCGGCCGCGCGGACGATGTTGCGGAACAGCACGTCGGCGGTGGCGGTGCTCCCCGCGATCGCACCCCCGCCCGCGAGCCGCGCGACGCGGTCGGCGACCTCGACCTCCAGGTGCCCGAGCCGGTAGTCGCCGTCGGGCATGCCCGCGGCGGCCATCGCGTCGGTGACGGCGGCCACGCGGCCTGGTCCCGCCGCACGCACGGCGAGCTCCCACAGGGCGGGGTGCACATGCAGGCCGTCGGTGACCAGCTCGACGGTCACCCGGTCGTCGTCGAGCAACGCGACCGCGGGCCCCGGCTCGCGGTGGTGCATCGGGGCCATCGCGTTGAACAGGTGCGTGCCATGCCGGGCGCCCGCGTCGATGGCCGCCCGGGTGAGGGCGTGGTCGGCGTCGGTGTGCCCGACGGCGGCGACCGCGCCCGCGTCGACGACCTGCCGGATCGCGGCCATCGCGCCCGCCCGCTCCGGGGCGAGGGTCACCATCGTCACCGCCTCGGTGGCCAGCAGCGCGCTGAGCTCGGCCGGGTCCGGGTCGCGCAGCTGGGCGGGGTCGTGCGCACCGCAGCGGGCCGCGGCCAGCCACGGCCCTTCCAGGTGCACGCCCGCGATCTCGCCGTCCTTCACGAGCTCGCGCAGCACGGACACGTCGCGGCGCAGCTCGTCGGGCGCCGCGGCGACCAGGCTCGCGAGCGTGGTCGTCGTACCGTTCGCCCGGTGGAACGCGACCGCCCGCAGCGCCTGCTCGGCGTCGCCGCCGGGGAACGCGGCGCCCGCACCGCCGTGGACGTGCACGTCGACGAAGCCGGGGACGAGCACGGCGTAGCGCGCGTCGGGGGGCCGCGCGGGCGCGCCCGAGCCGACGGCGAGGATCCGGTCGCCGCGGGTGTGCACCCAGCCTGGACCGTCCACGCCCTTGGCGACGAGGGTGTCGGCGGCGAGGATCATCGTCGGCTCCTCAGAGGGTCTCGGTGACCTTGGCCAGGCCGCGCGGCGCGTCCGGGTCGCCCCCGCGTGCGACGGCGACGTGCCGCGCGAGCATCTGGAAGGGCAGGATCTCCACCAGCGGCGACAGCTCCTCCGGCGCGCCCGTCGGCAGCACCACACCCGCGTCGGCGCCCGCGACCGCCGCGGCCGACCCGACGACGCACACGTCCGCTCCCCGCTCGGCGAGGCGCGGCAACACGGGCGCCATGGCCCGGCCGCCGACCCCTTCTGCGACGACGGCGAGCACCGGCACCTGCGGGTCGACCATCGCGAGCGGCCCGTGCAGCAGGTCGGCGGCGGAGAACGCCTGCGCCGAGACGTAGGCGGTCTCCATCAGCTTGAGCGCGGCCTCGCGCGCGGTCGGGTAGGAGTAGCCGCGGCCGGTGGTCACCATGCGCTGCGCGAACCGGTAGCGCCGCGCAAGATCGCCGATCGCGGCGTCCTGGTCGAGCACGGCCTCGGCGAGGTCGGGCAGCGCCGCGGCAGCCGCGCCGGTGCCGCCGCCGACCCGGTCGAGCAGCTGGTGCAGGGCGAGCAGCTGGGCGGTGTAGGACTTGGTCGCCGCGACGGCCCGTTCCGGCCCGGCCAGCACGTCGACGTGCGCGGTCGCGGCATGCGCCAGGTCGGAGGCGGCGTTGTTGGTGACGGCGACGGTCAGCGCGCCGCAGTCGCGGGCCACCTCCAGCGAGCGCACCAGGTCCGGTGAGCCGCCCGACTGGCTGACCGCGAGCATGAGCACACCGCGCAGGTCGGGGCGGGCGCCGTAGGCGGTCATCGTGGACGGCGAGACGAGGCCCGCGGCCTTGCCGAGCCGGATCTCGACGAGGTACTTGGCGTAGAGCGCGGCGTGGTCGCTGGTGCCCCGGGCCACGAGCAGCACAGTGTGCGGGTCGTAGGCGCGGATGCGGGCGGCGACGGCGGCGAGCTCGGCGCCCGCCTCGGCGAGCAGCCGCCGCCACTGCGCGGGCTGCTCGACGATCTCGGCGGCCATCAGGCCGCCGCGGGTCCCCGCGGCCACCGGGCCGCCAGTTGTCCCTTCGGCCACCAGGCCGCCAGTTGTCCCTGCGGCCACCAGGCCGCCAGTTGTCCCTGCGGCCACCAGGCCGCCAGTTGTCACAGCGTTCACGAGGTCTCCAAGAGTCGTTGGGCGAGCCGGACGGCACCTGCCACCGGATCGCGGGGGATGACGCGCACGTCGGCGATGCCCACGGCGGCGAGATGCTGGGCGACGGCCCGGCGCAGCGCGGGCTCGTGCACGGCGAACCCGCCGCCGAGCACCACCGGCCCGGCGATGCCGAGCCGGGTCGCGACGGTCGTCGCGAGCTGGGCCAGCGCCTCGGCGGCCCGGTCGAGGATGGCCGCGGCCACCGTGTCGGTGGCGGCCAGCCGGGCGACCACCCCGGCCCGGCCCGCCCAGAACGCGCGCTCGGGCCGGGCGTAGAACAGGTCGAACAAGTCGACGGGCGTGGCCACCGCGCACCCTTCGAGCAGGGCCGCCCCGAGCGCGTCGGGCACGGCGCCGGTGTCGGCGCGGTGCAGGACATGGCGCACGGCCTCGCGGGCGGTCCAGTAGCCACTGCCCTCGTCGCCGAGCAGGTAGCCGAGCCCGCCTGCGCGGGCCTCGCGGCCGTCCGGCGTGCGACCCCAACCCGCCGAGCCGGTGCCCGCGATCACCGCGATGCCCGCGTCGAGGTCGGCGGCGGCCAGGATCAGCCGCGCGTCGTGCACCACCTCGACCACGGCGCCGGGGAGCCGCTGCGCCAGCAGCTCCCGGAGCTCGGCGCGGGCGCCGTCGGAGTCGGCGCCCGCCGCTCCCGCGCAGACGGCCGCGACGTCGTCGGTGCGCAGGCCCGCGAGCACGGCGTCGAGCTGGCGGCCCGCCTCGTCCGCGCCGACCGAGCGGACGTTCGCGCTGCCCGCGCGGGCCTCGGCGACGCACCGGCCGCCCTCCGCGCGCACGGCCCGCGTGGTCGAGCCTCCGATGTCCAGTCCCAGGACCGTGGTGCTCATGCCGCCCGCTCCGGCGCCGACGCCCACTGCCCGCCGTTCTCCCAGTACTGCTGGATCTCCTCGAGGCGACGGCCCTTCGTCTCGGGCGCCTGCCGGTGCACGAACACCATCGCGACCAGGGCCAGCACCCCGAACACCGCGAACGTGCCCACGCCGCCCAGGCCGTTCAGCATCGTGAGGAAGACCGCCGCGACGATCGCGTTGGCCACCAGGTCGGCGGTGAGCATCGCGCTCGCGCCGGTGGCCCGCAGCCGGGCCGGGAACGCCTCGCCCGCGTAGACCCACACCAGCGAGCCGAAGCCGAAGGTGAACCCGACCGTGAACAGCACCAGCCCGACGAACCCGAGCACGGTCAGCACACCACCGAACGACGACGAGAACAGGAACACCACGACGAGCAGCACGTTCGCCGCCACCATGATCCCGATGCCGGTGAGCAGGGTGGGCTTGCGGCCGAAGCGGTCGACGGTGACGAGCGAGGTGAGCACGGCGGCCAGGCCGAACACCTGCACCAGCGCGGGGAGGCCGAGCACGGCGGCGTCACCGCTGAAGCCCATCGACTCGAAGATCCGCGGGCTGTAGTAGACGATCGCGTTGATCCCGGTGATCTGGATGAAGAAGCCCAGCACCACGACGAAGACGGTCGCCCGCCGCCACGGCATGCGCAGCAGCTCACGCACCCCGCCGCCACGCTCCTCGGACAGCGCGCCCGCGATCTCGGCGAGCTCGGCGTCCGGGTCGGTGCCGGGGTCGAGGGCGGCGAGCACCTTGCGCGCGTCGTCGGTGCGTCCGCGCAGCATGTACCAGCGGGCGGTGTCGGGGAGCCGCAGCAGCATCAGCACGACGAGCGCCGCGGGTACTGCCGCCAGGCCCAGCAGCAGCCGCCAGCTGCCCGCCCCCGCGAACGCCCACGCGACGAGATAGCCCGCGATGATCCCGATGACCGTGGCCACCTGGTACAGCACCAGCATCGCGCCGCGGACGCGGGTGGGCGCCGACTCGGCGACGAACACCGGCGCCACGACGATCGACACGCCGACCGTGACGCCCAACAGGAGCCGCGCCACCAGCAGCGACGGCACCGAGAACGCGAGGCCCGACAGCAGCGAGAACACCCCGAAGCCCAGCGCGACCAGCAGCATCGACGCCTTGCGCCCGATGCGGTTGGCCAGCGCTCCCCCGCCGAGCGCCCCGACGATCTGCCCGACGACCACCGCCGTCGTGACGAGCTCCTGGTCGTGGGTGGTCAGCTGGAACTCCGTGGTCAGCGGGAGCAGCGCGCCCGCGATGTTGGACTGGTCGTAGCCGTAGATCACGCCGACGGTCGCGGCCGAGCCCGCCACGAGCAGCCCCAGCCGGGACGAGCTTCGCAGGTCCGAGACGAACCCCATGTGCCCTCTCCTCCAAGATTGGTCTACACCATTTGCTGCTGGTATATTGGCATAGACCAATGCGGCAGGCAAGGGGTGCGAGCGTGACGACCCGAACGACACAGCGGGTGCCGAAGTACTGGCTCGTGAAGGAGCAGCTGCGCGGCCTGGTGGACGCCGGCGAGCCGGGCTCGGCCCTGCCCACCGAGCGCGAGCTGGCCGAGCGGCTCGCCACGTCGCGCACGACCGTGCGCCAGGCGATCGCCGAGCTGGTCGTCGAGGGTCTGCTCGTCCGCACGCAGGGCAGCGGCACCTACATCGCCGAGCCCCGCCTCGTGCACATCCGCCAGCTCTCCTCGTTCACCGACGACCTCGGCGCTGCGCGGGTCGGCAACCGCGTGCTCGCCGTCACGGTCGAGGCCGCGACCGGGGAGACCGCGCGCCGCCTCGGGGTGTCGACCGTGCACCGCGTCGATCGCGTCCGGCTCGTGGACGGTGTGCCACTCGCGTACGAGTCGGCGCGGCTGGCGGGCGAGTACCCCGACCTCGCGGCCGAGCTCGAGCGGCACGGCTCGCTCTACGCGACGCTGCGCGAGGCCTACGGCGTGCAGCTGCAGGCCGTCGAGGACACCGTGCAGACCTACCTCGCCGATCCGGCCACCGCGGAGCTGCTCGACGTCGAGACCGGCCACCCCCTGCTGCTGGTGCACCGGCTGGGGGAGGCGGCGGGCGGCCGCCCCGTCGAGTGGACGCGCTCGGCCTACCGCGGCGACCGCTTCCGGTTCGTCGCCCGCACCCGCCCTTGATCACGACGAGAGCGCCGCTGTCGGGGTTCGATCACCGGAAACGGCGCACTCGTCGAGATCACCGGCCCCAAGCCGACCCCGATCGCCGCGGCCGCGACCTCCCGGCGGCTACCCGGCCACGCCTACCGCGGGCCGGATCCCGACGGCCTCATGACCGGCGCGGAGACCGCGGAGCGAGCTGGCCGCGTCCGGGCGGCGGGTCCACCTGGCCGTCGGCAGGCACAAGGCGCTGCCCCGCCGGTGCCGCGGCCGCGACGCCTTGGCAGTCGCGGCGTGAACCCACCGCACAGGCGACGTTGTGGCCGCACCCCCGTCAGGACGCGGGTGCGGCCACCACAACCCTTGTGCGGTCCACGGAAGAAGGGCTCGCGCGGCATACTCCGCGGCATGGGACTGATCGACACCACCGGGATCCACCACGTCCGGCTCACCGTCACGGACCTGGCGCGTTCGCGCGCCTTCTACACCGAGGTGCTGGGCTTCGAGGTCGCCGCCGAGTCGCCCGGCAGCCCGGACGACCCCGACGTGCGCAACGACCCCGCCCAGCTCTACGGCGGGGTCGTGTTCGCCACCAACGGGATGCTGTTCGGGCTGCGGCCGGTGGCCGACGCGGACGACAGCTTCGTGTCGGAGCGCGTGGGGCTCGACCACCTCTCGTTCACCGTGGCCTCGCGCGACGCCCTCGTCGCCGCGCGCGACCGTCTCGAAGAGCGCGGCATCCCGCACGGCGAGGTGATCGACCTGCCGGGCTTCGGCATCGCCATCCTGTCGTTCAGCGACCCCGACGGCGTGCACCTGGAGCTGACGGCGCCGTTGCCCTGACGGTCTGACCGTCGGGTGCGGGGGTGATCCGCAGGTCGCACCGGCGGGTGTCAGGCTCGCAGGCGGTCGCCGCGCATCGCCTCCTCACGGAGTCGGTCGATGCGCTCGAAGCCGCATGACGGATTGTCGGAGAACGGCCTCGGCGCGGGCTCAGGCGAGGCGCAGCACCCCGGGGGCGGCGAGCTGGCCCAGCTCATCGACCACCATCGTGACCTCACTGAGGAGGCCGTCGGTCAGGGTCAGGATGTCAATCACCCGCACCGTGAAGTCGCGGCCCGTGTCGGCCAGCTCGCCGAACGGCGTGGCGAGCGGGCCGGTGTGGGTGCCGTGCAGCCGGAACGCGATCACCAGCCTGCCCGGGGCGTCCACCCGCTCGACGAGCTCGTGCCGCAGCCCCGTGTAGGCGCGCTGCGTCCCGCGGATCCGGGCGAGCAGGTCGATCGCGGTCATCGACGGTCCGTTGATGCGCATGGCGTCGGTGTAAAGCGACCGCACCTCGGCGAGCGGGGCGGCGTCCTCCCCAGGCGGGGTCGTCCACAGCGCCATGAGCCGGTCGGTGTCGATCAGAGTGGAACTGGTCATGGCGGGCTCCTTCATGTGGTCCGACGCCACGCGGTCGGGCGCGGTCGAGCGGCTATGCGGCGGCGAGGTCGTCGTCGAGCGCGTGGCCCTGGTGAGCCAGGACGGCCGCGAGCGCGGCGTCTACGTCCGGGCCACTGGTGAAGATCGGCGGCGCGCCGCCCGGCGTCCACCAAGGGGACGCCGCGCCCGCGCGTTACGTCGTGGCCAGGTCGCGGAGCCGCGCGGCCGCCGCCCTTCCCGCCCTGCGTCCCCGTTCGACCAGGTCGTCGAGCCTGCGGAAGTCGAAGAGCCCGATGTCGCCGAGGTCCGGCACGATGACCTCGCGGGCCAGCGCGCGACTCGGGTCGTCGCTGCGCCAGCTCGCGATCGTCATGGCGCGCCCGATCGTGTCCACGATGTGCGGCAGCGCGGTGGGCGCACCGGCGGAGAAGGGCTGGGCGACGTCGACGGCGAGCACGGGGCCCTCGCCCTCCGCGGCCATCACCCCGATCGGCAGGTTGTCCAGCACGCCGCCATCGACGTGGAGGCGGTCGCCGACCCGCTGCGGCGGCGTGATCCCGGGCAGCCGCACCGACAGCGCCACGGCGTCGGCGATCGGCCCGCTGCGGTGCACGACCTTCTCCGCCGCCACGAGGTCGACGCTCACCGTGAACAGGGCGGTGCGCTGGTCCTCGACGAGGGCGTCGCCGTAGACCCGCCGCAGCGTCGCGGCCAGCCGGGACCCGCGGACGAGCGCGTGCCGCGGCCACGTGAGGTCGCCGAACGGGCGCCGATCGACCAGCTCGCGGCGGGCGATGTCGATCATCTCGGCGGGGTCGGTGCCCATCGCGAGGAGCCCGGCGACGACCGAGCCCATGCTGGTGCCCCCGACCCGGTCGATCACGACGCCCGCGCGCCGCAGCTCGTCGACGACGCCGAGGTGCGCCAGGCCGCGCGCCCCGCCGCCGGAGAGCACCAACCCGACCGCCCGGCCCGCCAACCGGCGCGCGAGCCGCGCGACGTCGTCCGGGGGCAGCCCGGCGCCGACCAGGTGGTGCGTGGCGGGCGCGAGGGCACGCAGCCATGGCGTGGGCCCGGCCCCGCCCACGACGACGAGCTGCGTCGCGGCGGGCAGCGGGCGGTGGCGCGGGGTGGCGGCGGCGTCGACGACGACCAGCGGCCGGTCGGCCTGGCGCAGACAGAACCGCGCCCACGCGTCGTCGGGGTGCTCGGCGACGAGCAGCACCTGGCCGTGTCCGCTCTCGGCGGCGTCCAGGCGCGCGGGCCACCCGGCCGGGTCGGCATCGGCGTCGAGCCGGGCCAGGTCGGTGTGCCGGGCCAGCTCGCCCGCCAGCCGGTCGGCGAGCCGCCGGACGAGCGCGGGCGAGGTCCGGCCGTCGCAGGGGACGAGCGCGAGCACCGCGGCCGCCCGCGCCGGAGCGGGCGGCTCGCCGCCGGGGATGCGCGCGGCGAGGTGGCGGACCAGCGCGCGGGCCGAGGCGGGATCGGTGAGCAGCACGTCGAGGTCGGCGCGGTGGACGGCGTAGAGCTCGGCGTCGCGGCGGGCGCGGACCGTCGCGGTGCGCAGGCCGCCGGTCAGCAGCGCGAGCTCGCCCAGCACCTCGCCGCGGCCCGCCTCGCGCACGACCACGCCGTCGATGAGCGCCTCGAGCCTGCCCGCGCGGACGACGTAGAGGGCGTCGCCCGCGTCGCCGCGCTCGAACAGCACCGCCCCCGCGGGCACGGCGACCGGCCGGGCGAGGGCGGCGAGCTCGCGCAGCGCCGCGTCCGAGAGGTTCGCGAACATCGCGACCTCCCGCAGCAGCGCGACCTCCTCCGATACCGGCGTGCTCACGAAGCGGCCGCCCGCGGGTCGACGAGCCGCCGATCGGGCGGACATCTCTCCTCCAGGCTGGTCAGCGTATGCCCCTGATCGTCCGGGCCTCGACCGGCGCGGAGACGGCGGCCGCCCGCCACGTCAGCAGCTCGACGCCGACACCGGGCATGACCCGACGCACCTGCACCCGCCACGGGTCCATGCGGGCCACGACGAACCCCGGCGCGGTCGGCGCGTCCCATCCGGGCACGCCGATCGCCCCCGGGTCGAAGCCCATCGGCGGCGGCGCGGCGCGGAACAGGTCCCAGACGCGGATGCGCGTCGCGTCGTCGGCGACCGGTTCGACGCGGCTGTCCGCGACCGCGGCGACCGCCCAGCTGTCGTAGTAGGCGCAGCTGACGTACGGGTGCTCAGCGAGCTGGCCGAGCTTGGGGCTCGGGGTGGTGGCGAGCCAGCCGGTCAGCCGCTCGCCGTCCCACTCCCAGATGGGGTGCATCACCCGCGAGGTCGGGCGGCCCTTCACGTCGACGGAGCCGACGGCGCAGTAGACGATCGCGTGGGCGGCGTCGACGAAGTCGGGCGCGAGCGTGGTCAGGTCGGTCATGACGGTCTCCTCCGTGCTGACAATCGCTCCGCAAGCTTCGCTCAGAGCGCGGTGAACAGGGCGGTCAGGTAGGCGGTGCTGTGGGGCGACGCGATGCCCGGGTTCAGCGTGTTCATCACGTAGGCCGCGGCGAGGCCGCGGTGGTTCGGGCACGAGACCCGCTTCCGCCTCGTCGAGTGCGGCCTTGCGGAGACCGACCAGCTCGTCAGCGGGGCCGGTTCCGTCGCGGGCCTCCTGCCGCCCGGCGACATCCACCGCCGCTACGAACTACCGGTCAGGCGCTGAGCCGCCCGCGAGATCTGCGCGGGTGCGCGGTCTCCGGGGTGACGACGCGCGACTCAGGACGTCGGGGGCGCGGCCGCCGCCGCTGTGGCGATCTTGGTGAAGGTGACGCGCGCGCCGTCGTCGGCGCTGCCGCCGCCCTCGGACGACTCGGCCTGCTGGTAGGCGCCCACCTGGAAGCGGACGCTCGCGCCCGCG
The DNA here is from genome assembly GCA_963750095.1 of uncultured Actinomycetota bacterium. Classification (GTDB taxonomy): domain Bacteria; phylum Actinomycetota; class Actinomycetes; order Mycobacteriales; family Pseudonocardiaceae; genus Pseudonocardia. The sequence continues at coordinate 246,985 of CAVVPJ010000018.1, read as the reverse complement.
AAGGCGGGCGGCACAGGGGCGGTGGCGGTCTTGGTGGCGCCGTCGGCGTCCAGGCCGAAGGTGAGGGTGCCGTTGCCGTCGTCGCTCAGCCTGAAGGTGAACGGCGTGTCGAGCGGCACGTCGTCGGCGAGCTGGTAGGCCATGGCGGCCGACCCCTCCCGTGCCTGCTTGACCACCACTTTGATGGCCCCGTCGAAGTAGTGCAGCATCACGTAGGCCACCGACTTGAGGTCGCCCGCGCCGTGGATCTGGCCGAGGATGACGTCGGGGTTCTCGCTGGGCAGCTGCGCCACGGTGACGGTCGCGGTGAGCGTGTGCGGCTCCCGGCCCGCGGTGAAGCTGTCGCGGTTCACCAGCTCGGTGCGCGCGTGCCCCGAGTTCCTGGTGGTGGCCCCGTCGACCGGCGCCCAGAACGTCATGCCGCCACCTTCCTCCTGGGTCAGCCACGGCGGCGAGACGCGGGCGGGGTTCACGATGTCGGCGTCGCCCGAGTCGGGATCGGCGACCGGGAGGGTGAGCTGCCAGCCGTCGAGGCGCACGTCGGCGGACGGCGGCGCGGGCGAGGGCTTGGGCTGGCTCGCGCAGGACGCGAGGACGAGGGCCAGCACGGCGGCCAGGCAGGCCGTCGCGCGGAACGAGCGGGACATCATCGGGGCCTCCCCGAGCGCTGGTTGGGCGGTCGGCCGTTCGAGGGCGGCGGCCCGGTCCGCGGGGCGGGAACCGGCGCTGGGTGCGGTGGCGGGGCCTGCGGATGCGCGCGCGGCGGATCCTGCGGGCGCTCGGCGGGCGGAGGTCCCTGCCGCGGCGGGGACGGGGGTCCCGGCGGTCGGGGGGGCCGCGCAGGATGGGCCGGAATCGGGCGCGGCAACGACAGCTCCGACGGAGGCACCCGCCGCGGCCCCGACGACCCCGGCGGCTGCGCGGGCAGAGGCCGCGGCAGGGACGCCGACGACGGCGACGCCCACTGTGGCCGGGGTGGCGATGGCGGGGACGGCGCCATCGGCCCGGACGGGCGGCGCCCGGAGGCGGGGGCGTCGGGCCGTCGGGGGCCGCCCGGGCCGGAGGCCGGGCGCTCGGCGACCGCCACCGCCGACCGCGCGGGCATCGGGCGGGCCGCACGGACGGGCCCGAGTCGTTCGGCCATGGCAGGCGGAAGCGTCGGCGGCCGGTAGCCGCGCTGATGCACGCCAGACGGTTGCTCCCCCACAGGCCTCGACGGGCGCGGGAAGACGCGCAGCGGCCGCCGCGCGGCGAGGTCCTCGACCCAGCCGAACGCCAGCACGCCGACCACGGTCAGCGCGACCGCCGTCGCCACCGCCGTGCGCGTGTCGGCGCCAAGGCCCAGGCGGGCGTCGACCAGCGGCGTCGCGGCGCGGGCCACCGGCACGAGCAGGTAGACCGTCAGCGCGCGCGCGGCGATGATCTCGAGCAGCCCGCCGAAGAGCGGCACCCGGTCGAGCCACGCCATGAGCGGCGACACGACCAGCAGCAGCAGGACGACGCCCGCGGAGACCAGCGCCAGCGCGAGCGGCGCGGAGTCCAGGTCGAGGTCGGGCACACTCAGCCGCAGCCACGCGCCCCCACCGGCGAGGGCGACGAGCGCGATGAGCGCCAGCAGGGCCGGATGCAGCCGTTTCAGCGTGCCGTCCCGGTAGGCCATGCCGAGCATCCAGCAGGTGGCGTACGTGCAGAAGTCGATGAGGGCAGGCCCCGTGCCGCCGCCGGACGCCAGGTCCCAGCGCAGCCACGCGTCCAGTCCGACCACGACCAGCGGGACGAGCATCGCCACCGGAGCGCTGCGCCGCATCCCCGCGCGCATCAGCGGCGTGAGCAGGACGAACCACAGCGCGGCGCGGATGTACCAGAGCCCCCCGGTGACGGCGGCGGCCGCGCTGCTGCCCGGCGGGTCGAGGAACGGGAAGATCCAGAAGACGAGGTTGGAGACGGAGAACGTGTTGTCGTCGGTCTCGGTGCCCCAGCCCTGCCACAGCATGAACGGCACGGCCACGATGCCGAACGCCCACAGCGGCACCAGCAGACGGCGCAGGCGGTGCCCGATCGCGTCGACCTCGGGCTCGTGCATGGCCGAGCGGGCCATCATCGAGCCGCCGATGCCGAACAGCACCCCCCACGCCGGGAAGAGGGAGAGGACGGCGGGCGCGCCGAGCTCCACGGCGATCACCTTGGCCAGCGCGGCCACGCGGAGCAGGTCGAGCCACCGCTCGCGGCCGGTCACCGCCGGAACCGGCCGGGTTTCGCCGGTCCGGCGCTCCCGTCGCTGCAGTTCCTTCCCGCTGATGAGCGCCAGCGCCGAGGTGTGGTCGTTGACCGGCCGGGGCGGCGCCGCGGGCTTGGGCAGCAGGTTGTTCAGCGCGCCGATGCGGTTCATCCGCTGCCAGCGCACCCGCACTCCGCTCAGCGCGCTGGCCACCGACCGGATGAGCACCGTGTACATGAGCTGCCGGTAGACGATCTGCTGCGCGGGGAACACCCACAGCACGTCGATCGGCTCGCGCTCCAGCCGGAACGCGTACATCGCCGTCAGCAGCTGGACGCCGAGCATCCCCGCCCCGAGCAGCAGGGTGAGGGCCGGGTCGGCGAACACCAGGCCGTAGAGGAAGAACACGTCGACCAGCGGCGCGGTGAGCGGCAGGAGGATGTGGAACGCGGCCACGTGGGCCAGCCCGCGCCTGCCCACCTTCCCGGCGAGGCCGCGCTCGCGCACCGCACAGCGGTGCTTCCACATCGCCTGCATGGTGCCGTAGCTCCACCGGTAGCGCTGCTTCCACAGCTGCGCCATGGTGGCGGGCGCCTCGGTCCAGGCGCGGGCGCGCTCCTCGAACACCACGCGCCACCCCGCCCGGCCCAGCGCGATGGTGAGGTCGGTGTCCTCGGCCAGCGTGTCGGTGGACATGCCGCCGACCTCCAACAGCGCCGTGCGGCGGAACGCGCCACCCGCGCCGGGGACGGTCGCGATCGAGCCCGTCACGTCCTGCACGCGGCGGTCGATGTTGAACCCGACCACGTACTCGATGTGCTGCATCCGCCCGATGAGCTCGTCGCGGTTCGCGATCTTGACATTGCCCGCCACGGCGCCGATCTGCGGGTCGGCGAAGGGCTGGGCGAGCAGGCGCACCGTGTCGGGCTCGAACACCGTGTCGCCGTCGATCATGATGATGATCTCGTGGTGGGCCGCCCTGATGCCCGCGTTCAACGCCTTCGGCTTGCCGGAGTTGCGCTGCCGCATCACCCGTACGCGCGACAGTTGCAGCGACTCAATCAGGTCGGCCGTGCCGTCGGTGGAGCCGTCGTCGACGACGAGGACCTCGAGCGGGTGGTCGTTGGCCAGGATGGACCGGACCGTCGCCTCGATGTTCTTGATCTCGTTGTAGGCGGGCACGATCACGGTGACGGGCTCGACGACCGGCGGGCCCCACCGGAAGCCGGGTCTGCGCCGCCGCCGGGCGTGCCCGCGGGCAAAGAGGATCATGAGCAGGAGGCGCACGCCGACCAGCACGCCGACGATGATCAGCAGGTACGACAGCCACCCCACGATGTTGGTGGCCACGGTCAGGGTGGCCACCAGCACGCTGCCGTTGAACCGGTCCTGCGACGAGGCGGTGATCTCGCCGTTCAGGCCCTTGATCGCGCCGCTCACCGTGGTGAACGTGAAGCCCTTCGACTTCATCAGCGGGAGGTAGCGGTCGAGGGCCGCCACCGTCTCGGCCCGGTCCCCGCCCGCGTCGTGCATGAGCACGATCGAGCCCGCCTCGGCGTCCGGCTTTGGCGTGGCGTTGCGCACGATCGTTTCGACGCCGGGCTTCTGCCAGTCCTCGCTGTCGTCGGTGGTGAAGACGCTGATGTAGCCGTCCTCGCCTGCGGCGAGCACGGTGTTCCAGCCGAGGTTGTCGATCGCGTCGGCGCTGGACGAGTACGGCGGGCGGACGAGGAACGTGGTGACGCCAGCGGCGCCGTCGATCGCCAGCTGCGTCTCGGCCAGCTCCCGGTCGACCCGCCACCGCGGCTTGGTCGCGAGGTCGGGGTGCGAGAAGGAGTGGACGCCCAGCTCCGAGCCCCCCGCGTGGATCGCCGCGATCAGGTCGGGGTGGCGCGTGACGTTCGAGCCGAGCACGAAGAACGTCGCGGGAACGTCGTACTTCTTCAGCACGGCCAGGATCTGTGGCGTCCACTCCGGGTCCGGGCCGTCGTCGAAGGTGAGCGCGATGGTCCCGCGGGGCAGGTTCAGCGACCGCACCTGGCCGCGGGTCGTGTCGACGATCGGTCCGCCGTCGCTGACGGACGGCGGGACGCGGCTCGTGTCGGTCTGGTCGCGCTGGCCCGCGGCGTCGTTGCCTCCGCGGGCGTTCGCGATGCCCGCGACGACCAGGACCAGCACGAACATGCCCGCGAGCACACCGGTGAACAACCGGGAGGGGCTGATCCGGAACCTGCGCCGTTCCCCCACGGCTTAGGCGGCCCTCGCCGCGGACGTCTTGGACGGCGCGGGCGTCTTCGAGGCGCTGGACTTCGACTTCTTGGTCGGCTTGGCGGAGCCGGACGGCACGGGCGTTGCCGACGCGGCGGCCGTCGGGGTCGCCGAGACGGGTACGGCGGGGCTCGTCGGCGCAGGCACCGGGGCGGCGGGGCGGGGACGGACAGGCGCGGGCACCACGGCCGCGGCGCTCGGTTTGAGCGAAGGGCGCTCCGGGGTCACCTGCTTCACGGTCGTGGCGGGCGCGGCCTGGTCGGCGTTGGCCGAGGGCCGCGCCGCGGGCGTCGCGGTGACGCTCACCAGCACCATCGCCAGGTAGGCGAGGCACGAGGCGGCGACGAGGTAGCCGCCGCGCACCAGCATGCGCCGCCTGCGGTCCGCGCCCTTGGTGAACACGGGCTTGACGAGCATGCGGGTCGTCGACCCGTCGCCGCCGCCTTCGCCGGGGGGTGGGTTCGGGAACTGTCCAGTGCCGGAGTCAGCGCTGACCAGCCTCATACGGACCTTCCGGGCGTGTCTCGTCGGCATCGCGATCGCTGCGTGCCATACGGTCGGGGAGCCGCGTGCGCCATATGGGGGATGGCCACGGCACCGACCGTAGCGCAGCGGCACTCGATCACCCCGTCGTGGCGCCTCCGGAACCGTGAGCGGTCGATTGCCGTCGACCATCGGCAGCCGCCCCTATTACCGTCCGAGAAGCCGGATTTGTCCGGATCCTTGGCGCTCCTCCCGTCGCCGAGGGTTACCGACAGCGCGCCCGGGGAACACCGCCGCATGACACAGGCACCCTCGTCGACCCCGGAGGTGACGTCGTGAGGATCGGCTCCAGCATCGGCCTCATCGCCATCGGGCTCATTCTCGCGCTCGCCGTGCACCTGCGCCTCGGTGTGGTCGACATCGCGCTCGTCGGCTGGATCCTCGTCGTGGTCGGCGCCATCGGCCTCGTGGTCAGCCTGTCCATGGCCCGCCGCGCCCGCACCGTCGTCACGCGCGACCCCGAGGACCCGCCGGTGCGCGACCCCGACTACCCGACCGCCCGCGACCGTCGCAGGTAGGAATTCGTCGGCGCCCCGCCTCCGCGAGGCATCACGCGCGCCGCGCCGCCCATCGCCGCGGCCCCGGTGAGGTGCTCGCGTAGTCGACGCTCGCCGAACCGCGATCGGGTGCGTAACGTTCGGCGCGGATTCCCGCGTGGGTAACGGATGCGCACCCCGACGCGCTGCCCCGAGCGTGCCCTTCGCGCGGATTCCTCGCTGACGAGAACGAGGGCTGCCGAGTGGACGAGGTCGCGCGCGCACCGGGTCCGCAGTTCGTGGTGGCGGGCACCGCGCCCGTCGCGTTGTCGGTCGTCGTCGCGGCGCTGCGGGCGGGACGCAGCGTCGTGCGCCTGCTGGACCCGTCCGAAGGGTCCGCCGACGACGACCCTCCCGGGCTGACCGCCGACGACGGCGCGCTGCTGGCGACGGCGGCGACCGAGGGCCGCTTCCGGACCACGCCGGACCCGGCGGCCTGCGCCGGGTTCGCGGTCGCGCTCGTCACGGAGCCGCCGGAAAGCGATGCGGCGCTCTCGCCGGTGGAGCACTACACGGCCGCGCTGGCTCCGCAGCTGCGGCCCGGTGGGCTGCTCGCCGTCTCCAGCGCGACGGCCGAGCACGCGGGGGTGGTGGCCGCGGCCACTGTCGAGCTGCTCACCGGGCTGCGCGCCGGGCCCGACTACGCCCTCGCCTTCCTGCTCCCCCCGTCCGGGCGCGGACGGCTGATCGTGAGCGGCGTCGACGACGCCTCCGCCACGCGGGCGGTGGAGTCGTTCGGCGCCCTCGGTCTGCCGGTGATGCCGGTCCTGCCGGTCGCGGCAGCGGAGGTGGTCGCGTCGCTGCTGGCCCGCGCCGAACGGCCGCCGGACGAGCCGGGCGCAGCCAGTGGATAGGGTGGCGGGCAGGGAGGCGTGAGGGTGCCTGGTGGCCCCCGCGGTCTTCAAAACCGACGTGGCCGAGCAGCTCGGCCAGGCGGGTTCGATTCCCGTCCGCCTCCGCTCGCTCACCGACCCGTGCGTGGAAAACGTCGCTAGAGCGACGTTTTCCACGCACGGGTCGTTATCGCAGCACGATCCGCCCCGTGCCCGCGCGCACCCGGCCGATGACGGCGGCGGGCGGGCCCAGCTCGACGACGGCCGCCGCGGCCCGGTCGGGCGCCGCGCCGAAGAGCAGGCCGCCGGAGGTCTGGGCGTCCGCGAGCAGCAGGACGTCGACCTCCCCGTAGCCACCCGCGTCGAGCAGCGGCGCGACCCAGTCCCGGTTGCGCCGCGTGCCGCCGGGCACGACCCCCGCCTCGACCAGCGCCCTGATGCCCGCGGGGACCGGCACCGCCGCGACGTCGACCTCCGCGTCCACACCGGACGCGGCCGCCATCTTGGCGAGGTGCCCGAGCAGCCCGAACCCGGTGACGTCCGTGGCGCCGGTGGCCCCGGCGGCCAGCGCGGCCGCGGCGGCCAGCGCGTTGCTCGCCGTCATCGACGCCACCGCCGCCGCGGCGACCTCCTCCGACGCGACGCCGCACTTGATCGCGGTCGTCGCCACCCCGATGCCGAGCGCCTTGGTCAGCACGAGCGCGTCGCCGTCGCGCAGACCGGTGTTGGTGAGGATCCGGTCCGGCGCCACCTCGCCGACGACGGCAAGGCCGTACTTGGGCTCGGGATCGTCGACGCTGTGCCCGCCGACGACGAGGAACCCGCTCTCGGCGCCGATCTCCGCTCCGCCCGCCAGCACCTCGGCGAGCATCTCAAGCGGCAGGGCGTCGCGCGGCCAGCCCACGAGGTTCAGCGCGAACAGCGGTCGCCCGCCCATCGCGTAGACGTCCGACACGGCGTTCTGCGCGGCGATCCGGCCCCACGTGCGCGGGTCGTCGACGACCGGCGTGAGGAAGTCGGTGGTCACCACCAGCGCGCGCGCAGCGTCCAGCCGCCAGACGGCCGCGTCGTCACCGGTGTCGGTGCCGACGAGGAGGTCCGGATGGCGGGGCGGCGTCAGCGTGCGCAGGACCTGCGCGAGCTCGTCAGGGGCGAGCTTGCACGCTCAACCGGCGCCGTGGCTGAAGGCGGTGAGCCGCCGGGTGGGCACGGACGCGGGCACGGGCTCGGGCATGACCGCACCCTACGGCCGTAGGATCGCCGGGTGACGACGGTGGATCCCCACGAGGATCAGCGCCGGGCCGTGCCCCGCACCGACATGGTGCTGGCCGACCCCCGGCTCGCCGACGCCACCGCCCGGCTGGGCCGCGACCGGGTCAAGTCCGCTGTCACGACGGCGCAGCAGGCCGTGCGGGAGGGCGCTCTCGCCTCGGCCGACGTCGTCGGCGCCGTGCTCGACGCCCTCCCCGCCACCGCCACCACCCTGCGCCCCGTCCTCAACGCCACCGGCGTGCTGCTGCACACCAACCTCGGGCGGGCCCCGCTGTCCGGCGCGGCCCGCGCCGCGCTGGAGGTCGCCGCCGGGACGTGCGACGTGGAGCTGGACCTCGCCACCGGCGAGCGCGGGCCGCGCGGCGCGGGCGTGCTCGACGCGCTGGTGCGTGCCGTGCCGGGTGCCGCGGCCGCGCACGTGGCGAACAACGGCGCCGCCGCGCTGGCGCTCGTCGCGATGACCCTCGCCGCCGGGCGGGAGATGGTGGTGGCGCGCGGCGAGCTGGTGGAGATCGGCGACGGCTTCCGCATCCCGGAGCTGCTCGAGGCCACCGGCGCCCGGCTGCGCGAGGTCGGCACGACCAACCGGGTCAGCAGGGCCGACTACGCCGGTGCCATCGGCGAGGACACCGCGTTCGTGCTCAAGGTGCACCCCTCGAACTTCGTGGTCAGCGGGTTCACCAGCGCCTGCCGCGTCGACGAGCTGGCCGACCTCGGCGTGCCCGTCGTCGCCGACATCGGTTCCGGGCTGCTCGCGCCGCACCCGCTGCTGCCCGACGAGCCCGACGCGGCCACCACGCTCGCGCAGGGCGCCACGCTGGTCACCGCCTCGGGCGACAAGCTGCTCGGCGGCCCGCAGGCGGGCGTCGTCCTCGGCGGGGTCGGCGCGGGCGAGGCGGCCGTCGCGCGGATCCGCCGCCACCCGCTGGCCAGGGCGATGCGCGTCGACAAGCTGACGCTCGCCGCGCTGGAGGCCACGGTGCGCGGTCCGCGTCCGCCGGTCCGCCGGTTCCTCGACGCCGACCCTGCCGACCTGCGCCGCCGCGCCGAGCGCCTGGCCGCGGCGCTCGCCGACCTCGGCGCGGAGGCGGTCGACACGCAGGCCAGAGTCGGCGGGGGCGGCGCGCCGGGCGTGGAGCTGCCCAGCGCGGCGGTGGCGCTGCCCGAGCGCTACGCGGCGGCGCTCCGCGCGGGCGAGCCCGCCGTCCTCGGCCGTCTCGAGCACGGCCGCTGCCTGTTGGACCTGCGCGCGGTCGGCCCCGAGCACGACGCGACCCTCGCCTCCGCCGTTCGGGCATGCACGTCCTAGCCACCGCCGGGCACGTCGACCACGGCAAGTCGACGCTGGTCAGGGCGCTGACCGGGATGGAGCCCGACCGCTACGCCGAGGAGCGGCGCCGCGGCATGACCATCGACCTCGGGTTCGCCTGGACCGACCTGCCCTCGGGCCCGGTCGCGTTCGTGGACGTGCCGGGGCACGAGCGGTTCGTCACGACGATGCTCGCCGGGGTCGGTCCGGTGCCCGCGGTGCTGCTCGTCGTCGCCGCCGACGAGGGCTGGATGCCGCAGACCGGCGAGCACGTCGACGCGCTGGTCGCGCTCGGGGTGCGGCACGGCCTGCTCGTCGTCACCCGCTGCGACCTGATGGAGCCGGAGCTGGCCGCCGAGGAGGCCAGGGAGCGGCTCGCCGCCACGCCGCTGGCGGACATCGCCGACGTCGGCGTGTCGGCGGCCACCGGTGCGGGCATGGACGCGCTGCGCACCGCGCTGGACGACCTCGTCACCGGCCTCCCTGCCGCCGACGACGCCGCCGACGTGCGGCTCTGGGTGGACAGGGCGTTCACGATCCGCGGCGCGGGCACGGTGGTCACCGGGACCCTGGGTGCGGGCCGCCTCCGCGTCGACGACGAGCTGGAGCTGGCGACGGCCACCGGGCGCAGGCGGGTGACGGTGCGCGGCCTGCAGAGCCTCGGCGCGCCGGTGCCGCGGGCGCGCGGCGTGGCCAGGGTGGCGGTCAACCTGCGTGGCGTGCCGCGCGACGCGGTGGACCGCGGGGACGTGCTGCTCACCCCGGACACCTGGCTGGACGTCGCGACCCTCGACGCCCGCCTGACGAGCGTGCGCGGAGGGGCGGGCGGGGCGATCGGCGGCGCGGGCGGCGGGGTCGACCCGCTCAGCCTGCCCGCCGAGCTGACGCTGCACGTCGGGGCGGTCGCGACGCCGGTGCGGGTGCGCCCGCTGGGCGCCGACACCGTGCGGCTGCGGCCCGCGCGGCCGCTCCCCCTGCGGATCGGCGACCGGGCCGTGCTGCGCGACCCCGGCAGGCGGCAGGTCGCCGCAGGCGTCGTCGTGCTCGACGTCCGGCCGCCGGAGCTGCGCCGCCGGGGCGCGGCGGCGGCGAGGGCGGAGGTTCTGGCCGGGCTGTCGGGGGTGCCGGACGCCGCGGGGGAGCTGGCCCGCCGCGGCCTGGTCCGCCGGGCCGACCTGCGCGCGATGGGCGTGCCGCCTGCCGCCGTCGGCACGCTCGGGGCCGCCACGGCGGGCTGGCTGCTCGCGCCGGACGCCGCCGCCGAGCGGGCCGAGGCCCTCGCCACCGCGCTGGCCGCCCACGACGCAGCCGACCCGATCGACCCCGGCCTGCCGGTGGAGGCGGCCCGGCGCGCCGCGGGCCTCCCCGACGCCCGGCTGATCGAGCCGATGCTGCGCCTGGCCGAGCGCACCGACCTCGTGGTGCGCGACGGCCGGGTCGCCACGGCCGCCGCCAAGGGCACGCCAGCCGCCGTCGACGCCGCGCTGGCCGCGCTGCGCGCCGACCTCGCCGCCGACCCGTTCGCCGCGCCCGACGCCGACCGGCTCGCCGAGCTGGGCCTGGGTCCCCGTCAGCTCGCGGCGCTGGTGCGGGCCGGTGACCTGCTGCGCGTCGCCGACGGGGTCGTGCTGCTGCCCGGCGCCGACGACCGCGCGCTCGACGTGCTCGCCGGGCTCGGCCCCGAGTTCACGCTGAGCGAGGCGCGGCAGGCGCTGCACACGTCGCGGCGGGTCGCGGTGCCGCTGCTGGAGCTGCTCGCCCGCACGGGCCGCACCGTCCGCACCCCCGACGGCGGGCACCGTCTGGCCTGACCCGGACCGGGCGGCGAAACCGTCGACGCTCAGGACCACCCCTGCGCCAGGTTGCTGACCGCGCGCACGTGGGCCTCCAGCGCGGCGGTCGGGTCCGGGGCGCGGCCTGCCGCCAGACCCACCAGGAACGCCGTCACGGGGGCCGCGGGCCGGTTCACCCCGTGCGCCACGTCGGCGGTGAGGTCGAGCACCGTGTCGACGAGGCCGCGGACGCCGCCCTCCGCGCCGACCACCCCGTCGAGGCCCAGCAGCCGCTCGACCGCGGTGACCCACTCGTACAGCTCCGGCATCGGGTCGCCCATCGCCCGAACCTACCGGGTTACCGTGGGGGTCGTGAGCACCACGGCAACCCCGACAGAGGCCGAGCGGAGCAGAGCGCTGGCCGAGGCCGAGGACAAGGCCGAGGCGCTGTTCGCCGCGGTCACCGAGCGCGGCCTGGTGGCGCCGGGCAGATGGGAGTCGCGGGTCAGCGACGCCGTGCGGGACCTCGGCGCCGAGCTGTTCGGCACCGGCAGGCACTGGCACAAGCGGGTGGTGCGCTCAGGCCCGAACACCCTGAAGCCGTACCGGGAGAACCCGCCCGACCGTGAGATCGCCGACGACGACATCGTGTTCCTCGACTTCGGCCCGATCTTCGCGGAGTGGGAGGCCGACTTCGGCCGCACGTACGTGCTCGGCGGCGACCCGGTCAAGCACCGCCTCGCCGCCGACCTCCCCCGGGTCTTCGCCGCGGGCAGGAGGTTCTTCGACGGCCACCCCGATGTCACAGGCGCGCAGCTCTACGCGCACGTCGTCGGGCTCGCGGAGGCCTCCGGCTGGACGTTCGGCGGTGCGCACAGCGGACACCTCGTCGGCGAGTTCCCGCACGAGACGGTCGACGGCACGAAGATCGACAGCTACATCGCGCCCGGCAGCGACGGCCCGATGCGCCGCACCGACCGCGTCGACCGCCGGTGCCACTGGATCCTCGAGGTGCACCTGGTGGACCGGGAGCGGCAGATCGGCGGGTTCTTCGAGCAGCTGCTCACCGTGCGGCGCCCCGGATCAGTGTGACCCCCCTGCGGCCGGGCCGTCAGAGCGCGTGCGAGCCCCGCGCGTCCAGCTCGCCGCGCAGCGACGCGGCCGCCGCCCGCACGACCTCGAGGTCGGCGGGCAGCATGTCGCTGCGCTCCGCCGCCGCGACGACCAGCTCACCCTCCCGCTCGACGGCCCCGAGGTGGCCGGGCGCCCCGAGCCGCGCGCAGACGCCGAGCATCCGCAGCAGCGCCTGCGCGACGGTCGGCTCCCTCGCGCCGTAGCGGCGGACCAGCCCGCAGCCGAGGGCGAGGTCCTGGGCGAACCTCCGCCGTGGCACGACGACGGTGGTCGCGCCCGCGGTCGCGACCCGGTCGCCGCTCGGCACGACCGCGAGCCGCGCGAAGATCACCGAGAGGTGCTCGGTGGCCTGCACGGCCGTGTAGGGGTCGTTGATGCCGGGCGACAGTGCCTTGCAGGCGATGTCGACGAGCTGGCGGATGCCGAGGCCGGGGTCCTGCTCGAACGTGCGCTCCCAGCCCATCCGCACACATGCTTCGACGAGCCGGGCGACCTCGCTCTCGCGCGGCGGCACGGCGTCCGGTGTCGGCCGCCAGACCAGCGCGAGCGGCGTGCCTGCGACGATGTGCTCGCCGACCCGCGGCACCAGGCGGACGCCCGCGAGCCCGGCCCGCGCGGCCGCGGCGGCCAGGCCCCTGAGGTCGACGGTCTGGACGTAGCCTGACCTGGTGGTGCGCACCGCGGTCGCCCACGACGGCGGCGGCTCCGACGCCATGGCGTGGGTCTCGATCACCGCCAACGTCGCGGTCTCGACCACCCGCATGATCCGGTCGACCTGGATGGAGTGCGCGAGGTGGTCGGCGAAGAAGACGAGCAGGACCAGGCTCACGAACAGCAGGGCGACCGCGACGGAGACGGCGAGCCGCGGGTAGTCCTCCGTCCGGCTGCCCGCGGTCACGCCGACCGTGAACAGCCCGGCCGCGCTGTAGACGAACGTCCCGACGAAGGCGCCGAGCACGAGCTGGTTGGGCCGGTCGCGCAGGAAGTTGCGCAGCAGGCGCGGGGAGAACTGGGTCGACGACAGCTGCAGCGCCACGACGGCGAGCCCCAGCAGCAGCGCGATGACCGTCACCATCGTGCTCGCGACCCCGATGAGCAGCGCCCGCGCATCGTCGGCCGTGCCCTGGAACGCCAGCGGCGAGTCCGCCGGAACGGGGACGTGCGACAGCACAACGCCCGCCAGGATCGCGACCACGGCCACCACCGTCGGCAGCGCCCACAGCGACCCCCGCAGGTACTCCGCCGCCGCGTCCCTCCGCACCATCGCGCACCTCCGCACTGAGCCCGGGGTTCAGCGTCCCAGCGCAGGCTAGGCCGTGTCGGCGGCGACGGGATGGCGCGGCTCGTAGACGCCCAGCGACCCGCCGCCCGCGTCGACCGTGGCCGTGCCGAGGAGGTCGCGCAGGAACGCCCGGTCGGCTTCGGCGTCGGCGCTGTGGAGGATGACGTGTGCCCCGGTGATCATCGACCTAGTGTCCCTTGAACGCCTCCGCGAGCCACCACGACGGCGCGTCGGCGCGCACCTTCGCGTCCAGGAGCAGGGGGCGGTCCCGGGGTCCCGCCAGCCAGGTCCGCACCACGTCCAGGTCGGCGCGCGTCCGCACCGTCGCCGCGGCGCACCCGTAGCCCGCCGCGATCGCGGCGAGGTCGGTGTCCGGGAACCGCACCGTGGTGTGGTCGGCGTCGGCGAAGTGGTGGAACTCCGCGCCGTAGCCTGCGTCGTCGTACACCACGACCAGCATCCCCAGTCCCAGCCGGACAGCGGTCTCGAGCTCGGAGATGCCCATGAGGAACCCGCCGTCGCCCAGCGCGGCGACCGGCACCCGGTCCGGGCGGGCCAACGCGGCACCGATCGTCGTGGCCAGCCCCAGCCCGATCGACTGGAACGCCTGCGTGAAGCAGAACCCGGCCACGTCCGGCACCGCCAGGTAGGCGCTGGGGTAGCCCATGAAGTTGCCGGAGTCGACGCCCAGCGTGCGCTCCGCGGGCAGCAGCTCGTCGAGCGCGGCGGAGAGCACGCGCGGGTCGACGAGCCCGTCCTCGGGATCCTCGGGCAGCGGCAGGAGGTTCCACCGCCCTTCGGTGGCGATCCGCCGCGCGAGCTCCGCGCTCCGCCCGCCCGGCCCGCCCTTGACGACCTCGGCGACGTCCCGGGCCACCGCGGCCACGTCGCCCAGCACCCCGAGGTCCACCGACCGCTGCGCGCCGATGGCGGCCGGGTCGTCGTCGACCTGCACGACGGTGGCGCCCCTGCCGATCAGCTCGCCGTGCCGCGTGGTCCACATCGTCAGCGACGCGCCCCAGGCGACGACGACGTCGGCCGCCGTGATCAGCTCGACGGCGAGCGGGGTGGCGAACCCGCCCGAGATCCCCAGCGCCCACTCCTCCCCCGCGAACAGCCCGTTCGCGACGGCCGACGTGGCCAGCAGCGCCCCGCAGCGCTCGGCGAGCGCGACCAGCTCGGAACCGGCGTGCCGGGCGCCGCGGCCCGCGATGAACACCGGCCGCTGGGCGCCGTCGAGGAGCGCGGCCAGCGCCGCCACCGCCACCGGGTCCGGACGCGGCGCACCCCAGGCCGCCACGGCGGGCACCGACTCCGGCACAGGGCACTCCGCCGCCTGGACGTCCAGCGGGAGGTTGAGCACCACCGTGCGCCGCTGCCGCACACACGTGCCGTAGGCGCGCACGGCGTCGGCGACCGCCGACGCCGCGGTGTGCACCCGCTCCGGCACCGCGCCGACCGCGCGCACCGCCGCGTCCTGGTCGATGCGGAAGTTGGACCGCACCGCGGAGCCCGCCGTGTCGGCGGCCAGCACCAACAGCGGCGTGCGGCTCTTCGCGGCCTCCGCGATCCCGGTGAGCGCGTTGGTCAGGCCGCAGCCCTGGTGCACGGTGAGCACCGTGACCTCACCGGACGTGCGCGCGTAGGCGTCGGCCATCATCGCCGCGCCCGTCTCGTGCCGCGCCGCGACGTAGGGCACCCCGCCCGCGCGGAGCGCGTTGGTCACATGGAAGTTGCCGCTGCCCACCACCCCGAACGCGTGCCCGACGCCCAGCTCAGCGAGGACCGCCCCGACGACCTCGGCGACGGTCGTCGGCGACGTCACCGCTCCACCAGCGCCAGCACGCGGGCCGGGCTGCCCGACCCGCCGACGATCGGCAGCGGACAGACGATCAGCACGCTGCCCGTCGGCGGCAGCGCGGCGAGGTTGCGCAGGCTGGTCAGGCCCCACTTGTTCGCGCCCATGAGGGAGCTGTGGCACGGGAACGGCGGGTCGAAGCCGTGCGCGGCGCCCGCGTCGGTGCCCACGGTCTCCACGCCGAACCCGGCCAGCGGCGACTCCTCCGCGAGCCACCGCGCGCACTCCGGCGAGACGCCGGGGGTGTGCGGGCCGCTCTCGTCGGCGTTCGCGAACGCCGCCGGGTCGTCGCCGCGCGCATCCCAGCCGGTGCGGTAGAGCAGCCACCCGCCGTCGGGCAGCGGGCCGTGCCCGGCCTCCCAGGCGCGGACGTGCTCGACCTCCAACAGGAAGTCGGCGTCCTTGTCCACCTCCGCCGCCATGTCGATCACCGCGGCGGGGGCGACGAGGGTGGACAGCGGCGCCTGGGAGACGTCCAGCCCGTCGCGACCGGTCACCCAGTGCACGGGCGCGTCCAGGTGGGTGCCCGTGTGCTCACCGGTGTGGATGTCGTTCCAGTACCAGGCCGGGCCCTTGTCGTCGTAGCGCGACAGCAGCTGCAGCTCGAACCGGTGCGTGTTGGCGAACGGCGGCGGCAGCTCCAGGATCGGCGTGGAGCTCGACAGCGGCGTCGTCAGGTCGACGATCTCGACGCTGCCTGCGCGGGCGGCTTCGAGGACGGCGGCGAGCACGGACATCGGGGGCCTCCCGGGAGCGACGGACATCTGCGCCGAGCATGCCGTGTCGGCCCGGCCGTCGGTAGCGGAGCCGGGCAGCGCGCGACGAGACTGCACCGGTGATCGTCATCGAGGGATGCCATGTCGCCACGGTCGACGCCGACGGCAACGAGTACGCGGGCGGCCACGTCGCCTTCGACGGCGGGCGGATCACTGCCGTCGGGCCCGGGCCCGCGCCCGACCTGCCGGACGCGGAGCGGGTGGACGGCACCGGCCTGCTGGTGACGCCGGGGCTGGTCAACGTCCACCACCACCTCTACCAGTGGATCACCCGTGGCTACGCCACCGACGGCACGCTCTTCGAGTGGCTCACCACGCTCTACCCGGTGTGGGCCCGGCTCGACGCGGACCTCGTGCACGACTCCGCCGCCGCCAACCTGGCCTGGATGGCGCTCACCGGGTGCACGACGAGCATGGACCACCACTACGTCTTCCCGGACGGCGGCGGCGACCTGCTGGAGGCCGAGATCACCGCGGCGGCGCGGGTCGGCCTGCGGTTCCACCCGACGCGCGGCTCGATGAACCTCGGCGCGTCGGCGGGCGGGCTGCCGCCCGACTCCGTGGTCGAGGACCACGACGCGATCCTCGCCGCCACCGAGGCCGCGATCGCGCGCTGGCACGACCCCGCGCCCGACGCGATGGTGCGGGTCGCCGTCGCGCCGTGCTCGCCGTTCTCGGTGACCGCCGAGCTGATGCGGGACTCCGCCGCGCTGGCCCGCCGCGCGGGTGTCCGCATGCACACGCACCTGGCCGAGACCGTCGACGAGGAGGAGTTCTGCCTCCAGACGTTCGACCGCACCCCCGTCGAGTACGCGGAGGACCTCGGCTGGCTCGGTGACGACGTCTGGCTCGCGCACTGCGTGCACCTCTCGGACGCCGCGATCGCGCGCATGGCCGCCACCGGCACCGGCGTGGCGCACTGCCCGACGTCCAACGCGCGGCTCGGCTCGGGCATCGCGCGCCTGCGCGACCTGCTCGACGCGGGGGTGCCCGTCGGGCTCGGCGTGGACGGCTCGGCGTCCAACGAGTCGGGCCGGATGGTCGACGAGCTGCACCAGGCGCTGCTCGCCGCCCGGTTCCGCGGCGGGCCGCTGGCGCTCACCGCCCGGCAGAGCCTGCACGCGGCCACCGTCGGTGGGGCGCGGTGCCTCGGGCGCGCAGGCGAGCTCGGCACGCTTCAGGTCGGCAAGCTCGCGGACCTCGCGGTCTGGCGGGTCGACGGGCTCGCCGGGAGCGGCATCGCCGATCCCGTCTGCACGCTGGTGTTCGGCGCGCCCGCCCTCGCGCACCTGTTCGTCGGGGGCAAGGCCGTCGTGCGGGACGGCGAGCTGCGCACGGCCGATGCCGAGACGCTCGCCGCGGCGGCCGGACGGGCGGCCGCCCGAATTGCCCGACCGTGACACACCATCGCGACGAGGTTCCACAAGGTGAACTTCGGCGGCCCGCACAACCGGCGGCTCACACACACCGTGTCTGGCTCGCACACATTGCCCGCAGTGTGTGTCGACCCCAGTCGGTGTGTGCGGGCCGTCCGTGGCGGTCTGCCCCGCCCGGGTCGAGGACGGCGAGATCGTGGTGGACCCAGCCCCGTGACCCCCGCGGTTGCCTGCCGGTAAGGGGACTCTGACCTCGCCAACAGAGGTTCCGGTCCCGCGCGAGATGTCCGGAACCGGGCAGGACCGGGGACGATCGACTCCTCGTCGGGCCGAGGAGGAGCCATGATCGACGCAGGAGTGGTCGTCGCCTATCTGGGAGCGGCCGTGGCACGCGGTGGCAAGCGCCTGCTCGACACCGCGGTCGACGCTGGCCTCGACCGACTGTCGGGCGCCGTGGCCCGCCGGATGGGCCGGGGGCCGGAGTCCGACCTCGCCCGCGACCCGCGCAGCCCGGCGGTGCGGGCGCACGTCGCCCGCGAGATCGAGTCGGCGGCGCTGCGGGATCCGGCCTTCGCGCGCGAGCTGGCGGCGATGGCCGCCCAGCTCGACCGCAGCGGCGGACGGCGTCTGATCAACAACGTCCGGGCGCAGGTCAACGTCCAGGCCTTCGACGGGGGCTACGCCCACTACGGCGACTACTACGAGGGCGACAGCTACACCAACGACTACGACCCCGGCGATGAGCTCGTCGCCGGTCGGGGCATCGGGCGGTTCGTCGCGATCATCGGGCTGATGGTGACGCTGGCCGGGTTCCTCGGGGTGGCCGCGGTGATGTACGACGCGTTCCAGAACGGCCGCCCCGGGTCGTCCCCGCTCGAGCTCGAGATCGTGCCGGGCCTCCCACTGCTGCCCGTGGGATTCCTGGCCTTCCTGATCGGCGGGATCGTCTACGGCCTGGGCACCTCGGCGTCCAAGGCCGCCCGCAAGCGCCACGAGCAGCGGACGCGCCGCAGGCCCGCGGCCCGGGTCAGCTGATCGCCACGAGAGCGACGACTGCGGTGATCGAAACCCGGAAATGTCGCACTCGCCGCGATCCTCAGCACAGGATCGCCAGCAGCTCCCGGTGGTCGCCGATGATGTGGTCGGGCACGGTGCCGCGGTGGGCCTTCACCCCCTGGTCCGAGGTGTAGAGAACCGTCCGCATCCCGGCCTCGCGGGCGCCGTGGATGTCGCGGTGCATGTCGTTGCCGACGTAGAGCGCGTGCGGGGCGGCCACCCCGAGGGCGTCGAGCGCGAGCTCGAACAGCCGCCGGTCGGGCTTGCGGTACCCGAGGTCGCCGGACACCACGACCGTCCCGAAGTAGCCCGCGAGCCCGACGTGGTGCAGCTCGCCGCGGGCCCACGCGCTCTGCCCGTCGGTCACGACGGCCAGCGGGAACCGCGCCGACAGCACCTCGAGCACCCCGCGCACGTGCGGGTAGCGCCGCAGCCGGTGCCGGGACAGCGCGCGGTAGGTCTCGGCGAGCTGCAGCGCCAACCCCTCGCGGCGGGCCGCGGGCAACGCGCGGGTGAAGGCCGTGGCGTGCTCGTCGACGATCCGCGCCCAGATCGCGACCGCGTCGAACTCCGGGTGCAACTCGGCGCTCGCGGCGCGCTGCTCGTCCATGAGGGCGAAGTAGCGGTCGCGCAGCTCGTGACGGCGCACCGCGATGCCGGAGTAGACGAGCACGTGCGCGAGCCTGCGGAAGATCGCGTCGTCGTGCTCGTCGGTGCGGATGTCGACGAGCGTCCCGTTGACGTCGAAGACGACGGCCCTGATGTCGTTCATGCCCTCACGAGCCTATGCGGCACGCAGAAGCTCCTTCGCCTGGGCGACCAGCCGCTGGGCGTGGTCGGCGGCGATGTAGCCGTTGCGGGCGACGCGCAGCAGGTTGACCGCCATGTACCAGGGCAGCCGCGAGGTGACCGACGCGAACGTCGCGTCCCGGTCGGGGAAGTGGCAGCAGTACTCCCAGACGAAATGGCCGACGAACGGCTCGGCGCGGTCGGGGTCGCCGGTGCCGAGCAGGAAAGCGTGCTGGAGCTCACCCGCCACGCGCCCGACGTCGAACAGCCGGTCGCCGCGCTTCATCCGCTCCAGGTCGATCGCGGCGACGTCCATGCCGTCGCCGAAGAGGAAGTTGGCGGGCGTGGCGTCGCCGTGCAGCCACACCTGCTGGTCGGCCCACATCCGCGGCCGCAGCCGCCACAGGCCGGAGAGCCACCGCAGCTCGTCCTCGTCCCACCGCCCGATCCGGCCCACCCCGCGCAGGGTGGCGAGCTGGGCATCGAGGTAGTCACAGTCGTCGGTGAAGTCGACGGGCACGCCGTTCGCAGTCCGGTTGTGCTGCGTGGCGAGGTAGAAGCCCAGGGCGGTGAGCCGGGAGTAGAGGTGCGCGTCGTCCTCGCCACGCACGGCGCGGTCGATGGCCCTGCTGAGCTGCTCACCCCCGTAGTACTCCAGCGCGAGCACACAGTTGATCTCGCGGGCGAGCCCCAGCGGCCGGATGACGTGGTGCGGCGACCCGACGAGCGCGTAGCGGCGCAGCTCCCGGTAGCAGTGGTACTCGCGGTCGGCGGTCCACGCGGCGAGGTCCCGGTTCCCGCCGAAGCGGCGCCCGAAGAACTTGCAGACGAGCTTGACCCCGCTGCCGCACTCCTCGTAGCCGTAGACCTCGTTGCTGCCGTTCAACCGGAACGCGTGGAACGAGCGCGGGCCGCCGACGTCCATGCCCTCGACGAGCACGCGGCACAGGAAGCCGTGCAAGGGGTCGTCGACCGCGACCCTGCCGACGTAATGCCCGTCCACTGCGGTCCCCTCGCGCAGCCGTCGCCCGTTGGCGCGGACGCTAGCAGCCCGCCACCCGACCGACCGGGTGGATTCACACACTGTTCACAGCCGCCGATCACCGACGGTGTCCGGGGCGTTGCCCTACGAAGATCACACCAGTACGGTGCGTGCATCTGCACGTGCATTTGCACGCAACTCCACGATCGAGCCTGCTGGAGAGGGGCCAGGGATGGGTCTCGTCGTCGCAATCAGTGTTCTGGGCTGCCTCGCCCTCGTCGTCCTCTCGGTGCTGACCGGGAACGCATTGGACGCCGGGCAACGGCGGGAGGAGGCCGACCAGGCCGCGGGACAGTGGCGTCGGCTCGCCGAGGAGCGGTGGAAGCGCGACCGCGAGCGCGCGAGGCGCGTACTCCCCGGGCCGGAGAAGCCTGCGCCCCGCTGTCCGCAGTGCGGTCGGCCGATTCCGCCACTGAGGTGACGGTCCCGGGGTGGCATGATCGGGACTCCGCATGGGCGAACCTGGAGGGGGCCGTTCGGCGATGGCGCACCGGCGTGTCGCGGCAGATGATCGGGGCGTGCACCCCGTCACCGACGTCCACACCCACTACGTGCCGCACGGCTGGCCACCACTGCCCGGGGACGGCGTACGGCCGTCGTTGCGGATCGACGGGCCCACCGAGGCGACGATCATGTTGGGCGAGCGCGTGTTCCGCCGGATCAGCGACGACGCCTGGAACGCGGACGCGCGGCTCGCGGCGATGGAGCGCTGCGGCGTCGACCGGCAGGTGCTCTCCCCCACCCCGCTGTTCTTCTCCTACGACCAGCCCGCCGGGGCGGCCGCCGCCACCGCCGCCGTCCTCAACGACCTCGCGCTCGACATCGCGACTCAGGCGCCCGATCGTCTCGTGCCGTTCTGCCAGGTGCCGCTGCAGGACACCGACGCCGCCTGCCGCGAGCTCGAGCGCGCGCTGGCGGCGGGCCACCGCGGCGTCGAGATCGGCAACCACGTCGGCGACCGCGACCTCGACGACGCGGGCGTCGTCACGTTCCTGCAGGCCTGTGCCGAGCGGGACGTCCCGGTGTTCGTGCACCCCTGGGACATGCCCGACACCCCGCGCACCGGCCGCTGGATGGCACAGTGGCTCGCGGGCATGCCCGCCGAGACCCACCTCTCGATACTCGCGATGGTCCTCGGCGGTGTTTTCGACCAGGTCGACGAGCGCTTGAAGATCTGCTTCGCGCACGGCGGAGGCTCGTTCGCGTTCTGGTTGGGGCGCGTCGAGAACGCCTGGCACGGCCGACGGGACGTCGTCGGCGCCACGTCGGAGCGGCCGCCGCGGGAGTACGTCGGCCGGTTCAGCGTGGACTCCGCGGTGTTCGACGCGTCGTCGCTGCGGCTGCTCGTCGACGTGCTGGGCGCCGAGCACGTGATGCTCGGCAGCGACTTCCCCTACCCGCTCGGCGAGGCGGAGGCCGGGCGCCTCATCCGCACGTCGCCGCTGCTCACCGACGTCGAACGGAGCATGTTGCTGGCGGACAACGCCGCGGCCTACCTGGGTGCGGGGGTGCCCGCGTGACGCTCACGAACTCGCTCGACCTGGGTGAGGCCAACGCGCGCTACCTCGACGCCACCGACCCCGCTCCCGCCCGCCGCCGCGACTTCCACGTGCCGCCCGCGCCCGGCGGCCGGTTCCCGGAGGCCGCCTACATGGCGGGCAACTCGCTGGGCCTGCAGCCGCGCACCGTGCGCGAGATCCTCGACGAGGAGCTCGACGCGTGGGCCCGGCTGGGCGTGGAGGGCCACGTCGAGGGCGACCGCCCGTGGAAGCCGTACCACGCGTTCCTGCGCGAGCCGCTGGCCAGGCTCGTCGGCGCGCGGCCCGCGGAGACCGTCGCGATGAACTCGCTGACGGTCAACCTGCACCTGCTGATGGTCAGCTTCTACCGCCCGACGCGCACGCGCCACGCGATCGTCATCGAGGACAGCGCGTTCCCCTCCGACTCCTACGCCGTGCGCAGCCAGGTCGCGTTGCACGGCTACGACCCGGACGACGCGGTCGTGCGGCTGCGGCCACGCGGGGGCGAGGACACGCTGCGCACCGAGGACGTGCTCGCCTACCTCGACGCCGAGGGCGAAGGGGTGGCCCTGCTGCTGCTCGGCGGGGTGAACTACCTGACCGGCGAGCTGGTGGACATCCCCGCGATCACCCGCGCGGGACGGCGGGCGGGCGCCGTCGTCGGCTGGGACCTCGCGCACGCGGTGGGCAACGTGCCGCTGCAGCTGCACGACTGGGGCGTCGACTGGGCCGCGTGGTGCCACTACAAGTACGTCAACTCCGGCCCCGGCGCGGTCGCGGGCGCGTTCGTGCACGAGCGCCATCTCGCCGACCGCGCGCTGCCCAAGCTGCAGGGCTGGTGGTCGAGCCGCGAGGCGACGCGCTTCGCGATGGGTCCCGTCGTCGACCCCGTCGACACCGCCGACTCCTGGCAGCTGTCCAACCCGCCGATCCTCGCGATGGCCCCGGTGCTGGCGTCCCTGCGGATCTTCGACGAGACGGGCATGGCGGCGCTGCGGGAGCGCAGCGTGCGGCTCACCGGATACCTGGAGGGGCTGCTTTCCGGGATGACCGAGGACCGGCCGCTGCGGGTGATCACGCCACGGGACCCGGACCGGCGCGGAGCGCAGCTGTCGGTCCGACTGGGCCCCGGATCGTCCCCGGCCTCGGCCCAGAACGTGTGCGAGCGCCTGCGCCGCGAGCACGGGGTGATCGCCGACGCGCGCGAGCCCGACGTCGTCCGGCTCGCGCCCGCGCCGCTGTACTGCACCCACCACGACGCGTGGCGGACGGCGAAGGCGCTGGTCACGGTGGTCGGGGGTGCCTGAGACAGCTCGAGTACGCGTCGCCGTCGTCGGCGGGGGCCTCGCCGGATGCCTCCTGGCGGCGCTGCTGGCCCGCCGCGGGTTCGAGGTCGACGTCTACGAGCGCCGCGACGACCCGCGCCGCGCCGGGGCCGAGCGCGGTCGCTCGATCAACCTCGCGATCTCCGCGCGCGGGCTGGACGCGCTCGCCCGCGTCGGGCTGGACGAGGCCGCGCTCGCCGACGCCCTGCCGATGCGCGGCCGCACGCTGCACTCCCCCACCGGCGAGCTGGCGTTCCAGTCCTACTCGGCCGACGGCACCCGCGCGATCAACTCGATCAGCCGGGCGGGCCTCAACCGGGCGCTCCTGGACCGCGCGGAGCGGGAACCCGGTGTCCGGGTGCACTTCGGGCACCGCCTCACCGGCGTCGACGCCGACACGGGTGAGCTGACGTTCGAGGGTCGCGGCGTCGACGCCGGGGCGCGCGCCGACGTCGTGATCGGCGCGGACGGGGCGTTCAGCGCGGTCCGGCGGGCGATCCAGGGCGGCATGGACCTGCACCAGGACTTCCTGCCCGTCGGCTACAAGGAGCTGACGATCCCGGCGCGGGACGGCGCGTTCGCGATGGACCCGGCGTCGCTGCACATCTGGCCGCGCGGGTCGTCGATGATGATCGCGCTGCCCAACACCGACCGCTCCTTCACCTGCACGGTGTTCTGGCCGAAGGCCGACTTCGCCGCGCTCACCACGCCGGAGCAGGTGCTCGACGCGTTCCGGGAGCGCTACTCCGACGCCGTCCCGCTGATGCCGACACTCGCAGCGGACTACCTGGCCAACCCGGTCGGGTCGCTGGTCACGGTGCGGTGCAGGCCGTGGGTGCGCGGTCGGGTCGCGCTGCTCGGGGACGCCGCGCACGCGATCGTCCCGTTCTTCGGGCAGGGGGCGAACTGCGCGTTCGAGGACTGCGTCGAGCTGGACCGCTGCCTCGACGACGCCAGGGGCGACTGGCCCGCCGCGCTCGCCCGCTACGAGGCCAACCGCAAGTCCAACGCCGACGCGATCGCCGACATGGCGCTGGAGAACTTCGTGGAGATGAGCGAGAAGGTCGCCTCGCCGGTCTTCCGCGGCCAGACGCGCGTGCGGCACGCCCTGGAGCGCGCGCTGCGCGGCCGCTATGTCTCCCGCTACGAGCTGGTGTCGTTCACGACCATGCCGTACGCCCAGA
This sequence comes from uncultured Actinomycetota bacterium, assembly GCA_963750095.1. Taxonomy (GTDB): domain Bacteria; phylum Actinomycetota; class Actinomycetes; order Mycobacteriales; family Pseudonocardiaceae; genus Pseudonocardia. Next base: position 222,892 of record CAVVPJ010000018.1, on the reverse strand, counting down.
TCGAGGGCAGGATCCGACGGCAGGACCGGACGGTCGGCGCCGCCGCGGCCGGGGTGCTCGCGGCCGCCGCGGGCCTGGCGCTCACGAGGAGGAGACGATGACCGAGATCGGCGACCCGATCCGCTTCGACGGCTGGATCGAGGAGCACCGCCACCTGCTCAAGCCCCCCGTGGGCAACAAGCAGCTGCACCCCGGGGCCGGGGACCTGATCGTCATGGTGGTGGGCGGCCCCAACCAGCGGCAGGACTACCACGTCGACCCCTACGAGGAGTGGTTCTACCAGCTCAAGGGCAACATGCACGTCAACGTCGTCGACGAAGGACGCCCGCGCACGATCCACATCCGCGAGGGCGAGACGTGGCTGCTCCCCGCGTCGCTCCCGCACTCCCCGCAGCGGCCAGAGGAGGGCTCGATCGGGCTGGTCGTGGAGAAGGTGCGCGAGCCCGGCACGCTGGAGAAGTTCCAGTGGTACACCCACACCGCCGACGCGGCGACGCTGGTGCACGAGGTGGAGCTGCAGGTCACCGACATCGCCGCGGACCTGCCGCCGGTGTTCGCGGCCTTCTACGAGAAGCTGCCGGAGCTGCGCGACGCCGACGGCGCGCCGATCTCTCGGGAGTCGCTCTCGCCGGTGCGCCAGGGCCCTGCAGCAGGGTGACACCGCTGCGACTCAATCGGAGCGGTGTCACCCTGCTGCGATCCCGGCGCTCGCTAGCCCGTCGCCGTGCCGAACAGCAGACCGAGGCAGTAGGTGACGGCGGCCGCGCCGAGGCCGATCGCGAGCTGGCGCAGGGCCCTGCGCAGCGGCGGGCCGCCGGACAGCACGCCGACGGTCGCGCCGGTCAGCATCAGCGCCAGCCCCACCAGCACCGCGGCGACCACGAGCGCGACCAGCTCGGGCGGCCCGAACAGGAACGGCAGCACCGGGATCGCCGCGCCGGAGGCGAAGAAGCAGAAGCTGGACACCGCCGCGCCCATGCTGGAGCCGACCACCTCGTGCCCCTCGTCGACCCGCTCGGCGGCGGCCGACGCGCTGCCCGCCGGGTCCGCGCTGCCCAGCATCTCCTTGGCGCGCCGGTCGGCCTCGTCGGCGGGCACCCCGCGGGCGCGGTAGACGAGGGCGAGCTCGTTGGTGTCGACGTCGAGGCGGGGCAGCACCGAGGCGGCGTCGCGGGTGTCGGGCACGGAGGCGGCCAGCAGCTCACGCTGCGAGCGCACCGACACGAACTCCCCCGCGCCCATCGACAGCGCGCCCGCGAGCAGCCCGGACAGTCCGGTGAGCAGCACGGTGGTCGTGCTCGCCCCACCGCCGATGACCCCGAGCACCAGCGCCAGGTTGCTCACCAGGCCGTCGTTCGCCCCGAAGACCGCCGCGCGGAACGTGCCCGACACCCGCGCGCGCCCGCGCGCCGCGAGCCCGCGCACCACCTCCTCGTGGATGCGCTCGTCGGCGGCCATCGCCGGGGTGGCGTCGGCGTCGGCGCTGTAGGGCGAGCGGGTCTCGGCGCGCTGGACGAGCGCGAGCACGAACACCGAGCCGAAGCGGCGGGCGAGGAAGGCCAGCACCCGCATCCGGGTCGTGCCGCGCCCGACGGCGTCCGCTGTCTCGTCCCCCGCGGTGCCGAGCAGACGGGCCCAGTGCGCAGCGTGGCGCTCCTCGGCGACGGCCAGGCCGATGAGGATCTCCCGCTCCTCGCCGGTGCGCCGGGTGGCGAGGTCGCGGTAGACCCGCGACTCCGCCCGCTCGTCGGCGAGCCTGCGGCGCCACTTGCGCAGCGTGGCCGGGGACGGCGCGTCGGTCATGGCGGGATTGTCCCGCACGGCCGGGCGCAGGCGCGCAACCACACCGGCGTCGTGGGGGCCGCACCCCCGTCGTGACACGGGTGTCGCCACGACGTCGCTTGTGCGGTCGCCGACCGCACCGCAGAGTGACGGCATGATCCCTGTGTTGCGGTTCGCCGACGCGCGCCAGGCCGACAGCGCGTTCGCGCCCGTGTTCCTCGACGACCTGCGCGCGGCCCTGCACGAGGTCGGGTTCCTCCAGCTCGTCGACTACGGCGCGGCACCCGGTCAGATCGCCGAGCTCACCGACCTCACCCGACGGTTCTTCGCGCTGCCGCTCGACGACCGGCTCGCGCTCGACAACCGGCTGTCCCCGCACTTCCGCGGCTACACCCGGCTCGGCCACGAGATCACCGCGGGCCGCCCGGACGCCCGTGAGCAGCTGGACTTCGGCCCGGAGCAGACCCCGTTGCCGCGCGCGGCGTGGGACGCGCCCTTCGACCTGCTGCGCGGCCCCAACCAATGGCCCGCGGCCCTCCCCGGCCTGCGCCCGGCCGTGCTGGCGTGGGCGCAGCTGCTCGGTCGGGTCGGCGCCGAGCTCACCCGCGCGCTCGCCGCCGCGCTCGGTCAGCCGGAGGGCCACTTCGACGCCGCGTTCGCGGGCGAGCCCCATTGGTTCGGCAAGCTCATCCGCTACGTCGGAAGCGACACCGACGGCCCCGACGCGCAGGGCGTCGGCCCGCACGCCGACTGGGGCTTCCTCACCCTCCTGCTCCAGGACGGCACCGGTGGGCTGCAGGCGCGCCCGCCCCGTGCGCCCGAGTGGGTGGACGTACCGCCGCTCGACGGGGCGCTCGTCGTGAACGTGGGCGAGATGCTGGAGGTGGCCACCGACGGCTACCTCGTGGCCACCGACCACCGGGTGCTGCCGTGCACGCCCGGTGCCACCCGTCAGTCGATCGGGATCTTCTGGTCACCCCGGCTTGACGCCACGCTCGACGCCGTGCGCCTTCCACCCGCGCTCGCCGCCGAGGCGCCGGGCGTCTCCCAGCACGAGCACAACGCGCTGCTCCCCCGCTTCGGGGACAACGCGCTGAAGGGCTGGCTGCGCTCACACCCGGAGGTGGCCGCGCGCCACCATCCGGACCTCGTCACCGCGGGCTGAGGCCCACGCCTGCCTGGAGGAAACGCATGCCCGCCCGTCCCCGCATCCGGTTCTTCGACGACCGCTCGCCCCACGTCGACCGCTTCGGAGCCCTGCTGGCGCTCACCGGGGTCACGCTGGTGACGCTGTCGCTCACCGGACTGGGCAACCCCGGGGCGGGCGCAGCGGGCCTGGTCGGCACCACGGTGACGACGATGATCGTCGGCGTGACGCTGCTGCTCGCGCTGCGGGCGTCCGGCGTGGCGCGGGGATGGCGGCGGGCGGCGGACGTCCTGGTCGGCCTGATGGCGCTCCTCTCCCTGCTCGCCGTGGCCGCCACGCTGCTGGTCCCGGACACGGAGGTCGAGGTGGTCTTCGCCCCCGACCTGTGGGTCGTGCTCTCCGTGCTCGCCCCGGTGGTCGTGGTGCGCCGACTGCTGCAGCACCGGGAGGTCACCATGCGCACGCTGCAGGGGGCCATCAGCGCCTACCTGCTCATCCCGGTGGCCTTCCAGTTCGTCTTCCACACCGCGGACGCCGCGATCCCCGGCGGGTTCTTCGGCGCGCCGCGCCCGCCGACGGCGTTCATGTACTTCAGCCTGACGACGGTGACCACCGTGGGCTACGGCGACCTCGCGCCAGCCGCCGACGTCGGCAGGCTGCTCGCGACCGTCGAGGCGCTCATCGGCCAGGTCTTCCTGGTGACGTTCGTGGCCCTGCTGGTCGGGCTGCTGGGCGAGCGCTGGCGCGTGGGCAGGCCGCCCGCCCCCGAGGCCCAGGACGACCCGGAGGTCCGGTGATGCGTCGGCGCCTGGGCTGGCCGGGCCGCTTCGCAGACCGGGGGTGCGCTTCGCAGAGGCGGCCGCCGAGCGCCGCGGGCCACGGCTCGCCGAGCAGGTCCTCCGGCTCGGCGACGGCGGTGATCCAGCCCGTCCGCACGGTCATCCGGCGAGCTCGTCGAGCCCGCCGCGCACCGCGTCGACGAGCTGGTCGAGGTGCCCGGTCTGCAGGGTCAGCGGCGGGGAGAAGGCCACCGCCGTGGGCGTCGGGCGGATCAGCGCGCCGCGCCGCCGCACCGCCATGCCGACCCGCGCGGGCAGGCCGGGGTCGGCCGCGAGCCGCTCCCCGTCCATCTCCAGCGCGCCCAGCACCCCGACCCCGCCGCGCACCTCGGCGACGAGCGGGTGGTCCGCGAGCGTCGAGAGCGCAGCGTAGAGCTCGCCCTCCAGCGTCATCGCGCGCTCCAGCAGCCCCTCGGACTCGATGATGTCGAGGTTCGCCATGGCCGCGGCGCACGCGGCCGGGTGCCCCGAGTAGGTGGCGCCGTGCCGGAACGGGGCGGCGCCGGGCGACCAGAACGGCTCGGCCACCCGCTCGTGCACGACGAGCCCGCCCAGCGGCTGGTACCCGCTGGTCACGCCCTTCGCGAAGACGATCATGTCGGGCTCGATCCCGAACCGCTCGATGCCGAACCAGGTGCCGAGGCGCCCGAACCCACAGATGACGGAGTCGACGACGAACAGCACGCCGTGCCGCGCGCACACCTCGCGCGCCCGCTCCAGGTAGCCGGGTGGCGGCGGGATCACCCCGCCCGCGCCGATCACCGGCTCGGCGAGGAAGGCGGCAACCCGCTCGGCGCCCAGGTGCTCGATCTCCTTGTCCAGCGCCTCGGCGTCGTCGTGCGCGACGGTGACGACGTCGGGCACGAACGGGGCGGCCAGCCGGTTGGGCGGGATGCCCGCCAGCGACGTCCCGAAGCCGTGCGTGCCGTGGTAGGCGTGGGTGCGTCCGATGAGGACGGTGCGCTCGGGCTGCCCCGTCCGCGCGAAGTACTCCCTGGACAGCTTGGCGGCGGTGTCGATCGCGTCACCGCCGCCGCTGACCAGGAAGATCTTCGCGCCCGGCACGGGCGCCAGCGCCGCAAGGCGTGAGGTGAGGGCCTGCGCGGGCCTGTTGGTGAAGTCGCCGAACGTCTGGTAGGTCGCCAGCGTGCTCATCTGGGCGTACACGGCGTCCGCGATCGCCTGGCGACCGTGGCCGACGTTGACGCACCACAGGCTCGCGGTGGCATCGAGGTAGCGGTTGTCCGCGTCGTCCCAGACCCAGACGTCCTCGGCGCGGGTGAGCACGAACTCGGCGGAGCGCACTGCGCCCATCGCGGCGAACGGGTGCCAGAACGACGTATCGGCCATAGCCTGAGATCCTGCCCCGCCGCCCACCCCGCGTCGAGCGCTCGGCGCGCGTCCCGCGGTCGCGCCGGGCCGTTCCGCGGCGGGTAGTTTGGGCGACATGAGCCGGAAGCACGGACCGGCGCGAGGAGTGCGCGGGTTCGTCCGACGGTTCCTGCAGCGCCCCGGATCGGCGGACCTGCGCCGCCCCCGCCGCGTCGCCGCGGCTGCCGAGAGCGCGAAGGTCGGCCTCGTCGCGCTCACGGCCCGCGACAAGTGGGGCGACGGCGAGCTGGCCGGGTTCCTCGCGCTGGCCCGCACGGCCGCCGAGAAGACGCTCGGCGAGCGCCCTTTCGACGTCCAGCTGCAGGCCGCGGCCGCGCTGCTGGTCGGCCACGTCGTCGAGATGGCCACCGGAGAGGGCAAGACGCTGGTCGGCGCCATCGCCGCCGCGGGCTATGCGCTGCAGGGGCGCCGGGTGCACGTCATCTCGGTCAACGACTACCTCGCCCGCCGCGACGCCGAGTGGATGGGCCCGCTCTTCGCGGAGCTGGGGGTCGGCGTCGGGTGGGTCGACCAGTCGACCGGGCGGGACCGGCGCCGCGAGATCTACGACGAGGACGTCGTCTACGTGCCGGTCAACGAGGTCGGCTTCGACGTGCTGCGGGACCGGCTCGTCACCGACCTCGGCGAGCTCGTGCTGCCCGAGCCCGACGTCGCCGTCGTCGACGAGGCCGACTCCGTGCTCATCGACTCCGCCAGGGTGCCCCTGGTGCTGGCGGGCGGCACCGACGCGGGGGTCGCCGACCCGGAGATCGTGTCGACGGTCCGGCGGCTGCGCGAGGGCGTGCACTTCGAGACCGACCCGGCGGGCCGGACGGTGCACCTCACCGCGCTCGGGCTGGCCAGGGTCGAGCGGCGCCTCGGCGTCGACCTCTACACCGAGGAACAGGCGCACACGCTCGCCGCGGTCAACGTCGCGCTGTACGCGCACGCGCTGCTGCACCGCGACGTCGACTACCTGGTGCGGGACGGCAAGGTCGAGCTGATCGACGACTCGCGCGGCCGCGTGGCCCACCTCCAGCGCTGGCCCGACGGGCTGCAGGCCGCCGTCGAGGCCAAGGAGGGGCTCGAGACGAGCCCGACGGGCGCCGTGCTCGACCGCATCGTCGTGCAGACCCTGCTGGGCCGCTACCGCACGCTCTGCGGGATGACGGGCACCGCGATGGCCGTCGCCGAGGAGATGTTCGAGTTCTACAAGCTGTCGGTCGGGGCCGTCGACACCAACGAGCCATGCATCCGCGAGGACCTCCCGGACCGGGTCTACCGCACGGTCGAGGACAAGGAGGCGGCGATCGTCGCCCACGTGGCGGAGATCCACGCCACGGGACAGCCCGTGCTGCTGGGCACGCAGGACGTCGCCGAGTCCGAGCGCCTCGCCGGGGCCCTCAAGGCGGCGGACGTCGAGTGCGCCGTGCTCAACGCGCGCAACGACGCCGAGGAGGCGGCGATCATCGCGCGCGCGGGCGAGCGCGACCGTGTGACGATCTCGACGCAGATGGCGGGCCGCGGCACGGACATCCGGCTCGGCGAGGGCGTGGTCGAGCTGGGCGGGCTGCACGTGGTCTGCTCCGGCCGCCACGAGACCGGCCGCCTCGACGACCAGCTTCGCGGCCGCGCGGGGCGCCAGGGCGACCCCGGGTCGTCGGTGGTCGTCGCGAGCGTCGAGGACGAGCTGGTCACCCGCAACCTGGCCGACGCGCAGCCGCCCGAAGCCGCCGACGACACGGGCCTCATCGACGACCCGGCGGCCGCCGACCTGCTCGGCCACGCCCAGCGCGTGGCGGAGGGCGCCGCCCTCGCGATCCGCCGGACGACGTGGCGCTACGGCCTCACCGTCGACACGCAGCGGGCTGCCGTGCTCAAGCACCGCAGGCTCGTGCTGCGGACCGACCGCGCCGTCCGGCTGATGGAGGAGAGCACTCCGAAGCTGTGCGCGCAGATCCGCGAGCAGGTCGACGAGGAGGTGTTCACCACGGCAGTGCGGCTGATCGTGCTCGCGCACCTCGACGAGGCGTGGTCGGACCATCTCGCGGCGCTCGACGACGTCCGCGAGGGCATCCACCTGCGCGCACTGGCCAGGGAGAGCCCCCTCGACGAGTTCCGCAAGATCGCGGACGACATGTTCGACCCGCTCTTCGAGCAGGTCTACGAGCACGCGGCGGCCACGCTCGCGGACGCGGACCTCACCGACGGGGCCATCGCGCACACCGCTCCCCGACGGCCGACGTCGACCTGGACCTACCTCGTCACCGACGACCCCTTCGGCAGCGAGGCCGACCGCTTCCTCACCGGCCTGCGCAGGCAGGCCCGCCGGGGCCACCGAGCCTGAGGGCGGTGCCATGCACGGGGTCGCGGGGGTGGTGCTCGCGGGCGGGCGCTCGTCGCGGATGGGCACGCCCAAGGCGGCGCTGGAGTGGCACGGCTCGACGCTGCTCTACCGCACGGTGGCGCTGTTGGGGCGCACGGTCGGCGGCCCGGTCGTGGTCGTGCGGGCGGCCGGTCAGGAGCTCCCACCGGTGCCGGACGGCGTCGGCGTCGTCGCGGATCCCGTGCCGGGGCTGGGTCCGTTGCAGGGCATCGGGGCGGGGCTCGCGGCGGTCGCAGGAAGCGCGGAGGCCGCGTTCGTGTGCTCCACCGACCTGCCGTTCCTGCACCCCGCGTTCATGCGGCGCGTGGTGGGTGCGCTCGACGCGCAGCCGGACGTGGCGCAGTCGGACGTGGCGCAGTCGGACGTGGCGCAGTCGGACGTGGCGCTGCCGGTCGCCCGCGGCTACCGCCAGCCCCTCGCGGCCGCCTACCGCACAGCCCTCGCGGAGCCGATCGCGGCGCTGCTGGCCGTCGGGAAGCGGCAGCCGGGGATGCTCTTCGCGCGGTGTCGGGTCGCGGTGCTGGACGACGCCGCGCTGCTCGCCGACCCCGACGTCGCGCGGCTCGACCCCGGGCTCGAGTCGCTCACGAACGTCAACGAGCCCGCCGAGTACGCGGCGGCGAGGGCGAGGGCGCCGGAGCCCGTCACCGTGGAGGGTGAACGCGAGTCGGTGCGAGCCGCGACCCTCGGCGAGCTGGCGCGAGCGCTGGGCGCCGTCCTGGACGCGGTGACCCTCAACGGGCGCCCGGTCCCACCGGACCCGCGGCTCCCGCTGGTCGCGGGCGACGTCGTCGCCTTCCGATGAGTCCGGGGGCGCGGCGCCGTTCGAAAGGACATGGGCGACGCGCGGGCGCGCCGGGCTGCGTGAGTGGATCGGTTGGCCGTCGTCACGCAGGCCTGTCTTCGGGCAAGGTGTGGGTCTGGTTCCGGTTCGCGAAGCTTCGCCCGCACTCCGGACACGTCCACATGGGCGACCCCGACGGACGTATCCTGCCATCCGGATGACAACGTTTCCGCGCAAATGACCCTGCGTGACTGCACGTGCATCCGTTCGTGCGAAACTAACAGTGGGCAACACCGCCAGCTCCGACTACCGTTACCGCCAGTCGCGGATGACGGTCGGAGGCAACCCTCCCGGGCGTCCGGGGCGAGCACGACGGGAGGCAGCGTTGAGAAGCAGCGCCCGTCACGCCGTCGGTGGCCGCGCGGTCGCGGTCGGGCTGGGGGGCCCGGGTGGTGGTGGCCTCCGTGTCGAGTCCAACGGCATCAACGTGATCGTCGACGCGGAGCGCCGCGGCCGGGCCCGGCAGCTGTTCTGGCCGTGGTTCGGGGCCAACGTCTCCGTGCTCGGGCTCTCCTACGGCGCGTTCGCGCTCGGCTTCGGCATCTCGTTCTGGCAGGCCATCGTCATCGGCGTGATCGGCATCGTCTTCTCGTTCCTGCTGTGCGGGTTCGTCGCCCTGGCAGGCAAGCGCGGGTCGGCGCCGACGATGGTGCTCTCCCGCGCCGCGTTCGGGGTGCGCGGCAACCGCCTGCCCTCGTTGATCTCCTGGCTGATGTCGGTCGGCTGGGAGACCGTCCTGACGATCATCGCGACGCTGGCCACCGCCACCGTCTTCGAGCGGCTCGGTTGGGGCTCCGGCAACGATGTGCGGGTGGTGGCGCTCGTCGTCGTCGCCGCGCTCACGGTGTCGGCGGGCGTGCTCGGCTTCGACGTCATCATGCGGTTGCAGCGCGTGATCACCGTGGTCACCGCGCTCCTCACCGTCATCTACATCGTGCTCGTGCTCCCGCAGATCGACTGGCCGAGGGTGGCGGCCCTGCCCGCGGGCGCGCCCGCACAGGTCGTCGGCGCGCTGGTGTTCTTCCTGACCGGCTTCGGACTGGGCTGGGTCAACGTGGCCGCGGACTACTCCCGCTACCTGCCCCGCTCCGCGTCCTCGCTGGGGGTGGTCGGCTGGACGACGTTCGGCTCGTCGCTGGGGCCGCTCGTGCTCCTGGTGATGGGGCTGCTGCTCGCGGGCTCCTCGCCGGATTTCGCAGGCGCCATCGCGACCGACCCCGTCGGCGCGATCGCGATGTCGCTGCCGATCTGGTTCCTCGTGCCGTTCGCCGTGGTCGCGGTGCTGGGGCTGGTGGGCGGCGCGGTGCTGGACATCTACTCGTCCGGGCTCGCCCTGCTCGCGGCCGGGCTGCGCGTGCCGCGCGCCGCCGCGGCGTTCATCGACGGCGTGATCATGATCGCGGGCACCGTCTACGTCGTCTTCGTCGGCCGCAACTTCCTCGGCGAGTTCATCGGGTTCCTCATCACGCTCGGCGTCCCGGTCGCCGCGTGGTGCGGGGTGATCCTCGCCGACCTCGCGCTGCGCCGCACCGACTACGACAACAACGACCTCTACCGCCCCGCGGGCCGCTACGGCGACGTCCGGGTCGGGCCGCTGGTGCTGCTCGTCGTCGCGACGCTGCTGGGCTGGGGTCTCGTCGTCAACAACGGCGCGGAGTGGCTGCAGTGGCAGGGCTACCTGCTCGGCCCCCTCGGCGGCAAGCAGGGCGCGTGGGCGGGCGCCAACCTCGGCGTGCTGGTCGCCCTCGCCGTACCGTTCGTCGCGACGCTCCTCGCCGAGCTCGGCCGCCTGCGCTCCCCCGTACCTGCGCGCGGCAGGCGCGCGGTCCAGCCCGTCCCTCGATGACGGCGGATGTGACGACCGAGAAGATCCGAGCCCAGGACAAGCTCGCGGCACGCTTGTTCCTCATCCTCCACGACCCGTTCAACGGCCGGTGCGCCGTGTCGCCCAGCGCGCTGCGCTGCGTGCTCGTCGGGGCCGAGCTCACCGAGCTGATCCTCAACCGGCGGGTCACGATGGAGAACGAGCTGATCGTGCCCGGGCCGCCGAGCGCACCCGGCACCGACGCGCTCTCGGCGTTCGTCGTGGGTGCGATCGCCCGCCAGCCCGAGTACTACACCGTTCCGGTCTGGCTCGCGGCGATCGGCGACGCGGTGGCCGAGCTGGTCGCGGCCCGGCTCGTGGAGGAGAACATCCTCGCGCGGTCGAAGACGCTGGTGCGGCGGCGCGGCCGTTTCCCCGCGGTCAACCTGCTCGCCGCGGCCGGGCCCCGCGTGCGGCTGGAGCACATGGTGCGCACGCCGCGCGAGTGCGACGTCGCGGGCGCGACCTGCGCCGCGCTGCTCGACGCCGTCGGGGCCGGGCGCATCCTGCAGGGCGACGGCAGCAGGCGCGAGCTGCGCAAGGGGCTGGCCGCGCTGACCGCGACGCTGCCTGCCGACCTGCGCAGCCTCGTCACGAGCGTCGAGGTCGCGCACGCCTCCGGCGCGCTGCCGCCGTCGCTGCGCCTGCGCCCGCGCGGCTGAGGTGCCCGCCGCGCGCTGATCGCGCGGCGGCCACTGGCCATGCCTGCTCTCCCGCCCATGTCGCACCCAACGCGCCGGATGGCGGCGACACGGCGAGCCGTACGGCCTCGCAGAGCGGGCGCGCGCTTCGCAGGGCCCCGGGAGTCTGCGAGGCGAAGGCCAGCCCTGCGAAGTCGCGGGCGGACGGCCCGAGCGGTGGGCGAGCCGAGTACGGCTACTCCGCGCCGGTCTGCGCTTCCAGCCCGGCGGCAGTGATCCCGGCGACCGCGGCGGCCTCGTCGTTGAGCGACGCGTCGCCGGTGACGCCGACGGCGCCGAGCAGCCGCCCTTCCCCGTCGCGGACGAACACCCCGCCGGGCACCGAGAGGATCCGCCCGCCCGCGAGCGTGGCGACCGAGGTGAAGAACTCCGGCGAGTCCGCGGCCCGCGCGGCGATGGCGCGGTTGGTCATGCCGAGCCCGAGCACCCCCCACGCCTTCGCGACCGCGATGTCCGGCCGCAGGTTCCCCGAGCCGTCCTGGCGGGCCAGCGCCACGAGTACGCCGCCGGGGTCGAGCACGGCGACCGTCAGCGGGTTGAAGCCCTGGGCGGTGCCGTGCGCGAGCGCGCCGTCGACGATGGTCCGTGCCTGCTCCAACGTGATCGTCACGCGGCCAGCCTAGCGAGCAGGACCCACCCCACCGCCACCGCGGCAACGCCCGCGACCAGCCAGAAGAACGTCCGCCACACCCCGGCGGGCACGTGCGTGAGCCGGGCCAGCATGTCGGCGTCGGACCTGTCGCCGCGGCGCGGCCGCAGCTCGCGCGTGGCACGCAGGCCGCCGAGCACCAGGAACCAGCACAGCGCGGCCGCGAACCCGTCCTGGACGCGCGACGGCGCCCACCCCGCGACGTACCCGACGAGCGCGCCGGTGGCCAGCACGACCAGCGCGCCGAAGGCGTTGCGGATGAGCAGCAGCGTGGCCCCCAGCAGGCCGACCGCGACCCACAGCGCGAGCCGGACGTGGCCCCCGGCCACCAGCAGCGCGCCGCCCAGCCCCAGCAGGGACGGGGCGGGGTAGCCCGCGAGGAAGGTGAACACGAGCCCGGGGCCGCGGCGGGCGCCGGTGGAGACCGTGACGCCCGACGTGTCCGGGTGCAGCCGGATCCCGGTGAGCCCCCGGCCCGCCAGCACGGCGACCAGCGCGTGCCCGCCCTCGTGCGCGATCGTCACGACCGTGCGCGTCCACCGCCACAGCGGACGCCAGCCGACCGCGACGAGCGCGAGCGCCGCGGCCAGCAACACTCCCGCGTGCGCCCGCACGAACTCCACCACATCCGCCACGCCCACACGGCCATTCTGGCCCGACGCTTGACCTTCCAGTGACTGGAGGGTTCAGGATCGTCCCATGACCCTGTTGACCATCGGCCAGCTCGCCCGCCGGTCCGGCGTGCCGGTGCGCACGATCCGCTTCTGGTCGGAGACGGGCGTGCTGCCCGAGACCGAACGGTCGAGCGGCAACTACCGCCGCTACGACGCGCGGGCCACAGCGAGGCTCGACCTCGTGCGCACGCTGCGCGAGCTCGGCCTCGGGCTCGACGAGGTGCGCCTCGTGCTGGAGCGCCGCAGCAGCGTCGCCGACGTCGCCGCGGCCCACGTGGCCGCGATCGACTCCCGCATCCGGGTGCTGCGGACCCAGCGTGCCGTGTGCACGCTGCTGGCCCGCGGCGACGACTCGGGACCCGACTCCGCGAGAAAGGCCGCACTGATGAACGACCTCGCCCGACTCTCCGCCGAGCAGCGCCAGCAGATGATCGACGAGTTCGTCGACGCGACGTTCCGCGACATCGCCCCCGACGCGCCGGGCGCGGGCATCGCGCTGGCCATGCGGACGATGCCAGCCGAGCTGCCCGACGACCCGACCACCGAGCAGGTGGAGGCCTGGATCGAGCTGGCCGAGCTGGTGGGCGAGCCGTCCTTCCGCGCCCGCGCGCGCGAGATGGCGACGGAGGGCGCCCAGGGCGCTGCCGAGGACATGCCGGTCGACCCGTCAGCGGTCCTGGAACACGCCGGGGCCGCCCTGGCCGAGGGCGTCGAGCCCGGGACGACCTCGGCGCGCGCGGTGCTCGACCGGCTCGTGCCCGCCGACCTGGGCGCTGCGGGTCGCGCCGCGCTCGCCGACCGGCTCGCGACGTTCTCGGACCGTCGCGTCGAGCGCTACTGGCAGCTGCTGGGCGTGCTCAACGGCTGGCCGCAGCGCCCGCCGTCGGTGCCCGCCTTCGAGTGGCTGGTCGCGGCCCTGCGGGCGGCGTGACCGGCGGGCTCGGGCGGGATCAGTCCTTGCGGCCCGTCACGGCCAGGCCGAGCCCGAGACCGATCATCATCAGCCCGCCGGTGCCGCCGACGAGCCGAAGCCTGGCGGGCGAGGTGGCGAACCACTCGCGCACCGCGCCCGCCAGCAGGCCCCACGTGCTGTCGAGCGTGGCGGCGATCAGCGCGAACAGCAGGCCGAGGACCAGCATCTGGGTGGTCGCATTGCCCGCGCCGACGTCGACGAACTGCGGGAGCACCGCCGCGAAGAAGATCAGCACCTTCGGGTTGGTGACGCCGACGACCACGCCCTGCCAGTACAGCCGTCCGTGGGCGGGACCGGCCGGACCGGCCAGTGCCGCCGCGAGGTCGCCGCGGTGCCGGAACGTCTGTACGCCCAGGTAGACGAGGTACGCGGCGCCCGCGAGCTTCAGGAAGGTGAACACCTCGATCGAGCGGGCGGCGACGGCGCCGTAGCCCAGCGCCACCACCACGACGACGACCGAGGCGCCGGTGGTGTTGCCCGCCACGGACAGCAGGGCCGCGCGGCGGCCGTGGGCCAGCGCGCGGCCCACGATGAACAGCACGCTCGGGCCGGGGATGACGACGAGCACGATCCCGGCGAGGGTGAAGGTGAGGAGCGTGGCGGCGGACGGCATGGCCGCAGGCTAACCAACCCGTGCGCGGAAATAACGGTCCTGACCACCGTTTCCGCGCACGAGCTACCAGCCGTAGAACACGCGCTCGACGACGGCGCGGGCCCGGCGCGCGGTACGCCGGTAGTCGTCGAGGAACACCCCGGGGTCGCCGTCTGCCGGGTAGCCCAGCGCGTAGGCGACGGCCGCGAGCTCCCGGCCCGAGCGCGGAAGCTGGTCACCGGGCTTGCCCTTGACGAGCATCACCGCGTTGCGCGCGCGGGTGGCCGACGTCCACCCCGACGTCAGCTCGGAGACGTCCTCCGCCGTGAGCAGGCCCGCCTCGCCCGCCTCGCGCAGCCCCTCCAGCGTGGACGTGGTGCGCAGCTCCGGCAGGTCGCCCGCGTGCTGGAGCTGGAGCAGCTGCACCGTCCACTCGACGTCGGCGAGGCCACCGAGGCCGAGCTTCGTGTGCAGGGTGCGGTCGGCGCCGCGGGGCAGCCGCTCGGCGTCGACCCGCGCCTTGATCCGACGGATCTCCGTGACCGTCGCCGGGTCGAGGCCCTCGACGGGGTAGCGCACCGGGTCGACCATCGCGACGAACCGCTCCCCCAGCTCCGCGTCGCCCGCCACCGGGGCCGCCCGCAGCAGCGCCTGCGCCTCCCACGCCTGCGACCAGCGCGCGTAGTAGGCGCGGTACGACTCGAGGGTGCGCACGAGCGGCCCGTTGCGGCCTTCGGGGCGCAGGTCGGCGTCGACGAGGAGGGCCGGGTCGGGGCTCGCGGAGCCGAGGCGTCGCCGGACGGTCTCGGCCACGAGGTTGGCGTAGCGGACCGCGTCCTGCTCGCTCGCCCCGTCCGATGGCTCGCAGACGAACAGCACGTCGGCATCGCTGCCGTAGCCGAGCTCCGCCCCGCCGAGGCGGCCCATGCCGATCACGGCGATCCGGGCGGGCCGTCCCGTGTCGTCGCCCCCGAGCGCCCGCTGCACCGACTCGAGCGTCGCCGCGAGCACGGCCGCCCACACCGAGGACAGCGCGCCGCACACCTCCTCGGTGGACAGCAGGCCCAGCAGGTCGGCGCACGCGACGCGCAGCAGCTCGTGGCGGCGCAGGGAGCGCGCGGTCGCGGCGGCGGCGTCGGGATCGGACTGGCGCGCGACGGTGAGCCGCAGCGACGCGGCGACGTCGGCGGGGTCGCGGCGGAGCTCGTCGGCGTGCCCTGCCGTCGGCGCGGCGAGCAGCCGCAGCACCTCCGGCGCGCGCACCAGCAGGTCGGGGACCAGCGCCGAGGTGCCGAGCAGGCGCATGAGCCGCCCGGCGACCAGACCCTCGTCCCGCAGCAGCCGCAGGTACCACGGCGTGCTGGCCAGCGCCTCGGACACCCGTCGGTAGGCCAGGAGGCCGCGGTCGGGGTCGGGGGTGCCCGCCAGGTCGTCGAGCAGCACCGGCAGGAGCGCCTGCTGGATCAACGCCGCCCGCGACACGCCACCGGTCAGCGCACGCAGATGCGCGAGCGCCCCCTCCGGCGACATCCAGCCCAGCGCGCCGAGACGGGCGGCGGCCTGCTTCTCCGACAGCCGCACGGTCTCGGTGGGCAGCCGGGACACCGCGGTGAGCAGGGGGCGGTAGAACAGCTTCTCGTGCAGGCGCCGCACCCGGCGGGAGTTGCGCTGCCACTCTGCCATGAGGACGCCGACGACGTCGCGGCGCCCGTCGGGCCGCAGCTTCGCCGAGCGCGCGAGCCAGCGCAGCGCGTCGATGTCGTTCGCCGCGGGGAGCAGGTGCGTGCGGCGCAGCCGTTGCAGCTGCAGCCGGTGCTCGAGCAGGCGCAGGAACCGGTAGGACGCCGCGAGGTTCGCGCCGTCGTCGCGGCCGACGTAGCCGCCGTCTGCGAGGGCACGCAGCGCGTCGAGCGTCGAGCCGGAGCGCAGGGTCTCGTCCGCGCGCCCGTGCACGAGCTGCAGCAGCTGCACGGCGAACTCGACGTCGCGCAGGCCGCCGGGACCGAGCTTGATCTCCCGCGCCCTGTGGTCGGGGCGCACGTTCTCCTCGACGCGGCGGCGCATGGCCTGCACGTCGCCCACGAAGTCGGGCCTGCCCGCCGCGCTCCACACCATCGGCGCGACCGCCTCGGCGTAGGCCTTGCCCAGCTCGGGGTCCCCCGCGATCGGGCGCGCCTTGAGCAGCGCCTGGAACTCCCACGTCTTCGCCCACCGCTTGTAGTAGGTGACGTGCCCGTCGAGCGTGCGCACCAGCGCGCCCTGACGGCCCTCGGGGCGCAGGTTGGCGTCCACCTCGAAGCAGGACTCGCCCAGCATCCGCATCATCCGCCCGGCGAGCCGGGCGGCGGCCGCGTCGGCGGGCTCGGCGACGAAGACCACGTCGACGTCGCTGACGTAGTTCAGCTCCCGCCCGCCGCACTTGCCCATCGCGATGACCGCGAGCCTGCCGGGGTCGCCGTCCGTCTCGGCGACGGCGACGGCGAGCGCGGCACGCAGTGCGGCGGCGGCCAGGTCCGAGAGCCGGGCCGCGACGTCCTCGAGGTCCAGCACGGGCAGCTCGGGCTCGGAGACGGCGGCGAGGTCGGCGGCCGCGAGCACGACGAGCTCGTCGCGGTAGGCCGTGCGCAGCGCCTGCACGGCGGCGGACCCGGTCAGCGTGGCGGCCGCCCCGCCCGGTGCGCCCGCAGGCGGGGCGTCCGGGTCGGCGCCGACCGCGGCGAGCAGCGCCGAGGTCGGGTCGCCCACCGGGCCGTCCGCCTCGTCGCGCAGCCGGTGCCAGCGGTCGGGGTTCAGTGCGAGGTGGTCGGCGAGCGTCGTCGAGCTGCCGAGGAGGGCGAACAGCCGCCCGCGCAGCCCGGCCTCGGCACGCAGCGCGGCGTCGAAGGCCGTCCGGTCGGGCCGGGCCCGCTTCGACAGGGCGGCGACGAGCCGCTCGCACGCCCGCAGGGCGAGGCCGGGATCGGGGCTGCGGGCCAGCGCCCACATGACGTTCTCCGCGCCGTCGGCAGGCCGGTCGCCGACCCACCAGCCCAGCTGCGTGACCGTGGCCTCCGCCCACGACCCGGTGAGTCCCAGTCGGGCGAGGGAGGCACCGGCGCGCGTCACACCCCGAATCCTGCCTCATCTGCGGCCACCCGCCACTGACTCCGGAGAGTAACCAGATCGGCGAACGTCGCACCCGGAAAGGCCGATCCGAGCCGTCACCCGAACGGATGCCGCCGATCGCATGTTGTCGACCGGTTATCGGATCGTTGCCACCGAGAAGCAACCTCCGCGGCTCCCGCGGACTCCCTCCGGCGCAACTTTCGTCAAACGCCCCCGCGGCAAAGTGGCCCGACCGTAATCTGTGCCGCGTCAACCAGGGCAAACCCTTACGGAGTACCCATGCGCCGCTCGACCGTCGTGGTGCTGCTGGCCGCCGTGGTCTGTGCGATCGCCACGTGGACCGGCGCCTCCGTGCTCGGCCAGCCGCGGGAGCACGACAGGAACACCGTGTCGCGCTCGGCGTCCCCGGGCCCGCTGCGCTACCTCGCCAGGGGCGGCTACCTGCCCGGGTCGGCCACCCGCGCCGCCTCCGGCTCGTCGGAAACGGCAGGCAGGTCCGGCACCGGCGCGGTGTCGAACGCCACCCGGCCCAGCCAGGTGCTCGACCTGCGCAACTGGTACCTCACGCTGCCCACCGGAGCGAAGGGCGATCCCGACACCGTGCGCCAGCCCGCGCTGGCGGGCTACAGCAGCGAGTACTTCCGGCTCGACCAGAACCGCGACGGGGTCGAGCTCAGCGCCAACGCGGGCGGCGTCACCACGGCGAACAGCAGCTACCCGCGCTCCGAGCTGCGGGAGATGGACGGCGACAAGCTGGCGTCGTGGTCCAACGAGACCGGCACCCACACGCTCGCGGTGCGGCAGGCCGTCACCGAGCTTCCGAAGGCCAAGCCCGAGCTCGTGACGGCCCAGATCCACGACACCGAGAGCGACGTCATCGAGATCCGGCTCGAGGCCAACCGGCTGATCGCCCAGTACGCCGACGGCAAGAAGGAGTTCGTCGTCGACCCGGATTACGTTCTGGGCACGCCCTACGACCTGCGGCTCGTGGCGGCCGACGGACGCATCGACGTCTGGTACAACGGCAGCCACGCCGGGGGCGTCGCGCAGAGCGGGAGCGGCTGGTACTTCAAGACCGGCAGCTACCTGCAGTCGAACACCGGACGCGGCGACAACGCCGAGGCCGTTGGCAAGGTCGTGCTCTACGCGGTCGACGTCACCCATTCGGCCTGAGAAGGGGATGAAGGAACCCGTGCGCAGACCGCTTGCCGCAGTCGCGTTGGCGCTCGTCGCCGCCTACGCAACCGGCTGCGCCGCCGCGGTCCAGGGCAGCCCGTCACCGACGCCCTCCCCGTCCGCGCGCGGGAGCGCCCAGGTCCCCGGCGAGGTGCTCGACCTGCGCAACTGGTACCTCACCCTCCCGACCGGCGAGACCGGTCACCCCGACACCGTGACGCAGCCCCGGCTTGCGCAGTACAGCGGCCCGTTCTTCAGGGTCGACGAGGCCCGCGACGGCGTGGTGTTCACCTCCCAGGCGGGCGGCGTCACGACGGAGAACAGCGGCTACCCGCGCTCTGAGCTGCGGGAGATGAACGGCGGCCAGAAAGCCGAATGGTCTAACCGCCGCGGGGAGCACACCCTGGAGCTGCGGCAGTCGGTCACCGCGTTGCCACCGGTCAAGCCCGAGGTCGTGACGGCACAGATCCACGACGACGAGAGCGACGTGATCGAGGTCCGGCTGGAGGACAACCGGCTCGTCGCGGCGTACGACGACGGCAAGGACGAGTTCGTGCTCGACCCGGCCTACGTGCTCGGCACGCCCTATGACCTGCGCATCGTGGCGGCCGCCGGGCGGATCGACGTCTTCTACAACGGCACGCGGGCGGGATCGGCGCCCGTGGCGGGCGACGACTGGTACTTCAAGACCGGCAGCTATCTGCAGTCCAACGTCAGCAGGGGTGACGCGGCCGAGGCCGTCGGCGCCGTCGTGCTGTACGCCCTCCGCGTTACCCACACCGGCTGACTCTCTGTCACATAGCTCCGCTACCTGAGAGCGTTACTGCTCCGATCGGACTACCCAGAAGGCACCCGTAGCCCAATCTGATCACTCTTCGGCGCACTGTTACGACCTGTGAGCGCGGATCGGCCCGCCACGTTCTCAGACTGGGCAGCCGGGTGAAGATCCGCTCTATGGTCACCGTCCGTGCGGCACTCCCCCCGGTTGCACCGGTATCCCGCGCAGTGGCGTCCCCATCGGGTGGTGGGACGCCATGGGGCACCGCTGCCCATCCGGCACAGCCCGCACAGCCTTCTGCCCATCCGGCGTATGCCGGCGCCCGACCCCAGGAGAACTCCGTGAAGCAGGTCTTCGACAGGCCGTCCGTCACACCGTCCACGATCGTGATCGTCGGGTCCGGGGTCGTCGGCACGGCCACCGGAGAGGGCTTTCTTGAGCTCGGCCACGACGTGTCGTTCGTCGACATCTCGGAGCGCCGGGTGCGCGAGCTGCAGGACCGCGGGCTGCGTGCCAGCACCACCGTGGACCTCCCCGACGACAGCTCGGCGTTCATCATCCTGACCCTCCCGACGCCGAACGTCGGCCACCGCTACGACCTCGACGCCTTCACCGCGGGCACCGCCGCCGTCGGGCGCGCCCTGGCCACCTCGGCCGCCGTGCACACGGTCGTCGTCCGGTCGACCGTTCCCCCGGGCACCAGCGACGAGCTGGTCCGCCCGGTGCTGGAGCGGGAGTCCGGCAAGACGGCAGGCAACGGCTTCGAGCTCGCCTCGAACCCGGAGTTCCTGCGCGCCGCCACGGCCGTCGAGGACTTCCGCAACCCGTGGATGACGGTGATCGCCAGCCGCCACCCGCAGACGATCGCGCGGATGCGGGCGCTGCTCGCGCCGTTCGGCGGTGAGGTGCGGACGTTCGCCGAGCCCGCATCCGCCGAGCTCATCAAGTGCGCGCACAACATCTACAACGCCACGAAGATCAGCTTCTGGAACGAGATGTGGCTGGTCGCGCAGGCGTACGGCATCGACGCCGACCCGGTCGCGTCGACGGTGGCGGCCTCGTCGGAGGGGTCGATCAACCCGCTCTACGGCATCAGGGGTGGCGCCCCCTACGGCGGTGTCTGCCTGCCGAAGGACACCCAGGGCTTCCTCGGCTTCGCGTCGACGATCGGCCTCGACATGCCGCTGCTGCGGGCCGTCGTCGAGGTCAACGACCGCCTGGAGGCGCTCACCGGGCAGGAGCTGGACTCGGTGGTCGAGCGTGACATGTCCGGCGCCGACGTGGCATGACCCTGCCTCTGTACTACTACGTGCTGGGCACGCCTCTGGGCGTGCTCGGCCTGTTCCGCTGGGCCTGCTGGTTGGTCCGGCGGATCCCGGCGGTCCTCTACCGGCCGATCGTCAACAACTTCCGGTTGTCGATGTCGATCGTGGTGCCGGTGTACCAGGAGGACCCGGTGATCTTCGCCGCCGCGATCGAGTCGTGGCTGCGCAACCGGGTCCACGAGGTGATCCTCGTGATCGACGCCTCGGACGCCCGCTGCCAGGAGATCGCGTCCCGCTACCCGGTCACGGTGCTCGTCACCGACGTGCCGGGCAAGCGGGACGCCCTGCGCAAGGGGTGGAACGCGTCGTCGACCGACCTCGTGGCGCTCGTCGACTCGGACACGATCTGGGCCGACGACGTCGCCTCGGAGGTCTGCAAGCCCTTCGCGGACCCGCGCATCGGCGGCGTCGGCACCCGCCAGAGCGTGTACGGGTCGAAGGGCTTCCTCGCCCGGATCACCGACATGTTCCTCGACCACCGCTACTTCGACGAGAACGCCAGCCAGAGCCTGCTCGGAAAGGCCGTCTCGTGCCTGTCCGGGCGGACAGCGGTGTACCGCCGGGCCTTGCTCATGGACATCGAGCACGAGTTCATGGACGAGAAGTTCTGGGGCGTGCCGTGCCTGTCCGGTGACGACAAGCGGCTCACCACGCTCGTCCTCGAGCACGGCTACCTGACCTACATGCAGCGCAGCGCCGAGGTGTGGTCGACGTTCCCGAACACCTGGCGGATCTTCTTCAAGCAGCGGCTGCGCTGGGCCCGCAACACCTGGCGCTCCGATCTGCGTGCGCTGTCCCGGCCGTGGGTGTACCGCCACCCCTTCCTCGCCTACACGATGGCGGACAAGGGGCTCAGCGGCTTCACCGTCCTCCTCGGCCCGATCTTCATGGTGCACGCGCTGATCGTCCAGAACTGGATCTTCGCCGCGGTGCTCGCGGGATGGTGGCAGCTCTCCCGCTCGGCCAAGCTCCTGCCGCACCTGCGCAGGCGCCCTTCCTCGTTCCTCTTCATCCCGGGATACGTGTTCGTCTCATGGATCATGGCGATCATCAAGCTCCAGGCGCTGCTGACCATCCGTCGTCAGCGGTGGCTCACCCGACAGGTGGCCGTGGAGAACGGCGAGGTCGTCCGGACGACGGGCGCCGACCCGGCGGCCGCACCGACGGCGCAGCCGATGCCCGCGCCGCAGCCGACGCAGCGGGTGCCGGTGCACGCGGCGGCCGGGGTTCCGATGCACCCGGGCGGCGGGAACCTGGTGTCGGCGACCATGCCGATCCGGCCCGCGGCCGGGGCGGACCAGGCGCCACCGACGGAGCAGATCGCCACGGTCCGGCCACGGCCCCGGCCGTACGTGGTGGACTCGCCGACGGCGCCCTTCCACGCGGTGCCTCGGCAGGCGGATCCCGCTCCGGTGTCCGCGCCCCTGCCCATCGCGCCGCAGGAGCGCCCTCCCGCCGACGGCGGGCAGCGCTTCGTGGAGATGCCGACGCAGCCCCATCAGGCCGTCGCGGGCCGCAGGGGCGTCGCATGAGCCCCTCGACGCTGCGGCGGCTCCTGCTGGCGGGCGCGATCGTCACGGCGACCGCCCTCGCGATCCCGATGGGCGTCGCCGCGGCGGCGACCCAGGCGCCGAGCGTGCGCGCCCAGAACCCGGTCACCCAGGCCCCGGACCCCACCAACCCGAACAACAGCGGGAACGGCAACAACGGGGGCGGCAACAACAACCAGCAACAGCAACAGCAGCAACAACAGCAGCAGCAACAACAGCAGCAACAACAGCAGCAACAACAGGCGGCGGCGGCCGCGGCACAGCAGGCCGCGCAGCAGCAGGCCGCCCAACAGGCGGCGGCTCAGCAGGCCGTCGCGGAAGCGGCCAAGAAGAAGGCCGAGGAGGACGCCAAGAAGAAGGCCGCCGCCGAGGAGGCCGCGCGCCAGGCCGCGCTTGCCGCGCAGCAGGCGGCGGCGTTGAAGGCCGCGCAGGAGAAGGCCGCCAAGGAGGCCGCGCAGCGCGCCGCCGCCGCCCAGCGGGCCGCGGTCACCTGGAACCACCGCGGGAGGCCGCAGAAGCTCGTCATCGTGCGCACGACGTCGATCGACTCCGTCTCCGGCGGCGACCTCGTCCAGCGCGTCGCCCGCAACGGCCGCACCGTCTCCCTCGGCACGCTCGACGCGGCGGTCCCCACGTCGTGGATGACGATCAACGGCGATGTCGCGCGGCTGAACGCGGCCGTCGTGCTCACGCCCAACACGCTGCTCAGCGTCGACGGCGTCCAGACGCTGGAGCTGGCGGGCGGCCCCGAGGCCAACGACGCCGCCTTCCTCTACACCGGCAGCGGCCGGATCCAGCTGAAGAACGTCACGGTCACCTCCATCGACCCCGCCTCCGGGCAGGCGGTCGGACCCGACGCGGCGGGACGGCCCTACATCAAGGTCTCCGACCAGGGCAGGCTGGACGCCACCAACGCCACGCTCACCGACCTCGGCACCAAGCCGACCGGCGACGACCAGGGCAGCCCCGCCATCTCGTTCGGCCGAGGCAGCACCGGAACGCTCACCGGGACGACGTTCCAGCGGAACTCGACCGGGCTGGTACTCGCCGCGTCGCAGAGCGTCAAGCTGCAGGACGTGACCGTGAGCGACTCGGCGGAGAACGGCATGGTGCTGCGCGGCGACCGCGCCACGGTGATGTCCGGGGTCAAGGCCGACCACAACGGCGACAACGGCGTGCTGGTGGCGGGCGACGTCACCAAGCGGCCGATCACCGAGATCAGCACCACCGGCAACCACTCCTACGGCGTGTCGGTCTCGGGCCAGAGCGGCGTCGAGGTCAGCAACCTCACGCTCAACGGCGACCAGGCGGGCGGGCTCGAGCTCAACCGCGTCAGCGACAGCAAGGTCCACAACATCACCACGACCGACGAGCCGAGCGGCGTGTTCCTGCACGTCAACTCGGTCAACGTGGTGCTCGACTCGATCTCCGTGAGCGGCGGCCGCACCGGCATCGTCGCGGAGAAGACGACGAAGGGCCTGCGGATCACGGGCACGACGACGATCGACAACGCGCACGTCGCCGGCATCGCCCTCGGCGGCCACGACACGGCGCTCGACGGCTTCACCGTCAAGAACAGCCGCACGGCGGTGCGGGTCGAACGCGGCGCGGTCGGCGTCACCGCCACCAACCTGTCGCTGATCGGCGGCGACGACGGGCTCGTGACGTCCGGCGGTACGACCGGCGTCGTGGTGAAGGACCTCCAGACCGACGGCGTCGGCAACGACGCGATCCGCAACCTGAGCCCCGGCATGCAGATCACCGGAGGCCAGATCCGCGGCGGGAACACCGGGATGGACCTGCAGGCCGGGACGACCGTCAGCGGCATTGAGATCGGCCTGACCTCCACCGGCATCCGGGCACGCGCCGCCGAACCGATCGCGCTGGACAACGTCGCCGTCGACGCCGTCTCGGTGGGCGTCGAGGCCCAGCCGGGCAGCGTCGTCACGCTCAACAACTCGTCGTCGCACGCGCTCGAGGCCGTCCGTGGGAACGTCACGCTCCTCGGCGTGAACGACCTCAGCCTCCCGCCGCTGAACCTGCTCGGTGCGATCGGCCTGCCGCTGATCGTGCTGGCCATCGTGCTGGAGGTCATGCACCTGCTGCGGCAGCGGCGGGTCGGCCCGACCCGTCGTCGTGTCCTGCCCCCCGCGGTTCCGGTGGGTGCGGCGGGATGAGCCGGTGGGGATGGACGTTGCGGGTCGCGGTCGCCACCGCGGCGGTGGGCCTGGCCGCGGCGGGGTGCTCGTCCTCGCCGCCACCGGACCTCGCCCGCCGTCAGGTGCCCGCGCCCGTCAAGTCGGACCCGGCGAAGCCGTGCACCAAGACCGCGGACGACGCGGCACCCGCCACGTCCGGCGGCGGGTCGTCGTCCGGGGTCTCGGCGACCTTCGACAGGGCCACCAACACGATCCAGGTCACCTCGGGCACCGGGGTGACGCTCGACCGGCTCGCCAAGGCCGTCGGCAACCCGACCGCGCTGCGTGAGGTGTCGCCGGGCGAATGGCTGGCGGGCGCGAGCATCGAGATCGACAAGGGTGCCTCGGTCACGATCTCGGCGCCGGACGTGAAATGGCTGAAGCTGCGCAGCGTCGGGCCCGCGTACTCCAACGTCAAGGTGTTCGGCGGCGGGCTCGCCGTCACCGGCAGCTGCATCACCTCGTGGGACGACACCAAGCAGCAGGTCGACGCGAACCCGGCCGACGGGCGCAGCTTCCTGCTGGCTCGCGACGGCGGCCAGATGACGATCGACAAGGCGCTGCTGGCCTACCTCGGGTTCGGCGACCGGGAGTCGTACGGGCTTTCCTGGCGCACGGAGGGCAGCGGCGGCCACATCGCCGACAGCGAGGTGTCCCACCTCTACTTCGGCGTGTACTCGTTCGGCG
The DNA here is from genome assembly GCA_963750095.1 of uncultured Actinomycetota bacterium. Taxonomy (GTDB): domain Bacteria; phylum Actinomycetota; class Actinomycetes; order Mycobacteriales; family Pseudonocardiaceae; genus Pseudonocardia. Next base: position 198,251 of record CAVVPJ010000018.1, on the reverse strand, counting down.
TCGGCGGCCTGTCGATCACCGGGAACGACATCCACGACAGCGTGCTGTACGGCATCGACCCGCACACCGGCTCACACAACCTGAAGATCCAGAACAACGTCGTGCACGACAACGGCAAGCACGGGATCATCCTCGCCGAGGACTGCGTGGACAGCGACATCTCCGGCAACATCGTCTACCGGAACCAGCACCACGGCATCGTGCTCTACCAGCACTCCGACCGGAACACGATCGAGAACAACGAGACGTTCCAGAACGCCTCGCAGGGCATCAACATCAACGAGTCCGGCAACAACGTCATCCAGAACAACAAGATCTACGACAACAACGAGTCCGGCATCGGCATCGCGCAGACCGGCCAGGACAACGCGTTGCGCGACAACGACGTCCGCGGCAACAAGCAGGACGGCGTCCGGATCGTGAGCGAGGCCACCACGACCGAGCTGCGCGGGAACATCATCGGGCAGAACGACCGCTACGGCATCTACGTCGACACCGACGGCCCGTTCACGCTGACCAACAACACGATCTTCGCCAACCGGACGGGCGTGTTGCTCAAAGGCCCGACCGCGCCCTCGCAGAGCGGCAACTCGATCTTCGGCAACCACGAGTTCGACATCAAGCACAACTGATCCCCGACGACGCGACGAGGGCCCCGCACCCCACCGGGATGCGGGCCCTCTCGTCGTCTTCTAGAGCACCGGCAGGTAGGTCGACAGCTCGTACGGCGTGACCTGGCGCCGGTAGCCGTCCCACTCCGCGCGCTTGTTGCGCAGGAAGAAGTCGAAGACGTGCTCGCCGAGGATCTCGGCGACGAGCTCCGAGTGCTCCATCGCCGTGAGCGCCTCGGTGAGGTTCTGCGGCAACGACTCGTAGCCCATCGCGCGCCGCTCGGTCTCGGTGAGCGACCACACGTCGTCCTCGGTGGGCGCGCCCAGCTCGTAGCCCTTCGCGATGCCCTGCAGCCCCGCGCCGAGGATCACGGCGAACGCCAGGTAGGGGTTGCACGCCGTGTCCAGCGTGCGGATCTCCACGCGGCGCGTCGAGGACTTCGACGGCGAGTACATCGGCACCCGCGCGAGCGCGGAGCGGTTGGCGTGCCCCCAGCAGACCGCCGTCGGCGCCTCGCCGCCGACGATCAGGCGCTTGTAGGAGTTGACCCACTGGTTGGTCACCGCGGTGATCTCCCGCGCGTGCCGCAGCACGCCCGCGACGAACGCCCTGCCCGTCTCGGAGAGCGCGTAGGGGTCCTCGGCGTCGTGGAACGCGTTGCGGTCGCCCTCGAAGAGCGAGAAGTGGGTGTGCATGGCCGAGCCCGGATGCCCGGAGAACGGCTTGGGCATGAACGAGGCGTTCACGCCCTGGGTGATCGCGACCTCCTTGACCACGTACCGGAAGGTCATGATGTTGTCCGCCATCGTCAGCGCGTCGGCGTAGCGCAGGTCGATCTCCTGCTGGCCGGGGCCGCCCTCGTGGTGGCTGAACTCGACGGAGATCCCCATCGACTCGAGCGTCTCGATGGCGTTGCGCCGGAAGTGCGGCGCAACGTCGTGGCTGGCCTGGTCGAAGTAGCCGCCCGAGTCGGCGGGCGTTGGCGGCGAGCCGTCGGAGGGGAGGTCGCGCAGCAGGTAGAACTCGATCTCGGGATGCACGTAGCAGGTGAACCCGGCCTCGCCCGCCTTGGAGAGCGCGCGGCGCAGCACGTGCCGGGGGTCGGCCCATGACGGGGAGCCGTCCGGCATGGCGATGTCGCAGAACATCCGCGCGGAGTAGTGCTCCCCCGCTGCCGTCTCCCACGGCAGCACCTGGAAGGTCGAGGGATCGGGGCGGGCGACCATGTCGGACTCGTAGATGCGCGCGAAGCCCTCGATCGCGGAGCCGTCGAACCCGATGCCCTCGGCGAACGCCCCCTCGAGCTCGGCGGGCGCGACGGCCACCGACTTGAGGTAGCCGAGCACGTCGGTGAACCACAGCCGCACGAAGCGGATGTCACGTTCCTCGAGCGTGCGGAGCACGAACTCCTGCTGCCGATCCATGGGCGTGAGCCTAGGAACGGCGTGTTACGCGAAGGTTTCCGGGGTCGTGCTGTGTCGCTCGCTCACGCCGCGGGGTCGAGAATCGAGAGATCGATCTCGGGGTAGACCGGGAACTTCTGGCACAGGGCCGCGATCCGCGACCGGGCCTCGGCCTCGGCCTGGGGCTCGACGGTGTACTTGGCCTTGCTGGGCGTCCCGTTCGTGACGACCGGGGTGGTCGCGCGGAGCACGTCGGTCATCACCTCGGCGATCTCCTCGATCTCCGCCACGCCCATGCCGAGCGTGGTGAGGGCCGGGGTGCCCAGCCGCAGGCCGCTGGTGTACCACGGCCCGTTCGGGTCGAACGGCAGCGAGTTCCGGTTGAGCGTCATGCCCACGCCGCGCAGCGCGCTCTCGGCCTGCCGACCGGTCAGCCCGAAGGAGGTGGCGACGTCGGCGAGGACGAGGTGGTTGTCCGTGCCGCCCGTGGGGACGGTCATGCCGTGCTTCTGCAGCGCGTCGGCGAGCGTGCGGGCGTTGTCGACGATCCGGGCGGCGTACTCGGCGAACGCGGGCCGCGCGGCCTCCCGCAGCGCGATCACCTTGGCCGCCATGACGTGCGGCAGCGGACCGCCGAGCACGGCCGGGCAGCCCTTGTCGACGGCGTCGGCGTACTCCACGCTCGACAGCACGAGGCCGCCGCGCGGGCCGCGCAGCGTCTTGTGCGTGGTGCTGGTGACGATGTGGGCGTGCGGCACCGGGTCGTAGGCGCCGGTGAACACCTTGCCCGCGACCAGGCCCGCGAAGTGCGCCATGTCGACCATGAACGTGGCGCCGACCTCGTCGGCGATCTCCCGCATCCGGGCAAAGTCGATCTTGCGGGGATAGGCGCTGTACCCGGCGAGCAGGATGAGCGGCCGGACCTCCTGCACCTGGGCGCGCAGCGCGTCGAGGTCGAGGAGGCCGGTGGCCCGGTCGACGGTGTAGCTGCGGGCGTCGAACATCCGCGCGGAGACGTTGAAGCGGTAGCCGTGGGTGAGGTGGCCACCGGAGTAGTAGTCCATGCCGAGCAGCCGCTGGTTGTTCAGCTCGGCGCGCAGCTCGCCGAACTGCTCGGCGGACAGCGCCGAGACGTTCTTGGCCTCGAGCCGGTCCAACAGGCGGCTTTCGACACGCGTCGCGAGGATGGCCAGGAACGCGACGAGGTTGGCGTCGGCGCCCGAGTGCGGCTGCAGGTAGGCGTGGTTCGCGCCGAAGAGGTCGCGGGCGAGCTTCGCGCCGTGCTCCTCGATGGCGTCGACGTTGTCGCAGCCCGCGTAGAACCGGTGGCCCGCGTAGCCCTCGGCGTACTTGTCGGTGAGCAGGTTGCCCATCGCCAGCTGGACGGCCAGCGACGAGTAGTTCTCGCTGGCGATCAGCTTGATGTTGGACCGCTGGTCGGCGAGCTCGCGCACGACGCACTCGGCGACCAGCGGGTCGACCGCGCGCATCGCGTCGACCGCGGCGTAGAAGCCGATGCTGGTCGGATCGGGTCGTCCACCGCCGAGCCGCCGCAGGTAGCGCTCCACCACGAGCTCGGGCTGCTCCATCGACATGAACGGTTTCCTCCTCGGCCGCGCCCTACGTCGCTCCGAGTCTCGCACAGCGCTGATCAGGCGGTACCGCAGCGGGTGCCGTCGGCGGGCAGGGCGCCGTCGACGAGGTAGGCGGTGACGGCGTCGTCGACGCAGCGGTCGCCGTGCAGCGAGGCGGTGTGCTGGGTGCCCTCGAACGTCAGGAGCGCGGCGCCCAGCTCGCGGGCCAGGTTGACCCCCGCCTGGTAGGGAGTGGCCGGGTCGCCGGTCGTGGAGACCACGAGCGTCCGCGGCAGGCCGGGGACCTCGGGGGTGTGCGCTTGGTCGGTCGGCGGCACCGGCCAGAACGCGCACACGTCCAGCGCCCCCACCGCGCCCAGCCCGGGATCGGTGAACGGCGCGGCGGCGTTGGTGCGCCGGTTCGTGTCGGCGACGACCGCGCGGTCGGTGGTGCGCGCCTGGTCCTGGCAGAGGACGGCGGTGAACGCCTCCTGGGTGTTGCCGTAGTGGCCGTCCGGGCCGCGTTCGTCGTAGAGGTCGGCGAGCGCGAGCAGCACCCGCGCGTCGCCACCGCGCAGGCCGCTCAGCGCCCTGGTCAGCGCGGGCCAGAGATCCTGCAGGTAGAGCGCCTGCAGGGTGCCGATGATGGCGTCGTTGTAGGACAGCGTCCGCGCGCCCGCGGCCAGCGGCTTCGCGATGAGCGGCCGGACGAGGCCCTGGTAGGCGGCCGTCGCCTGTGCGGGGTCGGCGCCCAGCGGGCAGGTCGGGCTCTTGGCGCAGTCGGCCGCGTAGGCGTCGAACGCCTTCTGGAAGCCCGTGTACTGGTCGACGTTGCGGTCGACGGCGCTCTGGGTGGGGTCCACGGCCCCGTCGAGCACCATCGCGCGGACGTTGCGGGGGAACTGCTCCGCGTAGGTCGTGCCGAGGAACGTGCCGTAGGAGTAGCCGAGGTAGGTGAGCTTGGGGTCGCCGAGCGCGGCGCGCAGGACGTCCATGTCGCGCGCGGCGTCGCGGGTGCCGACGTTGGCCAGCACGTCGTCCCCGCCGGAACGCTGCGTGCACCGCTGGGCGTAGAGCTTGTTCTCAGCCTCGGTCTGGGCGACCCCCGCCGGTGACGGGTCGACGTCGAGGTCGGCCCGTTCGGCGACCCAGTCGGCGTCGGTGAGGCAGTCGATGGCCGGGGTGCTCGCCCCGACACCGCGCGGGTCGAACCCGACGAGGTCGAACCGCTCCGCCAGCGGGCTGTCGCGCAGCTGCCCCGCCAGCGACGCGACCAGGCTCATCCCCGAGGCGCCCGGGCCGCCCGGGTTGAACAGCAGGGAGCCGATCCGGCTTCCGGTGGCCTTCTGCCGGAGGACGGCGACGGTGGCGGCCTTCCCGTCCGGCTTCGTGTAGTCCAGCGGCACCGTGAGGCGGGCGCACTCGTACGTCTTCGCGGCGAACGCTGCCTTGTCGTCGGCGGTGGTGGCGTACGGCGCGCACGGTCCCCACACGAGCTTCTGGCTGTAGAAGCGGGTGAGCTCCGCGGGAGGCGCGGCCCCCTCCCCCGCCGCCGGGCTGCCCGCGGTGGGGACGGTGCAAGCGGAGATCAGCGCGGCCACGACGCACGACACGGCGCACAGCACGGCGACAGGGCGCCGTCGGGCGGACATCTCTCCAGCATGCCGGCGTGACGGGGACGACACCGGTCGGGTGCGGGCCGATCGGGCAGACTGCGCGTGTGGAGCGCGACTTCCGGGGGGCATACGGGCACGGCTTCCTGCGGGTGGCGGCCTGCACGCTGCGCACGGCGATCGGCGACCCGCCCACCAACGCCGCATCCGTGCTGCGGGTCGCGCGCGAGTGCGCCGACGAGGGCGTCGGGCTGGCGATCTTCCCCGAGCTGACGCTGTCCGGGTACTCGATCGAGGACATCCTGCTGCAGGACCCGCTGCTCGACGCGGCCGAACGTGCGCTCGCCACCGTGGTCGAGGGGTCGGCCGACGTGCTGCCGGTGCTGGTCGTCGGGCTGCCGATCCGGTACCGGCACCGGCTCGTGAACGTGGCGGCCGTGGTGCACCGCGGGCGGCTGTTGGGGCTCGCGCCGAAGTCGTACCTGCCGACCTACCGGGAGTTCTACGAGCGCCGCCAGGTCGGGCCGGGTGACGACCTGCGCGGGACGGCACGCGTCGCGGGCTTCGAGGTGCCGATCGGGCCCGATCTGCTGTTCGCGGCCGAGGACGTCCCCGGCTTCGTGCTGCACGTCGAGATCTGCGAGGACATGTGGGTGCCCGTGCCGCCGTCGGCCGAGGCGGCGCTGGCGGGCGCGACGGTGCTGGCCAACCTGTCCGGCAGTCCGATCACGATCGGCCGCGCCGAGGACCGCAAGCTGATGGCGCGCTCGGCGTCGTCGCGCTGCCTCGCGGCGTACGTCTATGCGGCGGCGGGCGAGGGCGAGTCCTCCACCGACCTCGCGTGGGACGGCCAGACGATGGTCTGGGAGAACGGCGTGTTGCTGGCCGAGTCGGAGCGCTTCCCGAAGGGCGAGCGGCGCTCGGTGGCCGACGTCGACCTCGACCTGCTGCGTTCGGAGCGGCTGCGGATGGGGACCTTCGACGACAACCGCCGCCACCACGCCGCGACGGTCGAGGGACACCGCCGGATCGGGTTCCGGCTCGACCCGCCCGGCGCGGACCTCGGGCTGCGGCGGGAGGTGGAGCGCTTCCCGTTCGTGCCCGCCGACCCCGCGCGCCTGGAGCAGGACTGCTTCGAGGCCTACAGCATCCAGGTCGCGGGCCTCGAGCAGCGGCTGCGCGCGCTGGACCATCCGCGGGTCGTGATCGGCGTGTCCGGCGGCCTGGACTCGACGCACGCGCTGATCGTCGCGGCGCGGGCGATGGACCGCGAGGGGCGGCCCCGCTCGGACATCCTCGCCTTCACCCTGCCGGGCTTCGCGACGGGCGACCGGACGAAGGGCAACGCCACGCGGCTGGCCACGACCCTCGGCGTGACGTTCACGGAGATCGACATCACGGAGACCGCCCGGCTGATGCTCAAGGAGCTCGGGCACCCGTTCTCGGCGGGCGAGCCCGTGTACGACGTCACCTTCGAGAACGTGCAGGCCGGACTGCGCACCGACTACCTCTTCCGGGCGGCCAACCAGCGCGGCGGCATCGTTCTGGGCACCGGCGACCTCTCGGAGCTCGCGCTGGGGTGGTGCACCTACGGCGTCGGCGACCAGATGGCGCACTACAACGTCAACGCGGGCGTGCCCAAGACGCTGATCCAGCACCTGATCCGGTGGGTGGTGTCGTCGGGGCAGTTCGCGCCCGAGGTGGGCGAGGTGCTCACCGACGTGCTGGACACCGAGATCACCCCCGAGCTCGTGCCCGGGGAGGACGGGGCGGCGGTGCAGCGCAGCGAGGCCACCGTCGGGCCGTACCCGCTGCAGGACTTCACGCTGTTCCACGTGCTGCGGTACGGCTTCCGGCCCTCGAAGATCGCGTTCCTGGCCGAGCACGCGTGGAGGGACGCCGCGCGGGGCGACTGGCCGTCGGGGTTTCCCGCCGACGAGCACCGCGCCTACGACCTGGCGGAGATCCGCCGGTGGCTCGAGGTGTTCGCCCGCCGGTTCTTCCAGTTCAGCCAGTTCAAGCGCTCGGCGATGCCGAACGGGCCGAAGGTGTCGGCGGGGGGCTCGCTGTCCCCCCGCGGCGACTGGCGCGCCCCCTCGGACCTGTCGGCCCGCATCTGGCTGGACGAGATCGCCACCATCCCCCCACGGTGAGTCCCGCATCCCGACACGGTGAGTCCCGCGTTCCGACACGGTGAGTCCCGCGTTCCGACACGGTGAGTCACCGTGGGCGGGGTCAGGGCTGGGCTGAGGCGGGAGCGAGGACGACGACGGGGCGGGCGCGGCCGTCGCGGTCGCGCACCAGGGCGAGCACGTGGCCGTCGGGGGCGAAGACGCCCTGGATCTCGTCGACGCCCGCGGCCGCGAGCGGGCGGCCGTGCGCGAGGTCGGCCGCCTCGGCCGGGTCGGCGTCCCGGCGGGGGAACGCGACGGCGACCGCCTCGTCGAGCGTCAGTGACAGCGCCGGATCCGCCTCCAGCTGGGGAAGCGTACGCGCGTGCGCGAGGGTGAAAGGGCCCACCCGCGTGCGGCGCAGCGCCGTGAGGTGGCCCCCGACCCCCAGTGCGGCGCCGAGGTCGCGGGCCAGCGCCCGCACGTACGTCCCCGACGAACACTCGACGGCGACGTCCAGGTCGGGGCCACGCCGCTCCAGCACGTCGAAAGCGGAGACGGTGACCGGCCGCGCCGCGAGCACCACCGCCTCCCCCGCCCGCACGCGTGCGTAGGCCCGCCGACCGTCGACCTTGATCGCGCTCACCGCGCTGGGCACCTGGTCGATGGGGCCGGTCAGCGCGGCGACCCCGGCCGCGATCGCCGCGTCGGCCACCCCCGACGCGTCGGCGGTGTCGACGACCGCACCCTCGGCGTCGTCGGTGGTCGTGGTGGCCCCGAGCCGGATCGTGGCGGTGTACGCCTTGGTGGTCAGCGTGAGGTGGCCCAGCAGCTTGGTGCCGCGCTCGACGCCGCACACGAGCACACCGGTCGCCATCGGGTCGAGCGTGCCCGCGTGCCCGACCTTGCGGGTGCGCAGGGTCCTCCGCAGCCGCGCGACCACGTCATGGCTGGTCAACCCGGCGGGCTTGTCGACGATCACGAGTCCGGCTTCCACGCGGCGATTCTCCCAATCCGCTCGACAGGGGCGCCTGGACGGCCCAGCATCTGCACTTCGTGGGCCACATCGAGGCGGTGGCGGTCGGGCACGTCCTGCCCGACGGCCGCGAGCTGTTCGCGGACGTGAGCTTCCGCGTCGGCGACGGCGCCTGTGTCGCGCTCGTCGGGCCATCGGCTCCCCGAAGTTCGACGCCGACGACGCGTCCACGCTGGCCGATCTCGCGCTCTCGCTCGCCCCGCCGCCCGTCCGCGCCGCGAGGAGTCGGCTGCGGGCCGCGGAGAACGCGCTCGACGACACCGAGCGCACCCAGGTCCGCTACGCCGACGCGCTCGTCGCGTGCGGCGAGGCGGGCGGCTACGCGGCCGAGGTGGAGTTCGACGCGGCCTCGGTCGCCGTGCTCGGCTCGACCTCGCCTCGGCCGAGGCGCTGGAGCAGGCGCTCGACGCGTTCGACGGCACGGTGCTCGCCGCGACCCACGACCGCTGGTGCACCCGAGGCTTCGACCGGTTCCTGCTGTTCGCCCGCGACGGCGAGGTGCGCGAGACCCCCGAGCCGGCAGGGGAGTGGGCGCGCCGCTCAGCGCACCGCGCCCGTGGTGGCCCAGCGCCCGCCGCGCACCCGCAGACCGACGGCCGCGAGCCGCACCAGCATGAACGCCGCCAGCCCCGACCAGATCCCGGCCAGCCCCCACCCGAACGCCAGCGAGGCCCAGATCAACGGCAGGAACCCGACGACGGCGGCGGCCAGCGTGGACGTGCGCAGGAACGCCGCGTCGCCCGCGCCGAGCAGCACGCCGTCGATCGCGAAGACGACGCCAGCGACCGGCTGCAGCGCCGCGAAGAACCACCATGCGACCGGCACGGCGGCGAGCACGGCCGGGTCGGGCGTGAACACCGGTGGGAGCACCCCGGACAGCGCCGCGAACAGCACGCCGAACCCGATGCCGAGGACCAGCCCGTAGCGGGTGACCTGGGCGGCGAGCACCTTCGCGCGCCCGGCCTCCCCGCCGCCGAGCGCCGCACCGACCAGCGACTGCGCCGCGATCGCCACCGCGTCGAGGACGAGCGCCATGAACGTCCAGAGCTGCAGGACGATCTGGTGCGCGGCCACCGCGGGCGCGCCGAACCGGGTGGCGACCGCCGCGGCCGACAGGAAGCAGGCCTGGAACGCGAGGCTGCGGGCGACGAGGTCGCGGCCCATGGCGAGCTGCACGCGCAGCACGGACGGGCGGGGCCGCCACGACCCGCGCGCCTCCCGCACCAGCGCACCGAGGAAGAGCGCGGCACCGACGCACTGGCCCGCGACGTTCGCCCACGCCGACCCCACGAGCCCGAGCCCGTCCCATCCGCCGATCCCGTGCACGAGCACGACGCACGCGAGCGCGGACACGCCGTTGCCCGCGAGGACGTACCGCAGCGGCCGACGGGTGTCCTGGACGCCGCGCATCCACCCGTTGCCCGCCAGCGTCACGAGCAGCAGCGGCGCCCCGATGAGCGCGATCCGCAGCCAGGTGACGGCCGCGTCCGCGATCGCGCCGCCGTCGCCGAGCACGTCGGCGACCGGCCGGGCCACCAGCTGGCCGACACCGAGGACCACCGCGCCGACGGCGAGGGCGAGCCAGGTCGCCTGCACCCCTTCGTCGACGGCGTCCGCGCGCCGCCCCGAGCCGAACAGCCGCGCCGTGCGGGCGGTCGTGCCGTAGGAGAGGAAGTTGAGCTGGCTCGTGACCTGAGCGAACAGGACGGCGCCGACCGCGAGGCCCGCCAGGGGCACCGCGCCGAGCCGCCCGACGACGGCCGTGTCGACGAGCAGGTAGAGCGGCTCGGCGGCGAGCACCGGCAGGGCCGGTCCGGCCAGCCGCAGGATCTCCCCCGCCGGGACGCGCGCCCGGCTCAACCCGTCGGCCTGCGGCAGATGTAGACGAACGCGGGTGGCATGTTGCGCCACACCGTCGCGGAGACGATGACCTCCTCGAACCGCGCGCGCAGCGTGCGGCGGAACCGCCGCGCGGCGGGGAGCGCCAGGCCGGGCAGGTAGGCGAACGTGGCGAACGCCCCGGTGCCGCCGATCGCGTTGCCCACCTCGGTCAGCACCGCGTGCTGGGTCGGCTCGTCGAACAACGCCCACGGCAGCCCGCAGACCACGGCGTCGACGTCGTTGAGGCCCCGTTCGGCCAGGAGCTTCCCGAGGTCGCGTGCGTCGCCGTGGACCACCTCGAGACCGGGACGGGTGCGGGCGAGGAAGTCGACCATGCCCGCGTCGAGCTCGACCGCGAGGTGCCGCGCGCCGGGCGGGAGGCGCTCGTCGATGACGGCGCTCACGGCGCCCGTACCGGGCCCGAGCTCGACGACGACGGGCGTGCCCGCGGTGGGGACGACGGAGGCGAGCACGGCGGACAGGCGCGCTGAGCTGGGCACGACGGCGCCCATCGTCGCGGGCCGCCGGAGGAAGGCGACAAGGAACGCCCGGCGGTGGGCGGCGTCGGTCGGAAGCGGGTGATCGGCGCTCACGGCGTGAACCGTAACCGCAACCGCGGTTCTCGGTGCTGCGGAGAGACGCATCGGGCGGCGGCTCACGAGGCGAGCGGGCGGGCGTGCACGGCCAGTGCCGAACGGACCTCGGAGAGCACCTGCCCGAGGGTGCCGTCGCGGGTGAACCCGGCCGCTGCACGGTGCCCACCGCCGCCGAGCCGCGCGGCGACGACAGAGACGTCGACCGCGCCCTTCGACCGCAGCGACGCCGACCAGCGGCGCTCGCCGACCTGCTTGAGCACGAGCGCGACCTCGGCTTCCGCGGCGGTGCGCACCGCGTCGATGACGCTGTCGAGCTCGGCGGACCGGAAGCGGGCCACGTCGACCGCGGGGAGCGCGGTGTGGACGAGCCCGAGGCCGCCCGCGGCGTCCCTTTCGAGCACGCACCCCTCGAGCGCACGGGCCAGCGCGGCGAACCAGCCGAACGGGTGGGTGTCCAGCAGGGGCCGTATGAGCGTGTCGGGCCGGACCCCGGCCGCGACCAGCTCGGCGGCCATCCGGTGGGCCGCCTCGCCCGCGGTGCGGAAGCCACCCGTGTCGGTGACGAGCCCGGCGTAGAGGCAGCGCGCGACGTCGACGTCCAGCGGCGCGCCCAGCGCCACCAGCACGTGGTGCGCGAGCACGACGGTGGCCTCCGCCTCGGGGTCGAGCAGCCGGATGTCGCCGAAGCCCGGGTTGGAGACGTGGTGGTCGATCATGATCGAGACGCGGGCGGCGTCGAACGCGGCGGCCAGCGGGCCGAGGCGGGCGGGCTCGGCGGCGTCGCACGCGACCACCACGTCGGGAGCCGCGGGCACGGCGGAGGCGGGCACCACGAGCCCGAGCACATCGAAGGCACGCAAGGTGTCGGGTATCTCGTCGGGGGTCGCGAACGCCACCCGGACGGCGGCGCCGCGGCGGCGCAGCGCGATGCCCAGAGCGAGCGCGCTGCCGAGCGAGTCGGCGTCGGGCTGGATGTGGGCCAGCAGCGTGACGTCGGCGGCTTCGGACAGCACGTCGGCGGCCGCCTGTGCGGGGTCGACGACCAATAACGCTCCTCGGGAAGGATTCAGTGGGCCGCACGGAGCGTAGCCGTCGGCGCCGCCCCGCATGGGCGGAATGGGGGGAATCTCGCAGGCGGTCAGTCGTCGTCCCAGGCGAGGTCGTCGTGCTCACGCGGCGCCCGGTAGGGGTCGGCGTCGCCCGCGTGCCGCGCGCCGACGGCCCGCCTCGCGACCTCGGCGTCGGACTCGCGGGTGCGCGCGAGCAGCTCCTCCATCCGCCGCGCCTCGTCGGGCACGGCGTCGGCGACGAACGACAGCGACGGCGTGTGCCGGATGCCCGTGCCTGCCCCGACCTTGGACCGCAGCACCCCGGTCGCGCTCGCGAGCGCCGCCGCGGCACCGGCGATGTCGGGCTCGGCGTCGACGGTCTCGCCCAGCACCGTGTAGTAGACCGTGGCCTCACGCAGGTCACCGGTCACGCGGGTGTCGGTGATGGTCACCATCGCCAGCCGCGGGTCCTTCACCTCGTGTTCGAGGGCCTCGGCCACGATGTGCGTGATCCGCTTGGCCAGCCGCCGTGCGCGGGGGTGGTCAACCATGTGAAGGTCTCCGTATCTCCTGCCGGGCCACGTCACCCTTCCCGTGACCGAGTGACCGTCCCGTCAGATCCTTCTTGCGTGTCCTCAGGGCCCAGCAACCGCTGCCGGGCCGAGAGCAACTCCATCTCGGGTCGCGCGGCCACGAACCGCTCGCAGCGGTCGAGCACGGCGACGACGTGGGCGTGGTCGGCGGCGACACAGCTCACGCCGATCAGCGACCGCCGGTGCAGGTCGAGATGACCCGCCTCGGCGACCGCGACCTCGAACCGCCGCCGCAGCTCCGCGACGAGCGGCCGCACCAGCGACCGCTTCTCCTTCAGGGAGTGGACGTCCCCGAGCAGGACGTCCAGCTCCAAGGCTCCGACGTACAGTGACATCACGCTCCGCGGCCACGTACCACGCACCCTGACAGCGCCAGGCCTCCGCTCGGCGCGGATGCCGTCCTCAGCTCCGGGGCTTCTCCCGCATCTCGAAGGTCTCGATGACATCGCCTTCCTTGATGTCGTTGAAGCTGCCGAGCGTGAGACCACACTCGAAGCCCTCGCGGACCTCGACCACGTCGTCCTTCTCCCGCCGCAGCGAGTTGATCGACAGGTTCTCGGCCACCACGACGCTGTCGCGGATCAGGCGGGCCTTGGCGTTGCGCCGGATGACCCCACCCATGACCAGACAGCCCGCGATCGACCCGAAGCGCGAGGACCGGAAGACCTGGCGGACCTCGGCCCGGCCCAGCTCGACCTCCTCGAACTCCGGCTTGAGCAGGCCCTTGAGCGCCGCCTCGATCTCCTCGATGGCCTGGTAGATCACCGTGTAGTAGCGGATCTCCACACCCTCGCGGTTGGCGAGCTCGGTGGCCTTGCCCTCGGCGCGGACGTTGAAGCCCAGCACGATGACGTTGTCGGCGATGGCGAGGTTGATGTCGCCCTCGGTGATGCCACCGACGCCGCGGTGGATCACGCGCAGCTCGACGTCGTCACCCACGTCGATCTTCAGGAGCGCGTCCTCGAGGGCCTCGACGGTACCCGAGTTGTCACCCTTGATGATCAGGTTGAGCTGGTTGGTCTCCTTCAGCGCGGCGTCGAGGTCCTCGAGCGAGACGCGCTTGCGGCGGCTGGCCAGCTCGGCGTTGCGCTCCCGGGCGCGGCGCCGGTCGGCGATCTGGCGGGCCACCCGGTCCTCGTCGACGACGAGGAACGTGTCGCCCGCGCCTGGCACCGACGTGAAGCCGATGACCTGCACCGGCCGCGACGGCAGCGCCCCGGTGACGTCGGCACCGTGCTCGTCGAGCATCCGCCGGACGCGCCCGGAGGCGTCGCCTGCGACGATCGAGTCACCGACATGCAGCGTGCCGCGCTGCACCAGGACCGTGGCCACCGGGCCGCGGCCGCGGTCGAGGTGCGCCTCGATCGCGACGCCCTGGGCCTCCATGTTGGGGTTGGCCCGCAGGTCCAGCGACGCGTCGGCGGTGAGGAGGATGGCCTCCAACAGCTGGTCGATGTTGGTGCCCTGCTTGGCGGAGATGTCGACGAACATCGTGTCGCCGCCGTACTCCTCGGCCACCAGGTTGTACTCGGTGAGCTGCTGGCGGATCTTCGCCGGGTTGGCGCCCTCGACGTCGATCTTGTTGACCGCGACCACGATCGGCACGTCGGCCGCCTGGGCGTGGTTGATCGCCTCCACCGTCTGCGGCATGACGCCGTCGTCGGCGGCCACCACGATCACCGCGATGTCCGTGGACTTCGCGCCGCGGGCACGCATGGCGGTGAACGCCTCGTGACCAGGGGTGTCGATGAAGGTGATCGGACGCTCGTAGCCCTCCAGCTCCGTGAGGACCTGGTAGGCGCCGATGTGCTGGGTGATGCCGCCTGCCTCGCCCTCGCGGACGTTGGTCTTGCGGATCGTGTCCAGCAGGCGCGTCTTGCCGTGGTCGACGTGGCCCATGATCGTGACGACCGGGGGCCGGAACTCGAGGTCGTCGTCGTCGCCCGCGTTCTCGCCGTAGGAGAGGTCGAAGCTGTCGAGCAGCTCGCGGTCCTCCTCCTCCGGGCTGACGACCTGGACGACGTAGTTCATCTCGCTGCCGAGCAGCTCGAGGATCTCGTCGGAAACCGACTGGGTGGAGGTCACCATCTCACCGAGGTGGAACAGCACCTGCACCAGCGACGCCGGGTTGGCGCCGATCTTGTCGGCGAAGTCGGTGAGCGACGCACCGCGGGCGAGCTTGATCGTCTCGCCGGAGCCCTTCGGCAGGCGGACGCCGCCGACCGAGGGGGCCTGCATGGCGTCGTACTCCTGCCGCTTCTGCCGCTTCGACTTGCGGCCCTTGCGCGCGGGACCGCCGGGACGGCCGAACGCGCCCGCGGCACCGCCGCGGCCGCGGCCACCCGCGCCGCCGCCACCCGGACGACCGCCGCCGCCGGGACTACCGCGGAAGCCACCGCCCGCCGGGGCACCGCCGCCGCCGGGGCCGCCGCCGCCGGGACGGAAGCCACCGCCGCCGGGACGACCACCGGGACCGCCGGGACGACCACCGGGACCGCCGGGACGACCACCGGGGCCGCCACGACCACCCGCGCCACCACCAGGCCCGGGACGGCCTGCTGCCGGACGCGCGGGCATCATGCCCGGGTTCGGACGCGGCGGCATGTTGCCGGGCGACGGCGGGCGGGGACCGCCCTGGCCGGGCCGCGGCGCCTGCGGACGCGGTCCGCCGGGCCGGTTGCCGCCCTGCGCGGCAGCGGCCTGGCCGCCGCCCTGGCCGGACCCGCCCTGCGCGGGAGGTCCGGGACGAGGCGCGGCCGTGCGCGGCGGGGCGCCGGAGCCGACGCCGAACGGGTTGTTGCCCACCCTGGGCGTGCGCGGACCCGGCTTGGGGGCCTGCGGGCGCGGTGGAACGGTCGCGGCGCCCGCATCGGCGGCGGGCTGGGCCACGCCGGGCTGCTGACGGGCGGGCGGGCCGGGGCGCGCGCCCTGCCGGGACGTGGCCGCGGGGGCGGGCCGAGCCGGTGCCGGGCTCGGCGGGGCCTGCGCCGCGGGGCTCTGGGCCGAAGGAGCAGGCTCAGGCCGCTGGGCGGCCGGGCTCTGCACCGACGGCTCCGGGGTTGCCGGCGTCGTCGGGGCCTGCGGCGCGGCGGGCGTCGGGGCCTGCTGCGGCCGGGCGACCGGGCCGGGCCGTGGCCCGGGACGTGGCCCGGACGCGGCGGGGCGCGGCGTCTCGATGCGCTCGTCCGCGGGGGCCGCAGCGGCCGGAGCCGGGCGCGCGGGCGCGGCGTCGGCGCGGGCGGCGGGTGCCCGGGCGGGTGCCGCCGAACGGGCATCGCCGACGGCCGGGCGCTGGCCGGGCTGACCACCCGGGCGGGAACGGTTGGCGCCGGGACGACGCGCGGAACCGTTGTCGCCACCGCCTGCCATGGCCTCCCGCAGCTTGCGGACGACCGGGGCCTCGACGGTGGAGGAGGGAGACTTCACATACTCCCCGAGGTCCTGCAGCTTGCTGAGGACCTGCTTACTGCTGATGCCGAGCTCCTTGGCGAGCTCGTGCACGCGGGCCTTGCCTGCCACTGCACTCCTTGTTACTCGGAGGCCGGCGGCGTAGTCCGCTCGACCTCGAACCTAGTGTCGAAGCACGTTCATGGTGCGATCTTCACGACTGGCTCATGACGGGTCGACCTTGCTCTCTTCTTCGACGGGCCTGGGCATCTCCCCGACCCCACTTGCGACGATCAGATGCCGTACCGCGCTGGTGTCCAGCGGCCCAGGGACGCGCAGCGCCCGCGGGAACGCCGAGCGCCGCTCGGCACGGTGGAGGCATTCCGGAGCGGGGTGCAGCCACGCACCTCGTCCGGGAAGCCGCCGTCGCGGGTCAGGGACAAGTATCCCCTTCACCACGACGACCCGCAGCAGATCGTCAGCCGACGACCGTGTGCGGCACCCCACGCACGTCCGGACAGGAGCCGGACGGGCCGAAGCTGCGCCCAGGTCGTGGGCCGGTCCTGAGTGTAGCGCAGCGTCGCGACGATCTGTGCCCGCGGCGGGGGGCATCGCGCTCCGGGCGCTCAGCGCGGGTGATTCGCCCGGCGCCGACATCTCGCTCGCGGGCTCGCTCAGCGCCGACATCTCGCTCGCGGGCTCGCTCAGCCGACCGACTCCGACTCGGGTGCGCCCGAGGACGAGCGCGGGTCGGCGTCGCTGCGGATGTCGATGCGCCAGCCGGTGAGCCGCGCCGCCAGCCGCGCGTTCTGCCCTTCCTTGCCGATCGCGAGCGACAGTTGGAAGTCGGGCACCACCACCCGCGCGGTCCGGGTGCGCGCGTCCAGCACGGTGACCGACACCACCTTCGAGGGCGACAGCGCGTTGCCGACGAACGTGGCCGGGTCGTCCGACCAGTCGATGATGTCGATCTTCTCGCCGTTCAGCTCGCTCATGACGTTGCGCACCCGCGCCCCCATCGGGCCGATGCACGCGCCCTTCGGGTTGACGCCCGACACGGTGGACCGCACCGCGATCTTGGACCGGTGGCCCGACTCGCGGGCGACGGCGACGATCTCCACCGAACCGTCCACGAGCTCCGGCACCTCGAGCGCGAACAGCTTGCGCACGAGGCCGGGGTGCGTGCGGCTCAACGTGATCTGGGTGCCGCGCATTCCGCGCGTCACACCCACGACGTAGCAGCGGATCCGTTCGCCGTGCGCGTAGGTCTCACCGGGCACCTGCTCGGCCTGCGGCAGCACGCCTTCGATCTGGCCGGTGAGCTGGACGACGACCACACCGCGGGCGTTGGCGCGCGCGTCGCGCTGGATGACGCCCGAGACGATCTCGCCCTCCTTGGCGGAGAACTCGCCGAACGTGCGCTCGTGCTCGGCGTCGCGCAGGCGTTGCACGATGACCTGCCGCGCGGTGGTGGCGGCGATGCGCCCGAAGCCTTCCGGTGTGTCGTCCCACTCGCGCGCGACGGCCCCGTCCTCGGCGAGCTCCTGCGCCATGACGCGCACGAGGCCCGACTTGCGGTCGATGTCGATGCGGGCGTGCGGCTCGTGGCCGTCGGTGTGCCGGTAGGCGGTGAGCAGCGCGGTCTCGATCGCGTCCAGCACCGTCTCGAAGGGGATCTCCTTGTCGCGCTCGATGGCGCGCAGCGCGGCGATGTCGACGTTCACTGGGCGTCCTCCGATAGCAGCGCCACCTCGGACTCGGGCGCGGGCTTGAACTCCACCTCGACCGCGGCGCGCTGGACGTCGGCGTAGCGGACGCGCCGCAGCACGCCGTCGACCAGCAGCGTGACCGCGTCCTCGCCTGCGTCGCCGACCCGGCCGGTGAACGGCTTGCCCTCGTTCGGCCGCACGGTGACCAGGCGCCGCCGGGCCCGGCGCCAATGGCGGGGCGCGGTCAGCGGCCGGTCGACCCCCGGCGAGGTGACCTCGAGGGTGTACGAGCCGCCGATGAGGTGCTCGTGCCGGTCAAGCTCCTCGGCGGCGGCGCGGGAGAGCCGGGCGATGTCGTCAAGGCCGACTCCGGTGTCGGAGTCGACCACGACCTTCACGGTGTGCCGACGGCCTGCCGCCCGCACGTCCACCTCGTCGAGCTCGAACCCGGCATCCGTGACGATGGGTTCGAGCACGCCGTGCAGCTGCCCTGGCAGCGGCCCCGTCGACGGGCGCGCAGGGCGGGGGGTGGGCATCGGGCGTGGCTCCTGCTGGACGAGGGAGGGGTGGGTCCGTCAGGGTATCGCGCCCGCCGCTGCGACCCGTCGGTCGCGCTCCGCCGATCCCGGCCCGCGACGGCACTGGCAGGATGGGCGGCCCGCGGGCGGGGGTCAGGGAGGCGTGGATGACGGGTCGGGCGATGCCGCGGCGCAGGCTGCTCACCGCGCTGTTGCTCGTGCCACCGGCGTTGGCCGCCTGCGCGCCGTCCCGGTCGGCGCAGGCCGACGGCCCCGATCCGCTCGTCGCGCTCGCCGAGGCCGCGCGCGCCGACGCCGCCCTCGCTGACGCGGTGATCACCGCGGAGCCGGACCTCGCCGGGCGGGTCCGGCCGCTGCGGGCCGCCCGCGCCGAGCACGCGGCGGCGCTGGAGGCCGAGGTGGCCCACCAGGCCGGGACGACGGCCACCCCGCGCCCTTCCGCGACGCCGACACCGGCTGCGGCCGCCGCGAGCCTCGGCGAGCTGGTCAAGTCCGTGAAGGCGTCGGGCGATGCGGCCGGGAAGGTCGCGCTCACCGCGGACGTGCACCGGGTGGGGCTGGTCGCGTCGGTGGCGGCCTGCTGTGCAACCTATGCGGCGGTGCTGGGGTGAGGTGGATGAGCGAGGCGCAGGCGTCGACGATCGACGGGCAGGCGACGCAGGCGCTGCAGGTGACGCTCGGCGCCGAGCACGCGGCGCTGTGGTGCTACGCGCTCGCGGTCGCGTTCCTCGCCGAGCCGCAGGCGAGCCAGGCGCGCCGGGACGCCGACGTGCACCGGCAGCTGCGCAGCCGGATCGAGCAGACGCTCACCCAGATCGGACAGCGCCCGGTGTCCGCGCAGCCCGCCTACGCGACGCCGCAGCCGGTGACGGACGCGGCGTCGGCGGCCCGGCTCGCGGTGGTTGCCGAGACCGACTGCATGACGTCCTGGCGCGCGCTGCTGGAACAGACCACCGACCAGGGCCTGCGTGAGGCGGGGATGACGGCGCTCACCGACGCCACGCTGCGCTGCGCCCGCTGGCGTGGCGTGGTCGGCGAGGCGCCCGCGGTCCCGGTGTTCCCCGGAAGGCCCTGACCCTCGGCGCTGATGTTCGTTCCGCAAGCCCCGCTCAGCGGAGGGCGTCGACCGCGCCAGGCGCAGCGGCAGCCCGTAGACGCTGCTCCACACGTCGTCGCCCGCGTACCAGCCCCCGCCGTGGGCGACGGGCGTCCATCCGGGCCTGATCGCGAGCCACGCCGTGCCGCGGGGGCTGAGCAGCCACTTGTAGCCTCCCGCGACGACGTCGAACTCCGCCGCCCGCTCCCCCATCTCCTCCAGCACGGTCTCGACGACGGTGACCCCGCGCCCGCTCTGCGCGGCGAACGGCCAGCTCACGCTCGTGAACTCGCCGCGGGCCACCAGCACCCGCGCGCCGTCGGGCACGCTGGCCGCCAGCAGCCCGACCAGCGGCGACACGCCCGCGCCGATCGCCACCCGCCCGACGGGCACGCCCACCAGGTCGGCGAACCCGGCCCTGGCGGTCGCGACGGGCGCGTCGTAGTCGGGCGGGCGGCCCCGGCCGGTGCGCCAGCCCCGCACGGCCGCCTCCACCGCGTCCGCCACCGGCGCGGGTGGCACGCCGACGCTCGCGGTGTTGAGGTAGCCGTCGGGGACATCGAACTCGCAGCCGAACGCCGTACGCACACCTGCGACAGTAGGCGCGTGGACACCGAAGTGATCGAGATACGCACCGGGAACCAGGAGGCCATCGTCGACCTGGGGCGGGAGATCGACGGCTTCCTGCGCTCGATCGACGCCGGGGACGGGCTGCTGCACGTGTGGGTTCCGCACGCGACCGCGGGGCTGGCCGTGATCGAGACCGGCGCGGGGAGCGACGCGGACCTGCTCACCGCCCTGCGCGACATCCTGCCCGTCCACGACAAGTGGCGGCACCGCCACGGCAGCGCGGGCCATGGGCGGGACCACGTGCTGCCCGCGCTGGTGTCGCCGTCGCTGTCGGTTCCGGTGCTCGACAGACGGCCCGCGCTGGGCACCTGGCAGTCGGTGTGCCTCGTGGACACGAACCGCGACAACCCGGTCCGCTCGGTGCGGCTGTCCTTCCTCGCCGGGTGATCCGTTCGGCGCCGTCGTCATCGGGGTTCGATCACCGGAAACGACGGCGTCGTGGCGATCAGCGGACGGTCGAGGAGGACTCGAACACGAACATCCGGGCGCCGAGGCGGACCCGGGTGCCGGGCAGCAGCCGCCTGCTGCGGCGCGGGGGCAGCGGGGTCCACTGGCCATCGTCGGGGCCGGAGACGTAGGTGCCGTTGCGGGAGCCGGTGTCGACGACCATGACGTCCCACCCGCTGACCCGCACCTCGGCGTGCACGCGGGACACCGACCCCGCCCGGTCCTCGACGATGATCGGGCGCAGCTCGCCGGTGCGGACCCGTTCGTCGACCTCGGGCATCCGGCCCACGAGGTAGCCGCCGTCGACGACGTGCGCGGCGCCGTCGTCGAACACGAGCCTTCCCAGCGGCGGCCGTGGTCCGGCCACCAGCCCGCCGACCCGCTCGTCGATGGGCGCCCCGCAGTGCAGGCAGGACGGGGAACGCGGGTCGTTGAGGTGGCCGTTCTCGCAGCGGTAGCCACGGATCCGGGCCCGGCCGCGGGTGGTCGCGGGCTCGACGCGGGCGGCGGGCTCGACGCGGGCGGCGGGCTCGACGGGGGCGGCGGGCTCGACGGGGGCGGCGGGCTCGACGGGGGCGGCGGCCGCGGGCGCGGCCGGGGTGGGCGGCGGGTCGCTCGCCGGGGGCACGAAGAGCAGGCCGGGCATCGTGGCCGTCGCCTCGGCCGCGGACGTGGCCCGGCGCTCGGGCAGGCCTTCGGTGAACAGGTCGACGCCCGGCCGCTCGCGCGAGGCGCCCGGTGGGTTGCCCGCGGACGGCTCGTGCGGGTCGGCCGCCGGGGCAGCCGCGAACAGCGGGGTGGCCTGCGCAGCGACGTCCCCACGGCCCGCCACGCGGTCGGTCGGCGCGTCCGCCGCCTGCGCCACGCCACCCTGGCCGGGCCCGAGAGACACCCGCCCGGCCGACGACGACCCGCCCGATGCGGCGGAGACGTCCCCGCGGCCGGTCACCGCGCCTCCCACCGGCGCGACGCCACCCTGGCCCGGGCCCGCAGGCGCCGCGACGCTCTGGCCCGGGTCGGCAGGTGCCCGCCGAGCCGACGAGGGCGCGCCAGGCCCGGCGCCACCGACCCGGCCCCCCGCCACGCGTTCCGTCGGCGCGTCCTCCCCCGGCGCCGCGGCAGGCGCGGCGACGTCCGGCGTGGAGGGCGGAGGCGCTGAGGGAGCGGGTCCGGCCTGCGTCGCGTCGACCGGCGCAGGCCTGACGGGCGCCGACCCGGCGCGCAGGACGTCGGCCGAACCGGGTGCGGCCGCGGAGCTGGAGGACGGAGCGCCGAGGGACGGGGTCGCGGCGGAGGCCGGGCCCGGCCGTCCGTCGTGCACGTCGTGTGCGGGGGAAGCGGCGGGCGGGGCCCCGACGGGAGCCGGACGGCCGGGCTCGACCTCGGGCATCGCCGGACCGGGCGCGGCACCGGCGCGGGCGGCGACTGCCTGCGTCGGACCCGCGGAGGTCGCCGTCGAACCTGGTGGCGCCAAGGCGCGGGACGTCCCGTCGCCCGAGTCGCCGTCGGCGACCGCGGGTTCGGCCGGGGTGGGGCGGTCACCGGGCGGGGCCGGGCCCGTCGCGGCCATGTCCGACGGCGGGGAGCCGAGCGCGTGCCGTCCGGCGTTCGGGACGTCCCGGACCGCGTCGTCGTCGACCCCGCGGATCCCCGGCCCGTCGGTCGTCGGGGCGTCGGGAACGTCGGCCGCGGTCGGGCCACCGGTCGGGCTGGGCGGAGGTGCCCAGGCGTCGCCCGAGGGAGCCCCTCCCGGCGGATCCGCGAACGTGGTCGCCCGATAGGGGTCCGGGGAGTCGGCGGGGAGGGGGTCGGTCAGCGGGTCTTCACCGTCGTCGACGGCGTCCTCGGTGACGCTGCGGGCGTCGGCAGGCGCTTCCTCGGCAAGGGCTTCGGCGAGCGGGTCGCGGTCGGCGGGCTCGGCCCGTTCGGGCGGGCGGGCGCCGGGCTCGTCGCCCCACGGCCCCCACCCGGGCATGGGGCCTGCCTCGGCGCCCAGGGCCGCATCGCTCTCGACCTCCGCGAGCCGGGCCGAGCCGTTGCTCCCCCGCACCCGCTGGGCGGGCACCTCCGGCTCCCACGCGGGGCTCGGGAAGAGGTCGGACCCCTGCCTGCCGGTGTCGAACCACTCGTGCCCGCGCTCCCCGGTACCCGCCTGCGCGGGCTCGGGGTCGAAGTCCGCCGGATGCAGCACGACGCCCGCGCCGGGGACGACGCCCGCGCGCAGGTCGTGCACGTCGGCGGGGTCGGCTCGCACCGGACCGCCGTCGATGCTGAGCACGATCGGCTCGGTCGGGCGGGGCAGGAGGCGGTCGGTCCCGATGGCGGCGTGCGCGCCGGAGAGCTGGAGCCCGCCCGCCGCGTCGACCCGGGCGTCGACCGCGCCGACGAGGTAGACCGCGAGCTGCTCCCCCGCCGCCGCGACGGTGCCGAACCGCAGTGCGGGCCCCGGCGCCGCCGGTCCGCTCATCCACGTGGCGAGCCTGCGGGCGAGCGTGCGCCCCGGCTCGGGCCCCGCGACGGACGCGCACACGGCGAGCAGCTCGCGCAGCGGTTCCGGATCGGCGGAGCGCGCCACGCAGACGATGCCGGGAAAGCGGCCCACGATCCCCTCGCCCGCTCCCACCACCGCCCGTAGCCCGTCAAAGCCCACGGCGTGATCCGTAGTGCCCCTCGTCACACGCATGGCCGACAGTTTGCCGCCCCGACAGCGGACAGTGACCCTCTTGCCGTCTTTCAGGCGCTAACCGGTACGGCGAGAGCGACGGCCAGCCCACTCCCGACGCCGCCTGTGATCGTTCCGAGCTGGCTTGTCCACCCGTCGCGGAAGCCGTTGTCGGTATCGAGGGAGACGGCGGAGAGGTTGCGGACGCCCGTGCCGTAGCCGTCGGTGGCGTACACCGCGTCGCAGACGTCCTTGGGCAGCGCGACCTGCGACGTCGCGATCGGGTCCCCCGCCGACGTCGCCGCCGCGAGGTCCTTGTAGACCTCGAAGTGGACGTGCGGCCACCGTCCGGAGTAGCAGGCCGGGAAGATGCTCGTGCACCGCACCGTCCCGGCCGCGTCGGTCACCTGCACACCCCGCAGGCAGTCTCCGCCGCGGCGTCACGCGAATACAGTGAGTAGTTGCCGTCGGGCCCGCGGTGGGTCTTACCCGCGCACGAGCCCTTGCAGGTGCTCCACGGCCCCGACCAGCGGGATCTCCTCGCGCTGCCCGCTGCGGCGGTCCTTGACCTCGATCTTCCCTTCGGCGAGGCCGCGCCCGACGACGACGATCGTCGGCACGCCGATCAGCTCGGCGTCGGCGAACTTGACGCCCGGCGAGGCGGCCCGCCGGTCGTCCACCAGCACGCGGATGCCGACGGCGTCGAGCGCGGCGGCCAGGTCCTCGGCCCCGCCGACGACCTCCTCGCTCTTCCCGGCGATCACCAGGTGCAGGTCGAACGGCGCGACCGAGCGGGGCCAGACCAGCCCGTCGTCGTCGGCGCTCTGCTCGGCGATCGCCGCGACCAACCGCGACACGCCGACCCCGTAGGAGCCCATCGTGATGCGGATCGGCTTGGAGTCGGGGCCGAGCGCGACGAGCCCGAGCGCGTCGGTGTACTTGCGGCCGAGCTGGAACACGTGCCCGATCTCGATGCCGCGCGCGGCCTCCAGCGGACCGGAGCCGTCGGGCGCGGGGTCGCCGGGGCGCACCTCGGCGGCCTCGATCGTGCCGTCGGGGGTGAAGTCGCGGCCCACGACGAGGTCGACCACGTGGTGGTCGGGCTTGTCCGCGCCGGTGACCCAGGCCGTGCCCGTGACGATGCGCGGGTCGACCAGGTAGCGCACACCGTTGGCGGCCAGCGCGACCGGGCCGATGTAGCCCTTGACCAGGAACGGGTAGCCAGCGAAGTCGGCCTCGTCGAGCAGCGCGACCTCGGCGGGGTCGAGCGCGGCCTCCAGGCGCTTCATGTCGACCTCACGGTCGCCGGGCACGCCCACGCCCAGCAGCGTCCACTCCGCCGCGCCGGGCGCGCGCGTCTTGAGCAGCACGTTCTTCAGCGTGTCGGCGGCGGTGAAGGTACGCCCGAGGTCGTGCCCAACACCGTTGTCGCGGTTGAGAAAGTCGACCAGCGTCTCGATCGTGGGCGTGTTCGGCGTGTGGTGCGCCTGCGCGTCGGGCAGGCCCTCGATCGGACGCGCGGGCGGCGGGGTCGTGGTGACCGCCTCGACGTTGGCCGCGTAGCCACCGGGGCTGCGCACGTACGTGTCCTCACCGGTGTCGGCGACCGCGAGGAACTCCTCGGACGCCGAGCCGCCCATCGCGCCGGACGTCGCCGCGACGATGACGTACTGCAGCCCCACCCGGTCGAAGATCCTGACGTAGGCGTCGCGGTGCCGCTGGTAGGACTCGGCGAGGCCCTCGTCGGTGAGGTCGAACGAGTACGAGTCCTTCATCAGGAACTCGCGCCCGCGCAGGATGCCCGCGCGGGGCCGCGCCTCGTCCCGGTACTTCGTCTGGATCTGGTACAGGATGACCGGGTAGTCCTTGTACGAGGCGTACTCACCCTTGACGACCTGGGTGAACAGCTCCTCGTGGGTGGGGCCGAGCAGGTAGTCGGCGCCCTTGCGGTCCTTGAGCCGGAAGATGTTGGGGCCGTACTCCGTCCAGCGCCCGGTCGCCTCGTAGGGCTCACGGGGCAGCAGCGCGGGCAGGTGGATCTCCTGGGCGCCGATGGCGTCCATCTCCTCGCGCACGATGTCCTCGACGCGGCGGAGCACCTTGAGGCCCAACGGCAGCCACGTGTAGATCCCCGGGGCGACGCGGCGGACGTAGCCTGCGCGGACGAGCAGCTTGTGGCTCGGTACCTCCGCGTCGGCCGGGTCCTCGCGCAGGGTACGGAGGAACAGCGACGACATCCGGGTCAACACCCTCAGAAGGGTAGCGACGCCCTCGGGACGGCGTGGCGCCGGTCAGAGCTGATGCTCGCTCCGCAAGCTCCGCTCAGAGCTGATGCTCGCTCCGCAAGCTCCGCTCAGACAGGGAGGTGGAGGTTCATCCCCCTGGCCGCGTCGGCGAGCTCGGCCAGCTCCACCACCTCGACGCCCGCGGCCCGCAGCTTCTCGGCGCCCTCGCCGTGGACGAAGAGCTCCGGCTCGCGCCACGCGAACACCACGCGCGTGACGCCCGCAGCCAGGATCAGCTCGGTGCAGCTCACCGGACGGGAGGCCCGGACGCTGCAGGGCTCCAACGAGCTGTAGAGGGTCGCGCCGTGCGGGGCGCGCCAGCCAGTTCCGAGCTTGGCGAGGGCGACCTCCTCCGCGTGGTCACGCGGGTCATGCTGGTGCGTGTACCCCGCCGAGAGGGTGCGCCCGTGCGCGTCGACGATCAGCGCGCCGACGGAGAACGCGTACGCCGACGGCAGCGTGTGCTTGGCGAGCGCGATTGCCTCGAGCAGCAGCACACGGTCGTTCACCCCCCCAGTGTCCCCCGTGGCCGTATTGGCGGGACACCGGTGTGATCAGGTCGAGTGGGCGAGCAACCACCGGACGTCACGGCCGAAGGACCACACGAGCGCTACCAGCGCGACCGCGACGAGAACGGCGGCGAGCGGCCGCGGCACGACCGGTGCCGCGGCGGCGACGAGCATCGCGCCCTGCATCGCCGCGACGACCTTGCGCGCCCGGCTGAACGGCAGCTGCGCACGCAGCCGCGGCACGAAGTGCATGGCGGCCACGAACGCGTACCGCATGAGCCCGATGGCGAGCACCCACGGGCCGAACGACTGGCAGACCAGCACGCTCAGCACGAGGATGAGGAACGCGTCGACCTCCATGTCGAACCGCGCACCCAGCACGGAGACGGTGTCGAAGCGCCGGGCCAGGTAGCCGTCGAGCCCGTCGAGGGCCAGCGCGACCGTGCCGATCGCGACCAGCACGACGATCCCCGGGCCCTGCGCGCCCTCCGCGACGAGCGCGGTGACGCCGCCGACGAGCGTGGCCCTCGCCAGCGTCACCTGGTTCGCCGCACCCGCGGCGCGGGCCCGTCCCATCGGGTCGTGGCGGACGAGCAGGACGCCGACGACCATCGCGAACGTGATCCCCGCCGCCCATCCGACCGAGCTCAGCCCCACGCAGGCGGCGACCCCGCCGAGCACGACGAGCTGACCGGCGCCCGCCCAGGCGAGCTCCCGGTCGAACCCCGTGCTCGGTGCGTAAGTTCCGATGGCCATGTCCTCCTTCACGACAACGGCGGGCATCGGGTTCATCTCATCGTGGTCCTGTGTCGTCGACCACCGGGACCGGGGGTGCCAGGATCTGACCATGGCCGACGTGAGCCGCGCGTTCTGGCTGCGCTCCCCCGGTGTCGGCGAGATCCGCGCCGAGCCGCTGCGCGCGCCGGGGCCCGACGAGGTGCTCGTGCGCGCCCGCTACTCCGGGATCAGCAAGGGCACCGAGACGCTGGTCTTCCGGGGCGGGGTGCCCCCGAGCCAGCACACGCTCATGCGCGCCCCTTTCCAGGACGGCGAGTTCCCGGCCCCGGTCAAGTACGGCTACCTGTCGGTGGGGGTGGTCGAGCAGGGACCGCCGCCGCTCGTCGGGCGCACGGTGTTCTGTCTGTACCCGCACCAGGACCGGTACGTCGTGCCCGCCTCGGCCGTGACGCCCGTCCCGGACGGGGTGCCCGCCGCCCGCGCCGTGCTCGCGGGCACGGTCGAGACGGCCGTGAACGCGCTGTGGGACGCCGCCCCGCTGGTCGGCGACCGGATCGCGGTGATCGGGGCGGGGATGGTCGGCTGCTGCGTCGCCCGCCTGCTCAGCGCGCTCCCCGGCGGACGGGTCGAGCTGGTGGATGCCGACCCCGCGCGCTCGGCCACCGCCGCGGCGCTCGGCGTGCCGTTCCGGACGCCAGCCGAGGCGTCCGACGAGTGCGACCTCGTCGTGCACGCCACCGGGCACCCCGAGGGCCTCGGCCTGGCGCTGTCGCTGCTCGGCGACGAGGGCGAGGTGATCGAGATGAGCTGGTACGGCGACCGGGCGGTGCCGGTCCCGCTCGGCGAGGCGTTCCACTCCCGTCGGTTGACGATCCGCGCGAGCCAGGTCGGGGCCGTCTCGGCGCGACGGAGGGCGCGACGCACGTACGCCGACCGTCTGGCGCTGGCGCTCGACCTGCTGGCCGATCCGGCGTTCGACGCGCTGGTCTCCGGCGACGTGCCGTTCGACCATCTACCGACCGTTCTGGCCGAGCTGGCGGACGGACGGCGCTCGGCCCTTTGTCAGCGCGTCGTCTACGACCACGATGGGTGACGTGTACCGGGTGACGGTCCGCGACCACGTGATGGTCGCCCACAGCTTCCGCGGCGAGGTCTTCGGGCCCGCCCAGGCTCTGCACGGCGCCACCTTCGTGGTGGACGCGACGTTCCGACGTGCCGATCTGGACGCCGACAACATCGTCGTGGACATCGGCCTGGCCACCCAGGAGCTCGCCAAGGCGCTCGCCGACCTCAACTACCGCAACCTCGACGACCACCCCGACCTCGTCGGGGTCAACACGACCACCGAGTTCCTCGCGCGCCTGATCGCCGACCGCCTCGCGGCGCGCATCCACGAGGGCGCACTCGGCGAGGCGGCGCGGGGGATCGACGGGATCGAGGTCACGCTGCACGAGTCGCACGTCGCGTCGGCGGGCTACGAGCGCAGTCTGTGAGCGACCTGCACGTCGTGCTGCCTGGCGACGTCGACGACCCGCGCTCGCCCAGCGGCGGCAACGCCTACGGCCGGCGGGTCGCGCGGGAGCTGGGCGCCCTCGGCTGGACGGTCGCGCGGCACCTCGTGCCCGGCCGGTGGCCGCGGCCCGACGCCGACGACGCGGCCGGGCTGGCGGGGGTGCTCGCGGGGGTGCCCGACGGCGGAGCCGTCCTGCTCGACGGGCTGGTGGCCTGCGGGGTGCCCGAGGTCGTCGTGCCGCACTCCGGGCGGCTGCGGCTCGTCGTGCTCGTGCACCTGCCGCTGGCCGACGAGACCGGCCTGCCCCCCGCGGTGGCCGCCGACCTGGACGCCCGCGAGCGCGCGACGCTGCGCGCGGCCGACGCGGTGGTCGTCACCAGCGAGGCGGCCGCGCGGCGGCTCGTCGGAGGGACACCGCTCGACGCCGCGGTGTTCGTCGCCGAGCCGGGCACCGACCCCGCGCCGCGGGCGAAGGGCACCGACGGCGCGTCGGCGCTGCTGTGTGTGGCCGCGCTGACGCCGCTGAAGGGCCACGACGTGCTCGTCGACGCGCTGGCCGCCGTCGCCGACCGGCCGTGGACGTGCGTCTGCGCCGGGCCGCTCGACCGCGCGCCCGAGCACGTGGCGCGGCTGCGGCGGGCCATCGCGCAGGCAGGGCTCGCCGAACGCGTGCGGCTGGTCGGCCCGCTCGACCAGGCCGCGCTCGACGCCGCGTACGACGCGGCCGACCTCGTCGTCGTGGCCTCGCGCACCGAGACCTACGGGATGGCCGCGGCCGAGGCCCTCGCGCGCGGGATCCCGCTGGTGGCGACCTCGGGCGGCGGTCTGCCCGACACCGTCGGCCACGCCCCCGACGACACCCGGCCCGGCCTGCTCGTCCCGCCCGGCGACGCGGCGGCGCTCGCCGCCGCCCTTCGGCGGTGGTTCACCGAGCCCGACCTGCGCGTCCGGCTGCGCGCCGCGGCCGCCGCGCGGGGCACCACGCTCCCCGGCTGGGACGCGACGGCCGCCGCCGTCGGCGCCGCGCTCGCCCCCGGGGATCGCAGGAATGTCACCCTGCCACGACTCAGTCGCAGCGGTGTCACCCTGCTGCAGGACGGCGGTGGCGCGCCGTGACCACCACGCCCTCGCCGGACGTGCCACCGGGCGCGGAGCCGGACTGGCTGCGGCTGCGCGAGCCCGCCGACCGCCGAGCCCGCAGCACCGAGCTCGCAGGCGAGCTGGGCGCCGCACTGCCGACGGGCCCGGTCCGGATCCTCGACGTCGGGTGCGGCACCGGCTCGACCACCCGCTGGCTCGCGCCGCTCCTGCCCGGTCCCCAGCGCTGGCTGCTTCTCGACCGCGACCCCGCCCTCCTCGCGCTCGTCCCCGAACGCACCGTGGGCGTGGTCGACCGCGACGGCGAACCCGTCGCCCTCAGCACCCGTCGCGACGAGATCACCTCGCTGAGCGCCGCCGACCTCGCCGAGGTGGACGCGGTCACCGCGTCGGCGCTCGTCGACGTGCTCACCGCCGCCGAGATCGACGGCCTCGCCGAGGTGTGCGCGGCGGCAGGCGTGCCCGCCCTGATCACCCTCACGGTCACAGGAGAGGTCGAGGTCGACCCGCCCGACCCGGTCGACGCCGAGGTCGCCGCGGCGTTCGACGCCCACCAGCGCCGGACCGTCGCCGGTCGCGCACTGCTCGGCCCTGATGCCGCCGCGACCACCGCGGACGCCTTCGCGCGGCACGGCATGACCGTGCGCACCGCGTCGACGCCGTGGCGGCTCGGCGACGACGACCGTCAGCTCGCCGTCCGGTGGCTCACCGAGCGGGTAGCCGCCGCAGTGGAGCAACGGCCGGAGCTGACGGTGTCCGCAGCCAGCGCGTTGACCCGTAGGGTGAACGCCGTGCGGCTCCACGCCGTGATCTGTCACGTCGACCTGCTCGCCATCCCGAACGGAGGCCCTCCATGACGCACGCCGGGGCCCGGCACATCGCGAACTCCGCCGCGGTGCCGACACGGCACGCCGCCCCCGGGCGACGGGTGCCGTGGCTACGGCTCGCCGGTGGAGTGGCGATGCTCGTCGCGCTCGCCTCGGCGCTCGGCACCGGGGCGTTCGCCGCGGGGCTGCGCGTGGTCGGGCCGTGGTCGGCGACGGCGGCGCTCGTGCTCGGGCTGGCCAGCACCGTGTTCACCGCGCTGCGCTGGCGGGTGATCGCCCGCCGGGTCGGGCTGGAGCTGGAGGTGGCCGAGGCGGTCGCCGAGAGCTACCGCGCCGTGTTCCTCAACTCGGTGCTGCCGGGCGGCGTGCTCGGCGACGTCGACAGGGCGCGACGGCACGGCCGCGACGCGGGCGACGTCGGACGGTCGGCGCGGGTCGTCGTGCTCGAGCGGACAGCGGGCCAGGTCGTGCTGATCGCCGCGGCGCTGCTCGTGCTGCCCACCCACCCGGCGCTGGTGCCGTCGCTGATCGGTGGTGTGAAGACCACGCCGATCGTGCTCATCGGGGTCGGCCTCGGCATCCTGGCCGCACTGTCGGTGGTGCTGCTGCGCGCCCGCCGCACCGGAGCGCACGAGCGCTGGCGCCGGGCCGCGGGCAAGGCGCTCGCCGACCTGCGCTCGGGCGTTCTGGCGCGCGGCGCCTGGCCGTCGGTCCTGCTGCTCTCGGCGGGCGCGCTGGCCTGCTACCTCGGGCTGTTCCTGGTGGCCGCCTACGCCGCGGGCACGCACGCCTCCATGTGGGAGCTCCTGCCGCTGCTGCTGCTCGCGCTGATGGCGATGGGGCTGCCGATCAGCGTCGGCGGCTGGGGTCCGCGCGAGGGCGTCGCCGCCGTATCGTTCTGGATGGCGGGCCTGGGCGCGCCCCTCGGCGTCACCGTGGCGGTGGCCTACGGCGTCCTCACCTTGATCGCGAGCCTGCCGGGCGCGTTCGTCGTGGTGATGGGCCGCCGCCGCGCCGCCGCACCGGCCGCGTAGCCGCTGCTCGCGCGGCCCCCGCCGCCGCAGAGCCCCCTCCTCCTCACAGCCTCGCGCGCCCCCACCGCCCGCCACGGCACCCGGCGCCCCCGCCGTGCCCTCGGCCCGTGACGTCGCCGCGTCGCCGTCCACCGCCGCGCTGGCCGCACACCTCGCAGGGCAGACGTGCACTTCGCAGGGCGCTGGGGCTCTGCAAAGTGCAGGCTGGCCCTGCGAAGTCGCGCCCAGGCATCCAACGCCGCTCGCAGCGGCCGCCGAGCGCGCCGCATCATCGACCCCACCACCTCGCAGAGCGAACGTGCACTTGGCAGGGCGCCGGGACTCTGCGAAGTGCACGCCAGTCCTGCGAAGTCGGCCGCGCGGGCCTGCGGTGGCGCGAATACTCCGCGCAGGCGCGGCCCCGCCACCGGCCCCCGCCCCCATCAGCGCGGGTCACGTCCGCGGCTCCGCAGGCCGCCGGGTAGCCCGGCGCACCCCGGGCGGACCGCCGCCGCTACGAGAAGTCCAGCGCCTCGACCGTCGCGGCGGACTGTTGGTGGGTCGGGCGGCGGGCGCCGCCCACCGCGTACACCGAGTTGCCGACCGCGGCGAGCGCCATGCCGTGCCGCGGGACGGGGAGGGGCGGGAGCGTCGACCAGGTGCCGGTGTCGACGTCGTAGCCCTCGACGGTGTCCAGCACCCGCGTGGGCTCCTCCCCGCCCGCCGCGACGACCCGGCCGTCGACGAACGTGGCCGCGACGCCGCCGCGGGGCGTGGGCATGTTCGGCAGGGTCTGCCACGCGCCCGTCGCCGGGTCGAAGCGCTCGAACGCCGCCGTGTTCTTGTCCGACGAGAGGTTGCGCCCCCCGACGGCGTAGACGTAGGTGCCGTCCGTCGTGGCGGAGAGATGCTCGCGCGGCGTGGGGATCGCGGCCGCGTCGGTCCAGCGCGTGCCGTCGAACACCTCGGTGGGCGCGACGAGCTGGTTGTCCGCCTGCCCGCCGACCACGACGATCTTGTCGCCGACGACGGCGGCACCCTCCGCCACGCGCGGATGGCCCAGCGGCGGCAGCTCGACCCACGCGCCGCCCCGCAGCGCGAGGACCTTGCCCGACACCTGCCCCGACAGGTTGCCGTTGGCGGGCGTCCACCCGCCGATCACCACGACCTCGTCGTGGTAGGTCACCGCCGCCGTGTGGTGCAGCGGCAGCGGCAGGTCGGGGCCGCGCGTCCAGTTGTCGATCACCGGGTCGTAGCCGTAGACCGCGGCCGACGCGGCGTCATGGGTGAGGCCACCCGCGATCCAGAGCTTGCCGCCCGCCACCGTCGACCCGGCGAACTGCCGGGCGATGGGCGCGTCCTTCAGCTCCCGCCACACCGGGGACGGCTGCAGACGGCGCGGCGGGATCTGCATCGCCTCGCCGATGCCCGTCGACCCCGTGTGGCTGGGCTGCTCGGCACCACCGATCGCGTAGACCATCTTGTCGACGGCGGCCACCGCGAGCCCGTGCCGCCCCGTGGGCAGCGCGGGGAGCTCGGACCACGTGTTGGACACGATGTCGTAGGCGTAGACGTTCGCGTCGACCGTGGTCGGCTCCTCGCCGCCCGCCACGACCAGCCGCCCGTCGGCCACCGCGGCGCCGATCCCGCCGCGGGGCGCGGGCAGCGGCGCGAGCGCCGCCCACGAGTCGGTCTTGGGGTCGTAGCGCTCCAACGTGGTGGTGTTCTTGTCCGACGACAGGTCGCGCCCGCCCACCACGTACGCGTAGGTGCCGTCGGTGGCCATGCCCAGGTGCTCGCGCGGGGTGGGCAGGTCGGCGACCTTGCGCCACGCCTTGCCGTCGAACACCTCGGTGGTGGGGTTGAGCTTGCCGTCGTCCTGGCCGCCGGAAACGACGATCTGGTCGCCGACGACGACCGCGCCGCCCGCGACGTGCGGCGACAGCATCGGCGGCAGCTCGGCCCACCCGCCGCCGCGCTGCGCATACACCTTGTTGGAGCTCACCGCGGTGAGGTTGCTGCCCTGCGCCTCCCAGCCGCCGAGCACGATGATCTCGCCCCGGTAGGTGACGGCCATCTCGTGGGACAGCGGGACCGGCAGCGGGATGCCCGTCTTCCAGGTGTCGATCGCGGGGTCGTAGCCCTCCACCAGCGGGGTGGCCGCGCCTTCGGTGATCCCGCCGAGCACCCAGACGGTGCCGTCGGCGACGGTGGTGGCGACCTGTTGGCGGGGCGTCGGGTCGGCGCGCAGCGGCCGCCAGGCGCTCGCGGGCACCGCGGGCGTGACCGGCGGCGGCCCGGCGGTCGACGTGGTGCCCGGCGTGCGCAGCACGAGCACGCCGACGACCACCAGCGATGCCAGCAGCACGACCACGGTGGCGACGGCCACCAGCGGCAGGCGGCGACGGCGGGGCTTCTCGGGCGTCCCCGTTGGCGAGATCGGCGGAGCAGGCGGCAGCGCCGAGGGCGGACCGCCTTGACCGGCGTGGCCGCCGGGATGACCGGGATGGACGTCGGGCCCCGGCCGCGGGGGATGGAAGACCGTCTGGGCGTTCGAGTCCGTGTGGGGCCCATGGTGCCCCGGCGGGACCGTGCCGCCCGAGTCGTCGGAGCGCCTGCCGGTGCCGACTCCCGGGGCGGGCCACGCCGTCGCCCCCGGCCTGCCGACGACGACCGTCGCGCCGTCGGGCGACGCGCCGGACAGCGCCGCCGTCGCGGCCGTGCGTGCGCCGGAGGTGTGTGGGCCTGGGCGGGGGGTCTCCCCCCGCGGTGCAGGCGAGGGCGTCGAACCCGGCGCGTTCGCCCCCGCGGTGCCCGCCCACGGCCGCTCGACCAGCGGCAGGGGGTTGGACGTCCGCCGCGGGGACCGGTCGTCGAGATGGGCGACCTCGGTGACGTCCTTGTCGGCGGGGCGTCGACCCACCGGCAGCGCCATCTCCGCGACCGAGAGCCCGGCGCTGCGCTGCACTTCCTGCAGGTCGTGCCCGAACGCCTCGGCGTTGGGAGGCCGGTCGGCGGGGTCTTTGGCCATCGCGCGCTCCAGCACCGCGCACAGCTCGTCGGGGACGCCGTGGCCGCGCAGGTCGGGGATGGGCTGGCCGGTGATCCGCAGGAACTGGGCGATGATCTCCTCGCCCTCGCGCCGCTCGAAGGCCGCGCGCCCCGCGATGATCGAGAACAGCGCCGCGGCGAGCCCGTAGATGTCCGACTGCGGGGTGGGCGGGCGGCCGTTGAGCACCTCGGGGGCGCTGTAGGACAGCGAGCCGGTGAACGCGCCCGTCGCGGTCTCGAAGCCGCCCTCGATGCGGGCGATGCCGAAGTCGGTGAGCTGCGCCTCGCCGTAGTCCGACAGCAGGATGTTGGCGGGCTTGACGTCCCGGTGCAGCGTGCCGACGCGGTGCGCGCTCTCCAGCGCTCCGGCCAGCCGCACACCCATGCGGGTGGCCTCCTCCCACGGGATGGGGCCTTCGCGGCGCACGCGGGAGGCGAGCGAGTCGAGCGACTGGAACGGCATCACGATGTACGGGCGCCCGCTGTGCGTGACGCCCACCTGCAGAACGTCGACGACGTTGGGGTGCCCGGACAGCCCGCCCATCGCGCGGCCCTCGCGGAAGAACCGCTCGCGGCTGACCGTGTCGAGGTCGGTGTGCAGGAGCTTCACCGCGACAGTGCGGTTGAGCGCCTCCTGGGTGCAGCGGAAGACGATGCCGAAGCCACCGCGGCCGACCTCGACGGCGTCGGTGAACCCGGCGCGCGCGAGGTCGATGGCGATGGCGGGCCGACCGCCCGCGGTGACACCCGGATCCGTCACCGGGGATCAGCGGTCCTTCGACGCGGCGCGGACCTCGGCGAGCGTGATCGCCCCCCGGCGCAGCGCCTCGTTGGCGAGCTTGGTGCGGCGCCGCTCGCCGTCGCCCGACACGCCGAACTTGTCGTAGAGCCGCAGCAGGTGCTGCTTGACGGCCGCCTCGCTCACCCACAGCTGCTGCGCGATCTGCCGCGTCGACGCGGGCTCGGTGAACATCTCCGGCCCGGTCATGGGGGTGAACAGCGCGATGAGGACGTCGCGCTCACGGGGGGTGAGCTGCGGCGGCGGCGCCTGCGCCTCGGTCATGCCGGGGTCGTCGGCGGTGCGGTCGGCGCGCAGCACGATGCGGGTGCGCCCGATGCGCAGCTCGTCCCCCGGACCCACCCTGGCCTCGCCGGAGACCCGGTTGCCGTTGACGAACGTGCCGTTGCGCGAGCTGACGTCGCGGATGCTCCATCCGCCGCCCAGCCGCTCCAGCACGGCGTGCACGCGCGAGACCTGGCCGTCGTCACCCAGCACGATGTCGTTGCCAGCGGCTCGTCCGACGGTGATGCGGTCACCGCCCAGCGGGACGAGGTCCGCCCCGGCCGGGCGCCACACCTCGAGGAACGCCGTCATCACACCCCCCTTCGCGCGGAACGGTAGTCCAACCGGACCCAGCACCACAGCATCGTCTGCCCCTGGTATCGCTTGCACGCCTATGGGAGTTTCACGGCCACGCCTGCGATACGGTTGAGTCGCCCGCGTTCGGGTGACGGGCGCCACCGCTCGGGAGGTCCCGCGCAACAGGATAGCTGCCCTCACCCCCGCAGCAGACCGCCCAACATCCTCGACACCGTCGCGGCTTCGATCAAGAAGCCGTCGTGGCCGTACGGCGAGTCGATCACCTGCAGGTCCGCGGCGCCCGGGATGTGCCGGGCGAGCTCCTCCTGCTGCTCCAGGGGGTACAGCCGGTCGGACGACACCCCCGCGACGAGTGTGCGCGCCGTGACCCTGCCGAGGGCGTCGGGCGTGCCACCGCGGCCCCTGCCGACGTCGTGCGCGTTCATCATCTCCGTCAGCCGCACGTACGAGCCCGCGTCGAACCGGTAGACGAGCTTCTCGGCGTGGTGGTCGAGGTACGACTCGACGGCGTAGCGCCCGCCCGCCGCGGGGTCCTCGCCGTCCTGCGCCGCGCGCCCGAACCGCTGGGCGAGCTCGTAGGCGCTGCGGTAGCTCAGGTGCGCCATCCTGCGCGCGATGCCGAGGCCGAGGTGCGGGCCGTGGCCGAGCGGGGCGTCGTGGTAGTCGCCGCCACGCCAGCCCGGGTCGGCGCGGATCGCCGCCAGCTGCGGAGCGCACCAGCCGATCTGGTCCGCCGAGGCCGCCGCCGGGCTGGCGAGGAGGAAGAGCCGCTCGACGCGGTCGGGCACGGTCGCCGCCCACTCCAAGGCCCGCATCCCGCCCATCGACCCGCCAACGACGCACGCCCAGCGCGCGACGCCCAGCGCGTCGGCCAGGGCGGTCTCGGCGCGGACGCTGTCGCGGATGGTGACGAGCGGGAAGCGGCTCCCCCACGTCCGGCCGTCGGGAGCGGTGGAGGACGGGCCGGTGGTGCCCTGGCAGCCGCCGACGACGTTGGGTGCGACGACGAACCACTGCGCAGGGTCCAGCGCCCGGCCGGGCCCCACCACGGCCTCCCACCAGCCCGGTGTCGCGTGGCCGTCCCCCGCCGGGCCCGCGACGTGGCTGTCGCCGGTGAGGGCGTGCAGCACGAGCACGGCGTTGGACGCGTCGGCGTTGAGCGTGCCCCACGTCTCGTACGCGATCGTGACGGCGGGCAGCTCGCCGCCGAGCTCCAGCGGCAGCGGCTCCGGGAGGCGCACCCACTGCCGTCGGCCCGGCGGGTCCCCCTCCCGCCACGCGCCGGTGGCGGGAGGGAGCACCGTCTCGGTCACCGTCATCGACGCTGCTACTCCGCTGTCTGGTGAGCCCGCAAGCTCGCTCACACACCCTTGGCCGCGCGGAACCCGGCGTCGAGGTCGGCCTTGATGTCCTCGATGCCCTCGAGCCCGACCGAGAGCCTGACCAGGCCCGGGGTCACGCCGGTGGCCAGCTGCTCCTCGCCGGAGAGCTGGCTGTGGGTGGTGCTGGCCGGGTGGATGACGAGGCTGCGGACGTCGCCGATGTTGGCCAGGTGGCTGTGCAGCTCCAGCGCGTCCACGAAGCGCTTGCCCGCCTCGACCCCGCCCGCGATGTCGAACGCGACCACCGCGCCGCCGCCCTTGGGCAGGTACTTCTGCTGCTGGGCGTGCCACGGGCTCGACGGCAGGCCGGGGTAGTAGACCTTCTCGACCTCGTCGCGGGCCTCGAGCCACTCCGCGACGGCCTGCGCGTTCCGCACGTGCCGCTCGATGCGCAGCGAGAGGGTCTCGATGCCCTGGATGAGCAGGAAGCTGTTCTGCGGGGAGATGGCCGGGCCGAGGTCGCGCAGCAGCTGCACGCGCAGCTTGATGATGTAGGACTGCTGGCCGAGCGCCGCCCAGTAGTTGAGCCCGTGGTAGCTCGGGTCCGGCGTGGTCAGGCCCGGGTAGCGGTCGGCGTGGTCGCCCCACGGGAAGTTGCCGGAGTCGACCACGATGCCGCCGATCGCGGTGCCGTGGCCGCCGAGGAACTTCGTGGCCGAGTGGACGACGATGTCGGCGCCGTGCTCGATCGGCCGCAGCAGGTAGGGCGTCGGGACGGTGTTGTCGACCACCAGCGGAACGCCCGCCTCGTGGGCGACGTCGGCCACCGCGCGCACGTCGAGCACGTTGCCGCGCGGGTTGCCCAGCGTCTCGGCGAACAGCAGCTTGGTGTTGGGCCGGACCGCGGCGCGCCACTCGGCCAGGTTGTCGGGGTCGTCGACGAAGCTGACGTCGATCCCGAGCTTCGGGAACGTGTAGTGGAAGAGGTTGTACGTGCCGCCGTACAGCGAGGCGCTGGACACGAAGTGGTCGCCCGCCTCGGCGATGTTGAGGATGGCGAGGGTCTCCGCGGCCTGCCCGGAGGCGAACGCCACCGCGGCGAGGCCGCCCTCCAGGGCGGCGACGCGCTGCTCCAGCACGTCCTGGGTGGGGTTCATGATCCGCGTGTAGATGTTGCCGAGCTCGGTGAGCCCGAACAGCGCCGCGGCGTGGTCGGTGTCGCGGAAGGTGTAGGAGGTGGTCTGGTAGATCGGGGTGGCACGCGCGCCGGTCGTCGGGTCGGACGTGGCGCCTGCGTGCACCTGCTTGGTCTCGAAGGACCAGGATTCGGACACAACTGTCTCCAGGAGAGGACTACGGGATCGGGGGTCAGCGGCCCGCGTGACAGACCGCGCTCGCGACCCGCATGTGATCCACATGCCTGCGCACCACGAGCCGGATCACGATCGAGACCGTAATGCGGCCGTGGGCGTCCACACAACCAAGGACACGACAGCACCACCCGGAATCGTTCACTCCCCGGTCGTTAAGGTGCCGCCGTGCTGGTGCTCCTCCCCCCGTCCGAGACGAAGCTCGACGGAGGCGACGGACCGCCGCTGCGGCTCTCCGCCCTGGCCCATCCCGAGCTCACCCCGCTGCGCGCGGAGCTCGTCGACGACCTCGTGAAGCTCTCCGCGGACGTGGCGGCGGCGCGGGCCGCGCTGGGGCTGTCCGCCCATCAGGACGCGGAGGTCGAGCGCAACGCGCGGCTGTGGTCGGCGCCGACGGCGCCCGCGCTGCACCGCTACACCGGTGTGCTGTATGACGCCCTCGACGTGCGCTCGCTGCGCGGGGCCGCCGCCGTGCGGGCGAGGGCGCGCCTGGCGGTGGGGTCCGCGCTCTTCGGGCTGCTCAGGGCGGAGGACCCGGTGCCCGCCTACCGGCTCTCGGCGGGCTCGGCCCTGCCAGGGCGCGGCACGCTCGGCGCGACCGCCCGCCTCCTCGCGGCCAGCAGGGCGGAGCCGACCGACGCGGCCGGGGTCGCGGGGATCGCCCGGAGGGCCTGCATGCGCGTCGAGCGTCGCGGCAACGCCCTGGAGGTCATCCTGCCCGCCGCCTGACCGGCCATGATCGACGTTTGAGTGACCTGGGCGCCATACGTGGCCGTCATGTCACGCAACTGTCGATCACCCGTAATTCGGTTGCGGGGCCGCCGCGGGGGCGGCCAGGCTGTGCGCGTCCGTCCGGAGTGGAGGAGGTGTGCGCGATGTCCATCGCTGTCATGGGCGGTCGCCGTCCCATCCTCGCCCCGCGCGCCTGACCCTGCCCGCGGGGCCCACCTCCAGGAGACCCCGCGTTGCGCGACTACGACTCTTCCCCCCACCCCGCCCGACGGCGCCGCCGCCGCTTCGACGACGACGAGCCCCACACGACCCGTACCCGCGTCGACCTGTCGATGTTCGACGAGCGGGTGGGCGTCGATGACGACGGCCCACCGTTCGGCGACCGCTGGTCGACCTGGGACGACGCCGAGCACGGCCCCGGGCCCCGCCCCGCGTGGGTGATCACCGATCACGGCGCGGTGGACACGGACCTCGGGGTGCTGAAGACCGGCAAGGAGGCCGACGTCCACCTCGTCGAGCGCGCCGTGCCCGGCACGGACCGGAACGTGCTGATGGCCGCCAAGCGCTATCGCAGCGCCCAGCACCGGATGTTCCACCGCGACGCGGGCTACCTCGAGGGCCGTCGCGTGCGCCGGTCCCGCGAGACGCGCGCGATGGCCACCCGTACGGCGTTCGGTCGCGACCTGCTCTCCGGCCAATGGGCGGGCGCCGAGTTCGCGGCGCTCACCCTGCTGTGGCGCTCCGGCGTGTCGGTGCCGTATCCGGTGCAGCACGCCGGGACCGAGCTGCTCATCGAGTACCTCGGCACCGACGACGGCCTGGCGGCACCCCGCCTCGCCCAGCTCAGGCCCGGGCCCGACGAGCTCGCCGACCTGTGGAGCCAGCTCGTCGACGCCCTCGTCGGGCTCGCGCGCCACGGGCTCGCCCACGGGGACCTGTCGGCGTTCAACCTCCTCGTCCACGAGGGGCGGCTGGTCGTGATCGACCTCCCGCAGGTCGTCGACGTGGTCGGCAACCCGAACGGCCCGGAGTACCTCGCGCGCGACGTGCGGCGCGTCGGCGAGTGGTTCACCGCGCGCGGGCTGCCGCCCGAGGTCGGCGACGCCGGGTCGCTGCTCGACGAGCTGCTGGCCGAGATCGGGATCCGCGGACCCCGGCCCTGATCACCGGCTCGGCGCGGAAACCGGCCGGATCTGTCCGCTTTCGCACCGAGCCGACGATCACCCTCCGGCGGCGCGACGAGCGGGGCGGCGCGGCGCCCCGAGCGGGCGAGGGCGCGCTCAGGCCAGGCCGAGCACCGACAGCGCCACCCGCGCCGCCTCGCCGCCCGCCTCCTCGGCGACGGCGAGCGCGCGGGGGACGTCGAGATCGTCGAGCAGCGCGGCGGTGACGTCGCGCGCCGCCGGGGTGCCCGCGTCCAGCGCACCCCGCGCGGCGGCACCGTACAGCCGCTCCAACCGGGCGGTGGCGGCGTCGAGCGCCGCGGGGTCGTACACCCATGCGGCCGCCCACGGCCGGTCGACCAGCAGGAGCCGCAGCGCGGCGGCCGGGTGCTTCTCCAGCACGTCGGCGACCAGCACGAGGTTGCCGGTGCTCTTGGCCATCTTGGCGCCGTCGAGCCCGACCGTGCCGACGTGCAGCCACGCCCGCGCGAACGGCGTCACGCCGGTGACCGCCTCGGCCATCGCCGCCTCGTACATGTGGTGCGGGAACCGCAGGTCGGCGCCGCCGACGTGCAGGTCGAGCGCGGGGCCGAGGGTGGTCAGCGCCATCGCGGCGCACTCGGCGTGCCATCCGGGCCTGCCTTCGCCCCACGGGCTCGGCCACGCGACCTCACCCGCCAGCGCCCGCCGCCAGACCGGCACGTCGGCGGGGTGTTCCGCGCGCGGGTCGGGCCGCTGGTTGAACTCGGCGGCGAGCGCGTCGGCGGCCGCGGCGGAGAGCCCCGCCCGCTCGGCAAGGCCCGCGCCGCGGAACCAGACGGTGCCGTCGACCTCGTACGCCGCGCCCGCGGCGACCAGCGCCGCCGCGAGCGTCACGACCTGCCCGACGTGCGACCGCGCCCGCGGCTCGTGCGTGGGCCTGCGCACCCCGAGCGCGGCCATGTCGCGGTCGAACCGGAACTGCTGCACGGCCGCGAAGCTGTCCGCCCGCGAGCCCGAACGGGCCGCCGCGGCGTCCAGGACGTCGTCGACGTCGGTGACGTTGCGGCACACCTCGACGTCCACGCCAAGGTGCCGCAGCACGCGGGCGGCCACGTCGGCCCACACGAACGTCGCGGCGTGGCCGAGGTGGGTGGTGTCGTACGGCGTGATGCCGCAGACGTAGACCCGCGCCCTCCCGACGACCGGCAGCGGCTTCCCGGCGACCCTCAGCATCACCGCCTCGCGGCCCTGCGCGCGGCCCTGCGCAGCTGCAGCATGCGCACGCCGCCCGGGATCGCCACCAGCAGAAGCCCCGCGACGGCGGCCAGCAGCAGCGCGACCCCGACCGGCAGCGTGCCGCCCATGCCGAGGAACGTGACCCGCACCGGGTCGAGGTTCTGCAGGATGAACACGAGCAGGAAGATCAGCACGATCGCGGAGAGCACGAGCCCGACGGCCAGCCCGCCCGTGCGGGTGCGACGCACCGCATGCTCGGCGGGCGCGGCCGGGGCGGGCTGGGCGGTCGGCACCGTGGGCGCCTCGGGCGAGGCCTGTACGACGGGCAGCCCGGGGTCGGTGGCCGGGCCGTCGACGTCGGCGGGCCGCAGACCCGGATGCGTCGCCGGGTCGGCATGCGGATCGGCCGGGCCCACCCGTCCGTACGCGGGGGTCTCCCGGGCCTGCTGGTCCGGCATGGGCAGCGCCCTGGTCGGATCCTCACTCATCGATCGTCCCCTCGCCCCGCTCGTGCCCGTGCTCTCCGAAGTATCCCGCACGCGCCGCGGAGAAGTCGATCAGGCGCGGTCGCGTCGCATGGGCAGATGGGTGACACCGTCCCAGTCGTAGGCGGGGCCCGCCGCGACGAAGCCGAAACCCCGGTAGAGCCCCGCCAGGTGCTCCTGCGCGTCCAGCACGCAGGGCGCGTCGCCGACCTCGGCCAGCGCGGCCTCCATCAGCTGCCGCCCGAGCCCCCGCCCGCGCACCGAGCGGGCCGTGCACACCCGGCCGATCCGGAACGTGCCGTCCTGTTCCCGGAGCAGCCGCAGGCA
This sequence comes from uncultured Actinomycetota bacterium, assembly GCA_963750095.1. Classification (GTDB taxonomy): domain Bacteria; phylum Actinomycetota; class Actinomycetes; order Mycobacteriales; family Pseudonocardiaceae; genus Pseudonocardia. The sequence continues at coordinate 156,281 of CAVVPJ010000018.1, read as the reverse complement.
GCCCAGCATCGGGGCGCCCCAGCCGTCACCCGCGAGCCAGTAGTGCCTGGCGCCGTCCTCGAGGTCGCGACCGTCCAGCTCGCCGTAGGGGCACGCCTGCTCGACGACGAACACGTCGACCCGCAGCCGCAGCAGCTCGTACAACGTGCGGGTGTCCAGGTCGGCCGCCCAGGACCGGTGCACGGTCGCGGACATCACCTCACCGCTCACGCACTCTTGCTACCAGATCGCCCGGCCCACCGCCGCGCTCAGACCATCCCGTCCCACCACAGCGGGGCAAGCTCGCCGTGCGCGACGAGCACCGCGGGCCCGTGCAGCGTCGTGGTGTGGCCGTCGACGGTCACCCGCAGCCGCCCACCGGGCGTGTCGACGACGACGGTGCCCGTCTCGCGACCGGCGTGCCGCAGCGCGGCGACCACGGCCGCCACCGTGCCGGTGCCGCACGACCGGGTCTCCCCCACACCGCGCTCGTGCACGCGCATCGCGACCCGCTCGGCCACGATCGGCGACACGAACTCGACGTTCACCCCGTGCGGGAACTGCGCGGGGTCGTGCCCTGGCGGGCGGGTGAGGTCCAGCGAGGCCACCGGGACCTCCGTGACGCAGGCCAGGTGCGGGTTGCCAACGTCCACGGCGAGCCCGGGGAACGCCTGCCCGTCGACGCTCGCGGTGGCCTCGCCGCCGAGCCGGACGGGACCCATGTCCACCGACACCTCGTCGTCCTTGACGTGCACGCTGCGCACACCGCCGCGGGTGCCCAACAGCAGCTCGCCCTCCGGCAGCCAACCGCGGTGGGCGAGATACCGGGCGTAGACGCGCACGCCGTTGCCGCACATCTCGGCGACGCTGCCGTCGGCGTTGCGGTAGTCCATGAACCACTCGACGCCCTCGGCGGGCATCGGCCCCTCGGCCAGCGCGGCCCAACGCACGACCCGCAGCACACCGTCGGCGCCGAGGCCGCGGCGGCGGTCGCAGAGGGCGGCGACGCGGTTGGGGGTGAGGTCGAGGGTGCCGTCGGGGTCGGGCAGGAGGATGAAGTCGTTCTCGGTGCCGTGGCCCTTGCTGAACTGCACGGCCTTCAGGGTACCGAGACACCGATCACGGCACGGGCGCGGCCGAGCACATCGGAATGTCCGGCGTCCAGCCAGACGATCCGACGGTCGCGCCGGAACCACGACCGCTGCCTGCGCACGAACCGGCGGGTCGCCACGACCGTGTCGGCGGCCGCTGCCGACAGGTCGCCGTCGCCGTCCAGCGCGGCGAGCACCTGCTGGTAGCCCAGCGCGCGCGACGCCGTCCGCCCCTCGCGCAGGCCCGGCAGGAGCCCGCGGGTCTCCGCGACGAGGCCCGCCGCGAACATCCGCGCCACCCGGCGGGCGATGCGCGCGTCGAGCTCCGCGGTGGGCCGGTCGACGCCGAGCAGCACGGCGTCGTAGCGCGGCGTCGCGGCCTCGGGCAGGCGTGCGGCGAACGGGCGGCCGGTGAGCGTGACCACCTCCAACGCGCGCACGACCCGCCGTCCGTTGCTGGGGAGCACCGCGGCCGCGGCGGCCGGGTCGACCGCGGCCAGTCGGGCGTGCAGGGCGGCGGGGCCGAGCCGGTCGAGCTCGGCGGCGAGCCGCGCGCGCAGGTCGGGGTCGGTGCCGGGGAACTCGAGCTCGTCGACGACGGCATGCACGTACAGCCCCGACCCGCCGACCAGCACCGGGGTCCGACCCGCCGCCAGCACCTCCTCGATCACCGTGCGGGCCGCGCGCTGGTAGGCGGCGACCGAGGCGGGCTCGGTGACGTCGAGGACGTCGAGCAGGTGGTGCGGCACCCCTGCGCGCTCGGCGGGCGTCAGCTTGGCGGTGCCGACGTCGAGGCCGCGGTAGAGCTGCATCGCGTCGGCGTTCACGACCTCGCCGTCGTAGGCGCGGGCCAGGGCGAGGCCGAGGTCGGACTTTCCGGTGGCGGTCGGGCCGACGACCGCGATCAGCCGCATGGCTCCCACACCGCCACGTGGTAGGCGACGCCGAACGGCCTCGACGAATGCAGCAGCTCGCCCTTCCAGAGAGCGCCGCAGGTCGCGCCAGCCAACACCTGCCAGGGCGCACGACCCGACGCCCACAGCTGCGCGGCGAGGTCAGGGTCGAGCGCCGCGAGGGCCTCGCGGTCGCCGTCGCGCAGCGCCGCGGCGACGGCGTCGTCGAACGGTCCGGCGCGGTCGTCGCGGTGGCCGGGGGCCTTCTCGGAGTGCTTCGCGGATCCGTCGCCGACGACCAACAGCCCGGCGTCCTCGCCCGCCAGTGCGGCGCCGAGCGCCGCGCACGCTTCGGGATCGGCGTCGGGGGCCACCAGCTCGCCGCGAACCGTCACGTCGAGCCCGGCGCGGACCCAGCCCGCGATGAGCAGCGGAAGCGGCAGCGCGCGGTCGACCGGGCCCGCGGCGTGTGGCGAGAGGGCGACGACGACTTCCCCGCCGAAGCCGACGAAGCTTCCCCGCGTGTCCGCCGAGAACGTGCGCCGACCGCCGGGGTCCGCCCCGACCGCGACCCACGACGTCGCCGCAGCCGCGAGGCGGCGCGCGGCCTCGCGGCAGGCGGCGCGGAGTGCGGCGGTCTCGGTGGTCGCGCCCGTCGCCAGCTCGGGGACGAGCAATGGCGGTTCCGGCACCACCGCGACCATCGACAGCACGGCCGCAGGCTACGCGCCCGATTTTGATCACCCGTTGCGTGACATGACGGCCACGTATGGCGCGCGTGTCACGCAAGCGTGGATCTCCGGCGCTCGGCGACCAGCATGGGCCGCTGGGCCGCGCAGCCCGCTCGGGGCGTTCCGCTGCGCGGCCGGAACTGTTTGAATCGCCGCACGGCCGGATCGGGAGATCCGCCGTTGTGCACGGCTCCGCCCCCGGGCGGGGCGCCCGCCCTCGTGGCGGGCCGGATCGCGAGGAGGACCAGGTGTCGGATCAGGAGCAGTGGAGCAACACGGTCGAGGAGATGGCGGACGACGCGGACGCCCCTGGCGGCCACCAACCCGCCCCGACCCGACCCGAGCAGGGAACCGATCCGACCCCCGACGCCCCCGACCCGGCTCCGGCCGCGGAGCAGGCGCCGCCCACCTCCCCCGCACCGGTGTCCGACGCACCGGCGCCCCCGGACGCTCCGCGCGCAGCCGAGCCCCACGCGGCGACGCCACCTACTCTGACCCCACCCAATCCCACCCCACCTACTCCCACCCCGCCGACGCCCGGCCCACACGCATCCGAGCCCGGCCCCGCGGCGCCACCTACGCCCACCCCACCCGCAGCCTGCCCCCAGGCACCGGCCGCACCCACGGTGCCCGCACCCGCATCCGCCCCGCCTGCGCCCACCCCGCCCGCGCAGGGCACGCCGCCAGGTCCCGCTCCCGCGCCGAGTCAGCAGGCGCCATCTGGCTCCTCAGTGCCTACGGCTGGTCAGCCGGAGCCCCCCGCAGCGCCGTCCCCGGCACCCGGCCCGGCGAGTTCCGCGCCCGACCCGGCGCCGCCGATGGCGGAGCATGCGCGGCCGGTCCCACAGCCCACGGCTACCCCCGACCCGGCCCCGACCATCCCCGACAGCACCACGGCCGCAACCCCAGACGCCGGGCCCGCCGACACCACGCCGCCTGCCGCACGAGCCAAGGCCCGCCGCGGCATCCGACGCACCCGCGACGGAGCCCGGCGCGCCGACGGACGGCACGGCGCGACCCACCGCAGGCGACGCGGCCCGCCCCGGCGCGCCCACCGCGCGGCCGGGCCTGCCCGACGAACCGCCGCGGCCCGCACCTCCTGGTGGCGTGCCTCGGCCAGGGCGGCCCGGTCCGCCTCGCCCCGGCGCGCCGCGCCACCAGCGCCCCGCCGCCCCTCGTCCAGCGGCTGCGGAGACGCAGGCCGTGCAGCCGTCGCCGGTCGCGTCGGCGAGCGCGAACCCGACCCGTTGGGGCCGGGTCGACGCCGAGGGCGTGATCTACGTCCGCACGGCCGACGGCGAGCGCATGGTCGGCTCCTGGCAGGCGGGCGCCCCCGACGAGGGCCTCGCGCACTTCGCCCGTCGCTTCGACGACCTGGCCACCGAGGTCGAGCTGCTCTTCCACCGCCTCACCGGCGGCGGCGACCCCAAGCACGCGCTCGGCTCCGCCCGAGCCATGCGGGAAGGCCTGGTCGAGGCGACGGTCGTCGGCGACCTCGCCGGTCTGCGTGCCCGGCTGGAAGAGCTCGTCACCCACGCGGAGGAGGCCGTCACCGCGGCCCGTGCGGCGCGTGACGCCCAGCGCAGCTCCGCCGTCGCCCGGAAGGAGGAGCTGGCAGCGGAGGCCGAGAGCCTCGCCGCCGAGGCCACCCAGTGGAAGCAGGCTGGCGACCGTTTCAAGACCATCCTCGACGAGTGGCGCACGATCCGCGGCATCGACCGCAAGACCGACGAGCTGCTGTGGAAGCGGTTCTCCCGGGCCCGTGAGGCGTTCAACCGCCGCCGCGGCTCGCACTTCGCCGACCTCGACCGCCAGCGGGCAGGCGCCAAGCACCGCAAGGAGGAGCTGGCGGAGGAGGCGGAGAAGCTCGCCGAATCCGAGGAGTGGGGCCCCACCGCGGCCCGGTTCCGGGACCTCATGGCCGAGTGGAAGGCCGCAGGTCGCGCGCACAAGGACGCCGACGACGCGCTGTGGCAGCGGTTCCGCACCGCCCAGGACGCGTTCTTCGCCCGCCGCTCGCAGCAGTTCGCGCAGCGCGACGCGGAGTTCGGCGCCAACGCCGAGGCCAAGCGGGCTCTGCTGGCCGAGGCCGAGAGGATCGACCTGTCGGACCCGACGGCCGCGCGGGCGGCGTTGCGGGCCATCCAGGAGCGGTGGGAGGAGGTCGGGAAGGTCCCCCGCGACGACATCCGCCCTCTGGAGGCGCGGCTGCGCGCGGTCGAGGACAAGGTGCGGGACGCCGCCGACCGCCAGTGGCAACGCACCGACCCTGAGGCCGAGGCCAGGGTCGCGCAGTTCCGCGAGCGCATCGCCCACTTCGAGGCCCAGGCCGCGAAGGCCCGCGCCGCGGGCGACGCCAAGCGCGCCGCCCAGGCCGACGCGCAGGCCGCCCAGTGGCGGGAATGGCTCACCACCGCGGAGCAGGCCGTCCACCACCGCTGACCGCCCAAGGCCGCCTCACTTGTCGACCGGGCCAGCCAGGCCCGGCCGTCCGGACACGGAACTCACCGTGCCGAAACGCGGGACTCACCGTGCCGAGACGCGGGACTCACCGGGGCGGGGCGGGGCGGGGCAGGTCAGCCGCGGCGGCCCGCGATCCGCACCCAGCAGGCCGTCAGCACGACCACCGCGACGACGGCCAACACCATCCCGATCCCCGGGCCGGTGCCGCCGGTCAGCACCCCGGTCTGCCGCGACCACACCGACCACAGTCCGTTGATCACCGAGATGCCGCACCCCACGGCGGTGAGCCAGGCGAGCGCCCACCATCGCGAGGCGAGCGCGAGCGACGACACCACGAGCCCGAAGCCGAGCGACGTGAACGTGAACAGCCGCGGCAGCGCCCCGAACGTCCGGGTGCCCGCCAGGATCTCCCAGCCCAGCGCGTCGCCCGACCACGGAAGGACGAGCGACACCATCAGCAGCAGCATCGCCACCGTGACGCCGAACGCGATCCCGCCGGGATCGATGCGCCGCTCGACCCTCCGCTCGACGTCGGCCAGCTCGCGGTTCAGCTCGCTCAGCTCCTCGGGCACCTCGTGCTCCCCGTTCTTACCAGCCACCGTGCACCCTCATCCCGCGACCCCGCACCCCGCCGCCACCGCTCGGCCGGTCCCAGCAGGGTGACATTGCTGCGACTCAGTCGGAGGAATGTCACCCTGCTGCGGTCCGCGCTCGGCTGTGGCCACCGCCGGAGCGCCGAACCCGGGCAGGCCCAGCCCGGTGCCCCGCGGCCGGTCCGCGGCGTCGCCCGCCCGCGTGCGGCGGTGGGTGAGCAGTGGCCCGTCCGCGACGAGGTGGTGCGGCGCGCCGTAGGTCACCGCCACCTCCACGACGTCGCCAGGCCGGATCGCCGCCGCCCCCTCCGAACCGGGCGCGAAGTGCACCAGCCGTCCGTCACGGGCCCGGCCGGACATCCGCCGCGTGGCGCCGTCCTTGCGCCCCTCCCCCGTCGACACGAGCACCTCGACCACGCGCCCCTCCAGCGCGCGGTTGGCCGACCACGAGATCTCCTCCTGCAGGGCGACGAGCCGTTCGTAGCGCTCCTGCACGACCGCCTTGGGCACCTGGCCGGGCAGCGTCGCGGCGGGCGTGCCGGGCCGCGGCGAGTACTGGAACGTGAAGGCGCTCGCGAACCGGGCCGCGCGCACGACGTCGAGGGTGGCGGCGAAGTCGGCCTCGGTCTCGCCGGGGAACCCGACGATGACGTCGGTGGTGATCGCCGCATCCGGCAGCGCGGCGCGCACGTCGTCGAGGATTCCCAGGTAGCGCGCCGAGCGGTACGAGCGCCGCATCCGGCGCAGCACGTCGTCGGACCCGGACTGCAGCGGCATGTGCAGCTGCGGGCACACGTTCGGGGTCTCCGCCATGGCGGCGATGACGTCGGCGGTGAAGTCCCGCGGGTGCGGCGAGGTGAAGCGCACGCGCTCCAGCCCCTCGACGTCCCCGCAGGCGCGCAGCAGCTTGGCGAACGCGCCGCGGTCACCGAACTCCACCCCGTAGGCGTTGACGTTCTGCCCGAGCAGGGTCACCTCCAGCACGCCGTCGGCCGCCAGCGCCGCGACCTCGGCCAGCACGTCGCCGGGGCGTCGGTCGCGCTCGGTGCCGCGCAGCGCTGGGACGATGCAGAACGTGCAGGTGTTGTTGCACCCCACCGAGACCGACACCCAGCCGGAGTAGGCCGACTCCCGGCGGGCGGGCAGCGTCGACGGGAAGACCTCCAGCGCCTCGGCGATCTCGACCTGCGCGGTGGCGTTGTGCCGCGCGCGCTCCAGCAGCACCGGGAGGGCGTGCACGTTGTGGGTGCCGAACACGACGTCGACCCACGGCGCCCTGCGCACGATCTCGGCCCGGTCCTTCTGGGCCAGGCAGCCGCCGACCGCGATCTGCATGCCGGGGTGGGCGTCCTTGACGGGACGGAGGTGGCCGAGGTTGCCGTAGAGCCGGTTGTCGGCGTTCTCCCGCACGGCACAGGTGTTGAGGACGACCACGTCGGGCTCGTCGTCGCCTGCCAGCACATAGCCCGCGGCCTCGAGCAGCCCCGCCATCCGCTCGGAGTCGTGCACGTTCATCTGGCACCCGTAGGTGCGGACGGTGTAACTGCGTGCCACCCGACGAGCGTAGGCGCCATCCGCTCGACCGCGCCGCCCGGGCACGGCACGATGCCACCCATGTCCGGCCCGCGCCCGTCCCGGCGCAGCGTCCTGCGCGCCCTCGGCGGCCTCGGACTCGCCGCGGCGCTGCCCGGGTGCGCGTCGGCGTACGCCGACCTGCCGCTGACGGTCGCGACCGGGAGCCGCAACGGCGTCTACTACGGCTTGGGTGTCGCGCTGGCGAGGGCGTGGCGGGACGCGCTGGGCATGCGCACCTCACCCGCCGTGACCTCGACCGACGGCTCGGTCAACAACCTGCGGCTGCTGGCCGACCGCAAGGCCGACGTCGCGTTCAACCAGATCGACACCGCCGCCGACGGCTACGCCCGCAGCACACCCGGAGACCCGGCGGGTCTCCGCGCGCTCGCCCGCATCTACGACGACGTCGTGCACGTGGTCGTGCCCGCGAGCTCGCCGCTGACGTCGATCGCGCAGCTGCGCGGCGCGCGCGTCGCACTCGGCAGCCGGGGTTCGGGCGTGCTGTTCATGGCCCAGCGGGTGCTGCGCGCGGTGGGGATCGCGCCGGACAAGGACCTGCGGGCCGCCTACCTGGGGCTCGACGACTCCGTGGTCGCGCTGCGGGAGGGTGGCATCGACGCGTTCTTCTGGTCCGGTGGGCTGCCGACCCGCGGTGTGGAGGACCTCGCCAGGAGCATGCCGATCCGGCTGCTCAACCTGCAGGACGACCTCACCCGCATCCACGCCGCCTATCCCGAGTACGCGCCGGGCACCGTGCCCGCGAGCACCTACGGGCTCAGCATGCCGGTGACCACCCTGCTGCTGCGCAACGTCCTGCTCGTCCGCGCCGACATGGCCGACGACGTCGCGTACGCCCTGGTCGCCGCCCTGTTCTCCCGTCAGGAGCAGATCGCCCAGTACAGCTCCAACGCGCTGACCATCGACATGCGCGCGGCGATCGGGACCCAGCCGGTGCCGCTGCATCCCGGCGCCGAGCGCTGGTTCCGCGCGGCCAGGAACAGCTGACGGGCCTCCGGAGCGGGTCGAGCTCGTCTCGGTGCTCGTGTCCGCGGACAACTTCACGCCCACATGATCACCAGATGGGTGCGGAGAGGGGCCAGATCTGACCGGATCTGCGCCGAACCGATGATCTCGGCACGATCGGTGCGAGGTCAGCTCCCAGCTGCGGCCATCAGCCACTGACCGCCGAGGCCGCCTGCCGGGCCTGCTGCTCGGCGAGGTTGCGGTAGAGCCTCCGCAGCCGCACGACGCCCAGGTCGTGCTGGTAGAGGTTCTCCGCCTGGTCCGCATCGGCGGCCATCGCCTCGAGCATCACCCGGTCCTGCTCCAGCACGGCCCAGTGCCGGTCCTCCAGCTTGGTCTTGTACAGGAACCGCCACACGTCCCGCTCCCAGCCGGTCACCTTCCGGTAGCGCCAGAAGAAGACCGCGGTTCGCCGGGCGTCGATCGGGGTGCCCATGCCCACGATCCCGAACGGCCCGCCGGGGCCCGCCGTCGGCGGGTAGGGGATCTCCAGGTCGACCCAGTCGACGCCGGTGCGGCAGTACTCCACCCAGTCGAAGTTGACCCCGCGCTGGTCGGTCTTCTCGAAGAAGAAGCCACGGTCGGTCTCCCGGATGCGGAACCGGGCGGTGGTCTCGCCCGCGAACATCGAGTGCGACTCGCGGTGCAGGAACGTGCCGTGCATCGGGTCCAGCAAGTTCTCCATCGCGAACCGCCACGGCGCCTCCCACTCCACGTAGCAGAGGAAGTGGTCGATGCCCTCGTCGGTGAGCCGCTCGGGCAGGGTCAGCTCGCATGGCTGCGGGTTCTGGTCGTCGCCGACGTAGGCCAGCACCGCCCCGGCCACCTCGACCACCGGCAGGCTCGGCACCAGGCGCTTGCCCTCCAAGTTGCAGCCGGGCATGCCGGGCACCGACAGCACCGTGCCGTCGCCGCCGACCTGGACGCCGTGGTACTGGCACGCCAGCCGGTCGCCGAGGTGCTGGCCCAACGACAGCGGGGCGCCGCGGTGCGGACAGCGGTCCTCGAGGATCCGGATCTTGCCGTTGGACTCCCGGAACAGCACCCAGTCGATCCCGAGCCTGCGGACCTTCTGCACCGAGCCGCGCGCCACCGCGCTGGACGGGCAGAACGCGTACCACTGGTTCCGCAGCCCGGTCGCGAAGATCTCGTCGGCCGTCAGGTTCCTCTTCACCATGGTCATCGCGCTCACGCCTCCAGCTGCTTGATCTCGTCGCGGAACGTGTCCTCGGTCCATGGCTCACCGCCGGGGCCCAGCACGCCCATGTCGTTGAGCCCCTCGACCAGGCCGGTCAGGTCGTGCCTGCCGCTGCCGAACACCTCCTCGATCGCGCCCGCGAGCTTCATCTCGTAGGCGGTCGGCTCGTGGGTGCGGGCCTGGTGTGGATCGAGGGGCCGGATCGCGTTCGTCATCGTCAAACCTCCATCAGAGAAGTCAAGAGCTCACAGGTCGAGGACGAGCCGGTCGGACTTGGCGCGCGAGACGCACACCATCATGGTCTGGCCCGCCGCCTGCTCGGCCGCGCTGAGCAGGGAGTCCCGGTGGTCGGGCACCCCGTCGAGCACCCGCGTCTCGCAGGTGCCGCAGATCCCGTCGCGGCAGGAGCTGGGCACCGAGATGCCCGCGGCCTCCAGCGCGTCGAGCAGCGAGCAGTCGGGCCGGGCCTCGACGGTCACGCCGGACCGCTGCGCGACGACCTGCACCGACCGCTCGCCCTCCGCCGGTGTCTCGCGGGTCTTGGCCTTGAACCGCTCGACCTGCAGGAAGCCCTCGGGCCAGCCCGCCGTGTGCTGCTCGACGGCGCCCAGCAGGCCTTCCGGCCCGCAGCAGTACACCAACGTCCCCCCGATGGGACCCGGGAGGATCGCGGCCAGGTCCATCCGGCCGACCTCGTCCTCGGGGAGCACGTGGACCCGGTCCCCGTGCTCGGCCAGCTCGTCGAGGAACGCCATCGAGTCCCGACGGCGGCCCCCGTAGTACAGCTCCCACTCCGCACCGGCCGCGTGCGCGGCCCGGATCATCGCCAGGATCGGGGTGATCCCGATGCCGCCTGCGATGAACACGTACCGGGACGCGGGCAGGAACGCGAAGTTGTTGCGGGGACCGCAGACCGACAGGCGGTGGCCGGGTCGCAGGCCCTCGTGGACGAACTCCGAGCCGCCGAGTGCGGCCTGCTCCCGCAGTACCGCGACCCGGTAGCGGCTGTTGTCGCGCGGATCACCGCACAGGGAGTACTGCCGGACGAGGGCGCCGCGCAAGGTGAGATCGATGTGCGCTCCGGGCGTCCAGCTGGGCAGCGGCTTGCCCTCCGGGTCCACCAGGGCCAGCGAGAGGACGCCGTCGGACTCCCAGGTCATCTGCTTGACGAGCAGCTCGAGCCGCGACTCGCCAGTGGACGTGGTCATGACAGCCTCCTTGCGACTTCTTCGGGCGTGGGCACGTGGACCGGCGGGGTGAAGGGGACGGGCATGGGGCCGTAGGCCGCCACGTCCACCTCGACGAGCACCGGACCGGACTTCTCGACGGCCCGGCGCAGGACCGGCCGGACGGCGGGCGGCCCGTCGATCCGCAGGTACGGCAGGCCGACGGCGGCGGCGAGGCCCGCGAAGTCCGGGGTGGCCAGGTCCACCCCGGCGCGCGGACCGCCCGCCGCGTCCTGCATGTTGCGCAGCACCCCGTAGCCCTGGTCGTTGAAGACCATCAGCACCAGCCAGGGGCGCTCCTGCGCGAGCGTGAGCAGCTCACCGAGGTGCACGGACAGCCCGCCGTCGCCCGCGATGACCAGGGTGGGGACGTCGGGGCGGGCGAGCGCGGCCCCGATGCCCATGCCGAGACCCTGCCCGATCCCGCCGCCGCGCGGGAAGACGTTGTCCCGCGGGTCGTACACCGGAAGCAGCCGATTGCCCCACGCGCTGGACGCGATCGTGACGTCGCGGGCGATCGGGGCGCGGGAGGGCAGGATCTCCCGGATGGCGTCCGCCAGCTCCGCGTGGGCGCCGAGACCCGCCCGGTGCCGGTCGCGGGCCGCGGACCGGGCGGACGCGACCCGGTCCCGCCAGTCCCGGTTCTCCCGCGGCTCCGCCGGGAGCCGGTCGAGGACGGCGTCGAGGAAGGCCGCGGCGTCCGCCAGCGCGCCGAGCTTCGCCGGGTAAACCCGACCGAGGGCCGTCGGATCCAGGTCGACCTGGACGTGGGTGCCGGGCACGCGCAGCCGGTAGTCGCTGGTCTCGTTCGAGCGGAAGTGGGTACCGATCGTGAGCAGGAGGTCGGCCTCGTCGAGCAGGTCCTGACCCGCCGGGGTCGTGGCGTAGTTCCCGACGCACAGCGGGTGGTCCTCGGGGAGCGCGCCGCGGCCGGAGTTGCTGGTCACGACGCCCGCCCCCAGCCGATCGACGAGCAGGCGCAGCCGCTCCCCGGCGCGGGCGGCGCCGCCGCCCGCCCAGACGAGCGGGCGCTGTGCCTGGCCCAACAGCGCGACCGCCTCGGCCACGGCCGCGGCGTCGGGGGCCGGTGCAGCCGCGGGCGGTTCCGCGGCGGGCGACGCGGGCGGATGGGGGAAGTACTGCAGGTCGATCGGCCACTCGACGCTGACGGGCCCGCCGGGTGCCGCGAGCGCGTCCCGCACGGCCGCACGCAGCGCGGCCTCGGCCTGCCGCACATCGGTGATCGTGGCGGCGGCCTTGGAGACGGCGGTCAGCATGCCCAGCTGGTCCTTCGTCTCGTGGATGTATCCCCGTCCCGACCCGAGGTACGCCAGCTCGACCTGGCCGGTCACGTGCAGTACCGAGGTTCCCGCGCTGAGCGACTCGACCAGCGAGCCTGCCGCGTTGCCCGCCCCGGTCCCCGTGCTGGTGAGCGCGCAGCCCAGGCCGCCCCGGGCCCGTGCGTAGCCGTCGGCGGCGTTGACGGCCGTCGCCTCGTGGCGCACCGGCACGAACCGAAGCTGCCGCGAGACCGCCTCGACCAGCGGCAGGTTGTGCACGCTGACCACGCCGAACACCGTGTCGACGCCCGCGTCGCGCAGGATCTCGACGAGCAGGTGCCCGCCGTTGGGATGAGTCATCTTCTTCTCCTAGAAGGCGTAGCGGGAGACGCCGCCGCACACGTCGAGCGACGCCCCGGTCACGTAGGACGCCCGGGGGGACAGCAGGGTGAGCACCATGGCCGCGACCTCCTCGGCCGTGCCGAAGCGGCCGAGCACGATCCCGCGGTCGGCGGCGATCTCGCGCTCCCACTCGGCGAACGACTGCGCCGTATCCGACGTCTCGTAGCGACGGCGCCACTGCCCCGTGTCGATCAGCCCCAGGCAGACCGAGTTCACGCGGATCCCCATGGGGGCGTATTCGGTGGCCATCGACTTGGTCAGGTTGAGCAGCCCGGCCCGGGCCGCCGAGGTGGTGACCAGCCGCGGCTCGGGCTGCTTGGCCAGCACCGCGTTGATGGTGACGACCGCGGCCACTGGTGACCGGCGCAGCAGCGGCAGCGCGTGCGTCGTGGTGTTGAGCACGCCCGCGAACTTCAGGTCCAGCTCGTCGCGGAAGTCCGCGAGCGTGGCCTCCGACAGCGGTTTCATCCGGGACTGGCCCGCGTTGTTGACCAGGCCGTCGAGGCCACCGAAGCGTTCGCCCGCCGCGGCGACAAGCTCCCGCACGGAGCCCTCGTCGCGGACATCGCACGCCATGGCCAGCACCCGGCTCGCGGGGACGCCCCGGTCGGCCAGCGCCTTCTCCAGCACGTCGAGCCGCCGGGCGCACGTGACGACGTTGGCGCCCTCGTCGACCAGCGCGGTGACGGTCGCGAGACCGACCCCGGAGCTTCCGCCGGTGACCAGCACTGTGCGGCCGGTGATCAGGAGGTCCATGGCTTCATCCCGTCAGTTGAAGACGAACCCGCCGTTGACGACGAGCTGCTGGCCGGTCAGGTAGGAGGCCTCGGGCCCCATCAGGAACGCGATCACGCCGACGACGTCGGCAGGCACCTGGTCGCGGGGCAGCGCCCGGTGGGCGCGGTAGAGCTCGTGGCGGTGCTCGGGGATCTGCGCGGCGGCCTCGGTGCCGGTGAGCCCGGGCGACACGGTGTTGACCGTGATCCCGTGCGCGCCGACGTCGCGGGCCATCGCCCGGGTCAGCGCGGACAGCCCGCCCTTGGCCGTGATGTAGTGCGCCAGCCGCGGCGAGCCGTACAGCGCGGCGTCCGAGCCGATGTTGACCACCCGGCCGCGGCCTGCGGCGATCATCGAAGGCAGCACCGCCCGCGCCACGAGCCACGGTCCCCGCAGATTGACGGCCATGAGCCCGTCCCACTCCGCGGGGCTGATCTCGTGGACGGCCTTCCCGCCGACCCCGTCCGCCCGTGCGGCGTTGTTGACCAGCCCGTAGAGCGGCGCGTCGGCGGTGACCTGCTCGGCGAGCGCCCGCACCGACTCGTCGTCGGTGACGTCCACCGGCACGGCCCGCACGTCGAACCCGTCCGCGGCCAGCTTGGCGCAGGCGGCGTCGAGCCAGTCGGTGCGGATGTCGGCCAGCCACACCCGCGCCCCGTCCTCGGCCAGGCGCCGGGCCGTGGCCAGCCCTAGGCCCCGGCCTGCGCCGGTCACCAGCACGGATTCCCCCGAGAGTCTCATCAGCGAGTCTCGTCAGTCCCGGCTGATCCCGTGCATGGGCGAGGTCTCCGGGTAGGTCGGGACCTGCGGCTTCTGGGCGCCGATCACCACGCAGAACAGCGCGTTCTTGTCGCCGTTGTTCTTCAGGCTGCGCGGCACCCCGGCGGGCACGACGATCATGTCGCGATAGCCGAGGGTGCGCTTGACGACCTGCCCATCGCGGTGAATCCCGACCTCAACCTCGCCCTCCAGGACGAAGAACGCCTCCTCGACGTCGTGGTGGGTGTGCTCGGGTCCTTCGGCGCCGGGCGGGAGCAGCATGTTGGAGAAGGTGAATCCCCGGGACTTGATGGTGCGGGTGTCGCCCTCGTGGTCGCCGGTCGCGCCAGAGCCGACGTACCGGATCTGGGCACGGCGGTACTGGTCGCCCGCCTTGGCCTGGAAGCCCAGGGTGTCCCAGTCCTCGTGGCGTGACTCCTCGGTGAGGATCAGCGAGTCGGCGTACTCGGCGAGATCGGCGGTCGCGTAGTCGAGTGACATGCGAGTTTCCTTCCTGGTTCTGCGGCGGAGCCGCTCGATGGTTCTGCGGCGGAGCCGCTCGATGATTCAGCGGTAGAGCCGCTCGATGATCTGGATGTAGGCGGAGAGCCAGGCGTTGAAGGAGGCGGGCGCCTCCTGGTTGGCGAGGTGCCCGGCCCCGCGGATCGTCACGAAGACCGCGTCGGGGATGCCGCCCGCCAGCGCCTGGCTCTCGGCGACACCGGTGACGGAGTCCTCCAAGCCGCAGAGCACGAGCGTGGGCACCTTGACGGCGGCCAGGTCCGCGGAGAGGTCGACGTCCGCCATCGAGGCCGCCGCAAAGCCGTAGCCTGGGAGCCGGACGGAGGCGGCCATCGTCCGAATGACCCTGTCGACGAGCTCGGCTGGGGCTGCCGCCGACACCAGCCGCGGCCCGCGGCGCCGCGCGAACTCCGCAGGGCCCAGGTCGGCCAGCTCGGCGGCGCGCGCCCGCATCGCCGCGGCCTGCTCGGCGTCGCGGCCCGAGCCGCGGCTGGAGTCGGCGAGGACGAGGCTGCGAACGAGGTCCGGTCGGCGCGCAGCCAGGCGCATCGCGATCACGCCGCCCCAGGAGACGCCCAGGACGTGGGCGGGCCCCGTGGTCCGCTGCTCCAGCACGGTCGCGGCCGCGTCGGCGAAGCCGTCCAGGTCGAGCGGCTGCTCGGGGTCTGCGGAGCCCGCGTAGCCGGGGGCGTCCCAGGCGAGGATCCGCAGCTCCTCGGCGAGCTCGTCGAACTGCGGGTCGAACGAGGCGGAGCTCGAGCCGATGCCGTGCAGGCACAGCAGCGTCGGGCCGCGGCCGCGGTCGATGATGTTGATCTCGGACACGAAGGGCTCCCTAGACGATCCGGGTCGGTCGGCCGACGAGCACCGCCAGCGACCGCAGGACGGCGAACGGGACGACCCCGCTGGTGCGGGGGTTGGTGGGCGAGGGGTGGTTGCGGATCTCGAAGCGGTACTCACCCGTGTCGCCCTCCGCCTCGATCAGGTGCGTGGTGAGGTCGGCGGCCGGGTCGGCGACGAGCACCACCTCGACCTTGTCGAAGTCATCGACCGCCAGCGACACCGTGGCCGCGATGTTGAGCGAGCGCGGGAACGCCTTCGCCGCCTCGCGCGCGCTGCCGCGGAACACCTCGACCGCGACGCTGGTGGACCGGAGCCGGTCCTCGGCCGCCCGGTCCATCCAGGGCTGCACGAGCGCGTCGGGCCGCTTGGTGGTGGTCACCGCGACCCGCCGCATCGGCGCGTGGGCGGCCGCCGCGGCGAGCAGGTCGATCCCGCCCACCGCGCCCGCGGTGACCAGCATTCGGCCCGGTCCTGCGCTGCCGATCCGCTCGGCGACGACGGGGTCGGCCAGCGCGCCGACCGAGGTGACGAGCAGGTCGACGCCCGCGTCCAGGATGTCTGCGGCGTACTGGGCCACGACCGCCTGGCCCGCGCATTCCACGATCACGTCGCATTCGGCGATCGCCTCGCCGAGGGGGATCTGGCGGACCGGGCAGTCCACCACCGGCCGGTTGTCGACGACGCCCACCATCTCGATGCCGTCGAGGGCGCCTGCGGCCAGCTCGCGGACCACGGCCGACCCGATGGCGCCGCTGCCGATGACGGCGACCCGGGCGGTGGTGACGCCCGCCTGCGTCTGCTCGCCGACGACGCTCACGAGCTGACCCCGTCCAGCTCGGGGTGCGTCGCGAAGACGCCGTCGTCCGGGATGCCTGCCATGTGGGTGCGGACGTCCGTGGACGGCGGCCCCGCCGTGCCCCACAGGTCGGAGAGCTCGGGCGTCCGCCGCCACACCCGGCACAGCCAACGGTCCTCGACGACCTGCGCGACGTCCGAGGTGTACTCGCAGACGAGGCCCGCCGGGTCGCCGAAGTAGCCGAAGGTGTTGTTGCCAGGCCCATGCCTGCCCGGCCCCCACAGCGGGACGATGCCGTGGTGCTTGAGGGACCCGATGCCGCGCATGAAGTGGTCGATCGAGGGCATCTCGTAGGCCACGTGGTTGACCGACGTCCAGGCGGCGGCGTTGAACGCGATGCTGTGGTGGTCGGTGTTGCAGCGCAGGAACGCCATCTTGTGCTCTGACCAGTCCGATACCCGCATGCCCAGCACGGAGGTGTAGAACTCGACGGCACGGTCGATGTCGACGGTGTTGAGCACCACGTGCGTGACCCCGACCGGCGTGGCCGCGTCCCGGCTCATCGGGACGACCGACTCCATCTCGGCGGCGAGCTCGATCAGCCTGCCCTCCGGGTCGACCAGCTGCAGGCCGTATCCGCCGCCTGCCTGGTCGAGTGCGCCCGGCTCGCGCAGCATCGGCACGCCGAACGCCTGCAGCCCGCGCGCGGCATCGTCGATCTCGGCGCGGGTCCGTACCGCGAAGGAGATCTTGCCGAGCCCGTTGCGCTCCGCCCGACTCAGATGCAGCACGTGGTGGTTCTCCCCGGTGCCGCGCAGCCATGCGTCGTCGTGGTCGTCCTCGACGACGGACAGGCCCCACACCTCGGCGTAGAAGTCACGGGACTCGGTCAGGGTCGGGACCCGCAACTGAACCGAGCGCAGCGAGTGCAGTCGGGCGACCGGCCGGGCCATGTCCACCTCCATAAGTTCGATACAATAACTCTAAGTGCTTAAATACTTTGTGTCAAGAGATCAGGACGCCCAGCTCGACGGCTGGTCGTCGAGCCCCAGGTAGACGCTCTTCTGCCGGGAGTAGGCGGCGATGCCCGCGCGCCCCTTCTCGCGGCCGATGCCGCTGGCCTTCACGCCGCCGAACGGCGTCGAGACGCTGAACTGCTTGTAGGTGTTGACCCAGACGGTGCCCGCCTCCACCCGCCGGGCCAGCCGCCACGCGGCGCGGTAGTCGCGGGTCCAGATCCCGGCGGCCAGGCCGTAGACGGAGTCATTGGCCTGCGCAACCAGGTCGTCCTCGTCCTTGAACGGCAGCGCCACGAGGACCGGCCCGAAGATCTCCTCCTGGCAGGTCGCCGCGCCGTTCGGCAGCCCGTCCACCACGGTGGGCAGGTAGTAGGCGCCATCGGCGTAGGCCGCTCCCCGGGGCGCCTCCCCGCCGACGAGGACCCGCGCTCCCTCCTCGCGAGCGCGGTCCACGTGTCCCGCGACCCGATCGCGGTGCGCCACATGGACCAGCGGGGCCACCTGGGTCCGCGGGTCGAGCCCGTGGCCGACGCGCAGCGCCCGCGTGCGGGCGACCAACTCGGCCACGAACCGGTCGTAGAGCGCTTCGGAGACGAACATCCGTGAGCCCGCGACGCAGCTCTGCCCGGAGGAGGAGAAGATCCCGTAGAGGATGCCGCCCAGGGCGGTGTCGACGTCGACGTCGTCGAGGACGATCGTCGGCGACTTCCCGCCGAGCTCAAGCGACACCGGCATCAGCTTCTCGGCCGCGACGTGGGCGATGCGCCGACCGGTGACCGTCCCACCCGTGAACGACACCTTGCCCACCCCGGGATGGGCGACGACCGCCTCGCCGACCACGGAGCCGCGGCCCGGCAGCACCGACAGGAGGCCCGGGGGCAGGCCCGCCTCCTCGACGACCCGACCCAACGCCAGGGACACCAGCGGGGTCCACTCCGCGGGCTTGAGCACCACCGCGTTGCCCGCCGCCAGCGCGGGGGCGATCTTCTGCGCGTCGCTGGCGATCGGGGAGTTCCACGGCGTGATCGCCCCGACCACCCCGATCGGCTCGTGCACGCTCATCGTGAGCGACGAGCCGCGGCGGGTGGTGAGCTCCTCGTCGGCGGTCTCCAACACGGCGGCGAAGTAGCGGAAGGTCCCCGCCGCGCTCGCCACCAGTGCGCTGGTCTCCGTGAGGGTCTTGCCGGTGTCCCGGTTCTGCAGGCGCGCGAGGTACTCGGCGTCGCGCTCGATGCCGTCGGCGATCCTGAGCAGGTAGCGCGCCCGCTGGTGGGCGAGCAGGTCCCGCCAGGACGGGTCGTCCGCGGCGGCGGCGCCGCGGCGCACCGCGTCGTCCACGTCCTCGACGGACGCCTCGTGGATCTCCTGCACGACGCTGCCGTCGGCCGGGTCCAGCGACGCAGTGGCGGGCCCGCGGCCGGTGCGCCACTCCCCGCCCACGAGAATCCGGTCGTCGGGCGGCGTCACGACCCCGCCACTCACCGGGAGATCTCTTCCAGCGACCGCTCCTTGGTCTCGACGGCGAACACGCCCGTGGTGATCGCGCCGACCAGGGCCACCGCGCCCATGACGGCGAACACGTGCCCGATCGACAACCCCGAGCCGATGACGGCACCGACCACCAGCGGGCCGACGATGATGCCGAGCCTGCCGAAGGCACCGCCGACACTGCAGCCGAGCGCACGCATCCGGGTCGGGTAGAGCTCGGCCGTGTAGACGTACAGGGCGAGGTTGACCGCGTAGATGAAGACCGCGGAGGCCGCCGACCAGAGGAGCACCGCCACAGCGGTGCCCGCGCTGCCTGAGAGCAGGAACAACAGCGCCGAGCTGAACAGCATGCTCGCGGTGATCGCCACGCGCCGTCCGAGGTTGTCGATGACCAGCGCAATGATCAGGCAGCCTGCCAGCCCGGCCACCGTGGTGGCGATGCTGTAGCGCAGCGCGGTGTCGACGTCGAGCTTGAACACGCTGCGGTAGATGGTGGGCAGCCAGGACGCGATCCCGTAGTTGACGAAGTAGGCGGTCAGCCACGCCGAAGCCAGCATCAGCGTGCGGCGCAGGTACACCCCCTGGAAGAGCTCGCCGACCCGGGCCCGACGCAGCTCGACGTGCGTCGCCACGCTGACGCGCGGCTCGGGCAGCGGCGCGCCGGTCGTGCGGACGACCTCCGCCTCGATGCCCGCCATCGCGACCTCGGCCTCGTCGAGCCGACCACGGCTGGCCAGCCAGCGCGGCGACTCCGGGATCCGGCGCAGCAGCGGCACCAACAGCACGGGGATGGCGCCCAGAGCGAAGAGCACCCGCCAGCCCAGCGTCGGCACCACCCACGCGGCGATCAGGGCCGACATCACGAGACCCGCGGGGAAGATCAGCTCGTAGAGGAGCACGAAGCGCCCGCGGCGGTGGGCCCGGGTGATCTCGCCGATGTACGTGGCCGCGATCGGCACCTCCGCTCCCAGGCCGAGGCCCTGGACGAAGCGGAGCAGTAGGAAGATCCACAGCGCGCTGGTCGCCGCCATCGCGACGCTCGCCACCGCGTACACCACGAGCGACCACTGCAGCACCCGGATCCGGCCGACGTGATCGGCCATCCAGCCCCCGGCCAGCGCGCCGACCAGCATGCCGATCCCGCCGATGGCGATCGTCCACGCGACGGTCCCGGCGTCCATCCGGAACAGCGGGATCAGCACCGGCAGCGCGTAGGCGATCATCAGCTGGTCGAAGCCGTCGAAGAAGGTGACCGCGCCCACGATCACGCGGGTCTTCACGTGCCACCTCGACACCGGGAGGCGTTCGAGGCGGGCACTCACCTGGTCCGGGCTCGTGATGGTCGAACCCGTGTTGTCGATCATCGGCCGACACCCTCCTGTCGGTTGCAGCCACAGGCGTAAGATCCTTATGGCTAAGTAACTTAGACCTAAGAGTTTGGGTCGGAAGGGCGTTGATGTCAAGGGCTGCCGCGGGCAATCTCAGCACTGGACTGTTTGGGCCTAAACTGTTCTGGACTGGACAGTGCAGCAACCGAAGGGATCCTCACATGGCCAAGCGAGCGGACGTCACCACGAACGGACAGCCGACCTCTTCCCACGGCCAGCGGAACGCCCACGAATTCTGCGGCGTCGACCAGATCCTCGAGCAGTGGCGCCACGAACGCCCCGACCTCGACCCCTCGCCGATCGCGCTGTTCGGCCGGGTGCATCGCGTGTACCTGCGCTACCAGACGGTGATCAGCAAGGGGTTCGCCGCGTTCGGGCTCAACTCGGCCTCGTTCGACGTGCTCGCCGCGCTGCGCCGCTCGGGCGCGCCGTATCGCAGGACCGCGAGCGCGCTCGCCAACGAGTCGCTGCTGTCCTCGGCCGGGGTCACCTTCCGACTCGACCGGCTCGAGGAGGCCGGGCTGATCGAACGGCAACGCGATACCGAAGACCGACGGGTCGTGTACTCCCAGCTCACCCCGAAGGGCCTGGAGGTGATCGACGAGGCGATCGAGAAGCACCTGGCGAACGAGCACCGCCTGCTGGACGGGCTGACCGAGCGGGAGCGCGCCCAGCTCGCCCGGCTGCTCGCCAAGCTCGAGAACTCGATCGTCCGTGCCGAGCTCGACCGGGCCGAGCTCGACCGGGCCGCCGACTGACCTCGGGCACGCTCACCCGTCCACGCTCACCCGTCCACCAGCCGGGGCAACCGGGCCGCCACGCGCAGCCCGCCGCCGCGGGGCAGGGAGAGCCCCAGCTCGCCGCCCGCCAGCTCGACCGTGCGGGCGGCGATCGCGAGACCCAGCCCGGAGCCGTCGACGCTGCTCTGCGCCGGGCTGCGCCAGAACCGGTCGGTCGCCCGCTCCAGCTCGTCGGGCGGGATGCCGGGGCCCGTGTCACGCACCGAGATCTCGACCTCCTCGGTGGACGTGTCGACGCTCACCGTGATCGACCCGCCGGACGGCGTGAACTTGACGGCGTTGTCCAACACCGCGTCCAGCAGCGTCTCGACCGCGCCCGCCGTCGCCCGCACGGACAGCCCGCGCGGCCCTTCCCGCCGCAGCCGCAGCCCGGAGTGCTCGGCGAGCGGCCGCCAGGCCTCGATCCGGTCGTCGACCCCCGCGTCGACGTCGAGCGGCACGAGCGGCGCCGTGCGTTCGGCCCTGGCCAGCGCGAGCAGGCCGTCGAGCAGCGTCGAGAGCCGCTCCGCCTCCTCCAGCGCGGCGACGTGGTCCTCCTCGGCGATGCCGTCGACGTGCCCGTCGAGGTTGGACAGCCGCAGCCGCAGCGCGGTGAGGGGGTTGCGCAGCTGGTGGCTCGCGTCGGCGACGAAAGCGCGCTGGGCGCCGTAGGCCTGCGCGACCGTCTCGGCCATGCGGTCGAAGGACGCCGAGAGCCGCCGCAGCTCCGGCGGCCCGCTGTTGTCGGCCACCGGGTCGGGCGCGCCGCCCGCGAGCACCGCCGACGCCACCCGGCCCGTGCCCTCGTCGAGCCGCCGCACGGGGCGCAGGATCCAGCGCACGATCGGCAGGGCGACCACCACCGCGAGGGTGAGGGCGAGCAGCGCCGCCGCGGCCACGACGAGCCACACCTGCAGCTCGTACGCCCGCAGGTCGTCGGTCGGGGCGACGGTGACGGCCGCGCCGCGGACCTCCGTGTCGACCAGCACCGGCTCGGCGATGACGAACGGCCGCTCGTCCCAGGGCCAGCGCAGGGCGTAGGTCTCCGAGCGCCGGTTCGCCAGCGCGAGGGCCACGCGCTCCTTGCCCGCGGAGTCGAGCGCGGGCGGAGCGGTGCGGGAGGACGCGACGAGGCTGCCGTCCCGACCGAACACCATCACCGCGACGCCGTAGACCTCGTCGTAGCGCTCCAGCTCGGCGGCCAGCCCGCTGGTGTCGTCCTGCGTGATGGGACGCTCGGCCAGCGAGGCGTAGAAGATCGTGTCGGTCAGCTGCTGGGTGAACAGCTCCGACTGGCGGGCCTGCGAGGTGGTCAGCGCGAGCGGCACGCCGAGCCCCACCGCCAGCAGGCCGACGAGGACCAGCACGATCACCAGCAGCCGTGTGCGCACTTCTCAGTCGTCCCCGGAGGCGGCCTCGGGCAGGCCCAGCCGGTAGCCGACGCCGCGGACGGTCTGCACCAGGTCGGGGCGCCCCAGCTTGGTGCGCAGGGTGGCGACGTGCACGTCGAGCGTCCGGTTCGCGCCCGCCCAGGTGCGGCCCCACACCTCGGCGACGATGCGGCTGCGCGTGCACACCGCGCCGCGCGACGCCGCGAGCATGCCGAGCACCTGGAACTCCTTGCGGGTGAGGGTGACCGGTCGGCCCGCCACCGTCACGGTGTGCTTCTCCAGGTCGACCGCGACGTCGTCCACCACGACGACGTCGCCCGCGGCCGAGCCGGGCCCCGGCCGCCGCCGCCGGTAGACCGCGTGCACGCGGGCGAGGAGCTCGCCGATGTCGTACGGCTTGACCAGGTAGTCGTCGGCCCCCGAATGCAGGCCGAGGATCCGGTCGTCGACCTCGCCGCGGGCCGAGACGACGATCACCGGCACCTCGCTGACCGCCCGGATGGCCCGGCAGACGTCCACGCCGTCGACGTCGGGGAGGCCGAGGTCGAGCAGCACGACGTCGACGCCGCCGAGGTGGTCGACCGCGCCGCGGCCCTTGGCCAGCCGGGTGGTGGTGATGCCGTGGCAGTGCAGCGCGGGCCGCAGCGCGGCCGCGACCCGGTCGTCGTCCTCCACGAGCAGGATGTGCACACCCGACCCCCGTCCCGCCATCGTTATCGGAGCGCAACCCTATGGGTGGCTCAAGTCACTGGACGCGACTGTCCGATTCGCCCTAGCGTCCCGCAATGGCCTCCAGGCCCCCCACGTCCGATACTCCCATGATCCGGATGGCGGCCGTCGAGAAGCACTTCGGCGAGCTGCACGTCCTGCGCGACATCAACCTCGAGGTCGAGCCCGGCCAGGTGGTGGTCGTGCTCGGCCCTTCGGGGTCGGGGAAGTCCACGCTCTGCCGCACCATCAACCGACTGGAGCCCATCGACTCGGGCACGATCGAGGTCGACGGACAGCCGCTGCCCGCCGAAGGCAAGGCCCTGGCGGGCCTGCGCGCCGACGTCGGCATGGTGTTCCAGAGCTTCAACCTGTTCGCCCACAAGACGATCCTGCAGAACGTCACGCTCGGCCCGCTCAAGGTCCGCAAGCAGGGCAAGGCGGACGCCGAGCGCGAGGGGCTCGCCCTGCTGGAGCGAGTGGGCATCACCGACCAGCGCGACAAGTACCCGGCGCAGCTCTCCGGCGGGCAGCAGCAGCGTGCGGCGATCGCCCGCGCACTGGCGATGCGGCCCAAGGTCATGCTGTTCGACGAGCCCACCTCGGCGCTCGACCCCGAGATGATCAACGAGGTCCTCGACGTGATGACCACGCTGGCCAAAGAGGGGATGACCATGCTCGTGGTGACCCACGAGATGGGCTTCGCCCGAGGGGCCGCCAACCGGGTGGTCTTCATGGCCGATGGCGAAATCGTGGAGGACGCGCCGCCCGACATCTTCTTCACCCAACCCCGTTCGGACCGCGCGAAGGACTTCCTCGGGAAGATCCTCACGCACTAGGGAGGAACCCCTCATGTCGTTCCGCAAGCTCGCCGCCGTGCTCCTGGCCGGTGGCCTGGCGCTCGCCGCGTGCGGCCAGCAGGCCCCGCTCGGCTCGTCGGGCGCGAGCGCGCCGCCCGTCGCCAGCGGCGCCAACTTCCCCGAAGGCTCGACGATGGCCAAGCTCGCCTCGGCGGGCACCGTGCGCGTCGGCACCAAGTTCGACCAGCCGCTCTTCGGGCTCAAGGGCCTCGACGGCAAGCCCGTCGGATTCGACGTCGAGATCGCCAAGATCGTCGTGGCCCAGCTCGGCATTCCGGCCGACAAGATCACCTACACCGAGACGCCCTCGAAGATCCGCGAGGACGTCATCGCCAACGACCAGGTCGACATGGTGGTCGCCACCTACACGATCAACGACGCCCGCAAGCAGAAGGTCTCGTTCGCGGGGCCTTACTACGTCGCGGGCCAGGACCTCATGGTCAAGGCCGACAACACGACGATCACCGGGCCCGAGTCGCTGAAGGGCGCGAACGCGCGGGTGTGCTCGGTCAGCGGCTCGACGCCCTCCAAGGAGATCACCAAGTACGTCGACCAGGCCAACATCGTGCTGTTCGATGTGTACTCCAAGTGCGCCGACGCGCTGCGCAACGGGCAGGTCGAGGCCGTCACCACCGACAACGTGATCCTCTCCGGGCTGGTGAGCACCAGCCAGGGCGCGTTCAAGCTGGTCAACAAGCCGTTCACGAAGGAGCCCTACGGCATCGGCATCAAGAAGGGCGACACGGCGTTCTGCCAGTTCATCGACGACGCGCTGAAGGCCTCGGCGAGCGACGGCACCTACGCCGCCGCGTGGAAGGCGACGGTGGGCGCCGTGCAGCCGGACGTGCCGCAGCTGCCGACCGCCGACGCCTGCAGCTGACCTCGCGCACCGGGCGGGCTGGCTCCTGGGCCTGCCCGCCCGGACCCTTGCCCACCTGAGGAGGTCGCGGAAGTGGATGCGCTGGTCAACGAGTTCCCCCGCTTCGTCGCGGGCTTCTTCGGCACGCTGCGGATCAGCCTGTTCGCCGCCGTCGGCGCGCTGCTGGTCGGCACGCTGCTGGCCGCGTTCCGGGTGTCGCCGCTGCCGCCGCTGCGCTGGATCGGCACGTCGTGGGTCACGGTGTTCCGCAACTCGCCGCTGGTCGTGATGCTCTTCATCTTCGCCTTCGCGCTGCCGCAGGTCGGGGTGCGCTTCCCGACCCTTGGCGGCAACGCGTTCTTCTGGCCCGGCGTCACGGCGCTGGCCTGCTACACGGCGGCGTTCGTCTGCGAGGCGGTGCGCTCGGGCATCAACTCGGTGCCGCCGGGGCAGGCCGAGGCCGCCCGCGCGGTCGGGCTGACGTTCCAGCAGACCCTCGGCAGCGTGGTGCTCCCCCAGGCCCTGCGCACGGTCGTCCCCCCGCTGGGCAGCGTGATCATCGCAATGGTCAAGAACTCGGCGATCGTCGGTGCCTTCGGCGTGACCGGGGAGCTTTTCTCGGTGGACGCGGGCAACACCGCGCTGGGCTACTCGGCGCTGTCCAGCCTCACCGGGGTCGCCATCGCCTACCTGTTGATCACCATCCCGGCCGGGCTCGCGCTCGGCGTCATCGAGCGGCGGATCGAGGTCAAGCGATGAGCGTGCTCTACGACATCCCAGGCCCGGTCATGCGGCGCCGCACCACGATCGGCACCGCCATCGCCGCGGCGGTGCTCGTCGGGCTCCTCGTGCTCGTGCTCTTCCAGCTCGGCGCCAACGGCCAGCTGGACGGGGCCAAGTGGGGGCCGCTGTTCAACCCGGCCAACCAGTACTTCGTGGCCGTGTGGGTCGCGCTGGGCGGCGGGCTGGCCAACACGCTCATCGCCGCCGCGCTCACCCTGGTGTTCGCGCTGGCCATCGGCACACTGCTGGCCGTCGCCCGGCTGTCGAGCACGAAGGCCTACCGGTTGCTCGTCATCACCGTGATCGAGCTGCTGCGCGGTCTGCCCGTGGTCATCACGATCTACTTCGCCTCACGCGTGCTGCCCGAGATCGGGATCGCGCTACCGCCGCTCTGGTACCTCGTCATCGGGCTCACCGCCTACAACTGCGTGATCATCGCCGAGATCCTCCGCGCGGGCGTGGCCGCGCTGCCGCGTGGCCAGACCGAGGCGGCCTACGCCGTCGGGCTCAGCCGCCTGCAGACGCTGCGCATGATCCTGCTCCCCCAGGCGTTCCGGATCATGCTGCCCGCGCTGATCAGCCAGCTGGTCGTCATCGTGAAGGACACCTCGCTCGGCTTCGTGATCTTCGGGTTCTCCGAGTTCGTCCGCACGGCCAACACGGTGATCCAGTTCTTCGGCGGCCAGCTGGGGATCAAC
Source organism: uncultured Actinomycetota bacterium (assembly GCA_963750095.1). Classification (GTDB taxonomy): domain Bacteria; phylum Actinomycetota; class Actinomycetes; order Mycobacteriales; family Pseudonocardiaceae; genus Pseudonocardia. The sequence continues at coordinate 130,157 of CAVVPJ010000018.1, read as the reverse complement.
CTGCCCCTGCAGATGTACGTCGCGGTGGCCCTGGTCTTCATCCTGATCAACTACGGCCTCGGGAGGCTCGCCGAGCTGGTGCAACGCCGCCTCGCCCGCGGCGGCCGCTCGGCGGCCGTGCCGATGACGGAGGTGCCCGCCGAGGTCGAGGTGGGCGCACCCTGACCGCCGCGCATCGGTCACAGGTTCTCCACGACGACCGGCTCGATGCCCTCCTCCTCGGGCAAGGGGAAGCCGAGCACCTGCGCGTAGAAGGAGAGCTCGGCGTCGAGCGCCCTGCGGATGTTCTCGGCACGCCGGAACCCGTGCTGCTCGCCGTCGAGGAGCAGGTAGGCGACCGGCACCTTCCGCTCGCGCAGCGCCTCGACGATCGTCTCGCTCTGCGGGGGCGGGACGATCGGGTCCTCGCTGCCCTGCAGGACGATGAGCGGCCGGGTCAGGCCGTCGACGTGGTGGATCGGCGAGCGCTCGACGTAGACGTCGCGGGCGGCCGGGTAGGGCCCGACGAGCCGGTCGAGGTAGCGGCTCTCGAACTTGTGCGTGTCGCGGGCCAGCGCCTCAAGGTCGGCGACGCCGAAGTGGTCGGCCCCCGCCGCGAACGGCGTGTCGGCGCGGACCAGCGCCGCGAGCGTCGTGAAGCCGCCCGCCGAGCCGCCCCGGATCGCCAGGCGCTCGCCGTCGACCCGACCGGTGCGGGCGAGGTGGCGGGCGGCGGCCAGGCAGTCGGCGACGTCGACGACCCCCCACTGGCCGAGCAGCTCGTCCCGGAACGCACGGCCGTACCCGGTCGAGCCGCCGTAGTTGACGTCGACGACGGCGAACCCGCGGCTCGTCCAGTACTGCACGCCGGTCGCGAAGACCGGTTCGGCGGCCGAGGTCGGTCCACCGTGGATCGTGACGAGCAGCGGCGGCAGCTCGCCGTCCGGACCGGTCAGCTCGGGGTGCGCGGGCGGATAGAAGAGGGCGTACGCGGTACGGCCGTCGTCGGAGGGGAACGTGACGTGCTCGGGCACGGAGACGAACCCGGTGTCGATGCCGAGGTCGCGCGGCGGCCGCAGCGTCTCGACGGGGCCGACGCCGGGGTCGACCCTGTGCACGCCCGCCTCCCGGGTCGGCGAGCCCGCCGCGACGAGCACCGTGCCGTCCGGTGCGGCCACCACCGCGCTGACCCGCGAGAACGGCGTGTCGATATCCGTGACCGCGCCGTCGGGAGCGCGTCGGGCCAGCCCGTCGTACCCGCCGCGCTTGCGGGCGAACACGACCGACCCGTCGGGGAGCATCGTGTAGCGCGCGGGCGCGAACACCCACTGGGCGACGCCGATCTCGGCGTCCATGCGGACCATCGTCGCGATGTCGGTGTCGGGGACGAAGCGGTAGAGGTTCCACCAGTCGGTGCGGTCGGAGATGAACCACAGCGAGCCGTCCGGGTTGAAGCGTGGCTCCAGCACCGACTCGCCGGGGCCGCCTGCGACCACCGTCTCCTCGCCGGTCGCCAGGTCGCGGACCACGAGCTCGGTCGCGTCCCACGGCATCGAGGGGTGGTCCCAGCGCAGCCACGCCAACGTACCGCCGTCCGGGGACAGCCGCGGGGACGCGACGAAGTCCGAGCCGGTGACCAGCACCTCCTGCTCGCCGGGCGCGTGCGCGTCGAGCCGCACGATCTCGTTGACGACGTCGGTCGCCGACGGGCCGTGGTGGCGTTCCCGCACGCACACGAGCGTGGCCCCGCCGGGCGCGATGTCGCCGTCGGCGAAGCGGTCGGAGCGCGGCGTCGCGGGCTCGGGTGTGAGCGGTTGCGGGTCCCCGCCCGGCGCGAGGCGGTAGAGCCGCTGGTCCGACCAGTTCGCGAACCACACCACGCCGTCGCGTACCCACCACGCGCCGCCGCCGTACTCGTGGACGGCGGTGCGCGCGTTGAACCCTTCTGGCAGAAGGTCGCGGCAGATGCCGTCGGCGCCGCGGCGCACGAGCTGGGTGCGCCCGCCCTCGGCGGGTCTCCCCTCCGCCCACACGACGTCGTCGCCGTCGACGGCGAGCTCGCCCAGCCGCACCGCGTCCGCCACGACCAGCGCGGACGTGAAGGGGGTCGGCCAAGATCCGTACGGCGCGGTCACGGGCCTCACGCTAGTCCGCGCGGGCGTCGAACATGGCCGTCCCGGGGGCGCGTCGGGTGTGGGCGCCACCCGCCGTCGCGTCCGGTCCGGTCAGCGGCGCGCCCGCAGCGCCGTCCACAGCAGCGCGAACGCCTCCCGCACCTGCCCGGGTCGGACGGCGGGCAGCACGCCGAGCGCCCCCGTGAGGCCGGGCCACCAGCGCGTCGACCCGTCGGGGCGGACGACGCCGAGCGCGGGCCGGGCGCAGGCGCGCACCGGGGCGGGGACGTCGGCGCCGAGGTGCGGGTCATGGCACGAACGGACCGTGACCGGCACGCGCAACAGGTCGGGAAGCTCCCGCGCGACGGCCGAGCAGGACGGGCAGGCGACGTCCGCGACGACGACGACTTCGACGATGCGCATGGCGCGGGCAGCGTAGCGTGACGCCATGGCCGAGACGCCGAACGAGCCCATCGACGCCGAGATCGTCCCCGACGGGACCGCCCCGACCGCGCCCACCTTCGACTACACCGAGAGCGGCGTGCCCACCCTCGACTACGTCCGGGACAAGATCGAGGGCAGGTACGCCACGTCACTGGGCATGGAGGAGCTCGTCGGCGAGACCGACCAGGCCCGCTCGCTGGCCGAGCAGGAGGAGAAGCGGAAGGCGGCGGCGGCCGCCAAGCTGGAGGAGATCCGCCGCTCGCTCGGCCGCTAACGCTTGAACAGCTTGTTGCCCAGCCACACCAGCGGGTCGTACTTGCGGTCGACCACGCGCTCCTTCATGGGGATCAGCGCGTTGTCGGTGATCTTGATGTGCTCCGGGCAGACCTCGGTGCAGCACTTGGTGATGTTGCAGTAGCCGAGGCCGTGCTCCTCCTGCGCCGCGTCCTTGCGGTCGGCGACGTCGAGCGGGTGCATGTCCAGCTCGGCGATCCGCATGAGGTAGCGCGGGCCCGCGAAGGCGCCCTTGTTCTCCTCGTGGTCACGCACCACGTGGCAGGTGTTCTGGCACAGGTAGCACTCGATGCACTTGCGGAACTCCTGGCTCCGGTCGACGTCGACCTGCTGCATGCGGTAGTCGCCCGGCTTGACGTCCGGCGGCGGGGCGAAGGAGGGGATCTCGCGCGCCTTCGTGTAGTTGAAGCCGACGTCGGTGACGAGGTCGCGGATCACGGGGAAGGTCCGCAGCGGCGTGACGGTGATGACGTCGCGCTCGTCGAACGTGGACATCCGCGTCATGCACATCAGCCGCGGCCGCCCGTTGATCTCGGCGCTGCACGAGCCGCACTTGCCCGCCTTGCAGTTCCAGCGCACGGCGAGGTCGTTGGCCTCGGTCTGCTGGAGCCGGTGGATGATGTCGAGGACGACCTCGCCCTCGTTCACCTCCACCGGGTAGTCGACGAGATCCCCCGACTCGGAGTCGCCCCGCCACACGCGGAAGTGGGCGTCATAGCTCATTGCGCTGCCTCCCCGGGCCCCGCCGCGTCAGCGGCCGTGCCGGCCCTGTGTCCGCCCAGCTCCTCGCCGGTGTAGTACTTCTTCAGCTCGTCGAGCTCGAACAGGCCGAAGAGCTCGGACCGCATCGGGATCTGCTCCTGGCGGACGAGCTCAACGTCGTTCTCGCCGAGCGCGCGCAGCACGAGCAGGACGTGCCTCCAGTCGGAGTCCATCACCGGGTAGTCGTTGCGGGTGTGCCCGCCGCGGCTCTCCTGCCGCTCCAGCGCGGCCTTCCCGACGCACAGCGACACCAGCAGCATGTTGCGCAGGTCCAGCGCGAGGTGCCAGCCGGGGTTGAACTCGCGGTGCCCGGTGACGGAGACCGTGCGCGTGCGCGTCGCGATGTCCTCGAGCTTCTTCAGCGCGAGGCGCATCTCGTCCTCGCTGCGGATGATGCCGACCAGCTCGTGCATCGTCTTCTGCAGCTCGAGATGCACCTTGAACGGGTTCTCCCCGCCCTCGGCTGCCGTCGAGAACGGCAACAGCGCGCGCTCCTGCGCGGACTCGAGGTCGTCCAGCAGCACCGCGGGGCGCACCCCGCTCAGGCCGTCGACGTACTCCGCGGCGCCGAGGCCCGCACGGCGGCCGAACACCAGCAGGTCTGACAGCGAGTTGCCGCCCAGCCGGTTGGAGCCGTGCATGCCGCCCGCGACCTCGCCCGCCGCGAAGAGCCCCGGCACGACCGACATCGTCGTGTCCGGGTCGACCTCCACGCCGCCCATCACGTAGTGGCAGGTCGGGCCGACCTCCATGGGCTCCTTGGTGATGTCGACGTCGGCCAGCTCCTTGAACTGGTGGTACATCGACGGCAGCTTCTTGAGGATCTCCTCCGGGGACCGCCGGGAGGCGATGTCGAGGAAGACCCCGCCGTGCGGGCTGCCGCGACCGGCCTTGACCTCGGCGTTGATCGCGCGGGCGACCTCGTCGCGGGGCAGCAGCTCCGGCGGACGCCGGTTGTTGTCGGCGTCGGTGTACCAGCGGTCGCCCTCCTCGGGCGTGGTGGCGTACTGCTCCTTGAACACGTCCGGGATGTAGTCGAACATGAACCGCTTGCCCTCGGAGTTCGTGAGGATGCCCCCGTCACCGCGCACCGACTCGGTGACCAGGATCCCCTTCACCGACCGTGGCCAGACCATGCCCGTCGGGTGGAACTGCAGGAACTCCATGTTGATCAGCGTGGCGCCCGCGCGGAGGGCCAGCGCGTGGCCGTCGCCGGTGTACTCCCAGGAGTTCGAGGTGACCTGGTAGCTCTTGCCGACCCCGCCGGTGGCCAGCACGATCGCGGGCGCGTCGAAACGGACGAAGCTGCCGGTGCTGCGGTAGTAGCCGAAGCAGCCCGCGATCTTGCCGTCCGCCTTGAACAGGTCGGTGATCGTCGTCTCGTGGAAGACGCGGATGTTGGCCTCGTAGTCGCCGGTCTCCCGGAAGTCCTCCTGCTGCAGCGAGACGATCTTCTGCTGCAGGGTGCGGATCAGCTCGAGGCCGGTGCGGTCGCCCACGTGCGCCAACCGGGGGTAGGTGTGCCCGCCGAAGTTGCGCTGGCTGATCTTGCCGTCCTTGGTGCGGTCGAACAGCGCGCCGTAGGTCTCCAGCTCCCAGACGCGGTCCGGCGCCTCCTTGGCGTGCAGCTCGGCCATCCGCCAGTTGTTGAGGAACTTCCCGCCGCGCATGGTGTCGCGGTAGTGCACCATCCAGTTGTCGTTGGGGTTCACGTTCCCCATCGACGCCGCGCAGCCACCCTCGGCCATCACCGTGTGGGCCTTGCCGAACAGCGACTTCGAGATGATCGCCGTCCGCTTGCCCAGCAGGCGGGCCTCGATGGCGGCGCGCAGACCGGCGCCGCCCGCGCCGATGACGACGACGTCGTACTCGTAGGTCTCGATGTTCTCGGTCATGCCTCGATCACCCCACGATCCGCAGGTCGGAGAACCATCCGGCCGAGACGGCCATGATGTAGAAGTCGGTGATGGCCAGCGACGCGAGCGTCGTCCACGCCAGCTGCATGTGCTTGGTGTTCAGCCGGGAGACGTACCCCCACAGCTTGTAGCGCACCGGGTGCTTGGAGAAGTGGTTCAGGCGCCCGCCCATGATGCTGCGGCACGAGTGGCACGACACCGTGTACGCCCACAGCAGGATCACGTTGGCCAGCAGGATGAGGTTGCCCAGCCCCAGCCCGAAGCTGCCGTCCTCCTTGACGAACGCCCGGATCGCGTCGTAGGTGTTGATCAACGAGATCAGGACGGCAGCGTAGAAGAAGTAGCGGTGCAGGTTCTGGCCCAGCAGCGGGAACCGGGTCTCGCCCGTGTAGCGCTTGTGCGGCTCGGCCACGGCACAGGCGGGCGGCGAGAGCCAGAACGCCCGGTAGTAGGCCTTGCGGTAGTAGTAGCAGGTGAGCCGGAACAGCAGCAGGAACGGCAGCGTGAGGCTCGCGTAGGGCAGGAACCACACGTCGGGAAGGAAGCGGCCGAAGTGCGCGGCCTCTGGCGTGCAGCCCAGCGAGACGCACGGCGAGTAGAACGGCGTCAGGTAGTTGTACTCGGCGACGAAGTAGTCCTTCTGCAGGAACGCACGCACCGTCGCGTAGATGACCCAGGCCGCCAGGCCCACGACGTTCAGCAGCGGCGGCAGCCACCACCGGTCGGTGCGCAGCGTCCTGGCAGTGATCTGGGCCCGGCCGCTGGATGCGTCTGTCGTTGACGACACGTCGGCAACCTCGATTTCTGCGCAACCGACGCGGCTACGAGTCGACCGCGTCGGCAAGGGAAATGATTGCGCCGGATGCTACGACGCGACGGCGTCGAGTGGCCGCGCGGGCCCGTTCAATGGGACGACGCGATTCAATGCACGTAGGCTATGACGGTGACGTTGCAGCAGCTCAGGTACTTCCTGGCCGTGGCAGACGTGCGCAGTTTCACTAGAGCGGCGGAGCTTGTCGGGGTCGCGCAGCCCACATTGTCGCGACAGCTCAAGACCTTGGAGGACGACCTGGGCGCGCCGCTGGTCGACCGCGGGGCGCGGGACGGGCCGGTGCTCACCGCCGCCGGGCAGGCCGTGCTGCCGTTCGCGCGGCGGATGCTCGCCGACGCCGACGGCGCGCGGGTGGCGGTGGCCGAGATCGTGGGACTGGCCCGCGGGCGGGTGCGGGTGGGCGCCACACCCTCGCTGTGCAGCGGCGTGCTGGCCGACGTGCTGCGGGTGTTTCACGAGCAGTACCCGGGCATCGCGCTGGAGCTGGCCGAGAGCGGCTCGCAGCCGCTGGTGCGCTCGCTGGTGCGCGGTGAGCTGGACCTCGCGCTGGTCATCGTGCCCACCGGAGGCGTCGACCCCGCGCTGCACGTCATCCCGCTGCTGCGCGAGCGGCTCTCGGTGGCCTCGTCCGCCTCGGAACGGCCGCCGTCGGCACGGGTCTCGATGAGCGTGCGTGAGCTGGCCCGCAGGCCGCTCGTGGTGCCCCGCGAGGGCTACGACGTGCGGGAGTCCACGCTGCGGGCGCTCGCCGAGGTGGGCGTGGAGCCGCGGTTCGCCGTGCAGGGCGGGGAGATGGACGCCGTCCTGCGGATGGTCGAGGCGGGCACCGGCGTGGCCGTGGTGCCTGACCTGGTGTTCGGCGGGCGTCCGGGCCTCCGCCGCACCGTGCTCACGCCTGCGCTGTACCGGACGGTCGCGCTCGCCACCCGCGCCGACCTGCGCCCCAGCCAGGCGGCGGGTGCGTTCCGGGCCACCTTGCTCACGTTCCTGTCCGAGCTCGCGGCGGCCGATGCCTTTCCCGGCGATGTCCAGGTGCTGCGCCGACCCGACGCCTGACCCGGCCCGGCCTCGCCACTCCGGCGCCCCCGCCCGGCCGCCGGTCGGCCGGGCCACGCCTGCCACTCCAACCCCCGGGCCCCCGGCTCCGCCCCGCGGGCCACCCTCGTCCCGGGCCATCCCGGCCACCCGGGCCCGGCCCGCGGGCGTGATCGTCGGCTGGGCGCATTTCCGGCCAGTTCTGGCCGCTTCTTGCACCGAGCTGGTGATCAGGGCGCTGAGCCGGGAACTCGCGGCTCGCGAAGTGTGTCGCCCGTGTGTTCTCGGCGGACGCAGCCGCTGCGGGTGGCGGACGGTCAGTTGTCGGGTTCGGTGCCGAGCTCGTCGGCCTCGGCGCCGTGGGCGGCGAGCGCCTCGCGAACGACGCGGTAGGCGATCGAGCCCGGGTAGCCGCGCCGCGCGAGCATGCCGACGAGCTTGCGGGCGGCCGCGGTTCGGCGCTCGGGGGTGTCGGCGGGCAACGTGCGCAGCTTCCGGTCGACCAGCTCGCGGGCCCGCTGCTCCTCCGAGTCCGCATCGACCTCGGCGAGCGCCTCCTGGGCCACGTCGTCGGCGACGCCCTTGCGCCGCAGCTCGACGGCGATGGCTCGCCGGGCGAGCCCGCGGCGGGTGTGGCGCGAGCGCACCCACTGGCCCGCGAACGCGGCGTCGTCGATCAGGCCGACCTCGTCGAACCGCTCGAGGACCGCGCTTGCCGCCTCGTCGGGAACTCCGCGCTTGCGCAGCGCCTGAGCGAGCTCTCGCCGGGTGCGTGCGCGCTCGGTGAGCAGCCGCAGGCAGATCTCCCGCGCGACCGCGACCGGATCGGCGTCAGGCCCCTCCGCCTCCGACCCGCGCTCCCGGAGGGAGCCCTCCGCCTCCGCCTCCGCCGACCGCCCACGTCCACGACGACCGCCCGCGGCCGCCGACGACCGCCCGCGGCCGCTTCCCGGCGTGCGCACCGCCCCGACCGGCCCGCCTTCTTCGCTCCACGTGCCCGCCGCCGACCCGGAGGCGCGGTCCCCCGCCGGGCCCTCGACCGGACCCTCGACGCGGCTCCTGTCCGCGGCCGGAGTCGCCCGCCTGCGCGTCCGAGAGCCGGCGCGATCGTTCGCGGTTCCCGGCTGTGCCGCGGAGCCCCGCCCTCGTCGCCGGGAAGGCGCAGGGCGCTCGGTCCAGAGCTCCCCTTGCGGGGCCGGATCCGCGGGACTCTCTCCGGATCGAGCCGCGCGGCGCCGCCTGCCCCCGGCAAGGTCCACGACCCGGGCAGGGGGGCTCGGCGCACCCGGGTCGCCCGGCGTCGCGGGAGCCGCCTGTCCCTGGCTCCGCTGCCACGCGCGAAGATCCACCACTGGCGCGCTCTCGCCCTCGGTCCCGAGAGCGCCGAGCGACGCCACCGGCGCACTCTGGCCCAGCCCGCTCAGCTCCGCGAGGTCGGCGACCCGGTGCCTGGGCTCTCCGTCTTCCCGTACGTTTGCGGCGGCATCGCCCCGCCACCGGACAGCGGGTTCACCGGCGGCGCCGTCGAGGACCCGGTGTTCGCCACCCTGCCGGGGCTCCCCGGAACCACCGGAGGAGCCGGGTGGGCCGGTGCGGCCGGACGGGCCGGACGCGCTGGCCCTTACTGGCGCGTCCAACCTTGGGGTCGCCCCGGTCCCACCCGGCGGGGCGGCCCGGCCTGGCCCGGTGGCCGGGTCGCCCGGCTCGAGCCCGGCGGGTCGCTCCGCCGAGCGGCGGGGAGCGTCGGTGTCGCCGTCCTGGCGGTCGGCCACCGTCAGAAGTCGACGGGGGCGGGCAGCGGCTCGACATCGGCGTCGAGCACGGCCCCGATGCCCAGCTTCTCCTTGATCCGCTTCTCGACCTCGGCGGCGACATCCGGGTTGTCGCGGAGGAACTTGCGGGCGTTCTCCTTGCCCTGCCCCATCTGGTCGCCCTCGTACGTGTACCAGGCGCCGGACTTGCGGATGATCCCCTGCTCGACGCCCACGTCGATGAGCGAGCCCTCCCGGCTGATCCCGACGCCGTAGAGGATGTCGAACTCGGCCTGCTTGAACGGCGGGGCGACCTTGTTCTTGACCACCTTCACCCGTGTGCGGTTGCCGACCATGTCGGCCCCGTCCTTCAGGGTCTCGATCCGCCGGATGTCCAGGCGCACAGAGGCGTAGAACTTCAGCGCCTTGCCGCCCGTGGTGGTCTCGGGTGACCCGAACATCACGCCGATCTTCTCCCGCAGCTGGTTGATGAAGACCGCGGTGGTGCCCGAGTTGCTCAGCGCCCCGGTGATCTTGCGCAGCGCCTGGCTCATCAGGCGGGCCTGCAGGCCGACGTGGTTGTCGCCCATCTCGCCCTCGATCTCCGCGCGGGGGACGAGCGCGGCCACCGAGTCGATCACGATGATGTCCAGCGCGCCGGAGCGGATCAGCATGTCGGCGATCTCCAACGCCTGCTCGCCCGTATCGGGCTGGGAGACCAGCAGCGCGTCGGTGTCCACCCCCAGCGCCTTGGCGTACTCGGGATCGAGCGCGTGCTCCGCGTCGATGAACGCCGCGATCCCGCCCGAGGCTTGGGCGCTCGCCACGGCGTGCAGCGCGACCGTGGTCTTACCGCTGCTCTCCGGGCCGTACACCTCCACGATGCGGCCACGCGGCAGGCCGCCGACGCCGAGGGCGACATCGAGCGCGATGGAGCCGGTGGGGATGACGCCGATCGGCGGGCGGGTGTCGTCGCCAAGGCGCATCACCGAGCCCTTGCCGTGGTTCTTCTCGATCTGGGCGAGGGCGAGCTGAAGGGCCTTCTCGCGGTCGGGTGCGGTCATCGCCGGGTCTCCACCTCGTGCTTGTTGCTGTCTTGAGGACTGCCGTCGACGGTAGGACCCACCACCGACAGTTCGGGCCAGGTGACCGCGATCTGTGGACGGTCACGCGTGATGTGGACAAAGACTAGCGAACACCCGTTCGATCGCGGGCACCGACACGCCGGACGCGTACCGTGCGTCGCCCAGCGGCTCACTCAGCGGCGCGCGGGGGGCACGTCGTACACCTCGCAGACCGCGAGCCACACCGCACGCGGCTCGATCCCCGCCTCGAGCGCCTGCTCCACGGTGCGGCCGCCGAGCTCGGCGAACACGTGGTCATAGGAGAGCGAGGCCGCTCTGGCGGCCCCGAACTCGCCCTCCATGAGCTCACGGAAGTAGGTCAGTCGCACCCGGTCCACGGTAGCGTCGAGGTGTGCTCGACTCGGTCTGGGCCGCGCTCGGCGGCGATCCCGATGAGCTGGCGCGCCTCGACGTCACCGGGCCCGGCGCCACGCTGGCCTCCACGTTCCCGGTCACGGACGTCGGCGTCGCGGCCGTCGGCGCGAGCATGCTCGCCGCAACGCTCGGCTCCCGGGTGCGTGTCGGGGTCGACACCCGTCAGCTCGCCATCGCGCTGCGCAGCGAGCGGTACGTGCGTCGGGACGGGAAGCCGGGCGGCAACCCGTTCGACCCGCTCTCGGCTTTCCACCGCACCTCCGACGGCTGGATCCGGCTGCACGCCAACTACGCCTGGCACCGCGAGGCCGCGCTGCGGGTGCTCGGCTGCGAGGTGGACGACGCGCGGGCCGCGATCGGCGAACGGGAGGCGGTCGAGCTGGAGACGGCGCTGCACGGGGCGGGCGGAGTCGCGGCGGCCGTCCGTACCGCGGCGGTGTGGCGCGAGACGGCAGGCCCTCCGCCTCCGCTGGTGGAGCGGCGGGAGCTGGGCTCCGCCGCCGCCCGGCCTCCGCGCCGCCTGCGCGTGCTCGACCTGACCCGCGTGATCGCCGGGCCGGTCGCCACCCGCACCCTCGCCGCGCACGGCGCCGACGTGCTGCGGCTCGACGCGCCGCATCTGCCGGAGATCCCGCTGCAGGCCTGGGACACGCTCGCGGGCAAGCGCAGCGCGCTGCTCGACCTCGCCGACGCGGACGCCCGCGAGCGCCTGCTCGCCGGTGCGGACGTCGTGGTGGCCGGTTACCGGCCGGGCGCGCTGGACCGGTTCGGGCTCGCCCCCGAAGCCCTCGCCGAACGACATCCCGGCCTGGTGATCGTGACGCTGTCGGCATGGGGCCACGAAGGGCCGTGGGCCAGACGGCGGGGGTTCGACAGCCTCGTCCAGGCCGCCTGCGGCATCGCCGTCGAGGAGGGGAAGGCGGACGCGCCCGGCGCGCTCCCGGCCCAGGCGCTCGACCACGCGACCGGCTACCTCGCTGCCGCGGGCGCGCTCCTCGCCGTCGACCGGCAGCGCCGCGACGGCGGCACCCACCACGTCCGCTTCTCCCTCGCGGGCACCGCCGCCTGGCTGTGGGGCCTCCCCCGGACACCGCAAGAGGCGGCCGAGGTGGATCCCACGCCCTACGTCGTCCAGAAGGGCCGGTACACCCTGGCCGCTCCCCCCGGGACGGTCGACGGCCGGTCGCTGACGTGGCCCGACCCGGCGCCTGACTACGGCGCCGCAACGGCGGAGTGGTCATGAACGACCCGACCGGCTTCTCCTCGCCGCTGGGCCAGGTGATCGTCGGCCTCGCCCTCCTGACGTCGCTGGTCGTGCTGCTGCGCTGGTTCTGGACCAACCGCCGCCGATAGGGCTCTCACCTGGGGCAACGCCTACGCAGCCGTCTCGGGTACATCGCAGGCGTTCAGCATGATCGTCGGCGTGGTGCGCCGCCCACGGTCGAAGCCTTCCGGGACAGGTGGGGCATCGAGGTCGGCCGCGATCACCACCCGGGAGTGCCGCAGCAAGGCTCGAGGCAACCGGGAGCGGCATCCCGACGCGAGTATCGGCGTTGCGGCGAGGTGCCGCAGACCGTGGACGCGGACACCTGCGAGACCTATCCAGTGCGCGTCGTCAGCTCCCGTGGTGCGCTGGACCAGCCGTCGCCGGCAGTGGTGATCAGCGCGAGCGCGTCGTTCCCGGTGATCGAACCCCGACAACGACGTGCTCGTGGCGATCACGCCGGACTGTGCCTGTTCGGACGGCGACCGCCGCCGGTAGCGTCGGGCGCATGCTCCTTGCCCAGCTCAACATCGGCCTGCCGGTCGCCCCGCTCACCGAGCCCGAGCTGGCGGGGTTCGTCGAGGCGCTGGAGCCGGTGAACGCGCTGGCCGACGCCGCGCCGGGCTTCGTGTGGCGGCTCCAGACCGAGGACGGCGACGCCACCGCGATCCGCCCGTTCGACGACGACCGGCTGATCGTCAACATGAGCGCGTGGAGGTCGGTGGAGGCCCTCGCCGCCTTCGTCTACTCCGGCGAGCACCGGAAGATCATGGCGCGCCGACGGGAGTTCTTCGTGCCGATGCGCGAGGCGTTCCAGGTGCTGTGGTGGTCCGACGGGCTGCCGACGCTCGACGAGGCGAAGGCCAGGCTGGAGCACCTGCGGGCGCATGGCCCCACACCGCACGCCTTCACCTTCCGCAACCCGTTCCCCGCGCCGGACGGTGAGCCCGTGCGCCGCGACGACGACTGGTTCTGCCCGGCCTGACACCCTCCTCGAACGCACCTCGCGACCGCCACTGGGCAGGGCTGACCCGACCGAGTGACCTCGCGGGCGGCCTGCCAGGCTGCAAGGGTGCGGATGAGGTTCGACGACGACGACGAGAGCGCGTACTTCGAGCGGCGCGAGACGCTGTGCACGAAGTTCGCCGAGTGGGCGAACCGCCTGGAGGTCGACGCCGACGCGGGCGACGTCGAGCTGCTCCTGGACTGGAAATGGGGCTACGCGGACGGCAGGCTCGATCGCTGGGACGCGACCGACGTCGAGGAGTTCCTGCTCCGCTGGTGCCCACGCAAGGTCGCATCGCCACCCGAGCTGATCGAGAGCATCCCGCGCTCGGTCACCGCCTACGTCGACTTCCTCGCCCACGAGGGTCTGCTCGCCCCGGGCTGCTCGCCTGCCGCCGTCCAGCGGGCCTGCAAGCGCCTCGGGCCGCGTTTCCGGCGCGAAATGGCCGATCCGGCCAACTTCGGGATGGCGAAGTCCCTGTTCGGCGGCGGCCTCGACGACCCGGAAGCGACGGCGGTGCTCGACCAGATCGCCCGGCTCACCGGCACCTCCCCCGACGCGGTGCTGGACCTTCTCGACGACGCCGGACCGGACGTCGTCGGCCCTGTGCGGGCACCGACCGACCAGGAGGTGGCGGCCTCGATCGCGGAAGCGCGGATGTTCGCGCAGGTCCGCGGGCTCGCCGCCCAGTGCGCCCCACCTGGACTCGCGCTGACCGCGAAGGGCAACCTCCGGCTGGCCGACGCGCGCAGGCTCGTCGTCGAGCTGCAAACCGGCGACGAGCCCGACATCCCGCACCGCAAGCTCGGGTCCGCGTCCGAGCTGCCCTATCTGAGCTGGCTGGTCCGCACGGCGACCGCGGCAGGGGCGGTGCGCAGCCAACGTGGGCGACTCGTCGGCGTGGCCCGCTTCGCCGAACGGTCCGAGCGCGACGCGTACGAGCGGACGGTCCGCGGCGCGCTGGAGGCCGGGCTCGGCAGCCCGACGTCCTGGGCGTGGGGGGCGGCCGAGCCGGACGATGACGACGGCTCCGCGATCGTGATTCTCGCGGAGCTACTCGACGCGGGCGATCTCGGGGCCTCCGTGGACGACCTCGTCGCCGTGGTCGGTCCGCTGCTCGGCGGATACGGGCCGCTCGCCGGACTTCTCCTTGGCGCCGAGGTTGATCACCAGTTGGAGCGGCTGGCCGACCTCGGGCTGGTGAGTCTCGTCCCCGACGGCCCGGCGGTGCTGACCGCGGCCGGGCGGGCGGTCGGCGCGGAAATCGTCACCGAGGAGGGCATCGAGGTCGTGTACCGCGCGGACCCCGCGACCGCCGACGCCGCCGAGATGCTCACCTCGCTGCTGATGCTCGACGAGGACGCCGCGGTCGCCGACCTCACGGCCTGGGCGGCGGTCCGGCCTTCCGCGGCGGACGAGCTGCTCGCCGTCGCGCTGAGCGGCGATCCCGGCCCCGGCGAGGTCCTCGGCCTGCTGGAGCTGGCGGGCTCCGCCCTCGGCCCCGACGCCGAGCGTGCCGCAACGGCGCATCGCGACGGCGGGCACGGGGCGCTCGTGACGATGTGGCTGCTGTTGCGGGGCGCGATCGAGCCGTCGTCGGTCGCTCCCGAGCAGATGTTGGTCGGCACGGTGGAGGTCGCGGCCGCCATGCTCGACGAGGCAGGCCCCGACGGCGTCGTCGAGTTCTTCGGTGACGACGTCGAGCAGACGACGGACGTGCTGCAGCACCTGTGGCGCGCCGAGCACGAGCGCACCATCGAGGTCCTGGAGGCCCTCGGCGACCACCACCCCGACAAGAGGATCGCCAAGGCCGCACGCCGGAGCCTGATGAAGGCCCGCAACCGGGGCTGAGCAGACCCGACGGAGGAAAGCGCGGCGCCGCCGCCACCGCAGGCAGGCCCGAAACTGTCGGACCCCCGGCGCATGATGGACACCGTGACCGCACTGGAGGCCTTCTCCCCCGCCACCCGCGAGTGGTTCGCGGGCGCCTTCGCCGCGCCCACCGCCGCGCAGGAGGGCGCGTGGAAGGCCGCCCAGCTGGGCAGGCACGCGCTGGTCGTCGCTCCCACCGGCTCGGGCAAGACGCTCTCGGCGTTCCTCTGGGCGCTCGATCGGCTCGCGTCCGGCCCGCCGCCGTCGTCGCCGCAGCACCGGTGCCGGGTCCTCTACGTGTCGCCGCTCAAGGCGCTCGCCGTCGACGTCCAGCGCAACCTCCGATCGCCGCTCGCGGGCATCCGCCAGGCCGCGCAACGGCTCGGGCTCCCGGTTCCCGACATCACCGTGGGCATGCGCACCGGCGACACGCCCGCCGACGAGCGCCGCCAGTTCGCCCGCACCCCGCCCGATGTCCTCGTCACCACCCCGGAGTCGCTGTTCCTCCTGCTCACGTCGGCCGCGCGCGAGTCGCTGCGCGGGGTCGGCACGGTGATCCTCGACGAGGTGCACGCCGTCGCGGGCACCAAGCGCGGAGCCCACCTCGCGCTCTCGCTGGAGCGGCTCGACGAGCTGCTGGAGCGGCCCGCGCAGCGGATCGGGCTGTCGGCCACCGTGCGGCCGATCGACGAGGTGTCCACCTTCCTGGCCGGTGCCCGGCCCGTGGAGGTGGTGCAGCCGCGCACGTCGAAGACCGTGCAGGTGTCGGTCGAGGTGCCGGTGCCCGATCTCGCCGCGCTCGACGAGCGGCCCGCGCCGGGCAGCTCCGACGAGGAGGTGGTCGGCTCGGCCGCGGGCACGGCGCAGCGCCCCTCCATCTGGCCCGCGGTCGAGCGGCGACTGCTGGAGCTGGTGCGCGCGCACCGGTCGACGATCGTGTTCGCCAACTCCCGGCGGCTCGCCGAGCGGCTCACCTCGCGGCTCAACGAGCTGGCGGCCGAGGAGAGCGAGGATGCGGTCGACCTCGACGCGGGGGGCGGCGTCAGCGGTGGCGGCCCGAGTGGCGGCGCGGGCGGCCGCTTCCCCGCGGAGGCGGTCGGTCAGTCCGGCGTGGGGATCGGCATCGGCGCTCCGCCGGGCGGGGGCGGCGCTCCGCTCGCCGTGGCCAAGGCGCACCACGGGTCGATGTCGCGCGAGCAGCGCACCCTCGTGGAGGAGGAGCTGAAGGGTGGAGTGCTGCCCTGCGTCGTCGCCACGTCCAGCCTGGAGCTGGGCATCGACATGGGCGCCGTCGACCTCGTCGTCCAGGTCGAGGCGCCCCCGAGCGTGGCGTCCGGGCTGCAGCGGGTGGGCCGCGCGGGGCACCAGGTCGGCGCGGTGTCGAGCGGGGTGGTGTTCCCGAAGTATCGCGGCGATCTCGTCGCGTGTGCCGTGGTGGCCGAGCGGATGACGTCCGGTGCGATCGAGTCGATGCGCTACCCGCGCAACCCGCTCGACGTGCTCGCCCAGCACATCGTCGCGATGGTCGCGCTGGAGCCGTGGTCGCTCGACGACCTGGCCCTGGTCGTCCGGCGGGCGGCACCGTTCGCCGCCCTGCCGGAGTCGGCGCTGCACGCGGTGCTCGACATGCTGTCCGGGCGGTACCCGTCGGAGGAGTTCGGCGAGCTGCGGGCCCGGATCACGTGGGACCGCGTCACCGACCAGCTCGCAGGCCGCCCCGGCGCGCAACGGCTGGCGGTCACCTCCGGCGGCACGATCCCGGACCGCGGCCTGTTCACGGTGATGACCCCGGGTGGGGCCGATGGCGTGGGTTCGCGGGTGGGCGAGCTGGACGAGGAGATGGTGTACGAGTCGCGCGTTGGCGACGCGATCATGCTCGGCACGTCGAGCTGGCGGGTCGAGGACATCACGCACGACCGCGTGATCGTCACGCCCGCCCCTGGCGTGCCCGCGCGCCTGCCGTTCTGGAAGGGCGAGCAGATCGGGCGACCGCTGGAGCTCGGCCGCGCGGTCGGGGCGTTCGTGCGGGAGATGTCGGGGCTGTCGGAGGAAGAGGCGCGCGGGCGGGCCGCCGAGGCGGGGCTCGACGCGTGGGCGGTCGACAACCTGTTGGCCTACCTGCGGGAGCAGCGCGAAGCCACCCGACACGTGCCCAGCGACCGCACGATCCTCGTCGAGCGCTTCCGCGACGAGCTCGGCGACTGGCGGCTCGTGGTGCACTCGCCGTTCGGGTCGAAGGTGAACGGCCCGTGGGCGCTCGCCATCGCCGCCAGGATGCGGGAGCGGCGGGGCGTGGAGTGCCACGCCTCGGCCGCGGACGACGGCATCGTGCTGCGCCTTCCCGATGCCGTGGACGACGACGGGGCGGAGGTCCTGCCCACGGCGGAGGACGTGCTGATCGACCCGGCCGAGGTCGAGCAGGTCGTGGTGGCGGAGCTGGGCGGCTCGTCGTTGTACGCGTCCCGGTTCCGGGAGTGCGCGGCCCGCGCGCTGCTCCTGCCGCGCCGCGACCCCAAACGGCGCACCCCGCTCTGGCAGCAGCGGCAGCGCGCCTCGCAGCTGCTCGCCGTGGCCGGGCGGTACGAGCAGTTCCCCGTCACGCTCGAAGCGATGCGCGAGTGCGTCCAGGACGTGTACGACCTGCCCGGCCTGCGGGCCCTGATGGGCGACGTGCAGAGCCGCAAGGTGCAGGTCGTCGAGGTGGCCACGCCATCGCCGTCGCCGTTCGCGCGGAGCCTGCTGTTCGGCTACATCGGCATGTTCCTCTACGAGGCGGACGCGCCGCTGGCCGAGCGGCGAGCGGCGGCGCTGTCGCTGGATTCCACGCTGCTGGCCGAGCTGCTGGGCTCGGAGGCGATCCGGGAGCTGCTCGATCCCGAGGTGCTGGCCGGGGTGGAGGCCTCGCTGCAGCGGCTCACCCCGGAGCGCCACGCGCGCGACGTCGAGGGCGCGGCCGACCTGCTGCGCTTCCTCGGCGATCTCACGACGGAGGAGGGGGCGGAGCGCGGGGCCCGGCCCGAGTGGCTGACGGAGCTGGAGCGGGCCCGGCGGGCGATCCGGGTGCGGATCGGCGGCGAGGAGCGCTACCTGCCCATCGAGGACGCCGGACGGGTACGCGACGCGTTGGGCAGCGCTCTGCCGGTCGGTGTGCCCGAGACGTTCACCGAGCCGGTGAGCGACCCGCTCGGTGACCTGCTGATGCGCTACGCCCGCACCCACGGGCCGTTCCCCGCGGCCGTCGCGGCGGCGCGGTTCGGCCTGGGAGTGGCGGTGGTGGCCGGGGTGCTCGACCGTCTGGTCGGCGTCGGACGGCTGGTCCGCGGCGAGCTGCGGCCTGCGGGCGAGGGTGTCGACTACTGCGACGCCGAGGTGCTGCGCAGGCTCCGTCGGGCGTCGCTGGCGCGGCTGCGCGCCGAGGTGGAGCCGGTCGAGCCGCGGGCGCTCGGCCGGTTCCTGCCCGCGTGGCAGGGCGTACAGACCGCTCCCGCGGGCGAGCGGCGAGGGCGGATGCGGCGCGCGCCGGGCGCGGAGGACGTGCTCGGCGTCGTCGAGCAGCTCGCCGGGGCCCCGCTGCCCGCGAGCGCGCTGGAGTCGCTGATCCTGCCTGCCCGGCTGCCCGGCTACACGCCTGCGCTGCTCGACGAGCTCACCGCGGCGGGCGAGGTGAGCTGGACCGGCTGCGGCCCGTTGGCGGGCTCGGACGGCTGGCTCGCGCTGGCCCCCGCCGACGTCGCCGATCTCCTGCTGCCCGAGCCGGAGCCGGACACCGCCGCCACGCCGCTGCACCACGCCGTGCTCAGCGCGCTCGACGGCGGCGGCGCCCTGTTCTTCCGGCAGCTCGCTGATGCCGCGGGCCGGTCGCTGATCGACGCGGGCGAGGCCGCGCCCACCGACGACGCGGTGGTGGGCGCGATCTGGGACCTCGTGTGGGCGGGCCTGCTCGCGAACGACACGCTCGCCCCGCTGCGGGCGCGGCTCGGCGGCCCCGGCTCGCGCGGCGGGCCCGCGCATCGCACCCGGCGCACGGCCTCGCGCGGACGGTATGCCCAGCTGCGAGCCGGGCGGCCTGCGATGCCCGTCCGCGGCGGGCCACCGTCGGTCGGCGGGCGGTGGGCGCTCGCACCCGCCCGCGAGCCGGACCCCACCCGCCGGGCGCACGCCCGCGCCGAAGCATTCCTGGAACGACACGGCGTGCTTACCCGCGGCGCCCTCGGCACCGAGCGGGTGAGCGGCGGCTTCGCCGGGATCTACCGCGTACTGCGGGCGATGGAGGACTCCGGCCGCGCCCGGCGCGGCTACGTCGTGGAGGGGCTCGGCGCGGCGCAGTTCGCGGTGCCCGGCGCGATCGACCGCCTCCGCGCCCTCTCCCGCCCGGACAGCGGCCCGGCGGCGTCAAGCGGCTGGGGCGGCGCGGCGGCGGGCGGCGGCGGTCTGAGCGGCGATGCGACGAGCGGCGCCCCCACCGGCGGCGCGGCGGATGGCGGTCCGGTGGGCGGCCGTGCGATGGGCGGCTCGGCGGGGGGCGGCCCATCGCACGGCCGCGGCGCGAGCGGCAGGCGTGACGGAGCGACTGGGCTCGGGCGGGTCGTGCTGGCCGCCGCCGACCCCGCCCAGCCCTACGGCGCTGCGCTGCCATGGCCCGCCACCGTCGGCGACACCAAGCACCGGCCGGGGCGGAAGGCGGGCGCGCTGGTCGTGCTGGTCGACGGCGCCGCGGCGCTGTACGTCGAGCGGGGCGGGCGGTCGCTCCTGTCGTTCGCCACCGAGCGCGACGAGCTGGTCGCCGCGGCGCAAGCGCTGGCCGGTGCGGTGCACGAAGGTTGGCTCGGCACCCTGGCGGTGGAGCGCGCCGACGGGGTGGGCTCGCTCGGGTCGGAGCTGGCCGAGGTGCTCACCGAGGCGGGGTTCCGGGTCACGCCGAAGGGGCTTCGGCTGCGCGCCTGAACGTCCCGCCAGGCGCTCGGCACCGGCCCGCCGGGCGCTCAGCGCAGCAGGGTGTCCACGACGGCGGCGGCGGCCTGGTCGACCGTGGTCCGCGCCGCGCGCGAGCCCGCCGAGGACGTGCTGAGGACCGCCATGACGTAGCGGTCGTCCGGCCGGTGAGGGCGTGGCTCCGCTCCGGCCCACGGCGGCCCGCCGTGTGCGCCTGCGGCGCCCGTGCGCGGAAACGGTCGCCCGGGCAGGCTTTTCCGCGCACGAGCGGCGCAGCCGCGCCTCAGCCCGCCCCGAGCATCCGTCCGACGATCAGCTCGACGTAGCCCTCGACCACGTCGTCGAGCGAGAGCCCGCCGCCGGGGCGGAACCAGTTGCTCAGGCCGTTGAGCATGTCGCAGACCGCGAACGCGGCCAGGCGCGGGTCGGGCACCGTCAGCTCCCCCGCGGCCACGCCCGCCGCGATCACCTCGCGCACGCGCCGCTGGTAGTAGCGGCGGTGCTCGTCAACGACGGCGCGGTGCTCGGCCGTGAGCGCGGCCAGCTCGTGCAGCCCGACGACGTGCTCGGTGCGGCGGCGGTGCAGGTGGTGCAGGTGGCCGTTGACCAGGGCGGCCAGGCGCTGCGCTGGCGTTCCGGGCGCGTCGAGCAGCGGCAGGTTCAGCGCGTTGGGCTCCTCGGTGACCGTCAGGCAGATCGCGTAGAGGATCTCCTCCTTCGACGCGAAGTGGTGGTAGAGGCTGGCCCCGCGGATGCCGACGGCCTCGGCGACGTCGCGCATCCCGACCGCGGCATAACCGCGCTCCGCGAAGATCCGTGCGGCGGCGGCGACGATCGCGTCCCGCCGCCCGACCGAGCGGCGACCGGTGTCGGCAGCGGCGGTCACGAGGCCCGCAGCGCCCGCTTGAGGATCTTGCCCTGGGCGTCGACCGGCAGCTCGGCCACGACGTGCACGGCCTTGGGCACCTTGAAGCCCGCCATGCGCACCTTGCAGAAGCCGATCACGTCGTCCGGGTCGGGCTCCCCGCCCGGCCGCGGGATGACGAACGCGGTGACCGCCTCGCCCCAGTACGCGTCGGGACGGCCGACGACCGCCGCGCGCAGCACCTCGGGATGCGCGTGCAGCACCCGCTCCACCTCCTGCGACGAGACGTTCATGCCGCCGGTCTTGATCACATCGGTGAGCCGGTCGTGGAAGAACAGGTTGCCCTCGTCGTCGACGCGCACGATGTCGCCGGTGTGCAGCCATCCCGAGCTGAGCGCGGCCTTCGTGCGCTCGGGGTCGCGGTGGTACCCCAGCATCACCGACGGCGAACGGCAGATCAGCTCGCCCAGCGCGGCGTCCTCGCCGTTCTCGTCGACGACCCGCACCTCCAGGTGGCTCACCGGCTTGCCGATCCACGACGGGTCGCCGTCGCCCGGGATGTCCGGGAGGCGGGCGAACCAGCCGACGGTGCCCAGCTGCGACAGCTCGGACTGGCCCCAGTACGTGCCCCATCGCGCGTCCGGCGCGGCCGCCGACCACGCCTCGATCGCGGCGGGAGCCACCTGCCCGCCGTAGGTCATGCACCGGCGCACCGCCCCGACGGTCTCCGCGCCGAAGCCGGGCTGGGCGGCCAGCGCGAGGTAGAAGGTCGGGGTCTGGGCGATCACGGTGACCCGCTCCCTGGCGATCACCGCAAGGCTCGCGGCCGGGTCGGCGGTCGCGGGCAGTACGAGCGTGGCGCCCAGCAGCGTCAGCGTCGTCATCGAGCCGAGGCCCGCGATGGTGTGGAACGGCATGACGAAGAGCCACGTGTCGTCCGGCCCGGTCGAGAGGCCCTGGCTCCACGCGGGCGCGGTGGAGATCAGGTAGTTGCGGTGCGGGATGAGCACGCCCTTGGGGGTGGCGGTGGTGCCCGAGGTGTAGACGAGCATCGCGACGTCGTTCTCGTCGACCTCGGCGTCCGGCTCGGTCGTGGGCTGGGCGGCCAGCTCGGCGTCGAGGTCGGGGCCCAACAGCAGCGGGGCGCCGACCCCGCTGCCTTCCGCCAGCGCGGCGAGCGCGGGATCGGCGATCACGACCGTCGGCTCGGCATGGTCGAGCTGCCACGCCACCTCGTGCGCCCGGAACATCGGGTTGACCACGGTGAACGCCGCGCCGAGCTTCAGCGCGCCGTAGTAGGCGGCGACGACCGGAACGCCGCCCGTGGCGAGCATCGCGACGACGTGGCCGCGGCCCACCCCGCGCGCGGCGAACAGGTGCGCCCAGCGGTTGGCGAGGACGTCCAGCTCGGCGTAGGTGGTCTCGGCGCGCTCCGGCGCGTAGGTCACGAACGCGACCTTGTGCGGCTGGGTGCGCGCGTGGCGGCGCAGCTGGTCACCGATCGTCGCGCGGCCGATCGGCGCGCGGTGCTGCCACGCGGTCATCCGAACAGCGGCTTGCGGAAGGACTCGGCGAAGACGATCTCGCTGACCGGTGAGCGCGTCAGCTTCGTCGGGAACGGCCGATCGGGGTACCCGACCGCGATGTGCGCCGCGGTGATGATGCCTTCCGGGATGGCGAGCAGCTCGCGGACCTTCGGTTCCTCGATGCAGAGCAGCGTCGTGAACGCCGTGCCGACGCCCTGGGCGCGCAGCGCGAGACAGAGGTTCTGGACCGTGGGGTAGATCGAGCCGCCGCCGACGACCGACAGCCGCCCCAGCTCCGTGTCGGTGGGGTGGATCCCGGCGAGCTCGGCGCACGCGACGACGATCACCGGGACCTCCGCGAGGTGCTCGGCGAAGTAGTCGGCGTCCTGCACGGCGCGGGGCAGGGCGCCGACGTTGACGTCGCCGCTGGTGACCGCGTTGAAGTACGCCTTCCAGTGCGGCAGGTAGAGGTCGGCGAGGGCCCGCTTGGTGGCGGCTTCGCGCACCACCACCCACCGCACCGGCTGGCGGTTGCCGCCCTGCGGCCCGTAGCGGGCGACGTCGAAGGCGGCGTGCAGCACGTCGTCGGGGACGGGGTCGGGGCGGAAGTAGCGGCACGTGCCGGTGGTGCGCATCGCCTCGGTGAGCTCCATCGCTTCCTCCCTGCCTGCGGTTAGGTCGTGGCCGCAGCATGGTGGCGGATGTGACGCAGGTCAAGTACGTGACTTTCGCCCCAGACTAACCGCGGTTAGCCTCGATGGAATGGACACGATGGCCGAGCCGCGCCCCGAGGCCGTCCCCGGACGGGCGGTGCTCGCCGAGGCCATGGAGCACGCCAACCTGCCCTCGCTCGTCGCCGTGGTCTACCAGCTCACCGGTGACCGCCGCTTCCTGGCCGACCCCTACCGGCCGACCCGCAGCCGCGGCATGGAGGACAACGACCTCGGCGGGTTCCCGCCGGAGGTGCGGGCCGAGATCCGGGCGGCCGCCGTCGACGCCGTGCTCGCCTGGGCCGCGGGCCGCCCGCCCGCCGTGCCCGCGCCTGCTGGCGACACCCTGCTGGAGCTGATCGACCTGGCCGTCGGCGAGCCGGTGCCGCCGGAGTACGAGCCGATGGCGGCCGAGGACATGGGCTTCCGCGCCGCTGCTCCGCCGAAGGCGCCGCCGTCGGACTTCCGGGTCGTCGTCATCGGCGCGGGCGTGTCCGGGATGCTGGCCTCGATCCGGCTCGGCGAGGCGGGCATCGAGCACGTGGTGCTGGAGAAGAACGCCGACGTCGGCGGCACGTGGTTGGAGAACGCCTACCCCGGCGCCGGTGTCGACACCCCGAGCCACCTCTACTCCTACTCGTTCGCGCCGCGCCGGTGGTCCACGCACTTCGGCAAGCGCGACGAGGTACTCGCCTACCTGCGCGACGTCGCCGACGACCACGACCTGCGCAAGGTGATCCGGTTCGGCACCGAGGCGGCGAGCGCGGTCTACCACGACCAGCGCTGGACGGTCACGACCACCGCGGGCGAGACGTTCACGGCCGACGCCGTGATCACCGCCGTCGGCCAGCTCAACCGTCCGAAGGTCCCCAGCCTGCCCGGCCTCGACGCGTTCCGCGGGCCGATCTTCCACTCGGCGCGCTGGCCGGAGGACCTGGACATCGCCGGGAAGCGGGTGGCGGTCGTCGGCACCGGGGCCAGCGCGATGCAGATCGTGCCCGCGATCGCCGGGCGCGCGGGCCACGTGACGGTCTTCCAGCGCTCCCCGCAGTGGGCGGCGCCCAACGACGTCTACTTCACCCCCATCGACGACGCCGCGTCGCTGCTCATGGAGCACGTGCCGTTCTACCGTCGCTGGTACCGCACCCGCCTGTCGTGGAACACCGGCGACCGCGTGCACGCCGCGCTGCAGGTCGACCCGCGGTGGGAGCATCCGGAGCGGTCGGTGAACGCCGCGAACGACGCGCACCGCCGGGTGTTCACCCGCTACCTGGAGAGCGAGCTGGCCGGGCGGCCGGACCTCGTCGAGCAGGCGCTTCCCGACTACCCGCCGTTCGGCAAGCGGATGCTGCTGGACAACGGGTGGTACGCGGCGATCCGCCGCGCCGACGTCGACCTCGTCACCGAGCCGGTGGCCGCCGTGACCCCCACCGGGGTGCGGGCCGCGGACGGCACCGAGGTCGAGGTGGACGTCGTCGTGCTGTGCACGGGGTTCGAGTCCCAGAAGCTGCTGTGGCCGCTCACGGTCCGCGGGCGGCACGGCCGGACGATCGTCGACGCCTGGGGCCCCGACAACGCCGACGCGCACCTCGGCATCACGGTGAACGGCTTCCCCAACCTGTTCCTGACGTGCGGGCCGGGCACGGTGCTCGGCCACGGCGGCAGCTACATCACCACCGCCGAGTGCCAGGTGCGCTACATCGTGGAGGCGCTCGTCGGGATGGTCGAGCACGGGCTCGGCGCGGTGGAGGTGCTCCCCGAGGTGCACGCCGACTACGCGGCCCGCCACGACGCCGCGCACGAGGCGATGATCTGGACCCACCCCGGGATGCGCAACTGGTACCGCAACCCGGCAGGCCGCGTGGTGTGCGCACTGCCGTGGCGGATCGTGGACTACTGGGCGATGACCCGGCACGTCGACTGGGCCGAGTACGCGGTCGAGCCCCGCCGGATGCCGGATGCCTGACTAGTGTCGGGCCGTGCCCGAGGGTGACACGGTCCACCTCGCGGGGAAGCGGCTGCGGGCCGCGCTCGCGGGGCGGCGGCTCGTGCGCGGGGAGCTGCGCCATCCGCGGCTGGTCGAGCACGATCTCGCGGGCCTGACCGTCACCGACGTCGCCTCGGTCGGCAAGCACCTGTTCACGCGCTTCGACGACGGCCGCAGCCTGCACAGCCACTTCCGCATGGACGGCTCGTGGCACCTCTACCGACCGGGGATGGCGTGGCAGCGCCCCGCGCACGAGGCACGGGCTGTGCTCGAGACCGCCGAGCGCGTGGCGGTCGGGTTCGCGCTGCACGACCTCGAGCTGCTGCCGACGGGGCAGGAGCATCGGCTGGTCGGGCACCTGGGACCGGACCTCCTCGACCCGGCGTGGTCACCGGAGCACGCCGCCGAGGCACTGCGGCGGCTGGCGGCGCGTGGGTCGTCCGAGATCGGGCTGGTGCTGCTGGAGCAGCGGGTGATGGCGGGCGTCGGCAACCTCTACAAGACCGAGGTGTGCTTCCTGCGCGGCGTGTCGCCGTGGACGCTCACCCGCGACGTGCCGGAACCGGCGGGCGTGATCGCGCTGGCCCGCAAGCTGCTGCTGCGCAACGCCGACCGGCCCGAGCAGTCCACGACCGGCGAGCTGGGCCGCGGTCGTCAGCATTGGGTGTTCGAGCGCGGCGGGCAGCGCTGCCGCCGCTGCGGGTCGCGCATCCGGACAGCCGAGCAGGGCGACGGCGTGTACGCGCGCGTCGCCTACTGGTGCCCGACCTGCCAGCCCGGGCCCGCGCCCCGCTGACCGGGGCTGCCGTCAGGCCGTGCCCGCCTGCTTCGTGGTGTCGATCTGCGGCGAGGCGGGCGTGGGTGCGGCGCTGCCCGCCTTGATCTCCCCCGCCACCGGCGCGCCGTGCAGCGAGGCCCGGATCTGCTCGAGCCTGCTCGCGCCCGCCATGTCGACCGCGCTGGCCTGGACCTCCATCATCCGGCCCTGCACGGAGTTCTGCGCGAGCTCGGCGGAGCCGATGGCGTTGGCGTAGCGACGCTCGATCTTGTCGCGCACCTCCTCCAGCGACGGCGTGTTGCCCGGCGCGGCCAGCTCGCTCATCTGGCGCAGCGAGGCGGCGGCCTGCTCCTGCATCTTCGCCTGCTCCAGCTGCGAGAGCAGCTTGGTGCGTTCGGCGATCTTCTGCTGGAGCATCATCGAGTTGCGCTCGACGGCCTGCTTCGCCTGCCCGGCGGCCTGGATCGCCTGGTCGTGCAGCGTCTTGAGGTCCTCCACCGACTGCTCGGCCGTGACCAGCTGCGTGGCGAACGCCTGGGCGGACTGCTCGTACTGCCCGGCCTTCGCCTCGTCACCGGACGTGCGCGCCTGGTCCGCGAGCACCAGTGCCTGACGGGCCGAGGCCTGCAGCTTCTCGATCTCGCCGAGCTGGCGGTTGAGCTTCATCTCGAGCTGGCGCTGGTTGCCGATGACGGCGGCGGCCTGCTGGGAGAGCGCCTGGTGCTGGCGCTGTGCGTCCTCGATGGCTTGCTGGATCTGCACCTTCGGGTCGGCGTACTCGTCGACCTTCGACGAGAACAGCGCCATCAGGTACTTCCAGGCCTTCGTGAAACCGTTGGCCATCTGCTCCGCCCTCCGCTTGCGTCACATGCTGCGGTCCCCATCGTGGCACCGGTGCGGCCCACAGTTCCACCCGAGGGCGACGATATCGGGGATCATCCGGAGGTCGATGTCGGGGCAACCCGGAGCCACCACATCCACGCTGAGAGCGGTCTCAGGCCGCGGCGCGCACTCCGCGCACCAGCGGCAGCGGGGCGGGCGCCCCGGCGAGGGGCTCGGGGCCCGCCAGGCGCAGATCCATGTGCCGCAGCCCGATGGGACGGCGCGCCTGCGCGCCGAGCACCTCGGCGCCGTCGGCGGCCAACGAGCGCGCGATCGCCTCGGCGGCCTCGCTGAGCACCTCGGGCAGGGACACGTCCAGGGCGTCGCAGATCGCGGCGAGCAGCTCGCTGGAGGCCTCCTTGCGGCCGCGCTCGACCTCCGACAGGTAGCCGAGGCTCACCCGCGCCCGCCGCGACACGTCCCGCAGCGTGCGGCGGCCCTCAGTGCGCGCACGTCGCAGGCTGCTACCGATCGCCTCCCGCATCAGCACCGCCATGCGACCCTCCTCGTGCCCCGGCCGCCGACGCGGACCTGAGGTTCACCGTACCGACTCCGCCGCCCCGGCGTCGCCGAAGGCGCTGTACGCCCACGGCGAACGCGCCCCCCGGACTGCAGCAGGGTGACACCGCTGCGACTGAGTCGCAGCGGTGTCACCCTGCTGCAACGAAGGCGGGGTAGCTACACGGTGGTGGAGCGCGGCCGGAGCGCGCGCACGACGTAGTCGAGCCCGGTGACGACGGTCAGCCCCACGGCCACCGCCATGACCGCCCAGCGCAGCCCGTCGACCGCCGTCGACACCCCGTCAAGAGGCAGCAGGTAGAGCCCGATCGCGACGGCCTGGACGAGGGTCTTGGCCTTGCCGCCCCGGCTGGACGCGATGATGCCGTGGCGCAGCACGACGAAGCGCAGGAGCGTGATGCCCAGCTCCCGCACCATGATCACGATGGTGACCCACCACGGGAGGAGCTGGAGCGCGGAGAGGCCGACGAGCGCGGCGCCGGTGAGCGCCTTGTCGGCGATGGGGTCGGCGAGCGTGCCGAAGGCGGTGACCAGTCCGCGAGAGCGGGCGATCTCGCCGTCGAACCGGTCGGTGACCGCGGCGGCCACGAACACGGCGGTGGCGGCGTAACGCCAGCCTGCGCTCTGTCCGGCGTCCACGAAGAGGGTCCAGAGGAAGACGGGGACCAGCAGCAGCCGCACCCCGGTGAGCACGTTGGCGATGTTGAGCAAGGGCGGCGGGCCGGGCGGCACGCCACTCATCCCGCGCTCACCCCAGGCCGCCGGACACGGCACCCGCCGATCCCACGAGCGTGCTCCGCGCGAGCGTCTCGCGCGGCGACACATGCAGGTCGGCGCCCTCGCTCCCGACGACGACCGCGCGTACCAGGTCCCCCACCGCGAGCCCCGACCCGCGGTCGACGACGCACTCGCCGTCGACCTCCGGCGCCTGGTGCGCGGCCCGCCCGGTGCACTCGAAGTCCGCGTCCTCCCGGGCCTCCACGAGCACGGTGACCTCGGTGCCGACCCGGTCCTCGGCCCGCTGGGCCATCAGCTCCTGGGTGAGCGCCGTGATCCGCTCGACCCGCGCGGCGACCTCCTCCGGCGGCAGCTTGCCGTCGAAGCCCGCCGCCTCGGTGCCGTCCTCGTCGGAGTAGCCGAACACGCCGACGGCGTCCATCCGGGCCCCTTCGAGGAACGCCTCCAGCTCGGCGAGGTCGTCCTCGGTCTCGCCGGGGAACCCGACGATCACGTTGCTGCGGATGCCCGCCTCCGGCGCCAGCGCGCGGATGCGGGCGCAGAGGTCGAGGAAGTCCTCCCGCGACCCGAAGCGGCGCATCCGGCGGAGCACCGCGGGGCTCGCGTGCTGGAACGACAGGTCGAAGTACGGGGCGACGCCGGGCGTCGTCGCGAGCACCTCGACCAGGTCGGGGCGCATCTCGGCGGGCTGCAGGTAGGACACCCGCACCCGGTCGATGCCCGGCACGTGGGTCAGCCGCGGCAGCAGCCGCACCAGCGCGCGGGTGCCGCCGGGCAGGTCCTTGCCGTAGGACGTGGAGTTCTCGGACACGAGCACCAACTCGCGGACGCCCTGCATGCCCAGCCACGCGGCCTCGGCGACGACGTCGTCGGGCGGCCGGGACAGGAACGCCCCGCGGAACGACGGGATCGCGCAGAACGAGCACCGTCGGTCGCAGCCCGAGGCGAGCTTGAGGTTGGCGACGGGTCCCTCGGAGAGCCGGGTGCGCGGGATCCAGGCGTGACCGGGCACGTGCACGTCGCTCGCGGAGCGTTCGACCGGCGTGATCGGCAGCAGGGTGCGCCGATCCACGGGCGTTCGCGCGGCCGGTCGGTGGCCGCCGAGCACGTCGCCGAGCCGCTCGGCGAGCTCGGGGTAGTCGTCGAAGCCGAGCACGGCGTCGGCCTCGGGGAGGCTGTCGGCCAGCTCTTTGCCGTAGCGCTCGGCCAGGCACCCGACCGCGACCACCTTCGCCCCCGTGCCGCCTGCGATGTCCGCCGCCGCGAGCAGCGTGTCGATCGAGTCCTTCTTCGCCTGCTCGACGAACCCACAGGTGTTGACGACGATCACGTCGGGCCGCTCGTCGGTGTCGACCAGCTCCCAGCCCGAGTAGGCGAGCCGCCCGGCCAGCTCCTCGGAGTCGACCTCGTTGCGGGCGCACCCCAAGGTCAACAGGGCAGCTCTGCGTGGCTCCGGCACGCCCGTCAGGGTAACCGGCCGCTCGTGATCTACTCAGTGCCGTGGCTAGCTCCGACCCCGGGGTGTCCGTGCGACGGGCCAGGACCGCCGACGTGACGACGATCAAGTCCCTGGTCGACGGGTACGCCGGACGCGTCCTGCTGGCGAAGGAGATCGTCACCCTCTACGAGGCGGTGCAGGAGTTCCTCGTCGCCGAGGTCGCGGGCGAGGTCGTCGGCTGCGGGGCGCTGCACGTGCTCTGGGAGGACCTCGGGGAGATCCGCACGGTGGCCGTGCACCCGCGGGCCCTCGGCCACGGCGTCGGCCACGCGATCGTCGGCGCGCTGATCGGGAACGCCCGCGAGCTGGGGCTCGCGCGGCTGTTCGTGCTCACGTTCGAGAAGCAGTTCTTCTCCCGCCACGGCTTCGCCGAGATCGACGGCACGCCCGTCGAACCGGACGTGTTCGCCGCGATGCTGCGCAGCTACGACGCGGGCGTCGCCGAGTTCCTCGACCTCGCGCACGTCAAGCCGAACACACTGGGCAACGTGCGGATGCTGCTGCGCCTGTAGGCGCGCCCTCCGCTCGGGGCCGTCCCTGCTCTGCCCCGACCTGATCCCGACCTGATCGGACGCGCGGCGGAGGTCGACGTGCTGCGCGGACGGGTCGCCGCGACGGCCAGGGGATCCGGCGGCGTCGTCGTGCTCGTCGCGGAGGCGGGCACGGGCAAGACCTTCTAGATCGCCACGAGCCCGTCGTTTGCGTTGATCGGACCCCGATAACCGCAGCGTCGTCGGGATCACGGAACCGGCGGGGCCTGGCGCCGTCCCTTGGCGGTGTTCAGAGAACCGTTCGTGGGGTCCGTCGCGGTGGCCGCGGGTCTGGTGACGGCCGAGCAGCTGCGGGGGCCGCGGTTCACCCGGCTGCTGCGGGGGATCTTCGTGCGCTCGGACGTCGAGGTCGACTTCGCTCTGCGGTGCCGGGCCGCCGCGTTGGTCGGCGGTGGGCGTGGGGTGCTGGTGGGCTGGGCGGCCGCGGAGCTGCTGGGGGCGTCCTGCGCGCCGGCGGGGGCGCCGGTCGAGCTGCTGCTGCGCACCAGCCGTCGGCGCAGGGCGGGGCTGGTGGTCCGGGCGGGCGAGCTGGCCGCCGACGAGGTCGTGCGGATGGGTGGGGCGCGGGTGAGCAGCCCCGCGCGCACGGCGTTCGACCTCGGTAGGCGCCGACCGGTCGTCGACGCGATCACCGGGGTCGACGCGCTGCGCCGCGCGTGCGCGGTCGATCTCGACGAGGTCCGCTCGGTGGCGCGCAGGCATCTGGGTGCCCGCGGTAGCGGGCGGCTGCCGCAGGTGCTGCGCCGCTCCACGCACCTGGCGGACTCGCCGATGGAGTCGCGGATCAGGGTGGCGATCGAGGACGCGAACTTGCCGCAGCCGGTGCTGCAGCACCGGGTGGGGCCCTACCTGCTGGACATGGCCTACCCGGAGCTGAAGATCGCGGTGGAGTACGAAGGGCGGGAGCACCTCACCCCCGCGCGGGGGCGGCGGGACCTGCGGCGTCAGGCCTACCTGACCGCCGCGGGCTGGACGGTGCTGCGGTTCCCGGCGTCGGTGGTGCTGTACGAGCCGTGGAAGATCGCCGCGGACGTCGGGTGGCTGCTGCGTCGCCGCTGATCGCCCCGAGCCTGTCGTTCCCGTTGATCGAACCCCGGAAGTGACGGCGTCGGGGCGATCAGGTCGGCGTAGGGTCTGGTCCCCGTGACGCCCGAGGAGACGCTGACCGAACGCGGCCTGACCCTGCCCACCCCGCGGCCTCCCGCCGGGAGCTACCGCAGCTGGATGCGCGCCGGTGACCTGTTGTTCCTGGCGGGCCAGGGCGCCGACGGGCACACGGGCCGCGTCGGCGCCGACCTGACCGTCGAGCAGGGCTACGCCGCGGCCAGGGCGTGCGCGCTCAACCTGCTCGCCCAGGCCCGCGACGCGCTGGGCACGCTCGACGCCGTGCAGCAGGTCGTGCAGGTGCGCGGGTTCGTCACGTGCACCGACGACTTCACCCAGCAGCCCGCCGTGGTCAACGGGGCGTCGGACCTGTTCGTCGAGGTCTTCGGCGAGCACGGCGAGCACGCCCGCACCGCGATCGGGGTGGCCGCGCTTCCCCTTGGCTTCGCCGTCGAGGTCGACGCGATACTGGCCGTGCGCGGATAACACTGTTCTCGCGACGTTTCTCGCGCACGACCTACTCGTCGTCGTCGTCCGGTTCCGGTCCGCCGCCGCCGCGCATCAGCCAGAGCACGCCCGCGAGCTCGTCCGGCTTGATCAGCACGTCGCGGGCCTTCGAGCCCTCCGACGGCCCGACCACCCCGCGGGTCTCCAGCAGGTCCATGAGCCGACCGGCCTTGGCGAACCCGACCCGCAGCTTGCGCTGCAGCATCGACGTCGACCCGAACTGCGAGGTGACGATCAGCTCGGTGGCCTGGCAGAGCAGCTCGAGGTCGTCGCCGATGTCCGGGTCGATCTCCTTCGCCTCGCCCGCCTTCTGCGCGGTGACGCCCTCGGTGTAGACCGGCTCGGCCTGGTCCTTCGTGAACGCGACGATCTTGGCGATCTCGTCGTCGTCGACGAACGCGCCCTGCATGCGCACCGGCTTGCCTGCGCCCATGGGGAGGTACAGCCCGTCGCCCATGCCGATCAGCTTCTCGGCGCCGGGCTGGTCGAGGATGACGCGGGAGTCGGTGAGCGAGGACGTGGCGAACGCCAGCCGGGACGGCACGTTGGTCTTGATCAGCCCGGTGACGACGTCGACGGAGGGCCGCTGCGTGGCCAGCACCAGGTGGATGCCTGCCGCGCGGGCCTTCTGGGTGATGCGGACGACCGCGTCCTCGACGTCGCGCGGCGCGGTCATCATGAGGTCGGCCAGCTCGTCGACGATGCACAGGATGTACGGGTAGGGCCGGTACTCCCGCTCGCTTCCCGGGGGGGCCGTGATCTCGCCCGCGCGGACCTTGCGGTTGAAGTCGTCGACGTGGCGGACCTTGTTGGCCTGCATGTCCTGGTAGCGCTGCTCCATCTCCTCGACCAGCCAGGCCAGCGCCGCCGCCGCCTTCTTCGGCACGGTGATGATCGGCGTGATGAGGTGCGGGATGCCCTCGTAGGGCGTGAGCTCCACCATCTTCGGGTCGATGAGGATCATCCGGACCTCGTCCGGCGTGGCCCGCGAGAGCAGCGAGACCAGCATCGAGTTGACGAAGCTCGACTTGCCGGAGCCCGTCGAGCCCGCGACCAGCAGGTGCGGCATCTTGGCCAGGTTGGCGCAGAGGAAGTGGCCCTCGATGTCCTTGCCCAGCCCGATCACCATCGGGTGCTGCTCGGCGCGGGCGGTGCCGCTGCGCAGCACGTCGCCGAGGCGCACCATCTCCCGGTCCGTGTTCGGCACCTCGATGCCGACCGCGGACTTGCCGGGGATCGGCGCGAGGATCCGCACGTTGTCGGTGGCCACCGCGTAGGAGATGTTCTTGGTGAGCTGGGTGATCTTCTCGACCTTCACGGCAGGGCCGAGCTCGATCTCGTAGCGCGTGACGGTCGGGCCGCGGGTGAAGCCGGTGACCTGCGCGTCGACGGCGAACTGCTCCAGCACGCCGGTGATCCGCTCGATCATCGCGTCGTTGGCGCCGCTGCGGCGCTTCGGCACGGGGCCGGTGGGCAGCAGGTCGCTGGGCGGAAGCTGGTAGACCGTGCCGTCGGCGGCGGGCTGCACGGTGAGGCGCAGCTGCTCCCCCACCTCGGCGTCCGGCTCGGGCTGCGGGGTGGGCTCCGGCGCCGGGCGCGCTGGACGCCGGGCCGCCGGGGCCTGCGCGGGCGGTGTCTCTGCGGCGGTGTCGGCGGTGTCGGTCTCCGCCGTGTCATCGCGGTAGACGTCGGCGACCGTGGCCTGGCGACGGCGGGACGGGCGGCGCAGCGCGACCGGCTCGGTCTCCGTGACCGGGTGGGCCGCCTCCTCGCCCGCCTCCTCGCCCGGCTCCTCGCCCGGCTCCTCGTCCGTTGTCGCGGGTGCGCGGCCGAGCAGCCGTCGCAGCCGCTCCGGCACGCTCCGCACCGGCGTGGCGGTGAGCAGCAACAGCGCGTAGCCCGTCACTAGGACGAGCACGGGCGCCGCGACCCACGCGGTGAGGCCGGTGGCCAGCGGGGTGGCCGCGACGTAGCCGATCGCCCCGCCGCCGGTCGGCCAGCGCGCGGGCTCGTCGGGCCGATGGGCGGCGAGGTGCACGATGCCGAGCACGCCAAGGGCCAGCAGGAACCCGCCGAGCGCCACCCGCGGCCGGGTGTCAGGGCGCGGCTGGGTGGCCATGAGCACGACGCCGACGACGGCGAGCAGCACCGGCAGCACGACCGCGCCGCGGCCGACGACGTAGCCGATCCCCGCCGACACCGCCCGACCGACCGGGCCTGCCGCGCCGAACCAGATCCCCGCCGCGCTGACGACGGCGAGCACCAGCAGCGCGACCCCGAGGCCGTCGCGGCGGTGCGCGGGGTCGATCTCCCGGGTGCGGCCGAGCGCACGGCCCGCGGACCGGCCCAGCCGGGCGACGCCGCGGCCGACCGCGTCGATCATGCGGTCGATGAGGTCGGGCCCCTTCCGGGGCGGCGGTCTGCGCCGGGACGAGGAGGACGGGCGGCGCTGTGGCGGCTTGCGCCCGCTCGTCGCCCGCGCCGCGGTGCTCCTGCTGCCGCTGCCCGCGGTCGTCCGTCCTGCCACTGCCCCACGGTAGCGGGGATCAATGATCCACTCGGGAACCGACGCACCCCCGTCCGGCACGCACGAGGCGACCGCTGTGACGCACATCACTGTCGATGCGGCGTGCGCTGCGTACGAAGCGGCTTCGCTCCCCCTCCACTGTCGGCACGCCCCTTCACGGCAGGCGGGGAGCGCCCATGGAGAGCTCGATCCGCACCGCCGTCGCAGGCCTGGTCGCGACGACGCGGGCGAAGGCGTCGAGGCCGAGGGAACAGCGGACGCGGCCCGGCGCGGACAGGCCGACGCTCCTGCTGCTCGTCGCCCTGGGGCTCGGCGGCGTGCTGGTCGCCCTGGCCAGAACCACCACCGAGCCCGCGTCGATCACCAACGTCCAGGTGGCGAACGCCGACCCGCGGCGCCCCTGCGACGACCCCCTGCTCGACGCGCGCTTCCGCCTCGCCGCCCCGGACACGATCACCTTCGCGCTGGTCGCGGACGGCGCGCGGACCGTCGTGACCTCCCGGCAGCTCCCCGGCGGGGACCGCAGCGTCGAGCTCGCGCCGCGGGTCGCGCTGGTGTCGGGACGCACGGCACGGCTCGTCCTCGCGTCCGCGGCCGACGGCAGCAGGGTGGCCGCCGAGGTGCGGGTCGAGTGCGATGCGGGGCCGCCTCACGTGTAGCGCTTCAGCACCACCCACGTCGTCGTGCGCCGGGTCTCGCGCCAGCCCGCCACCGTGTCGAGCACCGTGTCCAGCTCGCCCGCGCTCGGGGCCGTGACCAGCACGATGAGGTCGTACTCCCCCGTCACCGTCTCGATCTCGGTGACGCCGGGCAGCGCCGCGAGGCGCCGGACGTACCCGGCCACGTCCGTGGCGTGGATGGCGAGCCCCACGCGGGCGCGATGCGCGGCGGGCGACGGGCCGGGCAGCACCACCTCGGCCCGGTAGCCGCGGATCACCCCGACGTGCTCCAGCCGCTGGACGCGGGCGAGCACCGCGGTGCGCGAGAGCCCGATGGCCCGCCCGAGGTCGGCCATCGTGGCGCGGCCGTCGACGGCGAGCAGGTCGAGCAGACGGCGGTCGAGCTCGTCCAGCTGACGATTCGTCGGGGGCACGGGCGACATCGTGGCACTTCGCCTGCCAATGCCGACGCACGGCGTCGTGACCTGCGGCGATCCGGCTCGGACACTGGGGTGATGACCTCTGTGACTCCGGACCGCGTTCACGAGACGCTCCGCCGTCACCTGCTCGTCGACGGATTCGACCTCGTGCTGGACACCCATGCCAGCCGCGGGTCCTGGCTCGTCGACGCGCGCGACGGCGCCCGCCATCTCGACCTGTTCAGCTTCTTCGCGTCGGCCCCGCTGGGCATGAACCACCCCGCGCTGGCCGACGACCCCGACTTCGTGACCGAACTGGTCGAGGTCGCGGTCAACAAGCCGTCGAACTCCGACGTCTACACCACGTACCTCGCCGAGTTCGTCGAGACGTTCACGCGCGTGCTCGGCGACCCCGCGCTGCCGCACCTCTTCTTCGTCGAAGGGGGCGCGCTCGCGGTGGAGAACGCGCTGAAGACGGCGTTCGACTGGAAGCGCCGCCACAACGCCGCGCACGGCCGCCCGTCGCACCTGGGCACGAAGGTGCTGCACCTGCGCAAGGCGTTCCACGGCCGCAGCGGCTACACGCTCTCGCTCACGAACACCGACCCCGTGAAGACCGACCTCTTCCCGAAGTTCGACTGGCCGCGCATCGACGTCCCGGCGATCCGCTTCCCGTTGGACGAGACGGCCGTGCGCGCCGTCGCCGAGGCGGAGCAGCGGGCGCTCGCCCAGGCCAGGGCCGCGTTCGAGGAGCACCCGCACGACATCGCGTGCTTCATCGCCGAGCCCATCCAGGGCGAGGGCGGCGACAACCACATGCGCGCGGAGTTCCTCCAGGCCATGCAGGAGCTCTGTCGCGAGCACGACGCGCTCTTCGTGCTGGACGAGGTCCAGACCGGCTGCGGCATGACCGGCACGCCGTGGGCCTACCAGCAGCTCGGCCTGCGCCCGGACGTCGTCGCGTTCGGCAAGAAGGTGCAGGTGTGCGGGATCATGGCGGGCGGGCGCGTCGACGAGGTGCCCGACAACGTCTTCCGGGTGCCGAGCCGGATCAACTCGACGTGGGGTGGCAACCTCACCGACATGGTCCGCTCGCGCCGCCAGCTCGAGGTGATCGCCGGGGAGGGCCTGATCGACCGGGCCGCGGTGCTCGGCAAGCGCCTCCTCGACGACCTGTGTGACGTGCCCGGCATCGACAACGTGCGCGGCCGCGGCCTGTTCGTCGCGTTCGACCTGCCTTCGCCCGAGGAGCGCGCCGCGGTGCTGAAGCGCCTGCACGCCGCGCGGGTGCTGGTGCTCGGCGGGGGCGAGCGCTCGATCCGCCTGCGCCCGGCGTTGACCATCGAGGAGGACGACCTGGCGCTGGCCGTACGCGAGATCACGAAGGCGGTCCGATGAGCCCGTGCGCGGATAACACTGTTCCCACGACGATTTCCGCGCACGACCCCGTCGGGTCCTTTATCGGCGGTCGGTGGCGGGACGACGCTCCCGGGGGGCGGCTGACCTCGGTCGACCCGGCCACGGACACGCCGGTCGCCGAGGCGCTCCTCGGCGACGCGGCGACGTTCACCGAGGCCTGCCGGACCGCCCGCGACGCCCAGCGCGCCTGGACGGCCACCCCCGCTCCTGTGCGCGGTCGGGTGGTCGAGCGCATCGGCCGGATCGTCGAGGCCAACGAGGAGGCGCTCGCCGCGCTCGTCACCCGCGAGATCGGCAAGCCGCTCGCGGAGTCCCGCGGCGAGGTGCAAGAGGTGATCGACACCTGCTCGTTCTTCGCGGGTGAGGGCCGCCGTCTCTACGGCCAGACCGTGCCCAGCGAGATGCGCGACAAGCAGCTGTTCACCTTCCGCATGCCGGTCGGGGTGGCAGCGATCGTCACCGCGGGCAACTTCCCGGTCGCCGTGCCGTCCTGGTACCTGGTGCCCGCTCTCCTGTGCGGCAACGCCGTCGTCTGGAAGCCCGCCGAGTACACCCCGGCGATCGCGCGGGCGTTCACCGAGCTGTTCGTCGCGGGCGGTCTGCCCGCCGGTGTGCTGAACACGGTGCTCGCCGACGGGCCCGCGACGTACGAGGGCCTGTCCGCTGCGCTCGAGGACGGGCTGGTGCAGAAGATCGGCTTCACGGGTTCGTCCGCGGTCGGCGTGCGCGTCGGCGAGCTCGCCGGGCGCAACCTGCAGACGCCATGTCTGGAGCTGGGCGGCAAGAACCCGCTGGTCGTGATGCCCGACGCCGATCTCGACCTGGCCGTGGAAGGCGCGCTCTTCTCCGGTTTCGGCACGGCGGGGCAGCGCTGCACCTCGCTCGGCACCGTGATCGTCCACGAGTCGGTGCACGACGAGTTCCTGTCCCGCTTCGACGCCGCCGTGCGCGCCGCGGTGATCGGCGACCCGACCGGCGACGTGCTCTACGGCCCGATGATCTCGGCGCGCTTCCTCGAGAACTTCGAGAAGCACCTCGCCCTCGTCGAGCCGCACCACGCGCTGCACGGCTCCACCGGCACCGGCCGGATCACCGCCGACAACGCCCGTAACGGCTTCGCGGGCGACCTCGCGGGCCTCTACGCGCACCCGACGATCGTCGACGGCGTGCGCCGCGAGGACGCGCTGTACCGCACGGAGACGTTCGGCCCGATCGTCGGCGTCGCGAGCTTCTCGACGTTCGACGAGGCGGTGGAGCTGGCCAACGGCCACGGCTACGGACTGTCCGCGGCGATCTACACGACGAACCCCGCGCACGCGTTCCGGTTCCGGGAGCGGGTGAGCGCGGGGATGGTGAGCGTCAACAACTCGACCTCCGGCGCGGAGGCGCACCTCCCGTTCGGCGGCAACGGCCGCTCGGGCAACGGCTCGCGCCAGTCCGGCGTGTGGGTGCTGGACCAGTTCACCCGCTGGCAGAGCCTCAACTGGGACTACGCGGGCCAGCTGCAGAAGGCCCAGATGGACACCCCGGACCTGCCAGCGGACCTGGCCTTCCGGCTCGGCTGAGCACGCCGCCCTGGCGATGGTCCATCCAGCCCGCTGATTCCATCGGCGCCGCCCTCGGCAACGACGGAATGCGCCGCCGCTCACGTAAATTTCTCATGATCCCGCTACTGAGCGGCGGTGCGGCGGGTTATCGTGCAGCGGCCGTCGGGGCCGGGCGAGCGCTCTCCGTGCAGCCCGGCCCGCGACGGGTTCGGCGGGGCGGAGGGGCCGTCCCGCCTGTCCGAAGGGACTCGCCATGACCCCCTCCGCCTCCCCCCGTCCCCCTCTCCCCCCCGAGATCCGCGCCCTCGTCGCCCTGGAGGCGCGCAGCGGCAGGATCTCGCGGCGGTCGGTGCTGCGCGGAGCGGGCGCGTTGGGCCTCGGCGCGTTCCTCGCGGCCTGCGGCACCCCCGGCACCGCGCCCGCGGCTGCGGGCCCGACGACAGCGGCCGGGCCCGCACCGGCGAGGGACGTCTCCGACACCGAGAAGCGGGTCGACTGGGCCAACTGGACGCTCTACCTCGACTACGACGACACGACCAAGACCTACCCCACGCTCGAGGCCTTCAAGAAGAAGACGGGCCTGCAGGCCACCTACAGCGAGGACATCGACGGCAACGACACGTACTACGGCAAGATCCAGGGGCAGCTCGCCAACGGCCAGGACATCGGCAAGGACATCATCACCCTCACCGACTGGATGGCCGGGCGGCTCATCCGGCTCGGCTACACGCAGCAGCTGGACAAGGCGAACATCCCGAACGCGGCCAACCTGCTGCCCGCGCTGCAGAACGTCGGCTTCGACCCCGGCCGCACCCACTCGCTGACCTGGCAGTCCGGCTTCGGCGGGGTGGCGTGGAACAAGGCCGAGGTGCCTGCAGGCCTGCGCACCGTTGCCGACCTGTGGAAGCCCGAGCTCAAGGGCCGCGTCGAGGTGCTCGACGAGATGCGCGACACGATGGGCCTGATCATGGCGGCGCAAGGCGTCGACATCTCGGGCACCTGGGGCGACGACCAGTTCGGCGCCGCGATCGACGAGCTCAAGAAGCAGATCGCCGACGGCCAGATCCGCCAGGTCAAGGGCAACTCCTACAAGGAGGACCTGGTCTCCGGCGACGCGGTGGCCGTCATCGGCTGGTCGGGCGACATCACCCAGCTCAACTCCGAGAACGGCGACAAGTGGGAGTTCGCGGTGCCGGACTCGGGCGGCACGCTGTGGAGCGACAACCTGATGGTGCCGGTCGGGGCGCGGCACAAGCGCAACGCCGAGACGCTCATGAACTACTACTACGACCCCCAGGTCGCCGCGCAGGTGGCGGCGTACGTCACCTACATCTGCCCGGTGCAGGGCGCGCAAGCCGCGATCGAGTCGATCCAACCCGACCTCGCCAAGAACCCGCTGATCTTCCCCGACGCCGCGACCCTCGCCAAGGTGAAGGTGTTCCGCACCCTCAACGGTGACGAGGAGACGAAGTACAGCGGGCAGTTCCAGTCGGCGATCGGCAACTGACGTGGCACCCGGGCGTGCCGACCAGCCGCCGGAACGCGACCTGGAGCTGGTCGGGATCACGAAGCGGTTCGGCGACTTCACCGCCGTTGACGACATCTCGCTGCTCATGTCGTCCGGCTCGTTCTTCGCGCTGCTGGGCCCCTCGGGGTGCGGCAAGACCACGATGCTGCGGATGGTCGCGGGCCTGGAGACCCCCACGGCCGGTCGGGTGCTCATCGGCGGGCGCGACGTCACCGCCACCAAGGCCCACCAGCGGCCGGTGAACACCGTGTTCCAGAGCTACGCGCTGTTCCCGCACCTTGACGTCGCGGAGAACGTGGCGTTCGGGCTGCGGCGACGCCGCGA
Organism: uncultured Actinomycetota bacterium; assembly: GCA_963750095.1. GTDB lineage: Bacteria > Actinomycetota > Actinomycetes > Mycobacteriales > Pseudonocardiaceae > Pseudonocardia. The sequence continues at coordinate 90,369 of CAVVPJ010000018.1, read as the reverse complement.
GCCGGACGTGGACACGCGCGTCGCCGCCGCGTTGGAGCTGGTCGAGCTCGGCGCGATGGCGGGACGCAAACCGACCCGGCTGTCCGGTGGCCAGCAACAACGGGTCGCGCTGGCCAGGGCGCTGGTCAACAACCCCGCCGTGCTGCTGCTGGACGAGCCGCTCGGCGCGCTGGACCTCAAGCTGCGCCGCCAGATGCAGGTGGAGCTCAAGCGGATCCAGAACGAGGTCGGGCTCACCTTCGTGCATGTCACCCACGACCAGGAGGAGGCCATGACGATGGCCGACACGGTCGCGGTGATGAACGCGGGGCGCATCGAGCAGCTCGGTCCGCCGCAGGAGCTCTACGACCTCCCCCGCACGGCGTTCGTCGCGAACTTCCTCGGCCGCTCGAACCTCATTCCCGGCACCGTCGTCGAGGGCGGTGACGTGCTGGGGATCGACGCGAGCGGCGTGCGGGTGCAGCTGCCCGCGGCCCGTGCGGCCGTGCGGGAAGGCGCCGTCCTCGTCGGCGTCCGGCCGGAGAAGGTGCGGCTGCTCACCGGCGACGCGGCGGCCGAGCCCGGCGCCACCGTGTTGGGCCCCGGCACCGTGGACGACGTGTCGTTCTGCGGCGTGAGCACCGAGTACATCGTGCGCGTGCCGGGCGTCGGCCCGCTCGTCGTGTTCGCCCAGAACCTCGCCGCCGACATGCCGGTCGCGCCCGGCGACGAGGTGCGGCTGACCTGGTCGCCGCAGCACGCGTTCGCCCTGCCCGGCAGGTCCGCGGCCCCGACCACCGCCGAGGCGCCGCAGCCCGCGGGCGTGGGGCGGTGACCGCCGCTCTCACCGTCGCCACCGTCGAAGCGAGCGAGGGTGAGGCAGGCGTCCAGCGCAGGCGGAGCCGGTTCGCCTGGGTGCTGCTCGCGCCGGGCCTGCTCTACCTCGTGCTGTTCTTCGTCGCGCCGGTGGCGGTGCTGCTGCTGTTCTCGTTCTATGAGCGCGTGCCAGGCGGCGCGGTCGGACAGACCGCGCCTGCGTTCCGCATCGCCAACTACACCGAGGCGATCGCCGAGTACGCGCCCCAGTTCGGCCGTTCGTTCCTGTTCGCGCTGATCGCGACCGTGCTCACGCTCGTGATCGGCTATCCGCTGGCGTACGTCATCGCGGTGCGCGCCCGCAACCGCCCGCTGCTGCAGGGCCTGATGCTCGTGATGGTCATCGCGCCGTTCTTCACCAGCTTCATCCTGCGCACGATCGCCTGGAAGCAGATCCTCGCCGACCAGAGCGTGGTCGTCACCGTGCTCAAGGCGGTCGCGTTGCTGCCCGACGACGCCCGGCTGACCGCCACACCGGTCGCGGTGGTCGCCGGGCTCACCTACAACTTCCTGCCGTTCATGACGCTGCCGCTCTACGCGAACCTGGAGCGCCTCGACGTCCGGCTGATCGAGGCGGGCGCCGACCTCTACGCGAGCCCGATCTCGACGTTCCGGCACGTCACGCTGCCGCTGACGATGCCGGGGATCGTGTCCGGGTCGCTGCTGACGTTCATTCCGGCGGCGGGTGACTACGTCAACTCGGCCCTGCTCGGCACGACCGGCACGTCGATGATCGGCAACGTGATCGACGCGCGGTTCTTCCGGGTCGTCGACTACCCCACGGCGGCCGCGCTCTCGGTGATCCTGATGGTCGCGATCCTGGTGCTCGTGGGCTGGTACGTGCGCCGCGCGGGGACGGACGACCTACTGTGAGGCGCTTCGGGATCGGGCCCTACCTGCTGCCGGTGTACGCGGTGGTGGCGTTCGTCTACCTGTTCACGCCGATCGCGTACACGTTCGCGTTCAGCTTCAACGACGCGGGCAAGTCCAACCTGGTCTGGCGCGGGTTCACCCTCGCCAACTGGCAGAACCCGTGCGGCGCGCCCGCCGTGTGCGAGTCGGTGGTGAACAGCCTCGAGATCGGCGTCCTCGCCACCGTCATCGCCACGGTGCTCGGCACGATGATCGCGATCGCGCTGGTGCGCTATCGGTTCCGCTTCCGCTCGTCGGCGAACCTGCTGCTGTTCCTGCCGATGGCCACGCCCGAGGTCGTGCTCGGCGCGGCGCTGCTCGCGCAGTTCCTCAACCTGCGGGTGAACCCCGGGTTCACCACGATCGTCATCGCGCACATCATGTTCTGCATCAGCTTCGTCGTCGTCACCGTGAAGGCCAGGGTCGCCTCCCTCGACCCGCGGCTGGAGGAGGCGGCGGCCGACCTGTACGCCTCCCCGGCTGCGGCGTTCTGGCGGGTGACGTTCCCGCTGCTGGTGCCGGGCATCGCCGCGGCCGCGCTGCTGGCGTTCTCGCTGAGCTTCGACGACTTCATCATCACCAACTTCAACTCCGGCAACACGGACACGTTCCCGAAGTTCGTCTACGTCTCGGCCACCCGCGGCATCCCGCCGCAGGCCAACGTCATGGGCTCGGCGATGTTCTTCCTCGCGCTGCTGATCGTGGTGATCGGGCAGGTGCTCGCGGCGCGGCGCAGGCGGGCGGCCGCCCGGAGCTGAGCGGCGCCTGGGCCGGATCAGCCCCCGAGCGCGCGCGAGAGCCCGGCGGCGATCACGCTGGGCCTGCCGGTGAAGCGTTCCTCGGTGTCGGCCGCGGTCATCAGCCGCAGGCCCGCGTTGACCAGCAGCCAGCGCAGCGGCTCGGGCTCCCAGCGCCGCGAGCGGTGTCCCACCCACGGCAGGCTGGTCACGGGGTCGTCGCGGCCGAGCACGAGCGCCGCGATCGTGCGCCCGGCCAGGTGGGAGGTGCCGACGCCGTCGCCGACGTAGCCGCCCGCCCACGCGAGGCCGTCCTGCAGCCCGACGCCCGCGTGCCAGTCGCGCGGGATGCCCAGCGGACCGCCCCAGGCGTGGGTGAAGTCGGCAGGGCCCAGTGCCGGGAACAGGTCGCGGGCCGCGGCACGCAGGCCCGCGAACACCCGCTCGTCGCGGTCGAACGCGGGCGCGATCCGCGAACGCCAATGGTAGGGCGCGCCGCGGCCGCCGAACACCAGCCGGTCGTCGGCCGTGCGCTGGCCGTAGACGATGAGATGCCGGTGGTCGGTGAAGGTCTGCCCGCCCGCCAGGCCCGCCGCGTCCCAGAAAGCCGACGGCATCGGCCGGGTCGCCACGATCAGCGAGTAGACGGGCACCACCGAGCGTGGCGTGAGGTGTGCCGACCACGCCTCGGTGGCGCGCACGACGGTGCGTGCGGTCACGACGCCGCGGTCGGTCGCCACCCGGCGCGGCCCGAGGGTGGTCGCCGTGGTGGCCTCGACGATCCGTCCACCGCGATCCTCGACGGCCCGCGCGAGCCCTCGGACGAGCCGCGCGGGCTGGATGCGCGCGCAGTCCGGGGTGTAGGTCGCCCCGAGCACGCCCGTGGCCCCGACCAGCGCCGACGCCTCGTCCGCCGCGAGGAAGCCCGGCTCCTCCCGTGCCCGGCGCAGCTGCGCCTGCGTGCGGGCGAGGGTGACCGTGCCGCCCTTCACCCAGTCGCAGGCGATGCCCTCGGCGGCGACCGCCTTGCCGACCTCGTCGACCGTGCCGCACATGGCCGCGCGCATCGCCAGCGCCGCCTCCCGGCCGTGGCGGCGGGTCAGCGCGGCCTCACCCGCCGGGAAGAGCGCCGAGCACCAGCCCCCGTTGCGCCCGCTCGCCCCGAAGCCCGCGATCTCCCGCTCGATGACGAGCACCCGCACGGTCGGGTCGCCGCGCAGCAGATGGTAGGCGGTCCACAGCCCCGTGAACCCGGCGCCGACGATCGCGACGTCGACGTCCGCGTCGTCGTCGAGCGGGCGCCGCGGCGCCAGGTCGTCGCCGTCGGCCACGACCTGGTCGATCCACAGACAGCTCGCTGGGAGGCTCAGAGTCGGGCCCATGCCTCGCTCAGCACGCCGCGCAGGATCTGCTCCATCTCGGCGAACTCCGCCTGGCCTGCCACGAGCGGAGGCGCGAGCTGGACGACCGGATCGCCCCGGTCGTCGGTGCGGCAGTACAGCCCGGCCTCCCAGAGCGCCGACGAGAGGAACCCGCGCAGCAGCCGCTCGCTCTCCTCGTCGTCGAAGGTCTGCTTCGTGTCCTTGTCCTTGACCAACTCGATGCCGAAGAAGAAGCCCTCGCCGCGCACGTCGCCGACGATCGGCAGGTCGGAGAGCTGCTCGAGGGCCGCGCGGAAGACCGGCGACTGCTCGCGCACGTGCGCGTTGATCCCCTCCCGCTCGAAGATGTCGAGGTTGGCCAGCGCGACCGCCGCCGAGACGGGGTGGCCGCCGAACGTGTAGCCGTGCAGGAACGAGGCCGTGCCGTGGCTGAACGGCTCGAAGAGCCGGTCGCTGGCGATCATCGCCCCGATCGGGGAGTAGCCGGAGGTCATGCCCTTGGCGCAGGTGATGATGTCGGGCACGAAGCCGAAGTCGGCACAGGCGAACATCGAGCCGATGCGGCCGAACGCGCAGATCACCTCGTCCGAGACGAGCAGCACGTCGTGGCGCGTGCAGATCTCGCGCAGCCGCTCGAAGTAGCCGGGCGGAGGCGGGAAGCAGCCACCCGCGTTCTGGACGGGCTCGACGAACACCGCGGCCACGGTGTCGGCCCCCTCGGCGAGGATCGCCTCCTCGACGCGGTCGGCCGCCCACTGCCCGAACGCCTTCCCCTCCAGGCCGTGCGGGGCGCGGTAGGCGTTGGTGTTGGGCACCTTGAACGCCCCGGGCACGAGCGGCTCGAACGGCATGCGGTACTCGGGGACGCCGGTGATCGCCAACGCGCCCTGCGGAGTGCCGTGGTAGGCGATCGCGCGGCTGATCACCTTGGTCTTCAGCGGCTTGCCGACGAGCTTGAAGTACTGCTTGGCGAGCTTCCACGCCGACTCGACGGCCTCACCTCCGCCGGTGGTGAAGAACACCCGGTTGAGGTCACCGGGGGCGTAGTGCGCGAGCCGCTCGGCCAGGTCGATCGCCGCCGGGTGGGCGTAGGACCACAGGGGGAAGAAGGCCAGCTCCTCCGCCTGACGCGCCGCGACCTGCGCAAGCTCGCGGCGGCCGTGGCCGACCTGCACGGTGAAGAGGCCCGCGAGGCCGTCCAGGTACGAGCGGCCGCCTGCGTCGAAGACCCGGCAGCCGTCGCCCCTGACGATGACCGGCGGCGTGCCCGCGCCCTGCCGGGTGAAGTGCATCCATAGGTGGTCGCGGGCCGCCTCGGCCCGGTCGGTTCCGAACGGGGTGCTACTCATCGGGTTCCCCAGTTGTAGTGCTGCTTGCGCAGCTTCATGTAGACGAACGTCTCCGTGCTGCGGACCCCTGGCAGCGCCCTGATCCGCCTGCCGACGAGCTCGAGCAGGTGGTCGTCGTCCTCGCAGACGGCCTCGACAAGCACGTCGAAGCTGCCCGCGGTGATCACGACGTAGTCGACCTCGGGCATCGCGGCGAGCGCGTCGGCGACCTCGAGCACGTCGCCGTCGGCCCGGACGCCGACCATCGCCTGACGCCGGAACCCGAGCTGCAACGGATCGGTGACCGCGACCACCTGGATCACGCCCGCCTCCTGCAGGCGGGCGACCCGCTGCCGGACCGCGGCCTCCGAGAGGCCGACCGCCCGCGCGATCGTGGCGTAGGAGCGCCGACCATCCTCCTGCAGCTGCTCGACGATCGCCTTGCCCACGTCGTCGAGCAGGGCGTGGGACGCAGTGGCGCTCACGCGGTCCAGCGTAGCCGACGTCTCAGCTTGGGCAGAAGGGATTCCGTTGCCAGAACGCCCGTGAAACGCGGAATTCATTGACATGCTCCGGCCGCAGCCTCGAAATACGTCGTCCGAGGTTCTAGCATCCTCGCGGCGGAGACCACCAGCCGGAGGCAGCATGAGCACCCAGACGTCGGAGACGGCAGGGACGGCGCCCGGTGGGTCGCCGGTCGGGAGCTGAACGGGGCCGCGGACTGCGGCACCACCTTCACGTCGGCCGCCCGCGCGTTCGGGCCCCCGCTCGCACACACCGCGGCGGGCCCGCACACACGTCCCGCGGTGTGCACGGGCCCCGGGCGGTGTGTGCGTGCTACACGGCGATGACCGTCGGGACGATCATGGGGCGGCGCCGGTAGGTCTCGCCGACCCAGCGGCCCACCACGCGGCGCACCGCCTGCGCGATGCGGTGGGTGTCGGTGATGCCCTCGGCCTCGGTGCGCGACAGCTCCTCCTCGACCAGCCCGAGCACGGCCTCGAGCGCCTTGGGGTCGTCGGAGAACCCGCGACCGGACACCTCGGGCCGCAACACCGCCCGGCCCGTGTTGGCGTCGACGGCGACGGTGATCGAGATGAACCCGCCTTCGCCGAGGACGAGCCGATCGCCGAGCGTGGACTCGCCGACGTCGCCGACCGCGAGCCCGTCGACATAGACGCGCCCTACCTCGACCCGACCGCTGATCGACGCCTTGCCGTCGACCAGGTCGACCACGACGCCGTCCTCGGCGAGGACGACAGCATCCTCCGGCACACCGGTCTTGACCGCCAGCGCGGCGTTGGCGCGCAGGTGGCGCCATTCGCCGTGCACCGGCATCACGTTGGACGGGCGCACCGCGTTGTAGAGGAACAGCAGCTCACCGGCAGGGGAGTGCCCGGAGACGTGCACCCGCGCGGTGCCCTGGTGCACCACCCGCGCCCCGAGGCGGGTGAGACCGTTGATCACGGCGAAGACGGATGTCTCGTTGCCGGGGATGAGCGAGCTGGCGAGGATCACGGTGTCCTCGGGCTTGATCCGCACCGAGCGGTGGTCGCCGCGCGCCATCCGCGCGAGCGCCGAGAGCGGCTCGCCCTGCGACCCCGTGGAGACGTAGACGATCCGGTCGTCGGGCAACGACGCCGCGTCGTCCACGTCGATGAGCAGGCCGCCCGGCACGGAGAGGTAGCCCATCTCCGCGGCCAGGCCCATGTTGCGCACCATCGAGCGGCCGACGAAGCACACCTGGCGGCCATGCGCCGCCGCGGCGTCGAGCACCTGCTGGACGCGGTGCACGTGGCTCGCGAAGCACGCCACGATGATCCGCGCATCCGCCGCGTGGAACATCCCGTCCAGCACCGGGCCGATCTCGCGCTCGGAGATGACGAACCCGGGCACGTCGGCGTTGGTGGAGTCGACGAGGAAGAGGTCGACCCCCTCGTCGCCCAGCCGGGAGAACCCGGCGAGGTCGGTGAGGCGCCCGTCGAGAGGCAGCTGGTCGAGCTTGATGTCGCCGGTGTGCAGCACCAGCCCCGCAGGTGTGCGGATCGCGACGGCCAGCGCATCGGGGATGGAGTGGTTGACCGCGAAGTACTCGCAGTCCCACGCGCCGTGGCGCAGCCGGGAGCCCTCCTTGACCTCCAGCAGGTGCGGGGTGAGGCGGTGCTCCTTGCACTTGGCCGCGACCAGCGCGAGCGTGAACCGCGAGCCGACCACGGTGAGCTCGGGGCGCTGCCGCAGCAGGAACGGCACGGCGCCGATGTGGTCCTCGTGGCCGTGGGTGAGGACGAGCGCGTCGATGTCGTCGAGGCGCTCCTCGATCGCCCGGAAGTCGGGCAGGATCAGGTCGACCCCGGGTGAGTCGTCGGACGGGAAGAGCACCCCGCAGTCGACGACGAGCAGGCGCTCCTCGTGCTCGAAGACCGTCATGTTGCGGCCGATCTCACCGATTCCGCCCAGAGCGACGACGCGCAGCCCGCCCGCGGGCAGCGGGGGCGGCAAGGCGACGGGCAGCTCGGAGCGGTTCACCTCCTCGGGCGGGGGCGAGCTGGGGCGAGGCTGCTCGCGACGACGGGGACGACGGTCGGGACGGGACAAGACGATCCTTCAGCTAGGGAGTGCGATGGGCAGGTCTGCCGCGGCCAGGTCGGCGGCGATGGCGCGTACCTGGGCGTCGTCGGCAGGAGGCAGGGGAAGGCGGGGCTCGCCGACGTCGAGCCCCGTGAGGCGCAGAGCGGTCTTGGCGAAGACGACCCCGCCGACCAGGTCCATGGCGCGCGAGACGGGCAGCAGCGCGGTGTTGATCTCACGGGCGCGCTCGGGCTCGCCCGCCTCGAACGCCTCCAGCATGGCGCGCAGGCGATCGGCCACGACGTGCCCGGTGACGCTCACGAACCCGGCGGCGCCCACGGCGAGCCACGGCAGGTTCAGCGGGTCGTCACCGCAGTAGTAGGCGAGCGGGGTGCAGGCGAGCGCCTTGACCCCGTGCGGCAGATCACCCCTGGCGTCCTTGACCGCGACGATCCGCGGGTGCTCGGCGAGGCGCTGAAGCGTTTCCATCGCGATCGGGACGACGCTGCGGGCCGGGATGTCGTACAGCATGACGGGCAGTTCGGTGGCATCGGCGACGGCGCGGAAGTGCGCCAGCAGGCCCGATTGCGGCGGCCGTGAGTAGTACGGGGTGACGACGAGCAGCCCGTGCGCGCCCGCCTCCTCCGCGGCGCGCGCGAGGTGGACGCTGTGCGCGGTGTCGTATGTGCCCGCACCGGCCACGACCGTGGCGCGATCGCCCACGGCGGCCACCACGGCACGCACGACCTCGGCCTTCTCCTCGTCGGACGTCGTGGGGCCCTCGCCGGTGGTGCCGTTGACCACGAGCCCGTCGTTGCCCAGCTCGACCAGGCGCGCCGCGAGCTCCTCGGTGCGCTTGAGGTCGAGCGCGCCCTCGCCGTCGAACGGCGTGACCATCGCGGTGAGCACGCGCCCGAAGGGGCGGCCGGGGACGGGCGTCATAGGAAAACGGTACCGCCCGCCCCCGACAAGACCGGGCACGGTAGAGGCTCCCCATGTCCTCCTCGTCGCGTCCGCAGCCAGAGCACCGGCGGCCCGGTGAAGACGGGCAGCCGATGCCCACCACGGGTTGAGGTTGAGGCCGCCCGCCTTGGCCTGCTGCTGCTGGGTCGCCCCTCGCGCGGTGGGCCGCCGGATCGCCGGTCTGCACCGCCTGCGCGACGTCGGCGGGCCGCCGGATCGCGGCCGGGTTGGGTGCAGTGGCTTGCGGCCGTGGACCGTCCGACGGCGAGCACCCTCGGCGACGGCGTCCGCCGTGCAAGCCCGCTGGAAGTCGGCCGAGCGCGACGTGAGCGGGGTGTGAGCAAGATCGAACCCCGCAGGTGTACACCTCGCTCGCCGCCCGACGGACCACGTGGCGGGGCCGGTGGGTGCTGGCGCGTGGGACGCGCCGATCCGAAGGGACGCCTCCGGACCACCATCCGCCCGGACGGGTCAGACCCCGCGCGACGCCGAGCCGAGCGCCGTGACGTCGGCCGGGTCGCCCCCGACGTCGACCCGCACCGCGTCGCGGCCGAACCCGTGCAGCACGAGCTCCGCGGGCTCGCCGGTGATCGTCACGGCACGCTCGCCCGCCTTGGCGACCACCCGCTCGCCCGACGGCCGGACCAACGTGACGCCGACCGGGCTGCCCTTGTAGAGGATCTTGGCCATCCGCTGCAGCAACGACCACAGCTCGGCGTCGCGCTCCGGGTCGGCCGGGCGCGGCGCCCAGCCCGGCTCACCGCGCCGGACGTCCTCATGGTGGACGAAGAGCTCGCCGCCGTTGCCGAGCCGGTCGAGCGCGGGCACCCGGAACGGCGACCAGAGCGGAGCGCCGCCGCGGAGCAGGTTCACCCGGTCGGCCCACGGCGTGGTGGCGTAGCTGCGCATGGCACGGTCGGTGACCCCGGCGAGCGGCCCGATGACGATCCCGGCGGCCGCGACCGGCTGCCGTTCGCGGACGAGCAGATGTGCCAGCAGGTCGGCGGTGGTCCAGCCCGCGCAGAGGGTGGGCCGGTCGGGGCCGACCGCGTCGAAGGTGTCGCAGATGGCCGCCCGTTCGGCGGTCGCGAGGCTCATGCCCCGACAGTAGCCCGCGGCGGCGCTACCCCTCGGTGACGAACGGGCTGGACGCGATCTCGGTGCCGTCGTCGAGGTCGGCGATCTCGAAGTCGGCGAACACGTTGGGCACCGCCTGCTGCAGCTGCCGCAGGCATTCGACGGCGAGCGCCCTGATCTCCACGTCGGCGTGCTCGGTGGCGCGCATCGCGATGAAGTGCCGCCACGCGCGGTAGTTGCCGGTGACGACGATGCGCGTCTCGGTGGCGTTGGGCAGGATCGCCCTGGCGGCCTGGCGGGCCTGCTTGCGCCGCAGGGTGGCGTTCGGCACGTCGGCGAAGCGCTTCTCCAGCCCCTCCAGGAGGCCCTCGTACGCCTTGACCGATGCCTCGGCGGCTTCGGTGAACAGCGCGTGCAGCTCGGCGTCGGCCGCGATGACCTCGGGCTCGACCATGGCGGCGTTGCGCTCGGGGACGTACCGCTGCGAGAGCTGGCTGTAGGAGAAGTGCCGGTGGCGGATCAGCTCGTGGGTGAGCGAGCGCGACACGCCGGTGAGGTAGAAGCTCACCGTGCCGTGCTCCAGCACCGACAGGTGCCCCACCTCGAGGATGTGGCGCAGGTAGCCCGCGTTGGTCGCCGTGCGCGGGTTCGGCTTGGACCAGGACTGGTAACAGGCGCGGCCCGCGAACTCGGCGAGCGCCTCCCCGCCCTCGGCGTCGGTGGTCCACGGAACGTCGTCCGGCGCCACGAACTCGGTCTTGGCGACGAGCTGTACGCGGAGAGGGACGATGTCCGGCATGCCGCGAGCGTAACCTGACACCACATCCTCCTTGACTGACGTCACAAGTGACGCCACTATGGCGTCATGGATCTCAGCAAGTACGTCGCCCAGCTGCGGGAGGACCTCGCGTCCGCCGCCGCCGCGGGCGACGAGCAGACGCAGCGCACCGCCGCGCTGCTCGGCGCGGCCATCGAGCCCGCCGCGCGCCTGGCGTTGATGAACGCGCTCTCCGACCTGGCGGCGGAGGTCACGGCCGCCCTCGGCGACCGCGTGGTCGAGGTGCGCCTCGACGGCCGCGACGTGCGGGTGGCCGTGAGCTCCGACCCGTCGAACGACGAGCCGGAGCCCGAGCGGGCCGACTCGCCCTTCGCGGCGTTCGGCGCCCGGGGCTTCGGCGGGTTCGGCGGCGACGCGGGGGACATCTCCCGGGTCACGCTCCGCCTCGTCGAGCAGATCAAGAACCAGGCCGAGCAGGCCGCGGCGAGCCAGGGCGTGTCGCTCAACTCCTGGGTGGCGCAGGCCGTGCAGGGGGCGCTCGCGGGCCACCAGCACGGGAGGTCCGGCAAGCCGGGGCGCAAGGACGGCAAGCGCGTGAAGGGGTGGGTGCAGGGATGAGCGAGCCCGTGAGCGAGTCGATCGACTTCACGAAGCCGGACGAGCCGCTGGACAGCGACGTGGACGGGGACCTCGTCCGGCGCGACAGCTGGGCGGTGCGGGGGGTCGCCGAGCTGGAGCTGTCGGTGGACGTCGGCCGCATCGAGGTCCACCTCGACCACGCCGAGGAGCCCGAAGTGCGCGTGGAGGTGCGCCACGACCCGACGGCGGGCGGCATGTGGGCGCAGGGCATCAGCGGCGTGCTCAACTGGCTCGGGCAGGCCACCGGCGGCCCTGGCGTCGAGCCCGCCGACCTCGCCGCCGAGGCCGTGCGGGCCGCCGAGATCACCTGGTCGGAGCCGGGGCGGCGGCTGGTCGTGCGCTCGTCCTCGGAGCTGCCCCTGCGGGTGGTGCCGCTGCTCGTCACCGTGACCGCGCCCGCGGGCTCGCGGCTGGCCGCCCGCACCGGGGCGGGCGACGTCGTCGTGACCGGCAGGGCGGGCTGGGCGGCCGTGCGCACCGGCTCCGGCGAGGTGGACCTGGCCGCCGTCGACGGCGACGCCGACGTCACCACGGGGTCCGGTGACCTCGTGCTCGGCGAGGTGGCGGGCAGGGCGCGGCTGCGCACCGGGTCGGGTGCGATCCGGATGACCTCGGCGGGTGGGGCCACCGAGATCAAGGCGGGCAGCGGAGACGTGGCGCTCGGCAGCGTGTCGGGTGACCTCGGGGTGCGCACCGGCTCCGGCGAGGTGCGCATCGACGACGCGCGCGCGGGCCGGTTCGACCTCACCACCGGATCCGGCGAGCTGCGGGTGGCCGTGCACCCCGGGGTGCGGGCCGAGCTGGACCTCACCTCCGGCTCGGGGCGGGCGCGCAGCGAGCTGACGGTCGAGTCCATCCCGCCCGCCGACACCGTGGCGCTGCACGTGCGCGGGCGCACCGGCAGCGGCGACGTGGTGGTGACGCGGGCGACCGTGCCCGCCTGACCGGCGTCCAGGACACGCGCCGCGGCGCCCTGCGGGGGCGGGCGCCGCGGCGCCACCAGGCCAGGCCGCGGCGCCATCCAGGCCGCCGCGCGCCAGGCCGCGGCGCCACCCAGACGGCGGCGCCGCTCAGTGCCCCGTCCGCGAGCGGCACGACACACCAAGGCGCAGCGCTCAGGACATGGCCGCAACGAGGGGTGCGGCCATGTCCCCCCGCGCGGCGACGGACACGCCGCCGAGCCCGAGCCATTCGGCCATCACGTCGAGCTCGGCCGTGAGCTCCCCGGCCACGCGGCGGACGTCGACCGCGGGCTCGGCGAACGCCCCCTGCACGCGCAGGACACCGGCGGCGCGGTCCGCCTTCAGGTCGACCCGCGCCACCAGCTCGCCGTCGAGCAGGAACGGGAACACGTAGTAGCCGTACTCGCGCTTCGGCTCGGGCACGTAGATCTCGATGCGGTAGCGGAAGCCGAACACCCGCTCGGTGCGGGCGCGCTCCCAGATCAGCGGGTCGAACGGACACAGCAGTGCCCTTCCCTCGACCCGCCGCGGGATGCGCGCGCCCGGCACCCGATAGGCGGGCGCCCGCCACCCGCGCACGGTCACCGCCTCCAGCTCACCGGCCTCCACGAGCTCGGCGACCGCCTGCCTGCCGGCCTCCGGACCGAGCCGGTAGTAGTCGCGCAGGTCGGGCTCGGTGGCGACGCCGAGCGCGACGGCCGACTTCCGGACCAGCCGCCGCGCCGCCTCCTCCGGCTCCGCGGCGGGCGCGGCGAGCACCTCCGGCGGCAGCACCCGCTCGGGCAGGTCGTAGAGCCGCTGGAAGTGCACCCGGGTGCCGGTGGTGAGCAGCCCCATCCCGAACATCCACTCGCAGACCCGCTTGACCCGCGACCGCTCCCACCAGCTCACCCCGGACGGCCGCGGAACCGTCCCCGTGCCCAGCGCCTTCTCCAACGCGCCCGCGCCGACCGGGCCGAGCTCCTTCACCGCGGCCAGGATGTCGTCCACCAGCGCAGGCTCCTGCTCGACGAGCGCGGAGTAGTGCTTCCACCAACCCCGCCGCTTGGCGCCGGAGAGCAGCAGCGGCCAGTCGGCCACGGGGAGGAGGCTCGCCTCGTGCGCCCAGTACTCGACGAGCATCCGCGGCTGCCGCACCGAGTGTGCCCACGCCGCGTCATCGACGAGAGCCCGCTCGTAGGCGCCCAGCCGGGAGAACAGCGGCATGTAGTGGGCGCGCACGGCGACGTTGACCGAATCGAGCTGGAGCAGCTGCACCCGCTCGAACAGGGCACGCAGATGCCGTCGGGTGACGGCGCCGGACGGCCGCGCCGCACCGAACCCCTGCGCGGCCAGCGCGGCGCGGCGGGCGGCGGGGCCGCCGATCGTCTCGACCGGTCTCATGCCGTGGATGCTGCCACGACACCCCGACGTTTTCGGGACGCCCGCTCGGCGCTGACCACCAGCACCACCGCGACCAGCACGACGGCGGCGCCCGCGAGCTGCAGGCCGGTGAACCGCTCCCCCGCCAGCAGGGCGCCGAGCGCCACGGCGATGACCGGGTTCACGTAGGCGTAGGTGGCGACGGTCGACACCGGCAGGCTCGCCAGCGCGTAGGCGTAGGCGCTGAACGCGCCCAGCGTCACGACCAGGCTGATGTAGGCCCACGCGACCCACGCGGACGGCGTGACGGCGGCGACGTCCAGCCGCTCGCCGAGGGCCGTCCCGACCGCCAGCAGGATCGCGCCGCCGACGAGCATCTGCACCGCGGCCAGCGCGAACGGGTTGGGCGGCACGGGCAGGCGGGTGTTGGCGAACGTCCCGGCGGCCCAGCCGAGGCTCGCGAGCAGCACGAGCCACGGCCCCCACCATGTCGTCCCGTTCGCCCCGCCGGAGGCCGGTCCGGCGAACACCAGCACGGCGAGCCCGACTACGCCGACGCCCACGCCGACGACCGTCGCCGTGCGCGGCCGGTCGCCGGTCAGTGCGCGCAGCACCACGATCCACAGCGGCACCGCGGCGATCAGCAGGGCGGTCAGGCCCGACGAGACCCCCTGCTGGGCGACCACGACCAGCCCGTTGCCCCACGCGGGCAGCAGCAGGCCCGAGAGCGCCGTGGTGCCGAGCTGCGCCCAGGTCATCCGGAACGCCGCCCGGCCGCCGACCGCGAGGACGATCACCGCGAGGAGAGCGCCACCGACCAGGAAGCGGTATCCGCCCACCAGCAGCGGCGGCACCGACACCACGATGAAGCGGTTGGCCAGGTAGGTCGATCCCCAGAGGACGTAGACGACGGCGAGGGCGACCCAGGACAACCGCGAGGGCGACGACACCGGCTACACGTTGCCATGGCGAACGACCGCCTGTCTCGCGAATGCGGTATCCATGCGCCATGGCCCTCGCCACGGTCCGTGCCGCCGATCCCGCCGACGTCGCCGAGATCACCCGCATCCAGACCGCCACGTGGACGGCCGCCTACGCCGGTCTCGTCCCCGCCGCGGCGATCGCGCAGCTGCAAGGTCCCGCGGCCGAGCAGGCATGGACGGCCGCGATCGGCGCGGGCGTGGTGTTCGTGGCGGCGGAGGGCGAGTGGACGGTCGGGTTCGTCGCCGCGGGTTCCGCCGACGTCCCCGCCGAGAGCCCCTTGGGCCGCGAGGCGTGGGGGGAGATCGGCACGCTGCTGGTCGAGCCGCGGTGGGGGCGGCGCGGCCACGGCGGCAGGCTGCTCGTCGCCGCCGTGGAGGCCCTGCGCGGCGCGGGGGCCCGCTACGGCCAGGTGTGGGTGCCCGAGGAGGACGACGCCTCGCGGCGGTTCTACGTGCGCGCCGGGTGGGAGCCCGACGGGGCGGTCCGCGGGCTCGACACCGGCGACGGCGTGCTCCGCGAGCTGCGCTTCACCGGCTCGCTGGACCTGCGCGTCGGGGACTGACCTCGCACACCTTGCGGCGTCCTCGCACAAGTTCGACCGTGTGCGAGGACGCACGACGGTGTGCGGAGTCCGCCTTCAGAGACCCAAGAGGGGCTCCAGCCCGACGGTGAGGCCGGGTCGTGCACCCACCGCGCGCACCGCCATCAGCACCCCGGGCATGAACGACGCGCGGTCGAACGAGTCGTGCCGGATCGTCAGGGCCTCCCCCGCGCCGCCGAGCAGCACCTCCTGGTGGGCGACGAGGCCCGGCAGCCGCACGGAGTGCACGTGGATGCCGTCGACGACCGTGCCGCGCGCGCCGTCGAGCGCCGTCGTGGTGGCGTCCGGGACCTCGCCGAGGCCCGCCGCGGCACGCTCGGCCGCGATGAGCGACGCCGTGCGCGCCGCCGTGCCGGACGGGGCGTCGACCTTACCCGCGTGGTGCAGCTCCACCACCTCGACCGAGTCGAAGAACCGCGCGGCCTGCCGGGCGAACTGCATCATCAGCACGGCGCCGACACCGAAGTTGGGCGCCACCAGCACGTGGCCCGGCTGCTCCTCGAGCCAGCCGCGCAGGGTCGCGAACTTCGCGTCGTCGAAGCCGCTGGTGCCGACGACCGCCGCGATGCCCGCGTCGATGAGGAAGCGGACGTTGTCGAGCACCGCGTCGGGGTGGGTGAAGTCGACGACGACCTGCGCCTGCGCGTCGACAAGGCCCGCGAGCGCGTCGCCCTCGTCGAGCCGGGCCACCAGGTCGAGGTCCGCCGCCCCCTCCACGGCCCGGCACACCTCGCCGCCCATGCGCCCCTTCGCGCCGAGCACGCCCACCCTGATCCGCGTCACCGGGGCAGCGTAGGTCACGCGAGCACGAGCGCCCCGACCCACACACCGGCCGCGAGCACGCCGGTCGCCAGCTCGATGACGATGCTCCAGCCGACCGCGGCCAGCGCCTTGCGGGTGGACGTCCACGCCTGCCGGTTGTCCTTCAGCCGCAGGTACTCGCCCAGGTAGACGCCGAGCACGAACCCGAGGAACAGACCCACGATCGGCACGACGAAGAACCCGACGATCCCGAGGACGGCGCCCAGCGCCAACGTCCGCCCTGGCACGCCCGCCTCGCGCAGCCGCTTGCCGGGCAGGAGGTACTTCGCCACCGAGCCCGCGACGACGATCGCGACGGCGACGCCGAGCACGGTCCAGGCGAGTGCGTCACCGCGCGGGACGGCCCACACCGCGATGCCCGCCACCACGAGCAGGAGCCCCGGCAGCACCGGCACCACGATGCCGACGAGCCCGACGACCACGAGCACGGCCGCGATGACGATCGAGACGCTCACCCGCGCATCATGCCCGGCCTGCGGGTGCCCCCGGCTGCAGCAGGGTGACACTGCTGCGACTCAGTCGGAGGAGTGTCACCCTGCTGCGATCCCGGTGAGCCCATGGCGGGTCAGCGCAGGGCGGCGGGGAGGGCGCGCTCGTCGTCGAAGGGGCCCACCACGGCGGTGGTGAGCGGCTGGTCGAGCAGCTCGCGCGCCAGCTCGCCGACCTGCTCGGGAGTGACGGCGGCGATCCGGTCGAGGCTCTCGGAGACCGTGCGCTGATGGCCGTGGTCGAGCTCCAGGCGGCCGATCCGGTTCATCCGGGACGGCGTGTCCTCCAGGCCCAGCACCAGCCCACCCCGCAGGTTGCCCTGCGCGCGGGCCACCTCCGCCGGGGTGAGCCCCTCGGCCGCCACCTCGGCCAGCACCGTGCGGACCACCGTGACGACCTCGTTCAGCCGCTCCGGCGCGCAGCCCGCGTACACGCTGAACGCCCCGGCGTCCGCGTAGGACACCGACGACGAGTACACCGAGTACGCGAGCCCGCGCTGCTCCCTGACCTGCTGGAACAGCCGGGAGCTCGGGCCGCCCCCGAGCGCGGTGTTGAGCACCGAGAGCACGGTGCGGCGCGGGTCGTGCCGGGTCAGCCCCGGCACGCCGAGCAGGACGTGGGCCTGTTCCGTGTCCTCCGGCCGCAGCACGAGCCGCGGAGGCCCGACAGCCAGGGCCTGCAGCGCGGGCCCCGGCTGCCGAGGCCCGGAGGGCGCGGCCCCGTTCGCGCGGGCGCTCGCCGCGGCCAGCGCCGTGCCGACGAGCTCGACGACCCGCTCGTGGACGAGGTTGCCCGCCGCCGCCACGATCATCCGGGGCGTCGTGTACCGGTCCCGCCAGAACGCGTGCAGCGTCTCCCGCCGCATCCGCTTGACCGACTCCTCGGAGCCGATCACCGGACGGCCCAGCGGGTGCGCGCCGAACAGGGCCTCGTCGGCGAGCTCGCCGAGCAGGTCCTCGGGGTCGTCGTCGCGCATCGCGATCTCCTCGAGCACGACACTGCGCTCGAGCTCCACGTCGGACGGGTGCAGCGTCGCGTCGGTGACGACGTCGGCGAGCACCTCCACCGCCAACGGCAGGTCCGTGTCGAGCACGTGCGCGTAGTAGCAGGTGTGCTCCTTGGCGGTGAACGCGTTGAGGTCGCCGCCGACCGCGTCGAGCTCCTCGGCGATCTCCTTCGCCGTGCGCCGCCGGGTGCCCTTGAACAGCAGATGCTCGAGGTAGTGCGCGGCACCGGCCTGCTCGGGCGACTCGTCGCGGGAGCCGATGCCGATCCAGATCCCGAGCGAGACCGACCGGACCCCCGGCACCGCCTCGGTGACGACGCGCAGGCCGCCCGGCAGCTCCGAGCGCCGCACGCCGCCGGGAGAACCGCCGGGGGCGGCGGCCGCCGCGGCCCCCGCCCCCGATGTGATGACGTCCGTCATGCCGTGGTCAGTTCGCGGAGACCTCGACCGGCGCGGCCTCGGGGGCGACGGCATCGGGCGCGTTGCCGTCGGACGCCTCCTCGACGACCGGGATCAGGCTGATCTTGCCCCGGTTGTCGATGTCGGTGACCTCGACGCGGAGCTTGTCGCCGACCTTCACGACGTCCTCGACCTTGCCGATGCGCTTCCCGTTGCCCAGCTTCGAGATGTGCACCAGCCCGTCCTTGCCGGGCACGAGCGAGACGAACGCTCCGAACGCGGCGGTCTTGACCACCGTGCCGAGGAAGCGCTCGCCCACCTTGGGCAGCTGCGGGTTGGCGATCGCGTTGATCATTCCGATCGCGGCCTCCGCCGACTCGCCGTCCGAGGCGCCGACGTAGATCGTGCCGTCGTCCTCGATCGAGATGTCCGCGCCGGTCTGCTCGGTGATCGAGTTGATCATCTTGCCCTTCGGGCCGATCACCTCGCCGATCTTGTCGACCGGCACCTTGATCGCCACGACCCGCGGAGCCCACCGGCTCATCTCGTCGGGGCGGTCGATGGCCTCGCTCAGCACGTCGAGGATGGTGAGGCGGGCGTCGCGGGCCTGGTTGAGCGCGGCGGCGAGCACCTCGGAGGGGATGCCGTCGAGCTTGGTGTCCAGCTGCAGCGCCGTGACGAACTCGGCGGTGCCTGCGACCTTGAAGTCCATGTCGCCGAACGCGTCCTCGGCGCCGAGGATGTCGGTGAGCGCGACGTAGCGGGTGGAGCCGTCGACGTCGTCGGAGACCAGGCCCATCGCGATGCCCGCGACCGGCGCCTTCAGCGGCACACCGGCGTTGAGCAGCGACATCGTGGACGCGCAGACCGAACCCATCGACGTTGAGCCGTTGGAGCCCAGCGCCTCGGAGACCTGCCGGATCGCGTAGGGGAACTCCTCGCGGGTGGGCAGCACCGGCAGCAGCGCCCGCTCGGCGAGCGCGCCGTGGCCGATCTCGCGGCGCTTCGGCGAGCCCACCCGGCCGGTCTCACCGGTGGAGTAGGGCGGGAAGTTGTAGTGGTGCAGGTAGCGCTTGTGCGACTCCGGGCCGAGCGAGTCGATCTGCTGCTCCATGCGCAGCATGTTGAGCGTGGTGACACCCATGATCTGGGTCTCGCCGCGCTCGAACAGCGCCGAGCCGTGCGCCCGCGGGACGACCTCGACCTCGGCCGACAGCGGCCGGATGTCGGTGAGACCGCGCCCGTCGATGCGGACCTGGTCGGTGAGGATCCGGCGGCGCACGAGCTTCTTGTTCAGCGAGCGGAACGCCGCGCCGATCTCCTTCTCGCGGCCCTCGAACTGCGGTGCGACCTTCTCCAGCACCGCGGCCTTCACCTCGTCGATGCGGGACTCGCGCTCCTGCTTGCCCGCGATCGTGAGGGCCTGGGCCAGTTCGTCGGACGCCTGCGCGGAGACCGCGTCGAGCACGTCGGCCTGGTAGGCCGGGTAGACCGGGAACTCGCCGGTGGGCTTGGCGGCGACGTCGGCCAGCTGCTGCTGGGCGATGCACAGGCTGCGGATGAACGGCTTGGCCGCCTCCAGGCCCTGCGCGACGACGGCCTCGGTGGGCGCCTGCGCGCCGCCCGCGACCAGCTCGATCGTCTCGGTGGTGGCCTCGGCCTCCACCATCATGATCGCCACATCGTCGCCGACCACCCGGCCCGCGACGACCATGTCGAAGACCGCGCGCTTCAGGTCCTCGTACTGCGGGAACGCGACCCACTGCCCGTCGATGAGTGCGACGCGCACGCCGCCGATCGGGCCGCTGAACGGCAGGCCCGCGAGCTGGGTGGACGCCGACGCGGCGTTGATCGCCAGCGCGTCGTAGGGGTCCTGCGGGTCGAGCGACATCACCGTGACGACGATCTGGATCTCGTTGCGCAGGCCGTCGACGAACGACGGGCGCAGCGGACGGTCGATCAGGCGGCACGTGAGGATCGCGTCGGTGCCCGGGCGGCCCTCGCGGCGGAAGAACGAGCCGGGGATCTTGCCGATCGCGTACATGCGCTCCTCGACGTCCACCGTGAGCGGGAAGAAGTCGAAGTGCTCCTTGGGCTGCTTGGACGCCGTGGTGGCGGACAGGAGCATGGTGTCGTCGTCCAGGTAGGCGACGATGGACCCGGCGGCCTGGCGCGCGAGGCGCCCGGTCTCGAACCGGACCGAACGGGTGCCGAAGCTGCCGTTGTCGATGACGGCAGTGGTCTCGTGCACGTTCTCTTCGGGGTTTGTCATGTGTCCTTCTCGTCAGGTGCCCCGCGCCCTGCCTGCGAGCCGGTCTTCGATCGAAGCGCTCGGGAGCGTCTCTCCCGGGAGCCACTACCGAGGACCGGCGCATCGCGATCGCGCGGCGCGGGTTCTCCAGTTGTGGTGCAGGCCCGGCCCCGCTGAGGAGGGGCCGGGCCTGCGAGGTCAGCGGCGGATGCCGAGCCGCTCGATGAGGGAGCGGTAACGCGCGACGTCGACCTCGCGCAGGTACTTGAGCAGGCGACGCCGCCGCCCGACGAGCAGCAGCAGGCCACGGCGGCTGTGGTGGTCGTGCTTGTGCATCTTCAGGTGTTCGGTGAGGTCGCTGATGCGCTTCGTGAGCAGCGCGACCTGCGCCTCGGGAGAGCCGGTGTCACCGGAGTGGGTGCCGTACTCGTCCAGGATGGTCTTCTTCTGTGCGGCGTCGAGTGCCACGTGCGCTTCCCTCTACTTTCTTTCGGTGCCGTGCGGCCCTCGCGGTTCGGTCCTCAGTGGCCGAGGCGGAGGGGAGACGGTCGCGGCCGCCACGGACTGCAGCCGGACCCGAGGCTCCACGTTACCAGGAACGACCCGCCCGCCCGGGGCCGGGCGGGTCGTCGGGAGCGGGGCGTCAGGGACGGGGCGGGTGGGTCGTCGGGGAATGCCTCAGCCGTCGGAGTGGGCCGAGACCGTAATCGTCTTCGAGACGTCGTGCGCGCCCGCGGGCCAGACCGTGTAGGAGTGCGAGTTGGTGCCGGGCTTGTCGCACCCGAACGACAGCGCGAGGGTGCCGCTCGCGGCGTAGTCGCTGCCGTAGGCGCCGTAGATGCCGGGGTTGTCGACCGCGATGGCGGCGCCCTTGGCCCCGCTGACCGACCACGCGATCACGACGTCGGTGCCCGGCGACGAGAAGGGGGCGTCGGGCGTGCCGTGGACCGGGCACGTGGGCTGCTGCACGACACGGAAGCTCGTGATCTTCGGGGTGGGCGCGGCGGGCGGCTTGTCCGTGCCGCCGCCGGTGTTCGACCCGCCGCCGGTGTTCGACCCGCCGCCCGTGTTCGACCCGCCGCCCGTGTTCGACCCGCCGCCCGTGTTCGACCCGCCGGTGCCCCGCCCGGAGCCGGACGCGTTCCCGGCTGGGGCCGCGGGCGCTGCCGCGGGCGGCGGCGTGTTCGGCGCCCCGACGGCCGCGGCCGTCGGGGCGCCGGTCGGGGCTGCGGGGGCGGCGGCGGGGGCGGCGGCGTGCGCCGAGCCGTCGAGGGAGCCGCAGGCGGTGAGGCCCATCGTCGCGAAGGCGGCGAGGCCTGCGAGGACGAGCGTGGGGGTGCGGCGGGTCATCGGTGCCTCCGTGAGCGCTGTTCTGTCGATCATCAGTGTGCGCTCAGGGCGGCCCGGTCCGCCGTCTCCGACCAGAGAGAGATCGACACCTCGGCGGGACGGCTTTTCTCACCTCGCGGCAAGCAACCGCGGCCCAACCCGGGCTCAGCGGGTGGGGGCAAGGGGGACGCGGTGGACCGGGCGGTAGCGGACGCCGCCGCGGGCGGGCTCGCTCGCCACCAGCAGCACTTCGACCGGGCGCCACCACGGCCCGACGTGGTCGGCCCACGGGGTTGGCGGCTGGGGGTCGAACCGGGGCCCTGGCCGGATCCGGCGGCGCAGCACGGTGACGTGGGCGACGAACCCCTCGGGCGTGCCGCCCGCCAGCCGCACGAGGGGCGCCAGCGCACCGCCGGGCTCGGCCTCCACCCCCGCCCACCGGGCCCCCGTGAACGCTCCCGCGCCCCGCATCCGCAGCCGGGGCGCGGGCGCGCCGTAGGCCGCGGCCTCCAGCCGCCGCGCGAGCGGGCCCATCTGGTCCTCGCCATGGACGGCGAGGGTGACGTGCCATGTCGATGGGCAGGCGAGGCGCCATCCTTCGCTCGGCACATCGGGCACCACCGCCGCCAGCGCCTCGACCGCCGCTTCCGACGGCCAGAGCGCCGTGAACAGCAGCACGGTGCTCAGGCCGCGGGCGCGGGGCCATCCGACCGCGCCGCCTGCCGCAGCAGCTCGGCCACCTCGGGGAACGCCGACCCCAGCGCCGCGGCGGCCGCCGCCAGCCTGCCCGGCTCGACGGCGCCGAGCAGGGCCTCCGCCGCGGTGCGGCCCGACTCGGCCGGGCGGCCCCCGGCCCAGCTCCACTCCATCCGCGCGATGTCCGCGAGCAGGTCGTCGACGGCGCGGCGATCACCGACGGCGACCAGTGCCGCCGACCGCGTGTCGAGCGCGCGCAGCCGGGCCAGCACCGCCGGATCACCGATCTTGACGCGGCGCGCGCTGACCAGCTGGCTCAGCATCGCCGGGCTGATGCCCAGCACGCGGGCGAGGCGGGCCTGGGAGATGCGGAGCCGGGTGGTGAGCCGCCGCACGCGGTCGCCGAGGGGGGCACCGTAGAGCTCACATTGCCGCGCCCTGTTGGCCCTGACCATCATCGCGACCGGCTCCGCCATGACCCGATGCTGGCAGCCCACCCGTCTTCCCCGTGGGCGATTGACAAAGAATCATGAACTACAGCAGCTCGCGCGTGCGTGCCACGTCGTGGTCGATCTGCGCCTTCAGCGCCTCGATGTCGTCGTAGCGCTGCTGCCCGCGCAGCCAGTGCTCGACGTCGACCCCGATGTCGAAGCCGTAGAAGTCCTCCACCACGTCGAGCACGAACGCCTCGACCGTGCGCTCCCGCCCGGAGAACGTCGGGTTGGTGCCGACCGAGATCGCCGACAGCAGCCGCCGCCCGCCGAGCACGAAGTGCCCCGCGTAGACCCCGTCGGCGGGCAGGGCGGTGAACGGGGGCGACGCGATGTTGGCCGTCGGGAAGCCCAGCTCGCGACCGCGGTGGTCGCCGTGGACGACGACCCCCTCGATGCGGTGCGGCCGCCCGAGCGCCGCCGCCGCCGCGGCCACGTCCCCCGCGTCGATGCAGGCGCGGATGTAGGTGGAGGAGAACGTCACGCCGTCGTCGCTGATCAGCTCCAGCCCTTCGACGCCGAAGCCGAAGCGCTCGCCCAGCCGGGTGAGCATGGCCACGTCGCCCGCGGCGCGGTGGCCGAACGTGAAGTTGCGCCCGACGACCACCTCGGCGGCGTGCAAGCGGTCGACCAGCACCTCGTGGGCGAACGCCGCGGCCTCCATGCGCTGCAGCTCGAGGGTGAAAGGGAGCACGCAGAACGCGTCGACGCCCAGCTCGGCCACGAGGTCGGCGCGGCGGCGCAGGCTGGTCAGCCGGGCCGGGTGGCTGCCGGGGCGGATCAGCTCGGCGGGGTGCGGGTCGAACGTCACGAGCACGGCGGGCAGCCCTCTGGCCCGCGCCCGCTCGACCGTGCGTCCGATCAACTGCTGGTGCCCGCGGTGGACGCCGTCGAACACCCCGACCGTCACGACGCTGCGGCCCCACCCCGTCGGTATGGCCTCCAGCCCCCGCCAGCGCTGCACCCGGCGCAGCCTACGCAAGGCCGGGCTGTGAACCTCGTCCCAGGCCGGTGCCGGGCGTGTCCGCGGGTGTCACGCTGTGCGCGTCAACCCCTGACGACCCGGGGACCCGCTGGACGGGCCTCGAGGGAGGACGGACAACGATGTCTGAACAGCAGGCGACGCCTGAAGTCGACGCCCCGTACCGGACGACGGCCAAGCCGAAGCGGACCCGGATCCACCACCTGCGGGAGATGAAGGAGCGCGGGGAGCGGTGGCCGATGCTCACCGCCTACGACATGTACTCCGCGGAGATCTTCGACGAGGCTGGCATTCCCGTGCTGCTCGTCGGCGACTCGGCCGCCAACAACGTCTACGGTCACGACAACACGATCCCCGTGACGGTCGACGAGCTGATGCCGCTGGTCAAGGCGGTGGTCCGCGGGGCGAAGAAGGCGCTCGTGGTGGCCGACCTGCCGTTCGGCAGCTACCAGGTGAGCCCCGAGCAGGCGCTCACGACCGCCATCCGCTTCATGAAGGAGGGCGGGGCGCACGCGGTCAAGCTGGAGGGTGGGGCGCGCTTCGCGCCGCACGTCGAGGCGATGACCCAGTCCGGCATCCCGGTGATGGCACACCTGGGCTTCACCCCGCAGAGCGAGCACGCGCTCGGCGGGTTCCGCATCCAGGGCCGCGGCGACGCGGGCGAGCATCTGATTGAGGACGCGCTGGCGATGCAGGCGGCGGGGGCGTTCTCCGTGGTGCTGGAGATGGTGCCCGCCGACGTCGCCAAGCGGGTGACGGCCGAGCTGGTGATCCCGACGATCGGCATCGGCGCGGGCCCGGACACCGACGCGCAGGTGCTGGTGTGGTCGGACATGGCGGGGATGAACCGCGGCCGCAAGCCGAAGTTCGTCAAGCAGTACGCCGACCTCGGCGGGATCCTGCTGGGCGCGGCCCGCGCCTACGCCGACGAGGTGCGCGCGGGCACCTACCCCGACGCGGAGCACTCCTACACGTAGCCGTCGCGGCGCGCCCGCCCCGCCCCGCCCCCGGGCTGCAGCAGGGTGACATTCCTGCGACTGAGTCGCAGGAATGTCACCCTGCTGCGACGCCTGCGACCACCTCCGCCACCGTGGCACCGGACGCGTACGCCGCGAGCATCGCCGTCGCCGCGCACTCGCGCCTGGCCCAGCGCTCCCGCAGCGCCGCCACCCGGTCCAGGTCGGCGGCCCGGCCCGGCAGCGCGCGCACGGCGGCGTCGAGCAGGGCGCCGGTGCCCGCGTGGACCTCGTCGTCGGCCAGCCCGACGGTCGCGACGTGCCGGTGCGCCGCCGCGTCCGGCGTCGTACGGCGGCCGGGCAGGGTGTCGTCGAGCACGAGCCCGGTGAGCAGGCTCAGCAGCTCGCCGTAGAGCGCGAGGTCGCCGATCGCGTCGAAGGCCTTGAACTCCAGGCGCCCGACCTCGGCGGGCAGCCGCGCGGTCTGGGTGAGCGACGGGTCGGAGTCGATCTGCCGCGCGTCCGGCCCGAGGAAGGCCATCGCGGCCGGGCGGGCGCCGGTGCGCAGGTGGGTGCGCGCGGACAGCCCGCCCCAGGGCGCGCCGTCCCGGAACGGCGACGAGAAGCTGAGCGGGACGAGCCAGGGGCTGTAGTGCGTGAGCTTGCGTGCGGCGTCCACCACGTCGAGCCCCTCGGCGGACAGGTTCAGGTCCGGCCCGTACGTGATCATGTGCAGGTGCGCCGTGCGCTCCTCGGGCGAGCCGATGCGGTGCGCCCGCTCCCACTCCCCCAGCGGCGGGTCGACCACGTAGGCCGAACGCACGGGGTTGAACCCGATCGCGCACGGCGCCAGCCCGCAGCGGCCCAGCTCGGCGGAAAGGAGGGCGATGTCGGCGGCGAGCGCGCCGACCGCCGACGCCACCGAGCCGTGGATCCGGGTGCGCACCTCCAGGCCCTTGGGGTCGCAGCGCACGAGCTCGCCCGCCTCGTCGAACCGCTCGTAGCCCTCGACGTACCAGCGCTTCTTCTTGATCCCCTGGTCGCCGACCCGCAGGTCGGGGTAGTCGGCATCGTCGAGAGGCAGCACGTCGACCACGGCCTGCAGCTCGTCGAACGTCAGGTCGGTGAAGTCGGCGAAGACCCCGTTACGCAGGATCGCCAGCTCGTGCTCGATGCCGTACCGGAACCGCACCGGGTGAGGCTAGGCCGTCCACGCCGCGAACACGATGCGGCCCGTGGCCGGGTCGGCCTCGACGAGCCGCACCCGCACGACCTCGCCCGCCTTCGGCACCCCGGTGCACCGCGCCAGCACCGGCGGCTCCGCGACGAACACCTCGCCGGGGTCGGCACCGGAGGGTCGCAGCACCACGGCGTCGAACTCGGCGCCGGTCCGCGACGCCAGCAGCGCGGCCTCGGTGCGGTCCACGCACGCCCGGTCCACCCTCCCGGCCAGCGCGTCGGACTCCGCCATGATCGACGGCAGTGTGGGCAGCGCCGCGGCCAGCCACCCGGGCATCGACGCGCCGTCGGCGACGGCGAGGCAGACCTCGGTGCCGAAGCGGTCGACGAGGCGGCGCAGCGGCGCGGTGACGTGGGCGTACGGCGCGCCGATCCCGCCGTGGCCGGGGTCGGCGGGCGCGGCCGTGCCCGCCGACCGGTCGAACGCCGCGTAGCCCGCCCCGCGCAGCAGCGTGCTGGCCGCCCGGCGCAGCGCGAGCGCGGGAGCGGTGTCCCGGGGCAGGCCCGAGAGCACCTGCGCGGCCGTGGCGCCCTCGGGCCACGCGATGCCGAGGGTCGCCGCGGTGTGCCGGAGCTGGGCCACCGCCGACGGCTCGGGGGCGGGCAGCGTCCGCAGCAGCCCGACACCGGCCTCCAGCATGATCGACGCGGCCGCGGTGCCGGTGAGCAGCGACATCTCCGCGTTCCACGTCTCGACGTCGACCCGCTGCCGGATCCGCGTCGTCCAGCCGCCCGCCCCGTCCGGCACGACCTCCTGCTCGGGCAGCTCCAGCTCGATCGCGCCCCGCGCGACCGCCAGCGCCCGCCGCAGCCTGCCCAGCTCGGGCAGCGCCGCGATCGCGGGATGGGGCCCGCCCGCGTCGACGTCGGCCTGCACGCCCGCGTAGTCGAGCCGGGCGCGGGAACGCACGGTCGCCCGCCGGACGTCGACGGCGGTGCGCTCCCCCGCCGCGTCGAGGTCGAACGTCCACAGCACGGCCGGGCGCGGTCCGTCCGGCAACAGGCTGGACGCCTCCTCCGAGAGCACCGGCGGGTGCAACGGTACGGAACCGTCGGGCAGGTAGACGGTCTGGCCGCGGCGGCGCACCTCGCCGTCCAGTGCGCCGCCGGGCGCGACGACCGCGCCGAGGTCGGCGATCGCGTAGTGCACCCGGAACCCGTCGCCGCGGCGGATGACGCCCACCGCCTGGTCGAGGTCCTTCGAGCCCGGCGGGTCGATCGTCACCAGCTCGACGTCGGTGGCGTCGACCCGTGCGCCCGCGGACGTGCCCGCCGCACTGGCCGCCGCCCTCACCGCCTCCGCCAGCACCTCGGCCGGGAAGCCCTCGGGCAGCGCGAACTCCGCGCGGACCGCGGCGAAGTCCGGCGCCGTCACCGCCCGCGTCCCACCACTCGGATCACAGCCACCGGGGCAGCGCGGGCAGGTTCCGCGTGCCGTCGGCGCGCAGGGCCTTCCCCTTCGACCGGCCCAGCAGCCACGCGACGAGCTCCGGCGCGGTCCCGGTGACCAGCACCGGCTCGCCCGCCTCGCCGACCGACCACGAGCGGTCGCCGTCGAGGAGCCGCAGCGCCGGGCAGCCCGGCTTGCGGCCCATCGCCTCACCCGCGTCGACGAGCAGCGCGTCCACCATCGGCCCCGGCATGTCGGCGAAGGAGGCTCCGGCGTCGAGGTCGACGGAGTGGATCCACATCTCGCGGGCCCGCATCCACGGCACCGCCGACGCCCGGATCACCCGGCCCTGCACGTTGGTCACCAGCGCCGCCCAGGCCGCCTCGGGAAGCTCGCGCACGACGTGCGCCAGCCGGTCGGAGGACGCCACGACGTCGTCGCGGATCTCGGTCGGCGTGCGCAGGGCGCCTTTCTCGATGTCGGCGTCGCGCGCGTCGGCGCCGGCGTACGCGGGCGTGACGACGCCGGTGCGGGCCCACGTCAGCAGGTTGATCATGGCGTCGGCGTTGCGGGCGAGGTGCGTGAGCACGTGCGCGCGGCTCCACCCCGGCAGCAGCGACGGGGCGCGGAACGCGTCGTCGCCGAGGCGGGTCAGGAGACCGCGCAGGTGCGCCGCGCCGTCGGCGGCCCAGGCCAGCGAGTCCGTGACGGCGGGAGGCGTCACCGCTTCTCCGCCCGACAGGTGTTGCGCAGCTCACCGGCACCTTCGACGGACGTCACCACCACGGTGCCGTCGGTCAGGTAGCGGGGCGGCTTGCGGGCGTGGCCGACACCGCCGGGCGTACCGGTGGCGATCACGTCGCCCGGGTTGAGGGTGACGATCTGCGACAGGTAGACGACCAGGTCGACCGGCCCGAAGACGAGCTGGTCGGTCGAGGAGCTCTGCACGGTCTCGCCGTCGAGCGTGGTGCCGATGGCGAGCCCGCCCTCCGGCATCTCGTCGAGGGTGACCAGGTGCGGGCCGAGCGGTGTCGAGCGCTCGAACGTCTTGCCCTGCAGGAACTGCTTGGTGCGGTTCTGGAAGTCGCGCACGCTGACGTCGTTCATGATCGTGTAGCCCGCGATCGACGCGAGCGCGGCGGCCTCGTCGGCGTGGCGCACGGGGGTGCCGATGACGACGGTGAGCTCGGCCTCCCAGTCGACCTTGTCCGACACGCCGGGCAGCACGATGTCGTCGTACGCGCCGACCAGCGCGGGCGCGTACTTGGCGAACACGGTGGGGTACTCGGGCAGCTCGTTGCCCATCTCCGCGACGTGGTCGCGGTAGTTCAGCCCAACACAGATGATCTTCTCGGGAGCGGGGACGAGCGGCGCGTAGTCCAGCGTGTCGAGCGCGTGCGACGGCCCGGACGCCGCCTCGGCACGGGCGCGCCAGTCGGGGTGCTCGAGCAGCGCGCGGACGTCCGCGTCGCCCGTCTCCACCGCGACGCGCTCGTCCACCCTGACGGCCCGGTGGCCTGCCGCGGTGCGGATCGTCGCCAGCCTCATCGGATCTCCTCGCCTGCGGTCACGCCCGCAGTGTGGCGCGACCGCACGCCAGTTGCCATTCCGGAGGGCCAACGACCCTAGAGCGCGGCGTAGAGGGCCCGCTCGTAGTCGGCATAGAGGGCGAGCGCCTCAGGAGGGACGAACGGGAGGAAGTTCGAGTAGATGGACGCGCAGATGCCGGTGGTGCGGTCCACCCAGAAGTGGGTGTTGCACAGCCCCGCCCACGCGCCGCTGCCCGCCCGGCGCATGCCGGGGACGTCCTCGGTGTTGAGCAGCAGACCGTAGCCCCACTTGTAGCCCGGTCCGAGGTTGAGCTCGTGGGTGGTGCCCGGGTCGGCCGTGGGGATCGCGGACGGGAAGTCCAGGTCGCCGATCTGGTTGGTGAACGCGGCGTCGACCGTGGCGGACCGCAGGATGCGCACGCCGTCGAGCTCACCGTTGCCCAGGAGCGCCTGCTCGAACTTGATGTAGTCGTTCGGGGTCGAGTACAGGCCGTGACCGCCCGCCCAGTACTCCGGGCTCTGGTTGAGCTCGATGCCGCTGTCCACCCAGCTGCCCTCGACCTTGGCCTGCACGGGGGTGAGCCCACCGTCCTTCCATCCGTCGGCGATCCGGAACGCGGTCTCGTCCATGCCGAGCGGCCCGGTGATCCCGTCCTTGATCGCGACGTCAAGGCCGACGCCGCCAGCGGCCTCGATGACCTTGCCCAGCCAGTCGGTGTTGATCCCGTAGTTGAAGGTGGTGCCGGGGTCGGCCAGCAGCGGGGCGGTGAAGATCACGTTCGCGCCGGAGAGGACGTTCGGGGTGCTGGTGGCGGCCTCCCACTTCACCAGGTCCTCGCTCCAGAACCAGTAGCCGAGACCCGTGGTGTGGGTGACGAGCTGCTTGACGGTGGCCCTGCTCGCGGGCGCGCGGAGGCGCGGGGTGTCGCCGTCCCAGCCGTCGAGCACCTGCACGTCGGCGAACTCGGGACAGTACGTGTCGATGGGCGCGTCGAGGTCGAGGCTGCCCTTCTCGACGAGCTGCAGGGCGGCGACCGTGGCGACCATCTTCGTCATCGACATGATCCGGAAGTGGGTGTCGACGGTGAGCGGGTCGTCGCCGTCCGCTGTCCGGGGTCCCGCGGCACCCCGGTAGATCACGCCGTTGCGGTCGGCGGCGACGGCCGCGACCCCCGGTACGTCGCCCCGATCGACCGCCGCCTGCAGGACCTGGTCGATGGACGCGCTGTCAATGGCCACGATGATCTCCTCGACGCTGGGCGGTGTCGTGGTTCACCCTGGTGCGGCTCGGCAGAAGGGTCAACGCGCCCCGCCCGACCGGATAGGCGCTGGGCCCCCCGACCGGGCGGCCCTCAGATCTCGCCGCCCTCCGCCGCCTCCGACGCGCCCGTGCGGACGGGCAGCGTGGCGAACACCGCGGGCGGCTCGCGCCACGGGTCCGTCGCGCCGCCGTGGATCGCCCTCCACACCCGTTCCGGCGTGCACGGAAGGTCGACGTGCCGCACCCCGAACGGGCGCAGCGCGTCGACAACGGCGTTCTGCACCGCGGGCGTGGATCCCACGGTGGCTGACTCGCCGATCCCCTTGGCCCCCAGCGGGTTCATCGGGGTCGGCGTCTCGGTCGTGTGGGTCTCGAACCAGAAGAGGTCAGCCGCGGTGGGCATCCGGTAGTCGGCCAGTGTGGCGGTGAGCGGCTGGCCGTCCTCGTCGAAGAGGATCTCCTCGTAGAGCGCCTGCGCCACGCCCTGCGCGAGCCCGCCGTGCTGCTGCCCGGTGACCAGCAGCGGGTTGAGCACCCGCCCGCAGTCGTCGACGGCGACGTGGCGGCGGGGCGTGACCCGCCCGGTCTCGGTGTCGACCTCCACCACCGACACGTGCGCGCCGAACGGGAAGGTGGCGCCGTCCTGGTGGAAGTCCAGTCCGGCGTGCAGCTCCTCGCCGTGGCTCGCCACCTGCGCCCATGTCACCGTCACCGACGGGACGCCGGTCACGCCGAACTCCCCGTCCTCGGTGAGCGCGACGTCGTCGACGGCGGCCTCCAACAGCTCCGCGGCCCGGCGGCGGGCCTGCTCCAGCACGTCGTCGGCGGCGACGAGCACCGCGTTGCCACCCATCTGCAGCGACCGCGAGCCGCCCGTGCCCCCGCCGCGCGGCACGGTGGCGGTGTCCGACTGCACGAAGGTGATCTTCTCGAACGGGATGCCGAGCCGGTCGCTCGCGAGCATCGCGAACGCCGTGGCGTGGCCCTGGCCGTGGGCGGACGTGCCCGCGGAGATCGTGGCCGAGCCGTCGGCGTGCACGGTGACCGAGCCGTACTCGCTTCCGCCGCCGCCCGCGGTGATCTCGACGTACACGCTGAGCCCGATCCCCAGCTGCACCGGGTCGCCCGCCTCCCGGCGGGAGCGCTGCTCCTCGCGGAGCTTGTCGTAGTCGGCGAGGCGCAGCGCCTCCCGCAGCGGCAGGTCGTAGTCGCCGACGTCGTAGCGGGCCCCCGGCAGCGTCGTGACCGGGAAGGCGGCCGGGTCGAGGAAGTTGCGGCGCCGGATCTCGGCGGGGTCCATGCCGAGGACGTCCGCCGCCAGATCCAGCATGCGCTCCAGGTGGGCGGTGGCCTCGGGGCGACCCGCCCCGCGGAACGCGCCCATCGGCGTGGTGTTGGTGAGCGCCACCGCGCCGTCGAAGGCGAGCTTGGGGATGGCGTAGACGCCCTGGCTCATCACGTAGGTCGGGCCGAGGATGAGGGCGCCGCCGAAGCCCGCGTAGGCTCCGGAGTCGCCCACCACGCGGGCGTGCAGACCGGTGATGGCGCCCTCGCGGGTGAGGCCCAGCTCGTAGTAGGCGACCTGGCCGCGCCCGTGCGGCATCGAGACGAGGTTCTCCGATCGGGTCTCCACCCAGCTGACCGGCCGCCCGAGCGCCCTCGCCGCGCCGACCGCCACGGTGTGCTCGGCGAGCATGCCCGCCTTGCCGCCGAAGCCGCCGCCGACGTGCGGGGTGATCACCCGAACGTGGTCGGCGTCGAGGCCGAAGAGCTGGGCGGCCTGGCCGCGGAAGCCGTGCGGCATCTGCGTGGAGACCCAGATCGTCAGCTCGTCGTCGCGGCCTTCGTAGCCGCCGGGCAGCACCGCGATCGCATTGCCCTCCATCGGCATGACGGCCAGGCGCTGGTTGACCATGCGCGCCCGGACGACGACCTCGGCGTCGGCCAGCACGGCCTCGGCGTCGGCCGGGTCGGAGCGCTGGCCCGCGGCGAGGTTGTCGCGCCCCTCGAACTGGGCGGGCGCGCCGGGGGCGAGCGCCTCCTCCGGATCGACGACGGCGGGCAGCGGGTCGTAGTCGACCTCCACGAGCTCGACGGCATCCACCGCGGCGGCCTTCGTCTCCCCGACGACGACGGCGACGGCCTCGCCGACGAAGCGCACCCGGTCGGTGGCCAGCGGGGGCCGCGGCAGGTCGGGGTTGAGCACGAACAGGCCGTGGTGGGCGGGCAGGTCCAGCTCGGCTGCGGTGTAGACGGCGACGACGCCCGGCGCCGACGCGGCCTGCTCCGTGTCGATCCCCGTGATCCGGCCGTGGGCGAGGGGCGAGCGCACGAACGCCAGGTGCAGCAGGCCGGGCAGCGCCAGGTTGCCGACGTAGGTGCTCGCCCCGGTGGTCAGGTCCCGGTCCTCGACACGGCGGACGGATGTTCCGAGGATCGATCCAGGCATGCCCTCAACCCTACGTCCGCGCAGGGCGGCTCGCCCCACGTCGCAGGAGGGTGACATTCCTCCGACTGAGTCGCAGGAATGTCACCCTCCTGCAAACCGACGGGTGCGCACGGACGATCTTGGCGACCGCATATTGTCCTCGGCGTCCGGCCCTGGTGACATTGCGGCAATGGCATCACCGGAACCGTTCGTCGGCAGGAACGACGAGCTCGCGGCACTGGCGGGCGAGTGGAGCGACGCCCGCATGGGCAGGCCATCGCTGGTGCTGGTGTGCGGCGAGGCGGGCATCGGCAAGACGGCGCTGATCCGCCGGTTCCTCGACACCGAGTCGATGGGGAGGACCGCGACGGGGACGACCGTGCTGCGCGCGGCCTGCGACGCCGCGGAGGTCGGGCTGCCGTTCGGCGTGGTCGGGCAGCTGGCCGCGGACCTCCCGGCCGCGGTGTGCGGACCGCTGCTCCGCTCCGGGCCGCCCGCCACGGCCGACCCGCTGGCGGTGGGGGCCGAGCTGCTCGCGGCCCTCGGCGAGCTGCAGGGCGCCGGGGCGGTGTCGGTCGTCGTCGACGACGCGCAGTGGGTCGACGACCCCTCCGCGCGGGCGCTGGCGTTCGCGGCCCGGCGCCTGCGCCGCGACCTCGTGCTCATGCTGCTCGGCGTGCGGAACCCCGAGGCACCGGAGCAGGCCTGGTGGGAACGGGTCGCGTTGGGCGGGTCCCCGCCGCGGCGCATCGAGCTCGACGGCCTCGGCGCCGACGAGATGGTGGCGCTGGGCGCCGCCGTCGGCGGGCATGAGCTCACCCCCGAGGCGGCCGGCAGGCTCGCGGAGCACACGGGCGGCCACCCGATGCACGCGGCGTCGCTGTTGCGGGAGCTGTCCGCGCCCGCGCTGCTCGACGTCGCGACGCCGCTGCCCGCGCCCCGCTCGCTCACCACGCTGGTGCTCGTCCGGGTCGCGGCCCTGTCGACGGCGGCGCAGGGCCTCGTCCTCGCCGTCGCCGTACTGGGGTCCCGGTGCCCGGTCGCGCACGCCGTGGCGCTCTCGAGCATGTCCGACCCGGCGCCGGATCCCGTCGCGGCGCTCGACGAGGCCGTCCGCGCGGGACTGCTGACCGAGGTCGTGGCGGCGGGCCGCCGCGACGTCGCCTTCCCCCACCAGCTCCTCCGGGCCGCGGTGTACGGGGACATCCCGCCGGGGCGCCGCCACGCCCTGCACCGCGCCGCCGCCGGGCTGGTCGGCGGCGCCGGGGCGGTCGAGCACCGCGTCGCGGCCGCCGTCGGGGCGGACGCCGCGCTGGCCGCGGAGCTGGAGACGCTGGCGGGCGACGAGCGAGCGGCCGGGCGGTGGCGGTCGGCCGCGGACCACCTGCTGTCGGCGGCCGACCTCAGCACCAGACCGCCGGAGCGGGCGGCCCGGCTCGTCGCCGGGGTCGACACGATGCTCGCGGGCGGCGACATCGCGCGCGCCCTGCGGCGCGAGGCCGAGGTGCGTGGGCTGCCGGAGACGCCCGCGCGCAGCCGGGTGCTCGGCCGCCTCGAGGCGGCGACCGGCAGGTTCCGCGACGCCCGCGGGTCGCTGACCGCGGCGCTCGCCGCGCCGGGCGAGGACGACGCGGGCCGGGCGAGCGCGGCGGCCCACCTCGCGCTGCTGTCGTTCATCGAGGGCGACGCCGACGCCGCCGCCGAGCTGGCCGCCCGTGCGCTCCGCTGGTCACCCCCGCCCGAGGACGCGTCGGTCGCGCGGTTCGTGGGCATGGTCGCCGAGGTCGTCCGGCGTGGGCCCGGTGCCGTCGTGCCCGCGCACCCTGGTGAGCCGACGACCGACGAGGCCGCCCTGCGCGGCGTGCTGGCGCTCTGGCGGGAGGACGCGACCGCCGCCGCCGACGTGCTGTCGGCCGTCGTACGCGACGGGTCGGCTGCCATGTCGATGCAGGGCCGGGTGCTGCTGCTCGCGCACCTGGGCGAGGCGGAGTACCGCACCGGCGACTGGGACGGCGCCGCGGCGCACGGCGCGATGGCGGTGGGGCTCGCCCGCGACGCGGGCATCATCATGGGCGCCGGGATGACCAACGCGCTCGCGGGCTACGTCGCGGCGGGGCGCGGCGAGTGGGACGTCGCCGCGGCGCGCGTGTCGTCCGCGTCGGCCATGACCCAGTTCCTGCCGTGGTGGGGCGGCCGGGCCTACGCGGCGACGTCGGCGGCCGTGCTCGCGCAGGCGCGCCGCGACCCGCAGGCGATGGTCGAGGCGCTCCGCCCGCTCACGGACCCGGCCGTCCGCGGGCCCCTCGACCGGGCGGGGCTGCTGCCCTGGCGGGCCCTGCTGGTCGAGGCGCTGCTCGGGGTGGGTCGGCTCGACGAGGCCGCGGTCGAGCTCGGCGCGCTGGAGGAGGGGGCGGCGCGGCGGGCGCCCGGCTGGTCGGCGGTCGAGGCCGCCCGGCTCCGCGCCGAGCTCACCGAGCGCCGCGACGGCCCCGCCGCGGCGCGGGAGGCCTACGCACGGGCGCTCGACCTCGCGGTCCGCACCCGCGCCGAGCTGCCCAGGGCCTGGCTGGAGACCGCCTACGGACGGCACCTCATCGCGGCGGGCGAGCGCCGCCCCGGCGTCGACCTGGTCCGCACGGCGCACGAGCGGCTCACCCGTCTCGGCGCCACCCCGTTCATGGAGCGCAGCGACGAGCTCCTGCGCACGGCTGGCCTGCACCCGCCTGCGGCGGGCGGCCCGCTCGGCCTGACCGGGCAGGAGCTGGCCGTCGCCAGGCTCGTGGCGGAGGGGATGACCAACCAGCAGGTCGGGGCGTCGCTCTTCGTCACGAGCCGCACCGTGGCGTTCCACCTCAGCAACATCTACGCGAAGCTCGGCATCTCCTCGCGCCGCCAGCTCGCCGCGCGCCTTCCCGAGATCCCCGCCTGACGCGCTGGAAGGTCTGCTGGAAGCACCTGTCATACCGCATGCCCTGTTCGGACGGATGCTCGTCCCGTGCCACGACGATCCGCCGACGAGGGAGGGGCGATGCAGGTCCTGCTGGACCTCTTCCGTACCGCGGACGGTCGCATCGAGGGGGTCGTCGTGGTGCCCGGAAGCGGCGGCCGTCCCTTCGAAGGGGTGCTCGACCTGCTCCGTGTGCTCGAAGGGATCGAGCTGCCGGTCCGGTGCGACGGACCGCCCGAGCAAGGAGCCGAGGATGTCTGAGCGACCCGCCACCGGGACCCGACCGCAGCGGCCCACCCCGGGGGAGGGCGCGGAGGCGGTCCACTACGGGCGGCTGTCCGGCGTCCTCGGCGTCGTGTTCGCCGGGCTGCTCGTCGCGGCGCTGGTGCTGGTGCACCGCTTCCCCGGGCTCGGCGCCACCGACGCCGGCCTCCGGCCCGCCCGCCATCCCTTTGGGCCTGCACGGCCTGGCGGGCGGCCTGTTCGTCGGCCTGCTGTTCGCGGGCGCGGCCGCGGCGGGCGTCGTGGCGCTGATGGGCGACATCGGCGGCGGCCCGCTCCCCTCGGCCGACGTCGGCCGGGCGTTCACCGGCGCCGGCTACGCGCTGGTGTTCGTCTACGGCGTCCGCGCAGGCGGCATGTACATGATCACCACGACGACGCTGCTCCAGCGCGCCGCGATCCTTCCGCGGTGGTTCGGCATCCTCAGCTACCTGCTGGCCGCCGCCCTGCTCGTGACCACGACAACCCGGGCGAGGCGGTCGACGTCACCGCCGACATGACGCGCCTGACGCTCGACACGATCGCGCTGTGCGGGTTCGGCTACCGCTTCAACTCCTTCTACCGCAACACCCAGCACCCGTTCGTCGACGCGATGCTGCGGACGCTGGAGGAGACGCAGGCCCGCGGCCGCATGGTCCCCGCCCTGTCCGGTTCCGGCGCAAGGCCCAGCGGCAGCTGGAGGAGGACAACCGCTTCATGGAGCGGGAGACCCAGAAGATCATCGACGAGCGCCGCCGCGCCGGGGACGCCGACCAGCACCAGGACCTGCTCAGCTGCATGCTGACCGGCGTCGACAAGAAGACCGGGCTGTAGCTGCCCGACGACAACATCGTCGCCCAGTGCATGACGTTCCTGGTCGCCGGGCACGAGACCACGAGCGGGCTGCTGTCCTTCGCCGTCGCCTACCTGCTCCGGCACCCCGAGGTCACCGAGCGGGCGAACGCCGAGGTCGACCGGGTGCTCGGCACCGACACCGCGGTGCTCCCGAGCTACCAGCAGGTGCAGGGCCTCACCTACATCACCCAGATCCTCAACGAGATCCTGCGGCTGTGGCCGACCGCGCCCGCGTTCACCGCTACCCGTACGAGGACACGGTGCTCGGCGGCGACGCGGTCCCGAAGGGCGCGTCGATCACCGCGCTGACCCCGATGCTGCACCGCGACCCCGCGACCTGGGGCCCCGA
This sequence comes from uncultured Actinomycetota bacterium, assembly GCA_963750095.1. Lineage (GTDB taxonomy): Bacteria > Actinomycetota > Actinomycetes > Mycobacteriales > Pseudonocardiaceae > Pseudonocardia. The sequence goes on along the minus strand of CAVVPJ010000018.1, from coordinate 53,520 downwards.
CGCCGACGAGTTCAACCCCGACCACTTCCGCCCCGAGACCCGCCAGTCGTTGCCGCCCAACGCCTTCAAGCCGTTCGGCTCCGGCCAGCGGGCGTGCATCGGCCGCCAGTTCGCCATGCAGGAGGCCGTGCTCGTGCTGGGCATGCTGCTGCAGCGCTTCCAGCTCGTCGACCACCTCGGCTACCAGCTGAAGATCAAGGAAGCGCTGACGCTCAAGCCGGACGGCCTGTCCGTCCAGCTGCGGCCCCGACCGAACCGGACCACCGGGAGCACGGTCGTGGCGCCGCGCGCGCAGGCCGCGGCTGCGACCGGTGGGCCCGCCGCCCGTCCGGCACCCCGGCTGCAGCCCGTCGCGGGCCGCCACGGCACCCCGCTCACCGTGCTGTTCGGCTCCAACCTCGGCACCGCGGAGGGCATCGCCAGCCGCGTCGCGCAGGACGCGACCGACCGCGGGTTCGCCGTCACGCTCGGCCCGCTCGACGACCACGTCGGCGAGCTGCCGCGCGAAGGCGGCCTGGTGGTCGTCTGCGCCTCCTACAACGGGCTGCCACCGGACAACGCCGAGCGGTTCTGCACGTGGATCGCCGACGCCCCGGCCGACGCCGCGGCAGGCGCGACGTTCGCGGTGTTCGGCTGCGGCAACATGGACTGGGCCTCGACCTACCAGGCCGTGCCGACGCTCATCGACACGAAGCTCGCCGAGCACGGCGGACGGCGGGTCTGCGCGCGCGGCGAGGGGGATGCGCGCAGCGACTTCGACGGCCAGTTCGCCACCTGGTACGCGGGCCTGTGGCCCGCCTTCGGCGAGGCGCTCGGCCTCGACGGGGGAGGCGATCGACGCGGGCACCGACACCCCGCGGCTCACGCTGACCATGACCAACCGGCAGACCGGCAACCCCGTGGTGATGTCCTACCGGGCGCGCCCGTCACGGGTGCTGGTCAACCGCGAGCTGGGCAAGGGCGGGGCGGCGCGCTCCACGCGGCACCTGGAGATCGCCCTCGCGCCGGGCACCGAGTACGCGACCGGCGACCACCTCGGCGTGCTCCCGCGCAACGACATCACCCAGATCCGCCGCGTCATCACCCACTTCGGGCTCGACGCAGGCACCTACCTGACGATCACCCCGAACGGCGGCTCCTACACCCACCTGCCGCTCGACGAGCCGACGCCGCTGCTCGGGGTGCTGGGCAGCTGCGTCGAGCTGCAGGACGTCGCGGGCCGCGCCGAGATCGCGACGATCGCCCGGCACACGGCCGACCGCGCCGACCGCGAGGAGCTCACCGCCCTCACCGCGCTCGACGACGAGGGCCGCGCCCGCTACCGCAAGGCCATCGCCGAGCCGCGCGTGACCGTGCTCGACCTGCTCGAGAGCCACCCGAGCTGCACCCTGCCGTTCGCGGAGTTCCTCGACATGCTCCCGCCGCTGCGACCCCGCTACTACTCGATCTCCTCGGCGCCGTCGGCCACCGACCACTGCGCCATCACCGTCGGCGTGCTCGACGAGCCCGCCCGCGGCCGCGAGGGCTCGTTCCGCGGGGTGTGCTCCACCCATCTGGGCCGCAGCGACGTGGACGGCACCGTCTTCACGTTCGTGCGCAAGCCGACGATCCCGTTCCGGCCGCCGGAGAACCCGCACGTTCCGATGATCATGGTCGGGGCGGGGACCGGGCTGGCGCCGTTCCGCGGGTTCCTGCAGGAGCGGGCCGCGCGCGCGCCGCGGGGTGCCGGTGGGGATGTCGCTGCTGTTCTTCGGCTGCCGCACGCCCGACCAGGACTTCCTGTACGAGGACGAGCTGCGGGCGTACGAGGCGGAGGGCGTCGTCCGGCTCCGCACGGCGTTCTCCCGCACGGGCGACGAGCGCCGCTACGTCCAGCACGCCGTCGCCGCCGAGGGGGACGCGGTGTGGGAGCTGCTCCAGGACGGCGCCGCGGTCTACGTCTGCGGGAACGCCAACACGATGGCGCCCGCCGTCCGCGCGGCGTTCGCCGAGGTGGTCGCGGCGCACGGCGGGGAGCCCGACGCCGCGGCCTGGCTCGCGGGCATGCGCGCCGAGCAGCGCTACCTGGAGGACATCTGGGGCGAGACCGCCGTGGCTGGCACCGGGCCACTTCGCAGGGCAGTTGTGCGCCTCGCAGAGCCCGGGGACTCTGCGAGGCGGCAAGCCGTTCTGCGAGGACCGGGCGCCATCCGCCGAGCCGCTGAGCCCGGTGGCCGGGACCGGCGGGCACGCGGATGATGGGTCCATGGTCGAACTGCAGGTCCCGGGTGTCGGCGCGCTCACGCAGCGGGTCGCCGACCTGCGGGCGCGGCTCGGCGCCGACGTCTTCCAGAAGGTCGCGGGCGACGAGGGTCCGAACCGGCGGGCACGGATCCACGCCGCGCCCGGCCCGCGCTGGTTCGCCGAGGACCGGCCGATCCGGCGGGTGCACGGCGACGCGTCGATGTTCGTCGGCGGCCTGCGCGCCCTTCTGCTGCAGTCGCTGCATCCCCTGGCGATGGCCGGGGTCGCCGGGCACTCGGGGTACCGCGGGGACCCGTGGGGCAGGCTCGCCCGCACCAGCTACTTCCTCGCCGCCACCACCTTCGGGCCGGACGCCGAGGCCCGCGCCACGATCGACCGGATCACGGCCGTGCACGGCCGGGTCCGCGGACGGGCGCCGGACGGTCGCGCCTACTCGGCCGCCGACCCGCACCTCCTCGAATGGGTGCACATCGCGGAGATCGACAGCTTCCTGCGCGCCCACCAGCGCTACGGCGCGCGGCCCCTCGACCAGGTCGGCCGCGACGGCTACGTCGCCGACACCGCCCGCGTCGCCCGCGAGCTCGGCGTCGTCGACCCTCCGGAGTCCGAGGCGGCGCTCGCGGAGCGGCTCGCGGCCTTCCGGCCCGAGCTGGAGGGCACCCCGGAGGCGCGCTCGGCGGCCCGCTTCCTGTTGCTGAGCCCGCCGCTGGCGCTCGCCGCCCGCGCCCCGTATGCGCTGCTCGCCGCCGCGTCGGTGGAGCTGCTCCCCCGGTGGGCCCGCGCCCCGTTGGGCCTGCCCTACCTGCCGGTCGTCGAGGCGCCCGTGGTGCGCGTGGCGGGCCGGGCCATCACCCACGGCATCCGCTGGGTGATGTCGGGCTAGCCCTACGTCACAGCCTGCGGCGATCCGGGCGGAGGTAGGTTTTCCCCGTGCCCGGCTTCCATCACACCGACCTGCTCCCCCTCGGCCCTGACGAGACCTCCTACCGGCAGCTGTCGCTCCCGCCCGGCACGGTCGTGGAGGCGGCGGGCCGGACGTTCCTCGAGATCGAGCCCGCCACGATCACGGCGCTGGTCCGGGAGGCCGTGCACGACATCCAGCACATGCTGCGCCCGGCGCACCTGGCCCAGCTGCGTGCGATCGTCGACGACCCGGAGGCGTCGTCCAACGACCGGTTCGTCGCCACCGACCTCCTGCGCAACGCCTGCGTCGCGGCGGGGGGCGTGCTGCCGATGTGCCAGGACACCGGCACCGCCATCGTGATCGGCAAACGCACGGAGACCGTGCTGACCGGCGGCGCCGACGAGGAGGCCATCTCCCGGGGCGTCTACGAGGCCTACGCCGAGCTGAACCTGCGCTACTCGCAGATGGCGCCCACCTCGTTCTGGGACGAGCGCAACACCGGCACCAACCTGCCCGCGCAGGTGGAGCTCCACTCCGTGCCCGGCCAGACGCCGAAGTACGAGCTGCTCGTGCTGGCCAAGGGCGGCGGCTCGGCCAACAAGACCTTCCTCTACCAGGAGACGAAGGCTCTGCTGAACCCGAAGCGGCTCGCGGTGTTCCTCGACGAGAAGCTGCGCTCGCTGGGCACCGCGGCCTGCCCGCCGTACCACCTGGCGGTCGTCGTCGGCGGGATGTCGGCCGAGTACACGCTCAAGGTCGCCAAGCTCGCGTCGGCCCGCTACCTGGACACGCTGCCCACCTCGGGGTCCGAGCTGGGCCACGCGTTCCGCGACCTCGACCTCGAACAGCAGGTGCTGGAGCTGACCCGGCAGTTCGGCATCGGCGCGCAGTTCGGCGGCAAGTACTTCTGCCACGACGTGCGGGTGGTCCGGCTGCCGCGCCACGGCGCCTCGCTCCCGGTCGGCATCGCCGTCTCGTGCTCGGCGGACCGCCAGGCCAAGGCCAAGATCACTCCGGAAGGCGTCTTCCTGGAGCAGCTGGAGACCGACCCCGCCCGCTTCCTCCCCGAGACGACGGAGGAGGAGCTGCCGGACGACGTCGTGCACGTCGACCTCGACCGTCCGATGGACGAGATCCGCGCCCAGCTCTCGTCGCTCCCGGTCAAGACGCGCGTGTCGCTGTCGGGGCCGCTGGTGGTGGCCCGCGACATCGCGCATGCCAAGATCGCCGAACGGCTGGAGGCGGGCGAGCCGATGCCTTCCTGGATGCGCGACCATCCCGTCTACTACGCCGGACCGGCCAAGACCCCCGCCGGGTACGCGTCGGGCTCGTTCGGGCCGACCACCGCCGGGCGCATGGACTCCTACGTCGAGCAGTTCCAGGCCGCCGGTGGCTCGCTGGTGATGCTGGCGAAGGGCAACCGCAGCAGGCAGGTGACGACGTCGTGCGCGACGTACGGCGGGTTCTACCTCGGCTCCATCGGCGGGCCCGCGGCCCGGCTCGCGCAGGACTGCATCCGCAAGGTCGAGGTGCTCGAGTACCCCGAGCTGGGCATGGAAGCGGTGTGGCGCATCGAGGTCGTGGACTTCCCGGCGTTCGTCGTCGTCGACGACAAGGGCAACGACTTCTTCGCCGACGTCAGCAGCCCCACGCTGCAGGTGACCTTCCGGCGCTGACGTTTGCCCGCTGCCACGTTGGGCTATTCGAGGCAATGGACACGAGCAGGAAGCTGCAAGCGACCAAGATCATCGAAGCGCCCGCCGAGGCGGTCTTCGCCGTGCTGGCCGACCCCAACAAGCACGCCGAGCTCGACGGCGCGGGCATGGTGCAGGGCCCCGAGGGCACGACGCCGCCGATCGGGGGGATCGGGCAGGTGTTCACCATGAACATGCACCAGGACCAGCTCGGCGACTACCGCATGGTCAACACGGTGACGGCCTACGTGCCAGGCGCGCGCATCGGCTGGGGCCCGGTCATGGACCCGACCTGCGACGCCGCGGCGAAGTTCGAGGGCGTGGAGGTCGGCGGCCACACGTTCACCTACGACCTGCGCGAGTCCGACGGACGCACCGAGGTCACGGAGACCTACGACTGGATGAGCGTGAAGGACCCGACCTTCGAGAAGTTCTTCCCGCTCGTGTCCCAGGAGCAGCTCGAGAGCTCGTTGGACCGCCTGGCCGCTGCCGTCGGCTGACCGGGGCCGCGGTCGGCTCCCGGTCTCAGCGCCCGGTCAGCGCAGCCTGCGCGGGCCGGTGTCGTCGCGCCGCGGGGGCGGGCCGAGCCGCGCCCGCGCGCCGATGACCCACACGCCCGCGGGCGTGGCGATCACGGGGTCGAGGGCCAGCGATCGCACCTCGGGCAGGTCCTCCGCGAGGCGGCCGACCCGCCGCGCCAGGTCCTCCATCGCCGCGAGGTCCGTGGGCTCCGCGCCGCGGTAGCCGTCGAGCAGCGGCGCGGCCCGCGGCGCCCGCACCAGCGCGGCGGCGTCGTGGTCGGACACCGGGAGCACCCGGAAGGCGCGGTCGCCCAGCAGCTCGGTGGCCGTGCCCGCGAGGCCGAACGAGATCAGCGAGCCGAACGAGGGGTCCTCGACGATCTCCAGCACACAGGAGACCCCCTTCGGAGCCATGCGCTGGACGTACATCTCGTCCTGCCCCGAGAGCCGCGAGAGGTCCTCGTGCGCCCGCCGCGCGCCCACCGGCGTGACGACGTCGAGCCGGATCCCGATGAGGTCGGGACGGTACCGCCAATGGTCGCTGACGGCCTTGACGGCGACGGGGTAGCCGAGCTCCTCGGCGGCGGCGACCGTGGCGTCGCCGCCTGCGACCCGCCGGAACTCGACCAGCGCGATGCCGTAGCAGGCGAGCAGCTCGGACGTCTCCTCGTCGCTCAGCGCCCGGCCGCGGTCAGCGCCCGCCCTGCTGGCGTCGTGGTCGGGCGCGTCGTGGTCGGGCGCGTCGTGGTCGGGCGCGTCGTGGTCGGGCGCGTCGTGGTCGGCCGCGCCGCGTTCGGCGGCACTGAGGTCGCCGCCACCGAGGTCGGCGCCACTGAGGTCGGCGCCACCGAGGTCGGCGGCACTGAGGTCGAGGTCCGCGACCAGCGCGCGGCCACGGTCGCTGTCGACGCCCGGCGGCGGGGTGAAGTCGCCCACCGGCTCGGCGCGCCACCGGGCGTACCGCGCCACGCGGGCCAGCGCCGCCGCGGCGCGTTCGGGACTGGCGAAGCTCGGCACCGAACCGCGTACCGGGGTGCCGTCGGGCCCCGGCACGGCCAGCTCCGCAGGTACCCCTTCGGCGGCGAAGAACACCGCGGCCACCGGCTTGTCGACGCCCGCGGCCGCCTCGCGCAGCGCGTGCGCGTACGCGTCCCCCGGCGTGGCCACGGGCGGCACGAACACCACGACGAGAGCGTCGGCGCCGGTCTCGGCGTGCAGGCCCGCCGCGACGGCCGCCGCGAACTCGTCCGGCGAGGCGGTGGTGCCCACGTCGACCGGCTCGCCAGCGACCTGCATCCCCGCCCCCAGCAGCGCGTCGGCGACGAGCACCCCCAACGCCGTGGAGTTGCCGACCACCGCGACCCGTGACCCGGCGGGCAGCGGCTGGTACGCCAGCAGCAGCGCCGTGTCGAACAGCTCGGCGAGCGTGTCCACCCTGATGACACCGGCCTGCTCGAACAGCGCGCGCACGCTGGCGTCGTCGATCGGCTCGTTGTGGTCGGCCAGTGCCGCGACCGGGCCGGTGTGTCGCCCGCTCTTCACCGCGACGATCGGCTTGGTGCGCGCGAGCCTGCGGGCGACCCTGGCGAACTTGCGGGGGTTGCCGAACGTCTCCAGGTAGAGCAGCACGATGTCGGTGGCGGGATCGGTCTGCCAGTACTGCAGCAGGTCGTTGCCCGACAGGTCGGCCCGGTTGCCCGCCGAGACGAACGTCGACAGCCCGAGGCCCCGCTTGCGCGCGGCGGCGAGGATCGCGATGCCCAGCGCGCCGGACTGGGCGAAGAACCCGAGCCTGCCCCGGCCCGGCAGGTCCGGGGCGAGGGTGGCGTTCAGCCGCACCTCCGGCGCGGTGTTGGCCACCCCGAGCGCGTTGGGCCCGATCACCCGCATCCCGTGCGCGCGGGCCTCGGAGACGAGCCGCCGCTCCGCCACGAGGCCGCCCACCCCCGCGTCCGCGAACCCCGCGCTGACCACGACCAGCGTGGTGACGCCTTTGGCCAGGCACGAGTCCATCACGTCGTCGATGCCCGCCGAGGGCACGGCGACCACGGCGAGGTCCACCGGGTCGGGGATGTCGGTGACCGAGGCGTACGCGCGCACTCCGCGCACGGAGCGCGCCTCCGCGTTGACCGGGAAGACCGGGCCGGTGAAGTTGGCGCGCAGCAGGTTGGCCAGGATCGCGTGGCCGATCTTGGAAGGGTCGGTGGAGGCGCCGATCACCGCGACGGACGACGGGTGCAGCGCGTTGTGCACGCTGCGCGCCTCGGCCCGCTGCTCGCGGGAGTCGCGCACCGCGAGCGAGCGTTCGGTGGGGTCGATGTCGAACTCCAGGTGCACGACGCCCTCGGCGAACGCCCTGCTGACCTGGTAGCCCGCGTCCCGGAACACGCGCACCATCGCGCGGTTCTCGACGAGCACCTCGGCCTCGAAGCGACGCAGGCCGTTCTCGCGCGCCGCTGCCGCAAGGTGCTCGAGGAGGATCGAGCCCAGTCCGCGGCCCTGGTGCTCGTCGCGGGCCACGAACGCCACCTCGGCGGTCTCGACCTCGCCGCCTGCGCCGGGAATCCCCTCGTACCGTCCGACCGCGATGATCTCGTCGCCGAGCAGGCAGATGAACGCGACGCGGTTGTGGTGGTCGACCACGGTGAACCGCTTGAGGTCCCGCGCCGACATGTGCGGGTACGGCCCGAAGAAGCGCAGGTAGCGGGTGCGTTCGGACAGGCTGGCGTGGAACCGCACGAGCGCGTCGGCGTCCGCGGCCAGGATCGGGCGCATGTGGACGATGCCGCCGTCGGAGGCGACGACGTCGGCCTCCCAGTGCGCGGGATAGCCGGTACCCGCCCCTTCCGGTGTCGTCGGCGGGGCGGTCTGTCCGCCGGTGACGTCGGTGTACGTCATGTCAGTCCCGGGGGTCGTCGGGATCGAGGCCGTGCAGCGGGAAGACGGCGCGGCGGGTCTCCACCACGGCGATGTCGACCCGCTCGGCCGCGCCGTCGCCCCAGTTGGAGTGTGCGGTGCTCGCCCCGTCGGTCATCGAGGTCGGCAGCTCCCGGTTGGTGAGGGTGGCGGTGTGCGCGGCCCAGCCCGCGGGCACCGGTGTGCCGCCCGCGACGTCACGGTCGAGCACGGTGGCGATCAGGTGCGTCCACGACCGCGGCACCACCCGGAACAGCCCGTACCCGCCCCCGCCCGTCGCGAGCCAGCGCCCGCCCGCGGTGTGCGTGGCGAGCTCCCGCAGCCTGCGGTAGATCTCCCGGTGCCCGTCGACGGACAGCCCGAGGTCGGCCAGCGGGTCCTCGCGGTGGGTGTCGGCGCCGCACTGGGTGACGAGCAGCTGTGGCCGGAACGCGGTGAGCAGGGACGGCACGACCGCGTCGAACGCGCGCAGCCAGCCGGGGTCGCTCGTGCCCGGTGGCAGCGGGAGGTTGACCGCGTAGCCCGCCCCCTCGTCGACTCCGTACTCCCGGGACCAGCCGGTGCCGGGCCAGAGCGTCATCGGGTGCTGGTGCAGCGAGATCGTGAGCACCCGTGGGTCGTTGTAGAACGCCGCCTGCACGCCGTCGCCGTGGTGGACGTCGACGTCCACGTAGGCGATGCGGTCGAAGCCGTGGTCGAGCAGCCACGAGATCGCCACGGCGCAGTCGTTGTACACGCAGAATCCCGCCGCGCGGTCGGCCATCGCGTGGTGCAGCCCGCCCGCGATGTTCACCGCGCGGTCGGCCCGGCCCTCGGCGATCTCGCGCGCGGCCGCGAGCGACCCGCCGCAGATCAGCGAGCTGGCCTCGTGCATGCCGAGGAAGATCGGGTTGTCGTCCGTGCCGAGCCCGTGGCCGATGTCGAAGGGCAGTTCGGGCGCCGACTTCACGGCCGTGATGTAGCTCGGCACGTGGATGCGCTGCACCTCCTCGTCCGGGGCGGGTTCCGGCACGAGAAGCTCGACCCCCTCCAGCACCCCCAGCTCGCCCGCGAGCCGCATGGTCAGGTCGAGCCGGACCGGGTCGAGCGGGTGGTCGTCGCCGAGGTCGTAGGACAGGAACTGCGGCGTCCACACCACCGCCGCTCTGGGGCTCATGAGAGGGACCGTCTCACGGATCAACCCGCGTGGCGACGGGTCGCGCGGGATCGGTCGTCCAATGGGACCACGACCCGGCGTACAGCGCGACGGGACGCTCGGGAGGCCGCAGACCGGCGTGCTCCGCGGCGAGGACCAACGCGGCGGCGGTGACACCCGAACCGCAGTAGGCGCCGACCGGGGCGGCACCCGCCGCGCCGAGCTCGGCGAGCCGCCGCGCCAGCTCCTCGGGCGGCAGCACGTGCCCGTCCGGGCCCGCGATGTCGGTGGCGGGCAGGTTGCGCGCGCCGGGGATGTGCCCTGCCCTCGGGTCGACCGGCTCCACCTCGCCGCGGTAGCGCGGCGCCGCGCGGGCGTCGAGGAGCACGCCGTCGCGGGCGAGCTCCGCAGCCTCCTCGGCGTCGAGCACCGGCATGGCACCGCCACGCACGACCACGTCGCCCGGCTCGGGGCGCGACGGCTCGGCCGTCGTCGGCAGGTTGGCCGCGACCCATCCCGCCCACCCGCCGTCCAACACCGCGACGCGCTCGGCGGGGAGGCCCGCCCACCGCAGGAGCCACCACGCCCTCGCCGCCACCGAGCCGTTGCCGTCGTCGTAGGCGACCACCCGCGAGCCCGCCGACACTCCGGCCCGCCGCAGCGCCGCCTGCAGCGCTTCGGGCTCCGGCAGGGGGTGCCGCCCCCGGGGCCCTGGCGGGTCGGCGAGCTCGGTGTCGAGGTCGACGAAGACCGCACCGGGGACGTGCGCCGCGTCGTGGTCGGCGCGGCCGGGCGGGCCGCCCAGCCGCCACCGCACGTCGAGCACGACGACATCGGGCCGGTCCTCGGCCAGGAGCGCGGCGAGCCGCGGCGCGGAGACCAGCGGGGACGCACCGGGGGATGCGGAAGCGGTCACGCGGCCATCCTGCCCGCACTGTCGTCCGTTTCGCCTCGACGCGCCCGGATAGACTGAGGTCTTGACGAAAGGGCTGCGCCCGTGAACGAGCTCATCGACACCACGGAGATGTACCTCCGCACGATCTACGAACTGGAGGAAGAAGGCGTCATCCCGCTGCGCGCCCGTATCGCCGAGCGGCTCGCGCAGAGCGGCCCCACCGTCAGCCAGACCGTCGCCCGAATGGAGCGCGACGGGCTCGTCGTCGTCGCGGGCGACCGCCATCTCGAGCTGACCGACGAGGGCCGGGCCCGTGCCGTGGCCGTGATGCGCAAGCACCGCCTGGCCGAGCGCCTGCTCAGCGACGTGATCGGGCTCGAATGGGAGCTCGTGCACGCCGAGGCCTGCCGCTGGGAGCACGTGATGAGCGACGCGGTGGAGCGCAAGCTCGTGCTGCTGCTCGACAACCCCACGATCTCGCCGTACGGCAACCCGATCCCCGGCCTCGACGACCTGGCCCACCCGCCGAGCGAGCGCACGGGCGTCGCGGTGCCGCCGTCGTTGGAGATCGGCCTGCAGCGGCTCGACGAGCTCGCCCGGCGCGGCGGCGGCACGGTCGAGGTGCGGCGGATCGCCGAGCACGTCCAGGTGGACGCCGATCTCATGGCCGACCTCAAGTCGGCAGGCGTGGTGCCGGGCAACACCGTCGAGGTGAACGCGATAGCGCGGTTCGGTGACCCGGTGCCCGTCGTCTCCGCGGAGGGCACCGCGAACGTGGCGCCGCTGGTGGCCCACGCCGTGCTCGTACGCCCCCGCTAGTAGCTTCCGCTCCGCAGGCCCCGACGGCCCCGGCCTGCGGCGATGTCGCCGCGATGTGCGACGGTGGTGCCGATCGGCCCACGAGGAGGACCTGACGTGAAGTTGCTCGTCACCGGCGGCGCAGGCTATGTCGGCAGTGTCTGCGCGGCGCACCTGGTGGACGCGGGCCACGACGTGACCGTGCTCGACGACCTGTCGACCGGCCACGCCGACGCGGTGCCCGACGGCGCCCAGTTCGTGAAGGGCGACCTCGCCGAAGCGGCGGACGACCTGCTCGCCGACGGCTTCGAGGGCGTGCTCCACTTCGCGGCCCGCTCGCTCGTGGGCGAGTCGGTGCAGCACCCCGAGATCTACTGGCAGGGCAACGTCGTCGCCACCCTGCGCCTGCTGGAGGCGATGCGCCGCCACGGCACCGGCAGGCTGGTGTTCTCGTCCACCGCCGCCACCTACGGCGAGCCCGCGGAGGTGCCGATCCGCGAGGACGCTGCCGCCCGCCCCACCAACCCCTACGGGGCGAGCAAGCTCGCGATCGACAACATGATCACTTCGTACGCGGTGGCGCACGGACTGGCCGGGGTGAGCCTGCGCTACTTCAACGTGGCGGGCGCGCACGGCCGGTTCGGCGAGCGCCACGTCGTGGAGACCCACCTCATCCCGATCGTGCTGCAGGTGGCGATGGGCGACCGGGAGTCGATGCAGATCTACGGCGACGACTGGCCCACGCCCGACGGCACCTGCATCCGGGACTACATCCACGTGGACGACCTGGCCGAGGCGCACCTGCTCGCGCTGGCGAACGCCCAGCCGGGCACGCATGCGATCTACAACCTGGGCTCCGGCACCGGGTTCTCGGTGCGCGAGGTGATCGACGCCTGCCGGTCCGTGACCGGGCATCCCATCCCGACCGTGGTCGCGCCCCGGCGGGACGGGGACCCCGCGGTGCTGGTGGCCTCGAGCGAGGCGGCGAGCCACGCGCTGGGGTGGCGCCCCACCAGGACCGACCTCGCGACCATCGTCGGCGACGCCTGGCGGTTCACGCGGGAGCGCCCCCGCGGCTGAGCCGCCGACCACGCACGAAGCGGCCGCCCCTGCCGCTCGGCCGGTCATCGCCGCATCCGTGGGTCGAAGGGCGGCCGCAGGCCTTCGGCGAGGCACGCACGCAGCTCGTCCGGCCGGGCGCCCGCGCGGACGAGGCCGCGCAGGATGGCCGTGAGGCGATGAGCAGGCCATGCCGCCTCGGCCCGCTCCAGTGCGACGTTGGCGAGCGCGCCGTCGCCGCGCAGGAGCGCCGAGAGCGCCAGGAGCGCCGCGGGCTCGGCCGCCTCCGGATCGGGGGTCTCGCGGGTGAGCGCTGCCCACAGCTCCTCCATCACCTCCGGCCGCGACCCTGTGCACGACGCGATGGCCGCGTCGCGCACGACGGGCAGCCGCAGGGCCCGCACCAGGGCGAGCACCCGCTCGTCGTCGAGCCACCCTTCGCCGGTGCCCGGCCCGCCGGGCCCCTCGGCGGTGCCCGCGGCAAGGGTGAGCGCGGCGGCGTCCACCGCGGCATCCAGTGCGGCGATCCCCGCGACCACGTCCGCGCCAGGTCCGCGGTGACGCCAATGGCGGGAGGCAAAGCGGCCACTCGCGCGCTCAGCGGCGCCGTTGGCCCCGGCGTCGACCCCGGCGTCGACCTCGGCGTCGATCGCCGCGACGAGCTTCGCCTCCCGACGCCGGATGCGCTCCGGGTCGGCGGGCGCCACCAGCCGTTGCAGCTCGGTGCGGTCGCGGCGCACGACCCGCCCTTCGGCGAGCGCCGCCACCACGAGCGGGGTCTCCTCGGGGCGTGGGACGACGCCGGTGCACGCGCAGGCGTCGTAGCAGCGCCAGCGGCTGCCGCTCTCGGTGCTCGCCGACCAAAGCGCGATGGGAACATCGACCCCGCGCACCTCGAGAGTGGTCACCACCCGCTCGACCAGCTCGATGGCGGGTGGTCCCGCATCGCCACCCGGCGCGACGACGATGACGACCACGGCCGCCGGGTCGTCGAGGAGGATTCCCCGCACGACGGCCTCGACCGTGCCGTCGAGGTGCTCGGGCGGCGGCAGGTCGATCCGCAGGGTCAGCCCGAGCCGCGCTCCGGATGCTCCGCCGAGCGCCATGGCGACGAGCGATGAGCGCGGGGTGAACCCGAGCAGCACCGGTGTGGCCGCGATCAGCTCACCGGGCTCGCCGACGGAGACCGGCGCCGCGGCGGGGACCGGCGCGCAGGCGGGGACCGGTGTCACCGGGGGGACGGGAGCATCGGGGGACGTCATGCCGTCGAGCGTCGCCCCCGGCGGCGGGTCGAGGCGGGCGACCACCCGTTCGGCTGTGGATGGCGGGCGAACCGCCGGTCTGATGGGGACAACTCGGGCGACGGGGCCCGGACGCTCCCGAACTTGTCGGGCCCCTGTGGTAGGTCAGTACCGGATGCCGCGCGCGTCCAGCCAGGGCTTGGGGTTGACGTAGACCCCGTTGACCATCACGCCGATGTGCAGGTGCGGGCCGGTGGACTGGCCGCGGTTGCCGGTCTCGGCGATGACGTCGCCCGCGGCGACGTGCTGCCCGACCCGCACGAACGACCGGTTGATGTGTCCGTAGACGGTGATCGTGCCGTCGGCGTGCTGCACGCGCACCCACATCCCGAAGCCGCTCGCCGGGCCGGAGCTGATGACCACACCCGCGAGCGGGACGTGGATGGGGGTGCCGATCGGGGCCGCGATGTCCATGCCCTCGTGCACCGTGCCCCACCGCCCGCCGAACCCCGACGTGACCGGCCCCGAGAGGATGCGGGCCACGCCGCCCGCCGGGGCGGCCGCGCCCGCGGCGTCGAACGCGGCCGGGGCGGCCACCGCACCCGCCGCGCTGCTCGCCACCGAGGCGTTGCGGGCCTGCTCGACGGACTTCTGCAGATCGGCCGCCTTCACCAGCGAGGCCGCGTCGGCGACGGCGGGCTCGGGGGCGATCGGGGTCAGCGCGGCGACCGGGGGCAGGGCGACGACGTCCGTCGGGTCCGAAGCCAGGTCGGAGGTGGCCGCGGCCGGGGCGAGCCCGACGGCCCGGTCGAGGCTCGCGCGTAGCGCGGTCACGCCGTCGCCGACGTGCGGAAGCGCGGTGGAAAGGGCCTGCTGGCCTGCGGCCGCGAGCGCACCACCAGCGATGACCGCCGCGACGGCGCGGGCCGGGGTCGAGACGACCTGCGGCAGCGTGACTGACCGGTGGGCGCCACCGGCCCCCGCCGCCGCCACGAGGGCGGTCAGCGGGGGACCGTGGTGTGCGCGCCGGCCCTTGGGGGAGCGGTGCCGGGACACATCCATTCCTTCTGGATCCCACCCGACCTGGCCCGGACGTCGCGGCCGGGGATGCCGCGCGGACCTACTGGGGGAGCGTGGTCCGTGTCCGGTCTGTGACCGGGTCGTGATCGATCCGCGGACAACGCTAGCGGCCCACCGATGTCCCCAGGCGATTCCTGAGACATTCGTGAGACCACCGGATCCTGGCGTGCGCCGAGCGGCCACTCGGCGTGTCGAGCGGGACACGCCGAGGGAACATGGCCATTCGGCGCTGGTGACGCCCACTTCCGTCGCCCGCTGCGGCCCGTGGCCCGATCCAGCCGAGCACGCGCCGCCGAACGGAGCAGAGTCGCTCGACCCGTGCGGCGGCCCGGCGATGATCAGGGACGGGTCCGGAACCAGCCGTCAACCCCGAGATCCGGCCTTGCCGCCGGCAATGGGCCGACCGTGTCCAACTACAGGTTCCGATGTGGCCGACTGGGCGGATTCGTGACAAACCTCCCGGATGATGAGCGTCAGCGCGGACGAGGTCCGCGGCGACGAGGAGGTTCCGGTGACCACGACAAGTCGGCCTGTGGCCCGCCCGGGTATGCCGCCCGCGTTGACCGCGCAGCTGGCGCTGGGCGCTGTCCTGGTGGCCCACCTGGCGATCGTCGAGATCACCTTCCTGAACGCGGGCACGGGCAAGAACTCGGTGCTGACGGTGGCCAAGTTCTTCGGCCTGCACGCCGCGACGCTGATGATGCTGCAGCTCGTCCTCGTCGCCCGGCTGCCGTGGCTGGACCGCCGCCTCGGCATGGACCGCCTCACGCGGTGGCACCGGTGGGTCGGCTTCACGCTGTTCTGGACGGTGCTGACGCACGCCACGCTCATCGTGCTCGGCTACGCCAGGCTCGACGACGCGCCGGTGCTGAAGACGTTCCTCGGCCTCGCCGGGGTCGTCGCCTCGCTGCTCGGGATGCTCGCCGCGACGATCATCGTGCTCATCGGCGCGACGTCGGCGCGGTTCCTGCGCAGGCGGCTGTCCTACGAGGCGTGGCACGCCCTGCACATGGCCGTCTACCTCGCGATCCTGCTCGCCCTCTTCCATCAGGCGCTGGAAGGCACCACCTTCACGTCCTCCGCGCTGGCGACCGCCCACTGGTGGACGGTGTGGGCGCTGGTGCTCGGCTCCCTGCTGGTCGGGCGCGTGGTCATCCCCCTGCGCCGCAACGCCCGCCACGCGTTCCGGGTCGCGGCGGTCGTCCCCGAGTCGCCGGACGTCACCTCGGTGTACGTCACCGGCCGCGACCTGCACCGGCTGCCCGCGCGCGCAGGCCAGTTCTGCATCTGGCGGTTCCGCGACCACAACGGCTGGTGGCAGGCCAACCCGTTCTCGCTCTCGGCCGCGCCCGACGGGAGGTCGCTGCGGCTCACCGCCAAGGCCGTCGGCGCGACCAGCGCGGGGCTGCGCGACCTCCCGGTCGGCAGCAGGGTGTTCGTCGAAGGCCCCTACGGCGCGTTCACCGCGCTGCACCAGACCACACCGGGACTGCTGCTCATCGCGGGCGGGGTCGGCGTCACGCCGGTCCGCGCGCTGCTGGAGGAGACGACCAGCCCGACGGTCGTGCTCTACCGGGTGTCGAACATGGCGGAGGCCGTGCTGCTGCGCGAGCTGCAGGACCTGGCCTGGCGCAAGGGTGCGCTGCTGCACGTGCTGGCCGGGCGCACCGGCCAGGGGAACCCGCCGTTCGCGCCCTTCGACCCGCAGCAGCTCGCCGCGATGGTGCCCGACATCGCCCGCCGCGACGTGTTCGTCTGCGGACCACCGGCGATGACGGACGCCGTGCTGCGCAGCCTGCGCGCACTTGAGGTGCCCCGCGCGCAGGTGCACGCCGAGCGGTTCAGCCTGGCCTGAGGGTCACGGCGCGGACAGGCCCAGCTCGGCCAGCCGGGCCCGGTAGCGCCGCACGCCCGCGAGCTTGACGCCCTCGTACCCGCGCACGAGGTCGGCGGCCTCGGCGGCGGCGACGGCGACGGCGTAGGTCTCCGCCGACAGCTCGGTGGCCAGCCGCAGGACCATCGCCCGGTACTCGTCGCGCAGCGCCCGTTCCAGCTGTCGCATCGGCGTGCGGCCGAAGGGGTCGAGCGGCGTGCCGCGCAGCGCCTTCCCCCGCGCCAGCGTCCGCAGGACAGGGCGCATCCACGGGCCGAGCGCGATCTTGCGCTGCCTGCCGAGCGCCTTGAGCGTCGGCGGGTGCAGCCGGTAGCGGAGGTCCGTGCCGCCGGGCACCTCGGCGGCGAGCCGCGCCTCGAACGCGGGGTCGGTGAGCAGCCGGGCCACCTCGTACTCGTCCTTGTAGGCGGTGAGCTTGTGCAGGCCGCGGGCGACCGCCTGAGAGAACGCGGTGTCGGCCCGATCGTCGCCGTCCAGGCGCCGCTCGGCCCGCCACACCGTCAGCAGGTCGTTGACGTAGCGGCGCGCGGTGCGCGCGTCCTGGTAGTCGGCGAGCAGCGCCGCCCGGATGCCCGCCAGCCTGCGCGTCTCCCCCGCCAGCTCGCCCAGCTCGGCCCACGTCGCTGGGGTCGCGACGGCCGGACCCGCGGTGGCGGCCGCGAACGCGTCGGGATCGGCGACCGCGACCCGTCCCCAGCGGAAGGCCGCGGTGTTGACCGCCACCGCCACGCCGTTCAGCTCGATGGCCCACTCGATCGCCTCGGCCGAGAGCGGCAGCGCGCCGGACTGGTAGGCGGCCCCGACGAGCAGCAGGTTGGCGGGCATCGCGTCGCCGAAGAGCGCGTTGGCCGCGGCCTGCGCGTCGAGCCGGACGACCTCCCGCGCGCGGCCCGCGATCCGTTCGGCCAGGGCCGGGATGTCCAGCGGGGCCACCGAGGGGTCGCGCACCATCGCGCCGGTCGGCACCGGGCTGGTGGACACGACGGCCACCGTCGCCTCCGGGTCGGCGTAGCCCAGGTAGCGGGCGTCGGCGCCGACGAGCGCGTCGAAAGCCAGGTAGCAGCCCGCCGTGCCGATCCGGTTGGCCGGGCCGAGCGTGGCCGCGTCGCGCGCGATCCGCAGGTGCGACGTGACCGGCCCCGCCTTCTGCGAAAGGCCCGTCTGGTCGACGCCGTGCACCGCGAGGCCGTCGCGGACCGCCGCCGAGCCGAGCACCTGGTTCACGGTGACGATCCCGGTGCCGCCGATGCCCGCCAGGAACACGTCGCCAGCGGCGGGCCGCTCCACGTCGGGCACGGAGGGCGGCTCCGGCCGCTCGTGCCCGGACGCCTTCGCCGCGCCGGGTGAGACCTCCACCGTCACGAACGACGGGCAGTCCCCGGCCAGGCAGGAGTAGTCGGTGTTGCAGGAGGTCTGGTCGATGCGGGTCTTGCGGCCCAGCTCGGTCCCGACCGGCTGGACGGACAGGCAGTTGCTCTTCACGCCGCAGTCGCCGCAGCCCTCGCACACCGCCTCGTTGATCACGACGCGGGTGCTGCGCACGGGGATGGCGCCGCGCTTGCGCAGCCGTCGGGACTCGGCGGCGCAGCGCTGGTCGTAGACCAGCACGGTGACGCCGGGCGTCGCGGCGAGCGCGCTCTGGGCGTCGTCGAGGCGGTCGCGGTGCCACAGGTCGACCCCGCGCGGCAGCGGCGGGAGGTCGTGGAAGCGCTCCGGCTCGTCGGCGCACACGATGATCCGCGCGACGCCCTCGGCCAGCAGCTTCGTCGCGAGCTGGGGCACCTCGAGCCCACCGGCGGCGTCCTGTCCACCGGTCATGGCGACCGCGCGGTTGAACAGCAGCTTGTAGGTGATCGACACTCCGGCGGCGACGCACGCCTGCACCGCGAGCTGGCCGGAGTGCGCGAACGTTCCGTCGCCCATGTTCTGGAACATGTGGCGGGCGTCGGTGTAGGGCGCCTGCCCGATCCACTGCGCGCCCTCGCCGCCCATCTGCGTGATCGAGGTGACCAGGCTCTCGGGGCGGCCGGTGAGGGCCACCATCGCGTGGCAGCCGATGCCCCCGCCCGCCACCGCGCCCTCGGGCACGACCGTCGAGCGGTTGTGCGGGCAGCCCGAGCAGAAGTAGGGGGTGCGCCCCGCCGTGAGCAGCGGCAACGGCGCGGGCTCGCGCCGCGGCGGGGCGAGCTCCACCCGGTCGCCCAGCACCCGGCGCAGCGGCCCGGCCAGCGCGCCCGCCGTCAGCTCCCCCGCCTCGGGGACGAGCGGGACGCCGTCCGCGTCCGTCGAGCCGATCACCGCAGGGGCGTCGGGGAGCCCGTAGAGCGCGTCGCGGACGGCCGACTCGACGAACGCCGACTTCTCCTCCACGACCAGCACCGTCGACAGGCCCGCGGCGAACTCCCGCACGAGGTCGCGCTGGATCGGGTGGACCATGCCGAGGCGCAGGAGCCGGATGCCCGCGCGTTCCAGGGCAGCGTCGGGACCGGGGTCGTCGAGGCCGAGGTCGCGCAACGCCTGCCGGACGTCGGTGAACGCCTTCCCGCCCGCCACGACGCCGAGCCACGCGTCCGGCGCCGTCGACCTCGACGGCGTTGATCGGGTTGGCGTCGAGGAACGCGCGGACCATCGCCCAGCGCGGCCCGTACATCTGCGCCTCGGCCACGAGCGACTCGGGCGGTACGAGCATCGGGTACTGCCGGTAGCTCCACGGCGCGCCGTCCCACGCGATCTCGGGCACCGCGATCCCGACGTCGCCGCAGTAGCCGTCGAGCGCGAACACCCCGTCGGCGACGTCGGCGGTGATCTTCATGCCGACCCACATCCCGGACGCGCGGGACAGCGCCACGCCGTAGCGGCCCATGCGCACGATCTCCTCGGCCGTGCCGGGGTAGAGCACGGGCAGGCCGTAGCCCGCGAGCGTGCGCTCGGAGATGCAGGGGATGGTCGAGGACTTGCAGCTGGGGTCGTCGCCCGCGAGCACCAGCACGCCACCGGACGGATGGGCGCCGCACATGTTGCCGTGGCGCAGGGGGTCGCCGGCGCGGTCGACGCCGGGCGCCTTGCCGTACCAGACGCCGACGACGCCGTCGACGCTGCGGCCGTGGCCGGGCACCTCGACCTGGCTGCCCCAGACCGCGGTGGCGGCCAGCTCCTCGTTGACTGCAGGCACGAGCGTGAGGCCCGCGTTCTCCTGCAGCTCGGTGGCGCGGGCGAGGGTCTGGTCGAGCCCGCCGAGCGGGCTGCCCTGGTAGCCGGACACGAACGACGCGGTGGTGCGGCCTGCGCGCGGCGTCGGCGGCGTGCTGCTCGACGAGCATGCGCGCGATCGCCTGCACGCCGGTGAGCAGGACCGGGCCCGCTCCGGCGCGGTAGCGGGCCGACAGGTCGAACTCGACCGGTGCGCGATTCCTCCGCCAGCGTCAACGCTCTGCCTCCTTCGTCGGCCCGTGCGCGGAAAACGTCGCCATAGCGAGGTTTTCCGCGCACGGGTGGCGTCAGCCGCACGCCTCCAGGGCCGCGCTGACCGTCGCCGCCGCCCTACGGACACTCTGCACGACGGCGACCTTCCGCGTCCCCAGCACCCGCGACGTCCCGCCCACCACGGAGATCGCCGCGACCGCCACCGTCCGCTCGCCGCGGCGCAGCACGATCGGGCGCCGCGATCGACGAGATGCCCAGCGTGTGCTCCTCGCGGGAGGCCGCGAAGCCGTCCTTGCGCACCTGCCGGAGCACCTGCTGGTAGCGGCGCGGGTCGACGATCGTGAACGGCGTGCGCCGCTGAAGCCCTTCTCGAGGATCGCCCGCGCCATCGTCGGGTTGTAGGCCGCGATCGCCTTGGCCGCGCTGGAGCTGTGGCCGGGGCCGCGGCGGTAGAGCTCGGCTGTGGAACATCGTGCCCGCGCGCGCTGCCCTCCAGCCGGTCCACGTAGAGCACCTCGGTGCCGACCGGCACCGCGAGCTGCGCGGTCTCGCGGAGCAGGTCGCGCAGCTCGCCCAGCACCGGCACCGCCAGCTCGCGCAGCATCAGCCGGTCGACGGCGAGCTGGCCGATCTCGAACAGCCGCAGGCCCAGCCGGTAGCGACCCGACGACGCTCCGCTCCAGCATCCCCGACGCCGCGAGCGCGGCCAGCATGCGGCAGGCCGTGCTCTTCGCGATGCCCAGCTCGCCCGCCACGGCGGTCGCGCCCAGCTCCGCGGCTGCGTTCGAAGCAGCCGAGCACGCCCATGGCGATCGACACCGAGCGCAGCGGCGCGTCGTCGCGCCCGTCGACCGCGGCGACCACCTCGGCCTCGGGGAAGTCGGCGGGGAGGTCGAGATCGGCGATCGTCACCGGCTCAGCCCTCCCACGCCGGGAACTCGTCCGGCGGCGGCACGTTCACCTCGGTCACCCGGTTGCGGTAGGCCACCAGCGCGGTCCGGCCGCCCTTGCGCACCTTCACCACGACCTCCTCGGTGTTGTACGGCTCGCCGGGGTCGTAGCCGTGCGCCCAGGTGGCGAACGCGCGGATCGGGCCCGAGTGCGTCGCGGCGACGATCCGATGACCCGGGACTCTCGTTGATCAGTTGGTGGAAGCCCCGCCAGAACCGGCGCACGCACATCGCGGGCGGCTCGAAGTACATCAGCGGGATCGTCAGCCACATGTGGATCGGGTCGGCGCCGCCCAGCTGCGTGCGGTAGAAGCGGTCGATCTCGACGAGCCAGCGCGGCCGGTCGCCCACCGCCATGCGCTCCAGCTTCTCCATCGTCGCCTGGTACTGGCGGAACGCCGAGGTGACGTCGCGCAGCCCGTCCGGGGTCCAGACGCCGAAGTTGCGCAGCTCGGCGATCGGCTCGGGCTCGGCGACCTCGGCCTTGTGCTGCCACTGGTCGAGGCCGTCGAGCATGCCGCGGTAGATCTGCTCGGCCGTCTGGCGCGCGCGGTTGGTGTCGGCGCAGACGATCCGGACCTTCTGGCCCTCCTTGAGCGACTTCGACAGCGAGTGCCCCCGCTGGTGGGCCTGCCAGCCGCCCATCGGCGTCAGTCCGGCGTCGGTGGAGTAGCCCTGGGTGATGCCGTGGCGGATGATCCGGATCTCGGCGACGAACTCCTCGGCCGCCTTCCGCTCCGGCGGGGCGACGATCTCCTTCTCGCGCGTCGACGCCGCGTAGTCGCGGGTGAAGCTCTCGCCGTCGACGGTCTCGACGGGCACCTCGACCGCGGTGCCCGTGCGCGCCCGGAAGCGGCGCAGGTAGAGCGGGGTGCCCCCGTCATCGGCGGAGTCCTCGGCGGGCGCCTCGGCCCTGCGGTTCTGCCGCTCCCGGTACTTCGCGAGGTAGTTCGGCGCCTCGTAGCGGTCGACGCTCATACCGGGCCTCGGTCACGAGTGCACCGTGAAGAACCGCTCGTTGACCTGGCGGTCGTAGTAGAAGATCGCCCGGCCCATCTCCTCCTCGGTCCAGGTGATCGGCTCGAAGTCGGGGTCGACCCAGTAGCCGCCGGTGAAGAGCTCGTTGCGGTTGCCGACGGGGTCGAAGAAGTAGGTCGTGTAGCCGCGGGTGACGCCGTGGCGCGTGGGCGCGACGTCGATCTCGACGCCGTGGTAGGCGAGGGTGTCGGCGGCCTCGCGGATGCCGTTCCAGTCGTCGACCCAGAACGCGAAGTGGTGCAGTGCCGCCGTTCGGCCCGGTGATCACCGCGATGTCGTGCGGCGTGTGGCTGCGCTCCAGGAACGTCGCGAGCTGGTGCCCGTCGTTGGCCAGGATCTGCTCGGTGAGGCGGAACTCCAGCAGCTCGATGAAGAACCGCGTGAACGCCTCGACGTCCTCCGCCATCACGAACACGTGGTCCAGCCGCGGCGGCGCGATGCCGACCAGGTCCTGCGGGCGGGGTGGCGGGTTGGTCATCGGCAGCATGTTGCCGACGCGCTCGGTGCCGTGGGTCAGCTCGACGACGTGCCCGCTCGGGGCGTCGAAGCGGATCGCCTCGCCCCAGCCGGGGCCGAGCTCACGAGCGGCGTAGCGCTTCACCGGCACGCTCGCGGCCTGCAGCTTCTCGGTGAAGTAGTCCAGGTCGGCGGCGTCGGCGACCTTGAACGACATGTGGTCCAGGCCGTACGTCGGGGCCTCCCGCAGGATCACCGAGTGGTGCTCGCGCTCGTCCCAGCACTTGAGGAAGACCTGGTTGTCGGTCCTCGCGGTCTCGATGAGGCCGAGGACCTCGGTGTAGTAGGCGGTGCACAGCTCGAGGTCGGGCACGCGCACCTCGACGTGCTGCAGCCGCAGGATCCGGTCGGGCATGGGTGAGCTCCTCAGGTGTGCATCCGCAGGAAGCGCTGGCTGACGACGTTCTCGTAGTAGAAGAGGCCCTTCCCGAACTCCTGCTCGGTCCAGGTGATGATCTCGGTGTCGGGGTCCACCCAGTAGCCGCCGGTGAACACCTCGTTGCGGATGCCGAGCGGGTCGAAGAAGTAGATGGTGTTGCCGCGGGTGACGCCGTGGCGGGTCGGGCCCTGGTCGATCTGCACGCCGTTGTAGGCGAGCGTGTCGGCGGCCTTGCGGATGTGGTCCCAGTCGTCGAGCCAGTACGCCCAGTGGTGCAGCGCGCCGTTGGGCCCGTTGACGATCGCGATGTCGTGCGGCGAGTTCGTGCGGCCCGCGAGCCAGACGCCCAACTGGTGGCCGTTGCCGTCGAGCACCTGCTCGGTCAGCCGCAGGCCCAGCACGTCCTGGAAGAACCGGGCGGCCTCGCCGACCTCCTCGGCGTTGACGAGCATGTGGTCCATCCGCGGCGGCGCGATGCCGGGCATGTTCGGCGGGGGCACCGGCGACGGGGTTGCGCTTGCCGAGGATGTTGCCGGTCTTCTCGATGTCCCAGACCAGCTCCATGACCTGGCCGCTGGCGGCACCTCGAAGCGGATCGACTCGCCCTGCCCGACCGCCTCGCCCTTGCTCACGCGCGACGACCTGGCAGCCGTAGTCGGCGAGGCTCTTCTCGAAGTCCGACAGGTCGTCCTCGCGCTCGACGCGGAAGGTGAACGAGTCGAGCCCGGTGCGCGGGTCGTAGCGCATCCGCAGCGAGTGGTGGTCCTCCTCGTCCCAGCACTTGAAGTACGACGCGGTCGTCCGTCGCGGCGGACCTGCTGCAGGCCCATGACGTCGGTGTAGTAGGCGGTGGCGAGGTCCAGGTCGGGTGTGCGGACGTCGATGTGGGCGAGGCGGAGGATCCCCATGTGCGGCGTTTCCTTCCCGGCCAAGGCGCCACGTCGCCTCGGCGAACGGGCGTCCGGTCGGATTGTCGGTGCCGTGATTGACGTCCGACGCTAACCCGCTTAGCGTTCCGGAAGGAAGGAATCGGTGTTCCGCAAATCGGAACGAGCGTGGCACGTATGGACCCGGAGCGGATGCGCGCGGCGGTCGCCGACTACGTCACCGCGCTGCACCGGTCCTACCTCGCACAGGCCGACATGTTCCCGCCCGCCGTGCGGGGCGCGATGCCGCTGCTCGCCGGTGGGCAACCAGAAGGATCGAAACTGCACGTCGCGGCCGTCGGAGCGCGCAACCTGCACCTGCTCGCGACCCGGGAGGGACTCGGCCCGCTGCGGGGCCAGGAGGTGGCGTGTCGAAGGGTCGCTGCCGGGGCTGGAGTGGACCCTGCGGTTCTACGACCCGGTGGTCACGCCCGCCTCGGGCCTGATCTCCGAGTCCGAGCGGGCCCGCGTACGCCGAGGTGCGGGGCGCGCTCGGCGTGAGCACGGTCGTCTACCACGTCGTCGCGCAGCCGGGCTCGGGGCTGACCGCGCACCACGCCGGGCACGTCGGGGCCGGGCCTCGCGGCCGGGCACACGGCGGCGGCGCGCGACTTCGAGACGATCCGCTCCCGCGTGCGGGGGCGGGAGGCGCTGGTGGACGAGCTGGTCGGCGCGGTGCACGCGGGCCTCCCCCGCGCGCAGGTCCTGCTGGCCAGGGCGATCGCCCCCCGCGACGCCGCCGTCGCAGCGCTGGCGGACGCGGCGCTGGCCGGTGCCGCGAGCCCGGACCCCGACGAGGTCCGCAAGGCCCTCCTGGCGTCGGTCGGCGGCCGCTCCGGCTGGACCCCACCCGCCCCATGACGGTGAGTCCCGCATCCGGACACGGTGAGTCCCGCGTTTCGGCACGCCGAGTTCGCCGTTTCTGCACACCACCCGCGGTGGGTCCCGCCCACGTTCCGCCGCGCATCGACGGTCGTGATCGGTCCGAGGCCGTCGTTCACGGGGTTCGATCAACGGAAACGGCGGTCCCGCGACGATCTCGGGGACCCGGGCGATGAGCGACGCCGTGCTGTCCACCGTGCGCAACGCGGCACGGCTGCTCAAGGAGTTCCGGTCGCGGGAGGCGTCCCTCGGGGTCTCCGAGCTGGCGCGACGGCTGGAGCTGGGCAAGTCGGGCGTGCATCGGCTGCTGACGACGCTGGTCGCCGAAGGCCTGCTCGAGCGCGACCCGCACACCGGGGGCTACCGGCTCGGCATCGTGATGTTCGAGCTCGGCGAGGCGGTCAGGGTGCATCTGGACCTGCACGCCGCCGCCGGGCCGGTCCTCGCCCAGCTGCGGGAGCAGATCGGCGAGTCGTCGCAGGTCGGGGTGCTCGACGGGGTGGAGGTCGTCTACGTCGACCGGTTGGAGTCGGCCCACTCCCTGCGGCTGTTCACCGAGACCGGGCGCCGCGTCCCCGCCCACTGCACGAGCTCCGGCAAGGTGCTGCTGGCCTACCGGCCCGAGCACGAGCGGGAGGCCCTCCTCGCCCGTGCGCCGCTCCCCCGCCTGACCGCCCACACGATCGTCGACCCCGCCGCGCTGCGCGACGAGCTCGCCGCCGTCCGCGCGCGGGGCTGGGCGGAGGCCGTCGACGAGCGGGAGATCGGGGTGGCGAGCCTGGCCGCCCCGATCCGCGACGTGCACGGCAACGTGGTGGCCGCGATCAGCATCGGCGCGCCCGTTGCCCGCTTCGGCGCGGTGCCCCGCCGCCGCCACGCGGGCGTGCTCGTCGAGGCGGGCGAGGCGGTCAGCCGCAGGCTGGGCTGGAACCCGGAGGGGACGCGGACCCGTGACGCCTGACGCCCGCGGGCGGCCCCGGCGGCTGGGGGGCCACGGCAATCGCGCCGGCGCGGCAACTCGGGCACGCCACCTCGCAGAGGCGTCCCGCACTTCGCAGGGCCCCCGGGCTCTGCGCAGCGACCGTCCGCCCTGCGAAGACCGTCGGCGGACCGCAGTCTCCGACGGGGGCAGCCACGTTCCGCTCAGCGGAACCCCGCGGATGCTTTCGGCCGCGTCGCCGTCGAGGATCAGCCTCCGACACCCGAGGAGCCCGCATGCCCGTGACCGACGCGCCCGCCAAGGCGCGAGCGCTCTACGACGCCCGCCGCACGCGGGTGCCCATCCCGCCGTTCACCGACGCCGACCCCAGCCTCGGCATGGCCGACGGCTACGCGTGCAGAAGGAGCTCATCGTCGCTCCTGCTCGCCGACGGCGACCGCATCATCGGCCACAAGGTGGGCGCTGACCAGCAAGCCGATGCAGAAGATGGTCGGCGTCGACTCCCCCGACTACGGGCCGGTGCTCGCCTCCACCGTCTACCGCGACGGCGACACGATCCCGCGTCAGCCGCTTCCTCGCGCCCAAGATCGAGGCCGAGATCGTCTTCGTGCTCGGCGAGCGGCTGATGGGTCCCGGCGTGACGGTCACGGCAGGCACACGCCGCGATCGCGGGCGCCGTCGCCGCCATGGAGATCGTCGACTCGCGCATCGCCGATTGGCGGATCAAGCTCGCCGACACCGTCGCCGACCTCGCCTCGAACGGCGCGATGGCCACGTCGAGCCGCGTCGTGCCGATCACCGACTTCGACTCCCGGCTCGTCGGGATGACGCTCACCCGCAACGGGGAGCTCATCGACACGGGCGCGGGCGCGGCGGCGCTGGGTGACCCGGTGGCCGTCGTCGCCTGGCTGGCCAACGTCCTCGGCGCGGACGGCGTCGCGCTCGAACCCGGTCACCTGATCATGACGGGGGCGTTGCACGCGGCCGTGCCGATGACCCCCGGCGACGTCTTCCGCGCCGAGTTCGACCGGCTCGGCCCGATCACCGTGCGGGTGGGGGAATGAGCACACACGAGTACGCGGCACAGCTCCAGAAGGCGGTCGCCGACCGCACCGCGATCGACGCCCTCGACGTGCCCGACCTCCCCACCGCCTATGCCGTCCAGCGCGCGCTGCGCGACGCGGCAGGCCCGCTGGTGGGCTGGAAGCTGGGCGTCACGAGCCGCGCCAAGCAGGCCCAGGTCGGCGTGCGCAGCCCGGTCTTCGGGTTCCTCGCGGGCGCGAACGCCCTCGACATCGGCGAGCCGCTCGACACGTCGGCGCTCATCCAGCCCCGCTGCGAGCCGGAGATCGTCTTCGTGCTCGGCCGCGACCTCGCCGGGCCGCACGTCACCGCCGCCGACGTGCTCGCGGCCTCGTCCGGGGTGGCGGTCGGCATCGAGGTGCTCGACTCCCGCTACCGCGACTACAAGTTCACGATGCCCGACGTCGTCGCGGACAACACCTCGGCGGGCCGCTTCGTCGTCGGGACGCCCGTGCCGCCAGCCGGGATCGACCTGCGGCTGGTCGGGGTCGTGCTGGAGAAGAACGGCGAGCTGGTGGCGACGGCGTCCGGCGCCGCGTCGCTCGGACATCCGGCCGCCGCGGTGGCGTGGATGGTCCGCACGATGGCCGCCGACGGCGAGGGCCTCCACGCGGGCGACGTCGTGCTCTCCGGCGGGCTCACCGCCGCCGTGCCGGTGGCGCCCGGCGACGTCGTCGTCGCGTCGATCGACCGCCTCGGCACCCTCGAACTGGCCGTGCGCGGATAACACTGTTCCCACGACGGTTTCCGCGCACGAGCCGACGAAGGAGGCGCACCACCCATGCCGCTCGTCCAGATCACCCTGGCCAGAGGCCGCACGCCCGAGCAGCTGCGGGCGCTCGGCGAGGCGGTGACGGCCGCCGTCCACGAAGCGGTCGGGGCGCCGACACAGAACGTGCGGGTCGTCATCACCGAGTGCGAACCGGAGCACTGGTTCGTCGGCGGCGAGTCGCTCGCCGAGCTGCGGGCCTCCGGCAGACGCTGATGCTCGTGCCGCTCGGCGAGCCGACCGGGGCCCCGCGCGTCGCCGCGGCCGCGGACGGGCGTCGCTTCGCCGTCTTCCCGGTCGACGGCGGGTTCCGCGTGACCGACGCCGAGTGCCCGCACAACCGCGGCCCGCTCGCCGAGGGCCGGGTCGACGGCACCACGCTGGTGTGCCCCTGGCACTGGTACCGCTTCGACCTCGGCTCCGGCGCCTGTCTGACCTCCCGCCGTCTCCGGCTCGCCGTGCACCCGGTCGTGCTGGTCGACGGGGCGTGGTTCGCCGACGTCGGCGAGAAGCCCGCCGCGCTCTCGTGGTCCGAGCGGCTGCGCGCCCACGCCCGCGGCGCATCCTGACGGGATCGGCCCCCGACGGCTGAATGCGGACGCCGTCGGCAATCGCCGTGTGAGGGTACGGTTCGGGGAGAGGAGAGCGAGGACGGGAGGCGCGTTGTTCCGGCGGTCGGATCGGCGTGACGTGGCCCCCGACGAGCAGACTCGCGCCGCGCGCGCCACCGCGAGCCAGGCCTTCCTCGCCCTCGACGACGAGCAGCGCGCCACCGCCGACGCCGTGCACACCGCCGACGAGCTGGGCGGCGGTCGTCCGCTCGGCCCGGAATGGGCGCAGGTCGCGCGGGCGGGCGACCGCGCCACCGAGGCGTACCTCTCCACCACCGCGCAGTTCCCGCTCGACGGCACCGGTCCGGTGGCGGGCGCCCGGCAGGCCGACGAGCGCGCGCTGCGGGAGATCGAGGCCGCGCGCGAGACGATCCGCCGCTTCCGGGCCGCCCACGCCCGCACCCTCGACGAGGCCGCGCACCTCCTCCGCTCGCTGCCGATCGCGGTGCAGGAGGCACAGACCGCGCTCGTCGCCGCACGCAACGCCGTCCAGTCGGCGGAGGCCTCCGGCACCCGGTCGCGGCGGGCGGCGGAACGGCTGGCCGAGGCCGAGAACGCCGCGACCGGGCTCGCCGCCGCGGGCATCCGCGAGCGCAGGGCACTGGCCGCGCGCACGCTCGAGCTGGCCCGCCAAGCCACGACGCTGGTCGCCGAGGCGCCGCGCGCGGCGGCGGGCGTCCGCTCCGCGTTCGGCAGCGTCGCCACCCGCCGGGAAGCGGCCGCCACCAAGGCCGACCGGATCCCGCCATCGATATCCGCACTGCTGCGGGAGTTCTCCGAGCCCTGCTCGCGCGACCTCACCGGGGCCGAGCCCCAGGCCCGAGAGGCGCTGGTGGCCGTCGACCGCGCCATCGCCAGGGCCCACGAGCGCGCCGACGCGGGCGAGTGGGACGACGCCGCCGACGCGATCGCCGAGGCCCGCGCGCAGCTGGGACGCGCGGAGGAGGCGTACGAGGCCGTGGCGGGACGGCTCGCCGAGCTGCGCGAGGTCAAGGCGAACCCGGCCAAGTTCGCCGCCGACACCCGGTTCGTGCTCCGCGATGCGCAGCGGCTGGTCGTCGACCGCGGACTGGTCAAGCGCCTCGGACCCATCCTCGACGCCCAGTCCGTGCGGCTGCAGAACGCGCAGGACCGGCTCACCGGCGTGCACCCCGACTACTGGCTCTACCTGACCGAGCTGCGCGGGGTGCGCGAGCGCGCGCAGGAGGTCGTCGCCGACGCGCGCTCCGCCGTCCGCTGACGTCGTGAGCGGAAAGAGCGGTCAGAACAGTGTTATCCGCTCACGGGTCGTCAGTGGTCGGGCTCGTGGCCGCGTCGCGACCGTCGCCGGTCGGGGTGATCTCGCCGGTCCAGCCGCAGCCCGTGCAGGGCAGTAGAAGCGCCGCTCCTCGGCCTCCCAGAACTCCGTCGCGATCGCCAGCGACGCCGCCGCACGCTGGGCAGAACCGCGGCGCGTCCCGCCGGTGCGCGGCCGCGTCGGCGGCGAACCGCCGGTCCGCGGGCTAGTCATGCCGGGTACGCGGCCGGGTGCCCGGCCGTGGTGGCGGTGGGCGGGGTCATGCGTTCGCGCTCCGCTCTGCCGCCATCTTCTCCGCCGCCGCGATGTGGATCTTCTTGATGGTGTCGAGGACCGGGGAGAAGCGGGTCGAGCCCATGTCGCAGAAGTCCAGCGCGAACTGCGCGCCGCCCGCGTGGAACTTGTCCTTCTCGCACGGCAGGTCGATGCGCTCGTGCGGCTCGCGGATCGTGCCCAGCGGGTCCTCCGCCGCGCTCGACGGCGATCCATCTGCTCGCGGAACATCTTGCGCAGCATCGCGACGCCGATGTCCGAGCGGCCCGAGGTGCTCCGTCGTCCGGTCGGTGATCGCGCCCTGCGTCACCCAGGCCATGATGTCCTGGCCCTCGACGTAGTTCGTCACGTGCCGGCCGCGCGCGTCGAGCACCGGGATCCGTAGTCGGGGATCTGCGGCTGGTCGACGTGCTCGTAGCCCTCGGGGCTGTGCACGGTGTAGAGCATGAACCGGGTGGTCGTGCGGTTGATCGGCACGCGGATCTGCATCTGGTGGACGCCACCGCCGCCGACGCGCATCTTGAAGGGGAAGACCAGCGGGTGGCCGACCTTCCAGTCGTCGTTCTCCTCGGTCGCGCCCTTGAGCACCCGGCGCTTGATGATCCCCCACTCGAACGGCGTGAAGCCGATCTTGACGTGCTCCTTGCCGAACGACGCGGGGGCGGTGAAGCCCTCGTTGCGCCCGATGAACTCGAAGTACCGCCCGTGCAGCCACTCGACGTGGTGCGGGTCGACCGCGTTCTCCATGATCTGCACGTAGTTGCACGGCAGGTCGGCCCACCCGATGTCGCGATACCCCTCCATGACGTAGGTGTCGAAGCGCGGCAGCTCCGGCGCCGGGTCCGGACCGACGTAGGCCCAGACGAGCCCGCCCATCTCCTCGACCTTGCCGGCGGTCGCCCGCACCCGCTCCTGGAAGTTGGTGTTGTCCTTCTCGGCGGGCTGGTCGGTGCAGCTGCCGTCGGTGTCGAACTTCCAACCGTGGTACGGGCAGCGGATGCCGTCCGCCTCGACGACGCCGTACGCCATCGACGCCTTCCGGTGCGGGCACGGCTCGGGGATGATCCCGTAGCGGCCCGAAGGGGAGCGCCAGAGGGCGAAGAACTCGCCGAGCAGCTCGACGCGCTTGACGGGGAACTCCGCGAGCTCGCGGGTGAAGGCGACGGGGTACCAGTAGCGGCGCAGCACCTCGCCCATGCGCGTCCCGGGCTCGACCTGGGTCAGCTCGTCGTTCTGCTCGGCCGTCAGCATGGCCATGACGGTAGGTGGCGCGCGGGCCCGCCGGAAGGCAGGCTTCCCGCATGGAGGGAAGGGGCCTTCCGTCGTGGGAGCTGGCGTCCGTGCGCAACGCCGCCCGGCTGCTGAAGGAGTTCTCGCACACCGACCGCGAGCTGGGCGTCTCCGAGCTGGCCCGGCGGCTGGGGATCGCGACGTCGACCGTCGCACCGGCTGCTCGCCACGCTCGCCGCCGAGCGGCTCGTCGAGCGGACGGCGGCGGGCTACCGGCTCGGGCTCGCCGTGTTCGACCTCGGCGCGAGCGCCGCTCCCCGCCTCGACCTGCACGAAGCCGCGCTGCCGGTGATGGCGACCCTGCGCGCGTCGACCGGCGAGACCGTGCAGCTCGCCGTCCTCGACGGATGCGAGTCGGTGTACGTCGACCGCCTGGAGAGCCCGCACACCGTGCGCATCTTCGCGCGGGTCGGCACGCGGCTGCCCGCCCCGACCACCAGCACGGGGAAGGTGCTGCTCGCCGCGCTCCCGCCGGACGAGCTGGACACCCGGCTGCGCCTGTGGACGCCGCGGCGGATCACCCCGTACACGATCGTGGACGAGCCGACGCTGCGTGCCCGACTGCGCGAGATCGCCGCGCGGGGCTGGGCCGAGAACCGCGAGGAGAGCCGGGTCGGGGTGGTGTCGGTCGGGGCGCCGGTGCGGGGCGGGGACGCCACGGTGCTCGCCGCGCTGTCCGTGGCCGCACCCGCCGACCGCGCGGGCCCTGCCCCGCTGCGCCGCATCCGCGCTGCCGTGATCGAGGCCGCGCGCGTCGTGAGCCATCGCCTCGGCGCCCCGTGAGCCTGCCTTCCGATGCCGCGGCCGGTCCCGCCACGGGCGCGCCCCGCCTCGGTGATCGTCGGCTGGGCGCAGCAACCGGCCACATCTGACCGGGTTTGCGCCGAGCCCGCGATCACCGGGCGGCCCGGTCTGATCACCCGACGACGGCCTGGTCAGACCGTCAGCACCAGCTTCCCGGTGGTGTGCCCCAGCTCCCCCGCCCGGTGCGCGTGGCTCGCACGCTCCAGCGGGAACGTCTCGGCCACCAGCACCCGCAGCCGCCGGTCGTCCACCAGGGCCGCGAGCTCCTCCAGCCCGTCCCCGTCCGGCTCGACGAGCATGCCGGTGGCGCGCAGGCCCCGGTCGGCGGCGGCCGCCAGCGCGTCGGACGCGGCGGCCGAGGGCAGGCAGATCATCCGCCCGTCCGGGTGCAGCACGTCCAGCGAACGCGCGGCGACCTCGCCGCCGATGAGGTCGTAGACGAGGTCGACCGGCTCGATCACGCGCTCGAACGCCTCGGCGCGGTAGTCGACCGCCTCGTCGATGCCCAGGTCGTGCAGCAGGTCGTGCTTGCCCCGCGAGGCCGTCCCGATCACGTAGGCGCCCCGCGCCTTGGCGATCTGCACGGCCAGGTGGCCGACACCGCCCGCCGCCGCGTGGATGAGCACCCGCTGGCCGGGACGGACGTCCGCGATGTCGACGAGGCACTGCCAGGCCGTCAGGCCCGCCAGCGGAAGGCCCGCCGCCTCGACCGCCGAGAGCCCGGCGGGCCGCTGCGCGAAGTGCCGCGACGGCGCCGTGACGAACTCCGCGTACGCGTTGGCCGCCCGCGGGAACCACGGCATCCCGAACACCGCGTCGCCCACGGCGAACCGGGTGACGCCCACGCCGATCGCGTCGACCGTGCCCGCCACGTCCCAGCCCACCGTGAACGGCGGCGGCCCCAGGATCTTGGACATGCCGCCGCCCGCACGGGTCTTCCAGTCGACCGGGTTCACCCCGGCAGCGGCCACCCGGACACGGATCTCGGTCGGCAGCGGCTCGGGCACGGGCGCCTGCCCGATCTCGAGCACCTCGGGGCCACCGGTCGCGCGCTGGGTGACGATGCGCATGCGTTCCACGCGCGGATGCCTACCATGAGCAGGCACCGGCTACCGTCCGGGCAGTCCCTTTCCGCTGAAGACGTACTTCTGGGCCACCGCCACCGGGTCGTACGCCGTGGGCGTCTTCTCCGTCGCGACCACCGTGACGGGGCGGGACTGCACGATGCAGATCGGGTCGCCCGCCCTGCGGTGCCGGGAGATCACCCACTCGACGTCGACGGGGTAGCCGTAGTGTTCCTCGATCGACGTGACGGCCTGCGTGACCGCCGCGATCTGCTCCTCGTCGAGCACGCGGCGGTCGGCGAGCTTCGCGGGCATGTCGATCTCGGTGACCCGGCCGTCGGCGAAGTCGAACGCGGAGACGACCTTCTTGTGGGCGACGTCGTACTTGAGGACGCGGCCGTCGGACTTGCCGACCTCGACGTGGTCGGGGTCGACCAGCCCTTGCACGATCGCCTCGCCCCAGCCCCACGACGTCTCGATGACGACGCGGTCGGCCTTGCCCGTGACCGGGTGCACCGAGAACGCCACCCCGGACGCGCGGGCGTGGATCAGCTCGATCACGCCGACGGCGATCGGCATCGCGTGGTGGTCGATCCCCTTGCGCAGCCGGTAGGCGAGCGCGCGGGCGGTGAACAGCGACCCCCAGCACGCCCTGATCGCGTCCAGCACCCGGTGCGGGCCCGACACGCCGAGGTAGGTGTCGAAGATCCCCGCGAAGGACGCGTCGGCGGCGTCCTCGCCGGTGGCCGAGGAGCGCACCGCGGTGGGGACGTTGACGTCCACGCACCGCAGGCACAGCTCCTCGTAGGCCTCGGTGACCTCCTTGGCCAGCCCGTCGGACATCGGCGTGGCGGTGAACAGCTCCCGGACGCGCACCGACGCCGCGTCGACCGCGTCCGGGTCACAGCCGTTCACGATCTCGTCGATGCGGGCGTCGAGCCCCGACTCGGCGCAGTGCCGCCGGTAGGCGTCCACGGTCACCGCGAAGCCCCGCGGCACCTGGACCCCGGCGCGGTGCAGGTCGGCGAGCCTGCCCATCTTGGACCCGGCGACGGTGATCGCGGCCTCCGGCTCGACGTCGTCGACCCACACCAACGCTGCGCTGATGGCTGTGCTGTCGTCCGCGTCCACAAGCACTCCCGTCATGTGTTCGCCAGCTCCGCCGCCCGCTTGAGGATCGTGACCTTGCCGTTGGTGCCGTCGACCTCGATCTCGTCGCCATCCCCGATCGCCAGCGTCGCGACGCCCGCCGCGGTGACCGTCGGCACCCCGTACTCGCGACCGACGATGGCGGCGTGGCTCAGCATGCCACCGCCGTCGCACACCGCGGCCGCGATCTTGCCGAAGACCGGTGTCCAGTTCGGCGATGTCGACTCGCACACGAGGATCTCGCCAGGGGCGAGCCGGTGCAGCTCGTCGGCGCTCTGCAGCACCCGCGCGATGCCGGTGGCCACGCCGTTGGCCGCCGCGACGCCGGTCAGCGTGGTCTGGTGGGCCGACTCCGGGTCCCGCATCACCTTCAGCGAGTGCGGGTTGATGCCGAAGATCTCGATCAGCACCGGGTCCTCGACCGCCTCCGGGACCGTGCCGAGCACCTTGGGCATCTCGCCGCGCTTGGCGTGCCAGTGGTCGAAGTACTGCCGCCGCGCGCTGACCAGGCTCTTCAGCTCGCCGGAGTACGGCTTGCCCGCGGCCACGTCCAGCACCTCCGGCCAGAACAGGTAGAGCATGTCGTCCTTGTGGTCGGCGTCCACGCGCCTGGCCAGCTCCTGGCAGGCGTGCCGCAGCGGCAGCATGACCTTGAGGTCGATGTAGAAGTTGTGGTCGTCCTGCCACCACGGGAAGTTCGCGGCCTGGTTGGCGGCCAGGCCGCCGTCGAACACGGCCTGCTCCTCCTTGGTCAGGCCCGAGCGTGCGGCGTCGATGGCGGCATCGCGCTCGGCGAGGGCGCCCGCCGCCGCGGCCTCGAAGTCGTGGTCCTCCTCCTGGAGCAGGAAGGTCTTGATGTTGCCGAACGCGTTCGAGTTGTCCTCGATCCAGCTCGGCAGGCCGACGTCGCAGGTGGCGTCCTGGCGGTGGCCGTAGACCGCGAGGAAGTCGTCGAAGTCGGTCAGCCACTGCGACGCGGAGCCGCCGTGCGCCGAGAGCGCGGCACGCAGGTTCCCCGGCTCGTTGTCGGCGAACACCTGCGCCAGACCGGCCTGGCGGGCCTTGACGGCGAGCCCTGCGAGCTTCCGGTCCAGCTCCATGATCTTGGTGTCCTCGCCCTGGAGGAACTTCCCGACCACGTTGGTGTCGATCCCCAGCTCGGCGCAGGCGCCGTAGAAGCCGAGGAAGTTCACCAGCATCGGGTACATGACGTCGAAGTGGATCTCCATGGCCCGCTTGTGGTAGCGGCGGCCTTGCTGGATCAGCCCGCCGAGGTCGGCGGTCGGCACCGCGGAGAGGTCGATGCCCTGGAAGTAGTCCCAGGTGGCCTCCAGCTCGTCGCGGCCCGCCTCCCAGATGGAGCGGTAGTTCTGGAGGAAGTGCGGGAGGTTCACACCGAGCCGGTTGGCCCGGGCGCCGATCTCGCGCGGGTCGGTCTCGGGGATCGGGGAGCCGTAGAGGTGGGTGCCCGCGAACCGGCAGGTCACGCCGCGGCCGGGCGGCAGCGGCAGCTTCTCCGACGCCCCCTGGGTGCCCCAGCAGTAGCCGTCGGCGCTCCACAGCGTGGCCGCGAGCGGGGTGAGCCCGCGCGACCAGTGGAAGTCGAGGAACCAGAAAGCGTTCTCGTCACCCGGCTGGAACGGCGAAGGTCCGTCGACCCAGTAGGGGAAGTCGAAGTGCTCGGGCTTGTAGCCGGGGTACCACTCGCCCGTGAACTCGTCGACGGGGACGACGTTGCCCATGTGATCTCCTCAATGAGGTCGGTTCGGAGGAAGGTGACAGTGGACACAGCGGCGGTGCAAGCGGGTCGTTCGCGTGTGCGGAACGGACACGCTCGGGCGGGCGCCCGTTCTGCGCTGCGCAACACAGGGCTTCCCGCAGGTCACAGACGGTTTCTAGGGTGCGGCCCATGCTCAGCGCAGAGAAGAACGAGCGACTGACCCGGGTCGGGCCGGGCACTCCGATGGGTGAGCTGCTGCGCCGCTACTGGTGGCCGGTCGCCACCCACGACATGGCCACGCGCGTCCCGGTGAAGCGCAGGCTGCTGGGCGAGGACCTGGTGCTCTACCGCGACGGGTCGGGCACCGTCGGACTGCTCGCCGAGCAGTGCCCGCACCGGCGCGCCGCGCTGTGGCTGGGCTGCACCGAGGACGTCGGCCTGCGCTGCGGCTACCACGGCTGGCGCTTCGACGCCGACGGCCGCTGCCTCGAGCAGCCCGGCGAGCCCGCGGACTCGACCTTCAAGGACCGCATCCGCACCACCGCGTACCCCGTCCATGAGCTCGGCGGGCTGGTCTTCGCCTACCTCGGCCCGCAGCCCGCGCCCGAGCTGCCGCGCTACGACCTGTTCGTCTGGGACGACGCCTGGCGCGACATCGGCCACGCCGAGCTGCCGTGCAACTTCGTCCAGATCATGGAGAACTCGGTCGACCCGTACCACGTCGAGTGGCTGCACGGGCGCTACGGCAGCTTCCTCAAGGAGCTCGGCGGCGGCGGCCCGCTGCCGGTCGTGACCAAGAAGCACATCAAGGTGGCGTTCGAGGTGTTCGAGCACGGCATCCTCAAGCGCCGCGTGCTGGAGGGGCACACCGAGGAGGACGAGGACTGGAAGGTCGGGCACCCGCTGGTGTTCCCGCACATGCTGCGCGTCGGGGCGGCGGGACTGGCGACGTTCCAGATCCGGGTGCCGATCGACGACGAGAACACCTGGCACGTCTGGTACCAGACCTACCGGCCCGACGGCGGGGCGCCGCCGCAGGACGGGATCCCGGTGTACGAGGTGCCGCTGAAGGACGAGAAGGGTGAGTGGCTGCGCGACTACGTCGACGGGCAGGACATCGTCGCGTGGATCACGCAGGGGCGGATCTCGGACCGCTCGAAGGAGCACCTCGGCCGTTCCGACCTCGGCGTCATCCTGCTGCGCAAGCTCTACGCCGAGCAGATGGAGCGCGTCGCGCGCGGCGAGGACCCGCTGTGCACCTACCGCGCGCCGCACGACGTCATCGACCTGCCGATGGAGCGGGACAAGTTCGGCTCGGCCGTGGCGTTCCGACAGCTGTGGACGCGGGAGAGCTCGATCCGCTACTCGCCCATCCGCGACGACATCTTTGCGCTGTTCGGCGACCCGGTGCCCGCATGGATGTAGTGCGGTTCTGTCCCGCCTGCGGGGCCGAACCGGAGTTCGTGCAGGAGTACTGGGTGGCCGCCGACCGGCACATCGTGTGCTGGTGCGCGTCGTGCGACCTGACGTGCACGGTCGTGCTCGGGTCGCTCGTCGGGACGGAGCCGGAACATTGACCGCACCGGCGTCGTGGTGGCGGCACCCGCGTCGGGACGCCCGTGCGGCCACGGCGATGCTTGTGCGGTGGCACGGATGAGCGCGCGGGCGCTGCTGCTCGATATCGGTGGGACGGCGTTCAGCTCCGGCCTGGAGCGGATGGCGCTGCTGGGCGAGCGCGAGCCCGCGACCCGTCCGGTCGTCGCGCGTCGGGGGCCGCTCGGGCCGGAGCCGGACCCACAGTGGGACGCGATGCTGCGCGGTGAGATCACCGAACGGGGGTACTGGCAGGCGCGCTCGGACGAGGTCGGCGAGGCGCTCGGCAGGCCCGGCTGGCCGATCACGGAGTTCATGCACCTGCTCTACGGCCTGGTCGAGGACGGGATGCGGCCCGAGGCGGCCGCGCTGGTGGCGGACGCGCAGGCCGCAGGCATCCCGGTGGGGGCGCTGACCAACGACCTGCGGGCCTTCCATGGTGAAGGCGCGATGGCGCGGCACCCGGCGCTGCTCGGCCTGGACGTGGTGGTCGACGCGTCGGTGACCGGGATCCTCAAGCCCGACCTCCGGGCGTACGCGATCGCCGCGGAGGCTCTGGGCCTGCCCGCGCCTTCCATCGTGTTCGTCGACGACATGCCGGCGAACGTCGACGCCGCGCGGGCGGCGGGCATGATCGCGCTGCTGCTCGACCTCGCCGACCCGGCCGAGGTCTTCGGGCGCGCGCGAAAGGAGCTGGGCCTGTGACACGCGACGCCGCCGCACCCGTCGTCGTCCCGGCGAGTCGGGCGGGCCGTCACCGCCGCTCGGCCCTGGTGGATGCCTCCTCCCCCCGCTCGGCCGCCGCCTCGCAGACCGGACGTGCCCCTCGCAGGGCCCCGGGGCTCTGCGAGGCGTCGGCCCGCCCTGCGAAGTGGTCCGGCGGGGTCTGCGGCCCGGTCCCCCGGCCGGGCGGCCACCGGTGAGCCGGTACGAGGTCGCCGTCGTCGTCGGCGCGTCAGGGGCGCTGGGCGGCGCCATCGTGGAACGGCTCCAGGCGGCGGGGCTGACCGTCGTCGCGGTCGCCCGCGGCACGAAGAGCCCGCTCCCGCCCGCACCGGCTGGCCGGGCCGGATTGGCCACGGTGGGCGGCGGAGCGGGGTCGGCCACAGTGGGCGGCGCGACAGGATCGGCCGCAGCAGGCCGCGGAGCCGGATCCGGCGCACCAGAGGGCGGAGCCGGATCGGGCGCACCAGGCGGCGGAGCCGGATCGGGCGCAGCGGACAGCAGCGGCGTGGGACACGGCGGCGGCCGCATCGCGCCCGAGCGGTGCGTGGCCGACATCGGGTCTGACGAGGCGGTGGCGTCCATCGCGGCGGCCGTCGGCGACCGGCCGGTGCGCATGGTCGTCCAAGCGGCCGGGCTGCCCGCGGCGGGCCCGCTGGCCACGATCGAGCCGGATGCCCTGGGCCGGGCGGTGGCGCTCAAGTGCGGCGGCCTGCTGCGGCTGGTGCGGGCGGTCGACCCCAACCTGCGGCCAGGTGCGCGAATCGTCGCGCTCGGCGGGCACTTCGGCATCGAGCCCGCACCGTACGCGTGCGCGGCGGGCGTGACCAACGCGGCTCTGGCCAACCTCGTGCGCCAGCTCGCGATCGCCTACGGCCCGCGGGGGGTGACCGCACACCTCGTCGCACCGGGGCCCGCGGACACTCCCCGGCTGCGCGCGTTGTCCCAGCAGGCGGCCGACTCCCGCGGCGTACCGGTCGCCGAGGTGCTCGCGGAGCGGGCCGCCGAGTCGCCGCTCGGCCGCCTGGTGACCCCCACCGAGGTGGCGTGGGCGGTGGCCATCCTGCTCGCCCCTGA
This sequence comes from uncultured Actinomycetota bacterium, assembly GCA_963750095.1. Taxonomy (GTDB): domain Bacteria; phylum Actinomycetota; class Actinomycetes; order Mycobacteriales; family Pseudonocardiaceae; genus Pseudonocardia. The sequence continues at coordinate 14,632 of CAVVPJ010000018.1, read as the reverse complement.
GGCGGGCGCGCTCGACGGCTCGGCGCTCTCACTCGACGTCGGCGCCCGCCGCGGGATCTTCTGAGCTCGGCGCCCGAGCCCACCACCCGGGTCGGGCCGCCACGTGGGCCGCGCCCCCTGCTCGTCGCAGACCGAGCGTGCGCTTCGCAGGGTCCCGGGACCCTGCGAAGCGACGGCGAGGTCTGCGAGGCGGCCGGAGCGGCGGCCAGCGCGGCCCCACGCGGCGCGGGGCCGGGAGCGCTCTTGCGCCGACCGTCGCCGCCTGCCGAGCGCTCAGGTGGCGCCGGAACGCGCGGCGATCTCGTCGCGGCGGGCGGCGCTGGCGGGCACCCCGCCGATCGCCCAGTCCTCTGGCGGCACCTGGATGATCCGCCCGCGGACGAGGCGACGGTCGACCCCCAGCGTGTCGACGAGGATGTCGGTGAACGCCTCCAGCAGCCGTCGCCGCTGTTCGGCCGGTCGGCCTTCCAGCACGATCGCGGTGAAGTAGGGCGCCTCGACGCCCGCCACTCCGCCGGTGGCCCAGTGCTCCGGCCGGTGCAGCGTCAGATAGGCGCGGACCCGCTCGAGCGGCGAGGCGAGCACCTCCGCGTAGCGCGCGCTCATCCTCGTGAGCAGCTCGACGTGCTGGGCGGCGGTGTGCTCGCCCTCGACGAGATGCACCTCGAGGATGGGCATGCCGCCACGCTAGTGATCGCCGACGAACCCGCCAAGGCTCCGGGTGCGCTCCCACGACAGGAACCGCTCGGTCTCCACCAGGAACGCGCCGCCGAGCCAGAGCGCGACCACCGCGTCGTCTCCGAGCCCGAGCAGGCCGAGGAACGCTTCGGGCAGGAGGTCGATGGGCGAGACGAGATAGGCGACGGCCAGCACGATGAGCGCCAGCCTGCCGCGGCTCAGCTCGGGATAGCGGCCGGAGACGGCCCCGACGGCCAGGCGCGGCAACGATCGGAGCCGGTCGCCGAGCCCGGGCGCGTCCGGGCGGCGACCTTGCGTGACCGCGCGCCAGAGCGCGCGCAGGGCGACCATGCGACGGACGGGAATGCCGGACACATCCGACACAACGACCAACGAGGCCCGCGCGTTCCGCCGGAGACCGCACGACGCCCGCCGGGGGGAGCGGGCTACCGTTGACTCGTCCGCCGAACCTCATCCGGAGTGGTCATGGGTCTCGGGTCGCACCGCGTCGGCTCGCTCCTGTCGGGCGCCGCGCTGCTCGTCGGGGTCACCGCGTGCGGGAGCTCGGTGGCCGACTCCGACCGCCCCATCCCCGCGGGCCCGACCACCACGGCCCGCACGCCGTTCTGCGCCGCCGCCCAGGACAACGCCGACGCGCTGCGCCCGCTCAACGGGTTCGCGCAGCGCGGCACCGTGCCGCCCGACCAGCTGCAGCGCACGGTCGACGCGGTGCGCCACAGCGGCATCGAGCTGCTGGCGGCCGCGCCGTCGGACATCCGCGCCGACGTCCAGATCGTCGTCGACGCCCTCGACGCCCAGCTCGACGCCCTGGTGCGGGCGAAGGGCGACATCGCGGCGGTCGCGCGGGACCCCGCCGCGTCCGCGACGGCCGCCGCCACCGGTGCGGTGGCCGCGTCGCAGCGGGTGAGCGCCTACATCACCCGGACGTGCCAGGGCTACTAGGGCAGCTGGCGGCGCGAGCGGTTGCGGATGGCTGAGTACGCGGCGGCCGCGACGAACACGATCGCGCCGATCACGAGCGCCGCGGTGAGGAACTTGAACAGGGCCCCGAGCACCGCGAACACGATCCAGACAGCCAGCACGATCCCGAGGATCCGCAGCACCATGACGACCTCCCACCGAGTCGTTGCCCGGCCATACCCCGGGTTCCTTCGCGCGCCGGGGCGTCGGTTCCGACACCTCGTCTCCTCCTCAGACGCCCGGACCGGCTCCGGAGTTCCCGGACAGGTAGCTCTCCCAGGCGTCGATCGCCACGGTCAGGCCCGGATCGGCTTCGGGTCCCCACAGCTCCCGCCCGGTGAACTTGACGGTGTACAGCCACTCCGGCCGCTCGCCGCCGCCGTGGGCGTTCGCGTCGGGCAGGACGTGGGCGCCGTGCACCCGCTCGACCACCCCGGACTTGCCGCGGGCGTAGCGGGGCAGCCGGGTGTGGCCGGTGGGGTGCATGACGCGGGTGCGCACCGCGTCGCCGACCGCGAACCGGGCGGGCGCGGTGGCGGGCCGCGTGTACGGGCTGCCCGCCGCGAACCTCGCCATGGCCTCGTCGGGGCTCCAGGCACGCACGTCGGCGCCCGGGCGGGTCGCCCGGCCCGCCGCCAGCTCGTCCTCTCCGACAAGGCCCGAGGCGACCAGCAGCTTCTCCAGCCCGAGCGTCCAGATCGCGTAGTAGGTCGAGCTCAGGTAGACCGGCGGCGGCAGGCTCTCGCGGGCGAACCGGCTCGCGTCGATGCTCCACCGCCCGGCCGCCCCCATCGCGAGCACGAGCGCGAGGGCACGACGCTCCCACTCGGCGTGGAAGCGCTCGTGCTCGGGCTCCGGGACGACCGGGCCGAAGCCCATCATCCCGCCGAGGTCCGCCGCGCCGTTCACACCAGCGCCGTGCCGATCATCCCGTCGCGGGTGACGAGGTCGGCGAGCGCCTGCTCGTCGAGGTTCTCGGTGCCCGCGGGCCGCATCGGGACGACGAGATAGCGCACCTCGGCGGTCGAGTCGTGCACCGAGATGCGCGTGGTGGCGGGCAGCGTCACGCCGAAGTCGGCGAGCACCCCGCGTGGGTCGATCACCACGCGCGAACGGTAGGCCGCCGACTTGTACCAGGTGGGCGGCAGCCCGAGCACCGGCCACGGGTAGCAGGAGCACAGCGTGCACACGACGAGGTGGTGCTCCTCGGGCGTGTTCTCCAGGGCGATCATGTGCTCACCCTGGCGGCCGCCGAAGCCCAGCTCGGCGATCGCCGCGGTGGCGTCGGCGAAGAGCCGCTCGCGGTAGGCCGGGTCGACCCACGACCGTGCGACGACCTTCGCGCCGTTGCGCGGGCCGACGTCCTCCTCGTAGGTCGTGACGATCGCGTCGAGCGTCTCCGGGTGGACGTAGCCCTTCTCGACGAGGATCGCCTCCAGGGCGTCGACCCGCTCCGCCATGCCCTCCTCGTGGACGCTCACGACGCCGCCAGCCGCCCGGCGTGCGCCTGCTCGTCGGGCCGCACCGAGGCGGGCGCGCAGCTGCGGACCTCCCACTCCGCGGCCAGCGCACGGCCGATGCGCTCCCGCACCTCGGCCTCCCGCTCCGGCTCGGTCGCGAACAGGATCCGCAGGTGGACGGCCGACCCGTCGCGCCGGGCCGCCGTGTGGTGCGGCGCCAGGGGGCACGGCGGCTCGTGTTCCCCGTGCCCGCACAGCTCGGCGGTGACCGCGCCACCCGGCGCGCGGACGTCGGCGTCCGGCGCGAGCGTGAGCATCGCGTCGTGGGCGTAGGAGTGCCGCATGCCGCCAGTCTCGCGCGGCGCGCGGCCCGTCCGCCAGGTCGCGGCGCTCGGCGGCCGCGGGCCGATGCGCTCAAAACGGACACCCGTCCGTAGCCCGATCGGGCAACCTGCAAGGATGCCGCGCTGTGACCGACCTGGCCCGTGGTGGCAACGCCGTCCTCTCCGGCGCGGCGGTCGACGTCGCCGTCGCCGGGATGCGGCCCGACGCCGTGCACCTTGTCGCCCTGCAGCTCGCGCCCGACCGCCGGGTCCGCTCGGACGCGGACCTCGTGTTCTTCAACCAGCTGCGCACCGCCGACGGCGTCGTCGGCCTCGTGGCCGAGGACCGCGTGCACGTGCAGCTCCCCCGGGTCGCGCCGGACGTCGACGGCATCGTGGTCGGGGTCGCCCTCGACGACGGTGCGGCGGGGTCGCTCGCCGACGTGGGTGAGCTCGGCGCCGCAGTGACGGACGGCGCGCACGTCCACCGGGTGTCGGGAGCGGGCTTCACGACCGAGCGGTTCGCGGTCCTCATCGAGATCTACCGACGCGGCCCGACGTGGAAGGTGCGGTCGGTCGGCACCGGCTGGGCCGAGGAGCTCGGCGACGTCCTGCGGAGGTTCGGCGTGGACGTCGAAGAGGAGCCCGCGCCTCCGCCCCCGCTGGAGCAGGGGCTCTCCCACGCGCTGCGCGAGCGGCTGGACCTGCGCAAGGCGATCGTCGAGCGCGTCCTGCTCACCAAGAGCGCCGACGCGGTGCGCGCCAGGGTCGTGCTCGTGATCGACAAGACCCGGTCGATGCACCGCGAGTACCGGCGCAAGGCCGTCCACCAGGTCGTGGAGCGCATGGTGCCGGTCGCCGTCCAGCTCGACGACGACGGCGTCCTGCAGTGCTACCTGTACGCGCGCTCGTTCGCGCGGCTGCCCGACCTGCGGGTCGCCGACCTCGGCTGGTGGCCCGACGCGTTCCTGCATCTGCGCGGCGTCCACCACGGCATCGACTACGGCCCGATCGGCGAGGCCAACGACGAGCGTCCGATCATGCAGGAGATCATGTCGTCGTTGAAGCCGGGCGACCCGGTGCCGACGCTCGTGCTGTTCTTCACCGACGGCGGCTTCCACCATCGCCGCGACATCGCCGACCTCATGCGTGCCGCGGCGCACCTGCCCGCGTTCTGGCAGTTCGTCGGGATGGGCCACGCCGACTACGGCGTGCTGGAGCGGCTCGACGAGATGCGCGGCCGGATCGTGGACAACGCGGGCTTCTTCGCCGTCGACGACATCGACCACATCGCCGATGCGGACCTCTACCAGCGGCTGCTGGTCGAGTTCCCGGACTGGGTCACCGCGGCGAGGGCGGCGGGCGTCCTCGGCTGACGGCCCACCGCCCCGATCGGCTACGCCGGTTCCGGGACGAGGCCGAGCTGCCGGAAGAGCGTCAGGTCGTCGCGCGCCGCGTGGTTGCTCGCGGATCACGCCCGTCCTCGACGCGGTAGCGGTGCATCGCCCGAGGGCGAACTCGCGACCGGAACTCGGCGACGTGCCTGCCGGCGCATCGGACCCACCGACTCGCCCGCCGCCACGAGGTCGAGCGGCTCATACCGGATGCCGAGGGCGCCGTGGTCGACGAAGTCGGCCGAGACCAGGTCGTCGATGCGGTCCAGCTCGCCCGCCTCGACGGCGGCGAACGGGGCGAGCACCGACGCCCGGTTGTCGACCGACGGCGCCCGTTGGCGGCGAGAAAGTCCTCGACGATCGCCACGGCCTGCCGCGGGTGGCCGACCGGCTGCACGTGCCCGACGCCCGCGGTGCGGGCGAGCGCGGCCGTCGGCACGAGCTCGACCAGCCGCTCGAGCGCGGCTGGTCGTTCGACGACGTGCAGGCGTTGTTCACGCGTACCGCGCGGCCCTGTTGCGCTAGTGCCGGATGTTCATCACCACGGCCTTGGGCTCGGTGAAGAACTCCCGACTGTAGTTGCCGCCCTCACGGCCCCAGCCGGAGTCGCCGAAGCCGCCGAACGGAGCGCGCAGGTCGCGGATGAAGAAGCAGTTCGTCCAGATGGTGCCCGCACGCAGGCGCGCCGACACGCGGTGCGCCCGCGACAGGTTCTCCGTGAAGATCATCGCGTTGAGCCCGAACGGGGTGTCGTTGGCGGCGCGGACGGCGTCGTCCTCGGCGTCGAACGGGGTGACCGTGACGACCGGGCCGAACACCTCCTCGCACTGGATGGGGGCGTCCGCCGGGACGTCGACGACGACCGTCGGCTTCACCACCCATCCGTCGCCGAGCCCCCCGGTGAGGATCTTCCCTCCGGGGTTGTCGACGTAGCCGCGCACCTTCCGGTAGTGCGTCTCGGACGCCAGCGGCCCCAGTTCTGTGGCCGGGTCCTTCGGGTCGCCGATCGTGAGCGCCTCCGCCGCCGCGACGAACCGCGCCAGGAACTCGTCCAGCACCGCCCGCTCGACGTACAGCCGCGAGCCCGCGAGGCACACCTGGCCCGCGTTGGAGAAGATCGCCTTGATCGACCAGTCGACGGCGGTGTCGAGGTCGGCGTCGGCGAACACGAGGTTCGCGCCCTTGCCGCCCAGCTCGAGGCTCACCGGGGTGAGGTTGCGCGCCGCCGCGCCGGTGATGACCCGCCCGGTGTTGGACTCGCCGGTGAACGTGATCCGGTCCACCCGGCGGTCCTCGGTGAGCGCCGAGCCCGCCGAGTTCGGCCCGTAGCCGTGCAGGACGTTGAACACGCCGGGCGGGATGCCCGCCTCCAACGCCAGGCGGGCCATGATCGTCGCCGACGCCGGGGTGTCCTCCGCGGGCTTGAGCACGACCGTGTTGCCCCAGGCCAGCGCGGGCGCCACCTTCCAGCTCTCCAGCATGAGCGGGAAGTTCCACGGCGCGATCGCCGCCACGACGCCCGCGGGCTCGTAGCGGGTGTAGGCGTGGTGGCCGGTGTCCATCGGGAGTGCCTCGGCCATGGCCAGGCGTGCGTGGTCGGCGAAGAACCGGAAGTTCTGGGCGGCGCGCGGCACGTCCTTCCCGCGCGCGTCGCTCACCGGCTTGCCCATGTCGCGGGTGTCGGCGAGGGCGAGCTCGTCGAGGTGCTCCAGCAGGAGGTCGGCGAACCGGTGGACGAGTGCGCCGCGCTCGGCGAAGCCCATCCGCGGCCACGGACCTTCGTCGAACGCCCTGCGCGCCGCGGTGACGGCCCGGTCGGCCTCTTCCGCGCCGCCCAGCGCGACCGTCGCCCACGGCTCGCGCGTCCAGGGGTCCACCGAGTCGAAGGTCGCGGCGGACTCCTGCTCCTGCCCGTCGATGACGTGCCCGAACGTCTCCATGCGCTACGCCGCTCCTCCCGACCAAGCCTCGGCACCGCCGATGCCCGGGTGTTCCGTCACGTGGTCTCTTGCGTTCGCTGTCGCTCTGCCAGCTCGATCGCGACGTCGATGATCATGTCCTCCTGGCCGCCGACGTAGCCCAGCTCCCCCACCTTGGCGAGGATCTCGTACGCGGGCACCCCGTACCGCTGCGCCGCGCGCTCGGCATGCAGCAGGAACGACGAGTAGACCCCCGCCCAGCCCTGCACGATCGCGTTGCGGTCCATGGACGGCCAGCGCGGCAGGTACGGCTTGACGACGTCCTCGGCGGCGGCGAGCACCCCGCCGACGTCGACGCCGGTGGCGATGTCGAGCCGGTCGAACGTGGCGGCCAGCACCTCGGTCGGCGAGTTGCCCGCGCCCGCGCCGAGGGCGCACAGCGCCCCGTCGATCTGCTTGGCCCCGTTCTGGTAGGCGAGCACCGAGTTGGCGACGCCCATCGACAGGTTCTGGTGGCCGTGGAAGCCGACCTGCGCCTGGTCACCGATCTCGCGCACCAGCGCCTCGACGCGGGTCTGGGCGGTGTCGAGCACCAGCGCGCCCGCGGAGTCGACGCAGTAGACGCACTGCGCGCCGGCGTCGACCATGATCCGTGCCTGGCGAGCAAGCTCCTCGGGCGTGGTCTTGTGCGCCATCATGAGGAAGCCGACCGTCTCCATGCCGAGGCTGCGGGCCAGCCCGAAGTGCTGCACGGACACGTCGGCCTCGGTGCAGTGCGTCGCGACCCTGGCCACGCGGGCCCCGGCGTCGTGGGCCCGCTGCAGGTCCTTCATCGTGCCGATGCCGGGCACGAGCAGCACCGCGATCTGCGCCTGGGTGGCCTCGTCGACGGCCGCTGCGATCAGCTTGATCTCGTCCTCGGCCGAGAAGCCGTAGTTGAACGAGCTGCCGCCGAGGCCGTCGCCGTGGGTGACCTCGATGACCTCCACGCCCGCCCCGTCGAGCGCGTGCACGGTGGCCCGCACCTGCGCTTGCGTGAACTGGTGGGCCATCGCGTGGCTGCCGTCGCGCAGGGTCGTGTCGGTGATCCGGACGTCGGCGCGGATCTGCGGCATGTCGCTCATCGGTGCCCTCCGGGCTCGTGCGCGGAAACAGCGGCGGGAACAGCGTTATCCGCGCGCAGGCGGGCCGCCATCAGCTCGCCCACGCGGGCGGCCGCGGCCGTCATGATGTCGAGGTTGCCCGCGTACGGGGGCAGGTAGTCGCCGTTGCCCTTGACCTCAAGGAACATCGCCACCCGCCCGTTGCCCTGCCACTGGGGGCGAGGCTCGTCGAACTGCGGCTCGGCGCGCAGCGTGTAGCCGGGCACGTACTGCTGCACCGCGGCCGCCATCTCGTGGATCGACGCGGTGATCGCGGCCTCGTCGGCGTCCGGGCCGATCATGCAGAACACCGTGTCGCGCATGATCATCGGCGGCTCGACGGGGTTCAGGATGATGATCGCCTTGCCGCGGGCCGCGCCACCGACCTCGGCCACGGCCTGCGACGTCGTGTGCGTGAACTCGTCGATGTTCGCCCGGGTGCCGGGGCCCGCCGACCGCGACGCCACCGACGCGACGATCTCCGCGTACGGCACGGGCGCCACCCGCGACACCGCATGCACCATCGGGATCGTCGCCTGCCCGCCGCACGTGATCATCGAGACGTTCGGCGCGGCGATGTGCTCGCGGAGGTTCACCGGCGGGCAGACCATCGGCCCGACGTGCGCGGGCGTGAGGTCCACGGCCTGGATGTCCGCCTCGGCGTAGCGCGGCGCGTTGGCCAGATGGGCGGCGGCCGACGTCGCCTCGAAGACGATCTGCGGCAGCGGGTCCTGGCGCAGGAGCCAGTCCACGCCCTCCGCGGAGGCGGCGATGCCCGCGTCCCTGGCCCGCGCGAGGCCGTCGGACTCGACGACACCGACCATGTACGCGACGTCGACGAGCGCGCTGCGCTTCAGCTTGGCCAGCAGGTCGGTGCCGATGTTGCCCGGTCCGACGATCGCGGCCGTCACCTTCTCGGTACTCATGCCGGGAGGGTGCCCCGGCGACGCGGTTCGTTCCACGCCGGCGTTCCACTCAGAGGAACACTAGGGTGCGGGCCGTGAGTGCCGAGCCGCCGAAGTCCGTCCTGGGCCGCGCGTTGACCCTGCTCACCGCGTTCCGGCCCGGCGACAGCGAGCTGACGCTGGCCGAGCTGACCCGGCGCACCGGGATCCCCAAGCCCACCGCGCACCGGATGCTGGGCGAGCTGGCGCGGTGGAACGTCGTCGAGCGCACCCCCCGCGGTGCGCGGCTCGGCATGCGGCTGTTCGAGCTGGGGCAGCTCGCGCCGCTGCAGCGCGGCCTGCGCGAGGCGGCCGCCCCGTTCCTGTCCGACCTGTTCGAGGCCACCCACGAGACCGTGCACCTCGCGGTCCCGGACGGCCTCGACGTCGTCTACGTGCAGAAGCTGCCGGGGCGGCACGGCCCGCAGATCGCCTCGCGGGTCGGTGGCCGGATGCCCGCCTACTGCACGGGGGTCGGCAAGGCGATGCTGGCGTTCGGGCCGCCGGAGCGGCTCGCCGCCGTCGTGGCCGCCGGGCTGGTGCGACGGACGCCGCGCACGGTGGTCGCGCCCGGCCTCCTGGCCGAGGAGCTGGCCCGCATCCGCGAGCGGGGGGTGGCGGAGGAGCACGAGGAGTCGACCGTGGGGATCGCCTGTGTCGCCGCCCCCGTCCGGGACGGCGGCCCGCACGCCGTCGCCGCCATCTCGATCACCGGATGGGCGAACCGGCTGGACACCGCCCGCCTGGCTCCCGCCGTCCGCACCGCCGCTCTCGGCCTGTCCCGCGCCCTGCGCGCGGGCACCGACTGACGGCCCGTCGAACCGGCGCCTCGCGCCGCCCCGCCTATCGCGCGCCCGCCCACCACCTCGCCACGCCACCCGCGCCCGCTTGATCACCGGCTCGGCGCAATCCCGGCCAGTTCTGGCCGCCCCGTGCGCCGAGCTGGTGATCATGACGGCGGGCGGCGCCGCTCGGCACGGCGTCTGCTGCCCCAGGCCGCGCGACGGGCGCCTGAACGGCGAGCCAGGCCGCACCTGCGCGGTGAGTCAGGGCGGCCCGCGCCACGAGCCGGGCGGTCCCCGCGGGTCGGTCCGGAGTAGGGCCGCCCTGGTCGGGGCGCGGCGGGCCGGGCGGCGCATGCGCGCGGCTTCGGTGGCCCGTCGCCCGCTCGCGGGTGGACGACCAGACGTGCGGGGGCGGGCTAGGCTCGCCGGGTGGGAAGCGTCGCGCGGTCCGTCGTCGACGCCGTCGCGCTGCACGGCGCCACCACGGTGTTCGGCCTCCCGGGGGTGCACAACCTCGCGTTCTGGCGGGATCCCGGGCACGCACCCATGGTGGTGCGGCACGAGCAGGCGGCCGTCTACGCCGCCGACGGCTGGGCCAGGGCCACGGGCAGGCTCGGCGCCGCGGTCGTCACGACCGGTCCGGGCGCGGCCAACGCCGTCGCCGCGTTCGGGGAGGCCGCGGCGGCGCGCTCGCCGGTGCTGCTCGTCGCGTCGGAGATACCCCAGGCGCTGCGGCGGGAGGGCAGGCTACGCGGGGTGCTGCACGAGTCCCGCGACCAGGCGGGGCTGTTCCGACCGCTGGCCAAGGCCGTGTTCACCCCGCGCTCGGCGGCCGAGGTCGCGCCCGCCCTCGACTCGGCCATCGCCACCGCGATGCTGCACCCCCGCGGCCCCGTCTACATGGACGTGCCCGCCGACGTCCTCGGGCACGACGCCGTCCCACTGCACCGGACGGCGGCCGAGCCCTGGTTCGAGTTCGTGCCCTCCGGGCCGGAACTGGACGCGGCGGCCGCCGTGCTCGACGGGGCCAGCGTCGTGATCTGGGCGGGCACCGGAGCGCTCGACGTCGAGCCGTCGCTCGCCGTGCTGGCCGAGCACCTCGGCGCGCCGGTGGTGACGAGCTACGGCGGTCGGGGCGTGCCCCCGACCGCGCACCCGGCCGCGGTCGGGCTGCCACCGCACGAGCCCGAGGTGGCGGCGCTGATCGGGAGCGCCGACGTGCTGCTCGCCGTCGGCGGCGACCTCGACGGCATGAACACACGCAACTGGACGATGCCGCGCCCGCCCCGGCTCGTCACGCTCGAGCCGACCCCGCCGAAGGACCCGCCGGAGTGGGTCCCGGACGCGACCGTCGTCGGGCGGCTCGGCGACGCGCTGCGCGCATTGCGCGACCGGCTGCCCACCCGACCGGCCTGGGCACCGACCGGGTTGCGGGAGCAGGTGCACGCCCGGCTGGCGGCGGACCCGGCGACGGCCGAGGCGATGACGCTGGTGGCCGCCGTCGAGGCCGCACGCACGGACGAGACGGTGCTGGTGTGCGACATGGCGGTGGCGGGCTACTGGGTCGGTGGCTACGCGAGCGCGCCGGGGCCGCGCAGGCTGGCCTACCCCGTCGGCTGGGGGACCCTGGGCTTCGGGCTGCCCGCGGCCCTCGGACCCGCCGCGGCGGGCCATCCCGTGATCGCGGTCTGCGGTGACGGCGGCCTCGCCATGGCCCTGGGCGAGCTGGGCACGCTGGTGCAGGAGCGGCTGCCGGTCACCGTGCTCGTCGTCGACGACCGCGGCTACGGCATGCTGCGCTACGACCAGGCCCGCGGCGGTGACCCGGCGGTGGGGGTCGACCTCACGACGCCCGATTTCGTCGCGCTCGCGGCGGCCTTCGGGCTGCCGTCGACCGGTGTGCGGTCGGTGCGGGGCGGGCTGGCGGTCGCGCTGGCCAAGTCCGTGGCGTCGGGCAGGCCGCACCTCGTGCACGTCCCCGCGCGGCTGACGCCCCCGCGCACGACGTCGCCGCGCTGGCACGAGGACTGACCCATCATCGTGACGCACATCACATCGTCTTACGACGCATCGCGATATATCGTGATGGCACACGAGCTACTCCGGACTATCAGAAACGGAGGCTCACCTCACGAAGGAGACATCACATGACTGCCAGCGACCCCGCATGGGGACCCCGGTTCGGCCCGCGCCCCGGTCAGTGGCGCAGGCACGGACACCGGCCGCCGTTCGGCGCCACGGAGATGCGCGCCGGTGACGGCCCGCCTCCACCGCCGCCGTTCGACGGCCCCGTCGACGAGGACCAGCCCGGCCCGCGCGGCCACGGCAGGCGCGCCCGGCGCGCAGGCCCGCCGTTCGGCCCCGGCTTCGGCCCCGGCATGCCCTCCGGCTTCGGTCGCCGTTTCGGCGGCCCGCGCGGTCGGGGGCGGCGCACCGCGCGCGGTGACATCCGCGCCGCCGTGCTCGCGCTCGTCGCGGAGCAGCCCCGCCACGGCTACGAGATCATCCAGGAGATCGCCGAGCGCACCGGCGGGGCATGGCGCCCCAGCCCGGGCTCGGTGTACCCGACCCTCTCGCAGCTGGAGGACGAGGGCCTCGTCCGCGTCGAGCAGGCCGACGGCCGCAGGGTCGTCCACCTCACCGAGGAGGGCACCCGCTACGTCGAGGAGCACCGCGCCGAGCTGGACGCGGTGTGGGAGTCGGTCGGCCGGGACGCCGACGACGACGCCAGTGCGCTCGTCGAGCAGCTCGGCCAGCTGCACGCCGCGGCCCACCAGGTGATCAGCGCGGGCACCCCCGCCCAGATCGCCGCGGCCACCGAGGCGCTGACCGAGGCCCGCAAGACGATCTACCGGCTGCTCGCCGAGTAGGCCGCACCCACCACAGCAGGGTGGCACTGCCGCGACCGAGTCGCAGCGGTGCCACCCTGCTGCACGTCCAGGGCCGGGCGACGCCCGTCCACCGCGGCCTTCAGCGCCGCCAGCGCCGCCGCGTTCCCGGGCTCCAGCCCGTCGATCGCCCCGGCCGCGCCGCGTTCGGCCGCACGGATCCACGCCGAATGCCCCACGCAGCCCAGCAGCGCGTCACCCATCTGCTCGGTGAGCCACGCGGCGTCGCCCCAGTCGGAGATCTTGTTGCCCAGCACGCCCAGCTCGGCCCCGTCGGCCGACGCGCGCTTGCGGTGCTCGCGGTACAGCTCGGCCGCGCGCCGGGTCGGCTCGCTGACCAGCACCGTGAGGTCGAACCGGGACGAGGCGGACGCGTCGGCGGGCAGGTCGACGACGACGTACTCCCCCGTCCCGTCGGCGAGGTGGTCCAGCAGCAGCCCGACCGCGTCGGTCACCATCAGCCGGACACCCTCGGACGTCACCGCCGAGGGACACGCCTGCAACCCGTCGGGGTCGAAGGGAAGCACCTTCCGTGGCCCGGCGAGCTGCCCCGCCAGCCAGGCCGTGGCCGGTGCGGGCTCGGCGAGCCCGAGCGTCGCGGCGAGCCGCCCCTCCACGGTCGCGTCGACCGCCAGCACCGGAAGGCCGCGCGCGGCGAGGTAGCGGCCGAACACGGCCGCGCACGTCGTCTTGCCGCTGCGAGCCCTGCCGACGAACGCGATCCGCATCGCGCGACGATAGAGCGCTCTCACCAATGGGTGATCATTGCGGGTCGAGCCCGGGCCGATCAGCGGCGGCGGCGCAGCAGCACGTCCCGCATCAAGGGGATCCGCACGCCCTGCGCCCGCAGCTGCTGCCGCGCCCGCCGTCGGGCCGCGAGCACGCCGACCAGCGCGACCGCCCACACCACGTACTGCACACACCACGCCAACCGGAACCCCGCAGGCGTGTAGCCGCTCGGGCCGAGCAGCACGCCCACCCCCAGCGTCACCAGGAGCGACGCGACGAAGCCGCCGATGTTGACCATGCCGACGGCCGCGCCCTGGCGGTGGTGCGGGTTGAACGTCCTGGCGAAGTCGAACCCGATCATCGAGCCCGGCGCGCCGAGCGCGAGCACCACCACCAGCAATACCAGCAGCCACCGGGGATCGGGCGGCGGCACGAGCAGCACCACCGTCCACATGGCGGCGGTGCCCACGATGACGGCGAGCACCAGCCACGACCGATGCAGCGGGCGCCGCGCGGTGAACTCGCCGAACAACGGCCCGGCCATGATCCCGACGGCGACGAACAGGGTCAGCAGGGCACTGGCCTCGGCCGCCGTGAAGCCCTGGCCCGCGACCAGGTACGGCACGCCCCACAGCAGGGCGAACACCGTTCCGGAGAACTGGGTGCCCGTGTGCGTCCAGAGGCCCAGCCGGGTGCCCGGCTCCCGCCACGCCTTCGCCAGCGAGTCCAGCACCTCGCGCGGGGTGGCGGCGGGCGGCGGCTCGGGGGCGCCCGGCGGCCGGTTGCGCAGCACGGCGACCACGGCCACCCCGACGGCCAGACCCAACGCCGCCGCGGACGTGAACGCCGTCGTCCAGCCAGGGCCGTGCAGCAGCGCGGCCAGCGGGACGGCCGACAGCACCTGCCCCAGCTGCCCGATCAGGCCCGTGAGCTGGGTCATCAGCGGCACGCGCCGGGGCGGGAACCACGCCACGATCACGGCGAGCACGCTGATGAACGTCAGCGCGTCACCCGCGCCGACGAGCACGCGCGCCGCCACCGCGAGCGGCAGGGACGTGGCCACGGCCAGAACCAGCTGGCCCGCCGCCATGACCACCGCGCCTGCGACGACGAGGCTGCGCGCCCCGAAGCGGTCCAGGAGCACGCCCGCAGGCACCTGCAGGCTCGCGTAGACCAGGAGCTGGAGCACCACGAAACCGGACAGCGCGGCGGGCGTGGCGTGGAAGCGGTCCGCGGCGGCGAGGCCCGCGACGCCGAAGGACGTGCGCTGCATGACGCCGACGAGGTAGGCGCCCAGGCCGACGGCCCAGATCACCCACAGGCGCGCGCGGGACACCGACGGCTGGCTCATCGCCATCTACCGAAGCAGACGACGTCTGCCGCCGCAGT
>CAVVPJ010000017.1:0-6145 GCA_963750095.1 uncultured Actinomycetota bacterium | reverse complement strand
GCCGGGCACTCATCGCACTCCCTCGCTGCGCTCGGTCGGCTGCGCCGGGCACTGTGCTGATTGCGCGCTCGCAAGCTCGCGCGCAGGGCGCAGGCGCTGTGACACTGATTCGCTCGCAATCTCGCTCATCGCTCTCCCTCGCTGCGCTCGGTCGGCGCTGCGCGAAGCGCTGTGACACTGATTCGCTCGCTGCGCTCGCTCATCGCGCGCCCAGGACGTGCTCGAGGGCGAGCTGGGCCAGCCGGACGAAGCCGCAGCCGCGCTCCCCGGTCTTGTCGGCGTCGAAGTCCTCGAACGCGCTGCGGTCGGCGAGCAGGTCGGCGACGGTCTCACCGGGCTTGAGCGTGGGCGTCGCGAGGTCCGCGACCCCGGCCGCGGCGAGCGCCTCGGCCACCGCCGGGTCGGCCCGGAACGCGGCAGCGCGCTCCTTGAGCAGCAGGTACGTGCGCATGTTCGCGGCGGCCGAGACCCACACGCCGTCGACGTCCTCGGTGCGCAGCGGCTTGTAGTCGAAGTGTCGCGGGCCCTCGTACCCGCCGGTCTCCAGCAGGTCGACCAGGGAGAACGCGTTCAGCAGATCGCCGTGGCCGAAGACGAGGTCCTGGTCGTACTTGACCCCGCGCTGCCCGTTGAGGTCGATGTGGAAGAGCTTGCCCGCCCACAACGCCTGCGCGATGCCCGCGGTGAAGTTCAGCCCGGCCATCTGCTCGTGGCCGACCTCGGGGTTGAGGCCCACCATGTCGCCGTGCTCGAGCTCGGCGATGAACGCCAGCGCGTGGCCGACGGTCGGGAGCAGGATGTCGCCGCGCGGCTCGTTGGGCTTGGGCTCGATCGCGAACCGGATGCCGTAGCCCTGCTCCTTGACGTAGCCGGCGAGCAGGTCGATGCCCTCGCGGTAGCGGTCGAGCGCGGCGCGGATGTCCTTGGCCTGGTCGACCTCGGCGCCCTCGCGGCCGCCCCAGAACACGTAGGTCGACGCGCCCAGCTCGGCGGCCAGGTCGAGGTTGCGCAGGATCTTGCGGAGCGCGAAGCGGCGCACGGCGCGGTCGTTGCTGGTGAACCCGCCGTCCTTGAAGACGGGGTGGGTGAACAGGTTCGTGGTCATCATCGGCACGACGAGGCCGGTCTCGTCCAGGGCGGCGCGGAAGCGGGCGATCAGCCGGTCGCGTTCCGTGGCGTCCGTGCCGAAGGGGATGAGGTCGTCGTCGTGGAAGGTGACGCCGTAGGCGCCCAGCTCGGCGAGGCGGTGCACGGTCTCGACGGGGTCCAGCGCCGGGCGGGTGGCGTCGCCGAAGGGGTCGCGGGCCTGCCAGCCGACCGTCCAGAGTCCGAAGGTGAACTTGTCGTCCTGGGTGGGCTGGGGCGCCATGGCGACTCCTTTGTTCGGCCATCGTACAAACTCTGTCGGAGCGTAGCTCCGGTGTCCGGGGAGAGGAAGCGGTCAGCCCGCGAACTCCAGCACCGGGAGGCCGTGCACGCCCGGGAGGTCGACGCAGAACAGCGCGCCGGCGAGCGGCTGCGCGGCGCGCGCGTCGGCATCGAGGCCCTCCCGGGACGTGGTGATGAAGAGCCGGTCCAACGCAGGATCGCCGAACGTGCACGCCGTGACCTGGGCGACCGGCAGGGGAACGACGGCGAGCAGCTCACCGTCCGGGGCGTAGCGGTGCACGGCCGCGCCGGCGAAGAGGGCGACCCACAGGCAGCCCTCGGCGTCGACGGTCAACCCGTCGGGGAAGCCCGGGCCGTCGGCGATCGGAAAGGCCGCGCGCCGTCCGGTCAGGACGCCGTCGCGGTGGTCGAGGACGTCGACCCTCCGGGTCGGGGTGTCGACGTAGTAGGCGCGCGTGCCGTCGGGGGAGAAGCCGAGCCCGTTGGAGATCGTGACGCCGTCGAGCACCTTCTCGACGGACAGGTCGGGCGCCAGCCGGTACAGCGCGCCGGCGCCCTCCCGCTCGTCGTAGGCCATGGAGCCGCACCAGAAGTCGCCCGCGGGGTCCGCGCCGCCCTCGTTCATCCGGACGCCCGGGTCGTCCCAGACGTCGGGGAGCCGGCGCTCGACCCGCAGGTCGGTGTCGAGGAGCGCGAAACCGCGCTGGTCGGCGAGGACGACCCCGCCGCCCCGGCGGGGCCGGAAGGCGGCCGCGACGGTGCCGACGTGCGTGCGGCGGACCTCGTCGGTGCCCACCAGCTCGAGGATGTCGCCGGCGTGCATGTCGACCCAGCGCACCCCGTCGAACGACGGGTGCCACACCGGCCCCTCCCCGTGCTCGGCGACGGCGGGGGACACGGGCCGGGCGGTGCGGACCGGGACACCGGAGGGGACGTTGGCATCGGGGGTGTTCGGGAACGTCAGCACGTGGCGGGCTACCCGGCGAGCGGCGGCTCCACGCGGGCTGACGGCTGACGGTGGAGCGCTGGTCCCGTCGAGCGTGACATCCCACGCTGGTCAGGGCGGGAGCGTCAGGATCAGGGCGTCCGCCGTCGCGATGCGAGCGCGAGCCCCGCGACCGCCAGCACGAGCCCGATCACCAGCCACGTCGTGGACCCGGTCATGAAGCTGCCGCCGACGACGCCGAACCCTTGCAGCGTCCACACCGCGCCGATCAACACCAGTAGCAGACCCACGACTCGCCCGACCCACATGCCCGGCATTCTGGCCCTGTTCCGCTGTACATGCTCGCCTCTCATGGTGCGCTCGGTGTGCCGTTCTCCTGCTGCTGCGCACGCTTGCGGCGCTTCCCCTCGTGCATGGCCGCCACCCGGGCCACGGGGATCGCGTGCCCGTGCTCGACCAGCTCGGCCGGGAGCTCCTGGGGCTCCGGCAGCGCCGCCGCCCAGGGATCGCCGCCGGCCAGCAGGTCCGGGGCGGTCGACACCGTGAAGTCGGCCGGGGTCACGGTCGGGAGGTCGGCCCAGGCCAGCGGGAAGGAGACCGGCAGCCCCGGCCGGATCCGCGGGCTGTAGGCGGCGACGACCGTCGCGCCGATCGATCGGGTGGAGTCGAGGAAGACCTTGCCGGCGCGGTCGGCGCGGATGAACGCCGTGGTCGCGATCTCCGGGTCGAGCGCCTCCGCGCGGGCGGCCAGGGCGCGGGTCGCCGCGGCGGAGTCCGCCACCGGGACCGGGGTGATCGGCACGAACACGTGGACGCCCTTGCTGCCGCTGGTCTTCACCGCGCCAACCAGGCCCACGTCGTCCAGCGCGCGCCGCACGAGCATCGCCGCGCGGACGACGTTGGCCCAATTGAGGGAGACAGAGCCGTCGCCAGGCGGGTCGAGGTCCAGCACCAGGTGCGAGGCGTGCTGTTCCCCGGCCCGGATCAGCGCGGGGTGGTACTCGACGGCGCGCTGGTTGGCCAGCCACAGCAGCGTGCGGCGGTCGTCGCACAGCGGGTAGGTGACCTCGCGGTGCGACGCCTCGGCCCACACCGTCGTCCGGGCGATCCAGTCGGGCGCGTACTTCGGCAGGTTCTTCTGCATGAACGGCTGCTGCCCGGGGCGCACCCGCATCACGGACAGGGCCCGCCCCGCGAGCGCGGGCAGGATCGCGTGGCGGACGGCGTCCAGGTAGTCGACGAGGTCGCGCTTGGTGTGCTCGGCGCCGTCGCACAGCGGGCCGTCCAGGCTCGTCAGCTCGACGCCGTCACGGGTCTCTGCGGTCCGGGCGGCCATGCTGCAGCCTGGCACGGATCGGCGACGCGCAGGCGCCGGAAGCCCTCGTCGAGCCCGACCCGCGGTGCCCAACCCAGTGCCGCGCGGGTCTCGCGCTGGTCGAACCAGTGCGCGGTCGACAGCTGCTCGGCGAGGAAGCGGGTCATCGGCGGCTCGGGCCGCCAGAACGTCTCCGCGACGGCACCCGCGACGCGGGCGAGTCGGGCCGGTACGGAGAGCCGGGGGGCCGGCGCGCCGACGGCGGCGCAGATCGACGCCAGCAGCTCGGCGACGGGCCGCGGCTCGCCGCCGGAGACGACCAACACCCGCCCGTGCAGGTCCGTCGCTCGGTCGAGGGCGGCGACGAGCGCGTCGACCGCGTCGTCGACGTACGTGGTGTCGATCAGCGCGGTGCCGGTGCCGACCACGGCCAGCCGCCCGGCCCGGGCCCGCGCGAGGATCCGGCCGACGAGCTGGGTGTCCCCGGGCCCCCACACCAGGTGCGGGCGCACGACGACGACCGCCGGCGAGTTGCGCGTCTCCGCTCCGCGAGTTGCGCGTCCCAGCTCGGCAGGTGGCGTGTTTCGGTACGGCGAGTCGCGCGTCCCGGTACGGCGAGTCGCGCGGTCGTGCTCGGCGGGTTCGTGAACTCCGGCGTGGCGGGCGCTTCGTGGCGGGGCATCGTCGGACGTCAGGACCGCCTGCTCGGCCAGCGCCTTGCTGCGGGCGTAGTGGCCGCGGGCTCCGCCGGGGTCCGCCGGGCCGGCTCCCGCGCCGACCAGGGCGTCGCCCGCGTGCGCCACCGACGGCGACGACACGTGCACGAACCGGGCCACTCCGGCGGCCCGAGCGGCGGCGAGCAGGCGCCGGGTGCCGTCGACGTTCGTCCGCGCGTAGTCCCGCCACGGCCCGACCACGTCGACCTTCGCGGCGAGGTGCACGACGGCGTCCTGCCCGGCGAGCGCCGCGTCCAGGGGGGCATCGGGGTCGGCCAGGTCGGCGAGCACCTCGCGGACGGGAAGCCCGGACGGGTGCCGCTGCAGCACGGTGACGTGATCACCCCGAGCGGCGAGCGCCCGCGCGACGGATCCACCGAGCATGCTGCGAGCACCGGTCACGAGCACTCTCACCGCGTCCACGCGTTCGCGGCGCGACGGCCCCGCGCGCCCGCCCCATTCCCGCCGGTGCACATCCCGCCAGGCTCGTGCACACCGCAGGCCATGTGCACGGGTGCGCCGCCATGTGCACGGGCGGTCACGGCCACCGCCCCGCCCGCTCGCCCGCCAGCACCCGACCCGCCCACTCCGCCACCCGGGTGCGGTCGATCTTCGCCGCGTGCCGGATGTCGACGGGCAGGGTGTCTGCGACCAGCACTCCCGCCACCGGAACCCCGGCGACGGCGCGGACCGCATCCGTGAGCGGAGCGACGGCCAGCAGCGGTGCCCCGGCTCGGCGGGCCGCGATCCCCGGCTCGGCGACCACGACGACCGCCACCTGCTGCGTCCCCGCCGGCCCGACCCCGACGACCGCCGCCGACGCGATCCCGGCGACCGCCTCGACCCGCTGCTCGATGCCGACCGGGGTCACCGGGCCGGCGGCCGTGTCGACCACGTGGACCCGCCGGCCCTCCACCCAGAGCCGGCCCTCGGCGTCGAGGTGCCCGACGTCCCCGGTGCGGTGCCGGCCCGCCTGACACGCGCTGCGCCGCTGAACCGCCCACAGCTGGTCGTAGCGGTCCTTGACGTGCGGGGCGGCGACGCTGATCTCGCCGGTGACACCTGGCTCACGCGTGAGCTCTCCCTCGGTGGTCAGCGGGATCACCGCGACGTCGACCCCGGGCAGGGTACGGCCGACGCACACCCCGTTGCCCGGCCCGGCGGCGTCGATCTCGGCGAGCGCGACGTCGGTGACCGGCAGCGCCTCGGTCATCCCGTACGGCGTGTGCGCCGCGGCGTTCGGGAGCACGCCGCGCAGCGCGTGCAGCAGCGCCACGGGCACCGGTGCACCGGCGGAGACGACCCGGCGGACCCCGGCCAGGGCGCCGCGCTGAATGGCGTCGAGCCCGGCGGCGGTGGCGACGACATTGCGCAACGCGGCGGGGGAGGCGAAGACGATCGTCGCGTCGACGGCGGCGACGGCACGCGCCAGCGCCGCGGCGGTGAGGGCGCCCGGTTTCTGCACCTCCGGCACGGCGGACGGGATCCCGAGCGCCGGGCCGTAGAGCGCGAACGGGGGGAAGGCGGCGACGAGCCGGTCGTCCTGGGTGATCCCGTACGCCACGCGCAGGGCCGCGAGCTGCGCCCGTGCCTGCTGGTGCCGGTAGACGACGCCCTTCGCCGGACCGGTGGCACCGGACGTGAACAGCACCGCGGCCTCGTCCTCCGGCGTGGCCTCGACCGGGAGTACCGCGCCACCGTCCAGCAGCGCCCGCCCCCGCCGGGCGAGCGCCGCCAGCCCGACCGGCGAGCCGAGGACCCGCCGCAGCCCCGGCGGGA
>CAVVPJ010000016.1:0-124684 GCA_963750095.1 uncultured Actinomycetota bacterium | reverse complement strand
CGGTGCAGCCACCGCTCGCGCGTCCACCCGGCACGGTTGCGCCGCAGGTAGAGGTAGGCGCGCCACTCCTCGCGGTCCGCCGCGCCGGGGTCCGGGCGAACGACCCGCTCTCCGACGTACGCGAACTCGTCCGCGGCGCGTGGTCCACAGTGCGGACAGGGAAGCAGCGGCATCGGCTCAGTGCCCCACGGCGGCCGCGCCGCGCTCGCCGACCAGCCTGCCTTCCGCGAACCGGGCCAGGTCGAACCCGGCGATCAGGTCGGGGGTCTTGCCGGTCGCGACGAGCGCCGCCATCGCCTCCCCGGCCGCCGGACCGGCCTTGAAGCCGTAGGTGCCCCAGCCGACGTCGACGTAGAAGCCCTCGACCGGCGTCGTACCCATGATCGGCGAGAAGTCCGGGGTCATGTCGCACAGTCCCGCCCACTGGCGCAGCACCCGCACCCCGGCCAACGAGGGCATCAGCTCGAGCACGTGCGCGGCGACCCCCTCGGTGAACGCCAGCGACCCGCGCATCGAGTACGACGGGAACGGGTCGACCGACGCGCCGAGCACGAGCTCGCCCCGGTCGGTCTGGCTGACGTAGACGTGCAGTGAGCCGGACACCACGACGGTGGAGAGCAGCGGCCGGACGGGTTCGGTCACGGCCGCCTGGAGCGGGTAGGTCGTGACCGGCAGCCGGACGCCCGCGAGGTCGCTGACCAGCGTGGACCAACCAGCGGTGCAGTTGACCACGATCGGGGCCGTGACCGGGCCGCGGTTCGTGCGGACCCCGCGTACCCGGCCGTCGGCGACGTCGACGCCCACGACCTCGGTGCCCTGGTGCAGGTGCACTCCGTGGGCGTCGGCGGCGCGGGCGTAGGCCCACACCACGGCGTCGTGGCGGATGATGCCGCCGGGGGGGTGGTAGAGGGCGCCCAGCACCGGGAAGCGGGCGTCGGAGGAGAGGTCCAGACGCGGCACCAGCTGCGCGATCCGGTCCGGGCCGATGACCTCGGAGTCGATGCCCTCCAGCTTGTTGACCTCGGCGCGCCACCGCATGGTGCGCACCGCGGCGTCGGTGTGGGCCAGGCTGAGGTGGCCCCGCTGCGAGAACATGACGTTGAAGTTCAGGTCGGCGGCCAGCGTCGCATAGAGCCGCAACGAGCGGTCGTAGAACCGCGCGCCCTCGGGGGTGAGGTAGTTGGAGCGGATGATCGCGGTGTTGCGGCCGGACCCGCCGCTGCCCAGGTAGCCGCGCTCCAGCACCGCGACGTCGGTGATGCCGTGCCGGGCGGCGAGGTGGTACGCGGTGGCCAGGCCGTGCACCCCGCCCCCGATGATCGCCACGTCGTAGCGGGGCTTCAGGTCGGCGGCGCGCCAGACCCGCGGCCATGGGGTGCCGCGCGCGCCGTGGAGCAGCAGCGCGAGCCCCGAGTAGCGACCCGGGCGGGGCCGGGCCAGGCGTTGCCTGCAGCGGGACGTCGTCCCCATGTCGGCAAGGCTAGCAGCCGCCGCGCAACGGTGCGCGGGTCTGCGGTCAGCGGCCGAGCGCCGCGCCCACGGCTTCGGCGTGCCAGCGCAGCAGCTTGGCCGCCGCGTCCATCGCCCGACGTCCGAACCGCGGCGCCGGACCCTGCACGCCCAGCACCGCGACCAGCTCGCCGCGACCGTCGAGCACGGGCACCGCCACCGCGTTCAGGCCGCGCTCGCGCTCGCTGACCGCGTCGGCCCATCCCCGCAGGCGGACCCTGGCCACCTCGTCGACGAGCGCGGCGCGGTCGGTGATCGTCCGGTCGCTGAAGGCCCGCAGCGGGGCGTCGGGAAGCGGTCCGCCATGAGCCAGATAGACCTTGCCGGTCGCCGTCGCGTGGGTCACGCCCGGACGCCCGAGCACCGCGACGCTGCGGACCTGCGCGGGGCTCTGCACGTAGTCGACGGTCATCGTGGCCCGCTCTCCGGGGACGGAGAGCGTCGCGGTCTCCCCGGTGCCCTCCATCAGCTCCCGCAGATGCGGCCGGGCGACCTCGCGCAGGTCGACCCGGGCCAGCGCCGCATTGCCGAGCTGGACCAGCCGCACCCCCAGCCGGTAGCGGCCGCTGTGCGGCACGCGGTACACGAGCTCGCTGCGGGTCAGCGTCGCGAGCAGTCGGGAGACCGAGCTGGCGTTGATCCCCGCGCGGCGGGCGATCTCATTGGTTCCGAGATCCCCCTGCGCCTCGGCCAGCACGTCGAGGACCGCGATCGCGCGCTCGACACCGGCAACCAGCCGCTCGCCTGTTCCGGTCGGGTCGGTCATGCTACGGTCCTCCGGCAGATATGAAACAGCGTTGCCGCCAGGGCAACGTCTGAGGCCTCTAGTGTCCGCTCCGGCCGTGCGCAGCGCATCCTCGGGTCCCGTGCGCGACCGGGCACGGCGGCGCGGGAGGGACGGGGCGGACATGGCATCGGACGGTGCTCGCTACGTGATCGTCGGCGCCGGGATGCACGGGCTCTCCACGGCGGTGCACCTGGCCCGCGAGCTGAGGGCGACCGGGCGCGGCGACGGCTCCGACATCCTGGTCCTCGACAAGGAGGGCGTGGGTGCGGGCGCTTCCGGCATCGCCTGCGGGATCGTCCGCAACAACTACTTCCAGCCCGCGATGCGGCGGCTGATGGCCCACTCGGTGGCCATCTGGGAGTCCGATCCCGCCGCCTACGCCTACCAGTCCGTGGGCTACCTGCAGCTGGGGCCGGAGGCCATGCGGGCCGGGGTCCGCCAGATCCACGCCGAGCAGCGCGCCATCGGCTATCCGTCCACGTTGGTCGAGGGCGAGGCGGACTGCCGTGCCTACATGCGCGACCTGTTCCCCGACTGGCGGGCCGAGGGCGTCACCTGCGTCCTGCACGAACGCCGCGGCGGCTACGCCCACAACCGGGCCTCGCTGCGGGGCCTGGCCACCCGGGCGCGGGGCGAGGGGGTGCGGATCCGGACAGGGGTGCGGGTGACCGGGCTGGATCGCGATCCCGACCGGGTGCGCGCGGTGCGCGTCGACGACGGGATGGCCGACGCGACGGTGGTGGCCTGCGAACAGCTCGTCGTCGCCGTGGGCCCCTGGATCCGCGACCTGTGGCGCATGCTCGACCTGTCGCCGACGACCGTGCTGCGCGGG
Source organism: uncultured Actinomycetota bacterium (assembly GCA_963750095.1). GTDB lineage: Bacteria > Actinomycetota > Actinomycetes > Mycobacteriales > Pseudonocardiaceae > Pseudonocardia. The sequence continues at coordinate 121,556 of CAVVPJ010000016.1, read as the reverse complement.
CCCGACGGGCGCGTGGACCCCGACCATCCCGTGTGGAGCTACTGGCTGGTGCAGGAGGGCACGCTCACGGTCGACCCGTCGTCGTTCACCGACCGTCGCGGCGCGCCGCCGCCGGTCGTGCACCTCGACACCGACGCGCCGCTGCACGACGAGAACGGCGAGCTCGTCACCGCGCAGCCGTGGGGCATCTACTACAAGCCGGACCGTTGCTTCGGCGGGATCCAGGGCGGCGGCATGCCCCGACCGCTCGCCGAGCCGGTCGACGAGGTCGCCGTCGACCCGTACGGTCCGGAGCGCTCGAGCTACACGGCAGGGCCGGACTTCGCGCGCCTGTGGACCGCCGGGCTGGCGCACTGCCACGAGCGCTTCGCGGGTGCCGCCCACCGGTACTCCGCGAAGCCGTCCGGCGGGCTCGGCTGCTTCACCCCCGACAATTTCCCGATCTTCGACCGGTTCCGGGGCAACGTCTACGTCATCGCCGACTCGAACCACGGCTACAAGATGATCGGCGTCGGCGCGCTGGTGGCCAAGGAGCTGCTCGGCGCGCCGCAGGAGCTGCTCCAACCCTTCCGCTTCCACCGCTTCGCCCGCGGCGAGCTGCACCCCACCAGCAGCTCTCCGTTCCCGTGGAGCTGACCGCTGCACCGATGAGTCCGCCGAACCGAGGAGGGTGACGATGACCGCCGCGCAACCCCGTCCAGACCTCATGTCCGCCTTGGCCGCCAGCCCGGTGATCTGCGCCGAGGGCTACCTCTTCGAGCTGGAGCGCCGCGGCTACCTGCAGGCGGGCGGGTTCGTCCCGGAGGTCGTCCTTGAGCATCCCGAGCGGGTCACCGCGCTGCACGAGGAGTTCGTGCACGCGGGCTCGGACGTGGTCGAGGCCTTCACCTACTACGCCCATCGCGAGAAGCTGCGGATCGTCGGAAAGGACCACCTGCTCGAACCGCTGAACCGCCAGGCACTGGGGCTGGCCCGCCAGGTCGCCGACGCGGGCGGTGCCCTGTTCGCGGGCAACATCTGCAACACCAACGTCTACGACCCCGCCGACCCGTGCTCGGCGGCCCGCGTGCGGGTCATGTTCGACGAGCAGGTGGGCTGGGCGGCCGAGGCGGGCGTGGACTTCGTCGTCGGGGAGACCTTCCGCTATCTCGACGAGGCGCTCATCGCCCTGGACGTGATCCGGCGCGCCGCGCTGGCCGCGGTGATCACGCTGGCGCCCCAGCGCGGCCCCGACACCCGCGACGGCGTCCCGCTGCCGGAGGCGTGCCGCAGGCTCGCCGACGCGGGCGCCGACGTGGTCGGGTTCAACTGCTCGCACGGGCCCGCGACGATGCTGCCGTTGATCCGGGAGGCCCGTCCGGTGGTGGACGTGCCGTTCGCCGCACTGCCCGTGCCCTACCGCACGACCGCACGGCAGCCCACCTTCCAGTCACTGCGCGACCCCGAGTGCGCCGACCTGCCTGGCGGCCGCCCGTTCCCGACGGCGCTCGATCCGTTCACCTGCAACCGGTACGAGATCGCCGAGTTCACCCGGCAGGCTCGGGCGGACGGCGTCGCCTACCTCGGCGTCTGCTGCGGGGCGGGCCCCCACCACATCCGCAGCATGGCCGAGGCGCTGGGCAGGACGCCGCCCGCGAGCCGGTACTCCGCCGACATGTCCAAGCACATCTACTTCGGCACCGAGCCGACGCTCGCCCGCCACAACCTCGAGTACGGGAGCTCCCTCTAGGGCGGACCACGCGGGCCGCCCGAAACAGATCATCGAACTCGCCCACGCACCGGCCCCTGAGCACGTTCCTGATCCTGGTGTCCGTGCTGATCCGGGGGTCGGTGCCGCCGTCAGGCGCGGGCCTCGTAGACGATGTTCAACGGTGTCTCGCTCGCCCGGCGGAAGCTCGTGAAGCCCGCCTCGCGGAACAGCTCGCGGGTGCGCGCCTCGCCTGCCTGGGCGCCGAGTCCGGGTCCACCGTCGCTGATCGAGCACGGCGTGCACACCACCGTCGAGATGCCGTAGCCGAACCGGCCCAGGGGGTTGACGTTGTCCTCGAGCCGGTCGTTCGCGTACGGCTCGACGGCGAGCACGGTCCCGCCCGGCGCGAGCGCCCGCCTGGCGGCCCGGGCGACGCCGAGCGGGTCGGCGGTGTCGTGCCAGCAGTCGAAGAACGCGATCAGGTCGAAAGGCCCGGTGATCTCGGTCGCGTCGGCCACCTCGAAGCGGACCCGGTCGGCCATCCCGGCGGCCGCGGCCGCCGCCAGGGCCGCGTCGACCGAAGGGGCGTGGTAGTCGTAGCCGACGAACGTGGAGCCGGGGTAGGCGCGGGCCATGACCAGTGTGGACGCGCCTCGTCCGCAGCCGACGTCGGCCACCCGGGCGCCTGCGGTGAGCCTGTCGTGCATCCCGTCCAGGGCCGGGATCCACTCCTGCACCAGGTGTGCGCGGTAGCCGGGGCGGAAGCAGCGTTCGGTGGCTGCGTACAGGTCGGGATGGTGGTCCCGCCAGGCCAGCCCGGTGCCGGTGCGGAACACCTCGACCTCCTTGTCGATGCCCCGGTACACGGCCGCCACCAGGTCGAACAGCCCCTGCACCAGGGCCGGGCTGGACTCGTCGGCCAGCACGAACGCCTGCTCGGGCGGGAGGTGGAACCGTTCGGTGTCCGCGTCGTAGGCGACGTAGCCGCCGGTGGCCTGGTTGCACAGCCACTCGTGGACGAGCCGCGGGTTGGTGCCCGTGCGCCGCGCCAGCTCGTCGGCGGTGACGGGTCCGGAGTCGGCCATCGCGGCGTAGAGGCCGAGCCGGTCGCCGAGGTGGGTGAGCAGCACGCTGACCGCCGCGCCCGCGTCGGTGACGGCCTGCCCGAGGAACGCCTCCAGCGCCGCCTCGTCGATCACCGGTGTCGTTGTCGTCATGAGATCCTCCCTGCTCTTCCGGGGGACGGCGGCCCCCGACGTCAATGCGATGCTTGCGTGCCCGGCCGTGTCCGGACATCGGGCGACGCCCCTAATCGGTGGCGCAATCCCGCAACCGCTCCGGAGCGGCGCCGGACCGCCCGGACGTGCGGCACCGCGGCCAGGCCGAACAGCGCCGCGAGCAGGATGCCGAGTCCGCCGTAGCCGCTCGCGGCGATCGTCACGCCGCCGAGCCCGGCGCCGAACAGGTAGCCGAGCTGCTGCGCGGTGGTTCGGGCGGCCATCACCGCGACGCCGTGCTCCGCAGCCACCAGCGCCAGCCCGAGCCCGCTGCCCGCCAGCGCGCGGGCACCGGCCAGGGCGCCGAGCACCACCAGCAGCAGGGCGCTCACCGCGAAATCGGGACGGGCCGCGCCGAACGCCGCCGACGCGCAGGCGAGCGGCGCCGCCAGAACGAGCAGCAGCCGCCTTGGTGACCGCGACACCCGACGACGGGCGAGCACGTTCCCGAGCACGACCGCCGCGGCGCTCGCCCCGATCGCCAGCCCCGCTGCGGCGGCCGGGACGCGGTAGGACTCGATCAGCAGCGCGCCGGAGTACACCGGGATCGCCGACCACGCCGAGTAGGCCAGCAGCTCACCGGCCAGCCATCCCGGAACGCCCGGCACCCGCCACACCCCGCCGGGCCGTGCCGCCGCACGGGGCGTCGGGTCGTCGCGCGGGCGGGTCCGGACCACGGCAAGGGCGACGACGCTCGCCGCGAAGGGCACGGCCAGCCAGGCGGCCCGCCAGCTGACGTCCGCGAGCAGCCCGGCGGCCAGGGTGGCCACGATCGCCGCGGCGGGCGGCCCGATCAGCGCCCAGGACAGCACCCGCGTCCGGCTGTGCGTGGGGGCCCACCGCGCAGGTGCCGCGGTGCCCGCGGTCACCACCGCACCGAGCCCGGCGCCGATCGCGCCCTGCGTCACCGCCAGCGTCGCGAAGTCCGGCGAGAGCGCCGCAGCCAACGAGCCCGCGGCGATGAGGATCAGGCCTGTCACGAGCAGCCGACGCAGCGACACCCGCGAAGACAGCAGGCCGAGCCCGAGCGTCGCGGCGCCCGCCGCGAGCCCGGACACCGCGCGGAGCTGCCCCACCGCGGCGACCGGGACGGAGAACTCCACCGCCAGCCGGGGAAGCAGCGGGGACAGCACGAACACGGCCGACTGCGCGGCGAACGTGCACAGAAACAGCACCGGCGCCACCGTGGACGCCCGCGCACCGTCCACGGCCGACTCGCCGACGGCCCGCGATCCGCTGTCCGTCCACCGCATGCTCACCGCCTCCGAGCCGGACGGTAGGGCGGCCTACCGGTGCGCGGCTTCGGTGCCTGCACGCAGACGACCGGCCGTGGGAGCGCTGACGATGGCGGCGCACACGCAGCGCCTCGCCCCGCCGGGCCGTGTCAGCCGTGCCCCGTGAAGCGCACCGCGGCCGCGGCTCTTGCCGCTTTCCCGGAGACGCCGAGCTTCGTGTAGACGTTGGACAGGTGCCGCTCGACGGTGCGCACGCTCAGCCGCAGCCGTCGGGCGATCTGCTGGTTGTCCAGTCCCTCGGCGACGAGCCCCACGACGGCGCGTTCCCGCGCCGTCAGGCCCGGCGGGGGGACGCTCGGCGCCGCGGGGTGGTCTTCGGCGAGGAACCGGCGGATCCCGGCGACGAACTCGGACCACGCCGGGTCGTCCGGCCCGAGAAAGATGTGGTTCCGCCCGGCCAGCGGGATGAACCGGGCACCCGGGATCAGCCCCGCGATGCGCCGCCCCTCCTCGAACGGTGCGATGGCGTCGTCGCGGACGTGCATCACCAGGGTCGGGACGACAACCCGGCGGGCCAGCTCTGACACGTCGAGGCCGTAGGAGGCCTCCCGGAGACCGGCCGCGGCGTCGGGCGCGGCCGAGACACGTTGCAGCTCGTCGAACGCGGCAACCTCGGCAGGGGAGGCATCCGGCATGTAGAGGGTCGTGAAGACCTGGCGGAACGCCGGGTTCGACCGGCCCCATCCCACCCGGGTGAGGTCGACCAGCAGCCGGTCCTCCCCCTGTTTCGCCGAGCGCCCGCGCATGGCCCGTCCCCGCGCGTAGGTTCCGTAGAGGACCAGGTGGCTGACCCGTGCCGGGTGTCGCACGGCGTAGGCCACCGCGATCGGACCGCCGCCAGACAGCCCGAGCAACGCGAACCGCTCCAGGCCCGCGGCGTCCACCACGGCTTCCAGGTCGGAAACCCGGGCGTCGAGTGAGAAATCCCGGACGTCCCGGTCGGACAGCCCCATCCCGCGCATGTCGTACCGGACCATGGTGTGGTCTGCAGCGAGCTCGGTGAGCCAATGCCGGTAGATCTGCCCGTCGTATTCCAGGTGCGTCAGCCAGGTGGCCACCCGGACCAGCGCCGGGCCGTCCCCGTGCGTCGCGAACGCGATGCGGACGCCGTCAGGGGCCGCGCAGAACCGGACCTGTTCCGCCACCGCTCACCGACCCTGGTCCGGCTGGCTGTGCCGCACCGCGTACGCGGCCGCCTCGGTCCGGTTGCCCACCCCGAGCTTGGTGAGCACGCGACGCACGTGATGCTCGACCGTCTTGCGGCTCAGGAACAGCCGCTCGCCGATCTCCCGGTTCGACAGCCCCTGCGCGAGCAGCGCGAGCACCTCCGCCTCGCGCCGCGTGAGGACCGGCGCGCCGCGTGGCCCGCGGGGCGCGGCCCGCACGCCCAGCTCACGCAGGTACGCCGCGGCCTCGTCCGCGTCGGCCGCGGCGCCGAGGCCGTCGAACGTGGTGAGCGCGGCACGCGCCTCGGCGACGGCCGCGGTGCGCTCGCCCGGCGCGAAGGCACGCGCCAGGAGCAGATGGGTCCGGGCGGCCTCGTACGGCAGGCCGACACGACCGAACGTGTCCAGCGCCCGTCCCAGGTGCCGCACCGCCCGCATGCCGTCGGTGCGGGCGAGCGCGTGGCCCCGCGCCCGCTCGCCGCGCGCGACCAGCACCGCGCACCCGGTCTCGGCACCCCGTCGGGCCAGCCGTCCCGCCCGCTCCGCTGCGGCCTCGGGGTCGCCCAACGCGACGTCGACCTCGGCCCGCAGCTCGCACAGCGCAGCGGCCTCCACGCAGTCCTCCCCGAATCCGCCCAGTCGCCGGTCGAGGATGACCGCGGCGAGCCGCGGTTCGCCGTGCCGCAGCTGGATCAGCGCCCGCGGGTAGGCCGCCGCGAAGTGGTCCTCAAAGCCTTTCAGCAGCTCCGAGGCCTCGTCCGTCCGGCCCTGGGCCACCCGCAGCTCGGCCAGCTTCGCCAGCGCCTCCCCGTACAGCGAACGCTCCGCGTCCCGCCCGATCCGCAACGCCGCCCGCAGCTCCGCCTCCGCCTCGGCCCACCGCCCCTGGCCGAACAGCAGGCAGCCGTACTGGGTACGGCACGTCGTGTACAGGTGCAGCGCGCCGTAGCGACGCGTGAAGCCCTCGGTCGCGCGGATCCACTGCATCGCCCGCTCGATCTCGAGCGCCCGGCTGCACGCGATGATCGACCGGCAGCTCGCGAACACCACGGTCTCCAGCCGCTCGGCCTCGCCGCCCAGCGCACCGGCCATCGCCTCGTCGAACAGCGCCGTGCCCTCGCCGACCTTCCCCGCCTGCACCAGGGCCGTACCCACCTCGCTGAGCGCGCAGAGCTCAAGATCGGCGTCGCCCGTGCTGCGCGCGACATCGAGCGCACCGCGCGCCAGGGACTCCGCCGCTGTCGGCTCGTTCGCGTCGTTCGCGGCCACCGCGCGACACAACGCGAGCCACCCCTGCAGCGGCACCAGCTCGTACTGCTCGACCAGCCTCGACAGCCGACGCACCCACCCGCGGGACGCCGCATAGTTGCCGAGGCTCGCGCGATAGGTCAGGCACAGCGAGATCGCAGCCAGCGCCGCCGACGGCGGATCCGGGCGCTTGCGGAACCCCGCGTAGGCGCGCTCCTGCGCGCGCAGCGCCGCATCGGTCTCACCGAGCCACCACAGCGCCGTGCCCAGCCCGAACAGGCCCTCCGGCGACTCCTGCCGGTGCAGGGCAGCCTCGAAACAGGCACGCGCCGTTTCCCAGTCGCCTTCAACCAGGGCGGCCGCCGCCTTCTCCATCGCCGGTGCGGGCCGCACGAGCTCATCGTACCGCTCTACCCTTGGCTGCCCGCCCGCCGCGCAAACGGCCTGGCCATGATGAGTCCCGCCTTCTTCGCGCCGCCGCAGCCCGGATGACAGGAAGCATTTCGGCACGGCGTGGCGGCCACCCGATAAGGGTGTTCCGGAAGTCTGAGCATGGGCAAAACCACCCATTGGCGGTGGCGGCCCGAATGGGTATCCAGTCCGACGCGGCCAGGTGACCAGATTCCTAGCATCGCAGCCGTGGACACCACTCACATCACGAACAGGAGGGCCGTGCCTGTCCAGGACGGTGGCAACACGGTCCAGAGCCTCCATCTCGTCGCCCACTGACCACGCGCAGGAGAAGCAGTCATGACCACCACCCAGCACATCGAGACCCTGATCGTCGGTGCAGGCCAGGCTGGCCTGGCCACCGGCTACCACCTCACACGGCTCGGTCGGCAGTTCCTGATCGTCGACGGCAACGACCGGATCGGCGACAACTGGCGCTGCCACTACGACTCGCTCAAGCTCTACTCGCCTGCGAAGTTCGACGGGCTGCCCGGCATGGACTTCCCCGGCGATCCGTGGCACTTCCCCGGCAAGGACGAGGTCGCAGGCTTCCTCGAGCAGTACGCCGTGGAGATGGACCTGCCGGTACGCATGCAGACCCGGGTGGATCGACTCGTACCCCGCGAGGGCGGCGGGTTCACCGCCCATCTGGGGTCTGACGGCGTGGAGTGCGACAACGTCGTCGTCGCCACCGGAACGTTCGGCCGCATCCCCCGGGTGCCCGACGTCGCAGCCTCGCTCGATCCGCGGATCCGGCAGTTCCATTCCACGGAGTACATGAACCCCACCCAGCTCCAGCCCGGGACGACCGTGGTCGTCGGTGCCTCGCACTCCGGCCACGACATCGCCTACGAGGTGGCCGCGGACCGGGCCGTGATCCTGGCGGGTCCCGATCGCGGGAACATCCCCCTCGACTGGGACTCGGCCAGGGTCAAGGTGGCGTTGCCGGTCATCGTCTTCTTGTGGAAGCACGTGCTGACCCGGCGTACGCCGATGGGCCGCAAGGAGATGCAGAAGGTCCGTCATCAGGGGGCACCGACGACCCGGGTGAAGCCGCACCACCTCGCCGAGCGTGGCGTGGAACGGATCGAGCACAAGGTCACCGACGTCTCCGCCGACGGGAAGCCGAAGCTCGACGACGGGCGGGTCCTCGACGTCGCCAACATCATCTGGGCGACCGGCTTCCGGCCGGACTTCAACTGGATCGAGGCACCGATCACCGCTGACGACGGGTGGCCGCGCGAATACCGCGGCGTCGTCGACAACGTGCCAGGACTCTTCTTCTGCGGGCTCTCGTTCCAGTTCGCGTTCAGCTCCATGGTGTTCCCCGGCGTCGGGCGGGACGCGGCGTACGTCGCCGACAAGATCGACCGGCGCGCCACGGCGACGGCCGGGGTCGCGCCTGAGGAGGCCCCGCGGCGACCCTCAGCCCGACCTCGGTGACCCGGCCCGCCGCTACGGCTCGGATCGCTGGTCCGCTGCCTTCCCCTGCCTCATCGCGCTCGCGGTCCGGCGGCCAAACCGGACAGGGATCGCGGCGCAGACGCCCTGACACGACACCGCCGCCGACTACGCTCGGACGGGCAGGGGGTGGTCGCCATGGGTGTCGTCGAGGATCTCCACCGGGCACGAGAGGCATACGAGCGTCGCGAGTGGGTGGCGGCGTACCGGGCGCTGTCCGACCTGGACGAGACGGAATTGAAGGCTGACGACTTCGCTGCGCTGGCGACCACCGCTTTCCTGCTCGGCCGTCGCAACGACTGTGTCCACGCGCTGCAGCGCGCCTACCAGGCGAGCCTCGAGGCCGGTGATCGGCTGGCGGCGGTGCGGGCCGCGTACCTGATGACCACCACCCTTCGGCAGGCCGGTGAGCTGGCCGTCGGCAACGGCTGGCACGCCAGGGCTGCGCGGCTTCTGGACGAGGTCGCTGCCGACGTGGCCGAGTGTGGCTACCTGTGCGACGCGCAGATGATGGGGCACATCCTCAACGGCGAGTTCGCCGAAGCGTTCCCGCTGGCACCCCGGATCACCGACTACGGCCGTCGCTTTGCCGAGCCCGACCTGCTCGCCCTCGGGCTCCACGCCGAGGGCCGACTGATGCTCTACTCCGGCCGGGTCGCCGACGGCCTGAAGCGGATGGACGAGGCGTTGGTCGGAGTGATGGCGGGCGAGGTGACGCCGGTGACGGCCGGGAGGGTCTACTGCTCGACGATCGAGGCCTGCCAGGAGGTCTCTGACTACGGTCGGGCAGGCGAGTGGACCCACGCGCTGACCACCTGGTGCGACGCTCAGCCGGGGCTCGTCGCCTACACCGGTCAGTGTGCGACCCACCGGGGCCAGCTGTTGCGGCTGCACGGCGCCTATGCCGACGCGGTCGAGGAGTTCGAACGGGCTGTTGACCGATACCGGGCGGCCGGAGGCGACCCGGCCCTCGCACTGGCCCACTACGAGCGCGGCGAGACACACCGGCTGCGCGGCGAGTACGACACCGCCGAGGCCGCCTACGCCAGGGCCGCCGAGCGCGGCCACCCCGCCCAGCCGGGCCGCGCCCTGCTCTGGCTGGCCCGGGATCGCCGTGATTCGGCCACGGCGGCGATCCATCGGCTGCTCGCCGAACGTCAAGACCCCGTGCGCCGCTCGCAGATACTGGCGGCCGCGGTCGAGGTCCTGGTGGCCACGGGAGACGCCGAGGACGCGGCCCGGCTCGGCGAGGAGCTCTGCGAGATCGCGGAGAAGTTCGGCTGCACCGCCCTCCAGGCCGCCGGTCGGTACGCCGTCGCAACAGCAGAGCTGGCCAAGGGCGCAGCGGAGCCCGCACTCCAGGCCGCTCGCCGAGCGGTGGAGGCCTGGTCGCAGCTCTCCGCACCCTACGAGTCCGCGCGGAGCCGGATTCTGGTCGGTCGGGCGCTGCGGCTGCTCGGTGACGAGGAGTCGGCGGTTGCCGACCTGACCGCGGCCCACAAGGTATTCGCCGACCTCGGTGCGGGCCCGGCCGAGCGGAAGGCCGCCGCCCTACTGGGTGAGACGAAGTCGCCAGGCGGTCTCAGTCCGCGCGAGATCGAGGTGCTCCGGCTTGTCGCCGCGGGCCACAGCAACCCCGAGATCGCTTCGCAACTGGTGCTCTCGGAGAAGACCGTGGCCCGGCATCTCTCGAACATCTTCGTCAAGCTCAACGTCGGCTCGCGGACCGCTGCCGCTGCCTTCGCCTACGAGCACGACCTGGTCTGAGCCGGTCGCACCGGGCCAGCCCCGTTCGGCATTGCTCACGTCGCGGTCTCAGCCCGATCCACGTTCGGCCCGGCACCACGGCCTGGCCGAGGAGTGCCCGGTGCGAAATCATGACCGCTGCCTCCTCGGGTCCGCTGCCGCGCGCCGCGGCAGGCTCGGTCCGGGTCGGCGTCCCCGACGGACCGTGCGCCGACGCGGACTCTGGCCCGCGAGCGAGGAGCACTGTGCCGGGTCGGTTGGCTGATCGGCAGACAGCTGGTGTCCGAACGACCACGGACCACGGAAGAGTGACGCGTTCTGGGGTCTGGTCGTCGCATCTTCCCAGTCATGAGACCTGCACATGGGCTCGGCGGCCGAGCCTTATCTCGTCGGGCGATGTCCATGCCAGTGTGTCGCGTTCTGGTAGGCCTTGGCCGCGGCCAGCACCCGTGCGTCGGCGTGCCGTGGGCCGACGATCTGGAGGCCGAGCGGCAGCCCGGTTGGGGTGAAGCCGCAGGGGAGAGTGATGGCGGGCTGCTGGGTGAGGTTGAACGGGTAGGTGAACGGGGTCCAGCTCGTCCATCGGGGCGATGGCCACGACTCGGGCACCTCGCGGCCTGCGGCGAAGGGGGGAATCGGCAGGGTCGGTGTGACGAGCAGGTCGAAGCGTTCGTGGAATCGGCCCATCCGCGAGCCCAGCGCCATCCGTTCGGCGACGGCGTCGAGGTAGTCGAGCGCGGAGAGCGTTCGCCCCTGCTCGCTGATCTCCCGGAGCCCCGGGTCCAGCCGTTCCCACTGCGCTTGCTGCACATGTTCGAGTGACTTGGCTGCGCCGCTGAACCACAGGACGTGATACGCGTGCACCGGGTCGGGGAAGCCGGGGTCGGCCTGCTCGACGACGGCGCCGAGCTCGGTCAGGACCTCGACCGCCGACCGCACAGGGCCCGCCACGTCCGGGTCCACGTCGACGTAGCCGAGACCCGGGCTGAAGGCGATGCGCATCCCGGCCACGCCGTCGTCCAGGTGTTCGCGGAACGACGCGGTGGGCGCGTCGAGCGACGACCAGTCCCGGGGATCGGGCCTGCTGAGCACGTCGAGCATCAGGGCGGCGTCGTCGACGGTGCGCGTCATCGGGCCTGCGTGCGCGAGGGTGCCGAACGGGCTGGCGGGGTAGAGGGGGACGCGGCCATAGGTCGGCTTGAAGCCGACGATCCCGCAGAACCCGGCCGGGATGCGGATCGAGCCGCCCCCGTCGGTGCCGGTGGCCAGCGGGCCCATCCCGGTCGCGGCCGCGACGGCCGCGCCTCCGCTGGATCCTCCGGAGGTCCGCGACCGGTCCCAGGGATTGCGGGTGATCCCCGTCAGTGGCCCGTCGGTGACGCCCTTCCAGCCCAGTTCCGGCGTCGTGGTCTTGCCGATGAGCACCGCTCCGCTTTCGCGCAGGCGCGCGACCGACGGCGCGTCCTCGGCCCATTCCTGGTGCGGGTCGATGGTGCGTGAGCCCCGCAGCGTCGGCCATCCGCGGGTGAGGAACAGGTCCTTGATCGACGTCGGCACCCCGTCGACCGGCCCGTCGGGCGTCCCGGTCCGCCAGCGTTCCTCCGACCGGGCCGCCTGGTCCAGCGCGACCTGCTCGTCCACGAAGCAGAAGGCGTTCAGGTCGGGGTCGCGTTTGCCGATGCGGTCGAGCACGGATCGGGTCACCTCGACCGGTGAGACAGCGCGGCGCGCGTACGCCGCCACCAGCTCGGAGGCCGTCCAGTCGGCAAGATCCGTCACGCTTTCTCCAGGCCGGTGGTGGTCGGGACGTAGCCGAGGGCCTTGTCCACGACGTTGTGCAGCGGCTGCCCGGCGCACCAGCGCCGGAGGTTGTCGAGGAACAGCTCGCCCAGTTGCTCCCGCCAGCCGACGGTGTCGGCCGCCATGTGCGGGGACACGAGGACGCCTGGCAGATTCCACAGCGGTGAGGACGACGGCAGCGGCTCCCGCTCGAACACGTCGAGCGCGGCCCCGGCGAGGGTGCCCGCCCGGAGCGCGGCCTCCAGCGCGTCCTCGTCGACGAGCCCGCCTCGCCCGACGTTGATCAACCGGGCGCTCGCAGGCATGGCGGCGAGCTCGGCCGCGCCCAGCATCCTGCGGGTCTGTTCGGTCAGGGGTGCGACGAGCACGACCCAGTCGGCCTCCGGCAACAACCGGAGCATGTCGGCGGAGGCGCTGATGTCGCCGAAGTCGGGGTCGCCACCGCGGGCGGTGCGGCCGACGCCACGTACCCGCACGCCGACGGCGCGCAGCAGCCGGGCGATCGTACGACCTACCGGGCCGACGCCGACGATCACGGCCGTCGAGGATGCCACGCGCTCGGTGTCCCGGTGCTGCCATTCCCGGCGTCGCTGCCGGTCCCAGGTCCCGGGAAGATCCTTGGCGAACGCCAGCACCAGGCCCAGGACGTACTCGGCGAGGGGCACGTCGAACACTCCACGGGAGTTCGTCACCGTCACATCGCTCGCCGCGACCTCGGCGGTGAGCACGTTGTCGACTCCGGCGCTGGCGGTGTGCACCCAGCGCAGCCGGTCCGCGGCCGCCCACGCGCCTGCCAGCGCCGGGGTCTGGAAGTCCCATGTCAGCAGCACCTCCGCGCCGACCAGCGCGGTGGGCAGATCGTCGGCGCCAGCGGTGCGGACTTCACAGAACCGGGTGATCTCGTCGAGGTTGGGGGGGAGGTCACGATCGGCCAGCACGGCCACCCGCGGCAACGGCATAGGCTCCCCCGGCGGTGGTCGTGACGGGCCTTGCGTTTCGCACGGTAGCCAGTGCATCGTACTATTGTCAACAATCTAACGATGGGATGGGGGCAAGGTGGACCTCCGACCGGATCGCGGGTCGGCCGGGGGGCGGCGGGTGGGGGTCGTGGTGCCGTACGACTTCGCGCTGGACCGGGAGATCTGGCGGTGGGCGCCCGGCGGGACGGACCTCCTCGTCACGCGCACCCGCCACCAGCGGCTGCTGGTGGGTGTGGATCTCGCCGAGCGGCTCAGCACCGACGAGGCGCTGCGGGTCGGCACGCTCGACGTTCTGGCCGCCGAGCCCGATGTGCTGCTCTACCTCTGCTCGTCCGGGAGCTTCGTACACGGTCTCGACGGCGAGCGGCGGATGCGCGAGGTCATGGTGGGGGCCGGTGCACCGCTGGCCGTCACGACCTCGGGCGCGATGCTCGACGCGCTGCACCATCTGGACGTCCGCGACGTCGCGGTCGTGTCGCCCTACCTCCCGGCGCTGCGGGCCCTCCTCGACGCGTTCCTGCACGCCGCCGGGTTCCGGGTGGTCGCCCATGATGGCCTCGACCTTGATCGAGACATCTGGCGTGTGCCCACCGGCGCCGTCCGCGACCTGGTGCTGGCGGCCGACCGTGAGGCCGCCGAGGCGGTGTTCATCGCCTGCACGAACGTGCCGACGTATGACCTGATCGCCGAGCTCGAGGCGGTGCTGGGCAAGCCGGTGCTCACCGCCAACCAGGTGTCGCTGTGGGCGGCTCTGCGCGGCGCCGGGGTGACCTCGCCCGGTCCGCCGGTCCAGCGCCTCTTCGCTCCCGGCGCGGACGCGGCAGGCTTCGCCGGATCGGCGGTGGTTCAGAGCTCGCCGTCGTGACGGCGGAAGCTCAGCGTCTCGCCCTCCACACCTCGCTTCCAGAGGTCCTGTGACGCCGCCGCCAGCTCGTCGAGGCCGCGGACGATCGTGGCGAAGACGTTGGCCGGGACGAAGCCGTAGTCGGGGTTGAGCAGCAGGTTGTTGCGCTCGTAGAACAATGCCAGGTCGACGATCTGTGCCGCGCGATGCGGTTGCTCTCCTGCGGAGTAGCCGTGCGACGGCGTCGCGAGCTGCCATTGCTCGAAGCTGAAGTAGACGACGTCACCGGGGATCGGCGTGATCGTGGGGTTCTCCCGGCCGGGCTCGGGGTCGGCGAAGGCCTCGATCAGCGTGTAGATCTCGTTCCTGGCGTACTTGGCGTGGTAGACGTCCGAGCCCAGCGGCAGCGCCTTCCATACCGCGTCGCACGTACGCGGCGCCAGATCGTCGAGCAGACGCGCGACGCACGTCACGCCGCGCTTGTCCAGCGAGATGTCGAGGTAGCGGGTCATCTGCGGGTGTCTCCTGTGTCTACGTCGAGCGGGCGGCGAGGGCGGGCCGGGCGGCGAGGAGCCCGGCCTCGAAGAGCGGGATGCGCTCCTGCACGGAGCCGAAACGGTGGTCCATGTCGGTGCCTTGCTGAATCGCGAGCGTGCGGGCGTGCTCCCGCAGTGCGAGCCGGTCGTGGTTCCAGGCCGACATCAGGCGGTCCACGAGGGGACGCACGTGCGAAGAGACCATGGACCGCGCACTGCCGGCGTCGGTCACCAGGCCGAAGATCACCCACCAGGCCCAGGCGACGGCGCCCGCGTTCGCGACGAAGTCGGGGAGGACCGGCACGCCACGGCCGACCAGACGTTCTTCCGCCCCCGGCGTCAGCGGCACGTTCGCCGCCTCCACGAGGAGGCGCACCCGCATCCTGTCGGTGTCCGCCTCGGTCACCGCGTAGGAGGTGGCCGCGGGAATGGCGACCTCGGCCGCCACGTCCAGCCATGCCGCGCCGGGCAGCTGCTCGTCGTCGTCACGCAGCAGCGTCCGGTCGATCAGGCCGCCCGGGCGCCTGCCGCGCAGCAGGGTGGGGACGTCCAGACCGCGGCGCTCGTTGCGGACCAGGCCGTGCACGTCGCAGATCCCGACCACCCGTACACCTGCCCGGTGCAGGTAGAGCGCGGACGACCCGCCCATCGCCCCGAATCCCTGCACCACGGCCCGGCTCTGCCGGGGCGCCAGCCCGAGACCCTCAAGGCCTGCGAGCGCGGCCTCCGCGACGCCGTAGCCACCGATCAGATCGGGCATGGCGAGCCCGTCGTCGACGAGGGCGAAGCCGTCCCGTACACGGGCCGTGGTGGCGTCCGGCTCAGGGCTGCGGCGCAGCGCCGCCCGCAACGACGAAGGCCCGAGCCCGACCCGTTCGAACACCGCGTCGAGGGCGGCCTGCGGGGTACCGAGGTCACCCGCGGTCACCCAGATCGAGTCCAGCAGCGGCCGGATCGCGGCGACGAAGCGCGCGCGGACGTCGTCGACGTCGGGGGCGTCGGAGGGGTGGTCGAGCCCGCCCTTGGCGCCCCCGACGGGGAGCCCGTAGGCGCCTGCCTTCAGCGACATCTCCCGGGCGAGGTCCTCGACCTCGCCCAAGGTGCAACCCGCCCGGGTGCGCAGCCCACCCGTCGCGATGCCGCACACCAGCCGATCCACCACCACGTACCCGGTCGCGGGCCCGTCGGGATCCGACCACGTGACGCGCAGGAACGGCCGGTAGTCCGATGCCATGATCCTCCCCGGGTCGTCGGTCCACCGCTGCCGACGCTAGGTTCCGAAATGTAGGATTGTCAACAACCTCATGAGCGAGGAGGGGAGCCGTGCGCCGTCCCATCGGGATCCTGTATCCGGGTCACTCGGCAGAGCTCGACTACGTCGAGCTCGCCACGCGCCTCGACGTCCGGTTCGCCGTGCAGCACACCGTGATGGTGCAGGACGCGCACCGTCTCGACGCCCTGCTCGACTGGGGCCGCGCCGACCGGCTGGCCGACGGGGCCCGTGCCCTCGCCCCGCTCGGGCCCGCGGCCGTGGTGTGGGCGTGCACGAGCGGCAGCTTCGCGTTCGGCTGGCACGGCGCGCAGGCACAGGCGGCGGAGCTGGCCGCAGTGGCGGGGGTGCCTGCGAGCAGCGCCTCGCTGGCGTTCGTCGGCGCGGCACAGGAGTTGGGGGTGGACGAGGTCGCCGTGGTCGCCACTTATCCCGATGACGTGGCCCTCTTGTTCGCCGACTTCCTGCGCTGCGCCGGGATCGGGGTCACGAGCGTGCGCAGCCACGGCATCGTCACCGCCGCCGAGGTCGGCACGCTCAGCGGCACGGAGCTGCACGCGATCGCGGCCGCGGGCGACGATCCCGACGCCGGGGCGCTCCTCCTTCCCGACACCGCATTGCACACCGTCGCGCACGTCGAGGCCCTGGAGCGGGCACTGGGCAAGCCCGTGCTGACCGCGAACCAGGTCTCGGCGTGGGAGGGGTTGCGGCTCGCGGGCGAGCGACCGCGGTGTTCCGAGCTCGGGACGCTGTTCGCCGGGGGGACGAGCTGATGGCGCAGCCGGGCAAGTTCGGTCCGATCGACCGGGTGCCGACATCGTCGCGGATCGCCGAGCAACTGCGCGAGGCGGTGATGTCGGGCGCCCTTCCCCAGGGCTCCCAGGTCGGCGAGGTGAACCTGGCCGCACAGTTCGGCGTCAGCCGCGGACCGCTCCGCGAGGCGATGCAGCGCCTGGTGCAGGAGGGCCTGTTGCGCAGCGTCTCCCATCGCGGGATCTTCGTGGCCGCATTGACGGACGCCGACGTCTGCGACATCTACAACGCCCGGCACGCGATCGAGAGCGCCGCCATCCGCGCGATCATGCGGCGCACGGACGTCGCGAAGGTGGCCCGCCGACTCGACACGGTCGTCGCCCGCATGGCGACCGCCGCGGCCCGCGGTGACTCCGCGGCGCTGAGCCGTGGCGACCTCGCGTTCCACGAGCTGCTCGTCGCCCAGTCCGGCAGTGTCCGCCTGCAGCGCATGGCGAGCACGCTGCTGGTCGAGACGCGGATGTGCATGTCCGCACTGACGGACATGTACGTGGCGCCGCTGCACCTCGCCGAGGAGCACGCCGAGATCGCGCGCGCGATCCGCTCCGGCGACGAGGCCCGCGCGCTCGCCATCCTCGACGATCACATGCGGGACGCCGTCGACCGCCTGAGTGCCGAACCCAAGGCCCACCCCGACCACCATCGGGATCGCGGCTGACGGGGGAGTGGGACGCTCACGGCCGGGGTAGGCCCACGTACTTGATCTCCAGGAACTCGTCGATCCCGGTCCGCCCGCCCTCGCGGCCCAGGCCCGACGCCTTCACCCCACCGAAAGGCGCCGCCGGGTTCGACACGACACCCCGGTTCAGGCCGACCATCCCGACCTCCAGCCGCTCGCACACCCGCAGGGCCCGGTTCAGGTCGCGGGTGAAGACGTACGCGATCAACCCGTACTCTGTGTCGTTCGCCGCCGCGACGGCCTCGTCCTCGTCGTCGAAGATCGAGATCGGGGCCACCGGCCCGAAGATCTCGTCGTGCCGCATCGCCGCGTCATCGCCCACGCCGAGCAGCACGGTGGGCTCGTAGAAGAAGCCCGCTCCCGCGCGGGGTCTGCCACCGACGACCACCTTCGCACCCTTGTCCACCGCATCGGACACGAACCGGTCGATCTTCGTGACCGCCGCGCGGTCGATCATCGGACCGACCGTCACCCCGTCGTCGACCCCCCGCCCCACCGTCTGGGCGGCCATGCGGTCCGCCAGCCGCCGGGTGAACTCGTCGGCGATGCGGCGGTGCACGTAGTACCGGTTGGCCGCGGTGCAGGCCTCACCGCCGTTGCGCATCTTCGCGGCGAACGCCCCGTCCACGGCGGCGTCGAGGTCGGCGTCATCGAACACGAGGAACGGCGCATTGCCCCCCAGCTCCATCGAGGTGCGCAGGACCCGGTCCGCGCACTGGGCCAGCAGGGTTCTGCCGACGGCGGTCGATCCCGTGAAGGACAGCTTGCGTGCCCGCCCGTCGCGGATGAGCGGCTCCATGAGCGCACCCGGGTTGCTCGTCGGCACGGTGTTGAGCACACCCGCGGGCAGCCCCGCGACGTGCAGGATGTCCGTCAGCGCGAGCATCGACAGCGGCGTCTGCTCGGCGGGCTTGACCACGACGGTGCAGCCCGCCGCGATCGCAGGCCCGATCTTGCGTGTGCCCATGGCCATCGGGAAGTTCCACGGTGTGATCAACAGGCAGGGGCCCACCGGCTGGCGCATGACGAGGAACCGCGCGGCGGCGTCGGGCGAGACGGCATAACCGCCGTCGATGCGCACCGCCTCCTCGGAGAACCAGCGGAAGAACTCCGCCGCATAGGTGATCTCGCCGCGGGACTCGGCCAGTGGCTTGCCCATCTCCAGCGTCATCACGACCGCCAGCTCGTCCCGACGGTCCATGAGGGCCTCGTAGGCCCGCCGGAGGATCTCGGAGCGCTCTCGAGGAGCGCTGCCGCCCCACTCGGCCTGCGCGGCCGCGGCGGCGTCAAGGGCCTCGACGCCGTCGCTCGCCGAGGCGTCGGCCACGGCGCACAGGACACCACCAGTGGCGGGGTCGAGCACGTCCATGGTGGCGCCCGCGGCGGCGGGCCGCCAGCGACCCGCGATGAACAGCTCGTGCGGCACGGCCGCGACCGGTGCCCAACGTCCTCCCGGCAGTGCGCCCGCATCCGCTTCCGCCACCCGCATGTACGCCCTCCCACCTGGACAACTGTTCCCGGACTGCGGCAACTCTGGCGCTTCGGCCAAGCGGCCGCTAGGGTTGGATTGTCAACAATAGTACGATCGATAGGACGGCGGAAGCGTGCCATGGCAGAGCTCTCACCGCACCTGAAGCAGGCCACCCCGGTCCTGGTCGACAGGGGGGAGGGCGTCTACCTGATCGGCGAGGACGGCAGGCGCTACCTCGACTTCACCGCAGGCATCGGCGTGACGTCGACCGGCCATTGCCATCCGAAGGTCGTGGCCGCGGTGCAGGAGCAGGTCGCCCGCCTGATCCACGGGCAGTACACCACCGTGCTGAGCCGCCCTCTGCGCGACCTGACCGAGCGGCTCGGCGACGTGTTGCCGTCGGATCTGGACTCCCTGTTCTTCGTCAACAGCGGCAGCGAGGCCGTCGAGGCCGCCATGCGCCTCGTCCGACACGCCACCGGACGGCCCGGCATCGTCGTCTTCCACGGCTCGTTCCACGGACGTACGTTCGGCGCAGCGGCGCTCACCACCTCTGGCACGAAGTTCCGTGCCGGGATCGGCCCGCTGCCCTCCGGGGTCGCGGTGTCGCCGTTCCCGTTCGCGTACCGCTACGGCTGGGACGCCGAGACCGCCACCGACTTCGCGCTGCAGGAACTGGACTACGTCCTCGCGACGATCTCACCCCCGACCGACACGGCGGCGTTCTTCGTCGAGCCGGTGCTCGGCGAGGGTGGTTACGTGCCCGCGACGGCCCGCTTCCTGCAAGGTCTGCGCGAGCGCGCCGACCGGCACGGCATCCTGCTGGTGATCGACGAGATCCAGACCGGCTTCGGGCGCACCGGCCGCTTCTGGGGCCACGATCACTTCGCCGTCCGGCCGGACGTGTTGATCACCGCGAAGGGCCTCGCCAGCGGTTTCCCCCTCTCGGCCATCGCCGCGTCGCACACGCTCATGGAACGCGTGCGGCCGGGCTCGCAGGGCGGCACCTACGGCGGCAACCCGGTTTCGTGCGCCGCGGCGCTCGCGACCCTTCGGGTGATCGACGAGGAGGACCTCGTCGCGCGGGCCGCCGCGATGGGGGCGCGACTGGAGCGCGGGCTGCGGACGGTGGCCGACGCGAACAAGTCCATCGGCGACGTCCGCGGGCTCGGGCTGATGCTGGGCAGCGAGTTCACCGCCCCCGACGGCTCGCCGGACACCGAGACCGCGGCGCACGCCCAGCGTGCGGCCGCCGAGTGTGGTCTCCTATTGCTCACCTGCGGGGCCTACAACAACGTGGTGCGCATGATCCCCGCCCTTGTGGTGGACGAGGCTCAGGTCGACGCGGCGGTGGAGTTGTGGGCCAGGGCGGTCGAGGTCGCGACCAACTGACCGATGTCATAACAGACACGGAGGCGAGCGTCATGGCTCCTTCATCCGACCAGGACAACCAGTTCACCACCAGCCAGACGACCATCAAGCGGGCGGTCGCAGCGTCCGCCATCGGCAACGCGACGGAGTGGTTCGACTACGGCGTCTACGCCTACGCTGCCGTCTATATCGGACAGGCCTTCTTCCCGAGCGAGGACCCGACCACCTCCACCCTCAGCAGCCTGCTGGTCTTCGCGGTGTCGTTCATCATCCGACCCATCGGCGGGCTCGTGTGGGGGCCGCTCGGCGACCGACTCGGCAGACAGCGGGTGCTGGCGACCACCATCCTCCTGATGGCGGGCGCGACGTTCTGCGTCGGGCTGCTGCCCGGCTACGCGACACTCGGCATCGCGGCCCCGATCGGGCTCATCGTCCTGCGCGTGATCCAGGGCTTCTCGACCGGTGGCGAGTACGGCGGCGCGGCCACCTTCATGGCCGAGTACGCCCCGGACCGCAGGCGCGGGTTCCTCGGCAGCTTCCTGGAGTTCGGCACACTGGCGGGCTTCACCCTCGGTGCGGTGCTCGTGCTCCTCACCCAACTGGTCGTCGGGCCGGATGCCATGGCCGCGTGGGGTTGGCGGCTGCCGTTCCTGGTCGCCGCGCCGCTCGGGCTCATCGGCATCTACCTCCGGACGAAGCTCGAGGACACGCCGTGCTTCCGCGAGCTGGAGCAGTCGGGCCAGACCGAGCACGAGACCTCGACGCAGTTCCGCGACCTGCTCGGCTACTGGCGGCCGCTGCTGCAGCTCGCGGGCCTCGTCGTCGCGCTCAACGTCGCGAACTACACGCTGCTCGCCTACATGCCCTCCTACCTGCAAACCGAGATCGGGCTGAGCGACAACGCGGCACTCGTCCTGATCATCATCGGCCAGCTGGTCATGATGATCCTGCTGCCGTTCTCGGGCGCGCTCTCCGATCGTGTCGGCCGCAAGCCGATGTGGTGGGTGTCGCTCGTCGGCCTTTTCGTACTCGCGATACCGCTCTACATGCTCATGGCACAGGGATTCGCGCAGGCGATCATCGCGTTCACGATCCTGGGGCTGCTGTACATCCCTCAGCTTTCGACGATCTCCGCCACCTTCCCCGCGATGTTCCCCACCCATGTCCGGTACGCAGGCTTCGCGATCGCCTACAACATCTCGACATCACTGTTCGGCGGCACCGCGCCAGCAGCCAACCAGGCCTTGATCAACGCGACCGGGGACAAGCTCGTTCCGGCGTACTACATGATGGCGGCGTGCGTCGTCGGTGCGATCGCGCTGGTGGGCGTCCCGGAGACGCGCGGCTGCTCCATCCGCGGACGCGGGATTCCCGGGATCGACACCACTTTCCTTCCGGAGCGTGGCCGGGCCCGACGCCTTCTTGCGGACACCGACTGACCGACAGCAACGGCCTCCGCCCACGCGTGGAACCGGTGCCCCGTTGTGAAGTCGCCGAGCCGCCTCCGACTTCGTCGGAGGCGGCTCAAGCTGTGCAGGCGACGGTTGACCTGCGTGGGATGAGTGTCGGTGCGGCGATGAGGGTGCGGGGTGGGCTGTCGTTGCCTGCCTCACGGAGGAGTTCCAGGGCGTTCGCGGCGATCTGTGGAAACGGCACGCGGACGGTGGTGAGTGGGACGGGGAGGCGGCTGACGATGGGGATGTCGTTGTAGCCGACGAGGGACAGGTCGTCGGGGATGCGCAGGCCGAGGGCGTGGGCGGCGGCCATGACGCCGATCGCGGTGTTGTCGTTGACCGCGAAGATCGCAGTGGGTCGGTCGGCCCGGTCGAGCAGTGTCCGGCCTGCGACCTCACCGGCCTGCATGGAGAAGGAGTCGCCTGCGAGCAGTGTCTCGTCGACCGGTACGCCCGCTTCGGCGAGGGCCTCGCGGTATCCGACCTCGCGGTCCCGTGCGCTGGAGGCGTAGGGGGGGCCGCAGACCAGCCCGATGCGTCGGTGGCCGAGGTCGAGCAGGTGGCGGGTGGCGAGGTGCGCGCCGAGCCGGTCGTCGCCGATCGAGGCGGAACTCGTGTCGTTGGTGCGCAAGGCCAGCACATGCCGCAGCGAAGGATTGGTCGGTCCGAGTGGGATCGGCGTGTTGATGCGGGCGGTGGTGAGGATCAGCCCGTCGACGCGTCGACGCACCAGCGACTCCACGGCGACCCGTTCGATGTCCGGGTTGTCTTCCGTCGTCGCGACCACGGCGAACAGGCCACGGGCGGCGGCCGCCGCGGCGACCTCCTCGTAGAACATGGCCATGACGGTGTCGGTCAGGTGCGGGACGACGACCCCGATGGTGCTGGTCCCGACCCGGCGCAGGCCCGACGCGAGGGGATCGCGGACGTAGCCGAGCTCGGCGGCGACCTTGCGGACCCGATCGGCCGTGGCGTTCTGCGCCCGGGGCAGGCGTTCGTCGAGCACCCGTGACACGGTCGACTTGCTGACCCCGGCCGCCCGGGCCACGTCCACGATCGTCACCACGGGTCGGATCCTACCCTGGTTGGGAACGTTCCCGGAAACGATCTGCGGTCAAGGGGTTGACACTTCCTCGTCCGGACCCGCACACTTTGGGAACGTTCCCGCAACCGATCCCAGCAACGGACGGGGAGCCGGTGAACGACCAAGAAGCTCCAGCCGAGAAGGGCCAACGAATGTCTACTTCCGATCTCTCCGCTCTGGATCTGCGCGGTCTGAACCCGGCGCCGGTCACCCCGTTCACCCCGGACGGGGACGTCGACCATGCCGCCATGGCCGGTCTGGGCAAGTGGCTGGCGGGCATCGACGGCGTGAAGAGCCTGGTCGTGCTGGGTCACGCGGGTGAGGGCACCTTCCTCACTCAGGACGAGCAGGTCGCGCTGGTCCGCAACCTGGTCAACGAGGTGTCGGTGCCGGTCATCGCCGGGATCACCGGTGAGGGCACGAAGGTCGCGGTCGAGGAGGCCAAGCGGTCAGTCGAGGCAGGCGCGTCGGCCGGTCTGGTCTACCCGTCGCACGGCTGGCTGCGGTTCGGCTACCAGGTCGGTGCGCCGCAGGACCGCTACCGGGCGATCTACGAGGAGACCGGGCTGCCGCTGATCCTGTTCCAGTACCCGGACAACACCAAGGCGAACTACAGCCTCGACACACAGCTGGAGATCGCCGCCCAGCCGGGTGTGTTCGCCACCAAGAACGGCGTGCGGAACATGCGCCGCTGGGACACCGAGATCCCGGTGCTGCGCCGCGAGAACCCGGACCTGCAGATCCTGTCGTGCCACGACGAGTACCTGCTGCACACCATGTTCGACGTCGACGGCCTGCTCGTCGGCTACGGCGGTCTCGCCCCCGAGCCGCTGGTCGAGCTGATCGCCGCCGGTAAGGCCCGCGACTACGCCGCCGCCCGCAAGATCCACGACCGGCTGCTGCCGGTGACCAAGGCCGTCTACCACCGCGGCTCGCACATGGAGGGCACCGTCGCCCTCAAGATCGGCCTGCGGACCCGGGGCATCCTGCCCAACGCCGTCATCCGCTCGCCGCTGGTCGACCTGACGCCCGAGGCCGAGGCCGAGATCGCCGACGCCATCAAGGCCGCCGGGCTGGCCTGACACCGCACCGCGCCGGTGCACGCGACGCAACGCTGAGACACGCCCGGCCCGACCGGTGATCACTCCGACCGGGCCAGGCGGGCCGACCGCGGTACCCACTCGCGGTCGCCCCTGTTCCTTCCGCACGCCGGCGTGCGCCGCCCGGTTCCCCGGGCGGCAGCCCCGTCCGGTGACACCGCAGTCCCCGACGAACTCCGCCGCCCGTAGCGCGCCGCGGAGGGCGAGGAAACAGTCGACATGTCCACCTCATACGCCGGCGCGGGCGGCTCCGCAGCCGTTGCCCACGCCGAGCTGGTAGCCCGCCTCGAGCGGATCCCGGTCACCCGCCGCCTGCTGCTGATCCGCATCATCATCGGCTCGGCCACCTTCTTCGACGCCTACACCGTGCTGGTCATCGCCTTCGCGATGCCTCAGCTCGTCAAAGAATGGCACCTCACACCAACCTGGGTCGGGCTCATCCTGTCCGCGGGCTACCTCGGCCAGCTGATCGGCGCGGTCCTCTTCGGCTGGGTCGCCGAGAAGATCGGCCGCCTACCCACCCTGCTCATCACCATCGTGTTGTTCGTCTCGATGGACATCGCCTGCCTGTTCGCCTGGAGCGGCGCGGCCATGCTGGTATTCCGCTTCCTGCAGGGCATCGGTACCGGCGGCGAGGTCCCCGTGGCCTCCGCCTACATCAACGAGTTCATCGGCGCGCACAAACGCGGCCGGTTCTTCCTGCTCTACGAGGTCATCTTCCCCGTCGGCCTGCTGTTCGCAGGCCTCGCAGGCTACTTCCTCGTACCGCTCTACGGGTGGCGATCGCTGTTCATCGTCGGCCTCATCCCCGCGCTGCTGATGATCCCCCTGCGGGCCCTCATGCCCGAGTCCCCGCGCTGGCTCGCCTCCAAGGGCCGCCTCGACAAGGCCGACAAGGTCGTCTCGATGCTCGAACGTGAAGCGGTCAAGGAAGGCAAGACCCTGCCCGAGCCGGACGTGCGCCCGATCGACCCGCACGCCACCGCCCGCTCCGACTGGCGCGAGCTGTTCCGCGGCCTGTACCTCAAGCGCACCCTGATGATCTGGGCCCTCTGGATCACCGTCTACGTCGTCAACAACGGCCTGATCACCTGGCTGCCCACGCTCTACAGCGAGCTGTTCAAGCTGCCCCTGCAGACCAGCCTGCTCTACGGCTGGATCACCTCCGCCGTCGGCGTCGTCGCCTCCGTCCTCTGCGCGCTCTACATCGACAAGGTCGGCCGCAAACGCTGGTACACCATCGCGTTCCTGCTCGCCACCGTCCCGCTGGTCATCCTCACCGCCCTGGGCGCCACCACCGCCACCCAGGTCGTCATCCTCGCCCCGATCGCCTACGCGATCCTGCAGACCATCGCGTTCTCCCTCTACCTCTACTCCGCCGAGCTGTACCCCACCCGCCTCCGCGCAGTCGGTACCGGCTTCGGCAGCGCCTGGCTCCGCGCGGGCTCCTCCATCGGCCCCGTCCTGGTCGGCTTCATCGTCGCAGGCGTCGGCATCCGCTACGTGTTCCTCGCCTTCGCCGCCATCGCCCTCACCGGCGGCCTGATCACCGCCCGGTTCGCCATCGAGACCAAGGGCAAGGTCCTCGAAGAACTCTCGCCCTGACCCACCCATCCCACTCCGGCCGCGGGCACCCGCCCGCGGCCGGAGCCCGTCCGCTCGCAAGGACCTGCGATGACGATTCTTCGCCGTCACCTACCGGTACTCCGACGACGTTGCCACCCGCGACGCCCTGCGCCTGCTGCCCGATAGGCCGAGGCCGGGGTGGTCACACACCTGCACAAGCCTGCTGGGGCTGGTCAAGGACCTGGCCTGTGTCGAGCGGCTCTACTTCCTGAGCGAGGACGTCGCGGACTGGGACGCCACCTTGCGACCCGGCCCCGAGGAGACAGCCGCAGGTGTGCTCGCCGACTACCGGGAGGCCGTCCGACGCGCCAACCAGGTCATCGAGGCCTGCCCGGACGTGACCCATCCCGCACCCCGGCCCCCGGGCAGGCGCTCGGCGCCGTCGATGCGGTGGGTGCTGGTGCACATGATCGAGGAGACCGGGCGGCACGCGGGCCACGCCGACATCCTCCGCGAACAGATCGACGGCGCGACCGGCCGCTGACAACGCGTGATGGCGGCATCATCCAGCCCGCGCGCACGCTCGCGATGCCCGCGTCGGTGCCGATCACAACGAGGATGTCGTCCGGGTGCAGGACCTCGGCGGGGGTGGGCGAGGCGATGACCTGTTCGCCGCGCACGATGGCGACGATCGAGGCGCCGGTTCGGGTCCGGGCTCTGGTGTGCGACAGGGCTTGGCCTGCGTGTGGTGAGCTGGCCAGGACGGTGATCTGGCCCGCGGACAGGCCTGGCACTTCCCGGGTGAGGTCGGCGAAGCGTTCGGTGATCCGGGGCGCGCCGAGGATCTCCGCGACCGTGTCCGTCTCGTCGGCGGTCAGGGCGGAACAGCGGCACGCATGCGTCGGGGTCGGATTCGTGGTAGCCGACCAGTTCGAACTCGCCCGTCCGGCGCGCGACGATGCCGATCCGGTCGCCGTCGGTGTTGACGAACTCGTAGCAGAGCCCGACGCCGGGCAGGAGTAATCCGTGCACCTCCACCGGCGTGCTCCTCCCCGGGACGACGGCAGGGCAGCGTTCCGGGTCACGATGCGCGGACGATCATGGTCGGACAGCGGGCCTGGCGGGCGCAGTGGTCGGCGGTGGAGCCGAGGAGGAGGTTGGCCAGCGGGGTATGTCCGCGAGAGCCGAGCACGAGCAGGTCGGCGTGACCGCTGCGGCGGACGAGGACGTCCGCGGGATTGCCGTGGATCACTTCGGGGTGTGCGGTCACGTCGGCGACGGTGAGCTCCGTGTCCAGCAGGTGTTTGCCCCAGTCCAGCAGGTCGTGGACAGTCGGGGTGATCCACTCGGTTCCGAGACGGTCCCAGTGCACGGCATGGACGGCATGCAGGGTGGCTCCGCGGAGACGGGCTTCCTCGGCTGCGACGGTCAGGGCGTGGCGGGCGGTGGTGGACCCGTCGACGCCGACGAGCACGATGCTGCGGCGGCGGGTCGGCCGTTCGCGTACGACGACGACGGGACAGGCGGCGGTGTGTAGGCAGGCGTGGCTGACCGAGCCGAGCAGCCGTTCAGCCACGGGACCCCGGCCTTGGGAGCCGACGACGAGCAGGTCGGTGGTGGCGCAGGCGCGGACGAGGTGGGCCGCGATGTGGCCGTGCTCGATGTGGTGCTCGGCGGGCAACCCGTCGACAGCCTGATCGATGTCCGGTCGTAGCCGCACCCGCAGGTCGTCGGCGTCGGCGGGCGGTGTGCGGGTGTCGACGACCGTCACGACCTGCAGCATGGCGTGGTGCAGGCGGGCTTCCTCGGCGGCCCAGGCCAGCGCGGTCGTGGAGCGGGGTGAGCCGTCGTACCCGGCGATCACACGGTCTATCACGCAGCCTTCTCTCCCTCGGCGAGGTCATCCACTCTCGCGGTGGGCGGTCGGGGGCCGGCAGGGTCGAATGTCCGTATCCGTGGGGCGCAACTGCCCGCGGGCTCGCCACCGTGTGTCTTGCCCACCGGGGAGCGGCCATCGTCGAGAGCGGCCCCGACCAGGGCAGGGGCCAAGAGCCCTGTGCGCAAGGCCGTCCGTCGCTGCACCCCAGGCACGCGACGGCACAGGATGAGGCGATGGCTGTCGTAGGGACGCAGGACGATCGCGGCGAGCTCCGGGCCGCGCACGCGATGCCCGCCGCAGGGGTGGTCGACGCCGCAGGGGGCGCGCCGGACGGCCTGAGCGGCGCGGAGGCCGCGGCGAGGCTGGAACGCTGGGGGCCCAACGAGATCCCGGAAGCCGCGGCGCGCGGGGTGTGGGCGGTCTTCCTGCGGCAGTTCGTCTCCCCGCTGATCTACGTGCTGGTCTTCGCGGCCGGGTTGTCGGCCTGGCTCGGAGACTGGTCGGACGCCGGGTTCATCGCCGCCGTGCTGCTGCTCAACGCGGTGATCGGCGCAGCGCAGGAGCATCGGGCCGAGCGCGGTGCGCAGGCGTTGCGCAGGATGGTGACCACCACGACGGACGTGGTGCGCGACGGCGAGATCGTGGAGATCGACGGCCGCGAGTTGGTGGTCGGCGATATCGTGTTGCTGGCCTCCGGGATGAAGGTGCCCGCCGACCTGCGGTTGCTCGACACGCAGAGCCTGCGGATCGACGAGTCACCGTTGACCGGGGAATCGCTGCCGGTTGACAAGAACGCCGAAGCGGAGGTGGCCGTGTCGGCGCCGGTGGGAGACCGCCCGACCATGGCGTACGCGAGCACGTTGGTCGGCTACGGTCGCGGCCGCGGCGTGGTCACCGCGACCGGTGCAGACACCGAGATCGGGGCTTTGGCGGGCAGGCTGCGGGAGCCGTCGCTGGCCGAGCCGCCGCTGCTGACCCGGATGCGCCGCTTCACCATGGTGGTCGGGATCGGTGTCGGGCTCGTCGCCCTCGCCATGGGGGGCGTCGAGCTCGCGCGGGGGACGGCGTGGCACGAGGTGGTGCTGATCGGTGTCGCGCTGGCGGTGTCGGCGATCCCGGAGGGCCTGCCGGTCGCGCTGACCGTCGCGCTGGCGGTGGCGGTGCGGCGGATGGCCCAGCGTCAGGTGATCGTCCGGCGGCTGGTGGCCATCGAGGCGCTGGGGTCGTGCACCGTGGTGGCATCGGACAAGACCGGCACCCTGACCGTCAACGAGCTGACCGTGACCCACCTCGCGGTTCCCGGCTGTGCGCCGTGGGAGGTCACCGGCATCGGCGTCGAGCCGACCGGCACGGTGCTCGTTCCGGGTGGGGACGAGGACGCGGAGCTGGCCGCCGCGGAGCGACTGGCCCGGGCGGGTGTGCTGTGCAACGAGGCGACGCTCGCCGCCACCGAGGACGGTTGGGTGCACCGCGGGGACGCGGTGGATGTCGCGTTGCTGGTGCTCGGGCACAAGCTCGGCATCACCCGGCCGGTCGCACTGGACAGCAGACCGCAGCTGGCCGCGATCCCCTTCGAGTCCGAGCACCAGTACGCCGCCACGCTGCACGCCGTCGACACGGACACGGCCCGGATCCTGGTCAAGGGCGCCGCCGAGCGGGTCTTGAGCATGTGCACCAAGATGGCGACACCGGACGGGGAACGGCCGATCGACCCCGACGGCGTCCGCCGCGCCGCCGAAGGCCTCGCCGCAGGTGGGGAACGGGTGCTCGCGCTGGCCGCCCGCGGCGTCGAACGCATGCCGGGCGACGATCTCGACCACGACGAGCTGGTGGGGCTGACCCTGCTCGGGTTGGTGGGCATGAGCGACCCGCTGCGGGCAGACTCTCCAGCCGCGGTGGCGGCGTGCAGGCGGGCCGGGATCACCGTCATCATGATCACCGGTGACCATCCGGCCACCGCGCTGACCATCGCAGTCAGACTCGGCCTCGCCGAGGGTCCCGATGAGGTCGTCACCGGCGCCCAACTGCGCCAGGCCACAGTCGACGGGGTCGATGCGCTGACCCGTCAGGCGCGGGTGTTCGCCAGGGTGGAACCGGCCCAGAAGCAAGCCATCATCGCCGCGCTCACCCGGCAGGGCCAGGTCGTAGCCGTGACCGGTGACGGGGCCAACGACGCGCCCGCTTTGCATCATGCCCACGTCGGCATCGCGATGGGCCGCTCGGGCACCGACGTCGCGCGCGAGGCCGCCGAGATCGTCATCACCGACGACCGGTTCAGCTCCATCGCCGCAGGCGTGGAGGAAGGCCGAGTCGCCTACGGCAACGTGCGCAAGGTCATCCAGCTGCTCATCTCCACCGGCGCCGGAGAGCTCGTGCTGGTGCTCGCCGCGCTGGTCATGGGATTGCCGCTACCGCTGCTGGCCGTGCAGCTGCTATGGCTCAACCTGGTCACCAACGGCATCCAGGACGTCGCCCTCGCGTTCGAACCCGGCGAAGGCGACGAGATGCGCCGCCGCCCGCGACCTCCCCGCGAGCCGATCTTCAACCGGCTCATGGTGGAACGGGTGCTCCTGTCCGCCGCCGTGATCGGCGGGGTCACCCTGGCGGTCTACCAGTGGCTGCTCGCCGCGGGCTGGAGCGTCGAGGACGCCCGCAACAGCGTGGTGCTGCTGATGGTGCTGTTCGAGAACGTGCACGTGTTCAACTCTCGCTCCGAGCTGCGCTCGGCCTTCACCCACGACCCGCGCCGCAACCTGCTGCTCGTGGGCGGCACCGGGCTCGCGCAACTGCTGCACATCGCCGCCATGCACGTGCCACTCACCCAGGCCGTGCTCGGCCTGCACCCGGTGTCGCTCGCGCATTGGGCCACACTGCTCGCGCTCGCGGTCACACTGCTGGCCGCGGTCGAGGCGCACAAGGCGTACTGGCGGCGGCGCGTCAGCACAACCACCGCGGCGCCGTGATGGACGGTCACTGGCTCACCGTGCTCATGATCGGGGCGCTGATCCTGCTCAACGCGCTGTTCGCGGGCAGCGAGATCGCCGTGATCTCGCTGCGTGATCGGGACACCGGCATCGGCGTGGCGTTGGGCGTAGGAGTGCCGGTAGGCGCCCGGCTCGGGTCGGGCGGGAATGTCGTCGCGTCGCAGCCCGAGCCCCTCGCTGAGCCCGGCGGCCGGTGCGCCGGGGACGGTCAGCCCCAACGAGCGCAGCGGGGCGAGGACCGCACGGACCTCGGTGCAGGCCCGGGCCAGCTTCGTGGTCAGCTCCTCGGTCAACGCCCTCAGCGCGGCGATCTGCTGGGCCTGCTCACCGATGACCACGAGCAGCTGCTCGCGCGACATCGCCTCCGGCTCAAGCACCCGAAGATCACATTACGGCCGGGCCGCCACCGCCGTGACCAACACGCCAAGATCGAAGAATTCGGCCCGACGTCTGGCCGAGCTCATGCCCCGCGCAGAGGGTCCTCGCCAGTCACCGCGGCGGCCAGAGCAGCCTCACTGACCCGCCAACTCTCATACCCCCGCTCGTCATCGACGAGCGCTTCGAGCAGGCCAGCCCGTTTCAGACGCTGGGCCGCCGCCTCGACCACATCCCGCGCCAGGCAGGTCTCCCGCATCAGACCGAACGGCGTCACGTACGGCGTCGACCCCGCTCGATCCGACACCGGCAGCCCAAGCTTCGACGTCCTCGCCGCGAGCACCCCGAACACATACAACGTCTCCGGATCAGCCAGCGCGTCGATCACAGCACGGGCGTCGTTGATCGCCATGCCGATCACCGTAACCGCGACCCACCACGACCGGCGACCCGGCCACAGTCGCGAATCGGGCATCACCACCCCGAAACGGCTGAATGTTCACGGCTGAACCCCTCGGTGCGTGCTGGCGACACCAGGCGAACGCTCAACAGAGGCCGCCCTGAAGACAGATGTCGCCGCCGTCCGACGTCACCAGCCCAGGCCGGTGCGCACCTGCTGCTCGATCAGAGGGGCCATGCTGGTGGCGTAGGTGGCGGTGAGGTGGTTGTCGTCGAGGTAGACCAGCACGTCGCCGATGACCGCGGGGCAGCGGTCGGGGGTGCAGACGGCGTCGGCGATGTCGACGAAGGCGACGTTGCGGGGGACGTCGGGGATGCCTGCCCAGGGCGGTTCGGGCGCGTAGAGCGCGGCGCGGTCGGAGCCGCAGACGGCGGGGTCGAGGCCGTTGCGGTGCACGCAGTCGGGCATCGAGGTGTCGAAGCGCGGATTGTCGCGGATGGCCAGCACCGGGATGCCCGCCCCGTCCAGGCGGCGCCATTGTTCGACGAACCCGCCCGGGGTCTGCTCGGTCAGACCGACGCGTACGTCGCGCGAGGCCAGGGTGACCACCACGTCGGGACGCAGGTCCAGGATGGTGTCGGCGGCAGCGTCGAGCCAGGCCGCGCAGTCGAGGTCGTCCGGGTCGGTCTCGGAGACCGTGGAGAACGGGCAGGCGCCGCGGATGATGTCGATGAGCTGCCAGTCGTTGGCCCGCGCCAGTGGCACCAGCGCCGCCGAGAGCTGTTGGGCGTGGGAGTCGCCGACGACGACGATCCGTTTGGCCGGGGGGTTGGCGGGGACCTGCCCGCCGGAGGGGTCCTCGGTCGTCGGTCGGGGGAGGGCGCAGGCGTCCATCGGGAACTCCCGCATCGGGGTGCAGTCCCAGTACTCGATGCGGTTCCAGTCCTCGAGGACGAGCGCGGGCGGGGGAAGCAGCCGCGTGGGGGCGGTGTCACCGTCCGTCGGTGTCGGTGCGCCCGCATCGGGCGTGGGCTCACGCAGCGCGAGCGCCCCGGCGTGGGAGACGTCGCCGAGCGTCCCTTGAGGTTCGGTCCTGGCCAGGACGGCGACCTGCCATCCGCCCGCGGCCAGCAGCGCAGCTACCGTGCCGAGCGCTGCGAGGCGGAACCCGCCGGGCCGCCGGGCGGCGGGTCGCTCGACCAGCAGGTGGGTGGCGTGGGCCAGCACCATCGACGCCCCGACGACCGCGACTCCGGTGAGCGGGCCCGCTTCGTCGCGTCCGCCCAGCGCGAGGACGCTGATCAGCAGAGGCCAGTGCCACAGGTAGAGCGGGTAGGAGAAGGCCCCCAGCCATTGCGCCAGCCGGCAGGTGAGGAGCCGGTCGGCCGCCCAGCGGTGGCCGGTGTGGCCTGCGGCGAGTACGGCCGCGGCGCACCCGGTCGGCCACAGCGCCACCCAGCCCGGGAACAGCGAGGCCACCGGAAGTGCTGCGCCACAGGCCACCAGGCCGAGCACGCCTGCCCAGCCGAGCGCGACACGCGCCCGGGGTGCGAGTGTCAGACGGTCGACGTGCAGGGCCAGCAGACCGCCGAGCGCGAACTCCCACAGCCGGGTGAGGGTGTGGAAGTAGGCCAGGGGTTGGTTGCCTGCGGTCAGCCCGACCGAGTACACGAGGGAGGCGGCGAGGATCCCGGCGAGCGCCAACGTGGTCCGGGGCCGCACGAGGTCCCGCCGTTCGCCGCAGGCCATCGCGACCGCGGCCACCAGCAGCGGCCAGACCAGCAACACCTGGCCCTGGATCGCCAACGACCAGAAATGCTGCACGACACTGGTCATGTTCGAGCGGGCCGTGTAGTCGACGGAGTCGGCGGCCAGTTGCCAGTTCTCGGTGAACAGCGCGGCGGCGGCGACTTCTCGGGCCGACTGTGCCCACCGGCTCTCGGGCAGTACGAGCACGCCTGCCGCGACGACGGCGAGGAGCACCACCGACGCCGCTGGCACGAGCCGGGCGACCGCGCGGGTGTAGCGGGCCCGCACCGACAGCGCCCCGCGCTCGGCCGCGCGCACGAGCTGGCCGGTCAGCAGGAATCCGGTGACGACGAAGAACACGTCCACGCCGCCGGACACCCGCCCGACCCACACGTGGTAGGTGACGACGAGAAGCACCGCGAGCGCGCGCAGTCCCTGCAGTTCCGGGCGGTAACCGGTTGTGCGCGTCACCGTGTCAGAAGCCATGCCCGCCCCCGCTTGTCGATCGCGGTCTTGGTCGGTCGTGATGTCACCGATGCTCTGAGCCCCCGCGGCGCAGCCGCCGCGATGCCGGTGCGGTCGGTGCGCGGGGGATCGGAGGGCACAGGTGTCGGCACGGCAGCTCCCCGGATCGACACTCCGCGCGTCGACCCGTCCTCCCGGCACCCGAGAATCCGTGCACGGTAGACAAGGTAGACAACGACGTGGCGGCTCTCGCACGAGCCGTGGGGCCGTCGTGGGCGTTCCGCGGCCATGCGATCGTCAGCCTGCTGCGGGGGTGATCCGGGCCTGCCCCAGCGCCCGCCCCAGGGCTCGGCTCGGCGGCTGCCCGCAGCCGCTGCAGAGGGGCGGCCCAGAACTCGTCGAGGAACGACGCCAGCTGCGCCACCCGGGCCACACCCGAGCGGTAGTCCGTCGACTGTCGCCATCCCGGACCGCCCCGACCGAGCCGCGGCGAGTAGGTAGTCCGTCGACCCCACCATGTGCTCGATCAGGTCCTGGACCGACCACTCAGCGCAGGCGAGCCCGCATGTTTCCCCCACCCTCGGGGTGCTTGTCGAGCTTTGCCGTCGGGGCGTGGGGGTGGGGCGAGCTCGACACCGCTGGTCCCCGCGTCCAGTGCGATGGTTGACCGGGTGTCGGTCGGACACTCGACCATGCGCGATCTGCCGACTCGGGTCATAGCGCCGAGGTGTCTGGCAGGAGTACGTGGATGTTCGTGGCGAGGCGGCCGAGGACGAAGCCCCAGGCCCGCCGCATGAACGCGACCTGGTCGGGGGTGTCGACCAGCTGGTCGACCTGCACGCGGCAGCCTCCGCCCGCGGTGGTGGCGAAGCGGGCGTACCCGCGGTGTTCGACGCCGGGCACCGGGACCTGTTCGCCGAAGTCCCAGAACATGACGATCAGCTCCGGGGCGGCGACGAGCTCGTAGCGTCCGCGCACCTGGGCGCCCCAGTCGAGGGTGGCGGCGAAGTGGCCGTCGACGATGCGGACCGGCGCGCCGAGCCAGCGGCTGTAGAGCCCACCGTCGGTGAACCCGGCGAACACCCGGTCCCGGGGGCAGTCCACCTCGACCACCGCCGTCGCGACGTGGGCGGATCCGGTGGCGACCTGGTCGGTCTCGGGGTCGGTGACCGGCGTCCAGCGCTCACGCTCGACCAGCAGTCCCTGCTGGACGGCGGCGAGGGCGTCGCGGCGCGCCCGGTAGCGGCGGAAGCTGCCGTCGACGCGCATGCTGACCAGCCCGGCCGCGCGCAGCACCTGCAGGTGCTGGGACACCGTCGGGGCGGTCACCTGCACGGTGGCCGCGATGTCTCCGGCCGCTCGTTCGTCCTCGCCGAGTATCCAGAGGATCTCGCGGCGGATCGGGGAGGCCAGGGCACGCAACATCTTCTGGACCGGCTCGTCCGCCCCGGTCACCGCATCCGTCACCGCCGTTCCCCCTGCCCGGCCTTGACCGCCGATTTCGGTCGCAGTCTAATTCGGCAACCACCGAAACGTGCGCGCTGAGTGGAGGTCATCATGGCGAAGTACCTGGTGCTGTACCGGGCGAAGGTGTCGGCCGTCGAGCAGATGAGCCAGAACAGCCCGGAGCAGGCGCAGGCCGGGATGCAGGCCTGGATGGAGTGGGCCCAGAAGGCGGGCGACGCGCTCGTCGACCTGGGATCGCCCCTGGGCGTCGTCGACCCGGGCGGGGACGAGGGCGACCCGATCGGCGGGTACTCGATCCTGCAGGCCGACTCGGCCGACGCGCTCGCCGCGGTGCTCGAAGGACACCCCCATGCCATGTGGGGCGGCCGGATCGAGACCTTGGAGATGCTCCCGATGCCCGGCATGTGACCGGACGCGGCGAGTCCAGAGGCGCCGACTCCGCGACCCGGCGGCCCCGTTTTCCACATTTGTCAGGCGGGGGCCTGAGTGCCGTGGTTACGGCGGCTGCTCGCTGGACGAACGTGGGCCGTTGTCGGGAGGGTCGGCAGGTCCTGGGAGGGTCGGGCCGACATGCAGGTAGATGTCGGGGATGCCGTCGTGGTCGTCGTCGCGTTCTTCCTCGGCACACATCCGGCGGTAGTGCCCGTTGCGGACCCGCAGGACGACGCCGGCGAGGAGAGCGGCCAGCAGTGACCCGGCGAGGACCCCGATCTTGACGTGGTCGTCGGCGGAGGTGCCGATGCCGAAGGCGAGCTCGCCGATCAGCAGGGAGACGGTGAACCCGATCCCGGACAGCATCGCCAGCCCGAGGACGTCCCACCAGGACAGGCCTTCGGCGAGTCGGGCGCGGGTGAGGCGTTGCACGAGCCAGGTGCCTGCGAGGACGCCGAGGGGTTTGCCCGCGACGAGTCCGGCGACGATGCCGAGGGTGACGCTGTCGGTGAACGCGGCGGCGGGGCCGTCGCCGTCGACCAGGGAAACCCCCGCGGCGAAGAACGCGAACACGGGCACGGCAACGCCTGCTGAGAGGGGCCGGATGCGGTGTTCGAAGTGCTCGGCCAGTCCCGGGCCGGGGCCGGGGGAGCGGCGGCGGACCGGGACGGTGAACGCGAGCAGGACACCGGCGACGGTGGCGTGGATGCCGGAGGCGTGCACGAGCCCCCAGGTGGCGGCGGCCAGGGGGAGCAGCAGCCACCAGGAGCGCACCCGTCGTTGGACGAGCAGCGCGAACACGCCGAGGGGCAGCAGCGCGAGGGCGAGGGGAACCCAGTGCAGTTGCGCCGTGTAGAAGATCGCGATGATGGTGATGGCCAGCAGGTCGTCGACGACGGCGAGGGTGAGCAGGAATACCCGCAGCGCCGCGGGCAGGTGCGTGCTGATCACGGCCAGGACGGCGAGGGCGAACGCGATGTCGGTGGCGGTGGGGATCGCCCAGCCGACCGCGGTGTCCGCGGAGAGGTTGAGCGTGAGGTAGAACAGGGCGGGCAGGGCCATGCCGCCGACGGCTGCGGCGACGGGGAGGGCGGCGCGGTGGGGGTCGCGCAGGTCGCCTGCGACGAACTCGCGTTTGAGCTCCAGTCCGGCGACGAAGAAGAAGATGGCGAGCAGGCCGTCGGCGGCCCAGGCGGCCAGGGGGAGGTCCAGGTGTAGTTCGGCTGGGCCGACGGTCCACCCGGCGAGGGCGGTGTAGGTGTCGCGCCAGGGGGAGTTGGCCCACGCCAGGGCGAGTACGGCGGCCCCGACCAGCAGCAGTCCGCCGACGGTTTCGGCACGCAGCACGTCGCCGATGCGGCGGACCTCGGGCCAGGAGCCGCGGTCGAACAGGGGGTGGAGCGAGCGGGGGGCAGCCTTCATACGGGGTCCTTCCCAGCGGTCGACGACGGGGCCGCCGACCCGACTTCCCGGCACTCCGCGTTCAGGATAAGGTGCGCCGCCGCCCAGGGCAGGCGAACGCGGTCGACGTCACGCCGAGCGACCCGGCCTCGCCCCGCGTCGCGCGGGTTCGGCGTCTGGTCCACATGGGACGCCAGCAGGCGGAACGCGGGCGTCGACGCCGACGCCGCCATCCGACTCGCCAGCTACAGGCGCGAGAAATCGAAGCCCGGGGCTGGTGAGGTCTCGCCTGCAGCGGGACCGATGTAGGACCTCCGTCAGCGTCCGGCGGCCGGATCGGCCCGGACGGCGAGCAGGAGGCCCTGGACGTCTTCCGCGCAGGGCCCGCAGGCCAGAAGGTGGGCCGCGACACCCGGGTAGCGGCAGGCCGCCTCGGCACCGGTGGCGTCGTCCTCGACCGCCCGGCGCACCGCGGCGATCAGGTCATTCCGAAAGGCGAGCTCCTCCGGCTGCAGCCCGAGACGGTCCGGCAGTCGGTCCCAGCTCTGCGCGTCGAGCGCAACGGCAGGGCGTCGCCAGAAGTGCCTGCCGAGCTTGGCCGAGACCTCCAGGATGACGAACCGGTAGGCCCACGTCGTGAACCGGCTCTCGCCGCGGAACTGACCGAGCTTGGTCGTGATCGCCAGCAGCGCGTCGTCGGCGGCCTGGTGGGCCAGGTCGTCCAGTTCCGGCCCCGCGATCGGATGGCGTCCGGACCGGCGGTGCAGCTCGTTCCCGGCGATCCGCAGCAGCCGGGCGTGCAGCGCGGCGAGCGCGGCGTCGCGCGCGGGTCCGCAGCGGCCCCGTTCACCCTTCCCGAGATGCTTGACGGCGCCTTCGGCGTCGTGCTGGTGTACCGGGGCAGTTGGTGTCCTGCTGCAACGCCCAGCTCCGGGCGTTCCAGCGGGCCGCGGGTGCGCTGACGGAGGTCGGGGCGAGGGTCGTCGCCGTCTCCGTCGACGACGAGCCCACCACCGCCGCGCTCGTCGCCAAGCATCGGCTGACGTTCCCGGTAGGGCACAGCGCCGACGCCGCAGCTCGCCGCGGCGACCGGCGCGTTCGTCGATCCGGCAGGGGGCTACCTGCAGTCCACCGGTTTCGTGCTGGACCCGGCCGCGCGGGTGATCGTGAGCGTCTACTCCTCCGGCGCGATCGGCAGGCTCGTGCCCGACGACGTCGTCGGGCTCGTCCGCTACGCCCGTCAACCCACCGCGGCCTCGTGACCTGAAGGAACACCGGCATGTGGGGGGCGTCGGTGATCGCGGATTCTGCACAGTTCTCGGCGCATCCGGTCCGCGTGGCCTCAACCGGCGAGCAGCTGCTCGAGCTTGACCGGGTCGCTCAGGTAGACCGACCCGGCACCCGCGGACGCGTCGTCGGGCCAGATCATCGCCTCGTCGGCGTCGATGCCCGCGATGATCCGGGCCGCGACGTCCGCCGGATCCGCCTTGTCGGCGTCCACGCCCGCGAGCATGTCGGTGTCGATGCCGCCCGGGTAGGCCCCGAGAACGCGGATCCCGCGTTCGCGCAGCTCGGCCCGCAGGGCCTGGGTCAACGAGTGTGCCGCGGCCTTGGATGCGCTGTAGCCCGCCATGCCTGCCACGGGGGCGAGCGCGATGAGCGTCAGGACGTTGAGGACCACCGACGGCCTGTTCGCCTCCAGGACCGGCAGGAACGCCTGGGTCACCCGCAGCGTGCCGAGGTAGTTCGTGTTCAGGTCGCGCCCGACGAGGGCGAGGTCGGCGTCGGCCGCGCCGCCGAAGGTCAGCACACCGGCGTTGTTGACCAGCAGCGAGACGTCCGGGGCGGCCGCGGCGGCCGCGGTGACACTGGCCGGGTCGGTGATGTCGAGGCCGAGGATCGCGACCCGGGGGTCCGCGGCGACCTCGAGGGCGTGCAACGACCGGGGGTTGCGTGCGGTCGCGTACACCCGGGCCGCTCCCGCGTCGAGGAGCCTGCGCACGAGGCGGGCGCCGAGCCCGCGGTTGGCGCCGGTGACGAGTGCGGTGCTTCCTGTGACAGCCATGATTGCCTTCCCGGAGAGGTGTGGCCCGTTGGTTCTGGCTATCACCCTATGATCCGACTGATGGGTCGATCGATGCCCCAATAGCCCAGATAGTTATCTGTTCCGCTCACTGTGTCGTCGATGGTGGGTTGTTCGCTACCGTCGAGTGATGGACGTGCTGACGGAGGTCCTCCGGGTGGCCGAAGTCCGAGGGACGGTCGCCGCCCGCGTCGACGCGGCGGAGCCGTGGGGGTTGCGGCTCCACCAGGTCCCCGGCGCCGCGTTCCACACCGTGACCGCGGGGTCGGCCTGGTTGCGGATGCCGGACCAGGCTCCGATCCAGCTGACGCCCGGAGCCGTCGTGCTGCTCGCGAGCGGCGCGGCGCACGGCCTGTCCAGCACGCCCGACGCGGCGCTCGTCCCGTTCGACCACGTCGCCGCCGAGCAGGCGTTCGAGACCGGGAACGTCATGCGGGTCGGCGAGGGCGAGGCGCGGACGCGGATCCTGTGCGCGTCCTACCAGCACGACCCGGCGATCACCACGCCGCTGCTCACCCTGCTTCCGGACGTGTTGCACGTCGCCGCGGGGGCGGGCGACGCCGGGATCGACAACGCGGTCCGGCTGCTGGCCACCGAGCTGTCCGGCCCGCAGCTGGCCACGCCGACCGTGCTCAACAAGCTTGTGGACATCCTGCTGATCCAGCTCATCCGGGCCTGGCTGGGCACCTGTCGCGCCGACGCGGGGCCGTCCTGGCTGAGCGCGCTCGGCGACCCGGTCGCCGCGGCGGCGATCCAGGCCATGCACACCCGTCCCGACCGGCCGTGGACCATCGAGGCCCTGGCCGCTGAGGTCGCCGTCTCGCGCTCGACGCTGGCCCGCCGGTTCCAGCTCGCCGTGGGGACCAGCCCGGGCACCTACCTGACCCGGTGGCGGATGGACCTCGCCGCGCGCGCCCTGCGCGACACCGACCAACCCCTGGAGGCCGTCGCCCGTTCGGTCGGCTACACCTCCGAGTACGCGTTCTCGCGCGCCTTCTCCCGCGCCCGGTCCATTTCGCCGGGCCGCTACCGGCGACGGAGCCGCGTGGCCGCCGCAGGCTGAGGGGCGCCGGTCACGGTCGGACGGAACCCGCCGGTGCGGCCCGGCGACGACGGTGGGAGCGCACCGTCGCGCGGGTACCGCAGGTGCTCATGTCGCACCAGCGTCGCGACCCGTTCTTGCTCGTGCGCGGTCGCTGGGGCGCCGGTCAGGGGATCGTCTCGCAGCTGACCAGGGTGTCGCGGCTCGTGCCGCGGGCGCAGCGGTCGCTGTTGGTGCCGCCGTCGAGGGTGGCCGGGAACTGGAAGCTGGTGTTGGACAGCGAGTCGTTGCCTGCGCCTCCGTGCTCGATGCTGTGCGGGGTGTTGAGCGCGAAGGCGTCGTTGCCTGCGCCGCCGAACGCCTCGTAGGTCACCGTGGAGGTGCCGGGGGCGCCGATGCCGATGTTGTCGTTGAAGTCGCCTGCGTTGACCACCACGCGGGTGATGCCAGTCTTCGGGCAGGTCAGGTCGATGGTGCCGGTGCTGGTGCCGACGCAGCCGGATCCGGCGGCGGCCCGTACCCCGGACAGGTCGCGGAAGCTGAAGGTGGTCGGGTTCTCGTGGATGCGGATGGGGCGTCGCGCAGCTCTCGAACCCGGTGGAAGTCGGACAACGGCCCGGGGACGGTCCCCGTCCGGGTCGGTGACCGGCGGTGCTGACGGTCAACGTGCGCGCGGTGGCACCACGACCACTGGGCATGCGGCGTGGTGCACGCAGTGCCGACTGACCGAGCCGACGAGCATCTCGGTGACCGTGCCGTGGCCGCGGCTGCCGACCACGAGTAGGTCGGCGTCGTGACTCGCCTTGATCAGCACGTTGGCGGCGTGTCCGCGGATCAGCTCGGTGGACAGCTTCACCGACGGGTCCTGGCGCACGTCTGCGACGGCTCGATCGAGTGTCTCCTGGGCGGCCTCCGCCCAGTCGATGTCGTCGTAGGTGGGGGCGTAGCCGTAGGTGGTCGGCAGGTCCCAGGCCATCAGGGCGCGGATCTCCGCCCCGGTCGCACGCGCCTGCTCCAGCGCCCATCGGAGTGCCTCGACGCTGCCCGGCGACCCGTCCACGCCCACGACGACCACGGCGGGCACCTTCTGGTCTGTCACGTCAGCCCTCCTCGCTTCGTCCGACGGGAACGTCAGGCCTGATGCTCGGCTGAGCTCCGCGGCCGGGCCAGATACCGAAGTCCTCAGCCCGTAGGGCCTTCGTCCGCGACGGGACGAAACACCAACACGTTCCGCCCCATCAGTCGCTCGGATGCACGAGGGATCGGGCGGCCCATGCGATCGTCAGCCTGCTGCGGGGGTGAGGTAGCGGAGCCAGATGTAGGCGGTGCTGATGGCGAGGGTGACGACGGTGACGACGAGGCCGTAGCGGGTGAACTGCCAGAAGCTGATGGGGGCGCCGTGACGGGCGGCGATGCCCGCGACGACGATGTTGGCGCTGGCGCCGATCAGGGTGGAGTTGCCGCCGAGGTCGGCGCCGAGCGCGAGGCTCCACCACAGCACCTGGCGGGTGTCGTCGTTTCCGGCGATCTCGGCGATGACGGGGCTGGTGGCGGCCACGTACGGGATGTTGTCGACGATCCCGGAGACCGCGCCGGAGCCCCACAGCAGGGCGAGGGTGAAGGCTGGGAGGTTCTGCTCGGCCACGACGGCGCCTGCTTGGGCGACGGTGTCGAGCACTCCGGTGTTGACCAGGCCGCCGACCATCACGAACAGGCCCATGAAGAAGGCCAGGGTGGCCCATTCGACGTCCTGCAGCGCGACGTCGGTGCGCACGCGGGTGACGGCGATGAGCAGTCCGGCCCCGAGCAGTGCGACCACGGAGGGCTCATAGCCCAGGCTGTGACCGGCGACGAAGGCGACCAGGACGAGCGTGAGGACCGCCAGTGACTGCCGCAGCAGTCGTCGGTCGCGGATGGTCTTGCGTGCGTCGAGGGCGAGGACCTGGGCGACCTTGTCGGGGTCGCTGTGCAGGGCGGAGGCGAACAGCCATCGGCACAGCCCGACCAGCACGATGGTCAGCACGAGCACGATCGGGGTGAGGTGGATGAGGAAGTCGTCGAAGCTCAGCCCGGCCCGGCTGGCGATGATGATGTTCGGTGGGTCGCCGACCAGGGTGGCGGCTCCGCCGATGTTGGAGGCGAAGACCTCGGCGAGCAGGAACGGCACCGGGCCCAGGCCGAGGCGCCTGCAGACCTGGATGGTCACCGGTGCGACCAGCAGCACGGTCGTGACGTTGTCCAGCAGCGCCGAGGCGACCGCGGTGATGACGATCAACAGCACCATCAGGGGAAAGGGGCGACCGCGGGCGTGTTGGGCCGCCCAGATGGCCAGGAACTCGAAGATCCCGGTCTCGCCCAGCACGCTGACAATGATCATCATGCCCAGCAGCAGGAAGATGACGTTCCAGTCCACCCCGGACTCGGGGGAGAAGAACGCGTCCTCGGCGCCGCTGATGCCGAGGGCGAGGACCAGTCCGGCGCCGCCGAGAGCGGCCGCGGTCCGCGGCACCCACCGCTCCGTCGCGATCAGCAGGTAGGCGCCCAGGAAGATGACGCAGGCGGCAACGGCAGCCCAGGGGGTCGGCATGGCACCTCATCGGGTCGTCGGCAACAGCGCGACCGGACCCGCTCTAGACCCGACGCTGCCGACCCGACTTCCCGGCACACCAGGGCCCGACTGTACCGGTATATCGGACATCTAGTTGCCGTGAGCACGGACGCGCGGCCCAGTCGTGACCGTTTTGTCCTTATTATCTGACTTTGGTAGCGTGGGCTCGGGGAGCCGGGCAGCCTGGTCGGCTCGTCACTGCTGTCTGTCGGGGGCTCTGCCATGTCATCGTCGCCGCCCGGGCCGCCAGGCGAGCCCGACCGTTCTCGCAGGCTCACGGCCCGCGAGCAGGAGATGCTCGACCGCATCACCGCCGAACTGGCCCAGGACGATCCGGCCCTTGACCTGATGATGTCGGGGTGGCAGGCGCGGCTGACACCTGGGTTGGTTCTCGCGCAGCTGTCGTGGCTCGGGGTGGGCGCGATCGTGGTGGTGGTGGCGGCGGTCGTGGAATCGGCGCTGGTGTGGCCGATCGCGGCATTGCTGCTGGCGGCGCTGAGCATGCAGGGCGTTCTCGTGTTGTGGGGCCGGTGGCGTTGACCCCGGGCGGGCAATCCTCCCGTCTGGCTGCAGGAACTGGCCCTGCGGGACCGGGGAAGTCCGGTGAGCGGGGTTGGTCGGCGCTGAAGCGGCGTAGGGGCAAGCTGAGCATGTGCTAGAAGGCATCGAGTCGTTCGCGCTGACCCTGCTCCTGGTCGCCGTTGTGGCGTCGCTGGCGCTGCTGTCCAACCAGATCAGCAGTCGGCTGCGGATTCCCGCGCCTGCCATCTTCCTGGTGGGCGCCGCGGCCGCCTCGGACCTGTACCCGTCGTTGTCGGAGTTGCCGCTCGCGTCCGTCGAGCAGGTCGTCACGGTCGCGTTGATCCTCATCCTGTTCGACGGCGGCACCGGCATCGGGATCCGCAAGCTGCGCTCGGCGCTCTCACCGATCCTGCTTCTCGGTGTGGTCGGCACCGTTCTGACGGCGGCCGCGGTGGCCGTGTTTTCCCACGTCCTGTTCGGTGTCGCGTGGCCATTGGCGCTGCTGCTGGGAACGGCACTGGCGCCGACCGACCCCGCGGTGGTGTTCTCGGTGCTGGGCAACCGGGAGGTCCGTGGCCGGGCGGGCGTGATCATCGAAGGTGAGTCGGGCGCCAACGACCCGGTGGGCATCGCGTTGTTGCTGGGCCTGCTGGGTGTCGGCAGCCAACTCGACGCAGGCGCGATCGGGGGGGTCCTGTCCACGTTCGCACTGCAGATGGCGATCGGCGCCGCTGTCGGGATCGGGGGCGGCTGGCTGCTGGTACAGGCGATGCGGCGGTTCCCGCTTCCCGGCGAAAGCCTCTACCCGCTGCGCACGCTGGCGTTCTCCCTCGGCATCTACGGTCTCGCCACCCTGGCGCAGGGGTCCGGGTTCCTGGCGGTGTTCGTCGCGGGAATCGTCATCGGCGACGCCTCGGCCCCGTTCAAGAGGGAGATCACGCGGTTCCACTCCGCTCTTGCAGGCATTGCCGAGATCGTCGCGTTCGTGGTGCTGGGGCTGACCGTCTCGCTCAAGGACATGGCAGGCCAGGGAACATGGTTCGTCGGTCTGGTCCTCGCCGTCCTGCTCGCGTTCGTGGTGCGCCCGCTGGTGGTCGGGCCGCTGCTGCTCGCCGTGCGACTGACCTTCGGGGAACGGGTGTTCGTGGTCTGGTCGGGCCTGAAGGGCGCGGTACCGATCTTGCTCGGTACCTACATCCTCACGAGGGGATCAACTGCCGACCGATTCGCCTACGAGATCATCTTCATCGTCGTCCTGTTCTCCGTCCTCGTCCAAGGCGGGCTGGTCCCGACCGTCGCCGCCCGATGTCGCGTCCAGATGGACGACATCACGCCCCAACCCTGGGCGGTCGGGCTTCGGGTGCGGGACGAGCCACAGATCGCCCGCCGGTACAGCGTCGACGCCGGGGCACCCGCCGATGGCCAATCCGTCCGGGAT
The DNA here is from genome assembly GCA_963750095.1 of uncultured Actinomycetota bacterium. Classification (GTDB taxonomy): domain Bacteria; phylum Actinomycetota; class Actinomycetes; order Mycobacteriales; family Pseudonocardiaceae; genus Pseudonocardia. Next base: position 77,410 of record CAVVPJ010000016.1, on the reverse strand, counting down.
CTGCACGGAACCAACGACTTGTGGATCAGCGTCGTCGTCCGCGACGGAAAGCCTCTGCGCGTCCACGCCGACACCGTCCTGCGCGCGGGCGACGACGTGCTCATCCTGGCCGAACCGGACAACGAGACGAGTGCGGTCTTCCGCGCCGAGTGACAGGCGGATGTGCAGGCGTGCTCCCGCGGTTGACGGTCGTCCGCCATGATCACCAGCTCGGTGCATTTCCGGTCGGATGTGGCCGCTTTGTGCGCCCAGCCGCCGATCATGGGGCTCCGGGCCTAGCACCTGGCCGGCCTCGAAGGGCCGCACGAGGGCGACCAGTCCGAACGGCGACATCCAGCGCAGCCAGCCCAGCTCGGCGATGCCGTCGCCGAGCATCCGGGCGAGGAGCATGGCGACGAGCAGACCGGCGCATCATGTTCGCGCGGCTGTGGGTCTGTCGAGCGCCTGGGCGTACGCGGCGAGGACGTCGCGGTGGTCGAGCCAGCCGACCACGAGACCGTCCCCGCTGGACAGCACCGGAAGACCGGTGTCGTGGTGTTCATGCAGCAGCGGCATGGCGTCGTGGAGCGTGGCTTCGGGTTGCAGCGGCGGTGCCGGGACGCAGAGGTCGCCCGCGGTGGCGGCGGGGTTGTCGCTCACGTCGGCGTCGGTGGCGCTGACCACGCCGATGTAGCGGTCGTCGCTGGTGACCGGGGCGGCGGCGTAGCGGGACCGGCCGAGGTGTGTGGTGATCGTGTGGCGGTCGGCCGTCGCGATGAGGGGGGCAGGCGGGTCCTGCATCGCGTCGGCGACGGTGAGGGTGCGCAGCAGGTCCGGCTCCGGGATCGGATCGACGTCGATGCCGCGGCGCAGGAGTTTGATGGTGTAGATGGTGCGTCGTGAGACGAGGTGGCTGATGCCGGTGGCCAGGGCGACGGCCGCCATGAGCGGCAGGATGATCGAGTACTGGCCGGTGAGCTCGAAGACGATGACCAGGCCTGCGATCGGTGCGTGGCTCGCGCCCGCGAACACGGCCGCCATGCCGATCAGCCCGTAGGCGCCGGGGGAGATGCCGAGGGTGGGGAAGAGGGCCTGGACGGTGAGTCCGAAGGCCGTGCCCGCCATGGCCCCGATGAACAGGGAGGGCGCGAAGACCCCTCCGGAACCGCCGATGCCGATGGTGAGGCTGGTGGCGAGCATCTTGGCGACGAGCAGCACGAGGAGGAACCCGATCGCGTAGCGGCCTTCGATGCCGTTCTGCAGGACCGGATAGCCGACGCCGTACATCTGGGGCACGGCCAGCAGCAGTGCGCCCAGCAGGAGGCCGCCTGCTGCCGGTCGTAGCCATTCCGGGCCGCGCCACGCCCAGTCGCAGGCGTCCTCGACCAGGTAGAGAACGCGGGCGAAGGCCCAGCCGAGCAGCCCGGCGACCAGGCCGAGCGCGGCGTAGGCGAGATACTCCAGCGGGGAGTGCACGGTGAAGGTGGGCAGGGTGAGGAAGGGGGTGTTGCCCAGGAACGCCCTTCCGACGACCGAGGCGGTGACCGAGGAGAGCACGACGATGCCGAACGCCTCGCCGCTGAAGCTGCGCAGGATGATCTCGAGCGCGAAGAACACACCGGCGATGGGGGCGTTGAACGTGGCGGAGATGCCGCCCGCGGCGCCGCAGGCGACCAGCAGCCGCAGCCGATGGGGCGGCACGCGCAGCCACTCACCGATCGAGGATCCGAGCGCCGATCCGATCTGGACGATCGGACCCTCGCGTCCGACCGAGCCGCCCGACCCGATGCACAGGGCCGAGGCCAGGGACTTGACGAGGGCGACCCGTGCGGGGATGCGGCCTTCGTTGCGCGCGACGGCGAGCATCACCTCGGGGACGCCGTGCCCGCGGGCCTCGCGGGCGAAGCGGTGCACGAGCGGGCCGTACAGCAGCCCGCCGACGATCGGTGTCAGGAGCAGGAACCACGGCCCCAGCGCGGGTAGCAGCGGGTGGGGGGCACGACCTGCGTCGCTGTAGTCGGCGCTGCCGGTGAACAGTTCGGTGAACCCCAGGATGAGATAGCGGAACACGACCGCGCCCAGCCCCGCGCCCGCGCCGATGAGCATGGCGAACGCGACCAGCCCGGCCGGGGAGCTGCGGAGCCGGTCGAGAGCCGTGTGCCCCGTGACCGGCATTCCGGTGACCGCACGGCGGCGGAGCAGGTCGAGGGAAGCATGCACCAGTCCATCGTTGCATACTGCAATGATTGTTGCCGACACTGATGTGTGGGAGGTCTCGTGACGTGGGACGCTGGGATGATGGACGGCGGTGCGCGACAGGGCGCGGCCATCACGGCCCCCGCGACGGACGAGAGCCAGGGTGCCGAGCTCGTGGACGCCGTGATGACGGCCAGCCGGGTGCTCGTGGCGATCGCGGCCCGCTCGTTGGCCGCGGCGGGCGAGGTCACCTTGCCGCAGTACCGTGCGCTGGTCGTGCTGGCCTCCCGCGGTCCGCAGCGCGCCGTCGACCTGGCGGGCGTCCTGGGCGTCAACCCCTCGTCGGCGACGCGGCTGGTGGATCGCCTCGTCCGGTCGGGACTGGTGCGCCGGACCCGTGAGCGCACCGACCGGCGGGCCCTGCGCGTGGCGCTGTCCCCCGCAGGCCGCGCGCTCGTGGCAGAGGTCACCCGGCGGCGTCGGGAGGAGTTCGCGCAGCTCCTGCGGGCCCTCCCGCCGGGGCGTCACGAGGACGTGGTGGCGGCCCTCCGCGCGATCGCCGTCGCCGCGGGCGAAGCCTCGGAACACGACCTCGCGGTCGGCCTGACCGACTGACGCTCCGGCGTCGCCGGGGAGCGACGGCGGCGGCGGTCGGCCGCCTCGTCGCCGCAGCCCAGGGCACCTGGCCGCCCCACTACGGTGACGTCGGAAGGACCCGACCGGAATGCGCGTCCGGCCGACCGCCGGGTCGGATCGTGGCGCGGGGTGACCATCGCCGCGCGTGCGGTGGTCGATCGCGATCGTCCGACGTCGGCGTGGTCTCGAGATGGATGCTGAGGCTTCTGACCAGGCAGGGCGTTGCTGCGGGGGCGTGTCAGGGGGGCGAGGTCGCGATGGTGGCCCAGTTCTCGTCGAGGCCGCTCGCCGATTGGTTCACCAGGTGCTGCAGGACCGGCGCGAGTCGGGCCAGTTCGGTCAGATGCACGGCGGTCAGCCGGGCGATCCGCGCTTCTCCGGCGTCCGTGAGCTGCAGGCGCACGACGCGCGCGTCGGTGTCCTCGCGGCGCCTGCACACGACACCGAGTCGCTCGGTGCGGTCGACCAGGCCTACGACGCTGTGGTGGCGGGTGTTGAGGTAGTCCGCGACCTCGCCGATCGTCGGACCCTGCGGATCGGGATGGCCCTTGACGGCGAGCAGGAGCTGGTGCTGGACGTGGGTCAGCCCGACCAGACGTGCCTGCTCGTGGCTCCAGGCGTCGAAGCGGCGAAGGGCTGTGCGGAAGCGCAAGAGGTTGGTGTAGTCCTCCTTGGTCAGCGCCTGCACCCCGCGTCTCCTTGCGGTCACCTTCCGAACCATCGTGATCATGCATCGTGCCACGACCTATTAGTATCGTGCCACGATATAGTAAGTGAGTTGTCGAGAGCAAGGAGTCATGCGATGTGGGAGGGCCTGACCATCGCCCTGAGCTGCGCGGGTTTCATAGCCGCCGTCATGCTGATGATCGCCGAGCTGCCCGCCGTGATCGAGCAGGGCCGTCGCTGGTACGGACGGCGCCGCCATGGACAGATCTGAACCAGACGCCCAGGGCCTCGGGGTGTCGGCCGAGCGCGACGTGAGCGGGGTCCACTCAACATCGAACCCCGCGGGTGTGCATCTCGCGCGCTGTTCGGCCCGGACCTGCCAAGGCGCGGGCGTTGGCCGGGATCAAGGGCCCGCCGCCACCGCACGGTCCAGATCCGCGCCGGACAGCACCCGCTCACCGCTGAAGACCCACCCGCCGACGACCTCCGCGAAGCGGAGCGCGTCTACCGGCCTCAACCGGCAGGCAGGGCGGCTCGGGTGAACCGGCTGGTCAGGCCGACAGCCGCAGTTCGACCATCGGCAGCTGCGTGTCCTGCTCCGTGACCGGGGATCCGAGGGTGTTCTCCAGCACCGGCTTCATGGTGTCCCAGGCCCGGCGGTGGCGCCCCAGATAGGCGTGCAGCGCGGCGTCGGCCTCCGCGGTCGTGAGCACCCGCGCGGTGGCGGCCGTCGGTCCCCGACGCCCGACCCACACCCGCACGCGCGGTTCGACGGACACGTTGCGGAACCACTGCGCGCGTGGGCCGAAGCCGGAGGCCACGACATAGGTGTCCGGGGCGGGGTGGTCGACGACCTCCAGCACGACGTAGCGGCGGGCGCCCGTGCGTCGGCCGAGGTGTTCGAGCATCAGGATCCGGCTGCCGAAGAGGAAGCCCAGCCGGGCGTGGTAGAGCCGGATCGGCAGCCGCATCAGCGTGCGGCTGCGCAGGAGGCGGCCACCAGCTCGGCCGATCGCGGCGGAGGTGCGGGGGTGAAGGTGCGCGCTCATGTTCGTTCTCTGCTCCTCATGACGTCGGAACTCGTTGCAGGCGAGCCCACCTCCGGGTCGACCGGTGCGGCGAGCCCGCCCCGGTAGATCGCCAGCACTTCGGCACCCCACCGGCGCAGGCCCGTGTCCGAGAGCGGATCGGTGCCGAGCACCTCGCGGAGGCGGTCCCGGAGGATCACCACCGCGAGGTCGTTGACCAGCAGGAAGGCCGCCCGCACCGCGGGGTCGGCCCCCGGCGTGGCCGCACCGGTGCGCACCAGGGCGGACAGCGCGTCCCGGGCGGCGGCGTGGAGGCGGGCGAACAGCGCCGACCCCACCGGCCCGCCGGTCAGCAGCAGCCTGCCGAGGTAGGCGGGAATCGATGACCCGGCGGGCAGCTGCGCCGCCACCAGCTCGGCGAGGCTCGGCAGTGCCTCCGGGTCGAACGCCCCGCCACCCGCAGGCTCGACGATCTGGGCCAGCAGGACCTCGAAGGCCCGGGCGACGTAGTCGTCGACTGCCGTCCGCAGCCCGTCCTTGCTCGTGTAGTGGCGCACGACGAGCGCGGGCGAGACGGCCGCGGCCGCCGCGATGTCCCGCACGGTGACCGCGTCCGGGCCCCGTTCGGCGAAGAGCCGGAGCGCCTCGTCGCGGATCCGGGCCCGCGCCGTGCGATCGTCCGGGAGTGAACTCATGTACATCATTGTAAACGCTCGTTTAGCCTCTTGTCGAGGCCCGCATCCCCGGTCAGCCTCCGACCGGGCCCCCCGGCGGGCAGCGCGCGGTGCGCGTGCCGATCACCATTCTTCGATCCAGAGCTCGGCCACGACCCGCAGCACGGCATGCATCAGCCTGATCCCCCGTCGGCTCTCGACCGGCCGGGTGGACGGCATCGCCGAAGGCAGGTCAGCGGCGAGCCCGGCCAGCTCCCCACGTGTCCTCGCCGCCCAGGCGGCCGCTGCCCGCTGATCGAACTCCGCAACCGTGAGACAGCCGACGGCCAGGCCCCGACCGAGCTTCTCGACCATGGTCCGACGTTCCATGTCCGAGGCCCGGACCATGTCCGCCTGCCCCGTCATCTCGACTGTCGGCAGCGGCCCCCGGTCGGATTGCCATGCGGTCCCGCACCGCGGTGAATCGATCTCGACGCTCTTCTGGGTGAAGGTGGCGACGACTGTCGCGGCGAGGAACAACGCCACGATGCCCAGGCCGGAGTGGATCGGCGGGTGCCACGCCGCGCCCAGGCTGGGAGCCAGCACGACCCACCCCACCGTGACGAGAAGCAGTCCCGGCACTGTTCCGCGGCTCGACGGCATGCTGCGGGCCATCTGCACCTCCGTGGTCATTCCCGGAAAGCGCCGCAGCGCATGGTGTCCCGCCACGTGGCCCGCGTGGTGGTCCGCGGCGCGTGACTTCTCCTGCGCACGGCCTGCCGTCCACGATCGTCCGCGGGCGGAGTTGCGGCAGGCCCGTCCGGTGGATCGTCAGCCACACGTCAGGCCGACGTGTCCCGGGGAGGCCATGGGAGGTGTGTCGGGCCGACCGGGTCCTACCGACCGCGCCGACGACGACCGCGCCGTCCGGTCAATGGGGTGTCTGCTGGTGCACGGCCAGCTTCCACCCGTCGGGTCGCCGCACGTAGGTGCTGTTGATCAGGGCCGAGTATCGGGGTGCCCTCGCCCGCTGTGCGGTGACCCCATAGGTGACGACACTGACGTCGTCGGTCAGGGTGAGGGCGCGGACGTCGTCCAGCTGGTAGTCCGACCAGGGCGGGCCGGACATCGACCGGATGACGGTCTCCCGGTCCTCCAGCATCGTTCCCCCCGGAAGAAGCATGGCCACGTTGACGTCGAGCACGTCGCGGTAGAAGGCCGCCGCCGCCTGGCCCGATGTGGCCAGTGCCCGCCAGCCCTGACGCTCCAGCTCGATCGGGTCCGCCCCGTCCAGGACGTCAGAAACATCGTGTGAGCCCATTGTGGGGGATACCCGTGTCGCTTGGGTCGGGAACCGGTTTCGGTGGGGAGCGCGCGGCAGCCTGCCGACGACTCAGCGGCGGCGCCTGAGAAAGCCGACGAGGAGCAGCACGGCGACGACCGCCGTCGCCACGGCGGTGATCGGGGTCCACGCGGGGTTCGGCGTGCGGTACAAGGACGTCACGAACAACCCGGCGAGGAGGAACAGCACCACGACACCCGCGGTCCACAGCCACCGCCGCGGACGGCGGCGTTCCTGGAGCACCGGATCACGTCTGTAGTTGCTCTGGCTCATGGCCTCGACTACCCCGGAAGCGCACTTCCCGGCAGGCACGGCGCCTGAAGTGTTCCTGACAGGTAGGCGTTGCCGACGCCGCAGGCCCAGATCTTCAGGTCTCCGCGAGGTTTTCCCGGCACCGCCCCGGTTACCCCGTGGGGGAACGAGCCTGTGCCCGGTCAGCCGACCGTCTCCTGGCGGGAGTGCGGCGCGTCGAGCCGAGTGGCGCGCCCGGCCGGGCATCCGTGAGGAAGGGACGGAGTTCTCCAGTGAGCCAGAAGGTCAGCGATTTCGTACTGCACCGCCTGCGTGAGTGGGGTGTTGAGCAGGTGTTCGCCTATCCCGGGGACGGGATCAACGGCCTGCTCGGGGCGTTCGGGCGGGCCGACGACCAGCCGCGGTTCGTGCAGGCGCGGCACGAGGAGATGGCCGCGTTCGAAGCGGTCGGCTTCGCCAAGTTCTCCGGACGTCCCGCCGTCTGCATGGCCACATCGGGGCCGGGCGCGATCCATCTGCTCAACGGGCTGTACGACGCGAAGCTCGACCACGTCCCGGTGGTGGCGATCGTCGGGCAGACCGAGCGCAGCGCGATGGGCGGGTCCTACCAGCAGGAGGTGGACCTGCAGGCGCTGTTCAAGGACGTGGCTTCCGAGTACCTGGTAGAGGTCAACGTCCCCGAGCAGCTGCCGAACGCGATCGACAGGGCGTTGCGCACAGCGATGTCCCGCCGCGCGCCCACCGCGGTCATCATCCCGTCCGACCTGCAGGAGGAGGACTACCGGGCGCCGGGGCACGCGTTCAAGGAGGTGCCGTCGAGCCCACCGGGCTTCGCGATGCCGGTCGTGGTGCCCGCTGAGGAGGACCTCGCCCGCGCCGCGGAGGTGCTCAACGCGGGGCAGAAGGTCGCCGTGCTGGTCGGGCAGGGTGCCCGCCGGGCCGCGGCGGAGGTCGAGCAGGTCGCGGGGGTCCTCGGGGCGGGCGTGGCGAAGGCGTTGCTGGGCAAGGACGTCCTGTCCGACGAGCTGCCGTTCGTCACCGGCGCGATCGGCCTGCTGGGGACCCGGCCCAGCTACGAGATGATGCGCGACTGCGACACGCTGCTGATCGTCGGCTCGAACTTCCCCTACACGCAGTTCCTGCCGGACCTCGACCAGGCCCGCGCGGTGCAGATCGACCTCGACGGCACGCTGATCGGGATGCGCTACCCGACCGAGGTCAACCTGGTCGGCGACGCGCAGGCCACGCTGGCGGCGCTGCTGCCGCGGCTTTCGGGTCCGACGGACCGGGCGTGGCGGGAGACCATCGAGAAGAACGTCGCAAGCTGGTGGTCGACCATGGAGCGCGAGGCCATGCTCGACGCGAAGCCGGTCAACCCGATGCGGATCGTGTGGGAGCTCTCCCAACGCGTGCCCGAGGACGCCGTCATCGCCGCCGACTCCGGGTCCGCCGCCAACTGGTACGCCCGGCACCTGCGGATCCGCGGCACGATGCGCTCCTCGCTGTCGGGCACACTGGCCACGATGGGCCCCGGGGTGCCCTACGTCATCGGGGCCAAGTTCGCGCTCCCTGACCGTCCGGCGATCGCGCTGGTCGGCGACGGGGCGATGCAGATGAACGGCATGGCCGAGCTGTTGACCATCGCCCGGTACGCGCACCTGTGGTCGGATCCGCGATGTGTCGTCTGCGTGCTGCACAACAACGACCTCAACCAGGTGACCTGGGAGATGCGGGCGATGAGCGGCTCGCCCAAGTTCGAGCAGTCGCAGACCCTGCCCGACGTGTCCTACGCCGACTTCGCCCGCGGCATCGGCTTCGACGCGGTGACCGTGACCTCGCCTGACGAGCTGGGCACCGCGTGGGACCGGGTGCTCGCGGCGGACCGGCCTGCCCTGCTCGACGTGCACTGTGACCCGGAGGTGCCGCCGATCCCGCCGCACGCCACCTTCGAGCAGGCCAAGTCGGCCGCCGAGGCCGTGCTCGGCGGCGATCCCGAGGCGTTCCACCTGGTGGTGCAGGGCGCCAAGACCAAGCTCCAGGAGCTCGTGCCCGGCCGGTGACGCCGACCGGCGCACGACCCCCTTCACCCAGAAACGTCCGCCACCGGAAGGACCGGAGCGGGCCGGAACGGGCCGTGGTGGCCCGCGATCGGAGGAGAACGCAATGACAGGACCGACGAGGGGAGTCGTCGTCGTCACCGGCGGCACGGCCGGGGTCGGGCGCGCGGCGGTGCAGGAGTTCGCCCGCGCAGGCTACGACGTCGCCGTCCTCGCGCGCGGCGCGGCGGGGCTCAAGGGCGCCGTCGCGGATGTGGAGTCCGCCGGGCGCCGGGGCCTCGCGGTGCCCGTCGACGTCGCCGACGCGGCGGCCGTCGAGGCGGCGGCCGAGCGCGTCGAGGCCGAGCTCGGGCCGATCGACGTGTGGGCGAACGTGGCGTTCGTCGGGTCGTTGGCGTTCTTCTGGGACACCTCCGAGGAGGAGTTCCGGCGCATGACCGAGGTGACCTACTACGGGCAGGTCAACGGCACCCGGTCGGCGTTGGCACGGATGCGGCCGCGGAACCGCGGTGTGATCGTCAACGTGGGCTCGGCGATGGCCTTCCGGTCCATCCCGCTGCAGTCGGCCTACTGCGGCGCCAAGCACGCCGTGAAGGGGTTCAGCGAGGCGGTGATGACCGAGCTTGCCGCCGAGCGCAGCGACGTGAAGGTGTGCATGGTGCAGCTGCCCGGGCTGAACACCCCGCAGTTCACGTGGAACCTCAACAAGATGCCCGGCCACCCGCGTCCGGTGGCGCCGGTGTTCCAGCCCGAGCTCGCCGCCCGCGCGATCCGGTTCCTCGCCGAGCACCCGCGGCGGTCGATCTGGGTCGGGGTGTCGACCGCCTACACCATCCTCGGTGAGCGGGTGGCGCCCCTGCTCGTCCGCGCCTACCTGGCCCGCACCGGGGTGTCGGGCCAGCAGACCGACGCCGACCTGCCCCGGTACGGCTCGAACGTGTTCGAGCCCGCCGACGCCGACGCCGACCGCGGCGCCCACGGGCCGTTCGACGACCAGTCCTACCGCCGCGACCCGCTGTCCTGGGCGTCCATGCACCGCACGGCCCTGGCCGCGGGGCTGACCGGCCTCGCCGCGGGCACCGCCGCCGTGGTCGGGCTGCTGCGCCGCTGACACCCGTGCGTCGCTGACACCCCGTGGGCGGAGACGCGAGCCGCGGCGCGCGTCCCCGCGCACGGGGTGGGTCAGCGCGGAAGGGTCAGCGGCGCGCGAGCGCCGCCCCGGCGGCCGCGAAGGCGAGGGCGCTGACGGCGTTGCCGAGAGCGGCCCGGCGGCGGCGGGCGTCCAGCGCGGCGAGACCCAGCGCGGTCGCGGCGTGTATCCCGTCGACCGCCGCCCCGAGCCAGAGCGCGTTCGGGCCGGGCTCCAGCCCGGTGAGCCCGGCCTGCACCAGGTGGCGGGCGCCGAGGATCCGCGTGACCACGCGGGCGGGTCGGTCGGCACGCCCGTGCACGGTGGACCGCACAGCGCGGCCGGGCGCGACGAGCAGTGCCACCCCGTTCGCCGCGCGCGCCAGGGTGAGCCCCCCGGCGGCGTTCACTCCGGGCTCCCGGGGGCCGGGGCGCCCAGCCGGACGGAGGTCTCGAGCATCATCGCGTGCACGAAGGCCTGGGGGAGGTTCCCGCGCAGCTGACGTTGGGCGATGTCGTACTCCTCGGCGAACAGCCCGGGTGGTCCGCACGCGGCCCGGTTGCGCTCGAACCATCGGGCGGCCGCGACGTGGTGGCCCTGCTGGTGCTCGGCCATCGCCATGATGAAGCCGCACAGCAGGAACGCGCCCTCGGCGTGCGCGAGCGGCCTGCTGTCGTGGCGGAAGCGGTAGACGTAGCCGTCACTGGTCAGCTCGGAACGCACCGCCTGGAGCGTCGCGACCGTCCGCGGGTCGTCGGCGGGCACGGCGCCCCGCACCGGGGGCAGCAGCAGCGCCGCGTCGACCCTGTCGTCGTCGGCCGCGCGCTGCCAACGGCCGGAGGGATGCAGCGCCACCGCCGCCGTGTCGGCGACGATGCGGTCCGCGAGGGCGTTCCACCGGGCGGCGTCGCCCATCGGCGCGGCGGCGGCGGCGAGCTGGCGCAGCCCGGCGGCGCAGATGAGCCGGGAGTGGGTCCAGCGGCCCGGATGGAGCTCCCACAGGCCCGCACCCTCGCCGCTCCAGCGCCGCTCGATCGCCGAGACGGCCAGGGTGGCGGCGCGCCAGTGGTCGGTGTCGAGCCGGTCGTGGCGGGCGGCCGCCGCGAACAGGAGCAGGGCCTCGCCGAACGCGTCGAGCTGGAACTGCGCGCGTACGTGGTTGCCGAGCATGCCCGAGCCGCCCGGGTAGCCCGGCAGCCCGGCGTCGTGCTCGGGGGGTACCTGCTTGCCGTCGACGGTGTAGGCGGGGGCGAGGTCGGGACCGTCCTGCAGCAGCCGTTCGCTGACGAACCGGACAGCGTCGTCCAGCAGCGGGTGCGGCCCGTCGGCGGCGACGGCCTGTCCCGCGAAGCACTGGTCGCGGATCCACACGAAGCGGTAGTCGTAGTTGCGGCCACGGTCGGCGCGCTCGGGCAGGCCGGTGGTCGAGGCGGCGACCATGCCACCGGAGGCGTGAGTGAGCCCCCGCAGCACCGCATAGGAGTGGCGGGCGTCGCGCGGGGCGATGCTGGTGTCGAAGTCCGGCAGCAGCTCCCGCCAGGCGGTCGTGGTGCTCTTCCAGGCCCGTTCCGGATCGGGTGGCGGACCGTCCAGCCCGGTGTCCGACAGCTCCAGAACCAGGTCGTGCTCCGTTCCGGGATCCAGCCGCAGGACCATCCGCAGGCTCTTCCCCTCGGCGTCGTCGGGCCGCGCGTCACCGGCTCCGCTCCACCGCATCCGCAGGTCGCCGGTGCGCCCCTGCCAGCTGCCGTCGTCGTCGCGGTGCAGGTCGGTGAGGCCGTGCCTGCCGAACTCGGCACCGGGCACGAGGGTGACGTCGACCTCCCCCGGTCCGCGCACCGCCCGCACCCGCCGCAGCAGGACGGCCCGGTGGGCGTCGGCGGGCAGCGCCAGCGCCTCCCGGCACTCGATGATGCCCCCGCCCTGGGTGATCCAGCGGGAGCACCAGACCAGCGAGCTGTCCTCGTAGTAGCCACCCCACACGAAGCGGCCGCGGGGGGTGATCTCGTAGGAGCAGGCGCTGCCCATCAGCGAGGAGAACACCGCCGGGGAGTCCCAGCGGGGCGCGCACATCCACGCGAAGTCCCCCTCGGGCCCGACGAGCACGCCGCGGTAGCCGTCGGCGAGCAGGGCGTACTCGCGCAGCACGTGCGGTTTGGCCGCCATCACCGCCTCCTGGCCAGCGCGGCGACCCCGAACCCGGCGACGGCGGCGGTCGCCGCCGTCCCGAGAGCGGCGGCGATCTGCGTGCGCCTGCTCGGCGGGGCGGGTCGCGGTGCGGCCGCGCGTTCGAGCGGTCCCGGCGCGCGCACCCCGCGGCGGGCCGCGTCGAGCAGCTCGGCCAGGTGCATCGCCTGGCGTCCGCCGCTGTCGAGCTGCTCGACCTGGGTGCGGCAGCTGAAGCCGTCCGCGAGGACGACCGCGTCCGGGTCGGCCTCGCGCACGCGGGGCAGCAGCACCTGTTCGGCGCAGTCGCGGCTGACCTCGAAGTGGCCGGGCTGGAAGCCGAAGTTGCCCGCGAGGCCGCAGCAGCCGGACGCGAGGTGTTCGGCGTTCGCGCCCATGTCGCGCAGGAGGGCCATGTCCTGCTCGAACCCGAGCACGGCGTGCTGGTGGCAGTGCGCCTGGGCGAGCACCGGCCGTTCCAGCCGGGGCGGGCGCCATCCGGCGGTGTGCTCGCGCAGCAGCTCGGCGAGGGTGACGGTGTGCCGGGCCAGCCGCTGGGCGTCCTGGTCGTCGGGCAGCAGCTCGCCCATGTCGCTGCGGAACACGGCCGTGCAGCTGGGCTCCAGTCCGACGACGAGCCCGCCCGCGCGCACATGCTCGGCCAGTGCGTCGATCGTGCGGCGCAGCACGCGTTTCGCGACGTCCAGTTGGCCGGTGGAGATCCAGGTCAGCCCGCAGCACAGCGGCTGCTGGGGCATCCGCACCCGCCACCCGGCGTCCTCGAGCACCGCCACGGCCGCCTGGCCGACGTGCGGATGCAGGTGTGCGGTGAACGTGTCGGGCCACAGCAGGACCTCGCCGCGGTGCCCGTCGCCGCCGGGGGAGCGGGCGGCGAACCACTGCTGGAGGGTCTGCGCGGCGAAGCGGGGGACCTGCCGTCGCGGGTCGACCCCGGCGAGCCAGGTCGCCGCGCGGGACAGGCCCGGTGTCCCGGTCAGGGCGTTGACCAGCGGACCCGCGTGCAGCCGCCCGATCAGCTGTGCCGCGAGGGGCAGCCAGCCCATGCTGTAGTCGGCGCGCGGGCGGAGCCTGCCCTGCCAGTAGTGGGCGAGGAACTCCGCCTTGTAGGTGGCCATGTCCACGTCGACCGGGCAGTCGGACTTGCAGCCCTTGCAGGCCAGGCACAGGTCCAGCGCCTCGAACACCGCGTCCGAGCGCCAGCCGTCGCGTACGGGGCCGTCGCCGTGTCCGTCGAGCATCTCGAACAGCAGCCGGGCCCGGCCGCGGGTGGCGTGCTTCTCCTCGTGGGTGACCTGGTAGGAGGGGCACATCACGGTGGCGCCGGAGTGGTCGTGCTGACGGCACTTGCCCACCCCGACGCAGCGGTTCGCGGCCTTGACGAACGAGCCGTCGTCGGCCGGGTAGGAGAAGTGCAGACCGTGCGACGGCGTCGGGTGCCAGTCGGCGCCCAGCCGCAGGTCCGCGTCCAGCGGCGCCGGATCGACCACCTTGCCGGGGTTCATCAGCCCGTCCGGGTCGAACACCGCCTTGAACCGGCGGAACGCCGCCACGAGCTCCTCGCCGAACATGGTGGTCAGCAGCTCGCCGCGCTGCTGACCGTCCCCGTGCTCCCCGGAGAGGCTGCCGCCGTACCGGGTGACCAGCTTCGCGGCCCGCTCCAGGAACCGGCGGTACGCGGCGACGCCTTCGGGCCCGTAGAGGTCGAACGGGATCCGGCTGTGCACGCAGCCCTGCCCGAAGTGGCCGTACACGCTGGCCTGGCCGTAGCCGAACTCGTCGTAGAGCGCGCGGAGATCGCGCAGGTAGTCGCCGAGCCGCTCGGGCGCGACCGCGGCGTCCTCCCATCCCGGGAAGGTCTCGGCCGCGCCGGGCACGTGCGCGGTCGCGCCCAGGCCCGACTCCCGCACGGTCCACAGCTCCTTCTCCCGGTCCGGGTCGGTGTAGACCGTCGCGCTGGGCGCACTCCCGCCGTCGCCGAGCGCGTCGAGCAGGCCGTGCGCGGCCTTGTCCGCATCCTCCTTGGTCTCGCCCCCGAACTGGGCCAGCAGCCAGCCGCGGCCTTCGGGGAGCAGGTCCAGCGCCGCCGCGTTCATGTGCTTCAGGCGCTCGAACCCGATCAGCCGGTCGTCGAGTCCCTCCAGCGCGATCGGCGCGTGGGCGACGACGTCGGGCACCGCGTCGGCGGCGGCGTCGACCGAGGGGTAGCCCAGCACGACCAGCGTGCGGCAGGGCACCACGGGTACCAGCCTCAGCTCGGCCCGCAGCACGGTGACCAGCGTCGACTCGGAGCCGACCAGCGCGCCCGCGACGTCGAAGCCCTTCTCCGGGAGCAGCGAGTCGAGGTTGTAGCCCGAGACCCGTCGCGGAATGTGGGGGTATCCGGTGCGGATGCGTCCCAGGTGGTCGTCGCGCAGGTCCCGCAGCTGCCGGTAGACCTGCGCCCGGCGCCCGCCCGCCGCGAGGATCTCGGCGTACTCCTCGTCGCTGGTCGGCCCGCACCAGAACCGGGTGCCGTCGTGCAGCAGCACCTCCAGCCGGGCGATGTTGTCCACGACCTTGCCGGTGCGCTGCGCGGTCGCGCCGCAGGAGTTGTTGCCGATCATCCCGCCGATCGTGCAGTTGTAGTGGGTGGCGGGCTGCGGTCCGTACTCCAGCCCGTGCGCGGCGAGCTGCCGGTTGAGCACGTCGAGCACGATCCCGGGCTCGACGACGCACGTCCGCGCCTCGGCGTCAACCCCGACGAGGCGATGGCAGTACTTCGACCAGTCGATCACGACGGCGGTGTTGCAGCACTGGCCCGCGAGGCTGGTCCCGCCGCCGCGGGACAGCAGCGGCACCCGGTGCCGATGGCAGACCGCGACGGCCGCCTCGGCGGCCTCGACCGTGCGCGGCACGACGACGGCGATGGGCACCTGACGGAAGTTCGACGCGTCGGTCGCGTAGGCAGCGCGGCTGCCGTCGTCGAAGCGGACCTCGCCGTCGACGGACGCCTCCAGGTCGCTGCGCAGCGTGGTGGGGTTGACGGTGACCGACGCGGTCGTCGTCATCGTCGGGCGGTCCGACATCGGCCCTCCGGGTTCGGTCTCTGGATACGGTCGCCATGCACACGGTCGAGCTTCGGCTACCCGCTTCCCGGCGTGGCGACACCGCCCGCCGCGATCGTCAGCTGACCGCCAGGCAGTCGGTTCCCGGACCGGTGACCGCCCCGCGAAAGGCCGGGGCGCACGGTCGTTCGCAAGTCGCCCGTCAGGTTGCGCGATGGCCTGGCGGGCACCCGAGCGATGACCGGGTAGCGGGTCGCAGGCAGGCCGCCGCGCGGCTGCCGACTTGCGCACGGGCTGGCGCACGAGGCCGGATGAGGCGAGGAGGATCGGATGAGGAGCAAGTTGCTGAGCGAGTCGGAAGGGCTGCGCACGTTCGCCGTCGTGATGGACAAGGGCGACGACGCCGCGGCCGAGCTCGTCGGCTTCGCCGCGGAGAACGACGTCACCGGAGCGGGTCTGACCGCCGTGGGTGCCTGCCGGGAGGCGACCCTCGGCTACTTCGACCCGGAGACGGCGCAGTACCTGGACATCCCGGTCGGCGTACAGAGCGAGGTGCTCTCGTTCGTCGGCGACATCGCGCTCAACGGGTCCGAGCCCGCCCTGCACGCCCACGCGGTGCTCGGCCACCGGGACGGGTCCACGACGGGCGGGCACGTCCAGCGGCTGGTCGTGTGGCCCACGCTCGAGGTCGTGGTGACCGAGACACCGGCGCACCTGCGCAAGCGGATCGACGAGGAGACGGGGCTCGCGCTGGTCCGGCTCGAGGAGTGAGTGGGTCACGCTCTGGTGAAGAGGTGTCCCGCGCCCGGCGAAACCGGGCCCGCGTCACGGGTTCGGGTGCCGCGCACGCGGGTAGACCGGGGAGCATGGTGCGACGGCATGGTTCGGGCAGCAGACATTCGGTTCCGGGGTTCGGCGGCTCGGTCCCGGAGCAGGCGAGCACGCCGGAGGGCCAGCAGGCGCTGCGGCTGCACGCAGGCATCGCGATCGTCGCGTTCGCGCTGTCCGCGTTCGTGACCGTCGTGTTCTTCATCCTCGGGTCGCCGGTTCCCGGTGTCGTGTTCGCCGTCGTCGCGGTGGCCTGCCTTGCCGTCCTGGGCTGGGCGGTCCGCCGGAGGCGACGCAGCTCGTCGGACCGTGGATGAGCAGGCCGGGTCGCTCACGGCGGGCGGTCACGCCTCCGCGGCCTGCCGTCGCCGCAGGCGGCGGACGAGCCCGTCGGCATCCAACCCCCGGTCGCGCAGCAGGTCCGTGCGGGATCCGTGGGCGATGAAGTCGGCGCCGAGGTCGAACGTCTCGACGGACGTCGCGCAGGACGCTGCCCGGAGCGCACGGGCGACCGCGTCGCCGTAGCCGCCGGGGCCTGCGTGGTCCTCGACCGTGACCACCCGACGGAACCGGGACGCGGCGTGGACCAGCTCCCGGTCGACAGGCAGCAGCCATCGCGGGTCGACGACCGTGACGTCCTCCCGGCCGTCCAGCCGCTCGGCCGCCGTGACGGCGGCGTGCGCGCACGGGCCCGCCGCCACCAGCAACGTACCGCCCGCTCCGTGGCGGGCGAGCACGTCGGCGCGCCCGATCGCCCCACGGGAGGGCAGGTCCGGGGGGAGGGACCCCTTGGGGAAGCGCAGGGCGGTCGGACCGTCGTGCGCGACGGCCTCGCGCAGAAGGCCACGGAGGCGGGTGCCGTCGCGCGGCGCGCCGACCCGCATGCCGGGTACGACGCCGAGCAGGGCCAGGTCCCACATGCCGTGGTGGGAGGGGCCGTCCTCGCCGGTGATGCCCGCGCGGTCCAGCACGAACGTCACGGGGAGCCGGTGCAGCGCCACGTCCATGAGGACCTGGTCGACCGCGCGGGTGAGGAAGGTCGCGTAGAGACATACCACGGGGTGCAGCCCGCCCATCGCCAGACCGGCGGCCGAGGTCACGGCGTGCTGCTCGGCGATGCCCACGTCGAAGACCCGCTCCGGGAACGCGGTGGTGAAGTCCGTCAGCCCGGTGGGGTGCGCCATGGCGGCGGTCAGCGCGACCACGTCGGGGCGCTCGTGCCCGATCGCGACCAGCTCCTCGGCGAACGCCCGGGTCCAGGCGCGCCCGGAGCCGCCACCCGACGGTGCGACCGTGTGGAAGTGGTCGACCTGGTCCCGCTCGGCGGGCGGATGTCCGCGGCCCTTGGTCGTCGCGCAATGCACGACGACGGGGCGCGCGAGGGCGCGGGCGGCGCGCAGCGCCTGCTCGACCGCGGCGATGTCGTGCCCGTCGACCGGCCCGAGGTAGGCCAGGCCGAGCGGCTCGAACAGCGCCTGCCCGAGGTCCTTCCGGTCGGTCCGGCGCAGGTCCGCCAGGTGGCGGGCCAGCCCGCCGACGGTGGGCGCGTAGGAGCGGCCGTTGTCGTTGAGGACAACCACGACCGGTCGCCGGGGCGCCGCGCCGATCGCGTTGAGCGCCTCCCAGCACATCCCGCCGGTCAGCGCACCGTCGCCGATGACCGCGACGACCGACCGGTCCTGCCGTCCCGTGAGCGCGAACGCCTTGGCCAGGCCGTCGGCGTAGGACAGCGCGGTGGAGGCGTGGGAGTTCTCCACGAGATCGTGCTCGCTCTCGGCCCGGCTCGGGTATCCGGAGAGCCCGCCCGCGCTGCGCAGCCGCGCGAACGCCTGCACCCGGCCGGTCAGCAGCTTGTGCACATAGGCCTGGTGTCCGGTGTCCCACAGGATCGTGTCCCGTGGGGAGGTGTAGACGCGGTGCAGGGCGATGGTCAGCTCCACGACGCCGAGATTCGGCCCGAGATGTCCGCCCGTGCGGTGCACGGTCTCGACCAGCAGCTCGCGGATCTCCGCGGCGAGCGCAGGCAGGTGGCCGGACGGGAGCGCCCGGACGTCGGCCGGGCAACCCGCGGTGTCGAGCAGGCTCCGACACACGGTGAAGGTCACCATCCCATGGTCGGGCGGTCGCACAGCTGCTGCTACGCGCGCAGGCGCAGAACACGGCCCGCGGGATTGGCATCCTGTGATAGTCCGTGCCGGGCAGCGTTGCCGGTTGTCCCCGGTGCCCGGCTTGCCGCATCCCGACGAACCGGCTCGCAGCAGGCAGACGCGCGGCCCCGAGAGGTAGCGTGAGCTGATGTCGATCTCGACGACGCTGTTCGTCGCGGTGCCCGCCGCGGTGGCGGGCGCGGCGAGCTTCGGCATGGCCAGCGCACTGCAGCAGCGGGCCACCAAGGAGGTCCCGGACGCAGGCGTGCTGGGTCCGCGGCTGCTGGTCGAGCTGGCCCGTCGGCCGCGATGGCTGGCGGCCAGCGGCGCGGTGGGGCTCGGGCTCGCGCTCCAGGTCGTCGCGCTCGCCTTCGCGCCGCTGGCCCTGGTCCAGCCGGTCCTGGTCACCGGCATCGTGTTCGGCGCGCTGTCGGCGGCGTGGCTCGCCCGCAGGCGTCCCGACCGCACCATCGTGCTCGGTGCGGCGGCCACCGCCGCGGGTCTGGCGGCGTTCCTCGCTCTGGCGCGCCCCGAAGGCGGGTCGGCCCGGCTGCCGGGCATGCTCAGCCTGCTGCCGCTCGCGACTGTGCTCGCGGCCGTGGTCGGCGCGTGCTTCGTGACCGCGGTCCGGGCATCGGGACCAGCGAGGGTGGGGGCGCTCGCGGTGGCCACGGGCGTCTGCTACGGCGTCACGGCGGGCCTCATGAAGGTCGTGACCGCCCAGCTGCGGGACGCCGGACCGCTGGAGGTGCTGACGCACGCCCCCTTCTACGTCGTCTGTGTGGTCGGTCCGCTCGGGTTCCTGCTCAGCCAGCACACCTTCCAGGCGGGGCTGCTCATCGCGCCCGCCCTCGCCGTGATCACGGTCGTCGACCCGATCGTGGCCACCGCGATAGGGCTGAGCTGGCTCGGCGAGCATCTGGTCGACACGTCGCCGCCCGTCATCGCCGGTGAGGTCGTCGCGGGGCTGGTGCTCGTCGCGGGCGTCGCCCTGTTGGCGCACCGCGGCACGCAGCTGCGGGAGCGGATCGCCGCACAGGCCTGACCGCCGCCAGGCGGGGCTCAACCCGGACGGGCGGGGGCGAACCGTCGCGAGAGCCGCGCGAACGAGGCAGGCGCGGCACCGTGCAGCCGCGCGGCCAGGCGCAGCCATCCGGGCACGAAGACCTCGGCCCGGCCGCGCTCGACCCCCGTGACCAGCGCGCGGGCGACCCGGTCCGGCGGCACGGGCCGGGGGAACCGGCGCCCGTACGGCGTGCCGCGGCGGTCGAAGAACGGGGTGTCGACGGCGCCCGGCAGGACCGTGGTCACGGTCAACCCCGTCTCCAGCCGGAGCGCGTCGGCGAACCCGCGCAGCCCCGCCTTGGTGGCCGAGTAGACCGCCTCGTCGGCCACCCCGAGCGCGGCGATCGACGCGACGAACGCGACCGCGCCCCGCCCCGCGCGCAGCCCGGGGAGGAGCGCGGCGGTCAGCCGCATCGGAGCGACGAGGTTCACGGCGGCGAGGTCGGCGACGGCGGTGCCCGACGCCGCGGCCACCGGACCGGCCGCGCCCACCCCCGCGGCGTGCACCAGCAGGCGGATCGGCCCGTCGGCGGCGGCCCGGACGCGGTCCAAGCCGTCCGGCGCGCGGAGGTCGGCGAGTACCGGCGTGCCGCCCGTCCGCGCCGCGACGGCCTCGAGCTTCTCCCGGTCGCGTCCCACGAGCACGAGCCGGTGGCCGCGGCCCGCCAGCACGAGCGCGACGGCCGCCCCGATCCCCGACGACGCCCCCGTCACCACCGACCGGCCCCCCGTCACGTCCGCGCTCCGGCGGACGGACGGCGGGGCGACACCGGCTCCGCAAACTCGGCCACCACCCGTTCCACGGCCGCGGGCAGGGCGTCGGCCAACCCGGGTATCGAGGTCGTGAACCCGATCGTCGTGTGCGCGCGCCAGTGCATGACCCCGACCGCGAGGCCGACGCGCGTGGCCAGCGGGAGCGCCGGATGGACGAGCACGATCGGCGCACCCCGTACGTGCAGGGGACGCCGGACGCCGGGCATCACCGACGCGATCGCGTGGAAGAACGGCGGACCGTAGACCAGTCGCGCCGCGGCGCGCTGGAGCCCGGCGGGCAGCAGCCCGAGTGCGGCGAGGGCGCACGACGCACCCTCGGGCCGGCAGGTCCTGACGTTGCGTTCCATGGCGTCCGCGACGCGTCCGACCCGTTCGGCGAGCGACATCGGCCCCAACGGCAGGTCGAGCGGGACGGCCGCGGTGCGGTTGCCCGAGGCGCGGCTGACGACGTCCGCGCGCCCCCGGTTCGTCACCGGCACCATCGCGCGCAGCGTCGCGTGTCGCGGGCCGGGACGGAGCCGGTGCAGGGCCTCGGCCACGGCGGCGACCAGGAGCGCCGAGGTGCCGACCCCGTGGCCGCGGGCGGCCGTCCGGACGCGACCGCCGTCGAGGGTGAGTCCGACCCACCGGACGTCGCCGGATGCCCTGCCGAGCGGCGACGGCCCGGCGAACCCGGCGCGGGCGAGGCTCGCGACGCCGCGGAGGGCGAGCGTCGCCCGCCGGACGCGGTGCCGCCCGGCGGCCGTCCCGCACGGTCGTCCGCGCGCTTCCGGCCGCTCGTCGACGAGGAGGTCGGCAAGCGCCTCGGTGACCGCGATCCCGTCGCCCAGCGCGTGGTGCACCTTCGCCAGCACGGCCACCCGGTCGCCGTCGCGGGCGACCTGCAGTGCCCAGGGCGCGCTCGTGGGGTCGAGCGGCACGGCGAGGAAGGCGGTCAGGGCGGCCTCGAAGCCGTGGCCCTGCGGGTCGACGGTCGCGACGTGTGGCCGGACGTGGCGGGCGGGGTCGGGGGTCGGGACGAGCAGCCACCGGAGCGGCCGTCCCGCTCGCGGCGGCGCGAGCCGTCGGCGCAGGAGGTCGATCCCGGGCCCCCGCTCCCGGACCCGCGCCGCCACGTACTCCGGCCAGTCCCTCCTCCGCGCGGCGTCGTCAAGGACGACGCACGCCCCCATCTGCTGCGGTGGGGCGGCGACGTGCAGGAACAGTGCATCCTGTGCCCGGACCCGCGGGCCTTCCACCGTCGTCCGGCAGCGGGTGAGAGCGGCGAGGTCCGAGGCCCAGTCCCGGCGGAACACCGGGGGAGCGGGCGGTGCGGCGACGGCGGCGGTCAACGCGGCGGGCGTCGGGCAGATCCGGGCGGCGCCCGCGGCGGCCAGCACCTCCGCGTTGGCGCGTCCGTGCCCGGGGATCGGGTCGAAGAGCAGCAGCGGACGGGCGCAGGCCAGCGCCTCCAGCGCGGTCGCGCCGCCCGCGTTGGTGACCACCGCGTCGCAGTGCCGCGTCGCGGCGACCGGGTCGTCGACCCAGTCGCGGACGTCGACCCTTCCGGGGTGCGCGCGAGCGAGCCCGTCGAGGCGCCTGCGCAGCCGCGCGCTGCGCCCACAGCCGACCAGCACGTCGGCGCCTCCCGCCAGCACCGCCGCGCAGGCGGCGGGCACATCGCCGAACGCGAACGACCCGCAGGTGACGTACACCAGCGGGCGGACACGCGGGGGCAGGCGTTGCGGCGGCCGAAACGCGGCGGCGACCGGCAGCGCGGCCACCCGGACCCGGGCTCTCGGGGCGATCCGCCGCGCGAGCGCCGCGCCCTCGGGGGTGCTCACCAGGTGCAGGTCGAGGGCGGGGTCGACCCACAGCGGATGCGGGGCGGGGTCGGCGACGAGGACGACCGCGGTCATCGGGAGCAGGCCACGGCGCCGGAGCCTGCCCAGCCCCTGCACGGCTTCGGGGAAGGTCGCGACGACGACGTCGGGCGCGTGCCGCGCGATCGCGGGCCGCAGCCCGCGTGCGCTCCACGCCCCCAGCACCGCACGGGTGCCTGCCCGGAACGGCGGCAGCCGCCAGAGCAGCCAGAAGTACAGCCCGTACAGCCAGGGCGCCCGGCGCACACACCCGGCGTAGACCGCGCGGAACACCGTGCCGGTGCCAGGGCCCATGTCCGCCAGCGTCTCGGTCCACGCCGTCTCGACGCCCGGCCATGCCCGGCGGGCCTGCTCCTCGACGGCGCGGGCGGCGGCGTGGTGCCCGCCGCCCATGCTGCCGCTGACCAGCAGCAGCCTGCGGGGGACGGCGGGGGTGGGGCTCATCGCACGCTCCCGTTGCCGCCGTCGGGGCGACGCGCGGCACGGGGCCCCGCCGCCCCGCCCGCGCAGCCCGCCCCGGCCTCCTGCCCGGCGCGGCCCGCTCCCCTGCGCGAGCGGTCGACCGGACCTAGGCTGGGCGGGTGTCGAGCCGGACACCGCGGCGCGTGCTGGTGCTGTCCGCGCCGGTCGGGGAGGGCCACGTGGCGGCCGCCCGGGTGCTGGCCGCCCGCATGCGGGCGCTGTGGCCCGGCGCCGCCGTCCGTGAGGTCGAGGGTACGGCCGCGCCGCGGCGGGACCGCTTCCTGGCCGCCGCGTGGGCGCTCACGATGCGCCGCGCTCCCTGGCTGTACGGGATCGGCTACGGCCTGCTCGCGCGGTGCCCGCCGCTCGCCGTCGTCTGCAAGGCGGTCGCCGCCGCCCGGCTCGGTCGCTCCCTCGCGCCGCTGGTGGCCGCCCAGTGCCCGGACCTGATCGTCTCGACCTACCCGATGACCTCCGGCGGTCTCGCCTGGCTGCGCCGACGGAGAGGGCTCCGCGCGCGGACGGTCGCGGTCGTCACCGACGTCGCGGTGCACCCGTTCTGGGTGTGGGCGGGCGTCGACGAGACCTGGACGCTGCTGCCCGCCTCCGCTGAGCGGGCCCGGGCGGTCGAGCCACGGGCCGACGTGCGCGTGGCGCCGCCCCCGGTCGACCCCCGGTTCCGGCCCGCCGACCGGGCCGCCGCCCGTGCCGCGTGCGGCCTGCAGGGCGCGGACCTGCTGGTGCTGGTCACGGGGGGATCCCTCGGGTTCGGCGGTCTGGAGGCCGTGGTGGACGCGGTGCTCGCTGCGGGCGACGACGTGCGCGCGGTCGTGCTGTGCGGACGCGACGAGCGGCTGCGTGCGCGGCTGGGCCGCCGCGGCCTGCCCGCAACCCGTCTGGTCGCGCTCGGGTGGACCGACCGGGTGCCCTCGCTGGTCGCCGCGGCCGACGTCGTGCTCACCACCGCGGGCGGGATGATCGCGAGCGAGGCGCTCGCCGCCGGGCGCCCGGTGCTGTTCGCCGCCCCGGTGCCCGGCCACGGCCGGGCCGGTGCCCGCATGACGGCGGCCGCGGGTCTCGGGGTGGTCTGCCGTCGACCCGCCGACGTCACCGCGGTGTTGCGCAGGCTCCGCGCCCACCCGGAGGAGCTGGCCCGGCTGGAGCAGCGGGCCGCCGGGTTCGCGACCGGCGGGCTGGACGCCGCGCTGCGCGCGCTCGCCGCGCGCCTGCACGGCGGCGCTAGTGCGGCTAGTGCGGCTAGTGCGGTGGCCACGAACGTTCACCGGGTCCTCGCGCGCCCAGACGACGACTCGCGGCGGCGCCGCCTTCGCGAATACGCCCGGTATGAGCTTCCGGCGGCGACTTGCGACTCGCCGCCTGGATCACGCGATCACCCGGCAACCTTCGTGGCCACCGCACTAGGCGGGGGAGATCCGCAAGCGGATCCCGTGCCGGGTGAGCGAGTGGCGGAACCACCACAGCGACAGGACGATGCCCACGGCGACCAGCGAGTACGAGCCCGCCGTCGAGACGAGCAGGAAGTCCCCGACGGTCCGGGTGGCGAGTACGGCGAGCGTGACGCCGCCGTTGACCAGGAAGACGACGGCCCACAGCAGCGAGACCCGCCGGAAGAACCGACGCATGTGCGGGTTCCTGCAGAGTTCGGCCGGAAAGGCGCAGAAGTCGTCGGCCAGCTTCGCCAGCAGCGGCCGGTCCAGCCCGATCGTGACCAGCAGGGCGAGGGCGATGACGAAGTTCTGCGCGGTCGGCTGGAGGAAGTACAGGAACGCGCTCCCGGTGGCGAGGCCGACCGCGGTGCGGACCACCAGCAGCGCGCTCGTCAGCAGCAGGACGGCGGGCAGGCGTCGGCGGCACGCGAGGCGCATCCCGATGGCGAACGCCGACCAGCCCATCGCCGCCCACAGGCCCGCGTCGAGCCCGCACTGGGTGAACAGCAGCCAGAACAGCCCCAGCGGGATCAGCGCGGACTCGAACAGCGACCGGCAGGCGTGCCGCACCAGCGACCCGATCGGGGGGAGGTGGATCGTGGTGCTGTGAGGGGCCATGCGGCGGCCGCACCCTTCTCGTCGGGCCGGGAGTCCCGCGAGTGTAGGCCGCGCGGCCCCGCGGGGCTCGGTCGCGGCGCCTCAACCGCTCGCCATCGCCCGCAGCGACTCGCGCAGCGATCCGACCGTCGCGAACACCGCGGAGGGCTCGTAGCCGCAGTGGGCCATGCAGTTCGCGCAGCGGGGGTCGTTGCCGCGGCCGAACGCCGACCAGTCGGTCTCCTCGACGAGCTCCCGGTAGGTGGCGGCGTAGCCGTCGGCCAGCAGGTAGCAGGGCCGCTGCCAGCCCAGCAGGGAGTACGACGGGATGGCCCACGCGGTGCACGCCAGTTCCAGCCTGCCCTCCAGGAAGTCCAGGAACAACGGGGAGTGGTTGAGCCGCCACCGCTTGCGCCGCCCGTCGGCGAACGCCTTCCGGAACAGCTCCCTGGTCTGCTCGACGCCGAGCCAGTGGTCCTGGTCGGGAGCCTTCTCGTAGGCGTAGGCCGGGGAGATCTGCATGTTGTCGACGCCGAGCTCGTCGTTGAGGTGGTCCAGCACGTCGATGACGTCCTGTGGGGTGTCGGTGGAGAAGAACGTCGTGTTGGTGTTGACGCGGAACCCGGCGGCCTGCGCCTGGCGGATCGCGGCGACGGCCGTCTCGAACACGCCGTCCTTGCAGACCGACGCGTCGTGCCGCTCGCGCAGCCCGTCGATGTGCACCATCCAGGCGAAGTTGCGGTGTGGGGTGAACCGGTGCAGGTGCTTGGGCAGCAGCACGGCGTTGGTGCAGAGGAACACGATCTTGCCGCGGTCGAGCAGCTGCCGGACGATCTCGTCGATCTCCTTGTGCATCAGCGGCTCGCCGCCCGCGATGGAGACCATCGGCGCTCCGCACTCCTCGACCGCGCCGACCGCCTGCTCCACCGGCATCCGCTGCTTGAGCAGCGCGGCGGGCTGCTGGATCTTGCCGCACCCCGCGCACTTGAGGTTGCAGGCGAACAGCGGCTCGAGCTCGACGAGCAGGGGGAACTTCTCGACCCGCTTGAGCTTCTGCTTGGCCAGGTACGCCGCCAGCCGCAGGGACTGGCGCATCGGCATGGCCATTCAGCACACCTCCTTGGGCAGGGTGAAGACGACGTTCTCGGTGGTGGTGACGGTCTCGGTGACGGTGGTCGGGCCGAGCCAGGACAGGAAGGCCAGCACCTCGTCCACGAGGTGCCGCGGAGCGGACGCGCCCGCGCTGACGCCGATCCGGCGGACGCCCGCGAGCCACGACAGGTCGATCCCCGCGACGTCGTCGATCAGATGGGCGCGGGTTCCCGCACGGGCGGCGACCTCGACGAGGCGCTGGGAGTTGGAAGAGTTCGCCGAGCCGAGCACGAGGACCAGCTCGGACTGCGCCGCGACGGCCAGTACCGCCTGCTGGCGGTTGGTCGTGGCGTAGCAGATGTCGTCCGAGCGCGGGGCGGTGATGCCCGGGAACCGGGAGCGCAGCACCGCGGCGATCTCCTCCGCCTCGTCGACGGCGAGCGTGGTCTGCATGGCGTACGTGACGCGCGCGGGGTCGGCGGGGCGCACCCGTGCTGCGGCCTCGGTGCTGTCGACGACGACGACCGCCTCGGGCGCCTCGCCCAGCGTGCCCTCGACCTCCTCGTGGTCGGCGTGCCCGATGAGGAACACGGTCTCGCCGTGGCGGGCGTGGCGACGGACCTCGCCGTGCACCTTCGCCACGAGCGGGCAGGTCGCGTCGACCACCGCGAGGTCCCGTTCCCGGGCGGCGGCGCGGACGGCGGGCGCCACGCCGTGCGCGGCCAGCACGGTCACCCCGCCGCGGGGGACCTCGTCGACCTCCTGCACGAACACCGCGCCGCGCCGCTCCAGGTCGCGCACGACGTGGCGGTTGTGCACGATCTGCCGCCGGACGTAGACGGGGCCGCCGTACCGGCGCAGCGCCTCCTCGACGGTGTCGATCGCCCGCTCGACCCCCGCGCAGAACGACCGCGGCGCCGCGAGCGCGACCGTCCGCGGGCCGGTGGCCGCGAGCCACCGGCGCAGCGCGGGCCCGCACCGGCGCAGCGCGCGCAGGGCCGCGATGCCGCGTGCGGGCGTGCCCGGGCGCCACAGCGGGGAGTCCGGCGTGTCGACGACCGTCCTGACGACGGCGAACGGACCACCCGCCGCCGCCGCGGCGAGCCAGGCCGACTCCGTGTCGACGGCCACCGCGCCTGCGGGGGTCCGCCCGCCGACCCGGGGCACCGAGACGACGGGCCCGGTGTGCACCCGCAGCCCGAGGCCGCGCAGCGCGGCCGCCAGCGGCGCCGCGCCGGGCACGGGGACGGGGGCGCACCCCGGGCCGCGCACCTCGGTGGCGACGACCACGTCTCCGGGTGCGATCCCCGGCACCAGGGCGCCGCAGACCCCGGCGACCAGCACCGGCCGCGGGCCGCGCGCGGCGAGGTCGGCGGCCGCGGCGGCCGAGCGCCCGGGCCCCATCCCGGTCCGCAGGACCGGCGCCGGGCCCAGCGCGCGGCCGAGCGCCGCCCGCTCGACCGCGAGCGGCGCGCACACGACCGGGGCGCTCACGCGGCCCGCCCGAGGTAGCGGCCGAGCGCCGAGACCGGGAACACCATCCGGTACAGGTGGTAGTTGATGTAGAAGGCCCCCGGGAAGCCGGTGCCGGTGTAGTGCTGCTCGTCCCATGACCCGTCGGGGCGCTGGGCGTCGACCAGCCAGCGCACCCCGCGGTCGGCGACGTCGGACCGCTCGCCCGCCGCCAGCAGCGCGAGCAGCGCCCATGCCGTCTGGGACGGTGTCGAGGCCCCGCGTCCCACCCACGCGGGGTCGTCGTAGGAGCGCAGGTCCTCGCCCCAGCCGCCGTCGTCGTTCTGGTGGGCGGCCAGCCACGCGACGGCGCGGCGGACCGCCGGATGGTGCGCGGGGGCCCCGGCCGCGACGAGCGCGGGCACGGCGGCGCCGGTCCCGTAGACGTGGTTGGCGCCCCAGCGTCCGAACCATGACCCGTCGGCCTCCTGCGCGGCCAGCAGCCAGGCCACGCCCCGGCGGCACTCCGGGCCTCCCGCCAGCCCCTCGGCGGCGAGCATCTCCACGGCGTGCGCCGTGACGTCGGCCGACGGCGGGTCGATGACGGCGCCGAAGTCGCAGAACGGCAGCTTGGTGATCAGCTCGCGGGTGTTGTCGACGTCGAACGCCGCCCAGCCGCCGTCGCGCGACTGCATCCCGCAGGTCCACGCGACGGCCCTGTCGAGGGACGCGCGCAGCCGCGGGCCCTCGCGGTGGGCGACGCGGCGGAGGGCGAGGACGACCTCGGCGGTGTCGTCGACGTCGGGGTATCCGTCGTTGTCGAACTCGAACGCCCATCCGCCCGGCGCAAGGTCGGGGCGGCGCACGGCCCAGTCGCCGGGCACGCTCACCTGCTGCGCCAGCATCCAGTCGGCGGCGCGCAGGAGGTCGGGGTCGTCGGGTTCCGCGCCCGCGTCGCGCAGCGCGACCACGGCGAGGCAGGTGTCCCACACCGGTGACTGGCAGGCCTCCAGCCGCCGCAGCGGCCCCTGCGGCCCGTCCTCGCGCACGAGGAAGCGCTCCAGGCCCGCGAGCCCGGCGCGGACGGCCGGGTGGTCGATCGGGT
This sequence comes from uncultured Actinomycetota bacterium, assembly GCA_963750095.1. Taxonomy (GTDB): domain Bacteria; phylum Actinomycetota; class Actinomycetes; order Mycobacteriales; family Pseudonocardiaceae; genus Pseudonocardia. The sequence continues at coordinate 49,409 of CAVVPJ010000016.1, read as the reverse complement.
AGCCGAGCAGGTTCAGCGCCAGCAGGGAGTAGACCCACGGCGGCTGGATGCCGCCCCACGACCCGTCGGCCTCCTGGCGGGCCAACACCCACTCGGCGGCCCGGCGCAGCGCAAGCCTGCGCAGCGGCCGGACGGGGTGGCGCGCGTAGCGGTGCAGCAGGGCGTCGAGGAAGCGGAAGGCGCGGGCGACCCCGCGGACCGGTCGGGCGGGCGCGGGGCCGCCGCGCAGCTCGTCGATGCCGAACGGCAGCGGTCGGGCTGGCCGCAGCGTGGCGACAACGGTGAGCGGCACGACGGTCTGGCGGGCCCAGCACGCCCAGTCGTAGACGTTCAGCGGAAACCAGGAGGGCAGGAACACCATCTCGGGGGGCATCGCGGGCAGCTCGTCCCAGGACCACAGACCGAAGAGGGCGAGCCAGATCCGGGTGAACACGCGGGTGGCGGCGACGCCGCCCTCGACGAGGACGAAGCGGCGCGCTCTGCGCAGGTGCGCGGCGTCGGGGTCGTCGCCCGCGAGCCGCAGCGCGACGTAGGCCTCGACCGTGGTGGACAGGTCGCCAGGGCCGTCGTGGAACGTCGCCCAGGTGCCGTCGGCGCGCTGGCGGCTGCGGATCCACCGGGCCGCCGCGTCCGTGTCGGCCGCGGTGCGCACGCCGAGGAGCTCGCGCAGCAGGAGGTCCTCGGCGTCCATCGTCACGTTCGTCTCGAGCTCGCCCTGCCACCAGCCCGCCGGGTCCTGGAGGGAGCGCAGGTGCGCGACCGCCAGGTCGAGGGCGGCCTCGACGGTGGTACGGGCCACCGGCGGCGCGGGCGCGGTGGTCCTCATCAGCGGTCCCGGTCCACGAGCAGGCGGCCCAGCGCCACGAGCTCGGCCCGCGGCGTGGCGGGCAGGTCCGCTTCGGCGAGCAGCTCCTCGGCGCGCCCGCGTCTGCTGCGGGCCTCGGCCAGTGCCCACCGCCGCCCGCCGCCCGCCTCGACCAGCGCCGCGGCCCGACGCAGCTGCGCCGGGTCGGCCTCGCCGGACCCGGCCAGCCACGCGCCGAGCTCACGTCCTGCCGGGCCGCCGTGCTGCACCGCGTACGTGACCGGAAGGGAGCGCTTGCGCGAACGCAGGTCCGACAGGACGGGCTTGCCGGTCACCTCGGGATCACCCCAGATCCCCAGCAGGTCGTCGACGAGCTGGAACGCGATGCCCAGCTCGGCGCCGAACGCGTCGAGGCTCCGCACGAGGGCGTCGTCAGCGCCTGCGAGGACGGCGCCGATGGCGGCGCTCGCGGCCAGCAGCGCGCCGGTCTTGCCCGCGGCCATGGCGAGGCACTCCTGCACGCTCACGTCCGTCCTGGTCTCGAAGTCCATGTCCGCGACCTGGCCCCCGACCAGCTCCCGCACCGTGGCGGCGAGGCCGCGCGCCGCGGCGGGCGCGTGCGGCGAGTCGGCCTCCATGAGCACCTCGGTCGCCAGCGCGAGCAGCGCGTCGCCGGTGAGGATGGCCGAGGCCGCGCCGAAGCGTGCCCAGACGGTGGGCCGGTGGCGGCGCTCGGTGTCGCCGTCCATCAGGTCGTCGTGGACGAGCGAGAAGTTGTGCACGAGCTCGACGGCGACGGCGCCGGGCAGCCCGACCTCGGCAGGCGCCCCCGCGGCGCGGGCCGACAGCAGCGCGAGCGCGGCGCGCACGGCCTTGCCGCCGTCCGCCGGTGCGCCGTCCCCGTCGACCAGGCCCATGTGGTACGCGGCCTGCTCGCGGCTGTCGGGGTCGAGGCGGGTGACCGCCCGCCGCAGCGCGGGGGCGACCAGCGCGCGGCTGCGGCGCAGGATCTCGTCCGCGGGCGGGGCCGCCGCGGTGACAGCGGGCAGCTCGGTGGCGGTCATGCGGCCCGCCCCCCGAGGACGCGCCCTTCCGACTCCAGAACGGCCTCCGCGGCGCGGCGACCGCTGCGTACGGCGCCCTCCATCGTGGCGGGCCAGCCGGTCGCGGTCCACGCGCCCGCCAGGAACAGACCGGCCCGCCGGGTGACGGGCGGCGGGCGCAGCGCGGCCGATCCCGGGGCGGCGCGGAACGTCGCTGCTGGTTCGCGCGTCACGAAGAAGTCGAGGACCCGGGCGGCGCGGCTCGCGGGCAGCAGCGCGGTGAGGGCGGGCAGCATCGTCGCGCGCAGCGCGGCGACCGGCGCGCCGATCCAGCGGTCCGCTGCGGACAGCGACACGGCCAGGTACTGCGCGTCCGGCGGGTGCACCCGGTGCAGCCCGGACGCCAGCGTGCGGTCGAACACCCACTGCGCAGGCGTGCCGATGCCCGCGACGAACGGGACGTCGAGCACCGGCCGGTCGTAGACCACGTGCACGTTGACGATCGGACTTGCGCCCAGCGCGGACGACCATCCGCGGGGCCGATCCAGCGCGTCCTCGGGCAGGAGCCGTTCGGCCTGGCCGTGTGGCACGGCGCAGATGACGCGGTCGACCGCGACCTCGTCCCGTTCCCGGCGGGTCTGGGTGCGGAGGTGCCACCCGTCGCCGACGGCGTGCAGCGCGCGGACCCGGGTCGCCGTGCGGACCTCGGCGCCCGCGGCGGCCAGCGCGCGGGCGGGCGCGTCCGCGTGCAGGCGCCCCAGCGGCACCCTCGCCCAGCCGATGTCGCCCGCGTCGGAGCGGGTGAGCAGGCCGTCGCGGAAGACCATGGCCGCGGCGGCGAGCGACGCGTCGGCCGCGCGCAGGTTCACCGCGGCGAGCCCGAAGACGTCCCACAGCCCCTCGACCGCCCGCGGGCTCTGGCCGTGCCGGGTGAGCCATGCGCCGAAGCTCTGCGTGTCGAGCGCCGGGTCGGCGGGGTCGAGCGCGCGCAGCGCGAGCGCGGCGGGGACGAGACGGGCGCGGTCGAGCGCCGTGAGCGGGCGGTGGCGGGCGAGCGCCGCGGCGAGGTGCAGCGGTGCGGGCAGCCGCGACCGGCGGATCCGCCCTTGCCGCCCGCCGGGTGCGCGGACCGGGATGTCGAGGCGCGGCTGGACGGTCACCTGGTCATCCACACCGAGGCGCCGCAGCAGCCCCCGGTAGGCCGTGCAGCAGCGCAGGAAGACGTGTTGTCCGGTGTCGACGGCGAGCTCCCTCCTTGCGAACGACCGGGCCAGGCCCCCCAGGTCCGGCCCCGCCTCCAGCAGCGTGACGGCGTGTCCCGCGTCCGCGCAGGCGAGCGCCGCCGCGATGCCCGCGAGACCGCCCCCGATCACCCCGACGCGCACCCCTCAGCCCCGCCCTGCCAGTGCGCGTGCCGCCACGCCGACCTTCTGGCGTCCGGACAGGCCGAGCCGCCGGTCGTACACCGAGGCCGGGTTCGCGGCGATGTCGTCGAGCAGCCTGCGGTAGATGCCCGCCATGGCGGTCGTGCAGGCCGCGCTGCGCCGGTCGAGCAGCGGCACGAGCCGCAGTCCGTCGGCGTACCAGTGGCGGGCCCGCTGCGCGCTCGCGCGGATCAGCGCGGCCAGCCCGCCGTGCGGGTCGACGAGCGTGCCGTGGTCGTCGAGCGCGAGCGTGACGCCGTACCGGTCGAGGTCCTCCTGTGGCAGGTACACCCGCCCGTGCTGCAGGTCCTCCCGGATGTCGCGCAGGATGTTGGTCTGCTGCAGGGCGATCCCCAGCGCGTCGGCGTACCGGGCGGCGTCGGGGTGCGGGCGCGAGCCGAAGATGCCCAGGCACAGCCGCCCGACCGCACCCGCGACGCAGCGGCAGTACCCGACGAGGTCGGCGAAGGTCGCGTAGCCGCCGAAGGTCCCCGCGTCCATCCGCACGTCCCGCTCGACCCCGTCCACCAGCTCGCCGAACGCGCCCATCGGGATCGGGTAGCGGCCCGCGGCGTCGGCGACCGCGACCTGCACCGGGTCGGCGGGGTCGGGCGGGGCGCCCAGTGCCGCGCGCACGGCGGCGAGCGCCGCGACCTTGTCGGCCGTCGGGCCCGTCGTCGTCGCCGATGTCGTCGATGCGGCGGGCCAGGGCGTACACCGCCGAGAGCGCCCGCCGCTTCGGGCCGGGAAGCAGCCGGATGCCGTAGGAGAAGTTCCGCGCCTGGTCGCGGGTGATCGCCTCGCAGGCGGCGTAGGCCCGCGCGACGGAGAGGACCTCCGTGGTGCTCATCCGTTCTCCCGTCCGGCGCGGACCAGCGTGGCGACCAGGTGGCGGGCCACGTCCCGCCTGCGGGTCCGCGGCGGCCGCGCGAGCACGTCACCACGGCAGCGGCGCAGGGCGTCACCCGCGGCCAGGCCGCCCGCGACGTAGCCCGCGACGGCGACCCTCGCCCAGCCGCCGAGGCGCCCCACCACGCCCTGGCCGGACCGCAGCAGCGCGAGGGCCCGTCCGGTCTCGTCGAGCACGAGCCGCCGCAGGGCCGGGCCCGCGACCTGTCGGTCGAGATCCTGCTCCGTGACCCCGGCCGCGGCCATCGCGTCCGCCGGGAGGTAGACGCGGCCGCGCCCGCGGTCCTCGGCGACGTCCTGCCAGTGCTCCAGCAGTTGCAGGGCCGAGCAGACGCGGTCGGCGTCGCGCCGCAGCTCCGGCGTCGCCCGGACCCCGAAGACGGCCAGCACGAGCCGCCCGATCGGGTTGGCCGAGAGCGCGCAGTAACCGAGGAGCGCGTCGCGGTCCGGATAGCGGGTGACGTGCTGGTCGGCGAGGTTCGCCGCGATCAGGTCCTCGAACGCGTCCCGCGGCAGGCAGACCTGTCGCGCGACGGGCCGCAGCCGCCGCAGCACCTCGACCGTGGGCTCCCCGTCGGGTGCCCACACCGAGGGCAGCTCCGCATGCAACTCCCGGAGCGCGGCGGTGCGCGCCGCCGGGTCCGCCCGGCCTTCGTCACCCAGGTCGTCGATCACGCGAACAACGTCGTACACGGCCCGGATCCGGTCGCGCAGCCCGCGGGGCAGCACGCGCAGCGCCACGGGGAAGTTCTCCGCGTGCTCCGCCCGCCGCAGCCGCGAGCCGTCCGAAAGCGCGGCGGGGAGTGCCTGTCGCATGCTTCTCATGGTGCGGCCCACGGTGATCCGATTTCTGCCGTCGCCGGACCAAACGCGGCAGCCCGAGTTGTCACCGGCGAACAAGGGGTGCCCCAGGTGCCGACTGCGGTCCGCTCAGCACCCGGCCTGCCGCACGTACGCGTCGGGGTCGCGGTCCGCGGTGTCCACCCCTGCGGCGTGGTCGGCTTCGAACGCGGCGAACGCGACGCCGATCGCGTGGCGGTCCTGCAGGCTCGCATGGCGCCGGAAGTCGGCCAGCGGGCCGCGCTCCTCCTCGGCCATGTGGTCACTGTTGGCGGCGCGCGCCTCCGTGACGCTGCGCCACCATTCCGGGCTGCCGACCGTGTGCTCGCGGGACCGGTGGACCGCGTCGCGGATGTCGTTGTGGTCGCGGACGGCGTCGGTGGTCTCCTCGGCGGGGTCGTCGCCCGCCATGCCCTGCCCGACGTCGAGCAGCCGCGGGTAGAACAGCTTCTCCTCGGCCTCGGCATGCACCTCCAGCAGCACCGCGAGCCGCCGCCAGATCGGCGTGAGCACCGCGGGGTCGTCGCCTGCGTCGTCGAGCAGCGCGAACATGCGTCGCTGCTCGTGGTGGTCGGCCATGATGAGCTCGAGGATGTCCACCCCGTACTCCTTTCTGTCGTGCCCACGCGGTGAGGCGGGCGGGTCGTCGCGACGCCCCACGTGGGGGACGCGATGGTCGGGGGTTCTCCGCCTGCGCGCGTCTACGCCACCCGCGGCGAGATGTCAGCCGACCGCAAGCCGGTGGCCCCTGCCCGCGGCGAGGAACACCAGCGCCGACGACGGGATCGAGCGCGTGGCCTGCCCGGACAGCGCCACGGAGCACGAGGACCTCCCCGAAGATCAGGACGGGGATCCTGTTCAGTGGCGTGTCGCGATGCCGCTCAGCAGCTTGCGGCCCCGGTCGGCGGTCCCGGGACGACGGTCCGCGACGGCGTCGGGGTCGGGGCGCAGCTCGCCGAGGCGGAGCCCGGCGGCAGGCCGATCGGCAGCTGCAGGTTCACCGCGCCTGCCCGCGCGAAGGTGAACACGACGGGGTAGGTCATCCCATGGCGCAGGTCCTGTCGCAGCGACGTCAGCGTCGCCTGCACGCTCGTCGTGTCGGGCAGCCGGTTCGCCCCGGGTTGCGCCCCGACCGCCAGCACGTGGCCGCCCGGGAGGGTGGTGTCTCCGGTGATCGTGGCGCCTGCCGCGACCGGGCTGCTCACGGACACCAGACGGTCTTCGGCGTCGCCCGTGTTGACGATGCTCGCGCTCAGCGGTGCCGAGCCGCCCGCGCGGTACGCGACCGGGGACCCGAGCGGCCCGCTGAAGGCGAAGACGGCGTTGGAGACCACGATCTGCCCCGACCGCCCGGTCGCGCCCTCGCCTTGCGGGTTACCCAGATAGCCGAGCCGCGGCGTACAGGCCGTGAGGACGGCGAGCGCGACGGCCAGGAGGGGGACGGCTGTGCGGAGCCTCACGGAGTGTTCTCCCCGTCGCGGGTGCCGACGTGTTCGTCGATGCGGGCGCCGTCGTAGCGCAGGGGGACGGGCCGACCCTCGTGGTCGACTCCGCCGGGTGGCTGGCGCAGCTCGGCGAACACGCCGTCGGTCGTCTCGACGAGCAGGCCGGTGCGCAGGCCGTGCCGCAGCACGTCCTGGTCCCGGCGCTGCAGGCCGACACAGATCCGGTAGGCGGCCACGTACGCGATGCCCGGCAGCACGAGCGTGGCGATCCGTTCGGCCCAGCGCAGCGGACCGAGTGGCACGTCGAAGGCGATGGCGAGCACGTCGTCGCCGCCCGCGACCGTCAGCACCGCCCAGAACGTGAGGGCCATGGCGCCGATGGCGGTGCGCACGGGGTTGTCGCGGGGCCGCTGCAGGAGCTGGTGCATCGCCCCGTCCCGGGTGACCCGCCGTTCGAGGAACGGGTAGACGGCCAGGAGCAGGAACATCACCACGGGCAGGACGAGCCCGGGCCACAGCGGCGGCGGCACGGTGTAGACCCCGAGCCGGATGGGCCAGCCGGGCATCAGCCGCAGCGCTCCGATGAGGAACATCGCGTACCAGTCCGGCTGTGCGCCGGTCGAGCCGTCGCTGGGGTTGTAGGGGCCCCACAGGAACACCGGGTTGATCTGCAGCGTCCCGCCCATCACCCCGATGACCCCGGCCACCACCAGCCCGTTGGCCAGCGTCTTGCCGAGGAAGCCGGGCGCGGCGCGCTCGCCGACGACGTTGTCGTCGCGGGCCCCCGGCCCTGGGAACTGGGTGTGCTTCTGGTACCAGACCAGGCCGAGGTGGACCGCGACCAGCGCCAGGAGGAGGCCGGGCAGGAGGAAGACGTGGCCGAGGAAGAACCGGGAGATCCAGATGTCGCCATCGAACTCGCCGCCGAAGACCAGCCATTGCAGCCACGTGCCGATGACGGGAACCGAGAGCAACAGCCCCGAGATGATCCGCACGCCCAGGCCGGACAGCAGGTCGTCGATCATGGAGTAGCCGCTGTAGCCCTCCAGCACCCCGAGCATGAGCAGGATGACGCCGGTGATCCAGGTCAGCTCGCGGGGCCGACGGAACGCTCCGGTGAAGAAGTTCCGCATCATGTGGATCACGATCGCCGCGACGAACAGCAGCGCCGCCCAGTGGTGCATCTGCCGGATCAGCAGGCCGCCGGTCACCTCGAACGACAGGTCGAGCACCGACGCGTAGGCCCGCGACATGTGCAGCCCGTCCGCCAGCTGGAACCCGCCGTGGTAGGTGGTGTCGGTGGTGTCGGGCACGAAGTGCAGGGCCAGCACCGTGCCAGAGAGCAGCAGCACCACGAACGAGTAGAGCGCGATCTCGCCCCAGAAGAACGAGAAGTGCTTGGGGAACACGTGCGAGGACTGTTCGCGCGCCGTCTTCGCCAGGCGGAACCTGCGGTCGACCGCGGCGCCCGTGCGCTCCGCCGCCCGACGGACCAGGTGGAACCGCGTCATGCCGCCTCCTCCCCCATCCCGGGGTGCCTTTCGTCGAGGGCGAGGTGCCGATCCTCCGCGGCGATCCACCGCCAGGTGATCGCCACCGCGACCGCCGCCATCGGCAGCATCCCGACGATCATCGCCAGGCCACCTGCCGAGTCGCCGGTGGCGACCATCCACACCCCGGCCAGGTCGAGCATCGGCATCGCGAGGTAGAGGTAGAGCACGCGACCGCCGTCGGCGAGCCTGCGGTGCGTGCCGAACACGGGCGTCCAGAACGTCGTCGCGCCCAGCAGCAGCACCGTGTGGGCGATCGCGCCCGCTCCGGCTCCGCCGAGCGTCACCGCGGCGTGCAGCACGACGAACGCGGGCAGGGTCACCGCGGCGGGCGGGGCGAACCGGTCGATCCGGGGCGCGCGGCGCACGAGGGCCCACAGGAGGGCGGGAGCGACGGCACCGACGACCAGGCCCATGACGGCCATGTGGACGACGTGGGCGGGCCCGCTCATCGCCCGCCTCGCAGCAGCCTGGCCAGCACGCGCGCGCCGATGACCACCCATCCGGCCTTCGCCACCGCCGGGATCGGGCCGTCGCGCTCGGCCCGGGTGGGGTAGGTCGGCCCGTCGGGTGCCGCCGCCGCCGGATGGCCGGGAGGCACCGGCTCCGCCGTGCCCGTCGTCTGGCCCTGGTAGGGCAGGGGTGCGGGCTCAGCGGGGGGCATCCCGTCGGTGGACACCGGCCACGGCCGGGCGCCCGCGGGAAGCCGTTCGCCGCGCAGCATCCACAGCGCGACGCCGAGCGGGTAGATCGCCGACAAGGCCACGACCCATCCGTAGGCCAGCCCGCTCGCCGCGACACCGGCCGCGAGCGCCGCGAACACCGCCGCCGTGGCCCGCCGTGGCTGGCGACGTTGCACGGCGTGCTCGGCGCCGCGCCGCGTGGCCAGGAGCACCACCAGGCCGAAGCAGGCGACGAGGCCGGTCGCCGCCAGGTACATGACGAACACCGCGAGGTGGCGGGTGAAGGCCAGCAGCGCCAGCGCGAGCATCAGCAGCCCGGTGGCCCATCCGCCGACGACGCCGTAGGGCGGCCTCACCGCTCCGCCCCATCGGCGGCCTCGCGCAGGTCCAGCAGCGGGGCATAGCTGCGCACCGGCGGAAGGGGGTGGTCGGTGGTGAAGTTGTACCGCGGGGGCGGGGAGCTGGTCGCCCATTCCAGGCTGTGCCCGCCCCATGGGTCGTCGCCCGAGCGGCGCGGGCGGAGCAGCGAGACCCCGAAGTTGATGATGAACACGATCGCGCCGACGGCGAGCACCCCCGCGCCGAGCGAGGCGATGAGGTTCTCGGTCCCGAAGCCGTCCTGGGGCAGGTAGGTGGCGATGCGGCGCGGCATGCCGTGCGCGCCCAGCCAGAACATCGGCAGGAACGTCAGGTTGGTGCCGACGAGCCACAGCCAGAAGTGGGCCTTGCCCAGCCCCTCGCGCAGCCGTCTGCCGGTGATCTTGGGGAACCAGAAGTAGATGCCTGCGAAGAGGCCGAACATGCTGCCCGCCGCAAGCGTGTAGTGCCAGTGGGCGACGATGAAGTAGCTGTCGGTGAGCTGGTAGTCCAGCGCGGGTGTCGCCACGATGATGCCGGTCAGCCCACCGATGAGGAACTGCGGCAGGAACGCCAGCGCGAAGAGCATCGGGGTGGGGAACCGCAGCCGTCCGCCCAGCACGGTCCCGACGAGGTCGAAGTACTCGATTCCCGCGGGGACCACCAGGAGGATCGAGGTGAGCGAGTAGTAGTAGTCGGTCGACTGGCCGGTGGAGAACATGTGGTGGCCCCAGACGCTCATCGAGAACGCGGCGAACGTGAGCTGCGAGAGCACGAAGGCGCGGTAGCCGAAGAAGCGCCGTTGGGCGAAGACGGCGAGTACCTCGGCCACCATCCCGACGAACGGGAAGAACATCACGTACACGACGGGGTGGCCGAAGAACCAGAACAGGTTCTGGTAGCCGATGTTCCACACGTTGGAGTCGAAGACGTCGGGGTTGATCCGGCCGACGGCCAGCATCCCGACCGCGACGAGCAGCGCCGGGAAGGCGCCGAGCACCATGAGGTTGGTGGCCACGATCGACCAGGTGAACATCGGCATCCGCAGCATGGACATGCCCTTGGCCCGCTTGAGCAGCACCGTCCACAACACCGTGGCGCCCATGAGCAGCAGCCCGGTCGCGCTCAGGCCCACCCCGGCGATCCACAGCGACACGCCCGGCCCCGGCGTGTAGCGGGAGCTCGCCAGCGGGGGGTAGGAGTACCAGCCCTGGTCGGCCGGTCCGGTGTCGGTGAGAAAGCCCGACAGCATGAGCAGGCCGCCGACCAGGTAGAGCCAGAAGCCGAGCATGGTCGTGCGGGGGGCGGCCACGTTCGGGGCGCCGACCTGCAGGGGCACGAAGTACAGCCCGGCGCCGATCGCGAACGGCGTCATGACCAGGTAGATCATCATCGAGCCGTGCATGGTGAAGAACTGGTCGTAGCGCTCCGCGGGCAGCACCGTTCCCTCAGGACGGGCGAGCTGGGCGCGCATGGCCATGGCCAGGCCGCCCGCGAGCAGCATCATCACCAGCGCGGTGCCGAGGGTCAGCCCGGCGATGCGCTTGTGGTCGGTGCTGGTGAGCCAGCCCGCGATCGCGCCGGGCTCACCGCCCCGCTCGGGCGTGGCGGGTGTCGGCACACCGGTGGTGGCCGTCACGCGCTCGCCCCGCCGCTCGCCAGGAACTGCTGGTACTGGGCGGGCGAGACGACCTGCACCCAGAAGTCCATGGTCGCGTGGTGGACCCCGCAGAACTCCGAGCAGCGCCCGCGGAAGCGGCCCTGTTCCGGGAAGATCATCCGCAGGGTGTTCTCGTGGCTGGGGTAGGCGTCCATCTTGGCGTCGAAGTCGGGCAGCCAGAAGGAATGCACCACGTCCCGGGAGGTGATGGCGAACTCCACCGGCTGCCCCGCCGGAACCACCACGGTCGGATAGACGCCTGCCGTGCAGTCGCCGGTGCGGTCCACGGCGGTGCCCGGATAGGAGAAGTCCCAGCACCACTGGAACGCGGTGACGTCGACGCGCGCCGCGGGCGTCGTCGTGTCCGCAGCGAGCCCGACGCCCTCGTGCAGCCGGGAGATCGTCAGGAGGCTGGCCGTCGCCAGTGCCGCGGCGACCGCGCCGAGGAACACCGCGTAGGCGATCTCCACCACCGGGTGCGACGACGCGGCGAAAGGCAGGTGTTGCCTGCGCCGTGCGCGGTTGCGCACGATCGCGAAGAGCAACAGACCGGTCACGATGACGAAGACGACCGCGGCGATCGCCGCCCAGATCGTCATCAGTGGTGCGAACACGCTGCGGAACGGCACCGCGGCCTCCGGGGGTCGCTGTCGGTGGATCGGGAGCTGGGGTCGGAGCCTTCCGCTCATGCCCGTCGTCGGCGGTGTCGAAACCCGGTCCCGGGATTTCGGGCTCGCCGGTCTGCCACCACGACGATGGGGCACGCCGTCGGCCGGTGCGAGGGGGCCCGGGTGCGCGGACCAGGGAGGCGGCCGATGGCGCGAAGGACCCGGCGCAGTGTCGTGCGCGGCGAGCAATTGCAAGCTCGCCGCAAGGATCCGGACCCGGACTTCGATCCCTCGACCGCGCGGGGCCGGGCGAACCTCGCGGCGCTGGGCGCCCATGTCGAGGCCAACGGGGCCCTGGCGGACACGCCTCCGGCGGCGCCTCAGCGGTCCGCCGCGGCGGACCGGAGGGTCTCGGCATCAGCCCGCAGGTTCTGCGCGGTCTGACGGGGCAGCAGCGGCCCGGCTCGGCGCAGCTCGGCGACTCCCGCGCGCGCCAGCGCGACCGCGCCCGCCGCCCACAGCCCGGTCGCCGCCGCGGAGGCGGCGGCGGGGGGCAGGAACCGGTCGAGCGCGCGGAGCACGACCACCGCCGATGTGCCTCCGGCCACCACGCTGGACGCGGCGGCGGCGCCGAGCAGCATGCCCGCGCGCGTATCGCGGCGGACCGTCGCGGCCAGCTCGTCCTTGGCCGTGGCGAGCTCCTCGCGGACGAGCCGTCGCAGGTCCCGCATGAGAGCCTGCATCAGGTCGGCGGTCGAACCCTCTCCGGCGTGCTGCTCGGGATCGGAAGGCGTTGCCATCGTCGTGCTCCTCTCGCTCTGGTGCCGGAGGGGTTTCCCCGACGCGGCCGGGATATGCACTGCGGCCCGAGCGGCGCGCCCGGTCAGCGGTCGTGCGCCCGGTTCGCGGTCGGCGCGGGGACGTCGTGGTTCGGCTCGTCAGCGAGCACGGCGAACCTCCCTTCCGCGGTCGGGATCGTGACCGCCGTTCTTCACCGGGCGAGCCTCTGTGCCAGGCTTCGACCGACGGCGGCGACCCCGACCGCAGCCAGCGCCGTGGGCAGGGCGAGACGCACCGCGCGGAGGCCCGTCGATGGCGTCGGTCGCGGGGCGCGCCTCGACTCCGGGCGACCGTCGAGCCCCCCGGCCGCTCCGTGCTCCCGGGCGATGGCCATCACCTCGCCGAGGTGCAGGGCGCGCCGCCCGGTGCCTGCGTCGGCGATCTGGGTCTTGCACGAGAACCCGTTCGCGACCACGACCGTGTCGTCGGCGGCGGCCCGCACGGCGGGCAGGAGCGCCTGCTCGCCGCACTCCAGCGAGATGCCGTACTTCCCCTTCTCGAAGCCCCACGAGCCCGCGAGCCCGCAACAGCCGCCCTTGACGGGGTCGACCGTCACGCCCATGCGCTCGAGAACCTGCCGCTCGGGGTCGACTCCGCCGGTGGCACGGTGGTGGCAGTGGCCCCACAGCAGTGCCCGACCGCCCAGCCGGGGCGGCTGGATGTCGTGTGCGGTGAAGAACTCGCCGAAGTGGTAGGCGCTCGCCGCGAGCCGCCTGGCGTCGTCGTCGTGGGGCAGCATCTTCACCAGCTCGTCCTTGAACACAGCCAGGCAGCTGGGTTCCATGCCGACGACCGGCGTGCCCGTCCGGATGTCCTCGCGCAGGACGTCGAGGACGCGCCGCAGGTAGCGTTCGGCGGCGTCGAGGAAGCCGTAGTCGTACAGCGGCCGCCCGCAGCAGACGTGCACCTGGGGCATGATCACCTGCCAGCCCGCGGCTTCGATGGCCTCCACGCAGGCCACGCCGACGTCGGTGTGCAGGTGGTTGTTGAAGGTGTCCGGGAACAGCACGACCCGCGGTCCGCCGAGATTGCGGGTGCCGCCACGGGCGGCGAACCACTGCTGGAGGGTCTGCGGGGCGAACGTAGGCAGCGGCCTGCGCCGGTCGAGGCCCGCCGAGAGCTTGGCCAGCCGGGCGAGACCGGGGGTCTGAGTCACCGCGTTGACCAGCTCGGGCACGCACGACGCGAGCCGCGCTGCCTGGTCGATGAAGCCGAAGGCGTATGCGTAGCGCGGCCGCCAGCGCCGCCAGGACCGGTAGTGGTGGTGGCGGAACTCGGCCTTGTAGGTGGGCATGTCCACGTCGACGGGGCAGTCGCTGGTGCAGCCCTTGCAGGCCAGGCAGAGCTCCAGGCCCTCGGCGACCTCCTTGGACTGCCAGCCGTCCGTGATGACCTCCCCCCGCAGCATCTCGAACAGCAGCCGGGACCGCCCGCGGGTGGTGTGTCTCTCCTCGTGGGTGACCTGGTAGCTGGGGCACATGGTCTGGGTGGCCTCGGGGTCGCGGCACTTGCCCACGCCCACACAGCGCAGCGCGGCGTGGGCGAAGTCCCCGTGGTCCTCGGCGTAGGCGAACCGCACGGCGGGTCGCCAGGGGTTGTAGTCGAGGCCGAGCTTGAGGTTCTCGTCGAGCCGGTAGGCGTCGATCACCTTGCCCGGGTTCATCTTCCCGTCCGGGTCCCAGATGGCTTTGAACTCCCGCATGGCCGTCATGAGCCGCGGCCCGTACTGCTTCTCCAGCAGCTCGGCACGCTGCTGGCCGTCGCCGTGCTCGCCGGAGAGGGTCCCGCCGTAGCGGGTGACGAGGTCGGCCGCCTCCTCAAGGAAGGCGCGGTAGGTCCGCAGGCCGTCGGCGGTGAGCAGGTCGAAGCTGATCCGGGAGTGGATGCACCCCTCGCCGAGGTGGCCGTACATGGCGCCCACCAGCCCGTGCCGGGCGTAGAGGGCTTTCAGGTCGCGGACGTAGTCGCCAACCCGGTCCGGCGGCACTGCGGAGTCCTCCCACCCGGGCCAGTGGTCACCATCGGGCGGGAAGGCCGTCGACCCGAGGCCGCTCTCGCGGATGGCCCAGAGATCCTCGCTGTTGCCGCCCTCCTGGGCGCTCTTCGCCACCGTGATGCGGTCCTCGGCGTAGTCCTTCTCGTTGCGCAGCCATGCGACGAACTCCGCGCAGCGAGACACCGACTCCTCGGTGGTGTCCGCCCCGAACTGGACCATCAGCCAGGCGCCGCCCTCGTCGCGGCGGGGCAGCTCATGCAGGCCATGGACGTTGATGTGCTTGAGCTGCTGTTCCTCGATGAGCCGCTCGTCGATCGCCTCGAGCCCGATCGGTTTCCACGCCATGATCTCGGTGACGTGGCTCGCCGCCTCGGCCAGCCCGGGATAGTGCACGAGCACCGTGGTGCGCTGGTACATCCCTGGGGTGAGCAGCAGCACGGCGCGCAGCGCGATGGCGCAGGTGCCTTCGGTCCCGACCAGGGCGCGGGCGACGTTGAACCCCTTTTCGGACAGCAGCTCGTCGAGGTTGTAGCCCGAGACCCGCCGCGGAAGGGTGTCCACCGACGGATATCCCGCCCGAATGTCGTCGGCGTAGCGGTCCCGCAGGTCCCGGAGCTTGGCGTAGATCTCGCCCTTGCGCCCGCCTGCGGCGATGATCTGGTCGAGGCGCTTCTCCTCGTCGACCCCGACCCAGAAGCGTTCGCCGTCGTAGGTCACGACCTCCAGCGCGCAGGTGTTGTCGGATGTGCGCGGGCCGGGACCGTAATGGCGGGCCTGCACGGAGTGGATCCCGCAGGAGTTGTTGCCGATGTTGCCGCCGATCGTGCAGCGCGAGTGCGACGACGGGTCGGGCCCGAACACCAGTCCGTGCTCGCCGGTGACCTTGTTGAGCTGCTCGTTGATCACTCCGGTCTCGGCCGTCACCCGCTTCGCGGCAGGATCGACGTCGTCGATGCCGGTGAGGTACTTCGAGAAGTCGATGACGACGGCGTTGTTGACCGTCTCCCCGGAGAGGCTGGTGCCGCCGCCGCGGGAGAGCACCGGCGCCCGGTAGCGGTGGCAGGCCCGCACCGTGGCGACGACGTCGTCGAGCGTCTTCGGCACGACCACCCCGACCGGCACCTGGCGAAAGTTCGACGAGTCGTTGGCGTACATCGCCAACGAGCCGCGGTCGAACCGCACCTCGCCGGTGACATGGCGGCGCAGATGTCGCTCCAGGCCCTTGACGTTGATCGTCACCGTCCCCGCCATGCCAGCCGCGAAGCGCGGGTCGGTGCGCGCCGGGACGGTGACCTCGCGCTGGGCGGTCACCGGTCCTTCCCCGGCAACGCGCTCCGCACCGATTCGGTGAACTCGTGCATCTTCTGCTTGGCCCCCTTGGTGATCACGCCGACCTCCTCGGGGTCGCCCTTGAGCATCGCGGTCGCGGACTTCTTGCCCAGCTCCTTCTTGATGTGCGGCGGGATCGGCGGGATCTCGGGATCGACCACCACCTCCAGCACGCAGGGACGGTCGGCGGCCAGCGCCCGGTCCCAGGCCGCGCCCAGGTCGGCGGGGTCGTCGACCTTGATGCCTTCGAACCCGAGCAGCTTGGCGAACTCGGCGTAGGGCACGTCGGGGATCCACTGCGAGCCCATGAACTTGGGGTCGCCGGACTCGGCGCGCTGCTCCCAGGTGACCTGGTTGAGGTCCTGGTTGTTGAACACGCAGAAGACCAGCGTCGGGTTCTGCGCGGTCAGCCGCTCCTGATAGCGCTTGACGGTGACCAGCTCGGCCATGCCGCTCATCTGGAACGCCCCGTCCCCGACGAGCGCGATCACCGGTCGGTCGGGGTAGGCGAACTTGGCGCTGATCGCGTACGGCGTGCCCGCGCCCATGGTCGCGAGCGTGCCCGCCAGCGACGCCCGCATCCCCGGCCGCAGCCGCAGGTACTGCGCCCACCAGTTGGTGGACGACCCGGAGTCGGCGGTGATGATCGCGCCGTCGGGGAGGCGCGGGGACAGCTCGTAGGCCACCAGCTGGGGGTTCAGCGGGTCGGCGGACTCATGGGCGCGGTCGTCGAGCACCCGCCACCACTCGTCGACCTCGTGCTCGATCTTCTCCCGCCATGACCGGTCCTCCTTGCGCTTGAGCAGCGGGATCAACGCCTGCAGCGTGTCCTTGGAGTCGCCGACGAGGTTGGCCTGGACGGGGTAGCGCACCCCGATCATCCGACCGTCGAGGTCGATCTCGACGGCCTTGCACTGGCCCTCCTCAGGCAGCCACTCCGAGTAGGGGAAGCTGGTGCCGACAAGGAACAGGGTGTCCGCGCCCGTCATCAGCTCGTAGCTGGCGGTCGAGCCGAGCAGCCCGATCGGCCCGGTGACGTAGGGCAGGTCGTCGGGCAGCACCTCCCGCCCGAGGAGGGTCTTGGCCACGCCCGCGCCGAGCAGCTCGGCGGCCTGCACGACCTCGTTCTCGGCCTCGGCGGCGCCCTGCCCGACCAGCATGGCGACCTTGCTGCCCGCGTTGAGGATCTCCGCGGCCTTGCGCAGCTCCGTCTCGGGAGGAACGACGCGGGGCGTCGTGTAGCCGACGCTGGTGTAGACGGCGCCGTGGGTGCGCGGCGGCGACGGCTGCGCGTCCTCCTCCTGCACGTCGACCGGGAAGATGATCGTCGCAACCGTCCGGTTGGACAGCGCCACCTTGCAGGCCCGGTCCACCAGCTGGCGCGCCTGGGCCGGGTGCATACAGGTCTGCACGAACTCCGACACGTCGCTGAACAGCAGCGTCGGGTCGATCTCCTGCTGGAAGCCCGCGCCGAGGGAGAACCGCTTCTGCTGCCCGACGATGGCCACCACCGGCTGATGGTCGAGCTTCGCGTCGTACAGGCCGTTGAGCAGGTGGATCGCGCCTCCTCCGGAGGTGGCCATGCAGCAGCCGATCTCGCCGGTGAACTTCGCGTGGGCGCCTGCCATGAACGCGCCCATCTCCTCGTGCCGCGGCTGGATCAGCTCGGGATGCCCGTCGGCTCGGTCCAGCGCACCCAGAAAACCGTTGATCCCGTCGCCGGGGTATCCGTAGATGCGGTCGATCCCCCATTCCGTGAGTCGTTCCAGGACATAATCGGCAACCTTCGACATGGCGGCCCTCGTATCTCGTCGATGCTCAGTGACCCCGTCGAGCTACCCGTCGCGACGGGCGTGATCCTCGGGGAGCACCATGCGATCTCCTGACGAAGGTGCCGACGGGCAGGCGCCGGGAGTCGCGGGCCGCCGAACGGGTAGCCGGGGTCATGCATGAGAAGGGACCGGCGGCCTCCGTCGAGCGGCTGGAGGCGGCCGCGTACACGATCCCCACCGACGCACCCGAGTCGGACGGCACCCTGAGCTGGGACTCCACCACGCTCGTCGTGGTCAGGGCGCACGCGGCCGGGAAGACAGGCATCGGGTACACCTACGCCGGGCCGTCCGCGGTGTCGGTGGTCACCGAGAAGCTGGCGGGCGCCGTATGCGGGCGGGATGCGGCGACGCCCGCCGCGTCCTGGGCGGCGATGCTGCATGCGGTGCGCAACCTCGGGAGACCGGGTCTGGTGGCCGAGTCGCTCTCGGCGGTCGACGTCGCACTGTGGGACCTGTACGCCCGCCTGGTCGACCTGCCGCTCTCCACCCTGCTCGGCGCCGTGCACGAGGCCACCCCGATCTACGGCAGTGGCGGGTTCACCTCCTACGACGACCGTATGCTCGCCGACCAGCTCCGCGGGTGGGTCGAGGCGGGCATCCCGCGGGTGAAGATGAAGATCGGGCGAGACCCCGGGGCGGACCCCGGCCGGTTGCAGGTCGCCCGGAACACGGTCGGCGACGACGTCGAGCTGTTCGTCGACGCCAACGGCGCCTACTCGCGCAAGCAGGCGCTCGGGTGGGCCCAGAGGCTCACCGAGTTCGACGTCCGCTGGCTCGAAGAGCCCGTCAGCTCCGACGACGTCGAAGGCCTGCGCCTGGTGCGCGACCGCGGGCCCGGCGGGATGGACATCGCCGCCGGTGAGTACGGGTACGGCCTGGCCTACTTCCATCACCTGCTCGCGGCCGGTGCCGTCGACTGCCTGCAGGCCGACGTCACCCGCTGCGGCGGGCTGAGCGCGCTGCTGCGGATCGCGCCGCTCTGCGACGCACGCAGCATCGACCTGTCACTGCACTGCGCGCCCCAGGTGTCCGCGCACGCAGGCACAGCCGTCTGGCACCTGCGCCATCTCGAGTACTTCCACGACCACGAGCGCATCGAGCGGATCGCGTTCGACGGCGTGCTCGAACCGGAGGCAGGCGGCGTTCTGCGTCCTGACCGGTCACGGGCGGGCCACGGGTTGGAGCTCAAGGACAGCGACCTCGAACGGTATCGGGCCGCGTGAGCTGACCGGACCGACCCGCGCGTCGCTCAACCCGATCTCACCCGGGGCCTGCAGCGTCCTCACCGGACTCCGGGCGTGCGGCGTCCTCCGGGTTGTGCTCGTCCTCCGGGGGCAGCCCGGCCAGCTCCTCGACGTCGAACATGCGCGAGACGGGCACGTCGGTCGTGCTGTGCGCGATGATCGACACGGTGATGGTCAGTGCGACCACCTGGAAGACGGTCTGCGCTCCCGCCAGGCCTGACTGCACCGCGAGCAGGCCGTAGACGACCGAGGCGAAGCCCTTCGGCCCGAACCAGGCCGCGGCGTAGCGTTCCCGGCGCGGCAGCCCTGTCCACAGCAGGGAGATCAGCACCGAGGCTGGCCGCACCAGCAGCAGCGAGAGCAGCGCGACCGCCCATGCGCCCAAGGGCAGGTCCGCGAAGAACGCGGGCGTGAGCAGGGCGCCGAAGACCAGCACCGCCGCGAACTTCGTCAGCTCCGAGACCAGCTCGCCGAACGGCTCGAAGGAGCGCGACGGCTCCGGGGCGACGGTCGCGATCGTGATGCCCGCGCTGAACGCGGCCAGGTAGGAGTTGGCTCCTGTGAGCGCGCACAGCCCGTAGAGCACGACCGCCACGGCGAGCGGGCCCAGCGGCTGCAGGCGCGGCTCCGACCCGAGCACGGGCACCCGGAACAGGGCGGTCACCACCAGGGGCAGGCCGACGCCCAGGACGAGTCCGAGCACCAGGTCCACGGCAACGTGCCCGAGGCCCGCATCGCCACCGGTCGAGAGCGCCAGGAACACCAGCACGAACGGCAGCGCGAGCCCGTCGTTCAGCCCCGACTCGACGTTGAGGATGCGCCGCAGTCGCAAGGGCACCTGGTCGCGGCCCACGATGGCGGACGCGAACACGGGGTCGGTGGGGGAGAGGATCGCGCCCACGAGGAGCGCCGTCACCCAGTCCAGGCCGACCAGCAGGTGGGTGGCCACCGCGACCAGCACCAGGCTGAGCGGCATGCCCAGACCCAGCGCGCGCCCGGAAAGCCGCCACTCCGCGCGCAGCTGCGCCAGCGGGAGCCTGCCCCCGTCCACGAACAGGACGGTGAACAGGGCCAGGTCGGCCAGTCCGCGCACCAGGGGTCCCTGGGCAGAGACGTCGATCAGGCCCAGGATCCCGGGCCCGACGAGCGCGCCCGCGGCGAGGAACACCAGCGCCGTCGAAAGGATCGAGCGCGCGGCCAGTCCGGACAACGCCACGGTGAGCACGAGGACCACACCGAAGCTCAGGACGAGAACCATGTCGGGCGGGCGTCGCGGTGCCGGTCAGCAGCCCGGAGCGGCGCTCGCGGCGGGTGTCGGCGCGGCGCGGCGCGGCGTACAGGCCGTGGGTACGGCGAGCGCGATGGCCGGGAGGGGGATGGATGTGCGGAGCCTCACGGAGTGTTCTCCTCGTCGCGGGTGCCGACGTGTTCGTCGATGCGGGCGCCGTCGTAGCGCAGGGCGATGGGCCGACCCTCGTGGTCGACTCCGCCGGGTGGCTGGCGCAGCTCGGCGGACACGCTGCGGAACGGCAACGGTGGCCTCCGGGGGTCGCTGTCGGTGATCGGGCGTTCGGGTCGGAGCCTTCCGCTCATGCCCGACGTCGGCGGTGTCGAAACCCGGTCCCGGATTTCGGCTTGCCGGTTTGCCGACCACGACGATGGGGCACGCCCCGGCCGAACCGGAGCGCGCGGCCGCCCGTCGGCCGGTGCGAGGGGCCCGGGTGCGCGGACCAAGGAGGCGGCCGATGGCGCGAAGGACCCGGCGCAGTGTCGTGCGCGGCGTCGGGCTCGCCGCGGCGCTGCTGGTCGTCGGGACGGTGTTCGCGCTGCTCAGACCGGCTCCGCAGGCGGCGGCGCAGGATGACGCTGACCTCATCGCGCAAGGGCGGCAGCTCTACCGGATCAGCTGCGTCACCTGTCATGGCGAGAACCTGCAAGGGGTGCCCGGGCGCGGCCCGAGCATCATCGGCGCGGGCGATGCCGCCGTCTACTTCCAGGTGTCGACCGGGCGCATGCCGCTGGCGGGCGAGCAATTGCAAGCTCGCCGCAAGGATCCGGACCCGGGCTTCGATCCCTCGACCGCGCGGGGCCGGGCGAACCTCGAGGCGCTGGGCGCCTATGTCGAGGCCAACGGCGGGGGTCCGCAGGCGCCGCCCGAGGACGCCCGCCTGGTCGGGGACGACCCCGCCCACGGTGGTGAGCTGTTCCGGCTCAACTGCTCGCAGTGCCACAACTTCACCGGCCGCGGCGGGGTGCTGCTGGATGGTGCCTACGCCCCGAACCTGCAGCGCGCCGTCCCGAGGCAGGTCTATGCGGCGATGCTGTCCGGGCCCCAGGCCATGCCGCGGTTCAGCGACCGTCAGCTCACCCCGGCCGAGAAGCAGGACATCATCGCCTATGTGCTGGCGGTGCGGGGTCAGGCCAACGCTCCCGGCGGCCTGACCCTCGGCGAGGTCGGGCCGACGACCGAAGGGCTGGTCGCGTTCGTCGTGGGCATGGTGGTGCTCGTCGGTTTCACGCTCTGGTTGGGGGCGCGGTCGTGAGCGAGAACGCCGATCCCGGCAGGCGCGAGCTGCGCGCGATGGGCCGCGACGAGCTCGCGCGGCTCGGCGACGAGCGGGACGGGGTGCGGGTGGTGGCCTCGACCCCCCGCCTGCCCCCCGGGGACGCCAGAGCCCGGCAGAGGGCGCAGCGCCACGTCGTGGCGTGGCTGGCGCTCTCGGTGCTGTTCGCTGCGGCGTTCGTCGCGGCGTTCGTGGCCTGGCCGGGCGACTACGTTCCGCCGGGCAGCCCGGGGCACGTCCGCTACCTGCTGCACACGCCGGTGCTCGGCCTCACGTTCGGGCTCGCGGTGGTCTCGCTGGGCATCGGCGTGACCGTGCATCTCAAACGGTTCGTGCCCGACGAGGTCGCCGTCCAACGTTGGGAGCTGGGGCCCTCCGACGACCTGCAGCGGCGTACGGCGGCGGCCCGGTTGCGCCAGGCAGGCGCCGAGACCGGGCTGGCCGAGCTGGGGCTCGCCCGGCGGGGGCTGCTCGCCGCCGCGGGCGCGGTCGGCGTGATCGCGGGCGTGCTCGCGATCGGCACGTTCGTGCGCAACCCGTGGAAGGGCGGTGACCGGGCCGCGCTGTGGGTGACCCCGTGGGCGCCGACCGGCACCGAGCCCGTCTACCTGCGCCAGTCGATGGCCGCCACAGGGGATGTCGTGCGGGTACGCCCTGAGGACATGGCGCCGGGGGCGATGATGACGGTCTACCCGTACCGGGAGTCCGAGCGCGGCGACGAGGAGCGGCTGCGCAAGGTCGACGACGCCGCGGACGCTCCCGCGATGCTCATCCGGTTCCGGGCGGGCAGCGCGGTGACCCAGCAGCGGCCCGGGTACAACTACGGCCAGTTCGCCGCCTACTCCAAGATCTGCACCCACCTGGGCTGTCCGGCGTCGCTCTACAACGCCCAGACCGGCGTCAGCCTGTGCCCCTGCCACCAGTCCGCGTTCGACATGACCGACGGTGCGAAGGTCGTGTTCGGCCCGGCCGTCCGGCCCCTGCCGCAGCTGCCGATCACCGTGGGTGATGATGGCTACTTTGTGGCGACAGGGGACTTCGCGGCCCCGGTCGGGCCGTCGTTCTGGGAGATCCACGCGTCGTCGTGAGGCCGCGCGAGGCGGGAAGGGGTGCGGTGGTACTCGCCTGGTTGAAGGAGCGCTTCTGGGTGCTGCCGACCGTGTTCGGGATCCTGGCGGGCCTGCTCGCCGAGGGCCTGTCCCGGGTCGACTCGGGCCTGTGGGGTGCCACGCCGCCCGCCGTCCTGTTCGCGGGTGGCCCCGAGGGGGCGCGGACCCTGCTGTCGGCGGTCGTCGGCTCGATGATCTCGTTCACCGCGCTGGTTTTCTCGATCACGATCGTGGTGCTCCAGCTGACCAGCGGCCAGTTCTCGCCGCGCGTGCTGCGGACGTTCCTGCGCGACCGGTTCAACCAGGTCGTGCTCGGGGTGTTCGTCGCGACCTTCGTCTACGCGATGGTGGTGCTGCGCTCGGTGCGGGGCACCACCCAGGTCGCGCCGTTCGTCCCCCAGCTCGCGGTGACCGCCGCGTTCGTCTTCGTGCTGGCCAGCACGATCGTGTTCCTGCTCTACCTCAACCACACCGCGCAGGCGATCCGCGTGGCCACGATCATCACCGGCATCGCCGAGGAATGCCGTGCCGCGCTGGAACGCTGCCATCCGCCCGACGCGGCCGCCGACCCGCTGCCGGTCGCCTTGCCGGGTTCCGCCGTGGTCGTCGGCTCGCGGGCACCCGGCGTCGTCGTGCGGATCGACACCGGCGCGCTGGCCCGGTTCGCCCAACGCGCGGGATGTGTCGTGGAGGTCCTGCGTGCCGTGGGCGAGTTCGTGCCGCTGGACGGCCCGCTGTTCCGGGTGCGCGGCGGCGAGCCCGACGCGGCGCGGCTCTGCCGAGCGGTGCACCTCGACGAAGAGCGCACCCCGGACCACGATCCGGGCTTCGGGCTGCGTCAGCTGGTGGACATCGCGCTGCGCGCCCTCTCGCCCGGTGTCAACGACCCGACCACCGCGGTGCAGGTGCTCGACCAGCTGCACGACCTGCTGCGCAGGCTCGCCGGGCGGCCGCTCCCCGGCCACGTCCGGCTCGACCGCGACGGCCGGTGCGTGGTGCTCGCGCCCGCGCCGGGCCTGGCTGAGTACCTCGACCTCGCGGTGACCGAGATCGGCCGCTGGGGCGGGGAGGACGGCCGGATCCGGGCACGGATGCTCGCGATGCTGCGCGACGTGCACGCCGCCGCGCGGCCCGAGCACCGGGACGCGGTGGCGCGGTGCATCAGGGAGTGGGACGGGGTGCCCGCGCCCACCGCCGTCGCCGCCGACCCCGACCCGTCCGACGTCGGGCTGCGGCCTGCGGGCTCAGGGAGCCGGTAGCGTCGGTCGGTCCAGTCGGGGTCGGTCTAGCCGGGGGCGGTGGGACGGCGACGGCCGTCCGCGGCGGAGCCGTGCAGCCGCTCGCGTTGCGGTTCGACGGTGTAACGCGGGTCGCGCGCGGACTGCATCCCCGCGTGGAAGATTCCGAACCGGGTCAGGGCCGACGCCGCGAGGAACGCTGCGCCCGACAGCGCCGTCGCGACGCGGCTGCGACGGCCGAGCACGGCGCCCGCTGCGCCCGCCGTCGAGAGCACCTCGCCCGCCCGCACCAGGCGGCCCCCTGTGCCCGTCGTGTACGGCTCGGCGACCATGCCGAGCCGCCGCCGCATGCGTCGGGACATGCCGAGCTCGCCGACCACGCCGAGCAGGGCCAGCGTGCGGGCAGGCTGCGACTGGGCCAGCGGCGCGGCGAGCATGCCGAGACCGCCTGCCGCCGTCGCCGCCGAGCCGACGAACACGTAGGGCAGCTCCCGGTGGGCGTCGTGCCACGCGGGCACGGCGGTGTCGGCGATGAGCGCGGCGGTGTAGGACGCCACGGCGGGGCCGAGCAGCGCGGCGCCGCCGGTGGCGGCCGCGCCGATGCGCGGGACGCGCCCGCTGACCGCGGACGCCGCCGCGACCCCGGCCAGCGGGACGTAGCCCGCCAGCAGCCAGGAGCCGACGTTCATCGGGGACGTCGGCTTGAAGACGCGCAGCATGTGCAGGAACCGCTCGGGTCGACCCAGGTCGTGCACGAGCGCGGCGAGTGAGACCGCGCCCGCGCCGAGCGCGCCGAGCTTGCTGACCCGGGCCAGCGCGGGCCGCCCCGTCGCGTGGGCCCCGGCCCCGAGCAGCGACGACGCCCCGGCGAGGCCGCCGAGGAACAGGTAGCCCGCGATGTCGCGGGCCTCCCAGACCGGCGGGTTGAGCACCGGCTTGCCGTAGTAGGAGTCGAACTGCGCTCTCGGGACCATCGGTCGCCCGTCTGTGCCCGCGGCGCCCCGGTGGCGCCGGGGCAGGACGTCTTCGGCGCCGGTGACCGCGTCGCGGCCCGGCCGGACGTTCCGCAGACCCCGGCGGGTGACCCGCCCTTCGTTCACCGCGAACCCCTTCCCAGAATCGCGGCGAGCGCGCCGCCCGCGAGCGCGAGCGCGGCCAGCCCGGCGTGGCGCCACATGCGCGGGAGGTCGCGGGTGGTGACGACCGGGTCCGGCGGCAGCCCGTA
The DNA here is from genome assembly GCA_963750095.1 of uncultured Actinomycetota bacterium. GTDB lineage: Bacteria > Actinomycetota > Actinomycetes > Mycobacteriales > Pseudonocardiaceae > Pseudonocardia. Next base: position 24,708 of record CAVVPJ010000016.1, on the reverse strand, counting down.
GACCTCCGGCTCGTCGAGCAGCAGGAAGAACGCGCCGTCGCCGCCGACGCCGTCACGGGGGTCGTGGCCGTAGAGCCGGGCCTCGCCGACCCCGGCCTCGTGCAGCCGCGCCAGCCGGGCGTCCGCGCGCTCGCGCAGCTCGTCGAGCGGGCCGAACTGGATGGAGTCGGTCGGGCACGCCTTGGCGCAGGCGGGCTCCTGGCCCGCGCCCAGCCGGTCGTAGCACAGCGTGCACTTCCAGGCCCGTCCGTCGCCGCGGCGCTGGTCGATGACGCCGTAGGGGCAGGCCGGGATGCAGTAGCCGCAGCCGTTGCAGATGTCCTCCTGCACGACGACGGTGCCGAACTCGGTGCGGAACAGCGACCCGGTCGGGCAGACGTCCAGACACGCCGCGTGGGTGCAGTGCTTGCACACGTCAGAGGACATCAGCCAGCGGAACTCGTCGCCCTGCCGCGGGGGACCAGCGCCGTTCGCGGCCATCGCGAGCACGTCGGTGTCGTGATGCAGCCCGGGGTCCTGGTGCCCGAGCGGGCGGCGCTGCTCGATGAAGGCGACGTGCCGCCAGGTGTCGGCGCCCAGCCCGACCGTGTTGTCCATCGACATCCCGGTGAAGGCGGGCCCGGTCCCGTTCGACGGCTCGCCGTCGCTCGCGGCGGGGATGGCGTTCCAGGTCTTGCACGCCACCTCGCAGGCCTTGCAGCCGATGCAGACCGAGGTGTCGGTGAAGAAGCCCATCCGCGGCGCGGCCCCGTTCACCAGCAGCTCGCGCAGGTCACTGGGCTCGGTGCTGGTCATCCGCGCACCTCCATCCCGGTGTCCTCGGTGATCCCGGCCCGGCGCCGGTACTGCTCGACCAGCTCGGCGCGCGCCCGGCCGCGCGGGCGCCGTCCCGGCCGGATGTCGGCCGTCAGCGCCTTGGTCTCCATGATGTGCACGTTGGGGTCCATCACCAGGCTGGTGAGGTCGTTGGCGGCGTCGCCGGACACCAGCCCGTTCGGGCCCCAGTGGTAGGGCAGCCCGATCTGGTGTATGACGGCGTCCTGCACGCGCAGCGGCGCGATCCGGTCGGTCACGAGGACCCGTGCCTCGATGGCGTTGCGGGGCGAGACGATCGTGGCCCAGTCCCCGTGCACGAGCCCGCGCTGCTCGGCCAGCTCGGGTGCGACCTCGCAGAACGGGTCGGGGGCGAGCTCGGCCAGGTAGGGCGACCAGCGGCTCATCCCGCCCGCGGTGTGGTGCTCGGCGATCCGGTAGGTCGTCACCACGTAGGGGTAGACGTCGGAGCCCGGGTCGTCCCCGCTCGGGGCGAAGCGGTCGTCGGGGTGCACGACCGAGTCGATCTGCCGCACGGGGTTGCGCTGCTGCGCGTAGAGCGGGTTGACGATCGGCGAGTCCTGCGGCTCGTAGTGCGCGGGAAGGGGGCCGTCGATGAGCCCGGCGGGCGCGTAGAGCCACGCCTTGCCGTCGGCCTGCATGATGAACGCGTCGGTGCCCGAGAGGGCGTCGACGCCGGTGGCGTCCTTCGGCGGCACGTGGTCGGGTGCCTTCGTGGGGGCGAAGTCGGGCACGTCGTGGCCGACCCATTTCTCCTGTTCGGCGTCCCACCAGAGGTAGGCCTTGCGCTCGCTCCACGGCCTGCCGTCCGGGTCGGCGGAGGCGCGGTTGTAGAGGATGCGGCGGTTGGCGGGCCAGGCCCAGCCCCACTCCGGGGCCACCCAGCTCTGCTGGTCGCCGGGCTTGCGGCGGGCGGGCTGGTTGACCCCGTCCGCGTAGCACCCGCAGTAGATCCAGCATCCGCAGGCGGTCGATCCGTCCGGTTTGAGCTGCTGGTAGCTCGACAGCGGCGTGCCCTCGGCGTCCCAGCCGTTGATCTCGGCGAGGACAGCCTCCGCGTCCGGGTCGTCATGCGTGCCCTTGGTCGGGTAGTCCCAGGTCAGGTTCAGCACCGGGCGGTCGCGCTCATCCTGGGACCCGGCGAGCTTCGCCCGGATCCGGCGGCCGAGGTGGTACATGAACCACAGGTCGCTGCGGGTGTCACCGGCCGGTTCGACGGCCTGATGGTGCCACTGCAGCATGCGCTGGGTGTTGGTGAAGCTGCCGTCCTTCTCGGTGTGCGCGGCGGCGGGCAGGAAGAACACCTCGGTGGCGACGTCCTCGGTGGAGAGCTCCCCGGTCTCGATCTCCGGTCCGTCCTTCCACCAGGTGGCGGACTCGATGAGCTGGAAGTCGCGCACGACCAGCCAGTCGAGGTTGGCCATCCCGAGGCGCTGCATCTTGGCGTTGGCCGACCCGACCGCCGGGTTCTCGCCGAGCAGGAAGTAGCCCTTGCAGTCGCCCGCGATCTGGGCCATCACCGTCTCGAACGAGCTGTGGCTGCCGGTCAGCCGGGGCAGGTAGTCGAAGCAGAAGTCGTTGTCAGCGGTCGCGGCGTCGCCCCACCATGCCTTGAGCAGGCTCACCAGGTACGAGCGCAGCTCGGCCCAGTAGCCCTTGTTCGCCTTCTCGTTCTCCACGTAGCCGTGGAGGTCCTGCGCGGAATCGGCATGCGGCATCGCGATGTAGCCGGGCAGGATGTTGAACAGCGTCGGAATGTCGGTCGAGCCCTGGATCGAGGCGTGCCCGCGCAGCGCGAGGATGCCGCCGCCCGGGCGGCCGATGTTGCCCAGCAGCGTCTGCAGGATCGCCGCCGTGCGGATGTACTGCACGCCCACCGTGTGGTGGGTCCAGCCGACCGAGTAAGCGAACGCCGTGGTCCGCTCCCGGCCGGAGTTGGTCTCCAGCAGCTCGCACACCCGCAGGAACTGCTCCTGCGGCACGCCGCAGGTCCGCTCGACCATCTCCGGGGTGTAGCGGGCGAAGTGCCGCTTGAGGACCTGGAACACGCAGCGGGGGTGCTGGAGGCTCTCGTCCGTGTGGATCTCGCCGGTGAACCCGGCGCCGCCCGAGCCGTGCGCCTCACCGCGGGCCGCCCGCCGGGTCGAACGCCTGCCCGCCCGCTCGGCGGCGACCTGCTCGCGTTCCCCGGACGCCGCCTGGATCTGCGCGCCCTCGTACATCCACGTCGTGATGTCGTACTCGCGGCCCTCGGCGTCCAGCCCGGAGAACACCCCGTCGAGGTCCTCCGTGTCCCGGAAATCCGCACCCACGATCGTCGCGGCATTGGTGTAGGCGAGCAGGTACTCGCGGAACTCCTTCCCGTTCGTCAGGACGTGGTTGACGATCCCGCCCAGGAAGGCGATGTCGGTGCCCGCGCGCAGCGGCACGTGCAGGTCCGCCACCGCGCTGGTGCGGGTGAACCGCGGGTCGACGTGCACGACCGTCGCTCCGCGGGCCTTGGCCTCCATCACCCACTGGAACCCGACCGGATGGCACTCGGCCATGTTCGAGCCCTCGATCAGGATGCAGTCGGCGTTCTGCAGGTCCTGCAGGAACGTCGTGGCGCCGCCGCGGCCGAAGCTGGTCCCCAGACCGGGAACGGTGGCGGAGTGTCAAATACGGGCCTGGTTCTCGATCTGGATCGCCCCGAGCGCGGTGAACAACTTCTTGATGAGGTAGTTCTCCTCGTTGTCCAGCGTCGCCCCGCCCAGGCTCGCGAACCCCATCGTGCGCCGCACCCGCTGGCCGTCCACGTCCCACTGCCACCCCTCGCGGCGGCTGGCGATGACCCGGTCGGCGATCATGTCCATCGCCGTGTCCAGGTCGAGGTCCTCCCACTCGGTGCCGTGCGGGCGCCGGTAGCGCACCGTCGTCTCGCGCTGGGGGCCGGTCGTGAGCTGCAGGCTCGACGACCCGCGTGGACACAGCCTGCCCCGGCTGACCGGCGAGTCCGGGTCGCCCTCGATCTGGACGACCTTCTCGCCCCTGACGTACACGTTCTGCCCGCAGCCGACCGCGCAGAAGGGGCAGACCGACTTGACCACCTCGTCGGCCGTCGTCGTGCGCGGTGCGAGGGCGGCGCTGCCGCGGCTCTTCACCGCCGCGCCCCGGCCGGTCGGGTCGTCGCCGGTGAGCTGCCGGACCACCGGCCAGCCGTCGATCCACGTCCGCACACCCACAGACCGCTCCTCTCCCCGTTCACCGCCGCTGCCCTGGTTCCCCGTGCGGGACCGGTCTACACACGGCGGGGTTTCCCGATCGGTTCGTCTGCTCGCCGTCAGGTCGGGCGGAGGCGGCGCACGGCTCTCGAACCCGCCCGTCCGCGCCGCGGCGCCCGCGAGGGCCCGGTCGGCTGCGTGGGCGTCCGCGGCGCAGCCTGGTCGCGTTGAACTCGCCGCCCACCAGGAGGGCGAGCGCGAGCAGATAGGCCCACAGCAGCACGATCAGGCCGCCGCCGAAGGCGCCGAGCACGGGGTTGGTGCGGGCGACGAGCACGACGTAGAAGTGCAGCCCCCAGGTCGAGGCGATCCAGAGGACCGTCGTGAGGACCGCGCCGGGCAGCTCGTCGCGCCAGCGGCCGGGCTGGTTGGGGGCCAACCGGAACAGCGTCGCGGTCCACAGCACGAGGCCGACCGCGAGCGCGGGCTGCTTGAGGAACGACCACGCCACCGTGAACTCGTCGCCGAGCCCCACGAGCCCGGCCAGGTCGCGGCCGCTCCCGAACAGGGGCCCGACAACGAGCACCGCCAGTGCCACCGCGGCGGCGACGACCGTGACCAGCCCCATGGCCAACCCCAACAGCCTGCGGCGCAGCCAGCCGCGGTGCTCGGGCACGTCGTAGGCGAGGTTGAGCGCCTCGATGACGACGGCGACCGCGCCCGAGATGGTCACCAGCCCGCCGACCGCGGCGACGCTCAGCAGCCTGCCCGCGTTCACCTGGAACAGCTTCTGTACCGACGCCACGACCGGCGCGGCCCGGGTGGTCAGGAGCGTGTCGAGGGTGTCCACCAGCTGCCGTTGCGCGTTCACGCCGACGGCATTGCCCAGCAGGTCGCCGAGCACGCCGAGCAGACCCGCCGCGAGCAGGAGCGCGGGAAACACGCCGAGCACGGCGAAGAACGCGATCTCGGCGGCCAGGCCGGGCAGGCGGTCCTCGAGGCTCTCGGCGAGCAGGCGCCTGCCGAACGCGAACACCCGCCGGAGGCCGCCCCCGCGTCGTACCGGCGGACGGCCCGTCTCCTTCGGCATCACCACGCCCACGACGTTCCCCGTCATTTTCGGGGTGACCGGTCGCGCGGCGGATCGTCAGGTGAGCGTCAGCGGCGCACGCGAAGGCGACGCGTAAGCCTCGCATGGGCGGGTAACTGCGGACAGCCGCGGTGGCGGCTTCGGCGCATCGGGAGGTCGACGTGGGCATGGCAGGGGGGCGTCCGACATGACGCAGGCGGACGCAGATGAGCGGTACACCGGCCTCGCATGGGCGGTGGTCGGGCGCCTCCCGGCGGTTCTGGCGGAGGTCCGGGAACTGCTGGCCGAGGGGCAGCCGGAGTACGCCGCATTCCTGGACGAGGCGCACGAGGAGGTCGTGGCGGCGGCGCCCGCGTTCGTGCTGCGGCTGGTCGAGGAGGCCCGCACGGGCAGCGCGGCAGGCCCGGAGGGCCTTGAACAGCCGCTGTTCGAGGAGATCGGGCGTGCGCATCGACGGGACGGTCGGGAGGTGGCCGACCTGGTGGCCGCCTACCACGCGGGCGCGTTGGTGCTGTGGCGGGTGATGAGCGAGGTCGCCGTCGAGCGCGCGGTGTCGGTCGAGGTCTGCGCACGTCTGGCGCGGGTCGTGCTCGCCGCGGTCAGCAGGTTGTCGGCACATTCGCTGCGCGGGTTCATGCGGGAGCAGTCCGAGACGCCCGCCATGCGCGAGCACGCGCGGGAGGAGCTCGCGCGGTTGCTGTTGTCCGACCGCGGCAACCTTGCGGCGGTCGCCCGTGCGGCACGGGCCGCACGCTGGCCGCTGCCCCGGCAGGCCGCGGTGGTGCTTGCCGACCCGGACAACGACGTCGCCAGGGAGATGATGGCACGTCTGCCACAGGGCACGCTGCACGCACAGCGGGCTGACGCGCGGGTGGCGATCGTGCCCGACCCGAACGGGCCCGGCCAGCGGCGGCGGATCGCCGCGCTGCTGCGCGGCGCGGGCACGGCGGTCAGCGCGGAGGTGCCGGTCGAAGGCCTGCCCACGGCGCTGCGGCTGGCGGCGCGGTCGTTGCGCGTCGCGCGCGCGTACGGGATCAGCGACGACCCGTTGTTCGTCGACGAGCACCTCGACACGATCCTGGTGCATCAGGACGACGAGCTGCTGGCGGCGCTGCGTTCGCGCTGCCTGGCCCCGCTCGCGAGGCTGAGCTCGCCCGCGCGGGAGCGGTTGTCCCGCACGTTGCTGTCGTGGCTACGGCAGATGGGCGACCGCCAGGCGGTCGCGGCGGAGCTGCACGTTCATCCGCAGACGGTCAGCTACCGCGTGGCGCGGCTGCGGGAGCTGTTCGGTCCGGCGCTCGAACAGGCCGACGCGCGGATCAACCTCCTGCTCGCCCTCGCCTGGGGTCCGGAAGGGGCGCCTGACGACGCGCGGCCGCACCCGGACGGCCCGCCGGTGGCCGCCGACCCCGCGCAGCCGGGTCGCGCGTGCTCACCGGGACGGCCCTGACACCCGCCCGCCGACGGATGGCGAGCGCAGCCGCGGCCGGTCGGGGGCCGGGTCGCGATCGGGCACGCGGGCGGACCCGTCCGCGGGGGCGGAGGGTGCCCCGCGGGCTCGACCTGACCGTGTCGTGGGTCTGGCGCCTGGTGCTGCTCGGCGGGGCAGCCTACCTCGCCGTCCAGGTGCTCGCGCTGCTGTGGCTCGTGGTCGTCCCCATCCTCGCCGCCCTGTTGTTGACCGCCCTGCTCCGACCGGTGACTCGGTTCCTGCGACGGTGGCTGCCGCGCGCGCCCGCGGCGCTGGCCACGCTGCTGGTCGCGGTCGTGGCGGTGGGCGGGCTCGGGTACCTGGTCGAGCTGCGGGTCACCCAGCAGATGGACGAGATCGTCGCCGACGTCCGGGGCACCCTCGAGGGGTTGCGGTCGCTGCTCGGCCGGACGGGCCTCACCGTGGACCAGGTGCCGTTCGCACGCCTCGAACAGACGCTGACCGACTGGGTGCAGAGCCATGGCAGCGATCTGCTCGGCTATCTCACCACCGGTGTCGGCTACGTCGCTGAGCTGCTCACCCTGGTGGTGCTGACGCTGTTCGTCACGTTCTTCCTGCTCAAGGACGGCGAGCGGGTCTGGCGGTTCCTGACCGGGCTGCTGCCGCACACCGCCGGGGGCCGGGTCGACGCGGCGGGCCGGGTCGCCTGGGGGACGCTCACCGGCTACGTCCACGGGACCGTCGTCATCGCGTTGATCCACACCATCGTGATCGGCGGTGTCGCGTTTCTGCTCGGGGTGCCGCTCGTCGTGCCGATCGCCGTCGTGGTCTTCGTGGGCAGCTTCGTGCCGATCCTCGGCGCGCTCGTCGCAGGCGGCATCGGTGTGCTGGTCACCCTCGGCACGCAGGGCTGGGTGGCCGCGCTGATCCTGCTGGCCGTGCTCATCGTCGAGGACGAGCTCGAGTCGCACCTGCTGCAGCCGCTCATCGTCGGCCGCTACGTGCGGCTGCACCCCCTGGCGATCGGGCTGGCGCTGGCGGTCGGCACGGTGCTGTTCGGTGTGGTCGGTGCGGTCGCGTCGGTGCCGGTCGCCGCGATCGTCTACCGGGCGGGGCCGGTGCTGCTGGGGCGGCCCGGGCCTGCGGACGCCGCACCGACCGCGCGCCGACGTGGACGCAGGCGCGGCCTTCGCCGTCCATGACCCGCCGCGCGGCCCCGGCCTGCGGCCGTCCGCGTTCGACGTCGCGCGGGTCGCCGTGGCGGTCGCCGCCGCCGGGCCGCCACCCCGGCGGCGTCCACGCACGGCACGGCCGGGGCGGCGGCGCGGGCGCTCAGCCGTGGTGACCCCCGCCGTCGCTCCCGGCAGCGGCATCGTCGTCCCCAGGCCCGTAGGTGCGGCGGGTCATGCGGGTCGCGCGGCCCTCGTCGACCGCCGTGTCGAGGGCGGTCCCGAACCGTCCCGGACCCCAGTAGCGGGCTCCGATGCGCCGCGCGAGCTCGCGCCGCTCGGTCGGGCCGTGCTCGGCGAGCGCGCGGGCGATGACGTCGACCTCGTGGTCCAGCGCCCGTTCCGAGGCCATCGGCGGTGGCATGGCGCCCAGCCACGGCGACCCGATCGTCGTGCTGGGTCCGGGACGCAGTCGCCGCAGGCCCGTCCGATCGAGGCGCAGGCGGCGCTCGATGCGGCTCTGGATGCGCTCCTCCCGCAGGCGGGCCTCCACGTCGCGGCGCTCGGCCTCGGCCGATTCGGTCCGCGACTCCACGGCAGCGTCCCGCTCCTCGTGTAGCTCCTCGGCGGCGCCACGGTGCTCGCTGGCCTGCACCCGCTCCTCGGCCGCCAACCCCAGCCGTTCGAGCTCGGCCGCCCTCGCTTCGTGACGACGACGGGCGTCGGTGTCCGCGTCGGCGGCCGCTTCGTGCGCGGCGGCCCGCTGTTCGTGCAGCTCGGCCCACGTCCGGTGCATGGCCGCCCGCGCCTGCGCGATCTCCCGCTGCGCGCGCCGGTCGGACGCACCGCGCTGGTCGGGGCCGGACGGCGCGCTCTGCGCGGCGACCTCGGCGAGCGCATGCTGCTCGCGGGCCCTGGCGTGCTCTTCGGCGGCCTGGGCCCGGTGCAGGTGCCGCTCGCCCTCTTCGGCGTTCTCCGCGCTCAGCGCCGCTGCCTGCGCGGACAGCATCCTGGCGCGCTGCTCGGCGGCCTGTGCGCGGTACACGGCGCCGGGCGCGTCGCCGTCGTGCGCGTCGGCGAGCTCGTCGTGGGCGAGTGCCAGCTGTTCGAGCTCGTCGGCCCGCAGCTCGTCGATGCGGGCGAGGGTGAGGGCGACGTGGTGGCGGTCCCCGGTGCCGGGCGTGTCGCCGTCGGCCTGGACGTCGTACGCCTCGGCGCGGTGCTCGGCCGCCCGGGCGCGGGCGCGCTCGGCCTCCTCACGGCAGCCCTGGGCCGCCAGCCACCGGTCGGACGGACGGCCGTTCTGGCCGGGCCTGCCCGACGGACGCTCGTCGCCGGGCCCGCCCTCCTGGTCGGGCCCGCCGTCCTGCGCCTCCTCCGCGGTGAGCGGCATCGCGATGGACTCCAGGCTCTGGCGTTCTGCTGCCACTCCGTAAAGGATCTCCGTCACACCGCCGACGGCCATCACCGCGGCACCGATGAGGAAGGCGATCATCACCAGGGGCCGCTCCCCGGAGTTGATCAGCTGACCGAACAGCAGAGGCCCGGCGATGCCCCCGGCCGCGGTCCCGACCGCGTAGAAGAACGCGATCGCCAGCGCGCGCGTCTCCATCGGGAAGATCTCCGACACGGTGAGGTAGGCCGCGCTCGCTCCGGCGGACGCGAGGAAGAAGGTGATCACGATCAGGCCGATCAGGAGCCAGGGTCCCCCGACGCCGAACACGAAGACGAGCGCCAGCGGGATGGTCGCGATCGCCGAGCCCAGGTAGGTGCCGGAGATCATCCGCTTGCGCCCGACCGTGTCGAACAGCCTTCCCAGGGTCACCGGGCCCAGGAGGTTGCCGACCGCGTAGATGATCACGAAGACCGGGACGAAGCTCGAGGAGACCCCGTAGAACGTCGTGAAGAGCGTCCCGAGGTTGAACGTGATCCCGTTGTAGATGAAGGCCTGGCCGACGAACAGCGCCAGCCCGAGCACGGCCCGGCGCGGGTAGAGCGAGAAGGCCACGCGCGCGATCTCGCGGAAGGGGATGCTGCGCCGCTGCCGGACGGTCAGGCTGTCCTGCGGCTCCTCGAGCTCGGCGCCCGTCTCGTCGGTGATGTCGTCCTCGATGCCGCGGACGATCCTCTCGGCCTCCTCCTCGCGCCCGTGGATGAACAGCCAGCGCGGGCTCTCCGGCACGTGCCTGCGGATCAGCAGGATCGTGAGCCCCAGCACGATGCCCACACCGAACGCCAGCCGCCAGCCCAGGTTCGCCGGGAAGATCGCCCGGTCGAGGAACAGGATCGCCAGGCCCGAACCTGCCGCGGAACCGAGCCAGTAGGTGCCGTTGATGAGCAGGTCGATGCGCCCGCGCACCCGGGCCGGGATGAGCTCGTCGACGGCCGAGTTGATGGCCGCGTACTCGCCGCCGATGCCCGCCCCGGTCACGAACCGGGCGGCGAAGAACCAGATCGCCGACATCGCCGCCCCGGTCGCCGCCGTCGCGAGGATGTACACGCCGAGCGTCACCATGAACAGCTTCTTGCGGCCGAACCGGTCGGTGAGCTGCCCGAACACCAACGCGCCGAGACAGGCGCCGATGACGTAGATCGCGCCCGCGATCCCGATGTCGCCTGCGGTGAGGTTCAGCCCGCTGTCCGGCTCCGTGATCCGGCCCGCCACCGAGCCGACCATCGTCACCTCGAGCCCGTCGAGGATCCACACGGTGCCGAGGCCGATGAGGATGCGCCAATGGAAGCGGGCCCACGGCAGGCGGTCCAGCCGTGCGGGTATCAGAGTTCGGATGGTGCCGGTCTGGATCGCCGTGTCTGCCATGACGGGGCCTATCGTCTTGTCGTGGGTAGGAGAAGGTCGTGACGACGTGCGGAGTGCTGGGGCATCGGTTCCGATTCAGCGCCGAGGGGTCGACGATGACCTGGCGCTGTGAACGCGGGTGCGGCGCGGGCGGCAACCGGACCTACGGGGATCCGGCTGAGGCAGCCCGCTTCGCCGCCGCGTTCGACCGCGAGGACCGCCAGGACCTCGGGCGCCGCGCGCCGCTGTTCGGTCTGCTGCCGCTGCGGCTGTGGCGCATGCTGCGGCGCCGGTGAACGGCTGGCGCCGTCTGGCCTGCGGTCCCCGCGGGTGGGACTACTGGCCAGGTTCGTGGCGACGGCGAAGGTGGACGCCGCGAAGCCGAACAGGCCGAGGATCGACGGTGCGGCGATCGGCGATCGGCGAGAGGGATATCGACGTGTGGGACCGCCAGAACTCCTGGTCGGATCCGCCTGACCCGTTGGTGGGGTTTCCGCTGACTGTCATGGGACTTCCTTCCTTGAGACGGGTGCCGGTCCGGGACCCGGCACGCTCTCATCGGAAGTCGGGTGTCCTCGCGGGCCGCGGCGAAACCTGTGCCTGCGGGCCGATGGCGAGCCGCCGCGGATTGTCAGCGGGCCGTCAGGCGCGGCGGCTCCGCACGGACGACGCCGCTCACATGGACTCCTTGATCCCGCGCCGGATGAGCCAGACGTTGGTGGGCCACGCCGTCGCGAAACCGATCGCCATCCCCACCTGCATGAGGAACCAGTAGACCGCGGAGTCCGGGTGGAGATGGTCGGGTGCCGGGAAGAGGACGTAGTACATCAGTGCCATCCAGCCGAACAGGCCGACCTCGAAGCTGGTCAGGCTGGCGACGTCCGCTTTGGCCGCCTGCACGAGGCCTTTGCGCACCCCGAGGCCGCGCATCGGCGCGATGGCGAAGTACTGGAAGGCGATGCCGAGCACCAACGCCGCCGCGTAGTCGCCGATCATCTCGGCGAACAGCGCGGTGCCTGCGACCGTGGCGCCCAGACCGAAGACGGCGAACTCGGCGATGATGTCGCCCAGGGTGCATCCGGCCCCGCAGTGGCTCACGCCGAGCGCGCTGCCTGTCCACGCGGGTCGCTGCGGTGGCTCGCGCCGCGAGTGCTCGTCCAGCCACCGCGTGCTTTTCGGGCGTCCGTAGCGCAGATACCCCCAGACGGCCAGCGGTCCCAGGTACAGCGCGGTGACCGGCCAGACGACCTCCATGATCCGCATGGGCTGGCGGTAGCGGCGCACGAGGATGTCGAACGCGATCACCAGGGCACAGGCGAACGCGGTGGCCAGCGACAGCCAGGCGAGGACGTGGAGCCATTCGGGAGGTGTGTGGGGCGGGTCGGCAGGCATGAGGCTTCCGGGTCGACGTGTCGGCGGACGATGACGACTACCCGGAGACCAGCCGCGATGGCGGACCGTCACGGCCTCGTCAGCGGATCGTCAGGTCGACGCGGGCGCCGCCGTCCGGTCCCGCACGGCCGACGGCACCCCCGTCCGGTTCATGGTGCGCCGCTCGTGGCGCTCGATCGCGGTCAGGTCCGCTCCTTCGTCGAGATCCCATGGGGCGAGGTCGTCCTGGGTGCCCGGGGTGACCACAGCGGCGACGCGGCGCCCGCGAGGCGGTTGACCGTGACGCACAGCGCGACCGTCAGCACGCAGGCCGCCGCCATGACCGCGAGCGCCACGGGCGTGCGCAGCACTCCCAGCGCGACGACGAGCGTGCTGGACACCGCGGGAGGGTGCGGCAGGCCGACACCGTTGATCAGTAGTGCGGTCACCGCGACCGCGAGCGCCGCCGCCGCGACGCGTCGCGGCCCGACGCCGACGACCGTCGCGGGCCCGACCCGTGTCAGGCCGAACGCGACCAGGGTCGCGTAGCCCGCGCCGATACCCACCAGGTGCCCGACGACGGCGTTGCGGGGGCTCGCCTGGGCGCGTTGCGGGGTCTCGAGCATGAGCACGACGGTCGGGGCGAGGCTGGGGAACAGCCAGGGAAGTCCGCTGGCCCAGGCCACCAGGCCCAAGACCGCGAAGACCGCCAGGGCGCCTGCCGCGGTGACGACGCCGACGCCGGGCCAGCCCCAGGCGCGTTCGAGGCGCCCGCTCAGGCTGGCGGGGTCGGAGTTGCGCCGCTCCGCCTCCGGAAGCTCGTGCAACCGCCGCCAGGACCTCCGCAGCGCGTTGTGCAACGGGTTCACGGCGCGGCACCGGTGGAACGGGCAGGCGCGGGATCCTTGGTCGCAGGCATCGGACGCTCAGCTGCCGGGCAGTTGTCCGAGCGTCACCTGGACCTGTCGGGAGGTGCCCTGCTCGTTGCGCACGGTCACCGGGACCGACTGCCCGGGGTTCAGGCCCGCGAGCACCTGCGAGAGCTGCGCCGTCGTGGGCGTGTTCGTGCCGTTGACGGCCGTGATGATGTCGCCGACCGCGATGCCCGCGGCTGCGGCGGGTCCGCCGGGCTGGACCTGGGCGACCCCGACGCCGACCGGGTTGCCGTCGGAGCCGACCACGGTCGCCGCGCCGATGCCGAGCTCGGCCCGGTGGGAGTTGGGCACGTGGCCGTTGTTGTCGACCAACTGCCCTGCGATGTCGGTGACGATGTTGCTGGGAATGGCGAACCCGATGCCCGGCGCGGGGGAGCCGCCGGTCTGCGGGTCCAGCGCTGCCAGTGTCGGGATCCCGACCACCTGCCCGGACAGGTTCGCCAGTGCCCCGCCGCTGTTGCCAGGGTTGATCGCGGCGCTGGTCTGCACGGCCTGCGGCAGTGTCGCGCCCTGCCTGCCGTTCTCGGCGGGTTCGGTGACGGTGCGGCCGACCGCGGAGACGATGCCGTTGGTCACGCTGCCGGTCAGGCCCAGCGGGTTGCCGACGGCGAGGACGATGTCGCCGATCACCAGCTTCGAGGAGTCCCCGAAGGCGGCGGGCTTGAGGTCCGCGGGCGGGGACTGGAGATGGATGACCGCGATGTCGTCGGGCTTGTAGGTCCCGACCAGGGTCGCGGGCAGCGGTCGGGCGCTGCTCGGCAGCTGCACCTGGAAGGTCGTCGCGTCCCCGACGACGTGGGCGTTGGTGACGATGTCGCCCTTGGCGTCGAAGACCACGCCCGAGCCGAGTCCGCGGTCGGTGGTGATCTGGACGACCGAGGGCAGCACGGTGTTCACCACGCGCACGTAGTCGGACTGCAGCGCCGGGCCCGCGGAGGGCTGGTCCGCGGCGGAGGGCTGGGCCGCGGCGGATGGGGCGTCGGAGGAGGCCCGCGCGGGCGGGCCGGAGGGCGCGCTGCACGCGGCGAGGAGCGCCGCCACCAGCAGCGCGCCCAGAGCCAGGGCCGACGCCCGACCGAACCTGCGTGCGTCGTGGGGTGTGGCTTCGAACATGGCAGCTCCCGGGGTCGAGATCGACGCGACGATGTCGACTACCCGCGGGAGGCGGCGACCCCCACGCCGATCCACACCGTCAGACAACGGTCAGGTGGCCGGGCCGCGCGCACCCCATAAACTCGTGGGCGGGTTGGAACCCACAGCCACTGCAGTCGCGTGTCCGCCCGCCGCGACGGTCGACCAGTTGCCGCGTCCGGATGCGCCCGATCCGACGCGAGGAGTGTCATCCGTGCATCAGCAGGCCCAGCCGCTGTCGATGTCCGCCCACAGCACTCGCGGGTCGTCGCTCGAGGTCCTGGTGTCCCCGAACGCGCACTGTCGGGAGCTGCGGGTTCGGGGCGACATCGACATCTCGTCGATGGCCGTCCTTTCGGTGGCACTGGATCGAGTGATCGACGAGGACGGCGCAGCGGGCCGAGCTCGGTCCTCGAGGTCCGCTGCGCACGGTGATCAGCGTGTCGTTGTCGTGGATCTGAGTGATCTGGGGTTCATCTCGGCGCGGGGCGTCGGTGAGATGCTGCGGGCAGATCGGGCGTTGCGGGCGCAGGGCAGGCTGCTGGTTCTGGTCAACGTGCCGACGATGATGCGGCGGCTGCTCCAGATCGTCACCGTCGCCGAGAACGTGCATCTCACACTCCGCCGCGAGCCGGTACCGGCCGCGGCGCAGTAGCGACAGCCAGCCCACGCCCCGCCGACCGACACCCACCGCTCACCGACAGCGGGCGGTGGGCGGGGCCGGTTGCCGATGGCCACCGAAGCCTGCGGCATGAGCCGTGTCCAGCCGGGTAGCCGAAGGCATGCCGCCGACCGCGATCGTCACCCCGGACCGGCACCGGAGGTCTCCATGAAGATCGACCTGATGTCCGGGAACGCAGGTCCGCTCCCCGAACGCTGCGAGGCCGACCCGGGTGGTCAGAACGCGCACGTCCGCGATCTGTCCGCCGCTCTGGCCGCCCGGGGGCACGAGGTCACCGTCTGGACCCGCCGGGACCGCCCCGACGGGGCATCCACGCTGCGCACCGACGCCGGTGTCACCCTGCGGCTCCTCGACGCGGGCCCCCAGCGGCCGGTGCCGGAGGACGGCCTGGTTCCGTACCTGGCTGCGCTGGCCGACGGCCTGCGCGCCGCGTGGGCGGCGAACCCGCCCGCGGTGGTGCACGCGCACGGTTGGACGTCCGGGCTCGCGTCCCTGGCAGCGGCCCGTGACCGCGGCGTTCCGGTCGTTCAGACGTTCCACACCCTCGGCACGGGCGAGCGGCGACACGGGGGTGTCGGGGACACGAGCCTGCCGGGCCGGATCCGCGCCGAGCGCCATCTCGCCGGGGCCGTGGATCGGGTCGTCGTGGGCTGCAGCGGCGATGTCGTCGACGTGATGCGGCTTGGCGCACCTCGCGATCGGATCGCCGTGGTGCCCTGCGGGGTGGACACCGCGACGCTCACGCCGGACGGCCCTGCGCATCCGCGTGACGGCCGCCCGCGCTTGGTCTCCCTGAGCGGGCTGGTGCGACGCCAGGGCGTCGACGAGGCCGTCGTCGCGCTCGCCGGGGTCCCCCACGCTGAGCTGGTGGTCGCGGGTGGTAGCGGCGAGGGCGACCGCGACATCGCCCGTCTGCACGCGGTGGCCACTGCCCACGGTGTCCGCGACCGGGTGCGCTTCATCGGCCCGGTGGGCCGCGCCGAGGTGCCGCCCCTGCTGCGCTCGGCCGATGCCGTGGTGTGTCTGCCCTGGTACGAGCCGCTCGGCGTGGTGGCTGTGCAGGCGATGGCGTGCGGGCGACCGGTGGTGGCGAGCGCGGTCGGTGGGCTGGCCGACACCGTCATCGACGGCGTGACCGGACTGCTCGTCCCGCCCCGGCAGCCCCGGATGGCCGCTGCGGTGCTGCGCAGGACCCTCGGAGCACCGTCGACCGCGCAGGCGTTGGGGGTCGCCGGGCGTGACCGCGTGGAGAGCCGGTACGACTGGGACCGGATCGCCGCGACCATCGGTGACATCTATGCGCGCACGACGGAGGGCGTACGCCGCCGGTGATCACCGGGGCGCCGGGCCGCGAGGTCGACGGCCCCCGATCGCAGCGGCGTCCCGTGCGGTCAGCCGGGGCGTGGGTCGTCTGCGGCCCGTCGTCCGCGGCCCGACACGGGTGTCACTGGTCCGCGTTCAGCTGGTGGCGCAGCTGCTTGAGGGTGCGGTCGAGCAGCCGCGAGACGTGCATCTGGGACACCCCTACGACGTCGGCGATCTGAGACTGCGTCCGGTTGCCGAAGAAGCGCAGGATGATGATCGTCCGCTCGCGGTCGGGCAGGGCGGCGAGGAGCGGGGCCAGGGTCTCGCGGTATTCGACGTCCTCCATCTCGTAGTCGGTGGTGCCGATGTGGTCGCTCAGGGGTACCCCGCCCTCGCCCGTGGTCCGATCGAGGGACTCGTTCCGATAGGCGCGGTGGGCACCGAGCCCGTCGAGCACGTCCTCGACCGGGACATCCAGCCGTCTCGCGATCTCGCTGGGGCGGGGTGCCCGGCCCAGCTCCTGGGTCAGCGGGCCGATGGCGGTGTTCATCCTGACCTGGATGTCCTTGAGCCGCCGCGGGACGTGGAGGGGCCAGGTGCGGTCGCGGAAGTGGCGGCGGATCTCCCCGGTGATGGTGGGCACCGCGAAAGAGAGGAAGTCCAGGCCGCGGCCGGGGTCGAACCGGTCCACCGCGCCGATCAGCCCGATGGTGCCCGCCTGGACGAGGTCCTCCTCGGGTTCGCCGCGCCCCGCGAAGCGGCGGGCGATGTGCCGGGCCACGGGCAGGTACCCGGCGATCAGCTCATCCCGCACCTCCGCTCGCCGTGGGCTGTCCGGGTCGAGATCGACCAGTTCCTTGAACAGCGGCGTCAGGTGTGCGTAGGGGTTCTCGCCGGTTCGTTCCCGGAGCTTCGTGCCTGACGAGGGCACGAGCGGACGGCTCGGTTCCTCGCCATGGTCGTGAGCATGTCGCACCCGAGGGAACTACCCGCGGGGAGGGTCAGGGAAAACCGTCGATCGCCCGAATGGGCGCGGTGGTCGGGGCGTCGGCGCCAGTCCGACCAACCCCAGGACGTGGTGGGCGGCGCTGCCGGGGGGTGCGTGCAGCTGCAGGTCCTCGTGGTGGGTGCTGCTGCGGTCGCGGGCCTCGTACAGCACGTGCACCCCCGCGCTGGAGAGCACGGTGACGCCCGCGAGATCGACGGTCCGCGAGATCGTGCCGTTCCCGGTGACCGAGCGGAGCTGTTCGCGCAGCCGGGGAGCGGTGACGGCGTCGATGGGGCCGCTGACGACGAGTATCGCCTCGGGGTCGTCCGACGACGTCAACGCAGCCAAGTGGGGCTCGTCGTCTCGGTGGGGGAGGAGGGACGGCGGGGTGGACGGCGCCAGTATCGACGCGGGTCTGGAGACGGAACGGCCCAGGTGCACGGTGGTGCCCGTGGCGGCGCGGTCGATCGTGAGGTCGTCGACCAGCTCGCCCGCGAGGCTCAGCCCGAACCCCCGGTACGGCGCATGGAGGTGTGGCTTCCAGCGCCCGTGGTCGGCGACCGTGACCTCCACGCGGCCGGTGGGCGTGAGCTCGGCCAGCAGGGTCACCGTGTCGCCGTCTTCGGGACCCTCGCCGTAGGCGTGCTCGACGGCGTTGGTGACGATCTCGCCCACGGCGTGCAGGAGGGCCGCGATGTCGCCCGGCGCGGCGTGCAGCGCGGTGAGCCAGGCCTCCAGGCCGGTCCGGCTCGCCGGTACCGCCAACGGCGCGCCGGGCATCGTGAGACGCAGCGGCCCGATCGGTGGGCGCGGCCGGGCCCCGACCAGTATGACGTCGTCGGAATGGCCGGTGGCGCCGGTGAGCAGCTCAACCGTCTGGTCGCACACCCGTTGCGCCGTGGCTCGGCGCCCGTCCGGCGGCTCGCCGGACAGGTGCAGCCCGGCCGCGGTCTGCGCGAGTTGGAGCGCCGCCTGCGCCGGGATGCAGCCCGGTCGGGCGATGACGCCGTCCGTGTAGAGCAGCAGCAGTTGGTCGTCGGAGAGCTGATCGGTGGCCGTGCGGTACCCGGATCCCGTGCCCAGCGGCCCCCCGCCTGCGACGGTCAGGTACCGGTGTCCGACACCGTCGCCCGCGAGTACGAGCGGTGGAGGGTGTCCGGCGGTGCAGTAGGAGAGCATGCCCGTCTCCGGACGGAGCTCGGCGATGCCGACCGTCGCCGCCCGCGCGGCAGGCAGCCTGCGGGCGAACCTGTCGAGTTCGGCCATCGCGGCGTCCGGCGCGGCGCCGTCGCCGAGACAGTGGCCCAGTACCGCCCGCAGTTGGCTCATCGTGGCCGAGGCGGCGACGCCGGAGCCGATGACGTCGCCGACCACCAGCGCGAGGGACCCGTCCGGTCGCACGATCGTGTCGAACCAGTCGCCTGCCGCGGTGTCGGGCTCCGCGGGCAGATAGGTCGCCGCCAGCTCGGTCCGGGGCAGCAGGGGCAGGGCTGCGGGCAGCAACGCCGCCTGCAGGACAAGGCCCCGGGGCCCCCCATGGACAGCGCGGCGCGCCAGCACGGAGTCCGTGACGTCGCGAGCCTCCAGCGTGGCGCCGCGAATCTCGCCGCCCGCGTTGCGTGTCGGCCCGCAGCGCATGTCGAGGTAGACCTCGTAGGGGCGTCCGTGCGGGTCGAGGGCCAGGAAGAGGGTCTCGGTCGCGTGCCAGGCGCGGCCGCTGACCAGCGCTTCTGCGACGCGCCGGTAGACCTCCCGGTTGAGCGAAGCGGTCGGGGTGTCCCGCAGCGGCCGTCCGAGCGTCGGGTTGCCCATCAGCGTCCGACCCGCCGCGTTCATCGCTGTGGGGACGAGGTCCTGCCCATCAGCGACGGTCGGGATCGCGGCAGGCTGCTCGAAGCAGGCCACGATGTCGGCGATGTCGGTGCCCCGACCACCGGAGAAGCCGTCGACTTGGTTGGGCGACATCCCACGTCCTCCTGCTCGAAGCGACGGGTACCCGCCGCAGAACCGCTCAATCCGCCCACCGGGCTACTGGTGTCGTCAGACTGTCGACAGGTTCGCCGTCGGCGCAGCGGGCACCCAGGATGCCGGATCGACATTCGAGGAGGCGACGATGGCCCGGCGCGGGAGCGAGCACCGACACGTCCAGGTTCCGCCAGAACGAGCGCCGCGGCGGTGGAAGGCGAGCGCGGATTTCACCGTCGAGCCCGTGTGGGTCGGCGTTGCGATAGTCGCCTCGATCCTGCTCTGGAGCGCCGGTCCCTGGATCGGCGGTGGCCTCCTGATGCTCGCCTTCGGCGTGTGGGTCCGCCACCGGCTGGGCTGAGGGAAGTGGGTCACCCCGATCCGCGGACCGGCGCCGTTTCCCGTGGATGCCGCAGGCACACGCCGGGCCGCAACGGGTTTGACGCGCCACCACCGGGGTAGGCGAACGTCGACCGTCTGAAGGAGCCGCCGTGGACCAGTCACGGATCGTGATCGTCGGAGCCGGGTTCGCGGGCTACCAAGCCGCTCGGAGCCTTGCCCGCCGGATGGGTGGGGACGGTGAGATCGTCCTGGTCAACCCGACCGACTACTTCCTGTACCTGCCGCTCCTGCCCGAGGTCGCCGCGGGTGTGCTCGAGGCCCGGCGGGTGACCGTTCCCCTCCAGGCGACCCTTGCCGGAGTCCGGGTGGTGCTGGGCGAGGTCGACCACGTGGACCTGGCGGGCTCGCGCGTGGAATGGGTCGATCCCGAGGGCGGACGCGGCGGATGTGGCTACGACCGGCTGGTCATGGCCGCGGGCAGCGTGAACAAGCTGCTGCCGATCCCCGGGGTCGCCGAGCACGCCCACGGTTTCCGCGGCCTGCCCGAGGCGCTGTACCTGCGTGACCACATCATCCAGCAGGTCGAGCTGGCCGACGCCGCGCCCAGCGCGGAGGAGCGCGCCGCACGCTGCACGTTCGTCGTGGTGGGGGCGGGCTACACCGGGACCGAGGTCGCGGCCCAGGGCGTCATACTCACGGCCGCGCTGGCGCGACACCGCCCGCGCCTGCGACGGCAGGGGATGCGTTGGCTCCTCCTCGACCTCGCCCCGCGGGTCCTTCCGGAGCTCGGGGAGCGGATGTCGAGTACCGCGGACGCCGTGCTGCGGGCCCGGGGGGTCGAGGTCCGGATGGGGGAGTCGGTGGAGGAGGCGACGTCGGAGGGGGTGCGTCTGACCGGCGGCGAGATCGTCGACACACGGACGCTGGTGTGGTGTGTGGGGGTGCGTCCCGACCCGCTCGCCGCCGACCTCGGGCTGCCGATGACATCCGGTCGCCTGGTCGTCGACGAGTACCTGAACGTCGCAGGCAGACACGACGTGTTCGCGTGCGGGGACGCGGCGGCCGTGCCCGATCTCACCCGTCCGGGAGAGGTCACCGCGATGACCGCACAACACGCTGTGCGGCAGGGACGGGCCGCGGCACGCAACGTGGCGGCCTCCCTCGGTCGGGGCAGCCGCAAAGCCTACAAGCATCACGACCTGGGTTTCGTGGTCGATCTCGGCGGACACGACGCCGCGGCCGACCCGCTGCACATCCCACTCGCGGGCCGGGCGGCCAAGGCCGTGACTCGCGCGTATCACCTGGTCGCCATGCCGCGCAACCGCCTGCGGGTCGCCGTCGACTGGGCCCTGGACGCGACACAGCGCCGACCGACGGTGCAGCTCGGACTGGTGCGGGCGTCCGCGGTACCCCTTGACACCGCGACGCCCGAGCTGCCGCATCCCGACCGGTCGTGAGACCGGTGCAGGAGGACGAGGGTCCGAGGCGGAGCTCGTCCGGACGGCCGCCTGCCTCGGCTGGTGCCATCTGCGACCGCATCGGCGGTAGAAGGGCCCGTTTCGCGGTCACGCCTGTTCGGTGAGTTGGACGGCGCGTCACGCCGCAACCGAGGAGGAGGAGACCCTGATGGACCCGAGCAACGCGAGCCGCGGTGACGAGCAGGGCACGAGGACCGACCTCGGCCCTGGGGCGGGACCGGTGGCCGACCGACCGGTGGTCGACGGGGCGAGCAGGACGTCGGAGGAGTTGCGCGACGAGGTCGAGCGGCTGCGGTCCGTGGACGCGCAACGGGTCGAGGACCTGCGGGCGGACGTGGCGGCGACGGTCGAGGAGCTTGCCGCACGCGTCAACGTGCCCGCGCGGGCGCGGGCCGTCACGCGCCGGTCGGCCGACCGTCTTCGGGCCATCGGCGACAGGGCCCGCGACCAACCCGCGGCGCTGGTCGGGGCCGTCGTCCTCCTGGTGCTCGTCGTGGTCTTCCAGCGTCGCCGGGCCGGGAGGGACGGCCGAGCCACCTGAACGGGCGCGCGCGCGGCGCGGGCCCGGCGGCGACTGACGGTCTGATCGCCTGGCGCCCACCGACGGTCGGCCCACGGCCGGGGTTCTGCCACCGTCCTCGCGCTCATCCTGCTGTTGGTGTTCATGGCCTCGTTCGCCGTGGGGCTCGGGCCGGTGTTCTGGCTGGTGATCAGTGAGATCTACCCGATCGGGATACGCAGCAGGGCGATGAGCGTGGCCACGGTCGCGAACTGGGCGGCCAACTTTGTCGTCTCCTACTTCTTCCTTCAGCTGGTCTCGTCGATCGGGCGCCCGAGGACGTTCTGGCTCTACGCGGCGCTGGGTGTGGTCTCCTTCTTGTTCTTCTTCCGGGCCGTGCCCGAGACGAAGGACCGGTCGCTGGAGGAGGTCCAACGGGAGGTCACCGGCTCGGCCACGGCGTGACGGCCTGCCGACGACGTGCTGAACGGCCGGACACGGTTGTCTGAGGCCGGGCCGCACAGCCGGGTGCCGGTCGCCGCGACACGGGCAACGGACCGCTGTCGGGCGCAGTCCGTGGATCAGTGGCGACGGCGCAGTACGAGCACGAGCAGCAGCAGCGCCGTGACCGCACCGGCCGCGAGCGCGCCCGGCGAGCGCGTCGCGACGTCGCGGACGACGGGCCCGCTCCCGACCACGAGCGCCTTGGCCCGCTCGAGCGTCGCGTCGCGCCGTGCCCGCATCCGCGCCGGGACGTCGGCGCGGTGGGCCAGCTCCTCGACGGTGGCGCCGAGCTCCCCGCGCAGTTCCTCGAGGTCGACGCGCTGCTCGTCCCCGGATCGTCCTGTGGTCATCGGCGCACCGCCGCCCGTACCGTCGTGACGTCGTCGCGCACGCTCTGCATCGCGTGCTCGGGCGCGGGCGGCACGGCTCGGCGCAGCTGGGACCGTCCCGCGAGCGCCAGCGCGCCCGCCACGACGAGCACGACGACGCCGACGACCAGCGCCGCCAGCCACACCGGCCACACCAGCGCGAGCGCGGCGACGGCCGCTGCGATCAGCGCGCCGAGCCCGTACAGCGCGATGACCCCGCCCGCGCCAGCCAGTCCGGCGCCCGCGCCTGCCCGCTTGCCCTTCGCGGCGAGCTCGCTGCGGGCCAGCTCCAGCTCGCCCCGCACGAGCTCGGACACCTGGCTCGCCAGCCGGTTCACGAGCTCGCCGGTCGGCACGTCCTCCAGCCCGGAGGGGGACTTCGTGGTCTCGGGATTCATGTGGGCTCCCCTACCCTGTCCGTCGTGTGGTCATGCCCCTGCCGTTGACGAACCGCTCGAACAGGCGCATCCCCGGCCGGTGGTCTTGCGCCACTGACAGGTTCTGCCGCCGTCGGAGCATTTCGGCCTCGTCCGCATCGACGTCGTCGAGCGAGAGTTCCGGCTCGCGCCAGTCCTCGCGGTGGCCACCCGCCTGGCCGAGCATGCCGCCGAGTTCCTTGTCGAGTTCCTCGTCGCGCATCGCGCCGTGCTTGTCACTGCCTCGTTCCATGTCCAGGACCTACCCCGCTCAGTAGGCCGCGACACCGGGGATCGGGACGACAGCGGAGCGGACCGGTGCGGGCGCACGCCAGGTGGCGCTCCGGGTCGGGGCCGCAGACGACCTGCCCGGCGACGGCGGTTGCGAGGTGCGCCAAGCCGGTGTCGCCGCACACCACGAGCGCGGCACCAGCCACCAGGTCGGCGAGCCTCACCAGGTCCGTGCGCCCGGCGAGCACCTGTTGGCGGGACAGCCCGGCGGTCGCCGCGACCCGGTGCGCGAGCGGCAGCTCCGCGGGGGAGCCGGTGACCACGACGCGGTGCCCGCGGCGCTCCAGCTCGACCGCGACCGCCGCGAAGCGGTCGGCAGGCCAGCGTTTGGCGCCGTAGGCGGCGCCAGGGTGGACGACGACGGGGCCCCAACGGGCCCGCGGCGGCCGCGCGAGCGCGACGTCCATAGGGTCAGCGGGCACGCCGAACGCCTCGACGACGGCGCACCAGCGTTCCCGCTCGTGCCGGTGCGTGCGGGCGATGCCGTCCCTCCGCTCCTGCCCATCGGGCGCGCGCCGCCCGGCGCTCGGACGGGCGCCTGGCGTCAGCTCCTGATGACTCTCTGGGCCCTTGCCGTGCAGGTTCCCCGCGATGTCGAACGAACGGGGTGCCCGCCATGTGATCGGTCCTGGCCCCGTATGGGCAGGCCCTCGTCGACGGCTCCGGTCCGGCGGGCGAGCCCCTCCAGCGGGGCCGTGTGCCGACATCGGTGATGATCGGGATAGCGCCTGCGCAGGCCGCGCAGCGCGGGCACCGCCACGAGCAGGTCGCCGAGCCCCAGCGCCCTGAGCACCAGAATCCGTCGCACGGGCGGGGCGTACCCGGTCCGTGAGCGC
Source organism: uncultured Actinomycetota bacterium (assembly GCA_963750095.1). GTDB lineage: Bacteria > Actinomycetota > Actinomycetes > Mycobacteriales > Pseudonocardiaceae > Pseudonocardia. Next base: position 1,075 of record CAVVPJ010000016.1, on the reverse strand, counting down.
GTAGCCCCCCGATGCGCTCGGCACCGTGGAGCGGCGTCACGGGGGAGGGGCGGGCAGGAGCACGGCGGGGCGGATCCAGGCCGGGCAGCAGCTCGTCGGCGTGGTGGACCGGAAGATCGGACGTTCGCCGCCGGCTGAGCACCTCCCGTCGCCAGGCTGATGTGGGATCACCCGCACAGCGGGTACCCCTTTCCCCGGTGGGGCCCGCGGTTCCCGTCGCCGCCGCGGCGGGGTCGGCCCTGTCTCACACGCGGGAGCACTGGCACAGTTGCGGGAGGGCCTGGCAACAGGAGACGCGATGACGGCTGAGCTGACCTGGTCGGTCGACGACCACGACGGGGTCGCGGTGCTTGACGTCCGTGGCGCGTTGACGCTGCGGTCGGCGACCTGCCTCGGCGCGACGTTGCGCAAGCTTCTCCTGGACCGGGGTCGCCTGATCGTCGACCTGACGGCCGCGCGCGTGCTGTGGCCCACGGCGCTGGCGGTGTTCCCGACGGCCTTGGCCCACGCCGGGGGATGGCCCCTCGCGCGACTCGTCCTCGTGGAGGACGACGGCCCTGACTCCTCCGCGTTGCGCGCGGTCGCCGCGACGGCCGAGGTCCCGGTGGTGGTCGATCGTGCGGCGGCCGCGCGGGAGATCGAGCGCCGACCGCGTCGTGTCCGGCGAAGCACCGACCTCCCCGACGGCGCCATCGGCCCGGGCTTCGCGCGGGCGCTCGTCCGGACGGCCTGCGCGGACTGGGAGATCTCCGGGAGCGACGACCGCTGCGCCGCCGTGGTCAACGAACTGGTTACCAACGCGACGCAGCACGGGGGCGGGCGACTGATCCTGATGCTGACCTTCGACGAGCGTGGGCTGACGATCGGCGTGCGGGACGGCTCCGCTGAGGAGCCGGTGCCGCCGTCGGTCGCCGTCGAGCGGGGCGGTTTCGGCATGCGCGTGGTCGAGGAGCTGAGCGAGAGCTGGGGGGTCCTCCGCCACCAGGACGGCAAGACGGTGTGGGCCCTCGTAGCACCGGAGACCGGACGGCAGAGCTGACCCGAGCCGCGGGTCGGTGCCGAGCGCCCACCGGCA
>CAVVPJ010000015.1:0-160055 GCA_963750095.1 uncultured Actinomycetota bacterium | reverse complement strand
GTCTGCTTCGCCGGTTCGGCAGCGACTGGCTCGATCAGCTCGTCCATCGCGGTGTCGAGGATGTCCAGCAGCGCCATCAGCACCTTCAAGCTCAGCCGCTCGGGCCGCTCCACCACCAGTCGATAGACCTGGCTCGAGGACAGCCGGATGCCGCGCTCGGCCAGCGGCGCGAGCAGGTCGGTGGTGGCGAACATGCCACGGGTCGCCATGACCTGGCGCAGGTGCCACCGGTAGTCGAGCTTGGCTGTCATCGCCCCTCCCCGCCCGCCGGCGCGGCCCCCAGCGCGGGGGCGAGCGCTCTGCGCAACGCCGTATTCATGAAATCGCTGCTCACATGCGTGTATACGGCCGTCGAGCTATCCACCTCGTGCCCGACCTGGCATTGGATGAACCGACGGTCCACGCCGTCCTCGGTCAGGTGCGAGACGTAGGAATGCCGCATCGAATGCGGAACCAGGGCCTTCGGCAACCCGAGGGCATCCCGGTAGGCCACGAACCGGGCGTTGATCTCTGCGGGCTTGATCCGTCCGCCGCGTTCGGTCACCCACAACGCCGCATGCTCCGCGCAGTCGAATAGCGGCCGGATGTTCTCCACGTAGTCGGCGACCGCCTCGACCGCCCACCCCATCACGGCGGCGACGTTGCGGCGCCGTGGTGGCTGCCCACGTTTGGCCTTGCCGTAGCGGACGTTGAGCGTGCCGAACCGGCCGAACTCCGGTGCCGCCGGGTTGCGACCGAAGTCCACAACATCCAATTTGGACGCCTCTGTGCGGCGCAATCCCCACCCGTAGAGCACTTTGAACAGCGTGGCATCTCGGTAAGCGGCCAACGCGCCCTTGCGCTTTGCCCGCACCGCCCGGTCGACCTGTTCGTCGGCGTAGTCGAGGAACCGCTGCAGTTCCTCCCGGGTGAATGGGCGCGCTTCGGGATTGCCCTCGTAGTCATTGAGGTGGGGGATGGTGTTCCACTCGTGCACGATCGCGACCGGATGCGTCTGCGGCCCGAACTCGCGCTGGCACGCCGCAACCCACCCGTAGCGGCTGTCACAGAGGTAGCCGTTGAACAGGCGCAGGCTGCACTGGTAGCTGCGGATCGTGGACGGCGCCAAGTGTTGCTCGGCGGTCAGCGACAGCGACCACTCGTCCACATGCGATGGTTCCCAGTTCCACGGGTACTCGTTGGTGAACTCGCCGAACCGACGCATCAACCGCTCCCGCGCCCCGATCGCATCCTCCCGCAGACCGCGGGCCGCCTGCTGGGCTCGCCAGCCCTTCAGCATCGCCTCGAACATCGCCTCCTCCGGGCGCAGCGCGACCACCCCGTCGACGAGCTCGAGATGCGCCGCACCCGCCAGATCAACCCGCCGCAACCCCGCCTCCAACGCCTTCGAAAACTGGGCGGATCATGCAACAGACGGGACCACTTGATCAAATCGGCAGGTCAGGCGTGCCCGCCCGCGCGCGAGGAACGCCCACTGCCGAGCCATGCTGATCAGGCGACCTGCGGCTTCTCGCTCGTCTGATGCAATTCCCGAGGGTTGGCGTAGATCGCGGTGGTCTTCTGCTCGCGATGACGAAGTACCTGGCCGATCTCGGCCAGCGTCGCCCCAGCCCGCAGCATCTGGGTCGCGGCGGTGTGGCGCAGCCGGTGCGCCCCGACGCGGGGCAGCCCGGCGCGGTCACAGGCCGCGCGCACCACCCACGCGACCGTGCACCGGTTCAGGCCTTGGCGCGGCGCGCTCACCCGCAGGAACAGCGCCCGGCACTCGCACCGCGGTCGGCGACGAAGATAGGACACGATCGCCTCGCCGACATCGGCCGGCAACGGCAGCGTGTCCTCGCGGCTGCCCTTGCCGTGGACCAGCAGCATCCCGGCCCGCCAGTCAATGTCGTCGAGGGTGATCGCGGCGACCTCACCGGCCCGTAACCCCAACCGGGCCAACAGCAGCAAGATCGCGAAGTCACGCCGGCCGACGAGCGTGCGCCGATCGCAGGAGGCCAGCAGCCTGCGCACGACCACCGCTTCCAGATCACGCGGCAGGCTGCGGTCGCGCAGGTCGGCCACCGACGGGACCGCCCAGACCAGCGGCGCCGTGATCAGCCCGGCCAGGTGCAGATAGCGCAACAACGACCGCAACGCGCAGACCAGATCGCGCGCCCCGGACACGCTGCGCTTCGGGCACTCACGGGCCAGAAACGAGCTCACATCCGCCGCAGCCAGCCGCGCGAGGTCCAGCCCGTTTGAGCTGTCCAGGCCGGACAGGAACAAGCGTGCGGCCGGGACGTACGCGTCGAGCACCGTGTGACCGCACAGCCCGCGCTCGACCGAGAGGTACCTGCCGTAGTCGGCGAGCAGCTCCTCCAGCGGGCCGACCGGGCAGGCCGGCGCCGGTGGCGGCACGGCTCCCAATTGCCGCAGATATTCCAGCGGCAGCGCCACGCTGCGCGGCGACGCCCACGACACCACGCCCGCCGTGCCACGCTCCCGGGCGAACCGCTCCGCCTGCTCGCCGGTCAGCTCGCCCACGCCAAGGCCCTCACGCGCCAGCCACCGGCTGAGCTGATCGAACTGATACAGCCTGTCCGCCGCAGCCGAGCGCGAGTACGCCCGAGACACCAACCACGCCGAGAACCCCGCCGCATACGCCGTCAGCGGTCCCGACACCGCCGGGATCCACACCTTCCTGCCCATCGCTGCCTCCATCAGGTCGCGGAACACGATCTGAGGAGCCTCGATGCAGCAGCGAAAATTATGTTGAGCGGGTCGCCGCCGAATCCGCTGTGGCACAGGGAGAATCTCGACCCGCCAGGCGCGTCCTCAACATAACCAGCGACTGGACATACAACCGTTTATGTGAAGATCAACATAAACGGTTCTGAGAGGGCGGGAGGGGGAAGCTCCCTCCCGCTACTCGCCACGGTTCACCGCGACAGACCGTGGTGCCGTGGGTCAGCCCGCATCGGGACACGCTTGATTTTGGAAGCCTCACCGGTGGCGGGCCAGATCGGCGGCCCCGACGATCCCGGCGTCCGGGCCGAGTTCGGCGATGCGCACCTCCGCAGTCGGCCGGTGTCCCCGGCCGGTCAGGTGCCTGTGGAAGGTGACCTCCGTCCGTTCCAGCAGCAGGTCGCCCGCGGCGGACACGCCGCCGGCGATGACGAACACACCCGGATCGAGTATCGCGGCCAGCTGGGCGATGCCCCGGCCGAGCCACTTGCCGATCTCGTCGAAACACCACAGAGCCGCCACATCACCGGCCCTAGCGGCCTGGGTGACCATCTCACCCGTAATGTTCTCGGCCCGGCCGTCGGCAAGTTTCAGTAGCTCCACCGCCATCGCTGGAGAGACGACGGCCTGCTCCTGGGCATCCTGTTCGAGGGCACTGCCACTGCCGTACTGCTCCCAGCAGCCCTGCAGGCCACAGCCGCAGCGGCGCCCGTCCGGGACGACGTTGAGGTGGCCGACTTCCCCGGCGACGCCGTAGCGTCCCCGAAGCAGCTCCCCGTCCATCACGATGCCGCCCCCGATGCCGGTCCCGATGGTCAGCACGACGACGTGTGACTCGCCGCGAGCGGCGCCAAACCGGGCCTCCCCCCAGGCGGCGGCGTTGGCGTCGTTCTCGACCACCACCGGCAGGTCGAGCAGGCGCTCCAGCGAGGCCTGCAGGTGTTCATCGCGCCAGGCGAGGTTGGGGGCGAACATCACCGTCGACCGCTTCTCGTCGACGAAGCCGGCGGCGCCCAGACCGACCCCGACGCAGTCGTACTCGCTGGTGAGCTCGCGTACCGAATCCACGATCGCGTCCAGAGTCCTCGACGGGTCCTCGGCCGGGGTGTCGCGTCCTGTGCTGGCGACGATCCTCCCCTGCTCGTCCACCACGCCGGCGGCGATCGTAGTCCCGCCGATGTCGACACCGATTGCCGAACTCTCCTTGTCTGCTTCGTGCCTGCTCATGACGCACGCCGCGCCAACTCGTGCCGGGCGAGCAGCTCCACGTCGACGTCGTCGAGCGAGGTCACCACAAGATCGGCCTCGGCGGCGATCAGGAGGGCCTCGTCGTCTGCGCGGGCCAGGCCGAGCGCCGCCATCCCGCCGGCCTTCGCGGCCTCCACCCCGCTGGCCGCGTCTTCCACGACGAAGCAGTGCTCGGGTGCGACGTCGAGCTCGGACGCCGCGGTCAGGAAGATCTCCGGGTCGGGCTTGCCCTTGGCGAAGTCGCGCCCGGAGATGTCGGCGTCGATGAAGTCGGCGAGGCTTAGGCCGGGGCGTAAGAAGTCGTAGGTCAGGCCCTCCTTCTCAGCGAAGGTGTCCAGCCGAATCTTGCGTAGGAGGAGCCCGGCGTTCTTCGACGATGACGCAGCGGCCGTGACTATCCCGGCGGCCCGGACGGCCATCACGAAGCGCAGCGCATCGGGGTACGCCTCGAACTTCCCGGCCTCGATCAGCTCGATGACCATGTCCTGCTTGCGCGCGGCGTAGGTCTCAACGTGACCCTGGGCGTCGGGGAGCTCGAAGTACTCCAGGGCCGCCAGCGCTCCGCTCATCCGCGGCTTACCGGACATCACCTGCTGGTACACCTCTGGGCTGAAGGCATCGGGCGACCACGTCGTCTGGTCGCGGATATCGGCCCACTCGGTCTCCATCAGCTCGCGCAGCGAGTCCTGCCAGGACCGTTCGTGGGGTGAGTCGACGAGGACCCCGTCGACGTCGAAGACGGCTCCTGCGAATCCTTGTGTGGGCATGATCGCTCCTTCGTATCGGGCGTGCGTTACCGGTTCGCCGGGTCGGGCTGGGGAGGCAGCGCGAACACACACTCGTCACCCGCGCCCAGCTCGCGGACCTGATCCCCGACGGCGATCCGCACCGGGGCCCGGAAGCCCTCAGCCCGGGCCAGTACCGTCAGTTCGACACCCTTGACGGAGATCCGGATCGACGTCTTGCGGAACTGCATCGAGAACGCGAGACCGTCGAGGTGGTCGACCAGGCGCGGTTCGAAGTGCAGCATGCCGTCGCGGACGCTGCAGCCGAGGTAGCTGCGCTGGAGGAGATCCAGGGTGCCGGACATGACACCCATGTGGATGCCCTCCTTGGTGGTGCCGCCCTGCAAGTCGCCCACGTCGCTGTCCAGCGCCGCCATGAACCGCTCCCACGAGCTCTCCGGGTCTAAGGCGGCCAGCACGCCGGCGTGAGTGATCAGGCTCAGCGTCGACCCATGCGAGGTCCGCTGGTCGTAGTACTCGACAGTCCGCCGTGCCATCTGGGAGTCGTGAGCGTAGCCGAGCTGTTCGAACAACCGGCGGAGCTCGTCGGAGGGGAAGAGGAAGAACAGCATCACCGCGTCGGCCTGCTTGGTCAGCTGGTAGCGGGCGGGGTCGTCGCCCTCGGCCTTGAGGATTCTGTCGAGGCGCTGGATGTTGTCGTGCTCGGCGCGATAGCGCTCCCAGTCGAGCTCCTCCAGGTCGGCGTAGCCCTCGAACTGGCTGATGACGTCTTCGCCGTGGAACGGGACGAACATCCGCCGGCTCATGTCCTGCCAGGTGCGCAGCTCGTCGTCGGTCAGGCCGAGGCGGGCGCGCAGCGCGGCGCGGCGGCTCGCCGGCAGCAGGTCGAGGACACGGGGGGCGGTCTCGGCGATCCACGCGACCATGACGTTGGTGTAAGCGTTGTTGCGCAGCCCGTCGTCCTGGGCGCCGGGGTAGCGCTCGTGGAACTCGTCGGGCCCCATCACGCCGTGGATCTCGTAGCGTTCGTGCTCGGGGTCGTACTGCGCGAGGGAGGCCCAGAAGCGCGCGATCTCGAGCATGAGCTCGGCGCCGTAGTCGCGAAGGAACTCCAGGTCGTCGGTGGCCTGGTAGTACTGCCATGCGTTGTAGAAGATGGCCGCGTTGACGTGCCGCTGGTTGTGGCTGTGGTCCGCGTCCCACTGGCCGGACAGCGGGTTGAGGTGGACGACCTGCGTCTCCTCGGTGCCGTCACTGCCGCTCTGCCACGGGAACATCGCGCCCTGGTAGCCGGCCTCCCGCGCCGCCGCGCGTGCTTCGGTGAGACGGCGGTAGCGGTACATCAGCAGCCCACGGGTGATCTCGGGCAGGCGGAAGTTGAGGAACGGGTAGACGTAGAGCTCGTCCCAGAACACGTGCCCGCGGTAGGCTTCGCCGTTGAGCCCGCGGGCCGGGACGCCGGCGTCGTGCCGGGCGGTATGTCGGGAGCAGACCTGCAGCACGTGGGCTGTGTGGAAGCGCAGCAGGAGCTGCACCCGGGGCTCGTGCGGCAGCTCCACGTCACAAACGTCCCACAGCTCGGCCCATGCGGCCTGATGCTCGGCCAGCGCCTCGGCGTAGTCGGGGTAGCGCAGCACGTGGCGGCCGGCGGCGGTGAGGGTGTCCGTGATCGCGTTGTCGTGCGAGGTGAACAGCGCGACCAGCTTCTCCACGTGCACCGGCTCGCCGGCCGTGACGTCGAAGGCGAGGGTCTGCTGGATGTAGTCCTCCATCTGGTGCAGCGTGCGTTCGACCGGCATCTGCTCGCCAGCCTGGAAGACCCGGGTCCGGGCGGCCTCGGCGATGTAGATGTTCGACTGCCTGGTCTTGGACTTCAAGGCGATGGTCTCCTGGCCGAAGGTACGGGGGGAGACGGGATCGAGGTGGCGGCCCTCGAGCTCCTGGTAGCGTTCGACCATCTGGTTGGTCACCCGCCCGTCGAGCGCCGACACCACTTCGGCTCGCCCCGACCAGTTCTCCGGGGTAAACGTGAACTCGATAGCGGCCTGGTGGCTGTGCGCCATGCTCACGAAGCGGCGGCTGCGTAGCGTCGTTTCCCGGCCTGCTCGGTCTCGGAAACGCAGCTCGCGCTGCACCATCGCGAGCCGGATGTCGTAGTCGTGTCGATACGACAGGAGTTTCACGTTGTCGAGCCGGATCGCCTCGTCGCCCTCGATTCTCAGCTTCAGCACCAGCCAGTTGGGCAGGTTGACGAGGTCCTCGTTGAGCACGGGGCTGCCGCCAAAGATCGTGGTCTCGCGATTGAAGCAGCCGTGGGCGTAGGTGCCCGGGTAGTGGACGGTCCCGGCGTCCTCCCACTCGGCCGTACCCCGGGTGCAAAAGTAACCGTTTCCGGTTGAGTTCAGCGCCTCGCGCAGGCCCTCGGACTCGGGGTCGAAATCGTCGTACGAGAGAGTGACGTCCTGCAACGTTCTCCTCCCATCGGCCTCCGGTGCGGGTCAGCGCGCCAGCGTGCTCAGGAACTGCTCCACCTCGACGGTGGAGGCGAGGACGAAGTCGGCGGCGGTGGCTCGGTCAGCGACCTCCGGATCGGCGGCGTGGCCGACGGTGATGCCGACGCCGAGCCCGCGTAGCGCTCGGAAGGCGTCCTCGTCGGTGATGTCGTCGCCCAGGTACAGGGGCACCACGTCTGCGGTGTCGAGCCCGAGCGTGTCGAGCAGGTACAGCACCGCCCGGCCCTTGTTCCAATCGATCTTGGGCTGGAGCTCGTAGACCTTCTTCCCAGGGGTGACCTTGAGCTGCTCCGGGCGCTCGGCCAGCAGCGTGTCGACCACCGCGCCGATTCTGGCGTGGTCCTCAGGGTTGACGAGCCGGTAGTGCACCGCGACCGACGCATGCTTCGGCTCGATGACAACTCCCGGGATCGACCCGAGCGCGGCGCGCAGCTCGTCAGTCGCATCAGAGATGACTGCCTCGTAGCCGGAGCCGGCATCATGCGCGATGGTGCCCTCGCTCGGGCTCCAGATGTCGAAGCCGTGGCTACCGGCCACCACGAGGTCGTCGACCCCCCTCAGCTCCTGCACGACCTGCCGGTCGCGGCCGCTGACCACGCACACCGGGCAGCGCCGGGCCAGAGCCCGCACCGTGGTGCGCATGCCTTCGGAGATAACGGCGTCCTCGGGCCGATCGACGATAGGCGTGAGGACCCCGTCGTAGTCGAGGAACACGGCGGGCCGCCGCCCGGCCAGCCGCTCGAAGAAGAGTCCCTCGTCGTGCAGGGCATCGGGCAGGTCGCGGACGGTCGACGCATGCATGGTCATGGGTCAGGCCATGATGTCCTCGAGCGATCGGCCCTTGGTTTCCTTGATGCCTTTCAGCACGAACACCAGCGACATCAAGGCGAACGTCGCATAGATGCCGTACGTGAACCCGAGGCCGATGTCACTCAGTTTCGGGAAGGACACCGAGATTGCAAAGTTGGCCAGCCACTGCGCGGCGGCTGCGAGCGCCAGGGCACTGGCCCTGATGCGGTTGTTGAACATCTCGCCCAGCATCACCCAGACGACCGGTCCCCAGCTGACACCGAAGAAGACGACGTACAGGTTGGCCGCAACCAACGCGACGGTGCCGAGGTATCCTGGCAGGGTTGGCTTGCCCGCGACGACCTGCGCCTGCTGGAAGCAGTAGGCCATCGTGGCGAGGGTGAGGAACATCCCCGAGGAGCCCACGATGAGGAGCGGTTTGCGGCCCACCTTGTCGATCAGGGAGATCGCGACGACGGTGACCGCGATGTTGGTGACGGACGTGATCACGGTGATGAGCAGGGCCTCCGACTCGCCATACCCCACCGCCTGCCACAGCACGCTGGAGTAGTAGAAAATCACGTTGATGCCCACGAACTGCTGGAACACCGACAACAAGATCCCGACCCAGACGATGGGCAGCAGCCCCACGGTCGGTCCCCGCAGGTCGGAGAGCTGGAAGTCATGGTCGCTCTTGAGTGTTTCCTCGATCTCGGCGACCTTCTCGTCTGGCTTGGCCACGACAAAACGACGCAGTACATCGGCGGCCTCTTTAAGCCGGTCCTTGGCCACCAGGTAGCGCGGCGACTCCGGGATCGTCAACGCGAGGCCGCCGTAGATGAGAGCTGGAACCGCAAGAGACAGGAACATCCACCGCCAGGCAGCGACGCCCAGCCACAACTTGTCGGAGGCGCTCCCCGCAGCTGTTGCGAGCCCGTAGTCGACCAGGAGAGCCAAGAAGATGCCGGTTACGATCGCCAGCTGCTGCAGCGATCCGAGCCGACCTCGCAGGTGCGCTGGGGAGATTTCCGCGATGTAGGCCGGCGAGATCACCGAGGCGGCACCCACCCCCATGCCGCCGACGAACCGCCACAGGCTCAAGTCCCACTCGCTGAACGACAACCCGCTGCCGAACGCCGAGACGAGGAACAGGCCGGCCGCGATCACCATGACGCGTGGCCGCCCGAAACGGTTAGCCAGACCGCCCGCGAACCATGCGCCGACAGCGCAGCCGAGCAGCGCCACGGACACCGCGAACCCGGCCATGAAGGGCGCCAAATTGTACGCCGACACGAGGGCCTTAACCGCCCCGTTGATCACCGCCGTGTCGTAGCCGAACAGGAAACCCCCCAGTGCGGCCACCCCCGCCACCAGAATCGTCTTGCCGACCGACGGACCCGACTCGCCGTCGCCTGCCGCTGGTCGCTCGGCGTGTGGCTTGGCCATGACGATCGTCGTCACCGGCACCCCGTACCGGCGCTCGATGCGGTGAGGCAGATCGGCCCGGAGCCACTCAGACCCCCGCCGCGGCAGCGTGGACACGATGACCTCGTCGAAGTCGTGGTCTGCCAGCGCCGCCTGGATCGCCTTGCCCGGGTGGGCGCTCCCGAGGTGTCCCTCGACCTCCACATCCGTAGCGGCCAGACCTGCCACGAGCTCATCCAGCCGGTGCTGAGCCTGCGCGGTCGCTTCCTTATCGGACCGGGGACCATCGATGGTCCTGTCTACGGTGGGCATAGGCACATAGCCACCGGCCACCGGTGTGGAGTAGTAATGCGCGGCAGTGGTGTTCGGGACAACCACATAAATGGAACTCGGCCCCGCCTCGATACGCTTGCGAAGCTCCTGCTCCAGCTCCGCGCCCCCCAAGGTCTGATTCGCCACCACGAGATACCTACGCATGCGATCGCCTTCTCGGTCTCCGCAAGCCCCAATACTCCAGGACGATACTCGTCCAGCAAACCCGTGTCACCACCGTCCCCGCTCCAATGCCGCGTGTGGTTGGCCGCCGACGCGCTCAAACCCTGGCAGCACCGCAGCTGGATCTACCCGCGTGATCCCGACTTCGCCGCGAAGGCGGCCCGAGCGTTGGACCTCTACGTCGGGTTCTGGGATGGCCAACCCTTGGGCGAGCACGAGTTCGTGGTCTGCGCGGATGAGAAGACCTCGATCCAGGCCCGGTGTCGCTGCCACCCCACACTGCCCCCGGGGAAGGCCCGGATGATGCGCGTCGAGCACGAGTACGAACGCCGGGGTGCGCTGCAGTATCTGGCCGCCTACGACGTGCACCAGGCCCGAGTGATCGGCCGCCTGGAGCCCAAGACCGGGATCAAGCCGTTCGCCCGGCTGGTCGCCCAGGTCATGACCACCCAGCCCTACGCCAGCGCCGATCGGGTGTTCTGGATCGTGGACAACGGGTCCTCACACCGCGGACGCGCCTCGGTCAAGCGGATGAGGAAGGCTTGGCCTACTGCCCAACTGGTACACCTGCCGGTCCATGCGTCCTGGCTGGACCAGGTGGAGATCTTCTTCTCCATCCTCCAGCGCAAGGTGCTGACCCCCAACGACCTGACCGATCTCGACGCCCTCGCCGAGCGGATCCTGGCCTTCCAGGACCGCTACAACGCCACCGCCACACCCTTCGACTGGAAGTTCACCCGCACCGACCTCGACCAGCTCCTCGACCGCATCGCCGCCCACGAAGCCGCCGCCCCTATCCAGAGCATGAGGTTGGCCGCCGCCTGACGACACCGACACGTACTTCCGGCGCGGACCACTTAGACTTAGCGGACGTGAGGGTCCTCCTCGCCCGACGGCCCAGTCAAGATCTCCAAACAATCGCCACCGGATCCGCGCAAGCAAGTCCGGTTTGTCTGATTGTTGCCTTTAATCCGTAGCCAACGACAGGCTGCCAGGAATGCCAGGGCCGCCCTTTGCCCGAAAAACGATCGTCCACAATGGATAGTTGTGGAGCGAACAATTCGGTGTGGACGGTCCGGGCGGCTATCCGTCGACGAGCGCGATGCTCGTGATGCGCGCGAGCGGGAGCCGGTGCACGGCGCCGTCGTCCCCGCGGCCTTCCACCACTCCGCCGCCGACGCTGACCGGGGCGATGACGCGCTCGTTCCGCACACCGTGCCGGTCGACGAACCCGATCCACACCGTGCGCCGCTCGACCACCGCGGAGCGCAGGAGGTCGACGGTCGAGCCGTTGGCGAACGCCTCGGCGCCGCGCCGCATCCCGGCGAGGGCCTCACCGGAGCGCAGGCGCGACACCAGCGCGGCCACCTGGGCGTCGTCCAGCTCGGGCGGCCCGGTGACGCGCGCGCCGCTGCGCCGCGGCGCGGTGCGGCGGCCGCGGTCCAGCAGGTCCACCACCTCGCCAGCGGCACCCTCCGCGGCCGGGCTGAACCCGGCCGTCCGCAGCACCGACATGAGCTCGACCAACGGGAGGCCGCTCACCAGGACGGTCGGCGCGATCCGCCGCAGCTCCCACATCGGGGCATCCGGGTGGGCGAGCACCTCGGTGAGCAGCACCTCGTCGTCGGAGCGCAGGAACGCGGCCGCCGGGCCGCCGCGCAGCCGACCGTGCCTGCGTGCGACGTCGTCGACGAGGTAGGTCAGCGCCTGCGGCACGGGGGTGGCGGACCGGGTGGCGAACAGCTCGTGCAGGTCGGCGGCGCTGCGCCCGGCGTCGAGCGCGCGCCGGACCGAGGCCTCCGAGAACCGGTAGACCGTGGCCCCGCCCGCGGACTCGACGTCGGCGGCGAGGTCCAGCTCGCGGGCCAGCCCGGCCGCGAGCGGGCCGGGTGCGACCGCCGTCAGGTCGGCCTGCAGGAGCACGTGGTCGACCGGCTCCGGGAGGGCGGCGCGCAGCGCGGCGACGACCCGGTCGGGCGCGGCCAGCAGCGCGCGCCCGGGGCCGGTGAGGGCGTCGAGGGCGACGACGCCGAGCGTGGTGGCCTCGGCCAAGGTCCAGCCGACCACCTCGTCGCGCAGCCGACCGCCGCGCCGCGGGGCCCGCCAGGCCAGGACGTCGGCCAGCTGAGCAGGCGTCGCGACGGCGTGGCCAGGGCGCAGCTCGGCGAGGCCGTCGAGCACCCGGCGGCGGTCGCGCGGAGCGAGCGGGCGGCGCACGCCGTCGGACAGGGCGTTGATCGGCTTGCCCGCCTCGTCCTTGCGTCCGACCAGCCCCGGCAGTCGCGGCAGGTCGAGCCAGGTGCGGGCAAGGTGCGACCAGCGCGTCTCCGGGCCGCCCGCGAGCCAGACGTCGGCCTGCGTGGTGGGCACCCAGTCGGGCGGCACGCCCTCGGAGGGGGCGACGAGGTCGGCGCCCGCGGCCAGCTCGACGACCAGCGCGGCCGTCGGCTCGTCGGCGTCGATCTCGCGGGCCGCGCGGCGGAGGTCGCGCACGCCGACGCCGCCGGAGCGGAGCATCGGCGGTGGCGTCCGCCCCCAGAACGCGATCAACGCCTCCACCCGGCGGAGCAGCTCCAGCGCGGCGCCGCCCGCGGTGCGGTCGACGACGCCAGCGTCGCGGTCGCGGACGTCGAGGTGCGGCGGGGTGAGCGCGAGCGCGCCCAGCGGACGGTCGCCGCGCAGGGCGAGCCCGACCTGGCGGGGCAGCTCGACGGTCTCCTGGTCGACCCGCAGCAGCAGGCCCTTCGCGAGCAGCCTGCCCACCGGGCCGCCCGGGTCGGCCGCCGCCCGGCTGCGCCCGATCGGCGGGCCTGCGGCGAGCGCGTCGAGCACGCGCTGCTCGTCGGCGTCGACCTCGGCGAGCAGCTGCGGGAGCGCGGACGATCCCGCGGGTCCGGCCGCGGGACGGCCCAGCCCGCCGGGGAACCGCGGCACGACGTCCCGCGCGGCGGGGACGAGCGAGATCAGCGCGCCCGCCCCGTCCACTGTGGCCAGGTCGACGCGCGCCCCCGCCGCGGCGCCCCGTCGGGCTGCGGCCACCCGCCCGCTCGAGGGCGACGGCGGCTCGCCCACGTCCGGGGAGCTCGCCGCGGCACCGCGTCCGCCTGCGGGTGGCCGCCCGCTCGGCAGCTCGGCCGCGTCCCAGATCAGCGCGCGGGCGCGGAGGGTGGCGAGCGCGGTGTCGAGGACGACGGCGGGCACGTCGGGGCCGAGCAGCCGGGCCACCTCCGCGCGAGCGACGGGCGCGCTGTCGGCGTCGGCGACCACGAGGGCTTCGAGGATGGCGAGCGTGGGTGTGTCCAGGTCGTCGCACGCCCGGTGCACCGAGGCCCGCACCCCGGCGCGGGTCGCGAGCACGGTGAGGTCGGCAGGCGGCGGAACGGTCAGGTCGGGCCGCAGCCGCACGAGTGCGGCGAGCGTCGCGTCGTCCTGAGCGCGCAGCCAGTCGACCAGCGGGGTGGACATCAGATCCACGGTAGTCTCTGCGGCACCAGCGGCGTCGAAGAGGAGGAACCCGTGGCCAAGCCCGCCCGCCCGGGTCGTGTGGACCCCACCTGGCCGGACCTGCCCGACGGCGAGCACCCCGTCAGCGAGCTGGCCGCGGCGGTCCAGGGTTCGCTGTCGCCGTTCGGCGACATCGAGTTCCCGTTGGACGAGGTGCCCTACGAGCACCCCGTCACGGAGATCAACCGATAGCCGCAGGCCTGCTGCTGGCCGCGGGCGCCGGGCGGCGCATGGGCGGACCCAAGGCGCTCGTCGAGCTGGACGGCGAGCCGTTGGTGCGCCGGGCGCTGCGCGTGCTCGACGAGGGCGGCTGCGCGCCGATCGTCGTCGTCGTCGGCGCGGCGGCCGCCGCCGTCCGCGCGGTGCTCCCGCCGGATGTCACCGTGGTGGAGGCGGCGGACTGGGCCGAGGGCATGGGCGCCTCGCTGCGCGCGGGCCTCGCCGCGCTGACCGAAGTGGACGCCGCGCTGGTACACCTCGTCGACCTGCCCGGGGTGACACCCGCGGCGGTCGCCCGGCTCGCCGCCGGTGCGGGCCCCGCCACGCTCCGCCGCGCGGCCTACGACGGCCGCCCGGCGCACCCCGTCGTCCTCGGCCGCGACCACTGGGCCGCCGCGGCGGCCGTGGCCATCGGCGACGCCGGGGCGAGGGACTACCTGAAGGGCCACCCGGCCCTGGAGCTGGTGGAGTGCTCCGACGTCGCCGCGCCCGACGACGTGGACACCCCCGACGCGCTGGCCCGCTGGATCGGCTGACGAGGTGGTCGTGCTCGCCCCGCTTGACGGCGTGGGGATGGCCCGGCCGCTGGGCACTGAGGCTGGCCGCGGCCGCTTCGCAGACCGGACGTGCGCTTCGCAGACGCCCGGGGCCCTGCGAAGCGTCGGCGAGGCCTGCGAAGACGACCAGGAGACGGCGGAACGGCCACGGTCAGACCTTCAGGCGCAGGCCCACGTGGATCATGTTCGGGTTCGTCAGGCCGGGGTTCTTGGCCGCGAGGGCGCGCCAGCCGCCTGCGATGTGCTGGCGGGCGGCGATGGCCGAGAGGGTGTCGCCGCGCTGCACGACGTACTCGCCGACCGTGGCGGGGCGGGGCGCCTGCGCGGCAGGGGCGGGCTTCGCGGGAGCGGCGGCGGGCTTCGGGGCGGGCCTGGCGGGGGCGGCCAGCCGCGCGACGGGGGCGCTGCGCTGGGTGGCGGGCTGGCCGGTGGCCCCGGCCTTGCGCGAGCACACCGGCCACGCGCCCCAGCCCTGCCCGGCGAGCACCCGCTCGGCGACGACGATCTGCTGCTCGCGGGTGGCGTGGTGGGCCGAGTCGGCGAACTGGCCACCGCCGAAGGCGCGCCACGTCGAGGCGGTGAACTGGAGGCCGCCGAAGAACCCGTTGCCGGTGTTGATGCTCCAGTTGCCGCCGCTCTCGCACTGCGCGACCCGGTCCCACGTGGCATCGGTGGCGGCGTTGGCGGGGGCAGCGGCCAGCAGCGGGGCTCCGGCGACGGCGCCCGCGACGGCGGTGCGTGCGAGGGTCCGACCGGTGGTGCTGGGCGCACGGTGGCGACCGCGGTAGCGAGCCATGGGACGACTCCGGAGCGCTGCGCGTCGGCGTGCGGGCGTCGGGGCCGCCCGCGCGCTTCTCCTGTCCCACGCGGTCTTCGTGAGGCGACGGGGTGCCGGTCCGCCGGACAGGGGGAGCGCCGCGGAGCCGGGGCCCTCCCCGACCTGGGGCGTCGTGGACGGCCGTCCGGCACGCTACGTGCGCGCCCGCTGAGAGCACAGTAGGCGCGCCGCCATCGACACGCCGTCGTCTTTACGCCGAACAGTCCAATCGGGTGACATCGTGGCTGCTCATCGTTGCCGATCACGTGCAGATCTCGATCAATACACGTTGCGTACATGTGAGATACATCACATACGCCGCGGTGTCGTAGGGTCGTTCCCGTGGATCTGACGCACGTCGACGCCGCGGGTGCCGCGCGGATGGTGGACGTCACCGACAAGGAGCCGACGGCCCGCGCCGCGGTGGCCACCGGAGTGCTGCGCACCACCGCCGAGGTGGTGGACCTGCTGCGCCGCGACGGGCTCCCGAAGGGCGACGCGCTGGCCACCGCCCGCATCGCCGGGATCATGGGCGCCAAGCGCACGCCCGATCTCGTGCCGCTGTGCCACCCGATCGCGCTCTCGGGCGTGGTCGTCGAGCTGGAGCCGGTCGGCGCCGAGGTGCGGGTGCGGGCGACCGTGCGCACCACCGACCGCACCGGCGTGGAGATGGAGGCGCTCACGGCCGTCGCGGTGGCCGGGCTGGCGTTGCACGACATGGTGAAGGCCGTCGACCCGGCCGCGGTCATGGACGGCGTGCGCGTCGAGCGCAAGGACGGCGGCAAGACCGGCACCTGGACGCGGCCCGAGGACCGGTCGTGAGACGCGGCCGAGGACGCCCGTCGGGGAGACGGTCGCGGCGGGGCAGCGGGATGATCGCCACGAGACCGCCGCTTTCGGGGTTCGATCACCGGAAACGTCGCTCTCGCGGCGATCACTCCTCCCCCGCCACCGAGGAGGTCCGGTGAGTGCCGCGCGGCGCGCGCACGTCATCACCGCCTCGAACCGGGCGGCGGCAGGCGTCTACGCCGACCGTGGGGGGCCGCTGATCGTCGCCTGGCTGCGGGAGCACGGGTACGAGGTGCCGGAGCCGACGGTCGCGCCCGACGGTCCTCCGGTCGGCAACGCGCTGCGTGCGGCGGTGGCCGAGGGCGTGGACGTCGTCGTCACCACGGGCGGCACCGGCATCTCGCCAACCGACGCGACGCCGGAGGTGACGCGCGAGGTGCTCGACTACGAGATCCCCGGCCTCGCCGACGCGATCCGCGCGGCGGGCGCCCCGAAGGTGCCGACGGCCGTGCTCTCGCGCGGGCTCGCGGGCGTGGCGGGGCGGACGCTCGTGGTCAACCTGCCCGGATCGACCGGCGGTGTGCGCGACGGGCTCGCCGTACTGGACGGCGTGCTCGACCACGCCGTCGACCAGCTGCGCGGAGGAGACCACTGATGGGCGCCGGACCGGTACGGACGGGGATGGACGTCGGCGGAGGGGATCACTGATGGGTGCCGAGGTGCTGCGGGCGGCGGTCGGCGAGGCGCCGCTGGACGTCGCCGAACACGCCGCGCTGGTCGACCACGCCCGCGCGGGCGCCGTGGTGACGTTCGCGGGCGTCGTGCGCGACCACGACGGCGGCCGCGCGGTGGCGGGCCTGACCTACAGCGCCCACCCCAGCGCCGAGAAGATCGTGGCGGAGGTGGCGGCCGACGTCGCCGCGCGCGCCGAGGGGGTGCGGGCGATCGCGGTGAGCCACCGCGTCGGCCCGCTGGGCATCGGCGACGTCGCGCTGGCGTGCGCGGTCGCCGCCGACCACCGCCGCGAGGCGTTCGTGACGTGCGCCGAGCTCGTCGACGAGATCAAGTCGCGGCTGCCGGTGTGGAAACACCAGGCCTTCGCCGACGGCACGGACGAGTGGGTCAACTCGGCCTGACAGGGTCGTGCGCGGAAAACCTCGCTGGGGCAAGGCTTTCCGCGCACGGCGGTTAGCTGAGGCGCAGGACCTCGCCGGGGTGAATCGAGTTGGCGCTGCTGAGCGTGCCCGAGTTGAGCGCGAACAACGCCTTCCAGCCACCCGCCACGCCGTGCGCAGCGGCGATGCCGCTCAGCGTGTCGCCCGCGCGGACGGTGTAGCCACCGGTGGCCGGGGCCTTCGGGGCGGCCTTGGGAGCCGCCTTGGCCGGGGCCGCCGCCGCCCGCACCGGGGCGGATGGCGACGCCGAGTAGCCGGTGGCACCGGCCTTGCGCGAGCACACCGGCCACGCGCCCCAGCCCTGTGCGGCGAGCACGCGCTCGGCGACGGCGATCTGCTCCGCGCGGCTCGCGTTGGACGCGCTGCCGTTGCCGCCGTAGGCCCGCCACGTCGACGCGCTGAACTGCAGGCCGCCGTAGTAGCCGTTGCCGGTGTTGATGCCCCAGTTGCCGCCGCTTTCACACTGCGCGATCTTGTCCCAGACCGAGGAGGGGGCGGCCTCGGCATTGGCGGCCAACGCGACGGGAGTACCGACGGCGATGGCGCCCGCGACGGCCAGACGCAGGAGACCCCGGCCCGTAAGAAGTGCAGGTCGAGAAGTCATGAACGTTGTTCTCCATCCGCACCGTCGAGGAATCACGAACCAATGACATTCGTGGGATTCGATCTCGTCCCTGCCCCACCTCTCCAGGTAGACGGACCGGAACCGCGGGACAGGGCCTGGTGCGGCGGAACCGGATGTCGGTCAGTCGCCGCGATTGGACGACCGAGCCAAAACGGTACGAGTGCGACCGTGGCCAGAGTCCAGCTTGGTTCAGGTGAGCATTGTCACGTAACGCGGACATTACGTGATGAGCGACGGTAAACCTGCTGGTCAGCCCGGCGAGATCGAACCGTTATCTGACGACGATGGAATATCTCCAAAGTGGAAGTTTTACCGAATTGCTCACACCGGCCGTGTGACCGGCGCCGCACGTCCGCGCTGGCTGTGGCCTCGTCACTGCGTCAGACTGGTGTGGTGAACGTGCCCGAGTCGCCCGCCGCACTGGCCACCGCCCTGCGCTCCACCGGCTACCTCGCCGACGACGGGCTGGCCACCGCGGCGTTCCTCGCCCTGCGCATGGGCAGGCCGCTGTTCTGCGAGGGCGAGCCCGGCACCGGCAAGACCGCGCTCGCCCAGGCGCTGGCCCAGGTGCTGGGCGCCGACCTCATCCGCCTCCAGTGCCACGACGGCATCGACGCCGCGCAGGCCCTCTACGACTGGGACTTCCCCCGCCAGCTGCTGCACCTGCGCGCGCTCGAGGCGGCGGCCGCTGGCGACAAGCTCGACGTCGACGTCGTCGAGGCCTCTCTCTACGACCCGAAGTTCCTGCTCGCCCGCCCGATCCTGCGCGCGCTGCAGAACGCGCCCTCGGTGCTGCTCGTCGACGAGATCGACCGGGCCGACGACGAGTTCGAGGCCTTCCTGCTGGAGGTGCTCACCGAGCACGCCGTGACGATCCCGGAGATCGGCGAGGTGCGGGCCAAGGAACCGCCGCTGGTGGTGCTGACGTCCAACCGCACCCGCGAGGTGCACGACGCCCTCAAGCGCCGTTGCCTCTACCTCTGGCTCGACCACCCCGACGTCGCCCGCGAGATCGAGATCCTGCACGCCAGGCTCCCCGGGCTGCCGGAGCGGCTGGCCACGCAGGTCGCGGTCGCGGTGCGCAAGCTGCGCCAGGCCGAGCTGATCAAGCCGCCCGGCGTCGCCGAGACGCTCGACTGGGCGCGCGCCCTGCAGTTGGTCGGCGCCACCCATCTCGACGTCGACAGCGCGGCCGCCACGCTCGGCGCCGTCCTCAAGTACCGCGAGGACGCCGACCGCGTCCGTGACCAGCTCGACGTGCTGATGGCCTCGTGACCCTGCCGTTCGATATGACACTGCCGTTCGACATGACCCTGCCGTTCGATACGACACTGCCGCTCGAGCCGGAGGTCGAAGGCGACCCGATCGAGGGGCTGGTCGGCTTCACCGCCGTGCTGCGCGGCGCGGGGCTGCAGGTCACCAGCGACCGGGTCGCCGCGTTCCTCTCCGCGCTCGACGAGCTGGACGTCACCAGCCGGTGGCAGACCTACTGGGCCGGACGCCTGACGCTCTGCGCCGACCCGGACGACCTCCCCCGCTACGACCAGGCCTTCGAGCAGTGGTTCACGCCGCGCAAGGGCGGCGGCACCCGCCTCGTCGACGAGCGCAGGCCGGCGCCGAAGCTGGCCTCGCTCACCCCGTCGTCGTCCGAGGATGCCGACGGGGAGTCCGAAAGCGACGCCACGACGATCAAGGCCCGCGCGTCGGGCGCCGAGGTGCTGCGCCACCGCGACCTCGCCGAGCTGAGCCAGGCGGAGCGCGAACACCTGCGCAGGCTGCTCGCGCTGTTGCGGCCCGACCCGCCGACGCGCCCGTCACGGCGCCTCCGCCCGGCCCGCCACGGCGCGCCCGACCCCGGCCGCACCCTGCGCGCGGCGCTGCGCAACGGCGGCGAGGTGCGCTCCCTGCTGCGGCGCGACAAGTCCCGGCGCCCGCGCAAGATCGTGCTGCTCGTCGACGTGTCCGGCTCGATGGAGCCCTACGCCGACGCGCTGCTGCGCTTCGCCCACGTCGTGACACGCCACGGGGCGGGGCGGGGTGGCAGCACGGCTGTCGAGACGTTCACGCTCGGCACCCGGCTCACGCGGGTCACCCGCGAGCTGCGGATGCGCGACGCCGACCACGCACTGCACGCCGCCGGAAAGGCCATACCTGACTGGTCGGGTGGCACCCGTCTGGGTGAGGTGCTGCGCGCGTTCATCGATCGTTGGGGGCAGCGGGGAGCCGCGCGGCGGGCGGTCGTCGTGGTGTTCTCCGACGGCTGGGAGCGCGGCGAGCCGGTCCTGCTCGGCGAGCAGATGGCCCGGCTGCGACGGCTGGCCCAGAAGGTCATCTGGGTGAACCCGCACGCGGGGAAGGACGGGTACGCGCCGGTGCAGGGTGGAATAGTCGCGGCGCTGCCGCACTTGGACCATCTGTTGGCCGGGCACAGCCTCGCTACTCTGGAAGAGCTACTGAGGGTGATGAGGGATGCGTGACGTCATCGACCAGCTCGAGGGCTGGTGGAAGAACGGAGACACCGCGGCGCTCGCCACGGTCGTGGGCACGTTCCGCTCCGCTCCGCGTCAGCCCGGCGCGTCGATGCTCGTCGGCCCGCAGGGCGAGGCGGTCGGCAGCGTGTCCGGCGGCTGCGTCGAGGGCGCGGTGTACGAGCTGGGCGAACAGGTGCTGCGCGACGGCCGCCCCGTGCTGCAGCGCTACGGCGTGTCCGATGACGACGCGTTCGCCGTGGGCCTGACGTGCGGCGGGATCCTCGACATCTTCGTCGAGAAGGTCAACCCCGAGACGTACGCGCAGCTGTCGGCTGTGGCCGACGCCGTGCGCACCGAGTCGCCCGTCGCCGTCGCCACCGTCGTGGCCGGGCCCGCGAACCGGCTCGGCAAGCGGATGGTGATCTGGCCCGGCCGCGTCGACGGCGGCACCGGCTCCGCGCGTCTCGACGACGCGATCCGCGACGACGCGCGCGGCCTGCTCGACGTCGGCCGCAACGCGATGGTCACCTACGGTGTCGACGGGCAGCGCCGCGGCGAAGGCCTCTCGGTGTTCGTGGAGTCGTTCGCGCCCCCGCCCCGCATGATCGTCTTCGGGGCGATCGACTTCGCCGCCGCCTGCGCGAAGATGGGCTCGTTCCTGGGCTACCGGGTCACGGTGTGCGACGCGCGGCCGGTGTTCGCGACGGCGTCGCGCTTCCCGGGCGCCAACGAGGTGGTCGTCGAGTGGCCGCACCGCTACCTCGCGGCCGAGGCCGAGGCCGGGCGCATCGACAGGCGCACGGTGCTGTGCATCCTCACGCACGACCCGAAGTTCGACGTCCCGCTGCTCGAGGTGGCGCTGCGGCTGCCCGAGGTGGCCTACATCGGGGCGATGGGGTCGCGGCGCACCCACGACGACCGGCTCGAGCGGCTGCGCGAGCGGGGCGTCACCGAGGAGGAGATCGCGCGGATGTCGTCCCCGATCGGGCTCGACCTCGGCGCCCGCACGCCCGAGGAGACGGCCGTCTCGATCGCCGCGGAGATGATCGCCCAGCACTGGGGCGGCGGGGGCACCCGGCTCGCCGAGCGCGAGGGGCCGATCCACGCCACCCACTGAAGCGGGCGGTCGGCGCGCCTGACCGTGCAGCCAGGTGCGGTTCGGCCGCGAGCCTGACCCGGCACCTTCCGCGGGGGTACCGTGAGCGTCGCCAATCGACGTCGGGAGGGCAGTGTGGTCCTCGTCGAGGAGGCCCGCAGGGCGGGCGACACGGTGCTGCTCGCGCGGCACCGTTCCGACGAGCCGTCAGGTGAGCGCCAGCCTCCGCTGCGCCTGTCCAAGTTCCACGCACCCGAGATCGTGTTCGGGCATGGCTCGCTCTCCGAGGCCGCCCACGCGGCCGTGCGGCTGGGTGCGCGCCGCCCGTTCGTGGTCACGGATCCCGGGCTGCTCGAGGCGGGCTGGCCCGCCGAGCTGATCACCCAGCTGCGCGAGGCCGGGCTGCGGCCCGTGGTCTGGAACGACGTCACCCCCAACCCCAAGGACCACGAGATCGAGGCCGGGCACGAGCGCTACCGCGAGGCGGGCTGCGACGTCGTGCTCGGCATCGGCGGCGGCTCGGTCATCGACGCGGCCAAGGGCGTGGCGCTGCTCGCCGCCAACGGCGGGCGCATCCTGGACTTCGAGGGCATCGACCGCATCGAGCACCCCATCCCGCCGCTGATCATGATGCCGTCGACGTCGGGCACCGGGGCGGACGTCTCGCAGTTCTGCATCGTCACCGACACCGTCCGGCACACGAAGATCACGATCATGGGCCGGGCGCTGGTCCCGGACGTCTCGGTGATCGACCCGCGGCTGCTCACCACGATGTCCGACGCGCTCGGCGCCGCCACCGGCCTCGACGCGCTCACCCACGGCATCGAGGCGTTCGTCTCGCTCGCCCGCGGCCCGCTCACCGACCACCACGCGCTGCAGGCCATCGCCATGGTCAACGGCAACCTGGCCCGCACGATCCACCAGCCCGACGACTTGGCCGCGCGCTCGTCGATGGCCCAGGCCGCGCTCGAGGCGGGCCTGGCGTTCACCAACGCGATCCTCGGGGCGACGCACGCGATGAGCCACCAGGTCGGCGGCATGCTCGACCTGCCGCACGGCGTGGTCAACGGGGTGCTGCTGCCGCACGTGGTCCGGTTCAACGGGGCGGAGCTGCCTGCGCGGTTCGTGCCCATCGCGCAGGCCATGGGCCTCGACGTCGCGGGCGCGCCGCCCGCCGAGGCCGTCGAGCGGGTGGCCGAGGCGGTGCGGGCGCTCGGCGACGAGGTCGGCGTGCCCCGCGGGCTCGGCGCGCTCGGCGTGAAGGCGGAGGACATCCCGCGCCTGTCCGAGCTGACCCTCTCCGACGCCTGCCTCACGACGAACCCGCGGCAGACCTCCGTCGAGGACGTCATGGCGATGTTCAGGGCGGCGATGTGAGGGCCGTGCGCGGAAAACGTTGCCCGAGCGAGCTTTTCCGCGCACGAGCGGCGGAGCCGCGCCCGTGACGGCCGCAGCGCAATGGCCACGGCGCGGCGGCCGCGGCACGTCCGGGCGACGGCCCGACCTGGAGGCCCTGACCGGGCTCCGCTCGGGAAAACCGCACTACTACCCCGAGTACCGCATCGCCGCCGAACGGCTGCATCGCGTGATCCAGGCCCTGGAGGGGATCTCCGGCGCGCTGGTGCGCACGACGGAGGGCTCGGAGGAGCTGGTGCGCGCGGTCGTCGAGGCCGCGGCCGACCACCTGTCCGCCGAGTGGGTGGTGTTCGCGCTGGTCGAGGGCGAGCTGCCGGACGCCCGGCCGCGCCACCTCGTCCGCGGCCCGGACGGGGCGCCGCCGCAGCACGTCGAACAGCACGTCGAACAGGTCCGCGGTGGCCGCCCCGACGGCGCACACGACGAGCACCAGCGCCGCCACCACCTGCACGTGCCGATCCGGCTGGACGGGCGCGCGGTCGGCGCGTTCGCGGCGTGGACGCCGCCCGAGCGGGAGATCGACGACACCGACCACTCCGTCCTGCGCATCCTGGCTGGCCAGACCGCCGCCGCGCTGCAGAACTGCGCGCTGCTCGACCGCACCGCCCGCCTGCACGCGCGCACCGCACGCCAGGCCGCGGACCTCAAGGCCCGCAACGACGAGCTCACCGCGGCGCAGGCCGAGCTCGGCGCGGCCCGGCAGCGCGAGGTGCTCGACGACGAGCGGCACCGCATCGCGCGCGAGCTGCACGACAGCGTCACCCAGTACGCGCTCTCCGCGGGCATGCACATCGAGCTCGTCCGCTCCGAGATCGGCGACGACCGGCTGCGCACCCAGCTCGACACGGCCAAGGACCTCACCCGGCGCGCGGTCGAGCAGCTCCGCTCGGCCATCTACGCCCTCAACGACGAGCACGCCGAGGGCGAGGACCTCCCCTCGATGCTGCGCAGGCTCTCCGGCGTCCACATGCCCGACGAGCTGTCGGTCGAGGTGCGCGTCGGCGGCAAGCCTGCGGCGCTGCCCGCGGAATGCGAGCAGTCGCTGTTCCGCATCGCGGGCGAGGCGCTGTTCAACACGGCCGTGCACGGGGAGGCGAGCCGGGCGGTCGTCCGGCTGACATACGCGTGCGGCTCCGTCCGGCTCACGATCTCCGACGACGGCGTCGGGCGTCCCGAGGAGGTGCGCCGCAGCCTGCGCGCCGCGAGCGCCGCCCCGTCCGGCGAGCACCGCGGGCTGGTGAACATGCAGGCCAGGGCCAGGGAGCTGGGCGGCACCGTGGCGTTCCGGCGCGCCCGGCTGGGCGGGCTGCAGGTGCAGGTGGAGATCCCGGTCGCCACGCGCGAGCTGGCGAGCGCGCCATCGGCGCAGCGGCGACCGAGCGCCAGCGAGGTTCGGCGGTGAGTGCACTCGCGCGGCAGCGGCCGACGCCCACCCGGATCGTGCTCGTCGACGACCACTCGATCATGCGGCAGGGCCTCAAGGCCGTCCTGGAGCGCGAGGACGACCTGCGCGTCGTGGGCGAGGCGGGCACCCCTGCCGACGCGGTGGCCGCGGTCGCCGCGTCGCGACCGCACGTCGTGCTGCTCGACCTCAAGCTCACCGCGGGCCCGCAGACCGACGGCCTCGACGTCTGCCGTCGGTTGTGCGCCGCGCATCCCGGCATCGGCGTGCTCGTGCTGACGACGTTCGCGGAGGACCGGCTCGTCGTCGAGTCGGTGCAGGCCGGGGCGCGCGGGTACGTCGTCAAGGACGTCGACACCACGGAGCTGGTGCGCGCGATCCGGGCCGTCTCGCGGGGGGAGAGCGCGTTCGACGCCCGCAGCGCGTCGGCGATGGTGCGGTCGCTGTCGGGTGGGATGCCCGAGCGGGAGCGGCTCACCGAGCGTGAGCTGGACGTGCTGCGGCTGCTCGCGCGCGGGCTGTCCAACCGCGCCATCGGGGCGGAGCTGTTCATCTCGGAGACCACGGTGAAGTTCCACGTGGGCAACCTGATGCGGAAGCTGATGGTGTCGCGGCGCGCCGAGGCGGTGTACGCCGCGACGAAGCTCGGTCTTTTGTAGATCGATCGGGTACACCCGAGGCATGCGCTTCTACGCGGAACACCCGCTGCGGGCGGCCCGGCAGTTGCTCGCCGACGTGTTGGCGGTCGCCTGGGTGGTGCTCGTCGTGAACATCGCGCAGGCCGCGCGGGACCTCATCGACCGGCTGCAGACGCCCGCGCGGACGTTGGCCGACGCCGGTGAGTCGGTGCGCGGCGCGTTCGACGGCGCGGCGCACACGGCGGCGGGGATCCCGCTGGTGGGCACCGAGCTGGCGCGGGCGCTCGACCTGGGAACCCGGGCAGGGGCGTCGCTGGCGGCGGCGGGGCAACAGCAGGTGGGGGTCGTGGCGAACCTGGCGCTCGGCGTCGCGATCGCGGTCGTCGCCGTCGGCGCGTTGCCGGTGGTGCTCACGTGGCTGGCGGTGCGGGTGCGGTACGCGCGGTACGCGGGGTCGGCGGCGACCGCCAGGGCCCGCGACCTCGACCTCCTCGCCCTCCGCGCCCTGGCCCACCAGCCGACGCGACGGCTGCTGAGGGTGTCGACCGACCCCGCCGCGGCGTGGCGACGCGACGACGCGTGCGTGGTGCGCGAGCTCGCGGCGCTCGAGCTGCGCGCGCTGGGCCTGCGCGCTCCGACGCCCGCGATCACCTGCGACCGAGCTCTCGGCGGCCCCGGGTGATCGCCGCGAGCCTGCGGTCTGCGTTGATCGAAGCCCGGGAACCGCGCGGTCCCGATGATCACGCCGCGGCGAGCGGCCGAGGAACCGCGCAGAGGTGATCAGGCCGCCGCGGCGCGCACGCCCTCGAGGAACCGCGCGAGCGCGGCACGGGCGGCGGGCGACGCGGCGAGCGGGTCGTGGCCTGCGCCGGGCACCTCCACGTACTCCAGGCGGGCCCGCCCCGGCCTGCGCAGGTGGTCGCGCAGCGCGCGGGACTGGGTCACGGGGACGGTCGGGTCGCGGTCACCGTGGACGACGAGCAGCGGGCCGGTGATGCGCCGGGCGACCGCGAGCACGTCGGGGCCGCCGTGGCCGTCGAGCCGGTCGACCAGCGCGCGGACGGTCGGCGACGCCTCCGCGTAGAGCCGCGCACCGGACAGGAACGGCGCGACCGCCACGCAGCCCGACCACAGGTCCGGACGGTGTCCGGCGGCCAGAAGCGCCAGGTAGGCGCCGTAGCTCTCGCCGAACAGCAGCGGGGCCTGCGCGCCCGTTGGGCGGCCGCGGTGCAGGTGGCGGCCGATGCGGCACACGTCGATGCGGTCGGGCACCCCCCAGTCGCCGCGGATCGCGGCGGCGTGCCCGGCCCCGTAGCCGGTGCTGCCGCGCTGGTTGGGGGCGACGACGGCGCAGCCCGATGCGGCGAGCCGCTGCAGCGACGTCTGGTAGCCCATGTCCCACGCCGCGTCGGGCCCGCCGTGCAGGGCGACGACGACGCGCTCGGCCGTGCGCCAGTTGCCGTACACGACGGCCTCGATGTCGCCGGTGCGCGCGGTGAACCACTCCAGGTGCGCGGACACCCGCGGCGCCGCGTCGAGGCCCGCGAGCTGGAAGGACGCGCCGACCGTCGCGATCGCGCCCGGGCACACCGGTGAGCTGTAGGGGAACCGCAGGCCGGTCGCCGACCACGCGCCCACCCCGCCGATGATCCCGGCCGGGATGTCGACCTCGGTGAGCCTGCCGTCGGCGACCCGGTGCCGCAGCAGGTGGGTGCGCGCGCCGCGGCGGACCTGCAACGCCACACACCCTCCGCCGGGCGCGACGGCGAGCGGCAGCACCGCGCCCTCGATCGCCGAGAGCGCCATGGGGAACTCGGTCCGCCCGGTGCGGCGGTGGTGGTAGGCCAGGCGCGGGCCGTCGCCGCCTGCGCCGTCGTCGGCGGCGAGCACGACCAGCCCGGAGTGCGGGTCGGCGGCCAGCGCGTGCGACGCGCCGCGGGTGGGGAGCAGCGGCGCGAGACTGCCGTCGGCGAGGTTGAGCCGGACGGCCTCGGCCCCGTTGTCGCCGTCTCCGTGCCGGGTGAACGCCATCTCGCCGCGGGAGAGCGGCACCCCGCCGAGCAGCAGGCCCGCGTGCTCGCCCATCCGCTCGAGGTACGGCGCGTGGTCGAGCAGGCGCCAGACCACGGTCCGGTCGGGGGTGTCCCAGCTGAGCGCGATCGCCGTGCGGCCGGGCGTGGCGACCAGCCGGAGCCCGAAGGTCCCGACGGTGCGCAGGCGCTGCTCGACCGTGCCCGCCTGTCCCGTCGCGAGGCGTACGAGGGTGTGGCCGTCGTCGCGGTGCCGCACGAGCAGCGCGGCGCGGCGCGCGAGCGGCACGAGCTGGGTGAGCACGGACTCGCCGTCGGGTGTGGGCAGCGGCTCCGGGCGCGGAGCGGCGGCGGTGAAGTCCCAGACCTCGGCGTGCGCGCTGCTCCCGTTGGTGGCGAGGCAGGCCGCCAGCGCGCCGTCGGCGGAGAAGCGGGTGCTGATGCGCGAGGTCATGGCTGGGCCTCCCGCGGCTTCCCCCGTGTCATGCCAAGAGGATGGCGGCGGGGTCCGCGCCGATACCATCTCCTCGACGGCGAGGGCGCACCTCTCGCGCGTACAGGGAAGACTAGCCGTTCAGTAAGCGCCGTTTGCGCTGCTCAGGACGTCCTGACCCGCACAGTCCTGTCGTCGGTGAGTGGGGGGCGGCCCGCGCTGTCGGAGGGGTCGTCCTCAGACCTGGCCCTCCGCGGTCATCGCCACCCCGTTCCGCACCTCCTTCCCGTCGCTTTCCACCGCCCAGTGCAGGGTCGCCTCGAAGACGGCGGCCTCGCCGGTGACGGTCAGCGGGGACGTGGTGCTGGCGCCGTCGGCGGGCGCGTCGATCTGGACGAGGGAGCGCAGCGCATAGGCGTCTCCGCGGGGGATCGGCGGGCCGGTCGGCGCCCCGTTGCGCAGGAGGCGGACCGGGGCCGTCGAGCCCAGCGCGCCCTCCACGGTGAAGACGAGCTGCTGGGCGGCGAGATCGGACGGCGGCGCCCCGGTGAGGTCGACCGTGACCGCCTCGGGGTGCTGGTGACCGGCGCGCGGGCTGGGCGGCCAGGGGTTGCGGTAGTCGGGGTCGGTGCCGCTCGGGTGGGCGAGCATCTCGCGGACCGCGGCGCTGGCGGGATCGGCGGCGGGGAGGTGGCGGAACTCGCGCTGCAGGCGCGGCCCGCGGTGGTCTGCGCGACGTAGTAGACGGGCAGCGCGCGCTCCTGGCCCTGGTCGGCGGGTGCGGCGCTCAACGGGGGCCCGCGTGGAGGGCGGCGGCACGGTCGTCGGGGCGGGGGTGACGGGCGCGTCGGCGCACCCCGCGAGGGCGGCGGCGAGCAGGACCAGCCAACAGACCCCGCGGACCGGCCACACCTCCCCGGCCGGAGGAACCCCTCCGCCACCCGCCCGGTCGACCTCGAACGGGGGTCGCCGCCGCCGACCTGGCTCTTCGCAGACCGGGCGTGCTCTTCGCAGGGCGCCGGGAGCCTGCGAGGTGCAGCAGCGGTCTGCGAGGACGCGGCCCACGCCCTCGGCGTCGGGCCCGTCATCCGGACCGCCTCGCGGTCGTGTGCCGCACCACTCAGCCGGGCGGCGTCGGCGCCAGGGTGAGACGCTCCGCCCATGCCGCTGTTCTCCTTCGAGGGCCACGCGCCCACCGTGCACCCGACGGCGTTCATCGCCCCCACCGCGACCCTCGTCGGCGACGTGCGCGTCGAGGCGAACGCGTCGGTCTGGTACAACGCCGTGCTCCGCGCCGACTTCGGCGCGATCATCGTCCGGGAGGGCGCGAACGTGCAGGACGGCTGCGTGCTGCACGGCGGGGACGACCCGGTCACCGAGGTCGGGGCGGGCGCCACGATCGGGCACCTGTGCGTCGTGCACGGGTGCGTGATCGGCGAGGAGGCCCTGATCGGCAACGGGTCGACGATCCAGGACGGCGCCCGCATCGGCGCCCGCTGCCTGGTCGGCGCGGGCGCGACCGTCCCGCCGAACACCGTCGTTCCCGACGGCACCCTCGTCCTGGACACGATCGCCAGGGCGAAGGGCCCGCTGACGGCCGCGGCGCGCTGGTGGGTCGAGGGCAACCCGCAGACCTACCGGGACCTGGCGCAGCGCCACAAGAAGAGCGTCGCCCCCGCCGCACCCCAAGGGTGAGTCCCGCGTTTGAGCACGGCGAGTTCCTGGTTTGTGCACGGGGCCAGATCCAGTGATCGCCGAAGTTGTGACATGAGCGCCTGATATGGCGCGCACGTCACGCAACCGTCGATCATGTGGCGGCAGCCGAGCGGGGGCCGGTCAGGCGTCCGGGTCGGGGCTGCTGGCCTGCGCCCACCACCGCCGCGGGATGCGGCCCGCTCCGCGCGCGGCCCGACCCGCCTCGACCGCCAGCCGCATGGCGTGGGCCATCCGCTCCGGGTCGCCCGCCCGGGTGACGGCCGTGGCGAGCAGCACCGCGTCGCACCCGAGCTCCATCGCCTGCGCCGCCTCGGACGCCGTGCCGATGCCCGCGTCGAGCACGACGGGCACCCCGGCCTGCTCGACGATCATCGCGATGTTGTGTGTGTTCCTGATGCCGAGGCCCGTGCCGATGGGTGACCCGAGCGGCATCACCGCCGCACACCCCACCGCTTCCAGCCTGCGCGCGAGCACCGGGTCGTCGTTGGTGTAGGGCAGCACGACGAAGCCGTCGTCGACCAGCTGCTCCGCGGCGTCGAGGAGCTCGATGGGATCCGGCAGCAACGTGCGCTCGTCGGCGACGACCTCCAGCTTCACCAGGTCGGTCTCCAGCGCCTCGCGCGCCAGCCGTGCGGTGAGCAGCGCCTCGGCCGCGGTGCGGCAGCCCGCGGTGTTGGGCAGGATCGCGATGCCGAGCCTGCGCAGGAGCTCCAGCACACCGGTGCCGGTGGTGGCGTCGATGCGGCGCATCGCCACGGTCGTCAGCGCCGTGCCGGAGGCGACCAGCGCGCGTTCGAGCACCTCGAGGTTGTTCGCCCCGCCGGTCCCCATGATCAGCCGCGACGGGAGGGTGCGGCCGCCGACAACCAGGTCGTCGGTGTCGGGCCGACTCAGGACAGTGGCCACGTCAGCCTCCCTGCACGGCGGTGAGCACCTCGACGCGCGCGCCGTCGGCGAGCGGGGTGTCGGCCCACGCCGCGCGTGGCACGACCTCGCCGTCGACGGCGACCGCAACCCCCGCCTCCGGCGTCCCCAGCAGCGCCAACGCGTCCGGCACGCGCGCTCCGTCGGCCAGCTCCCCTGGCCTGCCGTTGATCCACACCTGCACGGGCTACCTCCTGGCGACTGCGGGGTCGGGGCGGCGGGTGAAGCGCTGGGGGTCGGTGACGGCGGGGCCCGGCAGGCCGTGCAGCATCCCCACGACGGCGTCGGCGGTGACGGGCGCCAGCAGCATCCCGTTGCGCCCGTGTCCGGTCGCGACCATCAGCCCGGGTTCGAGCGTGCCGATCAGCGGCCGGTTGTCGGGGCTGCCCGGCCGCAGGCCTGCCGCCGTCTCGACCAGCGCGTACTCGGCCACCGCAGGCAGCACCCGCTCGGCGTCGCGCAGGAGGTCCCGCACCCCGCCGACGGTGACGTCCGCGTCGAACCCGGCCTCGTACTGGGTGGCGCCGATCACGAGCCCGCCGTCGTCACGGGGCACCGCGTACACCGGCCGACCGTCGACGAGGGCCCGCACCGTGCGCGACGGCGGCGGGAACGCGCCCTCGCGGTGCGCCAGCCGGACGATCTCGCCCTTCACCGGTCGGACGAGCCCGGCCAGCGCCGGGTGCAGCAACCCGGAGTGCGCACCAGCACAGACCAGCACGATGTCGGCCGGATGGTCGGTGGAGTCGGCGACCGCGGACCCGCGCGAAGGCGCCTCCACGGCGGTGACGGCGCCGTCGGTGGCGGCCGACCGGGCGCCGGTCGCGGCGCGGCCGTCGTCGCAGATGCGCGTCACCGTCCGCTCGACGATCCGCGCGCCCGCCCGTTCGCAGGCCGCGCGGAGGGCGGACAGCAGCGCCCGGTTGTCGACCGCAAGGTCGCCGGGCACCGACAGCCCGCCGCGCACGTCCGGGCCGAGCGCGGGCTCGAGTTGGCGCAGCTCGCGGCCGGTGAGCTGGTCGACGTCCCGGCCGAGGCCCGCGAGGAACCCGGCGAGCGCGCCGAGCTCGGCCCGGTCGCCCGTGCCGGTGGCGGCGACGACCGTGCCCTCGGTACGCAGGCCGGGGTCGCGGCCCGTGGCGGCGGCGAGGTCGGCGGCGAAGCGGGGCCAGCGGCGCAGCGAGTCGAGGCCGAGGTCCAGCAGCTCCTCCTCGCCGGGCCACGCCTCGGTGACGGGCGCCAGCATGCCGCCCGCCACCCACGACGCGCCGCGGGCGGGCCGCGGGTCGAGCACGGTGACCGTCCAGCCGGACGCCGCAGCGCGCCACGCGCAGGACAGGCCGATCACGCCTGCCCCTACCACCACGAGTCGATGCATCATCTCCGCTCCCTGCGCCGGCATGACCCGGATCAGGTTCGACGGTCGGGATCCGGCTCGATCCCCTCTCAGCCCGCCCCGCGGGCTCCCGTGCGTCACCTGCCGGTCAGCCTACGCCTCACGGACGGCCGTCGCGACGACGCGACGTAGGGTCGCGGCATGCCCGGTCTCGACGCCGACGCCCGCAACGACCGCCTGCGCCGGGCCCGGCTCTACCTGTGCACCGGTGTCCGACCGGACTTGGCCGCGTTCGCCGACGCCGCGCTCGCCGGTGGCGTCGACGTGCTCCAGCTGCGGGAGAAGGGGATCGAGGCCCGCGCCGAGCTGGCGGCGCTCGAGGTGCTCGCGGAGGCGTGCGCGCGACACGGGGCGCTGCTCGCGGTGAACGACCGCGCCGACGTCGCGCTCGCCGCGGGGGCCGACGTTCTGCACCTCGGCCAGGACGACCTCCCCGTGCCGTGGGCGCGGCGCGTGGTGGGCGGGGAGATGCTGGTCGGGCGCTCGTCGCACAGCGCGGACGAGACCGCGACGGCGGCCGAGGAGCCCGGCGTGGACTACTTCTGCGTCGGGCCGTGCTGGCCGACGCCGACCAAGCCCGGTCGCCCCGCGCCCGGCCTCGACCTCGTCCGGACGGTCGCCGCGCGCGACCCCGCCCGGCCGTGGTTCGCGATCGGCGGCGTCGACGAGGCCCGCCTGGACGACGTGCTGGCGGCAGGCGCGCAGCGCGTCGTCGTCGTGCGGGCGATCACCGAGGCCGACGACCCGGCCGCAGCGGCCGCGCGCCTGCGGTCCCGCCTGCCCGACTGACCGTACCGGCCTGGCCCGTGGACGCGGCGGCACCGCGGCCGGGCTGGTCACGCTGGAGGCAAACGTCTCGGGGCTTGATCGTCAGCTCGGTGCGGAAGCGGTCAGTGGTGGCCGCTCTGCGCGCCGAGCCGGTGATCACCAGGGCGACCGGCGTGGGCCGCAGCACTAGCCTGCCCGGCCCCTACGGCGTCGGGGCGGAGGTCGGGGCAGGCGTGGGGGCCGCGCTCGGCGTCGGCGTCGCCGTCGGCTCCTGGGAGGCGACCGCGGGCGACCGGCTGTGCGACGGCCGCGTTGTCGGCCCGGACGTGGCCTCCGCGCTGGCGGAGCTCGAGTCGGACGGCGAGTCGGTCGTGGAGGGCTCCGCCGTCGTCGGCGCGGGCTCGATGACCCGACCCACCGACGTGCCCGGCTCACCCGCGATGGTCGAGCCCTTGATCCACTCGAAGCCGGTCAGGGCGAGCATGCCCAGCAGGAACACGAGGACGGTGACACCCACCCGCAGCACCCAGTTGGGGCCGCGCGGGCCGGGGCCGTCCGGTGTCGGCCCGTCCACGTCATCTTCCGCTCCGTCCGGTCCACCGGCGCCCTCCCGCGCGCGCAGCCGGGCGAGGATCTGCTCGCGCGTCCGGTTGATCGATAGCTCGTAGAGCGCCGTCGCGACCGTGCTCGCCACCGAGCCGACCGCGGCTCCGACGATGGTGCCCGCCACGCCGAAGAACGAGCCGATGACGGCGCTGGTGACGGCGGCACCCGCGCCTGCGAGCACCCTGCTCAGGGTGATGTCGGGGGTAGGACGTCTGGGCGTGGACATGGCTCCGCGAGGTCGTAGGGAGGGGATGGCTTCACCCTGTCTAGCGAAGTGATCTTCACAACCGTTCCGGACGATCTGCGATGAGTGAGGGCACTCACCACTGGCGTCCCGAGAGCACCCCGCGCGGCTGGGCCGACCGGGTGGCCGCCCTCGCCCGTGCGCGGATAACACTGTTCCGACGATGTTTTCCGCGCACGGGCGGCGCAGCCGCTACAACGCGGACCCGTACAGCGACGCCAACGCCGCCCAATGCCGCTCGGCGGCCGCCTCGTCGTAGGGCCCGTTGTCCGGCACCGCGAAGCCGTGGGCGGCGGGGTAGGTCTCGATCGTGTGCGCCACCCCCGCCGCCGTGTAGGCCTTCTCCAGCCGGTCGAGCTGCTCCGGCGGGCAGGTCGGGTCGTTCTCGGCCGCGGCGACGTACACCGTCGCCCGAACCCGGTCGGCGACCAGCGCAGGGCTGTCCGGGTCGGCCTCGTCGGCCAGCCGCCCGCCGTGGAACGACGCCGCCGCGCCGACCCGTTGCGGGTGGTGCGACGCGACGAGCAGCGAGATCCGTCCGCCCATGCAGTAGCCGGTGGTGCCCACCCGGTCGCCCGCGACCTCCGGCCGTCCGGCGAGGAACGCGAGGAACGCCCCGGCGTCGGCGACGATCCGCTCGGTGGTCAGGCTCCTGGCCAGCCCCATCATGCGGGCGCGCTCGTCGGGGTCGGCGAACACGGTGGCCACGTCGAACGGCGCCCAGTCGCCCGCCCGGTAGTAGACGTCGGGCACAAGCGTCGCGTAGCCGAGGCCCGCCATGCGGTCGGCCATCGCGCGGAACGTCGGACGCGCACCGACCGCGTCCGGGTACATGATCACGGCGGGCCAGGGGCCGTCGCCCTCGGGAAGGTGCAGCGAGGCAGGGCAGTCCCCGTCGGGAGTGGGCACGGTGACGTCGAGAACGGTCATGGCCCGGTTCTACTCCCTCACAGCGGCTCGATGGCCAGCGAGCGGGCGTCGGCCGCGGCAAGCTCGTCGCGACCGTCCCCGACCCCGACGGCAACGTGATCGGCGTCATCCAGCCCGCCTGACGAAGGGTGGCTCGGTGCACGCCCCCTCCGGCGCGCACCGAGCCAACCCGATGCCTAGAGCGTTGTCCCCGGCGTGTCAAGCCGGGCTTGCCGTTGGGCGGCGGCCGGTTCGGGGCTGCGCTCGCCCGACCTGACGACGATCACGCCCGTCAGCACCAGCGCCCCGCCCAGCAGCTGGATCGGGCGCGGCGCCTCGCCGAGCAGCACCCACGCGAAGGCGAGCGCGAAAAGCACCTCGGTCAGCCCGACGAAGGACGCCAGCCGGGAGCCGAGCCTGCGCGTGGCGGCGATGCCCGTGACGTACGACAACGCCGCGGTCAGCACGCCCAGCCCCAGCACCGGGATCCACCACGCGACGGTGCCGCCGCCGAAGGCCACGGCGGCCGTCGTCGCCGTGAAGCTGAGCACGCCGGTCGCGCCCGCGACCAGCAACGCGACCCCACCGAGCAGCAGGCCGGACGCGGCGAGCACGGTCGGCGGCAGGCCGTCGTCCTGGCGCGCCGAGAGCACGAAGTAGGTGGCCACGCCGATCATCGCGCCGAACGCCCAGATGACGCCGATGACGTCCGCGCTCGCCCCGCCGACCAGGTCGAGCACCAGCACCAGGCCGACCGCGCCGAGCAGGGCGCCCGCCACCGTCTGACGGCCGGGCCGCTGGCCGCGGGTGAACCAGAGCCACCCGACGATGGCCACGGGCGCGGCGTACTCGATCAGCAGCGCGACCCCGACCGGCATCCGCGCGACCGCGTTGAAGTACGCGAGCTGGCAACCCGCGACCGCGACCAGCCCGTAGACCAGGATCATCGGCAGGTTGCGGCGCAGCAGCTCCCACCGGCCACGCAGCTCGACGAGCGCCAGCGGCATCAGGACCACGGCGCCGAGCAGGATCCGGACCGCCACCGCGGCGGCCGAGGACCAGCCCGCGTCCATCAGGCCGCGGCCCAGTGCGCCGGAAAGCCCGAACGACGACGCGGACACCAGAGCGAACCCCAGCCCGGCCGTCCGTCCGCGCGTGTCATGCGTCATCGTCATCATAGACCATGACACTAGACAGGCTGCGGTAATGTGTCAACATGAGCTTTGCCCATGACACCGTCGCGTCGATGCAGGCCGCCGTCGCGCTCGTGAACACCGCGGAACCCCCGGACACGCTGACGACGACCGCGGAGCTCGACGCGTTCTTCGCCGAGCACCGCTACACCGGCCTGCACACGGGCGACGCGGCCGAGCTGGCCGCCGTCCGCGCGCTGCGGGCCCGGCTGCGGCTGCTGCTGACGGCCGACCGCGACCACGCCGTCCAGATCGTCAACGCGATGCTGACCGAGCACAACGCGGTGCCCCAGCTCGTCCGGCACAGCGGGGAGGACTACCACCTGCACGCGGTCGGGCCGGACACGCCGTTCGCGGTGCGGGTCGCCGTGGAGACGGCCATGGCGATGGTCGACCTCATCCGCGCCGACGAGCTGTCCCGGCTCTCGATCTGCGCGGACGAGACGTGCGGCGGGATCGTGCTGGACCTCTCGCGCAACCGCTCCCGCCGCTTCTGCAGCACCGCGTGCGGCAACCGGCTGGCGGTGGCCGCCTACCGCGCCCGTCGCGCCTGAGCCCTCCCCCGGGCCACCGACGGGCCCGAGCGGCGCTCCAGCCAGATCAGCAGTGCGGCCATCACCACCGCCACCGGCACGCACATCAGCACGCCCGCGGCCATCTGCCCGCCGAGGAAGCCGATCGTCGGCAGCTTGGCCAGCAGCACCAACAGCGTCTCGCTCTTCGGCGACGGCGACAGCCCGCTGGAGAACAGGAAGTCGCTCCACGACGCGAGGAACACCAGCGCCGTGGTGGCCGCGAGCCCCGGCCGGGCCATCGGGAGCGCGATCTGCACGATCAGCCGCGCGGTGCCCGCTCCGTCGAGCCGTGCCGCGTCCTCGATCTCGTCGGCGATCTGGCCGAACGCGTAGGTGAGGAACCAGATGGCCAGCGGGACGGTGAAGCTGAGCTGCGCGAGCCCGATGCCGGGCAGGGTGTCCAGCAGCCCGATCTCGGCGAGCTGCTTGCGCATCGTGACCAGCACGATGATGCCGGGGAAGTCGTGCCCGTCGTCACCAGCAGCGAGAGCCGCAGCGCCGGAAAGCAGCCGAAGATCGGCGACGCCAGATCGGCGCCGTTGTCGAGGGAGACGCGGGGCGGCCAGGACGGCGGGCCGACCGGGTCGGGGTCGAGGCTCAGGCGGATCATGTAGAGCAGCGGCGCGGCGGCGCCGACCCACGCGAGCGCCCGGCGGACGACCCGCCCCAGCCCACCCATGGCGCCCCCTCCCCGCGACGACCCTGCCACGCCCCGGCCCCCCGGCAGCCCGGCGCCGCCCGCCGTCCACCCGGCGCCTTCCCACGCGCACCCCCGCCCGCCCAAGGCCAACCCCGGGGGCGCACCCACCCACGCAGACCCGGAGCCCCGGCGCTCTCCCGCCGCCGCCTCGCAGACCTGCCCTGCACTTCGCAGGGTCCCGGGGCCCTGCGAAGTGCAGGGCTCCTCTGCGAAGCGCGCTCGAGCCTGGGCACCCCCTGGGCCTGCCCGTCGGTCAGACCGCTGTCGACGGATCCCGCGACGGGGTGCGGGCGGTGGCCCGGCCTGATCATGGATGCGGCCCGGTCACGGGTGTGCGTGGTCGGGCCCGCCGCCCATCATGGCGAGCATCGCCCTGCCGCCGGTGCGCAGGAACCGCACCACCAGCACGACGGCGAGCGCCAGGAAGACGATGTTGAGCCAGGTCGTGTAGTTCCAGGAGACGCCCTCGTCGGGCAGCCGGGCGCCGGAACGGTCGGGGATCCAACCGAGCACTCCGAAGACCAGCTCCACGACGTAGCCGGCGATCACGGCCGTGAGGTACAGCGTGCCCGCGACCACCGCGGCCATCCGCCATCCGTAGTAGCGCCGGTAGATGTTGAGGATCGGCACGATGACCAGGTCGGAGAAGAGGAACGCGATCACGCCGCCGAAGCTGATCCCGCCGATCCAGAGCACGACGGCGAGCGGCACGTTCCCGATCGAGCAGACGAAGCTGACCACCGCCACGAGCGGCCCGACGACCGGCCCCCAGGCGACGGCGGCCCCGGGATGGGACGTGAGGAACACGTCGCGCCAGAACGTGTCGGGCACCCACGCCCCGATCGCGCCCGCGATCAGCAGGCCGCCGACGAGGTCCTTCCAGATCGCGGCCCACTCCATGACGAACACGTGCGCCACCGACGTGTAGCCCTCGCGCGAGAACAGCCGCTGCCAGAGCGACCCGTCGCGCTGCACCGACATGTCCATCGCCGCGTGGCCCTCCATCGAGCCCGCGAGCCCGCGGTCGGCCTGCGCGCGGGCGGCGTCGAGCAGCCGACGGCCCCGCGTTCCGCGCAGGATCACGCGGAAGAGCAGCGCCAACGCCACGATCATGACCGGCCCGCCGACGAACTCCGCCGCCGTGAACTGCCAGCCGAGCAGGAGCGCGAGGATCACGCCCATCTCGACGACGAGGTTGGTCGAGGCGATCTCGAACGCGATCGCCGACGTGAAGTGCGCGCCCTTGCGGAACAGCGACCGCGCCAACGCCACGGCCGCGTACGAGCACGACGACGACGCCGCGCCCAGGCCCGCCGCCAGCGCCAGTGTGCGCGGCCGGTCGTCACCGAGCAGCCGGACGACCGTGGCCCGCCGCACCACCGCCTGCACCACCGCGGACAGGAGGAAGCCGAGGATCAGCGCCCACAGGATCTCCCAGGTCATCGACCCGGCCAGCGCCAGCGCCCGACCGATCGCGTCCATGATCGCCGTCACGGTGCGCCCTCCCCGGCGAGCCGCTCCACGATCCGGGCGAGGTGGTGGCTGTAGGCCTCGACGAACTCGGGTGAGTCCGGGGCCATGCCGCTGGCCCGCTCGACGGCGTGCGGCAGGAGCGTCGGAGCCAGCGCCGCGCTGAAGAGGACGACCAGCACCGTCGCGGGGTCGAGGTCGGGCGCGATCTCGCCGCGCTCCTGGCGGCGGGCGACGCCGTCGACCATGTCCGCGAAGAACGCCGGCTCTCCCCCGTTCATCAGGGTGCCGGTGAGCCCGTCCCACACCATCATCCGCGTCATCGACCGGCAGGCGACCCCCGCCCGCACGAAGCCCGCCACGACCTCCGCGAGCGGCAGGTCGGTATCTCGCAGCGGAGCGCTCTCCCCGCGCCAGCGCTGTTGCAGCGCCCGGTAGAGCCCTTCCTTGCCGTCGAAGTAGTAGGAGATCAGCTGCGCGTTGACGCCTGCCCGTCGGGCGATCGCGCTGGTCCGCGCGCCCGCGTACCCGTGCTCGCCGAACTCGACCAGCGCCGCCTCGAGGATCGCGGCGCGGGTGCGCTCGGCGTCGCGGACCCGGGTCGCGGCCGTCGGCGAACGTCGTGCCATGGTGCCAACCCTAGACCGAACATTGTCATTCATCTATTTGATTGATTATGCTGGATGACGGGTTGACGCAGGCCGGGATCCCGGTGCAGGTCGCGGAGGTGCCGATCAGGCGCCGCATGATGGGAAGCTGACGGGGTGCAGGTGCGGACCGCGCGGGTGGGCGACGAGATGGCCGTCGCCGCGGTGCACGTGCGGTCCTGGCAGGTCGGCTACCGGGGCCTGCTTGCCGACGACCACCTCGCCACCCTCCGCCCCGAGGACCGCGCCGCCCGGTACACGTTCGACGTGGACGACCCCGTCACCGTCGTGGCCGTCGAGGACCGGATCCGCGGGTTCGCCACGATCTCGCCCGCGGCAGGTGTGCTGATGGCGCTCTACGTCGACCCGGACGCCTGGGGCGGCGGCGTGGGCCGGGCGTTGCTCGAGGAGGCCCAGCGCAGGCTCGCGGAGCGGTGCGCCGAGGCGACGCTGTTCGTCCTGAAGGGCAACACCCGCGCCTGTCGCTTCTACGAGGCGAACGGCTGGCGCGCCGACGGCTTCGAGCGCCACGAGTGGGTGTGGGGCGCACCCGCCGACGAGGTGCGCTACCGCCGCTCGTTGCCCTGACACCGAGGGCGCCGCCCGCGCCGGTCGGCCAGCAGTCGGTGGGGCCGGGCCGCCTCGACCCGCCGCGCGACCCGTTCCCCGCCGCACGCCGCCACCCTGCCCTCTCGGCCTTGATCACCAGCTGGGTGCAGAAGGGGACACTTTCTGACCGGATATGCGCCGAGCTGGTGACCAAAGGGGCGGATGCGGCCGGAATTGCGCCAAGCTGGTGATCACGGCACCAGGGGCGCAGGGGCAGGCGGTCGGCGGCCGCGCGAGGGGCCGCGGGGCCGCGGGGCCGCGGGTGAGCCGCCAGCCGCCCCGCCCGCAGCCCGACGACGTCACCGCCTACGGCGCGCAGATCTCGCCGTCGCCGACGGCACGGTGGCCAGCGCGCTCACCACGCTGCCCGACCCGTCGACGATCACGCTCGACACGGTCGACGGCAACCACGTCGTGCTCGACCTCGGCGGCGGCAGCTTCGCGTTCTCCGCCCACATGCAGCACGGCTCGGTCCGGGTCCGGGAGGGCCAGCACGTCCGGCGGGGTGACGTGCTGGGCCCGCTCGGCAACCCCGGCAACTCCTCGGCGCGGCACCTGCACTTCCACCTGATGAACGGCGCGTCGGTGCTCGGGTCGGACGGGCTGCCCTCCGTGTATGACCGGTTCGCGTTCGCGGGCGCGATCCCGCGCGCCCAGTTCGACCCGGCCACGTCGCTGGAAGGGGTGTGGAACTCGGGCCTGCTGCCCCGCCCCGACCCGCGCCGCGACCAGTACCCGCTCGACCTGGACCTCGTCGACTTCGCGAGCTGAGGCGCGCCGGGGCCGGTCATCGGGTCGTCTCCTCCAGCGGGCGTCGGGGGCTCAGGCCCGCGGCCCGTTCCGGACGCCCGATGCGGAACGACACGAGCCCGGTCGAAGCGGGGATGCCGAGGACCTCCGACCAGCGCGCCGAGAAGACGTCGGGGCGGCCGGTGGCGCGGTCGCGGTCGATGCGCTCGGTGATCTGGTTCATGTGGTGCAGGCCGAGCCCGCGCGCGGTGGCGGCCAGGTGCAGTGAGCTGACCCGGGGTGCAGACTGGTGGGGATGGAGCCGTACACGGCGGCGCGCCCGCTTCCCCACGACCCCCGCCTCGACCTGGCGACCGGCTCACTCGACCTGCACGGCGGCCGCATCCGGTTCGGGCACCCCCGCGACCCGACGGCCCTGCTCTACGAGGAGGACATCGCCGCCGACGAGGCCTACCCGCCGTACTGGGCGGAGGTCTGGCCCAGCGGCATCGAGCTGGCTCACGCCGTGTCCGAACGAGCTTGGCCCGACACCGCCGTCCTCGAGCTCGGGTGCGGCCTCGGGCTCCCGTCGATCGCCGCCGCGTTCGGCGGGGCCAGGGTGCTGGCCACCGACCGGTCCCCCGACGCGCTCGCCTTCACGGCGGCCAACGCCGAGCGCAACGGCGTCCTCGTCGAGACGGCGGTGTGCTCGTGGGCGGACGCCGGGCCGCTGCTCGACCGGGCGCCCTGGGGGCTCGTGCTGGCCGCCGACGTGCTCTACGGGCAGCGCAACATCGACGAGCTGCTGGACCTGCTGCCCCGGCTGGTCGACGACGACGGCGAGGTGTGGGTCGCCGACCCGGGGCGCCCGCTGACCCCGACGTTCGTCGCCGCGGCCAGGGCCACCTGGCGCTCGGTCGCGACGGTCGGCACCCGCCGTCGGGAGGTCGACCTGCACCGGCTCGCGGGACCGCCCGACGTCAGGTAGGGCGGCGGCGCAGCCGCAGGGTCACCACGTGCCAGTGGCAGGCGGCCGCGGCGGGGTTGTCGGCCATGCGGGCCCGTAGCCGCTCGTAGAACGCCTCGACGACGTGCGCGCGGGAGCCGGGGGCGCGGTCGGCGTCGAGCCAGCGGAAGAAGGGCTTCTCCGTGATGGCCCGCACGAACGGCAGGTAGTCGTCGGCGAACGTGCCGCGCACGAGCGACTCGCGGTAGGTCTGCGCGTCGTCGGTGCCGGTGAGCTCCTCGGCGAGCAGGCCGAACCCGAGCTCCTCGACCGGCTCGGCCCACTCGGCCGGGGTGCGGTTCCACGTCGGGTAGTAGATGCGGTCGGACTCGCCGGGCCGCAGGACGCCGTCGTCGACCATGCCCGCGAGCACGTGCTCGATCATGGTGAACAGGCCCTCCGCGCCGGACAGGCCGTCCGGTCGGGACGCGCCGCCGGTCAGCACGAGCTCCCCGTGGTCCACCAGCTCACGGGCGCGCTCGCGGAGGAACGTCCGCCAGTCGCTCGCCGCCCGCCCGGCGATGCTGTGCCGGGCCGGGCCGTCCTCGAGAAGGTTGGAGTAGACGCGGACGGGCACGGTCACCGGCATCGCGCTCAACCAGTGCAGCGTGATGGCGCTCCACCCCAGGTGCAGGCGCCGGTCGGGGAACAACGGCCCGTAGAGCGTCCGGCCGACGACGTACGGGTAGATCGCCGAGCGCCCGTCGAGGTAGCTGGCCGGGCTGTCCAGAAGCTCGAACAGCGGGCCGAAGTCGTTCTGCGGGAGGTCGGTGTGCGCCACCTCGATCGGCACCGCGGCGGCGCGGGCCCGCAGCGCGTCGACCGCGGCGCGAAGCGGCGCCATCTCGTTCGCGCCGCCCGCGCAGCCGAAGTCGCCGATCAGCACCGGCGTCGGCGGGCCGGGCAGCGGCACCGCCGCCGCGGCGGCGACGAGATGCGCGTCGGCGGCGCTGGCCGCCGCGCGCTGCGGGCGGGAGTTGTGGCTGTAGAAGCCCCCGCCCAGCATCACGCTCTGCCCGGAAGGGGCGGTCTCCGACATAGTCACGACGGTAGCGGGGGATTGGCGCGTGATCACGCATGCTGCGCCGATCGGTGGATCACCGCGCGGGTCGGGGGGTCTCCACCACGACGTTCGTCGACTTGATCACGGCGATGGCCAGCACGCCCGGTTCGAGGCCGAGCTCGCGCACCGCCTCGGTGCTCATCAGCGAGACCACCCGGTGCGGGCCGCACTGCATCTCGACCTGCGCCATCACGGTGTCCGCCGTCACCGCGGTGACCAGGCCGACGAGGCGGTTGCGCGCCGACCGCGCCACCCCCGACGGGTCAGGGGTGTGGTGCGCGTGATCCCTGGCGAACCGGGCCAGCGCGGCGCCGTCGATCACCCGGCGGTTGGACTCGTCCCGCTCGACCGGCAGACGCTCGGTGTCGACGTAGCGGCGGACCGTGTCGTCGCTGACACCCAGCAGGCCTGCCGCCTCAGAGATCCGGAAGTACGTCACGGGCGGAGCTTAGAAGCCCGACCTGGCTGCGTGGGCGCCGCGATGCTGGGACAGTCCCCCTGTGGCCAGCACGATGATCGGACTCGCGCTCCTCCTGGTCGGGGGAGGAGCCGCGCTGGCATGGGCCCGACCACGCCCGGACGCACCCGCGGCGGGCTGGCACCCGGACCCCGCCTCGTCGGTGGCCCGCGACCGGTACTGGGACGGCGAGGCGTGGACGGCGGCGACCCGCGACGGTTCCGCGCCCGCCGCGCGCGGCCGCCGGTTCCGCGGCCGGTTCTGGAGCCTGCGCTGGATCGTCCCGGCGCTGCTGGCCGTCGCGGTCCTGGTCGTCGGCGGCGCGGCGTGGCTGTCGGCCCGTGCGATCCCGGTGCTGGTC
Source organism: uncultured Actinomycetota bacterium (assembly GCA_963750095.1). Taxonomy (GTDB): domain Bacteria; phylum Actinomycetota; class Actinomycetes; order Mycobacteriales; family Pseudonocardiaceae; genus Pseudonocardia. The sequence goes on along the minus strand of CAVVPJ010000015.1, from coordinate 117,567 downwards.
GTGCTCAGCGCCCTCGCGACGGCGCTGGTCTGCGTGGCCTTCTACGCCTTCCTGGACCGGCAGCTCGACCTCCGGGACGTCATCGCGCACCGGGAGGTGACCGCGATCGCCGTCGCCGCGTCGGGCGCGGTGTTGCTCGTCGCGCTCCCGCTCAACGATCTGGTGGTCGCCCGCCTCGGGCTCACGGCGGCGCTGGCCACGGTCGGGCTGGTCGAGGAGGGCACCAAGCTCCTCGTGCCCGTCCTGTTCTACCTGGTGAACCGCTTCCGGGATCCGCGAGCGGGCATCGCCGCGGGGCTGGCGGCGGGGTTCGGTTTCGCGGTCACCGAGACGACCACCTACGCGGTCACGCTGCCCCTCGGTGGGGCGCCCGACCCCTGCACCGGCGCGGAGCTCCCCGCGCCGGGGGCGGTCGGCTCGCTGGTCGGGCAGCTCTACCGGATCGCACTCGTCTCGCCGCTGCACTGGTTCTGGACGGGCATCGCCGTCGCGGTCCTGTGGCGCCAGTGGCACCTGCACGGGCTGCGCCTGAACGGTCCCGTCCTCGGCGCCCTCGCGCTCGTCGTGGCGACCCACTCGCTCAATGACTCCAGCGCCGTCTGGACCTGCGGCGCCCCGCCCGCCGTGCTGGCACTCGACGCCGTGGTCGGCTACGCCACCCCGCTGGTGCTCTATCTGGTGTTCAAGTTCTTCGCCCGCCAGTCGATGCCGCCCCAGCTCACGGGCGTCGTCAGCCGCGGATGGCATCCGAGCCGTCTCGCGACCCGGGCGGCCGCCGAGATCGACGCCGAGGGCGGACGGCGCTCAGAGCGCGGCGATGCTCTCGGCGCCGACGAAGGGGCCGACGACGGAAGCCGCCGCCGACACCGAGGAAGCCGGTGAGGAACCCGACGGCGACGCGGCAGACGACGACCTTCGCCGCGGTGACGAGCGCGGTCTGGCGCGCGGTGCGGACACGCACGGCGGTGGCGGTGCCGCCCCCGTCCCGCCCGCGCTCCCGGACCGTGATCGCTCCGACGCCGCTGTTATCGGTGTTCGATCAACGGAAACCACGCACTCACGGCGATCAGTCCGCCAGGAACTCCGCGTCGGCCGCCGACTCCGCGGGCTCCAGCCGGGCGTCCGGCAGGGTGGCCGCGAGCTTCTCGGCGGTGCTGAGCGGGTGCGCCGGGTCGTCGAACGAGGCCAGGAGCAGCACCGGGAGGCCGTGGCCGCGCGCGTCGCAGCGGACGAGGGTGCGCAGGCCCAGCGCTTCACCGGCCCGAGTCGGCCCAACCGCCGCGAACGCGACGTTTCCGGGGTTCGACTCGACCCCCGGAAACGTCGCGCTCGCTCAGACTCAGTGGATGTGGGACCCGCCGTTGACGTCGTAGGTGACGCCGGTGATGTAGCCCGACTCCGGGCGGCAGAGGTAGGTGATGAGGTCGGCGACGTCGGCGACGGCGCCTACCCGGCCCACCGGCGTGCCCGCGAGCAACTCGGTCCTGCGCTCGCCCTCCAGGGCGCCGCCGGTGATGTCGGTGCCGATGAGGCCGGGCGCGACGGAGTTGACGGTCACGCCGTGCGGGCCCAGCTCGCGGGCCAGCGCGCGGGCGAACCCGAGCTGGGCGGCCTTGGCGGCGGAGTAGGCGACCCCGCCGAACACGCCGCCGCCGCGCTCGGCCGACACCGACGACAGGAACACGATCCGGCCGAAGCCCTGCTCGGCCAGCCCGGGCGCGACGCGGCGGGTGACGTTGTACGCCCCGCGCACGTTGACGGCGAAGATCCGGTCCCACTCCGCTCCGGTCACGTCGAGGAATCGGGTGGGCGAGGTGATGCCCGCGTTGTTGACCAGCGCGCCGACCGACGGCACGGCGCCGTCGAGCGCGGCGAGCGCGGCCTCGACGGAGGTCTCGTCGGTGACATCGCAGCCGACGCCGACGGCCCGCACGCCGTGGTACTCGGCCACCTCGTGGGCGGTGTCCTTGGCGCTGGCCTCGTCGAGGTCGAGCACGGCGATGGCCCAGCCCGCGGCGGCGAGGGCGTGCGCGGTGGCGCGGCCGATGCCGCGCTTCGATCCCGCGCCGGTGACGATGGCGGTGTACGACATGGCTTTCTCCTCAGAGTTCGGACTTGATGCGGGCGATGACGGCGTCGGTGGACAGGCCGTAGCGGTCGTGCAGCGTGGGCAGGGCGCCCGCGGCGAGGAACGCGTCGGGCAGGGCGATCGGGACGATCCGGGTGCCCTGGCCCGCGAAGGCGAGGGTGGCGGCCACCGACTCGGCGAGCCCGCCGACGACGGTGTGGTTCTCGCAGCTGACGACGAGCCGACCGGGAGCGGCGGCGCGCAAGATCGCCTCCCGGTCCAGGGGCTTGATCGTCGGCACGTGCAGCACGGCGACGTCGACGTGGTCGGCCGCGAGCCGCTCGGCCGCCTGCAGCGCCCGCATCGTCATGAGGCCGGTGGAGATGATCACGACATCGCGCCCGGTGCGCAGCTCGGCGGCCCTGCCGAGCTCGAACCGGTAGTCGTACTCGTCGAGCACGCTGGGCACGGCGCCGCGCAGCAGCCGCAGGTAGGTCGGGCCCTCATGCGCGGCGAGCTGCGGCACGGCCTGCTCGATGTCGACCGCGTCGCACGGGTCGACGATCGTCAGCCCCGGGCAGGCGCGCAGGATCGCGAGGTCCTCGGTGGCCTGGTGGCTGGGCCCATACCCGGTGGTCAGGCCGGGCAGCGCGCCGACGATGTTGACGTTGAGGCCGGGCTCGGCGATGTCGAGGCACAGGAAGTCGTAGGCGCGGCGGGTGGCGAACACCGAGTAGGTCGAGGCGAACGGCACCAGCCCCACCTCGGCGAGGCCCGCCGCCGCCCCGAGCATGGCCTGCTCGGCCATGCCCATCTGGAAGAACCGTTGCGGGTGGGCGTCGCGGAAGACGTGCATGTCGGTGTACTTGGCCAGGTCGGCGGACAGCCCGACGATCTCGGGACGCTCCTGCGCCAGCCGCGCGAGGGCGTGGCCGAAGGGGGCGCTGGTGGTGCGCTGGCCGGGGTCGGCGAACGACGCGATCATCGCCGAGGTGGTCAGCTTCTTCTTGGGGGCGGCGGTGGTCATCGGTTCTCCTCCAGCTGGTCGCGGGCGATCTGCCACTCGTGCTCGGCCACCCGCATGAAGTGCGCCTTCTCGCGGTTCTCCAGCAGCGGCACCCCGCGGCCGACGCGGGTGTCGCAGATGAGCACCCCGGGGGATCCACGGTGCTCGCGCAGCTCGTCGAACGCGGCGACGAGCGCGGCCACGTCGTTGCCGTCCACGCGCAGGGCGTGCCAGCCGAAGGCGCGCCACTTGTCGGTCACCGGCTCGGTGCGCAGCACCCCCTTGGTGGGCCCGTCGGCCTGCAGCGCGTTGACGTCGACGATCGCGGTGACGTTGTCGAGGCCGTGGTGCGCGGCCTGCAGCGCGGCCTCCCAGGTCGAGCCCTCGTCGAGCTCGCCGTCGGAGAGCAGGTTGTAGACGCGGGCGGGGTTGCCCTGGTGGCGCAGCCCGAGCGCCATGCCCGTCGCGACCGCGAGGCCGTGGCCCAGCGACCCACCGGAGATCTCCATGCCGGGCGTGTAGGAGGCCATGCCGGACATGGGCAGGCGGGAGTCGTCGGAGCCGTAGGTCGCGAGCTCCTCGACGGGGATCGTCCCGGCCTCGGCCAGCGCGGCGTAGAGCGCGATGGCGTAGTGGCCGATGGAGAGCAGGAACCGGTCGCGGTCGGCCCAGTGCGGGTCCTCGGGCCGGAAGCGCAGCTGGTCGCTGTAGACGACGGCGAGCACGTCGGCCACGCCGAGCGCCTGGCCGATGTAGCCCTGCCCCTGGACCTCGCCCATGGTCAAGGCATTCAGCCGGATCCGGTGGGCGGCCTCCCGAATGCGGTCGACGCGGACGTCGGTGGGTGCGGAGATGGTGGTCACGCGAGCTCCTTCTGGTTGGGCGCGGAGGCGGACGGTGCGGCCAGTGCGCGCTCGAGCGACGCGACCTCGGCGCGCTGGGTGCGTCCCCAGGTCTCCTTGGTCACGAGGGCGGCGATCAGGCCCAGCAGGCCGTAGCCGCTGAACAACAGCGCCGGTCCGATCCACCCGACGGCCGCGAACAGCGCGGTGGCGACCAGCGGTGTGAAGCCGGAGACCACGGCGGAGAGCTGGTAGGCCAGTGACGCGCCCGTGGTGCGGGTCTTGGTGGCGAACAGTTCGGAGAACCAGGCGCCCTGGACCCCGGCCAGCATGTTCTGCAGGACGGTGTAGCTCACGACGAACGCGATCACGATCAGCACCGCGAGCTTCGTGTTGACGAACAGGAACAGCGGGATCCCCCACAGCAGGTGGAGTGCGGTGCCCAGCAGGTACACCGGGCGCCTGCCCACCTTGTCGGTCAGCGCGCCCCACAGCGTCGTGGCGACGATCCCGAGCGCGGCCGCGATCAGCAACGCGGTGAGGGTGACCGACCGATCCGCGATCTTGGCGCTCGTGATGTAGGACAGCATGAAGGTGACCGACACGGCGTAGCCCGCGGTCTCGGTGATGCGCAGGCAGAACGCGCGCACGATGTTGCGCCAGTCGTCGCGCAGCACCTCCAGCAGCGGGTTCTTGGAGACCTCGCCCTCGGACTTGAGCTCCTCGAACTCCGGCGACTCCTCGATCTTGAGCCGGATCAGGATGCCGACGACGATCAGCACGGCCGAGAGCAGGAACGGCACCCGCCACGCCCACTGCTCGCCCAGCGGCACGCTCCCCAGGAACGCGAGGTTCGCCAGCAGCAGACCGACGGGGAAACCCGCCTGCGTGATGCCGGTGTAGAGGCCCTTCTTGCGCCACGGGGCGTGCTCGAAGCACATGAGGATCGCGCCGCCCCATTCGGCGCCGAACGCCAGGCCCTGCACGACGCGGACCGCGACGAGCAGGATCCCGGCCCAGACGCCGACCTGCTGGTACGTGGGCAGCACGCCGATCAGCACGGTCGCGATGCCCATCAGCAGCAGCGAGCCGACCAGGACGGGCTTGCGGCCGATCCGGTCGCCGAGGTAGCCGCCGATGATCCCGCCCAGCGGGCGCACGGCGAACCCGATGCCCAGCGTCGCGAACGACAGCAGGGTGCCCGAGAGCGGGTCGGTGGCCGGGAAGAAGACGTGGTTGAAGTAGAGCGCCGCCGCGGTGCCGAAGCCGATGAAGTCGTAGGTCTCGATCGTGGCGCCTATCGAGCAGCCGATGGCGACCTTCTTCTTCTCCGGCGTGCCCTCGATGGGGTGCCAGTGGGCGGCGTCTTCGAGCCGTTGGGTCATGGTGATCTCCGTCGATCGGGTAACAGTTGACTGTTAACAGTCGGTTGTTGGCGAGAATGGTGAGGGTGCCGCCGTGAGGTGTCAATGCGTGCGTGGACGGGCCACCCAGATGGCCCAGGCGAGCGGACGCGACGGCGCAGCCGGACGCGACGGCGCAGCCGGTCTTCGCACAGGTTGGGGTGTCCTCGCACAGGGTCGACCGTGTGCGAAGACGCCTTACGGTGTGCGAAGTGCGCCCAGGCGCCCGGGCGCGCCCGGGTCAGCTCTTGTCGAGCGGGGCGTACTGGTGCGCCGCGGCGGCCATGTGCTGCTCGACGATCCGCGTCGCCGCGGCGACGTCACCGCTCGCGATCGCGTCGACGATCGGCGCGTGCCGGTCGCGCGACATCATCGACGGCGTCTCGGCCGACTCGCCGTTCATGATCGTGACGCGGATGCGGCCTTCGAGATGCCGCCAGGTGTCCACCAGCATCGAGTTGCCGGACAGCCTGCACAGGAGCAGGTGGAAGCCGAGGTCGGACTCCAGCCTCTCGGCGAAGTCGGCGCCGTCGGTGTCGGCGAGCTTGTCCAACGCCGTGCGCAGCGTCGCGACCGCGGCGTCCCGCCCCGGCGAGGCGATGATCTCGGTGACGGCGAGGCCCTCCAACGCGGCCCGCACCCGGAAGAGCTCCCGGACCTCCTGCGGCGACACCGTGGTGACCCGCAGCATCCCGCGGGCGCCCGTGATGACCAGCCCCTCCTGCTGCAGGTGGCGCAGCGCCTCGCGCACGGTTCCCCGGCTGACGCCCAGGTGGGCGGCCACGTCGACCTCGCTGAGGTGGTCACCCGGCCGGTAGCGGCCGGACGTGATCGCCGATCGCAGCGCGTCCAGCGACCTCTCCCGCAGGGTGCTGCGGTCCAGGCTGGACAGGGGCTCCACGGGCACCGACCTCCTCGTTCACGACGAGGGTAGCGCGGTGTCGACAGTCGCCGCCCGGCTGTCAACATGTCGACTGGGCGGCGACATTCACCATCGAGTGCCTATTGACGCGGCCCGAAAAGCCGTGCGCGGAACCGCGCCAACAGACCGGCCGATCGCCCGCCACCGACCAGCGGAATGATGAGGAAGGGAGGCGTGTTCGCGAGTTGGTCGCTGCGTTCTTCGCCGACGAGCGTCGGTTCTTCGCCGTCGCTGTCGAGCCTCGATCCCCGTCGGGGACCGTTGTAGGGTTCTGGGGGAGGTGCTGGCATCGCCGTGTCCTTGCCAGTTGTCTGGCCCCGAGTCGGGTGGAGCTCGTGTCGCGCGCTTCCCCGGGTCAGCCGCGCGCGACCTCCGTCAGAAGAAGTGTCGCTCCCTGCTCGCTCTCAGTTCACGGCCCCGCCCTCCACGCCCCAAAGCGCTAGACCGAACGGACCGGATGTTTCGTGACAGGACCGTGTCCCTGTTGTATCCAGCCCGTAGTCGGCGATGATCACAGTGCTTGCTCATGATACGAGGCGATCCGCTAGGTTCGCAACGCCAGGTCCGTAACGCAACCATGCAGTCGGGTGGTCTCGTTCTGCAAGGTGGCGTTGCGCCACGTCAGGGAGATTTTTCCCCAAGCTGTCATCCTGCAACCTAGCATGTTGCCATGAGGCTCGGCGAAGGCGGCGGACCGACAGTGGCAAACCGCCACCTGTTAACGTTCGCGGCGTCGGGGTCGACGTCCAGCACGCCCGCCGGACAGATGCCGTCGCGCCGCACGTCATGTGAGGCTCGATGCTCGGTCGACCGGTCGGCACCGGAGAGAGGAAACAGACCGCACGGGGGCGCGGTGGCCAACGGCCAGCTGCCGAACAGCACCACGCACGACGACAGCAAGCAGTTCCGCCCTACCGAGCCGAGCCCGCCACTGGACCAGAGCGAGACAGAGGAAATACGTGAGCGATCCAGTCACCATGCGTCGCCAACTCAGAGTCGAGTTGCGGCGGTTGCGCAACGCTCGTCATTTCACCCAACGTCACGTTGCGAAGGAACTCGACTGGTCCGAGTCCAAGGTGATCAGGATCGAGAACGGGACGGTCGCGATCGGAGTCACCGACCTCAGGGCCCTGCTTCTCCTCTACGGCGTCGACGATTCGACGGCCGTCGACAACCTCGTCGGCATGGCGCGCGGCTCCAAGCACCAGCCGTTCAGCGCCTATAAGAACGTGCTCAAGCCGGAGACGTTGCGGTATTTTGCCTATGAGTCTTCGGCATCGCTCATCCGCCAAGTCGAACCACTGGTGGTTCCCGGCTTGTTGCAGACGGAAGAGTACGCGCGGGCGCTGATCGCGGCATACGAGTACCCCAAGGACCAGATCGACGTTTATTGGGAGTCTCGCGAGGAACGCCAAGAACTGCTCGAGCGGTCCGAGATCCCGGAGATGTTCTTTATCATCGACGAGGGCGTCGTGCGCCGACCCATCGGCGGGATCGGCGTGATGCGACGCCAGCTCGACCACCTCGTCGATCTCAGCAAACGGCCGCGGATCTCCATTCAGGTACTCCGGTTCGAGTCCGGCGCGCACCGCGCCCTTCGGGGCTCGTTCGTCTATCTCGAGTTCGCCGCGCCCGATGACCCCGACGTGCTCTACCTGGAGAACACCGCCGGCGACTCGGTGTTCCGGGAAGAGCCAGAGCTGACCGGGCCCTACCTCGAAGACTTCTTGGCGTTGGAGGCGCAAGCCTCACCCGCTGACCAATTGGAAGAGACGTTCAACGAGATCCTCGGCGGGTAGGGTCCGCTCAGATGAGCGCCCATCGTCATGATCACTACTCAGCAGCCGATCGTGCAAAAGGTCTACGCGCGCCCGCCTAAAGCGCGCGCACCATCCCGTGCGCCAGCGCTTGACCTGCGATGATTCGCCCTATCCTAACTACGCCGAATGGGGGAAGGCCGACGCACGTACCCGCACCCTGGCGCATCACGGTTGCGTTAACTATGCTGATCGTCGGTTACTGGGACGATCAGCAACCGCGTCGCAGCGGCGATGTAATTGCATCTCGCCGCTGCGACCGGCGTGAGAGGGGACGAAATGTCCGAGCGACCGGCGGGGATCTCCGATTCCTGGAGAAAGAGCTCGTTCAGTGCCGACGCTGGATGCGTCCAGGTCCGGCGCCGCGGCGACACCGTTCAGATGCGCGACTCCAAGAATCCCCACGGGCCCCTCTTGCAGTTCACGCGGCGAGAATGGGACGCCTTCATCGCGGGCGTCGATTCGGGCGAGTTTTCCTTCCCGAACGACAGCGATCAACCATTCTAGATGATGACGATCTCACGCTCGTCGCCGTTGCCGGAGCGGAAGACCACCCGGTCTCCGTCCTCTTTCACGGCACGAAAGAGGACGTCTCCGTAACCGATCAGGCGGCGAACCGCCTCGGTGAGCGTCACCTGCTCCCGCTCGATCACGCGGTCGATCGCGGCGAGCATGTCGGGCGTCACCGCGACGTTGATCCGCCGCGGTGGCGAGGTACCCGCTGAGCTGGGCCGACCGGTCGTTCTGGTCCCGGCCGCGGCATCGGTGCTGGACTCGGGCATCCTCGCCATCCCCTCCCGCACTGGGTTCGGACCAGCGGCCACGCCCAGAACACTGCGAGCGATGCGCCACATCGACTCGCGGGGACGCCCCACCTGGTACCGGAGTGCTTGTCGTATGTGGATCGTATGTGGCCATCTCAAGCCTTGTGCTACCTGGCGTGTACAGTTTCGCCACGTCTTCGGCGTCTGTCAAGTTATGCCTCGGTCACTTGGACTGTGCGCAATATTACCAATGAGTATGTTTGTGGTGTTCTCAGGCAGTGGATTGTCGTGGGTCGACCGCTTCACGTCTTCTTGTCCCGCCGGAAGGCCCAGCGCACGACGATGAGCCACGCGCCGAACGACGGGGTGAGGGTGATCGCCAGCACCTCCAGCGCGAACGGGCTGTCGAACCATCGCGCCGCCACCCCCCCGAGCGCCAGCGTCCCCAGCACGAGCACCTCGATGAGCAGGAGTGTGAGGCCGCGCAGGGCGCGATCCTGAACCCGGTAGCGCTGGACCTTCGCCTTGGGGACGACGTACTGCCGCGGGGCCAGCTCGTCCCAGCGCTCGCGGCCGCGCGCGGTCAGTTCGCCGCCGCTCATCGTGTAGTCCGAGCCGGGTGGCGGGCTCGCCCAACCCTGCCTGCGCCGCCGTGCCATAGCGACCCTCCGTCCCACCCCCCGTACGACAGCTCACATTATAAGTACATACCAGATGTATCTGATGGACATATTTTGTGGTACTTTGTGAGCGACAGCAACACCATGCTGGTGGCCGCGGGCAGCCGGCAGGACCTGCCGACCCGGCTCGCCGCCTGTCGAGGAGGGTCGATCGCGATGTCACAAGATCGCAGAGCAGTTCTGGAGGGCCGCCGCGCCGTGCCCCCTGACCAGGCGGAGCCGATACCGCGGAGGATCAACGTCGCCGTGAGCAGGGAGATGCTCGCGGCCATCGACCGGGTCATCGACCGCGAGCAGGTGACGCTCACCGAAGCCGTCCGACGGCTGATCGCCTACGGCGACCTGGTCTTCCGGATGACCAGGCTGGAGAACGCCAGCCTGGTCATCCGGGACGGCAACGGAGGCGAGCGCGAGGTCGTCGTTCTCTGAGCTACCGGGACGTTGCCCGAGCGCTCCCGACCACAGCGGAGGCCGGGGTGGCGAGCCACCGCTCGTCACCCCGGCCTCGGGGTTTGTCCGTGCCGCTCAGGGCGCCGCCCGCGGCGCCGGGCCCTGCAAGGGTCGGGGCCGTCCGGAGCAGGCATCCGCCGCGACCGGCGCGAGTACACCCGGTGCGCCCCCCGGACCAGGCCGAAGAGCACCGTCGCGCACGTCGGTCGCCCGTTCACGACGGGTCCTCGTCGTCGAGACCGCAGTCGATGAACGAACGGAGCGCGCCGCACTCCGGGCACCTGCTCGGCAGCGAGTTCCGCAGGGCCCGCCACCGCACGCCGATCCGCCGTTGGAGCGCGGCCTGCTCACGGAGGCGGTCCTCGAGCAGATGCTGGCTGAGCGAGTGCCCGATCAGCCCCCCGAGGATGACGAGCGTGAGGCCGCCGAGGAATGCGACCACCACAAGGCTGCTCATGGCCGCACATTCGTCGGTCGCCGACCTGCGCCTAGGCGGCACTCCGTGCGCATCATCGATACACCTCTTTGCGAGCTTTCAAGCTCGCCGAGTGTATCATGGATGTGTGTAAAATACACCTCCGCCGCGCATCTCACGTGTCCCACGTCTGAGGGCTTCGGCCGAAGAGCAGTCGGTGTGGAGGCTGTAACAACACACTCCGTCCGGATCGACGTAGGTGGCAGCCGAGCTGGCATCATGACCTCCGTCGCAGCGAAAACATCGCGCCAAGGCACTGATGCGTCCCGCTGCTCCGTCCGACGACGGTTCTACGCCGGTCCCACGGATGCAGCTCAGGTCCACCGCGCGGGTGGCGACCACTTGCAGAGGGAGTCTCCATGTCGATCACACGTCGTATCTACGTGAGCCTTCCCGCCGACAGATGGCTGCCCGCCAGCCTCAACGAGCTGAAATGGGGCGTCGTCGACGAGATCGAGAAGGTGGGCTACCAGCCGGAGATCATCAGCAACCCCCATGGCAAGCCCGGGTTGGCTTCGGCGAGGTCATGGAGCCCGGAGAACGCGGGCGACATCGCCCGGCGCTGCGTGGGAGCGGCCATCCTCGCCATGCCGCGGTGGCGGTTCACCGACGGTGAGGGCAGCGAGGTGCTGCTGCCGACGGAGTTCAGCCTCTACGAGCGGGCACTCACCCACACGCTCGGTCTGCCCACCCTCGTCCTGGCGCGACAGGGGACGACACCCAGCGCCCTCTTCGACCAGAGCTCCAGCGGACATCTCGGCCAGTTCCCAGCCGACGCCGATATCAGGTGGCTGCACCGGGACGAGTTCCGGCTCCCGTTCCGCTACTGGAGGGAGCAACTCGATGAGCGGCGTGACGTCTTTCTCGGCTACTGCAGCAAGTCCTCAAAGACCGCGAAGGCGATCAAGCGGTTCGTCGCCAGCCTGGGTGCGCGGCTGCTGGACTGGCAGACCGACTTCATCCCGGAAGAACGATCATGGAGCAGATCCAGACGGCCGCGACGCGCTCGGTCAGCAGCATCTTCCTGTTCACGAAGGACGACGACCTCGACCCGGCGGGCAGCGAAACGGCCGACCGCTCCGTGCCGCGCGACAACGTCGTCTTCGAAGCGGGCTACTTCAGCGCGCACAAGGGCAAGCACAACGTATTGATTGTCCGGGAGGAAGGCTCGCGGTTGCCCGCCGACCTGAGCGGCGACATCTACGCGTTCCTGCGGGACAAGGACGACATCTCACCGATCGAGACGGCCATCGAGTCCTTCCTGGGGGCGATGTAGCCGCCGCGTCGCGACGGAGCCGCGCCGCACCTTCCGTGATCGCCGGATCCGGTCGATGGGGTGCGCCTGCACACCTCACCCCCACCGGAGCCGGCGATCATGAGGGCTACTACGACGGCTGGGGCACGATCCGGATGTACGGACGGGGCGCCTGCCAGCCGTCCGGCCAGATCGTGCGGGCCTCGTCGTCGGACACCGAGCCCGCGATGATGACGTCCTCACCCTGCTTCCAGTTGACCGGTGTCGCGACCCGGTGCACGGGCCGGTAGGGCGGCAGCGCCCCGGCCAGGATCCCTGCCGCCGTCCCCAACGCCACCAGCGCGAGCACGCGCAGCAGGTCCGACTTGGACATGGCTCATCGTGCACCCGGTCCGCGCTGCCGGGCGACGTCCCGACGGGTGTATGCCCCTCCCTCGCGCGAGGGAGGGGCTCGACCGTCGCGAGGGGCGACGACGGGCGCCGCCGTTCCCAGCGTCGGGACATGAGCACAAGGCGGAGGACCGTAGGGATCTGGTGGCTCACGCTGACGGCGCTGGCGATCGCGGTGTACGCCCCACTGCCCTATCTCAGCGCCGGGATCGACGGCCTGGCCGCGGGCGGGCACGAGATCGCCGCGAACTACGCAACCCGGCCTGGATGGGTGCGCGTGGCCTTGTACGTCCACATCGCGGGCGCGGCGACCGCGCTGCTGCTGGCCCCGGTGCAGCTCACCGCCTGGGTGCGGGCCCGCGTGCCGCGCCTGCACCGAGCCACGGGACGGATCGTGATCGCGGGCATGCTCGTGGACGGGTTCGCGGGCCTGGCGCTGGCACCGGTGAACTACGCGGGGCCGGTCGGCGCACTGGGCTTCGGCTCGCTCGCCGTCCTCTCGCTCGCCTTCCCGGTGCTCGGCCTGCTGGCGATCCGCCGCGGTGACGTCGCCGTGCACCGCCGGTGGATGCTGCGCGCGTTCGCGGCGATCTACGCCGGGGTGACGCTGCGGCTCTGGCTGCCCGTGCTGGCCACGGTGCTCGGCGACTTCGACCTCGCCTACTCCCTCGTGCCGTTCCTGGCCTGGGTGCCCAACCTGCTCGTCGTGGAGTGGGTGCTCGCCAGGTCGGATCCGAGTGATCGCCGCGACACCGCCGTATCCGGTGATCGAACAACGATTACCGCTGCTTAGTGACGATCAAGGGACAGGCCCCTCGTTCCCACGGTGACGGGTGTCCGTCCCGAACCTCGCGAGGCATCATGCGAGCACGCACTCGACGAGGAGACGACGATGGCCGACCTACAGGGCACCTGCGACCCCCGCTTCGACGGCCTGCGCGCCGCCCTCCAGGCGAACATCGACTCGGGCGAGGACCTGGGCGCGTCGTTCGTCATCGACGTCGACGGCGAGATCCTCGTCGACCTCTGGGGCGGCTACCGCGACCTCGACCACACCCGGCCGTGGGACGAGCACACGATCACCAACGTCTGGTCCACGACCAAGACGGTCACCGCGCTGGCCGCGCTGATGCTCGTCGACCGCGGCCTGCTCGACGTCCACGCGCCGGTGGCGCGCTACTGGCCGGAGTTCGCCGCGGCGGGCAAGGGACACGTCGAGGTCCGGCACCTGCTCGCGCACACGTCGGGGGTGTCGGGCCTCGACCAGCCCGCGGCGGTCGAGGACCTCTACGACTGGGAGAAGGCCACCGCCCGCTACGCCGCCCAGGCGCCGTGGTGGGAGCCGGGCACGGCCTCGGGCTACCACGCCATCAACTACGGGCATCTGATCGGCGAGGTGGTCCGGCGGGTCACCGGGAAGTCGCTCAAGCGGTTCGTCGCCGAGGAGATCGCGGGCCCGCTGGGCGCCGACTTCCAGATCGGTGCCGCGCGGGGCGACTGGGGCCGCATCGCCGACGTCGTGCCCCCGCCGCCGTTGCCGTTCGACCTCGAGGCGCTCGGCCCGATGCACCCGATGGTCCGGACGTTCACCGGCCCGGGGTTCGGCGCGGAGGTCGCCAACACCCCGGGCTGGCGCGGCGCCGACATCGGGGGCGGCAACGGCCACTCCAACGCGCGCGGGGTGGCCCGCATCATCTCCGCGATCCCCCGTGGCGGCACGGTGGACGGCGTGCGGCTGCTCGGCCCCGACACCATCGAGCTGATTTTCGAGGAGCAGGCCCACGGCACCGACGTGGTGCTCGGCATCCCCCTGCGCTGGGGCATCGGCTTCGGGCTCCCCGAGGCCGAGACGCTGCCCGAGATCCCCCAGGAGAAGATCTGCTTCTGGGGCGGGTGGGGCGGCTCGATGATCATCATGGACCTCGGGCGGCGGCTCACGATCTCCTACATGATGAACAAGATGGGCGCCGGGATCATCGGGTCCGAGCGCAGCGCCGCCTACCTCAGGCTGGTGTACGACGCGCTGGGCTGAGGCGGTCGTGCGCGGAAAAGAGGGCAGGAGCACTCATTTCCGCGCACGGCCGATCAGCTTCGCCGCCCACTCCCGCAGCTCGGCCGCGCGGATCTTGGTGCCGTTCGTGCCCGTCGTCACCGGGAACGCGTCGAGCACCTCGACGCGGGCCGGGACCTTGAACGTCGCGAGCTCCGCGCGGCAGCGGTCCCGCAGCCCGGCCGCCGTCACTTCCGCCCCCGGCCGGAGCGTCACGAACGCCACCGCGACGGTGCCGTCGCCCGCGTCCGCGCCGACGACCTTCGCGGTGTCGACGCCCTCCTGCGCCATGAGGAACGCCTCGATCTCCGCGGGCTCGACGAGGAAGCCGCGCAGCCGCAGCGCGTCACCGGCCCGGCACAGGAAGAGGAACGCGCCGTCGTCGGTGGTCGAGCCGAGGTCGCCCGAGGCGAACCAGCCGTCGGCGTCGGTCGGCGCCGACGGCCCGCCGAGGTATCCGGTGGTGACGGGGTAGCCCCGGAACTGCAGCTCGCCGGTGACGCCCGGAGCGCACACCGCGCCGGACTCCGGGTCGACGGCCCGCACCTCGATGCCCCGCGCCACCGGCACGCCACCCGGACGCACCCGCTCGGCGACCGGCAGCGCAGCGGGCCACGCCGAGACCAGCGCGAAGAGCTCGGACGCCCCGTACACGCCCGAGAGCGCGACCCCGAGGTCCTCCTCGGCCCACCGCGCCACGTCCGCGGCCCGTCCCCCGAAGTCGGCGACGGCGCCGCGGCGGCATGCGGGCCACGCGGCGGGCGCGGCCCGCCACGCCGCCATCAGGCGCCCGAGCATGTCGTCGCCGCCGACCAGGTGGGTCACCCGGTGCGCGACGACGTCGCGGGCCATCCGGTCGGCGTCGAACACCGGCTCGAGCACGCAGGTGCCGCCCGCCGCGAGCATGCCGAACGCCGCGCTGAACCCGAACACCCCGCACAGCGGGAGGGCGAGGTGCAGGGCGTCGCCCGCGCGCATGTCGAGCGCCCGCGCCACATTCCCGGCGTGCTCGACGACGGCGCTCTGCGGGTGGCCGGGCAGCTTCGGCGCGCCCGTCGAGCCGGACGTGGTGAAGTACGCGACGGGGTCGTCCGGCCTGCCCGCGGCGGGGAGTGGGGCCGCGCCGCCCACCGTCGGGTCCGGCACTCGGAAGGCCCCCGCGCCGACGTCGAAGGCGGCGAGGTCGGCCGCGGGGTCTTCGTCGGCGGGCGCCCCGACCACGGCCACCCACGGCGGCGCGAGGGCGCCGGAGCGGACGGCGCCCGCGAGCATGCCGACGGGGTCGAGGTCGAGGAACCGGTGCGGCACCACGACCCCGACGGGCGCCGCCCGCCCGAGCAGGTCGGTCACCTCGTGGGCGCCGTAGCGGGTGTTCACCCCCAGGCCCGCGGCGCCGAGCGCGGCGAGGGCGAAGTCGCACACCAGGTACTCGAGCAGGTTGGGCAGCCACAGCGCGACGACGTCGCCCCGCCCGACACCGCGCCCGGCCAGCTCGGCCGCCAGCGCGCCCGCCGCCCCGCGCAGACCGTCGAAGGTCAGCGACCGCCCGCTGCCGCTCTCCACGAGCGCGACCCGCGGCCCGTGCTCCGCCCCGACGGCCTCCAGCAGCCCGGTCATCGTCGATCCGCCCATGCCGGTCAGTCTGGCAACCACCGACCCTCGACGTCAGCCCGTCGCACCCGTCGGCCGATCGGCAGCTCGGGGCAAAGCGATGAACCGCTTGAGCTTGCCGGTCGAGGCGTGCCGCGGGATCTGCTCCACGACGCGGACGCCGATCTCGGCGTGCGCCAGTCCGTAGGGCCGCAGGGAGGCGACCAGCGCCGCGGTGACGGCGGCGACGTCGGGCGACCCGACCACCAGCACGTCGGCCCCGGCGGCGGTCTGCCGCACCTGGAACTCCGGGATGCGCGGGTCGGTGCCCAGCACGTACCGGAACGCGCTCGCCGGGACCATGCGGTCGCCGTAGTGGAAGTCGTCGTCGCGCCGACCGGCGATGTCGGCGACGCGCGGCATCGCGCTGCCGCACGCGCAGCGCCCGGGCAGCAGCGTGACCTCGTCGCCGAGGTCGTAGCGGAGGAACGGGAACGTGCGGCCCGCCAGCCCGGTCGCGAGCGTGCGCGCGGCGGGCTCGTCGGGCCCGACCGGGCGGCCGTCCGCGTCGACCCACCAGGTCCGTGGGCCGCGCGTCCGCCACCGCGGCCAGCACCGTGCCGAACGGCGCCGCCGCCGGGATCACGACGCTCTCCGCGACCGGCCCGGCGACGACGTCGAACAGCGGGGTGCTCGCGTGCGGCGGCTCGCCCGCCTCCAGCACGGCCAGCCGCCCGCCGCCGTCCGACCCGGCGGCCCGCGCCTGCCACCGCCACGCGAGACAGGCGAGCGTGACGAACTGCTCCCAGTCCCACACGTAGACCCCGCGCACACCGCTCGACCCGCCCGAGCTGAACACCTGCAGCCCGGTGGGCGTGTAGGAGAACCACCGCTGCCCGGCCAGCACCGCCTCGGCGCCCGCGCGGTCGATGGCGGGCGTGGTGACGATCGCGTCCCACCGCTCCCGCGCGTCCTGTTTGGTCATGGGCGGCAGGCGGACGAGGTCGGCGACGGTCGCCGTGGCCGGGTCGAGCTCGGCCATCCGGCCCGCGTGGAACGGCGAGCGCTCGCGGGCGAACGCGAGCAGCGACCGGAGCCGTTCGGTCTGGTAGCGCTCGATGCGCTCCCGCGGCCAGTCCAGCCGCGCCACGTGGTCCATCAGCGCGGCGCGCACCGCGCCGAGGTGCGCCGCGCGCAGACGGTCGTAGGCCGCCTTCGGGTCGACGTCGGACACGGCGACCAGTGTGCCGTCAGGAGTCGGCGCACGGCGGGATGTTCTGGTTGATCCGCAGGACGTTGTCCGGGTCGTAGACCGCTTTGACGGCGGCCAGCCGGGCGTAGTTGTCCCCGTAGGTCGCGCGCACCCGGTCCGGGCCCTCGTCCATCATGAAGTTCACGTAGGCGCCGCCCGCCGAGTACGGGTGCGCGGCGCCCCAGTAGTCCACCGTCCACCGGCTGATCGCGTCCGCGTTGGACGGGTCGGGGTCGACCCCGACGATCACCTGGGACCACGTGACGTCGCGGTGGCTCCACGCGGTGTCGCCCGACCCGACGCGCTGCACCGCGCCGTCGACCGGGTACAGGTGCATCGTCGAGTGCATCGACGGCAGCGCCTCGGCGAACCGGGCGTGCACGGCGACGGCCTCGTCCGGAACGGTGCGGACGAAGTCGCCGCGCCAGTACCACTGCAGCCCCTTCGGGTAGAGCGCGTCGAACGCCGACTGCATCGCGGGGAACGGCACCGGGCCGATGCCCTCCCACTGCGGGGCCATCGCGCGCACGGGCGCGAACGCCGCGTCGGCGTCGGCGGGGTCGCCGGAGTAGCACCACACGACGCCGCACGCCTTGCGCAGGTGCAGCTCGGCGGGAAAGGGGTCGCCGGGCGGGATCGTCATCGTGGCGAAGAAGCCGTAGAGGTCCTCGTGCTGGGCGGGCAGGAAGTCCCGGTACCAGCTCAGCACCTCGGCGGTGGCCTCGACCGGCCAGACGGTGGGCCCCGCGACCACGTTCGTGAGCGGATGGCACCGGAACAGGAACGACGTCACGACCCCGAAGTTGCCGCCGCCCCCGCGCAGCGCCCAGAACAGGTCGGGATGGGTGCTCTCCGAGGCCGTGACCAGCCTGCCATCGGCGAGCACGACGTCGGCCGCGACCAGGTTGTCGATCGTCAGGCCGAGCTTGCGGGACAGGTAGCCGTGGCCGCCGCCGAGCGTGAGGCCGCCGACGCCGGTGGTGGAGATGATCCCGGACGGCGTGACCAGCCCGTGCCGGTGCGTCGCGGCGTCGACGGCGCCCCAGGTCGCGCCGCCGTCCACCCTGACCAGCCGCGCGGCCGGGTCGACATCCACCGCGTTCATCGGCGACAGGTCGATGACCAGGCCGTCGTCGACGGTGCCGAACCCGGGGCCGTTGTGCCCGCCGCCGCGCACGGCGATCGCCAGCCCGGACCGGCGCCCGGCCGCGAGCGCGGCCCGCACGTCGGCGACCGTCCGGCAGCGGGCGATGAGCGCGGGCCGCCGGTCGATCATGCTGTTGTAGATCGCCCTGGCCTCGTCGTAGCCCGCGTCGTCGGGGGTGAGGACCTGCCCCGTCATGCGGCTGCGCAGCTCGGTCGTCTCGGTCCTGGTCATCGCGTTGTGCTCCTTCGCTCCAGCGTCGACCGAGACGATGCGGGAGCGGCCCGATGCCCGTCATGACCGATGCTGACCACTTTCGGCCATGCCGCAGGACGGTCAGATCTGACTATCGAGGGACCGGAGTGGCACTGGGTACCGTGCGTGCCATGGCGCCGTGGAGCCCGGTCGGCCTGCCTCCGCGGGTCGTCGCGGCACGTCAGGCCCGGATCGTCGGCCGCCGCTACGAGCTCGGGGTCATGGAGACCGTCTGGGAGCGGGTGGAGCGGGGCAGCGGCCAGGTCCTGCTGCTGGGCGGCGAACCGGGCGCGGGCAAGACCCGGCTGGCCGCCGAGGCGGCGTGCGCCCTGCACGAGCAGGGCGTCGGGGTGCTCGTCGGCACGGCCACCAAGGACGCGGGCGTCCCCTACCAGCCGTTCGTCGAGATGCTCGACCACCTGTTCCGCGGCAGCGAGCCCGGCACGCTGGCCGACGCGACGACGGTCGAGCTGCGGCGGCTGTCCCGGCACGTCGAACGGCACCTCCCGCCCGACAAGGCCGCGGAGGAACCTGCCCATGACGGCCGCCGCGACCTCTTCGACGCCGTCGCCCGGCTCTTCCGGCGGATGGCAAGGGACCGGCCGTTGGCCGTCGTCGTCGACGACCTGCACTGGGCCCAGCTGCCGACGATCGCGCTGCTGGAGCACCTCGTGCACGCGTGCCTGGACACCCGCACGCTCGTGGTGGGCACGTTCCGCACGACCGCGCCGGACCGCTCCGACGTGCTCAGCGCCCGCATGGCCGAGCTGCACCGCCTCGATGGCGTGCGCCGCCTCGACCTCGGCGGCCTCGACACGGAGGCCGTCGCCGAGTTCGTGTGCCAGCACGCTCGGGTGTCCCCGGACCGGGCGCGGGCGCCCGCGGCGATCCTGCGCGACCGCACCGGCGGCAACCCGTTCTTCCTGCGCGAGACGTGGATCGACCTCGAACGCCGCGGCGGCGTGGCCGCCCTGCGCGGCCCGCAGCGGGTGCCCGCCTCCGTCGGCGACACGGTGGCGGCCCGGCTCGCGGGCCTCGCCGAGCGGGTGCGCGAGATCATCGAGCTGGCCGCGGTGCTGGGCGACACGTTCGACCTGCCGACGCTGGTCCGGGCGAGCGCGACCGACCGCCACCTGAGCATGGACGCCGTCGACGCGGCCGCCGCCGTCGGGTTGATCGAGGCCGTCGACCAGCCCGACGGGTCGCCGGGCCGCTTCGGCTTCGTGCACGCGCTCACCCGGCAGGCGGTGGTCGACCGGCTGCCGCAGGCCCGGCGCACGGCGCTGCACGCCACGGTGGCCGAGGCGTTGGAGGCGCACCACGACCCCGCGTTGACGCCGCGGATCGCCCACCACTACCTCGCGGCCGCCGTCCTCGGGTTCCACGAGAAGGCGCTGCGCTACGCGGTGTCGGCGGCCCGGCAGGCCGAGCACAGCCTCGCGTTCGAGGAGGCGGCGCTGTGGTTCGACCGGGCCGCGGGCCTGCCGGAGACCGCGGAGCGGGTACGCGCCGAGCTGTCGTTCGAGGCCGCGGCGAACCACATGCGCGCAGGCGACGCGGCCCGCGCCCGGGCGATCTGCGACCGGCTCGCCGCCATGTCCGACCCGCTCGTGCGGCTGCGGGCGGCGATGGGTGTCGAGGAGGCCAACGCCCGGCCGGGCCTGGCCGACACCCGGGCCGCCGACCTGCTGAACACGACCATCGCCGAGTGCGGGCTCCCGGCCGACGACCCACGCCGTGTTCGGGCGCTGGGCAGCCTCGGTCGCGCGTTGGCATTGGTGGGACACACGGCCGAGGCACGGGCGGTCGGCGGCGAGGCCATCGACCGGGCGCGGCGTTGCGGCGACAGGGCGACGTTGCAGCACGCCATCAAGACCAGCCTGTGGCACGGGCTCACCCCCGACGTGGCCGCCATCCAGCTCGCCCGCTCCGCCGAGCTGACGCTGATGTGCACGGCGGTGGGCGACCGCGAGACCCTGAGCCACGCTGCGTTCTTCCGCGCCCTGGTGAGCTACCTCGCCGGGCGCCCGGACGACCTGGCCGAGGCGGTCGCCGACGTCCGGCGGGCCGCCGAGTCCACCGGGCAGCCCTGGCACAACTACTTCGCGGGGTGCATCGCACAGGGACGGGCCTTCTGCGAGGGCGACTTCGAGCAGGCCGAGCAACGCGCCGCCGCGGCGCTGCAGCTCGGGAACGCCTTCGAAGGGGAGCCGACGGACGGCTCGTACGGCGTGCAGATGTTCATGATCCGGCGCGAGACCGGCGGGCTCGACGCCGTCCGCCCGCATCTCACCGGTCGGGAGTCCTTCGCCGGGCGCTGGGTGCCGGGTCTGCTGGCGCTGTACACCGAGCTGGAGATCGTCGACGGCATCCGGCGGACGCTGCGGCACCTGCTCGACGGCCACCTCGCCGCGCGCGTCACGGATGCGCAGTGGCCGATCGAGCTCGCGTTCCTGGCGGAGGGAGCGCTCGCGGTGGGCGACCGCGACGCGGCGGGCGTCCTTCGGCCGTTCCTCGCCGCGTACGAGGGGAGGAACATCGTCGGCGGCCAGTTCGTCGCGATGTTCGGAAGCGCCGACCGCTACGTCGCACGGGTGGCCGCGCTGCTGGGCGACGGCGATGCCGCCGAGCGGCACTTCACGGCCGCGCTGGCCATGGACCGCCGGATGGGCTCGGTGGTGCACACCGCCGAAACCCTCGCGCAGCACGCGCTGCACGCGTCCGGCACCGACCCGGCGCGCGCCCGCGACCTCGCCGAGCAGGCCCGCGCGCTGGCCGAGCCGATCGGCCAGACCCGTGTGCTGCGCGCGCTCGAGCCGCTGCGCCGGTCAGCGGGACCGGCCAACCTCACCGCGCGCGAGGTGGAGGTGCTCGAGCTGTTGGCCCGGGGCCTGAGCAACCGCGAGATCGGCGCGCGGCTGTTCATCAGCGCCAACACCGCCGCCAACCACATCCGCAGCATCCTGATGAAGACCGGCGCCGCCAACCGCACCCAGGCGGCCCGCTACGCGACGGAGCACCACCTGGTCTGAGCGGCGGTCACACGCTCTCGCTGCTGCCGTCGGGCAGAAGGCGTTCGGCCACCTCCACCACGACGTCGGCGGGCAGCCCGGCCCGCGCCGCCGCCTGCCGGATCGCGTCCGGCGACGGGGCCTCGTAGAGGCAGTACGTCTTCCTGCGGTCCGCGGAGAGGAAGGAGTACAGCCAGCGCACGCCCTCCTCGTCGTTGATGCGCCGGATGCCGTCCAGGTCGGCGTTCGCCTCGACCTCCTCGGCGTACGCACGCTCGATCATGAAAACGGGCATGCCCCGGCCCCCTCGTCCCTAGGCGCGATCGGACCATAACGGACATGTGCCCGGCGGGCTCAGAATGTGCCCATGACGACCAGCCCGCCTGCGGTGCTCGATCTCTTCCCGCCGCAGACGCGCGAAGACGACGACGGGATGCTGGTGGTCGGCGGCTGCAGGCTCGACGAGCTCGCGGCCGCGTACGGCACCCCGGTGATGGTCGTCGCCGAGGACGCGCTGCGCCGCCGGGCGCGCGACTACCGGGAGAAGCTGGCCGCCCGCTGGCCCGACTCGCGGGTCGCCTTCGCCTCAAAGGCATTCCCATGCACGGCCGTGCAGCGCGTGATGGTCTCCGAAGGGCTGTGGCTGGACGTGGCGGGCGGCGGCGAGATCCTCAGCGCGCTCGCCGCAGGCGCCGACCCGGCGACGCTCCTGCTGCACGGCAACGCCAAGACCACCGAGGAGCTCGCGCTGGCCGTCGAGCACGGGCTCGGGACCGTCGTCGTGGACAACCTCGACGACGTCGACCGGCTCGACGCGCTGGTCCCGGCAGGCCGGACGCAGGCGTGCCTGGTCCGCGTCATCCCCGGCGGGCGGGCCACGACCCACGCGGCGTACGCCACCGGGCACGAGGGCAGCAAGTTCGGGCTGCTGCCCGCGGCGGCGAAGGAGGCGATCGCCCGGATCGAGGCGCACCCGCGGCTGCGGCTGGACGGGCTGCACACGCACGTCGGCTCGCAGCTGATGAACCCGGAGGAGCTGGCCGCGGCGGTCGCCACGCTCGGGACGCTCGGCACGTTTCCGGTCTACGACCTCGGCGGCGGCCTCGGGCCCGCTACACCTACGCCGAGGTCCCGCCGAGCCTCGACACGTACCTGGAGGTGCTGGTCGGCGCCGCACATGCGTACCTGCCGTACGCCGCCCGGATCCTCATCGAGCCCGGCCGCAGCATGGTCTGCCGCAACGCCGCCACCGTCTACACGGTGACCACCGTGAAACCGGGCCTGACCACCTTCGTCGCCGTCGACGGCGGCATGGGCGACAACCTCGAGGTCGCACTGGTCGGCCAGCGGTTCGAGGCGACCATCGCGAACCGGGTGGGCGGCGGCGAGCCGGTCACCGTCGTCGGCCGCCACTGCGAGTCCGGCGACGTGCTGGTCGAGGACGTGCGGCTGCGCGACCCCCGGGTCGGCGACCTGCTCGCCGTCCCCGCCACCGGCGCCTACTGCCACACGATGGCGAACAACTACAACGGCGCACGCCGCATCCCGGTGGTGTTCGCCGCGGGCGGCGCCCACCGGCTGGTCGTGCGCCGTGAGACCTGGGCGGACCTGCTCGCCCGCGACGTGGCACCCTGACTCCGGGCCGCCCCTGCGCCAGGATGGCCCCGTGCGCTGGCTCCTGTCGTTCGTCACGGCTCTCGGGCGCGCCCTGCGGGCGCTGCTGCAACGTCTCGGCCTGGTCAAGGCGGCGGTGCTGCCACCACCGGCCGACGTCGGGCGGTGGGACCCGGTGTTCCCCCTGCCCAACGTCGCGATCCACGCCCACCTGCTGCCGAACGGCAAGGTGCTGTTCTGGGGCCGTCGCGACGACCCGGCAGGCTCGATGAACGAGCACTCCTGCACCCCGCATGTCTGGGACCCCGCCACCGGGACGAGCACCCCGACGCCGCAGCCGCGGCGCGCCGACGGCACCACGGTCAACCTGTTCTGCGCGGGGCACGCGTACCTGCCCGACGGCCGCCTGCTCGTCGCGGGCGGGCACATCGCCGACGGCGACGGCATCGACCACGCCTGCACCTACGACTACCGGACCGAAACGTGGACCCCGCTGCCGCCGATGAACGGCGGGCGCTGGTACCCGACCGCCACCACCCTCGCGGACGGCCGGGTGCTGGTGATCTCCGGCAGCGCGGCGGTCGGCGGCACCATCGTCGTCGACGCGGTCTCCGAGATCTGGGACGGCACCGCCTGGACGCCGACCGTCGACTTCATCGGCCTGCCGCTCTACCCGCGCACGCACGTCGCCCCGGACGGCCGGGTGTTCATGGCGGGCTCCAACCCGACGACCTACCTCCTCGACACCGCGGGCCACGGCACCTGGGCCCCGCTCGCGCCCCGGCTGGGCGGCGACCGGCAGTACGGACCGTCCGTCCTGTACGAGCCCGGCAAGGTGATCTACATCGGTGGCGGCAACGACGCGGGCACCGACCTGCCCAGCGCCGCGGCCGAGGTCATCGACCTCGCGGAGGCGACGCCGACATGGCGACCCGCCGCGTCCATGCGGTACCGGAGGCGCCAGCACAACGCCACGCTGCTGCCCGACGGCACCGTCCTGGTGACCGGGGGCACCAGCGGGCCGGGGTTCAACGACGTCTCCCCCGGCAAGCCGGTGCACGCCGCCGAGCTGTGGAACCCGACGACCGGCACCTGGACGACGCTGGCCGCCGAGGACGTCGACCGCTGCTACCACGCGACCGCCGTGCTGCTCCCGGACGGCACCGTGCTCAGCGCGGGCGGCGGGGAGTACATGGTCGGCGCGTCGCCCAACGCCCCCGCCGACACCCATCGCGACGCGCAGCTCTTCCACCCGCCGTACCTGTTCCGAGGGGCCCGGCCGGTGGTGACGGCGGCTCCCGACGAGCTCACGGTCGGCGGCACGTTCGCGATCGAGGTCGCCGACCCCGACGTCGCCATGGTGACGCTCGTGCGGCTCGCGTCGGTCACCCACGCGTTCAACGGGAACCAACGCTTCCTGCCCGTGCCGTTCACCGCACAAGGCACCACGCTGCGGGCCACGCTTCCGGGCCAGCCCGGGGTGTGCGTGCCCGGGCACTACATGCTGTTCGTGCTGAACGCGGCGGGCGTGCCGTCGGTCGCGCGCGTCGTCCGGATCGCCGCGGCGGACCCGCACGCCGGACCCACGGCCGCCGCCCCACAGGTCGCCGCGAGCGCGCCGGCCGCACCCGCGCGCTCGGGCCCCCCGCCCGCGCGGTTGGCCGACCCGCCGCCCGCGGGCACCCGGGTGACCGTCGGGCTCACGGCCCAGTGTCCCTACGGCCTCGCCGCCTGTTGGGGCGGTGCCTACGAGGCGCTGGCGACGCTCGACGGCGTGGCGGTCGTCGCCCCGGACGCCGACGCCGCCGACTCCACCGCTCAGGTGTACCTCCGCGGCGACGGGCTGCCGGACCTCGACGCCTGGCCCGCCCAGCTCGCCCGCTCCGCCAACGGCAGCTACGCCTTCCGCGGGGTCGAGCTGACCGTGGACGGGACCGTCGAGCGCCGCGGCGACGACCTCGTGCTCGTCGGCAGGCACCCGGAGATCCGGCTGCGGCCGCTGGCCCCCGGCGGCGAGCTCGCCTGGGACCTGGCCACCCGCGCGCCCCGCCCCGCGACGGCCGAGGAGCGCGACGCGTACGGCCGGGCGTCCGAGCGGGTCGGCGCCGCCGTCCGGGTCACCGGCCCCGCGACCACGTCCGACGGGCGGTGGTCGCTTGCCGTGCGCGTCGTCGACGACGTGGCGGACCCGCCCGCACGGTGAGTCCCGCGTCTCACCACACCGAGTTCGCCGTTTCTGCCCGCCTGACGACGCGAGCGCGGCCTCGACCCGACGCGCGACCGCGAGGAGTGCGGCGTCCTCGCCGGCCAGCGCCGCGAGCGAGATGCCCACCGGGAGACCCCCGCCGGTCGTGCCCGCCGGGAGGGAGCGCGCGGGCAGGCCCGCCGTGGCGCCGGGGCCGGTATTGCGGCCATGGTGGCGAAGACGGGCACCTGCTCTCCCTTGAGCTCCGTCGTGTCGTCGTCCCGACGGGCGGGGGCGGGTAGCGGCACCGTGGCAGACGAGCGCGTCGAGCCGCCCGCCCTCTGGCCGGAGCGCGGCGAGGTAGGCGGCGCACACTCGCCCAGCAGGCGGGTGAGGAACCGCCCTCGCCCCCCGATGATCCACGTTGGCGTGACATGACGGCCACATATGGCGCTCATGTCACGCAACAGTTGATCACGGAAGGCCGGCGTTGTGCGTTCTGCGGCTACCGGCCTGCGGCCAGCGGCTAGCCAGGTGTGATCGGGACGACAGAGACTGGGCCCGGCCATCGGGGGCCGAACGGGGCTACACCCGCCGGACAGTGTTGTCGGCCAGGGAGGAGTCGGCGTGTCTGGACCACTCGCCGGTGTCCGGGTCGTCGAGCTCGGACAGGTCATCGCGGGCCCCTTCTGCGGGCAGCTCCTCGGCGACCTCGGGGCCGAGGTCGTCAAGATCGAGCCGCCGGGCAAGGGCGACGTGCTGCGCCAGTGGGGGCACGCCGACGTGAGCGGTGACTCGCTGTGGTGGAGCGTCGCCGCGCGGAACAAGCGCAGCGTCGCCGTCGACCTGCGCACCCCGGAGGGCCAGCAGCTCGTCCGCGACCTCGTCGCGCAGGCCGACATCCTCGTGGAGAACTTCCGCCCGGGAACGCTGGAGAAGTGGGGCTCGGCTGGGAGCGGCTGTCGGCGTTGCGCCCCGAGCTGATCATGGTGCGGATCAGCGGGTTCGGCCAGACAGGGCCGTACGCCCGCCGGGCGGGCTACGCCTCGATCGGCGAGGCGATGGGCGGTCTGCGGGCGCTGACCGGCTACCCGGACCTGCCGCCGATCCGCATCGGCATCAGCATCGGCGACTCGCTCACCGGCATGTTCGGCGCGATGGGCGCGCTGGCCGCCCTCGAGGCGCGGCACCGCACCGGCCGCGGTCAGGTCGTCGACGCGAGCATCTTCGAGTCGGTCCTCGCGGTGACGGAGTCACTCGTCGTGGAGTGGTGCGCGCACGGGACGGTGCGCGAGCGGACCGGTCCGACCCTGCCCGGGATCGCGCCGAGCAACGTCTACCCGACCAGCGACGGACAGGTCCTCATCGCCGCCAACCAGGACTCCGTCTTCCGCAGGCTGGTGGACGTGATGGGGATGCCCGACCTCGCGGCCGACCCCCGTTTCGCCAACCACCGCGCACGCGGGCGGCACATGACCGAGATCGACACGATCATCGCGGGCTGGACCCAGCGGTTCGACTCGGCCACGCTGCTCGCCAAGCTGCACGAGACCGGTGTGCCCGCAGGCGGGGTCTACGAGCCGAAGGACATGCTGGGCGGGCCAGGCGCTCGGCGCCGACACCGACGCCGTGCTGGGCGAACTGCTGGGGCTCACCGACGAGGACGTGGAGAAGCTCCGCGGCAGAGGCGTAGTGGGAGGGCAGGCGACGTCATGACCCATGGAGCAGATGCCGCCGTCGACGCCACCCGGCCGGGCATGACGCTGGCCGACCAACAGGTCTTCCGGGACGTCATCGGACGGTTCGCCAGCGGCGTCACGATCATCACGACGACGGTCGACGGCGCCCCCTTCGGCACGACGGCCAGCGCGGTCAGCTCGCTGTCGATGGAGCCGCCGATGGTGCTGGTGTGTCTGAACAAGGCGAGCGAGACCCAGGCCGCGATCCTCAAGGCGGGCACGTTCTGCGTCAACATCCTCGCCGAGGGACAACAGGACCTCGCCTACCAGTTCGCGGGCAAGGGCGACAAGTTCGCGAACACCACCTACGAGCAGGGCATCGACGGCGTCCCCGTGCTGGGCGGCACGCTGGCGCATCTCGAGTGCCGGGTCGCCGAGACCGTCGCCGGGGGCACGCACACCGTCTTCCTCGCCCAGGTCGCCACGGCCGCGGGTCACGAGCGGGCGCCGCTCACCTACTTCCGCGGCCGGTTCGGCAGGCTCGAGAGCGCCCGCGAGGAGGAGGCCTACGCGGCGGTCCGCGTGTGGGTGCTGGCCCGCAAGGTGCCGCTGTCCCAGCCTCTGGACCCGACGGCGCTCGGCGGTTCGCTGGGCCTCGACCCGGTCCACATCGCGCACGCCTTGGTGCGGCTGGCGGGCGAGCACGTCGTCAGCCGCACGACCGACGGGCGCTACGTCGCCATCCCCCGCGTCGACCCTCGCCTTCGCCCAGGTGCTCCACGAGGCGGGCTTCCCCGACGGCGTCTTCAACGTCGTGGCCGGATCGGGCCGCGAGCTCGGCGCCCACCTCGCGAGCCACAAGGGCGTCGACAAGGTCGCGTTCACCGGCTCGACGGCGACGGGCCGGGCGGTCGCGCACGCCGCAGCGGACAACCTCAACCGCGTGACCCTCGAGCTGGGCGGCAAGTCGCCGCAGATCGTCTTCGAGGACGCCGACCTGCCCGCTGCGGCCAACGGCATCATCGCGGGCGTCTTCGCCGCGACCGGGCAGACCTGCATGGCGGGGTCGCGGGTGATCGTGCACGAGAGCGTCCACGACGAGCTGGTCCGGCTCGTGGCCGAGCGGGCGAACACGATCAAGCTCGGCGACCCCAACGACCCGGACACCGAGATGGGTCCGATCGCGAACAAGCCGCAGTACGAGAAGGTGCTCGGTTATCTCGACACCGCGCAGAAGGAGGGCGCGACGGCGGCGTGCGGCGGGGCGGCGGCCGCGGACCTGGGCGGGTTCTTCGTCAAGCCGACGCTGTTCACCGGCGCGGGCGCCGAGGACACCGTGGTGCGCGAGGAGGTCTTCGGCCCGGTGACCGTCGCGCTGACCTTCCGCACCGAGGAGGAGGCGCTCAAGCTCGCCAACGACACCCCGTACGGGCTGGCGGGCTCGGTGTGGACGCGCGACGTGCAGCGGGCGCACCGGGTGGCCGCCGAGCTGCGCGCGGGCACGGTCTGGGTCAACGCCTACCGGGTGCTCGGCCCCTATGCGCCGTTCGGCGGCTTCGGCCAGAGCGGGCTCGGCCGCGAGAACGGCGCCGACGCCCTCAACGAGTACACCGAGGTCAAGTCCGTGTGGGTGGAGCTCACCGGCGCGACCCGCGACCCCTTCAAGCTCGGCTAAGGAGAGAAGAAGATGGCGCTCGACCTCAACCCCACCGCTCCCCGGCCCGAGTCGGAGACGAAGCCGCTGGTCGACCGGAAGACGACCAACCCGATGTTCAACGACCAGAGGATGAAGCTCGGGCTGTTCGGCACGAACTGCAGCTACGGGCTGATCATGTCGCACGCCCCGACCACCTACAGGGCCACGTGGGAGCACACCAAGGAGATCGCCCAACGGGCCGACGCCCTCGGGTTCGAGGCGCTGGTCCCCATCGCCCGCTGGCGGGGCTTCGGTGGCACCACCAACTTCAACGGCAACTGCTTCGAGACCTACACCTGGGCGGCGGGGCTGGCCGAGGCGACGGAGAACATCGCCGTCTTCGCCACCTCGCACCTGCCGACGGTGCACCCGATCGTCGCCGCGAAGGCGGCCGTCACCATCGACCACATCTCCGGTGGCCGGTTCGGGCTCAACCTCGTGATGGGCTGGTTCAGCCCCGAGATGGACATGTTCCACGGCGAGCAGCGTCAGCACGACGAGCGCTACGTGTTCGGGCAGGAGTGGATCGACCTGGTCAAGAGGCTGTGGAGCGAGGAAGGGTCGTTCAGCACGCAGGGGTCGTTCTTCGAGGGCGAGAACCTGGAGTCGTACCCGAAGCCGCACCAGGCGCCGCACCCGGTGCTCATCAACGCGGGCAACTCGCCCTCGGGCGTCGAGTTCTCCGCGCGCAACGTGGACATCAACTTCGCGTCGCTCGACACGCTGGATAACATGTCGACCTACACGAAGACGCTGCGCGCCAAGGCCCGCGACGAGTTCGACCGCGACATCTCGACGATGACCTACGGCCTCGTCGTCGTCCGCGACACGGAGAAGGAGGCCAAGGACGCGTTCCAGTCGGTGATCGACCACGGCGACTGGGACGCGGCCGGGAACGTGATGAAGGTCGCGGGCATGGAGAGCCAGTCGTTCAACGAGCAGATCAAGCAGTTCCAGGAGCGGTTCATCGCCGGATGGGCCGGCTACCCGGTGGTCGGCACCCCTGAGCAGGTCGTCGAGGAGAAGGTCATGCCGCTGATGGTGGAAGCTGGCCTTCGGCACTGATGCCGCGCACGGCGCCTGCCCGCGGCAGGCGCCGTGGCCGGTCGTACGGGAGGTCACGGGAATGCTGGTCGTCGGTGTGGTCGGGTCGCCGAACGCGGGCGGGCGCACGCGCGTCGCGGTGGACGCGGTGCTGTCCGGCGCGGCGGAGGAGGGCGCGGACACCCGGGTGGTCGAGCTCGCCGACACCGCCGTGCCGGACGCGGTGGCGGCGGTCGACGAGGCGGAGGCGGTCGTCCTCGGCTCGCCCACCTACCGGGCCGACATCACGTCGCAGCTCAAGGCCCTGCTGGAGGCGACCGGCCGGGGCATGCCCTACGAGTCGGGCGACCCGCTGCGCGCCACGGCCTGCGCGACCGTGCTCACCGGGGCGAGCGACCATCATTTCCTGGCCGTCGAGAAGGTCCGCGGCGTCCTCGGCGGCTTCTTCGGCGCGCACCTGCTCTCGCCAGGCCTCTACTTCCCCTCGGCGGCCTACGCCGAGGACGGCACGGCGCTGCTCGACGAGCCGCGTCAGCTCGCCCACCTGCACGGACGCGCGCTGGTCGAGCTGGCCGTCGCGGTCCGGTCCTCGAAGTGGCTCCGCGAGCTGCGACCGTTGATCTAGGAGAGACACCGGCATGAACGGGGTCACGATCGTCGAGGTCAGCCCGCGCGACGGGCTGCAGAACGAGAAGACGATCCTCACGACGGACGCCAAGGTGGAGCTGGTCACCCGGCTGGTTGACGCGGGCGCCCGGCGCATCGAGGCCGTGTCGTTCGCCCATCCCCGGCTGGTGCCCACCATGGCCGACGCCGAGGCCGTCATGGATCGCGTCCCGCGCCGCGAGGGTGTGTCCTACGCCGGGCTGATCCTCAACCGCAAGGGCCTCGACAGGGCCGTCGGCGCGGGTGTCGACGAGGTCAACGTCGTGGTGTGCGTCAGCGACACCTTCAGCGGGCGCAACCAGAACGTCACCGCCGACGAGGCGATGCGGATGGCGGGCGACGTCGTCGACGCCGCGCGCGACCAGGGGCTGTTCACCACGATCACGCTCGCGACGGCCTTCGGGTGCCCGTTCGAGGGCGAGGTCGACCCCGCCCGTGTCGCGGAGCTCGCCCAGCGCTGCGCGGACGCCGGGGTGCAGGAGCTGTGCCTGGCCGACACGGTCGGCGTCGGTGCGCCGAACCAGGTCGCCGACCTGACCGCGCGGATGCGGGACACCCTCGGGGACGCCGTGGTGCTGCGCTTCCACTTCCACAACACGCGCAACACCGGCTTCGCCAACGCGTACACGACCCTGCTGCCCACCGCGGAGTTCCTCGGTGCACAGCTCGGCCACGAGGTGCCCGCCCTCGTGCCCCGGGCCGGGATGTTCCCCTGATGCCCCACACGCTCACGCACAAGCTCCTGCGCTCGCACCTGCGCGCGGGCGCGCTCACACCCGGCGACGACGTCACCGTGTCCGTCGACCAGGTCCTCGTCGAGGACGCCACCGGGACGATGTGCGCGATGCAGTTCGAGATGCTCGGATGCGACGCGGTGGCCGTCCCGCTCGCGGTGATGTACGTCGACCACAACGTGCTGCAGATCGACGACCGGAACATGCAGGACCACCGCTACCTGCGCTCCTTCGCGCAGCGCTACGGGCTGCTCTACTCCCCGCCGGGCCACGGTATCTCGCACTACGTCCACCTGGAGCGCTTCGCCAGGCCCGGCGGCCTGCTGTTGGGCGCCGACTCGCACAGCACGATGGCGGGCGCGGTCGGGATGTTCGCGACGGGCGCGGGCGGCCTGGAGGTCGCCGTCGCGATGGCCGGGTACGGGTTCGACCTGCCGTGCCCGCGGGTGGTCGGCGTCGAGCTCACCGGCGCGCTGCCGTACGGGGTCGAGGCCAAGGACGTGATCCTGGAGCTGCTGCGCCGCCACGGCGTCCGCGGCGGGCACGGCGCGGTGTTCGAGTTCTTCGGCGACGGCGTCGCGAGGATCCCCGTGGCAGGCCGGGCGACGATCTGCAACATGGTCGTGGAGACCGGGGCGACCGCGGGCGTCTTCCCCGCCGACGACGAGACCCGCCGCTGGCTCGTGGCGCAGGAGCGCGGCGACGACTACCGGGCGTTGGCCGCGGACCCCGGCGCGGACTACGACGAGGTGCAGCGGATCGACCTGGCGGCGCTGCAGCCGCTCGTCGCGCTGCCCCCGTCGCCGGGCAACGTCGTGCCGGTCGCCGAGGTGGCGGGCACGGAGGTGGTGCAGATCTGTGTCGGGTCGTCGGTGAACAGCGCGTACGAGGACCTGGCCACGGTCGCCGCCCGGTTGCAGGGCACCTCGGTGGCGCCGGGGGTGGCGCTCACGGTGACGCCGGGCTCGCGGCAGATCCTGGACACGATCATCCGGTCCGGGGTCTACGCGGACCTGTCGGCGGCGGGCGCGCGGATGCTGGAACCGGTCTGCGGGCCGTGCATCGGCATCGGCCAGGCCCCCGTGAAGGCCCGTCCGTCGCTGCGCACGTTCAACCGGAACTTCCCCGGCCGCAGCGGCACCGTCGACGACGCCGTGTACCTCTGCTCGCCCGCCACCGCCGCGGCCAGCGCCCTGACCGGGACGATCACCGACCCACGCACCGCCGGGCAGCCGACGCTGCGACCGGCCGTCCCACCGGACGCCACCCTCCACGACCACCACCTCGTCGAGCCGCCATCCGCGGCGCAGCGGCGCGCCGTGGTCGTCGAGCGCGGGGAGAACCTCGTGCCGCCCGATCCGCCGGGCCCACTGCCCGACGACCTCGTCGCGAGGGTCCTCATCGTCGTGCCCGACGACATCTCGACCGGCGACATGGCTCCGGACGGAGTGATCGCCATGGCCGTGTGGTCGAACATCGCCCTGTGCGCCGAGTTCATGTTCACCAGGCTCGACCCCGACTTCCCGGCCCGCGCCCTGGAGTGGGGCGGCGGCCTGATCATCGGGGGCCACAACTACGGGCAGGGCTCCTCACGCGAGCACGCCGCGCTGGCGCCGGCGCACCTGGGCGTCCGCGCCATCGCCGCGGGCAGCTACGCGCGCATCCACCGGCGCAACCTGATCGCCGTCGGCGTCGTGCCGTTGGAGATCGGCGACGACGACCGGGCCGCGGCCGCCGTGGGACAGCGTTGGCACCTGCGAGGCCTCGGCGCGGCGGTGCGCTCGGGCGCGGACGCGGTGGTCGCCCGCGTTGACGACGGCCGCGAGGTCCGGCTGGCGCTGCGCCTCTCGTCAGGCGAGCGTGCGACGCTCGCCGCCGGTGGCCTGCTCGCCCATGTCCGTGCAGGCGGCCGGACCCGCCTGACCATCCCCTGAACGTTGAGAGAGAGGAACCCCCGTGTCCGAACACACCTACCGCCTCGCCGAGATCGTGGGCACGTCGCCGCACGGCGTCGACGACGCGATCCGCAACGCGGTGAGCCGCGCGAACCGCACCCTGCGCAACATCGACTGGTTCGAGATGACCGAGATCCGCGGCAACCTCTCCGACGGGCAGGTGTCCGACTGGCAGGTCACCGTCAAGATCGGCTTCCGGCTGGAGGACCCGGAGTAGGCGCCGTCCTGCCGCTCATCGGGTGAACCCCGCACAAAATCGTATGCGATCCGTGGCCACGCTTCGTAGGGCAATGTGGCGCTGGATCGCATACGATCTGCGGAGGTCTCCGGATGTCGTCGTCGACGACGGACCGTGACCGACAGCCGACCAACGAGTCGGCCCGCACGGCCAACACCCGTCGGGCCTACGAGGCGGTGCGTGAGCGGATCGCCTCGGGCGCCGTCCCTCCCGGCGGCTGGCTGCGGGAACACACCGTGGCGGTCTCGCTCGGCCTGAGCCGCACGCCGGTACGCGAGGCGCTGCGCCTGCTCGCGGCGGAGGGCGTCGTGGAGCTCGTGCACAACCGCGGCGCGCGGGTCTCGGACTGGAGCCCGGAGGACATCGACGAGGCCTACCGGCTCCGCGCCCTGATCGAGGGGTACGGCGCGGGCCTGGCCGCCCGCCGAGCGGACGCGGAGACCGTCGTTCGGCTCCGCGCACTCCAGGACCGCTACGAGGCGGCCCTCGACGAGGAGGGCATCGCGGGTGGGACGTCGGCGCGGTGCAACGACGACTTCCACGCCGCCGTCCTCGCGGCGTCCGGCAGTGCGCGGCTGTCCACGCTGTTGGCGACCGTGTCGAGCGCCCCGCTGGTCCGGCGGGTCCTGCGCGGCTACGACGACGACGACCGGCGGCGCAGCGTCCTGCAGCACCGCGACATCATCACGGCCATCGAGCACGGCGACCACGAACTGGCCACCTCGGCGATGAGCGGCCACATCCTGGCCGCCCGCTACTCGGCGCTGCGCGGCACCGGAGCACCGACGTGACCCACCCGACGGAGGACCCGGCCATGGCCGACCGGCGCCACACGCTCCAGCGCTTCCCGGTGGTCTCGACGTCCAGCCTCGACGAGGCACGCGAGGCCGTCACCCACGTCTACCTCCCGCACGCGCTCCAGGCCGACCGGGAGCCGTTGCGGATGCAGCTCAACGCGGCGCGGCAGAAGCGTTTCACGCTGGGGTTCCTCGCCTACGGGGCGAAGGCCGAGCTCCGCATGCCCCCCACCGAGACCACCTACCACGTCAACCTCACCACCGCGGGCCGCACGTTCGCCGAGCGCGACGACGGCACGCGGGCGGTGACGGAGGCCCGCAAGAGCGGCGTCGTCCTGCTGCCCGACCGCCTCAACACCGTCAAGTGGACGCCGGACGCCGAGCAGCTGATCCTCAAGATCCCCCGCACGAGGCTGGAGTCCCATCTCGCCGACCTCACCCAGCGTCCCGTCGCCGGACCCATCGACTTCCGGTACGGCTTCAGCACGACCACGCCCCGCGGGCGGGGCCTGCTCGCCGCCGTGTTGACCGATTTCGCAGGCGCCGCCTGCACCGCGATGACGCTCATCGGCGACCGGCTCGGGCTGTACGAGGCCATGACCGGCGCGGGCCCGACCCGGGCCACCGAGCTGGCCGGACGGACCCGGCTCCATCCCCGCCTGGTCACTGAATGGCTGGCCGCCCAGACCGTGAGCGGCTACCTGCGCCACGACCCGTCCGCAGACACCTACGAGCTGCCGGACGAGCACGCCATGGCGCTGTCCGTCGTCGCCTCGCCCGCCTATGTCATCGGCGCCGCCGAGGTGATCGCCGGGCAGTACGCCACCCTGGGCCAGCTGGAGAGCGCATTCCGCGGCGACGGCGGCATCGACTACGACGCCTTCCCGGACACGGTCGCGCACGGCATCGAGCGGTTCTTCCGCACCGCCTACACCCACCAGCTGGCGCAGTCCTGGTTCCCGGCCATCGAGGGTCTCGTGGAACGGCTGGACGACGGCGCCCGGGTGGCCGACCTGGGCTGCGGGCACGGGGCCGCGACCCTGATCATGGCTCGGACCTGGCCCCGGTCGGAGTTCACCGGGTTCGACATCGACGAGCCGTCGGTCACCGTGGCCCGGTCGCGGGCGGTGGACGATGGATCGCCTGCCAACGTGGCGTTCCGGGTGGCCGACGTGTCCGGTTTCGGGCCCGGCCCGTTCGAGGTCGTGACCTTCTTCGACGCGCTGCACGATCTCGGTGACCCCGCGGGCGCGCTGCGCCGGGCCCACGACCTGCTGGTTCCAGGGGGGATCGTGGTCGCGGTGGAGCCGTGGTCCACCGACCGGCTCGAGGACGGCATCGACAACCCGATCGCGCGCATCGACTTCGCCATCTCCACCTCGATGTGCACGCCGACGTCGCTGGCGCAGCCCGGGGCACACGGTCTCGGCACGTGCGGCGGACCGGCCCGCCGTCTGCGGCTGCTGGCCGAGGCCGGGTTCACGTCGGCCCGGGTCGCCGCGGACACCGGCCAGAACCTGGTGCTGACCGCCGTCAAGACCGGGTGACGCCACCGCGCAAGGTTGTCGTGTTCCCGTGCGGCCACGCCGGTCCGTCCCTGGCGGGCCTGCCGGTCCAGGTGCGGCCACATCACGTCCAGCGTCCGCGCGCCAACCCGACCACCACCTCGGCGGTCCGAGGCACAGCCTCACTGAGCCTTTCCCGGTAGGCGTCAGCTCGGTGGGATGATCATGTGGTGCGGCCATGTTCGTGGTGCAGCAGGACAAGCGCTGCGGCAGTGATCGCGCCGATCCGCCGCGAATGCTCTTGATCGGGCAGGTCAGCCGATGGTTCTCGCCCTCGTATCCCAGATCGGCAAGCACACGTGCTCGGTGTCGGCCCAGTCGGTCAGGGCGTCGAGCAGTCCGGGATGAGTACGGGCACAGGTGGTGTCGTGCTCCCGGCCCGGCCGGACCGGGGAGGTCCACAAGGGCCAGCCGTTGGGCACGGTCACGACCTGGATGTTCCCCTCGTGGTGGTGGTGTCTGCCCGACCACCACAGGTTCCACCCCCGTGGTCGGGCCGGACGCCTTCGACCGGTCGGTGCGGACCAGCGTGCCATCGAGGTGTCCGGCGATCCGGGCGGCCAGCAGCGCACCGTGCAGGCTGGTGCTGCGGCGGCGAGGACGTCAATCGCCTCGTGCAGGCAGCAGTAGGCCGTGGACAGGCCGAGCTGGTTGCCGATCGCGAGCTGGGCGACTCGGGTGCCGTCGAGGAACCAGCGCAGCACCAGCACCGCATGGCGGTAGCAGCCCAGCGAGCGGCGGCCCTTCCTCGTCCGGCGCTCGACCGCCTCCCGTCCAGCGTCGGTCGGACTGTCGGACTCGCCGCTCCCGGTATGGCCTGCGCGCTGCCTTTCGTTCGTGTCTGCGAGCCGTTTCTCCCGATTAACAGATGCAAACATTTCCGGGCTTCGAACATGTATTCGGGTAGAATGGCGGTGTGTCCACCGAAGCGGTCGTTCACGCGCATAGCCTCCTCGTGGAGGCGGTCGCCGCGTTGCGCACCGCTGCGGGATCCTCCGCCACCGATGCCGAGTTGTTGTCGGTCGTCACGATCGTGGAAGGAATCACCCGCCGGCTGGATCGGGTCGGTGTCGAGGCCATAGCGGTGTTGGATCGGCGCGGCACGTTCGCCGAGCGTGGCTACCGCTCCTCTGTCGCTGCCCTGATCGACCTGTGCGGATGGGACC
The DNA here is from genome assembly GCA_963750095.1 of uncultured Actinomycetota bacterium. Lineage (GTDB taxonomy): Bacteria > Actinomycetota > Actinomycetes > Mycobacteriales > Pseudonocardiaceae > Pseudonocardia. The sequence continues at coordinate 80,854 of CAVVPJ010000015.1, read as the reverse complement.
GGGTCGAGGCCCGCCGCCGGGTCGGCGCCGCCGAACAGGTCTGTGCGCGGGTCGGGATCGACGCCACCGCGCTGCCGCCCCGGCTGCCCGCCACCGCCGCCGCGTTCACCGCCGGGGCCGCGTCGCTGCGGCACGTCGAGGTGATCGCCCGGGTCCTCGGCTCGGACGCCGCGGGCAGGCTCACCCCGCAGCAGTGGGCCGACACCGAAACCCAGCTCGCCGCCCAGGCAGCCCAGTACGGCCCCGCGCAGCTGCTGGAGTGGGGCAACAGGCTGGTCGATCTGCTCGACCAGGACGGCGCCGAACCCGACGACGACGGTCCGCCGCCGCAGGTCAACGAGCTGCATGTGCGTCGCTATCGGGACCGTCCGGGCGGCACGATCGGCGGCCGGTTCGAGGACGCGGCGATGTTCGACGCCATCGCCACCACGATCGACGCACACGCCCGACCGCGCTGCGCCGAGGACGGCGAGCGGCCTGCCGCCGCCCGGCAGGCCGAAGCCCTCGCCGATGTCTGCGGGTTCGTCCTCGACCACGGCGAGCTCCCGCAGACCGCGGGCCGCCGCCCGCATCTCAACGTCGTCGTCCGGTTGGAGGACCTACAGAACCGCGCCCGCGCGGCGGGTCTCGATATGGGCGGCACCCTCACCCCGGCAGCCCTGCGGATGCTGTGCTGCGACGCCGCCGTCATCCCCATCGTGCTGGGCGGCGCCGGACAACCGCTGGACGTCGGGCGTGCCACCCGGGTGATTCCCGAAGGGATCCGGCGGGCCGTCACCGCCCGCGACCGCGGCTGCGCCCGCTGCGGGAAACCACCCAGCTGGTGCGACATCCACCACATCCGAGAATGGGAGAAAGGTGGCGACGCCACCACCATGGGTGGACCCGCAACAACGACCACGAAGACGCCCACCCCACCTCATGACCCAGGGCCTCGGCAAGGTCGTCAGTCTCGGCGTGCCGACGTGGTGACACACCGGTGATGCGGTAGGTGCGGGCGCGGGCACGACCCGCTGGTGATCATGAAGGTTCCTACACCGGACTGATCATCGGAGCGTGTCGTGCCCGCCTGTCCATCCTCGCCGGGGCCCGCAGCTACGTCGCGATCGCCGAATGGGCCCATGACCTGCCGCTGGGCGTGCGGGTCCGGCTCGGGCTCACGGTTGGACGAGCGACGCCGAGTGAGTCGGCGATCCGCCGGATCCTGCAGAAGGTCGCGCCGCCCGCACCAGTCCGCCGACCCCAGACCCGTCGCAGCCCAGCGCGTCGCAGCCCAGCGCGGGGTCCGGGCGGGCGCGGATCGCAGCGCCCCCGTCGAGGGTTCCCTCGCCCAGGATCCCGTCGCCGAGGGTGATCGCGGTGGACGGCAAGTCCGCCCGCGGCGCCCGCCTCGCCGACGAGCGGGCGGTGCACCTGCTCGCGGCGCTCGACACGAGCAGCGGGATCGTGCTGGGCCACTGCACCGACGCGGCGCGCACTACGTGTTCGTCGTCAAGGGCAACCGTCCCAGGCTGCACCAGCAGTTGGCGGGGCTGCCCTGGCGGGACATCCCGGCCGTGGACCTCCGCTTCACGCAGCGGCGGATCGTCGACCGTGACGGCGAGCCGACCCCGAGCTCGTCCAACACCCGGATCGGTTCCACCTTGCTGGTGGGCTCGATGATCCGCCCAGCACCAGCGCCCGGAACGCGTCGTCGTCGATCTCGGTGCGGCCGAGCGCGGAGTAGACATCTCCAGCTCCAGCATCTGCTGATCACCGCGCAGCCGCTGCTGGTCGTGCGCGGAGCCGATGTGGTCGACCCCCACCACCGTGCGGCCGCGTTTGTGCACGATCCGCACCGCCGTCGCGCCCCGAGCCGGTCGTCACCCGCCGCACGAACGACCCCACGCCCCGAAACTACCCCCGTCCCGGGCGTCGGTTGGTCATCCGACACCCACACGACACCGAGAACCGCAGGTCAACCAGCCTCCCACAATTCTTGATCTTCAAAGGGTGGCACAAGTCAGGCCAGATTCGGACCCGGTCAGTCGGCCGACTCGGCGCGCAGGTCACCGAGAAGCTCGTCCAGCAGCTGCTCCTCGTGCACGGGCGAGCCGTGCTCCGCGAACAGCGCCCGCAGCCTTCCCACCGTCACGTTGACGTCCTCCGGGTCGTCCACCGGGCCACCCGCCGACCGGTCCGGCTCGGCGGCCAGGCGCAGCTGCCGGGCGTACGTGGCCACGTCGAACCGCCAGGGCAGCGCGCCTGGCGCGGCCCTGCGGATCTGCTCGACCACCACGAACCCGGCCTCGTCGACGTCGGCCCTTACCGAGATCGGACACCCCGCCGCCGCCAGACCTGCCACCAGGTCGATCCCGGCGGTGGTGGGGATGCCGTCGGTGCCGACCATCGGCGGGCAGCGCGGCCCGAGCTCCTCGGCGGCCGCCTCGAGAACGGTCACGTTCTCGCAGACGAACACCCGGCGGGCGGTGGCCGCGGTCCAGTCCCCCGCCAAGGCGCGCAGCGACAGCCACACCGGCTCCCCCGGGGCCGCCGTCGTCAGCCGGGCCGCAGGAGCGCTCCCGACCAGCGGGAGGTTGAGAGCCAGCACCCGCGAGGACACGGCGTCGCAGCGCACCCCCACCGTTGCCCAGACAGCGCGCCAGTCCCGCCCGGCCCGTCTCGGGCTGGGCAGACCGTGCTGGATGGCGAGCATCCGGGCGACCGCCCGGCCCAACGGCCGTCGGTAGTCGAGGGCGTGCGCATCGGCGCAGGCGGCGGCGGCCAGCTGCGCCAACGAGAGCCCGCTCACGGCAGGCAGCCGTCGCAGCACCAGCCCGACCTGCCCGGCCAGCTCGGCCACCCGTCCGGACCCCGGCGCAGGCAGTCCGGGATCGATGAGCCACTCGGCCGCATGGGTCTCGGCGACGCCTGCCGCGACGAGCTCGCCCAGCACCGCGGCGCATTCGACGTCGGCCGCCGCCCGGCAGGCCTCGCGCCGCGTGCGCCGGTCGACGATCGGAGCGCCGTGCCAGGCTTCCACACACGCCCGCACGGTGAGCCCGTGCTCGGCGAGCGCGGCCGCCAGGTCCTGCAGGTGCACCGCCCGTCCGGAGATGTCCCACGAGACGCCGAGCAGCCGGGCGACCTCGCCGCGCTCCGCCGCGGTCAGCGGCACCGACAACCGGCCCCGCTCGGTCGCCTGCCCACGCTCGGCCCGGTCCCGGACCGCTCGGAGCACCAGCGCGGGACCAGGCAGCCGCGCCCACCGGACCAGGCCCGCGGGCAGCTCAGCCGTCATCGAGCGGCCCGAACAGCCCGGTGGACAACGTGTCGGTGGCGGCGGCGGGCCGGTTGGTGTCGACGGTGGTCATCGACCCGCCACACCACAGGTACACCTGCACGTCGACGCCGGGCAGGTGGGCGTTGCGGGCCAGGTCGTGGATCGCGACCGCGGGCACGGTGGCGTAGTTGCACCACTCGTCGTGCGCGGTCAGCATGACGTCCAGCTCGAAGTCCACGGTCAGCCCCATGAACGAGGCCTTGATCGCGGCGTCAACGCCGGTCATCGCCTCGTCCAGCCACACCCAGCGCGGGGCGTGCTGGCCCGCGGCGTCGAACGCCACGACGGCCGCCGCGAACAGCGGCTGGGACAGCAGCACCACCTTCTCCCCACCGGACTTCGCCGCGTGCCGCGCCGAGTCGAACGGCGTCCACCGGCTGCCCGCGCCCGCGCGGTACTGCAGCCCGATCCGCAGCCAGCTGCGGTAGTCGAGGGCCTTGGCCAGGTTCTCGGTCCAGTCGCTGCCGTCGGCGCCGGTGTCGTTGCGCGCGTCGTCGATCCGGCGGGCCAGGAAGGCACGCACCATCTCCTGCCGCTCGCCGGACAGCTCGTGGTAGCCGCGGCCGAGCGCGGCGACCACCGCGCCCGCGTCGGGATCGCCGGGGTCGGCCGACCAGTCCACCCGGACCATCTGCCCGTGCCGGGTCGGATGCCGCTGCAGGTGGTCGTTGATCCGGGCGAAGGTGTGCGCGGTGTAGTCCAGCCGCTCCTTGAGGTGCTCGATGAACGTCGACCCCAGCAGCGTGGTCAGCACCCGCTGCTGCTCCTCGTCGTAGCTGTCGCGTTGTCTGCGCACCTGCTCGGCCAGCGCGTCCGCCGCGGCGCGGGGCGGCTGGAAGCCCTGCGTGGGATCGACCAGCACCACCACGGCGGGCACGGCGGCGCCCTCGTCGTCCTCGACGCGCACGTCCCGGTCCGGCAGCAGCTGTTGCCGCAGCTCCTCCACACCCGCCAGGCAGCGCCGCCACGCCCGTTCCGCGTCGGACGCGGACACGGCCACCCCCGCGTGCCTGCGCACCGCGGTGGCGAACTCCCGACCGCCTGCCACCGACCACCGCGGCGGCGCGGCCATGTCGAGGGCCGCCCCGAGGCCCGCCGTCACCACCGCACCCAGGACGTCGAGCGCGGCGTCCCGCTTCTGCTCGGCCTCGGCCCTTCGCTCCTCGTGCTGGTCGAGGACGAGGCGGGCCCGTGCCAGTGCCACGTCGGCCCGGTTCTTGCGCTCGCCCAGCCCCTCGATGCGGGCGCCGAGCGCGGCCAGGGCGGCGTCGAGCTCCTCGCGCCTGCGCAGCTTCGCCCGGTGGTCCTGGCTCAGCCCGGCCTCCGCGGTGGTCAGCTGCACTGTGGCCTGGCGCAGCTGGCTGTCGGCCGCGGCCAGCTCCTCCGCCGCGCCCTCCCGCTCCTCGGCACGCTGGTGCAGGAGCTCCTCCGCGGCCTCGAGCCCTTCCTGCCGCGCCCGCCAGGTCGCGACGGCGCCGTCGAGCCGGGTCAGCAGCTGGTGGTAGCCGTGCAGCGCGGCATGCTGGGCGTCGAGATCGTCGAGCCGGAAGCCGTGCTCGCCCGCGTACTCCGCGAACCCGGCCCACGCGCGGTCCCGGCGCTCGACGTCGGCGTGGTGGACCCGTTGCTGCCGGTCGTGGTCGGCGGCCACCGCCCGGGTGCGCCGCTGCCGCTCGGCGAACGTGGCCACCGCCTCCAGCAGCTCGCGCTCGGCCGCCGTGGGCAGCGTCTCCTCGGCGGTGTCCAGTGCGCTCAAGGCCGCCGCGACGTCGCTCAGCCAGCGGTCCAGCTCGGCGATCTCCGCGGTCACGTCGGCCAGCTCGGCGCGCAGTCGGTCGAGCTCCCGCTGACGGGCCGCGGCCCGCGCTGCGGCGCCGAGGAACGACGCCGGGCCCGCAGGCTCGGCGCGCCCGGTGAGCCCGCCGATCCGGAACCCGCCGTCGAGCGCGACCCAGTCGTACCGGGGCTCGTCCCTGCCGTGGTCGAGACAGCCGATGCCTGCCAGCAACCGCCGCGTGACCTCGACGGGCACGCCACCCGCCGGATCCGGACGCAGCACGGCGGCCAGGCTGCGGCCTGCCGCTTCGGGCGCGGCGGCCAAGGAGACGTCGGCGACCAGCTCGCCGTCGACCCGGGACACGACGCCGTCCGGGGTGACCCAGGCGTCCAACAGGCCGGAGGCGGCGAGCGCGGCCTCCACCATGGCCGTCTGGTCCGGGGTCAGCGACGGCGCCGGGTTGACCAGCCGCCACAGCGGGGCCCCCTGGCCGACGTCCAGCGCCGGACGGTCCCGCCTGCGCCAGGTGGGAGGCTCCGGCGGAGCGGTCTCCGGGCGGGCGAGCAACGCGTCCAAGCCGTCCTGCAGGGTCTCCCGGCGGGTGCGCAGCGGCGACAGCAGGCCCAGCAGCTCCTCCCGCTCGCGCTGGCGCTCGGTGCGCACGGTCGCGACCCGACGGCGCATCGCGTCGAGGAACGTCGGGCCGGGCCGGGGCTGGCCGGTCTCCTCGTCGATGACGGTGGCGTCGGCGACGAGGTCGCACCAACCGGCCACCTCGCCTGCGTCGACGGGCACGACGTCGGCGGAATCGGCCCAGGTCCGCACGGCCTGTTCGGCCGCTTCGACCCGCAGGCGCACGGTGGACAGCGCCGCGGCCTCCTCGGCGCGGACCGCGCTCAGCTGTCCGCGCAGCTGCTCGAGGAGCCCGCCGGAGCGCTCCGCCCGCTTCGCGGCCTCGGCGTGCTCGGTGTGCAGGTGCCTCAGGTGGGTGAAGCGCTCGGCGCGCACCGCATGGTCGGCCGTGAGGCCCGCGACGTCGTGCGTGCTCAGCCAGCGCCGCACCGAGGACGCGAGGCCCGCGGGCTCGGCGGCGCGAGCCAGCTCGGCGGCGATCCGATCGCGCCCGTCCGCCGCGTCGGTGACGTGGTCCCTGGCCGTCGCGGCGGCGCGGTCCGCGGTCGTGACCGCCCGCTCGGCGGCCAGCAGGCGGTTCTGCGCGGCGTCGCGGTGCCCGGACAGCGTGCGCACCTTGTCGCGCAACGCGCTGACCCGGCTTGCCGCCTGGGCGGCGACCCGGAAGGCGGCGTCGTCGAGCAGCTCGCGCAGCTCGGTGCCGCGGTCCTGCTGCTCGCGACGGGCGGCGACCAGCTCGTCGTCCGCCGCCTTGGCCTCGGTCTGGGAGCCCTCGAGCACGCCGGTGGCCTCGTTCTTGTCCCGGGTCGTGCGGTCCAACGTCGTGGTGGCCGACGTCAGCTCGTCGGCCCGGCGGCGCAGCACGGCCCGCGCCCATGGCACCCACCGCGAACCGGTGAACCTGGCGACCGCCGCCGCGGCGGCTTCGGTTTCCTCGACGGCCGTGCGCAGCTGCTCAAGGCGCTGCCAGCCCTCGGCCAGCTGAGTGATCTCGTGACCGGCGATCGGCGGCAGCGCCTCGCGCAGCGTCTGCGCCAGCGTCGTCGGGTTCAGCCGTTCGCCGAGCTTCGGCTTGCGCAGCTGCTTGAGCAGGTCGGTGATGTTGTCGTAGGAGTCGGCGGCCACACCGAACAGGTCGGCGGCCAACCGGCTGCGGTACGCGGCGGCGCTGGGCGCCACCCAGACCCCGTCGACCTTGCTCAGGTCCTTCTGGTCGAGCGCCCGCCCGTCGGCGAGCAGGAACAGGTCCTTGCCCGGGCGCAGCGCGGTGACGAAACACCAGGGTTTCGGGCTGCCCGCGCCGGTGCCGCGGCGGGCGCTCGCCCCGAGGCCGCAGACCATGAAGTGGGGCTGGCCGGTCTCGTCGCGGCGCCCGAACTCGACCCAGGCGTAGCCGAGCCCGGCCTCCACGGGCTCGCGCGGGTCGTCGCCTTCACCGGTGGGCAGCAGGTTGAACCGCATGGTGCGGTGTTGCGAGCCGAACGGGTCGAGCACCGAAGGGGTGATCTCGCCGCGCAGCAGCATCAGGGTGGTCAGCTCGAGGACCTTGGTCTTGCCCGCCCCGTTGCCGCCGCGCAGCACCAGGCGGCCGTCGGCGAACCAGAACTCGGCGTTGTCGTACTCCCAGAGGCTGACGATGCCGACCCGGGTCGGCTGCCAGCGGGTTCGGGTCGGCTCCGGCAGACCGCCGCCCGCCGCGGCCGCCAGCCAGGCCTGCTCCCACTCCGGCGCGGTCACGTCCCGGCCTCGTCCAGGCGACCGGTCACCGCAACCAGCTGCGGGTTGCGGAAGCGGGCGGCGGCCGGGGAGATCCACCAGCCGCGGCCGTCGGCGGCCGGGCGGAGCAGATCCAGCGCGACCAGCAGCTCGACGGCCCGGTCCCGGACCGCCTCGTCCGTGTTCAGCTCCTGCGTCATGGCGCGGGAATGGCGGACCCGAACCTCCAGCGCGGCCCCCACGAGGTCCTCCTCGCTGCACCATCCGCGGTCGGGCGCTTCGGCGAGCAGCCGGTCGAGCAGCAGCAGGGTGCCGAAGTCGACCGCCCGCAGGCGCGGGAACGGCACGTCGGTGTCCTCCTCGGACGGAGCGACCAAGGCCAGGCCCTCAGCCCGCTGCTCCACCGTCCAGCCGGTCATCTCGGTGCACCAGCCGATGATCCGGTACCGCTGGCTCTGCAGGTAGGTCCGCTCGGGCTCGGTCAGGTCGGCATGCAGGCAGACGGGCAGCTCGACCAGTCGGCGCATCACCCCGAACCGGGCGGCCGACTCGGGCTCTGGTCCGTCGCGGGTGCCGTCGCCCATGGCGGCGGCCAGCGCGGTCGGGTCGACCATCCGCAGCAGCAGCCCGCGCTCCACCACGAACGCCGCGCCGATCGTGTCCCTGCGGTGTGCCCAGTTCTCCCGCTGCTCGTCGGTTTCGCGGCCGGTCGGCCGCAGCGCACCCGCCGTGACCAGCAGCTCCACCGCACGCACGAAGAGCTGTCGCTCGGCGAACCGGTCGGGGTCGTAAGGGGCCAGCGCCACGTCCGCGTGCTGGGCGAGGGCCCGGACCCGGTCCGAGAGGTCCTGGGTGGAGGTGACGTCGTCGGCGTCCTCGGCCGCCGCCGCCGCGAGCAGGGCCAGCACCAGCACCCGCCGCGGCGGCGGGCTGGACCGGGTCGGGGCGACCACCCGGCCGCCGAGGGGGAGCCGGAACAGGCGGGCGCCTGCCCCGGTGATCACCAGGCGGTACCCCAGCCGCGTGGCGAACCACTCGGTCAGCGCCGACCGCTGCTGCGGATGCCGAACCAGCGCGAAGAGCTCCGGATCGTGCTCGCGGTCGATCACCGGCTGGCGCAGCAGGCCGGTGAACGCCCGCTGCCGGTTCACCTCGGCCAGGCTCATCGGGCAGCCTCCAGCCGGAACTCCCAGTCCCGGGTGATGAGCCTGCCCGCCGGACCGCGCAGGACGGCGGTCGTCGGCCCCGACGGCGGCGAGGTCAGCCGGACCCGCCAGCGCCCGTCCGGGGTCACGGCCGACCGGTCCCGCCCGTCCGCGCGCCGGGCCACGCCCAACAGCTCGAGCGCGAACTCCAGCTCCGCGGCGCTGACCGGCGCCCAGTCGGAGAGCCGCGTGCCGGACCGGGCCCGCAGCCCGGCCTCGGCCTCGGCCCGCGCGGCACGGGCGGCCGCGCGCTCCCGACGGGCGGCGGCCCGGCCCGCGGTGTAGTCGGCCGCGTTCGCCCGACGACCGACGGCCGCCTTCACGCCGCGCTCGCGGAACCGGGCCGTGACCGGCGCGGCCGGGGCGTCGCACCAGCGCTGGTCGGGCAGCTCCTGCGGCTCGGCCGGGATCAGCAGGTGCCGGGCGGGGAAGATGCCGACCGCCGTGTCCCACATCCGCCACGCCGTCGCCTCGTCCGGTGCCCGCTCGATGGCCACGGCCAGTGCCAGCAGCTCGGCACGCCGCGTCACCGCGCCACCGGTGTCCAACAGGATGTTCGCGTTGCGCGCCCACGGCGCGACCAGGTCCCGCAGCTGCCGCCGCAGCCGCCGGGCCTGCCCGTCCGCACCCGCGAACCACGCGGTGAGCGCGTCCCAGGTGCGTGCCCAGCGCGCGGCCTGGGTGGCGACGACCTCCGGGCTCGTCTCGTCGGCCAGTGCCGCGCGCACGCAGGCCGACCAGGTCGGCCCGGTCAGCTGCGGGTCCAGCTCCGCCAGCAGCCGGGCCACCCGCGGGGTGTGCACGTCGACCTGCTCGCCCCAGAGCGCGATGTAGGACTTCAGGGTCTGCCAGAGGATCTCCTGCTTGGTCGGGTCCGGCCCGCCGGACAGCGCGTGCGCGAGGCTGCGCTGCCAGGTCCGGGCCGCGGCCGCCATGCCCTGGTGCAACACGATGACCTGCTGGTACTCGGCTGCGGCGGCCCGGTAGGCGCCCGAGCGCAACGAGTCCGCGAAGGTGGCCAGCCGGTCCCCGATCGCCCGCGGCGCCAGCGTCAGGTCGGCCGCCGCGTCCGCGTCGGCCTCCCGTGCGCTGCTCCAGAACGTGTGCAGCCGGGCCGCCTCGGGGGTGAGCTGGTAGCGGTCGCGGCGGCGCAGGAAGTCCTCTCCGGTGCGGGCCGGGTCCTGCCACCGGGTCAGCACGGACCAGCGCACCAGGCTGTCCAGTCGCGCGTCGAGGTGGAACACCGACTCCGCGACGAGCGCCTCGACGTGCTCGGGCGCCAGCCGGGCCGCGAGGTATCCCCGGACCCGGACGGCGAGCTCGTCGAACGCGACCCCGGTGAGGCTGGTGTCCTGCGCTTCCAGCAACACCTCGACGACGACCCGGTACTGGGCGGCGAAGCGGGAGACCAGGTAGCGCGGCACCAGCTCGCGGCCGGGCAGGTGCGCCGCCCAGACATCGGGCGAGCCGAGCTCGGCGAGCTCCTCGTCCTCGCTCACCCTGCCGAGGGTATCGGTGCGCCGCGGGATCTCCGGACGCCAGGTCCAGATCGGTCCCGGTACCCGCTGACGGGGCCGATGGGGCACAGTCAGCGGGTGTCCCGCCCGCGCGTCGTGCTCGCCGTCGACGGCAACTCGATCGTGCACCGCTGCTTCCACGCGCAGAGCCGCACCGGGTTCCGCTCGGCCGAGGGGCGGCCGATGTGGGCCGTGCGCGGGCTGCTGGCGCAGGTCGTGGCCGCCGCCGAGCGGATCGCCCCGGACGCGATCGTCGTCGGCTTCGACGACGCTGACCGGAGCGATCGCCGGGCGCGGTGGCCGCAGTACAAGGCGCAGCGCGGGCAGAAGCTGGCCACACTGGTGGACCAGCTCGCCATGGCCGCGGAGATGCTGCGCGACCTCGGCGTCGCCGTCGTGGTGCCGCAGGGCTGGGAGGCCGACGACGTGCTGGCCTCCGTGGCCCACCAGGCGGGCGCGACGGGCGCCACCACCGTCGTCATGACCTCCGACCGCGACGCCTTCGGCCTGATCGACGCCCGCACGAAGGTGCTGCGCATCATCGACGGCGGTGTGGAGGCGTCGCCGCTGCTCACCCCGGAGCGGCTGGTCACCCTGCTCGGGGTGCGCCCTGAGCAGTACCCGGACTTCGCCGCGCTGCGCGGCGACCCCTCGGACAACCTGCCCGGCGTCCGCGGTTTCGGCCCCCGCACTGCGGCTCGGCTCCTCGCCGCCCTCGGCGGGGTCCGCGAGGCGTTCGACGACCTCGACGCGCGAGGTGGGAAGGTCGCCGCTGCCGTCGGGCCCGCGGCAGCCGCTCGGCTCGACACCCCCGCCGCCAGGGCCGCGTGGGAGCTGAACCGGCTGGTCATGGCCATGCGCCGGGACGTCGAGATCGACATGGGCACCGGGCACCTCCCGCTGCGGGTCGACGCCGTGCGCACCGCGTTCGCCGCGCTCGACCTCCACTGGACGGCGGCCACGGCGCTGCGAGTGCTTGCGCACGACGAGTCCGCGCCGCCCCCCGCACCGCGTCCTCCGCTGGAGACCGGGTGGGCGGGCCCGCGCCCGCGGTCGACACGGCGGCTTCCGGCGCGCCCGGTGAGCAACCAGCTCACCCTCTTCTAGCCCGCTCATCGCCAAGGGCAGCCACCGACGTCGTGATGCGGCCGAGAGTGCCGTGAGCGGGGTTCGGGCAAGATCGAAGCCCGCTGGTGTTCATCTCGTGCGCTGTTCGTCGAGTTGGGCTTCGAGGCCGTCGAGGAGGGCGCGCAGGCCGAACTCGAAGGTGTGGTCGGGCGCCGCGGCGTAGTCGGCCGAGGCCGTGTCGAGCCGGGCGCGCAGCCGCGGGAACTGCGCCGCGACCCCGCGGGCCTTCGCCATGCCGTCGCGCAGGAACGCCTCGGCGTCCCCGCCCTCCCTGCCGAGCTTCCTGGTGAGCGAGGCGGACGCGGCGGGGCCGAGCGCGTTGCCCAGCACGAAGGTGAAGACCGCGGCCGCGGCCCGATCGGCGTCCGGCCCGGCGAACCCGGCCGCCTCGTAGATGGCGAGGCTGTGCTCGTCGTGGCGGGCCTTGCCGGACCCGAAGATCATGTACGCGCCGAACACCTGCACCAGCCAGGTGTGTCGCGTGAGCATCGCGCACAGCTCGGTGGCCATCTGCGTGGCCGCCTCCCGCCAGCCGACCGTGGCCGGGTCGGGCAGGGCGATCTCCTGCCACGCCTCGTCGCCCGCGAGCGCGATGAGGTTGTCCTTGCTTCCCACGTGCCAGTAGACGGCGGTGGCCGCGGAGCCCAGCCGGGCACCGAGCGCCCGCATGTTCAGCCCGTCGAGACCCTCGGCGTCCAGCAGGTCGATGGCCGCCCTGACGATCTTCTCGCGGGTCAGGGTGTCGCGCGGCACACCCCACCCTAGGCGTTCTTGCACGACGTTCAAGAAGTCCTTGCGCGCCGCCGCACAGCGGCCTAGCGTCGACTTGAACAATGTTCAAGTTCGGGAGGACGACCATGTCGCTGGCGGAGTTCGTCACCGCGACGGCCACCGAGCTCGGGGTGCCCGGCGTGGCGGTGGGGGTGTGGGCGGACGGGCGGGAGGCGTACGCGTGTCACGGCGTGACGAGCGTCGAGAACCCGCTGCCCGTCGACCCGGACACGCTGTTCGTGCTCGGTTCGGTGACCAAGACCTTCACCGCGACCGCGATGATGGGCCTGGTCGCGCAGGGCCGGGTCGACCTGGACGCGCCGGTGCGCCGGTACGTCCCCGAGCTCGCGCTCCGCGACGAGCGGGCCGCGGCCCAGATCACCGTGATGCAGCTGCTCACCCACACCGCGGGGCTGGACTGGCGGATGAGCGCCGAGACCGGCGAGGGCGACGATGCACTGGCCGCCTACGTGGCGGAGATGGCAGGCTCCGAACTGATCGGGCCGCCCGGCGCCCGTGCCTCCTACAGCCAGATCGGCTACAACCTCGCGGGCCGGGTCATCGAGAAGGTCACGGGCGGCAGCTACGAGCGGGCCGTCGCGTCGCTCCTGTTCGAGCCACTGGGCCTGACGCACACCTTCTTCTCCGCGGGCGACGTCATGACCCGACGGTTCGCGGTGGGGCACAACGTCGACGCGGACGGAACACCGGTCGTCGCGCGCCAGTGGAACGACACCCGCGCCAACAACCCGGGAGGCGGCGCCGCGTCGTCGGCGGCGGACCAGATCCGGTGGGCACGGTTCCACCTCGGCCACGGCGGCGCACAGGTGCTGCCCGCCGAGGCGCTGCAGCGCATGCAGGAGCAGACCGTCGAGCTGCGGGGCAGCACCCTCGGCGACGCCTTCGGGATCTGCTGGTTCCTGCGCGACGTCGACGGCGTGCGCACCGTCGGGCACGGCGGCTCGGCGAACGGCCAGTTCGCCGAGCTCCTCCTGGTGCCCGAGCGGGACTTCGCCGTCGTCGCGCTGTCCAACGCGGGCCCGGACGGCGGCCTCGCGGTCAACCACGCCGTCGTCCGCTGGACACTTGAGCACTACGCGGCGGTCGTCGACCGCGACCCCGAGGCGCTCCCGTTCGACGCGGTGCGGGCCCGGGAGGTCGCCGGGAGCTACGACAACGACCTCATGCGGCTCGTCATCGTGACCGACGGGACCGGGCTGACCGTCGAGTGCCGCATCAAGCCGGAGATCCGCGCGGCCACGGACACCGAGCTGCCGCCGGACCTCCCGCCTGCCGGTCTCGGTCTGCTGGCCGCCGACGGGTACGTCGTCACCAGCGGCGGCCTCTCCGGCCAGCGCGGCTTCTTCACCCGCGACGAGCGCGGGACGGTCGTCGGAGCCGACCTCGCGGGGCGGTTGTTCAAGCGCGCCGCCTCCGCGTAGCGGCGGCCGCACGGGCTCTCCGCGAAAGGACGCGCTCGCAGCGATCTATGGGCGCCCTTCAGGTGCTCTCCGGAACCATCGTGATCGCCCCGGACGGGCACTCCGAGACACACATCCCGCAGCCCTTGCAGTAGTCGAGGTTGATCGCGTAGCCGTTGCCGTTGGCGTTCACGGCGTCGCTGAGCTTCAGCACCGCGTTGTCGGGGCAGACGCCGAAGCAGTTGTCGCAGGAGAAGCAGTTCCCGCAGGAGAGGCAGCGGCGGGCCTCGTAGACGGCGGTCGACTCGTCGAGGCCGTGCGTGGTCTCCTCGAAGGTGGTTGCCCGGCGGGCCAGCTCGAGATGCTGGCGGTGGGCGCGCGGTGCGTCGGCGTAGTACCAGGTGTTGAGCATGGTGAAGGTCGCCAGCTCGTGCTTGGGGGCCGCCTGCTCGCGATGGGTTCCGCGCAGCCACGCGTCGATGTGGCGAGCCGCCTTCTTGCCGTGGCCGATACCGGTGGTGACGGTCCGGTCCGCGGGCACCATGTCGCCGCCCGCGAAGATGCCCGGGTGCCCGGTCATCATGCCCGGGCCGACCTGGACCGTCCCGCCCGCGACCTCCACGCCCGGCACGCCGTCGAGCAGCGCGAGGTCGGCCTCCTGGCCGATCGCCAGGATCAGCGTGTCCGCTTCGAGCTCCTCAAGCTCGCCGGTCGGCTGCGGGAAGCCGGTGTCGTCGAGCTCCATCCGCTCCAGCATCAGCCGGCCCTCGTCGGCGTGCTGCACCGTGGACAGCCACTTCATCAGCACGCCCTCCTCCCGGGCTTCCTCGACGTCGATGTCGTGGGCGGGCATCTGCTCCCGTGTGCGCCGGTAGACGACGATCGCGTCGGTTGCGCCGAGCCGCTTCGCGGTGCGGGCAGCGTCCATCGCGGTGTTGCCCCCGCCGTAGACGGCGACCCGGCGGCCGAGCAGCGGCGTCTCGCCCTCCGCCATGCTGCGCAGGAGGGCGATCGCGTCGACGATGTGGGCGGCGTCCCCTGCGGGGATGTAGGTGCGCTTGCCGATGTGCGCGCCGACGGCGAGGAAGGCGGCGTCGAAGCCGTCGGACTCCATGCTCGCCACGATGTCGACGACCTTGTGGTCGAGCTCCAGCGTCACGCCCATGGCGAGGATCCGCGCCACCTCGGCGTCGAGGACGTCACGGGGCAGCCGGTACGCCGGGATCCCGTAGCGCATCATGCCGCCCGCCTCGTGGCCAGCGTCCCGGATCGTGACCTCGTGGCCGAGCCGGGTCAGGTGGTAGGCGGCGGACAGCCCGGACGGGCCCGCGCCGACGACCAGCACACGTTTGCCCGACCGCTCGGTCGGCGGGTCGAACGTCCAGCCCTGCTCGATGGCCTGGTCGCCGAGGAACCGCTCGACCGAGTTGATCCCCACCGACTCGTCGAGCTGACCGCGGTTGCAGGCCGTCTCGCACGGGCGGTAGCAGACCCGCCCCATGATCGCCGGGAAGGGGTTGTCCTCGACCAGCTTGCGCCACGCCCGCTCGTAGCCCGCGCCACCCTCTTCGGCCTCGTAGAGCCAGGCCTGGATGTTCTCGCCCGCCGGGCAGGCGTTGTTGCAGGGGGGCATCCGGTCGACGTGCACGGCACGCTCGCTGCGCCAGTTCCCCGTCTTGTTCGCGAGGCTGGAGCCGATGTCGAGGGTGATCGCGTACGGCTTCTCCATCACTGGGCTCCGTGGGGGGTCTCGGCGAGCAGCCGCATGAGGGTGCTTTCGTCGGGCACGCCCGCGGCGTCGGTGGCCCGTCCGGGCAGGTCATCGCCTTCGTCGGCGGAGGGGAGCAGGCCGAACCGCCGGATGTTGCGGTCCGCGATCTGCTGCAGCCGCTCGATGACGTCGTCGCGGCGCTCGGGCCCGAAGAGGTGCGCGTAGCGCCGTTGCAGCTTCAGGTACTCCTCGACCGGCACCCGGCGACGGATCTTCGACACGCCCACGACCTCCCCCTGCTCGGCCTCGAACACCGGGAACAGGCCGGTCTCCTTGGCCAGGCGCGCGATCCGGATCGTGTCCCGCGAGGCCGATCCCCAGCCGAGCGGGCACGGCACGAACACGTGCAGGTAGCGAGCGCCGCGGAACTGCATCGCCCGCTCGACCTTGTACTCCAGGTCGCGCAGCTCGGCGACGGTCGCGGTGGCGACGTAGGGGATCTCGTGCGCCATCGCGATCAGCGGCACGTTCTTGCCCTGGCCGAACTCGTTGCCCGGCAGGCCGCCGAGCGGTTTCGTCGTCGCGGTGCGGGCGCCGGGCGGCGTCGCCCCGGAGCGCTGCACGCCCGTGTTCATGTAGGCCTCGTTGTCGTAGCAGATGTAGAGCACGTCATCGTTGCGCTCGAACATCCCCGACAGGCACCCGAACCCGATGTCGACCGTGCCGCCGTCCCCGCCCTGGCCGACCACCCGCACGTCGGTGCGGCCTTTGGCCTTCAGCGCGGCGGCCACGCCGGTGGCGACCGCGGGCGCGTTGCCGAACAGCGAGTGGATCCACGGGAGCTGCCAGGACGACTCGGGGAACGGGGTCGAGAAGACCTCCAGGCACCCCGTCGCGTTCGCCGCGATCAGCTTGCCGTCGGTGGCCCGCATCGCGGCGTCGAGCGCGTAGCGGGCGCCGAGCGCCTCACCGCAGCCCTGGCAGGCGCGATGCCCCGAGGTGAGGGTGTTCGACCGGCCGGTACGGGCCTGCACGGAGCGCTGGTCGGGGTCGAGCAGGCGGTTGCCGACGACGAACGTCCCCGCCTGGTAGAGCTTGATCTCCTGGTACGGCACTGCGCGCTCCTTCTCAGTACTGCCGCGCGGCGACGATGCCGAGGTCGCGCAGGATGTTCTCCGCGTGCGGTCCGGTGCGTCCGTCCCCCGACCGCTCCACCTCGCGGCGCACGATCTCGGAGTTCAGGTCGAGGAAGTGCAGGTGGCCGGGCTCGATCCGGCCCGCGAGCACATCGGCGAACAGGCGGTGCAACGACTCCTTCATGATCGGGCGCCCGCCGAGGCCCGCCACCACGTCGTACACGCGCGAGGTCGTGCCATGCAGCGCCATGCGGACGTTCTGGGCGACGATCCCCCCCGCACCCACGGCGAACGCCTTCTCGACCACGACGATCTTCTCGACGTCCTGGAGCGCCTCCCGGACCTCGTCGCGGGGCCAGGGCCGGAAGCACTTGATCGCGACCGCGCCGATCTTGAGCCCGCCTTCGCGCAGCTCGTCGACGACGTCCTCGATCGTGCCGAGCACCGAGCCGAGCGCCACGACGACGATCTCCGCGTCGTCCGCGCGGTAGGTGCGGACGAGCCCCCCTGAGCTGCGCCCGAAGGCGGACTCGAACTCGGCGGCGATGCGCGGGATCGCGTCGAGGGCCTGCATCTGCTTGGCGTGCATGAGGTACTTGACCTCGGTGAAGGCCTCGGGCCCCACCATCGCGCCGATCGTCACCGGATCCGCCGGATCGAGCACCTGCCGGGGCTCGAACGGTGGCAGGAAGGCGTCGACGGCGTCCTGGTCGACGACGTCGACCTCCTCGACGGCGTGGGTGAGGATGAACCCGTCCATGCACACCATCACGGGCACCGAGAGCTCCTCGGCGAGCCGGAACGCCTGGACGTGCAGGTCGACGGCCTCCTGGTTGGACTCGGCGTAGAGCTGGATCCAGCCCGAGTCGCGCTGGGACATCGAGTCCGAGTGGTCGTTCCAGATGTTGATCGGGGCGCCGATCGCGCGGTTCGCGACCGTCATCACGATGGGCAGCCCGAGCCCGGAGGCGTTGTAGAGCGCCTCGGCCATGAACAGCAGGCCCTGGCTGGCGGTCGCGGTGTAGGCGCGGGCGCCGGTGGCCGACGCCCCGATGGCCACCGACATCGCCGCGAACTCCGACTCCACCGCGACGAACTCGCACGGCTCCAACTCGCGGGTGCGCACGAGGTCGGAGAGCCGCTCGACGATGTGCGTCTGCGGCGAGATCGGATAGGCACAGATCACCTCGGGCCTGCAGCGGGCCACCGCCTCGGCCACCGCCTGCGAGCCCTCCTTCTGCTCAAGCATGGATCGGTGCCCCCGTCCTCTCGCGCACGTAGTCGTAGGCCGCCGTGGCGCCTGCCGCGTTGCGGTCGCCGACCGAGCCCTCGAAGCGGCGCCGGACCGCGGCGGTCACCGATCCGATCGAGACGAGGCCGACGAACCCCGCGAACGCGCCGAGCAGGACGGCGTTGGGCAGCGGCCGCCCCAGGTGTTCGCGGGCGATGTCGGTCGCGGGAACGGTCATCAGCCGGTCGTTGCCGATCCGGTCGGCGAGCTCGGCAAGGCCGAGCTCCTCGGGGCGCCTCACGGAGTTGATCAGCACACAGCCGTCGGCGGCGAGCCCGCCGAACACGTCCACCTGGTGCAGCAGGGTCGGATCCTGGATGATCAACGCGTCGGGCTGCGCGATCGGCTCCCGGGTACGGATCGGCTGTCTGTCGATACGGCAGAACGCGACGACCGGCGCGCCGTTCCGCTCCGAGCCGAAGCTCGGGAACGCCTGCGCATGCCAGCCGTCGACGAAAGCCGCGACCGAGAGCATCTCCGCCGCGCCGACCGCGCCCTGGCCGCCCCTGCCGTGGATCCGGACCTGATGCATCAGCTGGTCATCTTTCTGCTCCGCCGCTGCACAGGCTGCTGCGTCAAGCGTCGCAGCGGCCCAGGCAGGCTCCTTCTTCGATCGGCTCCCTGTCTACGGGGCGCCGCTGGGTCGGCATAGAGGCGAACGTCCCACCGCGAGCCTGCGGCCCGAGTTCAGCTCTTGTCGGACCGGGTTCCGCCTCGTGGGGACGGCATGGTCTGGCCGTTCTCCCCTGCCGTCTTTCGGGACTTCTTGATCGCCCGTTTTTCCTTGATCGACTTGTCGGACTTCTTGCTGGCGGACTGTCGCGGTGACTTGTCGGACATGGGCTGAACTCCTTTGCCGAACGCAGGACAGTTCCCACGGCTTCTGTTGACGTCAGGGGCGCGGCGTGCGACGCCTGCTTCGATCGAGGGGACGACGATGGCCGGGCGACGCGCGTGTCGGTGCGGCCTCGCGGGCCGCCGTCACTCCTGCCGTCTGCTGACGCGGTCACCCCTGGACCGCCGACGTCGCGCCGACGAGGCTTCGCCGAGGCCGCCCGAGGCGAGCAGCGCCTCGACGCTGTCCGCGTTCTCCGCGGCAGCGGCCGCCGTCAGCGCATTCTGCGCGGCGGGCGGCGGCGTGTCGGGCGGTACCACGAGCAGCGTGAGCGTCCGCCGGTCGGTGAGCACGTCCACCGTCGCGGCGGGCTGCCAGTTGTATCCGCCGAGCCGGACCAGCGCCCCGTCGAAGTGGATCCTCCGCGGCGTCGGGCCCCAGTCGGCCAGGTGGTAGCCCACCCGTTCGACGCGGCCGATCAGCGGCGCCAGCCCGGACAACAGTTCCGGGAGCTCGGCCGCCAGGTCGGTCGATCGGGGCCACCATCCGCCGTCGACCTGGCCCGTGGCGGTCTTCGTGTCCGGCTTCAGCCGCAGACGGGGCGGCGCGTCGGGCGTGGCCGGAGATCTGGTGTCCTGAACAGTGGGTGCCGACGTCACGTCGCAGGCCCCGTCCCCCGGACGACGAAGCGTCCGGCCTGGGCTTTCATCGGGGACGACGCGGGCCCAACCGCCCACGTACGAGATGCTCCCGACCCGCCCGACACTACCGCAAGGCTCGGCCGGACGAGCCGGGTTGGCCGGGATTTGCGGCGCGCGCCAGGCAGGACGGGACCGCTGGGCTGAGCGCGTCGTCCGCCTGCGATGCGCGTCCGTGGATGGGCGGCCGCGCCCGCGACGGTCACCCTGCTCTACGGTGTCAGCCTGGGGCCGCATCCGCTCGATCGAGGCCCAGACGGCGAGTTGCGGCGGGTCATCGCGCCACGTCGCCAAGCGGCCCGAAGACGCCACCACCCATCTCCGGCGCCGATCATCGTGCCGGGGGCACTCCGACACCGGGCCGCGCGCCTGGGAATATCGAGGTCCACGTGCTATCGCCCGCTGACTCCGTCATCCACGCCACCCCGCCACCGGTCCCCGCGGACCTGCGCGGCGTGCAACACAGCTCGATCGAGCTCCCGACCGGACGAATCGACCTCGCCCATCCCCGCGACGCCATGGAGCTGTTCTACGAGCAGAACTTCGGGGCGGATGGGACGGATCCGCCGTACTGGGCCCTACCCTGGCCCTGCGGGATCGAGCTCGCCCGCGCCGTCGCCGGAGCCGTACCCCCCGGGTCACGGGTGCTCGAGCTCGGCTGCGGGCTGGCGCTCCCGAGCCTGGCCACCGCGCTCGGCGGCGCCCACGTCCTGGCCACCGACCAGGCGGCGGACGCGCTGACGTTCGCGGCCTACAACGCCCGTCGCAACCACATCGCCCTCGAGGTCGCGACCTGTAGCTGGGCGGATCCCGTGGCCGCGGTGACCGACGCGCCGTGGGACCTCGTTCTGGCCGCCGACGTGCTCTACCGGCACTCCGGCCTGGACGCCCTCGGCGCCCTGCTCCCCCGACTCGTCGACAGCACGGGCGAGATCTGGATCGCCGACCAGGGACGACCACCGGCCAGGGACTTCCTCGCCGCGTGCGGGCGCTGGGGCACCGTCTCCGCGACCAGCACGGCCAACCCGGAGGTGACCGTTCATCGGGTCCGGCCCCGGTTCACTCCGCGAGCGACAACGGCTGCCGCGCTCGCTCCGAACTGTTGACGCGAAGGCGATTCCCCTGGTAGACAACGCGACGTAGTCAACACTGCTGTTGATCGAGCCCGCAGGGGAGGGCTGATGCCGTCGCAGAGACCGCTGCCGAAGCCCGTCCTGACGACCGAGCGGTCCGCCGTCGCAAGGCAGTTCGAGCTGCTCTGACATCCCCGGCCAGCCAAGGAGGACCGACCATGTCGAGGATGCGCGCCGCGGCCCCGCAGCTCGGCGTCCAGGGCAAGACCACGAAGGAACGCATCGACTTCGTCATCGAGAGCGGCATGGGCGTGATCGGCACCGTGGACGACGCGGTCGAGAAGATCGAGGCCCTGTGGAAGCAGTCCAACGGCGGCTTCGGCTGCTACCTCATGTTCGCGCACAACTGGGCGCCATGGGAGCAGACGCAGCACCATTACCACCTGTTCGCCAACCACGTCATCCCCCATTTCAAGGGCACCGCCCGCAGGCTCAAGGCGAACGAGGCCTGGACCCGCAGCGTGCGGGACCCCCTCGCCGAGAAGCAGTGGAACGCGATCAACGCGTGGACGGCCAAGCACGAGGCCGAACGCGCGGCGAAGTCCGCCGCGGGCTGACCGGGGCATCCGGGTCAACGCGGTCGGCCCGGGCAACACGGCGACCCGACCGGAGGGAGGTCCGATGGATGCAGGGCGCTTCCGCCACGTCCTGGGGCACTTCCCGAGCGGGGTCGTCGTGGTCACCGCGATGCACGACGGGAGCGGGCCGGTCGGCATGGCCGTCGGGTCGTTCACGTCGGTGTCGCTCGACCCGCCGCTGGTCGCGTTCCTCCCGGACCGTTCGTCGACGAGCTTCCCGAAGATCCGCGAGGCCGGGTCGTTCTGCATCAACGTCTTGGCAGGCGACCAGGAGCACGTCTGCCGGGCGTTCGCCACCCGGGGCGGCGACAAGTACGCGTCGGTCGCCTGGACCGCGGCGGGCAGCGGGTCGCCGGTGCTCGACGGCGTCGTCGCGTGGATCGACTGCGACATCGAGCAGGTCCTCGACGCGGGGGACCACTACATCGTCCTGGGCCGCGTCCGCGATCTGGCGGTGGCCGCGAAGGCGCCACCGCTGTTGTTCTTCCGCGGGGGCTACGGGCGGTTCTCCGCCGCGTCCCTTGCCGCGCCCGCCGAGCCCGATCTGGTGGCCCAGCTCCGCGTGCTCGACACGGCACGCGCCGAGATGGAGTGTGTGGCGTCCGACCTGCGGCTGGAGTGCCTCGCGGTCACGGTCGTGCGCGAGGAGATCGTCACGATCGGCAGTGCCGGACAGGCCTACGGCCTCGGCCCGACCGACCGCATCGGGCAGCGCATGCCCTTCGTCCCGCCGCTGTGCGCGCTGTTCGTGGCCTGGGCGGGCCCGGCGGCCGTCCAGAACTGGCTCGACAACCTCGACCCGCAGATGTCGGCCGACGATGCCCGGCAGTACCGGGAGATGCTCGCCACCGTCCGCCGCCGCGGCTGGTCTGTCGCACTGGCGGGCCGCGCGCACATCGCCTTCGAGCTCGCGTTGGCGCAGCTGTCGGTGCGGGCCCCGACCGCTCTCCAGCAGCGGGCCGTGCGGAAGGCGGCGGTCAGCCTCGGCCCCGGCAGCCACGAGACCGCCGACCTCCTTCCGGAGAAGCCCTATCGGGTCCGCAACATCAGCGCACCCGTCTTCGACGCCTCCGGCGACGTCGTCCTCATGCTGACGCTCATCGGCCTGCCGAAGGTCATGGAGCTGAACGACATCGAGCGGCATCGCGACCGCCTGCTCGCCGCCACCGGCTGCATCACCGCCGCGCTCGGGGGACGGCTGCCCGCCGCGGGTTGACCGCCTACCTCCGTCAACGCTAGCGTTGACTACCCCGATGGGGAGGGACGCCGATGGACATCAGCGGGTCGCACCCGCTCGTCGGGCTGATGCGCCGGTTCTGCGTGGACTGGCTCGACCGGGCCGACCCGACCGTCCCTGCCCAGATCATGGCGCCGGAGTACACGATCCACATCGGCGGCCACACGCTCGCGGGCCGCGACGAGCAGTACGTTCCGGGCACCATGACCCAGCTGCGGAGGTTCCCGGGGCTGCTGGTCTCGGTCCAGGAGCTGTTCACGACGGGCGGGCAGGTCGCGATGCGGTTCACCGAGCACGGACCGTCGGCCGCGGACGGCGGCCTGCCCGCGGCGTGGACCGGAGTCGGTCTGTTCTGGTGGGACGGCGCGCGGCTCAGCCGCAACGTGACGGAGGAGGACTACCACTCCCGGCGCCGCCAGCTCGCGGAGCGACGCAGCGACCCGGTCGCGTCGCCCGCGCCCGCTCCGTGGTCGGCGACGCCCGCGGACCCCGACCCCCGCGCCGAGGACACGGTCCGCGCCTGGCTGGCCAAGGGCGACCTCGACGGCGACGGTGCCGTGCTGCTCGACGACGGCTGGTGCGGACGGCCGACGCCGCCGCTGCTCGACGTCGACGACGTGCGCGTGGCCGAGCTGTTCTCGGCGGGCGACCGGGTCGCGTTCCACGTCGTCCAGTCCGGCCGCTACCTCGGCGGCCTCCCCGACACGGACGGGGCCGAGGGCAGGGAGGCCGAGCTGAGCGCGGTGGGGATGGTCCGCGTGGCCGACGGGACGGTCACCGGCCACGTCGTCAGGGACCGGGTCGGCCTGCGACGTCGGGTCCGGTCGCGGTGAGCGCCGACGACGGCCCCGGCCGGGTGGGCGTCATCGGTGCCGGAACGATGGGCGCGGGCATCGCGTACGTCTTCGGCACCTCGGGCTGGGCCACCACGGTGGTCGAGCCCGACCCCGACCGGGCCGAGGGCCTGCGCAAGCTGCTCGCCGACCGCGCGCGCACCGGCGTCGAGCGGGGCAGGCTGGCGCCCGCCGCCGCGGCGGCGCTTCCCGACCTGCTCGTGGTCGCACGCCGGGTCGAGGACCTCGACACCGGGCTCGACCTCGTCGTGGAGACGGTCCCGGAGCGCGCGGAGCTGAAGCGCGAGGTGCTCGCGGCCGCAGAGCGCCGCCGACCTTCGCTGCTGGCGACGAACACCAGTGCGCTGTCGATCGACGACCTGGCCGCGGGACTCAACCGACCGGAGGCGTTCTGCGGCATGCACTTCTTCAACCCGGTGTGGTCGATCCACCTGGTCGAGATCGTGCGGGGCGCCGCGACCGTCGAGGCCGCGGTCACCGCCGCCCGAGCGGCCGCGTCGGCGATCGGCAAGGAGTCGATCGTGGTGCGCAACGTGCCGGGCTTCGCCACCAGCCGCCTGGACAACGTCGCCGCGCTGGAGGCCATGCGCATGCTGGAGGAGGGCGTCGCCGACGCCGCCGACATCGACCGGGCGGCCGTGCTCGCCTACGGCCATCCCGTCGGTCCGCTGCGGCTGTCGGACGTGGTCGGCCTCGACGTCCGGCTGGACATCGCGCGCCACCTCTCGACCGTCTACGGCGAGCGGTTTGCCCCACCCGCGATCCTCGAGACACTGGTCGCGCGCGGCGACCTCGGCCGCAAGACGGGGCGCGGCTTCTTCGACTGGACGGAGGCGTGATGGCCGACGGACGCGTGCGCGACACACTGCTCGGCGAGAACGACGAGCGCCGGGCGCTGCGCGAGAGCGTCGGGAAGCTGGTGGGCCGCTACGGGCGGGCGTACTTCCAGGACGTCACCCGCCGCGGCGCGCGTCCCGAGGAGCTGTGGGCCGACTTGGGACAGGCCGGGTTCCTCGGCGTCCACCTCGCCGAGGAGCACGGTGGGGGCGGCGGCGGGCTGGTCGACCTCGCGATCGTCATCGAGGAGACCGCGAGCCAGGGCTGCCCGCTGTTCATGCTCGTCATCTCACCGGCCATCGCGGGCTCCCTGCTCGCCGCGCACGGATCACCGGCCCAGCAGCGGGAGTGGCTGCCCGGGATCGCCGACGGCACCAGGAAGGTGTGCTTCGCGATCACCGAACCGGACGCGGGCACGAACACCCACAACATCACCACCACCGCCTACCGCGACGGCGACGGCTGGCGGCTGCGCGGGCAGAAGTACTGGACCTCCGGCATCGACGAGGCCGACGCCGTCCTCGTCGTCGCGCGCGGTCCGGAGCGAGGTCCGAACGGGCGGCACCCGATCTCGCTCTTCCTCCTGCCGACCGACGCGCCCGGCCTGTCCTTCCAGAAGATCGACTCCGCCCTGCAGATCCCGGAGAACCAGTTCACCACCTTCTTCGACGACGTCCCGGTGCCGCCGCAGGGGCTCGTCGGCACCGAGGGCGCCGGGCTGAAGGCCGTGTTCGCCGGGCTCAACCCCGAGCGCGTCGCCGCCGCCGCGCAGGCGTGCGGCATCGGCCGCTACGCCATCAAGCGCGCGGCGCGGTACGCGACGGAGCGCAGCGTCTGGTCGACCCCGATCGGCGCCCACCAGGGCATCGCCCACCCGCTCGCGAAGTGTTTCGTCGAGCTGCAGCTGGCCCGCCTGGCGACCATGCACGCCGCCGAGCTCGCCGACGCGGGCGCCGACGCGGGCGACACCGCGACCATGGCCAAGTACGCCGCCGGGGAGGCCGCCATCGCCGCGCTCGACCAGGCGATCCAGACCCACGGCGGCAACGGCCTCTCCAACGAGTACGGCCTGTCGGACCTCTGGTTCACGGCGCGGATGTTCCGCACCGCGCCGGTCAGCCGCGAGATGGTCCTCAACCACGTCGCCCAGCATCTGCTGGGCCTGCCGAAGAGCTACTGAGGTGGAAGTCCAACAGGACGGCCGTTCGCCAACGGTGCCCGCGGCCTGGCCGGGCGGGAGAACAGGGATGGGAACGCTGGGCACGCTGCTGGCCGAGCTCGCCGCCCGTGGGCCGGAGCGGCCCGCGCTCACCTGCGCAGGCCGCACGCTCACCTTCGGCGAGCTCGACGCCCGCAGCTCGCAGGTCGCCCACGCGCTGGTCCGGGACGGCGTGCGGCCGGGGGACCGGGTCGCCGTGCTGACCAGGAACCGTCCCGAGTACTTCGAGCTGCTGTTCGGGGCCGCCCGCGCCCGCGCCGTGCTCGTCGGGCTGAACTGGCGCCTCGCCGGGCCGGAGATCGCCGCCATCGCCGACGACGCCGCGCCCGCGGCCGTGTTCGCCGTCGCGGACCAGCAGGGTCTGCTGCCCGCGTCGCTGCGCGACCGGGTCGTCGACCTCGACGCGGGCTACGAGGACTGGGTCGGCGGGCTGCCCACGGCGCCGCCGGACACCGCCGCCGTCGCCGACGACGTCGTCCTGCAGCTCTACAGCTCGGGCACCACCGGCCTGCCCAAGGGTGCCCGGCTCACCAGCGCCAACCTGCTCTACACGCCGCGGATGGGCCGGGAGGCCTATCGGATGGGCCCCGACAGCGTGAACCTGCTCGCCTCGCCGCTGTTCCACATCGGAGGCACCGGCTACGGGCTCACCACCCTCGGCCAGGGCGGCCACACGGTCCTCATGGCCGAGGTCGACCCCGCCGCGATGCTCCGGCTGATCATCGAGCACCGCGTCACCCACGCCTTCTTCGTTCCCTCGGTCGTCCAGATGCTGATCGACCAGCCGGGCGTCGCCGAGGCCGACCTGTCCTGTCTGCGGGTCATCGCCTATGGCGGCGCACCGATGACGGAGGCGCTGCTGCTGCGCGCGATGGCGACGCTGGGCTGCGCGTTCATGGGCGTGTACGGCATGACCGAGACCGCGGGCAGCGTCACCTACCTCGCCCCCGAGGACCACGACCCCGGCGGACCGCGGGTCGGGCTGCTCCGCTCGATCGGGCGGCCGTTGCCCTGGCACGAGGTGGAGGTGCACGACCCGGTCACCGGCGAGCCGTCGCCCATCGGCGAGGTGGGCGAGATCTGGGTGCGCTCGGGCCAGAACACCCCCGGCTACTGGCACCGCCCGGAGGAGACCGCGGCGACGCTGACCCCCGACGGCTGGCTGCGCACGGGCGACGCCGCCTACACCGACGCCGACGGCTACCTCTACCTGCACGACCGCATCAAGGACATGATCATCTCGGGTGGGGAGAACGTCTACCCGGCCGAGGTGGAGAACGCCTTGGCAGGCCACCCCGCCGTCGCCGATGTGGCGGTCATCGGCATCCCGTCGGAGCGTTGGGGCGAGACGGTCAAGGCGCTCGTCGTGCCGGTGCCGGGCCGCAGTCCGTCCGCGGAGGAGCTGATCGCGCACGCCCGCGCACGCCTCGCCCGCTACAAGTGCCCGACCTCGGTGGACCTGGTCGCCGAGCTGCCCCGCAACGCCTCGGGCAAGGTGCTCAAGAAGGTGCTGCGCGCGCCGTACTGGTCGGCGGCCGGGGGGAGCGGGACATGACGAGCGGCATCGGGCGGCGCCGTGCCGCGGCCCGCGACGAAGGCGGCCAGGAGTACCGGCAGCGGCGGGCCGAGATCGTCCGCGCGGCGGCGGGGATCTTCAAGAAGAACGGCTACCGCGCGACGAAGCTGGGCGATGTCGCCGAGGCGCTGAGCATCGACCGCGCGTCGCTCTACTACTACGTGGGCGGCAAGGAAGAGCTGTTCCACGAGGTCGTGGGGGGCGCCGTCGCCGCGAACGCCGACGCCGCCGAGGCGATCCGCCAGGGCACGGGCACCGCACCGGAGAAGCTGCGCACGCTCATCACCGGGCTGATGGTGTCCTACGCCGAGAACTATCCCTTCCTCTACGTCTACATCCAGGAGAACCTCAGCGCGGTGTCGCGCGACCGGTCCCCCTGGTCCCGGGAGATGCGCGCGCACAACAAGCGCTACGAGAACGCCGTCGTCGAGATCGTGCAGTCCGGCATCGACGAAGGCACGCTGCGCGGCGACACGACCGCGTGGGTGGTCGCCTACGGGATCATCGGCATGGTCGCCTGGTCCAACCGGTGGTTCGACCCGAACTCCTGCCCGGTGGACGCGCAGACCATCGGCCGAAGCTATGCCGACGTCATCGTCGACGGGCTGCGTCCGCGCTGATCCCGCTCCGGTGGACGGCCCGCGCCGTTCCGGCAGACTTCCCGCGTGGTCTTGCATCCCGAAGCCCGTGCGCTCATGGACCGCTTCGCGGAGCTCGGCGCCCGACCGCTCGACGAGCTCGGCGTGATCGATGCGCGGGAGGCGGTGCACAGCTCGCGGGTACTGGCAGGCGAGCGCGAAGACGTGGCGTCCGTGCGCGAACTGCTGGTACCCGGGCCGGGCGGCGCCCTGCCCGTGCGCGCCTACCACCCCGAGCCGGGCACGCCGCTCCCGCTCCTCGTCTACCTGCATGGCGGGGGCTTCATCGCGGGAAGCGTGGCCACGGCGGACCGCCCGTGTCGGGCGCTGGCGAACGCGGCGCGCTGCGTCGTCGCCTCGGTCGAGTACCGGCGCAGCCCCGAGACGCCGTTCCCCGGCCCTCTCGAGGACGCGTACGCCGCGACCTGCCAACTGGCCGAGATCCGCGCCGACCTCGGCGCCGATCCTCAGCTCCTCGTGGTCGCGGGCGACAGCGCGGGCGGCGCGCTCGCCGCGGGCACGGCGCTTCTGCTGCGGGACCGCTCCGGTCCGGCCTTGACGGCCCAGATCCTCGTGTACCCGGCGCTCGCCCCCGCTCCCGGCGGGCGCTCGGCGAACCCGAACGAGGGCTGGGGCGAGGGCCTCACGCGCGGGGAGATGGACTTCTTCTGGCGCCACTACCTGCCCGACCCGGCGCATCCCGACCCGAACGCCGCGCCGCTGCTCGCTCCCGATCTCACCGGTCTGCCGTCCGCGCTCGTCGTCACCGCCGAGCACGACGTGCTGCGTGCCGAGGGTCTCGCCTACGCGCGGCGGCTGCGCGCGGCGGGCGTCCGGGTGACGAGCGTCGACATCGAAGGGATGGTGCACGGGTTCTTCTGGCAGTTCGGCGCACTGCCGTCCGCGCGCCGGGTCCTCGCGGACATCGCGACGTTCCTGAGTCAACACTTGTGTTGACGACGGGCGCGCGGATGGTTACCGTCGTCGCGTGGAGGAGACGCGCGACGTCGACGCGGTGGTGATCGGAGCGGGGTTCGCGGGGCTGCGGGCCCTGCACACGCTGCGTGGGCTCGGTCTGTCCGTCGCCGTGCTCGAGGCGGGGGATGGCATCGGCGGGGTGTGGTACTGGAACCGGTATCCCGGCGCGCGCTGCGACGTCGAGAGCTACGACTACTCCTACGCCTTCTCCGAGGAGCTGGAGCGGGAGTGGCGGTGGTCCGAGCGCTACGCGACGCAACCGGAGATCCTGCGCTACATCGAGCACGTGGCCGACCGGTTCGACCTGCGCCGCGACGTCCACCTCCGGCAGCGCATGACGCGCGCGGAGTACGACGAGGAAACCGGCCGCTGGAACATCACCACCGAGAACGACGCCTGGACCGGCCGCTACCTCGTCATGGCCGTCGGCAACCTGTCCACCACCAAGGAGCCGACCCTGCCGGGCCAGGACGGCTTCCGCGGCCGGATCCTGCACACCGCGCGATGGCCGCACGACGGCGTTGACCTCACGGGCGAGCGGGTCGGCGTCATCGGCACGGGGTCGTCGGGCATGCAGATGATCCCCGTCATCGCCACCGAGGTGGCGCACCTCACGGTCTTCCAGCGCACGCCGAACTTCAGCATCCCCGCCGCCAACGCGATCCTCTCCGACGAGCAGGACGCGCAGGTCAAGCTCCGCTACCGGGAGCGTCGAACCGCGGCGCAGAACTCGCCGAGCGGGCTGGGCTTCGCACCGAACAAGCAGTCGGCCCTTGACGCGACCGCAGAGGAGCGCCACGCGCTCTACGAGGAAGCGTGGACCCGACTCGGGTTCGGGTTCTCCCTCGCCTACTACGACCTCCTGTTGAACCGGCAGGCCAACGACACCGCGGCCGACTTCATCCGCGCCAAGATCGCCGAACAGGTGACCGACCCGACGACGCGGGAGAAGCTGATGCCGCGCGGTTTCCCCTTCGGGACCAAGCGCCCGTCGGTCGACAGCGGCTACTTCACGACGTTCAACCGGGACAACGTCTCCCTGGTCGACATCCGCGAGGAGCCCATCGAGCGCCTGGACGCGACCGGGCTGCACACCACCCGGGCGCATTACGACCTGGACGTCCTCGTCTACGCCACCGGCTTCGACGCGATGACCGGGTCGCTGCTGCGGCCCGAGATCGTCGGGCGGGACGGCCGGACGCTGGCCGAGCACTGGACGGGGGGCCCGCGCACGTACCTCGGGCCCTTCGTCCGCGGATTCCCCAACATGTTCATCGTCGCCGGGCCGGGCAGCCCGTCCCTGCTGTCCAACGTGCTGCTCTCGATCGAGCAGCACGTCGACTGGATCGCCGCGCTCCTCTCGCACATGCAGCACCGGGGCCTCGACACCGTCGAGGCGACCGCGGAGGCGGAGCACGACTGGGTGCAGCACGTCAACGCGCGCGCCCAGGAAACGCTGTACCCGAAGGCGCGCTCCTACTACATGGGCGACGACGTGCCGGGCAAACCCCGCGTGTTCATGCCGTACTCCGGCGGCGTACGCGGGTACCGGCGAGTCCTCGAGCGTGTCGTCGCGGACGGCTACGAAGGCCTGACGATGAGCCGGTCCGCGGGAGACCCACCAGTGCACACGCACTTCATGATCAACCAACGTCAGCGATGAAGACCAACGACCTGCCGCTCGGTCAGCCCCGCGCTCCGCGCCGCCACGGCGCGCGTCACCGCCGGGTGCTCCTCCTGCACCTCGTCACGCTCCGGGCATCGGCGGTCATGACCTGACGATCGCACAGTCCCGGGCGCCGCGGCCACCGACACTCACCAGCTCGTCACCCCTGGACGGCAGGCCCCGCACACCGCCGGACGGACGAGATCCCCCGCACGAATGGTTCCACGTTCGATCTTGCACCGAGGCTGATCGCTAACTCCGGAGCTCGCAGGCCTACCGTGGGCGTCACCGATCGCCGTTCACCGTCCATGTGAGGCCTTCGGCGGGGTCGTAGCGGCAGGTGGTGCCGGTCTGGACGGTGCGGTCGAGATGGGCGCCGAGGTCGGGAAGGACGCCGCCGATGCGGTGGATCGCGTCGCGCAGTCGGGCGGTGACGGCCTTTCGCGCCCGCTCGGCGGTGCTGGTCCCGAGAGTCCTGGTCCGGCCGCCCGAGCCTGCGGCGCGGCGCAGTTGGTCGAGCAGGGCGGTGCGCGGGCGACAGGCTCGGCGGCGTCACCACGTTCCGGCTCGGGGTGGCCGTGTTCTTCCTGGCCTCCGCCGCCTGCGGTCTCGCCCCGCACGGCGATCCGGGGCAGCCGTGGCTCATCGCCGCCCGCGCCCTGCAAGGCGTCGGGGCGGCACTGATGATGCCGGTGTCGGCCGTCGTCGTCATGGCCGCCTTCGGCGTCGCCGAACGCGGCAAGGCCATGGCGATCTACGCGGGCATCAGCCAGCTGTTCCTGGCCGTCGGGCCCCTGGTCGGTGGGGTGCTGACCCAGTCGCTGTCCTGGCGTGCCGTGTTCTGGCTCAACGTCCCCGTCGGGCTGGCCGCGCTGCTGCTGGTCCATCTCGCCCGGCCCGCGGACGTCCGACGCGCCGACGCCGGCCCTGCACAGCGCCGGGCCAACCGGCTACGCGACCTGGTCCGGGAGCTGCTGACGCGCCGCGGCGCGGACCTGCGCTACGGCCGGACACTGCCGCGGGCACTGCGTGAGGCCGGCTTGGTCGAAGTCGCCGCGGCGGGCTCTTTCCCGGTCGGCGGACTGGCCTGCGACCGGCTGGAGGCGGCGACCATCCGGCACGTGCGCGGCGAGCTGCTCGCGGCAGGCCTGGCCGACGACGTCGAGATCGACGCGCACCTGGCCGCCATCCACGCGGGCAAACTCGACCTGACACTCGCGCCGCTGATCTCGGCCTGGGGACGCCGTCAAGCCGAGCACCCGCCGACACTCGGTTAGGTGCGGATCGAGGCGTTGTCCGACCTGCCCACAGCGCTGTTCGTCGAGGGAGGCCAGGCAGCGCGCGCAGGTGCGCGCCGCGTCACCGGAGCTGGGGCCAACCCGTGATCCCGTCAAGCATCTTCCAACGACAAGACGTCAACCAAGTCCTGAGACCACACATCGACAACGAGGTCTGTCACGACTCCCAGGTGATGGGACCGTCGCCTGGGTCATACACGGGTGGTGAGGGCGGCGGAGGTCGGCTCGAGGTGGATCGGGGTCCAGGCCGACCAGGCCACGGAGGGCGTTGCCGCGTCCAGGCTCGGTGAGCGGTAGCTGATGCTGCTCGCCGTCCCAAGCCGCTACGGCCGCCGTCGACCCGGTTGGGCCTGTTCCCGGTATCGCGCTGTGGTAGACCGGTCGCAGCTGGTGGGTGGGGAACTGAAGGAGCAGCCAGCCCGGCGGCCTGCAGGCTGCGCAGTCCGCCACCGACCTCGGTGATGACAGTGTCGCGGTCCCAAGTCTGGACCACACGCGGAATCAGCCGACCGCGTCGACGATCTTCCAGTACGAGTCCTTGCGGATCACCTGGCCATCCCGGAACTCCCAGTGATCGCATCCGCGGACATGTACCTGCTCGCCATCGGGCGTCGTGCCGGTGAGCAGCCACTCGGAGACGCCGAGGTCGCCGCTGACCCAGTGCCGGTCATCGCCGTAGTGGACGTTGGGTAGCCCCTTGAAGCGGGTGGCCAGGCCCTCCCGCACGGCCGCCTTGCCTGCGTAGCGCTGACCCCACGGCTCGGGCCCTCTGGGCATGTCCAGCGAACAGTCCTCGGCGAAGAAGTCCATGATCGCGTCCAGGTCGTGCGCATTGAACGCGGCTGTGATCGCCTTCAACGTCGCCACTGACGCGCCGCCGCGATCCGTCGTCACCGGCCCTCCCCGGGTTGCGCCAAGTGTCCGCTTGGCTAGGTTATGCCCACATTTCGCCCCTTGTCGATAAAGACATCGCAAGGACCATCGTGACGTCGCTGCGTCGCCACCTGGCTGACGACAGGTACGCGGCACCCGTAGTCGAGCGCGTATCGATCTCCGTCGTGGCCTGGTTCGTGGCCTGAAACGGCGTCCCACCGACAACGCAGCAGCGCACGGTGATCAGGCTGACGAGCACTGATGGACCCACCGAG
Source organism: uncultured Actinomycetota bacterium (assembly GCA_963750095.1). Lineage (GTDB taxonomy): Bacteria > Actinomycetota > Actinomycetes > Mycobacteriales > Pseudonocardiaceae > Pseudonocardia. Next base: position 48,531 of record CAVVPJ010000015.1, on the reverse strand, counting down.
CATGGTGTACGCGGTGATCACGTCTCTCGTAATGCGTAGGTCTGGGGTTCGACTCCCCAAGGCGGCTCGTTTTCGCAGGTCACGGCCCTGTTTCGGATCTTGCCTGCGTCCCACGTCCGGTCATGGCCTCCGCGATGGCTACATTTCCTGGTCGGACCGCATTTTCGTGGCGTCCTGTGGAGTGTCGCTCACATACGTGCTCGGCCTCGCCCATCGCGTCGGCTGCGCGTTGGGTGTCGCGACCGTTGTGTTGCTTGTGGGGCGGGCGAGCTCGTCGGGTGGCGGCGGACTTCGTTCCCCGGCTCCTGCCTTGGGCGCCTGGCGTCGGCCGCACCCGGGAGTACGTAGGTCGCGGGCGCTGCTCGGTCCACTACCTGATCGGTCCGTGCATCGTGGGCTGCTCCCGGCCGACATTCGTAGTACGATGAACTACATTGACCTACTGTGCGGGAGATCCGGTGGACCGAGGAGAGCGAGGATCACATCGCTCGCCATGGTGTGGCGCCGGTCGACGTCGAGCAGGTCCTGTACTCGCGGCCTCGTTTGGTCGCGACGGGTCGCGAGGACGTGACGTTGGTATTCGGCACGACCGATGGCGGGCGGCACCTGGTGGTCGTGCTGGCCGATGGGGAGGATGGGCGCCTGTTCGTCGTCACGGCCCGAGGTATGACCGACTCGGAACGGCGGGCGTTCGTCCGTCGTGGCCGTTGATGAGGCGGGGCGGGAGGTGGAAGCGGTGGATGATCGGGAACGGGATGCCTTGCGGGACTATTTCGATGGGTCCGATCTCTCGGATGCCATTGAGTCGGCGGTGTGGGAAACCGAGGTCGATAACGATCCGATGATCGTCACGTCCGTTCGGTTGCCGAAGTCGCTCCTGGACTGGGTGCGTGAACAGGCCGTTGTCGAACAGATCAAGCCAACCGCCCTCATCCGTCGATGGATCGAAGCCCGGCGTCGGGCCTCGACCGGTCAGCAGTCCGGGGCCGGAGACGACGCCGTGGCGCAGTTGGCCCAGCGAGTTTCCCGGCTGGAGGCGGTGGCCCTCAGCGTCGTCGCGGTCGAGCGCGAGACCGACGGCGGCAGCATGACCGAACTTCTGGAGGCGCTGCAGGCGAGCGTCAACGCGGCAAGGACGAAGCGCCATCCACCCTCTGCCGATCAGGAGCGACGCGGCGCTTGAGATTCCAGAGCCGTTGATCTTCCGCGTGGCCTCCTTCGTGGCCTCCAGGGGGTTCTCTGGTATCCGATTCTCAGCACCGCGAACACTTCGACGTGCACAGATGGACTGGCAGAGCATGGCGATAGCGGAGTCGGGAGTTCTCGTAATGCGCAGGTCTGGGGTTCGACTCCCCAAGGCGGCTCCAGCTCAGAGGCCCTTCTGACGATCATCACCGCCGCTCATGGAGCTATACGTGGAACCAAGCGCGTCCGCCGAGCTACGGCGTTGGATGGCCCAGGTGGGAAGCGAGCGTGACGAGCAGGCCCGGGTGGTCGGTAGTGCCGCGGAGGTCGATCGTCCGGGAGTTGTCGACGATGAGCTCGGACGTCGCGACGACGTGCTGCTCGCCGCCATCGTCGACGCGCGCGGAACAAGTCGGGAGGCAGGCTTTGAGGTCCGGGCTGTCGCCGGATCCGAGGTTCAGGTCGCCACCCAGCACCAGCGGCGCCGCCCCGTACCGCGCGCATGCGCGCGATGACCGTGCCGAAAAGGTACCTGCATTGGGCTGCCGCGACCTCCCGCTTGGTGTAGGCCAGGTGCGTGGTGCAGACGGCGACGGCCGGGGTGGCGGCGACGTCCAGACACAGCCATGCCCGCTGCTCGGGGTCTTCCCTGTCCTGGGTGGGGTAGATCCCAGCGCCGGGGGAGGACCCGGGCACCGACGGCCACCGCGAGACGATGCCGATGCCGTATTGCTGGCCGTTGCGGCAGCGGTAGGCGTCCTCGGTACGCCGGTCGCGTGCCGCCTGGAACGCGGACACGGCCGCGTCGCCGGGCACGACATCGGCGAGCGCACGCTCGAGGGTCGACACGTCGTCCTGGCAGACCTCGTTCAGGGTGACCAGGTCGGGTGTCTCGGCGCGGATCACCGCGGCGGCCTCGGCCGTCGACCGGCCGGTATGGCAGGCGGCGATGCCACTGCCGCACAGGTTCAGCTGCAGTACCCGCGCCGGCGCGGGCGGCGCGCCACCGGCCGGGGTCGGCGGAGCAGGCGGGGATCCGGCCGCGTTCAATCCGGCCGCTGTCGTGGTGCACTCGACCAGGCAGGCGACCAGGCAGCCGATAACCGCTGCCCATGGTCCTCGATACGATCGGTCGGCCATTCCCCGCTCCACCCCCGGGGCCTGTCGCCCGGGTCGTCCGACCCTACGGTTTCGGATCGGGCCGAACTGCACGTCGTCCCGAAGCCGCCTGGAGTACCTCGGCGGAGTTCTTCCCCGCATCACCGCATTGAAGAGTCGCGCCCGTGAGCGCTTACGGAGCTGGGAGCTTGGTCGCTGTGTAATCGAGCGCTCTCGCTGAGCTCGTCGCCAGGTATTGATCGCTGCGGGATTTGTCCATCGGCTCCGTGGGTTGGCCGCCGGTCGTGGCTCTTCCGCGCGAATCTGGCCGGCCCGCGATCGTTACCGAGTGGTGAGGAATGTTGTGTTGCGGCGCGCCGCGGCCCGTCGATGATCCGAGTGTGGCTCGATCGTTGATCGTCGGGGGTTCAACCGTCGGCCGAAGATCGGATGACGCCGTTCTGGCAGGCGAGGAGGGCCATGGTCGTCGAATCGGGGCTGGTGTGGCTGTGGGCCCACGATCCGTCCGCGGCCGTCGCCCGGCCTGCCGACCGGCCGCACCGGGCGATTCCGCGGCGGGACCAGCCGTGGGGTCTGCCGAGCACCCGACCGCGGATGCGGCTACCGACGATCTGTTGGGTAGGCGCGGGAGGCCTGCTGGTGGCCGCGGCCGCCGCGGTCCTGCGCGGGATCGACATCGCCGTGGTCGGCTACTTGTTGGTCGGGGCAGCGGCCCTCACGCTTGTCGCCGCGTTCAGCACCCGCCGAGCGCGCCTGCGCCGCTATCCCCCGGCGACGTCTCCCGAGGCGCCTGCCCGTCGTGTGGTACGTAAGAGCGCCGACGTGGCAGGCGACCACGCGGCGAGCCCGGCCCTGGCGGAGACGGCGGGTTCGGTCATGCTGGACCGCTCGACGACGGTCCAGCACCTGCGCCGGCCTGTTGACGACGGCGCCTCGCCGACGTCCGCCGACGTGGCGGGAGTCGACGCCGCGGGGTCCGCTGTCGCCCGCCTCGCCATCCCCCACCGGCAGTCCTCGACGCCGCTTGATGACCTTGTCGGAGTGTGGCCCGCCGAGCAGGCTACATTGGTCGATATCCATCAGCGGCTGAGCGGGTGGCTGCGGGACTGTGATTGGCCTACAGCAGCGGCCGACGACATCCTCGCGGCGGTGGGTGAGGCGGTGGCCAACGCGATCACCCACGCCTACCCGGCCGGCCGCCCCGGATCGATCAGCTGCCCGGCCAGGGTCTGCTCCCCGGTGGCGACCGGCCCGAACGCGGCGTCCACGACGCCGTGGGTACCGCACTCGCCCACCGCGACCAGCCGCACTTGCGGGAACGGGCTCGGTGCCTCGGCGGAGCCGGAACGGCCGAACTCCTCGTCGTTCTCGTCAGTGGCGGGCACGTCCAGCACCAGCCCGTCGATGGCCATCACCCGCAGCCCGCGGTACCACGCTCCCCGGGTGCCGGCCCGCGCCATCGGCACCGCGATCCGCTCGAACAACAGCTTCATCGGGGCCTCACCGAGCCGGGCACGGGCCTGGGAGATCGCACTCGTCGACGGCACCTCCCAATTACCCCGCCAATTCCCCAGAAACTTCAACCCGTTCACCAGCTGCCGCAGCACCTCTTCGTACGCCTCACCGAAGAACAAGTTCAACGCCAACACGTAATACATCACAACGTGCGCCGGCAACAACCGCTGACGCTTCTCCCGCTTCCCGCATTCGCGCAGGACGTCGTCCACGATGTCACGATGGATCAGACCGGCCAGCACTCCGATACTCAGATGATCGGTCAAGCGACCCGACCCCGGAGTGGAACTCCTCACACCATTCGCCACATCTCAAAGAATATCGCGACAGGTGATTTCTGAAGCTCATTCCAGTCGACGACACGCCGTGTTGTTTCAGCAGTGCCACGATACCAGCCAGGCCCCGACTCAAGCCACTAACTTAACGGCATTGGGACATGTCCCCGGGTTGTCAAGAGATACCGGGCGCACAGCCACCGCATCAAACGATCAACCGACAAAATCCAACTCCACACCGAACCGCCGAAGATCCACATCTTCGGAGTCCGCGCCTAACTTAACGGCATTGCCACTGAGGCGATCGTCGTCGAGCGGTTCGAGCGGCGACGGGAGTCGCAGCTGAAGGGGAGATGAGGCGGTGTCGTTCGTCATCCCGGCACCGCCGTGTCCCGGACCGGCGGCGCCGATGTCGCCACCTGCCAGCGGCCACGCACCTGGACAATCGCGCCCTCATGGCCGAGCAGGGTGACGGCGCGTTGAGCGGTGGATCGGGCCAGGCCAGTGTGCGTCGCAAGGGCAGCCGCGGACGGGAAGGAGTCGCCCGGGCCGAGTCGCTCATTGCGGATGGCATCGCGGCGCGCCTCGGCGAGCTGGCGGTAGTCGCGCAGCGGGAGCGATATCGGTAGGACGTCCGCCAGCACCAAACGGGCCCGAGCCAGACCGCGACGCTCCGCTGGCACCTTCGGGGCAGCGGGCGCGGCGGCCGACTGGGCCCGCACTTCCGTCAAGTCGCCTGCGAGCAGCTCCACCGCGCGCTGGTCGGCTGGCCGCGTCCAGCTCGCGTACACCCGCAAAGTGGTGGCGCCCCCGTCGCTGTGGCCGAGGCGGCCTGCGGTCGTGCGCAGATCGACGCCAGCCGCGAGCAGCTGCGTGGCATTGAAGTGGCGGAGGTTCTTGAGCGGCTCGACGATCCCGAGCTCGTCGGCCAGAGCGCGATAGGCGTGGGTGAAGTGGTCCGGGTGCCAGGGCCGGGCGCCTGACGGATCGGGGGTGAGCACGAACGCATCGGACGGCAGACGCAGCGCCACACGCGCGAGAGCCGCGGCTCGAGCGGCGTGGAGGTCTGTCAGGACGCCGACGGTCGCCGCGTCGAGCGACAGCAGTCGTTCCTCACCGGTCTTGGTGCCCTTCAACTGTCGTTGCCCGCTGCGGACCACGTAGTTGGACGCGAGCCGCAGCACGCCACGCTCCAAGTCGAGATCCGACCACCGCAGCGCCACCAGCTCGCCCCGACGGGCGCCGGTCGTCACCGCCAGCCAACAGGAACACCGCCAACTCGTCGTCAGTGGCGGCGGCAGCGTTCAGGAGCCGGGCGACCTGTTGCGGCGACGGGGGCGCGGCGCGGCGGCGGGTGAGCTTCGGCGGGTGCGCGTAGTCGGCAGGATTGCGCTCGATCCAGCCCCACGAGACGCCGTAATTCAGCGCCGCCGAGAGGATCGCGTGCACCCGTCGAACCGAGCTGGGCGACATCGGTCGGCAGACGTGGGTCGACGCGTCGTCACGCGGTCCGGCCGTCGCACAGCTGGTTGCACCTGCGGAGGTGGGTGTAGAGGCGGTCGAGGATGTCGACGCGGTGCTGGAGCTTGCGCAGCGACATCTCCCCGAGCGCGGGCCTGATCGTGCGCCGGATGTAGCCAGCTGTCGTCTCAGCGGTGGTCAGCTCGTGGTCGACGACCTCGACCCACCGGTCGAGCAAGTGGGCGACGGTGGCGTGCTGGCCCGGGCTGCGCTCGGCCTCGACGTTCGCGACCAGGCGTTCGGCGTCGGCCTCCGCGTCGCGGCGATGCTTGCGGCTCTCGCCCCGCAGGTAGGTCTGCTTGCCGGAGATGGGGTTCCTTGCCAGCGTAGACACGGGCGCGGAAGCCCGTGCGCAACGTCTCGATCGAACCCCTCGGCATGGGCCGACAGTAGGCCGCGACACTGACAACATGCCAGAAGTCATGCCACGCGTCGATCAGCAGCAGTGATCAAACGTGGGAACGCATGGCCTCTGACCAGGCCCCTTGACGGAGCCGCCTTGGGGAGTCGAACCCCAGACCTACGCATTACGAGAGATGTGATCACCGCATACACCGTGCCCACCGAGTCCATCGGTGCACGTCAGAGCGTTCACCGTGCACGACGACGACGGCCATAGGACATCATTTCAGGCCACGAACCAGGCCACAACGGAGATCAACTAACTGTGAAGAGGAGTGGTGGCCCGGCCGGACGAGCATCGCCCGCGATCGTCGTGCCGCCCTCGAACGTTCAACCTACGCATTCGGCGTGCGTTGTCCGCGGGTTCGATCCTCGTGTTGGTGTAGTCGGTGTGGCCGCGGGCCTCGCCTGCCTCCGCTCGTGCCAAGTGCGACGCGTGCCCACGAACACGAGCTCCCGCCCGCCGCATGGCTCGGTGACCCGAACCAGCCGCTTCCTCACCTGCGGATCTGGTGTCGTCGACGACGCGACGCAAGGGTTTGGCGGAGGGTGGCAGTGGCGGTGTCCCGCTCGAGGCGGTCGAGGGTCGTCGGCTCGGGCTCGACGCCCAGGCTGTTGAGGGTCATTGCCACCATCTCGTAGTGACCGACCACGAAGCACAGCTCCAGCAGCTCCTGTTCGCGGAGTTCCTCGGCGAGCAGCTCCCATGTGGCATCGCTGATCACCTGGCACTCGTGCAGCTCGTCGGTGCCGAGCAGCAGCGCGCGCTGGCGCCGGCTCCATCCCTCGGCGCCCGCGCCTTCCATCACCCGGACGGGCGCGCCCGGGTCTAGGCCGGCGGCCGCCGCCAGGGCGACGTGGTGAGCCCACTCATACCAGGACGCGCAGTTCCACGCGGTGCGCAGGATCACGAGCTCGACGTCCTCCCGGGGCATCTCGGTGCCCCGGATCAGGCCGGCCGCGAGCGGAAGCCAGCGGCGAAACAGCCTCCGGTGGCGGGCCAGCGTGGTCAGCACCCGTGGCGGATCGCCGTGCGTCGCCCGCCCACCTACCCACGCTGCGGCACGCCCGAGCGGACCGAGCGCGGCGGGTGCGAGCGGGGGGATGCGCACCTCGAGCTTCGCTTCCGGACCGAGATCGATGCCCACAGCGTCCATGATCCGGGTGGCGGCGTCACGCGCCAGAGGCGGAAGTCCCTTCTGCCATCGTGCCCTCACCACGCCACGCGGGAAGACGCCGCCCGTAGCCGGGACCTTCTTCTCTTGTTGACCCCAGGGCAACGAGCGCAGTGTCGCAGTGACATCGACTCTTGCGATCGGACTCTGACGATGACCGACTGGCTCATGAAGGAACACGGCCCCGACGGGGAGCGCGCTCCGTATGTCGCTCGGTTTGCCAGCGTCGGGCGGTCGCTGCCGAGGACCCATCAGACGACGTCCGAGCTCATGGCGTCGACCCGGCACAAGACCCATGTCGATCTCGAGCGACTCACCGGCATCCACGAGCACCGGGTGTCGACCGGCGAGGAGGACTCCTTCACCCTCGCCGTCGGCGCGGCACAGGATTGCCTCTCGAGGTGGGACGGCGAGCCCGAGCAGATCGACCTGGTGGTCAGCTGCAGCATCACGAAATACCGCGACGGCCTCTCGAACTGGATTGAGCCGCCGATGAGCGTCGCCATCGCGTCGGCGATCGGCGCGAGGAACGCCACGCCGATCGATCTCTCGAACGCCTGCGCGGGCATCCTCACCGGCGTCTTTGTGGCCAACAACTGGGTGCGCCGCGGCGCCGCCCGCAACGCGCTCGTCGTGAGCGGCGAGTACATCTCCCAGCTCGGCCGCAACGCCGCGCGCCACGTACGAACGATCGCCAGCCGCGAGCTGGCCTCACTGACCTTGGGTGACGCCGGCGGCGCGGTGCTGGTGCAGCGGGCCGAGAACGACGAGGCCGGCATCACCTTCGCCGGCTTCACAACGATCTCCGAGCACAGTCGCCTCTGCCTGGCCTACCCGGCACGGCACGATCCGGGGCATCGCATGTTCACCAAGTCCCGGGCGCTGCACAACGCCGCCATCGCCGATCTCCCCAGTGTGCTGCGCGAGGTGCTCGATTCGACCGGCCTCGAGATCGGCGACATCGATTGGGTCATCACACACCAGACCTCGTCGCGCGCGATCCGCAAGGGCATGGCGGCGCTCGACGAGGCGCTCGGGGGTACGCCGCGTGAGCCCGCCGTCGTGACAGTCGACCGCTACGGAAACACGGCTTCGACGACGCAGATCGTCGCGCTCGTCGAGGAGCTGCGGGCCGGTCGCCCCTCGGTCGGCGACCGCGTCGCGCTTGTGGCGTTGGCGTCGGGCATCGAGCTCGGTGTCGTGCTGTTCACCGTGGACGAGGCGCTCGCCGGGCCGTTGCGGTCAGCGGGCGCGGAAGAGACCGCTGACAACGCCCGATCGGCCGGTTCGCTTCGCGTGGGCATGGCGGCGACGGATGAAGGACCGGGAAACCATGGCGACGAAGATTGACTCGGTCGCAGTGGTCGCGGGCAACGTCGTTCATCACAGCGCCGAACGCCTCGCCGCCCACGCCGTGCGTGACGCGCTGGCCGCCGCCGCGATCGAGCCCGCCGACGTGGACCTGTTGCTGAACACCGGCCTGTTCCACGACCGGATGCTGGGTGAGCCGGCACTGGCAGCGCTGATCCAAGAGGACGTGGGCGCCAACCCCGAGGACCCCCACGGCGAGGGGCACGGTACGTTCTCGTTCGATGTCGCCAACGGCTCCGCAGGCGTGCTCAGCGCGTTGCAGATCGCCGACGGCTTTCTCCGCGCCGGCACCATCCGCCACGCGGTCATCGTTGCCGGCGACGCGAACCCCGGACACGGTATGGCCCCCGGCTTTCCGTATGACCCGGTGGGAGCGGCGATGGTGTGCGGCTTCGACCCGAGCGATCGCGGGATCGCCGCCATCCGATGGATGACGGCCGCTGACGCGCCGGCTCGGCGTCACGCTGTCATGCGGCTCAAGCACGGTCGCAACCAACTGCTGGTGCGCGAGGACGAGGCGTTCGCAGCCGCAGCCGCCGCGTGCGCGGGCACCGTCGTCGTAGAAATGATGGAGGAGTACGGATTGCGGCCCGACGACATTGCCAGCGTCGCGGTAGCACCGTTCGACACCGCATTCATCGACGAACTGGTGCCACACACTGGAATCGCGTCCGACCGGTTCGTCCGCCCCGGACCCACACCGCGGTTCCACACGGCGGGTCTGATCGCGTCGATGGCCTATGTGACCTCCCGCGCGCCAACCCCCGGCGGTGAGCGGGTCCTGCTCGTGGCAGCGGGAGCCGGCATCAGCGCCGGCGCCGCACTGCTGTTCCGGTAACGCGTTCGTTGGGCGGCCCACCGCGATCAGGCCGCCTTTGACGACCGACGTGCAGCGCGGGGATACGGAAAGCGCCCAAGGATCGTGCCGACCCGACGACCGGGCCGCAAGCCGCAACATGCTGTCCCGGCTAACGGCCATGCCGAGTCTGTCGGCAGGCTGGCGCTGGCGCGTCCGGCCAGCGCCAGCCCGATCGCCTCCAACGTCACCTCAGCAGCCCGGTCAGTCGGGCCCGTGGCGTGGTCAGCCCGGGAACCTGCTCGGCGAACGTCCGAGCCGTGCAGCCGAGGTTGTCGCAGAAGAACCGGCGGACCCGCAGCACGACCTCGACCGGGTGGCCGCTGATCGGGGTATCGGCGAGGTGGCGTCGATAGCTGCTGTGTACCCGGGCTGCGTGCCGCCCGCACCGGGCACAGTCCGCCATGCCGGTACGGACTCGGGCCGCCAACCGCACCCCGCCGGGCCCGTGTCGGACGTCGTCGAGCACGACGTCGTCGAGGTGCGGCATCAACCGCGCAACAAGATCGCACGGCGCATGATCATAAAGCCTCGATCACTCCATGATCGAGTGGCGGCTGCGCGAGTGAGGTTGTGCGCGACGCTCACGCAGGCCAGCCAGGCCGCGTTGGCGGTATTCGTTCCAAGCGCGGGGGTGCATGGCCGACGTCAATGTGCGCCGTGTAGCCGCGTGAGCAGCGACGCACAGGGGAGCTACGCACACCAACCCAGGCCACGAAATAGTGGCATCTACCTGCGCAAACAGGGCCAACCCAGGCCACGCGCCACGGCTGAGTGAAGATCCTTGATCAAGGGCCTGAACTGCGAAAACGAGCCGCCTTGGGGAGTCGAACCCCAGACCTACGCATTACGAGGACTCGCGTCACCGCATCCACCATGCACAGCACGCGCATCGGTGCACGTCCCGATGGTCACCGTCCTCAACGACGACATCGGTAGGATGCCGTTTCGTTCCACGAATGGTTCCACGTTCGATCTTGCTCGACCTGCGAGGCCCGGCGCGCGAGCCCGGCTGGTGTGAAGGCCGCCGCCCGCCTCGACCATCAACGCGACGCAGCTCGAATGTGTCGCCCATCAGTTCGAGCCGGGCCGACGGGTGCGGGCCGGTGCTCCAGTCTCCCCCGGCGGCGGAGGGCTCTCGGATGTCGCGGCGCTATCCCCGCTCCGGTCGGCTCCTGGGTACGCTGAGATCCGTGAGTGCCGAACGGGACGAGCTGAAGCGGCTGGTCGAGCAACTGCCCGACGAGCGGTTGTCGGCCGTCTTGGCCGAGGCACGCCGCCAAGCTCGACCTCAACCGGCCGCGCAGTGGCCACCGGCGTGGTTCGGATCGTTCGAGAGCGGCCGCCCGGACCTCGGCCGCAATCACGACGATCTTCTTGCCGAGGGTTTCGGACGCTGAGTGATCGTCTGTGACACCGGCCCACTCGTCGCGGCCGCCGACCGCAGCGACGCGGACAACCGGGCCTGCACCGACCTGTTCACCGGACTGCACCTGGCCCGCCGCCCGATCCTGGTACCGGCCCCGGTCGTCGCCGAGGTGGGATACCTGCTCGGCCGCACCGGCGGCGCACGGATCGAGAGCACGTTCCTTCGCTCGATCGTCCAGCAGACGATCATCATCGTCGATCTCGAACTCGCCGACTACGAACGCATGGCGGAGCTGGTCGACACCTACGCCGACTTCCCGCTCGGCACCACCGACGCAGCCGTCGTCGCGGTAGCCGAGAGGCTGCAGATCATCGACGTCGCGACCCTCGACCGCCGCCACTTCAGCGTCGTCCGTCCCCGCCACGTCGAGGCGTTCACGCTTCTCCCGCGATCCACAGCATGCACGGCACCCGTGCGAGCGTCATCCCGAGCAACCGGCTTGCCCGCCGACCCTGGTGCTCGCTGAGCATCGTGTCCACGATGAGCGACGCACACGATGGTTCCACGCCACCTCCGCTCTGGATCACGTCCCGTGATCACGATGGGCGTTGAACTGGGCAAATGCGGAGCCGCCTTGGGGAGTCGAACCCCAGACCTACGCATTGCGAGAGACGTGATCACCGCATACACCATGCGCACCCAGTCCATCGGTGCACGTCACACCATTCACCGTGCACAACGACGACGGCTTTAGGACGTCGTTTCAGGCCACGAACCAGGCCACGACGGAGATCAACTCGCGGTCGCGCCGTCCGTGGGCGGCGGGCTCCAGGTCGTGGCTCGCCCTGTGGCTCGTGCGACCAAGACGTCCTTCTGGAGGTGCTTCCGGACCAGGTACCGAAGCCGAGGGCCGTCGATAAGCTCGACGCGTCCGTTCTCGCTGGCTTTGGTCCAGCAGCCGGACGCAAACCATGACGTGGTGACAAGGATGCCTCGGCCTGCTCCCTCACCGGCACGGGCATCGACACCGCAGTGCTGACGCTTCCCACTTGCGCCGCGGAGGGCGGCAGGTGGCCCTCCGACGCATCACCGTTGGACGGGAGCCTGGAGCCATCGGCCTGGCGGCCAACCGAGCCTGGCCGCCGCTCGCAGCCTCGATCGAAGTTGGTCGCCAAGGCGTTGCGCGATGTTGTCCTGTGCTGGCAGCTCAAGGGGATGGTCGTGGGCGACCGGGAGCCGACTGCATAGGCCTGGCGCGGCGGCTACTGACAGTTGGGGTGCGCACGCGCCGTCGGTGGTGCATCCGATTCGCGGGAAGCGTCGACGCCGCCCACCGACGGCGCGACCGGTCCCGGCCGCCCGCGTGGTTGACAATAAAGGCCTGCGCTCCCGGGGCCGCCTTTGTGGGCTGGGGCGAATGTGGCCAGGAGGAGGATTACGGCCAGGGTGAAGATGACCAGGCTCGGGTCGATAGGCGTGGCGACGAGAGAGGTCCCGGCGTCCTGAAGCGCATGGATGCCGACGACCAGGAGCAGGTTGCCGGTCCGCAGGTACAGCGCCGCGAAGACGACTCCGATCAGGAAGTCCAGGCCGAGTTGGGCCATGATGTCGGTTGGGGAAGTTCCGACCTCCCCAGAGATGCCCATCACCAGGTTGGGCAGGTGGTAGAGCGCGAAGATCAGTTGGGACGCGAGAATCGCCACCGTGACCGCACGTGTTGCCTTCATGTGCGAGAACTTCATGCGCAGCTGGGGGACCAGGAAGCCGCGGAAGAACGTCTCCTCACCAGGGGCAATGCCCAGCGCCAGTCCGAGTAAGCCCCCCACTGCGGTCGCCGCGCCTGCGGCGGTCCAGTCGGTTGACAGGCGCGGCCCCGGACCGGTGGCCAGTGCCGCGACCAGTTCGACCAGCTGCATCGCGATCCAGACGCCCGCCACCAGCGTGAGTCCGCGACCGACGGTGGACCGTCGCCAGCCGAGGTCACGCGGTCGCAGTTTCCCAATGGCGACCAACCCGATCATCACCACCGCGAAGAACACACCGGCGATGATCAAGGTAGGGGTGACGAGGTGAGCCGAGGTGACGTAGACCGTGACGTAGAAGTCATGGAAGGCGAGGATGCTTGCGTTGAGCGCTGTGATCAGCGCGAAGACGCCGCCGGTGGCGAGTGTGATGAATCGCCAAGAAACGTCTCCGATGGGGCTGCGCGGCGGGCCACTGAGGCAATGAGTGTCGGTCTCACGACCGCGATCGGCGAGCGCGTAGAGGGTACGGCCGATGAGAGTTCGCCCGGTTGGCCGTTTCATTCCTTTACACCCGCCCTATGAGGAGCTGCACTCCGAGCGTGCACCCGGCCCCATGCTCACGGGCAGGGCCGAACGTCACCGAGCGGGACCGCAAGCAACCCAGATCAGACCTCGCCACATGCGTCGCCGTGCGGCACCCAGACACGTCGCCAACGCGACCGGCCGCTCGTCGATCTACGGCGGCAACCTCCCGACGACACCGTGGACGGTCGACGCGGACGGGCGCGGGCCCGCCTGTCGAACTCGCTGTTCGAGGACAACGCCGAGTTCGGGCTCGGGCTACGGTCCTCCCCCGCGTCACCTTGTCGCACCCTCGGAAGGCCGGCTGCCCCGTGCGTGGATCGCGCTGCTGCGCGGGCGGGTACGCGCGTCGCTGGCCGCAACCGGCGGCGTGGAATCCTCAGCCGACGTTGCGCGGTTCCTGCTGTCAGGAGCCGACGTGGTCATGACGGCGTCGGCGTTGCTGCGCCACGGCCCGCCGTACGCGGCCGAGCTCGTCGACGGGCTCCTGACCTGGATGCAACGCCAAGGGCTTCACCGGGCTGGCCGCGCTGCGCGGCATGCTGGCCGTGCCCGCCGACACCGACGCGTCCGCGTTCGAGCGCGCCGGGCTACGTCGCCGCACTGCACGCGGCGAACACCGGCGCCTACATCCCGTAACGCGGTCGCGCCCGGCCGGCGGTGGCTTCTACACGTCAGGCAGGTCGTACTGTCACCAGCGTGCCGCGAGTCCACGACCGAGGCCTCGCCGGGGACGCTGCCGAGCCGGTCGCGTCGCGCAAGGTCTGCGCAGGCCCGGCCTGCACGTTAACCTGCGCCAATGGCAGCGCCGACATCTTCCAACGGACGCGTCGTGGTCGGGGTGGACGGTTCGGAGCCGTCGAAGCAAGCGCTGCGCTGGGCCTTGTTCCTCGCTCGCACCACCGGCGCCGTCATCGACGCGGTGATGGCCTGGACATTCCCCACTTTCGCTGTCGAGGGCGGCAGGTGGCCCTCCGACTGGGACCCACAACAAGACGCCGCCGATGCGCTGCATCGCGCCGTTACCGAAGTGCTCGGCGAGGAGCCGCCCATTCCAGTACGCGAGATCGTCACCGAGGGCGGCGCCGCGCGGATCCTGCTCGAGGCGAGCAAGGACGCCCAGATCCTCGTCGTGGGCAGCCGTGGACACGGAGGATTCAGTGGCCTACTGCTCGGCTCGGTCAGCGCCACCTGCGCCGAACACGCGCCCGGCGCCGTCCTCGTCGTGCACAGCGAAACGCCTCCCCCACCAACCCTCACCGCGTAGCGGAGCGACGTCCGGGGCCTGGCGCTGACGTCGTCGCCTTACCGATCGGGTTGAGCGCGGGGCCCCGGCTGTCCTCAAGCGCAGGGTCTTGCAAGCTTGAGGATCCCGGGTGCTCCGGGCTCCGGCCATGTGCCCGGGTCGTCCGGTGGCCGGAAGTCACAGGTAATAGGCCGAAGATTCTGGGGCGCCGCGTGGCGGGGTGCTGGAAGTCCTGCCTGGGCAGACGAATGGTCCGCCTCGGCCGGGACTGTCCGGCCCTACGTGGGGCGGGAGCGGCAGGAGCAGCCTGGAAGCATGGGCACGACGAAGACACGCCACTCAATCTGGACACCGTGGCTTCTGGGTTGGGTCGGGATGTTGGCACTGGCGATGGCCAACGGCACGCTGCGGGCGGCGCTGACCCAGCCGCTGCTGGGTGAGACCGTTGCCCGTGCCCTCGCCACGGTGATTCTCCTTGCGGCGTTGACAGGCTACGTGTGGTGGCTGCACGGGCGGTGGCCGATTCCCGTCGCTCGGCAGGCCTGGGCGATCGGCTTCGCATGGGTGACGATGACCTTGGTTTTCGAGTTCGGTTGGGGCGGGCTCGTGGAGGGGTTGTCCTGGTCGACGATGCTCGCCGACTACAACCTTACCGCTGGTCGAATCTGGGTTCTCGTCCCGATCTGGACCGTGATGGCACCCGCGATCATTGGTCGCTATCGGGCGGCTCGTCAGGACCGGCAGGCGCGGGTCCGTTGAGGTTCATGGCGCAGTACCGGGGCGGCGTGAGGCGTCGGGATCGAGCGTCCGCATGGACGGTGGGTCGAATCGAGCAGCAGGCCCCGAGTCCGCCCCGTCCACGGCTGGCGACGACCACAATCTGGGCGTCGAGGGAGGCCGCGACCAACTGCGCAACGGGCTCGCCGTCGCGCAGCTCGACCCACCTCCGTCAGGGGTGCGGCAGCTGCGGCTCGTGACCCTAGTCCCGTTTCGACCCCGGGTCGCCGCGCCGACGTGCTCGGCGTACCCCACGGTCGACGAGGACACCGTTCACGGTTGCGTCGACACATCCCGCAGCGCGCCCCACGGCGCCCGCGGAGAGCCCGGTGAGCGGGCTGGTACCGGATGGCACGGGTCGGTCTGGGATGTCAGGGGCGGACGGCCAGGGTCAGCGCCCCTTTCATCGCCGAGAGGAGTGTCGGGGCAGCCTGGTTGCCGTCGAGGGGCTGTGTGGGGTTCTCGGCGAGCACGGTGACGACGTAGCTGTGCCCGGTGCGGGTGGTGGCCAGGAAGGTCTGGGCCAGGATCCCGGGCCCGACGCCGCCTTTGCGCCAGGTGCTCGCCCACTGGGCGGGGTCGAGTTCGAGGATGTCGTCGTCGAGTGCGAGCACGTCGCCGATCGCGGACAGTCCCGGCCGGTGGGCGAGCGCGGCCAGGGTGGCGTAGACGCGGCAGATGTCGGAGGCCGAGGCAAGCCACCCGAGGCTACCTGCGTTGCCTCGCGTGCTCAGCGCGCTCAGCGCCGCCGGGTCGGGCAGGGGGAGCCGGTCGACGGCGTCGGCCAGCAGCGCCCGCCGACCGGCCTCGTCGGCCGCGAGGTAGCGCTGCGCCAGCGTGGGCCACTGCTGCAGGGCGAGGATGAACGACTCCCGTGTGGTCAGAAACGGGCGGTCCAGCGCCGGGTTGGCCATCCCGCCGCGGGACAGCGCTTCCTCGACCGCGGACCTGCCCACGAGGTTGATGAGCATGTCGGTGGCGGTGTTGTCGCTGATCGCGATCATCTTGGCGGCGGCGTCCCGTACCGAGATCGGGGTGCCGTCCGGCTCGTACTGCAGCACCCCGGAGGGCAGGCTCTTCAGCGGCGCGGTAACGGTCAACACCTGCTCCCAACGGACCGTGCCCGCGGCCACGGCATTGCCCAGAGCGGCGAGCACATAGAGCTTGACGACCGAGCCGAACGGCGCCGCGGTGTCCGGGTCGATGCTGTGCACGGGGCGGCACGACCCGTCGGTGACGTCGGCGACGAGCAGCCGGACCTGCGGCGCCACCGTGTGCAGGGCGTTATCGACCCCGGCCCAGGTGGTGGGCACCGGCCCGGAGATGGTCGGGCCGAGGTCGAGGTCGGCGATCAGACCGTGGCTGTCGACGGTGAGCCCGACCCGGGCCCGCGGGCCGCCCGCGGAGACCACGCCCGCGACCATGCTCGGGTCGCCTGCCTTGACCGCGACCAGCTGCGGGCCCGACCCGGCGTGCAGCCACTGTGCCAGCCCCTGCAGCCACTGGCCGAGTGCCGCCGGGCTGACCACTCCCAGGTAGCCTGCGTTGAAGTGGGTGCGCGCCTGTTCCTCGGTCAGGGGCAGTTGGGCCATGCTGTCGATCAGCCACCGCAGTTGGTTACCCGCGGGTGTGTCGGGTTCCGGCACCCTGGTCTCGGTTCCCCCCGGCGTGCCGCACCCGGCCGCCGTCAGAAGGACCACCATGATCAACGCGGTCACCAGCGTGGAGACATTGCGCCGCCTGCGGCTGGTCCGCCCGATCACGATCTCCCCCACGTCACGGGCCGCCGTCGCCTGCGCAGCGCCTACGTTCTTCTCCACCCACCGCTCCGCGCCCGACGACGTCCGCTCCACCGATAGGTCTCGTCGACTCCCCACCCGACAACCGGCATGGGCAGCAGGAGCAGCAGCGCCCAGCCCGGGTCGGCGGCGGACTCCTGCAACACCACTCGATATGGTCCACCTCGAACGTCACATTCGCGTGACCGGCAGCGCCGAGCATGGTCCCGGCATGGGCCCGCACAATGATCACCTCCCCGGTCCAGCCCGTAGTTCACGGGGAAGATCAACGGATAGTGCTCGGCGATCACACCCAGTCGCCCGATCTGCTGACCGGCTGGCAGCTGGTAGCACTCCTCGCTGCTGAGCTCCCGAAACTCGGCAGAGTGGGGCGTCGGACATGCGACTCCTTGACACCTCGTCAACGGCCGTCCAGTGCTGTGCGTACCTTCGTAGCGCCTCACGCCGTGGCACGCAGCACGGACCCGGCTATTCGAGCTGCCGTGACAGCGCACAGGCGAGTTCGGGAGTTCGATCATCCTGCATGAGCAGGTGAAGAGGCCGCAGCCGACTACGCATCGGACCCAGTGGACGGCCTCGGTGAGCAGGCCCTCCTCGTATTCGGTGAACGACCGCCGCACCCGCGTGCCTGGGTCGAACACGTCCACTCACTGACAGGACTCGACCTCGGCTACCTGTCGTCGGACGCGGCGGCGCTCCTGATCGTGCGCATCAGCGCCGAGACATTTGCCCTCACGTTCGGGAGCGGCCGCTGGCTGCTACGCACGCACCTCGTTGACCGCGATTTTGGCCTGGATCTCGCCCTCCGAGTTCTCGATGCCGATGCCGTGCGGCAGGTGAGGCGCCAGTACCTCAGCGCCAACGCCCGCGTGGACACCAACCTTGTCCCGGCAGGCCAGGAGCTGTGGTCCTTTGGCATCCGGGAGCACGCCGAACTCGTTCGACAGTTGGCTGGCACCATCCGCTCGTCCGCAAGCGTTGACCTGAGCCACGCCCGGCGCTCCCGGCGCCGGACGGACTCCGTGCCCATCGACTGCGCCGACCGCCTTAGACATCCCTGGCCGTTTGCTCGCAAGGCCCCGCCGGGCAGCAGTTCCGCTGGCCCCGTCAGGGCGGGGCGGCGGGCGTGTGCCTGCCGTTTGGCGGCGCCCCGGCATCGGTCGCAGTGGCTCCGCGCCCGGGGTTCTGGCTCGTCCGGGCGGGTGAGATCGCGCAGCGACCCCGCAGGGGCTTGTCTCACCCGGCCGGACGGGCCAGGTTCATGGGTGTGGAGGGGCGGCCGGTGCTAAGCCGGGGCCAGCAGACACAGTCCTGCCGCAGGCAGGGCCGCCGTCTCGTCGTGGCCGCGCGGCCTTGAGCAGCCCCGCACTCCCCAGACCGCCGCTGCCCGCCAGGACCAGCACCAACAGGTTGCGGCAGACGCTGTGGATCAGTGGCGGGTTGTGGGTGGCGAGCTGGATCGTGATCTACCGCGAGATCTTCCACTGGCGTCACCTCACGCCGACGCTGCGGCTCAACCCGCCCCCGCCGCTGCCCGGGCTGCCGCCGCCGCGCCCGGGCGAGTTCCTGTTGGCGGTCCGGGCGATCGCGGTAGCAGCACCGCTCGTGTTCGTCAGCCTGAGCACGACGAGGTGGGTCCACCGCCGACGCGCAGCGTTGCTCAGGCGGCGACCGGATCGGTGACGGGGTCGTGGGCGCGGGGCCAGGCGGTGTCCTCGTCGTAGCAGCGCCCGCAGGCCAGACAGCCGTGCAGGATCCCGAACCAACCGGTTCCCGAGTTGTCGCAGCGCGGCTTGATGCCCGGCGCCGCGGGCGCGGAGCTGGTCGCAGTAGACCCGGCGCCCCCGGACTGGCCGAGATCGCAGCCTGGGGCTTGGCGCGACAGCGCGTCGACAAGCCGGTCGTTGTGCACCAGCCGCGCCGACACAGTCCGTTTGCGCCCGGACTGCCGGGTGATCGGGCTGGTCCCGGCGTAGTTCTTGCGCGCCTTCGCGCTGGCGTAGCGGTGCGGGTCGTCCCCGAACTCCCCCAGCAGCCGCGGCCCCAGCTTGGCCGCCACCCCGGGCTGGCTGCGGTAGATCACCGCCTCCGGATGCTGGTCGAACCGGCGCTCCACCTCGACGCCGAGGACGTCGATCTGCCCGTTCAACGCGGCGATCATCGCGACCATGCCAGCCACCAGCACGCCGCCCGCGGCGGTCACCGCGGCCGGTGCGACCAGTTGCTCGGCGTGCAGGGCGTCGCGGATCTGTTCGGTGCGGGCCGCGCGGTGATGCCGCCGCGCCCGCTGCAGCGCCGCGCCCATCTGGGCCCGGGTCGGGCGCCGCCCGGCAACCGGGTCGGGCGCCTTGCCCAGCAGCTCGAGCGCGTCCCGTCCGGTCAGATCGTCGAAGGCGTCCAGGGCGGCGGGGTAGAACCCGCGCAGCAGGGCGCGCAGCCGCTGCACCTGCCGGGCCCGGTCCCAGATCAGCCGCTGGTGCCCGCGGGCGAGCAGCGTGACCGCCTCGGCCAGGTCGCTGTCCCCGGCGACCGGACGCAGCTGGTGGGCGTCGGTGCGGACCATGTCGGCCAGCACATGCGCGTCGGCAGGGTCGCTCTTGGCACCCGAGACGCTGTGCCGTCCGCGGAACCGGGCCGCCTGGCGCGGGTTGACCGCGAACACCCGATACCCGGCCGCGACCAGGGCTTGGACCCACAGGCCGCGGTCGGTCTCGATCCCGATCAATACCTGGTCCGGGCCAAGGTGACCGCCGTGCGTGGCGATCAGGGCATGCAGCCGCGCGATACCGGCCACGCCCTCGTCGATCCGGGCGGTGGCCAGGCGGCGCCCGTCGTGGTCCTGGATCTCCACGTCGTGGTGATCCTCGGCCCAGTCGTCGCCCACGAACAGCACGTCCATGTCTCCCTCGACTCGCTTCAACCGGACGGGGCAGCGTGCGGGAGACGCGCCGCGGCCTAATGGCACAGTGCTCACCGTCCCGGCCACCACCTACGCCAAGGTCGGGGCACGTCATCCCATCAGCGGTTTCCGTCTCCCGACTACCGGTTGGGGCACGGTCTCTGGGCGAAGGACTCCATGTCGGGTCCAGGCTCCGCGAGTGCTCACCAACCGGCAGCCACCGGACCGTGATCATGCACGCTCGGCCCGGCTGGCCCCACTAGGTCTCCACGGGCAAGGGAGGAAGCAAAGGATCTTCGACGCAGCGGACCCGTCAGGGCGAAGATGCTTTGCGGCCCTTGCCGGTGGAGGGGCGCCGAACACACCCTCGGACGACCGAGGGAGCGCGCCGCAGGCGTCCATCGGCACTTCCGCGGCCCGCGTGCCCCTGAGTGTGAACGAGTCAATCGCGTGACCGAAGGTCCACTAACCACGGCGTCGCCACTAAGCTAAGAAGCGCACCGTCAGCCACGACCGTCACTCCCCCGTGGAGCCAGGGAGCGATGTGCAGGCTGTAGCTCGATGAGCATGGATGCGCAGGTGAGCGACGCACACCAACCCAGGCCACGAAATAGTGGTCTCTACCTGCGGAAACAGGGTGAAACCAGGCCGCGAACCAGACCACAAGTCACAGAAGATCCTCGATCATGCTGCTGACCTGCGGAAACGAGCCGCCTTGGGGAGTCGAACCCCAGACCTACGCATTACGAGAGACGTGATCACCGCATACACCGTGCACACCCAGTCCATCGGTGCACGTCAGACCGTTCACGATGCACAACGACGACGTCGATAGGACGTCATTTCAGGCCACGAACCAGGCCACGACAGAGATCAACTAAGCCGAGAAGCGGAGAGGTGGCCCGGCCGAAGGCAACCCGGCCATGATCTTCGACAGCTCGCCTCGAACTTTGAACCTACGCATTCCGCGTGCGTTGTCCGGATATTCGAGGGCCGCGACAGGCGCGGGCTAGCGAAGCCACGTGGCATGACGTCGTCACGGCCCGGCTCAGCACTGCCGGCCAGCGAGCCGGGGCAGACCCCAGCCTTCGTGATCCGCGGCCTGTCGGCCGCCGACGCGGTGATGGCGGGGGGTTCAGTACGGCAGGCGGTGCAGGTAGACGGCATCCCGCCACCGCCGGTGGGCCGCGCCGATCCGATACCGGACACCACCGGGAAACTCGACAGTGGCAGGAGATCCGGCTCGGCGACCGGCTGGCGGCTAGGCCGGACGGCAGCGAGTGGTGGGAGGTCGCCGCGCTGGAGCCGGGCCGGTTCCTGGGGCTGCGGATGTCGCTGGGTCTGCGCGGGCTTCCGTTCGAGCCGGCAGGACCGCGTCCGCGAACCTACACCGACTCGACCTGGGGATTCCGGCTCGAGCGGCTGGCGGGCGACCGCACCCGGCTGGTGGTCAGCGGCTACTGGGAGCTGCGACCGCGGTGGCTGCGCCCAGTCCTGAGCATCGCAGTGCTCGAGCCGTCCCACTGGATCATGCAGACCCGGCAGTTCACGAACCTGGAGCGGCGGGTGGCGTCGTCGGCACCGGGCCCGGCGGCACACGCCCCAGCGAGCCGTGCGCCGGGGCGATGGCGCAGTGACCCGGGCCGGTGATCGAGCGGCACGCCGGACCGGAGCGGCACCCGCGTTCGCGCCGCGGTCCGCACCCACCGGACGAGGGCGTCGGCGTCCGTGAATGTCCCCCGACGCGGAGGGGACAGCGACCCATGACTCGGCCGGGCGGGACCAAGGGCACTGGGACGCGCGGTGTGCGCGGGTGTCACCTGAGGGAACACCACCCGGCAACGGAGCCCACGGCCGGCGCAGCCGGCCGCAGCGGGCGGACGGAGGTCACGATGACGGACACGGCACCCGCTGCGCTCACCGACCGGAGGACGGCGACCGCCGTCGGCGTGCTCTTCATTGCCGGAACCATGGCCGGGATCTCCGGCCGCCTCGTCACCGGCGGGTCCGGACCGCAGGGGCCCGACTACCTGCCGTCACCGCGGCGCTGGGCTAACGCCTCGTCGTCGGCGCCTACCTGGTGCTCACGATGGGCCTCGCGCTGGCGCTGATCCCCGTGCTGCTTTACCCGGTCCTGCGCCGCACCAGCGATCGGCTCGCGATCGGCTACATCGTCTTCCGCGGCGCGCTCGAGACGTCCGCGTACGTCGTCACCGCGGTGAGCTGGCTGGTGCTCGGCCGACTGGGCCGGGAGCTCGCCGACGGCGGGGCTGACGCCGGGGCCGGTCCGATGGCACGGATCGTCGCCTACATCTCCGAGACCGCCGCGTCCACGACCGGGGCAGTCGTCTTCCTCCTCGGCGCGACGATGTTCTACACCGTGCTTTACCGCGCGCGGCTGGTGCCCCGCTGGCTGTCGGTCTGGGGCCTGCTCGCCGTCCTTCCCTCCCTCGCGTACGCGCTCCTGGCGTCCGCCGGCAGCCCGCCCGCCGGGGTTGAGGGGGCCCTGGACGCTCCCCTCGGGCTGCAGGAGGTGGTTCTCGCCGTGTGGCTCGTCGTGCGCGGCTTCACGCCCACCTCGTCCTCGACCATCGATTCCTCGACGCCGGAGGGGCGTCGGGGCACCGTCCTGACGGTCGGATTACAGCGGACATGACGGCCGAGTCGGCGAGGCCCATGGGGGCGCCCAACGGTGTGGGCGCCGGTTCACCGGGCAACGCCGCTGCAGGGCCGGCGCTGGCGCGTGGACACGTCCGGACCGCGAGCCGATCATGTTTGAGCCGGGCAGCACGAACCGCGCTCGATGGCCAACGACACGGGCACGTTCACGCGCGCTCGCGCCCACCCCGTCGTGCCGGCTGTCAACGCTGTGCACGCGTGTCACCCGGTGAGCATCGCGGCGCAGATGAGCCACGCATACCAAACCAGGCCACGAAATACCGCGTCTGACCAGCACGAACAGGGTGAAACCAGGCCACGAACCAGGCCACGACATATTCAAGATCCTCGATCAGACTCTGACCTGCGAAAACGAGCCGCCTTGGGGAGTCGAACCCCAGACCTACGCATTACGAGAGACGCCGACCACCGCTACACCATGCTCTCCTGGTCCATCGGTGCACGTCGACAGCGTTCACCGTGCACAACCATCGACCTCTGTAGGATGTCATTGGAGGCCACGAACGAGGCCACGCCAGAGATCAACTATTGGTGATGTCGCGATCTGCTGGCGGAGGGCTCCAGGTCCGGACGCGGCCCGTGGGTGGAGCTACCAGGACGTCCTTCTGAAGGTGTTCCTGGACCAAGTATCTTAGCCGCGGGCCGTCGATGAGCTCGACGCGGCCGTTCTCGCTGGCTTTGGTCCAGCAGCCGGACGCGAACCATGAGGTGGTGACGAGGATGCCACGGCCTGCGCGCTTCTCGTCCATGGCTCCGACCAGTTCCCGAATGTGATTGACGCCGAGGACGCGTGTGTACTTCTTGGCTTGAACGATGGTCAGGCCGCCGATCATCGGATCACGGTTGAAGACGACCGCGTCGACGCCGTCGTCGCCGGTGCGTTCCGTGGTCCACCCCTCCAGGCCTCGGGCCTCGAACAGCTGGCGGACGAAGTGCTCGAACTCGGTCGGCGTCATCCTGGTGAGGTCGGGGCGCGAATCGAGTCCGGAGACCACGTCAACACTTTCGACGAACGAGTACCGGGCCCGATCGAAGTCGCGAACCGGTGTCACCGGCTCGACCGCGTGCGGATGTCGGGATACCAGTGCGTTGAGGTGGGTGAGGCAGGCCTCGGGCGTCACATCCCGCAGGTTCAGCCTCGAGTACCGGGCTCGGTCTACCGCGAAGCTGATCAGGCAGGGATACTCGCGCTGCCCTGTGGCAGGGCTAATCGCGTGGACGTGCCCACCGAGCTCGAGGTTCTCTACCTCGGGATCGGCCTCGAAGAGATCGCGCATGTACAGCAACGCGATCTGGCTGACGACCGACCGGTAGAGCTTGCCGATCTCGGCGGCGGATCGCTTCTTCTCCCGCCTCTCGCCGGTCGTACCCACGTAGGTGTGGCTCGCGACCGTCGGAATGACGTCCGGGGGCGGTAGTTCGAACCGGACGACCGCTTGCTCGCCGCGGGGCGTGTAGGCGACCTCGATCTGGTGCGGAACGTCCGGCGGGAGCGGCGCCCGCGCCAAGGCTTGTTCGAGGTAGGCCTCGACACTTTCCCTGTCGCGCATCGATAGCCCGACTCGCATCGCCTCGATCCGATGGTTGTGTTGTTCGACGTCGGCCCAGTGCCGCCGGACGACCGCCTCATGTCGCGCGGCCTGGTCGCGCACCCACCGCTGCCGTGCAGCTTCATCGACGTCGTACTGGTGGTTGTCCTGCTCGAACTTCGCGCGTGCCTCGGCGACGCGGCCCTCATGGCGTGCGCGCCCACCGAACAAGCTGCTCAAGGCTCCTGGCTCGGCAGGTGCGTAGTCCTCCCATGCAGGCTGGCGCTCTCGTTCGCCGCGCGAACCGAGGTCTAACGGCGGCGGCTGATCACGCCTGATAAGGCTCGTTAGGTCAATCGCAGCGCGACGGCCAAGACCTCGCTGAAGGATCGACGAGAGTCGCGCCAGCTTGTCGGCAATGGACCGATTAAGCTGTTCCGCCTGCGCCCGACCCGCCTCGATCGCCGCCTGCTTCCGCTCACGTTCGGCCGCCTCTTGGGCAGCAAGATCAGCACGTTGCTGGCGTTGCTCCTCGCGAGCCTGCTGACGAGCCCACTGCTCATGGTCATAACGACGCTGTGCCACGCATCCCCCTCGACCTCTGCAACGCAGCGTAAGCGGCGGGACACTCAGGAGGTACATCCACTGGAGTGGATAGCGCAGGCCAGAGCCCGAGTGCTATCGCGATCGAGGCGACGGGAGGCCCAGACGGGTGATCTTCACGCGCCGGTGGCGCTCCGGTTCCCCGAACGAGAGGCCCAAGCCGCGTGCCGAAAGCGTGCGGAGTGGTCAGGCCCAGCTCCGATGTAAGCGGTGTGGTGCTTCCAACAGCAGCAGCCTGTTCTCCGCCTCCTGCGAGCTGCACGTCAGCGGGGCGCCGTACTCACCGCACCAGATGACCGCGCGCTCAAGGGTCATGCGCTCACCTGGCAGGTGGCGACTGAAGTCCGGCGGCAAGTGCAGATGTGCATAGGAGACGCGACTTCGGCCGTTCGGATGCCAGTGCATCCGCCACGCATCCTGGCCGTCGCGGCCGCGGAGCTTGTAGTTGTACGCGCGGGTGGTGACCCGCAGCGGGTAGCCGTACTCGTTGGTGTCCGGATCGCACTCAACGATCTCAAACACCATGCTGGCAGTGAAAAGGCCAGCCTGGCCGAGTTCGGCGCCCCGACCTCCGTTGAGGACCCAGGTGTAGACCTGCCCGCGCCGAAACCCGCCTTTCGGCGCCACACCGACGTGGGTCACAGCGTCGAGCACCCTCAGCGCCTCACGGAGAGGCGCCAGAAACGCAGCGACCGCCTCAGCGGCTGTCCGGCCGGGCATCGGGCGGTCGCGGCTCCTTCAATCAGCGCACCAGGGGCAGCGCCGTGACGACGTCCGCCAGCCCGGCGACGTCGTCGACGTCGGTGTCACCATAGACGCCCGCGTCCCAGCGACTGAGGAACTCGGCACCGGACAGGCCGAGCTCGCGTCGGCAGATCGTGTCGAACGCCTCCGCGGCCTCGTCGGCGGTCAGCTCTTTGACCTGCACGTCTTCGGCTGCTCGACTGCTTCTCATGCCGCGTCCCTTCGTCCCCCTCGGTCACGTCCCACTGTTGCATGTGAGACCGACAGTTTGCACGTCGAGTAGGTAACGCGCCGAGGTCACTCATAGAAACCCAAGATCAATATTGGCGCGAGACACGTCCCGCAGCGAAGGCCTCTGGACGGTCGGCAGCAGTGACCGAGCCGAGCCCAACTGCGGCGGGCTCCCCGACGCGGTCGAGGGTTCCGGCTTTCGCGGCTGGGACTGCTGCTTCCCCGCGCTGCGGTGCCCATGTCGGTTCGACCACCCGAAACTCCCGGCACAGTTGTGCCTCGTGTTGTCGGGTGAGCATCGATGTGCAGGGGAGCTACGCACACCAACCCAGGCCACGAAACAGTGGCGTCTACCTGCAGAAACAAGGTGAATCCAGGCCACGCGCCAGGCCACGGTAACACGAAGATCCTTGATCAGTGCTCTGACCTGCGAGAACGAGCCGCCTTGGGGAGTCGAACCCCAGACCTACGCATTACGAGAGACGTGATCACCGCATACACCGCGCTCGTCCAGTCCATCGGTGCACGTCACTGCGTTCACCGTGCTCAACGACGACGTCTGTAGGACGTCGTTTCAGGCCACAAACCAGGCCACGACGGAGATCATTGCCAGTGTGGCATCGGTTCGTGTCTTGAGCGAGTCCGGTCGCGATCTCCGAATGCGCCTCGGACCTTGGATCTACGCATGTCCGATATGGTGCCCGGGATCCGAGCAAGCGGCGTGACGGGGCCCGCCCGCGGCGAGCGGACCAGTGCTTCGAGTGCTGCCATCGCGGTCTCCACCGGTGGCAGCGCGGCGATGTCTGCCGCTATCCCCGCGGCCCGCGCCGCATAGCTCGGGTCGTGGAGCAGGGCTTGCAGCTCCTGCCTGACGCGTTCGGGTGTGCGGTCGTTCGGCGGGACGACGCGGGCGAGTCCGAGCGCGGCGCAGCGTTCTGCGCTGTAGTACTGGTCGGAGGCCAGCGGAATCACGACCATCGGCACGCCGCGGCTCATCGCCTCCTTCACGCTGTTGAAGCCGCCGTGGGTGACGAACGCCGCCGCGTGGTCGAGCAGGTGAGGGATCGGTAGCCACTCCTGCACGTGCACCCGCCGAGGCAGCGGGCCCAGCAGGGTGGGATCGCGGCCGGGTCCCAGGGCGATTCCGATCACTGCGGGTGCGTCTCCCACGGCGTCCAGGACGGTCTCGTAGACACCGGGGGTGCGATGGAACACCGTGCCGAGGCTGACCAGCACCAGCGGCAGGTCGCCACGGTCGACTACCCAACGCGGCAGGGGTGTCGTCGGGTCGACGGTGTCGCGATGGCGCACGAAGCTGGCCGTTTCCGGATGCTCAGCGTGCGGGCCGTCGAACCCGGGCGGGCTCGCACACAGGTGCAGGTGCCGGTAGGGCATGTCCGCATCCAGTGCCAGGCCCGCCTGCGCGCGGAGTTTGCTCAACGCGGGCGCGAGCCGTGCCCGCTGGTCCAGTGCCGCCTCGGCCCCGGCGGCCACGCAAGCGTGGGGCAGGCCCAGCGCCTCGGCGGCCACGCATCCGGCGTACTCGAGGTTCTCCCGCACGATCACATCAGCGCGAAACTCCCGAGCGACGTCGATCAGGTCAGGCAGCAGGCGGGTGGCCGCGGCGCCGATGAACAGGTGGTCGGTCACCCAGGCCAGCCGCGCCAGGCCGGACACCGCAGGCATGCTCACCCCGCCTGCAGCCGCGCACAGCAGCCTGATGTAGTCCGGGTCGGACACCGTCCAGTCCAGACCTGCCGCGAAGTAGCGAAAGCCGTGGACGGCTACTGCGGGCCGGAACGACGGGGACGAGCAGAACGCGACCTCGTGCCCGGCGTCGCGGGCTGCCTGCGCGAGCGGCAGGAGCGGATGCAGACTGCCAACGCCCGGCAGCAACGTGAACAAAACGCGCATCGGTCACACTTTCTGGCCGCAGGTCACAGCCCCGCCGCAGCGGGGACCGTGGCGTAGCGCGCCATCAACTCGACGATCTCGGCCGGGTCGAGCAGGCCGTCGGGGCCCGGGCGCAGCCGCTGCAAATCGCGGAAGTAGCCGACGTAACGTTCCGGTGTGACACTCAGCAGCAGCGCTGCGGGCTCGTCCGCATCGGCGTTGCCGAACGTGTGTGGGGTACCGATCCCCGCCGCAAACATCCCGCCGGCGCCCAACACATAGCTCTCGGCACCGGTCGTGAAGCGCACACGTCCGCTGAGCACGAAGAAGGTCTCGTCGTGGGCCCGGTGGACGTGTTGCGGCGGCCCGCTCCACCCTGCAGGCATCCGGCACTCGACCACACCCAGCCGCCCTGCGGTGACACCGCCGTCCTCCAGCACCCGATGCACGACCGGCCCTGCCCGCAACAGCTCGCCCTCACCGGGCCGAACCACTGCGATGGAGCGCGGGGCTTCGAGCGGAGCAGACATAGCAAGACCCTCTCAGGCGCCAGATCGATCTGAGACAACTGTCTCGAATCGAGACGCCTGTATCGTGCTCGTCGTGTCGACCGATGTCAACGGGCCGCCCGGCCGCCCGTCCGCCTCCGAGCGCATGCGCGAACGGCTCACCGAAGCCGCTCGCGCCCAGCTGCGTGAGGGCGGCCCAATGACCGTGCCCGCGGTCGCCGCCCGCGCTCGGGTGTCTCGAGCCACGGCCTACCGCCACTTCCTCAACAACGACGCCGTCCTGCTGTGGGCGACCCGCCCGCTCGACGGAGACCCGCTGCTACCACCACCCGGCGTCGACACCCCAGAATCGGCCGATCTCGACCTGGCCGACCGGGCCGAGGCCCTCATCCGCACCACCGCCCGCTGGGCCTTCGACCACGAACGCGAATTGCGCGCGGTGCTCGCCGTGTCCCTAGCCACCACTCGCGCACCGGGCGAGGCGCCCATGCGCAAGGCGCGGATGCAACGCGGCCGGTGGATCGACGACCTGCTCACCGCACTGCCCGCATCGGTCACGCCCACAGAGCGGGCGCGACTAGCGGCGGCACTCACTCCGCTGTTCGGGGCCGACGCCGTCGTCTGGACCCGCGACGCCGCCGACCTCGACGCCCCCAACGCGATCGAGGTCCTGGTCTGGATGGCACGCACCCTCATCGCCGCCGCACTCGCCGACACCAACGAGCCGCGCGGGCCCAGCACGGCCGACCCGAAGAGGTCGCATCGCTAATGGCCTACCCGTTCTCCGACGAGGCCCAATGCGCCATTGGCGCCGCACACAAGATCGAGAGGGCCTTCACCCGCCCTGAACCGACACGATCTCTCACCGCTCGTGGCAGCGCCCCGTCACTCGACACCCGCGCCGGCCGGGCGAGCAGCAACGGCGCGTTCTCCGTGTCGCCCGTTGAGCATCGCGGCTCAGGTGAGCTACGCATACCAACCAGGCCACGAAATCCGGCTGCTGAGCTGCAAGAACAGAGTGAAACCAGGCCACGAACCGGGCCGCGGCCTACGAAAGATCGTCGATCAATGCTATGACCTGGGAAAACGAGCCGCCTTGGGGAGTCGAACCCCAGACCTACGCATTACGAGAACTCCCGTCACCTCGTACACCGTGCGCTGCACGCGAATCGGTGCACGTCATGATGGTCACCCTCCTCAACCACGACGTCGGTAGGAGTAGCTGTTCAGCCTTGGTGGCGTGATTATGCGGCGGCGGCGATGTCGGGGGTGAGGGCAGGCGGGAGCCACGCACCGGTGGTGAACAGGCGCGTCATCGCGTCAAGGGTGTCCAGACCCCACTTGGTCGCGGTGGATAGACCCCAGCAACGCGTTGAGCACCCGCCGCGCGCGGCGTACCGGCAGGAAATGCGCGCACGTCAGCCACGCTGCCCGAGCCTTGACCCGAGGTCCGTACTGGACCCGGCCCGACGCGACGGCGGGTGCGCTCGCCTCGGTGACGGTGCCGCACCCGCGGCAGGCTCGTGACTGCACCCGATGCTCGGTGACATACGGGCGCGGCGGCGGCGGCGGGAGGTCAACCACCTGACGGCGACACACACCGAAGACCTCCGCGTCCACCAAACCATCCCCGCATCCCGCGCACACCGGCGGGATGTGGGTGATCGTGTCATCGGGATCATCGATCAGACGCAGCGTGGCGCCGGGCGCACCGGGCTGCTTACCCCGCGGCTTACCCGAACGCGTCCGTACCGAGCCGGCAGGCTTCTTGATGAACGGCGAATCCGACGACGGTGGTTTGCCGCTGTTGGAGGAATCCCGACCGAGTTGGGCATGCAGCGCCGCGACCAGGCCTTCGAGCTCCCTCACCCGCGCCAGCAGCGCCGCGATCTCGGCGTCCTTGGCGGCCAGCAACGACACGACGTCGTCCTGTGCTTCCCGGCCGGACCCCATGATCAAACCATAGTGGATCACCAGTGGCGACCGCCGCCGACACGCCGCCGACCTGTCACTCAGGCTGAACAGCTACCGGTAGGACGCCGTGCCGTTCCACGAATGGTTCCACGTTTGATCTTCTCAGCGACGTCGGCCAGCCCGCCAGCCTCGGCGCTGGCACGGTTCAGCGTCGGCCAACATGACCGATAGGTTATACTCGTGGGGTGGCTTGGGAGATCAGCCTGCACGAAGACGTGGAGCACTGGTACCTGAGCCTGTGCCAGAACGACCCTGCCACGGCCGACGGGATCGCCGACGCGATCGAGCAGCTGGCGGCGGTGGGACCGGCACTCGGGCGGCCACTGGTGGACCGGATCCACGGCAGCCGTCACCACAACATGAAAGAGCTACGGCCACCGTCGACCGGCACGAGCGAGGTGCGGCTGTTGTTCGTGTTCGATCCCGAACGCGAAGCCGTCTTCCTCGTCGCAGGCGACAAGTCCGGCCGCTGGGAGACGTGGTACCGCGACGCGGTCCCGCTGGCCGACAAGCGCTTCGACGAGCATCTTCAGACCTTGAGGGCGAGACGGCGAGGGACCGCAGGACACGGGGAGGGGCAATGAGCCCGACGTTCAGCACGTGGGACGAGGTCAAGGCCAAGGCTGCCGCGGTCGACCCGCGCAACGCCGCCGAGCGGGAGGCAGGCCAGGCCGCCGCCGTGGAGCGGCGTGAGGCCTATGTGCGCGGGCACCAGCTCGCCGAGATGCGCAAGGCTGCCGGTCTGACCCAGGCGCAGGTCGCCGAGATGCTTGGCGTCAGCCAAGCCCGAGTCTCGAAGATCGAGCACGGCAAGCTCTCGGGCATCGACATCGTCCGCAGCTACGTCGGCGCCCTCGGCGGCACCCTGGACATCATTGCCACCCTCGGCGACCGCAGTTGGAAGGTCGCTTGACCGGAAGCCGATCCCGCGGGCAGCCGAGGAACGAGCCCATGTCGCCCAGCCAGTGTCGAAGCGCAAGGCCATGAAGCATGCATGGCCCGGCGGCAGTCAAATCTCGCCGAAGAATGATGGCTCGACGGTGACGTCTTCTACCTTGCGAATGGTCGTCCTGACGCCGAGCTCATACTCTTTGAGAAGTTCACACAGCCGATCACCATCGATCAGGTCGATCGGCGGAGCGCCGTCGCGGGTGGCCTCAGCCTTCGCGTCACCTGTGAAGCTGCCGGTCGTGATGAGTAGGCCCTTATCTCCACGGCCAGCCATAGCCCCTCGAAAGTCCCGGACCTTACTTGCACCGACGCTGCCCTTATATCTCTTGCATTGATAGAAGACCGGAAAGCTGACAAGCGACAGGCGGTAGATCCCCAGCCCGTCAATTCCGCCGTCGCCGGATCGACCGGTGACCGTCGCACTGACGAAGCCAGCCTCACGCAAGAGGCGCTGAGCGAGCCGCTCGAAGCCGTTCGGTGACATCTGCATCACCGCGTCCAAGAGGTGATCTTTCCAGGTCTGACCCGACTCCGAATCGAACTCTGGTGTTGGCTCCCCCGGCTTGCCGCGCTGCTGCCGGGGTTCCTTCTCCCGCTGCGCCTTACGTAGTTCGACTGTGTACGCCCGCCACAGTTCGCGCACATGCTTGCGGCGCTCCTGCTCGGAACGTTCCAGCAGTTCACGCACGAGCTGCTGACCGTCGTCGGTCAGTGACCACACACCCCGACTGCTGTTGGTGACCAGCCCCATGCCCTTGCCATAAGTGCGGGCCCATGCGAGCCGATACTCGACTTCGGACTTCGGTCCGTCGCCGTGGAGGACGGCCTGTTGCTCCTCCGTAAGGGCTTGCGCTGAGTTAAGTCAGTGCGGTTCGGGCGTGTCGCGGGTGGGGTGCAGGGTGTAGTTCCACTCGCCGTGGAATTCGTCTCGGATGATGGGGAGGGCGCGCATCTCACGGTCGCTGATCTTGATTCCGGTGGGGTAGCTGCCGGTGTCGAGGGCGGCGGTGACGGTCAGGCCGGTGTTTGTGGTGGTCGCTCCGATCAGCTGGAGGATGGTTTCGTGGCTGGTCAGGGGCCTGCCTCGCCAGTTCATGGTGATCTGGGAGAACAGTCGGTGCTCGATCTTGTTCCACTTGCTGGTGCCCGGGGGTAGGTGGCAGACGCTGATGGCCAGGCCGGTTTCGGCGGCGAGCGCGGCCAGCTCGGTCTTCCAAGTGCGGCGCCGGTTGCCGTTGGCGCCACCACTGTCGGCGGTGATCAGCAGCCGGTCGGTGTGCGGGTAGTCATGGCGGCCGCGGGTGTTCCACCAGGCCCGCACGGTGTTCACCGCGAACGCGGCGGTCTCGTGGTCGATGCCCACTGTCACCCATCCGGTGTTGGCGCCCAGGTCGTAGACGCCGTAGGGGATCGCCTTGCCTGCCTCTCCGATGAAGTCGTGGACATCGACCTTCTCCGGGTCGCCGGCGGGTCGGTAGTCGCGGCCGTTGTTCTTGTACTGGCCGACGAGTTCCTTCTTTTTGCAGTCGACGCTGATCACCGGCATCCCGGCGGCCAGGGCGGCGGCGACGGCGTCGTGGATGTGGCGGAACTGGGCGTCGCGATCCGGGTGCCGGGCGCCCTCCAGGGTCTTGGAGTTGGCTTGCAGGCTGTAACCGGCCTCGTGCAGAAGCCGCCCCACCAGCGTCGCGGACACCCGATGCCCCTGGCTGCGCAGCTGTGCGGCCAGGTTCCGCAGCGACTTCGACGTCCACCGCAGCGGGGTCATCGGGTCTCCACGCGAGTCCGGGTCGACCAGCTTGTCCAACGCCCCGGGCAGCTCGGGATCATGTTCCTCGGCGCGTTTACGCCCGCCGCCGGGTCCCCGCGAGCGGCCCACCGGCAACGGGTGCGGATCGTCGAGCTCGCTGCGTCCACGCCGCACCGTGTCCGGCGAGACCCGCACCGCGTCCGCGACCACCCGCACCCCGCCCGACCCCAGCTCCCGAGCCTCGCTGCCCAACCAGATCCGACGCTGACGCTCGCTCAGATGCGGCTTGATCGCCTCGTAACGCCGCTCCAGGGACTCCATGACCGCGGACATAGCACAGACCGTAGCCACCCCGAACGCTGAAACTAGGTTATTTCGCCACAACTCCTAAGACCTTCGTCCTTGATCACCGACTCAACGATCTCGTCGATCGACGCCGAGCCACCACGCTCTGAGATGGCCAGCATGGTCGGCCAGAGGAGATCGTTGTACGTCGGGACATCCTGATCCGCCACGTCGAGACCTTTCCACAGCACCGGGCGAGCTGGCACGCAGCGTGTCGCGCGATCGCCTTGCCAAATCCGTAAGTCAGAGTGGCTGCAGCACGCGGATCGCGTCACCCGCCAACTTGCTCGAGACGCGGCCTGGCTGACCGCGAACCCGACCGCCACACCCCTGACCTCGCCAACTCCCAGAACAACCTCGGCGCCGACCTGCGCGAGGTGGGCCGCGCCCGCGACGCCCTCCCCCTTCACGAGGATGCGGTCCAGCTACGCCGCGACCTGGCCGACCGCCAACCCGACCGCCGCACCCCGACCTCGCCCACTCCCTCAACAACCTCGCGGACACACTGCTTGACATCGGGCGCCGTCACGACGCACTGGGCTTGACCGGCCCCACTCCGTCACGGCGAAGCCACTGCCGACTGGGCACAACTGGCCCACGCAGACCCCGACGATTTCAACGAGGGCTAGCAGTGTCAGCGAGCAGCACTCGCCCGCTTGTGCAGCGACCATGGCTGTCCGCCCGGCGCCGCGATCCAGGCCGAAGCCAACGCCACCCGCCGGCTACGCACTCAACCTGCACCGCCGCGGCAGGAAGCGGACGACGTGCACGAAAGCGTTGACGTGGGCTCCGATGATGACGAAGCCCAAAGCGAGCGACGCACTACTGGTTCCACGTTCGTTCCACGAAACGGTCCACAGTGACACGATCACGGCGCTGAGCTGCGGAAATGGGAGCCGCCTTGGGGAGTCGAACCCCAGACCTACGCATTACGAGGATGTAGTTCCGGTTCCCTGGGCGCTCTACCAGCACCGACAGCACGCCGGACGGCGCTGACCGCACTCCGCGACCAGGGCGAACGCCTTTCGTCATGCCAGAACTCATGCCGGCGACCGAGCCCTGAAGATCGTCATCAAGGGTGGGTGAGCGACGCATCCGGAATGCGTGGCTCGCGGGTTGCAGCGCCGCCGTACCGGTCGCTCGGCTGTCCGAGAGGGGGGTCGGCTGGGGTTGGCGTTCGGTGTCGGTCACTGGTCGAGCCAGTCCTCTGGTACGTCGGGCGCACCGGGAAGTGACATGAAGGGCCATCGGAGGTCCTGGCGCAAGCTGCGACCCCCAGGTGGTGTCGTCGACCGCGTGCACGACGCGGGCCAACCAATGCGGCCGGGTCCTCCACGTTGTGTTCGGCGTGCGCAATCGCCGGGTCCGCGTACATCCGGTCGATCGCCGCGAACAGCTGGTAGCCCAACTCCGCCGTGGTGTCGTCCCGGACGTGAGCGCGCACGATCGGCAGCCACCACCACGGCGCCCTCTCTGCCGGGCTGTCCTCGCCATCCGCGTCGGTGATCAGGTCGGCGTGCAACTTCTGCAACAGAACCGGCACGACCGTGGGCCGGTCGTACGGCCAACGCGTTGCGCGGCATCGAGCGCAGCACGCGGGATGACGTCGGTGGACAGTAGCTGGGCCCCCCGCCACCGGACAGCGCGACGGCGCGGTGCAGCCGCAGTACGCCGCCACCGGCGCATAGTCTCCGCCGGCGTCGGCAGCAAGATCAAAGGCGGCGACCGCGGCGCGGAGCCGGGGCCCGGCAGGTCCGAACTGGGCGAGACGAGCCAGGCCCAGCAGAAACCCCACCTCCCCCTGGCCGTGTCTCCGCCACCCTCGAGGAGGTGTTCAAGCTCGGGGACCGCCGCGTCGAGGTCGCCGTCGATCACCTTCCACGCCGCAGCGACGCACGACGCCCACACACCGTCCTCAACGCTCACCCGATCCCCTTTCGGCCACCCGGTCAGCATCAGTCTGGGTCATGACACCGACACCAACACGCGGATGCGCCGCGATCGCAGCTGGGCCCGGACCAGATCGCCGACGAAGTTCGCCGCGAGGACGGCACGGTGACCTCGGCGTCGGGGTGCATTGGGTCGGTCCTGGTTCGGCTCAGGATCCGCCGGGTTGCGCGATCTCGACCCGCCGACTGGGCAGCAGTTGCGCCAGACCGATCCCGCCACCGCTGCTGCCGGACCGTGTCGGTGGCGGCGCTAGGCGAGCGTCGGAGGTCTCACCGCCAACGAGGCCTGCAAGGCCGCAGTCCCAGCTCATCGAGGAGCGAGACGAACCGGTGACTCTTGTCGGTTCAGTCTCCCAGCGGACGGTCTCGACTCGGACGTTCACCGGCCGAAAGTTGGGCACGGTGGCGCCGCGCCCGACCCATGGACCAACCGGTGGTCCGAGATCAACGGCAGCCCGGCTTGGAACACCGGGGCGGCAGCCGGAGCGGATTACCAGACCCCAAGTCGCACGCCGCGACGTGCGGATGATCACCGCTACGGTGGAGCCATGCCGAATCCGCTGTTCTCCAGCTACCGCGCCGGTGAGAACCGAGTCACCAGCTCCACGCTCGCCGTGTTCGAGCGGATCGACCTGGCGCTGGTCGAGGAACTCCTCGGGTCGGCCACCGGCGCAAGCAATGAACTCACCACGGTCACGTTCGAGAACCAAGTTGTCGGCGACGGTTCGGTGCCAGACGCCCGGATCGGGGCCCGGTTCACCTGGTGGTTCGAGACAAAGACCGTCCGTGGCGCCTACGGCACTCAGGGCCATGCCCGCGACCAGGTCCGTCACCACAGCGAGCACCTGCGCGGCGCATCCGATGCCTGGCTGTTCGTCCTCAGCCCCGATCCTGTCCGACCCGACTGGTTCGGACAGCTCGACGGCATCGAGGAGGCGGTGCACCCGCGGGTGCTGTGGCTGGGGTTCCGCAGCCTGTCCGACGCGATCGGAGAGATCGTCGGCGACGCCACCCGCCTGATTGGCGAGCAGACCCGGTTCCTGCTCAACGAACTGGTCGCGCTCTACGAGGCCGAGGGACTGCTCACCAACGACGACACCGTGGTCGTCGCGGCGCGCTCGGCGTGGCCGGAGTACCAGCGGACCAGCGCCTATGTCGGCCAGCCCGACCGGTCGTTCCGTGCTGGCCTGACCCACTTCGGGTTCTACGCTGAGGGCGCGATCCAGCGCCTTGTCCCGCGGATCCGCCAGCACTTCCCGTCGGTGGCCTTCACCAGGGACGAGGCCCACGCACGCCGGATGGCGGGCGAGGCCGAGGTGGGTGACCTCATCGACCGCCTGCTCGACGACGACAGCCGCACCGACGGCGAGTCCTACTGCATCACCCTGCTGACCGGCCGGGACAGCCCCGCCACTGTGGTACTCGCCGATGTCGTGCAGAACGACATGGTCACCACGGGCGGTCGGAACTGGGCCTGGACGCTTGGTCAGCGATACGCGAAGCTGGACCGCCTGCGCAGCGGTGTGAGGTTCACTAGCGAGCTGTAGCTTGAGGAGCTACTTCGAGCGCTGGCCGTCGGGCCCGGATTGCTGCCACCGATGGTCGCGGACGGCCCGCACTCCCGAGCCGGGGGTGGCTGACCCGCGGTCGGCCCGACCGGCGACGTCGACGGCCTGCGATGGCGGGGTGATGCTGCGTAGCGCTGTCGGTGAGGATGATCCGCTCGCCAGTGCTCGGGTCCTCGCGAGCGGACACGCGCACATGGCCGCGGTCCCGCATCCCGCGGATGTTGCCCCGCGATCGGGGACAATCTTCAGATTCGTAGTTGGTAACCCGACGCCCCCATCCCAGGGATCCCAGGTCAGAGCGCGCGGCACAGGTTGAACCAACCGGGCATCAGAGGCGTAGACGAACACCAGTTCGTGGATCAGTTCGTGGATCGAGATCAACCCACCTGCAGGTTGTTGATCGACCCGTCCCGGCTCGGCGTTGATCCAGATCGGGACCGAGCCCACATCGACCACGCCCGTGAGCAAGCCTGCTGCCGGTCTGACACCCTCTCGTGCGGGCGCATCGACGCGCTTGCCGCTTGGATGCGAGGTGGTTCCTGTGCCCACGTTGGACGATCTGCTCGACCGGACACTCCCGCTCAACCGCAAGGAGCGTTACTACACCGGGACCGTGCTCCCGGCGATCGTTTGCGCCGAGAACTTCGCTCATCTCCACCTGCTGGCACGGCTCCTCCCCACCGGCGAGCTAGTCGTCCGTGCCGACCCAGACGACTGCACCATTCTCTTCTTCACCGAGTACGGCCTCAGCGAGTCGGCCATCGGCCCCGCAGCCAAGCGGTTCGATCCGCCTCCGGTCGGCAAGGACACCCCGGACGTGGTCATGCTCGTGACCGAGCCGAGCCCGGTACTCATCGCGCTCGAGGCGAAGCTGTACGACCGCCCGAGCAGGCCGGACCTGCTCAAGCAGCTGCAGGCGCAGGACACGCTTCTCCGACCGCTGGTTGATCAGCTGCATCGGATGCTCGATCGTCCCGTCCGCCTGGTGCATGCCGCGCTGCTTCCCGCCGCCCTAGCTTCAGCAGTTGGAGACCTCGGCGTCCCGACGATCACCTGGGAGCGACTGCGATCCACGTTCCAACATGTAGCGCCCCCGTACTTCGACGCAATGCTCGCCACCGCGATCAAGCGCTACCCCGAACTGGTCAGTAAGTGGGTCGGCCATCAGGACAACGAGATCGCCGGCGCCACACTCGTGCAGCGCTATCTCGATGGAGATCGCACCTACCCCTGGATGGGCCGTGGTGACGGCGGCCTGTTCGGCAAACGCGTCGTCAACGACATCGAGACCGGCACCTGGCGCACCCACCACTACCAATGCGCCAAGACCGAGATCGTCAACAACCCGAACTGGTTCGCTGTCGCCGACTTCATCACCCTGCTGCGCGACAACGACAAGATCCCGCTGGCCGACCTCATGACTTGACCGACACCCACCTGACGTGTAGTGGCGACACAGTTACGGCAACGCTCGGTCGACCTCCACAGCCGTGCCGAGCTGCCAGGGGTGCGGCCCGGACCGTCAGCAGCTCGACGCAAGGGCTCGACGCAAGGGGCTCGGCACCGATACTCAGACTTCCGATCGACATCGTCGGGCGTAGATGGAGCCGGGTCGGGATAGAACCGACGACCTACCGCTTACAAGGTGGTTCGTAGTTGACCTCTGGCACGTCTACCTGCACGGATGCTGCACGGGCAGATGGCTACCTTGGCTTGTGTGCACCGGGTCGCCGCAAACTCGCACCACATGTGATTCCACGCCGGGCGTGGGAACCACAGCCGGACACCTCCATCCTGTAGCGGCCGGCGAACCACGTCACGCGAGGCGATGATCCGCTGCTGCCGTCCGCTCCCGTTACCGTGCGCGGGATGAGGGATACCGAGACGACGACCTGTCCCGTTGGCGTGAACTGCTACACCTGCAGGGCAACGACCGGACTGCGCGTCGTCACCGCAGGCAGCGGTAGCGACGAGGTGTGCTGGACCGCGTGCGAAGACTGCGCCAGGACCCGGCGCACGCTGCGGCTCGAACCTCGGGCCGCGCTGTGGATGTTGCACGAGCACCGAAGGCACCGGGGGCTTCCCGTCACGGTCGAGCCGGAGCCGCCGGCCCCGCGTCCGCTACGTGTGCCCGCCGTGCTCGACGAACCCCACCGCGCGGTCGACATGATCCGGACCTATTTCGACGGCCACGCCAGCGGTTCGCTCCGATTCACGGGTGCGTGGTTCGACTCCTTCGCCGGTGGCGGGGACCGGCAGGACGTTGCCTCCCGGTTCACGGCCGAAGACATCGTCGCTGTCTCGATGTTGAGCGTGAACGTGCCGGCGAGGGCTGCGATCCGCATCCTCGGCTATGACGCCGACCGCCTGACGTCGATGCTTGAGGAGATTCCGACGGATCTCGACCTCATGGACGCCGAGGACCGCGACATCGGTGCCGAGTCCTGCGCATCCTTGCTGTGGAAGGAACTGCGCGGCCTCCCGGGAATCGGGCCGGTGATCACGTCCAAGCTGCTCGCGCGCAAGCGTCCGAGGCTCATCCCCATCCGCGACAAGGTCGTCCTGGCCGAGCTCGGCCACCCGGGCGTCGGGTACTGGCGCGACCTGCGAGCCGCACTCCGCGAGAACGACGGTGACCTCGCCGCCCGGCTTGCCAACATCCGCGACAACGCCGAGCTTGCGCACGAGATCAGCGTGATCAGGACTTTCGACATCCTGACGTGGATGTCGGGCATAGGTCGAGCGTCCGAGGCGACAGTCGAGAGTCTCATCGACTGAACTGGAGGTCGGGGCCCCAAACCGACGATCGACCGCTTACAACGCCCTTTAGGTCGACTACCGCCGCTGATCCATCCCGAGGTGTTGGCGCACCGGCTCGAACAGGTCCGGCATCCGCGCCTCGACATCGTGCGGGGCAAGCCACAGCATCCTCCGCACATTCCCGCACGGCTGCCTGTGCCGCGGTCTCGCCGGGCTCGACACGGCCGCCGGGGAACACCCAGCGTGGGATCCCGTCCCGACGTCGCCCCACCAGCACACCGCGCGGGCCGGTCACCACCGCCACCGCCAAGACCGGCGTGGCAGTGACCGCCGTCGAGGAGATCGGACGCCGCCTTCACCCCGTGACGGGCCGACTCGTGGCCTACATGGCGTGCGGGCCGACTGTCCCGGACGCCGACCCCGACGCCGCCGAGACCGCACTGGCCGCGTCCGACGAGCTGGTCGAGGTTCCGGCCTGTCACCGAAGCCAGGCCGGGGACCCTCTGGTGTGGTTCCCATCCCACCATCCTGTCGGCTCAGCTCCGCGACGTCGGTGCTCATCCACAGGCCCGACCTGCTGTGGACAACTCCGCCGCAGGCGACTCAACCCCCTGACGGGGCCGGCCCCCTTTCGAGGGGCAGCCGAGGGTCAGAGGATCCGGAACGCGGTACAGCGCCACCCCACGACCTCGAGCTGCAGGCGGGCA
Organism: uncultured Actinomycetota bacterium; assembly: GCA_963750095.1. GTDB lineage: Bacteria > Actinomycetota > Actinomycetes > Mycobacteriales > Pseudonocardiaceae > Pseudonocardia. The sequence goes on along the minus strand of CAVVPJ010000015.1, from coordinate 8,503 downwards.
GCGACCGCGCGGATCCGGCCGGCGATCACGACTACCGCAGCAGCCTCCACGACGCCCTCGTCCGGACGGCACAGCCGCAACGACCGCAGCCGCGTCACCCGCGCCGAGCCTCGCGCCGGCCGCGCGGCACGCACGTAGCGACACACTGTCGGCGACGCCACCGCCTCCAGTTGCGGGGCACCGCGACGACCATCCAGAGCCTCGGTCAACACGCGAACCATCCCCACCACGATCGTCCGCACCGCCTCCACGTCCGGGACGGTCACCACCGCCACCGCGGGCGACGCCACACCCATCCCGGCTGTGCCGGGCCGTTCCGACGCCGGGCAGGGTCGGGTCGCTCGTCGCGCCGCAGTGCGGGCAGACGGTGGCCTGCGCCTCGGTGGGCTCGTAGGCGAGCCGACGAAGACGCGGACCCTGCTCGCTGCTGGTGGACATCGCGACCCTCCCGGAATCCGGGTCAGGCCTGGTGGCCCGTCCCCTTGGGGTGGCGGGGCGTTGTTCCCCCGCCGCGACGAGGCGACCCGGCACGGCCTCCGAGGCTCTCGGTCAAGGGCGGCCGAAGGCCGTCACGCAGTGACGCGCAGCGCAGCGGAGCGCCCTTGACGGTGAGTGAGGCCGCGCTAAGAGACTGTTGCGTAACTGCGTTGTTGCGGTGCGTGATGTTGTGGCTGAGGTCGGCGTGGCGGCTCGACATGAAGATCATCCCCGCCAAGATCAAGTTGTGTGTGCAACTGCGACGCTGGCGGGGATGACGCCGCGAGATGTTACCCGTCGAGCCTGACCGACGAGGTGTGGTCGGTGATCGAGCCGCTGCTGCCGGTCCGTGACCTGGGCAAAGGTGGGCGGCCCCGGGTGTGGGGGAACCGGCTGGTGCTGGATTCGATCTTCTACGTGCTGCGGGCGGGCTGCCAGTGGCGGATGGTCCCGCACGATCTGGCGCCGTGGTGGGTGGCCTACCGCTGGTATCGCAGCTGGGCCGCGGACGGTACGTGGGACACCGTGCATGACCGGCTGCGTGCGCAGGTCCGTGCCGCCGCGGGTCGGGACCCGGACCCGTCGGCGGCGGTCCTGGACGCCCAGTCGATCAAGAGCAGTGAGGGCGGCGAAGCGCGCGGGTTCGACATGGGCAAGAAGACGACCGGCCGCAAGCGGCACCTGGTGGTGGACACCCTGGGCCTGCTGCTGGTCGTCATGGTCACCTCCGCGGCCGTGCAGGATCGCCGGGGTGGGCGGGCGATCCTGGAGTTGCTGGCCGCCCGGTTCCCGAGCGTGGCGTTGGTGTGGGCCGACGGCGGCTACGCCAACAAGGTCGACTTCGGCATCGTGGCCTGGGCGAAGGAGAAGCTCGGCCTGCTGGTGGAGATCGTGAAGCGCAGCGACGACGTGAAGGGGTTCGCGGTCCTGCCACGGCGGTGGGTGGTCGAGCGGACATTGTGCGCCGCGAGGCGCCTTGTTGTATCCCCGGCGCAGCCGGGAGGAACTCGGAGGGAGGTTTCTGGGTCGAATGGCTGACCTGATGCTGAAAGGCTGAGGGGACAGGAGCATGCCAGCTAACCCGACGGTCGGGCCCAGTGGTCAAGGTCGGCGCGTTGGGGGGACCCGCGTGATATGGCGAAAGCTGGATTGCCTGAAGCCTAATCTCCAGTCGATGCAAGTTCCCATCCGCCGGAAAGGCCTCTGAAACCGGTGCCGTGCTCTGCGTTGGAATGAAGTGTGTATGACGCAACCTCCGGTAGCTGTTCAGCCTTGGTGGCGTGATTATGCGGCGGCGGTGGTGATGTCGGGGGTGAGGGCAGGCGGGAGCCACGCGCCGGTGGTGAACAGTTGGGTCATCGCGTCGAGGGTGTCGATGCCCCATTTGGTCGCGGTGGACAGGTAGGACTGCACGACAGCGAAGTCGATGAGTCCTTGCAGGGTGCGCCAGGAACCTCCGGAGGTCCGCTGCTGGACCTTGACTGATCTGGCCGGTAACTCGGCGGTGTTATTCGTGAAGCTCACGTCCAGGTTCACCGTGAACCGCAGGATCATGTCCCGATGTCGCTGGAAGCGTCGCAGCAGGGTGCGGGCCTGCTGGTGCAGCGGGTCGCTGCCGTGGGTGTTCTCCTGCCGGCCACGGGCGATCGCCCCGGCATAGCGGGAACGGATGGTGGACAGTTCGGTGTCGGTGAGGGCCGCGCGGCCCTCGGCGCGGGCGGTGTGCGCGGTGTCATTGGCCGGCAGCAAGGTATTCACCATCGCCTCGGCCCAGGACTGACCCGCAGGGTCGGGGTCGTGGACCGCGCGGAGGTCGCGGACCAGATGAATGCCGCACCAGGCGTGTTCGACCTGGTCGAGGTGTTCGTAGCCGGCGTAGCCGTCCCGGACCAGGACCCCGGTGAACGCCGGCCAGATGCCGGCGGCGTCGATGGTGTCGCGGCTGCGGTCCCCGACGTGCATCGCGGTCAGGAACCGGGTGCAGGCCACGTGCAGGTAGCTCAGCGCGCCTGCGGCGCGGGCGGTGGTCTCATCGGCGTGGGCGACCGGCGCGGCGGCGATCAATGCCCGCACATGCGGCAGGAACCGGGTCTGCAGCAGTCGGGCGGCCTGGGCACGCAGCCCGGCGACCCACCCGTCGGACACCGCGAACCCCAGCAACGCGTTGAGCACCCGCCGCGCGCGGCGTACCGGCAGGAAATGCGCGCACGTCAGCCACGCTGCCCGAGCCTTGACGCCGAGGTCCGTACTGGACCCGGCCCGACGCGACGGCGGGTGCGCTCGCCTCGGTGACGGTGCCGCACCCGCGGCAGGCTCGTGACTGCACCCGATGCTCGGTGACATACGGGCGCGGCGGGGCGGCGGGAGGTCAACCACCTGATGGCGACACACACCGAAGACCTCCGCGTCCACCAAACCATCGCCGCATCCCGCGCACACCGGCGGGATGTGGGTGATCGTGTCATCGGGATCATCGATCAGACGCAGCGTGGCGCCGGGCGCACCGGGCTGCTTACCCTGCGGCTTACCCGAACGCGTCCGTACCGAGCGCTTGGCGGCGGGCTTCTTGATGAACGGCGAATCCGACGACGGTGGTTTGCCGCTGTTGGAGGAATCCCGACCCAGTTGGGCGTGCAGCGCCGCGACCAGGCCTTCGAGCTCGGTCACCCGCGCCAGCAGCGCCGCGATCTCGGCGTCCTTGGCGGCCAGCAACGACACGACGTCGTCGTGGTGCTTCCCGGCCGGACCCCATGATCAAACCATAGTGGATCACCAGTGGCGACCGCCGCCGACACGCCGCCGACCTGTCACTCAGTACTACAGTCGCGGTTTCACTTTGAGTTCCCGGCCTTTCGCAATGAGTAGTCGCCTGCGGCCGGCTCACGGCCACGCAGAGTGACGACCGGTGTTGGTCCGCCCTGAACTACAGGGATGTAATACGGGCGGCCGTGCCGCGTTGATGGTTTGTGGACCACATCAACAACAGCACGGCCGCGGTGGCCAGCATAGAGGACGTCACCGAGTGCACGGCAGAGCAGACGCCCAGCTCAGGGCCGTCCTGCAGACGGTGATGGCACAGCAGCGCAGCACGTCGGCGGCGGTGGACTATGTGACGGCGTTGGCGCCGGGGGTGAAGGCCAACTGCTGGTCGCTGGCGGAATCGGCTGGTCATGAGGGGCAGTGCCGGATGCAGGGCCTGCTCGGCTCCTACCGGTGGGACTACAAGCAGCTGCGCGATCAGCTACCCGCGCTGGCCCTCGCGTGGATCCCGGACGAGCAGCGGGACCTGATCGGCCCGGGGATCGCGATCGACGAGACCGCGCAGCTGAAGAAGGGGGATGCCACCGCGTGCGTGGCGCCACAGCACGCCGGGTGCACCGGCACCGTGGAAAACTGTGTGACCACGGTGTTCTCCGCCTACGTCACCGCGAACGGGCAGGCCTGGGTGGACTTCGACGTGTACATGCCGCAGCGCTGGGCCCGGGACTTGCCCCGCCGCCGGGCCGCCGGAGTCCCCGATGACCTGAGCTTCTCCACGAAGCCGCAGCTGGCCATGGATCAGCTGGACCGGCTGATAGCGGCCGGGCTGCCGGCCAGATGGGTCGCGTTCGACGAGGTCTACGGCCGCAGCGAACAGCTGCGCACGAAGACCGCCCGGGCCGGGCTGGCGTATGTGGCGATCATCCCGTGCGACTACCAGGTCAGGCTGCCCTCCGGCACGGCGATCCGGGCCGATCAGGCCGTCGAACACGCGGTGTTCGAGCGCCGATCCTGCGGCAACGGCTCCAAAGGACCCCGCTACAGCGACTGGGCGATGACCGCCACCGCGACCCCGGGGCAGTACCTGCTGATCCGGCGGCTGATCTCCCGCCCGGACAGCTACACGTTCTACCTGTGCTGGGCCCCGCCGGACCGGCCGGCCGACCATGACCTACTTCATCACCATCGCCGGGCGGCGTTGGCCGGTGGAGGAGACATTCGTTCTCCCGGGGTTTCGAGCCTGTGGCATGACGTCGCCCGATCCGGGTGATCTTGCCGGTGGTGGGGCGGTTCTCCCGGGGTGTGCTGCTCGTGGCTGGTAGTCGTTGCCGACTATCGACCCGAGAGTGAGAAGAGCATGCGGGCATTCCCGGTGAGGTTGCCGTCCGGGCAGCGGTACTGGACGGTGCTGGACGGGGACTTGCGGGTGGTAGCGGTCGCCGACGGGTTCCTGCGGCATCAGCGGTTCGGCCGTGATGGTGCGGAGTCCACGACGAAGGCGTACGCGCACGCGATCGCGTTGTTCCTGCGGTGGTGCGCCCGGACGGACCGGTCCTGGCAGGCCGGTGTGGAGCGGTTCGGACTGTTCAGGGCGACTGTAGTACACTGTGTGCAGTGAGATAACCGAAATGGAGGGTCGAGTGTGATCGACGGTTAGCTCCGAGCGAGTGCTCAACGCTCGTCCCTGCTCCTGACATGCGTCGCTGGTAACGGCGGGGTGTGAAGCTCGGGAGGAAGCCCAAGGACCGCCGAGCCATCCGGGGGTCACAGGCAAGGGGAAGGCCGGAAGGGCGAATAGATGTGAACTTCCGTAAGCCTCGTCAACGAAATCCTTGGGTGGATGGAGAGTACTACCGGGGAACAGGACCTGATCGCTGGGAAGCGGCAGTGGTGACCAGAGTTGAACAGCTGGTCATGGGAGCACCACGGTCCCGGGGTAGAGGAGGCGCCCGACACCGGACGTAGCTCACCAGCGCGGAACATGGAAACCCCGTTCAGGTCCGGCGGAACTGACCAGCCGCCGGTAGGCCGACCGTGAGGGAGGCACAAGTCCGGGACGGGACAGGACGGCCAAGAAGCGAATGGCGGCAGCCGAAAGGCGACAGGAAGGCGAGGACAGGTGACCGGACCCTCCCCAGACGGTCGTGCTCGTATAACTGGCCGCATACCAGGCCTGGTGCCTGGGCCCGAAAGGGTGCTGACGTGAGCCGGGTGGCCCTTTGAACGAATCAGAGCCAACAACACGCCGGAACCGTATGGGCAAGTTAGGCGCCGCGACGGGCGACCCGACGGCGGTCATGGCCGACGTCGGGGGACTCGACGACGTGGTGAACGGACCGGAGGACCTGCCCGACTGGGACGCCATTGCCTGGCGCCGCCAGGAGGAACAGGTACGGCGTCTACGGCAACGGATCTTCAAGGCGGCACAGGCCGCGAATGTCTGACCGCCCACGCGGGCTGCTTGAGCCGTGTGCGGCGACGAGTCGCATGCACGGTTCTTAGGGGGCCCCGGCGCAGTAATGCGCCGGGGCTACCCCGACTGACGTGGCTGGCCCACGCCGGGCCGGACGCCTCGAGTGCCGGGCGGCCCGGGCGGGGTCGGTGGTGTTGGCCGGTCCGGGCGCGGCGCCGGCGCGGTCACCGTCGCGGATCAACGCGGTGTTGACCGCGGTGCGGGGCATGGTGGTGCACGCGGTCGCGGCCGGGCAGGGGCCGGCGGGGTTGGTGTCGGTGCTGTATGAGGTCGCCGATGATCGTGACCTGCCCGAGGTGGCGCGCGGCGAGGACGGTCGCATGTCGTGGCGGATGCGGGTGCGGCATCGGCTGCGGGAGCCGGACACGGCCGTGGATCGGGCCAGTGACGCCGAGATCGTCGCGCTGCTGCGGGCGTGCCGTTCGGCGCGGGACCGGCTGATCGTGTTGCTGATGGCTCGGGCCGGGCTACGCCGCGGCGAGTTGTGCGGGTTACGCCGCTCGGATGTGCATCTGCTGGTCGATTCACGGATGCTGGGCTGCGCGGTGGCCCGGGCGCATCTGCACGTGGTGCGCCGGGAGGACAACCCGAACCGGGCGTGGGCCAAGTCGCGGCGGCAGCGGGTGGTGCCGCTGGATTTCCTGGTCGTGCGGGCGTTCGACACCTACGAGCTCGAACGTATGCGGGTGCCGCAGGCCGCGAGCAGCGATTTCGTGTTCGTCAACCTGTTCCGCGCCCCGATCGGGGCCCCGATACGCCTGGACGCGGTCGGGGAGCTGCTAGCCGCGGCGTCGCTGCGGGCCGGGCTGGACACCCCGGTTCGCCCGCATCAGCTGCGGCATGCCTGCGGCAGCAATCTCGCTGATGCCGGCACCGGGATCGATGTGATCGCTGACCTGCTCGGACACGCCGCGGTGTCCTCGTCGAAGGTGTATGTGCACCCCGACCCGGGCCGACTGCGGGCCGCGGTGGACGCGGTGCCCAGCCCCCGCGAGCACAGCCCCCGCGAGCACAGCCCCCGCGAGCACAGCCCCCGCGAGCACAGACCCCGCGAGCACAGCCCCCGCGAGCCGCCCGCAAACGGGGCAGGCCGGTGACCGGCGCGACGGCGGCACTCGGCGAACCGGCGCCGGCGCCGGCGACCGGCGCGGTGATGGCGCACGTGTTCGGTGATGTCCGGCTCGTCGATCAACCGGCCGCACGGCTGGCCGGCCTGGTCGACCCGGAGTTCACCGCCGAATGCGGATGGGACGCCGCCGGTCAGATCCTGGCGCCACCCGCCGATCATCCACAGCTGGGCTGGACCGAGCCGCTGCCCAGGCCATCCCGCCCGCAGGTGTGCACGGTGCCGGGCTGTCAGCGGGCCCCCGGCCCGCATGGCCTGTGCCGCGCGCACCGCAGCGGCCAACGGCTCCGCGGCGCGTCGGTGCAGGACTACGCCACCGCCCCGACCCGCCGCGCCCTTGACCCGTTCGGGGTCTGCCAGGTGACGGCCTGCCCCCGGGACCGCAGCGGCCGCCGGGCCGCCTACTGCGAATCGCACCAGGCCCGCTGGCTGCGCGAGCACCGGGCCGATCCCGGGCTGGACGAGGGGCGGTGGCGCGCGAGCACCTCACCGATCGTGATCACCGGCCAGGTCAGCCTGGCCGGCATGCCGCCACTGATCACCGCCCAGGTGCTCTACGGGCTGCAACAACGCACCCGCTCGGGCGCGCACACCCGCATCGAGGTGCTGCGGCTGCTGGTGCAGCAGTTACGCGGGCTGCAGGCCGACACCGTGGACACGCTGGCGACCGACCCGCCCGAGGGGATGGGCAAGGAGAAACGGACGGTGCTGTGGGCATTGGCCCGCCATGCCCGGCTCGCCCTCACCAACCCGGAGGCGGAACGAGTCCTGGACGTGTGGGAGCTGGAGGTGTTCGGGCTGGGTGGGCGGCTGAGGTTCACCGGGATCAGTCAGCCCTGGCTGCGCGAGGCTGCCAAGCGGTGGGCCGCCGATGAGCTGCCGCGCCGGCGCGGGCGCGGCGCCGGCAACGTGATGACCCACCTGATCGGCAGCCTGGCCCGACTGTCGCAGAGCCTGCGCGCCCACCGCGCCGACCACGGCGCCGACCCTGCAGCCTTGCGACGCAGTGACATCGAATCGTTCCTCCACCGGCTGGCCTACCTGGTCTCGACCGGCGAGTGCAGCCCGGAACAACGCACCAAGATCTGTCGGGACGTCAAGCGCATCCTGGGCCGGATCCGGGCACTGGGGCTGACCCGCCCCGGCGGCCCGGCCGCCGGGCTGGGCGAGGACTTCATCCTCGCCGCCGGTGACGTCCCCGCCGAGCCCGAACGCGGGGAGCCCGGCCGGGACGTCCCCGCCGCGATCATGCGGCAGCTGTGTGAACGGGTGCCGCTGCTGAGCGCGGGCCCTCGGGCCGCGAGATCCGGGTCGCGGTCGAACTGCTCATGGACACCGGCCGGCGGCCCGAAGAGATCCTCCAGCTGCGGTGGGACTGCCTGCACCGCGACCCCGACGGCGCCCCGGTGCTGGTCTACGACAACCACAAGCGATTTCGGCGCGACCGCCGGCTGCCGATCAGCCAGGCCACCGCCGAGGTGATCACCGCCCAGCAGCAGCGGGTCCGTGAACGCTTCCCCGACACCCCGCTCGCGGAGCTGGTCCTGCTGCCCACACCGCGCGCCAACCCCGCCGGGCGCCGGGCGATCAGCGTGGGTCTGCTCGACATGCGCCACCGCGGCTGGGTCGACGACCGGCTGCCCGTGCTGCGCACCGACCAGGGCACC
>CAVVPJ010000014.1:0-403524 GCA_963750095.1 uncultured Actinomycetota bacterium | reverse complement strand
GACCTTGACGATGTCGGTGCTGGATGCGACCCCGGCCTTGCGGCGGCTGGTGGCGCCCCACCGGGTGACCGTCGCGGAGGTGCGCACCCGGTTCTGCCACAGCAGGAAGGCGCCGACGACCGCGAACAGGACGAGGAGCCACGTCGGTGAGGAGCGGATCACCGACCACCCGAACAGGGCCGCGGCGGCGCCGCACCCGACGGCGACTCCGCGGCCTCCGCGGCGCCACATGACCCGTGCGGCGGCGGCGAGGATGAGGAAGAAGACGATGGCGGGCAGGTTCATGGCAGGGGCCTCGATCCGTTGAGAGAGGTGGTGGAGCGGGCCGCGCGAAGCAGGCGGCGGGCCTCGTACTCGCTGATGTCCAGCTCGCGGGCCAGGCGACGGCGCCCGGCGCCGGCGGCGATCAGTTCGGTCGCCCGGTCGGGCTCGACGGCGGGCGGGGCGGTCTCCCAGAGGCGGGACAGCCCGTGCGTCGTCGAGCAGGCTCGGCGTCGCGGGCTCGCGTCGTCGCGGATCGGCGGTCGGGCGGCTGGGCGGCCGACCAGGACGGCCAGGTGCACGACGGCGCCGAGCACCGCCGGGGCGACCGCGGAGACGAGCACGACGACCCACCACGCGGGCGCGAGCCCGTAGGCGTTCAGGCCGTGGTCGAGCGCGTTGGCCGCCACCGACAGCCCGAGCAGGGTCAGGGCGAGGGCGCGGGCGAACCGGCGGGCCGCTCGGGCGGCTCGGCCGCCGAGCCAGACCAGCGACCCGGCCGCGGCCCCGGCGTCGACGACGACCGGCAGCAGCCACGCCAGCTCGGGGCGAACCCGCACAGCAGCGCGAGGTCCCGCAGCGCGGAGAACGACAGCACCGCGGCCGCCGCGGCGACGACGCCAGCAGCGCGAACAGGATCAGCGGGCGCCCATCAGCCGATCGCCCCCGCGGTGGCCTCGGCCGCCAATGACCGGCGGACGGAGGCCTTGCCCTGCCGGGTCCTGCCGGCGAGGACGGCCCAGGGCAGTTCGTCGAGCACGCGCTGCCGACCACTTCGCCGTTGCCGGGGGGTGACGGCGGCCAGCGATCGGTGCGAGGTCGACCCGCGCAGACCCGCTCGGCGTCGTCGGCGACAGCACCGGCACCGGCGGTGTGCCAGGCGGCGGGATGGTGGGGTCGGTCGCCGCTCGAGCGCGCTGTTGGTGGCGCGGGAGCGGTAGTGGTCGGCGATGCGTGGCGGGCGATCGTGCACAGCCACGCCCGCTCCGCCCGGGCCGACTCCAGCCGCGCGGCGGGAGGGCCCGCCACGCGCGGAGGAACACGATCTGGGTGAGGTCGTCGGCGACGCCGCTGTCCCCGGCGCGGACCCGACGGGACAGGTAGCGCGGCAACCAGACCTGATGCTGGCGGAAGAAGGCGTCGAACTCGCGGCTCATGGTGCTTCCTCGACGCCGATGTGGCCGATCGCCGACCAGAAAGCGTTCGCCGTGGCCGTCGTTGTCGACAAGGCCGGCCGCACGCCGCGCAGACATGCCACGGCATCAGCGAGGCGGACGGCGGATCGGTGGTGCGGGTGTCGTCGTAGAGCACGCGGCCCTCCCGAACCGCCGACCTGCCGAGCCAGCACCACGCTCAGGTCGTCCAGCGCGTACAGGTGGCGACCAGCTCGCCCGCGAGGTCGTAGAAGTCGGCGTGCCGGGCTGGCGCGTCCAGCTGGTGTTCGACCGTCTCGACCCAGGCCGTGGCCGCGTCTCGCGCTGCGCAGCGCGCGGGGGCGTTCGTCGGAGGTGTGTCACTAGATTCGCGGCCTTCCTGCGTTCGTGTCCCTGCCAGGGGGTTGGGCGTCGGGGAGATCTGGAGGGGGGCCCGGTTGCCGCCGCGGCTCTCCTCCGCCCGGCGATCAGGTGGGCTGGTGGTGCGGGCGAGCGCGGCCCAGCGTTGGGCGGTCCGCTCGCTGACCCCGAGATGGAGCGCGACGTCCCGCACCGGGCGTCCGGCCGCGAGCAAGGCCAGCCCGGCGGACTGCTGCGTCGACCGCGGGCGCGGCGAGGCGGGCGCGGCACGGAGGGGGCTTCGCCCGGAGCGACGGGCGCGACGCTCCTCGGCAGTGAGCCCGCCCGCGATGCCGTACGGCATCCGGACCAGCGCGTCGGCGAGACAGTCGGCCTGCACCTCGCAGCGCGCGCACACCGCCTTCGCCGCGGCGACCTGCGCTTGGTAGGCGACGCCGCTTTCGGCCGACGGGAAGAACAGGTCTGGCGTGGTTCCGAGGCATGCGGCCCGGGACCGCCACTCGCGCCCGGCGCTCATCCGACGGCCTTCGGCGTACCGGTCAGCGGCTGCGCGGCCTGACCGATCGTGGAGACGAAGCTCGCCACGACACCCGGCAGACCGGCTCCGACCGGCGTCCCGACGAACAACACCGCCGCGACCATGGCGAACAACACGGCGACTCCGGCGACGCGGGCCCGCGCCAGAGGAAGGACCCGACGAGCGCGAAAAAGATCAACACACCCGACACTGGGCATGTCGCACCTCCAACAAGCTGGTTGCCATCCGAGGGGTCGGCGTCCTCGTGCCAGGCGCGGCGCTCCACGCACGGCAGACACCGCTCGACATCGGGCGAGAAGTCCGGGTCGAACTCCTCGGCGCAGTCCAGGCACATCAGCTGCGGGTGCTCATGCCACACCGCCCGCGGTCCGCTGGCGCCACTGCTCGGCGATGTCCGCCGACTCGACACACGCGCCGCCGCCGCGGCGTCGAGCAGCCGCTCGACCGCCTTGCGCGGGGACGACGTAACGTCCCTGACCCGCGCCGATACGCATTCGCATGGCCGGGAAGGCGTCCGCCTGGATGAGCCGGTAGAGGTACTCCTGCGAGATGCTCATCAGCGCCGCAGCCTCGGGCACGGAGTAGGTCGGCACGCCCGCGAGGCGCTTGCGCATGGCGTTGCACAACGCCTGCTCGCGAAGCGACTCCCGCCAGGTCGCCCGCTCGGAGACGGACTCTTCGTCCGCCGTCGGCGGCATAGATGTGGTGGTCACGACGTCACCGCCCGACCACCGAGAAACGACCGGCGTCGCCGTTCGCGACTCCGGATCGGCGCGCGACGCGCGCTGCCCACGGCTTCCCCCGGGGCGGCGACGTCACGCGGGCACAGCTCACCTACGATCTGCATGGCAGAAACGCCTCTCCAGGTTGATCTGTCACTGCGGCCTCGGCGGGTGCATCCGTCGGGGCCGCTCTTCTTCCGTCCGCCGGCGGGTGCATCCGTCGGCGGCGAGTCGCTCGGCCACGTTGTGGCTCGGCTCGGTGTGGCGCGGGTCAGGTGACACGCGTACAGCGAATGAGGTGGGCCACGGGGTGGGCGACCGACGTGCCGGGCTCTTGCCCACCTCGCTGCCCACGTGGTACCGGGCCGCCTCGACGGGCGGCAGATCATCCGTGTGCAGGCGAAGGGTGCGCGAGATGCGCACGTGGGCAAGTCTAGTCTTCTATTATATCAAAGACTAGGACTAGCTTCCGGTGACTTGCCTCTTGATCTGCGACAGGAGCGCGCGGAGCCGGTCACCCTCGATCGCGGCATCCCGCAACGCGGCGAAGTGATCGACGTAGGTGGCGACCTCCGCGGCGTCCCGAATCGCGAGCGCACGCGTGAGGGTCTCGACCAGCACGATGGCGGCATCGTCGACGACGGGGTCCCCGATGATCGCGAACCCGTGGTACTGGTGAACGGACTCGTCGGCGTCGAAGGGGATCACGCCGAGCGCGACGTTGGGGCGTTCGGCGATCTCGGCGAGCCGGTCGAGCTGATCGGCCATCGCGGGAGCAGGGACGAGCCCGCGCCGGACGGCGGTCTCGCCCATCACCAGCTCGAAGCGTTTGGAGAGATCAGCGAGCGCGGCTTGGCGCGCCACGCGCGCGTCGACGACCTCTCGCACGCTCTCCGGCGTTCCAACGTGGCGACCCAGGCGGAACATCGCTTCGGCATAGGCCGGCGTCTGGGCGAGCCCGACGATGACGTCCGGAGAGAACACGCGGATCACGGACGCGCCGGCCTCCAGTCTCTGGATCTCCTCCTGCTTGCGCCGGCGGCCAGGGGCAAGCTCACGACGCCAGTCGGTGACCTCCTCGGCGGCCTCGGTGGCGATCCGGACCAACTCGGCCCGCGTATCGGCGTCGGCACCGGTCGCAAGGCTCCAGCGCTGTACGTCCTCCGGCGCCGGCCTGGTGCGAGCAAGCTCTGTCTTCGACACCTTCGACTGCGACCACCCGAGCACCTCGGCGAGCTGCGTGGTCGACAGGCCAGCCGCCTGGCGCAGCTCTTGCAGCCCGGCGGCGAGCCGCTGTCGGTCGTCGGTCGGGTGGGTCATGCCGTCAGCCGCGGCTGCCTTCGCGCGAGGTACTCGTCGAGCGGCTCCGCGTGGTGCAGCGCGAGATCACGCATGGCGCGGTAGGGCTCGACGTCGTCGGCACGTTCGAGCCGGACGAACCGACCCTCGTCGTCGTAGAGCACGCGAACCGCAGCGTCGTCGTCGATCAGCCAGAAGTCCTCATGGAGATGGCCAAGGCTCGGATGCGCTGCGCGCTCGGCGAGGTAGATCTCCTCGCCGGCGGCCTGGTTCGCGCGGTAGCCCCACAGCTCGTAGCGCAGGTAGTCCGACAGCGGATCGTCGAGGACGTGCACGCGGTACCACCGGTAACCGCGCGCCGTCGAGGACTGGATCCGTGCCAGCCAGGGGCTCGTCTCCGGCGTCGGCAGCGGAAGCGGACGCCCCGACCTCCACTGCTCGAACTCGTCGCGCTCCTGTGGAACGAGGTACTGCGGCCGGGTCTCCAGTCGGAACGCCGACCGCTCCGAGCGGTCGACGAGACGGGCGAGATCCTCGACGTCCATCGTCATGCCAGGTCGGTGTTCCGCAGCACGGTGCGCGGGATGCGCACGGCGACCTCGCCAGGCCCGAGCGGCACCGGAGACGACTCGAGGAGCTGCCCCACCACGACGAGATCCTCGGCAGCCGGATGCTCTTCCCACACTCCCGGGCAGGTCCAGCCGTCCTTGCACTCGTCGCCGCCGCTGAGCCGCCTCATCGCCATGCCGCCCTCCTCCGACGAAAGTCGCCGACTCAGTATCAGCGCCAGACTAAGCGCTGAGCAAGGGCGTGCGACCCGGTGCTCGAACCGCGTCGTTCTGTCGTACGTGTTGCGTACGGTGGCCGCTCCCGAGGGAGGTGACCTGTGGCACGCGAGCCCGAGAAGCTGACCGCGCAGCGCAAGGTGCTCGGAGCACGGCTACGCGACCTCCGGCGCGCCGACGGTCACACGCAGGCGGGCTTCGCCCGGTCGCTCGGGGTCGGTCGCTACGAGCGGACGTCGATCGCCCACATCGAGTCCGGGAGGCAGTCAGCCCCGCGGGCGTTCTGGGAGGCAGCCGACGAACTCCTCGGCGCCAGCGGCGGGCTGGTCGAGGCATTCGACTCCCTCGACCAAGCACGCGGCACGACCAGCCCGCCACCGGCGAAAGGCCGACCAGCACACGCGGACGCCGAGACGTTGTGGGCGCCCGACCTCGGCGAGGCGCTGATCGCCGCGGTGTCGTCCTGGCAACGCCGGCGCCGACGTCGGCGGTACCTCAGGCCGATACCGCGGCCCTGCAATGGCTCTTGGAGACGGCCCGTCCGACCGGCCGGTCCGCACCCGCGGCCGGCGCATCGGCCTCGGCGAGGTCACCGGCCTTCGCGTGATCCGCGCCCACCTCAAGGACATCGACAACTCCCTCGGCGGCGGTGCGGCGTTGCCAATGACGCTCGCGCACCTGCGCCACCATGTGCCCACGCTCCTCAACTGCCAGTACAGCGAGCAGGTGGGACGCGGGCTCATGTCGGCGATCGCCGAACTCACCCTCGACCTCGGGTGGATGGCCTACGACTGCGGGATGCACGCTGACGCGCGACGCCAGATGCTCCTCGCGCTTCGCCTCTCGCATGCCGCTGGTGACCGGCTGTTCGGCGGCCGCGTCCTCGCCGCGATGTGCCACCAGGCCCTCCACCTCGGCAACGTCCAGGAGGCTGTCACCCTCGGCCGGGCGGCGTGCGACGGCACGATCGGCATCGCCCCGCCCGCAGCCGTAGCCATGGTCGCGACCATGGAGGCCTGCGCGCAGGCCACGAGCGGCGACGCGGCACGTTGTGCGAGGGCGCTGATCGTCGCCGAACGCGCCCTCGACCGGGACAACGGAGACGAGCTGCCCGACTGGCTCGACTTCGACCGAGGCGCGCTCGCCGGTCACGCCGCACGAGCGTGGCGCGACCTGCGCAAGGTCAAGGAGGCCGACGAGTTCGCGCGCTACGCCGTCGCACACTGCCGCCCTGGCCATGGGCGCACGCTCGCCCAACGCAGCACGATCCTCGCGACCACCCTGCTACTTGCCGACGACCTCGACGAGGCCGTCGTCGTGGCGGGACAGATCGTCGACGCCGCCGAACAGATGCAGTCCGGGCCGCGTCCGTGCCGAGGTGCTTGGGCTCGCCCGACTCCTCGCCCGTCGTCGATCGCGTGTCAGCGTCGAACTGCTTGATCGGGTCCGTGAACTCCGGACACGATGGCCAGCTGCGGAACTACCCGTGGACTGGTAACAGAAAGCAGCCAGCGGGCCCCATGAGGCGAAAATCCAGTTGACCAAAGGGCAGGTGCGGGAGTTGAGCGGCGCGTGCACTGCTAGCTAATGGTGGAGCGTCCCCTGCCCGTTGCCGTTCTCGAAGTCGTATCCGAGCGTGCCGTCGGCGAGGGCGCTGAGCGTGACCTTGATGTTGTTGAAGCAGCTGCCCGAGTCGACCACCTCGTTGACCTGCATCTGGGTCGCGGTGGCGCTCAGCAGTGTCCAGTGCACCGAGCACGGGTCGGTTCCGGTGTAGTTGCCGGATGCGATAGTCGAGCCGATCGCCGATTGATGGATCGACACGTTCAGGCTGAACGGGGGAATGGGTGGGTTCTGCTGGGTGATGCCGCCGGTCCAGCTTCCGAGGAAGGGTGCGGGAACGTCTCCGGTGGGCTGAGCTGGGGTCGACTGAGTCGTGGCGCCCGGCTGCTGCGTCGTCGCGGGTGTCGGAGTCGCCGGGGTCGGAGTCGCCGGGGTCGGAGTCGCCGGGGTCGGAGTCGCCGGGGTCGGAGTGGAGGACGGACCGCACCCGGTGGGGCACCGCAGCCTGTACGGGAACGTCACGTCGCGCGGGAGGCCGAAGCTCAGGTACTCGGCGAATACGCGGTTGAGGATCTGACCTTTCTGGATCGCGGCCAGGTGGGGCTGCAACCTCGCCGGGGTGACGGCGTCGATGCCCAGGTCGGCTGCGACGCCGGCATACAGCTGGACGACGGCGCCGACGAAGTCGTCGTTCTGCCGCAGGCACGCGAACAGCTGATCCCATGCCCCGGCGTCCGTCGCCGTCCGTGCGGCCCGTGCCGCCCCGTCGCAGGCCCGTGCGGCGTTGCCGAGAAGCGTGATCCCGTCCGGGCTGAGCGGGCCCTTGTTGACCAACTTCTCGACGACGGTCTCGCCGTCCGGGAGCAGCTCGAGCCCGACGAATGCGGCCATGGTCGTGGCCGCTGTCGTCGAGAACGTCGCCGAGATGACGAAGGGGTCCCCCGGGTTTCCGCGCAGCGCCACGGGGAAGGTGACGTTGCTGCGCGGTAGGGCGATGCCGCTGAAGGCGCTGGCGCCATCAGCCGAGTACGTCATGGGGAAGCGCAGCTTGTTGCAGATGTCGACGCCAGCGACGTCGTGAGCGGCGTCGCTGTCGCTGATGTCGACTTGAAGGTTCACGCTGCCGGGTGGGTAGCCGGTCGAGTCGACGAGAGTGGACGCGAACTGCGCGGGCGGGCAGTCGTAGGGGAAGTCCAAGAAGCTCTTGATGTCGGCCACGATCCCGTCGAGGACGTTCTTCTCCAGCCATGTGCTCAGCTCGTCCTGCGTGGGGAAGGTGAATAGCCCGAACGCGCCGAGATGGGGAGCTTGACGCGGAGGCGCTGGCCGTCCACGGACGCGAACGACACCAGCTCGACGCCGGAGCTGCCCGGCTGCCAGAGTGCGGCCACGGTGAGGTCGGTGTCCGCGGCGACAGGGTCGACGGTCTCGAGCGTGACGGGTCGGGCGGGCGCGTCGTCGCTGACGATGCGCAGGGGTGTGACAGCCGCTCGCCCGCCACCGAGGTCGGGAAGGGCGTCCTCGGCAGTGACCTGCACGGTGTGACCGGGCAGGAAGGTTCCCGCGTCTGCGGAGATGCGGTACGGCAGCCCGGGAACAACGCCCGAGATCCCGCCGGTCTGGTCGGCGCTGAGCGTCGGCGTCGGCGACGTCGGCGCGGTGCAGGCCGCCGCGCCGGTCAGGGCGACGGCCAGCACCGCAACCAATAGACGACGGAACGTGCCATCTTGATGGCATCCCGTCCTGACCGATGCGAGCACGGGGACCTCCGGCGCGGGGGACTCGTCTTCACGTGTCGCCGCGTGTGAACCGGACGTTATCTAGTTGTCCTCATCCTGATTTCTGAACCGCTCAACTACCGGTTTACGACAACTTGAAAAGCCTCCACGAGCCGTCTCTCAGGCAGACCGGCCGCAGCAGTGTTCGGCGTCATCCGCTCCTGCATCCGCTCCACGAGTGAATCCGGGTGCGCTAGCTGACTCGCGTGTGCCCGTAGAGCGGCGATCTTGCGGTCGAACGTGTGGGTGACGTCCACGTAGTGGTTGGGCTCGCGGCCGTTGATCAGCCAGATTTCCGAGACGTCCCACGGCTCAAGACCTTCATCCTTCAGCAGGTGGGGATGGGCGAAGGGGTTTCCCGCGTCCGGGTAGACGGCGGTGAGGGCGAGCTCGCCGGTCGCTCGATGGTCGACGTGGCAGCTCGTTCGGAACCGAGCCCAGTTCCACTCGGGGGACCATGTCAAGACACGTTGCGGCCGGACCTGCCGGATCACCCGGACCAGCTCCGACCTGAGGGCCGCGCTTGGCGTAAGCCTGCCCTCATGTCGACCCAGGAACCGGACATCGTCGGATCCGAGGATCGCCGAGGCATCGCGTTGCTCCTGCCGCCGGATGCCCGGGAGTTCGGAGCGTGGCAGGTCGTGGTCGAACCCGCCCGCGTCGCCGTCGGTGAGGACGAGATAGGTCACTTTGCATCCCGCGGCGGTCCAGGTCGCGATGGTGCCGCCAGCCCAGAACTCGGCGTCGTCAGGGTGCGCCACGATGACCAGCACGCTCGACACCTGGTGATCAGGGAGAACCTCGGTCACGCGAGAAGGTCTACCAGCCTGGTCCGTCAGTCCGCCTGTCCACGTGACGGCCTCCGCAGGCGTTCGCCGAGCAGCTGGGCAGCGCGGCGGTCGGACTCACCGACCCACGCGGCGTAGACGCGCAGCGTCGTCGCCCCGCCGCCGCCATGCCCGAGACGTCCGGCAACAGTCCGGAGATCCACGCCCGCCGTGAGCAGCTCGGTTGCCGAGTAGTGGCGCAGGGCGTGGAGATGGCTGTCGATCCCCAGCTCTGTGCACATCCGCGCGTAGCGGTGGGTCACGCCGCTGGGGTCGCACGGGCGGTCGTGCTCGGGGCGGTAGGAGAACAGGAACGCGTCCGGCCGCGGAGCGGTCTCGACCTCCTGGCACAGAGCCTCATAGCGCGCCCGGTGCTCGGCGAGCACCTCGACCGTCGCGACGTCGAGCGCGAGCCTGCGCATCTGATGGGTCTTGGTGTCCTTCTCCAGCGACTTGCGGTTCACCCGCACGTAGTTGCGGCGCACCGTCACCACAGCGGCGTCCAGGTCGACGTCCGACCAGCGCAGCGCGAGCAGTTCGGCGCGGCGCATGCCGGTCACCATGACCAGCCACACGAGCGTGCCCCAGCCCAGGTCCTGCTGCCACGCCGCATCGATGATCTGCGCAGCCTGGGCCACCGTCGGTGGGTTCGGCTGCGGCGTCGGCTGCCGCGGCTTGCGCGCGATCACCGCCGGGTTGCCTGTGATCCATTCCCACCGCTCGGCCGCGGACAGCACGCCGCGGATCGCGAAATGGATGCGGCGGATCGTCGCCGCCGACAGCGGCTGGCACACGTGAGGCTGGCACTCCATGACCGTGCAGCCTGTCTCGGCGCAGTCGTGGGGCGGGTAGCCGCCAGCTGGCGGGCGGCCGGGGCCACGGCGGTGCTTCACCGTCCGGCACTCGTGCGGGCCGTCGGCGCGGTGCTCGATCCGCGGCTGGCCGTCGCAGCGGTCGCGGCATCGGCGGAGCTCGGCGTAGAACTCCTCCAGCAGCCGGGCGTTGACCTTGCCGATCGGGACGTCGCCGAACGCCGGGTACAGGTGCACGCGGGCGTACTGCTCGTAGCTGGCCCGGGTCGTCTCCTCGACCTCGTGCGTGCGCAGCCACGACTTCATCGCCGTGCGGAACGTGGCGTTGGTCTTGGGCTGCCCGCTGGGAGTCGACCCGTGCGGTGAGTTTGCGGAGGATGCGACGGGCGTCGGCCTCGTCGGTCGTCGACTCGCGCAGGTAGATCTTGCGGCCGGTCAGCGGGTCAAGACCGGCGTACACGATCACTTGAAAGGAGCGGCCACGCTGGCGGATCGTCCCACGGGAACGCCGGTTCGTGGCCATCCCGCCAGACTACTGGATGCCACTTTGGCTGCCATTGATCAAACAGTGATCATGAAACCGACTGTTTCCGCTGGTCAGAGTGGTGGAGACGAGGGGAATCGAACCCCTAACCCCCGCCTTGCAAAGGCGGTGCTCTGCCAATTGAGCTACGTCCCCATGCCGGGACGGGCCGGGGCCCGCCCGACATGAAGGAGTGTCGTGCGGTCAGCTGGTGGTGGCCTCATGCCAGAGGTCCTTGTCGGAGCGGGAGCTCCGGACCTTGGAGAACACGAGTGCCCCCGCCACGATGGCGACGACGATTGCGATGATCTTCTTCATGCGGTCATCCCTTGCCTGTCCCGTGGATGGGAGTGGGCCCAGCTGGATTTGAACCAGCGACCTCGTCGTTATCAGCGACGCGCTCTAACCAACTGAGCTATGGGCCCCTGCGGCGGAGACGAGGTTACCCCAGCGTCCCCGGCCGCCTACAACCGGATACCCCCGTGATCAGTCCCGCTCGGAGAGCGTCACCTCGATGCCGCCGACCAGGTCGGCCGACACGTTGTAGACGAACGCCCCGACCGTGACGGCCACGGCGAACAGCAGGCTGTTGATCGCACCGACGACGGCCGCGATGCCGAAGACGCGGCCCGCGCTGATCAGCGGGCTGCCGCTGGGTGCCTCACCGGAGACGAGGTCGGCGTACGTGCCGTTCAAGCGGTCCCAGACGCCGATCCCGTCGAGCACCCCGTAGAGCACGCCGACCGCCACCAGCCAGATGAGGAACAGCACCACGGCGAGGACGAGCGCCAGCTTCAACACTGACCACGGGTCGAGCCGCTTGAGCTGCAACGCCGCCTGCCGCGGCGGGCGAGCCCGGTTGCGCGCGGGTGCGGCGACGCCCGACCCGCCGGACCGCTGTTCGGTCGCCTGCGGCGGCGGAGGCGGCGCCTCCAGGAACGCGGTGGGCCCTTCGGCGTCGTCGAGCAGGCTCTCGGGGCCCCGGTTCTCGACGGGCGGCGGGGGCTCCTGGCCGGGAACGCGGTTCCATGGGGGCGGGGTGGCCGCGGCGGGGCCCGGCATCGGGACCGCTGCCGCCACCGCGCCCCGGTGCCCGACCGGCTGCGTGACCTGACCGCCATGTGTCGCCGTGCCGTTGGGCGCAGGCTTCGGCAGTCGCATCTCCGCCGTCTGCTCCTCGGAGGAGCCCGACTTCGCGAAGGTGACCGCGGGACCGGCCTGCGGCGGCACCGGTACTCCGCGGGCCGGGGTGCCCGGCCCAGGTGAGGGCCGATTGCGGGCCGGGAAACCGCCGGTGGAGGACGTGCCTTGGCCCGTGGGTTGACCGTCGCGCACCACCGGCGCGGCGGGGCGCCCCTCGGACGGCGCGGACCCCGTGTGCCGCACGGCGGGCTGACCGTCGGGCGGCGTGGGCCGCGACGCCTCCGCCGAGCCGGGAGACTTGGCGACCGGCGACGTGGGACCCGCCGAACCACCGGACGACCCGGCGGCGGGCGGTGGGGGACCGGAGGATCCTCCGGCCGCCGCGGCAGCGGCCGCCACGCCCGGCGGTGTCGTCCGGACGGTGGGCTCCCCGTCGGGCAGCGTCGGACTGGACGAACCGCCTGCCGACGGTGACGGTCGCTCCGACCCGTCCGACACCGGAACGCCCGGCGACGCAGCGGAGCTCCCCGCCGGGCCGGACGGCGGACGGGCGGCGCCACCAGCGCCGGACGCCGAAGGAGCGGGAGCGGGCGAACCCGCCCTTCCCCCCTCCGGCGGCACGGCGTGGGCGGGCGTCGCATGCGCTGCCGCCTGCCCCTCGGCGGGCTGCCCGCTCTCGTGCTTGCCCGCGCCGTTCTCCGCCGCCGGGGACGGGCGGGGCTGGTCCTGCGTGACCACCGGACGATCAGGCTCGTCCGGGGTGCGCGTCGTGTCGTTCACGAGATTAGAGACTCTCCTGGTGGCCGGTCAGAACAGCTCGGGATCGCTCGCGTCGTCCTCGGCGTTGCGCGCGACCGCGAGCAGCGAAGCCGAGTCGCCCAGGTTCATCAGGCGCACTCCCTTCGTCTGCCTGCCCGCTTTGCGCACCTCACGCGCCGATGTCCGGATCACCCCTCCCGTCGAGGTGATCGCGTACAGCTCGTCCTCGAGCCCGACGATGAGCGCGCCGACCAGCGTGCCACGTCTGCGGTCGTACTGGATGGTCAAGACACCCTTGCCACCCCGACCCTGGACCGGATAGTCCTCGATCGGGGTGCGCTTGGCGTAGCCGCCGTCGGTGGCGACCAACACGAAAGTGCCCTCGCGGACGACGCCGAGGGACAACAGCCGGTCGCCTCCGTTGAACCGCATCCCGAGCACTCCTGACGTGGCGCGGCCCATCGGGCGCAGCACCTCGTCGCTCGCGGTGAACCGGATCGACTGACCCTCGGCGGAGACGAGCAGCAGGTCGTCGGTGGCCGAGCACAGCACGGCGCCGACCAGCTCGTCGTCCTCGCGCAGGTTGATGCCGATGAGACCGCCGGAGCGGGGCGAGTCGAAGTCGGTGAGCTTCGACTTCTTGACCAGCCCACTTTTCGTCGCGAGGACGAGATAGGGGGCGGCCTGGTAGTCGGAGATCTCCATGACCTGCGCGATGTGCTCGTCGGGCTGGAACGCGAGCAGGTTGGCCACATGCTGGCCGCGCGCGCTCCGGTTGGCCTCGGGCAGCTCGTACGCCTTCAGCCGGTAGACCCGGCCCTTGTTCGTGAAGAACAGGATCCAGTCGTGCGTGGAGCACACGAAGAAGTGGGCGACGATGTCGTCCTGCTTGAGCTGCGCGCCCTGCACACCCTTGCCGCCGCGCTTCTGCGCCCGGTAGAGGTCGGTCTTCGTGCGCTTGGCGTAGCCCGTCTGAGTTATCGTCACAACGACGTCTTCGACGGCGATGAGGTCCTCGTTGGTGACGTCGCCGTCGTCGGACACGATCTTCGTGCGCCGGTCGTCGCCGTGCTGTTCGACGATCTCGGTGAGCTCGTCGCGCACGATCTGCCGCTGCCGCTCGGGGCGGGCGAGGATGTCCTGCAGATCGGCGATCTCGCGCTCGATCTCGGCCAGCTCGTCGATGATCTTCTGACGCTCCAGTGCGGCGAGACGCCGCAGCTGCATGTCGAGGATCGCCTGGGCCTGGATCTCGTCGACGTCGAGCAGCTGGATCAGGCCGTCGCGCGCGATCTCGACCGTGTCCGAGGCCCGGATCAGCGCGATGACCTCGTCGAGCGCGTCGAGCGCCTTGACGTAGCCGCGCAGGATGTGGGCCCGCTCCTCCTTCTTGCGGAGGCGGTAGCGGGTGCGCCGGACGATGACCTCGATCTGGTGCCGGATGTAGTTGCGCACCACCTGGTCGAGCCGCAGCGTGCGCGGCACGCCGTCGACGATGGCCAGCATGTTGACGCCGAACCCGTACTGCAGCTGGGTGTGCTTGTAGAGGTTGTTGAGCACGACCTTGGCCACCGCGTCACGCTTGAGCGTGATGACGATGCGCATGCCGACCCGGTCGGAGCTCTCGTCGTTGATCTCGGCGATGCCCGCGAGCTTGCCGTCGCGGTGCTGGGCCGCGATCGACTCGATGAGGTTGTCCGGGTTCACCTGGTAGGGCAGCTCGGTGACGACCAGGATCGTGCGCCCCTTGGCGTCCTCCTCGGCCTCGACGACCGCGCGCATGCGCACCGAGCCGCGGCCGGTGCGGTAGGCCTGCTCGATACCGTCGCGGCCGACGATCAGGCCCGCCGTCGGGAAGTCCGGGCCTTTGATGCGCTCCATGAGCGCGGTGAGCAGCTCGTCGTCGGTGGCCTCCCAGTTCTCCAGCGCCCAGACGACGCCCGCGCCGACCTCGCGCAGGTTGTGCGGGGGGATGTTGGTGGCCATGCCGACCGCGATGCCAGCGCTGCCGTTGATCAGCAGGTTGGGCACCCGCGACGGCAGGACGTCCGGCTCCTGCGTCTTGCCGTCGTAGTTGTCCGAGAAGTCGACCGTGTCCTCGGTGATGTCCTGCAGCATCGCCATCGCCAACGGCGAGAGGCGACACTCGGTGTTGTGGGAGACGAAGCCGTTGGTGACGAACGAGTGGTCGGCGGTGTCGACCCGAAGGCTGTAGACCGGCTGCGCGCCACCGTCCTCGATCGTCGCAACGGGGGCGAAGTAGAAGCGGCCGTCTGTCAGTTCCTGCGCGATCGCGCGCGCGTCGGGCTCGGTGATGTGCGAAAGGATCTCCGCGCCGCGCTGCTCCCACCGCTCGATGCGGTCGACGTTGTGTTGGCGGAGCCAGGCCTGGTTCGCCGGATCGGAACTCCCGTGCTCACGCAGGAACGCGGCGAGACCGGGCACATGGTCACGGCTCATCGACGTGCTCTGCGGCACGTTCGCACCGAGGATCTCGGCAAGCTCGGTCTGCTTGGTGCCGAGGAAGCCGACCCGGGTCGCGAACAGCCTGGCGTCGCGACGGTTGGTGATGACGACCTTGAGCTCGCCGGTGGCGTGACGGTAGCGCCGGGAGACCACCCCGAACTCCAGCAGAAGCTGCTGGACGTCCGTGGCGAGCTGCTCGCTGCGGGTGGAGTACGAGACCTGGACCGTGCCGCGCGGAAGCGCCGAGCAGGAGCCGTCGCCCGTGAACAGCGCCTGAAGGAACAGGCGCTTACGGCCTGGCGAGCCTGTCCACACCGACTCCGGCACCCGCTTCTGCGCCGACCGGCTGCCGACCAGCTCGGCGAGCACGCTCCCGCGAAGGGCCCCGAGGTCCTGCACGTCGAGCTCATGCAGGATTGACCCCGAGGCGATGCGGCGCGACGCCACGTACCGCGGCCCGCCGACGACGGCATCGTAGGCCGCGAGGACAAGGGCGAAGAACTCCGCGTCGACGTTGTTGAACCCCGCACGACCCTCGGAGACGAAGCCCTCGCTCACGAACGCGCCGAGCACGAACGCCTCCATGGCGTCGCTCGGGTTCCACACGCCCTGCTCGTCGTGCGGGGTGCGCTGCATCGCGATGCGGTCGCCCGGACGGAGCTCCTCGAGCAGCTTCCACAGCAGGGTGGGGATGCCGAGCACGTCGACGAGGCAGAGCACCGGATGGTTCGGCGTGCCGGTGAGCTCGTAGCCCTCGACGGTGCGGGCGCGCAGTGTCGGATGCACCCCTGAGTGGAACAGCATCTCGGCGCGGACCGGGTTGCCGCTGCGATCGAGAACCTTCAGCTCGACCGGATTGTCGCTCTGCGGCAGCGCATCCGGCATGATCTCGCCGATCCGGACCGACGAGCCGTCCGCCAGCCGGACGAGCGCGTCGCCGGTGACGCAGTACCGCATGGCGGCTGGCGGGTCGTTGCCGCGGGAGCCGAAGTTGCCCTGGCCGTCGATCAGCGGATAGCGCAGCGACCACGGCTGAGCAAGGCGGACGAGCGCGTCGTAGATCGAGCTGTCGCCGTGCGGGTGGTAGTTGCCCATCACCTCGCCGACGACGCGCGCGCACTTGACGTAGCTGCGATCGGGGCGGAAGCCGTTCTCCCCCATCGAGTACAGGACGCGCCGGTGCACCGGCTTGAGCCCGTCCTCGACCAGCGGCAACGCCCGGCCGACGATCACGCTCATCGCGTAGTCGATGTAGGAGCGCTGCATCTCCTGCTGGATGTCGACCGGCTCGGTGCGGTCACCCCCGCCGGACGGCAAGGCAGGGTCCAAGGTGTCTGTCACGAAGAGTTCCTTCTGGGCTGATTCTCGTGGGCTGCCTCAGACGTCGAGGAAGCGCACGTCCTTGGCGTTGCGGGTGATGAACGACCGGCGCGACTCGACGTCCTCGCCCATCAGGATCGAGAACAGCTCGTCGGCGGTGGCGGCGTCGTCCAAGGTGACCTGCAGGAGCACCCGGTTGGCCGGGTCCATCGTGGTCTCCCACAGCTCCTTGGCGTTCATCTCGCCGAGGCCCTTGTAGCGCTGGATGCCCTCCTCCTTCGGCAGTTTCTTGCCCGCCTCACGGCCCGCCTGGACGAGGCCCTCGAGCTCGCGGTCGGAGTAGGCGAACTCCGGCTCCGCGCCACGGCCGCCCCACTTGATCTTGTAGAGCGGCGGCTGCGCGAGGAAGACATGCCCGCGCTCGATGAGCGGGCGCATGAACCGGAAGAGCAGGGTGAGCAGCAGGGTGCGGATGTGCTGGCCGTCGACGTCGGCGTCGGCCATGAGGACGACCTTGTGGTAGCGCAGCTTCGAGAGGTCGAACTCGTCGTGGATGCCCGTGCCCAGCGCGGTGATGATGGCCTGGACCTCGGTGTTCTTGAGGACGCGGTCGATGCGGGCCTTCTCCACGTTGATGATCTTGCCACGGATGGGCAGGATCGCCTGGAACATCGAGTCCCGCCCCGACTTGGCGGAGCCGCCTGCCGAGTCGCCCTCCACGATGTAGACCTCGGAGCGCGACGGGTCGGTGGAGCGGCAGTCGGCGAGCTTGCCGGGCAGGCCGCCGATGTCGCCCGCGCTCTTGCGCCGGACGAGCTCGCGGGCCTTGCGCGCGGCCATGCGGGCCTGGGCGGACTGCACGGCTTTGTTGAGGATCGTGCGCGCCTCGGTCGGGTTGCGCTCCAGCCAGTCGGAGAGCCATTCGTTGGAGACGCGCTGCACGAACGACTTGATCTCGGTGTTGCCGAGCTTCGTCTTCGTCTGGCCCTCGAACTGCGGCTCCTTGACCTTGACCGAGACGATCGCGGCCAGACCCTCGCGGATGTCGTCACCCGAGAGCGCGGGGTCCTTCTCCTTCAACAGCTTCTTGTCGCGCGCGTACTTGTTGACCGTGCTGGTGAGCGCGGCGCGGAAGCCCTCCTCGTGGGTGCCGCCCTCCCGGGTGTTGATCGTGTTGGCGAACGTGTGGACCGACTCCGTGTAACCGGAGTTCCACTGCATCGCCACCTCGACCGCGTGCCCGGCCTCCTCGCCCGCGTAGGACACCAGCTTCTTGTGGATGGGGTCCTTGGACTTGTTGAGGTGGGCGACGAAGTCCTCGAGCCCGTTCGGGTAGCAGAACGTGTAGTCCTTGACCTTCGCGACGTAGCCCTCGGCGTCGGGCTCCTCGGCGTTGCCGTTGGTGCCGTTGCGCTCGTCGCGAAGGGTGATGGTGAGGCCCTTGTTGAGGAACGCCATCTCCTGCAGACGGCGGCGGATCGTCTCGATGTCGTACGTGGTGGTCTCGAAGATGTTGGGATCGGCCCAGAACGTGACCGTGCTGCCGGTGCGCTTGGTCTCCTCGCCCTTGCGCAGCGGGCCCGGTACCGAGTGCGCGTAGTGCTGGCGCCACACCCGCCCGTCGCGGTGGATCTCGACATCCAGCGCGATGGACAGCGCGTTGACCACCGAGACGCCGACGCCGTGCAGGCCGCCGGAGACCGCGTAGGAGTCGCTGTCGAACTTGCCGCCCGCGTGCAGGACCGTCATGATCACCTCGACGGCGGGCTTCTTCTCGACCGGGTGCATGTCGACGGGGATGCCGCGGCCGTTGTCCGTGACGCGCACGCCGCCGTCGTCCTGCAGAACGACGTCTACGCGGGTGGCGTAGCCCGCCATCGCCTCGTCGACGGAGTTGTCCACCACCTCCTGGACCATGTGGTGCAGGCCGCGCTCACCGGTGGAGCCGATGTACATGCCGGGCCGCTTGCGGACCGCCTCGAGGCCCTCCAGAACGGTGATCGACGACGCGCTGTAGCCGCTCTTCTTCTCCGCCACGGAACGTGTGCACTCCTCGCGATGACGACCCCACACTCGGGCGGCACGGCCGCCCTCGTGAAGCCTTTCCGACCGGACATCTCGGGGACTGTCCGGAACATGCCTCCATCATACCGGGGCGGGCCGACAGAAACGCGGCAAGGACACCCCTGAGTGGCTCACAGGACGCCGAACGCGGCTCTGGACGGGTGGCGACGGCGGAGAAGGGGGTCCGACGGGGCTGCGGCGCCGTCACGTCCCGCTCAGGGGACTCCGGTCGGGCGCGCGGTCGGCCGGGCCGTCGCCCTCGCAGACCGAGTGTGCGCTTCGCAGGCCCCGGGGGCTCTGCGAGGTGACGGCCCGGTCTGCGAGGTGACGGCCAAGCGGGGCCTGGGCGGGCTGAGGCGCCGTCGACTTCGCCCATGTTGCGGCGTCCTCGCACACGGTCGACCCTCTGCGAGGACGCACGACGGTGTGCGAAGTGGGGTCGGTCAGGCCGTTGAGAGGACGCACGACCGTGTGCGAGGTGGGGCTGGTCAGCCGTAGGTGTCGCGGGGGCCGCGGCCGCGGACGCTGCGCGGGCCGTGGCGCCAGCTGGGCCCGCTCGGCCCCACCACCCTGATGCGCTTCACCACGCCCTTGCCGACGGCCGCGGCGAGGCGGGTGAGCAGCTGGCGTTGCAGCGTGCGCAGTTGGGTGGCCCACGCCGTGGACTCGGCCTGCAGCACCAGCTCGCCGTCGCGCAACGACACCGGCGCGCAGTGGTCAGCGATCTCGGCGCCGACGAGGTGCGGCCAGCGCCCCAGCACCGTCGCGTCGGTGAGGCGCGGTGACCAGCCGCGGTCAAGCGAGACCCGCGCGACCAGGCGGCCGAACGGCTGGGGGTCGCGCTCGTCGGGCCCGGCACCCGACCACCGGCGGCGACGACCACGGGAGCCCGCGGGCTTCCGCCCGGACATCTGCGCCGCCCGCTCGGCCGCCCTCTCCGCTGACGCCTCGCGCGCGGCCCGTAACGCTTCGCGAGCGATATCCGGCCCTCGGCGAGCGGTGCTGTCACCGGCATCCCCAGGGCTGGGGACAACCGGCACGATAGGCGGTCGCCCGCCGTCGGCGGACGGCCGTTTTGGCTCGTCATCCCCGGCGCCGCGAGAGTTATCCACAGTATCCACAGTGTTGTCCCCAGGCTGGTCGATCGCCGTGCCGATCACGCTTGCTGCAGGGATGTCACTCCCCGCTCCACTCGTCCACCGCCCACCGTGTAGCGGACGCCGTCGAGGGCGGCGGGCACGTCCTCGTCGACGGCGGCGGTGACCAACACCTGCTCGGCGCGCCGGGCGACATCGGCGAGCGCGCGGCGGCGGCGGGAGTCCAGCTCGGCGAAGACGTCGTCGAGCACGAGCACCGGCTCGACGTCGTCGTCGCGCAGCAGCCGGTAGGACCCCAGGCGCAGCGCGAGCGCGAGCGCCCACGACTCGCCGTGGCTCGCGTAGCCCTTGGCCGGTCCGTCCCCGAGCCGCAGCTCCAGGTCGTCGCGGTGCGGGCCGACCAGGCAGACGCCGCGCTCCACCTCCTGGCGGCGCACGCGCGCCAACGCCTCCAGCAGGGACGCCTCCAGCGGTCCGGCCTCGGGGTCGACCGAGCTCCGGTACTCCAGGGCGATGGGCTCGGAGGACGGCGCGACCTCCGCGAACGCCTCGACCGCGTGTGGCGCGATCGCGGCGACCAGCTCCAGCCTGCCCGCGAGCAACGCGGCGCCGTGGGTGGCGAGGTGGCCGTCCCAGACGTCGAGGGTGCGCAGGTCGCCACCGGCCCGCGCGGTCTTGAGCAGGGCCGCGCGCTGGCGCAGCACGCGGTCGTAGTCGGCGCGGACGGTGGCGTAGCGGGGGAAGCGGGTGACGAGCAGGTCGTCGAGGAAACGACGGCGCTCGCCGGGGTCGCCGCGCACCAGCGCGAGATCCTCCGGTGCGAAGAGCACCGTGCGCAGGATGCCCAGCACGTCGCGCGGCTTCGCGGGTGCCCGGTTGACGCGCGCCCGGTTGGCCCGCCCCGCCGTGATCTCCAGCTCCACCGACAGCTCACGGCCCTGGTGCACCACCGCGCCGCGCACGACGGCCCGCTCCGCGCCGCGCCGGATGAGTGGCGCATCCGTGGCGACGCGGTGTGAGCCGAGCGTGGCGAGGTAGCCCGCCGCCTCGACGAGGTTGGTCTTGCCGACGCCGTTGGGCCCGACGAGGACGGTGACACCCGTCGTCAGGTCCAGCTCGGCCGCCTCCCACGACCGGAAGTCGGTGACCGCTAGACGGCGGAGATGCACGCCGATCAGCCCGTAGCAGGGCCTGCGGTCTCGCCCGCAGCGCCGGGCGGCCCAGCCGCCTTCTCGACCGCGTGCGCGAAGCCCTCCTCGCGCGGGCCTTCGGGACAGAGCGCGTCGAAGATCGGCATGGCGCGCTCGATGTCCTCGGCAGCGACGCCCGCCATCAGGCCGTAGCCGCTCTCCTTGCCCCAGATGCCGTCGGACCCGCCGCAGTGGACGAAGCGGATGCCCTTGTCGGCGAGGAGCGCGGCGTGGGGCGCGGCGTCCGGGTAGCGGGAGCTGCCGCCGTCGATCACGAGATCACCGGGCTCGAGGACCTCCGCGAGCTGCCGGATCGTGCTGCGCGTGACAGGCGCCATCACGCAGACGACCCGAGGCGCCGCGAGCGCGCCCGCCAGCGCGGCCAGTGAGTCGACGTCGGTGACGTCCGGGCGCGGGTCGTAGCCCACGACCTCGTGGCCCGCGGCCAGCAGCCGGTCCCGCATGGCGCCGCGGCCCAGACCGACGAGTCCCAGTTCCACGGTGTCGCTCCTGTGGTGGACGAACGAGGCGATCGGCGGTCATCCGGGAAGGCGGACGGGCATCAGCAGGTGCAGGTAGCCCGGCACCGGCTCGGCGGGGTGATCCTCGCCGTCCGCGGGCGGCGGAGCCACCGGCCGGACCAGAGCGGGGCGGTTGGGCGTGGTGAAGGTGAGCTGGGCGCGCTCGACGTGCAGTGCGCCGAGCGCGTCGAGCAGGTAGCCGGGGTTGAAGGCGATCGTGAGCGGCGCGCCCTCCAGCTCGCAGGGCAGCTCCTCCTCGGCGCTCCCGACGTCGTCGCCGCCTGCGGTGAGGCGCAGCCCTTCGTCGGAGAACTCCATGCGTACCTGGGCGACGCGGTCGGTGACCAGCGCGACGCGCTTGATCGACTCGACCAGCCCGGCCACCTCGACGATCGTCGAGGTGGTGTGCTCAGCCGGGATGAGCTGCCGGAAGCGCGGGAACTCGGCGTCGAGCAGCCGGGTGGTGGCCCTTCGGCCGCCGCCGGTGATACCCAGCATGCCGTCACCCGCCGACAGCGCGAGCTCGACGCGGCCCGAACCGGCCAGGGTCTTGGCGACCTCGGCCAGCGTGCGGGCGGGGATGAGCACCGCCGTGTTCTGCTCGGTGTCCTCCGGCTGCCATTCCAGCTCGCGGACGGCCAGCCGGAACCGGTCGGTGGCGGCCAGCGTGAGCTGGTGTCCGTCGATCTCCATGCGGATGCCGGTGAGCATCGGCAGCGTGTCGTCCCGGCCCGCCGCGACGGCGACCTGTGCGACGGCGGCGGCCAGCTCGTCGGCCGCGACGGTGCCCGCCAGCTGCGGCATCGCGGGCAGCTGCGGATAGTCCTCGACCGGCATCGTGGGCAGGCTGAACCGGCTGTTGCCGCAGCTGATCGTGGCGCGGGAACCGTCGACCACCAGGTCGACCGGCTTGGGCGGCAGCGCGCGGGTGATGTCGGCCAGCAGCCTTCCGGAGACGAGCACGCGGCCGGGATCGCCGATCGTGGCATCGAGCTCGACGCGAGCCGAGGTCTCGTAGTCGAACCCGGAGACGGTGAGCCGCTCCCCCGACGGTCCGCTGGATGCCTCGACGAGCACGCCGCCCAGCACGGGGACGGGCGGGCGCGCGGGCAGGCTGCGCGCCACCCACGCGGCTGCGTCGGCAAGGACGTCGCGTTCGACCCGGAACTTCATGACGGGGACCTCTCGCGCTGACGGTGACAGGCAGACCTTCTCACGGCGGGGCGACAGTTTTGCGCGCCGCTGGGAGCGGGGATGGCCGGGTCCTCACCGTAGAGCCTCCCGGCGCGAGGTGTCACGGGGGCGGGGAGCGCACGATCCGGCGGCCCGATGCACACGCCTGATGACTTGGTAGTTCATGTGGAAGAGAACTCCAGCAGTAGTACCAGGGCCTGTGCGCAGTGTGGATGCGTGGCGTCGGTGCAGGTCAGAGGGTGTGGCGTCCTGTGGACTCCGCCCGGGGACGGCCGGTGGGCACCTCGGCGCGGCGGTGGACGGAGCGGTTGTGCACGCAGCTGTCCCCGCGCGGGCCACCGGTTGTCCACGGAATCGCGGCCCGCCGTCCACGGCCCCGCGGGCGGGTATCCACAGAGTTGTCCCCAGATGTGGGTGAAATCGTGGTCGCGCGTGAGCGCAGCGCGACCGGATGCCGGAGCGCGAGGTTGCCGGGAACTCACGGGAGCCCCTCACGGCGCACTGGGGAGAACGGTGTGTCACCGCGGATGTCACGCGTCACCTCCGGCACGCCGGGGTTCGTTCGACGAACGGGAGCCTGAGGGGGACGACCGGGCGGGCGGCAGGGCTGAACGGAGACGCCGTTCGAGGCCGTCCGAACCGTGATCGTCGCTTGGGTGCGAAGGGCGGCCAGTTCTGGTCCCTTTGTGCACCGAGCTGGCGATCATGATCGGGCGGCGGGCGGGTTCCCGACGGGGCTCGGGTGGCTCGGCTGCGGGAGCTGGCCCGGCGGGGGCTCGTACGCGCGGCGGGCCTCTGGTGGCTCGGGGCCGCGGTGGCGCCTGGCTCGGTGAGCGCCAGGCGCGTGGCCGGTGGCGGTGGCGCGGTGGCGGTGGCGCGGTGGCCGCCTGGCGCTCAGTCCTTGTGTCGCGCGCGCTGCTTGATGCGCGCGGTGAGCTCCTGAACCTGCTCGAAGGTCTTGCGCCGTTGCGCGATCTCGTTGCGGATCTTCTTGTCCGCGTGCATGACCGTGGTGTGGTCGCGGCCGCCGAATGTCTGGCCGATGCGGGGCAGCGACAGGTCGGTCAGCTCGCGGCACAGATACATGGCGATCTGGCGCGACTGCGCGAGCGCCTTCGTCTTCCCCGGCCCGCACAGCTCGTCGATCGTCACGCCGAAGAACTCCGCGACCACGGCCATGATCGTCGGCGCGGTGATCTCCGAGGTGGCGGAGTCGGGGATGAGGTCGCGCAGCACGATCTCGGCGAGCTGGGTGTCGACCGGCTGCCGGTTCAGCGACGCGAACGCCGTCACGCGGATCAGCGCGCCTTCGAGCTCGCGGATGTTGCGCTCGATGCGCTCGGCGATGAACTCCAGGACGTCACCGGGCACGGCGAGGCGGTCCTGCGCGGCCTTCTTGCGGAGGATCGCGATGCGCGTCTCCAGCTCGGGCGGCTGGATGTCGGTGATCAGGCCCCACTCGAACCGTGTGCGCATGCGGTCTTCGAGGGTCTCCAGCCGCTTCGGCGGCCGGTCGGAGGACACCACGATCTGCTTGTTGGCGTTGTGGAGCGTGTTGAAGGTGTGGAAGAACTCCTCCTGCGTGCCTTCCTTGCCTTCCAGGAACTGGATGTCGTCGACGAGCAGGACGTCGACGTCGCGGTAGCGGCGTTGGAAGGCGACCTTGCGGTCGTCGCGCAGGGAGTTGATGAAGTCGTTGGTGAACTCCTCGGTGGACACGTACCGCACACGCATCCCCGGGAACAGCCGCTGTGTGTAATGGCCGACGGCGTGCAGCAGGTGCGTCTTGCCCAGCCCGGAGTCGCCCCAGACGAAGAGCGGGTTGTAGGCCCGCGCGGGCGCCTCGGCCACGGCGACGGCGGCCGCATGGCTGAACCGGTTCGAGGCGCCGATGACGAACGTGTCGAAGATGTACTTCTCGTTCAGGCGCGACTGGGAGCGCGGTGCACCCGTCTCGACGTTGGGCGGCCCGGAGTACGTCGGCCACACCTCGGCGGTGCGCGCCGAGCCGCCGTTGGAAGACGGCTGGGGGTCGGGCCGCCGGAACGGCCCGGTGTCGGTGAGGGGTTCGCGCGTGACCGGCGCGGCGGGCGGCTCCTCGGCGACGGGCTCGGGGCCGAGCGGGTCGGGCACCTCCGTGCCGCCGGACGCCGCGGAGGCGTCGACGACCACGGCGAGGTTGACCGTGACACCGAGATGTCTGCCGAGCGCGTCGCTGATGGGACGGCGCAGGATCCGCTCGATCGCGTCCTTGGCGAACTCGCTCGGCGCCGCGAGCAGCGCGGTGCCGTCGATGAGCCCGAGCGGGCGGGTGAGTCGCAGGAACGCGCGCTGCTGCGGGGACAGCGGAGGCGCGCCGGAGCCCGTTGACGCTCCGGAGAGGTCGGCGATGACCCTGTTCCAAACCTGTCCGAGATCCCCTGGTTGGTCGGCCACCGGGTCGGCACCCCCCTCCGGTTGTCGCCCTCAGGCCCTGCTTGTCCCCAGACTTGTCCACAGCTGTGCGCAAGACAGTACGCGGGCCCGCCCAGTGCGCTTCGGGCTACCCGTGAGGTCGATCGGAGACATCCCCCCGGATCCAACGATGGAGGCGCACGCTAGCAACCGGGACGCATCGCCACAAGACACCTCTGCCCGCCGGGTCGGTTTGACCCCCCTTCGCGGCGCTGCGTACCCTGGTCAGCAAGCGTGCCCGCTCGTGGGCACCCCGTCCGACCCAGCGAGCGGACGACCGCCTGTCCCAGCACGCCGGTCGTCCACCAGGAGAGCCGACCAGTGAGCAAGGGCAAGCGCACCTTCCAGCCGAACAACCGCCGTCGGGCGCGCACGCACGGGTTCCGGCTGCGGATGCGCACCCGCGCAGGCCGCGCCATCATCGCCGCCCGCCGCGGCAAGGGCCGCGAGCGGCTCTCCGCCTGATCGCCGGATCCCGGTGCTGCCGGTCGCATCCCGGCTGACGCACCGGGACGAGTTCGCGTCCGTCATCAGGCGTGGTCGACGCGGGGGCCGTTCCCGGCTCGTGGTGCATCTGCACAGATCCGAGGGTGCCGCCGCGCCGCGCGCCGGTTTCGTCGTGAGCAAGGCCGTCGGCGGTTCGGTGGTGCGCCACCGCGTTGTCCGGCGGCTGCGGCACCTCGTCGGCGCCCGTCTCTCCACGCTGCCTTCCGACGCACTGCTCGTCGTCAGGGCGCTTCCGCCCGCCGCGTCGTCGACGTCCGCCGAGCTCGGCGAGGACCTCGACGCGGGACTGCGCGTCGCGCTCCGCAAGCGGGGTACGCCGTGATCGCGCGTCTGCTCATCGCCCTGGTCCGCGGTTACCAGGTGTGGATCTCACCCATGTTGTTGCCGAGCTGCCGCTTCCACCCGTCGTGCAGTGCGTACGCCGTGGAGGCGCTGCAGGTGCACGGCGCCGTTCGCGGGTGCTGGTTGACGCTGTGCCGCTTGCTGCGCTGCGCGCCATGGCACCCTGGAGGCGTCGACCTGGTGCCACCGCCGCGTAGCGCTGCCGACGCGGCACACACCCGTCCGGCCGAGGACCCTTCCGAGGAGCAAGCGACGTGCTGAACTTCATCTACTACCCAGTCTCCTTCATCCTCTGGGTGTGGCATAAGGCGTTCAGCTTCGTCTTCGGCGACACCGGTTGGGGCGGCGGCATCGCCTGGGCGCTGGCGGTCGTGTTCCTCGTCTTCACCCTGCGTGCGTTCCTGTACAAGCCGTTCGTGTCGCAGGTGCGCTCGATGCGCAAGATGCAGGAGTTCCAGCCCGAGATCGCCAAGGTCCGCAAGAAGTACGCCAACGACAAGCAGAAGCAGGCCGCGGAGATGCAGCGCCTGCAGAAGGAGCACGGCGTCAACCCGGTGGCGGGCTGCCTGCCGATCGTCGTGCAGCTGCCGGTGTTCATCGGCCTCTTCCACGTGCTGCGGTCGTTCAACCCGATCCTGACCAACGGCGCGGTGCGCACGGAGAACTACTTCTTCGACAAGGCGGGCGTCGACTCGTTCAACGCGGCCAGCCTCTTCGGCGCCAAGCTCGGCTCGTGGGTCACGCAAGGCGCGCAGGAGCTGGAAGCCGCCGGCACCACGATGACGAACATGATCATCGTGATGATCCCGTTGATGATCGCGGCCGGTATCTTCACGCACATCACGGCGCGGCACTCGGTGGCCCGCCAGGTCGCGTCCGGCCAGGGTGCGGACAACCCGCAGACCGCGATCATGCAGAAGCTCATGCTCTACGTCTTCCCGATCGGCGTCGTGGTCGGCGCACCGTTCCTGCCGCTGGCGATCCTCATCTACTGGGTGTCGAACAACCTGTGGACGCTGGGCCAGCAGTATGTCGTCTACCGCAGGATCGACGCCGAACAGGCCGAGATGAAGGAGCAGTCCGCCGCCACCCGCCAGGCGCTCGCCCCACGCCCGGGCCAGAAGCCGGTGCGACCGGAGGCCAAGGCCGAGGAGCCCCCGGCCAAGAAGCCCGGCGCGAAGCCCGTCATGCGCAAGCCCGCGGGCCCGGCCTCGGCGAACGGCGTCGCGAGCACCAACGGCACGGCGAAGAACGGCAGCAACGGCACGGCTGGAGCGGGCACCCGCGGCACCGGGAGCACCCCGGCCGCGCGGCGCCCCCGGAAGCGCCGCTGATCCGGCAGACCACCCGCGGCCGCCCGCGTCGGCGGCCGCCGCGGCGAGCGACGGCTCGCCGCACCACCGGAGGAGGAGACGCATCGTGCCCAAGACTGCGCAGGAAGGCCCGGCAGGCGGCGAGGACCAGCTCGTCCGCGAGGGCGACATCGCGGGCGACTACCTCGAGCGCCTGCTCGACGTTCTCGACTACGACGGCGACATCGACCTGGACGTCGAAGCGGGCCGGGCGATCATCAGCATCGACGGCGGCGACGACCTCGACAAGCTCGTCGGCGACCGGGGCGCGGTGCTGGAGGCGCTCCAGGAGCTGACGAGGCTCGCCGTCCAGCAGGCGTCGGGCAACCGCAGCAGGCTCATGCTCGACATCGCCGGTTGGCGCCAGGCACGGCGGGACGAGCTCACCGAGCAGGGCCTGCGCACGGCCAAGGAGGTGCTCGAGACCGGCGAGTCGGTGCGGCTTCGCCCGATGACGCCGTTCGAGCGCAAGGTCGTGCACGACGCCGTCGCGCGCGTCAAGGGCGTGTCCAGCGAGAGCGAGGGCGAGGAGCCGCGGCGCCAGGTCGTCATCTTCCGCGGTGCCTGAGCTCTTCGGCGACCGGCTTCCGCTCGCCCGGCGCTACGCCGAGCACCTCGCCACCACCGGCGTCGAATGGGGACTCGTCGGGCCCCGCGAGGCCGAGCGCGTCTGGGACCGGCACGTCCTGAACTGCGCGGTGGTCGCCGATCTGATACCGGACGGAGCCCGAGTTCTCGATATCGGCTCCGGCGCGGGCCTCCCCGGGATACCGTTGGCCCTGGCCCGACCGGATCTGCGCATCGTCCTCGTCGAGCCGCTCGCCCGACGGGTGGAGTGGCTGCGGATGGTGCTCGACGACCTCGATCTCCCCATCGAGGTCGAGCGGGGTCGGGCCGAGGACACTCTGGTCCGCAAGCGATGGGAGGGAGCGGACGTGGTCACGTCGCGTGCCGTCGCACCGCTGCACCGACTCGCCGCGTGGTGCCTTCCTCTTGTCCGCCCGGGTGGGATGATGCTCGCCGTGAAGGGCATGTCCGCCCCCGCCGAGGTGGAGCGGGACGCCCGCGCCGTCGCCGCCTCCGGTGGCGGCTTTCCCCGGATCGAGTCGTGCGGGATCGGCATCGTCGATCCGCCGAGCACGGTGGTCGTCGTGGAGCGTCTGCGGCGGAGGAAAGGGTGAACGTGTACGTGTCGAGCGACCATATGGCCGACGTTTCACGTGAAACATCGCAGCCCGGCTGGACGCCGATCGCCGAGGAGGCGGCCCGCGCGGCGCGCGTGCTGCACCCGGACCGGCACCGCATGCCGCGGCCGTCCCGCCGCCGCATGCTGACCGTCGCCAACCAGAAGGGGGGCGTCGGGAAGACGACGAGCACGGTCAACCTGGCTGCTGCGCTGGCTCTGCACGGCGTCCGCGTGCTGGTTATCGACCTCGACCCGCAAGGCAACGCGAGCACGGCGCTGGGCGTCGACCACCGGCTCGGCACGCCGTCGGTGTACGAGGCGCTGCTCGGCGAGATCCCGTTGTCCGAGGCGGCGGTGCCGAGCACGGCGTCGCCCGACCTCATGTGCGTGCCCGCCACCATCGACCTCGCGGGCGCCGAGATCGAGCTCGTCAGCATGGTGGCCCGCGAGCACCGGCTCAAGCAGGCGTTGGTGCCGGAGGCGCTGGACGAGCTGGGCGTCGACTACGTGTTCGTCGACTGCCCGCCGTCGCTCGGCCTGCTCACGGTGAACGCGCTGGTCGCCGCCGACGAGGTGCTGATCCCGATCCAGTGTGAGTACTACGCCCTGGAGGGCCTCGGCCAGCTGTTGTCCAACATCGACCTCGTGCGCTCCCACCTCAACACCGAGCTGCACGTCTCCACGATCCTGCTGACCATGTACGACGGGCGCACGAAGCTCGCCGATCAGGTCACGAACGAGGTACGCGGGCACTTCGGCCCGACCGTTCTGCGTACCGTGATCCCCCGCAGTGTGAAGGTGTCGGAGGCGCCGGGCTACAGCCAGACCGTGCTCGCCTACGACCCCGGCTCGCGCGGGGCGATGAGCTATGTCGACGCGGCACGGGAGATCGCCGACCGGGGCGTGCGGCACGCCGCCCCGGAGGCCCGAGACGGGGGTTAGCCTGCGATGAACGAGCGAGGAGTCCCGCAGCGCAAGGGCGGGCTGGGCCGCGGGCTGGCCGCGTTGATCCCGACGGGCCCGGCGGCGTTCGACCTGTCCTTGCGGCCGATCGGCGAGGGCTTCCCCGACTCCCCCAGCGCTCGTCGACCCCGGCCGGACCCCTCCGACCCGCCGCCGCCCGCCGAGCTCCGCGAGATCCCGCTCTCGGCGATCGTCCCGAACCCGAAGCAGCCACGGACCCAGTTCGACGACGAGTCGCTGGCCGAGCTGGAGCACTCGATCCGCGAGTTCGGCCTGCTGCAGCCGATCGTCGTGCGCGAGGTCATCGAGAACAACTTCCAGATCGTCATGGGCGAGCGGCGGTGGCGCGCCGCTCAGCGGGCCGGGCTCAAGCGGGTGCCCGCGATCATCCGGCAGACCGCCAACGACGCGATGCTGCGCGACGCGCTGCTGGAGAACATCCACCGCGTGCAGCTCAACCCCCTCGACGAGGCCGCGGCGTACGAACAGCTCCTGGTCGAGTTCGGCGTCACGCACACCGAGCTCGCCGACCGCCTCGGCCGCAGCCGACCGGTCGTCACCAACACGATCAGGCTTCTCCGGCTGCCGGTGTCGGTGCAGCGTCGGGTGGCGGCGGGCGTGCTGTCCGCCGGGCACGCGCGCGCCCTGCTCGGGCTGGAGGACGCGGGTCAGCAGGAGGAGCTCGCCGCGCGCATCGTCGCCGAGGGCATGTCGGTGCGCGCGACCGAGGAGGCCGTGGTGCTGATGCGCCGCGAGTCCCCCGACAAGCTGCGGCCTGCGAAGCGGCGCCCGATGCAGGCGCCCGGGCTCCAGGAGTTGGCCGAGCGGCTGTCCGACCGGTTCGACACACGGGTGAAGGTCGAGCTCGGTCAGCGCAAGGGGCGCATCGTGGTCGAGTTCGGCTCGGTCGAGGACCTTGAGCGCATCGCCGGGATGATGAACCAGCCCCGGTAGCTCGTCGGCCCACGTCACGGCGCCGAGCGTGGTCCCGGACCGCCGGTCCCATGCCCACTTCGCACAGGTTGGCGCGTCCTCGCACACGGTCGGGCTTGTGCGAGGACGCCGCAAGGTGTGCCAAGTGGGGCCGGGGTCGGCGGCGGGTTCGCCGGGCGTGGCGGCGGGCGGGCGGCGGGCTGCGGATCGCCGCGGGGGGCTTCGCAGACTTCGCTGACACGTCGCAGAGGCCCTGGGGTCTGCGACGTGTCGGCCCGGTCTGCGAGGAGCGCGGATCGTCGGTTGTGCCGACGGCCGGGTCACGCCCCTCACGTGGTCGACGGCGGCATGGTGGCCAGGTGATGCCTGTCGCAGCCGGGTCCACACCTCGGGCCGCGGCGCGTGGCAAGCGAGAGCACCGGGAACGGGTTCCGCACGATCGAACCCCGACCTCGACCCCTGCCGTCCGCCCGCCCAGACCCGTGTCGGTCGGGCGGCCGGTTACGCGAGGCGCCCGCGCAGCGTGCCGGCTCTCACCCACCAGACGGCTGGCCGCCGACGCCGTCGGCCACGGCGGAACTCCACGCTGCCAGCCGTGTCCGCGCGCGTCGATGTTTCACGTGAAACCCGCGTCCGCTCCCCCACGTTTCACGTGAAACATCTCCCCACCGCACGCTCCACCAGCCGCCCATACAACTGACCCAGGTCCAGTCCGGCGGCGGTCGCCGCGGTGGGAAGCAGTGACGTCTCGGTCAGCCCCGGCGAGACGTTGACCTCCAGGATCTGCACTCGTCCGTCCGCATCCACGACGGCATCGGTACGCGAGACGTCACGCAGGCCGAGGAGATGGTGCGCGGCGAGCGCGGCGTCTGCGAGCGCGATGGCGACCGCGTCGTCGACCCGGGCCGGGCAGTGGAAGGTGGCTGCGCCCGGTGTGTAGCGGGCGGTGTAGTCGTAGACCCCGCTCTTCACCTCGACCTCGACGGCGGGCAGCGCGCGGGGGGTGCCCTCGTCCTCGACGACCGCCACCGCGACCTCGACGCCGTCGACGAACCGCTCGGCGAGCACCGTCTCGGCGTAGGCCAGGCAGCTGACCATGGCCGCGGGGAGCTCCGCGCGGTCGTGGACGACCTGGGCGCCCAGCGCCGAGCCCCCCTGGTCTGGCTTGAGCATGAGAGGCAGACCGAGCCTGTCGACCATCGCGTCGAGCACCGCCTGGGCACCCAGCGCGCGAAAAGTGGTGTGGGGCAGCGCGACCCAGTCGGGCGTGTCCAAACCTGCGCGGGCGAGCTCAGCCTTCGCGGTCGGCTTGTCCCACGCCCGTCGGCAGGCGCGGGCGGGCGTACCGACGAACGGCACGCCGAGCAGCTCCAGCACCGCCTGCACCGAGCCGTTCTCGCCCTCGCCGCCGTGCAGCGCGATCGCGACGGCGTCGGGCCGGTCGATGCGGAGCCGGTCGACGAGGGCGCCGTCGACGTC
Organism: uncultured Actinomycetota bacterium; assembly: GCA_963750095.1. Lineage (GTDB taxonomy): Bacteria > Actinomycetota > Actinomycetes > Mycobacteriales > Pseudonocardiaceae > Pseudonocardia. The sequence continues at coordinate 371,932 of CAVVPJ010000014.1, read as the reverse complement.
CCACTCGCGGACGTCGAAGCCCGCGCCACGCAATGCGGTCGCCAGTCGCCGTCCCGAGCGCAGCGACACCTCACGCTCATGCGAGATTCCGCCCGCCAGGACGGCGACGGTGTGCTCCCCCGTCACGGCGTGTGCGGCGACGGCGCCTGCGGGCCCTGGCCGAGGACGGGCCGGGCGGGGCTGCCGAACGTGTGGAGGACGTCGAGCTCCGCCTCGAGCACGCGCGCCAGCCGCCGCACACCCTCGGTGATCCGCTCAGGCGACGGGTAGCAGTACGACAGCCGAAGCTGGCGGCTGCCCAGCCCGTCGGCGTAGAACCCGGTGCCCGACGCGTAGGCGACCCGTGCCGTCACCGCCCGGGGCAACATCGCCTTCGTGTCGACCCCTTCCGGGACGGTCAGCCACACGTAGAAGCCCCCATCGGGGACGTTCCACGTACACCCGTCCGGAAGGTAGGTCTCCAGCGCGCGGACCATCGCGTCCCGCCGGTCGCGGTAAGCCTCGGTGTAGGTCTTGACCTGGCTGCGCCAGTCGTGGCCTGCCAGATAGCGGGAGACGAGCATCTGGGTGAAACTCGGAGGACACAGCGTCGCTGATTCGGCGGCGAGCACCAGCCGGTCCCGTACCGCGGGCGGCACCAGCGCCCATCCGACCCGCAGCCCCGACGAGAAGGTCTTCGAGAACGAGCCGAGGTAGATCACGTCACGGTCGAGCGAGCGCAGCGCCGGGTAGGTGTGACCGCTGAAGCCGAGCAGCCCGTACGGGTTGTCCTCGACGACGGCGACGCCGTGCTCACGGCAGATCGCCAGCACCTCCGACCGGCGCTCGACGGAGAGTGTGACGCCCGCGGGATTGTGGAACGTCGGCACGGTGTACAGGAACTTCGGTCGGGGGGTCACCGTGCGGAGGGCCGCGCGCAAGATGTCGGGCATGAGCCCCTCGGCGTCCATCGCGACGTGCACCACGCGCGCCTGATAGGCCGCGAAGCTGCCCAGCGCTCCGACGTAGGACGGGCCTTCGGCGAGCACGACGTCGCCTGGGTCGCAGTAGATGCGCGTGACGAGGTCCAGGGCCATCTGCGAACCCACGGTGACGACGACGTCGTCCGGGTCGGCGTGGATGCCCTCCAGCGCCATCACCTCGCAGATCTGCTCACGGAGCTCCGGACGGCCCTGGGCCGAGCCGTACTGCAGCGCGACCTGCCCGTCCCGCGCGACGAGATCGGCGACCTCGGCGGCGAGCGCGTCCATCGGCAGCGCGGCGAGGTTGGGCATCCCGCCCGCGAGCGACACGACCTCCGGCCTGCTCGCGACCGCGAAGAGCGCCCGGATCTCTGACGCCGTCATCCCCGCCGTGCGCGCCGCGAACCGTTCGGTCGCGCTGGTCGACATCGGGGCGGGGAAGAACGGCTCGGACACGTGCACTCCTGTGTCGTTTGGGTAACGGGGATCCGATCGAGTGTAACCGGGATGGAGGAACGTCCTGCCCTTCGTCGTGACGTAGGCGCCGGTCACAGCTCACGGGGTGGGAATCGGGGCTGGATCGATCTATCGTCGGAGTCGTCGACGCACACGGCGGCGGCCACCCCCAAGTTCCAACGAGATCGGTCGCCGGAGGTCTTGCACGTGTCCTGGCACATGGCGCCGCTCACACTGGACAATCTGGACGATCTGCCCAAGCGCTGTCGGCGCTGCGTCTTCTGGGAGCTGTCGGAGAACCTCGGCAAGCAGGCGGCCGACTTCGGCTCCACCGAGCTGGAGAAAGAGGCGTGGGTCTCCGAGGTGCTGCTCGAGTGGGGCTCGTGCGGACGGGTCGTGCACATGGACGGCGTGCCTGCGGGCTACGTCATCTACGCGCCGCCGTCGGCGGTCCCGCGCGCCGCCGAGATGCCGACCGGGCCGGTCAGCGCCGACGCCGTGCTGCTCACCACGATGCAGGTGATGCCGGAGTTCGCGGGCGAAGGGCTGGGCCGCCTGCTCGCACAGGCCGTCGTGAAGGACCTCACCCGGCGTGGCGTGAAGGCGATCGAGGTCTTCGGCGACCAGCGGCCCGGCACCGAGCCCGGGTGCCTGATCCCGGCCGACTTCCTGCGCGGGGTCGGCTTCAAGACCATCCGTCCCCACCCCCGGTGGCCGCGGCTGCGGATGGAGCTGCGCTCGGCGATGACGTGGAAGGAGGACGTCGAGGCCGCGCTCGAGCAGTTGCTCGGCACGATCACGATTCCGCTGCAGACCAACGCGCCCGGGGTAGGCCTACCGACCCAGACGCCGTCGCGCGCCACCGGCGCGCTCAGGGCGCGCTGTAGCGGCCGCTGACGCGTCGGCGCGGGTGCCGCCGTCAGATGACCTTGGCCTCGCCGCGCTCCAGCTCACGGGCCAGCACGTCGCCGAAAGTGAACGTGCCGGTCGGCTGGTCGTCCTGACCGAGCAGGTAGAGGCGCTTGACGGCGACCAGAATCCCCTCCGCGACCACATCGCGGAACGCGGGATCCATGAGCCTGCGCAGGTCGCCCATGTTGGACAGGTAGCCCACCTCGACGCGCACCGCGGGCATCCGCGTGAGCCGCAGCAGCTCCCATGTGCGGGCCTGGGTGCGGCAGTCGTGCATGGCCGTGCGGATGAGCAGCTCGCGCTGGATCAGGCCCGCGAGCGCCTCCCCCACCGTCGAGGTGAGACCGCTGCCGTTGCCGAAATGGAACGTCGCGAGGCCCTGCGCGTACATGCTGCGGTCGGCGTCGTTGTGCAGCGAGAGCACCAGGTCGGCGCCCGCGTTGTTGGCGAACGCCGCCCGCTCGGGCTCGGAAGGGCACGTGTGCTCCTGGCGCGACAGCATCGCGTCCATCCCGGTGGCGCTCATGCGGCCGACGAGGCGCCGGGCGAGGTCCCACATGAGGTCGGCCTCGGCGATGCCAGCCGAGACCACGCCGCGGTCGGGGCCGCCGTGCCCGGGGTCGACGACGATCCGCTTGCCACGCAGCCGCGGCCCCGCCTGGCGCAGGAGCTCCTGCTCGCGCATCAGATTCGGACGGCCGCCGGTGACCTTGCGGCCGAGCTGACGCAGCGAGCGCAGCGTCGCGGGACCGCACAAGCCGTCCGGGACGAGGCCGTACTCGCGTTGGAAGCGACGCAGCGCGAGCTCGGTCTGCTCGTCGAACACCCCGCCCGGCCTGCCGGGGTCGTAGCCGAGCTCGGAGAGGCGCTCCTGCAGGGCGACCACGTCGTCGCCGGTCATCGGGGCGGTGACCATCAGCGCGAGCATCCGGTCGCCGAGCGTCCACGCCGCGTCCCGCAGCGCGCGGTAGGTGGACGGCCCGACGATGCCGTCGGAGATCAGGCCGCGCTGCTGCTGGAAGGAGCGGACGGCGTGCTCGAGATCGGCGTCGAAGGCGGGATCGTCCTGCCCGACGGGGAGGCCGAACTGGCGCAGCATCGCCCTGATCTCGACGACCGCGGCACCGCAGTCACCTCGGCGCAGCAGCTGCATGCACTCCTCGCTCGTCTCGCCGGCCATGGCGCCGCTCTGCCGCGGCTGCCTCGATCGTGTGGGTCGCGTGCGGGTCATTGTGCCTTGTCACCCTCCGGGCACCGGGAAGCGGGCGGTGCGTGGGCGTGTCCAAGCCGTGATATGCCGGTGCCCCGTCCCTGATATGGGGGACGGGGCACCGGCAAGAGACGATCAGGCCAGGTAGGCGGCGAGGTCGGAGAGCAGCGCGGCCTTCGGGCGCGCGCCGACGATCTGCTTGACCGGCTTGCCGTCCTGGAAGACGATCATCGTCGGGATCGACATGACGTTGTAGGCCTGGGCCGTCTTCTGGTTCACGTCGATGTCGAGCTTCGCGATCGTGATCTTTTCCTGGTTCTCGCCCGCGATCTCGTCGAGGACGGGGGCGACCATCTTGCAGGGCGCGCACCACTCGGCCCAGAAGTCGACGATGACGGTCTTGCCGCTCTTCAGGACGTCGCTGTCGAAGCTGGCGTCGGTGACGTCGACGGTGTTCCTGCCCATGGTGATCTCCTTGTCAGTGGGGGTGGACGGTCAGCCGGTGACGGCGGCGACCTGGTCGGACGCGTGGCCGTAGCCGCCGCCCGCGAGCTCGCTGGGCACCGGGCCCTCGGCGAGCCAACGCTCGGCGTCGATGGCCGCAGCGCAGCCGGAACCGGCCGCCGTGACGGCCTGCCGGTAGGTGTGGTCGACGAGGTCGCCACAGGCGAACACGCCGGGGATCTTCGTGTATGTGGTGGGCGCCGCGACCTGCACGTACCCTGCCTCGTCGACCTCGAGCTGGTCGCGCACGATCGTGCTGCGCGGGTCATGGCCGATGGCGACGAACATGCCGGTGACCTCGAGCGTGCTCTCCTCGCCCGTGCGGGTGTCGCGCAGGCGCAGGCCCTTGACGCTGCCGTCCCCGAGCACCTCGACGACCAGGGCGTTGGTCACCCAGCGGATCTTCGGGTCCTGCCGGGCGCGCTCCAGCATGATCCGCGAGGCACGGAACTCCTCGCGGCGGTGCACGATCGTGACCGACCGGGCGAACCGGGTGAGGAACGTGGCCTCCTCCATCGCCGAGTCGCCACCGCCGATGACGGCGATGTCCTGCTCGCGGAAGAAGAACCCGTCACAGGTGGCGCAGGCGCTCACACCGCGGCCGAGCAGGGTCTGCTCCCCCGGCACGCCGAGGTAGCGGGCGGCCGCGCCCATGGCGAGGATCACCGCGCGGGCCGCGTAGGTGACGCCGTTCGCCACGACCGTCTTGACCTCGCCCTCGAGCGCCATCTCCTCGACGTCCTCAGAGCGCAGCTCGGCTCCGAACCGCTCGGCCTGCCCGCGCATCTGCTGCATCAGCGCAGGCCCCATGATGCCGTCGGTGAATCCGGGGTAGTTCTCCACCTCGGTGGTGGTCATGAGGGCGCCGCCGAACTGCGTGCCCTCGAACACCAGCGGCCGCAGCTGCGCTCGCGCCGCGTACACGGCGGCGGTGTAGCCAGCGGGCCCCGACCCGACGATGATCAGGTCGCGCACGGCGGTGGTCACAGGTCTCGTCCTCTCATGTTGCATCCAGCGTGCACAACACGATCCCAGTAGCAGGCATTCCATGCCGTAGCGGGGCTCACTGCCCGACACGGGAGGCCGCGAGCAGCGCGCCACCTGCGGGTCCGCAGGCGGGGTCGACGACCACGACGTCGAACGCGCCGCGCGTGCCCGTGCCGAGGACGAGCAGCACGCCAGGGCGGCCCTCGAACGTCACCTGACGGCCGCCGAGGAGGGGTGCGTCGTCCCCGACGGGCGCCTCGACGGCCCGCAGGCATCCGGCGCGGCGGGCGGGATCGTCCAGCCCGCCGGTGTCGTGCGCACCGACGGCGGACAGCGCCTGGGCGACGAGCTGTTGCCGGTCGACGCCGGGCGCCGCCCGGTCCCGCCACAGCACGGCGGCCGCCACCACGGCGACGAGCAGGACGCCCGCGACGACCGCCGGGCGGCGCAGCAGGGCAGACCGGCGACGCGCCTTTCCGCCGCCGGATCGCGGCGACGCCGAGCGGGGTGCGGACGTCCTGTCGGGCCGTGCCGAGGTGCGCCGGGGGCGGCCGCGGTGCGCGAGGTCACGCGAGGCGGGGGCGTGCGGTGATGTCGGCGGGTGGTCGGCAGGGTGCGGCGGCGGCTGGTCGGCGGGGATGGCGGGGTGCGGCGGCGGCTGGTCGGCGGGCCGCTCGGCCGACGCCGAAGTGAGCGGGTGGTCGGCGGCGGTCTGCCGTGGAGTGTGCGGGTCGGCCTGGCTGGGCGCCGCTGCGAGGTGGGACTGCTCGGCGGCCAGCGCCGCCAACCAGCGCGCGGCGAGGGCGGGGGGCACCGGCGGATCGGGGACGGTGGCGAGCTCGGCGCGGGTGGCCGCGAGCGCGTCCAGCACGGCCTGGGCCTCGGGGTCGGCCGCGGCCGCCGCGCGCACCTCGCGGGCCGCGGCCTCGTCGAGCAGCCCGGCGTCGAGGTCGGCGAGCAGGTGGCGGTCTGGTCCGGGCGCGGTCATCGGTGCTCCTCCCGCAGGTGGCCGAGCAGCTCGGCGAGCCGGGTGCGGGCCCGGGCGCAGCGGCTCTTCACCGTGCCCACCGGAACGCCGACCAGCTGCGCCACCTCGGCCACCGACCAACCCTGCATGTCGACGAGCACGACCGCCACCCGCTGCTCGACGGTGAGCTGCGCGAGCGCGTCGTCGACGGTGATGCGGGTGACGAGATCGCCCGCGAGGTCGGCCCCGGTGGGCACCTCCCGGTCGCCCCAGGCGACGGTGGGCCGGAGGCGGTCGCGGCGGATGCGGTCGATGCAGATGTTGACGGCGATGCGGCACAGCCACGTGCGCACCGAGGCGTCGCCGCGGAAGGTGTGTGCCCGGCGCAGGGCGGCGACCAGCGCCTCCTGCACCGCGTCGGCGGCGTCGTCGGGATGGTCGAGCATGCGCATGGCCACCCCCCAAAGGCGCCCGAGGTTGCGTTCGGCGAGCACACCGAAAGCCTGCTGGTCGCCTGCGCGGTGGGCGGCCAGCAGCTCGGCGTCGGTGGGCGCCCGCACGTCGTCGGGGGCCACCGGGATCACGGCGCGAGAGTAGGACGCGGGCCGGGTCCGGCGTGGGCGTTTGGGGAAAGCCGACCCTCGCGGCGGCCTCCGGCCGGACCGGGCGACGGCATGATCACCGGCTCGGTGCAAGAAGTGACCACTTCTGGCCGGAACCAACCCCAGCTGGCGATCATCGACGGACCGCGGGCGGGCGGCTGGCGGGCGGGCGGCTCCTGCGTGCGTCGGGTTGGCGGGCCGACGGCGGTCAGGCGCCCGCGCGGAGGAACTGCACCTCGTTGATCTGGCTCACGTTGTCGGAGCCGCCCCCACCCAGCTTCGTGATCCACAGCAGCACGTGCGTGACTGGCTGGCTGCCCGCCAGGGAGATCTGGGTGCCGCCGTCGCCGAGGGTCTGCTCGGCCATCACCTTGGTGTTGTCCAGCGCCGCGTCCGCCGTGGGCGCCGATCGCACCTGGACGACGGTGCCCGGGCTGGGCGAGTCGATCGCCACGGACATCAGCTGCACCGCCGACGCGAACGACACCATGATCCCGATGCCGGGCTTGAGGGCGGGGAACTGCTGCTTGTACTCGAACGTGCGCCAGTTCGTGCCGGTGTTGCCGTCGATGACGCGGGCGATGCGTCCTGCGTTGTCCGAGTCGCCGGTGGGGTCGTAGACCTCGATCCCGGCGACCGCGACCGGTGCGCCGCCAGCGGCGGCGGGTGCCGCGGGCGCGCCTGCTGGGGCGTCGTTGCCGACCACGATCACCGGTCCGTTGCTGTCGCCGACGAACAGCGAGCTGACCTTGATGCCGACGAAGACGGCCACCACGAGCACCGCGACGCCGAGCGCGACCAGCCCGATCATCAGCTTGCGCCGTCGGCCGGGGTCCGGAGCGGGGCGCGCGCGGGCACCGTCCTGCCAGACGTCGCCGGGGTCGGACGGGACGCCGTCGTGGGCGGGCGGGAACAGGGCGTTGCGGTCGTCCTCGGTGACCACCTCGTCGAGCAGCCGGTGGACGGCGGCGGCGGTGTGGACGTGCCCCGCCGTGCCGAGGGGGCCGAGCGCGCCGGTGGCCAGCGTGTCCAGCTCGACGGGCACGCCGGGGCGCTGCGTGGACGGTGCGGGCACGCCGTCGGTGCTCCGGTCGGCCGCGCCGAGGCCCGCCCGCGCCGCGTCGGCGACCGACAGCGGCCAGCGGGAGGTGAGCAGCGTGTAGAGCACGGCGCCGAGGCCGCGGACGTCGTCGGCGGGCCCGAGGTCGGGGCGCGGCAGCGCGAAGCACAGCTGCGCGGTGCCGTCGGGGGTGATGCGCACGCGCTGCGGGTGGTCGCAGCCGAGCACCAGCCCGTGCCGGTGGGCCTGCTCGGCGGCGGCCGCGAGCGGGACGACCGCCCGAGCGGCGGCGAGCGGCTTGATCAGCCCGTCGGAGACGGTCTCGGCGAGGCTGCGCCCCGGGACCCACTCGGTGACGGCGGCGCCCAGTACGTCGTCGGGCACGCCGGACGCGCCGGGCGCCAGCACGTCGAGCAGGCGCGCGCAGCCGGGGTGCTCGAAACTGCCGGTGCGCAGCGCGCGCACCACCATCTCGCCCGCGCGGGCGGTGCCGGTGGGATCGGCCTCGCCACCGATCGCGCCATTGTCGGGGGCGAGCCTGCGCAGGACGGTGACGCCGACGTCGCGCTGCAGCACGGTGTCTTCGGCCTGCCAGAACTCGGCGCCCGCCGCGGTGTCGGAGCCGACGCGGGTGGTGAGCCGGTAGCGGCCGCCGAGCAGCGAGCCTGCGTTGGCGGACGTCGACGGACGCACAGGAGCCGCAACCCGCACAGTGACAGGCTCGTCACCCCCTGGCGTGGCCGCGCCCGACGGCGGGCTCGCCACCTCACTCACTCCCGCGACCTCCCCCGGCCCCTCTTGCCCCGGGGGCCAGCCTACTTCAGGGGGATGGAGGGCGCCTGTGTATGAGACGGTCGACAAGCCGTTCGACTCTCCGGAGGACGGGGTCCAGCTCCGTCACGCGCAGTACCCGTAGGCCGATCAGCGTGATGGGCGGTGCGAGCACCGCGACGACGGCGAGCTGCGCCCATGCCCGGCCCAGCGGCGCCAGCCCGTCCCACGGCACCAACGCCAGCACGCAGGCGGCGACCAACGCGCCGACGAGCGAGGCGAGAAGGGTGCGGCCGGTGGTCGACGCGACGGCGAGGGTCGGGATCCGGCCCAGCCGCCGTCGCAGCAACACCTGCCCCAGCGCGGCGCCCGCGACGAACGAGAGGCCGTTCGCCGCAGCCAGCCCGAGCACGACGTCGCGTGACGGCAGCAGCAGCGGGCAGACCAGCAGCAACGGGATCTTGACGGCCACCGTGACGAGCTGGATGAGGGTGGGCGTGCGGCTGTCGGTCATGGCGTAGAACACGCGCAGCTGCAGCATCGTGATGGCGTACGGCAGGAGGCCGAACGCCGAACAGGCGACGGCCGCCCCGATGCGCGCCGCCCCGTCGAGGTTGCCCGAGCGCAGCCCGAACAGGGCGACGCCGACCTGGACGCCGAACACCGTGAGCAGCACCGCCAGCGGCACCAGGAAGACGGCGGAGAGCCTGCTGCCCAGCGCGAGGTCGTCGACGACGGCGCGCAGCCGTCCATCCGCGGCCGAACGGCTCATCCGGGGCATGAGCGCGGTGAGCAGCGAGACCCCCAGCACGCCGTACGGCACCTGGAGCAGGAGCCAGGCGTTGGCGTAGACGGTGACGCCGCCGGGGTCGGCCGCCGCGGCGACGCGGGTGGTGACCATGTAGCCCGGGATGCCGATGAGCACGTACCCGACGACCCACAGGACGAGCCCGCCCGCGGTGGACAGGCGCGGGTCCCAGCCCCACCGCGGCCGGTAGACGAAGCCGGTGCGGCGCAGCGTGGGCAGGAGCACGAGCGCCTGGACGACGATGCCCAGTGTGGTGCCGACGCCCAGCAGCAGCAGCTTCGGCTCGCCCATGCGGACCGGGTCGAGGCTGATCTCCCCCGGCAGGAGCGCATAGATCCCGAGTACGACGAGCACGACGACGTTGTTCAGCACCGGCGCCCACGCGAACGCACCGAACGAGCCACGGGTGTTGAGGATCGCGCCCAGCAGCGCGCCGAGCCCGTAGAAGAGGATCTGCGGGAGCAAGAGGTAGGCGAGCGCGGTGGCCAGCTCGGGGTTGGCCGTGGCGGACTGGCCGCCAAGGTAGAGGCGGGTGAGCAGCGGCGCGGCGAGGACGGCGAGCGCCGTGCCCGCCAGCAGCGCGACACCGGCGAGCGTGATGAGGCGACGGATGTAGGTCTCGCCGCCGTCGGCGTCCTCCTTCTGGGCGCGCACCAGCAGCGGGACCATCACGCTGGTGAGCACGCCGCCGAACAGCAGCTCGTAGACGATGTTCGGCAGGGTGTTGGAGACGGTGTAGGCGTCGTTGAGCACGCCGACGCCGAGCACGCCGACAAGCGCCACCTGGCGGAGGAAGCCGGTGATCCGACTGACCAGGTTGGCGATCGCCATCACGCCGCTGGAGCGGCCGATGGACGCGTCCCGCCGGTTGGCGGCGGGGGCACCCTGCTGCGGGTCGGGGTGGGGCGCGGCGATAGGGGGCAGCCGCTCGGTGGGGTCGTCGGTCACGGTCGGGGGCGGGGTGAGGGCCGCGGGAGGCGTTCGGTCGGCGCCGCCGCCAGGTCCTCCGCGGCCGGAACCCGCGGCGCCCGCAACTCGGGCGGACCCGGCGCCGGACCGGAGTTGCGCGTCGGCTCCGGCGCCGCGACGGGCCGCGGCTCCGGTGCTGCGGGCTGCTGCTCCGGCCGCCGGACGGGCGCGGCACCCGGCGTCTGGGACGCCTCGGGCATCGGCCGCCGGGCCCATGGCGGGACCGGTGCCGCGGTCGGACACGGCTGGGGGTCCGGCCGGGCCGTCCGCAGCGTCGAAGCGGTGGCCGTCTCCCGGTCGCTCCCGCTCGTCGACGGCTCGGTGGGCGGCGGGGTCGGGTCCACCCGCGCCGTCGGCCTGGCGGGCTCGCCCCGCACCCGCCGCCAGATCCGCCGGGCCGCCAGCAACACGAGGAGTCCGCCCGCGATCGCCGTCAGCCACCCCGTGATCGTGCCGTAGGCGGTGGAGCGCACCCGCAGCCGGCTCGGCGGACCGAGCAGCTCCCCGGCGGGCGTGCGCACCGCGGCCTCCACCGTGAACTGGCCCGCCCTCGTGACCTGCGCGTTCACCGACACCTGGCGGCGACCCAGCGGCGGGACCTGCTGCGTCTCGATCGGCGCGACGCGCAGCCCCGACGTGCTGGTGATCTCGATCCGCACCTTGACGGTGACGGGCAGCGCGTTGGCGATCGTGATCGGAAGCGGCGCGTCGGCCGTCCCGAGGGAGTACGGGTTGGGCGGTTCGAGCACGCGGACGGAGTTGCGGACGGCGGCCACCTGGCTCAGCACGGCGGTGGCGGCGGACTGCGCGGCGCCGGGCTCGCCCCGGCGCGCCGCCGACGCCCCGCGCAGCAGCCCGAGGTCGAGCGGCGCGAACAGCTGGGCGGACGTGATGCCCACACCCGACTCGACGACGGCGGTGCGCAGGTCGGTGAGGTCGCGCGCCGCGGCGGCGACCGTGCCGACCGCGGCGGCGGGCACCTCCGCCGCCCCCGCAGGCGGGTCCGGCCGCACCGCGGGGGCGTCCGAGCCCGCCGCGACCGCGTCGGTGAGCGCCGTGGGGACGACGTCGCCCGCGCCGATGAGGGTGCCGACGGCGTCGAGCAGGTCCCGCGCCCCGGTGCCGTCCGCCGCCCACTGGTGCGGCGGCGCGAGGACGAGCGGTGTGCCGGAGGCCGCGCGGTAGTCGAGTGCGCCGATGAGGTCCTGGGTCGCGAGCGGGCCGCCGTCGCCCGCGAGGGACTCGGCGTTGGCCGCGGCACCCGGCCCCGGGGTGACCGGCGAGTCCTGCGGGGCCGTCGCGGCCCGGGTGAGCAACGGGTCGGTGAGCAGCGCCTCCATCGGGCGGTCGGCGAGCGGCACGACCCCGCCGCGGGCCCGTCCGGTGACGGCGTCGGCCGAGAGCAGCACCGACGGCGTGCCGGTGGACTGGAGGAGGTCGAGCGTCGGCGCGTCGGCAAGGCCGTCGGCGGGCCAGGCGATGTCGGTGACCGGGGTCTGCAGGAGCGACGTCAGGATCTGTCGGCCCGACGTGAGCGCGCGGGTGGCCGCGTCGGTGAGCCCGCCCCGTCGCAGGGCGACGAGGTCGGCGTCGGCGTACGGCAGCGCGACGACGCACCCGCCCTTCGCGACGGCCTGCAGCTGCGTGAGCCACTGCCCCGCGGCCGCGGCGCCGGTGCCCGCCGAGGTCGTCCCGTTCGGCCCGACCACCCGGTAGCCCTGGCTCATCACGGACGCGGTCTCGACGAGGTCGGGGTCGACCGCGAGGCACAGGCTCGCCCGCACCGGCGAGCCGAGCGGCGCGCTCTGGGCGAGCGCCGCGACGAGGCCGCCGAGCCTGCCGGTGGTGGCGAACGAGGCGGCGAGCGTGTCGTCGTCGAGCAGGACAGGGTCGCCGGGGACGGTCGCGATCCGGTGCGGGACGTCGGCGACCGGGTAGAGCACGGTGAGCGGGGCGGGGTCGCCGCGCGGCTTCGCGGTGACGCCGGGCAGGCCGAGCACCGGCACCAGCATCCGGACGGCCGCCAGCCGGGCCCGCGCGCCGCCCTCGGGTGTGCCGTTGACGTTCACGAGCAGCTCGTGCACCCCGGTCGCGGCGAGCGCGAGGCCGGTCTGGGGGGAGCCGCGCAGCGGCACCGTCAGCCGCACCGGCACCTGGTCGCCGGGCTCCAGGACGTCCGTGAGCGGCAGGAACTGGGGGGTGACGGCGTCGACGGCGGCCTCGCCGTCGAGCGCGTCGCGGACCTGGCCCTCGGTGGTGAGCGGGTTGCCGCGCTGGACGCGGACCTGCAGGTCGGTGACCGGGGTGGGACCGTCGTTGACCAGCGTGCCGGTGACGGTGAGCGTCGTCGGACCGTCGACGGTGACGACACGGGGGCTGACGTCGGCGAGCTCCAGCCGCAGCCCACCGGGCGCGGCGGCCTCGGCCGGGCTCCCGACCATGAGCGCGGTGAGCACCGCCACGACGACCGCGGCCAGGGCCGCGACCGGTCTCACGCCGTGTCCTCCAGCAGCTCGGTGGCCCTGCGTATCAGCCGTCGCTCGTCGGCGTAGGCGAGGCGCGACTCCAGCTCGTCGAGCGGCACCCAGGCCACCTCGGCGACCTCGATGTCCTCATCGGACAGCTCCCCGCCCGTCGCGCGCAGGAGAAAGTGGTGCACGGTCTTGTGGACGCGCCGGTCCTCGGCGACGAACCAGAAGTCGATGGTGCCCAGCGGCGCGACCACACACCCGATGATGCCGGTCTCCTCCTCGACCTCCCGCACGGCGGCCTGCTCGGCGGTCTCCCCCGCCTCGATGTGGCCCTTGGGGAGCGACCACAGCAGCCGACCACGCCGGTCCAGCCGCCCGATCACCGCCGCGGTGCCCGACTCGTGGTCGACGACCAGTCCGCCCGCGGACGTCTCGTCGACCGTGCGCAGGCGTCGCCTGCGATCGACGGGACGGCCTCCGCGGCGCCCACCCGAGCGTCCGCGGGAGGTTGACATGTGCCGATGGTAACGAGCAGGCGACTTCCCGGGGGTGCACCCGCGCCGGGGGCCGTGCGCGGAAAGCGTTGCCAGGGCACCCTTTTCCGCGCACGGCTACTCGTTCGCCCGGGGGGATGCGAGGCGCCTAGACTGGCCCGCCGTGTCCTACGCAGTACCGACCGTTGCGTCCGATCTCGCGCGTGCCCAGGAGGATGCGGTGGTCGACCTCGTGACCGTGCCGCCGGTCGCGCGGGAGCTCGCCGACCGGTTCGCCGCGGCGGGTCACCGCCTCTACCTCGTCGGCGGCACCGTCCGCGACGCGCTGCTCGGGCGCGTTGGCACCGATCTGGACTTCACGACCGACGCCCGGCCCGACGCCGTCCTCGCGATCGTCGACGGGTGGGCGAGCGCGGTCTGGGACACCGGCATCGCGTTCGGCACCGTCGGGCTGCGCCGCCGCGGCGTGCTCATGGAGATCACGACGTTCCGGTCGGACGCCTACGACCGCGTCACGCGCAACCCCGTCGTCGCCTTCGGTGAGACGATCGAGGACGACCTCGTGCGGCGCGACTTCAGCGTCAACGCCATGGCCGTCGAGCTCACCGGGGCGCGGCGGGCTTTCGTCGACCCGTTCGGCGGGCTCGCCGCGCTGGCGGGCGGGATGCTGGACACGCCAGCGACGCCGGAGGAGTCGTTCGCCGACGACCCGCTGCGGATGCTGCGCGCCGCCCGGTTCGTCGCGCAGCTGGGGTTCACGCCCGCGCGGCGGGTGGTCGCGGCGATGACGGCGATGGCGGGCGAGCTGGCGCGGATCACCCCGGAGCGGGTGCAGGTGGAGCTGACGAAGCTGGTACTGGGCGAGCACCCGCGGCGCGGGATCGAGCTGCTGGTCGACACCGGCCTCGCCGAGGTCGTGCTGCCCGAGGTGCCCGCCATGCGGCTGGCGATCGACGAGCACATGCAGCACAAGGACGTCTACACGCACTCGCTGGTCGTGATGGAGCAGGCGATCGACCGCGAGACCGAGGGGCCCGACCTCGTGCTGCGGCTCGCCGCGCTGCTGCACGACATCGGCAAGCCCGACACCCGTCGCAAGGAGCCGGACGGGCGGGTGAGCTTCCACCATCACGAGGTGGTCGGGGCGAAGCTCGTCCGGCGGCGGCTGCGCGCGCTGCGCTACCCCAAGGCGATCGTGGACGACGTGGCGCAGCTCGTCTTCCTGCACCTGCGCTTCCACGGCTACGGCGGCGGCGAGTGGACGGACTCGGCGGTGCGCCGCTACGTCACCGACGCCGGGCCGCTGCTCGACCGGCTGCACAAGCTCGTGCGCTCCGACTGCACCACCCGCAACAAGCGGCGGGCCGCCGCGCTGCAGCGCACGTACGACGGGCTGGAGGCGCGCATCGCCGCCCTGCGTGAGCAGGAGGAGCTCGACGCGATCCGGCCCGACCTCGACGGCAACGCGATCATGGAGCTGCTCGGGATCCCGCCCGGCCCGCTGGTGGGGAAGGCCTACAAGCACATGCTCGCGCTGCGCATGGAGCGCGGCCCGCTGACCCGCGAGGCGGCGGAGGCGGAGCTGCGTCGGTGGGCGGCGGAGAACGGCGTGGCCTGACCCCGGCCTGACCCCCGAGGCCGACTTCGCACACGTTCCGGCGTCGTCGCACAGGGTCGGCCATGTGCGAAGACACCACTGGGTGTGCGAAGTCGGGGCGGCGGGGCGGCCACGGCGCCGCGGGTCGCTGCGGTCACTCCGGCGCGGCGCGGAGGCGGCGCTGCTGGGCGTCGTGCACCAGCAGGCCGACGGCGTACAGCGCGCTCGCCCCGGCGAAGAGCCACGGCGCGCGCCCGTCCGGCGGGGCGGCGAACGCTGCCAGCGCGACCGCGCCGACGTACCCGACGTTGAACACCACGTCGTACAACGCGAAGATCCGCCCGAGCGCGCCGTCCGGGCCCTCGCTCTGCACGGCGGCATCCGCGCACAGCTTGACGACCTGCCCCGCCAGCCCGATCACGAACGCGCCCGCGAGCACCACCGGAAGGCTGAGGGCGAGGCCGACCCCGAACTGGGCGACGCAGGCGACCGCGAGCGCCACCCGGATCGTCCGTGGCCGTCCCCAGCGGTGCACCGACCAGGGCGTCACGAGCGCCGCGCACAGCAGCCCCGCCGCGGCCACGGCCACCAGCTCGCCGATCCCCGGCAGGCCCGCACGCAGCGGCCCGTGGTCGGTGAACGAATAGCGGAAGAGCAGGAGCGTCAGCAGGGTGCTGATGCCGAACGCGAGCCGGTGCGCGGCCAGCCCGGCGAACGACGCCGTGATCGACGGGTTGGCGGCAACGGCCCGCGCCCCGTCGACGAAGCCGCGCAGCACCGCCACCGCGGTGCCGGACGGGCCGCGGGGACCGTCCGGGCCGAGGCTGCGACGGCGGAACCCGGTGGCGAGCACGGCCGCGACGAAGGGGCCGACACCCGCGATGAGCGTCGTCAGCGCGGAACCCGCGTTCCCCGAGCCGACCGCCATGCGCAGCCCGATCGCGCACACCGCGCCGAACGCCGAGAACCCGACGCCCGCCGTCACGGCGAGCGTGTTGGCCTCCACGAGGTGCCGCCGCGCGACGACGTGCGGCAGCGCCACCGACAGCCCGGCGAGCACGAAGCGGCTGAACCCCATGACGGCCAGCGCGCCCAGGTAGAGCGCCGGTCCGGTGACCCCGGTCGCGACGGCCGCCGCCACCCCCACGATCAGCACCACCCGCGCCGCGTTGGCGAACAGCAGCACCCGGCGGCGGTCCCAACGGTCCAGCAGCGTTCCGACGAACGGGCCCACCACGGAGTACGGCATGAGGAGGACGGCCAGCCCGGCGGCGACGGCCAGCGGGTCGGCCTGCCGCTCGGGGTTGAACAGCACCGCGCCGCCCAGCGCGGCCTGGAACATCCCGTCACCCCATTGGGTGGCGAAGCGCAGCAGGAGCAGGAGGCGGTAACGGCCGGTGCGCAGCAACCCGAGCAGGCCGAGCCGCTCCGGGGGCGCCGTCACCGCCGTGGGTGACGGCGGCGGAACCGGGGACGGCACCCGCCGAAGGCTACGCGCAACACCCGGATGCGACGATGACCCACGTGGTGGAGGACCGCTTCGGGGGGCGCCCCGGTCACGACGCGAGCGTGGCTCCGGGAAGCCTGCTGGTGGCGGCGCCGGGACTGGCGGACCCGAACTTCCGGCGCACGGTCGTCTACGTCATCGAGCACCGTGACCGCGGCACACTGGGCGTCGTCCTGAACCGGCCGGGCGAGGTGTCCGTGCGCGACGTCCTCCCCTCGTGGGCGCCGCTGGCCACCCTCCCGCACGCCGTGTTCGTCGGTGGGCCGGTGGAGAGCCAGACGGCGCTGTGCCTGGCCGCGGTGCGCACCGGGCAGGACCCGGCCGCGCTGCGGGGGCTCGTGGGGGTGCGCGGACCGGTGGCGCTGGTCGACCTCGACGGCGACCCCGCCCCGCTCGCGTCCCGGCTGCGCGGCCTGCGGGTCTTCGCCGGGTACGCCGGGTGGGACGCGGGCCAGCTGGCCGGGGAGATCGGGCGGGGCGACTGGATCGTCGTGCCCGCGCTGCCCGACGACGTCCTGTCCGGGCACGACCCCAACCTCTGGGGGCGCGTCCTGAGACGCCAGGGCCCGCCGATCGCCCTGCTCGCCACCTACCCGGCGGACGTGCGGCAGAACTGACGGGCCCGCCCGCCCTCGGTTCGCCGCCGGTGGCCCGGTGGCCCATCTGCAGCCCGCCGCCCGACACGCCCGGCTCGGGTCGTCGCTTGGCTCGCCGCGCCGGGTGCCGGGTGCCGGGTGGCCAGCCTGGCCGCCCGGCGCATGCCCCCGGCTCGCCCGCCCTGACCCCATGATCGCCGGCTCGGCGCATTCCCGGTCAGTTCTGGCCGGTCCACGCACCGAGCTGGTGATCACTGGCCGCCGTGAGGGCGGCGCAGTCGCCGACCCCAAACCCCAACCCCTCGACCCCAACCCCGCGACCCTGGCCCCGTGATCGCCAGCTCGGCGCATTTCCGGCCGGTTCTGGCCGGTTTGCGCACCCAGCCGGTGATCACCGGCTGGCCGCGGCGCCCGTCAGGCGTCGGTGTGCGCGTCCTCGACGGAGGTCCGGCACCCGGCGACGAGGTCGCACCCCGCGCACGTGCCCCCGCACGTCGCGGTGAAGGGCGCCGGGGCGGGCGTGAGGGCGGCGGCGCGGTCGCCGACCACCCCGCCCACGACGGTCAGCCCGAGAACACCGACCAGGCTTATCGTCAACACGACCCCATCCAGCACACCGCCCCCACCGGCGGAAACGACGGCGCCGCCGACCACCGCGACCACCCCGGCCGCCCCGATCGGCATGGCGGCCGCCCGGTTGGCGGCGACGAACTGGGTCTCCGACGCCAGCGTCGACGCGGTGCGCACGCCGACCCACCGGTTGCGCCCCAGCGCCGCGCGCGCCCCGAGCACCGCCACGACGACGAGCGCGAGCCCGGCGAGCACGAGGAGTGTTCCGGCGACGATGCGGACGGTGACGGGCACAGGGCCAGCCTAGGCGAACCCGGTCGTCGGGCCGGTACCGGCGGCGTTACCCTGGTGACGTGGCCCGTCGACTTACCGACACCACCGCGCCGTAGTTCCGAGCACCGGCGCGGTGACCCCTCATGCCCAGGCGGGCGGAGGGGTCTTCTGGTTTCCGGGCCGATTTCAGGAGTGGACATGAGCACCGACACGTCAATCGTGCCGACCGACGCCGAGGCCCTGCCGTTCCGCTATGGCGCAGCGCTGGCCGAGCAGATCGAGCGCCGCTGGCAGGACCACTGGGAGACCGAGGGTACCTTCCAGGTGCCCAACCCTGCGGGGCCCTGGGCAGTGCCGCCGGGCGAGATGCCCGCAGGCGAGAAGGTCTACCTGCTGGACATGTTCCCGTACCCCTCGGGTGCGGGCCTGCACGTCGGGCACCCGCTGGGCTTCATCGGCACCGACGTCCTGGGCCGCTACCTGCGCATGACCGGCAAGACCGTGCTGCACGCCATGGGCTTCGACGCGTTCGGCCTGCCCGCTGAGCAGTATGCCGTCCAGACCGGCACCCACCCGCGCAAGACCACCGAGGAGAACATCCTGCGGTACAAGGCCCAGCTGCGGCAGCTGGGCCTGGCGCACGACCAGCGTCGGTCGGTCGCCACCACCGACGTCGAGTTCTACCGCTGGACGCAGTGGATCTTCCTGCAGATCTACAACTCCTGGTACGACGGCGACCGGGCCCGCCCGATCGCCGAGCTGGAGGCGACGTTCGCCGCAGGCGAGCGGGCGACGCCCGACGGTCGCCCGTGGGCCGCGCTGAGCACCGCCGAGCGGCGTCGCGTGATCGACTCCTACCGACTGGTCTACGTCTCCGAGGCCCCCGTCAACTGGTGCCCCGGTCTGGGCACGGTGCTGGCGAACGAGGAGGTCACCGCCGAGGGGCGCAGCGACCGGGGCAACTTCCCCGTGTTCCGCCGCAGCCTGAAGCAGTGGGTGATGCGGATCACCGCATACGCCGACCGGCTGGTCGCCGACCTGGACCGGCTGGACTGGCCGGACTCCGTGAAGGCCATGCAGCGCAACTGGATCGGCCGCTCGGAGGGCGCGCAGGTGCGCTTCCCGGTCGGTGACACGGCGATCGAGGTCTTCACCACCCGTCCCGACACGCTGTTCGGTGCGACCTACATGGTGCTGGCGCCGGAGCACCCGCTGGTCGACGCGATCGCGACGCCCGCGTGGCCGTCCGACGTCGATCCGCGGTGGACGGGCGGGGCCGCGACTCCCGCAGCGGCGGTGGCGGCCTACCGGGCGGCGGCGGCGCGCAAGTCCGACCTGGACCGGCAGGAGTACAAGGACAAGACCGGCGTCTTCACCGGCGCCTACGCGGTGAACCCGGTCAACGGCGTCGAGATCCCCGTGTTCGTCGCCGACTACGTCCTGATGGGCTACGGCACCGGCGCGATCATGGCCGTGCCCGGACAGGACCAGCGCGACTGGGACTTCGCCGCGATGTTCGACCTGCCGATCGTCCGCACGGTGCAGCCGTCCGACGGGTTCGTGGGCGAGGCGTACGTCGGCGACGGCCCGGCGATCAACTCGGCGAACCCCGAGGTCAGCCTGAACGGCCTGGGCGTCGCCGACGCCAAGCGGAGGATCATCGACTGGCTGGTCGCCAAGGGCTTCGGCGAGTCGGTGGTGCAGTACAAGCTGCGCGACTGGCTGTTCTCCCGCCAGCGCTACTGGGGCGAGCCGTTCCCGATCGTCTGGGACGCCGACGGCCCCATCCCGGTTGACGAGGACCAGCTGCCCGTCGAGCTGCCCGAGATCGACGACTACTCGCCGCGCACCTACGACCCGGACGACGCGGACACCGAGCCGGAGCCGCCGCTGTCGCGGGCCGCCGAGTGGCTGGACGTGGGCGGCGGACTGACCCGGGAGACCAACACGATGCCGCAGTGGGCGGGTTCGTGCTGGTACGAGCTGCGCTACCTGGACCCGGAGAACCATGACCGGTTCGTCGACGCCGACGTCGAGCGGTACTGGATGGGGCCCCGTTCCGACGGCGACACGGGTGGTGTCGACCTGTACGTCGGCGGCGTCGAGCATGCCGTGCTGCATCTGCTGTACGCGCGGTTCTGGCACAAGGTGCTGTACGACCTGGGCTTCGTGAGCTCGGAGGAGCCCTACCGCCGCCTGTTCAACCAGGGCTACATCCAGGCCTACGCCTACACCGACGCCCGCGGCACGTACGTGCCCGCGGAGGAGGTCGTCGAGACGGCCGACGGTGGTTTCACGTGGAACAACGCACCCGTGCGCCGGGAGTACGGGAAGATGGGCAAGTCGCTGAAGAACGTGGTGACGCCCGACGAGATGTGCGCGCGCTACGGCGCCGACACGTTCCGGCTGTACGAGATGTCGACCGGGCCGATGGAGGTCTCGCGGCCGTGGTCGACGCGTGACGTCGTCGGCTCGCAGCGGTTCCTGCAGCGGGTGTGGCGCAACCTGGTGGACGAGTCGACCGGTGCGCTGCGGGTCAGCGACGCCGAGCCCGACGAGGACACGCTGCGGGCGCTGCACAAGGCGATCGCCGGGGTGCACGCGGACTACGTCGCACTGCACTACAACACCGCCGCGGCCAAGCTGATCGAGCTGAACAACCACCTGACCAAGACGTACGCCGGAGGTGGCGTGCCGCGGTCGGTGGCCGAGCAGCTGGTGCTGATGATGGCGCCGCTGACCCCGCACATCGCCGAGGAGCTGTGGGCGCGGCTGGGGCACGCCGAGTCGTTGGCGCACGGGCCGTTCCCGGTGGCCGACGAGCGTTACCTGGTGGCCGACTCCGTCGAGTACCCGATCCAGGTCAACGGCAAGGTCCGGTCGCGGGTCGTGGTCGACGCGGACGCGAGGCCCCACGAGGTCGAGGCCGCCGCGCTGGCCGACGCGAAGGTCGTCGAGATGCTGGGCGGGCGCGCGCCGCGGAAGGTGATCGTGGTGCCCGGCCGTCTGGTCAACGTGGTGGCCTGAGCCCGGCACAGCCTGGCCACACATCCCGACTTCGCAAAGGTTCATGCGTCCTCGCACAGGGTCGAACTTGTGCGAGGACGCCTCAGGGTGTGCGAAGTGACCCCGGGTTGCCCCGGCGCCCGGGCGGCCGGACGGCCGCGCGCGCGATCGTGACGAACTCCGAGTGCGTGAGCCAGTCGTCCACCGCGTCGACAACGAGGGTGGCGTCGGCGATGGCGCGGACGGCCTCTTCGGGTGGGCTGGCGCCGACGGCGTCGGCCACCACCGCGCGGTTGTGCAGCGAGCGGACCAGCCGCCCGGCTTCGGGGTCGAGCCCGCGCTCGCGCACGACCTGCCGCAGGAACGTCGTGACGAGGGCCGCGGGCTCGGCGGGCGGCACGCGGTCGAGCGCGTCGAGCGCGGCCTCGGCGGCGGCCAGCGCCCCGCGGTGGGCGAGCGCGACCGCCTGTGCCCCGAACTGGGTGGTCGCGAGGAGGTGCGCGGCGAACAGCTCCTCACGCGCGCGGTCGATCCCGGTGCTCACGTCCGACGCTCCCGGCCTGCGCCCCTGCCGACGGTCATGGCACCTGCACCGCCTCGGCCGCCGCCCGCCGCAGGAGCGGGCTGTCCGCCGCCGTCCACTGCTCGGCGCTCACCGGCACCGCGATGATCGTCAGCCCGGACCGTTCGGCGTGCCGCCACAGCACGTCCTCCATCAGCCGCAGCTCGTCCCACGGCGAGCGCAGGTCGGCCAGCACGACGACCACCTCGACGGCATGCTCCTCCGGATCGTCGCCGCGCGCCCACGCGCCGAAGAGCAGCAGGCGCTCCAGCCGGTTGCCGTACAGCAGCCCGAGGTCGACGGCGAGTGCGGCGGGCACGTCCTCGTCGTCGGACGCCGGGTCGGGGAAGCGCTCCATCATCCGCATGGCGGCCGCCGGTTCGACCAGTCCTTCGTCGGCCAACCAGCGCAGCGCGCGTCGCCGGGAGCGGGCGTCGCGGAAGCGGTACCACTGCTCACGCAGCTCGGGGAACTCGAAGAGCGTGTCCTTGAAGCGCCGGAACGCGCCCCGGCCGGTGATCGCCCGGTCCAGCAGCTCGGCGGCGCGGCGGTGGTGGACGCCGGAGACGAACTCGGCCATCTCCCGGTAGCCCTCGTGCGAGCCGACCGAACCGATCTGTCGCCAGCCCTCCGGCGCGGGCCCGTCGTCGTACCCGTGCCGCGACTCGATCCGCCCCTCGCCGGGATGGATCCACCACGTGGTTTCCGGTGAATGGTCGTCGAGCGCCATGCGTAGCTCGTCGAGGTCAACCGACTCCGGATCGAGCATGTCCGAACTCTACTAACCTGCGGCGGTGATCCGCGTCGCCGAGGTTTTCGCCGCCTTGTCCCTGACGATGGATCTCGCCTCCGGGCTGCCCGCTCGGTGGCACTCCGACGGCGCCCACCCCGCTCGACCCCGCCATGATCATCGGCTCGGCGCAAATGCGGTCAGTTCTGGCCACTTCACGCGCCCAGCCGGTGATCACGACGTCATCGGGGGTGAGCCTGCCGTGCCGAGATCCCGAACACGCCGTGCCGAGACGCGGGACTCACCGTGCTGAAACGCGGGACTCACCGTGCCGGGATGCGGGACTCACCGGGTGGGGTCGGCCGGACGCAGGACCAGCTCCGTCAAGACGGCGTCGGCGGGAGCCGTGACCGCCAGCAGCACCGCCCCGGCCACCGACTCGGGACGCAGGTAGCGCTCCGGCCGGTACTGCCCGCCTTCCTGGCGGACGACCTGGCGCTGCATCTCGGTGTCCGTCCGGCCCGGATGCACGGAGGTGACGCGCACGCCGTTGGGCGCCTCCTCGTCGCGCAGCGCGTCGGCGAAGGCCCGCAGCGCGAACTTGCTCGCCGCGTACGACCCCCAGCCTGCACGGGCGGTGATGCCCGCCCCGGAGTTGACCAGCACCACCCGGCCGCGCGCGGCGCGCAGCGCGGGCAGCATCAGCCGGGTCAGCTCGGCGACCGCCACCACGTTGACGTCGAGCTGGCGCCGCCACGTCGACGCCGACGTCTCGGCGATGGTGCCGAGCAGTCCGACGCCCGCTGAGTGCACCAGGACATCGAGGCGCGAGATGCCCGCGACGGCCTCGGCCAGCGCGCGGGTGTCGGTCAGGTCGACCGGCCACGGCCGCGATCCGGGCAGCTCGCAGGCGAGCTCCTGGAGGGCGCTCGCGTCCCGTCCGCCGAGCAGGAGGTCGTGGCCGGGGGCGAGCGCTCGGGCCACCGCCGCGCCGATCCCGCCGGAAGCGCCCGTGACCAGCGCCAGCGGACGAAGATCGGGTTCGATCACGGCGCCGGACTCTACGCGGCACGCGGCTACGGTGCGCGACCGTGGACCACCTCCGGCCCGCGGACCTGCGCACTGGTAGCGCCACGCCCCGGTCCCGCGGCGGGTACCTGCGCGGCGATGGGTGTCGACCCGCCGCGGACCGGGCGTCGACGGCCTGCCCGACCGCCGTGGTGGGTACCTCGGTCAGATCCGGCGGGCGGTCGTGAACGGCATCCCCCTCAGCGAGGAGACCTTCACCGGGCTGCCGTACGTGCTGGCGTGCACGACCTGGCCGTCGCCGATGTAGATCGCGACGTGGCTCACGGGCCGGTAGAAGAACACCAGGTCGCCGGGCTGCAGGTTGCTCTTCGCCACGGGCGTGCCGACCCGGGACATGGCCCGGCTCGTGCGCGGCAGCGAGACGCCCTCCTGGCGGTAGGACCAGTACACGAGGCCGGAGCAGTCGAACGCGTTCGGGCCGGTGGCGCCGTAGCGGTAGCGCGCGCCGAGCTTGCTGAGCGCGTTCTGCATCGCCGAGCCGCGAGCGGCCGCTGCCGGGGTGCGGACGGCGGCGGGCGTGACCGCCGCGGTGACGGTGGGCAGCGACGGCGTCGGTCCAGCCGCCGTCGACGCCGGGTGCCCGCCCACGGCCGCGCTCCCGTACCCCGCCGCCGCGGGCGGGGTCGTGGCGAGCGGAAGGGCCGAGCTCGTCGGAGCGGCCGGGGCTGCGGGCAGCAGCGCGAGCACGGCCGCCGCGGCGGTCCCGGTGGCGACGATCGCGGCGCGAGCCGCCATCGACGGCGCCGGACGGGCCGCAGCCGCCGCCCGCGCCGGACGGACCGCGAGCGCCCCGTCGCCGGAGGCGGGGCGTGCTGCGCGGGGGCCGTCCGCGGGCGTCGACGGCGCAACGGCCGCGGCGCCGGTGGCGGGGTCACCCGCACCGCAGGCCGGGGTGGGGTCGGGAGCGGACAAGGTGGGGTGGGGCACGAAGGTCCTCGGGGTGAGCACCGTCGGACGCGGGCGCCGCCGGGGAGCGACGGCCACGGGAGGGCCGCGACTGCTGTGTGGCCGCTCACGAAGCAGGCCCCACCACGTCCCGCCCTTCCGGACGGTGACCCCACGCCCACCGTCCCGGGTGGACGGCGACCCGTGAGGCCGTTCGGCACATTACGAACCGATTTCGACAAGTCCCAATGACCGACGTCTCAAACCCGGGAATAATGAGGTGAGCGTGCTCACCAGCCTACTCCACTTGGTCCACAGTGATCACTGCACCCGGCGGAGCAGCGGCGACGTTGTCGTCGTGATTCGGCCGTGATAAACCCGGACGGGTGAAACACCTTCCGTTCCGGAAATGTCGCCACAACAGTTGCGAAACGGAAGGGCCTCGTCAGCGCTCCACGTCGCCCCGGATGAACGCCTCGACGGCGTCGCGCGCCACGTCGTCGCCGTACTGCTCCGGCGGGCTCTTCATGAAGTAGCTCGACGCCGAGAGGATCGGCCCGCCGATCCCCCGGTCCAGCGCGATCTTCGCGGCGCGGACGGCGTCGATGATGATGCCCGCGGAGTTGGGCGAGTCCCAGACCTCGAGCTTGTACTCCAGGTTCAGCGGCACGTCGCCGAACGCACGGCCCTCCAGCCGCACGTAGGCCCACTTGCGGTCGTCGAGCCACGCCACGTAGTCCGAGGGGCCGATGTGGACGTTCTCGCGGCCCATGTCGCGGTCCACCTGCGACGTGACCGACTGGGTCTTGGAGACCTTCTTCGACTCCAGCCGCTCCAGCTCCTTCATGTTCAGGAAGTCCATGTTCCCGCCCACGTTGAGCTGCATCGTGCGGTCGAGCTGCACGCCGCGGTCCTCGAACAGCTTGGCCAGCACGCGGTGGGTGATGGTGGCGCCGACCTGGCTCTTGATGTCGTCGCCCACGATCGGCACCCCGGCGACGCGGAACTTCTCCGCCCACACCGGGTCGGACGCGATGAACACCGGCAGCGCGTTGACGAACGCCACTCCCGCGTCGAGCGCGGCCTGCGCGTAGAACCGGTCGGCCGCCTCGCTGCCCACCGGCAGGTAGGAGACGAGCACGTCGGCCCGGGTGTCGCGGAGCACCTGCGCCACGTCCACCGGCTCCTCGTCGGACTCGGTGATCGTCTCGCGGTAGAAGCGGCCCAGCCCGTCGAGGGTGTGCCCGCGCAGCACGGGCACGTCGAGCGGCGGCACGTCGGCGATCTTGATGGTGTTGTTCTCGCTCGCGCCGATCGCCTCGGAGAGGTCGCGGCCGACCTTCTTGGCGTCGACGTCGAACGCGGCGACGAACCGGATGTCGCGCACGTGGTACCCGCCGAAGTCGACGTGCATCAGCCCGGGGACCCGGACCGCAGGGTCGGCGCCTGCGTAGTAGTGGACGCCCTGCACCAACGACGAGGCGCAGTTCCCCACGCCAACGACGGCAACCCGTACCTCGGTCATGGTCCGGTCTCCTTCTTCTCATGCTCGATCAGCTCGTTGAGCCACCGCACCTCGCGCTCGCAAGCGTCGAGCCCGAGCTGCTGCAGCTGTCTCGTGTAGCGGTCGATCTGTTCGTTGGCCTTCGCGAGCGCCGCCCGCATGCCCTCGCGCCGCTCTTCGACGGCGCGGCGGCGCCCCTCGAGGATCCGCATGCGCGTCTCGGTGGGCGTGCGGGCGAAGAACGCCAGGTGGACGCCGAACCCCTCGTCGTCCCACGCGTGCGGGCCGGACTCGGAGAGCAGCTCGTCGAGCCGCTCCTTACCCTCCGCGGTGATCCGGTACACCCGACGCGCCCGCTTGGAGCGCGTCGTGTCTTCCGGCCCGGTCTCCTCGACGATGAGGCCCGCGCGCGTGAGCCGCCGCAGGGCCGGGTACAGCGATCCGTACGAGTACGCGCGCAGGCCCCCGAGCCGCAAGGCCAGCTGTTTGCGCAGCTCGTAGCCGTGCACGGGGGCCTCGCGGAGGAGACCGAGCAACGCCAGCTCCAGCACGCCCGACCTCCCCGACAGCGAAGCGATGTACCTGGCCACTATATCGAACCGATACATCTACGCACGCCGACGACGAATGGCGCAACACGGTGAAGGTCGGGACCGCCGCCGCGCCGCGTACCCTGGCCGCGTGCGCAGCCAGCGGCAGATGGTCGACTACGCCTTGCAGCGGCGGGCGCTGCTCGCGGACGTGCACTCCGGTCGGGTCGGGGTCGCGGAGGTCTGCGACGCCAGCCCGTATCTGCTGCGGGCCGCCCGCTTCCACGGCGAGCCGAGCGATGTCACGTGTCCGGTCTGCCGCAAGGAGCGGCTGACGCTCGTCTCCTGGGTCTTCGGCGAGAGCCTCGGTAACGCCGCGGGCTCGGCGCGCGCTGCACAGGAGATCGAGCAGCTGGCGAACCTCCACCCGGACTTCTCCGTGTACGTGGTGGAGGTCTGCCGCACCTGCAGTTGGAACCATCTGGTGCTGTCCTATGTCATGGGCACGGGTGCCGCCCCCGCGGGGCGTCGCCGCCGTACCGCAGCCGAGTGACCCCGACCGTCGGCCCCCCACCGACATGACAGGCTGCACCCACCGCACAACCGCCAGGAGGAGCGCGATGACCGTCGGGCGCGATCCCCGGTCCGCTGCACCCGGCCGTATGGCTCCCCACCGCGTACCGCCGCCCACCATCCGGCAGCAGCGCCCCATGGCGCCGCGCCCCGGTGCCCCCGTGGGCCCCCCGCGGAGCCCCCGAGGCGCTTCCCGGTCGGGCCCGGCCAAGCCGCCGAAGCGGCGCCACCGGCTGCGCAACTGGCTGCTCGGTGTGCTCGGTGTGCTCGTGCTCCTCCCGCTGCTGGCGTTCGTCGTCGGTTGGATGATCTTCAAAGTGCCCTCGATCGGGGACGCGGGCATCGTCCAGACCGCCACCTACACGTTCGCGGGCGGCGAGCCGATCGCCGTCGTGCGGCCCAAGGACGGCAACGACAACAACATCAACCGCAACATCGTCACGATCGACAAGGTGCCCGAGCACGTCCGGCAGTCGGTGCTCGCCGCGGAGGACCGCACGTTCTACTCCAACCCCGGCTTCGACGCGCTGGGCATCGCGCGCGCCGTCTACAACCAGCTCACCGGCGGCGTCGGGGGCGGTTCGACGATCACGCAGCAGTACGTGAAGGTGTCCACGGGGCAGGACCAGGCCTCGCTGTGGCGCAAGTACAAGGAGATCATCCTCTCGATCAAGATCTCCAAGGAGCAGACGAAGGACCAGATCCTCGAGAACTACCTCAACACCGTCTACTTCGGGCGCGGCGCCTACGGGATCCAGGCCGCGGCGCAGGCGTACTTCGGCAAGGACGTCGGCCAGCTGTCGATCTCCCAGGGCGCGATGCTCGCCGGGATGATCCAGTCGCCGTCGGCGCTCGACCCGACGAAGAACCGCGCGGGCACCGAGATCCGTTGGAAGTACACGCTCGACAACATGGCGCAGGCGGGCTTCATCACCCCCGCGGTGCGCGCCCAGCAGCAGTTCCCGCCCGACGTGCTGCCGCAGGCCCCGGTCGGCGCGGGCGTGCCGGACGACGACCGCTACCACATCTACGAGCGGGCCGAGGCCGAGATGAAGGCCAACGGCATCTCCCAGGACGAGATCGACACCGGCGGCCTCACCGTCACCACGACGATCGACAAGGCCCGGCAGGACGCCGCGGTCGCCGCCGTCACCAAGGTGATGAAGAGCCAGCCCGCCAACCTGCGCACCGCGCTGGTGGCGGTGGACCCGCGCACCGGCGCCATCCAGGCCTACTTCGGCGGCTCCAACGGGCCGGGCATCGACTACGCGGGCGCCGCGGTCACCCGGCCGCCGGGGTCGACGTTCAAGCCGTTCGTCGTGGCCACGGCCTTGCAGAACGTGTCGGGATTCGGCCTGGGCACCGAGTACGCGGGCACCTCGCCGATGGTCATCGCGGGCACCAAGGTGGCCAACTCCGACGGCGACAGCTGCGACCAGTGCAGCGTCATGACCGCCATGACCAAGTCGACGAACACGGTCTTCTACCAGATCGCGGTGCAGGTGGGGCCGCAGAGCGTCGCGGAGACCGCGCATTCGGCCGGCATCCCGGCCGACCTGCTGCCGGACCCCAGCGGCGGCATCTCGCTGGGTGACAAGCCCGTCCACGTCGTGGACATGGCCGCGGCCTACGGCACGTTCGCCGCCGACGGGCAGCGGTACGACCCCCACATCGTGCAGAAGGTCACCGCCGCCGACGGCCGGGTGCTGATCGACCGCGGTACCACGCCGGTCGCCGGGCAGGCCGTGTTCAGCCAGCAGCTCGCGCGCAACGTCACCGAGTCCATGCTGGACGTGCCGAGCACCTCGGGCTTCGCGCTGGCGGGCGGGCGCGACGCCGCCGCCAAGACCGGCACGAACCAGCTCGGCGAGACCCGCGACAACCGCGACGCCTGGACGGTCGGCTACACCCCGTCGCTGTCGGCGGCGGTCTGGGTCGGCTCCGACAAGAGCGACCCGATCCGCACCCGCTCCGGCTCGGTCGTCTACGGGCGCACCCTGCCGGGGCCGATCTGGCAGGCGTTCATGAACGCCGCGCTGAGGGACGCCCCCAAGGCCGACTTCTCGCCGTACGAGCCGATGGGCACGCCCGCGTACGCCAACAACGACGCCTCGGCCGCGAGCGTCTACGCGACAGCCGACCCGTCCTCCAGCGACAACGGCGACAAGAAGGACAAGAAAAAGAAGAAGAAGAAGAACAGCGACGGCGGTGACAACAACGGCGACAGCAACGCCGCGTTCATCCTCCCGCGGACCACTGGCCCCCGGTCCGTCGTCGGGTGACCAGGACCGGGGAAGGACGCGATCCCGCCGCTGAGCGGGTCGTCCCGACCTGGACCGAGCCCCTCGTGGCGTCCGCCAGCCGCATGGTGGGCGGGCCGCTCGGGCGGCACGCGCTCGTGGGGCGCAGCATCTTCTGGACGCCGCTGCGCGTGCTGCTGCTGCTCGCGGTGGTGACGCTCGCGGCGGGGTGGCTGGGCAAGGCCGCGTGCCTGCAGTCCTACCCCACGGCCGACGGGCCCGCGCTCGACTGGCGCGACAACCGGCAGTACGTCGCGATGTGCTACTCCGACACGGTGCCGCTCTACGGCATCGAGGGCCTCGCCGCGGGCAATGTCCCCTACCGCGACGCGTGGTTCGAGAACGAGGGCACGCCGGAGCAGCAGACCCGCTACATGGAGTACCCGGTGCTCACCGGGTTCTTCCAGTACGCCAACGCGCGCCTCACCGACGGCTGGGAGTGGCTCGCCGCGCGGCTTCCGCTGCCCAACGCCCTGCCCGTGATCGTCTACTTCGACATCACGGCGATCTTCCTCGCGCTCTCCTGGCTGGTCGTCGTCCGCTGCGTGCGCGGGCTGCGCAGGGTGCGGCCGTGGGACACGGCGCTGGTGGCGCTCTCGCCGCTGGTGGTCGTCCACGTCTTCACCAACTTCGACGCGCTCGCCGTCGCCTGCGCCACCGGCGGCATGCTCGCGCTGGCCCGCGGGCGGCCGATGCTCGCCGGGGCGGTGCTGGGCATCGGCGGGGCGTTCAAGTTCTACCCGCTGCTGCTGCTCCTGCCGGTGGTGGTCATCGGGCTGCGGCGGCGGCAGGTCGAGACCGCCGTCCGCGCGGTCGTGGGGGCCCTGCTCACCTGGACCGCGGTCAACCTGCCCGTCGCGCTCGCGTGGCCGGTGGGCTGGTCGGAGTTCTTCCGTCTCAACCAGGAACGGCCCGCCGACCCGGACTCGCTCTACTTCGTCGTGAGCTACTTCACCGGTTGGCCGGGCTTCGACGGGGCGCTTGCCGACGGCCAGATCCCCGTCGTGCTCAACTCCGTGGTCGTCGTCCTGGTCGCCCTGGCGTGCGTGGGCGTGGCCCTGCTGGGGTTCCTCGCGCCCCGCCCGCCGCGGATCGCGTCGTTGGCGTTCCTCGTCGTGGTCGCGTTCCTGCTGGCGAACAAGGTGTGGAGCCCGCAGTACTCGCTCTGGCTCGTGCCGCTGGCCGTGCTCGCCCTGCCGCGCTGGCGGCTCCTGCTGGCATGGATGACGCTCGACGCGCTGGTCTGGGCACCGCGCATGTACTACTACCTGACGCCCGCCAACAAAGGGCTGCCGCCGGACTGGTTCCTCGGCGCGGTCGTCGCCCGGGACGCGATGGTCGCCCTGTTGGTCTTTCTCGTCATCCGGACGATTGTGCGGCCGGAGACGGACACGGTGCGGGAGCTCGACGTCGAGGACGACCCGGACTGGCCCATCGTCGCCCCACCGGAGCCGGTCAGGTACCGCGCAGGCGTCGCACGAGCTTGAGCCCCGACCAGGTCGCGTCGATGGCGCAGACCTTCGTGTCGACCCACCCCAGCGGCAGCGCGTGGTCGCGCACGCCGTCCTCGGTGAGGTCGGTCGGCACACCGGAGCTGCGCTTGGGCCAGGCCACCCAGACCGCCCCGCGCTCGGTGCTGCGATCGGCCGCGCCGGGCCAGCGGCGGCGCAGGGTGGCCACGTCGGGGCAGAAGAGCAGCTGCACCGCGTAGCCGGGACGCCCGGCGCGCACGTGGTGCGGCGCGTCGAGCACGAACCCGGGCGGCGCGCCGACGACCAACGTGCGTCCGGTCGCGGTGATCCCCAGCTTGCGCACAAGTGGGGTGCCCGAGTAGCCAGAGGTCATGAGCGCGACCGTAGAGCAGCAGGAGGTCGCGGCAGCCTTGGCGCGGTTCCCGCGGCGGCCCCTTTCCCGGCCGGGCCTCAAGCGCTCGGCCGTGGCGGTCACGCTGACCGTGGAGGACGGCGGCCCGGCGTTCCTGCTCACCCGGCGGGCGGCCCGGCTGCGCGGGCACCCCGGCCAGTGGGCGCTGCCCGGCGGGCGGGCCGAGGACGCCGAGGGGCCCGGCGAGACCGCCCGGCGCGAGCTCGCCGAGGAGCTCGGGCTGCCGTTGGACGCCGACGCCGAGCTCGGCCTGCTCGACGACTACGCCACCCGCTCCGGGTACGTGATCACGCCGGTGGTGCTGTGGGCGGGGGCGTCGCCCGCGCTCGCGCCCAACCCGACCGAGGTGGCCGAGCTGCACCGGGTGCCGCTCGCCGACCTCGACGTCGAGCCGCGCTTCGTCACGATCCCCGAGTCCGCCGCGCCGGTGATCCAGCTGCCGCTGCTGGGCCGGTTGATCCACGCGCCCACGGCCGCGGTGCTGCACCAGTTCCGTGAGGTCGTGCTACGCGGGCGTTCGACGCGCGTGGCGCACCTGGAGCAGCCGGTGTTCGCCTGGCGGTGAGGCGCGGCCCCACCGCCGCGCGCGCCACGCCGGGGTGCGCCGCGGGTGCGCCCCACATCGCAGCAGGGTGACATTCCTGCGACTCAATCGGAGGAGTGTCACCCTGCTGCAACTCAAGGCCCGCGTGGACGACGTGGTTAGCGCAAGCTGCGCCAGAGGAGCACGCCGCCGACGTCCTCGGGCGCGTGGCCGATCAGCTCCTCGGCCTGGGCGAGCACCGCCGCGGCGTGCGGGGACGGGCCGAGCACGGCCGCGCACGCCCGCCAGTACCGGACGTCGCTGGCGAAGGCGTCGCGGATCGCGGCCGTCACCGGGCGCGCCTGGCCGTCGGCCTGGACCGCGCGCAGGAGGACGCCGGTGCGGGTCGGCTGCCCGCCGACGTAGGCGCGGCCGTTGTCGGCCGGACCGATGAAGTAGCCGCCGGGCATCGCGAACGCCATCCCGGACGCCGCCTGCCACCGCAGCGGCTCGGTGGTCTCCGGCGTGGGGAACGGCAGCACGAGGACGCTGCCGCCGGGGCACAGCCGCGCGTCGGGCGAGGTGAAGAAGACGGGCACCGCGGCGGCGTCGGCGCCGGGCAGCTGTGCGGGCGTGAGCGGGAGGAGGGCGACGACCACGAGCGTCGTCGCCATGGCCCGCGCCGACCACGCCGTCCTCCCCAGCCTGGTCTCTCCCAGCGCGGTGAGCGCGAACGCCAGCCCGGCCCCCAGCAGCCCGGCGGTGAACAGGGCCAGCCTGCTCGGGATGACGTGCTCGAACCCGGGCAGCCCGCCCAGGTACGCCCACGGCATGGCGATCCCGGTGCGCCGCCCGTCGACCCGCAGCTCCGCCCCCAACGCGAGCACCGCGACGACCAGCGCCACCAGCAGCGGCACCCGCACCCGCTCGCGGCGGCCGAGCAGCACGAGCGCCGCCACCGTGACCCCGGCGAGCGGCCACCCGAGGAACCCGCCGCGTTCCTCGGGGCCGCCGGGGAACGACTGGGCCCGCGCGTTCGCCGCGTCGGTCGTGAAGAGCTGCCGCGGAGTGGGGACGACGTGGTTGGCGAGGTCGATGCCGAAGTAGGACACGGTGAACGGGCTTCCCGTCTGCCGCAGCGGCCCGAGCAGCTGGAACGTCAGCAGTGGCCCGCCGAGCAGCATGAACACGCCCAGCGCCGCCCCGGCGAGCGCCAGGAACCGGGGCGCGCGCCGGACCGCCTCCCGCGGGTGCGAGACCGCCAGCACCAGCAGGATCAGCGCCACCACGATCCCGCTGTCGAACAGCACCTCCTCGCCGATCAGCAGCTGGACCGCGGCCAGCAGGCCCAGCAGCACGGCGGTGCGCCACCGGGCCCGCTCCTGGACGGCAAGGCGCACCGCGAGCAGCACGAGCACCGGGGCCAGCGCGTCCAGCACCAGGTTCGGGTGGCCGAGCGCCTGCGCGATGATCGCGGGCGAGAACCCGAACAGGAAGCCGCCGAGCGCGGCGGGCAACGTCCGGGCGCCGAACGCCCTCAGCGTGCCGAACGCGGCGGTCGCCGACGCGGCGAGGCCGAGCGTCGTGAGCACGGTGACCGTCGCCAGCCCGCCGAGCGCGCTCGTGACCGGGGCGAAGATCAGCGCGGGCAGTGCCATGCCGTTGTTCCACATGAGGTTGACGCCGTTCGGCGCGTTCAGCGCGGGCGTGGAGAGCGGGGCATGGCCCGCCGCGAGCGCGTGCGGGGTCCAGGTGAGCAGCCAGGAGAACAGGGTGGCGTCCGACGGGTTCACGGCGGTGAGCCGCCCGCCCAGCGGTGTCCACCACGACCCCGTGACCCACAGCGCAAGCCCGACGTACACCGCGACGACGGCGACCGGGCCCGCGTGGCGTCTCACGTCGCGGGCACGGCTCCCGAGGTCGGCGCGGCTCCGGGGGCAGGCGCGCCCCGTGCGGCGAGCCGGTCGCGGCCCGCCAGCACCACCACGAAGAGCACCGCGAGCAGGGCCGCCCGGCCCCAGACCCCGAGCGCGACCATCTGGCCCGCGAGCCCGGCCGCGATGTCACCCCCCACGCCGACCTTCATCGCGTAGAACCAGCGGAAGACGCCGACGTCCATGCAGATGTCGGCCACCATGTACGCCAGCACCCACCGCCACGGCACGGCGAGCAGCACGAAGAACGGCACCAGCCACAGCGTGTACTGCGGGGAGTGGACCTTGTGCAGCAGCAGGAAGCCGCACAGCATCGCCGCGCTCACCGCGATCCACGGGTAGACGCCGTCGCGGCGGAGACGCCACAGGCCCACGGCGAGCGCGAGGACGAAGGAGGCGATCACCAGCGTCGGCGAGAGCCAGCTCACCCAGTGCTGGAACGCCTCGTTGGTGGGCTCGGACTCGGGCCGGAAGCCCCAGTACCAGAGGGAGTTGGTGGTGAGGTCGACCTTGCGCAGCTCCTGGAACGTGAACGACGCACGCCACCCCGCGTAGCCGACGAGCGCGAACGGCAGGTTGACCAGCACCACCGTGACGATGGCCGCGAGCGCCACGCGGATCGCGCCCCACCAGTCGAGCCTGCCCGGCCGGGACGCGGTGAGCACGTAGAGCACCAGCGGCGCGACGAACGCCCCCGGGTAGAGCTTGAACGCGAAGCCGAGCCCGAGCAGCACCGCGGCGAGCACCGCGCGCTGCCGCAGCGACCACCGCGTCTCCCATCCGTGCATCACGAACACCGCCGCCGCCGCGCACGCGACGACGGGCAGGTCCCAGTTGTGGAAGGCGTAGAGGTACAGCGGTGGGCCCAGCGCCCACACCAGCGCGCGCCACCGCGACAGCCGCCCCAGCATCCAGCCGGTGAGCAGGCCGAACGGCGACATCAGCAGCGCCGAGTAGAGCAGGAACTCCCCGTCGTTGTGGGCGTACAGCGCGCCCGCCCACATGAGCAGGCCGGTGAGCACCGGGTACTCGACCGCACCGCCGGTGAGCTTGCTGTCCGGCGGCGGGGTGATGCCGCCGTGGACGTAGGGGAAGACGTGCTTGTCGATGTCGCGGTCGAGCCAGAGGTACTGGATGTCGGAGTAGCAGAGGTCGCGGTCGATGCGGATGTCGTAGTCGGGCGTCGTGCGGCCCTGCGCGTCGAACGTCGGGCCGACGCAGCGAGCCCGACCGGCGTAGGCGACCAGCAGCATCACCGCCGTGAGCAGCATGACGACGACGGCCACGACGCGCGTCGGCGCCCGCCGCGGCCGGAAGGCGGCCCAGCCCCGCGCGCCCGGCGTCGACCGCCGGTCCCGCCCGTCCGCGGCGTCTGTGTCGGCGTCGGCGACTGCCGCCGAGAGGCCACCCGTGCCCAGGGCGCCACGCTCGGGCGCGTTGTCGTCGAGCCCTGGTGCGGGCGCCGCGTCGCCGACCGGCCCAGCGACCGCCTGCGGGGAGTCGTCGGGGGTGGCGTCGCTGTGTGGGCGGTCGGTGCGACGCACCTCGCTACGGGTCACTTCGGGGTCCCGGCGGGGAGCCCTCGCCCGCGACGACCGCACCCGACAGCCGCTCGCGCAGGAACGCGATGTCGGCGGCCTGCCCCTCGGCGGGCGTCTCGACGACGACCGGCGCGCCCGCCGCAGCGCACACCGCCGCGAGCTGCTCGGGATCGATCGTGCCATCCTCGATGTTCGCGTGCCGGTCGCGCGCGGAGCCGAACGCGTCGCGGGAGTTGTTGAGGTGCACCAGGTCGATCCGGCCGGTGATCGCCCGGGCCCGGTCGACCACGTCGGAAAGGTCCTCGCCCGCCGAGAACGCGTGGCACGTGTCGAGGCAGAAGCCGACGCCGAACCCGCCGACCGCGTCCCACAGCCGGCCGAGCGCGTCGAAGCTGCGGGCCATCGCGTTGTCGCCACCGGCGGTGTTCTCGATCAGGACGGGCACCGGGAAGCCACCCTCGTCCTCCTGGCGCGCGAGGAACTTGCGCCAGTTGTCCACGCCCTGCGCGGCATCCTCGCCCTGTGTGACGTGCCCGCCGTGCACGACCAGCCCGATCGCCCCGACCTGCGCGGCGCCTTCCGCGTGCTGGGTCACGATCTTGCGCGACGGGATGCGGATCCGGTTGTTGAGCGAGGCGAGGTTCACCACGTACGGGGAGTGCACGACCACCGCCAGATCGCCCTCGCGCAGCGCCTCGGCCTGCGGATGGACGGGCGGCTTCTGCCACCCCTGCGGATCGGCGAGGAACATCTGGACGATCTCGGCGCCGCGCTCGGCGGCGGAGACGATCGGGTCGTCCTCGCGCACGTGGGCACCGATGAGCATGGGTGCAGCGTAATGGCGACCCCCGACAGAATCGGGGGCGGTCGGTCCACCCGCGCCAGGACGCCACGGTGGACGGACAGCGGCGCCGATGTGTCCCCGGCCGCCAGGAGCGATGGGACCCGCTGGTAGCCTCGGTGGTCGCACCCGCGCACGGCGGCCCCTGATCGCCGAACTTTGTCGGGGTGCGGTGAGAACCTCCTGTCACGGACCGCCCGTGACCGTTCCAGTCCGTAGGAGGTGAGTGGTTCTCATGCGTCATTACGAGCTGATGGTCATCCTTGACCCCAGCCTGGACGAGCGCACAGTGCAGCCGTCCCTGGAGACTTTCCTCAACGTCATCCGCACCGATGGGGGAAGCGTCGAGAAGATCGAGGTGTGGGGCAAGCGCCGCCTCGCCTACGAGATCGCCAAGCACGCGGAGGGCATCTACGCGGTGCTCGAGGTCGCGTGCGAGCCCGCCACGATCGCGGAGCTCGACCGCCAGCTCGGGCTCAACGAGTCCGTGCTGCGCACGAAGGTGCTGCGGCGCGAACCGAAGCGTGCCCCCGTGTCGTCCGCCGCGAGCTGAGGCCGCCATGGCAGGCGAAACCGTCATCACCGTCGTCGGCAACCTCACCGCCGACCCCGAGCTGCGGTTCACCCCTTCGGGGGCCGCGGTCGCCAACTTCACCGTCGCGTCCACGCCGCGCAACTTCGACCGCCAGTCCGGCGAGTGGAAGGACGGCGAGGCGCTGTTCATGCGCTGCAACGTGTGGCGGCAGGCGGCCGAGAACGTCGCCGAGACGCTCACCCGTGGCATGCGCGTGATGGTGTCCGGCAGGCTCAAACAGCGCTCGTACGAGACCCGCGAGGGTGAGAAGCGCACCGTCGTCGAGCTCGAGGTCGATGAGGTCGGCCCCTCGCTCAAGTACGCCACCGCCAAGGTCAACCGCGTCAGCCGGAGCTCCGGCGACGGCGGCTTCGGTGGCGGTGGTGGTGGCGGCGGTTACGGCGGCGGCTCGGGTGGCGGCTCGGGCGGTGGCTCGGGCGGTGGCGGTGGCGGTTCACACGCCCCGTCCGACGACCCGTGGGGCTCCGCCCCGCCCGCAGGGAGCGGTCCCGCCGCCGACGACGAGCCCCCCTTCTGAGCAGCCACATGGGCGCCATAGGCGCGCCCACCCACCCGCCCTTCCAGGAGCACTGAGAACATGGCTAAGCCCGTCCTGCGCAAGCCGAAGAAGAAGGTGTGCGCATTCTGCAAGGACAAGGCCCAGGACATCGACTACAAGGACACCGGCCTGCTGCGGAAGTTCATCTCCGACCGCGGCAAGATCCGGGCCCGCCGGGTCACCGGCAACTGCCGCCAGCACCAGCGGGACGTCGCGATCGCGGTCAAGAACTCCCGCGAGGTCGCGCTGCTGCCCTACACCTCGACCGCTCGATAGGAGGAGGGTCATGAAGATCATCCTCACCGCCGACGTGCCCAATCTCGGAGGGCCCGGCGACATCGTCGAGGTCAAGGACGGCTACGGCCGCAACTACCTGCTTCCCCGCAAGATGGCGATCGTGGCCACCCGCGGCGCGGAGAAGCAGGTCGAGACCATCAGGCGCGCCCAGCGCGCCCGCCAGATCCGCGACCTCGGCCACGCCAAGGAGGTCGCGGGCGAGCTCGGCAGGCTCGCCGTCACGGTCAAGGCCAAGGCGGCGGGCGACTCGGGCCGTCTGTTCGGCTCGGTCACGGCGGCCGACGTCGCCGAGGCCGTCCGGGCCGCGGGCGGCCCCTCGCTCGACAAGCGCGCCGTCGAGGTGCCCAGCCAGATCAAGACGGTCGGCAAGCACCCCGTCACCGTCCGGCTCCACCCTGAGGTCACCCTGCAGGTCGAGGTCGCGGTCGTCGCGGGCTGAGCCTTTCCGCCGTCGACAGGGCGGGACACGAGCGCCGCGAGCGCCCGGTCCCGCCCTGTTGCTGTTGCTGCCCGGTCGTGCCGCCTCGCCGACCCTCCCACAGCCTCGCCGACCTCCGCCGCCCGCGCCGGTCCGGTCCGGTGCGGCATCCGCTTCGCAGACCTGGCCGTCGCTTCGCAGAGTCCGCGGGCCCTGCGAGGAGTAGGGCCGCTCTGCGAGGTGGCGGCCGGGGGGCGCGGCGCGCTGCCGGGTGCGCGGCGCGGAGGTGCCGCGCGGCCGAGGTGGTGTGGCGCCGACCCGCC
The DNA here is from genome assembly GCA_963750095.1 of uncultured Actinomycetota bacterium. GTDB lineage: Bacteria > Actinomycetota > Actinomycetes > Mycobacteriales > Pseudonocardiaceae > Pseudonocardia. The sequence continues at coordinate 334,143 of CAVVPJ010000014.1, read as the reverse complement.
GCGCGGCCGAGGTGGCGTGGCGCCGACCCGCCGCGACGGCCTCCGCGGGCGCCGCTGCGCAGGGGCGGGAGAGGGGCGGCTCGCGTTACGCAGAGTCACCGCGGTCGGGGCGACGCGACCGTCAGCGTTCCGTCATGTCAGCGCGGGTTCACCACCCGGCCGAGGGTTGCGACCGCGCTCGCGTTGAGCGCCGAGTGACCATCCGGACGCGGCGGGTGGACACGTCGTTCCGGCGCCACGACACGCCGAGAGAAGGCGATCGCTCCGGCGTGTCGCTCCCCAATGTTGTCCACATCCCCGACACCGGCACTGAGCAGCGCAGAACCCACGAGAATCGAGGTTGTCAACATCTCTTCCACAGGTCCGTCCCACACCCTTGACCGATCCTCCCCAGGCCGTGCACAGGCCATGCACAGGCCGGGTTGGACAGGCCGGGCCACGATCCCTAACGTCGCGGCGCGAGGTGCGAGGACCCCGGCCCAGGAGCGTCCGTCGTTCATCGGGCCGCCGCCCCGAGGACCTGTCGTGCACCGCGGGCGGATCGAACCGATGTTCGATATACTGGGAGCGGGGGTGACGCAGCGTATGGCTCAGCCGGATCTTCGCGGGTCGGAGCAGGGTCGGCCCCGCGCGATCCGGCCGGGTGAGGGCACCGATCCCGGCACGTTCGACCGGCAGCCGCCGCAGGACCTCACCGCGGAGCAGTCGGTGCTCGGCGGCATGCTGCTGAGCAAGGATGCGATCGCCGACGTCGTCGAGGTGCTGCGGCCCGACGACTTCTACCGCCCGGCCCACCAGACCGTCTACGACTGCGTCCTCGATCTCTACGGCCGCGGTGAGCCCGCCGACGCGGTCACCGTGTCCGCCGAGCTGCAGCGCCGCGGCGACCTGATCCGGCTCGGCGGCGCGCCCTACCTGCACACGCTGATCGCCACCGTCCCCACCGCGGCCAACGCCGCCTACTACGCCGAGATCGTCGCGGAGAAGGCGATCCTGCGCAGGCTGGTCGAGGCGGGCACGCGGATCGTGCAGCTGGGCTACCACGGCGACCAGGGCGCCGAGATCAACGACGTGGTGGACCGCGCCCAGGCCGCGATCTACGAGGTCACCGAGCGTTCGACGAGCGAGGACTACGTCCCCCTCGAGGAGCTCCTCCAGCCGACGATGGACGAGATCGACGCCATCGCCTCCCGCGGCGGCGTGGCCCTCGGCGTCCCCACCGGTTTCGCCGATCTCGACGCCGCCACCAACGGCCTGCACCCCGGGCAGATGATCGTCGTCGCCGCGCGGCCGGGGCTCGGCAAGTCGACGCTGGGTCTGGACTTCGCGCGCTCCTGTTCGGTCAAGCACGGCCTCACCAGCGCCGTGTTCTCGCTGGAGATGAGCAAGTCCGAGATCGTCATGCGCCTGCTGTCGGCCGAGGCGCGGATCCGGCTCGCGGACATGCGGGCGGGCCGCATGAGCGACGACGACTGGACGCGCATGGCCCGGCGGATGAGTGAGATCAGCGAGGCGCCGCTGTTCATCGACGACTCGCCCAACCTCACGCTGATGGAGATCCGGGCGAAGGCGCGTCGACTCAAGCAGCGCAACGACCTCAAGCTCGTGATCCTCGACTACCTGCAGCTGATGACGTCCGGCCGCAAGGTCGAGTCCCGCCAGCAGGAGGTGTCGGAGTTCTCCCGGCAGATCAAGCTCCTCGCCAAGGAGCTGGAGGTGCCGGTGGTGGCGATCAGCCAGCTGAACCGCGGGCCGGAGCAGCGCACGGACAAGCGGCCGATGCTGTCGGACCTCCGCGAGTCCGGGTCCATCGAGCAGGACGCCGACATGGTGATCCTGCTGCACCGGCCCGACGCGTTCGAGCGCGACGACCCCCGCGCGGGCGAGGCCGACCTGATCCTCGCCAAGCACCGCAACGGGCCCACGAGCACGATCACGGTGGCCCACCAGCTGCACTACAGCCGGTTCGCCGACCTCGCGCACTCCTGAGGGGCCACGGCGCAGCGGACGGCGGCCGCGCGCGCCCCTGGCAGGCTGTAGCGGTTGGTCCGGGAAGGAGCGCGCCGTGCGGCTGGTTCTCCCGCTCGACGACGCCGCCGCCGACCTGGCGAGCGTGGGCGGCAAGGGCGCGTCGCTGGCCAGGTTGGCCAGGGCCGGGCTGCCGGTGCCCGGCGGGTTCCACGTCACCACCGAGGCCTACCGCCGTTTCGTGGCGGCCTTCCCCGACGGGATCGACCCCGCCGACGCCGAACGCACGATGGCGCTCTTCGCCCGCCAGGACGTCCCGGCAGCGCTCGCCGAGGAGATCGTGCGCGCCTACCGGGCGCTCGGCGACGACGTGCCGGTCGCGGTGCGCTCGTCCGCGACCGCCGAGGACCTGCCGGACCTGTCGTTCGCGGGCCAGCAGGACACCTTCTTGAACGTCCGCGGCGAGGGCCTCCTTGATGCGGTCAGGCGGTGCTGGGCCTCGCTGTGGAACCCGCGCGCCGTCGCCTACCGCGACCAGCACGGCGTCCCCCACGACGACGTCGCGCTCGCCGTCGTCGTCCAGGAGCTGGTGGACGCGGACGCCGCGGGCATCCTCTTCACCGCCAACCCGGTCACCGGCGCCCGCGCCGAGACGGTGATCAACGCGACGTGGGGCCTTGGCGAGTCGGTGGTCGGCGGGCACGTCACGCCGGACACGGTCGTCGTCTCCGGCGGCGCGGTGACCGAGGCGACCGACAGGCGACAAGACGGTCATGACCGTGCGCACCCCTACCGGCACCGAGGAACGACCGGTGCCCGAGGCGGGGCGCCGCCGACCGGTCCTCGACGACGCGCAGGCGCTGGAGCTGGCGGCGGTGGGGGCGCGGGTGCAGGACCTGTACGGCGTGCCGGTGGACGTGGAGTGGGTCCGGCGCGACGGCGTGTTCGCGATCGTGCAGGCCCGCCCGATCACCGGCCTGCCCGCGCAGGTCGAGGAGTGGAACGACAGCCGCAAGGGTGAGTACCTGTGGACGGCGGGCAACCTCGGGGAGGCCATCCCCGATGTCATGACGCCCATCACGTGGTCGTTCGTCCAGCTGTTCATCCACGAGGCCATGTCGGCGTCCGCCATGCCCGGCTTCGACATGGTGGGCAACATCGGCGGCCGCTTCTACATGAACCTCACCCCCATCTTCACCATCGCCAGGGCCGTGCGGGTGAAGAGCTGGATCAGCGCGATCGAGAACGTCTTCGGCAAGATCCCGCCCGGTCTCGACGTGCCGAAGGCGAAGGTCTTCAGACCGGGGATGATCGTGCAGGTCGTGCCAACGGCCATCCGGATCCGGCTGCGCACCCGCAGGTACCTCAAGGGGCTGCGGGCGTTCCTGGCCGCCTCCCCGCGGCGGTGCGCCGACCTGCGTGCCCGCATCGCCGCCGTCGACACCGGACCGGAGCTGGCCGCGCTGTACGAGCGGGAGATCGAGCCGCAGCTGGTCACCTCGTCCCGCATGCTGGAGACGGCGGGCAGGCAGGGCGGCGCGAGCCTGCTCAAGACCCGCGACACGCTGCGCCGGATGATGGGCGACGTCGACGCCGAGGCCATGCTCACCGGCGCCAACGCGGACGGCGGGCTGGCGAGCCTCGGACTGGTCGTCGGCCTGGGCAGGCTGGCGCGCGGGGAGATCACGAGGGACCAGTTCGCCCTTGAGTACGGGCACCGCGGCCCGCACGAGTTCGAGCTGTCGACCCCGCGGCCGGGCGAGGACCCGGCCTGGGTCGACGCCCAGCTCGCGGGCCTGCGCGACGTGCACGCCGACCCGGATGCGCTGCTCGCCCGTCAGGAGCGCGCCAAGGAGGAGGCGTGGGCGCGCTTCGCCGCGCGCTACCCGGACAAGACGGCGGCCATGCGCGAGCGGGTGCGGCGGTGGACCGGAATCGTGCGCGACCGCGAGTCGGCCCGCTCGGAGACCATGCGGACGTTCTGGGTGCTGCGCGCGTTCGTCGTCCGGGCGGGCGAGCTGACCGGGCGGGGCGACGACGTGTACTACCTCGACCGCGACGAGCTCGTGGACCTGCTGCGCGGGAACACCGCCGCCCTGGGTCGGGTGCCGGTGCGCCGCGCGACCTACGAGCGGTACCGGGCGCTGCCCCCGTACCCGGCGCTGATCGTCGGCCACTTCGACCCGGCGCGGTGGGCCGCCGACCCGGCGCGACGCAGCGACCTCTACGACGACCGCGGCGACACGACCCCGCCGAGCGACACCGTCACCGGTTTCCCCGGCGCCCCCGGCGTGGTCGAGGGCATTGCCAGGGTGATCGCCGCTCCCGAGCAGGGCGAGCGGCTCCAGCCGGGCGAGGTCCTGGTGACGGCGCTGACCAACGTCGGGTGGACCCCGCTGTTCCCGCGCGCCGCAGCCGTGGTGACGGACATGGGCGCGCCGCTGTCGCACGCCTCCATCGTGGCCCGTGAGCTGGGCATCCCCGCCGTGGTCGGCACCGGAAACGCGACCATGCGGCTGCACGACGGCGACCGGGTCAGGGTCGACGGCGAGCGCGGCACGGTCGAGCTGCTGGCCTGACCGCCTCATTCCGCGGCGGTCTTGCCCCACAGCAGCGCGGGGATCAGCAGAAGGGCCAGCAGGCCACCGGCGAGCGACAACGCCGCGAAGCCGAAGCCCGCCACGACCACCCCGGACAACACCCCGCCACCGGCGCCGCACAGGGCGATGAGGACGTCCACGCTGCCTTGGACCTTGGCCCGGTTCGACGGCACCGTCGCGTCGACCAGCAGCGCGGTGCCGGAGATCAGTCCGAGGTTCCAGCCCAACCCCAGCAGGGCCAGCGCGACGACGAGCAACACGACGGAGTCGGGCGGGGCGACGGCGGCGACCAGGCCCGCAAGCAACAGGGTCACCCCGGCCGCCGCGGCCATCGGAACGCGGCCGAGCCGGTCCACGAGCGGGCCGGTGATGAGGGAGGGCAGGTACATCGCCGCGATGTGGATGCCGATGACCAGGCCGATCAGGCCGAGTCCGTGGCCGTGGGCGAGCATGTGCACCGGCGTCATGGTCATGATCGCGACCATGGTGATCTGGGTCAGCACCATCACGGTCGCGCCGACGATCACACCGGTTCCCCGCGGCCGGGACGGCGACCCCGGCGCGACGGGCGCCGCGGCCTCCGGGATCCCGCGGGCGACGAGGAAGGGGTCGGGGCGCAGCAGGCCGAACAGCACGGTTCCCGCCGCCAGGAAGGCGACCGCCGCCAGCAGGAACGGTCCGGCGAGGGCGGGCACCCCGATCGCGACGGCCAGGCGGCCGAGCGGCTCGACGAGGTTGGGGCCCGCGACGGCCCCCACCGTCGTGGACACCATCGCGACGCTGATCGCCGTGCCGCGCTGGTCCGGACGGGCGAGGTCGGTGCCTGCATAGCGGGCCTGGAGGTTGGTCGCCGTCCCCGACCCGTAGACGAACAGCGCCACGAACAGCAGCACCACACTGCCCGTCACCGCCGCCACGACGACGCCGACGGCGCCCAGTCCGCCCGCGACGAACCCGAGCCCGATGCCCGGCCGTCGCCCCCAGCGTTGCGTCACCCGGCCGATGAGGAACGCTGCCAGCGCCGAGCCGAGCGTGATCAACGCGACGGGCAGGCCAGCCAGGTTGCCCGACCCGAGCATCTCCTGCGCCAGCAGCGCCCCGACCGTCACGCCCGCGGCCAGGCCCGCGCCGCCGAGCACCTGGCTCACGACGACGACGACCAGCACCCGCCGCTGGAGCGCCCGGCGAGCGCCCTCGTCGTGGGCGATGCGCTCGGCCGACGTCATCACGCTGCCCCGTCGGGCAGTCGAGCGCGCCACGAGCCGGTCACGCTCGCACCCTAAGTGACATCGAGTCTTCTGGGCGGTGGACGGGCTCAAGCTCGCCGGGCGAGGGCGTCCACGACCGTGTCGGCGTAGGCCCGCAGCTCGTCGTCGCGCGGGGCGAGGTTCGGGGTGGCGTGCCGGAGCTGGGCGTGCCCCAGATAGGCCGTGTAGGCGACCAGTGCCCGCGAGCGGGCCTCGTCCGCTGCGAACCCGAGCGCCTCGAAGAGCTCGGCCAGGTACGCGAGCCTGCGCCGCGTGACGCGCTCGAGAGCGGGCGCCACCAGCGGATGGTCCGCGTGCGCCTGCAGGGCCAGCGCGGCGGCGGCGCTCGTCCGCCGCTCGGCCGAGCCCAGAGCCAGCATGAGCAGCGCGCGCAGCCGGGCCACGGGGTCCGACCCGGCGCCGACGGTCGCGATCACGTCCTCGGTGTCCCGCCGCTCCCAGAGTCGCAGTGCGGCGGCGAGCAGCTCGTCGCGTGATCGGAAGTGCCAGTAGAAGCTGCCTTTCGTGGTGCCGAGCCGGGTGGCGAGCGGCTCGACCGCCACCGAACCGACCCCACCTTCCGCGAGCGCACTCAGCGCCGCGGCGGCCCAGTCGTCGGGCGTCAGCGTCTTCCGCATCTCCATACGCTAGCGTATGGTCGCGGTCCATACGGTTCCGTATGGAGGTGTCTCGTGGTCAGGAACGTGCATGAGCGTGAGATCCCGGCCTCGGCCGCGGCCGTGGGGGCGATGCTGGACGACCTGGGCGGGCAGGCCGACCGGATCTGGCCCGCGCCGCCGTGGCCACCGTTGCGGCTCGGGGGTGAGGGGGTGGCGAGCGGGGTCGGCGCGACGGGGGGCCATGGGCCGATCCGGTACTCGCTCACCGCGTACGAGGCGGGGAGGCGCGCGAGCTTCGCCTTCGCGCCGGGCGGACGCCTGGATGGCACCCATACGTTCACCGTCGAGCCGCTCGGGTCGGACCGCTGCCGGGTCCGGCATGTGCTGGAGGGCAGGCTGCGGGGCGACGGCGTGCTGGTCTGGCCGCTCGCGGTCCGCTGGCTGCATGACGCGCTGCTCGAGGACCTGCTCGACCGGGTCGAGCACGAGACGGGAAGCGGCCCGGCCTGCCCGGCGCGCTGGTCGCCATGGGTGCAGGTGCTCAGCCGGGCCTTCGCCGCGCCACAGGCCGTCCCCGTGCCGCGGACCGCGCTGTTGGCCGACGCCCTGCCGCGGGTCGACGCGGCCGACGCCTTCGCCGTCCCCGCCCCGCCCGGCAGCCCGACCGACCCCCAGACCTGGGCGGACGCGGTGTTCCGGAGCCCGCCCGGGTGGGTTGCCGCGCTGATGGCGCTGCGGCAGGCGCTCGTCGGGCTCGTCGGCATCGAGCGCGGCGACCGCTCCGCGTTCGACACCCTCCGCGCGACCGACGACGAGGTGCTGCTGGGCAGTGACGCGGGCCATCTCGACTTCCGGGCGTCCGTGCTGCGCGCGGAGGAACGGGTCGTGCTGAGCACCGTCGTCCGGCTGCGGAACCGGCGGGGCAGGCTGTACTGGGGCGTGGTCCGGCACGTGCACCCGATCGTCGTGCGCGCCATGCTCGGGCGCGCCGCGCGGCGGATGGCCGCACTTTCGCCGACCGGAGATCGCTGCTAGTACAGGCGCCATGACGGACGCGCAGCAGCTTGCCGACGATCTCGCCGCCCGCGGCGTCGCGGGTGTGACGATCCACTGGGCCGACAACAACGGCATCCCGCGCTCACGGACGGTGCCGGTGGCGGCGCTGCCGAGGGTGGCGGAGATCGGGGTAGGCATCACCACGCTGTTCGCGGTCTTCGACAGCCATGACGTGATCACCTTCGCCCACGAGCCGCTTTCGACGCCGTCCGGCGACGTGCGGCTCATCCCCGTGCTGGAGGCGCTCACCCCGCTGGCCGGGCAGCCCGCGCTGGCCTGGGTGCCGGGGCGGCAGGTGACCTCCGACGGCAGCCCGTGGCCCTACGACCAGCGCGGTGTGCTGGAACGGCAGGTCGCGGCGCTCGCCGAGCAGGGCCTCACCGCGCGGGTCGGGTACGAGATGGAGTTCACGGTGTCGACCGGGGACTTCGAGCCCGCCCACCCCGGTCCCGCCTACAGCCCGCACGCGCTCGTCCCGATCGACGGGTTCATCACCGACGTCCTGCGCGACTGCGCCGCCAACGGCCTCCCGCTCGGCCAGCTGCACGCCGAGTACGGCCCGGCGCAGGTGGAGCTGTCGATCGCGGCGGCCGACCCCGTCACCGCGGCCGACGGCCAGCTGCTCGCCCGCCAGACCCTGCGCGTCGCCGCCGAGCGCCACGGCCTCCGGCTGAGCTTAGCGCCGCTTCCCGCGTTGACGGTGGCGGGCAACGGTTGGCACATCCACTCGTCCGTCTGGCGGGACGGGGAGAACCTGCTGGCGGGCGCGGCCGATGGGCCGGGCGTCGAGGGTGCCGCGTACATCGCGGGGATCCTGCGCGACCTCCCCGCCGTCGCGGCCGTCACCGCGCCCAGCCTCGGCTCGCTCGCGCGGCTGCGGCCCGGCTACTTCGCGGGAGCGTTCGCGTTCTGGGGCGTGGAGAACCGCGAGGCGCCGCTGCGCTACGTGCCGGGATCGCCGATGCTCGGAGCCGACCACGCGAACGTCGAGCTCAAGACGTCGGACGCGTCGGCGAACCCCTACCTCGCGCTCGCGGCCGTGCTCGCCGCGGGCGCCGCGGGGGTGGCGGAGAAGCTGGAGCTGCCCGCTCCGGTGCAGTCCGACCCGGGCACCTGGACCGACGACGAGCGCGCCGCACGCGGCATCGCCCTCCTGCCGTCCACCCAGGCCGAGCAGGAGGCGGCGCTGTCGGGCTCGCGGGTGGCCGACGCGCTCGGGCCCGAGCTGCTGGGCGCGTTCCTCGCTGTTCGCCGGTCCGACAACGCGGCCGCCATGGGCATCGAGATCGACGACGTGCTCGCGGGGCTGCGCTTCCGCTACTGACACCACGGCGGTGGCGGATGTGCCCTTCCGCCACCGCCGTACGGGGTCCCCTCCCCGCGGGAAACCCAACCAGGATCGACCAGATAGTGACACCCTGTTGTCCGACCCACTCCGCCGACGATCATCCCAAGATCACATCCAGCCGCCGCCGCCGCGGCCCAAGATCGTCATCCGCAACACTGTTGCGTACCGGATATTGCCCGAGATCCGGCGAACGGCCAGGATTGCGGGCGTGGACGGTCCGGGTGTGCGGGTCTTGCTCGCCTCGCAGCTCGGCGGTCTGGTCGCGCCCGCGTTCCGGGAGGCGTTCGGTCCGGGGCTGGTGACGGTCGCGGTGAACGAGCAGCAGGTGCGGTCCGCGATCGCCGACAACCTTCGCTACGACGTCGTGCTCACCGACCTCACCTGGCAGCACGTCGACCTCGAGTACGCCTTCGACGGGCTGGACGTGCTCGACATCGTCCAGCGGCTCGGCAGGCCCGCGCCGGTGCTGTTCGCCCTCCAGGGGCACAACGCCGAACGCGACCACCTCGACGAGGCCGCCGTCCGCGACGGCGTCGCGGGCACCGTGCCCAAGGCGTCCGGACTCGACACGCTGGCGTTCGCGATGCAGAAGGTGGCGGCGGGCCAGACGCTGCCCACGGACCAGCCGTCGCTGCAGCCGACGATCCACCGGTGGTTCGCCACCGGGCGCCGCGGCGAGACGGCGGCGCGGATGGCGGGCGCGATCGCGTCCGGGCGCGCGTCCAACCACGACACGCTGGCCACGGCCGCGCGGTGCTCGCGCAACACGGCCGTGAAGGTGGCGGAGAAGTACCTCGGGCCGCTGATCCGGGAGCGCGGCGAGCACCGCGAGGACGTCCCGCTCACCACGCAGTCGGTGTACCGGTGGTGCGGGGAGCACAGCCGCTACCTGATCAGTTGGTGTCGTCGCAACGGCCACGGTGACGTGCTCGGACCGTAACGCGGCACGATGTGCCTGTGTCCCGCCTCGTCCGTCTTTGCGTAGTGGTCGCGATCCTGCTCCTCAGCGGTGCGGGGGTGGCGTCCGCCGATCCGCCGTTCCGGTTGGCCGACCGCGTCACCGACCGGGCGGGCGTGCTCGACCCGGCCGCCACCGCGCAGGTCACGCAGGCGATCGACCGGCTGCGCGCCGACACCGGCTACGACCTGTTCGTGGTCTACGTCCGCTCCTTCGACGGCGCGCAGACCGACGAGTGGGCCGCGCGCACCGCCACCCTCTCCCAGTTCGGGCGGACCGACGTGCTGTTCGCCGTCGCCGTCGACGACCGCGCCTACCACGTCTCCTACGACCAGGACTTCCCGCTGAACCAGCAGACCACCGACACGATCGCCGCCAAGGACGTCGAGCCGCGGTTGGCGGCGGACGACTGGGCCGGTGCCGCGGTCGGGCTGGCCGACGGCCTGCGGTCGGGCGGCGGCTCGGGGTCCGGAGGGCTGGTGGTGGCCGGGGTGGTCGGGCTCGCGGTGGTAGGGGGCGGGGCGTACCTGCTGGTCCGGCGCCGTCGGCGGCGGCCTGCGGCCCCGACGCCCGTGCCCGCGGCGCCCGCTCCCGCGCGTGACGAGTTCAGCGACGTCAGCACCGACGACCTCGACTACCGCGGCAGCCAGGCACTGCTCGACGTCGACGAGGCGGTGCGCACCTCCGAGCAGGAGCTGGCGGCGGCCAGGGCGCACTTCGGCGACGCCGCGGTGGCCGGGTTCGCGGCGGCGCTGGAGCAGTCGCGGGCGGAGATGCTGCGCGGGTTCACGCTGCGTCAGCAGCTCGACGACGACGTGCCCGAGGACGAGCCGACCAGACGCAGCATGCTGGCCGAGATCATCACCGTGTGCCGTTCGGCCGACGAGCGGCTGGACGCGCAGGTGGCGGCGTTCGACGAGCTGCGCAACCTCGAGGTGACGGCGCCGGACTACGTCGCGGGCCTGGCGAGCAGGCTGGACGCGACGAACGCCCGGCTGCCGCAGGCCGAGGCGGCGTGGGCGGACCTGCAGGCGCGGTACGCCCGCGGCTCGTGGGAGCCTGCCGCGGGGAACCTGGACCAGGCCCGGCAGCTGCTCGGGGTGGCGGCCTCGGAGATCGCCGCCGCGCGGGCCGCGCTGGCAGCCGGGCCCGCCGGTGGACCTGGCGCGGGCGCGGCGTCGGGCGATGTGAGCGCGCCGGGCACCGGGCCCGCCGACGGTGGCGCGGGTGTGGCGGGGGTAGGTGCCGGGCCGGGGGGCGCCTCGGGGCGCAGCGCGGCCGTCGTCTCCGGGCGGGCCGCGGAGGACGCGATCACACAGGCCGACACGCTCCTGGACGGCCTGACCCGGCTGGGTGTCGATCTCGCCGCTGCTGGCGAGCGCATCGCGGCCGCCCGCGCGGAGACCGAGCAGGACATCGCGGAGGCGCACGCGCTGCTTGCGGAGGGCGACCCCGGCGGGGGCCTGGCGGCGCTCGTCGCCAGGGCGGAGGCGGCGTTGGCGTCGGCGACCGCAGCGCAGAACGCCGTCCCGCCCGACCCGATGGCCGCGCTGCGCCTCATCGACGAGGCCGACAGTGCGCTGGACGACGGGCTGGCCGCCGCCCGCGACGCCCAGACCGCCGCCCGCCGCGCCGCCGCCGCGCTGGACCAGGCGTTGCTCACGGCGCGGCCAGCGGTCGCGGCGGCCGAGGACTTCATCGGGAGCAGGCGCGGCGCCGTCGGAACGGAGGCTCGCACGCGACTGGCGGAGGCCCAGCGCCACCTCGCCCAGGCCCAGGCGTCCGGCGCCGACCCGGCCGCCGCGCTCGCCGAGGCCCAGGCCGCCGACGCGATGGCGCGGCAGGCGCTCGACCTCGCGCGGTCGGACGTGTCGCGCTGGTCGGCCGGTGGTGGCGGCCTCGGCGGGGTGGCTGGCGGTGCGCTGGGCGGGGCGCTCGGCGGCGGGCTCGGCGCCGAGCTGGGCAGCCTGGTGCTGGGCGGCATCCTGTCCGGCGGCCTGTCCGGCGGCCACCGTGGAGGCGGCTACGGCGGTGGCCGTGGGGGCGGCTTCTCGCCGGGCAGCTTCGGCGGGTCGGGCACCCGGGGGCGGCGCGGGGGCGGCGGCCGCTTCTGAGCCGTCCCGACGACCACCGGTCCGCGTGATCACCGGCTTGGCGCAAAGCCGGTCAGCTCTGGCCGCTTCGTGCGCCGAGCTGGTGATCATGCAGACCCGACGGGTCAGGGGTCGACGCGGACGCCGTTCTCCAGGTACCAGGTCTCCCCCGCCGCGCGAGCGGCGAGCGCGGCGCTCATCCGGCGGGTCAGGTCCGGCTCCAGCAGGAAGAACAGCTCGTCCTCCGGCAGGCACGCCCACGACTCCAGCTCGTGCGGCGGGAGGTGGATGGCCTCGAGGAGGTCGTCGGCGAGCACCCCGCCGTCGAACACGAAGCGGACGCGTTCCTCGCCCGGGGTGCCGGTCGCCCAGTCGACCACCAGCAGCCGTCCCGGCCGCAGCTCCAGCCCGAGCTCCTCCCGCAGTTCGCGGACGCACGCCGCGCGTGGGGTCTCCCCACGCTCGATCGCGCCGCCGGGGATCTCCCACCGCGGCTTGTAGACCGGTTCCACGATCAGTACGTGCCCCTCGTCGTCGAGGAACAAGGCGCCCGCGCCTGCGAGCGGTCGGGACCGGCGGTCGTCTTCCACGGGTGCAGTATGCCGACGGCAGGCGTATGATTGCCGAAAGGCAACTAATTGGGAGGGTGGTCGTGCCCGAGCCCGACGCCGAGGCCGTCGCCCGGCTGCGTGTCGCGCTCACCCGTATCGCCAGGGTGCTCGACCGCCAGTCGCGAGGGCACGAGCTGACCCGCACCCAGGCGTCCGTCCTGGCGACGGCCGCGCGGCGGGGGCCGGTGCGGATCACCGAGCTGGCCGAGATCGAGGGCGTCAACCCGACGATGCTGTCGCGGATCGTCGCCAAGCTCGAGGAGGCGGGCCTCCTGCAGCGGCGGGCCGACCCCGACGACCGGCGGGCCGCGCTCGTCAAGGCGACGGCCGAAGGGCGGGCGCTGCACCACCGGCTGCGCGAAGAGCGCACGCGGCTGCTGGCCGAGCACCTCACCGAGCTGTCGGACGGCCACGCCGCCGCGCTCCTGGCCGCGCTCCCCGCGATCGAGGCTCTCGCCGACGCCCTCGTCGCTGCGGAGGTGACCTCATGACCGCCCCGGCCCCGACCGCCGCCGTCGGGACCGCCGCCGTCGGGACCGCCGCCGCCGGGACCGCCGCCGTCGGGACCGCCGCCCTCCAGACCGCCGCCGCGACCGCCCCGGCCCCGACCTCCTCCGCCTTCGCCGTCCGCGCCGCGGCCCACAGCCGCCGTAGGGCTGCCGACCCCACCGACCCTGTCGCCGCCGCTGACCGGAACCGGACTGCCGCAGACGCGCTCCACGGCAGGACCGTCGCGCGCGGTCGGCCCGTCCGGCGAGCTGGTGCCGCGCTCGGAGCGGGCGCCCCGCACGTGCCGCCATGACGGCCCGTCCGGTAGCCCGCGTCGCGGTCGACGCGGGCTCGACCTGCCCGCCTGACGCTGTGCGCCGGTGCCGCAAGGTGCCGCGAGGCGCCCGCCCACCGGCAGGCAGCCCCTGCCCGTCGCCGTCCCGATCCATCCCGAAGGACCCCGCTTGACCACCTTCGCCGCCGTCGGCCGCCAGACGTTCTCCTCCCTCGCCAACCCCAACTACCGCCGCTACACCCGCGGCCAGGCCGTGTCGCTCGCAGGCACGTGGATGCAGTCGATCGCCCAGTCCTGGCTCGTGCTGGAGCTCACCGGGTCCGCGACCGCGCTCGGCACGGTCATCGCCCTCCAGACCCTGCCGACCCTCCTGCTCGGCCCGTACGCGGGCGTCGTCGCCGACCGCATCGACAAGCGCCGCCTCATGATCGGCCTGCAGGCGATGATGGGCGTCCTCGCGCTCGCGCTGGGCCTGCTGACGATCACGGGTGTCGTGACCCTCTGGCAGGTCTACGCGCTCGCGGTGCTCCTGGGCGTGAACAACTGTTTCGAGAACCCTGCGCGGCAGTCGTTCGTGCTGGAGATGGTCGGGCCCGACGACCTCCGCAACGCCGTCAGCCTCAACTCCGTCATGGTCAACATGGCGCGCGTGGTCGGTCCGGCGATCGCGGGCATCGTGATCAGCCTCGGCGGCATCGGCCTGTGCTTCCTGATCAACGCGGCGAGCTTCGTCGCGGTCGTCGTCTCGCTGGCCCGGCTCGACACCGCGGCGCTGCAGCCGTCGGTCCCCACCCCCCGCGCGCCCGGCCAGCTCCGCGAGGGCCTCGCCTACGTGCGTCGCACCCCCGAGCTCGCCGTGCCGCTGCTGATGATGGCGCTGGTCGGCTGCCTGGCGTTCGAGTTCCAGGTGGTGCTGCCGGTGGTCGCGCAGCAGACGTTCGCGGGCGACGCGCGCACCTACGGCTTCCTCACCGCGGCCATGGGCCTCGGCGCGGTGGTCGGCGGGCTCTACGTGGCCGGGTGGGGACGCACGGGAATGCCTGCTCTGGTCGTCGCCTCGGGCCTGTTCGGCCTGGCGATGCTGGGCACGGCGGCGGCGCCGAACCTGGCCGTGGCGTTGGTCGGGATGGCGCTGGTCGGCGCGTCCAGCGTGGGGTTCCTCTCGACGGGCAACAGCACCCTGCAGCTCGCCTCCGACCCGCAGATGCGCGGCCGTGTGATGGCGCTCTGGGCGGTCGCCTTCCTCGGGTCGACGCCGATCGGCGGACCGATCGCGGGCGTCGTCGTGCAGTACCTCGGCGGGCGGGCCGGGCTCGTGCTGGGCGCGGTGGCCTGTCTGGTGGCCGCCGCGGCGGGCGCCGTGGTGGCGCGGCGACCGGTGTCAGCGGTCCGGGGCGCCGAAGTCGTCGGGTGACACCTCGTCGAGGAAGCTGCGGAAATCCTCCATCTGCTGCTCCGGCGGCGCGTCCGTGCCGTCGGGGAACAGCTCCGCCACCGGCTGGCCCACCTCGTCGAGGATCTTGTCGGCGACCGCGATCGGCAGCCGCTCCCGCACCGCGATCGCCAACGCGTCGCTGGGGAGTACCGCGACGCGCTTGCCGCCGTCGAAGACGAGCTCGGCGCTGAACACGCCGTCGGCCAAGTCGGTGATCTCGGCGCCGTCGATCGTGTGCCCGAGGCCGCGCAGGATGGGGATCAGCACGTCCTGCGGGAGCAGCGGGTCGTCCTGGCCGCGTGGGCCCACCGCGATCACGTCGGCCTGCGCCTGGCGCAGGAAGACCGGCAGGCACCGGTCGCCCTCGGCCTCGCCGAGCACCAGTACCGGCTGGCGCGTCTGGGCGTGCAGGACGAGCCGGATCACCCGCATGGTGAGCATCCCCGCAGTGTGCAGCGGCCGCGCCGGGACCGCCGTCTCAGATGGAGACCTTTGGGTGCGTGGATCGGCCGCCGTCGCCGCCAGGATGGTCTCGTCGGGGGGCCCGGCCGCCGAGGCGCCCGTAGCCTGCTGGCGTGGATCTCGCGCTCGCCGCTCAGCTGTACCGCACGTACGCCGACGACCTGCACGCGGTGATCGAGCACCAGCGCGCCTTCCTCGCCGCGAACCGCGGCCGGGTGACGCCCCAACTCGACGACGTGGAGGCCGAGCTCACCTACCTCCTCCTCCGTGACCACCGCCCGGACACGGTGATGGAGCTCGGCACGTTCCACGGCTGGTCCACCACCTGGATCCTCTCCGCCCTCCGTGACAACGGCCGCGGACACCTGCACTCGTTCGACCGCATCGACAACGTGCTGAGCACCGCGCCCGCCGACCTCGCCGCCGACCGGTGGACGTTCGTGCACGGCGACGTCACGACCACGCTCGACGCCGTGCCGCCCGACGTCGGCTATCTGTTCGTGGACGCCGACCACGGCCGTCGCTTCGGCCGCTGGTACCTGGCCCACCTCTTCCCGCTCGTGGCCGTGGGCACGCCGGTGAGCGTGCACGACGTGTTCCACGGACGGCGCGCCCGCCCGTGGTCGGAGGGCGCCGAGGTGCTGCGCTGGCTCGACGGGCGGGGGGCGCCGTGGTTCACCGCCGCGCGTCGCCACGCCCCGGCCGCGTTCGCCGAGCTGGGCGCCGTGCGCGCCGACCTCGGCCTCACCGGCGCCCGCGGGACGACGGTGAACCCGATGATCTTCTTCAGGCGGCCAGCGTGAGCGGCAGCCCGAACATCGGGAACAGCTCCTCGACGGCGAGGAACGCGTTGAGCCTGACGATCTTGTCGCCGCGGATCTCCGGAGCCTGGATCGCCCACGCGGTGAAGCCGCCGTCGGGCGACGGCTTGTACTGCGCGAAACCCGGCATGCCGTTGACGGTGACCGGCACCATCTTCGAGTCGCGGCAGGGCGCGCCGGGGCCGATGTGCCACGCGACGATGTCCTCGGTACCGGTCAGCCACAGCGCATAAGGCGGCATCGACATGACGGCGTCCTCGTGCAGCAGGCTGACCAGGGCCGACATGTCGTAGCGCTCGAACGCGTCGGCGTAGCGATCCAGCAGCTTTTGCTGCTCGGCGCCGATCTCGCCTGCCGAGTCGATCTCGCGCTCCCCCATCGTGGCGCGCGCCCGCTGCAGGGCGCTGTTGACCGAGGCCACGGTGGTGCCGAGCAGCTCGGCCGTCTCCGCCGCGCTCCACTGCAGCACCTCACGCAGGATGAGCACGGCCCGCTGCCGGGGAGGCAGGTGCTGCAGCGCGGCGACGAACGCGAGCCGGATCGTCTCCCTGGCCACCGCCACCTCGGCGGGATCGCCGTCGACCGGGACGACCATGGCGTCGGGCACCGGCTGCAGCCAGGTGTCCTCGCCCATCGGATCGCCCAGCGACGAGGGCTCCGGGGTGCTGGCCGAGCCGAAATCCATCGGACGGGCCCGGCGGCCACGGCTCTCCAGCATCGTGAGGCACACGTTGGTGGCGATGCGGTAGAGCCAGGACCGCAGCGACGAGCGGCCCTCGAACTTGTCGAAGCTGCGCCAGGCCCGCACCATCGTCTCCTGCACGGCGTCCTCCGCGTCGTGGCTGGAGCCGAGCATGCGGTAGCTGTAGCCGGTGAGCTCCACGCGGAAGCGCTCCAACTGGGGCGCGAGCGCGCTCTCCGTGACGGTCATGTCCTCCCCCTGTTCGCCTTTGTGTGGCGTGGCTCCCACAGTAGAGAAGGCCACCGACAGTTTCCGCCGCGCGCGGTGAGCGGCAGCGCCGATCCGGGTGGGCGGGCGAGCTAGTGCGGTGCCCACGAACGTTGCCACCGCACTAGCCGCGGCCGATGAACGGCATCGCCGTGGCCATGATGGTGACGAACTGGACGTTGGTGTCCAGCGGAAGGCTCGCCATGTGCACGATCGTGGAGGCGACATGCGCGGCGTCGAAGGTCGGCTCGGCGCGCACCGTGCCGTCGGCCTGGCGGGCGCCGGTGGCGATGCCCGCGGTCATGTCGGTGGCCGCGTTGCCGATGTCGATCTGTGAGCACGCAATGTTGTAAGGGCGGCCGTCGAGGGAGAGCGACCTGGTCAGGCCGGTGATCGCGTGCTTGGTCGACGTGTAGGCGGCGCTGCCCGGCCGGGGGACGTGTGCGGAGATCGAGCCGTTGTTGATGATCCGGCCGCCGGAAGGGCGCTGCGCGCGCATCGCGGCGAACGCCGCCCGTGCGCAGAGGAAGGAGCCGATGAGGTTGACGCCGACGGTGTCGATGTAGGCCTGCGGGTCGATCTCGTCGGGCGGGCCAGCTGGGCCGAACGTCCCCGCGTTGTTGAACAGCAGGTCGACCCGGCCGAACCGCGCGTCGACGGCGGCGAACAGCGCCTCGACCGCGGCGGGGTCGGCGACGTCGGTGGGCACCGTGAGGGCGTCCGGATGGCCGTCGGCGGTGGCGTCGAGCGCGTCGGCCCGCCTGCCCGCCAGCGCCACGCCGTACCCGGCGTCGAGGAGGGCGCGCGACACCACCCGTCCCAGCCCCGAGCCCGCCCCTGTCACCACCGCGACGCGATCAGCCATCGCGCCAGTCTTCCGCACCTGGTGACGGTGCGGGATGACCGGCCGGGCGCGCGCCGTGGGCGCCGCGGTGCTGGGGACGTCCGCCGCCTCCTCGCAGAGGGAGTTGACGCTTCGCAGAGGCCCGGGGCTCTGCGAAGCGGAGGCGCGGTCTGCGAGGAGCGGCGGAGCGCCGGAGCGGCGGGTGGGCGTCAGCCATCGGGGGCGGGGACGGTGACGCGGGCGGGGACGGGCGCGCCGAAGAGCAGCGCGGCGACGTCGCTCACCGCGTGGACCCCGTCGGCCAGCGTGCCCGACGGAGCGACCTGGTACATGATCGCGACGGCGTAGCGCTCGCCAGGGCCCGCGAAGCCGACGGTGTCGGTCACCCAGTGCTTGCCGTAAGCGTCGGACTCGAACGACCAGCCGTCCTTGTTGCCCGGCCGCTGCGCATGGCCCGCGGCCCACACGCCCCACTGCTGGTTGGGTGCCACGCCGCGCATCGCGGCGACGAGGTAGGCGCGGTCGTCGGGGTTCGTGCTGGTCAGGACGTAGCGCATAAGGGCGGCGAGATCGTCCGCCGGGCACTTGACGAAGCCCCAGTAGGCGTCGCGGGTGAATCCCGGGATGAAGCGCAGGGAGGTCATGCCGAAGTCGGTGCGGAAGCGGGCGAGCATCGCGTCGTCGCCGTAGGCCTTCCAGAGCCGGTCGGAGGCGGCCTCGTCGGAGAAGTTGAGCATGGTCGCGATGTCGCGGCGGTCGGCCGCGCTCAGGGTGATCTGGCCTGCGCGGTCGCGGCGCAGGAGGTCGGTGGCGATCGCCAGCTTGATGGTCGACGCGGTCCAGCCGGAGTGGGTGGTGTCGCCGGTGCGCCAGGTCGCGCCGGACTGCCGGTCGGTGAACACGACCGACAGGTGGCCGTTCGCCCGCACGGTCCGGCGGACGTACCCCTCCGCGGCGGCGAACCGGGTCTGTTGCGCGCAGGTCCAGGTGCCGTCGACGCAGGTGGGCGGGGTGGGCTCCGGGGTGGGTGCTGCGGGCGACGGAGGGGCGGCGACGGACGTGGCGGGCGCGGTCCGCGAGGATGCGGCGGCCGGGGTCGGCGCGGGGCCCGCTCCGCAGGCGGCGAGCGCCAGGCAGGCCATGACCGCGTACCCGACGATGCGGCCGTGTCGAGCTCGGCCGGGCCCTGCGGTGGGGCGCGGCGCGCGGGGTGGGCGCGGCGCCACGGACGGCCGCGCGGCGGTCGGGGCGGGGGTGCGGGCGATGCGACGACGGTAGCGCGACCGATCACCCCCGGCGCCGCCGCGCCGCCCCGGCGCCGCCACGGGCGGCGGTCTGCGATCATGACGGCGGCAAGGGCGCGGCCCCAGGAGCGCCCTGAACGACTCCGGCCTCCTGCGCGACGCCGAGCGGCGTTGTCGTCAGGCCCGATACAACGGCGGTATCGGCCTCTCCTCCGCCTGGCGATGCGGCCGCCTGGCCGCCGCTCGCTACGGCCGGACCCGTTCAGGACGGCATCCGGTCACGCTCCGCCACCAGCATCACCCGGTGTGTTCGGCCGTTGACCATCTGTGCACACTGGGCGCCCGGACGTTCCCTCTCCGACGGTGTCGAGGTCCCGGCCGGACCATCGACCAGCCCGACGAGAGGGACCGCGATGACCACCACCGTCACCTGCCCAGACTGCGCGCGCCCGGCCACCGTGCTGGGCCGCTTCGACCTCCCCTCCGCGACCGGTCCCGTCGCGTACCTCCGCATCCGCTGCGCGGGCTCGCTGTCCCTGATCGTGGCGGCCGCCGAGGTCGCCAAGGCCGAGCCGACGGGCGCCGACCGCGTCCGCGGCGCAGGAAGTTAGCCCGAAGCGGTATCACGGCGGGCACTTCGCCACTCGGCGTTACAGTGACCACTGCCGAGGGGGCGGAGGACATTTGCTCACCGAGATCCTGACAGCCCGAGAGCCATTCGGGCCGCGCGACTCCGAAACACTTCTGCGTGCAGATCCCGCCGAATACGACCAACTGTTCGACCGTACGAACGGAATCTACGCCCAGGCTTTCACGGCGGCCCCGCCGACCTACATCATCGGACGCAAGGGCGCGGGCAAGACCGCGTTCCTCAGCGGCTCCGCATTCGCCGTCGGCGCGCCGCCGCAGCGCATGTTGACGACGGCGTCGGTCTATGCGGACATGGCGTCGCTGCTGGAGAAATACCGCCGCTACCGCGGCCCGGTGTTCGCCGAGCACGCGGGCGATATCTGGCTGGCGCTCTTCGAGCACGTCGCGATGTACCACGCCTGCGACACCACCAGCGCCGACGATCCACCGCACGAGATGCAGATCGTGTGGGACTACTTCACCGGCGAGCCGCACGGCGAGGACGCCACGGGCGTCGCCGCCCAGTTCCTCGCCGAGCTCGAAGAACGGGTGATGGACGACGGCGTGCGCGGGCGCAACGAGCTCATCGACGGGCTCACCCGCGGCGGCGTCACGTTCGGCACCGCCAGGCGGGCGTTGGCCGTGCTGCGCGGCAGCCGCCCCGTGATGGTCGTGATGGACAACCTCGAGGACCTGCACGTCCAGATCGACGAGCTCGAGAAGGTGCTGGCGGGGCTGTTCACCGCGGTCGGGCAGGTGTCGCGGGCGCCTGCAGGCCGCCCGTTCGGGATCCAGGTGTGCCTGCCCTCGGAGCTGTGGGACGAGATCCACCGCATCGCGGCCAACCCGGAGAAGGACTTCAGCGGCAACCACCTGACCATCTACTGGACCGCCGACGAGCTGCTGCGGCTCGCCGGGCGCCGCTATCGGCTGTTCATGCAGATCCACCATCCGCGTCAGCTCGAGGACCTGGACCGGAAGGCGGCAAGCGGCGGGAACCGCGACGTCGCGCTGCTGCGGGCGGCGTTGCCCAAGACGGTCGTCGGCGGCCTGGGCGTCGAGGAGGACACGGTCGCCTACCTCCTGCGCCACACCCAGCTCCTGCCGCGGCATCTCATCCAGATCCTCAACAGCGTCTTCACCGCGCCGGACCACGGGTCGACGCCGTGGGCGGTCACCCCGGAGGCGGTGCGCAGCGGCACCCAGGTCGCCGAGCGGCTGATCGTCGAAGGGATCCTGGCGGCGTACGGCCGGTCGTTCCCGTTCGCGGCGCGGGCGCTGCGGCGGCTGGCCAACCGGCTCACGGTGTGCTTCCCCGCCCGCCAGCTGCGCACGATCTTCAACCAGGAGGGGATCACCAAGATCACCGGTCAGGACTTCGACGACTTCCTCGAGATGCTGATCAAACTGGGCGTGCTGGGCGTCAAGGTGAACACGACCACCCGCTACAACGAGGCCCGCTTCCAGTACACGTTCGACTCGGCGATCAACGCGCACGAGGACCTCGACGAGCTGTGCTTCCACCCGCTGTTCACCCGCTACCTGTTCGAGCACGCCCTCGACGACCTGCGGGACAAGCATGAGCTGCCCTCGTACCCCTACGGCAGCGACCTCGCCGACGGCGGCGACTACCGCGTGCGCCTCGGCTACGCCCGATGAGGACACCACGATGGCCCTGAGCCCCCGCGCCAAGCAGCCCGTCCTCGGCTACGAGGAGGAGTACTGCGCCGCGCCGCCGACCGGGCGCCGCATCGGCATCTCGCTGTCCGGCGGCGGGATCCGCTCGGCCGCGTTCAACCTCGGCGCGCTGCAGGCGCTGCAGGAGGAGGGCGTGCTGGGCAGCGCCGACTACCTCGCGGCGGTCTCGGGCGGCGGCTACATCGCCAGCGCGCTGACGATCTCCCACGCCTACGCGGAGTCCGGCGCGGAGGACGGGCACCCGCTGTGGGCGCACGGCTCGCCCGAGGAGCGCCTGCTGCGCCGCAACACCAACTACCTGGCGCCGGGGCAGGCGGGCCGCGCGTGGCTGGTGATGAACCTGCTGCACGGCTTCGTGCTCAACTACCTGCCGTTCCTGCTTTCCGGGTTCATCGCCGGACGGGTGGTGGGCTGGTTGGCGCACCTCGCGGGGGTGTCGCTGTCGGACCCGCCGTCGTTGATCGTGCTGGTGCCGCTGTACGGCGTCGGGATCTTCATCCTCGCGGCCGTCGGGGTGGTCGCGCTCGCCCGCTACCGCGACGGGCACAAGGGCGTCCGCGGCTACGGCGAGAGCTCACTGGAGAAGTACGCGGCGCTGTGCATCCGGCTGGCCGGGCTGGCGCTGCTGGTGCTGGCGCTGCCCTGGCTCGCCGCCCTGTACGGGATGGGGACGCGCGCGGTGCTCGGCGGTCTGTTCGGGATCCCGGCGCCCGCGCTGGACGCCCCGCTGGACCGGATCGCGGCGGCCGGGGGCTGGCTGCTCGTCGCGCTCGCGCTGGCAGGTGTCGCCGTCCCGCTGGCGCGGCGGCCGCGGGCGCGCTGGCTGGTGTTCGTGTTCGCGGTGCTCGCGAGCGGCGCTCTGCTGCTGGTGCCGCTGCTGTCGTCGTTGGAGTACTCGGCGCGCAACGGCATCACGTCGGTGTGGGACGTGCTGTGGGTGCTGGCGGCGCTGGCCGTCGTGCTGCTGATGGCGATCAGGGTGCACAACCGCCGGTACTCGATGCACCTGTTCTACCGCGAGCGGCTGAACAGCGCGTTCGCCGTCAAGCGTCGTTCCGACAAGACCGGACGCCCGGTAGCGGAGCCCATGCCCTACACCACGCCGTTGCCGTTCTCGGAGGTCGGCGAGCGGCTGGCCGGGCGGGGCGCGCGGATCCCGAAGCTGGTCGTCTGCTGCGCGGTGAACGTCACGTCGGACGAGGTGCCGGTGGGCCGGTTCGCCGAGTCGTTCACGTTCACCCACGACCAGAGCGGCGGCCCCCGGTTCACCTACCAGGACACCACGCGGTTCGAGGAGTCGCGGGGGCCCAAGGGCACCGCCCTCACCCTGCCGTCGATCATGGCGGTGTCCGCGGCGGCGCTCGCCCCGCTGATGGGTCGGTTCACGTTCCCGCCGCTGCGGCTGCTCATGGCGTTGACGAACGTGCGGCTCGGGGTGTGGGTGCGCAACCCGCGCCACAGGAGCTGGGACGAGCCCGCCAAGACGCCGCGTCGATGGCCAGGCAGGCTGTGGGCGGCGGTCGTCGAGGGGTGGCGGGAGCCGGGGGCGCTGTACGTGCTGCGCGAGGCGCTCGGCGGCCTCACGCTGACCAAGCGCCGGTTCATCTACCTCACCGACGGCGGGCACTGGGAGAACCTGGGGTTGGTCGAGCTGCTGCGGCGGCGGTGCACGCAGATCCTGTGCTTCGACGCCAGCACCGACGCCGACGGCGCCGCCACCGACATCGGCCGCGCCATCGCGCTGGCCCGCAGCGAGCTCGGGGCCGACATCGTGCTCGACCCCGCCCCCACCATGCCCCGCGACGGCGCGCACAGCGCCGACCTCGCGGTGCTCGGCGAGGTCCACTACCCCGACGGCGGCCAGGCCCGGCTCGTCTACGCCAAGGCGGCGCTCACCGAGAGCCTCAGCTGGGACCTGCGCTCCTACCACCACCGCGACAGCCGGTTCCCGCACCACTCGCTGTCGCGGCAGATCTTCACCGACGAGCAGTTCGAGGCCTACCGCAGCCTCGGGCACGCGGCGGGGCGGCGGGCGGCGGAGGTGCTGAACCTGCCGACGTCGCAGCTGCACACGCCGTCGACGAACGGGCGCGCGCCGGTGGGTGACAGACTGCGGGCGTGACCAGGGCCGTGCGCGGAAAACGCGGCCAGGACGACGGTTTCCGCGCACGGCCCGCGGCGGTCAGCGAGCACAAGCGGCGCAGCATGTCGCGCCAACGCTCCCGCGACACCGGCCCCGAGCTGGCCATCCGCACCCGGCTGCACGCGATGGGCTACCGGTACCGGGTGGACCACCGGCCGCTGCCGGGCCTGCGCGCCCGCGGCGACATCGTCTTCACCCGCGCCCGCGTGGTGGTCTTCGTCGACGGCTGCTTCTGGCACCAGTGCCCGCGGCACCGCACCTCGCCCCGGCACAACGGGGCGTGGTGGGCCGCCAAGCTCGCCGCCAACGTCGAGCGCGACCGCGCCACCGACCGCCGCCTCGCCGACGACGGCTGGCGCGTCGTGCGGATCTGGGAGCACGAGTCGCCGGACGCCGCCGTCGCCGTGATCACAGCCGCGCTGGGCCCTCCTCGACCCGCACCCCCAACTGCCGCACCACCTCGGCCATGACGTCCTGCACCGCGACCGTGTCGGCCAGCGGCATCACGTCGCTCTGCGCCTTGCCCGCCGCGACGCACTCGGTCACCTCGACCAGCTCGTGCGCGTACCCGCCGCCGGTGCGCGGCGCGACGATCGTCTCCGGCTCGGTGCCCATGCGGTGCAGGACGATCGTGTCAGGGTGGTGGAAGCGCGGGAGGACGTCGAGCCACCCCTCCGTGCCGTAGATCCGCATCTGGCCGGGTGAGGCGCAGCGCAGTGAGCAGAAGAGCGCGGCCGTCCGGCCGCCGGGGAAGCCGAGCAGCAGCGACTCCTCCAGGTCGACCCCGGTGTCCGCGAGCAGGCCCTGCACGTGGACGACGTCCGGCGTGCCGAGCACCATCTGCGCGAACGAGATCGGGTAGACGGTCAGGTCGAACACCGCGCCGCCGCCGATGGCGGGGTTGAGGTAGCGGTCGCCCGCGTCCAGGTTGGCCTGCACGCACAGCTCGCCCTGCACCGAGCGCACCTCGCCGAGCGCGCCGTCGGCGACCAGCTCACGGGCGCGCACGACCGCGGGCTGGAAACGCGTCCACATCGCCTCCATGGCGAACGTGCCGGTCGAGGTGGCGAGGTCGACGATCTCGCGCGTCGCCTCCGGGGTCACGGTGAACGCCTTCTCCACCATGATCGCCTTCCCGGCGCGCAGGGCGGCGAGCGCGATGGCGCGGTGCTGCGGGTGGGTGGTGGCGATGTAGAGGACATCGACGCCGTCGTCGTCGAGGATCGCCTGGTAGGAGCCGTGCACGCGGGGGATCCGGTGGGCGTCGGCGAAGGCTTGCGCGCGCTCGGTGGAGCGGGAGGCGACGGCCACGAGCTCGGCGTCGGGCACGTGCGGCATGTCGCCGACGACCTTCGACGCGATCCGACCCGGCCCGACGACGCCCCAACGCACGGTCATGGCCTCATCTTGGTCGATCAACGCACAGGCGGCGCGCCGCGCCGCCGCCAGGCGCCGGTGACCGGGCCTCGTCGGCGGGATGGCCGCCGCTTCGCAGACCGGTCGTGCACTTCGCAGGGTCCGTGGAGCCTGCGAGGTGTCGGTGGGGTCTGCGAGGTGGCGCGGGAGCTCGGCCCCAGGGCCGGGTGCGCCAGCGACGGGCGGGCGGTCCGAAGGCCGCGGCGCCGTCCGCGCGGTCGCGCAGGCTCAGGGCAGGGCCTTCGCCAGCCAGTCGAGGCTCGCGTCCGCGATCTCCCGCCACCCGTTGTCCACGACGAGGGAGTGGCCGCGGTCGGGGAACTGCCGCAGCTCGGTCACCGCCGACGAGTGCCGGTACTGCTTGAACGTCGACCGCGTGACGGCGTCGGGCACGGTGTGGTCCTTGCCGCCCGAGATCAGCAGCAGCGGACCCCGCCGCGCGTTGCGGGTGTCGACGGCGGCGGGCGAGTGGGGCACGAAGTTGGCGGTCGCCGCCTCGAACAGCGGCTTGCCGGGCGACGGGATCGTCCAGCGCTCGAACAGCACGTCCGACTCGTCCTGGCTCAGCGCGTTCCCGAAGCCGTAGCGGAACTGGGCGGCGGTCAAGCTCACGGCGCGCTTGGCGTTGGCCGGGTTGCCCAGCACCGCTCCGGACGCCCGCAGCTGCGCGGGCGGCAGGACGAGCACACCGCGGATCTGGGCCGGGTCGATCGCGACGGCCGCCGCGCCGAGGTTGCGCCCCAGGAGCTTCTGGGCGATCAGCCCGCCGAACGAGTGCCCGACGATCACCGGCGGCTCCGGTAGCCCCTCGATGACGCCCGCGTAGTGGTCGGTGACGTCCTCGATGCCGAGCCCGGCGACGGCGTCGGGCCGCTGCCGTGCCTCCTCGACCGTCGGCGGCTCATGCGGCCATCCGGGTGCGACCGGGTCGTAGCCACGCTGGGCGAACAGGTCTAGCCATGGCTGCCAGCTGGTGGCGTGCAGCCAGAGACCGTGGACGAACACAGCGGGACGGGCCATGGGTCCTCCTCGAACGGCGGCCGACGGTGATCACCGTGCCCTACCCGCGGCCCGCGGTCGACCGCACCGGGCACGGTCCGGCCAGGTGGATCAACGGCGGTAGGCCGGTCGGATCACCGTCAGGCCGGAAGTCGCCGCTTGGCGTCGCCTGGCCACCACTGCCCGCGCCAGTCGTTGCCCGACCGGACGGGCGCTCGTACCTTCGCGTGGCACTCCCGTCACGGCTCGACGCCGTGGGCTCCGCTCCCCCCTTCCGGGCACCCGCACGGATGGCGGGCCCGCAGGCTCGGTGCCCTGGAGAACCGTGCGTTCCGCTCGCCATGCCCTCTGTGCCGCGGCGGTCACCGCCGTCGCGCTCGGCGGCCTGACCGCCTGCAACGACCTCGACCTCGCCGAGCTCCAGACCGCGGCCCACTCCACGGCCCCCGCCGCGGGCCCGTCCGCGGCCAAGCGGACCTCGACCTCCGGCGCGTCGGGGTCCACCGGCGCGTCGGGGTCCACCAGCGCGTCGGGGTCCACCGTCTCCGCTCACGGCCCCGCCACGAGCTCGGCCAGTGCGTCCACGACGGCCACGACGTCGCGGACCGCCCGCACCACCTCGCCGTCATCGGCAACGTCGACCAAGCGCACGCCGAAGCCGACCCCGCCGAAGACCACGACTCCGTCGACGAAGCCCGCCGTCGCGTCGGTCGCAGGCCAGATCCTCAGCCTGGTCAACGCGGAGCGGGCCGCGGCGGGCTGCAAACCCGTCACGCTCGACAGCAGGCTCACCGCCGCCGCGGCGGGCCACGCCCAGGACATGGCGGCCAACGACTACTTCAGCCACACGGGCAAGGACGGCCGCACGTTCGCCGACCGGATCACGGCGCAGGGCTATCCCGCCCCCCGCTCGGAGAACATCGCCGCGGGCCAGCCGACGGTCGCCGCCGTCATGGGCGCGTGGATGGCGAGCTCAGGGCACCGCGCGAACATCCTCGACTGCTCCGCCACCCAGATGGGCGCGGCCAGCGCGAAGGGTGGCTCTTTCGGCATCTACTGGGTGCAGGACTTCGGCCGTCGCTGAGCGCGACCGGGCACCTCGGCGCGCCCGGACGCCGGAAGCTCAGCCTGCCGCCGTGTCCTCGCCGCGGGTGGCGGCCAGCAGCTTGGCCGTGTCGAGGAAGTGGCGCAGCGCGACGACCTTGCCGTCCGGCCCGAACGACCACAGGTGCAGCTGCTCGTCGCGGTAGCGCCCGCCGCCCGGCATCGAGTACTCCAGCGCCACGCGCGCCACGCAGGTGTCCCCATCGGCGATCATCTGACGCACGTCGAGCTGGTGGAAGGTGTTGGCGCCCATGGCCTCGAAGAACGGGCCGAGGTTGGCGCGGCCATCCATCGCGCGGAAGAAGGCGCGCGTCCACCCCGCATGCTCGCCGCCGTGTCGGAGAAGATCGCAGCCCGGACGAGGGCAGGCAGGGTGTTGCGCTGCTCGTCGAGGACGACCCGGACGTGGCCGCCTACGCCGGGCTGGTGCTGCGCGGGCTCGCGGGGCGTGGATCATCGACGCTGCGCGTGCCGACCCCGCCGGGGCACCCTCTCGGGCGAGCCGGTGTCGATGACGGTGGGGTCGGAGCGTCCGGCTCCATCCCGCTCCGCGGCGGCGGCGGGGAGGTCCGCGGTGGCTTCCTCGTCGCCGTTCCGGTCGACGGCGCGTAGCGCTCGGCAGGCTCGCCGCGCACGCGGGCGCCCCTCCTGCAGCGCCGGGAGCGGGAGAGCGGGCTGCCCGACGCGGTAGGCGCGCTGCTGCGCACGGACGACGAGCCGCCCGCGTTCGTCGGAAGGGTGGCGCACGACTGTGCGCCCCGCTCACGGCGGTGCTGGGCTTCCTCACCCTCGCCGACGGTCCGCTGCGCGGCGAGACGTCCGAAAGCGCCGCCGAGTGCGTCCACTCGGCCCTCGCGCGGCGAGCGCTGGACCATTCGCCTGAACAGTCGGCCCGGTGGGGACGGCGTTACCGGCGGTCCGCCGCGATCGCGGCGCGGAGCTGGTACGTGATGTCGGGGGCGGCGTCGCGGTTGTCGACGGCCACATGTGGCATCGGCGGCGGCTCGCCGGGGCGCATCCGGGCGACGAAGGCGTCGAACGCGGCGAGCTTGCCGGTGTCGCGCGGTGAGCCGCGGGCCTGCAGCCTGCGCCGGAGCGTGGCCGGGTCGGTGCGCACCCAGACCAGCCGCACCGGCGGCCCGCCCAGCGCGTCGACCCACCCCGCCCAGCGCGCCGGGTCGTGGATCGCGGTGGTGAACGGGCCGGTCAGGAGCACGGGGCAGCCGTAGGAGCGGATCTCCCTGGCCGTGGCGGTGAGCCCGGCGTACTCGTGGACCTTGACGTGCTCGTCGTACCAGGAGCCCTCGCGCTCGCCGGGTGGTCGCCCGGCCGCGGCGAGGGTCGCCGCGACGAAGGACCCGTACAGGGTGTCCTTGTCCAGCAGCGCAGGCACCGGGTCGAGCAGGGCAAGCAGGCGCTCGGCGACCGTCGACTTGCCCGCACCCGGCGGCCCCGCCACGACCCACACCGCAGCTCTCCGCACGGCCCTCCCCTTCGCCGCGCCCAGCCTTGCGCATGCCCGTGCCCGACGGACCGCGCCGCGCCCGCGGGACGCACCCGCACCCTGCGCCGCGGACCCGGCGCTTCGCACCCGCGCCGGGCACCCGCGCGACGCATGCATCCGTCTACGTGATCGCCAGCTCGGTGCAGATCCGGTCAATTCTGGCCGCTCTGTGCACCCAGCTGGTGATCACAAGCGTCGGGTGGCCCGGTGAGTCGGGGTGGCGGGTGGGGCCGCGGCGCTGGGAGCGCGGGGCGCGGGGCTCCCCTTCCCGCCGTGACCTCCCGCACGGGGGCGTACGGAGGCTGGGCGCCGCGCGCCCTGCCTCCTTGATCGCCGACTCGGTGCAGATCCGGCCAGTTCTGGCCGCCTTGTGCGCCTAGCTGGCGATCATGGCGGGGTGCGAGTGCGGGTGCGGCGGGCGGGTGCGCCGAGGCCGGGGCGGGCCTGCGGCGGGCGCTAGCGCTAGTGCGGTGGCCACAAACGTTTGCCGGGTCCTCGCGCGCCCAGACGACGACTCGCGGCGGCGCCGCCTTCGCGAATACGCCCGGTATGAGCTTCAGGCGGCGCCTTGCGACTCGCCGCCTGGATCACGCGATCACCCCGCCAACGTTCGTGGCCACCGCACTAGCGGTGGGTCGCCGTCTGGGCGGGCAGGGTGCCCGCCTGGGTGAGCGAGGGCACCCGGCCGCCCGCCCGACGCACGGCGCGGCGCGCCCGGACGTAGGCGCCCGGCCCGCGCAGGGTCCCGCCGACGCGCAGGCGCGCGGTGTCCTCCGGCATGCCCGCGCCCGCGTCGGCTTCCCGGTCGCTGATCACCTTGAGCTGGGCGACGGCCGCGGGCAGGCGGCGCAGGGCCGCGTTGCGGGCCTTCGGGTCCAGCGCGATCTTGGTGAGCAGCGCCGACAGCCCGACGGCGTAGCCGCGCAGCTGCTCACGCATCGACGCGCCGTCGACGCGGTGGTGGTGCCACAGCAGCGCGCTCGGCTCGTAGCCCACCGCGTGCCCTGCCAGGATCAGCCGGATCATGAACTCGCCGTCCTCGCCGCCGTGGGTGGGCGTGCCGGGGCCGAGCGCCTCGTCGAAGCCCCCCGCCGCCCTGGCGAACTCCGTGCGGACCGCCATGTTCGCGCCGATCCCGAACAGGCCGGGCGAGAACGGGAAGATCGCCGAGTCGGGCGGGGGGTCCTGCAGGCTGAACCGGCGGGCCAGGAAGCCCTTGTTCCAGGCGAGCGCGGTGTCGGCGGCGCGTTCCTGGTCGGTGTCGAGCCGAGCGGCGAGCACCGGCCCGCTCACGCACGCCAGCGTCGGGTCCGTCGCGAACGCGCCCGCCATGCGGGTGGCCCAGGCCCGGTCGACCTCGGTGTCGTCGTCGGTGAACAGCACCACCGGCGTCGTCGCCTCGAACAGGCCCCGGTTGCGGCCCACCGATGCGCCGCGGCGCGACTCCCTGATGTAGCGCACCCGCGGGTCCGCCAGTGCCAGGACGGCCTGTGCGGTGCGGTCGTCGTCGGGGTCGTTGTCGACGACGACCACGCTGACCGCGGGATGGTCGCCCGCGAGGATGCTGCGCACGCACCGGGCGAGGCTGGTCGGGCGCCCGCGCGTCGCGACGACGGCCGTCACCGGCTCGGTGGACACGGCGGGCGTCTGCACCGGGCGCAGGGGGCCCAGTTGGTGCTCCACCGCGCGGCGTACGGCGTCGGCGTCGGCGTGTCCGCGGTCCAGCCGGACGGTCGCCATCCCGACCGGCACGTCGCCGACCCGCACGAGCAGCCGCGCCGCGACGTACCGGGCGCTGATCGCGATCGGCGCGAACGGGTCCGACCGGTCGATCGTGCTGATCCACGCCGGTCCGTGGATGGGCTGGGCCCGCACCTGCACCGTGGGGCCGTCCACGGTGCCGGGCATGTCGGGGTCAGCCACGGACGACCCTCGCGGCGGCGGCAAGGCCGCGGTAGACCCCGCCCCGGGCGGAATCGCGCAGCGCGCGCATCCGCACCCGGCCTGCCGCGCCCGCGCGCGACCACGCCAGCAGCGACACCCCCCACACGTCGCGGGCGAGCGCGGCGGTGCCCGCCGCCATGGCCTCGGCCGCCCAGGCGTCGGCGATCTCGTCGTAGCCGTCGCGGTAGGCGAAGACCGCGGGCCGCACGTAGGCGAGCCCGGAGTGGCCGCGGCGCATCATCGGGGCGTACTCGCCGAGGATGCGGTCCAGCGCGCGGAAGCGGGCCGAGCGGTCGCGGCTGATCGAGCCGGTGCGCATCAGGCGCATGTCGACGTGCCAGCGGCGGATGCCCAGGAAGGCGGGCGTGGCCGACTTGGTCGCGATCCGCAGCCACATGTCGAAGTCGACGCCGCTGCGCAGGCTCGCGTCGAACGTCCCGACATCCTCGAAGCACGACCGGCGCAGCAGGAGCGAGCTGCCATTGTGCGGCGGGTTGTGGTCGATGAGCATCCGGTCGAGGTCGCACAGCCCGGCGGGCTGCCAGCGCATCCCGACGAGCCGCCCGCTCTCCAGCAGCACGCGGGTGTGGCTGAACGTGGCGCCCACGTGCGGCGGGCCGTCCCGCAGCGCGGCCAGCGCGGTGGCCAGGAACGCCGGGTGCCAGCGGTCGTCGCCGTCGAGGAACGCGACGAAGGGGGCGGACGTCTCCGCCAGTGCGACGTTGCGCGCCTGCCCCGAGCCGCCGTTGGGGGTGCGGATGAGGCGCAGGCGCGGGTCCCTTTCCGCCCGCTCGGCGACGATGTCGGCGGTGTCGTCGGTGGACCCGTCGTCGACCACCACGTACTCGATCCGGCGCTCGGTCTGACCGAGCACCGAGTCCATCGTCTGCCCGATCCACGGCGCAACCGTGTACGCAGGCGTGATCACGGAGACCAGCGGCGCGTCGCTCATCACCCCTCCAGACCAGTCAAATGCGACCATCTGCCGAGGTCGAGGCGGCGATGGGCGCCCGGACCAGGCGACTACTCTACGAACTATGTCGCTTACTGCTCGTATCGTAGTTGCTCGCCGGTTGGGCTTCCTACCCGCCCGTCTTTACGCCATTGGCCTGCATCTTCTGTTCCAGCATGAGCTGTCGACGCTGCATCGGCCTCGTGGTTACGCGCAGATGGCAGCAGCCAAGAACCTTGCGCCGCAAAACCCGCTAGTACGCCGTACGGCTGACAAGTACTCCGTTCGAGCGTATGTCGCGGATACGATCGGTGACGAGTACCTGATCCCGTTGATCCAGGTCGTCAGCCACCAGGACGATCTGGACATGGCGGCCATAACGGAGCCGTGTGTGATCAAGGGAACCCACGGCTGCAACATGACGATCCTGCTGCCGGAGGGGGCGCCGCGGAACGAGCGCGCGATCCGCGCGACCGTCGCCCGCTGGCTCGCCACGGACTTCTACCGCACCGGCTGGCGGGAGGCGCCCTACCGCGGGCTGCCCCGCCGCGCGGTGGTGGAGCGGTTCATCGGCGAGGAGGGCGCGCCGCCGTCGGACTACAAGTTCTTCGTGTTCCACGGGAAGGTCGGCATGGTCGTCGTCGACCAGGACCGCTTCTCCGCCCACACCTCCACGCTGCTGCATCCGGACTGGCACGCGTTCGCCGTCGAGGGCACCTTCGACGCCGCCGACGACCTGCCCGCCCAGCCCCCGAACTACGCGGAGATGGTCGCGGTCGCGGAGCGGCTGGCCGCCGACTTCACGTTCGCCCGCATCGACCTCTACAACGTCGACGGCCGCATCTACTTCGGCGAGATCACCCACTTCCCCGGCGGCGGCCTCGTGCGGCTGCGCCCGCGGGCGTTCGACCGCGCGCTGGGCGAGCTGTGGCGCACCGGCACGCCGGTCCCGGAGCACTTCATCCGCCGACCGCACGCCGCCCGGACCCCAACCACCTGACCACTCCGACGACGACGACGGCGAACGGCAGCACCTCGGCCGCGAGCGCCGCCCACCCGACCGCGACCAGGCCGACCACCGGCGCGAGCAGCACCGTGCAGGCGATGAGGATCACCGCCTGCACGGCCTGCATGACGGCGAGCAGGTACGTGCGGTTCTCCAGGCGGCACTTCGTCACGAAGAGCGACACGATCACGCGCGGGAAGAGCGACGCCATCATCAGCTGGAGGACGGTGGTGGCGCCGCCCTGGTAGTGCTCGCCGAACAGCGAGAGCACCAGCGGCGCCGCGAGCATCACGAGGACCGCGGCGGGCAGCACCGTCACGCAGATCCGCCGCAGCACGGCGACCGCGTGCCGGGGTGCCTGGTCGGGGTCCTTCGCCGCCTCGACGACCAGCGCCGACGTGATCGACATCGACAGCATGCTCATCGCGGCGAAGATCGTCTGGGCGGGGAGGAAGTAGGCGCCCTGCTCGGCGCCGAGCAGGCTCACGATCAGCACCGGCAGGAACGTCGACGAGAGCTGGCTGGCCAGCTGTGCCGCGTAGTCGCCCGCCATGTAGCGGCGCAGGGTGGCGCGGTCGGGGAGCTCCGCGTCGGGTGCCGAGTGCCGGGGCAGGATCCGCCGGAAGATCAGCAGGTTGACGGGCACGATCAGCGCGATCACCGGCAGCGTCCACGAGGTGAACACCCCTTCGGCGAGCGAGGTGTGCGCCGCGACGACCAGCAGCACGAGCTTGACCAGCCCGTACACCCCGTTCTCCAGCGGCACCCAGATCGCCGACCGCAGCCCGGTGAGCGCCGCGTCCTGGAGGTTGAACACCGACCACACGGTCGTCGACAGCACGAACCAGGCCGCGAACTCGGCCGAGACCCACAGCGCGTCGCCAGGGCGCAGCACGAAGTGGCAGTAGGCCATCACCGCGGTCGTGCCGAGGACCGCGGCCACCGCGGCGATCCCGTAGGCGCTCGTGATCAGTGATCGGGCGCCGCGGCCCGCCCTCGGCAGGAACCGGACGAGCGCGCCCGCGAAGTTCAGCTGCGTCACCGTCGAGACGAGCACCATCAACGAGACGAGCGCGCTGCCGCGTCCGACCTCGGCGTCGGTGAAGGCGCGCGCCGCGACGATCCAGTACAGGAGACCGAGGCCCGAGTTCACCGCCGTGTTCAACATCAACGCGTACGCGTTGCGGAACAGCGGCACGGCGAGCTCGCTCCGCAGCCTCTTGACGGACACGCTTCCCACGCTCACCCCGAAGGTTGGTAGTTTTCCGTCCCGGGATCCGGTGACAGGAAGTGATTGTGCGAATCGTATGCGTAGGCGGTGGGCCCGCCGGTCTGTACCTGGCCCTGCTGACCCGGCTGTGCTCGTCGGCGCACGAGGTCACCGTGGTGGAGCGCAACCCGCCCGGCACGGCGCTCGGGTGGGGGGTGACGTGGGGCGAGGAGTTCCTCGACGACGTCTACGCCGCCGACCCGGTGAGCGGCCGCCGCCTGCGCGCCGCGGCCCTGGTGTGGGGCGACCAGGTGGTGCGCATCGCCGGTCGGGAGCCGGTGCACATCGGGGGGCGGTACGGCTACTGCATCAGCCGCAGCCGCATGGTCGACATCCTCACCGAGCGGGCCCTCGAAGTGGGCGCGCGCATCGAGTACGAGCGGGCGGTCGAGGACCCCGGCGACGTGGACGCCGACCTCGTCGTGGCCGCCGACGGGGTCGCGAGCCGCCTGCGCGCCGCGCGGGCCTCGACGTTCCGGCCGACGGTGACCACGGGCCGCAACCGCTACGTCTGGCTCGGCACCCCGAAGGTCTTCGACGCGTTCACGTTCGCGTTCGAGCGGACGGACGCGGGCTGGGTGTGGGCGTACGGCTACCCGTCGTCCGGCGGGACGAGCACGTTCATCGTCGAGTGCTCGCCCGAGACGTGGTCGGCGCTGGGGCTGGACACGCTCGGCCACGACGAGGGCCTGAAGCTCGTCGCGGACGTCTTCGCGGGCGTCCTCGACGGACAGCCGCTGCTCGACCCGCTCGCCGGGCCGTCGCCGTGGCTGCAGTTCCGGGAGATCCGCAACGCGACCTGGCGGGCCGGGAACCTCGTGCTGGCCGGGGACGCGGCGCACACGACGCACTTCGGGATCGGCTCGGGCACCGTGCTCGCCGTGCAGGACGCGATCGCGCTCGGGGACGCGCTGCGCGGCGTCTCTGTCACCGGGGTGGGCCTCGACACCGCGCTCGACGCCTACGACCGGCACCGGCGCGGGCTGCTGTCGCCGATCCAGGGGTCGGCGATGCGCAGCATGCGCTGGTTCGAGGACGTCGACCGGCACCTGGCCGCCGATCCCGTGCGCGTCGCCTGGTCGCTGTTCGACCGCCGTCGCGACCAGGCCCCGTGGCGCTACCAGCTGCACCTCGCCACGCAGATCGAGCCGCTGCGGCAGGCGCGGCGCCGGATCACGACCGCGCGGCGGACCATCCGGGAACGGATGCGGGAGCGCGCTGCCCTGCACGGAGAGTAGCGATCCCTTTCTCCATAGGGCCGAGCGGTGGCTTGCTAGCGTCGCCGCGCCTTATGGGGAGGTGGATCACTGGTGAAAATCACGTGCGTGGGCGGCGGCCCTACCGGCCTGTACTTCGGGCTGCTGTCGAAGCTGCGCTCGCCGCGGTGCGAGGTCACCGTGGTCGAGCGGAACGCCCCGGGCGCGACCCACGGCTGGGGCGTCACGTGGGGTGACGAGCTCCTCGACGACCTCTACGCCTGCGATCCCGTCAGCGCCCGCCGCCTGCGCGCCGCGTCGACGCTGTGGGGAAAGCAGGTGGTGCGGATCGGCGGCGAGGAGCCGGTGCACCTCGGCGGCAAGTACGGCTACAGCATGAGCCGCAGCCGGATGCAGGAGATCCTCGTCGGGCGGGCGAACGAGCTGGGCGTGCGCCTCGTGCACGGGCAGTCGGCAGAAGACGACGCCGCGCTCGACGCCGACCTGGTCGTCGCGGCCGACGGCGTCGGCAGCAGGCTGCGCGCCCGGCACGCCGACCGGCTCCGCCCGACGATCACCACCGGGCGCAACCGCTACATCTGGCTCGGCACGTCGAAGGTGCTGGAGGCGTTCACGTTCGCGTTCGAGCGGACGGACGCGGGCTGGGTGTGGGCGTACGGGTACCCGTCGACCGGCGGGACGAGCACGTTCGTGGTCGAGTGCTCCCCGACGACGTGGACGGGGCTCGGCCTGGACCGGATGGACCCGGACGCGGGCCTGCGGCTGCTGGAGTCGGTGTTCGCGCGGGTGCTGTCCGGGCACCGGCTGTTGGAGCCGCCCACCACGACCGGCCGCTCGCCGTGGCTGCACTTCCGGGAGATCCGCAACGCGACCTGGCGCGCAGGGAACGTCGTCCTCGCCGGGGACGCGGCACACACCACGCATTTCGGGATCGGCTCGGGCACCGTGCTCGCCGTGCAGGACGCGATCGCGCTCGCCGACGCCGTGCACGCGCCCGGCGCCTGCCTTCCCGACGCCCTCGACGCCTACGACCGGCGGCGCCGCGCGGTGATCGGTCCGATCCAGGACATGGCGATGCGCAGCATGAGCTGGTTCGAGGACGTCGACAAGCGGATGGACGGCGACCCGGTCCGGATCGCGTACTCGCTGTTCGACCGCCGCGGCGACCAGGCCCCCTGGCGCTACCAGCTGCACCTGGCGACCCAGATCGAGCCGCTGCGCCAGGTGCGCAGCGGCCTCACCACGGCCCGCCGCTCGGTCCGGGGGATGCAGCGCACCCGCCGTGCCCGCGCGGGCGTGCGGTAGCCGCGCGCCCGCGGGTCAGCGCGGGCGGTCGAGCTGGTAAAGGTAGTGGTCGCGGTCGTCGACGGGGTTGTCCGGGGTCAGCTCGCCCGCCGCGACCCGGCGGAACCCGGCCTTCTCGACCGCCCGCCAGGACGCGGTGTTGGCCTGGTGCATCGCCACCACGACCGCCGCCGCCGCCGGGTACACCGTCCAGCTCTCCGCGACGAACGCGGCGATCATGGCGGCGCCGAGCCCGCGGCCGCGACTGTCGGGCTCGCCGATGAGGTAGTCGACGCTCACCGCGCCCGACGGCTGCGGGCAGATCGCCGAGAGCTCGTCGACGTACTCGGGGTAGGCCTCGATCGGGTAGCGCTGGATCAGCCCGAACGGGTGGCCGTCGGTCCAGGCGAGGAAGACCTGCGTGGGTTCGGTGCCGTCGATCCCCGGCCCGAACTCGCGCTCCTGCGCCTCCAGCGACGTCTCGTGGTTCCACCACCGCGCCACGACGGGATCGCTGAGCCACTTCGCGACCAGCGGGAAGTCCGCGCGGCGCAGCCGGACAAAGGTGATCGCCCCCACACGTCGAGCGTACGGAGCACGGCGAGCGGATTCCGGCCTGCCGCGCGCTCGCGCGCGCCGGGCCTGCCCTCCCACCCCCGGGCCGGGCCTGCCCTCCCACCGCCCAGGCCGGGCCTGCCCTCCCACCACCGCCTAGGCCGGGCCTGCCTCCTACCGCCCAGGCCGGGCCTGCCCTCCCACGGCCCAGGCCGGGCGCTGATCACCAGCTCGGCGCACAAAGCGGCCAGAGATGACCGGAAATGCGCCCAGCCGGCGATCATGCTGGGGGCCGGGGCGAGCCGGGCCTGCGTGGGTGAGGTGACAGGGGTGGTCCGGGCGTCGCGGGCGCGCTGCGCCGGGTGGGGTGGGGTGGCGGGCGGCCGACGCGGGCGGGTCGACGCGCGGCGGGCTGGCGCGGGTGGGCCGAGGCGGGGTGAGCGGCCCCGGGGCGGAGCTGGCCTGCGTTGGGGCGGGCGGGCGGGTCGGCAGGGCGGGCGGGGCGGGGCGGGGCGGGCACTGTCAGGCGGGCTCGAAGGCCTCGCCGTCGGGGCTCGCGATGACGACCGTGTAGCCGTCGGGATCGCTGACCCACACCTCGCGGTGGCCGGGGCCGTTGCCCGCCCCCGCTGGCGGGTTGCGGTGCGGCGCACGCACGACGGGCGCGCCGAGCTCGTCGGCGCGGGCGACGGCGTCGTCGAAGTCTGCCACGTCGCCGAACCACAGCAGCACGCCGTTGCCGAGCGGGCGCTCCGGGTCGCCGATGCGCCCGTGGTGGTGCTCGACCTCGAAGTGGTGCAGCTGCAGCACCAGCTCACCGCCGGACAGCAGGCGCTCGTAGTTCGGGCCGCCGTGGTCGCTGCGCAGCCCGAGCAGCCGCTGGTACCAGCGGCTCGACGCCTCGACGTCGCGCACGGTGACCAACGTCTGCGGCCGGGCCGCGCGGACGTGCACGACCACGCCGATCCGGTTGCCCGCCGGGTCGTCGACCTCGGCGAGCCAGCGCTCACCGCCGTCGAGCCGCGGCGGCGCGCACACCCGACCGCCCGCGGTCTCGACCCGGCTGAGGGTCGGGTAGAGGTCGTCGGCGCGGATCCACACGACCGGCCCGTCCGCGGCGGCGGGCTTCAGGTCGGTGGTCCACTGCCCGATCATGCCGCCGGGCGCGGTGAAGCTCCCGTAGGTCAGCTCGACCGTCCAGCCGAACACCTTCTCGTAGAACGCGGCCGAGCGGGCGATGTCGAGCGCGGGAAGCTGCAGGTAGTCGATCTGGCCGTGGCTCATGTCGGGTTCCTTTCGTCGGGGAACAGCAGGTGTCGGGCGGATCGGGCGAACCAGCGCGCGTAGCGCCGCTGCGACCAGCCGCGGTGGCGGACGAGCCGGTCGAACACCGCCGGGTCCATGAGAAGCCAGAGGTCGTCAGCGGCGCTGTCGGCGTCCTCGCGGCGGGGCGTGGCCAAACGGGCCATCGCGTCGACCAGCCACCGGGCCGTCGTCGCCCGCTCGTCGGTGCGCTGCGCCGCGAGCGCGGCGAGGTCGGGGTCGGTGCGGGCGCCCTCGAACACCGCGAGCACGAGCCCGGCCGAGCGGGCCTGGGCGGCCGCGATGACCTCGGCCGCGACGCCGAGGAGCTCCTCGACCGTGCCCGCGTCCCGTACGGCGTCCGCCCAGTCGCGGTCGAGGACGGGCACCTCGTCGTCGTCGCCCGCGATCGCGACGTCGATCGCCGCCTTCAGCAGCCGCGGCTTCGTACCGAACCCCAGCTCGACGGTCGGTACCGACACCCCGGCGGCGGCCGCGACCGCCCGCATGGTCGTGCCCGTGTAGCCGCGTTCGAGGAACACGGCGGTCGCGGCGTCGATGATGCGCCGACGCGTGCGCCGCGCCTGCTCCTCCCGGCGGGTCGACCGGTAGGCGCGGGTCTCCATTTCACTATGGTACAACCATAGTTGTTAGGGTGTAAGCATGCCTTCGTTGTACAAGCACGCTGGCGGCGAGGCCGCGCTGCACCGACTGGAGCAGTACTTCTACGACAGCGTGCTCGCCGATCCGGTGCTCCAGCCGCTGTTCGGCGCCGGGAAGCCGGAGCACGTCGACCACCTGACGGCCTTCACCGCCGAGTCGTTCGGCGGCCCCGACCGCTTCTCCCGCGAGCTGGGGTTCGCCCACCTCATCGCCGTCCACCGCGGCCTGAAGATCACCGAGGAGCAGCGGCAGCGGTTCGTCGAGCTGTACCTGAAGGCGCTCGACGCCACCGGCATGCCCGACGACCCGGAGTTCCGCGCGGCCGTGCGCGAGCACGTCGAGTTCGGCACGCAGGTGGCGAGGCAGAACTCGCACGCCGAGACCGACGACCAGCTCCACCCGCTGCGGGAGGTGCCGCGCTGGACCTGGGCGGGTGACGATCCCTCCTAGACCAGGCTGGTCGGATGGCGACGGGCGGGTCGGGCCTTGTCGCCAGTCGCCCGCGCCGGTCCCCACCCTAACGGCGCAGCGCGGCGTCGAGGGCGTCGTAGAGCTGTGCGAAGCGGTCATGGCGGTGCAGATCTGGGGTGAGCGTGTTCATGTCGGCGATGGTTTCGGTGAGCTTGGCGATCGTGGCGCGGATCGCGGCGTAGAGGTCCAGGTCCGCGCGGATCCCTTGCAGGTTCTCCTGGCCGACTGTGCGCATGGCTCGGTCCAGCTCCGCGCGCTTCTCCTCCCAGTAGCTGACGTAACCCACCAGCTGTATCGGGTCGAAGATCTCGGCGTCCGGGAGCACGATCGGGAAGATGCGGGCGGCGAAGTCCGGGCGACTCGCGATCTCGGTGAGCTCGAACATGCAGTTCTTCGACCGCAGGTACGCCCGGTCGACGACCACGACGATCGCCGTCCCCGCACCCAGCCTGCTCATGAAGGCGCGGATGGAGTCGCGGTAGCCGACCTCGTCGCGGTCTCGGACGACCAGGACGCCGCGCTCGGCAAGCCTGCCCGCGACCTCGTCGACCAGCTCTTCGGCCACGCCGCCCCACTTGTAGGAGACGAACACCTCGGGCGGCCCGGACGGGGACCGGACACGCTGACCGGGCGCGAGATCGGCCAGCAGCGCCACGGGGTCGACGAGCTCACCCCTCCGCAGGCACTGGATCTTGAGGCCTGCCTTGGCGAACCGCATGAGGACCCCGACGTCGAACATGGTCGGCTCACCCGACGCCTGGCAGTCGGGGCAGTCGCACGGGCGGTACTTGGTGAGTTTGATGTCCGGGTAGGAGCGGTGGATGGCGTCGAGCGCGCGGTCGACGCGGTCCAGCAGGATGCGGGGATCCTCACCCGTCAGACGGATCAGCAACCTGCGCCGGTGGTGTTCCTCGACCACCTCGACCCGGCTCCCCTCGGCCGCGAACACCGCGCCCGTGCGCCAGACGTTGCCCGGTTCGATGAGGTCGTGCAGCGCGACGATGACCCGCCGGACGATCCCCTTGGGCATGACCTCGTAGTCGTAGCGCAGACGCAGGTCGCCGACGTCGTCCCAGCCGTAGACGGGCTGGGACGGGCTGAGCAGCTGCGGCGCCACGTAGGTCGATCCGTGCACGGGATAGCACAGGGCGAACTTCGTCATGAGCTGCAGCAGCTCGCCGCGCATGTCGGCGTACTTGGGCTCGTGCCAGATGCGGGCCAGGTCGGCGGTCGTGAAGACGCCGTACTCGTCGATGATTGCCGGATCGTCGAGAACGCGGTAGACGGCTTTCGTGCCCCACTCGGGCTTGAGGATGACCGTCTTGCTGAGCAGGGCGTCGT
Source organism: uncultured Actinomycetota bacterium (assembly GCA_963750095.1). GTDB lineage: Bacteria > Actinomycetota > Actinomycetes > Mycobacteriales > Pseudonocardiaceae > Pseudonocardia. The sequence goes on along the minus strand of CAVVPJ010000014.1, from coordinate 293,604 downwards.
CGAGGAAGAAGAGGCAGATGCCGAGGTCGTGGAGGAACTCGCCGACCTGGAGCATGTCCTCGCGCTGGGCGAAGCCGTTCGCGGCGCAGATGCGGAAGAACTCGTCGGCACTGATGTAGTCGCGGGGGTCGGCCTCGAGCGCCACGCGGATGTCGCGCCAGGTCTTGGGCAGGGGGGTGCCGATGTGCGGGAGGCCGTCCAGCTCGCGGCGAATCTCCTTGACGGCCTCCTCGAGGCCGCTGTTGTCGGCGAGGTCGAGGCTGAACGACCCGCGCAGGTTGGGGTAGCGCCTGCCCAGCGCGCCGAGGTCGAGCGCGCGGCGGCGGCCCTGCTTGCAGTTCTGCACGATGATCAGCGGGCTGCCACCGGAGAGCAGGTCGACGACCTCGAGCCAGTAGTCGAGATCGGTGTCCTCCTTGCGGTCGTCGATGACGAGCACGTACGTCGAGCGCTTGGTGAGGAAGAACTGGTGGGTGGCGTGGTAGATCTCCTGGCCGCCGAAGTCCCAGATGTTGACGTGGAAGTCGCGGCTGAGTGCCCGCTCGGTCCCGTCGTAGGTGACCCGCACGACGGTCGGGAACAGCCAGCCGAGCACGTCGATGCCCTCGGTGGAGTCCTCGGCGCTGTCGAGTGTGTAGCTCGGGTCGATGATCTTCTTGGCCAGCGACGTCTTGCCCGCCCCCGGCTCACCGACGATGAGCAGCTTCGCCTCGGTGAGGAGGTCGACGCCCGCCTCCAGCCGCTGCAGCCAATAGTTCTTGATCGCCTTCAGGCCTTTGGCCGACACTTCGGGCGGAGGGACGGTGAGCGGGTCGACGCGCAGTTCGGCCAATGCGCTCAGGTCGACGATCTCGGCTGGGATCTCGGCGATCGGGCATCCGCGCACGTCGAGCGCCTCGAGGCCGTCGAGTCGCCACACACCGTTCGGGACCTGCGAAAGAGGATTGCCGGACAAGTCGAGCTCCCGCAGGCTCCGGGCGCTGCCGACCGTGCCTGGGAGACTCCGGAGGTTGTTTCCCCTGAGCGAAAGGGACCGCAGTTTGGGCAGCTCGAAGAGCCATACGGGCGCCCACGAGATGTCGCATTCCGCCATGATGAGGCGCACGAGGTACTTCGCATCGCGAAGGGCGGTCGGCACGTTCCCGAGCGGGAGGTTGCTTAGCAGGAGCGCCGTCAGGCCGGGCTGGGCCTCGATGATGGCGCTGAGGTCGTCGACGGCGGCCGTGGCGCCGGCGACGGAGAGCTCGGACAACTCGAGCTCACGACGTCGCCCGAGCTCGACGATGTGTCTGCGTGCGCCCTGCGACGACCTGTCGTCGATCACAACGCTGTCGACGGCTGCCGGTGGGATCCACGTCTGGCAAGACAGGACCGTGTCCGCGCGTAGCAGCCATCGCGTGCGAGGCAGCCGAGGCACCTCGACCAGCTCACACGACCTGGCGTCGATCAGCTCCAGTCCGCGCAGCTCGACCAGCCAGGGTGGCAGCTGCGAGATGCCGGAGGCGCCGAGGTCGAGCCTGCGCAGGCCCGACAGCTGCCGGACGACGTCGGGGAGCTCGGTGATCCGCTTCGGCCCCGCCGCAGATGCGACCTCTGCCAGGTCATAGAGTCGCAGGGTGTCCGACTCACCGTGCCACACGGCCTCGACGGCCGGATGCGACAGGTCGATGGCCGGATGCGATGGAATCCAGTCTTCGCGCAACCGACGCCACCACGGCACGTAGCCAGGCTACGGGCACATGTGCCGGTCTGTGCCCTCCGAACAGACGCCGCGAGGACGTACTGCCAAGCTTGCGGCATGAACCGCATCGCGCTGCTGCGTGCGGGTGCCGCCGCGGGCCCGCTGTTCGTGACGGCCTTCCTGGTCGACGGCGCCACCCGACCCGACTACGACTGGCGCCGCCACCCGGTCAGCTCGCTCTCGCTCGGGCCGCGGGGGTGGCGGCAGCGGGCCAACTTCGCGGTCGCCGGGAGCCTCCTGCTCGCGGGAGCCGTCGGCCTCGGGCCGCGCGGCAGGCTCGTCGGCGCCGCGGCCGTAGGGCTCCTCGGCGCGGGCGCGTTCAACACCGACCCCATCAGCGGCTACCCGCCCGGCACTCCGATGGTCGCCGACAAGAAGTCGCCCGTCGGCGCCGCGCACGACCTCTTCGGCGTCCCCGTCTTCCTCGGCATCCCGGCGGCCGCCTTCGTCGAGGCTTACCGAGGCCGCGGACGGTGGCGGCTCGCCTCCGCCGCCGCCGGAACCGGCATGCTCGCGTTCTTCGGGATCGCGGGCGCGGGCTTCGCCCAGCAGCCGACGCTCGCCCGGTTCGCGGGCGTCTGCCAGCGGATCTCGCTCGGCATCGGGCTGGGCTGGGTCACGGCGCTGATGGTCCGCGCCCGCCGATCGTGAGGCGCATCCGCGGCGCTGGGCCGAACCGCGTCTCGGCGATGCCGTCGTCGACGAAGCCGACCGAGCGGTAGAACGCCATCGCGTGCGGGTTGGCGGTGACCACGACGTCGTCGACGTCGGCCTCCTCGAGCAGATGCGTCACCAGCGCGGTCGCTATGCCCCGCCGCATGTTCGCCGGGTCGACGAACAGGTCCTCCAGCTCCCACGCGCCCGTCACCGGTAGGAGTGTCGCGAAGCCGACGACGGCGCCACCCGCGTCGACCGCCACCCGCATGCGGCCCTCGACCAGCCCGTCCTCGGCGAGGACGAGGTGCTCGGGATGGGCCAGGAGCGCGGCCCGGTCACACTCGTTCCACAGGGACGCGTCGCGGAAGATCCTCCGGACGGCGGCGAGGTCGTCGGCGCGCGCGGGCCTGATCTCGATCATGTCCACCTCCGGAGCTCGGATCGGTCGGCGGCGCCGGTCTTGGCGAGAACCGGGCCGCGTGGGTCTCCACCGTGCGGCGGGAGAGGAAGAGCCGCGCGGCCGCCTCGGCGTTGGTCATTCCGGCGGCCACCAGCGCGAGCGTCTCGGCCTCCCGAGCGGTGACGCTCGCGAGCTCGGAGGACGGGCGGAGGGCGGGCACCGCCCCAGCCTCGCGCCGCGCTCCCCGCCGCGCCACCCCGTTCTTCTCCCGCGCCGGATCGCCCGTCCACCTGCCCTCGGCTGATCGTCGCTTGCGGTGCACGAGGTGCGCCCTGCGCACCCAGACACCAGTCCCAGCGATCACCACCTCACACCGCCACCGCGACCGTGGCGGCGGCCCGCCCCACCGCCGTCCGCGCCGCGAGCGCCAACGCGGCGGGATCGGCCGGGCCGTCGTGCCGCCACGCCACGACGCCGTCGGGCCACACGAGCACCGCCGACTCCCGGCCCAGCCGGTAAGCGAGCTGGACCAGTTAGCCGACGCCGATCTGCCGCGCGACCGCGGCGGCCTCGCTCCGCGACCGCACGTCGAGCTTGGTGAGGATCGCCGAGACGTGGTGGTCGGCCGTGCGGGGTGAGATGACCAGGCGCTCGGCGATGGCCGCGTTGCTCAGGCCGTCCATGAGCAGGGCGAGCACGTCGAGCTGGCGCGCGGTGAGGCCCGCGGGGTTGGACCGGGTGACCGACGACGGTCCCCGCGGCACGACGTTCATCCCGAGCTCGCGCAGCCGGGCACGGAACAACGCCGCCACGGCGCGTGCCTCCAGTTGGTCGAGCAGCGGAAGTCCGGCCATCAGGTCGTCGATCGAACCGCTGTCCCAACGGGCCATCGCCCGCTCGTAGGGACCTTGGTCGGACGGGGGCAAGACCGGGTCGGACGGCGGCTCGCCCACCTGTTGCACGCCGCTGTCGGCGAGACGGCGCGCCCACAGGTACAGCGCGGCGGGGCCGTGCCGTTGTCCCGTTCCCGGGTGCGCGACCAGCCTGGCGACGAGCGGGGTCGCGAGCCGCGGATCGGGACGGCGGGTGATCCACGCCTGCTCGGCGAGCGCCGCCGCGGCCGCGGCGAGATTGTCCGGGACGTCCAGCGTGCCCGCGATCCGCCACATGGCGTCGAGGTGCGGGTTCGCGGGCGGCGCGTCGCGGCGGGCGGCCAGCAGGCCGAGCACGAGGTGCGGCCACAGCTGGCCCAGCGGGATGCGGCCCACCGACAGCACCTGGTGGGCGTCCTCCTCCGCTTCCGCCCAACGGCCCTGCATGAGCAGCAGCCGCGCCCGCACGCCGCGCTGCCACATGGCGCAGACGGGGACGTCGCGTTCCTCGCTCACCCGGAGGGCGTCGGCCAGCACGCCCTCGGCCTCGGCGAAACGACCCTGCTCGACGTCGAAATGGGCGAGGTTGCTCATCGGGGTGGTGGCGAGATCGTCGAGCCGCTGCTCCAGGCCGACGTCCTGGACGGCGAGCAGGTCCGCCCGCGCGCTCAGGTCGCCCGCGCTCAGCTTGGTGACCGCGATGCCGATCAGCGCGGTGGCGTGCAGCGCGGCGTCGCCGACCTCGTCGGCGATCTTCTGCGCGGTGGCGCCGGACTGCAGGGCCTCCTCGGCGTCGCCCCGCTGTGCGGCGAGGAAGGCGCGGTTGGCCAGGGCGTACCCCAGCTGGCGGGCGTCGCCCGCGCCGTCGAGGATCGCGAGGGCGGCGGCGTCCTCCCGGTCGGCCAAGGCGCGGTCGGCCGCGTACCAGCCGAAGTTGGAGATCGCCCGGTGGTTGGCCCCGACCGCGACGATGTCGGCGAGCTCCCCGCGCAGCTCCAGGGCACGCCTGCGGGCCGCGATCGCGTCGTCGAGCCGGTCGGTGAGGTAGAGCTCCATGGCCTGGGCCTCGAGGAGCCTCGCCTGCGCCTCGCGGTCGTCGGCCGCGTGCCGCAGCGCGATGTCGTAGAAGGCGATCGCTTCCCGGTGCGCGCCGGACCGCGCCGCCTCGGTCGCCGCCTCGGCGGTGTAGCGCAGGATCCGCTGCACGTCCCCGGCCGCGGTCGCGTGGTGGGCGAGCAGGCTCGCGTCGCCGCCCACCTGCTCCAGAGCGGTGATCATCGACGCGTGCAGCGCGGGCTCCGATCCGGGTGTTGTCGCGCCGAGGACGGCCGAGCGGGCGATGTCGTGCCGGAACGCGACGCCGTCGCCGCTGCGGTCGATCAGCCCGGTCGCGGTGAGCCTTTCCACGGTCGCCGACGGCAACCCCAACGCGGCGAGCAGCGCCCCACTGACCGGTTCGGGGGTGCAGGAGAGCAGCTCGAGATGGCGCCGCGCGGGCGGGTCCAGCGCGGCGACCCGCGCGACGACCGCGTCCCGGACGCTGCCGGGCAGCGGCGAATCGGGCTGAGCGAGGATCTGGCTGACGAAGAACGGGTTCCCCGCGGTGCGGCGGTGGATCTCGACGGGGTCGAGGGCGTGGCCGTCGAGCAGCGTCGCCACGGCCGTGGCGGAGAGCGGCGCCAGCTGCAGGCGCACCGCGTCGGGGGCGGCGACGAGGTCGCCCAGCACCGTCCGCAAAGGATGGTCGAAGCCGATCGTGTCGCGGTAGGACAGCAGCATCAGCAGGGGCAGCGTCGCGATTCGGCGTGCCACGAAGCGGACGAGGTCCAGCGTGGCCTCGTCGGCCCAGTGCAGGTCCTCCATGACCAGCACGTGGGGACGGGCGCGCAGCGCGTCGAGCACGGCGGCGAAGATCTCGTGCTGGGCGGCGCCTCCGGCCAGCTGCGTCGCGACCGTCGGGTCGAGCTCGGCCGCGATGTCGCGCAGCGCGCCGAGGGGACGGGGGGTGCTCAGCGAGTCGCACATGCCCCACAGCGGCACGGCGGCCTTCGGCAGCTGCCCGAGGGTGGCCCTGAGCAGGACCGTCTTCCCGATCCCCGCCTCGCCAGCGACGAGCACGGCCGAGCCCTGTCCGTCGAGGGCGCTCGTGGCGCGGTCGACGATCACCCGCAGCGGGTGCTCCCGCTCAACGAGATGCACCACAGGATGATAAGAGCCACCAAACGGCGCTGACCAGCGTCGATCAGCGGTCGATCTCGGCAGGCACCGCGCCCCCGACCCGGTCGACCGTCGCGAAGTCCATGCTCATCACGTTCTTGGTGACGGCGACGCCCCGCTCCGGGTCCGGGCCCGCCCAGCTGCCGCCCGCGCCCGCCGCCGACACCGTGCTCGCTTCGGCCAGCCGCGCCGCGCTGACCACCCGCTGCCCGCCGACATCGCCGAGGCAGCCCGCGTGCATGCGCGCCGGCGCGCGGGCGGTGACCTTGGCGCCCGCGTGGATGTCGGCCGCGAGCACCCGGGGGTCGGCGCCCATCGCGGCAGTGGGGAGCACCGCTGGCGGGGCGGCGCGGAACATCGGCAGGTCGCCGGGCACCTGCGACTGCCTGCCCCGGGCCGCTGCTTGCCCCAGCCTCCGCCTGCTCGCCCCCGCCTGCCTGCCCGCCTCTGCCAGCCCCATGATCACCAGCTCGGCGCACATCCGGCCAATATTGGCCGCTTTCCGCGCCCAGCTGGTGATCACCCCTTCGGCGCGCCCGACCTGCGTGTCGACATACGGTCACCCGTGCTGGATCGCGGGACTCACCGTGCTGGATCGCGGGACTCACCGTGCTGGATCGCGGGACTCACCGTGACGCAGCAGCGGCCGGGGGCAGGGTCGAGGACGGCCTGCCGGTCGGTCACGCCGTGATCGTCCAGCACCGCGCTCACCAGGTGCAGGTTCATCCCGCAGACCAGCGCGGTGTGGTCGCGGGCGAGCGCGTGGAAGGGGCAGTTGACCAGCTCGGTGACCCCGTCGCGGATGCGCGGCTCGTAGCCGAGCGCCGTCAGCGTCGCGTCGACCGAACCCGCGCGCACGCCGTGCCCCGCCGCGGCCGCGGCCCGCGCGAGGGCCGCGCCAGCATCCGTCTGCTCGAGCGCCGCGGCCATGATCTGGGCGGCCAGGTCGTAGCGCCGCGGCGGCAGTGAGACCGCGACCTGCCGCGCCGAGCGCCGGTACAGCTTGGCCGGGCGGCCCGCGCCGGGTCCGCGACGCCCGCTCAGTCGCCGGTACTCGGTCTCCAGCAGGCCTTCCTCCACGAGCTTGTCCAGGTGGAACTTCGCGGTGTGCCGCGGCACCTCGGCCCCCGCGGCCGCCTGGTCGCGGCTCACCGGCTCGCCCTGCGCCACCACCCACCGGTACAGCGCCCGCCGCACCGGCTCCGCGAGCACGCCGAGCCCGCTGACCTGCGTCTCGAAGTCGTCCACCACTCACCCTTCTAAAGGACACAGTCGTTGACTTTATCGGTCGTCCAGTTCTAACGTGCACGATAACGTCTCTTAGACTCGAGGAGAACGATGACCGCGCACTCCACACCGACCACAGCCACGTCGACCGACGTCGAACGGGCCGCCCGCGCCGCCTACCGCCTGCTGCGCGCGCTCTTCGTGGTGGCCCCGGTGCTGTTCGGGCTCGACAAGTTCGTCGGGCTGCTCACCGACTGGGACCGCTACCTCGCGCCGCAGATCGACGCCCTCGCGCCCGGCACCACCCACCAGGCCATGCTGGCCGTCGGTGTGGTCGAGGTGCTCGCCGGGATCCTGGTGGCGGTCGCGCCGCGGATCGGCGGCTACGTCGTGGCGGCCTGGCTGGCGGGCATCATCGTCGACCTCCTCCTGCTCGGCGGCCACGGGGACATCGCGCTGCGCGACGTCGGCCTGCTCGTTGCCGCGCTGGCGCTCGCGCAGCTCGCGCCCGCGTTCGGTCACAGGCACCAGGCCTCGTCGTGACGGCGTGCGCGCCGCCGCGGGTCGTGCCCCCGTCCGGGGGCACCGACCTCGACGTCGCCGGGAGCGCGGCCGCCGCGTTCCTGACCGCGTTGGGCGTGGAAGTTCCCGCGGACACGCCGGGCCGGATGGCCAGGGCCTGCGCAGAGCTGCTCAGCCCGCGCTCGTTCGACGTCACGACCTTCCCCACGACGAGGACTACGACGAGCTGGTGCTCGCGCGCGACATCCCCGTCCGGTCGGTCTGCGAGCACCACATGCTTCCGTTCGTGGGCGTCGCGCACCTCGGCTATCTGCCCGGCGAGCGGATTCTGGGCCTGTCGAAGCTCGCCCGAGTCGCGAGCCTGCGTGGCACGCTGCGGGAGGACTCCCGCTCCCGCGCCGAGTTCCTCGCCCTCACCACCGGAGGCCGCCATGGCTGAGCGGACGTCCCTGGGCGACGCCGAGCTGAACCGTGAGGGTCGGGCCCGCGTGAACGCTCCGGAAGGACTCCCGCGCCGCGCCGAGTCCCTGGCCATCACCACGGGAGGACGCCATGGCTGAGCAGCCGTTCGCGATCGTCGGCGCCGGACTCGCGGGTGCGCGGGCCGCCGAGACGCTGCGTGCCGAAGGGTTCGACGGCCGCATCGTGCTGTTCGGCGCCGAGCCGCACCCGCCGTACGAGCGCCCGCCGCTCTCGAAGGGCTACCTGCAGGGCAGCGCCGAACGGGACACGGTCTTCGTGCACCCGCTCGACTGGTACGCCGAGCAGCGCATCGACCTCCGCCTGGACACCCAGGTCACCGCGCTCGACCCGGCCCGGCACGAGGTCCAGACCGCCGACGGCGAGCGCGTCGCCTACGCCAAGCTGCTCCTCGCCACCGGCGCCACCCCACGCACGCTGGCCGCGCCCGACCTGCGGTTCCTGCGCACGCTCGACGACTGCGACCGGCTCAAGGAGGCGCTGCGCCCCGACGCCCGCGTCGTGGTGATCGGCGCGGGCTGGATCGGGTTGGAGGTCGCAGCGGCGGCCCGTGGCGCGGGCGCCCGGGTCACCGTGCTGGAGCACGCCGCGGCGCCGCTGCTGGCCGTGCTCGGGCCGGAGATGGCGGACGTGTTCGCCCGGCTGCACGTCGAGCACGAGGTCGACCTGCGCTGCGGCGTGACGGTCCGCGCCGTCCGGCCGGATGCCGTGCTCCTCGAGGACGGCACCGTGCCCGCCGATCTCGTCGTCGTGGGCGTCGGGGTGACCCCGAACGTCGAGCTCGCCAAGGCGGCCGGGCTCGCCGTGGACAACGGCGTCGTGGTCGACGAGCACCTGCGCAGCAGCGATCCCGACGTGCTGGCCGCAGGCGACGTCGCCAACGCCTTCCACCCGCTGCTGGGCAGACACATCCGCGTGGAGCACTGGGCGAACGCCCTGCACCAGCCGGTGGTGGCCGCGCAGACCATGCTCGGGCGCACGGTCGCCTACGACCGGGTGCCGTACTTCTACACCGACCAGTACGACCTCGGGATGGAGTACACCGGCTACGTCGAGCCGGGGGTGGAGCACGAGCTCGTCGTGCGCGGCGACCTCGACGGCCGCGAGTTCGTGGCCTTCTGGCTCCGCGACGGGCGGCTCGCCGCCGCCATGAACGTCAACGTCTGGACGGAGGTGCCCGAGGCCGCGCGGGAGCTCATCCGCGCGGGCGTCCGGCTCGACCCCGCCGACCTCGCCGACCCCGAGGTCGCCCTCGACCAACTCGCAAGCCGATGACTGACGAGCCCGGCGACGCGGTGTGCTGGCTGCACCAGCTCTGCCCGGAGTGCGGCGCGATGCCGACCGGGGAGGCGCCCGAGCGCTGCTGGCGCTGCGGCGCGGTGCTGCCCGCCGACCGCCGGTCGGATGCCGATCAGACCGGGAGCGAGTCGTAGCGGGCCGAGACCGCCGCGCGGACGGCCGGGTCGCGCAGGCTGTCCGCGCCGAGTTCGCTCAGCTCGTAGAACATGTGCTCCAGGCCGCCGGGCACCATGAGGACCAGGCACCGCCCGCCCCCCGGGCCCGCGCCGAAGACGTGCGACGTGCCGCGCGGCACCAGGACGTGGCCGCCGGGCCCGTGCACGCTCCGCCCGAGCCCGTTCGCGCCGTTCCTCCCGGACAAACCGGTGGAGGGCGCCGGGGCCCGTCCGTAGCGTCGTCGCTGTGCGCGTGACGTTCCGCAAGACCGAGCAGGGCCAGTGCTACTGGGAGGCGGTACGGGCCAAGCGCACGCGCGTGCCCGGCTGCGTGATGGGCGGCAGGGTCCGCCAGGGGCGGCTGCCGCACGACCTCGCCCAGTTCGTCGTCGAGGCCGGGCTCGGCCTGCGCTACGGCTTCTGGGGCCTCGTCGCCGACGGCGCCACGTTCCGGAGCATGGACAAGCGCCGCACCCGGGAGGGCCGGGCGGTCATCGCCGCGCACCGCGACGAGCTGAACGCCGCCGAGGCGCGCGTCAACGCCGAGGCGCACGTGCTGGAGACGGGCGGCGCGAGCCCGCTGCGGGAGGAATGGGACCGGGTGGTCGCCCTCTGGGCCGCGCTGCCCGAGGGCGGCACTCTGGAGCTCGAATGGCCGCTGCCGAGCCGCCCGCTCGCCTCCGGGACCGCGCGGGAGCACGCCGAACGGTGAGCGCGGCGTTTCCGGTGATCGAATCGAACCCGGAAACGTCACCCTCGCACCGGTGGGTCGATCGCCCACTGACGTCGGGGTGAAGGGGCGACAACCCGAGTCCGGTCACGCATACTGAATCCGCTGTCGACCGGGAAGGGCAATCTGCACGCATGCCGCCGCGAGCCTCTCAGGTCGAGCGCGACCTCAGCGCGCTGAACCGGCTGGCAGACGAACTGTTCTCCCTTGTGCGCGCGGAATTCGTCAGCGAGCCGACGGTGACGTTGTATCTGGACCGCAGTGACCGGCTCGTCGGCGGACACGCGGACCCCGAACGTGATGTCGTCAATGCCACGCTTCTGTGTGCGCAGCTCCTGCGCCGCGCGACGGCGGAGCCCGGCCGGGCCGACCCGCGCCAGGTGCTCGGTCTCGCCGATTTCCTCGACCAGCTGGTCGCGACCCTGCTGTCGGTGCGTCTCGACGACGGATCCGCCGCCGAGCTCCGGACGATTCACGTCGACATTGGAGTCACGACGATGAATCTCGCGCTGCGCGCCGATCCCGGAGCGCCCGGGTTCAACGATCCGTGATGGCTATCGGGACGGCGTCGCGTGATCGACAGCCTGTCGGTACAGCTCCCGGCGCTGCTGGCTCAGCTTGTTGTTGGACTCCTCCAGCGACTTGAGGATCTTGTCCCGGCCCTCGGCCTGGACGATGCTCTCGGCGAACTCGACGACGACGGATCGGACGAAGTCGGACAGGGTCTGGTTGCGGTAGGCGGCAACGGTCTCGACGAGTTGGCGGTCCTCGGAACTCAGGCGGAAGGACACCGGAGATGCGGCTTCCTTGGCCATATTCACATGTCCTCCGCATTGCGCGTCGCGCGTGGCACGACCAGCTACGTGCCGGGCGGCTCTGTGCCCGCTCCGGCCGGTCAACGTAGTACAGCATACGCACGACGTTGCGGCGTGCAAGTGCATCGGCGCGCTTCGCGGAGGCTGGGTGCTAGCGGCTCGCGGGCTCGGTGTCGGCGACGTCGGTCTCGCCCTCGGGGGGCGAGAGGAAGACCGATTCCACGGCGAGCCGCGTCTGCTCGTCCCGGATCTGGGCGGTCAGCCACGCTCGCCGCGCGAGGACCCGCTCGACCTCGGTGGGCAGGCACGATCGGCGTGCGATCGAGCGGCGGAGGGACACGGCCCGCCAGCACGCGTGATAGGTGCGCCGATCCTCGGGTGTCGAGCACCCGAGCCCGTGGCGTTGTCTGATCTCCCACATCGTGCCGTGGGCCGCAGCCTCGTCGTTGAGGCGGTTGAGCGCTTCCGCGAGAGCGCGTGCAAACGCTAACTGTTCCGAGCGGGACGAGCTGTGCTGCACCTGCGCCTCCGATCCGAGCGTCACCCTGGGCTTGAGTGACGGACATCACATCGCTACAGTCCTGATCAAATCATAGCGCACCGTGCACGATGCACATCAGATCCTTTTTGTTGCACGACGGCGGTTTCACCGGCACTGAGGGGCGGTATGGCGCGGCGGAACCCCGGGCAGCAGCTTGCGCGGCACCGGCTCGGCACCGCGCTCAAGAAGCTGCGGGAGGACGCCAACATCCGCGTCGAGGCCGCGGCCGCGGAGCTGGAGTGCTCTTCGGCCAAGATCAGCAGACTGGAGAACGGCCTGGGCCCCGCCAAGCTCTGGGACGTCCGGATCCTCCTTGATCTGTACGGCCTCGACGACGTCGAGCGGCGGTCGGAGCTCGAGCAGTGGGCGCGTGAGACGAAGTCGCCGGGGTGGTGGGAGGCGGACTCCGACCTCACCACCGAGGACCTCGACCGCTATCTCGCGGTCGAGACGGCCGCCGCCGTCCACCGGAGCTACTCGACGCCCGTTCTGCCCAGCCTCCTGCACACCCACGAGTACGCCGCCGCGCACCTGCGCACCTTTCATCCCGACTGGTCCGACGACGACATCGACCGTTTCGCACGTCTCCGGGTGGAACGCCGCGATGCCATCATGCGCTCCGACGACCCGCTCTGGCTCGATGCGGTGATCGACGAGGGCGCGGTCCGGCGGCAGGTCGGATCGCGGGATGTCCACAGGGCCCAGCTGCGATGGCTCAGTGAGCTGCTCGACGATTTCGCACTCCGGGAACGCCGTCATGTCGTCGTCCGGGTACTGCCGTTCGGCGCAGGCGTGCCGAGTAGGGCCCTCGGTTCCTTCACGATCTTCGAGCCGCAAAGCCGGGAGCTCGACCCGGTGTCCGCCCACATCGAGCACATGCTCGGCGGCACCTGGCTCGAGGCCGACGCCACCGCTCCCCTCATCGACATCTTCCGCGAGCTCGCCGAGATGTCACTCGATCAACAGGAATCCCGGCGGTTTCTCCGTGACGTCCTGGGTGACCTGTGAGCCGCTGCAGCCGCATCGGCGGTCAATACAGCCCCGACTGGAAGGTCCGATGGACAAGTCCGCTCCCCCCGCCCTCTTTCACCGCTCGTCGTTCTGCGGCGACGCGCACTGCGTCGAGGCTGCCGTGATCGCGGACGGTCAGGTGCTCGTCCGCGACAGCAAGGACGACAGCGCCGACGCACTCGTGCTCCGCTTCACCGCCGAGGAGTGGGACGCGTTCCTCAGTGGGGTCGAGGCGGGTGAGTTCTCGCGCGAGGCGCTGGCCGTGCACGGGTGATCTGAGCAGCGCCCAGAACGGGGTGGACCGGAACCGGTCCACCCCGTTCTTGCGTCTTCGGGGAAGGGCGCTTACCGTAAACGTCATACAACCTACGACGTACACGCGGGAGGACCTGGTGCTCGGTATCGCCGTAGGCGGGTTCGGGGTGCTCGTCGCACTCGCGGTCGTCATCGGTGCCTGTGCCGACCGGGAGGCACGCGGCTCCGCCTGGGACCGGATCGCCACCGCGCGTCGGATCAACCACGAGCAGGAACGGCGGCTGGACGAGCGGGAGATCGCCCTTCAGGCGCGGGCGGCGGAGCTCGATCACCGGGAACGGCTGCTGGGCCGTCGTGAAGAGCTGGTCGCGGAGCGGGAGAACGACCCGAGGCACCGGAAGCCGCCCGACCTGCGCGCGTGACGCCCGCCGTCCGCGCGCATCTCCGGCGCGGAGTGCACCAGGCCGCGACCGGCGGACCTCCCGGGAACCCGTCGGCGACGGCGGGCTGACGGTCGGTGCTCACCTCGCCTCCCGGGCCTTGCTGTCCACCGCTGTCCGACCGAACGGTGGCAGCCCGTGCTCGACCATCCACGCGTTCACCGCGGGGTGCAGCACCTGCTCCTGCGGGCTCGACGGGTAGTAGCCGTGCTCAGCGCGCAGCTTCGCGTTCCAGGCCTGGAAGATCCCGACGAGCTCGGGCAGGTCCCCGCCGTCGTCCCCGCCGAGCGCGTCGACCATCGAGCGGCAGTACCGGTCGACGGTCTCCTCGACCTCCTCCCGCGCCGCGAAACCGGCATCGGTCGGCCCGCCGTACGCCGTCAGCAGGCCCCGCCCGGCCAACCGTTCGGCGGCGGCGTCGAGCTCCCCCGCGCTCCAGCCGCGCGTGACGCTGTAGGTGTGCGGCGGGAAGCCCGCGAGCCGCTCGGTCAGCACCTGGATCTCGCACCCGTCGAACCCGTGGTGCACGAAGGCGTGCACGAACGCGTCGCCGCGGAACTCGCGCAGCCGCTCCGCGAGCCGCCACATCCGCAGCACCGGCTCGTCGGGCAGGCCCTGCGCGAGCACCCCCGCGTACATGGGGCGGCCCTCGACGCGCAGCCGCGAACCGGCCAGCTCCAGCAGCGCGTTGGCGCGGTCGAGCCCTTCCGGACGGTCGCCGAGGATGCGCTTGAGCTGGGCGACCGCGCCCCGGTCGCGGGCCGCGCGCATCGCGGCGGCGTCGGCGATCGGCCAACCCGCTTCGGTGGCCGTCTTGACCGCGGCCGGGCTGAAGACGCCGAACGCCGACGCGATCACCTCGCCCGGCACCTGGCCGCCGAGGATGGAGCCCCGGCCGCAGAAGTAGGCGAAGTAGTCGGTCATGAGGACCGAGCCCCAGTGCTCCTTGTCCCAGCCGCCGGTCATCTGGCCGGTGGTAGGGCCGTGGCCGAGGGCCGCGAACGCGTCGTGGGCCTCCTTCGCGAAGTACACCGAGCCCACCGCGGGCTCGAGAGCGGCCGAGAGGGCCCGGCAGGCCGCGTCGACGGTCACCATGCACCTCCCGCCAGCACACCGGACCGACGTCCACGACGAGAACGGTGTGGCGTCACGACCTTGCCTACCCTGGAGAACTGGTCTGTCAACCGCTGTTCGGCGCCCGATCGCGACGACGGGTGAGCGCGGCGGAGCGAGGGGTGACGATGGGCGGATTCGTTCTGGCGAGCGGCGAAGGCGACGCCTACGACTGGCGGGGCGCCCGAGTGGTGATCAAGGCGTCCGGCGAGGCGACCCACGGTCAGCTGTGTGTCATGGAGTTCCGCTACCCGCCGGACCTGACGGTGCCGACCCACGTCCACGACGGCGAGGACGAGATGTTCTACCTGCTGGAAGGCGAGCTGCGGGGGCTCTGCGACGACGACCCGTGGACGGCGCTGCCCGGCTCGTTCGTCTTCGTCCCGCGCGACCGGCCGCACAGCCTGTCGGTGGTCGGCGGCGAGCCCGCGCGGGGCATCGTGGTCACCGGCCCGGCCGTGCTCTACCGCAGCGTCGTCGCGAACGGCGTGCCGGTGGCAGGCCCCTGACCGGCGCGGAGGCGGCCCTGTTCCTGCTCGCCGCTGGGGTGGTGGCCGGGCTGGTGGGGACGGCGGGGGGCATCACGTCCCTGGTGTCCTACCCTGCGCTGCTCGCGGTCGGGATCCCGGCGCTGCCCGCCGACGTGACGAACCTGGTCGCGCTGGTCGTCTGCTGGCCGGGCGCCGCACTGACGTCGCGGCGCGAGATGGCGGGGACGGGGCGGCTGATGGCCCGCGGGCTGCCGGTCGCCGCCACGGGCGCGGCGCTCGGCGCCGTCCTGCTCCTGGTGACGCCGCCGGGCACATTCGCGGTGATCGTGCCGTTCCTCGTCGCCGCGGGGTCGCTGGCGCTCCTGGCCCAGCCGTGGCTCACCGCGCTCGCCGCCCACTCCGTGCCCGCCCCGGACGCGCCGGCGCTCGTGCTCGTCGGCCTCGTCTCGGTGTACGGCGGGTACTTCGGCGCGGGCTCCGGCGTCCTGCTCCTCGTGGTGACGCTCGTGCTGCTCGACCCCGAGCTGCCCCGCGCCAACGCGGTCAAGAACATGCTCGTCGGGGCGACGGCCGTCGCGGCCGCCGCGGTGTTCGTCGGCACGGGCTCGGTCGTGTGGGCGGCCGCCGGGCCGCTGGCGGCGGGCGCGTTCGTCGGCAGCCTGCTCGGCCCGGCCGTGGTGCGGC
This sequence comes from uncultured Actinomycetota bacterium, assembly GCA_963750095.1. Lineage (GTDB taxonomy): Bacteria > Actinomycetota > Actinomycetes > Mycobacteriales > Pseudonocardiaceae > Pseudonocardia. Next base: position 277,954 of record CAVVPJ010000014.1, on the reverse strand, counting down.
GGGTGCCGTCGGTGCTCGTGCGGCTGGCCGTGGCTGCCCTCGGCCTCGGCTTGGCGGTGCAGCTCTGGCTCGAAGGTTGACTTCGCACAGGTTCATGCGTGGCTCGCACAAGGCCGAACCCGTGCGAGGACGCCGCACGGTGTGCGAACTGGCCCCGAAGGGGCTACATCAGCTCCGCGAGGAGGGCGGCCGCGCGCTGGGCACCGTCGGGGGGGACCGCCAGGTAGTCCACGGGGCGGTCGATCTCCTCGGCGACCGCGGCCGCGAGCCGGTCCGGGGTGAGGTCCGCGTAGTCCATCCGGCGGCCCGCGCGGTGGCGGGCGAGGCGGTGCGGCACGTGGCGCTGCTGCTCGAAGTGCCCGCGCAGCGGCACGTAGAGGAACGGGCGACGGGCCGCCACCAGCTCCATCGTCGTGGTGAGCCCGCCCTGCACGACGGCGAGGTCGCAGGCGGCGAGCTCGCGGTGCAGCTCCGGTACGTACCCGCGGACCTGCACGCCCGGCGGCGCGGGCACCGACGCGGGGTCGATCCGCGGCCCGGTGACCACCACCATCCGCAGCCCGGCCACGGCCCGCCGCGCCTGCGGGTAGGCGGCCACCACCCGCCGCAACAGGTGCCCGCCGACCGCGGAGCCGCCGACCGCGACCACGCAGACCCGCTCGTCGGGCCGCCAGCCCAGCTCCGCGCGCAGCGCCTCCCGGTCGGCGTGCGGCGGGTGCCCGGTGACGTGGCCCGCGAACGCGAAGTGCGCCCGCGTCCAGTCCGCGACGGTGGGCAGCCCCGGCCCGAGCGGGTCGGTCACGAGGTCGCCCGGGTCGCCGACGAACACCGACCGGTCGCGCAGCCGGGGGTAGCGGGCGACGTGCTCGACCATCTCGGCGTTGTAGTCGGCTGTGAGCTCCGCCTCGCCCTCGGCCTGCGGGAGCCAGCCCACGAAGTCGGTCAGCCACGCGAACGGGCTGCGTTTGAGCTCGGGGTTCTCGTGCAGGAAGTGGTCGACGTCCCAGCCCTCGTCGGCCACCCACAGGTCGTACCGCCGCGCGCGCACGACGTCGGCGAACACCATGAAGTTCGCGACGAGGATCTCGTCCATCCGCCGCAGCGCCTCGAACACGTGCAGGTCGTGCTCCCCGGCCTCCGACTCGATGTGCGCGGACTCGCTCGCCAGCTCCGCCGACGCCGGGTGCACCCGCTCCCCGCGCTCGCGCAGCACGCGGGTCACCGGCTCCTGCGCCAGCCACTCGATCTCCAGGTCCGGGTGCAGCGCGCGCAGCTCGTCGGCGATCGCGAGGTCGCGGCGGACGTGCCCGAGCCCGATCGGCGAGCTGACGAACAACGCCCGGCGGCGCCGGTTCAGCGCCCGGGTCCACACCGTCCGCTCCTGGCGCGCACCGGCGACCCGCTCGGCGAACTCGCGGAGGAGCAGGTTGGTCGCCACCGGCTCGCGCATCGACGGCGCATGCCCGACGCCCGCCATCCGGACGAGCTCGCCGCCGGTCCACTCGGCCAGCCACTCGGCCGCGGCGTAGGGCACGATCGCGTCCTGGTCGCCGTGCACCAGCAGCACGGGACAGCGCACGGCCCGGCAGGTCTCCTCCAGCTCGCGCATCGACTCCGCATAGCGGGCAGACACGGTGCACAGGAGCGTCTCCGCGTCGGTCTCCAGCCCCCAGCGGACGCCGTCCTCGACGTGCTTGGTCGAGTGCGGCTCGGTGAACACCTGGGAGAAGAAGAACTCCAGCCAGCCGCGGTAGTCGGCGAGCCAGTAGTGCCGGTTCTCCTTGCCCCAACCCTCGTAGGCGGGCTGGGGCACGTCGAAGTCGGGGCGCCGGAGCCGGGACACTGAGGTGTCGATGGCCACCACCCCGGCCACCCGCCGCGGATACCGGGCCGCGAGCTGGAGCGCCCGCCGACCGCCGAGCGACAGTCCGACGACCACCGCCCGGTCCACCCCGACCGCGTCGAGGACGGCCACCGCGTCCTCGACGTGCTCGCGGTCGGCGTAGGCCGCGGGGTCGGTCGGCCGGTCGGCCCCGCCGTTGCCGCGGCCCTCCACGGTGACCGCCCGGAAGTGCCGGGCCAGGTAGTGGACCTGCCCCTTCCACTGCCGGGCGGTCACGATGGCCCACGAGGGCAGCAGCAGGACCGTCGGCTCGCCGGAGCCGAACACCTCGTACGGCACCTTCACGCCGTCCCGCGCGACGAACCCCGTGGCCTCCGGTTCGCGAGCCCGCATCCCGCCTCCGATCTAGGACACTAGGGACGCACCTCGTAGACGAGATTGAACGGCGTCTCGGCGGCCCGACGGAAGCGGGTGAACCCGGCGTCGGTCATCACCTGCCGCATCGCCGCCTCGCCCGCCTGCGCGCCGAGCGCGTAGCCGCCGGACTGGGAGAGCCCGTTGGGCACGCAGAGGAACGACGAGAACCCGTAGTACATCCGGCCGACCGGGTTGAGGTTCCCCGCGACCGTGTCGGCCGCGGCGGGCTCCACCACCATCCAGGTGCCGTCGGGCGCCAGCGCCGCGCGCACGTGCCGGGCGGCGCCGAGCGGGTCGCCCATGTCGTGCAGGCAGTCGAAGGAGGTCACGAGGTCGTAGCCGGTGCCGGTGAAGGTCTGCGCCGAAGCCACCTCGAAGGTGACGCGCTCGCCCACCCCGGCCTGCGCGGCCCGCTTGCGCGCGAGCTCGACCGAACGGTCGTGGTAGTCGGAGCCGACCACGGTCGAGCGCGGGTAGGCCTCCCCGAGGATCACCGACGACGCGCCGAGCCCACAGCCGATGTCGGCGACCCGCGCGCCCGCCTCGAGCTTCGCGGTGACGCCGGAAAGCGCCGGGATCCAGCTCGACGTCAGGTTGGCGACGTACCCGGGCCGGAAGAACCCCTCGCAGCCGACGAACACGTCCTCGTCGTGCTCGTGCCAGCCGACGCCCTCGCCGGTGCGGAACGCCTCGGTGATCCGCGGCTCGGCGCGGAGCGTGCCGAGGGCGAGCTGGAACGCCGCGGGCAGGTAGACCGGGCCGTTCGGGTCGGCGAGGCAGAACGCCTGCTCCTCGGTGAGCGCGTAGGTGTCGGCCGCAGCGTCGTACGTGACGTAACCGCCCGCCGCCTGCCCCCGCAGCCACTCGGCGACGTAGCGCGGCGCGCATCCCACCCGCTCGGCGAGCCCCTCCGCCGTCGTCGAGCCCTGCGCGAGCGCCGCGTAGAGCCCCAGCCGGTGCCCGATCACGATGTTGCCCGCCGCGGCCGTCGCGCCGAGGTCGCCGACGAAGCGGCCCAGGAACTCCATCAACCGGTCGTTGTCCACTGCCATGATCGTCCTCCTGACGAGGTGCTGTCCGTGGCAGTCAGCATCGCGGGGGTCGTTGCGCCTGCGTTGCACCCGCGCTGCAATACGCCTCGGCGGCGACCAGCGGCATGCCGTGCCGTTCCGCCAGCTCCGCGACCGTGGACAGCAGCTCCGGCGCGGCCGGGTCGCCCGCAGCCGCGGCCGCCAGCCCGTCCACCAGGCCCGCGCAGGCGACGGCGGGCACCCACCGCTCCCGCCGGGCGGCGGTCAGCACGGGCGCGAGCGCCCGACGGGCCCGCAGCGGTTCCCCGAGGGCCAGCCAGGCCCGTGCCACGCACAGGTACGCGTCGAGCCCGAGCAGCCAGGCCGACCCCTCCGGCGCGACGACCGACGCGAGCAGGGCGTCGGCCTCCGCGACGATCTGCGCGCGGCCGTCCGCCAGCGCGAGCGGGGCCAGGCAGCGCAGCAGGTAGGCGGGCGCGTGTTCGCTGCGGGCCTGCTCGGTGGCGGGCCGGAGGATCCCGAGCGCCTCGTCGGTGCGCCCGAGCTCCAGCAGCGTGCAGGCGAGCATCCCGTCGGCGCCCGCCAGCACCCATCCGACGCCCTTGCTGGCCGCCAACCGGGCGGCGCGCCTGCCGTGGACGACGGCCTCGTCCAGCCGTCCCCTGAGCCGGTGCACCCAGCCGAGGTGCGCGTGGAACCAGGGCGCGACGCCGACGTAGCCGCCGCGCGCATTGAGCTCCAACGCCTCGGCCATCTGCCGCTCGACCGCGTCCCACTCGGCCCGCCCGAGCGCGGCGAACGACCCTTCGAAGACGGCCCAGGGCAGCAGCTCCAGGTCGCCGCGGCGGCGCAGCAGCGGAACCAGCTCGTCGACGACCTCGCGGAGCGGCCCCGACCGGCCCAGGTACGCGTACGCCGTCTTGTGCCCGTCCAGGCCCCTGGTGAGCGCGAACTCGGACCCCTCCTTTCGGCCGACGCGCAGCGCGCTGTTGCCGAGCTCGACCGCGTCGGCGAACCGCAGCTCGCTGACGGCGAGCACGGCGAGCCTGCTGAGCAGACCGGCCTGCGTCGCCCGGTCGCCCAGCGTCTCGGCCAGCCGCAGGCCCCGCTCGGCCCGCGCCACGCACTCGGCGGCGGACTTCCCGAGCGCGATCGGGCCGTGGCCCGCCAGCTCGCGCAGCGCGAGCATCTCCAGCCTGCGGTCGCCCGCCTGCCGCGCGGTCGTCAGCGTGGCCTCGTAGTCGTCGACGCCGGGCCCGAAGGCGTCCAGCGCGATCCGGACCTGTCCGCGGGCGAGGTGGGCGCGGCCCACCAGCTCCGGGTCGGCGGCCCGCTGCGCCGCGGCGAGCGCGTCGCTCAGCATCGCCTCGGCGTCGGCCAGCGCGTACCGGGCCCTGGTCTGCTCCGCGGCCAGGATGAGGGCGCGGGCGGCGCGCGGCCAGTCCTCGACGGCCGCGGCGTGCCGGGCCACGGCCGCGGCGTCGCCGGTGAGGAGGTCGGCGGCCCGCCAGTGCAGCGCCGCCCGTACCGGTGCCGCCGTGGTGGCATAGAGGACCTCCTGGACGAGGTCGTTGGCGAACTCGTACGCCCGGCCCGCCTCGACCAGCAGCCGTGCCTCGGCGGCGTGCGCGCAGCGCTGCGCTGCCACGTGCGCGGGCAGGTCCAGCAGCCCGGCCACGACCGCCGGGTCCACGGTGGCCCCGAGCACGGCGCCTGCGCGCAGCACGTCCTCGGTGTCGTGGCCCGCCCGGCGCAGCCGGGCCAGCACCACGGCCTGCAGGGACTCCGGCACCCCCGACTCGCCCGCGGTCAGCCCGCGCAGGGTCTCGAGGACGAACAGCGTGTGGCCCCGGGTCCTGCGGACGATCATGTCGGTCAGCTCGGGGCGTCCCATCGCCGCCGCGAGCAGGCCGACGGCCTCGGCGGGCAGCGGCCCGAGATCGATCCGCCGGGCGGGCTCGCGCAGCGTGTCGAGCAGGTCCGCGCCTTCCTCGGTGCGCACGGCGCCGAGCACGAGCAGCCGGGCGCCGCCCGCGCGGCGGGCGAGGTAGGCCAGCAGCTCGACGGTGGCCAGGCCCGCGTTGTGCAGGTCGTCGAGCAGCAGCAGGGTCGGGCGCTCGGCGGCGAGCCCGCGCAGCACGGCGGCCACGGCCTCGAAGGCGCGCCGCCGCTCGGTGTCGGGGCTGGCGCGTTCGACGCCGCCCGGCCCGAGCCCGTCGGCGAGCTCGGGCAGCAGGCTCACGAGGGCGTCCGCCCTGGTTCCGGCCAGCGCACGCAGCCGGGCCCGCGGCAGCGCGGCGAGCTCGGGGCCCAGCGCGTCGAGCAGCGGCTGGAGGAAGAGCGACCGCTCGCTGGCGTAGCACCGGGCCGTGAGCACATGCGCGCCCGTGCCCTCGGCCGCAGCGACGATCTCCGCCGTCAGCCGCGTCTTGCCGATGCCGCCCTCGCCGGTGACGAGCAGCACGGAAGGGTGGCCCGCGCAGGCCTCCGACCAGGCCGCGACGCCCGCCGCCACCTCGACGGCGCGCCCGACCAGCCGGGACGGCGTCGGCCGGGTGGTCACGGTCCGGCCGGTCCCGGTAGGGCGCCCGACCTGCCCGCCGGTCGCGGGGGCGGCCAGCTGGGGCGGCTGCTCGCGCAGCACGGCCTGGTAGGCCGCCCGGGTCTGCGGTGCGGGCTGCACGCCCAGCTCGTCGGCCAGCGCCACCCGCAGCCGCTGGTAGGCGGCGAGCGCGCGGGCGGGTTCGCCCGCCGCGGTCTCGGCGGCCATCTGGAGGCGCACGGCGGCCTCGTCGAACGGGTCGGCGCGCACCGCGGCGTCGGCCACCCGGCGGGCGGCGCCAGGGTCCCCCGCGGCGAGCTCCGCGGCGGCCGTGGCGTGCCGGGCGGCCCGCAGCAGCGACGTGTGCTCGTCGCGGGCGGTGCGCACCCAGTCGGTGTCCGGCTCGTCGGCCAGCACGACGTCGCCCGCGAGCAGGTCCAACGCGCGCAGCCCCGCGCTGGCCGCGAGCCGCGGCGCGTCCGACGGCCGTTCGCACTCGGCCACCAGCCGGGCGGCCTCGTCCAGGTCGACGCTGACCACCGGCGGGTCGGCCAGCCGGTAGCCCTCGCGACCGCCGACGATCACGCCCGACCCGAGCGCGCCGCGCAGCCTGCTGACGAGCGTGGCGACGTCCTGCGCGGGCCTGCGCGGCGGGGCGTCCGGCCACAGGGCGTCGACGATCCGGGTCGTCGGCACGAGGCTGCCGCGGCTCACCGCGAGCAGGGCGAGCAGCCGCCTGGCCTTGCGGCTCCCCAGGCCCGGGTCCGGGCCTGGGGCAGCGTCGTGGCGGCGCACCTCGAGCGCGCCGACCAGCCGGACCGCGACCCCCTGCACGTCGGGCAGGCTAGCCGAGATCCGGGAGGGGCGGCGCCAACCTCGCAGGTCAGCCGGTGCGGCGCACGACGGCGGCAGCGACCGGCGCGGTGCGCTCCAGCCTGCTCACCGGTCCCGGCGCAGCACGATCATCAGTTGCTCGGCGAGGCCGGGGCCGCCGCGGTACCGCTCGCAGCGGCACGCGGCGCAGTCGCTGCCGGGCCGGAAGTGCCCGTGCGCGGCACCCGCGTGGCCGCACCGGCACGGGCCCCGCCGCTGTGCCGGGATGCGCGGCTCCGGGCCGCGGACGTCGTCACGCTCAGCCGACCGACCGTCCGCTCCGCTCATCCAGCACTCCTCGAAGCCGTATCGTCACCGACACAGACTTCTCGAAGACGGGACCCCAAACGTTCTCCCCACCGCAAGGATTCGCCCGATCGGGTGGGCGATGCCCCAGTCGGGTCGACACGAGCCCGCCGCCTCGCAGACCGGGTGTGCGCTTCGCAGAGTCCCGGGCCCCTGCGAGGTGCGCGCCGACTCTGCGAGGTGCTGCCCGGACACCCACGGTGACCGCGACGGCCGCCCGGCGGGTGCGCCCGCGCCGCCGTCGTCTCCTGAGGAGCACCCGTGCGCATCGCCAACGCCGCCGGACGGCTCGTCCTCGTCGACGAGGAGCGGGCCGCGAGCTGCGTCTGTTCACGTGTACCGCAAGCCGGGGCGCTGGCCACCCTCAGCGGCGTATGACGCGAGGCGGATACGGTCGGGCGCAGGTTGGAGGAGAGGAGCGCGATGGCCGGGCTGCCGACGGTGCTGCGGATCGCCGCCGTCCTCGCCGCGCTGGGCACGGGTCGGCGGGAGCCCGTCGCGCTGCTGCCCGACAACTCGCACAAGCACCTGCCGCGGGAGTCCGGCGTCGGCGGGGCCGTCTGGGACCACGAGGCCGCGGGCATCATGCTCCGCCGGGGCGGCCGGTGAAGCTGCTCGTCGCCAACCGCGCGGAGATCGCCGTGCGGGTCATGGCCACCGCGGCGACCCTCGGCGTCCCGACGGTGGCCGTGCACCCCGACGACGACGCCGCCTGCCTGCACGTGACGCGCGCCGACCAGGCGGTCCGCCTGCCCGGCACGGGCGCGGCGGCGTACCTGGACGTCGCGGAGGTCGTCGGCGCCGCGGCGCGCACCGGGTGCGACGCGCTGCATCCCGGCTACGGCTTCCTCGCCGAGAACCCGGCGCTCGCCCGGGCCTGCGCCGAGCGCGGGATCACGTTCGTCGGGCCGTCGCCGGAGGCGCTCGCGCTGTTCGGCGACAAGACGGCCGCCCGCGCGCGGGCCCGCGACCTCGGCATCCCCGTCCTCACCGGCACCGAGGCTCCGACCGACGAAGCGCGGGCCCGTGCCTTTCTCGACGGGCTCGGACCCGGCGCCGCGGTGATGGTGAAGGCCCGCGCGGGCGGCGGCGGGCGCGGCATGCGGCCGGTCACCCGGGCGCAGGACCTGCCCGAGGCGCTGCGCCGCTGCGCGTCCGAGGCGCGGGCGGCGTTCGGCGACGAGGCCGTGTACGTCGAACGGCTGTTGCCGCGCGCCCGGCACGTCGAGGTGCAGGTGCTGGGCGACGGCCACGACACGGTGGTGCTCGGCGACCGCGACTGCTCCGCCCAGCGCAGGCGCCAGAAGCTCGTCGAGATCGCACCCGCCGCGCTCGCCGACAGCGTCCGGGCCCGGCTGCACGACGCCGCCGTGCGGCTCGTCGCCGCGTACTCGGGGCTCGCCACGGTCGAGTTCCTGGTCGCCGGGGACGAGGTGGCGTTCCTCGAGGTCAACCCGCGGATCCAGGTGGAGCACACGGTGACGGAGGAGGTCACCGGGCTCGACCTCGTCGAGCTCGCCCTCAGGATCGCCGACGGCGCGCGCCTCGCCGATCTCGGCCTCTCCGCGCCGCCGACCAGCCGCGGGGTGGCGGTTCAGGCGCGGGTGAACAGCGAGTCGGTGGGCGCTGACGGCGCGGTCCTCCCCGGCTCCGGCACGCTCACCCGCTTCCAGCCGCCCAGCGGGCGGGGCGTGCGGGTCGACACGCACGGGTATGCGGGCTGGCAGGTCGGGCCGCGCTACGATCCGCTGCTGGCCAAGGTGATCGTGACCGGCCCCGACCTCCGGACCGCCGCCGCCCGCGCCCGCCGGGCGCTCGCCGAGCTCGACATCGCCGGGGTGCCGGTGAACGTCGCGCTGCTGCGGGCCCTCCTCGCCCGCCCCGAGCTGGCCGACGGCACGCTCGACACGGCCTTCGTCGACGCCCACGCCGCCGACCTGCCGGCCGCCAACCCCGCGCCGCCCGCCACCGCCGCGCCGCCCGCCACCGCCGCGTCGCCCGCCACCGCCGCGTCGCCCGCCGTTGCCGCTGAGCCCGGGGCGCAGGCCGCGGGTGCGTCGCCGAGCGGCGCCGCAAGCGCAGCCGGGCCGCCGGGGACCGAGGCCGTGCCGAGCCCGCAGACCGGGGTCGTCGTCGCGGTCGCGGTGGCCGAGGGCGACCTCGTCGCGGGCGGGGCGGAGCTCGTCGTCCTCGAGGCGATGAAGATGGAGCACGTCGTGCGCGCCGGGCGGGCGGGCCGGGTCATGGCGCTCGCCGTGCAGGTCGGCGACGTCGTCGCGGCAGGCGCACCCCTCGCCCACCTCGCCGAGTCCCCCGACACCGCGCACCTGATCGCCGATCACGCCCCGCCCGATCCCGACCTGATCCGACCCGACCTGGCCGAGACCATCGACCGGCACCGGACCGCGCTCGACGAGGGCCGCCCCGCGATGACCGAACGGCGGCACGCCGCCGGGCGGCGCACGACCCGGGAGAACCTCGCCGACCTGCTCGACCCCGACAGCTTCGTCGAGTACGGGGCCCTCACGATCGCCGCGCAGCGCCGCCGCCGCAGCGTCGACGACCTCGTCGCGCGCACCCCGGCCGACGGGCTCATCACCGGCACCGGGACGGTCGGCGGCCTGCCCGTCGCCGTGATGGCTTACGACTACACGGTGCTCGCGGGCACCCAGGGTGTGCACAACCACCACAAGAGCGATCGGCTGTTCCGGCTCGCGGCCAAGGGCAGGCTCCCGGTGGTGATCTTCGCCGAGGGCGGCGGCGGGCGGCCCGGCGACACCGACACCTCCGCGGTCGCCCAGCTCGACCTCCCCACGTTCCGGCTGCTCGCACAGCTGCGCGGCGTGGTCCCGACGCTGGCCGTCGTCGCCGGGTACTGCTTCGCGGGCAACGCCGCGCTGGCGGGCAGCTGCGACACGATCATCGCCACCGAGGGCAGCAGCCTCGGCATGGGCGGCCCCGCGATGATCGAAGGCGGCGGGCTGGGCGTGGTCGCCCCCGGCGACGTCGGGCCGATGGACGTGCAGTGGGCGAACGGGGTCGTGGACCTGCTCGTCCCGGACGACGAGGCCGCCGTCGCCGCGGCCCGCCGCTATCTCGCCTACCTCGACGGCCGCGTCGCCGAGGCCGAGCACATCGACCAGCGGACCCTGCGGCACCTCGTCCCCGAGAACCGGCTGCGTGCCTACCGGGTGCGACCGGTCCTGGACACCCTCTTCGACACCGGAACCGTGCTGGAGCTGCGCGGCGGGTTCGGCGCGGGCGTCGTCACGGCGTTCGCCCGGCTCGACGGCCGGGCCGTCGGGGTGCTGGCCAACAACCCCGAGCACCTCGGCGGCGCCATCGACGGCGACGCAGCGGACAAGGCCACCGCGTTCCTGCAGCTCTGCGAGTCGTACCGGCTGCCGGTCGTCGCCTTATGCGACACCCCGGGCTTCATGGTCGGGCCCGCCGCCGAGCGCACGGCCACCGTGCGCCGGTTCAGCGCGATGTTCGTGGCGGGCGCGCGGCTCACCGTTCCACTGTGCTTCGTCGTGCTGCGCAAGGCGTACGGGCTCGGGGCGATGGCGATGGCGGGCGGCGAGCTGCACGCCCCGGTGGTCGCGGTGTCCTGGCCGACCGGCGAGTTCGGCGGCATGGGGCTGGAGGGCGCCGTGCGGCTCGGCTTCCGCGCGGAGCTGGATGCCATCGCCGACCCGGACGCCCGCCGTGCCCGCTTCGACGAGCTGGTGGCCGACTACTACGAGCGCGGCAAGGCGTTGCACATCGCCACCGTCTTCGAGATCGACGACGTGATCGACCCGGCCGACACCCGCCGGATCCTGGTGCGCACACTGGGCCCCCGATGATGTCTCTGTGACATCCGCGCCGGACATGGCCGTCAGGTCACACCATCGTTGATCACGGGCCCCGGAACCCGCGACGAGGGCCGGTCGTTGTCCGGGCAGGACACGAGACGGGGGACAAGCCATGGTGTTCACGATCCTGGGCTGGATTCTGTTCGGGCTGGTCGCGGGCTTCATCGCCCGCGCGATCGTGCCGGGCAAGGACGACATCGGCCTGTGGCGCACGATCGTGCTGGGTGTCGTCGGCTCGTTCGTCGGTGGCCTGATCTTCGGGCTGCTCACCGGCGGCCTGCGCGGGTTCCAGCCCGCGGGCTGGATCGGCTCGATCATCGGCGCCGTGATCGTGTTGGTGATCTACAACAAGGTCACCGGCCGCAAGCGCATCGGCCGCTAGTGCGGTGGCCACCAACGTTGCCGGGGTTATCGCGTGATCCAGGCGGCGACGCGCAAGGCGCCGCCCGAAGCTCATACCGGGCGTCTTCGCGAGGGCGGCAACGCCGCGCGTCGTCGTCTGGGCGCGCGAGGACCCGGTGAACGTTGGCGGCCACCGCACTAGCGACGGGTGACCGACTCCAGATAGCGCGCGATCTGGCCGTCGGCCACCCGGCGGATCCAGAGCTCGGTGGCGGCCATGTCCTCGTCGGCGTAGGCCGCCATCCGGGCGACGGCGTCGCTCTGCAGCTGGGCCTTGGTGTGCGCGAACGTGTCGGCAGGGACGGCGTCGGCGAGCTCCGCGGCGGTCGTGCGCGCGGCGGCCTGCAGCTCCGCCGCGGGCACGACGCGATCGACCAGACCGAGCACGACCGCCTCGTCGCAGGACACCAGCTCCGCACCCAGCATCAGTCGGCGGGCGGCGACGTCGCCCACGGCGTAGCGGACGACCTCGGCCGCGGCCCGCGGAAAGGGCACCCCGACCCGCACCTCGGGGAGCCCGATCAGGCCGTCGCTCATCAGCACGACGTCGGCGCAGGCGGCGAGCACGCAGCCGCCCGCGATCGCGTGCCCGTTGACGGCGGCGACGACGGGCATCGGCAGGGTGAACGCGGAGCTGAACATGCGCGTCAACGCGGGCACCAGCCGCCGTGCGTACTCCTCGCCGCCCGCCGCCACCTGACGCAGGTCGACCCCGGCGGAGAACGCGCGCCCCGACCCGGTCAGCACCACCGCCCGCACGTTGTCGTCCCGCAGGCTCTCGCACGCGTCCGCCACCGCGTCGCACAGCGCGACGTCCAGGGCGTTCACCGGCGGTAGCGCCAGCGTCAGCACCGCGATCCCGTCGTCGTATGTGCGCTCGATCACGCCGCCGACGGTAGCCCTCCGGCGTGGATCTTGTTGCGTTGTGGGGGCCATGACCCCGGAGACGCAACAAGATCGGGCCGCCGCGGCCTCACGCCGCGCGGCCGAGCAGCGCCAGCGCCGTCGACCACGGGTCGTCGTCCGCGGGCGTCAGGACCGGGGCGAACGCCGCGCCCGGCGCCGTGCGGGCGTCCCCGGCAGGCACCAGCCGCGCCTGCTCGAGCACGGCGGCGGCCAGCGTCGGGTCGGGGCGCCACGGCCGCCCGAGGGCGGTCGCGACGTCCCAGGTGTGCACGACGGTGTCGAGAAGATGGAAGCCGACCACCGTGGCCACCGGGAACCGCAGCGTCGTGCTGATCTCGGCGAGGAGCACGGCGTCGGTCCGGGGGTGGGCGACGGCGTCCAGCAGGTCGGCCACCGAGTCACCCCATCCGGTGGTGGGCGCGTAGGCGGCCGGGTCGGTGCCGCCGCGCAGGGCGTCGGCGAAACCGTGGTTCTGCCCGGTCATGTGCGCGAGCAGGGCCGCCAGGTCCCACGCGGCACACGGCGTCGGCCGGTCGAGGTCCTCGGCGCGCACGGCCTCGACCTGGACCGTCGCGAGGTCGAGAGCGTGCTGGTGCAACGTTATCGTCTTCATGGGTAGATGGTCTACCTCTGTAGACGATTTGTCGAGCGCTATCGTCTGTCGGTGTCCGATCCGGAGCTCGCCGCCGCCTTCGACCGGCTCACCCGCCGCGCCGTCGCGCTGGAGCTGCCCGTTCTCGCCGCGCACGGGCTGACGATGTGGGAGTACGTCGTGCTCTCGGGCCTCATGGACGGGCCCGCGCAGACCCAGGCCCGGCTCGCCGACGCGGTCGGCCGCGACAAGACCCGGCTCATCCCGATCCTCGACGAGCTGGAGGCCCGCGCCCTGCTGCGCCGCACGCCCGACCCCGCCGACCGGCGCAACAAGGTCGTCGCGCTCACCCCGGACGGGGTCGCGGTGCGGAACGCGGTCGCCGCCGACATCCGCGTCGCCGAGCAACGGCTCCTGGCACCGCTCGACGACGCCGAGCGGCGGACGTTCCGCGACCTGCTCGGCCGCCTCGACCGGGGCGCCTGGTGATCGTCGCCCCGGGCCCGGACACGCTGCTGGTCCGCCAGGCCTCCGCGCGGCCGGGCCGCCCACACCCGCCCAGCCGAGCATGGTCACCGGCTTGGTGCAAGGAGCGGCCATACTTGACCGGATATGCGCCGAGCTGGTGATCACGGCTGCCGGGGTGGCCGGGTTTGCGCCGAGCTGGTGACCATGGGGTGGTCGGGGCGCGCCAGGCGGGCGCACGAGCGGGCGGGCCGAGCACGGGCGCTCGGCGGTGGGCCAGAGACAGCCCGGCAGGGCTCGCGCCACTGGGCAGCGGACGAATGGCCCTCGACCTCGCGCGATGACGCTCCGGGCGACGCGGGCCAGCACGGAGCGCGGCGGCATCGTCCACGGCGCGGCGTCGTCCGCGGGCCAGGCGAAGGCAAGAACGCCGTCCTCGACGAGGTCACCGAGCGGGTAGCGGTCGGGCAGGATCCGCGACAGCGACAGGAAGATGCCGGTCATGCCCACCCGCGGGTCGCCGAGCACCGCGGCCACCCGCGCCGCGGCCGACTCGCCCACGCCGCGCATGATGTCAGGTCCCGCTCAGTGGGACGCCCGCTTTGAGCAGCCCGGCGGCGTGTCCGAACCTCGCCGCGAGGTCGGGTCGAAGGAGACAGCCATGACGGCAATGACGCTCGTGATCCCGTTGAAGGCCAAGGACGGGATGTCGCTGCAGGACTTCTATGACTACTGGCTCAACGCGCACGTCACCCTGCCGCCGCGGTTCCCGGGGATCAGCTCGGTGTGGCTGCACAAGACGTCGTTGGAGGGGTCGCTCTGGCCCGCGGTCGACGGCGTGTCGACGCGACCCGAGGAGGAGGACGAGTTCCACGGCGTGCCGGAGGCGGCCTTCGAGACGATGGAGGACCTGCAGACGTTCATCGGCGCCTCGCGGGTGCAGATGGAGGACGGGATCAACTTCCTCTCCCAGGAGATCGGCTACGCGGGGCTCGGCCCGAACAGCGCGACCGTCCGCGACACGACCGACCCCGCCCCCGACGGCACCGACGGCTACGTGCGGCACCTGGTGTTCCTGCGCAAGCGGCCCGAGGTGTCGGTCGCGGACTTCCGGTCCTGGGTGGACGGCTCGCTGGTGCCCGCGCTGGAGAAGTCGCCCGCGGTGCTGAAGCTGCGCAGGCACCTGTTCGAGGAGCTGGACATCACCCTCGACCACCCCGGCGTCACGATGACCAAGCCGCTGGACCGCCAGTACCAGGCGATGGTCGAGGTCGTCGTGGCCGACGAGGACGCGTTCGCGCAGTTCACCGGCTCCGATGCCTACCAGGCCGCGTCCGCCGAGCTCTCCCGGATGTGCTCGGCGGTGCACGCGGCCCGGGTGCACCGGTGCATCACCACCAAGCACAACGGGCAGATCACGCCGGCCGGGGTGCGCGGTGTGGCGGTCGCGGACATCATCCGCAAGGTCGGCGCGGCCAGCCAGACCCACGACGACGTCTCCCGGGAGTTCCTGCCGCCCGTTGACCTGGTGCGGTACTAGTCACCGCCCGGCCGGTGGGGGTGCTGGCCACACCCCCACTCGCCAGGGAGCACGGTCGTTCCGCGGGGCCTGTGGCGAGAGGCTGGTCGCCGACACCAGCACACAGGAGACCACGATGAGCCAGCCCCTCACCTACCCGGCCCCGCCCGCTCCCGCCGCCCAGCGCCGCTCGTCGGCAGGCAAGATCGTCGGCATCGTCGTCGCCGCGGTCGTCGTCCTCGGCGGCGTCGCCACGGCCGCGCTGTTCCTGCTGGCCAAGCCCGTGCTCGACGAGGCGAAGGTACAGGCGGAGATCGTCCGCATCACGCGGGACGCGTCCGGGCTGGAGCCCACCAACGTGGTGTGCCCGCCGAACGTGCCGCTGCGCGCCGGTGACGTCACCACCTGCACCGCGCAGCTCGACGGCCAGCCGGTGACCTACTCCGTCCGCCAGGACGACGACAAGGGCAACGTGCACATCCAGAGCGGCGGCTTCGTGGTCGTCGACAAGGTCGAGAAGACCCTGGCCGAGCGGGTCGGCCAGAACACCGACACGACGGTCAGCGCGAACTGCGCGGACGGCAAGCAGGTCGTCGTCGGCGGCAAGGGCACGACGTTCGCGTGCACCGTCACCAACAACGCCGACCCGACCGACACCCTCGACGTGACGGCCACCGTCACCGACGACCAGGGGACCGTCGACTTCAGCTGACCTCCCCAGCCGCCGCGCCCGCCCCGAGCCCCCGGGGCGGGCGCGGTCATGTCCGGTGCATCAGGACGACCGCCTCGGCCCTCTCCCAGTCGCCAGCATCGCCTGCGAACGGAGAGCGCAATGCCACTGACCGTGATCAAGGGGCACTACCGGATCATCGGAGCCGCGCCGGACGGCGACTCGATCCGCTTCTACCCCGACCAGAACGACGCCTTCAGCCGTGCGCGGGTGCCCGGCGTCCGCGTGAACAGGGGCGGCGGCGCGCAGCTGCGCCTCGACGCCATCGACTCCCTCGAGACGCACTACAGCCCGCGCGTCGGCGGGCTGGGCGAGCTGCACCAGCCGCCCCGCTACGGCGACGCGGCCGCCGAGCGCCTCCCGCAGCTGCTCGGATTCACCAGCATCACGCGCGGCGAGAACCAGGTCGTCACCGCGTCCGAGCCGGAGACCACCCCCGGCTACATCCTGACGCGCTTCGCCGACAAGTACGGCCGCTGCGTCGCGTTCGCGTTCCCCGGCGACATCGACCACGACGACCTCAGCCCGATGTTCGTCGAGCCCGCCGCGCTCGACACCAGCGCGAACGCGGGCATGCTCACGGCCGGGCTCGCCTACCCCACCTACTACAGCAAGCTCTTCCCCGACCTGCGCGACGTGCTCACCAGCACCTACCGCAGCGCCCGCGACGAGGGGCGCGGGCTCTGGGCCGACGACGGCACCGAGACCGGTGTCGCGGTCACGAGCCTCAAGGTCCTCACCGACGACGCCGTCATCCTGCCGAAGCTGTTCCGCCGCCTCGTCGACTACATCGCGCTGGGGCACGGCGAGCCGGACATGGGCGGCTTCCTCGGCTACCTCGCCACGGTGAACGACCGGCTCATCCTCACCACCACCAGCTCGGTCACGGGCTTCGACAACGTGGTCGCCGTGTCGGGGCAGACCGTCTCCCTCACCCAGCCGCCGGAGAACCTGGTCTTCATCGAAGGCTGATCAGGCAGGCAGCTACTGTCCCCCGCGACGCCCGCCATCCGCCGTCCGGCTTCGGCCCGGACAGGTGCGCCAACGATCCCGCGGGCGTCGGGACGTCGAGCGACTCGCGTCCGAGCGCCGTCATCAGCCCGTCGTACTCGGCCTGACCGATCTTGTCCGATTAGAAGTCGAAGGCGACGGGCATGATGATCTCCTCAGGGACGGCGTTGGCCCGAACTTCGCCGATGACTCGGAGCGCGCGGCGGGACCGTTACCCGTCGTGGTGGCTCCTGCCTGCGGAAACACCGTTCCAATTACGCTCGGTGAGAATATTTCGCCGAATCGAGCTAAGGTTCGCCACGCATCGGTCGGGTCATGACGACCGACCGTGTGCCTTCACCAAGGAGGAGCTCCCCGGAGGTCGCTGAAATGGGTTACACGATGCAGCGGATACGACCGCGCAATAGATCGACCTTCACCTTGATCGCCTTTATGGCCGCGCTCACGTGCCTCGTCGGCTGCGCGCCGGGCGCGCCGCCAGGGCCGCCGCCCGCACAGGCGGCCACCGGAGCGCCGGGCCAGGGCACCGCGGCGGCACCCGCTCCGGCAGGGACGGCACCGGCGGCCCCCGAGTCGTCTGCGGACGCGGCGCTGCGGCTCGAGGCGCTGTTCGGACAGCACGCCATCCTCGCCGCGGACCTCATGCGCGGCAGGCTCCGCAACGACGAGGACTTCGCGCAGTCGGCGAACGCGGCCGTCGGCCAGAACACCGACGAGCTGGCCCGGCTGGTCGGCGCACTCTCCGGCGACCAGCAGGGCGCCAGGTTCCGCGACCTGTGGGTGGACCACGTCACGGCGCTGTTCAACTACGCCCGCGGCCTGGCCACCGAGGACAACCCCGTCCGCGAGGAGGCCAGGGCCAAGCTGGTCGGCATCGAGAACGACCTCGGCGACCTCTTCGCCACCGCGTCACAGGGCAGGCTGGACCGGGACGCCGCCCGTGCCGCGGTGCAGGCGCACGTCGATCCCCTCACCCAGCAGGCCGACGCCTACGCGGCGCACGACTACGCCGGGGCCAACACCGCGTACCGCCAGGCCTACCGGCAGACCTTCGCCCTCGGCAACCGGCTGGCGACCACCCTCCTGCCGCCCGGCCAGTCCGCCGAGCTCGACGCGCCGAGCTGGCGGCTGCGCTCCGAGCTGACCCGGCTGCTCGTTGAGCACGTGGGCCTTGCGCTGAGCGCCCTGCGCGCGGGTGCCACCCGCAGCCCCGACTTCCCCGCCGCCGTGACCGCGCTGAACGGCAACACCAGCGACGTCACGGCGGCCGTGGACAGCCTGTTCGGGGAGCCCGCCGCCTCGCAGTTCATGGCGCTGTGGGCCGACCACCTCGACCTGCTCGGAACCTACGCCGCCGACGTCGGAGCGATGAAGCCGAACCGGCGCGAAGCCGTGCAGGGTGAGCTCCGCGCGTGGCAGCAGCGGTTCGCCACGTTCATCGACACCGCCACCGGCGGCCGGATGCCCGCGCCCGACCTGGCCGCGGCGCTCCTCGGGCTCGACGACCTGCTGCTGCGGCAGGTCGACGCGTTCGCCGCGAAGGACTACCAGCAGGCCCAAGAGCTGGCCAACCAGACGTACCCGCAGGTGTTCGGGCTCGCCAGGAACATGGCGGACGCGTTCGGGGCGACGGTCGCCGCGCGGTTGCCCCGTGGGGGTGCGGAAACCGGGGGCGGCGGGATGGCGGGCGCGCCCGCACGGCCCACGGGCCCGCCCTGCCGTCCTTGCGGCTCGTGACGTGCGGTGGTCCGTTCGACCGCGCCGCCGGGAGCCAGGAGCGCGCTGATCCGGGCTGACCGGCTCGCCGCGGTGGCCGCGCTGATCGCCCTGCTCGCCGTGGTCGTGGCCGCGCCTTCCGCGGCCGCGCAGCCCTCGCTCGTCGCGGCGCCGAACGGCACCGTCGACGGTCAGGTCCGGCTGGTCGTGGAGGTCCCGGCCGCGCCGCTGCGGCCCGAGGCCTTCTCCGCGTCGGTGGACGGTGTGCCGCAGCCGACGCGGGCCGAGCCGGTGCTCTCCGACCGGCTGGCGATGGCCCTCGTCGTGGACGCGTCGGCCGACATGGCGCAGCGGCTGCCCGCGGGCCTCACCGGCGCGGCGAACATCGTGCTCGCCGCACCGCCGTCGGCGCGCAGCACCCTGGTGGTCGACGGCACGTCGCCGACGGTCGCGGCGCCGTGGCCGTCCGAGCAGGAGGCCGTCCTGCACGGGCTCAGCGCCGTGCAGGCGGGCGGAACCCGCGGTACGGCCGCGGCGCTCGATCTCGCCCTCGCGCAGCTTCCGGCCACGCCGACCGACCCGCGGCTCGTCCTCCTCTACACCGGCGCGCCCGACGCGGGCGGCGAGCAGGCACCGGCGATCGTCGACCGCCTGCGGGCGGCGGGCGCCCTGCTGGCCGTGGTCGAGGTGCGCGACCCGGCCGCCGGGCAGGCAGGCCGGGGCTTCTGGGCAGCCGTGGCCGACGGCACCGGCGGGGTGGCGGTCGCGGCCGCGCCGACGGACGTCGTCGGGGCGTTCGACCGGGTCGCCTCGGCCCTGGACCGGCGCTGCCTGCTGACGTTCCCGGTGCCCGCGCGGCTGCCTGCCTCCGTCGTCGTCCGCGTCGCGACGGGCGGCGCTCCACTGGTCGGCGAGGTCACCGTCCCGCCGCCGCCCGACACCGGCGGGCTCGGAGCGGGCGTAGTGGTGATCGTCGCGGCCGTCGCGCTCGTCGTGGTGGCCGTTGCCGTGCTGCTGCTGGTACGGAGGCGGGCGGCGGGCCCGGGCGCCGCGGCGCACGGGGAGGCGCCGGTCTGGTCCGTCCCACCCCGTCTGGACCGAAGGGTCGACCGTCCCGAGCTGCTGGTCGAGCTGGAGGCGAAGCTGCGTGCGGGCGGCCCGGTCTGGCTGCGTCCCGCGGACGACGGCGGCGGGCTCGGCGTGACCACCGCGATGATCGACTTCGCGCACCGGCACCGCGCCCGCTACGACGTGGCGTGGTGGGTGCCCGCCCTCGACCCGGACCTGGTCCCGGACCGCCTCGCCGAGCTCGCGGAGGCCCTCGGCGTCGCCGTGCCCGCCGACCCGGCCGACCGGGCGGTCGCGGCGCTGCTCGAGGCCCTGCGGCACCGCCGCCGGTGGCTGCTGGTCTTCGACGACGCCGGAAGCACGCACGACCTGGCCACGTACCTGCCCGACGGGCCCGGCGACGTCCTGGTCGCGTCCTCCGACGCGAGCTGGGCCGACCGCGCCCGCCGCGTGACCGTGCGGGCGTTCACCCGGGCAGAGTCGGTGGCCCTGCTGCGGTCGGGACGTTCCGCACTGCCCCCCGAGGACGCGGACCGGATCGCCGACGCGCTCGACGACCGGCCGCTGGCTGTCGCACCCGTGGCCGCCGCGCTGACGGACACCGAAGCGGCCACGCTCCGCGCCCTGCTGCCCGACCCGTCCGCGACGGACGCGGTGTGGGCGGTCCTCCTCGACAGGCTCGCGGCCGCCGACCCGCAGGCGCTGACGCTGCTCACCCTCGTGGCCTGGCTGGGCCCCGCGCCGGTGCCGGTCACGCTCGTCACCGAGCGGTCGGACGCGCTGCCCGAGCCGCTCGACGTCGGCCTCGTCGAGCACGCTCCCGTGTTGCGTCGACGCGGCCTGGTCCAGGTCACGGCGGACGGTCTCGTGCTGCATCCGGCGGCCGCCGAGCTGGTGCGCGCGCGCACCCGCGACGACCTCGCCGAGCACGGCGGATGGGCGGCGGTCGCCGTGCGCCTGCTGCGGGCCGCGGCACCGGCCGACGAGCCCTCCTCCCGGTCGGCGTGGCGACGGCTGCTCCCGCACGTGATCGCGGCGACCGACCCGGCCCGCGCGCTCGACCCGGTCGCCGACGACGTGCGCTGCCTGCTCGTGCGCGTGGGCCGCTACCTGGAGGCCCGCGGCCGGTCGAACGCCGCACGGGCGCTGCTCGACGACGCCCGCGAGCTCGACGCCCAGTGAACGATCTTGTTGCGTTTCCGCGGGCATGGCCACCGAAACGCAACAAGATCCACACGGCGTCAGCTGCCGGGTGGGACCGGTGCGGGGGCTTCGGGCTGCAGGCCGTGGCTGAGCCTGCGCAGGAGGTCGTCGAGGCGGGCGGCGTCGGGCCCGAGGATCTCGCGGAACTGCTCCTGCACCTCGGCGGCGGCGACGTCCCACTCGGCGAGGGCCCGCTTGCCGCGGGCCGAGGCGAAGATCAGCACCCGCCTGCGGTCCTGCTCGTCGACGCGGCGGAGCACGAGGTTCATCGAGACCATGCGGTCGACGAGCTTGGAGAGCTTCGGCGCGAGCAGCAGGGCGTGCTCGGCGACCACGTTCATCGGGCAGCCGTCCTGTGCGACGAGCAGCGACAGGATCCGCCACTGGTCGATGCCCGCGCCCTTGGCCTTGAGCGCGTCATCCAGCCGCTGGGTGGCGGCCCGCTCGGCCCTCGACAGCAGACGCAGGAGCTCGTCGTCCACTGACCTGGCCCCCTCTGGCCGTGCCGCCTCCATGTCGGGCCGTCGTGTCACCGAACGGAGCAGTACACGTACGCGCCAACGTCGCTAGCGTAACCGCATGGCCCTCGCTTCGGCACCAGAGCGTCTCATGGTGCCGCCCACGCCGCGGCGGGACGTGCTGAACATGGCGCTCGTCATCCCGCTCCAAGGGCCCGCTGGCATCTTCGGCCCGTCCTGCGAGAGCTGCGCGACCCTCGCGATGGAGGAGGTCAACGACGAGGGCGGGGTGCTGGGCCGCGAGCTGAACCTCGTGCCCGTCGACGGGGGCACGACGCCGAGGGTCGTGGCGAAGGACGTCGACGCGCTCATCCGGGCGGGCGCGGTCGAGGCCGTGACGGGCTGGCACATCTCGGCGGTCCGGGAGGCCGTCGCGCCGGTGATCGGCGGCCGCGTGCCGTACGCGTACACCGCGCTCTACGAGGGCGGCGAGCACCGGCCAGGGGTGTTCCTCACCGGGGAGACGCCCGACCTGCAGCTGGGGCCCGCGCTGGACTGGTTCGCGGAGTCGGTGGGGGTGCGGCGCTGGACGATCGTCGGCGACGACTACGTCTGGCCCCGCCGGTCGGCCGGTTCGGCGCGGCGCTACCTGCGCCAGATCGGCGGCACGGTGTGCGACGAGATGTACGTGCCGCTGGGCACCACCGACTTCGACCGGGTGCTGCAGCGCGTCGAGCGCAGCGGCTGCGAGGCCGTGCTGATGCTGCTGATCGGCGACGACGCCGTCGAGTTCAACCGGGCGTTCAGCGCGCTCGGCCTCGACCGCGACATGCTGCGGTTCAGCTCGCTGATCGACGAGAACGTGCTGCTCGCGTCGGGCGCGGAGAACACCCGCGGCCTGATGACCTCGGCGGGGTACTTCGAGGACCTCGCGACGCAGGCTGGTCTCGACTTCGCCGCCACGTACTTCCGGCGGTTCGGCCGGGACGCTCCGGTGCTCAACAGCCTCGGTGAGTCGTGCTACGAGGGGGTGCGGCTGCTGACTGCCCTCATGCGGCGCGCGGGCTCCGTCGAGGTGCCTCCGATGACCTCGGTGTCCGAGGGGCTGTCCTACGAGACCCCGCGCGGCACGGTCGAGCTCCGCGACCGGCATCTGCGGCAGCGGGTCTTCCTCGCGGCGGCCGACGGCCTCACCTGGGACGTCATCCAGCAGCTCTGACGGATCTCCGCGGGCGCGGACCATTGACAGCGTCGACGACACTGAGTAGTTTCCAAAGAAATTGTTTCCATGAATCCGGTCGCCGGGCTGCGGTTTCGGCGCAACCTTGGCTACGCATGGTGACAATCGCTGTCGACAAGGAGGACGGCCCGGGATGGCGACGTACTCGTACCGCTGCGCCGTCGACGGCGCCGTCGACGTCCAACGGCCGATCGGCACCGCCCCGGCGGCGATCGACTGCCCCGCCTGCGGGGCGCCTTCCGCGCGGGTGATCACCGCGCCGATGCTCGGCCTCGCCGACCGGGGCCGCATGGCCCTGATCGACCGGACGACGGCGTCGGCGAGTGAACCCGCCGTCGTGTCCGGGCCCCCGTCGCGGCCGGGCCGCCCGGCCCGCACCCCCGAGCTCGACCCGCGGACCCGCCTGCTCCCGCGGCCCTGACCCGTAGTCCCTGCGCTCTCGCCCGGCAACGGCGCGAGATCTGTCCACCGTGCCATCGGAGAGGAGTGCTGATCGCCATGCCCGAGGTCGTGTTTCCGCTCGAGTCCGCGAAGAAGTTCACCGAGCAGCAGATCGTGGGGCACAACCGCTGGCACCCCGACATCCCGGCACAGGTGCGCGTCAAACCGGGTGACAGCTTCCGGGTGCACTGTCGGGAGTGGTTCGACGGCGCCATCGTCAACGACGACTCCGCCGACGACGTCCTCAACGCGCCGCTCGCGGGCGTGCACGTGCTGTCCGGGCCGATCGCCGTGGAGGGCGCGGAGCCCGGCGACCTGCTCATCGTCGACATCCTCGACGTCGGCCCGATCCCGCAGGAGGACTCCGGCCCGCTGGCCGGGCAGGGCTGGGGCTACACCGGCGTCTTCGCCACCCGCAACGGCGGCGGCTTCCTCACCGAGCAGTTCCCCGACGCCTACAAGGTGATCTGGGACTTCCAGGGCGGCAAGGCCACGTCGCGGCACGTGCCCGGCGTGTCGTTCACCGGGATCGTGCACCCCGGACTGATGGGCACCGCGCCGTCGGCGGCCCTGCTGGCGAAGTGGAACGCGCGCGAGCAGGCCCTGATCGACACGAACCCGACCCGGGTACCGCCACTGGCGCTGCCCCCGCTGCCGGACTCGGCGATCCTGGGCAGCCTGACCGGCGACGACTTCACCCGCGTCGCGGCGGAGGCGGCCCGCACCGCCCCGCCCCGGGAGAACGGCGGCAACCAGGACATCAAGAACCTCACCAAGGGCTCCCGCGTCTTCTACCCGGTGTTCGTCGACGGCGCGAAGCTGTCGATGGGCGACCTGCACTTCTCGCAGGGCGACGGTGAGATCACGTTCTGCGGGGCGATCGAGATGGGCGGGTTCATGGACCTGCACGTCGATCTGATCAAGGGCGGCATGGCGACCTACGGGGTCAGCGAGAACGCGATCTTCATGCCGGGCAACGTGGACCCCCGCTACGACCAGTGGCTGGCGTTCTCCGGCACGTCCGTGACGCTGTCGGGCGAGCAGCACTACCTCGACTCGCACCTGTCGTACCAGCGGGCCTGCCTGCACGCGATCGACTACCTGCAGAAGTTCGGCTACAGCGACATCCAGGCCTACATGATCCTCGGCGCCGCGCCGATCGAGGGCAGGCTCTCGGGCGTCGTCGACATCCCGAACTCCTGCTCGACCGTCTACATCCCGACGGCGATCTTCGACATCGACGTGCGGCCCAGCGCGAACGGGCCGCAGCGGATCGACCCCGGCCAGGGCGTCCCCATGTCGAAGGGCTGACCGGCACCTCATCCATGCCCGTGCCGGGACCGCGCGCGAGCGGTCCCGGCCGGGCCACCCCGTGCACCCTCGAGGAAGGGACGAGCGATGGGATCCGTCGGGCTGCTGTTCGTCGGCGCCGTGCTGTTCATCAACGGGGCGATGCTGCTGGGCTGGGTGGACGCCAAGTCCGCCGCGCCGATGAACTTCTTCGTCGGCGGCCTGCAGATCGTCACCCCCACCTACCTGATCTTCACCGCCAACGGCGACGCCGACACGATCCTCGCGGCGGCCGGGCTCTACCTGTTCGCGTTCACCTACCTCTACGTCGCCCTGAACCTGACGCTGAACCTCGACGGGACGGGCCTGGGCTACTTCTGCCTGTTCGTGTTCCTCTCGGCGCTGGTCTACTCCGGGTTGAACTTCACCCGCTTCAACGACCCCGGCTTCGGCGTCATCTGGCTGTACTGGGCGTTCCTGTGGCTGCTGTTCTTCCTGGTGCTGGGGCTCAGGCGGGAGAGCCTGTCCCGCTACACCGGCGCCGTCTGCGCGATACAGGGCTGGGTGACCGGGTGGATACCGGCGTTGCTGCTGCTCACCGGCGTCTACGGCACCGTGTCCGGCCTGGTGGCCGTGGTCCTTGCCATCTTCGCCGTGGTCGTCTTCGGCGCCCTCTACGTCGTGATGGTGCGGCGGTCGCCGGGACCGGCGACTCTCTCGGAGGACCAGCACGTGCCCGCCTGACAGTGAGGCGAGTCCGGAGCCGGGGGTCGGGGACGCAAGGCCCACCAGGGGTGGCTGGGCGCTCCCGCACCCGACCGCTACCGTGACCGGCGCGGTGGGCCACTCCCTGCCGCGGCTCGCCAGGAGGTCGGTGCGTGCAGGAGCAGGGCGCGGCGTTCGAGACGCCGGACTTCGTGATCGGCAACCACACTGCCAAGTACACCGCGAAGAACCCTGCGATCCGGTGGCTCACGCAGCGTTGGGTGGCCAACCTCTCCGACCAGCTCGACCGGGTCCGTGCCGACCCGTCACTGGTGTCCGACCGGGCGCTCGAAGTCGGCTGCGGCGAAGGGGTGATCGCCGACAAGTTGTCGCAACGCTGGGGAACCGTGGTCGGGCTTGACCTGCCCGACTCCGGGTTGCGCAGCGACTGGAAGTCCTACTCCGCCCCCCACTTCATTCACGCCGACGCCGAGCAGTTGCCGTTCCGCGACGGCGCGTTCGAGGTCGTCGTGTCGGTGGAGGTGCTGGAGCACCTTCGCGACCCCGAGGCAGGCCTGCGTGAGATCGCACGCGT
The DNA here is from genome assembly GCA_963750095.1 of uncultured Actinomycetota bacterium. Taxonomy (GTDB): domain Bacteria; phylum Actinomycetota; class Actinomycetes; order Mycobacteriales; family Pseudonocardiaceae; genus Pseudonocardia. The sequence continues at coordinate 252,744 of CAVVPJ010000014.1, read as the reverse complement.
GAGCAGCAGACACGTGGTGCTGTCGGTGCCGCGTGAGCCGATCTTCCGCGGCTGCAACCTCGTGGCGGGCCGCTACGTGAAGGACCTCGGCAACACCCCGGGGCACCTCAACCACTGGTCCACGCGGAGCTTCGTCAGGTTCGTCTCCACGGTCGCCGACGTGCGGCGGGTGACGACCCCTTTCCCGTGGACGACGGTGTGGGCGACGCTGCGCTGAGGCCCGCTGCCCGGACGCGGCGCCGTCGCGCGACCAGCGCAGGCAGGCACCAGGCGAGGTCTCCGACGGTGAACATCAGCCGCGACAGCACCGCGATGACGGTGGCCTGCGGGGCCGAGAGCACGCCTGCGAGCAGCAGGATCAGCGCCGTCTCCCGGACGCCCGCGCCCGCGGGCGCGAACACGACGAGGAACCCGATGGTCCACGCCGCGGCGAACGCCCCCGTGGTCACGAGCAGCAGCCGCGGCGTCGGCACATCCCCGAACTGCAGTGCCAGCACCCAGACGTGCACGCCGTAGGCCATCCACGACAACAGCGCCCATCCGGCCCCGCGGGCGATCCCGCCGAGCGTCAGCGGTCGCGGCAGGGCGGGCCTGCCTGCCAGCCGCAACGCGGTGCCGATGAGGCGGTTGAGGACCGGTGGCGCGGCCACCACGACCGCGACCGGCAGCGCCACGAGCGTCCACCAGTAGGTCTGCGTGGCCCCGTCGGCGAGCAACGGCAGCGACGGGACGGCGATGAGCAGCCCCGTGCCCACGACGACCACGAGGAAGACCGCGACGGCCGCGCCGGACGCCCGCGGGGGCACCTTGTAGTCGCGGCCGAGCTCCATCTGCGCGAGCACCGGCCACAGCGACCCGGGGAGGTACTTCCCGAGCTGGCCGACGAAGAACACGCGCATCGCACCGGGCACCGGCAGCGGCGAGCCGAGGTCGGCGAGCAGCGCCCGCCAGCACAGGAACGTGCCGAAGATGCCTGCGAGCACTGCGACGAGCGCCGCCGACATGGATCCGGCGGAGAGCAGTCCCAGCAGCGGCTGGACCTCCTGCCACCGGCTCGCCAGCACCCACACGACCGCGCCGACGAACGCGGCCACGACCAGCACGCGGACGGGCGTCCGCCACCGGCCCACGATCAGGTGTCCCCGCGCGACCGCACGATGAGGTCCGCCAGCAGACCCACCGCCGCGATGATCAGGCCTGTCAAGAACAGCAGCGTGGCGTTGGTGGTGATCCGCAGGTCGTAGCGGAACAGGTCGGTGGCACCCTTGACGAACCCGAGCGTCAGCAGCGCGAGCGCGAGCGGCATCAGCACCTTGAGCGGGTTGAAGTACATGACCATCCGCAGCACCTGCAGGATGTAGCGGTAGGCGTCACGCACGAAGTGGAACTTCGACGTGCCTGCGCGCTGCGCGTAGTCGATCGGCAGGTACTCCACCGTGTGCTGGTTCGACAGGAACGACAGCGTGATGGTCGTGACGCAGGAGAATCCCGGGGGCAGCAGCCGCAGGTAGGGCAGCGCCACCTCGCGGCGGAAGGCACGCAGACCGGAGTTGAGGTCGGGAATCCGGGTGCCCGAAAGGAACTCCGCGAACCGCCGAATCACCCACTTCGCGGGCACCCGCAGGAACTTGTGCGTGCCCTGCTCCGAGGTGCGTGCTCCCACGACCTGATCAACATCGGGGTTGTCCACCAGATACCGCACGAACTCGGGAATGCGCTCGTTCGGGTAGGTCATGTCGGCGTCGGTCCAGACGACGATGTGGCCCGCCGCCTCCGCCGTGCCTATCCGCCGAGCGGTGCCGGAGCCGCCGTTGCGCCGGAAGGGCATCAGGCGCATCTGGGGGAATCGCGGCAGCGACTCCCGCAGCACCGCGAGGGTGTTGTCGGTGGACTTGTCGTCGATCACCAGCAGCTCGTAGGACAGCGAGCTGTTGTCGAGCGCCTTGGTGATGCGCTCGACCTCGTCCAGGACGTGGTCCTGCTCGTTGTAGCAGGGCAGTACAACGGTGACGTCCACCTGGGCGCGGTCGCCGCGGAAGGGCACAGGACGCCCGGAGCCGTCGGCTACCAGGGACGGGTGGCGTGAATCGTGCGCCGGTGACATGTCGGGTGTGGTCATGACCTCATCGAGTCCGCACGCGAGTGCCGAGGTCGACGGACTCGTGATCGACCTCGCCACGCGCGTAGAGCGTAACGAAGGCCGTCACGGCCCCCGCCACGGCGTCGCCGCCACAGGGTCGTGCCCCCCACGGTCAGGAGCCCCAGCACAGCGACGGCGCTGACCCACATCCCGGCTGTGGCCGTCGCCGACCGGTAGTCCCAGTGCACGACGTGCTTCCCCGCGGGGACGGACACCGCGACCGCGGCGTGGTCCGCGGGACGCAGCGTCGCGGGCCGACCGTCCACCTCCACCGACCAGCCGACCTGCAGGGCGTCGGCCACGACGAGGTAGCCACTCGCTGCCGCGTCCACGGTGACGGCGATGTCGTCGAGCCCGTCGTCGGTGACGTCGAGAGTCGCCGGGCCGGGCTCTGCCGCGGTTCCGGGTGCGTCCAGCACAACCTGGTCCGGCTTCAGCACGCCACTCGCGACGAGGTCGACCTGGCGCTGCGGGTTCGGCTCCACCACAGTCTGCGACGCCCAGCGGATGCGGGGCAATGCCGTGAGCCGCTGGTAGATCACCGAGCTGCCGGCATCGGCGAGGCGCAGCCCGTCGTACTGGGCGCGGATCGTCGACACCGCAGGGACCCCGCCCGTGGTCCGCACCGTGATGGGCGCAGGGCCGTGCACCGTGATCTCCGCGGTGACCGCCGGTCCGGGCGCCTCGGTGAGCGGGACGGCGAACACCTGCCCGACCGCCATGCCGGTGTCGATCCGGGAGTTGCGAGCCACCACCGACCCGTCCGCGGCGCGCAGGACAACCTCGATCCGCGTCGATCCGGGGACGGCAGGCGTCGACTCGGGGGTCACCCCCAGCCCGCGCGGCGCTGCACCGGGCGGGATCGTCACGGCGACGGTCTGCTCGGGGACCAGCGCGGTGGTGCCACCGTCTCCGACGTCGACCTCGAGGTCGCCGAACAGCGGCTGGGCGGGGGAGGTCACGAAATAGCGGACGCCGAGCCGGTCGAGCACCGGGCTGGTCGCCACCGCAGGCCCTGCCGAGATCAGGGGCAGCGTCGGTGGGTCACCGAACTGGGTGCCGGGCAACGCCTCGATCAGGTCCGACATGCTGTCGTTGACGAAGATGTGCCCGTTGAGCGCGCGCAGGTGCAGGGGGATGTCGGCGCCGATGCCCATCCCGTCGAGGGTGGAGGCGTAGCGCTCGTGGCCCAGGTTCTGCTCGAGGAACCGCTGGGCGTCGGTGACCGGGTAGAAGGTGTCCCGGTCGCTGCGCGGCCAGTAGTCGCGCACGAGCCCCAGCGCCTGCACGGCGATGAGCACCGGCAGCAGGATGGCGGCACCCACACGCAGGCCGCGCATCACCTGGCCACTGCCCACCCAGCGCAGCACGGCCGCTCCGACCACCGCCACCGCCACGAGCGCGAGCGCGGCGAGAACCTCACGGTCGAGCAGGTAGAGCCGGGCGACGTTGTCGGCTGCGGCGGTGTCGGCCGCCCTGGCGACGGCGCGAGCCCGCGACCAGATCCAGACGGTGCCCGCCGCAGCGGACGCCCACACCGCCGCGCCGAAGAGCAGGGCGGGCCGCTGCGCACGGTCGGCGCGGCCCCTCAGCACCACCTCGAACCCGGTGGCGGCGAGCACAGCGACGAGGAACCCGAGGACGCTGCGCACGCGACCCACATAGTTCTCGGAGAAGAGCACGGGCAGTTTCTGGGCTGCGGCGAGCAAGGGGCCGCCGCCGTAGGTCATGGCGACCGTCAGCCCGACCGCGGCCACCAGAAAGAGCCACACACCTCGCGGCAGCAGTCCGCGCGCGCGGACCGGGGAGGCCACGGCCACCACCACCAGCACGATCGCGACCGCCCCCACGTAGGACAGCGCCTCGACGAAGTTCGTGCCCAGCATGAACGCCGGGGGCCTGCCGGGGTTGACGGTGCCCAACGCCTCCGGGGCCAGCGCGGTGATCAGTGCCGCCACCGGGATGTGGTCCTGCGGGGACTGATCGCGGCCTGTCACCAGCGCGTGCGACATGAACGACGCGAACGGCAGCAACTGCACAGCCGAGAGTGCGACACCGCCGAGCACTCCGGCAGCGGCCCCTGCCAGCACCCGGACGTCCACCCCGAAGCGTCCCGACCGGTGCTCGGCGACCACTCTGACCAGGAGGTAGAGCGCGGCGAAGAACAGCGCGTAGCCCGTGACCGCGGGGAACCCGCCGAACAGCATCGCGGCGACGGACACGGCCAGCAGCGCAGCGTCGAGCGCGCGGCCGCGCTGCACCAGCCGCTCCACCGACCAGAACACGAACCCGATCACTGCGGCGGTGCGCGTCTGCGGCCAGCCCGTCCAGGCGATGAGGAACGCGCTGGTGGCAAACACGAGCCCCCCGACCAGCGCTGCGGGCCTGCCCAGACCCACCCGCCGCCCGAACAGGAAGCACCCGCCGACGGTCACGGCGATCTCGAGCAGCTTCGTCCAGGCGGGCGCGAGCCAGCCGGGCAGCAGGTAGTACGGGAGCGTCATCGGGGAGGCCACCGCGAAATTCGGCGTACCACCGAGCGGCACCCCGCCGAGGATGTAGGGGTTCCACGCCGCGATCTGGCCGGACCTCAGCGCGTCGGCGAAGAGCAGCGTGTTGGGGAGAAAGGTGTCGTAGGTGTCGTTCTGGTACGTGGTCTGGACCGCTCCGGCGAGGCCCGCATCGCGGTAAGGGCTGGACTGCACGAGCGCGTCCGTGGCCGCGAACACGCCGTGTCCGATCAACGGACCGCCGATCCCGATGAGGGCGAAGGCGGCAACGGCCACGGCGACCACCGCGGTCAGCAGCCGCGCGCCACTCTCCCGCGCCGTTGCGGGATCCGCTTCGTCCATGGTTCGCACGCACCACTCCCGCCCGGCGTCCGCGTGCCGGTAGGCCTCGGAGGCCCATTAGACCCCTGCTGCCGTGTCCACTGGATGCACGGGTCCCGGTTCACTCGGGCCAGTACGGACCAGCCCGGGTACCGATCCTTGGTCGGGTTGCACCGTCACGATCGGGTGGTTGGGTGGTTGGGATATCGTCACGTGCCGTGCCATGAGGTCGGCCCGGGACGGCATCGAGGTGAGCAAGCGTGGCCGTGTCGGCGCTCGATCCGGTGCTGTACGTCGCCGTCGTCGTCACCGTGCTGCCCGGTCTGGCTCTCGGCCTGGCCCTCGGTCTGCGGAGCTGGTTACTGATCGCGGCCGCGCCGCTGTTGTCCTTCGGCATCGTCGGGAGTGCGGGATCGGCCCTGCCGCTGCTGGGCGTCCGGTGGTCACCACTCACGTTCGCGGTGACCACGGTGGTGCTGACGGTCGGTGTCGCCGCCCTCCGTGTCGTGATCGCTCGCCGGTCACGGCCGAGTGCGACCACGGTGGCACCGACCACGCGCTGGCGGGGCGTCCATCACGCCGGGATCGGGCTCGCTGTCCTCGTCTCCACCGCGGTCGGATTCGGCGTCACGGTGGCGGCAACCCACGGATTCACGACGGTTCCCCAGATTTGGGACGCGGTATTCCATTCGAACGCCATCCGCTACATCGCGGACACCGGCTACTCGGACCCGGCGCAGCTTCGCAACCTCAACAACACGATGACCAGCGACTACTACTACCCGAACGCCTATCACGTCGCCATGGCCACGGTGGTCATGGCGACGGGACCGGCTGTTCCGGCTGTCATCGACATCAGCGTGGTCCTGTTCCCGGCCTTCCTGGCCCTCGGCGTCGTCGCGCTCGTCCGGGCCTGCGGCGGGCGGCCCGCCCTGGCCGCCGCGGGTTCCCTCCTCGCCTGTGCCTTCACGGCGTTCCCCTATGACCTCCTCCCGTGGGGCACGCTGCTGCCGTTCATCATGTCCGTGGCCTTGGTTCCCGCGTTCTTGGCGCTGCTCGCGACCATGCTCGATCTGCCCACCGGACGCGCGGGGATGCTGCCGGTCGCTCTCGGGATCGCCGGACTGGGGCTGCTGGCCCTGCACCCCAGCGGTGCGGTGGCAGCGACCCTGTTCGCGATCGCGCTGCTCGGACAGACCTACGTCCGGCGACGCCCCCGGTGGTCCGACGCCAGGACACTCGGCGCGACGGTCGCGACGGCCGTGGTGCTCGGGGCGCCCTTGCTGCGCGCCTCGTTCGTCGCCGCAGCCGGACCTGGCTTCGACTGGCCTGCCACTCTCCAGCCCGCGGATGCGATGGGCCAGGTGCTGTTCCTCAGCCACAACCAGCCGTTCCCCCAGTACTGGCTGGTCGCGCTCATGATCGTGGGTCTGTTCCGCCGACGCACCCTCGAACCGCTGCTCTGGTTCGTGATCGTCGGGGTACTGTTCGCGGGCCTCTTCGCCCTCACCGCCAGCTACGGGGGCACCCTGGTGGCGGTGCTCACCCGACCCTGGTGGAACGATCGTTGGCGGTTCGCAGGCATGTGGACGCTCGCCGCGGTGATCCTCGCGGCGACCGGAATGACCGGTGTGCTCGACGGAGTCATGGTCGTGCTCAGGCGCCTGCTGCCCCCCCTCCGGAGTGCCTCCGAGCGGCTCCGGGTCACCGTGTCAGCAGCGGTCCTGGCTGCGGTCGCCGTCCTGGTGGCCGTCCTCACCAACGGCCTCTACGTCGGCCGGAACGAAGCCAGGCTGGCGCAGGCCTTCACCGACGGGCCTGCCGTCAGCACCGACGAGCGGATCGCCTTCGACCGCCTGGCTCAGTTGGTGCCGCCAGGCAGGCTCGCGATGAACGACCCGTACGACGGCTCGGCCATGATGTGGGCCCTGGACAACGTCCAGCCGGTGTTCGCCTCTCCGGTGATCGCGGAGCAGGAGCTACCGACGATGGACCCGAACCGCCTGCTGCTGTTCAACTCGTTCAACCGTCTCGACACCGACGTGGCCGTGCAACATGCGGTGCGGGACCTCGGTCTCACGTATGTGATCATCGATACCGGGTTCATCGCACCCGCGACCGACCACGCACCCGGCTTGCGGCACCTGGAGGACGTCAAGTCGCTCCAGCTCGTCTACGACAACCCCGACGCACGGATCTACGCCATACTTCTGAACCGCACCTCCGTGGGACTCGGGTGACAACACCATCGGGCCGCGGACACCTGCCGGAAGCGGCGCCCCACCGACGGTCCGCGGTGGTCGGGCACGTGGGAGTGGCGGCCCAGGTGGCCGGAAGCCTGCTCGCGCCTGGGGCTGTCGAACCTGAGTGGTGGCACTCTAAGCGAGCACTCTTGGCCACGGGTTCCGCAGCTACCGGCGGCTGACGTTGCGGGCGGTCCACGAGTGATTCCACGTGCCCGTCGGAGCTGTCCATCGAGGCCCATGTGGGTGGTCTGGCGCCGCTCGACGAGCGGTAGAAGCAGGCGGGCGCTTCCCCACGTGGCGGGTCGTTTGAGCTGGGCGGCATCGTGTGGCCAGGGTCATCGCAACCCCCAAGCTGTGGCCCGGTCCCTTCTCGTGTTGTAGATTACCGTCTCTGGAAACTCCAAGTGGATGGGCGGGTGGCTGCCGGTGTTGCCCTTTCACCCCGAGGCCGACCTCATCGACGCTCGGGTCGCCCTCCGGGCGGCGGTCGACGCGGTACTGGCCAAACTGCAGGCGGGGGTGCTGCCCGAAGATGCCGAGCTTGAGCACGTCGACATCAAGGAAGAAGCTGGGCGACGCGCCAGTGGTGGGGTCTTGCTGGCAGGCCAGGCCCAGAACACCGCCGCCGCAACCCAGCTGGCCGACGAAACCGCGTGCTTCGCGAACACACCCGGTGGCGGAGCGCTGATCGTCGGGGTCGAGAACCGGACGGGCGATCTGCTTGGTACCGCTCTGGACTGCGACTGGCTCCGGCACGCCATCTACACCCGCGTCGACATGGCCCCTGACGTAGAGGAGCGCGTGTTCGACGGAGTCCGACTCCTTGTGCTCTACGTCGCAGCGGCCAACGAACCCGTCGAAGACACCTCCGGCCGGATCCGGTGGCGTGTCGGAACCAACTGCGTCCCGGTCGACCGAGCGGAGTGGTGGCTCCACCGACGTGCGCAAGCCGGATACGACAGCATGGCCGGAGTCACCGATCGCACTGTCGTCGACGTGAATGCTGGTGCGGTCGTCGTCGCTCGCCGCTATCTCCGAGATGCTGGCCTTGATCACCACGCGACTGAGACTGTGGCTGAGCTACTGCGGCGACTGGGCGCGCTTCACCCCGATGGCCGTTTGACGCAGGCAGCGGCGTTGCTGTTCTGCCCCGCAGATCGTACCTACCTCTCCATCACAGCGATCGATGTGGAAGGCGGCGACGTCCTGCTCCGTCCACCGGATCTCACCGGTCTGAGCGTGCTCGAACAACTCGCCGCGGCGGAGGACCGGCTGGACTCGCTCAACACCGAAGTCACCTTGCGCGGAGGGTTCGCAGAGTCGACCGTCCGGCGTCTGCCGCCGAGCGCAATCCGGGAAGCCGTGCTCAACGGACTGGCCCACCGCGACTGGCTGCTCTCCGCGCCTGTCACCATCACGTGGATCGACGCGGACTCGGCGTTACAGGTCATCAGTCCAGGCGGCTTCGCAGGCGGCATCACAGCCGAGACCGTCCTGACCCAGCGCTACGCCCGACATCCGGCACTCGCGGACCTCTTCCGGGCGCTAAACCTCGTAGAGAAACAGGGCATGGGCGTCGACCGCATGTATCGAGAAATGGTCGCGCTCGGGCATCGGCCGCCTATCATTGTTCAAGAGCAGGGCCCACGAGTCAGAACCCGACTCGTTGGTGGCAGGCCGGTAATCCCAGTCATGGCGTTGACCGGCCGTATTGAGCCAGCCGTTCGCCGCCGCGACGTCCGAGTGGCCCTAATCGTGGATGATCTGCTCCGCCATCCGTTCACCACTCCAAGTCGGCTCGTCGCGCTGCTGCAACGAACGCCTCAGGAATCGGCCGAAGCTCTCGACACCGCCGCCGCCGAGTGTCGCGTCGGGGCCTCACCGCTGCTCACCAGATTCAAGGATGTGTGGATGCTCTCGCCTGCCGCCGTCAGGGTCGTCGAGAACGCAGCACCCGCCTCCGAACGTCGAGTGCGGAGAATCCTTACCTACCGTCGACCCGACGATCCGGTCTCAGTCGTCCGCTTCTGGTTGGCGGTCCACGACCGCATCACTTCTGGCGATTACGCCACCCTGACCGGCCTCACCCAGAACGGATCGCTGAACCACCTTGATCGCCTCGTCAACGACGGCTTCTTAATGCGTGGTGACGGCAAAGGGCGTAACGCGCATTTCCTACCTGGGCCGAGCTTGGGCCCCTGACCCGCAGCAACTTCATATCGTGGTGGTCGGGGCCTTCAGCGCCTCCATCTCCTGATCGTCGGAGTGAGACCGTACGCACCTCCCAGACGACCAGCCCCGCCCGGCACCTCGCGGACGGGGCCTGCTCACATCCTCGACGCTGCATCCTCGGTGGCGCCAAGATCTGCACGCCCTCAACAGCGGCCACATGCCGTCAACTCCGGGCACAACCTGGGTAGCCGATTATCGATCTTGCGATCGATCCAGCCCGCCATCGATGCAGGTCAAACCGTAGAGCCGGAGGCGGGGATCGAACCCTCGGCCTACCGCTTACAAGGCCAACACTCGACGGCTATCAGGCCGTCTACCAGCGGATACGGCAAACCGGCCGCTGCCAGATGTGCAGCATTTGCACCGGGCAGGGTGAGTCTTGTGCCACGAGTGGTGCCACGTCGCCTGCCGATGCGCCGCTTGCCTGCGTTGCGGCTGGTTGGCGGGGTGGCGACGGATGGTGTTGGACGTATCTTTTCCTCGGCCGGAGGTGATCGACGCTTTCGTCGACGCCCACCTCCTGACCACCGACCACACCCCGAGCGGTGACGGCGGGGCAGCCACCGTTGAAGTGGCCCACGAGGCGCTCCTACGGCAATGGCCGCGGCGCTGGGCTGGCGGGCTGCTCCTCAAAGCCGACCGGATAGGTAGCGCTGCACGGTAGGTGCGACATAGCGCACGACGTCCTCGGACGGGAGCTGGTGCAGCGCTCCGACCTGCCACACGTAGCGGGCCATCGCGAGGCCGATCATCTGAGAGGCCACGAGCCCGGCCCGCACGGTGCGTTCCTCGTTCTCGAGGTTGTCCGCGACGGCGGCGAGGAGGCTGGTCTGGAACACCTGGCGCAGTCGTTGCATGGCGACGGGTTCGTGTGCGGCGGTCAGGATGATGGACCGGAGGACCTCCGCCGTCGACGGGTCTTCCCACTGCGAGAGCAAGGCGTCGACCAGCGCCCGCCCGCGGCGGCGGATCGGTGTCGCGGCCGCGGCGGCTGCCGTGGCCGTCATCCCGACCGGTGGTTCGAGCGCTGCCGCGAGCAGGCCGGTCTTGTCCGAGAAGTAGTACGAGACCAGCGACGGGTCGACACCGGCGGCGACGGCCACCTCACGCAGCCGGGTCCCGGCGTAGCCGTGTGCGGCGAACGAGGTCCGCGCGGCGGACAGGATCCGGTCCGCGACCTCTCCGCGCCGGCCTCGAGGCCCGCGCCGCCCGGAGCTATTTTCAATATCTGCGGAAACTCTCTTGCGGGGCACCATAATTTCAGTGTACCTTGAAATTACTGAAGAGGTTCGTCTGACCAGCAGAAGAGGATCTCGTGTCCGCCAGCACAACCGCCGCCGCCGGCATCGAACCCGGTCAGCGCCACCTCAACGGACCGCAGACCACCGGACGCGGCTACCGCAACCTCTCCCCGGCCGAGCACGCGATGACCCGCGACAACGACGTCGCCGTGGAGATGCGCGACGGTGTGACGCTGCTGGTCGACGTCCACCGCCCGGCCATCCCGGGCCGCTACCCGGTGCTGCTGGCCGCGTCGCCCTATCCGCGCCAGATCCAGGACCTCGGCGCTCCGATGGGGTTCATCGAGGCCGGTGCCAGCGACTTCTTCGTCCCTCGCGGCTACGTCCACGTGATCGCCAACCTGCGCGGCACGGGCGGCTCGGGTGGCACTTTCGCGTTCATGGACGGCCAGGAGCGCCGCGACATGTACGACCTGGTCGAGTGGGCCGCGGCCCAGCCCTGGTCGGACGGCAACGTCGGCATGATCGGGATCAGCTACTTCGCCATCACCCAACTGGAGGCCGCCGTCGAACAGCCCCCGCACCTCAAGGCGGTCTTCCCCGTCGCGGTGAGTACCGATCTGTACGAGGCCGCCCAGCACCACGGGCTGTTCAGCTCCAGCTTCGTCACGCCGTTCCTGTCGATGATCGGCATGACCTCGGGCCGCAGCGACACGTTCTGGCGGAGCAAGCTGATCGCCGGGGCACGCAAGGTGTTGCACACCTCGCGGCTGCACGAGAAGTTCGCCCGAATGAACGGCGAGACCTCGATAGGTGCCCTCAAAGGGCTCATGAGGCTCCCCCACGATCCGCACCCCTGGGACGACCTGTGGCGGGCGGTGGCCGTCGAGCACCCGGTGCGCGACGCCTGGTGGGATGATCGCAACCTCGAACCGCTGCTGCACAAGGTGCAGGTGCCGGTCTATCTCGGATGCGACTGGGAGAACGTTCCCCTGCACCTACCAAGCACCTTCACCACGTTCCAGGCGCTCACCGGCAGCCCCGAGGTCCGCGTCGCGCTGCTCGGCGACTACGGCCTGACCTGGCCCTGGGAGAGCCTACACATCGAGGCCCTCGCGTGGTACGACCACTGGCTCAAGGACCGCGACACCGGCATCCTCGACGGGCCCGCCATCCGCTACGTCCTGCCCGAGTCCGACGGATGGCGCACCACCCCGTCATGGCCCCCACCCGAGGGCTCCCACACGATGCTGGCGTTGCGCGCCGACGGGACCCTCGGCGAGGACGAAGGCGGAGCCGGGACGCGCGAGTACCTCACCCTGGGCGCCGGTCTGAACCGCGTGAAAGCAAGCCGGACCGACCCCCCGCCAGAGCTGCGCTGGACCGGCCGGCCCCTCGATCACGACCTCGACGTGGTCGGCGACATCGAACTCGAACTCGATGCCAGCGCCACCGCCCTCGACACCGCCTGGATCGTCATCCTCCTCGACGTCGACCCCTCCGGTGCCGCCAGCCCCGTCACAGCCGGCTACCTGCGCGCCAGCCTGCGCGAGGTCGACGAGCAGGCCAGCCGTCCCGGCGCGCCCGTCCTCCCCTGCCGCACCGCCCACGCCGTCCCCGTCGGCGAGGTCGTCCACTACCGCGTGCCGCTGGTCCCCAATGCCCGACGCTTCAAGGCAGGCCACCGCGTCGAGCTGGTCGTCCTGAGCGACGACCAGCATCCCGACGCGCCCGCGATCATGTCCTTCCGCCACGCCAGCGTCGGCACCAGCAGCCTCAACACCGTGCACTCGACATCGCGGCTCCTCCTGCCCGTCCTGCCTGCCACCTGAGACACCCGACTCGAGGACGAAGCGGCGCCACTCGTTGACGAACGAGGTCGCCTTCGTGCGTGGGCGGCTTGGGCAGACCCACCAGCTCCTCGCGGTGGTTCACGATCCGCGGCCGCAGCTCACCAGCAGGGCGGACGACGATGCTGTCACCGCGCACGCGCCATGTCGCTGCGCCCCGCGGTGGCGTGCTGCTCGGCAAGCCACGCACCCAGCACGCGCGCGAACCGGGCGGGTTGCTCGAAATGTGGCAGATGCCCGCAACCGGGGAACAGCGCCAACCGGCCATGTGGTAGCCGGCGCACGGCGAGGAGAGCGTGGAAGACGGGCAGCACGCAGGGGGTCAGGGACGGCAGCGATGCGGGCTCGGACCAACACGTCCAGGCCGAGGCGGCGTCGGCCTTGAGTCCAATCGTCGTGATGCTCGGCCAGGACCGCGCCGACGAGGCAGGCGGGACTACGGCGTACCCGATCAAGAAAGGTGCCCGCTGCGCGATCGGCCTTCAATGCCACGCGCTCGATGCCGACGATCCCGCTGAGTGCCTGAGCAACCGCCTTGGCAGCCCATACTTGATCTTAAGGGCGATCTTCAAGGCCCAATCCTCGCAGGTCAACCTAGAGCCGGTGATCGGATTCGAACCGAAGAACCTACCGCTTACAAGGGCGCGGCTCAACGGTGATCATGCCGTCTACCAGCGGATACGCAGCCCAAGCCACTGGTGGTCGTGCTTCGCTTGCACCCGGCCGAGCGAGTCTCGTGCCACGAGTGGTGCCACGCCGACGCCAGGTGCGCCGCCGCTGGCCGCGGCACAGGTCAAGGTACGGTCCGCTTGTCCTGCAGGCAGGTCCGGCTTCCCTGTGGCCCTTGGGTTTCTGCGGCCCGTAGTGCGGGGGGCGAAGTCCGATGTTCGCCAGGTCTCTTGGTGGGAGGATGGGCGGTGGGAGGTTGTTGACCATGAGCACATCCGCAGCGGACGGCTCGGACGGCCCACACGAGTTCGTCGTCGAGCCTGAGCTCGCCGAGGTCGCCGAACGGCTCGGTGTGCCACTGCACGCGGGTGATCGTGTTCGGTTCGAGGTTGTCGAGGGCGGTCGATCCCAGCCGGCTCCTCGCAGGCGGCGTCTGAGCTGGCTGGGCAGCGTCAGTTCGGGTGAGCACACCCTCAGCGCACGGGCCAAGGGCGACATCCGCGAGGGGATGGGGGACGCTGACTGAGATTCTCGTCGATTCCGGGCCGCTCATCGCCGGCTTCGACGACACCGACGTGTGTATATGCGGCGGCGCGAGTCTCGTGCTACGAGTGGTGCCACGTCGCCGCCAGATGCGGCCACCCTGGCCAGGTCCAACGCGCGGCCGTGCGCCAGCCAGCTAGCGGCTTTCCTTGACAGGCGCCCGGGCCGATGCAGGTTTGACCCTCTATCCTTAAAGAGCGGGATGGGTCATGCAACCTTAGCGACCAGCAGGAGGCCGGGATGGCTACGTGGCTGACCGAGTACTGGGAGCCGTCCTACGACGCGCCGACCCAGGCAGGTCGTCAGGGTGGGAGCTACCAGGCCTATGTCCCCGATCTCCTGCAAGGACGTCCTCTTGCCATGGGTGGTGACATGTCAGCCCGCGCCGCGGAGGTGGAGGCTGCCGTCCGTCGACTGACCCTCAGTCCGGAGTCGCGCAGCCTCGAAGGGCTTGCGCGGTTCCTGCTGCGATCGGAGGCCATCGCGTCCTCGCGGATCGAGGGCATGCAGGCTTCGGCGCAGCAGGTGGCCCTCGCCGAGTTGGCCCAGACTGAGCAGTTGGTACATGCCGGCTTCGGTCGGAATGCCCAGTTCGTGGCCAACAACATCACGATTCTTCGTAAAGCCGCCACCGATCTTGCCGAAGGCGGTCCGGTCACCGTTGAGGGTATCGACGAATTGCATCGTGCGCTCCTGCCTGATGAGCGTCATCACGGGCTCCGTCAAGTGCAGAACTGGATTGGCGGCAACGACTACAACCCTCTTGATGCACAATTTGTGCCACCGCCACCAACCCATGTGCAGGCGCTCATGGATGATCTCGTTGACTATGCTAATGGGGGAGTGCATGCGCCGCTGGTGCAAGCCGCGCTCGTGCACGCTCAGTTTGAGACCATTCATCCTTACACGGATGGTAACGGGCGCGTAGGACGGGCATTGATCCATACCGTCCTGACTCGACGCGGACTGACTCCCTCGGCGGTTCTTCCGGTCAGTTTGGTTCTTCTCACGCGGTCTGACGCCTACCTCGATGGTCTTACCGCCTACCGTTACGCGGCTACACCGGAATCCGGCGCGGCGCGGGAGTCCGTCGAAGCCTGGTTGAGCACTTTCCTGGAAGCAGCTGATCTGGCGGCCGACCAAGTTGTACGATTTTCCACCGAGCTCGCGGAGTTGCGGTCGCAATGGAGCGTCCGGCTGTCCGCGCATCGTGCGGCCCGAGGAGTCCGTGAAACTCCCCGCGCCGACTCTGCAGTGGCTCGTCTGGCCGAGATTCTTCCCGAAGTCCCGCTGGTCACCGCCAACACTGTCCGACGTATCCTGAGCGTTTCTGCGCCATCCGCGTACAACGCGGTCGAAGAGCTCGCAGAGGCGGGCATCGTGTCGCGTCGCAGCCTTGAACGGGGAACGACCGGCTATTTCGCTCGTGAAGTCTTCGAACTGTTGACGTTCGCCGAGCGACGTCTGGCCAGCACTCGATGGGACACGCGCAAGTCGCTTCCTGTGCGTCCAGTGCCAGCCGTACCGCAGCACTGAGCGAACCCCAGAGAGCAGTAGGCGGTCTCTGTGCTCTCACCGTGGCGAGGTCGCCCCGGTGCTGGGTGACGACCCCCCTATTTCTCCACGGCACAAACCCTTGCCGTTCGTGCATCACGTGCATACAGGAGAGCGACTCTTGTGCCACGAGTGGTGCAACGGCCGCCCGGTGTTGAGCGCTGTGGCCTGGGCCAATAGATCCCCGTGCGGACGGCGGCAACGGCCGGCGGAGCGGCTTGCGCGTGCTGGTGCTACCTCGCGTGTAGAGCAACTTGGGCATCTTCCTCGCAGTCGGTCATAGGAGTCGGTCGAGGGCGCGCACGAACGGTTCGGGTTGGGTTGCGAACCCGCGGTGGTCGCCCGGCAGCTCGGTCAACGGCACCATCAGGGCGTCGGCCAAGGCGATCGCAGCCCGGTAGGGCAGTTGCCCGGCCGATTCCGTGCCTGCGGCCACCACGAGCCGGGTCGAGGCGCGTCGCAGCGCGCTGATATCGGGCCGGTATCGGTTGAGCGGTTCGATCACGTGCGCGAAGAACATGTCGAGGTTGCTCAGGAAGCGGGCGTTCGTCGCTTCTTCCTCGGGATCGGACGCGGCCGGCGGCCATGTCGGACCGCTGTTGGCCCCGGCGCCCAGCCCGTTGTCGGCGAGGAATCGGGCCAGCGCTGCACCGACACCTTTGTCACGGTGCAGCACGTGCAGCTCGGCGGCCCCGGCCTGGTGCTGTGCTGCGTCAGGCAGTAGCTGCGTGACGGGTGGCTCGTGCGCGACGAGACAACGTACCTGCTCGGGATGGCGGGCGACCAACTCCAGGCCGGTGACGGCACCGGCGCTGCTACCGACGACCGTCGCTGGCCCGAGACCCACCTCGGTCAGTAGCCGGTGGGCGTCATCGGCCTGCATCTGCACCGTGATGTCGGAGGGCGGGCCGAGTTGTGGGCTGCGGCAGGTGCCTTGCGGATCGTAGGCGACGACGGTGAAGCGGTTGCGTAGCCGGGGAGCGATACCGGCGAACGCGGCCGCATCGGCTGCCGCACCGGGAATCAGCAACAGGACCGGACCGGCGCCACTGACCTCGCAGCGCAACCTCGCGCCGGGAACCTCGAGATGGGAGATCAGTACACGCCCCCGCCGTCTGGGCTGATCATGCGCGAGGCCAAGATTCGACGGGGTCGGGGCCAGCGAGGGGTTGGGGTCGCAACGGCCGCATCGGGTCTGCCTTCTCTCGACTGATTCACCTGCGGTATTGATCGTAAAATGGGGCGATGGTCTTCGATGTCTTGCCGTGCTTGCGGCCGCGCCGGAGCTCGGCGTAGAAGGCGTCCAGGCTCCCTGGTTCGAGGTGCCCGACCCGGATCTTGTCGAGGTAGGGCGAGATGTGGTTGCGCACGTAGCCGCGGTAGAGCGTCACGGTATTGGGCGCGCCGTCGAACTGGTCCAGGTAACGGTCGAGCAGCTGGTCGACCTTCGCCAACATGCGTGGGATGCGGCGCTCGGAGGCCTCGACCCGAGGCCGGTCATCGATCCCGCCCCGCCGTCTTCCGCGCCGTGGGGCCGGGCTCGACGACCTCACGGAGCATGTGCCGCTTCCCCGTGACGGGTCGATCCCGGCGTACACGCGCACGCGCAGGGCGCCGCTTGGCAACACCTCGATGTTGTCACGCAATCGGGCTTACCGATCCACGGAATCGTTCCCACCAGGGCAAACAGCCGCATATGTGCCACGCGGCTAGTGCAGGCGATCTTGTGAGCGGCGTTTCCGCTGGTCAAGCGTGGAGCCGGAGGTCGGGATCGAACCGACGACCTACCGCTTACAAGGCGACCTATAGACACCATCTGGCGTGCCTACCAGGCCAGACGGTGCACTGGACGATGGCATCGGTGGCTGATGTGCACCAGGCCGCCGCGCACTCGCACCACATGTGATTCCACGGCTCGCGCATCTCCCACCCGGCCGTCCGCCGAGCGAGATCCACCCGCCGAGCATGCCGGCGGACGCCGGTGAGGCCGCAAGGGTACGACGATGACCGGAGGAGGTTGTCGACCCTGAGCGTGTCCGCTGCCGACCGGCCCTCACCACGGCGCGAGGACGGGACAGAGAGCAGAGGCATCGCCTCGGGCAGGTGCGGTGGGCCACACTGCTCCGGTGCAGGACGGTGTCGAGCTGGGCATCCTCGGCGAGCTGGAGGTGACCGGACCGAGCGGCCCGATCATGCTCGGCGCCGCCAAGGAGCGCCTCCTGCTCGCCGTTCTGGCGGTGGACCGGCAGCGGGCGGTCAGCCGGGACCGGCTCGTCGACGAGCTGTGGGACGGTGAGCGGCGGCCTCGTTCCGCGGTGAACGCGCTGCAGAACTATGTCCTGCGACTGCGGCACGCGCTCGCCGAGACGCCGGGTTTGCGCATCGCGACGGTCCCCGGCGGCTACCGGCTCGAGACCGCTGACGGCCGGGTCGACGCGGATCGCGCGGAAGGCCTCTTGGCGGAGAGCCGGGCGGCCGCGGCAGGCGAGGACCCGGACGCCGCCGCGGCGTCGCTGCGCGCCGCGATCGGTCTGTGGCGGGGTCCGTCGCTCGGCGAGTTCGCCGACCGGGCCTTCGCCGAGGCCGAGGCACGCAGGCTCGACGACCTGTGCGAGTCGGCACGCGAGGACCTGGTCGACCTCGAACTCGGCTCGGGAGGACACCGAGGGATGTGCGGCGAGCTGCAGCACATGGTGGCGCGTGCACCTCTGCGTGAGCGGCGCTGGGCCCAGCTGATGCTGGCGCTGTACCGCGACGGCCGCCAGGCAGACGCCCTCGACGCGTTCCGTACCTGCCGGGCGGCTCTGGCCCGCGAGCTCGGCATCGCGCCCGGGCCCGACCTGAACGACCTGCACGCGCGGATCCTGCGCCACGATCCGGCGCTGCTCGCCGTGCCGGTTTCCCGCCAACCTCCGGCCGTCCATGCCACCTTCGTAGGACGGGAGAGCGAGCTGCGCAGGCTGCTCGACCGTGCGGCCGCGGCCGCGACCGGGTGCGGCGGGCTGGTGACCGTCGTCGGTGAACCCGGTATCGGCAAGTCCCGGCTCCTGCGGGAGTTCGCCGCCGCTGCCGCGCGGCGCGGCGCGGCGGTCCTGCGCGGGCGGTGCGTCGAAGGCGAGTGGCAACCGGCGTTCTACGCGTTCGCGGAGGCGGTCACCGGGCACCTCGGATCTCTCCCGCCGGTCCGCGCCATGAGCACGGCGGTCCCGTACGCCAGGCAGCTCGCCCGCTTGTCACCGGTGCTGGCCACCCGCCTCGGAGGCGCATCCGGGGGCCAGGAGCACCCGCGACTGCAGCCCGACGAGGAGCGGATGTGGCTGATCGACGGGCTGGCGCGGTTCGTCGGCGGACTGGCCGAGGAGGCACCGGTCGTCCTCGTGCTCGACGACCTGCACTGGGCCGACGCCAGCACGCTGGTACTCCTGCGCCATCTCGCGCGGGTTGTCGCCGGTCGCCGGGTGCTGATCGTCGCCGCGTACCGGAGCGCCGAGATCGGTCCCGGCCTGCTCGACGTCCTCGGCGCGCTCCGCACCGATCTCGACGTCTCCTCCGTACCCCTGCACGGGCTGGACCTCGCGGCGCTGACCGCGCTGCTCGACGGTGTCGCCGCGGCACCGGTGTCTCCGACGCTGGCGTCGGTGATCCTCGCCGAGACCCGCGCGCGGCAACCCCTTCTTCGCGCGCGAGGTGATCCGACACCTCGCAGAGGAGGGTGCGCTCTGCGCCGCCGCGGACGGCCGCCTGGAGACCGACGCGCTCCCCGGCGTCGTACCCGACGGCGTCCGGCAGGTACTGGCCCGGCGGCGAGCCCGCCTGCCCGCACACTGCGATCCGCTGCTGGGGTGCGCCGCCGTGTTCGACGGCCCCTTCCCGTTCGCGGCGGTCACCGACGCCGCCGGACTCTCCGAGGCCGACGGGCTGGCCGCGGTCGACGCCGTCCTCGCAGCAGGGCTGGTGGACCCCGCCGCGGCGCCCGAGCGGTACCAGTTCAGCCACGCCCTGATCCGGCACGCGGTCCTGAGCGACCTGAACCCGTCCCGAAGGCTGCGGACACACAGGCGGCTCGCCGAGGCACTCGCCGCCGCGCGCGAGGACCCGTCCGGCGTGACCGCCGTCGAGATCGCGGCGCAGTACCACGCCAGCCGTGACCTGCCAGGGGCGGAGGCCGGCGTGGGTGCCGCCGTCGAGGCCGCCGACCTGGCCGAGGCCGCGGCGGCCCACGACGAGACAGCGACGTTCCTGGGCATGGCGGTGGACCTCGTGCCCGACGGGGACGAGCGGCTGCCGTCGATCCTGGCTCGGCTCGGCACGGCGCAGGCATGGGCCGGCCGGTTCGACGACGCCGTGACGACCGCTGCCCGGGCCGCCGACCTGCTCGCCGCCGACGAGCCTGATCGGGCGGCAACGTACCTGGCCACTGTGACCTCGGCGCTCGCCAGCGCCGACGGTGCCGCCCATGCGTGGCGGCTCGCCGCGCAGGGCCTGCGCTACACCGGCGGGCGCCGTGACCACGTCTGGGCGTCGCTGATGGTGCACGAGCTCGACCGTCGGGAGGCCGACGACCAGGACGTCCCCGGGACGACCATGGACACGCCCGAACGCCGCGCGGCGCTGCGGATCCTGCTCGCCGACGGCGTTGCGAGTCGGCCCGATCTGGCCAGGGTTGCCGTTCCTGCCACCTACGGCAGGCGGGACCTGATCCCGGCCGATGTCGCAGACGACCCGATCGTCCGGCTGTTCGTGCTCGGCGACGTCGCGGCGGCACTCCCGCTCCTGAACGATGCGGCGGAGGCGGCACGTGGACGCGGACAGGTCGCGCTGCGGAGCTACTGCCTGACGCTCACCGCCCGCGCCCAGATCGCGCTCGGCGCTCTCGACGTCGGTCGGGCCACGCTCTCCGAAGCCAGGGCGGTCGGCGGAGCGGACCGTCGCAGCTGGGGATGGCAGCGCATTCACGACATCGGCACGCTCGACGCGTTGGCCCACGCGACCGACGTCGGCTGGACCGACGTCCTTACACAGCTCGACGAGGCCTACGGGGACGGGAACCGGGCGGGTCACCGGCTCGAGGCGTCCGCCATTGCCTGCGGTGCGAAGGCGGCGGCCCGTCTCGGCCGTCACGACGATGCGCTGCGCCGCTACCGGACCGTCCTGCCTGCCGTCGAACGGGCACCGGCATGGGCTATGAACTACCTACGAACGCTGTGCGACGCCGTCGAGACGCTGTGGCTCGGGTACGGACCGGGGCCGGGCGGGCATCCGGACCTGCCGCTATTGGAGAAGGCCCTGCGCGGGAAGGCACTGGCAGCCGACTTCCGCTTCCCCATGATGGACGCCCGCCTCGCCCTCGCGCGGGTGTGCGCGATTGACGGCCGCCATGCCGAGGCGATGCGGTGGTTCGCGGAGGCCCGGACGATCCTCGACGAGCAGGGGTCAACCGGCGTTCGACCAACTCGCCGGTCCGCCCGTCCAGCCCGCACGCCACCACCGATCGTGCGTGCACATCCAGGCCGACACTCGTAGCATTCGCGCTCACCGGGGCCTCCCACATCTGTGGCTCTACCGGCCAGGACCCACTCCTACCGGCAACCCACGATCACATGTGGCGAGGCCCCAGCCCGGACCTCCATACCGTCTAGGTTGAGCAGACATCGTCCCCACTTCCCAGGAGCCGTGATGGTCGAATCGCAGCCCGACCTCACCCCCCTCGCGCCCCTCGGCCGAGCGCGGTTGCGCTCCGGTCCGGTGCGCGCGCAGCGCCCGGTCTACGTCGACCTGCTGCCGCCGTGCAACAACGCCTGTCCGGCCGGCGAGAACATCCAGGCCTGGCTCGCGCACGCTCGGGTCGGCGAGGACGAGGCCGCCTGGCGGCAGCTGACCGCCGACAACCCGTTCGCCGCGATCCACGGCCGGGTCTGCTACCACCCGTGCGAGTCGAGCTGCAACCGCAAGGAGCTCGACGGCTCGGTGTCGATCCACGCGGTCGAGCGCTACCTCGGTGACCTCGCCAACGAGCAGAAGTGGCAGTTTCCCGTTCCGGAGGTCCGCAGTGGTCGCCGGGTGCTCGTCGTCGGCTCCGGCCCGTCCGGGCTCTCGGCCGCCTACCACCTGGCCCGGCTCGGGCACGACGTCGTCGTCCGCGACTACGGACCGCTGCCGGGCGGGATGATGCGCTACGGCATCCCCGCCTACCGGCTGCCGCGCGACGTCCTCGACGCGGAGATCGCCCGGATCGCGGCCATGGGCGTCGTCTTCGAGCAGGAGCACCGGGTCACCGACCTCGAGGCCGAGCGGCAGGGCTTCGACGCGGCATTCGTCGCGGTCGGCGCGCATCTGAGCAAGCGGGTCGACATCCCGAACGCCGACGCCGGCCGGGTCGTCGACGCCGTCAGCTTCCTCCGCGACGTCGGGTCCGGGGAGCAACAGCCGCTGTCCGGCAGGATCGCGGTCTACGGCGGCGGCAACACCGCCATGGACGCCGCCCGGGTCGCCCGCAGGCTCGGTGCCGACGACACGATCATCGTCTACCGCCGGACTCGCGAGCAGATGCCCGCGCACGAGGAGGAGGCGGCCGACGCCGAGGCGGAGGGCATCCGGATCAACTGGCTGCGCACGATCAGCTCGATGGGCGAAGGCGACCTGACCGTCGAGATCCAGGAGCTCGACGAGAAAGGCAAGCCCCACGGCACCGGGCGCTTCGAGAAGCTCGAAGCCGACACCGTCATCCTCGCCCTCGGCCAGGAGAGCGACACCGGCTTCCTCCACGCGCTGCCCGAGGTGCAGTTCGACGGCGACGTCGTCCAGGTCGACCGGACCACGCTCATGACCGGGGCGCCCGGCGTGTTCGCCGGCGGCGACGCGGTGCCGAGCGAGCGCACGGTCACGGTCGGGGTCGGGCACGGCAAGAAGGCCGCGCGCAGCATCGACGCCTACCTGCGCGGCGAGGCGTTCGCGCCCGGCCCCAAGCACCCGCTGGCGTCGTTCGAGATGCTCAACCTCTGGTACTTCGGCGACCACGACCGGCGCCAGCAGCCCGAGCGGCAGCCGGCGAGCCGGGTGCAGGACTTCGGGGAGGTCGTCGCCGGCCTGTCCACCGACGAGGCTCGTTTCGAGGCGGGGCGCTGCCTGTCGTGCGGCAACTGCTTCGAGTGCGACGGCTGCTTCGGCGCGTGCCCCGAGGACGCCATCATCCGCCTCGGCAAGGGCAACCGGTACGAGTACAACTACGACAGCTGCACCGGCTGCACCGCCTGTTACCGACAGTGCCCCGTGCACGCCATCGAGATGGTGGCCGGAGAGCGAGTTCCCGGCGTCGGGGGCCATTTCCCGGGCGCCGCAGGGCGCCAGCAGCCGCGGCGCCGCCGTTATCCCTGTTCCGGAGGTCTGAGGCACATGCGCGGAACAATCGACGGCAACGAGGCGGCGGTCGACGTCGCCTACCGGCTCACCGAGCTGTGTGCCATCTACCCGATCACCCCGAGCTCGACGATGGCCGAGCTCGCCGACGAGTGGGCAAGCGCGCGCCGTCCGAACATCTGGGGCACGGTCCCCACCGTCATGGAGATGCAGAGCGAGGCCGGCGCGGCCGGGGCCATGCACGGCGCGCTCCAGGGCGGCGCCATGAGCACGACGTACACGGCGTCCCAGGGCCTGCTGCTCATGATCCCGAACATGTACAAGATCGCCGGGGAGCTCACCTCGACGGTGTTCCAGGTCGCCGCCCGATCGCTCGCCGCCCAGGGCCTGTCCATCTTCGGTGACCACTCCGACGTCATGGCCGTGCGTCAGACCGGCTTCGCCCTGCTGTCGTCGGCGTCGGTCCAGGAGGCGCACGACTTCGCGCTCATCGCGCAGGTGGCCACCCTGCGCAGCCGGGTGCCGTTCCTGCACTTCTTCGACGGGTTCCGCACCTCGCACGAGGTCACGACAATGGAGCGGCTCGGGGACGAGGACCTGCGGGCCCTCGTCCCCGACGAGCTCGTCCGCGAACACCGCCTGCGCGCGCTGACACCGGAGCGGCCCTTCATCCGCGGCACCGCACAGAACCCCGACGTCTACTTCCAGGCCCGGGAGACCGTCAACCCGTACTACGCCCGGATCGGCGGGATCGTCCAGGAGGCGATGGACGCCCTCGCCGGGCGCACCGGGCGCGCCTACCGACTCGTCGAGTACTCCGGGCACCCCGAGGCCACCCGGATCATCGTTGTCATGGGCTCCGGTGGTGTCACCGCTTGCGAGACCGTCACGTCGCTCGTCGCCGCCGGCGAGAAGGTCGGTGTGCTGCAGGTACGGCTCTACCGCCCGTTCCCGGCAGCCGAGCTCGTCGCCGCGCTGCCGCCCACGGTGGAATGGATCGCCGTCCTCGACCGGACCAAGGAACCCGGATCCACCGGCGAGCCGCTGTTCCTCGACGTCGTCACCAACCTCAGCGAGGCTCACGCCCGCGGACAGCTGGCGAGGATGCCGCGCGTCATCGGCGGGCGCTACGGCTTGTCCTCCAAGGAGTTCACTCCGGGCATGGTCGCAGGGATCTTCGTCGAGCTGGCCTCCGAATCCCCCCGGCCAGGGTTCACCGTCGGCATCAACGACGACGTCAGCGGCACGAGCCTGCCGTATGACCCCGACCTCGACATCGAGAACCCCGCCACGCTGCGGGCGGTCTTCTACGGCATCGGCTCCGACGGGACGGTTGGGGCGAACAAGAACACCGTGAAGATCCTCGCCGAGGACCCGCAGGTGCACGCCCAGGCCTACTTCGTCTACGACTCGAAGAAGTCCGGCGGGCTGACCGTCTCGCACCTGCGCTTCGGCCCGATACCCATCGCCGCGCCGTGGCTGGTGACCAAGGCCGGGTTCGTCGGCATCCACGAGTTCACCCTCCTCGACAAGGTCGACGTCCTGTCCACCGCCCAAGACGGCGCGACGCTGCTGGTCAACGCGCCGCACCCGGCGGACCAGGTGTGGGACTCGCTGCCCGCGCAAGCGCAGCAGGAGATCATCGACCGGCGGTTGCGCCTGTTCGCCATCGACGCCGACGCCGTCGCTCGTGCGGTCGGGCTGCCCGGGCGGACGAACACCGTCCTGCAGGCCTGCTTCTTCGCCATCTCCGGGGTGCTGCCGCGCGAGGAGGCGCTGGAGCGGGTCAAGGCGACCATCCGCAAGACCTACGGCCGGCGCGGCCGGGAGGTTGTGCGGCGCAACGAGGCGGCGGTCGACAGCGCCGTCTTGGCGATGGCCGAGATCCCCGTCCCAGCCGGGGCGGGGACGGGGCACCCCATCCCCCTGGTCGTCCCGGACACCGCGCCCGAGTTCGTCCGCACGGTGACCGCCGCGATGATGGCAGGCCGCGGCGAGTCCCTGCCGGTCAGCGCCATGCCGGTCGACGGCACCTTCCCGAGCGGAACGACGACGTACGAGAAGCGCCGGATCTCCGAGTTCGTCGCCGAGTGGGACCCGGAAACGTGCATCCAGTGCGGCAATTGCACCTTCGTCTGCCCGCACAGCGTCATCCGGACCAAGTACGTGGACGCTGCCGCGCTCAAGGATGCACCGGAGGACTTCTCGACGCTGCCGCTCAACGCAGTCGGCCTGCCGACGGCGGAGTACCGGCTGCAGGTCTACGTCGAGGACTGCACCGGCTGTGGCCTGTGTGTGGAGGCCTGCCCGGTGAGCGCACCGGGCGACCCCACCCGCAAGGCGATCAACCTCGAGCCGCTCGGGCCTCAGCTGCCGACCCAGCAGCGCAACATCGAGTTCTTCGAGACGCTGCCGTTCAACGACCGTTCCCGGGTCGACTTCGGGACCGTCCGCGGCACCCAGTTCCTCCAGCCGCTCTTCGAGTTCCCCGGCGCCTGCTCCGGCTGTGGCGAGACGCCCTACCTCAAGCTCCTGAGCCAGCTGTTCGGGGAGCGGGCGACCATCGCCAACGCCACCGGATGCTCCTCGATCTACGGCGGCAACCTGCCGACCACGCCGTGGACGAAGAACGCGGCCGGCCGCGGGCCTGCCTGGTCGAACTCGCTGTTCGAGGACAACGCCGAGTTCGGCCTCGGGCTGCGCCTGGCCGCCGACCTGCACACCAAGCTGGCCCGGGACCGGCTGACACAGCTGCGTGACGTCGTCGGCGCCGACCTCGCCGACGCCATCCTCGATGCCCGGCAGGTCCGCGAGTCCGAGCTTGCGGCCCAGCGGGAACGGGTGGCCGAGCTGCTCCCGCGCCTGGAAGGGCGCTCGGGTCTTGCCGTCGACGACCTGCGCAGCGTGGCCGACCACCTGCTGCGGCGCAGCGTGTGGATCGTCGGCGGCGACGGCTGGGCCTACGACATCGGCTCGGGTGGGCTCGACCACGTCCTGGCCACCGGCCGCGACGTCAACGTCCTCGTCATGGACACCGAGGTCTACTCCAACACCGGCGGGCAGTCGTCGAAGTCCACTCCGATCGGTGCCGTGGCCAAGTTCGCCGCGGCCGGCAAGACCATGAACAAGAAGGACATCGCCCTGCAGGCCATCGCCTACGGCAACGTCTACGTGGCGCGAGTGGCCATGGGCGCCGACCCTCACCAGACGCTCACCGCGTTCCGGGAGGCCGAGGCCTACGACGGGCCGAGCCTCATCATCGCCTACAGCCACTGCATCGCCCACGGATACGACCTGCGCAAGGGGCTCGACCAACAGTACAAGGCCGTTGCCTCCGGTCACTGGCCGCTCGTGCGCTACGACCCGACGGTGCGGGCACGCGGAGGCAACCCGTTCCAGCTGGACTCCCCACGCCCGCGCATCCCGCTGGCGGACTACATCTACAACGAGCTGCGGTACAAGGTCCTGCGCAACCGCGACCCGGCCGAAGCCGACCGGCTCCTGGAGCTGGCCCAGGAGGCGGTCGACCAGCGCTGGCAGACCTACGAGGAGATGGCCACCCGCGGCGCGCAGCGCTTCCCGGCCGACGCTCGGGTCCGGGGCGCGGACACGGGAGTGCCGTCGGGCGCCGGGCGCACGACCTTCGACTCCGAGCCCCAGGGTGTGCGGCCCGTCACCGGCGTCGACCCAGCGGAGAAGGTGGCGCAGTGACATCCTCGGACACTTTCGGTGGAACGAACAGCGGCCCGACGGCCGGCGTGCGGGCGGGCAGCACGGCCGGGACGACGGCTGGAATGCCATTCGGGACCGGCGCGCAGCGACTGCTCGAGGACGACCCGGGTGCGGCCCGTCGGCAGCCCGCCCCGCCTCGAGAGCCCAGGGACGACCCGCGTGCGGCAGAGGCCTACGGCACCGGTGAGCGGCCGTCCGTCGTCGACCTCACGACAAGCTACCTCGGCCTGCCGCTGCGCAGCCCGCTCGTCGCCAGCCCGTCACCCGCGACGAGCACCGTGGACCGGGTCAAAGCCCTCGCCGACGCCGGCGTGGGGGCGGTCGTGCTGCCCTCCCTCTACGAGGAGCAGGTCAACGCCGAGGAGCTGCATGAGCTCGAGGTCACCGAGCCGTTCGAGGACGCCCACGGGGAGGCGCAGGGCTACTTCCCCGTCCTCCCCGGAACCCAGCTGCCCGGGGCGACGTCGCGCTACCTCGGCCTGGTCGAGGAGGCCGTCGCCGCGGTCGACATCCCCGTCATCGCCAGCCTCAACGGCAGCAGCCTCGGCGGCTGGACCGACTTCGCCCGCCAGATGGAGGCTGCCGGCGCGGCCGCGCTCGAGCTCAACATCTACTTCGTGCCCGGCGACCCGCACACCTCGGGGCGCGCGGTCGAGGACCGGCACGTCGAGATACTTCGTCAGGTCAAGGCCACTGTCTCGATCCCGGTCGCGGTGAAGCTGAGCCCGCATTTCAGCTCCACCGGCGAGATGGCGCTGCGGCTGGACGAGGCCGGCGCCGACGGGCTCGTGCTCTTCAACCGGTTCCTGCACCCCGACGTCGACCCGGAGACCCTCGTCGTCACCCCGGGCGTCGGGTTGTCCACGCCGGAAGAAGGGCGCCTGGCCCGCTCGTGGATCGCCATCCTCACCGGGCAGGTGCGCGCCTCGCTGGCCGCGACGACAGGTGTCGAGAGCGCCGGCGACGTGGCGGCCTACCTGCTCGCCGGAGCCGACGTCGTGATGACCACCTCCGCCCTGCTGCGACACGGGCTCGGGCATGCGGAGGTTCTGATCGACGGCCTCACCGAGTGGCTGAAGCGCAAGCGGTTCGACTCGGTCCGCGAGGCGCGGGCGCGGCTCGCCGTACCCGCCGATGTCGACCCGGACGCCTACCAGCGGGCTGGCTACGTCGCCGCCTTGGATGCCGCACGGCGGATGTACGGGGAGCTCAATGCGACCTGAGGTCCGTCAGACCTGAATCCGCGACTAGCCGTAGACGGCGTGCAGGTCGAGGGTGGTGGCGGCGCGCAGCCGCACGCGGCGCCAGACCGGAGGCCGAAACCGGTCGAGGTCGATCCGCAGCTCGAGTGCGTCGTCGTCGGCCCAGGTGACCAGGGGAGCGGGGGGCCGGTCGAACTCGGCCCGTGCCCAGATCCCCAGCGGGGTGACGGTGCGGGTCGCGGGGTCGATCGCGCCGCATTCGGCGAGCAGTACGGCCGCGCCGGGTTCCGGGAGCAGGCCCTGTCGCCACCGCTGGCAGATGGTGGGCTGGGCCGGTAGGCCGATACGGAGCTTGCCCCCCGAGGCTGCTGGTCTCTGACCACCCGTACTCCGAAGGGACCCCCGCCCCTCATGATCACACGGGAGGACGATGTGGACGCGCACGCGTTGCATCGCCGGGGCTGGTCGATCTCCGCGATCGCCCGGCACCTGGGACATGACCGCAAGACCATCCGCGCCTACCTGCACGAGGGCCGGGTCGCCGGCCGGCGTCGCCGGGGCGAGCTCGATCCGTTCGAGCCGTTCGTGGGCTACTGCCGCGAACGGCTGGCCGAGGATCCACATGTGTGGGCGACCACGCTGTACGACGAGTTGCTCGAGCTGGGGTATGACCGCTCGTATCCGACGTTCACCCGGCAGTTGCGGGTCCGGTCGCTGCGCCCGGCGTGCGAGCCGTGCCGCCCGGCCCGCGGTCGGCCGGTGGCGGTGATCGAGCACCCGGCGGGTGAGGAGACCCAGTTCGACTGGCTGGAG
Organism: uncultured Actinomycetota bacterium; assembly: GCA_963750095.1. Lineage (GTDB taxonomy): Bacteria > Actinomycetota > Actinomycetes > Mycobacteriales > Pseudonocardiaceae > Pseudonocardia. Next base: position 224,335 of record CAVVPJ010000014.1, on the reverse strand, counting down.
CTGCCCGACCCGCCCGCGCACTGGGGCTGGGGGTCCAAGGCGTTCCTGCTGGTCGGGGCGCTGGCGCACTCCGGGCGGTGGCGCGGGGTGCTGGCCGAGTCCACCGACCAGCCCCACGTCATCGACGGGCTGCACCGCATCGCCGCGGCGCTGGGCGGGCTGACCCGCACCTGGCGGTTCGACCGGATGGCCACCGTCTGCCACCCCGGCACCGGCCGGGTCACGGCCTCGTTCGCCGCGGTCGCGAAGCACTACGGGGGTGTCGGTGGCGGTCTGCCCGGCCCGACGCGGCAACCGCAAGCAGCAACAGCGAGCTGCGGATCGATCTCGGCGTCGGAGATCCACTCGCCGGTCGACGGTGGGTTCGATCACGAGGAAGGGCCACGACCGGATCGAGCGCTTGGACGAGGTGCGACATCCGGCGGTCCCGCGCGACTGCCCAGCTCGACGGGCTTGCTCGACCCGAACGGTTTCCCGATCCACGCCAACGCCGCCTGGGTCCAACTCGCGGATGACCGCAGCGCCCGCCTCGAGTCTCGCCTCGCGCCGTGGTGAGGGCCGGTCGGCTGCGCACACCGGAGGCCCTGGGCTCAACGGCCTCGCACCTCAACTCTTGTCGGCCAGCGCTTCGCGGTTGAAGTCGCTGATTGCCGCGAGCAGCGCAAGCGCGGTCTTGTCGCGGCGGTACGACGGGGTCCGTAAGCGGCAACCGAGGTTTGTCGTGTACGCCGTCACGGTAGCGACGCGTAGCTCCGGCGGGAACCCGCGGGTCGTGGTTGCGCGGGCTACGGGTGATGGCCATCGACGGACTGGTGCTCGACGTGCCCGCCACCCGGCCCGACCTCGGTCAACACTGTCTTGGACCGGTGCCCGTTGCGGGAGTTCCCGCCGTACTGGCCGAGGTCGGTATCGAGGCCATGTCGTATCGCACGCTCAACCGACGCCTGCGCGGCTACGCGGCGGACGGGTTCCGGCGCAAGCTCGCCGCGGCCTGCGCGCTGCACACGGCCCTGGGACCGGCGTCACTGGTGCTCTACGACGTAGCACGCTCTACTTCGAGACCGATCACGGTGACGGGTTCCGCGAGCCCGACTTCTCCAAGGAACGCCGCCTGGAGCCACAGATCACCATCGGACTGTTGACCGACGCGGCCGGGTTCCCGCTGATGGTGGAGGCGTTCGAGGGCAACACGGCCGAGACCACCACCATGCTGCCCACGATCCGCGCGTTCATCACCGCCCACCAACTCGCCGACGTCACGATCGTGGCCGACGCCGGCATGATCGCCGCGGGCAACAAGCAGGCCATCGAAGCGGCGCAGATGTCGTTCATCCTCGGCACGAAGATCCCCGACATCCCCTACGTCGTGGCGCAGTGGCGGCGCCGCCACCCCGACGAACAGCCCGCCGACGGGTTGATCCTGACCCAGCCCTGGCCCGCCGGACCGACAGATCAGCGCCGTGACCAGGTCATCTACTACCAGTACCGGGCCGACCGCGCGCGGCGCAGCCTGCACGGCATCGACGAGCAGGTCGCCAAGGCCGAACCCGCCGTGGCCGGGAAGGCACCGGTCAAGCGCAACCGGTTCATCCACGTCGTGGGCGCTGACAAGTCCGTGAACCGGACGCTGGAGGCCAAGGCGCGGGCCGCTGGCCGGATGGAAGGGCTACACCACCAACCTCGCCACCTGCCCCGACGGCACATCGACGGCCTCCTCGCCGAGCTCGCGAATTCAGAGACAACCGAGGCTTTGCAGCAGTTGGATGGCGCCGTCAAGGATGTCGCGGAGTACCACTCACAAGCGCCAGCTCGGCAGATACTCAGCCAGGTCACGCGGCTGCATCGTCAGCTGTGCGACTTCAAGCCCCGCCGCAAGCTGCCGGCCCGGGCCATCGGCACCGCGATCCGCTCGAACAGCAGCTTCATCGGGGCCTCACCCAGCCGGGCGCGGGCCTGGGAGATCGCACTCGTGGACGGCACTTCCCAACTGTTCCGCCAGTTCCCCAGAAACCGCAGCCCCGTTCACGAGTTGGCGCAGCACCTCTTTGCTTGCCGAGCCGCTGTCGATTCGTGGGCCGCGTTACGTTCTGGCGTTCCGCTGGGTTGACGGACAACCGATTGGCCCTCATGAATGGCGGGCCGCCACTACCGAAGCCGCGAAGCTAGCCACAGCCGACCCCGACAAATTCCGACAGCTAGAGTGGCCCACAGAGTGGCCGCGGCCCCAGTGGGTATCGATCCTCGGTTACGATCTCTTCGAGAAGCTGCATGTTTGGTCCAGGAGAGCAGAGGCGCTCTTTGGTGAACTGATGCAGGGCGACTTGGTTCCTGCGCATTGCGATCTGCAGCCCGCGAACTTCCTAATGGACTGCCTCAGCCGGTCGTGGCTCATCGACTTCGAGTACGCCAGCCTCGCACCGGCCGCATGGGATCCTGCCAAGCTGCTCATCCTCTCTCGACGATTCAATGACCCAGCGCACAGTGAGTACTTGCTGAGAAGTTGGCCGCAGTCGTCCACGGTGGATGTTCACGCCGTCGCGGAGATCCAGGAGGTTCTGCTGGTAGGTTGGCTAGCCGACATGGCCTTGGGTAACACGCTCGGGGCTCAGTCTGAGACGCGTGCAAGAGTGACAAGCCTGGGCGCTGATGACCGTTGGCGGCACCTCCGCTGAGCTGGCGGAGATTTCGAGGACGGGACTGGTCCGAGTGCGACAGTAGACGGCACGGACCGTCGACCATCGTGCGAGGCCAGACGGCATGGCTCGGGTCAGCACTGATGCTGGCGGCAGCCTCAGTTGCTGTACTTCGTGGCTGTACACGGAGACGCCGAAGCCGATTCGATTAGCGTGCCCGCCCCACCGTGATATCCACAGCGTCTCCACTAAAAGCGCTCGAATTCGCAGGTGGGTTTTGATCGATAACTGATCCGACATCCCGCGAGTTACTCACGGGCTCCTCTACCTCCTTGCCAAGAACAAGTGCGGCGTCCTTCAGTAGCTCAATAGCGCCGTCCTTTGTGTATCCTCTGAGGTTCGGCACGGAAGTGTCTGTACGTGGCGAAACGGCGCCGACGTACACAATGACGTCACTACCGGTACCCACAATCGTGTTCGCCTGCGGGTCGGTGTATACGACTCGACCGATCAATTCAGGCGACGATTGACCGGTAGTCACGCGGGAACTCAATCCCGCATCGGCGAGTACTTTTAGGGCATCCTCATACTGTAAGCCCGCCACTCGCGGTACGGACACCGACGGCTGGAAAACCCATGCGGCGATAATCGACAGTGCGGCAATTAGTACCACGCAAACAGCGCCGATTCGATAGCCGCGAGACCATGTCGCACCTGCACGATCGGGGCGCAAGTCTCCGTTTGAGTCAGCGTCCTCTTCTCCAATACTCGAAATCCAATCAGGTTCTCCGCCGACGCCACCGGGGGTAACGCTGTCCATGTTAGGGACCTGCACGGCCATCTCGTCCTCGTCGCCGTGAACCTCTGACGAGGGTTCGGCGGAATGGACATTCGTAGCATCTTCTGACTCTGCGTCGTTGAGGATACTTGCGATAGCGGCCAATATCGCATCGGCATCGGACCCAAATGTTTCATGATCCAAACGCACTGCATTACGACGGGCTAGAGCCGTCAATGGCGCTGGGAGTTCTTCGTAACGAGGAGGAGCTGCGCCGTCAACAAGAACGGGAATTACGAGGAGGTGCTGCCTCAGGGCGGAGCAAATCTCAAGAACGACGAGATCTGCTGGGTCATTCAGTCTCCGCCGTCCATGTTCGTCAAGCGCATCAATCCACCGTGGGCCGATTATAGCTAATAGGACCTTACACGAAGATACTGCGTTATCGATAGCCTCCGCAAAATCAACACCTGGCCGTATTGAATCGATGTCCATGAAAATATTGGAGCGTCCGAATCGCTGGCTCAGGCGGTCGAACAGCCGACCGGCGAGATGACGACTATCTTCGCGACGATAGCTAAGAAAGATGCTCTCGCCAGCAGCGCGCGAAGATGGTGTCGCCACGGCATGTGCTCCTACGCGGGACCTGTAGTCATAGACATCTCAGCCACGTGGAAGGTTATCGTCAACGTCCTCCCTGGTGCACAGCGGCGAGGTGACGGTGGCTGGGTTGCTCCATATGAGACCGTCTTGCCGCATGGCCGGTCACGGACGTGGGTCGTCCACGCTGATGCGCGGCAACCCGCTCCCTGCCCTCCGTCACCGCTCCCTGCCACGCCGGCACGTATCCGGCGGCCCATACGTGCGGCCCAGCCCGGAGGCCGCCAGGCCGTAGGGGGGAGCTGGGCCGTGCCGGTTCGGCCGTTGTCCGGCGCCCGCGCTGTGACGCGGGCTTGAGGCGTATTAGAAAGTCCTCACCGACAACGACCGACACACGATCTCACTGGTGTCTCATCAGCTGTCCCGAACTCGCTGGATCGGAAGGGGCTGGCACTCGGGGATTTCCGGGGCCCTTGGTGATCAACACGCCCCACTCTCGCGCGAGCGCAACGCCGCGGCGTGCGGTGGCAACGGAAACGCCGTGCTGTGTCGCCAACTGATCGGCCGTCGGAGCAGCAGAACCAGGAGGAAGGTCACCTATCTCCACACGGCGGGCGATGTCGGCGGCGACTTTCTCGTATGGATGCTGCGGATCGATGCGGGCGCGATTGCGACTCGCGAGTTCGCCAGGACGAATCGAGGTCCGCGTTGCCCAACCAGCTGCCGCGCGCTGGTCGGCTTCCGATACCCATGCTGTGTAGGTCCGCAGGGTTGTCGTGCCACCGCCACCGTGGCCGAGCCGTCCTGCGACCGTGCGGATATCCACGCCGGCGAGGATCAGCTCCGTGGCGGAATAGTGGCGCAGCTTGTGGAGCGTCGTCTTGATGCCGAGCCGCTCGGCCAGCCGTTCGTAGCGTTGGGTCACCGAGTCCGGAATCTTGAAGGTCGAGCCGTCCGGCTCTTCGGAGAACACGAACGCGTCCGAGTGCAGCTGCACGCCGAGCGCAGCGGCTCGGGCCTCGCAGCGGTGGCGGTGCTCGCGCAGCGCCTCGGTCGTCTCGCTGTCGAGGGCGAGGCGGCGGCGTTGGTGGGTCTTCAGCTCGGCCTCCTCCCAGCCACCGCCCGTGCCCTTGCGGATTGCCTGGCGGAGCCAGATCGACTCTCGGCCCTCGTCGAGGCTGACTGCCGACCATCGGATCGCGCAGATCTCGCCGCGGCGGGCGCCGGTCGTCATCGCTACCCACAGCTGCGTGCCCCAGTCGGGATCGGCCCATGCTTCGGTGAGGATGCGGGCGGCTTCGTCCGGGGTCGGTGGGTCGGGGTTCTCCTTGGGCGCCCCGGGCGGCTCGGCCTGGTTGATCGGGCTCACGGCCACCCAGCGCCAGCGCACGGCCTTCTTGTACGCGCCGGACAGGATGAAGTGGATGTGCCGCACCGTCGTAGGGCCGAGGGGGCGGCACTTGTGCTTGCGGCAGCGGTCGTCGCACTCGTGCGGCTGGTTCGTACGGTGGTCGATGCCCTTCGACGTCGTGCAGTGCTTGCGACACCGGCGGAGCTCGGCGTAGAAGGCGTCGAGGGTCTCCGGTTCCAGACGTCCGACGCTGATCTTCCCGAGGTAGGGGGAGATGTGGTTGCGCACGTAGCCGCGGTAGAGGGTGAGCGTGTTTGGGGCACCATCGAACTGGTTGAGGTAGCGGTCGAGCAACTGGTCGACCGTTGCTGATGTTCGTGGGTTGCGGCGCTCGGCGACCTGCGCCATCAGTCGCGCTCTGACGGCTTCGGCTGTCGCATGCGCCCGTGGGCCTGCGGGGACGATCTCCTTGAGGTAGTGCCGCCGCTTGGTCACCGGGTCGATGCCCGCGTATACCGCGACGCGCAGCGCGCCGCTGGGAAGGATCTCGATCGACCCCTTCGTACGGCTTGAGCTGGGGTGGAGCGCGTCGCCATGCCGAGCAACTTACCGCACTCGCACCACGTTTGATCCCACGTCGCGGCGAGGAGGCGAGGGAAGTCGGGTAAAACCGCTGGTCACGCGTGGAGCCGGAGGTCGGGATCGAACCGACGACCTACCGCTTACAAGGCGGTTGCTCTACCACTGAGCTACACCGGCGTCGCGGCCATCGTACGGGGCAGTGTCACACCAGAACGTTCGGTGCCGGGCCTGCTTCCCCCGTAGGGTCATCTCGGTGGCCGACTTTGTGGTGGTGGCCAACCGGCTGCCCGTGGATATGGAAACCCTGCCCGACGGCACGACCGAGTGGCGGGCGAGCCCCGGCGGGCTCGTCACCGCGCTCGCCCCGTTGCTGCGGGCCCGAGGGGGCGCGTGGGTCGGGTGGCCGGGCGTCGCGGACGAGGAGCCGAAGCCGTTCGAGGAGGACGGGCTGACGCTGCACCCCGTCGCGCTCTCCGCCCAGGAGGTGGAGGACTACTACGAGGGCTTCTCCAACGGCACCCTCTGGCCGCTCTACCATGACGTCGTCGCGCCGCCGGAGTTCCACCGGCACTGGTGGCAGGCCTACGTCAAGGTCAACGAGCGGTTCGCGGACGTCGTGGCCGAGGTGGCGGACCAGGGCGCCACCGTCTGGGTGCAGGACTACCAGCTCCAGCTCCTCCCGGCCGCCCTGCGCGAGCGCCGACCGGACCTGCGCCTCGGCTTCTTCCTGCACATCCCGTTCCCGCCGACCGAGCTCTACCTGCAGCTCCCCTGGCGAAGACAGGTCATCGAGGGCCTGCTGGGCGCCGACCTCGTCGGCTTCCACACCCTCGGCGGCGCCCGCAACTTCCGCGCGCTCGCCGCCCGCCTCACCGAGGCCCGCCCCGTTGACCGCAACCAGCTGACCTACGAGGGCCGGACGGTCCGCGTCGGGGCGTTCCCGATCTCCATCGACGCCAAGGCGATCGACGCGCTCGCCCGCACCGACGAGGTCCAGCAGCGGGCCAAGGCCATCCGCGCCGAGCTCGGCGACCCCGAGCACGTGATCCTCGGCGTCGACCGTCTCGACTACACCAAAGGCATCAGCATCCGCCTCCGCGCCTTCGAGGAGCTGTTGGACGAGGGTCGCGCCGACGACACGGTGATGATCCAGATCGCGACGCCGAGCCGGGAGCGCGTCGAGCACTACCAGCGGCTGCGCGCCGATGTCGAGCAGGCCGTCGGGCGCATCAACGGCGAGTACTCCAGTGTGGGGCACCCGGTGCTGCACTACCTGCACCAGTCGCTGCCGCGCGACCAGCTCGTCGCCTTCTTCGCCGCCGCCGACGTCATGCTGGTGACCCCGCTGCGGGACGGCATGAACCTCGTCGCCAAGGAGTACGTCGCGAGCCGGGTCGATCTCGGCGGCGTCCTGGTGCTCTCCGAGTTCACCGGGGCGGCGATCGCGCTCAAGGAGGCGTTGCTGGTCAACCCGCACGACATCAACGGCGTGAAGGACGCCGTGCGGAGGGGCCTCAGCATGTCGACCGCCGAGCGCCGCAAACGGATGCGCGCGCTGCGCCGTCAGGTGCTCACGCACGACGTCGACCGCTGGGCTCGCTCCTTCCTCGACGCGCTCGGACTCCCCGAATGATCGACCTGTCCGGCGTGGCGGCCGCATGGGAGCTGCTGGTCGCGCTCGACTTCGACGGCACGCTCGCGCCGATCGTCCCGGTCCCCGACGACGCCCGCGCGCTGCCCGAGGCGGCCACCGCGATCAACGGGCTCGCCGCGCTGCCCGCGACGACCGTTCTCCTCGTCTCCGGACGTTCGGTCGCCGACCTCGCGACGGTGTCCGGGTTCGGTCCGCCCGTGCGGCTCGTCGGCAGCCACGGCCTCGAACCCGACGAGGGTCCCGTCCTCCTCGATGACGATCAGCGCGCCCGGCTCGAGCGCCTGAGCTCCGAGGTGGGCGCGCTGGTCGACGGCGTGGCGGGCGTGCTGGTCGAGCGGAAGCCAGCCGGGGTGGCTCTGCACGTGCGCAGGGTCGAGCCGGAGATCGGCGCCCGGCTGCTCGACGCCGTGCGCACAGGCCCCGCGGCGGCGCGGGGGATCGTCGTCACGCCCGGCAGGGCCGTGCTGGACCTCGCCGTCACGGACATGAGCAAGGGTGCCGCGCTCGATCGGCTGCGCGGCGACGCCACCATGTTCTTCGCGGGCGACGACGTCACCGACGAGACGGTGTTCGCGCACCTGCGGGCGGGCGACGTGGGCGTCAAGGTCGGCGACGGCGAGACCGCGGCGCCGCACCGCGTGCCCGACCCCGCGGCGCTGGCAGTGGTGCTGCAGCAGCTGCTGGACGCCCGCCGCTGACCCGCTGCCTGCCTCGGATTCGCCCCTTGATCATCGGCTGGGCGCAGTTCCGGTCGAGTCTGGCCGGTTTCCGCGCCCAGCAGGCGATCACGGCCGCGCGTGGGCCCGGTGGCGGCCCCTGGCCCGCGTACCGACCTACCAGCCCGAGAAGAACTTCTGGTCCTCCCGGGGCGGGCCGCTGGTCGTCCCCACGATCAGCTCGGTCGGCAGGGTGACCCGGCGGGGACGGTTGCGGTCGCCGCGCTGCAGGAGCAGCTGCCCGGCGACGCGGCCCTTCTCCAGCACCGGCTGCCGGACGGTCGTGAGCCCGGCCCGCTCCGCCTCCGGCACCCCGTCGAACCCGGTGACGGTGATGTCGTCCGGCACCGCAAGCTTGTGGTCGGCGGCGTAGCGCAGGGCGCCGAGCGCAAGCACGTCGGACGTGCACACCACGGCGGTGATGTCCGGATGCGCGGCGAGCAGCTCGGCGGTGGCGTCCTTACCGGCGTCGACGCTGTGGTCGAACCGCTCCACGACGGGCACGTTCGCCCAGTCGACCCCCACCTCGGCGAGCCCGGCGCGCAGGCCCGCGAGCCGGTCGCGCTGCACGGGATAGGTAGCGCCTTCCTGTCGCTCCAGGTCGGCGGGCCCGTCGCGGTGTCCCACGCCGAGCCGCATGCACAGCACGCCGATGCGGCGGTGTCCCAGCCCGGCGAGGTGGCGGGCGAGGGCGAGCATGCCCGCGCGGTCGTCGACCCCCACCCGGTCGACCCCTTCCACCCCGATCGGCTGGTCGCACACCACGGTCGGCAGCGGCCGCTCGAGCACGGCGAGGAAGTGGGGGTCGTCCTCGCGCACGGAGTAGACGACGAACCCGTCGACGCCCGCCTGGTGCACGGCGGTGACGTCGGCCTGCTCCGGGCTGACCGGCACGAGCAGCAGCCCCTGGCCCGCCTCCTCACAGGCCAGCGCGAGCCCCTCCAGGAAGCCGGTGGCGGCGGGGTCGCGGAACGCATACGACAGCGCCTCGGTCAGCAGCAGCCCGACGGCGCCCGCCTTGCGCGTGCGCAGCGATCGAGCAACGGGGTCCGGCCCGGGGTAGCCGAGCCGCCGCGCGGCCTCCAGCACCCGCGCGCGCAGCGGCGCCGAGAGCTGGTCGGGGCGGTTGTAGGCGTTGGACACCGTGGTGCGTGAGACGCCCAGCTCGGCGGCCAGCGAAGCGAGCGTCGCGGGACGGCGGCTGTTTGGGATCCCGGACACACAGCAAACCGTAACGGTTCAGACGCCGCACGGGGAAGCGTCGTCCGACCCCTCCCCGGCGTGCCGCAAGACACACCGGCACGCTAGAGTGAATCGACAACCGTTTTCGTTATCATCGGAGTGGTGATGCACCTCCTCCGCGTCGCGGCCGCGCTCGCCGCCGTCGCCGTGCTGGCGGCCTGTGGATCGGGCCCCGCGCCTGCGGGGACGTCGGTGGTCGCCTCGACCGACGTCTACGGCGCCATCGCGAGCGCGGTCGGCGGGAACACCGTCCGGGTCACGTCGATCATCCACTCGGCCGACGCCGACCCGCACGAGTACGAGCCCACACCCAGCGACGCGCTCGCCGTCGCCAAAGCCACCGTCGTCGTCTACAACGGCGGGGGCTACGACGACTTCGCCGCCAAGCTCGTCGACGCGGCGAGCGCCAAGCCCATCGCCGTCGCCGTCACGGCGTTGTCGGGCTTCGACACCGACGCCCCCGACTTCAACGAGCACGCGTGGTACGACCTCCCGACGATGAAGAAGCTCGCCGACCACCTCGCGGGCGCCCTCGGCACCGCCGACCAGCCGAACGCCACCCGATACCTGGACAACGCCAAGAAGTTCGACGCGCAGGTCGACGGCCTGATCGCCAAGGTGAACGCGATCAAGGCCAAGCACGCGGGCGGCCGGGTCGCGATCACCGAGCCGGTGCCCGGCTACCTCCTCGCGGCGGCGGGGCTGGTCGTCGCGACGCCCCCGGCGTTCTCCCAGGCCATCGAGGAGGGCACCGACCCGCCCGCCGCCGTCGTGACGGCTAACCTGGCCACGTTCACCGGCCCCGACAAGGTCAAGGCGCTCGTCGAGAACGCCCAGACCGAGGGGCCCACCACCACCCAGGCCGAGCAGGCCGCGGCGGCGAACGGCGTGCCGGTCGTCAAGGTGACCGAGACCCTGCCGTCCGGCGTCACCGACTACGTCACCTGGATGAGCCGTCAGGTCGACGCGCTGGCCGCGGCATTGGACGGATCATGACGGACGTGGCCCTCCGCACCGGAACAGCCACCGCGGCGGTGTCGCTGCGGGGCGCGGCGCTGCGCTTCGGCGAGCGGACGCTGTGGGAGGGGCTGGACCTGGACATCGCACCCGGCGAGTTCGTCGCCGTCCTCGGCCCCAACGGCTCCGGCAAGACCACCCTGCTGCGGGTGCTGCTCGGCCTGCAGCCGCTGCACGCCGGGCAGGTGCTCGTCGAGGGGCATCCGCCCGCGCGCGGCGGCCGGGCCATCGGCTACGTCCCGCAGCAGAAGGCGCTCGCCGAGGACCTGCCGTTGCGGGCGCGCGACCTCGTCGGCCTCGGCCTCGACGGCCACCGCCTCGGCATCGGCCTGCGCGGCCGGGCGGCGCGGCGGGAACGGGTGCGTGCGGCGCTGGAGTCGGTCGGCGCGGGGCACTACGCCAACGCGCCGGTCGGACGGCTCTCCGGCGGCGAGCAGCAGCGGCTGCGGGTGGCACAGGCGCTGGTCGGCGACCCGTCGGTGCTGCTGTGCGACGAGCCGCTGCTGTCCCTCGACCTGGCTCACCAGCAGGTCGTGTCCGCCCTCATCGACCGGCGGCGCCGCGCGGCGGGCACCGCGGTCGTGTTCGTCACGCACGAGATCAACCCGGTGCTGCCGCTCGTCGACCGCGTGCTCTACCTCGTCGACGGCCGGTTCCGCGTCGGTAGCCCCGACGAGGTGATGACGTCCGAGACACTGTCCGAGCTCTACCGCACCGACGTCGACGTGCTGCGCGTGCGCGGACGGCTCGTCGTGGTCGGGGCGGATGCGCCCGCGGATGGGCACTGCCACCCGGAGGAGCCGTGATCGAGCGGCTGTTCACGTTCGCCGGGACCGGGGAGCTGCTCGGCCAGGGGTTCGTCCAGAGTGCGCTGCTGGCCGCCGCGCTGTTGGGGCTGGTCGCCGGGGTGCTGGCGCCGCTGATCGTGGCGCGCGGCATGGCGTTCGCCGTGCACGGCACCGCGGAGATCGCGTTCACCGGCGGCGCGGCTGCGCTGCTGGCGGGGATCAGCGTGAGCCTCGGGGCGGTGCTCGGGGCCGTCGCCGCTGGGCTCGTGTTCGGGCTGCTGGGCCTGCGGCAGCGCGAGCGCGACTCCGTGATCGGCGTCGTGCTGGCGTTCGGCCTCGGGCTCGGCGTGCTGATGATCGCGCTCTACCCCGGGCGGGCGGCGAACAAGTTCGGGCTGCTCACCGGGTCGATCGTGTCGGTGGACTCGACGAACCTCGGTGTGCTGGGCACGGTCGTCGTCGTCGTGCTGGCGACGCTCGCCGTCGTCTACCGGCCCTTGCTCTTCGCCAGCACCGACCCGGACGTGGCCGTGGCCCGCGGCGTGCCGGTGCGGCTGCTGTCGCCGCTGTTCGCGGTGCTCATCGCCCTGACCACCGCGTTGGCGGTGCCGATCGTCGGCGCGGTGATCGTGCTCGCGGTGACCGTGATCCCGGGCGCCGCGGCGGCGCGGGTCACCTCCAACCCGCTGGTGGCCACGCTGCTCGCCGTCGGGTTCGCGGAGCTGGCGCTGGTCGGCGGCACCGTGCTCTCGCTCGCGCCCGGCCTGCCCGTCAGCGGCTACGTCGCGACGATCGCGTTCCTCTGCTACGTCGGGTGTCGCCTTACGGCCCGTGCGCGGAAAACACTGCTCTAGCGACGTTTGCCGCGCACGAGCGCCGCTAGGCGCCTCTGCGGCGGCGGGCCACCTCGGCCAGCACCACCCCGGTGGCCACGGAGGCGTTGAGCGACTCCACCGGCCCGCTCATCGGGATCGACACCGTGACGTCGCAGGTCTGCTTGACCAGCCGCGAGAGCCCCTTGCCCTCCGAGCCGACGACGAGGACGAGCGGGTCGCGCGCGAGGTCGAACTCGTCCAGCGTGACCGAGCCCTCGGTGTCCAACCCGGCGATCATGTAGCCCGCGGTGGCGAACTCGCGCAGCGTGCGCGTCAGGTTGGTCGCGCGGGCCACCGGCAGCCGGGCCGCGACGCCCGCCGACGTGCGCCACGCCACCGCCGTCATCCCCGCGGACCGCCGCTGCGGCACGACCACGCCGTGCCCGCCGAACGCGCCGACCGAACGGACGACCGCGCCGAGGTTGCGCGGGTCGGTCACCCCGTCCAGCGCGACGATCAGGCCCGGCTCCGGCGCGTCGGCGGCGATCTCGAGCAGCTCGTCGGGGTGCGCGTAGGCGTACGGCGGCACGGTCAGCGCGACGCCCTGGTGCAGCGCCCCGCCGGAGATCCGGTCGAGCTCGCCGCGGGGCACCTCGAGGATCGCGACGCCCGCCTCGGCGGCCAGGTGCACCGCCTCGGCGACCCGCTCGTCGGACGTGCTGCCGACCGACACCGTCAGCGACATCGCGGGCACTCCGGCCCGCAGGCACTCGACGACCGGGTTGCGGCCGAGCACGGTCTCCGGGGTCTCGCCGTCGCCGGGCTTGCGCTTGTTGCCCGCGACCTTCTTGGGGGCCAGGGCGGCGCGCTTCGCGTTGCGCGCGGCCGCGACGGCCTTGGGGTGGCCGGGGCGGCGCTCGGCGGGCGGCGTGGGGCCCTTGCCCTCCAGCCCTCGACGTCGTTGGCCGCCTGAGCCGACGACCATGCCCTTCTTCGTGCCGTCCTTGCGCACCGCGCCGCGGCGCTTGGAGTTGCCTGCCATCTCTCTGTTCTCTATGCGTCTTTGAGGGACCACGTGGGCCCGTCGGGGCTGTCCTCGACGACGATCCCGGCGGCGGTCAGGCGGTTGCGCAGGTCGTCGGCGGCCGCGAAGTCGCGGCGGGCCCGAGCCTCCTGACGCTGGGTGAGCATGTCGTCCACGAGTGTGGACAGGGCTGTGGACGCCGTGTCGCCGCCCTCCGAGCGGGTCCACTGCGGGTCGAGCGGGTCGAGCCCGAGCACGGCGGTCATGCCCCGCACCGCGGCCGCCGCGCCGAGTGCCGCGCGGTGGTTTCCGGCGTCGAGCGCGGTGTTGCCCTCGCGCACCGTGGTGTGGACGGCGGCGAGCGCGCCCGGCGTGCCGAGGTCGTCGTCCATCGCGGCGACGAACTCGGCGCACAGCGTGCCCTGCTCCGGCGCCCCGACCCGCTCGCGCACCCGGTGCACGAACGACTCGATGCGCCGGTAGGCCGACACCGCCTCGGACAGGGCGGCGTCGGAGAACTCGATGGACGAGCGGTAGTGCGGCGCCACCAGGTAGTAGCGCAGCTCCACCCCCCGCACCCGGCGCAGCAGCGCGTCGATCGAGAGCGTGTTGCCGAGCGACTTCGACATCTTCTCGCCCGCCATCGTCACCCACGCGTTGTGCAGCCAGAAACGGCAGAACCCGTCGCCCGCCGCGTGCGACTGGGCCTGCTCGTTCTCGTGGTGGGGGAAGATCAGGTCGATGCCGCCGCCGTGGACGTCGAACTCGGAGCCGAGGTACGTCGTGGACATCGCGGAGCACTCGAGGTGCCAGCCCGGCCGTCCCGGGCCCCATGGCGTCGACCACGACGGCTCGCCGGGCTTGGCCGCCTTCCAGAGCGCGAAGTCGCGCTGGTCGCGCTTGGTGTCGGAGTCGGGCTCGCCCTGGACGACGTCGTCGATCTTCTGTCCGGACAGCGCCCCGTACTCGGGGAAGCTGCGCACGGCGAAGTAGACGTCACCGCCCGCGGCGTACGCGTGGCCCGCGTCGACCAGCCGGTGCATGAGGTCGATCATCTGCGGCACGTGGCCGCTCGCGCGGGGCTCGATCGAGGGCGGGAGGCAGCCGAGCGCGTCGTAGGCGGCCTGGAACGCGCGCTCGTACGTGGCGGCCCACTCCCACCACGGCCGGTGCGCGGCCGCGGACTTGGCGAGCACCTTGTCCTCGATGTCGGTGACGTTGCGCACCAACAGGACATCCAGCCCGCCGTGGCTGAGCCAGCGGCGCAGGACGTCGTAGTTGAGGCCGGAACGGACGTGCCCGATGTGCGGGAGGCCTTGCACGGTGGCGCCACACACGTAGATCGACGCAGCCCCGGGCCGCACCGGGACGAAGTCCCGCTGCTCTCTCGTGGCGGTGTCGTGCAGGCGCAGGCTCACATGTCCAGGGTACGGAGTTCCGGTTTTTCCCTGACGAACGGGCTGGGCTGTGTGCACGTGAAGCTGGTGCTGGACAACGGTGCGCGTGGCCCCGGGAATTGCAGCAATGTCACCCTGCTGCGACTGAGTCGCAGGAATGTCACCCTGCTGCGACCCGGGGGGCGTGCACCAGGAGGGCGGTCGCGATCGCCGCCAACCCCTCGCCGCGGCCGGTGAGGCCCAGGCCGTCGGTGGTCGTGCCGGAGACCGACACGGGGGCGCCGACGGCGGCCGAGAGCACCCGCTGCGCCTCGCCCCGGCGCGGGCCGATCCTGGGGGCGTTGCCGATCACCTGGACGGCGGCGTTCCCCACCTCCCAGCCTTCGGCGGCCACGAGCCTGCGCACTTCGGCGAGAAGCATCACACCGCTCGCCCCCGACCACTCGGGGCGCCCGGTGCCGAACACCGCGCCGACGTCGCCGAGACCGGCCGCGGAGAGCAGGGCGTCACAGAGCGCGTGCGCGGCGACGTCGCCGTCGGAGTGTCCGGCGCAGCCGTCGACGCCCGGCCACAGCAGCCCGGCGACCCAGCACGGGCGGCCGGGCGCGACCGGATGCACGTCCGAGCCGATGCCGACCCTCACAGCAACAGCTCCGCCAGCTCCAGATCCCACTCCGTGCGCACGGCGAACGCCAGGGGGTCACCCGGCACCAGATGCGCGACCGAACTCTCGGCCCGACCCACCCACGGCGACTGGACGACGCGCAGGCCGTCGCGGTCGGGCGAACCGAGCACGCGCCCGTCGGCGTCGACGAGCTTGACGGTGTCGGTGAGCGGCAGCGCGGGCACGGCCGCATCCTGCCCGCCCAGCACGGTGTCGACGACCGCGGTGACCAGCGACGGCGGGGTCAGCGGACGCCGGGCGTCGTGGACGAGCCGCAGCGTTCCTTCCGCGGCCGTCGATCGTTGATCGGTGTGTGCCCCTACCGCGCGTCGCAGCCGCACAGGCAGGCCTGCGCACGCGCGGAGCACGTCGCCCGGCGGTGCGCAGACGTCGAGGACCACACAGGCGGCAACCCCGGCGTCGAGCAGACAACGCACCGCGCGCACGAGCATCGGCACCCCGCCCACCGGGCGGAGCACGGAAACACCGCGGTCATCGGCCGCGACCGTGGCCGCGACACGCACGGGGCTCAGGCGTTGGCGGTGGCCAGCACCTCGTCGAGGAGCAGCTCGGCCCGGCCCTCGTCGGTGCCCTCGGCCAGCGCCAGCTCGCTGACCAGGATCTGGCGGGCCTTGGCGAGCATGCGCTTCTCGCCTGCGGACAGGCCGCGGTCCTTCTCGCGGCGCCAGAGATCGCGCACGACCTCGGCGACCTTGTTCACATCGCCAGAAGCCAGCTTCTCGAGGTTGGCCTTGTACCGGCGTGACCAGTTGGTGGGCTCCTCGGTGTGCGGGGCGCGCAGCACCTCGAACACCCGATCAAGGCCCTCCTGGCCGACGACATCGCGAACCCCGACGACTTCGGCGTTCTCAGCGGGCACCTTGACGGTGAGATCGCCCTGGGCAACCTTCAGGACCAGGTACTCGCGTGCCTGTCCCTTGATCGTCCGGGTTTCGATCGCCTCGATGAGAGCGGCACCGTGGTGCGGGTAGACAACGGTCTCTCCGACCTTGAAAACCATGTGTCCCTAGCCCCTTTCGCTGCTACCAGGTTAACACGCCTCGCCAGCGGCTACGTTGCCGGCATGTCGTGTCGTTGCAGGTCAGGGGCTTGACATCGGACGAGAAACGTGCCTCGTGACGGCCGCGTCGCCAGAACGGGATCTCCGGGACTAGTCTCTCGCACCGTGAGCCGCAGCGTCTCCTCGACCCGTGTCGTTCTCGCCGTCGGCGCCATGGCGGGCGCGCTTGCGCTCGCGGGCTGCGGCGCAGGCCAGATCACCCAGACCAGCTCGCAGGTCTCCGGTGTGGACGGTGCCAGCGCGAACATCGGGCAGATCGCCGTGCGCGGCGCCGAGTTCCCCTTCACCGGCGACGGCAAGTCGGCCGCCGTCTACCCCGCGGGAGGCACGGCGCCGCTCTCCATGAGAGTGGTCAACTTCGGTGGGCAGCCGGACAAGCTGACGGCCGCGTCGAGCCCGGTCGCGGCGTCGGTGAACATCATCGGCGACGGCACGGTCTCCGCGGGCAAGCTGCTGCTCGTCGAGGGTGAGCCCGCGGCGCCCCCGGTCGCCGCTTCGGGCTCGGCGCGGGCCACCGCGTCGGCATCCGCCAGTGCCACGCCGACCGCGAGCGCCGAGCCCGCGGCCCCCACGGCGGCGGCCGTCCCCACCACGACGGCGGTGTCGACCGTCGAGCCCACCCCGGAAGCCGGAAGCACCGCCGCGGCGGGCGCGGCGCCGAGCACCGGCCCGTCGCCCGCGGGCACGACGCGGGCCCAGGTCGTGCTCACCGGCCTCAAGGAGGACCTGCAGGCCGGGCTGACCTACCCGGTGACGCTGACGTTCCAGCGCGCGGGCGACGTCACCGTCCAGGTCCCGGTCGGCAACCCCGGTGAGGGCCCGTCCGCGGAGTGACCACCCGCGCTCGCACGGCCTACCGCTGCTCGGCCTGCGAGTACCGGACGGCCCAGTGGGTGGGGCGCTGCCCGTCGTGCCAGACGTGGGGCACGCTCGTCGAGAGCGCTCCTTCCGCCCCTCCGCGCACACGGGTGGCCGCCGGGGCGCCCGCCACCCCGGCGCGTCGCATCTCCGACGTCGAGCTCGACAGCGCCCGCGCCCGTCCCACCGGCGTGTCCGAACTGGACCGGGTGCTCGGCGGCGGCCTCGTGCCCGGCGCCGTCGTGCTGCTGGCGGGCGAGCCGGGGGTCGGGAAGTCGACGCTGCTGCTGGAGGTGGCGGCGCAGGCGTCGTCGCGGGTGCTCTACGTCACGGGCGAGGAGTCGGCGGGGCAGGTGCGGCTGCGCGCCGAGCGCACCGGTGCGCTGCGCGACGAGCTGTACCTGGCCGCGGAGTCGGACCTCGGCGCGATCGTCGGGCATCTCGACGAGCTGCGGCCCGAGCTGCTGATCGTCGACTCCATCCAGACGATGTCCACATCGGATGCCGACGGCGCGCCCGGCGGGGTGACGCAGACGCGCGCGGTGACCGTCGGGCTCACCGGGCTGGCCAAGGACCGCGGGCTGCCGGTGCTGCTCGTGGGGCACGTCACGAAGGACGGCGGGATCGCCGGGCCGCGGGTGCTGGAGCACCTCGTGGACGTCGTGCTGTCCTTCGAGGGGGACAGGCACTCGACGCTGCGCATGGTCCGCGGCGTCAAGAACCGCTTCGGGCCCGCCGACGAGGTGGGCTGCTTCGAGCTGCGCGACGCCGGGATCGTCGGGATGCCCGACCCGTCGGGGCTGTTCCTCGCCCGCTTCGGCGGCCCGCCGGTGCCGGGGACGGCCGTGACGGTCGTCATGGACGGGCGGCGCCCGCTCCCCGCCGAGGTGCAGGCGCTGGTGCACGGCAAGGACATCCCGAGCCCGCGGCGCGCGGTGAGCGGCCTGGACAACGCGCGGGTGGCGATGCTGCTCGCGGTGCTGGAGAAGCGCGCGGGGATCCGGCTGCACGACGCGGAGGTGTACGCCGCGACCGTCGGGGGGATGCGGGTGGTCGAGCCCGCGGCCGACCTCGCGTTGGCGATGGCGGTCACGTCGGCGCGCAACGACGTCGCACTGCCGACCGACGTCGTCGTGCTCGGGGAGATCGGCCTGGCCGGGGAGGTGCGCCGGGTGACGGGGCTCGACCGGCGGCTCGCCGAGGCCGCGCGGCTCGGGTTCACGCACGCCCTCGTGCCGCCGGACAGCGGGCCGGGACCGGCGGGGATGACGGTCACGGAGGTGCGCGACGTGGCGGCGGTCCTGCGCGCCTTCAAGGGGTCAGCTGGAACGGGGTGGGCGGGCTGATGTCGTCGTCGAGGCGGGAGACCACCCGGTAGCTCCCGGCGGGCAGGACGGTGCGGGGCTGCGGGCAGCCGGGGGTGGAGGTCCGACCCGCCCAGGTCACGGCGAAGACGACCGGCTGGCCCGGCACGAGCGTGCGCAGGTCGGGACGGCCCGCGTTGCCGCAGTCGTTGCTCGACCATTGCCGGACCTTGCCGTCGCCGCTCCACACGACGATCTCCTGCCGGGACGCGTCGAGGTCGCGGACACAGGGCGCGCCGCTGGTGTTCGTGATGACCAGACGCAGGACG
Organism: uncultured Actinomycetota bacterium; assembly: GCA_963750095.1. Lineage (GTDB taxonomy): Bacteria > Actinomycetota > Actinomycetes > Mycobacteriales > Pseudonocardiaceae > Pseudonocardia. The sequence goes on along the minus strand of CAVVPJ010000014.1, from coordinate 205,502 downwards.
GGGCGCTCCCCGACCCTGTGGGTGGTCCGGTCGATCTCGGCGGCGACGCCGATCATCGCGTTGGTGCACGGGACGGGGCCGGTCGCGGGTACCGGAACCGGCGTCGGGACCGGGGCGGGGCGGGGCGCCTCGTCGGGCCGCAGCTGCTCGGTCGTCGCGACCGCGCCCACCGGTGCGCTCGCCGCGCCGCCCGGTGACCCGCTGCCTGGTGCCGCGCCTGCCGCCGCCGGGCCGCCCGCAGGCGCGTTGCCGACTCCGCTCGCCGCGCCGCCCACGCCGCTCGGTGACCCGCTGCCCGCAGACGCGCCTGCCGCCGCCGGGCCGCCCGCAGGCGGGTTGCCGTTTCCGCCTGCCGCGCCGCCGCCAGCCGACGTGGCGCTTGCCGGGCCGCCCGCCACGCCGCCACCCGTCGACGTGGCGTCTGACGGGCCGCCCGCTGCGCCGGCGCCGGGCGTGCCTCCGCCGCTCGCGGGAGGCGTGGTCGCCGCTGCACCGCCTGCTCCCCCGGCCGCAATGCCGGTCCCGACTCCGCCGGCAAGTGCGGGTCCGCCCGCGGCGGCCGACCCGACCTCGGTCATGCCCCCGGCTGCTGGGCCTGCGCCGGACGGAGCCCCGCCGGTCGCCGTGTCGTCGGTCGGGGCGGCGTTGGGCGCGGTGCCCGCCATGCCGTCGCCCGACTGGCCGCTTCCCGCCGCGGACCGGTCCCTCGGCTGGCCGCCGCCCGCGGCACCGTCGTCGCCGAGCGCATGGCCGGCCGGGCCCGTGCCGACCGGGGCACCGGGCCCACCGTCGACGGCGTCCGCCGCGACCGGGTCGGGGCCGCCGTCCACCGTCGCAAGCTGGACCGCCGTCGGCTCGAGGTTGGTCAGCGCGGCGTGCGTGGTGCGAGCGGACTCGGCGGGGGTGGCGGCGAGCCCTGCCGAGCCCCACGCCACCACGGTCGCCAGCGCGAGCGCCGACGCCGCCGCCACCCCACGTCGCCGCCAGTACACGGCGGCGGGCAGCGGTCCGACCGGCTCCCACATGTTACGGAGAGTACTGTAACAACTACTCCAAGTCGCAGAGGACCTACCGACGCACTTGCCCCGAACGGCTCAGCGCGCCACACTTCACACCGTGCTGCGCGTGGTGCTCGAGGCCTTCTGGCCCAGCAGGCGCATCGTCGAGTTCGACGAGCTCTGTCTCCCGGCCACGTAGCGCCGCCCGTCTCCCTCTGGGCCGTTGCGCGGCCGTCCGCTGTCCGCAGACCGCTCGTCACCAGGAGAAACCCATGTCCGTCACGGACGACCTGCTCGCCAACAACGCCCGCTATGCCGAGTCCTTCTCCGGCCCGCTGCCGCTGCCGCCGTCGAAGGGCGTCGCCGTCGTCGCCTGCATGGACGCGCGGCTGAACGTCTACGGCGCCCTCGGCCTGGGCGAAGGTGAGGCGCACGTCATCCGCAACGCGGGCGGCGTGATCACCGAGGACGAGATCCGCTCGCTGGCCATCAGCCAGCGGCTGCTCGGCACGTCCGAGATCATCCTGATTCACCACACCGACTGCGGGATGCTCACGTTCACCGACGACGGCTTCAAGAAGTCGATCCAGGACGAGACCGGCATCAAGCCCGACTGGGCCGCCGAGTCCTTCTCCGACGTCGACGAGGACGTCCGCCAGTCCATCGCCCGGATCAAGGCCAACCCGTTCGTCCCGAAGAAGGACTCGATCCGTGGCTTCGTGTTCGACGTGGCCACGGGCAAGCTCAACGAGGTCGTCTGACGGCCGCCGCGCGGGCGGTGGCACGATCCCCGATCGTGTCACTGCCCGACCGCGTCCACGACTGGTTCGCCGCCGACGCCCGCGACCTCCCGTGGCGGCGCCCCGGCACGACCCCCTGGGGGGTCATGGTCAGCGAGTTCATGCTGCAGCAGACGCCGGTGGCGCGCGTCGAGCCGGTCTGGCTGCTGTGGATGGCGACGTGGCCGACGCCCGCCGCGCTGGCCGCCGCCACCAGGGCCGATGTGCTGCGGGCGTGGGGCAAGCTCGGCTATCCCCGTCGCGCGCTGCGCCTGCACGCGGCCGCCGAGGCCATCCGGGACCTGCACGGCGGGGTGGTCCCCTCCGATGTGGACGCGCTCGGGGCACTGCCGGGCGTCGGTTCCTACACCGCGCGTGCGGTGGCGGCGTTCGGGTATGGACGGCGCTGCCCCGTGGTCGACACGAACGTCCGGCGGGTCGTCGCGCGGGCGGTCCACGGCGCGGGCGACGCCGGGCCTGCCAGGGTGACCGCCGATCTGGCCGACGTCGACGCGCTCCTGCCCGCCGACGACGGCCGCGCCGCGGTGATCTCGGCAGGCCTCATGGAGCTCGGCGCCGTGGTGTGCACAGCGCGGGCGCCGCGGTGCGGGCTGTGTCCGGTGCGCGACCTCTGCGCGTGGGACCGCGCCGGGCGGCCCGAGTACACCGGCCCGCGCAAGACCGTGCAGACCTACGCGGGCACCGACCGGCAGGTCCGCGGCCGTCTCCTCGACGTCCTGCGCGCCGCGGAGGCCCCGGTCGAGCGGGCGGCCCTCGACGCCGTGTGGGCCGACGCCGCCCAGCGCGACCGCTGCCTCTTCTCGCTCCTGGAGGACGGCCTCACCGAGCAGCTCCCCGACGGCCGGTTCGCCCTCCCCGCCTGACATCCCTCCCTTCCCGACGCCATGATCACCGGCTGGGTGCGTAGACCGGCCAAAGATGACCGGAATCGCGCCAAGCCGGCGATCACGTCCCTTGCCGGAGCCGCGGCCGCCGTCTGACTGGCCGGGCGGGATGGTCGCGAGTCGGCAGGGGTGATCACCAGCTGGGTGCAGAAGGCGGCCAAAGCTGACCGGAAATGCGCCGAGTCGACGATCATCGGGTGCGGGTGGCGTGCGGGTGGCGTGCGGGTGGCGTGCGGGTCGTGGGTGGCGGGTGCGCTGGACGTGGCCAGGGCCTCGATAGCGTGCCGACGTGGCTCAGACGGTGCGGTTCGCCCTCGACGCCGACGCCCGCACAGCGCTGAACGGCCTGCGCGGGCGGCTCGACGCGGCAGGCGTCCCCGTGCCGACGGACGAGCCCGCGGTGACGGCGGCCGCGGCCGTGGCGGTTCCGCGGGCCGCGAGGGCCGCGCTCGAGACCGAGCTGCGCGTGTTGGCGATCCCCTCGATATGGCTCGCCACGCTCGGCACCGTCGCGGGCAGGCCGGACGAGCTCGTGCTCGCCGCCGTCGTGGACGCCGAGCTGCTCGCCGTCCACGCCGCGGTGCACGACGCGCTCGCCGGGCGGGTCCGCGGCCCGGTCGCGGCCTACCTGCCGGGCACGTGGCTGCCGCACTGCGTGCTCGCGACCGCCCGCCCGGCCGAGGCCTTCGCCGTGCTGCATCCGGTCGGGCCGGTACGCGCCGAGGTCACCGGCGTCGTGGTCCACACGGGGAACGCCGTGGGGTAGGGCCGACCGCACGAGCCTGCGCTCCTACCCCAAGAACTCCGTCACCACCGCGCGGTAGGCCGCGGGCGCGTCGCGGTGCACCAGGTGGCCCGTGCCGGGCAGCCGGACGTGCCGCGCGTCGGGGATCCGCCGGGCCATCTCGGCCATCTGCCCGGCGGGCGCGACGCTCTGCTCCGCCTCGACCAGCAACGTCGGGCTACGGACCAGCGGCAGCACGTCCCACCAGTGCCGCGCTGCCCACTCGGCCGCGATCTCCGTGGTGTGCTCGACGGAGGCCAGGAGCGCCCAGCCGTCGGCCCGCTCCTCGACGCACTCGATCATGTAGTCGCCGTAGCCCGCGAACGCCTCCCGCACGGCCGCGAGCGCGGGCCAGCGCGCGGGCAGTGCGCCGAACCAGGCGCGGGCGTCGGCGGCGGAGCGCCCGACGAAGTCCACCCCCATGTCCTCCACCAGCAACGCCCGCACGAGGTCGGGCCGCTTCGCCGCGGCCACCAGCCCGTGCAGGCCGCCCATCGAGTGGCCGACCACGACCGCCGGGCCGGTCGCGGCGAGCAGCTCGACGACGTCGGCCGCCATCCGCGCCGTCTTCCACGGCCCCCGCGCCTCCGAGCGGCCGTGCCCGCGGGCGTCCAGCCCGACGACCCGGCCGTGGTCGGCGAGCCACCGCGCGACCGGCCACCACGTCGACGCCCGGCCCATCAGCCCGTGCAGCAGGACGATCGGCCGTCCCCGCCCGCCGAGCTCGACGACCCGCAGCTCGACCCCGTCCGACGTCAGCAGCCGACCCGCGTCCCGGGCCTCGTCGATGTCCACCCCACCAGTGTCGCCGCCGGTCGGGCGAGGACCCGAGTGGACGTCCGCGGCCATCGCACTAGGTTAGAGACGTGGCTGTCGTGAAGATCAATGCGATCGAGGTGCCCGAGGGCGCTGGGCCCGAGCTGGAGAAGCGGTTCGCCAACCGCCTGCACGCCGTGGACGGCCAGCCCGGCTTCCTCTCGTTCGAGCTGCTGCGCCCGGTGGCGGGTGAGACCCGCTACTTCGTGGTGACGCACTGGGTCGACGAGGAGTCGTTCCAGGCCTGGCTGAAGGGGCCCGCGATGACCGCGCACTCCGGCGAGCGCGCCCGCCCGGTGGCGTCGGGTTCCTCGCTGCTGGAGTTCGAGGTGGTCCAACACTCGGAGGCGACCCCCTGAACGACCCCTACGACCTGGAGCGCTTCGTCACCGCGCAGGCAGGCTCCCTTGACACGGCCATGGCCGAGCTGCGCGCGGGCGCGAAGCGCAGCCACTGGATCTGGTACGTGTTCCCGCAGGTCAAGGGCCTCGGCCAGAGCCCGACCTCGGTCCGCTACTCGATCACCTCGCTCGACGAGGCCCAGGCCTATCTGGCCCACCCCGTGCTCGGCCCGCGCCTCAAGGAGTGCGTGCGGATCCTCCTCGAGGCGCCGGGCACGGCGTCGCAGATCATGGGCTGGGACGACGTCAAGCTGCGCTCGTCGCTCACCCTCTTCGTGGTCGCCGACCCCGAGGAGCCGCTCTTCGCCGCCGCGCTGCAGCGCTTCTTCGACGGCGTGCCCGACCCCAGCACGCTGGCGATCCTGAACGGCTAGGAGAGGTCGCCCACGTCCGGGACGACGATCGCGAACAGGTCGGCCACCCCGGCGAGGCTCGCCGCCTGCAGCGCCTCCGCCGACACCTCGCCGCCCAGGCCGGGCAGCGACCGGGTGGCCGTCGCCGAGGCCACGATCGTCGGCGCGTACCCCAGGTTGAAGGCGCCGCGCGCGGTCGAGTTGACGCACATGTGCGTCATGAACCCGGCCAGCAACAGGTTCTGCGGGCCGCCGGTGAGGCGCTCGTGCAGGTCGGTGGCGACGAACGCGTTGGGGTAGTTCTTGACGACGACGGCCTCGCCTTCGCGCGGCGCCACCCGCTCGACGATCGCCCCACTCTCGCCGCGGACGTCGTAGAGCCCGCCCTCGCCGTCGTCGTGCTGGATGTGCACGATCGGGATGCCCGCGCTACGGGCGCGGTCGAGCAGTTCGGCGGCGCGGTCGAGCGCCGCCTCCACGCCGACGAGCTCCATCGGGCCGCGGGTGTAGGTGTTCTGGCAGTCGATCAGCACGAGGGCCGAGTCGGCGAGAGTGACGGGCTCGGCGGGCAGACCGGCGAGCGCCCGCAACGTTGCGGACATGTCCCAACCTCCAAGAGTGGTCGTGCGCGGATATGGTCGCCATGGCGACCATATCCGCGCACGGGCGGCGTCAGCCGCTGGATCGGTGGAACATCAGCGGGCCGTGGATGGCTGTCAGCTTGACGAGAAGCGCTTCGGCAGCCGGTGTCAGTGCGACCCGGTCCACCATCAGAAGAAGCCGAGCGCGTTCGGCGAGTAGCTGACCAGCATGTTCTTCGTCTGCTGGTAGTGGTCGAGCATCATCTTGTGGTTCTCCCGACCCATGCCGGACTGCTTGTAGCCGCCGAACGCCGCGTGCGCGGGGTAGGCGTGGTAGTTGTTCACCCACACCCGACCGGCCTGGATGTCGCGGCCCGCCCGGTAGGCGGTGTTGACGTCGCGGCTCCACACGCCTGCGCCCAGGCCGTAGAGCGTGTCGTTGGCGATCTTCATGGCGTCGTCGTAGTCGCTGAACCGCGCGACCGACACGACCGGCCCGAAGATCTCCTCCTGGAAGATCCGCATCGAGTTGTCGCCCTCGAAGATGGTCGGCTGGATGTAGTAGCCGCCGGAGAGCTCGCCGCCGAGGTCGACCTTGTCGCCGCCCGCGAGGACCTTGGCGCCTTCCTTACGGCCGATGTCGATGTAGGACAGGATCTTCTCGAACTGGTCGTTCGACGCCTGCGCGCCGATCATCGTCTCCGTGTCGAGCGGGTGGCCCTGCTTGATCTCCCCGACGCGCTTGACGGCGTGGTCGAGGAAGTCGCTGTAGATCCCGCCCTGGATGAGGGCGCGCGACGGGCAGGTGCAGACCTCGCCCTGGTTGAGCGCGAACATCGCGAAGCCCTCCAGCGCCTTGTCGTAGAACGCGTCCTGGGCGCTCGCCACGTCGTCGAAGAAGATGTTGGGGCTCTTGCCGCCCAGCTCCAGCGTCACCGGGATGAGGTTCTCGCTGGCGTACTGCATGATCAGGCGGCCGGTCGTCGTCTCGCCGGTGAAGGCGATCTTGCGGATGCGCTTGCTCGACGCCAGCGGCTTGCCCGCCTCGACGCCGAACCCGTTGACGATGTTGAGCACGCCCGGCGGCAGCAGGTCGGCGACCAGCTCGTTGAGCACGTGGATCGAGGCGGGCGTCTGCTCGGCGGGCTTGAGCACGACCGCGTTGCCCGCGGCGATCGCGGGCGCGAGCTTCCAGATCGCCATGAGGATCGGGAAGTTCCACGGGATGATCTGCCCGACGACGCCGAGCGGCTCGTGGAAGTGGTAGGCGATCGTGTTCTCGTCGATCTCGGAGATGCCGCCCTCCTGCGCGCGGACGGCGCCCGCGAAGTAGCGCAGGTGGTCGATCGCCAGCGGGATGTCGGCGGCGAGGGTCTCCCGGCAGGCCTTCCCGTTCTCCCAGCTCTCGGCGATCGCGACCGCCTCGAGGTTGGCCTCGATGCGGTCGGCCATCCTGTTGAGGATGTTCGCCCGGTCCCCGACCGAGGTCTTGCCCCACGCGGGCGCCGCGGCGTGCGCGGCGTCGAGCGCCTTCTCGACGTCCTCCGCGGTGCCGCGGGCGACCTCGGTGAAGGTCTGGCCGGTGATCGGCGTCGGGTTCTCGAAGTACTGGCCCTTGGCGGGCGCGACGTACTCGCCGCCGATGAAGTTGTCGTACCGGGACTTGAAGCTGACGACGCTGCCGTCCGTGCCCGGAGCCGCGTACCTGGTCATGCGCTGGTCCTTCCACCTCGTCGAGGACTGATCGGGCGGACGCTAGGTCGGGTGGGGTTGCAACGGGGTTGCAGCTGCGGCGGTGCGCACCTGACCGTTGCGCCAGTGCGGGTTTGCCTTGGCCGGGTGGCCGCGCTGATGCTGGGGCGGTGGGTGTCTCCGAACGGCTGGCCGCCGCGCGCGACGCCGTCCTGGCCGGGGACGCGCCGCCGACGCCGCCGCGGGGGGTGGTGTCGGCGTCGTGGCGCCGCTCGCTGGCCGCCCACGTCGACCCCGACGGCGGTGCCCCGCCCCTGGTCTACGAGCACGCCGAGGTGGCGCGGGTGCGCGCGGCGCACCCGCTCGCTGCCGTGCTCCCGCTGCTGCGCGACACGCTCGTCTCGATCGCCGACGAGGCGATGCACATGATGATCGTGACCGACGAGCAGGGGCACATCCTGTGGCGCGAAGGCCAGCGCGACGTGCTGCGCGGCGCCGGGCGGGTCGGCCTCGTGGAGGGCGCGCGCTGGGCCGAGGAGAGCATCGGCACCAACGCGATGGGCACCGCGCTGGCCGCCGACGAGGCCGTGCAGATCCACTCGGCCGAGCACCTGGTGCGCACCTACCACAGCTGGACGTGCGCGGCGTCGCCGATCCACGACCCGGAGACCGGGGCCGTGGTGGGCGCCGTCGACGTGACGGGCCGGGCGCGCACGTTCCATCCGACGACGTTGGCGCTGGTCGTGGCCGCGGCCCGGCTCGCGGAGGGGTTCCTGCGCACGCAGCTGGCCGTGCGCGACGAGCAGCTGCTCACCCGCAACCTGCCGCACCTCATGGGGCTGCGCGACGAGCCGGGCGCGCTGCTGACCACGAACGGCCGGGTGCTCGCCGCGCAGCCGTCGGGCTGGCTGCCCGCGCGGATCGACCTGCCCGCCGGGGGCGACCGGGTGGTGCTGGTCGAGGGCGACGAGGGCCTGCTGGAACCGCTCTCCGAGGGCTGGCTGCTGCGCCTGCCGCACTCCCGCGCCCGTCGTCGTCGGGTCGTCGCGATGGCGTTCCTCGGCGCGACCCGGCCCATGGCGTTCCTCGACGGGCGGCCGGTGCGGCTGTCGCTGCGGCACGCCGAGCTGCTGGCCGTCCTCGCGCTGCATCCGGAGGGCCGCACGGCCGACGAGCTGGCCACCGCCCTCTACGGCGACGCGGGCAAGGCGGTGACCGTGCGGGCCGAGATGCACCGCCTCCGGTCCGCCGTCGGGGCCGGGGTGCTGCGCACCCAGCCCTACCGGCTCGCCGCGCGGGTCGACGCCGACTTCATTTCCCTTCGAACGGCCCTGACCGAAGGGCGGGTGCGCGACGCGGCCCAGCTGCACCGCGGCGAGCTGCTCCCCCGCTCCGAGGCGCCCGCGGTGCGGGACGAGCGCACGGCGCTCGTGGCCGTCCTGCGGCGGGGCGTGCTGTGCGGCGGCGACGCCGACGCGATGTGGACCCTGTACCGCGTGGAGCCCGACGAGGAGCTGGCCGAGGCCCTTCGGGACGCGCTGCCGCCCGGCGACCTGCGGCGCGACGCGCTCGTGGTCGGGCCTCGGCAGGGCTGAGACCGACGTTCAGAGCCCGAGGACCTGGGTGAGCAGCGGCCAGGCCCGGTGGAGCTCGCGCTGCCGGTGGACCCAGTCGTGGGGGTCGACCTGCGCGTCGACGCCGTGGGGTGCGTTCGCCGACTCCTCGATCCGGGAGAGACCAACCGATGCGCGTGGTGCCGGCCGACGATGACGTCGTCACCGACATCCGGATGCCGCGCTCGTTCGGCACCGAACCGTTCGGTCAGGGTCCGCGCCACGTCGGGGCCACGCTCGGCGCCCAGCCACACGTCGACGACCGCGACGTCCGGGTGCGGGCCCGCCGCCGCGGCACATCGCGCGGCTGGTGGCCGCAAGGAGGCGCCCGGCGAAATCGTCACGGCGATCGGCGACGAGCCCGACCGGCAGCTCGGCGCCGACGCTGCGTGCTGCTCCAGGCCGCCGCCGACGGCCGGATGAGCGTGTTCGGCATCCTGGGCGCACCCGCCGACACGTTGCTGCCGGGGCCGCGGATGCGGTCCGGGCCGTTCTCGCCCGACGGGTCGACCCCGCTGGTGCACCGCGTCGAGGCCGCGCCCGACGGCGACTGGTGCGGCCGCGCGCTGCTCGCGCTGGAGACGGGGTCCGGCGTCGTCGGCGGGCTGGTCGTCAGCGGGCGGCCGTGGGGCTGCACCCTCGTCGCCTACCCGGGCGCGGCCATGCCGGGCTGGGTCGCCGAGTACGCCGACCTGCTGGCAACGGCCATCGGCAACGCCGAGATGATGCCACCCATGCAGACGCAACCCGTGCTCGCGGGCCTCAGCCTGTCCGCGCTGTTCCTGGTCGCCGTGGTGGAGCCGGGCGGGGAGGAGCGGGTGCGCGACACCCTGGCCGACGTCGGCGGGCTCGTTCGGTCGGTCGGCTTCCGGGCGCCGGACGACGGCCTGAGCGCGGTCGTGGGCATCGGCTCGGACCTCTACGACCGGCTGTTCAGCGGCCCGCGACCCGCCGAGCTGCGGCCGTTCCGCGAGATCCGCGGCGACCGGCACGTCGCCGTGGCCACGCCGGGCGACCTGCTGGTCCATGTCCGCGCGCGGGACATGGGCCTGTGCTTCGAGCTCGCCGACCTCCTGATGGGCAGGCTGGCCGGGGCGGTGACCGTCGTCGACGAGGTGCACGGGTTCCGCTACTTCGACCAGCGCGACCTGCTCGGTTTCGTCGACGGCACCGAGAACCCCACCGGCGCGGCCGCCGCCGCGGCGGCGGTGATCGGCGAGCAGGACGCCCCGTTCGCGGGCGGGAGCTACGTGGTCGTGCAGAGGTACCTGCACGACATGGCCGCGTGGAACGCGCTGAGCGTCGAGGAGCAGGAGCGGGTGATCGGGCGCACCAAGCTGTCCGACGTCGAGCTCCCCGACGACGTCAAGCCGCCGGACTCGCACGTGGCGTTGACGACGGTCGTCGACGACGACGGCACCGAGCGGCAGATCGTCCGCGCCAACATGCCGTTCGCCGGCATCACGACCGGCGAGCGCGGCACGTACTTCATCGGCTACGCCGCGAGCCCCGACGTGCTCGACCGGATGCTCACGAACATGTTCGTCGGCGACCCGCCCGGCACCACCGACCGGGTGCTCGACTTCTCGACCGCGACGACCGGAGCGCTGTTCTTCGTGCCGAGCCAGGACTTCCTCGACGACCCCCCGCCCGGCTCGGTCGCGGTCGCGGTCGCCGAGCCCGCCGACGCGTCGCTGGCCATCGGGAGCCTCAGAGGCTGAGCCCCGCGGCAGCTGTGGACCGCCCGCGCCGCGAGCCGCGGTCGAGATGAACACCAGCGGGGTTCGACCAGCGAAAAACCCCGCTCACGTTGATCTCGCGTGCGTACCGGCCGCAGCGGGGGGAGGCCAGCGGTAGGCCTGGAGATCACCGGGCGGGCGAGTCGGGGTGCTCGTCGAGGCTGTCGGGGATGCCGTCGTCGTCGGTGTCGGGCAGCAGCGGGTCCGGTCGTCCGCTGCGCACCGCCTCCAGCTGCGCCGCGAGGGCGATCCCGGCGAGCAGCGCGATGCCCGTGACGTTCGCCCACAGCAGCAGGGCCATCACGGCGGTGAGGGGGCCGTAGGTGTCGCCGAAGTTCGCCGCGGCCGCCACATAGGCGGCCAGCAGGCCCGACCCGGCCAGCCAGGCCAGCACGGTGACGCCCGCGCCGACCGCGAGCCACGAAAGGCCCGGCTGACGGCGGCGCGGCGCGTGCCGGAACAGCAGGGTGACGGCGACGACGAGCAGCGCCAGCCCGATCGGCCAGCGCACGACGTCCCACACGGTCTCGGCCGCGTCGCCCCAGTGGTAGACGGACTCGATGGCGTCCCCGAACGGCTCGCCTGCCACGATGAGGAGCAGGCCCGCCGCCATGGCGACCCCGGCGGTGGCCGTCAGGACGGCGGCCCGGGCGTACTTGCGCAGCGCGGGCCGGTCACGGTCGGTGCCGTAGATCCGGTTGGCGCCGCGTTCGAGCTGGGCGAAGGCCGACGTCGCCGCGACGAAGGCCGTCGCCAACGCGAGCCAGACGACGACCTCGGCGCGCTCGCTGCCCTCGTCGGTGGTCGAGACGACGTCGGCCACCAGCGGGTCGCTGCGGCCCGGCGAGATCGCGACCACCGTCCGCGCCACCACCTCGGCCACCGAGGGCGCGCCGATCGCCGTGGCCAGCCCGGCCCCCGCGATGACCAAGGGCACGGCCGCCAGTGCGAGCTGCAGGGCGAACGCGCGGGCGTGGCTGAAGCCGTCGCCGTAGCGGAAGCGCACGAACGCCCCGGCCAGCAGAGGGCGCAGGCCGTGGCGGCGGGCGGTCGGCCACGCGTCGTCCGCGGACAGCTCCCCGCCCGACATCAGCCCGGTCTCGGGCACGGGCCGCACGGAGCTCACGCCGCATTGAACCAAGTCCGGCCTGCTCCGCGCCGAGGGCGTGGCCATCGCCGCCCGCCCGGCACCTCGCACAGGTTGCGGCGTCCTCGCACACGGTCGGCCCTGTGCGAGGACACCCGAGCTTGTGCGCGGTCGGCCCGGAGACGGCGAACGCCCGCCCGGACCCCAAGGTCCGGGCGGGCGTCGCGGGGTGCGGTGCTACTCGCCCTTGGCCATGTCGACCGGCGGGGCGTCGGGAACCAGGCTCGGCTTCGGCTCACCGCGGAAGGTGAACTTGGCCTTGTCGTCGGCGGCCCGGGAGCCCTCGGGGGCGTCCGGGTCGAGGCCCTCGACGTCGACGATCACGATCTGACCGGGCTCCACCTCGCCGAAGAGGATCTTCTCGGAGAGCTGGTCCTCGATCTCGCGCTGGATCGTGCGGCGCAGCGGCCGCGCGCCCAGCACCGGGTCCCACCCGCGCCGGGCCAGGAGGCCCTTGGCGGCCGGGGTGAGCTCGATGGCCATGTCCTTGTTGGCCAGCGCCGCCTCGACCCGGGTGATCATGAGGTCGACCATCGTGATGATCTGCTCCTGGGTGAGCTGGTGGAACACCACGATGTCGTCGATGCGGTTGAGGAACTCGGGGCGGAAGTGCTTCTTCAGCTCGTCGTTGACCTTGTTCTTCATCCGCTCGTAGTTCGAGCTCTCGTCGTTGCTCTGGGCGAACCCGAGCCCGACGGCCTTCGAGATGTCCTGGGTGCCCAGGTTCGACGTGAAGATGATCACAGTGTTCTTGAAGTCGACCGTGCGGCCCTGGCCGTCGGTGAGGCGGCCGTCCTCCAGCACCTGCAGGAGGGTGTTGTAGACCTCCTGGTGCGCCTTCTCGATCTCGTCGAACAGCACCACCGAGAACGGCTTGCGCCGCACCTTCTCGGTGAGCTGGCCACCCTCCTCGTAGCCGACGTACCCGGGAGGGGCACCGAAGAGCCGCGAGGCGGTGTAGCGGTCGTGGAACTCGCCCATGTCGATCTGGATGAGGGCGTCGTCCTCGCCGAACAGGAAGTTCGCCAGCGCCTTCGACAGCTCCGTCTTACCCACGCCGGACGGCCCGGCGAAGATGAACGAGCCCGACGGGCGCTTGGGGTCCTTCAGGCCTGCGCGCGTGCGGCGGATGGCCTGCGCCACCGACTTGACGGCCTCCTCCTGGCCGATGATCCGCTTGTGCAGCTCATCCTCCATGCGGAGCAGACGCGTGGTCTCCTCCTCGGTGAGCTTGAAGACGGGGATGCCGGTCCAGTTGGCCAGTACCTCGGCGATCTGCTCGTCGTCGACCTCGGCGACGACGTCGAGGTCGCCGGACTTCCACTGCTTCTCCCGCTCCGACTTCTGCGCGAGCAGCTGCTTCTCCGAGTCGCGCAGGTGCGCGGCCCGCTCGAAGTCCTGCGCGTCGATCGCCGACTCCTTGTCCCGACGCACGTTGGCGATCTTCTCGTCGAACTCGCGGAGGTCCGGCGGCGCGGTCATCCGGCGGATGCGCATGCGCGCGCCCGCCTCGTCGATGAGGTCGATCGCCTTGTCGGGCAGGAACCGGTCGGAGATGTAGCGGTCGGCCAGCGTGGCCGCCGCGACCAGTGCGGGATCGGTGATCGTGACGCGGTGGTGCGCCTCGTACCGGTCACGCAGGCCCTTGAGGATCTCGATGGTGTGCGTCACCGACGGCTCGCCCACCTGGATCGGCTGGAAGCGCCGCTCCAGCGCCGGGTCCTTCTCGACGTACTTGCGGTACTCGTCGAGCGTGGTGGCGCCGATCGTCTGCAGCTCGCCGCGGGCCAGCATCGGCTTGAGGATGGACGCCGCGTCGATCGCGCCCTCCGCGGCGCCCGCGCCGACCAGCGTGTGCAGCTCGTCGATGAACAGGATGATGTCGCCGCGGGTGCGGATCTCCTTGAGCACCTTCTTGAGGCGCTCCTCGAAGTCACCGCGGTAGCGCGAGCCCGCGACCAGCGAGCCCAGGTCCAGCGTGTAGAGCTGCTTGTCCTTGAGCGTCTCGGGCACCTCGCCCTTGACGATGCCCTGGGCCAGCCCCTCGACGACGGCCGTCTTGCCGACGCCCGGCTCGCCGATGAGGACGGGGTTGTTCTTGGTCCTCCTGGAGAGGACCTGCATGACCCGCTCGATCTCCTTCTCGCGCCCGATCACCGGGTCGAGCTTGCCCTCGCGGGCGGACTGGGTGAGGTTGCGGCCGAACTGGTCGAGCACCAGCGACGACGACGGCGTGCCCTCGCCGCGACCGCCGGACGCCCCTTCGGCGGGCTCCTTGCCCTGGTAGCCGCTCAGCAGCTGCAGCACCTGCTGGCGGACCCGGTTGAGGTCGGCTCCCAGCTTGACCAGGACCTGTGCCGCGACGCCCTCGCCCTCGCGGATCAGGCCGAGCAGGATGTGCTCGGTGCCGATGTAGTTGTGGCCGAGCTGCAGCGCCTCGCGCAGGGACAGCTCCAGCACCTTCTTGGCCCTCGGCGTGAACGGGATGTGCCCGCTCGGCGCCTGCTGGCCCTGGCCGATGATCTCCTCGACCTGCTGGCGGACGCCCTCCAGGGCGATCCCGAGGGACTCCAAGGCCTTCGCGGCCACACCCTCGCCCTCGTGGATGAGGCCGAGGAGGATGTGCTCGGTGCCGATGTAGTTGTGGTTGAGCATCCTGGCTTCTTCTTGCGCCAGGACGACAACCCGCCTCGCTCGGTCGGTGAACCTCTCGAACATTCGATCTCCTCGCCTACTGCGCATGAACGCGCGGCAACGCTCGACGCCGCTGCGCCGCGTACGCCTCAGACCATCGTATCGGCTGATGTGGGGTCAACGCCCGTGGCGGACGCCGTCATCCGTCGCTCGACGGCCGTCCTGGCACGGCGAAGGGCCCGCGCACGCGCGGGCCCTTCGCGGAGAGCGAACTAGTTAGCCTGGTGATACGCCTCCAGCACCTCGCTGGGGATGCGTCCACGGTCGGACACCTTCATCTTGTGGGCCCGAGCCCATTCCCGGATCGCCTGGTTCTGCTCCCGGTCGACCGAGGCCCGGCGGGCCGGGGCCGCTGCCACCGCCCGCTTGGCCCGTCCGCCTGCCCGGCGAGCCGAGCTGACGAACTCGGCAAGCGCATCACGCAGCTTGCCCGCATTCGCCGAGGACAGGTCGATCTCGTAACTCTTGCCGTCGATACCGAACTCGACCGTCTCGTCGGCCTCCCGGCCGTCGAGATCGTCGATGAGCCGGATCTCCTGGATCTGCGCCACCGCCGCAGCCCTTCTTTCGCACTCATAACTGGAGGGGACGGCACCGACGATATCTCGATTGCCGAGGTGTTGTCGAGTCGGGTCCTACTCGGATCGCACAAGTGGGTACAGAATGGTTTCTCGGATTCCCAGGCCGGTCAGTGTCATGAGCAACCTGTCCACACCCATGCCGATCCCGCCGCAGGGCGGCAATCCGTACTCCATGGCGCGGAGGAAGTCCTCGTCGAGCTGCATCGCCTCTGGGTCACCGGCGGCAGCGCGCAGTGACTGCGTGGTCAGTCGATCACGCTGGATCACCGGATCGACCAGCTCAGAGTACCCGGTCGCCAGCTCCGTGCCGAAGATGATCAGGTCCCACGCCTCGGCGAGCCGAGGGTCGTCGCGATGTTGGCGGGTCAGCGGCCGCACTTCGACCGGGTAGTCGCGCACGAACGTCGGAGCCGTCAGCGTGTGCTCGACGAGCTTCTCGAAAAGCTCGAGCACGATCTCGCCACTTCCCTGAGAATCCTTCAGCTCGACCTCGTGCGCGTCGGCCAGCTTCCGCAGTTCCTCGACGCCCGTGTCGGGGGTGACTTCCGTATCCGTCGCTTCCGACACGGCCTCGTGCAAGGTTACGGAGCGCCACTCCCCGCTCAGGTCGTGTGACGTCCCGTCGGCGTGAACCACCGTCGTGGAACCGAACACGGCGCGTGCCGACTCCTGTACGAGAGTGCGGGTGAGCTCGGCCATGTCGTCGTAGGTGGCGTAGCTCTGATACGCCTCCAGCATCGCGAACTCGGGCGAGTGCGTGGAGTCGATGCCCTCGTTACGGAAGTTGCGGTTGATCTCGAAGACTCGTTCCACGCCGCCGACGACCGTGCGCTTGAGAAAGAGCTCCGGTGCGATCCTGAGGTACAGATCCTGGTCGAGGGCGTTGGCGTGGGTGACAAACGGGCGGGCCGTCGCGCCACCGTGCAGCAGCTGCAGCATCGGCGTCTCGACCTCGACGAACTCACGGCCGTGCAGCACGTCGCGCAGCTTCCTGACGACGGCGGCCCGGCGCCGGACCATCTCCCTGGCCTGCGGGCGGACGACGAGGTCGACGTAGCGCTGCCGGACCCGGGTCTCCTCGGAGAGCTCGCTGTGCACATTGGGCAGTGGGCGCAGGGCCTTGGCCGCCATCGCCCAGGCGTCGGCCATCACCGACAGCTCGCCACGCCGGGAGGTGATCACCTCGCCGTGGACGAAGACGTGGTCGCCGAGGTCGACGCTCGCCTTCCACCGCGCGAGCTCGTCCTCGCCGACCGACGCGAGCGACAGCATCGCCTGCAGCTCCGTGCCGTCGCCTTCGTGGAGGGTCGCGAAGCAGAGCTTTCCGGTGTTGCGCAGGAACATCACCCGGCCGGTCACGCCGACGATCTCGCCGGTGGCGGTGTCCGGCGGCAGGTCGGGATGGGCGGCGCGCACCTGCGCGAGCGTGTGGGTGCGGCCGACGGCGACGGGGTAGGCCTCGCGGCCCTCGTCGAGCATCTCCGCGCGCTTCACCCGCCGTACCCGCATCTGCTCGGGCAGGTCAGGGGCGGCGGGTTGGTTGCTCACAGGAGAAAGGGTAATGAGCGGCGCGCGACGCTATCGCGGCGGGCGTGCACGCAAGTGTCGACCTACGCTCGGAGGCATGCCAGAACGCGCCAGGTCCTTCGGCGCGGTGGCCGCCGCGTACGCCCGTCATCGCCCCGGCTACCCCGTCGCGGCGATCGACTGGGCGCTCGCCCCCGCCCCCGGCGGCGACGTCCTCGACCTCGGCGCGGGCACCGGGAAGGTCACCGAGGCGCTCGTCGGACGCCCCGGCGTGCGCGTGACCGCCGTGGACCCCGACCCGGCGATGCTCGCCCAGTTCCGCGTCGGCTTTCCGGACGTCGACGCGCGTGAGGGCAGCGCGGAGCGGATACCGATGGCCGACGGCGCCGTCGACGCGGTCGTCGTCGGGACGGCCTGGCACTGGTTCGAGCCGGACGCCGCCGAGGACGAGATCGCGCGGGTGCTCCGGCCCGGCGGCGTGCTCGTCGTGCTGTGGAACGGCGACGACGACTCCGTCGACTGGGTGCGCGGCTACCACCGCGCGCTGCACGCCGAGGAGCGCCTCCCGGTCGGGTCGACGGCCGAGACCGCCCGCCCGACCCACCCCGCGTTCGGTGCCTCCGCGGCCCGCCGGTTCGCCAACCCGGTGCCCACCACGATCGACGGCTTCCTCGAGACGATCGCCACGCACTCCTGGGCGCTGATCGCCGACCCCACCGAGCGCGAGGCGTCGCTCGCCCGCATGCGGGACTATCTCGCCGAGCGTCCCGAGACGTCGCCGGGGGCGTTCACGCTGCCCATGGTCACCGAGGTCGTGCGCACGTTGCGCAGGTAGCTGAGGCGCAGCCCGAGCAGCGTCAGATCGGGCACGTGCTCGCTGATCGTCACCGACTCGCCGACCATCAACGGCGCGAGACCGCCGGTGCCGAGCACGGTGACCGGCCCGGCCTCCGGGCCCAGCTCGTCGAGGATCCGGCGCACCAGCCCGTCGACCTGCCCCGCGAAGCCGTAGAGCACCCCGGCCTGCAGGCACTCCACCGTGTTCTTGCCGATGACCGAACGGGGCCGCACCAGCTCCACCGTGCGCAGCGCCGCGGCCCTGGTGGCGAGCGCCTCCATGGAGATCTCGATGCCGGGGGCGAGCGCGCCGCCGAGGAACTCGCCCTTGCGGGAGACGACGTCGATGTTGGTGGACGTGCCGAAGTCGACGACCACACATGCGGTGTCGAAGAGGCGGTGCGCCGCGAGCGTGTTGACGACGCGGTCGGCGCCGACCTCGCGCGGGTTGTCCACCAGCAGCGGCACCCCGGTACGCACCCCCGGCCCCACGACGACCGACGGCTCCTCCCGGCGCTCGACCAGTATCCGCAGCTCGCGGAGCAGGCTGGGCACGGTCGAGAGCGCCGCCACCCCGGTGACCGACTCCGCGTACCGGCGCCCGAGCATCCCGCCGACCGCCACCTCCAGCTCGTCGGCGGTCATGCGGGGGTCGGTGCGCATGCGCCAGGCGCGCACCAGGGGCGGTCGCGCCTCGGCCTCGTCGCCCCCGGCGTAGAGGCCGAGGGCGATCTGGGTGTTGCCGACGTCGATGCAGAGCAGCACTAGTGCCCCGCCCCGAAAGGTCCGCCGCGAAACGCGGCGGCCGATTTCCGCACCGACCTTCCGAGGCGGGGCACTAGAGGCGCACCGCGACGTTGTCGATCAGGCGGGTGGTGCCGACGCGCGCGGCGACGAGCAGCCGCGCCTGGCCGGACGCGGGAGCCGGACCGAGATCGGGGGCGCGCAGCTCCAGGTAGTCGACCGCGACGGTCGGCTCCTCGGCCAGCACCGCGCGCGCCGTCGTCAGTACGGCGTCGGCGCCCTGCGCGGATGCCCCCGCTCCCGCCCAGAGGGCCCGCTGCAGCACGAGGGCGCGTGCCCGCTCCTCCGGCGAGAGGTAGACGTTGCGCGACGACAGGGCCAGCCCGTCCGGTTCGCGGACGATGGGCACGCCGACGATGGAGATGAAGAAGTCCAGGTCGCGCACCATCTTCTGGACCAGCACGAGCTGCTGGTAGTCCTTCTCGCCGAAGAACGCGAGGTCCGGCGCGACGATGTGGAAGAGCTTGGCGACGACCGTGAGCACGCCGGGGAAGTGGCCCGGCCGCACCGCCCCCTCCAGCTCACGGCCCAGCGGGCCGGGGTTGACGACGGTGTCGGCGCCCGGGGGGTACATGTCCGCGACGGCCGGGGTGAAGACCAGCTCGACGCCCTCCTCCCGGCAGGCGGCGAGGTCGGCCTCCAGCGGCCGGGGGTAGCGCTCGAGGTCCTCGCTCGGCCCGAACTGCAGGGGGTTCACGAAGATCGAGACCGCGACGGCGGTGGAGCCGGGCGTGCGGCGGGCATGCCGGATCAGCTCGCGGTGGCCCGCGTGCAGCGCGCCCATCGTGGGGACGAGCAGCACCCGGCGGCCCGCGCCGCGCAGGGCCCGGCTCACCGCGGCGATGCCCGCCGGGGTGTCGTGCACGGTGAGCTCGCCCGCCGCGTAGCCGCCCGCGGTCTTCGGGGTGGTCATCGCGGTGTCGGGGACTGGGCGGAGGATCGGGTGGGACGCGTGGTCATGGGGTGTCCTCCAGCGTGGTGAGCACGTCCTTGGCCGCGTGCTCGGGCAGCAGGCCCGCCGCGAGCGCGCGGTGGGCCGTGCGCACGGCCATCGCCCGGTACGCGGCGGCGAGGTGGGGGTCGGCGGCCGTGAGCACCTCCAGGTGCTTGCGGACGGTGCCTGCGTCGCCGCGTGACACGGGGCCGGTGAGCGCGCGGTCGCCGTGGCGCAGCGCGTTGTCCAGCGCGGCCGAGAGCAGCGGCGCGACGAGCCGCTCGGCGGGGTGGACGCCCGCCGCCTCGAGGGTGTCGACACAGTCGCGCACAAGGGTGACCAGATGGTTGGCCCCGTGCGCCAGCGCGGCGTGGTAGAGCGGGCGCACCGGTTCCGGGATGCGCACCGGGTCCGCACCCATCTCGACCACGAGCGCCTCGCCCACGCTCCAGCCCGCCTCGTCGTCCTGGGTGGCCGTGACGCCCACGCTCGCGCCGCGCAGCCGGGCCACGTCCTCGACGCGCCCGGTGAACGTCATCACGGGGTGCAGCGCGAGCGGCAGCACCCCCCGCTCGGCGGCGGGGGCGAGCGCCGCGACGCCGTGGGCGCCCGAGGTGTGGACGACGATCTGGCCCGCACGGAAGCTCCCCGCCGCGGCCAGCCCGCGGACGAGCCCTTCGAGGACGTCGTCGGGCACGGCGAGCAGGACGAGATCGGCCAGGGCGGCCACCTCGTCGGGCGGCAGCAACGGGACGTCGGGCAGCAGGGCCTCGGCACGCCGGACCGACTCACGCGACACCCCCGACGTGGCGACGACGTGGTGCCCGGCGGCGGCCCACGCTGCGCCGACGACCGACCCCACGCGCCCGGCCGACACCACCCCGATGGCCAGCCGCGCGGGCCGTGTCGCACCCATGACCACTCCCCAGGACGTCGTCGCGGCCGCCTGGGCGCACCGTTGGCGGCCGGGCACAGGCTAGCCCGCGACCCCGACAGCCGGACACGGTGACGCGCCCCACCGCGCGCCCGCGCACATCACCCCCGCGGCCGCCCACCGGCCTGCCCCACCGCGCGCCCGCACATCACCCCCGCGGCCGCCCACCGGCGTGCCCCCCGCCCGCGGCCGCCCACCGGCGTGCCCACCCCCCGGCGTGCCACCGCCCGCGGTCCGGCACACCCCGCAGCCGCCGTCGGATCGGCCCGGCGCGCCCGGCACCTGGCGACAGGTGCGCTCGGATCGCCCCGGCGCGGCCCGCGGTCCGCAGGCGCACTTCGCAGAGCTGCCCTACGCCTCGCAGGGCCCCGGGGCTCTGCGAGGCGCCAGTCCGGTCTGCGACGACGGCGCCCCCGGCGGCGAGCGCGCACTCAGCCCGCCCGGCCGACGTCGCCACTCCCGCCGCGGCCTCTGTGAGGCGCCACGCCGGTCTGCGCGGACCGGCGGCGGGCGGGCTCGCGCCCCTACCGATGGGGCCAGCTCTGCGGAGGCTGGTTGGGCGGGAACGGCTGCTGGGGGCTCGGCGGGGGGCCGGAGGGCGGCGGCGTCCATCCGCCGGGGCCGCCGTGGTGGCGCAGCGCGACCGTCAGCGCCTCCGGATGCCCGACGGCCCGCCGCCGCGCCCGGATCACCTCGGCCAGCGCCTCGTCGTGCCACTGGCGCCCCATCGGCCCGATGGCGCCCTTGGCCATGCGGGCGCGCAGGAACGCCAGGTCCGTCACGGCCTCTTGGTAGTGGGTGACGGCCTTCTCGACCGCCCGCCCGGACCGCCGTCGCACGGCAGCGCGCCAACCGCGTCGCCCGGCAAGGCTCGACAGCAGCTGCACCTCGCTCGGCGCGATCCACCCGGCCCGCGCGAAGCCCGGCAGCTGCTCGGCGATCACCGCCTGCTCCCGCTTCCGCTGCCACACCACGATCGTGATCACCGCCGCGAACAGCGGCACCATGAGGAGGCCGTAGACCACGAGGAACGCGCCGCCGTCGAACAGCGAGGCCGAGCTGTTCCAGATCGCGTGCAGGGCGACCGCCACCGCGTAGCCACCGAGCACGTAGAACGGTCGGGCAGCGGCGTTGCGGCTGTTGGCGGCGATGCCCGCGCCGATCCCCGTCATCGACGTGAAGAGCGGATGCGCGAACGGCGAGAGCACGCCGCGCAGGATCAGCACCGACAGCACGCTGCCGCCCATCTGCGCCTCTTCGGTGAACGCGCGTCCGAAGTAGAGGATGTTCTCGGTGAACGCGAAACCCGTCGCGACCAGCCCGGCGTAGACGATGCCGTCGATGATCCCGTCGAACTCACGGCGGCGGAAGATCAGCAGCCCGACGAGGAACGCACCCTTGAGGCCCTCCTCGACGAGCGGGGCGATCACGATCGAACCGAGGACGTCACCGCTGCCGCGGCCCAGCAGCTCGTCGACGGCGAGAGCGGCGCTGGAGTTGATGATCAGGGCGGCCAGCGCCGCGAAGCAGGCGCCCCACAGGAACGCGGTGAGCAGCAGGCGGGGCGGCTCGGGCTCCCAGCGGTCGATCCACAGGAACGTCGCGACCACCGGCCCGACCGGCAGCAGCGCACACAGCGCCCCGACGACGATCCCGCCCGCCCCGACGCTCGTACCCACCAGGCCGAGCACGACCAGCCCGCAGATCCCGAGCGCGACCAGCCCGATCACCGGCGCGAGCACGCCACGGCGCTGGCGTTGCTGTGTCGGCAGCGCCGCGGTGGGGCCGCCGGTCAGGAAAACGCCCGTGGCCTGCGTCATGGCGCCAGAGCCTACGGGTCGGGCGGGACGTCGGGCCGGTCCGGATCGTCCGGCGTGCGACAGCAGTGCTCCAGCCACAGCGCCCCGCCGACGAGCACGAGCGCGCACACGAGCCCGACGACGGCCGCGGCGGTGTCGGACGCGGCCGCCGTCACCGATCCGGCCTGGGGCGCGGTGAAGACCAGCAGGCCCGCCCACCCGCCCGCGACGACCGCGCCCGCCACCGACGACGCCTTGGCGAGGACCACCGCGCGGGCCGCGACGAGGGGCTGGACGGGCGTCGTGCCCGGCTCGCGGCGGATGCGGGCCCGCAGCGCCCGCCCGCCGATCGCCTCCGCGGCGCCGAGCACGCCCAAGGTCATGCCGCCGAGCAGCGGAAACCCGGGCAGCGACGCGTAGGTGAGCCGCACGACGAGGTTCGCCAGCACCGCGACGACGAGCCCGACGGCGAGGAGGTCGCGCGGCCGCGTCGGGGTCACGGGGATCCCCGTACGGTCGACCGCACCGGTGTTCTCGTGCCCGCACCCCCGTCAGGACGCTGGTGCGGGCGCCACTTCACGTGTGCGGTGGCGAGGGAGGTGCGGCGCCGGTCGGCCGCCGTCGGGGCGGTCACGGGAAGAGCGCCAGGTCGTCGCGGCGGCGCATGCCCTGCTCCGCGTCGGGGCCCAGCGCGGCCAGCAGCGCGGCGACCGGGCCGTGGCCGGGCAGGACGGCGTGCGGGTCGACGTCCAGCCACGGCCGCAGGACGGTCGCGCGCTCCGGTGTGCCCGGGTGGGGCAGCAGGAGCTCGCGGTCGGCGCTGCGGACCTCGTCGACCGTGACGACGTCGACGTCCAGCGTGCGCGGCCCCCACCGGACGTCCCGGACGCGCCCGGCGGCGTTCTCCAGCGCCTGCCCCCGCCGCAGCCATCCCCAGGCGTCGACGGCGGGGTCGGCGACGAGGAGCACGGCGTTGAGGTAGTCGTCCTGGGCCACCCCGCCCCACGGCGCCGTCTCGTACACCGGCGACGCGGCGACGAGCGCGTCGGCGAACCCCGCGACCGCGGCGCGCAGGTGCGCGAACCGGTCGCCGAGGTTCGACCCGAGCGAAAGCACCGCGGCCGTCACGAGGCATCCCCGCCCCGGCAGCC
The DNA here is from genome assembly GCA_963750095.1 of uncultured Actinomycetota bacterium. Taxonomy (GTDB): domain Bacteria; phylum Actinomycetota; class Actinomycetes; order Mycobacteriales; family Pseudonocardiaceae; genus Pseudonocardia. The sequence goes on along the minus strand of CAVVPJ010000014.1, from coordinate 182,433 downwards.
GGGCCCCGCGACCCCGCGGACCACCGCCCGCGCCACCGCTCCCGACGCCGCGCTGGTGGGCGGCGAGCGCCGGGGCACGGCGCGGGGACCGGCGGCTCGGTCACGGCACCGGCATCGGAGCGGCGACACAGGCGTCGCAACGCTGGTGTGAGCACGACGACGCGTGTGCGGTGGGCGTGTCACGGCGCGACCCCCGGACGGCGACGCGAGCGGCGGGCGACCACGGCGACGTCGGCGAACTCAAGGGGGATCGGCGCCTGCGGCTTGTGCAGCGTGACCTCGACCGCCACGGCCCGAGCGTCGGTCATCACCATGTCCGCGACGCGCGCGGACACCGTCTCGATCAGGTCGCACGGCTCGCCCCCCACGATCGCGGCGACGCTCTCGGCCAGCTCGCCGTAGTGGATCGTGTCGGCGAGGTCGTCGGAGGCGGCGGCGGCCGTGAGGTCCATCCACACCGTCACGTCGACGACGAACTCCTGCCCGTCTCGGCGCTCGTGCTCGAACACGCCGTGGTGGCCGCGCACCCGCAGCCCGCGCAGCTCGATGCGGTCGGTCATGCCCGCCTCCGCCGATCGCCGCGGGTCGCGCGCCCGCACGCGGCTCGGCCCGGCGTGTCGTGGGTGGCCACGGGGGCCGGTCGCCGGAGGTGCGGGCCCGGTGGGTGCCCGGGTTGGGCGCGGTCGCGACGGCCCGGCGTTCCGCGGGCGGTCACGGCGTGCCGTCCCCGGACGTGCGGGCCCGGGAGGCGCCCAGGTTCAGCGCGGTCGCGACGGCCACGGCGTCCATTGTGGAGGCCACGTCGTGCACCCGCACGCCCCACGCCCCCCGGTCGGCGGCCAGCCCGCTGATCACCGCCGTGGCGATGTCGCGGCCCGCGGGCGGGCGCAGCGTGCCGTCGGCGTCGGCCAGCAGGTGGCCGAGGAACCGCTTGCGGGACGCCCCGACCAGCACCGGGAACCCGAGCGCGACGAGCACGTCGAGCCTGCGCAGCAGCGTCCAGTTGTGCGCGGCGTTCTTCGCGAAGCCCAGCCCGGGGTCGAGCAGCAGCAGCGAAGGGTCGACCCCGACCAGCACGGCGGCGTCCACGCGCGCCACCAGCTCCGCGCGCACCTCGCCGATCACGTCCTCGTAGCCCGCCGGGGCGTCGGCCGCCCCGCGGGAGTGCATGAGCACCCACGGCACGCGCGCGGTGGCGACGACGGCCGCCATGTCGGGATCGGCCAGCCCGCCCGAGACGTCGTTGACGAGCACCGCGCCCGCCTCGATCGCCGCCGCCGCGACCGCCGCGCGGGTCGTGTCGACGCTTACCGCCACCCCGTGCGCCACGAGATCAGTGATCACGGGCAGGATGCGGGCGCATTCGGTGGCGGCGTCCACCTGGACGGCGCCGGGGCGCGTCGACTCCCCGCCGACATCCACGAGATCCGCACCGGCAGCGCGCAGCGCGATCCCGTGCCGCACGGCGTCATCGCGGTCGAGGAACCGGCCGCCGTCGGAGAACGAGTCGGGTGTGACGTTCAGGACGCCGAGCACCGCGCACCGCCCGAGCCGGGGCAGCCCCATCAGGACCCCCGGATCAGCGAGAGCGCCTCCGCGCGCGAGCTCGGCGAGGTCTGGAAGATCCCGCGGACGGCGGAGGTGGTGGTGCGCGCGCCGGGCTTGCGGATGCCGCGCATCCCCATGCACAGGTGCTCCGCCTCCATCACGACGATCACGCCGCGCGGGTCGAGCTTGCGCACGATCGCGTCCGCGACCTGCCCGGTGAGGCGCTCCTGGACCTGAGGGCGGCGGGCGTAGAGGTCGACGACCCGCGCCAGCTTCGACAGCCCCGTCACCCGGCCGTGCTCGCCGGGGATGTAGCCGACGTGCGCGACCCCGTGGAACGGCACCAGGTGGTGCTCACAGATGGAGAAGATGGGGATGTCCTTGACGAGGATGAGCTCCTGGTGGTTCTCGTCGAACGTCTTGTCCAGCACGGAGTCGGGGTCGGTGTAGAGGCCCGCGAAGATCTCGGCGTAGGCCCGCGCGACCCGGGCTGGCGTGTCGCGCAGGCCCTCGCGGCCGGGGTCCTCGCCGACGGCGATGAGCAGCTCCCGGATCGCGGCCTCGGCTCGGGGCCGGTCGACGCCTTTCGGTCGGACCCCGTTCACGGACGCGCTCAGTGGGACCCGTCCTCGGCGTCCTGGGTCTCCTTCTTCGCGCCCGCGTTGCCGTTGGTGCCGTCCTGCGGGACGGGCACGCCCCATGGCGGCTGGTGCTCCGGCGGCGGCCAGGTCTGCCCCGCGGGCGTGGTGGCCGGGCGCCATCCGGGCGGCGCGCCGTAGTTGTGCGGAACGGCGTTCGGCTGGGCAGGCTCCGGGGCGGGCTTCTGGGCCGCGGTCGGGTAGGTCGGCCCCCACGAGTCCTGCGGGCCCGACGGGTAGCCGCCGGGGTACGGCTGCTGCGCGCCGTTGCCGCTGCCGCCCGGGTAGGACCCGACGGGCGTCGGCTCGCGATCGGTGAGCGGCGGCCACGGCTCGCCGCGCTCCTTGGCCAGCTCGGCGGGCGTGCTGATCGGCGGCTTGTCCGACGGCGTACGGCCGCCGAAGTCGTTGAACGCGGTGATGCGCGGCCGCTTCTCGACCTGGCCGAAGATCCGCTCGAGGTCCTTGCGGGTGAGCGTCTCCTTCTCCAGGAGCTCGAGGACGAGGTCGTCGAGGACGTCGCGGTAGGTGTTGAGGATCTCCCACGCCTCGGTGTGCGCGGCCTCGATGAGCTTGCGCACCTCCTCGTCGATCTCGTGGGCGACCTCGAGCGAGTAGTCGGGCTGGTTGCCCATCGTGCGGCCGAGGAAGGGGTCGCCCTGGTCGCGGCCGTAGCGGACGGCGCCGAGCCGCGCGCTCATGCCGTACTCGGTGACCATCGCGCGGGCGATCTTGGTGGCCTGGTCGATGTCGGACGACGCACCCGTCGTCGGCTCGTGGAAGACCAGCTCCTCGGCGCTGCGTCCGCCCATCGCGAACACCAGGCGGCCGATCATCTCCGAGCGGGTCATGAGGCCCTTGTCGTCCTCGGGGACGACGAGCGCGTGCCCGCCGGTGCGGCCGCGGGGCAGGATCGTGAGCTTGTAGACCGGCTCCAGGTCGGGCATGGCCCACGCGGCGAGCGCGTGCCCGCCCTCGTGGTAGGCGGTGATCTTCTTCTCCTGCTCGGAGATGATCTTGCCCTTGCGCCGCGGACCGCCGACGACGCGGTCGACCGACTCCTCCAGCGCCGCCTCGGTGATCAGCGAGCCGTTCTCGCGCGCGGTGAGCAGTGCGGCCTCGTTGATGACGTTGGCCAGGTCGGCGCCGGACATGCCGACCGTGCGCTTGGCCAGCCCGTCGAAGTTGACGTTCGGCGCGAAGGGCTTGCCCTTGGCGTGCACCGCGAGCACCGCGCGGCGGCCCGCGAGATCGGGCGCGCCGACCGGGATCTGGCGGTCGAACCGGCCGGGGCGCAGCAGCGCGGGGTCGAGGATGTCGGGCCGGTTGGTGGCCGCGATGAGGATGACGTTGGTGCGCGCGTCGAAGCCGTCCATCTCGACGAGCAGCTGGTTGAGCGTCTGCTCGCGCTCGTCGTGCCCGCCGCCGAGGCCCGCGCCGCGCTGGCGGCCGACCGCGTCGATCTCGTCGACGAAGATGATGCACGGGGAGTTCTGCTTGGCCTGCTCGAACAGGTCGCGCACGCGGGAGGCGCCGACGCCGACGAACATCTCGACGAAGTCCGACCCGGAGATCGTGTAGAACGGCACGCCCGCCTCGCCCGCGACCGCGCGCGCCAGCAGCGTCTTGCCGGTGCCGGGCGGCCCGTAGAGCAGCACGCCCTTGGGGATCTTCGCGCCGAGCGCCTGGTAGCGGCCGGGGTTCTGCAGGAAGTCCTTGATCTCGTAGAGCTCCTCGACGGCCTCGTCGGCGCCCGCGACGTCGGCGAAGGTCGTCTTGGGCATGTCCTTGGACAGCTGCTTGGCCTTGGACTTGCCGAAGCTCATCACCCGGTTCCCGCCGCCCTGGGCGTTGTTCATCATCCAGAACAGGATCAGCAGGACGATGCCCAGCGGGACGATGAAGATCAACATCTGGGTCAGGAACGAGTCCTGGTGGACCACGGTGTTGAAGGTCGGCTTGTTGCTCGCCGTCTCCAGCGCGGAGACGACCGTGGCGCTCGTGTCGGCCGGGTACTGCGTGATGATCTGGGTGCTGCCCTCGACCTCGTTGGTGAGGGTGAGCCGCAGCCGCTGCTCGCGGTCCTCGATGACGGCGTTCTTGACGTTGCCGTTCTGGATCTGGGCGATCGCGACCGACGTGTCGACCTGGGTGTAGCCGCGCGTGTCGTCGAACAGCACGCTGAAGGCGAAGAAGACCAGGACCGCAGCGAGGATCCAGATCAGAGGGTTGCGGAGCAGGCGCTTGCGGTCCATGCAGCTTCGGCCTGGCGGCCTTCACCTTCCCTGACGAGATCCTCTGGCGCGCGGCGCGGCCCTGACCGGCCCCGAGTCCCCCAGGATAGCGGACCTGTGCCGTAACGCTCCGGTGACGCGTTGTCCGGGCAACGACCGGGTCGGACCCCGTGTTCCCGCCCCACCATGGCCCCCGGCAGGATCTCGCCGGGGGGTGCGCGTCACATCGCGGGGGGCACGCTCGTTGGCCAGGCGTGCGGGGGGAATTCGGATGACGGTGAGGCTGCGTGCCGCGGCCGTCCTGGCGGTCGTCGTCGGTGCGGTGGTGGCCCCTGCGGCCGCCCACGCGTCGCCCGCCCACCTCTGGGCGCCCGCGGCGACGGCGCCGATCCGGCCCGGCGTCGTCACCGAGACCGCGGGCGGCGGGGTGTGCACCAGCGACTTCGTGTTCACCGCAGGCCACGACGTCTACCTCGGCGAGGCCGCCCACTGCGGCGGCACCGGCCCGGACACCGAGACGAACGGCTGCACGTCGGGCACGGTGCCGCTGGGCGCGACGGTCACGATCGCCGCGGCCGACGGCTCGCGGCGCACCGGCACGCTCGCGTACAGCTCCTGGGTGACGATGCAGGCGCTCGGCGAGCGCGACCCCGCCACCTGCGCCTACAACGACCTCGCACTCGTCCGGATCGCGCCGGGCGACGTCGGCGACGTCAACCCGAGCGTGCCGTTCTTCGGCGGGCCGACCGGCATCGACACCGACGGGCTGCGGGAGGGCGAGCTGGCCTACACGTACGGCAACTCGCCGTTGCGGCTGGGCGTCGCGGCGCTCTCGCCGAAGGTCGGGGTGGCGGCGGCGGACGTCGGCGGCGGCCGCGGGCACGTGGTCTACACGCTCAGCCCCGGGATCGCGGGCGACTCGGGCAGCGCCTACCTGTCGTCCGGCGGGCTCGCGGTCGGGCTGCTCGCGACGTTGAACCTCGCGCCCCTGCCCGTCAGCAACGGGGTGGCCGACCTCGCGAAGGCGCTGGACTACGCCGAGCGGGGCGGCGGGCTGGGGGAGATCCAGCTGGCGCTGGGCACGGAGCCCTTCACCGACACGCCCGCAGGAGTCGACCCGGCGAAGCTCGCCACGCCCGCAGGCCCCCCCGTGCGCGGATAACACTGTTCTGGCGACGTTTTCCGCGCACGAGCTACGCGTACACCTTCGGGTCGAGGGTGCCGATGAACGGAAGGTCGCGGTAGCGCTCGCCGTAGTCGAGGCCGTAGCCGACGACGAACTCGTTGGGGATGTCGAACCCGACATAGCGCACCGGCACGTCGACCTTCACCGCGTCGGGCTTGCGCAGCAACGTGCACACCGCAAGCGACGCCGGGTTGCGCGAGCGCAGGTTGCCGAGGAGCCAGGAGAGGGTCAGACCGGAGTCGATGATGTCCTCGACGATGAGGACGTCGCGGCCCGCGATGTCGCGGTCGAGGTCCTTGAGGATGCGCACGACGCCGGAGGAGGTCGTCGCCGAGCCGTAGGAGCTCACGGCCATGAACTCCAGCTGCACGGGGACGGGCAGAGCGCGGGCGAGGTCGGTCATGAACATGACGGCGCCCTTGAGGACGCCGACGAGCAGCAGGTCCGACGGTCCTTCGGGGTAGTCCTTGGCGATCGTCTCGGCGAGCTCGGCGGTCTTGGTGCGGATCGCGTCCGCGGTGACCAGCGTGGTGGCGATGTCCCCGTCGTACACGGCGAGTGTGCTCCCTCCGAAGCGCTCACCGGGCCGATGGCCACCGGACCGGACGGATGCCGAGCTTCCCATGGGCGCGGACCAGCTCCAACCCGCCCGGCACCGCGACACCGGCGCGGTCGGGGCCGCGACCTGCGAGAACGTCCGCGGCGCGGAGCTGGGCGTCGGTGAGGCCGGTCACACCCCTTTCGGCCAGCCAGGCGCGCAGCACCCGTCGGCGCAGAGCGGGCGGAACGCCGTCGAGGGCGGCGAGGTCGAGCACGTCGGTGGTGCCGCTGCCGGGGCTGAGCCCGGGCGACGGCACACACCGTGTGGGGCTGGCACACATTGCGGGCGGTGTGTGCGGGCCATCGACGGTGTGTGCGGCGGGGGGGAGGGCGTCGGCTGGGGCGGGGCGGCGGGCGTCCGTGAGGAGGCGGGCGGCGACGGCGTCGAGGGCGTCGCCGTCCTCGCGGAGCTGCTCGGCGGTGCGGACGAGCGCTTCGGCCACCCCGCCGGACAGCACCTCTTCCAGCAGTGGCAGGACCTCGTGCCGCAGTCGGACGCGGGTGAACCGGGGGTCGTCGTTGTGCGGGTCGTCCCAGACGGGCAGGCCGAGCTCGGCGCACACCGCCCTGGTCACCGCCCGTCGCACGGTGAGCAGCGGGCGCAGCCATGGCGGGTCCCATCGGCGCATGCCCGCGAGGGAGCGCGCGCCGGAGCCCCGCCCGAGCCCGAGGAGGACGGTCTCGGCCTGGTCGTCGAGGGTGTGACCGAGCAGGATCGGGCTGTCGGGGTGGGGGCGCGCGGCGCGCAGTGCGGCCCGCCGCGCCCGGCGCGCCGCGGCCTCGATCCCTCCAGGTCCGACGACCTCGACCGGTCGGACCTCGGCCCCGACGCCATGCTCGGCGAGCAGCGCGACCGTGGCCGCGGCCCGTTCCGCCGACCCGGCCTGCAGCTGATGGTCGACGACGACGGCGCGCACGCCGTCGGCCCCGCGGACCCCGGCCGCGGCGAGGGTGAGGGCGAGCGAGTCCGCCCCGCCGGAGCAGCCGACGAGCAGCGGCGCACTCCGCGCTGGGGCGGGCAGAGCGTCGAGTGCGGCCCGCACCGCCCGCCGCACCTCGTTGATCGCCGGTTCCGGTGCAGGAGGTGCGCCTGCGCACCTTGCGCGCCGCTCCCGGCGATCATGATTGGTGGTCACGGCTCAACGGTCGCACGCCCGCCATGCCCGCCGCGAGGCGCGCCGCCGACCCCGCCCCCGCCCCGACCCCGACCCCGACCGACCCTCGGCCCCGCCCAACCGATGATCGTCAGCTCGGCGCAATTCCGGCCGGAAAGTGTCGCTCCGTGCACCGAGCTGGTGATCTTCGCTCCCGACCCGTCCCGCGTGCCCGCCCGCGGGACCCGGATCGGCGGTTCGCGGAGTCGGATCACGGGACTCACCGTGCTGGAACGCGGGACTCACCGTGCCCGTCTGCGGGACTCACCGTGCCGAAACGCGGGACTCACCGTGCCGAAACGCGGGACTCACCGTGGGCCGGGTCAGACCATGTCGTGGACCCGGCGCAACCACGCGCCGGGGTCGGCGAGCTCGGCGCGGGTGGGGATGGTCTCGGGGCTCTCCCACACCTTGTTGAACCCGTCCATCCCCGCGGCGAGGACGACGTGCTTGGTGAACGCCGAGCCCACGGCGTACTGCCGCACCTTCGCCTCGACCCCCAGGAGCGCGCGCAGGACCCTGTCGATGAGCCCCCCGCCGCGGCGGCGGATCGTGAACCGCGCCCTGATCGTCTCCACCGTGGGCACGACGTCCGGCCCCACCGCGTCCATGACGTGGTCGGCGTGGCCTTCCAGCAGCGTCGTCAAGGCCAGCAGCTTGTCGAGCACCGCGCGCTGCTCGGGGCCCTGCAGCAGCTCGACGACGGCCAGTGAGTCGCCCTTCGACTCCTTCAACGTCTTGAACAGCTCGGGCAGCCGGTCGAGGCTGGGCCTGCTCTCCCCGGTGAGCGAGAGCAGCTTCGACACCTCGTCGGCGAAGTACGACCGCAGCCACGGCACCGCCGTGAACTGCAGCCGGTGCGTGGCCTCGTGCAGGCACACCCACAGCCCGAAGTCCGCCGACGAGACGTCGAGGGCCTGCTGCGCGGCGTGCACGTTCGGCGCCACCAGCAGCAGCCGCCCCTCGCCGTCCGGCCCGCCGAACGGGTCGTACTGGCCGAGCACGCGTCCGCCGAGGTACGCGACGACCCCGCCGAGCTGCAGCCCGGCCGTGCGCGCGGTGACCGCCCGCGCCGCCTTCCCGACGTCCGGCAGCCGCGCCCCGGCCGTCAGCGCCGCCATGCCGGACAGGGCGGCCGCGGCCCACGCGGGCCGGTCGACCACGTCGGCGGGCAGCAGCGGCAGCCCGCGGCCGAGTCCGGTGACCTCCCGCACGTGCCCCTCGGCCGTCGAGGCGTCCGCGCGCAGCCGCGCGACCAGCTCCATCGCGGCGTCGCGGGTGACCGTCGGCCCCGCCGGAACGAGGCGCTCCGCGGTGCGCCGGGCCAGATCCCAGTCGACCGGGAGGCCCGTGACGGCGGCGGGCGGGGTGTCCTGGGAAGAGCGCGGCACGCCCCCACGCTACGTCCTCGGCGCCGATGCTCGCTCGGCGCCGATGTTCGCTCCGCAAGCTCCGCAAAGCTCCGCAAGCTCCGGCAAGCTCCGCTCAGCGGCACCCGCACCGGGACAACCCGGCCGCAAGATCGTCGAGCCGGGGCCGGGCGCGGGAGGGCAGGGTGCCGTTGGACATGAACGCGAACACGAGAAGCCGCTGGTCGGCGTCGACGACCACGCCCGCGAGGCTGCTGGCCGTGGTGAGCGTGCCGGTCTTCGCGCGCACCACCCCCCGGCCCGCCGAAGCCACCTCGCCCGGCGCGAACCGGTCCTCCAGCGTGCCGTCGCCGCCCGCGACCGGCAGCCCGGTGAGCACCGGCCGCAGGAACTCGGTGTCGTCGGGCCCCTGCGCGGGCGCGGCCGCAGCGGCCAGCAGCGCGCCGAGCAGCTGGGCGGGCACCCTGTCCTGCGTGGAGAGCCCGCTGCCGTCGACCATCGTCGCGCCCGTGGTCGGGATCCCCGCCTGGTTGAGGGCGGCCATCGTGGCCTCCACCCCGCCGTCGAACGACGGCTCGCCGCCGCGGGCGAGCGCGGTCTCCCTGGCGAGCACCTCGGCGAGCACGTTGTCGGAGGACTGCAGCAGATGCTCGACCAGCTCCGAGATCGGCGCCGAGACCACCGTGCCGAGCACCTGGGCGTTGGCGGGCGCGGTGCCCTCGACCACGGCCGACGCCCCGAGACCCAGCAGCTTCGCGAAGGCCGTCCCCGCCTCTTGGGCAGGGTCGGTCACCCGCGCGCCGTCCTGCTGGGTGGGGTCGACGCGGCCGCCGTCGAGCATGAGCGCGGTGATCGGGGTGATGTCGCCGCCCGCGATGTCCTGGCTGTCCCAGCCCGGCGCGAGCGTCGGACCCCGGTAGCGGCTGGTGTCGATCATCACCTTGGTGATCTTCCCGGCGGTGGCCTTCTTGACCTGCGCGGCGAGGTCGGTGAGGCGGGCCGGGTCGGGGTAGGTGCCGACCTTCCCCGTCGGCAGCGCGGTGAGCGTCGGGTCGCCGCCGCCGACCAGGACGACCGAGCCGGGCTCAGTGCCCGCGACGACCTTCGTGACCAGGCTGCTCGTCGGGTTGAGCGTGAGCAGGGCGGCCGACGTGGTGAGCAGCTTCGCGGTCGAGCCGGGGACGAGCGGGGTGTCGGGCGTCCGCTGCCACAGCACCTTGTTCGACGCCGGGTCCAGCACCACGCCGGTGAACGTGCCGGGGAACCTCGCCGTCGACGACGCCAGCGCCGCGGCCAGCCCGGTCTCGGTGGGCAGCGGCGCGGCGCCCGACAGCGGGCCCAGCTTGAGCGCGGGCAGGATCGGCTCGGCGTTCGCCGTCGCGGTCGGGTGCAGCGCCGCGAGCAGCGACGGTGTGCTGAGCGCCACGGCCCCGCCGGTGGCCGCGGCCGTCATGATGATGACCAGAACGGTGACCACCCGTCGGAAACCGCGGCCCGGCACCCGTAACGTGTGCCCGATCCGGTGACCGAATCCCACCCATGGCCTCCTCGAACCGACGCGGTGTACCAGACTAGAGCGGCCGACCGGCACTCCCAGCAGGAGGGACAGACGTGGACTTCGACGTAACCATCGAGATCCCCAAGGGCGGCCGAAACAAGTACGAGGTCGACCACATCTCCGGGCGGATCCGGCTGGACCGCACCCTGTTCACCGCGACGCAGTACCCCGCCGACTACGGGTTCGTCGAGGACAGCCTCGGCGAGGACGGCGACCCGCTCGACGCGCTCGTCCTCGTGCAGGAGCCGACGTTCCCCGGCTGCCTCATCCGCGCGCGGGCCATCGGCATGTTCCGCATGAAGGACGAGAAGGGCGGCGACGACAAGGTCCTCTGCGTGCCGTCGGACGACCCCCGCCAGGAGCACCTGCGCGACATCCACCACCTGCCGGAGTTCGACCGGATGGAGATCCAGCACTTCTTCGAGATCTACAAGTCGCTGGAGCCCGGCAAGAGCGTGGAGGGCGCCACCTGGGTCGGGCGGGCCGACGCCGAGCGCGAGATCAAGGCGTCGTGGAAGCGCGCGAAGGACGCCGCTGCAGAGGGCGAGGGGCACTGATCCGATCCGCGCCGGGCGCGTCGGGGGACAGTCGTTCGGAGAACGTCTCGATGTCGGTCGCGAGGCGCCCGAGCATCGCGGCGAGCGCGGCCCGGTCGTCGTCCGACCAGCCCGCGAGGATCTCGGTGAACCGCTCGTTGCGCAGCCGCCGGTTCTCCTCGAACACGCGGCGCCCCTCGACGGTGGCGGCCAGCAGCGTCGCGCGCCCGTCCACCGGGTCGGCGGTGCGCTCCACGTAGCCCAGCTTCACCAGGTGCCCGATCTGCCTGCTGATCGTCGACGGGTCGGAGTGCACGGCCTCGGCGAGCGCGCTCGCCCGCCGGGGGCCGTCCTTCACGAGGTGGACGAGCAGCAGGTAGGTCGCGCGCTCGACCGCGTCGGGGTTGTCCGCCTGGTACTGCGCGCGGCTGCGCTCGACCAGCCGCACGACGCGGACCAGCGCCGTGCTGATCGCGTCGGCGTTGGCGAGCTCCTCCTCGGTCGCCATCCCGCCGCTCAGCCCACCCGCTCGAACACGGCGGCGAGGCCCTGGCCACCGCCGATGCACATCGTCTCCAGGCCGTAGCGCACCCCGCGGCGGTCCATCTCCCGGGTGAGGGTGGCCAGGATGCGCCCGCCGGTCGCGCCGACCGGATGGCCGAGCGAGATGCCCGAGCCGTTGACGTTGACGCGCTCGAGGTCGTCCTCGGTGAGCTTCCACTCCCGCACACACGCGAGCACCTGCGCGGCGAAGGCCTCGTTCAGCTCGATGAGGTCCATGTCGGCGAGCGTGAGGTCGGCCGCGCGGAGCGCCTTCGCGGTGGCGGGCACCGGGCCGATGCCCATCGTCTTGGGCGGCACCCCGCCGACGCCCCAGGAGACGAGCCTGGCCAGCGGGCGGAGTCCCAGCTCGGCGGCCCGTTCCGGATGGGTGACGACGCAGACGGCGGCCCCGTCGTTCTGGCCGGACGCGTTGCCCGCCGTGACCGTCGCCTCGGGGTCGTCGCGACCCATGATCGGTCGCAGCCCGGCGAGGACCTCGACGGTGGAGTCGGGGCGGATGTGCTCGTCGGTGTCGACGACGCTGGTGGTGCGGCCCTTGCGCACCGGCACCGGCACGATCTCCTCGGCGAACCGGCCCGCGTCGCGCGCCGCCGCGGCCCGGCGATGGCTGCGCACGGCGAGCTCGTCCTGCTCGGCGCGCGAGATGCCGTAGTCGCGGCGCAGGTTCTCGGCCGTCTCGATCATCCCGCCGGGCACCGGGAAGTTGGCGCCGCCCGCGGTGACCCGCCCGCGGGCCAGCCCGTCGTGCAGCAGCACTCCGGGCCCGCCGCGCACACCCCAGCGCATGGCGGTCGAGTAGAACGGCGCGCCCGACATCGACTCGGCCCCGCCCGCGAGCACGACGTCCGACACCCCGCTCCGCACCTGCATCGCCGCGTAGAGGACGGCCTGCAGGCCCGAGCCGCAGCGGCGGTCGATCTGCAGCCCGGTGGCGGTCACCGGGAGGCCCGCGTCCAGCGCGACGACCCGGCCGATCGCGGGCGCCTCCATCGTCGGGTAGCAGTGCCCGAGCAGGACGTCGTCGACGGCGTCGGGCGCGATGCCGGTGCGCTCGATGACCGCGCGGACGACCGTCGCCGCCAGCTCGTGGGCCGGGACGTCGCGCAGCGACCCCCCGAACCCGCCGACCGGCGTGCGCAGGGGTTCGCAGACGACCGCGTCGCGCATCATTTCTCCCCGCCAAACCGCTGGTTCCGTCGCGAAGGGGCGTCTCGTCGCGCCACTGCGCTATGCGTACTGGAGGGTGAGCCACTCCGCGACCAGCGCGGGCCGCTCGGAGCCTTCGATCTCGACGGTAACCTTGGTCGTCAGCTGCACCGCGCCGCCCTTCGCGTCGGTGACGTCGAGAAGGTCGACGACTCCGCGCACCTTGCTCCCGACGGGCACCGGCGAGGTGAACCGCACCTTGTTGAGCCCGTAGTTCACCCCCATCCTGACGTTGTCGATCTTGTAGATCCTGGCGACCAGCGAAGGGAGGAGGGACAGGGAGAGGAAGCCGTGCGCGATCGTCGTGCCGAACGGGCCCGCCTTGGCCTTCTCCTCGTCGACGTGGATCCACTGGTGGTCGTCGGTGGCGTCGGCGAACATGTCCACCTGGGACTGGTCGATCGTCAGCCAGTCGCCCTCGCCGATCCGGCTGCCGACCGCGCCGCGCAGCTCGTCCACCCCGCTGAAGACCCGCATTCCTACTCCTCACCGTTGATCTGCAGTACGAGCTTGCCCGTGTTCTCGCCGCGGAAGAGCCGCAGGAGGGTGTCCGGGAAGTCGGCGACCGACCCGCGCACGACGTCCTCCCGGCTGCGCAGCTTCCCGTCGCGCAGCCAGCCCGCGAGCGCGGCGGTCGCCTCGGGGTACCGGTCGGCGTAGTCGAAGACGAGGAACCCCTCCATCCGCGCGCGGTTGACCAGCAGGCTCATGTAGTTCGCCGGGCCGACCGGGCGGCCCTCGGCGTTGTACTGGCTGATCGCGCCGCAGATGACGACGCGCGCGTGGCGGCGCAGGCGGGCCAGCGCCGCGTCGAGGATCTCGCCGCCGACGTTGTCGAAGTAGACGTCGACGCCGTCGGGCACGGCCTGCCGCAAAGCCTTCGCCACATCGCCCGCCCGGTAGTCGATCGCGGCGTCGAAGCCCAGCTCGTCGGTCAGCCAGGCGCACTTCTCCTGCCCGCCCGCGATGCCGACCGCCCGACAGCCCTTGATCTTCGCGAGCTGGCCGACGACGCTGCCGACCGCGCCCGCGGCGCCGGAGACGAGCACCGTCTCGCCGTCCTTGAGCGCGCCGACGTCGAAGAGGCCGAAGTACGCGGTGAGGCCGGTCATGCCGAGGACGCCGAGGTAGGTCGGCAGCGGCGCGGCCCCCGGGTCGACCTTCTGCACCCCCCGGCCGTCGGTCACGGCGTACTCCTGCACGCCGAACATGCCCACGACGTGGTCCCCGATCGCGTACCTTTCGTGCGCCGACGCGACGACCTCGCCCACCGCGACCGCCCGCATCACCTCACCGACCCCCACCGGGTCGATGTAGGAGCGGGCGGAGCTCATCCAGCCGCGCATCGCCGGATCCAGCGAGAGGTGGCTGACGCGCACGACGAGGTGGCCCGGCGCGGGGTCCTCGAGGGTCTCTTCGGTGTGCTCCCACACGTCCGGCGTGGGCAGTCCGGTCGGCCGCGCCGCGAGCCGCAACTGATGGTTGACGGTCACCGGATCCCCCAGCTTGCCGACCAGGCCTCGTCGGGGGCGAGGGTGATGAGGCCGTCGCCGGTGTTGAGGGCGTCGGGCGGGCAGGTCATCGGCTCGACGGCCACGGCGCGGCCGCGGCCGACCAGGTCGGGCGGGGTGAACACCTGCACGTAGCCGAACGCGGGGTCGGCCCAGAGCTCGGTGGTGCCGTCGGGCCCGGCGAGGGTGTGGCGCACGTGGGTGTCGCCGTCGGCGGGGGCGGCGCCGCCGAACGCGTGGTCGAGCTGCAGCTCCTTGACCGGACGGCCATCGCGCAGGTCCAGCTCGGCGTCGACCGGGCGGGCCGGTCCCGTGGGCAGCCCGCCGTCGAGCGGGATGGAGAGTGCGGCGGCGACGGTGAGCACGCAGTCGTCGGACGGGGTGTCGCCCGCGCGCAGGTAGGGGTGCGCGCCGACGCCGAACGGGACGGGCGCGGTGCCGACGTTGCGCACGGTGTGGGTGACGGTGAGCCCCTCCCCGTCGACGGCGTAGCGGATCGCGGTGTCGAGCGGCACCGGCCAGCCCGGCTGCTGCGGGACGACGGCGTGCAGGGTGACCGCCTCCACCGAGCGCTCCCCGACCCGGTAGAGGACGTGGCGCAGCAGCCCGTGGATGGCGTTGCCCGCCGCGGGCTCGGTGAGCGCGAGCTGCTGGTCGGCGCCGTTCCAGCGCCACCGTCCGTGTGCCGTGCGGTTGGGCCATGGCACGAGGACGGCGCCCATGCCGCGCGCGGGGCGGGCGTCGGCGTCGAAGGTCTCGACGAGGTGACGCCCGCCGCGGCGGAGCATCCGCAGGCCCGCGCCCACCTCCGTCACGATCGCGTGGACGTCGCCGGACCCGATCTCGTACTGCTCGCCGGTGGGAAGCACGTCCGCACCCTATTGCGCGCCGAGGCCGCTTGCGAGCCTCGCGGATGCGCTTCGCAGACCGGACGTGCACGTCGCAGAGTCCGGGGAGCCTGCGAGGTGCGGGTGCGGTCTGCGAGGTGCGCCGCCTGCCCGCGGGCGACGACCACCCAGTCCGGGCTGCGGTAGGTCAGCGGCTGGCCGAGCAGCGCGGACCAGAACTCGGCGACCCCCGCCGGGTCCCCGGCGTCCAGCACGACGTGGTGCATCCTCCCCAGAGCCACGGTGTGACCGTCCTCGCCGAGTTGCTCGTCGTCCATTCGCGGCGCCTACCGTGGATGGCGTGGCCTCCTCCCGACGTCTCCGCGCCCTGATCACGAACGACGACGGCATCGACTCCCCCGGGCTGCACGCGCTCGCCGCGCTGGCCCTCGACGCCGGGTTCGACGTGGTCGTGGCCGCGCCCCACGAGGACGCGAGCGGGGTCGGCGCGTCGGTGAAGGCCGTGCGCGAGAACGGCGGAGTGCGGCTGCACCGGTGGGAGATCCCCACGCTGCCGGGCGTCGAGGCGTACGCGGTGGAGGGGCCGCCCGCGTTCATCGTGCACGCGTCCGGCCGGGGCTGGCTGGACCCCGCGCCGGACATCGTGCTGTCGGGCGTCAACTTCGGGGCCAACGTCGGACGCTCGGTGCTGCACTCGGGCACGGTCGGCGCCGCGCTCACCGCGAGCCTGCACGACTGGCGCGGACTGGCCGTCTCGCTCGACTCCGGGTGGGAGATCCCCGAGCGCCCGCACTGGGACGCCGTCGCGCTCGTGCTTCCCGGGTTGCTCGACGTGCTGCTGGCCGCCGACGAGGGCACGGTGCTGTCGCTCAACGTGCCCGACCGCCCCGCGGAGGCGCTCGGCGAGCTGCGCGAGGCCAAGCTCTCGCGCTTCGGCATGGCGACGATCAACGTGAGCCACCACAACGAGGCGGGCGCGTCGGTGCTGCGCGCGACCGCGGAGGACCTCGCCGAGGCGCCGGACCCCGAGTCGGACGTCGCCCTCCTGGCCGGGGGACACCCCACGGTGACGCGCCTGACGTCGGTCGGCGACCGTCCCGGTCTCCTCATGGTCGCGGGAGTGTGACCCCTCCTGAATGGTCGACGCGGTTCGCCCGCACGGTGGCCGCCGAGCTGCGCGCAGGCGTCCAGTCGGGCGCCTCACCTGGAGCGCGGCCGACCAGCTAGTGCACGTCCTGGCCGGTGAGCTCCTCCTCCATCCGGTCGGCCACGCCCACGACCAGCCGGAAGGGGCGCTCGAAGCCGTCGAGCGCGGTGTCGCCGAGCGGGATCGAGTGCCGGAACAGCACGAGGCCCTGCTCCGACACGACACCGCCGGTGATGGCTTCGCCCGCGAGCGCGAGGCAGCGGGCGAGGTCGAGCTTCTCGACGTACCCGACCGCGGAGGTGATCTGCGCCCACGGGTGCTCGTCCTCGCCGGTGACCTGGCGGACCACGACCCGCTGGCGGCGGTCGCCGTTGGTCGGGAGGTCGAACCACAGCTCGCCCTCGCGCTGGCGCATGATCTCGTAGCGCACGCGGACATACGCGACGAGCTCGTCCCAGTTAGCCACGAAGGCGAACCCTACAGCCCCATCTGTCGCGCGATGAGCATGCGCTGCACCTCGCTCGTGCCCTCCCCGATCTCCAGGATCTTCGCGTCGCGGTAGAAGCGGCCGACGGCGTACTCGTTCATGAACCCGTAGCCGCCGAAGACCTGCGTGGCGGCGCGGGCGTTGTCCATCGCCGCGTTGGACGCCACGAGCTTCGCGATCGCCGCCTCCTTCTTGAACGGCTGACCGGCGAGCATCTTCGCGGCCGCCGCGTAGTAGGCCAACCGCGCGGTGTGCGCCCTCGTCTCCATGTCGGCGATCATGAACTGGATGGCCTGGTAGGAGCCGATCGCGTGGCCGAACGCGCGGCGGTCGTGGGCGTAGCGCACCGACTCGTCGACGCAGCCCTGCGCGAGCCCGACCGACAGCGCCGCGATCGCGACGCGGCCCTCGTCGAGGATCGAGAGGAACTGCGCGTAGCCGCGGCCGCGTTCGCCGACGAGGTTGCTCGCGGGCACGCGCACGTCGTCGAAGAACAGCTCGCGGGTGTCGGAGGCGCTCCAGCCGACCTTGGAGTACTTCTGCGACACCCGGAACCCGGGCGTCCCGGCCGGAACCATGATCGCGGAGATCTCGCGGTGGCCGTCGCGGCCGCGGTCGCCGGTGAGCGCCGTGATCGTCACGACCGAGGTGATGTCGGTGCCGGAGTTCGTGATGAACGCCTTGGAGCCGTTGATCACCCACTCGTCGCCGTCGAGCCGGGCGGTGGTGCGGGTGGCGCCCGCGTCGGAGCCGCCGCCGGGCTCGGTGAGGCCGAACGCGCCGAGCCGCTCGCCCGCCGTGAGCGCGGGCAGCCACTCCCGTTTCTGCTCCTCGGTGCCGAACCGGTAGATCGGCATCGCGCCCAGTGAGACGCCCGCCTCTAGGGTGATCGCGACGGAGGAGTCGACCCGCGCGAGCTCCTCAAGGGCGAGGCACAGGGCGAAGTAGTCGCCGCCCATGCCGCCGTACTCCTCGGCGATGGGCAGGCCGAACAGGCCCATCGCGCCCATCTTCCTGACGATGTCGTAGGGGAACTCGCCGCGCTCGTACAGCTCGCCGATGACCGGCGCGACCTCCTTGTGCGCGAACTCCTCGACGGTGGCGCGCAGCGCCTCGTGCTCCTCGGAAAGGGTCAGGTCCATCAGTGCTCCTCTGCGTCAACGGAAAGGAGCACCGCGTCCTTGGCGACCGTGGCGCCCGGCTTGGCGCGCAGGCCGCGCACCACGCCGTCGACCGGCGCGGTGAGGACGTGCTCCATCTTCATGGCCTCGACGACGACGAGCCGGTCGCCCGCCGTCACGGTCTGGCCTTCGGCGACCTCGACGACGGTCACCGTGCCGGGCATCGGCGAGCGCACCGGCCCGCCCGCGCCCGCGGTCTCCTGCGCGACGGCGTCGACGGGGCCCTGCTCCTTGACGGCCCAGGCGAGGCCGTCGCGGCCCAGCCACAGCGTGTCGCCGCGCTTGGCGACGGTGTAGGTGCGCGTGACGCCGTCGAGGGTGACGGCGAGCCGGTCGCCGTCGATCCGCCCGCTCGCCCGCACCGGCTGCGGCGGCGCCGCGCTGTCACCCACCCCGTCCGCGGCGGCGGGTGCGTCGGCTGCCCGCATGGCAGGGGTGGCTGCGGCGGAGGCGGCTTCGGCGCGCAGCCGGGTGGGCGGGCGGACCTCCACCACGGCGCCGGTGGCCCGGCCGCGGGCCCGCACCTCGACCGCGTCCCGGCCCCCCACCGCCATCCGCCACGTCGTCCAGGCGGGCGTGCCGACCCGCCAGCCGCCTGGCACGTCGAACGGGTCGACGAGCGCGCCGACCGGCTCCAGCTCGGCCAGCGCGTGCACGGCAGCGGCGGGGAGCACGTCGGCGGGCAGCTCGGCGGTGGCGAGCTGGTCGATCCGGCGGCCGACGAGCCCGGTGTCGAGGCGCCCGGCGCGCACGTCGGGGTCGGCCAGCAGCGCGCGCAGGAAGCCGATGTTGGTGCCGACGCCGAGCAGCACGGTGTCGCGCAGGGCCCCGTCGAGCTTGCGCAGCGCCTCCGCGCGGCCGTCCGCCCAGACGATCACCTTCGCGAGCATCGGGTCGTAGTCGCTGCCGACCGTGCCGCCCTCGGCGACGCCCGAGTCGACCCGCACGTCGGCGGGCAGCCGCAGCAGGTGGATGTCGCCACCGGTCGGGAGGAAGCCCGCCGCCGGGTCCTCGGCGTAGATCCGCGCTTCGATCGCGTGTCCCCGCGACCGCAGCTCGGGCCACGGCTCCCGCTCGCCCGCCGCGACCCGCAGCTGCATCTCGACGAGGTCGACGCGGAAGATCTCCTCGGTGACCGGGTGCTCCACCTGCAGCCGCGTGTTCATCTCCATGAAGAAGAACTCGTCGGGCCGGTCGGCGCCGAGGATGAACTCGACCGTCCCCGCCCCGGTGTAGCCGACCGCGCGCGCCGCCTCCACGGCCGCGGCGCCCATCGCCCCCCGCCGCTCGGCCGTGAGCAGCGGCGACGGCGCCTCCTCGATGATCTTCTGGTGGCGCCGCTGCAGCGAGCACTCGCGCTCGCCGAGGTGGACGGCGTTGCCGTGCGCGTCGGCCATGACCTGGATCTCGATGTGCCGCGGGTTGGTGACGAGGCGCTCGACGAGCAGCGCGTCGTCGCCGAAGGAGCCGCGCGCCTCCCGCCGGGCGGACGCGATCGCGTCGGCGAGGCCCGCAGCGCGGTGCACCTCGCGCATGCCCTTGCCGCCGCCGCCCGCGCTCGGCTTGAGCAACACCGGGTAGCCGACCTGCTCGACGGCGAGCGCGAGCGCGTCGTCGTCGAGGCCCGCCCCGTCGGAGCCGGGCACGACGGGCACGCCCGCCTTGGCGACCGTCTGCTTCGCGCGGATCTTGTCGCCCATCGCCTCGATCGCCGACGACGGCGGCCCGACGAACACGATCCCCGCCTCCTCGCAGGCGGCGGCGAACGCGGTGTTCTCGGAGAGGAAGCCGTAGCCGGGGTGGATCGCCTGCGCGCCCGTCGCCAGGGCGGCGTCGATCACGGCGGGGATCGAAAGGTAGCTCTGCGCCGCCGCCGCGGGCCCGATCCGGACGGCGACGTCGGCCGCGCGGACGTGCGGCGCGTCGGCGTCGGCGTCGGAGAAGACGGCGACCGACCGGATCGCCATCCGGCGCAGCGTGGCGATGACGCGGCAGGCGATCTCGCCGCGGTTGGCGACGAGCACGGTGTCAAACACGGCGGTCTCCTGTGGCGGTGATCGCCGGACGTGTGACGTGAGCGCCACATGTGGCCGCCATGTCACACAGCCGTCGATCGAGGCGGGGGTAGGTGGGCACCGGGCTCACATCCGGAAGACGCCGAAGGCCGGGTCGCCCATCGGGGCGTTCGCGGCGGCGGACAGGGCCAGGCCCAAGACGGTGCGGGTGTCCTTCGGGTCGATCACGCCGTCGTCCCACAGGCGGGCGGTGGAGTAGTAGGGGTGGCCCTGGCGCTCGTACTGCGCGCGGATCGCAGCGCCGTTGTCCCCACCCGCGCCCGAGCCGACGTTCCCGAGCACGGTGGCCGCCTGGTCGCCGCCCATGACCGAGATGCGGGCGTTGGGCCACATGAACAGGAACCGCGGCGAGTACGCCCGCCCGCACATCGAGTAGTTGCCCGCCCCGAACGACCCTCCGATGATCACGGTGAGCTTGGGGACGCGCGTCGAGGCGACGGCCGTCACCATCTTGGCGCCGTTCTTCGCGATCCCGCCCGCCTCGTACTCCCGGCCGACCATGAAGCCGGAGATGTTCTGGAGGAACACCAGCGGGATGCCGCGCTGGTCGCACAGCTCGATGAAGTGCGCGCCCTTGACCGCCGACTCGGAGAACAGGATCCCGTTGTTCGCGACGATCCCGACCGGGTGCCCGTGGATGCGCGCGAACGCCGTGACGAGCGTGGTGCCGTACTCGGCCTTGAACTCGTGGGTGCGCGAGCCGTCGACGATCCGGGTGATCACCTCACGCACGTCGTAGGGGGTGCGGGAGTCGACGGGCACGACGTCGTAGAGCTCGTCGGGGTCGGCCAGCGGCTCCTCGGTGGGACGGACCTCCCACGGTCGCGGCGCGCGCGGGCCGAGCGTCGCGACGATGTCGCGGACGATGTGCAGCGCGTGCGCGTCGTCGTTGGCGAGGTGGTCGGTGACGCCGGAGATGCGCGAGTGCAGATCGCCGCCGCCCAGCTCCTCGGCGGTGACGACCTCCCCCGTGGCCGCCTTCACCAGCGGCGGGCCGCCGAGGAAGATCGTGCCCTGGTTGCGGACGATCACGGCCTCGTCGCTCATCGCGGGCACGTAGGCGCCGCCCGCGGTGCACGAGCCGAGCACGGCGGCGATCTGCGGGATGCCGAGCCCGGACATCGTGGCCTGGTTGTAGAAGATCCGCCCGAAGTGCTCCCGGTCGGGGAAGACCTCGTCCTGTGCGGGCAGGTAGGCGCCGCCGGAGTCGACGAGGTAGATGCAGGGCAGCCGGTTGGAAAGGGCCACCTCCTGGGCGCGGAGGTGCTTCTTGACCGTCATCGGGTAGTAGGTGCCGCCCTTGACCGTGGCGTCGTTGGCGACGATCACGCACTCCCGCCCGGACACCCTGCCGACCCCGGTGATCATCCCGGCGCCGGGGGCGTCGCCGCCGTAGAGGTCGTGCGCGGCGAGCGGGGAGAGCTCGAGGAACGGCGACGAGGGGTCGACGAGCCGGTCGACCCGCTCGCGCGGCAACAGCTTCCCGCGCTCGACGTGGCGGGTGCGGGCGCGCTCCGAGCCGCCGAGCGCGGCGGTCGCGAGCTTCTCGCGCAGGTCGGCGACCAGGGCGCGGTGGACGTCGGCGCCGGTCGCTGGCGGGGCGGCGGTGACCATGCGAGGATGTTAATGGTTGTTAACATGGGCCGCAATGGTCGTCGCGCGGAGACCGCACCGGCGTCGTGGTGGCGGCACCGGCGTCCCGGCGGGGGTGCGGGCACCATCGCGCGTGTGCGGTGCCCTGGGCAGGCACGGTCCGACGGCGGATAGCGTGGTCGCGTGCGGGTGCTGTTGGTGGAGGACGAGGTGGCGCTGGCCGAGATGGTCCGGCGGGGGCTGGTCGCCGACGGGCACACCGTCGACGTCGTGCACGACGGCGTCCGGGGCCTGGACGCGGCCGTCACCGGCCAGCACGACATCGTGGTGCTCGACATCATGATCCCCGGCCTGTCCGGCTACCGGGTCCTCGAGCGGCTGCGGGCGGCGCAGGTGTGGACGCCGGTGCTGATGCTCACCGCGAAGGACGGCGAGTACGACGAGGCCGACGCCTTCGACCTCGGCGCCGACGACTACCTCGTCAAGCCGTTCTCCTTCGTCGTGCTGCTGGCCCGGCTGCGCGCGCTGCTGCGCCGGGCGGGGGAGGCGCGGCCCGCGGTGCTGACGGTCGGCACGCTCACGCTCGACCCGGCCCGGCACCGCGTCCAGCGCGACGGCAAGGAGATCACGCTGACCCCCCGCGAGTTCGGGGTGCTCGAGCACCTCATGCGGCATGCGGGCGAGGTCGTGACGAAGACCGACATCCTCCGCGCGGTGTGGGACGCGCACTACGAGGGCGAGGTCAACGTCGTGGAGGTCTACGTGGGCTACCTCCGCCGCAAGATCGACACGCCGTTCGGGGTGCGGAGCATCGAGACGCTGCGGGGTGTCGGGTACCGGATGGCCGAACCGGGCTGATCAGCGCCTGCGGGGGACCTCGACCGGGGCAGGGTCTGCCGGGCGCGGGGTGTCGCGGAGCTCGGCGGCGTGGCGCCCGGGTCGTCCCAGGGCCCGCGCGATGCGCGCCCGCCACCCGTGCGGCTGAGCCGGGGCGGCGTCGACGACCGGGAGCGGGCGAGTGCCGGGGGTCGAGGCGCGCCTGCGCGGCGCGGTGGGCTCGGGGGGTTGGGGCGGCACCCAGTCGGCGAACAGGTCGTCGGACTCGGCGCGCGCCGACGGCGGTGCAGCCCACGACGCCGAGCCGCGGCGGGCGACCCGGCCGACGGTGGGCGCACCCGGACCGCTCTCGCCCCTGATGCCTGACCCGGCGGCCGCGGCGCCGTTGGTCCCGGCGGTGGTCGGCCCGGCACCGGCGCCCGGCGGGGTGCCAGGCGAGATGGCCGCGGAGCCGCTGCCGTCGGCCATCGCGGTCGCGCCGTTGACGTGCGCCGGCGTCGTGGTCGTGCCGTTGACGTGCGCCGGGGCGGCCCCCGCGCCGCCCCACCCGGCCACACCCCAGGCCGGGGCGCCGTCGTCGCTCGTGGGCCCGATCGGCGCGGCGGCGTCGTCGGCGAACTCCTCGGCCCCGTCGTCGACGGGGAGCTCTGCGGCGGGCAGCCGCACGCGGAACACCGCGCCGCCCTCCGGAGCGTCGTCGACCCACACCTGGCCGTCGTGCGCCGCGACCACCTCGGCCACGATCGCCAGCCCCAGGCCCGAGCCGCCGTCGGCGCGGGCGCGCGCGTCGTCGAGGCGCACGAAGCGCTCGAAGATCCGGACCCGGTCGGCCGTCGGCACGCCCGGCCCGTCGTCGGCGACGTCGAGGGCCGCGTGCCCACCCGCGCGCGCCAGCGTGACGACAACCCGGGAGCGCGCGTGCCGGTGCGCGTTGTCCACGAGGTTGCGCAGCACGCGGACGAGCTGGCCACGGTCGCCGACCACCCGCACGTGCTCCGCGTGCACCGCGGTGCGCACCTCGCCAACGGGCGGCCGGGTGCGCTCGGCTTCGACGACCTCGTCGAGGTCCACCTCGTCCTGCCGCGGCTGCATGCCGCGCTCGTCGGCGCGGGCCAGCAGCAGGAGGTCGTCCACCAGCCTGCCGAGACGCTCGGTCTCCCCCAGCAGCGCCGTGACCGTCTCCGGCTCGCTGTCCTGCAGCAGCTCCAGCCCCGCCCCGATGGTGGCCAGGGGGCTGCGCAGCTCGTGGCTGGCGTCGGCGACGAACCGGCGCTGCACGCCCTGCGCGTTCTCCAGCCGCGCGATCATGGCGTTCATCGTCTCGGCGAGGCGGCCGACCTCGTCGCGGGCGGCGGGCACCGGCACCCGCTGGGAGAGGTCCTTCTCGCTCATCGACGCCACCCGCGCGCGGATCGCCTCGACCGGCCGCAGCGCCCGTCCGGCGAACACGTAGGTGGCGGCGCCCGCGATCAGGATGAGGATCGGCACGCCGAAGAGCAGGTAGTACATGACCGTGTCCTGCGCGGCGTCGACCGCGGCCAGCGGCGCCGCGTAGAGCACGACGAAGTGCATCGGGTCGTCCGTGGTGGTGACGCCGCCCACGGCGACGAGCACGGCGTGCATCGTGGAGCCGTCGGCCTGCTGCACGAGCGCCGACGGGTCGACGGCCAGCTGGCCGGGGTCCGGCGTGAGATCGCTGATCGGGATGGGCGCCGCGGCGTCGGAGCCGGTCTGCAGCGCCCAGCCGTCGCCGTCCTGGTTAGGCGAGTAGTCGACGACGATCTGGGCGAGCGCGGGGTCGCCCGAGCCGACCAGCGTGTCGACCGCCTCGACCGCGTTCTCCTTCGGCGTGAACTGGCCGTCGACCCGCTTCCCGTAGTTGCCGTGCATCCGCTGGGCGATGGCCTCGGCCTGCTGGACCGCGTCGTCCTGCACCGACCGGCTCAGCGAGTGGCCGACCAGCAGGATCAGCGCCGCGCCCGCCACGATGAGGGCCAACGCTACCGCGGCGGCGGCCGACAGCGCGGACGCCACCCGCACGCCGGTGCGGGCCCGCAGCCACCGCGGAGCCAGAGCCATGCGTCCAGCGTAGCGATGTAGCACTGTGGCGCAGCTGTGATCGGCGAATACGCTGGGCCGATGGGGACGGCGGCGGTGCGGCCCGGCACGGGCAGACGGGAGCAGATCCTCGCCGTCGCGGCGAAGCTCTTCGCCCGGCACGGCTTCCACGGCGTGACCATCGCCGACCTCGGCGCGGCCGTCGGCGTGAGCGGGCCCGCGCTCTACCGGCACTTCGACGGCAAGGAAGCGCTGCTGGAGGAGATGCTGGTCGGGATCAGCAAGCACCTGCTCGCGGGCGGGCAGGAGCGCGCGGCGACCGGCGGCGGCCCGCGCGAGGTGCTCGCCGCGCTCGTCGCGTTCCAGGCCGACTTCGCGCTGCGGAAGCCCGAGCTGATCGTCGTGCAGGACCGGGACCTGGCCAACCTCCCGGACGCGGCGCGCAACCTGGTGCGACGGCTGCAGCGCCAGTACGTCGAGATCTGGGTCGACACCCTGCGCGGGCTGCACCCCGGGCTCTCGGAGGAGGCGGCGCGGGTGGCCGCGCACGGCGCGTTCGGCCTGCTCAACTCCACGCCCCACACCGGCCCCGGCCGCGAGGCCGTCACGCTCCTGCCGCAGATGGCGCTCACCGCGCTGCTGGCCCTTTCGCCGTGAGACGATGACGGCCGAGCCGTCGTTCCCATCGACGCGAACGGCCTTCCCCCTCCGGAGGCCCCGTTGACCGTCCCCGACTCGCTGTCCGAGCAGCGCCACGACGCCCTGCGCGCCGACATCAGGCGCCTCTCCACGCTCCTCGGGCAGACCATCGCCCAGCACGGCGGGCCGGAGCTGTTGGAGCTCGTCGAGCAGGTCCGGCACGTATCGCGGTCGGCGATCGCGACCGGCGACGACACCGCCATCACCGCGCTGCTCTCCGGCCTCGACGCGGGCACCGCGGTGTGGCTGGCCAGGGCGTTCTCGCAGTTCTTCCAGCTGGCCAACATCGCGGAGCAACGCCACCGCGCGCGCGAGCTGGCGGGCCGGGCGCCGCTGCACCGCGTCATGCAGGAGCTGCGGGGAGCCGATCCTGAGGAGGTCAACGCCGTGCTCGCCCGGCTGGAGCTGCGGCCGGTGTTCACGGCGCACCCGACCGAGTCGTCGCGGCAGTCGGTGCTCTCGATCATGCGCCGGGTGGCGCTCGCGCTCGACGAGGGCGCCGCCGACGACCTCCTCGGCGCCTGCGTCGACCAGCTCTGGCAGACCGACGAGCTGCGCCCCGACAAGCCCACCGTTGCCGACGAGGCTCGCTCGATGGGCTGGTACATGGAGCAGCTGGGCCGCGGCGCCGTGCCCGACCTGCTGGCCGAGCTCGACCGCGAGGTGCGCGACGCCGGGTTCACGCTGCCGCCCGACGCGCGGCCGCTCGTGCTCGGGTGCTGGGTGGGCGGTGACCGGGACGGCAACCCGAACGTCACGCCCGCCGTCACCCGCGAGACGCTGGAGCTCTACACCGACCGCGCGCTGCGGATCCACGAGAGCCTGCTGGAGGCGCTGCTCTCGGAGCTGTCGATCTCGACGCGGGTGGTGGGCGTCTCCGAGGAGCTGCGCGCGTCGCTCGCCCACGACCGGCGGCTGCTGCCGGACGTCTACGCGCTGCGCAACCGGCTCAACGCCCACGAGCCCTACCGGCTCAAGCTCTCCTACGTCCAGGCACGGCTGGCGAACACCCGCACGCGCATCGCGACGGGCGCGGCGCACCGGCCCGGCCACGACTACCTCGGCCCCCACGGCTACGTCGAGGACCTGGCCGTCCTCGACCGCTCCCTGCGCGGGCACCTCGGCGGCCGCATCGCCGACCGCACGCTCGCCAGGGCCCTGCGCACCGCCCGCGCGCTCGGCCTGCACCTGGCCGAGCTGGACATCCGCGAGCACTCGGGGCGCCACCACGCCGCGCTCGCCGCCGTCTACGACGCGTTGGGGGAGCTGGACAAGCCCTACGCCGAGCTGACGCGGGCGGAGCGGACGGCGCTGCTGGCGCGCGAGCTGGCGGGCGGACGGCCGCTGATCCGGCGGCACTACGGGCTCCCCGAAGGTGCCCGCGACGTCCTGGCCACCTTCGACCTGCTGCACGACGTCCAGCACGAGTTCGGCCGCGAGGCGGCGCAGACCTACATCGTGTCGATGTGCCAGGGCGTGGACGACCTGCTCGCCGTCGCCGTGCTCGCCCGCGAGGCGTTCATGGTGGAGCTGCAGCACGACCCGCGCTCGTCGGTCGACCTCGTGCCGCTGTTCGAGACCGTCGAGGAGCTGGCGCAGGCCGGTCCGCTGCTGGACGAGCTGCTGTCCGTCCCGCCGTACCGGCAGCAGGTGCGCAACCGCGGCGACCTGCAGGAGGTCATGCTCGGCTACTCCGACTCCAACAAGGGCGCGGGCATCACGACGTCGCAGTGGGAGATCCACCGGGCGCAGCGCCAGCTGCGCGACATCGGGGCGAAGCACGGGGTGCGGCTGCGGCTGTTCCACGGTCGCGGCGGCTCGGTGGGGCGCGGCGGCGGTCCGGCGGCGGAGGCCGTCATGGCGGCGCCGTTCGGCACGGTGGACGCCACGATGAAGCTCACCGAGCAGGGCGAGGTCGTCTCCGACAAGTACTCGCTGCCCGCGCTGGCGCACGACAACCTGGAGATCCTGCTCGCGGCGGTGCTGGAGGCGACGCTCGAACACCAGTCGTCGCGCTGGGACGAGGCCACGCTGGACCGCTGGGACGCGGCGATGAACGTCGTCAGCGACGCGGCGCGCACCGCCTACCGCGACCTGGTCGGGCACCCGGGGCTGCCGCGGTTCTTCTCCTCCGCCACGCCGGTGGACGAGCTGGGCGAGCTGAACGTGGGCTCGCGGCCGTCGCGGCGGCCGGGCCGCGACGCGCCGACGTTGGACGACCTGCGCGCGATCCCGTGGGTGTTCGGCTGGACGCAGACGCGCATGGTCGTGCCGGGGTGGTTCGGGCTGGGCAGCGGGCTGCGCGCGGCGCGGGAGGCGGGGCTGTCGGCGCAGCTCGACGAGATGCGTGGGTGGGCGTTCTTCACGAACCTGCTCGCGAACGTCGAGATGACGCTGGCCAAGACGGACCTGCGGATCGCCGGGCACTACGTCTCGGAGCTGGTGGACCCCGAGCTGCACCCGCTGTTCGACATGATCGTGGCCGAGCACGCGCTGACCATGGCCGAGGTGCTGCGGCTGACAGGGTCGGAGCGGCTGCTGGACCACCATCCGGTGCTGCGCACGACGCTCTCCGTGCGGGGCGCGTACCTGGAGCCGCTGCACCACCTGCAGGTGGAGCTGCTGGCTCAGCGCCGCAAGGGAATGGGTGACCCCGACCTGCACCGCGCCCTGCTGCTGACGGTCAACGGCATCGCGGCGGGGCTCCGCAACACCGGCTGAGGCGCGGCGGGCCCCAAGGAGACTTCGCACAGGTTCGTGCGTCCTCGCACAAGGTCGAACCTGTGCGAGGACGCCTGTGCGAAGTGGGCTAGAGGCGGGTGTAGGCGTCCAGGACTTGCGTCTTCGCGGCACCCAGGTATGCGCGGACGTCTGTCGCGGCGGCCTCGCGGTCGCCCGACTCGAGGAGCGCGCAGGGCTGCTCGGCCGGGCGGACACGGTGCCGTGGGACCCCGCCCGCCCCCCGCCCGCCCTGCTGACGCCCGGGGCGCAGGTGCGCTTCGTCGCGCAGCCGGATCCGCCCGACCCGGAGGCGGGGGCCGACGCCGGGTTGCAGCAGGGTGACACTCCTCCGACTGAGTCGCAGCAGGGTGACATTCCTCCAACTCCCCGCCCACCGGCGCGACGGTCACCCTGCGGGCGGTCGTCGGCCCGCGCGCCCGACTGGGTGGCCGACCCGGGATCCCTCGCCGCGCGCACGTGCACGGTGTCCAGCCGCAGCGACCGCGTCGGCATGCGCCTGGAAGGCGAGCCCCTGCGCCGGACCGACCGCCGCGAGCTGCCCAGCGAGGGCAGGGTCCGCGGCGCGATCCAGGTGCCGCCGGGCGGCGCGCCGGTCGTGTTCCTGGCCGACCACCCGGTGACCGGCGGCTATCCGGTGGTGGCCGTCGTCGTCGACGACGCCGACGTCGACCGCGCCGCACAGGTCCGGCCGGGGCAGGCGGTCCGTGATCCCGCGCGACGCCCGAGCGGCTACCCCACGATGTCGCCGATACGCGCGTTGAGGAACTCCAGCAGGCCGAACAGGTGCTCGGTGAGCTCCAGCCCGAGGTCGGTGAGGCTGTAGGTGACCTGCGGCGGGGTGGTCGGCGCGACCTCGCGCGCGACGAACCCGTCGCCCTCCAACGTCCGCAGGGTCTGGGCGAGCATCTTCTCGCTCACGCCGCCGATGCGCCGACGCAAGGCGCTGAACCGCAACGGCCCCGTGCGCAGGGCCACGAGGACGAGCACCGCCCACTTGCTCGTGACGTGGTCGAGCACCGCCCGGCTCGGGCAGTTGCTGTCGAACACGTCACCCCGCGTGGGGATGACCCGCACGTCCATGCCCACCTCCGGTACTTACCAACAGGTACGTACTTACCGATCGTAAGCGATGAGGCTAGCGTGGATCGCATGATCACCGTCACCGGAGTCACCGGAAACCTCGGCCGTGTCGTCGTCGAGGACCTGCTCACCCGCGTGCCCGCGAGCGACGTCGCCGCGGTCGTCCGCGCACCGGAGAAGGCGGCCGACCTCGCGGACCGGGGCGTCGACGTCCGCCGCGGCGACTACGACGACCCCGCCTCGCTCCGCTCGGCCTTCAAGGGCGCGGACGTCCTGCTGCTCGTCTCCTCGCCCGACACGACGCCGGGCGTGCGCCCCCGCCAGCACGGGAACGCGATCGACGCGGCCGTCGACGCCCGGGTCGGGCGCGTCGTCTACACCAGCGGCATCCACGCCCAGGACGGGCCCGGCTTCCTGCGCGACCACGGCACCACCGAGAACCTGCTGCGCGCCGCGGGCCTGCCGTTCACGGTCCTGCGCAACACGTTCTACGAGGAGGTGCTGGTGAACCCGGGGCTGCGGGATGCGGTCGCCGCGGGCGAGCTGCTCGGCGCCGACAAGGGCGTGCCGGTCAACTTCGCCACCCTGCGCGACCTGGGGCTGGCCGCCTCGGCCGCGCTGACCCGGGACGGGCACGCGGGGGCGGTCTACGAGCTGCGCGGACCGCTGTGGACGGTGGCCGACCTCGCCGCCACGCTCGCCGAGGTGGCGGGCGCGCCGGTGACCTACCGCGCGGTCGACGCCGACGCGCTCGGCCCCATCGCCTTCGTCCACAACCTCATCGCCGACGGCCTGTTCCGCGAGCCCTCCGACGACCTGGCGAAGCTCCTCGGCCGCGAGCCGACCTCGCTGCGCGACGCCGTGGCCGCCGCCCTCAGCTGACGCCCGGCAGCGCTGGCGCGAGTCGCCGGGGCCGCTGCCGGGCCGTCGTCCGGCGTCGCGGGGCCGTCTTCGCAGGCCCCGCCTGCGCTTCGCAGGCCCCCGGGGGTCTGCGAAGCGCACGCCCGGTCTGCGAGGTCAGCCCTGCGCCAGGTCCGCGTGCTGCTCGCGCAGCTCGCGCTTGAGGATCTTGCCGCTCGGGTTCTTCGGGAGCGCGTCCGCGAGCACCACGTACTTCGGGCGTTTGAACCCCGCCAGCCGCTCCTTCATGTGGGCGTGCACGGCTTCCTCGGTGAGGGTGGCGTCCGGCTTGGGAACGACGACGGCCGTCACCGCCTCGATCCAGGTCGGGTGGCTGATCCCGAAGACGGCGACCTCGGCCACCCCGTCGAGCTCGTAGATGGCCTCCTCCACCTCGCGCGACGCGACGTTCTCCCCGCCCGTCTTGATCATGTCCTTCTTGCGGTCGACCACCGACAGGTAGCCGTCCTCGGTCATCACCCCGAGGTCGCCGGAGTGGAACCAGCCGCCGCGGAACGCGTCGGCCGTCTTCTCCTCGTCCTCGTAGTAGCCCAGCGTGGCGTGCGGCGAGCGGTGCACGATCTCGCCGACCGTGCCGGGCGGGACCGGCTCACCGTCGTCGTCGACCAGCATCGTCTCGACGTTGATCGACGGGCGCCCCGCCGAACCGGCGTGCGGCAGCTGCTCGTCGGGGCGCAGGATCGTGGCGAGCGGGGCCATCTCGGTCTGGCCGTAGAAGTTCCAGAACCGCACGTCCGGCAGTCGCCGCGACAGCTCCTTGAGCACCTCGACGGGCATCGCCGACGCCCCGTAGTAGCCCTTGCGCAGTGTCGAGAGGTCGCGGGTGTCGAAGTCGGGGTGGCGCAGCAGCGAGATCCACACCGTCGGCGGGCAGAACAGCTTCGTCACGCCCTCGCGCTCGATCGTCGCGAGCAGGGTGGCGGCGTCGGGGGCGGGCAGGATGATGCTGCTGGCGCCCAGGTAGACGTCCACGGAGAAGAAGCAGTCCAGCTGCGCGCAGTGGTACATCGGCAGCGAGTGCACCTCGATGTCGTCGGCCGCCATCCCGCCGTCGATCACGCACGACACGTACTGGCTGATCAGCGACCGCGACGGCAGCAGCACGCCCTTCGGCCGCGACTCGGTGCCGCTGGTGTACATCAGCCGCAGCGGGTCGTCGTCGGCCACGAGGACCTCGGGGTCGTCGGCAGGGCCCGCGCTCCACCAGTCGTGCACGTCCTCCCAGCCGGTCTGTCCGCCCTCCCGACCCGCGCCTGTCCCTTCGCCCGCCCCGGAGATCCGGCCGCGGATCGACAGCGCCGCCCCGGACGTCGCGACCGCCTGCTCCGCGGTGCCGACCAGCGCGTCGTCGGCGACGATGCCCGACGCTCCGGAGTGGCCGAGGATGAACGCGATCTCGTCGGCGTTGAGCATGAAGTTGATCGGGACGAGGACCACGCCGAGCTTTGCCGTCGCGAAGACGAGAACCGCGTACGACCAGGAGTTGCGCCCGAGCAGGGCGAGCCGGTCGCTCTTGCGCAGCCCCCGGGCGGCCAGGGCGCCCGCCGCGCGGTTCACCGCCGCGTCGAACTCGGCGAAGGTGTAGCGGTCGTCGCCGTAGACGACGGCGAGCTTGTCGGGGCTGCGGAGGGCGGTGCGGCGGAGGAGGTCGCCCACCGAGTGCTGGCGGGCCCGCGCGATCGCGGCGGCGGTATCGGCGCTGAACGGCATGCGCTCACGGTAGATGCCGCCGCAACCAGCCGACCATCGGTCGGCCCACATCGGCGGCGTGGACCGTCGGGGTCTCGTCCGGGCTTCGGCGAGGGCCTGCTGCTGGCGGGCGTCGCGGGCGCTCCCGCCGCCCCCGCCGTGATCGCTGTTCGCGCGCCTTCGCCTCGGCCATGATCGTCGGCTTGGCGCAGAAACGGTCAGAATTGGCCGGTCTGTGCACCGAGCCGGTGATCACCGGTCCCGGGGAGCGCCGCCGCAGACGTCGCACCACAGGCGGTGGTCGCGGGTGGCCAGGTCCGCCAGGTTGCGCAGCTGCCTGCGCATCATCGCCAGGTCGCCCAGGCGAGCGCGAGGTTGACCACCCGGCTGCTGGCGGTCAGGTCGAGGCGCCCGACCAGCCTGCTCGCGTGCTCGCCGCCGTCCGCGACGCGGTAGGTGCACGCCATCGGCCCGAAGCGCTCGGTGGGTCCGGGCAGCCCCACACCGGTGATCTCCCGGCCGCGCGCCCAGCCGTCGATCTCGAAGATCGTGAGGAACGGGTCGCCGACGGCCAGGTCGTCGGATCCGGGCGTGAGGTGGCGTGGGCTGCGCCGACCCCGGTTGTCGATCAGGTCGTAGCTGTACGGGGCGAGGCGCAGCTGGCAGACCCAGCGGAACGTCGTGGTGGCGGGCGCGGCGACGTCGACCGCGCGGATCATCCGCAGCGCCGGGTCGGGCACGAGCGCGGCGCAGGGGTAGTCGGCGCGCCGCTCGTCGTCGGTCGCGCCCCAGCTCCACGGCAGCCCCGCGCCCACCACGTGATCAGCGAACCATGTCCGGGTGTCACCCGATCGCGCGGCTCGGCCTCGCTGATCACGACCCGCAGCCGACGTCCGCGGGTGCTCGGCAGTCCATGCCGTGGGCCGCCCGCGACCTGGCTGCTGCCCGGGGCGGCGTGCTGGTGCTGCTGGTCGGCGGGGAGCGTCCTGACGCCCCCCGCGGCAGGTGGACCTACGCCGTCAGGATGCGCGCGCCCTCCGGGACGAGGGCGATGGTGTGCTCGGCGTGGGCCGCGCGGCTGCCGTCGGCGGTGCGGATGGTCCAGCCGTCGGCGTCGTGGCGGTAGTCGTCGGTGCCGCCCGCGATGAGCATCGGCTCGATCGCGATCACCAGGCCGGGGTGGAGCTTCAGGCCGCGGCGGGCCTTGCCCTCGTTGGGCACGTGCGGCTCCTCGTGCATCGACCGGCCGACGCCGTGGCCGCCGTGGTCGGCCAGCATCCCGAACCCCGCGGCGCGGGCGACGGTGCCGATCGCGTGCGCGACGTCGCCCATCCGCGCGCCGGGCCGCATGGCGGCGATCCCGGCGGCGAGGGCGCGCTCGGTGGTGTCGATGAGGGCGAGGTCGCGCGGGTCGGGCCGGTCCCCGACGACCACGCTGAACGCCGCGTCGGCGCACCACCCGCCCAGGTGGACGGCGAAGTCGACCGACAGCAGGTCGCGCGGCTTCAGCGGCCGCTTGCCCGGGATGCCGTGCACGACCGCGTCGTTGACGCTGATGCAGGTGACGGCCGGGTAGGGGCCGGGCGCCCAGCGTGGGTGGTAGCCGCGGAAGCTCGAGACGGCGCCCGCGTCGGCGATCATGTCGGACGCGATGTCGTCGAGCTCGCGGGGCGTGACGCCCGGCGCCGCCTTGTCGCGCAGCACCGCCAGGATGTCGGCCACCACCCGGCCCGCCGCGGCGATGGCGTCGATCTCGCCCGGCGTCTTCAGCTCGATCACGCCGTCCACGATAGGCCGGGGCCGTGGTCGACGGCTGTGTGACATGACGGCCACATACGGCGCGGATGGCACCCAACCGTCGATCATGCTGGGCGGGGTCAGGGCAGGGTCAACGCCACCTTGCCGAGCGTGTGCCCGCCCTCCACCGCGCGCATGGCCGCGGGCGCCTCGGCGAACGGCCGGACCTCGCCGACCAGCGGGTCCAGCTTCCCTGCCGCCACGAGGCGGGCCAGCTCGGTGAGGACTGCGGTGCTGCGGTCGCGCGGCACCTCGTCCCCGCCCAACGCCTTGGCCCGGGCCTTGTCCGCCACGGAGCGCAGCCGCTTGGGGTCCACCAGCCCCGCGACGGCGCGCAGCGCCTCCCCGCCGACCAGGTCGAACAGGCCGTCGACGCCGTCGGGCGCCGCCGCGCGCACCCGGTCGGCCACGCCCTCGCCGTACGTCACGGGAACCGCGCCGAACCGGGCGATCAGGTCGTGCTTGCCGGGGCTCGCCGTGCCGACCACCTTCAGGCCGCGGGCCCGCGCCAGCTGCACGACCGGCACGCCGACCCCGCCGCCCGCGCCGTTGACCAGCAGCGTCGCGCCTCGGGGGAGGTCGAGCGCGGTGAGCGCGTCGAGGGCCGTCCCCGCCGCGACCGGCAGCACCGCGGCGTCCTCCGGGCGCACCTCGGACGGCCGGTGCGCCGCGAAGCTCGCCGTCACGATCGCCAGCGGCGCGAACCCGCCGCGCATGCCGGGGCAGCCGCCGAACACCTCGTCGCCGACCGCGAAGCCGGTGACCCCGGCCCCGACCCCCTCGACGGTGCCCGCGACCTCCCGACCCAGCACGGCGGGCGCCACGTCGCCGTAGTTGCCCTCGCGCAGCCGCCAGTCGCCGGGGTTGACCCCCGCCGCCCGCACCCGGACGAGCAGCTCGCCCTCGCCCGCCACCGGCTCCGACACGTCGAGGAACGCCTCGCACTCCGGCCCGCCGAGCGCGGTGAACCCGTACGCCCTCATCGTTCCGCCTCCGCGGAAGGAAATACGTCGGACATCACACCGCCGCCTTCAGCCCGGCCAACCGCGACACCGCCTCGGTCAGCACCTCGTCCCGTTTGCAGAACGCGAACCGCACCAGCGTGCGTCCGAGGTCGGGGTCCGCGCAGAACACCGACACCGGCACGGCAGCCACGCCGATGAGCCCGGGCAGCCGCCAGCAGAACTCCGCCCCGTCCGGCACGCCGAGCGGCGCCGCGTCGGTGACGATGAAGTACGTGCCCGCCGTCGGGAAGACGGTGAAGCCCGCCGCGCGCAGGCCGCCCGCGAGCAGGTCGCGTTTGCGCTGCAGGTTGACGGCGATGTCGGCGTAGAACGCGTCCGGAAGGCCCAGCGCCGTGGCGATCGCGGGCTGGAAGGGCGCGCCCGAGACGTAGGTGAGGAACTGCTTCGCCGCCTTCGCCGCGGCCACGAGCTCAGCAGGCCCGTGCATCCACCCGACCTTCCACCCGGTGACGGAGAACGTCTTGCCCGCCGACGAGATCGTCAGCGTGCGCTCGGCCATCCCGGGGAGGCTCGCCATCGGGACGTGCGGGCGTCCGTCGAAGAGCATGTGCTCGTACACCTCGTCGGTGACGACCACCGCGCCGTACTCGGCGGCCAGCGCGCCGATCGTGGTCAGCTGCTCGGCCGTGAGCACCGTGCCGGTGGGGTTGTGCGGGGTGTTGACCAGCACGAGCCTGGTGCGCGGCGAGAACGCGGCACGCAGCTCGTCGGGATCGAAGGCGAACGTCGGCGGCCGCAGCGGCACCGGCCGCAGCACCGCGCCCGCGAGCGCGATCGTCGCGGCGTAGGAGTCGTAGAACGGCTCGAACGTCACGACCTCGTCGCCGGGCTCGCACAACCCGAGCACGGCCGACGCGATGGCCTCGGTGGCGCCGGTGGTGACGAGCACGTCGTCGGGAGAGACGTCGAGCCCGTGGAAGCGCCGTTGGTGCTCGGCCACGGCGACACGTAGCGCGGGGACGCCGAGCCCAGGCGGGTACTGGTTGAGCCCACCGGTGATGTTGGCGGCCGCGTCGGCGAGCAGCGACGGCGGCCCGTCGGTGTCGGGGAAGCCCTGCCCGAGGTTGATCGCCCCGGTGCGGACGGCGAGCGCCGACATCTCCGCGAAGATCGTCGACATGTACGGGCGCATCCGCTCGACCACCATGGTCGAGACGGTACTTCGCGGACGTCAGGCGCGGCTGGGGAACCCGAACGGACGGCGGTGGTAGGCGGCGAAGAGCGCGACGCCCGCGATGGCGATGCCGAGCATCGCGACCGACACCGACACGATCGCCGACCCGAGCACCATGACGACCAGCCCGACGCCGAGCAGGACGGCCGGTCCGCTCGCGCGGCGGGTGCGCATCCGCGTGAACATGCGGACCAGATCGGGATCGGAACGCTTCAGCTCCTGCTCGATGCGCTCCAGGACTCGTCGTTCACGATCGCTCAGCACGGGGCCACCTCCACGGGTCAAGAGGGTATTGCCCGCGATGCCGGACTTTAATCGGGGGTCGTTACGAACTTGTGACCTGGGCGTTCCCTGAGATCAATGAAGTGGCGATCTCCGCGCTCTCGATGGTCACCAGGTGCGCGCCGGGGAGGACCTCCAGCCGCGCGCCGGGGATCCCCTCGGCGAGGGTGCGGGAATGCGGCTCGACCGGGGTCGACGGGTCCTCCGCGCCCGCGATGACGAGCGTCGGCACGGCGACCGCCGTCAGCCGGTCCCGGTGGTCCCACGCCGCGATCGCCTGGCAGCAGGCGACGTACCCGGCGTCCGGGGTCGCGGCGACCATGCCCTTCAGCTCCGACAGCACGTCCTGATGCGCGGCCGCCCATCCCGGCGTCAACCACCTGGCGACGACGGCATCGGCGATCGACGCCGTCCCGCCCGCCTCCACCGCGGCGATCCGTTCCACCCACGGCGTGCGGTCGGGGAAGTAGGCGCTGGTGCAGCACAGCGTGAGGCTCGTCAGCCGCTCGGGGTGCTCCGAGCCGAGGTACATCCCGACCATCCCGCCCAGCGACAGCCCGCACCACGCCACCCGCGGAAGCGTGAGCTCGTCGAGCAGCTCGAGGACGTCGGCGGCCAGGTCGGCCATCGCGTACGGACCCGGCGGCACCGGCGAGCTGCCGTGGCCGCGGTGGTCGATGCGGATCACGCGGAAGCGCTCGGCGAGCGCGAGCTGCGGCCGCCACATCTCCACGGTCGACCCCAACGAGCCCGCGAACACCAGCACGGGCGCGTCGCGGGGACCTTCGTCGAGGTGGTGCAGCCTCACGGGCCCACCGTCGCCATCGTCCGCAACGTGGCCAGCTCGGCGTCCGACGGCGGGGAGGTGATCTTCAGGTCCACCGAGACCTGCAGCTCCCACCCCGTCTCCGCCCGCACCTGCTCCACCGAGACGCCGGGGTGCAGCGCTGTCAGGACGAGCTCGGCCGACTCCGGGTCCGGCTCCAGCACGCCGAGATCGGTGATCACACGGGTGGGGCCGCGGCCGCGCAGGCCGAGCACCGTGCGGTCGTCGGGGCCGGTGCCGTAGCCGACGGAGGTGACGAAGTCGACCTGGTCCACGAACGCCCGCGCCCGGTGCCGCATCACGATGATCACCTCACGGCAGGACGCGGCGATCTCGGGCGCGCCGCCGGCGCCGGGGAGCCGCACGAGCGGCTCGTCGTACTCGCCGATCACGGTGGTGTTGATGTTGCCGAAGCGGTCGAGCTGGGCGCCGGAGAGGAACCCGACGTCGATCCGTCCGGGCTGCAGCCAGTAGTTGAACACCTCGGGCACGCTGATCACCGTGAGGGCCGACGTGGCCAGGATGCCGTCGCCGATCGACAGCGGAAGATGGTCGGGCCTGCTGCCCAGCGTGCCGGACTCGTAGATCAGCGCGAGGTTCGGCGCGTGCAGGCGGCGGGCGAGGTTGGCCGCCTGCGACGGCAGCCCGATCCCGACGAAGCACACCTGGCCGTCGCGCAGCGAGCGCGCCGCGGCGATGCTCATCATCTCGTCGCCACTGGCGGGTCTCACGCCGCGACCCCCTTCAGCTCCTTCAGCCAAACGGTGAACGCGTCCCGGTCGCGGCTGATCGCGTCCCAGGCGCGGTAGGCGGCGTTGTCGCGGTCGTAGTAGCCGTGCGCGTACGACGGTGCGGCGCCGCGCGGTGCCACCGCGACGGCCTCGACCACCCAGTGCGGCAGCACGACGGCGCCGGGCACGGGCGTCAGCTCGTCGACGATCTCCTCGACGGTGACCAGCGCGCGCCGCGACGCCAGCACGACCTCCTTCTGCACGCCGACGATCCCCCACAGCTGGACGTTGCCCGCCCGGTCGGCGCGCTGGGCGTGCACGATCCCGACGTCCGGGTTCAGCGCGGCGACCGCGGCGAGCTCCTCGCCGGTGAACGGGCACGTGATGCCCCGGATCGTCGACGTGTGCTGGGGAAGGTCGGTGCCCGCGTACCCGCGCAGGACGGCGAACGGCAGCCCGGACGCGCCCGCGACGTAGCGGTTGGCCATGCCCGCGTGGCTGTGCTCCTCGATCGCGAGCGGGACGGGCCAGCCGTTGGCCAGCGCGTCGCGCATGCGGTGCAGCGACCCCACGCCGGGGTTGCCGCCCCAGGAGAACACCAGCTTGGCCGCGCAGCCCGCGCCGATCAGCTGGTCGTAGATCAGGTCGGGGGTCATCCGCACGAGCGTGAGGTCGCGCAGGCCCTGCCGGATGACCTCGTGGCCCGCGGCGAACGGGATGAGGTGGGTGAAGCCCTCTAGCGCGACGGTGTCGCCGTCCCGGACCAGCCCTGCCACCGCCTCCGCCAACGGCACGATCTTCGTCACAGGGGGAAAGCTAGTGGCCACCGGCAGGTGCGGCAATCGGTCGGGCGGCGCCGTCACCCCACTGCCGGCCTGCGCATGCGAGAGGGGTCACCTTCGTGCGCCAACCGCGCCCGCCGGTGCCAGGCTTGGGATCGTGGCTTCTGGAGAACTCACCACCCGGTTCACCATCGGCGACCGCGAGGTCCACCGTCTCGGCTTCGGCACGATGCAGCTCACCGGCCCCGGTGTGTGGGGGCCGCCCGCCGATGCGGCGAACGCCGTCGCCGTGCTGCGCCGCGCCGCGGAGCTGGGCGTCGACCTCTTCGACACCGCCGACTCCTACGGCCCCTACGTCGCCGAGGAGCTGCTGCGCGAGGCGCTGCACCCCTACGACGGCCTGACGGTCGCCACCAAGGCGGGCTTCCTGCGCACGGGGCCGAGCGCGTGGGTCCCCTGTGGACGTCCGGAGTACCTGCGCCAGGAGTGCGAGATGTCGCTGCGGCGCCTCGGCGTCGAGCGGATCGACCTCTTCCAGCTGCACCGGGTCGACCCCACCGTGCCCGCGGACGACCAGTTCGGCGTCCTCGCCGCGCTGCAGGCCGAGGGCAAGATCGCCGCGGTCGGGCTGTCCGAGGTGGGCGTCGAGCAGATCGAGCAGGCGCGCGCGGTGGTCGACGTCGCCACCGTCCAGAACCGCTACAACCTGCTCGACCGCGCCAGCGACGACGTCCTGCGCTACTGCACCGAGCAGGGCATCGGCTTCCTGCCGTGGTTCCCGATCGCGTCGGGGCGCCTCGCCGAGCCGGGCGGGCCCGTCGCGGACGCGGCGCAGCAGCTCGGCGTCACGGCGCCCGCCGTGGCGCTGGCGTGGCTGCTGCAGCGGTCGTCGGTGATGCTGCCGATCCCGGGCACGTCCAGCGTCGCGCACCTCGAGGAGAACCTGCGCGCGGCGACCGTGCGCCTGGACCTGGAGACGGTGGAGAAGCTCGACGCCGCCGCGTAGCCAAGCGGCACACACCGTCCACGCCCGGCACACACGTCCCGACATGTGTACCGACCCCCGACGATGTGTGCGACCCGGCGCCCGACGGCTGCGCGCCGACGCGCAGCTGCGGCTGCCCGGCGCGCGCATCACCGCCAACACCGCACACGCGCCTCTACGGCCTCGCGACGACCGACCTCGTCCGCCTGCCCGCCCGGGAGCCCGCGGGAGCCGTGCGGCTGGCGTCGGCGCGGGTCGGATCTTTCACCGACTCGGAGGAGCTGTGGGCGGCCGAGGGCGGGGTCGGGATCGACGGCTTCGACTACCAGTTGATCGACGACACCCGTATCGCTGACACCCGGCAGCGGCTGCGCCTCCTCGAGCGGGCGACGGGCGACTACGCGCCGGGGCCCTACGAGCAGATCGCCGCCGCGTACCGGCGCGCGGGCCACGAGGAACGGGCCGAGCGGGTGCGCTGCTCCCGCTCGTGAACCTCGGCCAGGACGGGTACTGGCGACCTTCGGGCGCGTCGCAGTGGATCGCCACCGGACTGGACGTGGTCGGGTGGATTCTGGCCACGACGGCTGCTGCGGGTGCCGCCCGGATCCTCAAACGGGTGTAGTCGGGCCACCCGCCCGAGTTGAATCACCCGACAGGGCTGTAACGGCCGTCCTGAACCCGTTTCCCCTTGCCGTGTGACCCCGTTATGGGTGGCAGAAGCACCCGATGGAGGAGGAACGCGGTGATCGAGGAGTTGTGGGGCGGGGCGCCCGGCGGCAGGCACGCTCTCGACGAGGACGCCGTCCAGACCCCGATCTTTCACGCCCTGAAGCAGGGCGGGGGGCGGCGGCGCCAGCAGGATCAGGCGGTCGAGTCGTTGGAGGAGTTCCGCCGCGACCCTCTCACCGCCCCCATCCCGATCCAGCTCGTCGCGTCGACGCGCGACGTGCCGACCCGCGAGGTGCTGGGCAGGCCGTCCCGCGACGCGGGCCGGGCGGCGGCGCGGGCGCGCCGCGAGGCGCCCGGCCGGGCGGTGGCGCGGGCGGCCCATGAGGTGGCGGCCCGCTCAGGGGCCTGTTCAGGGGCGCGCTCAGGGCCGCGCTCGGGAGCGGGGCGGGAGTGGGCGGACCCGGCGCGGGAGTGGTCGCGGGAGTGGTCCGCGGCACTGGCCGGGCGGGGCCGCCACCACCGGGAGCCGGTCCCCGCCCACTGGTGAGTCCCGTGTTCGGGCACGGTGAGTCCCGTGTTCGGGCACGGTGAGTCC
The DNA here is from genome assembly GCA_963750095.1 of uncultured Actinomycetota bacterium. Taxonomy (GTDB): domain Bacteria; phylum Actinomycetota; class Actinomycetes; order Mycobacteriales; family Pseudonocardiaceae; genus Pseudonocardia. The sequence continues at coordinate 142,105 of CAVVPJ010000014.1, read as the reverse complement.
CGTGTTCGGGCACGGTGAGTCCCGCATTCCGGCACGACGGCTCGCCGAGGAGTCGATCGTCAGAAGTGTGACATCCGCGCCATATGCGGCGCGCGTGTCACACGACGGCCGATCAAGGGCGGATTCGGGCGGCCACCGCGCGCAGCCCGGCGGTGGTCGCTGCGCGGTCGACCCGCGTCGGCTCACCCGAGACCAGCACCGCCTCACCGGCCACCCAGACGTCCCTGACCAGCCGCGCGCCACCCGCCCACACGAGGTTGGACAGCAGCTGCGCGTCGTCGGAGGGGTCGGTGAACACCGCGTCGTCGAGGTCGACGTGCACCAGGTCGGCCCACCGCCCTTGCTCCAGCGCGCCGAGGTCGGTGCGGCCGATCGCGGCGGCGCCGTCGCGCGTCGCCATGAGCAGCAGCTCGCCCGCCGTCAACGCGGCCGCGTCCCCGCTGCTCACCCGCGCGAGGAGGCCCGCGAGCCGGGCCTGTGCCCACATGTCGAGGTCGTCGCCGGAGGCCGGGCCGTCCGTCCCCAGCCCCACCCGTACCCCCGCCCGGCGCAGCGCCGTCACCCGAGCGACCCCGGCGGCGAGCTTCGCGTTCGACCCAGGGCAGTGCGCGACCGCGACGTCATGCTCCGCCAACAGGGCGATGTCCGACTCCGACAGCTGGACGCCGTGCGCCGCCAGCACCCGCCCGCCCAACAGCCCGACGGCCTCCAGCAGTGCGGGCACCGACCCGTGCGACGCGCGCTGGGCCCGGTCCTCGTCGGCCGTCTCGGCGACGTGGATGTGCACGAGCGCGTCCCGCGCCCTGGCGTGCTCGCCGATCGACGTGAGCGCCTCCGGCGGCAGCGTGTAGGCGGCATGCGGCCCGTAGCCCAGCTCGACCCGTTCGCCCGGCCCCGACCGCACGCCCACCTCGTCGATCCGCGCGGAGATCGCGTCACGCATGCGCTCCCAGGGGCCGAGGCGGTCCCAGCCGGGCGCCGCGATGACCCCGGGCGTGAGGACGACGCGCGAGCCGACCGTCGTGACGGCGTCGATCACCGCGTCGGTGAAGAAGTACATCTCGACGCTCGTCGTGCACCCGGTGCGCAGCAGCTCAACGCAGCCCGCGGTCATGCCCGCGCGCACGTCGTCGGCGCGCAGCCTGCCCTCCGCGGGCCACATCACCTCCTGCAGCCAGCGCAGGAGCGGCAGGTCCCCGCCGAGCCCGCGCAGCGCGATCATCGGCGTGTGCGCGTGGGTGTTGACCAGCCCCGGGAGCAGAGCGCCGCGGAGCGCCCGCACCGGCGCGGTCGACGCGGGCGCCGAGGCGCGGGGACCGACCCACGCGATGCGGCCGTCGGTGTCGACGTCGACGACCGCGTCGCGCAGGACCGAGCAGTCGGCGTCGCAGGGAAGGACGACGGGCGCGGTGAGGCGCAGCGTCACCGCTTCTCCAGCAGCGACCGCAGCGACCGGAACGGCGGCAGCCAGGCGCCGCTGTCCGGAAGCGAGTCGAGGGAGATGCGCGGCAGCGGCTCGCGGAAGACGCCTTCGATCTCCTCGAGGTCGACGAACTCGATCACCTCGGAGGCCAGCGCGAAGCTCGCGTGCTCGCGGAAGCCGATCACCGTGACGTAGGTGCCGCGGGTGCGCAGGTCCTCCAGCGGCTCCCGGAACGCGCGCCCGTCCCCCGAGGCGACGACGACGTGCTCCAGCGCGCCCTCGTCGGCGCGCAGCTTGATGTGGCTGAGCATGTCGTCGTCGATGTCGGAGTCTTCGGCGACCTTCGGCTTGGCGAAGACCGCGAACCCGACGTTGCGCAGCGCCTCGACCCACGGCCGCACGACCTCGGTGCTGCCCGGGACGACGTTGGTGAAGACGCATGCCTCCGCGATGGCGTCGTCGCCGGCGAGGTCGAGCAGCCAACGGCCGACGGCGTCGAAGCGGGGCCGGAACGCGGCGGTCGGCCGGGCGCCGAGCAGCGAGCCGAGGCTCATGTCCATGTTCGGGGCGTCCCACACCAGCAGCACGCGCGGCTCGGGGCCGGTGGGGGACGTCATGAGGGCGACCCTATCCTTCCGTGCCGTCCCGGTAGCCGGTGGATCACGGCTAGCATCCGCGCCGATGGACGACGAGCAGGAGATCGCGCGGCGGGTCGGCGCGGGCATGGACGGGGCCGACGCGGCGGCGCGGGAGGCCGGGGTGCGGCTCGTCGACATCGGGCCGGGGCGGGCGCGCGCGGCGCTCGTCGTCGAGGCCCGGCACCTGAACGGGCACGGCATCTGCCACGGCGGCTACCTGTTCCTGCTGGCCGACGCAGCGTTCGCGTACGCCTGCAACAGCCACGGGATCTCGACGGTGGCGACGGGCGCCGACATCGCCTTCCTCCGGCCCGTCCCGCTCGGGACCGAGCTCGTCGCGGAGGCGGTGGAGCGCGCGCTCGTCGGGCGTTCGGGGCTGTACGACGTCACCGTGCGGTCGGACGGCGAGGTCGTCGCCGAGTTCCGCGGGCGGACCCGTCAGGTGCCCGGCCTGCCCGCGCCCTACTGAGGATCTCGTCGGTGCGCCGCGCCCGGCGTCCGCCCCGGTGATCGTCGGCCTGGCGCAGTTTCGGACAGGTATGGCCGCTTTGTGCACCGAGCTGGTGATCACCCCAAGGGTCCGGCGGCCTGACGACGGCGAGACGCCGCCCGTGCTGAGCCACCGCCGCCACACACGCCGTGCTGGAACGCGGGACTCACCGTGCTGGAACGCGGGACTCACCGTGCCGAGATGCGGGACTCACCGTGCTGGAACGCGGGACTCACCGTGCCGAAACGCGGGACTCACCGTGATGGGGGTTCACCGGGGGTCGGACGGGGCGGGAGGTAGGCCGGGCGGGTCGCGGGGTCGGGCTCGTCGTAGTACCGGTGGAACACCGGCGTCAGCCCGCCGGAGACCGGCGGGACGATCCAGCTCCAGTCGGCGGGGCAGCGCCGCCCGGCCCGCTCCTCCCGCGACACGTGCGTGAGGAACCGCTCCGACTCGGTGTGGTGGTCGGACATCGTCACGCCCGCGACGTCGAACGAGTGCTGCACCGCCCGCACCAGCTCGACGGTGGCCTGGTCGCGCCACAGCGTCCGCTCCGAGCTCGTGTCCAGCCCCATCCGCTCGCCGATGACGGGCAGGAGGTCGTAGCGGTCGACGTCGGCGAGGTTGCGCGCCCCGATCTCCGTGCCCACGTACCAGCCGTTGAACGGCGCGGCCGGGTAGGTGATACCGCCGATCTCCAGCGCCATGTTGCTGATCGCCGGGACGGCGTGCCAGCGCAGCCGCAGTTCGGCGAACCACGCGAACTCGGGGTGCGCGAGCGGCACCTCCAGCACGGCGTCCGGCGGCACCTCGAACAGCTCAGGCTCCCGCCCGTCGGACGCGATCAGCAGTGGCAGGACGTCGAAGCGGCCGGGCGGGTCGGGCGGCTGCCAGCCGAGCGCGACGGCCTGTTCGGTGAACGCGACCTGGCCGCTGTCGCCCCGGATCGCGCCGCTCGGCGTGCAGTGTCCGGCGTAGCGCACCAGCTGGTCGTTGAGGACACGCGGGCCGGGAGCGCCGGGCCGGTCGGGCGCGAAGACGGTGATCGTGGACCGGACCCGCCCCTCGCGCGTGGCCTCCCGCAGGTGTGCCACGCACTCGTCGGCCACCGCGGACGGGGTTCGCACCGCGCGCCGGTCCCGCACGCGCAGCCCGTTCCAGTACAGCCGCCCGATGCAGCGCGCGGCGTTGCGCCAGGCCACCCGGGCGCCGAAGACGACCTCGGCCTCGGTCTGCACGTAGGTGCCGGTCCGCTCGATCTCGGCCTTGACCTGGCGCAGCCTGCGCCGCAGCGACAGCCCCGGCGCGATCTCGGCGTGGAACTGCTCCAGGAACTCGGCGGCGGCCGCGAGGTCGACGGCCTCGCTCGCGGCCCGCGGCAGCGGGACGACGGCCGTCGTCATGCCCGTGACCATGCGTGCTCGGCCGCCACTGCAGAACCTCCACCGTCGTGCGTCAGGAGCCCTCCCGCTCGGGAGCGTGACCTTCCTACACGGCTACGATTCGTGTTCGCGAGGTGGCCCCGTGTGACGACGGCGGTACACCAGATCGCGGACGTCGCGGCCTTCCAAACGGGCCCGCGCCTCGAACTTGGTCACCGGCCGCCACGACGGGCGCGGCGTCCAACCACCCGGTTGGCCCAGCGCCGTGTTCTCCAACGACGGCTCGGCGTCGGCCACGGAACGCATCTGGACGGCGTACTCGTCCCAGTCGGTGGCCATGTGCAAGGTGCCGCCGGGCGCCAGCCGCGCAGCCGCGAGCGCCAGGAAACCGGGCTGCACGAGCCTGCGCTTGTGATGGCGGCGTTTGGGCCACGGGTCGGGGAAGAAGATCCGGATCCCGGTCAGCGAGCCCTCCGGCACGCGCTCGCGCAGCAGCACGACGGCGTCGCCGCGCAGCACGAGGAGGTTGGTCAGCCCGGCCTCCTCGACCCGCATGAGCAACGCGGCGATGCCGGGCTCGAAGACCTCGACGGCGAGGTGGTCGACGTCGGGCTCGGCGGCCGCGAGCGCCGCCGTCGACTCGCCCATGCCCGAGCCGATCTCCAGGATCAGCGGCGCCGCCCGGCCGAACCACGCGGACGGGTCGTACGCAAGATCGTCGACCTCATGGCCATGGGAGGGCCACCACCGCCTCCACGCCGCCTGCTGGCCCTCGGTCAGGCGCGCGCGGTGGTGGACGTAGCTCGTGACCTGACGGTGCGGCCGCTCCTCAGCCACCGGCGGCGGGCAGCCGGACCGCGGCCGTCGCGCCGGGCAGCCTCCCGCGGACGTACCCGGCGGTGGTGAACGCGAGCGCGGTGACGACGGCCGCCGCCGACGGCACCCGGTGCAGCCGAAGCTCGCGCAGGACGGCGGCTGGCAGCACCTTGGCGACGTAGTCGCGCTCGGTGGCCAGCGCGTCGTCGCTGCCGACGAGGCGGGAGACCGCGGCCTTGGACAGCCCCTCGGCCCAGCTGCGTCGCCGGAGGTAGGCCCACTCGACCCGGTCGTGGCTCACGCGGTGGTCGACCTCGGCGCGCGGTTCGAACACGATCTTGATCTTCTCGCCCGCGCGCGTGTACGACTGCCGCGCGCGGATGCAGAGCTCCGTCTCTTCGCACCCGAGCGGGTTCTTGCCGATCCGGCCGATGTCCTCTGCGAACCCGCCGACGCGCTCGAACACCTCGCGGCGGAACGACATGTTGCAGCCCATGAGGTTGCGCACCTCGGCCTGCGCGGTGGGCTGCCCGGTGTAGGTGCAGCCGATGATCCAGTCGAGCTCGCCGGTGGCGTCGCCGTCCGCAGGCTTGGCGCCGGGCAGGAGGCGCGGTCGCCGCCCGCCGCTCGGCCACGTGGGCCAGCGCGGGTGCGCCACCCCGCCGACCGCCTTGACCGTGGCGTCCTCGTACGGCGCGAGCAGGGCGGCGAGCCAGCCGGGCCGGGCGCGGGCGTCGTCGTCGAGGAAGACGACGACGTCGCCCTTGGCCTCGGCGATGGCGGTGTTGCGCGCGCCGGACAGGCCCTGTGCGTGGGCGTTGGCCAGCACCCGCACGCCGCGGAGCTCCGCCTCGGCGCGCGCGAGGAGCGTCGGGTTGTGGTCGACGACGACCAGCGTCTCGAGCGGCGCCACGTCCTGCGCGGCGACCGACGCCACCGCCTCGGCGATGTCGTCCCAGCGCTTCTCGGTGTAGACGCAGACGACGACGGTGGCGGTGGTCACGGGCTCTCCGGGGGTCAGCGGCGGACGGTCATGCGGCGGTGCTCCGAGATCAGGGTACGGAGCACCCGTGCGCCGTCGGCGAAGGTCCGCAGGTTGGTCTCGCCGAACATGCGCTGCCGCTCGACGGACGGCACCTCGGTGATCCGCAGGCCCGCGGCCGCGACGCGGCAGTTGAGCACCGTCTCGATCTCGAACCCGTCGCCCCACAGCATCCCCTCCGCGGGCGCCTCGACCGGGGGCAGGTCGAGCACCGGGAGCAGGTCGGCCCAGAACGCGTTGTACCCGTAGCAGAGGTCGGAGTAGGCCGTGCCGAACAGCGCGTTCGCGACGCCGTTGAGGCCCGCGTTCCCGGAGCGGCGCAGCAGCGTGATGTCGTCACTGCCGCCGCCGGGCGCGAACCGGGTGCCCTTCGCGAAGTCGGCGCCCGCCACGAGCGCGGCGACGAAGGAGGGGATCTCGGCGGGATCGGCCGAGCCGTCGGCGTCGAACATGACGATCACGTCGCCGGTGGCGGCGGTGAACCCGCACGCCATCGCATTGCCTTTCCCCTTGCGGGTCTGGGTGATCGTCTTGACCGACGGGAGCACCCTGCGTGCGACATCGATCGACCCGTCGCTGGAGTTGCCGTCCACCACGATGATCTCGTGCGCGGCCGGGCGGACGGCGGCGATCGCGGGCAGCACGATCTCGAGGTTCTTGGCCTCGTTGCGGGTCGGGACGATCACGCTGACCCGGGGGAACGGCGTGCGGTTGCGGCGCAGCTGGGGACGCGGAGCGCGGGAGCGGGTCCCGAAGACCGGCGCGTGCGACACCGGCGCGGGCGGGACGGCCGGTCGGGCGGGTGATATGGCGCTCACACATCCTCCAGGGGGATCCGCACCACCGGATAACGACGCTGTCTCCGATGGGATACGGGTATGAGAGTTCGCACGAGAGGTGCTTGATCCGACGAGGTCTGGTGCTCGTCGTCACATCCAGCAAGACGCATGGACGGCGAGGGGGTTGCCCCGGCCGGGCGACGTGACGACCGGCGGTCGTGACCGGACCGTGATGCCGTCCGGGTACTCGTACGCATGGTCGCGGCCGCGCTCCTCGACAGGATCGGGTGATGACCACCACTCCGACGTCCGACCCGCTCTCCGCGCTGGCCGCGGAGCTGGGGCGCATCGGGCGCAGGCTCGACGGCATGGGCGCCGAGCTGCTCGCGCTCCGCGGCTCCGAGGCGCCCGCTCCGCCGTCCGGCGCTGCCGAGGAGACACCGCCCGGCGGACTCGACGCTGCGCCGAGCGGGCTGGCGGGCGTCCCGCCGTGGCGCGGCGCTCGGACGCTGCCGGGTGGCGCAGCCACCACGCCGTTCGCCGTCCCCGCGCCAACCGCGGGCGCGTCGACTCCCGCGGGCCAGGCGTCGACGCCGCCGGGTGGGCTCGCCGCCGCTCTGGGGGAGCCGTCGGGTGGCGCCGGGGTCGGCGGGCAGGGCACAGCCTCTGCGGCGCCGTGGGGTGGCGCAAGGGGCGGTGGGCATGCCGGGCAGGGGACCACAACGTCTCCGGGAGGGGTCCCCGCGCAGCCCGCCGCAGGCGCGGCGGTCGCTGGCGGTGCCGGTGCGGCGGCAGGTGGCGGTGCCAGTGCGCAGGCGGGTGGCGGTGCCGGTGCGGCGGCAGCTGGGAGCGTCGGCGCGCAGGCGGGTGGCGGTGCCGCTGCGCAGGCGGGTGGGTGGCGCGCCGCCCCGGGCGGCGTCCGGTGGCCGTCGGCAGGCGCGCACCCGGTGCCACCCACTGGGCCCGGTCCTTCGGCCGGTGCCTCCCCGCGGGCGGGATGGGGAGCGCCCGGCGGCTGGGCGTCGCCCGCCTATCCGCCGGTCGGGCCCCCGCCCGCGGGTTGGGGACCGCCTGCCGCGAAGCGCTCGCCGTTCACCGGGGCGCGGCTGCTGGCGTGGACGGGCGGCGCCGTGACCCTGCTCGGTGTCGTTCTCCTGCTCGCGCTCGCGGCGTCCCGCGGCTGGTTCACCCCGTCCGCGCGGATCGCCTTCGGCGCTGTGCTCGGCGCCGGGCTCGTCGGCCTCGGGATGTGGCTGCACCGGCGCGAGACCGCGCGGTCGGGCGCCCTCGCGCTCACCGCCACCGGCTTCGCCACGCTCTACCTCGTCGACGCGGCCGCCACGGCGATCTACGACTACCTCCCGGCGGTCGCGGCGCTCCTGCTCGCGCTCGTCGTCGCCGGGGCCGGACTGGGGCTCGCCGACCGGTGGCGCACCGAGCTGCTCGCGGGCGGTGTCGTCGTCGGGACCGCCGTGCTGGCGCCCGCGCTCGCCGACGGCTGGCTGCTCGCGGGCCTGGCGCTCGCCCTCCAGCTCGCCGCACTGCCCGTGGTACTGCGCCGCGGGTGGGCGGTGCTCATGCTGCTGGCCGCGGCCGGACCGGTGCTCTACGGCACGTTCGCGGTGCTCAGCGAGGACGACGGGGCGCCCGACGTGCTCGTCGTGGCGGGCGTGGCCGGGGCCGTCCTGGTGGTCGCGCTGGCGACGGCCGCACTTGCGCTGCGCCGCACCCCTACCGCCCCGACCGCCTCGCCGGAGGGTACCGCTGCTCCTTCTGCCACCGGGCCGTCTGCCGCTGCCGCTCCGCCTGCGGCGGCTCCGTCTGCCCCTGCCGGGCCGTCTGCCGCTGCCGGGACAGCCGGAACCGCGGGGTCGGTCGGGGCCGTAGGGTCGGCAGGGGGCGCGCAGTCGGCCGCGGGTGGTGGGGTGGGCGCCGCGCGGTCGGCGGCCACCCGGACGTGGGTCGGGTCGATCGCCGCGGTCGTGGCGGCGTCGGTGCTGCCCGCCCTCGCGGGCGCGGGCGTGCTCGACGGCTGGCGGGGCGCGCTCCTCGCGGGCGGTGCCGCGGTGGTGCTGGCCGTCCTCGCGCCGGTGCCCACGACGGCGCGCGCCGTCAAGGTCGCGGCGGGCACCGCGGCCGCCACGGCACTGCTCACCGCGACCGTCGTCGGCCTGCACGGCTCAGCGGCCACCATCGCGGTGCTGGCCGAGGCGCTGATCGCCGCGCTCGTCGCGGTCGGCCTGCGCAGCCGCTTCGCGATGATCACGGCGCTGGTGTTCGGCGCCCTGGGCGGGATGGCCGCCGTCGGGCGCGACGCCCCGCTCACGACGCTCCTGTCCTTCGACTACCCCCCGCTCGTCGCCGATCTCGTCACCGCACTCGCCGTGTCCGTGCTCATGCTGGCCGTCGCCGCCGCCCTGCTCATCGCGGGCGGACGGCTGGGCTGGGTCCGCCCCGACGCCGAACGGGCCGCGGTCTGGGTGCCGATCGGGCTGGTCGGGCTCTACGGGGCGGCGAGCACGGTGGTCAACTCCGCGCTGCTCATCGCGCCGACGTCGTCGGGCTTCACGGCGGGTCAGGCGGTCGTCACCGTCTCGTGGACGGTCGGCGCGTTCGTCCTGCTGGCCCGCGGGCTGCGCCGACCGGCGCTGCGGATCACCGGGCTGGTGCTCGTCGCGGCGGCCGTCGCGAAGCTGGTGCTGTTCGACCTGGTCGCGCTCGACGGCCTGGCCCGGGTGGGCGCCTTCCTCGGCGCTGGGCTCTTCCTGCTCGCGGCGGGTGCGCGCTATGCCAGGCTGGTCGCCGAGGCCGAACGGACGCCGCCGTACGAGTGATCGGCGTTAACGCCCGCAAAGCGTTGTCACGTGCAGGCCCCGGCCGCCGTTCGGAGCCTGCACTATCGCGGGTGTGACGACCGGACGCGCGGCCCGCCCACCACGGCGGCCCCGAGGCAGGGCGGCGGGTGGGGGCTGCCCTTCGCGACACGTTCGGGACGCGCCCGCACCTCCCAGGGCAGGCCAGGCCGGGAGGGAGTGCTGACCATGCCCGATCGCTACGGCGATGCCGTCCGCGCCCGCCGGGCCGAGCTGCGCGCCGAACTGGGCCCGCTCTCCGGCACCCATCGCGCGGAGCTGCGTGCCGAGCTTGCGCTCGGCCGGATCGTCGCCACCGATGCGGCCGCCGCCGCATTCGCCGGGCTCGCCCGAGCGGCGGGCGCCCACGCCGCACATCCCGACCAGGCGGTCCGCCGGGCGCTGCACGCGCACCTGCCCGGCGCGTTCGACGCGGTCGCCGAACAGGTCCACACGGCCACCGTCGCGGCACTGAGCCCCGCCCTGCGCCGCATCGCGGCGGCCCGGCGGCTGGATCTCGACCCCCGATGGCCTGCCGTGCTGGCGCCCCGGCTCCCACTGCTCGACCGGACGCCGCCCGCACCTGCCGGGGCACCCCGCCTGGCGGGCGCGGCCGAGGGGCTCGCCGTCTGGCGGGTCGCGCTCGTGCTGCTGGCGGCGATGCCGCTGGTCGGGCTGCCGGTCTGGGGCGGGTCGGCGCTCGCGCCCGCGGCAGTGGGGCTGGGCGCGGCCGGGGTCGCGGTGGCGGTGCTCACCCGGCGCGGCCGCGTCGAGCGGGCGGTGCTGCAACGGCACGTCGACGCCCTCCTCGCGCAGGCCCGCGCGGCCCTGCGCGTCGACGTCGAACGCACCCTCCTCGCGCTCGAGCGCACCGCGGCGGCCGAGCTCGACGCCGCCGTCGAACGCCGCCGCGCGGCCGTCGAGGCCGAGCTGCTCGCCCTGGCCGCACCGCGGGCGGTGGCCCGTGTTTGAGCCGCGTGACGTGCCGGACCTCGATCCGGCCCCGTTCATCCTCGACACCGACGGCGATGGGCGCCTCGACACCAGCATCGGCGACGACGGGATCGACCTCATCCTCGGCACCGACATGGATGCCGACGGCATCGTCGACCAGATCCTGCGCATCGGGCCCGACGGCATCGTCCGGACGGAGGTGGTCGACGACCTGTTCTGACGAGGAGATTCCCCACCGGGGCCCGGCTGCGCTTTCCGGAGCCGACGGTCGTCGCTCTAGGTTGGGGTGATGCTCGACCACGTGGACCCGCAGTTCCGTGCGCTGCCGCTCGCCGTCCTCGCCGACGCCGGGCTGAGCCGCGCCCGCGCGGGCGGGGCGCAGCACGCCGACCTGCGCGTCGAGCGGATCGTCACGCAGACGGTCACGCTCCGGGACGGCACGGTCACCGGCGTCGTCGACGAGACGGTCGTCGGGTTGGCCGTCCGGGTGCTGGTGGACGGCGTGTGGGGCTTCGCCTCGCACGGCGACCTCACACCGGAGCGGGCCGCGGCCACCGCCGAGCAGGCCGTCCAGGTGGCACGGACGCTCGCGCCTGTCGCGCGGGAGCGGGTGGAGCGGGCCGACGAGCCCGTCCACCCCGACGCGGTGTGGGTCTCGGCCTACACGCTCGACCCGTTCGAGGTGCCGACGCGGGACAAGGTCGCGCTGCTCACCGAGTGGTCGCACCGGCTGCTGGCGTCCGACGGCGTCGACCACGTCCAGGCCGGGGTAGCCCAGGTCCGCGAGTGCAAGTTCTACGCCGACCTCGCGGGCACCTCGACGATCCAGCAGCGCGTGCGCGTCGCCCCGACGGTCACCGCCACGGCCGTCGACCGCGCGTCCGGCGGCTTCGAGACGATGGACTCCGTGGCCGCGCCCGTGGGCCGCGGCTGGGAGTACCTCACCGGCGACGGCTGGGACTTCGAGGCCGAGCTGGCCGCGATCCCGGAGCTGCTCGCGGAGAAGGTGAAGGCGCCCAGCGTCGTCGCGGGTCCGTACGACCTGGTCATCGACCCGACCAACCTGTGGCTCACCATCCACGAGTCGGTCGGCCACGCCACCGAGTACGACCGGGCCATCGGCTACGAGGCGGCCTACGCGGGCACCAGCTTCGCCACACCCGACAAGCTCGGCACCCTGCGGTACGGCTCGGAGCTCATGCACGTCACCGGCGACCGCACGGTCGACCACGGCCTGGCCACCATCGGCTTCGACGACGACGGCGTCGCCACGACCGAGTGGGACCTCGTGCGCGACGGCGTGCTCGTCGGCTACCAGCTCGACCGCACCTTCGCCCCCCGCCTCGGCCTCGCCCGCTCCAACGGCTGCGCGTTCGCCGACTCCCCGCACCACGTGCCGATCCAGCGCATGGCGAACGTGTCGCTGCGGCCCGACCCCGCCCGCGACACCACTACCGACGAGCTCATCGCGGGCGTCGAGCGGGGCATCTACGTCGTCGGCGACAAGTCGTGGTCGATCGACATGCAGCGCTACAACTTCCAGTTCACCGGTCAGCGGTTCTTCCGGATCGAGAACGGAGCGCTCGCCGGGCAGCTGCGTGACGTCGCCTACCAGGCCACCACCACCGACTTCTGGGGCTCCCTCGACGGCGTCGGCGGCCCGTCGACGTGGGTCCTCGGCGGGGCGATGAACTGCGGAAAGGCCCAGCCGGGGCAGGTCGCGGCGGTGAGCCACGGGTGCCCTTCCGCGCGGTTTCGGGGCGTCAACGTGCTCAACACGCGGGAGGAGGGCCGGTGAACTGTCGTGCGCGGATAACGTTGTTCCCGCCGCTGTTTCCGCGCACGAGGGACGGAGCCCCGTGAGGCCGCAGGAGATCGTCGAACGCGCGCTCGCGGCCGCCGCCCATCTGCACGGGTGCGCCGTGCTCGTCCGCGAGACCAGCGAGGCCGTGCTGCGCTGGGCCAACTCGACGATGACGACGAACGGCCTCAGCACGTCGGGTCGGGTCACCGTGATGGCGTTCGTCGCGGTCGAGGGCGGGGTGGCGGCGGGGGTGGTCGGGTCGGCCGTCACGGTCACCGACGTCGCCCAGCTCGCCGACCTCGTCGCGGCGGCCGAGGCCGCGGCCCGCGACGCGGGGCCCGCCGCCGACGCCGTCCCGCTGGCCGCGGCGAACGGGTCCGGGCCGGGCTGGGACGACGCGGCGCAGGAGACGTCCATCGGCGTCTTCGCGCGCCTCGCGTCCGACCTCGCGGGCGTGTTCGACAGCCCGCAGCGCCACTACGGCTTCGCCAGCCACGAGGTCGCCACGCTCTGGCTCGGCACCTCGACGGGAGTGCGGGGGCGCTGGGTGCAGCCCACCGGGTCGGTTGAGCTGAACGTGAAGTCCCCTGACCTGGCCTCTTCGGCGTGGACGGGCGCCTCGACCACCGACTTCACCGACGTCGACGGGGCCGCGCTCACCGCCGCCGCCACGCGCAGGCTGGAGTGGGGTGCCCGCCGGGTCGCGCTGCCCGCGGGCCGGTACGAGACGCTGCTGCCGCCGTCCGCCGTGGCCGATTTGATGATCTACCTGGCCTGGTCGATGGAGGGCCGGGCGGCGCAGGAGGGGCGCAGTGCGCTGTCGGGCCCCGACGGGATCCGGGTCGGCGAGCGGCTCACGACCCTGCCCCTCACGCTGGCCTGCGACCCCACTGCCGCCGGGCTCGAGTACGAGCCGTTCCTCACCACCACGCGCTCGGCCGACGGCATCAGCGTCTTCGACAACGGCGCCCCCACCCGTCGGGTGGACTGGGTGCGTGAGGGCGTCATCACAGAACTGGCGTACTCCCGCGCCGAAGCAGCCGAGTTCGGCACCTCGTTCACCCCGCCGGGAGACAACCTGCTGCTCACGGGGGGTGTCGACGGCACGCTCGACGATCTCGTCGCCAGCACCGAACGCGCCTTGATGCTCACGTGTCTCTGGTACATTCGGCTCGTCGACCCCACGACGCTGCTGCTCACCGGGCTCACCCGGGACGGCGTCTACCTGGTGGAGAAGGGCGAGGTCGTCGCCGAGGTCGACCACAATTTCCGGTTCAACTTCTCCCCGCTCGACGTGCTGCGCCGGGCCACGCAGGTCGGCGGCACCGAGCGCACCCTGCCCAGGGAGTGGAAGGACTGGTTCACCCGGGCCGCGATGCCTCCGGTGCGGGTGCCGGAGTTCTTCATGTCGTCGGTTTCGCTGGGCCGCTGAGCGAAGTCAGCGCTGACGCCCTGCCGTTCGGCGAAACCCGCCACCCACTGCGCCGAATGTCAGCCACGTAGTTCTGACGTTCGGCGGTCGCTGCGCCACCGTCCGTCGCACCACGGCGTGGCGATGCCTACCCCGACCGTGTTCATGCCGTTGACTTGACGTGCGCAACGACGCGCGGTTCTCGTAGAGAAGAAGGAGCCCGACCGTGTCGTTCGACGTGGTGAGCGCTTACACCCTGCTCGTCGGTGACGGCGACGGTCCGCCGAGCGTCAGCGTGCACAGCACCGCTGACGACGCCTGGCGGGCATTGGACAAGGAGGTTCGCAGCCGCTGCTGGATGCGCCCACGCCCGCGGCGCAAGATGGACGCCGAGGCGGCCACCCGGCTGGCCAACGCCTGGCGTGCGGGCGACCCCGAACACCGGTTCTGGAACGTGACGGTCCACCGGCTCCCCGTGCCGCTCCCCGTGATCGCCTGTCCCCCAGCGGCCGTCCGCTAGCACCGCCCGCGCGCTGCGCCCCCCGCACGGTGAGTCCCGCGTTTCGGCACGGTGAGTCCCGCAGCTAGTGCGGTGGCCACGAACGTTGACGGGGTGATCGCGTGATCCAGGCGGCGAGTCGCAAGGCGCCGCCTGAAGCTCATACCGGGCGTATTCGCGAAGGCGGCGCCGCCGCGAGTCGTCGTCTGGGCGCGCGAGGACCCGGCAAACGTTTGTGGCCACCGCACTGGCACGGTGAGTCCCGCGTTTCGCCACGGTCCTCACGCCGTCCGCCTACGTGATCGTCGGGCAGGCGCAGATCCGGCCAAGAAGTGTCACTTCACGCGCCGAGCCGGTGATCTTGCGGGGGCGGGGAGGCTCACCGGAAGGCCGCGATCACCGGTGCCATACGCGCGACGGCCTCGGCGTCGGCCATGTCGACCAACCGCACGGCGACCTCCCCCACCCCCGCCTCAGCGAGCTCGCGGAACCGGCCGACCTGGTCGCCGACCGTCCCGGCGTGCACGCCCGCGGCCCACGCCGCGGGATCGGCGCCGCGCGGGCGATGCCGGGTGACCAGCGCGTCCAGCTCGCGCGGGTCGCCCGCGACCAGCGCGGTCGTCAGATGCGACAACGCCACCGCCCGCCCGGTCCGGGAGCAGTGCTCCCGCAAGACCGCGGCCTTGCGGGCGACGGTCGGCAGGTCGCCGAGCACGTTCGCGGCGTCGGCGTAGCGCGCGGCAAGGGCAAGGGTGCGCCGCTCACCTCCGCCGCCGAGCACGATCGGCACCCGCTGCTGCAGCGGTCGGGGGTAGCCGGACGTGTCGGGCAGATCCAGCACCTGGCCGCGGAACGGCTTGCCGCCCGGTCCCCACAGCACCGGCAGCGCCGCGAGCGCGTCCTCCAGCAGCGCGTACCGGTCGCCGACCGACGGGAACGGCCATCCGTAGGCGCGGTGCTCGGCGGCGAACCAACCCAGGCCGAGCCCGCAGACCGCCCGTCCGCCGGACAGCACGTCGAGCGTCGCGATGATCTTGGCAAGGTGCCCGATGTTGCGGTACGTCACGCCCGCGACGAGCGCGCCCAACCGCACCCGGGTCGTGCACGCGGCGAGCCACGCCAGCGTGGTGAAGCTCTCCAGGAAGTCGTCCCAGGCCCGGCCGACCTGCGGTATCTGGCGGAAGTGGTCCATCGTGTAGAGGGCGTCGAACCCCGCCTCCTCGGCCGCGGTCGCGATCTCCCGCAAGCGGGGCCCGAGGGTCGCCGCGCCGCCGGGAAAGGCGGAGAGGTGCAGCGCGAACCGGAGCCCGACGGGCTCCGCGCGCTGCCGCTGCTCCGCGACGTCCGCGGCGGCGAACGACGCAGGCACCATCCGCACCGGGTCGGGTGTGAGGACGCGGTCGAAGCCCTCGCCTGCCAGGGCGTCGCGCACCGCGGGCCAGGCGCGGAGCTGGGCGGTCAGCGCCGCGGCGGGAACGGGGTGCGTACGGGCGCGGTTGCGGGCCCTGCAGACCGACGCAGGAGCGTCGACGGCGACCGCTACGCACGCCATCCTGTGATCGCGGGCCACCGCCCGCCACCGCGCCCGGCGGTCGGGGTCGAGCCCGGTCGTGTCGATCACCGTGGTCAGCCCGCGCGCCACGCGTCGGTCGACGATCTGCTCGAGCAGGGCGAACGCGTCGGTGCTCGCCGCGATGTCGTCCTCGCCCGCGCCGACGACGCCGCGCAGCGCGTCGGACGAGACGATGGACAACGGCGGGAAGTGCGCCGCGGCCCACGTCGACTTGCCCGCCGCCACGGGTCCGGCCAGCACGACCAGGCAGGGGGAGGGCAGCAGCGTCACGCCGCGCAGCGTGACGCACGGACCCGCCTCGTCGCCACCGCCTGACGCCGCGGTTCCCCCGCCGTCGTCGCCCGCCTCCGCTCGCCGCGCCGCCGCTCACCTTGATCGCCGGTTCGGCGCAGAAGCGGTCAAGAATGGCCGCCTTTCGCACCGAGCTGACGATCAAGGCGGGGCTGGCGGAGGCACCACGCCAACGCGTGCCAGTCCGCCCAACTCGCCGCGCCAAACGCGGGACTCACCGTGCCCGAACGCGGGACTCACCGTGCCCGAACGCGGGACTCACCGGGGGCGGGATGCGGGACTCACCGGGGGCGGGCCACTCCAGGGCTACTCCTGCGGGGTGACCGGGCGGGGGTCGACGCCGCGCTCGGCCAGCTTCTCCGTGACGTGCTCGTGGATCTCGTCGGCCTTGCGCCGGTTCCGCACGCGGATGAGCACGAGCATCGAGACGCCGTAGGCGATGCCGAGCACGAGCAACACGAGGCCCAGCCGCACGACGAACCGCTGGAGCGGCTGGTCCTCCAGGTCGCCGACGTTGATGATCGAGATGAGAGCCAGCACCCCGAGCGTGATGAGGTGGAAGAGCACCGACAGCAGGAGGTTCACCGACCGGGTGACCGACTTGTCGCGGAAGACCTCGAGCAGGAACGGCTCGCCTGCGGTGACCAACAGCCTTCCGACCAGGAACGTCAGCACGACCGAGACGGCCAGCAGGAGGATGTACTGGGCGGTCTCGCTCATGGGTGGCCTCCTGGCGCAGATGTCGTCCTTGACGCTACGCGCAACCGGGAGAACCCGACAGCCGCAACGGCGTGATCCGACGAGGTACCCGCTCCGGCGGGCGCCTACCCGTCGTCTGCCGGCAACACGCAGGTCACAGGCCTGTGCGGGGCACCCCGCCGCATTTCGTAGGCGAAAGCGTTTCCAAAGGTCCTGAATCGATTACCGAATCGGTTTTGTGAGTCAGTCGACAGCCCGTGGACGTGGGGTTTCAGGTTACTCCCCGGTATCGTTGGGAACACCGAAAAGCACAAGACACACCCGCACCGGAGCCGGGGCGGGTGTGTTCAGGCATTTCCAAAAGAAGGGTGCAGGGCATGACGGCTGCGACCGTGCCAGGGATCGATGCGACGCCGACCGAGAACGATCGACTGCTCACCTGGGTGCGCGAGGTCGCGGACCTGACCATGCCCGACCGTGTCGTGTGGTGCGACGGCTCCGACGGGGAGTGGGACCGCCTGACGTCCCAGCTCGTCGAGGCGGGCACCTTCGTCAAGCTCGACGAGGCCAAGAAGCCCAACTCGTTCTGGGCCGCCTCCGATCCCGACGACGTCGCCCGCGTCGAGGAACGGACGTTCATCTGCACGGCCGCGGAGATCGGCGCGGGGCCGACCAACAACTGGGTCGACCCCGCCGAGATGAAGGCGACGATGACCGAGCTGTACCGCGGCAGCATGCGCGGTCGCACGATGTACGTCGTCCCGTTCTGCATGGGCCCCGTCGAAGCCGACCGTCCGATGCTCGGCGTCGAGATCACCGACTCCGAGTACGTCGTGGCGTCGATGAAGATCATGACGCGCATGGGCGCGGCGATCCTGCCCCTGTTCGACGGCCGCGGCGACGACTACGTCAAGTGCCTGCACTCGGTCGGCGCGCCGCTCGACGAGGGCCAGGCCGACGTCGCGTGGCCCTGCAACGAGACCAAGTACATCTCGCACTTCCCCGAGACCCGCGAGATCTGGAGCTACGGCTCGGGCTACGGCGGCAACGCCCTGCTCGGCAAGAAGTGCTACGCGCTGCGGATCGCGTCGGCCATCGCGCACGACGAGGGCTGGCTCGCCGAGCACATGCTCATCCTCAAGCTGATCTCGCCGGAGGACAAGGCGTACTTCGTCGCCGCGGCCTTCCCGAGCGCGTGCGGCAAGACCAACCTCGCGATGCTGCAGCCCACGGTCCCCGGCTGGCGCGCCGAGACCATCGGTGACGACATCGCCTGGATGCGCTTCGGCCCCGACGGCAGGCTGTACGCGGTCAACCCCGAGTTCGGCTTCTTCGGCGTCGCGCCGGGCACGAACTGGAAGACCAACCCCAACGCCATGCGCACGATCGAGAAGGGCAACTCGCTCTTCACGAACGTCGCGCTCACCGACGACGGCGACGTCTGGTGGGAGGGCCTCGAAGCGCCGGGCGGGGGGGAGAAGCCACAGCGCCTCACGGCCTGGACCGGCCAGAGCTGGACGCCCGACGCCGACTCCCCGGCCGCGCACCCCAACTCGCGCTACACCACGCCGATCAGCCAGTGCCCCGTCGTCGCCCCCGAGTGGGAGGACCCGAACGGCGTGCCGATCTCGGCGATCCTCTTCGGCGGCCGCCGCAAGACGACCGTGCCGCTCGTGATGCAGGCGCGCGACTGGCAGCACGGCACGTTCATGGGCGCCACCATGTCGAGCGAGAAGACCGCCGCGGCGGCGGGCGGGCTCGGCCAGGTGCGCCGCGACCCGATGGCCATGCTGCCGTTCCTGGGCTACAACGCGGGCGACTACTTCCAGCACTGGGTGGACGTCGGCAAGGGCGCCGACGCCGACAAGCTGCCCAAGATCTTCTATGTCAACTGGTTCCGCCGCGGCGACGACGGCCGCTTCCTGTGGCCGGGCTTCGGCGAGAACAGCCGGGTGCTCAAGTGGTGCGTGGAGCGCATCGAGGGCGTGGCAGCCGCCGACGAGACCCCCATCGGGCACGTGCCCACGCCCGACCAGATGGATCTCGAAGGCCTCGACGTCGCCGTCGACGACGTGGCCGCGGCGCTCGCCGTCGACGTCGAGGAGTGGAGGGCGGAGATCCCGCTCATCGAGGAGTGGTTCGCCCGGATCGGAGCGAAGCTGCCGACGTCGATGCGCGACGAGCTGGAGGCGCTGAAGCTGCGTCTCGGTATGTCATCAGATCCCGCCTGACATCCCCCTTCGGTCCTATCATCCGCTTGTCGCCTCGACCTGCGGGAGGACCGGATATGTCAACGTCGACGCCCCCACCGGACGAACATGAGGGGCTGCGGTTCTCGCCGTGGAACCTGCTGCTCCTGTTGCCGTTACTCATGCTCGTCACGCCGTGGTTCAACTTCGCCGAGCCGCGGCTCTTCGGGATGCCGTACTTCTACTGGGTGCAGTTCGTGTGGGTCGTGGTGGGCGTCGTCGCGGTCGGGCTCGTGTACGTCAAGACGCGCGACGAGGTGAACCCCGACGCGCCCGGTGACGGGCTCGACGTCGACGACCTGGACGAGGGGGCGCGGCGATGAACGTGGTCGAGACGGTCGTGTTCGTCGTGCTCTTCCTGGCCGTCACGGTTCTGGGGTTCCTGGCAGCGCGGTGGCGGCGCAGCGGGAGCGGGCTCGACCACCTCGACGAGTGGGGCCTCGGCGGGCGCAAGTTCGGCTCCTGGATCACCTGGTTCCTCGTCGGCGGCGACCTGTACACGGCATACACCTTCGTGGCGGTCCCGGCGTTGCTGTTCGGCGCGGGGGCAATGGGGTTCTTCGCCCTGCCGTACACCGTGATCCTCTACCCGCTCGTGTTCCTGCCGGTGCTGCGGCTGTGGTCGGTGTCGCGGGTGCACGGCTATGTCACGCCCGCCGACTTCGTGCGCGGCCGCTATGGCAGCTCGCTCCTTGCGCTCATCGTGGCGATCACCGGGCTGGTCGCCACGATGCCCTACATCGCGTTGCAGCTCGTCGGCCTCGAGGCGGTGCTGCGCACGATGGGGCTCAACGCGAGCGGCTTCCTCGGCCACCTCCCGCTGCTGGTGGCGTTCGTCATCCTGGCCGTCTACACCTACCAGTCGGGGCTGCGCGCGCCCGCGCTCATCGCGTTCGTCAAGGACAGCCTCATCTACCTGGTGATCCTGGTCGCGGTGTTCTACCTGCCCGCGAAGCTCGGTGGCTGGGACGTGATCTTCTCGGCGGCGCAGAAGAAGATGGCCACGCCCAACCCGGCCACCGGCGCGCCCACCGGCTCCATCCTGCTGACACCCACCAACCAGCTGCAGTACGTCACGCTGGCGCTGGGCTCGGCGCTCGCGCTGTTCCTCTACCCGCACTCCGTCACCGGCATCCTGGCCAGCCGCGGGCGCAACGTGATCAAGCGCAACATGGTGGCGTTGCCCGCGTACTCGCTGCTGCTGGGCCTGCTCGCGCTGCTGGGCTACGTCGCCATCGCAGCGGGCGTCAAGCCCATCACGAACGGAGCCACGGGCCGCGCGGACGGCAACACGATCATCCCGGTGCTGTTCGACACCCAGTTCGGCTCACTGTTCGCGGGCATCGCGTTCGCGGCCATCGGGATCGGCGCACTGGTGCCCGCCGCGATCATGTCGATCGCCGCGGCCAACCTGTGGACGCGCAACATCTACAAGGAGTACCTCAAGCGCGACGCCACGCCCGCGCAGGAGGCGCGGCAGTCCAAGATCGCGTCGCTGGTGGTCAAGTTGGGGGCCGTGCTGTTCGTGCTGGCGATCGACCCGCAGTTCTCCATCGACCTGCAGCTCATCGGTGGGGTGATCATCCTGCAGACGCTGCCCGCCGTCGCCATCGCGCTCTACACGCGCTGGCTGCACCGGTGGGCGCTGGTCGCGGGCTGGGTCGTGGGCTTGGGCTACGGGCTCTACCTGCTCTGGCTGATCCCGAACCCGGCCAGCGGCAAGCTGCACTTCGGCGGCTCGGCGCTCACCTTCGACAAGCTGACGCTGCTGGGCTGGCACCCGTTCGCGGGCTCGCCGTTGCAGGTCTATGTCGGCTTCGTCGCGCTGGTGGTCAACCTGGTCGTCGCTGTGCTGGTCACACTGGCCCTGCGGGCAGGACACGTCGGCGAGGGCGCGGATGCCACCCATCCGGCCGACTACCACGCCGACGAGGGCTCGCAACGGTTGCGCCCCGTAGCGGCCGCGGCGGCCGGAGAGTCCTGAGTAGACGCCTCTGAGCAGCGGAAACGACCGCTGGTCCGGCCGGGTGAACCGCTCGGCCGATCAGCGGTCGTTTTCGTGTCGTTCGCCGTTGTGTGACCGACTGTTCACTCGGTGGAGTGCCGACCGCCGCCCGACGTGACCGTCTCGGCGTCCGAGCGTTGCCGCGTACCCCGATCGAGGTGCAACATTCTGTCCATTACCGCGATACGAAGGGTGACCGTCGCCACTCCGGCGACGCAGCGGAGGTGACAGGGGTGTTGCACGTCGGACCGGGAGTCGGGCCGAGCGGCGGCAGGAACGACGGTGGGGACGACGCCGACCTCGCCGTGTTCGTCGACCGCCTCGCCGCGGCCGGATCGGACGACGCCACCGAGAAGGCCCGCCTGCAGATCCGCCAGGCGATCGCCGACGCGCAGACCCCGCCCGGCGTACGCCATCTCGCCGAGGCCCTCGCCGCGTCCCTCGCCGACGCGCCCGCCCCCCGCAGGCCCGCCGAGGACGCGTCCACCGTGGTCGCCGCGATGCGCGTCGCGCCCCTGCTGGTCCTGCAGGACTTCGACGCGGCGGCCGTGGCCGGAGCGGTGGCCACGCTGGTCGGCGACGGCCGCCGCGTGCTCGTCACCGCGGCAACGGGCGCCGAGCTGGCCGCGGTCGCGGGCGCGCTGCGGCCGGATGTCGCCGACCGAGCGCTCGACATGCTGCCGAGCATGTCGCCCGCCGAGCTGCGGGAGCTGAGGAGGCTGCTGGTCACATGCTCGCCGAACCGCGGGACGCGCGCCGCCCAGCAGCTGCCGCCCGCCGACCGCGTGCCGCCGCCTGCCGAGGTCGCCGCGCTCTGTGCGCGGGCGGAGCACACCGTGCCGCCGGGACCGGGCGCCGCGATGGTGCCCGCGCTGCTCACGGGGATCGAGCACACCCGGCGCGAGGCGGTCACGGGGGTGGCGCGTTACGTCCACAAGTCGCTGCGCGCGATGTACCCGCGCGCCGACCGCCAGTGGGCGTGGAACCTGCTCAGCGAGCTGATCTACAACCGGCACCGGCCCGCGTTCGACCAGCTGCTCGAGGACACGGCCCAGGCCGTCGGCGCGCTGGAGCAGGCCCGGAAGCTGCCGTCCGTCAGCGTGATCGCGCCCCTTCCCCGCGGCGCGCTGGACATCCTGCGGCGCTACGGCGAGTACCTCTTCGGCGGTGGCCGCAGCAGGCCCCACCTGCGCTCGCCCGTCGAACGCCGCGACGCGATCCCGATCCTGCGGCTGCTGCGTGTGGACGGGCGGCTGCCTCAGACGGCCGACGACGTGCGACGCGGGGTGGAGCACCTCGAGCTCGGCGAGCGGCTCGCCCGTATCGACCGGAGCTGCTACTCCGTCGGGATCCCGGCGCCGCGCGACGAGCGCGAGCTGGTCGAGCTGGCCGACGGGCTGGTCAGGGTGGCCGCGGCCGCCCGTTCGGTCTCGGCGCTGCGCCACGACGTGCTGTTCCTCGCCGCGGACTCCCCGCTGGCCGTGCCCGACGTCGACACCGCCGAGCAGGTGGCTGCCGCGATCATCGACTACGCGGAGCACGGCGCACTGGCCGACGCCCGCGGTCGACTCGACCGCATGGCCGACCAGCTCGCCGCCGCCTGCCCCACCCTGGTGCTGACGCCCGAGCACGAGGCGGCCGTGCGGGCGCTGCGCGAGCGGGACGCCGCGGGATACGCGGCGGCGGTCAACGCCGTGTGCGCGGCCCGGCGGGAGGCGTTGGACGCGCAGCGTCAGATCGCGCTGCTGGACCGGCTGCGCACGATCGCGCCGCGGCTCGCCGCCACCTGGGCGGAGCTCGCGCCGCACGACCCGGCCGGGCTCGGCTTCGTCTGCCTGCGCCCGATGGACGCGCTGCTGGGTGCCGTGCCGGGGCCCGACAGCGCCGACGTCGTCATCGTGCTCGACGCGCACCGGCTCGGCGTCGAGCGGCTGCTGCTGACCGCGGTCGCGCCGCGGCTGATCGCCGTCGTGCCGCCGGGTGAGGAGCCGGAGGAGACGCCGACCGCGCTCAGCGTGCTGCAGCGCGCCGCCGTCCCCGTGATCCGCGGGCGGGGTGCGACCGGCCGCAACGTGGTCTCGATCGGCTCCCGGTCTACGCCGGTGGCCGGGGTGACGCGGGTGGGTCGGGCAGGCGCCTGAGGCCTCCGGGCCGCGCCTGCCCGGCCGCGCTGGTCTCGCGGTTGGCGAGGTGTGGTCGCCCGGAGTCGTCGGCCTCGGCTGCTGCCGGGTTGCCGCCTCGGTCTCACGGTTGGCGGTCTTCGCAGAGCGGGCCTGCGCCTCGCAGGGTCCTGGGGGTCTGCGAGGGGCATGGTGGGTCTGCGAGGTGGTCGGCCAGAGGTTGTCGGCCCCGGCTGCAGTCAGGCTGCCGCCCGGCCACGCTGGTCTCGCGCGCGGCGGCCCGGGTGCCTGGGGATCGCCGCGCAGGCGGACGGCGCGCCTACGCTGAAGGGCATGGGTGCGCACGAGGTCAGCCGCTTCGGTCACGTCGAGCTCGCGGACATGCCCGAGGACCTGCGCGAACGGATCGGCGCGATCGCCGAGAAGTCCGGGTTCGTGCCCAACGTCTTCCGCGCGCTCGCCCGGCGCCCGCGCGAGCTGCGGGCGTTCCTCGACTACCACGACGCGCTGATGGACTCCTCGGACGGCCTGTCGAAGGCCGAGCGCGAGCTCGTCGTCGTCGCGACGTCCGGGGCGAACCACTGCACGTACTGCGTGGTCGCGCACGGGGCGATCCTGCGGATCCGCGCGAAGGACCCGGAGATCGCCGACCGGGTCGCCACGAACCCCTACGGCGTCGAGCTCTCCCGGCGGGAGCGCGCGATCGTCGACCTTGCACTGCTCATCGCCATGGAGTCCGCGTCGCTCACCGACGCCGAGCTCGACGACGCGCGCGCCGCGGGTCTTTCCGACGAGGAGATCTGGGACGTCGGCGCGATCACGGCGCTGTTCGCCATGTCCAACCGCCTGGCCCACCTGACGGCGCTGCGCCCCAACCCCGAGTTCTACCTGATGGGACGCTGACGCTCACTCGCCGCCGATGCCGTCCCTTGTCGGCGTCCATGCCGTGGACGTCCTTCCCCGTCACGGTGACCTCTTCACGTACGACGGGCCGTTCCGGGAACCGCCCTGGCAGTCGACGTCGACCGCGTCGTTCGGCACGCAGGGCGTGTGGTTCGGGTCGCATCCGCCCGCCGTGCGGACTTCGGCGGTCGGGGGGCGGCGGCGAGCAGCACGTTACGTCATTCGTCCTCGTAGGTCGCGTTGCTGCCGATCGGGTGGCGAGATCGTCAGGATGGGGGATCGGCGACGCCCGCAACACCGGCGCCATGTCGCCGTAACGCATCGCCGCGACGATCTGCACATGTCGAACCTGTTCGGGCGGCGGGCGGCGATCGTGTCCTACCGCCTCGGGGGAGCGGACGGGGTATCGGTCACGGCGGCGCAGTGGGTGCGGGCGCTGCGGCGGCTGGGGATGCGGGTGCGCACGGTCGCGGGCGGCGGCCGACCGGACGTGCTGGTCCGCGGGCTTGCCCTGCAGTCACGGCGAGCACCGTCGCGCAGGGAGCTGGCGGCGGTGCTGGACGACGTCGACCTCGTCGTCGCCGACAACATCTGCTCGCTGCCGATGAACCGCGCGGTCGGCGAGGCCCTCGCGGACCACCTGCGCGGCCGTCCCGCCGTGCTCCGCCACCACGACCTCCCGTGGGAGCGCCCGCAGTACGCCCACCTCAAGAGCTGGCCAGCCGACGACCCGGCCTGGTGGCACGTCACGATCAACGAGCTGGCCCGCCACGCCCTGGCCGCGCGCCGCGGCATCGCCGCCACCACCGTCTACCACGGCTTCGCCGAGCGTCCCTGCCCCGAACAGCGCGCGGCCGTCCGCCGTCGGATCCGGGTCGGGGACGGCCCGCTCGTCCTCCAGCCGACCCGCGCGATCCCGCGCAAGGGCATCGACGTGGGACTCGCCCTCACCGCGGCCGTCGGCGGCACCTACTGGCTCACCGGCCCGGCCGAGGACGGCTACCAGGCCGACCTCACCGCGCTGCTGGACGGCGGCGACGTCCCGTACCGGCGTCGGCTGCCGTTCGGCGTCCAGATGCCCGGCGCGTACGCCGCGTGTGACGCCGTGGCGATGCCGTCGTCCTGGGAGGGGTTCGGGCTGCCGCTGATCGAGGCCGCGCTGCACCGGCGCCCCGTCGCGGTCGGGGTGTTCCCGGTGGCCCGTGAGCTCGCCGCGTTCGGCTTCCGGTGGTTCGACGCGCGCGATCCCGGCCCGCTGCGCGCGTTCCTCGCCGATCCCGACGAGAGCCTGCTGGACCACAACGAGGCCGTGGCGCGCGCCCACTTCGGCATCGACGCGCTCGCCCGCCGACTCGAGCTCCTGCTGTCCGGCGCGCCGATGTGCGCCCACTCCGGCGGCGAGCTCGACCTCTGCGACTGCCTCAGCGCCTGAGCGGCCTAGAGCACCTTCGACAGGAACGCCTTCGTCCGATCCTCCTGGGGGTTGCCGAGCACCTCGCGCGGGTGTCCGGACTCGACGATCCGGCCGCCGTCCATGAACACCAGCGTGTCGCCGACCTCGCGGGCGAACCCCATCTCGTGCGTCACGACGAGCATCGTCATGCCGTCGCTGGCGAGCGCGCGCATGACGTCGAGCACCTCGCCCACCAGCTCGGGGTCGAGCGCCGACGTGGGCTCGTCGAACAGCATGAGCCGGGGCTCCATCGCCAGCGCCCTGGCGATCGCCACGCGCTGCTGCTGGCCACCGGAGAGCTGATTGGGGTAGCTGTCGGCTTTGTCGGCCAACCCGACCCGCGCGAGCAGCGCCGCCGCGTCGTCGCGGCACTTGCCCCTGGCGATCCGGCGCACGGTGCGCGGGCCCTCCATGACGTTCTGCGCCGCCGTCATGTGCGGGAACAGGTTGAAGCGCTGGAACACCATGCCGATGCCACGGCGCTGCCGGGCGATCTCGGACTCGCGCAGCTCGTGCAGCTTGCCGCCCGCCTCCCGGTAGCCGACGAGGACGCCGTTGACGCGCATCGTGCCCGCGTCGATCCGCTCCAGGTGGTTCACGCACCGCAGGAACGTCGACTTGCCCGACCCGGACGGCCCGATCACGCACGCGACCTCGCCGGGCTGGACGACCATGTCGACCCCTCGCAGCACCGGCGTGCCGCCGAAGCTCTTGTGCACGCCTGCCGCCTCCACCATCGGTGGCATCAGGGACCTCCCACCGCGAACCCGCGCCCGAACCGGCGCTCGATGAACATCTGCCCCACCGAGAGCACCGACGTCAACGCCAGATACCAGAGGGCGGCGACGATGAGCAGCGGGATCGTCTGGAACGTGCGCGAGTAGATGGTCTGCACCGCCACGGTCAGCTCGAAGTAGGCGATGACGACGACGAGCGAGGTCGTCTTGAGCATCGAGATGGTCTCGTTGCCGGTGGGCGGCACGATCACCCGCATCGCCTGCGGCAGCACGACCCGCCGGAGGGTCTGCGCACGCGAGAGGCCCAGCGCGCCCGCCGCCTCGCTCTGGCCGGGGTCGACGGACTGGATCCCACCGCGCACGATCTCGGCCATGTACGCCGCCTCGTTGAGCCCCAGCCCGAGCAGCGACGCGGTGAACACCGAGATGACCGCATTGGTGCCGAACGAGATGAACGTCGGCCCGAAGGGGATGCCGAGGCCCAGCCGCGGATAGAGCGAGGCGAGGAAGTTCCAGAAGATCAGCTGGGTGATGAGCGGAGTGCCGCGGAACAGCCAGATGTAGGCCGCGGCCGTCCCGGCGAGAACCGGGTTCGGCGAGAGCCGCATCACCGCGAGCAACACCCCGCCGAAGACGCCGATCGCCATCGACAGCGCGGTGAGGATCAGGGTGTTGCGCAGGCCACGCAGCACGGGATCGGAGAACAGGTACTGGCCGACGACGTCCCACTGGAAGTTGGGGTTCGTCAGGAACGAGTGGATCAGCATCACCGCCAGCACGACGATCACGGCGACCCCGACCCAGCGGCCCGGATGCCGGAGCGGCACGGCCTGGATGGGCTGCGCCGGTCCGGCCTCGGTCTGGTCGGCGACCATCGCGTCAGCCAGCCCCGTTGATCTTCGAGGTCTCGATCGCCCCGCCCGCGACGCTCCACTTGTCCAGGATCGCCTTGTAGGTGCCGTCGGTGATCAGGGCCTGCACCGCGCCCTGGACGGCCTGGGCGTACTTGCCGTCGCCCTTGGGGACGGCGATCCCATAGGGGGCGGTGTCGTAGGCGGCGCCGACCGCCTCCAGTTGTCCGTTCGTCTGCGCCACCGCGTAGTCGACCACCGGGGAGTCGGCGAGCATCGCCTGCGCCCGCTTGGCGGTGAGCGACAGCGTGACGTCGGTCTGGGCCTGGAACTGCGAGATGTTGATGGCGGGCTTGCCTGCCTTGGTGCAGGTTTCGTTGCGCGCGGTCAGGTCGTCGACCTGCACGGTGCCGCGCTGTGCCGCGATCGTCTTGCCGCACAGGTCGTCGATGTTGATCCCGTCGGGGTTGCCTGCGAGCGTGGCCATCTTCGTGCCCGCGGAGAAGTAGGTGACCATGTCGACCTGCTTCTCGCGGTCGGCGTTGTCGGTGAAGGACGACATGCCCAGCTCGTACTTCTTGGAGGCGATGCCCGGCAGGATGCCGTCGAACGCGCTGTTCTGGAACTCGGCCGAGAGGCCCAGCTTCTGCGCGACGGCCTTGCCGAGGTCGACGTCCATGCCGATGATCGTCGTGCCGTCGGCGTCGACGAACTCGTTCGGTGCGTACGAGGCGTCGGACCCGACGACGATCTTGCCGTCGGCGGCGACGTCGGCGGGCACCATGGCGGCCAGTGCCGCGTCCTTCTGGACGGTGGGGATGGCGGCGGCCGACGAGGCCTGGGCGCCCCCCGCGGCGGCGGGGGCGCCGCCGCCGTTGCCGCCCGCCCCGCACCCGGCGAGGACGACGGCCGCCAGCGCGGCGGTGACGGAGAACGAGCGGGAGCGGGCTGACACGGCGGGTACTCCTCGGACGCGGGGAATGGTCTCGGCCGCATCCTGCCACTTCGGCTGGTTCCTCCCGGTCACCGTTGCATGACGACCTCCCTGTCGGGGTATCGGGATACGGTGGACGCCGACGGGGCCACACCACATAGGAGGGTTTGCCGATGGGGATGTTCAAGAAGCTGGCCGTGCTCGCCGCAGCCGCGGGAGCCGCGCGGACATATGCCAAGAAGAACCCCGAGCAGGCGACGAAGTTCGTGGACCAGGCGGCGCAGTTCGTCGACAAACAGACGAAGGGGAAGTACTCCGGCCAGATCGGCGGTGTCGCGGAGAAGGCCAAGTCCGTGGCCGGGATCGAGCCGACGGGCGGCGGCCCCGCGGCCAACGGGCAGGCGCCCGTCTGAACGAATCGCACCGCGCTGCTCCCGTGCCAGGATGCGCGTGAGGGCCGTACGCGGTCGCCCCGATCGGGCGGCCGCGCACGGCCACCGAACACGGACAGGCGCAGGCTACGAGCCGGGCGTTCGCGTCCGGCTAGCACGAGGAGGTCCGCAGTGTCCGTACCCCAACCACCCTGGACCCCGGCGTCCGTCCCCACCCCCGAACAGGTCGTGGCCGGGCTCAAGGCGACCGACGAGGGCGGTGCCGATCTCGTCCAGCTGCTGACGCCCGAGGGCGAGCGCGTGCCGGACGAGCGGTTCGACGGCTACGCCGCGGACGTCGGCCTCGCGGAGATCAAGGACCTCTACCGCGACATGGTGCTGGTGCGCCGCTTCGACCGTGAGGCCAACGCGCTGCAACGCCAGGGCCAGCTCGGCATCTGGGTGCCGCTGCTGGGCCAGGAGGCCGCGCAGGTCGGGTCGGGGCGGGCGCTGCAGCCGCAGGACATGGCGTTCCCGTCCTACCGCGAGCACGGCGTGGCGTGGTGCCGCGGCGTCGACCCCACCGAGCTGCTGGGGATCTTCCGGGGCACCGACCAGGGGGGCTGGGACCCCAAGGCCAGCCGGTTCCACCTCTACACGATCGTCATCGGCAACCAGTGCCTCAACGCGACCGGGTACGCGATGGGCCAGAAGTTCGAGTCGAAGGTGGGCGAAGGGCCCGACGCCGAGGCCACCATCTGCTACTTCGGCGACGGCGCCACCAGCCAGGGCGACGTCCACGAGGGCTTCGTCTGGGCGGCGGTCTACGACGCGCCGGTCGTCTTCTACTGCCAGAACAACCAGTGGGCGATCTCCGAGCCCACCGAGCGGCAGACCCGCGTGCCGCTGTACAAGCGCGCGCAGGGCTACGGCTTCCCCGGCATCCGGGTCGACGGCAACGACGTCCTCGCCTGCCTCGCCGTCACCCGCTGGGCGCTGGAGGAGTGCCGCACCGGCAACGGCCCGGTGCTCATCGAGGCGTTCACGTACCGGATGGACGCGCACACGACCTCCGACGACCCCACGCGCTACCGCCTCGCCGACGAGCTGGAGCTGTGGAAGCTCAAGGACCCGATCGAGCGGGTGCGGGTGCACCTCGTGCGGTCGCTGGAGGTGAAGCAGGAGTTCTTCGACGGGATCGAGGCCGAGTCCGACGCGCTCGCCGCGCGGTTCCGGCAGTTCTGCGTCGACATGCCCGCCCCCGGCCCCGAGCGGATCTTCTCGGAGGTCTACGCGGAGGAGTCGCCGCTGGTCGCGGCCGAACGCGAGGCGTTCCTGGCCTACCACGCCTCGTTCGAAGGGGCCGAGTGATGGCCACCCTGACGTTGGCGAAGGCGTTGGGCGAGGGGCTGCGCGCCGCGATGGAGCGCGACCCGAAGGTGATCGTGATGGGCGAGGACGTCGGCAAGCTCGGCGGCGTCTTCCGGGTCACCGACGGCCTGCAGAAGGACTTCGGCGAGCAGCGCGTCCTCGACACGCCGCTCGCCGAGTCGGGGATCATCGGCACGGCGGTCGGGCTCGCGATCCGCGGCTTCCGGCCGGTGTGCGAGATCCAGTTCGACGGGTTCGTGTTCCCCGGTTACGACCAGATCGTGTCGCAGCTGGCGAAGCTGCGTTACCGGTCGCAGGGGCGGGTGCCGATGCCGGTCGTCGTGCGCATCCCGTTCGGCGGCGGGATCGGCGCGGTCGAGCACCACAGCGAGTCGCCGGAGGCGCTGTTCGCGCACGTGCCGGGGCTGAAGGTGGTGGCGTGCTCGAACCCGGTCGACGCCTACTGGATGATCCAGCAGGCCATCGCCACCGACGACCCCGTGATCTTCTTCGAGCCGAAGCGCCGGTACTGGGAGAAGGCGGAGGTCGACCTCGCCGCCACACCGCCGCCCTTGCACAGCGCGCGGGTGGTGCGGCCCGGGTCCACGCTCACGCTCGTCGGCTACGGCGCCGTGCTCAAGACGTGCCTTGAGGCGGCCACCGCGGCGGCCGAGGACGGCAACGAGCTCGAGGTGGTCGACCTGCGCACCCTCTCGCCGCTCGACCTGGGCCCGGTCGTCGAGTCGGTGCGCCGCACCGGGCGGCTGGTGGTGGTCGCGGAGGCGCCGTCGGCGGTGTCGGTGGCCGCCGAGGTGGCCGCGCGGGTGCAGGAGCAGTGCTTCCACTCGTTGGAGGCGCCGGTGCTGCGCGTCACCGGGTTCGACACGCCCTACCCGCCGTCCAAGTGCGAGGAGGACTACCTCCCCGACCTCGACCGGGTGCTCGACGCCGTGGACCGGTCCCTGGCCTGGTAAGACGATGTGGAATCCGACCATCGCGCAACGCGACGCCCGATGCGGACCGGCCCCGAGGCTTGGAGGGGTGGAAGAATGAGACGCGAGTTCGCGATGCCCGACGTGGGCGAGGGGCTCACCGAGGCCGAGATCGTCACGTGGAATGTCGCCGCGGGCGACACGGTGACGGTCAACCAGGTCCTGTGTGAGATCGAGACGGCGAAGGCCGCGGTCGAGCTGCCGTCCCCGTTCGCGGGGACGATCGGCGAGCTGCTGGTCGGGCCGGGCGAGACGGTGGCGGTGGGCACGCCCATCGTCGTGATCGACACCGCCGAGGCCGACCCTGCGGGAAGTGCCCCCGAGCCGACCGGCGCGAAGATCGGCGAGGCCGGGGCGGACGGGCGGATCGCCACGTTGGTGGGTTACGGTCCGCGCCCCGGCTCGGTCTCCCGCAGGCCCCGCCGCGCGGCGGCCCGCCCAGGGGGCAGCGCCAATGGGCAGCAGGGTGGCACCGCTTCGGTCCCGGCCGCTGGGGGTGCACCGGATGCTGCCGCGCCGCGCGGCCCCGCGTCGTCGGATCACACCGCCGAGCTCCCGGCGGCCGCGGCGACCGCCGCTCAGTCGCCTCGTGCCGCTCAGCAGGCGACCGCCGCTCAGTCGCCCGGTGCCGCTCAGCCGCCTACCGTCGCTCAGTCGCCTGGTGCCGCCCCGGCGCCCCGGCCGGGCGCGGACGCACCGGTCCCGACGGGCGCGGGTGGCCCGGCCGCCGGGTCGCCTCCGTCGCCGCGGGCGGGTGGCGGCGCTCCCCCTCCGTCGCGTGGCGGGCTCGTCCCGCTGGCCAAGCCGCCGGTCCGCAAGCTCGCGAAGGACCTCGGCGTCGACCTTCGTGAGGTCGTCCCTTCCGGCGCGGACGGCGTCATCACGCGCGAGGACGTGCAGGCGTACGCCAGCGCCGCGACGGCGCCGCCCGCGCCGCCGCTGGCCGCCGTCGCGCCGAGCGTGGGCGGGATGCGGCGCGAGCCGATCCGCGGGGTGCGCAAGGCCACGGCCGCGGCGATGGTGGCGAGCGCGTTCACCGCGCCGCACGTCACGGAGTTCGTCGCCGTCGACGCCACCGAGACGATGGCCCTGCGCGACCGCCTGCGCGCCACCCGCGAGTACGCCGACGTCAAGCTCACCCCGTTGGCCTTCGTCGCCAAGGCGCTGTGCCTGGCCGCCCGGCGCACGCCTGCGGTCAACGCGCACTGGGACGAGGACGCGAGCGAGATCGTCTACTACGACCGCGTGCAGCTCGGCATCGCCGCGGCCACCCCGCGCGGGCTGATCGTGCCGAAGATCCGCGACGCCGACACGCTCAGCCTGCGCGAGCTCGCCGTCGCGCTCGGCGAGCTGACGGCGACCGCGCGGGAGGGCAGGACACCACCGGCCGATCTCGTCGGCGGCACGGTCACGATCACCAACGTGGGCGTGTTCGGCGTCGACACCGGCACGCCGATCCTCAACCCGGGCGAGGCCGCGATCCTGGCCGTCGGGTCGATCAAGCAGGCCCCATGGGTGGTGGACGGCGCGCTCGCGGTGCGCACGGTGTGCCAGCTCGCGCTGTCGTTCGACCACCGTCTCGTCGACGGAGAGCAGGGCAGCCGGTTCCTGGCCGACGTCGGGCGGCTGCTGGAAGACCCGGGCTTGGCGTTGACCTTCTAGGCCACCTCGCAGAGGTTGAGGCGTCCTCGCACAGGGTCGACCGTGTGCGAGGACGCACAAGGTTGTGCGAAGTTGACACGGAAACTTCCCCGGCCTCGCCGGCGTTGTACGGGTATGCCGTTCGTGCTCCTGTACCTCGTTGTCGAGATCGTCGCGCTCGTCGCGCTCGGGTCCGCGATCGGGCTCGGGTGGACGCTGCTGGTGCTGCTCGCGAGCGCGCTGGTGGGCATGTGGCTCGCCCGCCGCGAAGGTGTGCGCGCGGCGCAGGCCCTGGCCGAGGCCGTCACCCAGCGCCGGGCCCCGCACGCCGAGCTCACCGACGGCATGCTCGTCGCCGCGGGTGGTGTGCTGCTGTTCGTGCCCGGCCTGGTCACCGACCTCGCGGGCCTGCTGCTCCTTCTGCCTCCGGTGCGACACCTGGTCCGCAACCGGCTCGTCCGCGCCGCCGAGGAGCGGGTCCCCGAGCTGCGCACCGCGCGCATCCGCGGGGGCGCCACGATCGTCGACGGCGACGTGGCCCGGCCGCGCCGCGACGTCCCCGTGATCGAGGGCACCACCGTCCCGCGCGGCTGACTCCCGCCACGCGACCAGGCCGTCACCCGCCTCTGTACGGCTGACCTGCACGCGCTTCGCCTCGACCACCACCCCGTACCCCGCCCCTCGCGCCGCGCACCTCGCAGAGCGCGCGTGTGCTTCGCAGGGTCCTGGGCGTCTGCGAGGGGTCGGTCCGGTCTGCGAAGGCCCGCGGACCGCCGCGCCGGGCCCCGCGCTGCTCCGCGGCGGCCACCTCTCCGGCCGACCACCCCGCCCGGCCGCGCCCGGGCCGCCGGGCCGCCGGGCCGCGCGTTCGGCCTGCCAGCGCCCAGGGTGGCGTGCGGACCGCGGAGCTTCGGGACCCGGCTGGCGCGGGTCCATCGGCGTCGATCGCCCTCTCTACCGCTGTCTAGAGCGAGACCGAGACGGCGCGATACGGCCCGATCGACGACACGCGATCGCGTTCGCTAACCGGTTCTACGGTGAACCCAAGATTCCCCGATACGGTCCGATCGTGGATCCCGTGCGCAACCCCTTCGCGCCCGGCGCGGGCCAGCGGCCCCCCGAGCTGGCCGGGCGCGACCGTGAGCTGGACGCGTTCGAGATCGTGCTGGAGCGGGTCGCCCGCGGTCGCCCGGAGCGCAGCCTCGTGCTCACCGGCCTGCGCGGCGTCGGCAAGACCGTGCTGCTCGGCGAGCTCCGTTCCATGGCGGTCCGCGCGGGCTGGGGCGCGGGGAAGATCGAGGCGCGGCCCGAGGCGGACCTGCGCCGCCCGCTGTCGGCCGCGCTGCACCGCGCCATTCGCGACCTCGCGGTCCACCACTCCGACCTCGACCGGGTCGACGAGGTCCTCGGCGTCCTCAAGGCGTTCGCCCTGCGCTCCGCCCCCGACGGCGCCAAGCTGCGCGACCGCTGGCAGCCCGGCATCGACGTCCCCGTCCGCTCCGGCAGGGCCGACTCCGGCGACATCGAGATCGATCTGGTCGAGCTGTTCACGGAGGTCGCCGCGCTGGCGTCGGACGTCGAGAGCGGCGTCGCGATCCTCATCGACGAGATGCAGGACCTGCTTCCCGACGACGTCTCGGCGCTGTGCGCGGCGTGCCACGAGCTGTCGCAGTCGCGGGCCCCGCTCGTCGTCGTCGGCGCCGGGCTGCCGCATCTGCCCGCGGTGCTCTCGGCATCGAAGTCATACTCCGAACGGCTCTTCACCTACGTCCGCATCGGCCAGCTCGACCGGAAGGACGCCGACTTCGCCCTCCTCGCCCCCGCCGAACGCGAGGACGCCTCGTTCGACGCCGACGCCCTCGACGCGCTTTACGCCGCGTCCGGCGGCTACCCCTACTTCGTCCAGGCCTACGGCAAGGCGAGCTGGGACGCCGCCGTCCGGTCCCCGATCACCGCGGCCGACGTCAAGATGGCCGCGCCGGAGGCCGAGGCGGAGCTCGCGGTCGGCTTCTTCGGCTCCCGCTTCGAGCGCGCCACCCCCGCCGAGCGCGAGTACCTGCGGGCGATGGCCGAGCTCACCGACGGGCGCGACGAGCCGATCGGGACGGCGGGCATCGCGGACCATCTGCAGCGGCGAGCGTCGTCGCTGTCACCGGCACGCGACAGCCTCATGAAGAAGGGCCTCGTCTTCTCCGCCCAGCGCGGCCAGATCGCGTTCACCGTGCCGCACTTCGGTAGGTACCTGCTCGCCCAGGCCTGACCGCCGCTGGGCCGTTCGAGTGAATTAAGCGAGGGCGGCGTAGCGCCGTAACGCAGGGCCCCGTTCGACCGAATCCCTGTACAGCCCCGCGGTGCTGTCGGACCCCCGACCTGCCAGCACCGCGGGGCCTTCTCGTGGCCCCCGGGTCCGCGCCGGGTGGGGTACCGCCGTTAGCATCGGACCGGTGCAGGACGCCAAGCTCCAGATCCAGATGCTGCACGACCGGGTGATGGTCAAGGCCGACGCGTCCGGCGAGCGCCGCAGCGGAGCGGGCATCGTCATCCCGGCGACGGCCGAGGTGGCCAAGCGGCTGGTCTGGGGTGAGGTGTTCGGCGTGGGCCAGCACGTCCGCATCGTGAAGATCGGCGATCGGGTGCTTTTCGCGCGGGACGACCAGTACGAGGTCGAGGTGCAGGGCCAGACGTACCTGGTGCTGCGCGAGCGCGAGCTGCACGCCGTCGCTTCGGAGCGCGCCGAGCACGGCACCGGCCTGTACCTCTAGACAGGCCGGGTCCACCGGGCCCGGCGACGAAGTGTGTAAGGGGATCCACGCATGCCCGAGCGGCAGTCGACGCCCGGCGGCGCGACCGCGGAGCAGGACGCCGAAGGGGAGCCCGTCGGCCCGGCGGGGGACGGCGACCAGGGCGCCCGCGCAGGCGACGACGTCACGGCCGTGATCCCGGCGCGACCCGCCGTCGAGGCAGCACGGCGGGGCGACGGCCCTACGGTGGCGACGCCGCGCGGTCCCCACATCACCATGGACTCGGGGGACGGGGAGACGACCGCGCCGGTCGACCCGCCCGCGAGGTCCGCCGAACCCACGATCGTCGTCGTCCGCACGGCGAAGCCCGCCCCGGACCCCGAGCCGGACCCGGACGCCGAGACCACCCAGGTGCTCCCCGCGCCCGAGGCGCCGACCGTCACCATCGCCGCCCACGGCCCTGACGACCCCGAGGAGCCCGCCTCGCCGCGGCCCCGCCGCCGTCGTGCCCTGATCGCGACGGGCGGCTTCGTCGCGGCGCTGGCCCTTCTCTACGTGGGTGACCTGGCGCTGTCGTCGGGGTCGGTGCCGCGCGGGGTCACGGTCGCCGGGATCCCGGTGGGCGGCCTCGCCCTCGCCGACGCCGAGCAGGCCCTGCGTGCGCAGATCGAGCCGCGCACGACGCAGCCGGTGCCGGTCATGGTGGGCGACGCGAAGACCACCGTCGACCCGAAGGCCGCGGGCCTTGCCGTCGACTGGACGGCCACCGTCGCCCGCGCGGGCGACCAGCCGCTCAACCCGGTCACGCGGATCGCCTCGTTCTTCTCCACCCGCGAGATCGGCGTGGTCACCCGGTCGGACCCCGCGGCGCTGGACGCCGCGCTCACCGAGCTCAAGCCCGCCGTCGACAAGCCCGCCGTCGAAGGCAACGTCCGCTTCGACGGCGTCACCCCGCAGCCGGTGGACCCGGCACCCGGACAGCAGCTCGACGTGCATGCCGCGGCCACGGTGCTCGCGCGCGACTGGGCGGCGGGCGGCACGGTCGCGCTGCCGCTCACCCGCGTCGAGCCGGTCAGCTCGACCGACGATGTCGCGCAGGCGTTGGAGAAGGTCGCCAAGCCCGCGGTCTCCGGCCCGATCACGATCACGGGCGAGAACGCCGCCCAGGCCACCCTCACGCCGCAGAACATCGCGTCCGCGCTGACGTTCCGGCCCGACCCGGCCGCGGGCCTCGTGCCCGACCTCAACCAGGACGCGCTGACCACGGTGCTCAAGTCGCAGCTCGCCGACTCGGAGACCCCCGGCCGCGACGCCACGCTGGACTTCACCGGCCCCACGCCGGTGGTCATCCCGTCGCAGGACGGGCGGGGCGTCGACTACCCCGCCACCCTCAAGGCGCTGCTCCCGGTGCTCACCGCTCCGGCTC
This sequence comes from uncultured Actinomycetota bacterium, assembly GCA_963750095.1. Taxonomy (GTDB): domain Bacteria; phylum Actinomycetota; class Actinomycetes; order Mycobacteriales; family Pseudonocardiaceae; genus Pseudonocardia. Next base: position 105,658 of record CAVVPJ010000014.1, on the reverse strand, counting down.
CGCGCCAGGTCGTCGCCGTCTACGCCGACCAGCCCGCGAAGCTCACCACCGAGGGCCTGTCCAAGCTCGGCATCCAGGGGATCATCGGCGAGTTCACCACGCGCGGGTTCGCCGCCGACTCCGGCGTGAACATCAAGCGCGCCGCCCAGCAGATCAACGGGACCGTCGTGAAGCCGGGCGAGACGTTCAGCCTCAACGCGCTCACCAACCCCCGGGACGCCGCACACGGCTACGTCGACGCGGGGATCATCGAGGACGGGCACCCCGCGCGCGGGATCGGCGGCGGCGTCTCGCAGGTCGCGACCACGCTGTACAACGCGTCCTACTTCGCGGGCATGACCGACGTCGAGCACAGGGAGCACAGCTTCTACATCAGCCGCTACCCGGCGGGCCGCGAGGCCACCGTGTTCGACAACGTCATCGACCTCAAGTTCCGCAACGACAACCCGACCGCGATCATGATCCAGACGGTCTGGGCACCCGGCTCGATCACGGTGCGGATCTACGGGACGAAGCGCTACGACGTCACGTCGACGAGCGGGCCGCGCACCAACCCCACGGAACCGAAGACCGTGACGATCCCCGAGGGCGAGCCGTGCTCGCCGAGCAAGGGGGCGCCCGGGTTCACGGTCACCGACACCCGCACCCTGCGCGACGTCAGCACGGGCCAGACGCGCAGCGAGACTCGAACGGTGCGCTACAACCCGTCACCGATCGTCGTCTGCGACCCCGATCAGTAGATCGGGCCTTTCGCGACACAGGTCCCACTTCGTACGCTCGCAAGCTGAGTCAACGGCGATGAGAGCGGGGGCCGGATCATGCGAATCGCGGACGTGCTGCGCGGCAAGGGCTCGGCGGTGGCCACGGTGGAGCCGTCGGCGTCGGTCGGCGACCTGGTGGCCGCGCTCGCCGAGCACAACGTCGGGGCGCTCCCCGTGCTCGAAGCGGGGCAGCTGGTCGGCATCGTCTCCGAGCGGGACGTCGTCCGTCGGCTCCACCTGGGCGGCTCCGGGCTCCTGCAGCTCCGGGTCGCCGACATCATGTCCAGCAGCGTCACCACGTGCGAGCCCGGCGACAAGATCGAGGATCTCGCCCGCATCATGACCGAGCGCCGCTTCCGGCACATGCCGGTGATCGAGAAGGGCGAGCTCGTCGGCATCGTGAGCATCGGCGACCTGGTGAAGGCCCGGATCGACCTCCTGGAGACCGAGCGCCAGCAGCTCCAGAGCTACATCGCGGGCTAGCTAGGAGCGCCCTGAACGGCGGCGTCCGGGTCTCGGCTCAGAAGGCGGCCTCGGGCACGTCCATGAGGGTGTTGTCGGCGTGCTCGACGATCGTCCGCTGGGCGGTGAGCAGCGGGAGCTGGGTGCGCGCGAAGAACCGGGCCACCGCGACCTTGCCCTCGTAGAACGACTGGTCGCGGCCGGTGTGGGCGCCGAGGGCCGCCAGCGCGACCTCGGCCTGGCGCAGCAGCAGCCAGCCGACCAGCAGGTCGCCGACGGCCATCAGCAGCCGCACGGTGTGCTGGCCCACCTTGTAGAGCGAGCTCGGGTCCTCCACCGACGCCATGAGGTAGCCGGTGAGCGCGCCGAGCATGCCCTGGACGTCGCCGAGCGCGGTGGCCAGCAGGGCGCGTTCCTCCTTGAGCCGCCCGTTGCCCGCCTCGGCCGCGAGGAACTCCTGGATCTCCCCGACGACGACGCCGAGCGCGGCGCCGTTGTCGCGGACGATCTTGCGGAAGAGGAAGTCGAGCGACTGGATCGCCGTGGTGCCCTCGTACAGTGAGTCGATCTTCGAGTCGCGGATGTACTGCTCGATCGGGTAGTCCTGCAGGTAGCCCGATCCGCCGAGCGTCTGCAGCGACTGGACGAGCTGCTCGCTCGCCCGCTCGGACCCGACGCCCTTGACGACGGGCAGCAGCAGGTCGTTGACCCGCTCGGCCATGCAGGGACCCTCGCCAGCGGCCTGCGCGATGCGGATCTTGTCCTGCCACGTGGCCGTGTACGTGTACACCGCCCGGAGTCCCTCGGCGTAGGCCTTCTGCAGCATGAGGCTGCGGCGGACGTCCGGGTGGTGGGTGATGGTGACCCGCGGCGCGGTCTTGTCGAGCATCCGTGGGAGGTCGGCGCCCTGCACGCGCTCCTTGGCGTACTCGAGCGCGGCGAGGTAGCCCGCCGACGCGGTGCCGATCGCCTTCGTGCCGACCAGCATGCGGGCGTACTCGATCACCTGGAACATCTGGGCGATGCCGTCGTGCACCTCGCCGAGCAGCCAGCCGACGGCGGGGACGCCGTGCTGGCCGAAGGTGAGCTCGCAGGTGGCCGACGCCTTGAGCCCCATCTTGTGCTCGAGGTTGGTGGCGAAGACGCCGTTGCGCTCGCCGGGCACGCCCGTCTCCGGGTGGAAGTGGAACTTGGGGACGAGGAACAGCGAAAGGCCCTTGGTGCCGGGCTTCGGCGTGATCCCCGGGCCTTCGGGGCGGGCCAGCACGAGATGCATGATGTTCTCGGTGATGTCCTGGTCGGCCGAGGTGATGAACCGCTTGACGCCGTCCAGGTGCCAGCTGCCGTCCTCCTGGAGCGCGGCCTTGGTGCGGCCGGCGCCGACGTCGGAGCCCGCGTCGGGCTCGGTGAGCACCATCGTGGCGCCCCAGCCCCTGCCGATCATCAGCTCGGCCCAGTGCTGCTGCTGCGGCGTGGCGTTGCGGTGGACGACGGCGGCGAAGCTCGGGCCCGCCAGGTACAGGAACGCGACCGGGTTGGCGCCGAGGATCAGCTCGGCGGCCGCCCACTGGACGCTCGGCGGGATGCCGTACCCGCCGAGCTCGACGGGCAGGCCGAGCCGCCACCACTCGCCGTCCCAGAGCACCTTGTAGGCGTCCTTGAGCGACTGCGGCAGCGTGACCGAGTGCGTGGCCGGGTCGAACGTGGGCGGGTTGCGGTCGGCGTCGGCGAAGGAGGCCGCGAGTGGACCGGTGGCGACCGTGTTGAGCTCGCGCAGCGTGTCGCGCGCGACCTCGAGGTCGACGCCCTCGAACGGCCCGCTGCCCAGCCGTTCCTGGACGCGGAAGACCTCGAAGAGGTTGAACTCGATGTCGCGGATGTTGCTCCGGAAGTGGCCCATGGACGGTGCTCCTCGCCGCGTACCTACCCGTCGGTAACATCAGCATATTACTCGTCGGTAACCTCGACAAGCGGCGGTCGCGCCCGGGTCGAGCGACACTCCATCGAGTTGCCGGATTTGTGCCGACGATGATCGGCAGGGCATCGTTCCCGCGGTGGGTGCGGGACGGGTGACGCGGCGCGGGCTGTTGGCGGGCGGGTTGACGCTGGCGGCGAGCGCGGCGGTCGATCTGAGCCCACTCGTGGGACAGGCGTGGGCGGGTGTGGCGGTGCCGCCGATCGTCGACTGCGCCGGCTGGGGCGCCCGGGCCAACAGCGACATCGTGCCGGTCTGGAACCAGCGGCCGGTCAAGATCCTCGTGCACCACACGGCGACGCCCAACCAGGCCGACGTGAGCCAGAGCGCGGCCTTCCGGCTGGCCCGCTCGATCCAGAACTTCCACATGGACCGCCGGGGCTGGCTCGACACCGGGCAGCACTTCACGATCAGCCGCGGCGGGGTGGCCATGGAGGGCCGCCACCGCAGCCTCGAGGTCGTCCGCGCGGGCCGTCAGCAGGTGGAGGGCGCGCACTGCACGGGGCAGAACATCGTCGCGGTCGGGATCGAGAACGAGGGCACCTACTCGACGGTCGACCCGCCGCCCGCGCTGTGGAACCGGCTGCGGGAGACGTGCGCCTGGATCTGCGGGCAGTACGGCATCCGACCGACCGACCTGTACGGCCACCGCGACTTCAAGAACACCGCCTGCCCCGGTGACCACCTCTACGCACTGCTCCCGCGGCTGCGGGCCGAGGTGGCCGGGGTGCTGGGGCAGCGGGTGGACGCGGTGGTCAAGGCGTCGTGGCCGCTGCTGCGGCTCGGCGACCGCGGACCGGCCGTGACGGCGGCGCAGTACCTCCTGCGCGACGCGCGCGCGACCGAGGCGGCGCCGACCGGGGTGTTCGACGGCACCACCGACGCCGCGGTCCGGCGGTTCCAGGCCGCGACGGGGGCGGAGGAGGTGAACGGGCTGCTCGGTGGGGAGTCGTGGCCGGTACTGGCCCGGCCGACGTTGCGGGGGACGGGCCGGGACGCCGACCGCGCTGTCGACGCGCTCGTCGCGGCCCGCGGCGCCGAGGGTGTGCCGGACGTCGTGCGGGCGCCGGACTGGCAGCGCCTCCTCGGCACCGGCGGCTCCCCCGCCAACGTGGCGACCGACCCACCCGCCTGACAGACGGTGAGTCCCGCGTTCCGGCACGGTGAGTCCCGGGTTCCGGCACGGTGAGTCCCGCGTCTCGACACGGTGAGTCCCGGATTCCGGCACGGCGGGCGGCTTCTCGATACGTCCGATCGGCCCATTCCGGAAAGTGAGTACGCTCGACGCCCACCGACGTCACTGGAGGGTCGTGATCACCGCGCAGGCACCCCCCACCCCCGACGCCGCGCTGGCGGGGTCGTCGGTGGCCCGCGGGTTGGCGCGCGACGCCGCCGCCGCGCCGGAGCGGCTCGGCCGGGTCGACGTGGTCGGGCCGGCGGGCACGGGCAAGACCGTGCTGCTCGACGTCCTCGCCGAGGTCCTCGCTTCGGCGGGCCTCACGGTGGCGCGGCGGCTGCCCGACGCCGACGCCGGTTCCGCGACCTTCGACGGCACCGCGTGGCGCCCGGCCGACGCGCCGCGGGCCGCACTGCTCGTCGACGACGCGCACCGGCTTCCGCCCGACGCTCTCGCCCGGCTCGCCGCGCTGGCCGAGGGCCCGGTCGGCGTGCTCGTCGTCGCCCATCGCCCGTGGCCGCGCCCGGACGGCATGTCGGCCCTCGGCGCGACACTGGCGGCGCGGCGGGCGCCGGTCGTGCTCGGCCCGCTGGACCGGGCGGGAGTACTGGCGAGGGCGGCGCGCCTGCTCGGCGACCGGGGCGCGCGGCCGTCGGACAACGTCGTCGACCTCGTCCTCACCCAGACCGGCGGCCTGCCCGCGCTCGTCGACCGCATGCTCGCCGCGCTCGTCGAGTCCGGCGGGCCCGACCCGGCCCGCTGGCGGTGGGATCCCGCGCGGCCGCCCGGAGGGCTGTTGGCCCAGCTGGGCTACGCCGTACACCGGCTGCCGGACGGCGTCCGCGACCTGCTGCGGGCGCGGGCGGTCGGTGCGCCACTGGAGCCCGACCTCCTCGTGGCGCTGCTGGGCCCGGACGTCGCCGTCGACCACGCGGCGCTCGACGAGCTCGTGGAGGCCGCCCGCGCGGAAGGCCTCCTCACCGCGGACGGTGCGCCGATCCCGCTGGTCTCGGCGGCGGTGCTGGAGCGCACACCGCCCGCGACGCGCCTGGAGACCCAACGCGCGCTCGCGGAACGCGAGCTCGACCGCGGCGGCAACGTCCTCGCCGCCGCCCGCAGGCTGCTGGGCACGGGCGCGTCCGGGGCCAGTGTGGCGAGCGTCTTCACCTCGGCGGGCGACGAGTCGCTGCGCACCGGCCTCCCCGGTGCGGGCGAGCTCTACGCCGCCGCCGTCGCGGCGGGAGCGCCCGCGCTGGAGCTGGCGTCCCGGCGGGCCGAGGCCGCGCTCCGCGCCGGTGAGCTCGACCTCGCGCTGACCCAGGCCGACCAGGTGCTGTCGGCGGTCGACGAGGCGGCGGAGCCCGATATCGCGCAGGCCGGGACCGTCGCCGCCGCCGTCCTCGCCCATCGCGGCATGCTCGCCCACAGCGCGGCGATGTACCGCTTCCTGGGGACGCGGATGGGCCGCGAGGGCGTGCTCGCGGTTCCGGCGTTGATCGGCACCGGCGCGCTGGACGAGGCGAAGGACGTCGTCGCGGGCCTGAACCACCCCGCGCGGCCGCCGACGCTCCTCGCGGGCGCCGAGGAGCTGATGGCGCAGGGCGTCGTGCATTCGGTGACGGGGTCGCCGACGGCCGCGCTGTCCGAGCTGACGCGCGCGGCCGCGCTGCTGGAGTCGAGCCACCGGGCCGCGCTGCTGCCCGACACCCCTGCCGCGCTCGCGGCGCTCGTCGCCGTGCACTGCGGTGAGCTGGACGTGGCCCAGTCGGTGCTCGAGCGCGCGGTCCGCGTGCGGCTGGGCGGGCGGGCCACCGCTGTTCGGCATCGGCTCCTGCTGGGATGGATCGCGCTGTTCCGGGGGGCGACGGGTGCGGCGCGCGTGGCGTTGGCGACCGCCGAGTCGCCGGGAGAGCCTCGCGACGAGTTCCTCGCGGCGGCCCTCGCGGTGGCGCTCGCCCGGCGCACCGGCGACCTCGCCGCGCTCATGCCCGCGTGGGGGCGGGCGCGCGAGGCGATCGTGCGGCATCCAGTGGACCTGTTCGTCCTCCAGCAGCTCGGTGAGCTGGTCGTCGCCGCGGCGAGGTTGCGGGAGACCAGCTGGATCCGGCCACATCTGGACGAGGCCGCCGCGCTCCTCGACCGGCTCGGCAACCCCGCGCTGTGGGCGGCGCCGCTGCACTGGTCGGGGCTGCAGGCGGCGATCGTCGCCGAGTCCCGGGAGGAGGCGTCGCGGCATGCCGCGGCCGTCGTCGCGGCGGCGGGCGGCAGCCGGTACGCGGCGGCGCTGGCGGCGGCCGCACCGCACTGGGTGGCGATGCTCGACGCCGAGGTCGACGCCGAGGCGGTCGAGGCGGCGGCGCGCGGCCTGCACGCCGTCGGTCTGGCCTGGGAGGGCGGCCGACTCGCCGGCCAGGCGGCGATCCGGACGCGCGACCGCAAGGCCATGTCCGCGCTACTGGGGTGCGCGCGGGCGTTGCAGGCGACGGGACCCGCCGTCCGGTCGGAGGCGAGCGACGCCGAGGACGACGCCACGGCCCCGATGGCCTTCCCCGAGTCGGACGACCCTGGCGACGGTCCGCTCTCGGAGCGGGAGCGGGAGGTGGCCGCGCTCGTCGTGGAGGGGCTGACCTACAAGCAGATCGGCGAGCGGCTGTTCATCTCCGCCAAGACCGTGGAGCACCACGTCGCGCGGATGCGTCAGCGACTGGGGTCCGGGAGCAGGGGCGAGCTGTTCGCCCACCTGCGCCAGATCGTCGGCGCCGCCGACTGACGGTGAGTCCCGCGTTGTGACACGGTGAGTTCGGGATCTGGGCACGGCGATAAAGCGGTTCGCGTCCGCCAACCCGCCCACCGCGTGCACAGACGCGCGTTTCGCCGTGTCGGAACGCGAGACTCGCCGTGTCGGAACGCGAGACTCACCGTGCTGGGATGCGGGACTCACCTTCTGGGGGTCAGCGGGCGGGGTGGGTGGCGAGGATGCCCTCGCAGCTGCGCACCACCAGCCGGGCGACGTCCGACACCGCGCGGCTGGACAGCGGGCTCTCCGCCCGCCGCTGCCACCGGGTGGCCGCCTCGAGCGCGGCGGCCTGCAGCTCGCCCGGCCCCGCTCCGGGCTCGAGCCCGAGCCGCGCGGCCGCCGTCCCGCCGTCGCCCCCGAGCAGCCGTTCGGCCTCCGTCAGCACCTCGGCGGGCAGCTTCAGCACCCCCGAGCGGATCGTGGCGAGCAGCCGCAGCTCGGCGAACTCGTGCGCGCCCGCGAGGATCCGCTCGACCTCGGTCGCCAGCGGCGCCGCCGCCGGGCGCGGCTCCCGCGTCAGGACGAGGTCGATCGCGAGCAGGGCCGAGCGGGCTTTGAGCAGGTCGCGGCGCTCGGTGAACTGGGTGGTCAGCAGCGAGCGCAGGTCGTCGAGGCCGCTGCGACGCACCAGCTCGGCCGAGAGCGCGGTCGGGTCGGTCATGCCCTGCCGGATCAGCGTGGCCCCCAGCCGCACGCCGAAGAGGCCGAAGCGTTCCATGAGCCGGGCGCGGGTGTCGGTGTCCAGCAGGTCGGACTCGACGCGGGAGAACCGGTCGACCGAAAGCAGCATCGCGTCGAGATCGGCGCGCGGCATCCCGGCGAGCGTGGTCAGCGCCGCGAACTCGTGCTGGCGCATCGTCCGCCCGGTCTCCGCGAGCAGCCCCGCCACCGCGACGACGGTCTGGCACAGTGCCCGGATCGTGGGGTCCGCCCGGTAGCGACGGGCGATGCGGCGCGCGGAGTTCAGCGCGTCCAGCCGCCCGACGCCGATCTCGTCGGCCCGCGAGAGCACCGCGATCGTGTTGATCGGTGTCGCCCGCGCGACGCCCTGGTCGTAGAACGACTCGAGGAACCGCACGTCCGTCGCGTGCAGATGGCGCATGAGGTAGATGACGGCGTCGGCCTGCGTCGGCGAGTCCTCCGGCGCGAGGAACGCCCCGGCCCTGGCCGAAGTGTCGGTCGACAGCGACGCGATGCCCGGCGTGTCGATCAACGTCTGCGTCCGGAGGCTCTGCGAGGGCCACTGCACCTCGAGCTTGTCGATCTGCTCGACCGGCATGCCCGACAGGTCGAAGCGCAGGGCGCCCTGGCTGCGGTGGATCGTCAGCGGGCGCGGCGGCGCATTGCGGGGGAACATCGTCACCTTCGGCGCGGGCGCGTCGATGTACCAGGTGACGATGCGCGTGCACTCGCCTGCGTCGGTCGGGGCGATCTCCTCGCCGACGAGCGCGTTGAGCAGCGTCGACTTGCCCGCCTTCACCTTGCCCGCGATCGCGACGCGCAGCGGCTCGTCGAAGCGGTGCAGGTTGTGCTGCAGCCAGCCGACGGCCTGCGGGCTGTCGCGGTAGGTGTCGATCGTGCGCCGCAGCAACATCCGGACGGCCGTGCCGAGCGGAGCGGGTCCGGTCACGTCCGCAGCGCCAGCGAGGACTGCGCGGGCAGGTTGGCGACCAGCGCCTTCGCACGGGTCGAGAGCGCGTCGATGCGGGCGATCTCGGCCTTCAGGTCGCGGATGCGGCCGTCCCGCTCCGCGGTGGTCGTGGTGACGGCGCTCTGCGCGGCCAGCACCGAGCTCGTGATCGACGTGCTGACCTCCTCGGCCAGCGCGCTGTAGTAGTCGCGCAGCTGGCGCTGGGTGCGCCGGAGCATGTCGCGCGAGTCCTTGCCGACCTGGAACGTCACCTCGTCGATGTGCTTGCGCACCGCCTGCTTGGCCTCCGCCTGGCGGCGCTGCAGCATGCGCTTGCGCTCGTCGCGCACGGTCTTCGTGCCGAACAGCAGACCGGCCCCGATCGAGATCGGGTTGAGCAGGGCCAGGCCCGCGAGCGTCGTCGCCATCCCGATCATCAACATGCCACCGTACCCGCCGCGCATGCCCGTGATCACCTTCTGGCCGATGCCCATGTTCTCGCTGTCGGGCTGGGCCAGGGGGTCGACCTTCGCGGCCATGCTGTCGGACTGGTCGAACCGCAGCTCCGGCAGCACGATCTCGGCGGCCTCCGCGAAGTGCTCGGCCACCTGCGTCGACAGGTAGCGCGCCCGCTCGGCGGCCCACACGAAGTTGGCCGACGCCGCCGACGCCACCTGCTGGTGGAACCATGTGGCGAACTGGTCCCAGATCGCCGCGGGGTCGGCGTCCTCCAGCAGCTGCTCGGCCTCGCGGCCGATCGTGCGCAGCCGGTCGCGCAGGTCGTAGTCGATGTCGGACGTGAGGTCGCCGACGCCGTCGTTGAGCGTGATCTGCCAACGGGCCGAGCGTTGCTTCAGCGCGTCGGCGCGGGCCTTGGCCCTGGTCAGCTCGGCGACCAGCGGCTCGAGGTCCTGGGGGTTCTCCTGGACGGCGAGCTCGGCCTTGAAGCCCGCGGCGAGCTGCTCGGCGACGGCGAGCACGTCCTGGCTGGTCGAGCGGCGGTCCAGCTCGTCGGACGAGGCCACCACCCGGCGCAGCAGGAAGTCCACCAGCGGGCGGAACCCCGACTCGTCCAGCAGCGCGTCGTCCTGGGTCCTGGCCGCGTGCAGCCGCAGCGTGGACGAGACGGGGAACGTGTCGGCGCGGATGCCTGCGGCGTCGAGGTGGCCGCGGTCCAGCTCCATGATCTGCCGCCAGTGCGGGTACAGGTCGGTCTTGGTGACCACGCACGCGACGTTGGGGCACAGCTTCATCGCCGCGCCGAGGAACTCCAGCTCCGGCCCCGTGTACTCCTGCGCGGCGTCGGAGACCAGCAGGACGGCGTCCGCGCTGGGGAGCGCCGACATGGTCGCGGCGCCGTGGGCCGAGCCCAGCCCCCCGACGCCCGGCGTGTCGACGAGCACCAGCCCGCCCTCGAGGATCTTGCGCGGCAGCCCGACCTCGGCGTAGGTGAGCTGGGCCCTGTTGCCGGGGTTGCCCGCCTCCGAGACGTACTCGGCGAGCTTGTTCACCGGCACCTCGGTGCGCTCGGGCATCGACCCCGGCGTCTCGCGCACCAGCACGACCTCGGTGGTGGCGGCGTGCCGGACGACGGTGGGCACGGCCGTCGCGATGTCGTCGTCGACCGGGCAGACGGGCGCGTTGACCAGCGCGTTGACCAGCTGGCTCTTGCCCTGCTTGAACTCGCCCACCACGAGCACGCGCACGTTCGGGTCGACGAGCCGCTTGCGCGTGTGGGTCAGCCGGACGCCGAGGTCCGGGCGCTGGTAGGCCTCGGTGGCCTTCAACGCCAGGTCGACCAGCTCGACCGCAGCTGGTACCGCCACGTCGGATGCCTGCCTCTCTCGATCACCACAGACGGAGACGGCCCCGCCACCCCCGGGATGTGCCGAGTGGTGGCGGGGCCGGTCGTCGCATCACGGCGAGGTTACTCCCGGGATGCCGATGGATCAGGCCGGGTGCACGTCGGTGAGCGAGTTGTGGCTGAGCAGGTCCTCGTGGTCGACGTTGTGCGAGTCGGTGGAGGTGTGCGTGTCGTCGGTGTTGTGCGAGTCGATCGTCGCCTCGTCGTGCGTGTTGAACGAGTGGTCGATGTCGACCTTCGTCGTGTCGGTCGTCTCGGTGGTGTTGTGCGAGTCGGTGTTGTGCTGGTCACCACTGGCGTTGCCGCCGACCGAGAGCGCGCCGCCGCCCGAGACCGAGGCGTGGTCGATGTCGGCGCTGTTGGCCGCGCCGGTGCCGAAGGCGGTGGTGTTGTGGTCGCCGTGGACGACGTTGTTGCCTTCGCCCTGGACGTTGCCGTCGCCCCTGATGTTGCCGTCGCCCACCTGGTTGTCGTTGCCGGTGGTCACGGTCGAGCCGTCGATGTCGCCGCCGGCGGCCACCGCGCCGTCGCCGGACGCCGTGGTGTTGGTGTTGTGGATCGTCTGGTCGAAGTCGCCGCCACCGGTGTCGATCTGCTGGTTGGTGGAGTTGTCGACGGTGGTGTCGCGGTCGTCGACGTAGTTGTTGGTGACGTACTCGTTGATGTAGCGGACGGCCGCCTCGTGCTCGGTCTCGCCAGGGTGCGGGTGGGGGTGCGCAGGCGGGGGCAGGTGGGCGCCGCTGTGGTGCTCGCGGCTGAAGTCACCCTCCTGGTCGTCGGCGAGCACGAGCGCGTCGTGGATGTCGGCCGGGCTCACGTCGGACGCGCCACACGCGGCGAGCGCCGCATCGGGGTGCTCGCGGAACTCGGCGAGCGCCTGGGGGTCGTTGAGCAGCTTGAGGATCAGTTCGACGAGGCTGTTGGTGGCCATCGGGGGTTCTCCTGACAGGTCGGTTGGGGGGCGACGACAAGGGCGGGGCCCCGCCCCATCACGTGGGGCGGGGCCCGTTCACACGATCAGATGTGCACGTCGACGTGGTCGAGGTCGTTGTGGCTCGCGACGTCCGTGTGGGTCTCGTCGTGCGAGTCGGTGTGGCTCTCGCTGCTCGTGTCGTTGTGGGAGTTCTCGGTGACGTCCTGGTGGAAGTTGCCCGAGTCCTCGATGTGCGTCTCGTTGGTCGTGGTGTGCGTCGTCGTGTCGTGCGAGTCGGTGTTGTGCTGGTTGCCGGTCGCGTTGCCGCCGACCGACAGGGCGCCGCCGCCGCTCACGTCCACGTTGTGCAGGTTGGCGCTGGTCGCGTCGCCCGCACCGAAGGCGGTGGTGTTGCCGTCGCCGTGCACGACCTGGTTGTCGTCGCCCTGGACGTTGTCGTTGCCCTTGATGTTGTCGTGGCCGACCTGGTTGTTGTCGCCGGTCGTGATCGTCGAGTCGCGGATGTCGTCGCCCGCGGCCACCGCGCCGTCGCCGGACGCGACGGTGGAGTGCACGTCGATGTCCTGGTCGAAGTCGCCGCCGTGCGTGTTGACCTGCTGGTTGGTGGAGTTGTCGACGGTGGTGTCGCGGTCGTCGACGAAGTTGTTGGTGATGAAGCGGGACAGGTGCTCCACCGCCTCCTTGTGGCCCTCGCTGTGGCCCTCGCTGTGGCCGCCCGCTGTGTGGCCGCCGTTGTGGCCGGAGGCGTGGGCGGCGGGCAGCGTGCCGTGGAAGCCGGTGTCGTAGCTGCGGCTGAAGTCGGCGGTCTGGCTGTCGTCGGCCAGGACGATCGCGTCGCGCACGTCCTCGGGGGAGACGTCCTTCAGGCCGTGGTCCGCGAGCGCACCCTGCGGGTCCTTGGCGAACCAGTCGCGCAGGCCTGCGTCGTCGATCATCTTCTGGAGGAACTCGAGGATGGAGAGGCTCTCGGCCATTCTGATCAGCTCCGATTTCGTTTGCGGTTACCGCCCCGGTGGGTCGGTGTTGACGGCAACGTTAGGGACGGGAGCGGCGGGGGCCATCGGGGATCCGCCAGAGTTCGGCCGGGAGGCCGTTGGGGGATTGCGGCCCCTGGTTAGGGGATCAGTGCCCGAAGTGCAGGTCAGGGGCGTCGTAGAGGGCAGCGTCAACGGGGTCGACGACGTCGGGGTCGACGTGGTGTCCCTCGGTCGGGTGGTGGTGCTCGACCGGTTCGGGCTCGTCGACGCTCCACCAGTCGTCCGGATCAGGGGTGATGTGCTCGACGGGGGCGGGGTGCGCGGCGCCCGAGCCGTAGGCCTGGGACCAGTCGACGGTCATCGTGTCCTGGACGAGGAGCACGGCGTCGTGGACGTCGGCGGGGCTGAGGTCGGCCAGGCCGTGCTGGGCCAGCGACGCGTCCGGGTCGGCCGCGAAGTGGGCGCGCTCGGTGTCGCTCCCCATGAGGAGCTTCACGAACTCCATCAGCGAGACCGCTTCGCTCACCCGACCAGGGTAAGCCTGACGGGGCGGTCACGGTGTGTCGTCGCCACCCCTCGTTGGGGTGGACGGCCCCGATCGTGGCTAACAGACGCACGGAATACTCCGATGCGCCAGTCGGGGGGCGGACCCGGTGAAGGCGCCGGTTCGCGGCGGATGAGGAGAAACGGTGTGAGCTACCAGCTCGGGATCGACCTCGGCACGACCTACACGGCGGCGGCCGTGTGCCGGTCGGCCGACCGGCGGTGGGTCGAGCCGGAGGTCGTGACGCTGGGGACCCGCGCCGCCACCGTTCCCTCGGTCCTCTTCGTGGCGCCGGACGGCACGGTCGTCATCGGCGAGGCGGCCGAGCGCCGCGCGCTCACCGACCCCGACCGGGTGGTCCGCGAGTTCAAGCGCCGCATCGGCGACCCGACCCCGATCGTCGTCGGCGGACGGGCGTGGGCGCCCGAGGAGCTGTCCGCGTGGCTCGTCCGGTGGGTGGTCGACCGCGTGGCCGAACGCGAAGGCGGCCCCGCGGCCCAGATCGCGCTCACCCATCCGGCGTCGTGGGGCGCCCACAAGAAGGACCTGCTGACCGCGGCGCTGGCCGCGCAGGGGCTGCGCGTGTCGCTGCTGGCCGAGCCGCAGGCGGCCGCGCTGCACTACGCCACCCAGGAGCGGGTGGCCGCCGGGTCCACGATCGCCGTCTACGACCTGGGGGGCGGCACGTTCGACGCGGCCGTCGTCCGCAAGGCCGACAAGTCCGAGGCCGCGTTCGGCGCGGCCGGGTTCGGCCTGCTCGGGCGCCCGGAGGGGCTGGACCGGCTCGGCGGCGTCGACTTCGACGAGGTCGTCTTCGAGCACGTCCGGGAGGGGCTGCCCACCGCGTTCGCGGACCTGGACGACACCGACCCCGGCGTGCTGTCGGCGGTCGCGCGGGTGCGGCGGGAGTGCATGGAGGCCAAGGAGGCGCTGTCCGCCGACACCGACGTGTCGATCCCCGTGCTCCTGCCCGCTGGTGGTGGTTCGGTGCGGCTGCACCGCAGCGAGTTCGAGTCGATGATCCGGCCGCAGGTCGAGGAGACGGTCGGGGCGCTGCGCAAGGCCGTCCTCTCGGCCGGGTGCGCGCCCGACACTCTGACGGCCGTGCTGCTGGTGGGCGGGTCCTCGCGGATCCCGCTCGTGGCGCAGCTGGTGTCCGAGGGGCTCGGCAGGCCGGTCGCGGTGGACACCGACCCGAAGAACGCGATCGCGAAGGGCGCGGCGCTGTCCGTCTCGCCGAAGCCGACGGCGTCGTGGCCGGAGGTGGCGATCCCGCCGGTGCCCGGTGGGTACGGCGCACCGGCCGGGGCGCTCGGCGCGGCGGCCGTCGGCGGCGCGGTGGCCGGTGCGGCAGGTGGCCGGGGCGGGCCTGCGCGGGCGGGGTCCGGACAGCTCGCGGGCGCCGGGTCGCCCGTGCGTGCGGCCGGGGCGGGTCTGGCCGCGCGGGCGGGGTCCGCAGGCGGTGGCCGGTCGGCGGCCGCGCAGGCCCTGGCCGGTGGCCAAGGGTCGGCAGGCGCGGCGGGCGCCGGAGCCGGGGCGCAGGGCGCTGCAGCGCAAGGCGGAGCCGGGCACGGTGCGGCGATGGCCGGGCCGGGTGCGGCGCTCGCCCGTCGTGCGGGCTCGGCGGCGATCTCCCACGAGCCCGCGGGCGCGCTGCTCTCCGGCGCTCCGGCCGCCCCGCCGCACCGCCCGACCGTGCACCCCGACGGCCCGGACTGGGAGCAGGGGGCCGAGCCACCCCGCCGCAAGCCCGCCGCGCTGCTGATCGGCGTCGTGGGTCTGTTGGCGGTCGCGGTGCTCGTCCTCGCCGCGTTCCTCGTGCCGCGGCTCGCGGGCTCGGACACGCCGGGCATCGTCACGGAGACCGGCGCGAGCGGCTCCGCCACGCCGAGCACCGAGCCCGCGGCGGCACCCCCCGCGCCCGCTCCCGCGCAGAGCGGAGGCGCGTCCGGCGGCGAAGCGGCGTCCGGCGGATCCGGCGGCCGGTCGGGCGCGACGACGCGGCCCCGCACCGGCGGCGGCACCGCGGGCACCGGCAGCAGCCCGGCACCCGCGACGGGCGGCACGCCGCCGACGTCGGCCGCGCCCGCGCCCACGACCGTGCAGGCTCCGCCGTCGTCCGCCCCCACCAACCCCCCGGCGACCGCGCCCGCGGGCACCACGAGCAACGGTGCCGCGGGCACCGAGACCCCCGCGCCGGGCGGTGGCGGCGCCACCCCTGTGGGCACCGGCGGCACGGGCTCGACCGCCGGGGTCACCCCCGTCGGCACCGGCGCGAGCGGCGGCACCGGGGGCACGGGCTCCACCGGCACCGGCGGGGCCACCCCGATCGGCACCGGTTCGGGCGGGAGCGTCACCCCGGTCGGCACCGGCTCCGGCGGCGGCGGAACGCCCGCAGGCACCGGCACCGGCGGCTCCGCGCCTGCGGCGCCGACGTCCGCGCCGACGGTGGCGGTCTGACCCGACAACCGGCCGATCGGGCGGCCCCCATACGGGTCAACGGCGCCGGGACGGGCATGCTGGACACGTGCTGATCGGGCTGCTTATCGCGCTCGTCGCGATGCTGCTCAACAGCACGGGCGCGTTGTTGCAGGCTTCGGGGGCGCAACGCGCGACCCGGAGCCGCCCCGCCGCGGTGCAGCCGCGCTACCTCGGCGGCATGTTCGTCGACCTCCTGGCCTGGCTGTGCGCGGTCGTGGCGCTGCGGGTGCTGCCGGTGTTCGCGGTTCAAGCGGTCATCGGCGGCTCGATCGCCGTGACGGCCCTCGCGGGCTCGCGGATCAACAACACCGTGCTCGACCGCACCACCCGCGTCGCCGTCGGCGTCTGCGTCGTCGGGCTGGTCCTGGTGGCGGCGAGCGCGGGCGCGGGGCATCCGCCGGTCACGTCGACGCTCGTCAACTACGTCCTGATCGGGTCGCTGCTCGTGCTCGGCGTGCTGGTGCTCATCCTGCGGCAGTACCGCAGGGCGTGGCCGTTGGCGGTCGTGGCGGGCATGGGGTTCGGCGGCACCTCGCTGGCGGTGCGGGCCGCGCACGTCGAGATCAACCAGGACTTCTCGTTCGTCGCGTTGCTGGCGCAGCCCGCGATCTACCTGATCGCCGGGTACTGGATCGTCGGCATGATCGGCTACTCGGCGGCGCTGGCCAGGGGCGAGGTCGGGATCGTCACCGCGGTGTTCGTGGTGACCGAGGTCGTGCTCCCCGGGCTCATCGGCATCCTGCTGCTCGGCGACCCCGTCCGCGAGGGGTGGACGTGGAGCTTCGTGATCGGGCTGGCCGTGTCGGTCGTGGGCGTGGTGGTGCTGACGCGGCGACCCCCGCCGCGGCGACGGCGGGTGCGCTGACCCCGAGCGGTCCGGCAGGCCGCGACGTCGTCAGTCGGCGACCGGTGCGACACCCGCGCCGCCGCGCTCGTCGGCGCGCAGGTGCAGCGGGGCGCCTCCGCGTGGGGGGCGGCGGCGCAGGTCGAGCGCCCTGCGCCGGCGGGTGACGCTGAGACGGTGGCGCGGCGCCGCGACCGTCCGGCGGTAGAGCCTGCGCAACAGCAGGCCCAGAGCCGCGGCAATGGGCACCGTCACGACGACCTGCCACACCGCCGTCGCCCAGTAGTGGATGACGCCGACCACGACCGCGGTCAGCAGGAGACCCGCGGTCTTGATGAGCAGCGCGCGCACCCGGACCGGGCGGTTCCTGGTGCTCTTGCGCAGCTGGGGCGCGGTGGACGCGACCACCCAGAGCCAGTACGCGAGGAGCACCGCGTGCGCGATGTAGCCGGTGACCGCCCGGAGTCCCATGCTTCTACCTCTTCCGATGGACACTGGACGTTACCAAACGCTTACGATCAGCAAGCGGGGATCCGCGAGCGGCGACAGGTGCAGCCGACACGCCGCGCCGCGAAGGGAGGTCCAGGCCAACGGCCCGCGCGCCGCCGCGCCCCATCTGCGTGTCGGGATCGCCGAACTCGGCTAGTGCGGTGGGCACCGCACTAGCATCGCCCGATGGCGATGGATGTGGCTCCCGCAGTGGCGCTGTTCCGGTCGTTGGGCGATCCCACGCGGCTGGCGATCGTGGCGCGGCTGGCGGAGGGCGAGGCCAGGGTGGTCGACCTGACCGGGCATCTGGGCCTGGCCCAGTCCACGGTGTCCAAGCACCTCGCCTGCCTGCGCGACTGCCGTCTGGTGGACTTCCGGACCGAGGGCCGCCAGTCCTACTACCGGCTCACGCGTCCCGAGCTGACCGAGCTGCTCGGCAGCGCTGAGCGGGTGCTGGCGCAGACCGGGTACGCCGTGGCGCTGTGCCCGGTGTACGGCGCGGCGGCGTCCGCGTCATGACGGCGGCCGTCGCGGCCCGCCGGGCCGTTCTCGCCCGCCGCATCCGGCTGCTGGTGGCCGCGACGATCACCTACAACGTGGTCGAGGCCGCCGTCGCGCTCGCCGCAGGCACGGCGGCGTCGTCCATCGCGCTGATCGGGTTCGGGCTCGACTCGGTGATCGAGGTGAGCTCGGCCGCCGCGGTCGCCTGGCAGTTCGCGGGGGCGGATCCGCAGCGACGCGAGCGGGCGGCCTTGAAGGTCATCGCGTGCTCGTTCTTCGCGCTCGCGGCCTACGTCACGGTCGACGCGGTGCGCTCGCTCGTCGGCGGCGGGGAGGCCGAGCGCTCGGCGGTGGGGATCGCGCTGGTCGCGGTGAGCGTCGTGATCATGCCGGTGCTGTCGTGGGCGCAGCGCCGCGCCGGGCGTGAGCTGGGGTCGGCCAGCACCGTCGCGGACTCCCGGCAGACCCTGCTGTGCACCTACCTCTCCGCGGCGGTGCTGGCCGGGCTGGTGCTCAACGCGTCGCTCGGCTGGTGGTGGGCCGACCCGGCCGCGGCGCTGGTCCTGGCCGTACTGGCGGTGCGGGAGGGACGCAACGCGTGGCGCGGCGACCTGTGCTGCGCGCCGAGCCCGCGGCAGGCCGACGGGTGCGACGACGGCTGCCGCGGGTAGCTCCGGCGGCGTGCTGCTCGGCGGGTCTTGGGGATATGACGCCGGAGTGGCAGCGCCCGCCCCGGGTCTCGGCGGGCGGGCGCTGTTCCTTCGTCCGGTGGTCGGGGCACCGACCTCCGGGCAGTGGGCGCCGCGGGGAGGGGGGTGCGGCGTCCACCTTGGACATTCGCCCGCCGCGCCGTTGTCGTTAGCGTCGGGCACAGGCTCGCTCGCCTTCGCGCCCGCGGTGTCGCGCTCGGATTTCGCAACCCAGGGCCACGCGACGCCGGGATGCTCACCCCGAGACCCGTCACGCCATCATCCCGGAGACAGCCTGCCCGCCCGGCGAGGGTGTGTGCCTATGCGTAGGCGTCAGGAGGTTCTCGAAGAAGATGTGGCGAGGATGTCGAGACCGGCCTGGCGGTTCCGTCCCAGGGGCAGATGCGGCCACCGTGGCCGCACCGGACCAAGGAGTCCCAGCATGACGAAGTACCTGCTTCTGAAGCACTACCGCGGCGCCCCCGAGGCCGTCAACAACGTTCCGATGGACCAATGGACCCCGCAGGAGGTCGAGGACCACGTGCAGTTCATGGCCGACTTCGCCGCCCGGCTCGAGAGCACCGGTGAGTACGTCGACGGCCAGGCGCTCTCGCCCGAGGGCACGTTCGTCCGGTACGACGGGGAGGGTCGCCCGCCGGTCACCGATGGCCCCTTCGCGGAGACCAAGGATCTGATCGCAGGCTGGATGGTGATCGACGTCGACACCTACGAGCGTGCGCTCGCGCTCGCAGGCGAGTTGTCGGCAGCCCCCGGAGCAGGCGGCAAGCCGATCCACGAGTGGCTCGAGCTGCGCCCGTTCCTGGGCGCAGCGCCGACGTTCACCGAGTGACCGGACCGGCCAGGGCAGATCAGGTAGCAGATCGGGTGGCGGGTCAGGTGATGGACGAACTGCTGCTGCGGGAGCTGACTCCCGCGGTGATCGGCGTCCTCGTGCGTCGCGGAGTTGACTTCGCGACGGCCGAGGACGCCGTGCAGGAAGCACTCATCCAGGCCGCGCTGCGCTGGCCGGACCGGCAGCCCGCCGACCCGTTGGGCTGGCTGGTCACGGTTGCCTGGCGCAAGTTCCTCGACGCCCACCGCGCCGAGGTATCACGTCGCGACCGGGAGCAGCGGCTCGAGGCCGAGCCGCTGCCCGGCCCGGCCGAGACCGCAGACGACACGTTGCGGCTCTTCTTCCTGTGCGCCCATCCGTCGCTGACCCCGGCGTCCGCGGTGGCCCTCACGCTGCGCGCCGTCGGTGGCTTGACCACCCGGCAGATCGCCCAGGCCTACCTCGTGCCCGAGGCGACGATGGCGCAGCGGATCAGCCGGGCCAAACGCACGGTCCGTGACGTGCGGTTCGGGGAGCCAGGCGACCTGGCGACGGTGCTACGGGTGCTCTACCTCGTCTTCAACGAGGGCTACACCGGCGACGTCGACCTGGCGGCAGAGGCGATCCGGCTCACCCGGCAGTTGGCGTCGATGACCGATGACGAGGAGACCGCGGGGCTGCTGGCGTTGATGCTGCTGCACCACGCCCGGCGACCGGCGCGGACCCGGAGCGACGGCAGCCTGGTCCCACTGACCGAGCAGGACCGCTCCCGCTGGAACACCTCGCTCATCGCCGAGGGCGTCGCAGTCCTGCAGACAGCGCTGGGTCGCGACCGGCTCGGCGAGTTCCAGGCACAGGCCGCCATCGCCGCCCTGCACGCCGACGCGCCGCGCGCCGAGGAGACCGACTGGGTGCAGATCGTCGGCTGGTACGACGAGCTGCTCCGGCTCACCGGGAGCCCGATCGTGCAGCTCAACCGGGCCATCGCGATCGGCGAGGCCGATGGCCCCGCGGCAGGCCTCGCGGCCTTGGCGACCGTGGACCCTGGCCTGCCCCGTCACACCGCCGCCTCGGCGTACCTCCACGAGAAGGCGGGCGATCTTCGGACCGCGGCACGGTTGTATGCCGACGCCGCGCGGTCCGCCTCCAACCTCGCCGAACGTCACCACCTCACCCGGCAGGCAGCGCGGACCAGTCAAGCGCTGCGTGGGTGAGCCTGTTGGTCAACCACCTCTGCAAGACGAACCCCTTGCGGGAGGGACGTTGCTCGACGGCCCGGCGGGCGAGAGGACATGTTGAGTAAGCATGGGGTGTCCGAGTCGCTGGCGGCGAGCGACGAGCGACGCCGATCGGGTGATCGCCGACCACGTGTCCGCCATCGTCGATGAACACGACCACCGAGGGGATGGATCGCGGGGCTCGCCGGTGAGGTAGGTGCTGGGTTGTTGCTGAGCGACCGGCACGCGCAAGCGCAAAGACGCCAGAGAAGACGCGAACCATGCCGCTGACCTGCGGTGATGTGTGTGGAGCGGATGACGGGAATCGAACCCGCGTATTCAGCTTGGGAAGCTGATGTTCTACCATTGAACTACATCCGCAGCGATCGGCCGTCAGCCTATCAGCTCACGCGGAGTCACCGCGCGCCCCGGCCGCGTAGCCCGAACGAGTGTTCCTGAGAGTTCCTTGGGATGAGGGCTCGACTCCCGGGCTTGAGCCGGCTCACACTTCTGGGGCCCGCAAGGCCAGCTCCCCCGGCTGTGAGGAACCCCCGAGAATGACGGAGTACGACCCGCCCCTGGGGTCGCTCCCGGACCAGGATCATGATCACGACGTTCTCCTGGTTGCAGGCAGTAGACCCGAGGTCGCACGTCTCGCCCCGGTCGCGACGGCGTTCAACGACGCCGACCGCATCCGCGCGCTGACGGTCGCGACCGGCCCGGACCCGATGGCGGTCCACGAGGCCTTCGAGGCGCTCGGCGTCCCCGCCGACGTCACCCAGTTCCCGCGCGACGCTTTCGACCCCGTCAACCCGGCCTCGGTCGGCGCGATGCTCATGACCCGCCTCGACGAGCTGCTGGTGGATCTCGACCCGTCGGCCGTCATGGTCTACGGCGGCGGCATGACCGCGGCGGTCGGGGCGCAGGTCGCGTTCTGGCGGCAGGTCCCGATCGTCCACCTCCAGGCGGGCGTGGCCAGCGACGACCTGCTCTGCCCCTTCCCCCAGGAGGCCAACCGCCGGATCATCGGCCAGCTCGCCTCCCTGTTCCTCACCACCGGCGGCGCGGCGCTCGGCAGCCCGATCGGACCCAACGCGATCCCCGTCGGCGACACGATGGCCGCCAACCCGCAGCCCGCCGACCTGCGCTTCGCCCGCTTGCTGCGCCGCGTGCGGACCGCCAGGCCGCGGGTGGTGCTCGTCGCGCTCGACCGGCTCGACTCCCTCGGTGTCCTCGCCGGGCTGCCCGAGCTGCTCGACACCGAGCCCGACGTCGAGGTCGTGCTGTTCGGCGAGCTGGGCACCCACGGGGCCGCCGCGCCGATCGCGCTGCATGAGCGCGGCACGGTCGTCCGCAACGTCCCGCTGGCCGATCTCGTCGGGCTGCTCGCGGTGAGCGCCGTCCTCGTCTCGGACAACCCGGAGCTGGTCGCCGACGCGCCCGGCTTCGGTACGCCCGCCGTGCTCGTCGACGGGCCCTACATCGCCGAGCCCGGCGACTCCATCCGCAGCATCCTCAGCCCGCGCGTGATGACCGCCGTCCACCAGCTCCTCGCCGCCCACCAGCCCGTGCTGACCGGGCCGTCCGACGGGTTGGAGGCCGCCCGCGTCGAGCAGGCGGTCGCGTGGATGTTCGGGCTCACGCCGTCGCCGCTGCTGTCGGTCCCGCAGCCCCGCCTGCCCGAGGACGACACGGCGCAGGCCCCCGACTCGGCTCACCGCGAGCCCTGACGTCGTAGGGTGAGCCCGTGCTCCTCTCGGACGGCGACCTGACCAAGGAGCTTGCGAACGGCAGGCTGGGGCTTGAACCGTGGGATCCCGCGATGCTGCAACCGTCCAGCATCGACGTCCGGCTCGACCGGTTCTTCCGCGTGTTCCAGAACTCGCGTTACACCCACATCGACCCCGCGCAGCAGCAGGACGAGCTGACGACGCCGGTCGAGCCCGAAGGCGACGACCCCTTCGTGCTGCACCCGGGGGAGTTCGTGCTCGGGTCGACGTTCGAGTCGATCTCGTTGCCCGACGACCTCGCCGGGCGGCTGGAGGGCAAGAGCTCACTGGGTCGCCTCGGCCTGCTCACCCACTCCACCGCGGGCTTCATCGACCCGGGCTTCAGCGGGCACATCACGCTGGAGCTGTCGAACGTCGCCAACCTGCCGATCACCCTCTGGCCCGGCATGAAGATCGGTCAGCTGTGTCTTTTCCGGCTGTCGAGCCCGGCCGAGCGCCCGTACGGCAGCGACGGCGTCGGCTCCCGTTACCAGGGCCAACGCGGCCCGACGCCGTCACGGGCGCACCTGAACTTCCATCGGGTCGACACCCGTCGCTGACGGGATCGCCGGATGGTCTCTCGCATTCGTGCCGAGGGCCGGTAGCCTCGTCCGACGATGGAACCGCGACCCGACCCTCCGCCGTGGCTTGCGGTCCCGTCGTCCCCGCAACCTCCGGCAGTTCCGCCCGGGCCGCCCGTGGTCCCCGACCCGCCGCAGACGCCTCCGGACCCGCCCCGTCCGGCCTTCTCGTGGCGGCGCCTCACCCGCTCGGCCCGCGGCGCAGCCGGGCTGGCCATCGCCGCGGCGGCGTTGCTGCTCTGGCCGTTCTCGGGCTGGTCGTGGATCCCGTGGCTGGTCGGGCTCGGCGTCCTGGTGGTGCTGCGGCTCCTGCGTCTCGACGGGCTCCTGCGCGGATGGGTGTGGCACGTCGGTGGGATCGTCGTGGTGGCCGGGCTCATGTACAGCACGACCCCATGGGCGTGGGCGCTGGCGGCGAGCATCGGCGTGCTCCTGGCCGGGTTGCTGCAGCTGCCGTGGTGGCGGCTCGCCGCGGTCGGAGCCGTGATGTGCGCGGTGTCCGGCGTCGGGTTCGGGTTCTCGACGTACCAGACGCAGCAGGAGCGGGCCGCGCAGGAGGCCGCCGAGAACGCACAGAGCTACAGCCTGCAGGGCGAGCGGACCCCCGACCGGGTGGTGGGGGCACTCCTCGAGGACATCGCCCAGAACGACGTGCCCGCGTTCTGCGGCATCCTCGACGAGCAGGCCAAGGCCGATGTCCTGCGGGTCACGGGTGCTCCGGACTGCCCCGGCGCGCTGGCGGTTTTCCGGGGTCGCGCCGGAATACCGAACTACCAGAAGCTCGACGCGACGACTACGCCGAACGGCGACTCCTGGCTGACCGACGCGTGCCGCACCCCGTGGGCGACGCCTGCGCTGGGTGGGCAGGCGTTGGGGCGCATCGAGATACGGAAATCGCCGCCTCCCGGTGGCACCTACTTTGCCAGTCGGTTCCTGCCCTGCTGATCAGCTGCGGGCGTCCTCGGCGCTCGGCGCGGGGTCGCCGCGCCTGACCGCGGCGAGCAGCATCTGGGACACGTCCTGGACCTGGACGTTCTCGCCGTCGCCCTCGCCTTGGGCCTGGGTGAGCCCGTCGGTCATCATCGTGCGACAGAACGGGCAGCCGACCGCGATGGTGCCCGCCGCGGCGCCGTCGCCGCCCGCGGCCGCGGTGAGGGTGTCCAGGGCCTCGGTGGTGCGGTTGACGTTCACCCGCTGCCCGATCCGTTCCTCCATCCACATCCGCGCCCCGCCCGCGCCGCAGCACATCGACCGGTCGGCGTGCCGCGGCATCTCCGACAGGTGCGCCCCAGCGGCGCCGACCAGCGCGCGCGGCTCCTCGTAGATCTCGTTGTGCCGTCCCAGGTAGCAGGGGTCGTGGTAGGTCACGCCCGACTGCGCGTCCGGCGCGGAGACGGGCACGAGCTTGCCCTCCCGCACGAGCTTGTTCAGCAGCTGGGTGTGGTGCACCACCTCGTAGTGCCCGTCCAGCTGCGGGTACTCCCGCCCCAACGTGTTCAGGCAGTGCGGGCACGTCGTGACGATCTTGCGGGTGCCCGGCTCGCGCCCCTCGAACACGGTGTTGAGCATCTCCACGTTCTGCTGGGCGAGCATCTGGAAGAGGAACTCGTTGCCCGAACGCCGCGCCGGGTCACCGGTGCAGGTCTCCTCAGGGCCGAGCACGACGTAGTTCACCCCCGCCCGGTGCAGCAGCTCGGCCGTGGCCTGCACGGTCTTCTTCGCGTCGTCGTCGAACGCGCCCGCGCAGCCGATCCAGAACAGGTACTCGACCTCCGGGGCGAGCTCCCCGTCGAACACCTGCACCTCGAAACCGAGCTTCTTGGACCAGTCGAAGCGGTCGCGGGCGTTCTGCCCCCACGGGTTGCCCTTGTTCTCCAGGTTCCGGAACAGCACCCCGAGCTCGGACGGGAACTCCGACTCGATGAGCACCTGGTGGCGGCGCATGTCGACGATGTGGTCGACGTGCTCGATGTCGACCGGGCACTGCTCCACACACGCCCCGCAGGTGGTGCAGGACCACAGCACGTCCGGGTCGATCACCCCGCCCTGCTCGGCCGTGCCGACCAGTGGGCGGGCGGCCTGTTCCGGCCCCGAGCCGCGCACCCGCTCGAACCCCGACTCGGGCACCCCATGTGTGTCGTGCCCGTCCGCTGCTGCGGCGGCGAAGTCGATCGCGCCCTCCGCGGGCATCTCCTTGCCGCCGATGATGTAGGGCGCCTTCGCCAGCAGGTGGTCCCGCAGGTCCATGATCACGAGCTTCGGGGACAGCGGCTTGCCGGTGTTCCACGCCGGGCACTGGGACTGGCAACGCCCGCACTCGGTGCAGGTGGCCATGTCCAGCATGCCCTTCCAGGTGAAGTCCTCGATCTTGCCGCGGCCGAACACGTCGTCCTCGCCGGGGTCCTCGAAGTCGATCGGCCTGCCGCCCGAGGTCATCACCGGAAGCGGGCCGAGCGCCTTGGGGAGACGCTTGGCCGAGACGTTGATCGGCGCCACGAAGATGTGCAGATGCTTGCCGTAGAGGACGATGATCAGGAAGGCGAGCATCACGCCGATGTGCAACATCAGCCCGACGCTCTCCACCACCTCCAGCGCGCCCGTCGACAGGCCGGTGAACAGGTGGCCGAGCCCGATCGACGCCCACGCACCCGAGGTGTAGGGGAACGTGCCCAACGCCGAGGACGCGGCGCGGAAGAAGAACAGCGTCCACAGCACGTTGAAGATCATGAAAAGGATCAGCCATGCGCCGCCCGTGTGCGACCCGTAGAACCGGCTGGCCCGCTGCCGGCGGTTCGGGGCGTTGCGGATGCGGATCACCGTGAACACCCCGAGCGAGAGCAGGCAGAGCACGGCGATGGTGTCCTGCGCGAACCCGAGCACCGGCGAGTGCCCGATCAGCGGGATCGCGAAATCCGGAACGAACAGCGCGCCGTAGGCCTCGATGTAGACCGTGATCAGGATGACGAACGACCAGAACGTGAAGAAGTGCGCGAGCCCCGGCACCGACCACTTCAGCAGGCGCTTCTGCCCGAACACCTCCACCAGCTCGGTGCGCAGGCGGCGGCCGAGGTCCGAAGAGCGGTCCGGGGCGGGTTGCCCGCTGCGGATCAACGTGGCCACCGTCCATCCTCGGCGACCCGCGAACCCGAGCGCGACGACCGTCATCACCAGACCGATGACCAGCCTCACAACCACAACAGTCCTCCCCAGCGCGACGGTGGCCGCAGCGTAGTCTGCGACTACGTCACTTACCCGCCGGTAACCCACCGCGATTCTGTGACACTAGCCCGTCGGATCCGAGCGCGACGCCGTCGCGGATCTGACATCCGTCACCCTGATCGGTTCAGACGCGTGCCATCAGATCCTGCCGTCACGCACCGCGACTGCGGTGCTTCTGCCGCTGCGCCGTCCGAAGGGTAGATCGTTTGCACGTGCAAACCGCTGAGCCCCACCTGTACCGATCTCGACGCTCCCCCTCTACTCTGCCGTGTGAACAACTGTGTCCACACCGTTGTGTACGCAGCGTGCTCAGCGCTCGAGGAGCAGGATCGGTGACGAGGAGGTTGGCATGATCACACCGGAGATCCTTGAGTTCTACGCGCAGGGCGTCTCGACGGGTGGTCTGCAGAAGTGGATCCAGGACAATGTGGTCCCTCTCGTACTGCTCACCATCGCGGTCATCCTGCTGTGGATCGGTGGTCGGGGTGACAACGCGGGCGTCGCTCGCCGTAGCGTCGGGCTCCTGATCGGCCTCGTCGCGCTCGGCATCGCGGTGACGGGTCAAGGCCCAAAGGTCGGACAGTTCCTCGCCCAGCTGATCACCGGGTGATCGGGTGCTCGTCAGAACCGACGACGAGGTGTACCGGGTCGACTCCGTCTGGCTGGGTCCGCCACGTGCCACCTTCCCGTGGCGTGCACGCTACGTGAGCTACGGCCTCGGGCTGCTGGTCATGATCTTCGTGATGTTCCTGCAGCGGCGGATCGGGATCGGGCTCGACTTCTTCTCCGTGGCGTGGTCACTGATCATCACCGTGCTCATCACGCGGTTCCTCGGGAAGCGGATCGGCTACGAGCGACCGCTCGGGCAGGTCGTCGCACTGTTCCGCCACGAGCTGACCGGGCCGCGGCGGCGCATGGGCGTCGCGGGTGGCCCGGTGCGGTCCGAGCACGTCGCGGTGCGGCCCGCGCGGTCGCGGCCGGGGGGGAAGTCCGGCCGCCGTCGGAAGCGGGCGAAGGGGCGGGTCCGTGGCGCGGCGTGAGAAGCAGCGCGAGACCACGCCCAAGTCCCGCGGCCGACGCGCACTCGCGGGCGAGTCGGGGCTCCCCAAGTACGAGCCCACGATCGCGCTGCGTTCGATCGACGGGCACCTGACCCGCACGGCTTCGCAGGTGATGGCCTGGTACCGGCTTGCGGCGCAGGCATGGAGCTTCCGCAGCGACTCCCAGCGCGAGGTGCTCATCCGCCAGATCGCCGCGCAGCTGGGGGAGCTGCAGGGCCGTTGGGTGCACCTGCGGGTCACCTCGCGCCCCTATCCGGTGCACATGTGGGCCGAGTCGTTCGACAACAACGCGCTCGGGCGCATGCCCGACGTCGCGGGCGCCCTGGGCTGGGACGGGTTCCTCGAGGGCGAGCAGCGCCACCTGATGGGCCTCTCGATGTCGGACAAGGAGGTCTTCCTCGGCATCGAGGTGTCCGGGCGCAGCATGCTGGACCGCTGGGTGGACGCGGCGTCGCCGGTGCTCGGCAAGCTCGCGCCCGCCGCCGTTCGCGCCGAGCTGGCCGCGTTGACCTCGGAGGTGCGGCACCTCGACACGCTGGTCACGGGCAGCGGCCTGGACGCCGTCCCCGCGAGCGCCGACGACATCGCCTGGCTGATGCACCGCTCGTGCGCGCTGGGGCTGCCCGCACCGCGGTCGCTCACCGTCGTGCCGGGGTCGGTGAACCGCTGGGAGACCGAGGACCTCGCCGCGTTCACCGACGGTGTCGACCTGCATCAGGAGCCCTACGCGTCCACCGTGCGCGTGGTGGGCCGGATCCGGTCGCAGACTGTGGCGCGCAACGTCGCGGTGCTCTCGCTCGGGCTGATGGAGGGGCTGCGGATCCCGGAGGTCGACGACCCCTGGATGCAGCACTCCGACCGGCTGTCGTTCCCGGTGGAGTGGTCGGCGCGCATGTACATCCGGCGCCCCGAGGAGGTGGCGGGCGAGCTGCAGCGCCAGATGGGCAAGGTCCGCTCGCAGATCCGTCATTACACGCACGACCACGATCTCGACCCGCCGATGTCGCTGGCCCGCCAGGCCGACCGGGTGCTCGAGATCGAGGACGAGCTCACCAGCGGCCTCACCCAGCTCAACACCCGCCTCTACGGCTGGTGGCGCATCGCCGTCGCGGGCAAGGACGAGGCGGAGGCGGTCACCCGCGCCCAGCAGGTGCTCGACCTCTACGGCCCGAAGGTCCAGGTCGAACACCCCGAGGCGCAGTACCGCTACGCGCGCGAGTTCATCCCCGGCGAGCCGCTCGCGTCCACCGCCTACCGCCGTCGCGGTTCGGTGACGTGGGCGGCTTCGGCCGTGCCCGCCGCCACCGCGAGCGTCGGCGACCGGCGCGGCATCATGATCGGGGAGACGTGCACGGCCACCCGCCGCCCGGTCGCATGGGACCCGTGGCTGGCCCAGGAGGTGCGGCGGGCGTCCGGCCTGACGGCCATCGTCGGCGGGCTGGGGTCCGGGAAGTCCTTCCTCACCGGCCTGGTGGTCTACAAGACGCTGCGGATGGGTGCCCAGTGGACCCTGCTCGACCCGTCGGGGCCGCTCGCCGAGCTCACGCGGCTGCCCGAGCTGGCGCCCTTCTCCCGGCACATCAACCTGCTGCGCGCCGATCCCGGCATCCTGAACCCGTACCGCGTGGTGGCCGAGCCGAGGGCGGAGCACTTCGCCGACGACGAGGACCCCGAACGGACATGGCGGCGCGAGCGTTCGCTGGCGGCGGCCACGCGACGGCGGCTCGTGCTCGACGTCCTCACCGGCCTGCTGCCCTACGACATCGCGCGGCTGCCGCACACGCGGATCGTGCTGCTGCGGGCCGTGCGCGAGGTGGGCGGTTCGGCCGACCGGCACCCAGGCCTGGTCATCGACGTGCTGCGCCGCCACGCCCGCGACGGCGAGGACCACGCGGGCGTCGTCGCGGACTTCCTCGAGGAGCGCCGCGAGCTCCCGCAGGCCGCGCTGCTCTTCCCCGACACCTCGCGTGACGACCCGTGGCGGGCCGAGCGCGACTACCGGCTCACCGTGCTGACCATGCAGGGCATGACCCTGCCGCGGCCGGGGAGCCCGCGGGAGGAGTGGACCGACGGTGAGTCGCTGGCGGTCGAGCTGCTCAACCTGGCCTCCTGGCTGACCCAGCGCACGATCTACGAGGCCGACCGCAACCTCCGCAAGGGCGTGGCGCTGGACGAGACGCACTTCCTGTCGCAGGTCCCCACCGGCAAGGTCCTGATCGACCGGCTCGCCCGCGACTCGCGCAAGTTCAACGTCCGCGCGCTGTTCGCGTCGCAGCTGGCGGGTGACCTGCTGCGGGTGTCGGGCTTCGCGTCACTGGTCAACGCCGTTTTCGTCGGGCGAACCGACGACGGCGAGGCGCAGGCCGATGCCCTGCGGCTGCTCAAGGTGCCCACCAACGTCGGCTACGAGCAGATGCTGGGCACGCTGTCGCCGCGGCCGCGCCACGACGACCGGCCCGACGACACCCCGCGCCAGTTCATCTTCGCCGACGGCCACGGCGGCGTCGAGAAGATCCGCATCGATCTCGAGGCCCCGCACCTCGAGCACGTCCGCGACGCGCTCGACACCAACCCGGATGCCAGCCGGGTCGCGGTGCGCGGTGTGCCTGCGCCCACGCGCTCCCCCGCCGTGCGGGCGCCGGACGAGCCGCCACCCCCGTTGACGTTCTCGAAGGAGTCCCGGTCGCGCGCGATCGTCGAGCCGCTGGACGACGAGGACGCCGCTCGCGGGTATCTCGACGCCGATTTCGATTCCGGGTTCGACGAGCTGGACGACCCCGACGGCCTGCTCAGCAACGGCTTGGTCGACAGGGTGAACGGCAGGCCCGAGCTGCTCGACGACGAAGCCCTCGACCTGCTCGCCGACGTCGACGAGGGGCCGCCCGACGAGGTCGGCGACGACCGGGCGGCCGCCCGGACGGGACCGGCCGGGCGGAACTCTCGGTGAGCCCGGCCGCCGCCTCCGCGGGGGCCTGCTGGCTGCCGGTCGTCGTCGTTCTGGGGCTCGCGCTGCTGGCCGCGCGCCGCCGTCGCCGCCGCACCCGCCCGTCCGACCCGGGTCGGCCGCGGCGGGGTTTCGCGCTGCTGCTCGTGCTGGGCCTGGTGGGGGGCTCGGTCCTCCTGGGCACGCCCGCGTCCGCCCAGCCGTTGAACTGCAAGGAGTCGCCCGAGCCCGACCGTCCCGGCACGGGGCTCGTCGGCTCCCTCGACCCGCCCACGCTCAGCGCGGGCGAACCGGGAAGCGTCTACAACGAGGTCGGCTACGCGGGCCTCGTCTGGTACACGTACGACCTCGGCTGCGTCGGCTCCGGCGTCTTCAACCCGGCGACGTCCACGGACACGTGGATGGGCAACCAGGCCATGAACGTCGCGAAGTTCGCCGTCGGTGGCGTGAACTGGTCGCACTACCTCATCGCCGACGGCGGCAAGGTGCTCGACCCCCTCGACAACGTCATCAGCCGGGGCGCGCGGGGCATGTACGACGCCGTGTTCACGACGTGGATCGGCCCCGCGCTGCTGGTGCTCGCCGTCTTCCTGATCGTGCTCGCCATGCGCGGCGACCTCGCGCGGCAGGCCCAGCGCACGGGGTTCGCGGTCGCCGCGCTCGCGGTCGGGTCCGCCGCGTACCTCGCGCCGATCGACTGGGCGAAGGCGGCCGACCCGTTGCTGCTCGACGGCGTGACGAGCATGCAGGAGGGCTTCCTCGGCCCGGTCGGGATCGGCGACCGGGACACCCTCCCGACCGTCCTCGTCGACCAGGTCGTCTACCAGAACTGGCTCCGCGGCGAGTTCGGCGCGCCCGACGTGCCCCAGGCGCAGCAGCTCGGGCGGAACCTTCTGCGCGCGCAGACCTTCACCAAGGCCGAAGTCGCGGAGGGCCGCGCCACGGGCGACCTCGCCCAGCAGAAGAAGAACGACTTCGCCACCATCGCGGGCCAGGTCGGCGACCGCTATCCCTACCTGCAGGGCAAGTCGGGCAGCCGGATCGGCGCGGGCGTGCTCGCGGTCGTCGAGGCCGTCTGCATCGCGCTCTTCCAGCTGCTGTCGAAGGTCCTCGTGCTGGTCGCGATGCTCATGATCCGGCTGCTCGTCATGACCGCACCCGCGGCCGCTGTGGTCGCCGTCCTCAAGCCGGACGTCCTGCCCGCGCTGCTGCGCGTGGGCGGCGCCGCGATCGTCAACACGCTGGTCGTCGGCGCGCTCGCGGGCCTGCACTCCCTGCTGGTCGTCTCGCTCTTCCGCCCCGACTCCGGCATCGACCTCTGGCTCGCGCTGCTGGTCACCGGCGTCGTCACGGTCGTGCTGTGGGCGGTCGCGCGGCCGTTCCGCAGGCTGGTCTCGATGGTCTCGCTCACGCGGGAGCAGTTCGGCGGCATCGTGCCGGGCGCGGGCACCGGCCCCATGTCGCGGGTGTGGCAGCGGATGCGGGGCGGGGAGGTCGAGGACCGCCAAGCCCGGTGGTGGGACGAGCGCCGGGGCACCGCAGCCGCGCCCGACGTCGCGGGCGGCGCACGCCCGGAGACGGATACCCACGTGCGCGTGCAGGCCCAGGCCACCCGGGTGCCCCGGCCTCGCACCGAGGTCGAGACGCCGCCGCAGCCCACCCTGGTGCCCGGTGCCCGCCGCCCCGCGCTGCCACCGGGCGGCGGCGGCACCGGGACCAACGGTCGGCGCGTCCCGCTGTGGGGGGAGCCCGACGCCGTCGACGACCACACGATCTACCGCCGCCCTGACGCTGTGCCGCTGCGTCCCGGCGGCGCCCGGCCGGTCCAGCCCGAGATCGTCGACGGCGTGCCCGTCTACCGCATCTACCGGCCGCGCCCGGCGCGGACCGGTCCGGGCTGATGCCCATCCGGTCGCCGCGGGGTCGGGCCGCGGCCTACCGGGCGCTGTGGGCGTGGCCGCTGCGCTCGCCCGCGCGGCTCGCGGTCACGGCGACAGGCGTGGTGGCGGTGGTCGTGGCGGTCACCGTGGGGATCGGCATGACGCGTCCCCAAGCGGTGCCGACGCCGTCGCCGACACCAACGCCGAACGTCGTCGTCGGGCCGGGGGGGCCGCCGCTGACGCCGGAGCCCACCGCGCTGCCCCCGGTGGCCGATCTCAAGCCCACCACCCTCCCGGTGTCCGCGGCGCCGTCGGCGGCGCTCCAGGTGGCGTCGACGTGGGCACGGGCCTGGGTCCGGCCGCCCGACGGCACCCCGCCCGCGAAGTGGCTCGACGGTCTGCGCGCCACCACCACCGACGAGTACCTCGGCGTGCTCGCGGGCGTCGACCCCTCGAACATCCCCGCAACGAAGGTGACCGGCGGGGCCAAAGCCGTTGCCGTCTCGCCGCGTTCCCTGCAGGTCCAGGTGCCGACCGACGCCCTGACGCTGCTGATCACGGTGGTCGACACCGACGCGGGCTGGCGCGTCTCCGGGTACGACCGGGCGTGACGTCATGTCGATGCTGCGCCCGCTGCGGATCCTGCTGCCGTTCGTCGCGATCGGCGCCGCGCTGGTGTTCTTCCTCGGCCTCACGTTCGCGGTGTTCAGCGTGGGCGGAGGCACCGGCACCGGCACCCTGTCCCCTGGCCTGTGCGACGCCGGGCTGAGCAGTGCGCCCGCGGGGGCGCGCGCGGGGATGACCGCAGCCGACCTCAGCGAGGAGCAGCGGCGCAACGCGGCCACGATCGTCGCGACCGCCCGGGACATGGGCGCCCCGCCGCGCGCGTGGCTCGTCGCCCTCGCGACGGCCATGCAGGAGTCGACGCTGCGCAACCTCAACTACGGTGACCGCGACTCGCTCGGGCTCTTCCAGCAGCGGCCCTCCCAGGGCTGGGGGGCACCGGGCCAGGTCACCGACCCCGCGTACGCGACCACCCAGTTCATCAAGCACCTGCTCGCCATACCGGGCTGGGAGTCGCTGCCCGTCACCGTGGCGGCCCAGACGGTGCAACGGTCGGCGTTCCCCCAGGCGTACGCGAAGTGGGAAGGGCTGGCGGCGCAGCTGGCCGGACAGCTCGCGGGCGCCGCGAGCCCGACCGCGGCCTGCGGGCCCGCGGTGCTCGCGAAGGGCGTGGCCGCGGGCGCGATCGCGTTCGCGCTGCATGAGGTGGGCAAGCCGTACGTCTGGGGGGCCACGGGGCCCAACTCGTACGACTGCTCGGGCCTGATGCTCAGGGCGTTCGGCGCCGCGGGGGTTACGCTGCCGCGGGTGTCATGGCAGCAGTACCAGGCCGGTGGCCACGTGCCCGTCCGGCAGGCCCAGCCGGGCGACCTCATGTTCCTCGCGAACGATCCCACCGACCCGTCCACCATCCACCACGTGATGCTCTACATGGGCAACGGGCAGATGGTGGAGGCGCCATACTCGGGTCAGCCGGTCCGCGTCCGGCCGGTGCCGTGGGACTATCGCGAGCTCGTCCCCCTGGCCACCCGGCCCGGCACCACCCCCAACCGCGCCTGAAACCGATCTCGATGCTGATCAGGAGCCGCACGTGCCCCCCGAATCGCCCGCACCTGCGTCGACGACACCGGTGCAGGACTACCTCAACCGCTCCACACCGGGTGCCTCGGCCGACTACCTCGTGATCCCGCGCTCGCTGGCGCAGTCGATGCCGCTGCGGTGGCAGCAGGTGTTCGTCGGGCTGCTCAAGGACTTCCACGACGCGTACGGCCACCTGCCGTGGCCGGAGTACCGCGTGGTGCCGAGCCGGTGGGAGATCGTGGCCGATCTCGACGAGGGGCAGCTCGCCGTCTCAGGCATCCACGCCGACCTGGGCCCGGAGGGCACCCTCGAGTACCGGGACATCGACGAGCGCCTCATCGCCGACCCTGAGCGGCACCGCGTGCTGGCGCCGGTCAACGACCCGCTGCCGCCCCCGTCCGCGGGCCACGTCGAGGCCCGCCCCGCCAAGCCGCTGTAGCCCGCTGTCGGCGTACGCCGATGTGCCTTGCCGGAGCCCCCCGCACCGCAGACCCGTGAAGTCCTATGTCCTGCGAGCTCGCGGTGGACCCGCCGCAGTCCCGGCCCGGTGCCGCGCCCGCCACTTCTTCCCACCGCGCAGAGCCCGTGTTCTCCTCGCAGAGCCCCAGGGCCCTGCGAAGTGGCGGACCGATCTGCGAGGAAGCCCCTCGCTGTGGCTACTGGACGACGGCGAGGAGCGCGTCGAGTTCGGCGGTGAGGCGTGCCCGGGTGGCTGGCTCCAGCCCGACGGCGGACCGGTCGACCCGCACGCTGCGATAGTCGCCGCAGCCGGTCCGATGGAAGCCGATCACGTGTGGTGACCGCCGCGTCCGGTGGCCGTCGCGGGTCGCGGCGGAGGCGCCGAACTGGCCGAACATGCGGACGTCCCGGCAGGCGGCCTTGAGGTCAGGCGGCGGTACGTCGGTGGTGGTCACCGTCATCGGACGGCCGGGGCCGGGACGTACCGGACCGAGCAGGCCGAGCACGGCGTCCACCGCGTCAGCGGCAGCGATGTCCAGCAGCGCGATCGCGCCGTCGTGGCGGACGGCGAGTACCCCGGCTGCGCCGCGGCACGCCGCGACCCCGGCGATCTGGCTGCTGCCCGCGCGGAGCCGGACGTCAACCGACCAGTCCGGACGGGCGAGCAGCCGCAGCGCCGCTGGGAGCTCGGGACCCGCGGCCCGCAGGCACCCCACCACATCGGCGACGTAGGCCCGCCGGGCGGCGGTGGTCGAGCCGTGGCGCGGAGGTTCGAGCTGCCACGGCGTCTCGCCGAGCCCGAGGACCTCCCAGCAGGCCTCGAATGCGGCGGCGGTGAACACGGTCGCACGGGACCAGTCGGGCGTCATGTGTCGCCGCCCTGGAGCACGCCGTCCCCGTGCGCGGGCAGCGGCACGTCGAACGGCTCGGCGGAGCGTATCCAGTAGGTGGTGCGGTGCTCGGTGGCGTGCCCGCCCCCGCCGACGCCCATCCCGCCGAGGAACGGCATGCCCGTGCGCTCCGCGGCAGCGGGCGCGGCAGTGATCGTCGACCCGACCGGAAGGCGCTGCGCGAACTCGGCGCCCGCCGCCGGGCCGCGGGAGATCGCCCCCGACTCCGCGGGCCCGCGTGAGACCAGCTCGCGCCAACCGCCTGTCTCGCCACCCGCCGAGACCCGACCGGTCCCCGGTTCTGATCCGAGCCCTGGGGAGCCGAGAGGTCCGCCGCCCAGACCTGTGCCCGGCCCCAAGCGCGGCCCCGGGCCGTCCCCGCTCACACCAGGCGGCCGCCCGGCGCCACCGTTGACCCCCACTGCCCCCGTGCCGCCGGGCAGTCGTCCGAAGGCCCCATCGCCGCCCACAACGCCCGCCCCTCCCGCCGTACCCGGCGGTCGTCCGAGGACACCCTCGCCGCCGGTGCCGCCGGGCGGTCGCGCGAGCACCCCTTCGCCGCCCACACCCGCGGTGCCGCCGGGCGGTCGCGCGAGCACCCCTTCGCCGCCCGCGGTACCGTCGCTGCCCGGCGGTCGTCCGAGCACACCCGCGCCGCCCGCGCTCCCGCCGCTGCCCGGCGGTCGTCCGAGCACGCCCTCGCCGCCCGCGCTCCCGCCGCCACCCGCGCTGCCGGGGAGCCGTCCGACTGTGCCATCGCCGCCGACTGCGCCTGGCACTCGAGAACCACCCGCCATGGCACCAGTCACCGCCGCGCCGCGATCTGCAGGGGAGGCTCCACCCGCGGCACCGATCGCGGCACCCGGCAGCGGGGCAGACCCACCGCCTCCGCCCGACGACCCGAGTCCGGCCGGACCGACGCCGCCCGCGGCAGGCACGGCCGCCCGGCCTCCGAGCTCCGCCGCGACGCCGCCCAGGCCCGCGGCAATCGCGCCGCCCGCCGCACCGACGGCCGCTCCGATCCCGCTCGAGGCCGGGCCGACCGGCGCGGCTGGCGGGTTGCTGACGCCCGGCGATCCGCCTGGCGTCACCCCGACGTCGGTCGACGGCGAGATGCCCGCCGGAGCGATCGCCGGGAAGGAGTCGACGGCCGCGCGGGTCTGCTCCTCGTGGGCGCGCAGCGCCGCGACCGCCGCGGCGTCGTTGGTGCGGTTCTGCTGTGCGGTGGTGAAGTAGTCGGCCGTGAGGTTGCCGAGGAAGATCCCCGGATTGGCGGTGGCGACCGCGGCGACCGCGCTGGCCGTGTCGTTCCACCCCCACGCCCACGGGTCGTCATAGTGGACCTGGCCGCGCAGGGACTCGAAGGACTGCCCATATCCCTCGACGGTCTGTCCGGCCGCCGCGTTGTCGGTGCCCGCTCCCTGGCTCCAGTCGGCCGCGCGTTGAAGGGTGGCGCCCGCGTGGGTGGCGGCCTCGCCGGTCCATTCGACCCCGAGGTTGCGCATCGTGGCCCGGACCTGGGTATCCGAGTCGGTGTAGAGCGCCGCCGCCCCTGCCATGAACTGCCGGGCGGGCTCGACCGCCGACAGCCCCGCCGCGTTCTGGAACCAGGCGAGCTTCTCTTCGAGCGGGGTGCTCAGGTAGGCGTCGTCGTGGTGGCCGATCTCGGTCATACCGGGCAGGCTATGTCGAAGGTGTGATCATCCGTGGGCGTTTGGAAGAACTCGTCCGCACGAGCGACTCAATGATCACCATCTCGGCGCAAGAAGTGACCATTTCTGTCCGGATCTGCGCCAAGACGGTGATCTCGGCTGTCGGCGCAGTCAGCCGCCGAGCTTGGCGAGGATGGTCTGCATGGCCAACTCGGCCGCGTTGCGCGCCTTTTGGCAGGCGATCTCGTGCGTCATCGGGACTGTCGAACCGTTGTAGAAGTAGCTAACCTGCACTGCTTGGCGGGGCGCCACATCGACATTCATGATGCACTCATACTTGCCCGTGCTGAACACGCCGGGTGTCTCTATGGCCCCGAATCCTGCAACTGTGATCACCTTCAGCTGCGGCTGACCGAACGCAAGCTCCACTCCGCCTCTGGTGTTGACGGCAACGGTGTAGCTCTCGATCGGTTCCGTCGGCGAATGAATCCAGTCGCAGCCGGGCCCGCGCTTGTCGCGAGGTGTGTCGACTGCATAGAACCGCACGCCCAGCGTATCCAGTTGGGATGACGTGAACGCGCTACATGGGTCAAGTCCTTCGAACACGTAACTCACGTGGGCGCAGTGGGAGTTGCGGGGCCGCTAGGTCTGGTGACGGGCTACCGCTCACGGCGACCGACACGAGGCGCACACTGCCACGGCCGGGAGAACTGCCGACCATCGTCCGGTCATGAAGTGGGACTGAATGAGGCAGCGATCTCGTCGTCGGTTATACCCGTACGCGCGCGCGGTCGCGTCCAGCGCAGCAGCGGAGGCGCGCAGATCACGATTGTAGTTGCGGCAGCTCTGAACCAGGGCGTCGATACGCTCGTTGAACGCTGCGGCCGCTTCCGGTGAGACAGGGTCGCTACCGCATAGCCCAACTCCGGTCTGCGTCGGTGTCGTGCCGTAGTTGCCGGTCCAACCGGTCAGCCTCGCCAAGGAGGGCGGCGCGGGCCTTCAGCACCGTGTCCCGGTTCACCTGCAACGCCAACGCCCGGACGGCGGCGTCGAGCTGTGTCCGGTGGGCTCCGACCTCCGGTGCGGTCATGCCGACGAGGGTAGGGGCTCCGCCCCCGCCGTGGGGCCGTTTGGAGAAACCTGCGCAGCGGGGAACACCCCGGCAGACCCGTGCGTTGGCCGAGATGAACAAGTTGAGCGGACCGGGCTCAATCCCGAGAACCGGCCCGTGGCAGACTTGAGCCAGATCTACTCAAGCAACTCCCCGGAGGAACCACCATGGCTCGTGCGGTCGGCATCGACCTCGGGACCACCAACTCCGTCGTCTCCGTGCTCGAAGGCGGCGAGCCGACGGTCATCGCCAACTCGGAGGGCGCCCGCACTACGCCGTCGGTCGTCGCCTTCGCCCGAAACGGCGAGGTGCTCGTCGGCCAGTCGGCGAAGAACCAGGCCGTCACCAACGTGGACCGGACGATCCGGTCGGTCAAGCGCCACATCGGCACCAACTGGTCCACCGCGGACATCGACGGCAAGAAGTACTCGGCCCAGGAGATCAGCGCCCGCG
The DNA here is from genome assembly GCA_963750095.1 of uncultured Actinomycetota bacterium. Lineage (GTDB taxonomy): Bacteria > Actinomycetota > Actinomycetes > Mycobacteriales > Pseudonocardiaceae > Pseudonocardia. Next base: position 67,821 of record CAVVPJ010000014.1, on the reverse strand, counting down.
TGCTGCAGAAGCTCAAGCGCGACGCGGAGGCCTACCTGGGCGAGGAGATCACCGACGCGGTGATCACCGTGCCCGCCTACTTCGAGGACGCCCAGCGTCAGGCCACGAAGGAGGCCGGGCAGATCGCGGGCCTCAACGTCCTGCGCATCGTCAACGAGCCCACCGCGGCCGCGCTCGCGTACGGCCTGGACAAGGGCGAGAAGGAGCAGACGATCCTCGTCTTCGACCTCGGCGGCGGCACGTTCGACGTGTCCCTGCTGGAGATCGGCGAGGGCGTCGTCGAGGTGAAGGCCACCAACGGCGACAACCACCTCGGCGGCGACGACTGGGACGAGCGGATCATCACCTGGCTCGTCGACAAGTTCAAGAGCTCCCAGGGCATCGACCTCACCCGCGACAAGATGGCCATGCAGCGCCTGCGTGAGGCCGCGGAGAAGGCCAAGATCGAGCTGTCCTCGCAGAGCACGGCGACGATCAACCTGCCGTACATCACGGTCGACGCGGACAAGAACCCGCTCTTCCTGGACGAGACGCTCTCCCGCGCGGAGTTCCAGCGGATCACCAACGACCTGCTCGACCGCACCCGCGCCCCGTTCAACCAGGTCGTGAAGGACGCGGGCATCTCGGTCGGCCAGATCGACCACGTCGTGCTCGTCGGCGGCTCCACCCGCATGCCCGCGGTCACCGAGCTGGTCAAGGAGCTCACCGGCGGCAAGGAGCCCAACAAGGGCGTGAACCCGGACGAGGTCGTCGCCGTCGGCGCGGCCCTGCAGGCCGGTGTGCTGCGCGGCGAGGTCAAGGACGTCCTGCTGCTGGACGTCACCCCGCTGTCCCTCGGCATCGAGACCAAGGGCGGCGTGATGACCAAGCTGATCGAGCGCAACACCACGATCCCCACCAAGCGGTCCGAGATCTTCACCACGGCCGACGACAACCAGCCGTCCGTGCAGATCCAGGTCTTCCAGGGTGAGCGGGAGATCGCGGCCTACAACAAGAAGCTCGGCATGTTCGAGCTCACCGGCCTGCCGCCCGCCCCGCGTGGCGTGCCGCAGATCGAGGTCGCGTTCGACATCGACGCCAACGGCATCGTCCACGTGTCCGCGAAGGACATGGGCACCGGCAAGAGCCAGGCCATGACGATCACCGGCGGCTCCGCGCTCGGCAAGGACGAGATCGACCGCATGATGCGCGAGGCCGAGCAGCACGCCGAGGAGGACAAGAAGCGCCGCGAGGAGGCCGAGGTCCGCAACCAGGCGGAGTCGCTGGTCTACCAGACGGAGAAGTTCGTCAAGGAGAACGACGACAAGCTGCCCTCCGACGTCAAGGACGGCGTCAACGCGGCGCTGGGCGAGGCGCAGGAGGCACTGAAGGGCACCAACTCCGACGCCATCAAGGCGGCGATGGAGAAGCTCGCCACCGAGAGCCAGAAGATGGGCTCCGCGCTCTACCAGCAGCAGCCGACGGCCGAGGGTGCGCCGACCGGCGACGCGACCGGCCAGAGCCAGGCCGACGACGTGGTGGATGCCGAGATCGTCGACGAGGAGAAGGACAACAAGTGACCGTCGACGCAACCCTTCCCGCGGAGGTGGCGTCATGAGCGAGCACGAGCGCGACGAGCCGGTCGTCGTCAGGGACCGGCGTCGGGTCGACCCGGAGACCGGGGAGGTGCGCACGCCCGATGGCGGCGCGCCTCCCGCGGCCCCCGTGGCCGAGCCCGCGGACCCCGCGACGGCCCACGCCACCGCCGAGCTCGCCGCCCAGGTGGCCGAGCGCACCGCCGACCTGCAGCGGATCACCGCCGAGTACGCCAACTACCGGCGCCGGGTGGACCGCGACCGGGAGTCGGTGCTGGTCACCGCGCGCACCCAGTTCGTCGGCGATCTGCTGACCGTGCTCGACGACATCGACCGCGCCGAGGCCCACGGCGACCTGACCGGCCCGTTCAAGGCGGTGGCCGACAAGGTCACCTCGGTGGTGCAGAAGCTCGGCCTCGAGTCGTTCGGGCTGGTCGGCGAGCCGTTCGACCCCTCGGTGCACGAGGCGGTCCAACACGACACCGCAGCGGTCGACGGTCCCGCGGTGCCCGTGCTGGCGGCCGTCCTCCGGCGGGGCTACCGCATGGCGGACCGGGTGCTGCGACCCGCGATGGTCACGGTCGTCGACCGTCCGGATGACGGCACCACCGGCGAGCCGACGGCGCACTGAACAGGAAGGAGGCGGAATGACCCAGCGCGACTGGATCGAGAAGGACTTCTACCGTGAGCTGGGCGTCGCCTCCGGCGCGTCCAACGACGAGATCAAGACGGCGTACCGGAAGCTCGCCCGCGAGCTGCACCCGGACGCCAACCCGGGCGACCCCAAGGCCGAAGCCCGCTTCAAGTCGGTCTCGGAGGCCTACGGGGTGCTCTCGGATGAGAAGAAGCGCAAGGAGTACGACGAGACGCGCGCGCTCTTCGCGGGCGGGGGCGGCGGGTTCCCCGGCGGGTTCGGCACCGGAGCAACGGGGCAGAACTTCGACCTCAACGACCTGTTCGGCCGCGCGGGTGCGGCTCAGGGCGGCACGGGCGGCCTCGGAGACATCTTCGGCAACCTGTTCGGCGGCGGCGGCGCGCGTGGTGCCACCGGCACGGCACCGCGCAGCCGCCGCGGCGCCGATGTCGAGTCCGAGCTGACGATCGACTTCGTCGATGCCGTCCGTGGCGCCGAGGTGCCGATCCGGCTGTCCTCGCCGGGCCGCTGCGACACCTGCGGCGGCTCGGGCGCGCGCCCCGGCACCAGCCCGCACGTCTGTCCGACGTGCTCGGGGTCCGGGTTCGTCAGCTCCAGCCAGGGCGCGTTCGCGTTCTCCGAGCCATGCCGCGACTGCCGCGGCACCGGCCGGATCGTCGACGACCCGTGCCCCGAGTGCGGCGGCGACGGCGTGAGCACCCGCATCCGCTCCCTCACCGTCCGTGTGCCCGCGGGTGTCGCGGACGGCAACAAGGTGCGGCTCAAGGGCCAGGGCCAGCCGGGCATGGGCGGGGCGCCCGCTGGCGACCTGTACGTCACGGTGCACGTCACCCCGCACCGGATCTTCGGGCGTTCGACGAACAATGCCGACGACCTGACGCTCACCGTGCCGGTCACGTTCCCCGAGCTCGCGCTGGGCTCCACGGTGACGGTGCCGACGCTGGAGGGCGGCACGGTCTCCCTGCGGATCCCGGCGGGCACCCGCAGCGGGCGCACCTTCCGGGTGCGCGGGCGCGGGGTGCAGAAGCGGTCGTCGAAGGGCGACCTGCTCGTCACCGTCGAGGTGGCGGTGCCCGCCCGGCTCTCCGACGCGGCCGCCACGGCGCTGCAGTCCTACGCCGAGGCGACCAAGGGCGACGACCCGCGGGCCCACCTGCTCGGCGGCAGGCGATGAACCCACCGCTGCCGCCGGGCGCTGGCATGGACAGCCCGATCTTCGTGATCTCCGTCGCGGCGGAGCTCGCCGGGCTGCACGCCCAGACTCTGCGCAGCTACGACCGGCTGGGGCTCGTTCGCCCCGGCCGGTCCGCAGGCGGCGGTCGGCGCTACTCCGCCCGCGACATCGCCCTGCTCCGTGAGGTGCAGCGGCTGTCGCAGGAGGAGGGCGTCAACCTCGCGGGCATCAAGCGGATCATCGAGCTGGAGCAGATGGTCGACGAGCTGCGCGCCCAGCTGGAGGAGGCGGCCCAGGAGCTCCTGGCCGCCCGGGCCGCCGCCGACCAGGCGGCGGCCTCCGTGCACGCGTCCTACCGGCGGGACCTGGTGCCGGTGGACCGCAGCCAGGCGATCGTCGTGTGGCGCCCCAGGAAGAAGTAGGTTCGGAGCCCAAGATCACCAGCCTGGCGCATTTCCGGTCAGAAATGGCCGCTTTCCGCACCCAGCTGGTGATCACGGCCGCCGGATGTTGCGGGGTCTCCGAACGATGCAATGCGCGCCGGAACGTGGCAGGTTTGGCAGGCCGCCGATGCGCAAGGCGGCTGCCTTGTCTGCTCCGTAGAGGCCTTGCGCGTACTTGAGCACGAGCAGGTCGGTGGGACGGTCGAGCGCGTCGGTGTTCTCAACCAGGACCTCGACCATGGCTGCGACTCGACTTCAGTCCATCGTGAACGGGTCGTAGCGGATCCGGTCCAGCGGAGTGCCCGCCACCAGCATCCGGCTCACGGTGGCCCGGATCATGCTGGGCGAGCCGCAGACCAGCACGTCGTGGTCGGCCCACGCCCCGTACCGGGTGACGACGTCGGCCAGTGTGCCGCGCTCGGCGCCGCCCCGGTCGTCGGTGTGGTCGTCCGAGCGCTCGACGACGGGCACGACGTTCAGCCAGTCGTTGTCGTAGGACAGCCTGCGCAGCGCGTCGATGTCGTAGAGGTCGTCCCAGGTGCGCCCGCCGAGGAAGAGCTGCGTGTGCGGGGCGGTGTCCTGCTGCGCGAAGTGCTCCAGCAGCGCCTTGATCGGGGCCATTCCGGTGCCGCCGGTGACCATCAGCAACGGCCGTTTCGCCGCCGCGTCCACGCTCATCCGGCCCATCGGCGGGCCGATGCGCCAGGTGTCGCCCACCCGCGAGTGCGCGACGATCGCCCGGCTGACCCACCCGCTCGCCACCGCACGCACGTGGAACTCCAGCGTGCCGTCGGCGCGCGGCGCGTTGGCGGGCGAGAGGTAGCGCCACAGCCGCGGCCGCTGGGGCGTCTCGACGCTGACGTACTGCCCCGCCCGGAACGGGATCGGCTCGCTGGCCTGCACGGTGATCCGCGCGAGGTCCCAGCCCACCCGCTCGTGCGCGAGCACCCGCCCCAGCCACGACGCCGGCCCGCGCTCGGCGTCGGCCGCGGTGCGCATGGCGGTGGCGACGACGCCGTACGCCTCCCGCCACGCGGCCTCAACCTGCGGGGTGAACGCCTCGCCCGCGAAGTGCGCGATGGAGTCGACCAGTGCCGCGCCGACCGCCTCGTAGTGCTGGGCGATCACCCCGAACTTGCGGTGGTCGCGCCCCAGCTGCGCAAGGAACGGCACGAGCTCGTCGGGCTCGTCCACCATCTGGACGACGTGCACGAGCGCGCGGAGCAGCCTGCTGCGCTGTACCTCCATGTTCACCGGGAACAGGTCGCGTGTCTCGGGGGCCGCGCTGAAGAGGAGGGCGTAGAAGTGCCTGCCCAGCGCCTCGGCCTCGCCCGCGACCTGGTCGAAGCTCGCCCGGATGATCTCGACCATGCCGGGCTCGCTGCGCTTGCGCCGCTCGGCGAAGTCGACGGCGAGCAACTGTTCAGCGGTCATGGGTCTTCCTGGGTCGGGGAGCGCGCGGCGAAGAACGATGTACCAGCGGCTCAGCGTAGCGCGCAAGCTGCGGGAGGTGGCGGGAGCGTGTCGTCGGCAGCACGTACGGTGACCTCGTCCGCCCGGTCGGAACCGTTAGCGAAGCCCACTAGGCTTGAGCGGAACAGACTCAACTTTTCTGACGTTGGCCTGGGTGAGACAACGAACTTTCAGCGGGAGGACGTGAGGGATGGACTCCTTCAACCCCACCACCAAGGCGCAGCAGGCGATCTCGGCGGCCGTGCAGGCCGCGGCGTTGGCAGGCAACCCCGATGTCGGCCCGACGCACCTGCTCGGCGCACTGCTGGCCCAGGGTGACGGCATCGCCGCGCCGCTGTTGGCCGCGGTCGGCGCCGACGCGTCCGCGGTGCGCGGCGAGCTGACGCAGCTCTCCAACCGGCTCCCCTCGGCGTCGGGCTCCACCGTGAGCGCGCCCCAGATGTCCCGCGAGGCGCTGGCCGCACTCAACGCCGCACAGCAGCTCGCCACGGAGATGGGCGACGAGTACGTCTCCACCGAGCACCTGCTCGTCGGGCTCGCGTCCGCGGGCGGGCAGGTGGCCCAGCTGCTGCGTCGGCACGGCGCCACCCCGGAGGCGCTGCGCGAGGCCTTCGCCAAGGTCCGCGGCTCGACGCGGATCACCAGCCCCGATCCCGAGGGCACGTACCAGGCGCTGGAGAAGTACGGCGTCGACCTCACCGAGCGCGCGCGCAAGGGCGAGCTCGACCCCGTCATCGGCCGCGACACCGAGATCCGCCGCGTCGTGCAGGTGCTCTCGCGACGCACGAAGAACAACCCCGTGCTGATCGGCGAGCCCGGCGTCGGCAAGACCGCCATCGTCGAGGGCCTCGCGCAGCGCATCGTCGCGGGCGACGTGCCCGAGTCGCTGCGCGGCAAGCGCGTGATCGCGCTCGACCTCGGCTCGATGGTCGCGGGCGCCAAGTACCGCGGCGAGTTCGAGGAGCGGCTCAAGGCCGTCCTCAAGGAGATCACCGACTCCGCGGGCGAGATCATCACGTTCATCGACGAGCTGCACACGATCGTCGGCGCGGGCAACGCCGAGGGCGCGATGGACGCGGGCAACATGATCAAGCCGATGCTGGCCCGCGGCGAGCTGCGCCTCGTCGGTGCCACCACGCTCGACGAGTACCGCCAGCGCATCGAGAAGGACCCCGCGCTGGAGCGGCGCTTCCAGCAGGTGCTGGTCGGCGAGCCGTCCGTCGAGGACACCGTCGGCATCCTGCGCGGGCTCAAGGAGCGCTACGAGGTGCACCACGGCGTGCGGATCACCGACGCGGCGCTCGTCGCCGCCGCCGCGCTGTCCGACCGCTACATCACCGCGCGCTTCCTCCCCGACAAGGCCATCGACCTCGTCGACGAGGCCGCGTCCCGGCTGCGGATGGAGATCGACTCGCGGCCCGTGGAGATCGACACCGTCGAGCGGGCCGTGCGGCGGCTGGAGATCGAGGAGATGGCGCTGGCGAAGGAGTCCGACGCCCCGTCCGTCGAGCGGCTGGCCGCCCTGCGTGCCGAGCTCGCCGAGAAGCGCGAGGAGCTCTCCGCCCTCACCGCACGCTGGCAGAACGAGCGTGGCGCGATCGAGGGCGTGCGCGAGCTGAAGGAGCAGCTGGAGTCGCTGCGCGGGGAGTCGGAGCGCGCCGAGCGCGACGGCGACCTCGGCAAGGCCGCCGAGCTGCGCTACGGCCGCATCCCCGCGCTGGAGAAGAAGCTCGAGGAGGCCACGGCCGTCACCGCGCCGGACGCCGACGTGATGCTCAAGGAGGAGGTCGGCCCCGACGACGTCGCCGACGTCGTGTCCGCGTGGACCGGCATCCCCGCGGGCCGCATGCTCGAGGGCGAGACGGCCAAGCTCCTGCGCATGGAGGACGAGCTCGGCAAACGTGTGGTCGGCCAGACCGAGGCGGTACGCGCGGTGTCCGACGCCGTGCGGCGGGCGCGTTCGGGCATCTCCGACGAGAACCGGCCCACCGGCTCGTTCCTGTTCCTCGGGCCCACCGGCGTCGGCAAGACGGAGCTGGCCAAGGCGCTCGCCGAGTTCCTCTTCGACGACGAGCGCGCCATGGTCCGCATCGACATGAGCGAGTACTCGGAGAAGCACAGCGTCGCCCGGCTCGTGGGCGCGCCCCCCGGCTACGTCGGCTACGACCAGGGCGGGCAGCTCACCGAGGCCGTGCGGCGCCGCCCGTACACGGTGGTGCTGTTCGACGAGGTGGAGAAGGCGCACCAGGACGTGTTCGACGTCCTGCTGCAGGTGCTCGACGACGGGCGGCTCACCGACGGGCAGGGCCGCACGGTGGACTTCCGCAACACCATCCTCGTGCTCACCTCCAACCTCGGCTCGACCGGCGGCCAGGTGCTCGACGACGCCACCCGCAAGGACGTCGTGATGGCAGCGGTGCAGCGGCACTTCAAGCCCGAGTTCCTCAACCGGCTCGACGACGTCGTGGTGTTCCACGCGCTCTCGACCGTGGAGCTCACGCAGATCGTCGACATCCAGCTCGACGTCCTGCGGCGGCGGCTGGCCAAGCGGCGCCTCACGCTCGAGGTGTCGGACGCGGGCCGGGAGTGGCTGGCGCTCAACGGTTTCGACCCGGTGTACGGCGCGCGGCCGCTGCGGCGGCTGGTGCAGTCGGCCATCGGCGACCAGCTGGCGAAGCAGCTGCTCGGCGGCGACGTGCGCGAGGGCGACACCGTGCGCGTCGACCTCGACCCCGCCGCGGGCGGCGGCACCGGCGGCCTGGTCGTCGGGCGGGCCCTCCCGCTCACGAAGGTCTGACCCTTGGCGGCCCACGACCGGTGGGCCGCCAAGGCCCCGCGGCGCGGCTTGCCCACCCTGCGGCCCACTCCCCGGGGCTGTCCATCTGGCCGCCCATGGTGGTGGGCCACGCGGCCCGCTCCGGCCGCCTCGCAGATCGGCCGTGCGCATCGCAGAGCCCGCGGACCCTGCGAGGCGACGGCGGGGTCTGCGAAGCCGTGCTGTGCCGACGGCCCCGCCGCGCTGACCCCGCCGACCCCGCGGCCCGCGCAGGTCCACGTCGCTCGCGGAGGTTGCGCCGACCGTGCCGCAAGCGCTCGCCGCGCCGGCCTGGGGGGCGCGGACCCCGTTGGGCGCCGACCGCCCCCACCGACCCGACCCGGGGCAGCGCCGATCCGGCGCCCCGCCCACCGTGCACAATTCCGACATTCGCCGTGCCGAAACCCGGGACTCACCGTGTCGGGGTGCGGGACTCACCGCGGGTGCGCCGCGCCGGTGATCGTTACGGGCGCGTCGCCGGACGTCGCGTCGACACGGGGCTACGCTCACCCTCCGTGGGCCTCTCGCCGACGACCTGGTTCGTCATCGCCGTGATCGTCATCCTGCTCGGGGTGGTGCTGCTCTTCGCCGAACGCAGGCAGAAGGGCGGGGGCGGGAACGTCAAGGACCGGCGACGGTGGGCCGCGCTGCGCGGCTGGGAGTTCCTCGACACCGATCCCGTCCTGCCCAGCCGGTGGCGCTACGGCACCATCCACCAGGGCGGGCCCGGCGTGGCGCGCAACCTGATCAGCGGCGACGTCCCGACCCCCGACGGCTCCCGCCAGGCCTACGTGTTCGACCACGAGCAGGCCGGGCGCGTCACGTCGGTGCTCGCCGCGATCCAGGCCCAGACCCAGCTCGCGGCGGCCGTCGAGCTGCGCCTGCCCACCGCGCCGGTGCCCGACGACGTCGCGCTGGAGTACCTGGAGCCGGTCGGCGAGCGCTACGCGTTCGTCTCCGACGCCGACGCCGTCCGCCCGCTGCTCACCCGCAGGCTCGCCCGCGCCGCGGACGCGGTGGGCGAGGACGTCGAGCTGCTCTGGGCCGAGGAGTCGTGGGTGCTCGCGACCGCGCCGGTCGACGCCACCGCCGACCGGCTGCAGGACCTCCTCGCCGACCTCGCCGAGGTGGCCACCGCGCTCGAGCAGGGCCAGAACGCGCATACCTGAACGCGCTCCACACGGAGGCGACCGTAGGGTCTCGTCGTGCCCACCGCATTGATCACCGGTGCCACGTCGGGAATCGGCGCGGCGTTCGTGTCGCGCCTGGCCGCCGACGGCCGCGACCTGGTGATCGTGGCCCGCGACCAGGCCCGCCTCGAGACGACGGCGACGGCCGCGCGGGGCACTGGCGTGAGCGTGGAGGTGTTCCCCGCCGATCTGTCGGACGACGCCGACCGCGACAAGGTCGCCGAGCGGCTCGCAGGCGCGCCGATCGACCTGCTCGTCAACAACGCGGGCTTCACGCTCCCCGGCGACTTCCTGGACGCCGACCCCGCCGGGCTGCGCCGTCAGCTCGACGTCAACGTCACCACCGTGCTGCAGCTCAGCAGGGCCGCACTCCCGGGCATGATCGAGCGGGGGCGGGGCGGCGTGGTCAACGTCTCGAGCGTCGCCGGGTTCCTGCCGGGACGAGGCGGCGCGTACGGTGCCGACAAGGCGTGGGTCACGTCGTTCACCGAGGCCCTCGCCGCCATGTTGGTGGGCACGGGGGTGCGCGCGATGGCGCTGTGCCCCGGGTTCGTCCGCACCGAGTTCCACGAACGGGCCGGGCTCGACATGGGCCGCCGAACGGGCCCGCTCTGGCTGAACGCATCGCGGGTCGTCGACGAATGCCTGGCCGACCTGGCGAGGGGGAAGGTGGTGTCGGTGCCGAGCAGGCAGTACAAGGCGCTCGCAGCGCTGGTGGACGTCGTGCCGCGGCCGTTGCTGCGAGGGCTCGTGATGCGTTACGAGAGCCGCCGATGACCGTTGTGGAGGACGACCGCGGCAGGCTCGCGGCGCTGGTCCGCGAGCTGGGCGTCGTGCGCGGGCGGGTGACGCTGTCGTCGGGCAAGGAGGCGGACTACTACGTCGACCTGCGCCGCGTCACCCTCGACCACCGCGCCGCCCCGCTGATCGGTCGGCTCCTGCGCGTGCTCACGGCCGACTGGGAGTACTCGGCCGTCGGCGGGCTGACGCTGGGCGCCGACCCGGTCGCCGACGCGGTGCTGCACGCCGCGGCCACCGAGACCGAAGCGCCCCCCGTCGACGCGTTCGTCGTCCGCAAGGCGGTCAAGGAGCACGGCATGCAGCGGCGGATCGAGGGACCGGACGTCACGGGCCGCAACGTGCTCGTCGTCGAAGACACCTCGACGACCGGCGCATCCGTGCTGACGGCCGTGCGGGCCGTCCGGGAGGCAGGGGCGGCGGTGGTCGGTGTGGCGACCGTCGTCGACCGCGCCACCGGCGCCCAGGAGGCCATCGAGACCGAGGGGGTGCCCTACCGTGCTTTGCTCGGGCTGGCTGATCTCGGACTGGGCTGATCGACTGATCGCCACGGCTTCCGCACAGGCGAAACGTGCTCGCAACCGGTTCGGCCCACCCACGGTTCGCCGTGGAGGCGCATACTCAGACGTCACGGAGGGGTCACGGCGGGGAGGGCAGATGGCTGACCTGCGGAGGTCGTGGCGCCGCCGCGCGGCCCTCGTTGGCGGGGCGCTGGCGGTGCTCGTCGTGCTGGCAGGCTGTGCTGGGCCCGAGTACACGTACGTCACCAACTCGGCCGACCACACGTATCTGAAGGTCCCGAACAGCTGGCGGCCGATCGACTCGAAGGCGATCGACGAGGCACTCGGCCTGGACACCAGCGTCAAGGACTCGGAGCGCGGCCTCTGGCTCCAGGGCTACGACGCCGATGTGGCACCGTCGCCCGACCATCTCTTCGGCGCGCAGGCCACGGCGCCCGCCACGCTGATCGGCGTGCAGGACGTCCCGGAGAGCGCCCGCGGCTCGTACTCGCTGGACAAGCTGCGTGACCTCTTCTACCCGGTGTCGCCTGCAGGCCAGCAGCAGGCGGCGTCCGACCCGACCTCCGTGGTCGGCGACATCAGCGTGATGAGCGACGACGTCCTCACCCCTGGCAACGGCGTGCGTGGCGTGCACACTGTCTTCCGCTACCGCGTCGCGGGCGGTCCACCGCAGGTGATGGACCAGACCCTCTACCTCAACGACGACGCGAGCAAGCTCTACCTCTTCTTCGTCAGGTGCTCCACGGAGTGCTACCAGCAGCGCCAAAAGGAGATCACCAGCGTGGTGTCATCGTTCACCGTCCGGGAGAAGCCATGACCGTGCCGGTTGCCGACACCCCTGGGCCCCCCGCGCCGCCGCCTCCGCCTCCCGTGGAGACCGAGCGCAAGCCCAAGGGTGAGACGCGCAAGCGGATGTCGCTGTGGGACCGATCACGGCTTCTGCTGCTGTTCGTCGCCGCGTGGTTCATCATCGTGTGGGCGTCGATGGCGGACAACCCGCTGCTGCCCTTCTCCGACGCCGCCCTCATCCAGCTCAACGACTCGCAGTGGCTGATCTGGCTGGGGGGCCTCGAGCTGCTGCGGCAGATCCACTTCCTCATCAGCGAGCGGTCCGCGGGCTACCACCGGTTCTGGTCGAAGACGGTGTTCGGCGGCACCGACCGCGCCATCAAGCGGCGCCTCTCCGACTGGACCCGCTACCGCCTGTCGCGGCTGATCAAGTTCGTGTTGCTGCTGGCCCTGTTCGCCGTGGTCGCGGCAGAGATCCTCGACACGTCGCCGATTCTCGCGATCTTCCAGGCCCCCGCGCTGCTCTACCAGGCGCTGCCGCTGATCCTGCAGCTGCTGTTCGCCTTCTTCTTCATCGCGTTCCAGTTCATCGGGCTGTTCTGGCTGCTCTCGCGCGGCGGCGTGGACACCTACTACCCCGACGACATCACCACCCGCTTCTCCGACGTCTGGGGCCAGGACCACGTGGTCGAGCGGGTCAAGGAGAACATCGTCTTCCTGGAGGACCCCGACACGATCGAGGAGAAGGGCGGCTACGTCCCGTCCGGCATGCTCCTGTGGGGTCCGCCCGGCACCGGCAAGACGCTGATGGCCGAGGCCGTCGCGGGCGAGACCGGCAGGCCCTACGTCTTCGTCGACCCCGGCGCGTTCACCAACATGTTCATGGGCGTCGGCATCCTCAAGGTCAAGTCGCTCTTCCGGAAGCTGCGCAGGCTCGCGCTCCGGTACGGCGGCGTGATCGTCTTCTTCGACGAGGCCGACGCGCTCGGCAGCCGCGGCGCGCTCGCCCAGGTGGGGCCGGGTGGGGGCCGGACGGGGCACCGCCCGCCGTTCCAGAGCACGGGCTGCCACGGCATGTCCTACCTGTCCGACGACACCCGCTGGCTGCTCGCCCGCGAGGCCATGCAGGAGACACCCGAGCCCGTCGCGGCGCGCAGCCGGTTCGTCATGGGCGGCATGGGCGGCATGGGCGGCGGCGGTGGGATGGGCACGCTGCAGGCGCTGCTCACCGAGCTCTCCGGCCTGAAGAAGCCGCGCGGCCTGCTCAACCGCTTGGGCCGCAGGGCGCTGGGCATGCGGCCCAAGCCGCCGCCCAAGTACCGGATCCTGGTCATGATGGCCACGAACATGCCGGAGGCCCTCGACGAGGCGCTGCTGCGGCCCGGTCGCATCGACCGGATCTACCGCGTGGGCTACCCGAGCAAGGCCGGGCGCGTGCGCACCTACGAGGGCTACCTGGACAAGGTCTCCCACGAGCTCACCGACGAACAGATCGACAAGCTCGCCACGATCACCCCGTACGCCACCGGAGCGACGATCAAGGACCTCGTCAACGAGGCGCTGATCATCGCGATCCGGGACGACCGCGAGATCATCACGTGGAAGGACGTGATCAAGGCCAAGCAGCTCAAGGACCTCGGCCCGCCCGAGGACGTCGAGTACATCGAGCGCGAGCGGCACGCCGTCGCCGTGCACGAGGCCTGCCACGCCGTGGTCGCGTTCCGCACGCGGCAGCACATGGAGATCGACATCGCGACGATCGAGAAGGGCAGCGACTACCTGGGCATGGTCGCGAGCATCCCGCCGGAGGACCAGTTCACCCGGTGGCGCTCGGAGTACGAGAGCGACATCCTCGTCTCGCTCGCGTCGTTGGCGGGCGAGCGGATGTTCTTCGCGGGCGACTCGTCGTCCGGCGTGTCGGGCGACCTGGAGTCGGCCACCGCGGTGGCGTCGTTCATGGAGGGCTACTGGGGCATGGGCTCCACCGTCTCGTCGTACTCGACGGCACGGCGGCTGGAGGTCGGCAGCCCCGGCGGCGGCCGCGGTGGTCCGCCGAAGGGCGAGAGCACCGAGAAGGTGCTCCGTGCCGCTCTGGCCGACCGCATCGAGGACCAGCTCGCCGAGCTGCTCACCAAGGCCGAGGAGATCCTGCGCGACAACCGCAGCGGCGTCCTCGCGGTCGCGCACGCCCTCGAGACGCACAAGACCCTCTCCGGCGAGGACGTCGAGGCGGTGTTGGAGGTCCGCGAGGGCATCACGGTGGACGGCACCGTCTACGGCGACGACGAGTTCATCGCGAGGCTGGAGGAGTACCACGCGGCCGCCGCGGGCGCGCACCGCGGACACACCCAGGTGAACCTCACGATGCCCGAGGGCGGCCGCCTGCTGCCGCCGGTGCCCGACGTGCCCGAGGCCGCCGCCACCCCGGACCCGTGGTCCGCCCAGGGCTACGCGGCGGGCTACGGCCAGCCCGCCCCTGTGCCGGGCAACGGCCAGGCGGGCCAGTGGTACGGGCAGGGCTACGGGTACGGCTACGGCCCGCCTGCCCCGGGCAACGGGCAGCCCGCGGGTGGCTACGGTCCCCCGCCGGGGTACGGCGCACCCGCCTATGGCCCCCCGCCGGGCTACGGCGCCCCGCCCGCCGAGGGCGCGCCCGCGTACGGCGCTGCTCCCGCCGAAGGCACCGCGCCCGGCTATGCCGAGCCGTCGTCCGGCTATGACGGCAACGGTTGGGCCGCGCCGCCTGAGCACGGCAACGGCCAGCTCGGCGAGGCCCAGCCGACCTCGGGCAACGGCTACGCCGCGGAGCACGGCAACGGCCACGGCGCCCCGCCCGACGACACCGCGGGCCACGTGCCGACGGACCAGTGGTCGGCGGGCGACGACGCCCATGGCAGCCACACCAACGGCCAGGCCGAAGGGTCGACGCCCGAGGCGGACGACGAGTCCAAGCGCGGCACGGCCAACGAGGGCGGCCAGGGGCAGTAGCCCCGCACGGGCGCCGAGAGGCACGAAGAGCGAGCGCGTCGGGTGGCGACACTCGGCGCGTTCGCTGGTCTGCGCCGTCGGAGCGGTCCATCCCGACGAGTCCGTTTTCCGTTGATCGAACCCCGCGAACGCCCCTCTCGCGCCGATCACCGCCTGGGGGTCGGACGGGAAGGGGCGCGGGCGGCGTCGGAGCCTATCCTCGCGATCATGGCTGGCCACGGCGACGACGAGCCCGGCGCGACCGAGTGGGCCATACCGGGGCAGGTCGGTGTCGGGCCGTGGCCCGGCGGCCCCACCGCCTGGCCTGACGACGACCGCCTCGACCCCGAGCTGCTCGCGCACGGGGACGCGCGCAACGTCGTGGACGCCTACCGCTACTGGCGTCGCGATGCCGTCGCGGCCGATCTCGCCACCCGGGCCCACCCATTCCACGTCGCCATCGAGAACTTCGGCCACGACCACAACATCGGCACCGTGGTGCGCACGGCCAACGCGTTCGGCGCGGCGGGCGTGCACATCGTGGGGCGGCGGCGCTGGAACCGGCGGGGGGCGATGGTGACCGACCGCTACCTCGCCGTGCACCACCACGACGACGTGGCGAGCCTGGCCGCGTTCGCCCGTGCCCACGGGCTTGCCGTCGTGGTCGTCGACAACACCCCCGGAGCGCAGCGGCTGGAGACCGCGCTGCTCCCGCGGGAGTGCGTGCTGCTCTTCGGGCAGGAGGGGCCCGGCGTGACCGACCCGGCCCGCGCGGCGGCCAGTCTGACCGTCTCCATCGCGCAGTTCGGCTCCACCCGTTCGATCAACGCCGGGGTGGCGGCCGGGATCGCCATGCACACCTGGATCCGTCAGCACGCCGACCTCGCCCACGCCTGGTAGCGACCGCGCGCACCGGCCGCGGGCGCCGCGACGAGCGCAGGCCGGTCGGCCCGTTACCGTCGGCGGCGGCCCGCCCGCCGACTCGCGGTGCGGCGGCGGATTCGCGGCGTACGGGCTCGGCCGCTGGCGGTGGGCGAACCGCCTGGTGGCGCCGTGGACGCCGGTCACGAGCAGAAGGGACACGGCTGGTCCTCGCCCGGCACCTCGTCGAACTCCCCATCGGGCACGACGAGCAGCGCGGGCACCGGCGGACCGCCCGCGCCGCGGTAGAGGTCGTTGGCGGCGAACAGCCAGTGCTCCGACTCGGGGAACGACAACAGATGCACGGCGCCGCACGTGAGCGGCACGCTCTCGCCCGGCATGAGCCGCTGCCCGGCCCGCACCAGCTCACCCAGCTCGTTGAGCACGGCGGCCGCGGTGGCCTGGGTGGTGGCGAACAGGATCAGCTCGGCATGCCGGAACCCCGCCAGGCCGACGGTGTAGACGAACGGCGGCGACTCCTCGTCGCCCAAGACGGCTTGCAGCGCCCAGCCGTGGCGGCGGATCGTGTCACGCTGCCACGCGTCGTACTGGTCGGTCTGATGGGTGAAGCGCTCGGGGAGGTCCATGTCCGGCACGGTATTCGAGGGCACCGACAAAACCGGGCGCCTAGAGTCCGGGCCGTGGACCGCCAGACCCTCGTCTTCGACGCCGACGACACGCTCTGGGAGAACAACAAGCTGTTCGAGCGGGTGGTCGACGACTACCTCGGCTGGCTCGCCCACCCCACGCTCGACCGCGCCGCCTTGCGCAGGGTGCTCGACGACGTCGAGCGCGCCACGATCGCCGTCCACGGCTACGGCAGCGCGAGCTTCCTGCACAGCCTGCACGTCTGTTTCGAGCATCTGGCGCAGCGCCCGGCCAGCGACGACGAGCGCGCCGAGATCGTCCGGCTCGCGTCGGCGCTCGTCGAACACGAGGTCGAGCTGATGCCGGGCGTCGCGGAGGCGCTCGACGCGCTCGCCACCCGCCACGACCTGCTGTTGCTCACCAAGGGCCAGCACGCCGAGCAGCAGCGCAAGATCGACGCCTCGGGGCTGGCCCACCACTTCCGCAGCACGCACATCGTGACGGAGAAGGCGCCCGCCACCTACCGCGCGCTCGTCGCGGAGCTGGACCTCGCGGCCGAGGTGACCTGGATGATCGGCAACTCGCCGCGCTCGGACATCCTCGCCGCGCGCGCGGCCGGACTGCGCGCCGTGTTCATCCCGCATCCCCACACCTGGTCGTTGGAGGAGCAGGAGATCGACCCTGCCGACCGCGGCGTCCTGCACGTCGCGCGCTTCCCGGACCTTCTCGAGCACTTCTGACGGGCGCCGACGCCGGCAGACTGTCGGGGTGCACGACGCCGATGCGGACTGGGCGGGGCGAGCAGCCGCCGCCGAGCGGGCGATCGTGCGTAGACATCTGCGGCCGATCGCGGGCGTCCTCCCGGGCACCCGCATCGGCCGAGCGCGTTGGCCGCGTCGCCTTCCCACAGCGCCGTTCCCGTGGCACTACTGGTGGCAGGCGCACCTGCTCGACTGTCTGGTCGACGCCCAGCTGCGCGACCCCCGTCCGCGACGCGCGTCGACGATCGCCACGCTCACCCGCAGTGTCCGGCTGCGCAACGGCGGGCGCTGGACCAACCCCTTCTATGACGACGTCGCCTGGCTGGGCCTGGCCGTCCAGCGCGCGGGGACGCTCGCCGACGACACGCACGGCCCGGTGCTTGGCGCGGTCACCCGGCAGCTGCACCGCGGCTGGACCGAGGACGGCGGGGGCGGCATCTGGTGGCGCCGCGGCGGCGGTGCCGACGGCCGGGTGAAGAACGCGCCCGCGAACGGGCCCGCCGCGATCCTGTTGGCAAGGGAGGGGCAGATCGAGTTCGCCGCGGCGATCACGGACTGGGTGGCCGAGACCCTCGTCGACCCCGACTCCGGCCTGGTCCACGACGGGGTGCGGCTGGCACCGGACGGCTCGGTCGAGGTGGTCGACCGGCGCATCTTCACCTACTGCCAGGGTGTGCACCTCGGCGCCTGCGTCGAGCTCGCCGCCCGCGACGGGCACCAGCGCTGGGGCGACCGCGCGGTGGCGCTCGTCGACGCGGTGACCCATCGCCTCGCCCGTCCCAACGGCGTCCTACCCGGCTCCGGCGGCGGCGACGGGGGCCTGTTCGCCGGGATCCTCGCGCGGTACCTGGTCGTGGCCGCGCTGCGGCGCCCCGAGCTCACCGAGGCCGCGGCGCGGATCGTGCTGGCCAGCGCGGACGCGGCGTGGTGGGGCAGGCTCGAGGGCCGCTGCGGCCCCGTGTTCTCCGCGGAGTGGAGCCGCCCGGCCGCCGCGCCCCGCCGGGGTGTGCCCGAGGCCGACCTGTCGGTGCAGCTCTCGGGCTGGATGGTGCTGGAGGCGGCGGCGCGCCTTCCGGTCTAGGCGGCGTGCGCGCCCTTGCTCGACCGCCGGGCCCGCAGCACCTCGACGATGATCGGGACGATCGACAGGAGCACCACGAGGATGAGGATCAGCTCGATGTTGCTCTTGACGAACGCGAACTGCCCGAGCCACGCGCCGAGCAGCGTGACGCCCGCCGCCCACAGGAAGCCGCCGATCAGCGAGTACGTGAGGTAGCGCTTCGCGGGCATCTGCCCGACGCCCGCCATCACCGTGATGAACGTGCGCACGATCGGCACGAACCGGCCGAGCACGATCGCCCTGTTGCCGTACTTCTCGAAGAACTCGTGCGTACGGGCGACGTGCTTGGGCTTGAACAGGCGCGACTCGGGCTTGTCGAAGATCGCGGGCCCGCTCACCCGGCCGATCCCGTAGCCGCAGGTGTTGCCCGCGAGCGCGGCGACCACCAGCACGAGGCACACCAGCCACAGCGGCGCGCCGAGCCCGACGTCGGACACGGCGAAGAGCCCCGCCGTGAACAGCAGCGAGTCACCCGGCAGGAAGAAGCCCAGCAGCAGACCGCATTCCGCGAAGATGATCAATGCGACGCCGACGAGCGCCCAGGGGCCGAGCCAGGAGATGATCGTGTCGGGTTGGAGCCAGGCAGGTCCGAGTGCGGCGATTTCGGTCGTCACGGCTACCGAGGGTACCGGTAGCGGCTGAGCGCCCCCTGAGCGAGCGGGCGAGCGGAGGGTCGATACGGCGTGTCAGGCCGTGCCGGGCAGCACACCCGGCGCGAGCAGCGAGACGAGCGCCAGCGCCGTGCCCAGCAGCGCGCCCGCCACCAGGGCGATCAGCAGGGCGGTCGGCACCCGCATGCCCAGCGGTGCGACGTCGTCCACGTGCACGTGCCGCCCGCCGGACTGCTGCCCCGCGCCGGTCGCCCTGGCGCGCAGGGCCTCGGCGAGGCGCTCTCCGGGCTCGACGGCCATCAGTACCCGGCCCGCGGGTTCATCACGCGCCCGACGGCGTCGAGCGCGCGGCTCGCCGTCGACTTCACCGTGCCCCGGGTGATCCCCGTGGCCTCGGCGATCTCCGCCTCCGACAGCCCGCCGTAGTAGCGCAGCACCAGCACCTCGCGCTGGCGCGGCGGGAGCGCGGCGAGCGCGTCGACGACGGCCTGGTGCTCGGCCGAGAGCATCACGAGCGACTCGGCCGAACGCGCGTTGACCTGGTGTGGCGGCACGTAGTCGCGCGCGGTGCGCCGACGCCGCAGTATGGAGCGCGAGCCGTTGACGACGGCCGTGCGCAGGTAGCCGAGCGCGGCGGCCTCGTCGCGCAGCTCGGCCCAGTGCCGGTGCAGCCCCGCGAACGCCTCCTGGACGACGTCCTCGGCCGTGTTGGGGTCGTCGACCAGCAGCACCGCGAGCCGCACCATGCGGGTGCGGTGCTCGCGGTAGAGGTCCGCGAGCGTGCGCGGCGCACCGCCCGGATCGGGGGCAGGCGCGGGCTTCGCGTCGAGCGCGCGCAGCCTGCTCAGCGTCTGCTCGACGGCGTTCCCAGCCCAGCCGCCGTCCATGGATCGTGATGGTAGTGGTGCGAGATACTGGCCCCTCGACGAACCTGCCCAATCGGAAGGTCCCAAGGTGCCCATCGCCACTCCCGAGATCTACAACGAGATGCTGGACAAGGCCAAGAGCGGCGAGTTCGCGTACCCGGCCATCAACGTCACCAGCACCGAGACGCTCAACGCCGCCCTGCGCGGCTTCGCGGAGGCGCAGAGCGACGGGATCGTCCAGGTGTCCACCGGCGGCGCGGAGTTCCTGTCCGGCACCAAGGTCAAGGACATGGTGACGGGCGCGGTGGGGCTTGCCGAGTTCGCGCACGTCGTGGCCGCGAAGTACCCGGTCAACGTCGCGCTGCACACCGACCACTGCCCCAAGGACAAGCTCGACTCCTACGTCCGCCCGCTGATCGGGATCAGCCAGGAGCGGGTCGACCGGGGCGAACAGCCGCTCTTCCAGTCGCACATGTGGGACGGGTCGGCCACGGAACTGCACGAGAACCTGGCGATCGCCGCCGAGCTGCTGGACCTCGCCGTCAAGGCGAAGATCATCCTCGAGGTCGAGATCGGGGTCGTCGGCGGCGAGGAGGACGGCGTCGCCAACGAGATCAACGAGAAGCTCTACACGTCGGCGGGCGACTACGAGGCCACGGTCGAGGCGCTCGGCGCCGGTGAAAAGGGCCGCTACCTGCTCGCCGCGACGTTCGGCAACGTGCACGGCGTCTACAAGCCCGGCAACGTCAAGCTCCGCCCCGAGATCCTCAAGCAGGGTCAGGAGGTGGCGAGCGCGAAGCTGGGCCTCGGGGCCGGGGCGAAGCCGTTCGACCTGGTCTTCCACGGCGGCTCGGGCTCGCTGCCCTCGGAGATCGCGGAGGCGCTGAGCTACGGCGTCGTGAAGATGAACGTCGACACCGACACCCAGTACGCGTTCACCCGGCCCATCGCCGGGCACATGTTCACCCACTACGACGGCGTGCTGAAGGTCGACGGCGAGGTGGGCAACAAGAAGAACTACGACCCGCGGACGTACCTGAAGCTCGCCGAGGCGAGCATGGCCAGCCGCGTGGTGGAGGCGTGCGAGAACCTCCGCTCGACGGGCACGTCGCTGGGCCGCTGACCGGGGGTGGGGCGCGGGTGGCCGCGCCCCACCGCCGTCAGGTGTTCGACGCCGCGTAGATCTCGGCGATCGCCGCGTCGAGGGTGGCGTGGAACTCGGCGTCGGTCTGGCCTGCGGACAGTCCCTCGGCCAGCGCGCGGGAGAAGCTCGCGACCACCCCGTGCTGCCGCGCGAGGATCGCGTCGGCCTCCTCGCGGGTGTAGCCGCCGGAGAGGGCGACCACGCGCAGCACGCGCGGGTGCGCGACGAGGTCGGCGTAGAAGTCGTCCACGCTGGGCAGGGTCAGCTTCAGCATCACGTGCCGGTCCTCGGGCAGCGCGTCCAGGTGCGCGGTGAGGCCTGCGTGCAGGAGTTTCTCGGCGTCGGCCTTCTGGGGGCTGTGGATGTCGACCTCGGGCTCGAGGATCGGCACGAGCCCGGTGTCGGCGATCTGGTTGCCGATGGCGAACTGCTGCTCGACGATCGCGGCGACGCCCTTCTCGTCGGCGAGCTTGATCACCGAGCGCATCTTCGTGCCGAAGACCCCTTTCTCGATGGCCCGGGCGAGCAGCGCGTCGAGGCCGTCGATCGGCTTCATCACCTGCACGCCGTCGGCTTCGGCCGCGAGGCCCTTGTCGACCTTGAGGATCGGCACCACGCCCTTGACGTCCCAGAGGTAGGACGCGGTGTCGCGGCCCTCGACCTGCCGCTCCATCGTGTTCTCGAACAGGATCGCGCCGAGGATGCGCTCGCCGGTGAAGGCGGGGTCGGTCATGATCCGGGTTCGCATGGCGTGCACGGCGTCGAACATCGCGGCTTCGCCGTCGTAGGAGTCCTCCGGCACGCCGTAGAGCGCAAGCGCCTTCGGGGTGCTGCCGCCGCTCTGGTCCAGGGCGGCAAGGAACCCGCGTGCGCTACGGATCTTCTCGAATTGGGCGGAGTCCATGGGTGCAGGATGGGCGCCATGACGCCGAACGGCAACCTTCTCGGACCGGAACCCACCCTGTTGCCAGACGATCCGGCCGGTGCGCTGCTGGACGGTGGGGTCGAACCGGCGGAGGTGGCAGCGGCCCACCCGACCTCGAGCATCGCCTGGGCCGTGCTCGCCGAGCGCGCGCTCGGCGACGGCCACACGATCACCGGGTACGCCTACGCGCGCACCGGCTACCACCGCGGCCTCGACCAGCTGCGGCGCAGCGGGTGGAAGGGCTTCGGCCTGGTGCCGTGGGAGCACGGGCCCAACCAGGGCTTCCTGCGCGCGCTGGCGGCGCTGCACCGGGCGGCCGTCGCGATAGGGGAGGACGACGAGGCGCGGCGCACCGCGGAGTTCCTCGCCGACGCCGACCCGGCCGCCCCCGCCGCCCTCGGCCTCTAGTGCGGTGGCCACAAACGTTGCCGGGGTGATCGCGTGATCCAGGCTGCGAGTCGTCGTCTGGGCGCGCGAGGACCTGGTGAACGTTTGTGGCCGCCGCACTAGCCCAGCCGGGGCGCCCACCCCCGCGACTCGCCGCGATCGCCCTCGGCGAGCCCGGAGTCGTGCCCGCGTGATCGTCGGCTGGGTGCCGTGACGGCCATATGCGGCCCTCATGTCACACGCGCAGTGATCTTGGCGGCTGGGCGTCACCCTGGGCCGGACGGGTGGTCGTGGCGGCTGGGGGAACTCGCCGGGGCAACCCGCCGTTGCCGGCCCGTGCATCTGCTCGTGCGCTGGATTCTCGCTCCGCTGTGCAGGCTGCTCTACCGCCCGGTCGTGGAGGGCGTCGACCGGGTTCCCCGGCAGGGCCCGGTGATCCTCGCGGCCAACCACCGCGCCGCGGTCGACACGGCCGCCATCGCGCTCACCGCCGGTCGCCCCGTCTCGTTCCTGGGCAAGGCCGAGTACTTCACCAGGCGAGGCCTGTGTGGGCGCGCTCTGGCGGCGTTCCTGCGTGCGCTGGGCTACATACCGGTGGACCGGGCCAACGCCAAGGCCGGGCTCGCGGCCCTGCACGCCGCGCGTACGGTGCTCGACGCCGGTGGGGCGTTCGCGATCTACCCTGAGGGCACCCGCTCGCTCGACGGGCGGCTGCACCGCGGCCACACCGGCGTCGCGACGCTGGCGCTCGACACCGGTGCGGTGGTGGTGCCGGTCGCGCTGCTCGGCACGGAGCGGGTCCAGCCGCTCGGGGCGCGCTTCCCGCGGCTGCGCCGGGTGACCGTGCGGTACGGCGATCCGCTGCACTTCTCCCGCTACGAGGGTCTCGGCGGCTCCACCGTGATCCGGCGGGCGGTCACGGACGAGGTGATGGCCGCGATCGCCGCCCTCTCCCAGCAGGAGTACGTCGACCGCTACCACGAGCGCCCCGCCGCCTGACCCACCGGGTGAGCCCGGGTTGGGCCCGCCGGTGGGCCCGGCCGGGTGAGTCCCGCACCTCGGCACGGTGAGTCCCGCGTCTCGACACGGTGAGTCCCGGGTTCCGGCACGGTGAGTCCCGGGTTTGGGCACGGTGAGTCCCGTGAACGCGCACGACCTCCCGCCCGCCCCGGCGTCATGATCACCAGCTTGGTTCAAGAAGTGACCAGATCTGGCCGGAAATGCGCCGAGCCGACGATCAAGGCCGGGGTCGGGGCTGGGGCCGGGGCCGGGGCTGGGGTCGGGGCTGGGGCTCGGGCCGGGTCGAGGCCGAGCGGCTGGGCGACAGGGTCGGCCGGGAGTGTCAATGGTCGGCGGCCCGGGTGGGGGCGCGGCCGGTGGGGCGGACGACGAGCCAGTCGGCGGTGTGCCGGTACCACGCCCATCGGGTGACGGCGCGCGGGTGCGGCACCCCGTCCAGGACGGGCGTGAACGCCTCGCCGCCCAGCTGCACCGCCCGCCCGACGGCCGAGCCGCGGCCGGAGGGCGCGCGCGGCGGCACGATCCGGCGGCGCCCGTCCGGCGGTCGGCCGCTGCGGCTCGCGCGCACCGCGACGCCGCCCAGCGCCGGTTGGACCAGCAGCCACGGGGCCGAGCCGCGCAGCACCAACGCCTCATCGCAGTAGGCCTCGCCGCGCAGATGGCGCACGGCTGCGCGCCCGACGAGCACGCCACCGGCGTCGTCGCGGATGAGCGGCGTGGGTGTGGCGACGCCGTCCAGCGCGAGTGACGCCGCGTCCCGCGGCAGCCCCCATACCCGCGCTGCACTCGACCGCCCGCGCGGCACGAACCCGACCTCGACGTCGAGCCGCTCGCGCCGCAGCAGCCGCAGGAGGACGGCGGCGAGGTCGGCGTCGGTCCCGTGGACGATCACCCGCCCGGCACCGAGGTCGCGCAGCACCGGGTCGAGCTGCTCCCGGCCCGGCCGGGCGGGCAGGACCACCGTGGGAAGCGCCGCGAGCGCGCGACTACCGTGGTGCGGGCTCGGATCGCCGCACGTGAGCAGCACCGGCCCGGCGTCTAACCTCCACGACGTGTCCACCAAGGGGAGTCTCACATGCCTGCGATCGTGCTGATCGGCGCCCAGTGGGGCGACGAGGGCAAGGGCAAGGCCACCGACATCCTCGGCGGCCAGGTCCAGTGGGTGGTGCGCTACCAGGGCGGCAACAACGCCGGTCACACGGTCGTGCTGCCCGATGGCCAGGACTTCGCGCTGCACCTCATCCCGTCCGGGATCCTCACGCCGGGTGTCACCAACGTGATCGGCAACGGCGTGGTGGTCGACCCCGGTGTGCTGCTGGAGGAGCTGGCGGGCCTCGAGAGCCGCGGTGTGGACACCAGCAGGCTCCTGATCAGCGCCGACGCGCACTTGATCATGCCGTACCACGTGGCCATGGACAAGGTCACCGAGCGCTTCCTCGGCAAGGCCAAGATCGGTACGACGGGGCGCGGGATCGGCCCGGCATACCAGGACAAGGTCTCCCGCGTCGGGGTGCGCGTCGCCGACCTTCTGGACGAGAAGATCCTCCACCAGAAGGTCGAAGCGGCGCTGCACCTGAAGAACCAGATCCTGGTGAAGGTCTACAACCGGCGCGCGCTGGACGTCGACGCGGTCGTCGACGAGGTGCTCGCCCACGGCCGACGCTTCGCCGACCGCATCGCCGACGCCCGCCTCCTGCTCAACCAGGCGCTCGAGCGCGGCGAGACGATCCTGCTGGAGGGTTCGCAGGGCACCCTGCTGGACGTCGACCACGGCACCTACCCGTTCGTGACCAGCTCGAACCCGACGGCGGGCGGCGCTGCGGTCGGCTCCGGCATCGGCCCGAACAAGATCGACCGGGTGATCGGGATCCTCAAGGCCTACACGACCCGCGTGGGCTCGGGCCCGTTCCCCACGGAGCTTCACGACGCGATGGGCGAGCACCTGCGCAAGGTCGGCGGCGAGGTCGGGGTGACCACCGGACGTCCGCGCCGCTGCGGCTGGTTCGACGCCGTGATCGGTCGCTACGCCGTGCGCGTCAACGGCATCACCGACTTCTTCCTCACCAAGCTCGACGTGCTCTCCGGGCTGGAGCGGGTGCCGATCTGCGTGGGTTACGAGATCGACGGGCGCCGCGTCGACGACATGCCGATGACGCAGAGCGACGTCCATCACGCCGTCCCGGTGTACGAGGAGATGCCGGGCTGGTTCGAGGACCTCGCGCCGTACCGGACGTTCGACAAGCTCCCCTCCGCCGCGCGCGACTACGTCCACCGCATCGAGGAGCTGACGGGTGCGCCGGTGAGCGCCATCGGCGTGGGGCCCGGCCGCAACGAGACGATCACCCGCGACCTCTGACCGGAGGTCGTGCGCGGAAAACGTCGTCAGAGCGACGCTTTCCGCGCACGGCTACTCGGCGCAGGGGCCCGTCGAGACGGCGGCCGTGCGGCGGGGCGCGGACTGGACGGCGTCGGACACCTGGTCGACGGTCAGCACGAAGCCGGTCTCCGGATCGTCCAGCGCCGCGCCGAACACGACGCCCGTGACCAGGCCCTGGGTGTCGATCATCGGACCGCCGGAGTTGCCCGAGCGCACCGTGGCCCGCACGGTGTAGACGTCGCGGGTGACCTCGCCGCTGTCGTAGATGTCCGGGCCCTTCAGGTTGATCTCCTGCCGGATCCGGCCCGGCGTCACGGTGAACGGGCCGTCCATCGGGTAGCCCAGCACGACCGCGTCGTCGCCGGACTTCTCCGGCTCGGACGCGAAGCTCAGCGGCTTGACCGTCAGCCCGGGCACGCGCAGGACGGCCACGTCGACCTTCGGGTCGTAGTAGACGACGCGCGCGTTCATCTCGGTGGTGCGGCCGCGCTTGCCCGTCACCTCGACGACGGTGGCGTCGGTTCCGGCCACCACGTGCGCGTTGGTCATCACGAGCTCCGGTCCGAAGACGAAGCCCGAGCCCTCCAGCTGCCGCTGGCACGACGGCGCCCTACCGCGGATCTTGAGCACGCTCGGCTGCACGGCGCCCACCGCCGGGATCCTCGCGAGGGCCGGGTCCGGCGGCCCGGTGGCGATCACCGGCGTCTGCGCGAAGGGGCTCAGCACGTCCGGGAAGCCGGAGTTGTCCAGCAGCTGCCGCAGCTCGGCTGGCAGCTGCTTGGCCGCGGTCGGCATCACCGCGTCGACCCCACCCAGCACCACGGAGCCGCGCACCCCGGACGCGATGGCGGGCAGGCTCGCCGAGGCCAGCGGCAGCGCGACCAGCCAAGCGGCCACGACGACCGCGAGCGCCTGCAGGATCGAGCCGAGCGTCGAGTCGACGGTGAGAACGCGTTCGCCGGTGATGCGGTCGCGCACCCGACGGCCGAGGAACACGCCGGTGGTCTCGCCCAGCACGACCAGCAGCACGACGACCGCCACGCTCACGATCACCCGCGTGCTCGTGGTGGTGATGCCCTGGGCCAGAAAAGGGGCGATGCGGACCCCGATGATCGCACCGCCGAGCACGCCGACGAACGACAGCAGCGCCACCGCCATGCCGTGCCGCCATCCCGAGACGGCCGCGAGCAGCGCGAGCGCGATGACGACGAGATCGACCCAGCTCACCGCGCTCCCTCGCACGAGCGCGGTGGCGCGCCCGCTCCCGCCCTCATGGCCCCGCGACCTCCTGCCGGTCGGCGCGTGCCGCGGCCCATGCGCGCTCCAGGTCGAGGATCCGCGCGGTGTTCCAGGGGCGCGTCCACCCGCCCCGATCCAACAGCGCGGACAATAAGCCCCCCGTGAATCCCCACACGAGCAGACCCGACACGATGAACGCCGGGCCGGTCAGCCCCGAGGGGTGCCGGACGCGCAGCCGGTTGGCGGGGTCGGTCAGATGGCTGATCGGCACGCGGGTGACCGTCGCCGTCTCACCCGGATCGACCGCCTGCACCGCGCTCGGCCGGGCCCAGTGCGCCAGCACGGGCGTGACCACGAAGTCCGATGGCGGCAGGTACAGCTCGGGGAGCAGAGCGAGCGGGACGACGCCGGACGGGTCGAGGCCGGTCTCCTCCTCGGCCTCACGCAGGGCGGTGGCGACCGCCCCGGAATCGCCCACGTCGGCCCCGCCGCCGGGGAACGCGACCTGGCCGGGATGGGCGCGCAGGGTGCTGGCGCGCTCGGCGAGCAGGATGTCGTGGCCGTGCCGCGGGTCCTCGCCGAAGAGCATGAGCACCGCCGCGCGGCGCGCGCCCGGGCTCGGGTCCGTCCGGTGGCGCAGCAGCTCGTCGGTGTCGACGTCGACCAGCCCGTCGACCAGCGGACGCAGCCACGTGGGCGCCGCCTCCGGGTCGAGCGCGCTCACGAGAGGCGCGCCACGGCAGCGGCGACGTCGTCCGCCGAGGTGAAGGGGACGGGCGGATCGACCATGGCGACGCTGCCGTCCGCGCGGACCACATAGGACAACGGCAGCGCAGGCGGGAGCCGGAGAGCGCGCCCGACGGAGCCGCTGGCGTCGTCGACGACCGGGAGGCGCACGCCGAGCTGGGCAAGGAGACCGAGCGCCGCGCGCGGGTCGTCCGCCGAGTCGACGCCGAGCACCGGCACCGCGCCCGGGCGTGCCGCGTACCGCGCGAGGACGGGCAGCTCCGCCCGGCACGGGGCGCACCACGAGGCCCACACGTTGACGAGCGTGACGCGCCCGGCCAGCGCCGCGCCGAGGTCGACCGCGCCCGGCGCGCCGAGGCAGGGCGCGGTGACCCCCGCGAGCGGACCGGCGGGAGCGGCGCCGGTGGGCGCCGGGCAGGGGCTCAGGCCCGCGGCGGCCCGTGGCGCGACCAGCTCGGCATCGGTCACGGCCCCGCCCGGCACGCCTGGCCCGCTCCCCGCGACGCCCGACGCGGTCCCGCCTGCTGCGCCGGGTCCGGCCGACGCGGCAGGCGATGGAGGGGGTGCCGCGGTGGTGGACGTGCGGGGCCAGAGCGCGAACACGCCTGCCGCGGCGAGCAGCACGACCACCACGGTGGAGACGATGGCGGCGCGCCGCTCGGTGACCATCACGCCGCCCATGATCGCGCCGAGCCGCGCACGACGGCCCCCGCAACCCGCGCAGCCCCCTCGGCGAACACCTGCCGCGGGGCAACCGCGGCAGGTGTGGGACACGAGCGGGCGAGGGTCACGGCGCGTCCCGGCCCTCGCCGCCCACCGGGGCGGGCGCGTCCTCCTCCGACAGCCCGACCATGCCCAGCAGCCGTTCCCGCGATGGGCCCTTGACCAGGGCGGCGGCCTGTTCGAGATCGGTGGGACCGGTGCCGTAGGAGGGGCAGTCGGCGGCGAGCGTGCAGGCGCCGCAGGCGGGCTTGCGGGCGTGGCACACCCGGCGGCCGTGGAAGATCACTTCGTGCGACACGATCGTCCAGTCGCGCTTGGGCACAAGCGCGCCGACCTCGTGCTCGACCTTGACCGGATCCTCCTCCGCCGTCCACCCCCACCGGCGGACGAGCCTGCCGAAGTGCGTGTCGACCGTGATCCCCGGGATGTCGAAGGCGTTGCCCAGTATCACGTTGGCGGTCTTGCGGCCGATCCCCGGCAGCTTGACCAGCTCGTCGAGCGTGTGCGGCAGCACGCCGTCGTGTCGCTCGACGACCGCGGCGCCCAGCCCGATCAGCGAGTTGGCCTTGTTCCGGAAGAAGCCGGTGGAGTGGATCATCTCCTCCAGCTCTGCGCGATCGGCCTGCGCGTAGTCGAGCGCGGTCGGGTACCGGGCGAAGAGCGCGGGCGTGACCGAGTTGACCAGCTTGTCGGTGCTCTGCGCGGACAGCACGGTGGCCACCGCGAGCTCGAGGGGCGTCTGGAAATCCAGCTCGCAGTGCGCGTCCGGATGGGTCTCGGCGAGCGTGCGCAGCATCCGTCCGACGCGCCTGGCGCGCCCGAGCGCGGGTTCACCTGCCTTGACGCGGGCGGCGAGCCGGGCTGCGGCGCGTGTGCGGCTGTCGCGGGGAGCGCTGACGCGGGATGCCATCACGCTGACGAGCGTACGGCGCGCCACCGACAGTCCCGCGCCGAGCGGTCAGGTCACGAATCAGTATCGGAGGCGCGAACGCACGCCCCCCGACGGTACCGGCGCCCGGCGGGTGCGAGACGATGCGCACCGACATGACTGCATGGTTGTCCGTCCTCGTGCCGCTGCTGGTGATGTTCTTCGCGCTGGGTATGGAGCGCGTGGAGGCACGCCTGCGGGAGTCCACCGTGCGCCCGGAAGAGCTGGAAGAGTTGCTCGAACGCCCGCGTCCGGACGAGGTCAGGGCGCTCTTCCGCCAGGGCACCGGGCGGGCGCTGGAGCTCTTCCGCCTCCGCGGCAAGGTCCCCAAGCGCGGGCGTCCGAGCCGGGGCAAGCGGGCGGCCTGACCGCGTTCGCCCATCCGGGTGCAGAGAACGACCATCGCAACGTCACGCAGGGTGGGCCTACCCCCTACACTGACGCGCCGGTGATCCGGCGAGGGGCAGCGGCCGGGGACGAGGAGCGGTGGAGTGGACGAGGTTCTGATCCGCGCGGGGATCTTCCAGGGCGTGGAGCCGTACGCAGCCGAGGCGCTGGCGCAGGCCTTGGAGATCGCCGAGTTCTCCCGTGGGGCGGCGATCTTCTCGGAGGGCGAGCCAGGTGACCGGCTCTACATCGTCGTCTCCGGCAAGGTCAAGATCGGCCGCAAGTCGCCGGACGGCCGCGAGAACCTGCTGATGGTCGCGGGCCCCTCGGACATGTTCGGCGAGCTGTCGATCTTCGACCCCGGCCCGCGGACGTCGTCGGCGACCGCGGTCACCGAGGTGCGCGCCTACACGATGGACCGCGTCGCGCTCCGGGAGTGGATCGGCAAGCGTCCCGAGATCGCCGAGCAGCTGCTGCGGGTGCTCGCGCGCAGGCTGCGTCGCACGAACAACATGCTCGCCGACCTGATCTTCACCGACGTCCCCGGCCGCGTGGCGAAGTCGCTGCTGCAGCTGGCGCGGCAGTTCGGGTCGCAGGAGTCGGGGCTGCTGCGGGTCACGCACGACCTCACGCAGGAGGAGATCGCCCAGCTCGTCGGGGCGAGCCGGGAGACGGTCAACAAGGCGCTCGCCGACTTCGCCCATCGTGGCTGGCTGCGGCTCGAAGGCAAGAGCGTGCTGATCCTGGAGCCCGAGCGCCTGGCCCGCCGCGCCCGGTGAGGTTTCGGCCATATTAACTGGTACGGCCGTACCAGTTTGTGCGACGCTGGACGGCATGTCCAGCTCGTCCTCGCTCGCCGACTACCGCGCCGCGCTGACCGCACCCGGTGCGGCGCTGCCCGCGTTGGCGTCCGCGGTCGCCCGCCTGCCCATGGCGATGATCGGGCTGGCCACCCTCTTGTACGTCCAGCGCGCGACCGGCTCGTTCGCCGTGGCGGGCCTGGTGTCCGCGGGACTCCTCATCGGCGTCTCATGCGGGTCGGTGGTGCAGGGTCGGATCATCGACCGGGTCGGGCCGACGCGCCCGCTGCTCGTCGCGGCGCTGGCTCAGGCCGCCGCGGGGGTCACCCTGATCGTCGCGATCGAGTCGCGGGCCGGTGTGGCGACGCTGGTCGCGTGCGCGGTGCTGGTCGGCCTCACCGGGCCCGCGATGCCCGGCTCGTCCCGCGCCGTGTGGGCGCGGCTGGTGCCCGCGGGGCCGCAGCGGGACGCGGCGTACAGCTACGAGGCGATCAGCCTGGAGGTGTTCTTCATTCTCGGGCCGTCGCTGGCCGCGCTGTTGGTGACGGCGCCCTGGCCGGGGATCGGCACCGCCGTGGCGCTCGTCGGCATGGTGACCGGCTCGGTCGGCTTCGCGCTCACCCACGCCGTCCGCTCGCACCGACCTGGGCCTGCGCAGTCCATCGGACTGTTCGGCGCGCTCGCCGTGCCGGGCCTGCGCACGGTCGTGCTCGCGTCGTTGGGGTTCGGGCTGGTGATCGGCACGGTCGAGGTCGGCGTGCCCGCGGTGACGGCCGCCGCGGGCTCGGCGGCGCTGGGCGGCGTCCTGCTGTCGGCCTGGTCGGTCGCGTCGGTGCTGGCCGGTGTCGCCTACTCGGTGCGTCCCTGGCCGCGCCCGTTGCACCTGCGCCTGCCGGTGCTGCTGCTCGCGTTCGCGGTCTGTGTCGGCGGGATGGCGGTGGCGGGGCCGCTGCCCGCGCTCGTCGTCGCGATGCTGCTGGCCGGGGCGACGATCACGCCGCAGGTCACGGCGCACTCGCTCGGCGTCGAGGCGACCGCTCGCGCGGGGACGGCGACCGAGGCGTTCGGCTGGGTCGTCACGGCGGCGACGTTGGGACTCTCGTCGGGTCAGTCGGCCGCCGGTGTCGTGGTGGAGGGGTACGGTCCCCACGCGGCGTTCCTCGTCGGGGCGGTCCTGGGCGTGGGCGTAGCGGTGGTGCTCTGGTTGCGGCGCGCGAGCCTGGCGCCGCTACGCCCTCAGGTGGTCCAGCTGAGCGCGCACGGATAGCTCGGCGGCGGGCCAGAGGGCGCGGTCGACGTCGGCGTAGACGGTCTCGACGACCTCCCATGGCGTCGCGTCGGCGCCGAGCAGCTCCAGCGCGGCGCGCACCTGCTCGAGCCGCTCCGCGCGGTGGGCGAGATAGCCTTGCGCGGCGGCGGCGACGTCGGGCAGCTCCGGGCCGTGCCCGGTGAGCACCGCCGTGCCCGGCGCGAGGTCGGCGAGCCGCCGCAGCGACTCCAGGTACGGCCCGAGCGTGCCGTCGGGGTGCGCGATCACGGTGGTGCCGCGGCCGAGCACGGTGTCGCCGGTGAGCACCGCCTGGTCGGCGGCGAGCAGGAACGACAGCGAGTCGGACGTGTGCCCCGGTGTCGCCACCACGCGCAGCTCGACGCCCGCCGCCGTGACCACGTCGCCGTCCGCCAACGCCTCCGAGCCCAGCACCAGCGTCGGGTCGAGCGCCCGCACCGGCGCGCCGGTCATCTCGGCGAAGCGGCGCGCCCCGCCCGCGTGGTCGTGGTGGCGGTGGGTGAGCAGGACCAGCGCCACCGGGCCGAGCTCGGCGACCGTGCGCAGATGCGCCTCGTCGTCCTCCCCCGGGTCGACCACCACGCCCGCGGTCGCGTCGGGCGCGCGCAGCACCCAGGTGTTGGTGCCGTCCAAGGTCATGGGGGACGGGTTTCGGGCCAGCACGACCGAGGCGTGCGGCGTGACCGGGCGCAGCTCCTCGTACGCCATGATGGGGCTCATCGCAGCTCCGCCCGGGAGCCGGGGTCGCCGGGCAGCAGCATGTCGACGCCGTCGTGCAGGCGCAGCTCAGGGCGCACCGGGCGGATCTCCCGGTGGTCGGCGGCGACGAGGACCGCGGCGCAGTCCGGGTGGTGGTCGATCTCGCGCAGGGTCGTCTGGGTGGGGAGCATCAGCTGGATCTCGCCCGCTTCCCAGCTCTCGAGCGCCTCGGCCGGATGCCACCAGCGGGCCTCGACGGCTTCGGTGGTGTGCGCGTCGGCCACCTGGCCGACGGGCACCTGGGCGACCAGGAACGCCGTGTCGTACCGCTTCGGGGATGACGGCGGGGTGATCCAGCGGGACCAGGCGCGGAGGAGGTCGGCGCGCAGCTCGCGGTCGCCGAGGACGTCGGGGAGGTTGCAGCGGCGACCGACGAGGTCGGCGCGCACGCCCTTGGGCAGCGTGACCGGGCCGTGGCCCGCCAGCAGGACGCCGCACTCCTCGTAGGTCTCGCGGACGGCGGCTTTGACGAGGGCGCCCGCGAGCTCCGGCGGGTGGCCGAGCCGCTGCGCCCAGTCGGCGGGGGTCGGGCCGGTCCATGCGGGGATTTCGAGGTGGTCGGACGGGTCGACGCCGCCGCCGGGGAACACGGTCATGCCGCCCGCGAACGCCATGCCCATGACCCTGCGCTGGAGGAACACCTGCAGCGGTGTCCGGCCGGGCGCGGGCGCGGGGTCGTCACGGATGAGCAGCACGGTGGCCGCGGGCTTGGGGATGACGGGCGCGCGGGTCACGCACGGACCCTAACTCGGTGAGTCCCGTGTTTGGCACGGTGAGTCGTGCATCTCGCCCCGGTGAGTCCCGGGTTCTGGCACGGTGAGTCCCGGGTTCTGGCACGGTGAGTCCCGGGTTCTGGCACGGCGAGTTCCGGGTTCTGGCACAGCGAGTTCCGGGTTCTGGCCCGATGCGCCCCGGCTTCCGGCACGGTGCGGCGGGCGCCCCTGGCCGTCCGCGTGTTCACCCCATGGTCCGATCCTGGACGTCGCGGCGAGACCCGACCGCGGCGGCTCAACGACGGCCGCGTGGCGGCAGGACGGAGTGATCGCCAGCTCGGTGCGGAAAGTGCCCAAACTTGTCCGTTTTCACCCCGAAGCGACGATCACCGGCCGATCACGGTCAGGACGGCGGTCTGCGGAGCGCTCAGCCTGCGAGATCCGGCGGGCTGGCCGGGTAGCCGGGTCCCGACGCCCGCCCGTTCCCGGGCCCTGAGCCGTTGGGGCCGGAGTCGGACCTCGTGGCCCCGTTGGTGCCGGGTGCCCCTTGGGAACCTTCAAGGCCGGGAGCGGCGTGCGGCTCGCCGAACGGCCCGGGCTGGCCGGGGCCGGGGCGATCGGTGGCGGAGGGCCCGGTTGCCGGGCTGCCCGGCCGGTGCGGTGTCGGGCCGGGTACGCCCGACGGACGGGGCCCGGCCGCAGTTCCCTCGGCGGCAGGGGATCCGGCGTTGCCCAGCTCCGCCTGCAGCCGGGCGAGGAGCTCACGGTCGGCGTCGCTGAGGCGAGCCATCGCCTCCGGCTTCAGCAGGTCGGACATGTCGGCGGCGCCTACAGATCGGGGCACCTCCGGCGGAGGCGGAGGGGATCCGTTCGTCGGGGACGAGCCGCCCCAGACCGTTGGCGTGCCCGACACGGGGGTGGCGGGGTCGTCGTTGACGGCCGGGTAGGTGGTGGCGCCCGGTTGGGGATGAGCGGACATCTCTGGCGGCGCCCCGTTGGCGCTCGGAACGGCCGGGGTGAACGTGTGCGCCGGGCCGGTCGGGTGGTCTGGCGCGTCCGTCTCGGCCCGGTCGGCCGAGCGCACCAGGCCGAGCGCGTGGCCCGGCTGCGTGGTCGCGGTGGGGTGGGCGTCGCCGGACGGGTCGGGCGGGCGTACCGGTTCGAAGGCGTGGCCCGGGTGGGTCGGGTCGAGCGCGTGGCTTGGCTGGGCAGCCGTGGTCGGGTAGGCCGGGTGCGCCGGGTCGAGGGCGTGGCCCGGGTGGGTCGGGTCGAGCGCGTGGCTTGGCTGGGCAGCCGCGGTCGGGTAAGACCCGCCGCGGGCCGGGTCGAGGGCGTGGGCGGGACCGCCCGGCTCCTCGGGCAGGGTTGGGCGACCTCCGTCGTCGGGGGGAGGAGTCGCCGTACCGCCGCTCGGGGGCGGGTTCGCGGGATCCTCCGAGGCCGGGACGTCGACGGGTTCCGCGACCGCCCAGTCACCCGTAGCCCACTCGTCCGCCCACTCGTCCTCGTCCTTCTCCGACCGCGACATCGGGTCCATCAGCGGGTCCATCAGCGGTTGGCGCAGCGGGCCGTCCAACGGATCGGCGCCCTGCTCCTCGTCGGCCCCCTGCCCCGGACGGGTGCGCCGCGCCAACGGCACGGGGCTGGGCAGCGGCGCCCGACCGATCGGGGTGACGGCCGGTTCGTCGTGCTGTTCCGGCTCGTCAGCGGCCTCGCCGAACCCGCGGCGCCGACGCCCCCCCTGCCATGCGCGCATCGGGACGGGTCGCGGGGCGGGCTCGTCATCGACCGCGAAGAGGTCGACCGGTCCCTCGTCGGAGCGCGCGGGCAGGCCGCGGTGGCTGGCGGTCACCTGCTCGACGACCTCCGCCACGACCGACTCCACCACCTCCGGCGGCGACGCGACCGGCCGCGCCGCCGCCCCGCCGTCCAATGGCGTCGAGTCGCGCAGCGCGTCGGCGTGGTAGGTGGTCAACGGCCTGCCGGAGGTCAGCACCTCGACGGAGACGTGCGCGCCGGAGCGCGCCAACGCCGCCCCGACCTGGTACGCGAGCACCTCGCCGGGGCGCCCGCCCTCCGGCGTCTCGACGAGCAGGACCGGATGGGGCAGCGGGCCGGGCGCGGAACCCGCGGGTGTCTGCCGCCAGGACAGCCGCAGCCGGACGCCGTCGACCAGCCGCGCGGGCAACTCCCGCACGGACGCCATGACGGCGACGTCGGCGGCCGGGGATGCGGTGAACCGGTGCGCGGTCGTGTCGGGCGCGGCCGGGGCGAGCGCGGTGTCGGCGTCGAGGTCGATCCGGGCCATGCGGGCCGCGGCCACCAGCTCGGCGCGCACCGAGGTGGGCAGCGTGGCGCCCTCCGCGGCGAGCGCCGCGGTCACCAGCTCGAGCGCGTGCCCGTCCTCGCCGACGGCGACGAGCTCACGGGCGTCGGCCAGCAGGTCGTCGTCGACGCGGCCCGCGAGGCGCAGCAACAGCTCGTGCGGCGACCCGGGTGCGGTCGTCTCGTCCATCCGGCCTCCTCGTGCGGGTCAGGACGCGGCCGTGGCCAGCGCAGGGGAGCGCCACAGCGCGGCCGACCCGCTCAGGGCCGCGCG
Organism: uncultured Actinomycetota bacterium; assembly: GCA_963750095.1. Classification (GTDB taxonomy): domain Bacteria; phylum Actinomycetota; class Actinomycetes; order Mycobacteriales; family Pseudonocardiaceae; genus Pseudonocardia. Next base: position 32,519 of record CAVVPJ010000014.1, on the reverse strand, counting down.
GTGGTGGGCGGTCGGGCCGCCCCATGCGGGCAGCACCTCGACGCAGGGGGTGCGGTCGCCGTGCGCCCGCAGGATGCGCTGCAGCATGCCGGTGAGCACCCACGGGCTGTCGGCGCCGATCACGATGACGACCCGCTGCTGTCCCCGCCGGGCCTGGTGCAGCTCGGTGGCGCCCCGGTACCCGCGCACGACGCCGAGGACGCTCAGCGCGACGGCGTCGGCCTCGGGGTCGGGGGTGAACACGACGACCGGCTCCTCGGGCGCGGGCACCGGCAGCACCGCGTCCACCAGCCGGGCCTTCGCGCCCCACGCGCCCGCCGACCCGACCAGGAGCTCCCGCTCCTCGTCGGTGAGCCCCACCCTGCGGCGCAGCAGCTCCCGCGGCAGGACGGCGGCGATGGACGCGTGCCCGTCGGCGGCGAGCCAGTCGCGCAGGCGCCACAGCAGCGTGTCGGGGAGCCGACCGGCGAGCCGCAGGAGAAGCTCGTGGGCCTGCGCCTTGGTCCGCGCCGAGGGATCGCTCGCAGGCTCGCTCCGCGTCGACGGATCGCTCGCCAGCTCGCTCACGCTGACACCTCGACGACGAGCTCCACCTCGACCGGCGCGTCCAGCGGCAGCTCCGCGACCCCGACGGCCGAGCGGGCGTGCCTCCCGGCGTCCCCGAAGATCTCGGCGAGCAGGTCGGACGCGCCGTTGGCCACGCCGGGCTGTCCGCCGAACCCGGGCGCCGACGCCACGAACACGACGACCTTGACCACCCCGACCACCGCGTCGATCCCGACGAGCGCGTCGACCGCGGCGAGGGCGTTGAGCGCGCAGATCCCGGCGAGCCCCTTGGCCTCCTCCGCGGTGACCTGGGCGCCGACCTTGCCGGTGGCGGGGAGCGATCCGTCGACGAACGGCACCTGGCCCGCGGTGAACACCAGCGATCCGGAGCGGCGCGCGGACACGTACGAGCCCGCGGGCGCGGCGACGGCGGGCAGCGCGATGCCCAGCTCGTCCAGCCGCCTGCTCGCGGAGGTCACCGCTTCGGCCGTTTGAACCAGGCGACGAGCTGCTCGCCGGTGGCGCCGGTCGTGACCGTGACCAGCTCCCATCCGTCGCGCCCGAAGTTGTTCAGGATGGCCTGGGTGTTGTGGATCAGCACGGGCGCGGTGAGGTATTCCCACGTCGTGCCCGGTGCGGCCGGGGAGCTCATGGCTCGTCACTGTAGCCGGCGCCTCATGCTCTCGGAGAGCCGGTGGGGCGGCGCGCTCGTAACCTGGGCGGGTGGAGACATCCGGGTGGCCCGCCGCGCTGTCGAGAGCGCGGCTGCACGTGGTCACGGGCAAGGGCGGCACGGGCAAGACGACCGTCGCCGCCGCCCTCGCGCTGGTGCTCGCCTCGGGCGGGCGGCGCACGCTGCTGATCGAGGTGGAGGGCCGCCAGGGGATCGCCCAGCTGTTCGACACCCCACCGCTGCCCTACGAGGAGCGCCGGATCGCGGTGGCGCCGCGCGGCGGCGAGGTGCGCGCGCTGGCCGTCGACGTCGAGGCCGCGCTGCTGGAGTACTTCGAGCTGTTCTACCGGCTGGGCATGGCCGGGCGGACGCTGCGCCGCATGGGCGCGATCGAGTTCGCCACCACCCTGGCACCCGGCCTGCGCGACGTGCTGCTCACCGGCAAGGCGAAGGAGACCGTCAACCGGACCGACGCGCACGGCCGCCCCGTCTACGACGCCGTGATCCTCGACGCGCCGCCGACCGGGCGGGTGGTCACCTTCCTCGACGTCACCAAGGCCATGGCCGAGCTCGCCCGCAGCGGCCCGATCCACGGCCAGGCCCAGGGCGTGGTCAAGGTGCTGCACTCCGGGCTCACCGCGGTGCACGTGGTGACGCTGCTGGAGGAGCTGCCGGTCACCGAGACCCTCGAGGTGATCGACGACCTGCGGGCCGCGGGCCTGCACCCCGGCGCGGTGATCGCCAACCAGGTGCGGCCGCAGTGGCTGCCCGACCGGTCGGTGGCCGCCGCTGCCGGTGGGCGGGTGGACGCCGAGCGGGTGCGCAACGGTCTCGCCGCCGCCGGGCTCGACCTCCCCGCCGACGTGGTCGACGGCCTGGTGGCCGAGACGGTGGAACACGCCCGTCAGGTGCACAGCGAGGCCCTCGCCCTCGCGCGGCTGGCCGAGGCACCCGGCCCGCCGCCGCTGCTCCAGCTGCCCCGGCTGATCGACGGCGTCGACCTCGGCTCGCTGTACGAGCTGGCCGAGGCGTTGCGCGAGCAAGGGGTCGGCCTCGCGGCGACGGCGGCCGCACGGTGACGCGCGCCCCGCTCGACATCGACCGGCTCCTCGACAACCCCGCGACGCGGGTGATCGTCTGCTGCGGCTCCGGCGGAGTCGGCAAGACCACCACCTCGGCCGCGCTCGGCCTCCGCGCGGCCGAGCGCGGCCGCCGGACGGTGGTGCTCACGATCGACCCGGCGAAGCGGCTCGCGCAGGCGCTCGGGCTGAAGATCCTCGGCAACGAGCCCGGCCTCGTCGAAGGCATCGGGACCGACGGCGAGCTGCACGCGATGATGCTGGACATGCGCCGCACGTTCGACGAGATGGTGGAGGCGCATGCCGAGCCGGGCCGCGCGGAGAAGATCCTGGCCAACCCCTTCTACCAGACGATCTCGTCGTCGTTCTCCGGCACGCAGGAGTACATGGCGATGGAGAAGCTCGGCCAGCTCGCGGCCACCGGCGAGTGGGACCTGATCGTGGTCGACACGCCGCCCTCGCGCTCGGCGCTGGACTTCCTCGACGCCCCGCAGCGCATGTCGACGTTCCTCGACGGCCGCATGATCCGCCTTCTGTCGTCGCCTGCCCGGGCAGGCGGCCGCGGCCTGCGCAAGCTCGTCGGGGCGGGGTTCGCGCTGTTCGCCAAAGCCGTCTCGACCATCCTCGGTGGGCAGATGCTGGCCGACGCCTCCGCGTTCGTGCAGGCGTTCGACACGATGTTCGGCGGCTTCCGGGAGCGCGCCACGGCCACGTACGAGCTGCTGCGTTCGCCGGGCACCGCGTTCGTCGTGGTCGCCGCGCCCGAACCGGATGCGTTGCGCGAGGCCGCGTACTTCGTCGACCGGCTCTCCACCGAGAAGATGCCGCTCGCCGGGCTCGTGCTCAACCGGACGCACCCGGTGCTGGCGAACCTCTCGGCCAACCAGGCGCGGGCGGCCGCGGACGGGCTGCGCGGCGCCCCGCTCGCCGCGGCCGTGCTCAGGCTGCACGCCGACCGGGTGGACCTCGCCGCGCGCGAGGAGCGGCTGCTCGCGCGGTTCACCAGCGCCCACGGCGAGGTGCCGGTGACGAAGGTGCCGGTGGTGCCCGACGTCGCCGATCTGGGTGGCCTGCGCGAGATCGGCCGCCATCTCGCGTCCTCGACGGAGCCCCGGGTCGGACGTTCCAGCACGGCCAGCTGAGGCGCTCATCCGGGCGCTCGTCGCCGCCCCGCCGTGCACGCGCGGGGGTGGCCGCGCCAGACGCCGGGGTGTGCGCCGCGCCGGACCGGACGCCGGACGGCCGCCTCTGCAGGTGGGTTGGGGGGTTCCGCCCCCTGTCCTTGCTCGTCAGGACCCTGTTCGCCGCGCCCTGCGCGCGACCGGAACGACCACCTCATGCCGTGCGGTCCAGCTGCGGCTCATCCGACCACGAGTCGGTCACCGAACAGTTTTCGACCTCGGTGAGGACGGCCAGGGAGGCGTCGTGCGCCGCTCGGGCGTCGGCCAGGAGGTCGGCCCACGACGTGACGTCGGGCCTTCTGCGCAGCAGCGCGCGCCGCTCCCGCTCGGTCATCCCGCCCCAGACCCCGAACTCGATGCGTTGGTCGAGCGCGTGCGCGAGACACTCGGTGCGCACGGGGCAGACCCGGCAGAACTGCCGGGCCTCCCGCTGCTTGCGGCCGGTGACGAAGAGGTCCTCCGCATCGGACGTACGGCAGCGCGCCGCGCCGCGCCAGTTCCCCCGTGAGGCCATGACCCGCTCCTGGTCCTTTGATGAAGTGCTCCCGACCAGCACAGACGAATTCTGAGGCGCCTCGGTTCACTCAGAAACGAGGGAAATTACTCAACTCGACCAGACGGACGTACGCTCCGGGGTCGTGACGTCCCGCCTGCGACTCATGCGACCGATCGCCCTTCTGCTCGGTCTGTGCCTGGTTGCGGGGGTGTTGGTCGCCGGGATCACGTTCCCCGCGGTCGCCGGGGTCGGCCTCGTCTCGAACGACGCGGGCGACACGGTCACCACCGTCTCCACCGACGTCGTGGACGGGCCGCTGCCGCTGACCACCACGGTCACCGACGCGGCGGGCGCCCCGGTCGCCCGGTTCTTCGAGCCCAACCAGAACCGCCAGGCCGTCACGTCCGACCAGATCTCGCCCGCGATGAAGGCCGCGATCGTCGCGATCGAGGACCGGCGGTTCTACCAGCACAACGGCGTCGACTGGCAGGGGACGATCCGCGCCCTCATCGCCAACTCCGCGTCGGGCGACGTCGTGCAGGGCGCGTCCACGCTCACCCAGCAGTACGTCAAGAACTATTTCCTCTACGTCACCGCGAAGACCGAGACCGAGCGGCTCAAGGCCACCGAGCAGACCTCCGCGCGCAAGCTCAAAGAGGCGCAGATCGCGTTGCAGATGGAGCGCGCGCTGTCGAAGGAGGAGATCCTCACCCGGTATCTCAACATCGTCTCGTTCGGCAACGGGGCGGCCGGGGTCGCGTCCGCCGCGCGGACGTACTTCAACACGACGGCGGACAAGCTGACCGTGCCCCAGGCCGCGCTGCTCGCGGGCATGGTGCGCAACATCAGCGCCACCGACCCCGTCACGAAGCCGCAGGCCGCGCTCGAGCGGCGCAACGTCGTCATCCAGCAGATGCTCGAACAGCAGATGATCGACGGTGGGCAGGCCAAGGCCGCACTGGCGAGCCCGTTGGGCGTCGCGAACCCGCTGGTCGTCCAGCCTTCGGGATGCATCGGCGCCGGGGATGCCGGGTTCTTCTGCAGGTACGTCCAGAGCTACCTGCTCGACTCCGGTTTCACGACCGACCAGCTCAACCGCGGCGGCTACACGATCAAGACGACGCTCGACCCCAACGTGCTGGCCAAGGTGAAGGCGTCGCTGAACCAGCAGGTGCCGCCCGACCAGCGCAACGTGGCGGACGTCATGTCGGTGGTGCAGCCGGGCGCCGAGAAGCACCGGGTGCTCGCGATGGCGTCCAACCGGGTGTTCGGGCTCGACGCAGGCAAGCTGGAGACCAGCTACGGGCTGCCGTACGAGCCGGTCAACCTGGGTGCCGGGTCGACCTACAAGATCTTCACCGCGGCCACGGCTTTGGAGAAGGGCCTGGGCATCAACTACGTGCTCGCGGTGCCGCCGAGCGGCTACGCCTCGCCGATCTACGTCGACGGCGGCGGCCGTCCGATTCCGGTGCAGAACGCGGGCAAGTACGCCGACAGGATGTCGCTGCAGTCCGCGCTCGCGACCTCGCCGAACACCGCGTTCGTCAAGCTGGAGGAGTTCACCGGCGTGCCGGACGTGGTGGACATGGCGGTGCGGCTGGGCATGAAGTCGCTGGCCACAACCCCCTTCATCGACCCGGGGACGCGCAGGCGCACCGACCGCTCGATCGCCGAGGTCACCAAGGCTCAGCGGCAGGCCTCGTTCACGCTGGGGGTGAGCCCGACGAGCGTGCTGGAGCTGGCGAACGTCGGCGCCACGCTCGCCAGCGCGGGCAAGTGGTGCCCGCCCAGCCCGATCGAGTCGGTCACCGACCAGAACGGCAAGCCCGTGCCGGTCAAGGAGGCGGCCTGCACACAGGCGGTCGAGCCCGGGCTGGCGAACACGATGATGATCGGCCTGAGCCAGGACGACGTCAGCGGCACCGCCGCCGGTGCAGCGCGCTCCGTGGGATGGAACCGGCCGATGGCGGGCAAGACCGGCACGACCCAGCAGCACAAGTCGGCGGCGTTCGTCGGCGTCGTGCCGCAGATGGCGGGGGCGGTGATCACCTTCGACGACACCAACTCGCCGCGGCCGCTCTGTGACGGCGCCGGGTCGCCGTTCCCCTGTGGGAGCGGGAACATCTTCGGCGGCAAGACCCCCGCGCAGACCTGGTTCGGCGCGATGAAGCCGCTGCTGGACGGGCAGCCGGTCCTTCCGCTGCCACCTCCCGACCCGCGGTACCTCAACGGCGCGCCGGTGGCGCAGGTGCCGAACGTCGTCGGGCGGTCGCAGAACGAGGCGCGGGCGATCCTGCAGCGCGCGGGCCGGGCGAACTCGGTGCAGGTGACCGACAACGCCGCCCCCCGCGGCACGGTGGTGGGACAGAACCCGCAGGGCCAGGCACTGCCGGGCGAGACGATCCTGTTGACGGTGAGCAGCGGCAGCGCGCCCGAGGCGCCCGCCGCTCCCGGTGACGGGAACGGCGGCGGCGGGGGCGGCGGCGGTGGGGGCGGCGGCGGTGGCGGGCGCGGCGGGGGTGGCGGCGGGGGCGGCGGCAACTGAGCCCGGTCCGGGCACGACCTCGCACAGGTTGTGGTGTCCTCGCACAGGGTCGGCGCTGTGCGAGGACGCTTGAAGGTGTGTGAAGTCGCCGCCCTGCTCTTGGGTGACTTGCGCGGCGTACCGGGGTCGGGCGTTCTAGCATCGACGGCCGTGACGTGGCGGCCGACGGACCCGGAGGCCGACTCGGTGTACCGCGTCTCCGACCTCGTCGCCGACATCGCCGCGGGCCGCGCCCCGACCCGACCCCGCGACGGCGCCCCCGCCCGCCGCCCCCGCGACGGCGCCTCCGCCGACCCGCCCGCCCCCCGTCGACCGCGCCCCCGTCCCTCCGCCGAGCCCGCGATACCCCGCGCCGAGCCCGCGACACCCCCCGCCGAGCCCGCGACACCCCCCGCCGAGCCCGCGACACCCTCCGCCGAGCCCGCGACACCCCGCGCCGAGCCCGCGGCTCGCACCTGGCGCAGCGCGGCCACCCTGCCCGCCCCGCCCGCCCCGCCCGGCCTGCCCGATGCGGGAGCCCGCCCCGCCGAACCCGCACTACGCGCCGCCGCGCCCGATCCGCCCGAGGGGCGAAGCATCGCCGCCGCGCCCGCGGATCCCTCCTCGCCGCTCACGGCGTCAGCGCCACCCGCCCCGTCAGCGCCACCGACGGCGCCGGTGGCACCCGGCACGTCACCGTCTTCCGGACCGCAAGCGCCCCCCGCGCCACGAACGCCCGCCGCGGCGGCGCCGTCCTGCCACCACCCCCTCCCCCCTCGCCCTGAGGCCCGTCCGCGCATCGTCCAGGACCCGGTGATCCTCGGGCTCACCCGGCATTCCCGCAGCAAGCTGGGCTCCCGGCTGTTCACGTGGTTCTTCGTCTTCATCTACGCGCTGATCCTCATCCAGCTGGTCTTCGCCCTGCTGCAGACCTGACCGCCGGTTTTGTCGGTGGTCCGGCTTACCCTGGCCACCGACACCCGAGGGAGGTGGGTCGCCATCAGCACGCCCGTGCCGCCGCCGTCCGCGCCCACCGCCCACCGTGTGCGCGCGGTCCTCGCCATACCGGCGTTCCGTCGGCTGTGGCTGGTGACGTCCATCGCGGGCGTGTGCGACTGGATGAGCCTGCTCGCCCTCTCGGCCCTCGCCACCCAGCTCACCAGCGGCCATCAGGCGCAGAGCTTCGCGCTCGGCGGCGTCGTCGCCACGAAGCTGCTGCCGCCGCTGCTGCTCGGGCCGGTCGCGGGTGCGCTGGCCGACAAGTTCGACCGGCGCCGCGTCATGGTCATCTGCGATCTCCTGCGGTGCGCCCTCTTCGTCTCGATCCCACTGGTCGGCACGATCTGGTGGCTGCTCGTGGCCACCTTGCTGATCGAGTTCTGCGCCATGTTCTGGATACCGGCCAAGGACGCGGCTGTGCCCAACCTCCTGCGCAGACCGGACCAGGTCGAAACGGCCAACCAGCTCGCGCTCGTCATGACCTACGGCGTCTCGGTGATCACCGCCGCGGGCCTGTTCGCGCTGCTCTCGCGCGGCGGGGCGATCCTCGGGGCGTCCGCGCTCGACACGGTGTACGTCGCCGTCCTGCTCTCCGGCGCGGCCTACCTGGTCATCGCGCTCACCGTGCTCGTGCGGATCCCGGAGATCTCCGGTCGGTCCGCCGAGCGCCGTGCCGCCGCGCCCGGGATGCTCGCGCTGATCCGCGACGGCGCGGCGTTCGTCGCGCGCACCCCGCTGATTCGCGGGCTCGTGATCGGCATCATCGGAGCGTTCGCCGCGGGCGGCATCGTCATCGGCTCGGCCACGCTCTACGCGCAGAGCCTCGGCGGCGGCAACGCCGCCTACGGCGTGCTGTTCGCCTCGGTCTTCATCGGGCTGGCCCTCGGTATGGGTGCCGCACCACGGATGGCCCGGCGCATCCCGCACAACCGGCTGTTCGGCGCGGGCATCGTCGCGGCCGGTCTTGCACTGGTGCTGGTCTCCTTGGCGCCGCACCTGTTCTTGGCGATCGCCGCGGTGATGCTGGTCGGCGCGTTCGCCGGGATCGCGTTCCTCACCGGTCTGACGATCATCGGGGCGCAGGTGGCCGACGAGATCCGCGGCCGGATCAACGCCTTCGTCCAGACGATCGTCCGGCTGACCCTCCTGGGCTCGCTCTCGGTTGTCCCGGTGATCGTCGGGCTGGTGTCCACCCGCACGGTCGGCCCGATCACGATCGACGGCACACGGGTCGTCATGTTCGCGGGCGGTCTGGTCGCGGCAGCCGTCGGCTCCATCGCCTACCGCCAGATGCACGATCGCCGCACCGCCCCGATGCTTCCGGACCTGCTCGCCGCGCTCCGTCGGGGCGAGCCGCGCGAGGGCAGCGGTCTGCTGGTCGCGATCGAGAGCATCGACGCTGACGAGGCCGCCGAGCAGGCCGCCCGGCTGGCGTCCTGGCTGCGCGCCGAGGGCCACACCGTCGTCGAGCTCGAGGGCGGAGCCGCCGATCGGGAGCGTTGGGCCGCCGCGCTGCGCGAGGCGTCGCTCTCTGGGTCGCGCGCGCGGGCGCTGGCGGCCGCGGCGATTCTCGCCGACGAGGTGGAGCGGGTGATCAGGCCTGCGCTCGCCGCGGGGGCGCTGGTCGTCGCGGGCCGGTTCCTGTCCGTTCCGCTTTCGAAGTTCGGGGTGGCGACCGACGGGTTGGATCCCGGCGAGCTGGAGCACCTCGCCGTGTGGGCCACAGGGCGGCTGCGACCGGACGTGTCGGTGTTGCTCGACCGCGCACCCTCGGGTGGCGTCGCCCCTGCGTCCGGGCTGGCGGGCGAGGAGCACGTCCGGGTCCGGCGGCTGCTCACCCACATGGCGGCTGCCGAGCCGCATCGCTATGTGGTGGTCGACGCCGATGGGCCGCCCGACGAGGTCGCCCGGCGCGTGGCAGCCGGGCTCACCCTGTTGCTGCCCGCCCGCCCGGGCGCGAGCCCAGCAGACACCGCCCCACCGGTCCCGCCGCCGACCGCACCTGTTGGCGGCCCGCTCGTCGCCGCGGAGGCGCCCCGGCAGGCCGGTCCGGACGCCCCCCCGCACCCTGATCGCGACGCAGGCCAGCGCGAGGCGGGTGCGTCATGAGCGTCTGGGACGAGGTGGTCGGCCAGCCCTCGGCCGTCGCGGAGCTGCGCCGGGCGGCGGAGGATCCGGCGGCGATGACCCACGCGTGGCTGTTCACCGGCCCGCCCGGCTCCGGGCGGTCGGTGGCCGCGCGCGCGTTCGCGGCAGCGCTGCAGTGTCCCCGCCACGGCTGCGGCGAGTGCGTCGCCTGCCACACCGTCATGGCGGGCACCCACGCCGACGTACGGGAGATCGTGCCCGAGGGCCTGTCGATCTCAGTGAAGTCGATGCGCACGCTCGTGCAGTCCGCCGTCCGCCGCCCGGCGACCGGCCGCTACCAGGTGCTCATCGTCACCGACGCCGATCGGCTCACCGAGAACGCGGCCAACGCGCTGCTCAAGTTCATCGAGGAGCCACCCGAACAGACGATCTTCCTGCTCTGTGCGCCGTCCGACCACCCCGACGACGTGGCGATCACCATCCGGTCCCGCTGCAGGCCGGTGCCGCTGCGCACCCCGTCGGCGGCGGCGATCGCGGACGTTCTCGCACGCCGCGACGGGATCGAACCGGACCAGGCGGCGTGGGCGGCGTCGGTGTCGGGCGGGCACGTCGGACGGGCACGGCGGCTGGCCCGCGATCCGGAGGCGCGCGGCCATCGCGACACCATCCTCGGCCTCCCACTGCGCCTGCGCGGCATCGGTGACGCGTTCGCTTTCGCCGGGGATCTCGTGCGGTCCGCGCGGGGGGAGGCGGCGGAGCTGTCGGAGACCCGCGACGCCGCCGAGCGCGAGGAGCTCGCGGTCGCGATGGGCGCGGGCGGGGTCGGAAAGGGGGTCGCGGCCGCGGCGCGCGGTGCGAAGGCGGCCGAGCGTGAGCTGGAGAAGCTGCAGCGCTCCCGCAACACGCGCACGCAGCGTGACGCGATCGACCGCGCGCTCGTCGATCTCGCGGGCTTCTACCGCGACACACTCGTCGTCGGCGCGGGCGCCGGGGTGCCGCTCACCCATCCCGATCGCGCGGGCGAGATCCGACGCGCGGCGGCCGAATGGGATGCGGAGGCCGTGCTCCGCAGGCTGGAAGCGGTTCTCGCCTGCCGCACGGCGATGGATCAGAATGTCAAGCCGGAGATCGCGGTCGAGGCGATGATGACGGCCCTGGAGCGTGGCTGAGCCTGCGGCAGGTGCCGACGCGCGCTCCGTCGAGGAGGAGCGATGGCGCGCACGTCGACCCGCCTGGTCATCCAGATCGGGCTGGTGGTGATCGGCTACTACCTGGTGCCGCTGACTGGCGGCGTGGCCTGGGCCAGGGCAGTCGGGGCGCTGGCCGCGCTCGGCGTGGTCGTGTGGCTCGTCGGCCGCAAGGTCGCCCACGAGGTGCACACGCCGACACCCGAGGTTCGGGCCGACAACCTGGTGCTCACGCGGTCTTCGGCGTGACGGCCTTCGCGGTCGCCGACCTGGTCCACGCTCACCACCGTCGGCTTCGGCGACGCCACGCGCAGGGCCAGCTCGCGCGGCTCCTCATGATCGCGCAGGTCCTGTTCAACGTGGTGGTGTTGGCAACGGCCTCCGGGTGCTGGCCGAGGCCGTGCCGGCCCGCCGCACCTGAGCCTTACAGGTCCGGCAGCGCCGCGACCCGGTCGGCGGCGATCGCGTCGAGCAGCGCGCGATGGTCGCGCTCGGTCTGTCGGCCTAGGCCCGCGCGAACGCGCCCACGGCGTTGTCGAACGCGGGCCCGCCGCCGAGGTAGCCAGTGATCGCCATCGGGTCGCCGGTGCGGGCGTGCGCACGGGCGAGATCGAGGGGCTGCGCGCCGCGAGCGGCTTGCTGCTCGTCCTCGACGACGCGCACCGCGCCGACGAGGGGTCGTTGCGGCTGTTGGGCTTCCTCGCCGATCAGCTGCGGGACGCCGCGGTCGCCGTCGTCGTGACCTACCGGGACACCGAGGCCTGCCCGACCTCGCCCAGGTGCTCACCGAGCTCGCGACCCAGCGGGCATGCCGACGCCACGTGCTCAACGGGCTCACGATCGCTGATCTCACGACGTGGCTCGCGGGCACCGGGATCGCCGCGGCGGCCGTCCACGACCGGACCGGTGGCAACCCGTTCGTTGTCGGCGAGCTCGTGCGACTGCGGGCGACCGGCGACGCCGCCGTGCCCGCGACCGTCCGCGACGTGATCCGGCGGCGGTGCCCAGGCCGTCCTGCGCGGCCTCGACGACCGCGGCACGCAGGTCCTGCCTCGGGCACCACACCGCGGGGCGTGCAGCACATGATGGGCGACGACTCTCGGCTCCGGCTCCGCCGCCGTGGTAAGGAGAGCACTGCCAGCGCCCCGCGTGCAGGGTCGCCCGACGCCGCGGGTCGGGATCAGCGATCACGGTTTCGGGGACGAGCGCGTGGACGAAGCGACACCGACGTCATGGCACGCAGCTCCTCGGTCGGCTGCTCGCACGTCGCGACGAGCACGGAGGCGCTGCCATGCCTGCCCGCGGGCTCACAGCGGACGGAAACCAGCCTGTTCGACGAGCTCGTGCGGGCCGAGGCCGCGCAGCAGGTGTGGTCGACGGCCCGTACCTCGGCCAGTCGAGATATCGGCAGTCCCGCATCCCCGCGAGCACCCCGTAGAGCTCGGCGCGCGTACCAGCCCCGCCACGACCAGCACCGACCCGATCCGCGGCCCGTTGCGCGCCGCCACCCCCGCCGCCCACTCGGCCTCCAGCACCTCCCCGAGCCGTCGCTCTCCCATGATCCTCAGGATCGCGGCTACGGCCCGGCCCGCCCATCCGAGGGCGGACATTCGCCACGAGCGGCTGACGGCCAGGGGCCCGCTCGTGGCCTGCACGCCGGTCGGTAGACTCGGGCTCGCACCACCCGCCGCCTTAGCTCAGTCGGTTAGAGCGACGCACTCGTAATGCGTAGGTCTGGGGTTCGACTCCCCAAGGCGGCTCGTTTCCGCAGGTCAGAGCAATGTTGATCTGTGGCTCGTTGGTCAGGCACTGGCCGTGGCCTCCCTTGGGAGGGTTTCTCCTGGTCAGGCGGCATCGGCGTGGCCTCTCTGGGACGCCTGGCACCCGCTGTTCACTCGTGTGCATCGGAGGTCAATGGTGTCCCCGATGAGCGACGCACACAACGATGGTCGGATAGCGAGGTCGCATGGCGGATCACCGACCCGATCCGCGACAGAGGCCGGGGTCAGGGTGTCTGGCCGGTGTCTGGGAGTTCGGCCAGGTGTTGCCGGACGTAGGTCAGGTCGCGCTGGTATCCGGCGTTGGCGGGGTCGGCGGCGGCCAGCCGCTCGGCGATGGCCAGTGAGGCGCGGTGGTGCTGGTCGGTGGTGGTGGTGGTGTCCCCGACCGCGACCGCGAGGTCCCCGAGCCGTTCGTGGCTGACCGACAGGCCGCGCTGGTATCCGGCGTTGGCGGGGTCGGCGGCGGCCAGCCGCTCGGCGATGGCCAGTGAGGCGCGGTGGTGCTGGTCGGTGGTGGTGGTGGTGTCCCCGACCGCGACCGCGAGGTCCCCGAGCCGTTCGTGGCTGACCGACAGGCCGCGCTGGGTATCCGGCGTTGGCGGGGTCGGCGGCGGCGAGCCGCTCGGCGATGGCCAGTGAGGCGCGGTGGTGCTGGTCGGTGGTGGTGGTGGTGTCCCCGGCCGCGACCGCGAGGTCCCCGAGCCGTTCGTGGCTGACCGACAGGCCACGCTGGGTATCCGGCGTTGGCGGGGTCGGCGGCGGCGAGCCGCTCGGCGATGGCCAGTGAGGCGCGGTGGTGCTGGTCGGTGGTGGTGGTGGTGTCCCCGGCCGCGACCGCGAGGTCCCCGAGCCGTTCGTGGCTGACCGACAGGCCACGCTGGGTATCCAGCGTTGGCGGGGTCGGCGGCGGCCAGCCGCTCGGCGATAGCCAGTGAGGCGGTGGTGCTGGTCGGCGGTGGTGGTGGTGGTGTCCCCGGCCGCGACCGCGAGGTCCCCGAGAAGGGTCGGCAGAACGAGCCAGGGTCCTCCGAGTAGACATCCGGATTGTTCGCCAGCTCGGCCTCGCTCACGTCGGCGGGCACCGTCATCCTGCAGGCAGGAGGCGGCGTGGTTCGGCGTCGGTTCGTCGCCGAAAATCGGCAACGTCACGACCAGGGGCCCGCGCGGCTGGGAGAGGTCATCGGCGACGAAGCCGAGCACCGAGCGGTCACCCACCAGCGACCACAGCCAGCCCACGGACGGCACCATCGGCAATTTCGGCCAGGAACGACCCGTCCACGGCGACGTGCGCAGGCGACCACCCGATCCGGCCGACGGCGGACCGCGCGGCACCGGCCAGCTCGATCGCCGCGACGAACCGTCCACCCCCGGTCTGCAGGAGATCCTCCAGACCGGAGGCCTTGAGCTGCTCGGCGGAGCCGGCGACGGCGACGGCGACGGCGTCGGCGAGCGTGCTGGCGTAGGTCGGCCGCATCGAGCTCGTGGGAACGAGCCGGACCGAACGTCGCACCAGCTTGGGCGCGACCGTGTCGGGCAGGAGTTGCCCGCCGTCGCGGATGCGCGCCACCTCGTCGTCGCTGAGCACCACGTCCGCTCGGTCCCCGACGATGACCACGGTCCGGGTGACCAGTGCGGCGCCGTCCGCGGCCAGGACACCCACCCGAACCGTGGGTCCCTGCACCGACTCGAGCCGAGTGGCGCCGCTCAGCCGCTCGTCCAGCGATACCCGGACCGTCCGCCGCACGGTCTCGGCCGTGTGCGCCCCACTGTCGATCTCGGCGTCGAACGCGATCTCGACGACGACGCCCGGCTTCGGGGCCGGCGGCTCGCTGGCGGGACTGACATGAATTTCGACCGCCCAGGCCATGACATTCCATTTTCGCCGGACCTGGACGGGTCGTCGGGGTCAATGCGGGGGGATCCGTTATGGACGGCCTACATGTGCCACGTGAGGGCCACCTCGTCGATGGCTGAGGTCCATCCAGGATTGCCGCGGCCGTGCACGTAGATCTGGAACTCGTCGAAGTCGGCGGCGTTGCTGTCGAGGACCAGGCCCACTGCTTCTCGAAGACCAACTCGGCGGGCGAAGTCGAGATAGATGGCGCCGTAGATCGCGCCCTCGACGGAATCGGTGGTGACCGATGGGGTGACCGTGCCGCCGGCGAGCAGTCCGGCCCGGGGGGAGTCGCCGACGAGCACGTCCGGCAACGACCGGTTGTTCGACAGCTCGTCGCGGAAGAACGCGCGTCGGAGATCTTCTCCGGTCAAGTTCGGTTTCACCAGCTTCGCAAAGAAGAAGAAGCGCGCGGAGAAGATGCCGACAGCTTCGATGAACGCGATCAGTGGACTGGTCTTCTGCGAGAAGCCGTGGAAGAGATTGCCGCCGTTCGCGGCGGTGGTCGTGAGGTAGCCTAGGTATCCGGCCTCGTACTGCGCGCGCGTCGCGGCGCGGAGTGCGGCGAAGTGGAAGACATGGCCCATCTCGTGCGGGATGAGTGACGGGTCGGCGGTCGCCGAGCCGAACAGCGTCGTGCTCTTCTTGATGTGCGCGATGGGCATCAGGCTGTTGAACACGCCAACCGGTTCGACGAACGAGAGCTCGGCGATCGGGAACCTGTCCGGGAACGCGGCCTCACAGGTGGCGCTGCTGGCGAACGTTTCCTTGACCGATGGCTTGCGTCCCAACGGGAACGCTCCTCGACTGCTCCTGTTGTACGGCCTGAACTGCCGCCACACCGTGTCGTACACGTCCTGGGCCTTCCCGAGGATTCGAAAATGCGATCCGAAGGAGCCGACTGCAGCATTCTCGCCCTGCCCGACGTTCATCTTGACCCGGATGTGGGAGGTCCCGGGAATCGAATCCGAGTCATCGACGACACGGATTACCGAATTTCGACAATGGACCTCGATGTCAACGCGGTCGAAGCCGAGCCCGGCGTCGAAGGTGAGGCTGCCGTTGGCATCGGTGATGGTCCAGCCGAGACGTACCTCGATCGCACCAATCTTTCCGATGTGTTCCACGAACGTGCGCTGCAACGGTTCGCCGACTGAGTCGGTCAGGGATGCCGTGATGATAGCCATGTCATTTCCTTTTGTTGGCGTTTGCTGGTAGTGCCAGCGTCGGTGGCCCGCGCCGGCGCCCCTGCCCTAGAGGCGTGCAGTCGTCGCGAACAATGTTCGCTCTGCTAGAGCTCCAACGGACCGCGGCGCGGTGCTCGGGCCGGTAGGCGCGGAAGCCCCCGTCCGCACGCTCGCGGCCAGCGCGAGGTCGGTGGGGTCGTCGGAACGGGACTCTCTCATTCTCGGCGCCGCGTGGAGCAGCGCGGAAATATGTGTACTGTCTGGCGGACGGTCGGCAAAGCCGTCATATTGTTGCCTGGAAGGACTGCCATGCCTGGAGAGAATTGAGCTGGCAAGGCTCGATCCCCGGAGGGGGTCGTATTCGGTGGAGTTCCGTGGCAAGGTAACGCCTTGCCGAGATCCGCTCGGACGCGGGCAACTGCAAGTCGGTTCTACCCAGCGTCATGGGAATCGCACCCCCTGTGCGTCAGAGAAACGGAGTCAATCGAGTCGAATTTGGGCACTTCTGCTGTTTCTGTGGGTCCGGTTCGGGGGCGCTGCGCAGCGTGCGGGTCCGCCCCTCCCAGGTCAAGGGCGCCTTCGGCGTCGCTGCGCGAGGGCGCTTCGCGCCCCCCTGGACCTGCGAGCCTCTGCGGCCCCTGTCGGGCAGGTACTTGCGGGCAGGCCGGGGCCTGCCCGGCAGGGTGCGCAGCGCCCCCGAACCTCAGCTGGCGGGTTGACCTACCGGTGAAGATCGTGGAATGAAGGGCGCACGCCGCGCCCTGTCTTCAGTTGCTGGAACTTCGACAACCAGAACCGAAGACGAGGGACGGTGTGCGCACGACGAGGGTATGGCGCCGGATGCTCGGGGTCGAGCACACGGTGATCGAATCGGTAGAGCTGGAGACCGACGGGCGCAGCGGACAAGTGCTCGTGGCCCAGGTGCGGCCGAAGGTGTCCGCGGCGCGGCGGTGCTCGCGCTGCCAGCGGCGTTGCCCGGGCTATGACACCAGCCCGACCCCGCGCCGCTGGCGGGGCCTGGACTTGGGCACCACCCAGGTGTTCCTGCAGGCCACGACTCGGCGGGTGTCGTGTCGCGAGCACGGGGTGGTGGTCGCCGCGGTGCCCTGGGCGCGGCCGGGGTCGCGGTTCACCACTGCGTTCGAGGACACCGCTGCATGGCTGGTCTGCCACGCCGCGCTGTCGGTGGTCGCGGTGCTGTTGCGGGTGGCCTGGCGCAGCGTGGCCGACATCGTCACCCGGGTCGTCGCCGACCGAGCGGGCAGGCTCGACCGGCTGGCCGGGCTGCGCCGGATCGGGATCGACGAGATCAGCTACCGCAAGGGCCAGCGCTACCTGCTGTGCGTGGTCGACCACGACACCGGTCGACTGGTCTGGGCCGGGAAGAACCGGACGCAGGAGACCCTGGGGCGGTTCTTCGACGACCTCGGCGCCGATCGCGCCGTGCAGCTGACCCACGTCTCCGCCGACGGAGCCCAGTGGATCCACGACGTCGTCGCCGAACGCGCCCCGAACGCGGTGGTGTGCCTGGACGCGTTCCACGTCGTGGCCTGGGCCACCGAGGCCCTCGATCAGGTCCGCCGCGCCATGGTCAACCGGCTCCGCGCCCAAGGGCACCACGACCAGGCCACCGCCCTGAAGCACACCCGCTGGGCGCTGCTGAAAAACCCACCGAACCTGACCGGCAACCAGCGCACCACGCTCGCCGGGATCGCCAAGGCCAACGGCGGGCTCTACCGAGCCTACCTGCTCAAAGAGCAACTCCGGGCGATCTTCCGGGCCGCCGATCTTGCCGACGCCCGAGCCCTGCTGGGCGGCTGGATCGCCTGGGCCCGCCGCTGCCGCCTCGAGCCGTTCGTCCGCCTCGCCAAGACCATCAAGAAATACCAGGCCCTGATCTTGAACGCCGTCGAACACGGCCTGTCCAACGCCCGCTCCGAGGCCACCAACACCCACCTACGACTGCTCACCCGCCGCGCCTACGGCTACCACAGCCCCGAAGCACTGATCGCCATGGCCGACCTCACCCGCGGCGGCCTCTGCCCACCACTACCCGGACGATCATGAAGAGAACCCACAGAAACGTCAGTAGGGCCCGAATTTGGATCAGCCGAAGAGCGGCCGGGACGAGATAGGAGTGGCGACCCTCAAGCCGGATGGCCGCGGGCAGTGGTGGTGACGGACCACCAGCCGTGCAGAGGTCGATCAGGAACCCGGCAGTCGGCCAGAACGATTTCCACCACCATTCCGAGACGGCGCCCAGTGGCGGATCCGTCACCTTCATCATGGCGAACGTCTCGCAGTTCATTCCCGTACTCCGGAGCCACCAAGTCCGGCGGCGACTCGATGACTGCGATTCGACTAGTGTCTCGTAATCCTATTTTCTTTTATTTGGCATTGTTGTCGACAAGCTTCTTGATGCTGGCCTGCACGATTCTGACCTTGGCGAGGATGTCGTCGGCGGTGGCGGTCCAGACGAATGGCTTCGCGTTGGCGTTCCAGTGGTCGATGTAGTCGCGGATCTGGTTGATCAATACTTTGACGGAGCTGAAGGTGCCGCGGCGGATGGATTGGCGAGTGATGTTGCCGAACCATATTTCTACTTGGTTCAGCCATGATGAGCCGGTCGGCGTGAAGTGGAAGGTGACGTTCGGGTTGAGTTTCAGCCAGTCCTGGACGTCCGGGGTGTTGTGGGTGGACAGGTTGTCCAGGACGACGTGGACATCCTTGCCGGCGTGCGGCTTGACGGCCTTCTTGAGGAACCCGAGGAACTCGGCGCCGTCGCGAGTTGAGGAGCAGAGCCCGAACACCTCGCCGGTGCCGACGTTCAGCGACGCGAACAGGTTGGTGGTGCCGTGCCGGACGTAGTCGGCGGTGCGCTGCTCGGTGGCGCCGAAGGTCATCGGCAGCGTCGGCTGGGTGCGGTCCAGGGCTTGGATCTGCGTTTTCTCGTCGATCGAGAGGACCACGGCACCTCCGGGTGGGTCGAGGTACAGCCCGACGATGTCGGCGACCTTCTCGGCGAACGCCGGGTCTCGGCTGACCTTGAAGGTGCCTTGACGGTGCGGCTTCAGCCCGTTTTCGCGCCACAGCTTCGCCACGTAGTGGTGTGACACGTAGGTGTTCTCGGTCCGCCGCACGTAGTCGGCCATCTCCCGGCTCGACCAGTGCGACAAGCCTGTCTCAGCCGGTGGGCTCGTCCGGGTCAACGCCAGGATCCGCGCCCGAATCCGAGGGCTCATCTGCTCTCTCGCCGCACCTCGTTTCCGACCTGACAGCCCCGCGATACCATCATCCATGAAACGACCGACCCACAGATCCACCGTGGGTCGAGACACGCCTGCAAGTTCGGCAACCTCTTTCCGGGGCCGATTCTCCGCATGCCACAACACGATGCGCGCTCGTGTTGCAACGTCCGCCGAAACACTCGGACTGTTCATCAGTGTTCGCAGCTGAGTACGCTGATCTTCATTCAGGTCCACCTCGGAATTATATGAGTACATGCGGGATGGCGCAAGCACTCAGAATCACGAGACACTAGACGAAGCCGATCTTGTCTGCGAGTTGTCGGTATCGATTCAAAGCGGCATCAGTGGTGAGGTCTGCATACTTGAGGTCAAGTAAGAGGCCATCAAGCGTCCCGGCCGCGGCCTCGGCAACGGTGACTCGCCCGCTGGCCTCCCGCGACCTGCACATCTGTGTTGCGATCGCAGCGAGCACAGAAGTGACTAGAGCTCCTAGTACGACAGCCGCACTTGACGATCTTCGGCGTGTCGCCGTGACAGGGAACGGTCACCACGTGATCATGCCGGGCTTGTGTCGAGTCCAGATGATCAAGTGGTGGCCGCGGGCCATAGCGTAGACGGTGTCGATCCGATCCGATGGGACAAGACCGTCGATCAGGTGATGAACCGGGTGGAGAGCGCGTTCGGGCGGGCCGAGCCGCGACGCACCGCTCGGGACTACGTGGCCGGGCTGCTGTCGGCGACGGAGCGGAAGAACTGCTGGTGGCTGGCCGAGCATGCCGGCGGAGCCCGCCCGGATGCGATGCAGCGGCTGCTGCGCACGGCGAGCTGGGACGCCGGGCAGGTCCGCGACGAGGTCCGCTCGATCGTCGTCGAGCGCCTCGGCCACCCCGACGGCGTGCTGATCGCCGACGAGACCGGCTTCCTGAAGAAGGGCGTGTGCTCGGCCGGGGTTCAGCGCCAGTACACCGGCACGGCCGGGCGGGTGGAGAACGCCCAGGTCGGGGTCTTCCTGTCCTACGCCTCCCCGCACGGGCGCGCGCTGATCGACCGTCGCCTCTATCTGCCGGCCACGACCTGGTGCGCTGACACAGACCGCTGCGCCGCAGCCGGCATCCCCGCCAACGTCGAGTTCGCGACCAAACCCGCCCAGGCCGCCGAGATGGTCTACGCCGCCCTCGACGCCGACGTCCCGGCCGCCTGGACCACCGCCGACGAGGTCTACGGCGCCAACACCGCATTCCGAACCGGGCTGCGCGAGCGTGGCGTGGGCTACGTCCTCGCGGTGGCGGTCGATCAACATGTCACCACCGGCGCCGGACACGGCCGGGTCGACGTCCTGGCCGCCGCGCTGCCACAACGGTCCTGGCAGCAACACTGCGCCGGGCAAGGCTCCAAGGGCCCCCGCGACTACGACTGGGCCTGGGTCTCGATCAACCCCGCCACGCCATGGGGCGAGGACGACCGGTGGCTGCTGATCCGCCGCCATCGGCGCACCGGGGAGCTGGCCTTCTACCTGTGCTGGGCACCGAGCCCGGTCTCGCTGAACCGTCTGGTCCGCGTCGCCGGCACCCGCTGGGCGGTCGAGGAGAGCTTTCAGGCTGCGAAGGGCCAGGTCGGGCTCGATCACTACCAGGTCCGCAGCTGGACCGGCTGGCACCGCCACACCGTGCTGGCCATGCTCGCGCTCGCCATCCTCACCGTCATGGTCGCCGACGCGGCCGACACTGCTCCCCGACCGCGCGACCGCCGCGGCCGTGAGCTACTGCACCTGACCACCAACGAGATCCGCCACCTGCTCAACGTCTTGATCATCAAACCCGCCCAGCCCCTGACCCACTACCTGCGCTGGTCAAGCTGGCGACGAGCGCACCAAGCCCTCGCACGCCGCCTCCACTACCGGCGACGATGCGCCGGGTGATCCAAGTGCGGCTGTCGTACTAGGCATAGGGGTTGCCAGACATGCCCAGCGTCAGGCAGGGAGAGGCCCGTCTGAATCGTATTCGTGAACGCCTGGCCGCCGAGGGCTGGCCCACCCGTGAGAGCTGCAGCAATTGCACTGCAGATGAGACTTGTCGTCGACCAGCGGGAGATACTGGAGCGGGTTTTGGTTAAGTACTTCTGGACGTCGGCGCGGCGGGCAGATACGGTGACCGCCAGCTGATCGCGCCCAATCCTGCTGTCATGTGGACCATCGGCACGATCAATCGTGATGTGAGACATTATCCGCTCCGTTTTGGTTCTCGGCTTTCAGTCGATCAGGCCTTGGCGAGGCTTCAGAATGGGCCCTAGCGCGACGCGGAGCCTGACCCCGACCGGCCGTGGCCTCGCGAGCAAACTGGTCGAGATCGTAGCACATCCGCGGCTGTCTAAAGGCCTACTGGTTATCCCTGCTGCAGTTTCAGTGGGAGGTCGGCGAGGCCGGTGGATGCGCCGCCATCGCAGTGGATGGTCTGGCTGGCAATGAAGCCCGATTCGGCGGTGTACAGCACGCTGACGGTGTCGCCGACGTGGCGGGGGCATCCGCCTCATGGAACGAAGGCGTTCTCCTGACGAGCGCGCAATTAGGGGCGAAGAAGCTGGTCATCAAAGCGACTTGGCGCCAGCGCGGATGAGCGCGAGGTCGGCACCCTCGGCGGCTCGGGAGCCGCGGCCGTTGTCAGCCGCGCATGCCGCCGTCGAGAGCGACGGTCGTGCGTGTGAGAAAGGCGCTCTCGTCGCTGGCGAGGTAGACGGCGGCGGCGGCGATCTCGTCCACGGTGGCGTGGCGGCCGAGGGGGATGAGTTGGTCGAAGGCGGCCGCGGCCTGTTCGCGGGGGAGGCCGGTGGCTGCCATTTCGATCTCGTCCTGGAAAGCTGTGGACGTTGGACCGGGATGCAGGGTGTTGACCCGGATGCGCCGGGGTGCTACCTCGGTCGCGACTGTCCGCATCAGCCCTACTTGGCCGTGTTTTGCGGCGACGTAGGCGCAGGCTCCGGCGAAGCCCATGAGGCCCGCGACGCTGGAGGTGATGATGATGCTGCCGCCGTCGTTCATCAGGGGCAGCCCATGCTTGATTACGTGGAATGCGCCGGTGATGTGCACGGCAAGTGTGCGGGCGAAGATCTCCGACGGGTAGTCGGTGGTGGGGGTGAGGGCGCCGCTGATGCCCGCGTTGCTTAACAGCGCGTCCAACGGGCCGAAGCGGGCGGTCCCCAGCTCTATGGCCTGTCGGACGGCGTCCTCGTCGGTGACGTCGGCGACGGCGTATGACGTCGCGGCGCCGAGTTCGGCGACGGCGTCTTTCAGGCGGCCCTCGTCGAGGCCGATGATGTGCACCTGCGCGCCCTCGGCCACAAATCGGCGGGCGGTCGCCAGCCCGATGCCGCTTTCCCCACCTGTGATCAGGGTGATCTTGCCATCGAGTCGCACCGCGATGTACCTCCCGTCCCGGCGCGCCGTGCGCCGGTCCGTTCCCAGGATCGGCAGGGAAGGGGTGGGCTGGTATAGCGGAAACCGTGTAGGTGTGGAGGTCGGTGGGTCACGGGTGGCGTAGCGCGAAGGCTGTGGCCGCGGCTCGGTTCGACACGCCGATCTTGGCGTACAGGTTGACGACGTGTCGCTCCACGGTGTGGACGCTGATGTGCAGTTCACGGGCGATCTGCTTGTTCGCCGCGCCGGTGGCCAGCAGCCGCAGCACGTCCCATTCCCGTTCGGTGAGCTCGGCGGCGCTGTCAGCGGACGAGCCGGAAGCACGCTGCCTGGCAAGGCCCTGCAGGCTCGCCGCGATCTGCGGTACCGCGCCCCAGGCCTCGTGTAGTCTCAGCCCGGCGCGGAGGGAGGTCTCGGCGTCATGCCGTTGACCGACAACGGCGGCGGCGAGCCCCAGGTAGTGGTCAACGGCACCCCACCAGGCAACCAGGCCCTGTTGAACGATCCTGCCGGAGTGCGGTCGTAGAAGGGCGTATAGCGTGGCCGCTTCGTTCTTCCGGTCGAGCTCGGCCGCGGTCATCGTGAGCGATGCGAGACAGGACAGCCACAGCGTGTCGCGCGGCACCACGGCACACCGCTGCGCGACGAGGTCGGTGAGCAGCGCATCGGCCTCCTCGCGCTGCCCGGCCTGGGCCAGCGCGAGGGAGAGCGTGCAGCGCTGGGCGATCACGCCGGGGTACGCGCGAATTCCCGCACGCAGCTCGTCGGCTACCTCGATCGCCCGGCCCAGTGGGTACAGGACGGCGAAGCGTTGGAGCGCGGCGTACACGGCCGCCGGCGGCGCACCGATCCGCCGCCCGAACGCCTCGGCCTCGGCCACGGTCCGCAGCGCGTCCTCATATCGCCCGGCAAGTGTGTCCCAGATGCTGCGGCTGACCATGAGGTACCACTGCGCAAGCGGGAGCCGGGTCCTTTCGGCGAACAGCGCCTGCTCCTGCAGGTCGGCCGCGGCGGGCTCTGGCCCGACCTGCAGACGGTCGGCCAGCGCGAGCCGTCGAGCGTGTAGCTCGGCATGCTCGTCGCCGAGTCGGCGGGCGAGGCCGATTAGTTCCGCGCCGACTCGGATGCGCTCATCGAGCTGGTCGGGCCCCCGCAGGGTGACCTGTCGCGCCGCCAGCGCCGCCACGAGCGACGCCGGGTCCCCGAACCGTCGCGCCGCGGCAACCGCCTGTCCGCTCAACCGCCGCGCCGCCGGGAGCCGGTCGCTCCAATACAGCTCCACCGCCAGCCTCGCAGACATGCGAATCCGCGATCGTCGATCGGCGGGATCGGCGCGCTCCAGGGCCTCCTCCAGCATCCCGACGAGCACCGGATCCACCGAGCCCGTCGACACCACGGCATCGCCCAAACCGAGCGCTACCTCGGCGAGCCCCGCAGCCGGGCGGTTGCGATCGGCCAGCGTCCACGCCTGCCGGTACGCATCGCGGGCGGCGTCGACGCGATACGCCCGGCCAGCAGCCCGACCCAGAGCAACCAGCAGGCCGAAGCGCTCCTCGTCATCGGCGGCGCCCAGATCGAGGGCCCGCCCGAGCCAATCCGCGGACTCCTCATGGGCCAGCAGATCGCCAGCGTGCTCAGCCGCCCGTACCGCCAGACGTGACGCGCGCAGGCGCTCCTCGGGGGTGCGCAGAACCCGGACGGCGTGGATGGCGACCTCGACCGGGCTCGCCATGTGGACGAGTTCCGAGCGTTCCAGGGTGCACATCACCCGGTCATGAAGCTCCGTGCGCCGCGGCGCGGGCAGGGCGTCATAGAGCACCTCGCGCACGAGGACGTGGGTGAAGCGGTAGGCGCCGTCGCGTGCTTCGATGGGCGCAACGACGCCGGCAGCGATCGCGGCGGCCAGTCTCCGGCACGTCCTGTCCTCGCTCGCGCCATCCACTCGGGCCAACAGCCCGACCGTGAAGTCCCGGCCGAGGACGGCCGCGAGAATGAGGACCCTGCGGGTCTGCGCGGGGAGCCGATCCAGCCGCGCCGAGATCGCCGCGCTCACCGTGGCCGGGACCTCGTCCGTCGCCTCCGGCGCCAGACGCAGGATCTCGGTCAGGAAGAACGGGTTGCCCCCCGACCGCTCGTGCAGTTCCTCGACACTCAGCGACCCACCAGACGGTGCCATCCGGGCCACCAGCAGCGCCGTCTCCCGCCGCGTCAGCCCCTCCAGCGCCAACACATCCACCCCGACACCGCCCACCACGTCGGCGACCAGACAGGCAAGCGGATGCGCAGTCGGTATCTCCCCAGTGCGGTAAGTGCCGATGACCAATAGCCGGCTATCGCGGACGATCGGGGCGAGGAACCGCAGCAATCCCAGCGACGCGTGGTCGGCGCGGTGCAGGTCGTCGAGGACAATGAGCACCGGCTGCCCCAGACTCTCCTCCGCCAGGAACCTCGTCACCGCATCGAACAGGCGGGACCGGTCCGTCTCAGGTCCGGGCTCGGCATCGAGAATCGGGCCCAAAGCGGACAGCGGCTCCCTCGCCGACCCGGACAGTACAGCCCGCAGGACCTGTGTCCACGGCCAGAACGGCGGCGCTCCTTCGGTCTCGCGGCAGCGCCCCGTAACGCCTCGGAATCCCAGCCGCCGGGCCCGCAAGGTCGCCTCGTCGGCGAAAAGCGTCTTGCCGATACCGGGCTCACCGGTGAGCAGCATCAACCCGCCGAACCCCTCGGCCGCCTCGGCCAACCGTCGATCGAGAACCACGAGCTGCGCCGACCGGCCCACCATGCCTGGCCCCGACACCAAATCGATCGACCGCCCATCGGGTCTGATCGGCCAGCCAGGCGTACCCGCCACGGCCTCACCCTACTTGCCCCGATTCACCGGTATCTGGACGCGATCTTCAAATCGTTGCCTCGGACGTCGAGCGGACGCATTCGCGATGCGTTGTCCGTCGACGGACCCAGTCAGGCGGATTTCGTCGTGAGCTGGATGTCCGCCCCGCACACCCGGGTTCCCCCGGTCGGGGTGAGGCAGGCGCGGAACCGGTGGGTCGTCCCCGGCTGCAAGCCGGTCGCCGTGGTCGTGACGGACGCGAAGCCCCCGCCTTGGATGAGACTCTTCGTCGCAATCGTGCTGAACGACGTGGCTCCCGGGTCGCGGCGCTGGATCACCCACGCACCGGCCGGGTGACTACCGGTGATGTAGGCCTGCACCTTGATCGACGTGGTGGTGGTCGCCAGGTCCGGGCAGGAGCTGCCCGGGCAGATCGTGCCCACCTTGCGGATCGGCAGCTGGTCTGCGCCGATGGTGGCCGGAGGCGGCGTGGCCGGGGGCGGCGGCGACGCTGAAGGTCAGCGTCGGGATGGCGTTGGCCACCGGCGAGCCGAGGCAAGCAACCGACGAACCGAAATCGCACGTCCAGCCGAAGGCCTGCAGCTGCCCGGCCGACGTCGCCAGCACCGCGAGCTGCACCTGGGCCACGTTGCGGCCGGTGCGGTTGAGCGACCAAGAACTCGCTCCCTGCGGATCGATCCGGATGGAGCCGTTCTCGGCGTTGCTGCGCACGCACGGCACGGTCTGGGTCGTCCCGCCCGGGTTCGACGAGGCGAGGTCACCCACCGGCTCAGGCCGGTCGCGGAGACGCTGACCCCGGACGGCAGCAGCACGTTGATGCTCGCGCCCTGCGTGGGCAGGCATTGGTTGAGCCCGACGACCGTCATCAGCAGGAAGAAGTCCTGCCCCACCTGAGGCTGGACGCCGGGCGAGATGACGGTGAGATTGGTTCGCGCCGACAGCGACGACGCCGAACAGAACTGGGTGGACGTCTCGACCGGCGAGCCATCGAGCGTCGCTGCCGAGGCGGGAGCGGCGGCGAGCGTCGCCCCGAGCAGCAGAGCGCCCAGACTGCCTGCTACGATTGCGGCACGCCTCACGCGGCGGCCCGGGCGGAGCCGGGTGGTGATCCTGGTGAGAAGTCGCGGGGCATGTCGCGTGTCCATTGTGTTCCCATCGGCGGCGGCAGATGCCTGTCGACGGGTTCACGGACGCACGGGCACCGCGGATTCACCGACCCGGGGATCCGCGACGCGGTTCTCTCGATCGCCTCCACGACCCGGTCTGACGTTGCTCGGCGCGCGACCCGATCGATCCGGGGCGTCGACCCCGTTCGCGAACAGGAAGCTCCACAAGTCGCGGACCTGTTCGCGGTGGACGTCGGAGTCGTGGGCGTAGGAGATGAATACCCGCGGCGCCCGCACCGACCCCGCCACCGGCGCAGCCGACTCGGTGGCACGTTCGGCGACGGCTCGGTCACACGATTTCCTCCACGATGACAACGTCGCGTGCCGGAGCCGCGATGTTGAATCAGGCCGGTACCTGCCAGGACGCACCGCCACCGCCAAGACCTGACCGACGTCGTGCGTGGCCGTCGCGGCCGTCAGTGGCGTGGCCTCCCACAGCGCCTCGAACATCGAGACAACGCACCCCGAATGCGTAGGTTCGACAGACCGAGGTAACGGTCACGAAGATCGCGTCTGGGTGTGGACGTCGCCGCCATTCCCGCTCAGAACCGGTTTTCGATCTCTGTCGTGGCCTCCTTCGTGGCCTCCAATGGAGTTCTCCGGTGTCCGAATCTGAGCACGGTGAACACCTTGACGTGCACGGATGGACTGGCAGAGCATGGTGGTAGCGGGGTTCGGCGTACTCGTAATGCGTAGGTCTGGGGTTCGATTCCCCAAGGCGGCTCGATATTTCTCCTGTTCACAGCCCTTGTTGATCGCTCGATCTGATCGATCGTGGTACTAGCGTGGAACCAATGCGTGCGTGGCTCGTCGTGGTCACCGTGCCCACCAGAGGTCTCGGTCACCATCGCAGCGCCTGATGCGATGAAGGAGCGGGGCCTCCGCTCCTCGTGACTCCCGGCTCATGCTCGGGGTGCTCACATCCCACGATTCGAGGAGGCCCCTGTGAGCGAATCCTACGAGGGCAAGCAGATCGTCGGGATGGATCTGCATCGGCGCCGGTCGGTGCTGGTGCGGATGACCGAGTCCGGCGAGACGCTGGAGACGGTGCGGATCTCCAACGATCCGGAGTACCTGCGGCAGGTGATGCAGCGCGCGGGCGAGGCGCCAGAGGTGGTTCTCGAGGCGACCTACGGGTGGGTGCGACGTGATGGTGCATGAGCGGAGTGGGAGGCACCGGTTGGAGGTTCGGCTGATGCCGGGGGTGTAGTACTCGGGCCAGTGCGCGATGGCCTGTCTCCGCCTCGGCGTGCTCTGTGGGTAACCGCGGGGTGCGAAGCCCGGGGTAGAAGCCGAAGTGGCCCTTGTTCCATCCGAGGGCCACGGGCGAGGAGAAGACCGGCGGGAAGATCGTGAGGCTTCCCGGTCCTGGGGCGGCGGCCGGCTGTCCTGGGGTGATGGGCGAACGAAAGTGAATCTCTGATGACGCCTCGTGAAAGTTGGCTCCGTCGATGGGATGCGGTAGCGGGGTGGTAGGGACTGGCCGTTGGAAAGCGGCGGGTGCCGGCCGGAGTCCAACCGCCGGCCGGGAGCGCACCACCGTCCCCGGGGTTAAGGAGGCGCCCTGCCCGGTCGGGTCTTGCTCATGCGCAACACGACAACCCCGTTGGGGTCCGACGGTGTGATCGTCGGTAGGCCGACTGTGAGGAAGGCGCAACTCCCCAGCGGACGCAGGATGACCCAAGAAGCGAACGCCGACGGCCGAAAGGCAGCAGGAAACCGGACACCGGGTGACCGGCACCTCCGCCGGAGGGTGTCCGCATAACTGGTCGGATACGGGCGTCTGCCCGGCCTGAAAGGGCGCTGACGTGGGTCAGGTGAGCCTGTGGCGAAACGGATGATCGGAGACGCCGGAACCGATGGGCAAGTTGGACACCGCCGCGCCCGGCGTGGTGGTGAACGGACCTGAGGACGATGTTCTGGACTGGGAGGCCGTGGACTGGCGCCGGGTCGAGGACGACGTACGGCGGCTGCGGCAGCGGATCTTCACGGCGAGCAAGGCGGGGGACCTGAAGAAGGTCCGTAGTTTGCAGAAGTTGATGCTGCGGTCCCGGGCGAACGCTCTGTTGAGCGTGCGGCGGGTTACGGAGATCAACGCTGGACGCAAGACGGCGGGGATCGACGGACGGGTCGTGCTCGCGGGCCGGGAAAAGGCTGACATGGCCTCCTGGCTGGCCGGCGGCGCTCCCGGATGGCGACCCCAGCCGGTCAAGCGGGTGTTTATTCCCAAGGCAAACGGAAAACAGCGCGGTCTCGGTATTCCGGTCATCGCCGATCGGGCGCTGCAAGCGCTGACCGTCGGTGCGCTGGAACCGGAATGGGAGGCCCGGTTCGAATCCCGATCGTATGGGTTTCGACCGGGTCGGGGCTGCCAGGACGCGATCCAAGCCGTCTATGTGACCGCGCGCGGGGCAACCTGTAAGCGGGTATGGGCGCTGGACGCGGATTTGGCCGCCGCATTCGACCAGATTGATCACTCACACCTCCTCGACCAGCTCGCGACCTTCCCTGCCCGGGGATGGGTTGAGGGCTGGCTGGGCGCCGGTGTGATGGATCAGGGTCGGTTCGCCCCGACCGAGCGGGGCAGCCCGCAAGGCGGGGTGATCACGCCCCCAACGCAATGGGGAACTTCTGCTTCGAGGTGACGCTGGGTTACCGGCGGCTGGAACTTCCCCGGCGCGTTGAACGGCAGTCGTGACATGTCTGGTAGTATGATTACGTCATGGCAGGTAGTCGTGTTGACGGTGTGGGTCGTGCCGAGCGGATCAACGCAGCCGCCGGGCTGCTGGCGGCCGGGATGGCGCCGGTGGCGGCTGCCGGTGTTGTGGCGCGACGGTTCTCGGTGTCTGTGCGGCAGGGCCGCCGGTACGTCGAGGCGGCCCGGGCGGGCCCGATGGAGGTGCCCGAGGCGAACGTGGTGTTCACGGTCAAGCTGCCGGCCTCGCTGGCGGCCCGGGTGCGTGAGCACGCGCATGAGCAAGGGGTCACGATCTCCGCCGCGGTGACCCGGGCGCTGGCCGAGTTCCTGCACCACGCTCCCCGCACCGACCGTCCTGCCGAGCGAGGGCAGCGGTCGCGGTGAGCGGGCGGGTGGTCGAGACGGTGTTCGTCTTCGACCGCCACGCGGCCACGGACTTGTCGGTGGCTTACGACATCCTCGTTCCCGAACCAGCGGCCCGCCCGATCGCCGCGTCCGGCCCGGCCGGGCCCCCGGCGCCGGTGGCGGGCCAGGAAGGACGGCTGGCCCGTGACCAGCACCGAGAACAGCAGCACCGAGAACAGCAGCACCGAGAACAGCGGCACGACCGGCACCACCAGCACACCCCGCAGCGCCGTGGGAACTACACCGGCTCACGGCCAAGGACCCAGTCCCCGGCCCGGGAAGGCCAGTTCGACCTCGACCTCGACCTCGAGCTCGGTCTCGGCTGGGCTGGCGCAGCGGACCGCCGCGGTCTACGCGCGGGTGTCCTCGGCGCGGCAGAAGAAGGACGAGACGATCGGGTCGCAGACCGCGGCGCTGCGCGAGTACGCGGCCGCAGCCGGGCTGACTGTGCCTGAGCAGTGGGTGTTCGAGGACGACGGGCACTCCGGGGCCACCCTGGCCCGTCCGGCCCTGGAGCGGCTGCGGGACCTGGTCGCCGGGGTCGGGGTCGAGGTCGTGATCTGCTACTCCCCGGACCGGCTGGCCCGCAAGTTCGCCTACCAGGCGCTGCTGATCGAGGAGTTCACCCGGGCCGGGACTCGGGTCCAGTTCGTCAAGGGCCCCCGCGGGGACTCCCCGGAAGACCAGCTGATGGTCCAGTTCCAGGGCATGTTCGCCGAGTACGAGAAGGCCCAGATCATGGAGCGGTACCGGCGCGGCAAGGCCCACCGCGCCAAGACCGGCAGCGTGAACGTGTTGTCCGGCGCCCCCTACGGCTACCGGTACCTGCGCAAGACCCCGCACGCCCCGGCGGGCTACGAGATCATCGCGCACGAAGCCGTCCTGGTCCGCGAGGTCTACCGCCGCTACACCGACGAGGGCGACTCGATCGCCGATCTGGCCCGATGGCTGACCGACCAGGGAGCACCCACCCGCACCGGCAAGACCCGCTGGGACCGCACCGTGGTCTGGGCCATGCTGCGCAACCCCGCTTACACCGGGCAGGCCGTCTACGGCAAGACCAAGGCCGTCAGCGGGCCCGCCGCCGTCAACCGGGTCGCCCGGCAGGCCGGCCGCAGCACCGGCCGTGCAGTGAAGACCGTCGACCGCCCTGCCGACGAGTGGGTGCACATCCCCGTGCCCGCCATCATCAGCCCCGAGACCTTCGAGCGGGCCGCGCAGCGGCTGGCCGACAACAAGCGGTTCGCCTCCCGCAACTCCAAGGTCCCCTCCTTGCTGCAGGGCCTGGCCGCGTGCTCGGGCTGCGGATACGCCTACTACCGCGGCCACACCACCACCAGCGCGGCCCGGAAGATCTTCTACTACCGGTGCATCGGCAGCGACAACTACCGTTTCGAGCACGGGCGCATCTGCGACAACAAGCCGGTCCGTGCCGACTACCTCGACCAACTCGTCTGGGACCACATCACCGCCCTGCTGTCCGACCCCGCCCTGATCCGGGCCGAGATCGACCGGCGCCTCAACGCCGCCCGCACCGCCGATCCCGTCCTCCAGCAACGCCAACGCCTCGCCGAAGCACTGACCCGAGCCACCGCCGCCGTCAACCGGATGATCTCCGCCTACCAAGAGGAACTGATCACCATCGACGAGCTGCGCACCCGCCTGCCGGACCTGCGCGCCCGCGAGGCCAGCCTGCGCAGCCAACTGGAGGCCCTGGACGCCCAGTCCGCCGACCAACAGACCTACCTCAAGCTCGCCCACGACCTGGACACCTTCCTGGCCGGCCTGCGCACCACCGCCGCCACCAGCGACGTCCACGAACGCCAACGCATCGTGCGGCTGCTCGTCAAGGACGTCCTCGTCGGCCCAGAGAAGATCACCATCCGGCACCGCATCCCGGTTCGCGAGCACACCCCCGGCAGCGGGCACGACACCGCAGCCGCCGACACGGAGGGTGACAATCGTGCAGGTTCGCCATTGCGTTGGGGGCGTGATCAGCCCCGTGCTGATGAACGTGGCCCTGCACGGGATGGAACAAGCCGCCGGAGTCCGCTACATCCCGACCGGCGCCAACGCCGGGACGGCCAGGCCGGGCTCCCCGGTGCTGATCAGCTATGCCGACGACGTGTTGGCCTTGTGTCACTCCCGTGAGCAGGCCGAACAGGTCAAGGCGAAGCTGGTCGCGTGGCTGGCGCCCAGGGGGTTGATCTTCAACGAAGACAAAACCCGCATCGTCCACCTTGACGACGGGGTGGACTTCCTGGGATTCAACGTGCGGCGCTATCGCGGCAAGCTGCTGATCAAACCGAGCAAGGCGGCGGTGACACGGATCCGGGCCAGGCTGACCGCCGAGATGAGAGCCCTGCGCGGGCACAACGCGCAGCAGGTGCTCATCCGGCTCAACCCGATCATCCGGGGATGGTCGGCCTACTACCGGCACGTCGTGTCCGCCGAGGTGTTTGCGGGTTGGACTACCACGTGTGGAAGCTGGCCTACAAGTGGGCCAGACATTCGCATCCGCGCAAGGGAAAACGCTGGGTTGCCTCCCGGTACTTCGGCGCGTTCAACTCCGCCAGGCGCGACCGGTGGGTGTTCGGTGACCGCGACAGCGGCGCCTACCTGCTCAAGTTCGCCTGGACCCCGATCACCCGGCACACGTTGATCAAGGGCTGGGCCTCACCCGACGACCCCGCCCTGGCCGACTACTGGGCGGCCCGGCGCCGACGCGGGCGACCCCCGCTGGACCGGGCCAGGCTGCGACTGATTCAACGACAGCGTGGGCGATGCCCGCTGTGCGGTGAGCTGCTGTTGCGCGCCGACGCTGAGCCGGCGCACCCCGATGAATGGGAGCAGTGGATCACCACGACCCGCAAGGCGTTGTCCCATCACGCGCTGACCGTCGATGTCGCGACCCAACACCCAGGCAAAGCGGACCCGATCACCGTGTTCCGTCTCATCCACATCCACTGTCGGGATCGCCGGCCAGGCGGTATCGGCAGTTCGGCCAGCACCACTGCACCTTCGCCTTGAACGACCCCAGGGCTTGCTCGAGCCGGTTGCCTGGAAAGCGGGCACGGCCGGTTCCAAGGGGGCCCCGGCGCGCG
>CAVVPJ010000013.1:0-21848 GCA_963750095.1 uncultured Actinomycetota bacterium | reverse complement strand
TGTCCTACGTCGTGTGGTTCGACGAGTTCGAGAACGGCCTCGCTCCCCGGCTCGGCGGGAAGTGCGCCGGCCTGGGGGAGCTGACCAGAGCCGGGCTGGCCGTCCCTCCCGGCTTCGCCGTCACCACCGATGCCTACCGGGCCGCGTGCGGGTCGCTGACGGACCGGCTGCGGATCCTCCTCGACGGCAGCGCCGAGGACCCGGCCGCCGTGGCGCGGACGAGCGCCACGATGCGCGACCTCGTCGAGCGAGCCCCGCTACCCCACGACGTGCGGGAGGCGGTGGCCGGCGCGTACGCCGCGTTGTGCAGGCGGTGCGGGACGGAGGACGTGCCGGTGGCCGTGCGGTCGTCGGCCGTCGGGGAGGACGCGCCGGACGCGAGCTTCGCCGGGGAGCACGACACCTACCTGTGGGTGCGCGGCGCGGCCGAGGTCCTGGTCGCGGTGCGCCGATGCTGGGCGAGCCTGTTCACCGAGCGGGCGATCGCCTACCGGACGCGGCTCAGCCCGGCCACCGAGGGCGAGGCCGGGGCCGGCCCGGCGATGGCCGTCGCCGTCCAGCAGATGGTGCTCGCCGAGACCGCGGGCGTCGCCTTCACCCTCAACCCGCAGAACGGCGACCGGTCCGAGATCGCGATAGACGCGTCGTGGGGCCTCGGGGAGGCGGTGGTGGGCGGCGAGGTCACCCCCGACAACTACCTGGTCGACAAGGTCCTGATGAAGATCACCCGCCGGGTGGTCTCCATCAAGGACGTCGAGTATCGGCCGGCCGCGGACGGCCGGGGGGTCGCGCGGGTCGCGGTGCCCGCCGGGCGGCGCGCCGTCCCCTGCCTGTCCGACGAGCAGGTCAAGGAGGTGGCCCGGCTCGCCCGGCGGGCGGAGCGGCACCACGGCTGCCCGCAGGACGTCGAGTGGGCGATCGAGGCCGACCCGGCCGGTGGATACCGGCTGTTCCTGCTGC
Source organism: uncultured Actinomycetota bacterium (assembly GCA_963750095.1). Classification (GTDB taxonomy): domain Bacteria; phylum Actinomycetota; class Actinomycetes; order Mycobacteriales; family Pseudonocardiaceae; genus Pseudonocardia. Next base: position 20,888 of record CAVVPJ010000013.1, on the reverse strand, counting down.
AGTGCCGGCCCGAGACCGTGTGGAGTAGGCGCCCGGCGACGCCGGTGAGCGCGGGCCCCGCCGGCTACGCGAGCATCGCGACCACCCTGTCCTCGGGGGAGCGCGGTGCCGGGAACCGCGATGGGCTGCCCAACCCCTTCGAGGTCGCGACGCCGCCCGGCGCCGAGGGCTGGGAGAAGCTCTACACCGACTCGTCGCTGTTCTCGCAGGGCAGGCGCGAGTACGAGGAGGGGATGTTCTGGTTCCACGACGGCGTGCACTGGCCGACGCCGCTGGCGCCGTGGGACGCGACGTTCTTCGAGTACGCCATGGCCACCTTGTCGCAGTACAACACCCGGCACTACCTCATCCCCGCGACGCTGGGGATCGACTACCGCATCCTGCACGGTTACGCCTACCTGGCGCCGGTGCCGCTGGCCGAACCGGCGCAGGCCCAGACACGCGCGGCGGATTTCCTCGAGCGCGCAGGCTTCTACTTCGCGAACTGGGACGCCCTCTATGCCAAGTGGCTGTCGAAGATTCGCGCGCTGGTGGGTGAGATCGGGCAGATCCGGTTCGGACCGCTGCCGGAGAAGGAGGACATCGCGGTCATCACCGAGGGGCACGGCACCGGTTCCGGGCTGGCCCTGGTGCAGAGCTACCGGCGGCTGCTCGACCTGGCGCTCAAGCTGTGGATGCACCACTTCGAGTTCCTCAACCTCGGCTACGCCGCCTACCTCGACTTCTTCGGCTTCTGCAAGCGCGCGTTCCCGAACATCCCGGACCAGTCGATCGCGCGGATGGTCGCCGGGATCGAGGTCGACGTGTTCCGCCCCGACGACGAGCTCAAGAAGCTGGCGCGCCTGGCGGTCGAGCTGGGCGTCGACGGCGTCTTCGCCGACTGCACCGACCCAGAGCGGGTCGACGACCGGCTGCGCACCACTCCCGAGGGCCTGCAGTGGCTGGCCCGGTGGGACGAGGCCGCCGAGCCGTGGTTCAACTTCTCCTCCGGTTCCGGCTTTTACCACACCGACCGGGTCTGGATCGAGCACCGCGAGATCCCGTTCGGCTTCGTCCGCGACTACGCGGCCAGGGTGCGGCGGGGGGAGGACCTCGCGCGCCCGTTGGAACGGCTGCACGCCGAGCGCGACCGGATCACCTCCGAGTATGCGGCCCTGATGCCCACCGACGCCGACCGGGCCGCATTCGACGAGAAGCTGCGCCTGGTCCGGGTGGTCTTCCCCTACGTCGAGAACCACAACTTCTACGTCGAGCACTGGGCGCACGCGACCATCTGGCGCACGATGCGCGAGCTCGGCCGGATGCTGGTCGACGCGCGGTTCCTCGTCGACGAGGACGACGTGTTCTACCTGCGCCGCAACGAGGTAACCGACGTACTGTGGGACCTCTACAGCTCCTGGGCCGTCGGCGCCCCCTCGCGCGGTCCGACCCGCTGGCCCGCGGAGGTCCGGCGCCGCAAGGACATCCTCCGCGCGTTGGAGCGGCAGCCACCACCGCCCGCGCTCGGCATACCGCCCGAGCGGGTGACCGAGCCGTTCACCATCATGCTGTGGGGCATCACCGAGGACAGCATCGCCCAGTGGCTGTCTGTCGGCGACAGCGCCGAGCCCGGCGTCCTGACCGGGATGGCCGCCTCCCCCGGGGTGGCGGAGGGGCTGGCCCGGGTCATCTCCAGCCCGGCCCAGATCGACCAGGTGCGCGACGGGGAGATCCTCGTGGCCCCGCTCACCGCGCCGAGTTGGGCGCCGATCTTCGGCAAGATCCGCGCCACCGTGACGGACATCGGCGGGATCATGTCGCACGCGGCGATCGTGTGCCGCGAGTACGGTCTGCCGGCGGTCACCGGGACGGCGTCGGGCACTGCGCGGATCCGAACCGGGCAGTGGATCCGGGTCGACGGCAACACCGGCACGGTGACGATCCTCGACGAGGACGGTGTCACGGACCCGTAGGCCCAGCTCCGTGGCCGAAGGTCTCCGGGTCGAGCACCAGCTTGTCGCCGCGGTCCAGTGCGGAGAGCCGGGCGACATCCTCGGGCGTGAGCGTGAAGTCGAACACCGCGATGTTCTCGCGCAGCCGCTGCGGGTCCTCCGACTTCGGCACCGGCACCAGTCCGAACTCGATGTGCCACCGCAGCAGGACCTGGGCGGGGGTGCGCCCGTACCGATGCGCCAGCTCGGGTTTGGCGCCCTCGGAGAGCCGCGCGAACGTGCCGGTGTTGACCAGCTGCCGGGTCAGCCGCTGCCACTCCGTTGCCGACCCGGCACACCACACCACCTCGTCAGGTGGTGAGCCCGGCGACCTCGTGGGACCCAGTCGAGCAGTCGCCGGTGGCCGGTGGGTGCCTGGTCGAGACCGGCGATGGTTGCTGCGGTCATCGCGTGTCCCCCTGACGAGCGCCGGGCGCTCCTTGTCATCGAACGGGATGCGGGGGCGGGCGTGGGGGAACAGACAGAGCGGGCTCGGACGGGGTGGGATGGGCCTGGTCGGTCGTGGTGAGCTTGGCGAGTGCCGCTGTCGAAGATGCGGCAGACCATCGCGCAACGGATGACCGAGTCGGTGCGGGTGGCCCCGCACGTGTGGACCTCCGTCGAGGTCGACCTGGATGCGGTGGAGCGGGTCCGGGCCCTGCACAAGGAGCGCTTCCGCGCCGCGGAGGGGATGTCGCTGACTCAGCTGGCGTTCGTCGCCCGCGCCGTCTGCGATGCCCTGCGTGCCTTCCCCAACGTCAACTCGTCGCTGGACATCGAGAACAATCGACGGATCCTGCACCCCTACGTCAACATCGGGATCGCGGTCGACCTCGAATCATCCGTCGCCCGGTGGCGGTCGGCGACACGATCTCGGGTCCACCCGATGACCATCCTCGGGTTCTGCTACGACCACCGCGCGTTCGACGGCGTCACCTCGTCGAAGGACGCTCCTTGTCGGCGTGGGCGGCCCGCGCAGCCGAAGACGTGCTTGAGCGCCAACTCCACCGGGTCGTAACGGTCGGGGGTCTGGGCGGCCGGGTCGACCGGGGTGGTCACCGGCCGCGCCTGCACGACGCAGATCGGCTCGCCTGCGCGGCGGTGGCGGTCCAGCACCCATTCGACGTCGACCGGGCGGCCGTAGATCCGCTCGATCCGCCGCACCGCGTCGACGACGGCGCCGATCTGCTCGTCGTCGAGGACGCGGCGGTCGGCGAGCAGGGCAGGCATGGCCATCTGCCCGACCCGGCCCGCGGCGTAGTCGAACGCGGAGACGACCGCCTTGTGCGCCACGCGGTAGGTCAGCACCCGCCCGTCGGACTTGCCCACCTCGACGTGGTCGGGGTCGACGAGGCCCTGCACCAGCGCCTCGCCCCAGCCCCAGCTCGTCTCCAGCACGATCCGGTCGGTCTTGCCGGTCACCGGGTGCAGCGAGAACGCCACACCGGACGCGCGGGCGTGTACCAGCTCGATCACGCCGACGGCGATCGGCATGTCAAGGTGGGAGATGCCGTGGCGCAGCCGGTACGCCAGCGCCCGCGTGGTGAACAGCGACCCCCAACAGGCGCGCACGGCGGCCAGGATCGGAGCGGTCCCGGACACGCCCAGGTAGGTGTCGAAGATCCCGGCGAAGCTCGTGTCGTCGGCGTCCTCGCCGGTCGCCGAGGAGCGGACCGCCGTCGGCACGTTGATCTCGATGCGGCGCAGGCAGAGCTGCTCGTAGGCGGCGGCCACCTCCGCGGCGAGGTCCTCGGCGACCGGAGTCCGCTCGAACAGCTCGCGCAGCCGGGCCGCCGCCCGCGCCATCGCCGGCTGCTCGGGCGCGCGGCCGAGCCCGCGGATGACCGCGTTGACCCGTTCGTCGAGCCCGGAGGTGAGGCAGTGCCTCCGGTACGCCTCGACGGTGACCGCGAAGCCCTGCGGGACGCGCAACCCCGCGCGGTGCAGCTCGGCGAGGCGGCCGATCTTCGACCCGGCGACCGCCACCGCGGTCCCGGGATCGACCTTGTCGATCCAGACGATCTGCTCGTCCACCGCCACCTCCCCTCGGCATCCCTATCACCTCCGGCGGGGCCTCGGGACCTGCTCGGACCGTTGACCGGGACTGCTGGGCGCAGCCGCCGTCCGGCGGAGGGCGTCAGGCTTCGGCGGTGCCGGACGTCGTGCCCGGCTCACCGCCGCGTCCGAGCGCGGCGAGTCGGGTCTGGAGTCGTGACCGGACCGCGGGCCACTCGTCGGCGAGGATGCTGAAGACGACGGTGTCGCGGAACGTGCCGTCCTCGCGGCGGGTGTGGCGACGCAGCACGCCTTCGCGCCGCGCGCCGAGCCGGGCGATCGCCGCCTGCGAGCGGGTGTTCAGCGCGTCGGTCTGGATCTTGACGCGGCCGTAGCCACAGTCGTCGAAGCAGTGGGCGAGCAGCAGGAGCTTCGCCTCGGGGTTGACCGCGGTACCCCACCAGCGCCTGCCGTACAGCGTCGCGCCGAGGTGGATGCGCTCGTTGGTGAGGTCGGCCTCCATGAGCGACGACGTGCCGACGAGCGTGCCCGCGCCGCCGAGCGGCCCGTCGCCGACGAGTCGGATCGCGTACGTGGTGCGGCCCGGTCTGTCGAGGAACTGCGCGTTGACCAGCGCGCGGGCGTCGTCCGCCGAGGTGGGGCGGCGGTGCATCACGTAGCCGTGCGTGTAGAGATCGGGGTCGCGGAGGACGGCGGACAGCTCCTCGACGTCAGCATCGCGCAGCAGGTCGAGCCGCACCTGCTCGCCCGCCAGCGGCCTGCCCGTGGGGAGGATCACGTCGCGCACCCGCGCGACGGTAGCCGGGCAATGCGCGACGTTGCCGCGGGCTCCTGCCACAGTCGCCAGCCGTCGGGTGCCACGCGGACGATGACCGTGGTGGGCTGACGCCGTGGGCGACTACTCCGACCCGCCCGGGGCGGCCGTCGAGCGGCTGCGGGCGATGATCTTTCGTGGGTGGGAGCCTCGGCGTGGTGGACGTCGCCACCGAATCGCCCGCGATCACCGTGCGTCACGCCAGGCGTGCAGCGCGACGGTCCGGGGTCGGGACGGCCACGGTCGTCGGGCCGGTCATGGTTGGAAGCGGTAGCCCATGCCGGGCTCGGTGAGCAGGTGGCGTGGTCGGGCGGGGTCGGGTTCGAGCTTGCGGCGCAGGTGCTTCATGTATTGGCGCAGATAGCCGGTCTCGGTGCTGTAGGTCAGCCCCCAGACCTGTTGGAGGAGCTGACGTTGGCTGATCAGCTTGCCGGGGTTGCGGGCCAGCACTTCGAGCATCTGCCACTCCACCGGCGTGAGGTGCACGGTGGTGCCGTCGTCGGCGCGGACGAGCCGGTCGGCGAGGTCGACGGTGTAGCAGCCGATGCGCACCGGAGGCGGTGAGTCGGCGCTGGTGGCCCGGCGGGTGATCGCGCGGATCCGGGCGAGGAGCTCGCCGATGTTGAAGGGCTTGGTGACGTAGTCGTCGGCGCCCGCGTCGAGGGCGGCGACCTTGCCGCGGCTGTCGAGGCGGCCGGACAGGATGATGATCGGGACAGGGGTCCAGGTGCGCAGCTTCCGGATGACCTCGACGCCGTCGATGTCGGGCAGGCCGAGGTCGAGCACGACCAGGTCGGGGTGGTCTCGGGCGGCCGAGTGCAAGGCCTCGGCGCCGTCGGCGGCGGTGACGACGTCGTACTGGCGGGCCTGGAGGTTGATCCGCAGCGCGCGCAGGATCTGGGGTTCGTCGTCGACGATGAGGATGCGTGTCATCCCGCGTTCCGCCAGTGGTCGATGCGGTCCAGGATGGCGGGATCGGCGGCCTGGTCGGGTCCGTGGTCGGCGGTCGGCTCGGCCGCGGGCAGGCTGACGGTCATGGTGAGGCCGCCGCCGGGCGTGTGCTCCGGGGTGAGGGTGCCGCCCATGGCTTCGATGAGGCCACGGGCCAGCGCGAGGCCGAGGCCGACGCCGGTGGCGTTGTCGCGGTCGCCGAGGCGTTGGAAGGGCAGGAAGATCCGGTCCCAGTCGGTGGCGGGTACCCCGGGGCCGTGGTCGACGACGCGGACCTCGACCTGGCCGCCGTGCTCGCTGGCGGTGACGAGGAGGGGCTGCTCGGGTGGGTTGTAGCGCAGTGCGTTGGCCAGCAGGTTGACCAGGACCCGTTCGAGCAGGGCCGGGTCGGCGTGCACCTCGGGCAACTCGTCGGGGACCTGGATCCGCACCTGGCGGTCTTGGTCGGCGATGTCGTCGACGGCGCGGGGAATGGCCTCGCCGAGGCTGATCAGTTGCGGCGACATGGCCAATGCACCGGCCTGCAGGCGGCTCATGTCGAGCAGGTTCTCGACCAGGCGGAGCAGCCGCTCCAGCGATTCCTTCGCGGTGGCCAGCAGCTCCCGACGGTCGTCGTCACTGAACTCGATGTCCGGTGCTGCGCAGGCTGTCCACAGCGGCGTTGGCCGAGGCAAGCGGAGTGCGCAGGTCGTGGCTGACCGCCGAGAGCAGGGCGGTGCGCAGCCGGTCGATCTCGGACAGTTGCCCGACCGCTGCGGCGCGCTCCTCGAGGCGCTCCTGGCGCAGCGCGACGGCGGCCTGGGCGGCGAAGGCCTCGACGACGCGGCGGTCCTCGGCGGCCAGGGCGTGCCCGCGCAGCACCAAGGAGATGTCGTCCTCGACCAGGACGTCCGCGTCACCCTGGCCAGGCGTGAGGCAGGGCTGGTCACCCACCGCGGCGGCGACCCGCCAGGCGGCAGGGTCGTGCTGCACGGTCGGGGGTGACGGCGGCGTCGGGCAGACGTTCCAGCAGGGTGACGCCGGTGAGTTGGAAGGTTTCCCGGAGCTGGTCCAGCAGCGCGGGCAGGGGGCGGCTACCGCGCAGCACGCTCCCCGCGACGGTGGACAGCGTCTCCGCCTCGGCGCGGGCGCGGGCGGCTTCGCGGGTGCGCCGGGCGGCCAGCGTCGACCACGGTGCTGACCGCGACGGCGACGAGCAGGAAGACCACCAGGGCGAGGATGTTCTCCCCGTCGGCGATGGTCAACTGGTAGAGCGGCGGCGTGAAGAACCAGTTCAGCAGCAGGAATCCCGCGACCGCGGCGACCAGGGCCGGGTAGAGGCCGCCGAGCAGGGCGACCGCGACGACCGCGCCGAGGAAGAGGAGGATGTCGCTGGGCAGGGTCAGCTCGGTGCGCAGCTGGGTCAGCAGCCAGGGTCAGCAGCGGCAGCCCGAGGCCTGCCGCGACGAATCCGGAGATGCGCCGTGGGGCGGGCAGGCCGCGGGTCAGGGTGAGCGCCCGGCTGCCGCGGTTGACCTGCTCGTGGGTGACCAGGTGGACGTCGATCGGGCCGGACTCGGCCGTGGTGGTGACGCCGACCCCCGGCGAGAAGAGCTGGGCGAAGCGGCCCCGGCGGCTCGCCCCGAGCACGAGCTGGGTGGCGTTGACGCCGCGGGCGAAGTCGAGCAGCGCAGTCGGGACGTCGCACCCCGACGACCTGGTGGTAGGTGCCGCCGAGGCTTTCGACCAGGGTCCGCTGGCGGGCCAGATGGGCGGGATCGGCGCCGGCCAGGCCGTCGCTGCGGGCCACGTGCACGGCGAGCAGGTCGGCGCCCTTGGTGCGGGCGGCGATGCGGGCGGCCCGGCGGATGAGGGTCTCGCCCTCGGGGCCGCCGGTGAGTGCCACGACGACCCGCTCCCGGGTCTCCCAGGTGTCGGAGATGTGGTGCTCGGCCCGGTAGCGGTCGAGTTGCTCGTCGACCTTGTCGGCCAGCCAGAGCAGGGCCAGTTCGCGCAGGGCGGTGAGGTTGCCGACCCGGAAGTAGTTGCCGAGCGCGGCGTCGACCTTGTCGGGCGGCGTAGATGTTGCCGTGCGCCATCCGCCGGCGCAGCGCCTCCGGGGTCATGTCGACCAGCTCGATCTGCTCGGCCGCGCGGACCACCTCGTCGGGCACCGTCTCCCGCTGGGGCACGCCGGTGATCTGGGCGACGACGTCGTTGAGCGACTCCAGGTGCTGGATGTTGACCGTGGTCACGCACGGTGATGCCGGCGTCGAGCAGCTCCTGGATGTCCTGCCAGCGCTTGGCGTTGCGGCTGCCGGGCACGTTGGTGTGGGCCAGCTCGTCGACCAGGGCGACCTCGGGTCGGCGGGCCAGCACGGCGTCGAGGTCCATCTCGGTGAACGCCGTCCCGCGGTAGTTGACGCGTGCGGCGCGGCACCGTCTCCAGGTCGGCGACCAGCGCCTCGGTGTGCGGCCGGCCGTGGCGTCTCGACGAAGCCGACGACCACGTCGGTGCCGCGGTCGCGCGCGGCGGTGGCCTTCCTCGAGCATCTCGTAGGTCTTGCCGACGCCGGGGGCGGCCCCGAGGTAGACGCGCAGCTGACCGCGTGCCGTCATCGGCTGCCTCCTCTCCGTGCGGGGCCTGCCCGACCTCATCCGTCGGAACGGGTAGGTGCCGGTCCAGGGCCAGGTTGAGCTCGAGCACGTTCACCGCTGGCTCACCGAGGAAGCCGAGCGCCCGGCCGGTGGTGTGCTCGTCGATCAGCCTTCAGCATGGCGTCGACGGGGCCATGCCGCGCGCCTGCGCCACCCGGGCGCCTGCAGCTGCGCGTACGCCGGGCTGATCTGCGGGTCGAGCCCGCTGCCGCTGGCGGTGACCGCGTCGGCGGGGACGGCCGGGTATGGCCGGGGCGTCGCCCCGGATCGGGGTGACCACGGCACGGCGAGTAGTCCTCGCCGAACTGGGCGCACTCGCACCGGCACGCCCTGGTAGGTCGCGAGGAACGGGGTGGCCGGGCAGGCCTGGTTGAGGCTGACGACCCGGGTGACCGGGCCGGTCAGCCCGTCGCGGTGGAAGACCGCCGAGCACCGCGCCGACGCCGTCGGCGGTGCAGTACGGCCGGCGCCCGTCGACGCCCTCCAGCTTGCCGACCGCCGGGCTGCGCGAGCAGACCTGGGTGAGCAGGCTCTGTTTGGCGTTGTCATCGGTCTTCCCGGCCGCGTCGAGCGCCGGGTCGGGCAGCGTGTCCACGACGCTTTCCGGCCCGAGGTTGGTCGCCGAGGTGGCGGTCGGGTCGTACCCGTCGCCGGCCGCGGACGGCCGGGTCTGGAAGTACTGGTCGAGCGGGTTGCCGTCCGCGTCGGTGAACGACTGGCCGATCAGCGCGCTGCCGACGGTCTTGTCGCCGACGCTGACCAGCGACCCGTCGGCCTTGTCCCGGAGGCCGGGGAGCTGGGCGACGGCGGTCACCGCGAGCGGGTAGGCGACGCCGAGCAGGACGGTGAGCACGAGCAGCGCGCGCAGCGCGGCGAGGTGTTGGGCGAGCCAGGTTGGGAGACGCATCACGAGATCCCCGGGATGAACTGGATGAGCAGGTCGATGAGCTTGATGCCGACGAACGGGACGATGATGCCGCCGAGGCCGTAGACGCAGCAGGTTGCGGCGCAGCATCGTCGCGGCGCTCGACGGCGTGTAGCGCACGCCGCGCAGCGCCAGCGGGATCAGCGCCACGATGATGACGGCGTTGAAGATGACCGCGGACAGGATCGCCGACGTCGGGCTGTGCAGCCGCATGATGTTGAGCGTGTCCAGGCCCGGGTAGACGCGCGGCGAACATCGCCGGGATGATCGCGAAGTACTTGGCGATGTCGTTGGCGATCGAGAACGTGGTCAGCGCGCCCCGGGTGATGAGCAGCTGCTTGCCGATCTCCACGATCTCGATCAGCTTGGTCGGGTCGGAGTCGAGGTCGACCATGTTGCCGGCCTCTTTGGCGGCCGACGTCCCGGTGTTCATCGCCACGCCGACGTCGGCCTGGGCCAGGGCCGGGGCGTCGTTGGTGCCGTCGCCGGTCATCGCGACCAGCCTGCCGCCCTCCTGCTCCCGTTCGGATCAGCGCGATCTTGTCCTCCGGCGTGGCCTCGGCGAGGAAGTCGTCGACGCCGGCCTCGTGCGGCGATCGCCCGCGCGGTCAGCGGGTTGTCGCCGGTGATCATCACGGTGCGGATGCCCATCCGGCGCATCTCGTCGAACCGCTCCCGCATCCCGGACTTGACCACGTCCTTGAGGTGGATGACGCCGAGAGCACGGGCGCGGCTCGCCGTCGCGGTGCTCGGCGACCACGAGCGGGGTTCCGCCGGCGGCGCTGATCCCGTCGACGAGTCTGCCCGATGTCGCTCGGTGGGGTGGCCGCCGTGGTCGCGCACCCATTTCATGACCGCGGTGGCCGCGCCCTTGCGCATCCGACGCGCACTCCGCCGTCTTCGGTGATGTCCACCCCGGACATGCGGGTCTGCGCGGTGAACGCCACCCACGTGGCGTGCGGTCAGCTCACCGGGCTGCCGTTCGCGCAGCCCGTACGCGGTCTTGGCGTAGACGACGACCGAGCGGCCCTCGGGGGTCTCGTCGGCCAGGCTGGACAGCTGCGCCGCGTCGGCCAGCTCAGCCGGGTCGACGCCGTCGACCGGCAGGAACTCGCTGGCCTGCCGGTTGCCCAGGGTGATCGTGCCGGTCTTGTCCAGCAGCAGGGTGTTCACGTCACCGGCCGCCTCCACCGCGCGGCCGCACATCGCCAGGACGTTGCGCTGCACCAGGCGGTCCATGCCGGCGATCCCGATCGCCGACAGCAGCGCGCCGATCGTGGTCGGGATCAGGCAGACCAGCAGCGACACCAGCACGATCCCGGTGACGCCGTTGGCGGTCGAGCGCCTGGCTGTCCGGGGCGGCGGCGTTGACGGCCTTGGAGAAGATCGCCAGCGGCTGCAGGGTCGCCACCGCCAGCAGGAAGATGATCGTCAGCGCGGCGAGCAGGATGTTCAGCGCGATCTCGTTCGGCGTCTTCTGCCGGTTGGCGCCCTCGACCAGTGCGATCATCCGGTCGATGAAGCTCTCCCCCGGCTGTCTGGGTGATCCGCACGACGATCCGGTCGGAGAGCACCCTGGTGCCGCCGGTGACCGCGGACCGGTCACCGCCGGACTCCCGGATCACCGGGGCGGACTCGCCGGTGATCGCCGACTCGTCGACGCTGGCGATGCCCTCGACCACGTCCCCGTCGCCGGGGATGACCTGTCCGGCCTCGACCACCACGATGTCGCCGCGCCGCAGCTGCGGTGCGGGTACCGACTCCTCGGTCAGCTCCGGGCCACCGCGGTGAGCCGGCGGGCGCGATGGTGTCCTGCTTGGCCGGCGCGCAACGTCTCGGCCTGCGCCTTGCCGCGGCCCTCGGCGACCGCCTCGGCCAGGTTGGCGAACACCACGGTCAGCCACAGCCAGACCGTGTGACCCAGGCGAACACGGTCGGGATGCGCGATCGCCAGTACCGTGGTGAACACCGACCCGATCTCGACGATGAACATCACCGGGTTGCGCCACAGGGTGCACGGGTCGAGCTTGCGCAGCGCGTCCGGCAGTGGAGCGCAGCACCTGCTTCGGGTCGAGCAGCCCGCCGGAGATCTTGCGCGGCCCGCCCGGCTGCGGCCGTCCGGCCGGAAGCGCTTCGACCGTGCTGACAGACATGAGAGGTCCTCCTACAGGCCTTCGGCCAGCGGGCCGAGGGCGAGAGCGGGCAGGAAGGTCAGCGCGACGAGGATCACGGTGACGCCGACGAGCATGCCGACGAACAGCGGCTGATAGGTGGGCAGCGTGCCCGCGGACTCGGGCACCGGCTTCTGCTTGGCCAGCGAGCCCGGCCAGACCGAGCACGAACACGATCGGCAGGAACCGGCCGATCAGCATGCACAGCCCGAGCGCGGTGTTGTACTCGGTGCCACTGACCGTCAGCCCGGCGAACGCCGAGCCGTTGTTGTTCGACGCCGAGGTGAAGGCGTACAGCACCTCGGACAGCCCGTGCGGTCCGGTGTTGAGCATCCCGGACTTGCCCCAGTCGGTGGCCATCGCCGACCCCCGTGCCGACCAGCACGAGAATCGGCATCGTCAGGAAGTACAGCGAGGCGAAGCTTGATCTCACGGGCGCCGATCTTCTTCCCCAGGTACTCCGGGGTGCGGCCCGACCATCAGCCCGGCCACGAACACCGTCAGCACCGCGAGGATCAGCATGCCGTACAGGCCCGAGCCGGTCCCGCCCGGCGCGACCTCACCGAACATCATGTTGACGATCGCGATGCCGCCGCCGATCGCGGTGTAGGAGTCGTGGAACGAGTCCACCGAACCGGTCGAGGTGAGCGTGGTCGACGGCGGCGAAGGTGGCCGAGTTGAGCACCCCGAAGCGTGACTCGGTGCCCTCGGTGGCGGCGCCGACCGCCATCGGCACCGTGCCGCCGTGCAGCCCCTGCACCACATTGATGGTGATGACGCTGCCGATCGCCATGATCGCCATCGCGGCGACGATCGCGTACCCCTGCCGGTTGTGGCCGACCATCCGGCCGAACGTGCGCGGCAGCGAGAACGGAGATCACCAGCAGCAGGAAGATCTCGATCCAGTTCGTCCAGCTGGTCGGGTTCTCGAACGGGTGCGACGAGTTGGCGTTGTAGAAGCCGCCGCCGTTGGTCCCGAGGTCCTTGATCGCCTCCTGGCTCGCCACCGGTCCGCCGGTGATGTGCTGGGCGGCACCTGCGAGGGTCTGCACGTCCGTGCCCGCGGAGAGGTTCTGGACCGCCCCTCCCGCGATCAGCACGACCGCGCCGACCACCGCGATCGGCAGCAGCAGCCGGAACACGATGCGGACCAGATCGACCCAGAAGTTGCCCAGCCGGTCGGTGTTCTTCCGGGCAAACCCACGAACCAGCGCCACCGCGACCGCGATGCCGACAGCGGCCGAGACGAAGTTCTGCACCGCGAGCCCGGCCATCTGCACCAGGTGACCCATCGTGGACTCGCCCGAATACCACTGCCAGTTCGTGTTCGTGGTGAAGCTGACCGCGGTGTTCCACGCGCCGGACGGGAACACGTTCGGTAACCCCAGCGACAGCCACAAGTAGCTCTGCAGACGCATGAACGCGTACAGGAACAGGATCGACACCGCCGAGAACGCGAGCACGCTGCGCGCGTACACCCCCCACGACTGCTCGCCGTCGGCGTCGACCCCGACCAGCCGGTACATCACCCGCTCCGGCCACAGATGCCGGGTCGAGGTGACGATCCGATACATGTAGTCGCCCAGCGGGCGGTAGGCCAACGCCAACGCCAGGATCATCGAGACGATGAACAGGATGCCCGCGGTCGTGTCACTCATCAGAACCGCTCCGGAAGCAACAGGGCCGCCACAAGGTATGCCGTCAACACGACGGCGAGGACCAGGCCGACAACATTCTCCACGTTCACAGCTTCTCCACCGCCCGCACGGTCAACGACAGAATCGCGAACAGTGCCAGGGTCAACACCACATAGACCACGTCAGCCATGAACTATTCCTTCGTGTGCAGCGCGAAACCCGCGGTCCACGCGGGCTTCTCGGTGAACAGGTCTTCGGTCTCCCTGGCCTGAGCGGTGATCCAGCGCATCCACCGCCGCCAGCGCAGCCGACGACGCACGGCCCGGCACACGACACCCGCGAGGAACCCCACGAGGACCGCCGCGGCGAGCGTCAGCAAGCGCCACCCGTCCGCGGTGCCATGCCAGGAAAGCTCGCCGAGCGAGTTGACCAGGAACCCGTCGACGACCAGAAACGCCAGCACGCCGGTAGCGGCCGCCGCGGCCGCGGTGACCGGCGACGCCGCGAACACGGCGAGCGGAAAAGCGACCACACCGAGTCGCACCGCACCTTCCGACGCCGGTACCGCCGCCGCGAGCAACGCCGACGCCGTGACCACCGCCGACCCGGCGGCGATCCCGAAACCCGTCGGCATGACCTCCGGCTCGAACACGCTCGCATCCGCCCAACGCCCGCCCACGACGCGCGCCATGCCCACTCCCTGATCCCGTCGCCGCGGCCTGGGACGCCGGGCGTGAGCAGAGTGAAACTCCACGGACGAGCGCCCGACAGGTGTCTTCACACGTTTTTCACGGGTGCCCCGGTGCCTTTCACGCGGCTTTCACGGCCGTTGCCGCGCGGACGTCGCGGCGCCGCGACGGGTCGGCGGCCCGTGGCGCGCCCGACCACCGATGGGTCCGTCCTCGACGATCGGCGGCCTCGGCCGGTGCCAGCCGCCGAGAGCGCGGGAGGGTGTGCGGCATCGGGTTCGTGTCCCGCGACGCCGACGTCGGTCGCGGCCGCCGAGATGAGCGCCACGCTGCAGCGGAGCCGATGCCCTCCTCCGCTCGGGCGCAAGATCGCCTGTCGGCGATCGTGGCTCCCCGGCGCGGCTCGTGTCCAACATCGGTGGTCGATCGCCGACCCGAGTGGTGAAGATGACCTACGGCCACGCTGCCCGCAACCTCGCCGCCGTCCGCCGACTCGACGAGGGAACCCTGCGACTGCTGTGCAGCCTACCCGCCCGGACGCAGGAACAAATGCCATAAATCGACGATATTCTCCACACCCCGGAGTGACCCCGGAGTGCCTCACCAACAACGCGCTGCTTTGCTTGCCGGTTCACCGAAGAACCGCCCGTTGACCAGCCCGTCGGCGTTGTCCGAAAGCACGCCTCCGCCCGCGGTCCTGCATCATGTATGCATACCCTGCGCGGACCCGAGCACAGGCGGCGGACTGTTGCGAGCCACATTTCGGATTCACGTGCCCCCTACGTCGTCGCGATGAGAATCGGCCGAGTGCACGTCGAGCGCCCGGCGCCTCGGAGCCGTTCGACCGGCGTGGGACGGGTGTCAGAACCCTCGCCAGGATGCCCGAAGGGGGTGCACGATCAGGACATGAACCGCGCTCGAACACTCGCTCTCACCGGTGCGGTGCTCGTGCCCATCGCGGTGGGCGCGCTGCTGAGCCTGACGCGCGAACTGATCGCCAACAACGGTGCCACGCTCGTCTTCGTCTTGGTGGTGGTTGCGGTCGCGGCAACCGGCCACCGCGCCGCGGGACTCGTCGCCGCCCTGGTCAGCGCGGCCGCGTTCGACTTCTTCCTTACCCAGCCCTACCTGCAGTTCGCCATCTCGGACCGGGATGACATCGAAGCCGCGGTGCTGCTGGCGTTGATCGGCCTGGCGGTTACCGAGATCGCGCTGTGGGGGCGCCGCCAGCAGGCGCAGGCGAGCACGAACGCGGGCTATCTGCATGGCCTGGTCTCGACGGCGCGACTCGCCGCTTCGGGTGTCACCGCTGCGAACGACGTGGTCGAGCTGGTCGGCCGCCAGATCGGCGACGTCCTCGACCTCGACGAATGTCGGTTCGACCCCGGGCCGTCCGACCCGAACCGGCCGCGGCTGAATCCCGACGGCAGCATCACCTGGCGTGGACGGGCTGTCGATGTCGCTCGGGAAGGCCTGCCCACGCTCGACGCCATCGAGTTGCCCCTGGCCTCAGCGGGTATCGATCACGGGCAATTCCTGCTCGTGTCGACCAGCGCGATACGGCGACCCGACGTGGAACGGCTCCAGGTTGCCGTCACGCTGGCAGAGCAGGCCGCCGCGGTGCTCGCCGGGAGCGCACTGTCTCGCGGACGCCCCGCGGCTGATGACGGGACGCAGGCCCCGCGCCCCTCCTGAGC
The DNA here is from genome assembly GCA_963750095.1 of uncultured Actinomycetota bacterium. Lineage (GTDB taxonomy): Bacteria > Actinomycetota > Actinomycetes > Mycobacteriales > Pseudonocardiaceae > Pseudonocardia. The sequence goes on along the minus strand of CAVVPJ010000013.1, from coordinate 5,381 downwards.
ATCGCCTCGGCCGTCGCCGCTGTGGTCAGGCCAGCGACCTGCGGCGAGTCACCGGTCATCCCGACGATGTGGCCGTGCTTCTGCGGGACGTCGACGACAGGGAACCTGTGTTCGGGGAACACCTGGGCGACGCCGTCGGCGTCCTCGATGGACTGGGCCAGCATCGGGGTCCCGTCGTGCTGGGCATCGCCGAGGCTGGCGGTGCCGACGGCCGCCACGACACAGGCGGTGATCGCCTCGTCTCACGGGGGCTCGACACCACAGGCGCACCGGGTACCGAGCGACGGGTGGCGCGCCGGGCCATGGCGCGGCTACCCTGCAGCTAGGCGCGCCGGGAAGGCTGGTCGGCACTATCTGACCGCTGCGCGAAAGGCCCCGGAGATGTTCACAGCGTTCAATCCCGGCCCACCGGGCTCCTGCTCAACGCATTGTCCGCCTCGAGCTGGTTCGTATGATCGTGCCAGTGTCCTGATGGCCGTCCTCGGCTTGTCGCACATGCACATCCGTGGCTGCTGCTCCGCCTGGTGAGAAGGCCAATCCGGGTGTTCACCCGGGCCAGTTGACTTGAAGGATGTGGGATTCGTGCTCACGACGGTTCTGATCGTGGTCGTCGTTCTGGTGGTCCTGCTGGCCGCCAGCGGCGTGCGGATGGTGCAGCAGTATCAGCGGGGCGTTGTGCTGCGTTTCGGGCGACTGTTGCCCGAGGTCCGTGAGCCGGGTCTGCGGCTGATGGTTCCGCTAGCGGACCGGATGGTGAAGGTGCCCGTTCAGACGATCGTGCTCGACGTCCCGCCGCAGGGCGCGATCACCAAGGACAATGTGACGCTCAGCGTCGATGCCGTTGTCTATTTTCGGGTGATCGATCCGGTCAAGGCGGTGGTGAATGTCGAGAACTACCTGGGCGCCATCTCCCAGGTGGCACGGACCTCCCTGCGATCGGTGATCGGCCGTGCCGACCTGGACACGATGCTGTCCGACCGCGAACGGGTCAATTCCGAGTTGCGCGGGGTGATCGACACCCCGACCGATGACTGGGGCATCAGCGTCGACCGGGTCGAGATCAAGGACATCGCCCTTCCGGAGGGCATGCGCCGCGCGATGGCCCACCAGGCCGAGGCCGAGCGGGACCGTCGCGCCCGGGTGATCGCGGCGGACGGCGAGTTCCAGGCCTCGGCCCGGCTCGCCGACGCGGCCCGGGTGATGGGTGCCCCCTCAGGTGCGATGCAGCTCCGGTTGCTGCAGACCGTGAGCGAGGTGGCCTCGGACCAGAACAGCACACTGGTCATGCCGCTCCCGATGGAGGTCATGCGCTTCTTCGAGCAGGCGGTGGGTGCGATAGCTGGTGCGCCTGCTTCCACGGCGTCCCTTCCGGCGTCGCCGTCGTCCACGCCGTCGTCCACGCCGGCGGCTGCGCCGCTCGATCCTCCGGTGAACGCCACCGGCCGAGGACCGGAGCACACCGCAGGGGACGGGGCGGCGCGGTAGGCCTGCTCACCACAGGTCGGGTGGCAGGTCTTCTGTCAGGTCGTCCAGGTCGCCGCGGGTGTGCGCGGCGTATGCAGCCTGCACGCGCTGGTCGAACTCGATGATCGTCAGGCGCCCGTCCCGCAATGCTCGTTCCAGTCGCCGTGCGACGGCCTGTCGTTCGGCGTCGGACACGCGCAGGTTCCGTTGCACGCTCACTCCCGTCGATCCCGCGGAGGCATCAAGGATAGGGCGGGAGCGGGAGGGGGACTGTCGGCCGCGACCAGTCGGCGTGCTACCTGCACGTCCGACCCGTCCGACTCGCTCCGCATGTCCCCGGTCTGGTGGATCCAGGCGCGCACCGGCCCGGATGCGGCTGACGGGTCGCTGACGATGCTCGCCATCGCGTGCCGACCTGGCGTCGGGCGGTTACCCGGGGAGCATGAAGAGCGGACGGTTGGAGAACGCGAGCAGGAAAGAGCTCCACGAGCTCGCCCGACGACGGAAGATTCACGGACGCTCCTCCATGAGCCGGGAGGAGCTGCTCGCCGCCCTCACGGAGCCCGAGGGCGGGGCGCGGCCTGCTGACGACACCGAGGACGAACCCCTGTCGCGGTTCGAGGCGTTCCGGCAGCTCGCCCGCCGCCGCGCCCGCGGCGAGATGGTGCTGCTCCCGCGGCAGCTCACGGGCAACGACCGCAGGCTGCACGTGCGGGAGACCCTGCGCGAGGACCACCGCAACCGCATCGCGCAGCACAGCGAGGGCGCCGCGGCGAAGTTCGACAAGCTCGCCTGCTCGCTCTACTCCTTCTTCCGGGGCACGTGCCTGCTGTTCTACCGCGACATGGCGGGCGAGGACGCGACGATGCCGACCGTCTTCGCCCTCGGTGACGTGCACCCGGGCAACTTCGGGATCATGCCCAGCGCCGACAACGTGCCGATCTTCGGGGTCAACGACTTCGACGAGGCGTACTACGCCCCGTTCACCTGGGACCTGAAACGGGGTGCGGTCGGCTTCCTGCTGGCCGCGGCGGAGGAGGGCGGGCACGGGCCGTCCCGGCGGCGCGCGATCGCGCGACACTTCCTGCAGGGCTACGTCGACGCGATCGGCCGGTTCGCCCGCGACGGCACGGAGGACGACCACCAGGTGCGCCGGGACAACGCGCCGGGGCTGATCCGCGCGCTGTTCGAGGACGCCGCGCAGGACCGGCGGAGCTGGCTCGCCGAGGACTACCACGGTGAGTTCGGCCGCGGCTTCCGCGCCGACGACGAGCTGGTGCCGGTCACGAGCCGGTGCGCCGAGTTCCAGGCGCTGGTCGACCGGCTGGTGACCGAGGGGGGCGTGGCGGTGCCGCCGCGCGCCGGGGAGATGCGCGTCAAGGACGTCGCGGCCCGCTTGGGCCAGGGCACTGCCTCGCTCGGCCTGACCCGCTACTACGTGCTCGTCGAGGGCGCGCGGGCCGACACGACCGACGACCTCGTCATCGAGTTCAAGCAGGCCCGCCGCTCGGCGCTCGCGGGGCTCACACCCCCCTCGGAGTACGACTCCGACGGCCGCGGCAGGCGCGTGACCCGCGCGCAGCACACGCAGCTGGTCAACGGCGACGTCTTCTACGGTGCGGTCGAGTTCGAGGACCGCAGCTTCGTGACGCGGGAACGTTCCCCGTTCCGTGACGACGTCGACCTCGACGACCTGTCGAAGAAGGAGTGGAAGGCCTACGCGCGGATCTGCGGCCGGACCCTCGCGCACGCCCACGCCCTGGCCGACGAGGCCGGGGACGTCGTCGGCGACGTCGAGCCGCAGATCGTCGCCGCCATCGGCCCGCCCGACCTCTTCGTCGACGACGTCCTGCGGTTCGCCGAGGAGGCGGCCGCCCGGCTGCGCGCCGACCACGAGCACTTCCGGGCCGACCATGCCCTCGGCGCGTTCCGGACGACGGGGCCCGCCCACCGGTGACGGCGGATATGCGGTGCCGAGTCGCGTCGTCACGACCGTGGGGAGTGCCTCGACGAGGTCGGGCCGTCGGGTGCCTCCCCGTCGGATGCCCCGGACGCGGAGCGGCGATGCCGGGCGACGAGCGTCGCGTTCAGCTCGCCGCCCAGGAGGAGGGCGAGTGAGCCGGTAGACCCAGATCATCACGATCACGCCGCCGCCGAACGCGCCGAGCGCCGGGTTCGCGTCGGCAGTGAGCAGGAGGTAGCGGTGGAAACCGGCGGTGACGGCCGGGGCCGCCACATCGGTGAGGACCGTGTTCAAAGCCTCGACGACCTGTCGCTTCGCCCGGTCGGCGATGTCCGGTCCGACGACGTCGAGGACGCCCAGCAGGCTCGCCGCGATCAGCAGACCGGGGAAGATCGCGAGCATCACGAAGAACGCGGTCTCGGGCGGCGAGCCCGGGCATACGGTCCCGCCTGCACCTGACCGCGAACTCGCGCGCAACGGCTCCCGCGCGCGAGTTCTCCACCGCCCGGCCGACGGGGCAGGACCGGACGGTCGCGAGGACGCGCTGAGCCGTCCCCGCAGGTCGACGTCCCTCCCTGCGCTCATCCGGCGCAGGCCCCCCGCGTCACCGCTGCAGCACCTGCGCCGTCCAGCCGTCCTCCACCGCCGTGACGCAGCGCTGGCGAGCTCGGGCAGCGCCCGCGCGGTGAGCTCCTCGACCGGCAGCACGGCAGGGCTGCGCGGCACCGCGGCGAGCTGCTGCCGCACCCCGGGATCGGTCCGTCCAGGTCGATGACGGGGTATACGCCGGCGTCGTCGTGACGCCGCTGGCGTACGGCGCGCTGGTGGCGGTCCTGCGCCTCACTGGCGCCCGGACGCTGTCCAAGCTGAACGCGTTCGACCTGGTGGTCACCGTCGCCCTGGGCTCGACGCTGGCCACCGTGCTGCTCAACTCCGACGTGAGCCTGAGCGAGGGCGTGCTTGCGCTGGTGGTGCTCGTTGCTCGGCAGTTCGTCGTCAGCTGGACGTCGCACCGGTGGCACGCCGTGGAGCGCGTGGTGAAGAGCGAGCCGGTGCTGCTGTACCGCTCGGGCTTCCTGCCCGGCCCGATGCGGCGGGCGCGTGTGACCGAGGACGAGGTCCGGCAGGCGGCCCGGGCGTCGGGCAAGGCGTCCCTGGACGACGTCGCGGCGGTGGTGCTTGAGACCGACGGCACCTTGAGCGTCCTCCCGGCCGTCCCCGACCTGGAGGCCGAGTGACCGGGGCGGGGCTGAGCCTGCTCGAATGCGGCGTCGAGCCGCGGGTTGCCGTCCAGGACGTCGAGCAGGGACGGCACCGGCCACCTGCCCCGGCCGAGCTGAAGCGGCTGGGCCGTCCTGGTCCTCGCCGCGACCGGCACCTAACTAACGGGCGTCGATGACGGCTGCGCCAACCTGCGGTCGACCAGCGCGCGCACCGCATCGGGCGGCTCGTGGTACTGCTGGTCGGCGATCTGCAGCCAGACCAGCCGGGAGCGCGGCACGCTCAGAACCTACGACCAGAGACAGACGGTCACAGGGTGGTCCAGCTGCCGTCGTCGTGACGCATGGAGAACCCGGTGAAATCTCCGGCCTTGGCCTGTTCGACCTGGGCCTGCTTCTCGGCGGTGAGCGGGTTGGCGGCCATCACCGCGCGGGCGTGCCAGCGCCGCAGCACCGCTTCCGGCCCGGCCAGATCCAGGTCCTGCCCGGCCCGGGCCGGCGCGTCGCGGAACTCGGCGGCGAAGCGGCCCTCGTCTTCGGGGGCGTAGGCGGCCAGGGCCGCCCGAATCGCCGGGCCGGTGCGTTCGACCATCACCATCGTCACCGCCGCCGCACGCTCGAGTATGACGCCCCGGACCGACACCATGCGGGATCGGGCTCGCCTCCTCGTTGTCGCGGCCTCCGGGTTGCGGTCCGGTTCTACGAGTTGGTGTGGCTGGTGACGGCGACTGCAC
>CAVVPJ010000012.1:752500-1757209 GCA_963750095.1 uncultured Actinomycetota bacterium | reverse complement strand
GAGGTCACGCTCGGCAGGGTGACACGGCCGGGTCCGGCGGGCCACCCCGAGTGCGCGCGGCCACTGGCTCCGCGGAGGGAAGGGCGGCGCTCGTCGTCCGGCAGCTGCACATCACCGATTCCGAACAGCCGGACGCCGCGGGGCTCGGCCTCCTGCGGATCGACCCGGGCGAATCGGCCGTTCGGAGTGCCGTGCGCCGAGAACCGTCCGCCCGGTGCCAGCACCGCGAACGCCGCTTCGCCGACCGCACCGCCGATGTCGAGGTCAATGCCCGAGTCGCGCTCGACCGCGTCAGTCCGCGCCACCGCGCATCCGCCAGGCGTCGACGACGAGCTCCGCGAGGCGCTCGGCGTCGACGTGGTCGAGCCGCACCATGACCAGCGGGAAATCGTCGTAGGCCGGCGTGCTGAAGAAGAGTTCCGGCTCCCCCAGCAGCAGCGCCTGCTTCTCGGCCTCGTCACCCACGTACAGCACCGCGACGTCGGTGCGGATCACGCGCCGCCTGCCCGGCACCCGCTCGGGATACGACCAGACGAAGCCCTTGCCGCCGACCCGGAAGTCGAAGCCGTCGCTCTCGATCTCCTCGACGCCCTCGAGCGCGAGGGCCAGGCGTCGAACCTGGTCGGCGTCAGCCATCCCGGCCTCGCATGGCCAGGAGCCTAGTGCGGACCATTCGCACGATCAGCTCGACCTCATCACGACCGCCCCGTTGAGCAGCCGGTCCAGGGCGCTCCGCGCGGCGGCGTCGCGGGTCGCGATCCGGGTGAGGTCCTCGGCGAGGGCGTGGAGCCACTGGTCGATGCCGACGGTCCGGCGGCTGATCACCACGCCGCGGACGACCTGGTGGACCTGCGCCTCCACGGCCCCGTGGGCGGCCTCGCGCAGGTGGAGCTCGCGGTCCGCGCCGTGCACGACCACCGCCACGGGCCGACCCGCGCGCCCGGACACGCGGTCGGCCAGCGACCGGTGGTGTTCGACCTCGACCATCCCCGCGGGAAGCGCGTCGGCGAGCGCTCCGCTCAGGACCCTGGCGTAGGAGGCGACGTCGGCCCGGTCGGCGCGCAGGGTCGCGGCGAGCAGCTGCACGTCGAACATCGGGCCCAGCCCGTGCGGTTCACCCGGCTCGAGGGTCATCGTTCGGTGCTCACCGATCCGTCAGGGGCAGCACGAGCTGCGGAGTCGGGATGTGGTGGTCGGAACGCAGCGGGCGCACCGCCGTGCCGATCGCGAAGAACTCGGTGGTGTGGCCGCCCCAGCGGTGGCCGTGCGAGAGCAGCTGTACCCCGACGATGCCCTCCGCGTGGAACTGCTCGGCTTCGGCCTGCATGCGGCTCATCGCCAGCTCCCGGGCGTCGTAGAGCGCCTCGGTGAACTGCGGCAGCTCGACGTTCTGGCCGATGTTGCCCATCGCCTGCCAGAACCGCTGGTGGGCGACGTGGTAGACGCAGGTGCCCATCACCATGGCCAGCGGCGCGTAGCCGGCCTGGATCAGCGTCCAGAAGTCCTGTCCGGACAGGTCGGAGGTGAACGGCTGGTTGCGGTTGTTGCGCCACGACCCGCCCTCGGGCGTGGGGTGGTCGGACCTCACCGCGGTGCCCACGGCGATGAACTCGGCAAGGTCGGTGCCGAACTCCTTGAACTCGATCTCCAGCCGCACTCCCACGATCCCGTCCGCACCCAGCTGGTCCGCCTCGGCCTCCATCCGGGTCATCGCGAGCTCCCGGGCGTGGTACATGGCCTGCGACAGGGTGTCCAGCTCCTGGTTCTTGCTCCACCGGCCCATCTGGAACCCGACGTGGTAGATGCTCGACCCGAGCACCAGCCCGAGCGGGCGGAACCCGGCCTCGCGGACCAGCAGGAACTCGTTGACCGACAGGTCCGAGGTGAACAGGCTGGTGGCCTGGCCCGGGCGCATCTCGGCCAGGCGACGCATCGCGTCCTCGGGGATGCCCAGCTGGGTGGGGTCGGCGGTCACGCGGTCTCCAGGGTGGTCAGCGCAGCGGAAGGTAGGTCAGCGAGCGGGTCGGGGCGGGCACCCCGCTGTGGAACCGCACCAGCGAGGTGCCGAAGATCGACGCCTCGGCGACGTGGTCGCGATGGTTCTCGCCGGGCTCGATCTCCCAGGTGCGCAGGTCCATCGACGACACGATGGCACCCTCGGCCCCGGCGGCCTGCACATGCCTGGCGAACAGCGAGCGGGCGTCGGCGCGGACGTAGCCCACCAGCTCCGTGTACCCCGCCACCTCGACGTTGCCCGCGCCCCACGACGCCTGTCGCTGGGTGCGCCAGTCGTCGTGGCGGATCGCGACGGAGATGCCGAACACCAGATCGGTCGGCATCCACCCGGCCGTCACCAGCTTCGCGACGTCCTGGCCGGGCAGGTGGGTGCTGAACGGCCGGCGCGGCCGGACCGAGCCTCGGGCGCGCACGGCGGTGCCGAGAGCGACGAACTCGCGGGCGCGGGAGTCGAGGTGGTCCGTCTTCAGGCCGACCCCGACGACGCCGTCCGCTCCGATCGTCGCGGCCTCCTCGAGCATCCGCGACATCGCGGTCTCGTAACCGTGGTTGAGCGCGTCGAGGTAGGGGCCGTACCCGATGAGCCGCCCCGCAGCGGCGACCGTGGTGGAGTTCCAGCCCGCGAAGCCACCCCCGTACATCCCGCAGCCCCGGTACCCGGTCCACCCGACCTGCTGCACGATCGAGCCCATCACCTCGCCGGCGGGCTCGAATCCCGCGACCTGCAGGCCGGCCGCGGCCGGCGCGGTCAACAGCGACGTCCATGCCCCGCCCGCGGCGGCACGACGTGCACGCTCGGCGGCGATCGGGGGCAGCCCCTGCCCGTCCCAGTCGGCCACCACCCGAACAGTAGTCCCGTGCCGGGCGCGGGTTACTGTTCGCGCTGTGACCAGGCCGGGGACGCCGCAGCCGGTGCGGATGGTCGACTGCCACGTCCACGTGTTCGACCCGGCACGCTTCCCCTACGCACCCGACGCCTACTACGCCCCGGCGGGGCAGGAGCTCGGCACGCCGGCCCGGCTGGCCGGGGTCCTCGACTGACACGGCGTGGACCATGCCGTGCTGGTCGGCCCCAACTCCGGCTACGGCGAGGACAACAGCTGCCTGCTCGACACGCTCGCAGCCGGCGAGGGGCGCTACCGAGGCATGGCGGTCGTCCCCAACGACATCCGGCGAACGGAGATCGCCGCACTGAAGGCGGCGGGAGTTCTCGGCGTCACGCTCAACGCGGCCCTGCTGGGTGTCGAGTACTACGCCGACGCCGGTCCGCTGCTGGCCCACCTCGAAGCCCTCGACATGATCGCGGACGTTCAGGTGATCGACGATCAGCTCGTCGCGTTGTCGCCGCTGTTGGAGCGGTCGTCGGTGCGGGTGCATTTCGATCATTGCGGGCGGCCCGACCCCACGGTGGGGATCGACGCTCCGGGCTTCCGCGAGCTGCTGCGCTGGGGCCGCACCGGCCGGGCGGTGGTGAAGCTGTCGGGGTGCGTCAAGGTCTCCCGCGAGTCCTATCCGCACGCCGACCTGTCCCCGTTCATCCAAGCCCTGGTGTCGGAGTTCGGGCCGGACCAGCCCGCCAGCTTCCCGACCTCCGCGTTGATCGCTGCCACCGCCGATCGGGTCGCATCGTTCTCGAGTGAGGGCACCGGGCCGATGATGTGCCGTACGGCCGAACATCTGAGATCGTCTCGATTGATTCGAAGGCGCGTGACGTGAGGTGGTACGTGATTGTTCCGGTATCCGCCGTAACCCACGTTCCGACGAGTGTGGCGGGCAGGTCACGGTCAGAACTCTGGGGTGCGGCCGACATCGCGGAGACAACGAGTACGAGTAGGAGGAACGCGACGGAATGCAGTCGTTTCCGGTCGATACTGCATCCGATCTGCGCCGCCGTCACTCGTTCGTCCTTCGCAGTCGGCAACCACATGGACGTGGCGCGGTGCGGAGGGAGAAGGGGTTGTAAACTATCGCGGTGGCGCGGCTTCTCCTGGTCGAGGACGACGAGACGATCGGACTGGCGCTCCGGACGAGCCTGACCGCGCACGGCCACGAGGTGCGGTGGGAGTCGACCGGGCACCGTGCCTCCCGAGCTGCGCAGGCGGAGCCCTTCGATCTGGTGCTGCTGGATCTGGGGCTGCCCGATCTCGACGGGGTCGCGGTGTGCCGGGAGCTGCGTAAAGCGCAGTGCAACGCCGTCATCGTGATCCTCACCGCGCGCGACGAGGAGATGGACGTCATCATCGGCCTGGAGGCCGGGGCGGACGACTATCTGACGAAGCCGATACGGCTGGCGGAGCTGCATGCCCGGATTCGGGCGCACCTCCGACGGGTCGACTCCGCCGGACGCCCGCAATCATTGGGTCGCGCAGCCCTGGGTGATGTGATCATCGATAGCGCGAGCCGCCGGGTGACCCTCGCCGGCACGGAGCTACCTCTCCGCGCGAAGGAGTACGAGTTGCTGGCTCGCCTGGCCGTACAGCCGGGCGTCGCCGTCAGTCGGGACACACTGATGGCCGACGTGTGGGACGAGAACTGGTTCGGTTCCACCAAGACCCTGGACGTGCATGTCGCAGCATTGCGTCGCCAGCTCGCCCAGGGGACGGACGGTGCCGTGATTCCGAAGATCGTGACGTTGCGCGGGCACGGCTACCGCCTCGACGTCCCGTCCGAGGACTGACCAGCCCACCCACGGGGATCATGCGGGGTTGCCGTCCTCGCACCCGGTCTCTCTGAGGGACGACGTGCTCCGATCCTCGAGCGGCAGCAGGATGGTGAAGGTCGGAGGCCGGGCCGAGGTCAGAGCGAGCCGACCGCCTTCGGCCTCGGCGAGGGTGCGCGCGAGGGCCAGCCCGATGCCGTGCCCGCCGGCCCGACCGTTGCGTCGGGAGATTAGCTCGGTCAGCGGGACGGCGATCCCACGACCGTCGTCGGAGACGTCGAGGGCGACCGCACCACCGACGTCCCGGACCGTCACGGCGATGCGGCCGGCTCCATGACGTACGGCGTTGTCGACGAGGACCGCGAGCACCTGGCGGACCGCGGCCGTGGAGGCGCCGACCGGCGGGACGTTCGGGTCGACCGCGATCTCCAGATCGCGGCCCGAACCGCGCAGCACGGGCCGCCATTGCCGATCGACCTCGTCGAGGAGTTCGCGCAGGTCGAGCCGGGCGCGGACCGGGCCGGTGTCGCGGGCGAGCGCGAGCAGGTCCTCGATCGTGCGCTGCAGCCCGTCGGCGGCACGGATCGCGTCCGTCATGGCGTTCCAGGGATCGACGGCTCGCTGCTCGAGCGCGCTCTCGAGGCTCAGCCGAAGCCCGGCCAGCGGTGTGCGCAACTGGTGCGAGGCGTCGGCGGTGAGGGCCCGCTCACGGGCCAGGAGCTCGCCGAGTCGTGTGGCGGTCGAGTCCAGGTCGACACCCACCGAGTCGATCTCGGAGATGCCGACGCGGGGAGAACGCGCGGTGAAGTCACCTTTCCCCAGGCGGCGGGCGGCGGCGGACAGCTGCTCGAGTGGGCCCGCGAGCCGACCCGCCTGGTGTCGAGCGACGATCCAGACTGCGGTCAGGGCCATGGTCGCGAGGGCGAGCATCGCCGCCCACACCAGGGCGATCTGCCCGTAGACCTCCGTCGGTGAGCTGAACACACGGATCGCCCCGGCTCGCGGGTCGTCGCCGATCACGGGCACAGCTACGGCCCCGTCGCCTTCGGTGTCGTGCCGGGAGTCGACGAGTGCCTCGGTGACCCTATGGTCGGCGACGTCGGGTCCTGTGCCGATGACCTTCACCCCGGTCCGGTCGTACAGGGCGACGTCGGCTTGCTCGGCGAAGGTCGGCAGATGCGGATCGCGACCGCGTGCGAGATCGACCGCGACGGTGAGGGCGGCGACGTTGGCGACCTGGCTGAGCTCGCCTTGCTCGTCGACCCCCTCCGGCAGTGCCACCGGATCAGAGTGGCGACACGCGCGGTGCCCGGATCCGGAAGGTACGCGCGAGTGAGTGCCGTGCCGATGGCGGGCAGCGCGGTCGCATCCGGGTACGACATGAACAGCGGACGGTAGTCCGGCTGGAACTTCGCCTTGAATGCGAGCAAGGTGCGGAAGCCGTAGGCCGGCTCCAGGGCGCGGCTGCTCAGATCGAGCAACCGGTCGACCGCACCCGTCTGCTCACCCCGGTCGCGGCGGGCGAGCGCGGGAGAGGCTGACGAACGCGGCCCCTCCTCCTGGATCCGGCCCGAGGGGTCAGGGGAGCGCGGTCGTGGGGGGCGCCACGGAGACGACGGGTCCCTCGTCGCCGCCCCTTCCCCGTCGGCGGGCATCACGTCGGAGCTGGTAGACGAGCATTGCGGTGACGCACATCGCGAGCCACGCCCCGCCGAGCAGCCAGCCCGTCAGGACGTCAGTGAGCCAGTGCACGCCCAGGTACAGCCTGCTCACGCCGATGATCAGCACGCCCGCTACCGCCACGACGACGGCTCCGGTCCGCCAGGCACCGCGCCTGAGAAGCAGTAAGCCGATCACGGCGAGTACGCCGAGGACTGCGGTCGAACCCAGAGAGTGCCCTGAGGGAAGTGCGAACGTCGTCTCTGGCGTCAGCTGTTCGGTCAACGGCGGCCGCGCGCGCTCGTAGAGGTGCTTGAACCCGGTGTCGAGCGCGGCCGCGCCGAGGGCGGTGATCGCGACCATCACCGCGTGGGCCCGGCGACGGCACATGATCAATACGACCACGGTCGCGACCGCCAGCACCGTCATCCCCACGGTTCCGCCGACGGCACTGGCTGCTCTCATCACCGCGGTGAGAGCGCCGTCGCGGTGCCGTTCGATCCAGTCGAGTACCGGCCGGTCCCAGCGGGCGACGGCGGTTCCGTCCTCGACCGCGTCGACCACCGCGGCCTGGCACACGAGCAGCACCGCACCGATGCCGCCAACGACGCACGCCGGGGAGCTCAGCAGCCGGAGCCACCGTGAGCTGGAACTGGCGCGGCCTAGCGCGACGAGCGAGACGAGCCACAGCGCCGCGAGCAGCGCGGCCACTACCACACCGAGGTCGGCAAACCGCATTGCAGAACCTTCCACTTCCGACCGCCCGGGCGCCGGCTACCGAAGCCTCGTCGGTCGACTCTGTGGTACCGGTTACCCGACGCAGGTCGTATCCATCCGAGACCACGGCCCGGTGCGCCCCTCGGCTGCGGGCCAGGGATGCCGGCACACGTCACGACGTTAGGACTGCGCTCCTTACCCGTTCGGCCGCCGCGGGTGAGGAGCAGGCAAAATCTGCTCGCCGGCCAGCTCCTGCTCCGCCGGCGCCGCCGGAGAACGAGTTCCGCCCTGCAAGTGTGGCTCGGCCGACTTCGACCCCGTCAACGTCGCCGGTGGTCGAGCGGCGGTCGGACACGGCTCGGCGGAACGCGCTGGCCTGCCCCTGGGCTCCGCATCGGCACGGTGGCGACCACGCCGTTCGGCCGGCGGTCCGGGGCTGAGCCGGACGTGCCCGCGATCGTCGCCGAGATGGGCGTCGGCCGGCCGCGGACCGGCGTGCTCGCGAAGCCGTGGCGAGCGCCTCGATGTGGCGGCCGTCGCCGGGGGGCGCGGTGGCGGCCGCGCGGCGGGTGCGGCGACGACCGACCGTCGACCCCGGTCGGGACCGCACGAAAGCAGCACCACATCGTCACGTCGTAGGCGATGGCAATTCCTCCGCTGAGCAGAAGTGGGACCCCACTGGCGAGCAGGGGCCCTTCGAGCAGCAGGCTCGACGTCAGCGGGCTCGCCGATACGGCGACGCTGCGGGCCACGGTGGTCAGGCTGGCCGCTGCGACCCGCTGCTCTGGGGTGACGATCGCCGTGGTGAAGGCCTGCCGGGCGGGCACGTCGATCTTGGACAGCGCGTGGCGGACCAGCAGCAGCGCCGCGGCCCAGCCGAGGTCAGGGGCCGCGGGTACGCACAGCAGGAGCACGTTGGACACGAAGTGGGGCACGAGCATCGTCTGTAGCAGCCCCCGTCGGGCGGCCAGGACGGGCGCGAGCGCCTGGCTGAGTGCCGACAGGAGGTTGGTGGCAAAGAACAGCAGACCCAACTCGGCAGTCGACGCCCCGTAGCGCTGCTGGAACCACAGGGCCAGGACGGCCTGCACCGCCAGGCCGCCGGCGAACGCGTCGACGGCGAACAGTCCCGCGAGGCCGACCACCCGTCCGGCCGGACGCGCCCCGTCGACCGAGGCCTTCCCGGTCGGCGCGGCAGTCAGTCCACGTTCGGGTTCGGCGGCCGGTGTCAGGCGGCCGAAGAGGATCGCCGTCGCTGCGGCGAGCGCGGCGTACATCCCGAACGCCAGATCGCCCGGCTCCGCGACGCTCTGCAGCCCGAGCCCGGCCGCGGCCAGGCCGCCGAGGGCCCCCGCAAGCAGCGCGCTCATCCCGTACCGCGCGAAGACGGCCGTGTGCCGCTCCGGCGGGCAGGTCTGGGCGATGATCGCCTGCTCCACTCCGCTGAACGGCGTGTTGTCGTTGGTCGACGGCGACACCGTGCCGACGAAGGCCGCGGCGAGAAGCAGCGGATAGGACTCCGAGACCTCGAAGACGACACCGGCCATGGCCATCAGCCCGGCGGAGAGCAATAGCGAGGACCGGCGGCCGAAGCGGTCCGCGTACAGCCCCATGAGGATGCTCGCCACGACGGAGCCGGTGGCCGCGACCGCCAGGAGTATGCCGATGCGCGCCGGTGGGTCGCCGTCCTCGACCAGCATCTGTCCAAGCAGGACGCTCGTGCAGCCGTAGCCGAACGTGCGCAGCGCGCGCGCGACGACGACGAGGCGAGCGTCCGGGCTCACCCACCGGGGTCCGAGAGCCATTGCGACGATGTTCACGCAACGTACAACTGTCGTTACTCGTAGTGTAGCGAGGCGTACCGGGCAAGAACGTGGTTAAAAGAGACGGGCGGGGCAGCAAAATCGGCGACCCGCTGGCGCTGTCGGAGGTTGTATCGCCGATAGCCACTTGTGAAGGAGAGAGCATGGATCGCCGGGCTGTGCTGAGGGCTGTCCTCCTCGGGCCCCTGGCGGTCGCGGCGTGCTCGGCGCCTCCGGCCGGCGCGCCCGCGCCCGCTCCGGAGCCCTCGGCCCCTGACGTCCGGTCAGCGGCACCGGCGCCGGCCCGCCCGACCGGCGAGCTGGTACACGCCGGCACCGGTCGTCCGGAGGTGGCCCTGACATTCCACGGTGCCGGGGACGAGGCGCTCGCGCGACGGTTGCTCACTGTGCTGCACGACCGCGGTGCCGCTGGCACCGTCCTGGCCGTCGGGACGTGGCTGCAGCGCTACCCTGACGCCGGCCGGATGGTCGTCGGCCTGGGCCACGAGCTCGGAAACCACACGTGGTCGCACCCGAACCTCGCGGCCCTCGACGAAGCCGGGGTGCGGGTGGAGATCGAGCGCTGCCGGGACCTGATCGCCGGGACCACCGGTGACCCCGGAGCCTTCTTCAGGCCATCGCAGGCGCAGCACGCGACACCGATCGTCCGGCGGGCAGCCGTGGCGGCGGGCTATCCGGCGGTGCTGTCCTTCGACGTCGACTCGCGGGATTTCACCGACCCCGGTGCCGCGCTGGTCCGGCGCAACGCGGCGGCCGTGACCGCCGGGGGAGTGGTGAGCCTGCACCTCGGCCATCCCGGCACACTGGACGCCCTGCCCGGGGTCCTCGATGACCTCGCCGCGCGCGGGCTGCGACCCGTCACCGCCTCGACGCTGTTTGCGTGAAAGGACTGGTCGTGTCGGGCCGATCCACGGTAGGCGGCATCGTCGCCGCCATTGTCCTGGTGTTGTTGGTGGCTTGCTCTCCGCCCACCCCGGAGCCTGCGGCGCAGGCCGTGCAGGCGACACAGGAGATCGCGGCGCCCATCCCCGCGCCTCCGACTGACGGCGTGCTGCCCGGCATGCCCCCCGTGACCGACCCGCATAACGTCTACGCCGCGGCTGGGGCGGGGATGCTGTCGCCCGCGGTGCGGGCGGCGAAACCGCTGGTCTACGTGCCGCACACGAAGTCGCGGGATGTGTGGGTGATCGACCCGACCACGTTCTCCGTGGTCGCCCGATATCCGGTCGGACGCGGCGAGCTGCAGCACGTGGTCCCGTCGTGGGACATGCGCACGCTCTACGCCAGCGACGATCTCGGCGACCAGCTGACCCCCTTCGACCCGACCACCGGCACGCCTGGGACGCCGATCCCGGTGACGGACCCGTACAACCTCTACTTCACCCCGGACGGGCGTTCGGCGGTGTCTGTCGCGGAGGCGCACCGCGAGCTGGTGTTCTACGACCCGCACACCTGGGCGGTGCAGGACACGCTGCCCACTCCGGACTGCGCGGGCATCGACCACGCCGACTTCACCCCCGACGGGCGTACGGCGGTGTTCACCTGTGAGTTCGCCGGCCGGGTCGCCGTGGTCGACGTCGCCGCGCACCGGCTGCTGCGCATGGTCGACATGCCGCACCGGAACACGACGATGGGTCCGCAGGACATCAAGCTGGCGCCCGACGGCTCGGTGTTCTACATCGCCGACAGCGACCAGAACGGGCTGTGGGTGCTCGACGGGGCCGCGACGAAGGTCGTTCGGGAGATCCCCACCGGCATGGGTGCGCACGGGCTCTACCTCTCGCGCGACGCGACGAAGCTCTACGTCACGAACCGGCATGAGGGCAGCGTCAGCGTGCTCGACGCCTACACCGGCGCGCCGCTGGCCAAGTGGACGATTCCCGGGGGTGGGAGCCCGGACATGGGCAACGTCACGGCCGACGGGACGCAGCTGTGGCTGTCCGGCCGCTACGACCGCAGCGTCTACGTGCTGTCCACGGCCGACGGCCGGCTCATCCACAAGATCCATGTGGGGAACGGACCGCACGGGCTGTGCGTGTGGCCCCAACCGGGCCGGTACTCCCTCGGCCACACCGGGATCACTCGTTGATGGGTCCGTAGTCGACAGCCGATCTCCTCGCCCGTTCGCCGTGATCGATCAGCGGCCCGACCGCGAACCCGTGGGCTCGGCAGTGGTCCAGCACCCACGGCAGCGCGCCGACGGTCGCACGCCACGAGCCGGGGGCGGCGGCGACGTCGGAGTCGTGCAGCAGGATGGTGCCGCCGCCGGACAGGCCGCGGATCACCGTCGAGGCCACGGACGCGGGGGTGGCGCGCCGGGTCCAGTCCCGGCCCCAACAGGTCCACAACACCGGTTCGAGGCCGAGTCGCGACGCGGCCAGCAGCGCCGGTCCGCTGAAGACGCCGTACGGCGCGCGCACCCAGCGTGGGCGGGTCCCGGCGTGCCGCTCGATCGTCGTGACCGTACGGGCCAGGTCGTCGTAGACCGCGCTCGGACCCCGGCGGAGCAGGCACCGGTGGTCCCATCCGTGCACGGCGACCTCGTGTCCGTCGTCGGCCAGTGCACGTCCGAGCCGGGGGGAGTGGGTCAGCTGTTCACCGAGCACGAAGAACGTCGCGCGAACCCGGTGGCGACGCAGGACGGCGAGCACGAGCGGGGTCGCGTCGGGATGGGGTCCGTCGTCGAAGGTCAGCGCCACATGGCCGGGGTCACCGCGGCCCGCGAGACTCGGGGCGAGGGTGTCGCGGACCGGGGGGAGGAACAGCGCCGCTGGTCCTGTGTGCGCTGCGGCGGCCAGTGTCAGGGTTGCGAGAGCGGTCGTCTTCAGCATGCGGGCCGCGCCACCGCCGCTGACGCCGCGGGTAGAAGCGCTGCCAACGCGGCGTCGAGCTCCGCCCGGCGGGGGTCGATGACGACTGGGGTTCCGGCGGCACCGGCGCAGGTCAGGCCCTGGGCGAGGCCGCCGCGCGACCGGATCCACGGCACGAGACCTTCCGCGTCGAGCGCGGCCGCGTTGGTGCGTCCGTGGCCGGGCAGGCAGCGGTAGGTCAGCACCGGCACGTGGCTGGCCAGGGCCTCGGCGGTGGTCAGTCCGCCTGCGTTCTGGACGACGACGTCACAGGACCGGATCAGGGCGGGCATGTCGTCGACCCAGCCCATGACATGGCGGTGGCCGGACGCGACGAGCCGGGCACGTAGCGCCTCGTTGTGCCCGCAGGCGATCACGGGCGTGGCCAGCCCGGTCGCGGCGATGTCGGTCACGGTCCGCTCGACGTCCCCGACACCCCACGAGCCGGAGACGACGAGGGCGAGTCGCAGGCGGCCCGGCAGGTGGAACGCCGCCCGAAGCCGGTCTCGTTCGGCCGGCCCGCTGGCGGGTCGGAACCCCGGCGCGACCAGCGGCGGTATGACGACCGTCGGGCCGGCCCCGAGCCGGCGTGCCTGGCGGGCCGCGACGTCGGTCGGTGCCACGGTCAGCGCAGCGTGCGGAGTGATCGACAGGCGGTGGACGGAGGGGTCGGTCAGGTGCACCACCAGCGGGGCGCGCAGCCGACCTCTGGCCCGGGCGCGCGCGAGTGCCTGGGTCGCCATCGGGTACGTCGACACCGCCAGCACCACGTCCGCGTCGACGATCTCCTCGAGCCGGCGGACGGCGAGCAGGGCGACACCGCTCGCCATCGCGGTCAGCGCCCGGGTGTCCAGCGCGGCGAGCAGCCACCCCCAACTCCGGGGGGCGACCGTGAGCTGGAGCCGGTAGAAGCGACACAGCAAGTGACCCAGGCGGCCCGGGAGCAGGTCCAGGGCGTCGACGAGGTCGACCGTGCGGCCGGCGGCCCGAAGCCGCTGGGCCAGCTCACGGGCCACCCCGTCGTGTCCGCCGCCGACCGAGGCCGACACGACCACGACGCGACCGCCGGCCCGGGTGACCGTCGGTCGGGACCGGAGCCGCCGTCTCCCGGTCATCCCGTTGCGACGGGATGGTCCACCCCGCCGGCCCGTCGCCGTGCGGTGATCACGACGTAGGCAGTGACGCCGAGGATCGCCAGCCCCCAGAGGACGGCGACCAGAGCGGTCGGGACGCCGAGGCCGCCGCGGAACGTCGGGCCGCCCATCCAGTCCGCGAACGACGCGCCCAGGGGGCGGGTCAGGACGTAGGCGGTCCAGAACGCGGCGACGTAGTTCAGACCGAACCAGCGGCGCGCCAGCACGGGCAGTGCGATCAGGCCGCAGAACAGGAAGCCGGAGACGAGGTTGCCCAGGTGCCAGGAGTCGGCGGTCAGGTCGCCGACGGCGGTGCCCAGGGCGAACGTGGCGACCACGGCGGCCCAGTAGAAGGCCTCGCGCCGGCCGCGGGTGATGCTCGCGAACGACAGCGTCCCCTCCAGCCGGTACCAGACCGCGAGGATCCCCAGAACGGCCAGCAGGTAGCCGGCGGAGGTGATCCAGAGCGGGATACCGAGGAAGTGGGGGATGTCGGCGGCCATCGTGCCGAAGACCCCGACCATGGCCACCGCCAGCCAGTACACGACAGGAACGTAGCGCTCCGCGCGGAACTGGACGACAAAACTCGCCATCAGGGCCAGGCCGGTCACCGCCACCGCGACGATGCCACCCCACCGGACCAGAGCGTCGGAGGCCGCCTCGCCCATCCCCGTGGTGAGGATCTTGAGGACCCAGAACGTCGCCGTGACCGCCGGAACCTTGCTCACGAGACCGCGAGCCGGCGTGCCGCCGGCTCGGGTCGGGGCGGGGATGTACTCGGTGGGCTGCATGTCCGGGTCGATGTCCTTCATCTGCTCGTGGGCGGGGCCGTCCGGTCGCCGGGGGAGCGGCAGGTGCTCCTTCGGGGAGGCGACAGGTACCGGAGAGGGCCAGTGGGGCTCAGTCTGGGCAGCCGTGGTGAGCCGGCCGGAAGTCGCGGGTGGGAGCTGGGTAAGAGATCAGACGGGGCGCCGCCGAACGGCTCACCGTAGTGCCGCCAGGAGGGCGTCCAGCGCGTCCTTCTCCGAGGCCGGGTTCGGGCTGGTCGAGCGCAGCTCGCGCAGCACGGTGTCGATCTTGCCGTCGATCGCCGTCCACGTGGCCGGGTCGCGGGGCTTGAGCTTTGCCTGTGCGTCGTCCCATGCGGTCTCGAGGTCGGTGACGCGGGCGGTGGCCCCGGACTGGTCGCCGCGGTCGAGCAGGTCGCGGGTGTCCTGGGGCCTCCGGGACCTTGCTCAGCAGGAGCCGGGTTCCGGGCGTGGCGGCGCGGTGGGTCGTCACGGGTTTCCTCTCAGGGAGCGGTGCGCAGGGTGACCGCGAGGAGGTCGCGGTGGCCGGTCAGGGAGCGATGCGCAGGGTGACCGCGAGGAAGTCGCGGTGGTCGGGCACAAGGTAGCGGTCCGCGGGCTTCACCATCGCCGGCAGGAGCTTCGTGGCGTCGAGCCCCGTGTGCGACGGGCGGATGATGTTGAACGTGACGGTCTTGGGGTGGATGTCGAGCTCCATGCCGCGCTGCACCCCGGCCGCGGTCATGGCGTCGGCGAGACCGGCCAGGGTGAGCTGGTCGCCGGCGACGTAGATCAGGTTTCCGGACCGGTCGGTGCCGAGACCGGAGCGCCAGGTGAACTGGAACTGGTTGTGCGGGCTTCCCCAGGCTCCGGTGGCGTTGTCGGCCAGCCCGTCGAGCGGACGGCCATCGTCGACGATCAGATCCAGGTTCTGGCGGACGGCGGCGACGTCCGGGCCGAGATGGACGTCGCGACCCCACTGGCCGACCGTGACCCGCCCCGACGTGTCGATGACCAGCGAGGCCGCCCCGTCCTGCAACGGCACCAGGGACTTCCCGCCCGCGTAGAAGCCGCCGCGGCTGTCGGCCATCTTCCAGCCGGAGTTGAACACGGCCACCAGCCGGCTGCGCAGGTCGCGCGGGACCTGGGCGGCGGCCGGCGCCGTCCCGGGGACGGGTTCGGCGGTGCCGGCGAACAGGTGCGTGCTGGTGAGGGACTGGTTCATCCAGGCGACGCCGACGATCTGGCTCGGGTAGTCGGCGTTCGGCCGGAAGTAGGCGCTGTAGAGCGCCGGAGTGGCACCGCCGTCCGGGTTCGGCACCCATTCGGCCTCGTGGGACAGAGTCGGCTGCCCGGCCAGCAGCGGCAGCGCCGGAGGCTGTGCCGTCGCTGGTTGGGCCGTCGCTGGTTGGGCCGTCGCCGGTCGCGCCGTCCCGCCTGCGGCCGGTGGTCCGGCCGGCCCATCGTCAGTGGGCAGCGTTGCGGCCGCCGGAGCAGCGCCCGTCGGCCGGTTGTGGGCGTACCACCAGTTCTCCACGGTGTCGACGAGCGGGCCGCCGCCGTGGTCGCGCACCCACTCGACGGAGGTCGTCTGCCAGTCGGCGGATCCCGGGGCGGTGAGCGCGGTGACGTACGACGCCGCCGGCACGCTGAGCACCGCCAGCGGGAGGGCGACGGCCAGCGCGACGGCCAGTCGGCGCCGGGGACGCCGCGGGTCGGAAGGGGAGCGAGGTCGGTGCCCGTCCAGCAGCATGCGATGTCCTCTCCTCCGGGAGAGGCCAACACTGCGAGGCGCGGGATTCGCGGATCATGTGCGCGCGATGAGCACATTCTCATCACGGCGCGGCCCGGCGATTCTTGTCGAGCCCTTACCCGGCTCTCATCGGCCCGGCGTGGTCGGCGACCTACCGTCGACGCGACGGTCCGACCGGGCCGCCGACCGAGGAGGACCGTGAACACCATGCTCGCCCTGAACCCGCTCAGCGCGAACGACCTGTTGTCGTCGTTCGGCACGGTCGGCGTCCTGGTCGTGCTCTTCGCCGAGACCGGGCTGCTGATCGGTTTCTTCCTGCCCGGCGACTCGCTGCTGTTCACCGCCGGCCTGCTCGCGGCGACCGGCGCCGGGCGGCTGCACCTGAGCCTGCCGTGGGTGCTGGTGGCCGCCGCGACCGGCGCGCTGGTGGGCGCGCAGGTCGGGTTCCTCATCGGCCGCCGGGCCGGGCATGCCCTGCAGCAGCGGGCCCACCGCGCCGCAGGTCGCCGACGGCATGCGGCGCGCCGAGGAGCTGTTCGCCCGGTACGGGCCGGCCAAGGCGATCGTCCTCGCCCGCTTCATCCCGGTCGTGCGCACCATGCTCAACCCCGTCGCCGGTGCGCTGCACACCCCGCTCGGACCTTCACCCTCTGGCAGGTCGTCGGGGGCCTCGTGTGGACGGTCGGGCTCGTGCTGGCCGGGTACGCCCTCGGGGCGTCCGTCCCCGGCGTCGACGCCTACCTGCTGCCCGTGATCGCCCTGATCGTCGTCGTCTCACTGATCCCGCTCCTGCTGGAGGTCGTCCGGGAGCGGCGCCGCCGCGCCGGCCGCGCCGCCTGAGCGGGCTCGCACCTCAGATCGTGTCCTCGAGCTCGGTCGGAAGCGCGTCGAGTCGGCCGGAATCCGGATCGGGGTGCCCGGGTGTCGTCTCGCCCCCGGTGCGCCCGCACGAGTGGATCGCGGTTGGCGGCGGCGTCACACCCCTCGGCGTGCTGTCACACACCGCGTCGGGCTGTCACAGCTGTTGGGCAGGGTGTGGTGGTCAGCGCCGCCGTGCGACAGCCCGCCACGGGGTGCGCCAGCAGCGTCGGATATCGACCGGCAGCCGACACCGCGCATTGTTCTCATCGCACTCACATCATCGCCTTCCTATCGTGATGACGTGCGCGTACTGGTCGTGGAGGACGAGCTGCGGATGGCGGCCCTGCTCAAGCGCGGCCTGCAGGAGGACGGGTACGCCGTCGACGTGGCGTCCACCGGCCCGGACGCGATCTGGCAGGCGACCGAGTTCGCCTACGACGCCGTCCTGCTCGACCTCATGCTGCCGGGCCTGGACGGCGTCGAGGTCTGCCGGCAGCTCCGTGGGGCCGGCCGGTGGGTTCCGGTGCTGATGCTGACCGCCCGGGACGCCGTCGAGGACCGGGTCCGCGGCCTGGACGCGGGCGCCGACGACTACCTGACCAAGCCCTTCAGCTTCGCCGAGCTCTCGGCCCGGGTGCGGGCGATGATCCGCCGCGGGGCGATCGAGCGGCCGACGGAGCTGCAGGTCGCCGACCTCCGGTTGGAGCCGGCCACCCGGAGGGCCTGGCGGGGCGAGGCCGAGCTGCGCCTCTCGGCCAAGGAGTTCGCCCTGCTCGAGCTCTTCCTCCGGCATCCCGACGAGGTGCTCACCCGGACCCGCATCCTGGAGCACGTGTGGGACTTCGCCTACGAGGGCGGTTCCAACGTCGTCGACCAGTACGTGCTCTACCTGCGACGCAAGATCGACCGACCGTTCGGGGTGGACCAGCTGGAGACCGTCCGCGGCGCGGGGTACCGCCTGCGCGGCGAACCGGTCCCGGCAGGCGTGTCCTGACCGCCGGGTCCTGACGACACAGAGAGCGGAGGAGCCCGGATGCCATTGCGGATGCGGCTGTCGCTGCTGTTCGCGCTGGCGACGGCGGTGGCCCTGGCGATCGCCGGGCTGGCCTTCGTCGCGCAGCTGCAGGTGAGCGTCGACGCGTCCCTGGACCCGGGGCTGCGCGCCCAGCTGGCCGACGTCGCCGACGACCTGGGTGCCGGCGACCCGGAGCCGCTCGGGCCGGCCACGCCGGTCCAGGTCGTCACCCCCGACGGCAGGGTGCTGTCGTCGTCCGCAGGCACCGCCGCGCTGCTGACCGACACGCAGCGCCGCCAGGCCCTCGATGGCGAGACGTCGTTCACCGCGCAGATCGGTGCGGACCGCACCCGTGTGCTGGCCGCGCCCGCGACGCGCGCCGGCGCCCCGGTCGTCGTGGCCGTGGCTGCCCGGACCGTGGTCTCCGACGTGGCCGTCGAGCGGGTCGAGCTGGCCCTGCTGCTCGCGGCACCCGTGGCGGTGCTGCTGGCCGGGGTCGGCGCGTGGCTGCTGGCCGGGGCGGCGCTGCGGCCCGTCGAGCGGATGCGGCGCGAGGCCGCGGAGATCAGCGACCGCGACCTCGACCGCCGCCTCGGTGTCCCCGCCACCCGAGACGAGATCGCGGCACTGGGCACCACCATCAACGCGCTGCTCGCCCGCCTGCAGGAGGCCCTGCACCGCGAGCGCGGGTTCGTCGCCGACGCCGGACACGAGCTGCGGACGCCACTGGCGATCCTCCGCGCGGAGCTCGAGCTCGCGGCGCGGCCGGGCCGCAGCCGCGAGGCGCTCGTCGACGCGATCAACGAGGCCGGCGCGGAGACCGACCGGCTGATCCGGCTAGCCGAGGACCTGCTGCTGCTCGCGCGGGCCGACAACCACCAGCCGTTCCTGCGTCTGCGGCGGCTGTCCGTCCCCGACCTGCTGCACGCCGCGGCGCGCGGCGCGGCGACCCGGGCCGCCGAGCGCGCGGTCACCGTCGCCGTCCACGTGCCGCCGATCCTGGACGTCACGGCCGATCCCGACCGCCTGCGCCAGGCCGTGGACAACCTGCTCGACAACGCCACCCGGCACTCCCCGCGCGGCGGGGTCGTCGAGCTCAGCGCCGGCGTCGCGCGCCCCGGTGTGCTCACCATCGAGGTCGACGACCGCGGGCCGGGCTTCCCCGTGGACTTCCTGCCGCACGCCTTCGACCGGTTCCACCGCGCCGGTGACGCCCGCAGCCGCGACGACGGGGGCTCGGGGCTGGGCCTGTCCATCGTCCGCGCGATCGTCCGCGCCCACGGCGGGGAGGTCGCGGCGACCAACCGCGACGGCGGCGGCGCCGCGGTGACCATCGAGCTGCCGGCGGTCGAGTCACCGACGGCACTCGTCCGGACCCGCCGTGCAGTGCCCTCGGCGGGGGACGGCCTCGGGGCGTGACGGCGCGAGGAGCGCGGCGACCGTGAGTGCGACGAGGGTGCCGGCCACCAGGCCGCCGCCCACGTCGGACGGATGGTGGGGAGTGGGTAAGAGGTGGAGAAAAGATGTGGCGGGGGATGTCGAGACCGGCCCGGCGGCTCCGTCCCAGGGGCAGATGCGGCCACCGCGGCCGCACCCGACCGAGGAGACCACGATGGCGAAGTACCTGCTTCTCAAGCACTACCGCGGCGCCCCCGAGGCCGTCAACAACGTCCCGATGGACCAGTGGACCCCGCAGGAGGTCGAAGACCACGTGCGGTACATGGGCGACTTCGCCGCCCGGCTCGAGAGCACCGGTGAGTACGTCGACGGGCAGGCGCTCTCACCCGAGGGCACGTTCGTCCGGTACGACGGGGAGGGCCGGCCGCCGGTCACCGACGGGCCCTTCGCGGAGACCAAGGACCTGATCGCCGGCTGGATGGTGATCGACGTCGACTCCTACGACCGCGCGCTCGCGCTCGCCGGCGAGCTGTCGGCGGCCCCCGGAGCCGGCGGCAAGCCGATCCACGAGTGGCTCGAGCTGCGCCCGTTCCTGGGTGCGGCGCCGACGGTCGCCGAGTGTCATGGCAGGTAGGCCCGTCAGCGAGCTCGCGAGCGAACCGATGTGTACGGCAGCGGACCGGCCAGGTCGGATCAGGTGGCAGATCAGGTGATGGACGAACTGCTGCTGCGGGAGCTGACTCCCGCGGTGATCGGCGTCCTCGTGCGTCGCGGAGTGGACTTCGCGACGGCCGAGGACGCCGTGCAGGACGCTCTCCTGCAGGCCGCGCTGACGTGGCCGGACCGGCAGCCCGCCGACCCGAAGGGCTGGCTGGTCACGGTGGCGTGGCGCAAGTTCCTCGACGCGCACCGCGCCGAGGCCTCGCGTCGCGACCGTGAGCAGCGGGTCGTCGATGCCGAGCCGCCGCCCGGACCGACCGAGGCCGCGGACGACACGTTGCAGCTCTTCTTCCTGTGCGCCCATCCGTCGCTGACCCCGGCGTCCGCAGTGGCCCTCACGCTGCGCGCCGTTGCCGGCCTGACCACCCGGCAGATCGCCCAGGCCTACCTCGTGCCGGAGGCGACCATGGCGCAGCGGATCAGCCGGGCCAAACGCACGGTCCGGGACGTGCGGTTCGATCAGCCGGGCGACCTGGCGACCGTGCTGCGGGTGCTGTACCTGGTCTTCAACGAGGGCTACACCGGCGACGTCGACCTTGCGGCCGAGGCGATCCGGCTCACCCGGCAGCTGGCGTCCCTGACCGATGGCGAGCAGACCGACCACGAGGAGACCGCGGGGCTGCTGGCGTTGATGCTGCTGCACCACGCCCGGCGACCGGCGCGGACCAGGAGCGACGGCAGCCTGGTCCCGCTGGCCGAGCAGGACCGCACCCGCTGGGACACCGCGCTCATCGCCGAGGGCGTCGCCGTCCTGCAGGCGGCGCTGGGGCGCGACCGGCTCGGCGAGTTCCAGGCCCAGGCCGCGATCGCCGCACTGCACGCCGACGCGCCGCGCGCCGAGGAGACCGACTGGGTGCAGATCGTCAGCTGGTACGACGAGCTGCTCCGGCTCACCGGGAGCCCGGTCGCGGCGCTCAACCGGGCCGTCGCGGTCGGCGAGGCGGACGGCCCCGTAGCCGGCCTCGCGGCCCTGGCCACCGTGGACCCGGGCCTGCCCCGCCACACCGCAGCCTCGGCGTACCTCCACGAGAAGGCGGGCGACCTGCCGACCGCGGCACGGCTGTACGCCGATGCCGCCCGGTCCGCCCCCAACCTCGCCGAACGTCACCACCTCATCCGGCAGGCGGCGCGGATCAGCCAGGCGCTGCGTCGCCCCTGATCTCCGTCCCCCGTCCAGACCGAGGACGCGGTCGACGACCCGGAAGTGGCCAGCGCTGAGGCGGCGGTGAGCGCGGGCCAGAGCCAGCCGACACGACCGCGACTGCCGACACGATGCGGCGAAGACGAACGAGTTGCCATGTCCGCGAGCACGTGCTCGGTGCCCTCCACCTCGACGCTGACCTGCAGGGCGCCGCCGTGGAGCGCCACGGTGAGGATCCGGTAGACTCGCCGTCAACGTCCGTCTCCGTACGTCAGTGCGGCCGGCCGGGGTCCCGCGGCGATCGCCGGGTCGTCCCGGTCACCGGCAGCCGGACAGCCGAGGCGCCGAGCGGCGTGACCGTCCCGGCCGTCGATCTCCGGTAGATCCGCTCGGCGGCGGCGCTGTAGCTGAGCAGCCCGACCGTCGCGCCACCGCGGCGGCGACGGTGGCGAAGGCGAGCGCGAAGCGGGTGCGCAGGTTCGCGCGCAGGTGCTCCCGCGCCGCAAGCTCGTCGCCGCCGGCGCCCCGCCGGGCTTGGTGATGATCCCTCGGCGTCCTCACACTCGCCGCACTACTGACCTGGCTCTCATGATCCACCAGGCGCTCGCTAGGCGGTGATCCCCCGCTACGGGTGCCTATGGCAGCAGTAGCAGGTCATGATTGCCGGCCGGGTCACGGTGGTCGTCGCGACGACCATGTACACCCGGGACCGGCGATCACCGCCCTGGACGCCCGTAGCGGGGGATCATGGCCGCCGGACCCGCCAGCCAAGATCCAGCAGACGCTCGCTACGTGCGGGCAAGGATCGCGTAGGTGTCGCCGTCGGCGATCGACCGGTAGCGCGGTGCCAGCACCGCCCGGACCGCCGCCAGGTCGGCCGGGCAGGCGACAACCTCGACGTACGGGGCGGCCGCGGGGAGCACCGCGGTGGCCACATCGGGAACGTCCAGCGTGAGCACCGTGGCATCCGGGGGCGCGGAGCTGCGGGCGTGCACCAGGGAGGTCTCCTCGACGTTGACCCGCGCGGGTCCGCCCTCGAGGGCGTGGTCCACGGCGAACCACTTGAGCACCGGCACGCCGGTGACCGGTCCGGCCGCGGGGTCGCAGCCGTACCGGGACGGAACCGTCAGGTCGAGGACGTCCGTGGTGGCGGGAACGGCCGCGTCGGTGGCGGCGTCGACCTGCGCGATCCGCTGCCCGACGTCGACGTACTCCACGAGGTGCAGCGCGACGACGACCACGGCGAGCGCGGGACCGAGGACCGTCACGCGCAGACGCCCGGGCCGGTAAGGCAGCGCCGCGACCGCCAGGAGCAGCGCGGGCGCCACGAACCGCTCGTCCGGTTTGATCAGGTCGTTGACCGTGCTGATCGGCAGCAGGAGCGCCACGGCGGCCAGCACGACGCTGACCCACAGCACCGGCCGGGTCGCCACGGCCGTCCCGATCGCCCGCACGTCGAGCCGGGCCAGGACGATCCCCGCGAACGCGAGCGCGAGCGACACGTTGATCCAGAAGAGTGGGAGAGGCGGCGGGAAAGGATCCGACCGCAGGAAGAACTGCAGCGTCTCCGTCAGCGCGATGGCCTTCTCGCGCCACGACGGGTACAGCGTGATCCCGGTGCCGCCACGGTTGGCGAGCAGGTACCACGCGGCGAGGACGGCTCCGGGTGACAGGGTGGCGACGAGCTGCCCCGCCGTCCGACGGCGGCCCTGCCGGGCGAGGACGAGCGCGTGCGCGACGACGGCCAGCCCACCCATGATCCACGCGAGCAGGTGCGACAGGTACAGCAGCACACCCACGCCGGTCACGGCGAGCAGCGTCCTCCGGTGATCGCCCGCCGGCCCGTCGGTGAGGCGGTGCAGCATCGCCACGAGCACGAACATCAGGGCGAGACCGAACGCGTAGCTCAGGTAGCCCTTGTACAGGAAGAAGCCCATCGCCCAGGGGAACCCGAGGAACTCGACGACGGTGGGCCGCTGCTGGATCGTGCGCACGAGATGGCCGAACGCGCAGGCGAAGCCGAGCACGGTCACGACGACGAACACCCGGCCGGCGACCTCGATGGGCAGGACCGTATCGAGGAGCCCGATGACCACCGGGGCGGCGAGGTTCGGTACGGGCACCGGGCTCAGGGAGTAGGCGTCCGCGATGGCACCCGAGCCCGGGTCGGCGCCGAACAGCAGGACGGCGACGACGTGACCCTGGAAGAGCCACTGGTAGTAGTCGTAGAACGGCAGGAACCCGGTACTGCACAGGGCCGCCACCGTGGCCGCCGACAGCAGCAGCCACGCGGCGGTGAAGCCGTGGGGAGGGGCGAGAGCCGGCAGACGTCGCGCGGCCGCCGGGGCCGGCGGTCGTGCCGCGGTTGCGTCGGTCATCCGCCGCATCGTTGCAGGTGCCCATCGCGGGGGCGCCGCCCGCTCCTGCGGATTCGGAGACCGGTAAGAAGTTCGGGGTTGGTGGGCGTGGTCCGAGCCGGATCGCGCCTGTCCGGAGGCGGAGGCGAGGCGAGGACGTGAGGCGGACGGTGATGCCGGCGGCCGCGGTCACGCGGTTGGCCGCCGCAGGTGTGCTCGGCGGTCTGGTCGGCGTGACCGTCGGCGTGCTGACCGGCGCGCTGCTGGGGGTGCTCGCCGCGATCGCCGGGTCGGCCACGATCTTCGTGACAGCCGGGTGGGTCGTGCTCTGGCCGTTGAACGCCGCGGCCACCCACCGCACCGTGCAGCGGCAGGACTTCCGGCCGGTCGCCCAGGAGATCGTCATCGTGGCCGCCGCCGTCGGGGGGCTGGTCGCCATCGTGTCGTTGCTCTTGCTGAGCGGCTCGGGCAGCGGCCGCACGGCGGCGGCGATCGCCCCGGCTGGGGTGTTCATGGTCTGGGCTGCGTTGCACCTGATGTACGCCGCCCGGTATGCGCACCTGTACTACGAGGTCGGCGCCGAGGGCGGGATCGACTTCAACTCCGAGGACCGGCCAGCCTACCGTGACTTCCTTTATTTCAGCTACAACCTCGGGATGACCTACCAGGTCTCCGACACCAGCGTCTCGAGCACGACCATCCGCGCGGTCGCGCTGCGGCACTGCCTGCTGTCCTATGTCTTCGGCACCGTCATCCTGGCCACGACGATCAACCTCGTCGCCGGGATCGTCGCCGGGTGATCGTTCCCCTGACAGCAGAGGGTGGTGGAACCGATGGCGGAACCGGCCGGCTCGGAGAAGACCGGTCCCCGGGCAGAGGCGGATCTCGCCCACCTCCGGCGCTGTGTCGACCTGGCGGCCGCGGCGGTCGACGCAGGCGACGAACCGTTCGGGTCGGTGCTGGTCGCGGCGACAGGGGAGGTCCTGGTCGAGGAGCGCAACCGGGTCGGTGCGGGGGATCCGACGCGGCATCCCGAGTTCGCCGTGGCACGCTGGGCGGCGGCCAACCTGACGCCGGCCGAGCGTGCGACCGCGACCGTGTACACGTCCGGGGAGCACTGTCCGATGTGTGCCGCGGCGCACGGGTGGGTCGGTCTCGGACGGATCGTGTACGCCGCCTCCTCGGCGCAGCTGGCAGGCTGGCTCGCCGAGCTCGACGTGGCGCCGTCCCCGGTGCGCGCGCTGCCCATCCGTGAGATCGTGCCGCACGTCGTGGTCGAGGGGCCGGAGCCGACCCTCGCCGCGCAGGTCCGCGCACTGCATGCGCGCTTCCACGCCGCTCGCCCGGCTGGTGGGTGACCGGCGCCCGTGGGCGGTTCGGGCGGGTCGACCGTCGCCATCGGGTGGGGTCTGGGCGTTGCGCTGCTCGTGCTGACCGCGGTCGCGACGGCGGTGACGGGATTCGCCGGGTTGGGCATCGCGCGCCGGGTCGCGACGGCCGCGGCGCGGGCGGTGCTGCAGCTGGCCGTCGTGAGCGTGGTCATCGTCGCCGTCGTCCGGTCGCTGTGGCTTTCGCTCGGGTTCGTGCTGGTCATGCTCACGGTTGCGGCGGTGACGTCGGCCCGGCGGATGACTCCGCACCGCAGCGGCCTGCTCGCGGGCGTGCCCATCGCGGCTGGTGCCGCCCCGGTGATCGGGATCGTCGTCCTGACCAGGGCGGTCCCGACGACCGGCATCGCGCTGGTGCCGGTCTGCGGGATCGTGATCGGTGGTGCGATGACAGCGACCTCGCTGGCGGGGCGTCGGGCCCTCGACGAGCTGGCGACCCGCCACGGCGAGTACGAGGCGGCGCTGTCGCTGGGCCTGACCGAGCGGGACGCGGCCACGGAGCTGGTCCGGCCCGCCGCGCGCCAGGCACTGGTGCCGGCGACGGATCAGACCCGCACCGTCGGGCTGGTGACGTTGCCGGGGGCCTTCGTGGGCGTGCTGATCGGCAGCGGGAACCCGGTGCAGGCCGGAGCGGCCCAGGTCCTCGTGCTGATCGGGCTCCTGGCGGCGGAGGCGGTGGCCGCCGTGGTGACCACCGAGCTGGTGGCCCGGGGACGGATCAGCCGGCTGGCTCCGGTCTCGGGGCGATCGCCGGGGTGACGACGATGCTCGCGGCGTTCGCCGTGACGACGAGGCCGATGGCGAGCCTGTGGCCGGCGCCAGGGTTCGCCGAGGACGACGGTGCGATCCCGGCGGCGATCACCGGGCTGACGGCCGACGACAGCAGCCCCGCTGCCGCTGCGCAGGCCAGAGCGGCCGCGGATCGGGTCGTGGCCTCGATCCGCGCACCGGCACCACCACCGCCGACCTCTGGCCACCCGACCGTCGCCCCCGGACCGAGGACACCCACGACGTCGACGACTGGCTCGCCGTCATCGCCTCCGGGCTGCGTCGGCGTGACCGCCGAGAGCACCCTCGCCCAGTACCGGCGTGGCGTCGATGACGCCTATGACCAGACAGACGGTCGCAGGGTGGTCCAGCTGCCGTCGTCGTGACACACAGGCACCGACACGACGTTCTCGAGCCCTCCGGCTTGCGCTCGTGATTTCGACGCTACTGAGAACGCCGGGAGTACGGTTGTTCCGGCTGCTCCGGGCGGGCGTCGCCATGTCATTCAGGTGGCCGATCGATGCTCGCTCATGGGCGCCATCGTGCGAGTTGGAGGGAGCGGGCCGGATGCGCGTCACCGCCGTGGACGAGGAGGCTCCCGACAGGGTCAAGCGTGCGCGAGCACAGGCCTCCGCGGCCGGTCTCGACGCGCTCCTCCTCTCGCCGGGCGCTGACCTTCGCTACCTGACCGGCTACCGGGCGTTGCCGCTCGAACGGCTGACGTGCTTGGTGGTGCGCGCCGAGCGTGATCCGGTGCTGGTTGTTCCCAGGCTCGAGCAGCCAGCGGCCGAGGCGTCCCCTGCGGGGTCGGCAGGCATCGATATCGCCGCGTGGTCGGAGGCCGAGGACCCCTACGACCTCGTCGCATCCCTTGTCCCCGGCGCCCGAGCGGTCGCCGTCGACAATCAGATGTGGGCCGAGAAGGTGTTGCGCTTTCGAGCGGCCATGCCCACCGTGGAGCAGCGACTCGCTGGCGATGTGCTGCGAGAGTTGCGCATGCGGAAGTCCGCCGTGGAAGTTGAGGCACTGCGGGAGGCCGCCGCGGCGATCGACCGGGTCCACGAGCGGGTGCCGGAGTTGGTGCGCGCGGGGCGCAGTGAGCGGGACGTCGGTGCGGATATTGCGGACGCGATCCGCGCTGAGGGGCACGCGAATGTCGACTTCGTCATCGTCGGCTCGGGCCCGAATGGCGCCAGCCCGCATCACGAGCTTTCCGACCGGGTGATCGAGCCTGGTGACCCGGTCGTTGTCGACATCGGGGGGACGACCAGCGCAGGCTACTGTTCGGACTCCACCCGTGTGTACGCCGTTGGCGAGCCGCCTGCGGATTTCCTCGCGGCCTACGGTGTGCTCGCGCGTGCGCAGGCGGACGCGGTTGCGCATGTCCGACCGGGAGTCACCTGCGCGTCAATTGACGCGGTGGCTCGCGACGCCATCGCCGACGCCGGGTACGGGGAGCGATTCGTCCACCGGACCGGGCACGGGATCGGGCTGCAAACCCACGAGGATCCCTACATCATCGCAGGCAACGAACACCCGCTCGAGCCGGGAATGGCGTTCTCCGTCGAGCCTGGCATCTATCTCCCTGGGCGTTATGGCGCGCGTATCGAGGACATCGTGGTGTGCGTGTCCGACGGCGTCGACGTGCTGAACCGGCGCCCACGCGAACTCCTCGTCGTTGCCTGCTGAGAAGAACGGGACGGCGGTTGGTCCTGCCCGTGTCTTCCTCGCCGGCTCTGTCAGCGGACGCCGCGCATCAGCTTCTTCACCGCCGGTGTGGCCGCCGCCAGGGCCACGCCCAACACAATCGCGGTGACGCCGATGAAGGAAAAGTACGGCACCTCGTTCTCGCGGTCGTAGTAGCCGGCCAGGATGCCTGCCAGTGTGGTGCCCACCGAGATGGACAGGAAGAACAGGGCGACCATCTGGGTGCGGAACGCCTCCGGTGCCAGCTTGGTCGACACCGAAAGCCCGATCGGTGACAGGAACAGCTCGGCGCAGGTGAACAGGAACAGGATGAGCACGAGCGCGATCAGCGGCGTGCTGTTGGGCCCTCCACCGGAGAACGGGATGAACGTCAGGAATGCGACGCCCATGATCGCCAGACCGAGGGCGAACTTCATCGGCGAGCTCGGTTGCCGGGACCCCAGCTTCGTCCACACGGCGGCGAAGACGCCGGCGAAGATGATGATGAAGATGGGGTTGATGGACTGCACGAAGCTGGGCGGCATCACCCAGCCGAACAAGTTGCGGTCCAGGCTCTCCTTGGAGTAGATGGCCACAACCGTGAACTGCTGCTGGAACAGGGCCCAGAACGCCACGGATGCGATGTACAGCGGAATGAAGGCGAAGACCCTGCTGCGCTCCGTGGCGTCGACCCGGTGGCTGGTCAGGATCAGCGCGAAGTAGGCGATGGTGGCAACGATGGCCGTGCTGGCCATCACCACCGCCAGGTTGGCCGGGTTCACCAGGCCGCTGAACAACGCCACGACGATGACCACGAGCGCCGCGACCGCGATACCCACCCACATCCAGTACCTGTTGCTGGGCAGCGGGTTGGTGACGTGGTGCGCCTCGTCGGGCAGGTTCTTGCGGGTCATGGCGTACTGGGTGAGACCGATGGCCATCCCGACGGCGGCGGCCGCGAACCCGGCGTGGAAGCCCCAGTTCTGCTGTAGCCAGCCCGTGATCAGGGGACCCATCAGGGCGCCGATGTTGATGCCCATGTAGAAGATCGAGAACCCGGCGTCGCGGCGTTCGTCACCCTGCTCGTAGAGGGTGCCGACCAGGGACGTCGCGTTGGCTTTCAAACCACCGGAGCCGACACCGACCAGCACGAGGCCCGCAGTGAGGCCGATGGCTCCGGGCAGGACGGCCAGGGAGAGGTGCCCGAGCATGATGATGATCGCGGAGTAGAACAGCACGCGCTCGGAGCCCAGGATCCGGTCGGCGAGCCACGCGCCAAGGATGGTGGACAGGTACACACCGCCGCCGTAGGCCCCGACGAGCCCGGTGGCGATCTCGCGGTCGATGGCGAGTCCGCCTTCGGCGACCGAGAAGTACATGTAGTACAGCAGGATTCCCTGCATGCCGTAGAACGAGAACCGTTCCCACAGCTCGACGCTGAACAGGTTGGCCAGCATTCGAGGATGCCCGAAGAACGACGCCCTCGTGTCGCTCGGAGCAGCTGCTCGGCCTGTACTCATAGCAAAGTGTGGCACTCCACGTCCAAGAAGTCATCAGCTGCGATGGCGCGCCGGGCCGTCGGAGGCACCCTGCTCGCCGACCGCGTCCCCCGACCCGCATGGTTTCTTATCGTCGTTGGGATGCTGTCCGGTCTGCTCTGGCTGAGCGAGATCGTGCCGGACCCGCTTGCGGGAGCCCATCACGCAGTGCGAGCGCGTGGAACGTCCCGACGAACCCGGTACACGTCCACGGGGCGGGCGGGAGGAGCACCGCCGACCGGGGGCGGTCGCGACCTGGGACGGACGCGAGGCAGCCCGGCCGCCGAGCTCGACCGGGTCGCGGAGGTGGGATCTCGAGACATCGGGCTGATCACGCTCACTGTCGCCGAGGTCAAACGACTGTTCAACCTGCTCACCCACACCGGCCACGACATCGCACATCACCTGCTGTGGGTCGTCTGGAGACAACGCCACCAGCACGCGCCCGCTGGTACCACCACCGCACCCGCCTCCGGCGGGACCAGCCAATATGATCAACTACAAGTGCGGCTTCCGTACTAGAAGCCGCTGACGTTCCCGGCGTCGCCGTCCTCGCCAAAGCCCGGAAGGCCCTCGTCCGTCGAGGTGAAGCCACGCGGCGGCTGGTCGTCGTTCAGATCGATGATGGTGCGGAACACGAGGTAGACCGGTTCGTCGCCGCGCCAGTCGACGATCTCGGCCGCGATGAGGCGTTCAATCGGGTGGTCGTCCGGTGACGTAGCCCAGGATCCGCTTCTCCTCGCGGAGAAGGGACTCGGGTTCCGAGACCAGTAGGGACGAACCCTGGCCGCAGATGACCTCGTAGTTGCCCTCGGCGGTCAGCTTCACGCGTTTGCCGCGGTAGCGACGGATCGTGCTGTCCGACATGGTGATGATGTCGAGGCTGCCCGACACCTCCTCGGTCGCGAGACCGGCTCGGGACGCGCCGCGGCGAGCGGCGTCGAGCACCGCGGGTGTGGGAGAACGCGCCGTTCCCCACCGCTCGTGCGCTGTTGGGGCTGCCACCCGTGGGCCAGGTGGACTTCACGGCGGTGGCCCCGACTGGGGTGGTGCTGGTGAACCGCGCGGCAGGCCGGTCGCTGGCCGAGGGATGGCGGCCACCCGTCGCGCTGCCGACGGCCGGGGTGGTCGCCCAGGTCACGATCCCGGCGCGGGTCTCCGGATTCCCGGCGCGGCCGGGATGGGTCTATCTGCCGCCCGCGTATCTCACGTCGCCGCGGGCGCGGCTGCCGGTGGTGGTGGCGCTGTCCGGGCAGCCGGGCACGCCGCGGGACTGGCTCGACGGCGGACGGCTCGCACAGGTGATGGACCGGTTTGCCGCCGCGCACGCGGGCCTGGCCCCGGTGGTGGTGATGCCCGACCCGTTGGGTTCGACGCTCGCCAACCCGCTGTGCCTGGATTCGCGGCTGGGGCGGGCCCAGACCTACCTCAGCGTGGACGTGCCTGCCTGGGTCCGCGCCACCCTGCAGGTCGACCCGGCGCCGCGGAGCTGGGCGATCGCGGGGTTCTCCGCGGGCGGCACCTGCGCGTTGCAGCTGGCCCTCAACGCGCCTCGGGTGTACCCGACGTTCCTCGACATCTCCGGACAGTCCGAACCCACCCTCGGTGACCGGCGCCGCACGGTCGCGGCCGCGTTCGGCGGGGACGCGGCGGCGTTCGCGGCGGTCAACCCGCTGGACCTGCTCGCCCGGCACCGCTACCCCGGCACCGCGGGGCTGATCGTGGCCGGTCGGGACGACGGGCTCTACCGGCCCCAGGCGCTGCAGGTGCTGCGGGCCGCCCGCGCTGCCGGGCTGCAGGTCGGCTACCGCGAGCTGCCCGACGGGCACGACTGGCGGCTGGGGGGTGCCGGTCTGGAGACGTCGTTGCCCTGGCTCGCGGCCCGGCTGCACCTGATCTCGTGATCCGCGCGACCGAGCCGGAACCCGCCACCGGCGTGCATGCAGGCCCCGCCGACGAGGAAGGACGTCACCTGCCGGGCTCGACGCCGGTCCTGCGATGCCATTCCGCGGCATCGTGAAGATCGGGCGGCGGGCGGTCGGGCTGCTGCGCCATGCCCCGGTGGCGGTGGGGCTGCTGGTGGTGTTGTGGGTCGTCGGCGCCGCCACCGACAGCCTGCGTTCCGGCCCGGCGCCGCCGCTGCGTGCGGCGGTCGCGCTCGGTGTCGCCCCGCTCGGCGCGGGGCAGTGGTGGACGCCGCTGGCGGCGGCGGTGTGGTGTGCCGGACCGGTCGCCTACCTGATCAGCAGTGTGCTGCTGCTGGGGCTGGTCGCACCGGCCGAACGGCGCATCGGATCGCTGCGCACCGCCCTCCTCCTGGTCACCTGTCAGGTCGTCGGGAGCGGCGTCGGCGTGGCGCTGGTGGGCCTCACCGCCGCGGTCGGCGGGGACTGGGTGCAGCGGCTCGACGGCGACGTCGCGCTCGGACCGTCCGCGGGGGCGGTCGGTGTCGCGCTCGCCGCCAGCGCCCGGATGGGGGTGCTGTGGCGGCGGCGGCTGCGGGTCGGGCTGACGGTGGTCCTGGCCATGTTCGCCCTCTACGCCGGGTCGCTGGCCGACGTCGTGCGGCTGCTCGCCGGGATGGCTGGGCTGCTGCTGGGCCCGGCCGCGCTCGGGCGGGTCCGCGACCGGCCGCGGCTGGTCGTGTCGGGCCCGGAGACCCGGATCTTGGTGGCCGTGCTGGTCGCCGCCTCCGCGGCCGGGCCGTTGGTGGCGGCGCTGTCGGGCACCGCCGTCGGGCCGCTGTCGGTGCTGCGGCTGCTTGTCCTGCCCCCGCCGCCGGACCCGTCGGCGGTGGTCGCCGTCTGTGCGGACCCGGCCAATCTCGAGGACTGCGTCGGCCTGCTGTATCGGCTGCGGCTGAGCGGGGCCGGACCGGCGATCATGTCGGTGCTGCCGGTCCTGCTGCTGTTGGTCCTCGCCGACGGGCTGCGCCGGGGGCGACGGTTCGCCTGGTGGGCAGCGTGCGGGCTGAACCTGGGGTTTGCGATGCTGGGGGCGACGCTCGCGGTGCTGGTCGGCACCGCGCCCGGCGAGCGGCTCGTCGCGTTCGGCGGGGCGAGTGACCGCCACTTCTACACCGGTGTGATCACCGCCATTGCGCAGCCGCTGGCGGTCGTCGCGCTGCTCGCCCTGACCCGCACACGGTTCCCGGTCCGGGCCCGGGCCCGCGAGTACCGGCGTCCTGCCGTCGTCGTGGGCAGCGCCCTGGCCCTCGTCTGCCTCGTGTACGTGGGGGGCAGCCTGCTGGTCGCCGACCAGTACGCCCCACGCGCGGACGCGCTGAGCCTGCTCGCGGACCTGCCCACCCGTTTCCTGCCGCCGGGATACCTCGGCGAGGTGGAGGTCGCGTTCCTCCCGACCGGTGCCGTGGCCACGCTGCTGTACGAGTGGACCGGGGTGGTGTTCTGGGTCGTCGCCCTGGGTGCGGTGCTATGGGTGCTGCGCCGCACCCCCGTCGTCGGCGGGAGCGCAGCCGCCGCCCGCGAGCTGCTGGTCACGGACGGCGGGTCCTCGCTGTCCTGGATGACGACATGGGCCGGGAACGAATACTGGTTCGACGACGAGCGGCGCGCCGCGGTCGCCTATCGCGCGATCGGGCGGGTCGCGCTGAGCGTCGGGGAACCCTTCGGTGACCCTCGCGCCCGTCGCGCCGCGGTCGCTGGGTTCGCTCGGTTCTGCGCCGACCATGCCTTGATCCCGTGCCTCTACAGCGTCGGTGACCGCGTCCGCGACGAAGCCCTCGCGCTCGGCTGGAGCAGCGTGCAGGTGGCCGAGGAGACCCTGGTCGACCTGCCCGGGCTGGCGTTCACCGGCAAGAAGTGGCAGGACGTGCGCACCGCACTGAACAAGGCCGCCGCGGCCGGCGTCACGGCGGAATGGGTCACGTTCTCGCGAGCCCCCCTCGCGATCACCGACCAGGTCAGGGCCATCTCCGAGGAGTGGGTCGCCGACAAAGGGCTGCCCGAGATGGGTTTCACCCTGGGTGGCCTCGACGAGCTCGCCGACGACCAGGTCCGCTGCCTCATCGCCGTTGACGTCGACCGCACCGTGCACGGGGTCACCAGCTGGCTGCCCGTCTACGGCCCGACGACAGACCCCGCGGCCACGCACGACGGCGGGTCGCGCGCCGTCGTCGTCGGCTGGACGCTCGACTTCATGCGCCGCCGCGACACCGGGTCCGCGGGGTTCCGCGGGGTCATGGAGTTCCTCATCGCCTCGGCCGCACAGACCTTCCAACGGGAAGGGGCCGGGTTCCTCAGCCTTTCCGGGGCGCCGCTGGCTCGCCTGGACCGGGCCACCCAACCCGACTCCCTGCAACGCTTGCTCGATCGGTCCGGGCGGGCGCTCGAACCCGTCTACGGGTTCCGGTCGCTGCTGGCGTTCAAGGCCAAGTTCCAGCCCCGCTACCGGCCGCTGTTCATGGTCTACCCCGACGCCGCCGCACTGCCCGCCATCGCCGCCGCGATCGCCCACGCCTACCTGCCCGACCTCGCCCTCGGTCACGCCTGGCGGCTGCTGCGACGGCTGCGCCGCCGGTGACTCATTCCGCGCGCGGGGTGGAGTGCGCAGTAGCGGCCGACGCGGGCCACGGTGCGCGGGCGTGGCGGTCCCGGGGAAGGTAGGTGGCGCGCAGTCGAGGCAGGTCGCGCACCGGCGGGTCGGGCATGGCCGCGAAGGAACGACCAGTTGCCCGTTCGAGCAGGTGATCGGCGAGTGCGGGGTTGCGGGCCAGCACCGGGCCGTGCAGATAGGTGGCGACGATGTGCTCGTTGACGGCGCCGTCCAGCGCGGCGGACCGCCGGGCCCGTAGGTCGTTGCCGGGCCCGGTGATGACCTGTCCCAGGGGGCGGGCGGCCGGTCCGAGTGTGGTGGCGCCCTGGTGGTTGGCGAACCCGGTGATCAGCCCGATCCCGGGGATCGTGCAGCGGGTGACGACCTCGCCCACGGCGCGTCGCGGGCCAGGCGCGGTGGTCAGGTCGAGCAACCCCAGCCCGGTGTGGCGGCGTCCGTGCCGGTCGGTGAGGGTGTGGCCGAGGATCTGCATCCCGGCGCACACCGCGAAGGTGACCGCGGGCCCGCCCAGGGCGCGACGCAGCGCCGGATGGCTCTCGAGCCAGGCGACGGCGAAGCTCTGCGCGGTGTCCTCGCCGCCACCGAGCAGGTAGATGTCACAGGTGGCCGGGGGCCTATCGGCGGCGGTGATGTGCTGGACCCGAGCCGGGATGCCGCGCCAGCGGGCGCGTTGGGCCAGCACGATGGCGTTGCCCGCGTCGGAGTAGGTGCCCAGCACATCGGGCAGCAGCACCCCGATCGTCAGCTCCGACGGGGCGCTCATGAGCGCGGGCCGCCGCGTCGGGCTGCGCCGAGTCGTCGGCGCAGCTGCTGGAACGCGGAGTAGTTGGCGACCACGTCGACCGGGCCCGGCGGCAGCAGCCACACCGCCGCGAGCGGGTCGGCCGCGGTGACGTGCGCGATGTCGGCGTAGGTCAGCCGCACCCCGACGTCGGCCGCCTTCTCCCCGGCCGCGACCACCGGGCGGGGTGTGAGCTGCTCGAACGGGACGTCCCACAGCCATGAGGTGTCGCGGCCGTCGGCCTCCCGGGCGTTGATGACGACCAGCAGCGGACGTGGCTCGTCGAGCAGCGCGACGGTCTCCGCCCAGCCCGCCGGGTTCTTGGCCAGCAACAGTCGCAGCCGGTAGTGGCCGTGGGTGCAGCTGGCGTAGCGGCCCGCCACGTCGGACAGCCGCGTCATCGCCGCGGCGGCGTCCCGGGGTGGGATGCCC
Organism: uncultured Actinomycetota bacterium; assembly: GCA_963750095.1. Classification (GTDB taxonomy): domain Bacteria; phylum Actinomycetota; class Actinomycetes; order Mycobacteriales; family Pseudonocardiaceae; genus Pseudonocardia. The sequence continues at coordinate 1,723,152 of CAVVPJ010000012.1, read as the reverse complement.
AGCACGGTCGCGGCGGCCAAGCCCATGACGGCGTTGCCAATGTTGAACCGGCCCGGCAGCCGCAGGGCGAGCGGTATCACCTCGTCCCCGTGGCGGGCGGCGGTGTCATGGGCAGTCCAGCACGGGTCGGGGCGGGACAGCCCGCAGCCGCACCACCAGCTCCGGCTCTCCGGGTCGCCGCCCGGGTCGCCGTCGGGGTCATCGTCGGGACGCTTCCGATGCAATGCTGCTCCGCAGCGGGGGCAGCTGCGCGCTTCGCCGCTCCAGCGACCACCCGCGGCGACCCACACCGTCCGGGTTGCCCGCCGCGCCGCCCAGACGACCATCGGGTCGTCGGCGTTGGCCACCACGACCGTGGCGGGGTGGGCCGCGAGCGCGGTGGCGAGTGCGGCGGCGACGGCTCGCACCTCGCTGCCGCGATCGAGCTGGTCGCGTGACAGATTGAGCAAAACGATCACTGCGGGCCGCACGGCGGCGGCCACTGCCGCCAGGTGCAGCTCGTCGACCTCAAGGACGGCCATCGCGGCGTTCGGCTCGGCCGCGAGTGCCGCGACCGCGCCGTCGGCCATGTTCGCCCCGGTCGCGTTGTGCGCCGCCGGACCCGTGGTGCGCAGCGCGGCGGCCAGCAGGTGGCCGGTGGTGGTCTTTCCGTTGGTGCCCGACACCAGCACCACCTGTCGGCCCACCGCCAGCCGGGACAGCGCCCGCGGGTGCAGGGCCAGGATGACCCGGCCGCTGATGATGCCGCCCGCGCCGAGCCCCAGGTGCCGCGAGAGTCGACCGGCGGCCAGCCCGGCCGCTGCGGTGGCCCGCGTCCACCGTCCCCACCGGCGCCGCGGGGCCGGTGGGGAGGGTGCGTCCGCCATCGGATCACCGGCCGCGACGGTGTTCGGGAGCGATCTGGCCGGGTGCACGGTCACAACTCCCGCAGCGCGGCGACTGATGATCGCCTGCTTCGGCGCATGGTGGACGTAGTGGCGGCGGCGAGGGCCGCGACGGCGATCAGCAGGGTGGCGGCGAGGTAGCCCCACGGGATCGTGGCCGCCGCGGGCGGCGGGTCGAACACCCCGGTCAGCACGGCCACCAGGACCTGCGCGAGCACCCAGCCGACCGCCGCGCCCGCGGCGGTTCCGGCGACGCCGAGCAGCAGTGCCTCCGCGCCGACCAGGTGGCGCAGCTGGCGACGGGTGGCGCCCAGCGCCGTGATGACGGCGAAGGTGCGGCGTCGCTCGGCCAGCCCGAGGAACAGCACCAGCCCGCCGGATGCCGCGGCCAGGACCAGGGCGAAGCCGAGCTCGACGCGGGTCAGTCCGGCCAGGTCGACGGCGGTGAGGCTGGACCCGACCCGGGATCGGGTGTGCGCGATGTCGGTGACCGTCGCGCCGGGTCGGAGCAGGGACTGGATCTGTGCGGCGACGCCGCCCACGTTCTGCCCGCCGGTGTCGACGAGGAACGCGCCGACGGCATCGGTGCCGGTCTTGGCCGCGACGTAGGCGGCGTTCGCGACGAAGAAGCTGTCCTTCGGCGCCGTGGGGAACTCGTTGACGACGCCGACGTAGTGGAACGCGACGGTGGTCAGCTGTTTGCTCACCGCGTCCTGCAGCCGCAGGTTCACCAGGTCGCCCGGCCGCAGCTGGTAGTCCTTGACGGTTTCGGCGCTGACGAGCAGGGAGTCGGGCTTCGCGGCGAGGGTGGTCATGAGCGCGGCCGCCGAGCCGCCCTGGAAGTAGGTGTCCTGCAACGCGGTGACACCGGTGATCGTGTCCGGCCGGACGCCGTAGAGGTCCTGCAGGTCGGCGCCGATGTAGGCGAAGCGGTGCTGCAGCGGTTCCACGGCGCGCACCCCGGACACCGCGGCGAGCGGCTGGGCCGCCGCGGGTCCGACCCGGGTGCCGGGGGAGGTGGTGACGGTGACGTCGGCGCCGTTGGTCAGCTGTGCGTCGGCCTCGGCCTGGGCTTGGTAGGTGGCGTTGAAGGTGGCCGTGGACGCGGCGAACGCCAGCGACAGGCCGAACAGCGCCACCGCGCGGGCCAGCGGCTTGCGCCGCCGGGCCACCATGGCCGACGCGGTCGACGCCATCCCGCCGGAGACAGGCCGCAGCAGTCGGGTGAGCAGACCGCGGCGGCGCAGGGCGAACTCGACCAGCCGCCACACGAGCAGCCCCGATCCGATCCACAACAGCGCGGGCCCGGCAAGCGTCCAGTACGACACCGAGATCGTCGGTGTCCCCTCCGGGGCGAGCACCAGCTGGTAGCCGTTCGCGGTCGACGCCCACACCACTGTTGCGCCTGTGGCCATCGCCAGCACGTCGAGCCCCCAGCGGGCCCACCACGGGCCGCGCCCTTCGACCGTGGCCCGCTCGACCGTCTGCCGGGCTGCGGCCACGGTGGTCGAGCGCAGGTCGCGGTAGGCGGGCGCCAGGATCGCGGCGGCGGCGACGAGCACGCCGACCGCTGCCGCGCCCCCGGTCCAGGCCAACGCGGTCAGCGGGGTCGCGCCGAAGCTCACCGACCCGAACGTTGCCGCCCCGACCACTGTGGCGAGCGCCAGCCCGGCGACCGCCCCGGACACGGCGACCAGGCATGCTTCGACCGCGGCCAGCTGCAGCCCGGCCAGCACCGCACCCGGCAACCCGAGGAACAGGAACAGCACCTGTGCGTACGCGGCGTCGGAGCGGGCCGCGCCGAGCGAGGCGCCCAGGTTGTCGCCCACCACGGCGGTGCCCGCGCTCGCGGCCTCGACGTTGCGGGCCGCGCCGATCTCCTGGGTGTAGGCGGAGGCGGGGTCGGCGGGCAGGTCGTGGGAGCGGGCGACGTGGATCTGGGTCCGCGCCCGGTCCGACGTCGGCGCCGCCGCGGTGGCCGCTGCGAACAGGGCCTGCCAGCGGGCCTGGGGGAGCAGCACCACGTTGTCCGGCGGTGCCGAGGGTTGGCTTCCGGCCGGGGCGCCGACGGTCTGGAACAGCGAGTTCGCCGCGGGCAGGTCCACCACTCCGTCGACGCGCAGGGACGTCGGCAGGCCCGCGAGGGTCACGGTGATCGTGTCTCCGGGTGCGGCGCCGAGGTTGGCGGCGGTCTGCTGGGCCAGCAGCACCCCGGCGTCGGCACCTGCGAGCGTCCGCAACTCGCCGGGGAACACCTGTCGGTAGCTGTCGGACAGCCCGAGCACCACCGCGGCGCCGGTGGTGCGGGTCGTGCCGCCGGTGGCCGCGGACAGCCCCTCGGCCTGCCCGAACTCGACCGGCACCGCCGTGGCCGTGCCCGCCGCCTTTCGCACGGCGGAAAGCACCGCCGCGGGATCGGCGCCCGGCTGCACCTGCACCTGCCAGTCCACAGGCACGTCCCGGACGGCCCGGGCGGTCATCGACGCCTGCGACGAGGTCAGGAACGCGCCCAACGACGCCAGCAGCGCCACCGCCACGGCCACCCCGGCCGCGGCCGCGGCCAGGCGACCCGCCCGGCGCCGGACCAGACCCCGCAGCCACAGCCCGATCACGACGCCTCCTCGACGCTGAGCGCGCCGTCGACCATCCGCCACCGCGTCGCCAGCCGCCCGGCCACCGCCGGGTCGTGCGTCGACACCACCAGCGCCGCATCCAGCTCCTCGGCGACCTCCAGCAGCACCGCCAGCACGCGGGCGCCGGTGTCGTGGTCGAGCTGGCCCGTCGGCTCGTCGGCCAGGATCAGCCGCGGCCGGGCGGCCAGCACCCGGGCGACCGCCACCCGCTGCGCCTGTCCACCGGAGATCTCCTCGGGCAGCGAGCGCGCCAGGTCCCCGATCCCCAGCCGGTCCAGCGCCGCCCGGGCGCGCTCGGCGGCGGCGTCGTCGACCACCCCGGCCAGCCGCAGCGGCAACGCCACGTTCTCGGCCACGTCCAACGCCGGGATCAGGCTGGGCCCCTGGAACACCATCCCCACCACCCCCGGCCGCCGCGGCAGGCCACCCAGGCCCGGCCAGGCCATCGCACCCGCCGTGGGGGCCTCCAATCCGGCCAGCAGGTGCAGCAGCGTCGACTTACCCGATCCTGACGGGCCGGTCACCGCCACCCGAATCCCCGCGGCCACGACGCAGCTCACCTCGCGGACCGCGCTCACCCCGTAACGGCCCCGGGTGAAGGTCTTGCCCACCGCGACGCACTCCACCACGACCCCGGACGAGGCCGCGCCCGCGCCGAGAGTGTGTTCGACCTCCGCCTGCCCGGCGTTCACGCCGCCACCTGCCCGTCGACCAGATGCACGACGCGGTCGGCGGCCGCGGCCACAGCCGGGCGGTGGCTCGCCACCACCACCGCGACCCCACCGCGCGCCGCGCCGACCAGCAGCCGCAGCACCTGCGCCTCGGTGGGACTGTCCAGCTCCCCGTTCGGTTCGTCGGCCAGCACCACCGCCGGGTCGTTCGCCAACGCCACCGCCAACCCCGCCCGCGCCAGCTCACCCCCGGACAGCTCGCCGGGATACGCCTGGGCACGCTCGTCCAGGCCCAGCGCCGCGAGCAGCGGCTCGTGTCCCGGACTCGAGCGGCCCCCGGCCACGCGGGCGACGAACGCCAGGTTCGCCGTCACGGTCAGGTGGTCGAACAGGTTGCCCGCCTGGGCAAAGAAGCCGATCCGCTGCGCCCGGAGCAGCGCTCGCACCGGCTCTGGCCGGTGACTGATCTGCCTGCGCTCGACCAGCACGGCGCCCCCGTCCGGCTCGTCCAGGCCCGCCAGGCAGGCCAGCAGCTTCGACTTCCCCGAGCCCGAGGGTCCGACCACGGCCACGAGCTCGCCCGCCGCAACGGCCAGCGACACCCCCCGCAGGGCCAGGGTCTCCTCGTCCCCGGCGCGGAAGAACCGGTACAGCGAGCGGGCCTCCACCGCGCACACGTCCGGCGCCTTGTCGGCGACCGCCCGCAGCGCCGTACCTGCGCTCACCGCTGCCACCGGAACGAGTCGGTGATCTTCCGCCACGGGTCGACGTTGTCCGCGCCCTTCGGCCCCGCCAGGGTCAGCACCGCCCCTTGGCCTGCCTTCCAGAACACACAGCGCTCCACCGCCTCGGTCACCGACTTGCCGGTGACCGCGTCCTTCGCCGAGGTCGCCGTGTAGGTCGTCAGCACCGCCTGGCCCGCCGACCGCGACACCGCGCGCACATCCCCGAGGACGAACCCAGCGGTCGTGGCCTGCAGCCGGGGCACGTCCTGGGCGCGCACCGACGCGACGTCCGGAGCCGTGGCCCGTGGCTGCACCTCGATCCGGACGCTGTTGAACTTGTCGGTGAACACCGTCGCCGCACCTGCCGCCGACTGCGCCCACCCCTGCGGCACCGACACCGTGGACAGGTTGCCCGCGGGGGTAACCGGCACGAACACTTGGTTGTCGGGGATGTCCCCGGCCGCGACGACCTCCGGCGCGTTGGGGTCGGGTGCGGCGGCGGCCGAGCCAGCCCCCGCCGATGCCGTCGCCGATGCGGGGGCCGACGGCGCGACCGGCGACGCGCCGCCGGAACCCGCCTGCGGTCCGGCGCAGCCCGCGGCGACGACGAGGCCCGCCGCCGTCAGCAGGCCGAGTCGACCCGTGGCGAGCGCGCGGGCCCTGACTGTCGCGTGGGGCGGTCCGACCGGCCGGAACAACGTCTGTCGACGTCCATGATCGCGTCGGAAGGGATGCATGCCCGCACCCTGGCCCGCAGGCGATGAGGTGCGGATGAGAGCCGGGTCAGGACGGATGCCGCCCGGCGACGCTGTCGGTGGTCAGCGCTGTTGGCGGCCCGAGGAGCGTTCCAGTCGAAGGGCGAGGGTGGGACACGCGGTCACTGCCTGCCGGGCCTGCGGGAGCAGGCCAGCGCGGATCGGGGCCCGGTCGAGCACGGGGAAGCCCCACTCGTCCAGGCTGATGTGTTCCGGTAGCAGTTCGGCGCACAGTCCGCGGGCGGCACACGCGATCGGGTTGAGCCGCAGCTGCGGTGTCGCCTCCGCGGCGGGCGCGCCTTGGGCTCTCACGTCAGTACCTCCTGGGGATCGAACGCTGCCGCGGGAGGGGGAACAGGGACGGGTCGCCTGCGCCCGCGCACGGCCTGCCCCGCACGTGCCGGTCCAGGTCGGCGGCGAAGACCCGGAGCGCGCCTGCCGCCAGGCGGGCGGCACCGTCGGGGTGTGCGCACGCGCCTCTGCCGGGCATCAGCCCGATCCGACGTCGCAGCCGGTTGAGGACCGCGGTTGCGTTGCGTCGGCCGAGCGCGAGTTCGGCGAGGTCGGAGGCGATGCTGGGCAGCCCGAACGTGCACGGGCCGCATTGTCGTGCCGACTCTCCGGCCAGGTACTCCAGAAGGTGCGCGGTCTGCGTGAGCCCGCACGCCCGCGCCGGAAGGGCGAGGACGACGGCGACGCCGAGCGCGGCCCCGGAGCTGCGCAGGGCGTCGTGGGCCATCGCGGTGGGTAGCGCGTCGGGCAGGGCGAGCCAGCTGCCCGCATACCCGCCGACCAACGCCGCCTGCGCCGGTTCGGACGGTCCGCCCGCGCGGTCGAGGACCGTCCCCAGCGCGCTGCCGCCCGCCACCTCGAACACGCCCGGCTGGCAGACCGCGCCGCCCAGGGTGACCAGCAGCGTGCCCGGCAGCTGCGGGGTGCCGACCGAGCGGAACCAGCCTGCGCCGAACCGGCCGACCAGGGCGAGGTGGGCGAGGGTCTCCACGTTGGAGACCAGGGTGGGCCGCCCGTTGACCCCGCGCTCGAAGGGCCGCGGCGGCGTGAAGGTCGGACGGGCGTCGCCGTGCGTGACGAAGTTGACCAGCGCGGACTCCTCGCTGGCCACGTAGCGGGCGGGCACCTCGACCAGGCGCAGCGGCACCGGGTCGCCGCGCCTGGCGATCGCCCTGCGCAGCGAGTGGGCGGCGGCCGCGCCCTGATGGACGCAGACGACCACCTCCGACGCCCCGAGCGCGTGCGCTGCGAGCACCGCGCCGTCGAGCACCAGGTGCGGGGCGATGTCGAGCAGGGCGGCGTCCTTGACGCTGGCCGGTTCGCCCTCGCAACCGTTGGCCAGCACGATCGGCCGCCCTCGCGCGGCAGCGACGGCGGCGAGCTTCCGCCCGGTGGGGAAGCCCGCACCGCCTCGACCCCGCAGCCCGGCCGCGGTCACCTTCTCGATCAGGTCGGCCGGTCGGCCGGTGCGGCGCGAGAGCGGCAGCGGGCCGTAGCGGCCGAGATGCTCGGCGAGCCCGGCCGCGGCGCCGGACTCGTTCCACCCGGCCAGCAGGCGTATCTCGGATCCGGCGTCCGGGCGCGACGTGACCGTCTGCTGTGCCGGATCGGGTGCGGCAAGGCTCATCGCCGACCCGCCTCGAGCGAGCCGGGCTCGTCGGCGCGACCGGTCAGCATCCGCCGGGCGAGCGCTCCGGCGACCAGCACGACACACCCGAGGGTCAGGCCGAGCACCCAGGGGGTGCGGGAGTCCTGCCCGCCCATCCCGAGACCGTGGACGACCGCGACGGGCCAGCAGACGTAGGCCGCCCCGTGCACGGCCCGCCAGGCGCGCAGCCCGATCCGGGCACGGAGGAGGCTGGTGACGACGAGCGCCGCGAGCAGTTCGACGGCGATGACGCCGAGGCCGAGCCAGAATGTGCGGTAGCTGGAGACGAACGGGACGACGGTGTCGATCCAGCGGATCCCGGCGAACGGGTCGATGACCGCGGTGGTCACGTGCACCGTGAGGAACACCAGGGTGAGCAGCGCCAGGTTCCGGTGCAGGTGTGCGAGCACGAACCGGGGCAGTCCCGGAAGGACCGCCCGGAGCTTGCCGGTGATTCCCAGCAGGACGGTCAGTGTCAGCATCACCAGCGAGACCAGCCCGGCGGCGCGGCTGACGAACCAGAACAGCTGCATCAGGCGGTCTCCGTTCGTGCGGGCGGCGCGGCGGGCCACCCGGCGACGGTGCGGACCCGGCCGTCGTCGGCGACCAGCCTGGCAGGCAGTGCGCGCTCGGCCAGCCAACCCGGGGCCGCCGCGCCGAGCACCACCGCTGCGGTGCTCGCGGTGTTGGCGTCCACGCACGACGCCGCGGCGACGCTGACGGTTCGCCAGCCGCCCGCCGCGGAGGTGCCGGTGCGCGGGTCGACGATGTGGTGCACGACCGCGCCGTCGCGGCGCCAGCGACGCCGGACCGTTCCCGAGGTGGCCAACCCGCCCGAGACGATCGTGACGCCGCGCCCGCCGTCCTCGATCAGCTCGGTGTCGGGGCGGGTGTGGTCGTCACCGACGAGCACCGGCCAACCGCCGGGCGGAGCCGCACCGGCAACGGACAGGTCACCGCCGAGACTCACCAGCACCCCGCACCGCAAGGTCGCGGCGATCCGCTTGGCCGCCAGGTCGGCGGCCAGGGCCTTGGCGGTGGCCCCGACGTCCAGCGCGACGCCGCGGGGCAGCAGCACCTCGCGCCGCGCCGGGTTCCACCCGATACGCCACCAGCCCGGGGCGGGGACTGGCGGGCCGCCCTGCCCGTCCGCGGGCAGGGCGGCGAAGTCCCGGTCGTAGCCGATCGCGGCCATGGCGGCCCCGACCGTGGGATCCACGGCGCCGTCGGTGAGCTCGGCCGCTCGCAGCGCAATGTGGAGCACCGCGGCCAACAGTGGGCTGACTGCGGTCACGGCCCCGGCGGTGCGCTCCAGGGACCGGATCTCGGAGTCGGCGCGGAACCGGCTGCACGCCAGATCCAGCGCCGCCAGGTCGGCACGGAGCACCGCCTCGGCAGGCCGCGCGGCGGACGCGTCCGTGACCAGCAGGGTCGCGGTCGTGCCGATCGCGGGGAACCGCACCTCGGTCGGTGTGGTGCTCCTCCCGGCAGCCGTCGTCACCGGGGTCACGACCCGCCGGACAACACGCTCGGCCCCGAACCGGAGTAACTCTGCGGGGGCGCGGCCGGGGCCTGCAGTCCCCCGCCGCCGAGCTGTCCGCCGTACTGCGGCCCGTACCGGTACTGCGGGGCGTTCGGCACGCCGTAGGGCGCGAGGCCGTCCTGCGACCCGGCCCCGACCGCCCCGCCCGTTCGCGCCGACGACGAGGCGGGCGTCGAGGCGGATGCCGGGCTATGGGCCAGCACGACGCCGATCACGGCGACGGCCAGCCCGCCGCCCGCGGCGGTCCATCGCGTCGTCTGGCGGACGCGTTGGTAGCCGCGGTCCCGGCTGATCGCCTGGGCTCGTTGGGAGCGGTCCATCACTTCATCGTCCGCCGCTCTTCTTGGCAGTTCCTGGGAAGCCCGGCGCGTCGGGGGTGCTGCTCGGCGCCGGGGCCGCCGTGATGATCGTCATGTCCGGTCTCCTGTCGTCGCGCCTCGCGTCGTCGACGCGCGGCGCGAGGCCTGCCGCCGTTGGCGGCGAGGACCAGGATGCCCGCGGTCGCGGCCTGGTAGAGGTAGAACAGCACCGACCCGGACCCGAAGCTGCTGGCCGCGAGCTGGGAGAGCACCGAAGGGTTGCCGGTCGGCTCCGCCCGCGCGGACAGGGCGAGCGCGAGCGCGGTGATGCCGGCGAACATGGTGATCGCGATCGCGCCGATGGCGACCAGGGTCGTCGCCGCCTTGCGGGCCTGCGGTGTGCGGAAGGCGGGCACGCCGTAGCTGATGGCTTCCACCCATCACCTCGCCCTTCGAGCCCGGCCATCAGGATCAGCGGCAGGTAGGAGAGGAGCACACCCAGCAGCGAGGTCGCGGCCGGGTTCGTGGCGGCGACCACGACATGGTGGGCGGCCAGCAGCGCCGACAGCCCGGTATCGCCCAGCGCGGTGGGGACCTGGGAGACGTAGCTGCCGCCGCCGACCAGGTGGCCGCTGACGGCGCCGGTCCCGGAGATGGTGGCCGTGGCGACCTTGTTGGCCGTCACCTCGGAGACGAACGCGGTGTAGTTCAACGTGGCGGGCGCGGGGGCCTGAGAGACGTAGTTGAGCAGCGTCACGCGAGGATCACGACCACCGCGGCCCGGTAGAACCACTTCCCGCCGGACCCGGGCGCCCCGGGGGTGGCCGGGGATCGTGCCCAACCGCTGTCGCGGCGGAAATGGTGGTGTCTGCTCCGACGGGACACCCCCGCGGGCGGCATGACGCGGGTGTCGCCGTCCGGCGCTGCGGTGGTGTCCCGGCGTGGATCCCGCGTCGTGTCCATGACACGACACTCGGCCGCGAGCCTGAGAACCCGCTGTGCGTATGCCGTCGACATGCGAGGGATCTCCGGCGGCCTTTCGGTCGCTGCCCGCGGGGTTGCACGGCCCTGGAGCGGCATACTCCCGGACATGGCCGAGGTGTCCTGCCCCGTGATCGTCGGTCGGGAGGCGGAGCGGGCGCGGCTGCACGGGTTGGCCGGTCGGGCGCGGTCGGGCGCCGGGGCGGTGGCGTTCGTCGTCGGCGACGCGGGCACGGGCAAGTCGCGTCTGGTCGCGGACCTCGCCGCGTACGCCGCGGAGCGCGGCATGGGGGTGGTCACGGGCCGTGCGGTCGCGCGCGGGTCGGCGGCCTATCACGCGTGGGCGGGCGTCCTGCTGCCGGTGACCCGGGATGCTGCCGTCCTCGCCGACCCCGCACTGCGGGGCTGGCTCGGCGCGCTGCGTGCGGTGCTGCCGGGCGTCGGCGGCCTTGAGGCGGTCACGGCGCGGATGTCGTCGATCGCCGCGGCCGAGGCGGTGCTGCGCCTGCTGCGGGTGGTCGCCGGGTCGCGGGGCCTTCTCGTCGTGCTCGAGGACCTGCACTGGGCGGATCCCGACACCGTCGGCGTGCTGGAGTACCTGGCCGACTCGCTCGCCCGTGAGCCGATCCTCTGCGTGGCGACGTCGCGTCCCGACCGGGGTACCGCGGCGGTCGAGTTGTCCCGGCGGCTGCGCCGCGCGGGAGCGGCTCCGGTGCTGAGCCTTTCGGGCCTTGCCGACGACGAGGTCGCCGAGATGGTGCGCGCGTGTGTCGTGGACCCGTCCGCAGAGCTGCTCGCGCGCGCACAGCGCGGCTCGGACGGCATCCCGTTGTTGGTGGAGGGGCTGGTGATGGCGGCGGGGACGCCCGCCACGTTGGCGGAGACGGTCGGCGCGCGGCTGGCCGAGCTCGGGGAGCCGGGGCGACGGGTGCTGACCGCAGCCGCGTTGCTCGGACGCGGCTTGGACTGGCGCCTGCTCGCGGCATCGGCGGACGTCGCCGCGGCGGAGGTCCGCGAATGCCTCGCCGCGGCCGTCGCCGCCGGGCTGCTCGTGAGCGAGGACGGCGGCCTCGCGTTCCGGCACGAGCTGGTGCGCGACGCGGTCCTTGAGGCCAGCCTGCCGCCGGAACGGGCGCCGCTCGCCGAGGCCGCGTTCGCCGCGGTGGTCGCGGCGCACCCCGAGGTGGAGGGCCCGTGGGCGGACGTGGCGGCGGAGCTCGCCCTCGCCGCGGGCGACCGCGACCGGGCGGCGCGGCTGCGGATCGCGTCGGGCCGCGCAAGCCTCGCGCGCGGCGCGCTGGCCACGGCCGTCGTGACGCTGCGCCAAGCCGTCGAACTGCTGCCCGACGGTCCGCGCCGCGCCGAGGCGGACCTGTTGCTGCTGGAGGCGATGGCGTACGCCGGGCGGTTCGACGAGGCGTGGCAGGTCGGGGGTCGGCTCACTCACGAGCTTGCCGCGCGCGGGGCGGATCCCGCCGATCGGGCCGCCGCACACCTGCTGATCTGCGGTGCGGCGGTCGCCGCGACGCGGTGGCACGTGGCCGAGGCCGAGTCGCGGGCCGCGCACCTGCTGCTCGACGACGGTGACCCCCGGGCCCTCGCCGAGCTGCTGCTGCTGGACGCCGAGATCGCGATCGGCGGCCACGACGCCCGCACGGCACACGCCCTCGCCTCCCGCGTGCGGGACGTGCCCGGGATCGGACCGCCCGCCCGCTGCCACGCCCTGGAGATCATCGGGCGCACCTCGCGCGTGCACGATTCGGCGGCGGCCCGCGCCGTGTTCGAACAGGCGTTGCATCACGCCGAGGAAGCCGGGCTGCCCGTGTGGCGGCTGCGGGCACTGCACCAGATCGGCACCATCGACATGTTCGAGCGGTGTGGCCGTCGACGCCTGGAGGAGGCCCGCCGCGTCGCCCGCGACATCGGTGCGGTCAGCACGGTGGCCGAGCTCGGGCTGCAGCTGTGCGCGGTCGAGCACGGCCGTTTCGATCTCGACCGTGCGGTGGCGAACGCGGGTGAGGCCTATGAGCTGGCCGATCGGCTCGGCCTGACCGAGGTGCGGCACAAGGCGCTGCTGTTCCTCTCCGCCGTGCATGCGCTGCGCGGCGAGTGGGAACAGGCGCGCGACTACCACGATCGGTCGATGACCGGCCGGACGCACGACTCGTACACGCTGTCGTTCGGGCTCGGCGGATTCGGGCTGGGCGAGCTCCTCGAAGGCCGCTGGGACGCCGCCCGCAGGCACCTGTCCGAAGCCGTGGCGTTGCTGGACCCGTTGCCCGGTGTCGAGCCCGCGACGTTCCGCGCGGCGTGGCCGCTGCTGCTCGCCGTCGGCCGTGACGAGCGCGCGCCCGCCGCGACCGCCGACGCGCTTCGGCGCGGCGTGGCCGTGTTCGGGGTCAACCGGGGCCTGATCGGCTACGCCGACGCCGTCGTACGCGGCGGGGCGGGCGACGCGTCCGGGGCCGACGCCGCCGCTCGGGCAGCCGATGCGCACTTCGCGAACGCCGAGCTCTGGCAGCACGTCGCGCGCGCCACCGTCGCGGACGCCGCGGAGCGGGACGGGTGGGGTGACCCCCGGGCGTGGCGCGAGGCCGCCCGGGCACCGTTGCGGTCGCGGGGCCTGGCCCGCTTCGTCGACCGGACCATCCCCGACCCGGTCGTGCCCACCGGCCCGGTGCCCGGGCTGACGGCACGCGAGCGCGACGTGCTCTCCCTCGTCGCACAGGGGCTCGCGAACCGGGACATGGACACCGGCTGTCCATCTCCCCCCGCACCGTCGAGAAGCACGTCGAAAGCCTGCTCCGCAAGACACAGGCGCGGTCACGCACGCATCTCGCCGTCCTCGCGCGCCGGGACACGTCCTGACCCCCGGGCAACCACGTAGGCCGCAACCGCTGTGGGAGTACGTGGTCGCACCGAAGCGCGCGCCCTCGCCCGCCGCGCAGGATTGCGCTGTCCAACCGGCGAGAGCGGAGGAACGCCATGCCCGACGTCAAGAACCTCGACACCCCCGACGAGAAGCGCGGCTTCGACCACGGCGAGCTCGCCGTCGTGACCGTGGGGAACGCGACTGTCACGCGCGCGACGTTCGCGCCCGGCTGGCGATGGAGCCGCGACGTCGCCCCCGCCGCGGGCACGGCCTCCTGCCCGGTCGAACACCTCACATATGTGGTCTCCGGCCGCATGCACATCCGCATGGACGACGGCGCGGAGTACGACCTCGGCCCCGGCGACGTCGGCCGCGTCCCGCCCGGCCACGACGCCTGGGTCCTCGGCGACGAGGCCTTCGTGGGGATCGACTTCGCGGGCGGCGCCGCGTTCGCCGACGCGTCGAACCCGCAGGTGCGGACGGTGAGCTGCCCGTGCGGGGTCGGTTTCCGCATCGAGGACCCCGGTGCCCTCGACCACCTCGTGGACGCCGTCCAGCAGCACGCCGCAGGCTCACACGGGCACGACGTCACCCGCGCCCACATCCTCGACGAGATGCGGCCCGCAGGATGAACGGCCCCGCAGGGCGCCTCGACAACGCGCAGTGGTGACGGCGCGGTCTTGGCGGTCTCGGGCCGGCCGCCACCTGCCTGACCGGGCATCTCGTCGCCGGTGCCGTCACCTGACGCCGCCAGGGCCGCGACGGCGCCCGGTGGCGCAGCGGTCAGCCTGCGCGGTCGGGGCGGCGGGTTCGGGCGCGGTGGCTGCGGACCCGCCACAGGATCAGGGCGATCACCACGACACCCGCGGCGACCAGGGCGGCGTCGCGGCCGAAGGCCTGCTCGACCGCCGCGTAGGAGTTACCCGCGAGGTAGCCGAGCACGACGACGCCCGCGCCCCACAGCAGGCCACCCGCCGCGTTGAACGCCAGGAACACCACCGGTCAGGTCACCGTAGCGGTCGCGCCGTGCAGGCGCGTCGCCGCACGGATCGCCGAGTGGCGCGCACGGCCGACGCTGTCCTTCACGCGGACGGCGCGGCCACGGCGGTTGCCGCACAGTCAGCGCTTGGCCCAACGCCTTCGCGCTGGTCGCGCTTCCGCGCGCTTCGTTTCCGCGCCCGCCGACCGCTCGGTGACCGGATCCTGCGCGCCGCCGCCGCAACCCCGCCCGCCACCCCGGCCCCGACAACCAAGAAGCCCGCGCCGACGACCAAGCCACCCCCGCCGATCGCGCCGCTGGCGCCCGGCCCGCCGCTGCCCGGCGAGGGCCGCTGGCAAACGGTGGTCACCGTGGCGGGCCTGCCCGCGGTGCGGGTGGCCTACCTCCGACCGGACGCCACCCACACCTCCCAGCTCACGGGCGTGATGTGGCTGGACCCCGACTCGTGCGCGGGCAGCTGCACCCGGGCTACCTCGACCCCGGCGGGCAGTGGCAGGCCCCCACCGACCTGACCGGCGCGGCCAAGGCGGCCGCGGTGGCCGCGTTCAATGGCGGGTTCCGGCTGGCCGCCAGCCACGGCGGCTACTACAGCGAAGGCCGAACGGTCGTGCCCCTGGTCGACGGGGCCGCCAGCCTCGTGCTGCGCACGAACGGCACCGCGACCGTGGGCGCCTGGAACCGCGAGGTCCGGATGGGCCCCGACGTGGCCAGCGTCCGGCAGAACCTCACCCGGCATGGGTCAGCGGCGCCTACTACACCACGCCGCCGGTGGCCCCACGCGGGCCCACCGGCTCTACCCCGGCCAGCGGGTGGCGGCCGACCACTACTTCCTGCCCTCCGGCCGCGACTGGTACGGCTGGTACGCCCGCCGCGGCGCGCCGACAAGTGGCGCATGATCGCCGTATGTGGTGCTTGTGGTGTGCCATCGCACCATGGACACCACATTCGGCGATCACTCGTCCTCCGTGGTTGCCTGACCAGAGGGCTTCCGGCGGCCCGTGACCACGGTGTCGGGCGCCGCCGCCGCCCTGGCGACGTCGGGGTGGTGTCGGGCCAGCAGCAGGGCGGCACCCAACCCCAGCGCCGCGCAGCCGAGCATGCCCGCCACCGACCCGGGGGCGCTCGACCCGCCTTCGCCGAGCATGGTGATCCCCAGTGTGACCGCGACCAGCGGGTCGATCACCGTCATGCAGCCCACCACCACGGCAGGCGCTCCGGCCGCGTGGGCCTGTTGTACCGCCCAGCCGCCTGCGGCGAGCGCGAGGCCGATGCCGACCACGGGCAGGAGCACGCCGACGTCGTCCAGGTCGTTCGCTCCGGTGGTCAGGTGCAGCGAGATCAGCCGCATGAGCGCGGACACCAGCCCGAACGCCGTCGCGGCCGAGGCGGCGAAGGCCGCGCAGCGCAGCCACGCCTGCCCGCGGGTCCGCAGGCCGACCGCGGCGAGCCCGGCGGTCAGCGCTGCGGCGCAGGCGGCCGCGGTGAGGACACCGACCAGCTGCGGGCGCGTGTCCGCGCCCAGGTGCAGGTCGGCGAGGGTGACGAACCCGGCCACCCCGGCGAGGCTGGCCAGCACGAGCACCAGCAGGGTCGGCGGCGGGTGGCTGCGCGTGCGCAGCGCCGTGCCCATGATCGCGAAGGGGACGGCGAGCACCCCGATCGGCTGCACGATCGCGACCGGCGCGAGGACCAGCGCGCCTGCGTGCAGGACCGCGGCCGTGCCTGCCGTGGCGGTACCGGTCAGCCAGGCTGGGCTGCGGACCAGCCGGGCCAGGCCCGCGACGCCCACCGCAGGCCGTCCGCGCCCGGCCGATTCGACGGGCCCGCCGACGATCCGCGCGACCGCGCCGTTCTGGAGGGTGGCCGCCAAGGCGAAGAGGGCCGCCGCGGTGACGGCCAGCCCGACGGCGGCGAGCGTGGGAACGGTCACCTCGACCTGGCCTTCCGACCGGAGGACCTCACCGGGACGCCCCGCTGACGGGCAGCTCGATCCGCACGATCGCGCCGCCGTCGTCGCGGTTGGCGGCGGCCTCCCGTCCGCCGTGCGCCCGGACGATGGCGCGCACGATCGACAGGCCGAGGCCGGTGCCGCCGCCGTCGCGGCTGCGGGAGGCCTCGGCCCGCTGAAACCGCCCGAACGCGTGCGGGAGGAACGCCACCGGGAATCCCGGGCCCCGGTCGGCGACGGTGACCACGGCCGTGTCGGGGTCCGGGAGGGCGGCGCTGACCTCGACCGTGCTGCCGTCCGGGGCGTGCCGCACGGCGTTGTCGAGCAGGTTGTCCACGGCTTGCCGCAGCCGGTCGGCGTCGACGGTGACGTCGAGCACGTCGGGGGTGTCGATCTCGATCGCAACGCCGTGGGCCCGCCCGCGTGCCTCGGCGCCGCGCACCGCTGCGCGCAGCAGATCGGGCAGGCGCACCGGTGTCGGGCGCAGGAAGGGCTGCCCGTCGTCGGCGCGGGCGAGCAACAGGAGGTCCTCGGCCAGCCGGATCAGCCGGTCGGTCTCCTCGCGGGACTGGGCGATCGCCTCCTCCAGCGCCTCCCGGCTGCGGCCAGGTCGGGCGGCGAGCTCCAGCTCGGCGCGCAGGATCGCCAGCGGCGTGCGCAGCTCGTGGCCCGCGTCGGCGACGAAGCCGCGCTCCCGCTCCACGGCGTCCTGCACCCGGGACAGCAGCGCGTTCATCGTCGCACCGAGCGCGGCGATCTCGTCGCGCGTCGCGGGCACCGGCAGCCGCTGGGCCAGGTTCTCGTCGCTGATCGCGGCGGCCTGGCGGCGCATCCGCTCGACCGGGCGCAGCACGGCGCCCGCGAGCCACCACGCTCCGAGCCCGCCGAGCAGGACGGCCGGTGGACCCGCCAGCAGCAGCGCGGTGACCGCGCGGTCGACCGCTGCGTCGGAGACGTCCGTGCCGGTTCCCACGGTCACGACGAGCGTGCGCCCGCCCGCGGCGATCGTCGTGGCCAGCAGCCTGCTTCGGTCGCCCCGGACGTCGGCGGTGAACGAGATCTCCCCGGCCTGGGCCTTGAGCCGTTGCGCGGCGTCGAGGATCGGCCGGCGCCCGGCCTCGGGCGTTGCCGCGACCAGCGCCCCGCTCGCGTCGGTGACCTGGACGATGCCGTCGGAGGGGGCGAGGGCGCCGGTCACGCCGTCCGTGCCCAGCTCGTCGGCGACGAGCGCGACGCGGGCCCGCAAGCCCGGATCCAACGAGGCGTCGACGCTGACCCGGAGCTGCAGGATGAACGTCAGGCCACCGATCGCGATCACCGCCGCGGTGGCCAGCGCGAAGAGCACGGCCAGCCGCAGTCGCAGTGGCATCGCCGACGCTCAGCGGGCGCCTGTGGGCGCGGTCGTGTGCGGGGTGGGCTGGGCACGCAGGCGGTAGCCCGCGCCGCGCACGGTCTCCAGCTGCTCCACCCCGAACGGCCGGTCGATCTTGCGGCGCAGGTAGAGCACGTACTGGTCGACCACATTGGACACACCCTCGTAGGCGAAGTCCCACACGTGCTCGAGGATGCGAGTGCGGGTGAGCACCTCGCCCGGATGCCGCAGGAACAGCTCCAGCAGGGCGA
Source organism: uncultured Actinomycetota bacterium (assembly GCA_963750095.1). Taxonomy (GTDB): domain Bacteria; phylum Actinomycetota; class Actinomycetes; order Mycobacteriales; family Pseudonocardiaceae; genus Pseudonocardia. Next base: position 1,705,558 of record CAVVPJ010000012.1, on the reverse strand, counting down.
ACTCCTTCGACGAGAGCTCCAGCTCGGTGTCGCCGCGCCAGGCCTGCCGGGTGGCGGGGTCGAGCCGCAGGTCGCCCGCGGTCAGCTCGGTGGGCCGTTCCACCGCGCCGCGGCGGATCAGGGCGCGGATCCGCGCCGACAGCTCGGCGAAGCTGAAGGGCTTGGGCACGTAGTCGTCCGCGCCCGCGTCGAGCCCGCGCACCCGGTCGGCCACGCCGTCGCGCGCGGTGAGCATCAGCACCGGCATCCAGCGGCCCTGCGAGCGCAGCTGCCTGCACACCTCGACGCCGTCCATGCCCGGCAGCATCAGGTCCAACAGCACCGCGTCGTAGGCGAACTCCCCGGCCTGCCAGAGCGCGTCCGGTCCGGTGGAGGCGACGTCGACCGCGTACCCGTCCTCCTCGAGCCCCCGCTTCAGCAACGCCGCCATCCGCAGCTCGTCCTCGACGACCAGCAACCGCACGCCCTCCACCCTATGTCGGGTCGATGTGAGAACGATGAGAGTCGGCGTTCGGACGGCACGTCCACGGCGACGATGTCGTCGGCGGTCGTTGCCGGTGCCGGTCGAGGAGCCGAGCATGCCGGGCCGTCGCCCGTCGGGGTGCCCGAGGTGCTTCCGCTTCCCCGGCTCACACGTCCCTCTCACCTTCGCGGGGCATCATGGCGGGCGGGACGGCACCGAGCGTCCCGTCCGGAGCAGCCGATGACCGAGCACCCGACGCGCGACTTCGCCCTCGGATCGCCCGTCTCCCCCGAAGCATCCGGCCTGGTCCGCGCCTCCGACGCGGAACGGGCGGCGATCATCGAACGCGTCCACGTCGCGCTGGGCGAGGGGCGGCTGGACACCGCGGAGGCCGAGGAGCGGTCCGCGGCGGCGGTCGCGGCCCGCTACCGGCAGGACCTGGAAGAACTGGTGACCGACCTGCCCGGCCCCGCGCCGGTCGCGCCTCCGGGGGGATGGCACCGGATCTGGCGGGACGCGGTCGGCCAGGTCTGCGGGGCGCTCGGCGTCGCCACCGGAGACGGGCCCAGCCCGCGGCAACGCCGCCTGGTCGCGTTCGCGCTGGTCGGCGCCGTGCTGTGGGCGATGGCGTTCCTGCTGGCCGGGTTCGCCTGGGGGCTGGTCGGATGACTCCGCGACGGCACCGGCCCGCGCTCCGGCGCGCGACGCTCGTGGCCGCGGTGCTGGCGGCCCTGGCCGCGCTGAGCGGCGGCACCGGCCTGGTGCTCGGCAAGGTCGCCTCGGTGGGGATCGAGCATCCGTCGCCGCGTGCGTCGGTCGGGTGGTACGGCAACGGCGGCCCGATGTTCGGGCACCAGGACGGGGACTAGTCGGGCGCAGCCCGCGGTGCCGACCATGTCGGTGACCCGCCCGACGATCCACACCGTGGCCGCGGCAGGTCGAGGTCGCGCCAGCCCGACCCCGGGTTCGTCGCGCTCTAGCAGGACGTCTGGCGGTTCTTCTACGGCCAGCCGAGCCAGGTGGTTGCGCAGATCGGCACGTGGGTGCGCAACGGCACCGCGCAGGGCCCGCTGTGGACCCAGGTCGCCGTCACCACGCAGGAGACCGTCCTCGGCTGGGTGATCGGCGTCGTGTTCGGCGTCGTGTTCGGCGTGGCGCTGGGCCGGATCCGCTACCTCGCCGACGTCCTCGGGCCCTACATCAAGATCATGAACTCGATCCCGCGGATCGTACTCGGCTCGATCTTCATCGTCGCGTTCGGCCTCGGGCTGGTCTCCAAGGTGCTGCTCGCCGTCGTGCTGGTGTTCTTCGCGGTCTTCTCCAACGCGTTCCAGGGCACCCGCGAGGTGGACCGCAACCTCATGGCCAACGCCCGCATCCTCGGCGCCTCGCGCTGGCGGGTGACCCGCGAGGTCGTGCTGCCCTCGGCCGTCACGTGGATCATCGCGAGCCTGCACGTCAGCTTCTGGTTCGCGCTGATCGGCGCGATCGTCGGGGAGTTCCTGGGCGCCCAGCAGGGCCTCGGCCTGCTCATCCGCACGGCGCAGGGCACGTTCAACGCCAACGGTGTGCTCGTCGCGATGGTCATCGTCGCGGTCGTCGCCCTGGTCGCGGAGGGGCCTGATCACCGCGCTGGAGAAGAAGATCCTGCGCTGGCGCCCGCCCGCCCTGTCCGGCCCCGAGCTCTGACCCACCGCTGTCAGCAGAGAGGACATCACCGTGAAGAAGTCCGTGTCCGTCGGGGCGGCGCTCGCCGCGCTCGGCCTCGCGCTCGGCGCCTGTGGTTCGGGCGCCTCGGCCCCGTCCGGCGGATCGGCCGCGCCCCCCAGGGTGTCGGTCATGGTCGGCGGCCTCGACAAGCAGATCTACCTCCCGTTCATGCTCGCCGAGAAGCTCGGCTACGACAAGGACGCGGGCCTGGACGTCGCGCTCTCCGACGAGCCCGCGGGGGTGAACGCCGAGACCGCGATGCTCTCCGGCCAGGTCGACGCGGTCGGCGGCTTCTACGACCACAACATCGACCTGCAGGCCAAGGGCCAGAGCACCGAGTCCGTCGTGTCCATGCTGCAGGTGCCCGGCGAGGTCGAGCTATGCCGCACGGACCTCAAGGGCGTCGTCAGCTCGCCCGCCGACTTCCGCGGCCGCAACCTCCGCGTGACTGACCTGGGCTCCTCCGCCGACTTCCTCACCCAGTACCTCGTGCAGAAGAACGGCGTGCCGCCCGACCAGACCCACCGGATCGGGGTGCAGGCCGGGCCGACCTTCATCGCGGCGATGGACCACCAGTCGATCGACTGCGGGATGACCACCGAGCCGAGCGTGTCGAACCTCGCTGTACCTGCGCACCGAGTGGGGTCACCGCCCACAAGGACGTCGTGCAGAAGCTCGTCGGCGCCTACGTGCGGACGCTGAAGTACATCCAGACCCACAGCGCCGCCGACATCACCGCCCAGATGCCGCCCGACTACTACGCGGGCATCGGGAAGGACGCCTACGTCAAGGCGTTCGACAGCGAGAAGGGGACTTACAACCCGACCGGCCTGATGCCCCCGGACGGTCCGCCTACGTGCCTGGCGGTGCTGCAGGCCAACACCGACGTCGCGGGCAAGAAGATCGACCTCGCCACGACGTTCACCAACAGCGTCGCGCAGGCGCGCAGGGGGCCTGAGCCTCGGCTGAGGGCGCCTGGTGGGTGATCGCCGCTATCGTGGTGGCAGTCGGCAGGGGAGGAGCGCGGATGGACGCGGCCACCTGGGCTCTGGGCACCGCGGTCTTCCTGGCTGCGGTCGTCGAGATGGTCGAGGCGCTGACCATCGTCATGGCGATGGGGACGGCCCGCAGCTGGGGCTCGACGCTGCTGGGGGTGGGCGCGGCCCTCGTGGCGCTGGCCGTCTTCACCGCCTCGGCCGGGTACGCCCTGGTGACCTGGCTGCCGACCGCCGCGCTGCAGCTGGCCATCGGCACCCTGCTGTTGATCTTCGGCCTGCAGTGGCTCCGCAAGGCGGTGCTGCGCTCCTCGGGACGCAAGGCCCTGCACGACGAGGACGCCATCTACGCAGGCGAGATCGCCGCGGGCCGCGAAGCCGGGCCCGTCCGGCGCAGCGGTCTTGACGCCTTCGCGTTCGTGGTGAGCTTCAAGGGCGTCTTCCTCGAGGGCGTCGAGGTGGTCTTCATCGTGATCACCTTCGGGCTGGGCGCCCGGCAGATGCCCGTCGCCGTCGGGGCGGCGCTGCTGGGCGTGCTGCTCGTGGTCGGCGCGGGCGTCGTGGTGCGCCGCCCGCTCGCGCGCGTGCCGGAGAACACCGTCAAGTACGGGGTGGGCCTGCTCCTGGCGGCCTACGGCACCTTCTGGTCCGTCGCCGGGCTCGGGGTCCTCCGCGGCGGTCACGAGGCCGTGTCGTGGCCCGGCGGCGACCTGTCCATCCCCGGCCTGCTGGCGCTCTGGTTCCTGCTGAGCCGGGGGCTGCTGGCGGCACTGCGGCAGCGGGACCGCGCCGCTTCGGTCGTGGGCCACCCGAGACGATGACCGAGCCCTCCCGCCGGTGGCGGACCGTGCGCGCCGTCGGCCGGTTCTGCTACGACTTCCTCGTCGGCGACGACTGGAAGATCGCCGCCGCGGTCGTGGGCACGCTGGCCTGTGGAGCGATCGTCCTGCTCGGTTTCGGCCCACCGGAGCCGGTGTTCGCCGCCGTGCTCGGGCTCGTCCTGATGGCCGCGTTCCTCGTCGCGGTGCTTGTGGACGCCCGGGCAGGCTGATCGGCGACGTCAGGGCTTGCGGGGCTGCCCGGCGGTCGTCGACGCGCTGGCCGGGGTCGTGCCGGTTGCGGGCACGGACGTCCGCGTCAGGGTCCGCGTAGGGTGCGCGTCCCTGTCGTGCCGGGACGGGGTGCGGCTGACGGCGACGGGGCCGGTCGAGGGTCGGGCCGGGAGGGTCCTGCCCACGTTGTGGACCGCGGGTGCGGGCTCGTCGGTGTCCGGCCGCGGTGGCGTGGCCGGGGTCGGGACGGCCGGTGCGAGGGCGAGGTACGCAGGCGGTGGCTTGCGGGCCGTCGCGGTGACCGGGCGTGGGGGCAGCGGCGCCGCGCTGCTCGCGGGGTGGGTGCCCGGCGTCGCCGTGATGCTGACGGCGAGCATCGCGAGGTAGGCCAGGCAGGTGGCGGCGGCCAGGTATCCGCAGCGGAGCAGCAGGCGCCGCCGCCGGTCGCTCCGGGCGACGAACACGGGGCTGAGCAGGACGAGGGTGGATCCGATGTCGTCGGCCTCGTCGAGCGGCGCCCCGTCGTGCGCGGTCCAGCTCGTGTCGGTGTCGTGTCGAAGGGTGGTCACAGGTCTCTCTGTCTGTCGGCAGCGACCCGGAACGAGGGGGAGCGGGTCCGGGGGTTCGCTCTGGAGTCGACGGTAGGGCGCGCGGCCTCGGCTGATGACAACCGGAGGTGAGCGAACGGGAAAACCTCGGGCCGCGCGGCCCCGGCCGAGGGCCTCGGTGGGCCTCCTCTCACGCCCCTCACATCCACCGGGCGCTCTGCTATCGACAGCCGCATCAGCGGGTGGTCGACGAGGGAGCGGGAACGTTGGTCGGGGAGGGCAGGCCGCGGTCGGCGGCGAGCCGCCCCACCCAGGCACCCGGGTGGGACGGGTCGGACGACCCGACGGTGCCCGCGCGGCGCCCGGCCGGACGGGTCCCCGGCGCCGCCCGTCGCCGCGGGCGCACCCGGCAGATCCTGCGCGTGGCCCTGGTGGTGGCGTCGGCGCTGGTTGTCGGGATCACCGGCCTCGCGTGGAGCCAGTACCGGGGACTGGCCGCCGGGATCCGCCGCTCGGGAAGCCTCGCCGAGCTCGCCGCACCGTCCGGCACGTCGCAGAACCTGCTGGTGATGGGCTTGGACAGCAGGTTGGACGAGAACGGCAACCCCCTGCCGCCCGCGCTGTACCAGGCGCTGCACACCGGCGGGCCGGACGTCGGCGGCTACAACGCCAACGTGTTGATGCTGCTGCACATCCCGGGCGACGGCGGCCGCGCCACCGCGGTCTCGATCCCGCGCGACGACTACGTCGACCTCGTGGGCGCCCCGGACGGCGTGGCCATGGGCAAGATCAAGCAGGCCTACGGGCTGGCGTTCGACCGGCAGCACCGCACGCTCGTCGCCCAGGGCGTCACCGACCCGGCCACGCTCGAGCAGCGCAGCCGCGACGCGGGCCGCAGTGCCGAGATCGCCACCGTGAGCAGCTTCCTCGGGGTGCCGATCGACCACTTCGTCGAGGTCACGATGGTCGCGTTCTACGAGGTCGCGCAGGTCGTGGCGCCCATCACGGTGTGCGTGAACGAGGACACCCGCGACAGCTTCTCCGGTGCGAACTTCCACCAGGGCTACCAGCAGATCGACGCCGCGCAGGCGGTGGCGTTCGTGCGGCAGCGCCGCGACACCGCCCACCCGCAGCTGAACTTCACCGACCTCGACCGCGAACGCCGCCAGCAGGCGTTCATCGCGTCGCTCGCCTACCAGCTCAAGCAGGCCGGGACGCTGACCGACCCGGCCCGGCTGGCGGGCCTGATCGACGTGGCGAAGCAGAACATCGCCGTCGACCCCGGCCTGGACCTGCTCTCCCTCGCAGGCCAGGCCACGTCCCTGACCTCGGGTAACGTGACGTTCACGACGCTGCCGGTCGAGCGGTTCGGGACGGACCCGCTCGGCGAGGACGTCAACATCGTCGACTCGGAGAAGATCCGCGCGACGGTCGCCGCCCTGCTCGACCCGGCGCCAGCGCCGGGCACCGCCACCCCGAGCCCGGCGCCCGCGCCGACCGCGACCGTCGACGTCCTCAACGGCAGTGGCCGCACCGGAGAGGCCGCCGCCGTCGGCCGGATGCTCGCCGCACGCGGGCTCACCGTCGGGCAGGTGGGCACGACGACGGTGCGGTCGGCGAGCGTGGTCGCCTACCCGCCAGGCGCCGAGCAGGCCGCGGCCGACGTGGCGCGCATCGCTGCGGTCACTGCGGTCGAACCCGATGCGCGGGTACCCGCCGGGCACCTGCGCCTGGTGCTGGGGACCCGGTTCCACATGCCGACGGCGCCCGCGTCCCCGACGGGGCCGCCGGCCGCGAGCGTTCCGACCGGTGCCCCGATCGCAGGCGGAGGCATCCCGTGTGTGAAGTAGCAGTGCAGACCTCGCCGAGGCCCGCGAGGAGTCTTATGCGACGGACATCGCCGGACAGCGCCACGGGCGCCCCGTCCACCACCTCGGCCGACGGGGGTCAGCCCGGTTCACCGTGCCCGCCCGGCCCGCGGCGCCGTGGTCGGGGCGCACTCCGACGACTGTCGCCCGCGGTCGTCGGGAGGATGCGCACGCTGGGGCCACGCCGACTCGTGGCGTGGGGGGGCGCCGTCGCGACGGTCGGCGCGACCGTCGTCGGATGCGGCAGCGTGCCGGGAACCCCTCACCCCGCCCCGACCACGGTCGCACCGCCGCCGTCCGGACCGGTGACGTTGTCCGGGTGGAAGCTGACACTGCCCGTCCTCGGCGGGAAGGGGCACGCGGCCACGGTCGACCCGGCGGTCCCCACGCCGCCATGGCTGGTCCCCGAACGCGACGGCGGCCTGACGCTGTGGGCGCCCGTGGCGGGCAGCACGACGCCGCACTCCCGCCACACCCGCACCGAGCTGGACAGCCTGACGTCCTTCCACGCGGGCGTGGGCAGGCACCTGCTCTCCGCCTCGGTCACCGTCACGCAGCTTCCCCGCGCGAAGCCCGACGTCATCCTCGGCCAGATCCACGGAGCCGACGCGCTGAGCTCTGTCCCGTTCGTCATGCTGCACGACGACGGCGGACAGGTCGTCGTCGTCGTCAAGCAGACCCGCACCGGACCCGACAGCGCGCGCCTTCCGCTACTCACCGACGTGCCGTTGGGGGCCCGGTTCGACTTCACGATCGCCGACAACGGCGACGGAAGCGTGACCTTCACCGCCACCCGCGACGGCCGCACGGCGACCGCGGGCACTGCGGTACCGGCGGCGTTCCGCGGAGCGTCCGTGCGTTTCCAGGCCGGGGCCTACCAGCAGGCCGACTCGACCGGTGGCCGCGGCGCCTCCGACGACGGCGCCCGCATCACCTTCCACAGCCTGCTGGTCGGCCCTTGACAACCCCATGTCAAGTTGGTGGGTCGTTCCCGGCGCTGGGAGTGTGCCGCCGTCCTCGACGCACTCGCCGGTCCAGCAGCCGTAGGCGGGGTCGGTCAGGTAGAGACACAGCGTCCGGATGGCCTCTTGGTAGAGGCGCAGGATGGAGCGGCGCAGCCCGCGGACCGCGCGCAGATCCCCGAGCCACTCATCCAGCATCGCCGCGGTCCACAGCCACGGGAACGCGTCGGCGTGCACCGCGAACGCGCGGGCGGCGCGTTCCCGGGCGGCGATGGTGGCCAGCGCGAGGTTGCGGGCCAGTTGCTGGTTGCACCAGCCCTCGAGCATCGCAGTGAACACCTGCTCCTCGGGGCGCAGGAGCGGGATCCCGTCGGCCAGGTGTAGCCGGGCCATACCCGGCACCCGAGGCCCGATCTCCACTGTTGTTCACGTCCGTCCCGGTTCGCGTTGGACGGGAGAATGTCGCATCAGATGCGAGATCGTCAACATCGCACCAGGTCAACCAGTTGCGGAAGCGGCCAGCAGTCCACCAGCGGCGATCAACGGTATGCCATGATCGCCTCTGCCTCCGCCGAACAGCTGCAGATCGGCGGCCTGATCTCCCGGCTGATGCGTGTTGCGCAGCGGACCGTATTGGGTTCGCATCTGATCGAATACGCGCCGTTACGCAATAGTCGATGGGTTCTCCCGTTGGCGGACGTCTGCTGCGGACGCTGCTGCGCCCTGGACCTCGGCCTGCGCGTCGAGACGACCGGGCGGGGCCGAGTTGAAGCCTGTCGTGTCTGGCTGACAGTATCGTCCTCTTCCTGATGAAGTTTCATCAGGGGTGAACAGTGAGGGGGCGAGTTGACGCTCGCGGTGGTGCGTTCTCTGCGGGAGCCGCGGGCGTCGGCGACGGAGGAGGAGCTCGCCGACCTGGAGTTGGACGTGTTGGCGGGATTCGTACTGGCGCGGCACTCGGCGGGGTTGGCGGACAGCACGATCCGCGGTGACACCAACCATCTGGAGTCGGTGCGGACGTGGTTCGAGCGCCCGTTGTGGGAGATGGAGCCCCGCGACGCCGATCGGTATTTCGGCACGGTCCTGCGCTCGATGTCGTCGGCGACGCGGGCGGCTCGGGCGCAGATCCTGGTGACCTATTTCGAGTTCCTGGAGTTGCGGCACAAGGTCGAGTTGCATGAGCTGACCGGGCGGGTGGTGGAGTGCCCGATCGATGAGATGAACCGGCCCCGGATGTCGGTGGATGCGCGGCTGCGGATCCCGCCGACCGAGGCCGAGCTGGAGCAGTTGTTCGCCGGGTGGCGCCAGGAGTTGGTGACGTGTCGCAAGTTCGCGCCGTCCGCGCGCAACTACATGGTGGCGCGGTTGTCGGCGGATGTGGGGTTGCGGATCAACGAGGCGTGCCTGCTGGATCTGGACGATGTCCGGTGGGAGCTGGGCCGGTTCGGGAAGCTGAATGTCCGCTATGGCAAGGGCGCGCGGCGGAAGGGGCCGCGGCAGCGGGTGGTGCCGTTGATCAACGGGGCGGACCGGGCGTTGGCGTGGTTCGTGCAGGACGTGTGGGGTCAGTTCGACGCCGACCACGCGTTGCCGGGTGCGCCGTTGTTCCCGTCGGAGCGCCGCCGCCTGGATGGGCCGGGCGCGCGGGTGAGCACCGATGTGGTGCGTCGCGGGCTGACCGATGCGGTCGCACAGCATTTGCCGGGTTGGGCGGGCCGGTTGACCCCGCATGTGTTGCGGCATTACTGCGCCAGTCAGCTTTATCAGGCCGGGGTGGACATCATCGCGGTGCAGGAATTACTGGGGCATTCGTGGATTTCCACGACGATGCGGTATGTCCACGTGCATGCCAGCCGGGTCGAGGATGCGGTGATGGCCGGCCAGGAACGCGCCGCGGCGCGGTGGGAAGGGTTGCTCGGATGAAGTGGAATCTGCGCCTGGCCGCGGCCAATCGCGGTGTTTGGAAGGCCAGCGAGTTGCGCCGGATGCTGGCCGAGCGTGGGGTCCACATGAGCACCGGGAAGATGTCGGGGTTGTGGTCGGGACAGCCGGCGGTGCTGCGCCCTGACGAGCTCGATGCGTTCTGCGCGGTGCTGGGCTGCGAGATCAGCGATCTGATCACCGCCGAACCAGAGAAGGCCCCCGCACCCCGCGCGGGCGCCGAACAGACCAACGCCGCGGTCGGGCAACAGAGCAGCGCGGCGGGCCCGGCGCGGGCGGTGACGCCACGGCCGCGCTCAGGCCGTTCCCTGCCGCCACGATGACCACCAGATGAGCGACCGACCGGGCGGGCCGTCGTGTCGCACCTGCGGAGGCCCGGTCGATCGCGGCGCCGGCCCCCGCGGCGGCCGGCCCCGGCTGCATTGCCATGGTTGCCGGCCGGTCCGCCGGGGAGCGGCCGAGGGTCGGCGCGACGACACGCCGTGCCAGACCTGCGGCGGCCCGGTCGATCACAGCGCCGGCCGGCGCGGTGGGCGGCGCCGGTTGCACTGCCACGCCTGCCGCCCACCCACCGTCCGACGCCCGGCCATCGCGCCCCGACTCGCCGACCGGGTCGAGGGCTTGGCGGCCTCGTCCCCGTTGCGGGCGGCCATCGGGCGGGCGTTCGAGACCGCGGAAACCGCCGACTGGAGCACCCTGTCGCTGGAGCGCGTGCTGGCCGGGCTGCACCTGGTGTTTGACGCTCATCCCGACGGGCAACCGGTGCAGCTGAGCGCGCTGCACGCCGCGATCGGCACGTCGCATGGCATGCGCGTGGCGCGCATCGTGCACGTCGTTGACGAGCTCGACCTGCTGGTCGATGACACCGTGCCCACGATGCGGTCCTGGATCGAGGACCGCTGCGAGGCGCTCCCGGCCGGGTTCCGCGCCGACGTTCGGGCGTGGCTGCTGGTGCTGCTTGACGGCGACGCGCGCGCCAGGCCGCGGTCGGCCTCGACGATCTATGGCTACTTCGGGCGGGCCCGGCCGCACCTGCTGGCCTGGTCGGCAATGCGCGGGCAGCTGCGCGAGGTCACCGAGGATGATGTCCGCGTCGTGTTGGACCAGCTGCGCGGACATCGCCTGGCGGGCACCTTCGTCGCGTTGCGGTCGCTGTTTCGGTTCGCCAAGCGCCACCGCATGGTCTTCGCCGATCCGACCCGGCGGCTGCACATCGGCCACGTCGCCCCGACCCGGGCGCTGCTCCCGATGACCGACACTCAGATCGGCGCCGTCGCGCGCACCGCGGTCACCCCGGCGCAGCGGCTGGTCGTCGCGCTGGTCGCGGTCCACGCCGCCCGCGCGGCCGCGGTCCGTGAGCTGACCCTTGACGATGTCGATCTGGCCGGTCGACGCATCACGTTGGCCGGTCACCCGCAACGGCTCGGCGAGTTGGTGCCCAGCGCGCTGCTCGAGTGGCTGCAGGAGCGGCAGCGCATCTGGCCGCGCACCCCGAACCGGCACGTGCTGGTCTCCGCGGTCACCGCGACCAGCACCGCACCGATCAGCGACTACTACCTGAGCTGGCACCTGCTGCTGCGCGGTGTCCAGCTCGAGCAGATCCGCGGTGACCGCGTGCTGCACGAAGCGCTCGCCGTCCGGGCCGACCCGCTGCACCTGGCCGCGGTGTTCCACCTCAGCACCGCCACCGCGATCGCCTACGCCGACATCGCCCGCAGCCTGCTCGAACGACCGGTCGAGGGATCCGCGCCGTCCCCGATCGACCAGTGAGGCCTGCCCGGGCAGCGAGTCCCCGATCGACCAGTGAGGCCTGCCCGGGCAGCGAGGCTGGGCCGGTCCATGATGTTCCGCGACCGGGCAGTCCGATCGAACCGGACGCGATCACGCTCGTCAGCAGCCGAAACACGGTGGGTTCGTTCTGACGACAGTTCATTCACGCTGAACACGCCGGCAAAACACGAGCGAGATATGCCGGAAGCGATGCTTCCGGCGGTGTGGTCGCGGTGTGCTCGGAACGGGGGCGTTCCGAGCGAGCTCACGCGCGGCTTGAGCACGGCGTGGACTACAGCGGTGTCGATCCTCTGTCGGCATGGCGGGTGGTCGTGCGCGTCGGGCGCAGTCGGGGGATCCACGGCTGCGGCAGCTGGTCGTTCGCTTCTCTGATCTGGAGTTGCGGCAGATCCGCGCGGCGGCCGAAGCGGCCGGGCTGTCGGTCGGTGCATGGGTGGGCCAGACGGCAGTTACCGCCGCCCACGCGGTCGGGGCCGACGCCGGGTTCGCGGAGCGGGCGCTCCTGCGGGCGCTGGTTGAGGCTCAGGCTGCTGGCTGCGCCGCGGACGACGACGCGGCCGGGGCCCTGGCTGCTAATTGATCGACGTGTTGGTCGCGCGGCTGTCGTGATCACGAAGGTCGTGCAGGGCTCGTGGATGGGGCCTGGTCGCCCACATGATGGGGGGCCGGGGCGGGCGGACGAGCATCGGCCGCCGCGGGAGTGGGGCGGTGCGTCGCGCACCTGATCAGATACCCATCGCAGTGGTGTTGGTGCGCCAAGGCCGCCCCCGTCCCGCGAGCCTGAGCGGCGGCTGGGGGTGACGGTTGGGTGACGGTGGCCGTGACCACGGACGGGACCGCGGTGCGGGCGCAGTCGCGACCTCCGAGACCATTCGCACTGCTGTGGCTGCGGCGTGCCTGTGTCGTGGTCAGCGGCGTGTGGCTGTGGCCACGCAACCAGCACAGGTGCGACCACGTTGTCGCCACGCTATGACCACGCCGGCCTGCTCGGTAAGAAGAACCGGGCCTGCCTGTCTCAGGATGAACACGACATCGTCTCTGACCCCGCGCCCGAGGGACCAGCACACCGCCGCGGCCACGCCGCACAAGCATGACTACCGCGGCGATCGTCACTCTGCGGAGTTGGTCCACTGTGGAATCGCACGCCTGGGGCGAAGATGGGCCAAACGGTCCAGTTGCTGTCCACTGTGGATGGTTGGGGGCACATCGGGGGCACACGAGGACGGAAAACGGTGCCTGACGCTGGACGACGTCGGAAGACATCTTCGCAGGTCAGCCACCGTTTCCGGGCTGTCTCAGGAGGCCGTCAGCCTCTCGACATCAGACGTCGTAGTACAGCGCGAACTCGTACGGGTGCGGACGCAGCCGCAGCGGGTCGATCTCGTTGGTGCGCTTGAGATCGATCCAGGTCTCGATGAGGTCGGGCGTGAAGACGCCGCCCTCGAGGAGGTAGTCGTGGTCCTCCTCCAGCCGGTCGATCACGGCGGGCAGGCTCGAGGGCACCTGGGCGATGTCCTTGGCCTCCTCAGGCGGCAGCTCGTAGAGGTCCTTGTCGACCGGGGCGGGCGGCTCGATCTTGTTCTTGATGCCGTCCATGCCCGCCATCATCATCGCCGCGAACGCCAGGTACGGGTTGCCCGACGAGTCGGGGCAGCGGAACTCCAGGCGCTTGGCCTTGGGGTTGTTGCCCGAGAGCGGGATCCGGATGCACGCCGAGCGGTTGCGCGCCGAGTAGACGAGGTTGACCGGCGCCTCGAAGCCGGGCACCAGGCGGTGGTAGGAGTTCACCGTCGGGTTGGTGAACGCGAGCAGGCTCGGCGCGTGGTGCAGCAGGCCGCCGATGTAGTAGCGCGCCAGGTCGGAGAGGCCGCCGTAGCCCGCCTCGTCGTGGAAGAGCGGCGCGCCGTCCTTCCACAGCGACTGGTGGGCGTGCATGCCCGAGCCGTTGTCACCGAAGAGCGGCTTCGGCATGAACGTCACCGTCTTGCCGTTCGCCCACGCCGTGTTCTTGATCAGGTACTTGAACAGCATCATGTCGTCGGCGGCGTGCAGCAGCGTGTTGAACTTGTAGTTGATCTCAGCCTGGCCCGCGGTGCCGACCTCGTGGTGGCCGCGCTCGACCACGAAGCCGCTGGCGATCATGTTGGCGACCATCTCGTCGCGCAGGTCGGCGTAGTGGTCGACCGGCGACACGGGGAAGTAGCCGCCCTTGTAGCTGACCTTGTAGCCGAGGTTGCCGCCAACCTCGTCGCGCCCCGTGTTCCACCAGCCTTCGATGGAGTCGATGTGGTGGTACTGCTGGTGCGGGTCGGAGCCGAACTTGACGGAGTCGAAGATGTAGAACTCCGCCTCGGCGCCGAAGTAGGCGGTGTCGGCGACGCCGGACGCGGCCAGGTACTCCTCGGCCTTGCGCGCCACGTTACGGGGGTCGCGGCTGTAGGGCTCGCCCGTGATCGGGTCGTGCACGAAGAAGTTGATGTTGAGCGTCTTGCGCTTGCGGAACGGGTCGAGGCGGGCGGTCGCGGAGTCCGCGAACAGCGCCATGTCCGACTCGTTGATCGCCTGGAAGCCGCGGACGGACGAGCCGTCGAACGCGACGCCGTCCTCCAGGATGTCGGCTGCCGTGGTGGCGGGGACGGTGAGGTGCTGCATCACGCCGGGAAGGTCGCAGAAGCGGATGTCGAGATACTCGACCTTCTCGTCAGAGATGAATTTGAGAACCTCTTCGGAGTTGCTGAACACCCTCGCTTGCTCCTTCGATCGGCTCGTGGGTTCGAGCGACGCTAGGGCGACGATGTTGCCCGCCCGTCACTCGGCGGTTTCGCAGAGGTTAACGGCCCTGGCGGCCGTGCCCACTGTGGCGCACAACCCTAGACTGCGAACCATGGCCGGGTGGCTCGAGTCCTGGATGCCCGGGACAACCGTAGGACCGAACGGACGAACCGGGAGCGACTACCCGGGGGAGCGCCTCGGGATTCCCCCCGCCGGTGTCGGGTCGGTGGCGGGCTTCGGCAGGCGGCTCGCCGCGTTGACGGTCGACTGGTTCATCGGCTACGGCATCGCAGCGATCTTCGCCACACCCGACGCCACCGTCAACCCCTGGTTCGGATGGCTCGTGCTCGGCATCTGGTTCCTGCTCACGGCCCTGCCCGTGGCCGTCTTCGGAGCGAGCGCCGGGATGATGGTGCTCGGGCTGCGGGTGGTGCCGGTCGACGGCCGCGGCGGCGTGGGGCTGGGCTGGGCGCTGCTGCGCACGGCGCTGACCGCGGTGGTGGCGCCGCCGCTCGTGCGGGACGTCGACGGCCGCGGCTGGCACGACCGCGCGGCGCGCACGGTGGTGGTACGCACCCGAGGGGCCTGACCCACCTCGCACACGTTCGTGCGTCCTCGCACAAGGTCGAACCTGTGCGAGGACGCCACAAGGTGCGCGAAGTCGGGACGGGGCGGCCCGGCCGGGGCGGGTCAGCGGCGGCGGACGGTCCGCTGGATGCTGCGCATCTTCGCGCCAGGGGGCAGCGGGCCCTTCGGCAGCGCCGCGGCGCGCGACCCGAGGGCGGCGAGCCGCTTCTCGATCTCGTCCATCTGGGCCGTCGAGATGTTGCGCGGCAGCTTGGTGAGGGTCTTCTGCAGGTCGCGCAGGGGGGTCTGGCCCTCCTCGTTGCCCACGACGAAGTCGTAGATCGGGGTGGAGCCCACCACCCGCGCGGTGCGCTTCTTCTCCTGCCCGAGCAGCGCCTTCACGCGATGCGGCGCCCCCTCCGCGACGAGGATCACGCCGGGGCGGCCGATCACGCGGTGCACCGCGTCGAGGTGGGTGGTGCCCGCGATGCCCTGGCTGACCCGCCACGACCCGCGCATGTTGTCCAGCGCCCACCCCGCGGCGCCCGGCTGGCCGTCGGCCTTGGCGTACACGGAGTTCTGCACGCGGCGGCCGAAGATCGACACCGCCGCCAGCAGGCCGACCGCGATGCCCAGCGGCAGCACGATCCACTCCATGCCGAAGATCAGCCCGATGCCGAACGCCAGCGCGGCGCCGAGGACCAGTGAGCCGATCATCAGCGGCAGCAGCATCTTGTCTTCGCGGCGCTGCTGCTGGAACGCCTGCCACAGCTGCTTGTACCGCAGCCTGGACGCCGCGCGCTTCTCGCGCCTCGTCGCCTTCTGCGCTTCCTTTGCTGCCGCCTTGTCGGGCTTTCCGGCCATGCCGGTCAGGATAGCTCTAGCGCGCGAGCAGCGAGCTGGCCTCCTGGGCCGCCGCACCCTCGGTGGCCAGGTGTTCCAGACCCTCGGGCAGCGGCTCGCCGCGGTGCTGCTTGGTCTGCGCGTAAAGCCGCCCCGCGCGGTAGGACGACCGGACCAGCGGCCCCGCCATCACTCCGGCGAACCCCATCTCCCGAGCGGCGTCCGCGTGCTCGACGAACTCCTCCGGCTTCACCCACCGCTCCACCGGATGGTGCCGCGCGGACGGGCGCAGGTACTGCGTGATCGTGACGATCTCGCAACCCGCCTGGTGCAGGTCGGCCAGCGCGACCGTGACCTCCTCGGGGGTCTCGCCCATGCCGAGGATGAGGTTGGACTTGGTGACCAGGGCAGCCGCACGGGCCTTGGTCAGCACGGCGAGCGAGCGGTCGTAGCGGAACGCGGGGCGGATGCGCTTGAAGATCCGCGGGACGGTCTCCAGGTTGTGCGCGAGCACCTCGGGGCGCGCGTCGAACACCTCGCCGAGCTGGTCGTCGCGGGCGTTGAAGTCCGGGATCAGCAGCTCGACGCCGGTGCCGGGGTTCATCGCGTGGATCTGGCGGACGGTCTCGGCGTACAGCCATGCGCCGCCGTCGGGCAGGTCGTCGCGCGCGACGCCGGTGACCGTGGAGTAGCGCAGCCCCATCTCCCGCACCGACTCCGCGACGCGGCGCGGCTCGTCGCGGTCGAGCTCGGCGGGCTTGCCGGTGTCGATCTGGCAGAAGTCACAACGCCGGGTGCACTGCTCCCCGCCGATCAGGAAGGTGGCCTCGCGATCCTCCCAGCATTCGTAGATGTTGGGGCACCCGGCCTCTTCACAGACGGTGTGCAGGCCGCCGGCCCGGACGAGCGCCTTCAGCTCGGTGTACTGCGGGCCGGTGCGCGCGCGGGTGCGGATCCACGGCGGCTTGCGCTCGATCGGGGTCTCGGCGTTGCGGACCTCGAGGCGAAGCAGCTTGCGGCCCTCCGGTGCGATCGTCACGGGGCAAGGCTACGCCGCCTGCCGTCCGCGGAGCCCGGGTTGCAGGCCGGTTGCGTAGGGTCGGCCCGTGGACATGCGGATCTTCACCGAGCCCCAGATGGGCGCGAGCTACGAGGACCAGCTCCGGGTTGCGCAGGCGGCCGAGACGGCGGGCTACGACGCGTTCTTCCGGTCCGACCACTTCCTCGCGATGGGGGAGGCGTCCGGCGAGCCCGGCCCCACCGACTCGTGGGTGACCCTGGGGGCGCTGGCCAGGGAGACGTCCCGCATCCGCCTCGGGACGCTCGTCACGTCGGCGACGTTCCGGCTGCCCGGCCCGCTCGCGATCGCGGTGTCCCAGGTCGACGCGATGTCGCGCGGCCGGGTCGAGCTCGGGCTGGGGTCGGGCTGGTTCGAGGCGGAGCACACGGCGTACGGGGTGCCGTTCCCGGGCGTGGGGGAGCGGTTCGAGCGGCTCGCCGAGCAGTTGGAGATCGTCACCGGCCTGTGGCGGACGCTGCCGGGCGAGCGGTTCTCCTTCACGGGCACGCACTACGCGCTCACGGACTCGCCCGCCCTGCCCAAGCCCGTCCAGCAACCACACCCGCCGATCATCGTCGGCGGCCAGGGGCCGAAGCGGACGCCCGCGCTCGCCGCGCGGTTCGCCGCCGAGATCAACGTGCCGTTCGTCGGGATGGACGCGGTCGCGGCGCAGTTCGCCAGGGTCGACGCGGCCTGCCGGTCGATCGGGCGCGACCCCGGCGAGCTGGTGCGCTCGACGGCCCAGACCATCGCCGTCGGCCGCGACGACGACGAGGTGGCGCGGCGCGCGCTGACGATCGGCCGGGACGCAGCGGACCTGCGCGCCAACGGGCTGGCGGGCACCGTCGCCGAGGTGGTCGACCGGCTGGGGCAGTGGCGGGAGAAGACCGGCATCACCCGCGTCTACCTGCAGCTCATGGACATGGCCGACCTCGACCAGGTCGAGCTGGTCGCGGCGGAGGTCGCGCCGCAGCTCGCGTGACCGGCCCCGGCGCGCAGGCGTAGCGTGACCGGCATGGTGGGATCATGCCGTCGTGATGCCAGGCCGGTGCGGGTCGACCGGATCGGGGTGGTCGAGTACGTCGCCGCCTGGGACGCCCAGCGCGCTCACGCCGACGCCCGGCGGACGGGTGCCGGGCCGGACGTGCTGATGCTGCTCGAGCACCCCTCGGTCTACACGGCCGGGAAGCGCACCCAGCCCGAGGACCGGCCGACGGACGGCACCCCGGTGATCGACGTCGACCGCGGCGGCCGGATCACCTGGCACGGCCCCGGCCAGCTGGTCGGCTACCCGATCGTCGCGCTCGCGGAGCCCATGGACGTCGTCGACTTCGTGCGTCGGCTCGAGGAGGCGCTCATCGCCGTCGTGCACGGCCTCGGCCTCACCGCGGCAGGCCGCGTGGCAGGCCGGAGCGGGGTGTGGCTGCCCGCGGACGGGCGCGGGCCCGAGCGCAAGATCGCGGCGATCGGCGTGCGGGTGCAGGGTGGGGTCACCCTGCACGGCTTCGCCCTCAACTGTGCACCCGACCTCGCCGCGTTCGACCGGATCGTCCCGTGTGGCATCAAGGACGCCGGGGTGACGTCGCTGTCGGCGGAGCTGGGCCGGTCGGTGCCGGTCGCCGAGGTCATCGACGCCACCGAGGAGGCGATGCTGGCCGTGCTGGACGGCACGCTGGCGGTTCGCGAGCACACGGTCGACCGTCCCGTCGTCCCGGCCGGGCTGGATCTGCAGCTGCATCCCGCCTTGCGCTGAGCCCGCGCCGCCCGCCTGGCCGGCAGCTTCGCGCTCGACAGCAACGTGAGCGGGGTTTCTCCCGGCGAGAACCCCGCTGGTGTTCATCTCGGGCGCTGTCCACGCCTGGGCCGAACTGGGGCGTCACCCGGCCGCGGGATGCGCGAGTGTCCGGGCGAGGCGCGTCACGCTGCCGCACAGGGCACGGAGGTCGGGGTCCGGCGCTCCGGCCGCGCTGGGCAGCAGACGACAGTGCTGCACCCACAGCCGTGTTCGGCGGCGGCACACCCGAGGGCGAGGAGGGGCGTGCCTGGGCGCTTCCACCCGACGCTCACCGGCGACCGCGCCGCCGAGGACGCCGCCGCGCTGGCCCGCGCCCGCGACGTCGCGAGGACTTTCTGATCGGCCGCCGGACGGGGTGGGCCGACGACGGGTGCGTCGCCGGGAACGCGGCGTCCTCGCAGACCGGTGCGACACCTCGCAGGGCCCGGGGCGTCTGCGAGGCGTACGCGGGGTCTGCGAAGCCGTCAGCGAGGCGAGTGGGCTGGGGCGGGCAGGCTCCCTCGGGCGGCGTCCTCGCAGACCGGTGCGACACCTCGCAGGGCCCGGGGCGTCTGCGACGCGCAGGCGGGGCCTGCGAAGCCGTCGCCGGGGCGGCCGCGGTGCGGGCAAGGGCGGGCGCGGTGGGGCTCAGGCGCGCAGGTGGGCCAGCACCGCCTCGGCCGCCCGCCGTCCGCTCACCAGCGCCCCCTGCTGCGACGGGGTGTCGCGGTGGTCGCCCGCCACGAACAGGCCGTCGCCGAGCGCGACCGGGCTGCGCAGCGGCCGCCCGGCCGGGAAGGCGGGCAGCGCGCCGCGGAGCTCGTCGGTGCGCAGATGCTCCCAGCCGTCGGTCGGCAACCCGTAGATCCGGGACAGCTCGCGGCGGACGTCGGGCTCCGGGATCGCCCCACCGACGACCGTCGACGACACCAGGGCGCGTCCTGGCGGCGCGTAGCCGTCGGGCATGACGACGGTGTTGGCGATGGGACCACCGGTCGCGTCCAGGTGCAGCAGCGGCTCGGCCGCGGGGGGCTCCGCCGCCGCGTGGTGGTAGGTCGTGAGCGTGTGCAGGGCCGGGACGTCCAGCCCGGGCAGCAGCTCGCCCGCAGCCTCCGGGTCGGTGGCGACGACGACCGCCCGCGCCGTGATCGTCTCGCCGTCGGCCTCCACCTGCCCCGGCTCGACCCGCGTGACCCGCCTGCCCGGCTGGAACACCTTGTCCGGCAAGGCGTCGGCGAGCTGAGCGGGCAGCGCGCCCATGCCCGCCGCGGGAACGGCGATCGTCCCGAGCGCGAAGCAGCGCCAGACCAGCCGCACGTACGCCGCCGACGTCACGAGGTCGCGCTCGCCGAGCACGCCGGAGAGGAACGGCCGCAGGAACCGCTCGACGACCGGGCCGTCGAGGTGGGCCGCGGTGAGGTCGCGGGCCGCCGAGCGGTCGATGCGCGCCGCGGTGCGCTGGGGAGGGGTGGCCACCACCCGCGCCGTCCACGCGACGAGCCGGGCCTTGGCCAGCGGACCGAACAGCCCGTCGACGGCCGTCGGCCAGGCCCGCCCGGGGCTGCGCAGCGGGTTGGCGAACGTGTGCAGCGCCCCGTCGTCGCCGCGGATCGCCGCGCCGGGGACGAACGGGCGCAGGTCGAGCGCGGCGAGGTCGACGGTGGCCTTCAACGCCGGGTAGACGGTGTTGAGCACCTGGAACCCGCGGTCGAGGCGGAACCCGTCGACGACGTCGGTGGCCACCCGCCCGCCCGGCCGGTCGGCGGCGTCCAGCACGGCGACGGCGATCCCGCGGCGCGCGAGCACCAGCGCGGCACGCAGGCCTGCGAGCCCCGCGCCGACGACGACGACCTCGTGGTCGCTCACCGGTCGAGCGCAGCGGACAGCGCGTCACCCACGGTGAGATGCCGGAACTGGTAGCCGGTGGCCTCGAGCCGCGCGGGCACGGCGCGCTGCCCGAACAGCAGCAGCTCCTCGCCCATGGCGCCGAGCAGCCCCTTGATCGCGAAGGCGGGCACGGGGATGGACGTCGGCCGGTGCACCGCCGCGGCGAGGGCCTTCGTCAGCTCGGCGTTGGTGACCGGCGTCGGCCCGGTGAGGTTGACCGGGCCCACGATCTCCGGGCGCTCCAAGGCGTGCCGGATGCCGCCGACCTCGTCGTCGAGGGAGACCCACGGCATGTACTGGGTGCCCGCGCCGAGCCGTCCGCCGAGGAACGCCTTGAACACCGGCTTGAGGAGGCCGAGCAGCCCGCCCGCGGGCGCCAGCACGAGGCCGGTGCGCAGGTGCACCACCCGCGCGCCTGCGTCCTTGGCCTTCTGGGTGGCCGCCTCCCAGTCGCGGCACACCTCGGCGAGGAAGCCCTCGCCCGAGGGCGACCGCTCGTCGGTGACCCGGTCGCCGGTGTCGCCGTAGTAGCCCACCGCGGACGCGGAGAGGAACACCGGGACGCCGTTGTCGGCCACGGCCGCGGCGAGAACCTCGGTGGGGACGTTGCGGCTGTCGCGGATCGCCTGCTTGCGCGCCCCGCTCCACGGCCGGTCGCCGATTCCGACGCCGCCGAGCCCGATCACCGCGTCGACGCCGTCGAACGTGCCGGGGTCGACGCGACCCGCGGGCGGGTCCCATCCGCGCTCGTCCGGGGCGGCGGGCGGGCGCCGCACCAGGCGCAGGACGTCGTGGCCTGCCTCCCGGAGGTGGGCCACGACGGCGGTTCCGATCAGACCGGACGATCCGGCGATGACGACGCGCACGGGGTGATCCTCGCGGAGCCCGTCCCCGTACGCGAATCGGCCTGTGGCCCTGTGCGCGGAAAACGTGGCCAGGGCCACGTTTTCCGCGCACGGCTACACCTCGAACTCGCCTGCCTCCAGCCGCGCCCGGATCGCCGAGACGAACCGGCCTGCGTCCGCCCCGTCGACGAGCCGGTGGTCGTAGGTGAGCGGCAGGTAGCAGACCGAGCGGATCGCGATGACGGGTTCGCCGTCGGCCCCGTCGACGACCCGCGGCTGCCTGTTGATCGCGCCGGTGCCCAGGATCCCGACCTGCGGCTGGTTGATGATCGGCGTGTCGAACAGCGCGCCGACGCTGCCGATGTTGGTGATGGTGAACGTGCCGCCGGACAGCTCATCGGGGCCGATCTTGGCGTCGCGGGTGCGCGCCGCGACGTCGGCGATCTTCTTGGCGAGCCCGGCGATGTTGAGGTCCTCGGCGTTCTTGATCACCGGGACGAGCAGGCCGCGCGGCGTGTCCACGGCGATCGCCAGATGGACGTGACCGTGGTAGGTGATCTGCTTGGCCTCGACGTCGATCGACGCGTTGAGGACGGGGAACTGCTTGAGCGCCTCGACCGCGGCCTTCGCGAAGAACGGCAGGAAGGTCAGCTTGACGCCCTCGCGGCGCTCGAAGTCGGCCTTCACCCGGTCACGCAGCCGCGTGACCCGGGTGATGTCGACCTCCTGCACGGTGGTGAGCTGGGCCGAGGCCTGCAGCGACTCGGCCATCCGCTGGGCGATCACCTGGCGCAGCCGCGGCATCTTCACCGTGGTGCCCGGCTGCGGGCCGTCGGCGGCGGACTGGGCGGTCGGGGCCGAGGACCGCGCCGCGGGCTCCGAAGGGGCCGCCGCCGTCGAAGGGGCCGCCGCGGCGGGCTGCGGCTCGGGTTCCGGCTCCGGCTCGGGTTCCGGCTTCGCGGCCTCCGCCGCGGCGAGGACGTCCTGCTTGCGGATGCGGCCGCCCACTCCCGACCCGGTGATCGTCGAGAGGTCGACGTTGTGCTCGGCGGCGAGCTTGCGCACGAGCGGGGTGACGTACGGGGCCACGCCGGTGCCAGCCGCTGCCTGCCCGGCCACGGTGCCGCCGGTGGGCTCCTCCGCCACGGCGGGGGGCGCCGAGTTCGCGGCCGAGGGCTCGGCCTTCGGCTGAGCGGTGGGGTCGGGTGCCTCGTCCTGCTGCTCCGCGGGCTGCTGCGGCTCGGGCTCCGTGTCCCTCGTGTCCTCCGTTGGCGCCGTGTCCTCAGCGGGCGCCGCGTCGGCGTCGCCGATCAGGGCGAGCTGCCCGCCGACCTCGACGGTCTCGTCCTCGCCCACCGTGATCTCCAGCAGCGTGCCTGCGACCGGAGAGGGGATCTCGGTGTCGACCTTGTCGGTGGACACCTCCAGCAGCGGTTCGTCCACCTCGACGGTGTCGCCGACCTGCTTGAGCCACCGCGTGATGGTGCCTTCGGTGACGCTCTCACCCAGCTCGGGCATCGTCACGGCCTGCCCGGAGCCGGTGGACTTGGCGGACGCCTTCGGCGTGGCGGCGGGCTCGTCGCCGGAGCTCGGAGCCTGCGCGGGGCGCGCCTCCTCCTTCGGCGCGGGCGCCTCCTCCTCGGCGGGGGGCTCCTCCTGGGCGGGCGCCTCCTGCGTCGCCCCGCCCGAGCCCGACCCGCCGCCCGAGCCCGACCCGTCGCCGATCACGGCCAGCTCGCCGCCGACCTCGACGGTCTCGTCCTCGCCCGCGACGATCCGTTCCAGCACGCCAGCCGCGGGGGAGGGGATCTCGGTGTCGACCTTGTCGGTGGACACCTCCAAGAGCGGCTCGTCGACCTCGACCCGGTCGCCTTCCTGCTTGAGCCACCGGGTCACGGTGCCCTCGGTGACGCTCTCACCGAGGGCGGGCATCTGGACGGAGAAGGACATGGCTCCTCGATCTGGGGGTTCGCGGGAGGTCAGGAGTGGCTGTGCAGCGGCTTGCCGGCCAGGGCCAGGTGCGCCTCGCCGAACGCCTCGTTCTGGGTGGGGTGGGCGTGGATCAGCGCGGCGACGTCCTCGGCCTGGGCGTCCCAGTTGTAGACGAGCTGGGCCTCGCCGATGAGCTCGCCGACGCGGGCCCCGACCATGTGGATCCCCACGACCGGGCCCGGCGTGCCCTCCGCGCCGGACTTGACGAGCTTGATGGCGCCCTGGGTCTGCAGGATCTGGCTCTTGCCGTTGCCCGCGAGGTCGTAGGTCAGCGTCTGGACCTCGCCGTACTTCTCCTTCGCCTGCGCCTCGGTGAGACCGACGGACGCGACCTCCGGCTCGCAGTAGGTGACCCGTGGGATCCCCGACTCGTCGATCACCGGCGGGTTCAGCCCCGCGATGTCCTCGGCGATGAAGATGCCCTGCTGGAAACCGCGGTGCGCGAGCTGGAGGCCCGGGACGATGTCGCCGACGGCATAGACGTTCTCCAGGTTGGTGCGCAGCCGGTCGTCGGTGAGCACGAAGCCGCGCTCCATCCGCACCCCGGCCTCCTCGTAGCCCGCGTTGGCGGTGTTGGGGCCGCGCCCGACCGCGACGAGCAGGTACTCGGCCTCCAGGTCCTCGCCGGACTCCAGCGACACGGTGACCGTGCTGTCGCTCTGCTTGGCCCCGGTGAACTTCACGCCGGTCTTGAAGGCGATCTTGCGCCTGCGGAACGCGCGCTCGAGGAGCTTGGAGGCGAACTCGTCCTCGGATGGCACGAGGCGGGGCAGCGCCTCGACGACCGTCACGTCGGCGCCGAAGCTCTTGAAGACCGAGGCGAACTCGACGCCGATCACCCCGCCGCCGAGGACGATGACGCTGCTCGGCACGGCGTCGAGGCGCAGCGCCTCGTTGCTGGTGATGATGCGGCCGCCGATGTCGAGGCCGGGGAGCGTGCGCGCGTAGCTCCCGGAGGCGAGCACGACCTTCTTGCCGACGTAGCGGTCGCCGCCCACGGTGACGGCGTTCGGGGCCTCGAACCGGCCCTCGCCCGCCACGAGCTCGATCTTGCGGGACTTCACGAGCCCCTGCAGGCCCTTGTAGAGCTTCGCGACGACGCCGTCCTTGTAGGCGTTGACGCCCGCCATGTCGATGCCCGCGAGCGAGCTCTTGACGCCGATCCGGTCGCCCTCGCGGGCGCTGTCGGCCACCTCGGCGGCGTGCAGCAGCGCCTTCGTCGGGATGCAGCCGTAGTGCAGGCAGGTGCCACCCAGCTTGTCGCGCTCGACGAGCACGACCGACATCCCGAGCTCCGCCGCGCGCAGCGCGCAGGCGTACCCGCCCGATCCGCCGCCGAGGATCACCAGGTCCGCGTTGTGCTCGGGCACGTCCTACTCCTCATCACCGGTCTTGCCGTCTCGGCATGTCACGCCGCTGTCATCTTGTCATCCGGCGCGACGCCGTGTGGGGTCCGGGCTCGGCGGAGAGAAAATCGCGGCGCCCGGGTGTTTGACGTGCGGGAGGTGGCCGACGACGGGTCTGCCGGGACGAGTGCGGGCGGCTTCTCCGCCGGGAAGGCGCACCTGGGCGAGCGGGCGGGCACCCACGCCGGGGTGGAGGCGTTCGTCGAGCCGCGCACGACGGTCACGGAGCCGACGATGCTGCTGGTCGCGGCCGACGGCGAGTGGACGGGCGGCGTATCGCGGGCCCCGAGGCGGCGCGCTGACACACACCTCGTCGGGCCGGCACACACTGCCCGCACTGTGTGTGGGCCCCGCACGGTGTGTGTGAGCGCGGCCGGGCCTGGGCGGGCCCCGGGTGCCGGGCGGGCGTCAGCCGTTGGCGGCGATGTCCCGCAGCACCGCGAACAGCGTGCGCACCGGCACGCCGGTGCCGCCCTTCACCGTGTACCCGTAGGGACTGCCGGTGTGGAAGGCCGGGCCCGCGATGTCGAGGTGGGCCCAGGGGAGCCCGTCGGGCACGAACTCGCGCAGGAACGTGCCCGCCACGAGCATCCCGCCCCAGCGCTGGCCGGTGACGTTGGCCAGGTCGGCCACCCGCGAGTCGAGTTCGGCGCGGATGTGCTCGGGCAGCGGCATCGCCCAGCCGTCCTCGCCGCACTCCCTGGCCAGCGCCGCGACCCTGTCGCGGAACGCCTCCTCGCCCATCACCCCCATCGTGCGCATGCCCAGCGCGACCTGTTGGGCGCCGGTCAGGGTCGAGGTCTCGATGAGGTAGTCCGGGGAGTCCTCGCCCGCGCGCACGATCGCGTCGGCGAGGATCAGGCGGCCCTCCGCGTCGGTGTTGAGCACCTCGACGGTGCGCCCGCCGTACATGCGCAGCACGTCGCCGGGCCGGTACGCGGTGTCCGACGGCATGTTCTCGGCCATCGGCACCGTCGCGGTGACGGCGAGCGGCAGCTCCAGCGTGGCCGCGAGCACCGTGGTGGCGATCACCGCCGCCGCGCCGCTCATGTCGGACGTCATGTGGTCCATGTTCGCCGCGGGCTTGATCGAGATGCCGCCCGTGTCGAACGTGATCCCCTTGCCGACGAGCGCGACGCTCGCGCGCGGTGACGGGCCGCCCGGCCAGCGCAGCCGCACCAGCCGCGGCTTGCGCGACGAGCCCTGCCCCACGCCCAGCACGCCGCCGAACCCGGCTTCGGCCAGCGCGGCGTCGTCGAGCACCTCCACCTCGAGGCCCGCGGCCTCCCCGAGCTCACGGGCGCGGGCGGCGAACGTCTCGGGGTAGAGGTCGTTGGGCGGGGTGTTGACCAGGTCGCGGGCGGCAGCGACGGCCTCGCCGACCGCCGTCGCGGTGCGCAGCACCTGGTCGGCGTCGGCGGCGTCGGTGACGAGGCCGAGCCGGGCGATCGGCGGCTTGTGGCTCCCGTTGGTGCGGTAGGCCGTGAACGTGTACGCGCCCAGCTGGCTCCCTTCGGCGGCGGCGGCGAGGTCGAGCCGCCCGAGCGTGCTGACGGCCTGGTCGTGGCCCGCGAGCGCCCTGGCCGCGGCGCCGGACGCGCGGCGGACCTGTTCGGGCCGCACACCGTCGGGCGCCTTGCCGAGGCCGACCGCCACCACCAGCGCGGCGCCGATCGCGCCCCGCGTGGGCAGCTTGACGATCTCGTCGGCCTTGCCCGTCGCGCCTGCGACGGCGAGCAGCTGCGCCAGCTGCCCCTCGAAAGCCGCGTCGATCTCGTCGGCGCCCTCGGCGAGGCGCGGCGGCCCGTCACCCGCCTCGGCGACCAGGCCGACGACGACGGCGTCCGCGTCGACGGCGGCGGGTGACCCATCGACGGTGGAGAGCTCGGGTGACACGATGCGCCTTCCTTTTCCTTTTCCGCCCGACCAAGCCGCGCGCTAGACGACCTCGGGTCTTGCTTCCCATCAACGCCAAGCGAGACCGCTTCGAAACCCTACTGACACCGGTGGGTGGCCGGTCCCGGCAGGTGCGGATGCTTGGGTGGGGAGGTGTCTCCTGGCGTCGAACGCAGGCTCGGCACGACCGACGCGGTCGTGCTGGGCCTCGCCTCGATGCTGGGCACCGGCGTCTTCGCGGTCTGGGCGCCCGCCGCGGCGGCGGCGGGCCGGTGGGTCGTGCTCGCGGTCGTGCTTGCCGGGGTCGTCGCCGCCTGCAACGCGGCGTCGACGGCCGACCTCGCGGTCGCCCATCCGCTGAGCGGCGGCGGCTACGTCTACGGTTCCGCCCGGCTCTGCGACGGGGCGGGGCGCCTCGCCGGGGTCGCGTTCCTCGTCGGCAAGTCCGCGTCGGCGGCCGCGGCGGCGGGGGTGTTCGGCACCTACGTCCTGCCGTCCGCGCCGCTGGTGGCCGCGCTGCCTGCGGTGGCGGCGGCCGCGGCGCTCAACATGGCGGGCGTGCGGTGGACGGCGCGCAGCGCCTACGCGCTCGTCGGGGGCACGCTCGCGGTGCTGCTGGTCGTCGTGGTCGTGGGCCTGTCCGGGACCGGCGGTCCGGTCGGCCCGGCGGCGCCCGCCGTCGCCCCGATCGTGGTCGACACCGGCCCGTGGGGGGTGCCGACCGCGGCGGGCCTCGTGTTCTTCGCCTTCGCGGGCTACGCGCGGATCGCGACGCTCGGGGAGGAGGTGCGCGACCCCCGCCGCACGATCCGGCTGGCCATCGGGCTCGCGCTGGGCATCACCCTGCTCGTCTACCTGCTCGTGGCCTGCGCGCTGCTGGTCGGGCTGGGGCCGGACCAGCTGGCCTGGCAGACGGCGCCGCTGGCCACCCTCGTCGACACGCGCGGGGCGCCCGGCCTCGGCGTGCTGGTGCGGGTCGGTGCGGCGGTGGCGGCCGGTTCCGCCCTGCTGACGGTGCTCGTGGGGCTCAGCAGGACGACCCTCGCGATGGCCCGCGGGCGGGACCTGCCGAGCGTCCTCGCCCGCATCGGCCCACGCGGCACGCCGTGGCTGGCCGACCTCGCGGGCGGCGTGGTCGCGGCGGTGCTGGCGGTGCTGGCCGGACCGGCCGCGGCGATCGCGCTCTCGGCGTGCTCGGTGCTCGTCTACTACGGCGTGATCAACGTCGCGGCGCTGCGGCTCGCGCCGTCGGAACGGTCGTGGCCTGCGTGGACGTCGGTCGTGGGGCTGGTGCTGTGCGCCTTCCTGGCGCTCCTCCTGCCGCTGGCCCAGGTGCTGTTCACGGCCGCGGCGCTCGCGGTGGGCTGGACCGCGTGCACGTTCCTGCCGCATCGGCGGCCGTGACGCTCAGCGTCGATGTTCGCTCCGCAAGCTCCGCTCAGCGCCGCAGCAGCGCCGCCAGCTCGACGAGATCGGCGATCGTGATGTCGCCCTCGACGCCCTTGAGCGCGGCCACCAGCGCCCCGGCCGCCCGGCCCGCGGCCACGCCTGCCGGGGCGTCCTCGACGACGAGGCACCGCGTCGGCTCCACGCCGAGGCGCCGCGCGGCGAGGAGGAAGCCCTCGGGGTCGGGCTTGCCGCTGCTGATGTCGTCCACCGTGACGAGCACCGGCGCGGCGATCCCCGCGGCGCCGAGCCGGGCGCGGGCGAGGCGGTCGTCGGCGCTGGTCACGACGGCCCACGGCAGGCTGAGCCCGGCCAGCAGGTCGAGGGCGCCCGGCGTGGGGACGACGTCGGCGAGGTCGTCGTACTGCAGGTCGAGCTGGTAGGCGGTCGCGGCGGCGACGGCCGCGTCGTCGAGGTCGGGGCGCAGCGCGCGCACCGTGGTGTCGGCGGGCCTGCCGTGCAGGGTGGTGGGGTCGACGTCCACGCCGTACTCGTGCGCCCAGGTCGTCCAGGCGCGCTCCACGGCCGCGTCGGAGTCGACGAGCGTGCCGTCCATGTCGAACAGGACGGCGGCAAGCTCGTCCAGGCCGGTCAGGTCCACGATCACCGACGGTACGGTGCGCCGGTGGACGATCTGCTCACCGGCCCGCTGCACGACCGGCACACCGCGCTCGGCGCCACCCTCGGCGCGTTCGGGGGCTGGTCGATGCCGATCTCCTACCCCGACGGCACGGTCGCCGAGCACACCGCGGTGCGCACGGACGTCGGCGTGTTCGACGTCAGCCACCTCGGCAAGCTGGCGGTCACCGGGCCGGGTGCCGCGGCGTTCGTGAACCGCTGCCTCACCGCCGACCTCGACAGGATCGGACCCGGCCAGGCCCAGTACACGCTCTGCTGCAACGCCGAGGGCGGCGTGCTGGACGACGTCATCGTCTACCTCGTCGGGCCGGACGACGTGCTGGCCGTGCCCAACGCCGCCAACGCGGCGACCGTGGCCGGGCTGCTGCGCGCGGCGGCGCCGTCGGGGGTCACGGTCGAGGATCGGCACCGGGAGCTCGCGGTGCTCGCCGTGCAGGGGCCGCGTTCGGTTGAGCTCGTGCCCGCGGGAGCCGATATGGACTACATGGCATTCGTCGACGTCAGTGACTTCGGCGGGATGCGGGTGTGCCGCACCGGCTACACCGGCGAGCACGGCTACGAGCTGCTCGTGCCCTGGGCGTCGGCAGGGGACGCGTGGGACCGGCTGGTGGCGGGCGGGGCCCGGCCGTGCGGCCTCGGCGCCCGCGACACCCTGCGCACCGAGATGGGCTACCCCTTGCACGGCCAGGACCTCGCGCCGGACATCACGCCCGTGCAGGCGGGCAGCGGCTGGGCCGTGGGCTGGGGCAAGCCGGAGTTCTGGGGCCGGGACGCGCTGCTCGCGGAGAAGCAGACCGGTCCCGCGCGGCGGCTGCGGGGGCTGAAGGCGACCGGCCGGGGTGTCCCGCGGCCGGGGATGGACGTGCTGGTCGGCGACGCGCGGGTCGGCGTCACGACGTCGGGCACTTTCTCGCCGACGCTCAAGACCGGCATCGCGCTGGCGCTGCTCGACCCGGCGGTCGGGCTCGACGCGGAGGTGACCGTCGACGTGCGTGGGCGGCGGCTGCCGTGCGTGGTCACCAAACCGCCGTTCGTGCCCTCCCACGTGCGTTAGGTGAGTCCGATCATCGGCGCTCCGCTGTACCGTCTTTCCCTATGAGCCCGCAGTTCGCCCACACCCCCAACCCCGCCCCGGTCTCCGACCAGCGGCGGGCCGAGATCCTGGCCGACCCCGGGTTCGGCCGGTTCTTCACCGACCACATGGTGACGATCCGGTGGTCGAAGGACGTGGGCTGGCACGACGCGGCAGTGGTCCCGTACGGGCCGCTGTCGTTCGACCCGGCCACGATGGTGCTGCACTACGGGCAGGAGATCTTCGAGGGCCTCAAGGCGTACCGCCAGCCGGACGGCTCGATCGCCTCGTTCCGGCCGGAGGCGAACGCCGCACGCTTCCGTGGCTCCGCCTCCCGGCTGGCCATGGCCGAGCTGCCGGACGAGCTGTTCCTCGCGTCGATCTCCGAGCTGCTGGCCGTCGACCACCTGTGGGCGCCCGCGGCAGGCGGGGAGGACGCGCTGTACCTGCGGCCGTTCATGCTGGCCACGGAGGTCGGGCTGGGCGTGCGGCCCTCGGCGGAGTACCTCTACGCGCTGATCGCCTCCCCGGTCGGGCCGTACTTCACCGGCGGGGTGAAGCCGGTCGACGTGTGGCTCTCCACCGAGTACACGCGTGCCGCACTGGGCGGCACGGGCACGGCCAAGTGCGGCGGCAACTACGCCGCGTCGCTGCTCCCGCAGGCGCAGGGCGCCGCCCACGGCTGCGCGCAGGTGGCGTACCTCGACGCCGAGGAGCGCACCTGGGTGGACGAGATGGGGTCGAACAACCTGTTCTTCGTCCACGGCTCCGGCGACCAGACCGAGGTCGTCACGCCTGCGCTCACCGGGAGCATCTTGGCGGGCGTCACGCGCGACTCGGTGCTGGTGCTGGCCAAGGAGCTGGGGTGCCAGGTCACCGAGCGGCGCATCTCCGGGCAGGAGTGGCTGGAGGGCGCGGCCAACGGCTCGATCACCGAGGTCTTCGGCTGCGGCACCGCCGCCGTGATCACGCCGATCGGCGGCGTCAAGCACGCGGGGGGTGAGGTGCGGGTCGGCAGCGGCGAGCCGGGCCCGGTCACCCTGCAGCTGCGCACGCTCCTCACGAGCATCCAGCGCGGCGCCGCGCCGGACACGCACAGCTGGATGCGCACGCTCCACGCGCCCTGACTGGCGCCCGCCTTTCCCGTCCCTGCGCCTGGATCCCTCGGGTCCCTGCATCGCCGGGCCCTTCGCAGAGGCGTCGTGCACGTCGCAGGGTCCTGGGGCTCTGCGAGGTGTGGGCTGGGTCTGCGAAGAGGTGCGTCGGGGCGGAATCGGCATCGCGCGGGCAGGTGGGCTACCGGGCGGCGAGGGTGACGAGCGCGGCGGTCGTCGCCAGCTCACATGCGGCGCCCAGGACGTCGCCGGTCATGCCGCCGAACCGGCGTGCCGTATGCCACGAGAAGGCAGCGACGACGGCAGCTCCCAGCCCGACCGCCAGCACCCCGCGCACCCCGGCCAGCGCGAACCCGCCGCCCGCCAGCACCGCCCACCAGGCGACCGCGACCCACCACGGCTGCGAACCTGCGACGGTCGCGCCGAGCCCTCCGGGCCGGGCCGCGGCCACGCCCCGCCGCGCGACCCACGCGAATGCCGCCCGCCCCGCCGCTCCCGCGAGCGCCGTGGCGCCGACCACCCACGCCGCGCCCTCCGGCCCGGTCGTCGTGCCGACCGGTGCCCCGCCCACCGTCAACGCCACCGGGATGCCGGTCCACGTGACCGCCGCGGGACCTGCCGCCGCACCGCCCGCGACCGGGCCTGCGACTGCCGCGCCGAGCAGCGCCGCGAGCGCGGCCGCCTGCGCTCCGACCACCACGAGCAGCGTCACGACCGCGAAGGGGCCTGCGCGGCCGTCGCGCATGACGGCGAGCGCCCGCTCGGGCGGGCCGAAGCAGCCCAGGCCGTCGGCGGTGTCGGCGAGGCCGTCGAGGTGCATGCCGCGGGTCGCGAGCCCGGCGAAACCGACGGCGAGCAGCCCCGCCGCCAGCGCGGGGACGCCGAGCGCGCCCAGACCGACCAGCGCCGCGCCCGTCGCCGCCCCGACCAGCCCGCCGACGACCGGCGCCCACCGCAGCGCCCCTGCGGCCGTCCGGGAGTCGGGCGCACCCGTCCGGACCGGCAGCACGGTGAGCCACGAGAGCGCGAGCGCCAGGCCCCTCACCGCACGGCGGCGGTCTCGCCGAGCAGCCGGGCCGACATCTGCAGCAGCGGGAGGACTGCGGCGGCGCCGGTGCCGTCGCCGAGGTGGATGCCGAGGTCGACGATCGGCGTGAGCTCCAGCCGGTCGAGCACCACCGCCATCGCGGGCTCGGGGGAGCGTTGGGCCGCGAGCCACCACTGCCGCGCGCCCGGCGCGAGCGCTTCGGCCAGCAGCGCGGCCGCGCCGACCACGAGCCCGTCGAGCAGCACCGGCGTGCGCCGGATTGCCGCCTGCAGGCACAGGCCGGTGAGCACCGCGAGGTCCGCGCCACCCGCCACCCGCAGGAGGCCGAGCGGGTCGCCCGCATGGGGCTTTGCCCTGCGAAGCGCGTCGCGGACGGCGGCGGCCTTGCGCATCCATCCGGCGTCGTCGATGCCGCTCCCGCGCCCGACGACGGCCACCGGCTCCGTGCGGGTGAGTGCGGCGACGACCGTCGACGCCGGGGTCGTCGCGCCTACCCCGATCGAGGCGGGCACGAGGAGGTCGGCGCCCGAGTCGATCTCCTCGTCGGCCAGTGCGCGACCGGCCTCGAGCCCGCGTGCGGCCTCCTCGGCGGTGAGCGCGTCCTCCCGGTCGATCCGGCCGCTGCCCTCCCGGATGTGGAAGCGGTCCTCGGAGGCCGCGTCGACCGCCACGTCCACCAGACGCACGGACGCCTCGGACGTCGGCGCCAGGACCGTCACCGGTGCGCGGTGCTCGCGGACGGACTCGACCTGGGCGCTGGTCGCGCCCGGAGGATCCGCGGAGACGCCCGCCGCCGCGATGCCGTGGTCGGCCGCGGCGACGATGATCCGGGCCTGCGCGGGCGGGCGCGGCGGGCACAGCCCCTGCGCCGCGGCCAGCCACACGCCCAGCTCGGCGAGGGTGCCCAGGGCGCCGGTCGGCACCGCGAGCGCGGCGTGGCGCGCGACCGCGGCGCGGCGGGCCTCCGCGTCCGGCGCGGGCACCTCAGGGAGATCCACGTCGCCATCCTGCCCGACCCGAGCGACCCGCTGGCGGCGGCCGGGGCGGCCCCGTCCGCCCAAGATCGCCACACCTGCAGGTCCATGATCGCCAGCTCGGCGCGAAACCCGGCCAGACCTGACCGGAAACGCGCCGAGCCGACGATCACGTCGGCTCGGCGGCGCGGGTCGACCGGGCGACGGCCGGCGCGTGCGACCGGGCGGCGGCCAGGGGGCGGCCGCGCAACCGGCGGCGATCAGGTCGGCTTGAGGCGCAGGGGCAGGCCCGCGACGAGCAGGACCACCTCGTCGCACACCTGGGCCAGTGCCGCGTTCAGCCCACCGAGCTCGTCGCGGAACACGCGGCCGGCGCGGGTCGCCGGGACCACCCCGAGCCCGACCTCGGCCGACACCAGCACCACCCGGCCGGTCGTCTCCCGCACGGCGGCGACGAGGCCGTCGCGCTGCGGGGAGACGTCGACGGCCCGCTCCCACCCGTCCGCGTCGTCGAGGACGCCGGTGAGCCAGGTGCCGAGGTCGTCCACGAGCAGCGGCGCGCCCCCGGCCCGGACGAGCGCGGCCACGTCGGGTTCCTCGACCGTCGTCCACGCCTGCGGCCGCCGGGCGCGGTGGGCGTCGATGCGGGCGGTCCACTCGTCGTCGTCCGCGCGCAGCCGGGCGGTGGCCAGGTATCGGACGGACGCGTCGGCCGGGAGGAGGCCCTCCGCATAGCGCGACTTCCCCGACCGGGCGCCCCCGAGCACGAGCGTCCTCACGACGGTGCACCCCAACGTCGAGTGCGACGTTTCCGGTGATCGAACCCCGGAAACGTCGCGGTCGTGGCAGGCCTCAGGGGTTGGCGCCGCGCTCCACCCGCGGCTTGGGCACCCGGAACTTGCGGATCTGGCTGGCCCGGGTGAACGAGTACCAGCCGACGCTCGCCACGTGGACGTTCTCGTCCGGGAACTTCGCCCGCACCTTGCGCGTGGTGGACAGCCCGAGGAAGAAGCCCTCGGTGACCATCGTGAGCAGACAGATGAGACTGAACAGGCTCAGGTACTGCTGCACGCCGGGGAAGGGCACCACCACCGAGAACAGGACGACCACGGCCAGCGGCATGAACAGGCCCATCAGGTGCGGCCGGGAGTCGACCACGTCCCGGATGTACGCCTTGACCGGCCCGCGGTCGCGCGGGAGCAGGTACTTGTCGTCGCCGCGCGCCATCCCCTCGCGCCGGGCGACCGCGGCCGCGCGCTGCTCCTCGCGGCTGGGCCGGTTGACCTTGGCCAGCCGCGACGCCTCACGCTGGGTGCGCGGCGGGGGCGGGGCCGGGCCGCGGCGTTTGGCCTCCGCGTCGCGGCGCTTGGGGGTGGGACGGCCCTTGCCGCCCACCCGGACGGTGTCGGGCGCTCCCTGCGCAGGCGCGGGCTCGGGCTCGGCGGAACGGCGCAGGAACCTCACACCCGTCAGCTTACGGGCGCCGACCTCTCGAACGTGCGTGTGGTGTGCCTCGATTCGCCAGTGGAGAAGGTCCGTAGCCTGCGGCGCATGCGGATCGTGGTCGTCCTCGACGCGTTCGGGCCGGAGCTCGGGGCGGCGGCGGCCGCGACGGCCGTCGCGGCAGGTTGGCACGCCGCCGCGCCCGCCGACGACCTGACCGTGGTGGACCCCGGTGCCGCGGGTCTCGGCGCGGCGATGGACGGCGCCGGTCTGGCCGTCACCGGCGGCCCGCGCTTCGACTGGGAGGCGCTGCGCGACTCGCTGGTCACGACGGTCGCGGGCGCCGCCGTCGAGCGGGGAGTTCCCTGCGTGGTCCTCGCGGGCCAGGCGAGCGTGGGACGGCGCGAGGCGGCCGCCATCGGCGTCGACGCCGCCTACGCCCTCGCCGACGGCCCGGCCACCGCGACGACCCTCGCTGCGCTGGCGGAACGTGTCGCACGTCGCTGGAGTCGTTGATCGGGAGGAGCGGGGCGTAGGCTGGAATGCGAATCACCCGGTACGTGTTGGGAGAGCCATGACCGTCGAGAACACCGCCACGGCTGAAACCGAGACAGCCGTCGAGACGCACGGCGTCGAGCTCACCGACGCCGCCGCGCTCAAGGCCCGTGCACTGCTGGAGCAGGAGGGCCGCGATGACATGCACCTGCGCATCGAGGTCAAGCCGGGCGGTTGTGCCGGGCTGAAGTACAGCCTGTACTTCGACCACGAGTCCCGCGACGGCGACCTGTTCCGCGAGTTCCAGGGCCTTGCGCTGGGGGTCGACCGGTTCAGCGCGCCCTACCTCGAGGGCGCGGTGATCGACTTCGTCGACACGATCCAGAAGCAGGGCTTCACGATCGACAACCCCAACGCGGGCGGCTCATGCGCCTGCGGCGACAGCTTCAACTGATCATCACCGCCCAGCCCCGGTCGCCCCGCGTGACCGGGGCTTTGCGCTGCGTGGCCCGGTACGATCAACCGCCGTGCCTATCGCCGTCACCGGTTCCATCGCCACCGACCACCTCATGCACTTCCCGGGAAGGTTCGCCGACCAGCTGGTGGTGGACCAGCTCGACCGGATCTCGCTGAGCTTCCTCGTCGACGACCTCGCGATCCGCCGGGGCGGCTCCGGCGCGAACATCGCGTTCGGGCTGGGCGTGCTGGGGCAGTCGCCGCTGCTCGTCGGCGCGGTCGGCGGCGACTTCGGCGAGTACCGCGCGTGGCTCATGGCGCACGGGGTCGACTGCTCGGCCGTGCGGGTCTTCCCCGACGTGCACACCGCACGGTTCGTCTGCACCACCGACGACGACATGCGCCAGATCGGCTCCTTCTACACCGGCGCGATGGCACACTCCCGGGAGATCACCGTGGCACCCCTGAGGGACCGGGTGGATCTCGTACTGATCGGGGCCAGCGACCCGGCCTGGATGGTCTCCGTCACGCAGGAGTGCCGCGACCTCGGGATCCCGTTCGTGGCCGACGTGTCGCAGCAGGTCACGCGCATGGAGGGCCCGGAGATCCGGCAGCTCGTCGAGGGCGCCCGCTACCTCATGACCAACGACTACGAGCTCGACCTGCTGCTGCGCAAGACCGGCTGGACGGAGTCCGACGTCGCCGAGCGGGTCGACGTGCGGATCACGACACTGGGCGAGCACGGCGTGCAGATCGCCGGGCGGGAATCGGGCGAGCTGAAGGTCGGCGTCGTGCCGGAGACCGGGAAGGTCGACCCGACCGGCGTCGGCGACGCGTTCCGCGCAGGCTTCCTCGCCGGGACGAGCAGCGGCCTTTCGCTGGAGCGGTCGGCGCAGCTGGGCTCGCTGATCGCGGTGCAGGTGCTGGAGACCGAGGGCGGGCAGGACTGGATCTGGCATCGGGCGCAGGGAATGGATCGCCTCCGCGACGCCTACGGCCCCGACGCGGCGACCGAGATCGCCGCGGTGCTCCCGGCGTAGCGGACCCGCGCCGGATCGCAGCGCGACCAGGAAGGGGCGTCACGCCGCGGCGGCGAGCGCCCCCCGCAGCCCCCGCAGCGCGTGGTGGACCCGGCTCTTGACCGTGCCCACCGGCACCCCCAGCTCGGCGGCGATGTCGGCGTAGCTGCGGTCGGCCAGCACCGCGCGCAGCACGACGGCACGGTGGTCGGGGCTCACCCTGGCCAGCGCCTGCACGAGCACCTCCCGCATCACGACCCCGTCCGGGCCGGGCCGGGCGTCGGCGCGCTCGATCCCGGGCGGCTGCTCGCGCACCAGCCGGGGCCGCACCGCGCGGGCCCGCTCGTGGTCGATCGCGACGTTGCGGGTGATCGTCGTCAGCCACGCGGCGAGGGGCGGGCCGTCCGGGTCGAACGACGCGCACTTCGACCACGCCCGCAGGAACGCGTCCTGGACGGCGTCCTCCGCGTGCTGCCGGTCGCCGACGACGGCCAGCGCCTTCGCGAACATCCGCATGCGGTTCTCGGCGTAGGCGGCGGCGAACCCGGACTCGGTGCAGAGCCCGGCACAGGGGCGGGGGCACGGGGTGCTGGTCACGCCGACAACGGTGCGCTCCTCGCCCGTTTTCCCCGATGCCGTCCTACCGGGTCGAAGCGGTAGAAATACGCACTCCGGGGAGCCCCGCCAGCACATGGGCGACGACCGGCGTGCGGCGGCCCTTCACCGACAGCTCGCCCAGCGGCTCGCACACCGTGCCCGCAGGCAGCAGCGCCCGCGTGGACTCGCCGATCACGACCTGCCCCGGGTGGGCCGAGGTCTCCAACCGGGCGGCGACGTTGACCGCGTCGCCCATCGCGTTGAAGTTGCGCAGCTCGGTGCTGCCGATGTTGCCGACGAGCGCGGGGCCGGTGTTGATCCCGACCCGGAACCGCGGCCAGCCCGACTCGGCCACCGCGTCGATCCCCGCCTGCATGCGCAGCGCCGCCCGTGCGGCGCGCAGGGCATGGTCGGGCTGGCGGACGGGAGCGTTGAACAGCGCCATCAGCGCGTCGCCGACGAACTGCACGATCGTGCCGCCCTCGGCGAGGATCGCGGCCGTCGCCACCTCGAAGTAGCGGTTGAGCATCGCGACGATCTGCTCGGGCGTCGACGCCTCGGAGAACGTGGTGAACCCGCGCAGGTCCGCGAACACCGCGGTGACCTCGACGACCGCGCCGCCCAGCGCAGCCTGCCGCGGGTCGGCGATGAGCGCGGTGGCGACGTCGGGGGACATGTACTGCCGGAACAGGCCGTCGAGCTGCTTGTACAGTCGGGCGTTCTCCAGCCCCATCGAGAGCTGCGCCGCGAGCGACGCGATGAGCGCCCGGTCCCGTCCGCCGAACCCGCCGCGGCGGTGCACGACCAGCACGCCCGCAGGCCGGTCCTTGACGGCCAGCGCGCACGCCACCAGCTCCGGGCCGACGTCGAACGGGGCGCGCTGCCCCAGCCCCTGCAGCAGCCCCTGCGGCACGGGCATGCGCGGGTCCGACGCGAGCTCGGGCGGGAACATGAGGCGTCCGCTGTCGAGCAGGCCGATGCGCGCGGCGTCGCATCCGAAGCCGCCAACGACCCTGCGGACGGCGCGCATGAGCAGGTCGCGCTCGCCCAGCAGCACCCGCGACTCGTGGCCGATCGCGACGAGCACGTCGAGCCGCTCGATCTGCTCGCGGTCGGCGCGCAGCGCGGCGGCCGCGCGGCCGAGCACGGCCGTCTGGCCCTCGGTGAGCCCGAACCGCATCGCGAGGCCGGAGGTGATCAGCGACATCTCCGCGGGGGTGAGCTGGCCCGCCTCCTGGCGCGCGACGGCGGCGACGAGCTGCTCCAGCGCCGACCCGTACTCCGCGCGCACGGCGGCGACCGTCGCCTCGGTGCCGACCGCGTCGAACAGCCCGCTGGTGGCGCCCTCGCGGCGGTAGGTCACGTAGGCGCTGTAGCCGACGTAGCCGAACGCCATCACCATCAGCACGTGCCAGAGCCACCAGGTCAGGTGCCAGTTCGCGCCCAGCGCCAGCGCGACCATCGCCTCGGCCAGCAGCACGTCGGCGGTCAGCACCGACAGCAGCACGACCGAACGGCGGCGGCGGTACAGCAGGAAGCACCGCAGCGCGGCCACGAGGTAGAGCGGCACGGCGACGACCACGAGCACCACGACCGCCGCGCTGCCCCGCTCGGCGACCAGCGGGTCGGCGAGCGGGGGGAGGCCGGTCAGGGACACCGCGCCCCACACGGCCGCGATCCCGAGGAGCCCCCACCGCAGCGCGGGCGCCGCGCGCAGCACCGGAGCGGCGAGCCTGCCGTCGAGGTTCAGCGCGGCCGCTGCCCCGAACAGCGCCGAGAGCGCGAGCCCGGCCGGGGTGGCGAGGGAGAACCCGCCGTTGGCGTGGTCGAGCAGCACGCCGGGTGTGGCGAGCGCGTGCAGCCCGAAGAACAGCGCCGCGGCGAGGAACCCGAGCCCGACGAGCATCAGCCGGGCGTCGCCGTGGCGGCGCGCGGCCTTGTCCACCTGCAGCGCCAGCCACGCGCTCAGCACGGCGGCCGCGAGAACGAGCCAGAAGTGGCTGGGAT
Organism: uncultured Actinomycetota bacterium; assembly: GCA_963750095.1. Taxonomy (GTDB): domain Bacteria; phylum Actinomycetota; class Actinomycetes; order Mycobacteriales; family Pseudonocardiaceae; genus Pseudonocardia. The sequence goes on along the minus strand of CAVVPJ010000012.1, from coordinate 1,666,875 downwards.
GGTGCTCCCAGACGACGTCGGCTGGTGGCACGGCGAGCAGCAGCCAGAGCCCCGCCGCGGGCAGCGCCAGGTGGAACAGCCACAGCGCGAGCCGGGCCCTGCTGCCGCGACGGACGGTCCGCACCGCCCTCGTCATGGTGGTCGTCACGGGTCCGTCACGACCTGCCCGCACGGCGGCGCAGGCCGTCCAGGTCGAGCACGGTCATCGTCCGGCGGCCGGTGGTGAGCTGGCCGCGCTCGCGCAGCGTGCGCAGCGCTTTCGCGACCGCCTCCCGCGACGCGCCGACCCAGCCCGCCAGCTCCTCCTGGGACAGGGCGACGGTGATCCGGGTGCCGTTCGCGTCGGGCTCGCCGAAGCGCTCGGCGAGCTCGAGGATCCGCTGGGCGACCCGGGCGGGGGTGTCGTAGGCGGCGAACTCGGCGCGCTTGCGGTCGGCGTCGCGCAGCCTGCCGACGACGAGCCGCAGCAGCACGACCGCCGCCGCGGCGTGGGTGGCCAGGAAGTCGCGGAAGGTGTCGACGGACAGGACGTGCGCCACCACCGGCTCCAACGCCGCAACGGACGCCGAACGCGGCTGCCCGTCGACCGCGGACAGCTCGCCGAGCAGCGCACCCGGCCCGCGGACGGCGAGCACGGCCTCCTCGCCGTCCTCGGTCAGCGAGAACACCTTCACCCGGCCCGACGCGATGACGACGACGGTGGAGGACTGCTCGCCTTCGAGGAAGAGCGACGCGCCCGCAGGCCAGCGTCGGGTACGGGCGCGCGCGGTCAGCTCGTCGCGGTCGGCCGGACGCAGCCGTGCCATGAACTCGTCCGCTGAGAAAGTGTCTCCCATTCCCCATCCCGCCAGAACGTCGTGCGAAGCCTAGGGCGAGCAATGTGCATTTCTCTACGCCCCAGCCCCTCCTCACTACGACGACGCCGCAATCCCCGCGGCGCACGCTCATAGGGAAGGAGGACACGATCATGGACTACGGACAGACGATTGGCGTCGACATGGTCGGGTGCCCCACGTGCGCGGCACCCGCCGAGATCGTCGACCGCTATGTGCTGGAGAGCACGGACGGGCCGATCGAGCACGCCACGGTGCTCTGCGCCGACCGGCACCGCTTCACGGTGCTCGTCGAACGGCTCCGCACCCCACGCACGGCTCGGGAGGAGGCCCGGCGATGGGCACGGCCCTCCAGCTGAGCTGCCGCGACCGCGCGATCCTGCGCGCCGTCGCGGGCGGGGGAGCCGAGCTGCTCACGGGCGCGGAGCCCGACCTGTTCCTGGACGGGCGCTGCTGCGCCGACCAGGTCGCCGCCCACCGGCTGGCCAGGGCGGGCCTCATCGCGACTGCCGTTCCGGGCGCGCCGGGGAGTCGCGTCGCGGCACGGCTCACCGCGGTCGGGCGCGGCGCGCTGGCCCTGGCCACCTGAGGAGCGTCAGAGGCGCACGGGGTAGGCGGGCTCGGGGATCTCCGGCTTGATCCGCTGCTCGACGAAGATCCCATGCCAGAGCAGGAACACCAGGAGCGTCCAGATGCGGCGGCTGTGGTCGAAGGGGCCGTCGCGGTGGGCGTCCAGCATGCGGGCGACGGCGGCCAGGTCGACCAGGTGGTCGGCCTGGCTGTCGCGCACGATCCCGCGCGCCCAGTCCTGCATCTCGTCGCGCAGCCAGTGCCGGATCGGCACCGGGAAGCCGAGCTTGCGCCGGTGCAGGACGTGCGCGGGGACGATGCCCTCCAGCGCCTTGCGCAGCGCGAGCTTGGTGGTGTTCTCGCCCAGCTTCTCCGTGCGCGGCAGGCGCGCGGCCACCGCGAAGACCTCGGGGTCGAGGAACGGGACGCGCAGCTCCAGCGAGTTCGCCATCGTCATCTTGTCGGCCTTGACGAGGATGTCGCCGCGCAGCCAGGTGAACAGGTCGACGTGCTGCATGCGCGCCACCGGGTCCCAGCCGACCGACTGGGCGTAGTACGGCGCCGTGACGTCGGTGTGGGAGCGGCGCGGGTCGTACTGCCGCAGGACGCCCGCGAGCTGGTCGTCGCGGAAGATGCGCGCGTTGCCGTAGTAGCGCTCCTCCAACGGGAGTGCGCCGCGGCGGAGGAGGTCCTTGCCGCGCATGCCCTCGGGCAGCCGGGTGGAGGCGCGGCCCAGGAGGCCCCGCAGCGCCCCGGGCACCTTCTCGAACGGCGCGAGCGACAGCGGCTCGCGGTAGATCGTGTAGCCGCCGAACAGCTCGTCGGCGCCCTCGCCGGACAGCACGACCTTGACGTGCCTGCGCGCCTCGCGGGCGATGAACCACAGGGGGACGAGCGCGGGGTCGGCGACCGGGTCGTCGAGGTACCAGACGATGAGCGGCAGCGCGTCCATCATCTCGTCGGGCTTGACCGTGCGGATGACGTGCCGGACGCCGATCGCGGCAGCGGACTCGGCCGCGACGTCGACCTCCGAGTAGCCCTCCCGGTCGAAGCCCGTCGTGAACGTGACCAGGTCCGGGTTGTGCTCCTTGGCGAGCGCCGCGATGGCCGTCGAGTCGATTCCGCCGGAGAGGAACGCGCCCACCGTGACGTCGGCGCGCATGTGCTTGGCCACCGAGTCGCGCAGGACCTCGGCGATCCGCCGGTGGACCTCGGCGCCGCCCGCGCCACTGCGCAGCACCGGCGTGAAGTAGCGCTCGACCTCGGGCTCCTCGCCGGGCCGGACCGTGACGTGGGTGCCGGACTCGACGCGGCGGACCGCGCGGTGCAGCGTGGCGGGCTCGGGCACGTACTGCAGCAGGAAGTAGTGCTGCAGTGCGATAGCGTCCAGGTCGCGGTCGACGGCACCGAGCCCGAGAGTGGGCGCGAGCTCCAGCAGGCTCTTCTTCTCGCTCGCGAACGCCACGCCCGCGGGGCCCGTCGCCACGAACAGCGGTTTGATCCCGAACGGGTCACGGGCGACGAACAGCACGCGCTCCTGGGCGTCCCAGATGGCGAACGCGAACATCCCGCGCAGCCGGGCCACCGCAGCCGGGCCCCAGTGGTGGTAGGCCGCGACGATCGCCTCGGTGTCGCCCTCGGTGGCGAACGTGGCCCCAGCGGCCGCCAGCTCCGCGCGCAGCTCCAGGTAGTTGTAGATCTCGCCGTTGAAGACGATGGCGTAACGGTCGTGGTGCCCAGAGTCAGGACCCCAGTGGAGGGGCTGGTGGGAGAGGTCGACGTCGATGATCGAGAGCCGGTTGAACCCGAAGACCACCTCGGCGTCGTGCCACGTGCCGCTCTCGTCGGGCCCGCGGTGGCGGGCACACCGCATCGCCCGCCCGACGGCCTCGGCGCGCGCGGGGGCGTCGCCGGAGGAGGTGAGCAGTCCCAACAGTCCGCACATGGCAAACCAGTATGCCGACGCGCCGAGGCCACCCGCGGCGCAACCCGACAGGCCAATCCTTGGTCGTCTCCGTTAGTCTCTACGCGAGGTCGAAGGAGCACGTCCGCGACCGGTCGACGTGGGCAGACGGGTGGGAGGCGGCGAGCAGTGAGCCGAGCACAGCGCGGGGCGGACCCTCGTGGTCCTCGGGGTCGCGTGATCAGGCTGGTCGCCCTCGCGGCGCTGGTCGGGCCGCTCACCGCCGGGTGCTCCGTCGAGGACGCCATCCGCTTCGGCTGGCCGGTCGGGGTCACCCCGCAGGCCGAGGCGATGCGCCACCTGTGGACGTGGTCGGGCATCGCGGCGCTCGTCGTCGGCGTCATCACCTGGGGCGCGATGTTCTGGGCGATGATCTTCCACCGCAAGCGCAAGGACACCGACCCCGACGTCGTCCCCCGGCAGACCCAGTACAACCTCTCGGTCGAGATGGTGTTCACCGTCGTCCCGGCGATCATCGTCGCGGTGCTGTTCGGCTTCACGGTGACCGTGCAGAACTACGTCAACGAGGACCCGCCCAACCCGGACCTGAAGGTCGACGTCACGGCTTTCCAATGGCAGTGGAAGTTCGCCTACCCCGACCACGCGGGCGCGAACGGCCAGCCGGTCAGCACGCTGGGCACGAGCGACACGATCCCGCTCCTCGTCCTGCCAACCGCTGAGACGATCCAGTTCACCCAGCACTCCAACGACGTGATCCACAGCTTCTTCATCCCGGAGTTCCTGTTCAAGCGGGACGTCTTCCCGCAGCCGCAGCGCAACGACCAGGACAACGTCTGGACGATCACCGGGATCGACCGTGAGGGCGCGTTCGTCGGCCGGTGTGCCGAGCTGTGCGGCAGCTACCACTCCCAGATGAACTTCGAGGTCAGGGCGATCTCGAAGGACAAGTTCGACCGGTGGCTTTCGCTGCGCACCCAGACCAACCCGAGCACCGGCGCGCCCTACACGGCGGGCGAGGCGCTGGCCCAGCTGAACTGCGGCGAGCTGTGCGCGCCGCAGGCCACCACCACCTACCCGTTCACCACGAACCGCACGCAGCGGTCGCAGTCCGAGCCGATCGCGGCAGCAGGGAGCTGAGCAGCGGTGCATGTCGAAGCCCGGCTTTTCGAGTTCCTCACGGCGTTCTTCTTCGTCGCCGGGATCGTCTACGTCATCCTGTCGAAGGAGCCCGCAGGCAGTGCCGCGCTGTTCCTCACCGGCGGCTTGGCGCTGATCGTCAGCACCTACTTCCGGTTCGTCGCCCGGCGGCTGGAGCAGCGGCCGGAGGACAACCCCGAGGCCGAGGTGTCCGACGGCGCGGGCGAGGTCGGGTTCTTCTCGCCCGGCAGCTACTGGCCGGTCACCTTGGCGTCCGCGGCCGCGCTCGTCGGCCTGGCGCTGGCCTTCTGGTACGTGTGGGCGCTTGTCATCGCGGGCGTGCTGCTGCTCGTCGCGGTCGGCGGGCTGGTCTTCGAGTACCACCTGCGGCCGTCGGACCACTGAGCGGAGCTTGCGGCGCGAACGTCGGCGCAAGCGGAGCTTGCGGCGCGAACGTCGGCGCTAGCCCGACCGGGGCTCCCCTCACGTCACCTGATCACTTAGGGTGGCGGCCGGTACATCACCGGTCGTCAGGAGGAGCCTCGTGGTCGAGGTGCGGAAGTCGGACCAGACCGGACCCGCGGGCGCTCTGAGCGTCGAGGGCAACGGCATCAACGTCATCGACGACGCCGAGCGCAAAGGCAGCCCGATCCAGCTGTTCTGGCCGTGGTTCGCGGCCAACGTGTCGGTGCTCGGCATCTCCTACGGTGCCTTCACGCTGGGTTTCGCGATCGCGTTCGGGCAGGCCGTGGTCGCCGGGCTGATCGGGATCATCTTCTCGTTCCTGCTGTGCGGCTTCATCGCGCTGGCGGGCAAGCGCGGCTCCGCGCCGACGATGGTGCTCTCGCGCGCCGCGTTCGGCGTGCGCGGCAACAAGCTGCCCACGGCGATCTCGTGGCTGCTCACGGTCGGGTGGGAGACGGCGCTGGTCATCCTCGCGACGTTGGCCACGGCCACGGTCTTCGACCGGCTCGGCCTCGGCGGCGGCGTGGGCACGAAGATCATCGCGTTGCTGGTGGTGGCGGCGCTGGTCGTCGGTGCGGGCGTGCTCGGCTTCGACGTGATCATGCGCGTGCAGACCGTCATCACGATCGTCACGGCGGTGCTGACCATCGTCTTCGTGGTGCTCGCCGCAGGCCAGATCGACTGGGCCACGGTGTCGGCGCTGCCCGGCGGCTCGGTCGAGCAGGTGATCGGCGCGCTGGTGTTCCTCATGACCGGGTTCGGGCTCGGTTGGGTGAACATGGCCGCCGACTACTCGCGCTACCTGCCCCGCGACGCGTCCTCGCGCGGGGTCGTGGCGTGGACGACGATCGGCGCGTCGGTCGCGCCGATCGTGCTGCTGGTGTTCGGGCTCCTGCTCGCTGGCTCCTCGCAGGACCTCTCCACGAAGATCGCCGCCGACCCGATCGGCGCGCTGACCGACGTGCTGCCCACCTGGTTCCTCGTGCCGTTCGCGCTGGTGGCGGTGCTGGGCCTGGTCGGGGGCGCGGTGCTGGACATCTACTCGTCGGGGCTCGCGCTGCTCTCGCTCGGGCTGCGCGCCCCGCGGTGGACGGCCGCGCTGATCGACGGGACGATCATGGTGATCGGCACGGTCTGGGTCGTGTTCTTCGCCGACAGCTTCCTCGGGCCGTTCCAGGGCTTCCTCTACACGCTCGGCGTGCCGGTCGCGGCCTGGGCCGGGATCATGCTCGCCGACATCGCCATGCGGCACCGGGACTACGCCGAGGCGGAGCTGTATGACCCGAGCGGCCGCTACGGCGACATCCGGTGGACCGCGGTCGGCCTCCTGCTGGTCGGCACGGTGCTGGGGTGGGGCCTGGTGACGAACACGACCACGGAGGCGCTCATGTGGCAGGGCTACCTGCTCGGCCCGTTCGGGCTCGGCGGCCGCGACGGCGCGTGGGCCTACGCCAACCTCGGGGTGCTCGTCGCGCTGGTGATCGGGTTCGTCGGCACGCTGCTCCTCGAGCGGTCGCGGGTGCGGGCGCAGGAGGCGTGAGTTGCCCATCCCTGGGCACCTGGTCGTCGTCGACATGCAGCGGGTGTTCGCCGAGGCGGACAGCCCGTGGGCGACACCCGGCTTCGCGGCGATCGTGCCGACCGTCGGGAAGCTGGTCGCGGGCTTCGGCGACGCGGTGACGTTCACCCGGTTCGTCGCGCCCGACGTGCCCTCGGGGGCGTGGCAGGCGTACTACGCGCAGTGGCCGTTCGCGTTGCAGCCCGCGGACGCCCCCGCGTGGGACGTCGTGCCTGCGCTCCTGCCCGCAGGCCCGACCGTGGACGCCCCGACGTTCTCCAAGTGGGGCGCCGCGCTCGCCGAGCGGGTGGGCGGGTCGACGATGGTGCTCTGCGGGGTGTCGACGGACTGCTGTGTGCTCTCGACGGCCGTCGCGGCCGCCGACGCGGGCGTCGCGGTGCGGGTGGTGGCCGACGCGTGCGCGGGCGTCTCCGCCGCGAGCCACCGGGCCACGCTCGACGTGCTCGCGCTGTACGCGCCGCTTGTCGAGGTCGTCACGAGCGCCGACCTGCTGTGACACTCGCACGGGCCCGCGGGGCGCTGCACGGCCTCGCGGTGGGCGACGCGCTGGGGATGCCGACCGAGGCGATGTCGCGCGCGCGGATCGTGGAGCTCTACGGCCTGCTCGTGGACCGGTTCCACCCGGCACCGCCCGGCCATCCGATCGCCGCCGGACTGCCCGCGGGCAGCGTCACCGACGACACCGAGCAGGCCGTGCTGCTCGGGCGGCTGATGGTCGGGTCGGGAGGCCGCATCGACGCCCGTGAGCTGGGACGACGGCTCGCCGCATGGGAGGCGTCGATGCGCGAGCGGGGGCACCTGAGCCTGCTCGGCCCGTCGACCCGGCGCGCGGTCGCGGCGATGGCCGCCGGTGTGGACCCGCTCGAGGCGGGCCGCGACGGGACGACGAACGGGGCGGCGATGCGGATCGCGCCCGTCGGGATCGCGGTGCCGGTGGGTCCGGAGCTCGTCGACCGGGTGGTGGAGGCCTCGGTGGCCACGCACGGCACCGGCGTCGCGCTGGCCGGGGCGGCCGCCGTCGCCGCCGCGGTGAGCGCCGGGATCGACGGCGCGGGCGTGCGGGAGACCTTCGAGATCGCGGCCGACTCCGCCGCCGCGGCGGCACGGCGGGGGCGCTGGGTCGCGGGGGCCGACGTGGCCGAACGGATCCGGTGGGCGACGAAGCTGGTCCGCGGGCGGCGGGACGGGGTGGAGGCGATCGCCTCGCTGGTCGGCACCAGCGTGGCGACGCAGGAGTCGGTGCCCGCCGCGTTCGCGGTGCTCGCGCTGGCCGGGGACGACCCGTGGCTGGCGTGCAGGCTGGGTGCGTCGGTCGGCGGGGACTGCGACACGATCGCGGCGATGGCGGGCGCGGTCGCGGGCGCGTGCTGCGGGGTGGATGCGCTGCCGGTGCGGGCGGACGTCGAGCACCTCGACCTCGACGGGCTGGCCGAGGGCCTGTGGGAGCTTCGGCGGGGGTGCCGGGGGTGAGGTCGCCCGCATCGGCCCCCGTGCGCCATGGGGCCACCGCGGCCGAAGATCGCTGGAACTGGCGGATTTCGTGCGCTGGTACACGAAGTCCGCCGGACTCGGCGATCATGGCGGCCTGGTCGGGGTGACGGGACGGCTGGTCAGCGTCGGCAGCGTGGTGGTCGACGTCGCCGCGACGGTGGACACGCTGCCGCCGCGCGGCGGTGACGTGTGGGCGTCGCGGGTGGGGATGGCGGCGGGCGGCGGGTTCCACGCGATGGCCGCGGCCGCGCGGGCGGGCGTCCCCGTGACGTACGCGGGCGCGCACGGCACGGGCCCGTTCGGCGACCTGGCGCGGGCGGCCCTGCGGGCCGAGGGCATCGAGATCCGGCTGCCACCGAGGGCGGACACCGACACCGGGGTGGTGATCGTCCTCGTCGACGGCGGGGGCGAGCGCACGTTCGTCAGCGGGCGCGGAGCGGAGACCACGCTCGGCCCGTCCGACCTGGCGGGCCTGCGCCCGGCCACGGGTGACGTCGTCCTCGTGTCGGGCTACGGCCTCGACGACGCCCTCGCCGACTGGGTGCTGGGGCTTCCCGACGCGGTCGTGGTGGCGTACGACCCCGGCCCGCTCGCCCGGCGCGGTCCCTTCGCCAGGGCGTGGCCGCGGCTGGACTGGCTGAGCGCCAACGAGGCCGAGGCCGCCACCCTGGCCGCCGCCCTCGACCTTCCGGGCGGCCACCGCGCGCCAGCAGGCCGCGCCGGGCCCGGCCGGGCGGAGGTGGCCGGGCCGCGCGCTTGCCGCGCCGGGACCGGCGGGCCTGAATCGGCGGATGGGGCACGCGCGCCCGCGGGCCGCGCCGGGGCCGGTCCGGCGGATGTGGCTCGGGCGCTGGCGGGGCGGGCGGGCGCGGTGGTGCGGGTCGGGGCGCGGGGTTGTGTGGTGGCGGTCGCGGGGGCTGAGCCGGTCCACGTGCCCGCGGTGCCGGTGCGGGTCGTCGACACCACGGGCGCGGGCGACACCCACACCGGCGCCTTCCTCGCCGCCCTCCTCACCGGCGCGGCGCCGGTGGAGGCCGCCCGCCGGGCGAACGCCGCCGCCGCCCGGCACGTCGCCCGCCGCCCTGAGGGGCACTGAGGCCCACCTCGCACACCCTCTGGCGTCCTCGCATACGGTCGACCCTGTGCGAGGACGCCTGAACCTTTGCGAAGAGGCCCAGGGGGCGCCGCGCGGCTACCGCGCCGCCTTGCCCAAGGCCGAGCGGGCGATGATGACCTGCTGGATCTGGCTCGTGCCCTCGTAGATGCGGAACAGCCGGGCGTCGCGGTAGAACCGCTCGACCGCGACCCCGCGGATGTAGCCCGCGCCGCCGTGGATCTGCACCGCGCGGTCGGCGACCCGCCCGACCATCTCCGACGCGAAGTACTTGGCCGCCGCCGGGCCCTGCACCGTGTCGGTGCCCGCGTCGTAGGCGCGCGCGACGTCGAGCACGAGCGCCCGTCCCGCCCGGTAGTCGGTGACCGAGTCCGCGATCAGCCCCTGGATCAGCTGGAACGACGCGATCGGCCGACCACCCTGCTCCCGGGTCTTGGCGAACTCGACCGACTCGTGCACCAACCGGCCGGCCATCCCGACACACAGCGCGGCGATGTGCGCGCGTCCGTGGGCGAGGCACTGGGCCGCCGTGACGAACCCCCGGTCGACGCCCTCGTCGCCGCCCACGAGTGCCGACGCGGGCACCCGGACGTCGTCGAGGTAGACGTCGGCGGTCCAGGCGCCGAACTGGCCCATCTTGTGGTCGCGGGGCCCGATCGACAGCCCCGGCGTTCCCTGCGGCACGAGGAAGGCCGAGATGCCCTTGTTGCCGACCGCATCGGGGTTGGTGCGGGCGAACACCATGATCACGTCCGCGATGGGGGAGTTGGTGATGTACCGCTTGGCCCCGTTGATGACCCAGTCGGTGCCGTCGCGGTGCGCCGTCGTCTTCAGGCCGGAGGGGTCGGAGCCCGCGTCGGCCTCCGTCAGCCCGAAGGAGGCGGTCACCTCGCCCGACGCGAGCCGCGGAAGCCACTCCGCCTGCTGCTCCGGCGTGCCGCCCTTGATCAGCACCTGGCCCGCGATGCCGTTGTTGGTGCCGAACAGCGACCGCAGCGCGGGCGTCGTCCAGCCCAGCTCGAACGCCAGGCGCGCCTCCTCCGCCAACGAGAGCCCGAGCCCGCCGAACTGCTCGGGGATGGCGAACCCGTAGAGGCCCATCGCCTTGCAGGCCGCGACGATCTCCGTGGGAACGGCGTCCTCGGCGTCGATCCGCTCCTCCAGCGGCACCACCTCGGTGCGCACGAACTCGCGGACGGAGCTCAGGATGGCGGTGAGGTCGTCGTCGTCCACGTCCGGAGATTAGCGTTGCCGACGTGAGCGTTCTCTACACCGCAGCCGCACTGTCCTCCGGAGACGGCCGCAACGGCCACGTCCGCTCGTCGGACGGATTCCTCGAACTCGACCTCACCGTCCCCAAGGAGATGGGTGGCGCGGGCGGGGCCACCAACCCCGAGCAGCTGTTCGCCGCGGGCTACGCGGCGTGCTTCCACTCCGCGGTGAAGGGCGTTGCACGACACAGGAAGCTGACCCTCACCGACTCCTCGGTGGCGGCCGAGGTGGGCATCGGGCCGCGTGAGGCAGGTGGCTTCGGCCTCACCGTCGCCCTGCACGTCGAGCTCGGCGGCGTCGACCAGGCGACCGCCGACGAGCTGGTCGCCGAGGCACACCAGATGTGCCCCTACTCCAACGCGACCCGTGGCAACATCGACGTGGCGCTCGATACCACCGTCGCCTGAGTCACCGCACGACGGCCAGTACGAACCCGTCGTAGTTCTTGCCGCCGACCGTCTGGATCACGGTGGCGTCCACGCGGGGCTCCGCGGCGATCGCGTCGGCGAGCCGCCAGGTGCCGACGACGGCGGCGTCGGAGCTGCCCGAGTCGACGACCGCGCCCTGCCGCACGACGTTGTCGACGACGATCACGCCGCCGGAGCGGACCAGCCGCACGCACTCGTGGAAGTACTCCGCGCCGGAGGCCTTGTCGGCGTCGACGAAAGCCACGTCGAACGGCCCGTCGAGGCCCGCGAGGGTCTCCCGGGCCGGGCCGACCCGGATGTCGACCTTGTCATCGACACCGGCGCGGACGAGGTTGGCCGCCGCGACCTCGGCATGGTGCGGGTCGATCTCGCACGTGACGAGCTCGCCCTTGGCCGGAAGGGCACGGGCGAGCCAGATCGTGGAGTAGCCGCCGAGCGTGCCGATCTCCAGGATCCGGCGCGCGCCCGCCGTGCGGGCCAGCAGGTGCAGCAGCTTGCCCATCGGGGCGGTGACCGCGATCGGGGGCAGGCCTGCTGCGGCGCTGTCGGCGAGCGCGGCCTCCAGCGCGGGGTCGGAGGTGTGCAGCTTGCCCGTCCAGTAGTCGTCGACGGCGGCCCACAGCGGTTCGGTCACGTGATCAGTCTGCCCGCACCACGTCGGGCTCAACCGACAGCGGCCGCCGCCTGCACCCGGTTCGCCGCCGCCCGCAGGAGCACCGCCACCCATGTGCGGAACGGCCGCCACGCCTCCCCGATGCGCCGCAGCTCCTCGGCGGTGGCGGGACCGGACAGGCCGTAGAGCCGCCCGACGGTCGCGGCGAGGCGCGGCTCCTGCTCGACCGACACGTCGCACACCCCGCTGGCCCTGATCACGATGAGCGCAGCGGAGAACGGTCCGATGCCGGGGATCTCCCGCAGCCGCGCCATCGCCTCATCGGGATGGCTGCGCCGGATGGTCTCCGCGTCGAGTCGCCCGTCCAGCGCGGCCTTGGCCACGCCGTGCAGCCGCTCGACCTTGACCGGGGGAAGACCTTCGAACGCGCTGATCTCGAGCAGCCGCCGCGGCGTCGGGAAGGCCGCCATCGGCACGCCCGCCACCTCGACGGTCACGCCGTGGGCCCTGGCCAGCCGATCGCGCACGGCCGCCGCCTGCCTGCCGCTCCAGCGCAGCGAGAGCACACACCAGGCCGCCGCCTCGTAGGGCGAGTGGAACAGCGGCGGCCGCAGCCCCGGCGCGGTGGCCAGCACCCGGGCCACCACCGGATCTCGCGCCCCCACCGCCTCGTAGCCGCGCGCATCGACGTCGAGCGAGAGCATCCGCGCCGTCTGGGCGGCGACCCGCTCGACGGGCGCGCTCCCCGCGCGCGGGCCGACGACCTCGCCGTGGACGCCGTGCTCGTCCTGGGTGACGGCCACGCCGACCTGGTGGGCGAGATCGTCGAGGCAGAAGGCGAGGCGCATCGTGCCGTCGAACGCGGCGCTGTCGCGCTGGCCGAAGCCGAACTCGACGCTCTCCCGCAGGGAGAACGCGCCGCGGGGGATCAGGGTGAAGGTCGTCGGTGTCATGGCGGCAGTCTCACACCGCCCACCGACATTTTCGGCGTCCGCACGAGGCGACGTCTTGTTGACGTCACGGATGGCGTCATACGATGCGCCCATGACCGACCTCGAACTGCGGATCTCGGACGCCGACCGGGAGCGGGCCGCCGCCGTCCTGCACGCCGCCGTCGGCGACGGCCGCCTGACATGGCTGGAGCTGGAGGAGCGGCTGACAGGTGTCTACGCGGCGCGCACCGGCCGCGAGCTGCGGCCCTGGCTCGCCGACCTCGCACCGCGCGCCGTCACGGCGTCGCCGGTGACGTCATCCGAGCCTCTGCGCGTGATGCTCGGCAAGGTGCGCAGACGGCCGGATCCCGATGTCGGGCACCTCGAGGTCGAGGCGGTGCTCGGCGCGGTCGTGCTCGACCTGCGCGACCTGCCGCGCGGCTGCACGGTCGACGTGGTGGCGCACTCGTTGCTCGGGAAGGTCGAGGTCTACGTCTCGCCGGGCACCCGGCTGGTCGACACGGGCACGGCCAGCCTCGGCAAGCGCTCGGTCATCGAGCGCGGGCACCGCCGCGACCGGCGGGTGACGCTCGGACCCGACGCCCCGCAGGTCCGGGTGAGCGGGCACAGCATGCTCGGCCACGTCCGCGTGACGGTCGGCTGACGCCGCTGGTCAGACGGCACGCAGGTCCAGCACCAGCTCGGCGGGGGCGCCGTCGACCAGCCGCACCGGGATGCCCCAGTCCTGCTGGTAGCGGTGGCACGCGGCGAACACCCCGTCGCCCTCGTCGCAGGCCGCCGCCGCGACGCTCACCGACAGCACCCCCTCCGCGACCTCCCCGAACCGCAGCTGCCGGGTGAGCCCTGGCGCCGTGCCCGCCCCGGACGCGAGGAGCTCCGGCGGGGACGCGGCCACCGCGATCTGCGTGGGGTCGCCGAACCGGGTGTCGAGGTGCTGGCCGGTGGGCGGGACGAACGCCACCCGCAGGTCGAGTCGCCCGGCGGCCACGTCGGTCGGCGGTCGGCGCGCCCGCCGCGCGCGGCCCGCCACCAGTGACGACGCCGGGATCGGCAGCCGGATGAGCCGGTGTGCCGCCGACTCGACGACGACGAGCGTGTCGCCGTCCACGAGGACGTCGCTCGGCTCGGCCAGGCCCGTCGCGAGCGGTGCCGATCCGGCGCCGCTCCGTGCCGAGATCGGGCGCGAGCTCCACGAGCTGGTGATGTGCCGTGTCGGAGACCAGGAAGCTGCCCTCGGGGAGGGCGATCACCTTGCCGGGGAAGCGCAGCGCCGTCACGGGCTCCGGCGGAGCGACGTAGGGCCCGTCCCCGCGGCGCAGCGCCGCGCCGTGGGTCGCGACGAGCTCCTCGACGAGCACCGCGAGGCCGTGCGCGTGTCCTTCACCGGACATCTGCGCGACGGCGTAGCCCTGCGGGTCGATCACGACCAGCGTCGGCCATGCCCGCGCGGCGTACGCGTCCCAGGTGCGCAGCTCGGGGTCGTCGAGCACGGGGTGGTGCACCGCGTAGCGCTCCACCGCCGCCGCGACGGCGTCCGGGTCCGCCTCGTGCGCGAACTTCGGCGAGTGCACGCCGATCGTCACCAGGACATCCGAGTGGCGCTGCTCGAGCTCCCGCAGCTCGTCGAGGACGTGCAGGCAGTTGACGCAGCAGAACGTCCAGAAGTCCAGCAGCACGATCTTGCCGCGGAGGTCGGCGAGCCGCAGGTCCCGCCCGCCGGTGTTCAGCCAGCGCCGCCCCGCGAGCTCGGGTGCGCGTACCCGGGTCCGTTCCACGGCAGGTGAACCCTGCCCGGCGCGCGGGTGTTCCGCGGCGGCGTCAGGATGATCGGGTGCCGGAGCTGCCCGAGGTGGAGAGCGCCCGCGAAAGACGCGGCTGCTCGACCAGTCGGTGCTCGCGGGAGTGGGCACCTGCTCGACATGGTGGTGCTCGGCGGAGCAGCGCTAAGCGGCCACCCGGGCGCGCCACCGCGCCCAGAGGGTCACGCACAGCGTCAGCCACGCCGCGCCGACCGCCCAGCCCGCGACGACGTCCGAGAACCAGTGCACGCCGAGGTACACGCGGGTGGCGCCGACCGCGCCGACCCACAGCGCTGCGGCGACCACCAGCGCGACGCGCGCTGCCGGACCGAGGCCCGCCCAGGCCAGCACCACGATCGTGCCCACCACGACCAGCGACATGGTGGCGTGGCCGGACGGCAGCGACTCGTTGGCCGCGGTCACCAACCGGTCGCCCACCGGCGGTCGTGCGCGGTCGAGCACCTCTTTGAGCAGCCGGAAGACCAGGCTCGCCCCGGCCATCGCGCCGACGGCGAGGACGGCGTCGGCGCGGCGTCCACGCCACCAGCACCACGCCCCGACCGCCACGGCGAGCACGGCGGACGCGACGGTGCTGCCGAGGGTCGTGACCACCACGGCCACGGCCGTGAGCGTCCGCGTGCGCTCCTCGATCGACTCGGTGAGCACCGTCGCGTCGAACCAGGCGGGCCCGACCCCGGTGAACGCCGCCCACAGCGCCGCCGCCGCCAGCAGCGAGAGCCCGACCGCGAGGCCGACGAGCCTGCCCGTGCGCACCGGCACCTGCCGGTCGTCGCGGTTCAGGCCCGCGGGCGGCTCGTCGCGGTCGGGCATCGTCGGTGACGGCCTCCGTCGAGGTCAGGCGCGGCCGCGCCACATCTTGTAGCGCGCCACGAGCGCGGCGGTGGAGGCGTCGAGCCCGTCGTTGCCCGCCTCCCCGGTGAGCACCGGTCCCAGCTGCTTGGCCAGCACCTTGCCCAGCTCGACGCCCCACTGGTCGAACGAGTCAATACCCCAGATCGTCCCCTCGACAAACGTGACGTGCTCGTAGAAGGCGATCAGCTGGCCCAGCACCGACGGGGTGAGCTTGCGGGCGAGGATGGTCGAGCTCGGCCGGTTGCCGGGCATCACCTTGTGCGGGACGACGTCGGCCGCCGTGCCTTCGGCCGCGATCTCGTCCGCCGTCTTGCCGAAGGCCAGCGCCGACGTCTGGGCGAACAGGTTGGACATGAACAGGTCGTGCATGTCGGTGTGGTCGTCGACGGGAACGACGTGGTTGGGCTCGGCGAACCCGATGAAGTCGGCCGGGATCAGCCGGGTGCCCTGGTGGATGAGCTGGTAGAAGGCGTGCTGGCCGTTGGTGCCCGGCTCGCCCCAGAAGATCTCCCCGGTGAGCGTGGTGACCGGCGTCCCGTCGCCGCGCACCGACTTGCCGTTGCTCTCCATCGTGAGCTGCTGCAGGTACGCGGGCAGGCGGTGCAGGTACTGGCTGTAGGGGAGCACCGCGTGCGTCTGGGACCCGAAGAAGTTGACGTACCAGACGTTGAGCAGCCCCTGGATCACCGGGAGGTTCTCCTCGAGCGGGGTCGTGCGGAAATGCCGGTCGATCGCGTTCATGCCCGCCAGGAACTCGCCGAACTGCTCCTTGCCGACCGCGATCATCAGCGAGAGGCCGATGGCGGAGTCGACCGAGTAGCGCCCGCCCACCCAGTCCCAGAAGCCGAACATGTTGGCCTCGTCGATGCCGAACGCCGTGACCTCCTTGGCGTTCGTCGACACCGCGACGAAATGCTTGGCGACGGCCTTCTCCTCGCCGCCGAGCCCACCCAGCAGCCATTCGCGGCAGGCGCGCGCGTTGGTCAGCGTCTCCAGGGTGGTGAAGGTCTTGGACGAGACGATGAACAGGGTGGTGGCCGGGTCGAGGTCGCGCAGGGCCTCGGAGACGTCGGTCGGGTCGATGTTGGAGACGAAGCGCATCGTGAGCGACCGGTCGGCGTAGTCCCGCAGTGCCTCGTACGCCATGACCGGGCCGAGGTCCGAGCCGCCGATGCCGATGTTGACGACCGCGGTGATCCGCTCGCCGGTGTGACCCGTCCACTCTCCGGAGCGGACGGAGTCGGTGAACTCGCCCATGCGGAACAGCACGCGGTGGACTTCGGTGGGCACGTCCTGACCGTCGACGGCGAGGGCGAGCTCGCGCGGCGCCCGCAACGCCGTGTGCAGCACCGCGCGGTCCTCGCTGGTGTTGATGTGCACGCCGGAGAACATCGCCTCGGTGCGCTCGGGCAGCCCCGCGCGCCGGGCCAGCGCCGTGAGCAGCGGGATCGTGTCGCGCGTGATCCGGTGCTTGGAGTAGTCCAGCACCAGGTCGGCGCCCGACGCGGTGAGCGCGTCGGCGCGGCCGGGGTCGTCGGCGAACAGCGTGCGCAGGTGCAGGTCGGCGATGGCGCCGTGGTGCTCGACAAGCGCCGACCACTCGTCGGCCGCAGTGATGTCGATCATCGTTCACCCGACCAAGGGGCGCGTGCTGCTGAGGAGCGGGAGTCCGGTCGCGTAGGCGTTCCAGATGGGTAGTCGGCCACGGCGGACATCCTGCCGTGATCGACGCCGGGGTGTCAGGTCCGGGAGGGAAGTGGTTCCTCCTGGTGGCTGATCGCCGCGCCCTCGGTACGCTCCCACAGCGCGATCCCGCCCAGCAGCCCCGAGATGTTGGGCACGATCGTGCGGTTGGGTCCGATGTTGTCGGCGTCGAGGCGCTTGGCGTTGCCGCCGCCGATGAAGATGTGGTCGGGCAGGACCATCTCCTCGAACGTGTCCAACGCGTCGAGCACCCGCTTGCGCCACTCGTGCTTGCCGACCTTGTGCCGCTCGTTGTCCCCGCAGGCGACCTCGATCGACAGGCCCTCGCCGAACCGCCCGTGGGACAGCTCCATGTGCGGCAGCAGCGTGCCGTCGAAGAACACCGCGATGCCGACGCCGGTGCCGAGCGTGACAACCAGCTCCATGCCCTTGCCTTCGATCACCGCGCAGCCCTGCACGTCGGCGTCGTTGGCCACCCGCACCGGCCTGCCGAAGCGTTTCGCGAGCGCGGTCTGCAGGTCGTAGCCGATCCACTGCTTGATCAGATCCGGGTCCTTGGGCTCGCCGGGGGCGGGGCGGACGAACGCGGTGACGTCGCGCACGATGCCGCGCCGGATCGCGCCCGGGTAGCCGACCGACACCCGGTCGTAGTGCGGCTGGGAGGACGCGAGCGCCGCGAGCTCGTCGAGGAGCACCGGGGGCGTGCAGGGGTAGGGCGTCTCGCGGCGCTCCCGCTCGGAGAGCATCTCGCCGTCGGGGGAGAGGACGGTGGCCTTGAGCCCCGAACCCCCCACGTCGATCGCCAGGGTGAGCGGTCCGTCCGTCATCTTCGCCCCCTCGTTCCGGTGCCGGTGCGACGGCGAGACGTTATCCCGCCGAGCGCGCTCGCGCACCCGTGCGCCGCGCCGCGAACGGGTGCACTGCGTGGCGACCGAGGTCCGAGACCGCCACGGCCGGGTGGCGGGTCGGCGCGGTACCGCTGCGGTGGGTGGCCGTCGACCGGCCGGGATCACGCCGACGGAGCAGTGCCGCGGACCAGCGGTCGGTCACGAGCGGTGATCGGAAGATCACCTTTGGTGGTAGTTCGGCGAGCGGTTCGTCGCGTGCGGCCTTACGGCCGTCGCTGAATGCCCTGATTGGTCGTATCGCCGTGAGGCCGCACAGGTTGGCTCCAGTGACTGAAAGCACCAGCTCGCTCACTGAGGTCCTGGAGGCCCATCCGCATGCTCAACCGACCTCTCCCCGCCCCCGCACGCGACGTCGTCATGTTGGTCGGCCGGGTCATCCTCGGCGTCGTGCTGTTCGCGCACGGCTGGCAGAAGCTGATGATCAACGGTATCGCGGGCACCTACGCCCAGTTCGACAAGCTGGGCATCCCCCTGGCGATCGTGTCGGCGTCCTTCGCCTCGTTCGTCGAGTTCGTCGGCGGCGTGCTGATCATCGTGGGGGCGCTCACCACGACGGTGGTCGCGCTCGACCTCGTCGTCATGGTCGGCGCGGCGGGCTTCGTGCACATCACCCACGGCATCTTCGCCCAGAACGGCGGGTGGGAGCTGGTCGGCGTGATCGTCGCGGCGGAGCTGGCGCTCGCGGCGTTCGGGCCGGGCCGGTTCAGCGTCGACCACCTGATCGCGCGCCGCCACGACCAGGAGCGCGACGAGCTGCAGCGCCGCATGCGGAGGCCGGTGCGGCGGGCGGCGGGCACGTCGGAGGCGTTCGAGCCCGTCGTCGAGCCCGCGGCCGCCCACTCCTACCCGAGCGGCGCGTTCGCCGCGGTCGGCCCGGTCGGGACGACCGCTCCCGTCGACGCCCCGGCGGGCGCGGGCGCGTTCGCCGCCGTCGAGCCGGTCGCGGCGGCTCCGGCCGGTGCCGCGGCGAGCACCGGCGCGTTCACCGCTGCGACGGCGTCCCCCTCGGGCGCGGCAGGCGCCCGCGCGGAGGCAGGCGGCGTCACCGCCTCGATCCGGGTGGAGCCGCGCGCCGGGACGGGCGGGTCCACCATCCGCGTGGAGACCACCTGCCCGCCTGCCGCGGGCGCCGAGGCCACCACCGGCCCGCTTCCGGTGCGGTCCGGGGTGGCGCACCCGCCGACGGCGGAGCAGCTCACGGCCGCGGTGGGCATCGAGGCGACCACACCCCGCATGGCGAGCGCGGGGGTGCACCGGGCGATGGCCGAGCGTTCGGGTCGGTCCGCAGGGGAGGCGCCCGCGCTGTTCGGCGTCACCGTGCAGTCGCCGCTCGACTTCACGCCGACGACCGCCATGCCGGTCGTCCCGCCGACCCCGGTGACCGAGATGATCGCCATCGCGACCACCGGTCCTGAGCTCCCGCGGCGCGTCCGCCCGTACGCCTGACCGCGGCACGGACGGGTGAACGTCGCTCGCGGCCGGTGTCCGGTCGGTCGCCACGGCGTTGGGCGAAGCGGACATGACGCACAGCGACGGAGGTCGACGACCATGCTCCAGCTGCCGCCGACGCTGCGGGATCTGCTGGCCCTCGCCGCGCGGCTCCTCCTCGGTGCGGTCCTGCTGGCGCACGGCTGGCAGAAGCTCGTGGGGGAGGGGCTCGCCGCGACGTCGGCGGACTTCGCCCGGCTCGGCGTGCCGGTGCCGGGCCTTTCCGCCGCCTTCGCCGCGTCCGTCGAGACCGGCGGCGGGCTGCTGCTTCTCGCGGGGCTGCTCACGCCGGTCGCCGGAGTGCTGGTCGCGGCCGTGATGCTCGGCGCCGGGTGGTTCGCAGGGCACTGGTTCGGCGGCGTCGTCGGCAAGGGCGGGTGGGAGCTGGTCGGCGTGATCATGGCCGGGGCGCTGCTGCTGGCCGCGACCGGTCCGGGCCGGATCAGCCTCGACCACCTCCTGGCCCGCCGCCTCGCCCTCTCCTCCGCCCGAGCCTCCGCCGCCGCGCCCGCCGCTCCTGCGCGGTGAGTCCCGCGTTCGGGCACGCCGAGTTCCGTATCTGAGCACGGCGAGTCCGCCGTCCTGACCCGTCAGCGTGTCGAAACGCCGAACTCGGCGTGCCGGGGATGCGGGACTCACCGTGTCGGAAAGGTGGACTCAGGTGGGGTGGCGCGGGGTTGAATACCCGCATGAGCGCCGACGCCGTCCCCGCCCTCGCCCTTACCGAATGGCTCCGCGCCGCGGTGCCCGAGGTCAAGGTCGGCGAGCGGCCCGTCGAGGTCGAGCGGATCTCCGGCGGCCACTCCAACCTCACGTACCGCATCGTCGACGCCGCGGGCACGGCGTACGCCCTGCGGCGGCCGCCGCTGGGCATGGTGTTGGCGACGGCGCACGACATGGGCCGCGAGTGGCGGTTCATCTCCGCGCTGGCGCCCACCGGAGTGCCGGTCGCCCCGCCGGTGGTGTTCTGCTCGGACACCGAGGTGATCGGGGCGGAGTTCTACCTCATGCGCTTCGTCGACGGGCAGGTGCTCGGCGACGCCGAGTCCGGCCGTCGGCTGGCGGAGGGGGAGCCGCGCACGATGGCCGGGCTGGACACGGTCGACGTGCTGGCCGCGCTGCACGCCGTCGACCCCGACGAGGTCGGGCTTTCCGACCTGCGCCGGGACGGCTCGTACCTCGACCGCCAGCTGCGCCGGTGGCACCGCCAGGTGCATGCGTCGTCCCTGACCGACCTGGAGATCATCGACGCGGCGCACGAGCGGCTGGTGGCGCGCGCGGCGACGCTGCCCCCGTCCGACACGCGGATCGCGCACGGCGACTACCGGCCGGGCAACCTCGCCTACCGCGCCGACGGCCGGGTCCAGGCGATCTTCGACTGGGAGCTCGCCACCCTCGGCGACCCGCTCGCCGACCTCGGCTGGCTGATGGCCTCGTGGGGGCGGCCCGCGGACGCCGTCCCGGTGACGATCGAGGCGCCCAACCAGGTCGGCGGCTACCCGGACGGCGACGCGCTGGTCGCGCGGTACGCCGAGCGCTCCGGGCGGGACGTCGGCGACCTCGACTTCTACGTCGCCTTCGCCCGGTGGCGCGCCGCGTGCATCCAGGCCGGGGTGCACAGCCGCTACGAGGCGGGTGCGCTGGGCGAGGGGGAGGGCGAGGCGGGCAAGGAGCGCCTCTCCGGGGTGTACGTGCAGGCACAGGCCGCGTACGACGCCTTGGCCTGACCTCGCCTACGCGTCGACCTTCGCCGCGAGCCGGACGGGCATCGCGTCGTAGCCGCGCAGCACGCGCGTGGGCCGCCGCCGCGGCGCGCCGTCGAGCGCGAGGTTCGGGAAGCGGTCGAACAGCGCGCGCAGGCCGACCTCGCCCTCCATCCGCGCGAGCCCCGCGCCGAGGCAGTAGTGGATGCCCGAGGAGAAGGCGGCGTGCTCACCCGCGTTGGGGCGCCCGACGTCGAAGCGCTGCGGCTCGTCGAACACCTCAGGGTCCCGGTTGACCCCGCCGAGCAGCGTGACGACCGGCCGCCCCGCCGCCACGTGCTCGCCCGCCACCTCCGTGTCGCGGTAGGCGATGCGCCCGGTGCGCTGCACGGGTGAGTCGAACCGCAGGATCTCGTCCACGGCGTTCGGCCACAGCCCCGGCTCGGCGCGCAGCCGTTCGCGCTGCTCGGGGTGGGCGTCGAGCAGCGCCACGCCGTTGCCGATGAGGTTCACGGTGGTCTCGAACCCGGCCGCGAGCAGCAGCATCGCGGTGGCGGTCAGCTCGTCCTGCGTGAGCTTGCCCTCCGCGCTCTGGGCGTGCACGAGGGTGGACAGGATGTTGTCGCCGGGGTGGGTGCGCAGGTGGCCGAAGTGGCCCTCCATCCACCGCTGCAGCGCGCGCAGGCCGCGTTCGGAGCGGCGGAACTCGCCGAACGACAGACCGGCGTCCAGCGACTTCGCCGCCTCCGCACCCCACGCGAGGAACTGGCGGCTCATCGACACCGGCGCGCCGAGCATCTCGGCGATCACGGTGGCGGGCACCAGGCTGGCGTAGTCCTCCATCATGTCGACCCCGGCGCGGCCTTCGAGCCCGTCCAGCAGGCCGTTCGCGATCTCCTCCGTGCGGGTGCGCAGCGCCGCGACCGCCCTCGCCGTGAACGCGCGGGAGACGAGCTTGCGGTAGCGGGTGTGGTCGGGCGGGTCGACGGTCAGCATCGACGGCGGCTCGACCGGCCCGAGCGGGCCCCGGCCGCCCGCCGCCTGCGCGACGCGCAGCCACGCGGGCACGCTGCCGCTGAACCCGCCGATGACCCCGAAGTCGGGGCTGCGCAGCACGGCCGTCGCCACCGGGTGCGACACGGTGTTGAGCACGACGCCGTTGTCGAAGAACCTTCCCTTCGCCCGGATCGTCTCGTAGTGCGGGTACGGGTCCTCGGCGTACGCGGGGTCGACCATGAGCCGGGCCGACACGTCCCCCGTCCGTGCCCCCCGCTTCGTCGACCAGCTGATCAGCCCGTGCCGGACACCCCACCGGATCGCCTGTCGCATGGACCCTAACTTACCCCCGGTAACCTTCGCTGTGGTAGGCCTGGTCGGTGACCCTTCCCCGGCTGTGGGCCGTGAGCGACCTGCACGTGCGCCACCAGGAGAACCGCGCGGTCGTCGAGGGCATCCGGCCCACCGGCGCGGACGACTGGCTGATCGTCGCGGGCGACGTCGCCGAGCGGCCCGACGAACTCGCCTGGGCGCTGCGATTGCTACGGGAGCGGTTCTCCCGGGTGGTCTGGGTGCCGGGCAACCACGAGCTGTGGACGCGCGCGAAGGACGCCCTGCCGTTGCGCGGCGAGGAGCGCTACCGCCACCTCGTCGACCTGTGCCGCGGCCTGGACGTGCTCACCCCGGACGACCCCTTTCCCGTGTGGGACGGGCCCGGCGGTCCTGCGGTCGTCGCGCCGCTCTTCCTGCTCTACGACTACACCTACCTCCCGACCGGCGCGCACACCCCCGAGGAGGGGCTGGCCGCGGCACACGCGGCCGGGGTGGTCTGCACCGACGAGCACCTGCTGCACCCCGACCCGCATCCGTCACGGCCCGCGTGGTGCGCCGCCCGGGTGGCAGAGAGCCGACGGCGTCTCGACGCGCTCGACCCCGACCTGCCCACGGTGCTCGTCAACCACTGGCCGCTCACCCCGCTGCCGACGCGCGTGTTGCGGCATCCGGAGTTCTCGATCTGGTGCGGGACGACCGCGTCCTCCGACTGGCACGTGGGCTACCGCGCCGTGGCCGTGGTGTACGGGCACCTGCACATCCCGCGGGTGACCGTCGAGGACGGGGTGCGCTTCGTCGAGGCGTCGCTGGGCTACCCGCGCGAATGGAAGGCCCGCGCGGCGCGGTTCGGCACGCCGGTCAGCGCGCTGCTCCCGCGCCAGGTCCTTCCAGCGCCCGGCGGCTAACCGGCTCGCGGCGCCCCGGTCGCCTGCGCGCCCGCACCAGCCCGACGACGACCCACACGCCCGGCCCGCTGCCCAGCAGGATCGCGGTGGCCAGCCAGCCGTCGCGCCACAGGATCCCGGAGACCGTCCAGCCGACCAGCCAGACCCCGAACAGCACGAGCCGCATCCGCATGATCCGGCTGTGCACGACGTAGAGCGGCTCGTGCAGATCGGTGACGACGACCGGGGCAGGACGTCGGTGCGGCATCTTCCCGACGCTACGCCGGGCCGCTCACCGTTGCCCGCTAGGCGACCGGGGACGACGTGAGCAGCGCCCGCACGTCCGCCCACGAGGCCGCGGCCCGGTCGCGCGCGCTGACCATCGTCGGCGGCAGCGGCCACTCGATGCCGAGCTCGGGGTCGTCGAAGGCGACCGAGATGTCGGCGGACGGGTCGTGCTCGGCGTCGATGCGGTAGCAGGTGTCGGCGGTCTCGGTGAGCGCCTGGAACCCGTGCAGGAAGCCCCGCGGGATGTAGAGGGTGCGCATGTTCTCGTCGTCCAGCCGGAACGCGGCGCTGCGCCCGAACGTCGGCGACCCTGGCCGCGCGTCGACCACCACGTCGTGGATGGCGCCGTGCGCGCAGCGCACCAGCTTGGCCTCGCCATCGTCGCGGCGCCCGTGCATGCCGCGGACGACCCCGAGCACGCTGCGCGACTGCGAGTCCTGGACGAACGCGTCCGGATCCAGCCCGGCGCCGCGGCCGATGGTGGCGTCGAACGTGCGGGAGAAGAAGCCGCGCTCGTCGCGATGGGGAGTGGGCACGAACAGCAGCACGCCGTCGAGGTCCGTGGTCTGCACCTGCACGGCCCGACCCTACTGCGCGGGACCCGCGCCCTCCCCGCGCCCCCAGACCAGCGGAAAGGGTGTGCCACCATCGTCGCCGTGCACCGACTGACGGAGACCTCGCCCACCGTCGAGGCAAGCCCGACCGCATCGATGGCCTGCCGGTTCTGCCGGTCCGGTGACGGCCGGATCGTCCTCGACCTCGGCCACCAGCCCTCCTCCGAGCTGTTCCCGCCCGCGGACGACGGCGCCGTCGACCCCGTGTACCCGCTGCGGATGTGGCTGTGCGAGGGGTGCGGTCTCGCCCAGCTCGCCGACGACGTCGCCGTGCCCGAGGAGGTGCTGGGGCGCGAGCCCGCCGCCCTCACCGAGCAGCGCCGCGCCGCCATCGCGGCCGTCGTCGCCGCGGGCGTGCTGCCGTCCGGGGGCACAGCGATGGAGTTCCCCAGCCCGCACGGCGGCACCTGGCTCGACGGGCTCGCCGCGCACGGGTTCACGGCCGTGCCGCTGGGTGGGGCCGCCGACGTCGTCGTCGACGGCTGCTTCGGGATCATGCACGAGCCCGACCAGCGCGCCGCGCTGCGCACCCGGGCCGAGGCCGTTGCGCCGGGCGGCACGCTCATCCTGCTCTTCCACTCGCTCGCCGCGATCATGGAAGGGGGGCAGTGGAACGCGTTGCGGCTGGGCCACTACGCCTACTACTCGACGCCCGCGATGGTCGGCATGCTCGCCGAGCTGGGCATGACCGTCACCTCGGCGCACCGGTTCCCGCTGTACGGGGGCACGGTGGTGCTCACCGCCACGCGCGACGGCAAGCCGGACACCGAACGCCTGCCCGCGCTGGTCGCCGCCGAGCTCGACACCGGCGTGCTCAAGGCGGACGCCGTGGCCGAGCTCGGCGCCGCCGTGGGGCGCACGGTCACGTCCCTGCGCGCACAGCTGGAGGAGCACCGGGCCGCCGGTCGGCGCGTCTACGGCTACGCCGCGGCGTCGCGGTCGATCTCGCTGCTCTGCCTGGTCGGGGCGGACACCACGCTGCTCGCGGGCGTCGCCGACGCCTCCGAGCCCAAGCACGGCAGGCGCATGCCGGGCACCGACATCCCGGTGATCACCCCGCGGGACCTGGTGGCCGCCCGTCCGGACGTCGTCCTGGTGTTCGTCTCCGACATCGTCGCGGAGGTTCGGCGCGCGCTGCCCGAGGTCGAGGCGGCGGGCGGAGTCTGGGTGGACGCGGGCGCCTGATCCGGGTCGTGCGCGGAAATCGTCGCCGTGGCGACGATTTCCGCGCCCGTGCTATCCCTCGACGGGCCAGGTGTGCACCGGCTCGTTCGTGTGCATGTGCTCGGCATAGCGCAACGCCATGACGCGCAGGGCGTCGGCGCGGGAGAGGTTGCGCTGCTCCTGCAGCCGGTGCACGGTCGCCACCTGCCACGCCGCCCCGTTCTGGCCGGTGAGACACCGGGCCTCGATGATGCCCAGCAGCCGCTCGCGCACCCCCGCATCGACGTTCCAACGGCGCAGCCCCTCGTCGGCCATCGGCAGCATCCGCCGCAGCACGAGCTCGGCCGCGGGCACCTCGCCCGCGCCGGGCCAGAACAGCAGCGTGTCGATGCCGCGGCGGGCCGCGAGGTGGAAGTTCTCGTCGGCGACACCGAACGACATGCGGGTCCACAGCGGCCGCTCGTCGTCGGCGAGCACCCGGATGAGCCCGTAGTAGAACGCGGCGTTGGCCGCGGTGTCGGCGACCGTCGGCCCCGCGGGCAGCACCCGGTTCTCCACCCGCAGGTGCGGCTCGCCGCGCACGATGTCGTAGACCGGCCGGTTCCAGCGGTAGACCGTGCCGTTGTGCAGGCGCAGCTCGGACAGCTTCGGCGGGTCGCCGCGGTCGAACACCTCGGCGGGGTCCTCGTCGTCGCAGATCGGCAGCAGCGCGGGGAAGTAGCGCACGTTCTCCTCGAACAGATCGAAGATCGAGGTGATCCACCGCTCGCCGAACCACACCCGCGGCCGGACGCCCTGCTCCTTCAGCTCCTCCGAGCGCGTGTCGGTCGCCTGGTCGAACAGCGCGATGCGGGTCTCGCGCCACAGCTCTTTGCCGAAGAGGTAGGGCGAGTTCGCGCCGACCGCCAGCTGCGCCGCGGCGATCACCTGCGCCGCGTTCCAGTGGGCCGCGAACGCCTCGGGCGCCACCTGAAGGTGCAGCTGGACGCTCGTGCACGCCGCCTCGGGCGCGATCGACTCCGCGGTCGCCCGCAGCCGCTCCGGACCGTCGATCGCGAGCGGCATGTCCTCCCCGCGCGCGGCGAAGATCTGCTCGTTGAGCAGCCGGTAGCGCGGGTTGGCCGTCAGGTTGTCGGCCTGCAGGTGGCCTTGCTGCAACGTCGGCAGGATCCCGATCATCATCAGGTGCGCGCCGATGCCCCTGGCGGCCTGCTCGGCGCTGTTCAGAACACCGCGCACCTGGTCCTCGAACCCGGCGAGCGACGTGCCCGAGAGGGGCCGCGGGGGAATGTTGATCTCGACGTTGAACTGCCCGAGCTCGGTCTGGAAGTCCGGGTGCGCGATCACCGCGAGGACCTCATCGTTGCGCATGACCGGGTCGCCGCGCTCGTCGACGAGGTTGAGCTCGATCTCGCAGCCGATCGTCTGGCGCGCGGTGTCGAAACGCGCCTCACGCAGCATCCGGGCGAACACGTCCAGGCTGTGGCGCACCTTCTGGCGGTAGCGGGTGCGGTCCGCGCGGCTGAACGTGCGCTCTTCGACGTCCTCGCCCATCGTCCTCCTCCGGTGTGTCGCAGCGGCATTCTCGACGGCCCGGCCCCGCCTGCGATAGTGCTGGCGTGACCTTTCCCGGGTTCCGTGGCGAACGCGGCGCCGTCCTGCTGGCCGTCGCGCTCGTCGCGGTGCCCATGATCGCCCTGGGTGTGGCGCGCCTGCTGCTGCAACTCCCGCAGGGCGACGAGCCGCACTATCTCGTGATCAGCCAGGCGCTGCATCTCTACGGGTCGCTCGACGTCCAACAGGTCTACGACCACCGCGACTACTGGTCCTACTACCCGCTGCCGCTGGACCCGCACGTCTCGCCGGGCCCCGACGGTCGACCGCTGCCGCTGCACAGCATCGGCGGGCCCCTGCTGTGGCTCCTGCCGTTCGCGCTGTGGGGCCGTGCGGGCGTGGTCGCGTTCATGACGCTCGTGTCGCTGGCGATCGTCGCCAACGTGTACTGGCTGGTCCGCGAGCTCTCCGTGCGGCGACCGGTGGCCGTCGGCGTCGCGGTCGCCTTCGGGCTGGGCACGCCGGTGCTGATGTACGCGTCGCTGTCGTTCGTGGAGCCGTTGGGCGCACTCGGCTGCGTCTACGCGCTGCGGGTGCTGCACGCGCGGGTGCTGCGCCGCCGCGACCTCCTGCTCGTGTCGGCGGCGCTGGGCGCGCTGCCGTGGGTGCACAGCCGGTTCCTGCTCTTCCCCGTGGTCCTCGGCGGGTTCCTGCTCGCTCGGGTCGTGCGCGAAAAACGCTGCCATAGCAGCGTTTTTCGCGCACAGGTCGGTTGCCTGCTCGCGCCCGCCGCGGTGCTCGTCGTCGGCCTGCTGGTCTACAACGCCGTCGTGTGGCACGCGTTCTCGCTCGCGCCCAACCAGGTTAACGCGGGCGCGGTGCCGTTCACCGCCGACCCGCGGCGGGCGCTCGTGGGCATCGTGCTCGACCAGGAGGTGGGCGTCGTGCCCAACTTCCCGGTGCTGCTGTTCGCGCTCCCGGGGCTCGTGCTCGCGCGGCGGCGCGCGTTGACGCTGCACGTGGCCGCCGTGGTGCTGCCCTACGTCGCCGTGATCACGTCGTTCCCCGCGTGGGACGGGGCGTGGTCGCCGCCCGCGCGGTTCCTCGCCGTGGTGCTGCCGATGCTGGCCGGGCACGTCGGGCTGGCATGGGAGCGCGCCGGGGCGTGGACGCTCGCGGTCGGTGGCGTGCTCACCGCCGTCGGCGCCGGGCTGACGACGCTCGCGGTGTGCAGCGCCACCGGCGGCTTCTCCGCCCAGAAAGGCCGCAGCCCGGCGCTCGGCGTGCTCGACTCGCTCTCCGGCGTCGACGTCGCGCGGCTCGTCCCGTCGCTCGCCCGGCCGGGGCAGGTGCCGCTCTTCCTCGCCTGGACGGCCGTCACCCTCGCGTTCGCGCTGGTCAGCGTGCGGGGACGACGCGGTCCAGCCACGCCAGGAGGTCCGCCTCCACCTCGTCCCGGTTGGTCTCGTTGAAGATCTCGTGCCGGGCGGCGGGCCAGACCGTCAGCGTCACGTCGGTGAGCCCTGCGGCCCGCAGCCGTTCGACGAGGGCGTTGACGAGCGCGAGCTGACCGTTCACCGGGTCAAGCTCGCCCACCGTGATGTGCACGGGAAGGTCCTTGCGGACGCCCGCGAGCCGGTCGGGGTCGGCCACCTCGCGCGCCCGCGTGAACATCGCCTTGCTGCCTTCGGTGTCGAGGCCGAAGCCGCAGCGGGGATCCGCCACGTACGCGTCGACCTGCGCCTCGTCGCGCGAGAGCCACTCGTAGCCGGTGCGGTGCGGGAAGGGCGCGTTGAACGCGGACAGGTCGATCGGGACCTCGAGGTCGAGCGCGGGCTCCAGGAGGTCGATCGCCGCGGTGCCGGAGAGCGCGAGGCCCGCGATCCGGTTCGAGTGGTCGAGCATGTACTGCTGTGCTGCGAACGAGCCCATGCTGTGCCCGAGCAGCACCAGCGGCAGGTCGGGCAGCCGGTCGTGGGTGCGCTCGACGAGCACGTCGATGTCGTCGACGAGGCTGTTCCAGCCCGCGGCGCCGATCTGGCCCAGCGCGTCGTCGGAAGGGGCGGTGGCGCCATGGCCACGGTGGTCCTGGCCCTGGACGAGGAACCCCGCGCCCTTCAACGCCGCGGCGAGGTGGCCGTAGCGCAGCAGATGCTCGCCCATGCCGTGGGTGAGCTGGACGATCCCGCGCGGCGTGCCCTCCGGCTGCCACCGGTAGGCCGTGATCGCGCTGCCGTCCCGGCCGGTGAACGTGAACCGGATGGGGGCGTCGGTGGACGTCATCGCAAACACCTCTCGGACCTCGGGAAGGACGCTCGTAACCCTAGGTCGAGTGATCCCCGATCACACGGGTTCCGCGGAAACTGCGACACGGCGTAGTGACAGGACCACCGATTGGGGGGGTAGGGTCCCACTCCGGCGTGTGACACGATGACTACCGGAGGCTACTGTGCCGGGACCGATCCCCTCCTTCGCGGACGGACCGATCCCGCGTCGGGTGCCCGATCCCGGCACTCCGCACTCCGCCCGCGTCTGGGACTACTGGCTCGGCGGCAAGGACCACTACGCGTGCGACCGGGAGCTCGGCGACCGGATCCTCGCGGTCATCCCACGCCAGCGCGAGCACGTGCGGGCCAACCGGGACTTCCTCGTCCGCGCCGTGGAGTTCCTCGTCGGCGAGGCGGGCATCCGACAGATCGTCGACATCGGGGCGGGGCTGCCGACCTCGCCGAACGTGCACGAGGTGGCGCAGGCGACCGCCCCCGAGACGCGCGTGGTCTACGTCGACAACGACCCGGTCGTCATGGCGCACGCCCGCGCGCTGATGACGGCACAGGCGCCGGGGCGGGTCGCGTTCGTCCAGGGCGACCTCCGTGAGCCGCGGCGCATCCTCGACGGCGCCGCCAAGGTGCTCGACCTGGCCCGGCCGGTCGCCGTGCTGCTGCTCGCCACACTGATGTTCGTCGACGACGCGGACGCGCCGACGGCCGCGGTCCGCGAGCTCATGGCGCCGCTGGTCAGCGGCAGCTACCTGGCCGCCACCCACACCACGGCCGACCTCAACCCGTCCGCGATGGCCGCGCACGTCGCCGCCGCCGCGGATCTCGGGCTGCGGTTCACGCCGCGCTCGCACGCGCAGTTCGCGACGATGTTCGACGGGCTGGAGCCCGTGGAGCCGGGCCTGGTCCCGGTGCAGGAATGGCGCCCGCGCGGCATCATTCCGCCGGAGACGCAGCGGGTCTACATCTACGCGGGCGTCGCGCGGAAGCCGTGCCGCCTCAGACCGGCTCGGCCTGCCGGGTGCGCAGCCGCAGCCGGGCCACCAGCGCGAGGAGGCTGAGCGCGACGACGGCGCCGCCGTAGACGAGCGCGGTCGGGCCGAGGCCGACGACGTTCGCGGCGACCCCGGCCACCACGGCCGGAAGGCTGAACGCCAGGTACGACACGACATAGGTGAGCGCGAACACCGCGCCCCGCTCGGTCGGCCTGGCCAGCGCGGCCATCGTGCCGAAAGCGCCGAGGCCCGCCGCTCCGAAGCCGACGCCCGCGACGACCGTGCCGAGCCCGGCGAGCACGGCTGAGCCCGCGTCGACCGCCGCGAGGGTGGCCAGCGTGCCCGCGGCGAGCAGCACGGAGGCGACGAGCAGCACGCGGGGGAGCGGCCGTCCGCGCATCAGGAGGGCGGTGACCGCGCCGGTGCCGCACAGCAGCGTGGCGACGAGCCCGCCGACGAGGTGGTCGGTGATGCCGAGCGGGCCCGCGGCGACGGACGGCCCGAGGGACAGGTACAGGCCGCCGAGCGCCCAGCTCGCGAGCAGGACCGGGGTGATCGAGCCGAACTCCGCCCGCATGTGGGCGGGCAGCCCGACCCGGGGCCGCAGCGAGGCCACCGCGCCGGGTCGGCGGGCCGCGGTCTCCGGCAGCAGCGTCGTCGCCACGGCCGCCGCGACCGTGCCGACCAGCAGCACCACGTACACCAGCTGCGTGGGAGAAGGTGCGAACTCGACCGCGCGCCGCTTCCGACCGAGCCGCCCGCGAGCCCGAGCAGCGTGGCGACGCTCGTGACGACGCCCGCCCGGGCGGGGGCATGCGGCGGGGTGAGGTCGACGAGTGTGGCCGAGAGCGTGGTGACGGCCGCGCCGGTGGCGATGCCTTGCGCGACCCGGGCGAGCAGCAGGGTCGCCACCCCGCCCGCGGTGAGGAAGAGCACGAGCGCCACCGCTTCGAGCGCGATCGCGGCGACCAGCAGCGGGCGGCGCCCGACGTGGTCCGACAGCCCGCCCACGACGAGGATCGTGGCCAGCAGACCGAGCACGTAGACGGCGAACACCAGCGTGAGCGTCGAGGTCGGGAAACCCCATCGTTGCTGGTAGACGACATAGAGCGGCGTGGGTGCGCCCGCCGCCGCCATGAAGAGCACGAGCATCGCGGTGACGGCCGCGAAGCCCGTCGATCGTGTGAGTCGCGGCGCGGTGCGCACGGCCATGGCCTCCTCCGGTGATCCCGGTGGGGCAAGGCGCGGTGGTGGCCGCGGTATTCCCGCGGGGTCGTTGGGGTTCGGCGGTGGCGGGTTCGGGGGTCGGCGGGGTCGGGGGGTCGGCTCAGCCGCAGGTGTCGCGCAGGCCGTGCGGGAATACTGGCCTCTTCGCAGAGCTGGCCTACGCCTCGCAGGGCCCGGGGACCCTGCGAGGTGCCGGTCCGGTCTGCGAGGAGGGCCGCGGAGCGGCCGGAGCGGGGCCTGCTCACGTCGCCTGGGAGCGATGTGCGGTGGCCGGGACGGGCGGGGTGGCCGCAGGCGCCCTGCCCGAGTGCGGACGTACCGTCTAGTGCCCGAGGATGCTGTCGATCACGCCTGCGGCGGTGCGGCCCACGTCGTGGGTCGCCGAGGTCGGAGTGGCCACGGACGGCAGCGACACCATGGCCGGGTCGGAACCGTGCGTTTCCGGCCCCGCGCTCTTCGTCTCCGTGGTCGCTGTCGCCGCGGACGTGCGCGCGTCGTCCCGAGTGGACGTGCGCGCGTCGTCCCGAGTGGATGTGTGGGTTTCGGTCGAGGTGGACGCGCGGGTCTCGGTCGCGCTGGTGCCGTGCCCGGCGTCGGGAGCCGTGTCCGTGTCGACGCGCGTGGTTGCGGCCGCGCCGAGGACAGGACGGTCGACATCGCCCGCAACTGTCGCGGCCGCTGCCACCGGTTCGACGGTGGAGCGTGCGTTCTCGGCGGCGGACGTGGCGGTGGCGCCGACCACGGGCGCGAGCACGGCGTCCGCGGCGGGCGTGACCGTGTCGGCAATCGGTGCGACGGTGGCGGCCACCGCCGCGACGGCGGGTTCCGCGACCGGTTTGACCACCGTCTCGGCGGCGGGCTTGGCCAGAGACTCGGCGGGCGCGGTGCCGGGGCCTGGCACGGTGTCCGCGGCCCCCGCGAGGACGGTGTCCGCAACCGGCGCCACGACGGCGTGGGCAGCGGGCGCGAGGACGCCGATGGCGTTCGGCACCCCGGCAGAGTCGATGACCGGGTCGACGCCGTCGGCGGCCTGTGTGACGCCGTCCGCGGCCGGAGCCACGGAGTTGGCGACCGGGGTGACGAGGGCATCCGCGACCGGTGTGACGGTGTTGGTCACCGGCGCGAGGACGGTGTCGGTGCTGGGTGCGATGACGCCGTCCGCGACCGGAGGCACAACCGCGTCGGTGGCCGGGAGGAGGACGGTCGCCGCGACCGGCGCGAGCACGGTATGGGCAACGGGGGCGAGGACCGTCTCCGCGACCGGCGCGACCACCGCGTCGGCGACCGGTGCCACGGCCGTGTCGGCGACAGGGGCGAGGACGGCGTCGGCGATCGGCGTGACGACCGCGTCGGCGAGCGGGGTGACGACGGCATCCGCGACCGGGGCGACCACGCCCTGCGCGACGGGGCCGAGCACCGAGCCCACAACGGGCGCGATCACCGGGTGCACGACGTCCACCACGGGGCTCACGACCTCGGTGACGGCCGAGCCGACAGGGTCGAGCACGGGCCCGACGACCGGATCCAGCACGGCCCCGACGACGGGGTCGAGCACGGGCCCGACGACCGGATCCAGCACGGCCCCGACGACGGGGTCGAGCACGGGGCCCAGGACGGGACCCACGACAGGGTCGAGCACCGGCCCGAGGACCGGCCCGACCACCGGGACGTCGCCGATGGTCGAGCCGCCGGAGCCTCCGCCGCCGGGTCCACCACCGGACCCGCCGCCGATCGGCGAGCCTCCCCCGGCGCCGGTTCCCGCCCCTGTGCTGCCTGGGTCGCCGCTGCCTGGACCGGGCGTATCGGCACCGCTGCCCCCGCCGGGTGCTCCCGTGCCGGTGCCGGGCGCGCCAGCGCCGCCAGTGCCGGCGCCGGGCCCACCGGTCCCTGCTCCGGTGCCTCCGCCGGGCGCACCGGCGGAGGCACCGGAGCCCCCGCCCGGGGCGCCGGGAAGGCCGCCGCTCGGCGGGCCGCCGCCGGAGTTACCTGCCGAGGGGAAGACCCCGCCGGAACCGGCCGCAACCCCTCCGCCGGAGCGCGTCGTTCCGCTTGACGAGCCCTGCCGCCCCCAGAAGTCCGACGCAGGTGTGAGCAGGCCGGACATGCCGACGAGCGCGGCGGCGACCCCGACGGTCGGCGGGTGCGCGCCGCGCTCGGCGGAGCCGGTGCCGGGCTGGGCGGCCGCGTCGCCGCCGTCGATGCCCAGGTCGCCGCGGGGGGCGAGCAGCCCGTCGTGGAGGACGGCCGAGCCGAGCATCGCCCCCACCACGAGCAGCGACCCGGCCGCGACCGTCCTTCGGGTCGTCCTTGAGGCCTCGACGGGCTCGCGGAACGGCAAGGGCGCGGGTCCGCGGGTCCGCAGACGACCGACGGCCGAGTGCGGAGCGCGCATCCCCTCGCGGCGCAGCAGCGCCGCCACCGAAATCACCTCGGGCTGGGGTCCGGGCGATCGCACGGTGTGTCTCCTTCGACGCTTGGTGATCGCCCGATAGCGGACGGTTCCTCTCCGGAGAGTCGCCCGCCAACGACCAAGCGTTGCGTCCGTTGTGTCGACAATCGGTCAGCGGGCGAGCGGTCGGTCACGGCGGTCCAACGGAGAGCCGAACGGCCCACGCAGGACGACACCGGCGGGTCACGTGCGTGCGGGGGCGGGCGCTGGAGGCGGGCCTCAGGTGCTGCCGGGGGGAACCGCCGCGGCGAGTCGGTCGACGGCGGCGAGCAGCGCCTCGGTCGAGGCGCCGAGGTGCAGGAGGGTAGCGCGCCCCGCCACAGTCTCTGGGGTGGTCCGGGTCGCGGTCATCTACCGGCTCTTCCTGAGCAGGTGCTTCTGGATCTTTCCGACCGACGTGCGCGGCAGCTCGTCCACGAAGACGACCCGGTCGGGGACCTTGAACTTCGCCATCCGTTCGCGGCAGTGCGCGAGCAGCTCCTCCGCGCTTGCCTCCGTGCCAGGGTGGAGCACCACGAACACGTGGATGGCCTCGTCGCGCATCGCGTCGGGCATGCCGACGGCGGCGCAGTCGAACACCGCGCGGTGCTCGCCGACCACCCGCTCGACCTCGCCGCTCGCGACGTTCTCGCCCGCCCGCTTGATCATGTCCTTGCGGCGGTCGACGAAGTACAGGTAGCCGTCCTCGTCGGCGCGCACGGAGTCGCCGGTGGAAAGCCAGCCGTCGACGACGGCTTTCGCAGTGGCCTCCGGGTCGGCGAGGTAGCCCGCCATCATCGTGACGCCCGGCTCGCCGTGCACGAGCAGCTCGCCGGGGTCGCCCGGCGCGACGTCGACCCCGTCCTCGTCGACGATCCGCACGCGCGCCACCGGCAGCGGTCGCCCGATGGACGTCGCGCGCCGCTCCTCGAACAGCGGGTTGATCGTGGGCGGCACGACCGTCTCGGTCATCCCGTAGAGCTGGGCCAGCGGCACGCCGAAGCGGGACTCGAAGTCGGCGTGCTGGTCGTCGCCGATGTTCTGGGCGAAGAGCGCCGCGCGCAGGCGGTGGGCGCGGTCGTGGGTCGAGCGCTCGGCGGCGAGGACCATGCGGATCGGCGCGGCGAAGAGGCTCGCCACCGTGGCGTCGAGCGCGTGCGCCTGCTCGGACCACCGGCTCGCCGAGAACTTCGACACCAACGCGATGGACGCGCCGGTGACCAGCGCCGAGCACGTCGAGTAGTACTGCGCGTTGCCGTGGAAGAGGGGCAGGACGACGAGCTGGCGGTCGTCCGGGCGCAGCCGGAGGTGCCCGGCCACCGCGTCGCCGCAGAACAGGTACGCGGCGTGGGTGACGAGCACGCCCTTCGGCCTGCTCGTGGTGCCGGAGGTGTACAGGACGGCGAGCGGGTCGGTGGGAGCGGCGGCGATGGGCTCGGCGGCGTCGTCGGCCTCGACCCACGCGTCGGCGACGTCCAGCACGGTCGCGACACCGGTCTTCTCGACGGTGGCGCGCAGGTCCGGCTGGGTGACGACGACGCGGCAGCCCGCGTGCTGGACGGTGTAGGCGAGCTCGTCGGCCGTCGAGAGCGGGTTGGACGGCACGACGGCGGCGCCGAGCAGCGCCGCGGCGAACCAGAGGTCGTAGAAGTCCGGGCAGTTGGAGAGGTGGACGCCGAAGCGGTCGCCCCGGCCGACGCCGTGGCGGCGCAGCGCGCCCGCGGTGCGCGTGGCCCTGGCGAGCTGCCCGGCGTAGGTCGTGGTCTCGACGTCGCCGGGGGAGCGCTCGAACACCAGGAAGGTCGCGTCGGGCGTGCGCGCGGCGTGCGCGGCGAGCACCGACGCGATCGTGTCGCGCCCCCGGGGCGACAGCGGCTCGGGCACGGCGCTGAGCGTGCCGTCCGCGGCTCACACGTCCCGCAACGTCTCCTCAACGGACGCTCAACGTGACCGGTGCGCGGGCGGGTCGGGTGGGCGCCGGGCCCGCAGCCTGTCGTGATCACCAGCTCGGCGCACATCCGGACAGATGCGGCCGGTTTGTGCACCCAGCCGGTGATCACCGAGGGCGGGGCCCGTGAAGAGGGCGGGGGGCGGCGCGCGAGGCGGTCAGACGGCGGGGAGGACGGCCGCCACCGTCGTCCCGCGGCCGGGCACGCTGTGCACGAGCAGGCGCCCGCCCATCGCCTCGGTGAGGCCGCGGGCCAAGGCCATGCCCAGCCCGACGCCGTCCCCGACGCCCTCGGCGCCGAGGCGGTCGAACGGCACGAACAGCCGCTCCAGCCGGTCGGCCGGGATGCCGGGGCCGGAGTCCTGCACCGCCACCGTCACCGTGGCGCGGCCCGCCTCCACCCCGATGCGCACCCAGCCGCCGCGGGGGGTGTAGCGGATGCCGTTGGTCACCAGGTTGATCAGCACCTGCCGCAGGCGCGTGCGGTCGGCCGCCGCGGTGGCCGCGGTCCGCACCCGCTGCAGCGCGACGCCGCGCTCGTCGGCGAGCGGGCCGAGCAGGTCGAGCACCGACGACGCCAGCTCGGACAGCTCGACCGCCTCCCGGCGCAGCGGCAGCGCGCCCGCCTCGATCCGCGCGATGTCGAGGGTGTCGTCGACCAGCGAGAGGATGTGCTCGCTGGCCGTGGCGATGTGGCCGAGGGCGGCGTGGCGGCGCTCGACGGGCAGGTCGAGGGTGCCCAGCAGCTCGGTGAAGCCCGTGATCGCCTGTAGCGGGGTGCGCAGCTCGTGCGAGAGCCCTGACACGAACTCCGACTTGGCCTTGCTGGCCGCCTCGGCGTGCCGCCGAGCGACCTCGGCCTCCCACCGGGCCCGCCGCTCCCGCTGCGCGGCCCGCCGCTGGGTGACGTCCACGACGTTCACGCAGACCTGGGCGGGCAGCCCGTCCG
This sequence comes from uncultured Actinomycetota bacterium, assembly GCA_963750095.1. Classification (GTDB taxonomy): domain Bacteria; phylum Actinomycetota; class Actinomycetes; order Mycobacteriales; family Pseudonocardiaceae; genus Pseudonocardia. Next base: position 1,630,362 of record CAVVPJ010000012.1, on the reverse strand, counting down.
CGCCGCGCACGACCGACGCCGCGACCGACAGCTCCAGCTCGCGGCCGTCCGGGGTCGTGGTGTGCGACGTGTACTGGCCGGTGTCGACGGACGAAGCGCCCGCGCCGGGGAGCACCGCCTCCAACGCGGCGCCCAGCAACGGGGCGTCGATGCGGCCGAGCATCTGCCGCAGGGCTCGGTTGACCTTGACCAGCGTGCCGTCGAGGTTCGTCAGCGCCATGCCGACCGTGTTGTCCTCGAACGCGCGGCGGAAGCGCTCCTCGCTCTCGGCGAGCGCGCCGTACAGCCCGGCGTGGTCGATCGCGACCGACGACAGGTGGGTGAGGCGCTCGACGAGGCGCTGCTCGCGCGGGTCGGGATCGTGCGGGCTGCCGTGGTACACGGCGAAGGTGCCCACGACGCAGGTGCGTCCCCGGATCGGGCTCGACCAGCACGCCTCGAGCCCGTGCGGAAGCGCCAGCCCGCGGTAGGCGTCCCAGCGCGGGTCGGTGGCGATGTCGGCGACGACGACGGACCGGTCGAGGAACGCCGCGGAGCCGCACGACCCCGCCATCGGCCCGATGGCCATGCCGTCGATCGCGTCCGAGTACGCGGGCGGCAGGGACGGCGCCGCCCCGTGGTGCAGGGTGCCCCCGGGCGGGTCGAGCAGCAGGATCGAGCACCGGGAGCCGGGGATCAGCTCCTCCAACGCCACCGCGACGGCTGTCAGCACCTCGGGGAGCGGCCTGCCGTCCGCGATCAGCTCCAGGATCCGCGTCTGGCGGTGCAGCAGCCCGAGGCTGTCGGCGTGGTCGAGGTCGGGCGTCGCGGTGCCGGTCACGGGAGCTCCAGCCGGTAGCCGACCCCGCGGACGGTCTGCAGGAACCGGGCGTCGCCGCGTTCCAGCTTGTGCCGCAGCCGGTGCACGTGCTCGGTGACCGTCGCCTCGCCCTGCCAGCCCGGCGCGCTGCCCCACACGTGGTGCAGGAGCTGGGCGCGGCTGAACACCTGGCGGGGGTGGCGGGCGAGGAAGGCGAGGAGGTCGAACTCCTTCGCGGTGAGGTCGACCGCGCGCCCGTCCACCGTGACCTCGCGGGTGCGCGGGTCGACGTGCAGGCCGGTGGGCCGGTGGGCGGGTGTCGGCGTCGCGCGCCGCAGCACGGAGCGGACCCTGGCGGCCAGCTCGCCGGGCGAGAACGGCTTGACGAGGTAGTCGTCGGCGCCGAGGTCGAGCCCGACGATCCGGTCGGTCTCCCCGTCCCGGCCGGACAGCACGATCACGGGGAGCGCGGGGCCCTCGTCGCGCCGCAGCCTGCGCAGCACGTCGAGGCCGCCGACACCGGGCAGCCCGAGGTCGAGCACCACGAGATCGGGCCGCTCGTCGTCGATGCTGGCGAGCGCCGCGGTGCCGTCGGGGGCCTCGGTGACGTGGAAGCCGTCGGCCTCCAGCTGCCAGGCCACCACCGTGCGGACCCGCTCGTCGTCGTCGACGACCAGCACGCGATGACCGGACGGCGCTGGCACCCTTGGATCGTCGCAAGCAATGGCGACGCCCGACAAGTCAGGCGAGGCCGAGCTTGCGCAGCGTCGCGTCGCTGACTCCCATGCCGGGGAAGGCCGCGAGCCGTCCCAGGGGGAAGTTGCCGATCACCTGAAGGAGATGCTCGTCGTCGAGCAGCGGGGCGTCGCCCGCCGCCGCGCGCAACCGGGGTCCGCCTTCGGGATCGGCGAGCCACTCCTCGACGCTGGAGTCGACGGTCAACGGGGGTGCCGGGAGCGGGTCCCCGACCGTGACCGTCGCGGCCAGCCGGATGTCCCGCGAGGACGCGCCGACCTCGATCCGGAACTCCCCGCCCTCCAGCACCCAGGCGTGCGCCGCGGTCGACCAGTACGACAGGTCGCGCGCGCCGAGCGCGAACGCCAGGCGCCGCTCCTCGCCCGGCGCGAGGTCGACGGCCGCGAAGCCCTTGAGCTCCCGCGGCGGCCTGGCGACGGCGGCCTCCGGGTCGCCGACGTAGAGCTGCACCACCTCGCGGCCGGTCCGCTCGCCCGCGTTGACCACCGTCACCTCGACGGTCACGTCCGTGCCCGTGACCCGGACGTCGAGGTCGCGGTAGGCGAACCTCGTGTAGGACAGCCCATGGCCGAACGGGTAGGCGACCTCGCGGCCGACCGCGTCGAAGCCCCGGTAGCCGACGAAGACGCCCTCCCCGTAGCGGACGTGGCCCGCTTCGCCGGGGAAGTTGAGGTAGGCGGGGGAGTCCTCGAGGCGCAGGGGAATGGTCTCGGTGAGGCGGCCGCCGGGGTCGGCGGTGCCGGTGAGCACGTCCGCGACCGCCGCGCCGACGGCCTGCCCGCCGAGCCAGCACTCCAGCACCGCAGCGGCGTGACGCTCCCACGGCTGCGTGCGCACCGCCGACCCGTTGGACAGCACGACGACGACGGGCACGCCGACCTCGCCGAGGCGGGCCAACAGGTCGGTCTGCGCCCGCGGCAGGTCGATGTGGGTGCGGTCGAAGCCCTCGGACTCCGCGCTCGCGGGCAGCCCGAGGTAGGCGACGACGACGTCGGCGTCCCCGGCGACCCGCACGGCCTCCGCGGCGAGCGCGGCATCGTCGTCGTCGGTGTCGATGCCGAACCCCGCGGCGTACGTGACGGTCGCGCCCGGCAACGCCGCGACCAGAGCGTCCAGCGGCACATCCAGGCGGGTGGGGTTCACCTGCGAGCTGCCCGCCCCCTGGTAGCGCGGGTTCGCCGCGAACGCCCCGACGGCGGCGACCCGGCCGGTGCCGCGCAGCGGGAGCACCCCGTCGTTGCGCAGCAGCACCATGCACGCGGCCGCCGCGCGGCGCGCGAGGGCGTGGTGCTCGTCGTCGGCCATCGTGGCGGGCTCGCGGCGGCTCGCCCTGTCCACGAGCTGCAGCACCCTGGCGACGGCCGTGTCGAGCACCTCCTCGGGCAGCGAGCCGTCGGCGACGGCGTCGACGATCTTCTTGTCGCTGACGCCGAGGTGCGGGGGCATCTCCAGGTCGAGGCCCGCGGCGAGGGCGGGCACGCGGTCGGCGACCGCGCCCCAGTCGGACATCACCAGCCCGTCGAAGCCCCATTCGTCGCGCAGCACCTCGGTGAGCAGCCACCGGTGCTGGGACGCGTAGGTGCCGTTGACCTTGTTGTAGGCGCACATCACGGTCCACGGCCTGGCCGCGGTGACCACGTGCTCGAACGCGGGGAGGTAGATCTCGCGCAGGGCGCGCTCGTCGACGTCGGCGGAGACGCGCACCCGGTCGGTCTCCTGGTTGTTGACGGCGAAGTGCTTGACGCACGCGCCGACGCCCTGGCTCTGCAGGCCCTCCACGAGCCCCGCGGCGACCCGGCCCGCGACGAACGGGTCCTCGGAGACGTACTCGAAGTTGCGCCCGCACAGCGGCGAGCGCTTGATGTTGACCCCCGGGCCGAGCACCACGGCGACGCCCTGCGCGCGCGCCTCCCGTCCGATCGCCGCGCCGACCTCGCGGGCCAGCGCAGGGTCCCACGCCGAGCCGAGCGCCACGGCGGGCGGGAAGCACGTGGCCGGGAGGCTGCCGCCGAGGCCGACGTGGTCGCCGCCCTCGGGCTGGCGGCGCAGGCCGTGCGGCCCGTCGGAGACGAGGATCGCCTCCACGCCGTGCTCGGGCACGGGTGCGGTGTGCCAGAAGTCGGAGCCGAGGCACAGCGCGGCCTTCTGCGCGACGGTGAACGCGGAGAGATCGGGGACACCCATGGGTGCATCGTGCGCGGTTCGGGCCGCCGGGGCATCGGCTGTGCGGTCGAGAAAGTGGCACGATCGGCGCATGAGGTACGCCGAAGGGCCGACCGTGGAGGCGACCGTGCACGTGGCCGCCCCACCGGAGGCGCTCTGGCCGCTGGTCAGCGACATCCACCTGGTCGCGTCGCTGTCCACGGAGGTGCAGGAGGTGGCGTGGCTCGGCGACGACCACGAGCCCGCCCTCGGCGCGGCCTTCCGCGGCCGCAGCAGGCACCCGGCCGTGGGGGAGTGGACGACGACCTCGCGGGTCGTGATCTGCGAGCCGCCCCGGCTGTTCGCGTGGGCGGTGGAGGACCCGGACAGCCCGTCGGCGATGTGGCTCTTCGAGCTCATCCCGCGGGCGGGTGGCACCGACCTGCGCCAGTGGGCGCGGATGGGGCCGGGGTTCTCGAACCTCAACCTGGCGATCGCGGCGATGCCGGACAAGGAGGAGCGGATCGTCGCGGGGCGGCTGCGCGAGTGGCAGGCCGGGATCGACGCCAACCTCGCGGCGCTCAAGGAGCTTGCGGAGCGCGGCCCCGCCGGGGAAGGGCCCTGATCAGGCCGCGAGACGCGCGATCTCCTCGTCGAGGTCGAGGCGGGCGGACTCGTCACCGAGCGCGACGATCTCGTAGGAGGCATCGACGAATCCGCGGAGCAGGTCGCGGTCGACCTCGAGCACGGCCCGCCCGTCGCCGGAGCGGATCTCGATCTCGACGATGTCGTAGCCCTGCACGAGCTGCGGGGTCATCCGGATGTCGCCGATGCCCGCGGGGCCCGAGAGCGCCTCGGCGACGAGCTCGCGCGCCACGAGCCACTCGACCCACCTGTCGTGCCTGGTCCGGACGGCGAGCGACACCGCGAACGGGTCGTCGGCCCGGTAGGACCAGCGGGTGACGACCGGCGCGGGCTGGCCGTGCAGGACCGTGAACATGTCGTGGCAGACGGAGTCGGTGCTCGCGTCGTCGTACGCGTCGGCGCTCATCGTGTCGCCCCCTGGCGGCTCGGTCCGGCCGTTCCGTGGCCGGTCTCATGGGCTAGATCGCCCCGGTCGAGCTGAACGCTGCACGCTGCGCCGTTCTTCACCCGAACAAGTGAGAGTGTGCCGGATGTGCTCGAGGCGACTACTGGGAGGAGTCGCTGGTTGCGCCGCAGATACCGGAAGTCTCCGGTGCGGCCGTGCGACGGCCGTCACCCCGCATCGGCGTCCCGACCTGGCCCGGCCGAAGGAGCCGGATCGTCGTGTCGGCGGCGGCCTTCCTCGGGCCCGGCTTCGGCCCGCCCTAGCCTGCGTCGGCGGTGACCACCCAGATGCCCGCGCTTCCGGTCTTGCCGGGCTGGGCGAGCGTCAGGACGTGGACGCCCACCGAGGTGCGGACGGTCACGCTCGTCGGGCCGGACGCCGTGGCGTCGGCGTCGGGCCAGCCGCGGGCGGCGGCGTAGGCGAGCGCCACCTGGGTCGGGTCGAGCAGCCAGGGCTGGGCGCCGCCGTCGACCGCGGACTGCAGGCCTGCCACCTGCGCGGGGGTGGCGGCGGGCCACGGGAGCGAGACGGGCGCGTCCGTCGAAGGGGAAGGCGCCGTCGGGCCGCCGACCGTCGGTGCCGGGGTCGGGGAGGCTGGGACGGTCGCGCTCGTCGCCGGGGTGCGGGGCGGTGTGCCCGCGCCGGGCGTCGCCGCTCCCGGGGTGGCGGGCGCGCAGCCCGCGACTGTGGCGGCGAGGACCAGGGCGCTCGCGACCCGTGCGTTCGTGTGCACGCGGTCACCGTAGGGGTGCGGTGGGCCGCCGGAGGCGCGACGCGATGCGCGTCCGGGTGGAGACCCGTCCGACCGGCGGTGGGCGACGCCTGCGGAGATCACTAGTCTCAGCGCGGAGCAGAGAGGTGATGTGCGAATGAACCAGTCGGCCCAGGCGTTCTACGCGGCCCGCGAGTTCCTGTTGACCCACCGCGAGGACTACGACACCGCCTACCGCGACTTCCGCTGGCCCGCGATCACGGAGTTCAACTGGGCCCTCGACCACTTCGACGCCGTCGCCGCGCAGCGGGGGGACCAGCGCGCGCTGTGGATCGTCGAGCAGGACGGGTCGGAGGCGCACTGGACCTTCGCCGAGCTGTCGTCGCGGTCCAACCAGGTGGCCAACTGGCTGCGCGAGCAGGGGGTCGCGCGCGGCGACCGGATCATCCTCATGCTCGGCAACCAGGTCGAGCTGTGGGAGACGCTGCTCGCGGCGATGAAGCTCGGCGCCGTCGTCATCCCGGCCACCCCCTTGCTCACGCCCTCCGACCTGCGCGACCGGCTGGACCGTGGCAGCGCCAAGCACGTCGTGGTCGGCGGGGCGGACACCGGCAAGCTCGACGGGGTCGAGGGCGACTACACGCGCATCGCGGTGCGGGGCGCGCCCGAGGGCTGGCGAGACTACGCCGACGCGGCGGCGGCCTCGACCGCGTTCACGCCCGACGGGGTCACCCAGGGCTCGGACACGCTCCTGCTCTACTTCACCTCGGGCACGACGGCGAAGCCCAAGCTCGTCGAGCACACGCACGCGTCGTACCCGGTGGGCCACCTGTCCACGATGTACTGGATCGGGCTCGAGCCGGGCGACGTGCACCTCAACATCTCCTCGCCGGGCTGGGCCAAGCACGCGTGGAGCAACGTGTTCGCGCCCTGGATCGCCGAGGCCTGCGTGCTCGTCATGAACTACGCGCGGTTCGACGCCGAGTCGGTGCTCGGCGTGCTCGACCGGTGTGGGGTGACGAGCTTCTGCGCGCCGCCGACCGTCTGGCGGATGCTCATCCAGGCCGATCTCGCCGTGCTGCGCACACCGCCGTCCAAGGTCGTCGGGGCGGGCGAGCCGCTGAACCCCGAGGTGATCGAGCAGGTCGAGAAGGCGTGGGGGTTGCGGATCCGCGACGGGTTCGGGCAGACCGAGTCGACCGTGCAGATCGGCAACCCGCCCGGTCAGACCGTCAAGCCCGGGTCGATGGGCCGCCCGATCCCGGGCTACCCGATCGTGCTGGTCGACGCGGCGACGGGGGAGCGGGACGTGGAGAAAGGGGAGATCTGCGTCGACCTCGCCGACCGCCCGCTGGGCCTCATGGTGGGCTACTACGGGGACGACGCGCGCAACGCCGAGGCCATGGCGGACGGCGTCTACCACACTGGCGACGTCGGATCGCGCGACGCCGACGGCTACATCACCTACGTCGGGCGCGCGGACGACGTCTTCAAGGCCAGCGACTACCTGATCAGCCCGTTCGAGCTGGAGAGCGTGCTCATCGAGCACCCGGCCGTCGCGGAGGCGGCGATCGTGCCGTCGCCCGACCCGGTGCGGCTGGCGGTCCCGAAGGCGTACGTGGTGCTGGCGGCGGGCTACGAGCCGAACGAGGCGACGGCGCGGTCGATCCTGGAGTTCGCCAGGGACCACCTGGCGCCCTACAAGCGGGTCCGACGGCTCGAGTTCGCCGCCCTTCCCAAGACGATCTCCGGGAAGATCCGGCGGGTCGAGCTGCGCGGGCGCGAGGTCGAGCTGCACGCCGACGCGTCGGCAACACCGTCCGACGAGTTCACCCTCTAGACTAGTGGCGACAGCTGGCGGTGCACGTAAGGTGAGCGGTCAGGCACGATAAGTGTCGGCGACGGGCACGTCGCCCCGGTCGATCTGGTCCGCCGCTCAGGGGATGGCGGCCGGACGGCCATGCGTGGCGCCGGATCGGAGGGGTGATCGCGCTCGTGAGCGACGTACCGGAGCAGACCGATCTGTCGATGGCGGAGCTGATGTCCGCGATGCCGGAGGTGTGGCGGCGGTTGCTGGCCGCGCACAAGCCCGACCGGCTGGGCCGTTGCGCGGCGTGCCGGACGTCGTCGGGGTCGGGGGAGCGGTGGCCGTGCTCGCTGCACGGCATCGCCAGCGAGGCGCGGCGGCGCTACGGGCTGCGGCTGGGTCAGGCCGTCGGCGGGGAGTAGTGGCCGGGCCACCCGGAGTACGGGATCCGGGAGATCGTGCGGACCTCCCCGATCGTCGACCACTGGTCGCGGCCGAGGCGCGCGAGCGGGCGCAGCCGTTCGATCGCGGGGAGGCGGCCGTCGTCGGCCCAGACGTCCTCGGCGACCGCCGCATGCACGACCCGGCCGATCACGACCGTCGAGTCGCCGAGCGTGATCGCCGCGTGCAGCTTGCACTCCAGCGCGACCGGTGACTCCGCGACCCGCACGGGCTTGACCCGCAGGCTCGGTTCGGGGGTCAGCCCGACGGCGGCGAGCTCGTCCACGTCGGAGGGGAAGTCGGTGGCCGTGGCGTTGACCTGCTCGAACAGCGGTTCGGTCGCCATGCAGACCACGAACTCGCCGGTAGCGCGGATGTTGCGCAGGGAGTCCTTCACCCCGACGCTCGTGAACTGGACCATCGGCGGGTCGACGCAGGAGACCGTGAAGAAGGAGTGCGGGGCGAGGTTGTCCACGCCCTCGGTCGAGCGGGTGGACACCCAGGCGATCGGGCGCGGCACCACCACCGCCGTAAGGAGCTTGTAGAACGGGCGGGGGCCCAGCTCGTCCGGGTCGAGATCGGTGCGCATGGGTCGATCCTGCCGTGCCCGCCGAGCTGGGGCGACGGCGCGCGCACCGCCATGATCAACGGTGGGGTGACACGGGCGCCATATGCGGCCTCCATGTCACCCAAGCGTTGATCATGGGCTGGTGGGACGGGCGGGGCGTGGGAAGTAATGTCGGTGCCGTGCGATCGCGGGCCGCCGGGCTGCTGGTGGGTGCGCTGGCCGACGCGGTCTTCGCCGACCCGGCGCGACTGCACCCGGTCGCGGGTTTCGGGAGGTGCGCCGGGGCACTGGAGCGGCGGTGGTACGCCGACCGCCGCTCGGCCGGGGTGCTGCACACGGCCGTGCTGGGCGGGGGAGCGGTGGGGTTGGGCGTGGCGGCGGAGGCGCTCGGCCGCCGTCGTCCGGTCGTGCACGCCCTCCTGACCGCCGCCGCGACGTGGGCGGTGCTGGGCGGGACGTCCCTCGCGGCCCACGGCGACGCCCTCGCCACCGCCCTCAGCGGTGAGCCCCGCGGCGGTGGCGAAGCCCCCTCGCACGGTGAGTCCCGCGTTCGGGCACGCCGAGTTGCGGTTTTCGGCACGCCCGGCGAAGCCCCCTCGCACGGTGAGTCCCGCGTTCGGGCACGCCGAGTTGCGGTTTTCGGCACGCCGACGGCCGCTGGGGAACCCGACCTCAGCGCGGCAAGGGCGCTCATCCCGGCCCTCTGCGGCCGCGATCCCGACGTACTCGACGCCGCGGGGATGGCGCGGGCGGGAACCGAGTCGATGGCCGAGAACACCTCCGACGCGGCGGTGGCGCCGCTGCTCTGGGGCGCGGTCGCGGGCATGCCCGGGATGCTCGGCTACCGCGCGATCAACACCTTGGACGCGATGGTCGGCTACCGCTCGCCCCGTTACGCGCGCTTCGGCTGGGCCGCGGCCCGTGCCGACGACGTCGTCAACCTCGTGCCGTCCCGGGTCGCCGCGGTCCTGTTCGCCGTTCTCGCGCCTGCCGTCGGCGGGACGCCGCGCGCGGCGCTGGCGGCGTGGCGACGCGACGCATCGGCGCACCCGAGCCCGAACGCGGGACCGGTCGAAGCGGCGGCTGCGGGCGCCCTCGACGTCGCGCTCGGCGGCCCGACGGTCTACCGGCACGGGATCGAGAACCGCCCACGGCTGGGCGCAGGCCGTCCGCCGACGCCTGCCGACCTGCGGCGGGCCGCCCGGCTGTCGCGGCTCGTCGTGGGTGCCGCCTGCGTCGTGGCCTGCTTGACCGCATCATCACCTCGGCGGCCGGACGCCGCCGCGAGACGCCAGCCAGCTCATCCGGACGTGAAGGAATGACGTTGCCGCTGCCCGAAGGGCTGCTCGACCTGCTCCGTCGACCCAGCCCCTGCTTCCTCGCCACGGTCATGCCCGACGGGTCGCCCCAGCTGACCCAGACCTGGGTGACCACCGACGGCGAGCACATCGTGATCAACACCGGCGTCGACCGGCAGAAGTCGCGCAACATCGCGCGCGATCCCCGGGTGGCGGTGACGGTCGCCGACCCCGACGACGCGTCGCGCTACTACGGGGTGCGTGGACGCGTCGTCGGCACGACGACCGAGGGCGCCGCCGACAGCATCGACGAGATCTCCCTCAAGTACCTCGGCCGCCCTTACCCGAACTTCCGGGGTGGGCCCGAGACACGGTTCCTGCTGACGATCGCCGTCGACTCCATCGCCCACCGGCCGCGTGACTAGTGCGGTGGCCACAAACGTTCACCGGGTCCTCGCGCGCCCAGACGACGACTCGCGGCGGCGCCGCCTTCGCGAATACGCCCGGTATGAGCTTCAGGCGGCGCCTTGCGACTCGCCGTCTGGATCACGCGATCACCCCGGCAACGTTTGTGGCCACCGCACTAGCCGATCAACGTCTCGCAGAACGACGATGGCGCCGCGCGGGCTCGGCAGGTGATCGACCTCAGCGCCGCGCGCGCCCGAACGCGACATGAGCGGGGTTCGTCGAAGATCGAACCCCGCTCACGTCGCGCTCGAAGGTGGGAACGGCGCCACCGACGTGCCGGTAGCGTCGCCGCGAGCACGCCGCTACTCGGACAGTGTCCTCTTCACGTCTCTCCGGCGGAGCCGTCGTCGTCACCCGCCAGCTCGCGACGGAGGGCAGCGCGGTCGGCCCGCCGTGGCGGGCGCCCTGGGCTGCGTTGCAGCATCTCGAGGCGCACGAAGTAGACGAGCGCGAACACGGCGATCGCGCCAAACGTGAGCCACTGCAACGCATAGGAGAAGTTGGTGAACGGCGCGGCGCTCTGGGCTGCGGCGGGCGCGACGGGAAGCGGGTTGAGCACGCCGGGCTGTCCGGCCGCCAACGCGAGGTAGCCGGTCGTGATCGGCAGGCCGGTGGCCGCGGTGAGCGTGCGCGCGTCCGCGACGTAGAGCTGGCGGTGCCCGTCCGCGGTGAACGCGGCTCTGCGGTCGGGGTCGGTCTCGTCGACGCGCAGACGGGCCGTGACGGTCACCTCGCCGGTGGGCGGGGCCGGATACGAGGGGACGACGGCGCCGCTCGCGGCCGTCACGTAGCCCCGATTGACGACGACGACCTGCCCGTCGGCGGTCCGCAGCGGCGTCAGCACCTCGAAGGCGGGCTTGCCGTCGTAGACGCGCAGGCGAACCAGCCCCTCGGCCTCCGGAAGGTAGGTCCCGGTGGCGGTGACCTGGCGCCACTCGACCTCCGGGGTCACGCCGCCCGGCGGCAGTACCTGGGCGAGCGGCGCGGGCGGGATCGTGGAGGCGACGTCGAGCGTGTGCTGCTCGGCGTCGCGCTGCGACTCACGCCCGAACTGCCACGGGGCCAGCACCGCGTAGCAGGCGACGACGAAGAGCGTCACGGCCGTGATCAACGCCAGCCAGCCGGGCCGCAGCAGGAACCGCACGCGTCCACGTTAGGCGCCCGGCGCCGTGCCTGCGTGCACCCCCGCCGCCGTCGCAACCGCCCGGGTGTGCCGGAACACGCGACACGGCGTGCCGAAACGCGGGACTCACCGCCGTAGGGTCGGGCTGTGCGGGGTGCGCTGCTGGTCGCCGGTACGACGTCCGACGCGGGCAAGAGCGCGCTCGTCGCCGGGATCTGCCGCTGGCTGGCCCGCCGAGGCGTCTCGGTGGCGCCGTTCAAGGCGCAGAACATGTCGAACAACTCCGTCGTCACCGCCGACGGCGGCGAGATCGGCCGCGCGCAGGCCATGCAGGCGCAGGCGTGCGGCCTGGCGCCGAGCGTCGCGTTCAACCCCGTGCTGCTCAAGCCGGGCAGCGACCGCCAGGCGCAGGTCGTCGTGCGGGGCCGGGTCGACGGCACGGCGAGCGCGCGCTCCTACCAGCACCGCAAGGCGGACCTGTTGGACGTCGTCACCGCGAGCCTCGCGGACCTGCGTACGCGCTACGACGTCGTCGTCTGCGAGGGCGCGGGCTCTCCCGCCGAGATCAACCTGCGGCGCAACGACATCGCCAACATGGGCCTGGCGCAGGCCGCCGACCTGCCCGTGGTGGTGGTCGGCGACATCGACCGCGGCGGCGTGCTGGCCCACCTCTTCGGCACCGTCGCCGTGCTCGACCCTGTGGACCAACGCCGGGTGGCGGGCTTCGTCGTCAACAAGTTCCGCGGCGACCCCACCCTGCTCGCTCCCGGGCTCGACCAGCTCCGCGCGCTCACCGGCCGTCCCACCTTCGGGGTCGTGCCGTGGTCCGAGCGCCTCTGGTTGGACGCCGAGGACTCGCTCGCCGCGGTCGCCGATGGCATGCTCGGCCGCCCGGCGCCACCGCTGGGACGCCAGTGGCTGCGGGTCGCGGTCGTCCGGCTGCCGCGCATCTCCAACGCCACCGACGCCGAGGCGCTGGCCTGCGAGCCCGGCGTCGCCGTCCGCTACGTCACCGAGCCGTCCCGGCTCGCCGACGCCGACCTCGTCGTGCTGCCCGGGACGCGCGCGACGGTCGCCGACCTCGCCTGGCTGCGGCGCACCGGCCTCGCCGACGCCGTGCTCGCCCACGCTGCCGCCGGACGTCCGGTGCTGGGGATCTGCGGCGGCTACCAGATGCTGGGCCACCGCATCGCCGACCCGCACCGGGTCGAGGGCGGCGACGCCACCGGCCTCGGCCTGCTCGACCTGGAGATCGCCTTCGACGCCGAGAAACGCCTGGCCAACCCCCTCGGGACGGCCTGGGGCGAACCGGTGCGCGGGTACGAGATCCACCATGGGCGGGTGGCGCGCTCCGGCGACCCGGATCTGGTCGAGGGTGAGGGCTCCGACAACGGCGTCGTGCTCGGGACGCATTGGCACGGCCTGCTGGAGAACGACGGGTTCCGCCGGGCGCTGCTGCGTCGGGTCGGCGAGCAGGCCGGTCGCGCGGGGTTCGCGGTGGCGCCGGACACGTCGTTCGCCGTGGAGCGCGCCGCCCAGCTCGACCTGCTCGGCGACCTCGTCGCGGCGCACCTCGACACCGCCGCCCTGGAACATGTCATCGATCACGGCGCGGCCCCGGACCTGCCCGTGATCACCTCCGGTCTGGCAGTCTCGCCGTGATGAGCACGTTCCCGTTCAGCGCGGTCGTCGGCCACGACGACCTGCGCCTCGCCCTCCTGCTCAACGCGGTCCACCCCGGGGTCGGCGGTGTGCTGGTGCGGGGGGAGAAGGGCACGGCCAAGTCCACGGCGGTGCGCGCGCTCGCCGCGCTGCTGCCCGCCCTCGACACGGTCGCGGGCTGCCGGTTCAGCTGCGACCCCGCCGCCCCCGACCCGGGCTGCCCGGACGGCCCCCACGGCGCGGACGGCCCCCGGACGCGCCGTCCGGCCCGGCTCGTGGAGCTGCCGGTCGGGGCGACCGAGGACCGGCTGGTCGGGTCGCTCGACCTCGAGCGCGCGCTGGCCGAGGGCGTGCGCGCCTACCAGCCCGGGCTCCTGGCCGACGCGCATCGCGGCGTGCTGTACGTCGACGAGGTCAACCTCCTGCACGACCACCTCGTCGACGCCCTCCTCGACGCGGCCGCCATGGGCAGGGCGCACGTCGAGCGCGACGGGGTGTCGGTGTCGCACGCGGCACGGTTCCTGCTGGTCGGGACGATGAACCCGGAGGAGGGCGAGCTGCGCCCGCAGCTGCTGGACCGCTTCGGGCTGGCGGTCGAGGTGCGCGCGGCGCGGGACGTCGCGACCCGGGCCGAGGTCGTGCGCCGCCGCATCGCGTTCGACGACGACCCGAGCCGTTTCACCGCGGCGTGGGCGTCCGCCGAGCGGGCGACGGCCGAGCGGATCGCCCAGGCCCGGGCCCACGTCGGGTCGGTCGCCCTTCCCGACGCCGAGCTGCGCCGGGTCGCCGCGGTGTGCGCGGCGTTCGACGTCGACGGCATGCGCGCCGACCTCGTCATCGCCCGCACGGCGACGGCGCACGCGGCGTGGCGGGGCGCCGCCGCGGTCGCCGAGGACGACGTGCGCGTGGCCGCCCGGCTCGCGCTGCCGCATCGGCGAAGGCGTGACCCGTTCGACGACGCCGGGGTGGACGAGCAGGCGCTGGAGGACGCGCTGGAGCGCGCCCGGAAGGAGGCCGACGACCCCGACGACGATCCTGACGGCGGAGGCGACGGCGGCGAACGAGGCGGGCGCGACGGCTCGCGTGGGCATGACGGCGACGGACGCCGCGATGGCCGCGACCGAGGAGCGCTCGGCGACGCCGGTGGCGCGCGGTCGCAGGCCCAGGACTCCGGCGCGGCCGACGGCGACACCGCGGACGCCGATCCGGGGGACGGCCCGGACGGCCGCGGCGCCGATGGCGGTCGAGACCCTGGCGGCCGCGGCCCGGACCGGCGCGGCCGCGGGCCCGACGGTGGCCTGGACCGACACGGCGGCGGCCTCGATCGCCGCGGCCCCGACGGCGGCCCCGATGGTGCGGCTGACGGTCGCGCGGCGCCGCCGCCCGGCCCGGCGTTCCGCCCGCGCCGCCTCGTCGTCCCCGGCGTCGGGGACGGCGCGCCGGGCAGGCGCTCGCGCGCCCGCACGGATCTCGGACGGGTGGTGCGCGCCTCGGCCGCCGCCCCCCGACGGGCCGCCGACCTGCACCTCCCCGCCACCGTCACCGCCGCGGCCCCGCACCAGCACCGCCGCGGCCGCGTCGACCGCCTGCTCCTGCGCCCCGCGGACGTCCGCCATGCCGTCCGCGAGGGCCGGGAGGGCAACCTCGTGCTCTTCGCGGTCGACGCGTCCGGGTCGATGGCCGCGAAGGCGCGGATGGCGGCCGTCACCGGCGCCGTGTTGTCCCTGCTGCGCGACGCCTACCAGCGCAGGGACAAGGTCGGGCTGATCACGTTCCGGGCCGCGGGCGCCGAGGTGGTGCTGCCGCCGACGGCGAGCGTCCCCGCGGCCAGGGTCCGCCTGACCGGGCTGCGCACCGGCGGCCGCACCCCGCTCGCGGGCGGCCTGCTGCGCGCCCGCAAGGTGCTCGCCGTCGAGCGGCTGCGCGACCCCCGCCGCCGCGCGCTGCTCGTCGTCCTCACCGACGGGCGCGCGACCGTCGGGCTCGGCGGCGACCCGGTCCGCGACGCCTGCCGTGCCGCGGCGCTCCTGGCCGCCGACGGCGTCGCGACGGTCGTCGTGGACTGCGAGAGCGGCCCCGTCCGCCTCGGCCTCGCCGCGCGGATCGCGCGGGCCGCGGCGGGGGAGCTGGTGGGAATCGGCGAGCTGTCGGCCGACGGGGTCAGCGACGTCGTCCGCGCCGCGCGGGCGGCCTGACAGGACGCCCGTGCGCGGAAATCGTCGCCATGGCGACGATTTCCGCGCACGGGCCCGACGAAGGAGGGCGAGATGCCGCAGGGGCAGGTCACGTCGGTGCCCGACGACGGGCTCACCACCCGGCAGCGCCGCAACCGCCCGCTGCTGGTCGTCCACACCGGAACGATGAAGGGCAAGTCCACGGCCGCGTTCGGGCTGGCCCTGCGCGGGTGGAGCCAAGGCTGGTCGATCGGGGTGTTCCAGTTCGTGAAGTCGGCGAAGTGGAAGGTCGGCGAGGAGGCGGCGTTCCGGGCGCTCGGGCGTGTGCACGCAGAGACCGGCGAGGGCGGGCCGGTCGAGTGGCACAAGATGGGCGAGGGCTGGTCGTGGGCGCGCAAGCCCGGCACCGACGACGACCACGCCGCGCAGGCCGCCGAAGGCTGGGCCGAGATCCGTCGTCGCATCGAGGCGCAGACGCACCAGATGTACGTGCTCGACGAGTTCACGTACCCGATGAAGTGGGGGTGGGTGGACGTCGGCGAGGTCGTCGACGTGCTCACCCGGCGCGAAGGGCGGCAGCACGTGATCGTGACGGGGCGGGACGCGGCGCCGGAGCTGGTCGCCGCCGCCGACCTCGTCATGCAGACCACCAAGATCAAACATCCGATGGACGCGGGCCAGAAGGGCCAGCGGGGGATCGAGTGGTGAGCCTCAGGTCACGGTGAAGAGCGCGTCATCGTACTTCACCGACCGTTGCTGCGTGGCGGTGACGGTCAGCGTGCCACTGGGCGACTGCGGCACCGTGAACGTGGCGGACACGGTGCCGTTCGCGTCGGCGACGCTCTCCGCGAGCGGTCGGGCCTGGAACAGGAACTGCACGGTCGCGCCGGGGTCGAAGCCCGTCGCGGTCGCGTTGATCCGCGTGCCCACGCGGCCCTTCGTCGGCTGGATCGTCAGCACGGGCGGTGGTCCAGCGCCCGCGAGACCCGCGAAGTCGATCTTGGACACCAATGCGACCACGCCGACGACCACCGCGACCACGACAGCGACCACAACGCCCACCGCGAGGCCGGTCCGCCACCGGGGGCGGGTCTCGGTCGGCTCGGGGGAGACGGGGCGGGGCGCGGCACCGGGCTGCGGCAGCCGTGCTACAGGCGGCTGCGGCAGCCGGGAGACGAGGAAGACGATGTCGGCGTCGGCGGACTCCGGGCGGATGTGCGCGGCGTTCAGCTCAGTGATCGGGCGCACCTGCGCGGGCAGCTGGGCAGCGGGTGGCATCTGCGCTCCGCCGACCAGCACCGGCACGATGGCGAGCCCGCGGGCGCGCGCCTCGGTCAGCTCGAACACGATGGGATCGCTCCGCCCGCCGCTGCGGCCCTGCGCGTCGACTCCGTCCATCCAGCGCGGCCCGACCAACGCGACGACGTGGCTGGACCGGTCCAGCCCGGCGGCCACGGCGCCCCGCCAGTCCGCCGCGAGCGGAAGGGACGTGATGTCCTTGAACACCCGGCCCGGCCCGTGGACCTTCACCAGCGCGCCGTACAGCGCGGCCGCCCAGCCCGCGTCCTCGCGGCGGTAGCACAGGAAGTACGCGGGCGGCATCCGCTTACGATGGCGGCAGGCGTCCGGCCTGGTCAACGCCGTTGTCCTGCCGCCGTTCTAGGGTGGGCCAATGTTGTACACGCGACTGGGCTCGACCGGCCTCACGGTCTCGCGCATCTGCCTCGGCATGATGAGCTACGGCTCGTCGAAGTGGCGGGACTGGGTGCTCGACATCGACGACTCGCGGCCGCTCGTCCGCAGCGCCGTCGACGCCGGAGTGATCTTCTTCGACACCGCCGACATGTACTCGCTGGGCGCGTCCGAGGAGGTGACGGGCACGCTGCTGCGCGAGTTCTTCCCCGCGCGCGACGACTACGTGCTCGCCACCAAGGTCTTCAACCCGATGTCGGACGGGCCGAACGACCGCGGCCTCTCCCGCAAGCACGTGCTGGCCTCGATCGACGCCTCGCTGCGGCGGCTCGGCACCGACCACGTCGACCTCTACCAGATCCACCGGTGGGACCCGAACACGCCGATCGAGGAGACGATGGAGGCGCTGCACGACGTCGTGCGGGCCGGGAAGGCGCGCTACGTCGGCGCGTCGAGCATGTTCGCGTGGCAGTTCGCGAAGGCGCAGCACGTCGCCGACCTCGGCGGCTGGACGCGGTTCGTTTCCATGCAGGACCACTACAACCTGATCTACCGCGAGGAGGAGCGGGAGATGCACCCGCAGTGCCTCGACCAGGGGGTCGGGGTGATCCCGTGGAGCCCGCTCGCGCGCGGGCGGCTGGCACGGGGGCCGCAGGAGCGCTCGACGACGCGGGCGAACACCGACTCGATCGCCGAAGGGCTCTACTCCGAAGGCGACGACGCGGTCGTGCAGGCCGTCGCCGACGTGGCCAAGGCGCGGGACCTGCCGAACGCGCAGGTCGCGCTGGCCTGGATGCTGCGGAAGGAGGCGGTGACCGCGCCGATCGTCGGGGCGACCAAGCCCGGCCACGTCGAGGACGCGATCGCGGCGCTCTCGGTCGAGCTGAGCGACGAGGAGGTCGCCGCCCTGGAGGCGCCCTATGTCGCGCACCCGGTGCTCGGGCACGAGTGACGGGACTGCGCCCGCATCGGGGGTCGCCGACGGCATCCCGCGGGCATGATCACCGGCTTGGCGCGGAAAGCGGCCATATCTGTCCGTTTGTGCGCCGAGCCGGTGATCATGGCCGGATGGGTGCGGTGGCGGGGGTCGGATGACCGCGCGTGCCCTCGTCGTCGCCGCGCCCGCCTCCGGCGCCGGTAAGACGACCGTGGCGACCGGGCTCATGGCCGCCCTGCGCCGCCGTGGGACGAACATCGCGCCGTTCAAGGTGGGGCCGGACTACATCGACCCCGGCTACCACGCCCTGGCGACCGGGCGGCCCGGCCGCAACCTCGACCCCGTGCTCGTCGGCGCCGACCGGATCGGCCCGTTGGCGCGGCATGGCGCCGCGGGGGCCGAGGTCGCCGTCGTCGAGGGGGTGATGGGCCTGTTCGACGGGCGGGTCGCCGACGGCGCGGGATCGACCGCGCACGTCGCGGGGCTGCTCGGGGCGCCGGTCCTGCTGGTCGTCGACGCGCGTGGCCAGGGCCGCAGCCTCGCCGCGGTGCTGCACGGCTTCCGGACCTTCGACCCGGGGCCCGGCGGCCGGGTCGACCTGGCCGGGGTCGTGCTCAACCGGGTCGGGTCGGCCCGCCACGAGGAGGTGCTGCGCGCCGCGGCCGAGGAGGTCGGGCTGCCGGTGCTGGGCGCGCTGCCCCGCCAGGACGCGCTTGCCGTGCCGTCGCGGCACCTGGGGCTGGTCACGGCCGTCGAGCACGGGGCGGCCGCCGTCGCGGCGGTGGACGCCATGGCCGCGCTGGTGGCGGCGCACGTCGACCTCGACGCGGTGACCGCGCTCGCCCGTCCCCTCCCGGAGGGCCCGGCGTGGTCGCCCGCCGACGCGGTGGCCGCGCTCGCCCGGCCCGCGCGTGTCGGCCCGGCGTGGTCGCCCGCCGACGCGGTGGCCGCGCTCGCCCGGCCCGCGCGTGTCGGCCCGCCGTGGTCGCCCGCCACCCGGCCGGTGCGCGTCGGGGTGTTCGGCGGCCCCGCGTTCACGTTCGGGTACGCCGAGCACGTCGAGCTGCTGTCGGCGGCGGGGGCCGAGGTCGTCGTCGTCGACCCCCTGCGGGACGAGGACCTCCCCGCCGACACGGCCGCGCTCGTGCTGCCCGGCGGATTCCCCGAGGAGCACGTCGGCGCGCTCGCGGCCAACGCCGGGCTCCGGGCAGCGGTGCGCGCGCTCGCCACGTCCGGCGCTGCCGTCCACGCCGAGTGCGGCGGCCTCCTCTACCTGTGCGCGACCCTCGACGGCGCACCCATGTGCGACGTCCTCCCGGCCCACGCGGCGATGACCGGCAGGCTCACCCTCGGCTACCGCGACGCCGTCGCGCTCACCCCCTCGCCGCTGCACCCCGCGGGCGCCCGCGTGGCCGGGCACGAGTTCCACCGCTGCGTCGTGACGCCACCGGCCGCCGCGCCCGCGTGGGCCTGGCGCGGCGGCGGCCCCGACGGGTACGTCCAAGGCGGCGTCCACGCCGCGTTCCTGCACACCCACCCCGCGGGCGCACCGGAGGCGGTGGCCCGCTTCGTCGCCGCCGCCCGCCCGCCGGGCTGACCTCGCACACCTTCGTGCGTCCTCGCACACTGTCGACCGTGTGCGAGGACACCACACGCTGTGCGAGGTCGGCCTCGGCCGCCCGCCGCCACCGCGTCACCTCCCGTTCCCGCGCCGGCCGCGCTACCGTCGTCGGGAAGATCCTCACTGCGAGACCCTCAACGGGGAGGTCGTGATGGCGGACCGGCTCTCGCCCCTCGACGCCTCCTTCCTGTTCATGGAGGAGCCCACCACCGCCATGCACGTCGGCGGGCTGATGACCTTCGAAGCCACCCCCGACTTCGACCCCGACCGCTTCGTCGCGCTGATCGGGCAGCGGCTGGCCGACGTGCCGCGGTACCGGCAGAAGGTCCGCGAGGTGCCCGCGCGGCTCGGGCTGCCGGTGTGGGTCGACGACCCCGGTTTCGAGCTGGACTACCACGTCCGCCGCTCGGCCCTGCCCGCTCCCGGGTCGGACGCCCAGCTGCGGGAGCTGGTCGGGCGCCTCCAGTCGCGACAGCTCGACCGCGCCCGCCCGCTGTGGGAGATCTACCTGATCGAAGGGCTGGCCGAGGATCGGTTCGCGATCGTCACGAAGACCCACCACGCGATGGTCGACGGCCTGTCGTCCATCGACATCGGCACGCTTCTGCTGGATGTCACGCCGACCCCGCGCCCCGCACCGCACGACGACTGGCGACCCGCGCCCGAACCGTCGGGGCTCGCGCTCGCCGCGGAGGCGCTGCGGGAGCAGGCGGAGCGGCCGTGGACGGCGTGGGGCACGGCCCAGCGGGCTGCCTCGGACGTCCGCTCGCTCGTGCGCACGGGCGGGGCGATGCTCGCCGCTGCCCGCTCGGCCGCCACGCCCGCCCCGGCGAACCCGCTCAACGCCCCGATCGGCATCCAGCGCCGTTTCGGCACGTCCGCGGGCGCCCTCGACGACTACAAGGCCATCCGCAAGGCGCGCGGCGGCACCATCAACGACGTCGTCCTCGCGGTGGTCACGGGCGGCCTGCGGCGCTGGATGACCACCCGCGGGGAGCCGGTGCTGGCCACCACGACCGTGCGGGCCATGGTCCCGGTGAGCGTCCGCGCCCGTGGAGCGGGGGCGAAGCCGGGCAACCAGGTGTCGGCGTACTTCGTCGACCTGCCGGTCGGCGAGCCCGACCCGGTCGCCCGGCTCGCGTCCGTGTCGGCGGCGATGACGGGCCACAAGGGCAGCGGCCAGGCCATCGGGGCCAGCGCGCTGATCGGTCTCGTGGGGCTGGCGACGCCGACCGTGCACAGCATGGGTGCGCGGCTGTCGAGCTCCATGTCGTCGCGGATGTTCAACGTGGTCGTCACCAACGTTCCCGGTCCGCAGTTCCCCCTGTACGCGATGGGCGCGCGGATGCGGGACATGTACCCGGTGGTGCCCCTGGCCAAGGGCCAGGCGGTCTCGATCGGTATCACGAGCTATGACGGCGGCATCTTCTATGGACTCAACGCCGACCGTGACGCGATGGGGGACGTCGACGTGCTCGCGGACGCGATCGGTGAAAGCCTCGACGAGCTGAGGAGGTCGGGATGAGCGAGCTGTCGACGCTGGGCCCGGCGTGGGGCACGCAGTGGGGGGGACGACCATGATCCGCACGGGGTTGGTGCTGGGCGCGGGGGGCATCCTGGGCTCGGCGTGGATGGCGGGCGCGCTGCCCGCGGTGCAGGAGCGGATCGGGCGGCCGCTCGGCGAGCTTGACATGGTGCTCGGCACGAGCGCGGGCAGCGTGCTCGGCGCGGCGCTGCGCTGCGGCATGAGCGTGGACGAGCTGCTCTCCCACCAGCGCGGCGCCGCGCCCCGCGACATCGCGTCAGACCTGGACGGCGCCGACTTCCCCGACATGCGCACCGTCGAGCGCGAGTCCGGCGACGGCCGCCCGCCGCTGCCGCTGCCGTGGATCGGCTCGCCGCGGCTCGTGGCCCGCGCCGTCGTGCACCCCCGCACGGTCAACCCGGTCATCGCGGCGTCCGCGCTGCTGCCTGCCGGTCGGGGCCGGATGGGGTCGCTGATCCGCATGGTCGGGGCGCTGCAGGCGCGGCTGGGCGTCACCGGCGACGGGTGGGTGCCCGGCGCGCCGCTCTGGGTGGTGGCCGTCGACTACGACTCCGGCCGCCGGATGGTGTTCGGCCGCGATGGCGGGCCGCCGTCGACGGTCGGCGAGGCCGTCCTCGCCTCGTGCTCGATCCCCGGCTGGTTCATGCCGCAGGTCATCGACGGGCGCCGGTACGTCGACGGCGGGGTCGCGTCGGCGACGTCGCTGGGGCTGCTGGCCCGGCCCGGCGCACCGCGGCTGGACGAGGTGTACGTGCTCGCGCCGCTGGCCAGCCATGTCTACGACCGCCCGCGCGACCCGGTCGCCGGCGTCGAACGGGGCGTGCGGTGCCTCATGACGCGGTGGCTGGACGCCGAGGTCCGGGCCGTGCGGGCCGCGGGCGTGCGCGTCACCGTGCTGACGCCTGGGCCTGCCGACCTCGCCGCGATGGGCGGCAACCTCATGAACCCGCGGCGTCGCGCGCGGGTGCTGAACGTGTCGCTCTCGACGTCGGCGACGGCGTTGGAGATGGCGGTCGACGAGGGCGCCCGCGCGGCATGACCCGCCGACGCGGCATGATGGCCGACACGCTCCTCTCCCCGGAGGCACCGTGACCGCCCACAACGGGAACGTCGCTTTGGCGTTCGAGCAGGTCGGCGACGACGGCGGCGAGCCACTGTTGCTGATCATGGGCCTCGGCATGCAGATGATCTACTGGCCGGACGGCCTGCTCGTCGAGCTCGCCGAGGCCGGGTTCACCGTCGCGCGCTTCGACAACCGCGACGCCGGGGCGTCGACGCACCTCACGTGGATGGGCACGCCGTCGCTGCCCGCGATGCTCGCCGTCCCGCGGCTCGCGGCGCCGTACCGGATCTCCGACATGGCGAAGGACGTCGTCGCGGTGCTCGACGCGCTGGGGTGGGAGTCGGCGCACGTGCTGGGCACCTCGCTGGGCGGGATGATCGCGCAGGCGGTGGCGATCGAACACCCGGGCAGGGTGCGGTCGCTCACCTCGGTGATGTCGACCCCGGCCCCCTGGCTGGGCCTGCCGTCGCGGCGGGCGGCCACCGCGCTGCTCGCGCCGCCCGCGCGGAGCCCCGACGAGGCCGCCGAACGGGCCGTCGCGACGTTCCGCGTCATCGGCTCGCCTGCCTATCCGCTGGACGAGGACTGGCTGCGGGCCTACGCGCGGCGGGCGTACGCGCGCGGCCTGGCCGCCGGGGCCGACGCGGGAAGCGCCCGGCGGCAGCTCGCGGCCGCGATGGGCTCGCCGAGCAGGCTGGCCGGGCTGCGCGGGGTGCGGGTGCCGACGCTGGTGGTCCACGGCGAGGCCGACCCGCTGATCCGCCCGTCGGCGGGCCGGTCCCTCGCGCGCGCCGTGCCGGGCGCGCGACTGCTCACGTTCCCGGGGATGGGCCACAACCTGCCCGCCGCCCTGTGGCCCGCCCTCGCGGCTGCGGTGCGTGA
Source organism: uncultured Actinomycetota bacterium (assembly GCA_963750095.1). Taxonomy (GTDB): domain Bacteria; phylum Actinomycetota; class Actinomycetes; order Mycobacteriales; family Pseudonocardiaceae; genus Pseudonocardia. The sequence goes on along the minus strand of CAVVPJ010000012.1, from coordinate 1,607,581 downwards.
CCTGATGGCCTCACGCCCGTGACACGGCCTAGGGTTCGCCCTATGACCCTGATCACGTTCGAGCTGGACGACGCCCACCTCGCCGCGGCGGCGCGCGAGCTCGGCACCACCACCCCGGTCGAGACGGTCACCGCCGCCCTTGCCGACGTCGCGCTGCGCAGGCAGCGGGCGGAGGCGTTCGGGCGCGCCCTCGCGCCGTCGGACCTGAGCCTGGCCGGGCACTTCCTGGGCTGAGCGGCGTGCGGAGCGAACATCGGCGCTGACCATCGTCGCGCGGCGTCTTTCAGCCTCCGGGTTGGACGCGGATGGCGGGGGCGGCACAGACTGTCCGGCGTGCCGGGAAGAGTGTCGTTCGTGGGCGCAGGGCCGGGAGCGGCCGACCTGATCACGTTGCGCGGGGCGCGGCGCATCGCCGAGGCCGACGTCGTGGTCTGGGCGGCCAGCCTGGTCATGGCCGAGTGCGTCCAGGAGCACGCGCGGCCGGACGCCGAGCTCGTCGACTCCTCGCTGATCGCGCACGACGACGTGCTCGCGCTCTACCGCCGGGCCGCGGCCGAGGGGCTGCGGGTGGCGCGGGTGCACTCCGGCGACCCCTCGCTGTGGGGGGCGGTCCAGGAGCAGTACGACGCCGCGGTCGAGATGGGTCTCGAGGTGGAGATCGTGCCCGGCGTGTCCGCCTTCGGCGCGGCCGCCGCGGCGGCGGGGCGGGAGCTGACCATCCCGGAGGTCGCGCAGTCGGTGGTGCTCACGCGGCTGGAGGGCGGCAAGACCCCGATGCCCGAGCGGGAGCGGCTGCGCGCCTTCGCCGGGCATGGGACGACGATGGCGATCTTCCTGTCGGCCGCGCGGACCGGGCCGATGGTGGCCGAGCTGCTGGCGGGCGGGTACGCGGACGACACGCCGGTGGTCGTCGCGTACCGGACGAGCTGGCCGGACGAGATCACCGTGCGCTGCAGGCTCGACGAGGTCGAGCGCGTGTGCAAGGAACGCAGGCTGTGGCGCCAGACGCTGTTCCTGGTGGGCCCCGCGCTCGCGGCCGCGGGCACGCGCAGCCACCTCTACCACGCGGGGCACTTCCACACGTTCCGCAAGCCCGACCCGCAGGCGCGCGAAGCCCTGCGCGCGGCCCGTACGGGCCGCCGGGCCCCGTGACGGTCGGCGCTGCCGGACCCGATCCCGGGGTCGGCGGGCGCCCGCCGACCCCCACGCCCACGCACCCGGCCGCCGTTGCGGTCGCGTCGCCGGGGGTGGGCTTTGGTGTGCCGCTGGCCGCCCGGCCGTCGTCCCGGGGCGGCTTCGCAGAGCGGGCCGGCGCTTCGCAGGGTCCGGGGGGTCTGCGAGGCGAAGGCGGGGTCTGCGAGGTGACGGTGATCGGGGTCGATCGGCATCTCCCACCCGAAGCTCACGCCGCGCTCGCGCGGGCGGAGGTGGTCGTCGGAGCGGAGCGGCTGGTGGCGCTCGCCCCTGCCGACGTCGAGCGGGTGGTGCTCGGGCCGGTGGAGCCCGCGCTGGAGCGGATCCGGGGCCGACGGGCGGTGGTGCTGGCGAGCGGCGACCCCGGGTTCTTCGGCATCGTCCGGCTGCTGCGCGCCCACGGACACGAGCCCGTCGTGCTGCCTGCGCGGTCCGCGGTGCAGCGGCTGTTCGCGCGACTGGGACGGTCGTGGGACGACGTCGCCGTGGTGAGCGCGCACGGCCGCGCGCTCGGCCCGGCCGTCAACGTCGTGCGGGCGCGCCCTGCCGTCGCGGTTCTCACCGGACCCGGCGCGGGGCCCGCGGAGATCGCCGCGGCGCTGGCCGGGTGGCCGCGGACGCTCGTCGTCGCCGAGGACCTCGACGGCCCGGACGAGCGGCTGACCACCCTGCCCGCAGCCGACGCCCCAACCCGGCAATGGCATCCGTTGTCGGTCGTCCTTGCGCTGCGTGATCCCGCTGCCGTCCCTGCCCGCAACTGGTTCGCCGGTGGAGAGCCGATGCCGCCTGTCGGGGGATGGGCGCTGCCCGACGACGCGTTCGCCCACCGCGGCGGCATGGTCACCAAGGCCGAGGTGCGCGCGGTGGCGCTCGCCAGGCTCGCCCCGCGGCCCGGCGTGCTGGTGTGGGACGTCGGCGCCGGGTCCGGGTCGGTCGCGGTCGAGTGCGCGCGGCTCGGGGCGGCGGCGCTCGCGGTCGAGCGTCGCTCCGAGGACGCCGCGCGGATCGCGGAGAACGCCACGGCGCACGGCGTCGAGGTCCGCGTGGTGCCCGGCGCCGCACCTGGCGCGCTGGCCGGGCTGCCCCGTCCGGACGCGGTGTTCGTCGGCGGCGGGGGACCCGATGTCGTGGCGGCGTGCGCGGCCGTGGGCGCGGAGCGCATCGTCGTCGCGCTGGCCGCACTGGACCGGATCGGGCCGACGCGGGCGAGTCTCGGCGCGGCCGGGTACGCCGTCGACGGCGTGCAGCTCGCGGCCTCGCGGCTCGCCGCCCTCCCCGACGGCGCCGTCCGGCTCGCCGCGCTGAACCCGGTCACGCTGGTGTGGGGGACCCGGTGATCGCACTGTTCGCCGTCACCGCGGCGGGGCGGCGGGCCGCGGACGAGGTGGCCGGCGCGCTGGGGGCTTCGCGGCACGGCCTCGCGGAGCTCGCGGACCTGTGGCCGCGGCTCGACGGCGCGGTGTTCTTCCTCGCCACCGGCGCGACGGTGCGGCTGGTCGCGCCGCTGCTGGGCGACAAGCGGGCCGATCCGGGCGTGGTGTGCGTCGACGAGGCCCACCGCTTCGCCGTCGCCCTCACCGGCGGGCACGAGGGCGGGGCCAACGCGCTGGCCACCCGGGTCGCCGGTCTGCTCGGCGCCCAGCCGGTGGTCACGACGGCGTCGGACGCCGTCGGCGCTCCCGGCCTCGACGAGCTCGCCGCGCTGTTGGACGCGCAGGTCGTCGGCGACGCCGCGGCGGCGGGAGTGGGCCTGCTGGACGGCACCGCCGAGGTCGTCAACCCGCTCGGGTTCCCGCTGCCCGCGCTGGGCCCCGCACCTTCGCCGCAGCATGGCGAGACCGCTGCGGGGCTGCAGGACGGTCACGCTTCCGCGGTACCGGGGCGCACGCGGATCGTCGTCACCGACCGGCTCGTGGAGGCCACGGCTCGGGTTGTGCCGCGCACGCTGGTCGTCGGGATCGGGTCGGCGCGGGGCGTGCCCGCCGCGGCGGTCGCGGAGGTGCTGCGCCGCGTCGTGGAAGAGCACAAGCTCGACCCGATCGCCGTCCGTGCCTACGCCAGCGTCGACCGCAAGGCCGACGAGGCAGGCATCCTCGCCGCCATCGCCCCTGCTCCCCTCGTGACGTTCCCGGCCGCGGTGCTGGCCGCGGTCGACGTGCCGAACCCGAGCGAGGTGGTGCGTGCCGAGGTCGGCACGGCGAGCGTCGCCGAGGCCGCGGCCCTGCACGCGGCCACGGAGCTGGGCGGGGGCGCGCCGGTCGAGCTCGTCGCGCCGAAGACCAAGGGCGACAACGTGACCGTCGCCGTCGCCCGCATCCGACCCAGGGGAAGGCTCGCGATCGTCGGGCTCGGCCCGGGGCCCGACGACCTGCGGGTGCCGCGGGCGACCGCCGAGCTGCGCCGCGCGTCCGTGGTCGTCGGCCTCGACCAGTACGTCGACCAGGTCCGCCACCTGCTCCGCCCGGGTACGCAGGTGCACGCGAGCGGGCTGGGGGAGGAGGAGCAGCGCGCCGCCGACGCGGTCGCGCTCGCGGCCAAGGGCCACGCCGTCGCGCTGATCGGCTCCGGCGACGCCGGGATCTACGCGATGGGCAGCCCCGCCGTGGAGGGCGCGGGCCCCGACGTCGAGGTCGTCGGCGTGCCCGGCGTGACCGCCGCCCTCGCCGCCGCCGCGCTGCTCGGCGCCCCGCTGGGGCACGACCACGTGCTGATCTCCCTCTCCGACCTGCACACCCCGTGGCCGGTGATCGAGCGGCGGGTCGCCGCCGCGGCCGCAGCCGACCTCGTCGCCTGCCTGTACAACCCCCGCAGCCGCGACCGGCACTGGCAGCTGGGCGCGGTCCTCGACACGTTCCGCGAACACCGGCCACCGGGGACGCCGGTCGGCGCCGTGCGCCAGGCCGGACGAGCGGGCCAGCGGGTGTGGACCGCGCCGCTGTCGAGCTTCGACCCGGGCGACGTCGACATGCTCACGACGGTGATCGTCGGCTCCAGCACCACACGGATGGTGGCCGGGCGGATGGTGACACCGAGGGGCTACCGCTGGTCGTAAGCGGTATCAGTTCGGCATCGACGACGTCGGCGAGATCGCGCGGCGGCTCGTGCCCTGGGCCTGACCACCCGCAGTTGCCGACGACGCGGCGCCGAGACGGTGATCACGCCGGTTGCGGCCGAAAGCGGAGCTACCATCGTGGGCCGAGCTGAGCGTCCGCGAGCCGGGCCACGACACCCGGGAGAGGCCCGACATTGCGCACCGGCGTGCACCCCATCGAGACCGCCTCCTACGCGATCCTGCGTGAGCGCCTCGACACCACCGACCTGCCCCCGCTCACCCGTGCCGCCGTCGAGCGGATCGTGCACACCAGCGCGGACCCGAGCTGGGCGGGCGACCTGGTGTGTGCCGAGGAGGCGCTGCGCGCCGGTCGGGATGCGCTGGCCGCGGGGGCGCCGCTGGTCGTCGACGTGCGCATGGTGGCGGCCGGGATCACCGCGCGGCCGTCGGTCGTAGCGCTCGACCTGGCGCGGACGGAAGGTTCAGAACCAGGAGGCACGCGGTCGGCGGCGGGCATCCGGGCCGCGGTCGCGGCGTACCCGGAGGGCGCGGTGTGGGTCGTCGGCAACGCCCCCACGGCGCTGGCCGAGCTCGTGCGCTGCGCGGCAGCGGGGCTGGTCAGCACGCCGTTGGTGATCGGGCTGCCGGTGGGGTTCGTCGGCGCGGTCGCGGCGAAGGCGGCGCTGCGCGTCTCGGGGCTGCCCGCGGTGTCCAACCGGTCCGAGCGGGGCGGCGCCGCCGTCGCGGCGGCGGCCGTCAACGCGCTGCTCTACGCGGGGCACCCCGCATGACGGCGCCCGCCCCCCTGCTGCTCGTCGGCCACGGCACCGTCGACACGACCGGCGTCGCCGAGTTCGTCGCGTTCACCGGCAGGCTGCGCGAGCGGCTGGCGCGGGTAGGCGTGGACGTCGACGGCGGGTTCATCGAGCTGTCGTCGCCGACCGTCCACGAGGCGTGGGCGGCGCTCGCCGGACGGGGTCACCGGCGGATGGCGGCCGTGCCGCTCGTCCTGGTCGCGGCGGGTCACGCGAAGGGCGACATCCCCGCGGCGCTCGAGCGCGAGGTGCGCCGCGACCCGGCCACCGACTACGTGTTCGGCCGCCCGCTCGGACCGCACCCGGTACTGCAGGAGATCCTCGTCGACCGCATCACGGCAGCGCTCTCCACCGCCCCTCCGGCCGCGGCGGCCGTGCTGCTCGTCGGCCGCGGCTCCACCGACCCCGACGCCAACGCCGAGGTCTGCAAGGTCGCCCGCCTGCTGCAGGAGGGTAGGCCGTACATGTTCGTCGAGCCTGCCTTCGTCTCCCTCGCCCGTCCGGACGTCACCGCGGGACTGGCCCGCTGCCGGGCGTTGGGCGCGCGGCGGGTGGTGGTGGCGCCCTACTTCCTCTTCGACGGCGTGCTCCCGCGCCGCGTCGCCGACCAGGCGGGCGCGTTCGCGGCGGCGCATCCCGACATGGAGGTCGCCGTCGCGGACCATCTGGGCGACTCCGACGCGCTGGCCGACGTCGTCGTCGAGCGCTACGACGAGGCGCTGGCGGGCGACATCCGCATGAACTGCGACACCTGCGCCTACCGCGTCCTGCTCCCCGGCTTCGAGGACAAGCTCGGCGCGCCCCAGACGCCGCACGACCACCCCGAGGACCCCGCCCACGGACACGGCCATGCCCATGCCTGAGCCCTACCTCGTCGGACTGGATCTCGCCGGTCGCCGTGTCGTCGTCGTCGGCGGCGGCCCGGTGGCGCAGCGCCGCATCGCGGGCCTGCTCGCGGCGGGCGCCGAGGTCGAGGTCGTCGCCCCCCAGGTGACCCCCGGCGTCGAGGGCATGGCCCCCGAGCTGCGGTGGACCGCCCGGCCCTACCGCGACGGGGACCTCGACGGCGCCTGGTACGCGCTCGCCTGCACCGACGACCCCGCCGTCAACGCGGCGGTCGCCGCCGAAGCCGCGCGCCACAGGATCTTCTGCGTGCGCGCCGACGACGCGCCCGCGGGCAGCGCGGTGACCCCGGCCGTCGGACGGCACGACGGCCTCACCGTCGGCGTCCTCGCGGGCCGCCGCCCCCGCCGCTCGGCCGCTGTGCGGACCGCGCTGGTCGAGGCGCTCGCCAGTGGCGTCGTCGACGACGCCGCCGAGCCGGTGCGGCCGGGGGTCGCGCTCGTCGGCGGCGGGCCCGGCGACCCCGAGCTGATCACCGTGCGGGGCAGGCGGCTGCTCGCCCGCGCCGATGTCGTGGTCACCGACCGGCTCGGCCCCCGCGACCTCCTCGACCAGCTCGCCCCGCACGTCGAGGTGATCGACGCGTCCAAGATCCCCTACGGCCGGGCGATGAACCAGGCCCGGATCAACGAGCTGCTGGTGGAGCGGGTGCGGGCGGGCAAGTTCGTCGTCCGGCTCAAGGGCGGCGACCCCTACGTCTTCGGACGCGGGTTCGAGGAGGCGCTCGCGTGCGCCGAGGCGGGCGTGCCCGTGACGATGGTCCCCGGCGTGACCAGCGCGTTCGCCGTGCCCGCCGTCGCCGACGTGCCGGTGAGCCACCGTGGGGTGGCGCACGAGATCGTCGTCGTGTCCGGCCACGTCGCCCCGGACGACCCGCGCAGCCTCGTCGACTGGCCCGCCCTCGGACGGCTGCGCGGCACGCTCGTGCTGCTGATGGCCGTCGAGCGGATCAGGGCGTTCGCCGCCGCGCTCGTCGAGGGCGGCCGTGCGGCGGACACGCCCGTCGCCGTGGTCCAGGACGGCACCACGCGCATCCAGCGCTCGGTGCGCGCCACGCTGGCCACCGTGGCGGACGTCGTGGCCGCCGAGGAGATCAGCCCGCCCGCCGTGGTCGTGGTCGGCCCGGTGGCGGGGCTGGGGGCGGCGGTCACCGAGTCGCGCTGATGCCCGTCAGCAGGGCTTCGGGTCGGCGCGGGTGCTGGCGAGGTGGATCCGCCAGTCCGGTCCAGGCCCGGCCAGGTCGTAGACGAGGTCCCACTGGCTGCAGGTCTGGCCGTCGAAGCCGTACTCGGCGTCCTGCGTGCTGGTGAACGTCATCTCGGCGGTGACGGAGCCGCCTGCGCTGTCGCGGACGGACAGCAGGCGCGCGGCGCGGATCTGGGTGGTCGACTCGGCGGTCACCCAGGCGTCGAGGCCCTTCCTCGCGGTCGGGTTGTCCGGGCTGAACAGCGCGAACGCGTCGGAATAGCGTCGGTCGTTGATCCCGGACACGTAGGCGTCCAGTACGCGGGCGACGTCGGCGGTGGCCGGGTGGGTGACGCCGGGCGCGACCGCGACCGCCGACGGGACCGGCGTCGGGACCGCCGTCGGGATCGTCGTCGCGGGCGGCGCGGGGGTGGCGGTGAACGTCGGGGTGGGGACCACCGGCCCGACCGGCCGGGCCCGGTTGAGCAGCACCAGCGTCGTCACGGCGCCGACGACGACCACGAGCGCCGCGGCGACTCCGCCGATCAACCAGCCGTTGCGTCGACGCCGCGGCCGGGGGCGCGGAGGCGGCAGCCAACTCCCCGCCGCGCCGTGCGGTGCCGCAGGGGAGCCCGGCCAGGCGGGCGGCTGGGCCGGGGCGCTGGACCATGCCGCCGCGGCCTCGGCCGTCGTGAGCACGGGCGTGTGGTCGCCGGAGCCCTGTCGCCACGACGACGGGTGCGCGCTCTCCGCGCCCGCCCGGGGCCGTGCCGTGGCGACCGTCGGACCTTCGGACTGCGCCGCCCTGACGCCTTCCACGACGGGTCGGGTCATCGGCTGACCGGTGGCGCGCTGCGCCTCCCGCAGAAGGTTCGCGGCCTCGAGGGCGGAGGCGGGGCGGTCGCCGGGGTCCTTGGCCAGCAACCGCTCGACGACGTCGGCGAGCGGGCCCGGCACCCCGCGCGCCCGCAAGTCCGGCACCGGCTCGCGCAGCACCCGCGCGGCCGTCACCACGAGGTCCTCCCCGGACTCGCCCGCGAACGCGGGTGCACCCGTGAGCAGCGCGAACAGGGTGGCGCCGAGCGCGTACAGGTCGGTGGCGACGGTCGCGACACCGCCCACGAGCCGCTCCGGCGCGCTGTAGGTCACGGTGGCGCGCACCCGTCCGTCCATGGTGACGGTGACACCGGGCAGGCGGGAGATGCCGAAGTCGCCGAGCGCGGGCTCGGCGAACCGCGAGACGAGCACGTTGGCGGGCTTGACGTCCAGGTGCAGGATCCCGGCGCGGTGCGCCGTCTCCAGCGCGCCCGCGAGCAGGACGCCGATGTCGAGCACCTCGAACCAGGACAGCGGCCCGCGCTCAGCCAGCCGGTCGGCGAGCGACCCGCCCGTCATGAACTCCATGACGATGTAGGGCTCGCCGCGTTCGGTGGCGCCACCCCGGTGCACGGCGACGATGTGGGGATGGCCCGAGAGGGTGCCCATCGCCTGGCATTCGCGCTCGAACCCGCGCCGGGCATCGTCGTCGCCGATGCGGTCCGTGAGGACCTTCACGGCGACCCGTCTCCCGAACGCGGGTTCGTCGGCGACGTACACGACGCCGAAGCCGCCCCGCCCGATCGGCTCGGGTCTCTCCAGACCCGGGATGATCGGCGACGGGGCGGCGTTCACGGCCGCAGTGTAGAGGTCAGATCGACAGCAGCCGATCGAAGAAGCTCCGGTAGCGGCGCAGCGCCACGCGCAGGTCCTCGGTCGAGGTCTCGTCGTTGTCGAGGCCGTGCTCGATCTCGGCGCGCTGCGCGCGGAACAGCTCCTGCAGCTCGTCGAGCAGCTCGCCGACGAGCGCGTCGGCGTCCGCGACGGCCCGGCGGGGCTCGTCGACGAACTCGCCCTTCACGCTGTCCCACCGCGTGCCGTAGGACTCGGCCCGGTCGGGGGCGACCAGCTGGGCGCGGTCGCCGTCGTCGACGTCGCCTGCCGCGTGCTCGTGCCGCCCGGTGGCGGCCGGTGTGGTGCCCGCGTCCCGCGCCTGCGTGTCGCGGGCGCGGTCGTCGGTCATGCCCGCTTCCGTTCCGGTGGTGGATGCGGTGGCAGGCTTTCCCGCGGCCAGGTCGTCGCGGATGTGGTCGCTGACGTCGTCACGCGGGCCGCCGCGGACGTCGTCGCGCAGGTCGCTGCGCGTGTCGCCACGGACGTCGTCACGCATGTCGCGGGTGTCCCGCGGCTGGCCAGTGTCGTACTGGACCTGGCCGGGCAGGTTCGGGTCACCCTGGAACTCGCCGCCGTGCTGGACCTGGCTCTGCGCGGTGGGGTCGCCGCCGTGGCGTACGTGCTCCGCAGTCGCGGTGTCGCCGCGCATCTCGCCGCCGTGGGTCGTCTGCTGCTCGCCCGCGTACTGGCCCTGCGGGGCGACGGGGTTGCCCGCGGGCGCGTCGCCGTAGTGGGCCTTCGGGGTGGTCTCCGCGGCGGACCGCTCGTCGGCGACGCGGCCGTCGTACGGCGCCTGCCGGGCGTCGCCCGCGTACTGGGACTGGGCCGGGTCACGCCCGAGGCCCGGGTCGTCGGCGTAGGCCGGGTCGGTGCGGTCGGCGCTGTCGGGTCGCACGGTCTCTCCCTCGTGGCGAAGGTGCTCGTCGTCTCGGGTGTCGTCGCGGTCGCCGCGTCCGAACAGCTCGTTCACGGCGCCGCGGAGGCCTCCGCTGCGGCGGTGCTCTTCGTCGTGCTGGGTTGTCATCGGGTGTGCTCCTGGGTCGTGTTCGACGTGGTTGTCCGGACGGAGTCGCGGTGCAGCAGCGCTTCGATCAGCGCCCGGTAGGACGTGATGGCCTGGCGCTGCCGCTCGGTGTCCACGGGGCCGTCGTCGGTGGCGACGCGGGTCGCGCGGGCATCCCGGTAGTGCTGGACGACCTGCGGGTGCTCCACGGAGATGTCCTCCGCGCGGCGGTCGAAGTCGTCGACCGGGTAGCCGCGGGTGCGCATGATGTCGACGACCAGCGCGTCGGCGCGGTGCACCGAGTGCACCGGGTCGTCGACGAAGCCCCGCTGGATCTCGGTCCAGGTTCCTTCGAACCGGTCCCGCTCTTCGGGCTTCAGGTCGCGGATGTCGAGGTCCCGGTGGCGCTTCTCCCGCTCGGTGAGCTCGGCTTCCGCCGTGCGCCGGTCGCCGGTCTCGGTGACGGCGCGCTCGTACTCGGCGCCATAGTGCTCCTGCAGGTGCTCGGACCGGCGGCGTTTGGCCAACATGGCCCCCGCTGCGCCGAGTGCGATCACCAGCAGCACGATGACGACGATCAGGACGATCACTGTGCTGTCCACGTCCACCTCTCTGGGGTGAGGAACGACACACTCTGTCGTGTGAACCGTTGACAGGGCTTTCCCGAATGTGCCTTGTTCCCAAACGCGCAACGTTGACCGTCGGCATTCCGGTGTGGTCTCGTGACCGGCGACGGACGTCGAGGAAGCCCGGTGAGAGTCCGGCGCGGTCCCGCCACTGTGATCCCGAGCGCTTCGGGGAGCCAGACACTCGCCGCCGTCGTCAGACCCCCGAACGTGAGGGCGCGGACCCTCCGAGGAGGAAGACGTGAGCGAACCGCCCGTGCCTGCGCGTGGCGCCGTCCTGCTGCTGTCCACTGCCGACACGGAGCTGCTGGCGGCGCGCGCCTCGGGGGCGCTCTTCCGCACCGCGAACCCGGCGCGGGTCGAGCCTGCCGGGCTGCCGCCGCTGCTTTCCGGCGTCGCGATCGTCGTGCTGCGCCTGCTGGGTGGGCGGCGGGCCTGGCCGGAGGGTGTCGACGCGCTGGTCGCGTCCGGTCTTCCGGTGGTGCTGCTCGGCGGAGAGGACACGCCGGACGCGGAGCTGATGGCGGCGTCCACAGTGCAGGCGGGCGTCGCGTCCGAGGCGCTGGCCTACCTCGCGGCAGGCGGCACCGACAACCTGCGTGAGCTGCACGGTTTTGTCTGTGATGCCGTGCTGCTCACCGGGGAGGGCTTCGCGCCGCCCACCCCCGCGCCCGCGTTCGGCGTGCACGGGACACGGGAGCAGCGGCCGGACCGCCCGACGGTGGGCGTCGTCTTCTACCGGGCCCATGAGCTCTCCGGCAACACCGCCTTCGTCGAGGCGCTCTGCGACGCCGTCGAGGCGCGCGGGGCCAACGCGCTGCCGGTCTTCTGCGCGTCGCTGCGCGGCGCGCCGGACGGCCTGCTCGCGCTGCTCGGCCGGGCGGACGCGCTGGTCGTGACGGTGCTGGCCGCGGGAGGGACGGTCGCGGCGGGCGCGAGCGCGGGCGGCGACGACGAGGCGTGGGCCGCTGGCGCGCTGGCCGCGTTGGACGTGCCGGTGCTGCAAGGCCTGTGCCTGACCACCCCACGGGCGACGTGGGCGGCCTCCGACGCGGCCCTCTCGCCGATGGACGCGGCGATGCAGGTGGCGATCCCGGAGTTCGACGGGCGGCTGGTCACGGTGCCGTTCTCGTTCAAGGAAACCGCGGCGGGCGACGACCTGCCCACCTACGTCGCCGACCCCGAGCGGACGGCCCGGCTCGCGGGGCTCGCCGTGCGGCACGCCCGGCTGCGGCGCACGCCGGTGGCCGACCGGCGGGTGGCGATCGTGCTGTCGTCCTACCCGACCAAGCACGCCCGCGTGGGCAACGCCGTCGGGCTCGACACGCCCGCGTCGGCGGTGCGCCTGCTCTCGGCGCTGCGCGACGCGGGCTACACCGTCGGCGACTTCCCGACCGACTCGGACACGCTGATCCACACCCTGATCGCGGCGGGCGGGCACGACGTCGAGTGGCTCACCGAGGAGCAGCTCGCCGCGGCGTCGTCGCGGGTGCCGCTGCGCGACTACCGGGAGCGGCTCGCGGCGCTGCCGTCCGCGCTGACCGAGGCGGTCGGCGCGCACTGGGGTGCGCCGCCGGGGTCGCTCTACGTGGACGGGTCCGACATCGTGCTGGCGTCGCTGCGGTTCGGGAACGTCCTGCTGATGATCCAGCCGCCGCGGGGGTTCGGGGAGAACCCGATCGCGATCTACCACGACCCCGACCTGCCGCCCTCGCACCACTACCTCGCCGCCTACCGCTGGCTGGAGCACACGTTCCGCGCCGACGCGGTGCTGCACCTCGGCAAGCACGGCACGCTCGAGTGGCTTCCGGGCAAGGGGCTCGGGCTGTCGGCGGAGTGCGCGCCGGACGCGGTGCTCGGCGAGCTGCCGCTGGTGTACCCGTTCATCGTCAACGACCCCGGCGAGGGCACCCAGGCCAAGCGGCGCGGGCACGCGGTGGTCGTCGACCACCTCGTCCCGCCGATGGCCCGCGCCGACACCTACGGCGAGCTGGCGAAGCTGGAGCAGCTGCTGGACGAGTACACCACGGTCGCGGCGCTCGACCCGGCCAAGCTGCCCGCGCTGCGCGCGCGGATCTGGGAGGTGGTGACGGCCGCCCAGCTGCACCATGACCTGCACCTCGACGCCGCGCCCGGCGAGGCGGAGTTCGACGACTTCGTCCTGCACGTCGACGGCTACCTCTGCGAGGTCAAGGACGTCCAGATCCGCGACGGCCTGCACGTTCTCGGCGGGGTGCCCGAGGGCGAGGCGCAGGTCAACCTCGTGCTCGCGGTGCTGCGGGCCACCCAGATCTGGGGTGGGACGGCCGCGCTGCCCGGCCTGCGCGCCGCGCTCGCGACCTGGGCGGGCCTGGACGAGCAGGCGTTGCTGGCGGCACAGCCGCCCGTGCGTGAAAAGCACGGCCATAGCGAGGTTTTTCGCGCACGGCTGCTGGAGGTCGCGCCCGGACCGGCCCACACCGCCGCCGACCTCGTCGACGTGCTGGAGCAGGTCGCCCGCAGGCTGGTCGTCGACCTGCAGGCCCGGGGATGGGCCGAGCCGGGCGCGGTCGTCGCGGAGGTGCTGCGGGAGGAGGTGCCCGACGTGACCGCGGTGCTCGCGTTCGCGTGCGCCGAGGTCGTCCCGCGGCTCGCCCGCACCACCGACGAGATCGCGAACGTGCTGCACGCGCTGGACGGCGGGCACGTCCCGGCCGGGCCGTCGGGCTCGCCGACCCGCGGCCTGGTCAACGTGCTGCCCACGGGCCGCAACTTCTACTCGGTCGACCCGAAGGCGATCCCGTCGCGCAGCGCGTGGGAGGTCGGGCGGGCGCTCGCCGAGTCGCTGCTCGCCCGCCACCTCGCCGACACGGGCGAGTATCCGCGCAGCGTCGGTCTCACCGTGTGGGGCACGAGCGCCATGCGCACCCAGGGCGACGACCTCGCCGAGATCCTCGCGCTCATCGGCACCCGGCCCGTGTGGGACGAGGCGTCGCGCCGGGTCACCGGGTTCGCGGTCGTGCCGCGGGAGGAGCTCGGCCGCCCGCGCATCGACGTCACCGTGCGCATCTCCGGGTTCTTCCGCGACGCGTTCCCGCACGTCATCACGCTGCTCGACGACGCGGTGGCCGCCGTCGCGGCCGTGGACGAGCCGGACAACTACGTCCGCGAGCACGTCGAGGCCGACGTCGCGCAGCACGGCGACCGCCGTCGGGCGACCGCCAGGGTGTTCGGCTCCAAGCCGGGCGCGTACGGGGCGGGCCTGCTGCCGTTGATCGACGCGCGGAACTGGCGCAGCGACGCCGATCTCGCCGAGGTCTACGCCGTCTGGGGCGGGTACGCCTACGGCCGCGGGCTGGACGGGCGCGAGGCGCGCGCGGACATGGAGACCGCGTTCCGCCGCATCGCCGTCGCCGCGAAGAACCAGGACAACCGCGAACACGACATCGTCGACTCCGACGACTACTTCCAGTACCACGGCGGCATGGTCGCCACGGTCCGCGCGCTGACCGGCCGGTCGCCCGCCGCCTACGTCGGAGACTCCGCCGTGCCGGACGCCGTGCGCACCCGCACCCTCGCCGAGGAGACGAAGCGGGTGTTCCGCGCCCGCGTCGTGAACCCGCGGTGGATCGCCGCGATGCAGCGCCACGGCTACAAGGGCGCGTTCGAGCTCGCCGCCACCGTGGACTACCTCTTCGGCTACGACGCCACCGCGGGCGTCGTCGACGACTGGATGTACGCCAGGTTGGCGCAGGAGTACGTGTTCGACGAGGTCAACCGGGCGTTCATGGAGCGCTCGAACCCGTGGGCGCTGCGCGGGATCACCGAGCGGCTGCTGGAGGCGGCCGAGCGCGGGATGTGGGCGAAGCCCGAGGACGCGGTGCTCGAACGGCTGCGCACGACCTACCTGGAGCTCGAAGGCGACCTGGAGGGGGAGGCGTGAGGCCCGTGCTGTACGGGGTCGGCGTCGGGCCGGGCGACCCCGACCTCGTGACGGTCCGGGCGGCCGACCTGCTCGCCAAGGCCGACGTCGTCTTCGTGCCCGTGTCGGACTCCTTGGAGACCGGACGGGCCGAGCAGACCGTCCTGCACTACGCCGAGGCGTGGCGCGTCGAGCGGGTGGTGTTCGCCCTCCACGACCGCACCCACACCGCGCGCCGCGAGCAGGCGTGGGACGCCGGGGCGGCGCAGGTGGCGCGCTGGTTCGCCGACCACCCCGGCGGCACGGCCGTGTTCGCCACGATCGGCGACCCGTGCGTCTACTCGACGTTCGGCTATCTCGCGGCGACGGTGCGTGCGCTGCTCGACGGTCTCGACGTCCGGCTCGTCCCGGGGATCACCGCGATGCAGGACCTCGCCGCGCGCACGGCCACCCCGCTGGTCGAGGGGCGGGAGGCGCTCGCGCTCTTCCCGATGACGGCGGGCGCCGACCGCTTCCGCGAGGCGCTGGACCGCGGCGACGCGCTCGTCGCCTACAAGTTCGGGCGGATGCTGCCGGAGGCGCTCGCGGTGCTCCGCGCCACCGGCCGCATCGACGACGCGGTCTACGGCGCCCGGCTCGGCCTGCCCGACGAGGACATCCGCCGCGCCGCCGAGCTGGATCCGAGGGCGCCCGGCCCCTACCTGTCGACGTTGATCGTCCCGCCGCGCCGGGGTGCGCGCGGCGCGGCCCTGCGCTGACGCGCCTGTGCGCGGAGAACCCGGTCAGAGCGACGTTTTCCGCTCACGACCCCACCAGGAGGCACCGATGGACCTGATCGACGAGACCGTCGCCGCGATCGCGCCGCCCGACCCGGCGGCCATGGCCGCAGCCAGGGAGCGGCTCAACCGGATGACCATGCCGCGCGGCGCGCTCGGCCGGGTCGGAGAGCTGGGCGTGACGCTCGCCGGGATCGCGGGAGCCTGCCCGCCGCCGCTGCCCGAGCCCGCCGCCGTCGCGGTCTTCGCGGGCGACCACGGCGTCCACGCCCAGGGTGTGACGCCGTGGCCGCAGGAGGTGACCGTCCAGATGGTGGCCAACTTCCTCGCGGGCGGCGCGGTGGTCAACGCGTTCGCCCGGCAGGTCGGGGCGGACGTGGTCGTCGTCGACGTCGGGGTCGCGACCCCGCTCGACCCGCAGCCAGGGCTCGTCGCCCGCCGGGTCGCCGACGGCACCGCGGACATGACGACCGGCCCAGCGCTCACCCGCGACCAGGTGCGCGCGGCGGTCGAGGTCGGCATCACGACGGCCCGTGAGCTGGTCGCCGACGGCCACCGCGCACTCGTCACCGGCGACATGGGCATCGCCAACACCACCGCCGCGGCCGCTCTGACCTGCGCGTTCACCGGCGCCGAGCCAGCGGATGCCACGGGGAGGGGCACCGGGATCGACGACGTCACGCTCGCGCGCAAGATCGACGTCGTACGGCGCGCCCTCGCGCGGCACACGCCCGATCCGGCCGACCCGGTGGGCGTGCTCGCCGCTTTCGGCGGGCTCGAGCACGCCGCGCTGGCCGGGTTCGTCCTCGGCGGGGCGGCCGCGCGGGTGCCGGTGCTGCTCGACGGCGTCAACGCGGGCGCCGCCGCGCTCGTGGCGGCCGCCTTCGCGCCCGACGCGGTCGGCGCCTGCCTCGCGGGTCACCGTTCGGTGGAGCCCGCGCACCGGATCGCGCTCGCTCGGCTGGGCCTCGACCCGCTGGTCGACCTCGGCATGCGGCTGGGCGAGGGCACGGGGGCGCTGCTGGCCCTTCCGGTCGCGCTCGGCGCGGCGCGGGCGTTGCGTGACGTGGCGACCTTCGACGCCGCGGGCGTCACGGACAAGGACGGCTAGCGCCTGCTAGAGCCGCGTCGGGTCGGCGCTCCAGGTGTCGACCCTGGGCCGCAGCGCGTGCCACGACACCCGCACGAGGTGGACGGCGAGCGCCGCCACCACGCCGATGTCGAACAGGAACACCATGCGTTGCAGGATCCCGCCGATGTCGATGCCGCCGGTGAGCGCGAGCAGCGTCGGGCTGAGCTGGACGACGCGGGTGAGCACGTAGGTCACCGCGAGCAGCGCGGCGCCGATGGACAGCAGCCGGACGATCCCGACCACCGGTCGCCACGCGGGTGACTCCGCGAGCCGCGGCGCCGCGGCGAGGCCCGCGAACGACAGCAGCGCGAGGATCCCGGCGCCCGCGAACTGGTGGACCCAGCCGCCGAACGTCTCGATGTCGGGGGAGTCGTCGGTCGGGAAGATCGCGGCCAGCAGCATGCAGCAGGCCCAGATGCCGAACAGCACCGTCGGCCGCCCCGCCATGCGCACGCCCGCGCCCGCCATGCCGACGAGCAGCCCGAACACGGCCAGCGCCAGCAGGATGGAGGAGGTCTCGAAGGGCGCTCGGCCCCCGTCGACGTAGACGTAGTAGCTGGCCGGAGTGGTGATCGGGTTGAGCTGGTCGCGGTAGGCCAGACTGAGGTAGACCATGATGACGGCGGCCCGGCACGCGGCCAGCAGCGCGCCCATGGCCAGCAGCAGTGTCGCGACCCCCCACCAGCCTCTGGCCCGACGCGCCGCGCTGCGATCGGTAATGGTCTCCTCGCCTCCCCCCGGTGGCTGCGCTGATCGTCTTTTCCGAGAGTAGCCCCGCGAGGTCACGCGGACCTCAGATTGCGCGGCCCGCGTGGTGAACAGCGGGGCTGGGTCGGGTCGCGCGCCTGCCGCCTGCGTGGTTGCCTACCGGCTCAGGCGAGGCTGGCCAGGGCGTCGGCGCGCTGCAGCGCCGGGTCGTCGGCGGGCAGGGTGAGCGCGCGGCCGGGCCCGGTGCTCCGGGTCTCGAAACGCACGGTGACGCGGCCGTGGCCCGCGCCCTGCACCCAGCCGTGGCCGTGGTCGGGATGGTGGACGTCGTCGCCGGTGCGCCACGGCCGCGGCAGGTCGACCGGCTCGGGCGGCCGCTCCGCGACGGATGCCTGCTCCGCGGCGGGCTGCGCGGTGGTGAACAGCGCGGGCGGCGGCTCGTCGCCGAGCCCGGCGAGCGAGACCCCCAACAGCCGAACCCCGCCCTTGGGAACGGCCGAGCGGGCGAGGCGCTGGGCGACCGCCGTGAGCACGGCCAGGTCGGTGCTGGCCTCGGCGGAGGTCTCGGAGCGGGTGGCGGTGGTGAAGTCGGCGCTGCGCACCTTGACCGTGACCGTGCGCGCCGCCCGGCCCGACGCCAGCAGCCGCCGGTGGGCGGACCCGGCCAGGCGGGCGACCGCGTCGTGCACCGCGCTCATGGCCGTCAGGTCGACGTCGAAGGTGGTCTCGGCGCTCACCTGCTTGGCGGCGCCGCGCGGGGCGACCGGCCGATCGTCGACGCCCTGGGCGAGGCGGTGCAGCTCGGTGCCGACCGCGCCGCCGAGCAGCCTGCCCGCCTCCCGCGCGTCGAGGGCGGCCAGCTCGCCCACGGTCCGGACGCCCGCCCGGTGCAAGGCCGCCTCCGCGACCGGCCCGACTCCCCACAGCATCCGCACGGGGAGCGGGGCGAGAACGGCGTGCTGCGTGGCCGGGTCGACCACGCGCAGCCCATCCGGCTTGGCGAGCTCGGACGCGATCTTGGCGAGCTGCTTTCCGGAGCCCGCCCCGACCGACGCGGGCAGACCGGTGGTCGTGCGCACGTCGGCTCGCAGCGCGGTGGCGAAGCGCTCGACCTCCGCCGCGGAGGCGCCGACGAGCTGGGGCGGCTCGAGGAACGCCTCGTCGAGCGAGACCGGCTCGAGCACCGGCGCCGCCTCGGCGAGCACGCCCATCACGGACTCGGAGAGCGCCTGGTAGAGGGCGAAGCGCGGCGGGAGGACGGTGGCGTGCGGGCAGAGCCGCCGCGCCTGGCCCATCGGCATCGCCGAGCGCGCCCCGAACGTCCGCGCCTGGTAGCTGGCCCCGGCCACGACCGCCCGCGGCCCGAGCCCTCCGACCAGCACGGGCCGGTCGCGCAACGTCGGGCGGGTGAGCTGCTCGGCCGAGGCGTAGAACGCGTCCATGTCCAGGTGCAGCACCCAGCGCGCCACACCATCTGTCACCCGCCCATCTTCCCGGAGCACTCCGACAGTTCCGGCCCTCGGTCCGCGCTGTGCGCCCGATTGGCGTCGCTTCCCGCTCGATCCCAGCCAACGGCGCCTGCCGGGGACATGATCACCAGGTCGGCGCAAGTCCGGTCAGAAATGGCCGCTTCCTGCACCAAGCTGATGATCACCAGCCGCTGCTCACGTGCATCCGGTGCCTGCCGTGGCGGTTTGCGGGACTCACCGTGTCGAAATGCGGGACTCACCGGGGGTGAGGAGGCGGCGGCCGTCGTGCTCGGCCACCGCGGGAGTGGTCGCGCCGAACCCGGCCACCGCGGCGGGTGAGCCGTCGGGCGCGCGCAGGTCGCGCAGCCACACGGGGCCCTCGGGCGCGCTGTCCCCCGTCCATGAGGCGACGCCGTCGTCATCGAGGACGATGGCCGCCATCGGGCTGGCCAGACCGTCGCCGGTGGCCTTGAGGAGGGCCTCTTTCCGGGTCCACGCCCGGAAGAACGCCGCGGGCTCCGATGGGGCGCCGACGTGCCGGGCCGTCGCGTCCAGGTCGGACATCGGGCGGACGACCTCGACGTCCAACCCGACCGGACCGACGTCGAGCACGGCCACCCCGACCACGTCGCCCGCGTGGCTGAGCGAGAAGTGGGGGCCGCCCTCGGCGAGCGCGGGCTTGCCGTGCTGACGGCCGCAGCGGCACGTCCTGTCGATGACCAGCGACGACGGCGGTCGCCCCAGCCAGGTGCCGAGCACGATCCGGGTGAGGGCGTGGGCCGCCAGGTAGCGGGCGGTGTCCACAGGACGTCGGAAACGGGTGAGCCGCTCGCGCTCGTGCCCGTCCAGGAGGTCCACGAGCGCGGGGGCCTCCTCGGGAGCCACCGGCCCCGCCCACCAGACGTGACACGTCGACACGTCCCCCATCGTCACACGGGCTGCGGTCCAGGAGGTCGACCGCGGGGACCACCGCCGGGCCGCGGGGCGACCGTCCCGCAGGCGCGGTCGGTCCGCTGCCTCGCAGACCGGGCTGGCACGTCGCAGGGTCCGAGGACGCTGCGAGGCGTACAGCTGCTCTGCGACGTGCCCCGCGGCGGGGGACGCGGCAGGCGGCGCCCGGGCCGGATCAGCCCGTACGGCGCACCGGGTTGATCCGGCGGCCCTGCGCCGTGGTTCTGGCGGCCTTGACGGGGCCCGCGAGACCGTGCTGGAGCAGCGCAGGGTCGGTGGTCTTGCCCTTCCGCCTGCGCGCCGCCCGGTTGGACGGCGTGGGCTGGTCGGCGGACGACGAGGACGGCTGGGCAGACATGCGCACCTCAGAAGAGAGTGATCGGGCACCGCGCGGAGAACCGGCGCGGCGAGGGGACGGGACCGGGCGGGACGGACGAGAAGGCGTCCGGGCCACCACGGGCGGGTCAGTTGCGCATGGGCGCCACGGTAGGCCGTCCGCCCGGCTGGCCGCGAGCCAATTACCGTCGCCGGTATGGACTCGTGCGACGTCGTGGTGATCGGCGGTGGCATCGCGGGCGCTTCGGTGGCCTACGAGTTGGCCGCCACCCGTTCGGTGGTGCTCCTCGAGGCCGAGCCGGAGCTCGCCCGGCATTCGACCGCCCGTTCCGCGGCCACCTGGATCCCCGGCCACGGCACCGACGTGGTCCGTGCGCTCATCGCGGCCAGCGGGCCCCGGTTCGCCCGCCTCTCCGACGAGCTGGACGCGCCGCCGCTCCTGCGCCCGCTCGACGTGCTGTGGGCCGCCTTTGACGCGCCGGGCGACGCCGCGCTCGCCGCGATGCTGGCCGAGCGTGCGGGAGAGCCCGACGCGCCGCGCCCGCTCACGCCAGAAGAGGCCGAGGCGCACGCCCCCACCCTGCGCCCCGGCACCGTGCGTGCGGCGGCGCGGTCCGCGGCCGCCGCCGTCGACACCGACGCCCTGCACCAGGCCTACGTGCGGGGGCTGAAGGCGAGGGGCGGGCTCGTCCGCACCGGCGCCCCGGCGCGCGACCTCGCGCGTGACGGCGCGGCATGGCGGGTCGACGGGCTCGTCGCCGGGCTCGTCGTCGACGCCGCGGGCGCGTGGGCCGACGTCGTCGCCGAGCGCGCGGGCGTGCCGCGGATCGGCCTGCGACCCTACCGCCGCACGATCGCGGTGGCCCGGGTGCCCGACCGGTCCCGCCTGCGGGGGGCGATGGTCTGCGAGGCCACCGAGCGCTTCTACTACAAGATCGACGGCGACGACCTGCTCCTTTCGCCCGCCGACGAGACCCCCGCCGAGCCCGGCGACGCACGCCCCGACGAGCTCGACGTCGCCCTCGCGCTGGAGCGGGTCGAGGAGGCGACCGGGCTGGGGCTGCGCTCGATCCGCACGAGCTGGGCGGGCCTGCGCTCGTTCGTGCCCGACCGGCGTCCGGTCGTGGGCGCCTGGCCCGACCATCCAGGGTTCGCGTTCGTCGCGGGCCAGGGCGGCTCGGGCATCGAGACCGCCCCTGCCCTCGCCGCGCTGGCCGCGGCGATCGTCACCGGCGAGCCGTTGCCCGCGGACGTGCCGGTCGACCCGGCCGCCCTCGCCCCTACCCGCGGGTAGGGTCGGGACGGTGAGCGTCACCCTCGACCTGTTCGACGGCGCCTTCTGGCGCGACCCCTACCCGGCCTACGCGCAGCTGCGCGACGACGCTCCGGTCCGCCGCGTCGAGCGCGCCGACGGCGTGGTGTGGCTGATCAGCCGGTTCGCCGACGTCAAGGCCGCGCTCGTCGACCCGCGCCTGTCCAAGGACTGGCGCTACACGCTCCCGCCGGAGGAGCGCGCGGCGCAGCCCGCCACCCCGATCCCGATGATGATCCTCATGGACCCGCCGGGGCACACGAGGCTGCGCAAGCTGGTCTCGCGGGTGTTCACCCTGCGGCGCACGGAGGCGCTGCGGCCGCGGGTCGAGCAGGTCGCGGCCGAGCTGATCGCCGCCCTGCCCCCGTCCGGCCGGGTGGACCTCATGCCCTCGTACGCGTTCCTGCTGCCCGTGCTCGTGATCTGCGAGCTGCTCGGCGTGCCCGCTTCGGACCGGGACGACTTCGCCGCGTGGTCCAACACGATGGTCGACGACCAGACCCAGGACCAGTCGATGGAGGCCGCGGCGAACCTGCACGGCTACCTGTCGCAGCTGGTCGAGGCCAAGCGCGCCCAGCCCGACGACGCGCTGATCAGCGCCCTGGTCGAGGACGCCGACGACGACCGCCTGACCCCCGATGAGCTCGTGGCGATGGCGATGATGTTGCTCATCGCGGGCCACGAGACCACGGTCAACCTCATCGGCAACGGCATGCTGGCCCTGCTCACCCACCCCGACCAGCTCGACCTGCTGCGCCGCCGTCCCGAGCTGCTGCCCGCCGCGGTCGAGGAGTTCCTGCGCTGGGACTCGCCGGTGCACAGCACGCTCGCCCGGTTCGCGGCGGAGGACGTCGAGTACGCGGGCGTGCCGATCCCCGCGGGATCGGTCGTGATCCTGTCGCTGGCAGCGGCCAACCGCGACCCGGCCCGCTTCGCCGAACCCGCCGTCCTGCGCATCGACCGCGACGACGCCGGGCACACCGCGTTCGGCCACGGCCTGCACCACTGCCTCGGCGCCCAGCTGGCCCGCATCGAGGGCCAGGAGGCGATCGGCGCACTGCTCGCCGCCCGTCCGGACATGACCCTCGCCGTCCCGCCCGCCGACCTCGTCTACCGGCACAGCACCCTGGTCCGGGGGCTGCGCACGCTGCCCGTCGATCTCGGCATCGTGCGCGGATAACGTCGTGGGAACAGTGTTGTCCGCGCACGAGCCTCTCCATGTCGTCCGCGCCTACTACGACGGCTGCTCGACCGGCGACGTCGCCGCGATGCGCGCCACGCTCGCCGACGACGTCGTGCACTACTTCCTCGCGCCCAACGTCGGCTCGGCGCCGGTCCGCGGCGCGGAGCATCTCGCGCGGTACTGGCGCAAGGTCTCCGGCCTGATCGAGGCCAGGTGGGTGGTCGACCACGGGCTGGCGAACGGGCGCGAGGCCGTGATCGAGTGGACGATGTTCTGGCGGCCGCAGGGCGCCGCGGAGCGGGTCGCCACGCGCGGTGCGGAGTGGTTCACGTTCGCCGCCGACGGGCGGATCGCCGAGATCCGCTCCTACTACCAGCAGCGCCAGGAAACCACCGAGCTGGACGGCTTCCCCTACGCCGAGCGCGGCTACTCGACGCTCGGCGCCGAGCAACCCGCCTCCTGACCGGGAATGGTGCCGGTGCGCGGCGGGGTTGGGGAGGGCATGGGCAGCAGCCACGCGTACCTGGCGGTCGAGCTCACTACGGCCGGGGAGCCGAGCGCCGCGCATCACGTCGCGGTCGCCGGGGCCGCCGCGCGCACCGGAGCCGACCTGCTCGTCTGGTCCGACTCCTTCGTCCCACCAGGCCCCGACGACCCGCCGACGCTCGACGCGGTCGCGGTCGCCGCGCGTCTCGCGCCGGTCGTCGCGGAGGTCGGGCTCGTGCCCACCGTCACGGTCACCCACACCGAGCCGTTCCACATCTCCAAGGCCATCGCCACGCTGGACCTCGTCTCGCGCGGCCGGGCGGGCTGGCAGGTCGCCGTCTCCCGCACCGAGGAGGAGGCCCGCCTCTTCGGCCGCAAGCCCGCCGCGCCGCCCGAGACGCTCTGGCGGGAGGCCGCGGAGGCGGTCGAGGTGGTCGTTCGGCTGTGGGACTCGTGGGAGGACGACGCGGTGATCCGGGACGTCGCCACCGGCCGCTACGTGGACCGCGAGAAGCTGCACGACATCGGCTTCGTCGGCGAGTTCTTCTCCGTCAAAGGGCCGTCCATCACGCCGCGCAGCCCGCAGGCGCATCCTCTCGTCGTGACGCGGGACGAGCCGGACGCGCTGCCCGTCGCCGCGCGGTGGGCCGACGTCGTGCGGGTCGCGGCGCCCGACCTGGCCGCCGCGCACACCGCCCGCGAGCGCATCCGCAGCGCCGTCGCCGCCGCGGGCCGCGACCCGGACACCGTCGCCGTCCTCCTCGATCTCGCGGTCGGCGCGCCCATCGACGGGTCCGCCGCGCCGACGGTCGAGGCGCGCCGGGATGTGCTCGTCGACGTCGTGCGCGAGGTCGTCCACGGAAGGGCGGCCGACGGCGTCACGCTGCTCGGCGCTCCCGACCAGCTCACCGGCCTCGCCACCGCGCTGACCGAACGGGGCCTGCGGCGCCCGCCCGCCGCGGGCGCCACGCTCCGGGAGCGCTTCGGCCTTCCCCGCCCGGCCAACCCCTTCGCCCCCCCGCCCGACCCCTTCGCCCCCCCGCCCGACCCCTTCGCGGGAGCCCGCTCGTGAGCCAGAAGAAGCAGATCCACCTCGCCGCGCACTTCCCCGGCGTCAACAACACGACGGTCTGGAGTGACCCGGCATCGGGCAGCCAGACCGACTTCGACTCGTTCGTGCACTTCGCCCAGACCGCCGAGCGAGGCTTCTTCGACTTCCTCTTCCTGGCCGAAGGCCTGCGCCTGCGCGAGCACCGAGGAAAGATCCACGACCTCGACGTGGTCGGCCGCCCCGACACCCTGACCGTGCTGAACGCGATCGCGGCGGTCACCACCCGGCTCGGCCTCGGCGGCACGATCAACACCACGTTCAACGAGCCCTACGAGCTCGCCCGCCAGTTCGCCTCGCTCGACCACCTGTCCGGCGGGCGCGCCGCGTGGAACCTCGTCACCAGCTCCGACGCGTTCACCGGCGAGAACTTCCGCCGCGGCGGGTTCCTGCGCCCCGAGCAGCGCTACGACCGGGCCCAGGAGATCCTCGACGCGGCCACGGCGCTGTGGCTGTCGGAGCGGGAGCCGGTCGAGTTCGCGAGCGGCCAGTTCGCGTTCGAAGGCCGCTTCACGCTGCCGCCCACGCCGCAGGGGCACCCGGTGCTCATCCAGTCCGGCGACTCGGACGAGGGCCGCGAGTTCGGCGCCCGCACCGCCGACGCGATCTTCTCGCGGCACGGCACGGTCGCCGCGGGCCAGGCGTTCTACCAGGACCTCAAGGGCCGCATGCCGCGCTACGGCCGTCGTCCCGAGGAGATCACGATCCTGCCCGCCACGACGTTCGCGCTCGGCGACACCGAGTCCGAGGCGCAGGAGAACGCCGAGCGGGTGCGGCGCGAGCAGGTCAGCCAGCAGACCGCGATCGCGTTCCTGGAGCAGGTGTGGGGCCGCGACCTGTCCGCGTACGACCCCGACGGCCCCCTGCCCGACGTCGAGCCCGACCCCGGCGCGACGATCACCCGGGGTCGCGTGCGCCACGAGAAGGACCCGATGGCCGTCGCGAAGGCCTGGCGCGAGCTCGCGGCGGCCAAGGGCGGGCTCACGATCCGCGAGCTGGTCATCGAGACGACGTCGCGGCAGTCGTTCGTCGGCACGCCGAAGCAGGTGGCCGCGCAGATGGACGACTACGTCCAGCAGGACGCGTCCGACGGCTTCATCCTCGTGCCGCACCTGGTGCCCGGCGGGCTGGACGAGTTCGTCGCGAAGGTGGTCCCGGAGCTGCAGGACCTGGGCTGCTACCGCACCGCCTACACGGGCCCGACCCTGCGCGACCACCTCGGCCTGGCGTACCCGGCGGCGGCAAGGGCATCGGTCTAGGCGGGCACCGCGACGCGGTCGGACTGCACCTCGTGCACGAGCCGCTGCACGGGCAGCGGGCGCTCCCGCGTCACGGTGGCCGCGGCTACCGCGGGCAGCGCGACGAACGGGTAGACCTGGTCGAGCGCGGACACCCGCGCGCAGACCTCGTCGCAGAGCCGCAGCACGTCCTCGTTCGCCCAGGACGGCAGCACGAGCAGGAAGTCCTCGCGGCCGAGGCGGATCAGCCGGTCGGTCTCGCGGAGCAGGCCGCCGATGCCTTCCCGCAGCCCCTGCAGCACGGCGAGCTCGGCGCGCAGGCCGTACTGGCCGCGCAGCTGGGCCACCCCGAACGCCCGCAGCAGCACGAGCCCGATCGGCAGCGTGCCCGAGCCCAGCCCGCGGGTCCAGCGCTCGAGGAAGGCGCCGGTGTAGAGGCCGGTGCGGGGGTCGCGTTCGGCCGTGTCGTCGCGGGCCGCCTCGAGGTCGGCCACGGCGGCGGCGCGCTCGCGGATCGCGCGGTCCATGCGCTCGCCGAGGAAGCGCAGGGGCACCTCCCACCAGTCCTGACGCATCGGCTCGGGCTCGTCGAGCACGGCACGCAGCACGGTGTCGATGCGCTCCGCGGTGTCGGCGTTCAGCCGCAGCTGCGCCCGCAGCCGCAGGACCTGCGCGTAGGCCGCGGACCGCGAGAACGACCATCTGCCCCGGAAGCGGCGGCCCTCCTCGATCGTGCGCGCGTGCGGGTCGAGCGACTCCTGGTCGATGGCCACCAGGGTCGCCCCGCCCTTGGGCCCGAGCACGGTCACGCTCCACTCGCGGGCCAGCGGGTCGCGGGCGTCGAGCAGCGTGTGGCGG
This sequence comes from uncultured Actinomycetota bacterium, assembly GCA_963750095.1. Classification (GTDB taxonomy): domain Bacteria; phylum Actinomycetota; class Actinomycetes; order Mycobacteriales; family Pseudonocardiaceae; genus Pseudonocardia. The sequence goes on along the minus strand of CAVVPJ010000012.1, from coordinate 1,581,635 downwards.
ACGCCCGGCGGGAGTTCCGGCGGGAGGTCCTCGGCCAGGCCGACGACGGTGACCGCGCCCCGCGCCGCGATCTCGCGGTAGGCGTCGACCTCCCGCGCGAAGTAGGACAGCTTCTGGAACATCGCGATCACGACGAGCGGGGTGCCGGGGTCGGCGGCCAGCGCGAACCGCTCGATGGCGTGCGAGATCTCCACCAACATCCGCTTGCCGTAGAGCTGCTCGTCATCGCTCCGCATGAGCGCTGACCGTAGCGCGTCGCAGGCGTCTGCTCACTCGGCGGAACGAGACACGCAGTGTGACCGAACGCGTGGGCCGTTCAGGGCGTGAGCGTCGCAGGGGGCCGGGGTAGGGTCGGCGAGTGGCGGACCGCGTGGTGTACACGATCGCGAACGGCGTCGCCGACGTCCGGCTCAACCGTCCCGGGAAGCTCAACGCGCTCGACATGGCGATGTTCACGGCGCTCGCCGATACGGCGGCAGGCCTCGCGGACACGCCTGCGGTGCGCGCCGTCGTGCTCTCCGGGGAGGGGCGGTCGTTCTGCGCGGGCCTCGACCTGTCGGCGTTCTCGTCGATGGCGGCGGGCGAGCGTTGGCGCCCCGCCGACGACCCGACCACCACGGGCGCGGACGGGCGGTCGCTCGGCCAGCGCGCGGTGATGGCCTGGCACGACCTGCCCGTCCCCGTCATCGCCGCCGTGCGTGGGCACGCGTTGGGCGGTGGCCTGCAGCTCGCCCTCGGCGCGGACATCCGCATCGCCGCGCCGGACGCCGTGCTCAGCGTCTTCGAGATCAACTGGGGGCTCACGCCCGACATGGCGGGCACCCAGCTGCTGCCGAGGCTGGTCGGGCCGGACGTCGCGGCGGAGCTGACCTGGACGGGACGCCGGATCGACGCCGCGGAGGCGGACCGGATCGGGCTGGTCACCCGCGTCGTCGACAACCCGCTCGCCGCCGCCCACGAGCTCGCCGCCCGGATCGCGGCGGTGAACCCCGACGCCGTTCGCGCCGCCAAGGGGCTGCTGGAGAAGGCGCACGGTCCGCTCGAGGACGGTTTGACCGCGGAGCGGAACACCATGGCGGCGATCATGGGCAGTCCGAACCAGCGGGAGGCCGCCGCGGCAGGCCTCGAGAAGCGGAAGCCGAGGTTCACATGACCGATGCGGTGCTGGTCGAGACCGACGCCGACGGCGTGCGCACGGTCACGTTCAACAAGCCGGAGCGGCGCAACGGCTGGTCCGAGGAGCTGGAGGACGGCTACTACGGCGCGTTGACGGCGGCGGCGGCCGACGAGGCCGTGCGCGCTGTCGTCGTCACCGGCGCGGGCACGACGTTCTGCCCCGGCGCCGACATGGCCCGCCTCGGCGGCCTGTCCGCCGAGGGCGCCGTCCTGCCCCACCGTCCCATCGACGTGCCGCGGACGTTCCCGAAGCCGCTGGTCGCGGCCATCAACGGGGCGTGCGCGGGCGTCGGGCTGGTGCAGGCGCTGTTCTGCCACGTCCGCTTCGCCGCCGACACCGCACGCTTCTCGACGGCGTTCGCCCGGCGTGGGCTCGTGGCCGAGTACGGCATCGCGTGGACCCTGCCGCGCCTGGTCGGCCTGGAGAACGCCCTGGACCTCCTGCTCTCGGCGCGCACGTTCGAGGCGGCAGAGGCGAAGGAGCTGGGCCTGGTCAGCCGGGTCGTGCCGCGCGACGACGTCGTCACCGCGGCCCAGGACTACGCCCGCGACATCGCCCGGAACTGCGCACCCTCGGCCGTCGCGGTGATCGCGGCGCAGGTGTTCGAGGCGGCCGAGGGCTCCCACGGCGACGCACTGAGCCGCGCGTACGTCGAGACCGACAAACGCATCGGCAGCGCCGACATGCGCGAGGGTGTCGCGTCGTGGCTGGAGAAACGACCGCCGCGGTTCTCGCCCCTGTCCCCCCTCTCCACGGAGCGCGTCTGATGTACCGGGTTGCTGTGGTCGGTGCGGGCCCGTCTGGCCTCTACGCGGCGGCGGCGCTGCTCACGTCCGAGCTGCCGGTGAGCGTCGACGTGCTCGACCGGCTCCCCGCGCCCTACGGGCTCGTGCGCTACGGCGTCGCGCCCGACCACGTGAAGATGAAGTCGGTCATCCGGGTGCTGCAGCGCCCGTTCGACCCCGCCGAGCTGGAGTTCCTCGGCGGCGTGCACGTCGGCGAGGGCGGGCTGCCCCTCGACGTCCTGCGCGAGCACGTCCACGCCGTCATCCACGCGACCGGCAGCTCGGTCGACCGCGCACTGGGCGTGCCGGGGGAGGAGCTCGCGGGCTCCGTCGGGTCGGGCGTCTTCGTGTCCTGGTACTCGGGGCACCCCGACTACCAGGACCTTGACCCGCCGCTCGACCGCCCCGGCGTCGCCGTCGTCGGCGCGGGCAACGTGGCGCTCGACGTGGCCCGGGTGCTGGCGCGCACCACCGACGAGATGGCGGCCACCGACGTGCCGGGGCCCGTGCTCGACGTCCTGCGCGACAGCGCCGTCCGCGACATCCACATCATCGTCCGTCGCGGCCCTCAGCACGTGAAGTTCACCCCGGCCGAGCTCAACCAGATCGGCGACCTCGCGGGCGCCGACGTCGTCGTCCACGACGACGGGCTGCTCGCCGCGGGGGTCCCCGAGCCCGCCGAACGGCGGATGCGGCAGTGCCTCGCCTCGCTCACCGGGTGGGTCGACGCCCCCGCGACCGGCAAGGCGCGCCGCATCCACCTGCACTTCCTGCGCACCCCGGTCCGGATCCTCGGCGAGAACGGGCGCGTCACCGGCATCGAGATCGAGCGCAACGTGATCGACGGTGAGCGCGTCCGCGGCACGGGGGAGACCGAGACGCTCGACGTCGGGCTCGTCGTCCGTGCGATCGGCTACGACGCACAGCCCATCCCCGGCCTGCCGTTCGACGCGGCGACGGGCACCGTGCCGAACGAGGGCGGCAGGGTCGTGCGCGACGGGGTGCCGGTGCCGGGCGCCTACGTCACGGGCTGGATCAAGCGCGGCCCGACCGGGGTGATCGGCACGAACAAGGGCGACGGCACCGAGACCGCGAAGGCCGTGCTGGAGGACCTGCCGTCGTTGCCTGCCCCCGCCCACCCCGAGCCCGAGGCCCTGCGTGCGGCGCTGGTCGAGCACGGCGTGCGCGCCATCGACTGGACGGCCTGGCTGCGCCTGGACGCCGAGGAGATCCGCCGCGGCGGCCTGCGCGACGCCGAGCGGGTCAAGGTGGCGACGACGGCCGAGATGCTGCGGCACGCCCTGGATGCGGTGCCCGCCCACCAGACCTAGCATGCCGTCAGCATGCTATGCTGGGTCGTGGCCGCGCTTCAGGTGAAGGATGTCCCGCCGGAACTCCACGAGGCGCTGCGACGGCGGGCGGCGGACGAAGGGGTCGATCTGCAGGTCTACGTCCTGCAGGCCCTGCAACGGGATCTCTCCGTGCCCACCCAGCGCACGTGGATGCGGCGCCTTCGGCAGCAGCCGGTCACTCGGGGCCTGCCACCGGCCGCAGACGTCGTGGACGACGTGCGTGCCGATCGTCGTTGACGCATCGGCCCTGGCCGAGATCGTGCTGCGGTCCGAACGAGCCCCTGCGGTCGAGGCGCTGCTCCCCGACACCGAAGTCCTCATCGCGCCGGACATCATCGGCGCCGAAGTGCTCGCGGTCATCCGCAAGATGCTCACCACGAACCTCATCGACGGCGCGGTGGCGGAGAGGGCCGTCGAGAACCTGGCCAGCGCGCCGGTGCGCAGGATGACCACGGAGCACCTGATCCGGGAGATCTGGTCATTCCGGCACGCCGTCACGCCGTACGACGCCTGCTACCTGGCGCTGGCCCGGGCCGTCGGAGCGCCTCTGGTCACCTTTGACAGCAGACTCGCGCGGGCGGGCGCGTTCGGGGTCGACGTGCGTTGCCCCGCTACTTCCCCTTGATCGAGCCGGTGGTGGTGCCGGAGGTGGCCGTCGCGATGCACACCACCTCGCGGTCACCGCGCTCCCAGTTCTGCCGCAGCGGGTAGACGCTGAACAGGCCGACCGCGGGGTCGTCGGCGGCGCTGGGGCTGTAGGCCGACAGGCGGGTGTTGCACTGCTCGGAGACCTGCTTGTCGACGGCGTCCTGCCCCGGGTAGTCGCCTGCGGGCAGGTCGAACACCGCGAAGACCTCGCCCTCGTGCGGCTGGGTGCACGGCACCCCCGGCAGCGACAGGACGTCCGTCGAGTCCTTGAGGTTGTTGACGCAGTCCCCGACCTCCAGCGCGGTGGCCGAGATGTCGCCGCCCTGGCTGATCGTGCCGCCGGGGTCGCGCTTGGCGGGGCTGTTGAGCGCCACGATGACCAGCACGATGAAGCCGATCACCCACATCGCCGACAGGATCAGGCCCGCGACCGCCATGCCGCGGCCGTTCTGCCCGCTCGTGCGGATCTGGGACAGCGCGATGATCGCGAAGATGATGCTGAGCAGGATCGGGAAGACGAGGAACCCGAGAATCCCGAGCACCAGGGCGGCGATCGCGAACCCGCTGGTGCCCGGCCGCTGCGGCGGCGCGGGCGGGTAGCCCGGCCCCGGGTAGCCGCCGCCGAGCCCCGGCTCGGGGTAGCCGCCGACCCCGGCAGGCGGTGGCCATGCGCCACCGGCGGGCGGCTGGTTCCACGCTCCGTACTGGCCCTGTCCGGCCGGGGGAGGGACGGTCATGTCCGCACCATAGAGTGCCCGCCCATGCCCGAAGCGGGCGGATCCGGCCTTTGACCCCCCTCTGTCGTATTCGTGACAGGGTCTTGTTCGTGACCGGGTCGGGTCAGCAGGGCTCCACGGACACCACGTCGTCGAGCCTGCCCAGCATGCGCGGGAACGCGTCGGACTCCTCGGCGGTGAGCGAGACGGTGCAGGTGACGCAGCTGTACGGCACACCGTCGCGGACGTCGACGGTGAACTCGCGGATGGGAAAGCCCGAGCGCAGCAGCGCGTTGCCGACGCGGAGCACGGCGTCCATCCCGCCGACCATCACGATCTCGTGACGACGCTGCATGCGATAGGCGTAGCCGGTGCGGGGAGAGTGGTCGAGCACAGTCATGTCAAAGCTCCGGGACTCCACAACGATGGGGGAACCCGAGCCAGGCCTCGGTGGGAAGGGGAGCGCGCCGGGGGCCTGGCTCAGCCGACGCGCGACCGTACGGTCGCGGCGAGGGCGAGGAGATCCTGCATGTGACGTAGCCTACTCCTCCATCCGCTGCGCCTGCCAGCCGACACCCCTTCGTCCGGTCAGGTGGCGCGCAAGGTCTCGATGGCGGGCCCGAGCGCCGCCTCGTCGACCTCGTAGGGGGTGTAGAAGCTGAAGCGGTCCACGATGTCGCCGTACCGCTCGACCAGGGCAGGGCCGAGCTGGTCTGGTTCGGCGACGACGGCGAACGCGGCGAGCACGTCGTCGTCGACGAGCTCGCCCATGCGCTCCCAGCGGTCGTCCTCGGTGCCGCGGGAGACGTAGTTGAGCTCCCGGCCGAGCTCCTCCCAACCGTGCATCGCCAGCACCGGGCGGTAGGCGGGCGTGCTGCCGTAGAACGCGATCTGGCGCCGTACGCCCAGGTCGGCGGCCGCCATCTCCTCCTCCGTGCGGCCGGTGACGACGAACGCGGAGAAGCTGATCGAGAAGTCGGCCATCGTCCGGCCACTGCGGGCCAGGCCTTCCTCGAGGAGCGGGATCGTCCGCTCGCGCAGGTACCGCTGGGTGGTGAACGAGTGCGGGATGATCCCGTCGCACACCTCGCCCGCGACGCGTGTCATGTGCTCGCCGACCGCGGCGAGGTACACCTTGGGCGGCCCCCACGGGTTCGGCCCGGGGGAGAAGAACGGGGTCATGAGGGTGTGGGAGTAGAAGTCGCCGCGGAAGTTCAGCCGCTCGCCGGTGTTCCAGCTCGACCAGATCGCGTGCAGCGCCGAGATGAACTCGCGCATCCGCGGGGCGGGGTGGCTCCACGGCATGGCGAAGCGGTGTTCGATGTGTGGCCTGACCTGGCTGCCCACCCCGAGCAGCAGCCTGCCCTTCGAGTGCATCTGGATGTCGTTCGCGCTGTACGCCATGGTCATCGGCGTGCGCGCGAACGCGACCGCGATCGAGGTGCCGAGGGCGAGCCGCTCGCTGTGCTCGGCGACGGGCATGAGCTGGACGAACGGGTCGTGGGACGTCTCGAAGGTCCACAGGCCGTCGTAGCCCGCCTTCTCGCGGGCGCGGGCCTCGTCGGCCAGCTCGGCGATCGACGTGCCCGTGACCATCGTGTCGACCTGCACCGTTGCCTCCTCGCGACAAAGCCCTCCGGTCGCAACATAGGCGACCGGAGGGCTTTCCGTCGTGTGACGCTCCTCGACCAGCGGAGGCGATCAGTCCAAGCTGTCAGCCGGACGACCCGCCAGCGCCTCGCGCTCGGACCCGATGGCGTGCGCGCCGTCGTGGTTCGCCGACTCGGCGGCGGCCAGCTGGGCCCTCGCCTTCGCCAGCGCCGCCGTCTCCTCGGGCGGGTCGGGCGTGAGCAGCGAGCCGGGCACCGGCGCGCCACCCAACCCGAGCTGGTTCATCTTGCGCGGCACTGGGGCGCCCTGGTACTCGAGCGGGATCGGGTGGCCGTGCGCGTCGACGCCCGCCAGCGGCTGGTGGACCTCGATGAACTCGCCGTGCGGCAGCCGCTTGATGATGCCGGTCTCGATGCCGTGCTCCAGGGTGGCGCGGTCGGAGCGCTGCAGCCCGAGGCAGATCCGGTAGGCCACGTAGTAGGCGACCGGCGGGAGCACCAGCAGGCCGATGCGGCCCATCCAGGTGGTGGCGTTCAGCGAGACGTAGAAGTAGTACGCGAACCAGTCGTTGGCCGAGCTGACCAGCAGCACGACGTAGAAGGCGATCGCCATGGCGCCGAGCGCGGTGCGCACGGGCACGTCCCGCGGTCGCTGCAGCAGGTTGTGTATGGCGTTGTCCTTGGTGAACCGGCGCTCGATCCCCGGGTACGCCCCGGCGACCACGAAGATCAGCGGCAGGAACGCGGCCGTGCCCCAGAACGCGGCCGGGATGCGGTAGTTCCCGAGCACGATCTCCCACGCGGGGAAGAGCCGGGCCATGCCGTCCGACCAGGCCATGTAGAAGTCCGGCTGGGAGCCAGCGGACACGTAGGCCGGGTCGTAAGGGCCGAAGTTCCAGATCGGGTTGATCTGGAACAGTCCGCCGAGCAGGCCCAGCATGCCGACCGTGACGGCGAAGAACGCGCCGCCCTTGGCCGCGAACGCGGGCAGGATCCGAACGCCGATGACGTTGTGCTCGGTGCGGCCCGCGCCGGGGAACTGGGTGTGCTTCTGGTACCAGACGAGCCCGACGTGCAGCCCGATCAGCGCGAGCAGGATGCCCGGCAGGATGAGCACGTGGATGATGTAGAGCCGCGGAAGGATCTCGTTGCCCGGGAACTCGCTGCCGAACAGCGCCCACTGGGTCCAGGTGCCGATCACCGGCACCGAGAGCGTGATGCCGGACGCGATGCGCAGGCCCGTGCCGGAGAGCAGGTCGTCGGGCAGCGAGTAGCCGCTGAAGCCCTCGAACGTGCCGATGAAGATCAGCAGCAGGCCGATGATCCAGTTCGCCTCGCGCGGCTTGCGGAACCCGCCGGTGAAGAACACCCGGAACATGTGCGCCACCATCGCGGCCACGAACAGCAGCGCCGCCCAGTGGTGGATCTGGCGCACGAACAGGCCGCCGCGCACGTCGAACGAGATGTGCAGCGTGCTGGCGTAGGCCTGGCTCATGTCGACGCCGCGCAGGTTGGTGAACGGGCCGTCGTAGGTGACCTCGGTCATCGACGGGTCGAAGAACAGTCCGAGGTAGATGCCGGAGAGCAGCAGGACGATGAAGCTGTAGAGCGCGACCTCGCCGAGCATGAACGACCAGTGCGTCGGGAAGACCTTGTTGAACTGCTTGCGCAGCCCGGCCGCCGGGTGGTAGCGCTGGTCGAGCTCGTCCAGCGCCGCGCCCGCCTTCGCGGCCATGCCCGCGCCCGCGTTGGTCGTCGGGGTGGTGATCGAGCTCATGCGTTGCTCCCAAGCTCCCAGAAGGCCGGGCCGATCGGGCCGCCGAAGTCTCCGGTGGCGATGAGATAGCCCTCGTCGTTCACGGTAATCGGAAGTTGCGGCAGAGGGCGAGCCGCGGGACCGAAAACCGGCTTGGCGTACTCGGTCGCGATGAACTGCGACTGGTGGCACGGGCAGAGGATCCGCTGATCCTGTGCCTCGTACAGGGAGGTCGGGCAGCCCAGGTGGGTGCAGATCTTGGAGAAGGCGAAGAAGTCGCCGTAGTGGAAGTTCTCCTGGCCAGGCCGCAGGGTCACCGGGGTGCCGGGCCGGAGCCGGATGAGCATGGCGGGGTTGTCGGCGCGCGTGAGCGCGGCGGCGAGCGCCTCCGGGTTGCCCCGCTCCGACTCGCGGAACGGGAACACCGTCTGCATCGAGCCCGCGCCCTGGTCCTCGGGGCGGATCAGCCTGACCTCGTCCGGGATGCCGGTGTCGACGCGCAGGTAGACGACCTCGCCGGGGGCTCTCGGCGCCCAGCCGGTGGTCCACAGCGCGGCCTTGTCGCCGCCCTTCCACGGGTTGCGCACGAGCGGTGCGATCGCCGCGACGCCGAGGCCGAGGCCGACGAGGCCCGACGCGGCGCCCGCCGACCGGATGATCAGCGAACGGCGGGCGATCCCGGTGTCCTTGCCCGCCTGGGCCAGCTGGGCGATGACGGTCTTGCGGGCGATCTCGGGCGATGCGCCGTCGTGGCGCTGCTGCACCGAGACCTCGTCCGGGAAGAACTTCTTCACGTACGCGATCACCGCGATGCCCAGCGCGAGCACGGAGAGCCCGAAGAAGCCGCCGACCAGCGGCGTGTAGAGGGTGTAGGTCCAGTAGCCGGGCTGGTCGGGGGCCACATACTCGAAAGGCCAGAACAGGAAGCAGCCAAGGAACGCCAGCCCCGACAGCGCGGAGATCGCGAACCAGAGCGCCACCGAGCGCTCGGCCCGCCGCTCGGCGCGGGTGCCCGGCACCGGCCACTTCGGCGCGTTGTGGACGACCTGGACGTCGTCGAGCTCCGAGGCGAGGCGTGCGAGCTCCTCCTGCGACATGTCCTGCAGCTCGGCGGGCGTCGGCTCGTCGCGGTGCGAGGTGGTCATGACTTGGCTCCCAGCCACAGTGCGAATCCGATCAGACCGGCGAGCCCGACGACGAACGCGATCACGCCCTCGGAGACCGGCCCGATGCCGCCGAGCGGGTTGCCGCCGGGGTTGTTCTTGATGCCGCTGACCGACTTGACGTAGGCGATGATGTCCTTCTTCTCCTCGGGCGAGAGCTGCCGGTCGGTGAACTTCGGCATGTTCTGCGGGCCGGTGAGCATCGCCGCGTAGATCTGCGTCTCGGAAGCGGGGTCCAGCGGCGGGGCGAACTTGCCCGAGGACAGCGCGCCGCCGCGACCGGTGAAGTTGTGGCACGAGGCGCAGTTGAGCCGGAACAGCTCGCCGCCGCGGGCGGGGTCGTTGCCGCGCAGCGCGTCGCCGGTGGCCGCGGGGACGGTCGGGCCGCCCCCGTTGGCCTGGATGAACGCGCCGAGCGCCTCGAGGTTGGCCGCGCCGTCCTTCGTGGCCGGGTCGAATTTCGGCAGCGGCGGCTTGCGCTCGGCCTGCGCCTCCTGCCGGGCCAGCGGCATGCGGCCCGACGACACCTGGAAGTAGGCCGCGGCCTGGCCCACGCCGATCAGGCTCGGCCCGTGGTCCTGTACGCCCTGCAGGTTCGCGCCGTGGCAGGTCACGCAGGCGGTGTTGTAGAGCTCCTGGCCCTTGGCGACGAGCGCGGCGTCGCCCTGCGCCTCGGCGACCTGCGCGGGGGGCACCGCCGCCGAGTAGAGGAAGGCGCAGGACATCAGGCCGAAGCCGAGCGCGAGCGCGCCGGAGATCCTGCGGCGGAACCGCGTGCGGGGACCTCGCGGTGTGGGGGTTGAGGTGGTCATTCGGCGTCGTCTCGCCCTCGAGGTCGTCAGCGGATGAAGTAGATGACGGCGAACAGCCCGACCCACACCACGTCGACGAAGTGCCAGTAGTAGGACACGACGATCGCGGCGGTGGCCTGCGCGGGCGTGAACTTGCTGAGCCTGGTGCGGATCAACAGGAAGATGAAGGCCAGCAGCCCGCCCGTGACGTGCAGGGCGTGGAACCCGGTGGCCATGTAGAAGACCGTGCCGTAGGCGCTGGACGCCAGCGTGGTCTCGTGCTCGGTGACCAGCGTGTGGTACTCGTTGGCCTGGCCGAGCACGAAGATGGTGCCCATGATCAGGGTGAGCAGGTACCAGCGGCGCAGCCCGAACACGTCGCCGCGCTCGGCCGCGAACACCCCGAACTGGCAGGTGAACGACGAGGCCACCAGCACGATCGTGACGACGAGCGCGTACGGGACGTTCAGCTCCGTCGGCGCGGGCGGCCACGTGTTGCTGGGCGGGTTCTGCGCCCTCGCCGTGAAGTAGATCGCGAACAGCCCCGCGAAGAACATCAGCTCGCTGGACAGCCAGACGATCGTGCCGATGCTGACCAGGTTGGGCCGGTTCAGCGAGTGGATCCGCGCGCTGATGGTGGGAGCGGCTGTCGTCACGGGGGCATTATGACCCGAAGCCAACTTCTACGGCCTGTCGGGGACACAAAGATTCAGTATCGGCAACGGCCGGGGACCGAGGGCGGTTCCCGGGCCCCGCCCGGACGCTGCCGACCACTACAGTGCCCGGCGTGAGCAGCCCAGAGGTCAGCGCGCAGGCCACAGTGCTGGTGTTCAGCCACCGCCCCGAGGTCCGCGAGGCCATCACGACCGCCGTAGGACGGCGCCCTGCTCCTGACCTGCCGCGCGTGCGCTTCGTCGAGGTCGGCGGGGTCGCCGACGTGCTCGCCGCCGTCGACGCCGGCGGCGTCGACCTCGCGATCCTGGACGGCGAGGCGCAGCCCACGGGGGGCATGGGGCTGTCCCGGCAGCTCAAGAACGAGATCGACGACTGCCCGCCGATCATCATCGCGGTGCGTCGCAGGGACGACCGCTGGCTCGCGACCTGGTCGCAGGCCGACGCCGTGCTGGTGCACCCGCTCGACCCGCTGGCCGCCGCCGAGACGGTCGCCGACGTGCTGCGCCGCGCCCGCGGCGGGCTGCCCGCGACGCGGGGCTGAGCCGATGGCAGACGGACAGCAGACCTGGCCCGGCCTGCTCGCGCGGCTGGTCGCGGGCGTCGACCTGGACGCCGCCGACACCGAGTGGGTGATGGACCAGGTCCTCGCGGGCGACGCGACGCCCGTCCAGCTCGCGGGCTTCCTCGTGGCGCTGCGCAGCAAGGGCGAGACGGCCGCGGAGATCACGGGCCTCGCCGAGGCGATGCTGCGCCACACACGGCGGGTGGCCCTTTCGGCGTCGGTCGCGGGCCGGGCCGTCGACGTCGTCGGCACGGGCGGCGACCACGCCCACACCGTGAACATCTCCTCGATGTCGGCCGTCGTGGCCGCCGCGGCGGGGGTGCCGGTGGTCAAGCACGGCAACCGGGCGGCGACCTCGGCGTGCGGCGCGGCCGACGTGCTCGAGGAGCTCGGGGTCGCGATCGACCTGTCGCCCGAGGCGGTCGCCGCGTGCGTCGAGCGGGTCGGCATCGGCTTCTGCTTCGCCGCGGTGTTCCACCCGTCGATGCGGCACACCTCGGTGCCTCGCCGTGAGCTGGGCATCCCGACCGCGATGAACGTGCTCGGCCCGCTCACCAACCCCGCGCAGCCGCCTGCGGGCCTCGTCGGGTGCGCCGACGCCAGGCTCGCCCCGGTGATCGCGGAGGTGTTCGCGGGCCGCGGCGCGTCGGTGCTCGTGGTGCGCGGCGACGACGGGCTGGACGAGCTGACGACGACCGGCACGAGCACGGTGTGGGTGGTGGGCGGCGGCGAGGTGCGGGTCGAGACAATCGACCCGAGCGCGCTCGGCATCGCCACGGCGACCCGCGAGGACCTGCGCGGCGGCACCCGCGAGGTCAACGCGGCGGCGTTCCGCGCGGTCCTGCGGGGCGAACCGGGGCCGGTGCGCGACGCGGTCCTGCTCAACGCGGCGGGCGCATTGGTGGCGGCCGATGGCCCGACGGGCCCGCTCGCCGACGCGTTCCCCGGGGCGATCAAGCGCGCGGCGTCGGCGATCGACACGGGCGCCGCGCGGGACACACTGGAGCGCTGGGTGGAGCTGTCGACCTCCCTGCGCGCCTGACGGGCGCCGCGCGGGCCGCCGCCTCCCGGTGTCGGCCCCGCGCCGCGGCGTCAAGGTGCGGGCGCGGCCCTGCGCCGCCCCGCCGCCCCCGCGGCACCCCGCCGCCCCGCGGCACCCCGCCGCCCCGCGGCACCCCGCCGCCCCGCCGCCCCCGCGGCACCCCGCCGCCCCGCCGCCCCCGCCGCCCCGCCGCCCCGCCGCCCCGCCGCCCCGCCGCCCCGCCCGCTTCGCAGAGGGGGTTGACGCTTCGCAGGGTCCCGGGGCTCTGCGACGTGTCGGGAGGGTCTGCGAAGTCGGCGGCCGGGCAGCGCGCGGGTGCGCGTCCAGCGGGGGCGGGCGCGTGGTCGTGTCCCCCCGGCCCCGGCCCCGGCCCCGGCCCCGGCGCCCGGCGCCCGGCCCCCGGCGTGGTGTGGTGTGAGCGCCGCGGCTTCGCAGAGGGGGTTGACGCTTCGCAGGGTCCCGGGGCTCTGCGAGGTGGCGGAACGGTCTGCGAGGGAGGCGGCGAGGGGCGGCGAGGGGCGGCGAGGGGCGGCGAGGGGCGGCGAGGGAGGCGGCGAGGGGCGGCGAGGGGCGGCGAGGGGCGCAGCCGCCGCCGTGCGCCTGACGGCGGGCGGGCTCAGTCGAGGCCGACGGAGAACGTGGCGTCGGTGTCGGCCTTCGCGTAGGACCGGAACGCGATGTGGGTGTCGGTGCGCCGCACCCCTTCGACCTTGGACAGCCGTCCTGCGATGACCTCGGCCAGCTGCTCGTGGGCGCTCACGCGCACGATCGCGACCAGGTCGACGTCGCCCGCGCAGGAGTAGACCTCGGCGACCCCTTCGAGGTCGGCGATGGCCTGCGCGGCCTCGGGGATGCGGTCGGCGGCGGTGTGCACCAGGACGATCGCGGTGATCACGGGGACACCCTACGGCGCCCGGCAATCGGCCCTCGGACCGGTCCGCCGTGCCGAGCCGCCCACCATGATCACCGGTTGGGGGTGAGACCGGACGACTCTGGCCGCTTTGTGCACCGAGCAGGCGATCACCCGGCGGGTCGGGCGGCGGAGGGACCGGGTCGGCGCCTGCCTGCCGTGCGCGCGGGCGATCAGTCGGCTGAGCGGTGCTCCGCGTCGACCGGCCGGGCGCGCCGGGCCCACACGCTCCACGACGACGCGCCGCGGGCGGGCTCGGTCCACAGGGGTTCGGCCCGGACGAGCCGGGTGCCGCCGGTGCCGAGCCAGCGGTGCAGCAGTCCCACCTCCTCGGCCGCGGCGCCGCGCAGCGGGCCCGGCTCGGGCAGCACCACCTGAGCGCCCGCCCGCAGTGCGTCGATCACCGGCATCGGCGCCACACCGCGGGCGGCGACCCCGGCCGCGGCCAGGCGCCCGTGCCGGACCACCGCGATCTCCCAACCGCCGCGCCCGTCCGGCCGGGCACCGACGAGCTCGTCGACCGCGGCGAGCGCGGCGAGCCGCTGCGCGCGCCCGAGGGCGAGCACCAGTCCGGCGAGCCGGTCGCGGTGGCGGGCCGCGGCCTCGAACCGCTCCCGGATGGCATGGTCGTCGACGGCGGCGGCGAGCGTGCGCAGCGCCGAGTCGTCGTGTCCGTCGAACAGGGCGCGCACAGCGACCACGGCAGGCGCGTACTCGTCCACGCTCTGCAGGCCCGCGCACGGCGCGGCGCAGCGGCCCAGCTCGTGCAGGGCGCACGGGCTCGCCCGCGCCCCGCGCGCGGGGATGCGCTGGGTGCACGGCCGGATCGGCACCGCGTCCTGGACGGCCTCGACCGCGGCGACCGCCGCCTGCCGCGACCGGAACGGCCCCAGCGCCCCGTCGCGAGGCACGTTGACCACCGACAGCCGGGGGAACGCCTCGGCGGTGGCGGTGACCCACCACGCGTGGTGAGGCGCGCGCGAGCGACGGTTGTAGCGGGGGCGGTGGGCCGCGATCAGCCGCAGCTCGCGCACGGCCGCCTCCAGCGCGTGCGCGCAGACGACGGTGTCGACCCGCTCGGCGAGCGACACCATGTCCCGCACGCGGCGCCTGCGCTCGCCGGAGGTGAAGTAGCTGCGCACGCGCCGCCGCAGGTCCACGCTCGTGCCGACGTAGAGCACCTCGTCGCGGGCGCCGCGGAACAGGTACACCCCCGGCCCGGACGGCACGTCATGGGCGAGCACCCGCTTGCGCCGCTGCGCGGTGGTGGGCCGGTGCGGCGCCGAGTCGCTCGCGAGCGCCAACAGCTCCTCGAGGCTCTGCACACCGACGTTGCCGACCCGCTCCAACAGCCGGTGCAGCACCTCCACGGTGGCCCGCGCGTCCGCGAGCGCGCGGTGGTCGGGCGTGGTCGCGGTGCCGAAGAGCCGCGCCAGCGCGCCGAGCCGCACGCTGGGCGCCTCGTCCCTGGACAGCACGGCCCGCGCGAGCCGCGCCGTGCAGAGCACCGGCGGACGCGGCCAGACCTGGCCGTGGCGCTTGCACGCCGCGCGGAGGAACCCGGCGTCGAAGGGGGCGTTGTGCGCCACGAGCACGGCGCCGGTGAGGAACTCCAGCAGCGACGGGAGCACCGCGGGCAGGCGGGGCGCGCCCGCCACCATCGCGGTGGTGATGCCGGTGAGCGCGACGATGCTGGGCGGCACGCCGGTGCCGGGGTCGACGAGCGTGGCCAGCTCGCCGATCCGCTCGCCGCCGCGCACCTTGACCGCCCCGATCTCGGTGATCGCGTCGCCGTGCGCGGAGCCGCCGGTTGTCTCCAGGTCGAGCACCACGAACGTGACCTCGCGCAGCGGCGTGCCCAACTCGTCGAAGGACAGCTGCACCGGAGGGGGAGCGGGAGCCACGGCGGGCACGCTAGCCACGCACCCCGACAAAACCGGGCACAAGAACGGGCGGCATCGCGACCGGCCTACCCCATGGACGGGGCCGGGGCGCATACCCTGATGCAATGTCCGCGCAGCACGCCGATCCACCCCTCGACGCTCCCGGCGTCGACTGGTCGGCGTTGCCCGAGCCGCTGCGCGCGCGGCTCGCCGACGTGGCGGCCACGGCGGTGGGGGAGATGCCCGCCGCGGACGTGCCGGTCGCGCTGCGTCGCATCGCCGGGTTCACCCCGGCCAAGCGGGCCCGCCTCGGCGGCGCGGCGCTGCTCCGCGAGCTCGCGGCGTCCGCGGCGTTCCGGGCCGCGGTGGTCGCGTGGTGGGACGAGCACCGGCCCGGCGAGCTGGTCGTCCACGACCCGTCCGTCGCCGCCGACCCGATGGCCGTCGCGGCCGCCGCCGTCCTCACCGGCGATGCGTGCGCCGCGGACGCGGTCGCGGCGACCGCCCGACGGGCCGAGGTCGGCGAGGTCAAGGCCGAGCGGGACACGTTGCTGTCGAAGGTGGACAAGCTCACCACCGAGCTGGAGCGCCTTCGCGGCGAGCTGACCGAGGCCCGCGCGCAGGCCCGCGAGGCGGGGCAGCAGCGCGAGCACGAGTTCCTGCAGCTGCGCAGACGCCTGTCGGAGCAGGGCGCCACGCTGCGCGCCGCCCTCGACGCGCGCGCCGCCGCCGAGGAGCAGATGGCGCAGCTGCGTGCCGAGACGGCGGCGCGCGTCGCGGCGGCGGAGGCCGAATGCACGCGTGAGCGCGAGCGTGCCGAGGGCGAACGGCAGCGGGCGGAGCGTGCGGCGGCGGAGGTCGCCGCGGCACGGCAGGCCGCCCGCGAGGCGCGGCAGGCCGACGAGACCCGGCTGTCCCTGCTGGTCGACACGCTCGGCGGCGCCGTGGCGGGGCTCCGGCGCGAGCTCGCGCTCGGCGGCGGCGGGCCCCGGCCCGCTGACCTCGTGGCGGGCGCGCGGACGTCCCGGTCGGGCACGAAGGTGGATGGCGTCGCCGGGCTGGACGCGCTGCTGGCCGTCCCGACGCTGCACCTCGTCGTCGACGGCTACAACGTCAGCAAGACCGGCTATCCCGACCTGCCGCTCGCCGACCAGCGCAACCGACTGATCACGCAGCTGGGCGCCCTCGCGGCACGCACCCGGGTGGAGATCACCGTGGTGTTCGACGGGGCGGGCGTGATGGCCGCGCCGCCGCGCGGCGCCCGGGGGGTGCGGGTGCTGTTCAGCGACCCCGGGGTGCTCGCCGACGACGTCATCCGCTCGATCGTCGCCGCGGAGCCCCACGGCCGCCCGGTCGCCGTCGTCACGTCCGACAGGGCCGTCGTGGCCTCCGTGCGCGCCTCCGGCGCTTATGCGGTGCCGTCCACCATTCTCGTGACCCGGCTGGCCCGCCCGTAGCCGATCGGCGGGAGACCGCGACGGTCCGGCCGGGACGCGACAGGCCGACCCCGCCTGTCGCGTCCCCGGCCCGTCACGGGTCAGCCCCAGGTCTTGTTGCGCATGGCGCTGCTCCTTTCTGGTCGGGTGGGTGGTGGCGGCGGGAGGGGTCAGCCCCAGGTCTTGTTGCGCATGGCGCTGCTCCTTTCTGGTCGGGTGGGTGGTGGCGGCGGGAGGGGTCAGCCCCAGGTCTTGTTGCGCATGGCGCTGCTCCTTTCTGGTCGGGTGGGTGGTGGCGGCGGGAGGGGTCAGCCCCAGGTCTTGTTGCGCATGGCGCTGCTCCTTTCTGGTCGGGTGGGTGGTGGCGGCGGGAGGGGTCAGCCCCAGGTCTTGTTGCGCATGGCGGCCCTCCTTCCGGCGGTCGACGGGCACGGCGGAAGAGGGTCAGCCCCAGGTCTTGTTGCGCATCGGAGTCACCTCCCCCCGTGGCGTCGGGGCGGCGGTGCGGCCGCGCTGGGCCGCGGGTGATCGGCCCGATTGGCGCTGGGATCGCCCGAGCGGGTGTCGAACTCGATCACGTCGGCTACGCTCCGTTCTGAGCATCTCCGACCACTGAGAGTATGAATGCGCCTACCCTTCCTCGACCCGCGGAGCTGGCCCCTGTGGCAGACACCGGGCCGGGTTCTCGGCGCTGTACTCACCGTCGAGCTGGCGGCGGTGCTGCTGGTCGGACGCCTGTTGATCTTCGAAGGGCCACCCGACGCCGACGCGTTCCGACTCGCCGCGACGATCGTCGGGCTCGGGCTTGGCCAGGCCGAGCTCGTGGCGGGCGTCGAGCGCGTGCGGCGCCGGATCGGCGAGGCGCTGCACGTCGACCTCAGCTCGGTGTGGACCTTCGCGGCGGCCCTGCTCCTGCCGCCGGTGCTGGCCGCGGGCACCGCGGTCGTCCTGCAGCTGCACCTGTGGCGACGGTCGTGGTACCCGCGGGTGCCGCTCTACCGCCAGGCCTTCAGCATCGCGACGATCGTGCTCGCCTGTCTCGCCGCGGGCGGCGTCACCCGGCTGACGCGCCCCGGCGATCCCGCCGTGCTGAGCGGGATGGGCCTTGGCACGATCGTGCTGGCTCTGCTCGCGTACGCCGTGGTCAACACGGCCCTCGTCGCGGGCGCGATCATCATGAGCTCGCCGCAGCCCGACGTCATGGCCGCGATCGGCGAATGGGACGACAACGCGCTGGAGCTGGCCACGCTCAGCCTCGGCGCGCTGACCGCGGTCGGGCTCGTCGTGAACCCCTTCCTCGCCCTGTTCGCGCTGCCCGCCGTGCTCCTGCTGCACCGCGCCGTGCTGGTGCGCCACCTCGAGCAGGCGGCCAACACCGACGACAAGACCGGGCTGCTCACCGCCGCCGCGTGGCACACCCGCGCCGAGCGCGAGATCTCGCGGCCGGGCGCAGCGCCGTCGGCGGTGCTCGTCGTCGACCTGGACCATTTCAAGGACGTCAACGACCACCACGGCCACCTCGCGGGGGACCTCGTGCTCGTCGCGGTCGCCGACGCCCTGCGCGCCGAGGTGCGGGACCAGGACCTCGTCGGCCGTTTCGGCGGCGAGGAGTTCGTCGTGCTCCTCGCGGGTGTCGACGGCTCCGACGGCGACGACGTCCTCGCCATCGCCGAGCGGATGCGGGCGCGCATCGCCTCGTTGCGGGTGGAGATCCCGACCCCGGACGGGCCGCTGACCGTCGCGGGCCTCACCGCATCGCTCGGCGCCGCCGTCCACCCTGGTCACGGCGACGACATCACCGCACTGATGCAAGCCGCCGACGCGGCCCTCTATGCCGCAAAACGGGCAGGTCGCAACACCGTCCGGCTCGCCGCCCTTCCCCCGAGCGAGGCCGTGACCGCACCCGACGCGCCCACCTGAGGTTTCTCGCCCGCTCGGGTGAACCCAGACGGCCACGCCACCCGGCCGGGTCAGTATTGGCGCCGCGAACTATCGGCCGTTCGGTTGCTACTGTCTCGGACCTGTCGGGTGTGACCGAGTGTGCGGAAGGGGGCACTTGCCGTGATCGCCGACGAGGTCGCCCGCGTAGCGAGCGTCGGTCTCGTCGTGGTCCGCAACGGGGCGGTCGACTGGCTCAACTCCGCCGCCCGGGAGCTGGTGGACTCCTGTGGCGGCACCTGGAGCGGCCCCCACTCGCCGGTCGAGGCCCTCGCGGACGTCCGTCGTGGCGCCCGCCGCACGCCCACCCGCTGGCCGTCGCCGTCGGCGGGCACGCGTTGGTGGCAGGTGAGCCGTACCGCGCTCGGTGCCGATCGCGACCTCTACGAGATCAGCGACGAGACGGGTCGCTACGCGACCGACGGGCGGGAGACGGGGCCCGCCACGGCGCAGTGGCGGCTGTCGCGGATCGAGCAGATGGGCGGGCAGGGCTCCTGGGTCCTGAACCTCGCGACCGGCACCATCGAGTTCTCCGACTCGCTGATGACGATGTTCGGCTGGGACGCCGACGTCGTCCTCGACACCGAGCGGCTGCTCGCGGCGATCCATCCGGACGACCTGGACGGTGTGGTGGCGACGGTGGACCGGGCCATCGCCGAGCCCGGAGCGTTCAGCTACGTCGCGCGGGTCTTCCTCGATGCCGACCGGCGCATCGAGCGGGTGTTCGAGGTGCGGGGCGAGGTGCTCGGCGATGCCGCGGGGGTCGGCACGACCGTGATGGCGATGGTGCGCGACATCACCGAGCAGCACCGTGACCGGGCGGAGCTGACCTTCCTGGCCGAGCACGACCCGCTGACCGGGGTGGCGAACCGGCGACGGATCGGCTCGCGCATCGCCGACTGCTCAGCCGACCCCCGCGGCGGCGCCCTCCTGATGATCGACATCGACAACTTCAAGGACATCAACGACCTGCGCGGCCACGCCGTCGGCGACCTGATCATCCGGCGGGTGGCCTCGACGGTCGCGGCCCAGATCGGCCCGGGCGACCTCCTGGGCAGGCTCGGCGGCGACGAGTTCGCGGTGATCGTGCCCGGCGCGCCGCCCGCCGAGGCCTTGGCGCTGGCCGACCGGCTCTGCGACACCGTCTCGGTCGCCTCGGCGGTGGACCCCACGCTGCACGTGACGGTGAGCATCGGCGTCGCGCCCGTCGCCCCCGGCCAGCCCGCCGACGTCACGCTGGCCCAGGCCGACCTCGCGCTCTACGCGGCCAAGGACGCGGGCCGCAACCGGGCGCGGCTGTTCTCCGACGAGCACTACCTCGCCGCCGCCCACCGCGTGTCGCTGCTGCAGCGGGTCGGCGCCGCGCTCGAGGACGGGACGATGCGGCTCTACGCCCAGCCGATCGTCGACCTCGCCACCGGGGCCGCGGCCCGCCACGAGCTGCTCATCCGCCTGCGCGACGGGCTGCGACCGGCGCTGCACCCCGGTGACTTCCTGCCCGCGGCCGAGCGCACCGACCTCGTGCTGGAGCTGGACCGCTGGGTGCTGGAACGCGCGGTGCGCGCGCTCGCCACGCCGCGCGCGCAGACGGCGGGGCTGCGGCTCGAGGTCAACGTGTCGGCACGGTCGCTGGAGAACCCCGACCTGGGCGGGTGGATCCTCGAGATGCTCAAGGAGGCCGAGGTGAGCCCGCAGCGGCTCGGCCTGGAGATCACCGAGACCACCGCCATCGACAGCCTCGACGCGGCCCGCCTGCTCGCCACCAGGCTCACCGAGGCGGGCTGCGGCTTCGCCCTCGACGACTTCGGGGCGGGCTACGGCTCGTTCACTTACCTCAAGTACCTCCCGTTCACCACCGTCAAGATCGCCGGGGAGTTCGTCCGCCAGGTCGACGACGACGGCGTCGACCGCGCCCTCGTGAACGCCGTCGTCGGCGTGGCCCACCAGCTCGGCATGCGCACGGTGGCCGAGCAGGTGGACCGACCGACGCTCGTGACGCATCTGCGCGCACTGGGCGTCGATGACGGGCAGGGCTTCCACCTGGGCAGGCCGCGCTCGCTCGACACGCTGCTCGACGAGGTGTGAGGCGGGTCTGAGACCCGTCGCTACCAGGCGCGGGGGAGCGGCATCGGGTCGGTGATCGCCCCGACGAAGGCCCCGTCGGGGCCGCGGTTGTGGAAGGCGAGCAGCTTCCACTCGCCGTCGCGGTCCCGGATCGTGCGCCCGACGTAGAGCCGGTGGTCGCTGATGAGCCGGGCCGTGTCGATGCGCGCGAGGGTGTCGAACACGTCGCCGCCCGGCGGGCCCGCCACCGTCCAGATGCCACCGGTCGGCTCGGTCAGGCGCCGCGCGGGGGCGAGCTCGGGGTGCAGGCAGGAGAACAGCAGGAGCGGCCGCCCGTCGACGATCTCGACCTGCGGCACCTCCAGCTGGTCGAACCCCGCGCCGGGCGGGGTGAGCGGCGGTCTGGCCTCCCACCGCACGAGGTCGGGCGACCAGCCGTGCCCGACGACGCCGCGGTCACCCGGCGGCCCGCCCCGCGAGCGGGCGGTGGCGAGCAGGTGCCAGCCGTCACCGTCGGGGTCGGGGAACACCCACGGGTCGCGCCACGGCTCGTCGCCGCCGTCCGGGCCCAGCGTGTCGTACCAGCGGGGGTCGGCGCGCAGCACCGGGTTGGCCGGGTGGCGGGTCCAGGTGTCCAGGTCGTCGGAGGTGGCGAGGCAGGTGGTCTGCACGAGCGCGCCGCCGACGTCGGTGACGCCGGTGTAGAACAGCTGCCATCCGCCGCCGTCCGGGTGTCGCACCACGCATCCCGTCCAGATCGCCAGGTCGTCGGGGGCTGGCGGGTCGGCGGCGACGAGCGCGTCGGGCCGCAGCGTCCACGCGCGCAGGTCGGTGGACACCGCGTGCCCCACCGACGCCCGCCGGTGCCGCCGTTCGGGGTCGAGCAGCGCGCGTGACGCGCGGAGGAAGAACAGGTGGTACCGCTCGCCGTCGTCGGCGAACCAGAAGTCCCACACCCACGAGTCGGGCAGTTCCAGCACGGCGGGTCATCCTCCGGCAGCGGGTCAGGTCGCGCGCGGGCGGTGCCCGGCCGTCATGCGCCCGGCAGGTCGATGCGGATCACGGCCCCGCCGTCCGCGGGGCTCTCCGCGGCCACCGCGCCGCCGTGCCGCTCGGCCACCTCGCTGACCAGCGCGAGCCCGAGCCCGTACCGGCGGGGGCCGACGCCGCCGCCCGTCGTCGCGAACCGCTGGAAGATGCTGGGCAGCACCGCGGCGTCGATGCCGGGCCCGTCGTCGCGGACGCGGACGACGACGTGGCGGCCCTCGCGCTCCACCGTGACCTCGACGGCGGCCGAGGCGTAGCGCAGCGCGTTGTCCACGGTGGCGGTGAGCGCGCGGCGCAGGGCTGCCGCCGAGCCGGAGACGACGGCGTTCGCGTCGCCCGCCGCGCCGAGCGCGATCCCGGCCTGCGCCGCGGCCGGTGCCGCCGCCGCGACCACCTCGGCCGCCACCGCGGCGACGTCGACGTCCTCGCGGACCGTCGAGCGGGGATCGGCGGCGACCAGCAGGTCCTCCAGGATCGTCGTGAGCCGGTCGGCGTCGGTGACGAGCCCGTCGACGTCGTCCTGCCAGTCGGCGCCCGTCGCGCTGCGGCGCACCCGGCGGCGCAGCATCTGCGCGCGCAGCGCCAGCAGCGTCAGCGGGGTGCGCAGCTCGTGGCTCGCGTCGGCGACGAAGCGGCGCTGCAGCGCCAGCGCGGACTGGAGCGGCGCGACCGCCCGGTGCCCGAGCCAGGTGCCGAACGCGACGGTCAGCAGGAGCGCGCAGGCGCCGCCCGCCAGCAGCGCCCGCACCAGCGAGTCGAGCTGCGCCTCGTCGGGTCCGCGGTCGACCACCGCCTGCACCGGCACGGGCGGCTCGCCCGGCGCGGCGCGGACGGCGGTGGCGACGCGGTAGTCGTGTCCCGCGAGGGTGACGTCGGTGAGCTCGGCGGGCCCGCCCGCCGCGACCCGGTCGAGCGCGTCCACCAGCGGGAGGCCCGCAGGCAGGCCGGTCGAGCTCAGCAGCTTGTCGCCCTGGCGCATCGTCAGCCACATGCCCGCTGGCGGGTCGGAGACGTCGTCGGCCACGGCGACGCTCGCCGCGAGCCGCGTGTCCTCGCCGGCGCTCTGCTCGCGGAGGAGGACGACCACGGCGATCGCGACGAGCAGCGCCACCACCGCGGCGACGCCCGCGGCGGCCTGCAGCCCGAGCCTGCGCGCCGCCCGCCGCACGAGGAGGGCGTCGCGGCCGGTCACGGGCTGCCCAGCTGGTAGCCGCGGCCCCGCACGGTCGCGACGATCCCGCGGCCGAGCTTGCGGCGCAGGTAGTGCACGTACGTGTCCACGACGATCTCGTTCTCCGCCTCGGGGAACACGATCGCGAGCAGGTCCTCGCGGCTGAAGACCCGGGTGGGGCGGGCGGCGAGCGTGGCCAGCAGCTCGCACTCGCGGTCCGACAGCCGCACCGCCGACCCGGCGTCCCGCCGCACCTCACGGGTGTCCAGGTCGAGCCTGCCGTCGCCGAGGGGGAGCGTGCGCGCCGTGTCGAGGTGCCGACGGCGCAGGGCGCGCAGCCGGGCGAGCAGCTCGTCGACGTCGAAGGGCTTGCCGAGGTAGTCCTCCGCGCCCGCATCGAGGCCGACGACGCGGTCGGCGGGGTTGGCCATCGCCGAGAGCATCAGCACCGGCACGGTGACGCCGCGGCTGCGCAGGCGCCCGAGCAGGTCGACGCCGTCGATGGCGGGCAGCCTCCGGTCCAGCACCATGACGTCGAACACGCGGGTGAGACCGAGGTGCAGGCCGCGCTGGCCGTCCGCGGCGGCCTCCACCCGGTAGCCGTCGTCGACGAGCAGGTCGGTGAGCATGGTCCGCAGCCCCGGGTCGTCCTCGACGAGCAGGAGGTGTGGCGTGGCGGTCACCGCCACATCGTCCGTGGTGGACCTGTGAGCCCCCTGAGCTTCTGAGAATTCGCCAAGGCGGGCGGGCAAGACTCGGTGCCATGAGTCGAGCCGATCACCAGCCGGTCCGGCGCCGGGCGGCCGGATGGCGCAGCGTGCGGGCGGCGACGACCGCGGGCGTCGCGGGGGCGTCGTTGTTGACGGCGGCGTTCGGCGTCGCGTTCGCGCAGGTCCCCGCGGAGTCGGCGGCCGCGACGGCGGCGCCCGCCGTCGAGCCCGCACCGGCGGCGGCCGCGCCCTCGACGGGCGGGGAGCGCACCCGCTCGTCGTCGTCCGGCTCGTCCGGTCCCTCCGCGGTACCGCGTCGCCACCACCGCACCCAGGCTCCCGCCCCGCCCCCGCTCGCCCCGCGCCCGGCGCCGCAGCACCTGGCGCCGCACGCCACGTCCGGCGGCTCCTGATGGTGCTCTGGTACGCCAGCCGCGCGGCGGGGCTCGTGCTGCTCCTGCTGCTCACCGCGACGTGCGCGCTGGGCGCGGTGCACGCGGGGCGCGCCGCGACCGGCCGCTGGCCCCGGTTCGCGGTGCACGCGCTGCACCGCAACCTCGCGCTGCTGTCGGTCGCATTGCTCGCGGTGCACGTCGCGGCGGCGATCGTCGACCCCTACGCGGGCATCCGCTGGCTGGACGCGGTGGTTCCGTTCGGGTCGACCTACCACCCGTTCTGGCTCGGCCTCGGCGCGGTCGCGCTGGACCTGGCGGCGGCGCTGGTCGCCACGAGCCTCGTGCGGACCCGGCTGCCGCAGCGGGCGTGGCGGGCCGTGCATCTCGCCGCCTACGCGCTGTGGCCCGTCGCGCTCGTGCACGGCCTCGGCATCGGCGGCGTGGACAGCGGGCTCACGTGGGTCCGCGCGGTGGACGGGCTGTGCGCCCTCGCCGTGCTGACCGCGCTGGTCGTGCGGCTGCGGGCCCGCGACCACGACCGGGACGCCCGCCGGGCCGCGGCGGTGGACCGGTGACGGCGCCGGTCGGCGCGGTCGACCTCGACCGGGCCGTGCTCGTCGAGGCCGGGCCCGAGCGCCTGCTCGCGGGCTGGATCGCGACCGGCGCCCCGGCCGGGCTCGCCGCGCACCGGGAACGCTACGGCCCGCTGCCCGCCGCGCCGCCGCTCGCGGAGGTCGAGCGGGCGGGCCTGCGCGGCCGGGGTGGCGCGGGGTTCCCGACCGCCCGCAAGCTCGCGGCCGTCGCGGGCGGGCGGTGGGGCCGCCGCGTCGTCGTGGCCAACGGCTGCGAGGGCGACCCGGCCAGCCACAAGGACGGCGTCCTGATGGAGATCGCTCCCCACCTCGTCCTCGACGGCATCGTGCTCGCGGCCCGCGTGGTCGGCGCGGCCGACGCCGTCCTGTGCGTGCACGCGGGCAGCCTGGCCGCGCGCCAGATGCCCGTCGCGGTGCGCGAGCGCCGCCGCGACGGCGTCCCGATCCGGGTGGTCGAGGTGCCTGCCCGGTACGTGGCGAGCGAGGAGTCGGCGCTGGTCGCGTTCCTCACCACCGGCGACGCCCGCCCGACCGTGACCCCGCCCCGCCCCTCCGAGCGCGGCGTGCGCGGGCGCCCGACGCTGGTGGACAACGTCGAGACCCTCGCCCACCTCGCGCTCATCGCCCGGTACGGGCCGGACTGGTACCGCTCGGTGGGCACGCGGGACTCGCCGGGGACGACGCTGGTCAGCGTCGGCGGGGCCGTGCGGTGGCCGGGCGTCTACGAGGTGGAGCTGGGCACGCCGCTGGGCGCGGTGGTCGACCTCGCGGGCGGCGCGGGCGAGCCGCTGCGCGCGGTGCAGGTCGGCGGGCTCGGCGGCAGCTGGCTCGCCTTCCCCGAGGCGGCCGACGTGCCGATGACCCACGAGGACCTGCGCGCGGCCGGGGCCGCCTTGGGGGTCGCCGCGCTCGTCGCGGTGCCGGGGCGGGCGTGCGGCGTGGTCGAGGCCGCGCGGGTGCTGCGCCACCTGGCCGAAGGGTCGGCGGGCCAGTGCGGCCCGTGCCTCTTCGGGCTGCCCGCGCTGGCCGACGACCTCGCGCTGCTCGCCGACGGCCGGGACGGCTCCGCGCTGCGGCGGCTGCGCACCCGGCTGCCGGTCGTGGCGGGCCGCGGCGCCTGCGCCCTTCCGGACGGCGCCGCGCGGTTCGCGGCGTCCGCGCTGGACGTCTTCGCCGACGACGCCGAGCAGCACGCCGCGGGCCGCCCGTGCCGGTGGGCGCGGCGGTCGGCGTGGGTCCCGGTGGGGCGGACCCGGTGAGCGAGCGCGGGAGCGAACCATCGACGCGGCGCCGCGACCGGCCGCGGCACCTGCGGGTCGACCCGATCATGTGCCACGCCCACGGCGTCTGCGCCGAGCTCCTTCCCGAGCTCGTCACGCTCGACGAGTGGGGCTACCCGATCGTCGTCGACCCGGTCGTGGGTGCCTCGGTGCATGCGCACGCCAGAGCCGCGGTGCGCGCCTGCCCGACCCTGGCGTTGCGGCTGGTCGCGCCGCCGCGCTGAGGCCCCCCAGCAGTGTCGGTCAGCCACCGCCGTGCGTCGCCCCGCTCGCGTAGTCGGTGTAGGTGTAGGGGTTGTCGAGGACCTTGGTCGCCGGGATGTCCGGGTTCATCCCCTTCACCCACGCCTCCTCGCCGAGCGTGCCGCGCAGGTACTCGACGGTGGCCTCGACCTCGCCGCGGATCGCCGCCAGGTCGACGCCGACCAGCTTGTGCTCGGACTTCACGACCTGCCCGTCCACCAGCACCGTGTGCACGTCGCCGCGCTGAGCCTGGAAGGCCACGTGCCCGTAGGGGTTGAGCAGCGGGAACGACACCGGCGAGGCGTCGTTCTTGATCAGCACGAGGTCGGCCTTCTTGCCTGCCTCCAGGCTGCCCAGCTCGGCCGAGCGGCCCAGCGCCGCGGCCCCGCCGCGGGTGGCCCAGTCCACGACGTGCTCGGCGCGCAGCGAGCAGTGGGTGATGGTGTCGCCCTTCTGGTGGGCCTCGAAGTGCTCGCGGGAGCGGTCGGCGCCCAGCGTCGTGCGCATGGCGGAGAACAGGTCGCCGCTCCACCACACGCTGGTGTCCATCGACAGCGACACCGGGATGTTGTGCGCGCGCAGCGCCCAGGTGGGCGGGTAGCCCTGGCCCGCGCTCTGCTCGCTCTCCGTGGAGACCGACACGGAGCCGCCGGTGGCCGCGATCCGGTGGTAGGAGTCGGCCGAGAGCGTGGCCGCGTGCACGAACACGCTCGACTCGTCGAGGAAGCCCGCCTCGTGCGCGAGCCGGATGCCGTCGTCGTTGGTGGCGCCCCACACGCCCGCGTGCGTGGTGACGGGCACGCCGAGCCCGCGCGCCACCTCGTAGGCCGCACGCTCGGGAAACGCGGGGTCGCCTGTGACGTCGAAGGCCATCTGGAAGCCCAGCCGGTCGTCGTCGAGCATCCGGCGGGCGAACGCCTGGAAGTCGGCCGAGGTCGACCACTCCCACGGGGCCTGCTGGATGTTGCCGTAGGCGAGCACGTACCGGCCGGGGAGCGCGTGCAGCGCGTCGACCGCGGCCTCCGCGTGCCCGACGGTCTGCAGGCCGTGCGACCAGTCCACACAGGTGGTGACGCCCGCGTCGAGTGCCTCGGCGGCGGCCAGGAGGTTGCCTGCGCGCACGTCCTGCGGTCGGAAGTGGCGGCCGGACTCCAGGTAGTACCAGACGAAGTACTGGGTGAGCGTCCAGTCGGCGCCGTAGCCGCGCATGGCCGTCTGCCACATGTGCCGGTGGGTGTCGATCATGCCGGGCATGACGATGCCGCCCCGCGCGTCGATCTCCCGGGTGCCCGCGGGCACGTCGAGGTTCCCGCCGACCGCGGCGATGCGGTCGCCGGTGACGAGCACGTCGGCGCCGGTCAGCACGGTGTGCCGCGCGTCGAGGGTGAGCACCGTGCCGCCGCGCAGTACTACGGAGGTCGCTTCAGTCATCGCCCGTCTCCTGGTCTCGGACAACTGTCCGGCATACGGTCGTCCGGGGTAGTGTCCGTGTCAAGCAGTGGTCGCGACCCAGTTGGACGGGGGTGGTCCGAATGCCGCGCGCGGGCGCCGGACCGGACTTCATCGAGGCCTTGGCCCGCGGCCTCGAGGTCATCGCGGCCTTCCGGGCGGGCTACGGGGCGCTGAGCCTCACCGAGGTGGCCACGGCCGCGGGCCTCGCGCGGCCGACGGCACGGCGGATCCTCCTGACCCTCGCGGAGCTGGGCTACGTCCGCGCCCAGGACGGCGGCTACGCGCTCACCCCGCGGGTGCTCGACCTCGGTGTCGCCTACGTGCGGTCGCAGGGCCTGTGGGACGTCGCCCGCCCGCACATGCAGGCGTTGGTCGCCCGCACGCACGAGTCGTGCTCGGTCGCGCAGCTCGACGGCTCGGACATCGTGTACGTCGCGCGCGTGGCCGTGCCCAAGATCGTCGGCCTGTCGGTGCAGATCGGCACCCGGTTCCCGGCGCTGGCCACGTCGCTGGGCAAGGTGCTGCTCGCCGCGCTCCCCGCTGCCGAGCTCGAGGCGGTGCTCGCCCAGCCCACCCGTTCCGGCCTCGTCCCACGCTGGCAGCCCGACCGGACGGAGCGCGACGCGGCACTGCGCGAGGTGCGGGCCCGCGGGTGGGCGCTCACCGACGAGCAGCTCACGCTGGGCATCCGGTCCGTGGCGGCGCCGCTGCGCGACGGCGCGGGCCGGGTGGTCGCGTCGGTGAACGTCAACGTGCACGCCGCCGAGACGCCGGTCGAGCGGCTTCTGGAGGAGCACCTGCCGCTGCTGCTGGGCACCGCGGGGGAGATCAGTGCCGACTTCGCGAGGCTGGCCGCCGTCCCGCACGAGACCGTGGCGATCTGATCGCCATCTGACACGATCGGACAACTGTCCGTAGAGCGGAGGAGATGCCATGTCAGGCCCGCTGTCGGGGGTGCTCGTCGCGGACTTCTCGAGGGTGCTGGCCGGTCCGTACGCCACGATGCTGCTGGCCGACATGGGCGCCGACGTCGTCAAGGTCGAGTCCCCGCACGGCGACGAGACCCGCACCTGGACCCCGCCGGACCGCGACGGCGTGTCCACCTACTACCTGGGCATCAACCGGGGCAAGCGGTCGGTCGCGCTGGACCTGCGCGACGAGGGCGACCTCGCGCTGGCCCGCGAGCTTGCCCGCCGGGCCGACGTCATGATCCAGAACTTCAGGCCGGGCGGCCTGGCGAAGTACGGGCTCGACGCCGCCACCGCGCGCGCGGCCAACCCCGGCCTGGTCTACGCGTCGATCAGCGGGTTCGGGCCGCGCGAGGGCGCGAAGGTGCCCGGCTATGACCTCATGGTGCAGGGCGTGTCCGGGTTGATGAGCCTCACCGGCGATCCCGACGGGCCGCCGTACCGGGCCGGGATCTCGGTGTTCGACGTGATGGCAGGCAACCACGTCGTGATCGGCATCCTCGCCGCGCTGCGGCACCGCGACGCCACCGGCGAGGGCCAGGAGGTGGAGGTCAACCTGCTGTCGTCGGCGCTGTCCGGTCTGGTCAACCACAGCTCGGCGTGGGTGGCCGGGGGAGTGGTGCCGTTCCGCATGGGCAACGCGCACCCGAGCGTCTACCCCTACGAGCCCCTGCCGACCGCCGACCGCGACCTGATCGTGGCCGCGCCCAACGACCGCATCTTCCGCAGGCTCTGCGAGGTGCTCGGCATCCCCGAGGTGCCCGACGACCCGCGCTTCCGCCGCAACGGCGACCGCACCGCCAACCGCGCCGAGCTGCAGCCGATCCTCGTCGAGCGCCTGGCCGCCCGCACCGCGGAGGAGTGGTTCACGCTGCTCGTCGACGCGGGCGTGCCGTGCGGGCCGATCAACACCATCGACGGCGGGTTCGCGATGGCCGAGAAGTTCGGTCTGGAGCCGGTGATCCAGGCGGGCGAGGGCGAGCGGGCGCTGCCGATGGCGCGGCACCCGATCACCTTCTCCGCCACCCCGGCCACCTACCCGCTCCCGCCGCCCGAGCTGGACGAGCACGGCGACGAGCTGCGGAAGTGGCTGGCGTCGTGAGCGGCCTCGGCCCGTACGAGACGGCGCTGGGCGCGTCGACGCCGGACACGATCACCCTGCTGGGCCGGGACCTCGCGAAGGACGTCATGGGCGAGGTCGGGTTCGGCGAGCTGGCCTTCTGGCTGGCCACCCAGCGCCGCCCGACGCCGGGGCAGACCCGCGTGTTCGAGGCGGTGCTGGCCGCGTTGGCCGACCACGGGTTCACGCCCACCGCGATCGCCGCGCGGCTGACCTGGCTGTCGGCGCCCGACTCCGTACAGGGCGCGCTCGCGGCGGGCCTGCTCGGCGGCGGGTCGCGGTTCCTCGGCGTCACCGAGGACACCGGCCGGTTCCTGCACGCGGTGCTGCCCGACACCCTCCCCGAGGACGACGCGGGCTGGGACGCGCTCGCGCTCGCGACCGTCCGCGCGCGGCGCGCCGAGGGCACGTTCGTGCCGGGCCTCGGCCACCCGGTCCACAAGGACGGCGACCCCCGCACGCCGCGGCTGATGCGGATCGCCGAGGAGGAGGGCTGCCTCGGGCCGCACCTGCGGCTCTTCGCCGCGATCGGCCGGGTGCACCCGCAGGTGCTCGGGCGCACCCTGCCGCTCAACGGCGCGGGCGTCTGCGGCGCCGCGCTGGCCGACCTCGAGCTGCCGCTGCCGCTGCTGCGCGGCTTCGCCCTCCTCGCCCGCACCGCCGGGCTGATCGGCCAGCTCGCCGAGGAGCTGCGCCGTCCCATGGCGGGCGACGTGTACCTGACGATCGACCGCGGCGCGACCCCGATCCCGCCCGAGCCCTGGAGGGAATGATGGACCACCGAGCATGGCGACGCCCAGTCGGGAAGCGCGGCCCCGTTGGCCGGGCAGAAGGGACAGCTATCCCGCTCCTGCCCACCTCGCTGGTCGGCAGCTACGCCCAGCCGGACTGGCTCATCGACCGAGCGCGCCTCGCCGGTCGCTTCCCGCCACGCGTGCGGGCCAAGGAGCTGTGGCGGGTCGAGCCCGACCTGCTCGCCCAGGCCCAGGACGACGCCACCGAGCTGGCCATCCGGGCCCAGGAGCGCGCGGGCCTCGACATCCTCACCGACGGCGAGATCCGGCGCGAGAGCTACTCCAACCACTTCGCGACCGCGCTCGACGGCGTCGACGTCGACAACCCCGGCACCGCGCTGGACCGCTCAGGGCACCCCAACCCGGTGCCGCGCATCGTCGGGCCGATCTCCCGGCCCGCGCCCGTCGAGGTGGGCGACCTGGAGTTCCTCATGGCGCGCACCGGCAAGCCGGTCAAGATGACGGTGCCCGGCCCGTTCACGATGACCCAGCAGGCCCAGAACGACCACTACCCCGACCTCGAGTCGGCCGCCATGGCGTACGCGGCCGCCGTCAACGCCGAGATCAAGGACCTGCACGCGGCGGGCGCCGACATCGTGCAGGTCGACGAGCCCTACCTGCAGGCCCGGCCGGACGCCGCGCGGGCCTACGGCCTCGCGGCGCTGAACGCGGCGCTGGAGGGCGTCACCGGCACCACCGCGGTGCACCTGTGCTTCGGCTACGCGGCGATCATCCACGAGCGGCCGTCCGGGTACTCGTTCCTGCCCGAGCTGGCCGGGTGTCCCGCCGACCAGATCTCGATCGAGACCGGCCAGTCCGGCCTCGACCTCGGCGTACTGGCCGACCTGTCCGAGAAGACGATCATCCTGGGCGTGCTGGACCTGTCGACGCCCGAGGTCGAGACGGTCGAGACGGTCGCCGGGCGCGTCCGCAGGGCGTTCCCGTACCTGCCGCCGCGGCAGCTGGTGGTCGCGCCGGACTGCGGGATGAAGTACCTGCCGCGGGCGGCCGCGGAGGGGAAGATGCGGGCGATGGTGGGGGCCGCCGCGGTCCTCCGCGCTGAGCTCAAGGAGGGCTAGATGCTGCTCGTCACCGAGGACAACATCACCGAACTGGCCGTGGAGCGCTGGGGCACGGCGCGGGACCCGCGGCTCGCCGAGATCATGCGGGCGCTCGTGCGGCACCTGCACGACTTCGCCCGCGAGGTGCGGCTCACCGAGGCCGAGTGGATGGCCGCGGTCCAGTGGCTCAACCGCACCGGGCAGATCAGCGACGACAAGCGCGAGGAGTTCATCCTCACCTCCGACGTGCTGGGCCTTTCGATGCTCGTCGTCCAGATGAACAACCGGCTCGACCCGGCCGCCACACCCAACACCGTGCTCGGCCCGTTCCACATCGACGGCTCGCCGCCCCTGCCCTTCGGCGCCGACATGGCCGACGGGATCGACGGCACCCCGCTCTACGTCCACGGCACGGTCCGCGACCTCGACGGCAAGCCCGTCGGCGGCGCGGTGCTCGACGTGTGGCAGGCCGACGGCGACGGCATGTACGAGGCGCAGCTGAACGTCGACGAGGCGCGTCTGCGTGCCAAGTTCGCCACCCGCGAGGACGGCACGTACTGCTTCCGGACGGTCGCGCCGCTCGGCTACGCGATCCCGATGGACGGCCCGGTGGGCGAGCTGGTCGGCGCCACCGCCATCAGCCACTTCCGCCCCGCGCACGTGCACGTCCTCATCGACGAGCCCGGCTACGAGCGCCTGATCACCCACCTCTTCCGGGAGGGCGCGCAGTACCTCGACAGCGACGTCGTCTTCGGCACCAAGCAGGAGCTGGTCGTCGCGTTCGAGGAGGAGGAGCCGGGTCCGACACCCGACGGCGGCGAGCTCGACCGGCCGTGGCTCTCGGCGCACTACGACTTCGTGCTGCAGCCCCGCTGAGGCCGCCCCCGCCGAGGGTGAGTCCCGCGTTTCGACACGGTGAGTCCCGCGTTCGGGCACGGTGAGTCCCGCGTTCGGGCACCGCGGCCGACGGCGCGCGGGCGGGCGTTCGGGCCTGCCGCGTGGCTGATCACCAGCTCGGCGCACGAAGCGGCCAGATCTGACCGAGAATGCACCGAGCTGGTGATCACACCGGGTGGGTGCCCCGTCCGCCCGGTCCTCCCGGTCGTCCTCGCGCTCGTCCTCGCCGTCGGCGCCGCGTCGGTGAGCGCCGCGGTGGCCCGTCGCACCTGAGCGGACGACGCCGAAAATGTCGGTGGGGCCTCCTAGCCTCCGCGGTGTCCGGACGACCGGGTCCGGGCCGTGAGGAGGTCCACGATGGTCATCGACTGTGAGAGCTGCGCCGTCCGTTTCTCCGCTTGTGGCGACTGCGTGGTCGGGGTGCTCTTGGGGGTGCCGCCTGGCGCGCCCACGGTGTCACTCGACGCACCGGAGCGACACGCGCTCGATGTGCTGGCCGAGCAGGGGCTCGTACCCCGGTTGCGACTGGTGGCCACCACACCTCGGCGAACGCACGGGGACGCGCACGGGGCGGAGGAAAATCGTGACGCCGGGTGAGAAACGACGTTTCACAATGGCAGCGGGGTGATTTTCTTTCTCCGGGCGGTGACGCTGACCCGCCGCCGCGCCGGGGAGGGGCGGTGGTGGACGCGTCCGGTCCCCCTCCGTAATCTCCGCGAGACTTTGCGGCAGGTCCGCCGTCCGAAATCCGGGCGACGACGCAAGGTCACCGCGCGCTAGTCCGTTCGGTCAAGCCTGACGTCTCATCGGGCGACGCGCGGGCAGACGGGGAAGGAGACCAGAGCCGCGTGGTGTCGCTCCGGCGTACCCCGGACGGACGCAGCCAGATGCGTCGTCCCCTTCGTGCCCTGCTGGCGGCGTTGACCGCGTTGGTCGCGCTGATGCTCGGGGCCACACCAGCCATGGCCGACCCGCCCCCGGGTCCGCCTCCCGCCGCGCCCAATCCGGTGCCCGCCACGGCTGCCGACGCGCAGGCCCAGCTCGACCAGGTCCAGCGCGAGGCCGAGGCCCTGACCGAGCAGTGGCACGCCGCCCAGGACGACCTGACCGCCCGCAAGCAGGACA
Organism: uncultured Actinomycetota bacterium; assembly: GCA_963750095.1. Classification (GTDB taxonomy): domain Bacteria; phylum Actinomycetota; class Actinomycetes; order Mycobacteriales; family Pseudonocardiaceae; genus Pseudonocardia. The sequence goes on along the minus strand of CAVVPJ010000012.1, from coordinate 1,548,271 downwards.
TCACGCGGACGCAAGCCGCCGTCGGGCCCGCGCAGACGCTCGCCACCGCGGCACGGGCCGACGAGGAGGCGTACCGCAAACAGGTCGACGTCGTCGCGATGGCCACGTTCGAGAGCGGCAACCTCGACCAGCTCGACGCCCTGCTCGCTTCCCACTCGCCCCAGGACTTCCTCGACCAGATGTCGGCGCTGGAGACGCTCTCGTCGGACTACAAGAGCGCGCTCGACACGCTGATCGCCAAGGTCGGCGACGCCGACAGGGCGCAGGCCGCGGCCGCCGCCGCGGTCGGGCGGGCGCAGTCCGCCGCCGACGAGGCCACGCGGGCCGAGCAGGAGCTCGCCGCACGCAAGCGGGACGCCGACGCCCGGATCGCCGAGGCCGAGCGGCTCCTGCGCGCGCTCAGCCCGGCTCAGCGCCGCGAGCGCACCGGACCGGTCGTCATCCCGCCCGCGCTCGTCGGGGCGGGGATCGGCATGGCCGCACTGCGTGCGGCGGCCACCCAGCTGGGCAAGCCGTACGTGTGGGGCGCCGAAGGCCCGAGCAGCTACGACTGCTCCGGCCTCACCTCGTGGGCGTTCGCCAAGGTCGGCGTGACGCTCCCGCGCTCGAGCAGCCAGCAGGCGCTGGTCGGCACCCCGGTCTCCTGGAACGACCTGCAGCCCGGCGACCTCGTCTTCTACTACCACCCCGTCAGCCACGTCGGCATCTACGCGGGCGACGGGGTGTTCATCAACGCGCCGGAGTCCGGGGACGTCGTGCGCTACCAGAACCTTTCCCGCTCGGCCTTCTCCGGTGCCCGACGCCTGTAGGCCGCCCCGAGACCTCGTCCGCTCCCCAGAGGTCAGGCGGCGGCCGATCCCCTCGCGATCGGCCGCCGCCCGTGGCGGCGGGGCCCGGTAGCGTCGCTGCGTGGCCCGCACCCTGCTCGTCACGAACGACTTCCCCCCACGCACCGGCGGCATCCAGCGCTACCTGCTGGAGCTGGCGACCCGGCTCCCGGACGGCGAGCTCGCCGTCTACGCGCCCGCCTGGCCGGGATGCGCCGCCTTCGACGCCGAGCTGTCGTTCCCGGTGCACCGCCATCCGACCGCGCTGATGGTGCCCGAGCCGACCGTCGCCCGCCGCGCCGCGCGGCTTGCCCGCGAGCACGGGGCCGACGTCGTCTGGTTCGGGGCCGCCGCACCGCTGGCGCTGCTCGGGCCGTGGCTGCGCCGCCGCGGCGGAGTCGAGCGGGTCATCGCGAGCACCCACGGCCACGAGGTGGGCTGGTCGATGCTCCCGGGCGCGCGCCAGGTGCTGCGCCGCATCGGCCGGGACGCCGACCTGCTCACGACCGTCTCCGGCTACACCCGCGCCAGGGTCGCGGCCGCGTTCGGCCCGCAGGCCGCGTTGGAGCCGCTCCCGCCTGGCATCGACACGCGGCGGTTCCGGCCCGACCCCGGCGCCCGTGACGCGCTGCGGCGCCGCCACGGCCTGCGGGACGAGCCGGTCGTCGCGTGTGTGTCCCGCCTGGTCGCCCGCAAGGGCCAGGACGCGCTGGTCCGGGCGCTGCCGCTGGTGCGACAGCGGGTGCCGGGCGCCCGGCTCGTGCTCGTCGGCGACGGGCCGGACGCGGGTCGCCTGCGTCGGCTGGCCGCCGGGCGCGGGGTTGCCGACGCCGTCGTCTTCGTCGGTGCGGTGCCGGAGCCCGACCTGCCCGGCTACCACGCGCTGGGTGACGTCTTCGCCCTGCCGTGCCGCACCCGCGGGGGCGGGCTCGACGTCGAGGGGCTGGGCATCGCGCTCCTGGAGGCGGCGGCGTCCGGGCTGCCGGTGGTGGCGGGCCGGTCCGGCGGCGCGCCCGAGACCGTGCGGGAGCGCCGCACCGGCCACGTCGTCGACGGACCCGACGTGGGCGCGCTCGCCGACGTGCTCGTCGGCCTGCTCGCCGACCCCGACCGCGCCGCCGCGATGGGCGCCGCGGGCCGGGCGTGGATGGCCGAGGCGTGGTCCTGGGACGACCGCGCCGCCCGGCTCGCGCGGATGATCGACGCCCGGGTGACCTGAGCGCCACATGTGGCCGTCAGGCACCCAACCGCGGATCAAGCACAAAGGTCAGGCGGGCTGTCTGCGCCCCGCGTAGATGCCCGCGATGTCCGCCGCGTACTTCTCGGCGACGACGTTCCGCTTGACCTTCATCGTCGGCGTGATCTCGCCGCCCGCCTCGGTGAAGTCCACCGGCAGGATGCGGAACTCGCGGATCTGCTCGGCCCGCGACACCGCCAGGTTCGCCTCGGCCACCGCCTCGCCGATGGCGCGGCGCAGGTCGGGGTCGTCGACGAGGTCGGCGAGCGGCGTGTCCGCGGGCCTGCCCGCGCGCTCCAGCCAGCCGGGCAGCGCGTCGGCGTCGACGGTGACCAACACCGCGATGAACGGCTTGGCGTCGCCGACGACCATGCACTGGCTCACCAGCGGGTGCGCACGCAGGCGGTCCTCCAGCACGGCGGGCGCGACGTTCTTGCCACCCGCGGTGACGATCAGCTCCTTCTTCCGGCCGGTGATCGTGAGGTAGCCCGCGTCGTCGAGCTCGCCGATGTCGCCGGTGTGGAACCAGCCGTCGGTGACCGCCTCGGCGGTGGCGGTGTCGTTCTTCCAGTAGCCGCGGAACACGATCGGCCCCTTGACCAGGACCTCCCCGTCGTCGGCGATACGGACGGCGTGCCCCGGCACCGGTCGCCCGACGCTGCCGACGCGCTGGGCGTCGAGGGTGTTGACCGTGACGCCCGCCGAGGTCTCGGTGAGCCCGTAGCCCTCGAGGACGGGCAGGCCCGCGCCGCGGAAGAAGTGGCCGAGGCGCTCGCCCAACGGGGCGCTGCCGGACACCGCCGCCACCACCCGGCCGCCGACGGCGGCGCGCAGCTTGCCGTAGACGAGCCGGTCGAACAGCAGGTGGCGGGCCCGCAGCGCGAGACCCGGGCCACCGGTGTCGCGGGCCCTGCTCCAGGCGACCGCCGTGTCCGCGGCCGCGTCGAAGATCTTCCCCTTGCCGCCGTCGTGGGCCCGCTGGCGCGCGGAGTTGAAGACCTTCTCGAACACCCGCGGCACGGCGAGCAGGAACGTCGGCCGGAACACGGCCAGGTCGCCGACCAGGTCGGACACGTCGGCGGTGTGCCCGATGACCGTGCGGGTGTAGGTGGCCCCGCACTGGATGGCCTTGCCGAACACGTGCGCGAGCGGCAGGAACAGCAGCACGGACCCGCCATGGGTGAGCAGCTGCGGGAACACCTCGGCGACCGAGCGCACCTCGGTCTGCATGTTGCGGTGGGTCAGCTCACAGCCCTTGGGGCGGCCGGTGGTGCCGGAGGTGTAGATCAGCGTGGCGAGGTCGTCGGCGCGCACGGCCTTGCGCCGGGCGTGCACGTCGTCCGCGGGGACACTCCCGCCGAGCGCGACGAGCCGGGCGACCGCGCCGGGCTCGCCCTCGCCCGGCTCGATCCGCCACACGTCGCCGAGCTCGCCGAGCCCGTCACGCACCTCGTCCACCAGCGCCGCGTGCCGGTCGGTCTCGACGACCACCGCGACCGCGCCCGCGTCCGACAGGATCCAGCGGATCTGCTCGGCGGAGGACGTCTCGTAGATCGGCACGGTCACGCCGCCGACGGCGAGGACCGCGTAGTCGACCAGCGTCCACTCGTAGCGGGTGCGCGACAGCAGGGCCACCCGGTCGCCCGCCTGCACCCCGGCCGCGAGCAGGCCGCGCGCGACGGCCGTGACCTCGTCCGCGAACTGCCCTGCCGTGATGTCCCGCCACTGCCGGTCGGCGCCGCGCCTGCGGTAGGCGACCGTCGACGCGTCGCGCGCCGCGTTGTCGTACACCGCGTCGACGAGGGTCTCGTCGTCGGCGACGCGGATGGTGGCGGGCACGCTGTACTCACGCACGGCTGCGTCGAACCTCCTCGCTCCAAGTACCGGCCAACCTACCGCCTGGTACGCCCGGTCGGGGATGACTCGACTCGGGCATGCTTGCGGCCATGCCGTCGGTCGACGTGGTGGACGAGACCTTCGTGGCCGTGCCCCCGGACGTCCTGGTCGCCGAGTTCGCGACCCCGCAGCGGTGGCGGGCGCTGTGGCCCGACCTCGACCTTGAGGTGGTCACCGAGCGTGGCGCGGCGGGCTTCCGCTGGACGGTCGCAGGCGCGCTCGTGGGGAGCATGGAGGTGTGGCTGGAGCCGGTGCTCGACGGCACGCTGCTGCACTACTTCCTGCGCGCCGACCCGGCAGGCCCCGACGGCACGCCGCGCCCCGCGGCGCCGCGGTGGGCGGCGGCCGAGTCGCGGCGGCGCCAACGTGCGGCGAAGGCGATCGCGTTCGCCTGCAAGGACCGGCTGGAGGCGGGCCGGGCGGCGGGGGAGGCGCCCGGCCGGTAGCGTCCGACGGATGCGCGTGCACGTGGTCTCCGACGTGCACGGCCACGCCGAGGCGTTGGCCAGGGCGGGGGCGGGGGCGGACGCCCTCGTCGTCCTCGGCGACCTCGTCGAGTTCGTCGACTACGCCGACCCCACCCGCGGCATCCTCGGCCGCGTGCTGGGCCCCGAGGTCAGCGCGCGCTTCGGGCGGCTGCGCGCCGCGGGGCGCTCGGGCGAGCTGCGCGCGTTCTCCCGGGAGGTGTGGTCGCGCTTCCCCGACCCGCACGCCGTCGTCGTCGAGGCGGTCAGCGAGCAGTACGCGGCGCTGTTCGCGGCGATGACCGCCCCGACGTACGCCATCCCCGGCAACGTCGACCTCCCCGCCCTCTGGCCCGAGTTCACGCGGCCCGGCATCTGCGTCCCCGACGGGCGGGTCGTCACGATCGGCGGGCTGCGGTTCGGGTTCGTGGGCGGCATCCCGCTCCCGCCCGGCGTCGAGCCCGCCAGCGGCGGCCCGTGGCGCGCGCACGTGCGGGACGCCGCGGAGTACGCGGCAGCCGTCGACGGCCTCGACGGCGGCTGCGACGGGGTCGACGTGCTGTGCAGCCACGCGCCGCCCGCGGTCCCGGAGCTGGCCTACGACGTGGTGTCGCGGCGCGCCGAGTCGCCCTCGGCCGCGCTCGCCGCCCGCATCCGCCGGGACCGCCCGCGCGCGGCGCTGTTCGGGCATGTCCACCAGCCGCTGGCGCCACGGTGTCGGGTGGGCCGCACCGAGTGCGTCAACGTGGGCCACTTCCGCCAGACTCGGGCGCCGTACGTCCTGCGCTGGTGACCGCCGGTAACCTGCGCGGCATGGCCGATGCGACGTCCTCCTCGATCACCATCAAGGCCCCGCCCGAGCGGGTGATGGCGGTCATCGCCGACTTCGCCACCTACCCGGAGTGGGCCGAGCAGATCAACGCGGTCGAGGTGCTCGGGCCAGGCTCGGCGGGCCTGGCCGAGCGCGTCCGGTTCACGATGGACGCAGGCCCGATCAAGGACTCCTACACGCTCGACTACGTCTGGGCGCCGGACGGCCGTTCGGTCAGGTGGACGCTGGTCAAAGGCCAGATCCAGAAGGCGCAGGACGGCTGCTATGCGCTGGCCTCCGACGACGAAGGGACGACGGTCACGTACTCCCTCGCCGTCGACCTCAACATCCCCATGATCGGGATGCTCCGCCGGAAGGCCGAGAAGGTCATCATCGACACCGCGCTGAAGGGGCTCAAGCGCCGCGTTGAGGCGTTGGGGCCCTGAGCTACCCTCCGCCAGTGCGGGTCGTGCTGTTCACGGGGAAGGGCGGCGTCGGCAAGACGACGCTCGCGGCGGCGACGGCCGCGCTGCTCGCCCGCTCCGGGCGGAAGGCGCTCGTCGTCTCCACCGATCCCGCGCATTCGCTCGGCGACGCGCTGGAGGCCGAGCTCGACGGCGAACCGACCGAGCTGGAGCGCGGGCTCTTCGCCGCGCACATCGACACGCACGCCCTGCTCGACGACGCCTGGGCGCCGCTGCAGCGGCATCTGCGCACCGTGCTCGCGGGCGCGGGCGTCGACGAGCTCGTGGCCGACGAGCTGACGGTGCTGCCCGGCGTCGAGGACCTGCTCGCGTTGTCCGCGGTGCGGCGGGCCGCGGAGACGGGGCCGTGGGAGGTCGTGGTCGTCGACTGCGGGCCGACCGCGGAGACGCTGCGGCTGCTCGGGCTGCCCGAGGCCGTTTCGGGCTACGTCGAGCGGCTCTTCCCCGCGCACCGGCGCGCGGTGCGGGGCCTGCTGGCCGGGTTGGCGGGCGGCGGCCGCACCGCGGCGGCGGGCTGGGACGCCACCATCGACGCCCTCGACGCGTTCGCCGAGCAGCTCACCGGGCTGCGCGCGATGCTCGCCGACCACACGCGCACCTCGATCCGCCTCGTGCTCACCCCGGAGCGGGTGGTGGCGGCCGAGACGCGCCGCACGCTCACCGCGCTCGCCCTGCACGGCCTGCGGGTCGACGGGATCGTCGCCAACCGGGTGGTGCCCGGCCCGCCGCCGTCGCTGCGCGGGCCCGCGGCGCGCTGGCTGCGCGAGCGGCACACCGAGCAGCAGGCCGTGCTCGGCGAGCTGGGCGGCCTGGGCGGGGCGCCGCTCTCGACGGTCGACCACACCGCCGCAGAGCCGACGGGGGTGGCCGCGCTGCTGGAGGTCGCCAGCAACCTGTACAGCGGCACCGACCCGGCTGGCGTGGGCGTACCGGGGCCCGCGCTGCTGCGGGTGCGCCGCACAGGCGGCGAGGGCACGTCGGCCGACTCGGAGTTCGAGCTGGTGCTCGCCCTCCCCGGCGCTGCGGACGGCCCGCTGGAGCTGGCCAGGGTCGGCGACGAGCTCGCGATCGCGGTCGGCGGCGTGCGGCGCCTGGTGGCGCTGCCGTCGGTGCTGCGGCGGTGCACGGTCACCGCCGCCCGGCTGGAGGGCGACGACCTGTGCATCACGTTCGCCCCTGACCCCGCGGTCTGGACGCGGTGAGCGCTTCGTCCTCCGGGTGCGAAGGGCACGCCGGGGTCTCCACCGAGCTGCGCGCGCTCGCGCTCGCGGCGCTGGACCGGATCGAGCCCGCGCTCGACCGGCTGCGCCTGGAGCCGCCGACGCCGCCGTCGGCCACCTGCGCGGTCTGCCCGGTGTGCGCGCTGCTCGCCGCGCTGCGCGGCGAGCGCCCTGAGCTGGTGCAGCGGCTGGCCGAGCAGGCGGGCGGGCTCGTCGTCGCGCTGCGCCAGGCGATGGCCGAGCCCGAGCAGGCACCGCCCGCCGAGCGCACCGCCTCGGGCAGCCCCAAGCTCGTCCAGCGGATCCCCGTCGTGCGCGGCGAAGGACGGCGATGAACGCCCGTGCGCGGAAACGGTCGTCGGAGCGACCGTTTCCGCGCACGAACCTCACGGTGGGCGTGGACGTCGGGGGCACGAGCGTGCGCGCAGGCGTCGTCGACGCCGACGGCGCGGTCCTCGACACCGCCCGCACCCCGACCCCGCGCAGCGAGACGGCGTTGGAGTCCGCGGTCGCCGGGGTCGTCGCGAAGCTCGCGTCCCGGCACCGGATCGCGGCGGTCGGTCTCGCGCTCGCGGGCTTCGTCACCCCCGACCGGCGGGTGGTCCGCTTCGCGCCGCACCTGTCGTGGCGCGACGCCCCGGTGGCCGACCGGATCGCGGCCCGGATCGGGCTGCCCGTCGTCGTCGAGCACGACGCCAACGCCGCCGCGCTGGCCGAGCGGCACTTCGGCGCGGCGTCCGGGGCGGGCACCACGGTGTTCGTGGCGCTCGGCACCGGCGTCGGCTCCGCACTGCTGCTTGACGGCGTGCTGTACCGCGGCGCGTACGGCGTGGCTCCCGAGCTCGGGCACCTGCAGGTGGTGCCCGACGGGCGGCCGTGCCCGTGCGGAAAGTCCGGGTGCTGGGAGCGCTACTGCAGCGGCACGGCGCTCGCGACGACGGCGGTCGAGCTGATGGCGCGCGACCCCGGCGGCTCGCCGCTGCTGTCGCGGCTGGCGGGGGGCGACCCTCAGCGGGTGACCGGTGCGGGCGTGGCCGTCGCGGCGCGGGACGGCGATCCCGTCGCGTGCGCCGCGATGGACGACCTCGCGCGCTGGCTGGGCATCGGGCTCGCGCTGGTCGCGGACGTGTTCGACCCGGAGCTGGTGGTGATCGGCGGCGGGGTGTCGGAGTCGGCACCGCTGTTCCTCGACGAGGCCCGCGAGCACTACGTGGCGGCGCTCACCGGCGCGGGACGGCGGCCGCTCGCCCGCATCCGTACCGCGCAGCTCGGCGAGGCCGCCGCGGTCGTCGGGGCGGCGCAGCTGGCGCGCGACCTCATGGCCGGGGCGAACGGGGCGGCCCCCGCGGCTCAGAGGACGGCGCCGCCGTCGGGGTCGTCCGGGTCGTCGAGGTAGAGCGGCGGCGGGACGTCGTCGCGGTCCGGCCACAGCCGCAGCACCAGCCAGCCGAGCCCCGCAGCGATCGCGACGAGCCCGAGCGGCAGGCCGTACACCTGCGGGACGCCCACCCATCCGGGGAACGTCACGAGCACCAGCCCGAGCGCGATCAGCGTGAGCCCGACCAGCATCGGCGGCCCGAGGCGGGGCAGGGGCGGCGGCTCCGGCGGGACGAAGTGCTCGTCGGTGAGGGGGTCCGGCGCGGGGGGCGGCGGCCGGTCGGGAGCCTCTTCCGGGTCGCGGCGGTCGTCCGTCGAACCCGCGGCCGGTGTGTCGGTGGGAGGCCGCGGCTCGGCATCGGGTGGGTGCCCGTCGGCGTGGTCGCGCGCGGTGCCACGGGCGGTGTCATGGGTAGTGGCCCCGTGGTCCGGCCACTGCGGGACGCCGCCTTCCGCCTGCCACGACGCGACGATGTCGTCGAAGTCGGTGGGGTCGGGTTCGCGGGTCACGCGGCCCTCCTGTCCGTGCCGCCGCTGACCTCATCCTGTCACGCGGCGACCCGTTGTCGCCGTGGCGGGCCCGTCCGTAGGCTGACGCCGTCGAGCCGGAAGGGGCACGCCCAGGTGCTGTACTGGTGGTCCAAGTTCGTGCTTCTCGGTCCATTGCTGCGGCTGTACTGCAGGCCCAGCATCGAGGGTGTGGAGCACGTGCCGGAGCACGGGGGCGCGATCCTCGCCAGCAACCACCTCGCCGTCGTCGACTCGTTCCTCCTGCCCCTGCGCGTGCCGCGGCGCATCACGTTCCTCGCCAAGCGCGAGTACTTCACCCAGCCGGGTCTGGTCGGCAGGCTCAAGAAGATCTTCTTCACCGGGATGGGGCAGGTGCCGATCGACCGTTCGAGCGGGTCGGCCGCGCAGGCCGCGATGGCCACGGCCGTGCGCCTGCTGCGTGAGGGCAGGCTGCTGGGCATCTACCCCGAGGGCACACGCTCGCCGGACGGGCGGCTGTACAAGGGCAAGACCGGCATCGCCCGCATGACGCTGGAGGCCGGGGTGCCCGTCGTCCCGGTCGCGATGATCGGCACCGACCGGGTCAACCCGATCGGCTCGAAGATGTGGCGCCCGCGCAAGGTGCACATCAAGATCGGCGAGCCGCTGGACTTCTCCCGCTACTACGGGATGGCGGGCGACCGGTTCATCGAGCGGTCGATGACCGACGAGATCATGTACGCGTTGATGGAGCTGACCGGCCAGACGTACGTGGACATGTACGCGGCCTCGGTGAAGGAGCGTGCCGCCGCGTTGCGCGCGGCCCCACCATCGGAGAAGCGGGCGAGCTGAGCGGTAGCGCTGTGTAATAGGTCACGTGCGGCGAGCGATGGTCGGGTGTGCTCCCCAGCATCGAACGGGCCGATGCCGCCCGCACCGTCATCGTCCCGCGCGTCGCGCAGGCCCCCGCGCGGAGCGGGCTGCGCCTCCTGCTGCCGTGGATCGGGTTCGGCCTGGTCGCGGTGGCCGTCGTCGCGGGAACCACGCTCTGGTCCGCCGCGCTGCGCCCTGCGCCCGCCCAGGCGGCGCTCGACAGCACGGCGCTCGACACGACGACCCGCGCCGTGCCCGCGCCGTCGGTCACGGCGACCCCGGCGGCGGTGACCACGGCCGCCGCGGCACCGGTCCGGCGCACGGCGAGCGCGCCCCGTACCAGCTCCGCCGCCCCGCCGCCGGTGACGGCCGCGTCGAGCGCGGCGCAGGCGGAGGTGACGTCCACCCCGGCCCCGACGACGGGCGCGCAGCCCCCGGTCGACTGCGCCGACCCGGTCTCCTCCGCCGACGTCTGCGGCCCGGTCCCGGCCGCAGGCACGGCGACCGTGCCATCTGCGCCGTCCGCGCCGTCCACCCCCCGTCCCGTGGTGGGCTGAGCGCGCCGCCGGCCGCGTGAAGCGTGTTCAGGGCACTCGCGACGTGTGGGAGATGACCTGGGCGCCGGATGGCAGAGCTACGTGGCAATAGGGCGACGAGTTGAGGCCGGGCGAGGCCCACGTCATATGACGGCGGATCGGTACGCACAGCATCTTCCGGGAGCCTGACGTGTTGCCGCCTCCCGCTGATGGCGCACGGCGAGTCGGTGAAGGCTCTTGAGAAACGTCTGGGGCACTCGTCGGCGGCCGTCACGCTCGATACCTATGCTCACCTCTGGCCCGACAGCGACGAGCGCACGCGGACGCTGTTGAGGCCGCCCTGGCCGCTGCTGCGGACCAGGTGCGGACCGGGGGAGCGGTACGTGGCTCCTGAGCTGCGAGAACGGGACGGGTATGCGCTTCTTCTACGACTGCGAGTTCATCGAGGACGGGACCACCATCGACCTGGTCTCCATCGGCGTAGTCGGCGAGGACGGGCGCGAGTTCTACGCGGTCTCCACCGACTTCGACGCCGGTCGCGCCGGGTCGTGGGTGCGCGCCAACGTGCTGCCCAAGCTGCCTTCGCCCGCGCACCCGGCCTGGCGGTCGCGGGAGCGGCTGCGCGCGGACCTGCTGTCGTTCCTCACCGGCGCGCCGGGTGAGGTCGAGCTGTGGGCGTGGATCGCGGCGTACGACCACGTGGCCCTGTGCCAGCTGTGGGGGGCGATGCCCGCGCTGCCGCGCGCGCTGCCGCGGTTCACCCGTGAGCTGCGGCAGCGCTGGGAGGACGCGGGCCGCCCGCAGCTGCCGCCTCCCACCGCCGACGCCCACGACGCGCTCGCGGACGCCCGGTTGAACCTCCAGCGGTGGGAGGCGATCGAATCGGCGAGGCTCCTACCGGAGACCGGCTCGCAGCCAGGCCGGTCGGCTGCGGCCGGGCGATGACAGCCCGCGGTGTTCGGTGAGCGTGCGCGTCACGTGAAGATGCTGACGCCGCCGGGGCCGACCAGCAGCCCGACGATGATCAGCACGATGCCCCAGAGCAGCTGGCGGCGGATGATGGCGAAGATGCCCGCGACGACAAGAATCACCGCGAGGATCCACAACAGAGTTCCCATGACGCGGAGATAGCCGGTCTGTCCGGTGTGGAATCGGTCCGAACGGGGGACACCGAATCCGGACACGGTCGAGCCAAACGGGCCGAACGGGTGAGACCGGGGCCAGGCTCTACCCTGGGCTCGTGAACTGGTCCGTCGACGCCCCGGTCGAAGTGCTGCCCGAGCTGCCGCCCCTGCCCGCCGAGCTGCGCACCCGTCTCGACGACGCCCTCGGCCGCCCCGCCGCGCAGCAGCCCGAGTGGCCCGACGCCGAGTCCGTCATGCACGTCCGCACGGTGCTGGAGAGCGTGCCGCCGGTGACGCTGCCGCCCGAGGTGGACCGGCTGCACGACCGGCTGGCCGACGTCGCCAACGGCCGCGCGTTCCTGCTGCAGGGCGGCGACTGCGCCGAGACCTTCGTCGACAACACCGAGCCGCACCTGCGCGCCACGATCCGCACGCTCCTGCAGATGGCGATCGTGCTCACCTACGGGGCGTCGCTGCCGGTGGTCAAGGTCGGGCGCATCGCGGGCCAGTACGCCAAGCCGCGCAGCGCGCCGATCGACGCGCTGGGCCTGCCCTCCTACCGCGGCGACATCGTCAACGCGCTGACGCCCGACCCGGCGGCGCGCGTCCCCGACCCCTCGCGGATGATCAGGGCGTACGCCAACGCGTCGGCGGCGATGAACCTCGTGCGCGCCTTGACCGCCACCGGCATGGCCGACCTGACGATGGTGCACGACTGGAACAAGGACTTCGTGCGCACGTCGCCAGCGGGCGCGCGGTTCGAGGCGATCGCGTCCGAGATCGAGCGGGCGCTCGCGTTCATGGCGGCGTGCGGCGTGGACGACCACAACCTGCACAGCGTCGAGTTCTACGCCTCGCACGAGGCGCTGCTGATGGACTACGAGCGCGCGATGCTGCGGCTCGACCAGCGCGACCCGGAGACGCCGCGGCTGTACGACCTCTCGGCGCACTTCCTGTGGATCGGCGAGCGCACCCGCCAGCTCGACGGCGCGCACGTCGCGTTCGCGGAGATCCTCGCCAACCCGATCGGGCTCAAGATCGGCCCGAGCACCACGCCGGAGCTCGCCGTCGAGTACGTCGAGCGGCTGGACCCCGGCAACCACCCGGGCAGGCTCACGCTGGTGAGCCGCATGGGCAACGGCCGCGTGCGCGACGTGCTCCCGGCGATCGTCGAGAAGGTCGAGGCGTCCGGACACAAGGTCATCTGGCAGTGCGACCCGATGCACGGCAACACGGTCGAGTCCACCTCCGGCTACAAGACCCGCCACTTCGACCGCATCGTCGACGAGGTGCAGGGCTTCTTCGAGGTGCACGCGGCGCTGGGCACGCACCCTGGCGGGATCCACGTCGAGGTCACGGGGGAGGACGTCACCGAGTGCCTCGGCGGTGCGCAGGACATCTCCGACGCGGACCTCGCGGGCCGCTACGAGACCGCCTGCGACCCCCGGCTCAACACCCAGCAGGCGCTGGAGCTGGCGTTCCTCGTGGCGGAGATGCTGCGCGGCTAGAGCGTCTCCAGCACGATCGTGGTGCCACGGTCGACCATGCTGCCCGCGCCGTTGGACTGGTTGACCACGCGCCCGTTGTCCCGGCCGAACCCGCCGAAGCCGGGCTGCTCCTCGGCCTCGAGGCCTGCCTCCTCGAGGATCGACCGTGCCTCGTCGAACCGCTTGCCGATCACGAACGGCACGCGCACCTGCTGCGGGGGCTGCTCCCCGCGGCTGACGACGAGCGTGACGGCGCCGCCGAGCGGCAGCGACGTCCCGCCCGCCGGGTCGGTGCGCACCACCGCGCCCTCCGGGACCGACGAGCTGTACTCCGCGGCCGACGTCGACCGCACCGGGCTGAGCTGCGCGGCCCGTATCGCGGCCTCGGCGTCGGCGACCGCCGTGCCCGCCGCGATCGTGGGCACGGTCGGGTCGCCGCGGGACACCACGAGCGTCACCGTGCTGCCGCGCAGCAGCCGGGTGTCCGTGGCGGGCTCGCTGGCGGTGACCTGGCCCGCTGGCACGCCGCTCGCATAGACCACCCGCGCGGTGGGCACCAGGTCGGCACCGGTGAGCACCCGCTCGGCGGCGTCCTGCCGCAGGCCCGCGAGGGACGGCACCGCCGTCCACCGGCCGGTGCCGAGCCACCAGGCCGTCAACCCGACGCCCAGCGCGAGCACCAGCACGAGCGCGACCCACACCGCGAAGAGCCGACGGCTGCGCCGCCGCGCCCGCAGATGCCCCGGCGGCCCGGGCCGGGTCGTGACCCCCGACGGGTGGCCCTCGCGGGCCAGCATCCGCGTGCCGGTGCGGCCCGGCCGGGCCGCACCGGGGCCTGCGGAGGGCACCGTCGCCTGCTCCTCGACCGGCTTCGGCGGCGGCGCGGGCACCGGCACCCGCGGCACCTCGAGCTCGACGGCGAGCTGCCGCAGCTCCGCCAGCATCGCCGCGGCGTCGGCGGGGCGGGCGGCGGGGTCGCGCCGGGTCGCGCGCAGCACGAGCGCGTCGAGCTGCGGCGGGACGTCCCCCGCGATCTCCGAGGGCGCCGGGACGTCGGAGTTGACGTGCCGGTAGGCCACGGAGATCGCCGTGTCGCCGGTGTACGGCGGCGCGCCGGTGAGCAGCTCGTAGAGCAGGATCCCCGCCGCGTAGACGTCGCTGCGCGGGTCCGCGGCGCCCGTCGCGACCTGCTCGGGGGACAGGTACGCGACCGTGCCCAGGATCGTGCCCGCGTGGCTCGCGCCCGCCTGCGCCGCGGCCACCGCCAGCCCGAAATCGGCGACCTTGGCCTCCCGCGCCGCGCTGACCAGCACGTTCTCCGGTTTGACGTCCCGGTGCACCATCCCGAGCCGGTGCGCTTCCGCCAGCCCGGCCAGCACCTGCTCCAGCACGGCGAAGGCGGCGGGCACGCCGAGTGCCCCGCGTGCGCGCAGGACGTCGCGCAGGGTGCCGCCCTCGACGAGCTCCATGACGAGGAAGAGCCGCCCGCCGTCGCTGCCCTGGTCGTGGACGTCGACGACGGCGGGGTGGTCGATGCGGGCCGCCGACCGCGCCTCGCGCTCGAACCGCACCCGGAACGCCGGGTCGCCCGCGAAACGCGCGTCCATGATCTTGATGGCGACCGGCCGGTCGAGCCGGGTGTCCCGGCCGCGGTACACCGTGGACATGCCGCCCGTGGCGATCACGCTGCCGACGACGTACCGGCCGTCGAGCAGCGCACCGGCGACGGGGGCGGCGTTCACACACCGACGGTACCGCTGCGCCGGAATACCGCCCGTGAGGCCCGCTGGTGTGGCATCGTGTCGGGTCGTGAACACGCCGTTGTCCCCGCTCTCCGAGGACGTCGCGACGCTGTCGGCGGCCGAGGTCGCAGGAAGGCTGTCCGTGCCGGTGTCGCGCATACACCAGTACGTGCGCGACGGCCAGCTCCTGGCCGTGCGCCGCGACGGCGCCGTGGCGATCCCCGCCGACTTCCTCGACGGCGCCGCCGTGGTCAAAGGCCTGCCCGGCACCATCACCGTGCTCCGCGACGGCGGCTACCGCGACGAGGAGATCCTGCGCTGGCTCTTCGCCGACGACGACGCGCTGCCCGGCATACCCGTGGCGTCACTGCGCGCAGGCCGCCATCGCGAGGTCAAGCGCCGCGCGCAGGCGATGGCGTTCTGAGCGGAGCTTGCGGAGCGAACCTCGGCACTGAGCGGAGCTTGCGGAGCGAACCTCGGCACTGAGCGGAGCTTGCGGAGCGAACATCGGCACTGAGCGCTCTCAGAGCCGTTCGAGCAGGCGCACCACCACCTCGTCGCCCTCCTGCTTGCCGATCGCGGCGCGCAGGTGCGTCTTCATGGGCAGCTTGTGCCTGCCGTCGCCCAGCGCCATGAAGGAGCTGGCGAACGGGTGCCCTTCGACCGTGCCGCGCACCTTGACCAGCCCGCGGGTGCCGAAGAACTCCGCCGATCCCGGCCAGACCACGTAGGTCCACCCGCCCTTCGCCGTGCTCCTCTGCAGGACCGCGGTGAAGGAGGCGTCGAGGGCGGTGGTCATGACGGCACCTCGACGATCTCCAGTCCGTTGCCGTCCGGGTCGCGGAAGCCGAACATCCGCGGCACCCCCGGCCAGGCCAGCAGCTCGTCGACGGCGACGCCCGCCGCGCGGAGCTCCGTGTGCAGCGCCGCCGCGTCGGACGTGGTGAGCCGCACGCCGGTCTGGACGCCTGCAGGCACGCCGTCGTGCGCGGGGAGCAGCGCGAGCGATGTGGCCGAGCCGCCGGGCGCCACCTCGATCCACCGGCCGCCGAGCTGGGGTACGGGAGCGTCGAGGCGCTTCTGCAGCCCCAGCGTGCCCACGTAGAAGTCGACGGCGCGGTCCTGGTCGGTGACGGGGATGCCGACGGTGTGCACCCCGTTGATCTCGGTCATGTGTCCTCCAGCAGAGTCGGTCAGTGGGTGGACCGGTCCCGCGGGCGGGACTCATCGGTGCGGCCGAGGCTCTCCATCAGCTCGACGCCCGCGTGCCGCGCGGCCCCCGGCCGCAGCAGCACGACGAGCACGCCGAGCACGATCCACGCGGCCGACAGCGCCGGATACAGCCCCGCCACGCCCTCCGGGTACGGCGTGACGTTGCGGAACAGCGTGTAGGCGATCAGCCCGAGCGCGAGCACGGGGATGACGACCTCGACCACGCGCACCTCGCGGTAACCGGAGAAGAACAGCAGCTTCGCCGCGCCCACGGTCGCGAGCGCGTACGCGACGAGCAGGATCAGGGTGCCGATCGTGCCGGACGCGACGAACAGGGTCGGCGGGTCGCCGCCCAAGGCGAACCAGGCCCCGGCGATGATCGCGTACATCGCGAGCACGACGACCGCAGTGGCGGGCACCGGGGTCCCGCGGTTCGGCGCGACGGTGCCGAGGAGACGGGGGAGCATGCCGTCGCGGCCGAGCGCGAACAGCAGCCGCGCGGCGCCCACGGCGCAGGCCAGCGCGCAGCCGAACGCGCTGACGGCGGCCCCGATGGTGATCACGTCGCCCACCCACGCCGCCACGTAGCTCGTGCCGAGGTCGCCCATGAGCGACGACGACCTGGTGAACGCCGTGACGCCCGCGTCGTCGGCGCCGAACCCCATCACCTCCACCGCCGTGACGACGACGAAGTACACGCCGCCGAAGATCGCGACCCCGAGGATCGCCCGCGGGATCGTCCGTTGCGGGTCCCGGGTCTCCTCGCCGAGCGTCGCGGCGGCCTCGAACCCGGCGAAGGACAGGAAGCCGAACACGATGCCGAGGAACAGCGCCGACGCGTCGGTACCCGGAGCGGGCGTGAACACCGACAGGTCGATCCGGTGCCCGTCGGGTGCGGTGCCCGTGGCCAGCCGCACCAGCACGACCACGGTGACGACGAGGATCAGCGCCACCGTCAGGCCTTCGATCGTCAGCAGCACCCGGGTGCCGCCGCGCACCCGCACGACCGCGAGCAGGAGCACCAGCAGCAGCGCCACCGCGGCGACGACGAAGCCCGCCCAGACCGGCTGGTTCGTCCAGAGGCCGAGGGAGCTCAGCGCCGCCGCGCCGAAGATCCCCGCGGCCGTGGAGGTCACCACGCCGTAGAAGACGTAGGTGCCCAGCAGCGACCATCCCGCGACGACGCCGGTGCGCGCCCCGAGGGTCGCCCCGACGAAGCCGTACACGCTGCCCGCATGGTGGAACCGCTGGCACAGCCGCACGAACGTGTAGGCGATGAGCAGCACGCCGAGCGTGGCCAGCAGGAACGCCAGCGGCACCGCTCGCCCGACCGTCCCGGCCGTCGCCTGCGGGTTGATGTTGGCGGCCATCGAGGGCGCCATCAGGGCGAGCGAGAGCCCGATCGCCTCCCAGACGGACAGCTCGCGGCGGAGCCCGACGCGCGGAGCTACGGCCCGGTGTGCCATCGCAGCATGCTCCCGTTAGAGCAGCGCGAAAGTCACCGTCCGAACGGCCTCGTCGCCCATCCGGACGCAGCGCGCGTACTCGGCGCGCCGGGTCGCGAGCACGCAGCGGGTGAGCAGGTCGCCCATGCCGCCGGTCAGCACCGGGTCGGCCTCCAGCGCGTCGAGGGCGCTCGCCTGGTCGGCGGGAAGCGGGCGGATGCCCGCGCGGTGCGCCTCCCGCTCGTCGAGCGTCGCGGGGTCGTGCACGGCGGGCTCGGGCAGCTCCAGGCCGCGCGCGAGCCCGTCGAGGCCCGCGAGGATGAGCCCGCCGAGGGCGAGGTGCGGGTTGCTGCTGGCGTCGCAGGCCTTCAGCTCGGCGTTCGGGGTGGAGTCCTCCCGCCCGCGGAACGGCGAGGCGATGCGCAGCGCGGCCTCCCGGTTGTCGAAGCCCCACGACACCGTCGACCCCGCCCACGCGCTCGGCTGCAGCCGCGCGTACGACAGGAACGACGGGCAGGTCAGCGCCACGAGGGCGGGAAGGTGGTCGAGGACGCCCGCCAGGAACGCCCGCGCGGTGTCGGTGAGGCCGAACGGGTCGTCGGGCGGCGCCATCGCGTTGCGCTCGAAGTCCCACAGCGAGAAGTGCAGGTGACAGCCGCTGCCGACGTGCTCGGCGTACGGCTTGGGCGCGAACGACGCCAGCAGGCCGTGGCGGTTCTCGGTGACCCCGCGGACGGTGTCGCGCAGCCGCAGCTGCCGGTCGGCGGCGGACAGCGCGTCGGCACGGGTGATCGAGATCTCCTGCTGGCCGGGCCCGTACTCGTTGATCGCCTGCTCGACCTGGATGCCCTGCGCGGCCAGGGCGTCGACGATGTCGTTGACCACCGCGGCGGCCCTGTCGAGGCCCGCCGAGGAGTACACCGGCCCGTCGCCCCACGGCCGCGGCCCGTCCGGCGTGCGCTCGGCGAGGTAGAACTCGTTCTCGAACGCCGCCTCGACCCGCAGCCCGGCCTCGGCCGCCGCGTCGACGGCGCGGCGGAGGAAGGCGCGCGGGCAGCCGCCCCAGTCCGCGCCGTCGTGGTCGACCTGGTCGCACAGCACGCTCGCCACGCCGTCGAGCCAGGGCAGGCGGGTGAACGTCGACGGGTCGGGCACGATGCGGATCTCGCCGACCGGCTCCATGCCGGGTATGGAGACGAGGTCGTCGAGGAGGTTCAGCGCGTTCTGCGCGCGGGTGAGGCCCAGCCCCGAGGTCAGGGCGGCGTCGAGGCGTGCGACGTGCACCTGCTTGCCCCGGATCACCCCTGACGGGTCGCCGTAGAGGAACCGCACCAGCCGCACGCCCTCGAGATCCACGGCGGCGACGGTAGCGCCGGGCGCACTTCGCGCAGGTAGCGGCGTCCTCGCACAGCTTCGACCATGTGCGAGGACGCGCAAACGTGTGCGAAGTGGGCGCCGCCGCCCGGCGCCCGCACCGCGTCGCGGCCTGCTCGACCGATCGTTCGGTTGGCTCTACGCTGCCCTTGTGACCGACGACGCCCCCGTCCTGCTCGCCCGCGACGCCGACGACCCGGGCGTCGCCGTGCTGACCCTGAACCGCCCCGCGCGGTACAACGCGCTGACCGTCGAGCTGAAGACCGCGCTGCTCACGGCGCTGCGGCGGCTGGCGGACGAGAGCGACGTGCGCGCCGCGGTGCTCACCGGCGCGGGCAAGGCGTTCTGCGTCGGCCAGGACCTCGGGGAGCACGCGGAGGCGCTCGGGGCGGATCCGGGGTCGTCGTTCAACACCGTCGTCGAGCACTACAACCCGATCGTGCTCGGCCTCGCGGACCTGCCGTTCCCCACGGTCGCGGCGGTCAACGGGCCGTGCGTCGGCGCGGGGCTCGGGTTCGCGATGGCCTGCGACCTGCGGGTCGCCGCGGCCAACCTCAAGTTCGCCACCGCGTTCACCGGGATCGGCCTGACCGCCGACTCCGGCCTGTCGGCGAGCCTCGCCCACGCCGTCGGCGTGCCGAGGGCCACCGAGCTGCTGCTGCTGGGCGAGCCGTTCACCAGCGAGGAGGCGCTGGCCTGGGGGATGGTGCGGGCGGTCGTGCCGGTCGAGGAGGTGCTGCCGAGCGCGCTCACGCTGGCACGCAGGCTGGCGACCGGGCCGACGAAGGCGTACGTCGAGGTCAAGCGGGCGGTCCGGTTCGGCGCGGTCAACGCGCTGCCGGACGTCCTCGCCGCGGAAGGCGCGGCCCAGGCGCGGCTGGCGCACACCGCCGACCACGTGGGCGCGGTGGCCGACTTCCTCGCCAAGCGCCGTCCGACCTTCCAGGGCAAGTGACGCCGGAGATGGTCACAGCGCGCGCGCGGCGCACGCCGCACGGGCAGGACTCCCTGCTGGAGATCGCGGTGGGGGAGTTCATCGCGCGCGGCTACGACGCGACGAGCATGGAGGACCTCTCCCGCGCGGCGGGGATCACGAAGTCGTCGTTCTACCACCACTTCGCGGGCAAGGAAGCGCTGTTGCGGGCGGCGCTCGAGCGCTCGATCGCGGGGCTCTTCGCACTTCTGGAGGAGCCGGAGGCGACGACGGGAACCGCCCTGATGCGCCTGCGGCACATCGTGCGGGGCCAGGTCGCGGTGCTGCAGCGCGACCTGCCGTACGTCACGCTGCTGCTGCGGGTGCGCGGCAACACCGAGAGCGAGCGGTGGGCGCTGGAGCGCAGGCGGGCGTTCGACGCGCGGATCTCCGCGCTCGTCCGCGAGGCCGTCGAGGCGGGGGAGATCCGCGGCGGGGTGGACCCGACGCTGGCCGCGCGCATGCTGTCGGGTCTGGTGAACTCGATGGTCGAGTGGTACCGGCCCGGCCGACCCGGCGCCGCCCACCTCCCCGACGACGTGGCCCGCGCCGCCTTCGACGGCATCCTCCCCGCCGCCGAAGGCTGAGCCCCGCGGGTTCCGCCGCGCCTGCCTGCTGATCGATGCTCGTGTGACCTGAGCGCCCTATGCGGCGCCCACGGCACGCAGCCGACGACATGGCTGGGCAGTGCGGGGCTCAGCTGTCGTAGTCGACGGTCACCGCGTCCGTGGTCGGACGGGCCTGGCAGGTGAGCACGAAGCCCGCGGCGAGCTCGTCGTCCTCCAGCGCGAAGTTCCGACGCATGACGACCTCGCCGTCGGTGACCCGCGCCCGGCACGTGCCACACACCCCGCCCTTGCAGGCGAACGGCAGGTCGGCCCGCACGTGCTGCGCGGCGTCCAGGATCGGCTCGGCACGCGGCAGCGACAGGGTGGTGGTCCGGCCGTCGAGCACGATGGTGACCTCGCTCGTCGCACCGTCGAACCCCGGCTCCTCCCGGACGAGCTCCGGCGGCGGCTCGTCGACGTAGAACAGCTCGCGGTGCACCCGCCGCGCCGCGACCCCGCGTTCCGACAGCACGGCGCTGGCGTCCGTGGTCATCCCGAAGGGGCCGCACAGCCACCACTCGTCGACGTCGTCGACGTCGACGAGCGCGTCGAGGATCCGGCCCATCCGCTCGGCGGTCAGGCGCCCCGAGGAGATCTCGGCGGCCATCGGCTCGCGGGACAGCGTGTGGATCAGCTGCAGCCGGGGGCCGTAGGCGTTCTTGAGGTCGGCGAGCTCCTCGGTGAACATCACGGTGTCGGTGCGGCGGTTGCCATAGAGCAGCATCACGCGGGTGTCGCCGTGGGCGGCCAGAACGCTCGCGACGATCGACAGCACGGGCGTGATGCCGGACCCGGCCGCGATGAGCCCGTGGTGCGTGCCCGGCGTCAGGTCGGGGGTGAACCCGCCCGCGGGGGGCGCTACCTCCAGCTCGTCGCCCGCCGCCAGCCGGTCCACGAGCCATTCGGAGAAGAGGCCGCCCAGAACCCGGCGCACGCCGACCCGCGGCGCGGCCCCCGCGGGCGCGCAGATCGAGTAGGACCGGCGCTCGTCGACGCCGTCGCGGACCGTCCGCAGCGTGAGGTACTGGCCGGGCCGGAACGCGAACGCCGCGCGCAGGTGGTCGGGAACCGCGAACGTGACGGCGACGGCGTCGTCGCACAGCCGCTCGACGCCCGCCACCCGCAGGGTGTGGAACCCCGTCCGCGCCGGGGCCGCCGCGAGCGTCATCAGATCTCCTTCATGTGCTCGAACGGCTCCCGGCACGCGGTGCAACGGCGCAGCGCGGTGCACGCGGTGGGCCCGAAGCGGGAGAGCTCATCGGTGGCCGGGGCCCCGCAGCGGGGGCAGGCCACCCGGGCGGGGGGTCTGCCCAGTGTCAGCGGGACGGGCCCGGCGGCGCGGGGCCCGATCCGGTCGGGCGGGGCGATCCCGTGCTCGGCGAGCTTGGCGCGGCCCGCGTCGGAGATCCAGTCGGTGCTCCACGGCGGCGACAGCACGGTGCGCACCTCGACGCGGGCGTACCCGGCGGCGGTGAGCGCGGAGCGCAGGTCGTCGCGCATGGTCTCGATCGCGGGGCAGCCGGAGTAGGTGGGGGTGATCGTGACGGTCACGCCGTCGCCCTCGACCCGGACGTCGCGCAGCACCCCGAGGTCGTCGAGGGTGAGCATCGGCATCTCCGGGTCGACGACGGCGGCGGCCGCCGCCCGTGCGCGGAAAACGTCGCTCCGGCGACGTTTTCCGCGCACGGCAGCCTCGGTCACCATGTCGCCCCCGGATGCTGGCGGGCGAGGCTCTGCATCTCGGCGAGCACGTGGCCCAGCGCCTCGGTGTGGACGCCCTGCCTGCCGCCGCGGCCGCCGATCGTCCCCGCGCCGGGCCGCTGCGGCCGGATGAGCGTGGCGGCGGCGAGCACCTCGTCGAGCACGGCGTCGACGTCGGCGCGCGTGTCGGCGGGGTCGGCCGCGACGCCCGCCAGCCGGGCCTCGACCTCGGAGGTCCTGAAGAGCTCGTCGACGTGCGGCCAGACGGCCTCGAGCGCGGCCTGCATCCTGGCGTGGGAGACGTCGGTGCCGTCGCCGAGCCGGACCGTCCAGTGCGCCGCGTGGTCGCGGTGGTAGGCCAGCTCCTTGACGCCCTTCCCGGCGACCGCGGCCAGCACCGGGTCGCGCGAGGTCAGCAGCCGCGAAAGGAGCGCGAGCCGCCACGTCGAGAAGAGCAGGAGGCGGGCGACGGCGCGGGCGAAGTCGAGGTCGTCGTCGATCTCGGCCAGCGCGACGTTGCGGAACTCCGGCTCGGTGCGCAGGTACGCCAGCGCGTCCTCGTCGGCGCCCGCGCCCAGGTGGGCGGCCCTGGCGAGCAGCACGCGGGCCTGGCCGAGCAGGTCGAGCGCGGTGTTGGCCAGCGCGACCTCCTCCTCCAGCTCCGGCGCGCCCGCGACCCACTCCGCGAGGCGCTGGGAGCAGATCAGCGCGTCGTCGCCGAGCATGAGGCAGTACTGCGCGAGGTCGGCCGGGTCGACGCCGTCCGGGACCGGTGCGGTGATCTCCTCCTGCACGTCCTCGAAACCGGTGCCGAACGCCCACTGGCCGTCCTCGTGTGCTTCGGCCAAAGAGTCGTACACAGACTTGTCCGGGTCACTCATAGGTGGGGCACGTCCTCGGGGATCACGTAGAACGTGGGGTGGCGGTAGACCTTGTCGCCCGACGGCGCGAAGAACGGGTCCTTCTCGCCGGGGCTCGACGCCGTGATGTGGTCGGCGCGCACGACCCAGATCGAGACGCCCTCGTTGCGCCGGGTGTAGACGTCGCGGGCGTTGCGCAGCGCCATCTCGTCGTCGGGGGCGTGCAGCGAGCCGACGTGCACGTGGTTGAGGCCCCGCTTGCCGCGCACGAACACCTCGTACAGCGGCCAGGAGCGCCGAGGGGTGCCGGTGCCGGTGGCGACCCCGGTCGTCGGGACGGCGCCGTGGCCGCCCTCCGCGGTGAACTCGGTCATGCCGCCGCCTTCCGTGCCTGCTTCTCGGCGTGGGCGAGCGCGGCCTCGCGCACCCATTCGCCGTCCTCGTGCGCGCGACGGCGGTGGGCCAGACGCTGCGCGTTGCACGGGCCCCCGCCCTTGATGACCGCTTTGAACTCGGCCCAGTCCGGCTCGGAGTAGTCGTGGTGGCCGCGATCGGCGTTCCAGCGCAGCCCGGGGTCGGGCAGCGTGACGCCGAGCGCCGCCGCCTGCGGCACGGTCATGTCCACGAACCGCTGGCGCAGCTCGTCGTTGGTGTGCCGCTTGATGCCCCACGCCACGGACTGCTGCGTGTTGGGGGAGTCGCCGTCCGGCGGCCCGAACATCATCAGCGACGGCCACCACCACCGGTCCGTCGACTCCTGCACCATCGCCCGCTGCGCGTCGGTGCCGTGGACCATGGCGAGCAGCAGCTCGTAGCCCTGCCGCTGGTGGAACGACTCCTCCTTGCAGATGCGGATCATCGCCCGCGCGTAGGGGCCGTAGGAGCAGCGACAGAGCGGCACCTGGTTGCAGATCGCGGCGCCGTCGACGAGCCAGCCGATGACCCCGACGTCGGCGTACGAGAGCGTCGGGTAGTTGAAGATCGAGGAGTACTTCTGCTTGCCGTCGATGAGCTTCTCGGTGAGCTCCTCGCGGTCGATGCCCAGCGTCTCGGCGGCGGCATAGAGGTACATGCCGTGGCCCGCCTCGTCCTGCACCTTCGCCAGCAGGATCGCCTTGCGGCGCAGGCTCGGCGCCCGGAGGATCCAGTTGCCCTCCGGCTGCATCCCGATGATCTCCGAGTGCGCGTGCTGCGCGATCTGTCGGATCAGCGTGGCGCGGTAGGCGTCGGGCATCCAGTCGCGGGGCTCGATGCGCTGGTCCGCCGCGATCGTCTCGTCGAAAAGGGCCTGGTGATCCACCGTGTCTCCTACCGAATGTTCGTTCGGCCAGTGTGGCGGACGGCGGCCCCCGGCGCAACCCGCACCACGGTGAGTCCCGCGTCTCGGCACGGTGAGTCCCGCGTCTCGGCACGGCGAGTTCGCCGTTTCGACACGGCCGAGGGGCGGGGCGCGTGCACGAATCCGAAACTCGGCGTGTCGGATTGCGGGACTCACCCTGTGGAGGGGGCGGTGTCCGGTTTGGGCGGTATCGTGATCGCGTGCTGCCGACCGGCGCCCGCCCGCTGCTGGCCGCGAAGCTGCACGTGCCGCCGACCCGCCCGGGTGCGGTGCTGCGGGCACGCCTGCACGAGCGGCTCCGCGCGGCGAGGGCGACGAAGCTGACCACGGTCGTCGCGCCCGCGGGTTGGGGGAAGACCACCCTGCTGGCCGCATGGGCACAGGACCTCGACGAGCGCCGACCGGTCGGCTGGCTCTCGATCGACGAGACCGACGACGAGCCGGTCCGCTTCTTCACCTACGCGCTCTCGGCGCTCGACGCCGTCGCCCCCGCGCTGGCCCGGGACGCGCTGGCGGCGCTCGCCGCGCCCGGCCTCGACCCGGTCGGCGTCGCCGTCGCCGCGCTGCTGAACGCGGCGAGCGCGGCCGACGACCAGTACGTCCTGGTCCTCGACGACTACCACCTGCTCACCGACCCCGCGATCCACGAGCAGATGGAGTTCCTGCTCGCGTACCTGCCGCCCGGCCTGCGGATCGTGGTCGCGGGACGCACCGACCCGCCGCTGCCGCTCGCCCGTCTGCGCGCCCGCGGCGAGCTCACCGAGATCCGCGTCGGCGACCTGCGGTGCACGCCCGCCGAGGGCGCCGCACTCGTGACGACCGTGGGCGGGATGCCGGTCGCCGCGGCCGACCACCTCGTCGAGCGCACCGAGGGCTGGGCCGCCGGGCTCCATCTCACCGCGCTCGCGCTGCGCGAGGCGCCGGACCCGACGGCCGCGGCCGCGGCGGTGCGCGGCGACGAGCGGAGCATCCTGGACTTCTTCACCGCGGAGGTCCTCGCCGATCTCCCGCCCGAAGCGCGGGACCTGCTGGTGCGCGGGTCGGTGCTGGAACGGCTGTCGGGGCCGCTCTGCGACGCCGCGCTCGGGACGACCGGCGCCGCGGCCGCGCTCGACCGCCTCGACCGCGCCGCGGTGTTCCTCTCCGCGCTCGGCGACGGCTGGTACCGCTGCCATCGGCTCTTCCGGGACGTGCTGCGCCGCGAGCTGGACGCGCGCGACGGGACGTCCGCCGCGGCGGTGCTGACCCGCGCCGCCGACTGGTTCCTCGCGCAGGGTCGCGTCGAGGAGGCGGTCGAGCACCGGCTGGCCGCGGACGACCACCGGGGCGCGGTGGACCTGGTCCGCGAGCACTTCCGTTGGTACCTCGACCGCGGCGCGATGGCCGCGCTGCTGCGCACCGGCGAGCGCGTCGCGGCGACCGTGGCCGACCCCGCGCTGTACGTGACCCTGGCCTGGGCGGCAGGCCTGACCGACCGGCCCGAGGAGAGCGCCCGCTGGCTGACCCGCGCGGAGCCGCTGATCACCGCCGACGCCGAGCCGCTGAGCGGCTGGCGCAGCCTGCGCGCCGCCGCCGACTCCGCGTGGGCGACCTACGGCCTGCCCGGCGACCTCGACGCCGCGCTGCGCTACGGCCGCCGCACCGCGGAGCTGGAGGACGACCCGGGCCGGTGGGGCTACGTCGTCGCCCGACAGTCGCTCGCGGGCGCATTCCTCGGCGCGGGCCGGTTCGCGGAGGCCATCGACGTCCTGCGGGAGGTGTGGGAGGTGCCGGTGCGCCACGAGCTGCCGATGCTGTTCACGCTGCAGAGCGCGGGTCAGTACGCCTTCGCGCTCGGCGAGGCTGGCGAGGTCGCCCGCGCCCGCGCGGTGGTCGCCGAGGTCGCCGCGGCCGCCGATGCGGCCGAGAAGGCGTGGGGCGACGGCGCGGCGGCCGCGGTCGCGGTGCTCCGGCTCGCCGAGGCCCGCCTCGCGGCCGCGCGGGACCCGGCCGCGGCGTTGCCCGCGCTGCGGCGGGCCGTCGAGGTGGCCGAGGCATGGGCGCGGGCGACGGTGGTCGTCTCGGCGCTGACCAGCCTCGCGTCGGCGCACTGGGCGACCGGCGACCGCTCCGCGGCGCGCAGCGCCATGGACCGGGCCCGCGAGGCCGCGGCGATGGGATACGCCCGGCCGTTGTCCGTCGCGCAGCTCGACGAGCTCGAGGCCCGCATCGGGCGGGGCGCGAGCCGCGGGGCCAGGGCTCGCGGCGACCTGGTCGAGGAGCTGACCGACCGGGAGACGGCGGTCCTGCGAGCGCTGCGCGGCCCGCTGACCGCCCGCGAGATCGGCGCGGAGCTGCACCTGTCGATCAACACGGTCAAGGGCTATGCCAAGAGCCTCTACCGCAAGCTGGGCGTCGAGACACGGGCCGACGCCGTGCGCCGCGGCCACGAGCTCGGCCTGATCTAGTGCGGTGGCCGCACTGGGCCCACCCCGGGTGGTCCGCCACCCGGGTGGTGCGCCGCCACCCCGCCGGGGCCGACCCTGCGGTCCATGTCGGACACCGCGCTCATCCCGGGAGGACAACCATGAACACCGACACCACCGTCTGCATCGCGGGCTGCGGACCCGCCGGGGCCATGCTCGGCCTGCTGCTCGCGCGCGCGGGCGTCGACGTCGTCGTCCTCGAGAGGTACCCGGACTTCTTCCGCGACTTCCGCGGCGACACCATCCACGCCTCCACGCTGCAGGTCCTCGCCGAGCTGGACCTCATGGACGGCTTCGCGAAGCTCCCGCAGCAGCGCACCGAGACGATCGCGATGATGTCCGACGACGGCCTGTTCACGCTCGGCGACTTCCGGCGCCTGCCGGGTGACTTCCCGTACCTGTCGATGGTGCCGCAGTGGGACTTCCTGACCTACCTCACCGGCGAGGCGGCCCGCTACCCCACGTTCCACCTGCACCGGGAGGTCGAGGTGACCGGGCTCGTGGTCGAGGACGGGGCCGTGCGCGGCGTGCGCTACCGCGGCCAGGACGGCGAGGCCGAGCTGCGCGCCACGCTCACGGTCGCCTGCGACGGGCGGCACTCCGCGGTGCGTGCGGCGGCGGGCCTGCGGGTCCGCGAGCTCGGATCGCCGATGGACGTGCTGTGGTACCGGATCCCGAAGGGCCCAGGCGACCCGGAGGGCTCGTTCGCCCGGCTGGCTCCGGGACGGCTCTTCCCGATGATCGACCGGCGGACGTACTGGCAGGGCGCCTACACGATGCCGAAGGGCACCTTCTCGACCATCAAGGCGCGGGGCATCGAGGCGCTGCGCGCCGAGCTCAAGCGCTGGCTGCCGTTCCCGCCCGAGCGGATCGACGCCGCGCTGCGCAGCTTCGACGACACCGGCTTCCTCGAGGTGCGCGTCAACCGGCTGCCCCGCTGGTACCGGTCCGGTCTGCTGTGCATCGGCGACGCGGCGCACGCGATGTCGCCCATCGCGGGTGTCGGGATCAACCTGGCCATACAGGACGCGGTCGCCGCGGCGAACCTGCTCACCGGACCGCTGCGCGAGGGCACGCTCACCGAGGCCGACCTGGCCAAGGTGCAGCGGCGCCGCGCCCTGCCCACGCGGCTGACCCAGCGGGTCCAGCTGACGGTGCAGCGGCAGATGATCTCGGCGATCGCCGACCCCGACCGCCCGGTCGGCACACCGCGGGCGCTGCGCCTCGTCGCCCGGATGCCGCTGATGCTCCGGCTGTTCTCCCGGTTCATGGCGATCGGCGTGCGCAACGAGCACGTGGCGGTGCGCCCGTCGCAGGCGGCGGTCGCCGGGCGTTAGCTCGCCTTGCGCGGTGCGACGGGCTCGCCCGTCATACCCGCCTCGTCGTGCTCCTCGGCGGCGTCGGCCTGCTCCAGGATTCGCTCGATCGCCGTGACGAAGGCCGCGTCGGCCTCGGCGCCGCCGTTGCGGTAGCCGCGGCCCTGCGCGTCGTAGAGCCGGAACTCGCGGTCGAGCCTGCGGGCGACCTTGCGGGCACGGGCCGCCCGCAGGGCGGGGCGCAGGACGCGGGTCGCGCCCTCCAGCAGGATCACCGCGACGCCGAGCATGGCGGTGACGTTGGGGTCGTTGTGGAAGAGCGGCGAGAGGCCCACCGCGGAGCCCGTCGCGACCAGCAGCAGGCTGACGCCGTTGGCGGCGACACCGTTGTGGCGCGCGCGGCGCTTGTAGGTGCGGCGGATGATGTCGACCCGGCCGCGGTACTCGGCGGCCCGGCTCTCGCCGTCCAGAGTGGCCGCGCGAGCGATCGGCCGAACGGTGCTGTCGGTGCTCATCGGGCCCTCCCCGGAGTGTCGTCGGTGACACCTAGAGAATGGGGGTCGGCGACCCTTCGCCGGGATACCCGCCGCGGTCAGGTTTCTGTGACCTGCTGGTCAGGGTGGCCCTAGAGTGCGCGTCATGGCCCGGTACTACGACGTGCATCCGGTCGACCCCCAGCCCCGCGCGATCGCACAGGTCGTCGACATCGTCCGCAACGGTGGGCTGATCGCCTACCCGACGGACTCCTGCTTCGCGCTCGGCTGCGCGCTGGGCAACCGCGACGGGCTCGCCCGGATCCGCGCGATCCGCCATCTCGACGAGCGTCATCACTTCACGCTGGTCTGTCACGACTTCGCGCAGCTCGGCCAGTTCGTGCACGTCTCGAACGCGGTGTTCCGGCTCGTCAAGGCGGCGACCCCGGGCAGCTACACGTTCATCCTCCCGGCCACGAAGGAGGTGCCCCGCCAGCTCATGCACCCGCGCAAGAAGACGGTCGGGGTGCGCATCCCCGAGCACGTCGTCGCGCAGGCGCTGCTCGCCGAGCTGGGGGAGCCGCTGCTGTCCAGCACGCTGCTGCTGCCCGACCACGACGCTCCGCTCACACAGGGCTGGGAGATCAAGGAGGAGCTCGAGAACTCCGTCGACGCCGTGATCGACTCCGGGGAGTGCGGCACCGAGCCCACCACCGTGATCGACCTGTCGGGGGACGAGCCCGAGGTGATCCGCAAGGGCGCGGGAGACGTGTCGCGCTTCGTCTGAGGGTTGCCCTTCGGTAAGAACCGCATGCCGGTGCGGCACGGACGGGTGGCCGCGGCGGAGATCGTGTATCCGCACCCGCAACGGCACCCTCGTCTCCCGTGAACCCCTCCGGAGGAGCCTCGATGACCCAGCCGCCCACCCCGTACAGACCGCAAGGCTCTACCCGCCGCCCGGCCCCTACGGCCCGCCGCCCGGCCCCTACGGCCCGCCGCCCGGCCCCTACGGCCCGCCGCCCGGCCCCTACGGCCCGCCGCCCGGCCCCTACGGCCCGCCGCAGGGTCCCTACGGCCCGCCGCAGGGCCCGCCGTCCGGCTACCACCCCCCGGCAGGCCACAACGCCCCCTACGGGCCCCCGCCCGGCCCGCCGCCGAAGAAGAGCTCCGCTGGCAAGATCGTCGCGATCGTCGTCATCGCGTTGGTGGGACTCATGGCGCTGGGCGGGTTCTTCGTGTGGAAGGCGGTCACCGGCATCGCCAACTCGGTCGGCGGGCTGGCCGACGGCGCCGGGGCGGACTGCGCGGCCATGTCCACCCAGGACGTCAACGCCGTCCTGGGTGGCGAGTGGACGGTCTTCTCGCTCGGCGGGCTCGGCTCGATCGCGGGCCCCGCGCTCGACTCGCGGGTGCTGCCGGACGCGAAGACGACGTGCTGGGCGTCGGAGGACAAGGACGGCAAGCTCACCCGGATCGCCCGCTACCAGGGTGCGGACGCGGCCGACCGGTTCGCCTCCGAGAAGGCGAAGGCCAAGGGCAGCACGGTCGACAAGGGCAACGGCATCTCGGTGTCCAGCGAGGCCTACCTCGGCAAGGACGTCCAGGCGGGTGACGAGGCCTTCTGCACGACCGGTGACCTGCTCTCCTCCGCGGGCGCGCTGGAGCGCCGCGGCGACACGCTGATCTACGTCTCGACGACGGCGGCAGGCAACGGCGCCGCCTCGGTGCCGGACATCAACCTGGACGGGTCCTCGACGAACCAGGTGAGCTTCGGCACCGACGACGCCAACTGCCAGCTGGCGGTCAAGCTCATCGAGAAGGTCCGGTAGGCGCACCTCTAGACTGGGGACCCGTCCCCCAGCAAGGAGAGTGTGCGTGAGCCGCGTCCTGACCGAGGCCGCCCGGCGCCGGACGTTCGCGGTGATCAGCCACCCGGACGCGGGCAAGTCCACCCTGACCGAGGCGCTCGCCCTGCACGCCTCCGCGATCGACTCCGCGGGGGCGGTGCACGGCAAGGCGGGCCGCAAGGGCGTCACCTCGGACTGGATGGAGATGGAGCAGAAGCGCGGCATCTCCATCACCTCCGCGGTCCTGCAGTTCCAGTACCGCGACCACATGATCAACCTGCTGGACACGCCCGGCCACGGCGACTTCTCCGAGGACACCTACCGCGTCCTCGCCGCCGTCGACGCCGCGGTGATGCTGCTCGACGCCGCCAAGGGCCTCGAGCCGCAGACGCTCAAGCTGTTCGACGTCTGCCGCACCCGCGGAATCCCGGTGCTGACGTTCGTCAACAAGTGGGACCGCCCCGGCCGCGAGGCCCTCGAGCTGCTCGACGAGGTCGAGCAGACCATCGGGCTGCGGCCCACGCCGATCACGTGGCCGCTCGGGGTGGCGGGCGACCTGCGCGGCGTCGTCGAGGTCACGACGGGGGAGCTGCGCCGCTACGGCCGCACGGCGGGCGGCGCCACCCGCGGCGCGGTGACCCTCGTGGCACCCGAGCAGGCCGCCGTGGAGGAGCCCGACGCCTGGGGCGCCGCGCAGGAGGAGCTCGCGCTGCTGGAGGAGATCGGCGCCGGGTTCGACGAGAAGAACTTCCTGTCCGGGATCGCCACCCCCGTGCTGTTCGGGGCGGCGCTGCAGGGCGTCGGCGTCGGGCGGCTGCTGGACGCGCTGGTCGACCTCGCGCCCGCCCCCGACGCCCGCGACGACGCCGAGGGCGACCCGCGCCCGCTGGACACGCCGCTCTCCGGCCTGGTGTTCAAGGTCCAGGCGGGCATGGACCGCTCGCACCGCGACCGCATGGCGTTCGTCCGCATCTGCTCGGGGCGCTTCGAGCGCGGCATGGTGCTCACGCACGCGGCCACCGGGCGGCCGTTCGCCACCAAGTACGCCCAGTCGGTGTTCGGCGCCCAGCGCACCACCGTGGAGGAGGCGTTCCCCGGCGACATCGTCGGCCTCGTCAACGCGGGCGCCCTGCGCCCCGGCGACACCCTCTACGCGGCCGACCCGGTGCACTTCCCGCCGATCCCGAGCTTCGCGCCCGAGCACTTCGCGGTGGCCCGCGGCGCCGACGCGGGGCGGTTCAAGCAGTTCCGCCGCGGCATCGACCAGCTCGACTCCGAAGGAGTCGTGCAGGTGCTGCGCTCCGACCTTCGCGGTGACCAGTCCCCGGTGCTCGCCGCCGTCGGTCCGCTGCAGTTCGAGGTGGTCGAGGCCCGGATGGCCGACGAGTTCGGCGCGCCGGTGAGGCTGGACCACCTCGGCTACTCGGTCGCCCGGCGCACCGACGCCGAGGGCGCGGAGCTGCTGGCCACGCAGGCCGAGGTCGAGGTGCTGGAGCGCAGGCTCGACGGCGCGCTGCTCGCCGTCTTCGTCAACAAGTGGCGGCTGGAGACGATCCGGCGCAAGTTCCCGGACATGACGCTGGCTCCGCTGCCCGCGGGCTCGGTGGACCGGCCATGACCCTCGCCGAGCTCAACGCCTTGCCCGCGCCCGCCTGCGAGAACGCCCTGCGCGCGGTGTGCACCGCGCCACGGTGGGCGGCGATGGTCGCGGCGGGGCGGCCTTACACGTCGGTCGACGCCCTGCAGGCGGCCGCCGCCGCCGCGCTGACCGACGCGGACCTCGAACCCGCACTCGCCGGGCACCCGCGCATCGGCGACCGCGACGCCTCCGGGGTGTCGGGCCACGAGCAGGCCGCCGTCGCGAGCGCGGGGGCCGACGTGCACACCGCGCTCGCCGCGGGCAACGCGGCCTACGAGGAGCGGTTCGGCCACGTCTACCTGGTCTGCGCGAGCGGACGCAGCGCCGACGACCTGCTCGCCACGCTGCGCTCCCGCCTGGCGAACGACCCGTCCACCGAACGGGCGGTCGCGCTGCGCGAGCTGGCCGCCATCAACCGCCTGCGTATCGCCGGGATGGTGACGCCGTGACCCTGTCCACCCATGTGCTCGACGCGACCTCGGGGCGTCCGGCCGAAGGCGTCGCGGTGCGGCTGGAGCACGGCGGGGCGACCGTCGCCGAGGCCGTCACCGACGACGACGGCCGGGTGCGCGAGCTGGGACCGCTCGC
Source organism: uncultured Actinomycetota bacterium (assembly GCA_963750095.1). Taxonomy (GTDB): domain Bacteria; phylum Actinomycetota; class Actinomycetes; order Mycobacteriales; family Pseudonocardiaceae; genus Pseudonocardia. Next base: position 1,515,863 of record CAVVPJ010000012.1, on the reverse strand, counting down.
CGGGCCGGGCACCTACCGGATCACGTTCGCCACCGGCGCCTACTTCGCCGCGACCGGGCAGCAGGCGTTCTACCCCGAGGTGTCGATCACGTTCACGGTCACCGACGTGTCCGCGCACCACCACGTGCCGCTGCTGCTGTCCCCCTACGCCTACTCCACCTACCGCGGGAGCTGAGACGATTTTGCTGATCTTCCGAGCCCAGCGGGCCGTTGTCGACGGCGCCGAGCGGCCCGCGACGGTGGTCGTCGAGGGCGAGCGGATCGAGGCGGTGCTGGCGGTCGACGCGCCCGTTGGGGACGGAGCCGAGGAGGTCGTGCTGGCCGCCGACGAGGTGCTCATCCCCGGCATCGTCGACACCCACGTGCACGTCAACGAGCCGGGCCGCACCGAGTGGGAGGGCTTCGCCACCGCGACGCGCGCGGCGGCCGCGGGCGGGGTCACCACGATCGTCGACATGCCGCTCAACTCGCTGCCCCCGACGGTCGACGTGCCGTCGCTCGAGGTGAAGCGCAAGGCGGCCGAGGGCCAGTGCGCCGTCGACGTCGGGTTCTGGGGCGGTGCGGTGCCGGGGAAGCTCGGCGAGCTGCGCGCGCTGCACGACGCGGGCGTGTTCGGCGTGAAGTGCTTCCTCATCGACTCCGGCGTGCCCGAGTTCCCGCCGCTCTACGACCCGCGGCTCGCGATGCGCGAGCTGGTGGGCTTCGACGGGCTGTTGATCGCGCACGCCGAGGACGGCGACCACGTCCACCCGGCCGAGGGCCGCCGCTACGCCGACTTCGTCGCGTCCCGGCCGCAGGCCGCCGAGGAGAGCGCCATCCAGAGGCTGCTCGACGGCGCCCGCGAGACCGGGGCTCGGGTGCACGTGGTGCACCTCTCGGCCGCCGAAGCGCTGCCGATGCTCGCGAAGGCCCGCGCGGAGGGGGTGCGGGTGACCGTGGAGACCTGCCCGCACTACCTCGCGCTCACCGCCGAGGAGGTGCCCGACGGCGACACCCGCTTCAAGTGCTGCCCGCCGGTGCGCGAGGCCGACAACCGCGACGCGCTGTGGGGCGGTCTCGCCGACGGGCTGATCGACATGGTGGTGAGCGACCACTCGCCGTGCATCGCCGAGCTCAAGCGCCTCGACCCTGCCGACCCTGGTTGCGGGGACTTCGGGCTGGCGTGGGGCGGCATCGCGTCGCTGCAGCTCAGCCTGGCCGTGGTGTGGACGGAGGCGCGCAGGCGCGGGCACAGCCTCGCCGAGGTCGTGCGGTGGATGGCGCAGCGGCCCGCCGAGCTCGTCGGGATGGCCCGCAAGGGCCGCATCGCCGTCGGCGCCGACGCCGACCTGGCCGTGCTCGCGCCGGACGCGATGTTCACGGTGGGGGAGCTGCACCACCGCAACCCGGTGACCCCCTACGCCGGGCGTGAGCTCGCGGGCGTCGTGCGCGGCACCTGGCTGCGCGGGGCCCGGGTTGACCTGGACCGGCCACGGGGTCGCCTCCTGGTCAGGGGCGCGGCGTGACGGAGTTCCGGGCGCTGCCCGACCTCGCGCGCCGCGACCTGGGCGGGTCGGTGGTCTGGGCGAACGACGAGAGCTTCGCCGCGAAGGAGAACCTGATCACCCCGGCGCCCGCGGCATGGGAACCGGCCGCGTTCGGCCACCACGGGAAGGTCTACGACGGCTGGGAGACCCGCCGCCGCCGCACCCCGGGCGAGGACGCCGCGGTCGTGCGGCTCGGGGTGCCCGGCGTCGTCGCGGGCGTCGTCGTCGACACCGCGTGGTTCCTCGGCAACTTCCCGACCGAGGCCTCGGTCGACGGCGCGACCGGACCGGACGGCCCCTGGTTCCCGCTGGTCGAGCGCTCGCCGCTCAAGGGCGACACCGAGAACGCGTTCCCGGTCGCGGGCCCGCGGCGCGTCACGCACGTCCGGCTGCGGATCCATCCCGACGGCGGGGTCGCGCGGCTGCGGGTGCACGGCGCCGCGCTGCCCGACCCGGCCCTGATGGACGTGCTGGGCACGGTGGACCTGGCCGCCATCGAGCACGGCGGGCGGGTCACCGGCTGCTCCAACCTGTTCTACAGCTCGCCGAAACAACCTGCTCCTGCCCGGCCCGGCGCGCACGATGGGCGAGGGCTGGGAGACCGCGCGGCGCCGCGACGACGGCAACGACTGGGTGGAGATCAGCCTCGGCCTGCGCGGGGAGATCGCGGTCGCCGAGCTGGACACGTCGTGGTTCCTCGGCAACGCCCCCGGCTGGGCCGTGCTCCGCGGCCGCGACGGCGACGGCGCCTGGCGCGAGCTGCTGCCCCGCACCGCGCTGCTGCCCGACCACCGGCAGCTCTTCCCGGTCGAGCGCACACCGGTGACCGCCGTCCGGCTCGACATCCTGCCCGACGGGGGGATGGCCAGGGTGCGGATGCACGGCGCCCCCACCGCGGATGCCCTTGCCGATCTCGCGGCCCGCTGGGCGGCCGCCCACCCCTGAGGGCACCGCACCGGCGATCTGGTGGCCGCACCGGCGCCGGGACGCCCGTGCCGACGCCACGACGCCGGTGTCGTGCGCTGCAGGCCAGAACCGTGGAGGAGGCCCCATGACGGCGACCAGGGAGTCGCTGGAGACACTGCTGATGGAACGCGCGCTCGGTGACCCGGAGCTGGCGGCGGCGACCGACACGGTGCCGGACCGGCCGATCCTGCCGGACGTCACCGTCGTCAAGGTCGGCGGCCAGAGCCTGATGGACCGCGGCCGGGAGGCGGTGTTCCCGGTCGTCGACGAGCTCGTGGACGTCAAGCGCACGCACCGGCTGCTGATCGGCACCGGCGGCGGCACCCGCGCCCGGCACGCGTACTCCCTCGCCGCCGAGCTGGGGCTGCCGACCGGGGTGCTCAGCGACATCGGCTCCGCCGTCGCGGGCCAGAACGCGCGGATGCTCGGCTACCTGATGGCGCGCCACGGCGTCCCCGTGGTCGGGGCGAGCGCGTTCAGCGCGCTCGCGCTCTACCTGGCCGACACCGGCGCGGTGATCTTCTCGGGCATGCCGCCCTACGACATGTGGCAGCGGGTGCCCCCCACCGGCGTCCTCCCGCCCTACCGCACCGACGCGGGCTGCTACCTCGTCGCGGAGACCTACGGCTGCCGTCGGATGATCTTCATCAAGGACGAGGACGGCCTCTACACGGCCAACCCGAAGACCGACCCGTCGGCGACGCTCATCCCCGAGATCACCGTGGCCGAGCTCGTCGAGCGGGACCTGCCCGACCTCGTCGTCGAACGGCCGGTGCTCGAGCTGATGCGTCACGCCCGGCACGTGCGGGAGATCCAGGTCGTCAACGGGCTGCGGCCAGGGCTCATCCGCAGCGCCGTCGAGGGCGAGCACGTCGGCACGATCATCCGAGCAGGGGGAGCACAGCGATGACCACCGCGAAGGACGTCCCCAGCGCGCTCATGCGCCAGACCCTCCTCGACCGCGAGCTGGTGAAGCCGATCGAGCGGCCGGTGATCCGGATCCTGCCGTGGCTGACCGTCGTGAGCATCGGTGGGCGGGCGATCATCGACCGCGGCCGCGACGCGATCCTGCCGCTGGTCGAGGAGCTGCGCGGGCTGCTGTCCGAGCACCGCATGCTGATCCTCACCGGCGCGGGCATCAGGGCGCGCCACGTGCTGGGCGTCGGGCTCGACCTCGGCCTCCCGACGGGGGTGCTCGCGAGCCTCGCGGGCGTCGAGGCGGAGCAGAACGGGCACATGATCGCCGCGCTGCTGGCCGCCGACGGCGTGTCCTACCTGCCGCACGGCGGCGCGGCGCACCAGCTCGCGGTGCACCTCGCCGCCTCGCGCGCGGTCGTCTCCAGCGCGTTCCCGCCCTACGGGCTGCACGAGTTCCCGCCCGTGGTCGGCAAGATCCCGGTGCATCGCTCGGACGCGGGCACCTTCCTGCTCGCCGACGCCTACGGCGCGCGGCGCTGCGTCTACGTCAAGGACCGGGACCTCGGCACGCCGTCCGTCTCGGTGGACGAGCTGCGCGACCGCGGCAACAGCCCGGTGGACCCGCTCGTGCTCGACCTGATGGCGAGCGCGAAGCACGTCCGCGAGATCCACGTGGTGGACGGCCGCACGCGCGGCGCGCTGTCGGGCGCCGTCGGCGGCAAGCAGGCGGGCACGCTGATCACCGCGTAGCGGTCGGTCAGGACGAGGAGTTCTCGGCGCTGGAGACGACGCCCGCGACGGCGCCGAGCGTGGACCCCACCGAGGCCTCGGTGGAGATGTCGACGCTCGCCGACACGTCGGCGGCCGCGGCGGAACCACCGGCGCTGGTGTCGGACGAGCCGGTCGACGTCGACGAGGTGCCGCTCGACTGGCTGGTGCCCGAGCCGCTTCCGCTCGTCGTGCCGCCCGGGGCGTAACCGGGGTCCTGCGACGTGCCCGACCCGGTGCCGGAGGAGGGCACGGTGGTCACGGGCGGCGGATCCTGCGGCGGGGGCTGCGACTGCTGCGTCACCGGCGGCGCGGTGGTCGACGACACGACCGGCGGCGGGTCCTCGGCGGGCGGCGGGCTCGCCGAGCCGCCGGAAGGAGGCGCCGGAGCCGAGGCCGCGGGGTCGGAGGCGGCGGGGTCGGAGGCTGCGGGCGGCGGTGCGGAGGCGATCGGGTCAGAGGCCGCGGGCGCGGGTGCCGCGACGACCGCGGGCGGTGCGCCCGCGTCGGCGGCGGGCGCACCGGGCGATGTCGCGCCCGGTGCCGTCGCGCCCGGTGCCGTCGCGCCCGGTGCGGCGGGCGGGGCCGCGGCGACGGCGGGCCCGGTCGCCCCGACGGTCGGCGTGGACAGCGCGCGGGTGGCCCCGGGCGTGGTCCCGGGGTTGGAGCGGATCACCGCGCCCGCCTGGCCGACGGCGAGCATCCCCCGTCCGGTGTCGACCGTGCTCACCTGCTGCGCGGTCATCCCTGTCGGCGCGTTGAGCTGCGCGGTGAGGTAGCGGGACTGCTGGGCGAGCTCGGCGCGCCCGTCGTCGTCGCCCACCGCGGCGAGCTGCGCGTCGACGCTCTGGATCGCCTCGCGGGCCTCGTCGAGGCGGCCGCGCTCGAGCGCGACGCGTGCCGTGTTGAGCGCGGTGCTGACCGCGGTGGCCGCCTCGACGGAGTGCGACTTGTCGGGGAAGACGACCTGGGCGACCAGCCACAGCGGCTCACCGGGGCGCGCGTGGTACGAGCCCGCGACCACCGCCGACCCGACGAGCGCGAGCGCCACCAGCGTGGCCGCGGCACGCAGCAGCAGTGGCCGCATCCCCTGCGACCGCCAGCGGGACAGCGGCACCGGTGTGGGCAGCTCGTCGTACTCCAGCAGCGAGAGCGACCCGGGCGGGGCGACGGAGTTCTCGGCGGCCGGGGTGGGCGTCATCACCCGCACGCCGATGGGCCGGTCCGGCCGGTGCAGGAGGGTCTCCGGGCGGACGTCGGCGACCCAGCCCGCGAGGAGCGCCACCAGCTCGCCCTCGACGTCGTCGGGGTCGCGCGGGCCCGAGGGCGGCGGCACCAGCCCCGCGGCGAGCGCCTCGATGAGGTCGTCGTCGGCCCGCACGGCGTCGAGGTCGAGCGGCGCGTCGGCTTCCTCGGCCGACCATGCGGCCTCGTCGCCGATGTCGCCTGAGCGCACGACCTGTGTCTCCGTCCTCTTCGGGAATCTCACCCCTAGGGTCGCTTCAGCATCGCACAACGTTTCGTCTGATCACCTCCGCGTAGAACGCTGCACTGTCCTTGAGCGTGCGCGCCTGGGTCGCGAAGTCCACGTGGACGATGCCGAAGCGCTTGTCGTAGCCCCATGCCCACTCGAAGTTGTCCAGGAAAGACCATACGTAATATCCGGTGACGCGGGCACCCCCCTCGATGGCCGCCTGCACGGCGGACAGGTGGTCGCCCAGGTAGGCGACGCGGTCCACGTCGGCGACCCGCCCGTCACCCTCCATCGCGTCCGGGAACGCCGCTCCGTTCTCGGTGACCATGAGATCGAGCCCGGGGCATTCCTCGGCCAGTCGCAGCAGGAGCGCGGTGAGCCCGCGCGGGTCGACGCTCCACCCCATGGCCGTCCGCGGGCCCGGCGACCGAGGGAACTCGACGTCGTCCGCCGCGATCCACGGGCTCGCGACGCCGTCGCCGTGCCCGTCGGCGGTCTCCTTGGGCCGCTCCCGGGTCCAGTGCCGCACGAGCGTGGGGCAGTAGTAGTTGAGCCCCAGCGCGTCGATCGGCGCGGAGATCAGGTCGAGGTCACCGGGCCTGACGAAGCCCCAGTCGGACACCGCGGCCGTGTCGGCCAGCACGTCCGCGGGGTAGTGCCCGCGCAGCATCGGGTCGAGGAACACCCGGTTCTGCAGGCCGTCGATGCGCCGGGCGGCGTCGGTGTCGGCGTCCGACGCGGTCTCGGGGCGGACCCAGGCCAGGTTGAGCGTCACCGCGAGCCGCGCCGACGGCGCCGCCTCGCGCACCGCGGCCACGGCGAGGCCGTGGGCGAGGTTCAGGTGGTGCACGGCGGCGAGCGCCGCGGCGGGCTCGGTGCGGCCGGGCGCGTGCACCCCGCTCGCGTAGCCGAGGTAGGCGCTGCACCAGGGCTCGTTCAGGGTGGTGAACACCGGCACCCGGTCGCCGAGCGCCCGCGCGACGACGCCCGCGTACTCGGCGAACCGGTGGGCGGTGGCCCGCGACGCCCACCCGCCCGCGTCCTCCAGCGCCTGGGGCAGGTCCCAGTGGTAGAGCGTGACCGCGGGGCTGATCCCGGCGTCGAGCAGGGTGTCCACCAGCGTCGCGTAGAACGCGAGGCCCCGCGCGTTGACCGGGCCGAGCCGTTCGGGCGTGACGTGCGGGGTGATCCGCGGCCACGCCACGGAGAACCGGTAGGACGTGAGGCCGAGGCGCGCCATCAGCGCGACGTCCTCGCGGAAGCGGTGGTAGTGGTCGGTCGCGACGTCGCCGGTGTCGCCGTTCGCGACGCGGCCGGGGGTGTGCGCGAACGTGTCCCAGATCGACGGGGTGCGGCCGTCCTCGGCCACGGCGCCTTCGATCTGGTAGGCGGCCGTGGCCGCGCCCCACTGGAAGCCGGGCGGGAACGTGAGCGCGTCGACGGACGGAGAGGACTGCATGGTTGTCATGGATACCTTTTCCCGGTGTGCGGCGCGGGCTCAGCCCTTGACGGCGCCCGCGATGATCCCGCCGACGATCTGGCGGCCCAGCAGGACGAACACGGCGATCACGGGCAGCGTCCCGACCAGCGTGCCCGCCATGATCACTGAGGTGTCCGGGACGTAGCCGCTGCCGAGGTTGTTGAGCGCGACCTGCACGGTCGGGTTCGCCGAGTCCAGGGCGATGACGGGCCAGAAGAAGTCGTTCCAGGCCGTCATGAACGTGAGCATCCCGAGCACGGCCATGCCGGGCCGGGCGATCGGGAGCACGATCGAGACGACCGTGCGCAGCGACGACGCCCCGTCGACGCGCGCCGCGTCGAGCAGGTCGTCGGGCAGCGTCTGCACGAGGTACTGGCGCATGAAGAACACGCCGAACGCCGCCACGAGCGAAGGCAGGATCACCGACGCGAGGTGCCCGGCGAGCCCGAGGTCGGCCATGATCGCGTAGAGCGGGACGACGGACAGGCTCGGCGGCACCATCATCGTGCCCAGCGCCACGGCGAAGAGGCCGTTCCGGCCGCGGAAGCGCAGCTTCGCGAACGCGAACCCGGCCAGCGTGCAGAGCAGGCACGTGCTCACGGTGACGACCGAGCAGACCACCAGCGAGTTCACCAGCGCGAGGCCGATGGCCTGCTGCCGCACGGCCTTGGTGACATTGGACAGCAGGTCGGGCCCCGGCAGGAACGGCGGCGGGCTCGCGACCATGTCCGCCATCGGATGGCTGGCCGCGACGAGCATGTAGTAGAACGGCGCCACGAACAGCACGGCGGTGAGGCCGAGCACGGCGTACGTGAGCCAGCCGCCTGCGTCGGTCGACCGCGGACCCCTGGCGGTCCTCGGGGTCGGGTCCAGGAGAGCGGTCATGCGTCCCTCCGCCGGGCGAGCCGCGCGTTGCACAGCACCAGCCCGATGATCACCAGGAACGACACCCACGCGACCGCGGCCGCGCGCCCGAGGCTGCCGTACTGCCATCCCTGCTGGTAGAGGAAGAGCCCGAGCGTCTGGTACTGGTGCACGGCGCCCCCGTTGCTCTGGCCGCCGCCGAAGATCAGCGGCTCGCCGAAGAGCTGGGTGGCGCCGATCGTCGACACGACGATTGTGAAGAGGATGGTCGGCCGCAGCCCCGGCAGCGTCACGTGCCGGAACTGCTGCCACCGGTTGGCGCCGTCGAGCGCGGCGGCCTCGTAGAGGTCGCGGGAGATGGACTGCATGCCCGCGAGGTAGATCAGCGCGTTGTAGCCGGTCCAGCGCCAGGTGACGATCACCGAGATCGCGGTCTGTGCGGTCCAGTCCCCGTTGCGCCAGTCGACGGCGTCGACGCCGACGATTCCGAGCAGCCAGTTGACGAGCCCGGCGTCGCGGCCGAACAACTGGGCGAAGACGAGCGTCGCCGCGGCCACCGACGTCGCGTACGGCATGATCATCGAGACGCGGAAGAGCGTGCGCCCGCGGAGCCGGTAGTTGAGCAGGTGGGCCAGCGCCAGCGCGAGCATCAGCTGCGGCACCGTGGAGAGCACGCCGATCGTGAACGTCTTCCAGAGCGCGTTGTAGAACGCCGGGTTGGACAGCAGCCAGGTGTAGTTGTCCAGGCCGAGCCAGCGCATCGCGCCGCCGAGCTTGTAGGAGTGCAGGCTGATCCACGCCGTGTAGAGCAGCGGGAACAGCCCGAACGCCCCGAACACGAGGAAGAACGGCGCGACGTAGGCGTACGGGGCGCCGCGCTCCTGCAGCCGGAACAGGCGCGACCTGAAGGAGCGCGGGTCCGGTGGTGTCCCGGCGGCGGCGGGCGGAGGGGTGCCCGCCGCCGCCGGGCGTGCGAGGGAGAGGGTCACCGCTCAGCTCACCTGGTTGCCGATGGTGGTCTGGGCGCTCTTCCAGGCGTCGGCCGGGCTGACGCCGTTCGTCTCGACCGAGAGGAGCGCCTGCGTGAGGGCCGACTTGACGACGCCGTCCTCCGGGCCGAGGACCTGCACCGGCGAGGACTCCGAGGACTGCGTGAAGATCTTGCCGATCGGGGCGCCCGAGAAGTACGCGTCGGTCGCGCCGCCCACCTTGGCGATGCCGCCCGTCGTCGAGGGGAAGTTGCCCTTGGCCTCGAACACCGCGGCCTGCTGGTCGGGCGCGGTGAGCCAGGCGATCAGCTCAGCGGCCTGCTGCTTGTGCGGGCTGGAGGCGGGGATCCCCAGGTAGGAGCCGCCCCAGTTGCCGCCCTTGCCGCCGGGCAGCGTCGTGACGTTCCACTTGCCCGCGCCCGCGTCGCCCGCCTTGCCCTTGATGTAGCCGATCATCCACGACGGGCAGGCGATCGTCGCGAAGCTCCCGGAGCCGAACCCGGCGTCCCATCCGGGGTCGACGAACTGCTCCAGCTTGGCGGTGAGGCCCCGCTGCCCGGCCCGCGCCGCGAGGTCGAACGCCGACTTGACGGCGGGGTTCGTCTGGTAGACCAGCGAGCCGGACGCGTCGTAGTAGATCTCCTTCTCGGTGGAGATCATCGTGTTGTAGAGCCCGCCCGCGGAGTCGACCCAGGCGCTGTTCGGCACGCCTGCCGCCTGGTACTTCGCGCCCAACGCCAGGTAGGCGTCCCAGTCGGGCATCGCGGCGGCGAGTGCCGTGGGGTCGGCATGGTCTCCTCCGCTGGTCCACACAGTGTGTGAGAGAGCGCTCTCACGACGGATGGGAGCAGGGTGCCGCACGGGGGCGACCGGGTCAAGAGAGCGCTCTCACGATGCGGGCGCGAAGTCAGTGGGTGGCGCGCAGCACGAGCTCCGTCGGCATGATCGACGACTCCACCTGAGCGCCACGCTCGATGCCGGCCAGGAGGTGCTCGGCCAGCGTCCTGCCCATCCCGACGACGGGCTGGCGCACGGTGGTGAGCGGGGGGCGCGCGACCGCGCCGAGCGGGGAGTCGTCGAACCCGACGATCGCCACGTCCTCGGGCACCCGCAGCCCGGCCTCCGCGATCGCCTGGAGCGCGCCGAGGGCCATCAGGTCGTTCTGGGCGAACACGGCGTCGGGCGCGGGGTCGGCGGCCAGGAGCTCCGCCATCGCGCGCCTGCCGCCGACCAGGCTGAAGTCGCCCACCGCCGTGGCGTGGCCGGATACCCCGCACGCGGCGACCGCGGCCGCGAAGCCCGCGGTGCGGTCGATCGTCGCGGTCATGTCGGGCGGGCCCGTGATCGTCGCGATGCGGCGCCTGCCGCGTTCGACCAGCAGCGTGGTCGCCGCGCGGGCGCCCCCGGCGTTGTCGACGTCGACGCAGGCCAGCCCTTCGACGGGCCGGAACGGCCGTCCCGAGAGGATCACCGGCACGCCCGCGGCGCACAGGCTGCTCGGCAGCGTGTCGTCGCCGTGCACGGAGGCGAGGATCACGCCGTCGACGTGCCCGCCGCGGGCGAAGCGCCGGAACCGCTCGCGCTCGGTCTCGCCGTCGAGGATCGAGAAGACGAGCTGCACGTCGTGCTCGGCCACCGCGGCATGCGCGCCGCGCAGCATCAGCGAGAAGTGCGGGTCGGCGAAGAAGCGCTCCTCCGGCTCGGCGACGACGAAGGCGATCGAGTCGCTGCGGTGGGTCATGAGCGAGCGCGCCGCGCGGTTGGTCACGTAGGACAGCTCGGCGGCGGCCGCGAGCACCGCCTCGCGGGCGTCGGCGCCGACCGTCGTCGAGCCGGACAACACCCGCCCCGCCGTCGCCCGCGAGACGCCCGCGCGGGCGGCGACCGACTCCAGGGTCGGGGCGCGGCGCCCCACCGGTCTTGCGGCCATGCCGTCAGGATGTCAGGTCGTCCCACGCCGTGAGGCGCAGACGTGTCGTGAACCGCCGCGCCGCGCCGGTCACCGGGTCGGTGAAGGCGAGCTCCCTGGCGAGCAGCTGCAGCGGCGTGCGGTAGTCGTCGAGCGCCCGGTCCTCCAGGTGCGGGTAGAGGTCGTCACCGAGGATCGGCACGCCGAGCCCGCTCATGTGCAGCCGGATCTGGTGGGTGCGCCCGGTGGCCGGGCGGATCCGGTAGCGGCCGAGGCCTGCCCGGTGCTCCAGGAGCTCGACGTGGGTCTCGGCGTTCGGCGCCCCGTCCACCTCGTACGCGCGGATCACCCCGCGTTCCTTGACGATCCAGCTGCGTACCGTGCGCGGGAGGTCGAGCCCCGGGTCGTGGGGCGCGACCGCCTCGTAGGCCTTGGCGACGCCGCGGTCGCGGAAGAGCGTCTGGTAGGCGCCGCGGTCCGCGCGGCGCACGACGAACATCAGCAGGCCCGCGGTGGCGCGGTCGAGGCGGTGGGCGGGGGAGAGGTCCGGGAGGTCGAGGTCGCGCCGCAGCCGCACCAGTGCCGTCTCGACGACGTGACGCCCGCGCGGGATCGTTGCGAGGAAGTGCGGCTTGTCGACCACGAGCAGGTGCTCGTCGCGGTGCACGATCCCGATCTCGAACGGCACCCGCGACTCGGCGGGCAGGTCGCGGTGGAACCACAGGTACGTGCCGGGGGTGTAGGCGGCGTCGGGCGCGATCGGGCCGTCGAGCGTCACGATCCGGCGCTCGGCGAGCATGGCGTCGATCCCCGTCGACCCGACCGGACCTAGCCTTTCGACCAGGTGCTCGCGCATCGTGGCCCACCGCGCGTCCTCGGGGGTACGCAGGCGCACGGCATCCAGGCCGTGCCGCTGCGGCAGCGGCGACGGTGGTCGGGAACGGGGCAGCTACAGCTCCCCGCGGATGGCCAGCAGGGCGGCCTCGGTGCGGTCGGGCGGCTCGACCTGCGCGCACAGCCGGTCCATGACCATCGCGTAGTGGTCGACGTCGACCCGCTTGTCCAGGTACAGCGCGCTGGTGAGCTGCTCGAGGTACACGATGTCGGGCAGGTCGGGCTCGCTGAACCGCAGGATCGTGAACGGGCCGCCCGCCGCAGCGTGGCCGCCGTAGCGCAGCGGGGCGATCTGCAGCGCGATGTTGGGCAGCTTGTTGAGCTCGATCAGCCGGTCGAGCTGCTCGCGCTGCAGCTCGATGCCCGCGAGGCTGCGCCGGAGTGCCGCCTCGTCGAGGACGGCCCAGATCGTCGGTCCGCCGGGCGCGGTGAGGATGGCCTGGCGGCGCATCCGGAGCTCGACGCGGCGCTCGACCTCGGCGGCGTCGGAGTAGACGAGCTGGGTGACTGCGCGGGCGTAGCGGCGGGTCTGCAGCAGGCCGGGGACGAACTGCAGCTCGTACGTGCGGATCATCGAGGCGGCCTGCTCGAGGCCGAGGTAGGTCTCGAACCAGGACGGGAGCAGGTCGGAGTAGCGGTGCCACCAGCCGGGGGCGTTGGCCCGCTGTACCAGCGCGAGGAACTCGGCCCGCTCGTCGGCCTCGACCACCCCGTAGAGGGTAAGGAGGTCGGCGACGTCACGCTCCTTGAAGCCGACGCGGCCCAGCTCGAGCCTGCTGATCTTGGCGGCGGAGGCCCTGATCGCCTCGCCTGCCTGCTCGCGGGTCTTGCCCGCGACCTCGCGCTTGTGCCGCAGTCGGGCGCCGAGACCGATGCGCAGCACGGTAGGACCGTTCGCGGCCACACCGGCGACCGGTCGATCTCCAGGCTGGTCTGCCCTGGCACCCTTGACGACGTTCATCCTTGCTCCCGGCCGATGGCGACCACCTCTGGGCGTTCGCAGGGCGTGGCGGTCGCATTCACTCTGCCGGGGATCGTCCCCCGTCGCAACTCACTCCGCGTGGGCGCGCCCGGCGAGGTCGTCAAACTCACCACTTCGGACTCCGGCGATGAAGGCCGCGATCTCTGCGCGTGTGTATACCAGAGTCGGACCGCCGGGATGCCGGGAGTTGCGCACCGCGATGTCCCCACCGGCGAGCTCGGCCAGCTCAACGCAGTTGCCGCTGGGGTTGCTGGCCGTGCTCTTCCGCCAGACCAGCGCGTGAGATTGCAGATGCACGTGCAGATGTTCACGCAACAGCACTTGCGGATGCAAGGCGAAATCGACACGATCGTGTTGCAGCACGGTTGGCCGGATGCGGGCGCGGAACGGGACGGCGGGCGATGGGGTACTCGTGGGGGGTTGGTGTCGGCGCGCCGCGCACGGACGGTGCGCACGTCGTGCGGCCGCTGGCGGAGGTTCGGGAGATCCGGCCGCCGCAACGCGGTGACCTGCATCAACTGGCCGCGGAGCTCGCGTCGATGGTCGACGTGTGGAAGCGCCTGCTCGCCCAGCACGTGCCGGACCGGGCGGGTCGCTGTGTCGTCTGCACGAAGGGCGGCACGGGCCTTCCGTCCACGCCGTGGCCGTGCTCGATCCATGCCATCGCCGACATGGCCCGCCGTCGCCACGACGAGGAGCGCAGCGACCGACCCGCGGTGTGACGCTCCCCACTCGGGCTCTGCTGACGCTCAGCGCTGATGGTCGCTCCGCAAGCTCCGCTCAGCCGAGCCATTCCAGGGCGGCCGCCGCCGTCCACGCCTGGTCGTGGCTGCCGAGCGGCTCGCCGGTGACCGGCTCGTAGTACTCGGCGAAGGTCAGGTCGGCGAGCTGCTCCAGCGACGCCGTCCGCAGCTCGTCCCGCAGTCCGGTGGCGCCGTCACGCGCGCACGCCCAGCCCAGCAGCAGGTTGAGGAACGGCCATACGGGCCCGCGCCAGTAGGTGCGCGGGCGGAAGTCGGCGCTCGTGGGCGAGGTCGAGGTCGGCAGCGGGTAGCGCAGCGCGGGATGGCCCATCCACGCGTCGCCGCGCAGCAGTGCGCGTTGCGCGGCCAGCAGGTCGCCCGCCCCGCCCGCGACGAGCGGCGCGAAGCCCGCCACCGTCATCGGACCCACCCAGACCCCGGCCAGGACGTCGTAGTCGCGGGCGAGCCCGGTCGCCGGGTCGACCGTGGACGCGACGCCTGCGCGGAACCGCGCGGCGATGGCGAGCTGGTCGGCGGCGTCGTCGGGGCGGCCGAGCTCGTCGGCGAGCTCCGCCAGCACCTCGGCGGCCGCCGCCAGTACGGCGGAGAAGAACACGTCGCGCACCCGGAAGTCGACGGCGGCGGGCGCGGCGGTGTCGTCGTAGCCGACCGAGCGCAGCTGCTCCACCAGCCACAGGTAGCGCGTGTACTCCGCGTCGGTCGGCCGCTCGGCGGCGCTGGCGACGTGCCGGGTGTCCCGGCGGACGAAGGGCGGGACCTCGCCCGGGGTGATCCGGGCGTAGGGGGCGTCCCAGCGCGGGGAGTTGTCGAAGCCGGACTCCCAGCTGTGGTGGATCTCGACGAGGCCGACGCCGTCGGGGTCGCGGGCGGTGGCGAGCCACCGGTGCCAGGCCAGCAGCGCGTCGAGCGACTCGCGCGCGAACCCTTCCGCCACCGCGCGGTCCGCGCCGCCGCGCTCGCGTCCCCGGTCCAGGATGTGGCGCACCGCGATCGCGTGCACCGGCGGCTGGCAGATCCCCGAGGTCCGCTGGCCCGCGGGGCGGGCGGGCACGGTGTCGGTGCCCCACCGGTCGGGGCCGGGGAAGTAGTCGTCGGCGTGGGGCGAGAAGCGGATGTGCGGGATCATCCCCGTGCTCCACTGTCCGGCCAGCAGGCTGCGCAGCTCGGTGACCGCGCGCGCGACGTCCACCCGCGCGAGCCCGATCGCGACGAACGCGGCGTCCCAGCTCCACTGGTGGGGGTAGAGGCTGGGCGCGGCCGTGGTCATCGTGCCGAGGTCGTTGCGACGGAGAGCCTCGACCGCCGCGTTCCGGACGACGTCGGCATCGAGGAGGGTGCTGGTCATGGGGTCGCTCCAGGGGTGGTCACTTCTGTTCAAGGAGAGGACAGAAGTCGGGTAGTGTCAAGGAGTCGGGAGGGGGCATGAGCACCATCACACCTAGCCACGGGGAGCTGCTGGACCTCGTGCGGGCCCGCGGGGGGCTTTCGCGGCAGGAGCTGATGGCCGAGACCGGGATGTCCCGCGGCACGCTCTACAGCAGGCTCGACACCCTGGCCCGGCTCGGCCTGGTCTACGAGGCCGAGGCGCTGGGCGCCACCGGCGGGCGCAGGGCGCGCCGCATCCGTTTCGAGGACCGCGGCCGCGTCGCGCTGGTGGTCGACCTCGGCCAGACCCACGCCCGGATCGCGGTCACCGACCTGTTGGGCAACGAGCAGCGCCGGGCCGACCTGCCGCTCGACGTCGCCGACGGCGCCGCGCCCGTGCTGGCCGCCGTGCTCGACCACGCCGAGAAGCTCGTCGCCGCCGGGAGCGGTGAGCGGATCGTCGGCGTCGGGGTCGGAGTGCCCGCTTCGGTCGAGCGCGAGACGGGCCATCTGCTGCACGCGTCGGCGATGCCGGGCTGGCCCACCGCGTCGGTGGTCGAGGCCGTGCGTTCCCGGTTCCCCTTCCCCCTCGTGGTGGAGAACGACGCGCGGGCTGGCGCGATGGGGGAGTCCCGGTCCGACGTCGAGACGCTGGTCTACGTGAAGATCGCGACGGGCATCGGATGCGGCATCGTGGTCGGCGGGGAGCCGCTGCGCGGGGCGGGCGGCCTCGCGGGAGCCATCGGGCACGTGCGGGTCGGGCCTGCGTCGGAAGCACCGCGCTGCCGGTGCGGGCGGGTCGGGTGCCTCGCCGCCCACAGCTCGGGCCGCGCGCTTCGGGAAAGGCTCGGTTGGGACTCGCTGTCCGCGCTGGTCGCCGCGGCGGACGAGCCGCGGGTCGCGGCGGCGTTGCGCGCGGCGGCCGACGTGCTCGGCGACGCGCTGGTGCCGACGGTCGCCACGCTGAACCCGTACCGGCTTGTGCTCGGCGGGCCGCTGGGCGCGCTGCCCGCCGTCGTGGACCGGGTGCGGGAGCGGGTGCGTTCCGCTGCGCCGGAGCAGGTCTGGCCGGTCGTCGAGCGCAGCGCGTTGGGCAGCCGGGCCACCCCCCGCGGTCTCGCGCGGCTCGTGGTGCGACGGGTGTTCGCGCCCGCCGCCGTCGACGCCGCGGTCGCGAGGGCGGGCGACGGCCCGTAGCCGTCACGATCTTGTTGCGTTTCCGTCGGCATGGCCACCGGAACGCAACAAGATCCGCTAGGCCCGTGCTAGGCCGTGTCCTCCCAGAGCATCCACGGGCGCTTCCCGCTGCGGTAGGCGGCCTCCATGGCCGTGCGCTCCTTGACGGTGTCGGCGGGCTGCCAGTAGCCGCGGTGGCGGTAGGCGAGCATGCGTCCGGCCTGCGCGAGCTTGGCGAAGACGCCCTCGACCAGGGCGCTCTGCTCCGGCAGGTGGTCGAAGATCTCGGGGCGGAGCACGAAGTAGCCGCCGTTCTCCCACACCGGCATCTGCTGGAGCGAGTTGATCGCCGCGACCGCGCCGCCTTCGCCGACGTCGACGAGGTGGAACGCCGACTGCGGCGGCACGGCCAGCATCGCCCCGATCTTGTCCGACGCCGCGGCGAACCGCTCGACCATGGCGTCGAGCGGGACGTCGGTGAGCAGGTCGGCGTAGTTGGCGAAGAACATGTCCTCGCCATCGACGAGGTGGCGCACCCGGCGCAGGCGCTCGCCGATGGTCGCGTCGAGTCCGGTGTGGACGAACGTGATCGTCCAGTCCTGCACGTCGCCGCCGAGCAGCTCGACGTTCTCGCCGCGGAGCACGAAGTCGGTGGCCGCGGTCTCGTCATAGTGCAGGAAGAAGTCCTTGACGTGCTGCGCGCCGTGGCCGAGGCACAGCACGAAGTCCCGGTGGCCGAAGTGGGCGTAGTAGCGCATCACGTGCCACAGCAGCGGGCGGGGTCCCACCGGGTGCATGGGTTTCGGGATGTCGTCGCCCCCCTCGACCAGCCCGTAGCCACCGCAGAACAGCACGACCTTCACTTCTCGGGTACCTCCTCGCCGCCGCTCGTCACCCCATCGTGGCACCCGCGCCGCGCAGGTCGAGCAGGCGGGGCACCAGGTCGTCGAGCGCCACCCGCACCGCACCGAGCACCGTGCCGCGCTCGGCGAGCGGCGACGCCGCGAGCGCGGGCGTGGCACGCAGCGGACGCTCGCGCAGGGCGCCCGCGTACGCCCGGCCCAGCGGTTCCATCAGCACCGGTCCGGCTTCGGCGACGGCCCCGCCGAGCACGACGACCTCGGGGTCGAGCAGCGTGGCCAGGATCGCGAGGACCCGCCCCACCCGCACGGTGACGGCCTCGAGCGCGGCGAGGGCGTCGTCGGCGCCGCGCCGCGCGGCGTCGAAGACGACGGGCGCGGGCCGCCCGGTCGCGGCGCGCAGGAGCCGCCCGATCCCGTCCGGCTCCTCGACGCCGCTCACGAGATGCAGGAAGCCCATCTCGCCCGCGCCCCCGTACCGGCCGCGCACCAGCCGCCCGCCGACGCAGATCCCCGCCCCGAGCCGCTCGCCCGCCAGGAGCAGCACGGCGTCGGCGCAGCCGACGGCGGCCCCGCGCCACCGCTCGGCGAGCACGGCGAGGTCGGCGTCGTTCTCGACGACGACGGGCCGATCGAGCAAGGGACGCAGCGCGGTGCGCAGGTCGACGCGCGCGAGGCCCGGCAGGTACGCGGGGATGGCGACGGCGCGGCCCTCGGCGGTGACGGGAGCGGGCACGCCGAGCGCCGCGGCGTGCACACCCGCCGGGTCGACGCCCGCGGCGTCCAGCGCCCTCGCCACGGTGGCGCGCACCAGGACGAGCCGCCGCGACGCCGGCATGCGGGGGTCGTCGAACGTCGCGGCCGCCTCGCCGACGACGGCACCGCGCAGGTCGGCCACCGCCACCCGTACCGTCGCCTCGCCCATGTCGACGCCGACGACGTGCGCGGCGTCGGCACGGGCGGTGTAGACCCGCGGGCGCCTGCCGGGCCCGCCGCCGCGCGGCGGGTCGACCTCGACGGCGAGGCCGCGTGCGATGAGGTCGTCGCAGATCTCGTGCACGGTGGGCCGGGAGAGCCCGGTCGCGGCCATCAGGTCGGCGCCCTCGCGCGGCCCGGCGGCGAGCAGCGCCTCGAGCGCCGCCTGGCTGTTGCGGCGGCGCACGTCCGTCGTCGTGGTCACGTCGCTCTCACCTTGACGTCCTCCGGGGCACGGCAGCACAATAAAGCAGACTCCCTAATCAAACCGGTCCAGAAGGGTGTTCGCCATGTCCCTGAGCAGGACGGTTGAGGCGGCCGCCGCCACCGACTGGTGGCGCTCCGCGGTGGTCTACCAGCTCTACATCCGCAGCTTCGCCGACGGCAACGGGGACGGCGTCGGGGACATCGCGGGGATAAGGGCCCGCCTCGGCCACCTGCGTGACCTGGGCGTCGACGCGGTGTGGATCAACCCGTGGTACCCGTCGCCGATGGCGGACGCGGGCTACGACGTCTCGGACTACCGGGCGATCGAGCCGGTCTTCGGCACCGCGGACGAAGCGGCCGCGCTGATCGCCGAGGCGCACGCGGCAGGCCTGCGCGTGCTCTTGGACATCGTGCCCAACCACACCTCCGACGAGCACCCGTGGTTCCGGGCGGCGCTCGCGGGCGACCCGGCCGCGCGGGCCCGCTACCTGTTCCGCCGCGGCCGCGGGGACGGCCCGCCCAACGACTGGCAGAGCGTGTTCGGCGGCCCGGCGTGGACCCGGGTGGCCGACGGCGCCTGGTACCTGCACCTCTTCGACCCTGGCCAGCCCGACCTCGACTGGACCAACCCCGAGGTGCGCGCCGAGTTCGAAGAGGTCCTGCGGTTCTGGTTCGACCGGGGCGTCGACGGGTTCCGCATCGACGTCGCCCACGGGCTGGTCAAGGCCGAGGGGCTGCCCGACGTCGGGCCTGGCGACCCAGAAGACGGCACCGAGGAGGTGCTCGAGCCCGCCCACCGGCCCGACCACCCGTTCTGGGACCGCGACGGCGTGCACGACATCTACCGGGGCTGGCGCGCGGTGGCCGACGAGTACCCGGACGGGAAGGTGTTCGTCGCCGAGGCGTGGGTGGGCTCCGCCGACCGGCTGATCCGCTACCTGCGCCCCGACGAGCTGCACACAGCGTTCAACTTCCCGTACCTCAACGCGCCGTGGGACGCGGGCGCGCTGCGCGCGGTGATCGACGCGTCGCTCTTGACCTACGCGACGATCGACGCGCCCGCCACGTGGGTGCTGTCCAACCACGACGTCGTCCGGCACGTCTCGCGGCTGGGCCGCCCGCGGGCCGAGGGTCGCCACTCACTGGCCGCGCTGCCGCCGATCGAGGCCCTCGACCGCGCGCTGGGCACCCGCAGGGCCCGCGCCGCCGCGCTGCTGATGTTCGCGCTGCCCGGCAGCGCGTACGTCTACCAGGGCGACGAGCTGGGCCTTTGGGAGGTCGAGGACCTGCCGGAGGAGGTGCTGCAGGACCCGACGTGGCGGCGCTCGGGACACACCGACCGCGGGCGGGACGGCTGCCGGGTGCCGATCCCGTGGTCGGAAGGGGACGCGGCGTTCGGGTTCTCGCCCGAGGGCGCGACGGCCGCACCCTGGCTGCCGCAGCCCGCCGACTTCGCCGCCGTCACGGTGGCCGCGCAGGAGGCCGACCCCGACTCGATGCTGGCGCTGTACCGCTCGGCCCTGGGCCTGCGGCGCACGCACCCCGCGCTGGGGGCGGGCGGGCTGAGCTGGCGCCCGGCCGAGCCCGGGGTGCTGGCGTTCGACCGCGACCCCGGGTTGACGTGCGTGGTGAACCTGTCGGACGGCGAGGTCGCGCTGCCGCGCGGCGCCCGCGTGCTGCTGTCGTCGGCGCCGCTCGACGGCGGCCGCCTCCCGGTCGACGCGGCGGTCTGGCTGGAGCACTGACCCCGCGGCGCCCGGACGGGGCCGCACAAGCGTTGTCGTGGCCGCACCGGCGTCCTGGCGGGGGTGCGGACACGTCCTGCAGGCGCGCGCTGGCGGACGGCGCCCAGCACCCCTGTGATCACCGGCTGGGTGCGTTCCCGGACGAGTCTGGCCGCCTTTCGCGCCGGGCCGGTGATCACGGGCCGCAGGGTGTGGCGGTCGGGCGCGTGGTGGCAGGGGCGGTCATGAGCCCGCGAGCCTGCGGCGGTCGCCCTGCGCGCGCAGGCGCGCCAGCACCGGCAGACCGAGGCGGGGGAGCAGGCCGCCGACCCTGGCGAGCCCCGCGCGGGCAGGCGGCAGGGACCGGACGATCCGCCGCCCGGACAGCAGGGCCATCGCCGCGTCGGCGACGGCGTCCGGGGCCAGCAGGGTCGGCCGCGAGAACAGGATCGCGGTGTCCTCGTGCGCCTGCTCGTCGCGCACCAGCGCGGTGTCGGCCGCGTCGGGGCACAGGGCGTGCGCGCGGATCGGCAAGCCCGCCAGTGCGAGGTCGCCCGCGAGGCTCGTCGTGAACGCCAGCACCGCCGCCTTCGTCGCCGCGTAGACGGCGAGCCCCGGCACCGGGCCGTGCGCCGACATCGAGGCGATGTTGAGCAGGTGCCCGCCGCGGAGCCGCATCACCTCGACGGCCGCGCGCGAGCCGTGCACGACGCCCAGCAGGTTCACCTCCACCTGCAGGCCCACCTGGTCGTCGGTCAGCTCCCATGCCTTGCCCGCGCGCAGGACCCCGGCGTTGTTCACCCACACCCCGACCGGCCCGAGCTCGGCTGGCGGCGGCAGCTGCCGCGCGGTGGTCGGCCGCCGAGCGGGCGTCCGCGACGATCCCCGTGCACGCGCTCCCGAGCTCCTCGGCCGCTGCGCCCACGGCCTCGGCGTCGAGATCGGTGATCAGCACCCGGTGGCCGCGCGCGACCAGCCTCCGCGCGATCTCCTTCCCGAAGCCGCGAGCGGCCCCGGTGACGACAGCGGACGAACCCATGCCGGGCACCCTCCCACGCGATGCCGTCGGCGCGCTCGGCGCCCGGGAGGGTGACCGGACGGCAAGCTGAGCCTTACCCCGCACGCACGGGAACCGCGCCTTCATGGTGATCGTGCGTATCCCCCCGCCCGGGACATCCTCTTATCTATCGGCGCCATCCTCACCGGCGCGCACGACCAGGGGAGAGACCATGAACCAGCCCGCCCGCCCGGCCTTCCACCCGGCTTCCGCCGCGGGCTTCCCCCGTGCCGCCGCCCCCCAGCCGTCCGGCCGTCCCGGCTTCGCCCCCGCGGCACCCGGGCAGCCGGGTCGCCCCGCAGGCCCGCAGCGCCCGCACGCCCCGCAGCCGGGCCCGGGTGCCCGCCCCGCGGGCCAGGGGGCGCCGCAGCGCCCGTACGCGCCGCCTGCCCAGCGCCCGTACTCGCCTCCGCCCGCCGGTCCCGCGCCGCGCCAGTACGCGCCGCAGCCCGGCCCGGCCACCCCGCCCCGGCCCTACGCGCCCGCCAACGGCGGCCCCGGCACCCCGCCTCTGCCGTACGCCGCGTCCGCTGGCCCCGTCGCCGCCCCGTCCGTCCCCTCCTTCCCGCCCGCGGGCGCCGACGTGCCCCCCGGCGCCGGACAGCCCGAGCCGCTCGGCCCGCCGCCCCGCCCGCGCAAGCGCAAGATCGGCCGGTGGATCGCCCTGCTCGTGATCGCGGGTGGCGTCGGCGGTGCCGTCTGGTACGGCACGCACACCGCCCCGGCGAGCACCAACGTCGGCGACTGCGTCGCGCAGACCGGCAGCGACAGCCTCGCCAAGGTCGCCTGCGGCGACCCGTCCGCCCGGTTCCGCGTGGCGGGCCGCCTGGAGAACCGGACGCGCGTCGACGCGAGCCTCGGCGATGCCTGCAAGGCGTTCCCGAAGGTCACCAGCTCCTACTGGGAGGGCGAGTCCGGCAAGCCCGGCCTGCTGCTCTGCCTCGAGCCGGTCGTCCCGGTGCCCGCCGCCAAGTGACGCGCTAGAAACCCGTGCCGTGCTGCGGGTCCCGGTCGGTCGCGAACGCCGCGTCCAGCCGCCGCAGCACGGCGGGCTCGCCCTCGGCCCGCCCGGCGCGCGCGAAGGTCGTCGCCCGGCCCGCCCCGAACAGCAGCGGGCCGAGCGTCGCGACCGGCAGGCTCAGGCCTGCGGGGGCGTCGGTCGGCTCGCAGGCGGCGCCCTCGGGGCCGCCGCGCAGCCGCCACCGGCCGCCGCGGCCGAGGAAGTCGTCCCGCACGTCGAGCACGACGTCGACCTCGACGGCGTAGGCCCGCGCCGCCAGGGCCGCCGGCACGTCGAGCACCCGTGACCACAGCCCGTCGGCCACGTCGGTGGTCCGCACCTGGCGGGCGTCGGTGAGCAGCAGCGGCAGCGGGTCGTCCATGGCGACCGCCTTCCATCCGGTGACCTTCTCGACGAGGTCGAGCCCGAGCAGCACCCGCCACAGGGCGACGTAGGCCTCGTCGGTGGCCGCGAAGAGGTCGGCGACCGAGGCCGAGCGGTCGGACTCGTGGATCCGGTAGGAGGCGTAGCCGTCGGCGTGCGCGAGATGGAACAGCGCGGAGCCGCCGAACCTCCACTGTTCGTCGTCGCGCAGCCACCAGTCCCACATCGCGTCGCTGCGGGCCACCGCCGCGGGGGTTCGCGCGCACCACCGCCGGTGCACCTCGGGGGCGTGCTTGCGGGCACCGTCGGGGTCGACGTACCGGACCCCGCCGGGGTCGGGAGCTTCGGCGCGGAACTCCGCGCGGCGGCGGGTGATCTCGAACGAGCGGTTGAGCGTGGTGACCCCGTAGCCGAAACGGCCGTAGATGGCGCCCTCGCTCGCGGTGAGCAGCGCGACGACCTCCCCGTCGGCGACGAACCCGCGGTGCTGCTCTGCCATGAGCGCGCGGAGGATGCCGCGGCGGCGCACGGTCGGGTCGACCGACACCCAGGTCACCCCGGGCGCGGCCACGACGGCGCCGCCGGGAAGGGTCACCTCGAGGGGGAACGAGCCGGTGACACCGAGGACCGCGCCGCTGTCCGGGTCGCAGGCCAGGAGGAACCGGTCCGGCACGAACTTCGGTCGGAAGACCTCGAGGTCGTCGTCGCTCATGTGGTGGCCGAACCCACGCGCGTCGACGTCGGCCAAGGCGCGAAGGTCGTCAGCGGTGGCGCGGCGCAGCAGCGGGGTCACGGACCCGAAGTCTTGCCCGCCCCCGCTCCCGCTGTCGACGCATTTGTCCTGCTCCCCGCCGCCAGCGCCCCGGCGTACACGTCGTGCAGCCGCCGGGCCCAGACCCCTGCCTCGTAGTCGGCGAGGAACCGCTCGCGCGCGGCCGCGCCGAGCTGCCTGCGGCGCTCGTCGTCGTCGGTCAGCGCGGTGAGGGCTCCCGCGATCGCCCGCGCGTCGAGCGCGACGAGGAGCCCGGTGCCCGGCGTGATCACCTCGGGAACCCCGCCGACCCGGGTCGCGATCGTCGGCAGCCCCATGCCCATCGCACGCAGCAACGACGTGGGCAGCGCGCCGCCGCGGGCGGTGTGCAGCACGACGTCGGCGGCCGCCAGCAGCTCGGCGGGCTCGCGCTGGCGGTGGACGAACTGCACCCGCCCGGCGAGCGACTCGGTGGCCGCGACCCGCGACTCCAGCCACGGACGCAGAGGCCCGTCGCCGCCCAGCGCGACCACCAGCGGCAGGTCGTCGGGCAGTGCCTCGACGGCGTCGAGCAGAAGCTCGTGGCCCTGGTCGCGGCGCATCGGGGCCGTGGAGAGCGCGAGCACATCGCCGTCGGCGACCTCCAGCGAGGCCCGGCGCCGGTCCCGCACACCCGGGTCGGGCGTGCCGGGGTCGGCGACGCCGTTCGGCACGAGCAGCACCTCCATGTCCGGGCCTGCGAGGCCCCGGTACCACTCACGCTGCACCCGGGAGATCGCGATCGTGCGGGTCATGAACCGCTGCCTGGCGAGGATCTTGGCGCTGCGCTTGAGCCGGTCGACCCGGGCGGCGGGCTCGTTGTGGATCCGGTGCAGGGTCGACACGGCCGGGATCCGGTTGCGCGCTGCGGCGGCCGCGCCCACGACGTCGGCCTGCGGCATGTGGGTGTGCACCAGCTCGACCCGCTGGTCGCGCAGCAGCTTCGCGGTGCGCGCGACCGCGCGCGGGTCCCACGGGAACAGGTCGAGCTCGGCCACCGGCACGCCCGCCCGGCGCAGCGCGCCGAGCTCCGCGGCGTCCGAGGAGACGGACAGGGCGACCACCAGCATGTCGATGCCCGCCTGACGGGCGGCACCGGCGAGGTCGACGAGCCCGGTCTCCGGGCCGTCCGCGTGCAGGGTGGGGACGAGGTGGGCGACCTTCACCGGTTGCTCGGCTCCTCTCTCGGGCCCGGCCCGATCGCGGGTGGTGACGGCGTCGACCCTATCGGGTGACCAGGTAGGGCCGTCGTCAACGCCGCGAGCACCACATCTGGGCTGATGCTCGCTCCGCAAGCTCCGCTCGGTCATGATCAGGCCGTGACCACCGTCGCCGACTAGGCCAGGATGGGTGGATGGACGGGCCCGTAGTGCTGGTCGATGCCGTCAGCGACGTGGAGCGGGGGCTCGTCACGCAGTGGCTGCGCACGCACGGCACGCAGCCGCGGGCCGTGGTCCCCGTCCGCGGCGAGGGGCTGGCCGCCGTGCTCGCCGACCTCGACGACGACGTGCCGATCACGCCGGTGCGGGTGGCGTGGCTGCTGCCCCGCGAGCGCGAGGGTCGGCGCCGGGTCCGCTGGTCGGACGTGGCGGCGCTGGACCTGGTGTCGCTGACCGACCGTCGCCCGCCTGCAGGCGTGCAGGCCCGGATCGTCCGCCGCAATCCCGACCGTGCGCGCGTCATCGCGGGGCAGCCCGCCACCGTCGGCGAGCTGCGCCGCCGGTATGGCCGCCCGCCGGGGCCGGGGTTCGCCGAGTTCGTCGGCCGCCAGGCCACCCTGGCGCTGGAGCGGGCCGAGCGGGCGCTCGTCGGCGACCACTACAAGGTCCCGCGGCTCATCGCGGAGGCCATCGGGGACAGCCCCGAGTTCCGTCGCGAGGCCGCAGAGCTGGCCGCCCGGCTGGAGCTGCCCGAGGCCGAGGTCGCCCAGCAGGCGTCGGCCGACCTCGTCGAGCTCGTCGCGTCCATGAGCCCGATGGCCATCGACCTGCTCACCGGCGCGCTGCGCCCGCTGCACTCCCGCGCGTGGGACGTGCAGGTCGACGACGAGGGCCTGGCGAAGCTGCGCGAGCGCAACCGCCGCCATCCGCTCGTGTTCCTGCCCAGCCACCGGTCCTATGCCGACCCGCTGCTGCTCGCGGACGTGCTCGCCGAGCGCGAGTTCCCGCGCAACCACGTGCTCGGCGGCGACAACCTGCGGTTCTGGCCCGTCGGCCCGCTGGCCAAGCGGGCGGGCGTCGTGTTCATCCGCCGTAGCTTCGGCGACGACGAGGTCTACAAGCTCGCCGTGCGCCAATACTTCGGGTTCCTGCTGGCGAAGCGGTTCAACCTGGAGTGGTACATGGAGGGCGGGCGGTCCCGCACCGGGAAGCTGCGCCCGCCGCGCTACGGCCTGCTGGCCAACGTCGCGGAGGCCATCGAGCAGGGCCGCACCGACGACGTCTACCTCGTGCCGGTGTCGATCACCTACGACCAGCTGCGCGAGGTCTCGGCGATGGCCGCCGAGCAGGTGGGGGCGCCGAAAAAGGGCGAGGGCGTGGCGTGGCTCGCCCGCTACGCGCGGGCCCAGCTCGCCCCGCTCGGCTCGGCCTACGTGCGGTTCGCGGAGCCGATCTCCCTGCGCGACGCGCTCGCCGGGAGCCCCGACCGGCGGCTCGCGCTGCAGAAGGTGGCGTTCGAGGTCTGCGTGGGGATCAACCGGGTCACCCCGGTGGTGGCGACGGCGCTGGTCACGCTGGCCCTGCTCGGCGTGCGGGACCGTGCGCTGACGCTGGCGCAGGTGAAGCAGGTGCTCGGCCCGGTGCGCGGGTACGTCGAGGAGCGCGGGCTGGTCGGCGCGGCCGACGCCCTCTCGACCGACACCGGCCTGCGCCGGGTGCTGGCCGCGCTCGGCCAGTCGAAGGTCGTGACGACCTACGCGGGCGGCGAGGAGCCGGTGTACGCGATCGAGCGCGGGCAGCACCTCGTCGCCGCGTTCTACCGCAACTCGGCGATCCACCACTTCGTCGACAGGGCGATCGCCGAGCTGGTGCTGCTCGCCGAGCCCGAGGACCGCTGGGACGCCGCGCTGGCCCTTCGGGACCTGCTCAAGTTCGAGTTCTTCTTCCCCGACCGCGAGACCCACCGCGCCCAGCTCACCGCGGAGCTCGCGCGGATGGGCGCGGGCTGGGGCACGCCCGACGGCCAGGCCGCGCTCGCGGGCGCGGAGTTCCTCATCGCGCACCGCGTCCTGCGCTCGTTCGTCGACGCCCAGCTCGTGGTGGCGCTGCGGCTGGCGGCGCGCAACCCGCGCACGCCCGTCGTCGAGAAGGAGTTCCTCGACGAGTGCGCCGCCGTCGGGCAGCAGATGCTCCTGCAGGGGCGCCTGCACGGTCCGGAGTCGCTCTCGCGGGAGCTGTTCGGCAGCGGGCTCAAGCTGGCGGCGAACCGCGACCTCGTCGACGCCGGGCGCGAGAAACTGGGCAAACAGCGCGAGGCGTTCGCCGCGCAACTGGAAAGGGTGGTGGCCGACGTGCTGCGCATCGATGAGGTCGCCGAGACGAGCTTGCGAGTCGAAGCATGAACACCGAGACCCAGCAGGTGCGGGCATGAGCCCGCCGGTTGTCTGGGACGCCGAGCGCCTGCTCGCCGACATTGCCGATGGTCCTTCGGGGCCTTCGGTCGGGGCGTTCTTCGACTTCGACGGCACCCTGATCGACGGCTACTCGCTCGGCACGTTCGCCCGCCACCACCTGCGGGCGGGCGAGGTCACGCCGCTCGACGCCGGGCGGATGCTGCTCCTGGGCCTGCGCGGCGTCACGACGGAGGAGGACTTCGAGGAGTTCTTCGTGCTCGGCATGCGCGCGTGGGCGGGGCGCAGCGAGGACGAGCTCACCCAGCTGGGCGAGCGACTGTGGGTGCAGGGGATCGCGAGCTCGCTGTATCCGGAGGCGTGGCGGCTGGTCGAGGCGCACCGGCGGGCCGGGCACACCGTGGTGTTCGCGTCGTCGGCCACCCGCTTCCAGGTGGAGCCCGCCGCGCGGGC
The DNA here is from genome assembly GCA_963750095.1 of uncultured Actinomycetota bacterium. Taxonomy (GTDB): domain Bacteria; phylum Actinomycetota; class Actinomycetes; order Mycobacteriales; family Pseudonocardiaceae; genus Pseudonocardia. Next base: position 1,488,767 of record CAVVPJ010000012.1, on the reverse strand, counting down.
CATGGGCGTGGAGCACGTGCTGGTCACGCCGGTGGAGATCGAGAACGGCATCGCGACCGGACGCCCTGGCGGACCGCCGCTGTGGCGGCGCGGGAAGGCCGAGGCCGTGCTGGCGTTCGCGCCGGGCCACGGGATCGACCTCGCCAGCAGCTACGCCTACTCGAACGGCACCGAGGACGTCCCGTTCCTGTCGACGGTCGGGCGCGCGCGGGCGCTGAACCCGGAGCCGGGGCTGGCCGTGGCGGCCGCCGAGCGGGGCTGGCCGATCGCCCGCTTCCGCCCGCGGGGCCGCGGGGGGCTGCGGGAGGTCGTGCGCACCGCGGCGGGCGTGGCCGGGATGCTCGGCGGGTTCGGCACGGGGCTCGCGCTGGGGACGCTCAGCGGCTCTCGCCGTGACGGGCTGGACCTCGGGATCTCGCTCGCGGGCGAGCTGGGCACGGCGCTCGCGGGCGTGCGGCTCGACGTGCGCGGCGCCGAGCACCTGGAGTCGGCCCGGCCTGCGGTGTTCCTGTTCAACCACCAGAGCCAGCTCGACGTCATGATCCTCATGCGGCTGCTCCGCGGCGGGTTCACCGGCGTGGCCAAGAAGGAGCTGGCGAACATGCCCGGCTTCGGGCTGATGTTCCGCTTCGCCGACGTGGCCTTCGTCGACCGCGGCAACACCGCGCAGGCCAAGGCCGCGCTGGAGCCCGCCGTGCGCAGGCTGCGCGAGGGGATCTCGCTGGTCATGGCCCCGGAGGGCACCCGGTCGGCCACGCCGGCGCTCGGCCCGTTCAAGAAGGGTGCCTTCCACGTCGCGATGCAGGCGGGCGTGCCGGTGGTGCCGATCGTGATCCGCAACGCGGGCGAGCTGATGTGGCGCGGCGCGTCCACGATCCGGGAGGGCACCGTGCAGGTGGCGGTGCTGCCGCCGGTGCCGACCGAGGGTTGGAACGCCGAGGACCTCGACAAACACGTCGCGGCGGTGCGCGACCTGTATGTCGAGACGCTCGCCGCGTGGGACGGGCCGCACCGCAGCGGGGCGGGCGCCGGGCCGGTGGTCGTCACGACCGGGCCGACCGGTCCGGTCGCGGCCCCGCTGGACTGGGGCACCGCGCCCGAGATGAACCCGCTGGAGACGGCCATGTGGCGCGGTGAGCAGGCCGACCCGCGGCTGTGCTCGAACGTCGCGCTCCTGGAGATGCTCGACGCCACACCGGAGTGGGACCGGCTCGTCGCGGCGCACGAGTGGGCGTCGCGAATGGTGCCGCGGATGCGTCAGCGGGTGGTCGATCCCGCGCTCGGGGTCGGCGCCCCCGCGTGGGTCACCGTCGACCGGGTGGAGATCGCCGACCACCTCTCCCGCGCCCACCTCATGGGGACCTCCACGCGCGAGCTCCTGGATCTCGTGCAGGAGTTCGTGCGCAGGCCGTTCGACCGCAACCGCCCCCCGTGGCGCGCGCTGCTCGTGGAGGGACTGCCGGACGGCGCGGCGGCGTACGTGGTGGCCATGCACCACAGCGCCACCGACGGGCTCGGCATCATCCAGCTCATGTCACGGCTGCACAGCCGCACCCGCGAGCACGACCCGCGCCGCCCGGAGCCCGCGGCCTCGGTGGCGGAGGCGGCCAACCCGGTCGGGATGCTGACCGACCAGGTGACCAGGGCCGTCCGGGCCGCTCCCGGCGACGCGCTGCGCCGCGGCGCGGGCGTTTTCGGCGCGCTCACCCGGCCCGTGCGCACCCTGGAGCAGAGCGTGCGCGCGGTGCGCTCGCTCGGCCAGGCCTTCGGCCCGGCACCCGGCGGCTCGCCGCTCCTGGCCCACCGCAGTGGGGATTGGCACTTCGAGATGTTCGACGTGCCCCTCGCCGGGCTGAAGGCAGGCGCGAAGGCGGGGGGCGGGTCGGTGAACGACGGGTTCCTCGCCGCCGTGCTCGGCGGGTTCCGCCGCTACCACGAGGAGCTCGGCGAGCCGGTGCCTGCGACGATCCCCGTCGCCATCCCGATCAGCTTGCGCAGCGAGGACGACCCGCAGGGCGGCAACCGCTTCACCGGCGCCCGGCTCGATGGGCCGCTGGCCGAGCGCGACCCCGCGGCGCGGATCCAGGCCGTGCGTCGCTTCGTCCTGCAGGCGCGCGCGGGCGCGTCGGTCGACGCGTTCGGGGTCCTCGGGCCGGTGCTGGCGTGGCTGCCCGGCTCTGTGCTCGGCGCGGTGTCGGGCCGGATGACCTCGGCGAACGACGTGCAGGCCTCCAACGTTCCCGGCGTGCCGCACCCGGTGTACATCGCGGGCGCGCGGATCACGCGGATGTACCCGTTCGGGCCGCTGCCCGGCTGCGCGGCGATGATCACGATGATCTCGCACGACGGCACGTGCTGCGTCGGGATCAACGTGGACCCGGCCGCGGTGACCCGGCCGGACGTGCTCGTCGAGTGCCTGCAGGCGGGGCTGGCCGAGGTCACGGCGCTGGCAGCGACGTGAGCGGCGCGCCGCCCCCCGGGTCGCAGCAGGGTGCGCCCCCCGGGTCGCAGCAGGGTGACATTGCTGCGACTCAGTCGGAGGAATGTCACCCTGCTGCAGCCGGGGCGCCGGACCTTCCGCTCGACGGGATCGTCGTCGTCTCCTGCGAGCAGGCCGTCGCGGCGCCGTTCGCCACGCGGCAGCTCGCCGAGCTCGGCGCCCGGGTGATCAAGGTCGAGCGCCCTGGGGACGGTGACTTCGCGCGCGCCTACGACGAGACCGTGCACGGGATGTCGAGCCACTTCGTGTGGCTCAACCGGTCGAAGGAGTCGATCGCGCTCGACCTCAAGGCCGAGCGGGACACGATCCGGCGGCTGGTGGCCCGCGCCGACGTGTTCGTGCAGAACTTCGCCCCCGGCGCGGCCGAGCGGCTCGGGCTGGGCGCCGACGAGCTGCGCGCCGCGCACCCACGGCTGGTCACCTGCTCGATCTCCGGCTACGGGCCCGACGGCCCTTACCGCGACGCCAAGGCCTACGACCTGCTGATCCAGTCCGAGGCGGGCCTCGTGGCGGTCACCGGCACGGAGGAGGCACCGGCGAAGAGCGGCATTCCGGCCGCGGACATCGGCGCGGGCATGTACGCGTTCTCCGGGATCCTCGCCGCGCTGTACCAGCGGGAGCGCACCGGCGTCGGCAGCCACGTGGAGATCAGCTTGTTCGACGCGCTGGTCGAGTGGATGGGCTTCCCGCTGTACTTCACCCAGGGCTCGGGCCGGGCGCCGCGGCGGGGCGGCACCAGCCACTCCGCGATCGCCCCCTACGGCACGTTCCGGGCGGGCGACGGCACGGAGATCGTCGTCGGGATCCAGAACGAGCGGGAGTGGGTCGCGTTCTGCTCGGTGGTGCTGCGGCGCCCGGAGCTGGCCGCCGACCCGCGGTTCGACGCAGGCGCGCGTCGGGTGCGGAACCGGGAGGCGCTGCACGCGGAGATCGACGCGGTGTTCGGCGGGCACACCGGCGCCGAGCTGCTGGAGCGGCTGGCCGCGGGCCGGATCGCGCACGCCCGGCTCCGCGACATCGCCGAGGTGCTCGAGCACCCCCAGCTCGTCGCCCGCGGGCGGTGGACGGAGGTCGGCTCGCCGGTCGGCCCGATCCCCGCGGTGCTGCCGCCGCTCGCCCTCGACGGCCACCCGCCGCGCTTGGGCCCGATCCCGGCCGTCGGCGAGCACACCGAGGCGATCTTGGCCTGGCTGGCGGAGGGCTGACCCCCATCCGATCTTGTTGCGTTTCCGTCGTCATGGCCGCGGGGACGCAACAAGATCCGCTAGCCGTTCCGGGCCAGGACCGCGTCGATGTGCGCGTCGGTCATCAGGCCCGCCGATGTCGCGCCGACCGGGATCGCGGACGCGAGCAGCTCGCCGTCGGGGAAGAGGTCGATGCGGCTCACCGAGGGCGCGCGCACCATGCTCTCGCCGCCCGACGGCGTGAGGCCGTACCACGTCGTCGACGTCGGCGCGCCCACCCAGACCGGGACGCCGCCGAGCGTGCCCGCGCTCGTCACGTGGGTGTGCCCGCAGAGCACCACGCGCACGTCGGACCCGGCGAGCACGACGCGCAGCGCACCGGGGTCGCGCAGCGCGATGCCCGCGAGCAGCCGCGACGGGGTCGGCAGCGGCGGGTGGTGCAGGGCGAGCACGGTCCCGTCGGGCGCGGGCGTGGCGAGCTCGTCGGCCAGCCAGGCCAGCTGGTCGGGGGTCAGCTCCCCGTGGGCGCGGCCGGGCACCGTGCTGTCCAGCACGACCACGCGGGTGCCGCCGAACCAGGCGACGTGGTCGAGGGGCGCCGTCGACGCGGGCTCGCCGAGCAGGTGCTCGCGCAGCGCGGCTCGGTCGTCGTGGTTGCCCGCGGCGTAGAGCACCGGGACGGCGACCTCCGCCATGAGCCCCCGCAGCCGCCGGTAGGACGCCGCGTCGCCCGCGTCGACGAGGTCTCCGGTGACCACCAGCGCCACGACCTCGGCTCCGGCGCCCGCGACGGCGTCCAGCGCCGCCGCGAGCGGTGGGACGGGGTCGAGCCCGTCCTGGAGGAGCGAGCCCTCGGGGACGAGGTGGAGGTCGGTGATCTGAACGATCGTCGTCGGCATGTGCCTACGCTCCCTTCATGAACGCTTCGGCGCCCGGAAAGGCGCAGGGGTCCGAGCAGCTGGGCCGCCGGGTGTGGGCGCTGTTCACCCCGTACCGCATCTCCCTCGTCGCGATCTTCCTCGCCGTGCTCGTGTCGAGCGGGCTCGGGATCGTCACGCCGTTCCTCACGCAGGCGACGTTCGACCGTGCACTGTTTCCCACGGATGGCGGCGGCGTTCGGCTCACGCTGCTGGCCTGGCTGGTCGTCGGCATGATCGCCGTCCCGGTGGTCAGCGCGCTGATCGGCGTCTTCCAGACCTGGCAGACCACGCTGCTGGGCAACCGGGTGATGGCCGACCTGCGCGGACGGCTCTTCGAGCACCTGCAGCGCATGGACCTCGCGTTCTTCACGGCCACCCGCACCGGGGCGATCCAGTCCCGCCTCGCCAACGACGTGGGCGGCGTCCAGTCGGTGCTGTCGGAGACGGCGAGCTCGATATTGGGCAACGTCGTCACGGTCGTCGCGGCCCTCGTGGCGATGGTGCTGTTGTCCTGGCAGCTCACGATCGTCGCCGTGGCGCTCGTGCCGCTGTTCGTGGTGCTGCAGGTGCGGGTCGGGCGGGTGCGCCGCGCGCTGGCAGGGCGCACGCAGGAGTCGCTCTCGGACATGACCGCGATCACCCAGGAGTCCCTCTCGGTGTCGGGTGTGCTGTTGGCGAAGGTGTTCAACCGGCAGGCCGAGGAGGTGCGCCGCTACCGGGAGGAGAACGCGCGGCAGGTCGACCTCCAGGTGCGCCAGGCGATGACCGGGCAGTCCTTCTTCGCGGTCGTCCAGACGTTCCTCGGGGTGACGCCCGCGCTGGTCTACCTGGTCTCGGGCCTGCTCATCGCGGCGGCCAGCGGCGCGGCGGTCACCGCGGGCACGATCGTCGCGTTCACGACCCTGCAGACCCGGCTGCTCTTTCCGACGGTCAACCTGCTGCGGGTGTCCCTGGACGTCCAGACCTCGCTCGCGCTGTTCGGGCGGATCTTCGCCTACCTCGATCTCGTCCCCCGCATCGTCGACGCGCCCGCCGCGCGGGTGCTCGACACGGCGTCGGTCACGGGCCGCGTCGAGCTGGAGCACGTCTGGTTCAGCTATCCCGCGGCCGAGAGCGCGCCTGCAGCGGCCGAGCCGACCTGGGCGGTGCGCGACGTCTCGTTCGTCGTCGAGCCGGGGCAGCTCGCCGCGATCGTGGGTCCCAGCGGCGGCGGCAAGACGACGCTGTCGTACCTGGTGCCGCGTCTGTACGACGTCGACCGCGGCCGCGTCCTGATCGACGGTCAGGACGTCAAGGAGCTCACCCAGTCGTCGGTCGCCGACGCGATCGGCATGGTCACGCAGGACACGTTCCTGCTGCACGCGTCGATCGCGGACAACCTGCGCTACGCGAAGTCCGACGCGACCCAGGCCGAGCTCGAGGCGGCCGCGCGCGCCGCGAACATCCACGACCGGATCGTCTCGTTCGCCGAGGGCTACGACACGCTGGTGGGGGAGCGGGGCTACCGCCTGTCCGGCGGGGAGAAGCAGCGGATCGCGATCGCGCGGGTGCTGCTCAAGGACCCGCGCATCCTCATCCTCGACGAGGCCACCAGCGCGCTCGACACGACCAGTGAACGGCTCGTGCAGGAGGCGCTGGAGAACGCCACCCGACGCCGCACGACGATCGCGATCGCCCACCGCCTGTCCACGATCCTCGGGGCCGACGTCATCCTCGCCGTCGAGCACGGACAGGTCGTCGAGCGGGGCACCCACGCGGAGCTGCTGGCCCACGACGGCCTCTACGCGCGGCTCTACACCGAGCAGTTCGCGGGTGGCGCCGTCGAGGCCCGCTGCCGCGACGGCGTCCGGTTCCGCGACGGGCACACCCTCGTGTCCGGCGGGACGGCCGCCTGACCGAGGGCGCGCGCCGCTCAGAAGGCGATCAGGTAGAGCCCGCACACGACGATCGCCGCTCGTAACGGCGGCGAAGCCCTGCGGGGTCGGTGGGTTGCTGAATCGGGTCAGCGATCTGGTTCGGGCTGGCTGCCGAATCGGTTCAGCTGTCGAGCTCGGCCAGCGCCTTGCGCGCCTGTTCCAGCTCGGCCTCGAGCGCGGCGACGCGGGCCGCGCGCTGCTCGCGCGCCGCCCCGATGGCCGCCTTGATCGGCTCGGCCAGCTGCTCGTGCAGCTCGCGCGCGGCGTTCTGGACGGCGGCCGCGGTGACCGGCAGACCGCGGGTGATCCACTGGCTGCCCTGCTTGAGCTCGGCCTGCCACTCGCCGTCGGCCGTGCCCGCGACCGTGAGCGTGAGCTCCACGGTGCGCGTGGTGCGGGCGGTCGAGCCCTTCGGGCGGCCCCGGCGGCGGACGACCGGCTGGCCGTCCGCCGCCCCGTCCTGCTCCGAGGGCTCCTCGACAGCGGGTTCGTCGGCGTTCTTCACGGGGAGACAGCCTAGAACGGGCGTTCGGCTCAGTTTCCGACGGGTGTCTGTGGATCTTGTTGCGTTGCCTGCGTCATGGCCACGGAACCGCAACAAGATCGCTCAGGGGATTCGGCGCGCGGGCGGGGCCCCCGGCTGGGAGGATCATCGCATGACGTGGTTGCCGCGCACGCTGGGTGTGCTCACCGCCGTGTACGGGCTCGCGACGCTCGTGCGGCCGTCGATCTTCGCCGCACCCGCCGGGCTCGCGGCGGGCGAGCCGCCCGCGCCGGTCGCCGTCCTCGTGCGCGCCGTCGGCGTCCGGGACGTGGCGAACGGCCTCGCGATGGCCGTGGCGCCCGCGGGCCCGGCATTGCGGCTGGCGATCGGGGCGCGGATCGCGGCCGACCTCGGTGACGCCGCCACCTTCGCGCTCTCGCCCAACGCGGACGCGGGCGCCAGGAAGAAGGCGGTGGCGGTCGGCGTGGGGTGGGGCGCGCTCAACCTGCTCGGCCTGCTGGTGGCCCGCCGGCGTTGATGCCGGACCGCCGTTGCCCCCCTTGATCACCAGCTCGGCGCATTCTCGGTCAGAAATGGCCGGTCCACGCACCCAGTTGGCGATCATGAGCTGAGGGACCCGCGCGCGGGTGTCAGGCGGGGTCGAGCTCCGCGAGGCGCGCGCGGGCGCGGTCGGCCTTGGCGGCGGCGGACTGCGCCTCGCGCGCCGCGTCGCGCGCCGTGGTGGCGGCCGCGCGGGCGGCGGCGGCGGTCGTCCGCTCGCGCTCCCGTGCCGCCTCCAGCTCCGCTGCGAGGTCGGCCACCTGCGCCTTGGCCGCCTCATGTGCGGCGTCGGCGTCGGCGCGGTCGGCGTCTGCCGACTCCTGGCGGTCGCGGGCCTCGTCCGCGGCGCGCTCGGCCTCGTCGGCGGCCCGTTCGCGTTCGGCCCGCTCGGCGCGGCGGCGCTCGGCCTCGGCCCGCTCGCGTTCGGCCCGTTCGCGTTCGGCCCGTTCGCGTTCGGCCCGGTCCCGTGCGGCGCGGTCGACGCCCTCCCCGTCCGGACCGCCGCCCGCCGCGCTGTCGGTGTCGGCACCCCCGCCGTCGCGTCCGGATCCGCCGTCGCGCCCGGACTCCCCGTCGTGCCCGGGTTCCCCGTCGCGTCCGGACCCGCCGTCGCGCCCGGACCGGCCGTCGTCATCTGCCAGGTCTCCGCCCGCCCCGGCTGGACGCGTCGGCCGCGGGGGCGGCGCGGACCGGGCGGAGCGGTCGGGTGCGCCCGAGCCGGGGCCGAACCCGCTGTAGCTCACCGTGCGGGTCAGCCGCCCCGAGCGCACCTCGTCGGCGACCGCGGGGTCGGCCAGCGCCGCGTCGAGGATCCCCGCGAGGTCGCGGACGACCGACTCCGTGGCCGAGTCGCCCGCCTGCGCCGCCAGCCTGCCGCCCTCCCGCGCCATGGCCGCGACGAGCCTGCTGCGCTGCGCCGACAGCGCCCGCAACGCGCCGCCGTCGAGCGTGCGCTGCGCGGAGGCGAGGTCGTCGGCGAGCGCGAGGAGGCCGTCGAGCTGGTCGGGGCGCTCGCGGGCCAGCAGGTTGGCCAGCCATGCCGCGCGCGTTGGCCTGCGCAGCCTGCCGATCGCGCGGGCCAGATCGCGGTCGCCCGCCTGGCGCGCCTCGGCCACGGCGTCGTCGCGCGCCGGGACGAACGCGTCGGGATGCAGCCCATACAACTGTTCGGCGACAGTGTCAAGAGTTCCCGGCCCCGATGGTGATATCACTCACCGAGCGTAGATCCCCCCACCGTCGAATTCGTCGTTACTTTGGAGTAGCGCGCCGGTGTGCCTTAGCCGCCAGCGCGTACCGGCGACCGCCTCCCCCACCCCTCAAGAGGCGGTCGCCGGGCCCCGCCACCCGGGTAGCGTCGTCCGGTATGGACCCCGCTGCGCTCGACATCTCCGCGCCCGTCGTGGCCGTCACCGTGCACCCGGACCGGGCACGGATCACCCGCCGCGGCACCGCGGTGCTCGGCGCCGGGCCGAGCGAGCTGGTCGTCACGGGTCTGCCGGAGACGCTGCTGGACGAGTCGGTGCGGGTGGCCGGGCGGTCGGCGGGGCCGGTGCGCGTCGTGGGCGTCGACGTGGCCCGCCGCGACCTCGCGACCGCGCCCGACGAGCGCGTGCGCTCGGCCGAGCAGGCGGTCCGGGACGCCGAGCGGGCGCTCGCCGAGATCGAAGGGGCCGACGCGGGCGACGCCGCACGCGAACAGCTGCTGCAGCGGCTCGCGGTCCGCTCCGGCGACCGTTTGGCCCTCGCGCTCGCGGACGGCTCCGCGAGCACGGCGCGGATCGGCGAGGTGGCGTCGGCCGTCGCCGCGGAGCTGGTGGGGGTGGCGGCGAGCCGCAGGGGGCACGCCGAGCGGCGGGTCGACGCCGAGCGGGTCCGCGCCGCCGCGCAGGCCGAGCTGGACCGGCTGCGCGCCTCCGGACGGCGCCGCCGCGACGTCGTGGTCGCCGTGGAGGCCGACGCGCCCGACGAGCTGGAGCTGGAGCTGACGTACGTCGTGCTGGGCGCGGGCTGGACCTGCGCCTACGACGCCAGAGTCGACGGGGCGGGGCCGCTGCACCTCACCTGGTACGGCATGGTCACCCAGGCGACGGGGGAGGACTGGCCCGCCTGCGAGCTCACCCTCTCGACGGCCCGGCCCGGCGTCGCGGGGGCCGTGCCGGAGCTCTCCCCGTGGTGGGTCGACGTCCGCCCGCCCGCTCCGCCGCCCATGCCGCTGGCCGCTGCGGCCCCGCTCGCGGGCGCGGGGATGGAGCGGTTCGCGGCGAAGACCGAGGCCGTGCGGGACGTCGTCGCCGAGGCGCAGGAGGGCACCCTCGCCGTCGCGTGGCGCCTGCCGCGCCCCACCGCCGTGCCCGCCGACGGCACCCCGCACCGCACGACGGTCACCACCGCCTCCCTGGAGGCCCGCCTCGACCACGTCATCGCCCCCGCGCTCGACCCGTCCGCGCATCTGCGCGCGACCGTCGTCAACACCAGCGGACACGCCCTGCTGGCGGGCCCGCTTTCGACGTTCCTCGACGGCGCGTTCGTCGGCACCACCCACATCGACGCGACAGCGCCCGGCGCCGAGCTGGAACTGGCGCTCGGCGTGGACGACCGGGTGGCCGTCGAGCGCGAGCTGATGGAGCGCACGCCGCACAAGGCGCTGCTCGGCGGCAAGATCAGCGCAGTGGAGCGGTGGCGCATCGAGGTGCGCAACGGGCGTCCGGCGGCGGCGCGGATCGTCGTCCGGGAGCGGGTGCCGGTGTCGCGGCATCCGGACGTCCAGGTCGTCGACGTCGAGGTGAAGCCGGAGCCCGACGAGCGCGACGAGCTGGGGCGGATCGAGTGGACCGCCTCCGTCGAGCCCGGCGCCACCTGGGAGGCGAACCTGCGCTTCGGGGTGCGACACGCGCGCGACGTCCCGGTCGTCGGATGGCGCTGAGGACGGCAGGATGGGCGGGTGATCGCGCCACTGCCCGACGCCACCGCAGCCCGATCGCTCGCCCGCCTCCGCCCCGCCCTGGCGCAGGAGGCGCACCACCGCCTGGGCCGCGCCGACGCCGTCGGCTTCCTCGCGCGGCTGGACGTGTGGTTCGCCGACATCCACGTGCCGATCGCCGCGCTCCACGGCGAGCAGTGCGACGGCATGATCGACGGGCTGCTGCGCGTCGCGCTGGAGGCCGCCGCTGCGCGCCCCGCGGACCTGCGTGACGTCGACCGGCGTCGGGAGATCGACCCGCGGTGGTACCAGCACCAGCGGATGGTCGGCTACGTCGCGTACACCGACCGGTTCGCGGGCACGCTGGAGAAGCTGTCGGGGCGGCTGGACCACCTCGCCGAGCTGGGCGTCACCTACCTGCACCTGATGCCGCTGCTCAAACCGCGCGACGGCGCCAACGACGGCGGGTACGCCGTGGCCGACTACCGCGCGGTCGACCCCCGGCTCGGCACGATGGACGACCTGGAGGCGCTCGCGGGCGAGCTGCGGGCGCGCGACATGAGCCTGTGCGTGGACCTCGTGCTCAACCACACCGCGCGCGAGCACCCCTGGGCCCGCGGCTGGCTCCAGGGCGACCCGGAGTTCGCCGACTTCTACTACGGCTTCCCCGACCGGACCATGCCCGACGCCTACGAGGCCACGATCGTCGACGTCTTCCCCGACCAGGCCCCCGGCTCGTTCACCTGGGTCGAGGAGATGCGGGCCTGGGTCTGGACGACGTTCTTCGCCTACCAGTGGGACCTCAACTGGGGCAACCCGCGCGTGTTCGCCGCCGTGCTGGAGACGATCCTCTGGCTGGCCAACCGGGGCATCGAGATCTTCCGCCTGGACGCGGTGCCGTTCATGGGCAAGCGGCTGGGCACGTCGTGCATGAACCAGCCCGAGGTCCACGACATCGTCCAGGCCCTGCACGCCCTCACCAAGCTGGCCGCGCCCGCCGTCGTGTTCAAGGCCGAGGCGATCGTGGCCCCCGACGACCTCGTGGCCTACCTGGGCGGCCACCACCGTTACCGGCCGGAGTGCGAGCTGGCCTACCACAACCAGCTGATGGTGATGCTGTGGTCGAGCCTCGCCACGAAGGACGCGCGGCTGGCGGTCCAGTCGCTGCGGCGGCTGCGCCCGATCCCGACGGAGACCTCGTGGGCGACCTACGTCCGCTGCCACGACGACATCGGGTGGGCCGTCGGCGACGTCGACGCGCGCGCGGTCGGCTTCGACCCGTTCGCCCACCGGGACTTCCTCAACGCCTTCTTCTCCGGCCGCTTCCCGATGTCCTACGCGCGTGGCGCACTCTTCGGGGAGGACCCGGAGAGCGGCGACGCGCGCATCTCCGGCACCGCGGCCGCGCTGTGCGGGATCAGCGAGGCCCGTGACCGCGGCGACGCGCTCGCGCTCGACCTCGGCATCCGGCGGCTCGTGCTGCTGCACGCGGTGACCCTCGGGTGGGGCGGCGTGCCGCTGCTCTACATGGGCGACGAGCTGGCCCAGGACAACGACACGACCTACCTCGACGACCCCGAGCTGGCGGGCGACAACCGCTGGATGCACCGACCGTACTTCGACGACGCCGCCGCGGCCCGCCGCCGCGACCCGCAGTCGGTCGAGGGTCGGGTGTTCGGCTGGTTCCGCGCGCTGGTCCGCGCCCGCGCCGGGCTGCCCGCGCTGCACGCCGCGGGCGAGTCCGCGGTGCTGACGTGCGACTCGCCGCACGTGCTCGCCTGGCGGCGCCGCCATCCCCGCAGCGGCCATTTCGTCGGGCTGGTGAACTTCGCCGAGCAGCCCACCGCGGTCGACGCCCGCCTCCTCGACGGCTTCGGCGCGCTCGGCACCGTCCTGTCCTCGGACGGCCCGCCGCTCGTCCAGGGCGGGCGGCTGCGACTGCCGGGCCTGTCGTTCGTGTGGATGGCGGAGGAGTAGGAACGGCGCCGCACCCCGTCGGGACGCCGCATGTGCGCGCGGGCGTCGCCCGCTTCCTCGGCAACCACAAGGACGCGTACGACTCCATCAGTGAGGTGGCACCTAGTGCTGCTGGGACAGCCGCTGCGCGATCACGCTCTGCAGGTGCGACAGCCCCGGCGTGCCGAGCCCACCCATCTGGGCCTCGATCTGCTGGACGAGGTGCGGGTCGGACAGCGCGTTCTCGCTGGACTGCAGCAGCACGGTGCCCGCCCCGGTGAAGTCGAACTGCCGCTCCTCGCCGGACTGCGTCCCGAACATCATGCCCATCGCCCCGCCGAGGAAGCTCGTCATCCAGCCCGCGTCGTAGTGGTGCGAGGGCGATGGGCAGTCCGCCCAGCCGACGAGCGCCTGCGGGTCCACCCGGATCGGCGGCTCGGCGAAGATCACCGGGCCCGAGCTGGACGCCAGGAACTTGCCCGTGCCGATCAGCGTCAGGAAGCCCGGCACGATCGACTGCTTGAGCTCGAGCGTCGCGTCGAACGCCAACAGGTTCGCGGCGCGGAGGGTGAGGTTGCCGTCGCCGAGGTCGTAGCTGTTGATGTCGTAGCCGCGGTCGCCGAGGATCAGATGCCCCGAGCCGTTGGCCACCACCCAGTCGCGGGAGTACAGCGGCGCGGAAAACCGGGCGGCGACGAATCCCGCGGCGCTCGCCGTCGTCAAGGGCTCGAACCGGATGCCGGGGCCGTTCGGCGCCGGGTAGTAGGCGATCATCCGGCCGGTCTGCATGAACAGCTGCCCGGAAAGGCGCACGCAGTAGGCGTAGTGGTTGCCGGGGATGTTGTCGTTGTCCGGCAGCGTGGCGGGGTTCAGGGGCTGCAGCGGCGGGGTCATCAGATCTTCTGCTCCGAGGCCTGGACGTAGACGGTGCCGTTGCCGGTGATCTTGAGCTGGATCGCCTCGCCGGAGCCGCGGCCGACCGCGTCGCGCCAGCTGGCGTTCAGCGAGATGTCGGCCTGGACCTGGCCGACGTGCGCGACGAAGGCCTGCGGGTCGACCGTGGTCAGCACCCCCGGGTGCACGGGCAGGGCGATCGTGCCGCCGTGCGAGAGCACCACCGCGGTGCCGTTGCCGTGCAGCTGGGTGGTGAACAGGCCCTGCCCGCTGACCGCGCCCCGCACGGCCCCGCGGATGCCGCCCTGGCTGCCCAGGAACACCAGCGTGGACTGCAGCGACGCGTCGTGCGCCACCAGCCGGTCGGCCTCCACGGTGAGCGGGCCGGACCCGCCGACCTCGATGATCGTCAGGTGCATGCCGCGGTAGCCGTACTGGACGGTGCCCTGGCCCTGGGCGACCATCATCGCCACCTGCTCGCCCGCCATCATCCGCCCGGCCATGCCGCCCAGCCCGCCGGGGCCGCCGGTCGCGCGCACGGGGGCGAACGCGACCTGGCCGGTGTAGGCGAGCATCGCGCCGCGGCGGGCGAGGACCTCCCGCCCCGGCGCCACCGGCACACTGACGACCTTGGAGTTGACCTGCTCGAACGGCACTACCCCTCCCCGACCAAGATCCTGGTGTCCGCGCCGCGCGGGCGTTGCCTCGGCGATCGCATCGGTCAGCGCTCCTCTGGCTGGATGTAGACCACCCCGTGCCCGTCGAAGCGCAGGGAGAACGCCTCGCCGGAGCTCTCGCCGACGAGGTTGCGCCACGACACGTCGGTGACGAAGGTCTGGTTGAGCTGGCCGCGGCTCGCGATGAACGCGTCCGGGTCCACCACCAGCGGGTACTGCGGGGTGACCTCGAGCGCGATCGGCGGGCCGCCCGACGAGAGCAGCGCGACCGTGCCGTAGCCGGTGACCGTCGTCGTGAACAGGCCCTGTCCCGACGACATCCCGCGCAGGCCCGCGAAGGCGACGTCCGTGGAGAGCTTGTCCGACAGGGCGAGCAGCTGCTCGGACTCGACCTTGAGGGTGTCGCCGCCCATCTCGACGAGCAGCACCTCCATCGCGTCCTTCGCGAAGTACACGGTGCCCCGCCCCGAGCACTGCATGAGCGACACCGACTCGCCGGTGGCGCGCCGCTTCAGCGCGGCGCGCAGCCCGTCGCCGCCGCCCATGCCCGCGTTCTTGAAGGAGACCTCACCGGTGTAGGCGATCATCGCCCCCTGCGCGGCGCGGACCGCGTCGCCGTGGAGGTCGACCTCGAGCACCCGCGGCCCTTTCAAGCGGAACGCCTGCATGGGCAGGATCATGACACAGCGTGGAGAACGTCCGAATTCGTCACACCGCCCAGCTGGACGACGCGACGCTCGGCGCCGCGCGGGCCTTGTGCGACAAGGTGTTCGACGGTGACTTCGCCGAGTCGGACTGGGAGCACGCGCTCGGCGGCGTCCATGCGCTCCGCTACGAGGACCACCGCCTCGTCGCCCACGCGGCGCTCGTCGCGCGGCGGCTCCTGCACGACGGCCGGTCGCTGCGCACCGGCTACGTGGAGGCCGTCGCGGTGGCGGCGGACCGGCAGCGCCGCGGTCACGGGTCCGCGGTCATGGCCGCGCTGCACCCCTACATCGACCGCGGGTACGCGCTCGGCGCGCTCGGCGCGTCCGCCGAGGGGGCCGCGCTCTACCGGGCCCTGGGCTGGACGCTCTGGTGCGGGCCGACCGGGGTGCTGAGCCCCGAGGGCGTCCGCCCCACACCGGAGGTCGACGGCTGCATCTTCGTCCGCCCCGGCGCCCGTCTCGCCCCTCTCGACCCGGTGCTGCCGCTCGTCTGCGACTGGCGCGAGGGCGACGTCTGGTGAGCGGCATGCGGTGAACGACCGCCGGGATGCGCCGGGCGGGGTTTGCCGCCGCCGCCGACCGTGGAACCCGGACCTATGGAAACGGGTCGTATCGAGTTCATCCACCGCAGTTGGCCTGCCGACCCGACCCAGCTCGCGGTGATCCGCCACGAGCTGGCGAACTGGCTCGCGCCGCTGCGCCTGACCGACGACGAGACCGCCGACGTCGTGCTCGCCGTCGACGAGGCCGCCGCCAACGCCGTGCTGCACGCGTACGGGAAGGACGAGTCGGGAGCGGTGGAGCTGACGCTCTGGACCGAGCCCGGACCGGGTCCGGCCGCGACGCTGTTCATCGAGGTCGTCGACCACGGGCAGTGGCGTCCGCCGGAGGAGCCGAGTGTCGGCGGCGGCCGGGGCATCGGCCTGATGAACAACGTCGTCGAGTCCGTGCTCATCCACTACGACGAGCGCGGCAGCCGGGTGCTCCTGCGCAGCAAGCTGCCCGTGCGCGAATAACACTGTTCTGGCGCGCTTTTCCGCGCACGAGCGCCTCTCAGTGGCCGCAGCCGGGCCCGGTGACCGTCGGTCGGCCGAGGCCGATCGGGTCGAGGTCGCGCGGGTCCGGGGTGGGCGTCCAGCGGTCGCGGACGGGCGCGTAGGTCCAGCGCGCACCGCGGGTGACCAGCGTCGTCAGCGCGTCGATGAGGCGGTCGACGTGCTCGGGGGTCGTGCCGAGGCCGATGCTGACCCGCAGGGCCTCACCGCTCGGGCCGCACAGCCGCGCCAGCAGCGGATGCGCGCAGAACCGGCCGTCGCGCACGCCGATGCCGTACTCGGCCGACAGGTAGGCGGCCACGTAGCCCGCGGGCCGGTCGGCCACGGTGAACGACCGCACCGCCACCTGGTCGTGCGCGTCGGCCCACACCGCGAGCGGCGTGAGACCCAGGACACGCGCGAGGCCCGCGTCGAGGCGCGCCAGCAGCGCCCGCTCGTGCTCGGGGCCCGGACCGGCGAGCACCGGCGCGAGCGTGCGGCAGGCCTGCGCCAGCGCCGCCGCGCCGAGGACGTTCGGGGTGCCGCCCTCGTGCCGGTGCGGCGCGGTGGCCCATCGGGTGGTGCCCCCGTCGTCACCAGCCCGGACGTCCGTGACGGCGCCGCCGCCCGCGAGGTGCGGGGGAGCGGCGTCGAGCCAGTCCAGCCGCCCGACGAGCGCGCCCGCACCGAACGGGGCATAGAGCTTGTGCCCCGACACGGCCACGTAGTCGACGTCGAGCGCCCCGATGTCCACCCGCCGGTGCGGAGCGAGCTGCGCGGCGTCGAGCACGACCCGCGCGCCCGCCGCGTGCGCGATCGCGGCGACCTCGGCGATCGGCAGCACCTCGCCGGTGACGTTGGACGCCCCGGTGACGGCGACGAGCGCCGCGGGCTTGGCGCGCAGCGCCGCCGCGAGCGCGGTGAGCGTGGCGGCGACGGTCGGGCGCCCGGTCACGACCCGGCGTGCCCGCCACGGCAGGAGGTTGGCGTGGTGCTCGACGTCCAGGCACACGACCTCACCCGGCACGGCGGAGGCCAGCAGGTTGAGCGCGTCGGTGGTGTTGCGGGTGAGCACGACGACGTCGTCGGACCGCGCCCCGAGGAACGTGCCGATGGTGGCGCGCGCCGACTCCAGCACACCCGTGCTCACCTGCGAGGCGTAGCCCGCGCCGCGGTGGACGCTGGAGTAGTACGGCAGCAGCCGCGTGACGTGCGCGGCGACGTCCTCGAGCGCGGGGGCGCTGGCGGCGAGGTCGAGGTTGGCGTAGGGCGTGTCGCCGCCGGTGACGAGCGGGACGCGCAGGTGGGCGCCGACGACGGCGGGCAGGCCGGAATCAACACAGACATCAACGGCAGCGGTCACAGGACGCTCCAAGGCCTCGCGCTTGCCGCGGACCCTGCGCCCACGGCCAGGTCGTCACCCGGAGCACCCCACCGCGGAGGAGGGTTGCCGACCAGCAAGCCGGGGCTCTGCCGTCAAGACAAGACGGCGCTGGTGCTCATGACCTGGCGCGGACGTTAGACGGACGAGGCCGCCTTGCGCAACTGCTCCCAGAGCGCGACGACATCCTCCCGACCGGTCGTCACGCCGCCGACCGCGACCCGGATGACGACGTGCCCGTCGACGACGGTATGTGTGAGGAACGCCCGCCCGGACGCGTTGACCTGCGCCAACGCCGCGCGGGTGCGATCGTCGCCGGAAAGGCGGAGGCACACGAGCCCGAGCGACGGCGGCGCGGCGAGAACGAACTCCGGATCGTCCTCCACCCATCCGGCGAGCTCGGCGGCGAGCGCGATGTGGCCGCGCAGATGCTCGCGCAGGCCGGACAGGCCGTAGCCGGACAGCACGGCCCACAGCTTGAGCGCGCGGAAGCGGCGGCCCAGCGGCACCTGCCAGTCGCGGTAGTCGACCACCGCGCCCGAGTCGGTCGCGGCGTTGCGCAGGTACTCCGGGGTGATCGACAGCGCGTCCGGGAGCGCGCGGGCGTCACGCACCCACAGCAGCGAGGCGTCGAACGCGGTGCCGAACCACTTGTGGGCGTCGGTGCAGAAGGAGTCGGCGCGCTCGACGCCGTCGAGGAGACCGCGGTGCTCGGGGCACAGCGCGGCGACCCCCGCCCACGCGGCGTCGACGTGCACCCACGCCCCCGACGCCGCGTCCGCGACCGCGCGCACCGGGTCGACCGCGCCGGTGCCGGTCGTGCCGACCGTCGGACACACCAACGCCGGACGCAGGCCCGCCGCACTGTCCTCGGCGATCATGGCGGCCAACGCCGCCGGGTCCATGGCGAACGTGCCCGGCCGGAACGGGACGACGCGCAGTGACCGCGCGCCCAGCCCGGCGACCCGCGCGGCCTTGGCCAGCGACGAGTGGGTCTCGGCCGTGACGTACACGCGGTCGCGGCCGTCGACACCGTCCTCGCGCCAGGCCGGGTTCGCGCGGTGCAGCGCGGCGAGCAGCGCCACCAGCGCGGCCGAGGACGCCGAGTCCTGGATCGAGCCGCCGCCCCCGCCGTCGAAGGTGAACGCGCGGTCGAGCCCCAGCGCGCCCGCCAGCGCGTCGAGCAGGGCCTGCTCGACCTCGGTGGCCGCAGGCGAGGTGGACCAGAGCATCCCCTGCGCGCCGAGCCCGCCGGAGAGCAGGTCACCCAGCAGGGAGTGCAGGGAGGCGTTGGCCGGGAAGTAGGCGAAGAAGCCGGGGTGCTGCCAGTGGGTCGACGCCGGGACCACGAGGCGGTCGAGCGCACGCAGCAGCGCCTCGACGGGCTCGGGGTCCTCGGGCAGCGCGGCGGGGAACGCCGCGCGCACCGAGCCGGGTTCGACGTCGGGCTGGACCGGGAGGTCGGGCAGCCCGGCGCGGTAGTCGGCGACCCAGTCGGCGACGGCGGCGGCGCGGCGGCGGAACTCGTCCGGGGTCAGGTCGGCCATGCCGCCATCCTCACCCCGGCACCCCCCGCCCGCGCCCGTCGGGGTGAAGGTGGCGGCCCATGGCGCCGCCGGGTCCGCCCGACGCGGGCGGTATGCCAAAATCCGCACCACGCGATCGACGGGGGAGTGAAGATTGTCCGGCTACGACGACACCGTCCGCACGGGCTCGCCCCGGTCCCCGGAGGAGCCCGCACGCAAGATCGACGCCGCGCGGCTGTGGTCGGGCGGCCTGGCGACGGCGCTGGTCGCCGCGTTGATCGCGCTGGTGGGCGTGCTGCTCGCCAGGGCGGTCTTCAAGGTGGCCTTCGCGGGCTCTCGGGACGCGGGCGCGTTGGGCGACGTCAACACGGTGCTGCTCTGCGTCCTCGCGGCCCTCGCCGCGCTGGCCGCGACCGGGCTGGTGCACCTTCTCGTCGTGAGCACGCCGCGCCCGCTCAGCTACTTCGGGTGGATCGTCGGGCTCGTGACGGTCGTGGCCGTCATCCTGCCGCTGCTGTCGGGCCGCGACCTCGCGGTCTCGGTCACCCAGTCGATCATCCACCTGGTGATCGGGCTGGCCATCGGCAGCCTGGTGTCCGGCGCGGCGGCCAGCTCGCGCCGCCGCGTCTCGCCGGACTGGGGACGGTAGCCGCTACACGGCGGAGGAGGCGACGACGCCCGCGGCGCCGTACTGCCTGCGTAGCGTGGTCTTGAGCACCTTGCCGCTGGGGTTGCGCGGCAACGCCTCCACGATCACGAGGTCGCGCGGCCGCTTGTACGCGGCCATCCGTTCCCGGCAGAACGCCTCGACGTCCGCCGCGGTCGGCGGGTCGGCGAGGTTCCGTGGGGCGACCACGGCCAGCAGCGCCTCCCCGTACCGCTCGTCCGCCACGCCGATCAGCGCCACCTCGGCGATCTTCGGGTGGGCCGCGAGCACGTTCTCCACCTCGGCGCAGTAGATGTTCTCGCCGCCCGAGATGATCATGTCCTTCTTGCGGTCGACGACGAACAGGTAGCCGTCCTCGTCCTCGCGCACGAGGTCGCCGGAGTGGAACCACCCGCCGCGGAACGCCTCGGCGGTCTCGTCCGGCTTGTTCCAGTAGCCGCTCATCACGAGCGGGCCGCGGTACACGATCTCGCCGACCTCACCCTGGCGCACGTCGTTCATGTCGTCGTCGACGACCCGGGCCTCGACGTTCAGGATGGGCTTCCCGATCGAGCCGATCTTGCGGATCGAGTCCTCGCCGCGCAGCAGGCACGTGACGGGCGAGCACTCCGTCTGCCCGAAGGCGGTGACGATGTCCGCCTGGGGGAACACGTCGATCATCGTGCGGAGCAGCGTCGTCGACGCGGGCGCCGCGCCCCATGAGCAGCGGCGCAGCGCCGACAGGTCGCGCCCGGCCAGGCCCGGCACCGCGACGATCGTCGCCCACTGCGCGGGTACGAAGAAGCACGACGACACGCGCTCGCGCTCCAGCAGGTCCACCATCGCGGCGGGGTCGAAGCCGCCCGACGGGGTGAGCACGGTCGTCGCGCCCATCGCGAGGTTGATGCAGAAACCGGACACCCCCGCGATGTGGAAGAGGGGCGCGCCGGACAGCCCGACGCGGTCGTCGCCGCTCGACCCGTTCGTGACGATGTTGCTGTAGGCGTGCAGGAAAAGGTTGCGGTGCGACAGCACGGCGCCTTTCGGACGGCCGGTCGTGCCCGAGGTGTACATGATGAACGCGGGCGCGTCGTCGGCCACCAGCGGCGGCTCGGCGGGCTCCGGCGCGGCGGCGACCTGGGCGTCGTAGCCCGCGCCGATGGTGAGCACCGCACGCACCTCGGGGGTCCGCGCGGCCTCGACGACCTTCGCGAACGTGTCGTCGACGAGCACGGCGGACGCGCCCGAGTCGGCGAGCACGTAGGCCACCTCGCCTGCGACCATCCGGAAGTTCACCGGCACGCAGATCGCCCCCGCCCGCACGGTCGCGACCATCGCCTCGATGTGCGGAACGCTGTTCAGCGCCATCACCGCCACCCGGTCGCCCGCCGCCACCCCCGCCGCCGACAGCGCGGAGGCCAGCCTGCCGACCCGCTCGTCGGCCTGGTGCCAGGTGCGGGTGAGCGGCCCGTCCCGGAAGGCGACGGCGTCGGGCGTGGTGCGGGCGAAGCGGGCGAGCTGGTCGCTGACCGTCATGCCTGCGGCGTTCACGGGCTCCTCCTCAGGACACGTCGCTCAGGAAGGCAGCGCGGGGTAGCGCTCGCGGAGCTTCTGCTTCACCAGCTTGCCGGTCGGGGTGCGGGGCATGTCGTCGGTGAACACCACCCGTCGCGGCGCCTTGAACGCGGCGATGTGCTCGCGGGTGTGCGCGATGAGCTCGCGCTCGAGGTCGGGGCCCTGCGTCGCCCCGGGGGCTGGCTGCACGACGGCCAGCACGGCCTCGCCCATCTCCGGGTCCGGCACGCCGATGACGGCGACGTCGAGCACCGCCGGGTGCAGCGCGAGCACGTCCTCGGCGTCGCGCGGGTAGATGTTCACGCCACCCGAGATGATCATGAAGGCCTTGCGGTCGGTGAGGTAGAGCCAGCCGTCCTCGTCGACGTAGCCGAGGTCGCCGGTGGTGCCCCAGTTGTCGTGCTCGGGATGGCGCGACTCGCGGGTCTTCTCCGCGTCCTTGTGGTAGGTGAACAGCGGCCCGTCGTTGCGCTCGAAGTAGATCGTGCCGACCCGGCCCGGTGGCAGCACGGCGCCGGTCTCGGTGTCGGCGATCCGCACCTCCCCGAGCCCGCCGCGCCCGACCGAGCCCGGGTGCTCCAGCCACTGGGCCGAGTCGATGAACGTGATGCCCACGCCCTCGGTGGCCGCGTAGTACTCGTAGAGGACGGGACCCCACCAGTCGATCATCGCCCGCTTCACGTCGATCGGGCACGGCGCCGCCGCGTGGATCGCGACCCGCATCGACGACACGTCGTAGCGGGCGCGCACCTCGGGCGGCAGCTTGAGGATCCGGACGAACATCGTCGGCACCCACTGGCTGTGCGTGGCCCGGAACTTCTCGATCGCGGCCAGCGCGCCCTCGGGGTCGAACCGCTCCATGACGACGACCGTGCCGCCCAGCGTCTGCACGGTGGCGGTGAAACGCAGCGGCGCGGCGTGGTAGAGCGGGGCGGGGGACAGGTAGACGGTCTCGGGGGTGAACCGGTACATCCCCCCGAAGGCCGCCACGTAGGCGTCGCCCGGCTCGTCGACGCGCCGCTGCGGCAGCGACGGCCGCACGCCCTTGGGCTTGCCCGTCGTGCCCGACGAGTACAGCATCGCCGCGCCCGCGGGCTCCTCGGCAGGTGGCTCGCCGGACACGCCGTCGAGCGCGGCGTCGTAGTCGTCGAAGCCGGGCACCGCCTGCCCGTAGGCCAGCCGGATCGGCACCTCGGGCACGGCCTCGCCGACGGCGGCCGCGAGGGGCCCCAGCGAGCCCGCGACGACGAGCGCCTTCGCGTCGCAGTCGCGCACGATGTAGGCGACCTCGGCGGGGGTCAGGTGATGGTTGACCATCGTGAGCATCAGGCCGCAGCGCTGGGTGGCCCAGTACACCTCGAACACACGGAGGGAGTTGTCGGCGAGCAGGGCGATCCCGTCGCCGGGCCGCATGCCGCGGTCGACGAGCCACCGCGCGAGCCGGGCCGACCCGGCCTCCAGCTCCGCGTGCGTGAGCGTCTCCCCGGACTCGGCCATGATCACGGCCGGACGGTCGGGACTCAGCGCGGCACGCGTTCCGGGAAGCACCCTGGCATGTCTACCGGATCACACCCCGCCTCAGCACCACCCGTCATGGTAGGAACGGTCACCACTGACGGTTCGCAGGCGACAGGTCGAGAGCGGAGGCAGACAGCGTGGACGTCACCGGGGCGGTTGCACTGGTCACCGGCGGGGCTTCAGGCCTCGGCCTGGCCACCACGAAGGCGCTGCTGGCCGCCGGCGCGAAGGTCGTGATCCTCGACCTGCCGACGTCGGCGGGCGAGCAGGTGGCCAAGGAACTGGGGGACGACGTCCGGTTCACGCCCGCCG
This sequence comes from uncultured Actinomycetota bacterium, assembly GCA_963750095.1. Lineage (GTDB taxonomy): Bacteria > Actinomycetota > Actinomycetes > Mycobacteriales > Pseudonocardiaceae > Pseudonocardia. The sequence continues at coordinate 1,466,056 of CAVVPJ010000012.1, read as the reverse complement.
ACGTGCGCAACGAGGCCGACGTGACGGCGGCGCTCGACGTCGCGGACGCGCAGGGCCCGCTGCGGGTGTGCGTCAACTGCGCGGGCACCGGCAACGCGATCCGCACGGTCGGCAAGCAGGGCCCGTTCCCGTTGCCCGACTTCACCCGGATCATCGAGATCAACCTGATCGGCACGTTCAACGTGCTGCGCCTCGCCGCCGAGCGGATGCTCGCCCACGACCCCGTTGACGGCGAGCGCGGCGTCATCATCAACACCGCGTCCGTGGCCGCCTTCGACGGGCAGATCGGGCAGGCGGCGTACTCGGCGTCCAAGGGCGGTGTGGTCGGCATGACGCTGCCGATCGCGCGCGACCTCGCGAGCATGCTCATCCGCGTGATGACGATCGCGCCGGGCCTGTTCGACACGCCACTGCTCGCGGGCGCGCCGGACGAGGTCAAGGCCGCGCTGGGCAGGCAGGTGCCCCACCCGGCCCGGCTCGGCATACCCGCGGAATACGGGGCGCTCGCCGCTCACATCGTGGCGAACCCGATGCTGAACGGCGAGACGATCCGTTTGGATGGTGCGATCCGGATGGCGCCGAAGTAGGGACGACTACAATTCGGGATCAGTGCGCGCTGTGGTAGGCGGTGAGCACGTTGGACGGGATGCGGCCCCGTTCGGAGACCGTCATCCCCTGCGCGAGCGCCCATTCCCGAATGGCCTGGTTCTGCTCGCGGTCGGAAGTGGCGCGGCCCGGGGCGGCGCTTGCCGCCGCGCCCCGCTTGGCGCCGGTGCGGCGGCCCGCGGAAACGAACGGCGCCAGCACCTTCCGCAATCTCTCCACATTGGCCGTCGAGAGGTCGATCTCGTAGGACCTGCCGTCGACGGAGAACTCGATCTGCTCGTCGGCCGTGCCGCCGTCCAGGTCGTCGACCAGCGTGATCGTTGTCTGCTTTGCCATTGAACGCGACCTTTCGCAGGGGTTCTGGGCGCGAGCCGCGCCGGTACTGAAGGATGTCGGACATCGACGAATTGCCAGTGCTAAGGGTAATGGATGGCCGCGGGCAATGTCGAACAGGGTCGAACATCTGTCGGTTTCGGCGTGTCGACCTTTAGCCGAGCCGCGACCACCAATCGGCTATCGGGTCGGGCGCGGCGACGACGATGCGCCCGCCCGGGCGGGGAAGTGCGATCTGAACGCCTGCGCCCGCCGCGGCGGACAACAGCCGCTGCACCGGTTCTGCCCAGCCGTGGAAACCGAGATCGAACGTCGCCCAGTGCACCGGAACGAGCAGACCGCCGCGCAGATCGCGGTGTGCGCGCACAGCCTCCTCCGGCGTCATGTGGACTTCGGGCCACAGGTCGGCGTAGGCACCGATCGGCAGCAGGGTGAGGTCGAAGGGGCCGAGGTCGGCGCCGGTGCGCGCGAACGCGGCGGTGTAGCCGGTGTCGCCGCCGAAGTAGGCCCGGTGCCGCGGGCCCGCCACCGCCCACGACGACCACTGCGTCGTGTTCCGGGCCAGCCTGCGCCCCGAGAAGTGTCTGCACTCGACGCAGGTCAGGGTGAGCCCGGCGACCTGCGTCGCGGCGCCCCAGTCCAGCTCGACGATCCGCGCCGCGGGCACCCCCCACCGGCGCAGGTGGGCGGCGATCCCCACCGGCACCACGAACGGCGCCCCGCTCTGCCGCACCAGCGCCTGCACGGTCGCCATGTCGAGGTGGTCGTAGTGGTCGTGGGAGATCAGCACCGCGTCGAGCGCGGGCAGGCGGTCGAGGCCGGTCGGGGCGGGGTGCAGCCTGCGCGGCCCGAGCCGCCGCGAGGGGGAGGCGCGCTCGCTCCACATCGGGTCGGCGAGCACCCGCCCGCCGTCGATCTCCAGGAGCACGCTGGAATGGCCGAACCAGGTGACCGCCGCCGCGTCGGCGGGGCCCTGCTGCGCGCCCGGCACGAGCGGGACCGCGCCGGACGGTCGGCCCGCGCTGCCGCGGGTGAGCAGCCTGAAGACGATCGTGGCCAGGCTCGCGGGGGACAGGTCCGAGCCCGGCTCGCTGTTGGCGAACCGGCCGCCGCGCGCGTGCGGGGACGTGTGCGCCGCGGCGCGCATCTCGGCGGCGTCCGCCCCTACCGCTGGCCGGACGCCCTGCGCCGCCCTGGCGGCGGTGACCGCGGTGAAGAGACCGGCGGCACCGCCGAGGAAGGGAAGCAGGCGCACGACAAGAGCTTAGAGTCTGATCACATGACCCCGCCGACCACCGACCCGCCGACGACCCCGACGGTCACCACCGAGCGACGCGGCCGCGTGCTGCTCGTGCGCATCGACCGCCCGCACAAGCGCAACGCCATCGACGCCGCGACCACCGCGGGCCTCGACACGGCCCTCAACGTCCTGGACGACGACCCGGACCTGTGGGCGGGGGTGCTCGCGGGCACACCGGTGGCGTTCTCGGCGGGCACCGACCTCTCCGCGGGAGCGGGCCCGCCCACCGAGCGCGGAGGCGGCTACGGCGTCGTCCGCCGGGACCGCGCGACACCGCTCGTCGCCGCCGTCGAGGGCCTGGCCTACGGCGGCGGGTTCGAGATCGTGCTGGCCTGCGACCTCGTCGTGGCGGCCCGCACGGCCCGGTTCGCGCTGCCCGAGACCGCTCGCGGGCTGGTGGCCAACTGCGGCGCGCTGTTCCGGGCCCCGCGCGCCCTGCCGCTCAACATCGCCCGCGAGATGCTGCTCACGGGCGACCCGCTCGACGCCGAGCGCGCCTGGTCGCTCGGCCTCGTCAACCGGCTCGTCGAGCCCGGCGACGCGGAGCGGGTCGCGCTGGAGCTCGCCGAACGGGTCTGCGCCAACGCGCCGGTGGCCCAGCGCCTTTCGCTGCGGGGCGTGGCGGCCGCCGACGCCGAGCGCGAGGCGCTGGGCTGGGCGGCCACCGAGCGCGCGACGGTCGAGGTGAACGCGTCCGCCGACGCGGCGGAGGGGGTCGCGGCGTTCCGGGAGAAGCGCGCGCCGCGGTGGAGCGGCCGGTAGCGCCCCGGTGGCGCCAACCCCGACCGTCGCACTCGCCCCGCACCCGCTGGACGGGCGGGGCAGCCGCGGGTCGCGTGGAGGGTGGGGCGGTGGACGGACGGGCCGCCGCGGGCGCGCGGCACTATCCTTCCGCCGTGACCGATCCGCGTGACGAGCTGGTTCGTCTGCTGCAGACGTACGCGGCCGAGGCGGATCGGCTCGGGCAGGTCTTCGCCGAGCGCAACGGCATGCACCCGACCGACCTGTACGCGCTGCTCGCGGTGATGCAGGCCGACACCGCGGGCACGCCGCTCACGCCCGGACGGCTCGGAGAGCACCTGGGCCTGTCCTCGGGCGCCACGACGGCCGTCGTCGACCGGCTGGAGCGCGCCGACCACGTCCGGCGGGAACGCGACGTCCGGGACCGGCGGCGGGTCACCTTGCGCTACGCAGACGCCGCCGCGGCCGTCGGCGGGGCGTTCTTCGGCCCGCTCGCGGTCCGGATGGACCGCATGCTGGCGGGCTTCACCGCCGACGAGCTGGCCGTCGTCCAGCGCTTCCTGGAGCGGACGAACGCGCTCATGCGCGAGCACCGCGCCGAGATGACGGAAGGGGGAGGCGGGGGCGGCGACGCCTGGGCCGCGTCGTGACCGCCGTCGGCCCGGCGGCGGTGCCCGCGGACCGCTCGGCAGGCGGCAGCGCCACCTCGATCTCCCCGCCCAGCGTGAACCCCGGCGCCAGGTCCAGGTCGTCGCCGCTCCAGAACCGGCCCGGGTCGTACCAGCTCGGCCTGCGGTTGCCGTCGGCGAGCAGGCCCATCTCCGCGAACGTGACGGCGACGACCTCGGCGCAGTAGGCCGTCTCCAGGCTGGCGGCCTCGTCGCCGTCGGCGTGCGGGAGCAGGCGCGGCACCCGTCCGCGCAGCCACCGTCCGGCCAAGGCCGCGGTGGACGGGAACGGCGTGCCGTCCAGCCGGGCGATCGCGCGCAGCAGTCCGTCCTCGTGCTCGCGCGTCAGCCCGCCCGACAGCTGGCGCACCCAGCCGCGCTGCCCGTAGCGGTGTCCCCACTGCAGCACGGCGTCGCGCAGGTCGTGCAGCTGCACCCCGCGCTGCCGCTCGCCGGTCCACAGGTCGGGCAGGCTGCGGCCGAGCTCGGCGTGCCACATCAGCGGCGGCAGGTCGTCCAGCGCCACCGCCATGCCGACGTGGTTGACCGGCGCGTTCGTCAGCCCCCGGATGGCCCGGTCGGCCCCGCTGGTCCCGCGGAACACCCAGATGTCACCCGTGCGCGCGAGCTCGACGGCCCGGTCGAGGGTGATCACGTCTCCCGGCATCCGGGTACCTTAAGGGCTATGCGCTGGTGGAAGTGGGTCGGACTGGCGGGGCTCGCCGGCGTGGCGGCGACGGGCGTCGTGGCGGTGCGCGCCGAGCGCCGCCGCCGCGCCTACACCCCCGACGAGATCCGCGCGCGCCTGCACGAGCGCGCGGCGCAGGCCCAGGACAACCGCGCCGAGGCTGCGGACTCCGCTCAGCGTTGATGTTCGCTCCGCAAGCTCCGCTCAGCGTTGATGTTCGCTCCGCAAGCTCCGCTCAGAGGTCGGCCGTCGCCGCGTCGAGGTAGGCGGCGAACTTCCGCCGCGCCGCCTCCGCCCTGGTCGGCACGTGCTCGGTCGGCACGTCCTTCGGCTCGTAGCCGCGCAGGATCCGGCGGGCGACGGTCGCCTTGTGCACCTCGTCGGGCCCGTCGTAGATGCGTGCGGCGCGTGCGGCGCGGTACATCTGCTCCAGCGGCAGGTCGCCGGAGAAGCCCAGCGAGCCGTGCACCTGGATCGCCCTGTCGATCACGTCGTGCAGCACCCGCGCGCCCCAGTACTTGATCATTGCGATCTCGACGCGCGCGTTGGACGCCCCGACCTGGTCCATCGTCCACGCCGCGTGCAGGGTGAGCAGGCGGGCGGCCCGCATCTCGGCGGCACTGGTGGCCACCATCTCCTGCACCATCTGCTTCTCGGCAAGCACTGAGCCGTGGGTGTAGCGGCTCACCGCGCGCTCGCAGAGCATGTCGAACGCCCGCTGGCTCTGGCCGAGCCAGCGCATCGCGTGGTGGATCCGACCCGGCCCGAGGCGCTGCTGGGCGAGCCGGAACCCGTCGCCGGGCTGCCCGACGAGGTTCTCCTTCGGCACCCGCACGTCCCGGTAGACCACCTCGGCGTGGCCGCCGTCGAGCCGGAGGCCGGACGTCGGGTGGTCCATCACCGGGATGTCGCGGACGACGTCGACGCCCGGGGTGTCCACCGGCACGATGATCATCGAAGAGCCCTGGTACGCCGAGACGTCCGGGTCGGTCACGCACATGACGATGAGGAAGTCGGCCACCGAGGCGTTCGAGCTGAACCACTTGTGTCCGTTGATCACGTACTCGTCGCCGTCGAGCACGGCGCGCGTGGACAGCAGTGTGGGGTCGGCACCCGCGCCCGGCTCGGTCATCGAGAAGCAGCTGCGCAGCTCACCGCGCAGCAGTGGGTGCATCCACCGCTCCTTCTGCTCGGGCGAGCCGCCGATCGCGAGCAGCTCGGCGTTGCCCGAGTCGGGCGCCTGGTTGCCGAAGATCCCCGGCGCGAAGCGGCACTGCCCGAGGATCTCGTGCATCAGCCCCAGCTTGACCTGGCCGAACCCGCCGCCACCCAGCTCAGGAGGCAGGTGCGCCGCCCAGAGCCCGCGCTCCCGCACCTGCTCCTTGAGCGGGGCGGTGATGCGGTCGAACGTCGCGCGGTCGATGTCCAACGTCTCGAGGGGGATGATCTCGTCCCGGACGAAGCCGCGCATCCACGACAGCTGCTTGTCGAACTCGGGTTCGGTTGCGAAGTCCCAGGCCATGCACCGGTTTCTAGTGCAGCGCCGACATCGCCGTCCACTGGTCCCACGGGACCGCCCAGTCGTAGACGTCGCCGTCGGCCGCCGACAGCCTCACCGACGTGCCGGTGATCTCGACCGGGTCGCCGAACAGGGCGGTGCCGAAGTAGCTCCTGGCGTTCTTCGTGCTCAGGTTGATGCAGCCGTGCGTGATGTTGCGCTTGCCCTGCGCCCACGTCGACGCCGGGTTCGCGTGGATGAACTCGCCGTTGTTGGAGATCCGCACCGCCCAGTTCATCGGCACGTTGGTGTAGCCGAAGTCGGGGTTGGACATCAGCACGGTCTGGGACTTCCCCATGACGATGTGCGTGCCGCTGCGGGTGATGCGCCTGCTGTCGGAGTCGGCGCCGTAGCTGGCGGGCAGGTCCATGACGGTGTGACCGTCGCGCACGACCTGCATCCGGTGGCTGCGTGCGTCGGCCCTGACGATCTGCGAGCGCCCGATCGTGAACGTCGTGGTGAGATCGGACTTGCCGAAGCCTGCCGTGCCCATCTCCACGCCGTAGAGATGCGCGGCCATCGTGACCTGCGTGCCCACCGGCCAGTAGGCCTTCGGCCGCCAGTGCACGCGGGAGCCGCCGTAGGCGTCGGGCAGCCAGCCCCACGACCCGGTGACCGGAACGGACGTCGTGACCGACAGCTCCCGCTCGATGGCCGCCCGGCTCGACTCGGGGACCGGACGGCTGAACTGGATCATGATCGGGGCCGCGACGCCGACGGTCTGGTCATCGCCGATCGTGGTCGACGCGGTGACGAACTTCTTGGGGGTGGCGGTGGTGAACGTCCCGGCCACGGGGGCGGTGCCGCCGGTGCCGTTCGCCGTGCCGGTGAAGTGGTAGGCGGTGCCGAACTTCGGCGGCGCGGTGGCCGTCCAGGTGCCGCCGTCGTCGGACAGCCTGCCGGGGATCGCGGTGCCGTCCTCGTCGGTGAGCGTGACGCCGGTCAGCTTCCCGTCGGTCGCCTTGACCGTGATCGGCTCGGCGGGGGCGACGGCCTTGGACCCGTCGGCGGGGTCGACGGCGACGGTCGGGGCAGGCGCCGCCACGGGCGCGGCGGGCGCCGCGGGACCTGCCGAGGCCTGCGGCGCGGTGCAGCCCGCCGCGAGCGCCAGCCCGACCACGCCGATGGCCGCCCACCCGAGGGCAGCACGCAGCCGCATCACTCGCATCACTCTGGTCCCCCTGTTCACAGCTCCCCAGGGGTATGAGATCAACCTGGGGTCGCCGCGTCAATTCTGCCGGGGATGGCTTTGCGATGTCGTAATCGTGGAATCCGTGGTAGGTGCCGCAGGCGCGGCCGCGGGCGGCTCCGCCTGTGGCGGCGTGGAAGGCGCCTCGGGGTCGGTCGCGCGCAGCTCCGACCTGAGGATGCGGGCCGACCGACCGATGCTGCGCGCGGCATCGGGCAGCCGTCGGCTGCCGAACAGCACGACGAGCGCGACGATCACGATCGCCCAGTGCCAGGGGCTCAGCTCACCCATGGTGGTTCTCCGTTCTCCCTGCCCTCACGACCGCCGCACCCGGACGGCGAGCCACACCAGACCGCGCCCACCACGATGAGCACAAGGCCGACGGCGGGCACGATCCACCGGTTCACGTGCCCATCATGCCCTGCCCAGAGCGCGGTAGAGCGGGCGCAAGAGGTCGGTGACCGATTCCTCCCGGAGTGCGACGGGGAACGGCGGCAGCTGGTCGAGCAGCGCGTCCGACGGAGTGTCCGGGCCCGCAGCGGGCACGGGCAGGGGACCCGCGGCGTAGAACGCGTCGAGGGTGTCGGCCAGCGGCGTGGCGGTCGACCGGCTGGACTCCGCAGTCGCCCGCCGGGCACGCAGCTCGGCCAGCAGCGTCTCCCGGTCGCGCCCGCGCAGCGCGAGCATCGCGAAGGGGTCGGCGTCGAACCGCTCGGCGAGCACGTAGCAGACCGCGGCGAGGTGTTTGCACGGCACCGTCTGGTCGGGGCACGTGCAGTCGAGGGCGAGGTCGCGCGCGCTCGCCGGGAACAGCGACAGCCCGACGCGCGCGAAGACGTCCTCGATCTCGTGCGGCATCTCCCCGGCGAGCAGCGCCGCGGTGAGGGACGCGTCGGTGACCAGCGCATCGGCGACCTCGCCCCACTCCGCCTTGCCCAGCGCGGACACCCCGACCCGCACGGCGTACGGCCGCGGCCTGCTGCCCTGCACCTTCGCCACGGCGCCGCCCGCGTCGACGTCGAGGGAGATGATCTGACCCTGCCGCGCGTACGCCTTGCCGCGGGCCATCCGGCCGCCGACCCCGATCTGCTCCAGCACCGCGAGGAAGCGCTTCGACCACCACGTGCGGGCCACCGCGCCGCGCGTCGAGTTGATCTGGATGCCGCCCGTGACCTTGATCGGCTTCGTGGGCGCGGCGTCCAACCACCAGGGATCGGGCTGCGCCGATGGTTCGCTCGCACGCTCGCTCACGACTGGTCCACCGCCGCCTCCTCGTCGAGCACGAACAGCGATCGCAGCGTGTCGGTGGACAGCTCGGTGAGCCAGCTCTCGCCTTCGCCGACGACCAGGCCCGACAGCGCCGTCTTCTTCGCGATCATCGCGTCGATCCGCTCCTCGACGGTGCCGGGGCAGACGAACTTGCGCACCTGGACGGTGCGCCGCTGGCCGATCCGGAACGCCCGGTCGGTGGCCTGGTTCTCGACGGCCGGGTTCCACCAGCGGTCCAGGTGCACCACGTGGGTGGCGGCGGTGAGGGTGAGCCCGGTGCCGCCCGCCTTCAGCGAGAGCAGCATGACCGGCGGACCTTCCCCGCCCTGGAAGCGGGCCACCATCTCGTCGCGCCGCTTCTTGGGCGTGCCGCCGTGCAGGAAGGCGATGTCGGTGTCGAACCGGGCCGACAGGTGCGGCACGAGCAGGTGCCCGAACTCGGTGAACTGGGTGAAGCACAGCACCCGGTCGCCCTCGTCGAGGATCTCGCCAAGGATCTCCTCCAGCCGGATGACCTTCCCCGAGCGGCGCCCGACGGGGGAGCCGTCGTGCAGGAGCTGGGCCGGGTGGTTGCACACCTGCTTGAGCTTGGCCATCGCGGCGAGCACGTTGCCACGCCGCTGGATGCCCTGCGCGTCCTCGATCTTCTCCATCATGTCGTCGACGACCGTGCGGTAGAGCGTGGCCTGCTCTGGCGTCAGCCGGTAGTGCTGGGTGATCTCGATCTTCTCTGGCAGGTCGTCGATGATCGTCGGATCGGTCTTGACCCGGCGCAGCAGGTACGGCCGGGTGATCGTGCGCAGCCGGGTGGCTGCGTCGGTGTTGCCGTGCCGCTCGATCGGCACGGCGTAGCGCTCGCGGAACCGGTCGGCGGTGCCCAGCAGGCCGGGGTTGAGCACGTCCATCACCGACCAGAGCTCCGACAGCCGGTTCTCGACCGGGGTGCCGGTGAGCGCGACGCGATGCTCGGCGTCGAAGCGCCGCACGGCCCGCGCCGCCGACGCGCGGCTGTTCTTGACGGCCTGGGCCTCGTCGAGCACGAGCCGCCGCCACGCGATGGCGGCCAGGTCGTCGACGTCGCGGGTGGCGGTGGCGTAGGTCGTGACGACCAGGTCGGACTCCGCGACCCGCGCCCGCAGCGCCTCGCCGCGGGGGCGGCCGGGGCCGTGCAGCGCCAGCACCCGAAGGTCGGGCGCGAACCGTTCCGCCTCCCGCTGCCACGTGCCGACCAGCGACATCGGGCAGAGCAGCAGCGTGGGGAAATGGGCGCCTGCGCTTCGCTCGGCGCCGATGCTCGCTCCGCCTGCGCTCCGCTCGGCGCCGATGCTCGCTCCGCCTGCGCTCCGCTCGGTGGACTCCAGCGCCAGCAGCTGCACGGTCTTGCCCAGCCCCATGTCGTCGGCGAGGCAGGCGCCGAGGCCCAGCTCGGCGAGGAACGCCAGCCACGACAGCCCGCGCCGCTGGTACGGCCGCAGCTCGGCGAGGAACCCGGCGGGGGTGGCGACCGGCGCGATCGCGCGATCGACCCGGCCCTCGAGCAGGTCGCCGACCCAGCCCTGCGCGTGCACCGCCGTGACCGGGAGCGGTACGTCGGCGTCGGCCGCCCAGTCGTCGGGATGGCGGCCCGCGAGCGCGAGCACCTCGCCCGCGGTGGGTGCGCGGCGGGGCTTGCCGCGCCGCAGGAACTCCAGGCCCGCCCGCAGCTTCTCGGCATCGACGCTCACCCAGCGCCCGCGCACCCGCACGAGCTGCGCCTTCGCCGCCACGAGCTCGGCGAGCTCCTCCTCGCCGAGCTCCTCGTCGCCGACAGCGACCGACCAGCGGAAGTCGGCCAGCTCCTCCCGGCCGAGCCCGCCGCGGGTGAGCACGCGGTCGGCGGGCGTGCTGCGGGTGGAGAGCGTGAGCCCCACCCGGCGCGAGCCGTCCCAGCCGCTGGGCAGCTGCACCCCGAACCCGGCGTCGGCCAGCAGCGGCGCGTCGGTGGTGAGGAAGTGGTGCGCGCCGCCGTTCTCGAGGTCGAGCGCCTCGGGGCGGGCCGAGCGCAGCGCAGGCGCGAGGGCGGGCATGATCCGCGCGGCCCGGCCGAGCTCGGCGAGCAGCAGCTCCTGCGGATCGGCGACCAGCCGGGTGGCGCGCCCGTCCCAGACCTGCGCGGCGGGCACGAGCAGGCTGGGGTCGGCGCTGGACTGGAGGAAGAACTCGAGGATCCAGTGGGTGCCGTCGCCGGTCTGGTCGTCGGGGTCGGCGCCGGGGTCGGCCGGGTCGTGCAGGGTGCGCACCTCCGACAGCCGGAAGCTCGCCCGTCCGGCGCCGGGTGCGCCGTCGCCGAAGTCGTCCCACTCGCGCAGCGCGTCGGCCAGCACGCCGAGCCCGCGCTCCGCGGCCTCGACCCGGGCGTCCGGCGTGGTGAGCGCATGCAGCCAGGTCTCGATCGCCGTGCGCCGCCGCGACCGCAAGGGCAGGTCGGCGGCGGAGCGGGCGAGCCGGTCGCGCACCGCGGCGTCGGTGAGCACGGCGAGCGCGTCGTCCACGAGCGACTGCGGATCGGCGCCCCGCGTGTCGCGCGGTGCGGTCTGCTCGGCCCTCGCCACCGGGGGCAGCGCGTCGACCAGCGCCTCCACGGCGACGGCGTCGAGCCCGCGGACGACCGGCCGCCACCGCGCGTGCGGGGCGCCCCCCTCGCGGACCAGCGTGGGCAGCACACGCCCGCGGGCCGCGAGGTCGTCGGCAAGGTCGGCGAGCGCGCGCAGGTGCGCGACCGAGACGCCGTAGCGGGCCTCCTCGGCGGGATCGGCGAGCTCGGCGACGTCGACGGCGAGCGCGGGCACGGTCCACGGCCGCAGCACGGGCTCACCGCGCGGCGTGCCGCCGGACACGGAGCGCACCAGCTCGGGCGAGGCCACGGGGCCCCCGGGGCGCGAGGGGAGCAGCAGCGTGAGCGTGGCGGGCTTGCCGGGATGCAGCGCGGCGAGGGCCCCGGTGTCGGCCGCGAACGGGTGTGGCCTGGCCGTGCGCAGCGAGCGCGCCGACGACGTGGCGGGCCGCTCACCGTCCTCGGCCCAGAGCAGCGCGCCCCGCCCCGGTGACCAGACGGCGTGAACGGCGAGCACGGCCCCAGGCTACGGCCGGGGTCCGACAGTTCCGGACCGGCCGCCCGGGCGCGGACGGTCCTCGCAGACCGGCTTGGCGCCTCGCAGGGTCCCGGGGCTCTGCGAGGCGTAGGCCCGGTCTGCGAAGCGACCGATGACCGCTGAGCTGCGGCGCCCTAGACCACCAGGTCGGCGTAGTCGGGGTGCTTGGCGATCCAGCCCTTGATGAACGGGCAGTCGGGGCGGACGGCGAGGCCGCGCTCGCGGGCCGCGTCGAGCGCGGCCCTGGCCAGCTTGCCGCCGAGGCCCTCGCCCGCGTAGGCGTCGTCGATCTCGGTGTGCACGAACGTGATGCGGTCCGGCGCGAGGCGGTAGACGGTGAACCCCGCGAGCGCGCCGTCCACGCTGATCTCGAACCGCGACCGCTCGGGCGCGTCGGCGACGGCGGTGCGCTCTGCCGACGACCCGCTCGCAAGCTCGCTCATCCGCGCGCTCCGCTGTGGGGGACGTAGGTGGCAGGCACGACGCCGAGCTTCCCCTTCTGGTAGTCCTCGAACGCGGCCATCACCTCGGCCTTGGTGTTCATCACGAACGGGCCCGCCCACGCGATCGGCTCCCGGATCGGCTGCCCGCCGAGGACGACGACGTCCATCCCGGCGAGGCGGGACTCCTGCGTCGCGTCGGCCGCCACGGTGATGGCGTCGCCCGGCCCGTAGAGCACGGCCTGGCCGGTGCGCACGGGCCGCCGCCCCGCTGAACCCTTCTGGGCACCGGCCGTCCCGGCCCCGGACAACACGTAGACCAGCGCGTTGAAGTCACGCCGCCACGGCAGCCGCACGGAGGCGCCCGGGGCGATGGTGGCGTGCGCCATCGTCATCGGCGTGTACGTCGAGCCGGGGCCGGTGTGCCCGCCGAGCTCGCCAGCGATGAGCCGGATCAGCGCGCCGCCGTCGTGGCTGGTGAGCAGGGCGGCCTCGCCGCCGCGCAGGTCCTGGTACTTGGGCTCCAGCCACTTGTCGGCCTTCGGCAGGTTCACCCACAGCTGCAGGCCGTGGAACAGCCCGCCGGACACGACGAGGCTCTCCGGCGGCCGTTCGATGTGCAGGAGGCCGCTGCCCGCGGTCATCCACTGCGTGTCGCCGTTGGTGATCACCCCGCCGCCGCCGTGGCTGTCCTGGTGCTCGAAGGTGCCGTCCATGATGTAGGTGACGGTCTCGAAGCCGCGGTGCGGATGCCACGACGTGCCCTTGGGCTCACCCGGCGCGTACTCGACCTCGCCCATCTGGTCCATCATCAGGAACGGGTCGAGGTCGCGCAGGTCCAGACCCGCGAACGCGCGGCGCACGGGGAAGCCCTCGCCCTCGAAGCCGGACGGCGCGGTGGTCACCGACCGCACGGCGCGCTCGACAGCAGCCTCCCCGGGCTGCGGCACGCGCGGCAGGACGGTGACGTCGGGAACGGTGACAGCGGGCACGGCGACCTCCGGTGGTTGCAGGTTCAATTATCTGGCTCAACGACGACGGCCGCCGGTCTCTTCCCGCCGCAATCCTGCGGCATCCGACACACTCTCCGCATGCCTTCCCTCGACCCCGACGAGCAGACGACCCTGGTCGACCAGGCGCGGGTCGCGCGGCTGGCCACCCTGCGCCCCGACGGCACCGCCCGCCTGGTGCCGATCACGTTCGTGCTGCTCGACGGGCTGGTGTGCTCGGCGGTCGACGAGGTGAAGCCCAAGCGCTCGACGCGCCTGGCCCGGCTCTCCGACGTGCGCCGCGACCCGCGCGCCGCCGTGCTCGTCGACCACTACGCCGAGGACTGGACGCGGCTGTGGTGGGTGCGGATCGACGGGACGGCCGCCGTCCACGAGTCGGGGGAGCTCGCCGATCGGGCCCGCACGGCGCTGGTGGCCAAGTACGCCCCGTACGCGGCGGCGCCTCCGCGCGGCCCGGTGCTCGTGCTCACCCCGACCGGCTGGGCAGGGTGGCGAGGAAGCTGACCACGGCGTCGGTGACCGGCGCCGCGGCCTCGAGATGCGGGGCGTGCGCGCAGTCGAGCAGGAGCAGCTCCACCGGCCCGGACGCGAGGTCGCGCACCGTCTCGACGTGCAGCACCGTGCCGTAGGGGTCGGCCGTGCCCTGCACCGCGAGCACCGGAGCGGTGACGTCCGGCAGCAGCGGTCGCAGGTCCCACGAGCGGAACTCCGCCGACAGCCACACGTCGTTCCAGTTGTGGAACGTCACCGCGGGGTCGCGGTGGTGGCGGGCCATGCGCGGGGCCAGGTCGCCGTCGCGGAACGCGTCGCGCGCGGTGGCCACCCCGATCAGGCCCTCCGGCTCGGCGATCACATGCGGCGCCAGCACGACGAGCCCCGTCACGCGGTGCGTCGCGGCGTGCACCAGCGCGATGGAGGCGCCGTCGCTGTGCCCGACCAGCACCGGGTCGGCCAGCCCGAGCGCCGCGCGCAGCGCGGGGACGACGACGGCGGCCTCCGCGTGCATGAACTCGACCGTCCGCGGCGCAGGCGGGAGGTCGGAGAACCCGTGCCCGAGCCGCGAGTAGGCGACCGCCCGCCGCCCGGTCGCGGCGGCCAGCCGCTCGGGCCAGCCGCGCCAGAGCCGGACCGAGCCGAGGCCCTCGTGCAGGAACAGCAGCGGCGGCAGGCCCGGGTCACCGGGTACATCGAGGTACTCGACCCGGCCGCCGGGCACGTCGACGAGCGGCAGCTCAGGACGATCGGCCACGGGGCGAGCCTACCGGCGACGATCTTGTTGCACCTCCGCGGTCATGACCACGGAAACGCAACAAGATCCTCGACGAGCACTACGATGCTGCCGATGGGAGGCCCGATGACGTTCGACGAGCTGGTCGCCCGCGCGGCGGCGCTGGCCGCGGGCCCCGGGCGGGCGATCCTGGGCATCACGGGCGCCCCGGGGTCCGGGAAGTCGACGCTCGCCGCGGCCCTGCTCGCGCGGCTGCCCGCCACGGCGCACGTCCCGATGGACGGCTTCCATCTCGCCGATGTGGCGCTGCGCGCGCTCGGCAGGCTCGACGCCAAGGGCGCGCCGGACACGTTCGACGCGGGCGGCTACGTCGCGCTGCTGCGGCGGCTGCGCGCCGACGCCGAGGACGTCGTGTACGCGCCGATGTTCGAGCGGGACCTGGAGCAGCCGCTCGCCGGGGCGATCGCGGTGCCGCGCGCGGCCCGGCTGGTGATCACCGAGGGCAACTACCTGCTGCTGTGGCCGCAGGTGCGGCCCGAGCTCGCCGAGGTGTGGTACTGCGACCCCGACCCGGCCGCCCGGCTGGCCCGCCTCACCGCCCGGCACGTGGCGTTCGGCAAGGAGCCCGCGTTCGCCGCGTCGTGGGTCGCGGCCGTGGACGAGCCCAACGCCGCGCTGGTGGCGGCCTGCCGCGACCAGGCCGACCTGGTAGTCCCCGCGGCCTTGCTGGACGGACTGCCGCGCTAGTGCGGTGGCCACGAAGGTTGCCGGGGCGAGGACCCGGTGAACGTTCGTGGCCACCGCGCTAGCGATCCGCGGGCCGCTAGCGACGCGGCTCATGGTGAGCCGCTCGGTGGGCCGCGAGCACGTCGAGCCCGAAGTCGGCCTCCGGGTCGCGCCACGCGGCGTGGGCGTGGTTGACGCCCCGCTGGGTGTTGTCCCACTCGATGAGCAGCCGCGGTCCCTGCAGCCGGTAGTAGTGCCGTTCACCGAAAGCGGTGCCGCCCGCCCATGCGAAGTGGACGGCGTCGAGCGCGGCCTCGTCGGCGTAGCGGCCCATCACGCTGACCTCCTCGGGCACCCGGTCCAGGTAGGTGCTGAGCAGCAGGCGCAGCAGCTCCCGCTGGGCGGCGTCGAGCTCGGCGGCGGCGAGGCCCTTGGGCACGGCGGAGAGCGCGAGCGTCGCGTGGTCGGCGTCGTCGAACGCCGCCTGCTCGTCGACGGTGTCGCTGAGGGTCTGCAGCGCCGCCTGTTGCTGCGCGTCGGAGAACGGGCCGCGCCAGATGCCCGCCAGGGAGATCATGCGGTCGCCTTCGGACAGGGCGGTCCGGTTGCCGCCGATGATGTCCGCGGGCGCCTTGGGCAGCAGCAGCGCCCGCTTCGCCTGGGCTTCCGGCAGCGACCGCATCAGCTCGCGGGCGAGGTCCTCCGGCCCCGCGAGCGGGCGCAGCAGCGAGCCCATCAACGTCGAGGAGGCCGGATCGGCACCGAGGAACGACGGCGTGGAGGCGACGACCCGCCCGTCGACGACGAGGTGCGAGACCGAGACGTGGTGCCCGCCGAACCGCCAGCCCCACGGCGCGGAGCCCGAGGGGTCGCCGAACACCCGCAGGTAGTACATGCCGGGATCGCGGCCGCGCTCCCGGTCGAACATCACCGTGAAGTTCTCGGTGTGGTCGAGGACGTTCTCCAGCCCCATGACCGTCGCCGCCGACACGTAGCCCGCCCGGGACGTCCCGGTGGCCAGCAGGGCCATCGCGCGCCGCTGCTGCGCGGGCCGCTGCTGGTGGAGCGTGAGGCCGCCGTGGTCGGTGGGGGTGTAGAACCAGCGGCGTCGCTCGGCGTCCCGGTCGGCGTCGGGATCCGGGCCCGCGCCGACCGCGTCGGCGCGCTGTTCGTCGGTGAGCGTGTCGAGCCAGGCCAGCGCGGCGGCGGTCATGCGCTCGGCGACCACCCGCGCGCCGTCGGAAGCGGGATCCACGGGCGTGACCCTACGGCCGCCGGGACGATTCCCTCAACGCAGCGAGGGCGGACCGCCCGGCACCCGGCCCACCTCGATGTCGCAACGGATCGCGGACTCGGGGATGCCGGTGAGGTCGGCGATCAGCGATCGGGCGGCGGCGTCGGCGTCGGGCATGGCGGGAACGGTCGTCGCGGCCTCGATCTCGGGCACGTACAGCACGAAGCGCCGTTCCGAGACCCACGCGAGCACCTGGAACCTGCGGCCGTCCCCCGACACGACGACAACGGTACGAGGCTCACCCGCAGGGCGCCAACAACGTGCAGGTGGAGCCCTCGTCGGCGGTCGGAGCGGGGGTTGGTGCCGCGGGGGTCGGCACGGCTGGCGGCGGGGCGTCCGGCTCGGGCGTCGGCTCGGGGAGCGGGGTCGCCGACGACCCCGTCGGCGTCGGGGTCGTCGGCGGCGCCACGGCGAGCCTGCGGGGGTCGACGCCGGGCGGCAGGTTCGACGGGCCCGTCCCGATCGGGCGGAAGGGGGCGAAGTCCTGCGCCGGGCGGCCGGCGACGGCCCCGGCCATGAACTCGTGCCAGGCCTTCCCCGGCAGGTCCTTGCCCGCGATCGGGCTGCCGGACGCGGTGCGGATCGGCACGTTGCGGTCGGTGCCCAGCCAGACCGCCGCGGCGACCGACGGGGTGAACCCGGCCATCCACGCGTCGTTGTTCTGGCCCGCGACGTGGGACTGCACCGTGCCGGTCTTGGCCGCCACAGGGCGTCCACCGGGCAGGGCGAGATCGTCGTGGGCCGCGACGTCGAGCATCGCCTCGGTGACGTTGCGGGCCACGCGGTCGGAGAAGCGCCGCTCGCCCTCGGTCGGCGCCTGGTAGAGGACGCGCCCGTCGGTGGTGACGACCGACGCCACGAGGTGCGGCTGGTGCCACACGCCGCCCGCGCCGATCGTCGCGTACGCGGAGGCCAGGTCGAACGCGGTGACCTCCTTGTCGCCCAGCGCGATCCGCTCGTCGGGGTTGTCCAGCGGGCTGGTGATGCCCGCCGACCGCGCCGCGTCGGCGATGTGCTGTGCGCCGACCTGCTTCGCGAGCGAGTTGAACACGACGTTGTTCGAGAGGGTCATCGCCTGTTTGAGGTCGCAGTGGGCGCAGCTCGCGCCGTCGTCGTTGCGCAGGCCGGGCACGGGCTCGCCCGCGAACGTCGTGCCGAGCCCGACCGGCGGGTCCTGCTGGAGGCCCGCGAGCACCGCGAACGGCTTGAACGTCGACCCGGCCAGCCGCTCGACCCGCGCGTAGTCCAGCCCGACGCCGTTGTCGCCGCCGTAGTAGGCCAGCACGCCGCCGGACTGCGGGTCGATCGCGACGAGCGCGGTGCGCAGCTGGTCGGGTTGCCCGGCGAGCGCGTCGTGGACGGCGGCGACGGCCTGGCGCTGGCGGACCGGGTCGATCGTCGTCGTGATGCGCAGCCCCTCCTGGGCGACGTCCTGCTCGGTGATGCCGAGGTCGGCGAGCTCGGCGATGACGGCGGACACGATGTGCCCGTCGGCGTCGGAGGGCACTCCGCCGGACCGCGGCGCGCGGGGCGTTGTCGCCGGGAAGTGCTGCGCGGCGCGTTGCGCCGGGCTGAGCCAGCCCTGGGCCACCATGCCGTCGAGGACGAAGGTCCACCGCTGCACCGAGTGGTCGGGGCTGATGGCCGGGTCCCACCGCGAGGGGGACTGGATCACGCCTGCCAGCACCGCGCCCTCCGCGACCGTGAGGTCCTGCACGTTCTTGCCGAAGTACGCCTGGCTCGCGGCCTGGATGCCGTAGGCGCCGCGGCCGAAGTAGATGGCGTTGAGGTAGTCGCCGAGGATCTGGTCCTTCGTGTGCTCCTGCGAGATCTTGACGGAGACGATCAGTTCCCGGTACTTGCGCCACAGCGACCGCTCGTCCCCGACGAGCGTGTTCTTGACGTACTGCTGGGTGATCGTCGAGCCGCCGCCGTCGCCGCCGCGGACCTGGTTCCAGAACGCGCGCAGGATGCCGACCGGGTCGAAGCCGGGGTTGGAGTAGAAGCTGCGGTCCTCCGCGGAGAGCACGGCCTCGCGCACGTGCTCGGGCACGGCCTGGATGGGCACCTTCGTGCGGTTGCCCTGCTCGGGCACCAGCCGGGTGAGGGGGTTGCCGTCGTCGTAGGAGAGGACCGCCACCTGGTTGTTGACCGCGTCGTCCGGCGTCGGCACCGGGAACAGCAGGTAGCCGACGGCGAAGGCCAGCACCGGGCCGACGACGACGGTCGACGCGAGGACGAGCAGGGCGAGCCGGAGGCGCGTGCGCACGGTGCCCGCTCGCGGCGGCCTGCGGTGGCCGGGTGCCTCGGGGACGCGGTGGCGGGCGCCTTCCCCGCGGGGGCGCGACTTCGGTGGGTGCCACCAGCCGACCCCGCTGCGGTGGGCACTGCGGACGCCCGCCGAGCCGCGCGGCGGCGTGCCTGCCGTGGTCGCCCCAGCGGGTGTCGCGGCGCCGTCGGGCCCGCGCCGGTCGGCAAGGGGCGTGGTGTGGCGATCCGGCGTCCGGGTGCCCGGCACGTCCTCTACCTCCCGCTCCCGACCCGCTGTTATTGCTCCGAAGAGACCAACGGCGATCGGACAGGCGGCGGTATGGCGGCGTCGTCGACATCACCCGATGGAGACACCCGCGGGAACGGTCACGCTGTCACGCGACCACGGGGCGTAGTCGGGTTCAGCCGTGCGGCCCAGCGTCCGGAGTGGGCGCTAGGAGGGCGGCCATCTGCTCCCGCAGCAGCGTGGCGGCCGAGTAGGGCCGCACCAGCACGGTGAGCTCGGTCAGGCGCTCGCCGTCGCCGCGCAGGATGTCGACACCCTGGCACCCACGGTCGCCGACCCGGCACGTGAACTCGAGCACATGGCCGGTCGCGCCCGCGTAGGCGCCGGTGTAGCGGAAGTCGGCGAACACGTGCACCACCGCGCGCAGTATCGCCCGCAGCGGCTCGGGGCCGACGTAGGGCTTGTGCACGATCGGCGAGTGGAAGACGCAGTCGGGCGTGAACAGCGCGACGGCGGCGTCGGGTTCCCCGTCCTCGATCGCGGTGCGGAAGGCGGCGAAGGGATCGGTCATCCCCCGATCCCATCACGCGGGAGCCGTCTCAGACGCGCGTCGGCGCCAGGGCCTGGCTCAGCAGCTCGTACGACCGGATGCGGTCGGCCGGGTCGTGCGTGCTCGTGGTGACCATCAGCTCGTCGACGCCGGTGCGTGCGACCAGCTCGCGCACCCCGGCACGCACGGTCGCGGGCGAGCCGATGACCTGCCCCGCCATCCGGTGCTCGATGAACGCCCGCTCCTGGTCCGAGTAGGGGTAGACGGCGGCCTCCTCCGGGGTCGGCACCAGCCCCGGCGTGCCCAGGCGCAGCTGCAGGAACTGCAGCGCCGACGGCATCGCGAGCCGCCGGGCCTCGGCGTCGGTCTCGGCCGCCACGACGGCGGCGCAGATCATCGCGTAGGGCCGCTCCAGCTCCGCCGACGGCCGGAACCGCTCCCGGTAGAGCGCGAGCGCCGCGTCGGTGTTCTGCCCACTGAAGTGGTGCGCGAAGGCGAACGGCAGCCCGAGCAGCCCCGCCACCTGGGCGGAGTAGCCGCTGGAGCCGAGCAGCCAGAGCGCCGGGTGCTGCCCGGTCGCAGGCACCGCGACCACGGGGCCGTCGCCGTGGAAGTAGGACACCAGCTCGGTGAGCTGCTCGGGGAAGTCGTCGGCGCCGAGCGGGTCGGTGCCGCGGCGCAGCGCCCGGGCCGTGCGCGGGTCGGTGCCGGGCGCGCGGCCGATGCCGAGGTCGATGCGCCCGGGGTGGAGCGCGTCGAGCGTGCCGAACTGCTCGGCGATCACCAGCGGCTGGTGGTTGGGGAGCATCACACCGCCGGAGCCGACCCTGATGCGCGACGTCGCGGCGGCGAGGTGCGCGATCAGCACGGCGGGCGACGAGCTGCCGACCCCGGGCATCCCGTGGTGCTCGGCCACCCAGTAGCGGGTGTAGCCGAGCTCGTCGACCCGCCTGGCGAGGGCGGTGCTGGCGGTGAGCGCCGCGGTGGCGGTCGAGCCGGAGCTGATCGGGACGAGGTCGAGCACGGAGAGTGGCACCACGCCCACTTCCAACGATCGGCACGGCGGGCTTCTTCCGCTGCTGCTCAGCGCGGTCGGGCCGTCACGCTCAGCCAGCTTACTACATCGTTCGGCCTATTAAATCCTGTGCCGAACGGCCCTGTCCGAGCTGCTGAAAGGGTTGATAAATGCGCGCCGTGCGTGATGTGGCACGCTCTGTCAAGCGGAAGGGTTTCTGCGCGTGACGATTCGAGACATGGTTCTTGGCCTGCTCGACCTGCCGGGTTCGCGGTACTCGTGCGTGGCCGAGCGGGAAAGCGGCCGGATACTGATCGAATCCGGTGCGGCAACGGTCGATCCGACCGTTGTGCTGCGCTGGGGAATGGAGGCCTCGGCCGCCCTCGGAATGACGTCCGACGGCGCCATGGAAGATTTCATCCTGACCTCTTCCGGTCATTACCACCTGGTGCGGCCACTCGGCGCGAGCCAGTCGTTGCTGGTCTATCTGTGCGTCGACCGCGCCCGGGCCAACCTCGCGTCGGCGCGGCGCGAGCTGGCCGCGGCGCGGCCAGGCGAGCGCGCTGCCGCGACCGCGTCGGCCGGGGTGGCGCCAGCGCCGCCCGGGCCGGCGCGAGGCCGTCGACCTGCGGTTTCCCGCACGGCGGCCGCAATGCCCCCCGCCGCGGCCCCGCTCGCCCGCCGCGTGGCGGCTGGCCAGGATCCGGCGCCCGTCGACGTGCCGCTGCCGCGCAGGACCAACGCGACCCCGCTACCCGCGCCCCAGTACTCGCCGCCGCGGCAGCGACCTTCGGCCGACCCCGTACTCGCCCAGCCGTGGGCCGACGACGTCGCCACGATGAATCGCCTGCTGACGGCGTTGCGCGCATTGACCGACCACGCTGAATCGTCCTAGGAACACCCCGATGAATGGCGGGCCCAGGTCCGTGCGTTATCGTCGTCCACATCCGATGAGAAACGGCCGTCACGCCATCGCCCCGACCGCGTCGACGGCCCGCATGGAGGCTGTAGGAAATGAGCAGTATCGACCACACCCTGGACATGGCGGCCAACATCAAGGGCGCTTTCGCCGTCGCCATCGTCGACTACGACAGCGGGATGACGCTCGGCTCCCGCGGTGGCAGCCCGGAGTTCGACCTCGACGTCGCCGCCCCCGGCAACAGCGACGTCGTGCGCACGAAGCTCGAGGTCATGCAGAAGCTGGGCCTGCGGGAGACGATCGAGGACATCCTGATCAGCCTCGACACCCAGTACCACCTCATCCGCCCGATCCACGGCAACAACGACGAGAAGCTGTTCTTCTACCTGGTGCTGAACCGGGCGCAGGCCAACCTGGCGATGGCCCGCCGGGACCTGCGGATGATCGAGCAGCAGTTCTACATGACCAACCCCTCGCCCGGGCGGCCGCTGCCGGGCCAGCAGGACGGCCAGGCGTTCTTCCCGGCCAACGCCGGGCACCGCTGACCGGTCGGCGAGAAGGTCGTGGCGCGCCACCGGCGCCCGGTCAGCGTCCGGGACGACGGCCTGGAGGCCGTCATCGACCCGCTCGTCACCGCCTGTGGGATCGACATGGCGGTACTGGTCGACGTCGACAGCGGGATGCTGCTCGACGCCTGGATGCGCGGCGGCCTCGGCGACGCGGAGGCGCTCGGCGCCGGGCACGCGGACGTTGTCCGTGCGCTGCTCACCGTCGCCGGGTCGCCTGCCGCCGAGCTCGAGCTCTCCGAGGACGGATACCGCCACCACCTCGTGCGCTGCGTCGCCGACCCGTCCGGCGGGAGGCTGGCGCTCGCCGTGGTCGTCGCCGGGCCGCCGCGGGTCGTGCGACGGACGCGCAGACATCTGCGAGAGCTCCCGGACGCCTGCCTGACGGCGGGCCCCTGGATGTTCGCGCTCGACCACGAAGGGGTGCCCGCCGCGCGGGTGTCTCCGCAGCAGGAAGCGGCGCCACCGGTGCCCGCGGGGATGCTCCGCGCGTCGGTCCCGGCGCCGCGCTGCGGTCCGGCGCCGCCGTCGGCGCTCCCGCCCGCCCGCCGCGTCGCCGATCGGTGATGCGCACCGGGTCGCGGCGCCGCCGTCCGCGCTGCCGTCCGCCGTGTCGCCGGTCGGTGAGGAGCGAGTCGGATCGCGATCGACGCCCCGTCTAGCATCGACGCAGATCCAGCTCACACCTCCGGAGGTCGTCGTGTCCGCGCCAGCATCGTCCCCGCCGCTCCCTGCCGTCCGGGTGCAGGCCGGGACGACGGCGGGAGCCGCCGTGCGCGCCGCGGGCCTGCCGTCGAACGGTCCGAGCGCGGTGGTCGTCGTCCGCGCTGACGGCACCCTGCGCGACCTCGCGTGGGCGCCCGGCGTCGACGTGGACGTCGAGCCGGTGGCCGCCGACACCGAGGACGGCCGCTCGGTCATCCGCCACTCGGCCGCGCACGTCCTCGCGCAGGCCGTGCAGCAGCTGCACCCGGACGCCAAGCTGGGCATCGGGCCGCCCATCACCGACGGCTTCTACTACGACTTCGACGTCGACAAGCCGTTCACCCCCGACGACCTCGCGGCGCTCGAGTCCGCCATGAGGAAGATCATCAAGGCGGGGCAGCGGTTCTCCCGGCGCCGGTTCGACTCGGTCGACGACGCGCGCAAGGAGCTCGCCGACGAGCCGTACAAGCTCGAGCTGATCGACCTGAAGGGCGCAGCTCCGGAGGATGCCGTCGAGGTCGACGCGTCCGGCGAGCTCACGATCTACGACAACGTGCACGCGCACACCGGCGAGACCGTCTGGTCGGACCTCTGCCGCGGCCCGCACCTGCCGACCACGAAGTACATCCCGGCGGTGAAGCTCACCCGCAGCGCGGCGGCGTACTGGCGGGGGAGTGAGAAGAACCCGCAGCTGCAGCGCGTCTACGGCACCGCGTGGGAGTCGCAGGAGGCGCTCGCCGCGCACCTTTCGCGCCTCGCCGAGGCCGAGCGGCGCGACCACCGCCGCCTGGGCGCCGAGCTCGACCTGTTCTCGTTCCCCGACGAGATCGGGTCGGGCCTCGCCGTCTTCCACCCCAAGGGCGGGATCATCCGCAGGGAGCTGGAGGACTACTCCCGGCTGCGGCACATCCAGGCGGGCTACGAGTTCGTCAGCACCCCGCACATCACCAAGGGGCACCTGTTCGAGACCTCGGGACACCTCACCTGGTACGCCGAGGGCATGTACCCGCCCATGCAGCTCGACGCCGAGTACGGCGCGGACGGGCAGCTGCGCAGGCAGGCGCAGGACTACTACCTCAAGCCGATGAACTGCCCGATGCACAACCTGATCTTCCGGTCCCGCGGCCGGTCGTACCGGGAGCTGCCGCTGCGGTTCTTCGAGTTCGGCACCGTCTACCGCTACGAGAAGTCCGGGGTGGTGCACGGGCTCACCCGCGCCCGCGGCTTCACCATGGACGACGCGCACATCTACTGCACCGAAGACCAGATGCAGGGCGAGATCCGCTCGCTGCTGCAGTTCGTCCTCGACCTGCTGCGCGACTACGGGCTCGACGACTTCTACCTCGAGCTCTCCACCCGCGACCCGGAGAAGTCGATCGGCGATGACGAGGACTGGGAGCGGGCCACCGACGCGCTGCGCGACGCCGCCGAGGCGTCCGGCCTGGAGCTTCAGCTCGATCCCGGCGGCGCGGCGTTCTACGCACCCAAGATCAGTGTCCAGGTGCAGGACGCGATCGGGCGCACCTGGCAGATGTCCACCATCCAGGTCGACCTCATGGAGCCCGACCTCTTCGAGCTCGAGTACACCGCGGCCGACGGGTCGCGGCCGCGGCCGGTGATGATCCACCGGGCGCTGTTCGGCTCGATCGAGCGCTTCTTCGGCATCCTCACCGAGCATTACGCGGGCGCGTTCCCGGCGTGGCTCGCGCCGGTGCAGGTCGCCGCGATCCCCGTCACCGACGAGCAGCACGGCTACGTCGCGGACGTCGCGGCCCAGCTGCGCGCCCGCGGCGTGCGGGTCGAGGTGGACGCCGGTGACGACCGCATGCAGAAGAAGATCCGCACCCACACGCTGGCCAAGGTGCCGTTCCTGCTGCTCGCAGGCGGTCGGGACGCCGAGGCGGGCGCGGTGAGCTTCCGGTTCCGCGACGGCACGCAGCGCAACGGCGTGCCCGTCGCCGAGGCCGTGGAGCTGATCACCGACTGGATCTCCCGGCGCGACAACACGAGCCCGACGGCCGAGCGGCTCGCCTGATCGATGGCCGAACTAGGATCGGCCGTCATGAGTGAGCCGGTCCTGGACGGGCAGGACGGGGTGGGCACGCCGGACGGCTTCCGCAGGCTGTGGACGCCGCACCGGCTCGCCTACATCAAGGACGCCGCTGAAGGCGACGGCTGCCCGCTGTGCCGGATCCCGACCCTGCCCGACGAGGAAGGGCTCGTCGTCGCGCGCGGCGAGGTCGTCTTCGCCGTGCTCAACCTGCACCCGTACAACCCCGGCCACCTCATGGTGCTGCCCTACCGGCACGTCGCCGAGCTGGAGGAGCTGACCGCCGCCGAGTCGGGCGAGCTGATGCTGTTCACCCAGAACGCGCTGCGGGCGATGCGGACGGTGGCCGAGCCGCACGCGTTCAACGTCGGGATGAACCTCGGCGCGGTCGCGGGCGGCTCGCTGGCCGCGCACCTGCACCAGCACGTCGTCCCGCGCTGGGGCGGCGACGCCAACTTCATCGCCGTGATCGGCCTGACCAAGGTCATCCCGCAGCTGCTTTCCGAGACGCGTGCACTGCTGGCGCAGGCGTGGCCGGGGCGCGACCGGCGATCCGGATAGGCTGGGCAGGGCCCCGGCCCGCCCGGCAACTAGCAGGAGCAGATGCTCAACGTCCTCGCCCGCGTGCACGTCAACCGCGTCACTGAGCCGTTCGGTCGATGGCTCGTCGCGCGCGGGATGACGCCCGACGCGGTCACGGTGGCGGGCACCGTCGGCTCCGTCGCCGCCGCGCTGTGGTTCCTGCCCCGCGGGCAGCTGTTCATCGGCACCCTCGTCGTCACGCTGTTCGTGCTGTTCGACCTCGTGGACGGCGCGATGGCGCGGGCCAAGGGGCGGGGAACGCCGTTCGGGGCGGTGCTCGACTCCACCTGCGACCGGATCGCCGACGGCGCGCTCTTCGCCGCGCTGACCTGGTGGGCGCTCGGCGTCGGCGAGGCGCGGGTGCTCGGCGTCGCCGCCCTGGTCTGCCTGGTCGCGGGCCAGCTGATCTCCTACATCAAGGCGCGCGCGGAGGGGGCGGGCCTGCGGGTGGTCGGCGGGCTCGTCGAGCGGGCGGAGCGGCTGATCCTCGCCCTCGTCGGCACCGGGCTCGCGGGCCTCGGGGTGCCGTACGCGCTGGACGTCGCGCTGTGGGTGCTGGCGGCGGCGTCGCTGTTCACGGTCGGGCAGCGGCTCGCCGAGGCCCGCCGCAGCGCACGGGAGATCCCACCCGATCCGGCGGCGACGTGAACGCGCGGCTCGCCGACCTGCGGTACGCCGCCGCGTGGCGCCTGGTGCGGCTGCTGCCCGAGCGGGCGGCGCACGCCGTCTTCCGGCTCGGTGCCGACCTCGCCGTCCGGCGCGACGGGGCGGGCGTGCGGCAGCTGCGGGCCAACCTCGCCCGGATCGGGCCGTCGGTGAGCGTGCGCGACGCCATGCGCAGCTACGCCCGCTACTGGTGCGAGACGTTCCGGCTGTCCGCTGGCGACGCCGAGCGGATCGTCGCCGCGACGGCCGTCACGAACCGCGGGCCGTTCGACGAGGCCCTCGACGCGGGCCACGGTCTGATCATCGCGCTGTCGCACAGCGGCAACTGGGACGCCGCCGGGGTCTGGCTGATCGAGACGCTGCGGCGCCGCGGCCTCGACCCGGCCTTCACCACCGTCGCGCAGCGGCTGCGGCCGGAGTCGGTCTACCGCCGGTTCACGGCGCACCGGGAGGCGCTCGGGTTCGAGCTGGCCGAGGACGGGGCCTACCGCGCGCTGCTGCGGCGGCTGCACCGCGGCGGCGTCGTCTGCGTGCTCGCCGACCGGGACGTCCTCGGCGCCGCCGTCGAGGTCACGCTGCTCGGCGAACCGGCCCGGCTGCCGTCCGGTCCGGCGCGCCTCGCCGCCCTCACCGGCGCGACCCTGCTGCCGACCCGGCTCGGCTTCGCCGACGGCGGATGGACGGTCGCGTTCGCCGAGCCCGTCCCCGTGCCGGGGCCCGCTGACGTCGAGAAGGCGACGCAGGCCATCGCCGACGCGCTCGGCGCGCTCGTCGCGGACGACCCGACCGGCTGGCACGTGCTCCAGCCACTGTGGACGGCCGACCGGTCGTGAGCCTCCGCGTCGGGATGGTGTGCCCGT
Organism: uncultured Actinomycetota bacterium; assembly: GCA_963750095.1. GTDB lineage: Bacteria > Actinomycetota > Actinomycetes > Mycobacteriales > Pseudonocardiaceae > Pseudonocardia. The sequence continues at coordinate 1,439,465 of CAVVPJ010000012.1, read as the reverse complement.
ACTCGCTGGACGTGCCCGGCGGGGTGCAGGCGCACGTGATCGGCCTGGCCGCGGCGCTGCGCTCGCGGGGGCATTCCGTGGAGGTGCTCGCCCCGGCCGAAGGCGCGGTGCCGGAGTTCGTCACGCCCGCGGGCCGCTCGGTGGGGCTGCCGTACAACGGCTCGGTGGCCAGGGTGGCGTTCGGGCCCGTGGCGTACGCGCGGGTGCGGCGTTGGCTCGCGGCGCACCCGTTCGACGTGCTGCACCTGCATGAGCCCACCACCGCGAGCGTCTCGGCGATCGCGCTGCTGCTGGCGCAGGGGCCGGTCGTGGCGACGTTCCACACCGCGACGGAGCGGTCGCGCGCGCTCGCCGCGCTCGGTGGGGTGATCCAGCCGCTGCTGGAGAAGGTGACCGCGCGGATCGCGGTGTCGCCGTCGGCGCGCCGGGTGCAGGTGCGCCACCTCGGCGGGGACGCGATCGAGATCCCCAACGGCGTCGACGTGGCGACGTTCGCGCCGTCGGGTCCGCGCGCGTCCGACGTGGTCGCGTTCGTCGGCCGCTTCGACGAGCCGCGCAAGGGCATGGCGGTGCTCCTGGCGGCGTTGCGGCGGTTGGGACGGCCGGGGCTGCGGCTCGTCGTCGTCGGGCGGGGGGACGCCGATGCGCTGCTGGCGGCGGCGGGCCCGGTCCCGGTGGACGTGCTGGGTGCGGTCGACGACCCGGCCAAGGCATCCGCGCTCGCCGCCGCCACCGTCTTCTGCGCCCCGCACACGGGGGGTGAGAGCTTCGGGATGGTGCTCACCGAGGCGATGGCGGCCGGTGCGCCGGTGCTCGCGAGCGACCTCGACGCGTTCCGCGCGGTCCTTGGCGACCCCCCGGCGGGCGCCCTGTTCCGGACGGGCGACCCGGCGGCGCTGGCCGACGCACTGGCGGCCCTGCTGGACGACCCCGTGCGGCGGGCCGCGCTCTCGGCCGCCGGGCGGGCGCGGGTCGCCGAGTTCGACTGGTCGCTGGTCGCTGCCGACGTGGAGCGGGTCTACCGGGCGGCGGTCGCCGCCGACCCCCGGCGGCGGGCGTCGTGACGGCGCTGGGCGTGCTGGTCGGGCTCGTCGCGGCGGCGTGGGCGGTCGCGCTCTGCCTGAGCTCCGTCCGCAGGCTGCACCGCCTGCACATCCGCGTCGACGCCGCCCGGGCGGGCCTGGACGCCGCGCTGGCCCGCCGTGCGGAGGCGGCGTCGCGCGCCGGGGTCGACCTCCCGGCCACCGCACCGGCGTCGTCGCGTCGGCACCCCCGCCGGGACGCCCGTGCGGCCACCACGACGCCGGTGTCGTCGACGGAACCGCCCGCCGCCGACCCGTTCGCCGATCCCGAGGCCGCGGCCAACGCGCTCAGCCGCGCGCTCACCCGGCTCGACCGCACCGCGCTCCCGGCCGAGGTGCGCGCGGACCTCGACGACGCCGAGCGGCTGCTCGTGCTCGCCCGGCTCGTCCACAACGACGCGGTCCGCGACACCCTCGGGCTGCGCTCCCGACGCCTCGTCCGGTGGCTGCGGCTGGCGGGCACCGCACCGATGCCGGGGTACTTCGAGATGGCGGAGCCGCGGCCTGCGCTGACGTACGATCGGGTGTCACCTTCCCCGGATTGAGAGGTACCGCCGTGTCGTCCGACCAGCACGTTCCCGCCACGCCGAGCGCAGGCCAGCAGCAGGGCACCGCGCGCGTGAAGCGCGGGATGGCCGAGATGCTGAAGGGCGGCGTGATCATGGACGTGGTCAACGCCGAACAGGCGAAGATCGCCGAGGATGCGGGCGCCGTGGCCGTCATGGCGCTGGAGCGGGTGCCCGCCGACATCCGCGCGCAGGGCGGCGTCGCCCGCATGAGCGACCCCGACATGATCCAGGGCATCATCGACGCCGTCTCGATCCCGGTGATGGCGAAGGCCCGCATCGGGCACTTCGTCGAGGCGCAGGTGCTGCAGTCGCTCGGGGTGGACTACGTCGACGAGTCGGAGGTGCTCACCCCCGCCGACGAGGCCCACCACATCGACAAGTGGGCCTTCACCGTGCCCTTCGTGTGCGGCGCCACCAACCTCGGCGAGGCCCTGCGGCGCATCTCCGAAGGCGCGGCGATGATCCGCAGCAAGGGCGAGGCGGGCACCGGCAACGTCGTGGAGGCGACGCGGCACATGCGCTCGATCCGCTCGGAGATCCGCAAGCTGGCCGCGCTGGACAAGGCCGAGCTTCACGGGGCGGCCAAGGAGCTGCGCGCGCCGGTCGACCTGGTCACCGAGGTCGCGCGCGCCGGGAAGCTGCCGGTCGTGCTGTTCACCGCGGGCGGCATCGCCACGCCCGCCGACGCCGCGATGATGATGCAGCTCGGGGCCGAGGGCGTCTTCGTCGGCTCGGGGATCTTCAAGTCCGGTGATCCGGCCCAGCGCGCCGAGGCCATCGTCAAGGCCACGACGTTCTTCGACGACCCCAGCGTGATCGCCAAGGTGTCGCGGGGCTTGGGCGAGGCGATGGTCGGCATCAACCTCGCCGAGCTGCCTGCCGAGCAGCGTTACGCATCGCGCGGATGGTGATCGTCCTTTCGGGCGTGTGTCGCTCCGCCTGACCGTTCGTCGCGCCAGGCGGCCCGTCGGTCGGCGGCGGACACTACCTGCGACCGCGGACGGTGACCCACCGTCGCCATGAAGTCACACTCGATGGTGTGGCTTGTGCTGATCTTTGTGACGGAACCGCCCTACTGTGCGCCCTGCCAATCCGTGTGACACGAGAGGCAGGAGAGCTTGATGAGGCGATACGTGACGATCGGGGGGATCGTCGTCACGGCGATGCTGGCAGGTTCGATCGCTGCCGCGGCCGAACCCGCGGGGAGCCGACTACCCCTCGCACCGCCAGGATGCGCAGTACCCACGACTCCGGCTGAGCCCGGTGCTCCGGCGGCTCCGGCTCCGGATCCTGTTGCCCTGGCACCCGCCCCGACGCCTGGCGCACCCGCTCCCGCCCCGGCGCCCGCCGCTCCGGCTCCCGCTCCGGCGCCCGCCGCTCCCGCTCCGGCGCCCGCCGCTCCCGCGCCGGCACCCGCGGCTCCCGCGCCCGTTCCGGCTCCCGCGCCGGCCGTTCCCGCTCCCGTTGTGCCCGCTCCGGCTCCCGCTGCCGCCGCCCCGGCTGCTCCGGCCCCAGATCCGGTTGCCCCGGCTCCCGCTGTGCCTGCCCCGGCTCCGGCAGCGGCTGCTCCGGCAGCGGCCGCTCCGGATCCGTCCGTCCCGGCTTCTGGCGCCGTCGCTCCGGGTGCTGCTCCGGCGCCCGCTCCCGCTGATGCGGCTCCGGCCGCGCCCGTACCGGCTCCGGCCGCTCCCGCGGCTGCCCCGGTGCCGGCCGCTTCTGCCGCGATTGCCCCGGCCGCTCCCGCCGCATCGGCTCCCACCGCGGCCGTTCCTGCCCCCTCCGATCGCGCCGCGGCCGCTCCCACTGCCCCCGCGGCCGCTTCTGTGCCCGCCGCCCCGGCTCCAGCCGCGTCCGCGCCCGGGGCCTCGGCGCCTGCCGCCGCGGCCGCGGCGAATGCCGCTGACCCTGCCGCGGCCGCACCGGCGCCCGCCGCTGCTCCCGCGCCTGTCGCACCCGCCCCGGCCCCGGCCGCACCCGCACCCGCACCCGCACCCGCACCCGCACCCCCAGGGTGCCCCGGCGCTCGCGGCGACCGCGCCGAGCGCCTCGGTCTCCGGCGCGGCCGCCCCCGCCGCAGGACCAGCCGCTGCCGCGTGGGCACCCGCGCCCGCGGTGGCGGATCCGGCGGTCCTGGCGCCCGGCGCCGCGGCTCCCGCCGCACCCGTTGCGGCGGCTCCCGCACCGGCACCCGCGGGCGTCGACGTTGCGGCGCAAGCGGCGGCCGTCCCCGCTCTCCAGGCGTCCGCGCCGGGAACGGCGCCGAGCCGCGCCGACGAGGCAGGCGCGCTCATCGCGCGCGCCAGGGAGCTGGCGGGTTCGGCCTCGATGCTCGCCACCGCGGCGTCAGTGCTGGCGGTGTCGGCCTCCCTCATCGCGCTCGAGGCGCAGACTCTCGCCCGCCAGGCCGCGGCGATTCTGGACCGGGCACACCTCGCCCCGGTTCCGGCGTCCGCTGTCGTCGCAGTCCCGGTCGGCGCAGCCGCTCCCGTCGCGGCGGCTGCGCCGGTCCTGCCGACCCCGCGTGCCGCCGCCCCGGCTCCACCGGCAGCCGCGGCTTCGTCCCCGACGCCGACCCCGGCCGCCGACCCCGCGCCCGCCCCGACACCCCCGACGGTCACCGAGGGATCGGCCCCTCGGGCATCCGGCGGGGACGGCCCCGACCCGACCCCCGTCGACCCCTGCAACCCCGACCAGCCCGCAGGCTTCGCGACGAGCGCGGCAGCGACGTTCGGCTGGGGCAAGCCCAACCGGGTCGAGGACTTCGACGGCCCCCTCGACCGCTCGTGGGGCCTCTACGACGGTCCCGGGCACGCGGGCAACGGCAGGCGCACGCCCGAAGCCGTCACGATCGAGGACGGGGTCCTGACGATCACCGGCGACCCGCGCGGCAACACCGAGGGGATGGCGTGGAGCCCCGGCCAGAAGTACGGCCGCTGGGAAGGGCGGGTGCGGGCGCCCGCCAGCGACCGCTCGTACAACGCGCTGCTGCTCCTCTGGCCGGACGCCGAGAACTTCCCGGTCGGCGGCGAGGTCGACTTCATGGAGATGTCCGACCACACGCGCCAGTCCACCGACATGTTCCTGCACTACGGCAGGAGCAACTCCCAGGTGCAGGGCAACGTCAAGATCGACGCGACCCAGTGGCACAACTGGGCGGTCGAGTGGACTCCCGACCACATTGCGGCATTCGTCGACGGCAAGCAGTGGTGGCGCACCGACAACACCAAGATCCTCCCACCCGGCCCGATGCACCTGTGCATCCAGCTGGACTGGTTCCCCCGGAGCGGTTCCTCGGTGCAGACGTCGCACATGTACGTCGACTGGGTCCGGCAGTACCCGCTCAACGCCGACAGCGCCGACCCGACGACGTCGCGCACCGAAGGCGCCACGAGGACCAAGCCGGGGCTGGTGCAGGCGGCCGTCACGGTGTCGTGACACTGGGCCCGTGCTGATCGTCAGCGGGGCCGAGCTGGTCTGGACCGGCGCAGCGGAGATCCCCGGCGGGGTCGTCCGCTGCGCCGGTGGGCGTGTGGTGGACGACGACGGGCCGGGGGAGGTGCTCGACGCCTCCGGATGCGTCGTCACACCCGGTCTGGTCAACGCCCATCACCACCTGCTGCAGACGGCGTTCCGCACCTTGCCCGGCACCCGCGGTGTGCCGATGCGGGAATGGCTGCCGCGGATGGCCGCCGCGTACGCCGCGGTCGGAGTGGACGCGGAGCTGGCACGGGCCGCGGCGTCGGCGGGCTTGGCGGAGGCGCTGCTCTGCGGCGTGACGACGGTCGCCGACCACCACCTGACCTGGCCGCCCGGCGACGGCGTCGACCTCGCCCTCGCCGTGGCCGACGCGGCCGCGGAGCTGGGTGCGCGGCTCGTGTTCGTCAGGGGCAGCGCCCGCGACGACCCGGAACAGGCGGCCGCCTCGGCCGACGCGATCGCGACGGCGCTCGGCGGGGACCCTTCGGGGATGGTCCAGGTCGCCGTCGGCCCCGCGGGTGTGCACAGTGCAGGCCAACGCACGTTTGCCCTGCTCAGTGAGGTTGCGACCCGCCACGGGCTGCGCCGCAGGACGCAGGCGAACGAGCAGGTGGACGTCGAGGTCGCCGCCGAGCGCTACGGACGCCGACCGCTGCAGATGCTCGACGAGTGGGGCTGGCTCGCGCCCGACGTCACCATCGCGCACCTGTGCGGGGTGACGGCGGAGGAGATCGCGGCGGTCGCGGCCTCGGGGGCAGGCGTCACCCACGCGCCCGGCTGCGACGTGCCCATGGGCTGGGGGGTGGCGCCCGCGGCCGCGCTGGCCGACGCGGGCGTCCCGGTCGGGCTCGGGACGAGCGGCGGAGGCAGCAACGACGCCGGTCACCTGCTGGCGGACGCCCGGCTCGCGCTGCAGGTGGCGCCGCTCGCCGGGCGCCCGGTGGCGGCGCGGGAGGTGCTGGGCTGGGCCACCGCCGGGTCGGCGGCCGGGCTCGGGCGTCCTGAGCTGGGCGTACTCACCGCGGGGGCGGCGGCCGACCTGGTGTGCTGGGACGTCACCGGGGTCGCCGACGCGGGCGGCGCCGATCCGTTGGCCGGGTTGCTGTGGAGGTCGCCGGGACGACGGCCGCGCCACGTCGTCGTCGCGGGCGAGGTGGTCGTGCGCGACGGGGAGCTGCTCGCCCGCCCGGACCGCGAGATCGCCGACAGGCTGGGCGCTCTTCTCGCCTCCCGCGCCGTCCGGTGATCGCCCTTCGTCGCCACACACCGAGTGTGTCGTTTCCGGTGATCGAACCCCGATGACGACGACGTCGCCGGGACCACCCGAGACGGATGTGCCTGTTTGCCGAACTCGCCGTGTCGAATCGCGCGACTCACCGTGTCCGAATGCGCGACTCACCCTGCCGGGGCGCTCACCGCCGCAGGGCGCCTGCGATGGTGGCGAGGGCGCGAGCGGTCGCGTCCTCCTGCCCGGGCACCGGGACGGCGCCGAGGTCGACGCCGCGCACGCCGGGCACCTCCAGCAGCTCCGCCCCGAGCCGGACGGCCGCGTCGATCCCCGCGAGCTCCGGGCGGGGCGCGTCGACGATGCCGTCGAGGAAGCCCGGCGGCAGGACGAGGCCGGGGAACGCGGCGAGCACCCGGGCCTGTGTGGCCCCGAGCACCACCGGTACGCAGGCGACGTAGGGGATGTCCGGGCCCGCCGCGACGAACCGCGCGACCGGCCCCGCCCCACCCGCGTGGTTGACGAGGCAGACCTGCGCCCCCGCCCGCACCTTCTCCGCCAGCCGCGCCGGTCGGTGCTCGGCGGGCGGCCCGCACGGCGACTCGGCCACCGACACCAGCAGCCCCGCTGCACGGGCCTTCGACGCGAGCCGGGTCGCGTCGAGGTCGAAGACGGCAGCGGCGTCGGGACGGTGTCCCAAGGCGGTGTGGTCGCCGGTGACGCAGTGCACCGCGGCCACCTCCGCGTCCGCGAGCGCGGCGAGCTCCCCTTCGAGCGCGACCCGGTTGCGGTCGCGGCAGTTCAGCCCGGCCCACACCCCGATCCCGCGCTCGCGCAGCAGGAGCGCGCGGTAGGAGGGCGGGAACTGCACCCGTGCGCCGGGATGGTCGCCGATGAGGACGGCGTCGACGCTTCCCACGAGCAGGTCGGCGCTGCGCAGCAGCGCGGTCCGGTCGAGCGGCGCCGTCGGCAGCTCGGCGATGACGACCTGGCGGGTGGCCAGGACGTCGAGCAGCGGGTGCGTGCCCGACGGTGCGGGAACGTCGCCGTCCCACGGGACGGTCGGCGCGGCGACGAACGGGCACGGCAGCGCGGCGTCGACCTCGCAGCCGCCGACGGCCGTCACGCCGCCGCACGGCCCGTAGACCATGCCCTTCGGACAGCTGCTGTGTCCGGATGGTGAGCTCGCACGCTCGCTCACGTGTACTCCATCACCAGCACGGCCGAGCTGCCTGGCTCCAGGGCCTCGTAGGAGTGGGCGCGGTCGGCCGGGAAGCGCGCGTAGTCGCCAGGGCCGAGCTCGACCTCGGCGCCCGCAGGGCCTGCCCGCCACCGCCCGGAGGCGACGACGACGTGCTCGGTCGTGCCCCGGATGTGCGCGTGCGCCTCGCGGGTGCCGCCCGGCTCGGCCGTCATGACGTGCAGGTCCCGCCGCGCGGACGGCGGGCACGCCGACAGCAGGACGGCGGCGTACGGCGCGTGCTCCGACCGCAGGACGGTGCCCTGGCCCGCCCGGATCACCTGGACCGGCTCCTCCGGCGGGTCGACGAGGCCGCTGAACGGCACGTCGAGCGCCACCGCCAGCGCCCAGAGGGTCTCGATGCTCGGGTTGCCCGCGCCCGCCTCCAGCTGCGAGAGCGTCGACTTCGCCACGCCCGCGCGACGGGCGAGCTCGGCCAGCGAGATGCCGTGCCGCTCGCGCTCCCTGCGCAGCGACGCGGCGATCACGTCGAGGGGTGCCGTTCGCTCCATCGGTCTCCTCGTTCGGCTTGACGAACCCACGCGGCAGCGTTCACTGTAGTGGACGTGCGTTCGTCAGATCGAACAGTCGGTGAGGTTCGGGCCGATGTGCGCGACGCGCTCGCGTTGGCCGTCGCCGTGGCCGTCGTCGGAGTGTCGTTCGGGGCGCTGGCCGCCGCCGCGGGGGTGCCGACGCCGATCACGGTCGCGATGTCGCTGCTCGTGTTCGCGGGCGGGGCGCAGTTCCTCGCGGTGGCGGTGGTGGCGGCGGGCGGGAGCCCGGTCGCGGCCGTCGCGGGTGCGCTGCTGCTCAACGCGCGACACCTGCCGTTCGGGCTGGCGGTCGCGAACGTCGTCGGCGACGGCTGGCCCGCCAGGGTGCTGGGTGCCCACATCCTCATCGACGAGTCGGTCGCGTTCGCCCGGGCGCGGGGGACCGGCGCGCGGGCGCGGCGGGCGTACTGGACGAGCGGCCTGCTGCTCTTCACGTTCTGGAACACCGGCGCCGCGCTCGGCGTCCTGGCGGGCTCGACGATCCCGGATCCCGGGGTGTTCGGCGTCGACGCGGCGTTCCCGGCCGCCCTGCTGGCGCTGCTCCTCCCGTCGCTGCGACGGCCGGACGCGCGGCGGGTCGGCGTCGCGGCGGCGGCGGTCGCGGTGGCGGCCACACCCTTCCTCGCCCCCGGCCTCCCCGTGCTCACGGGCCTGCTCGGGCTCGGCGCGGCGGGCAGGCGGAGGAGCGGATCGTGACCTGGCCCGCCGTGCTCTCCCTGGCCGCGGGGACCTACCTCATCCGGCTCACCGGCCTGCTGCTGCGCGGTCGGGTGCGCGTGCCCGCGCCCGTCGAGCGCTATCTGGACCTCGGCGCGACCGCGCTGCTCGTCGCTCTCGTCGCGGTGAGCACGTTCACCCAGGACGGTGGCTTCGCGGGCTGGGCGCGACCGCTCGGCGTGCTCGTCGGTGCGGTGGCGGCATGGCGGAAGGTGCCGTTCGTACTGGTGGTGGTCCTGGCCGCGGGCACCACCGCGGTCGCGCGCCTCGCCGGCATGCCGTGAGATCGGACTGAAGGCAGACTGTCGCGGTGCGCTGTCTGGTGATCGGGGCGACCGGCTACGTCGGTTCCCACCTCGTGCCCCGTCTCCTCGACGACGGGCACACCGTCCGCTGCCTCGTCCGCGACCCGGCCAGGCTGGCCAGGCGGCCGTGGGCCGGACAGGTGGAGGCGCTGCGGGGCGACATGGCCGACCCGTCGTCGGTCGGCGGGGCGTGCGTCGGTGTCGACGCGGTGTTCTACCTCGTGCACGCCATGGACGCGCCCGGCTTCGTCGAACGCGACCGCCGCGCGGCCACGACCCTCGCCACGGCCGCCGCGGGTGCCCGGCGGATCGTCTACCTCGGCGGCCTGCAACCCGAAGGCGGCCGGAGCTCGGCGCACCTGGCGTCGCGCCGCGAGGTCGGCGAGATCCTGCTCGCCGCGCAGGCGCCCGCCGCCGTGCTGCAGGCCGGGATCGTCGTCGGGGCGGGCTCGGCGAGCTTCGAGATGATCCGCACGCTCGCCGGGTCCGGTCCGGTGCTGGCACTGCCCGACCGCGCGTGGAACCACACCCAGCCGATCGGCATCGACGACGTGCTGCATCACCTCGTGGCCTGCCTCGACCTCCCACCGGCCGTCAACGGCACCTTCGACATCGGCGGCCCCGACGTCCTGCGCTTCGGGGAGCTCGTGGCCGAATGCGCGGTCGCCGCGGGCCTGCCGAGGCCCGTGCTCGTGCCCGTCCCGTTCTCCGCGCCCCGTCTGACGGCCCGTGCGTTGGGGGCCGTGCTGCCCGTCGACCGGCACTTGGCGGGCCCGTTGCTGGAGTCGATGGCGCACGAGCTGGTCTGTCGGGGCGAGCCGCCCGCAGGGCCGCCGCCCGGTGGCGCGACCCCGTACGCGGAGGCGGTGCGCAGGGCGCTGCGCGAGCGCGGCGCTCGACCGCTGGTGGGCGAGCACGTCGAGGACGTCGCGGCGCCTGCCCGGGTGCTGTGGGACGTGATCAGCGGGCTGGGTGGGGACGCGGGCTGGTACACCATCCCCGGCGTCTGGGCGCTGCGCGGCGGCATCGACAAGCTGCTCGGCGGGGTCGGCGCGCGCCGCACCCGGCCCGACCGCTTGGAGGTCGGCGCCGCGCTGGACTGGTGGCGGGTCGAGGAGCTCGAGCCGGGTGCCCGCCTGCTGCTGCGCGCCGAGACCAGGATGCCGGGGACGGCGCGGCTGGAGCTGCGCGCCGAGCCGAACGGCCCGCGGCGCAGCCGGTACGTCCAACGGGTGCTCTTCACGCCCGACGGGCTCGCGGGCCGTCTCTACTGGTACGCGCAGCGCCCCGCGCACGACGTCGTCTTCGGCGTCATGGCGCGGACGATCGCGGGGGTCGCGACCCACCGCGCGCGAAGGCGGTAGCCCTGGGCGCGATGATTGCCACGACCCCGCGGTTTCCGGGGTTCGATCACCGACAACCGCGGGCTCGGACCGATCATCGACGCCGGGGCCCGCACCGACCCCACGCGGACGGACACGGACGCGGGGCTCACCGTGTCGGAACGCGGGACTCACCGTGTCGGAACGCGGGACTCACCGTGTCGGAACGCGGGACTCACCGTGTCGGAACGCGGGACTCACCGTGCCGGGGTGGGCGGGCGCCCACCGACGCCGCCCACCCCCGTCCGCCCATCCCTGCGGACTCAGCCATCCCTGCGGACTCAGCGTTGGGGCGGGGCCTCCTCGTAGCGGGAGAACCGGCGGGTGAAGGCCGCGGCGCCGCTGGTCATGGCCCGCAGGTCCACCGCGTACCGGATCAGCTGGATGGCGGGCACCTCGGCCCGCACCAGCGTGCGCCCGAGCCCGCCGACCTCGGTGCCCAGCACCCGTCCGCGACGGCCGGACAGGTCACCCAGCACCGCGCCGAGGTAGTCGTCCGGGATGCGGATCTCCACCTCGTCGACCGGCTCCAGCAGCACCACACCGCACGCCGCGGCGGCCTCCCGCAGCGCGAGCGCGCCCGCCGTCTGGAACGCGGCGTCGGACGAGTCGACGCTGTGCGCCTTGCCGTCCACCAGCGTGGCCTTCAGGTCGACGGCCGGATGCTTGGCGTCGGAAAGGCCGCGGTCCAGCTGCGCCCGCAGGCCCTTCTCGACGCTCGGGATGTACTGCGTGGGCACCGCGCCGCCCACGACCTTGGACTCGAACGCGAACCCGCTGCCACGGGGCAGCGGCTCGAACTCGACGTGGCACACGGCGAACTGGCCGTGCCCACCGGACTGTTTGACGTGGCGGCCCGTCACCCGCGCGGGCTTCGCGATCGTCTCCCGCATCGCGACCTGCACCGGCTCGGTGTCGACCTCGGCGCCGCCCGCCCGCAGCCGGGAGAGCACCACGTCGGCGTGCGCCTCGCCCATGCACCACAGCACGGTCTGGTGGGTCTCCCGGTTGCGCTCCAGCCGCAGTGTCGGGTCCGCCGCGACGATCTTTGCGAGCGTCTTGACCAGCGCGTCCTCGTCGCCCCGGGTGTGCGCGGCTATCGCGACGGGCAACAGCGGCTCCGGCAGGTCCCAGCAGGAGAGCAGCAGGGGGTTGTCGGCGGCCGACACCGTGTCGCCGGTCTCGGCGCTGCCCAGCTTCGTGAGCGCGCAGATGTCGCCCGCGCCGCAGGCGTCGACCGGGCTGAGCGTGGCGCCCATCGGCGAGTAGACGTGCGCGAGGCGCTCGTCGTCGTCGTGGCCACCGTCGTCGAACGACGACGTGCGCTGGGCCGGGATGACCGAGTGGTGGCCGCTGATGTGCACGGTGGTGTCCGCGCGCAGTGTTCCGGAGAACACCCGCACCAGCGAGACCCGGCCCACGTAGGCGTCGGCGGAGGTGCGCACGACCTCGGCGGCGAGGGGGCCGTCGAGGTCGGCCGAGAGCGTGTCGCGGTCGGAGCCGTCGATGCCCGAGACGCTCGGCAGCGGATGCTCCAACGGCGACGGGAACCCGCCGACCAGCACCTCGAGCAGGGCGTCGAGCCCGATCCCGCTGCTCGCGCAGACCGGGATCACCGGGTGGAACGTGCCGCGCGCGACGGCCGTCTCGAGGTCGTCGATCAGGGTGGTGAGCTCGATGTCCTCGCCCTCGAGGTAGCGCTCCATGAGCGTCTCGTCCTCGGACTGCTCGATGATCCCCTCGATGAGGGTGGCGCGGGCGTCCTCGGCGTCGGGGGGCGCCTGTCCCACGGGGGTCTGGGAGAGCAGGCCGTACAGGCCGGTCATCGACTCACCGTCGCGGATCGGCAGGTAGAGCGGGGCGACGCCCGCGCCGAAGCTCTCCTGGCACGCCGCGATCGTGGCGTCGGAGTCGGCGCGCGCGTGGTCGCACCTGGCGACGACGACGGCACGGGGCATGCCGACGGCGGCGCACTCCTCCCACTGCGCGACCGTGGCCGGGTCGATCGCGCCCTCGCGGCCCTCGTTCGCGGGGATGACGAACAGCGCGGCATCGGCGGCGCGCAGGCCCGCGCGCAGCTCGCCGACGAAGTCGCCGTAGCCGGGGGTGTCGATCAGGTTGATCTTGTGCTGCTCGTGCTGGACGGGAGCGACGGCGAGCGCGACGGACCGCTGCTGGCGCACCGCGGCGGGATCGTGGTCGCACACCGTGGTGCCATCGACGACGGTGCCCGCGCGGGGGATCGCGGACGTATGGGCGAGAAGGGCTTCGACGAGGGTGGTCTTCCCAGCCCCCGACGGCCCGACGAGAACGACGTTGCGCACCTTCGCCGGATCGGTGACGCCCGTACTGCGGGCCTCCGTACGGCTTGCTGCTCTGACGGTCATAGGACGACCACCTCCGCGACACTGCGTAGAAGCCAGTGGTTCATCTCACACCCGGTCACGGTGGGGTCACAACCCCCCGAGGGCGGAATGACATGAAGTCCTGCCACTCCGCCCTGTAGCAGTAGGGTCGCCACGTGCCAGTCCCCGGACCCGGATACGCCATCACCGCGCGCGTCGATGTGCCCGCCTCCGCCAGCGCCGCGGGCGATCTGACCATGGCCGTCGGGCGCGTCGGCGGCGTCGTCACCGCGTTCGACGTCGTGGAGGGCGCGACCTCCACCCTCGTCGTCGACATCTCCTGCAACGCGCGCGGGGAGGCGCACGCCGCCGAGATCACCGCGGCGCTGGAGGCGCTGCCGGGCGTGCGGGTGCGCAAGGTCTCCGACCGGACGTTCCTCCTGCACCTGGGCGGCAAGCTGGAGGTGCACTCGAAGGTCAGCCTCCGCAACCGCGACGACCTGTCCCGCGCGTACACGCCCGGGGTCGCCAGGGTCTGCCAGGCGATCGCGGCGAACCCCGCCGACGCCCGCCGTCTGACGATCAAGCGCAACACCGTCGCGGTGGTGACCGACGGCTCGGCCGTGCTCGGGCTGGGCAACCTCGGCGCGGCCGCCGCGATGCCGGTGATGGAGGGCAAGGCCGCGCTGTTCAAGCGGTTCGCGGGCGTCGACGCGTGGCCGGTGTGCCTCGACACGCAGGACACCGAGGAGATCATCCGGACCGTCCAGATCCTCGCCCCGGCCTACGGCGGCATCAACCTCGAGGACATCGCCGCGCCCCGGTGCTTCGAGATCGAGGCCCGGCTGCGCAAGCTGCTGGACATCCCCGTCTTCCACGACGACCAGCACGGCACGGCCATCGTCGTGCTCGGCGCGCTGCGCAACGCGCTGCGGGTCGTCGGGAAGCAGCTGTCCGACTGCCGGATCGTCGTCTGCGGGGTCGGCGCGGCGGGATCGGCGATCATCCGCCTGCTGGCGTCGGACGGTCCGGGCGAGGTGCTCGCCGTCGACGTCGACGGCATCGTGCACTGCGGCCGCCCCGGCCTCGACGCGAACCTGGCCTCGATCGCCGAGCAGACCAACGCCGCCGGGATGACGGGCACGCTCGCGGACGCGCTCGTCGATGCCGACGTGTTCATCGGCGTCTCGGCGCCCGACCTGTTCGGGGCGAAGGAGCTGGCCACGATGGCGTCCGACGCGATCGTGTTCGCGCTGGCCAACCCCGACCCCGAGGTCGACCCTGCGGTGGCGACGCACCACGCGGCGGTGGTGGCGACCGGCCGGTCCGACTACCCCAACCAGATCAACAACGTGCTGGCGTTCCCCGGTGTGTTCCGCGGGCTCCTCGACGCGCACGCCCGCGACATCACCGACAAGATGCTGCTCGCCGCGGCTGCCGCGATCGCCGAGGTCGTCCACGAGCCCAACCCGAGCTTCATCGTGCCCAGCGTGTTCGACGCCGCCGTCGCGCCCGCCGTCGCGGAGGCGGTGCGGGGCGCCGTCTGACTACCCTGGTGGCATGCCCGTGATCGGTGTGCTGGCCCTGCAGGGCGACGTCCGGGAGCACGTCGCCGCGCTCGCCGCGTGCGGCGTGCGTGCGGTGCCGGTGCGCCGTCCCGCCGAGCTGGACGCCGTCGACGCGATGGTGCTGCCGGGCGGCGAGTCCACCACCATGAGCAGGCTGCTCACGACGTTCGACCTTCTGGAGCCGCTGCGCGCGCGCATCGCGGCGGGCATGCCGACCTACGGGTCGTGCGCGGGCATGATCCTGCTGGCCCGCACCGTCCTCGACGGGCGGCCGGACCAGCAGCAGCTCGGCGGCCTCGACGTCGTCGTGCGGCGCAACGCGTTCGGCCGTCAGGTCGACTCCTTCGAGACCGACCTGCGGGTCGACGGCCTGGTCGGCGGTCCCGTCCGGGCGGTGTTCATCCGCGCGCCCTGGGTGGAGGAGACCGGCCAGGGGGTGCAGGTGCTCGCCACCGTGCCGCGCCTCACCGTCGCCGGGTCGGACACCGGCCCCGCGGCGGGCCGGGCCGTGGCGGTGCGGCAGGGCCCCGTGCTGGCCACGGCGTTCCACCCCGAGCTCACCGGCGACCTGCGCGTCCACGCCTTGTTCTGCGACCTCGTCCGTTCCTCGGCGGCCGCCGCCTGACGCCGTCCGCGCCTGCGTAACCCCGCGGATGGTGTGCCGCCGCGCGTCTGTCCACACTGTTCGACCGGCCGGTACACGGTGCGCCCCGTCGAGCGTCGCCGACGACGCGCGGCCCGCCCCGGTCGACGGGGATGCCGACGGGCTGGTCGCGGCGGTCCGCGCCTGCTGGGCTTCGGCGGGCCCGCAGCCTGTGGTCGTCCAGCGGACGGCGCCCGCTATGGCGTCCGGCATGGCGTCGGTGCAGGCGACCGCTCGTCGGTGCTGGTCAGCGCGGCGCCGGGGAACGGCGCCGCGGCGCGCTGCCCGACGAGTGGCTGGTGCGCGGCGGCGACGCCGTCTGTCGGCGGTCGCTCCACGACACGGTCGACGCGACCACCGCGCTGACCGTCGCCGATCTCCTCCGTCGGGTCGAGAAGCGGCTGGGCGGGCGGCAGGAGATCGAGTGGGCGCTGGTCGGCGGGCGGGAGGTGCTGCTGTGCGCGCGGCCCGCCGAGCCGGTCGTGGTGCCGGTCGTCGTGCCCGAGGGGTTCTGGGAGCGCGACGCCTCGCATTCGCCGAGGCCGTGGACCCCGATGCTCGGATCGGTGTTCTTCGACGTGCGCGACGCGGCGCTGCGCGAGCTGTCCGCGACGTTCGGGCTCCTGGTGGAGACGCTGGAGTTCCGCGAGATCGGCGGTTGGGAGTACTCGCGGCTGTCCCGTTGGGCGGGAAGGACCGCCCGCCGCCGCCCCCGCCGCTGTTCCCGCTGCTCACGCGGGTGCTGCCCGCGATGCGACGGCGGATCCGCGCCTGCGTCGCGGCGGTGCGCGAGGACGTGGCCGGGGCGATGGTCGACCGCTGGTACGCCGAATGACAGCCCGATCTCATCGCCCGCGGCGTCGCGCTGAAGGCCGACGACCTGTCCGCGCTCGACGAGGCCGCGCTCGCCGCGCGCACCGGCCGGGCGCTCGCGCTGCTGCACGACGGCAGCAGGCGGCACTTCCTGCTCCAGGGCGCGTTCGGCTTCCCGGTGGCGGAGCTCGTCCGGGAGCGGTTCGCGCGGGTGCTGGCCCGTGCGCAGCGGCCTACCCCGTGCGCGAGGACGACGAGTACTCGACGTTCGGCGTGCCGATGGCGCTGCTGCGCCGCGCCGTCCTCGAGCACGGGTCCCGCCTGGCCGAACGGGGGGTGCTCGCCCGCCGCGGCCAAGGGGGCGCACGCCTGGGTCGAGCGGCACGACGGGACGCGTGGACGTGCTGGGCTGAGCGCCGCCCGCCGCCAGTGCTGGGCTCGCCGGGTCATCGCTCGCTTGCCGCAGCAGGGTGACCCTGCTCCGACTCAGTCGGAGCGGTGTCACCCTGCTGCATTGCGGTTGGCGCGAACCGCAGGACGCGGACGCAGGCAGGCATGGCGATAGGCGGCCCGAAGCTCGCGAAGGACCGCAGCGCCGTCGTCGGTGAGCCGCTTCGGCAGCGTGGGCAGCACGGGGATGCCCGCCGCCGTGAAGAGTGCTGTCCTGACCTGTTCGCGCGCGTAGTCCTTCGGCCCCAGATGCCACGCGAGCGAGTTGATCTCCCAGGCGAGCGCGACCCCGTCCCACCATGCGTCGGCGATGCCGAGGAATCGGCCATCGGCGTCGTATACGGCGGCGTTCCACCACGGCTCAGGGAGACCGGACCGACGCCAGAGGGCCTTCGCGTCGCGCTCGGCCGCCGACCGGATGCCCGCGCTGACCTCGCGCAGGACCGCCCGCGGGATGGCGGTTCCGCGCCGTTGTGCGGCCTCGATCTCGCGCCAAAGCTGGTCGAGTGTGCAGAGGCCGCGCTGCACCGCGTCGGCCACCAGCTCGGTGGTCACCCGCGGCGAGGAGATCCGACGTGCGCCGTCGACGACAGCCCGTGCTGCGGGCGCGAGGGGCAGGCCGTCGCGCACGACGGACCTTGGCATGCGGCGGGTCCGCTCGATGACCACGTGGCCGGAGCTCGCGGGCTGTTGATCGTGCGGCACGAGGATGTGGAGGTGGCCGTTGTTGTCCGGTCCACGCCGCACACCGTGCCTTCGCGCGGCCTCGATGCCGGTGACCACGGCATTCTGACCGGCGTAGAGCAGTCCCGCGACCACCAGCTGGTCCGGGGTCGGGCGTCCGTTGCTCAACAGCACGGTCGCGGGCAGGAGCAGCTGCCACGGCCCGCCGGGGCGGCAACGCGCGTAGACGGTCGACTCGGGCACCCCCGCGTCCACAAGCGTGCGCGCCCGGATGACGTCGTTCGTCGCCGCACCGCGGAGCTTCGCCCACTCGGCGCCGTCCGCCCATTTCCCCCGTCTCATTCCCCGGATGGTGCCCAGCGGAGCGGCGGTTGGTGGCCGATTGGGAAGTTTGGTTCCCGTCGTTGGCGGGCGGAACTTGCAGCAGGGTGACACCGCTCCGACTGGGTGGCAGCGGTGTCACCCTGCTGCAACGACGTCCGTGAACACCGCCCGCCGCCACCCCGACGCCACCACCGTCGGTAGCATGGGTGGGGTTTGCAGGGGCGAAGGGACGGGCATGAGCGGGCACTCCAAGTGGGCGACGACCAAGCACAAGAAGGCCGTCATCGACGCCCGCCGGGGCAAGATGTTCGCGAAGCTGATCAAGAACATCGAGGTGGCCGCCCGCACGGGCGGCGCCGATCCCGACGGCAACCCGACGCTCTACGACGCCATCCAGAAGGCCAAGAAGAGCTCGGTGCCCAACGACAACATCGACCGCGCCGTGAAGCGCGGGTCGGGCGCGGACGCTGGCGGGGCCGAGTACCAGACGATCACCTACGAGGGCTACGGCCCCAACGGCGTCGCGGTGCTCATCGAGTGCCTCACCGACAACCGCAACCGCGCCGCCACCGAGGTCCGCCTCGCCATGACCCGCAACGGCGGCACCATGGCCGACCCCGGCTCCGTGTCCTACCTGTTCACCCGCAAGGGCGTCGTGATCGTCCCCAAGAACGACCTCTCCGAGGACGACGTGCTGATGGCCGTGCTCGACGCGGGCGCGGAGGAGGTGAACGACCTCGGCGACAGCTTCGAGGTCGTCTCCGAGGCCACCGACCTCATCCCGGTGCGCACCGCGCTGGTGGACGCAGGCATCGACTACGACTCGGCCGACCCGACCTTCATCCCGTCCATGCAGGTGCCGCTGGACGCCGAGGGCGCGCGCAAGGTCTTCCGGCTCATCGAAGCCCTCGAGGACAGCGACGAGGTGCAGAACGTCTACGCGAACTTCGACGTGTCCGACGACATCATGGCGGAGGTCGAGGCGTAGCCGTTCGCGGCTACGCACTGCGCCAGATTCCACGTGTCCGACGAGGTCGTGGCGGAGGTCGAGGCGTAGCCGTTCGCGGCTACGCACTGCGCCAGACTCCACGTCTCCGACGAGGTCATGGCCGAGGTCGGCTGAGCGTCAGCCTTCGTGCAGGAACAGGCAGAACGGGTGCCCCGCCGGGTCGAGGTAGACCCGCACGTCGTCTTGGGGCTGGACGTCCGCGAGACGGGCGCCGACCGACGTCGCGTAGGCGCCCGCGACGTCAAGGTCGTCGACGTGGATGTCGAGGTGCACCTGCATCTGCTGGTCGTCGGGCGTCGCGGGCCAGGTCGGGGGCGCGTGGTGCGCCTCCAGCTGGAACGACAGCCCCGCCCCGCCGTCCGGGCCTGCGAGCTTCACCCACTCCGGCTCGTCCTGGATCCGCTTCCAGCCCAGCAGCTCCTCGTAGAACGCGGCGAGCGCCCGCGGGTCGGGTGAGTCGAGCACGACGCCGGACAGGCGCATACGAGGCCGCTCCATCCGGCCCACCCTGCCAGCGCGGCGGAAGTCCCGCTGTGTGGATCTTGTTGCGTTGTCGGGGTCATGGCCGCCGAAACGCAACAAGATCGTTCAGTGTTGGAGCCTGCTCACCACCACCCGGGCGGGGCGGACCGACCTGGGGCCGACCGACAGGCCCGGCTCCAAGAGACGCGCCACCGTGCGGTCGGCCGCCGCGTCGGCGGTCGGGGCGACCTGGGCCGCCGCCATCGTGCGCGCGTCGAACGGGGACCCCGGGTCGGGCGCCACGACCGTGCCGCCGCGGCCGACGACCAGCCGCTCCAGCCCCGCCGCCATCGCCGCGAAGGCGTCCCGCTCCCGGCGCGAGCGGGCGGTGGCCGCGCAGGCCAGCGCGTCGACGCGCAGCGCGTGCAGCTCGACCAGCAGCGGCACGTCGGGGCCCGGCTCGGCGCGCCACGCGTCGCTGAGCGCGCCCAGCGTGCTCGCCTGGCGCGTCAACGCCCGCGCCAGGTCGTCGACCCGGTCCGCGACGTCCTGCAGGGTCACCTCGCCCATACCGCGAGACTAGCTACGCTCCGGCCGTGGCCGTCCACGGAATCGACCTCGGCACCACGAACTCCGCCATCGCCTGCGTCGGCAAGGACGGACGTCCGGAGGTGCTCGCCGGGCTCTCCGGCGCGCCGACAACCCCTTCGGTCGTGCTGTTCGCGGGCCCGCAGGAGTACGTCGTCGGCGAAGGGGCCCGGCGTGAGGCCCTCCTCGACCCCGAGCACGTCTGCGCCCTCGTCAAACGCCGCATGGGCGACGCCGAGTGGCGGTTCGTCGCGCACGGCACCGCGTGGTCGGCCCCCGCGGTGTCCTCGCTGATCCTCAAGAGCCTCGTCGCCGACGCCGCGTTCGCGACCGGCGAGGAGCCCACCGCGGCCGTGATCACGGTGCCCGCCTACTTCGGCGACGAGGAACGCCGCGCCACCGTGCTGGCGGGCGCCTACGCGAACCTCGACGTCGTCGAGGTGCTCTCCGAGCCGATCGCCGCCGCGCTGGCCTACGGGTTCGGCAGGTTCGACGGCTCGCCGGACCTGCCTGCGGCCGGTCCCATCGAGACCGTGCTCGTCTACGACCTCGGCGGCGGCACCTTCGACGCCACCGTGATCGAGCTCGCCGACCGGCGGATCTCGGTGCTCGCCGTCGAGGGCGACCACCAGCTCGGTGGCGCCGACTGGGACGAGCGCGTCGCCCTGCACCTGTCCCGCCACTTCTGCGCGGACAACCCCGACGCGGAGGACCCGCTCGACGACTCGGCGGGGTCGCAGGCCCTCGTGCTGGCCGCCGAGCGCGCGAAGCACCAGCTCAGCGACGCCGAGCGCACCGAGGTACTGGTCACCCATGACGGCGCCCGCTCGACCGTCCCGCTCTCGCGCGCCGAGCTGGAGGACATGACGGCCCCGCTGCTGCGGCGCACCCTCGACCTCACCCGCGCCTGCCTCGACGAGGCCGCCCGGCGCGGCGTGACCGACGTCGACCGCGTGCTGCTCGTCGGCGGCTCGTCCCGGATGCCCGCCGTCGCCGCGATGCTGCGCCGCGAGCTGGACCTCGACCCCCAGCTGCACGACCCCGAGCTCGCCGTCGCCAGGGGCGCCGCGATCTACGGGGAGAAGACCGAGCTGGAGCGGATGGTCACGGCCGACCTGCGCTCGCGGGGGCGCCTGCGCGACGGCGACCCCCTCGACGACGCCGTCCCCGCCGACCTCGACGAGGCCTGCCGCCGCGTCGCCGACGCGTTCGGCGTGCCGCTCGCCCAGGTGCGGCGGGCCGTGGAGATCCGGGTCGACACCGTCGTGTCCCGCGGCTTCGGCGTGCTCGCGGTGAACGCCCAGCTCGGGCGGCTCGAGGTGAGCTGGCTGGTGCACCGCAACGACCGGCTCCCGATCCGCACGAGCCGGTCCTTCGGCACGGTGCGCGCCGACCAGCGGCAGATCGAGGTCACCGTCGTCGAGCAGCAGGGGCAGGCCGAGTCGGCGCGGGCGCAGGACGCCAAGGTGCTCATCGCGGGGGAGATCACCGGCATCCCGCCCGGCTACGACGAGGGCAGCGAGGTGCGGGTGACCTTCGAGATGGGCTTCGACGGCGTCCTGCACGTCACCGCGTTCCACGTGGACGCCGGGATCCCGCTCGTGCTCACCGCGACCACCGGCGCGACGCTGTCCCAGGCCGAGGTCGCCCGCGAGCGCGACCAGCTGGGGAAGCAGCGGCGTCGTGAGTGAGCCTGCGAACGAACCATCGATGCCGAGCAGCGGGCTGCCTCCCTTCGACCCCAACGGCTACCGCAAGCGGGTGCTGGCCGCCGTCGAGCGCCGGGGCGGGCCGGACGCGTCGGACCCGTTCGAGCTGTACGACCTGCCGCTGGAAGCGGACCTGGACGACGCGACGGTGGCGGCAAGGGTGGCCGAGGTGTGGGCCTTCTGGCAGCGCCAGCGCGACCACCCCCGCTACCGTGCGCTCGTCGCCCTGCTCGTCGAGACCCACGCCGAGCGCAGCGCCGAGCTGCTCGACGCCCACACCCGCCGCGCGGCGGCGTCCCGCGCCCGTGGCCGGCGGGAGGAGCGCGAGGCCGAGCGCTACGCGCTGCTCGACGCGGCCATCGACCGGCTCGTCCAGCGCCACGGAGGGGTGCCGCGCGACAAGATCGCCGGGTTGGGGGAGGTCGGCGCGCTGAGCGGCCTCCGCCCTGACGAGGTGACCGCGCGGGTGCGCCGTCACCGGCTGCTCGGGTCCGCGATCGGGGCGGAGCAGCGGCGGCAGATCCGGGCCCTGCTGGACGAGTTCGGCAGGCTGACCGCGGCCCCGGCCCCGTCGACGCTGCTGGCGCTGCTGGGGCTCGCGCCGTCGGCCACCGAGCAGCAGGTGGCCGCGGGATGGACGGCCTGGCGCTCGCGCGCACGCGAGCTGCCAGCCGGGCGGCTGCGCGCGGTGGTCGACGAGCTGCTGGTGTTCGTCGGCGACCTCCTCGCGCCCGGCCGCGCCGCGGTGGAGGCGTACCTGGACGCCGTGGCCGCGGACGTCACCGACTACCTGCGGCCGCGGGTCCGCGCCGCGGTGCTGGTGGAGGACCGGCTCGTCGCCGACGACCACGCCCACCTGCTCGCCGAGGCGGTCGAGCGCGGCCTGGACGAGCGCCGCGCGGTCGCGGTGATCGCGGCATTGGCCGCCGAGCTGGGCGCTGTGGTCGAACCTCTCCCGGGGACCGGCGGGGGACGGTGCGACGGTCCCGGGGCCGCCGACCGGGCCGGTGGGTCCGGGCCATGGACCCACGAGCCCGGCGCTCCGGGCGGCGGACGGGGCGGGTTCGGGTCAGGCGCCGGTGCGGCGGCGGATGCGGACCGGGGAGGCGCCGCCACAGGCGACCGGAGCGGACACGGGGCGGCGGGCGCGCAAGGCAGGGCAGCACGCACCGGGGCAGGCCCACGCGGAGCCGAGGGCGGAGGACGGGAAGGGGGCCCGGGGGCGGCGTCGCCCGCCGACCTGTTGCGGCTGGCCAGGGCGGCCCTGCGGGCCGGACGGCCGCGGGAGGCGCGCGGGCTCGTGGACGCGGCCATCGGATCCGGCGGAGCGGGCGCTGCGACCGGGCAGGCGCGGGCGCTGTCGGACGAGGTCGACGCCGTGCTGGCGGAGGCCGACCGCCGGTCGGACGCGGCGGCGCGGGCGGCGGACGACCGGTGCTGGGTGAGCGCCCTTGACGAGCTCGACCACCTCGCGCGCACGGCCGCGGACGCCGTCCCGGACCTGGAGAGCCGCAGGGCGCGGGCGCGGGCGGCCGTCGCCAGTGCCGACGAGCGTGTCGGCGCCGCACAGGCCGGGCCGCCGTCCGGCCGGGAGGCCGCGCTGCGGGCGGTGCTCGCCGAGTGCCGCGACCACCTCGGCGCCCGCGAGGCGCTCGAGGCGCTCACCGCGACGCCGCCCGACGCTCCCGCCTGGGTGAACGCCGCCCGTGACGTCCGCGGCGACGTCGTGGTGCTGTGGGCGCCCTCGACGACGGACGGGGTCACCTACCGCGTGCGCCGCATGCGTCCGGACGGCACGTGGCAGGTGATCGGGCGGGTGCCCGACAGCTCGATCGAGGACGGGGGCGCCCCGCCGGGCGTCGAAGCCCCGGTCTACGCGGTCTCGGCCATCCAGGCGGGCCGCAGCTCGGTCGAGACCCGCTCCGACGCCGTGCCGACGCCGTCCGCACGACGGTCCGGGCGCACCCCCGTCACGCGGCAGGCCCCGCCGGGCGTCGCGGCACCCATGGGCGTGCTCGCGGTGCGCGGCGGCGACGGCACCGTCGAGGTGACCTGGACCGCCGTGGAGGGCGGCGACGTCGAGTACCGGGTGCGCAGGCTCGACGGCGACCAGTGGCGCGTGGTGGGCCGGACCCGCGCCACCCGGATGCACGACGGCGGCGCCCCGCCCGGCCTCGTGCCGGTCTACTCGGTCAGCGCCGCACGGGGCGGGGTACGTTCGGTGGAGGCGCGCTCCGCCGGGGGGTGATCGTCCCCGGCCCATCGAATCCGGGCACACTGGACATCAAGCCCACGACAGCAATCCCACAGCGACCATCCCACAGCGACCCGAACGGGCGACCAGAAACAGGGACATGAACCTTCGCATCTT
Source organism: uncultured Actinomycetota bacterium (assembly GCA_963750095.1). Lineage (GTDB taxonomy): Bacteria > Actinomycetota > Actinomycetes > Mycobacteriales > Pseudonocardiaceae > Pseudonocardia. The sequence continues at coordinate 1,415,948 of CAVVPJ010000012.1, read as the reverse complement.
CGGCCTCTCCTACGCGGTCACCGTGGCGGCACTGATCGTCGCGTTCCTCTACGGCGGAGTCACCGGCCTCGTCCTCTGCGCGATCCTCGGCATCCTCGAGATCTCGCTGTCGTTCGACAACGCGGTGGTCAACGCCACCGTGTTGGAGCGGATGGACCCGTTCTGGCAGCGCATCTTCCTGACCGTCGGCGTGCTCATCGCGGTCTTCGGGATGCGGCTGGTCTTCCCCCTGATCATCGTGGGGATCACCGCGCACCTGAACCCGGTCGAGGCGTTCCAGCTGGCGCTGCAGCAGAAGCCGATCAGCGACCCCACGAGCTACGCGGCCCTGCTGAACGCCGCGTACCCGCAGATCGCGGCGTTCGGCGGCACCTTCCTGCTCATGCTCTTCCTCGACTGGCTGTTCGAGGACCGTGACATCCGCTGGCTGTCCTGGCTGGAGAAGCCGCTGGCGAAGATCGGGCAGCTGTCGCGGCTGTCGATCGTGATCGCGCTCGTGGTGCTCGTCGTGATGTCCGAGACCCTGGGCGCCGACCCCAACGTCGTGCTGATGGCAGGCGCGCTGGGCATGGTCACCTACCTGCTCGTCAACGGGCTCGGCGAGTTCTTCGACCAGGCCAGCGAGCAGTCCGACGACGAGGCCGACGCCGAGCCGTCCCGCAGCTCCGGGCCGTCGCAGCTGGCCAAGGCCACCGGGAAGGCGGGCTTCTTCCTGTTCCTCTACCTGGAGGTGCTGGACGCCGCCTTCTCCTTCGACGGCGTGATCGGCGCGTTCGCCATCACCACCGACCCGATCCTGATCGCGCTGGGCCTCGGCCTGATCGGCGCGATGTTCGTGCGGTCGCTCACGGTCTTCCTGGTGCGCAAGGGCACACTGGCCGACTACGTGTACCTGGAGCACGGCGCGCACTGGGCGATCGGCGCGCTGTCGGTGATCCTGCTCGTCGGCATCGGCTACCACGTCGACGAGATCATCACTGGTCTGATCGGCGTCGCGTTCATCGTCGCGGCCTTCCTGTCCAGCGTGCTGCGCAACCGCCGACTGGAGCGGGACGGCGTCGACACGCACCACACGCTGGAGGAGATGGAGCACTCCTCGTGAGCGGCGAGAAGACCTCGCACAGGTTCAGGCGTCCCCGCACACGGTCGACCGTGTGCGGGGACGCCTGACGATGTGCGAGGTCGCCGTTACAGGTCGAACTCCGCGGGCGGGATGCCGACCGCGTTGCACGCCTCACGCACCGCCTGCTGCTCGTGCTTGTCGAAGTTGCCGTCGGCGCCGCCGATGATGATGCCCACCTGGATGACGGCGCGGGCGGCCTCCGGCTTGTTCTTCAGCTTGCCGATCGTCGCGATGGCCTCGACCTTGCCGAAGTCGTAGTCGCGCTCGAGCTTCGAGGAGTAGAACTCGAAGTGCTGCTGCAGCTCGCTCGGGTCGAACACGGACAGCGCGTCGTTGCTGCCGATGAACGCGGCGGTCTTGCGACGCTCCTCGGGCGAGATCGTGCCGTCCGCGGCGGCGATCAGGGCGCACATGGCCATGCTGGCCTTCGCGAAGTCCTTGCTCTTGTACTTGCCGACCTGCGTCTTCGTGTTGCTCTGAAGGTCGGTCAGGCGGCTCTTCAGCTGGTCCCACAGCGCCATGACGGCGTCGTCCTCTCTTCGCTCTTTCTCACGCGGGCGTGCATCCACGCCAGCACTTCCTCGCCTGCCCGCACCCCGGTGGTGGCCGTGACGGTCAGGTGGTCTCTGGTGAACCCCGCCTCGGCCAGCTCGCCGTGGGCGGGGCGGATCGCGGCGTCGGCCGCGTCGAGCAGGTCGGCGTCGAGCAGGGAGTCGCCCGCCGCGAGCAGCGGGCCCCCGCCGACGCGCGTGCGGATCTCGGCGGCGGCCGCGGCCTTCGTCAGCGGCAGCGGCACCGCGTAGACCTTGCGGCCCTGCAGCGACACCCGCCATCCCCGTGGGGCGCACCAGGCCGCGAGGGCGTCGACCCACCCGTCGGGCAGAGCGGAGCGGTCGACCACGGCGTAGGCGAAAAGGTCGCCCGCCCTCCGGAGGTTCACGACGAACGGGCCCGCGGACGCCCGCAGGTGGGCCTCGACCTCGGCGAGCGGCGCGCAACCCCGCAGGCGCGCCGTCACCAGGGTCGTCCAACCGCGGTCGGGTGCGCCGTCGACGAGCAGGTGCCCGCCGTTGCTCGCGATCGCGTACCGCGCGGGTGGCCCGGGCAACCGCACCCGGGCCAGCTGCTCGGGCGTGCGGGTGGTGGCAGGCACGACGACGGCCAGCGTGTGCAGGTCGCGGAGCAGTTCCGCGGCCGCCTCCGTGAGGAACGACTGCGGCGCACCGCGGTAGACCTCGACGCACAGCAACCGCGGCGCCTCCGCGTCCGGCAGGCGCAGGTCGAGCGCGGCCGCGGAGTAGATCAGGGTGCGGTCCAGGTCCGTGCAGACGATCATCGGACGCTCCCGGCGGCCAGCCCGTCCGCGCCGACCGCGCCGCGGGAGAACCGCGGGTGGATCAGCCCGACGCAGCTGTAGGCGAGGTCGCCGACCTCCTCCACCGGCACGCCGCGTTGCGCCGCGAGCAGCCGCACGTGCGCGAGATCGGCGGCGGGTGCGTCGCCGCGCACGAGGACCTTCCAGGGGACGCGGCGCAGCAGCACGCGGGTGGTCTCCCCGACGCCCGGCTTGACGAGGTTGACGTCGCGGATGCCGTACTCCGCGGTGATCCGCTCGACGCAGGCGAGGCCCGCGTGGTCCGGTGCGCGGTCGACGGGCGGGCGGGTGTCGGCGACCTGCGGGAACCGGGCGGTGACCGCATCGAGGAACGCGGTGGAGACGTCGGCGGCCGCGAGCTCGGCGTAGAACTTCGCGCCGTGGTACATGCCGGGGCGGATCAGCCGGTCGTTGAGGACCGTGCGCGAGACCAGCCCCGAGACCGTCGAGTTGAGGCACGCCGAGGCGATCAGCCAGTCGTCACGGGTGCCGAACGTGCGCGTGCAGCGACCGGGGTCGGCGAGCACCGCCAGCTCGGGGTCGAACGGGGTGCCCCGCAGCGCCGCGGCCAGCTCGCGGTTGATCGCGCCCTTGCCCGTCCACCCGTCGACGAACACGACCTTCGCCGGGTCGTGGCGCTCGGCAAGGTGGCGAAGGGCGAGCGTGTCGATGCCGCGGCCGCGGACGATCGAGACGGCGTAGTGGGGGAGCGCGGTCCCGTGCCGGGCGGCGGCCCAGCGGCGCAGCAGGATGCCGACCGGGGTGCCCGCCCTGGCCAGGGACACCAGCACCACGTCCGTGCCGCGCTCGGCCAGCACCAGCTCGGCCACCACGCCGACGGCCTGCGCCAGCCGCACGGCCGACGCGGCGAGCGCGTCGCGGTAGAGCCGCAGGTACGCGGCGTCGGGCTGGTACTCGTGCGGGAGCGACTCGGCGTAGTGCGCCCCGCCGCTCTGCACGGCCTCCTCCCGCTCCTCCGTGGGCGCCTCGAGGGCGACGTCGGAGAGGTCGGTGAGCAGCCAGCCGACCTCGTCGGGGGCGTAGCTGCCGAACGTGGGGCCGCGCAGCGGCTCGGGGGTTCTCACGGTGTGACCACCACCGTCGTGCGCCGGGTGTGCGGCGCCAGCGCGGCGAGGAGCCCGGTGCGCAGGGTGGGGGTGTCGGCGGGCGGGTCGACCACGACGAGCACGTGGTCCCACGCGCGGGAGTGGTCGCAGGCGGGGCGGGGACCCGGCCGGTGGGCGGGGTCGTCGTGGGCCGGGGACCGTGCCACGTTGTAGGCGTACCGCGGCCCCGGGCCGTCGGCGGGATCGTCGTGGGCCGGGAAGGTGATGCCGCTGGTGAGGGCGTAGTCGGGCTCGTCGACGACGAGCGCGGGTGACCGCGTGGTGGTGGAGAAGCGGACGCCTGCCTCCGCCCCCCTGATCGCAGCAGGGTGACATTCCTCCGACTGGGTCGCAGCGGTGTCACCCTGCTGCAGCGCCGCCAACCCCACCGCGAGGCGCAGTGGCACAGCCATGAGCTCCTCGGTGCCGAGCACCAGCGTGCGTTCGTCCGCGCGGACGTCGGCCGCCACGGCGAGCCGGGCCGCGAGCCCGGGGAGGGCCTGTGCCAGCACACGGTGGTGGGCGGCGGTGAACCCATGTCGTCCGCCCGCAGGCAGGCCCCTGGGCCAGCCGAGCTCGGTGAGCGGCACCCACGTGTGCGGCTCGGCGGTGGACGGAGGGCGCGGGCCGCGTCCGGACGCGGTGGCCATGGCGATGGCGGCGCGGGGTTCGGCACCCCGGTCGGCGTCGGCGGTGTGGGCGAGCTCGGCGCGGAGCACCGCCGCGCGCTCAGCGACGTCGGCTGGCAGGGTCACCGCGGCGCGGGCCAGCGCCACGACGTCGACGCGCACCCCGTCGGGCAGCCCGGTGAGCGCGTCCTCGCGGAGGTCGACGAGCGTCGCGAGGACGTAGCGTTCCCGCGGCGCGACCCGGTGCAGCGCGGCGATCGTGTTCACCGCGGTGCGGCCGGTGGACAGCTCGTCGTCGACGAGCACGAGCGGGCGGGGCCCCGCCAGCAGGCCGGGATCGGACGGCAACAGCAGGTGGTCGGTGTGGTGGGAGTGCTCCTCGGTGAACCCGCCCGCCGCGGTGACCCCCGGCACCTGGCGCCGCGTGGAGTGCAGGTAGTCGACCCCGCAGAGCGCCTCGGCGACGCTGTGGCCGAGCGCGGTGGCCGTCTCGGCGAAGCCGATCACGAGCGCGTCACCGGCTCGCTCAGCAGGCTGCTGGAGGGCGTGCACATGCAGAGCGGCCGCGGCACCTCGCTCGCCGCGGACCGCGGCGTGCAGCAGGTCGACGGGCAGCCGACGGTGCGGCTGATCGGCGAGCGCGTCCGCCACCAGCCCGCCCAGCAGCAGCCCGGCCGCGTGGACCAGCCGGGGATCGGTCGGGACGTGCTTGCCCAGCACCCGGGAGACCAGCAGCTGCGCCCGCCGGGGGTTGTCCCGCAGCGCGAGGCCGAGCAGCACCCGCGGGTCGGGTCCCGCGTCCCGCGCGCGCAGCAGGACGCCGAGCCGCTCGACGGTGGTGCCGAGCTTGGCGGCCGCCGCACTCACCGCGGCAGGCTCGCGGTGAGCAGGTCGACGAAGGAGATGCCATCGGCCGCCACCCCGAACACCTTGGCGCGCAACAGGGTGCGTCGCGCCCACGACAGGTGCGGGCGGATCTCGTTCATCTTGTTGCCGTGCCCGGACGCCATGACGCCGCCCGCCCGTCCGGCCCCGACGACGTCGACGGCGTCGCGGTGCTCCTCGGCCGACACCACCGACAGCGTGTTGATGACCGCGACGTGCCCAGGATGGATCGCCGTCTTCCCGGTGAGGCCGTTGGCCTGGTCCAGCAGCACCTCGCGGATCAGGCCGTCGATCGCGCGGGACACCAGCTCGCCGCGCAGGTGCCGAGCGTCGTGCTCGTCGAACGGCGACTGCCGCAACAGCGGCTTGAAGATCCGTGCGGGGCCCCCGTAGTACTCCCACACCGGCCCCGCCACGGTGAAGCCGGTGCCGTCGGTGCGGCCCATCACGTTGACGACGTCGCCGATGAGCCCGGAGACGACCTTGATGTCGTAGATCGAAAGCTCCGGCGAGCGGCGCAGGCCGTAGAGCGCGCACAGGTCGGTGGCGCCCAAGCGCACCGCGAGGATGCGGCGGCGGTCGCGGTGCAGGAGGGCGCGGAGGCGGGTCAGCTCGTCGACGCGGGTCTCCGCGTACAGCACGGCACCGGACTCGATCACCGGCATCGCCAGCAGCGACGTGCCCGCGTCCCGCTCGGCCGTCTCCAGCGCGAGGAGGTACTCGGTGCCGCTCGCGGCGGTGAACTTCGGCAGGACGAACCCGTCGAGAAGGTGTGCGGCGTCGCCCAGCCGGTGCACGAGCGCGGAGATCTGCGCGGCCTCCCGCACCCTGACGAACAGCAGCGGAAGCTCTCCGTGCGACTCCCGATGCAGGGCGGTCAGTGCCTCGACGAGGTTGTCCTCCGCCTCGGTGACCTGCTCGTCGGCGATCGCGTCCTCCAGGCAGACGACGACCGACGTGACGCCAGCCGCCGCCTGCTTGGTGATGTCGGCGACCAGCGCGGGGCGATCGGCGGGGATGTACAGCGTGGCGCCGAGCGCCACCGAGAGCAGCTCGGTGCCGCTGCCGCGGTCGAACCGCTCCGGTGGTCGCTCGAACAGCGCGCCCGTCTGCGCCGCGCTCAGATAGCCGAAATGGCGCAAGGGGTAGTCGCTCCCGCTACTTCCGGCCGCGTGTCCACTCCATGCCCCAGCCATAGGCCCGGTCGAGATCGGCCTGACCGCCGCGGATGTAGCGGACCTCCCGCCGCACCACGAGATCGCCGCCCTGGTTCTCCAGCATGGCGATCGCGCAGGTCGGCGAGTTGGGATCGGACTCGTCGAGCCGGACCTCGATCTCCGGGCTGTTCGTCGGGTAGAGCGTGACGACGCCGTCGGCGCTCGCCCAGTTGGGCACGCCCTCGTAGATGAAGGCGAACACGAGGATCCGGCGGATCTCGTTCAACCGGGACAGGTCGATGAACATGTTCTCGCCCGCGGCGTTGCTGCCGGAGCGGTCGTCACCGTCGAGCCGGATGATCGGCGCCCCGCGGTAGGGCGCCTGGAACGCGTTGCCCAGCGCCTGGACCACGCCCTTGGTGCCGTCGGTGAACTCCCACAGGCACGCGAGGTCCAGATCGATCCCGCCGCCCGCGCTGAGCCTGCCGAACAGGCCCTTCTTCTGCGGGACGCCCGCGCTCCACTGCAGGTTGACCCGCAGCTGCCCGCCTGCGGCTCCGCGCTTGCTGAGCGAGACGCTCGGCGCGGACTTGGTCAGGGTGACCTTCGAGAGCGACACCCCGCCGCCGCCCTGCGGTGCCGGAGGCGGGCTCGCCCCCGGCCGCTTGTTGTAGTCGATGGCCATGGGTAGGTGCTCAGACGTTGACGCCGTAGTCGCGGGCGATGCCTGACAGACCCGACGCGTAGCCCTGGCCGATGGCGCGGAACTTCCAGTCGGCACCGTTGCGGTACAGCTCGCCGAACACCATGGCCGTCTCGGTGGAGGCGTCCTCGGTGAGGTCGTAGCGCGCCAGCTCCTTCTGGTCGGCGGCGTTGACCACGCGGATGAACGCGTTGCGCACCTGGCCGAAGCTCTGCGAGCGGGCGTCCGCGTCGTAGATGCTGACCGGGAAGACAACCTTGTCGGCCTCCTGGGCGAGGCTCGCGAGGTTGACCTTGACCTGCTCGTCGTCGCCCTCGCCCTCACCGGTGAGGTTGTCGCCGGTGTGCTCGACCGTGCCGTCGGGAGTGGTCAGGTTGTTGAAGAAGACGAAGTGCTTGTCCGAAAGGACCTTGCCGTCGGCGCCGATCACGATCGCCGAGGCGTCGAGGTCGAACTCGGTGCCGGTGGTGGTGCGGACGTCCCAGCCGAGGCCGACGACCACGTTGGTGAGACCCGGCGCCTCCTTGGTCAGGCTGACGTTTCCACCCTTGGTGAGGCTGACGCTCACAACTGCTCTCCATCATCTGTCGCGGGGGGCTCGTCCCCTCTGTCCGGGAGCTCGTCCCCCTGGTCCGAGCTGAGCGCGGCCGAGCATATAAACGGACAATCTCGGCGCGTTCCTCACGGTAGCCAACGGCCTGGGTGCCCGTAGGGTTCCCGGCGTGCGCGCGCCCGCCGACACGCTGCGGATCGCCCCGCTGCGGCCCTCCGACGCGGGCGAGGTGCTCACCGTCCAGCGCGCCGCGTACGTCACCGAGGCACAGCGCTACGCGGCGCCCGGCATCCCGCCGCTCCTGGAGACGCTCGACGAGCTCCGCGCGGAGCTGGCCCGGCCCGGCGGGATCGCTGTCGGCGCCTGGCTCGGGGCGCGGCTGGTCGGGTCGGTGCGCGGGCGGGTCGACGGGGCGGCGATGGAGGTGGCCCGGCTCTCGGTGGCGCCCGACGTGCAGGGCCGCGGCGTCGGCGGTGCGCTCCTGGCCGCCGTGCACGCCGCCGCCCCTGCGGCGGTCACGTCGACGTGGCTGGTCACGGGTGCGCGGAGCGACGACAACCGCCGCTTCTACGCCGCGGCGGGCTACCGGGTGACGGCGTCGGTGCACGACGCGGCGGGCGTCGAGCTGGTCCGGATGCACCGGAACACGGGGGCGCAGGCCACGGCGTGACGCTCGCGCGACAGTGTCGATGTTCGCTCCGCATACGCTCCGCGAAAGTGTCGATGTTCGCTCCGCATACGCTCCGCGAAAGTGTCGGTGGCCGGTCCTACACTCGCGTCCGATGAGCCCCGCCACCCGCACCCCAGCCGCCGCCCCGTCAGCGCCGCCGCCGTCCACCGGGCGTCGTCTGCTCCTGCTCGACGGGCACTCGCTCGCCTACCGCGCGTTCTTCGCCCTGCCCGCCGAGAACTTCAGAACCGGCACGGGGCAGACCACCAACGCCGTCTACGGCTTCACGGCGATGCTCATCAACCTGCTGCGCGACGAGCAGCCCACGCACCTCGCGGTGTGCTTCGACGTCTCGCGGCAGACGTTCCGGTCGGAGCGCTACGTCGAGTACAAGGCCAACCGCACCACCACCCCGGACGACTTCCGCGGCCAGGTCGGCCTCATCAAGGAGGTCCTCAAGGCCCTCTGCATCCCGGATTTCAGCGTGCCGGGCTTCGAGGCCGACGACCTCATCGCCACTCTCGCCACCCAGGCCGAGGCCGAGGGCTTCGAGGTGCTCATCACCACGGGCGACCGCGACGCGTTCCAGCTGGTCAGCGAGAACGTCACGGTGCTCTACCCGACGCGAGGGGTGTCCGAGCTCGGGCGGATCGACCCGGATGCCGTGATGGCCCGCTACGGCCTCACGCCCGCCCAGTACCCCGATTTCGCGGCGCTGCGCGGCGACCCGTCCGACAACCTGCCCTCGATCCCCGGCGTCGGCGAGAAGACGGCCGCGAAGTGGGTGCGCGAGTTCGGCTCGCTCGCCGAGCTCACCGACCGGGTGGACGAGGTCAAGGGCAAGGCGGGCGATGCGCTGCGCGCCCACCTCGCGGGCGTGCTGCTCAACCGGCAGCTCACCGAGCTGGTGCGCGATGTCGACCTGGAGGCCGAGCCTGCCGATCTCGCCGTGCGACCGTGGAACCGCGACGCGGTGCACCGCCTCTTCGACGAGCTGGAGTTCCGCGTCCTGCGCGAGCGGCTGTTCGCCACGCTGCAGAGCGCCGAGCCCGAGGCCGAGGGTGGCATCGAGGTGCAGGGCGGCGCGGTCCCCGCCGGTGGCCTGCGTGCGTGGCTCGACGGGCACGCGCGCGACGGTCGGCGGGTCGGCCTGGCCTTCCACGGCATCACCGGCACCGCGGCGGCGGCCGACCTGACGGGCATCGGCCTCGCCGCGGGCGAGCCGTCGGTGGAGGCGAGGGCGGCGGGCGCCACGCCCGGGGTGCCGCAGGCGGGCTACGTGGAGGTCGCCGCGCTCACCCCCGACGACGAGGCGGCACTGGGGGAGTGGCTCGCCGACCCGGCGGTGCCGAAGGCCGCGCACGACGTCAAGGCGGCGCTGCACGCCTTGCGGGGGCGCGGCTGGACGCTCGCGGGCCTCACGAGCGACACCGCGCTCGCGGCCTACCTCGCCCGCCCCGGCCAGCGCAGCTTCGACCTCGCCGACCTCGCGCTGCGCTATCTGCGCCGCGAGCTGCGGCTCGGCGGCGAGGACGAGGGCGGGCAGCTGTCCCTGCTGGGCAGTGCCGATGTGCTCTCCGCTGACGCTCCGAGCGGCGAAGAGGAGGCCGACGCCCAACGCGCCTCCGCGCAGATGGTTGCGGCGTCGGCGGTGGCCGAGCTGGCCGACGCGCTCGATGCCGAGCTGGCCGAGAAGGCGGGCACCGAGCTCCTGGCCGGGTTGGAGCTGCCGCTGGAGTACGTGCTCGCCGACCTGGAGACGGCGGGCATCGCCGTCGACCACGACCTGTTGTCGTCGCTGGAGGCCGAGTTCGCCGCGCAGGTGAAGCAGGCCGCGCAGGACGCGTACTCGGTGATCGGCAAGGAGATCAACCTCGGCTCGCCGAAGCAGCTGCAGGTGGTGTTGTTCGACGAGCTGGGCATGCCGAAGACGAAGCGCACGAAGACCGGCTACACCACCGACGCCGATGCTCTGCAGACCCTCTTCGAGCAGACCGGCCACGAGTTCCTCTCGCACCTGCTCGCCCACCGCGACGCCACCCGGCTCAAGGTCACCGTGGAGGGGCTGCTGAAGTCGGTCGCCGACGACGGGCGGATCCACACCACCTACAGCCAGACCATCGCGGCCACCGGGCGGCTGTCGTCCACCGAGCCCAACCTGCAGAACGTGCCCATCCGCACCGCGGCGGGGCGGCGGATCCGCGAGACGTTCATCGTCGGCCCCGAGCACGCCGAGCTGATGACGGTCGACTACAGCCAGATCGAGATGCGGATCATGGCGCACCTCTCGGGGGACGAGGCGCTGATCGAGGCGTTCCGCTCGCAGCACGACTTCCACGCCGAGACGGCCGCGCGGGTGTTCGGCGTCGAGCCCACCGAGGTCACCCCCGCCCAGCGCGCCAAGATCAAGGCGATGAACTACGGCCTGGCCTACGGCCTGTCCGCGTTCGGTCTGTCCAACCAGCTGCGCATCCCCACCGAGGAGGCGCGGGAGCTGATGGAGGGCTACTTCCAGGGCTTCGGCGGCGTGCGCGACTACCTGCGCAGCATCGTCGACGTCGCCCGGAAGGACGGCTACACCGCGACGATCCTCGGCCGCCGCCGCTACCTGCCCGATCTCACCAGCGACAACCGGCAGCGCCGCGAGATGGCCGAGCGGATGGCGCTCAACGCGCCGATCCAGGGCAGCGCGGCGGACATCATCAAGGTGGCGATGCTCGGCGTGCACCGCGCGCTGTCGGCCGAGGGGCTGCGCAGCCGGATGTTGCTGCAGGTGCACGACGAGCTGGTGCTGGAGGTCGCCGAGGGCGAGCGTGCGGTCGTCGAGACGCTCGTGCGCCGTGAGATGGGGGCGGCCGCGCAGCTGTCGGTGCCGCTGTCCGTGTCCGTCGGGTACGGGCGGAGCTGGGACGACGCCGCGCACTGAGCGGAGCTTGCGGAGCGAACATCGGCACTGAGCGGAGCCTGCGGAGCGAACATCGGCACTAGCGCGGCGTGGGAGGCGATCATGGGTACCGACCACCGGCCCGCTGCCGACCCGCCCGCCGACGAGCTTCCCGGTGGCAAGCGGGGCCGTGGTGCGCCGGGCGGCGACGATTCCGGCGACGGGCTCGGCGAGGACGCGCCAGGTGGTGACGTGCCCGGCGGTGACGGGCTCGGCGGTGATGGGCTCGGCGGTGATGGGCTCGGCGAGGATGCGCCGAGTAGTGGTGCATCCGGCCGCAGCGGGGTCGGCGAGGATGCGTCGGGTGGTGACGCGCCCGCCGGTGCCGACCGGGGCGGGCTGGACCTGGCGCCGTTCGTCGCCACCCATTACGCGGACGAGGTGCGGCTCGCGGCGTATACGGCGCCCGCGTACGACCTCATCGAGCCCGCCGAGCGTGCGCGGCTCGCGTCCGCCGACCCGCGCAGCATCGTGCACCTCACGCTGCCGACCTTCGGCGCCGCCGACGCCGCCGCGCGACTGGGCATCTGGCGCACCGACGGCACGCTCGCCGTCGACCGCGGTGCCGCGCTGTTTGTCTACGACATCTCCGGCCCCGGGCCGGACCCGTCCACGCGGGGCTGGATAGGCGCGGTCGCGCTCGCCGACCCGCCGGTCGTTGCACCCCACGAGGCGACGGTGGCGGCGGTTGTCGCCGACCGGCGGGCGCTGCGCGAGGCGACCCGTGCCGACCTGGAGCCGGTGGTGCTGGCCCACGACGGCACGCCGGGTGCGGCGGCCGCACTCGCGCGCCGGGCCGTCGCCGAGCGCACACCGGTCGCCGACCTCACCGACGAAGCGGGCGTCCGGCACCGGCTGTGGCGGGTGTCCGACCCCGGCGAGGTCGCCATGGTCCGCGCCGATCTGGCCCGTCGCCGAGCCGTGATCGCCGACGGCCACCACCGCTGGGCCGCCGCGTCGGGGAGCGCCGACGGTGCGGCCGAGCGACCCGGAGTGGGCGCCGCCGCCCACCCAGCGGGCCGGGCGGCCGATCACCGGGCCGCCGCGGAGGGCCGGGCGGCCGGTGCTGCCCACTCAGCGGCTCGGGCGGCCGATGCCCGGCCCGCCGCGGCGCGCCGGGCGGCCGACGCCGCCCACCCGGTGGCACAGCCGGGCGAGCACCCGCCCGCCGCGGCCGGTGCCGGGGACGAGGCGGGCGGTCCGCGCGCCGCCGTGCGGGGCCGACCTGATGCGGCGTGGGACGACCGGCCCACCCACCGGACGCTCGCCCTGGTTGTGCCCGCGGGCGAGCACGGCCCCCAGGTGCGCGCGATCCACCGCGTGCTGCCGAACACCGCGCTGGACGGGATCGACGCCCGACGCTTCCGGTGCGACCCGCTCGACCCACTCGACACCGCGGAAGCCGAGGTGCTGCTGGCCACCGCATCCCGGCCGCTGGTGCTGGTCACCGACGGCGACCGCTGGCTTCGGCTCACCGCGCCCGACGCATCGGCCGTGCCGCCCGGGTGGCGCGAGCTGGACGTCGCGCTCGTCGACGTGCTGCTCGTCGCCGACCCGGTGACGGTCGTGCTGCGCCACTCGGCCGCCGCCGCGGTCGCCGAGGCGCGCGCCACCCGCGGCGTGGCGCTGCTCGTCCGCCCGACGCCCACAGCGACCGTGCTCGAGCTGTCCGCGCGGGGCGTGCTCATGCCGCGCAAGTCGACGTTCTTCGTCCCGAAACCGCGCACGGGCCTGGTGCTGCGCTGCTTCGCGGACCAGCCGTGACAGGCCGCGGCGCGCAGGACGCCGGTGGCCTGCGCGCGAGCGGACCGACTTCGCACACCGTCAGGCGTCCTCGCAGAAGTTCGACCCTGTGCGAGGACGCACCGCGCTGTGCGAAGTCGGCGGCGGCCCGGCGTGCCCACACCGAGTCCCGCGCGGGCGCCGGTAGCCTGCCCGTCGAACGACTGTTCGCGGAGGGAGTGGCGGGTGCGGGTGCTCGGCGTCGACCCCGGGCTGACCCGGTGCGGCCTCGGTGTGGTCGACGGCGGCGGCGGGCGGCAGGTCAGGTGCGTCGCCGTCGATGTCGTGCGCAGCCCTTCCGACGTGCCGGTGGAGCGGCGGCTGCTCGCCGTCGGCCAGACCGTCCAGGAGTGGATCGAGCGCTACCGGCCCGACGTCGTGGCGATCGAGCGGGTCTTCAGCCAGCAGAACGTGCGCACGGTGATGGGCACCGCGCAGGCGTCCGGCGTGGTCGCGCTGCTCGCCGCGCGGGCGGGCCTGCCGGTGGCCTTCCACACGCCGAGCGAGGTCAAGGCCGCCGTCACCGGCGAGGGGCGCGCGGGCAAAGCGCAGGTCACCGCCATGGTCACCCGGCTGCTCGCGCTCCCGGACGCGCCCCGCCCCGCCGACGCCGCCGATGCGCTCGCGCTCGCGATCTGCCACTGCTGGCGCGCGCCGATGCTCGACCGGATGGCCCAGGCCAAGGCGCGCTCCGACGAGCTGGCGCGCGCCCACCGCGCCCGGTTGGCGGCCGCGGCGAAGGAGGCACGATGAGCGGGCCCGCGCGCGTGGCGCGCCCGCGCCGCCCAGCCGGGGCGGGCGGCGGCAGGCGGCGGGCGGCAGCGTGCGGAACGGGGGTGGCGAGTTGATCAGCTCCGTGCGCGGAGACGTGCTGTCCATCGGCCTGGACCACGCCGTCGTCGAGGTCGGCGGGGTCGGGCTGGCCGTGCAGGCCACCCCCAACACGCTCGCGACACTCCGCCGCGGCCAGCAGGCCCGCCTCGCCACCGCGCTGGTCGTCCGCGAGGACTCGCTCACCCTCTTCGGCTTCACCGACGACGAGCAGCGCGACGTCTTCGGCCTGCTGCAGTCGGTGGCGGGCATCGGGCCGCGGATGGCGCTCGCCACGCTGGCCGTGCTCGACCCCGACGCGCTCGCCACCGCGCTGGTCGAGGGCGACGTGAAGACCCTCACCCGGGTGCCGGGCATCGGGCCCAAGGTCGCCCAGCGCATGGTCCTGGAGCTCAAGGACAAGGTCGTCGCCCCGACGGCGGCGCCCGCGCTCGTCCCGCAGCGTTCCGGCGGCGGCGATCCCCGCCGGGAGCAGGTCGTCGACGCGCTGGTCGGGCTCGGGTTCGCGGCGAAGCCCGCGGAGGCCGCCGTCGAGCAGGCACTGGCCGCCGAGGCCGGGTCCGACGCGAGCGCACTGCTGCGCGCCGCCCTCACCGCGCTGGGCCGCGGCCGATGACTGATCCGCGTTGGAGTGACATGAGCGCCACATATGGCCCTCATGTCACTCAAACGTCGATCATGGGGGGCGGCAGGCGGTTGGCGCGTGAGTGAGGTGACGCCCGCCGCCGAGCCGGAGGAGCTGGAGGTCGAGGCCAGCCTGCGGCCCCGCACGCTCGCCGAGTTCGTCGGCCAAGCCAGGGTGCGAGAACAGCTGTCGCTGGTGCTCGAAGGGGCCCGCCGCCGCGGCGACCCCCCCGACCACGTGCTGCTCTCCGGCCCCCCGGGGCTGGGCAAGACCAGCCTCGCGCTGATCATCGCGGCCGAGTTGGGCGCCCAGATCCGGCTCACCAGCGGTCCGGCGCTGGAGCGGGCGGGCGACCTCGCCGCGATGCTGTCCAACCTCGCGCCGGGCGACGTGCTGTTCATCGACGAGATCCACCGCATCGCCCGACCCGCCGAGGAGATGCTCTACCTGGCGATGGAGGACTTCCGCGTCGACGTCGTCGTCGGCAAAGGCCCGGGAGCCACGTCGATCCCGCTGGACATCGCCCCGTTCACGCTGGTCGGCGCGACCACCCGGTCCGGGGCGCTCACCAGCCCGCTGCGCGACCGGTTCGGGTTCACCGCGCACATGGAGTTCTACGAGGCCGCCGAGCTGGAGCGGGTGCTCCGCCGCGCCGCCGCCATCCTCGACGTCGACCTGCGCCCCGACGGCGCGGCGGAGATCGCCCGCCGGTCCCGCGGCACGCCGCGCATCGCCAACCGGCTGCTGCGCCGGGTGCGCGACTTCGCCGAGGTCCGCGCGGACGGCTCGGTCAACCGCGGCGTGGCGCGGGCGGCGCTGGAGGTCTACGACGTCGACGAGCTCGGCCTCGACCGGCTCGACAGGGCCGTCCTCGGCGCGCTCGTGCGCTCGTTCGGTGGCGGTCCGGTCGGCGTCTCGACGCTCGCCGTCGCCGTCGGTGAGGAAGCCGGTACCGTCGAGGAGGTCTGCGAGCCCTACCTCGTGCGCGCCGGGATGCTGGCCCGCACACCGCGCGGACGGGTCGCCACCGCGGCGGCGTGGAGCCATCTCGGCGTCCCGCTGCCGCCTGGGGGCGGACCCGCGGCGCTGTTCTGACCCCTGGGCCGGCAGACTCGGCTGACCACATGCGGAGATACGGAGACCACCCGACACCATGGACATCTCGCTGCTGTTGCCCATCATCGTCCTGCTCATGTTCATCCCGCTCTTCCTGTCCAGCCGCAAGCAGCGGCGCGCGCAGGCGGCGATGCAGGAGCTGCAGCGGTCGCTGGAGCCGGGCGATGTCGTGAGCACCACCTCCGGGCTTCGGGGCACGGTGGTGGACGCTTCCTACGAGGACACCATCGACCTGGAGATCGCCGACGGCGTCATCACCACGTGGGTGCGTGCCGCGATCCGCGAGCGGATCGCCGCCGACGAGCCCGCCCACGACGCCGAGCCTGCCGCCGTCGCCGAGGCACCCGCGACGGAGACCCCGTCGCTGGACAAGGCCCCTTCGCTGGACAAGGACGAGTCGACGAACGGCTCTCACCGCAGCTGAACCACCCCGCCGCGGTGGCCCCGCGGTGACTTCAGGAAGAGACATCAGTGGCAACCACCCCGGGGCGCATCCGTCCGTGGCGCTACCTGGCGGCGTTCGCGGGCATCGTCGTCGTGCTGTACGGGCTCGTGTTCCTCACCGGCGACGGCCGTCCCACGCCGAAGCTCGGCATCGACCTGCAGGGCGGCACCCGCGTGACGCTGGTGGCCCGCACCGTCGACGGCGGCGCCCCGCCGCGTGACCAGCTCGTGCAGGCCCAGCAGATCATCGAGCAGCGGGTCAACGGGCTCGGGGTGAGCGGCGCCGAGGTGGTCCTCGACGGCAACAACATCACCATCACCGTGCCGGGCGACGCGGGGGAGCAGGCCCGTTCCCTCGGGCAGACCGCGCAGCTGCGGTTCCGGCCGGTGGTCGGGCAGCCCGTGCCGTCCGCGCCCGCCAACCCCGCGCCGAACCCCGCCGCGCCGAACCCCGCCGCGCCGAACCCCGCCGCGCCGAGCGGCGCGGCGACCCCGGCGCCGTCGCCGGCGCCCTCGGCGGTTCCGTCCCCACAGCCGTCGCCCGCGTCGCAGCCGCAGGGCGCGGCGGCGCCGGTCGAGCGGCCCGTGCGGCCGGTGGCCTACGCGCTTCCGCTGCAGGCGCCCACCCCGACCCCGGCGCCGCAGGCCCCGGCGGCGACGACGCAAGGCGGGGCGACGCCCGCCCCGACGCCGTCGGACCCGCAGCTCGCCCAGGAGATCGCGGCCGCCAAGGCGATCCGGCAGAGCACCGACGAGACCACCCAGCAGGTCGCCCTGCAGACGCTCGACTGCGCCAAGCCCGACCCGCTCACCGGCTACGACGACCCGACGCTGCCGCTCGTCACGTGCAACCAGGACGGCACCGCCAAGTACGTGCTCGGCCCGTCGTTCCTGGAGGGCACGCAGATCTCCAGCGCGCAGGCGTCCACCAACGGCCAGGGCGTCGGCTACGTGGTCAACGTGACCTTCAAGAGCGAGGGCGCGTCGATCTGGGGCAACTACACGACCGGGCACATCGGTGAAGCCGTGGCGTTCACCCTCGACGGCAAGGTCGTGTCGGCGCCCACGATCCAGGGCGCGATCTACGGCACCACCGAGATCTCCGGGCAGTTCAGCCAGGCACAGGCGCAGAACCTCGCGGGCGTGCTGCGCTACGGCTCGCTGCCGCTGTCGTTCGAGTCGAGCGAGGCGCAGACGGTCTCGGCGACGCTCGGCCTCGCCTCGCTGGATGCCGGGCTGATCGCGGGCGGGATCGGGCTGCTGCTCGTGTTCGTCTACTGCCTGATCTACTACCGCGTCCTCGGCGTGCTGACCATCCTGTCGCTCGTCCTGTCCGGCGGGATCGTGTTCGCGGTGCTCGTGCTGCTCGGCCGCTGGATCGGGTTCACGCTCGACCTCGCGGGCATCGCCGGGTTCATCGTCGCCATCGGGATCACCGCGGACTCGTTCGTGATCTTCTTCGAACGGCTCAAGGACGAGATGCGCGAAGGCCGCACGTTCCGTTCGGCGGTGCCCCGCGGCTGGGTGCGCGCCCGGCGCACGATCCTGTCCGCCGACGCGGTGAGCTTCCTCGCCTCGGCCGTGCTGTACCTGCTGGCCGTCGGCCAGGTGAAGGGCTTCGCGTTCACGCTGGGCCTGTCCACGGTGCTCGACCTGATCGTGGTGTTCCTCGTGACCCACCCGCTGGTCGCGCTCGCGTCGAGCTCCCGGGTGTTCGGCAGCCCCGCGCTGTCCGGGCTGGGGGCCGTGGCGAAGATCGGCGCGGAGCGCAGGCAGACGGCGGCTGGGTCGGCTGCGTCGTCCTCGGCGCCCGTGCCGATGACGAAGGGGGGTGCGTGAGCCATGTCGGTCCTCACCCGGCTCTACACCGGCACCGGCGCGTTCGACATCGTCGGCCGCCGCAAGGCCTGGTACGTCGCCTTCGGGCTGCTGATGCTCGTGTGCATCGCGTCGATCGTGTTCCGCGGGTTCAACCTCGGCATCGACTTCACCGGCGGCACCCAGATCCAGTTCCCGGCCAACACGGCCACGGCGCCCGCCACGGTGACCGCGGTCGAGGACGTCTTCCAGAAGTCCACGGGGGTGGCGGCCGCCTCGGTGCAGACCGCGGGCACCGGTCCGTCGGCGTCGGTGCTGATCCGGTCGGAGTCGCTCACGCCCGCGCAGACCGTGGCGGTCAAGCAGGCGCTGTTCGACGCGTTCGGGCCCCGGGGTGTGGACGGCAAGCCCGCACTGACGGTGATCAGCGACAGCGCGGTCAGCGGCAGCTGGGGTGGCCAGATCACCCAGCAGGCGGTCATCGCGCTGGCCGTGTTCCTGGTGCTCGTCACGCTGTTCCTGGCGTTCTACTTCGAGCGCGCGATGGCGGTGGCCGCGCTGGTGGCGCTGGTCCACGACGTCACGGTCACCGCGGGCATCTACTCGATCATCGGGTTCGAGGTCACGCCCGCCACCGTGATCGGTCTGCTGACGATCCTCGGGTTCTCCCTCTACGACACGGTCGTGGTGTTCGACAAGGTGAAGGAGAACACCCGCGGCCTCCTCGGCCTCACCCGTCGCACATACGGCGAGGCGGCCAACCTCGCGCTGAACCAGACCCTGATGCGCTCGATCAACACTTCGCTGATCGCGGTGCTGCCGGTCATCGGGCTGATGATCGTCGGTGTCGGCGTGCTCGGCGTCGGCACGCTGGCGGACCTCGCGCTGGTGCAGCTCGTCGGCATCCTGGCCGGTGCGCTCTCGTCGCTGCTGCTGGCCACGCCGCTGCTGGTCGACCTCAAGATGCGCGACCGCCGCTTCCAGGAGCAGGCCGCGCGCGTGGTCGCCCGCCGCAAGCGCGCCGCGGCCGCCGCCGAGGCGCCCGTCAAGGAGGCCGCGGCGGGCGCGGAGCCCGATGTCACCGACGACGATCAGCTCGCGAGGGGGCTGCGGCGCGAGCGGGCGGTCGCGGCCGCCGCGAGCACGCCCGCCCGGCACGCGAAGTCGACGCATGCGGGTCGGGCGCGGCCCTCCGGCAAGGCGTCCCGGCCGACGGGCAAGCGCCACCGGTGAGCGCGGCCGACCCCGCCTGGGACGAAGCGGACGCGCAGCTCGACCGCGTCCGCGAGCTGGTGCGCGACGTGCCGGACTTCCCGTCGCCGGGCATCCTCTTCCGCGACATCACCCCCGTTCTCGCCGACGCCGAGGCGTTCACCGCCGTGGCCACGGAGCTGGCCACCCGGGTCGGCGCAGCGGACGTCGTCGTCGGGATCGAGGCACGCGGGTTCCTGCTCGGCGCGGCGGCCGCGCTGGTGGCGGGCATCGGCGTCGTGCCGGTCCGGAAGGCGGGCAAGCTCCCGCGGGTGGCGGCGAGCCGCACCTACGACCTCGAGTACGGCACGGCCACCCTCGAGCTGCCCGCCGACACGGTCGAGGCGGGGATGCGCGCGCTCGTCGTCGACGACGTGCTCGCCACCGGCGGCACCGCGGCCGCGACGTGTGCGCTGCTGACCGACGTCGGCGTCGAGGTGGTCGGGCTCGGCGTGCTGTTGGAGCTCGTCGGCCTCGGCGGGCGCGATCGGCTGGCCCCTTTGCCGGTCCACCCCATGCTGAGGCTGTAGGCGGACTATCCTTTGGGGCGTGGAGCTCCCCACGGCATGACCGACCTGCAGCCCGCGGCGCCGCCGGTCCCCGGTCCTGAAGGCGTGCGCCCCTCCGCCACCCGCCGGGTACGAGCGCGCATCGCCCGCCGCATGACGCCGCAGCGCGTCGCGCCGGTGCCGCCCGTGCTGGAGCCGCTGGCGAGCGTGCACCGTTCGCTGCACCCGAAGGCGGACCTCGGGCTGCTGGTGGGCGCGTACGAGGTGGCCGAGGCCAAGCACGCGGGGCAGAAGCGCAAGTCCGGCGATCCGTACATCACCCATCCGCTCGCCGTCGCCACGATCCTGGCCGAGCTGGGCATGGACACCACGACGCTCGTCGCCGCACTGCTGCACGACACCGTCGAGGACACCGACTACTCGCTGGACCGCCTGCGCGCGGAGTTCGGCGACGAGGTGGCCCACCTCGTCGACGGCGTCACGAAGCTGGACAAGGTCGAGTTCGGCAACGCGGCCGAGGCCGAGACGATCCGCAAGATGATCGTCGCGATGGCGCGGGACCCGCGGGTGCTGGTCATCAAGCTGTCCGACCGGCTGCACAACATGCGCACGATGCGCTTCCTGTCCCCGGAGAAGCAGGCCAAGAAGGCGCGCGAGACGCTCGAGGTGATGGCGCCGCTGGCGCACCGGCTGGGCATGGCCACGGTCAAGTGGGAGCTGGAGGACCTGTCCTTCGCGATCCTGCATCCCAAGAAGTACTCGGAGATCGTCCGGCTGGTGGCCACCCGCGCGCCCTCCCGCGACACCTATCTCAAGCAGGTGATCGACGAGGTCTCCCAGCAGCTCGACGCGGCGCGCATCGCGAACCCCGTCGTCGAGGGCAGGCCGAAGCACTACTACTCGATCTACCGCAAGATGATCGTCAAGGGCCGCGACTTCGACGACATCCACGATCTCGTCGGGGTGCGCGTGCTCGTGGACGAGGTCCGCGACTGCTACGCCGCGATCGGCATGGTGCACGCCCTGTGGCAGCCGATGCCGGGCCGGTTCAAGGACTACATCGCGCAGCCCCGGTACGGGGTCTACCAGTCGCTGCACACGACGGTGATCGGGCCGGACGGCAAGCCGCTCGAGGTGCAGATCCGCACGCACGAGATGCACAACACCGCCGAGTTCGGCATCGCCGCGCACTGGCGCTACAAGGAGGCGCCGAAGGCGCAGGGCAGCGCGAGCGTCGAGATCGACGAGATGTCCTGGATGCGCCAGCTGCTGGACTGGCAGCGGGAGGCGGCGGACCCTGGCGACTTCCTCGAGCAGCTGCGCTACGACCTCGGCGCCCAGCAGATCTTCGTGTTCAGCCCCAAGGGCGACGTCTACACGCTGCCCGCCAAGTCGACGCCGGTCGACTTCGCGTACGCCGTGCACACCGAGGTCGGCAACCGCTGCATCGGGTCGCGGGTCAACGGGCGGCTGGTCGCGCTGGAGCGCACGCTCGAGTCGGGCGACGTCGTCGAGATCTTCACGTCCAAGGCGGAGGGCGCGGGCCCCAGCCGCGACTGGCTGGCGTTCGTCGCGTCGCCCCGGGCCAAGACGAAGATCAAGCAGTGGTTCGCGAAGGAGCGGCGCGAGGAGGCCATCGAGGCGGGCAAGGACGCGATCGCCCGCGAGGCGCGGCGCTCGTCGATGCCGCTGCAGCGGCTGGTGTCCACCGACGCGATGGCCGCGCTGTCGCACGAGCTGCACTTCCCCGACCTGGCCGCGCTGTACGCCGCGGTGGGGGAGGGGCATGCCAGCGCCCGGCACGTCATCCAGCGGCTCACCGCGCTGTTGGGCGGGGAGGAGCAGGCCGAGGAGGACCTCGCCGAGCGCGCCACGCCGTCCACGGTCCGGCAGCGGTCCGGCGGCGAGGCGGGCGTCGTCGTCCGCAGCGACGGCGAGGACGTCGGCGACCTCTACACCAAGCTCGCCCGCTGCTGCACGCCGGTGCCCGGCGACGAGATCATGGGCTTCGTCACCCGCGGCGGCGGCATCTCGGTGCACCGCGTCGACTGCACGAACGCGGCCGACCTGCGGGGTCGCGCGGAGCGGATCGTGGACGTGGCGTGGTCGGTGTCGCCGGGGTCGGTGTTCCTCGTCGCCATCCAGGCCGAGGCGCTCGACCGGCACCGGCTGCTGTCGGACATCACCAAGGTGCTCGCCGACGAGAAGGTCAACATCCTGTCGGCGTCGGTGGCGACCTCGAAGGACCGGGTCGCCGTCTCGCGCTTCAGCTTCGAGATGGGCGACCCGAAGCACCTCGGGCACGTGCTGTCCGCGGTGCGCAACGTCGAGGGCGTCTACGACGTGTATCGGGTGACGAGCGCGAGCTAGCCGTGCGCGGAAACGGTCGCCCTGGCGATCGTTTCCGCGCACGACCCCGCGCCTAGCCGACCGTCACGTTCTCGATCGTCACCGGCTGGATGGGCTTGCCGCCGCCAGGGCTCGGGTCCAGCGAGCCGTCCGACCCCCGCTTCGCGATCGTGTCGATCACCTGGAGGCCCTCCGGGGTGATCGAGCCGAACGCGGTGTACTGCGGGGGCAGGTCGCCGTCGCCGTAGATCATGAAGAACTGGCTGCCGCCGGTGTTGGGCTGTCCCGTGTTGGCCATCGCGAGGATGCCGCGCCCGTACTTGAGCTCGGGGAACACCTCGTCGGGGATCGTGTAGCCGGGGCCGCCGGTGCCCGTGCCGGTCGGGTCGCCGCACTGCAGCACCTGCAGCCCGGGGGCGGTGGTGATGCGGTGGCAGGTGCTGTTGTCGAAGTACCCCTGCTTGGCGAGGCTGACGAAGCTGTCCACGGTGCAGGGCGCGAGCGCCTTGTCGAGGGTCAGCGGGATCGCGCCGTCGCCGGTCTGCAGCGTCACCGCGACCGTGCCCCGCGCGCTGACCCCCGTGCCCGGCGGTGGCATGACCGGCTTGGCGGCCTGTCCGCCCGCCGGGAAGCTGCAGTTGACGGTGGCCGGGAGGGGGGTCGGGCGCTTCGGGAGCGGCGCGACCGCGCTGGGGATGGCCTCGGGGGTCTGCGGCGTCGCCGTGGGGGTGGCGGCCGCATCGGGCGTGGGGGTGGCCGCGGCGTCGGTGGCCGGGGCGGAGCCGCCGCCCAGCGTCGCGAAGAGGACGACGCCGACCACGACCACGACGACGGCGACGATCGAGCCGATGACCGACAGCTGACGCCGCCGCTTGGCCTGCGCCGCCTGCCGTTCCCGCTGACGGGCGAGCTTGCGCTTCGCCGCCTCGCGCCGCATCTGGTTCGTCGCCACCGCCACCGCTCCCCTCACCCCGGCGGCCGTCCACGTGGGGCCGGGGCCCGCGCGAGAATAGCGGCCCTACCTGAGAGCTTTCGGTCGGCCCGTAGGCTTGGCCGCGTGCTTGTCGCAGGTTTTCCGGCCGGGTCGTTCCAGACCAACTGCTACGTGGTGGCGACGGCCGCGGGGGAGGCGTGCGTCGTGGTCGACCCCGGCCAGGACGCCGTGGAGCCCCTCGATGCCGTGCTCGCCGAGCACCGGCTCACGCCGGTCGCGGTGCTGCTCACCCACGGGCACCTCGACCACGTCTTCAGCGTGGCCCCGGTCTGCGACGGCCACGACGTGCCCGCCTGGATCCACCCGTCGGACCGGATGCTGCTCACCGATCCGCTGCGGGGCCTCTCGCCGCAGGCCACCGCCGCGTTCGGCGGCCCGCTCACGCTGCGCGAGCCGCGGGAGGTGCGCGCGCTCGACGACGGCGCCGCGCTGGAGATCGCCGGGCTCACCCTGCGCGTCGCCCACGCGCCGGGCCACACGCAGGGCTCGGTGGTCTTCACGACGCCGACCGACGAGGGCGTCGAGGTGGTCTTCGCGGGGGACACGCTGTTCGCGGGCTCGATCGGCCGCACCGACCTGCCCGGCGGGGACCCCGCCCAGATGATGGCGAGCCTGCGCGACGTCCTGCTGACCCGCGACGACACCGCCGTCGTCCTCCCCGGGCACGGGCCGACGACGACGATCGGCAGGGAGCGGGCGGCCAACCCGTTCCTGCAGGACCTCGACCTGCCCGCACGGGGGCGGGGCCTGTGACCGTCATGCAGAACGACCCCGTCGCGCGGACCACGCCGTTCGCCGCGCCGAAGGGGGTGCCCGACTACGTCCCGCCTGCCTCAGCGGGGTTCGAGCACGTGCGCGACACCCTGCTCGCCTCGGCGGCGCGTGCGGGCTACGGCCTGGTCGAGCTGCCGGTCTTCGAGGACACGGCGCTGTTCGCGCGCGGGGTGGGCGAGTCCACCGACGTCGTGTCGAAGGAGATGTACACGTTCGCCGACCGCGGCGACCGGTCGGTCACCCTCCGTCCCGAGGGCACCGCGGGCGTCGTCCGCGCGGTGATCGAGCACGGGCTCGACCGGGCGGGACTTCCGGTCAAGCTGCGCTACGCCGGGCCCTTCTTCCGCTACGAGCGGCCGCAGGCCGGGCGCTACCGCCAGCTCCAGCAGGTCGGGATCGAGGCCATCGGCGTGGACGACCCCGCGCTGGACGCCGAGGTGATCGCGGTCGCCGACGAGGGCTACCGGGCGCTGGGGCTCACCGGCTACCGGCTGGAGCTCACCTCGCTCGGCGACGCCGAGTCCCGCCCCGCCTACCGGGCGCGCCTGCAGGAGTTCCTGGCCGGTCTGCCGCTCGACGAGCCCACCCGGCGTCGGGCCGAGATCAACCCGCTGCGGGTGCTGGACGACAAGCGCCCCGAGGTGCGGGCGATGCTCGCCGACGCGCCGCTGCTGACCGACCACCTCTCGCGGGCGGCGGCCGAGCACCACGCGCTGGTGCTGCAGCACCTGCGCGACCTGGGCATCGCGTTCGTCGAGAACCCGCGGATGGTGCGCGGCCTGGACTACTACACGAAGACGACGTTCGAGTTCGTGCACGACGGGCTGGGCGCGCAGTCGGGCATCGGCGGCGGCGGCCGCTACGACGGGCTGATGGCGACCCTGGGTGGCCCACCGTTGACCGGGGTCGGGTTCGGGCTGGGGGTCGACCGCACGCTGCTGGCCTGCCAGGCCGAGGGCGTCGCGCCGTGGTCGGCGGCGCGGTGCGAGGTGTTCGGCGTGCCGATGGGCGAGGACGCCCGCCGACGGCTCGTGGTGATCGCCGCACGGCTGCGCAAGGCCGGGGTGCGGGTCGACCTCGCCTACGGCGGCCGCGGCCTGAAGGGCGCGATGAAGTCCGCCGACCGCTCCGGGGCGCGGTTCACGCTCGTGCTCGGCGCCCGCGACCTCGAGGCGGGCACGGTCGGCGTCAAGGACATGGCGTCGGGGGCGCAGGAGCCGGTGCCGCTCGACGCCGTCGTCGACGACCTGGTCGCGCGCCTGGCATGAGCGCCGGACGCGCGGCTTGATCACCGGCTCGGCACGCGGACCGGCCAGAGCAGGCCGTATCCGCGCCGAGCCGACGATCATGGGCAGGGAGGGCGCATGAGTGAGCGCGACCGGTCGCGGTGGGACGCCCGGCATGCCGCGGCCGTCGACGTGGGGCCGCTGCCGCCCGACGCCCTCCGCGGCCGGGAGGACCTGGTGCCGACGGCGGGCCGCGCGCTCGACGTCGCCTGCGGCCGGGGCGCGGTGGCGCTGTGGCTCGCCCGCCGGGGCCTGACCGTCGACGCCGTGGACGTGTCGGAGGTCGCCCTCGCCGCGGCAGGCCGGGCGGACCCGCACGTCCGATGGTGGCGCCACGACCTCGACGACGGGCTGCCCGCGGGCTGCGCAGGCCCCTACGACGTGGTCGTCTGCCAGCGCTTCCGCGACCCTGCGCTCTACCCGCGGCTGATGGCCGCGCTCGCGCCGGGCGGGCTGCTCGCGATCACGGTGCTGTCCGAGGTCGACGAGGGCCCCGGCCCGTTCCGGGCGGCGCCGGGGGAGCTGCTCGCGGCGTTCGCGGGGCTCGACGTCCTCGCCCACAGCGAGGCCGAAGGGGAGGCCACCCTCGTCGGGCGCCTCAGTACGACTCCCGGCTCGCCACGGCGGCCGCCACCGCCGTCGTGATCGGCACGGACGCCACCAACCCGATGCTGCCCACCAGCGTGCGGACGATCTCGGTGGCGACCTCCTGGGTCGCGACGACGTCGCCGAGGGCCCTCCCGGAGACGCTGAAGATCAGCATCAGCGGGAGCGAGGCACCCGCGTAGGCCAGCACCAACGTGTTCACCGCGGAGGAGACGTGGTCGCGGCCGATCCGCATCGCCGCCGTGAACAGCCCGCGCGAACCGAGCGCGGGGTTGGCCCGCCGCAGCTCCCACACCGCGCTCGTCTGGGTGACCGTGACGTCGTCGAGGACGCCGAGCGCGCCGATCACCACACCCGCGAGCAGCAGGCCGCGCGTGTCGACGCCCGCGCCGAGTGCGCCGATGAGGGAGCTGGTGGTCTCGTCGAGGCCGGTGAGCCGGGCCAACGCGGTGAACGCGGCGGAAAGGCCGCCGATGAGCAGCAGGGACACGAGGGTGCCGAGCACGGCGGTCGACGTGCGCGCCGAGAGCCCGTGCGTCAGGTAGAGCACCGCGAAGAGGATCAGGCAGGCGCCGACGACCGCCACCCACAGCGGGTCGTGCCCGGCGAGGATCGCGGGCAGCACGAACACGAGCAGCACCAGGAAGCTCAGGGCGAGCGCGGCCAGCGCCGCGAGCCCGCGCCACCGGCCCAGCGCCAGCACCGCGGCGGCGAACAGTCCGGCGAGCCACCACAGCGACCCGCCGCGTTGGAAGTCGACGACCTGGTAGGAGCCCGCGTCGTCCGGGTCGCCGCCGGACCAGGCCAGCACGACCTGGTCGCCGACCGCGAACCGCGGGGTGCTGGGCTCGACCGGCACGAGCTGCAGGAGGTCGCGGCCCGCGCGCGGGCCGTCGGCCATGTGGACGACGAGCGCGACGCACCCGCCGTCCCCCGCGCCGCCACCACCCGCGCCCGCCCCGCCTGCCCCGCCGCTCGTGGTGCTGCCGGGCGGCGCGCCCGGTGCGGCGCCCGCGCTGCCGGACGCCGCACCGGGTGGGGCAGGCGCCGAACCGTCAAGGGCCGCCGCGCCGCCGTCGCAGCGGGCCGTGCGGGCCTGGATGACCTGGGCGTTCACCGGGGTCGTCGCGGCCGCTGCCGTCGCCGCGGGTCCCGGCCCTGAGGGCCAGAGCACGCCGAGCCCGACCACCGCGGCCAGCGCTGTGGGCACCAGCAGGGCGGCAAGCAGAATCCGCACCCGGCGACCCGCAGGCGCAGCGGCGGCGTGCCCGTGCCCGACCGCCGCCGCGGGTGCCTCCGCACGACCCGGACCGGCGGCGGGCTCGCGCACCGGCGCGGGCACGGCGGCGAAGGGCTCGGTGGGGCCCTCGGCCGCGGCGTCGCGACGGCGCCCTTCGACGGGGCGCGGCGGGGGAGGCACGCCGCCCATCGTCGCAACGTCCAGGGCCCCGCACGGCACCGGTGCCGTCGCGTCCGAAAGGCGAGAGTCGGTCGCGCCGCGGCAATCCGACTTGCCACCCGAGTCGAACTTGTGTTCGAATCAGACCATGCGGTGGAGCGGGCAGCGGGTGGGCGAGGACGGGATCGGCGCGGCGCAGGCCCTTCCCGGGCTGGACGGGCTGCTGCGCAGCGTGCGCACCCCCGAGTTCGCGGGCACGGTGTTCCACGAGGTGGAGGCCCGGTCGGCGCTCAACAGGGTGCCCGCGGCGTCGATGGTGCCGTTCCGCTGGACGGTCAACCCCTACCGCGGCTGCTCGCACGCCTGCGTGTACTGCCTCGCGGGTCCCACCCGCGTCCTGATGGCCGACGGCGGGACCCGGCCGATCGCCGAGCTGGCGGTGGGTGACGTCGTGCTGGGCACCGAACGGGTCGGCTTGACGCGCCGCTACGTGCCCACCCGGGTGCTGGCGCACTGGTCCACGACGAAGCCCGCCTTCGTCGTGCGGCTGGCCGATGGCACCGAGCTGGTCACCAGCGGCGAGCACCGCTTCCTCACCGCGGACGGCTGGCGGCACGTCAGCGCGGGCTGGTGCCGCAGCGGTCGGCGTCCGCACCTCGGTGCAGGCTCCGCGCTGCTCGGCCCCGGCCCCTTCGGGCCGGATCGGCCGCGGCCGCACACCGCCGACTACCGCCGCGGCTACCTCTGCGGCCTCATCCGCGGCGACGGCGGCGAGTTCCCTTCGGACCGCCTCGCCCTCGAGGCGCTGGGGCGGGCCCACCACCTGCTGGCCGAGGCGCCTGTCGCGCCGGTCGTGCTCCGTGCCGAGCCGGGGCGCATCGCCCGCGCCGCCGCGACGGTGCCGGGCCACGGACCCGCCACCGGCGACGCCTGGTCCGCGACCGCGCACGGCGCGATGCCGGAGGGTCCGGACGCCGACGACGGGGGTGCGGCAGGCGAGCACGCCGGGCTGCCGCAGCCGGGCGCCGACCGCGCCGGGTTGCCGCAGCGGCAGGCCGGGGACGTGCTGCGCTGGCCCGAGCGTCCCGGCGTGGACTGGTGCGCAGGCTTCCTCGCGGGTGTCGTCGACGCGCGGGGCGTGGTGTCGGCGGGCGAGCTGCGGGTGGTGCACCGCGACGAGGCCGTGGTGGGCCGGGTCGCGGGCGCGCTGCACCGGCTCGGCTTGGGCTTCGCGGTGGGCGTCGAGCCCGACGGAGCGCGTGCCGTGCGGCTCGTCGGCGGGGTCGGGGCGCTGCGCAGGTTCCTGCCCTGCGCCGATCCCGCCGTGGCGCGACGGCTGGACGGCGGCCCGGTCGTCGGGGCGCCCGAGCTGGAGGTGGTCGCCGTGCGGGCCCTCGGGCGGGAGCTTCCGATGTACGACATCACCACGGGCACGGGCGACTTCGTGGCCGAAGGTGTCGTCAGCCACAACTGCTTCGCGCGGGGCACCCACACCTACCTCGATCTCGACGCGGGCGCCGACTTCGACCGGCAGATCGTCGTCAAGGTCAACGTCGCGCGGGTGCTGCGGCGCGAGCTGCGGTCGGCCAGGTGGACGGGCGAGCCCGTCGCGATGGGCACGAACACCGATCCCTACCAGCGGGCCGAGGGCCGGTACCGACTGATGCCCGGGATCATCGGCGCGTTCGCCCGCTCGGGCACGCCGTTCTCCGTGCTCACCAAGGGCACCGTGCTGACAAGGGACCTGCCCGAGCTGGCCGCGGCCGCCGCGGACGTGCCGGTGTCGCTCGGCGTGTCGATCGCGCTCCTCGACCGTGCCGTGCACGCGACGCTGGAGCCCGGCACGCCCACCCCCGCGGCCCGGCTGGACCTGGTGCGCCGCGCCGCGGACGCCGGGCTGCCGTGCGGGGTGATGGTCGCGCCGGTGCTGCCGCTGCTCACCGACTCCACGGAGGCGCTCGACGCCCTGCTGGCGCGGGTCGCGGCGGCGGGCGCCACCGGCGCCAGCGTCCTCGCGCTGCACCTGCGGCCCGGCACCCGCGAGTGGTTCCTCGCGTGGCTCGAACGGGAGCATCCCGGGCTCGTCGAACCGTACGCGCGGCTGTACCGCCGCGGCGCCTACGTCGAGCCGGAGTACCGCCGCGCGCTGGCCGCCCGCGTCGCACCCTTGCTGCGCAGGCACGGCCTCGCCCCGGGTCCGGACGCGACGGTCCGCTCGATCCCGCCGCCGATTCCCACGGCGCCGTCGCCGTCGGCGGAGCAGCTCGCGCTCCTCTGACCGCCGGACCGCGAAGCAAGGGCGTGGGCCGGGAGCCGGGGCGGCCGAAACCTGCTGGCCGGGTCCCGGGTGCGCCCCGATAACCTCGGGGATGTGATGCGCAGCCACCCCGTCGGCACCCTCCGTGCCGAGAACGCCGGACAGACCGTGACCCTCGCCGGGTGGGTGGCGCGGCGGCGCGATCACGGCGGCGTGATCTTCATCGACCTGCGGGACGCGTCGGGCACCGCCCAGGTGGTGTTCCGCGAGGGCGAGATGGCCGAGCGGGCGCACCGGCTGCGCTCGGAGTTCTGCGTGCAGGTCACCGGCGAGGTCGTGCTGCGTCCCGAGGGCAACGAGAACCCCGAGCTGGCCACCGGCGCGATCGAGGTGACGGTCACCGGGCTGGTCGTTCTGTCGGAGTCGGCGCCGCTCCCCTTCCCGGTCGACGAGCACGGCGAGGCGGGCGAGGAGATCCGGCTCAAGCACCGCTACCTCGACCTGCGCCGCAGCGGGCCCGCCGCGGCGATGCGGCTGCGCAGCGCGGTCAACCGCGCGGCAAGGGAGGTGCTGTACGCGCGGGAGTTCGTCGAGATCGAGACGCCGACCCTCACCCGGTCGACCCCGGAGGGCGCGCGCGACTTCCTCGTGCCCGCCCGCCTGCGCCCCGGCTCCTGGTACGCCCTGCCGCAGAGCCCCCAGCTGTTCAAGCAGCTGCTCATGGTCGGCGGGATGGAGCGCTACTTCCAGATCGCCCGCTGCTACCGCGACGAGGACTTCCGCGCCGACCGCCAGCCCGAGTTCACCCAGCTCGACATCGAGATGAGCTTCGTCGAGCAGGACGACGTCATCGAGCTGGCCGAGGCGGTCCTCGTCGCGCTGTGGGCGCTGGTCGGGTACGAGATCCCGCGCCCGGTCCAGCGGATGACCTACGCCGAGGCGATGGGCCGCTACGGCTCCGACAAGCCCGACCTGCGCTTCGCGATCGAGCTCACCGACCTCACCGACTACTTCGCCGACACGCGGTTCCGCGTGTTCCAGAACCCCTACGTCGGCGCGGTGGTCATGGTGGGCGGCGCGAGCCAGGCCCGGCGTCAGCTCGACGCCTGGCAGGAGTGGGCCAAGCAGCGCGGCGCCCGCGGGCTGGCCTACGTGCTGGTCGGCGAGGACGGCACGCTCGACGAGCGCGGACCGGTCGTCAAGAACCTCTCGGAGGCCGAGCGGGCAGGCCTCGCCGCCACCGTCGGCGCCCAGCCGGGCGACTGCATCTTCTTCGCCGCGGGCACCCCGAACGAGGCCCGCGCGCTGCTCGGCGCCGCCCGCGCCGAGATCGCCCGGCGCACCGGCGTGCTGGACGAGTCGGCGTGGTCGTTCGTCTGGGTCGTCGACGCGCCGATGTTCGAGGCCGTCGCCGACACCGACGACGTCGCCGTCGGGCACGGCCAGTGGACCGCGCTGCACCACGCGTTCACCTCGCCCAACGCCGACTGGGCCGACAAGTTCGACGCGGACCCCGGCAACGCGCTCGCCTACGCGTACGACATCGTCTGCAACGGCAACGAGATCGGCGGCGGGTCGATCCGAATCCACCGCGCCGACGTCCAGAAGCGGGTCTTCGAGGTGATGGGCCTCGGGGAGGAGGAGGCGCAGGAGAAGTTCGGCTTCCTGCTCGACGCCTTCGCCTACGGTCCGCCTCCGCACGGGGGCATCGCGTTCGGCTGGGACCGGATCACGGCGCTCCTGGCGGGCACGGACAACATCCGCGAGGTCATCGCCTTCCCGAAGACCGGCGGCGGCTACGACCCCCTCACCGCCGCGCCCGCCCCGATCACGGCGGAGCAGCGCAAGGAGGCGGGCGTGGACGCGAAGCCCGCCGCCAAGCCCGCCGACCCCGCGCTGTAGCCGCGGGTGCTGCACCTGCGGGTCATCGCGCCCGCCGGGCTGACGGCGGCGGTGCGCACGGCGCTGGTCGAGGAGCCGGGCGCCACGCACGTCATGGTGCTGCCGGGCGTTGCCGTGCAACCACCCGGCGACGTGATCGAGGCGGACGTGACGCGCGAAGCCGTCGACGACGTGCTGGCCGGGCTCAAGGCCCTCGGCGTCGAGCGGGTGGGCGGCGTGACGCTGGAGTCGATCGAGACGACGCTCTCCGCCGCGGCCGACGAGGCCGAGAAGGCGGTTCCCGGCGACCCCGCCGACGCCGTCATCTGGGAGGAGCTGGTCGTCCGCACCGGCGAGGACTCGCGGCTGTCGTGGAGCTTCCAGGCATTCCTGACGATCGCCTGCCTGCTCGCCGCGATCGGCGCGGTGACGAACTCGCCGGTCACGGTCGTCGGGGCGATGGTGCTCGGTCCGGAGTTCGGGCCGCTGGCCGCCGTCGCCGTCGGCGTGGTGCTGCGCCGCGGCGACCTGTTGCGCCGCGGCGCGCTGGCGCTCGTCGCGGGCTTCCCGCTCGCGGTGCTCGTCACGGCGGCCGCGGCGGTGCTGTTCACGAGCCTCGGCCTGATCACCACCGCCGACCTCGACGCGGGCGACCAGGTCGACTTCATCTACTCCGTCGGCTGGTTCTCCCTCATCGTCGCGCTGCTCGCGGGCGCGGCGGGCATGCTCGCGTTGACCTCGGCCAAGTCGGCCTCGCTGGTCGGGGTGTTCATCTCGGTCACCACCGTGCCCGCGGCGGGCTACGCCGCCGTCGCCGCGGTCGAGGGCCGCTGGGCGCAGGTAGGGAGCTCGCTCGGGCAGCTGGCGGTGAACCTGGTCGGCATCGTCGTCGCGGCCGTGCTCGTCCTCCTCGTCGCTCGCCGATACGGCGGTCGCGGGCAACGGTTGGATCGGGCGTCGGCGGGGTAACCTCGGGTCCTGATGGTGAACGACCTGGGCGGGTTCCCCAGGCCGGTGCTCGGTGCGCTCGCGGCGGCCGAGCGGCTTCTCAGCCGGCGCGCGGGGGCCACAATCGTGCTCGCGGACCCGGAGGACCTCGGCGGCAGCGACCGCTCGGTGGTGGCCAGGGCCCGGGTGGCGCGCAACCCGTTCTCGCTGCCGCGCACGCTCGTCGTGAAGCACTATCCCGGTGAGCCGCCGTCGGGTCGGCCCGATCCGTTCCCCTTCGAGGTGGCCAGCTGCCAGCTGTTCACCTCGATGTCGCCCGAGCTGCGGCCCAGCCCGGTGCTGATCGCGCACGACCGGACGGCGCGGCTGTTGGTGATGGAGGACCTCGGGCGCAGCTCCACGCTGGCGGACAAGCTCTTCGGCCCGGACAGCGCCGCGGCGCAGCGCTGCATGCTCTCCTGGGCGGGCGCGCTGGGTCGCATGCAGGCGGCGACCGCGGGCCGCGAGAAGGACTTCGGCGCGCTGCTGCGCCGACTCGGCGAGCGGGCCTGGCGCGACCCGATGGCCGACGAGGCGCGTGCCGCGTTCGCCGGTCTCGCGGGCCTGCTGCGGGAGGAGCTCGGCGTCGTCGCGTCACCCGCCGCGGTGCAGGAGGCCCACGACACCGCCCGGCTGCTGGGCGGCACCCGCTACCGCGCGTTCAGCCCGTCCGACACATGCCCGGACAACAACCTCGTCACGAGCCGCGGTGTGCGGTTCGTGGACTTCGAGTGGGGATGTTTCCGCGACGTCGCGCTCGACGCCGCCTACTTCCGCGTGCCGTTCCCCGGATGTGAGGCCAGCTTCGCCCTTCCGCCGGGGATGGCCGACACGCTGCTCTCCGCGTGGCGCAACGAGATCGCGGCCGTGTGGCCCGATCTCGACGAGCCCGGGAGGCTCGATGGCCGCATGCTCGACGCGCAGATCCTCTGGGTGTGGCTGTGCACGTGGTGGCTGCTGCCGCGGATCACCATCCGCGACCAGCACGTCGGGCCGGACGCCGCCCGCTCGCCGCGGATCAGCACGGCGCTGTCGCACTACTGGGACCAGCTCTCGGCCGACGCCGCCGTCGCGGGGAAGAAGGCGACGGCGGATCTCGGCGTCGCCGTGGCCGAGGCCTTGAACAAGCGCTTCCCGGACGCACCCGCCGCGCTGCCGGTGTACCCGGCGTTCCGCACGTCGGCCTGACCTGGCGGGGCCGCGGGGGCAAGCCCGGTCAGGCGGCGCGGGGCAGCGGGACGGTGGCGGTGGGCGCGGTGGCGGTCGCGATCGGCAGGCCCGCCTCGATCAGCCAGAGCTGGGCGCGGGTGCAGGTCGGGCAGATCCAGGTGGTCGTTCCGTCGGCCTCGTGCTGGCTGCTCCACGCGAGCCCGGCCACGTCGTCGGTCGTGCGGGCGAGGGCGCAGAGCGGGCAGTGGGTGGTCTCCATGGACCCGAGGGTGGTGTCGCCGTGTTACGGGAAGGTGAACGCACGGCGAAGAAAGCAATGCGTTGATCTCCGACTACTGGCCGTCAGAAACACGGTGGTCAGACCGTAGGAAGCGGTCCATCCGCACCAGCGCCTCCTCCAGCAGCGGCAGCGCGGTCGCGTACGAGCAGCGCACGTGGCCCTCTCCGGAGGGTCCGAAGACGCTGCCCGGGACGACGGCCACGCCCTCGGCGTGCAGGAGCTTCTCGGCGAACGTCGCGGAGTCCATGCCGGAGACACGGATGGAGGGGAACGCGTAGAACGCCCCGCCGGGCTCGGGGCAGTCCAGCCCGATCTCGCGCAGGCCCTTGACGAACACCCGCCGCCGCCGGTCGTAGTCGGCGACCATCGCGGCGACGTCGTCGTCGGACCCGGACAGCGCCTCGATGGCCGCCATCTGTGAGACGTGCGGAGCGCACAGCATCGTGTACTGGTGCACCCGCACACACAGCTCGGCGACCGCGCGCGGGGCGCAGATCCACCCGACCCGCCAGCCGGTCATCGCGTGTGCCTTGGAGAAGCCGCCGAGCAGCACGGTGCGGTCGGGGGCCAGCGCGCCGAGGCAGGTGTGCGCGGTGTCGTAGGTGAGGCGGTCGTAGATCTCGTCGGAGAGCAGGTAGAGGTCGTGCCGCTCGGCGAGCCGGACGAGCGCCGTGAGCGCCGCGCGGGGCTGGACGGCGCCCGTCGGGTTGGCGGGGGACCCGAGCAGGATCGCCTTGGTGCGCGGCGTGACCGCGGCCTCCACGACGGCGGCGTCGACGGCGAACCCGTCCTCGGCGCGGGTCGGCACGCGCACCGGCACGCCGCCCGCGAACGCGACGCAGGGTTCGTAGGCGACGTAGCACGGCTCCGGGACGATCACCTCGTCGCCGGGGTTGAGCAGCACCCGCAGCGCGAGGTCCAGCCCTTCCGACACACCGGTGGTGATCAGGCACTCGTCCTGCCAGGAGTAGCCGGTGCCGTACCGGGCGGCGAGGTCGGCGCAGATCAGCTCGCGAAGGCGCGGCAGGCCCGCGTTGGACGTGTAGGTGGTGTAGCCGTGCTCCAGCGCGTAGATCCCCGCTTCCCGCACGCGCCACGGGGTGACGAAGTCCGGCTCGCCGACGCCGAGGGAGATCACGTCGTCCCGCTCGGCCGCGATGTCGAAGAACTTCCGGATGCCCGACGGCGGGCAGGCGGCGATCACGTCGTTGAGCGGCTTCACCACGCGAGCGACCCTACGTCGCCGCCCGACGCCCGAATCGCAGCAGGGTGACACTCCTCCGACTGAGTCGCAGCGGTGTCACCCTGCTGCATTGCCGGGGGCACCCCACGTCGTGGATCTCGCCGTGCGCGCCGGTGGGCGGGATCGCACCGCCGGGGCCGAGCATCGTGCCGGTGCCGAGGTTCTCGCTGAGGACCGTCCCGCCGACGGCCACCCGCAGGGTCGCGGCGGCGGCGCGTGCGGTCACCGGGTCCGCGGAGTTCCTCACCGCACGGATCGCGCTGGTCGCGGTCGACGTGCTCGTGCTGCAGGCCGCCCGCGGACGCGACGACGCGCTCGCCGCCGTCGCCGCGCGCAGCGGCAGCGTCTACGACCCGGACGTGGTCGTCGCGCTGGACGTGGAGATGGTCAATGCGGCCTACGCGGGCTCGGCGTGGGAGCGGGTGCTCGCCGCGGTGCCGGACGTGCTGTGCCCCGACGTCGACGAGGCCCTGACCGTGCTCGCCGACTTCACCGACGTCAAGTTCCCCGCCCTGCTCGGCCACTCCCGCGAGGTGGCGCCGCACGACGTCCGCGCGGCGCGGTGGGCGGGTCTCGTCCACGACCTCGGCCGCATCGCGGTGCCCAACAGCATTTGGGAGAAGCCGGGCCTGCTCGGCGACGCCGAGCGCGAACAGGTGCGCCTGCACGCTTACCAGGGGGAGCGGCTGCTGTCCCGGGTGCCCGCCCTCGCCGGGGTCGTGCGGATCGCGGGCGCGCACCACGAGCGCCGCGACGGCTCCGGCTACTTCCGCGGCAGCCGCTCCTCCGAGCTGCCCATCGCCGCGCGGGTGGTCGCGGCCGCCGACGTCTACGCCGCGCTGGTCGCCGACCGCCCGCACCGCGCCGCGTTCACCCCCGCCGCGGCGATGGCGCAGATGCGCGAGGAGGTGGCGGCAGGGCGCCTCGACCGGCAGGCCGTCGACGCCGTCCTCGCCGCGGCCGGGCACGCGGTGAAGCCTGCCGCCGACCCCGCCGGGCTCACCCCGCGGGAGGTCGAGGTGCTGCGGCTGGTCGCGCGGGGCCTGACGAACCGACAGGTCGCCCGCACGCTGGTGATCTCCGAGCCCACGGTCGCCCACCACGTCGGGCACATCCTCACCCCGCACCGGCGTCGCCACCCGCGCCGCCGCCGCGCTCTACGCGGTGCAGCGCGGGCTGCTCGACCTGCAGCGCTGACGATCAGTGCCGATGGTTCGCTCCGCAAGCTCCGCTCACGGTGTGATCGGCAGCCGGTGGTCGGGCTCGGGCTTCTCGAACGCGTCGCCGTCGCGCTTGTAGGTCTTGAGGACGAAGTGGGTGGCGGTCGCCCGCACCCGGTCGATCGTCGAGAGCTTCTGGGACACGAAGTCGGACACGGCGCGGATCGTCGGCCCGGTCACCGTGCAGCGCAGGTCCTCGGTGCCGGACACGAGGTAGACGCTGCGCACCTCGGGGAACCGGGCGATGCGGGTGGCCACGTCGTCGAAGCCGACGTCACGCGCGGGCGCTATGGAGACGTCGATGAAGGCGGTGACGGTCTCGCGGGTCGGGTCGTCGTCGACGGCGTCCCAGTCGACGACGGCGCGGTAGCGCCGGATCGCGCCGGACCGCTCCCACGCCGCGATCTGCCCGCGTACGTCGTCGACGGGGAGCCCGGTCATCGTGGCGAGCGTGTCGGGGGTGAGCGTGGCGTCACGCTCGAGGAGCTCCAGGATCTGCCGCACGCCTCGACCCTAGGAGACGCACCAGGCGAGCCGCGCCACCGCCTCCTCCAGCGTGGCCTCGTCGACGGAGGCGAAGCAGCACCGGGCCGCGCGGGTCTGGTCGGCGTGCACGGCGAACGCGGCGCCGGGGACGAAGCCCACGCCCGCCTCCAGAGCGCGTGGCAGGAGCTCCGCCGTGTCCACCCCCTCCGGGAACTCCAGCCAGCAGAACATGCCACCGGTGGGCGTCGAGCACGTGACGGCCGGGAGCCGCGCCGCGACGGCGGCCGTGAACGCCCGCGCCCTCGCCGCCGTGGCCGCGCGGACGGTGGCCACGTGCGCGTCGAGCCACGGGGAGTCGGCGAGCAGCTCGGCGGCGATCGCCTGGGTGAGCGAGGAGCTGCACAGGTCGGCGCCCTGCTTGAGCCGTTCGACGGCCGCCGTGACGACGGACGGCCCGGTCAGCCAGCCCACCCGCAGCGCCGGGGCGACGATCTTCGAGGCGCTGCCGAGGCGGACGACCCGCTCGCCGTACGCCGCGACCGGAAGGGCGGGCTCGCCGTCGAACGCGAGGAGACCGTAGGGGTCGTCCTCGACGACGAGGAAGCCGTACCGCTCGGCCAGGGCCACGAGCGCGCGCCGCCGTTCGGGCGCCAGCGTGACGCCACGCGGGTTGTGGAAGCTCGACACCGTGTGCACCAGGCGGGGCCGCAGGCCCGCGGCGAGCCGGTCGGCCAGCACGTCGACGCGCATGCCGTCGTCGTCGAGCGGGACGCCGCGGAGCTGCGCGCCCGCGGCCTGGAACACCTGCAGCGCGCCGACGTAGGCCGGGTCCTCGACGACCACGGCGTCGCCGGGGTCGAGCAGTGCGCGTGCCACCAGGTCGAGGGCCTGCTGCGAGCCGGTCGTGACGACCACCTCGCCGGGTCGGACGGGTCGGTCCTGGCGGGCCGACTCGTGCGCGGCGACCACCTCGCGCAGCCGGGCGGTGCCCGCGGTCTCGGCGTACTGGACGGCGGCGGGGTCGGTGAGCGCGTCCGCCGCCGCCGCGGCGATCCGCTCGCGGGGCAGCAGGTCGGCGGCGGGCAGCCCGCCCGCCAGGCTGATCACCTCCGGCCGGGCGGTGAGGGTCAGCAGGTCCCGGATGGCCGAGCCGCGCACGGCGGCCGCGCGCTGGGCGAGGGTGATCATGACGTGCTCCTGGTCGATCGGGGAAGGACACCCTGGATCGACAGGGGCGCAGGAGTTGCCGGGTGCGGCTACCTTCGAGGGTGCATCGGCATCCCGGAAAATGGTAGCGATATTCCAAGATGTGGGATCAGCGACGGGTAAGCCGGGCCGGGTCGACCGTGAGGGGGTAGCCCGCGACATCGAGCGCGACGGCCGCGGAGAACTCGCCCGACAGCTCGTAGGCCTCCCCGACCAGCGTGAACGTCCGCAGCGCCGCGGGCTCGTCGAGATCGACGATCCAGTACTGCGGGATCCGGGCCTCGGCGTACTCGGCGAACTTGAGGATCCGGTCGACCTTGCGGGTGCCGTTGGAGAGGATCTCGACGGCCAGCAGGACGTCGCCAGCCTCCACCTGCGCCGGGTTCGCCGCGATCACAGCCTCGCGGGTGACCACGACGTCGGGTATCCGGATCGTCAGCGGGCGCTCCGCGACGACGACCTCGATCTCGGCCAACGCGGTGAGATCCGACGGGACCTGGTCATCCAGCCGGGCGGCGAGCCGCACGACGGCGCGTTGGTGCAGGCTGAGCGGCCGCTGCATGATCGACAGCACCCCTTCGACGAGCTCCAGGCGGAACTGCTCGTCCTGAGGCATGGCCTCCCATTCCGCCAACGTGAGCTGGCGGCCCGCCCACGCGAGGATCTCGGCGGTCATGGCCCTCCTTCCACCGTGCTCATGCTCGCACGCGACCCCGACAGTCCGTGGCCACATGGGGCGAGTGGCAGGCTGGAGGCATGGAACCCGACGGGCTGTTCGACCTCGGCGAGGCGCCCGCGGCAGCCCCGCCGGTCGGGGCGCCACCGGCCACGGCGCCGCTGGCCGTGCGGATGCGGCCGCGCACGCTCGACGAGGTGGTGGGGCAGGGGCACCTGCTGCGGCCCGGCGCGCCGCTGCGGCGCCTTGTCGAGGGCGGCGCCGCGGCGTCGGTGCTGCTCTACGGCCCGCCGGGCACGGGGAAGACCACGAT
Organism: uncultured Actinomycetota bacterium; assembly: GCA_963750095.1. Classification (GTDB taxonomy): domain Bacteria; phylum Actinomycetota; class Actinomycetes; order Mycobacteriales; family Pseudonocardiaceae; genus Pseudonocardia. The sequence goes on along the minus strand of CAVVPJ010000012.1, from coordinate 1,377,300 downwards.
CGCCCGGCTGCTGGCGACCGCGGGCGGCGCGGGGCGGGGCGGTGCCGCCGTCAGCGCGGGCGGGCGCGACGGCGCTGCGGTGGAGCGGCACTTCGTCGCGCTCTCGGCGCTGTCGTCGGGGGTCAAGGAGCTGCGCCAGGTGATCGACGAGGCGCGCCGCCGCCGCGACCTGCGCGGCCGCCAGACCGTGCTGTTCATCGACGAGGTGCACCGCTTCTCCAAGACCCAGCAGGACGCGCTGCTGGGCGCGGTCGAGGACCGGACCGTGCTGCTGGTCGCCGCGACCACGGAGAACCCCTCGTTCTCGGTGGTGTCGCCGCTGCTGTCGCGCTCGCTGGTGCTGCGGCTGGAGTCGCTCACCGAGGACGACGTGCGCGCGCTGCTGCGCCGGGCCGCCGCCGACGAGCGCGGGCTCGCAGGCGCGTTCACCGTGGCCCCGGATGCCGAGGACGCCCTGGTCCGCCTGGCGGCCGGGGACGCCCGGCGGGGGCTCACCGCACTCGAGGCGGCCGCGGACGGCGTGGCGGGCACCGGCGGGTCGGTGATCGACCTGACCGCCGTCGAGCGCGCGGTCACCGAGGCGAGCGTGCGCTACGACCGGCAGGGCGACCAGCACTACGACGTGATCAGCGCCTTCATCAAGTCGATCCGCGGCTCGGACCCCGACGCCGCGCTGCACTACCTCGCCCGGATGCTCGTGGCGGGGGAGGACCCGCGGTTCATCGCGCGGCGGCTCATGGTGCACGCCAGCGAGGACGTCGGGCTGGCCGATCCCACCGCGCTGCAGGCCGCGTCGGCCGCCGCGCAGGTCGTGCAGCTCGTCGGCCTTCCGGAGTGCAGGCTGGCCCTCGCCCAGGCCACCCTCCACCTCGCGACCGCGCCGAAGTCCAACGCCGTCATCACCGCCATCGACGCGGCGATGGCCGACGTCCGCGCGGGCGCCGTCGGCTCCGTGCCGCCCCACCTGCGCGACGGCCACTACGCCGGGGCGCAGCGGCTGGGCAGCGCCGTCGGCTACCGCTACCCCCCCGACGCCCCCGACGGCGTCCTGCCCCAGCAGTACCCGCCCGACGACCTCGTCGGCCGCGACTACTACGCCCCCGCCCCGCGCGGCGCGGAGAAGGCGCTGGCCGAGCGGGTCGCGCGCCTCCGGAAGGCCGTCCGCGACGGCTGACCGCAGCACCTCGCACACCCTCTGGTGTCCTCGCACACGGTCGAACCTGTGCGAAGACGCACGAACGTGTGCGAGGTGAGGATCGGGCGGCCCCGCGCGACCGGCCGCCGCGCGGGCGACGTCCCGTCAGCGCCGCAGCGCGGTCACGTCGACCGTGAACTGCATCGCCCGGTAGGGCCAGTTCGTCGCCGTGTTCCACTGGCTCACCACGAGGTGCAGCCGCGCGAGCGTGCTGCCGGGCAGCACGTAGCCGCCGTACAGCTGGGCCACCCGCCCGGCGTCGTGGTCCTCGTCGTCCCAGCCCACGCCCCGCAGCACGGTGGCCCGCGGCGCGGTGTGCAGGTCGGCGACGGGGGAGTGGAGCACCATGACGTCCATGCGGTAGCTGCCGTCGTCGAACATCACGAGCACCCACCGGTCCTCCACCCGCCGCAGCGAGAGCTCGCCGAACCGCCCGGGCAGCACGACGGTCGGCGGGCGGTTCCAGCCCCAGCCGTCGGCGGTGAGGCCCCACGGCTCCCAGGCGGCGACGTCGAGCACCCGGTCGGCAGGCACCCGGGAAAGGACCAACCCCTTGTCCCGCTGGAACCCAGTCGAGAACGCGTAGACGTACCCGTCCTCGCCGCGCTCCCACGTGAGCATCTGGAAGTGCCCGTCGAGGTGGCGGGCGGGCCAGCGCACGCCGGTCGGGTGCCAGCTCACCCCGTTGTCCCGGGAGCGATGCAGCTCGGTCCACCGCACATTGCCCAGCTCGCGGCACACCATGACGTGCAGGAACATCTCGTCGCCGATGGTGATCAGGTCGGTGGGCAGCACCGTCGTGACCCGCCGAACCCGCCACCTCCACCGCCGTACGCCATGGTGCCGGTAGCGCACGACCTGGTCCGCGCGCTCCCCTGGCCCGGCCGAGCCCGTCCAGCGCAGGCCGTCACCCACCGACGTCGGGTCGCCGAACAGCACCACCGGCGCCCGCCAGCCGGGGCCACCGACGGTGGCGCCTGCGAACGTGTCGCCGAAGACCGACACCAGACGCCCGTCCGGGGCGACGGCCGTGGCCCCGAGGTCCGTCCCGCCCACGTCGAAGGCGTCGGTGTGGCCGGGCCCGGTCAGGTCCCGCACCTTGCGGGCCAACGGGTCGGTCACGCGACCGCCCGCGACGGACAGATCACGCGGGGCCGCGTTCGACCGGGCAGCTCATGCACCGCGGTCCGCCCCGCCCGCGGCCGAGCTCGCCGCCGGGGATGTCGAGCACCTCGATGCCGTGGCGGCGCAGGAACGTGTTGGTGGTGACGTTGCGCTCGTAGGTCATCACCACGCCGGGCGCGACGGCGAGGGTGTTGCAGCCGTCGTCCCACTGCTCCCGCTCGGCCGCGTGCACGTCCTGCTCCGCCGTGAGCACCCGGATCTCCTCGAGGTTCATGGCCTCGGCGATCGCGGCGTGCATGCGCTCCGGCGGGTGGTCGGTGAGGTCGAGCTCCTTCTCGTTGTCGCCCGGCCTGATCGTGTACGCGGGCAGCATGCCGAGGCCCGCGTACTTGGTGAACGTCCCGGGGTCGACCATGGTCATCACGGTGTCGAGGTGCATCAGCGCGCGGGTCTCCGGCATGCGCAGCGCCACGATCCGGTCGACCTCGCCGCCCGCGAACAGCCGCCGGGCGAGCCGCTCGACGCCCGCGGGGACGGTCCGCTCGCTCATCCCGATCAGCAGCGCGCCCCCGCCGAGGACGAGCATGTCGCCGCCCTCGGTCGTGGCCAGCCCGTTCTCGGCGCCCGCCGACCAGATCGCGAAACCGCCGCCCGCGAACAGCGGATGCCAGCGGTAGATCGCCTCGTAGTGCGCGGTCTCCCGCACCCGCGCCGTCTTGCGCATGCTGTTGATCGCCACACCGCCGTGGATCCAGGCCGACGTGTCGCGGGTGTAGAGGTGGTTGGGCAGCGGCTCGAGCACGAAGTCGTCGATGTCGAGCACGTGGAACGCGATCGACCGCGGCTCCGGGATCCGCTCGAGCACCTCCCGCTTGGTGATCCCGCCGACGAGGTGGTCGGTGAGGGCGTCGAGGTCCATCGCGTCGAAGCAGTTGCGCAGCGCGTCGATCGCGAGCGGCCCGTAGATCCGGTCGTCGAAGATCGCGTCCAGGATGTGCGCCTTGGCGTCGGGGAGCTCCACGGTGGCGCGCAGCAGCTCACCGAAGAGGTGCACGGTCACCCCCAGCTGCCGCAGCACCTCGGCGAAGCGGTCGTGCTCCTCCTGGGCGCGGGCCACCCACAGCACGTCGTCGAACAGCAGGCGGTCCTTGTTGCCGGGGGTGAGGCGTTTGAGCTCGAGCCCCGGTCGGTGCAGGATCACCTGCCGGAGCGGCCCGACCTCCGAGTCAACCCGATACATGAGAGGAAAGTACTCCGCGTGCCGCTGGACCCTGTGGACGAACGGATCGTCGGCATGCTCGTCGACGACGCCCGGCGCAGCTTCGCCGACATCGGCGCGACGGTGGGCCTGTCGGCGTCCGCGGTGAAGCGGCGGGTCGACCGGATGCGTGCCGAGGGCGCCATCACCGGGTTCACCGTGCGGCTCGACCCCGGTGCGCTGGGCTGGACGGTCGAGGGCTACGTCGAGCTGTTCTGCGGCGCGCGCACCCCGCCCGCGACGATCCGCGACGCCGTACGGCGGTTCCCGGAGGTCGTGGAGGCGAGCACGGTCTCGGGTGAGGCGGATGCCGTGCTGCGCATCCTCGCGGCCGACATGCGCCACTTCGAGAAGGTGCTGGAGCAGATCAGCGCAGCGCCGTTCGTGGTGCGCACGAGGTCGGTGCTGGTGCTCAGCCCGCTGCTGCGCCGCCCGGCCCACCCGCACGCCCCGTGAGCGGAGACGAGCGCTCTGGCACTCGTTTCCGCTCACGAGCCCACGGCGCGCAACGATCGCGCGTCCCGCGCTGAACACGCGCAACGAAGCTCCGTTCACCGGCAACGTCACGGGATTGTCGCGCGTCGTCGCGGTTCCTACCGTTGAGCCATCACGGCCCCGTCGCCGCGGCCACCCCGCCAACCCGTGGAGCGAGCCCAGTGACCAGCGTCCTGTCCCGCCCGAGCGCGCCCACCGAGCGCGTCGCCACCCGCCGCCACTACCTCATGTGCAGGCCGGAGCACTTCGCCGTCGCCTACGCGATCAACCCGTGGATGCTGCCCGGCGTGGCCGTCGACGTCGAGCTGGCGCTCGGGCAGTGGGAGGCGCTGCGCCGCACCTACCTCGAGCTCGGCCACCGCGTCGACCTCGTCGACCCGCTGCCCGGCCTCCCGGACATGGTCTATGCCGCCAACGGCGCCACCGTCGTCGACGGCGTGGTGTACGGCGCGCGGTTCCGGCACGCCGTCCGCGAGCCCGAGGCGGCCGCGCACCGCGCGTGGTTCCGGGCGGCGGGCCACCGCAGGGTGGTCGTGCCGGAGTTCGTCAACGAGGGCGAGGGCGACCTGCTGGTCGCGGGCGGGGCGATCCTCGCCGGTTCCGGGTTCCGCACCGATCCCCGCGCGCACACCGAGGCCGCGCGCGTCCTGCGCCGCGAGGTGGTGCCGCTGCAGCTCGTCGACCCGCGCTTCTACCACCTCGACACGGCCCTCGCGGTGCTGGACGCGACGACCGTCGCCTGGCTGCCCGAGGCGTTCGCGCCCGCGTCCCGCGCGGTGTTGCGGGACCGCTACCCCGGCGCCGTCCTCGCGACGCAGGCCGACGCCGCCGTGCTCGGCCTCAACGCCGTCAGCGACGGCCGTCATGTGGTTCTCCCCGCCGAGGCCACCGACCTCGCCGCCACGCTTCACGAGCGCGGCTTCGTTCCCGTACCCGTGTCGATGTCCGAGCTGCGGAAGGGCGGCGGCGGACCCAAGTGCTGCACGTTGGAGGTGCGCGCATGACCCTGCTCGAGTCGGCGACGACGTTCCACACCCGCCTTGTCGAGGAGCACTCCGCGCACAACTACCACCCGTTGCCGGTGGTGGTCTCGCACGCCAAAGGGGCCTGGGTCACCGACGTCGAGGGCCGCCGCTACCTCGACTGCCTCGCGGGCTACTCCGCCCTGAACTTCGGCCACGGCCACCCGGAGCTGCTCGCCGCGGCCCACCGTCAGCTCGACCGGGTGACGCTCACCAGCCGGGCGTTCGGCAACGACCAGCTCGGCCCGTTCTGCGCGGAGCTGTCGTCCCTGCTCCTGCAACCTGTCGAGTGCCGCGGTGCGCAGCCCCGTTCGGGAACCCTGCGCGAGTCGTGGTCGGGCAGATTGAGCGTGCTGCCGATGAACACCGGAGCGGAGGCCGTCGAGTCCGGGATCAAGGTCGCGCGCAAGTGGGGCTACGAGGTGAAGGGCGTGCCGGAGGGGCAGGCCCGGATCGTGGTCGCCGCCGACGCCTTCCACGGCCGGACGACCACGATCGTGGGCTTCTCCACCGACCCGGACGCCCGCGGCGGCTTCGGCCCGTTCACACCCGGCTTCGACGTCGTGCCCTACGGCGACGTCGACGCCCTGCGCGCCGCCGTCACCCCGCACACCGTCGCCGTGCTCGTCGAGCCGATCCAGGGCGAGGCGGGCGTCATCGTGCCGCCCGCCGGGTACCTCGCCGGGATCCGCGAGATCTGCGACGCCCACCGCGTGCTCTACGTCGCCGACGAGGTGCAGGCGGGCCTCGGACGCACCGGGCACCTGCTGGCCACGCGCGACGCGGGCGTCGACGCCGACGTCTACCTGCTGGGCAAGGCGCTCGGGGGCGGGATCCTGCCGCTGTCGGCCGTCGTCGCGGACGCCGACGTGCTCGGCGTCCTGCGGCCGGGACAGCACGGCAGCACGTTCGGCGGCAACCCGCTGGCCTGCGCGGTCGGCAGGGCCGTCATCCGCCTCCTCGACGACGGCGAGGTGCTCGCCGCCGCACGCAGGCTCGGCGCCCATCTGCACAGCAGGCTCGACGCCCTCGTCGGACGGGGGGTGGTCGCCGTGCGTGGGGTGGGCCTGTGGGCGGGTGTGGACGTCGACCCCCGGGTGGGCACCGGCCGCACGGTGAGCGAGGCGCTCATGGCGCGGGGCGTGCTCGTGAAGGACACCCACGGGTCGACGATCCGCCTCTCGCCGCCGCTGGTCGTCACGGAGGCCGACCTCGACCGCGCCGTCGACGCGTTGGCCGACGTCCTCCGCGTCGCGGGCGGCTGAGCTGCGGAGCCTCAGCGGGCCGCTGGCCGACGCGGGCGTTACTCCGCTCGGCGCAACTTTACGACCGCTTGGCGATTTTTCCGGTCGGTTTGACGCGCTGGCTGACGGCCGTTCGGGCTAATGGACGTGCCGGAACGGCCGTTCGGCGCTCCCCGGCAGCTCCGGGCAGAGCGCACCGAACATCACCGTGAGTAACAACTCGGCGGTCACTTCGGGGTTCTCGGTGGGCCGGTTCAGGTTGCGGGCCAGCACGGTGTTGACCAGGAGCCCGCTCATGTCCGCCGACGAAGGGTAGCGCCGGAGCGTGGCCGTGCGCTGGCCGTGCGCAATCAGCAGGTCAAGGGCCTGCGGCATGGGCACCAGGGTTCGCGGGTCGCCGTCGTCGTCCGGGTCGGGCAGCCCGCCGACCTTGATCGTGTACTCCGAGACGGCCGCGAAGAAGGCCGCGGTCAGGGTGCGGTTGCGGGCGCACAGCCTGCACAGCGCCCTGACCTGGTCCTCGAGCGCCTCTGTCACGGGACGGTCCGTGGCGATGTCGCGCTGTGCCTGCACCAGCAGCGGGCTGATGATCGGCGCGAAGACCTGGGCCAACAGCGCGTGCTTGGTAGGGAAGTGGTTGTACGCGGTGGCCGCGCTGACGCCCGCCGACTGGGCGATGTCCTCCACCCGCGTTCTGGCCCAACCGCGTGAGCCGAACGCCGAGTCGGCCGCGTCGAGCAGCGCACGTCGCGTACGGTCACGTTTCGTGCGAGCCGCACGCGCCCGGGGGTCCTCCGGTGGAGGGGTGGCGGCCGTGGACATCGTGCGGAGAGTAACCGATTCGTGAGCCGACCTACACTTGACTCAACTTTGGAGGGACCTCCAGGATGGTCATCGGAACGTTGCAGGAGACTCTGTAGCGGTGCCGGGCACGGCACCGATGACGAGATGGAAGACGGTGACACGCCCACGGTCGGGGGACCGTGGGAGGTATCAGAACCGCGTGTCTCCGCTCTTTGGGAAGGGAGCACCACGCGTCGTCCCGCCATGGGAGCGGTGGGGTGGCGCGGCACAGCGGCGGGCTGTGGCCTGCCGCTCAGGGATGGGGGAGGGGTACCCAAAAGATGTGCCAGAAGTCGATGGCTGCCGCATGAACGCCGCCATCAGTGAAGACACCACCGACACCACCGACGGCTCTGACGATCTCCCGGGCGTGGCACCCGTCCTGGAACGGCTGGTCCCGTTGGCCGTCGCGGGCGACAGGGACGCCCGCGACCAGTTGCTCGCCGAGATCCAACCGCTGGTCCAGCGCTACTGCAGAGGCAGGCTGGGCCGCGGTGAGGGCGTCATCGGCTCTGCCGACGACGTCGCGCAGGACGTCTGCCTGGCGGTGATCAGCGCATTGCCGCACTACGAGATCAAAGGTCTCTCGTTTCGGGCCTTCGTCTACGGCATCGCCGCGCACAAGGTGACCGATGCCTTCAGGGCCATCGGTCGCAACCGCAGCGATCCGGTAGCCGAGCTGCCCGACTCTCCGCTCCTCTCCGATGGCCCCGAGCAGCGGCTGCTCGCCGCCGAGCTCGCGGAACGGCTGGGTCACCTGCTGCACAAGCTCACCCCGCGGCAGCGCGAGGTGCTGGTGCTGCGTATCGCGGTGGGCCTGTCCGCCGAGGAGACCGCGCAAGTCGTGGGTTCCACACCCGGCGCCGTCCGGGTCACCCAGCACCGTGCGCTCAACCGCCTCCGCGGTGTGATCGGCGGCCCGCTGGACGTCGACCCCGAGGACCCCGACGACCTGCCCGACCTGAAGGCGCCCCCCGTTCCCGCCTAGCGGGTGCTGAAGAGCTCGGTCCGCCACGCGGCAGGGCCGGGCTCATCAGCGCGCTCCCGAGCCCTCGGCGACGGTCGCGCACCCCGATATCCCGGGGGTGCGCGACCGGCGCCGGGTAGTAGCCTGACCGCGATCATTTCCGCACGTGGTTCGGGATACGAGGGAGGGCACCGGTGACGGCTGGCCAGATCGCTGCGCTGATCGCGGCAGGGGCCTTCGTGGTCCTCGTGCTGCTGCTGGCCGTACCGCTGATCAAGCTCGGCCGCACCCTCGACGAGGCCACCATCGCCATCCGCAAGGCCCACGAGGGCAGCGCCCCGTTGCTCGACGACGCGCAGGTCACCCTCCGCCAGGTCAACACGCAGCTGGACCGGGTCGACGGGATCACGTCGAGCGCCCGCACGGTCACCAGCAACGTGTCCGTCCTGACGTCGCTCTTCACCGCCACGCTCGGCGGCCCCCTCGTCCGGGCCGCGGCGTTCTCCTACGGCCTCAACAAGGCCATCAAGGCCCGGCGCGCGGGCAAGGAGGCCTCGAGGCCTCGTGGGGCGCGCTCCCGTCGGAAGCGCGCCGCATGAAGCGGCTGTTCTGGCTCGGCCTCGGCATCGCCGCGGGAACCTACATCGCCCGCCGGGCCCAGGCCGCAGCGCAGAGCCTCACCCCGGCAGGCGTCGGCGCCAACCTCGCCGACGGGCTCCGCGAGCTCGGTGCGGGCCTCGGCGCGTTCGGGGCCGAGGTGCGCGCCGGGATGGCCGAGCGCGAGCACGAGCTCACCGCGATGGTCGAGCGTCGCACGGGCGACCACCTGCCCACGTTCAGCGAGGCGCTGGCCGAGCCCGCGCCGCCCGCGCGAGCGCGCAGGGCAGGAGCCTGACCGTCCGCAACGGACGGCGCGGTGCCTGCCGTCTTCGCGCCCATCCCCTCTCCAGCACCAGAAAGCTCTCCCGTGCAGACCCACGAGATCATCAGCCGCTTCACCGACCACTTCGTGAACGCGGGGCACACGCGTGTGCCCAGCGCGTCGCTCATCCTCGACGACCCGACGCTGCTCTTCGTCAACGCGGGCATGGTGCAGTTCAAGCCGTACTTCCTCGGCGACGCCCCCGCGCCGTACCCCCGCGCCACCTCCATCCAGAAATGCGTGCGCACCGGGGACATCGAGGAGGTCGGCAAGACCACCCGGCACAACACGTTCTTCCAGATGGCCGGGAACTTCTCCTTCGGCGACTACTTCAAGGAAGGGGCGATCGACCTCGCCTGGTCGCTCGTCACCGGCGCGTACGGGATCGACCCCGACCGGCTGTGGGCCACCGTCTACCGCAACGACGACGAGGCGTTCGCCCTCTGGCGCAGGCTCCTGCCCGAGGACCGCATCCAGCGCCGCGGCGGCAAGGACAACTACTGGGACATGGGCGTGCCCGGCCCCGGCGGACCCTGCTCGGAGATCTACTTCGACCGCGGGCCCGAGCACGGCCGCGACGGCGGGCCGGTCGCCGACGAGGACCGCTACCTGGAGATCTGGAACCTGGTCTTCATGCAGGACATCCGCGGCGACCGCTCGCCGAAGGACGACTTCCCGCCCATCGGCTCGCTGCCGAAGAAGAACATCGACACCGGGATGGGCGTCGAGCGGGTCGCGACGCTGCTGCAGGACGTCGAGAACGTCTACGAGACCGACCTCGTGCGCCCGGTGATCGCCCGCGCCGAGGAGTTCTCCGGCCGCCGCTACGGCGCCTCGGTCGAGGACGACGTGCGCTTCCGCGTGATCGCTGACCACGCCCGCTCCGGTGTCATGATCATCGGCGACGGCGTGACGCCGTCCAACGAGGGCCGCGGCTACGTGCTGCGCCGCCTGCTGCGCCGGATCGTGCGCTCGGCCCGGCTGCTGGGTGTCCACGAGCCGGTGCTGCCCGCGTTCGCCGAGGTCGTGCGCGACGCGATGGCGCCGTCGTACCCGGAGCTCGCCACCGACTTCGAGCGGATCTCCGCGGTGGTCCGCACCGAGGAGGAGGCGTTCCTGCAGACCCTCACCACCGGATCGAGGATCTTCGACACCGCTGTCGCGGCCACGAAGCAGGCGGGCTCGACGCAGTTGCCGGGCGACCAGGCGTTCAAGCTGCACGACACCTACGGCTTCCCCATCGACCTCACGCTGGAGATGGCAGCCGAGGCCGGGCTCACCGTCGACGAGCAGGGCTTCCGCACGCTGATGGCCGAGCAGCGCAGCCGCGCCAAGGCCGACGCCGCCGCGCACAAGACCGGCCACCACGACGGCACGGCCTACCGCGCCGTGCTCGACTCCGCGGGCGGCACCACGTTCCTCGGCTACACCGACCTGGTGGCCGAGTCGCGGGTGGTCGGGCTGGTCGTCGACGGCGTCGGGGTGCCCGCCGCGGGTGCCGGGACCGCCGTCGAGGTCATCCTCGACCGCACCCCGTTCTACGCCGAGGGCGGCGGCCAGCAGGCCGACACCGGCTGGATCCGCGGAGACGGCTTCGTCGTCGACGTCGCCGACGTGCAGTCACCCGTGGCGGGGCTCGTCGTGCACCGGGGCACCGTGCGCGAGGGCGAGGTCACGGTGGGTGTGAGCGCGCAGGCCGAGGTCGACACGGGCCGCCGTGGCGCGATCTCCCGGTCGCACTCGGCCACCCACCTCGTCCACGCGGGCATGCGCAAGGCGCTCGGGGACGCCGCCGCCCAGGCCGGGTCGCTCAACGCGCCGGGGCGGCTGCGCTTCGACTTCACCTCGCCCGCCGGGGCGGTGCCCGCCTCCGTGCTGGCGGACGTCGAGGACGAGGTCAACGACGTCCTGCTGAACGACCACGAGGTGCGCGCGTTCGTCACGACGCAGGACGAGGCGCGGCGGATCGGCGCGATGGCGCTGTTCGGTGAGAAGTACGGCGACCAGGTGCGCGTGGTCGAGATCGGTGACTACTCGCGCGAGCTGTGCGGCGGCACCCACGTGGCCCGCTCGGGGCAGCTGGGTCTGGTCAAGCTGCTGTCCGAGGCCTCGATCGGGTCGGGCGTGCGGCGGGTCGAGGCGCTGGTCGGCCTGGACGCGTTCCGCTACCTCGCGAAGGAGCACGTGCTCGTCTCCCAGCTCGCCGAGCAGTTCAAGGCGAAGCCGGAGGAGCTGCCCGAGCGGATCGGCGGCGTGGTCGAACGGCTGCGGCAGGCGGAGCGCGAGCTGGAGAAGGTGCGCGCGGACGCGGTCCTGTCCTCGGCGGGGGCGCTCGCCGACGGGGCCGAGGACGTCGGTGGCACCGCGCTGGTCGCCGCGGCCGTCCCCGACGGCGTCGCCCCGGCCGATCTGCGCGCGCTGGCCTCCGACGTGCGCGGACGGCTGGGCGCGCGGCCCGGCGTCGTCGCCCTGTTCGCCGCCGACGAAGCGGGGAAGGTGTCGTTCGTCGTCGCCACGACGGCCGCGGCCCGTGACGCCGGGCTGGCCGCGGGGAAGCTGGTGCCGCTGTTCGCGCCCGCCGTCGGTGGCCGGGGTGGCGGCAAGCCCGACCTCGCGCAGGGTGGCGGAACCGACCCCGCAGGCGTCCCGGCCGCGGTCGACGCGCTGCGGCGGGAGCTGGCCGCTCGGTGAGCGGGCGGTCGCGCCGCACGGGCCAGCCCGCCGACCTGCGGGTGGCGCCGCCCGGCCCGGTTCGCCGACTTCGCAGAGCGGTTGCGTGCTTCGCAGGGCCCGGGGGGTCTGCGAGGCGCCGGTTGGCTCTGCGACGCGGGAACCGAACGGCCACGGTGAGGCTGGGCCATGAGCGTGGGTGAGCGGGGGCGGCGGCTCGGGGTCGACGTCGGCGCGGTGCGGGTCGGCGTGGCGCTCAGCGACCCGGACGGCATCCTGGCCACACCGTTGATCACGCTGCCCCGCGACGCCGAGCACGGGTCGGACGTGCTGGCGCTGCGCGATCTGGTGGCCGAGCATGCCGTCGTCGAGGTCGTCGTCGGGCTGCCGCGCACGCTCGCGGGCCGGGAAGGTCCGGCCGCGGAGGCGGCCCGCGCGTTCGGCGAGGCGCTCACGGCGGCGCTGCCGGTGCCCGTGGCGTACGCCGACGAACGGCTGACCACGGTCGTCGCGACCCGTCAGCTCCGTTCACGAGGAGTAAAGGGCCGTAAGCAGCGCGCCGTCATCGACCAGGCCGCCGCGGTCGCCATCCTGCAGGGATGGCTGGACGCGCGGCGGTGACCGGCCCCGGGGCGGGCGGCCCCGCCCCGGCACGGTTACGCTCCGGCATCGTGCGTCGCGACGGAGTGGACCCGACGTCCCGTGGCGACGACTCCGCGGGCCGCCCCTACGGCGGCGCAGGAATTCCGCCGAACGGCTCGGGGGACCGCGGCCCCGCAGGCGGCCCACCCCGGAGCACCCAGGCAGGCAGCACTGCAGGCCACGGCAGCCGGGGCGGCGCCGCGACGGGCCGGGGCGGCCACCAGGAGCGCACAGCGGGCCACCGCGGCCGCGCGGCGGGCGACACACCGGACCACCGCGGCCCGGCGATGAGCCGGGGCGACGGCACCGAGAGCACGCCGAGCCGCCGCGGCGACGACCTCGCGGCGGACACCGCGGGCCGCCGCGTGAGCGATCTTCCGGGAAGCGCGGCGGGCTCCGTCGACGCCCCCGACTCGCGCACCGTCCGGATCCAGGTGGTCGGCGGCCGCCGCGAGGCGCGCGAAGCCGCACCGCCCCGCCGCAGGGCCCGGCGCGCCGTCATCGTGGTGCTGGCGCTGCTGCTCCTGCTCGCGGTCGTGGCGGGCGGCGGCTGGTACCTCTACCACTCGATCTACGCGACGCCGGACTACGAGGGCCAGGGCACGGGCGACGTCGTGATCCAGGTGCACGACGGCGACACCACCAGCCAGATCGGCGCGGAGCTCGCGCGCCGCGGCGTGGTGGCCGCGCAGGCGTCGTTCACGGAGGCGGCCGCAGGCAACGACCGGATCCGGTCGGTCCAGCCGGGCTACTACCAGATGCGGCTGCGCATGTCCGGCGCCTCGGCCGTCGGGCTGCTGCTGGACCCGGGCGCCCGCGTCGGGCAGCTGGAGATCCGCGGCGGCGTCCAGCTCGACGACACGCGCGCACCGGAAGGAGCCGTCACCCCCGGCGTGCTCAGCCTGATCGCCCAGGCCACGTGCGCCACGATCGACGGCGCGAAGAAGTGCCTGACCGCCGACGAGCTGCGCACGGCGATGGCCAAGACCGATCCCGCGCAGCTCGGCGTGCCCGACTGGGCGCTCGCCGACGTCGCCAAGGCCCCGCCGACCCGCCGTCTCGAGGGCCTCCTGGTGCCCGGACGCTACGACGTCGAGCCCGGCGCCTCGGCGGCGGACGTGCTGCGCGGTGTGCTCGCGACGTCCGTCGACCGGATCGACGCCACGGGCGTCGTCTCGGGCGCGGCGAAGGTCGGGATGTCGCCCTACCAGGTGCTGGTCGTCGCCTCCCTCATCGAGAAGGAGTCGACCATCGCGGACATGCCGCGGGTCGCGCGCGTGATCTACAACCGGCTGGGCGCGGGCCAGCGCCTCGAGCTGGACACGACGATCAACTACCCGCTCGACGTGCCGTCGCTCTACACGAGCCCGGCGAACCGGGCCAAGCCCGGCCCGTACAACACCTACCTCAACACGGGGCTCCCGGTGACGCCGATCGCCGCGTCGGGCAAGGACTCGGTCGCCGCCGCGCTCGCGCCCGCCGACGGTCCGTGGATGTTCTTCGTGCCCTGTGCGAAGGACGGCACGTCCTGCTTCGCGGTCACGTTCGCCGAACACCAGGCCAACGTGGCAAAGGCGCACGCCAACGGCGTGTTCTAGCGCTTCTCGCCGGGGCGCCCGAAGAAGCCGGGCGGCGGCATGGGCGACGGGATGGCCGTCCGGTCGGTGCGCGCCGCCGCGGTGAACCGGCGGTCGAGGTCCGGGCCTGCCAGCACCCGGGCGGGGAAGGGGTCGGCCGCCGTGGCGCGACGGAGGTCCTCGACGGGGAGCCGTCTCGACGACGCGGCCAGCACGAGGTTGCCGAACCGGCGGCCGCGCAGGACGTCCGGCGGGGCCACGACGGCGACGTGCCGGAACGCCGCGCGGGCCGCGGCGACCTGTGTGCTCGCGAACGCGAGCGCGGGACCGCCGTCGGCGACGTTCGCGGCGTAGGCGCCACCGGGGGCCAACGACCGTGCGACGAGCGCGGCGAACGGCGCCGAGGTCAGGTGGGAGGGGGTGCGCGCGCCCGCGAACACGTCGAGCACGATCAGGTCGAGCGAGCCGGGGGCGGTGGTGGCCAGCGCGGCGCGGGCGTCGCCGACATGCACACCGATGTCGAGGCCGTCGGTGGGCAGGCGGTGCGCGACCAGCTCGGCCAACGGCCCGTCGAGCTCGACGACGACCTGTGTCGACCCCGGCCGGGTCGCCGCGACGTAGCGCGCCAACGTCCACGCGCCCCCGCCGAGGTGCAGCGCACGCAGCGGCGTGTACGGCGGTGCGACGAGGTCGATGAGGTGGCCGATCCGCCGCACGTACTCGAACTCCAGGTGCGTGGGGTCGTCGAGGTCGACGTGGCTCTGCGCCGTGCCGTCGACCAGCAGCGTCCAGCCCTGCCGCCGGTCCGGGTCGCCGACGAGCTCGGCGACGCCATGGCCGACCTCGGCGCGGACGACGGCGCGGGCGGTGCGGGACCCCGGATGTGCCCCAGAGTGTGCCATTGCCACCATCCTGCCTCTCGTAACAGGCGCGATACAGGGCGGCACTAGGTTTGGGGGGCTTCGCGTCTTCGCGAGAAGGAGGCCCTGTGCTGCTGTCCCCGCACGAGCAGGAGCGGCTGCTTCTGCACGTCGCCGCCGACCTGGCGCGGAAGCGCCGGGACCGGGGGCTCAAGCTCAACTACCCCGAGGCGGTCGCGACGATCAGCGCGTGGGTGCTGGAGGGCGCTCGCGACGGGCGCAGCGTCGCTGAGCTCATGACCGGCGGACAGGCCGTCCTGAGCCGCGACGACGTGATGGACGGCGTGCCGGAGATGATCGCGTCGGTGCAGGTCGAGGCCACGTTCCCGGACGGCACCAAGCTCGTCACCGTCCACCGGCCGATCCCGTGATCCCGGGCGAGCACCTCCTCGCGGAGGAGCCGGTGGTGATCGACCGGGAGCGCGTCGAGCTGGTCGTCGTCAACGCGGGGGACCGGCCGGTGCAGGTCGGCTCGCACTACCACTTCGCCGCGGCGAACCCGGCGCTGGAGTTCGACCGGGCGGCCGCGCAGGGGATGCGGCTTGCCGTCCCCGCGGGCACGGCCGTGCGGTTCGAGCCGGGCATCGAGCGCACCGTCACGCTCGTCGCTCTGGGCGGCACGAAGACCGTGCCGGGGCTGAGGCTCCCATGACCGGTCCCTGGATCATCGACCGCGCCCGGTACGCGGAGCTGTACGGCCCGACGGTCGGCGACCGGGTGCGGCTGGCCGACACGGACCTCGTCATCGCGGTCACCGAGGACCGTTGCCGCGGCCCCCAGGGCGGTGACGAGGTCGTCTTCGGCGGCGGCAAGGTCATCCGTGAGTCGATGGGGCAGGCCAGGACCACCCGCGGCGAGGGCACGCCCGACCTGGTGATCACCGGCGCGCTCGTGCTCGACCACTGGGGCGTCGTCAAGGCCGACGTCGGCGTCCGCGACGGGCGCATCGTCGGCCTCGGCAAGGCGGGCAACCCCGACGTCATGGACGGAGTGTCGCCGGAGCTGGTGATCGGCCCGTCCACCGAGGTCATCGCGGGCAACGGCATGATCCTCACGGCGGGCGGCGTGGACTGCCACGTGCACCTGATCTCGCCGACCCAGATCCCGGAGGCGCTCGCGTCCGGTGTCACGACCTGGATCGGCGGCGGCACCGGGCCCGCCGACGGCACCAAGGCCACCACGGTGACGCCGGGGTCGTGGTACGTCGCGCGGATGCTGGAGTCGCTCGACGCGGTGCCGCTCAACATCGCGCTGCTGGGCAAGGGCAACACCGTCGGCGTCGACGCGCTGCACGAGCAGGTCGAGGCCGGGATCAGCGGGTTCAAGCTGCACGAGGACTGGGGCTCGACGCCCGCCGCGATCGACGCGTGCCTGCGGGTGGCCGACCAGACGGGCGTGCAGGTGGCGATCCACACCGACACGCTGAACGAGGCGGGCTACGTGCAGGACACGCTCGCCGCGATCGCCGGGCGGGGCATCCACGCCTACCACACGGAGGGCGCGGGCGGCGGCCACGCGCCGGACATCATCACGGTGGCTGGGCAGCCGCACGTGCTGCCGTCGTCGACGAACCCGACGCGCCCGCACACCGTCAACACGGTCGACGAGCACCTCGACATGCTGATGGTCTGCCACCACCTCAAGGCGACCGTGCCCGAGGACCTGGCCTTCGCCGAGTCGCGGATCCGCCCGTCGACGATCGCGGCGGAGGAC
The DNA here is from genome assembly GCA_963750095.1 of uncultured Actinomycetota bacterium. Lineage (GTDB taxonomy): Bacteria > Actinomycetota > Actinomycetes > Mycobacteriales > Pseudonocardiaceae > Pseudonocardia. The sequence goes on along the minus strand of CAVVPJ010000012.1, from coordinate 1,360,707 downwards.
CTCCTGCACGACCTCGGCGCGATCTCGATGATCGGGTCGGACTCGCAGGCGATGGGCCGCGTCGGCGAGGTGCCGCTGCGGACGTGGCAGACCGCGCACGTCGGCAAGAAGCGGTGGGGCGCGCTGGCAGGCGACGGCGCGGCGGACAACCTGCGTGCGCGCCGGTACGTCGCCAAGTACACGATCTGCCCGGCCACAGCGCACGGCCTGGACGGCGAGGTCGGCTCGGTGGAGGTCGGCAAGCTCGCGGACCTCGTGCTGTACCAGCCCGCGTTCTTCGGCGTCCGGCCGTCCTTGGTGATCAAGGGCGGCATGATCGCGTACGCGGCGATGGGCGACGCCAACGCGTCGATCCCCACGCCGCAGCCGGTGCTGCCGCGGCCGATGTTCGGGGCGGAGCCGGTGACCGCGGCGGCGACGTCGGTGCACTTCGTGGCGCCGACGGCGTTGGAGGGGGGCATCGGTGAGCGGTTGGCGGTGCGGCGGAAGCTGGTGCCGGTGCGCGACACCCGTTCGCTCACGAAGGCCGACATGCCCGGCAACGACGCGCTGCCGCGGATCGAGGTGGAGCCGGACACGTTCACGGTGCGCATCGACGGCGAGGTGGTCGAGGCCGCGCCCGCCGTCGAGCTGCCGATGACGCAGCGCTACTTCCTGTTCTGAAGTGGACGGCCACGGCAAGATCCATCCGACAGCGGAACCAGCAGCATGGCCGGGCGGGGACACTGACGCGATGCGGCCCAGTTCCGGCTTGCTGCTGCTCGCCGACTCCCGCCTGCCGTCGGGAGGGCACGGGCATTCGGGAGGCGTCGAGGCGCTCGTGGACCGCGGCCTGCTGCGCACCGAGCGGGACCTGGCGGCATTCCTGGGCGGACGGCTGCGCACGGGCGCGGCCGTCCCCGCGGGTGCGGCGGCCGCCGCGTGCGCGCTCGCCGGTCCGCAGCCTGCCGGGTTGCAGCCTGCCGGGTCGCAGGAGGGTGACATTCCTGCGACTGGGTCGCAGCAGGGTGACATTCCTGCGATGCGACAGACGCCCTGGGCCGTATGGGACCGGGCCGTCTCGGCCCGGCTGCCCGCCACCGCCACCCGCGCCGCGTCCTACGCCCAGGGCGCCGCGCTCCTGCGCACGGCCGCGCGGGCGTGGCCCTGCGCCGCGGTCGACGCGTTGCGGGGACTGGCGCGCGTCCACCATCCGCTGGTGCTCGGGGTCGCCGCAGGGGCCGTCGGCGCCGCCCCGGCCGATGCGGCTCTGCTCGCCGTGCACCACCTCGTCGGTGGGGCGTGCACGTCCGCGGTGCGGCTGCTGGGGCTCGACCCGCTGGCCGTCGCCGCGATCGCCGCCGAGGCCGGGCGCATGGGCGAGCCCGTCGCCGCCGAGGCCGGGCGGGCAGGCGCCGCCGCGGCGGCGGCCGACGACCCGCGTCTCCTGCCTGCCGACGGCAACCCGCTGCACGACGTCCTCGCCCAGCTCCACCGATCGAAGGAGGCGACCCTCTTTGCATCGTGACGATCTCGCAGACCTCCTTCCGCACCCGGCCGCCGGGCCCGCGGGTCCGCTCCGCATCGGCATCGGCGGTCCGGTGGGCGGGGGCAAGACCGCGCTGGTCGCGGCGCTGTGCCGCGCGCTGCGCGGCGAGCTGTCCCTGGTGGTCGTGACCAACGACATCTACACCGAGGAGGACGCCGAGTTCCTGCGCCGCCACGGTGTGCTGCCCGATGACCGGATCCGCGCGGTGCGCACGGGCTGCTGCCCGCACACCGCGATCCGCGACGACATCACCGCCAACCTCGACGCGGTCGAGGAGCTCGTCGCCCGCCACGACCCCGATCTCGTGCTCGTCGAGAGCGGCGGTGACAACCTCACGGCCACGTTCAGCTACGGCTTGGTGCACGCGCAGATCTTCGTGCTGGATGTCGCGGGCGGGGACAAGGTGCCGCGCAAGGGCGGGCCGGGCGTCACCCGGTCCGACCTGCTCGTCATCAACAAGATCGACCTGGCGCCGCTGGTGGGGGCGGACCTCGAGGTCATGCGCACCGACGCCGAGAAGGTGCGGGACGGGCGGCCGACCGTGCTGACGTCGCTGCGGCAGCGGCCCGGCGCGGCCGCGGTCGCGGAGTGGATCGTGCCGCAGGTGCGGGCCCGCCGCGGGTGAGCGCGACGGCGACGCACGTGCCCTCCAACACGGCGGGACGGGCCCGTGTCGGGCTGACGGCGGCGGCCGAGGTCGTGGCGGACGTCGAGGCGGGACGGCAGCGCATCCGCTGGACCCAGGCGTGGCCGATCGTGCTGCGTCCGACGGGGGACGCGCGGATCCACCTCGTGCACGGCGCGGGAGGACCGCTCGGTGGGGACCGGCTCGGGTTGGACGTCCGGATCGGGTCGGCCGCGGCGCTGGCGGTGCGCAGCGCGGGGGCCACGCTCGTCCAGCCCGGGCCGGGCGACGACCCCGCTCGGTGGGACATGACCGTGGCCGTCGGCGACGGCGCTGCGCTCGACTGGGCGCCGGAGCCCACGGTCGTCGTCGACGGCGCGAGCTACGAGACCGCGGTGCGCGTTGACCTGGCGACGGACGCGCGCGCCACGGTCCGCGAGGTCCTCGTCCTCGGGCGCCACGGCGGGGTCGGAGGGCGCTGCCGGAGCCATCTCGCCGTGACGGTGGACGGCCTGCCGCTGCTCGCGCACACCACGATCCTCGACGGGGCCGATCCGGCGCTGTGCGGGCCGGGTGGGACCGTGGGGGCGCGCGCGGTCGGGACGCTCGTCGTCGTGCCCGGCAGCGCGGGGCGCGTCGCCGGTGCAACCCCCCTTCCGGGACCCCCGATGGACTCACCGATGGGCGCGGGCGAGCGCGAGGGCGTGCGCTGGGCCTGGACCGAGCTGGCAGGCCCGGGCCGTGCCCTGATCGCCGTCGGCGCGCCGGGCGCGGTCGTGGCCTTGCTCGACGCGGCCGGGGGATGACTCAGCGCAGGATCGCCCCGTAGACGCGGTCGAACGGCAGCGTCAGCACCACCCGCTGGTCGGCGACCATCGCGGCTCGGTACTCGTCCCAGTCGGGGTGCTCGCCCGCGATGTCGCGGTAGAGCGTCACCAGCGCGTCGACGGTGGCGTCGTGCGGATCGGCGGCGGCAGGCGTCAGATGGGCGATGCCCTCGCCGACCGCGTAGGACCACAGGTCGGTGGAGACGACCATGTAGCTCGCCCGCGGATCGCGACGCAGGTTGCGGGTCTTCGCGCGGTTCTCGGTGATCGACGCGCGCAGGGTGCGGGTAGCCGGGTCGAACGCGTGGGTGACGACGGACGCCTGCGGCCGACCGTCGCGCTTCAAGGTGATGAGGGAGCCGCCGCGCTGCTGCGCGAAGAGCTCCACCAGTGCGGGTTCGGCTGCCATCTGCACTCCTCGTTCCACGTCGGCGCTCGCCACGCCGGTGATCTCCAAACCCTATGCCCGACGCGCCCTGCCGCCGCCGCGGCCCGGCCTCGCTGACGGCGGGTTGTCCCCATCGCCCCCACGCATCCACAGATTCGCCGCGGCGCCCGACCGTCGGCGTTCCGACCGCCACCGTGGCGGCATGACGGTGGATGCGGTTTCGGCGGTGTGCGTGCTGGGCTCGGTGGGGGTGGCGACGGGAGGGCTCACGCGTCGGCTGTTGGGGACTCTGCGGCGGGGCGCCCGGGTGCGCGCGCCGCTGTGCGAGCTGGGCGTCGGCGTGGTGTGGGCAGCGGCGGGCGGCCTGTGGGGGACGGGCGGCCTGCGTACGGAGTGGCTGCCGGTGGTCCTGGGTCTGGGCTGGCTGGGCGTCGCGGCAGGCGTCGTCGACGTGCGGCACCGCCGCCTGCCCGACGCCCTCACCCTGCCCGCCGGGTGCGTCGCTCCGCTTGTGGCGCTGCCGCTGGGCGCGGCGGCGGTCGGCCGCGGACTGCTCGGATCGCTCGTGGCCGTGCTCGGCTACGGGGCGGTGCATGCCCTGCGGCCCGACGCCCTGGGCGCGGGCGACGTCAAGCTCGCCGCCTCGCTCGGCGTCGTGCTCGGCGCGGCCTCGTGGGGTGCGCTCGCGGCCGCCGCGACGCTCGCGGGCCTGTTCACCGGCGTTGCGGCGCTGGTCGTCGTCGGCGCCCACCGGGTGGGCCGCCGCGGGCGGGGCGTGCCGCACGGGCCGTCCATGCTCGCGGCGGCGTGGCTCGTCACCGTGTCCGCCTCGGTGGGCTGGGCATGATCACCATCTGGGTCTGGGAGGTGGCCAGAGGTGACCGGGTGCGCGCGCGGCCGGTCACCGTGGCGGGTGCGGACGGGCCGGGCTCGGCCGTGCGGGCAGCGTGCGAAAATCCAGCCGTGCTGCGCTGGATCACCGCCGGGGAGTCCCACGGTCCCGCCCTCGTGGCCGTGCTGGAGGGCATGGTCGCCGGGGTGGAGATCACCACCAAGGAGCTCGCCGCCGAGCTCGCCCGCCGTCGCCTCGGCCACGGCCGAGGCGCGCGGATGAAGTTCGAGGCCGACGAGCTGGAGGTGATCGGCGGGGTACGCCACGGACTGACCCAGGGCGGCCCGGTCGCGGTCCGCATCGGCAACACCGAGTGGCCCAGGTGGGAGACGGTGATGGCGGCCGACCCCGTCGACCCCGAGGTCATCGCGGGCCGGGCGCGCAACGCGCCGCTCACCCGCCCCCGGCCCGGCCACGCGGACCTCGCGGGCATGACCAAGTTCGGGTTCGACGACGCCCGGCCGGTGCTGGAGCGGGCGAGCGCGCGGGAGACGGCCGCGCGGGTGGTGCTCGGCACGGTCGCGCGGGCGTTCCTCAAGCAGGCGCTCGAGGTCGACATCGTGTCCCACGTGGTTGCGCTCGGCTCGGTCGAGGCGCCCGACGATCTGGCGCCCGGCCCCACCGAGCTGGACCGGGTCGACGCGAGCCCGGTCCGCGCGTACGGCGACGCGACGACCGCGGCGATGGTCGCCGAGGTCGACGCCGCCCAGTCCGAGGGCGACACCCTCGGCGGGGTCGTCGAGGTGATCGCGTACGGGCTTCCGGTGGGGCTCGGCTCGTATGTGCAGTCCGACCGCCGCCTCGACGCCCGGCTCGCGGGCGCGCTCATGGGCATCCAGGCGATGAAGGGCGTCGAGATCGGCGACGGGTTCCGCACGGCGCGCAGGCGCGGCAGCGCGGCCCACGACGAGATGCTGCCGGGCGATCCGGTCAAGCGGCTGAGCAACCGCGCGGGCGGCATCGAGGGCGGCATGACCAACGGGGAGCCGGTGCGGGTCCGCGCGGCGATGAAGCCGATCTCCACGGTGCCGAGGGCGTTGCGCACGGTCGACGTCGCCACCGGCGAGGCCGCGCAGGCGATCCACCAGCGCTCCGACGTCTGCGCGGTGCCTGCAGCCGGGGTGGTGGCCGAGGCGATGGTCGCGCTGGTGCTGGCGGACGCGGCGCTGGAGAAGTTCGGTGGCGACTCACTGGCCGAGACCCGCCGCAACCTGCGCTCCTACCTCGACGCGCAGGGCCCGACCCCGCACTGACGCCTACCGGCTGCCGCGGCGGCCGGCGGCGGACCAGCCGGCGGCCGCGGGCGCAGTGGTGCACGCCCGAGCGGAGACGGACCGTCGGCTCAGCGGGCGGGCGGGGTGGCCCGCTTGCGGCCGCGGACGGCGCCGTGGTGGAACTCGGCGGGCCGTGAGCCGTCCGCCGGGTCGTCGCCGGTCGGCCGCGAGCCGTCGGCAGCGTCGTCCGTCGCCCGCTCGTCCCTCGGCGTCTGGTCGGCCGCCCCGTCCCCGTCCCCATCCCCGTCCCCAGCCGAGGCGAGGGTCGACCACGGCCCGTCGGAGTCGTACGTGGCGCCGTCCGCCCCGGCGGGAGTGAACGCCGTGAACGGCGTCCCGGTGCCCGTGCCGCCGGGACGGCGCAGCCGCGGCTCCATGTGCCTCTGCGCGGAGCGACGGGGAAGCGGGCCCCCGCTGCCCGCTGACGGCGACTCGTCGAGCTCGTGGCGGGGGCGGGTGCGACCGTCTCGCTGAGGCACCGGCTGTCCTTCTCCCCGTCCGCTGTCCTGGTCCACCCACCCCTCCGTTCGTGGTGATGGCGCTCCCAGGCGTCACCGTCTGCCATCGGCCGTTCGCGGCGCACGGTATCTGATCACCGGAATGGACCTGGCGCGACCCGGCCGGAGCCGATCTCCGATCGTGACCGCGACCCCGCGCGGTCCCGGCCACCGGGCACTGCGGTCGCACCGGCCACTACCCTCGTGACGGTGAGTCCGCAGAGACGCCCCAGCGTGGTGCTCGTCGGCCCGCCGGGCGCTGGCAAGACGACCGTCGGCCGGGTGCTGGCGCGCCGCATGGGCCTCCCGTTCACCGACGTCGACGCGGTGATCGTCGAGCGGGCGGGCAAGTCGATCGCGGACATGTTCACGGAGGACGGCGAGGACGCCTTCCGAGCGCTGGAGCGGGCGGTGGTCGCCGACGCGCTCGGGTCGACCGACGGCGTGCTCGCGCTCGGCGGCGGCTCGGTGCTCGCGGCGGTCACGCGTGAGCGGCTGCGCGGGCACCGGGTGGTCTACCTGAAGGTCGGGCTGGCCGACGGGATCCGCCGCACCGGAATGTCCTCGGCACGCCCGTTGCTGGCCGGGGTCAACCCGCGGGCGACGTTCAAGGCCCTGCTCGACGCGCGCGCCCCGCTCTACCGCGAGGTGGCGACCGTCGAGATCGACACCAGCAGGCGCAGCGCCAACCAGGTGGCGCGCGCCGTGCTGGAGGCCATCGGCGCGCCGCCCCCCGAAGGGGGTCCCGACACCGCGCCCGACACCGCATCCGACCCCGCAGGCGATCCCGGTTCGGATGCCGCCGACCTCCTCGACCGCCCCACCCCGAACGACGACGCCCTGCTGCCCCCTCCGACGTTCGGCCGCCCGGAAGACGACGACAGAGTACGACAGTGACGACAGGTCGGCGCCCGCAGTAGGGTGCGGAGATGAGCCAGATGGACCGCATCGACGTCACGGGCGAACGGCCCTACCCCGTGCTCGTCGGTCGCGGCGTGCGCAACGAGCTGCCGACGACCGTCGCGGGGCTTGGCGCGACGACCGCCGTCCTCGTTCACCAGCCCGCACTCGCGGGCGCCGCCGAGGACGTCCGCGGCGCGCTCTCCGCCGCCGGGATCGAGGCGCACCGCGTGGAGATCCCCGACGCCGAGGACGGCAAGAGCATCGCGGTCGCGGGCTTCTGCTGGGAGGTCTGCGGGCGCGTCGGGCTCACCCGCTCCGACGTCGTCATCTCCCTCGGCGGGGGAGCGGCCACCGACCTCGCGGGCTTCGTGGCCGCCACGTGGATGCGCGGGGTCCGCGTGGTGCACGTGCCGACCACGCTGCTGGCGATGGTCGACGCCGCCGTGGGCGGCAAGACCGGCGTCAACACCGCGGCGGGCAAGAACCTCGTGGGAGCCTTCCACGAGCCGTCCGCGGTGCTCGTCGACCTCGAGACGCTCGACTCCCTCCCGCACCCGGAGATCGCCGCGGGCAGCGCGGAGATCGTCAAGGCCGGGTTCATCGCCGATCCGGTCATCCTCGACCTCGTGGAGGCCGATCCGGTCGCCGCCCTCGACCCGAGACGCGACGTACTGGCGGAGCTGGTGCGGCGCGCCATCCGGGTCAAGGCCGAGGTCGTGGCGTCCGACCTGCGCGAGTCCGACCTGCGGGAGATCCTCAACTACGGCCACACGCTCGGCCACGCCATCGAGCGCCGCGAGGACTACCGGTGGCGCCACGGAGCCGCGGTGAGCGTGGGGCTGGTGTTCGCCGCCGAGCTTGCCCGCGCCGCCTGCCGCCTCGACGACGCCACCGCCGACCGGCACCGGAGCGTGCTGACCTCGGTCGGCCTGCCCGTCGCGTACGCGCCGGACGCCCTGCCGGAGCTCCTCGACGCGATGCGGGGCGACAAGAAGGCGCGCGGCGGCAAGCTCCGGTTCGTCGTGCTCGACGGCCTCGCCAAGCCCGGCAGGCTGGAGGCACCCGAGCCCGTCCTCCTGGAGACCGCCTACGCGGCCGTGAGCGCGTGAGCGAGCCCGCGAGCGAGCCGTCGGCGCATTTCGGCAGGCGGGAGGCGCTGCGCGCGCTGCTCCCCGCGGCCGGGGTCGACGCGCTCCTGGTGACCGACCTGGTCAACGTCCGCTACCTCACCGGCTTCACCGGCTCGAACGCGGCGTTGCTGGTGCACCTCGACGGCGACGCGGCCTGCCGCTTCTGCACGGACGGGCGCTACCGGACGCAGGCCGCGCAGGAGGTGCCCGACCTGCAGCCGGTGATCGACCGGGCGAGCGCGCTCGCGCTCGCGGGGGAGGCCGCGACGCTGCGGGTCGCGCGGCTGGGGTTCGAGTCCGACCACGTGACGGTCGACGCCCACGCCGCGCTCGCCGAGCGGGCCGCGCCTGCGGTCACGGTGCCCGTCCCGGGGCTGGTCCAGAAGCTGCGCACGGTCAAGGACGACGCCGAGCTGGCCGCACTGCGCGCCGCCTGCGCCGCCGCCGACGCCGCGCTCGAGGACCTGGTCGCCGACGGTGGCCTGGCCTCGGGACGCACCGAGGCGCAGGTCGCGCTCGACCTGGAGAACCGGATGCGCGGGCACGGTGCGCAGGGCCCTTCGTTCCCCACGATCGTCGCCGCGGGCGCGCACTCCGCCATCCCGCACCACCGCCCGACGCCGACCCCGCTGCGCCGGGGCGACCTCGTCAAGATCGACTTCGGCGCGCTCGTCGACGGCTACCACTCCGACATGACCCGCACCTTCGTGCTCGGTCCCGCCGCCGACTGGCAGCGCGAGCTGTACGCGTTGGTCGCCGCCGCGCAGGCGGCGGGCCGGGCGGCGCTCAAGCCGGGCGCCGACGTCGCCGACGTCGACGCGGCGGCCCGCAAGGTCATCGAGGACGCTGGCCGCGGCGAGGAGTACGTGCACGGGCTCGGCCACGGCGTGGGCCTGCAGATCCACGAGGCGCCGCTCATCGCCGCGACCGCGTCCGGCCCGCTCGCCGCGGGCATGGCCGTCACCGTCGAGCCCGGCGTCTATCTCGAAGGGCGCGGCGGGGTGCGGATCGAGGACACCCTCGTCGTGCGCGGCGGCGACCCTGAGCTGCTGACGCGCTTTCCGAAAGATCTCCAGGAGTTGGAGCAGTAGCGGCGCCACCTGCGACGGCCCGGCCCGCGGCATCGCCTATCCTGGTGCACGGACGACGGCGCCACAGCGCGCCGCACACCCCGGCGCGTGCAGCCCCCGCGCCACCCGACGAGCGCAGGAGTCTCAACCCCGTGGCCACCACGAACGACCTGAAGAACGGACTCGTGCTGAACCTGGACGGCCAGCTGTGGTCCGTCACCGCGTTCCAGCACGTCAAGCCCGGCAAGGGCGGCGCATTCGTGCGCACGACGCTGAAGAACGTGATGACCGGCAAGGTCGTCGACAAGACCTTCAACGCGGGCACGAAGGTCGACACCGCCACCGTCGACCGGCGGGACATGACCTTCCTCTACCGGGACGGCGCCGACTTCGTGTTCATGGACGGCGACACCTACGACCAGATCCCGATCCCCGCCGACACGGTCGGCGGCGTGGCGGGCTACCTGCTGGAGAACCAGGTCGCGATGGTCGCGCTGCACGACGGCGTGCCGCTCTACGTCGAGCTGCCCGCCTCGGTCGAGCTGGTGGTCGCGCACACGGAGCCGGGCCTGCAGGGCGACCGGTCCACCGGCGGCACGAAGCCCGCCACGCTGGAGACGGGCGCCGAGATCCAGGTGCCGCTGTTCCTCACCACCGGCGAGAAGGTCAAGGTCGACACGCGCGACGGCCGCTATCTCGGCCGCGTGTCCTCATGATGATCGCTCCAATGATCGACTCAGCCCGATGATCAGAGCCCGCACGCGCGCGCGGAAGCGCGCGCTGGACATCCTCTTCGAGTCCGAGGCCCGCGGCGACGACCCGCTCGACGTGCTGCGTCAGCGGCGCGAGACCGACGACGCCCCGCCGGTGTCGGACTACGCCGCGCTGCTCGTCGAGGGCGTCACGGCGCACCGGGAGCGGATCGACCAGCTGCTCGCCGAGCACGCCGAGGGCTGGACGGTGGCGCGCATGCCCGCCGTCGACCGCACGCTGTTGCGCATCGGGGTGTTCGAGCTGCTGTGGGTGGACGAGATCGACGACCCGGTGGCGATCACCGAGGCCGTCGAGCTGGCCCGCACCCTCTCGACCGACGACAGCCCGCGCTTCCTCAACGGCGTGCTCGGGCGCATCTCCGACATCGCCGAGCATCTCCGGGCGGCCCGGTAGTTCCGGCTCCCTTCCCCAGGAGCCGGTGCCGGTCACGGCGCCGGACGGGCCTCGGGCGGCAGCACGCCCCACTCGATGAGCTGGTCGGTCAGCTCGCCGGGGGTCTTGTCGTAGATGATCGACAGCGAGCGCAGGTCCTCGGCGCGGATGGACAGCACCTTGCCGTTGTAGTCGCCACGCTGGCTCTGGATCGCCGCGGCGTAGCGGGCGAGCGGACCGACCTTGTCCGCGGGCAGCTGCTGCAGCCGCTCCAGGTTGATGACGATCTTGGTGGCGGGCTCGGAGCCGGACGGGACCCGCCCCTCGGGCAGGAGCTCGGCCACCGGCACGCCGTAGAAGTCGGCGAGCTCGGCGAGCTTCTGCACGGTGACGGCGCGGTCGCCGCGCTCGTAGGAGCCGACGACGACCGCCTTCCAGCGCCCGCCTGACTTCTGCTCGACGCCGTGCAGCGACAAGCCCTGCTGCTGCCGGATCGCGCGCAGCTTGCCGCCGAGCGCCTTGGCGTAGTCGCCCATGCTGGCGACCTCCTCACTGACGTCCTGCGCCGGCCGCGGGACCGGCGTGGTGCTGACCTGGGGTACTGCGTGGGGGAGCCGTATGGGCACCGCGTTGTGGCAGCGGTCATGCCCCGCAGCCGCGGTCACCCGCCGCTGCGACCGCTGTCGAGGACAGTGGATCGATACGGAGAGTAATCATGCGCTTGCTCCGCCGCTCGGTCAAGCCACGTCCCCCCTCCCAGCGATACAGCCGCCCTGGATCACTCGAACGGCTGATCGACAGGCCCCGGCCAGGCGTTACCTCTCCGTGATCAAACGTGGCTGGGCCTCTATGGTCTCAGTGCCCCTACCGGGCGTGACTGCTGGGGTACTTGTGAGTGGCGGCGATGCTCACAGCCGGTGCTCTTCGGCCCGGCTGATAGGTTCGCCGTCGTCCCGTCCCGATCCTTTAAGCCCGTCCCGAGAGGCGGGGAAGGAGAGACCTCGTGGCGCACAACCGCCGCGCGGACGCGGGTGGCGGCGAGGGCGCCGGCGCGGCTACCGCGCGGGAGCTGCTCACCTCCTCCGACGTCGCCCGCACCGTGGCCCGCATCGCCCACCAGATCATCGAGAAGACCGCGAGCACGGAGAACGTCGTCCTCGTCGGCATCCCCACCCGCGGCGCGGTGCTCGCGCGACGCCTGGCCGCCGCGGTCCGCGAGTTCAGCGGCACCGTGTTGCCGGTCGGCGTCGTCGACGCGACGTTGTACCGCGATGACCTGCGCCGCCGCCCCGCCAGGCCGCTGGCGAGCACCGAGATCCCCGATGGCGGCCTCGACGACGCGCTGGTCGTGCTCATCGACGACGTGCTGATGTCCGGCCGCACCGTCCGGGCCGCGCTCGACGCGCTGGCCGACCACGGCAGGCCGCGCGCCGTGCAGCTGGCCGTGCTCGTCGACCGGGGCCACCGGGAGCTGCCGATCAGGGCGGACTACGTCGGCAAGAACGTCCCGACCTCCCGCGACGAGCAGGTCAGGGTCCTCCTCGCGGAGATCGACGGCGTCGACGCGGTGCGTCTGGAGCGCCCGTGAGACACCTGCTGTCGGTCGCCGACCTCGACGCCGCCGCCGCGACGGCGCTGCTCGACACCGCCGACCGCCTTCGCCAGGCGCTGCTGGGTCGCGAGGTCCGCAAGCTGCCGACGCTGCGCGGCCGCACGGTGATCACCATGTTCTACGAGAACTCGACGCGCACGCGGGTGTCGTTCGAGGTCGCGGGCAAGTGGATGAGCGCGGACACCGTGAACGTCAGCGCGTCGGGCTCGTCGGTCGGCAAGGGGGAGTCGCTGCGCGACACCGCGCTCACCCTCTCCGCGATGGGCGCCGACTGCGTCATCGTCCGGCACCCGGCGTCGGGCGCCGCGCACCGGCTCGCCGCGTGGGTCGACCGGGACCGGGCCACCACCGGCACGCCGACGTGCATCGTCAACGCGGGCGACGGCACCCACGAGCACCCCACGCAGGCCCTGCTGGACGCGGCCACGGTGCGCGACCGGCTCGGCGCGATCGCGGGGCGGCGGATCGGGATCGTCGGTGACGTCCTGCACAGCCGGGTCGCCCGGTCGAACGTGTTCCTGCTCGCGACGCTGGGCGCCGAGGTCGTGCTCGTCGGGCCGCCGACGCTGCTCCCCGTCGGGGTGGAGCACTGGCCCTGTCGGGTGAGCCCCGAGCTGGACGCCGAGCTGCCCACCCTCGACGCGGTGATGATGCTGCGGGTGCAGGCGGAGCGGATGCACGGGGCGTTCTTCCCGTCGGCGCGGGAGTACGCGGTGGGCTACGGCCTGTCGGAGGGCCGGGCGGCGCTGCTGCCCGAGCACGCCGTCGTGCTGCACCCCGGCCCGATGGTGCGCGGCATGGAGATCGCTCCCGCGGTCGCGGACGCGCCGAGCTCGGCCGTGCTCCACCAGGTGCGCAACGGCGTCCATGTGCGCATGGCCGTGCTCTACCACCTTCTGGCGGGAGCACCCGAATGAACCTCCTGATCACCGGCGTCCGCCCGTACGGGGAGGGCGAGCCGGTCGACTTCCTCGTGCGCGACGGCGTGATCGCTGAGATCGGCAGGGGCCTCACCGGCGGCGAGCGGCTGGACGCCGAGGGGCTCGTCCTGTTGCCCGGGTTCGTCGACCTGCACACGCACCTGCGCGAGCCCGGCGGCGAGGAGTCCGAGACGATCGCGACCGGCTCGGCCGCCGCCGCGCTGGGCGGGTTCACCGCCGTGTTCGCGATGCCCAACACCGACCCGGTGGCCGACACCGACGTCGTCGCCATGCACGTGCGGCGCCGCGGCGCCGAGGTGGGCCTCGTCGACGTGCACCCGGTCGGCGCCGTGACGGTCGGGCTGCGCGGCGAGCGGATGGCCGAGCTGGGCACGATGGCCCGCTCGGCCGCGCAGGTGCGGATGTTCTCCGACGACGGCCGGTGCGTGCACGACCCGCTGATCATGAGGCGCGCCCTGGAGTACGCCTCGGCGCTCGACGTCGTCGTCGCCCAGCACGCCGAGGACCACCGCCTCACGGCGAACGCGCAGGCCCATGAGGGGCCGGTGGCGTCGCGGCTGGGCCTGGCCGGGTGGCCCGCGGCGGCCGAGGAGACGATCGTCGCCCGCGACTGCGCGCTCGCGCGCGAGGCGGGTGCGCGGCTGCACGTCTGCCACGTCTCCAGCGCGCACACGGTCGCGGTCCTGCGCGCGGCGAAGGCGGCGGGGGTGCGGGTGAGCGCCGAGGTCACGCCGCACCACCTGCTGCTCACCGACGCGCGCCTGTCCGGCTACGACCCGGTCAACAAGGTCAACCCGCCGCTGCGCACCGCGGCGGACACCGAGGCCGTGCGTGCCGCGCTCGCCGAGGGCGTGATCGACGTGGTGGCCACCGACCACGCGCCGCACGCGGCCCAGTACAAGGACACCGAGTGGGACGTGGCCCGCCCGGGGATGCTCGGCCTGCAGACGGCGCTGTCGGTCGTGGTGCACACGATGGTGGAGCCGGGCCTGCTGGACTGGCGCGGCGTGGCGCGGGTGCTCGCGGAGCGGCCCGCGGAGATCGGCGGGCTGCCCGACCAGGGCCGCCCGATCGCCGTGGGGGAGCCCGCGACGTTCGCGCTCGTCGACCCGGACGGGGTGTGGACCGTGCGCGGCGCACAGCTGGCGAGCCTGGCGTCCAACACGCCCTTCGAGGGGATGCGGCTGCCCGCCACGGTGGTCGCGACGGTGCTGCGCGGGCGGATCACCGCGCTGCGAGGTCAGGTGCGGAGCGCGGACGTGACCGCCGGTCGGGAAGGGCTCGGCACGTGGGCGGGCGGAGAAGGGGTGCGGGCATGAGCGGGGTCTTGGTGCTCGAGGACGGACGGATCTTCCGCGGCGAGCCCTACGGGGCGCTCGGGCAGGGGCTCGGCGAGGCCGTGTTCACCACCGGGATGACCGGCTACCAGGAGACCCTCACCGACCCGTCCTACCACCGCCAGATCGTCGTCCAGACCGCGCCGCAGATCGGCAACACCGGCTGGAACGACGAGGACGACGAGTCGGGGGCGATCCAGGTGGCGGGGTACGTGGTGCGCGACCCGTCGCGGTCGCCGTCGAACTGGCGCTCGCTCCGCTCGCTCGACGAGGAGCTCACGCGCCAGGGGATCGTCGGCGTCGCGGGCGTCGACACCCGGGCGCTGGTGCGGCACCTGCGCGAGCGGGGCGCGATGCGCTCGGGGGTGTTCTCCGGGGCCGCCATGGCGCCCGCCGCGGAGCTCGTCGAGCGCGTGCGGCAGAGCCCGCCGATGAAGGGCGCCGACCTCTACGGCGCGGTGACGACGCGCGAGCCCTACGTCGTGCCCGCGGAGGGCGCGGCCCGGTTCCGGGTGGCCGCGCTCGACGTCGGGATCAAGGCGAACACGCCGCGGATGATGGCCGCGCGGGGCATCGAGACCCATGTGCTGCCCGCGGCGAGCACGATCGAGGACGTCGAGGACGTGGCGCCCGACGGGTTCTTCCTGTCCAACGGGCCCGGCGACCCCGCCACCGCGGACGTTCCGGTCGCCCTCACCCGGCAGGTGCTGGAGCGGCGGATCCCGCTCTTCGGCATCTGCTTCGGCAACCAGATCCTCGCCCGCGCGCTCGGCCGCGGCACCTACAAGCTGCGCTACGGGCACCGCGGCATCAACATCCCGGTCGTCGAGCACGCCACCGGGCGGGTGGCGATCACGTCGCAGAACCACGGGTTCGCCGTCGAAGGCGAGGCGGGCGAGCGGTGGGACGGCCCGTTCGGGTCCGCCGAGATCACCCACACCTGCCCCAACGACGGCTGCGTCGAGGGTCTGCGCGCGCTCGACGTGCCCGCCTTCAGCGTGCAGTACCACCCCGAGGCCGCGGCCGGGCCCCACGACGCCGCGTACCTCTTCGACCGGTTCGTCCGCCTGATGCAGGGAGACGGCTGATGCCACGGCGCGACGACATCCGGCACGTGCTCGTGATCGGCTCCGGGCCGATCGTCATCGGGCAGGCGTGCGAGTTCGACTACTCGGGCACCCAGGCCTGCCGGGTGCTGCGCGAGGAGGGCATCCGCGTCTCGCTGGTCAACTCCAACCCGGCGACGATCATGACCGACCCGGAGTTCGCCGACGCCACCTACATCGAGCCGATCACCCCGGAGTTCGTCGAGCAGGTGATCGCCAAGGAGCGGCCGGACGCGATCCTGGCCACGCTGGGCGGGCAGACCGCGCTCAACACGGCGATGGCGCTGCACGAGAGCGGCGTGCTGGAGCGCTACGGCGTTGAGCTGATCGGCGCCGACGTCGAGGCCATCCAGCGCGGCGAGGACCGCCTGAAGTTCAAGGAGATCGTCCAGTCCATCGGCGGCGACGTGCCGCGCTCCGCGGTCTGCCACACGATGGACGAGGTGCGCGCCGCCGCGGTCGAGCTGGGCCTTCCGGTGGTGATCCGGCCGTCGTTCACGATGGGTGGGCTCGGTTCCGGCATGGCGCACAACGACGCCGACCTCGAGCGGCTCGCGGGCGCCGGGCTCGCGGCGTCGCCGGTCACCGAGGTGCTCATCGAGGAGTCCGTGCTCGGCTGGAAGGAGTACGAGCTGGAGCTGATGCGCGACCACCACGACAACGTGGTGGTCGTCTGCCCCATCGAGAACCTCGACCCGATGGGGGTGCACACCGGGGACTCGATCACCGTCGCCCCGGCCATGACCCTCACCGACCGCGAGTACCAGCACATGCGCGACGTCGGCATCGCCGTGCTGCGCGCGGTGGGCGTCGACACCGGCGGCTGCAACATCCAGTTCGCCGTGCATCCCGGCACCGGGCGCCTCGTCGTCATCGAGATGAACCCGCGGGTGTCGCGCTCCTCGGCGCTTGCGTCGAAGGCCACCGGGTTCCCGATCGCCAAGATCGCGGCGAAGCTCGCCGTCGGGTACACGCTCGACGAGATCCGCAACGACATCACCGGCGAGACGCCCGCCGCGTTCGAGCCGACGCTCGACTACGTCGTGGTCAAGGTCCCGCGGTTCGCGTTCGAGAAGTTCCCCGGCGCCGACCCGGAGCTGACGACGACGATGAAGAGCGTCGGCGAGGCGATGGCGCTCGGGCGCTCGTTCCAAGAGGCGCTTGGCAAGGCGCTGCGGTCGATGGAGACCACGGCCGCGGGCTTCTGGACCGTGCCGGACCCCGCCGACGAACCTGATGTCGCCACCCCGACCGACGGGCGCATCTACGGCGTCGAACGCCTGCTGCGGGCGGGCGTGTCGGTGGCCGAGGTCGCGCGCCGGTCGCGCATCGACCCGTGGTTCGTCGACCAGATCGACGGGCTCGTCGCGCTGCGCGCCGCGATTGTCGACGCGCCCGTGCTCGACGCCGACCTGCTGCGGCGGGCGAAGCGCTCCGGCCTCTCGGACCGCCAGCTCGCCGCGCTGCGCCCCGAGCTGGCGGGCGAGGACGGCGTGCGGGCGCTGCGGCACCGGCTGGGGGTGCGGCCGGTGTACAAGACGGTCGACACGTGCGCGGCCGAGTTCGCCGCGCGCACGCCGTACCACTACAGCGCCTACGAGACCGACCCCGCGGCCGAGTCGGAGATCGCGCCCCAGACCGAGCGCCCGAAGGTGCTCATCCTCGGCTCGGGCCCCAACCGCATCGGGCAGGGCATCGAGTTCGACTACTCCTGCGTGCACGCGGTGATGGCGCTGCGGGCGGCCGGGTTCGAGACCGTCATGGTCAACTGCAACCCGGAGACCGTCTCCACCGACTACGACACCGCCGACCGCCTCTACTTCGAGCCGCTGACCTTCGAGGACGTGCTCGAGGTGGTGCACGCGGAGCAGGAGTCGGGCACGGTCGCGGGCGTGATCGTCCAGCTCGGCGGCCAGACGCCGCTGGGGCTCGCCGACCGGCTCACCGCGGCAGGCGTCCCGCTGGTGGGCACCTCGGCCGCCGCGATCGACCTCGCCGAGGACCGCGGCGCGTTCGGCGAGGTGCTGCGCAAGGCGGGGCTGCCCGCGCCGGCCTTCGGCATGGCGACGTCGTTCGAGCAGGCGCGCGAGATCGCCGACCGCATCGGCTACCCCGTGCTCGTCCGGCCCTCCTATGTGCTGGGCGGGCGCGGGATGGAGATCGTCTACGACGACGAGACGCTCGCGGGCTACATCGCGCGCGCCACGACGATCAGCCCCGACCGTCCGGTGCTCGTCGACCGGTTCCTCGACGACGCGGTCGAGATCGACGTCGACGCGCTGTCGGATGGCGTCGAGGTCTTCGTCGGCGGCGTGATGGAGCACATCGAGGAGGCCGGGGTGCACTCCGGCGACTCGTCGTGCGCGCTGCCGCCGATCACGCTCGGGCGCTCGGTGCTGGCGCAGGTGCGCCGCTCCACCGAGGCCATCGCGCACGGCGTGGGCGTGCGCGGGCTGCTCAACGTCCAGTACGCGCTGCACGGGGACGTGCTCTACGTGCTGGAGGCCAACCCGCGGGCGTCGCGCACGGTGCCGTTCGTGTCGAAGGCGACGGCCGTCCCGCTCGCCAAGGCGGCCGCCCGGATCATGCTCGGCGCCTCCATCGCGGACCTGCGCGAGGAGGGGCTGCTCCCGCTCGAAGGAGACGGCGGCGAGCTCCCGCCCGACGCCCCCATCGCGGTGAAGGAGGCCGTGCTGCCGTTCCACCGGTTCCGCACGCCCGAGGGCAAGGGCGTCGACCCGCTGCTGGGGCCGGAGATGAAGTCGACCGGCGAGGTCATGGGGTTCGACGCGTCGTTCGGCGCGGCCTTCGCGAAGTCGCAGGCGGCGGCCTACGGCTCGTTGCCGACGTCGGGGCGGGTGTTCGTGTCGATGGCCGACCGTGACAAGCGCGCGATGATCTTCCCGGTGCTCCGGCTGGCCGCGCTCGGCTTCGAGGTGCTGGCGACGGCGGGCACGGCCGAGGTGCTGCGCCGCCACGGCCTCGCCGTCACGGAGGTGCGCAAGCACTACGAGGCCACCGACGAGCACCGGGAGACGATCATCGACCGGATCATGGCGGGGGACGTCGACATGATCATCAACACGCCGTACGGCAACTCCGGCCCGCGCATCGACGGGTACGAGATCCGCTCCGCCGCCGTGGCCCAGGGCATCCCGTGCATCACCACCGTGCAGGGCGCCGCAGCCGCGGTGCAGGGGATCGAGGCGATGAAGGCCGGGCGGATCGGTGTGCGCTCGCTTCAGGACGCGCACGCGGCCCTGCGGACGCCCCGCCGATGAGCACGCGCGGCGCGATCGTGTGCGCCCCGCCGGTGTTCAGGGCCGCCCGATCGAGCGCCGTCGGCGGTGGGGCGGCCAGTCGACCCGTGCGGTGCTCGCAGACCGGCGGTGCGCTTCGCAGGGCCCCGGGGCCCTGCGAGGCGCGCGCGCGGTCTGCGAAGTCCGCAGGCGGCGCTGCGCCGGGCGGTCTCGCGAGGGCCGCACGATGAGCGTCGGCTTCGGGGCGCGGCTGGCGGCCGCGGCGGGCAAGTTGGGGCCGTTGTGCGTGGGGATCGACCCGCACGGACCGCTGCTCGCCGCGTGGGGCCTCGCGGACGACGCCGACGGGCTCGCGCGGTTCGCCGACGCGTGTGTCGCGGCGTTCGGTGGACAGGTCGCGGTGGTCAAGCCGCAGTCGGCGTTCTTCGAGCGGCACGGGTCGCGGGGGATCGCGGTGCTGGAGCGACTGCTGGCCGCCTTCGCGGACACCCCGACGCTCACCTTGCTCGACGTCAAGCGCGGCGACATCGGCTCGACCATGCAGGGCTACGCGGACGCCTACCTCGCGCCCCGTGCGCCGCTCGGCGCCGACGCCGTGACGCTCTCGCCCTACCTCGGCTTCGGCTCCCTCGCCCCGGCCCTGGACACCGCTGCTGCTGCGGGCCGGGGCGTGTTCGTGCTGGCCAGGACGTCGAACGCGGAGGGGGCCGCGGTGCAGCTCGCGCTTGCCGCGGGGCGCAGCGTCGCGCAGCGGATCGCCGACGAGGCGGCGGCACGCAACGCGGGCGCCGCGCCGCTCGGCGACGTCGGCCTCGTCGTGGGCGCGACGGCCGACCACGGCCTCGACCTCTCCGCGGTGAACGGCCCGGTGCTGGCGCCCGGCCTCGGCGCGCAGGGCGCGGGTCCCGCCGACGTCGCGGCCCGCTTCGGCGGCGTCGCGGGGCCGGTGCTGCCCTCCGCGAGCCGCTCGGTCCTCGCCGCAGGCCCCGAAGTCGCCCGCCTCAGGGCCGCCGCCGAGTCGTTGCGCGCCGACGTCGCGGCCGCGCTGCGCGCCTGACCGCCCGGCGCTGCGCTCGTGTGGGACCGCACCGGCGTTGTTGTGGCCGCACCGGTGTCCTGGCGCTGGTGTGGCCGCTGTCCCGCTTGTGTGGTGGGCACCGACCGCTGTCGTCGTGGAGGGCGGGCGATGCCGCTGGTGGCGGCCCGCGGACCGATCGGCGAACGGCCGATAACGCAGTGTTGGCTTCGCGTGACCGTCCGGTTGCGGGGAGTGGTCGTCGTGGTGCGCCGATTGCGCTCAGCCGGGCGTCACCCACCAGTTCGTGCCGCCCGCCGGCGCGTCGTTGCGTGCTCTCGGCGCACGGCCGTGCTATCACCCTGACGAGTGGGTCGCCACCGAGAACCCACAGGTGGCACCCCCGTTTCTCCTGGGGAGGGGGTCGTGGGTACGTTCGGAGAAGACCACGCGGGCAGGCCCGTGCGGCGGCGAGGATGCATCCCCCGACGGGTGCACGACGAAAGACGGAGGAGACCGTGGCCCTTCCCCAGCTGACCGAGGAACAGCGTGCTGCCGCGTTGGCGAAGGCCGCTGAGGCGCGCCGGGTCCGGGCCGAGCTGAAGGACCGGCTCAAGCGCGGCGGCGTCAGCATGACCGAGGTGCTCAAGCAGTCCGACACCGACGACGTGCTCGGCAAGATGAAGGTCTCCGCGCTGCTCGAGGCCATGCCCGGCGTCGGCAAGGTGCGCGCCGCCCAGATCATGGAGCGGCTGGAGATCGCGCCGTCCCGCCGCCTGCGCGGCCTCGGCGACCGCCAGCGCAAGGCACTGCTCGCCGACTTCGAGGAGTGAGGACAACCGGCCCCGTCCGCGAGGGGCCGCGTCCCGGGAAGACCGAGGGGTGCTCGTCTTGAGCGGGCCTGCCACTGTCCGTAGAGGTCGGCTGATCGTCCTGGCGGGCCCCTCCGGCGTCGGCAAGTCCAGCATCGTCGCGGCACTGCGCGAACGGCTGCCCGACCTGTTCTTCAGCGTCTCGGCCACCACCCGCGCCCGCAGACCGGGCGAGGTGGAGGGCCGGGACTACCACTTCGTCGGCAACGCGGGCTTCGACGAGCTGGTCGCGCGCGGCGACCTCCTGGAGTGGGCCGAGATCCACGGCGGCCTGCAGCGCTCCGGGACGCCGCGCGCGCCGGTCGAGCAGGCCCTCGAGGCGGGACGTCCCGTGCTCGTCGAGGTCGACCTGAACGGCGCCCGCGCGCTCAAGGACGCGCTGCCCGAGGCGACGAGCGTGTTCGTCGAGCCGCCCTCGCTCGCGGAGTTGGAGCGACGGCTGCGCGAGCGCGGCACCGAGTCGCCCCAGCAGTTCGCCCGCCGCCTGCGGACCGCCCGCGAGGAGCTGGCCGCCCGCGCCGAGTTCGACGTGGCATTGGTCAACGACGACGTCAAGGCCGTCGCCGACCGGTTGGTAGACTTGCTGGTCGGTAACGCCCCCCTGTCAGGAGTACACGAGTGAGCATGCCGTTGACCGGCGCCCGCACCGGTTCTGTGCCCGAGGGCATCACGAACCCCCCCATCGACGACCTGCTCGGCCAGGTGAGCTCCAAGTACGCCCTCGTGATCTACGCAGCCAAGCGCGCCCGCCAGATCAACGACTACTACTCGCAGCTCGGCGAGGGCCTGCTGGAGTACGTCGGCCCGCTGGTCGAGCCGGGCCCGCGTGAGAAGCCGCTCTCGATCGCCATGCGCGAGATCCAGGCAGGCCTGTTGGAGCACACCGAAGGCGAGCACTAGGCGTGCCCGCTCCCCGGGTTCTGCTCGGGGTGGCGGGCGGCATCGCCGCCTACAAGGCCTGCGAGCTGCTGCGGCGGCTCACCGAGTCCGGGCATTTCGTGCGCGTCCTGCCTACGGCATCAGCATTGGAGTTCATCGGCGCGGCCACGTTCGAGGCGCTGTCCGGGCAGCCGGTGCACACCGGCGTCTTCTCGGACGTGCCCGCGGTGCCGCACGTCAAGCTCGGCCAGGAGGCCGAGCTCGTGGTGGTGGCGCCCGCGACGGCCGACCTGCTGGCCCGCGCGGCCCACGGCCGGGCCGACGACCTGCTGAGCGCCGCACTGCTCACCGCGCGATGTCCGGTGCTGCTCGCGCCCGCGATGCACACGGAGATGTGGGAGCACCCGGCGACGCGCGCGAACGTCGCGCTGCTGCGGTCGCGGGGAACGGTCGTGCTCGACCCGGCCTCCGGCCGTCTCACCGGCAAGGACACCGGCCCCGGCAGGCTGCCGGAGCCCGCGGAGATCGCCGAGCTCGCCCGGCTGCTCCTCGAGCGTCCTGACGCGCTGCCCCGCGATCTCGAGGGGCGGCGCGTCGTCGTGTCCGCGGGCGGCACGCGCGAGGCGCTCGACCCGGTCCGCTTCCTGGGCAACCGCTCGTCGGGGCGGCAGGGCTACGCGTTCGCGCGGGTCGCGGCGCAGCGGGGCGCGCACGTCACGCTGGTCGCGGCGCACACGGCGGATCTCGGCGACCCGGCGGCCGTCGACGTCGTGCGCGTCGGTTCGGCGCTGCAGCTGCGGGACGCGATGCACGCCGCCGCGAAGGGCGCCGACGCGGTGGTGATGACGGCGGCGGTCGCGGACTTCCGGCCGTCGACGCTCGCCACGCACAAGATCAAGAAGGACGGGTCGGACCCACCGCCGCTCGCGCTCACCCAGAATCCCGATGTGCTCGTCGAGCTCGTCGGGGCCCGTGCGCCGGGGCAGGTGGTCGTCGGGTTCGCGGCGGAGACCGGCGACGAGATGGGCGACGCGCTGCACCACGGCCGGGCCAAGCTCGCGCGCAAAGGATGCGACCTGCTCGTCGTCAACACGGTCGGCGACGGCACGGCCTTCGAGGTGCCCGACAACGCGGGTTGGCTGCTCGGGTCGGACGGCAGCGAGACCGTTCTCGCGTCGGGCTCGAAGGCGCTGCTCGCGTCCCGGGTGTGGGACGCGGTGGCCGCCCGGCTCTGACGCCGGGCCGGGCGTGCGGTCCACCCCGCACACCCCGCGGGGTCCTCGCACAAGCTCGACCCCGTGCGAGGACACCACAGCTGTTGCGAGGTGCGGCCCTGGGGCTCAGCCCAGCAGGCGGCCCAGCGCGTCACGCATGGTCGGGGTCTGCGCCGCGGGTGCGCTGTCGGCGCCCTCGCTGCCGGGCTCGGCCGTGGGGTCGTCGTCGGCGGTCGGCGCGACCGTGCCGTCCTCGTCGACCGCGTCGTCGGTGCCGTGCTCGTGGGTGGGCTTCGGCGTGGCCGAGCCGGAGCGCGACGCCGGGGCGGCGGGCGTGTGCCCGTCCACCGAGACGAACTCCTGTGCTGCCCAACCGTCGAGGTCGGTGAGCTGGACGAAGCCGTCGCTGGTCTTGCCGACCTGGACCGCCTGCCCGCGCTCGCAGACCGCCACGATCTTGGACGTGATGTCGGGCTCCGCGCGGACGTTCACGTTGTCGGTGCAACGCCCCGTTCCCGCGGCGTTGGCGGTGCCCCCCACGGCCACGAGCGCTGCGGCGCCTGCCGCAGCGAGTGCGCCTACCGCGGCGGCGGCGCGTCCCATCTGTCGGACGTTCATCGTCTGTCCTCCGTCGGAATCGGGTATGACGAAACGCCCAACGATCGTCTCCGTTATCGATTCGCTACTTCGCGTGACATCACCAGAAGGTGGTTGTAACGAGCGGCGTGTTGCCCGCGACGTGACCCACGGTGACCGGCGCGAGGGGGCGAGACCACCGCGGGGCGTCGACTAAGCTCGTCAGCAGGGGTCGCGTCCGGTCATCGAGCCCACCGACCAAGACGAGAGAGACGGGACACGTCGTGTCGAGTCCGAGATTGTTCACCAGCGAGTCCGTGACCGAGGGTCATCCGGACAAGATGTGCGACGCCATCAGCGACACCGTCCTCGACGCGCTGCTGGCCAAGGACCCGCGTAGCCGCGTCGCGGTGGAGACGCTGGTCACCACCGGGCAGGTGCATGTCGCGGGCGAGGTCACCACCAACGCCTACGTCGACATCCCCACCCTGGTGCGGGAGAAGATCCTCGAGATCGGCTACGACTCGTCGGCGAAGGGCTTCGACGGCAACTCGTGCGGGGTGAACATCGCGATCGGGGCGCAGTCGGCCGACATCGCGCAGGGCGTCGACACCGCTTACGAGAGCCGCGTCGAGCTCTCCGAGGACGAGATCGCCCGCCAGGGCGCCGGCGACCAGGGGCTGATGTTCGGCTACGCGAACAACGACACGCCCGAGCTGCTGCCGCTGCCGATCGCGCTCGCCCACCGGCTGGCGCGGCGCCTCTCCGAGGTCCGCAAGTCGGGCGTGCTGCCCTACCTGCGCCCGGACGGCAAGACCCAGGTCACCATCGGCTACGACGGCACCCGCGCCGTGCGGCTGGACACCGTCGTGGTCTCCAGCCAGCACGCGGCCGACATCGACCTCGACGGCATGCTCGCCCCGGACATCCGCGAGCACGTCGTGGCGCCCGAGCTGATCGGGCTGGGCATCGACGTCTCCGACTACCGGCTCCTGGTCAACCCGACCGGCCGCTTCGTCGTCGGCGGCCCGATGGGCGACGCGGGCCTGACCGGCCGGAAGATCATCGTCGACACCTACGGCGGGTTCGCCAGGCACGGCGGCGGCGCCTTCTCCGGCAAGGACCCTTCGAAGGTCGACCGCTCGGCCGCGTACGCCATGCGGTGGGTCGCGAAGAACGCCGTCGCCGCGGGCCTCGCCGAGCGTCTCGAGGTCCAGGTGGCGTACGCGATCGGCAAGGCCGCGCCGGTCGGGCTGTTCGTGGAGACGTTCGGCACCGAGAACGTGGACCCCGCCCGGATCTCGGCGGCGATCACCGAGGTGTTCGACCTGCGCCCCGCGGCCATCATCCGCGATCTCGACCTCCTGCGGCCGATCTACGCGCAGACCGCCGCCTACGGCCACTTCGGGCGCACCGACGTCGAGCTGCCGTGGGAGTGCACCGACCGTGCCGACGCGCTGAAGTCCGCCGTCGGCGCCTGACCTCAGGCGATCGGCCGCCCGCACCAGCCCGGGTGGGCACCCGCCCGCGCTGGTGCGGGCGGGCCCGAAAGGGCTCAGCTTGGGCACGGTGAGTCGCGTGTTTGGGCACGGTGAGTCCTGCGTTCGGGTGCGCCTCGTGCGGTGCGTCGGGCGTGGGGGTGCGGCGGGCGACGGAGATCATCGGCTCGGTGCAGAACGGGGCCACATCTGTCCGGAAATGCACCGACCTGGCGATCACGGGGTGGTCGGGCGCCGGGTGCGATGGGCGGCGGGGGCGGGTCGCGGAAGTGTCGGTGTGGTCCCGCAGGATGACGCCATGCCCGCACCGGATGCCGCCGCGACCTTCGCCGGATGCCAATCCGGCGGACCGGCCGCCCGGCCGCGGGATCGGGCAAGGAAGGGTGCGGCGCCCGCGCGCAACCGGGGGGAGTGGCGGCCCGCTGCCGTACTGCCGGTGGCGAGGGTGGCCGTCGACGTCGCGCTCGCCCACCTCGACCGGCCCTTCGACTACGCCGTTCCGGAACATCTCGACGACGCGGCGGGCGTCGGGGTGCGGGTGCGCGTCCGGTTCGCCGGACGGCTCGTCGACGGGTTCGTGCTCGAGCGGCTGGCAGCGTCCGAGCACGCCGGGCGGCTGGCGTGGATCGAGAAGGTCGTCTCCGCCGAGCAGGCGCTGCCGCCCGAGATCGCCGCACTCTGTCGGGCCGTGGCCGACCGGTACGCAGGCGTGATGGCGGACGTCCTGCGGCTCGCGCTTCCGCCACGCCACGCCCGCGTGGAGGCTGAGGCCGCGCGCGGGGGCCAGCCGTCGATCGCCGAAGACGCCCCGGACGCAGCGGACGACCCTGCAGGGCAGGCCGCCGCCGCCTCGGGTGGCGGCCCGGCGGCCGGAGATGGCGCCGTCGCCGGTGCGGCGGCAGGCGTCCGCGCAGCGGTCGCCAGTGGCGTGACGGACCCCGCCACCGGCGGTGCGACGGGTGCAGGCGCGGATGCCGTGGCGGGTCGTGCGGTGGGTGCCGATGGCGCGGGCGGCCGAGGCCCGGACGTGCCTGCGCCGGGGGGCTGGTCGCGGTACCCGCGCGGGCCCGCGTTCCTTCGCGCGCTCGGCGAGCGCCGTGCCGCGCACGCGGTCTGGCAGGCCCTGCCCGGTGAGGAGTGGGCGGAGCGGCTGGCCGAGGCGGCGCTCGCCACCGCCAGGGCCGGTAGGGGTGCGCTCCTGGTCGTGCCGGACCAGCGCGATGTCGACCGGCTGCTCGACGCCTGCGCCGCCCGGCTGGGCACCGACGCGGTCGTCGCGCTCACCGCCGAGCTCGGCCCCGCCGAGCGCTATCGCCGATGGCTCGCTGTGCGCCGTGGACAGGTCCGCGTGGTCGTGGGCACGCGGTCCGCGGCGTTCGCGCCTGTCGCCGAGCCGGGCCTGCTCGCGATCTGGGACGACGGCGACGACCTGCACGCCGAACCCCGCGCCCCCTACCCCCACGTCCGGGACGTGCTCGTGCTGCGTGCACACGCCGTCGGCGCTGCGCTGCTGGTCGCGGGCCACGCACGCACCGCCGAGGGGCAGCTGCTCGTCGAGTCCGGATGGGCAAGCGAGATCGTCGCGGACCGGGCCACCGTGCGCTCCGCCATGCCGCGGGTGGTGGCCCGGGGCGAGAGCGACCTCCAGCTGGCCCGCGACCCGCTGGCGCGCGCCGCCCGTCTTCCCTCCGCCGCGTTCGAAGCGGCCAGGGCCGCCCTCGGCGCGGGCCGACCCGTGCTGGTGCAGACCCCTCGCGCGGGCTACCTCCCATGGCTGTCCTGCGCCTCGTGCCGAGAGACCGCCCGCTGCAGGCACTGCGCCGGGCCTCTCGGTGTCCCCGGTCAGGCACCCGAGCGGGCGGGGGAGGGCGGGCGCGGCGGCGAGCGCTCCCCCACGGGGTCCGGGCTCGTCCCTGTTGAAGGGCCTGCACGTGACAGCGCCCCCGCCGACGGCGCGCCGCGCGGGCGACCCGACGAGCACGGCGCTGTCGACCTCCTGCGTGTGGAATCGGCGGTCATGACGGCGGCGCCGCGGGGCGGCGCCGCGGGCGCTCGGTCGAGGGATCAGCGCCGGGGCGGCCCCATCTCCGCCGGACGGGACGGTGGCGCGTCGTCGCCGTGTTGTCGATGGTGTGGACGCGTGGAGACGGGCTACCGGTGCGGCGCGTGCGGGTCGCGCCGACTGCGCGCGGGCGTCGTCGGCTCGCGGCGCACGGCGGAGGAGCTCGGCCGCGCCTTCCCCGGGGTGCCGGTCCGGACCTCAGGAGGTGGCGCTCCGGTGCTCGCCACGGTCGCGGACCAGCCCGAGATCGTCGTCGCCACGCCGGGCGCCGAGCCGCGCGCGGCCGCGGGCTACGGCGCCGCCCTGCTGCTCGACGGCTGGGCGTTGCTCGCCCGGCCGGACCTGCGCGTTGCCGAGGAGACGCTGCGCCGCTGGATGGCCGCCGCCGCGGCCGTCGTGCCGCACACCGAAGGCGGCAAGGTGCTCGTGATGGCCGACCCTGCGCTGCCGCCGGTGCAGGCGCTGGTGCGCTGGGACCCGGTCGGCCACGCCGTCGCGGAGCTCGCCGCCCGCACCGAGGTCGGGTTTCCGCCCGCGGTCCGGATGGCCGCGGTCGAGGGTCCGCCCGATGCGCTGCAGGAGATGCTCGACGGGCTCGTCGCCGGTCTCCCGGCGGCCGAGGTGCTCGGACCCGTCGAGATCGGCCCGGTCGAGGGCAAGCCTGCCCCCGACAGCGCCGCCGATGAGGTGCGCGAACGTGCGCTCGTGCGCGCGCCGCGGACCGAAGGCCGGTCCCTCGCCGCCGCGCTGCACGCGGCGCAGGCCGCGCGCACCGCTCGCAAGGCGGCAGGCTCGGTGCGGGTGCGGATGGATCCGCCGGACGTTGGCTGATCCGCCCGAGTGGCAGAATGAAGGCGTCTGTAGGCGGGCCGCCGCGGGCCCGCCCCGCGCCCGTCACCCCGGCCCATGAGGAGATCTGTGACCGTCCAGCCCATCCGGCTCTTCGGCGACCCTGTGCTGCGTACGCCCGCGGCGCCGGTCACGACGTTCGACGCCGAACTGCGGAAGCTGGTCGCCGACCTCGCCGACACCATGCACGAGGAGGGCGGCGCCGGGCTCGCCGCCCCGCAGCTCGGCGTGAGCCTGCGGGTGTTCACCTACGACTGCGACGACTTCAGCGGCCACCTGGTCAACCCCACCTTCGACGTGGTGGGCGACGAGGAGCAGCTCGGCGCGGAAGGCTGTCTGTCGATCCCCGGCCTCAGCTGGGACTGCCGCCGTCATCTGCACGTCGTCGCCCACGGCTGGAGCCAGCACGGCGAACCGGTGACCGTCGAGGGCAGCGAGCTGCTGGCCCGCTGTATCCAGCACGAGGTCGACCACCTCGACGGCGTGCTGTTCGTCGATCGGCTCGACACCGAGACGCGCAAGGCCGCGATGGCCCAGATCCGGGCGGCCGACTGGTTCGGCGCACCGGAGCCCGTCGTGAAGGTGAGCCCGCACGCGCTGTTCGGGAAGGCCAGGTAGCCGGTGCGCCTGGTCTTCGCGGGCACACCAGAGCCCGCCGTGCCGTCGCTGCGGGCGCTGCTCGACTCCCCGCGTCACGAGGTGGTGGCCGTCGTGACCCGACCCGACGCGCCGAGCGGGCGAGGGCGCACCCTGCATCGCTCACCCATCGGTGCACTGGCCGACGAAGCGGGCATCCCCGTGCTCACCCCCGCCCGTCCCGGCCAGCCGGAATTCGTCGATGTCCTGCGCGACCTCGCCCCCGACTGCTGTCCGGTGGTCGCGTACGGCGCGCTCGTGCCGCGGGCCGCCCTGGACGTGCCCCGGCACGGCTGGGTCAACCTCCACTTCTCCCTGCTGCCCGCTTGGCGGGGCGCAGCACCGGTGCAGGCGGCGCTGCGGCACGGCGACGACATCACCGGCGCCACCACGTTCCAGCTCGAGGAAGGCCTCGACACCGGTCCGGTGTACGGGGTGGTCACCGAGCCCGTCCGCGCCGACGACACGGCGGGTGCGCTCCTCGAACGGCTCGCGAGGTCCGGGGCGGGGCTGCTGCTGGCCACGCTCGACGGGATCGCCGACGGCACGCTGACGCCGCGGCCACAGCCGTCCGACGGCATCTCGCACGCGCCGAAGGTGACGGTGGCCGACGCGCGAGTGGACTGGGCGGCGCCGCCGACGCCGATCGACCGCTTGGTCCGCTCGGTGACCCCCGAGCCCGGGGCGTGGACGAGCTTCCGCGACGGGCGCCTCGGCCTCGGCCCGCCGCGGGCCGCGTCGGCGGCAGGCGGGGTGGTGCCCGAGCTGAAGCCGGGGGAGCTGCACGCGGAGAAGCGACGCGTGCTCGTCGGCACCGGCGGGGCGCCCCTGGAGCTCGGCGAGGTGCGGCCGGTCGGCAAGCGGGCGATGCCCGCCCCGGACTGGGCGCGCGGCGTGCGCATCGAGCCCGGCGAGCTGCTGCGATGACGCCGCCGACGACGCCGCGGGCGCGGCGGGGAGTGACGGCGACCGAGATGCCGCGGGCGCGGCCGGGGGCGACGGCGACCGAGATGCCGCGGGCGCGGCCGGGGGCGACGGCGACCGAGACGCTGCGGGCGGCGACGTGCCGCGGTCGGGGCGGCGCCGAGCGCCTTGGCGCGCCTGGAAGGCGGCCGTGAGCCCGCCCCGGCGGGAGGGGCCGCGCCGGGACGGGGGCAGGCGGGGGCGCTCTGCCGGGCCCCGCAACGGCGGCCCGCCGCGTGGCCGGAGCGGGCCGCCGCGGCCGCCGGAGATCGACCCCGCCCGGCTCGCCGCCCTCGAACTGCTCACGGCGGTGCGCGTGCGCGACGCCTACGCCAACCTCGCGATGCCCGCCATCCTGCGCCGCCACCGGCTGCGCGATCGCGACGCCGCACTGGCCACCGAGCTGGGCTACGGCACGCTGCGCGCTCGTGGCCTGCTCGACGCCGTGATCGACGAGTGCACCGACCGGCCGCTCGCCCGCGTGGAACCCACCCTGCTCGACGCCCTCCGCCTGGGCGCCTACCAGCTGCTGCGCACCCGTGTGCCCCCGCACGCCGCCGTGGACACCACGGTGGAGCTGGTGCGGGTGGAGGCGGGCAGCCGCGCGGCGGGCTTCGTCAACGCGGTGCTGCGCAAAGTGGGCGAGCACGACGAGAAGGCGTGGGTGCAGCAACTGGCGCCCGACGCGGTGGAGGACCCGCTGGGACACGCGGCGTTCGCCCACGCCCATCCGCGGTGGATCGCGCAGGCGTTCGCCGACGCGCTGGGTGTCGACGCGACCGCCGAGCTGGACGAGGCGCTGGCCGCCGATGACGCCCGCCCGGCGGTGCACCTGCTGGCCAGGCCGGGCGAGATCACCGCCGAGGAGCTGGCGCTGGTGACCGGCGGCACCGAGGCGCCGTACTCGCCCTACGGCGTGCACCTCGAACATGGTGGCGGCGACGTCGGCGAGCTCGACGCCGTGGCCGAGGGCCTCGCGACCGTGCAGGACGAGGGCAGCCAGCTGGTGACCCTGGCGCTCGCGCGCGCTCCGGTGCTGGGCGCGGACACCGGCCGATGGCTCGACCTCTGCGCGGGCCCCGGCGGCAAGGCCGTGCTGCTCGGCGCCCTCCTCGCGCTCGACGGCGGCACCCTCGACGCGGTGGAACAGAGCGAACACCGCGCCGACCTGGTGCGCCGCGCCACCGACGGGCTTCCGGTGACCGTCCACACCGCCGACGGCAGGCAGGCCCCGGTGCCGGACGGCGCGTTCGACCGCGTGCTGGTGGATGCGCCCTGCACCGGCCTCGGCGCGTTGCGGCGGCGACCCGAGGCGCGCTGGCGGCGCCGCCCCGACGACGTCGCGAACCTCGCCAAGCTGCAGCGCGAGCTGCTCACAGCCGCCCTCCGCCACGTGCGGCCCGGCGGCGTGGTGGCGTACGTCACGTGCTCGCCGCACCTCGCCGAGACGATCGGAGTGCTGCGGCCCGTGCTGCGCCGCCACCGCGACGTCGAGCAGCTCGACGCCCGTCCGCTGCTGTCGGGGGTGCCGAACCTCGGCCCCGGTCCCACCGTGCAGCTGTGGCCGCACCGGCACGGCACCGACGCGATGTTCCTCGGGCTGTTGCGCAAGCCGGGCGCGTAGCCTGCTGCCGTGCATCCGATGATCGCCCCGAGCCTGTTGGCCGCCGACTTCGCCAGGCTCGGCGAGGAAGCCAGGATCGTGGCGGGCGAGCCGGGCGAAGGCGCCGACTGGCTGCACGTCGACGTCATGGACGGGCACTTCGTGCCCAACCTCACGCTCGGCCTGCCGGTGGTGGAGGCCCTGCTGAAGGCCACGACGACACCGCTGGACTGCCACCTCATGATCGAGGATCCGGACCGGTGGGCGGTGGGCTACGCGGAGGCGGGCGCGTACAACGTGACGGTGCACGTCGAGGCCGCCCACGACCCGGTGTCGCTGGCGCGCGATCTGCGTGCGGCCGGGGCTCGGGCCGGGCTCTCGGTCAAGCCGAACACGCCCCTCGACCCGCACCTGGAGACGCTGCGCCACTACGACACCCTGCTGGTGATGAGCGTCGAGCCGGGCTTCGGCGGCCAGCGCTTCATCCCGGAGGTCCTCGCCAAGGTGCGGACGGCGCGCAGGCTCGTGGACACCGGGCACCTGCGGGTGCTCGTGGAGATCGACGGCGGCATCAACGCCGACACCATCGAGGCGGCGGCGGCGGCGGGCGTTGACTGCTTCGTCGCAGGCTCGGCCGTGTACGGGGCAGCCGACCCTGCGCGCGCGGTGCGGGCGCTGCGCGAGCAGGTGGTCCGGGCCTCCCCGCACCGCGCCTGGGGGGCGTGAACTCCCGACCCGGCCGTCCGCGTGTACATCGGGAAGGATCACGACCGCGGCACGGTTGATGCCGCCAGGCACGCAGGCACGGGAGGCAGCCATGTTCACCGGCATCGTCGAGGAGATCGGCGAGGTGCTCGCGGTGCGCGAGAGCGCGGAGGTGGTGGTGCTGACGGTGCGGGGGCCGACGGTGACCTCCGATGCCGCGCACGGCGACTCGATCGCGGTGAACGGGGTGTGCCTCACGGTGGTCGACCCGGAGGGGAGCACCGACGACACCTTCACGGTGGAGCTGGTGCCCGAGACCCTCAAACGCACGAGTCTTTCGGCGGTGGCGCCCGGGGTCGGGGTGAACCTGGAGCGCGCCGTGCAGGCGGGCGCCCGCCTCGGCGGACACATCGTGCAAGGCCACGTCGACGGGATCGCCACGCTGCTGCGCCGCACGCCCTCGGAGCGCAGCGACGAGCTGGTGTTCAGCCTGCCGCCCGACCTCGCCCGGTACGTGGCGGAAAAGGGGTCGATCGCGGTGGACGGGGTATCCCTCACCGTGGCGGACGTGACAGAAG
The DNA here is from genome assembly GCA_963750095.1 of uncultured Actinomycetota bacterium. Classification (GTDB taxonomy): domain Bacteria; phylum Actinomycetota; class Actinomycetes; order Mycobacteriales; family Pseudonocardiaceae; genus Pseudonocardia. The sequence goes on along the minus strand of CAVVPJ010000012.1, from coordinate 1,328,720 downwards.
ACACTTTCGCCGTGGCGCTGATCCCGACCACCCTGGCACACACCACACTCGGTATGCGTGGAGTCGGGGATACGGTGAACATCGAGGTGGACGTGATCGCGAAGTACGTGGAGAAGCTGGTGGCCAGGTGAATGACTTCGAGTCCATCGAGCGGGCCTTCGCCGACATCAAGGCGGGCAAGGCCGTCGTGGTCGTCGACGACGCGGACCGCGAGAACGAAGGCGACCTCATCTTCGCGGCCGAGCTCGCGACGCCGGAGCTGCTGTCGTTCATGGTGCGGTACACGTCCGGCTACATCTGCGTGCCGCTCACCGAGAGCGAGTGCGACCGCCTCGACCTGCCGCCCATGCACCACACCAACGGCGACCGCTTCCGCACCGCGTTCACCGTGACCGTGGACGCCAAGGACGGCGTGACCACCGGCATCTCCGCCCACGACCGCGCCCACACGATCCGCCTCCTCGCCGACCCCTCGGCCTCGCCCGCCGACTTCGTGCGGCCCGGCCACGTGCTGCCGCTGCGGGCGCGCGAGGGCGGGGTGCTGCGCAGGCCGGGGCACACCGAGGCGGCGGTCGACCTCGCGAGGCTCGCGGGCCTCACACCCGCCGGCGTGCTGTGCGAGATCGTGTCGCAGAAGGTGGAAGGCGAGATGGCCCGCACGGACGAGCTGCGCGTCTTCGCCGAAGAGCACGAGCTCACACTGATCACGATCGCCGATCTGATCGCCTACCGGCGCCGGTTCGAGAAGCATGTGGTGCGGGTGGCGCGGGCCACCATCCCGACCCGGCACGGCGACTTCACCGCCTACGGCTTCGACTCGCTGCTCGACGGCATCGAGCACATCGCGCTCGTGATGGGCGGTGTGGGGGAGGAGGACGACCCGGCAGGCGGCGAGGACGTGCTCGTGCGGGTGCACTCCGAGTGCCTCACCGGTGACGTCTTCGGCTCGCTGCGCTGCGACTGCGGGCCGCAGCTCGACGCGGCGCTCGCCGCGGTGGCCGCCGAAGGCCGCGGTGTGGTGCTCTACATGCGCGGGCACGAGGGCCGGGGGATCGGCCTCCTGCACAAGCTGCAGGCCTACCAGCTGCAGGAGGCGGGCGCCGACACCGTGGACGCCAACCTCGCCCTCGGGCTCCCCGCCGACGCGCGCGACTACGGCATCGGCGCCCAGATCCTCGTGGACCTCGGCGTGAAGTCGATGCGCCTCCTGACCAACAACCCGGACAAGCGCGCGGGGCTGGAAGGCTACGGGCTCGCCGTGGCCGGACGGGTGCCGCTGCCGGTGAGCAAGAGTCCGCAGAACCTGCGCTACCTGCGCACCAAGCGCGACCGCATGGGCCACGACCTCCCGAACCTCGACGGCGAGACCGGGCCTGCAGGCCCGACCGGTGCCTCGATGGTGGACAACACGGGGTCGTGAGAGGCTGCCGGTCGTGAGCGGTGACGGACGGCCGGATCCCGGGCAGGCGCCCGACGCCTCCGACATCAGGCTGGCGGTGGCCGCGGCGACCTGGCACGGCGAGATCGTGGACGTGCTCCTGGAACACGCCCTGCACACGGCGCGCGCTGCGGGCATCCCCCGGCCGACCGTGGTGCGCGTGCCCGGCACCATCGAGCTGCCGGTGGTGTGCCAGCAGCTCGCCCGCACGCACGACGCGGTGGTGGCGCTCGGCGTGGTGGTGCGTGGCGGAACCCCGCATTTCGAGTACGTCTGCGACTCGGTGACCTCCGGTCTGACGCGTGTGTCGCTCGACGAGGGTGTGCCGGTGGGCAACGGTGTGCTCACCACGAACACCCGCGAGCAGGCCGTGGACCGCTCCGGCGCTCCCGGCAGCGCGGAGGACAAGGGCGCGGAGGCGTGTCTCGCCGCGCTGCACACCGCGCTGGTGCTGCGGGACCTGCGGAAGAACGCATGAGCACCCGCAGGCGTGGGCCGCTCCGCGGCGCGGGTGCCGACGGCGCGACCGCGGCGGAGACCGTGGTGCTGCGCCCCCGCCGCACCGCGTGGGTCGCGTGGATCGGCGCCACCGCGGTGTTCGCGGTGTTCGTGGCGATCGCCATCGTGCTGCGCACGAGCGAGACGGGCGTGTACTTCCGGCTCGCCGACCAGATCGGCATGGTCGTCATCGGGGCGTTGCTGGCGGGCGGGGTGCTGTTGCTCGCCCGGCCGCGGGTGCGCGCCGACCCCGACGGCATCGAGGTGCGCAACGTGCTGGTGACCCGCAGGCTGCCCTGGGACGTCGTGGAGCGGGTGGCCTTCCCCGACGGCGCGTCGTGGGCCCGTCTGGAGCTCATCGGCGACGACTACCTGCCGGTGCTGGCCATCCAGGCCGCGGACGGGCAGCGCGCGGTGGACGGGATCCGCCGCGTGCGCGCGCTGCACGCCGCGGCGCGCGCGGCATCGGCGGAAGGCTGAGCCGTGGCCACCGCGCCACACGTGACGACCTCGCTCGCCGACCGCGTGCTGACGGTGACGCTCGACCGGCCCGACCGGCTCAACGCGTTCACCCTCCGTATGGCCGACGAGCTGATCGCCGCGTTCGACCGCGCGGACGCCGACGACGAGGTGCGCGCCGTGGTGGTGACCGGAGCGGGCCGGGCGTTCTGCGCGGGCGCCGACCTGGCGGAGGGTGGCGCGACCTTCGACTACGACGCGCGCTCGGGAAGGTCGGAGCTCCCCGACCCCGACCGGGACCGCGGCGGCCTGGTGGCGCTGCGGATCTTCGCGAGCCTCAAGCCGGTGATCGGTGCGATCAACGGGGCCGCCGTGGGTGTCGGCGCCACGATGACGCTGCCGATGGACGTCCGGATGGCCGCGGACACCGCCCGCTTCGGGTTCGTGTTCGCCCGGCGCGGGATCGTGCCGGAGGCGGCGTCGAGCTGGTTCCTTCCCCGCGTGGTGGGCATCAGCCGCGCGCTGGAATGGGCGAGCACCGGGCGTGTCTTCGACGCGGCGGAGGCCCGCGAGGGCGGCCTCGTGCGCTCGGTGCACGCCCCGGACGCGCTGCTGCCCGCCGCGTACGCGCTGGCCCGCGAGATCGCCGACAACACCGCGCCCGTCTCGGTGGCGCTGACCCGCCAGATGATGTGGCGGATGCTCGGCGCCGACCACCCGATGGAGGCCCACCGCGTGGACTCGCGCGCCATCATCGAGCGCGGCCGCTCGGCGGACACGCACGAAGGTGTGGCCGCGTTCCTGGAGAAGCGCGACGCCGTGTTCCCCGACCGCGTGTCGGCCGACATGCCCGGCTTCTTCCCGTGGTGGCCCGACCGGCCGTTCACGCCCCTGCCCTGAGCGCTGTGACGAGCGCTGCCATGAGTGCCGACGTGAGCCTTCCCGTTGGCCCGCGCCCGTAGCATCGTGACCGTGGCGCGCGCACGGGATCGTTCGGAACGGGAGCTCGGCGAGGTGCGCCTCGGCGACATCGTGCTCCGCAACCGGCTGGTGACCTCCTCGAGCCTGCTCGGCTACGGGGTGAGCAGCTCCGGGTTCTACGGCATGAGCCCGGTGGCGTTGTTCCTGCCGCTCTCCGCGTTCGGGGCGGTGACCACCAGGACGCTCACGGTGCAGCCGCGGGACGGGCACTTCACCACCCGGGAGGACTGGGCGCCCCACGAGCTGCCCGGCCTGCTGCGGCGCTACCGGCGGGTGCTGCGGGGCACCGACTCCGGGTGGGTCAACGCGTTCGGCTGGTGCAACGTGGGGATCGACGCCTACCTCGCCGACTACTACCCGCGCACCCGCGACCAGCGCACGATCATCTCGCTGGGTGGGTTCTCCGCCGAGGAGTTCGTGACGCTGGTGGACCGGGTGAACGCCGCGGTGCCCGCGGCCGCGATCGCTGCCGTCGAGCTCAACGTGAGCTGCCACAACGTCAACTTCGACTTCTCGACGATCCTCCAGGACGTGCTCGACGAGGCGGTGCCGCGCAGCAACCACCCGGTGATCCTCAAGCTGTCCCCCGACTACGACTACCTGCGCAACGCCCGCCAGGCGGCGCGCGCGGGCGTCGCCGCGCTCACCGCGATCAACACCGTGAAGGCGTTGCGGCTCGACCCGCGCACGGGCACGCCCCTGCTGGCCAACCGGTACGGCGGTCTCTCCGGCCGGGCGATCAAGCCGATCGGCCTGCGCGTGGTGGCCGAGCTGCGCGACGCGGGCGTCACGCTGCCGATCATCGCGACCGGCGGCATCCGCTCGGTGGACGACTGCCGGGAGTACTTCTGGGCGGGCGCGGACGCCGTGAGCCTCGGCAGCGCGACCTGGCTCGCGAGCTACCCCGGATACGCGCTCTCGCCGCTGCGCGCGCTGCAGGTGCGGCGGGTGCTGGCCGCGGTTCGCCGCCACACGCCGCCACCCCGCACACCGCATCCGCCCGCCCAGCAGGCGTCGGAACTCCCGGGAAAGCAGGACGAGCCCGTGCGCGACCCGGCGTGAGCTGAGCTCAGGCATCGAGGGCCTGCCGCGCCCGGGGACGCACGGCACCCCGCCCGAGGTCGGCCCGCGAACCGGCGCGATCGCCCGCGGCATGGCCCGAGCCGGACAGCCGGGACTGCCGGGCCCGCCCCACCCGGGGGAACGCCTCGGCGTAGGCCTGCTCGACCCGGGCGGTGCGATCGGCGAGCACCAGCGCCACCGACGGGCCTGCCGCCGCCGGTGCCGACCGGGCCTCGGCCTCGGCCCGCCCTTCGGCCTCGACCAGGCGCCGGTGCACCCGCGCCGCGAACCCGTGCAGCCACGACCGGCGGTAGGCGGCGACCGACTCGCCGGGCCACTGCGGCCGCACGCCGACCAGCTGGGTGCCCGCCTGCAGGAGCAACGACGTGTAGAGCAGCTCCACCCGAGCCCGGTCGGACGCGAACCCGAGCACCGTGACCGCGGCGACCCGCCCACCGCCCGCCTCGTGCAGCACGGCCCGACAGCGCAGCGCCGACGCCGTCCAGGCCAGCAGACGGGCCTTGCCCGCGCTGTAGGGATCGGCCATCGTGAGGCGGCTGGTGCCGATCTCGTCGCGGCCGGGTGCGCCGGGATCGAGGCTTGCCGCGAGCAGCGCCTCGTCGATGCCGTGGCGGGCCATCATCTCGACCGCCTTGGCCGTGTAGGTCTCCGCCTCCTCCGGCGTGGCCGCGCCATCGGCCTTGGCGAGCAGCTTGCGGACGGTGTCGAGCTTGTCGACTCCCATGGCTCCCTCCCGAGTCGAACGCATGTTTGAGCGTGGGACAGGTGTAGCAGCGGGCACCGACAGAACCGGGCGGCCTACCCTTGACCTGCCATGCCGGATCCCGCCACCTACCGCCCCGCGCCCGGGTCCATCCCCGAGGCCCCTGGCGTGTACCGCTTCTCGGACGCCCACGGCCGCGTGATCTACGTGGGCAAGGCCAAGAGCCTGCGCCAACGCCTGAACTCCTACTTCGCCGACCTCGCCAACCTGCACCCGCGGACCCGGCAGATGGTCACGACCGCCGCCCGGGTCCAGTGGACGGTGGTCGCCACCGAGGTGGAGGCGCTCCAGCTCGAGTACAACTGGATCAAGGAGTTCGACCCGCGGTTCAACGTCCGCTACCGCGACGACAAGACGTACCCTGTGCTCGCCGTCACGATGAACGAGGAGTTCCCGCGGCTGCACGTCTACCGCGGGCCCCGGCGCAAAGGCGTGCGCTACTTCGGGCCGTTCGCGCACGCGTGGGCCATCCGCGAGACGCTGGACCTGCTCCTGCGCGTCTTCCCCGCGCGCACCTGCTCCGCGGGCGTTTTCAAGCGGCACGGCCAGATCGGGCGTCCCTGTCTGCTGGGCTACATCGACAAGTGCTCCGCGCCGTGCGTCGGCCGGGTCGACGCCGACGAGCACCGCCGGATCGTGGAGGACTTCTGCGACTTCCTCGCGGGCCGCACGGACCACCTCATCCGACAGTTGGAGCGGCGGATGGCCCAGGCGTCGGAGGGGCTGGAGTTCGAGCGGGCCGCTCGGCTGCGCGACGACGTCGGCGCGCTGCGCCGCGCCATGGAGCGGCAGGCGGTGGTGCTCGGCGGCGGCACCGACGCCGATGTCGTCGCGTTCGCCGACGACGAGCTCGAGGCCGCGGTCCAGGTCTTCCACGTGCGCGGCGGGAGGGTGCGCGGCCAGCGCGGCTGGGTGATCGACAAGGTGGAGCCGACGGACACCCCGCGCCTCGTCGAACGGTTCCTCACGCAGTTCTACGGCGAGCAGGCGGCGCTGGCCGAGGCCAGCGACGACGCGCACCAGCCGGTACCGAAGGAGATCATCGTCCCGGAGCTGCCCCCCGAGCTCGACTCGCTCACCGAATGGCTCTCCGGCCTGCGGGGGTCGCGGGTGAGCGTGCGGGTCGCGCAGCGCGGGGACAAGCGCGCGCTCGCCGACACCGTCGCCCGCAACGCCGCGGAGGCGCTCACCCAGCACAAGCTGCGCCGCGCGGGCGACCTCACCGCGCGCTCGGCGGCGCTGCAGGAGATCCAGGACGCGCTCGGCCTGGACTCCGCGCCGCTGCGGATCGAGTGCGTCGACGTCTCCCACGTGCAGGGCACCAACGTCGTGGCCTCGCTGGTCGTGTTCGAGGACGGGCTCGCCCGCAAGTCCGAGTACCGCCGGTTCGAGATCCGCGACGGCGCCGCGGGCGGGGACGTCGCCTCGATCGCCGAGGTCGTGCGGAGGCGCTTCCGGCGGTACCTCACGGAGACCGCTCGCCCGGACACCGATGGTGAGCGACCGATCACCGCGGGCGAGAACGGGCAGGGTAACGTCGACTCCGCCGCGATCGAGGGATCCGGTGACGCTCCCGACCCCGTGCTCGCCCACCGCCCCGGCATCGACCCCGAGACCGGACGTCCCCGCAAGTTCGCCTATCCGCCGAACCTGCTGGTCGTCGACGGTGGACAGCCTCAGGTCGAGGCCGCGTCGGACGTGCTGGCCGAGCTCGGCGTCACCGATGTCGCCGTGTGCGGCCTCGCCAAGCGATTGGAGGAGGTCTGGTTGCCCGCCGAGCCCGACCCCGTCATCCTCTCGCGCACCAGCGAAGGGCTCTACCTCCTGCAACGGGTGCGCGACGAGGCGCACCGCTTCGCGATCACCTACCACCGCCAGCGCCGGTCGAAGGGCATGACGAGCTCGGAGCTCGACGCCGTGCCGGGTCTGGGACCCGCGCGCAGGGCCGCGCTGCTCAAGCACTTCGGGTCGGTGCGCAAGCTGAAGGCGGCGAGCGCCGAGGAGATCGCGGCGGTGCCCGGCTTCGGCCCCGCCACGGCCGCGGCGGTGGTGGCCGCGCTCGGCGGGAGGTCGGAGGCATGACCGCCGCCCCCACCGACGCGCTTCCCGACATCGACCGGCCCGGCATCGACGTCACCCTGATCAGCGGCCTCTCCGGGGCAGGCCGCAGCACCGCGGCGAAGGTGCTGGAGGACCTCGGCTGGTTCGTCGTGGACAACCTGCCGCCCGCGCTCATCGCGACGATGGTCGACCTCGGCGCCCGTGCCCGCGGTGAGATCACGCGCATCGCCGTCGTCATGGACGTGCGCAGCCGGGCGTTCACCAAGGACCTCACCGCGGTGATCAAGGACCTGGACCGCCGCGGCTACCCGCCGCGGCTGCTGTTCCTCGAGGCCTCCGACGCGGTCCTCGTACGCCGCTTCGAACAGGTGCGCCGCAGCCACCCGCTGCAGGGTTCCGGTCGGCTCGTCGACGGGATCGCGGCCGAGCGCGAGCTGCTGCGCCCGCTGCGGGAGGCCGCCGACCTCGTCGTCGACACGTCCACGACCACCGTCCCGACGCTGCGGGCCACGCTGGAGCGCACGTTCGGCGCCGACTACCCGCACCACACGCGCGTGACCCTGGTGTCCTTCGGCTTCAAGTACGGCCTGCCGATGGACTCCGACCTCGTCGTCGACGTGCGCTTCCTGCCCAACCCGTACTGGATCCCCGAGCTGCGCGACAAGACCGGCCGCGACGAGCCGGTGCGCGACTACGTGCTGTCCCAGGAAGGGTGCGGGGAGTTCATCGACCGCTACCTCGAGCTGCTCAACCTCGTCGGGGTGGGGTACCGCCGCGAAGGGAAGCACTACCTGACCGTCTCCATCGGCTGCACCGGCGGCAAGCACCGCAGCGTCGCGATCAGCGAGGAGATCGCCCGACGGCTGTCGGGCGACCCCGGCATGACGGTCAGCGTGGCGCACCGCGACCTGGGGCGCGAATGAAGGCCGACCCTTCCGACACCGGGACGGTGCCTGCGTCGAGAAGCCGGGGCCGCGTTGGCGGGCTGAAAGCAACGGCGCTGGGGGGTGGGCACGGGCTGCACGCCACGCTGTCGGCGTTGCGCCTGCTCACCGACGACGTCACCGCCATCGTCACCGTGGCCGACGACGGCGGCTCGTCCGGGCGGCTGCGCCGCGAGCTGGGCCTGCTGCCCCCCGGCGACCTGCGGATGGCCATGGCCGCGCTGGCCGCCACGGACGAGTCCGGCGTTCGGTGGCGCACGCTGGTCCAGCACCGCTTCGGCGGCACCGGCGCGCTGGCAGGCCACGCGGTCGGCAACCTGCTCATCGCGGGCCTGATGGACACCCTCGGCGACCCGGTCGCGGCGCTCGACGCCGTCGCGGCACTGCTCGGCGTGCGCGGCAGGGTGCTGCCGATGTGCACGGAGCCTCTCGACATCGGGGCCGACGTCACCGGCCTCGGCGCCGACCCGAACCGCGCCCACCGCATCCGCGGCCAGGTCGCGGTCGCGTCCACGCCGGGGCGCGTGCAGCGGGTGTGGCTCGTCCCGGACCGGCCGCGGGCCTGCCCTGAGGCGCTGGCCGCCGTCCGCGACGCCGACGTGGTGACGCTGGGCCCAGGGTCGTGGTTCTCCAGCGTGCTTCCGCACCTGTTGGTCCCGGAGCTGCGCGAGGCGCTGAGCGAGACCTCCGCGCGGCGGATCGTCGTGCTCAACCTCGCCCCCGAGCCGGGGGAGACGTCCGGTTTCTCCCCCGAGCAGCACCTCGCCGTACTCTGCGACCATGCCCCCGCCCTGCGGGTGGACGAGGTGCTGGCCGACATCGACGCCGTGCCCGTGCCCGAACGGCTGCGTGCGGCGGCCGAGGCAATCCTCGCGCCGGGGGGGCGCGTGCACCTTGCCCCCGTCGCCGCGAGCCCGATCGAGCCGAGCCACGACCCTGCGGCCCTCGCTGCGGCGATCGCCGCCGTGCTGGCCGACGACGCGACCACCCCCGAAGTCGCGGCCGAAGGAAGGACGTGATCATGCACCACCTCGTCCGGAGGTCATCATGGCGATGACCGCGGCGGTCAAGGACGAGCTCTCCCGACTCGTCGTCACCAAGCCCTGCTGCAGGCGGGCGGAGGTCGCGGCGCTGCTGCGGTTCGCGGGCGGCCTGCACATCGTCGGCGGCCGGGTGGTCGTCGAGGCCGAGGTCGACACCGGCTCCGTCGCGCGGCGGCTGCGACGGGAGATCCACGAGCTCTACGGGCACACGTGCGAGGCGCACGTGATCACCGCTGGTGGGCTGCGGCGGGGCGCGCGCTACGTCATGCGCGTCGTCCGCGACGGGGAGGGGCTGGCGCGGCAGACCGGCCTGCTCGACACCCGCGGCCGTCCGGTGCGCGGCCTGCCCCCGCCCGTCGTCTCCGGCGGGGTGTGCGACGCCGAGGCCGCGTGGCGCGGCGCGTTCCTCGCCCACGGCTCGCTCACCGAGCCGGGCCGCAGCTCCGCCCTGGAGATCACCTGTCCGGGCCCAGAGGCCGCGCTCGCGCTGGTGGGGGCGGCGCGACGGCTCGGGGTCACCGCGAAGGCGCGCGAGGTGCGCGGCGCGGACCGGGTCGTCATCCGCGACGGCGACACGATCAGCGCGCTGCTCACCCGGATGGGCGCGCACGAGTCGGTGATGGCGTGGGAGGAGCGGCGGATGCGCCGCGAGGTGCGCGCCACCGCCAACCGCCTGGCCAACTTCGACGACGCCAACCTGCGCCGTTCGGCCAGGGCCGCGGTGGCCGCCGCGGCCAGGGTGCAGCGCGCCATGGAGATCCTCGGCGACGGGGTGCCCGACCACCTGCTGGCCGCGGGCAGGCTGCGCGCGGAGCACACGCAGGCGTCGCTGGAGGAGCTCGGGCAGCTCGCCGACCCGCCCATGACGAAGGACGCCGTCGCCGGGCGGATCCGGCGGCTGCTGCACATGGCCGACAAGCGCGCCGCCGACCTGGGCATCCCCGACACCGACTCCGCGGTCACCGCGGACATGCTCGAGGAGGCGTAGTACCGAGCGCCTGGTTCGGCGCTGGTCGGCGGGCGGGAAGTCGGGGTGACGGTGCACGGGAACGTCGTGGTCACCGCGTCATGGCCGCAGGCGGCAGCATCGGGTTCACGTGCCCGAACATCGGGCAGGCGGTGCGCAGGACGCGCATCAGCGGTCCCGCAGCAGCCGTCGCAGGATCTTGCCCGAGGGCGAGACCGGGATGGCGTCGAGGAAGACCACCTCACGCACCTGCTTGTACGGCGCGACGCGGGCCGCGACGTGGTCGATCAGGTCCTCGGCGTCCACGGGGCGCTTCGCGACCACGAACGCCCTGGGCACCTCGCCCGAGCGCTCGTCGGGGATGCCGACGACCGCGGCGTCGGCGACCGCGGGATGCGTGCGCAGGACGGCCTCCAGCTCCGCGGGTGCCACCTGGAACGCCTTGACCTTGATCAGCTCCTTGAGCCGGTCGACGACGAACAGCACGCCGTCGGCGTCGAAGCGGGCGATGTCACCGGTGTGCAGCCAGCCCTCGGCGTCGACGGTGTGCGCGGTGGCGTCCGGCCGTCCGAGATAGCCCGCCATCTGCGCGGCGCTGCGGATCCACAGCTCGCCGGTCTCGGGGTCGACGCGGGCCTGCACCCCGGGCAGGAGATGCCCGCACGACCCCGGCACGAGCGGCGTGCCGATCGCGTTGAGCGCGATCGTCGCCACGGCCTCGGTCATGCCGAACCCCTGCACGACCGGGACGCCGATCCGTGCCATGCACGCGTTCTGCAGTTCGGCGGCCAGCGGCGCGGCGCCGCAGCCGAGCCAGTGCAGCGAGGACAGGTCGTAGTCGGCGACGGCGGGGTGGCGGGCCAGCGCGAGGATCACGGGCGGGACGACGACCGCCTGCGTGGCGCGGTGCGTCTCGACCGCCCCGAGGAACGCGGCGACGTCGAACCGGGGCAGGGTGACGATCGTGGCGCCGCTGCGCAGCGCGCAGTTGGCGACCACACCCCACCCGACGGCGTGGAAGAAGGGTGAGACGGCGAGCGTCCGGTCGTCAGGCCCGATCGGCAGCCCGGCCATGGTCTGCACCACGTTCGCGACGCACGCCCTGTGGGTGAGCATCACGCCCTTGGGCAGCCCGGTCGTGCCGCTGGAGTAGGGCAGCAACGCCAGGTCGACCGCGGGGTCGATGGCGACGTCGGGCGCGGGGTCGGTGCAGGCCAGCAGGTCGGCGAGCCCGATCGTGTCGGTGCCGTCCGAGCAGGCCCCGTCGAGCAGCACGAACCGCGTGGACGCGCCCGCCAGCTCGACGGCCGCGCGCGCCGAGGGCAGCAGGGCGCTCACGGTGACCAGGAAGCGGGCCCGCGCGTCGCGCAGCTGCTCCGCCAGCTCGTCGGGGGACCACAGCGGGTTCAGCCCGCTGACGACCGCGCCCGCCCTGCTCGCGCCGTGGCAGGCCACGAGCCACTCCGGTGAGTTGGGGGCGAGGATCGCGAGGACGTCGCCCTTCCGCAGGCCCTGCGCCGCGAGCCCGGCCGCGACCCGGTCGACGCCGTCGGCCAGCTCGCCGTAGGTCAAGGACCGTCCGGAGGCGGCGTCGAGGACGGCCGGGTGGTCGGGCCGCTCCTGCGCTCGGGCCAGCAGGAACGTGGTCAGCGGTACGTCGGGCACCTCCGGGTCGGGCCACGGGCTGCGCACGACGGCCCCGTCGACGTGCTCCGGCACGACGGTGTGCTGTGTGATGGTCATGCCATCCTCCACGGAATCAGGGGTGCGCCCGGTTCAGCGTGACCGGCAGGCTGACCAGGCCGAACATCAAGACACTCGGCCGGAGGCGCAGGTCTGCCGCGGGAACGGCGAGGCGCAGGCCGGGATCACGGTGTCCCCGATCGGCACGGGCGCTGTCGCCCAGCGGAACGTCGCGACCTGCACAGGGCCCGAGAAGCGCAGCAGCTCCTCCACCGCACCGGGGAGCCGCTCCGGCTCGGCACCCAGGAGGGCGAGCTGCTCGGGGTGGGTGAGCAGCGCGCGCATGCCGTTGCCGATGAGGTTCACCGTCGTCTCGTGGCCCGCGACGAGCAGCAGGAACGCCATGGACGTCAGCTCGTCCTCGGTGAGGCGGTCGGCGCCGTCGCGCGCGGCGACCAGCGCCGACAGGAGATCGTCGGACGGCGCCACGCGTTTGGCGGCGAGCAGCTCGCGCACGAAGCCGACGAGCGCGGCCGCCGCGGCGGCCCACGCCTCCCCGCCGACGGCGGACCCGCAGGCCACCGTCGTCGACCAGCTTCGGAACTCCGCCTGCGCGCCCAGCGGAACACCGAGCAGCTCGCCGATCACGGCGATCGGCAGCGGGTAGGCGAACCGGGCGATCAGGTCCGCCGCCCGGTGCTCCGCGAGCTTGTCGGCCAAGCCGTCGACGGGCTTCCCGTCGGGCAGCTCGATCCGATGGGCGGGTCCCGCGGCGGCGAATGATCCGCCCGCCCGGCCGCGGTCGCGAGCTCCTCGGCGCCGCGCAGGATCGCGTCCGCCTCCGGCGCGCGTTCGGTGAGGGCCCTGATCGCGCCGAGGTACGTCGCGGCGAACGCCCCCCTCGCACCGCCTCCGCCGGCGCATCCAGCTCGCCGGTGCGCTCCAGCAGAGCGACCATGCGCCCACCGTGGCAGCCCGGCGCCGCCTGCGACAGTCGGATTCGACCCCGTGTCGCCCCCGCAGGCGTCACGCCTCTTCCGGCGCGACCGTCGCCAGGATCTCGGCGACCAGCTTCGGGATCAGCGCGTCGGCGGCGAACCGGTAGCCGAAGTCGGCGTAGGCCACCAGCTCGCGGTAGGCGAGCTCGCCGAGCCCGCCGGGGTAGATGCGCCGCGCGTGCAGCGCGGCGGCCCGCACACGGGAGCGCTCGTGGACCTGCAGCGCGGTTGCGGTGCCCCGCAAGGGGCCGGTTCCGGGAACCGTCGTGAACGGCATCGTGCTCACCTCCTGCTCGGTGTCTTTCCGCAAGGAGTCACGGCGCGAAGGCCGTGATACGGACAATCCCCGAGAGCGACCTCACTGTGGATCGATTCCGAGGCTGCCGCCCACGGCTGCGAATCCGGACGCTAAGGTGGGGTACGACCAGGTACTTCCTAGCGAGGAGGCACGGCGTGACGGTGCGTGTGGGCGTCAACGGGTTCGGCCGGATCGGGCGCAGTTTCTGGCGCGCGGTCGACGCGCAGAGGCAGGCGGGCAACAGCGATATCGAGATCGTCGCGGTCAACGACGTCACCACCAACGCGACGCTGGCGCACCTGCTCAAGTACGACTCGATCCTCGGCCGCCTGCCCTACTCCGTGACGTCGACCGACGACGAGATCGTCGTCGACGGCAAGGGCTTCAAGGGTCTCGCCGTGCGGGACCCGGCCGAGCTGCCGTGGAAGGACCTCGGCGTCGACGTCGTGCTCGAGTCGACGGGCCTGTTCACCAAGCGTGAGGCCGCTGCCAAGCACCTGGACGCGGGCGCGAAGAAGGTCGTGATCTCCGCCCCGGCCACGGGGGACGACCTCACCCTGGTCAAGGGCGTCAACGACTCCGCCTACGACGGCAGCCAGACCATCATCTCCAACGCCTCGTGCACCACCAACTGCCTCGCCCCGCTGGCGAAGGTGCTCGACGACCTGCTGGGTATCGAGCGCGGCCTGATGACCACGATCCACGCCTACACAGGGGACCAGAACCTGCTGGACGGCCCGCATCGGGACCTGCGAAGGGCCCGCGCCGCCGCGCTGAACATCGTGCCCACCTCGACCGGCGCCGCGAAGGCCATCGGCCTGGTCATGCCGCAGCTCAAGGGCAAGCTCGACGGCTACGCCCTGCGGGTGCCGATCCCCACGGGCTCGGCGACCGACCTCACCGTCGTCGTCCGCAAGGAGGGCACGGTCGAGGAGATCAACGCCGCCTACAAGGCGGCCGCCGAGGGCGAGCTCAAGGGCGTGCTGCGCTACTCCGACGACCCGATCGTCTCCACCGACATCGTCACCGACCCCGCGTCGTGCATCTACGACGCGCCGCTCACCAAGGTCATCGGCAACCAGGTCAAGGTCGTCGGGTGGTACGACAACGAGTGGGGCTACTCCAACCGCCTCGTCGACATCACGGAGCTGGTGGCCTCGAAGCTGTGAAGACCCACGAGGACCTGATCAAGGAGGGGGTCGCGGGGCGCACCGTGCTGGTGCGCTCGGACTTCAACGTGCCGCTCGACGGCACGCGGATCACCGACGACGGCCGGATCCGCGCGTCGCTGCCCACGCTGTCCGCCCTGCGCGACGCGGGCGCCCGGCTGGTGATCACCGCGCACCTGGGGCGGCCCAAGGGCGGACCGGACCCGAAGTACAGCCTCGCGCCCGTCGCGGTGCGGCTCGCCGAGCTGCTGGGCACCGAGGTCACGCTGGCCGCGCTCGGCGAGAAGCCGGACGCCGACGTCGTGCTGCTGGAGAACATCCGCTTCGACCCGCGGGAGACCAGCAAGGACGAGGCCGAGCGGGTCTCGCTCGCGAGCGAGCTGGCGGCGTACGCGGACGCGTTCGTGTCCGACGGCTTCGGGGTCGTGCACCGCAAGCAGGCGTCGGTCTACGACGTCGCGCGGCTGCTGCCCGCCTACGCGGGCGGCTTGGTGCTGGCCGAGGTCGAGGTGCTGCGGCGGCTCACCGGTGCGCCGCAGCGGCCCTACGCGGTCGTGCTCGGCGGCTCGAAGGTCTCCGACAAGCTGGCGGTGATCGAGGCCCTGCTGCCCAAGGTCGACGCGCTGCTGGTCGGCGGCGGGATGTGCTTCACGTTCCTCGCCGCCCAGGGCTACGGCGTCGGCAAGTCCCTCCTGGAGATCGAGCAGATCGGCAGCTGCCGGAAGCTGCTGGAGTCCGGCAAGATCGTCCTGCCGACGGACGTCGTGGTGGCGGACGCCTTCGCCGCCGACGCGGCGCGGCGGACGGTGGCCGCGGACGCCATCCCGGACGGCTGGCTGGGGCTCGACATCGGCCCGGAGTCCGTGGCGGCGTTCGCCGACGTGCTCGCGGGGGCGAAGACCGTCTTCTGGAACGGCCCGATGGGCGTTTTCGAGATGGCCCCCTTCGCCGAAGGCACCCGCGGCGTGGCCCAGGCGATCATCGACTCCGGGGCGTTCTCCGTGGTCGGTGGCGGCGACTCGGCGGCGGCCGTGCGTTCGCTGGGGCTCGCGGAGGACGGTTTCTCGCACATCTCGACGGGCGGCGGCGCGTCGTTGGAGTTCCTGGAGGGCAAAGACCTTCCGGGAGTGTCGGTACTAGGAGATTGAGTGGTAACGAGCCGAGGCGAGATCCACTCGTCAACGGAACCGGTGGCTTGGTCGGGTGGAGAATAGTGGTGGCACGCAAGCCCCTGATCGCGGGCAACTGGAAGATGAACCTCACGCATCTCGAGGCGATCGCCTTGATGCAGAAGTTCGCCTTCGGGCTGCCCGAGAAGTACTACGACAAGGTCGAGGTGGCGGTCCTGCCGCCGTTCACGCACATCCGCAGCATCCAGACCATGATCGACGGTGACGGGCTGCTGATGGTGCACGGCGCCCAGGACCTCTCCCCGCATGACGCGGGCGCCTACACCGGCGACGTCTCCGGCGTGATGCTCGCGAAGCTGGGCTGCCGCTACGTGGTCGTCGGGCACTCGGAGCGGCGCGAGCACCACGGCGAGACCGACGAGGTCGTGAACGGCAAGGTGCGCGCGGCGATCCGCAACGGCATCGCGCCGATCCTCTGCGTCGGCGAGGGTCTTCCGGTGCGCGAGTCGGGCGCGCACACCGGACACTGCACGGCCCAGCTCACGGGGGCGCTGGCGAAGGTGACGGCCGAGCAGGCGAAGGACCTCGTCGTCGCCTACGAGCCGATCTGGGCGATCGGCACCGGTCGGGTGGCGAGCCCCGCCGACGCGCAGGAGGTGTGTGCCGCGCTGCGCGTCGCGCTCGCGTCGCTCTACGGCGACGAGTTCGCCGCGGGCACCCGGATCCTCTACGGCGGGTCGGTGAAGGCGAACAACGTCGCCGACCTGATGAAGGGCGAGGACGTCGACGGCGCGCTCGTCGGCGGCGCCAGCATCGACGCCGAGGAGTTCCCCAAGCTCTGCGCGCTGGCCGCGGGCGGGCCCCTCCCCTGAGGAGAGACGGGGTCACGCCGGGTAACATGGCGGGCCCCTGACGAGAACGAGGACGTCGGATGCAACTCGCCCTACAGATCGTGTTGATCGTCACCAGCGTGCTGCTGGTGTTGTTGATCCTGCTCCACCGCGGCCGCGGCGGCGGTCTGTCCACATTGTTCGGTGGCGGGATGCAGTCCAGCCTCTCAGGCTCCAGCGTGGTCGAGCGCAACCTCGACCGGCTCACGCTGTTCGTGGGGGCGATCTGGACGATCGCGATCATCGGTACCGGGCTGCTCGTGAAGCTGGGAGTCTGAGGGGCATGGCGATGTCAGGCGGCAACGCGATCCGTGGCACCCGCGTGGGGGCCGGTCCGATGGGCGAGTCGGAGCGCGGTGAGACCGCCCCGCGCCAGTTCATCTCGTACTACTGCGCGAGCGGGCACGTCACCACCCCGTCGTTCGCGGCCGACGCGGAGATCCCCGACTCGTGGGACTGCCCACGCTGCGGCCTGCCCGGCGGCCGGGACAACCAGAACCCGCCCGCCGCGCCCCGCACCGAGCCGTACAAGACGCACCTCGCGTACGTGAAGGAGCGCCGCAGCGACGCCGACGGGGCCGCCATTCTGGAGGAGGCCCTCGGCAGGCTGCGGGCGTCGCGCGAGCTGTAGCCCCCGGCCGCGAGCCCCCGGCCCGACTTCGCACATCCGGTGGCGTCCTCGCACAAGGTCGAACCTGTGCGAAGACGCGACAACGTGTGCGAGGTGACTGCGGACGCCCGTCGCCTCAGGTGGACCGCAGGCGGGTGAGCTGATCGCTGATCGCGGCCGCCAGTGTCGCGCTGGCGGTCGACGCCGGGATGGCCGAGGACGCGACCTGCACCACCTGGTCGCCGCGCACGAGCACCCCGAACACGAGGTCCCCGTCGAACCGGCAGACGAAGCCGCCGTCGGCCGCGTTGACCTCGATGCGCGAACCCGGGCTGCACAGCTGCGCGAGCAGCTCGCGCTCGGCGGCCGGGTCCGCCTGCGTGCGGGGGAACAGCGAGACCGTCAGGAAGGCCGCGCCACCCGGCGTCGCGGGGTCCGGCCCGGCGTCGTAGACGCAGCGGGTGTCGTTCGCGGTCGACTGGTCGGGCGTCCACCTGACATCCGTCGCGCTCGCCAGCTCCGTCGTGTTCAGCACGCACGCCGCGGGCGGGTCCGGCGGCGGCGCGCTGGGGAGCGGGGGGTCGGCTGCGCACCCACCCACCGCGAGGGCGAGCACCGCCACCGCGGCCGCCGCGGGTCGCCGGGCGGCCGCTGGCCGCTGCGCGGTGGACGTCGTGGGTGGCCGGGCAGCGGTCGTGGGTCCAGCGGATGGCCGTGCAAGGGGCAACGCGCCCCTCGCAGACCGGACGTGCGCTTCGCAGGGCCCCGGGACCCTGCGAAGCGCAGGCGCGGTCTGCGAGGCGGAGAGCCGGGGGCCGCACCCGTCGAGTGCGGCGGGCTGGGCGCCCGTGTCGGGGCGGGCCGCGGTCACCGGCCTGCCAGTATCGCGTCGGCCAGCTCCCGGAACGCTCCGTGCCCACCCGCCGCGCGGCAGTGGTAGTCGGCGGCGGCGCGGGCGGCGGGCACCGCGTCGGCGGGGCAAGCGGCGAGGCCCGCCGCGCGCAGCAGCTCGACGTCGTGCACGTCGTCGCCGATGAACGCCACCTCGTCGAGGGTGAGCGACCAGCGCGCGCACAGGTCCTTGGCGTCGGCGAGCTTGTCGGCCGTGCCCGCGCGGAGCGCGTCGACCTTGAGCTTCGCCGCCCTCGCGTGGATCTGCGGCCCGTCCTCGCTGGTCAGGATGCCCGTGCGGATCCCGGCGCTGCGCAGGAGCTCGAAGCCCTTCCCGTCGCGAGCGCTGTAGGTCTTGGACTCGCTGCCGTCGCTGGAGTACGTCATGCCGTTGTCGGTGAGCACCCCGTCGACGTCGGTGAGCACGAGCCGGATCCGCGCGGCGCCGGACACGGGCTCCGCCGGGCGGTCCCGGCGGCGCAGCAGCGCGTCGACGATCACGAGGTCGCTGGGCTCGTCGACCTCCGGGTAGCTCTCCTCGGCCATCTCCCACAGCCCGATCCGGCCGCTGATCCGCACGCCGGTCCGCTCGAGCGCGGCGCGGCCGGTGAGGTACAGCGCCCCGTTCTCGACGAGGTGGCCGTCGAGCTGCTGGCGGCGGGGCCGCGCGGCGGGGTCGTAGTCGGCGCGGGCCCCGTCCGGCGTGACCTCCCACCGGAACCGTCGCTGCCGCACCACCGACAGCACGCTGTCGAAGCCCGTGTGCAGCAGGGTGTGCGCGCCGTCGAGGTCCTCGGCGCGCAGCAGGGGGCTGGTGGCCTGCACGAGCCCGATCTCGTCGGCGTCCGCGGCCTCCGGGGTGCCCAGCACGTCCAGCAGCACGCTCTCGGTGGTGGCGGTGTCCGAGGCGGTGGCGGGGGAGCGGACCGGCAGCAGCACCCGGCCCGGCCAGGTCGCGTGCACGTGCTCGCGGATCGCGGGATCGTCGGTGGACACCAGCACGCGGTCGACGCAGTGCGCGCCCAACGCGGCCTCCACCGTCCAGTCCACCAGCGGACGGCCGCCGACGCGTGCCAGGTTCTTGCCCGGGATCCCCTTGCTCCCCGCCCTCACGGGGATGACGACCGCGAGCGTCACGCCTGCCCCGACGGCTCGCTCGTGTCCCGCCACTTCAGCTTCTCGCGCTGCGCCTCCTCGATCGGCAGCACGTCGCTGGGCTTGTAGGTGAGGGCCTTGGCGACGTTGCGCAGGTCGCGCGCCAGCTTGCGCATCCCGTCGGGCTCCAGCGACGCCGCGTGGTCGGTGCCCTTGCTGGTGCGGTCCAGCGTGAAGTGCCGCTCGACGTACTTTGCGCCGAGCGCCAGCGCGGCGACGTCGGCGGCGATGCCCAGGTGGTGCCCCGAGAAGCCGACGGCGTGCACGTCAGCCCCGTAGGACGCACAGAGCCGCTGCACCTCCAGCAGGCAGACGTCCTCGAACGGCACCGGGTAGCCCGACGTGCACGCGTAGAGGACGAGGTCGCCGATCCGGCCCCGGTCGCGGAAGAGCGCCACGATCCGCTCCTCCTCCGCGCGGGTGGTCATGCCCAGCGAGAGGTGGATGATCCCGCCGAACTCGCCGCACAGCAGCTCCAGCAGCTCCGTGTGCTGGTTGGTGGCCGACGGCACCTTCACGAACCTGGGCGCCATCTCGACGACGGCCTTCGCCGAAGGCATGTCCCACACGCTCGTCGAGTAGACGACACCGCATTCGGCGGCGTACCGGGCGAGCTCGGCGTGCTGCTCGATGTCGAGCTCCAGGTACTCCCGGTGCTCGCCGTAGCTGGCCCCGAACGCGTGGCGTGGCTCGGGGTGCGGTGCGCGGTACTGCTCGGGGGTGAGCAGCGTGGCCGGGTCGCGCTTCTGGAACTTGACGGCGTCGACCTCGCAGAACCGCGCGGCGACGGAGATCATCCGTTTGGCGAGGTCGAGGTCACCCCCGTGGTTGCAGCCGATCTCGGCGATGACGTAGGGAGCAGGCACCCCCTGATTGTCGTCCGGTCCACCACGTCGACGTACCCGGGGCCGGTCTTGTCTTGACCGTCCGTTAACGTCCAGCCCGATGAGCAGCGCCGTGTGCACGACGAGCAGGCAGGTCCTTGCCGGCCTCGTGCGCGCCTACGCCCGCCACGACCCGCCGCGCACGGTCACGATCGTCGGCAACGCTCCCCTCGCCGAGTGCGCGTGGCGCGCCGAGCTGGTCGACGACAGCGACCTCGTGGTCCGCATGACCACGTTCGCGCTGGACGAGCCCGGCGGGTCCCGGTGCGTCGGGCGGCGCACCGACGTCGTCCTCCTGCACCGGGCGGTCGTGCCGGGACCGGGCACGTTCCGCGACCACGGATCGCGGCTCTACCTGCTCGTCGAGCCCGGCCGTCTGCACTGGGAGCGGGAGGACCGCCCCGACTGGTGGCCCGTGCAGGCCGTGTCGGTGCCCAACCACGTGTTCACGGCCGTGGTGAAGGAGCTGATGGGCATCCCCGCCGACGAGCCCGCTTGGCCCACCACCGGAACGCTCGCCGCCTACGTCTTCTCGGAGCTGTTCCCCGAGGCGACGGTGCGGCTCACCGGGACCAGTGTCGTCGACCGTCCGGACCAGACCGTGTTCGCGCACGGGTGGGGGCCCGCGGTGCCGGTCACCGCCGAGCACCGCCTCGCGGCCGAGGGCGCGCTGCTGCGGTCGTGGGCGGCGCAGGGCCGGATCGAGCTGGTCGCGTGAACGCCCGCCTGCGCAGTGCGCTGGTCGCGGCTGTCCGCCCGGTGGTCGGGCCCCTCCAGGCCCGCATCGACAACGCGGTGCGCGCCGCGGACGAGCGCCACGCGCGGGACCTGCGGGAGGTCGCGGCGCGGCTGCGCGAGGCGCACGACGCCGAGGCCGCGCTGCAGCACCGCCTGCGCGACGAGCGCCTCGGTGAGCTGTCCGGTCGCGTCGACGACCTGAACGACCAGGTGCGGCGCATCAGCGGCCAGCTCGTGGCGCTGGAGCGGCGCGTCGGCGACCTCGAGCGGCCCGCCGTCGACCTCGCCGCCGACGACGCCGACCGCCGCGAGGCCCGCTCGCTCATCGACGAGGTGCGCGGCGAGCACGGCCGCACCCAGGCGGGCCTCGCCGCCATCGCCTTCTACGAGGAGCGGATCGCCCGTCTGGAGCAGGCCATGAACGGGGAGCGTTGCTCTGGTGCGGGGTGACCCGCGGCGCTAGCGTCCGGGCATGACCCGCTGGACGCTGCCCCCCGACAAGATCCCCACGGCGTGGTTCAACGTGGTGCCGCACCTCGCCTCGCCGCCGCAGCCGCCGCTGCACCCCGGCACGCGCGAGCCGGTCGGGCCCGACGACCTCGCCCCGCTCTTCCCGATGGCCCTGATCGGCCAGGAGGTGAGCGCCGAGCCGTGGATCGACGTCCCGGGCGAGGTGCTCGACATCCTGCGGCTGTGGCGGCCCACCCCCCTGGTCCGCGCGGTGCGTCTGGAGAAGGCGCTCGGCACGCCCGCGCGGATCTACTTCAAGGACGAGTCCGTCTCGCCCGCGGGAAGCCACAAGCCCAACACGGCCGTGCCGCAGGCGTTCTACAACGCCCAGGAGGGGATCACCCGGCTGGCGACCGAGACCGGCGCGGGCCAGTGGGGCACCGCGCTCGCGTTCGCCTGCGCGCAGTTCGACCTGGAGCTCAAGGTCTACATGGTGCGCGCGTCCTACGAGCAGAAGCCGTACCGGCGCATCGCCATCGAGACCTGGGGAGGGTCCGTCGTGCCGTCCCCTGTGGACGAGCCCGAGCACCCCGGCTCGCTGGGCACCGCGATCTCCGACGCGGTGCGCGACTGCGTCGGCCGCGCCGACACCCACTACGCGCTCGGGTCCGTGCTCAACCATGTCCTCCTGCACCAGACCGTGATCGGGCTGGAGGCCAAGGAGCAGCTGGCGCTGGCCGGGGAACGCCTGCCCGACATCGTGATCGCGCCCTGCGGGGGTGGTTCGAACCTCGGCGGGATCTCGTTCCCGTTCGTCCCGGACTCGGGTGTGCGGCTGATGGCCGTCGAGCCCCTGTCCTGCCCGACGCTCACCCAGGGCAAGTTCGAGTACGACTTCGGCGACGCCGCGGGCCTCACCCCGCTGATGCCGATGTACACCCTCGGCCACGACTTCATCCCGCCCTCGATCCACGCGGGCGGGCTGCGCTACCACGGCGACTCGCCGTTGATCTCCCAGCTCGTGCGCGACGGGCGGATGGAGGCGGTGGCGTACCCCCAGGGCAAGGTGTTCGACGCCGCGGTGCAGTTCGCGCGCACCGAAGGCAAGATCCCGGCCCCCGAGGCCGCGCACGCCATCCGGGCCGCGATCGACGAGGCCCTCGCGGCGAAGGAGACCGGCGAGGAGAAGGTGATCCTCTTCAACTTCTGCGGCCACGGCTTCCTCGACCTTTCCGCCTACGACGACTACCTCAACGGCCGCCTGCCCGACGAGCAGGGCTAGCCCACCCGCGCGACCTCGCAGAGGTTCGTGCGTCCTCACACAGGTTCGGCGCTGTGCGAGGACGCCACGGGGTGTGCGAGGTCGCGCGGTTCAGCGCCGCACCGCGCACTCACCGGTCGGCGCCCGCCCACCGGTACTCGTGCTCGGGGCGGCCGGTCGAGCCGTAGCGCAGCGACATCTCCGCCTTGCCCTCCTCGGCCAGCCGCGCCAGGTAGCGCTGGGCGGTCGCGCGGGCGATGCCGAGCTCGTCGGCGACGTCGGTGGCCGAGCGCGCCTCGGCGGCCCGCTGCAGCGCCTGGCGGACGAGCCGCGCGGTGGCCGCCGACTGGCCCTTCGGCGGCGGCGGCCGGTCGGCCTCGCGGAGGATGGCCAGCAGCCGGTCCACGCCGTCCTGTGTGACGTCCGGGCTCGCCAGCAGCAGCGACCGGTAGCGGACGTAGGCGCGCAGCCGTTCCCGCAGCTGCTCGGCGGCGAACGGCTTGATCAGATACTGCAGCGCCCCCGCGGCGAACGCGGAGCGCACCGACTCGGCCGACGTGTCCGCGGTGACGAGGAAGACGTCGGCGGTGAGCCGCCGCGCGAGCTCGACCCCGGGCACGTCGGGCAGGTAGTTGTCCAGCAGCACCAGGTCGGGCCGCAGCCTGGCGACACAGCGCAGCGTCTCGGCGGCGTCGCGGGCCACGCCTGCGCACCGCGCGCCGTCCACCCCGTCGACGATCGCGGAGTGCACCTGCGCGACGCGGAAGTCGTCGTCGACGACCAGTACCTCGATCACCGCGGCGCCACCTCCACCGCGTCGACGGCGAGCACCCCGGGAAGCCGCGCCACGAACACGGTCGGCGTCCCGCCACCGCCCGCCGCGGTCAGCTCCACGTCCCCGCCGACCTGCCGCGCGGTGCGCCGGGCGATCGCCAGACCGAGCCCACGGCCGGGGCCGCGGCTCGACATCCCCTCGACGAAGATGTGCTCCACGCGCTCGACCGGTACGCCGTCGCCGGTGTTGACCACCGACAGCACCAGCGTCGCGCCGTCACCGACGAGGTCGACCTCGACCCACGCGGGCCGCGTCGACGCGGCGTGCGCGGCGTCGAGCGCGTTGTCCACGAGGTTGCCGAGCACGGCGACCACCTCCACCGGCGCGACGAGCTTCTGCGGCAGCCAGCTCGTCTCCGACACCCCGAACCGCACGGCGCGCTCGGCCGCGTGCGCCGCCTTCGCGGTGAGGAACGCCCGCAGCGTGGCCGAGCCGATCGCGGGCAGCTCGTCGGCCGGGTCACCGGCCTCGCCCGCCGAGAGGCCGGTCAGGTAGTCGACGGCGTCGTCGTGCGCGTCGGCCTGCAGCAGCCCGAGGACGGTGTGCATCCGGTTGGCGAACTCGTGCCGCTGGGCGCGCAGCGCGACCGTCATCGCGCGCACCGCGCCCAGCTCGTCGGTGAGCCGCTCGACGTCGGTGCGGTCGCGGAGGGTCAGGACGCTGCCCAGGCTGCGCCCGTCCATCGTCACGGGGCGGCGACGGGCCAGCAGCACGGCGTCGCCCGCCACGCTGACGACATCGCCGCCCGCGTCGCCGTCGAAGAGCGCCAGCAGCCTCGGGGGCAGGTCGAGATCGGTGACCGCCGCGCCGATGTCGACCGGCACGCCGAGCAGCCGCCTGGCCTCGTCGTTGCACATGCTGACCCGGCCGTCGCCGTCGACGGCCAGCACGCCGTCGCCAACGCCGCGCAGTACGGCCTCCCGCTCGCGGACGAGGTCGGCGAGGTCGGCGGGCTCCAGCCCGAAGGTCCGCCGCTTCAGCGTGCGCACCAGCAGCAGGGAGCACACGGCGCCGACGATGAGCGCGGCCGCGGCGAACACCGCCGAGCGCCCCAGGAGCCCCAACAGCGGGTCCAGCACGTCGTCGGCCGCGAAGCCGACGCTGACCTCGCCGACGATCACCCCGTCCGCGCGGAGCGGCACCTTGCCGCGGGCCGAGAGGCCCAGCGTGCCCTTCTCGACCGCCACGACCTCGCCGCCCGCCAGCGCCACGCTCGGGTCGGTGGAGACCACCTCGCCGATCCGGTCGGGGTCCGGATGGGCCAACCGCACTCCTGTGCGGTCGGTGACCACGACGAACAGCGCCCCGGTCGCGGCCTGCTGGCGCAAGGCGACGGCCTGCACCGCCGCCTGGTCGTCGGCCACGACGGCGGTGCCCAACGCCGGATCGCTCGCGACCGACCGGGCGACCGCGAGGGCGCGCTGCTCGTACTGGACCAGCAGCCCGGCCCGGATCTGCACGGCCACCAGTCCGAACCCCAGCGCCAGCACCGCCGTCAGTATCGCGATCTGCACGAGCAGCAGCTGGGTGGTGAACCGCATCGTCCGCCCCGGCATGAGCCGCCACGGTAGCCGTCCGGGCCCGTCTCGACGCCGTGCGCAGAACGCGCAGAACGTGCGTTGCGCGCGCTAGTCGCACTACGCGGACAACCGCGACCCGGCGCCGGACCGAGCCTAGCGTCCCGCATCGACACCGACCCCAATGCGGAGGAGAGCAATGACGCCCGTGGTGCAGCTGCGCAACGCGACGAAACGGTTTCTCACGTCGGCAGGCACGGCGCACACCGCCGTGCTCGACATCGACCTCGACGTGCGGGCGGGCGAGTTCGTCGCCGTCGTCGGGCCGACCGGATGTGGCAAGTCCACGACCCTGTCCCTGATCTCCGGGCTCGCGCCGCCCTCCGACGGCACCGTGCTCGTCGACGGCGCGCCGGTCGTCGGCATCCCGGCAGGCGTCGGCTACATGTTCCAGGCCGACGCGATGCTGCCGTGGCGCACCGTGCTGGCCAACGTCGCCGCCGGGCCGCGCTGGCGCGGCGTGCCGAAGGCCGAGGCGCACGCCAAGGCCCGGGAGTGGATCACCCGGGTCGGGCTCGCGGGCTTCGAGGACTACTACATGCACCAGCTCTCGGGCGGCATGCGCAAGCGGGTGGCGCTCGCCCAGACGCTGGTGACCGAGCCGCGCATCCTGCTGATGGACGAGCCGTTCTCCGCGCTCGACGTGCAGACGCGCGCGCTGATGCAGGACGAGCTCCTGCGGCTGTGGGGCGGGACCGACGCCGCGGTCGTGTTCGTCACCCACGACCTGGAGGAGGCCATCAGCCTCGCCGACCGCGTGGTCGTGATGACCGCGGGCCCGGCGCGGGTCAAGCAGGAGTTCCGCATCGACCTTCCCCGCCCGCGCGACGTCGAGGAGCTGCGGATGACCCACGCGTTCGTCGCGGTGTACCGGGAGATCTGGGCGTGCCTGTCGTCCGAGGTCGCGGTGGCGCGGGAGGCGGGTGCCCGCCGTGTCGCTTGAGCAGATCACCCCGCCCGCCGCCCTCGACCTCTCGGCCGACCAGGCGGCCCGCGGCGCCCGCGCCGGGCAGCGCGCCCGTGCCGCCCGACGCCGCCACCTGGCGCTCGTCTACACGCTGCGCGCCGCCGTGCTGGCCGCAGTGCTGGGGCTGTGGGAGGCGCTGACCGCCACCTGGCTCGACCCGTTCTTCTACTCCCGCCCGTCGCTGATCGCGGCCAAGCTCGCGTCCTGGTTCACCGACGGCACCGCGATCGGGTCGGTCTGGCAGCAGATCGCCGTGACGCTGCAGGAGGCCGTCGCGGGCTTCCTGCTCGGCTCGGTCGCCGGGATCGTGCTCGGGATCCTGCTCGGCAGGGCGCGGCTGCTGTCCGAGGTCCTTTCGCCCTACCTGCAGGCGCTCAACGCGGTCCCGCGCATCGTGTTGGCGGCGCTGTTCCTGGTGTGGTTCGGCCTCGGCATGCAGTCGAAGATCGCCACCGCGTTCGTGCTCGTGTTCTTCCCGGTGTTCTTCAACGCCTTCCAGGGCGCGCGGGAGGTCGACGGCAGGCTGGTCGACAACGCGCGCGTGCTCGGCGCGAGCCGCATGCAGGTGCTCTGGTCGATCGTCGTGCCGAGCTCGACGTCCTGGATCCTCGCCTCCCTGCACACCGCCTTCGGCTTCGCCCTGATCGGCGCGATCGTCGGCGAGTACGCGGGCGCGACCGAGGGCCTCGGCCTGCTGATCAACCAGGCGCAGGGCCTGCTCGACGCGGCGGGCATCTACGCGGGAATGGTGCTGACCACCGTGCTCGCGCTGGCCGCGGAGTTCCTCCTCGGCCTGCTGGAGCGGCGCCTCATGCGCTGGCGCCCGCCGTCCGCCACCACCACCGCCCTGGCCGTCTGACCATCTCTCGACGAGGAGAACTCCCATGCGCAAGATCATGATCGGGGCGCTCGCGCTGGCCGCGGGCATCGCCCTCGCTGGCTGCCAGACCCAGGCCGCCCGCTCCACCTCCGCCGCGGACGACGGTCCCGTGACGATCTTCGTCGGCGGCCAGTCCAAGGTGATCTACCTGCCTGCCAAGCTGGCCGAGCAGCTGGGCTACTTCCGCGACGAGGGCGTCGACGTGAAGCTCGTCGACACCGCGGCGGGCGTCACGGCCGAGACGGCGCTCGTGGCCGGGCAGGCGCAGGGCGTGGTCGGCTTCTACGACCACACCATCGACCTGCAGGCCAAGGGCAAGTGCATCACCTCGATCGTCCAGTTCGCGAACGTGCCGGGCGAGGCCGAGGTGGTCGCGGCGGCGCAGGCGCCGACGATCACCAAGCCCGCCGACTTCGCGGGCCGCAAGCTCGGCATCACCTCGAGCGGCTCGTCGACCGACTTCCTCACCCAGTACCTCGCGAGCAAGGGCGGCGTGCCGACGTCGGGGTACACGACGGTGCAGGCGGGCGCGGACGCCAAGTTCATCGCGGCGATGGGCTCGGGCGGCATCGACGCCGGGATGACCACCGACCCGACCATCGCCAAGCTCGTGCAGACGGGGGCCGGGAAGGTGCTCATCGACATGCGCACCGTCAAGGGCACCCGGGCGGCGCTCGGCGGGCTGTACCCGGCCAGCTCGCTCTACGTCTCCTGCGACTGGCTCGCCCAGCACCCGCAGACCGCCCAGAAGCTCGCGAACGCGTTCGTCAGGACGCTGCACTTCATCGACGCCAACGACGGCGCGGCCATCGCCGCGAAGATGCCGCCGGACTACTCGAGCGGCGACCCCGGGCTCTACGTCGCCGCGCTGAACGACTCCAAGGGCATGTTCACCCGCGACGGCGTCATCGACGAGGCGGGCGCGCGCAACGTGCTCGCGGTGCTGGGCGCGTCGTCGCCCTCGGTGCAGCCGCACAAGGACACGATCGACGTGACGAAGACCTACACCACCCAGTTCGTGAAGGCGGTCCCGTCCGCCTCCTGACCGCACCTGAGGAACCGGCCCGTCCGCCATCCCGGCGGGCGGGCCTGCCGCGGGTCCCGGGCTGACGACGCGCCCGTCCACTACCCGTCGGCGGGCTCGGGCGTCGTCGCGAACCAGCGGATCCACCGGCGTTGGCCGGGGGTCTCGACGGCGTGGCGGCGGTAGTGCGCCCTGACCCAGCCCACCGCGTCGTCCACGGCCACCCCGGCGAGCACCGCCATGCAGGCGAGGACGGTGCCTGCGCGGCCGGTCCCGCCGCCGCACGTGACCTCGACCCGCTCGCCCGCCACAGCCAGCGCATACGCACGGCGGATCGCGGCGGCGGCCGCCTCCGCGTCGCGCGGGGTGCGGAAGTCGGGCCAGTCGACCCACTCGAGCGGCCAGTCGGGTCGGAACGTGCCGTCGTCGCGGCCAAGGCACAGGCCGAACGTGGGCGCCGCCCCCGGCGGCCGCTCCTCCCGGCGACCGCGCGCCCACACGACCGTGCCGTCGGGCAGGGTCACGGCGTGGACCCGTCGCGCGGCCATCACGCCACCCTGGTCGCGGGTCGGCGACCCCACGCGGCCGTCCTCGCACAGGTTCGTGCGTCGTCGCACAGGGCCGACCGTGTGCGAGGACACCACGCGGTGTGCGAGGTGGGGGGTCGCGCGGTCACGACAGCTGGGCCAGGAGCGTCGCGGGACCAACCGTGGGCACCGCCAGGCGGGCGCGCAGGCCGCGGTCGGCGGTCACCACCGTCACCTCGTCGTCGCCTCCGCGGCTGCCGGGGGTGCGGTCGGCGGGGTCGGCGAGGCCGCCCGAGCCCGACTTCGCGGACCTTTGTGCGTCCTCGCACACGGTCGACCCTGTGCGAGGACGCCGCGGGGTGTGCGAAGTCGGGTGGGGGTGCGCTGGGGCGGCGAGCTCGGCAGCGAGGGCGACGACCGCGCTGTCGCCGTCCGCGGGCGCCCGCACGACGCTCAGCCGGTCATGGTCGGGCACGACGGCGCCGCGCGCGGCGCCCTCCAGCACGAGGTGCACGTGGTCGGCGTCCAGCACGCCCGCGTCCAGCGCGGCCACCAGCTCGCCCGCCAGCCGGGAGGCGGCGCCCGCCCGGTCGCGCCACCACCCGTCCGGCCGCGCACCGACGACGTTCGCGCCGTCGACGACGAGATGGCGGACCACGGCGTCAGGCGATGTGCGGGACCAGGTCGCGGGGCAGCTTCGCCGCCGCGGCCCGGTCGAGCAGCCACCGGGTGCGGCGCTGGCCGCGCGCACCGGCGACGGGGATCGCCACCTCGCCTGCACCGCCCAGCGCCAGCGCGACCGCGCCCGCCTTGGAGTCACCCGTCGTGATGATCCACACCTCGGTGGCCTTGCGGATCGCGGGCAGCGTGAGCGAGACGCGCGTCGGCGGCGGCTTGGGGCAGCCGTGCACGGCCACGACCGACCGCTCGGTCTCGTACACCGCGGGGGAGTGCGGGAACACCGACGCCGTGTGCCCCTCGCCGCCCATGCCCAGCAGCAGCACGTCGAACGAGGGGACCGACCCGTGGTCCTCCGGCCGCGCCTTGGACGCCAACAGCGCCGCGTACTCCTCGGCCGCGCCCTCCGCGCCCGACGGGCCGGTGTCGTTGTCCGCGCCCATCGGGTACACCTTGGCCGGGTCCACCCGGACGTGGTCGAGCAGCGCCGCACGCGCCTGCGTCTCGTTGCGCTCGGGGTCGCCGGGCGGGAGGAACCGCTCGTCGCCCCAGTAGAACTCGACCTCGGCCCAGTCGACGGCATCGCGCGCCACGGTCGCCCGCACCTGCTCCAGCATCGCGATGCCGACACCGCCGCCGGTCAGGACGAGCTTCGGCACGCTGCCCCCCGCCTGGAGGTCCACGAGGCGCGTGATGAGCCGCGCCGCCGCGGCCGCCGCCAGGATGTTGGGCTGCGCGTGAACGGCGATCTCCGGTGCTGTCATGACGCCGCCTCCGCGGGAGCAAGCGCGGCGGCGGGCCACGATGCCGCCTCCGCGGGAAGGACCGCGTCGGCGGGGCACGGTGCCGCCTCGGCGGGGAACAGGGCGACCGGGCTCACGACGCGCCCGCCGCGACCGGGATCGGGATCGGCGTGCGCCCCTTGCTGATCTTGTTGATGCCCGCCAGCGCCGCGCCGTAGATCTCGTCGGGGTCGAGGCGGCGCAGCTCCTCGGCGAGACAGTCGCGCACCTCGCGGCGGGCCAGTGCGACCAGCCGGTCGGGCTGCCCGGGCTGCCGGAGCCTGCCGACCTTCCCGTCGGGCCGTGCGAGCTCGACCGCCCCGCCCGTGCGCTCCAGCCGCACCGACCCCAGACCCGGCCCCGCCTTCGACGGCGAGCGCTTCACCTTGACCCCCAGCCGTTCGGCGAGCCAGCCCGCCATCAGGTCGGTCGACGGCGACACCGTCTCGCCCGCCACCACCGCGCTCGTCACCGGGTCGTGCGGCGGGGCGTCCAGCGCGGTGGCCAGCAGCGCCCGCCACGGCGTGAGCCGCGTCCAGGTGAGGTCGGTGTCCCCGGCGACGTAGCTCGCGCGGCGCTGCTCGAACGCCTTCGTCGGGTTCTTCGCCGACAGCGCGTCGGTGATCCGCCGCTGGGCGAGCGTGCCCACCGCGTCCGCCGACGGCACGGCGGGCGCCTCGCCCGGCCACCACGCCACGACGGGCGCGTCGGGCAGCAGCAGCGGCATGACCATGCCCGCGCCCGCCTCTTCGTCGGCGAGCTTGCCGTACCCGCGCAGGACGATCACGTCGGACGCGCCCGCGTCGCCGCCCACCCGGATCTGGGCGTCGAGGCGTGGCGCGGCCCGCTTCTGCCCGCGCGCCAGCACGATCACGCGGCACGGATGCTCGCGGCTGGCCGAGTTGCCCGCGGCGATCGCGCCCTCGATGGCGCTGCCGTCGTCAGTCATGATCACCAGGGTGAGGACGCGGCCCAGCGCCTGCACCCCGCCCTCGGAACGCAGCCGCACCAGCGCCTTGTTGACGTCCGAGACGGTGCTGGACGGAAGATCGACAATCACCTTGCTCGCCTCACAGGTTGGGCTCGTGCCTGGTGCTCGGTCATGGCCGCCTCCACGTGCGTCCGGTGCGGGCGAGCATGGCGTTGGCCGACGCGGGGCCCCACGAGCCCGCCGAATACGGGTCGGGCCCCTCCGGCTCGGAAGCCCAGTGCTCGAGCACCGGGTCGAGGATCTCCCAGGACCGCTCGACCTCGGCGTTCACCGGGAACAGCGACGGCTCGCCCAGCAGCACGTCGAGGATCAGCCGCTCGTACGCCTCCGGGGAGGCCTCCGTGAACGCGGTGCCGTAGCCGAAGTCCATGGTGACGTCGCGGACCTCCATCTGGCTGCCCGGCACCTTGGACCCGAACCGCATCGTGACGCCCTCGTCGGGTTGCACCCGCACGACGAACGCGTTCTGGCCCAGCTCCTCGGTCATCGTCGCGTCGAAGGGCAGGTGCGGGGCGCGCTTGAACACCACCGCGATCTCCGTGACCCGCCGCCCCAGCCGCTTGCCGGTGCGCAGGTAGAACGGCACGCCTGCCCAACGGCGGGTGTTGACCTGACAGGTGATCGCCGCGAACGTCTCGGTGCGCGACTTCGGGTTGAACCCCTCCTCCTCCTTCAGCCCCAGCACCAGCTCGCCGCCCTGCCAGCCGCCGGTGTACTGCCCGCGTGCGGTGGTCTCGGACAGCGGCCGGACGAGCTGGGTCGCGTTGAGGACCTTGATCTTCTCGTTGCGCAGCTCCGTCGACGAGAACGAGACCGGCTCCTCCATCGCGGTGAAGGCCAGCAGCTGCAGGAGGTGGTTCTGGATGACGTCGCGGGCGGCGCCGATGCCGTCGTAGTAGCCTGCCCGGCCGCCGAGGCCGATGTCCTCGGCCATCGTGATCTGCACATGGTCGACGTAGTGCGCGTTCCAGATCGGCTCGAAGAGCTGGTTGGCGAAGCGCATCGCCAGGATGTTCTGCACCGTCTCCTTGCCGAGGTAGTGGTCGATGCGGAACACCGAGTCCTCGGGGAAGACGTCGTTGACGATTCCGTTGAGCTCCATCGCCGAGGAGAGGTCGTGCCCGAACGGCTTCTCGATGACGACGCGCCGCCACTGGTGGCCGTCCTGCGCCGACAGGCCCGAGCGGGCGAGCTGCTTGCACACGACGGGGAAAGCGCTGGGCGGGATCGACAGGTAGAACGCGTGGTTGCCGCCGGTGCCGCGGACCCGGTCGAGGTCGGCGACGGTGAGCTCCAGCCGGTCGAACGCGTCGTCGTCGTCGAAGCTGCCCTGCACGAAGCGGAAGCCCTCGGCGAGGCGGTCCCACACCGTCTGGTTGAACGGGGTGCGCGCGTGCTCCTTGACCGCGTCGTAGACGACCTGGCCGAAGTCCTCGGTCGCCCAGTCGCGGCGGGCGAAGCCGGTGAGCGCGAAGCCGGGCGGCAGCAGCCCGCGGTTGGCCAGGTCGTAGATGGCGGGCATCAGCTTCTTGCGCGACAGGTCGCCGGTGACCCCGAAGATCACCAGGCCGCAGGGGCCCGCGATCCGGGGAAGCCGCTTGTCGCGCGGGTCCCGCAGCGGGTTGGTCCAGGCCTTCGCGCCGGTCATGAGCTCTCCAGACGAGTGCGTCCGAGGGTTGTGAGCCCGATCATTGCAGGGCGCTCGTCCCCCGCGCGGTCCGCGTCCACGGACGGGTGAGCGGGGGCGCGTGGCGGCACGGCTCCAGCCGGGATCGGAGGAATGTCACCCTGCTGCGACTGAGTCGGAGGAATGTCACCCTGCTGCGACGGCGACCGCGACGCCGGGCCGGGCCGCGCGCCGCAGCAGGGTGCGTTGCTCAGGACTTCGCGCCGTCGAGCTGTCCCTTGACCGTCTCGAGCAGCTCGGCCCAGGACTTCTCGAACTTGTCGACGCCCTCGTCCTCCAGGACGCGGAACACGTCCTCGAGGTCGACGCCCTGCGCGCTCAGCGCGTCGAACACCGCCTGGGCCTGCGCGCCGGTGCCGGTGACGGCGTCGCCGTGCTGCTCGCCATGCTCGCCGTACGCCCTGAGCGTCTTCTCCGGCATCGTGTTGACAGTGTCGGCGACGACCAGCTCGGTGATGTAGAGCGTGTCCGGGTACTCCGGGTTCTTCACGCCGGTGGACGCCCACAGCGGACGCTGCGCCTTTGCGCCCTTCGCGACCAGCGCGTCCCAGCGCTCGCCCGCGAACGTCTCCTCGAACGCCGCGTAGGCCAGCCGCGAGTTGGCCACGCCCGCCTTGCCGCGCAGCGCGAGCGCCTCGTCGGTGCCGATCTTCTCCAGCCGCTTGTCGACCTCGGTGTCCACGCGGGAGACGAAGAAGCTCGCCACCGACGCGATGCCCGCCAGGTTGTGCCCGTTGGCCGCGGCCTGCCCCAGCCCGTCGAGGAAGGCGGCCATGACCGCGCGGTAGCGCTCGACCGAGAAGATCAGCGTGACGTTGACGCTGACGCCTTCGGCCAGCGTGCGCGTGATCGCGGGCAGGCCCGCCTCCGTCGCCGGGATCTTGACCAGCAGGTTGGGCCGGTCGACGGCCTTCCACAGGTCGACGGCCTCGGCGAACGTCGCGTCGGTGTCGTTGGCCAGCCGCGGGTCGACCTCCAGCGACACGCGCCCGTCGACCCCGCCGGTGTGCTCCCACGTGCCGGAGAAGACGTCGCAGGCCTGCTGCACGTCGGCCACCGTGATCTCGCGGACGGCGTCGTCGACGGAAGCGCCACGCGCCGCCAGCTCACGCACCTGCTGGTCGTAGGCCTCGCCGTGGGCCAGCGCCGAGGCGAAGATCGTCGGGTTGGTCGTGACGCCGACGACGCTGTCGTCGGTGATCAAGGACTGCAGGTTGCCGCTCCGCAGCCGCTCGCGCGACAGGTCGTCGAGCCAGATGGAGACGCCCGCCGCGGCGAGTCCCGCCAGCCGTTCGTTGGTCATCTCGTGCCCCTTCCTCTAGGAGGTCTTCCCGAGGCTGCGCTTGGCGGCGGCAACCACGTTGTCGGTGGTGAAACCGAACTCACGGAACAGTGTCTGATAGTCGGCGCTCGCACCGAAGTGCTCAATGGAGATGTTCTCGCCCGCGTCGCCGGTGAACCGGTGCCAGGGCATCGCGATGCCCGCCTCCACAGATACCCGCGCCTTGACGATCGGCGGCAGCACGGACTCCCGGTAGGCGCTGTCCTGCTCGTTGAACCACTCGACGCACGGCATCGACACCACCCGGGTGGGGATGTCGTCGGCCTCGAGCGCGTCGCGCGCCTCGACGGCCATCTGCAGCTCCGAGCCGGTAGCGATGAGGATGACCTGTGGCAGCCCGGACGACGCGTCGGCGAGGACGTAGCCGCCCTTGGCGACGCCCTCGTGTGACGTGCCCGCGAGCACCGGGATGTTCTGGCGGGTGAGTGCGAGCCCGCACGGTCCGGAGCGCTCGAGGACGGCCTTCCACGCGCCCGCCGTCTCGTTGGCGTCCCCGGGGCGCACCATCGACAGCCCGGGGATCGCCCGTAGCGCGGCCATGTGCTCGACCGGCTGGTGCGTGGGCCCGTCCTCGCCCAGCCCGATCGAGTCGTGCGTCCAGACGTAGGTCACCGGGACCTGCATCACGGACGCCAGCCGCACGGCGCCGCGCATGTAGTCCGAGAAGATCAGGAACGTGCCGCCGTAGGGCCGCGTCGGACCGTGCAGCGCGATCCCGGACAGGATCGAGCCCATCGCGTGCTCGCGGACGCCGAAGTGCAGGGTGCGCCCGTAGGGCTCGGGCTTCCACAGCCGGGTGGCCGTGCTCTTCGGGCCGAACGAGGGCTGGCCCTCCATCGTGGTGTTGTTGCTCTCGGCCAGGTCGGCCGAGCCGCCCCACAGCTCCGGCAGCACGTCGGCCAGCGCGTTCAGGACCGCGCCGGAGGCCTTGCGTGTCGAGACGCCCTTCGGGTCGGGCTCCCAGGTCGGGAGCGCCTTCTCCCAGCCGACGGGCAGCGCGCGCGCGGTCAGCCGGTCGAACAGCTCCTTGCGCTCCGGCTCGCGGGCCGCCCAGTCGTCGAACGTCTTCTGCCACGCGGCGTGCGCCTCCTGGCCCCGCTTCGCGACCTCGCGGCTGTGCGCGAGCACGGCGTCGTCGATCTCGAAGTTCTCGTCGGGGTTGAACCCGAGGATCTTCTTGACCTCGGCGACCTCGTCGGCGCCCAGCGCGGAGCCGTGCGCCTGGAACGTGTTCATCTTGTGCGGGGCAGGCCACCCGATCACGGTCTTGAGCACGATGAACGACGGGCGCGACTGCTCGGCCTTCGCCGCGGCCAGCGCGTCGAGGATGCCGGTGACGTTCTCGCCGCTCTCGACGACCTGCACGTGCCACCCGTAGGCCTCGTACCGTTTCGCGGTGTCCTCGGAGAGCGCGATCGTGGTGTCGTCCTCGATGGAGATCTTGTTGTCGTCGTAGACGACGATGAGGTTGCCCAGCTCCTGCGTGCCCGCCAGCGACGACGCCTCGGAGGTGACGCCCTCCTCGATGTCGCCGTCGGAGGCGACGACGTAGATGTAGTGGTCGAAGGGGCTCTCGCCCCAGGCGGCGTCGGGGTCGAACAGGCCGCGCTCGCGCCGCGCCGCCATCGCCATGCCGACGGCCGAGGCCAGGCCCTGGCCCAGTGGCCCGGT
Source organism: uncultured Actinomycetota bacterium (assembly GCA_963750095.1). Classification (GTDB taxonomy): domain Bacteria; phylum Actinomycetota; class Actinomycetes; order Mycobacteriales; family Pseudonocardiaceae; genus Pseudonocardia. The sequence continues at coordinate 1,293,365 of CAVVPJ010000012.1, read as the reverse complement.
GGTGATCTCGACACCGCGGGTGTGGCCGTGCTCGGGGTGGCCGGGCGTCTTGGAGCCCCAGGTGCGCAGGGACTTGAGGTCGGCCATCTCCAGGCCGTAGCCGGAGAGGTAGAGCTGGATGTAGAGCGTGATCGACGAATGCCCGCACGAGAGCACGAAGCGGTCGCGGCCTGCCCAGTCCGTGTCGGACGGGTCGTGCCGCATCACCCGCTGGAACAGCGAGTACGCCAGCGGGGCGAGGCTCATCGCGGTGCCGGGGTGACCGTTGCCGACCTTCTGCACCGCGTCGGCGGCGAGGACCCGGATGGTGTCGACGGCGCGGCGGTCGAGGTCGGTCCAGTCATCCGGCAAGCTGGCTTTGGTCAGCGCCTTGATGTCGATGTCGGCCACAGCACTCCTTCGAGTCTGGTGGGGGCGGGAGGCATCGCCCGGAGCGTAGTCCGCCCGCTGAGTCGTGTGGTGATCTCGCGATGAGACTTCACCGGGGCCATTCTCCGCGTCTACCCGAGCGGCCGCGCGGCCACACACGGCGTTAGGATCGACAGGCCGTAGAAGAGATGACCGAGCAGAGACCGACACGCGGAAGGCGAGGTTGCCGGTGGCTGTGCCCGCGTCCCTGCCGGTCGCGTCGCCCGTGCGGGCCGGGCTGCACCGCGCGCGCACCACGGTGGCGGCCTATCTCGGGCTGACCAAGACCCGCATCATCGAGCAGCTGCTCGTGGTCACGGTGCCTGCGATGTTCCTCGCCCAGCGCGGCGTCCCGTCGGTGTGGCTCGTGCTCGCGACGCTCGTGGGCGGGGCGATGGCCGCGGCGAGCGCGCACGCGTTGAACTGCGTCGCCGATGCCGACATCGACGTCAAGATGAAGCGCACCGCCCGCCGTCCGCTCGCCAGGGGCCAGGTGCCGCCGCGGCACGCGCTGGTGTTCGGGCTCGCGCTCGGCGTGGTGAGCGCGGTGTGGCTGGCGCTCACCACGAACCTGCTGGCCGCCGCGCTCTCGGTGGCGGCGATCGCCTTCTACGTGCTGGTCTACACGCTGCTGCTCAAGCGGCGGACCTCGCAGAACATCGTGTGGGGCGGCGCAGCGGGCTGCATGCCGGTGGTCATCGGCTGGGCCGCCGTCACCGGCACGGTCGGCTGGCCCGCGCTCGTCATGTTCGGCGTGATCTTCTTCTGGACGCCGCCGCATTTCTGGGCGCTGGCGATGCGGTACCGCGACGACTACGCCGCCGCAGGCGTGCCCATGCTTCCGGTGATCGCCACGCCCGCGCAGGTGTCGCGGCGGATCGTCGCCTACGCGTGGGTGATGGTGGCCGCCACCCTGCTGCTGCTCCCGGTGACGTCGTGGATCTACGCGGCCGCCGCCGTGCTGGGCGGCGCGTGGTTCCTCGCCCAGGCGCACCGGCTGCACGCGGGCGTCGTCGCGGACCGGGCAGTCAGCCCGATGGCGCTGTTCCACCGGTCCAACGCGTACCTGTGCGGGCTGTTCGTGGCGATCGCGGTCGACGCGGCCGTCGGCCTGCCGGTGCTGGGCTGGCCCGGCATCTGAGGTGGGTCCTCACGGCCTGAGCACCACCTTGCCCGTCGTGCGGCGGGCCTGGAGGTCCTCGTGCGCGGCACGGGCCTCGGCGAGCGGGTACCGGTGTCCGATGCGGACGTCCAGCGTGCCGTCGACGACCGCCGCGTAGACGCTGCCCGCGGTGGCGAGCAGCTCGGGGCGGGTCGCGATGTGGTGGAACAGCGTGGGCCGCGTGAGGTAGAGGGAGCCGCCCGTGTTGAGCCGCTGCGGGTCGACCGGCGGCACCGGCCCGCTCGCCGCGCCGAAGAGCACGAGCATGCCGCGGCGGCGCAGGGAGTCCATGCTGGCGTCGAACGTGTCCTTGCCGACGCCGTCGTACGCGACCGCCACGCCCACGCCGTCGGTGAGCCCGCGCACCTGCTTGGCCAGGTCGTCGGAGTAGCGCAGCACCTCGGCGGCGCCCGCGCCCCTCGCCAGCCGCTCCTTCTCGTCGGTGGAGACGGTGGCGATCACCCGTGCGCCGCGCGCCGTCGCGAGCTGGGTGAGCAGCAGCCCCACGCCGCCCGCCGCGGCGTGCACGAGCACGTCGTCGCCGGGCTGCACCGGGTAGGTCTGGTGGACGAGGATCCAGGCGGTCATGCCCTGCAGCAGCGCGCCGACGGCCAGCTCGTCGGGCACGGCGTCGGGCACGGGCACGGCCTCGTCCGCGGGCACCGCGACCTGCTCGGCGTAGCTGCCGAGGGTGTTCGTCCAGGCCACGCGGTCGCCCACCGCGACATCGGCGACGCCGTCCCCGACGGCGGCGACGCGCCCGCAGCCCTCCAGCCCCGGGACATAGGGCAGCTTCATGGGGTAGATCCCCGCGCGCTGGTAGGTGTCGATGTAGTTCACGCCCGCGGCGCCCACGTCGACGAGCACCTGGCCCGGCCCCGGCGACGGGGCGGGCAGGTCGGTCAGCGTGAGGACCTCGGGGCCGCCGGACTCGGTGATCTGGATCGCGCGCACACCGGGATCATGCCCCGGCCGGGACCAGCTCCGCAGCGCTGGGCTCGGCGGTTGCGCCGCGCGGGCGCTCGGCGGTGCCCGCCCACAGCGCGGCCGCTCCGACGGTCACCAGCGCCGCGCCCAGCACGTGCAGCGACACGAGCGCCTCGGGGACGCCCAACGCGTACTGGGCGCCGCCCAGCGCGCCCTGCGCCACCACGATGCCGACCAGCACGCCGAAACGGCGCAGCAGCGTGCGGGGCGCGTCGACCGCGCGCAGCGTGAAGCCGAGGGCGACGAGCATGCCGAGGTAGGCGAAGAGCAGGTCGGCGTGCAGCTGGGCGAGCGCGGACACCGGGAGGTCCAGCCGCGGGGTCGCCGCGTCGCCTGCGTGCGGCCCGGCCGCGGTGACCAGGGTGCCCGCGACCAGCAGGCCCGCGAGCACCGCGGTGCTCGTCGCCACCAGCCCGCGCACGGCCGCGGGCACCACGAGCCGCCGTGCTCCGTCCCGTTCGGACGCGGCCGCGACGAGCTGCACCGCGAGCCACACCATGACCATCGACACGACGAAGTGGACGGCGACCGACCACCACACCAGCTGCAGGAGCACGGTCATCCCGCCGATGACGGCCTGGGCGACCACGCCGAGGGGCTGGGCGAGCGCGAGCCGGGTGAGCCTGCGGCGGCGCGGCCGCGCGGCGAGCGCGGCGAGCAGGCACGCGCCCGCGACGAGCACGAGCACGACGGTCAGGAGACGGTTGCCGAACTCGATCCACTGGGTGAGCGCGCGGGTCTCGGGACGGGCGACGGGCACGAGGCTGCCGGGGAAGCACTGCGGCCAGGTGGGGCAGCCGAGCCCGGATCCGGTCACCCGGACGACCGAGCCGGTGACCGCGATCCCCGCCTGGGCGACGACGGCGGCTGTCGCCAACGCGCGCATGACGCGGGGCGACGTGGGCGGCAGACGGTCCAGCAAGGCCACGACCCGATGCTAGTGGGGGCGCTCCCCGCCGCCGCGCCCGCCGCCATCCAGGTCGACTTCGCACATCGCGTGGCGTCGTCGCACAGGTTCGACCGTGTGCGAGGACGCCGCAGCCTGTGCGAAGTCGGCCCGGGCGCCGGGCCCCGCCCCGGCCCTCGCCACCGGGCTCAGCGCCAGCGGACCAGGCGGACCGCCGCCGCGCCCGCCACCGCCGCCCAGCCGAGGAGCACCAGCACGGCGAAGCCCGACGGTGCCGCGCCCGTGGTCAGGGCGGCGCGCAGGCCCTCGGCGAGCGCGCCGGACGGCAGCCACGCCGCGACGGCGGCCAACGTGCCCGGCATCTCACTCAGCGGCACGACGATGCCTCCGACCAGCACCAGGATCAGCCAGACCAGGTTGGCGACGGCGAGGGTGACCTCGGCGCGCAGGGTGCCGCCGACGAGGATCCCCAGCGCCCCGAAGGCCGCACAGCCCAGCAGCACGAGCAGCAGCGCCCAGCCGAGCCCGGCCACGGCGGGCCGCCACCCGAGGGCGAACGCGAGCGCGGAGAGCACGACGACCTGGATCGCCACGACGCCGAGCACCGCCACCAGCCTGCCGGTGACCAGCAGCCAGCGGGGGAGCGCCGTGGCGGCGAGGCGGCGGATCACGCCGTAGCGCCGGTCGAAGCCGAGCGTGATGGCCTGGCCGGTGAACGCCGTCGACATCACGGCCAGCGCGAGCACCCCCGGCGCCACGGCGGCGACGCGCGGGGTGGGCAGCGGGATGAGCGTCACGAGCGTGAGGCCGAGCAGCAGGACGACCGGGATCAGCAGTGTCAGCAGGAGCTGCTCGCCACCCCGCAGCGCCAGCCGCAGCTCGACGCCGGACTGGGCGGCCAGCATCCGCAGCGGCCGCCCGGCCCCGGGCGCGGGGGTGAAGGTGCCCGCCTCGAACCGCGTGCCCGTCACGGCCGCACCGCCACAGCCATCGGCCGCCACGTGGCGGCGACGGGCCACGCCGCCTCGGCCACAGGTGTCCACGTGGCGGGGCGCGGGGCGGCCCTCACGACCGCAGCTCCCGCCCCGTGAGCTCGAGAAAGACGTCCTCGAGGCTGCGCCGGGCGACCTGCACGTCGTCGGCGAGGGCGCCCTGCTCCGCGCACCACGCGGTGATCGTCGAGAGCACGGCGGGGTCGATCCGGCCCTGCACGAGGTAGCGGCCCGCGATGGGCTCTGCCGCCCGGTACTCGGGCGGCAGCGCCATGCTGAGCCCCGCAAGGTCCATGCCCGGCTTGGCACGGAACCGCAGCTCCTGCACCGCGCCCGTCGACGTCAGCGCGGCCGGGCTGCCGTGGGCGACGACCCGGCCGTTGTCGATGATCACCACGTCGTCGGCGAGCGACTCCGCCTCCTCCATGAGGTGTGTGGTGAGCAGCACGGCCACGCCGTCGCGGCGCAGTGCGCCGACCATCTCCCACACCAGCCGTCGCGCCTGGGGGTCGAGCCCCGCCGTGGGCTCGTCGAGGAACACCAGCTCGGGACGCCCGACGACCGCGCAGGCCAGCGCGAGCCGCTGCTGCTGCCCGCCGGAGAGCCGCTTGTACGGCGTGCGCGCGCAGCTCTCGAGCCCGAGCACGTCGAGCAGCCACTCCGGGGCGAGCGGGTGCGCGGAGCAGGCGGCGACCAGCCGCAGCATCTCCGCCGCGCGCACACCCGGGTACGCCCCGCCGCCCTGCGGCATGACGCCGATCCGCGCGCGCAGTGCGTCCGGGGCGCCCGCGGGGTCGGTGCCGAGCACCCGCACCTCGCCCGCGTCGGCGGTCAGGAACCCCTCGCAGACCTCGACGGTGGTCGTCTTGCCCGCGCCGTTCGGCCCGAGCAGCGCGAGCACCGCCGCACGCGGGAGGTCCAGGTCGAGCCCGTCGACCGCGATGGTGGTGCCGAAGCGCTTGACCAGCCCGCGCACGGTCACGGCAGCGCCACTCACACGGAGAACTCTAGGCTGTGTCCAGCGGGTTCGTGATCGCGGGTTTCCTGATCGAGCCCGGCCGCCGGACGGCCCGGCCGCGGGCGGCCCAGCGACTACTCGCCTGCGGCGGGGGCGTGCCCGGGCAGGGCGTCGATGTCGACGCCCGTGGCGCCCTGGATCTGCCTGCGCTGCGCGGTGACGAGCACGGCGAGCATCACCAGCGACGCGACGATCGCGAGCGGCAGCTGGAACGCGCGGAAGTTGAAGTCCGCGCCCGTCGGGGGCACGACGACGGCGAGCACGGCCGACGCGGCGAGCATCGCCCGCCGGAAGCGGGGCATCGACCGGGTGGCGGCCAGCGGGATCAGGCCCCACAGCACGTACCACGGGTGCACGACCGGCCCGAGCAGCACGACCGCGCCCAGCCCCGCCGCCATCCCGGTGATCGGGTCCAGCCTGCCGCGGAAGACCCGCCACAGCAGCCGCACGCAGAGGACGGCCGCGATCGCGAGGCCGATCCCGCGGAACAGCGACAGCACCGCGACGGTGTGGTCGCCGAGACCGCCGAGGATGCCCATCTGCCCGCCGATGAGCCCGAGGTCGGTGGTGACCGACATCCACGAGAGGATCAGCGTGGGCACCGCCAGCGTGGTGGTCCAGCCGAGCCCGACACCGGTGCCCACCGACAGCGGTGCGTAGACCACCACGGTGACGGCGCCGAGCACGCAGGCGGCCACGGCGACGTCGCGCAGCCTCCCGCCGCGCAGCCGGGCCCAGTGCAGCCCGAGGAACCCGAGTGCGAGCAGCGCGGGCAGCTTGACCGCCGACGCGCAGACGATGAGGAACGCGCCGCCGAGCAGGTGGGGATCGAGCGCCCGGGTGCCTGCGCTCAGGCCGATCTCCACCCCCGCGAGCAACAGCCCGATCATCAGGGCCTCGTTGTGGACGCCGCTGATGAGGTGGAACAGCACGAGCGGGTTGCCGACGCCCAGCCACAGCGCGAGCCCGACGTCGACGCCGCAGCGGCGGGCCAGCCGCGGCAGCGTCCAGATGATGAGCGCGAGGCCCGCCAGCGCCAGCAGCCGGTAGGCGAAGATGCCGAGCACGACGTCGTCACCGGTGAGCGCGGTGATGCCGCGCCCGACGACGAGGAAGAGCGGGCCGTAGGGGGCCGGGGTGTCGCGCCAGATGGTGGGGATCGAGCGGACGAGCGGGTCGTCGACGCCGAGGCCGCCTACGGGGCCGAGCACGTAGGGGTCGATGCCGCGGGCGAGCTCGGCGCTCTGGGCGAGGTAGCTGTAGACGTCGCGCGAGAAGAGCGGCGGCGCGAGCGCCAGCGGCATCGCCCAGGTGGCGGTGGTGCGGGCGAGCTGGGCGATGGTCGGCGCCGGGGCGACGGCGCCGTGCGAGCGGAGCATCTTCGCCACCCACAGCCACGCCAGCACCATCAGGACGATGCCCGCGTAGGTGACGGCGATGGCGAGGGTGACGTTGCGGCTGGGCAGCCCGATCAGCCGGAGCCCGAACGCCGGGTTGGGCACCGGCAGGGCGCCCGCGCCGAGGCCGCCGACGGCCATCAGCAGCGCGGCGACCAGGCCCAGCCGCCGCGCCCGCCTGCTGGGATCGGGCGTGGGCGCCGGGAGCACGGACGGCGGCGGCCCGGAAATCTGCGGTGCCACCATGCGTGGCAGCGTAGCGACCAGGTCCGACAACCTCGCGGCGAGCCGTGTGGGGTGATCGCGCTCACCTCGGGACACCCCGCCTTTGCCCGGCCGGAGCAAATACGCAACACTGGTGTTGTGAAAAGCGGCGAGCTCGGCACCCGGGAGGCGGTGGCGCGCCTGCTCATGGAGCAGGGGCCTGTCACGGCCGCCGCGGTCGCGTCCGCGCTGGAGCTTTCCGCGCCCGCCGTGCGCCGCCACCTCGACGCCCTGATCGCCGACGGGGAGGCCGAGGTGCGCGCGGCGTCCCGCCGTGCCCGCCGCGGCCGTGGCCGCCCGGCCAGGCTGTACCTGCTCACCGACTCGGGGAGGGCCCGCTTCGGCCACGGCTACGACGACCTCGCCGTCGCCGCGCTGCGCTACCTCGCCGAGCACGTTGGCCCCGAGGCCGTGCAGGACTTCGCCGCCCACCGCGTCGACGAGCTGCTGGGCGAGGGTGCCGAGCGCGTCGCGGCCGCGAAGGGCGCCTACGCCCGCGCCGACGTGCTCGCGCGCGTGCTCACGGCGCGCGGCTACGCCGCCCAGATGCGCGAGGCGGGCGCGGGCGTGCAGCTGTGCCAGCACCACTGCCCGGTGGCGCACGTCGCGGCCGAGTTCCCCGCGCTGTGCGAGGCCGAGACGCACGCCTTCGCGGAGCTGCTGGGCACGCACGTGCAGCGGCTGGCCACCATCGCGCGCGGCGACGCCGTGTGCACCACGCACGTTCCCCTGGATGTCCCTGTAACGATCCCGAGAGGGAGGCAGTCCGTATGACGACCGCTCCTGAGTCACTCACCCAGGAGGAGACGCTCGCGACGCTCGGCCGGTACGACTTCGGTTGGGCCGACCCGGACGCCGCCGGAGCCACCGCGCGACGCGGCCTTTCCGCCGACGTCGTCGCCGACATCTCCGCGCTCAAGAACGAACCACAGTGGATGCTGGAGTTCCGCCTCAAGGCGCTGGACCTCTTCGAGCGCAAGCCCATGCCGCGGTGGGGGGCCGACCTGTCGGGCATCGACTTCGACAACATCAAGTACTTCGTGCGCTCCACGGAGAAGCAGGCCGCCACCTGGGACGATCTGCCCCCCGACATCAAGAACACCTACGACAAGCTGGGCATCCCGGAGGCCGAGAAGGCCCGCTTGGTGTCCGGTGTCGCCGCGCAGTACGAGAGCGAGGTCGTCTACCACCAGATCCGCGAGGACCTGGAGGAGCTCGGGGTGGTCTTCCTGGACACCGACACGGCCCTGCGCGAGCAGCCGGAGCTGTTCAAGGAGTACTTCGGCTCGGTCATCCCGGCGGGCGACAACAAGTTCTCCGCGCTCAACTCGGCCGTCTGGTCGGGTGGGTCGTTCATCTACGTGCCGCCGGGCGTGCACGTCGACATCCCGCTGCAGGCCTACTTCCGGATCAACACCGAGAACATGGGCCAGTTCGAGCGCACGCTGATCATCGTCGACGAGGGCGCCTACGTGCACTACGTCGAGGGCTGCACCGCGCCGATCTACTCGTCCGACTCACTGCACTCCGCGGTCGTCGAGATCGTCGTCAAGAAGGGCGGCCGCTGCCGCTACACGACGATCCAGAACTGGTCGAACAACGTCTACAACCTCGTCACCAAGCGGGCCAAGGCCTTCGAGGGCGCCACCATGGAGTGGGTCGACGGCAACCTCGGCTCCAAGGTCACCATGAAGTACCCGGCGGTCTGGCTGATGGGCGAGCACGCCAAGGGCGAGGTGCTCTCGATCGCGTTCGCGGGCGAGGGCCAGCACCAGGACGCGGGCGCGAAGATGGTGCACCTGGCGCCCAACACGTCCTCGACGATCATCTCGAAGTCGGTGGCGCGCGGGGGCGGCCGCACGTCCTACCGCGGGCTCGTGCAGATCAACCCGCGCGCGAAGAACTCGCGGTCCACCGTGAAGTGCGACGCGCTGCTGGTCGACACGATCAGCCGCTCCGACACCTACCCCTACGTGGACGTCCGCACCGACGACGTCACCATGGGCCACGAAGCCACGGTCTCCAGGGTCAGCGACGACCAGCTCTTCTACCTCATGAGCCGCGGGCTCACCGAGGACGAGGCCATGGCGATGGTCGTGCGCGGGTTCGTCGAGCCCATCGCGCGCGAGCTGCCCATGGAGTACGCGCTGGAGCTGAACCGGCTCATCGAGCTGCAGATGGAGGGCTCCGTCGGATGACCCAGGAAGTTGCTGGGCTCGCGCCCGAGTTGAAGGGCGCCAAGAAGGGGCAGGGCGAGGCGCCGGTCCTGTCGGCGCGCGAGCGGTTCACCTCCTACGACGTCGACGCCTTCGAGGCGCCCGGTGGCCGGGAGGAGAACTGGCGGTTCACGCCGATGCGGCGGATGCGCGGGCTGCACAACGGCTCCGCGGCGTTCGACGGCACCGTCACCGTGACGGTCGAGGGCGCGCGCGCCGAGACCGTGGGTCGCGACGACCCCCGACTCGGCGAGGGCGGCGTGCCTGCCGACCGGGTCGCGGCCGCGGCCTGGTCGGCGTTCCGCGAGGCCACCGTTGTGACGCTCGACGGCACGCCCGCCGAGCAGGCGACGGTCACCGTCACGGGCCCCGGTGAAGGCGCGGTCGCGGCGTCGCACCTGCAGATCCGCACCACCCCGCACGCCGAGGCCACGGTCGTGCTCGTGCAGCGGGGGTCCGGCACGGTGGCCGACAACCTGGAGATCGTGCTCGCCGACGCGTCCCGCCTCACGCTGGTCGTCACCGAGGAGTGGGCCGACGACGCGGTGCACGTCGGCGCCCACCACATCGCGCTCGGCCGCGACGCCACGCTGCGCGCCACGTCGGTGTCGCTCGGCGGCGACCTCGTGCGCGTCAGCCCCACCGTCAACTACCGGGGCCCCGGCGGCGACGCCGAGCTGATCGGCCTCGGCTTCGCCGACGCAGGCCAGCACCTGGAGCAGCGCCTGCTCGTCGACCACGGCGAGCCGCACTGCCGCTCCCGGGTCACGTACAAGAACGCCCTGCAGGGCGACGGCGCCCGCACGGTGTGGATCGGCGACGTGCTGATCCGCAACACCGCGGAGGCCACCGAGACCTTCGAGCTCAACCGCAACCTCGTCCTCACCACGGGCGCGCGCGCCGACTCGGTGCCCAACCTGGAGATCGAGACCGGCGAGATCGCGGGGGCCGGGCACGCCAGCGCCACGGGCCGGTTCGACGACGAGCAGCTGTTCTACCTGCAGAGCCGCGGCATCCCCGAGGCCGTCGCGCGCAGGCTGGTCGTCCGCGGGTTCTTCGGCGAGATCCTCAGCAAGATCACCATTCCCGAGCTGCGGGAGCGGCTGGAGGCGGCCGTCGAGGCCGAGCTCGCCGTCACGAGCATCTGAACGGAGCACGACACCCCATGTCCACCTTGGAGATCAAGGACCTGCACGTCTCCGTGGCCACAGAGGATGGCCCGAAGGAGATCCTCAAGGGCGTCGACCTGACGGTCGAGTCCGGCCAGACCCACGCGATCATGGGTCCGAACGGCTCGGGCAAGTCGACGCTCGCGTACGCGGTCGCGGGCCACCCGAAGTACGAGGTCACGTCCGGCTCGGTCACGCTCGACGGCCAGGACGTGCTCGCGATGACCGTCGACGAGCGCGCCCGCGCGGGACTGTTCCTCGCCATGCAGTACCCGGTCGAGGTGCCCGGGGTCTCGATGGCCAACTTCCTGCGCTCGGCGGCCACCGCCGTCCGCGGCGAGGCGCCGAAGCTGCGCACCTGGGTCAAGGAGGTCAAGGGCGCGATGAACGACCTTGGCATCGACGGCGACTTCGCCGACCGCAGCGTCAACGAGGGGTTCTCCGGCGGTGAGAAGAAGCGCCACGAGGTGCTGCAGCTGTCGCTGCTCAAGCCCCGCTTCGCCATCCTCGACGAGACCGACTCCGGCCTCGACGTCGACGCGCTGCGCGCGGTCTCGGAGGGCGTCAACCGCTACCGGGCGGCAGGTGACGTCGGCGTGCTGCTGATCACGCACTACACGCGGATCCTGCAGTACATCCGGCCCGACGTCGTGCACGTCTTCGCGGGCGGTCGCGTGGTCGAGTCCGGGGGCGCGGAGCTGGCCGACGAGCTGGAGCGGGGCGGCTACGAGCGGTTCACCGCGGAGGCGAAGCCGACCATCGGGTCCTCCGCGGTCTGATGGACGTCACGAAGATCCGGGCGGACTTCCCGATCCTCTCGCGCACGGTCAGGGACGGGCGACCGCTGGTCTACCTCGACTCGGGGGCGACCTCGCAGCGGCCCCGCCAGGTGCTCGACGCCGAGCGCGCGTTCCTCGAGCAGCACAACGCTGCCGTGCACCGCGGGGCGCACCAGCTCGCCGAGGAGGCCACCGACGCCTATGAGTCCGCCCGCGGGCGGATCGCGGCGTTCGTCGGTGCCGACCCGAGTGAGGTGGTGTTCACCAAGAACGCCACCGAGGGCGTCAACCTCGTCGCCTACGCGGCCAGCAACGCGGCGACGTTCGGCGGCGAGGCCGCGCGGTTCGCGCTGGGGCCCGGCGACGAGATCGTCGTCACGGAGCTGGAGCACCACGCCAACCTCGTGCCGTGGCAGGAGCTGTGCCGTCGCACGGGGGCGACCCTGCGCTGGTACGCGGTCACCGAGGAGGGCCGGGTCGACCTCGACTCGATCGCGCTCACGGAGCGCACGAAGATCGTGGCGTTCGCCCACCAGTCCAACGTGCTGGGCACGGTCCTCCCGGTGGCGGAGCTCGTGTCCCGTGCGCGCGCGGTCGGGGCGCTGACGCTGCTCGACGCCTGCCAGTCGGTGCCGCACATGCCGGTGCACCTGGGCGAGCTCGGCGTCGACTTCGCGGTGTTCTCCGGGCACAAGATGCTCGGTCCGTCGGGGGTCGGCGTGCTGTACGGGCGGTCCGAGCTGCTCGCGGCCATGCCGCCCTTCCTCACCGGCGGTTCCATGATCGAGATGGTGCGGATGGAGGGCACGACCTACGCCGCGCCGCCGCAGAGGTTCGAGGCAGGCGTGCCGATGACGTCGCAGGCCGTGGGGCTGGGGGCCGCCGTCGACTACCTCACCGACATCGGCATGGACGCGCTGCACGAGCACGAGCTGGAGCTCACCGGCCGTGCGCTCGACGGGCTGGCCGCCGTGCCGGGTGTGCGGATCATCGGGCCACGCACGCTCTCGAGCCGCGGGGGAGCCGTGTCGTTCGTCGTGGACGGGATCCACGCCCACGACGTCGGCCAGGTGCTCGACGACCGGGGCGTCGCCGTGCGGGTCGGGCACCACTGCGCGTGGCCGCTGCACCGGCGGTTCGGCGTGGCGGCCACCGTGCGGGCGTCGTTCCACGTGTACTCGACGCAGGCGGAGGTCGACGCGCTGGTGGACGGCGTGCGCGCGGCCCGCGAGTTCTTCGGTGTCGATGCTCGCTGCGCTGACGCTCCGCGAGGGGTGAGCTAGTGCAGCTGGAGCAGATGTACCAGGAGATCATCCTGGACCACTACCGCACCCCGCACCGGGCGGGGCTGCGCGAGCCGTTCGACGCCGAGTCGTTCCAGATCAACCCGACCTGCGGCGACGAGATCACGCTGCGGGTGCGGCTCGACGGCGACACCGTGGCCGACGTCTCCTACGAGACGCTCGGCTGCTCGATCAGCCAGGCCTCGGCGTCGGTGCTCACCGACCTCGTGGTCGGCAGGTCGAGACAGGACAGCCTGAAGGTGCTGCGCGCGTTCCAGGAGATGGCGCAGGGGCGCGGCCAGGTCGAGCCCGACGAGGACGTGCTCGGCGACGGCGTCGCGTTCGCTGGCGTCGCGCGCTATCCGGCCAGGGTGAAGTGCGCTTTGCTGGGCTGGATGGCCTTCAAGGACGCACTTGTGAGGAGCGAGGGAGGATCATGAGCGAAGACACCGACGTGGTGCGCGGGGCCGCCGGGATGCCGGAGCCCTCCGCTCAGCGCGTGGAGGAGCCCTCGATCGAGGATCTCGAGGAGGCGATGCGGGACGTCGTCGACCCCGAGCTGGGCATCAACGTCGTCGACCTCGGGCTGGTGTACGGCATCCAGCAGAGCGACGGGGTTGCCGTCATCGACATGACCCTCACCAGCGCGGCCTGCCCGCTCACCGACGTGATCGAGGACCAGGCGCGGGCCGCGCTCGTCGGCGCCCTCGTCGACGACATCAAGATCAACTGGGTCTGGATGCCGCCGTGGGGTCCGGAGAAGATCACCGAGGAGGGCCGGGAGCAGCTGCGGGCCCTCGGGTTCCGGGTCTAGCGAGGCGCACCCGTCGGGGGCGAGCGCGTCGTTTCCGGGGTCCGATCCCCGAGAACGACGTCTTCGCAACGATCACGGCGCCGACTCGAGCACCCACGGGTGCAGGTGGCGGTAGCCCGGCACCGCGAGGGGGCGCAGTGGACGCAGGGCGAAGCGCGGGTCGACGGCCAGCGCCTCGGCCACCTCACGGTCGACGAGCACGGTGTCCGGCCGCGCGTGGCTGGTCAGTCGGGCGGCGATGTTGACGACCTCCCCGTAGACGTCGCCGTAGCGCATCAGGACCGGGCCCGCGGCCAGGCCGATGCGCAGCGGCGGCAGCGCGTCCTCGACGCGCACCCGTTGCTGCAGCGCCAGCGCGATCGACGCGCCGTCGCCGACGTCGTCGGCCACGAAGAGCACCTCGTCGCCGATCGTCTTGACGATGCGGCCGCGCCCTTCGGCGATCACCTCGGTGGTGCTCGACCCGAAGCGCTCGATCATCTCGGCCAGCTCGGCGGTGGAGCGGCGCCGGGTCGTGCGCGTGAAGCCGACCATGTCGGCGAAGCCCACGACGAGGTTCTCGGTCCCGTCGCCGCCCGCGGCCATCAGCATGCGGGAGACGGCCGCCGCGAGGTGCCGCCGCCACACGTAGCTCTGCAGCTCCTCCAACGCGGGCAGCACCGCGCCCGCCACCTGCAGCGACTGCGCGGGGGTGAGCGGCGCCCCCTCGGCCTCGATGAGCCGTTTGAGCATGCCGACCTGCCACTCGGCCAGCCGAGACATCGACTGGGCCGTCGCGCGGGCGACCGCCTCACGCACGTCCGGGTCGAGGAAGCCCGCCTCCGTGAGGTGGGTCATGAGCCGGGCGGCGACGAGGTCGCGTTCGTTGAAGAGCACGGCGTCGTCCGGTGTGTTCGGGAAGCCCAGCGAGCGCCACAGCCGCCTGCCCTCGTCCAGGTCGATCCCCGCGGCTTCGGCGAGCTCCCCACGGGTGTAGCGCCTGCACGCTCCGAGCACGACCTCTTCGAGCGCCTCATCGAGCGGGCGGTCGGTCGCGGCGGTCTCGGCGGCCGCGGTGCCCCCGAGGAGCCGTCCGATCCCGGCCAGCCACCCGCCTTCTTCGCGGCGCACGCTCAGGTGGTGTGGACGATCAGCACGTCCACCCCGGAGCGCCGCGCGACGTCGGAGGGGACAGCGCCGAGCAGCCTGCCGTGCAGGGTGTTCAGGCCCTTGTTGCCGACGACGAGCAGGTCGGCGCGGTGTTCGGCGACCGCGGCGCGCAGCACGTCGGCGGGCGGTCCGTCGACGGCCGATGTCCGGATCTTCCCGGCGCCCGTGGCGGCGGCGCGGTCCTCGGCCGCGCGGAGGGTCTCCTCGGCGGGTGTCCACCCGACGACGAGGTAGGCCTCGTCCTTGAGGACGTCCTCCGCGCCCGCGGTGTGCTCGCGGCTCGCCGGGGTGTACGCGCAGACGATGACGAGCTCGGCGTCGCTGTCGCTCGCGACCTCGGCGGCGCGGTCCACCGCGGCGAAGGAGGTGTCGGAGCCGTCGGTGCCGACGACGATGGTGTGGTACGCGGGCATGGTGCAGAGGTTACCGCCAGTAGTGCGACCATTCGGCGGTAGGTGGTTACCCCGATCAGTCCACCTCTGGGAGGGTGGGCGCGGGTCGTCGGAAGGCGGGGACGACGAGGCGGCAGCGCAGCATGAGGTCGGATCGGGCGAACAGCGCGCCCATGGCCGCGAGCATCCCCGCGAGGTCGTCGCGGCCGGAGAGGTAGGCGCGGCGGTGCCGCTCCGGGAGGGTGAAGAACGTCGCGAAGAAGGCGGGGACCGTCTCCGGCGGCATCCGCAGCAGGGCCTCCAGCCCGATGCGGCGCAGCCGGTGCACGGCCCTGGCCCGCGGCGACCAGATCAGTCGCTCGGCGGCAGGCGCCCCGCCCGTCGCGAGCGCGTCCGCGACGGCGGGCGCCAGCCGCAGCGCGTCGGCCACGCTGAAGCCGGTGGCGGGGTGCACGAGCGGCGCGGCCGCGCCGAAGCCGAGCACGCCGGGCGTGGCGTGGCGGGAGTGGTCGACGGGGAACCGGACGCGCTCGACCTGTGCGTCGTCGGGCGGGGAGATGCCGTGGTGGGCGAGCCGGGCGTGGAGGCGGCGGCGCAGGACGGGCAGCGGCAGGCCGGGGCGGCGGGCGAGCGAGGTCTCCTCCAGCAGGACGGCGCCCCCGCCGAGCGGGACGGCGTAGAGGAACGTGGGCCAGCCC
This sequence comes from uncultured Actinomycetota bacterium, assembly GCA_963750095.1. Classification (GTDB taxonomy): domain Bacteria; phylum Actinomycetota; class Actinomycetes; order Mycobacteriales; family Pseudonocardiaceae; genus Pseudonocardia. Next base: position 1,277,730 of record CAVVPJ010000012.1, on the reverse strand, counting down.
GGCTCGCCGTGGTCGGGTCGCCAGTCCATGAACAATGCCTGGCCGTTGCCGACGAGCGGGGCCGCGGTGGCCGCGTCGACCACCACGCCGTACGCGGTCTGCTCTGCGGCGACGGCCAGGCCACCGGGCGTGCCGGCCGCGTCGCCGCTTCGCAGACCGCGCCTGCACTTCGCAGGGCCCCAGGAGTCTGCGAGGCGGCGGCCAGGTCTGCGAAGCGGCTTTGCCGCGCCGCCGTCGCGCAGGGGGGCGCGTGCGCCGGCCGCGTCGACGATCGCGGCGGCGGCCAGGCGGGTGCCGTCGGCCAGCAACACGGCCGATCCGACGCGGCCGACGACCCGGCCCGCGACCACCCGCACGCCGCCTTCGGCGAGGCGCGCGTCGAGGTGGGCACGCAGGGCAGGCACGTCGAGCACGGCATACCGGCGCTCCAGCTCGTGGGTGCGCCCGGTGATCACCCGGCCCTCCGCGACGGCGGCGGGCGCTGGCAGGCCCGCGGGCAGCTCGTCGAGCCAGGCGCCGTATGTGGCCCGCCAGGGGGCGTCCGGGCGCGGGTCGACGAGCGTCGTGGCGAGCCCGCGCGCCGCGCACTCCGCCGCCAGCGCCCGGCCCGCCGGACCGCCGCCGACCACGACGACGTCCGTCATGGCCGCCAGTATGCGCCCCTCCCCGCGACCATGATCCACCGTTGGGTGCCATGAGCGCCGTACACGGCCGTCATGGCACCCAGCCGTCGATCATGCGCGGGGGGCGGCGTCTGGTCGGGTCGGGCCGTGGCGAACCCGGGATAGCCTGCGTGGCGTGGATCACGAGGCGCGGGCGGCGCGGCGGTCGTGGGTCGCCGAGTCCGGCGTGGGGCTGGCGGCCAGCCCCTTCCGCGTGGACCGCGACCGGATCGCCGCGTCGCCGTTTTTCGCCAGGCTCGCGGGCGTCACCCAGGTCGTCAGCCCCGCGGGCGCGGGCCTGCTCGTGCACAACCGGTTGACGCACAGCCTGCAGGTCGCGCAGGTCGCGCGGGCGATCGCCGAGCGGCTGGCCTGCGACCCGGTCCTCGACACGCTGGGTGGCTGCGACCCCGACGTCGTCGAGGCCGCGGCGCTGGCCCACGACCTCGGCCACCCGCCGTTCGGGCATCTGGGCGAGCAGGTGCTCGACCGCGTCGCCCGGGAGCGGCTCGGCCTTTCCGACGGGTTCGAGGGCAACGCGCAGAGCTTCCGCATCGTCACCACCATCGACCTGCACGGCCCGAGCGGCACCGGCCTCGACCTCACCGCCGCGGTGCGCGCCGCCCTCCTCAAGTACCCGTGGACGCGGCGCGGCTACCCCGACCCGCACCCGGCCGACGCGATCCTTCCGCCCCGCGGCGGCGGGCCGCTCCCCGGCGCGCCGGACGCGGGGTCGGCCAAGTTCTCGGCCTACACGACGGAGCTGCCCGACCTCGTCGACTGCCGGTCGGCGTTCCCGGTGGGACCGTGGCAGCAGACGGCCGAGGCCGCGGTCATGGACACCGCCGACGACATCGCCTATGCCATCCACGATCTCGAGGACTTCCACCGGGTCGGCGTGCTGCAGCAGGCGGGCGTGGCCACCGAGCTGTCCGGGTGGGTCGCGGGCGCCGGGCCCTCCGGCCCCGGGTCGGACCTCGAGCGACTGCGGCGGCGGCTGCGCGACAAGGACGCCTGGACCTACGACGAGGACGCGTTCGCCGCCGCCGTGGCCCGGGTCCGCGACGACCTCGTCGGCGGCCTGCTCGCCGTGCCGTTCGACGGGTCGATGGCGGGGGAGCGGGCGGTGGCGGAGTTCTCGGCGCGGTGGACGTCGCGGCTGGTGGCGGGCGTGACCGTCGCGCCGGACCCACCGGTGCGGGCCGCCCACGTCACGCTGGAGACCGCCCAGTGGCACGAGGTGGCGGTGCTCAAGTTCGTGCACCAGCGCTTCGTGCTGCGCCGCGCCGACCTGGCCTCCCACCAGCGCGGGCAGGCCAGCGTGCTCGCCGCGCTCGTCGAGGCGCTCACCGACTGGCTCGCCGAGGACGGCGACGGCCCCCGCCTCCCGCCGCGGCTGCACGACCTCGTGGAGCTCTCCCGGGCCGAGCTGGGCTCGACCGCGCAGGCGCGGGGACGGGCGGTGGTCGACTACGTCGCCTCGCTCACCGACGGCCAGGCCGCCGCGCTACTGGACGTGCTGACGGGCCGCTCGAGCCACCTGTGGACCGACGCCCCGGTCCTCTGACCCACTTCGCACACGCTGCGGCGTCCTCGCACACGGTCGACCCTGTGCGAGGACACCTCACGGTGTGCGAAGTCAGCCCAGCGTGCCGGTGGCGAGCAACCCGCCGTCGACGCGGACGGTCTCGCCGGTGATCCAGCTCGCCTCGTCGGAGACCAGGAAGCCGACCAGCGACGCCACGTCCTCGGGCCGCCCGAGGCGCTTCATCGGGTAGGCGGCGCTGACCTTGTCCTCGCCCTCGGCGTAGAGCGCGGCGGCGAACTGCGTCTTGACGATGGCGGGCGCGACGGCGTTGACCCGGATTCCGGGCCCCAGCTCCCAGGCCAGCTCCTCCGTGAGCCGGATCAGCGCCGCCTTCGACGCCCCGTACGCGGCGATGGCGCCGGTGGAGCGCAGCCCACCCACCGAGGCGAGGTTGACCACCGAGCCGCCGTGCTCGGCCATCCACGCCCGGTAGGCCAGCTGGAGGTATCCGATCGCCGCCACCACGTTGACGTCGAAGATCTTGCGGATCGGGTCGAGGTCGGCGTTCATCAGCGGCCCGTAGACCGGGTTGATGCCGGTGTTGTTGACCAGGATGTCCAGGCGCCCGAACGCCTCCATCGTGCGGTCGACCGACTCTTGGCGGGACTCGGCCGACCCCGCGTTGGCCGCCACCGCCAGCACCCGGTCGGCCGCGCTGCCCGCGGGGCCCTCCACGAGCTCCTTCGCCGCGGCGGCCAGCTCGTCCGGCTTGCGCGCCGTGATCGTCACCGACGCCCCCCTGGTGAGCAGCTCTGCGGCGATGGCGTGGCCGATGCCGCGGCTGGCCCCGGTGACGAGGGCCGCCCTGCCGTTCAACGAGCCCGAGGCCGTGAGATCAGTCATGACGGCGACCCTACGGCGGAAACCGGCTCGTGCCGACCGGTACTCTGGTCCGGTGACCGGGATCGGGTAGGCCGCGCTCCGCCCAGCGCCCTGCCCTGCCCTCGTACCCCGGAGAACACCTTTGATCACCGCCATCGACCTGGAGCTGCGGGCCGGGTCCCGCGTCCTGCTGTCCGACGCCACGCTGCGCGTGCAGCCGGGCGACCGCATCGGGCTCGTCGGCCGCAACGGCGCAGGCAAGACCACCACGATGCGCGTCCTCGCGGGCGAGGGCGAGCCGTACGGGGGCCTCGTGAGCGTCTCGGGCGCCGTCGGCTACCTGCCGCAGGACCCGCGCGAGGGCGACCTCACCGTCAGCGCCAAGGACCGCGTGCTGTCCGCGCGCGGCCTCGACGAGATGCTGCGCAAGATGGAGAAGGCCCAGTCGGCGATGGCGGAGCTCGTCGACGGCGGCCAGAACGAGCGGGCCGTGCGCGAGTACGGGCGCATCGAGGAGCGGTTCGCCGCGCTCGGCGGGTACGCCGCGGAGAGCGACGCCGCCCGCATCTGCGCCCACCTCGGCCTGCCCGAGCGGGTGCTCGGCCAGCAGATCGCCACGCTCTCGGGCGGCCAGCGCAGGCGGGTCGAGCTGGCGCGCATCCTCTTCGCGGCCTCGGACGGTGGCGGAGTCGGGGGCGGCGGCGGTGCGCCGAGCGCCACCACGCTGCTGCTCGACGAGCCGACCAACCACCTCGACGCCGACTCGGTCACGTGGCTGCGCTCGTTCCTCTCCGCGCACGGCGGCGGCCTCGTGGTGATCAGCCACGACACCGACCTGCTCGCCGCCGTGGTCAACAAGGTCTGGTTCCTCGACGCCGTACGCGGCGAGGCCGACGTCTACAACATGGACTGGCGCCGGTACCAGGAGGCGCGGGCCACCGACGAGAAGCGCCGCCGCCGCGAGCGGGCGAACGCGGAGAAGAAGGCCGCCGTGCTGCATCTGCAGGCGGCGAAGATGGGCGCGAAGGCCACCAAGGCCGTGGCGGCGAAGAACATGGCCCGCCGCGCCGACCAGATGCTCGCCGCGCTGGAGCCGGAGCAGAAGCGCGACCGCGTGGCCCGGATCCGCTTCCCGGACCCCGCGCCGTGCGGGCGCACCCCGCTCACCGCGGAGGGGCTGTCGAAGGCGTTCGGGTCTCTGGAGGTGTTCACCGGGGTGGACCTCGCCGTCGACCGGGGCGCGAAGGTCGTCGTGCTCGGGCTGAACGGCGCGGGCAAGACCACCCTCCTGCGGCTGCTGGCGGGCGAGGAGTCCCCGGACGCGGGTCGGGTCGTCGCCGGTCACGGGCTGCGCACCGGCTACTTCGCCCAGGAGCACGACACGCTCGACATGGACGCCACGGTCTGGGAGAACGTCCGTCACGCCGCTCCCGACGCGCCCGAGCAGCAGCTGCGCAACCTCCTGGGCTCGTTCCTGTTCTCCGGCGACCAGCTCGAGCAGCGGGCGGCCACCCTCTCCGGCGGTGAGCGCACCCGCCTCGCGCTCGCCGGGCTGGTCTCGAGCGCGGCCAACGTGCTGCTGCTCGACGAGCCCACCAACAACCTCGACCCGGTCAGCCGCGAGCAGGTGCTCGACGCGCTGCACCGGTTCGCGGGCGCGGTCGTGCTCGTCACGCACGACCAGGGCGCGGTGGAGGCGCTGACCCCCGACAAGGTCATCGTGCTGCCCGAGGGCACGGAGGACCTGTGGTCGCCCGACTACCTCGACCTCGTCCAGCTGGCCTGATCGGACGATCCGGGCGGGATGGTTGCCACCCGATCGCCGCTGATCGTCGTCGCCCGGGTGGAGTGTCGTAGGTCACAGTTTGTCAGGTGCGGGCGCTGATGTGCAGCTCGATCCACTTCCGGAGTGATCGGAGAGTGGCGACGGGGTGACGGGCAGGTGATCAAACGGCGGCAATGATCACCCGTGTGCGTGATCCATTCGGCGGAACCGCTCACCGATCTTCGAAAAGATCTCCTGGTCCCGACCCCGTCGGTGGACGATCATTGCCGCACCCGGGCGCCCACCGGCCCGGACCAGGGAGTTCTGACGAGTCTGGAGGGGAACAGGCTGTGGCCGATCTGAAGAAAGGCGCGCGCATCACCGGCGCCCAGCGGGACAAGCTAGCCACCGACCTGAAGAAGAAGTACGAGAAGGGCGCCAGCATCCGCGCGCTCGCCGAGCAGACGGGCCGGTCCTACGGGTTCGTGCACCGTGTGCTCTCCGAGACCGGCGTGACGCTGCGTGGCCGCGGCGGAGCGACGCGCACGAAGAAGAAGTAGGCCGGTCTCCCGGGTGGAGGTCCGCCCGGGAAGCACGGCAGGAGCGCGCGCGTTGCACCTCCGACGCACGGTGGTCGGCGGAGAGGAGCGCGCGTGGACAGGCCGTTCGGGATGCTGCGGAGCGTCACGCACGGGGTCGACGCGCCCCGTTCGATCAAGAAGGGGACGATCCCGCGGATCTGGCGCTTCGCCGCCCCGTACCGTCGCGGCCTGGTCGCGTTCCTGATGCTCACCGTCGTGTCGGCGGTGGTCGGCGTCATCACCCCGATCCTCGCGGGCCGGGTGGTCGACGCGATCGTCGCGCGGGACAGCTCCGCGGTCGCCGCCGCCACCGTGATCGGGCTGGCGGGCGGGATCGCCGCGCTCGCGATCGTCGAGGCGGTCAACGGGCTCGGGACGCGGTGGTTCTCCGCGAGCATCGGCGAGGGGCTCATCGCCGATCTGCGCCGGGCGGTGTACGCGCACGTGCAGACGATGCCGGTCGCGTTCTTCACCCGCACCCGCACGGGCGCGCTGGTCAGCAGGCTCAACAACGACGTGATCGGCGCGCAGTCGGCGATCACCTCCACGCTGGCCAGCGTCGTGTCCAACGTCATCCAGCTGACGCTCGCGGTCGCGGTGATGATCACGCTGGCGTGGCAGGTCACGCTGCTCGCGCTGGTGCTGCTGCCGATCTTCGTGATCCCGGCCCGACGCATGGGCAGGCGCATCGCCGACCTGCGCCGCGACGCGGCCGACCTCAACGCGGGCCTGTCCAACCAGATGACCGAGCGCTTCTCCGCGCCCGGCGCCACGCTGGTGAAGCTGTTCGGCCGCCCCGAGGACGAGATCGCCGAGTTCGCCGACCGCGCGGTGCGGATCCGGGACATCGGCGTGCGCACCGCGATGGTGTCGCGGGTGTTCGTCACCGCGCTCTCGCTGGTGTCGGCGCTGGCCCAGGCCCTGATCTACGGCCTGGGCGGCTGGCTGGCGGTGACCGGGCGGATCGAGGCGGGCACCGTCGTCACGCTCGCGCTGCTGCTCACCCGCCTGTACTCGCCGATGACCGCCCTCGCCAACGCGCGCGTGGACGTCATGACCGCGCTCGTGTCGTTCGAGCGGGTCTTCGAGGTGCTCGACCTGCCGCCGATGATCACCGAGCGGCCCGGCGCGCGCGGCCTTCCCGACGGGCCGATCGGCGTGCGGCTCGCCGATGTGCGGTTCACCTACCCCCGCGCCGACCAGGTGTCGCTGGCCTCACTCGAAGAGGTCGCGGTGCTCGACCACCGCGGCGGCGAGGAAGTGCTGCACGGCATCGACGTCGAGGTCGGCCCCGGACGGCTGCTGGCGCTGGTCGGCCCGTCCGGCGCGGGCAAGTCGACGATCGCGACGCTCGTGCCGCGCCTCTACGACGTCGACGCGGGCGCGGTCGAGCTGGCCGGGATCGACGTGCGCGACCTGACGTTCGCCGCCGTCCGCGGCGCGGTCGGGGTGGTGACCCAGGACGGCCACCTCTTCCACGACACGATCGCCGCCAACCTGCGCTACGCCGCCCCGGACGCCACCGACGCCGAGCTGGTCGACGCCCTGCGCCGGGCCCGGCTCGGCGAGGTCTTCGCCGCGCTGCCCGACGGCCTCGACACCGTGGTGGGGGAGCGCGGCTACCGCCTCTCCGGCGGCGAACGGCAGCGCCTCACCATCGCGCGCCTGCTGCTCGCGAGGCCCCGCGTCGTGATCCTCGACGAGGCGACGGCGCACCTGGACTCCGAGTCGGAGGTCGCGGTGCAGGAGGCGCTGGTCGAGGCGCTCGAGGGCCGCACGGCGATCGTCATCGCGCACCGCCTCTCGACGATCAGGGCGGCGGACGAGATCGCCGTCGTCGAGCACGGGCGAATCGTCGAACGGGGCACGCACGACGCCCTGCTCACGGCCGGTGGGCGCTACGCGGCGCTGTACCGGACCCAATATGCGGCCGAAGAACGACTCGTCGGCGGCGCCCCGGCGGCCTAGGCTGCCGGGATGCCCCCAGCATCCCGGACCGACTTCGTTCTCGACGAGCAGCTGTGCTTCGCGCTGCACACCGCGTCGCGGGCGATGACCGGCTGCTACCGGCCGCTGCTCGACGAGATCGGGCTGACCTACAGCCAGTACGCGGTGATGCTGGTGCTCTGGGAGCACGGGAGCGTGACGCTCGGCCTGCTGTGCTCGCGGCTGCAGCTCGACACGGGCACGCTGTCGCCGCTGCTCAAGCGGCTGGAGGCGGAGGGCCTGCTCGTCCGGCGTCGCCGCGCGGAGGACGAGCGGACGGTGCAGCTCACGGTCACCGAGCGGGGGCGGGACCTGCGGGAGCAGGCGGCCGCGGTGCAGGCCCGCGTGCAGGAGGCGACGGGCCTGAGCGCCGCCGAGCTGGCCACGATGCGCGACGACCTCTGCGCGCTGGCCGCCCGGCTGCGCGCGGCACGCCCGACGCCGCAGCCGGTGTGAGGGCGCACGCGGACTACGGGGAGCGCGACACGGACGGACGGCGGACCGCGGCCTCCACGACGTCGAGCACGGGGCCGAGGTCGTCGGCGGGCAGGCCCATCGCCAGATGCGAGATGAGCCCTTCCAGGACGAGCTCGAGGTACTGCGCGAGCACCGCCACCGGCACGTCGTCGCGCAGCGACCCGGCGGCGGCCTGCCGTTCGAGCCGCTCCCGCGTCGCCTCCGTGAGCGCGGCCGAGTGGGCGCGGAAGCGCTCCCGGAACGGCGGGTCGGTGCGCAGCCGCCGCGACACCTCCAGGCGGGTGCCCAGCCAGCTGCGCTCGATCGCCGGGTCGGTCAGCAGGTCCCGCATGACCTGCACGAGACCCTGCTCGGCGACGACGTCGGCCATGCGGCGGGCGTCCTGCTCGGCCAGCGCGAGGAACAGCGTGTCCTTGTCGCCGAAGTGGTGGAAGATCGCGCCACGGGACAGCCCGATGCCCTGTTCGAGGCGCCGGACCGTGGCGCCCTCGTAGCCGTACGCGGCGAAGCAGGCCCGCGCCCCGTCGAGGATCCGCTGACGCCGTGCCGCGAGCTGGTCGGTGCTGACGCGGGGCACGACAGTGATCTTAGCGCCGGGTGTGGGGTGGACGACCGGACGCCGAACACTCATGCAAACCGTCCGCCGCCCAGGTAGCGTCGGCGCCCGTGACCGACCAGGTTGGGCCGAAGCGCGGCGCCGTCAGCGGCGTTGTCACGGCCGAGCAGGATGGCCGCAGTGCACGGCTGCGCGACCGCGGCGAGGCGGAGGCCTACGTCGCGTCCGTCTGTTTCAAGCACGGACCCCCGCTGCTCACCGGCGTGGAGCTGGAGTGGCTGGTCCACCCCCGCTCCTCCGACCGGCTCACCGCCGCGACGCTCGCCGCCGCGCTGGGGCGCCACCGCCCGACCTCGCTCGACCCGTCCTCGCCCGCCGATCCGCTGCCCGGCGGCTCCCTCGTCACTGTGGAGCCCGGCGGCCAGATCGAGCTCGCCAGCCCGCCGCTTCCCCGTCTCGCGGGGCTGGTGTCCACCGTTTCCGCCGACGCCGACGTGCTGCACGGCCTCCTGTCCGACGCCGGGCTCATCGTCGAGGGCAGGGCCGCCGCGGCCGAGCGCCCCCCGGTGCGGGTACTGGATCTGCCCCGCTACCGCGCGATGGAGCAGTTCTTCGACCGCATCGGCCCGCACGGGCGCAGCGCGATGTGCTCGACCGCCGCCGTCCAGGTCGCCGTCGACGCGGGAGAGCGGTCCGACGTCGCCGCCCGGTGGGCCGCCGTGCACGCCCTCGGACCGGTGCTGGTGGCGGCCTTCGCGAACTCCCCGCGCCTGCACGGCAGGCGCACCGGGTGGAAGTCCGCCCGCTGGGCGGCATGGCTGCGCGCCGACCCCGCGCGCACCGCTCCGCCCGCCGAGCCCGACCCGCCCGACCCGGCGGCCGCGTGGGCCCGCCGCGTGCTGGACACGCCGGTGCTCTGCGTGCGGGACAGCGGCGGCTGGGTGGTGCCCGACGGCATGACGTTCGCGGACTGGGTCGGCGAGGCCAGGCCGCGGCCGCCGACCGTCGCCGACCTCGAGTACCACATCTCCACGTTGTTCCCCCCCGTCCGCCCGCGCGGTCACCTCGAGGTCCGCTACGTCGACATGCAGCCGGGCAGGCGGTGGGCGCTGCCCGTCGCCGTGCTGTCGGCCCTGCTCTCCGACGCGGGCGTGATCGACGTCGTCCGCAACGTCTGCGCCCCGGCACGCACCAGGTGGGTGTCGGCGGCGCGCCACGGGCTCGCCGACCGGGTGCTCGCCCATGCGGCCGTCCAGGTCTTCGACCTGGCGTGTGCCCGCATGCCCGATCTCGCCGCCCCGACGTGGCTCGCCGACGAGCTCGTCGCCATGACCGATCGGCTCGTCCGGCACGGCCTGTGCCCTGCCGACGAGCCGGAAGGAGCTTCCCTGTGACGACCGAGACCCCCGAGACCGCCGAGGCCGCCACTCCGCCGAGACAGGAGATGGCCGAGGAGCTGCGCACGCGCGTGGCGGGCCTGCTCACCGCGTCGAGGGCCCGCAGCACCGCGCTCACCGACGCGGTCGACGAGGCCGACCTCGTGGCCCAGCACTCACCCCTGATGTCGCCGCTGGTCTGGGACCTGGCGCACATCGGAAGCCAGGAGGAGCTGTGGCTCGTGCGCGACGTCGGCGGGCGGGCGCCGCTGCGGCCGGAGATCGACGGGCTCTACGACGCGTTCCAGCACTCCCGCTCGAGCCGCGTCGAGCTGCCGCTGCTCACACCGTCCGAGACCAGGGCCTACGTCGCCGAGGTGCGGGACAAGGCGCTGGACGCGCTGGGCGGCAGCCCGCTGGCCGGGCGACGGCTGGAGGCCGGGGGATTCGCGTTCGGCATGATCGTCCAGCACGAGCAGCAGCATGACGAGACGATGCTGGCCACCCACCAGCTCCGCGCGGGCGAGCCCGTCCTGAGCGCGCCACCGCCGCCGCCGGGGCGCCTCCTGCCGTTCCGGGACGTGCTCGTGCCCGCGGGCCCGTTCACGATGGGCACCTCGGCCGAGCCGTGGGCGCTGGACAACGAGCGGCCCGCGCACATCGTCGACCTGCCCGCCTTCCGGGTCGCCACCGTGCCCGTCACCAACGGCGAGTACGCGGCGTTCGTCGACGCGGGCGGCTACCACGACCCCCGCTGGTGGACCGAGGCAGGCTGGCGGCACCGGCTCGCCGCCGACCTCGGCGCACCGCAGTTCTGGGCCCGCGACGCGGGCGGCACCTGGTGGCGGCGGCGCTTCGGCGTGGTCGAGCCGGTTCCGCTCGACGAGCCGGTCGTGCACGTGTGCGCGCACGAGGCCGACGCGTACGCGGCGTGGGCGGGGGCGCGGCTGCCGACCGAGGCCGAGTGGGAGAAGGCGGCGCGCTACGACCCGGCCACCCGCGTCTGCCGCCGCTTTCCCTGGGGTGACGTCGACCCCGGACCCGTGCAGGCCAACCTCGGCCAGCGCCACCTCTCGCCCGCGCCGGTCGGCGCCTACCCGGCGGGCGCTTCGCCGCTGGGCGTCGAGCAGCTCATCGGCGACGTGTGGGAGTGGACGGCGTCGGGCTGGCACCCCTACCCGGGCTTCGCGGCGTTCCCGTACCGGGAGTACTCCGAGGTGTTCTTCGGCGGCGACTACCGCGTGCTGCGCGGCGGCTCCTTCGGCACCGACCCCGCCGCGGTCCGTGGCACGTTCCGCAACTGGGACCACCCTGTGCGCCGTCAGATCTTCGCGGGCTTTCGGCTGGCTTGGGACGTGTAGCGCCCGTGTGCCGCCACCTGGCCTACCTCGGGCCACCGACGACGCTGTCGGCGCTCGTGCTGGAGCCCGTCCACGGGCTGCTGCGGCAGTCCTACGCGCCCGCGGACATGCGTGGGGGCGGCACCGTCAACGCCGACGGCTTCGGGGTGGGCTGGTACCCGGCGGGCGGGGCCGACCCGGCGCGCTACCGCAGCGCGGCGCCGGTCTGGTCCGACCCGGCGTTCGCCGAGCTGGCCCGTGTCACGTCGACGGCGGCGGCGTTGGCGGCCGTCCGCTCGGCGACGGTCGGCATGCCCGTCACGGCAGGAGCGTCGGCCCCGTTCGCCGAAGGCCGCTGGCTGTTCAGCCACAACGGCGTGGTCCGCGGCTGGCCGGACGCCGTCGCGGCGCTCGCGGCCACGCTGCCGGTGACCGACCTGCTCACGCTCGACGCCCCGACCGACAGCGCGCTGCTGTGGGCGCTGGTGCGCCACCGCCTCCGCGCGGGGAAGGACGGGGCCGACGCGCTGGTCGACGTGGCCGTCGAGGCCGCGGCGGCGGCGCCGGGCTCGCGGCTGAACCTGCTGCTCACCGACGGCACGACGGTCTGGGCCACGGCGTGGGACCACGCCCTGTCGGTGCGCACGAGCCCCGACGTCGTCCTCGTCGCCTCCGAACCGCTCGACGCCGACCCCGGATGGGCCTGCGTCCCCGACCGACACCTCGTGGTGGCCCGCCCCGGCGGGTGCCACCTGACCCCGCTGGGGAGCTCATGAGTGCGGGCGTGCTCGACATCCACCTCACCGACGACGACGCCGAGGCCGCGCTGGCCGCGGACGCCCGGGCGGGCCTGACCGCGAGCCCCAAGAGCCTGCCGCCGAAGTGGTTCTACGACGCCCGCGGCAGCGCGCTGTTCGAGGAGATCACCGCCCTGCCGGAGTACTACCCGACGCGCACCGAGCGCGCCCTGCTCGGCGGGAGCGTCGACGAGATCGCCGCCCTCGCCCGCGCGGACACGCTCGTCGAGCTGGGCTCCGGCTCGTCGGTGAAGACCCGGCTCCTGCTCGACGCGTTCCGCCGCGCGGGCAGGCTCGCGACCTACGTGCCCCAGGACGTCAGCGTGTCCGCGGTGCGGGCGGCGATGGACGCGCTCGCCCCCGACTACCCGGGGCTCGCGCTGCACGGGGTGGTCGGCGACTTCACCCGGCACCTGTCGCGGCTGCCCCGCGGCGGCCGTGGGCGAAGGATGGTGGCCTTCCTCGGCGGGACGATCGGCAACCTGCAACCCCGCGACCGGGCCGCGTTCCTCACCGAGCTCCGCGCGGTGCTGCGGCCCGGGGAGCACCTGCTGCTCGGCACCAGCATGGTGATCGACGAGGCGGCGATGGTCGCCGCGTACGACGACGCGCAGGGCGTCACGGCGGAGTTCAACCGCAACGTGCTGCGCGTCCTCAACCGGGAGCTCGCCGCCGACTTCGCCGTCGACGCCTTCGACCACCGCGCGCTGTGGGACCCGCGGCACGAGTGGATCGAGATGCGGCTGCGGGCGCGGCGCGCGATGACCGTCCGGGTGCGGGCCCTCGACCTCACCGTGCGCTTCGCCGAGGGCGAGGAGCTGGCCACGGAGACCTCGGCGAAGTTCCGTCCCGGCGGCGTGCGGGGGTGGCTGGAGGCCACCGGCTACGAGGTCACCCGCACCTGGACCGACGACGCGGGCCGCCACGCGCTCACCCTGGCCACCGCGGTGTAGCTGCCGCGCACGGGCTTAGCAGGGCACCTTGTCCAGGAAGCCCAGCACGCTGGTGATCTGCCCGGCGCCGTCGAGGGTGACCACGTCGAACCCGACCACGAGCTCCTGCTCGTCCGGCCCGAGCACCCAGGTGAAGCGGGCCTGGTCGTGGTGGCCGTCGACCGGCCCGGCCAGCCGGAACGCGCAGCCCGCGAACTGCTGCTGGGCGCCCGCGATCAGGTCGGCGATCGCGGCGCGTCCGGTGACCGCGGCGAGCGGGTCGGTGTAGGTCGCGTCCGGCGTGAACGCCGCCTCCACGGCGTCCCGGCGCTCGGTGACGTCCCGGGCGTTCCAGGCGGCGATGTAGGCGCGGGCGGTGTCGTCGAACGTCATCATGATGGCCTCCTCGGCCGGTCGGTGTCGTGCTGACGTCGTCGAGACTCCCCGCGTGGGGTCAGCGGCGCGATTACCTCTCGGGTAGTCGTTGCGCGCCGGGGCGAGGGCTACGGTCGGCCCGGTGACCACCGCGCAGAGGACGGGTTCGCGGCGGGCGCCGACCGCGGGCGACCTGCTCCGGCACTGGCGTCAGGCGGCCCGGCGCAGCCAACTCGACCTGGCCTCGGCGAGCGGGGTGTCCGCGCGCCACCTGAGCTTCGTCGAGACCGGGCGCGCGCGGCCGAGCCGGGCGCTGCTCCTGCACCTGGCCGAGCACCTGGAGGTGCCGCTGCGGGAGCGCAACGCACTCGTCCTCGCCGCGGGTTACGCGCCCGCCTACGCCGAGTCCGACCTCGGCGCCGAGCACCTGCGCTCGGCCCGCGAGGCGCTTGCGCACCTGCTCGCCGGGCACGAGCCCTACCCGGCGCTCGTCCTGGACCGGTGGGGCGACGTGCTGATGAGCAACGCGGGCACCGCGCCGCTGCTGCGCGGGGTGGACCCGGCGCTGCTGGCCGCGCCGAACGCCTACCGCATCGGGCTGCACCCGGAGGGGCTGCTGCCGCGGGTGCGGGAGCCTGGCGCCTGGATCGCCCATCTGGGCCAGCGGCTGACGCGCGCGCTGCGCTGGAGCGGCGACCCACGCCTGGCCGCGTTGCTGGGCGAGGTGCGCACCTACCCCGGCGTCGGCGACGTGCTCGACGCCCGATCCGACCCGCCCGCGCAGGAGCTCCTGCTCACGGTCACCATCGCCGACGCGGACGGTGATCCCGACCGCGACCTGAGCCTGCACACGGCCGTGACGACGTTCGGCGGGCCGCACGACGTCACGCTGGCCGAGCTGGCCGTCGAGTCGTTCTTCCCGGCCGACTCCGCCACCCGCGAGCGGCTCCGAACAGCGGCGGAACCCACCGCCGAGGCGCTAGCGTCAGGGCCATGACGCCCGACTGGCGCACCGACGGGGTGCGCGTCATCCCCGCAGACACGCTCGACACGAACACGCCGCAGACGCCCGGCATGCACCGGGCGGCGGCCGTCACGCACGCCAGGGCGGGGTCGGACAAGCTCTGGGCGGGCACCGTGACGATCCATCCCGGCGCCCGCACCGGCGCCCACCACCACGGCGAGCTGGAGAGCGTGATCTACGTCGTGCGCGGGCGGGCCCGGATGCGCTGGGGGGAGCGGCTGGAGTTCACCGCCGAGGCCGGGCCGGGCGGGTTCATCTTCGTGCCGCCGTTCGTGCCGCACCAGGAGATCAACGCGTTGGACGGCGAGCCGCTCGAGTGCGTGCTCACCCGCAGCGGCCAGGAGCCGGTCGTGGTCAACCTCGACATCGACGGGGTCGCCGAGCCCGAGCACGTGCCCTGGATCGACCCCACCCACCCCGACCCCGCTCAGCCGGTGAGCCCGTAGTCCGGAAGGACGATGTCGCCCGCCTTCGCGAACTGGCGCTCCAGCAGGGGCCGCATGGGCCAGCGGGTCATGGCGCCCATCGAGGCGGTGCGCAGCCGGATCGCGAGCGCGCTGCGCGGGGCGTAGCCGCCGACGCCGCCGGGCGGGAGCTGCTGGGCCGTCGCGACGTAGGGCCGCGCGACGTCCGCGCTCTCGCTCACCCGCCCGCAGGCCGTCGCGGGCGGGCTCGCCTACACCGAGTGGGTGCTCGCGGCGTTGGAGGGCGCGGGCCTGGCCTCGACCGTCGCCTTCGACGTGCACCTGACGCTCTTCACGTTCGTGCGCGGCATCGCGGTCAACCTCGAGAGCGAGGCGGCCGCGCAGGCGGCGAGCGGGCTGACCGGCGACGAGTGGGCCGAGACCCAGGAGCGGCGGCTGCGCGCCATCGTTGCGGGCGGCCGGTTCCCGCGGTTCGAGCGGCTCATCGCCCAGGACTACGACCTGGACCTCGACGCGCTCTTCGAGCGCGGGCTGCGCTACCTGCTGGACGGGCTGGCCGCCGACCTGCCGCGCTAGCCATGGCCCGCCCGTCGCAGGAGGGTGACCCTGCTCCGACTGAGTCGCAGGAGGGTGACATTCCTGCAATGACCCCGGGCCCATCCCCCACCACCCGCACCCGCTGTCAACGAAACATTGACGCCAGCGTTCCGGCAATGAATCGGCGACCGTCGCGCCGCGGGGAAGTGGCCCGCGGCGCGACGGCCGCCGAAGAGGTCAGCCGCGCACCATCGTGCGCAGGACGTACTGCATGATCCCGCCGTTGCGGTAGTAGTCGGCCTCGCCGGGGGTGTCGATGCGCACCCGCGCGTCGAACTCCACGGTCTCGCCCGACCCCTTGGTGGCGGTCACGTGCACGGTGCGCGGCATCGGACCGTCGTTGAGCGCGGTGACGCCGGAGATCGCGAACGTCTCGGTGCCGTCGAGCTGGAGCGACGCCGCCGACTCGCCGTCGGGGAACTGCAGCGGCAGCACGCCCATTCCGATCAGGTTCGAGCGGTGGATGCGCTCGTAGCTCTCCACGATGACGGCCTTGACACCCAGCAGCGCGGTGCCCTTGGCGGCCCAGTCGCGGGAGCTGCCGGAGCCGTACTCCTTGCCGCCGAGCACCACGAGCGGGGTGCCCTCGGCCGCGTAGTCCTGGGCGGCGTCGTAGATGAACGCCTGCGGGCCGCCATCTTTCGTGAAGTCGCGGGTGTACCCGCCGGACACGCCGTCAAGGAGCAGGTTGCGCAGCCGGATGTTGGCGAAGGTGCCGCGGATCATCACCTCGTGGTTGCCGCGGCGGCTGCCGTAGGAGTTGAAGTCCTTCTTCTGCACGCCGTGCTCGGTGAGGTACTGCCCGGCCGGGGTGTCGGCCTTGATCGAGCCCGCGGGGGAGATGTGGTCGGTGGTCACCGAGTCGCCGAGCAGGGCGAGCACCCGCGCGCCCGCGATGTCCTCGACCGGTGACGGCTCGGTGGCCATGCCCTCGAAGTAGGGGGGCTTGCGCACGTAGGTGGAGTCGGGGTCCCAGTCGAACGTCGAGCCCTCCGGCGTGGGCAGCGAGCGCCACCGTTCGTCACCCGCGAACACGTCGGCGTAGTCCTTGGTGAACATGTCCTCGTTGATCGACGAGTCGATGGTGGACTGCACGTCGGCGGCGGCGGGCCAGATGTCGCGCAGGTACACCGGCTCGTCGTCGGACCCGGTGCCCAGCGGCTGGGTCTCGAAGTCGAAGTCCATGGTGCCCGCGAGCGCGTACGCGATCACGAGCGGCGGCGAGGCCAGGTAGTTCATCTTGACGTCGGGGTTGATGCGGCCCTCGAAGTTGCGGTTGCCCGAGAGCACCGAGACGACGGACAGGTCGTTCTCGTTGACGACGGCGGAGATCTCGTCCGACAGCGGCCCGGAGTTGCCGATGCACGTCGTGCAGCCGTAGCCGACGAGGTGGTAGCCCAGCTTCTCCAGGTACGGCCAGAGCCCGGCCTTCTCGTAGTAGTCGGTGACGACCTTGCTGCCCGGCGCCATCGACGTCTTCACCCAGGGCTTGACCGTCAGCCCCTTCTCCACCGCGTTCTTGGCCAGCAGCGCGGCCCCGAGCATCACCGACGGGTTGGACGTGTTGGTGCAACTGGTGATCGAGGCGATGACGACCGCGCCGTGGTCGAGGACGAAGTCGCCACGGGTCTCGGAGTGCACCGGGGTCGGCTTCGAGGGGCGGCCCTCGCCGCCGTTCGCCGCCGAGAAGACGACGGGTGCGGCCTCGTCGTCGCCGGATCCCGGCGCGGGGGAGTCGCTGGCCGGGAAGGACTCCTTGCCCGACTCGTCGACGCCGCTCGACTCCGGATCGTCGGTGTAGTCGCGGATGGCCTTGCGGAAGGCGCCCTTGGCGTCGGTGAGCGCGATGCGGTCCTGGGGCCGCTTCGGGCCCGCGATCGAGGGCACGACCGTGCCCAGGTCCAGCTCCAGCGTCTCGGAGTAGGTGGCCTCGCGGGTCGGGTCGTGCCAGAGGCCCTGCTCCTTGCAGTACGCCTCGACCAGCGCGATCTGCTCCGCGGAGCGGCCGGTGAGCTTGAGGTAGCGCACGGTCTCCTCGTCGATCGGGAAGATCGCCGCGGTGGAGCCGAACTCCGGGCTCATGTTCCCGATCGTCGCCCGGTTGGCCAGCGGGACCGCGCCCACGCCCTCGCCGTAGAACTCCACGAACTTGCCGACGACCCCGTGCCGCCGCAGCATCTCGGTGATCGTCAGGACCACGTCGGTGGCCGTGGCACCCGCGGGGATCTCGCCGGTGAGCTTGAAGCCGACCACGCGCGGGATGAGCATCGAGACGGACTGGCCGAGCATCGCCGCCTCGGCCTCGATGCCGCCGACGCCCCAGCCGAGCACGCCGAGGCCGTTGACCATGGTGGTGTGCGAGTCGGTGCCGACGAGCGTGTCGGGGTAGGCCTGACCATTCCTCGTCATGACCACCCGCGCCAGGTGCTCGATGTTGACCTGGTGCACGATGCCGGTGCCCGGCGGGACGACCTTGAACTCGTCGAAGGCGCCCTGGCCCCAGCGCAGGAACTGGTAGCGCTCCTTGTTGCGGCCGTACTCGAAGTCGACGTTGCGCTCGAACGCGTCGGCCGTGCCGAACACGTCGATGATCACCGAGTGGTCGATGACGAGCTCGGCGGGCGCGAGCGGGTTGACCTTGGCCGGGTCGCCGCCCAGCTCGGTGATGGCCTCGCGCATCGTCGCGAGGTCGACCACGCACGGCACACCGGTGAAGTCCTGCATGATGACGCGGGCCGGGGTGAACTGGATCTCGGTGTCGGGCTCGGCGCTCGGGTCCCATCCGGCGAGCGCCCGCACGTGGTCGGCGGTGACGTTGGCGCCGTCCTCGGTGCGCAGCAGGTTCTCCAGGAGCACCTTGAGGCTGAACGGCAGGCGCTCCGAACCCTCGACGGCGGAGAGCCGGAAGATCTCGTACTCGGCACCGCCCGCCGTGATGGTTCCCTTGGCGCCGAAGCTGTCGGTGCTGGTCACTGGACTACTCCTGTCGAAAGCGGCAGTGGGCTGACGTTGCGGCTGTCGCGAGTCTCGCGCACCCGGGAGGCCCGGGCATGGCGGACCCCGCTCCCATCAAACAGTACGCTTGTCCTGTTAACTTGGCGAGGCCCACGCCCGACTTCGCACACCCTCCGGCGTCCTCGCACAAGTCCGACCCTGTGCGAGGACGCGTCAGCCTGTGCGAGGTGGCCCAGGCCCCGCCGCCCGCACCCCGCAGGCCGGTTACTCCATGTGGGGGAAACTGGCGGGCCACGCGGCGCGTCGTGTCGGCGGTCACGGTGGTCCTGATGCGACAGTGCTGGCCGCTCGCATCGGTCGATCTTTTCGGGAGGGTTGCGTGCGGCGTGCCCTGGCCGTGCTGGCCCTGATGGCCGTCACCGCGCTGCTCGTCGGGGTGCCGGGCACCGCGGTGGCCGCCCCGCCGCCCACGCCGCCGCCGAACCCGTCCGAAGGCCAGCTCGCCGCGGGGCGCGCCGCGGTCTCCCAGCGGACGGCGCAGGTCGCGACGCTCACCGCCCAGCTCTCGGCGTTGGACGACAAGGCCGCCGCGATCGCGCTCGAGCTGACCGCGCGCCAGGAGCAGGCCAACCGCGCGCTGGTCGACCGGCAGAACGCCGAGGCCGCCGCCGACGAGGCGAGCCGGGCGGCGGCCGCGGCGCGCAAGGCGACCGACTCGGCCTCGGCCGACGTCGACGCGCTGCGCACCCGTGTCGACGAGTTCGTGGCGGCGGGCTACCAGCAAGGCCTCGACATCGGCCCCCTCGGCCTGCTCACCGCGCCAGGCGGGCCGCAGGGCGTGTTGGACCGTTCGGCGTTCGCGGACCTGGTCGCCGAGCAGCAGCAGCAGGCGCTGGACAGCCTGCACCGTGCGCTCGTGGCGCGGGTGAACGCCGACTCGCTGGCCCGCAAGGCCGAGGACGACGCGCAGGCCAAGGCGGCCCTGGCCCAGCAGGCGAGCGCCGCGGCCGCGGGCGCGGTCGCGCAGGTGCAGGCCCAGTCCCAGGCGCAGGCGCAGCAGCTGGCGCAGGTGCAGGCGCAGCGTGACCAGGTGGCGGGCCAGCTGTCCGCGGCGGTCGCGGCCGACGCCGACCTGCGCGCGCAGCGCGCCCGGTTCGTCTCCTGGCAGCAGGAGCAGGCGGCGGCCGAGCGGGCCCGCGCGCAGGCCGCGGCGGGTCGGGTCGCGGGGCAGCGTGGGCCCGTGCGGGGCGCGGGCGCGGTGCGGACCGTCATCGACAGGGCGATGTCCCAGCTCGGCGTCCAGTACGCCTGGGGAGGGGGCAACGGGCGCGGTCCCACGCGCGGTGTGCGCGACGGCGGCATCGCCGACGCGTTCGGCGACTTCCGCCGGGTCGGGTTCGACTGCTCCGGGCTGATGATCTACGCGTTCGCGGGCGTCGGCGTGCCGCTGCCGCACTACAGCGGCTACCAGTACACGTCGGGACGGCAGGTGCCGATCGCCGCGCGGCAGCCCGGCGACATGCTCTTCTACGCCGAGGGCGGCGTGATCGGGCACGTCGCGCTGTACGTCGGCAACGGGATGATGATCGAGGCGCCGTACTCGGGCTCGGCCGTCCGGCTCGTGCCGATGCGCTTCGGCGGTGTGATGCCCTACGTGACTCGTATGATCTAGCAGCAGCCGATGATCTAGCAGCAGCCGAGCGGACGACGTCCCTGAGCGGCGGGGGGCTCACGGTCGTCTCACCGCGCGCCGTGTTGGATGCCCGCGTGAACGTGCAGGATGCCGTCCCCAGCCCGGCCGCGGAGGGCGAGCGCCTCGAACGCGCCGTCTTCGAGATCAAGAAAGTGATCGTCGGGCAGGACCGGCTCGTCGAGCGGATGCTGGTCGGCCTGCTGGCGCGCGGGCACCTGCTGCTGGAGGGCGTGCCCGGCGTGGCGAAGACGCTGGCCGTCGAGACGGTCGCGAAGGTCGTCGGCGGCACGTTCGCGCGCCTGCAGTTCACCCCGGACCTCGTGCCCTCCGACATCCTCGGCACCCGCATCTACCGCCAGGGCCGCGAGGAGTTCGACGTCGAGCTCGGACCGGTGGTCGCCAACTTCGTGCTCGCCGACGAGATCAACCGCGCGCCCGCGAAGGTGCAGTCGGCGCTGCTGGAGGTGATGGCGGAGCGGCACCTGTCGATCGGCGGCCGGACCTTCCCGATGCCCGACCCGTTCCTCGTGCTCGCCACCCAGAACCCGATCGAGAACGAGGGCGTCTACCCGCTGCCGGAGGCCCAGCGCGACCGGTTCCTCTTCAAGATCATCGTCGAGTACCCCGGCGTCGAGGAGGAGCGCGAGATCGTCTACCGGATGGGCGGCGAGCCGCCGGTCGCCCAGCAGGTGCTGCAGCCGAGCGAGCTGTCCCGGCTGCAGGGCGAGGCGACTCGGGTGTTCGTGCACCACGCGCTCGTCGACTACGTCGTGCGGCTCGTCGTGGCCACGCGCACGCCCGCCGAGCACGGCCTCGCCGACGTCGCGGGCTGGGTCGCCTACGGCGCCTCGCCGCGGGCCACGCTCGGCATCGTCGCGGCTGCCCGCGCGCTCGCCCTGATCCGCGGCCGCGACTACGTGCTGCCCCAGGACGTGCTCGACGTCGCCCCGGACGTGCTGCGCCACCGGCTCGTGCTCTCCTACGACGCGGTGGCCGACCAGGTGCCGGTCGACCACATCGTCTCCCGCGTGCTCGCGACCGTCCCGCTGCCGCAGGTGACGGCCCGTCCGCAGGTGCCGCCTGCCCCGGCGGGCGCGGCCCCGGCGTCCCCGTGAGCCCGGCCGCGGCGACGCCTGGGCGGTCCCGGACCGCACCGCCGTCCCTGCGCGACGGCCGGATGGAGGCCGCGCTGAAGGCGCTCGAGCTGTCGGTGCGGATCCGGCTGGACGGGCTGCTGCAGGGCAACCACCTCGGGCTCGTGCCGGGCCCGGGCACCGAGCTGGGCGAGGCGCGCATCTACCAGCCGGGCGACGACGTGCGGCGCATCGACTGGTCGGTCACCGCGCGCACGTCCGTGCCGCACGTGCGCCAGACCGTCGCCGACCGCGAGCTGGAGACCTGGGCGGTGGTCGACCTGTCGCCCAGCCTCGATTTCGGCACCGCCGCCTGCGAGAAGCGCGACCTCGCGATCGCGGCGCTGGCCGCCGTCGCCCACCTCACCCGCGGCGGCGGCAACCGGATCGGCGCGATCGTGGCCACCGGGGAGCGCGTCGTGCGGCTGCCCGCGCGCGGCGGCCTCGCCTACGCGCGCGGGCTCGTGCGGCGGGTCGCGCAGGTGCCGCGCGCGCCGGGCGGCACCCGCGGCGACCTCACCGCCGCCATCGAGCAGCTGCGCAGACCCCCGCGGCGGCGCGGGCTCGCCGTCGTGATCTCCGACTTCCTCGGCGAGCCCGAGTGGGAGGCCACGCTGCGCGCCCTCTCGGCACGGCACGAGCTGCTGGCGGTCGAGGTGCTCGACCCTCGCGAGCTGGAGCTGCCCGAGGTCGGCACGGTCGTGCTGGCCGACCCGGAGACCGGCCACCAGCGCGAGGTGGTCACCACGCCGCTGCTGTGCCGCGAGTTCGCCGCGGCCGCCGCCGAGCACCGGGAGCGGGTGGCGACGGCGCTGCGCAGCGCGGGTGCGGCGCACCTGCGCCTGCGTACCGACTCCGACTGGATCGCCGACGTCGTCCGGTTCGCGCTGGCCCGGAAGCGGGCGTGGTCGGGCGGAGGGAGGTGAGCGGCATCTTCACCGACCCCTGGTGGCTCGTGGGGCTCCTTGTGGTGGCCGCGCTCGCGGTGGCCTATGTCCTGCTGCTGCGCCGCCGCCGTCGGGACACGGTGACGTTCACCAACCTGGAGCTGCTCGACCGGGTCGCGCCGCGGCGGCCGGGCTGGTACCGGCACGTGCCCGCGGCCGCCATGATCGTGGCGTTGGCGCTGCTGACGGTGGCGCTCGCGGGCCCGCAGGCCGAGGCGCGGGTGCCGCGCAACCGGGCGACCGTCGTCCTCGTGATCGACGTGTCGCTGTCGATGCAGGCCACGGACGTCGCGCCGAGCAGGCTCGCGGCGGCGCAGGCGGCCGCGAAGTCGTTCGCCGACCAGCTCACCCCCGGCGTCAACCTCGGGCTGGTGTCGTTCGCGGGCACGGCGGCGGTGCTGGTGTCGCCGACCACCGACCGCGAGCCGGTCAAGCGCGCGGTGGACGGGCTCAAGCTCGCCGAGTCCACCGCCACGGGCGACGCGATCCTCGCGGGCCTGCAGTCGATCGAGACGTTCTCCCAGGCCCTCGCGGGCGCCTCCGGCGACGGGCCGCCGCCCGCCCGGATCGTGCTGATGTCCGACGGCGGCCAGACCGTGCCCGGCGGGCCCGGCGCCGAGGACCAGCCGCGCGGGGCGTTCACGGCCGCGCGCAAGGCCGCCGAGGTGCACGTGCCCGTCTCGACGATCTCGTTCGGCACCGACTACGGCACGATCGAGCTCGACCCGGACAAGCCGCCGGTGTCCGTGGCCGTGGACGACGACGCCATGCGGCGGATCGCGGAGCTGTCCGGCGGCCAGTTCTTCACCGCGGCCAGCGAAGGTGAGCTGCGGCAGGTCTACGCCCAGCTCGGCGAGCAGATCGGCTACGAGATGCGCAAGGTCGACACGAGCAGGCCCTGGCTCGCCGGAGGTGCGCTGCTGCTCGTCGTCGGCGTCGGCGCGGGGATCGGTCTGGGGCGTCGGCTGCCGTAGGGTGCGCGCGTGGAATCGACGGGACGCAGCGTTCTGGTGACCGGAGGGAACCGCGGGATCGGCCTGGCCATCGCCAAGTCGTTCGCCGGGGCGGGGGACCGGGTGGCGGTGACCCACCGCAGCGCGGCCGCCGCCGACGACCTCCCCGGCGAGCTCCTGCCGGTGCGCTGCGACGTCACCGACGCCGACGCCGTCGATGCCGCGTTCACCACCGTCGAGGACAAGCACGGGCCGGTGCAGGTGCTCGTCTCCAACGCGGGCATCACCGACGACGGGCTGCTCATGCGGATGAGCGAGGACTCGTTCACCAAGGTCATCGACGCCAACCTGACCGGCGCCTACCGGGTGGCGAAGCGGGCCACGCGCGCGATGCTGAAGGCCCGCGCGGGTCGGATGATCTTCATCTCGTCGGTGGTCGGGCTGCTCGGCTCGGCGGGGCAGGTCAACTACGCCGCGTCGAAGTCGGGCCTGATCGGGCTGGCCCGGTCGATCAGCCGGGAGCTGGGCTCGCGCGGGATCACGGCCAACGTCGTCGCGCCGGGGTTCATCGACACCGACATGACCCGCGCCCTCCCCGACGCCAAGCGCGCCGAGTACGTCGCGCAGGTGCCCCTGGGCCGCTACGGCACGGCCGAGGAGATCGCGTCCGCCGTGGCGTGGCTCGCCTCGGACGCGGCGTCGTACGTGACCGGCGCGGTGATTCCGGTCGACGGCGGGCTGGGCATGGGGCACTGACGGGCTCGTGCGCGGAAACCGTCGCCCCGGCGACGGTTTCCGCGCACGAGCCTCATAGGGTCGCGCTCATGGGACTCCTGGACGGCAAACGCCTGCTGGTCACCGGCGTGATCACCGACGCATCGCTGGCCTTCCACGCCGCGAAGATCGCGCAGGAGCAGGGCGCGCAGGTCGTGCTCACCGGATTCGGTCGGATGCGCCTCGTCGAGCGGATCGCGCAGCGCCTGCCGCACGGCGCCCCCGTCGTCGAGCTGGACGTCTCCGACCAGGCGCAGCTGGACAGCCTGGTCGAGCGCGTCTCCGAGCACCTCGGCGACGAGCCGGGTCTCGACGGGGTGCTGCACTCGATCGGGTTCGCACCCGCGACCTGCCTGGGCGAGGGTGCCTTCCTGAACGCCCCGTGGGCGGACGTCGCGACGACGATCCAGGTGAGCGCGTACTCCCTGAAGTCGCTGGCCGTGGCCGCACTGCCGCTGCTGGGGCCGGGGTCGTCGATCGTCGGGATGGACTTCGACAACCGGCAGGCCTGGCCCGCCTACGACTGGATGGGCGTCGCGAAGTCGACGCTGGAGTCGGTCACCCGCTACCTCGCCCGCGACCTCGGGCCCAAGGGCATCCGGGTCAACCTCTGCGCGGCAGGTCCGGTGCGCACGATGGCGGCCAAGTCGATCCCGGGTTTCGCCGCGTTCGAGGACGCGTGGGACGGGCGCGCGCCGCTGGGCTGGGACGTCAACGACCCGGTGCCGGTCGCGAAGACGGTCTGCGCGCTGCTGTCGGACTGGCTGCCGGTGACGACGGGCTCGATGGTCTGGGCGGACGGCGGGTTCCATGCCGTCGGCGTCTGACGGAGGGTTCGACGCCCTGCTGGTCCTCTCCTTCGGCGGCCCGGAGGGGCCCGCCGACGTCCGGCCGTTCCTGGAGAACGTCACCCGCGGACGCGGGGTGCCGCCGGAGCGCCTGGACGCCGTCGAGGAGCACTACCGGCACTTCGGCGGAGTGAGCCCGCTGGGCGCCCGCAACCGCGAGCTCGTGGCCGCGCTGCGGGAGCGCACCGACCTCCCGGTGTATCTCGGCAACCGGAACTGGCACCCGATGGTCGAGGACACCGTCGCGCAGATGGCGCGCGACGGGGTGGCGCGCGCGCTGGTGTTCGCGACGAGCGCCTACGGCGGGTACTCGGCGTGCAGGCAGTACCACGAGGACATCGCCCGCGCCCGCAAGGCGGTGGGGGAGGGCGCGCCGACGCTTCGGCGGCTGCGGCACTTCTTCGACCACCCGGCGTTCGTCGCCGCGAACGCCGACGCGCTGCGTACCGCGCTGGGGGAGCTCGGGCAGGACGCGCGGGTGGTGTTCACCGCGCACTCGGTGCCGGTGGCCGCCGACGCGAGCGCGGGCCCGCCAGGCGAGGGGCACCGGTACTCGCGGCAGGTCGCCGAGGCCGCCCGGCTCGTCGCGGCGGCGGTCGGGGTCGCGGAGTACGACGTGGTGTGGCAGTCGCGCTCGGGCCCGCCGCAGGTGCCGTGGCTGGAGCCGGACATTCTCGACCACCTCGACGCGGTGGCGGCCGCGGGAGCGTCCGCGGTGGTCATCGCGCCGGTCGGGTTCGTGTCCGACCACGTCGAGGTGGTGTGGGACCTGGACACCGAGGCCCGCGACCGGGCCGCCGAGCTGGGCATCGGGTTCGCCCGCGCGACCACGGCCGGGCCGGACCCGCGTTTCGCGGACATGGTCGTCGAGCTGATGGCCGAGCACACGGCGGGCGCGCCGGTGCGTCGGTTGAGCGCGGTGCCGAGCGGCGGGTGCGCGGCCAACGGCGCCCTGTGCGCACCCGGCTGCTGCGAGCCGCCCCGGCGCCCCCGCCCCGCGCCCGCCCCGTCTTGATCGGCGGTTGGGTGACATGGGCGCCACATATGGACGCCATGTCACCCAACCATGGATCATCGGCCTCAGGCCGTCGCGGTGTAGGCCGCGGTCGTGCGCTTGGCGGCCGCCTCGGCGGCCTCCGGCTCGTCGCCTGCCGCGATGGCCGCCGCGCACCAGGCCGCGCTCGACTCGGTGACGAACCGCACGCCCTCGGGGCTGACCAGCCACGCGGCGGCCTCGGCCGGGGTGATCGACGTGTCGCCCTCCAGGTGCATCGTCAGCCCCAGGAGGATCGAGTCCCAGCCGACGCCGACGGCGCCGGGGCCGAACTCGGTCCAGCGCTCGTCGTCGACGTGCGCGACGTGCTCCAGCGTGAACCGCGTGCCGTCGCCGTCGGGGTCGAGGCGCAGCTCGATCCAGCTCACGTCGCCGCCGAACTCCCACGTCGCGGCGAACGACCGCGGCGGGTCGCAGCTCTCGACGACGCCGCCCGCGTTGCCCTGCAGCTGGTAACGCCCGCCGAGGCGCAGCTCGCCGCTGACCGGCAGGAACCAGCGCTGGATGCGTTCGGCGTCGGTGCAGGCGTCCCACACGTCGTCGAGGGACTCGGGGAAGTGGCGGCTCACGGTCACGACACGGGCCTCGCCCGCGTCGAGCGTGCGCCTGCCGACCGTGCGGGCCACGGCGCTGATCCGGTGGGTGACGTCGGTCATGAACGGTCCTTTCGTCGGCCGCGCGCCAGCTCGGTGGCCAGCGCGTCGAGCGGTGGGGTCCAGAAGCGGCGGAACGCGTCGAGCCAGGCGTCGACCTCCTGGAACGGCTCGGGCGCCACGGCGTAGAGCCGCCGGGCGCCGTCGGGCCGCACCGTGGCGAAGCCGTGCTCGCGCAGCACCCGCAGGTGCTGCGACACGGCAGGCTGCGAGATCCCGAACTCGGCGCGGACGGCGGCGGTGAGGTCCCCCGACGTCAGCTCGCCCGCGGCGAGGAGCTCCAGGATCCGCCGACGCACCGGGTCACCCAGGACGTCGAACGCGTGCACGCAGCGAATATAAGCTACGGCTTGTATAAGTCAAGGGCGTTGGCGACGACGTCGGCCGCGCTCGCCGAGCGGCGGCGCAGGCCGCGGTCGTAGTGCTGGGTGGTGGCGATCGTGGCGTGTCCGACGTCGGCGCGGACGTCCTGTATCGGTGCCTCGTGCTCGAGCGCGATCGTCACATAGGCGTGGCGGAGGGCGTGTGGATGCACCCGGTCGGCCACGCCGTCCAGCGTGGGACCGGCGTCGGCAGCGATCCTGCGCAGCCTGCCGTACAGGTCGATCCGTGAGCAACGTCCACCCGCGCGGGTGGCCAGGAGCGGTGCGGACCCGGCGCCGGTGCGTCCGCGGCGGGCCGGGGTCGCCGTTCCGTCGAGGAGGTCACGCTCGGCGAGATAGGCCTCGAGCGCGTCCCGGACGAGCCCGGTGACGTACACCTCGCGATGCAGTCCGCCCTTGCCCAGCACGCGCAGCACGTCCTCGCCGCCGGAGCGGTAGCGGTCGGCGCGGTCCAGCCCGGTGATCTCCGAGATGCGCAGGCCGAGGGTGAGGAGGGCGACGAAGGCCACCGCGCGCGTGGCGTGCAGGCGCGCGTACCGGCCGCGGACCGTGGGCCGGGCCGCCGCGGCGAGCAACGCCGCGACCTGCTCGGCCGTCAGCCGGACCGTCGGCGACGCGTCCCGCGCGCTCGCGGCGAGCCCGAGCCGGGCCCGGTTGAGGGCGGCCGGGTTCGCGGCGATCACCCCGGTCTCGGCGAGGTGCCCGTACAGCGCGGAGAGCGTCGAGAGCATCCGGCGTCGTGTGCGGGGCCGGGCGCCCGCGGCGTCGAGGGCGTGCAGCCAGGCCTTGACGTGGGTCGCGGTCGCCGCGCGGGGGTCCAGGTCGTGCCGGGCGCACCAGCGGAACCAGGCGAGGTGGTGCAGGGGGCCCGGTGCGGCGGGCGGCGGGCGGGTGCCCGGCGTCGGGGCGGCGGCGGGATCGACCCAGGCGATCGGCAACCCGAGGGCGTACGCGTAGGTGCGTCGGGTGCCCGCGTTGGCGTACTGGGCGAGCCAGGCCGCGAGCTGGTCGCGCAGCTCCTCGGGGTCGGCGACGCCCGGCCACTCCCGCGGGAGCGACTCGACGACGGCGAGCGCAGTGTCGGGGTAGGGGTTCAGAGCGTCACCGGCAGCGCCTCGACCCCGAACACGAAGGACAGCTTCCGGTACTCCAGTGCGTCGAGATCGGTTGCGGGCGCGATGTCGGGGAAGCGGCGCAGGAGGGCGGGGTAGGCGGTGCGCAGCTCCATCCGGGCGAGCTCGGCGCCGACGCAGCGGTGGACGCCGTACCCGAACGCCAGGTGCGGCCGGGTCGCGCGGGCCGGGTCGAAACGGTCGAGGCCGGGGTCGCCGCCGCGGTTGGCCGCCGAGAGGGAGCAGAACACCAGGTCGCCCGCCTCGATCCGGTGCCCGCCGACGGTGACGTCCTGCTTGGCGATGCGCGGGAACGCGACCTGCACGACGGTGAGGTAGCGCAGCACCTCCTCGACGAAGGGGTCGACGGCGGCGTCGTCCTCGACCAGCCGCCGACGCAGTGCCGGGTCGCGCAGCAGGACGATCCCGCCGAGCGCGAGCATGCTCGTGGTGGTCTCCAGGCCGCCGGTGAGCAGGCCGTCGGCGAGGCCTGCCAGCTCGCGGTCGGAGATGTCGTCGCCGTGTTCGCGCACGAGCATGCCCAGCATGCCGTCGCCGGGCTCGGCCCGTTGGCGCTTGACCATGTCGAGCAGGTAGGTGAGCGACTCGGAGATCGCTCCCAGCGAGCCCTCGATCCCGCCGAGGAAGTCGAAGCGGGTGGTGGAGAGGCGCTGGAAGTCGGCACGGTCCTCGTAGGGGACGCCGAGCAGCTCGCAGATCGCGAGCGACGGGATGGGCAGCGCGAAGCTCTGGACGAGGTCCACCTGGCCCTGCTCGGCGGCGACCCGCTCCATCTCGTCGAGCTGACCCGCGACGATCGCGTCGATCCGCGGGGCGAGGCGGCGCAGGCGGTGGCCGGTGAACTCGGGCGTGAGCATCCGGCGCAGCCGGGTGTGCGAGGGCGGGTCCGCGAAGCCCAATCCGCCGGGGTCCTGCTCGGCGGTGATCCCCGCCTTGCCGACGAGATGGGTGAAGTCGCTGCTGAACGCGCCCGCGGCGCCGAGGACGGCCTTGCTCTCCTCGTAGCCGCTGACGAGCCAGCCCCGGATGCCGAAGGGGAGCTTCAGCAGGCTGACCGGTTCGCGGTCGCGCAGCTCGCCCATCTCCGGCAACGGGTCGAGGCCCGTGCGCCTCAGCGGCAGCAGCGCCTCGTCGGGCAGCCGCGACAGCAGCGCGTCGGCCGAGCCGCCGCGCCCGCGGCGGAAACGCATCGACAGCCGCGCGACGAGCTGGATGATCCGCCCTCGCATGGTCCGACTCTAGCCGCGTCCGGATCAGGGCTGTCGGAAGGCGCGCCAACGAAACGCGGGTTTCGTTGGCGCTCGGATTCGTCTTGGTAACTGGAAACCAGTTCTGAGTTATGAAATGTGGAACTGATACGGTGATCGACATGGAAGACGTCGCCACACGCTGCGGATACAGCCGTTGTCGGGCCTTGGTCCCGCCGCCGGGGCCGCAGGGAGGGCGGCGGCGGACGTTCTGCCGCGACACCCGTTGGGAGGGCGGGCGCACGTGCGCGCAGATGGCCCGGGCGGAGCGGGACGCGCTCGACGCGCTGGGGCTCGACTCGTCGCGTGCGGCGTTCGCGCTCGACGCCGACCGGCTCCGCGAGCACGTCGAGGCGGTGCGTGGGCCGGTGGATGCGCTGGTGGCCGCGCTGGCGCAGGTGAGCGGCCGGTTGGAGGAGGTGGAGCGGCACGCGGTCGCGGCGGTCGAGGCCGCCAACCGGAGGGCGGCCGACGCCGAGGCGCGGCGGGTCGCGGCGCAGGACGGGCGGGAGCGCGCCGAGCAGCTCACCCGGCGGGCGCGGGAGGAGGCGGCGCGGGCGGCCCGGGAGCGCGGTGAGGCGGTGGAGCGGGCCGCCGCCGCGGCTCGGCAGGCGTTGGAGTCGACCGAGGCGTTGGGGGCCGCCCGCGCTCAGGCCGAGCAGGCGGGGCAGGCCGCGGCGGCGGCGGAGCGGCGCGCGGCCGACGCGGAGCGGGAGACCCGGGCGGCCCAGCTCGTCGCGGCCCGGGCCGGGGCGGTGCTCGCCGCCGAGCGCGAGCGCATCCAGTCCTTGGACGCCGACCTGGCGACGACGCGGCGCGCAGCGGTCGTCGCCGAAGGGGAGCGGGACCGGGCGGTCGAACGCGCCGTCGCCGCCGCCGCCGATCGCGACGCCGCGGTCGCGACGCTGGCCGAGGTGGCGGCGGAGCGCGACCGCGCCACCGCCGCGCTGGCCGAGGTGGCGGCGAGCTGACCGGGCCACCGCCGCGCTGGCGAGGTGGCGCGAGCGTGACCGGGCCACCGCCGCGTTGGCTGCTTCGACCGGGGAGCGCGACCGCGTCACCGAGCGCCTCGCGGCAGTGACGACGGAGCTGGCCGAGACGAAGGCCGCCCGCGATCGGGCATCGGCCGAGCGCGTGGACGCAGGCGGGCGGCTGGCGGGCGCCGAAGCCGAGGTCGAGCGGCTGCAGGCCGAGCTCGCGGCGGCGCGGCCCATGGCGGCGGAGATCCGCGCGTTGCTGGCCGCGGCCCGTGGCGGCAGCACTGAGCCCGGCCCCGGCAACCCGTGATCACCAGCTCGGTGCGCTGAGCGGCCATATGTGACCGTTCTCGCGCCAAGCCGGCGATCATCGCGGAGCCCCGGGCCGTGTCGGAACGCGGGACTCGCCGTGTCGGAACGCGGGACTCGCCGTGTCGGAACGCGGGACTCACCTTGTTGGGGTGACGGGTGTCACATCCGCCGGGCTGTCCCCCGGGTCGGGGTCGACTCGTCTCCCCGGTGTCACCACCACCCCCACCGAGGAGGCAGGCATGGGCAAGGTCATCGTGGCCCAGTTCGTCACGCTCGACGGCGTCGTCGAGGACCCGGACGGCTCGCAGGGCACACCGCAGGGCGGTTGGGCGTTCCGGCACGGGCCCGAGGCGGTGGCGGGGGACAAGTTCCGCCTCGGCGACGTGCTCGACACCGGCGTCAAGCTGCTGGGCCGCACCACCTGGCAACTGTTCGCCCAGCTGTTCCCGCGCCGCGACGACGCCTTCTCGCGCAGGCTCAACGCGATGGAGAAGCTCGTCGCCTCCCGCACCCTCGACCGGGTCGACGCGTGGGCGAACTCCACCCTGCTGCGCGGTGACCTCGTCGAGGAGGTGCGCAGGCGGCTCGCGACCCAGGACGTGGTCGTCACGGGCAGCGGCAGCGTTCTCGACGCGCTGGTCACGCAGGACCTCGTCGACCAGTACCGGATGCTGGTCTTCCCCACCGTGCTCGGCAAGGGGCGAAGGCTCTTCGACGGGGCGGGCGGGCCGGTCGAGCTCGCACTGGTCTCGTCCGAGGACGCGGGCGGCGGCGTCCTCCGCCAGGTCTACGACCGGCGCCGGTCCTAGGCTGCCCCGCGGACGGGCAGGTCGCGACCGACGCGCCGGACATGCCCCACAGCGGGTGCGGCGGCCGTCGCAGGTGCGCGTCACCGACGGAGAGGAGCACCGGTGCGCTACGCGCTGCTGATCAACGAACGGCCCGGCGCCTACGCGGGGCTCGACGAGGGCAGTCGGGCCGCGATCACCGCCGAGTACCTCGCGCTGCGTGCCGACGACCGGGTGCTCGGCGGGGAGCGGCTCGCGCCCGCCGAGACCGCCACGACGCTGCGCTCGGTCGACGGCGAGCTGCTGCTGACCGACGGCCCGTTCGCCGACACCAAGGAGATCTTCGGCGGGTTCTACCTCGTCGAGGCGCCCGACCTGGACGTCGCGTGCGCGATCGCCGCTCGGATCCCGGCGCTGCGCATGGGCGGCTCGGTCGAGGTCCGACCGCTGGCGAACCTGTAGCGACCGTGCTCCCCGACGTCGTCACTGATGTCTTCCGCGCGGAGTGGGCCCACGTCGTGGCGGCGCTCGTCGGCTTCTGCGGTGACGTCGACGTCGCCGAGGACGCCGCGCAGGAGGCGTTCGCGACGGCCGCCCAGCGCTGGGCCCGCGACGGGGTACCGGGCAACCCGCGGGCCTGGCTGGTGGCGACGGGTCGCAACCGTGCGGTCGACCGCCTCCGCCGCGACCGCGCGCTGGCCGCGAAGCTTCATCTGCTGGACCGGCCGACCCCGCCGGAGGTCATCGCGGGCGCGACGGTCGTTCCCGACGAGCGGCTCGAGCTGGTGTTCCTCTGCTGCCACCCGGCGCTCGCGGCGGAGGCCAGGGTGGCGCTCACCTTGCGCGCCGTGGGCGGGCTGTCGACGTCGGAGATCGCCAGGGCCTTCCTGGTCGCCGAGGAGACCATGAAGCGGCGGCTCACCCGCGCCCGCACGAAGATCCGTGACGCCCGCATCCCCTTCGCCATCCCGGACCGCCACGCGCTGCCCGCCCGCCTCGGCGGGGTGCTCGCCGTCCTGTACCTGATCTTCAACCAGGGCTACGGCGACGGCAGGGTCGACCTCGCCGCCGAGGCGATCCGCCGCACCCGCACGCTCGCCGAGCTGCTGCCCGGCCAGCCGCGGGTCACCGCGCTGCTGGCCCTCATGCTCCTGCACGACTCCCGCCGCGACGCGCGGTGGGCCGACGGCGTGCTCGTGCCGCTCGCGGAGCAGGACCGGTCCCGGTGGGACCGCGCCCGGATCGCCGAGGGCCGAGCGCTGCTCGACCGCGCCCTCGCCGAGGGCGCCCGCGACCCGTACGCCGTGCAGGCGGCGATCGCCGAGCTGCAGACCGAGGACCGGATCGACTGGCCCGCCGTGGTCGCCCTCTACGACACGCTGCTGGGCCAGACCGGCTCGGCGGTGGTGGCGCTGAACCGGGCGGTCGCCGTCGCGGAGGCGGAGGGACCCGGGCCCGCGTTGGCGATCGTCGACGCGCTCGACCTCGACGGCTACCGCTACTTCCACTCCACCCGGGCCGAGCTGCTGCGCCGCCTCGGCGCCGCCGATGCCGCCGTCGCGGCCTACGACCGCGCGCTCGCGTCGACCACCACCGACGCCGAGCGCCGCTTCCTCGAAGCCCGACGCGCAGCGCTCGCCGAGCCGCCGCACATGCCCTAGCGTCGCCGGGGTGTTCGAGGGGTTCGCGACGACGCGCGTCGACACCGGCGAGGCCACGATCAACGCCGTGCACGGCGGGTCGGGGCCGCCGGTCCTGCTCCTGCACGGGTTCCCGCAGACCCACGCCATGTGGCACCGGATCGGGCCGGAGCTGGCCAAGGACCACACGGTCGTCGCGGCGGACCTGCGCGGCTACGGCGACTCCTCCCGGCCGCCCTCGGACGACGACCACGCCGCCTACGCGTTCCGCGCGATGGCGGCCGACCAGGTGGCGGTCATGCGGGAGCTGGGGCACGAGCGGTTCGCCGTCGTGGGGCACGACCGCGGCGCGCGGGTGGCCCACCGGATGGCGCTCGACCACCCCGACGCCGTGCAGCGGCTGGCGCTGCTGGACATCGTGCCCACCTTGCACGTCTACGAGAACGTCGACCGTGCCCTGGCGACCGCGTACTACCACTGGTTCTTCTTCATCCAGCCCGCGCCGGTCCCGGAGCGGCTGATCGAGGGCGACCCGATCGGCTATCTGCACGCCCTGCTCGGGGCGTGGGGGAGTGGCACGGCGGTGTTCGCGCCCGAGGCCCTCGCCGAGTACGAGCGCTGCTTCGCCGACGCCCAGGCCCGGCACGCGATGCTGGAGGACTACCGCGCGGGCGCGTCGATCGACCTCGAGCACGACCGCGCCGACCGGGACCGCCGTGTGGAGATGCCGACGCTGGTCGTGTGGGGCGGGCGCGGCGTGGTCGGCAACCGGCCGGAGAACCCGTTGGAGGTCTGGCGGTCGCGGGCCACCGACGTGCGGGGGGCGTCGGTGGACGCCGGTCACTTCCTCGTCGAGGAGCGGCCCGCCGAGACGCTCGACCTGCTGGGCGGGTTCCTGCGCTGATCGAGGAGGAACGTCCGGCAGGCCGCGGCGGCCGGGCCGAGTGAGCCGCGGTGCATGAGGCCGACCGGGCGCCACAGCCGCTCGGGCGCCACCTCGTGGGCGGCGACGGGCGGTCCCGGCGCCTCCGCCACCGAGCGGGCGACGAGCGCGACGCCGAGGCCGTGCGCGACCAGGTCGCGCAGCCGCGGCAGGCTCGTCGTCTCGAACGGGACGTGCGGGGCGAACCCGGCCGCGGCGGCATGCCGGTCGAGGACCCCGCGCAGCCCGGTGCCCGCGGGCAGGCAGACGAACGGCTCGTCGCGCAACGCGTCGATGCCGAGCGCGCCCTCGCCCGCTGTGGGATGGTCGGGCGCGGTGACCAGCACCAGCTCGTCGGTGAACAGCGGCGCGACGACGACGTCGGACGGCACGTCGCCCGGCACCGGGCCGAGCGCGAGGTCGATCCGGTCGTGGGCGAGGTCGGCGAGGAGCACGCGCACGCCGCCCGAGCGCAGGCCCAGCTCGACGCCGGGGTGCCGATCGTGGAAAGCGGCGAGCGCACCGGACAGGTCGAACGGGTCGAGCGCCTGGATCGCGCCGATCCGCACCCGCCCGATGACCGCGCCGGACAGGCGGGCGAGGTCACCGCGCGCCGCGTCCAGCTCGCCGAGCGCGCGGCGGGCCCGCGCCAGGAACAGCTCGCCCGCGTGGGTGAGCTCGACGCGTCGGGTGGTGCGCGCGAGCAGCGTCGTGCCCAGCTCCTTCTCCAGCTTGCGGATCTGCACCGACACCGCGGGCTGCGCCACGTGCAGCCGGTCCGCGGCACGCCCGAAGCCGCCTTCCCGCACGACGGCGTCGAGGTAGGCGAGCTGCCGCAGTTCCATGCCGACAGCTTATGAGTGTCAGACGAATCATGTCTTGGACAGGTGCAATTGCGGGAGCGCAGGGTGGGGCCATGACCGAGAGCTCCCGCCGGTGGCTGATCACCGGCGCGTCCACGGGCTTCGGCCGCGCGCTCGCCGAGGCGGTGCTCGCCGCGGGCGACGCCGTGGTCGCCACCGCCCGCCACCCCGCGACGCTGGCCGAGCTGGCCGACCACCCCGCCGCCACCGTCCTCGCGCTGGACGTCACCGACGACGCCCGGGTGCGCGCGGCCGTCGCCGAGGCCGTCGCGTCCGGCGGCGTCGACGTGCTGGTCAACAACGCGGGCCACGGCCTGGTCGGCGCGTTCGAGGAGCTGACCGACGCCGAGTTCCGCGGGGTGCTGGAGACGAACCTGTTCGGCGCGCTGGCCATGACCAGGGCGGTGCTTCCGCACATGCGCGAGCGCGGTCGCGGGCACATCGTGCAGATGAGCTCGATGGGCGGGGTGAGCGCCAACCCCGGGCACGCGGTGTACGCGACGTCGAAGTTCGCGCTGGAGGGCGCGTCGGAGGCGCTGGCGGGCGAGGTGGCGGCGTTCGGGATCCGGGTGACGATCGTCGAGCCCGGCCCGTTCCGCACCGACTACGCGGGCCGCTCGATGCGCCCGTCGACGCCGATGGACGCGTACGCGGGCACTGCGGCGCGGGCGACCCGGGACCGGTTCCGCGACCAGGACGGCGTGCAGCCGAACGACCCGGCCAAGGGCGCCGCGGCGATCATCGCGACGGTCCGCGCCGCGGACGCGCCGCTGCGGCTGCCGTTGGGCAGGGAGGCGGCGGCGCGGATCCGCGGGAAGCTGGAGCGCCAGCTCGCGGACCTGGACGCGACGATGGAGCTGTCCCTCTCGACGGCCTACTAGACGAGGGGGCTCGACGCCAGCACCCGCACGGCCTCGGCCACGGCGGCGCGGCGCGCCACCCGCACGGCCATCCCGAGCGGGCGCAGCGCCTCCCGCCGGGCCCTGGCCGCGGACGCGGAGAGCGCGCCGCCGGGCTCGTCGACCGACGCCGCGGACAGGATCGCCTCGACCTCGTCTGCGTGCTGCAGCACCCGCAGCGCCTGCGCGGGCATCCCCGCGGGCCACAGCGTGGCAGGCCGGGCGCGCAGCGAGGCGGCGATCTCCTCGCGCACGCCGGGCCGGTGCCGGGCCACCCCGAGGTCGGTGAGCACGGACGCGGACTGGCGCACCTGGTCGCGCAGGTCCCGCTCGGCGTGCGAGAGCGCGACGAACTCCGGCGCGGGCCCCGGCTCGGGCACCCGGTAGACGGTCCAGCGGACGACGCCGTCGGCGATCGGCGTCGGCACCACACCCAGCCCCACGTCGGCGAACAGCACACCCTCGCCCGCCGCGGTGGCCTCCCGGCTGAACAGGCCCGGCCCGGGGAGGCCGCGGACGTCGCCGGGGGCGGGCAGCACCAGCCGCGCGGGGGCGCGGGGGGCGGCCCGCCGCAGCGCGGCCATCAGGAACGTCAGCGAGCTCACCGGCGCGCCCGGCGGCGGAAGGGTGGTGGCGGCCGCGGCGGCGTCGTCGGCGGCCTGGACGTCGTGCGCGTCGGCCCACGGCGCGAGCGCGTCGAGGACGTCATCGGGGGCAGCGGCTCCGACGAGCCAAGCCGAGGCCCACACGGTGAACGTCGCGGAGGGGCAGGGCACGTCGCAAGGCTAGCCACGACAACACCGCCCGGCACGCCTGCCGTGCGGGTGAGCCTCGCTCCGGCGTGTCACCGCAGGTCGTGGGGCGGGCGCGTGTCGTAACGACGGCGTGGCGGCGCGCACCGGTACAAACACCCACTGTGCGAGGCGAGGACTACCGCGGCGTGTTCACCGTCGACGGCACCCGTCGGGTCACCCGAAAGGTGATCCCCGAGGTGCCCGCCGAGCCGGGGCTGGTGGTGGAGGACCCGGCGAGCGGGTACTGCGGCGCCGTCGTCGCCGTCGACGTCCGCGAGGTGACCCTCGAGGACCGCCGCGGCGGGCGCAGGGTGTTCCCGCTGCGCCCCGCGGCGTTCCTCGTCGAGGGCGCGATCGCGACGCTGGTGGTGCCGCAGAGATCAGCACAGAGATCAGCACAGCGATCAGCACAGCGGGCGCCGCGGGGCCCGGCGCGTTCGGCGTCGGGCTCGATCAAGGTCGAGGGCCACACCGCCCGCACCGCGCGGGCGGCCCGGATCTGGGTCGAGGGCCTGCACGACGCCGAGCTGGTCGAGCGGGTGTGGGGCCACGACCTGCGCGTGGAGGGCGTCGTCGTGGAGCCCATGCACGGGATGGACGAGCTGGCCGCCGCGGTCGCCGACTTCGCGCCCGGCCCGCGGCGGCGGTTGGGGATCCTCGTCGACCATCTCGTCGCGGGCTCCAAGGAGACCCGGGCGGCCCAGCAGGTGGCGGGCCCGCACGTGCTGGTCACGGGGCACCCGTACGTCGACGTCTGGGCGGCCGTGAAGCCCGGGGTGGTGGGCATCCGCGCGTGGCCGCGGGTGCCGCGCGGAACCGACTGGAAGACCGGTGTCTGCGCGGCGCTGCGGTGGGGCGAGCCCGCCGACGGGGCGCGGCGCGTGCTGGGCGCCGTGCGCAGCTTCCGGGACCTGGAGACACCGCTCATCGGGGCGGTCGAGCAGCTCATCGACTTCGTGACCGTCTGATCACGCCGAGCGCCGGGTCGTGGCAGGATCGGACTATGTGGCCTGCGGTGCTCTGGCTGATTGCGGGCCTTCTGCTCATCGCGGGCGAGCTGCTGTCCGGGCAGTTCGTGCTGCTGATGCTCGGCGGGGGTGCGCTGGCGGCGGCGGGCGCGTCGTTCCTGGTGCCCGACGCCCCGCTGGTCGGCGGCGTGACGTTCGCGATCGCCGCGGTGCTGCTGCTGTTCGCTGCCCGCCCCGCGCTGCGGCACCGGCTGGACCGGGGGTTGTCCGACCAGCCGCCGCTGCACTCGCGGGGCCTGGTGGGGCGCGGCGCGGTCGTCGTCTCGCGCGTCGACGGGCACGGCGGTCAGGTGCGCATCAGCGGTGAGCTGTGGTCGGCGCGGGCACTGGACGACCACGACGTGATCGAGGAAGGCACCCCGGTCACCGTCATGCAGATCAGCGGGGCGACGGCGCTCGTCGTCGCCGCGGGCTAGAGCATAGAGGGAGGGAGTGGCTTCGGTGGACCCGAACACGCTGCTGGTCATCGTGGCGCTGCTGCTGGTCGCGCTGGTGGTGACGGCGATCGTGCGCGCTGTGCAGATCATCCCGCAGGCCACGGCGGCCGTGGTCGAGCGGCTGGGCCGGTTCAAGGCGGTCGAGGAGCCGGGCCTGGTGTTCCTCGTGCCGTTCGTCGACAAGATCCGCGAGCGGATCGACCTGCGCGAGCAGGTGCGCTCGTTCCCGCCGCAGCCGGTGATCACGAAGGACAACCTGACGGTGAACATCGACACCGTCGTCTACTACCAGGTCACCGAGCCGAAGTCCGCGGTCTACGAGATCGCCGACTACATCAACGGCGTCGAGCAGACCACCACCACGACGCTGCGCAACGTCGTCGGCGGCATGAGCCTCGAGGAGACGCTCACGGCCCGCGACGAGATCAACTCGCAGCTGCGCGGCGAGCTGGACAAGGTCACCGGCGGCTGGGGCATCCGCATCGCCAGGGTGGAGATCAAGGCGATCGAGCCGCCCGCGTCGATCCAGGACTCCATGGAGCGGCAGATGAAGGCCGACCGGGAGAAGCGGGCGATGATCCTCACCGCCGAGGGGCAGCGGGAGTCGGCGATCCGCAGCGCGGAGGGGCAGCGGCAAAGCCAGATCCTCACCGCGGAGGGCGCCAAGCAGGCGGCGATCCTCAACGCCGAGGCCGAGCGGCAGTCGCGCATCCTGCGCGCGCAGGGCGAGCGGGCGGCGGCGTACCTGCAGGCGCAGGGCGAGGCGAAAGCCATCGAGAAGGTGTTCGCCGCGATCAAGTCGGGCCGCCCGACCCCGGAGCTGCTGGCCTACCAGTACCTGCAGACGCTCCCGCAGATGGCCCAGGGCGACGCCAACAAGGTGTGGATCGTGCCGTCGGACTTCGGGAAGGCCCTCGAGGGGTTCACGAAGATGCTCGGCGCGCCCGGCGGGGACGGGGTGTTCCGGTTCGAGCCGTCGCCGGTCGACGACACGGCCTCGCGGCCAGAGGACGACGACGAGTCGGTGAAGGACTGGTTCGACACCTCGCCTGCCCCGGAGATCGCCAGGGTGGTGGCCGACGCCCAGGCGCAGGCCCGCGCCGAGATCCCGCCGTTCACGCCGACCTCACCGGTGCCGCAGCCGGGGCAGCTGGCCCCGCCGGAGCAGGCCGCGCTGCCGCGCACGGACGCGCGTGGGCTTCCGTCGGCGCCGTCGGCGCCCGTCCTCGCCGGGTGCCGCCGAGCCGACCCGACCGCTGTCCCGCGGGGGTGCGCCGTCCCGCCACGCGGGTCCCGGCCCGTCGGGTGGTCGGTCGCGTTCCGGGGAGGCGCCTTCCCGCGGGTCGGGCCCGTCCGGCCCCGCTTCGGCCGGATCGGCACCGTTCGGCGGTTCGGCGGCCGCTCCCGGTGGGCAGGCCACGTCCGGGGGGCCGCGTCCCGGCGCGCGGGGTGCTGCGCCGTCGGACGGCTCCGGGGCGTCCCGGCCGCGGGGCGGGATGCCGTCCGCGGCCGACGACGAGACGTCCGGTGCCCCGTCGGGCCGCGGGGCCGCCCGCCCGGGACCGTCGACCGGTTCGCTGCCGCCCGTGCCGCCCACCCCCGCCAGGGAGAGCGCCGTGCCGACCCCGCCACGCGGCGTCCCGCAGGTGGACGACGACGCCGACGCCGTCGAGCACGTGCAGCCCGCCCGGCCCGGCTACCCGTCGCCGCCGCGGTCGCCGCGCGGCTGAGGGGGGCCGCGGTCGACGCACACGAGAGCGCCGTCTCCGGGCTCTGATAACCGGGAACGGCGCTCTCGCTGCGATCACCCGAGGGCGAGGCGCGTCAGGCGGCGGCCTTCGCGGCGGCCCGCTCGGCCCGCCGCCCGGCCGTGCGGGAGATCGCGAACAGCGCCCGGCGCCTGGCCCGCCCGGCCGGGGCGAGGAGTCGCCCGACCGCGAGGTCGATGCCGCGCACGTTGAACAGCGAGGAGTCGCCGAGCTCGTCGGTGAGGATGCGCTGGTCGCGGTAGATCGCCTCTTCGTTGTGTGCCGAGAGCGACGACCGGCCGATGCGGAACGCGGCCAGCGTCTCGGGGAGGCCGAGGAACTCGCCGTACTGCAACAGCCGCATCCACAGTTCGAGGTCGATGACGTAGTAGCGGTCGGCACGCCAACCGCCTGCGGCCATGAAGTCCTCGCGCCGGAAGAGCACGCCGCCGGGCTCCCCGATCGGGTTGGCGCCGTTGCGCACCACGCGGCGGGCCACCTCGACCCCGCTGTGCACGCCGACGAGTCCGCCGAGGCCGCGCCGCGGCACGATGATGCGGCTCTGCTCGTCGATCATGTGACGGCGGGCGGCCACGACCGCGAGCCCCGGATCGGCCTCCATCGGGGCGACCTGCAGCTCCAGGCAGCGCGGGTGCAGGAGGTCGTCGGCGCACACCAGCTTGATCAGCGGCGCGCGGCACAGCTGGACCGCCCGGTTCCAGTTCTCCGGCAGCGGCAGCAGGCTGGAGTTGTGTTCGATGCGGATCCGGCGGTCGCGGAAGGACCGGGCGATCGCGCCGCTCTCGTCGGTGCTGGCGTTGTCCAGGATCACGAGCTCGTAATCGCGGTAGGTCTGGTCCAGCACGCTGCGGATCGTTTCGCCGAGGAACGGTTCTCCGTTGTACACCGGGACGCACACAGAGACACTCGGGGTGGCCAACAGCATCGGCCGATCCTAGCCGGCGGCGCCTCCCGGCTGTCGGCGTGGGCTCACGAACCGGGGGCCGACGATCAGTCGATCGGCGCACTCCGTAAAGTGCGCTGCGGCGGACGCTGCGCCGAGGGGGCCGGTAAGAGCAATGAATATACGCTTTTCGGTCTAATCGAAGATCCGAGTACGCTACGTAACGCGAGGGGCGTCGGCGCAGATAAGCCAGAGGAGGACCGCTGTCCGGGCGGCGCGGCCACGGGCGCGAGCCGGACGGGCATGAGGTTGCGACGCACCGCTACCGTGCGGTGGGGGGGAGTACATCGATGCAGCGCAACGGCAACCCGCGGGTGTCCGTGGTGGTGCCGACCCG
The DNA here is from genome assembly GCA_963750095.1 of uncultured Actinomycetota bacterium. Classification (GTDB taxonomy): domain Bacteria; phylum Actinomycetota; class Actinomycetes; order Mycobacteriales; family Pseudonocardiaceae; genus Pseudonocardia. Next base: position 1,236,945 of record CAVVPJ010000012.1, on the reverse strand, counting down.
CAACGAGGCCCGGAACCTGGAGGTCGTGCTGCCTGCGGTCGCCGCCGTTCGACCTGCGGTTCACGAGATCATCGTGGTCGACGGGCAGTCGGTCGACGGCACGATCGAGACCGCGCAGCGGGTCCTGCCCTGGGTGAAGGTCATCACCCAGACCCGCAGAGGCAAGGGCAACGCGATGGCCTGCGGTTTCGCGGCCGCCACCGGCGATGCGATCGTCATGTTCGATGCCGACGGCTCGGCCGACCCGGCGGAGATCCCGGCCTTCGTGCGGGCGCTCGTCGCGGGGGCGGACTTCGCGAAGGGGAGTCGTTTCGTCCGGGGGGGCGGCAGCGACGACATCACCCTGTTGCGCAAGACGGGCAACGCCGGGCTCAACGGGGTGGCCAACGCCCTGTTCGGCACCTCGTACACCGACCTGTGTTACGGCTACAACGCGTTCTGGGCGGACATCCTGCCGGTGCTCGACCTGCCGGACATCAGCCTGCCCGCGCCACAGCAGGGGATGCTCTGGGGTGACGGTTTCGAAATCGAGACCGTGCTGAACTGCCGCGTCGCCGCCGCCGGGATGAAGATCACAGAGGTGCCGTCGATGGAGCGCGAGCGCATCTTCGGGCAGACCAACCTGCGGACCTTCGCCGACGGCACCCGCGTGCTGCGCACGCTGGCCGCCGAGCACCGCAGGGCCGCGCGCAAGCGCGCCGAGCGCGTGGTGATGGAGGAGCAGTCGCGCGCCCTCACCCCGCCCGGCGGCATGCCGGTGGTCCCGCCCGGCGACCAGGTCCCGCCGGTGGGCCGCCCCGCCACGCCGTCGCGGCCGACCGACGGGCGGCGTGACGGCGCGCACCTGCGCCTCGCCCTGGAGGAAGAGGCGTCCTGACCGAACCTCGGTCCTGCGCGCCCCCGACTAGACTCCGACGCCGGCGTCGGCCTGCCCTACGGAAACAATCCGGTGACGATCCGGTAACGAACGGAGCTTTGCGGTGAGCGTTCCCTCGAACGCGGTCTTGACGCGCGCGCGCGTCGCGCGCCGAGTGGTCGCCTTGCTGCTCGTGGTCGCCGGGCTCGCCGCCTGCGTGATGAGCGTGCTCAACGTCACCGGCGGGCTCGTGGGCGATGTCCGGTTCTACGTGACGCTCGCGTTCCTCGTCCTCGGCCCGGGGTGGGCCGCCGCCGGGTTCCTGCGCCGCGCGCCCGCCGCGCACGTCTGGCTGCTCACCCTCGGCACGGGCGTCGCCACCACGCTGCTCGCGGGCCAGATCATGGTCAGCGGCGGGGTGTGGCAGCCCGCGACCGCCCTGTACATCCTCACCACCGTGAGCGTGCCGTTCCTGCTGCGGCACGCCGTGGTCGCGCAGTGAGGGTGCGGCCCGCGACCGCCGCGATCCCGAGCAGCGGGCGGTCCGACGGGCTCGGCGACGGCCTGGCGCTCTCGCTCAGCTCCGCGATCGGGTCCGTGGCCGGTCTGGCCAGCTGGATCATCGCGACCCGGCTCGTCGAGCCCGCGCAGATCGGGCAGGCCGCCCAGGTGGTCTCGGCGTTCATCCTGGTCTCGGGCATCGCGCAGCTGAACCTCAACGTCGGGCTGCTGCGCTGGATCCCGGCCGCCGGTCGGCTCACCGGCAGGCTCGTCTGGTCAAGCCTGTTCCTGATCATGCCGCTCGGTGGCCTGCTCGGGCTCTTCTACGTGCTGCTGTGGCCCGAGATCGGGCGGACGGCGGCGGGCGCGTGGCCGCTGTGGGCGGGCGTGCTGATGGTCGTGCTGGCCGCGGCGGGCTGGACGGTCTTCGTCGTCCACGACTTCATCTTCGTGGCCGTCGGCCGCCCGAGCTGGGTGGTGTGGCGCAACGCCGTGTTCGCCGTCGTGCGGCTCGGGCTGCTGGTCGTGCTGTGCGTGATGGGCCTCGGCGCGCACGGCATCGTGCTGTCCTGGGTGCTGCCGATCGTCGCCTGGGTCGTCCTCGGCTCGCTGGTGATCGCGCTCCTGACCCGCTCGATCAGCCGGAAGGCGAGCGGCGGCTCGCTGCCGGGGCGCCGGGACGCGGCGGCGTTCCTCGGCCCCACCGCGGTCGCCCAGGTGAGCAACTCGCTGCTCTACAACCAGGTGACCGTCCTCGCCACCGACCGGTTCGGCGACGAGACCGGCGCGAAGTTCTTCATGGTCTGGCAGGCCGTCACGGTCGTCGACCTCGCCGCGACGTTCTTCATGGACGCGCTCGCCGTGAGCGTCGCCAGGGAGCCGCACCGCGCCGCCGAGCTCGCCGCCACGGCGCGCAGGCGCCTGATGCTGATCTTCCTGCCGATGCTCGCGGCAGGCTGCCTGGTCGCGGGCCCCGCGCTCGATCTGGTGTTCGGGCCCGAGTACGCGGAGGCGGCGAACGTGCTGCAGCTGCTGTTGGTCGGGCTCGCCTTCCGGATGGTCGTGCTGCACGAGCTCGGCGTGCGCCAGGCGGTCGGACGGGCGTTCGCCTACGCCCGGCTGCAGCTGATCAGCACGATCGCCGTCATCGTCGTGGTCGCGGTCGTCCCGATCGGGACGTCGGGCGTCTCGGCGCTCGTCCCCGTGGCCATCGGGTACATCGCCGTGCAGGTCGTCTGCGCCGTCGCCGTACTCTTGATCCCGGCCCGACGTCCCCCGGCCGATGTGGAGGTGATCTCGCCGTGACGTCGACGGACACCCGCTCGACGGGTGACGCCGCGAGCCGTGACAGCGGGCCGGAGCCGGTCACGACGCTGATCCCGGTGGTCGGCGGCCCGGCGGAGCCGCCGACCACGGCGCTCCCGCCCGTCTCGGGCAAGGCCCGGCCGCCCGCCCCGAGCAAGGCGCCCCGCACCGACACCGGGATCTACCGCTGGCTGTCGCCGGTCTTGGCGCTGATGGCCGTGGCGTTGCTGCCGGTGGCGGCGGCGACCACGAACCTCGACGCGCTCGACGGGTGGGGCCTCGGCCGCGTCCTGAGCCCCGCGGGCTGGGCCGCGATCGGGTGCGCGGTGGCGGCGTGCGTCGCCGAGCTGAAGTCGCGCCGTCCCCGCATCCCGATGCTGGGCACGGCCACCGGCGTGCTCATCCTCTGCACCACCGGCATGCCCTCGGTGGTCGAGCCGGTGGCCCGCTTCGCGACGGCGTGGCTGATCGCGGGCTTCAGCGACGCCATCGCCCTCACCGGGCACACCCCCGACGGCATCGACGCCCGTTTCTACTGGCCCGCGTTCTTCGCCCAGTGGGCGTTCTTCCGGGACGCGGGCGGCGCCACCCAGCTCGACACGGTGCTGCGCTGGTTCCCGCCCGCCGTCGTCGCCGTGTGGACGATCGGCATCTACGCGCTCGCGCGCTCGATGCTCGGCGGCACCCGGGCGCCGTGGGTCGCGGCGTGGCTCTTCGTGGGCCTGAACTGGATCGAGCAGGACTACTTCTCGCCGCAGGCCACCGGCATCGTGCTGATGCTGACCGTGCTGACGTTCGCGCTCGGGCCGCTGGCCACCCGGCGCACCGACGCGGCGGGCGTACCGGGCTGGCCGTACCCCCACGCGGGGTCGCGGAGAACCTCGCTGCTGCGCCGATGGATCGTGGCGGCGCTCACGCCGCCCAACCGGCCGACGCTGCCGCCCCGGCAGCTGCTGCTGATCTACTTCTGTGCCGCGCTGTGCCTGATGGCCGTGGCCCCCGAGCACCAGATCACCCCGTTCGCGATCATGGGTCAGCTGGGCCTGCTGGCCATCGTCGGCCGGTTCCGCGGCCGCGGGCTGCTGCTCGTCGCGATGCTGTCGTCGGCCGTCTTCATCCTCATCGCGGGCCGCGAGTTCTGGATCAACCAGCTCGGCCTGATCGTCGGCTCCGGCGACGAGGGCGCCCTGCAGGAGGGCGTGGCCGACCGGCTCACCGGTGACACCGGCCAGATCGTCGTGAAGTACCTGCGCGTGGCCATGCCCGTCCTGACGTGGCTGCTGGGCACGGTGGGTGCCTGGGTGTACTGGAAGCGCCGCCGGGACCTCGTGCCGATCGGCCTGGCGATCGTGCCCATGGTCTTCGCGGCGGTCCAGAGCTACGGCGGCGAGCTCATCCTGCGCATCGTGCTGTACGGCCTGCCGATCATGGCGGTCCTCGGCGCCGACGCGCTGCGGGCGCTGGTGCGCCGACGGCGGTGGCTGGAGTGGGTGCTCGCGGTCGGCATGGTCGCGCTGATGGGCCTGGTCGTCGTCATCCGCGGGGGCAACGACTCCTACCAGGTCGTGTTCCCGCAGGAGGTGGCGATGTACCGGCAGGTCGTCGCCGAGACCCCGAAGGGCCAGAGCGTCGTCGCGCTCAGCAGGCTCGGCCCCGGCGGCGTCGTGGGCATCAACGACCATCCGCTCGGCGACCAGCCCCAAGGCTGCGGGCAGATCGCCGCAGACCCACCCAAGTGCGTGGAGGAGGTCGACCCCGACGTCCTGGTGTCGTTCACCTCCGTCGAGAAGGAGGGCGTGTACCTCAACGGCAAGGAGCCGGGCTGGTCGCTGCAGGCGCTGCAGCAGATCCTCGCGACCGGCCACTACACGCTGACCTACCAGGACGGCTACAACTGGGTCGTCCGGAAGATCCCCCAGGTGGACGGCCAATGATCAACCCGGCGTTCGACGTATGGGTGTGGGGGAGCGCCGTCCTGTTCCTCCTGCTGATGGGGGCGCGGGCCTACGTGGTGGAGACCGGCCAGGTGCGCCTCGGCCGCACGCCGACCTCGGCGCGCGTGCTCACCGCCGCGATCGTGCTCGTGGTGGTCGCGCTCGGCGGGCTGCTCGCGAAGCAGGGCGGCACGCTGCTGTTCTCCTCGATCGTCCACCACACCGACCCCTCGAAGATCCCGGACGTCGTGCTGGACCCGAACCAGCCCCCGGACCCCGCGCCCGCCGCGGGCCAGCAGGCAGGCGCTCCCGCGGCGCCGCAACCGGCAGCGCCCCAGCCCGCCGCGCCCCAGCAGCCAGGGGCGGGGCAGCCCGCGGCGCCCGCACCCGCGGCGCCCGCGCAGAACTGAGCTCGTCCCGCCCGCGGGGCGGTGTGATCGGAAACTCGTCCGCGTTCTCGATGGACCGATTAACCGGAAGCGTTCTGTCGGTCGTCACTCATAGGCTGGGATCGAGAACGAGACGAAGAGGATTTCCGTGACCGAGAGCATCGACGTCCGCCCGAGCGCGATGGCGGACGCCCCGGCGGAGCTGAGTGCGCGTGACCGCACGGTGATCGGTGTCCTGCTGGTCGCCACGTTCGTCGTGATCCTCAACGAGACGATCATGGCGGTGGCGCTGCCGGTGCTGATGACCGACCTCGGCGTGTCGCCGAGCGTGGGTCAGTGGCTCACCGCGGGCTTCCTGCTCACCATGTCGGTGATCATCCCGATCACCGGCTTCCTGATCCGCCGCGTCCCCACCCGCGCGCTGTACGGCACGGCGATGGGCCTGTTCAGCACGGGCACGCTGGTCGCGGCGCTGGCTCCGGGCTTCCCGGTGCTGCTCGCCGCGCGCGTCATCCAGGCCAGCGGCACGGCGATCATGCTGCCGCTGCTGATGACCACGGTGATGACCCTCGTGCCCCCGGCCCGCCGCGGCGCGGTGATGGGCAACCTCTCGATCGTCATCTCGGTCGCGCCCGCGATCGGGCCCACGGTGTCCGGCGTGGTGCTGTCGTTCCTGGGCTGGCGGGCGATGTTCCTGGTCGTGCTGCCCATCGCACTGGTCACGCTGTGGATCGGCCTGCGGAGGATGGTCGACGTCGGCGAGCCCACCCGTTCCCCGATCGACGCGGTGTCCGTGGCGCTGTCGGTGGTCGGGTTCGGCGGCCTGGTCTACGGGCTGAGCTCGATCGGGCAGGGCGCCGCGGAGTCCGCGCTGCCGCTGTGGGTGCCGTTCGTCCTGGGCGGGGTGGGCATCGTCGCGTTCGTCGCCCGCCAGCTGGTGCTGCAGCGCACCGACCGGGCGCTGCTGGATCTGCGCACGTTCCGCTCGCGCACGTTCACCACCGCCTCGGTGATCATGATGCTGATGATGGCCACGCTGCTGGGCTCGCTCACGCTGCTGCCGATCTACATGCAGAACGTCCTGCACCTCAGCCCGCTGGCCACCGGCCTGCTGCTGCTTCCCGGCGGTCTGGTGATGGGTCTGCTCGGCCCGGTCGTCGGAAGGCTCTACGACCGGTTCGGGGCGCGTACCCTCCTCGTGCCGGGCACGGTCGTCACCAGCCTGGCGCTGTGGTGGAGCACGCTGTTCGGCGCCGACAGCCCGGCCTGGTTCGTGTTGGGCTTCCACGTGCTGCTCTCGGTCGGCCTCGCGTTCGTGTTCACCCCGCTCTTCACCGCGGGGCTGGGCGCGGTCGAGCCGCGGCTGTACTCGTACGGCAGTGCGATCTTCGGCTCCACCCAGCAGCTGGCCGGTGCGGCGGGTGTGGCGCTGCTGGTCAGCGTGCTGAGCGTCGCGGCGGGGCGGCTCACCGCCGCGGGCGCCGGGGAGGCGGTCGCCACCGCGGGCGGCGTGCACGCCGCGTTCCTGGTGGCGGCGGTGCTCTCGCTCGTCGCGATCGCGGCGTCGTTCGGGATGCGCACGCCGGAGCCGGTCGCCGAGCACACAGGCGAGCCCGCCGCGGAGCCGGCCGACGACGCCGCGGCGGCCTAGGACCGCGGCACCTCGCACGCCCTGGGGCGTCCTCGCACATGGTCGAACCCGTGCGAGGACGCCTCAACCTGTGTGAGGTCGCGCCGGGGTCGCCGCCGCGGCGGCGGATGGCGCAGGATGGGCGTGTGACGCACACGCTCGCGCGGCTGCCCGCGCTGGTCCCGCCCCCGGCCGAGCTCCCGCCGCGGGCCGCGGCGCTGCGGGCCCAGGTCAGGGAGTTCCTCGCGGCCGAACGCGCCGCCGGGGCGTGGGCGCCGCGGGCCGACGTCTGGCTGTCGGGCTGGGACGAGCGGTTCACCAAGGAGCTGGCCCGCCGGGGCTGGCTCGGCATGACCATCCCCGTCGAGTACGGCGGCCACGGCGCCTCGGCGCTCGACCGGTACGTCGTCACCGAGGAGCTGCTGGCGGCGGGGGCCCCGGTGGCCGCGCACTGGGTGGCCGACCGGCAGATCGGCCCGACACTGCTGCGCTTCGGCACCGAGGAGCAGCGTCGCCGGTACCTGCCGGGTATCGCCGCGGGCGAGGTCTACTTCGGCATCGGGATGAGCGAGCCCGACTCGGGCTCCGATCTCGCGAGCGTCCGCACGCGGGCCGAGAAGGTCGACGGCGGCTGGGAGCTCACCGGCACCAAGGTGTGGACGTCCGGCGCGCACCGCGCGCACGCGTTCTTCGTCCTCGCCCGCTCCGCGCCCCGCGACGAGGCCCGCCGCCACGCGGGCCTGTCGCAGTTCATCGTCGACCTGTCGGGCCCCGGTGTGACGATCCGGCCGATCCCGCTGCTCACCGGCGCGCACCACTTCAACGAGGTCGTGTTCGACAAGGTGTTCGTGCCCGACGCGATGGTGCTCGGCGAGATCGGCTCCGGATGGCACCAGGTCACCAGCGAGCTGGCGTTCGAGCGGAGCGGGCCGGAGCGGTTCCTGTCGACGTATCCGTTGCTCGCGGCGCTGGTCGGCGAGCTCGGCCGGTCGGCTGATCCCGGCGCCCGCCGCGCGGTCGGCGGGCTGGTGGCGCGGCTGTGGACGCTGCGCCGCATGTCGCTGGCCATCGCGGGCGCGCTCGAGTCGGGCGCGGCGCCCGAGCTCGCGGCCGCGGTCGTCAAGGATCTCGGCACCCGCTTCGAGAACGAGGTCATCGACGCGGCGCGGCTGCTCGTCGCGATCCCGCCCGACCCTGGAGCGGAGCCGGGGTTCGCCAGGCTCCTCGCCGACGCGGTGCTGCACGCGCCGGGATTCACGCTGCGCGGGGGCACCAACGAGGTGCTACGCGGCATCGTCGCGCGCGGGCTGGGGCTGCGGTGACGGCACACGTCGTCCGAGGGGGAGCACGCCCATGACGGTCGCGGTCAACACCGAGCTCGCCGAGCTCGCCGACGACGTGTTCGGCAGTGCCACCGCTGCCACCGCTGCCACCCCTGCCACCGGGGACACCGGGTTCGACGCGGCGCTCTGGGCCACCCTCGAACAGACCGGCCTCGCCCGGCTCACCCTGCCTGCCGACGTCGGGGGAAGCGCGGCGAGCTTCGCCGACGCCGCGGTCGTGCTCACCGCGGCCGGGGCCTACGCGGCGCGCGTCCCGCTGGTCGAGACCGACCTGCTCGCCGGGTGGCTGCTGCAGGCCGCGGGCATCCCGCTGCCCGACGGGCCGCTGACGCTGGCGACCGGCGACCTCGACGTCGCACGCACCGTCCGCAGGGCAGCGGGGGTGCTGCACCGCGTGCCGTGGGCGCGCGCCGCCGCCGGGATCGTCGTCCTCGCGGGGGACCACGCGCTGCTGGTCGACCCCGCCGCGGTGACGGTCACCGACGGGGCGAACCTGGCCGAGGAGCCGCGCGACACCGTCGTCGTCGACGGCCCGGTCACCGCGTCGTCGGTCGAGGAGCACGTCGGGAAGCAGCTGCGGCTGCGCGCCGCGCTCGGGCGGTCCCAGCTGCTCGCGGGCGCCCTGCGCGGGGCGCTTGCCGCGTCGGTGCGGTACGCGGGGGAGCGGGTGCAGTTCGGGCGCCCGATCGGCCGGTTCCAGGCCGTGCAGCAGCAGCTGGCCCTGGCCGCGGCCGAGGTCGCCGCGGCCTCGGCGGCCGCCGCGGCCGCCGCCCGCGCCGCCGACGCCGACGGCGTGCTCGGCGCCGAGCTGCCGATCGCCATGGCGAAGGCGCGCACGTCCGAGGCGGCGGGGGTGGTCGCGCGGATCGCGCACCAGGTGCACGGGGCGATCGGGTTCACCCGCGAGCACGACCTGCGCCTGGTCACCACCCGGCTGTGGGCGTGGCGCGACGAGGACGGCTCCGAGGCCCAGTGGCAGGACGTCGTCGGTGCCGCGGCGCTGGCGGCAGGCCCTGAAGGGCTGTGGCCGCTGGTCACCGGCACGCCGTAGCTCGCACCCGCTCGGGGGCGCGCCGGGCGACGCGATCCGCACGCCGCCGGTGCAGACTTGGCGGTGTGACCGATGCGCAGGCCGCCCCCGAGGCGGGCACCGCCGCGGAGACGTGCGCCGCCGAGGCGCAGAACGTTCCGAGCCGTATCCACGGCGGCAACCCCGACCACCCCGCCGCCCACAGCTCCGGGCTGTACGGGCTGGCGCTCGGGGCGCTCGGCATCGTCTTCGGGGACATCGGCACCAGCCCCCTCTACGCCGTCCAGACCGTGTTCTCGATCGACGACGGTGCGGTCAAGCCCACGGTCGCCGACGTCTACGGCGTCGTGTCGCTGATCTTCTGGTCGATCACCGTCGTGGTGTCGATCAAGTACGTGTCGTTCATCCTGCGCGCCGACAACGACGGCGAAGGCGGGATCATGGCGCTCGCCGCGCTCGTGCGCGGGGAGTCCGGGGCGACCGCCCGCCGCGCGGCCTTCGCGCTCGCCCTCGGCGTGATCGGGGCGTCGCTGTTCTACGGCGACTCGCTGATCACCCCCGCGATCTCGGTGCTCTCGGCCGTCGAGGGCCTCGGGGTGGCGCAGCCGGAGCTCGCCGAGGCCATCCTGCCGATCGGCATCGTCATCCTCGCGGGGCTGTTCGCGGCGCAGCGCTTCGGCACGCACCGGGTCGGGCGGCTCTTCGGCCCGATCATGGTGATCTGGTTCGTGGTGCTGGCCGTGATGGGCGTGCCGCACATCGTCGGCCATCCCGGTGTGCTGCTGGGGCTGTCGCCGACCTTCGCCGTCTCGTTCGTCGCCGACCACCCGTTCACGGCCTTCGTCTCGATGGGCGCCGTCGTTCTGGTGATCACCGGCGCCGAGGCGCTGTACGCGGACATGGGCCACTTCGGGCGGCGGCCGATCCGGGTCTCGTGGTTCGCCGTCGTGTTCCCCGCGCTGATCCTCAACTACCTGGGCCAGGCCGCGCTGATCCTGGACGACCCCTCGGCGGTCGCCAACCCGTTCTACCTGCTCGCGCCGGACTGGGCGCGGTGGCCGCTGGTCCTGCTGGCCACCGTCGCGACGATCATCGCGTCGCAGGCGGTGATCTCCGGCGCGTTCTCGGTGTCGCGGCAGGCCGTGCGCCTGGGCTACCTGCCGCATCTGACGGTGCGGCACACGTCGACGGCCGAGAGTGGCCAGATCTACGTGCCCGCGGTCAACTGGCTGCTGTTCGGCGGCGTGCTGGTGCTGACGCTGGTCTTCGAGTCCTCCGACAGGCTCGCGACGGCGTACGGCCTCGCGGTGACCGGCACGCTCCTGCTCACCACCACGCTCTTCCTCATGCACGCGGCCATCGCGTGGCGGTGGGCGACGTGGAAGCTGGCACTGGCCGGGGTCGTGTTCGGCGGGATCGAGCTCACCTACTTCACCGCCAACCTGACGAAGATCGTCGAGGGCGGTTGGCTGCCGCTGCTCGTCGCGGCGGTCATCGTCACCGTGATGACGACGTGGCAGCGCGGCAGGCAGACCATCACCGCACGGCGCATCGACGTCGAAGGCCCGCTTCCCGACTTCATCGAGATGCTGAGCATCAAGAAGATCCCGCGGGTGCCGGGCACGGCGGTCTTCCCGCACCCGACGAAGCTGACCGCGCCGCTGGCGCTGCGGGCGAACGTCGGTTTCAACCACGTGCTGCACGAGCGGGTGGTCATCGTGTCGGTGCTGTCGGAGAACGTGCCGCACGTGCCGCTGGGCGAGCGGCTCTCGGTCGACGACCTCGGCCGCGCCGACGACGGGATCGTGCACCTCGCGGCCCGTTTCGGCTTCCAGGACGAACAGGACGTCCCGGAGGTGCTGCGCCAGGCCTGCGTGCTGGCCTCCGAGCTCGACATCGACCCCGACGAGGCCTTGTACTTCCTGTCCCGGATGACGATCGAACGCGGCCGTCAGCGGGGGATGAGCGGCTGGCGCAAGCGGATGTTCATCGGGCTCTCGCACAACGCGGCGAACCCGGCGGCGTACTTCGGCCTGCCGGTCGACCGCACCGTGATCATGGGTTCGCGGATCGAGCTGTGAGGCCGGGGGCTGACGGCTCGCCTCCCGGCCCGTAGCCTCCGGTGCCGTGCACCCAGAGGATCCGACCCACCTCGGTCCGTATCGCGTGGTGCGCCGCCTCGCGGAGACCCCGACGGGCCGCACGCTGCTCGGCGAGGGCAGCGGCGGCCGCGCGGTGGTGTTGACGCTCGTGCATCCCGAGGTCGCGGCGCGCCCGGGGTTCCGGCAGCGGTTCGCCCAGGAGGCGCGCGCGGGCGCGGCCGCTCCGCCGTGGTTCGTGGCGACCGTGGTCGACGTCGACGCCGCGGCGGACCCGCCGTTCCTGGTCACGGCGCATGTCCCGGGGTACACGCTGCGGCGGTTCGTGGAGGAGCGGGGCCCGCTGAACGAGACGGGCACGGCGGCCTTGGCCGAGCGGCTCGTCGGCGGCCTCGCGACACTGCACGCGGCGGGGCTGGTGCACGGCGACCTCACCCCCGACGCGGTCGTCCTGGCCGACGACGGGCCGCGGCTGGTGGGGTTCGGGCTCGCCAGGGCCGCGGGACCCGGCCACACCACGCCCGGCTTCGCGGCGCCCGAGCAGAGCGCCGAGGCCCCCGCCGCCGCGGACGGGACGCCGACGGCGCCATTGCCGGGTACGCCCGGGGGCCCGCCAACCGAGCCCTCCGCGGCGGCGGGTGGGCCTCCGGCAGCGCCGACGCCGACCGCGGCGCCGCCGGGCGCGCCCGCGAGCCCGGTGGTCGACCTGTTCGCGCTCGGCTGCGTGCTCGGGTTCGCGGCCACCGGGCGCTCGCCGTTCGCGGCGGGGTCGCCGCAGGAGACGCTGCGCAGGGTCGCCGAGGCCGAGCCGGATCTCGGGGCGATGGCCGAGCCTGTCCGGTCGGTCGCGCTCGCCTGTCTACGCAAGGAACCCGCTGAGCGCCTGCCCGCCGTCCGGCTCGCGACCCTGTTCGGCGCGGCCGCGGCTCCGCCCCGCGGGACGGTGGCCCCGGCGGCCGAAGCCTCCGCCGGAGGCCCCGGTGCCGCACGCGAGGCGGCGGTGTCATCGTTCCCGCCCGCCGCTTCCCCGAGCGCGGTGCCGTCCTTCGATGGCGAGCCGACCGCCACGTTCTCGCCCGCAGGCGCGGCGACCGCCGCGTCCGGGCCGGGCGGGGCGCCCACGGTGTCATCCCCGCCTGGTGGCGAGCCCGGGGCGCCAACGGTCACGTTCTCCCCGCCGGGACCCGGAGGGTTCGGGAGGGAGCCGACCGCGTTCTTGGCCGCCGGGCCGCCGCCGGACGTCGGGGGGCGCGCCGGGCCTCCGCCGACCCTGGTGGGCCTGCCGCCACCCGGCGCCCCCGCACCGGGGTGGCCCCCCGCCGCGCCCGGCCCGCCGCCTCGGCGCCGGAGGGCGCCGATCGTCGGGCTGGTCGTGGTGGCCGTGGTCGTCGTCGCCGGGATCGCCGCCGCGGTGCTGCTCACGGCGCGGGTCGAGGGCACGCCGACGTCGGCGGGCCCCGCCCCGGCAGGCCCCTCGGCGCAGGCGTCCGCGACCGCCGCCCCCACCGGCGTGCTCGACCCGGGCACCGGCGCGACGCTCGTCGACGCGGCGCAGTTCGGCGCCGACGGCCCGCGGTTCACCACGCCCAGCCGCAACATCTCGTGCCAGATGACCGACACCTCCGCGGCGAGCGACGGCGACGTCCGCTGTGACGTGGCCGAGCGCGGCTGGCAGATCCCGCCGAAGCCCGCCGACTGCACGGGCGCCTACGGCACGGGCGCCGTCGTGTCCGGCGCCGGGAAGGCCCAGCTGACGTGCGCGACCGACACGGTCGCCGACCCCGGCCTGCAGGTCCTGCAGTACGGCCGGGCCGTCTCGTTCGGCGGCGTCGTCTGCGACAGCCAGGAGACCGGCGTGCGGTGCGTCAACCGCGCGACCGGCCATGGCTTCCGCGTGGCGCGCGCGTCCTACGACCTGTTCTGACCCGGCCGGGCCTGGCCGATCTTGCGGAAGTCCCAGCTCGTGATCTTCTCCGGCACGAGGCGCATCCAGCCGTGGCGGCCGTCGCGGACGATCGTGCCGCCCGTGTACTTGTCGGCGAACGCCTGCTCGGGCGCGTCGAGCTCGGGCACCGCCTCGCCGGTCCGCGGCACCTCACCCACCACCTCGACGACCCCGCGCAGCTCCACCCCGCGCAGCTCGCCGTAGTCCGCACCCGCGTCGACGACGACCGCGATGCGCGGGTCGGCCGTCAGGTCGGTCCACCGCTGGCTGCGCGACAGCGACGCCAGCCACAGCGCCCCGTCCAGCCAGACGTACCAGAGCGGGGTGGCGTGCGGGCCACCCCTGCCAACCGTGGCGGCGCGGCAGGTGTGCTGACCGGCCAGGAACGCGTCGACCTCGTCGGGGGTCATCGCGATGGCGCGGGCGCGACGCTGCGGCCGAAGTTCGCTCATGCGCGGACGGTAGCCCGGACGGCGGCCGACATCAGGCCCAGAGCCCGATGTCACCTCCACAGGCGCTGGGTGGCCAGGCGCGCGCCCTCGGCCAGCGCGCGGAACTTCTCCCACACGACGGTCGGGTGCACCTCGGGATGGAACGAGGCCCGCGACGAGAACCCGCAGTCCGCGCCCGCGATGACGTTCTCCCTCCCGACGATCCCGGCGTACAGCTCGATCATGTCGGCGATCAGCTCGGGATGCTCGACGTAGTTGCTCGCGTGCCCGAGCAGTCCCGGAATGATGAGCTTTCCGTCGGGCAGCGGGATGTCCCGCCAGATCTTCCACTCGTGCTGGTGACGGGGGTTCGCCACCTCGAACGAGTAGGCCCCCGCGTTGATCCGCAGCATGAGCGGGGCGATGTCGCGGAAGGCGAGGTCGTGGATGCGCGGACCGTGGTTGAGGCCGTAGCAGGTGTGCAGGCGGATCCGCTCCGGCGGGATGCCGCGCAGCGCGTGGTTGAGGATCTCGATGTGCTGCTCGGCGTCGCGGCGGCGCTGCTCGGGAGTGGTCGCCGGGTTCTCCGACAGGTACTCGATCAGCCACGGGTCGTCGACCTGCAGCAGGAACCCGGCGTCGACGATCGCGAGGTACTCCTCGCGCAGCGCCTCCGCCACGGCCGCGAGGTACTCGCCGTGGCTCGCGTAGTACGCGTTGCGCCCGAAGCCGCTGGGGCTCGTCGAGGGCAGGAACGCCTCGACGACGTCGTGGCCGGTGAGCGCCGCGCGCAGGTTGGCGATGTCGGTCTGCAGCTGGTCGTGGCCCTGGTAGGTGACGGGGCCGGTGCACACCATGGTCATCATCGGGCTGACCTGGTCCTTGTACTTGCCCAGGTAGCCCGCGTAGTACTCGGGGAAGGCGTCGATCTCCACCCGCCACGACGGCGGCATCAGCCGCTCGCCCTGTGCCGCGTCGAAGCCGCCGAGGCGGTCCTTGACGTAGGTGAGGAAGCTGACCTTGCCCAGCTCACCGTCGGTGACGATGTCGAGCCCCGCGCCGACCTGCTCGCCGACGACCTCCGCGACCGCCGTCGTCACCCGCTTGGCGTACGCGTCGGCGTCGTAGGGGCGACCGTGCTCCTTCTCCCGCATCATCTCCAGCAGATCGTGCGGCCTGCCGAGGCTGCCGACGTGCGTGGTCAGAATCCGCTCGGTGCTGCGCCGCATGAGCCCGGGACGCTACGAGCGCCCGCCGCGGCCACGGAAGCGCGCCGTTCCGCTCCGGCGAACGCCCACGTCGGTGGCGCCTCCGTTCGGGACCGGCAGCGGAGTGTTCATCCGGAGTTCGCCCGCAAGGTGGTGACAGCGGGTTGTTAGCCTTTAGGCCATGACGGTGGTCGCGAGTCGGAGCGCTGACCCGACCGCCGACACCTCGGCGCGCAGCGCGAGCGCGCCGTGGCGCAGGCTGTCGCCATCGCTGCGCGACGGCTTGGCGCTCGTCCTCTCCAACGGCCTCACCTCGGCGGTCGGGCTGGGTTACTGGGTGCTCGCTGCGCGGCTGTTCCCGCCGGAGGCGGTGGGCATCAACAACGTCGCACTCTCCACGATGATGCTGCTCGGCGGCATCGCCCAGCTGAACATGACCTATGCGCTGCTGCGCTTCGTGCCCGTCGCGGGCCGGGCGACGCGGCGGCTCGTCGTCGGCGGCTACCTCGTCGGCGCGACCGCGGCCGCGCTGGCCGGGCTGGTGTTCGCGCTCGGCGCCGACCTGTGGGCCGAGGAGCTGGAGGACGCCGCCGGGCACGTCCGGCTCATCCTGTTCCTCGTGGTCGCCACCCCGCTGTGGTCGATCTTCGTCATCCAGGACTTCGTGCTCACCGGCATCCGCCGTGCGGCGATCGTGCCCGGCGAGAACTTCGTCTTCGCGCTGCTCAAGATCGCCTTGCTGGTGGTGGCGGCGGTCGCGGCGGTGCCGGGCGGCATCGCGGTGTCGTGGGTGGTGTCGACCGCGCTGATCGTCCTCGGGATCAACGGCTGGCTGCTGTTGCGCGGGCTGCCCCAGCACGCCCGCGAGGCCGCCGCCCGGGAGGTGCCGATCACGATCGGCGCGCTCGCCCGGTTCGTGCGCGCCGACTACGCGGGGGCCGTCTTCTGGCAGAGCGCGCTGTTCGGCCTGCCGGTGCTCGTGCTCGCCCGGCTCGGCGCCGCCGACGCCGCCGTCTACGGCATCGTGTGGACGATCGGGCAGGCGCTCTACTCCGTCGCGTCCAGCATGGGCCAGTCGATGGTGGCGCACAGCTCGGCGTCCGACGCCTCGGCCGTCGAGGCGGCGCGGCGGGCCACCGTGCGCCGGGCGCTGACGCTCGTGGCACCGGTCGTCGTGGTGCTCGTCGCCGGGGCGCCGCTGGTGCTGTCGATCTTCGGCGAGCACTACGCCGCGGGCGGCAGCGTCACGCTGATGCTGCTCGCGCTCTCCGCCGTGCCCAACGTCATCACCGCGTCCACGGTGAACGCGGCGCGCGTCCGGCAGCGCATGGGCGTGCTGTTCGGGGTGCCCGCCACCATCGCGATGATCGTCATCGCGATGTCCTGGCTGCTCATGCCCTACCTGGGCGTCGTTGCGGTCGGGATCGCGTGGCTGTCGGCGCAGACACTCGTCGCCGTCGGGATCCTCGTGGCGACGGCGCCGTGGCTGCCCCCGCTCCTCTCGACCCGCATCGACGCCGTGCGCTCGGCCGCGCTGCTGCGGAGGGTGCGCCCGCTCGCCGACACCCACGCCGACGCGGGCTGGGTGTTCGGGCGGCGGATGACGGGCAGGTCGGACTCCGTCGTGGTCGGGTTCGGGCCCGCCGGGGTCGACGCGCCGGGCGGGGCGCTGCTCAAGGCGAGCGACAGCCCGCAGGGCCAGGCCCAGCTGCGCAGGCAGACCGAGGTGCTGCGGGCGCTGCACGCCGAGGAGCGCCTCGTGGAGTGGCGGTCGCTGCTGCCGACGATCGTCGGCGAGGGCGACGTGGGCGGGTCGTACTGCGTGCTCGAGTCGCGGCTGCCGGGGTCGGGCGGCGTGGCGGTGCTGCGCGACCCGGCGCGGCGGCGGACCTACCGGTCGAGCGCGGTCGCCACGATCTCCGAGATGCACCGGTGCACGGCAACCGTCGTTCGGGTGGGCGACGACGAGCTGCGCCGGTGGGTGCAGGAGCCGATGGACGTCGTCCTGCCCGCGCTGCCCCGCGGCCAGCGCGCCGCCGCGACGAAGCTCGCCGCCGCGCTCGCCGAGCGGCTGCGGGGAGTCGCGGTCGCCACCGCGTGGACCCACGGCGACTACACCGCCGACAACGTCCTCGCCGACGACGACGGCCGTGCGGTGGCCGTCGTCGACTGGTGCGACGGCGACCCGGCCGGGTTCGCCGTGCTCGACGTCGTGTCGTTCCTGCTCACCGCCGAGGCCGCGTTCGGAGGGGCCGAGCTGGGCGCGGTCGTGCTCGACCGGCTCGCCGACGCCCGCAGGCCCGAAGGCGACCTGCTGGCCAGGGCCCAGCGCCAGCTCGGCGGCGACGTGCTCGACGTCGGGCTGCTCGCCGTGCTCGGCTGGCTGCAGCACGTGTCGCACAACATCGCCAAGTCGCCGTCCTACGCCGCCAACCCCGTGTGGGTGCGTCGCAACCTCGTGCCGGTCGTGCGCGACGCACGGGTCAGCTGACGCGCACCAGGCCCGCCAGCAGCCCCCGCTGCGGGATCCCCCGGATCTCCTCGGGGCCCGCGCCCACCTCGCGCAGCACGTCGTTCGCGGCGAGCACCCCGGTGAGGGCCGCGCGCTCCATGAGCCCGCACAGGTAGGGCGGGTCGACGTGGTCACCCGCCACCCGGATCCCGGGGGCGTCCCCGTGGACCCGCGGCCGGGTGCCCGCCCCGCCGGGCGGGAAGCCCGGCGCGGTGGCCTCCAGCCGTTCCTGCCGGTGCACCACGCGCGCGTCGACCGTCTCGGGCCACAGCGCGGCCAGCTCGGCGCGCATGCGGGTCGTGGCCGTCGCCGGGTCCGGCGCGTCGCAGGCGTAGGAGTGCAGCTCGACGACCGACCCTCCGGTCCGGGCGGCCCACTCCGCCGAGGGGCGTTCCAGCCGGGAGTAGACGGTGACCGAGTCGAGCGTCGGCTCCCGGCTCACCGCGCTGAACGTCGGACGTTCCGGGGCGACGTCGCGGTCGAGCCACAGCCGCGTGACGGCGAACGGCGCCGCCACGGCGCAGGCCGCCGCTCGGCGGGCCAGCTCAGCCGGGGCCCGCGGGGACGCGGCGGCGAGGGCCCGCAGCGCGCCGGGGTCGAGCGCCAGGACGAGGTGCTCGGTGGCGAGCGCCCCGTCGTCCAGCTCGACGCGCCAGCGTGCGCGGTCGTCGGGCGCGAGGGCCCGGGCCGGTGCGTCCGTGCGGATGTCGGCGCCGTGCTTCTCCAGGTGCGCACGCAGCGGCGACCAGATGCCGCACAGGTAGTCGGTGTCCGGTGCGTCGAAGCCGATGCCCTCCGGGTTGCCGAGGAAGTAGTAGTGGAACATCGCGACCAGCTCGGCGGCCGACAGCGCCGCGGGCGCGGCGAAGAAGGAGCGCGCGAACGCCTCGAACAGCATCGCCTGTGCCCGGTCGGACATGCCCAGCTCCCGCAGGAACCGCTCGGCGGGCACGTCGTCGAACGCGGCGGTCGTCGCGGCCTGGTCGTACGCCAGGAGCTGGGCGGCGCGGGCCTGGTCGGAGCGCAGCAGGTCGCGCAGGCCGAGGCTGGGGGAGCGGGCGAACAGCGCCAGCAGGTTCAGCGGCGGCGCCCCGGGGAGCCCGGTGAGGTCCTCGGGCGGCCAGTTGCGGGAGATGACCGGGTAGCCGCCGATCGGACGCAGGAACGCCAGGGACGGGTCGGCGCGCCGCAGGATCGCGCGCCACGTGTAGTAGTGCCGGAAGAACGCGTGGAAGCCGTGCTCGACGACCTGCTCGGTGCCGTCGGGCAGCATGTGCGACCAGGCGCCGAGCCTGCCGCCGAGCGTGGGCGCCGCCTCCAGCAGCGTGACGGCCACGCCGCGCTCGGCGAGCACGACCGCGGCGCTCACCCCCCCGATCCCGCCGCCCACCACGACAGCCTCGGTACCGGGGGGCGCGTCGTAGGGGAGGCGGGGGTCGGGCGCCACCAGGACGCGCGGTCGCATGCGGAGCGGGGCCGCGCGGGAGCTCGGGTCCACACCCGGGACCCTACGGGCCCCGCGGAATGCGGGCGGCGTTCGCCGGTGTTGCCGTGGGCATGACGGTGGACATCGGCAGGTACGGCATCTGGAAGCGGCAGGGCGACCTGAGTCCGGCGTTGGCCAGGGAGATCGAGGCGCTGGGCTACGGCGCCATCTGGGTGGGTGGCTCGCCCGCCGCGGATCTCCGGGCGGTCGAGGCGCTGCTGGCGGGCACCGCGCACATCGCGGTGGCGACCGGGATCGTCAACATGTGGGCGAGCCCCGCCGCCGAGGTCGCCGCGTCGTACCACCGCATCGCCAAGGTCCACCCGGGCCGCTTCCTGCTCGGCGTCGGCATCGGGCATCCCGAGGCGACCGCGCAGTACCGCAGCCCGTACGCGACGATCGTCGCCTACCTCGACGCGCTGGACGCCGAGGGGGTGCCGGTCGAGGGTCGGGCGCTCGCCGCGCTCGGCCCCAAGGTCCTCGCACTGGCCGCCGAGCGCACGGCGGGCGCACACCCGTACCTCACCACCCCGGAGCACACGCGTGCCGCCCGCGAGCGGGTCGGGCCCGGTGTGCTGCTCGCGCCCGAGCACAAGGTCGTCCTCGACGCGGATCCCGAACGTGCCCGCGCCGTCGGCCGCCCCGCCGTGGCCCGGCCCTACCTGCGGCTGCGCAACTACACCAGCAACCTGCTGACGCTGGGCTTCACCGACGCCGACATCGCCGAGGCCAGCGACCGGCTGGTCGACGCCCTCGTCGCGCACGGGGATCCGGACACGGTGGCCGCGCGCTTGACCGAGCACCTCGACGCGGGCGCCGACCACGTCTGCGCGCAGCTCCTCACCCGTCCCGACGAGGACCCGGTCACGCCGCTGCGCGCACTGGCCGAGGCCCTGCGGCTCCGCTGAGGCCGGGCCCGGCCGTGGGGCGTACTCGAGACGTCCGACGACCCACCCCAGCCGGGACGTGATCGTCGGCTCGGCGCACATCCGGTCAGCTGTGGCCGGTTTCCGTGCCGAGCTGGTGATCACGGTGGTTGGGGCGGGCTAGCCGTCGGCCGGGTGCGCCGCAGGCGCGGTGAGCTCGCAGCGGAAGCACTCCTCGACGCGGACGCGCTCGGGCGCCGGTGCGGTGCGGGCACGGCGGACGAAGGCGAAGGACACCACCGCGGCCACGACGAGCAGCCCCGCCGCGATCGTCACCGAGGTGCGGAAGCCCGCGTCGAGCGCGGCCGGGTCGGCGTAGGCGTCGCCCGTGATCCCCGCGATCCCCGGGATGACCGCCACCGCCAGCAGGCCCGCCGCGCGCGCCACGGCGTTGTTCACCCCGGACGCGGACCCGGCGAACCGGTCGGGCGCCGCGTCGAGCACGGTCGCGGTGAGCGGGGAGACCGTCAGCGTCATGCCGACCCCGAAGACCAGCGTGGCGGGCAGGACCTCGGTGAGCCACGTCGCGCCCGGCCCGACCCGCAGGAGCAGCAGCAGCCCGCACGCGGACACCAACGGCCCGACAGTCATCGGCAGCCGCGGGCCGATCCGTCCGGCGAGCGCACCCACCCGCGCCGAGAACAGGAGCATGACCACCGTCAGCGGCAGCAGCGCGGTGCCCGCCGCCAGCGGGGTGAAGCCCGCGACGGTCTGCAGCTGGAGCACCAGCAGCAGGAACACCACCCCGAGCGCGCCGTAGATCAGCAGCGTGGCGGCGTTCGCGGCGCTGAACACCGGGTTGCGGAAGAGCGCAGGCGGCACGAGCGGGTGCGGCGAGCGCCGCTCGACCAGCCAGAACGCGACCAGCGCCACCGCACCCGCCGCCGTGGCGGCGATGGCGGGCGGGGTGGCGCCGTCCGCGCCGAGCAGGGTCAGCCCCCACGTCAGCAGCCCGAGCCCGAGCGCGCCGAGGACCGCGCCCGCGACGTCGAGGCCGGGCGCCGACTCGACGTCGCGGCTCTCCGGCACGTGCCGGACCGCGACCGCGACGACCACCGCCGCGAGCGGGATGTTGATCAGAAAGACGGCCCGCCACGTCCATTCGACGAGCCACCCGCCCAGGAACGGGCCGACCGCGCCCGCGATCCCGCCCAGCCCCGACCAGGCCCCGATGGCGGCGGCCCGGTCGGGGCCGTGGAAGGACGCCGAGAGGAGGGCGAGGCTGCCCGGGGTCAGCAGCGCTCCGCCGACGCCCTGCAGCGCCCGCGCGGCGATGAGCACGGTCGCGTTGGGGGCGAGCCCACACAGCAGCGACGCCAGCGCGAACCAGACCACGCCGACGACGAAGACCCGCTTGCGGCCCAGGTGGTCGCCCAGTGAGCCGCCGAGCAGGATCAGCGACGCCAAACTGAGCGTGTACGCGTTCACGGTCCACTGCAGGTCGCTGAAGCCCGCGTCGAGCTCCCGGCCGATGCGGGCGAGCGCGACGTTGACGACGGTCCCGTCGATCATCACGATGCCCGAGCCCAGCACGGTGGTGGCGAGCACCCAGCGTCCCGCCGCGCTGCCCATGCGCAGCTGCCCGGCGTCGGCCATGCGGCGCACTCTAGGCCGTCACGTTCTGCGCCGTCGGTCGTTGCTCAGCGCAGGACCGGGGAAGGGACCTGGACGTGGGATCTCATGATCGACCTCGTGCGCGCCGTGGCCGCGCGCGAGCCGCCGTGCTCGGCGCGGCGGGGGCGGCGGCCCTGGTCGCCGTGGCCGCGGTGGCGCTGGCCGGGACGGGCGGCCCGGCGGGCGCGACGCCGGGCCCCGCCGGACTGGCCGCGTCGGCGCCCGCCGTCGACTCCGCCCAGCCCGACTCCGCCCAGCCCGACTCCGCCCAGCCCGCCGCCGTCCAGCCCGCCGCCGTCCAGCCCGCCGCCGCGGCGCCCGCGCCCGCCGCCGCGGCCGACAAGACCGCCGTCCACGCCGCTGCGCCCGCCACGGCTCGCGCCGCGGCCACCAAGACCGCGCCCCACACCGCGGCTCCCGCGGCTCCCGCGGTCCGCGCGGCCGCCGCGGCCCCGCCGCCCGCGGCGACGCCGGTGGACGGCACACCGTGCACGTCGACCGCGAAGGCCTGCGTCGACGTCGCGGACCGGGAGGCCTGGCTGATCGACGACGGGGTGGTGACCCGCGGGCCGGTGCACGTCATGACCGGTGACCAGGACGACCCGACGCCGGTCGGCACGTTCCACGTCCAGTGGAAGGCCGAGCAGTACACCAGCAGGCAGTACCTGACCCAGATGCCGTACTCGGTGTTCTTCGCCGACGGCGGGGTGGCGTTCCACGAAGGACGCCAGGACACGTACTCCGCGGGGTGTGTGAAGCTCGTCCACGAGGACGCCGTGACGTGGTTCAACTACCTGCAGGTCGGCGACGAGGTCCAGGTTCACTAGCGCCCGCGCCCCGTTCTACTTCGGGTAGAATGAAGACCGTGCCGACGCTCGGGGAGCTGGAACGTGCCGTCATGGAGGCGCTGTGGTCCGCCACCGACGCCCTGACGGCGCGCGACGTGCAGGACGCGCTCGCCGGGCGTGAGCTGGCCACCACCACGGTGCTCACCGTGCTGGGCCGCCTCGAGCGCAAGGGGCTGGTCACGCGCGAGCGCAGCGGGCGTGCCCACCGCTACCGGTCGGTGGCGAGCCGCGAGGACCACGTCGCCGAGCTGATGCGCGACGCGCTCGACGCCACGCCCGACCGCGGTGCCGCGCTCGCCCGCTTCCTGGGCTCCATCCCCGACGACGAGCGTGCCGCCCTGCGCGACCTGCTCGGCTGACCCTCCGCCCGATGGAGCTGGTCGCGCTCGGCCTGCTCGTGTTCGGCGTCGCGCTCGCCGAGCCCGCCAGCCGCAGGCTCGCCGTCGCCCGATGGCCGGAGCGGGACCCGGTCGGGGCCCTCCTGCTGTGGCAGGCGATCGGGCTCGCGGGCGGCCTCGCGCTGCTCGGCGCCGGGCTCGTCTACGGGCTCGCCCCGGTCGGGTCGCCGCTGCCCGCCGCGGCGGCCACGCTCGCGGCGCTCGCCGACGGTCGGCTGCCCGCCCAGCTGGGGCTGCCCCAGGTGGGCGCGCTGCTGCTGACGGTCGCGTTGGCGGCCCGCCTGCTCAGTGTGCTGGCCGCGGTCACCGTGCGGACGCTGCGGGTGCGCGCCCGCCACCGCGACCTCCTCGACCTCCTCGGCACGCCGTGGCCCGCCGCGCCCGGCGCCCGCGTGCTGGACCACCCGGTGCCGGTCGCCTACTGCCTGCCCGGCCTGCGCTCGCGGCTGGTCGTCTCCGCGGGCGTGCTGGACTGCCTCGACGTCGGCCAGGTGTGGGCCGTGCTCGCCCACGAACGCGCCCACCTGCGGGAGCGCCACGACCTGGTCGTGCTGCCGTTCGTGGCGTGGGGGGCGACGGCGCCGTTCGTCCGCGGGATGGTGTGCGCGCAGCTGGCGGTGGCCACGCTGATCGAGATGCGCGCCGACGACGTCGCCGCGCGCCAGGCGAGCCCCGCGGAGCTGTCGGAGGCGCTCGTCGCGATGGGGGGCGCGGCACCGGCCGCTGCGCTGAGCTCGTTCACCTCGGCGCTCGACCGCAGGCTGGCCCGCGTCACCGCCCCGCCCGCCCCGCTCCCGGTCCCCGTGCGCGTGCTCGTCCGGCTCGTGGCGGCCGTCCTCGTCGCGGTGCCGGTCACGGCCGTGCTCCTGTAGGGCCCCGCCGCTCAGCGGCGATGGTCGCTCCGCAAGCTCCGCTCAGCCTCCTCACAGGGTCGCTCTGCGATGGTGCTTCCAGCACCCATGATCGGGCCCATCGCCGGGCCCATGACCGGAGGCTCCCCATGACGGTCCCGCTGCACACCGGCTCGCGCACGGTCACGATCGGCGCCGACTTCGTCGTCTGGGACGTGCCCTGCCGGGTCGTCCTCACCGACCCGTGGCAGCTGCGCGAGGCGCGCGAGGTGCTGCGCCACGAGCTCACGGCGCTCGACCGCATCGCCCGCCCGCGGTCTCGGGTCGGCCGCCGCTCCCGCGCCGCCGCACCGCACATCCCGGCGGCCGGGCCGTTCCCGTACGGCGTCACCACCGCGCCCGCCAACGGCGTGGTCCACCACCGGGTGACCGCCCTCGAGCGGCTCGATGTCGGACGCGGACGGCGCGGCCCGCGGCGGCTCGACCCCGGCCCCACCCTCGCGGCGACCGCGGTGCAGCGCTGCGCCGAGGCGGTGGCCGAGACGGCCCGGTGCGGCGTCCTCGTCGCGCTGGGCGGCGCGCTCGCCTGTTCGGGGCTCGCCCCCGCGGGGGGTTGGCGCGTCGCGCTGCCCGCCCCTCCCGACACCGCCCCCACCGTTCTCGCGCTGGACGGCGGCGCGCTGTGCGCGTTGGGGCTCCCGACGGGTGGCGCACTGCGCAGGCTCGTCGTCACCGCGACCTCGCGTCCGGTGCCCGCGATGTGGCGCCACGTCGTCGTGCTGGGCGCCACCGCGCCCGCCGCGAGCGCCGCCGTCTCGGGTGCGCTGCTGCGCGGCGGCACCGCGGGCGCGTGGCTGGCCGGATGCGGGCTCGGCGCCCGGCTCGTCGACGACCACGGCTGCTGGCAGGAGGTCGGGCGCTGGCCCGACCGTGCGGGCACACCGGTCGTCGGGCCCACCACCGCCGACGCGTAACCACCGGTCTGCCGCGCTGTCGTCTTCATCCCCCGGCCGCGATGACCTGTGTCAGACTCTCGCGGACGCGGGCTCTTGTGAGCGCCGCGCGCTGAGGCGTGCTCGTCTCGGCCGGGCGAGAGGTTGCTGCCTGGCATCAATCGACGGGATCGGCCGGTACCGATCGAAAACATGCACTGGACTGCACGATCATCGCCGCACATCCTAGTCTCCGTGTCCGCCGTCGACCGCTCTGCCCGGTGCGTCGGACCATCGCCCACCGCGAGGAAGAGGCCATGACGCAGACGGGGACGCATCAGCACTCGCTCCACGCCGAACAGGTCGGCTACAAACAGTCGCTCGGCAGGCGACACGTCCAGATGATCGCCATTGGGGGCGCGATCGGCACCGGTCTCTTCCTCGGGTCCGCGAGCCGTCTGCACAGCACCGGCCCGGCGCTCCTGCTGAGCTACGCGTTCGTCGGGGTGATCGCCTACTTCCTGATGCGCTGTCTCGGCGAGCTCGTGCTGCACCGCCCGACGTCGGGCGCGTTCGTCTCCTACATGCGCGAGTTCTACGGCGAGGGCGCCGCCTTCGTCACCGGCTGGCTGTACTGGCTGAACTGGGGGCTGACCGGGATCGCGGAGCTGTCCGCGGTCGGGCTCTACGTCCAGTACTGGTGGCCGTTGATGCCGACCTGGGCGACGGTGCTGATCTCGCTGGCCGTCGTTCTGGTCATCAACCTGCTCTCGGCGCGCGCGTTCGGCGAGTTCGAGTTCTGGGCGGCGATCGCCAAGGTCGGAGCCATCATCGTCTTTCTCGCCGTCGGCCTGGTCGTGGTGATCGGCCAATTCGACATCGGTGGCCACGAGGCGGGTTTCCACAACCTGTGGAGCAACCCCGGCGGCTTCTGGCCCGCCAGCGACGGCTACTACTGGTACGGGCCGATCCTGGTCATGTCGGGTGTCGTGTTCGCCTACGCCGCCATCGAGATGGTCGGGGTCGCGGCGGGCGAGATGGAGGACTCGCAGCGCGAGGTCCCCAAGGCGGTCAACGCGGTCATCTTCCGCATCGCGATCTTCTACTGCGGCTCGATCCTGCTGCTGGTCTGCATGCTGCCCACCACCGATTACAAGTCGGGCACGAGCCCCTTCGTCACCGTGTTCGGGCGGCTGGGCCTTGGCTGGATGGCCGACCTCATCCAGGTCGTGCTGATCATCGCGGCGATGTCGAGCCTGAACTCGGGCCTGTACTCGACCGGGCGCATCCTGCGCTCCCTCGGCGTGTCCAAGCAGGCGCCGAAGTTCACGCTCAAGATGAGCAGCCAGGGCGTGCCGTGGGCGGGGATCGTGATGACCTCGGTGGTCTTCGTCCTCGGCGCGGTACTGAACGCCCTGGCCCCCGACGCGTTCGAGATCGCGCTGGAGGCGGCGGCCATCGGTGTCGTCTTCACCTGGGGCACGATCTTCGTCTGCCAGCTGCGGCTGCGGAAGCTGGTCAACAAGGGCGTGATACCGGCGAGCCCGTTCCAGGCGCCGGGGTACCCCTGGACCGCCTACGTCGGGTTGGCCTTCCTCGCGCTGGTCATCGTGGGCCTGGCCATCTCGGGATGGCAGTCCTCGCCGTACTTCTGGCACAAGACCGACTTCCTGGTCGTCGTGATCGGCATCCCGATCCTCGCGGTCGTCCTGCTGATCGGCTGGCGGGCCGTCAAGCCCGCGGTGGTCGCCAACACCGGCGACAGACTCAAGGCCGTCTGGTCAGACGACGGCCCGACCTACGGTTCCGACATCGACCCGGACGACCTCGACCCCGACGCCGACCACCACCCGGACCCCGGCGCAGGCCACGGCGCCGACGACACCCACCGATGACTCCGCACCGATCCCTGCCGACCCTGCCTCTACCGTTCGGGCCCCACCGTGGAGTGACCATGCGCCTCATCCGGCGGCGGACGACCGCCGCAGCCATCGTGGTCGGACTCGCCGTCGCGCTGAGCGCCTGCGGCTCCGGTGGGGGGCAGCCCAACCCCAGCCCGTCCCCGGTCCCCGGCGCCACGCCTGGCGGCAAGCTGACCATCGGCATCTCGTTCGACCAGCCCGGCATCGGGCTCAAGAACGGCGACACCTACACCGGCTTCGACGTCGAGACCGCCACCTACGTGGCCAAGGCCCTCGGCGTGCCGCCGGAGAACATCACGTGGAAGGAGGCCGAGGGCGACCAGCGCCAGCAGCTGCTGGAGAGCGGCCAGGCCGACCTGATCTTCTCCACGTTCTCGATCACCGACGAGCGCAAGAAGGTCGTCGACTTCGCCGGGCCGTACTTCGTCGCCCACCAGGACCTGCTGGTCCGCCGCAACGACACCGAGATCACCGGCCCGGAGGCGCTGGACGGCAAGAACCTCTGCTCGGTGCCGGGCACGACGTCCGCGGCCTACGTGACCAGCCACTACCTGGGGTCCATCCGCCTGCTCGAGAAGCCCCGGTTCTCCGACTGTGTCAGGGCGCTGGCCAACAGCGAGGTGGACGCCGTCACCACCGACGACGTGATCCTCGCGGGCTTCGCCGCGGAGCCGCAGTACCAGGGCAAGCTCAAGGTCGTCGGCAAGGGCTTCTCCGACGAGGTCTACGGGGTGGGGGTGAAGAAGGGCGACAGCGAGATGGTCGCGAAGGTCAACGCCGCCCTGAAGCAGTACATCGACGACGGGTCGTGGCGGAAGGCGCTGGACAACACCGTGCGGCCGTCCGGCTACGCCATCCCGAACCCGCCCACGGTCGACGCGGCCTGACCGGCCACGATGGCGGGTCCGACGACGGAAGACCCCACCGACGCCGCCCGTGACGGCGCCGCGGACGACGCCGCGGACGACGCGGCCGCGCTCGGCAGGGTCCTCGCGGAGGCCCCGCCGTTCGACGCGGTGCCCGCGTCGGTCCGGGACGAGATCGTCCGGGTGGCCCGCATCGAGCGGTTCGGCCCGGGGGAGCTGATCCTCGACGCCTTCGTGGACGTCAGCGTCGAGGTGTACGTCGTGACGGCGGGCCGGGTGGACCTGTGGTGGAGCGACGGCGCGCGCACCGGAGACGCCGCCGACGAGCGGGTCGGCGTCGGGGGCGTCTTCGGGTTCTCCGCCATGCTGTCGGAGCGCTCGATCGGGCCGCGGGCGGTGGCCGTCGAGCAGACGACGGCCGCGGCGATCCCCGCGGCCGCGGTGGAGCCCGTCTTCGCCTCCCGCCAGGGCGTGGGCTTCCTGGCCGCACGGATCGCGCCGCCCTTGGGCGCCCGGGTCGCGCTGAGCTCCTACAGCCTGGTCGACGAGCTCGTCGAGGCCGACCCGCTGGTGGTCGAGCCGGACGACCCGGTCTCGGACGTCGCGGCCGCGATGACCCGCCGCGACGTGGGGTTCGCCGTCGTCCCGCTCGACGACGGCAAGTTCGGGCTCGTCACCGACGCGCTGCTGCGGCGCCGCGTGCTCGTCGAGGGGCGAGCGGCGGGCGTTCCGGCCCGGGAGGTGATGGACGCCGCGGTGCCCACCGTGGCGCTCGGCGACTCGGCCGCCGA
This sequence comes from uncultured Actinomycetota bacterium, assembly GCA_963750095.1. Taxonomy (GTDB): domain Bacteria; phylum Actinomycetota; class Actinomycetes; order Mycobacteriales; family Pseudonocardiaceae; genus Pseudonocardia. The sequence goes on along the minus strand of CAVVPJ010000012.1, from coordinate 1,209,128 downwards.
GGCACTGATCCTCATGCTCGACCGCGACGCCGAGTACCTGGTGGTGACCGACCGGAGCGGCAGGCTGCGCGGCGTCATCACCCCGCGGGACTTCACGGTCTCCGCGGCCACCGCGGGCGTCTCGCTGCACGAACAGATCCGCAGGGCGTCGACGGCCGAGGAGCTGCACCGGCGCGCCCGGCGGGTCCCGGCCATGCTCGACGACCTGCTGTCCGCGGGACTGGTCACCGGCAAGGTCGTCACGGTCTACTCGGCGATCCTCGACACGATCGTCCGCAGGGCCATCAACCTGATCTTCGAGGGGCACCCCGACCTGTCGCTCGACGCGTTCACCTGGCTGTCGCTGGGCTCAGGCGGGCGGCGCGAGGCCGTGCTCAGCTCTGACCTCGACTCGGCGGTGGCGTTCGTCGACAAGCTCGACGACACGGCGGGTCCCGAGGTGATCGACCGCTACCGGGCCGCCTTCGCCGAGGTCGACCGGGTGCTCTCCGCGGCGGGCCTCATCAGCGACGAGCACGGCGCCACGGCGGGCCGCGCGGCGTTCTCCCGCTCCAACTCGGCCTGGCGGGCCGCGGCCCGCCAGTGGATGGCCGCCCCCGAGAAGGACCAGGGGGCGATCATGACCTCGCTGCTGGTCGACGGGCGCCCCATCCACGGCGACCCCGGCCTGCCCGAGGTGACCAAGGTGTTCAGCGACCTGCGTCGCCATCCCGGCACCATGCGGCTGCTGCTCGCGGAGTCGCTGTCCGCCCGCGCGAAGACGCGGTCGCTGCGCCACGTGCTCGCCCGCAGGGACACCGTCGACCTCAAGGAGCACGCGCTCCTCCCGATCGTCAACACGGCACGCTGGGCCGCCCTGGCCGTCGGCTCGGCCGCGCTGTCCACCACCGAGCGGCTCAGGGCCGCGGCGGGCTCGGCGATGCTGCCCGACGAGCAGGCGCACAACCTCATCGACGTGTTCGCGGTGCTGCAGCGGCTGCGGCTGCGCTACCAGCTCATCCAGCACCAGCGCGGCGAGCCGCCCACCGACGTGATCACCCGCGACCGGATGTCGCCGATCGACCGGAGCGTGGTCTCCCAGGCCATCCGGGAGATCGCGGCGGTCCAGCGGCGCATGGACAACGTCGCCGCGTACCTACCCGCCGAGGCGTGGACGTCCCGGGCGCCGACGTGACGGGTTTCCGCCGCGGCCGGGTGGCCGTGGTCGGCGACGTCGGCGGCCACCGCAGGGCGCTCCGCGCGGAGCTCGTCCGCCTCGGCGCGGACCCGCGCACCGGCAGGCTGCCCGCCGACCTGACCGTGGTGCAGGTCGGCGACCTCGTCCACCGCGGCCCCGACTCCGAAGGCGTGATCGGGCTCGTCGACGGCTACCTGCGCCACCAGCCGGAACAGTGGCTCCAGCTCGTCGGCAACCACGAGGCGCAGTACCTGCGCGACCCGGCCTTCACGTGGCCGCAGCGGCTCGACGCCGCCACCGCCGACATCCTCCGACGGTGGTGGGGCGACGGGCGGATGCGCGTCGCCGCGGCGATCACCGGCGACGGTGAGGACATCCTCGTGACGCACGCCGGGCTCACCGCGGCGTTCTGGCGGGCGGACCTCGGCGCGCCGGGCGGGGCGCGGGCGGCCGCGGCGGCGCTCAACGCTCTCGTGGAGGTCCACGACGACGTGCTGTTCCGGCCCGGCCAGATGCTCGGCGGCGGCAGGCCCGCCCCGCGTGCGGGCCCGATCTGGGCGACCGCACGCGGCGAGCTCGTGTCCTCGTGGCTGGGCGTCGCGATGCCGTTCTCCCAGATCCACGGCCACTCCTCGGTGTTCGACGGCGCACCGCGGCGCGACGCCGTCACCGCGATCACCACCGTCGACCCGGACTCCCGCCACGAGACCTCGACGCTGGACGGCGGCCGGATCATCGGCGTCGACCCTGGGCACGGCACCCGTCCGCAGCGGTCGTGGCGGGCGTGGCAGGCGCAGGACGTCCTGGTCGGCTGACGTGTCGGGGGCGCCGCGGTCAAGCGCCGTCAGGCAGGGCCAGGCAGGGTCAGGCCCTGCCTGCCCGACGCCGCGCGACGCGGCCCCGGTCGGGGCGGGCGGCCGCGCGCAGCCCGCCGCGGATCCGCTGCACGGCGGGATGGCTGCTGCTGCCCGCCCGGACCACGGTGAAGATCCGTCGGGCCTGCGGCTCGCCGGGCAGGGGCCGGAGCCGGATGTCGGGGAATCCGCAGCGGCGGACCAGCTCGGGAAGCAGCGCCGCGGCCCGGCCCGCCTCGACCAGCCGCACGTGCAGCAGCACGTCGTCGGAGCGGTAGCGGATGTGCGGCTCGAAGCCCGCGGCCCGGCAGATCCGCAGCGCCCAGTCGTGGGCGGGGCTGGCCTCGGTCTCGACCACCCACGGCATCGACGCCAGGTCGGACAGCTCCGGTGGCGTGTCCCCGACCGTCCACGCGTCGGGAACGGCGAGCAGCAGCGGGTCGCGGCACACCTCGTCGAACTCCAGCCCGTCCATCATGCGCAGCGGGAAGCCGGGGAACTCCTCGGCGAGGACCATGTCGAAGTCGCCCGCGAGCACGGCCTGCAGCGCGCGCTGCGCCTCGAGATGGGTGATGTCCAGCCGCAGCCGCCCGCCGTCGAGCTGGGCGAGGAGGTCGAGCAGCAGGCTGTGCGCCACCGTCTGGAAGGTCGCCAGCCGGAACGTGCCGCTCGCCTCGCCCCGCGCCGCGGCGAGGTCGGCCTCGGCCCGCTCCAGCCGTTCGAGCACCGCCTCCGCGTGGTCCACCAGCAGCAGCGCCTCCGCCGTGAGCTGCACCCTGCGGCCGATCGGCTCCAGCAGCGGGACACCCGCCTCGCGCTCGAGCACGTCCAGCTGGTGGGAGATGGTGGAAGGGCTGTAGCCCAGCGCGTGCGCGACGGCCGCGAGCGTGCCCCGGTGGTGCAGCTCGCGCAGCAGCCGGAGGCGGTGGACGTCCAGCACGGGCTGCCTGCCTCTCGGGTCTTCCGGGGGCGACGGCGCCGGTTCGGGATCGCGCCGACGCGCGCGTCCCGGCGTAGCGTGGTTCGCGTGCCTCACGATCTTCCCAGCTCCCTGGGCGCGCTGCGCGCGTCGGGCCACGCGCTGCGTGGTGTCAAGGACGAGATCCGCGACAACCTGATCGCCGCGCTGCGGGCGGGCCGCGACCCGTGGCCGGGCATCGTCGGCTTCGACGCCACGGTGCTGCCGCAGCTCGAGCGGGCCCTCATCGCGGGCCACGACGTCGTCCTGCTCGGTGAGCGGGGCCAGGGCAAGACGCGGCTGCTGCGCTCGATCGTCGGCCTGCTCGACGAGTGGACGCCGGTCATCGCCGGTTCCGAGCTCGGCGAGCACCCCTACGCCCCGATCACCCCCGCCTCCCGCCGCCGCGCCGCCGAGCTCGGCGACGACCTGCCGGTCGCGTGGCGGCAGCGCGACGAGCGCTACACCGAGAAGCTCGCCACCCCGGACACCGCGGTCGCCGACCTCATCGGCGACGTCGACCCCGTCAAGGTCGCCGAGGGCCGCTCGCTGGGCGACCCGGAGACCATCCACTACGGCCTGGTGCCACGCGCCCACCGCGGCATCGTGGCGATCAACGAGCTGCCCGACCTCGCCGAGCGCATCCAGGTGTCGCTGCTCAACGTCATGGAGGAGCGCGACATCCAGGTCCGCGGCTACACGCTGCGCCTTCCGCTGGACGTGCTGCTCGTCGCGTCGGCCAACCCCGAGGACTACACCAACCGCGGGCGGATCATCACCCCGCTCAAGGACCGGTTCGGCGCCGAGGTGCGCACGCACTACCCGCTGGAGCTGGCCGACGAGATCGCGCTGGTCGACCAGGAGTCCGGCCTCGTGGCGGAGGTGCCGCGGCACCTGCGCGAGGTCGTCGCGCGGTTCACGCGTTCGCTGCGCGAGTCGAGCGCGGTCGACCAGGGCTCGGGGGTGTCGGCGCGGTTCGCCGTGGCCGCGGCCGAGACCGTGGCCGCCGCCGCGCTGCGCCGGTCGGCGATCACCGGCGAGGCCCGCGCCGTGGCCCGTCCCGTCGACCTGGAGTCGGTGCCCGACGTGCTGCGCGGCAAGCTGGAGTTCGCCTCCGGCGAGGAGGGCCGCGAGTCCGAGCACCTCGAGCACCTGCTGCGCCGCGCCACGGCCGACACCGCGCGGGCCCGGCTGCGCGGCATCGACCTCAACCCGCTCGCGGAGGCCGTGTCGCGGTCGCCGGTGCGCACGGGGGAGCGGGTGCCCGCCGCCGAGGTGGTGGCGGCGCTGCCCACCGGGCGCGCCGTCGAGGCGGTGCTCACCGAGGTGGCCAAGCGGCTCGACGCGGCGGGCACGGAGGAGCCGGGGCCGATGGCCAGCGCCGCCGAGCTCGCGCTCGAGCTGCTGTTCCTCACCCGCCGCCTGGCCAAGGACGAGAGCGACGACGACACGGTCCGCTACGGCTGAACGGCATACTCGACGACCATGGGAGCGGACGAGGCGGCGCCCGTCGGCCGACGCGCCGTGGTCACCGGCGCGGCGGGCCTGATGGCGGTGGGCGCGGTCGGGATGGTCGGCGCGGTGGCCGGGTGCGGCGGGGACGCGCCGCGGGGACCTGGCGGTGCGACGGGGGCTCCGGTGTCCTCGCCGCCGAGCACGCCTGCGGGCGAGGGCTCGGCGGGCACGAGGCTCGGGCCCGCCGCCGACGTGCCGGTCGGCGGCGGCACGGTCTACGAGAGCCTCGAGGTCGTCGTCACCCAGCCCGAGGCGGGCCGCTTCGAGGGCCTGTCCGCGGTGTGCACGCACACCGGCTGCATCGTCGACAAGGTCGCGGGCGGCCTGATCGAGTGCCCGTGTCACGGCAGCCGCTACCACCTCGACGGCACGGTGGCGCAGGGGCCCGCGCCGCGGGCGCTCACCCAGCGACCCGTCACGGTGACGGACGGCTCGATCGTGCTGACCTGAGCGCGCAAACGCCTTTTCGCACCCGCCCTCTATTGGCGTAACATCCGACGTCACCCGTTCGACTCCCAGCTCGAACCCGGTGCCGACCGCCGGGACCGTCGGGCGGGTCTCGTGGGGGGCGCTCATGCAGGAGTTCGGCCAATACCGCATCGAGGGCCTCATCGGTTCGGGCGGCATGGGCGAGGTCTACCGCGCCTATGACACGCGGCGGGACCGCCAGGTCGCGCTCAAGCTCCTGCCGACCGCCCTGTCCGGGGACCCGGAGTACCAGCGCCGTTTCCAACGCGAGTCCTACGCCGTCGCCCGGCTGCGTGAGCCGCACGTCATCCCGATCCACGACTACGGCGAGATCGACGGCAGGCTGTTCATCGACATGCGCCTCGTCGACGGTCCCAACCTCGGCAACCTGATCGCCGACACCGGCCCGCTGCCCGCCGCGCGCGCGGTCAACCTCGTCTCCCAGGTCGCCGAGGCGCTCGACGCCGCCCACGCCGACGGGGTCGTGCACCGGGACGTCAAGCCCAGCAACGTGCTCGTCACGCCCAGCGACTTCGTCTACGTCGTGGACTTCGGCATCGCGCACGCGGTGGGCCACACCCGTTCGCGGCTGACGATGACCGGCGCCACCCTCGGCACGCTGGACTACATGGCCCCCGAGCGCTTCGAGAGCCACCCGGTCGACCCCCGCACCGACGTGTACTCGCTGGCCTGCGTGCTCTTCGAGTGCCTCACCGGCCAGAAGCCGTTCACCGGCGAAGACCTGCCCGCGCTCATGTACGCCCACCTCTATGCGCCGCCGCCGCGGGTCAGCGCCGTCAACCCGGCGGTGGGCGCCGAGCTGGACGCGGTGATCGCCAAGGGGATGGCCAAGAAGCCCGCGGACCGCTACGCGTCGACCGGCGCGCTCGCGGCCGCCGCCCGCGCGGCCCTCACCGCGGGCTCCGAGCGGACCGAGCACGTCGAAGAGATCACCCGTCGCGTCGAGCGCGTCGCCGAAGCGGATACCGTGGCGGCCCGTCCGCTGGTGGCCGCGCCTGCGGCCGTCGGCGCACCGATGGCAGGGGGTGCCATGGACCCGTACGGCCCGGCGCGCGGTCCGGAGCCGCGTCGCGACGACCCGGGCGCGGCGCCCACCGTCGGGGTGGCGCTCGAGCCCGAGCATGCGCAGTCCGCGGGTCCGCCGCCGGGGCCGCCGGTCCCGCCGTTCCCGTATGGCGCGCCCGGCCAGGCGCCCGGCACACCGCCCAAGTCGCGGCGCACGTTGGTCGTGCTGCTGGCGGTCGTCGCGCTGCTGGTCGCCGCCGGGGCCGGTGGCGCGGTCTGGCTGTTGACCCGCGGATCGTCGTCGACAACGGAGACGCCCGGGGTGGGCGTGCCGATCGACGTGCCGCGCGGCAACGGGCCCTCGGACGTGAACGCGAAGCCACCGGTGGGCCGCAGCGTCGACACACCCACCGCGGGCCAGGTGGTGAACGCCAACTCCACGCCCGGCTACATGGAGATCGCGCCGAGCGGGCGCTACGGCTACATCGCCAACCGCGAGGCGGGGGTGCTGACCGTCTTCGACACCACCCGCAACGAGAAGACCGGCACGATCAAGGTGCCGGAGGGCGGCCCGCAGTTCGTGGCGTTCGCCCCCGACGGCAAGCGTGCCTACGTCAGCATCTTCAACAACGACCGCACGGTGAACGTGGTCGGTGTTCTGGACACCACCACCAGCACGTTCGTCGCGACGGTGCCGGTCGGGGTGCGGCCGTTCGCGCTCGACGTCACCCCGGACGGCAAGCGGGTCTACGTCCCCAACCACGACTCGGGGTCGATCACTGTGATCGACACGGCGACGAACACCGTGATCGACACGGTCAAGGTGGCGCCCAACCCGCACTGGGTGGACATCTCCGCCGACGGCAAGACCCTGTACGCGGCCAACCACGAGTCGAACGTCGTCTCCGTGGTCGACATCGCCACGGACAAGGTGCTGACGACGATTCCCGTGGGTTTGTCACCGCACAGCATTCTGCGGCACCCGACCAAGCCGCTGCTGTTCAACGTGAACTACGACAGCAGTTCCATGACGGTGATCGACACCAATACCAACCAGGTCATCAAGACCGTTCCGACGGCCAGTCATCCGCAGGACATCTCATTGTCCGCCGATGGTGAGCACATCTATATCGCCGCGGTCGACGACAATGCGATCCAGGTCTTCAGCATGAAGAAGATGGAGATCGTCTCGAAGGTCCAGGTGGGGCGCAGCCCGACCAGCATCGCGGTCGGCCGGGACGGCAGGCAGGCCTACGTGACGAACCTGGCCGACGGCACCGTCACGATCCTGAACCTGGCCGGGACGGCCTGACGCACGTGCTCTGTGACCCCCGCGCGGGGTCACAGGGCACGTGCGGGCTTCACGGGCGCAGCGCCGCCAGCCGCTCGGCCACGGCCTCGGCGCTGGGCAGCCGGTGCTGGTCGGGGGCCAGGCACTGGTGGACGAGCTCGGCCTCGTCGGGGCGCAGCGACGGGTCGACGCGCGGCTGGCTGGCCAGCACCTTCCGGATGGCCAGCAGCGGCTGCGCGTCCGGGAGCTCGCCGTAGAGGCCGGTGCCCGCCAGCGCCCGGTGGATGGTGGCGCCCAGCGCCCAGATCTCGGTGCGCCGCGACGGCCGGGCGCCGCCGATGACGTCCGGGTCCAGGTACTCGATCGAGCTGGCGCGGCCCATGCTCGTTAGCGTGGTGCCGGGCGCGAGGTAGCGGGCGAGGCCGAGGTCGGAGAGCCTGCCGCCGATCCGTCCGTCCTCTTCGGTCAGCAGCACGTTGGCGGGCTTGATGTCGCTGTGGGCCACCCCGGCCTCGTGCAGCGCGTGCGCGGCGCGGGCCGCGTGCTCCAGCGCCCGGTGCACGTCGGCGCGGGCGAGGGGACGGCCGGGCGCGGCCAGCGAGCCCAGCGGGAAGTAACGCGTCGCGTAGGCGAACGTGTCCTCGAGGACGGCGTCGTAGACGGTGACGAGGTAGGGCGAGCGCACGGCGGCGAACGCGCGCAGCTCGCGCACGCCGCGGTCGTAGGCGACCTCGCTCACCCGGTCGCCGAACACCTTGAGCGCCACGAACTCCTCGGTCAGCTCCAACCGCGCGGGCGGGCGGGCCAGGTAGTAGCGGCCGTGGTTGCCTTCGCCGAGCTGGCGCACGATGACGTAATCGGCAATCGCCGCCGGAACGGCGTGCGAGGGGCCGGAATCAGTGGGCGACGCGAGCTGGGGCGAGTCCATGCTGTTCTCCTCTGGCGGGTGCCGCCCGACCTTCGGTGCTCGGCTACCCTAGCGCGACCTGCGCGGGTCGGGAAAAGCGGTAAGGGGCACCCATGCCGAAGGACGTCATACCGTTCGTGTTCCTCGATATCGCGATCGTGGTGGGCGTGGCCCGGCTCATGGGTCGGCTGTTCGTCCGCTTCCGCCAGCCCGCCGTGATCGGCGAGATCCTGGGCGGGATCCTGCTGGGGCCCAGCCTGTTGGGCCTGCTGCCCGGCGCTCTGCCCGCCGTGCTGTTCCCGCCGGACATCCGGCCGTACCTCTCCGTCATCGCCCAGCTCGGCCTCGCGCTGTTCATGTTCATCGTCGGCCTCGAGGTCGACCTGGCCCTGATCCGCAGCAGGCGCCGGGTGGCGACGGCGGTGTCGCTGTCCTCGATCGCGCTGCCGTTCGCGCTCGGCGTGCTGCTGGCGATGGTGCTGTACCCGGAACACTCCGGCGGCTCCGGCGGGCACGGCCCCGTCTCGCCGGTGGCGTTCGCGCTGTTCATCGGCTCCGCCGTGTCGATCACGGCGTTCCCGGTGCTGGCCAGGATCCTCACCGAGCGTCGCATGCACCGGACCCCGATCGGGGTGCTGGCGCTGGCGTGCGCGGCGATCGACGACGTCGTGGCGTGGTCGCTGCTGGCCCTCGTGATCGCCGTGGCGGTGGGCGGCACCTTCGCGGGCTTCGGCGTGATCGTGCTGCTCACCGTGGTCTACGCCGCGGTGATGGTGCTGGTCGTGCGTCCACTGCTGGCTCGCACGGTGGCCCGCTACCGGGCGGCGGGGCGGCTCACGCCCGACGTACTGGCCGTGGTGCTGATCGGGCTGCTGCTCTCGGCGTGCGCCACCGAGGCGATCGGCATCCACGCCATCTTCGGGGCGTTCGTGTTCGGCGCCATCATGCCGCGGTCCGAGCCCGGCCTCACCCGGTCGGTGCTCCAGCGGCTCGAACAGGTCAGCACGCTCCTGCTGCTGCCGGTGTTCTTCGTGGTCGCCGGGCTCCAGGTGGACGTGCGCGGCGTCGGGTCGCGCGGGCTGGTGGAGCTGCTGCTGATCCTCGTCGTGGCGATCGGCGGCAAGTTCCTCGGTGCGCTGGCGGCGGCCAGGCTGCAGCGGGTGCCGAACCGGCAGGCCGTGGCGCTCGGGGTGCTCATGAACACCCGCGGGCTGACCGAGATCGTGATCCTGCAGGTGGGGGCCCAGCTCGGCGTGCTCGACCAGCCCCTCTACACGCTGATGGTGCTCATGGCACTGGTCACCACGATCATGACGGAACCGCTGCTGCGGTGGGTCTACCCGGACCGGATCGTCGCCCGCGACATCGCCGAGGCGGAGCGGGCCGAGCTGGGTGACGCCGACTCGTTCGGCGTGCTGGTCTCCGTGCCCGAGGGCACCGGCGACGAGGGCGGGCGCCGCTTGGCCGGGCTGGCCTCCGCGCTGGTCGGAGGCGACCGTCCGGCCCGGATCGTGCTGGTGCGCCTGCTGCCGTCGCCGCGGGTGCCGCTGGAGCTCGCCAGCGGCGTCGGCCCGGACCTGTTGGCCATCACCCTCGCGGGCGACGAGCTGCGCAAGCTGGCGGCCCCGGTCGCGTCGGACGGGCTGCGCAGCCAGGTGCTGGCGCGCTACTCGGCGGGGCCGGTGCAGGACATCGCGACGCTCGCGGGCGACGTGCGCGCCGACGTCGTCGTCGTGCCCGCGCCGCGGGAACCCGAGCCCGGTGCCGAGCCCGCCGACGACCTGCCCGACGTCGGCGAGGCGGCGCTGGTGACGGTGCGGGCCGCCGACGCTCCGCCGACGACGCCCGCCGCCCCGCTGATCCACGTGCTGCTCGACGGGTCGGGTGGTGGCCGGGCCGCGGCGCGCCTCGCGGGGCGGCTGGCGCTGAATATCGGCGCGCCGATCGCGGTGGGCTCCACGGACGGCGCCGAACGCCGGTCCGAGCGGCGCACGACGGCGACCGTGCAGGCGCTGCGCAAGCTGGGGCTCGAAGCCAGCGAGCTCTCCGACCACGCGGGCGTGCCGGATCTGCTGGTGCTGCCCGAGGGCGGCGCCGAGCCGCCGACGGCGCCCTCGACCACCGTGATGCGGGTCCGTCCGGCCCCGTCCGACGTCGACGAGGACCTGCAGCAGGCGCTGGCCCGGATCGCGGCGACCGACCAGCCGGTCTAGGCCCTCCTAACGCACACCAGAAGGCGACTCGAACAGGAACGTCCGGTTGCCCAGCCGCACGCGCGTGCCGGGGACCAGCCGGTGCGAGCGGCCGACCGGCACCGGCGTCCACGCGGTCGCGCCCGGCTCGGCGATGTGCGTGCCGTTGCGGGAGCGGCTGTCGACCAGCAGCACGTCCCAGCCCTGCACCCGCACCTCGGCGTGCACGCGGGAGACCGCGCCGCTGCGGTCCTCGATGACGATCGAGCGCAGCGAACCGTTGCGGACCCGCTCGTCGACGTCGGGCATCCGGCCGACGAGGTACTCGGCGTCGACGGTGAAGGTGGCGCCGTCGTCGAAAACGAGCAGGCCCAGCGGTGGCCGGGCACCGAACACCAGCTCGCCGGTGAGCTCGTTCATCCGGATGCCGCAGAGTACGCAGAAGTGCGACCGCGGGTCGTTGAGATGGCCGCGGGAGCACAGGTGGCCGCGGGTGCGCGGGCCGTCGACGACGGGGCTGTCGTCGTGCCGGTCCGTCGTAGGCTCCGGCCGCGGGGGCGTGGGCTTGCCCGCGCGGGTGGGGCTGAGCGGCCGACCCGGGGTGAGCGGGGCCCGCGGCAGGGGCGGCGGCGCCTTGTCGATGCGCTCGGCCCGGCGCGGGGCGCGGACGGCGGGCGGCTCCTCCGGCGTGGGCGGGGCGGGCGGGACCGGCGGGGGACCGGACCCGTCGAGCGCCGTCCGCTCGGTGAGCCCCTCCTCCGGCACCTCGGGCGCACCCGCAGCATCGGTGGCGGGCTCCGTCGGGGCCGCGCTGTCCTTCGACCCGTCGGTGCCGGACCCGTTCGGTGCGGGTGGGCGCGCAGGCCCGCCGACCGGTGCGGCGGGCCCGGCGGGTGGAGCCGGTGCGGAGACGGCCCGGTGGCGGGGCGTGGTCGGCGTGGCGAGGACGACGCCGCGGCCGGGCACCGTGCCGCCGCGCAGGTCGTGCAGGTCGGCGAACGGGTCGTCGGCGCCGACGTCGCCGTCGAGCGTCAGCACCAGCGGGCCGCCCGGCGCGATCAGCCGGTCCGTCCAGGCCGCGGCGTCGACGCCACGGACGGTCGCGTCGCTGTCGACGTCGTGCAGGCTCACCGCACCGGAGAGGAACACCGCCCACCGGTCGCCCGCGTCGGCGATGGTGCCGAAGCGCAGACTGGACGGCGGCGCGTCCGGGCCCGCCAGCCACGCGGCGAGCTTGCGGGCGAGCGGACGGCCGGGGTCGAACCCGGCAACGGCGGCGCAGAGCGCCACGAGCGACCGCACCGGCTCCGGGTCCGCCGCGTCGGCGACGCACACCAGGCCCGGGTAGCGCACCACGACGCCGCGCCCGGCCGCGACACCGGCCGCCAGATGGTCGAAGTCCGCCCGTTCGTCCTCGCGCTTTGTCGAGGTCCCGCTCGCCCGCTCGCTCATGTGGCTCAGATCAGCCTTCCGCCCCGGAAGCGCCAGTGCACGAACGGCACCCGCATGGGTCCGTTCGCCACCAGCCACACCAGGATCCACGTGGTGATGAACTGGACGAGGAAGACCCCCGTCGGCACCGGGAACGGCAGCCCCGGCAGGGAGCCGTTGCGCGCAGGCAGCCCGACGAGCAGGCCCTCGTTGATCCCCGTGACCAGCCCGAACAGCGTCGGCCAGTCCTTCTCCCACCGGAACTGCTGGATGAGGTGGTAGATGAGCTCCCAGCCCACCCCGAGGACGGTGATGGCCAGCAGCACGACGAACGTGGCCCGGTAGGCGGTACCCAGCGGTGCGGCGATCGGCAGTACGGGGGTGAGCAGCAGCGTCCAGATCCCGCCGACGACCACGAGCAGGAAGATGCGGGTCTGGATGCGACCGTTCAGGGTGGGCAGCACTGCGTCGTTCTCCTAGATCTTCTCTCCGCGCGCCCATTTCCACCATTGGACCGTCGAGCGGACCGGCCCGAGCGTCTGGCAGAAGCCCTGGCGGGCGAGGTCGTCGGCGATCTCCTGTGCGGCGATCTGCAGTCCGAGGAAGGTGTCGACGCCCGGGAAGTACCCGCCGAGCGTCGCGGTGCCCGACGCGTACATCCGGCCGGGCTCGCTGCGGCCGCCGCGCACCTCGAACGTGCGCTCCACGTCGAGCCTCCCGAGCGGGTTGCGGCCCGCGCCGCCGTGGTCGAGCAGGTCGGCGAGCACGCGGTGCTCGCGGATGTCGGCTTCGAGGCCGGTGCAGTCGATCACGCCGACGACCTGGACGCGCGACGGTCCCGACGCCGTCTGCAGCTGCACCTGCACGGTGCCGTGCGGGCCGGGCTCCATGCCCGTGATCTCGCCTTGGAAGGGTCGGTACCAGCCGTCCCGGCGGCCGCGGCGCATCTGGGCCTGCCATCCGCGCCGCTTCGGGGTGTTCGTGCCGCCGAAGACCTTGTAGAGGTCGGCCCGCTGCTGGCCTTCCAGCTTGCGCACCCTGGCCTTGAGCTGCCCGCCCCACACCGACTTGGGGTAGTTGAAGCCCTGGTAGGCCCAGCCGTCGCCGCCACGGCGGCGCATCCAGACGTGCGGGCCGTGCGAGCCGGTGACGAACGTGCGGAAGACGTGCAGGATCTGGGTCTGCAGGCCGCGGCGGTCGCGGTCGTCGATGAGGCGTTGCAGCACCCGGGAGGCCACGATGCCGCCCCCGCGCACGAGCACCGTGCCCGGCGCCCGGTGCAGCCGTTCGTAGATCTGCTCGTGCGGCTCGTAGGCGTTGACGACGCTGCCGTAGTCCCGGTGGGTCTCCCGGTAGTCCATGAGGTCGGGAAGGAACTTCAGCCCGGGGTAGCCGACGGCGATGTGCACGTACCGGCTGCGGAACGCGACCCGCTTGGTGCGGGTGGCGCCCGCGGGCGGGGTGACGACGGTGAAGTAGCCGCCGCCGATCCGCCTGCGCACCATGCGGACCTGCCCCTTGACCACGGTCTCGGGGTAGCGGATGCGGTGGTACTCCTTCTCCATCGAATCGAAGGCCTGCCCGGCCTTCGGCGTGTAGTAGTCGTCGAAGATCGGTTCCACGGCCACGTGGAACAGCGGCTTGAGCGACTTCGTCGCCACCGCCTCGCGCACGGCGTAGCTGGGGAAGCCCCAGAGGTTGTCCGGGCAGGACGCGGAGTCGCTGCGCAGCCGCTCGCCACGCGGGACCTGCGACACCCTGGTCAGGTACTCGTAGCTCTCCCACGGCGTCTCGAGCTGGGTGAACACCCGGATCGCCGACGTCGGGACCCCGCAGATGCGCAGGTAGTCGACGGTCACGAAGGAGCCGATGCCGCCGCCGACCGAGACGAACGGGATGTCGACGACCGGGATGTCGGCGCGGGCCAGCATCTCGTCGGTCCACCAGTCGGTGCCGATGAGGTCCGGCGTGAGGTCACCGAGCACGGCGGTGCCCGCACGGTCCGGCGCGCCGGGCACGGGGATGGTGTCGTCTCGCATGGCGGCCCCCTCCTCGACCGACGCGCGGATCTTCTCGACGGAGTCGACCCCTCGCGCCCGTGCGTTACGCGCCGGGGAACCCTATCCGGTATCGCGATTCGGCCATTCCTTCAGGGCGCGAACGCGATCGCGGCTCCGCAGCTCGCGACGTAGCGTGGAGTTCGTGAGCAGACGCGGACGCCGTTACGCCTACGGCCCCTACACCGACGGGCCGGATCCCCTCGCCCCGCCGGTCGACATCCGCGCGGCGCTGGACGAGATCGGCCGGGACGTCATGGAGGGCTCCTCGCCACGCACCGCGCTGCAGGAGCTCCTGCGCCGCGGCCTCGGTGAGCGCCGCGGCCTCGACGACCTCACCCGCGAGGTCTGGCGGCGCCGGTCGCGTCTGCAGCGGGAGAACCGGCTCGACGGCACGCTGCAGGAGGTCCGCGAGCTGCTGCAGCGCGCCTTGGAAGCCGAACGCGACACCCTCGCCCGCGACGACGGCGACGACGCCCGCTTCCGCGAGATGCAGCTCGACGCCCTGCCGCAGGACACCGGCGGCGCGGTGCGCGAGCTCGCCGAGTACGACTGGCGCTCGTCCGACGCGCGCGAGGCCTACGAGCAGATCCGCGACCTGCTCGGCCGGGAGCTGCTCGACCAGCGCTTCCAGGGCATGAAGCAGGCGATGCAGAACGCCACGCCCCAGGACGTCGAGCGGATCAGGGAGATGCTCGACGACCTCAATGCACTGCTGGCCGACCACGCGGCGGGCCGGGACACCACCGCGCAATTCGACCAGTTCATGGCCAAGCACGGCGAGTTCTTCCCGGAGAACCCGCAGAGCACCGAGGAGCTCGTCGACCTGCTCGCCGCGAGGGCCGCCGCCGCGCAGCGCATGCTCAACTCGATGAGCGAGGCGCAGCGCAACGAGCTCATGGAGCTCGCCCAACAGGCGTTCGGCGACCCCGGCCTCGCGCAGGCGCTCGCGCAGCTGGACGCCCAGCTGCAGGGCCTGCGGCCCGGCGAGGACTGGCAGGGGCAGGGCCGGTTCCGCGGCGACAACCCGATGGGCATGGGCGAGGCCGCCCGTGCGATGGAGGAGCTCGGCCAGCTCGACGCGCTGGCCGAGCAGCTGGCGCAGAGCTACCCGGGCGCGCGGCTGGAGGACATCGACCTCGAGTCGCTGGCCCGCCACCTCGGGGACGAGGCTCGCGTCGCCGCGGGAGCCCTCGCCGACCTGCAGCGCGAGCTGGAGCGCCAGGGCATGTTCGAACGCGCCCCCGACGGATCGCTTTCGCTGTCGCCGAAGGCGTTGCGCAGGCTCGGGGAGTCGGCGCTGCACGACGTGGCCGACCAGCTCGGCTCCCGGCGCGGGGAGCGTGAGACGCACCGTTCGGGCGCCGCGGGCGACGCCACCGGGGCGACGCGCCCGTGGGCGTTCGGGGACACCGAGGCCTGGAGCGTGCCGCGCACGCTGCTCAACGCCCAGCTGCGGCGGGCGGGCGGCGACGAGCGGCTGCTGGACGTCGCGGACGTCGAGATCGTCGAGACCGAGCAGCGCACGCGGGCCGCGGTGGCGCTGTGCGTGGACACGTCGTGGTCGATGGTGCAGGACGGGCGCTGGGTGCCGATGAAGCGCACGGCGCTCGCGCTGCACCAGCTGGTCGCCACCCGGTTCCGCGGCGACGACCTGAAGCTGATCACGTTCGGGCGGCACGCCCGCGCGGTGGACATGGGCGAGCTGATCGGGCTGGAGGGCGTGTGGGAGCAGGGCACGAACCTGCACCACGCGCTGACGCTGGCCGGACAGCACCTGCGGCGCAACCCGGACGCCCGTCCGGTGGTGCTCGTCGTCACGGACGGGGAGCCGACGGCGCATCTCGAGCCCGACGGCCACGCGGTGTTCGACTACCCGACCAGCCCGGCGACGCTGCACGCGACGGTCGCCGAACTGGACCGGCTCACCGCCCTGCGCGCCGCCTTCACGTTCTTCGTCCTGGGCGACGACCCGCGGCTGGCGGTGCTCATGGACGGCATCGCGCGGCGCTGTGGGGGGCGCGTGGTGGCCCCGACGTTGGACGGGCTGGGCGCGGAGGTGGTCGCGGACTATCTCCGCAACCGCCGATGAACGCTCCTCCGGACCGCGGCTCGCCTATGGGCGCACCCGCGTCGCGCTCCGCGAACCGCCGATGACCACCTGCGCGCTCTGCGGCACCGCGCGGGACCCCGTGGACCCGGCCGCGCTCGCCTGGGTGCACGAACCGGGCACCCAGCCGCGGTGGCTGTGCCCGGAGTGCGCGCGGCGGCACGTCCGCGAGATCGAGGCGAAGCTCGCACCCGAGTGGTGGGCTCCGTCCGATCGGCCCACCTAGGCTGGAGGTATGCACACCTGGGCCGCGGTCGACCTTCCCGTGCTCGAAGGGAGCGGGCCGCCGCTTCGTCTGCACGACACCTCGACCGGGCGCGTCCGGCCGACCACCCCCGGCGCGACCGCCACCATGTACGTCTGCGGGATCACCCCCTACGACGCCACCCATCTCGGCCACGCCGCAACCTACCTGGCGTTCGACCTGGTCCACCGCGTGTGGCGGGACCTCGGGCACGACGTGCACTACGTCCAGAACGTCACCGACATCGACGACCCGCTGCTGGAGCGCGCGGCCCGCGACCACGACGACTGGGTCGTGCTCGGCATGCGGGAGACCGCGCTGTTCCGCGAGGACATGGAGGCGTTGCGGGTGCTGCCGCCGCGCCACTACATCGGCGCGGTCGAGGCGATGGGGGAGATCGCGGAGCTGGTGGGCAAGCTGCTCGCGCAGGGCGCGGCCTACCGCGTCGAGGACCCGCAGTACCCGGACGTGTACTTCGACGTCGCCGTCACCGGCCGGTTCGGCTACGAGTCCGGCTACGACGAGGCCACGATGCTGGCCCACGCTCGCGACCGCGGCGGCGACCCCGACCGGCCCGGCAAGCGCTCGCCGCTGGACCCGCTGCTGTGGCGGATGGCGCGCAAGGGCGAGCCGTCGTGGGAGTCCGACCTCGGCCCTGGCAGGCCGGGCTGGCACGTGGAGTGCGCCGCGATCGCGCTCAACCGCCTCGGCACGCAGATCGACCTCAACGGCGGCGGCTCCGACCTGATCTTCCCGCACCACGAGTGCGGCGCCGCGCACGCGGAGGCGTTCACCGGCGTGCATCCGTTCGCCCGGCACTACACGCACACCGGGATGATCGGCCTGGACGGCGAGAAGATGTCCAAGTCGCGCGGCAACCTGGTGTTCGTCTCGAAGCTGCGCGCGCAGGAGGTCGACCCGAACGCGATCCGGCTCGCGCTGCTGTCCGGGCACTACCGCAGCGACCGGCAGTGGTCGCCCGAGCTGCTCGGCGCCGCCGTGGACCGGCTCGGACGCTGGCGGGACGCCGTGGCGCTGCGGGCGGGCCCGAACGCGGCCGAGCTGGTCCTGCGGCTGCGCACCCACCTGGCCGACGACCTCGACACGGCGGGCGCGCTCGCGGCGGTCGACGCCTGGGCGCGGGAGGCGGCGGAGCGCCGCGGCACCGACGCCGCCGCGCCCGCGCTCGTCCGCTCCGCGGTGGACGCGCTGCTGGGGGTGGCGCTCTGAGTGGTCCCCGCCGACGTACTTCTTCCCGCGGAGGCGGCATGATCCCCGCCGACGTACTTCTTCCCGCGGAGGCGGCATGATCACAGTCGATCTCGCCCGGCGGCTCAAGGACGCCGGGCTGTCGTGGAAGCCCGCGTCCGGCGACCGGTTCGTGGTCGCCGACCGGGACATGGACGCCGAGGTGTTCGTCGTCAGCCAGCTGACCATCGAGCTGCGCGACACCCCCGCAGGCCCGATGTTCCAGTTCAACGGCACCACCGAGTGGGCGCTGGACAGCGTCGAGCAGGCCGCGGTCATCTGGCTGCCGCACGAGGCGCAGCTGCGCGCCGCGCTGGGCACCGCGTTCCGCAGGCTGGAGCCGCTGGGCGACGGCTGGGTCGTCACGGTCGAGCGGGACGGGCGGGAGGTCCGGGAGGTCGACGTGGACGCCGAGCGGGCCTACGCCCGCGCGCTGCTCACGGTGCTGATGTGAGGCCGCTCGGGCCCGGCCTGCCGCGCGACGCCTCGGGATGTCGGCCGAACGCGACGTGAGCGGGGGTTTCCCCAAGATCGAACCCCGCTGGTGTGCATCTCGCGCGCTGTTCGGCCTCGGGACCGTCCGAGCGCTAGCTAGTCCGCAGCCGTGGCGCGTGGCTCCGGCCGACGGTCACCCGGAAGCGCGAGCGGGGTCACGACCGCGACCACGGCCGCCGCCAGGAGGAAGGCGCCCGCCGCGGAGGCGTCGTAGACCGGCGTGAACACCACGGGCGTGAGCGAGCCGCCGCCGAACCGGATGGCCTGCACGACCGACATCGACCCGCCCCGGTTCACCGCCGACGAGCGCAGCACGAGCGTGTTCACCCCGACCAGCACGAGCTGGGTGGCGATCCCGCCGAGCGCCCACGCCGCCGTGACCAGCCACACCGTCGGCGCGAGGCCGACCCCGACCAGCACGACGACACCGCAGACGACGCCGAGCAGCACGCTGCGCCGTGGCCCGACGCGGTCGACCCCGGCCCCGACGGCCCGCGCCGTGAGCAGCCCCGCCACGCCCAGCGCGGTCAACACGAGCCCGCGCGGGCCCGCCGAGAGGCCGAACGTGTTCTCCAGCCGCAGGGCGACGAGGAAGCTCAGCCCGGACACGCACCCCCAGCCCACGGCGGCCACGAGCCCGGCGCGCAGCACGTCGACACGCCACGCCGTCCGCAGCCCGGGCGATCGGTCCGGGCGCGCCCCCGAGCCGGGGATGCCCGCCACGGCCAGCAGGACGCTCACCGCGGCGGACGCGCCGAACGCCCACCGCCAGTCCACCTCGGCCGCCACGCCGCCGACGAGCGGGGCGGAGGTCTGACCCGCCGCCTGCAGCGAGCCGAACCAGCCCAGTGCCCTGCCCAGCCGTTCCGGGGCGACGCTGCCCGCGAGCGCCGCGAACAGCAGCGGCGTCGTGAACGCGTTGGCGACGCCCTGCAGCGCCCTGGCCGCGAGGAACACCGTCAACGTCGGGGCGAACGCGCACAGCAGGGACGCCGCCACGTACACGACATACGCCAGGCGGACCGTCCGCTGCCTGCCCCAGCGCTCGCCCCACGTGCCCGAAACCACCTGCAGGGCCGCGAAGGGCAGCAGGTAGGCGGTGACCGACACGGCCATGTCGGCCGCCGACACCCCGTAGGACGCGCCCAGCTCGGGCAGCATCGCCACCGTGACGCCGCCCCCGAACGGGCCGAGGAACGCGCCCGCGTAGAGACCTGCGGTGGCGAGGCGGCGGTCGCTCAGTGGCCCGCGCCCCCGGTGCCGCGGCGGCGCAGGTAGCGCTCGAAGTCGGCGGCGATGGTGTCGCCGTCCGCCTCGGGGGTCTCCTCGGTCTCCTCGGCCTGCTCCTCGAGCTGCCGGACGTACTCGCGTACCTCGTCGTCGGCCTCGGCCATCTCCGAGACCGTGCGTTCCCACTCCTCGGCCTGCTCCGGCAGCGCGCCCAGCGGCACCTCGACGTCGAGCACCTCCTCGACCCGGTGCAGCAGCGCCACGGCGGCCTTGGGCACCCTGGCCTGGGACACGTAGTGCGGCACCGACGCCCAGAACGACAACGCCGGGATCCCGGCCTCGACGCAGGCGTTCTGGAACACCCCGACGATCCCGGTGGGACCCTGGTAGGTGGAGGGCTCGACGTCCATCCGCGCCGCGGAGGCCTTGTCGTAGGACGTGCCGCTGACCGGGGTGGGCCGGGTGTGCGGGGTGTCGGTGAGCAGTGCGCCCAAGGTGATGACCTTCGTCACGCCCAGCCGCTCGGCGTAGTCGAGCAGCTCGTGGCAGAACGCCTTCCACTTCAGGTTGGGCTCGATCCCGTTGACGAGCACGACGTGGCGCTCGGTGCCCGGCAGCACCGCCCAGGACAGGCGCGTGGTCTGCCACTCGATGTGGCGGGTGACCCCGTCGGCGAGCCGCACATGGGGTCGGGTGACCTGGAAGTCGTAGTACTCCTCGGGGTCGATCGCGGCCAGCGGCTCGGCGTCCCACATCAGCTCGAGGTGCTCCAGCGCCGTGCTGGCGGCCTCCCCGGCGTCATTCCAGCCCTCGAACGCCGCGATCATCACCGGGTCGACGAGGCGGGGGAGGTTCTCCGCACCGGGCTCCGGGTCGCGTTCGGTCATCGCTCCAGCCTACGGGCGTCATCGGCGCTGTGACGGATCGCCACCCTGTAACGACTACCTTGGGGGATCGGGCCCGTCGCCATAGGAGGACACCGTGCAGCCGCACACCGTCGCGAGCGCAGAAGCAACACCCGAGATCGACCGACGCGAGGTCGGGCCGGGCGGAAAAAGGGCCGACAGCTTGTTCTTGCGCACTCTCTCCGAGCGGATCGTCGTCGCCGACGGCGCGATGGGCACCATGCTCCAGGCCGCGGACCTCGTGCTGGACGACTTCGCGGGCCTCGAGGGCTGCAACGAGATCCTCAACGACACCCGCCCGGACGTGGTCCGCGACGTGCACCGCGCCTACTTCGCGGCGGGCGCGGACGCGGTGGAGACCAACACGTTCGGGGCGAACCTGCCCAACCTCGCCGAGTACGGCATCCCGGAACGGATCCGGGAGCTCGCCGAGAAGGCGACGGTGCTGGCCCGCGAGGTGGCCGACGAGTTTGCATCCTTCGGTGGCAGCCCCCGGTTCGTGCTCGGCTCGGTCGGGCCAGGGACGAAGCTGCCCACGTTGGGGCACGAGTCGTTCGCCCGCCTCCGCGACGCCTACGCCGAGTGCGGACGCGGCCTGCTCGCGGGCGGGGCGGACGCGGTCGTCGTCGAGACCTGCCAGGACCTCCTGCAGGCCAAGGCCGCCATCCTCGGGGTCCGGCACGCCATGGCCGCGGAGGGCCGGTACCTGCCGATCGTGGCGCAGGTGGCGGTGGAGACCACCGGGACGATGCTGCTCGGGTCGGAGATCGGCGCGGCGCTCACCGCGCTGGAAGCGCTCGGCGTCGACCTGATCGGGCTGAACTGCTCGACCGGCCCCGCGGAGATGAGCGAGCACCTGCGCACCCTGGCCAAGCACGCCCGCATCCCGTTGTCCGTGATGCCCAACGCGGGCCTGCCGGAGCTGGGACCGAACGGGGCGGTGTACCCGCTGGACCCCGACGGCCTGGCCACGGCCATGGTCGCGTTCGTCCGCGAGTACGGGGTGACGCTCGTCGGCGGATGCTGCGGCACCACCCCGGAGCACGTCGCGACGCTGGTCGACGCCATGGCCGACGTCACGCGGCCCGTGCGGCACCCACGCCCCGAGCCGGGGGTCAGCTCGCTCTACACCCCGGTGCCGTTCCGCCAGGACACGTCCGTGCTGATGGTCGGGGAGCGCACCAACGCCAACGGCTCGAAGAAGTTCCGGGAGGCCATGCTCGCCGAGGACTGGGAGGGCTGCGTCGCGATCGCGCGCGAGCAGACCCGCGAGGGCGCGCACCTGGTCGACCTGTGCGTGGACTACGTGGGCCGCGACGGCGTCGCCGACATGGCCGAGCTCGCCGGGCGTCTGGCGACGGCGTCGACGCTGCCGGTGATGCTCGACTCGACCGAGCCCGAGGTGCTGCGCGCGGGCCTGGAGCGCCTCGGCGGCCGCTCGATCATCAACTCGGTGAACTTCGAGGACGGCGACGGGCCCGGCTCGCGCTACCAGCGGGCGATGGAGCTCGTGGACGAGCACGGCGCGGCCGTCGTGGCGCTGTGCATCGACGAGGAGGGCCAGGCCCGCACCGCGGAGTGGAAGGTGCGGGTGGCCGAGCGGCTCATCGGCGACCTCACCGCGAACCACGGCATGTACGAGTCGGACATCGTCGTGGACACGCTCACGTTCCCGATCACCACCGGGCAGGACGAGGTGCGCCGCGACGCGCTCGAGACCATCGAGGCGATCCGCGAGCTCAAGCGCCGCCATCCCGACGTGCAGACCACACTGGGCGTCTCCAACGTCTCCTTCGGGCTCAACCCGGCGGCCCGGCAGGTGCTCAACTCGGTGTTCCTGCACGAGTGCGTGAACGCAGGCTTGGACACGGCGATCGTGTCCGCGGCGAAGATCCTGCCGATGGCCAAGATCCCCGACGAGCAGCGCTCGGTCGCGCTCGACCTGGTCTATGACCGCCGCCGCGAAGGATACGACCCGCTGAACCGCTTCATGGAGCTGTTCGAGGGCGTCTCGACGTCGTCGGCCAGGGCGAGCCGGGCGGACGAGCTGGCCGCGCTGCCGCTGTTCGAGCGGCTGGAGCGGCGGATCGTGGACGGCGAGAAGCCCGGCCTGGAGGCGGACCTGGCCGCGGCGCTGGAGTCCCGGCCCGCGCTGGAGATCATCAACGACACGCTGCTCTCGGGGATGAAGACCGTCGGCGAGCTGTTCGGGTCCGGCCAGATGCAGCTGCCGTTCGTGCTCGCCTCCGCCGAGGTGATGAAGACCGCCGTCGCGTACCTCGAGCCGCACATGGAGCGCGCCGACGGGGAGGGCAAGGGCACGATCGTGCTCGCCACCGTGAAGGGCGACGTGCACGACATCGGCAAGAACCTGGTCGACATCATCCTGACCAACAACGGCTACAGCGTGGTGAACCTCGGCATCAAGCAGCCGATCTCGACGATCCTCACCGCGGCCACCGAGCACCGGGCCGACGCGATCGGCATGTCCGGGCTGCTGGTCAAGTCGACGGTGGTGATGAAGGAGAACCTGCAGGAGATGAACGCCCGCGGGGTGGCCGACATCCCCGTGCTGCTCGGCGGCGCCGCGCTCACCCGCTCCTACGTGGAGAACGACCTCTCCGAGGTGTACGAGGGTCGCGTCTCGTACGCCCGTGACGCGTTCGAGGGCCTGCGGCTGATGGACGCCACGATGGCCCGCCGCCGCGGCACCGTCCTCGAGGCCGACCCTGCCGAGGAGACGGCGCGGGCCGAGCGGAGGGCCCGCCACGAGCGCAGCGCCCGCATCGCGGCCAAGCGGAAGGCCGCCGCGGCGGAAACGGCGGGCCCGCTGCCCGCGCGCTCGGACGTCGCGGTCGACAACCCGATCCCCGTTCCGCCGTTCTGGGGCACGCGGGTGGTCAAGGGCGTCGCGGTGGCCGACTACGCCGGGATGGTCGACGAGCGCGCCTTGTTCCTCGGGCAGTGGGGCCTGCGCGGGGCGCGGGGCGGGTCCGGGCCGTCGTACGAGGAGCTGGTGGAGACGGAGGGTCGCCCCCGGCTGCGGTACTGGCTCGACCGGCTCTCCACGGAGGGCGTGCTCGCGCATGCCGCGGTGGTCTACGGCTACTTCCCGGCGGTCGCCGAGGGCGACGAGCTGGTCGTCCTCGCCGAGCCGCGCCCCGACGGCCCGGAGCGCTACCGGTTGGCGTTCCCGCGGCAGCGCCGCGACCGGCACCTGTGCCTCGCCGACTTCTGGCGCCCGCGCGACCTCGCGGTCGCCAGGGGCGAGGTCGACGTGCTGCCCCTGCACCTGGTGACCATGGGGCAGCCGATCGCCGACTACGCCAACGAGCTGTTCGCCAAGGACGCGTACCGCGACTACCTGGAGGTGCACGGCCTCGGCGTGCAGCTCACGGAGGCCCTCGCCGAGTACTGGCACCGCCGCATCCGCGAAGAGCTCGTGTTCGCCGAGGGCGCCGCGGTGGCCGCGGAGGACCCGGCCGACGTGCGCGCCTACTTCGACCTCGGCTACCGCGGCGCGCGCTACTCGCTGGGCTACGGCGCCTGCCCCAACCTCGACGACCGGGTGAAGCTCGTCGACCTGCTGCGGCCCGACCGCATCGGCGTGGCGCTCTCGGAGGAGCTGCAGCTGCACCCCGAGCAGTCGACGGACGCGATGGTCGCCCACCACCCCGAGGCGAAGTACTTCAATGCGGGCTGAGCGGAGCTTGCGGAGCGAACATGGGCGCTGAGCGGAGCTTGCGGAGCGAACATGGGCGCTGAGCGGAGCTTGCGGAGCGAACATGGGCGCTGAGCGGAGCTTGCGGAGCGAACATGGGCGCTGAGCGGAGCTTGCGGAGCGCTAGCGACCGTCCCGCCGCGGTCCTGTGGGACATGGACGGCACGCTCGTCGACTCCGAGAAGCTGTGGACCGTCTCGCTGCACGACACCGCCCGGCTGCTCGGCGGTGTGCTCTCGCAGCCCGTGCGCGACGCGATGGTCGGGTCGAACATGGTCCGCACCCTCGACCTGCTGTTCGACGACCTCGGCCTGCCGCGCGAGACGGACCGGATGGCGGAGGCGGAGCGTTACCTGTCGGACCGCACCGCCGAGCTGTTCGCGGCCGGGCTGCCGTGGCGGCCGGGCGCGCTGGAGGCGCTGCGGCTGGTCAACGGAACGGGGTGGCCGACCGCGCTCGTCACCAACACCGGGCGGGCGCTCACCGAGTCGGCGCTGGACAGCATCGGGCGCGCGCATTTCGCCGTGTCGGTGTGCGGCGACGAGGTGCCCCGCGGGAAGCCGGACCCCGACCCGTACCTGCGGGCCGCCGAGCTTCTGGGCGTCGACCCCGCGGAGTGCCTCGCCATCGAGGACTCGCCCAACGGCGTGGCGGCCGCGCATCGGGCGGGTGCCGCCGTTCTCGTCGTCCCGTGCGACGTGCCCGTCCCCGGCGGTCCGGGGAGGGTGCTGCGGTCGTCCCTCACCGGCCTGACCGTCGCCGACCTGCGATCCGACTACAGAGAGGCGCGGCTCAGTCGCGCCGCGTGAGACCGTTGGTCGTGTCGAGTGATCCGTTCGGCTTGCGAGCGGCCTATCCTCGTAGGAGTGCCGTCCTCTGGGCGCAGGATAGGCACCGGGTGCAGCAGGGACCCGGACGCGCGCGGTCCGATCGGACGCGACCCATCAGACTGGTAGCCATGAGGGGAGACGAGCCGTGAAGACCTTCGACGAGCTGTTCGCCGAGCTGAGCGAGAAGGCCGCCACGCGCCCGGCAGGTTCGGCGACCGTCGCCGCGCTCGACGCGGGGATCCACGCCCAAGGCAAGAAGGTGCTCGAGGAGGCGGGCGAGGTCTGGCTCGCCGCCGAGCACGAGGCCGACGACGCGCTCGCCGAGGAGATCTCGCAGCTGCTGTACCGGCTGCAGGTCCTCATGCTGGGCCGGGGGCTCGGCCTCGAGGACGTTTACAAGTTCCTGTAGATCACGATTGCTCGCGGTATCGTCATGACCGCACGCAGTACAAGCGAGGAGGGCGCATGCTCCGCATCGCCTTGCCCAACAAGGGCACTCTGGCCGAGCCCGCCGCCACCATGATGCGGGAGGCCGGGTACCGCCAGCGCAACGACACGCGGGACCTGTCGATGCTGGACGAGGAGAACGACATCGAGTTCTTCTACCTGCGTCCCAAGGACATCGCCACCTACGTCGGGTCGGGCGACCTGCAGCTCGGCATCACCGGCGCCGACCTCATGGACGAGTCCGGCAGCCAGGTCAAGACGATCATCGAGCTGGGCTTCGGGCAGTCCAAGTTCCGTTTCGCGGCGCCGGACAAGGGGATCGACGGCCGCGAGTGGACGCTGGAGGACCTGGAGGGCAAGAAGATCGCCACCTCCTACCCCCGGCTGGTCCGCGCCCACCTGGCGCGCAACCGCGTGCGCGCCGACATCATCAAGCTCGACGGCGCTGTGGAGATCTCCGTGCAGCTCGGCCTGGCCGACGCGATCGCGGACGTCGTCTCCTCCGGCCGCACGCTGCGGCAGCACAACCTCATCGCGTTCGGCGACCCCATCGCCGAGTCGGAGGCCACCCTCATCGAGCGGGAGCCCCGCCCCGACCGCGAGGAGACGGTCGAGACCAAGAAAGAGAAGGTCGTCTTCACCGAGCGGCTGCGCGGCGTGGTCTACGCCCGCAAGTACCTCATGGTCGACTACGATTGTCCCGAGCCCGCGCTGGACGCCGCCAAGGCCATCGCGCCGGGCATGCAGGCGCCCACGGTGTCGAAGCTGCAGGAGGACGGCTGGTACGGCGTCCGCACGATGGTGCTCAAGCGCGAGTCGAACAGGATCATGGACGACCTGGCGTCGCTGGGCGCGCGGGCGATCCTGACCTCGGAGATCCGGTCCTGCCGGGCGGTCGACGGGCGCTGACGCGCCCGTGCGCGGATAACACTGTCCCGGCCGTGCTTTCCGCGCACGACCGGTGCGCTCAGCGGGGTCGCACGGTCAGGCACTGCGCCGAACGGCCGACGTGCCCGCGCTCGTCGAACAGCAGGCCCGACACCGTGCCGAGCCCCTCGGGGCCGACGGTCGTGTGCGCGTCCACGGCCATCCAGGCGCCCGACGGTGGCCGGTGCAGGTGGACCGTGAGCTCGGTGTTGACGAACAGCCACCGGCGGATGTCCAGCGGCGCGGCGGCGCCGTTGGCGGAGTCGGCCACCAGCATGAGCCGCTGTAGCGGGCTGGGCTCCTCGCCGTCGACGAGCGGCACCCGCTGCCGGGTCCACACCGCGCCCGGGCCCGCATCGCCCAGCCAACCGTGCACCCACCGCCATTCCAGAGCGTCGATGAAGCCGGGCAGCCAGCCCGGCGGGCGCTCGGTGCGCAGCCGCGCCGTGGCGGGCGGGGGCAGTGGGGCGGCGGCCCCGATGGTCACGGCCGCGGTGTCGCTCGCGGCGAGCCGCCACGCCCGTGCCCGCATGACCGTGCGCCCGCCCGCGCTGAGCTCGGCGACCACCAGCGCGATCGAGCGCCCCGGCCGCTCGACGGCCGCATGGACGGCGACGTCGCCCGCGGGGACCGGGCCGAGCACGTCGACGGTGACCCGCCCGATCGTCGTGCCGGGCTGCGGCGAGCACCGCTCCAACGCCCGCACGAGCAGCGCCGATGGCGGACCCGCGTGCTGGGCGTCGGCGAACCACGGGCCGGTGGTGGCGACCGTGGCGTGGAAGCGGTCGCCGCCCGGCCCGTCGAGGGGTAGGTAGAACGGTTCGGGCACGCCTCCGATCATGCTCGGCGGGGACCGGCCTGGTCACCCGGCCCGGTCGGCCGCGGTCTCCTCGACCGGATCGCCCGGCCAGCCGGGGTAGGGCGGCGGGGTGCCGCCCCACGCGGGGCACAGCGCCCGGTGGCTGCACCACTCGCAGAACCGGCCGGGGCTCGGTCGGAACTCGCCCGCAGCGGCCGCGGCGAGAATCGCGGTCCAGATCGCCTCGAGCGTGCGCGCGAAGCGCCGCAGCTCGGTCTCGTCGGGCTCGTAGGTGAGCGTCTCCCCGTCGGTGAGGTAGAGCAGGCGCAGCTGGCGGGGCACGGTGCCGCGCAGCTGCAGCAGCACGAGCGCGTAGAACTTCATCTGGAAGAGCGCGCGGGCCTCGGCGACCGGCCGGGGAGCGGCCCCGGTCTTGTAGTCCACCACACGGACCTGCCCGGTCGGCGCGACGTCGAGCCGGTCGACGTAGCCGCGCAGCAGCACGCCGGACGGAAGCTCGGTCTCGACGAGCAGCTCCCGGCCCGCGGGCTCCAGCCTGCGGGGGTCCTCCAGCCGGAAGTACGTGTCGAGCAGCGGCGCCGCCGACGCCAGCCAGGCCGCGAGCTCGGGGTCGTCCGGGCCGGTGAACAGCCCGTCGGTCAGCTCCGGTGCCGCGTCGCGCAGGCGCCCCCACTCGGGCGCCACCAGCGCGTGGGCCCGCTCGGGGCGTCGCTCGCAGGCGGGCAGGTCGTAGAGCCGCTCCAGCACGGCGTGCACGAGGGTGCCGCGGACCTGGGCGCGGCTGGGCCGCTCGGGCAGCCGGTCGATGGCGCGGAAGCGGTAGAGCAGCGGGCACTGCTTGAAGTCACCCGCCCGCGACGGCGACAGCGCGGGCCGCCGGTGCGGCACCGTGGTGTCCGCTGCGGCATCCGGGGCGGCCGGGCTCTCCGTCACGCCGCGAGCGTAGGCGAGCCCACCGACAGTCCCGACGCGCAGCGGCGCCGCGGGCCGCAGCCGGGGCGCAGTTCGTCGAATCGCCCCCGCGGCCGCCGTCCGGCCCGCTAACCTCCCGCCCATGACCGCTGCCCAGGTCGCGAAGCTCACGGAGCGGGTCGACGCGCACGACGAGGACCTGCGCGCGATCAGCGACACCCTCGTCAACGTCATCGAGCGCCTCGACCGTCTCGAGCGAACCGTGGACGGCCACACCGGGATCCTGAACCAGCACACCGCGACGCTGGACCAGCACACCGCGACGCTGGACCAGCACACCGCGACGCTGGACCAGCACACCGGGATGCTCACCGAGATCCTCGAGATCCTGCGCACCCCCGGCCCGGGAGACGCCGAGGGCGACCGGCCGTCAACGGGCGGGCACCGTTAACGTCCACGGCGTGTCCGACGTCCAGTCCCGCGCCGGTGGCCCGTTCCGGGCCGGTGACCGCGTCCAGCTCACCGACCCCAAGGGCCGCCACTACACCGTCACCCTCGAAGCGGGCGCCGAGTACCACACCCACCGCGGTGGCCTGCGCCACGACGACCTGATCGGCAGGCCCGAGGGCAGCATGGTCGTCTCGCCCACCGGCACGCCGTACCTCGCGCTGCGCCCCCGCCTCGCCGACTACGTGCTCTCGATGCCCCGCGGCGCGCAGGTGATCTACCCGAAGGACGCGGCGCAGATCCTCATGTGGGGCGATGTCTTCCCCGGCGCGCGGGTGCTGGAGGCAGGCGCAGGCTCCGGCGCGCTCAGCTGCTCGCTCCTGCGCGCCGTCGGGCCGGAGGGGAGCGTCGTGTCCTACGAGGTGCGCGCCGACCACGCCGAGCACGCGGTGCGCAACGTCGAGCGCTTCTTCGGCGAGATCCCGCCCAACTGGGCCCTGCGCGTCGCGGACCTGCACACCCACGACGGCGTCGCCGAACCCTTCGACCGCGTGGTGCTCGACATGCTGGCCCCGTGGGAGCACCTCGGCGTCGTCGCGAAGTCGCTGGAGCCCGGCGGCGTCCTCGTCGGCTACGTCGCCACCACCACCCAGCTCTCCCGCCTGGTGGAGGACCTGCGCGGGCAGCGGTGCTGGACCGAGCCACAGGCATGGGAGTGCCTCATGCGCCCATGGCACGTCGTGGGCCTCGCCGTGCGCCCCGACCACCGCATGCAAGGCCACACGGCGTTTCTCTGCACGGCACGCAGGCTCGCCGACGGCGTCGTTCCGCCACGGCCCCAGCGGCGCCCGACCAGCCGGTGACACGGTCGGTGACGCCGCCCGTGACGCGGACGAAACCCGCTCGTCATGGAGCGGACGAACATGACACCGTCAAGGTGCCGTCCGGATGAGCGACGCTCGCGCTGCGAGCAACGCCACTGAGTGGTGGATCACCGGTTCGCCGCACGGTAACCGCGCGGATGGCCGGGTACCGTATGGAAACGGAGCACGGAGGGAGGATGCCGTGAACCTCTACGACGGTCCCGGCAGAAGCACCGGCGGGGACACCGGCGGGCACGACCCTGCGGAGGCTGCCGCGCAGATCCGCTTCCTCGAGGAAGAGGTCGCCCTGCTGCGCCGCAAGCTCACCGAGTCGCCACGCCATGTGCGCGTACTGGAGCAGCGGCTCGCCGAGTCCGCCAGCCGCCTGGCGCAGCTGTCGGCACGCAACGAGAAGCTCACCGAGACGCTCAAGGAGGCGCGCAGCCAGCTCGTCGCGCTCCGCGAGGAGGTCGACCGCCTCGCCCAGCCGCCGAGCGGGTACGGCGTGTTCCTGGCGCGGTTCCCCGACGAGACGGTCGACGTGTTCACCTCGGGTCGGCGCATGCGCGTCGCGGTGTCGCCTGCCGTGGAGACGGCCACGCTGCGCAGTGGGCAGACGGTGCGCCTCAACGAGGCGCTCACGGTCGTCGAGGCGGGCGAGTACGAGCGCATCGGCGAGGTCTGCGCCCTGCGCGAGGTGCTCGCGGAGCCCACCGAGGAGCTGGCCGGGCGCGCGCTGGTCGTCGGGCACGCCGACGAGGAGCGCGTCGTATGGCTGGCCGCGCCGCTCTTCGACACCGACGACCCCGACCTCGTCGCGCTCAAGCCCGGCGACTCGCTGCTCGTCGACACCAAGGCGGGCTACGCCTACGAGCGGGTGCCCAAGGCCGAGGTCGAGGACCTCGTGCTGGAGGAGGTGCCCGACGTCGACTACTCCGACATCGGCGGCCTGTTCCGGCAGATCGAGCAGATCCGCGACGCGGTCGAGCTGCCCTTCCTGCACGCCGAGCTGTTCCGCGAGTACGAGCTGCGGCCGCCGAAGGGCGTGCTGCTCTACGGCCCGCCCGGCTGCGGCAAGACCCTCATCGCGAAGGCGGTGGCGAACTCGCTCGCCAAGAAGGTCGCCGCCGTGCGGGGCGACGACCCGAACGAGGGCCGCGCGTTCTTCCTCAACATCAAGGGCCCCGAGCTGCTCAACAAGTTCGTCGGCGAGACCGAGCGGCACATCCGGCTGATCTTCCAGCGGGCCAGGGAGAAGGCGAGCGCGGGCACGCCCGTGATCGTGTTCTTCGACGAGATGGACTCCATCTTCCGTACCCGGGGGTCGGGCGTGTCGTCCGACGTCGAGACGACGATCGTGCCCCAGCTCCTCGCCGAGATCGACGGCGTCGAGGGCCTGGAGAACGTCATCGTCATCGGTGCCTCCAACCGCGAGGACATGATCGACCCGGCGATCCTGCGGCCGGGCAGGCTCGACGTGAAGATCAAGATCGAGCGTCCGGACGCCGAGGCGGCGCAGGACATCTTCTCCAAGTACCTCACCGACACCCTCCCGATCCACGAGGACGACATCGCGGAGTTCGGCGGCAACCGCAAGGCCTGCATCGACGCGATGATCCAGCGGATCGTCGAGCGGATGTACGACGAGACAGAGGAGAACCGGTTCCTGGAGGTCACCTACGCCAACGGCGACAAGGAGACGCTCTACTTCAAGGACTTCAACTCCGGCGCGATGATCCAGAACATCGTCGACCGCTCGAAGAAGGCGGCGATCAAGTCGGTGCTCGAGACGGGCCAGCCCGGCCTGCGCGTGCAGCACCTGCTCGACGCCATCGTCGACGAGTTCGCCGAGAACGAGGACCTGCCCAACACCACCAACCCCGACGACTGGGCGCGGATCTCCGGAAAGAAGGGCGAGCGGATCGTCTACATCCGCACGCTGGTCACCGGGAAGAACGCCGAGTCCGGGCGGGCGATCGACACGGCCAGCAACACCGGCCAGTACCTGTAGGTCGGCACGGAAGGGGCCCGGTCGCCGCGCGACCGGGCCCCTTCGTCGTCGCCCCCTGCGTCATCAGCCGCCGAGGAGGTCGAACTCCAACAGCGCCGCCCAGGTCAGCGGGCCGACGATGGCGTCCGGCTTCAGCTCGTGCACCTCCTGGAACGCGGCCAGCACCTGCTGGGTGGCGGGCCCGCCGACGCCGTCGGTCGCCAGCAGCGGCGACGGCTCCTGGTCGGCGGGCAGGTCGGCGGAGCGCAGCCACACGTTGAGCATCGCCTGCAGCTTCCACAGGTGGCGGCCCGTGACGGGGGTGTGCGTGGCTTCGCGCAGGTCGAGCGTGCGCATGGCGGCGGTGACGAGGGTCAT
The DNA here is from genome assembly GCA_963750095.1 of uncultured Actinomycetota bacterium. Classification (GTDB taxonomy): domain Bacteria; phylum Actinomycetota; class Actinomycetes; order Mycobacteriales; family Pseudonocardiaceae; genus Pseudonocardia. The sequence continues at coordinate 1,177,685 of CAVVPJ010000012.1, read as the reverse complement.
GAGGGGACTCCGTTCGGCGGTTCGGCGCGGGCGGACGCGCTGGTCGTAGAGACGAGTGGCGTGTAGGGGTGTCCGATACGTTCACGACCGCGGCTCCCGCGGGGCCTAACGTCGCGCCCATGAACACTCAGGCACGGTTGGACGTGGTCGGGATCGTCGTGGCGGACATGGCGAAGGCGCTGGCCTTCTACCGACGGCTCGGGCTGGACGTCCCCGCTTCCGCGGACGCGGAGCCGCACGTCGACGTCGGCCTGCCCGGCGGGATGCGGCTGACGTTCGACACCGAGGAGGTCATCCGCTCGTTCCGCCCGCACTGGACGCCGGTGCGCGGCGGGCGTACCAGCCTCGCGTTCGCGCTCCCCGACCCGGCGGGCGTGGACGCCCTGCACGCGGAGATGGTGGCCGCGGGGCACGAGAGCGCGCTGCCGCCGTTCGACGCGTTCTGGGGCCAGCGCTACGCCGTGCTGCACGATCCCGACGGCAACGGTGTGGACCTGTTCGCCCCGCTCGCGAGCTGACAGGGCGACGCCCCCGCCAACGTCCTGACCTCCCGCGACAGGTGCGGCTGGTCGGCGTATCCGGCGCGCGCGGCCACCTCGGCGGGCGCCAGCCCCGCGTGCAGCAGGGCCGCCGCCAGTCGGAACCGCAGCACCCGACGAACCACCGCGGGCCCGTACCCGAATGCCGCGAGGCAGCGCCGGTGCACGGAACGGGGCGTGCAGCCCAGCGCGTCGGCCAACGCGGCGACAGAGCCGCCCGTCGAACCGGGCCACCGCGCCCGCAGCTCACCGTCGCGCCCGTTCGCGGCGGTGGCGGGCCGCATCAGGCCGAGGCAGGCGGCACGGGGCGGCCGGACATCGGCCGCATCGGGCGCATCGGGCGCCAGCGTCGCGCGCAGCGTGGTGACCGCCCGGTCAGGCGGCGCGCCGGGCAGCCGCTGGGCAAGGGCGGCGAGCACCGGCAGCGGCGCCTCGCCCGCCTCCAGCCGGGCGGCAGCCGCGGCCCGTAGCCGGGCGCCTCGGCGGGGGAGCGGGCCAGCAGCCCGGCGGCGACACCGGCCTCCAGCGCCGCCACCGCGGCCGCGCCCGCGGGTTCGCCCAGCCTGGCCAGGTGCGCGGGCCCGCAGCCCGCCCCGGCTGACCGCCACGATCTCGACGGCCCGCCGCGCGGCCGGGTCGAGGCGGGCGAGCCGCTCGTCGGTGAGGTCGACGAGGCGCTCGGGCGCCGCGAGCGGCCACCGGCCGTCGGGGGGCGCGGGCCCGGCTGCGCGGTCGGTGTCGAGCAGGTCCTGCAGCAGCGCCGTCACCAGCAGCGGCAGCCCCGCCCCCGTCCGGCGCAGCACAGGTCCCCACGACGGGTGCACGTTCGCAGGCAACAGCGCGGCGACGGCGGCGTCGTCCCACGGCCGGAGGGTGACCAGCTCCGTGGTGCCGCGCCTGCGCAGGTCGGCGACCGTAGCGCGCAGCGCGGGGCTCTCCTCGGTGTCGCGGTAGGTCGCCACGACGAGGAGGCCGGGGCGGTCGGCGGCCAGCGTCACCAGCCGCAGCGTGGGCTCGTCCGCCCAGTGCAGGTCTTCGAGGACGACCACGCACGGCGTGGCCGCCAGGCCGTCGAGCACCGCGTCGAACGCTAGTAGGCGCGCGGCGTGCCCGAGCCGGGTCGCGTCGGCGGGGTCGACGGTCTCGGGCAGGGGAGCGGCGAGCGCCACGAGCCGGGACCGTTCGGGGCGGCCCGCGAGCGCCTGCAGCCACGGCCACAGCGGCGGAGCGCCGTCGTCGGGGTCGGCGCGGCCGGTCAGCACCGGCAGGCCCCGTGCGGCGGCGTCGCGGGCGAGCGCGTCGACGAGGCGGGTCTTCCCGATTCCCGGCTCGCCGCGCACGAACACGGCCCCGCCGCCGCGGTCGAGCGCCGCGCGCAGGCGCGCGAGCGGCGCGTCGCGCCCGACGAGGGCGTGCGGGTGCATGCGCGCAGTCTGCGGCATCGCCGAGCGCGCTGAGAAGCTCTCGGCATCCGCGGCCGGACACGGAACGGCCCCCGGCCGGAGCCGGGGGCCGGTGTTTCACCGTGCGCCGGGTGGCGCAGGCGTCGGCTTTCGCGGCAGCGTCGATGTTCCCGGCGAGCTCCGCTCAGGTCGACTTCGCTCCGCGAGCTCCGCTCAGGAGGCGCGCAGCACGGCCTCGATCTCGAGGTTGATCGTGACCTTGTCGCCGACGACCACGCCGCCGCCGTCGAGCGGCATCGCGATGTCGACGCCGAAGTCGTTGCGGTTGACCGTCGTGGCGGCCGAGAAGCCCGCGCGGGTGCCGCCGTAGGCGTCCGGGCCGAAGCCCTCGACCTGCAGGGACAGTACGACCGGGCGGGTGACGCCCTTGATCGTGAGCTCGCCGTCGAGCAACAGGTCGCCGTCGTCCTCGCGCACGCCGCTGGAGACGAAGGTCCAGGTCGGGTGGTTGGCGACGTCGAAGAAGTCGGCCGAGCGGATGTGGTTGTCCCGCTGCTCGTTGTTGGTGTCGATCGAGGTGGCGTCGATGGTCGCCAGCACACTCGATGCGGTGACGTTCTCGCCGGTCGTGATCTCGCCGGTGAACGAGCCGAAACGACCGCGTACCTTGCTCACCATCATGTGCCGGACGCTGAAGGAGACGTCGGAGTGCACCGGGTCGATGTCCCACGTGCCGGCGGTGTAGCTGGGGATGAGGGTCGCTGCGGTCATGATGAACCTTCCAGATAGTTGAACTCTCAGGTGTTGAGAGTGACACTAGTAGAAGCGAGTTGAGAGTTCAACTATTTCGTGAGGAGGGTGACGTGGACGACACCCGCTGGCTCAGCGCGGAGGAGCAGCGCACCTGGCGCAGCTTCCTCGCGGCCAACCGGCTCTTCTTCGACCGCATCGAGCGGCAGCTCCAGCAGGATGCGGGGCTCCCGCACGCCTACTTCGAGATCCTGGTCCGGCTGTCCGAGGCGCCCGACCGGCGGCTGCGGATGAGCGAGCTGGCCGACAGCTCGCTGTCCTCACGCAGCAGGCTGAGCCACGCCGTCGCCCGGATGGAGGAGGCGGGCTGGGTGCGGCGGCGCTCCTGCGAGACCGACAAGCGCGGCCAGTTCGCCGAGCTCACCGAGGCGGGCTTCGAGCGTCTGGACGCGGCGGCGCGCGGGCACGTCGAGGAGGTGCGCGCGCTCCTCTTCGACGTGTTGACGCCCGACCAGCAGCACGCGCTGCGCGAGATCAGCGACGCCATCACCGCGGGCCTGGCCGACGAGGCACGCTGATCGGCGGTCAGCGGAGCCGTCGGCGGTCGGCGAGCCACCGCTCGATGCCCGCCCGCCCGTCGGGGGCGAACGGCCAACGCCGCGGGTCGGCGAGGCGCGCGACCAGCTCGTCGAGCCCGACCCAGCCCGCCCAGGACATCTCCTCGGGCTGTGGGCGCAACGGGCCGTCCCAGCGCGTCTCGTAGAGGAAGACGTGGTAGCGGACCCGCCCGTCGTCGTAGACCGCACGGGGCAGCGGGGTCAGCGCCGCACCGGTGATCCCCAGCTCCTCGGCGAGCTCCCGCGCGGCGGCCTCGACCGGGTCCTCGCCGGGCCCGACCACGCCGCCCGCCCAGCAGTCCCACACGTCCGGGAAGACGAGCTTGGCGGCCGACCGCCGGTGCAGCACGACCCGCTCGCCGTCGCCGCTGCGCACCAGCACGCCCGTCGCGGCGTGCCACAGTCCGCGAGCGTACACCTCGCCGCGGGGCGTGGCGCCCGTCACCCGACCGGCGGCGTCGTACACCGCGACCTGCTCGTCCTCGGCCCGCACCGTGGCATTCTGCCCGGGCTAGGCTCGTGGCATGACCGCGCGCCGCATCATGGGCACCGAGGTGGAGTTCGGGATCTCCGTGCCCGGCGACCCCACCGCCAACCCGGTGATCACCTCCACACAGGTGGTGCTCGCCTACGCGGCGGCCGCCGACATCCCGCGCTCCCGACGGGCGCGGTGGGACTACGAGGTCGAGTCACCCCTGCGCGACGCCCGCGGGTTCGACATGTCCGCGCCCACGCTGCACAACCCCGTCGACTCCGAGCTCGACGACCTCGGCGCGGCCAACGTCATCCTCACCAACGGCGCCCGGCTCTACGTCGACCACGCGCACCCGGAGTTCTCCACGCCCGAGGTCACCACGCCGCGCGACGTCGTGATCTGGGACAAGGCCGGGGAGCGGGTGATGGAGGAGGCCGCGATGCGCGCGGCCACCGTGCCGGGGGCGCCGCGGATCCAGCTCTACAAGAACAACGTCGACGGCAAGGGTGCGAGCTACGGCTCCCACGAGAACTACCTCATGGCCCGCCAGACGACGTTCCCCTCGATCGTGGCGGGCCTCACCCCGTTCTTCGTGACCCGCCAGGTCATCTGCGGCGCGGGCCGCGTGGGCCGCGGGGCGTCCGGCGACGAGGCGGGCTACCAGCTGTCGCAGCGCGCCGACTACATCGAGGTCGAGGTCGGGCTGGAGACCACGCTCAAGCGCGGCATCATCAACACCCGCGACGAGCCGCACGCCGACGCCGACAAGTACCGGCGCCTGCACGTCATCATCGGCGACGCGAACATGAGCGAGTACTCCACGCTGCTCAAGGTCGGCATGACCGCGCTGGTGCTCGACATGATCGAGGCGGGCGTGCGGTTCGACGAGCTGCGCCTTGCCGAGCCCGTCCGCTCCGTGCACCGGATCAGCCACGACCCGACGCTGTCGCTCCTGGTCGACACGGCCGACGGGCGCAAGCTCACCGCACTCGACGTGCAGCGGGCCTACTACGAGAAGGCCTGCAAGCACGTCGAGAACACCCTCGGCGCCGATGTCGACGACGCCACGGCCGAGGTGCTCACGCTCTGGGGCGAGGTGCTCGACGACCTCGCCCGCGACCCCCTCTCCACCGCCGACCGGCTGGACTGGACGGCCAAGCTGCGGCTGCTGGAGGGCTACCGGGAGCGCGACGGCCTGGCCTGGGACGCCCCGCGGCTGCACCTGGTCGACCTCCAGTACACCGACGTGCGCATGGCGAAGGGCCTCTACAACCGGCTCGCCACCCGGGGCTCGATCCGGCGGCTGGTCACGGAGGAGCAGGTCACCGCCGCGATGGCCACCCCGCCGGACGACACACGGGCCTACTTCCGCGGACGCTGCCTCGAGCGCTACCCGTCCGAGGTCGCGGCGGCGTCGTGGGACTCGGTGATCTTCGACCTGGGCCGCGAGTCGCTGGTGCGGATCCCCACCCTGGAGCCGCTGCGCGGCACGCGGCGCCACGTCGGCGAACTGATCGACAGCTCCCGCACCGCCGAGGAGCTGGTGGAGGCGCTCACCCGAGGCTGAGCCACCCGCGTTGTTACCGCTGTCCTACCGGCGTAGCATTTGAGTATGAGCGAGAAGCAGCGGCTCTCGATCTCGGCGGATGCCGAGCTCGTGCGCGCAGCACGGACCGCGGTTGATGCCGGGCACGCGGAGAGCGTGAGCGCCTGGATCAACGACGCGATGCGGGACAGGGCCGAGCGCGACCAGAAGCTGCGGCTGATGGGCGAGTGGATCAGGGACTTCGAGGCCGAGCACGGCGAGATTTCCGACGAGGAGATGGAGGCCGCCGATCGGGCGATGCGGGCCCGCTCCCTCGTTGTGCGCGGCGGCGCCGTCTATCGGCCGTCGGCGTGAGGATCGACCGATGACCGCGGTGCTCGATGCGGGCGCGCTGGTGGCCATCGAGCGCGGTGACCGGGCGTTGGCGGCGTGGCTGAAGCGGGAGTGGTTGTCGGGAAGGCCTCCCGTGACACACGGTGGGGTGGTCGGGCAGGTCTGGCGGGGTGGGGCCGGCCGTCAGGTCCCGCTGGCCCGGGCGATCGACTTCGTGGTCGTCAACGGGCTGGACGCCGTCCTCGGCAAGCGGGCCGGGTTGCTCTTGGCCCGCGCCGGTGGTCGTGACGTCGTCGACGCAGCAGTCGTGGTACTGGCCGCCGACGGTGACCGGATCCTCACCTCGGATCCGGACGGTCTGCTGGCCCTCGCCCGGGCGACCGGACACGACGTGGAGATCGTCCCGGTCTGATCCGACGCGTTCTCGTCGGTCGCCTGAGCGAAGCTTGCGGAGCGAACGTCGGCGCTGAGCTAGGGTTGAGCTGCACGACAACGACAGGAGGCGTCATGTCGCAGGAGCAGACCAAGCGTCAGGGCGGCGGTGGCGGCGACGACGACGAGGCGGGCGACGCCGCGGCGGCGGGCCAGGAGCGGCGGGAGAAGCTCGGGGAGGACGTCGACACGATCCTCGACGAGATCGACGACGTCCTGGAGGAGAACGCCGAGGACTTCGTCCGCGCCTACGTCCAAAAGGGCGGCGAGTAACCTCCCGCCCGACGGCCCCGGCCGGCGAACGGCTTCACCCGCGATGCCCCGACGCGGGCCCCTGCACGGAGAGAGGCACGCACCTGACCATGGAGTTCCGGCCGCCGGTTCCCCCACCCGGCCTGAGCGCCTACCTGGCGCCCGGCCCGTCGTCGTTCACCGACTTCGTCACCGCCAACGCGCCGCACCTGCTGCCGGGGCGTGTTCCCGATGACGCGGCGCGCCAGCAGCCGGGGCGCCCGGGTGTCGCACCGGTCGGGCTGGAAGTGCCGCATGCCACCACGATCGTCGCGCTCGTGTGCGCCGAGGGTGTCGTCATCGCGGGCGACCGGCGCGCCACCTCCGGCAACGTGATCGCCCAGCGCGACATCGAGAAGGTCTTCATCACCGACGCCTACTCGGCGGTCGGCATCGCGGGTGCGGCCGGGATCGCGCTGCAGATGGTGCGGCTCTACACCGTCGAGCTGGAGCACTACGAGAAGATGGAAGGCGTCCCGCTCTCCCTCGACGGCAAGGCCAACAAGCTGGCGGGCATGGTCGCGGGCAACCTCGGCGCCGCGCTGCAGGGCTTCGTCGTCGTCCCGCTGTTCGTCGGCTACGACTTCGAGGTCGAGCCCGCCAAGGCGGGCCGGATCGTCACCTACGACGCCACGGGCGGCCGCTACGACGAATGGCTGGGCTACCACTCCGTCGGGTCGGGCTCGGTCTTCGCGAAGTCGGCGCTGAAGAAGCGGCACTCGGTCGACGCCGATCTCGCCACCACCATCCGCACCGCCGTCGAGGCGCTCTACGACGCCGCCGACGACGACTCCGCCACCGGCGGTCCTGACCTCACCCGCAGGATCTACCCCGTGGTGGTCAGCATCACCGCCGAGGGGGCCGTCCGCCGTCCCGACGAGGAGATCGAGGCCGTGGTCCGCGAGGTCGTGGCGGGCCGCACCGAGAACCCGGGGGGCTGACCCTTGACTCCCGCCCCTCCCCAGCGCCAGGAGCCCCTGCCGTGACCATGCCGTTCTACTCCTCCGTCGACCAGCTCCTCCGCGACCGCTCGGAGCTCGCCCGCAAGGGCATCGCGCGTGGGCGGAGCGTCGTGGTGCTCACCTACACCGGTGGCGTGCTGTTCGTCGCGGAGAACCGCTCCTCCACGCTGCACAAGGTCTCGGAGATCTACGACCGCATCGGGTTCGCGGCCGTCGGGCGCTACAACGAGTTCGAGACCCTGCGCAACGCGGGCATCCGCATGGCCGACGTGCGCGGCTACTCCTACGACCGGCGCGACGTCACCGGCCGCATGCTGGCCAACTTCTACGCCCAGGTGCTGGGCACCTCGTTCGTCGAGCAGCAGAAGCCCTACGAGGTGGAGCTGTGCCTGGCCGGGGTCGGGGAGACCGCCGCGGGCGACCAGCTGTACCGCATCACCTACGACGGGTCGATCACCGACGAGCCGCAGTTCGTCGTGATGGGCGGCACCACCGACCCGATCAGCGCCAAGCTCAAGGACACCTACCAGGCGGGCCTCGACCTGGCCGCGGCCGTCGGCATCGCGGTGGAGGGCCTGCAGGCGGGCACGGCCGCGGCGGGCAACGGGTCGTCGGGGTCGCGGGTGCTGAGCGTGTCGGCGCTGGAGGTCGCGGTGCTCGACAGGGCCCGGCCGCGCCGCACATTCCGCCGCATCATCGGCCCCACCCTGCGGGGGCTCCTCCCCGAGGCCAACCGCACGGTCGACGCCCCCACTGCGGCCGACCCGGCAGGCGGCGACGACGCCCCGGCGGGGGCGGGCGCCACGGAGTGAGACCACCGCCTTACCACGGTAGGATGACGGTATGGCGACCAAGCGGAAGGTGACGGTCACGCTCGACGAACCGCTGGCTGCCGCGTTGGAGGCCGCGGGGAACGTCTCGGCGCAGCTCAACGACGCCGGTTGGGAGCTTGTCGAGCGCCGTCGACGTCGAGAGGGCCTCATCGCGCTTCTCGATGAGCTGGACCGGACGGACGGTCCGTTGCCCGACGATCCCGAGGAGGACGCGCGGCTCGCCCGCCTACTCGGTGGCACCGGGTGAGCGCGGGGCAGCCCGCATGATCCTCGCCCTCGACTCGGAGGCGTTCAACGCGCTTGCCGGGCCCGCCTCGCTGCGCAAGCAGCGGGTGCGACGCGCCCTGCGGGCGGCGGCGCTGCAGGGCAGGGAGGTGCTCGTGCCGTCGGTGGTCCTCGCCGAGCTCTACCGCGGGCGCGGCCACAACCAGCTGGTCGACGCGTGCCTCGCCCGCGAGCGAGCGTCACTGGCCACCCGGGACACCGACCGCGACCTCGCCAGGATTGTCGGCGGCGTACTGGCGGGCGCGTCCGCGCGCTCCGACATGATCGTCGACGCGCACGTGGTCGCGGTGGTCGTCGAGGCGGGCGGAGGCGTCATCCTCACCGGGGACCCCGACGACCTGCAGCGTTTGGCGGGCCCGTATCGGCACGTCACCATCGAGCCGGTGTGAGCGCTACACCCGCTGGTGGGGGCGGGGGCGGCCGGTCCACTCGTCCTCGCGGCGGCGGTAGACCGGGATCGGGCGCGCCGCCACCCGGAAGGTGAACCGGCCCGCCTTCTCCACCACCTCGCCGTCGGTGGCGAGCATGCCCGGCACCGCGAGCTCCACGTCGAGCTCGCTGACCTGGCGCTCGCCGTACACCCGGCTGTGCCCCAGCGCGCCGCTGATCAGCCCCAGCAGCGCGCGCAGCCGGGAGAAGCGCACGTCGGCGCGCAGCCAGCGCACGTCCAGCAGGCCGGAGTCCAGCGACGGCCGCCACGCGGGCACGAACCCGCGCGGGGCGTACGGACCGTTGCCGACGAAGAGGAACCAGACCTTCGTCCAGCGGCCGTCCAGCTTGACCCGCACCGGCTCGGCGCGCCGCAGCACCACGAAGAGGGCGGCGGCGAACGCGGGCCACTTGCCCCAGCGTGGCTCCCACTGCTCGCGCAGCCGCACGAGGTCCGGGTAGGAGCCGAGGCTCGCGGTGTTGAGGAAGCAGCGCAACCGCATCACGGCGGGCGACTTCGGGTCGTCGCCGTGCCCGGGATGCACGTCGACCATCGCGAGGTCCACGGCGACCGCCTGACCCGCCGCGGTGGCGTCGACGGCCTCCTGCAGGTCGTAGACCCCGACGTCGCGGGCGAAGTGGTTGAGCGTGCCCGTCGGCACCACGACGAGCGGCAGGCCGCGCCGCCCCGCCACCGACGCCGCGGCGGCGACCGAGCCGTCCCCGCCCGCCACGCCGACCGCGAGTGCCGCGTCGCCCGCCCGCTCGATGGCCTCGTCGAGCTGCTCGTCCAGCGCGCGGTCCGGCTCGGCGCGCACGACGACCGCCTTCGGCAGCGCCGCCTCCAGCTCCCCGGCCGGGTCGTACCCCGAGCCGCCGGAACGTTGGTTGGACACGAGCACGAGGCCCTTGCCGTCGGGCAGCTCCGGCACGGTGTCCAACGGACGGGCGCGCGCCTCGTCCTGCTCGCGCACCGGCCACCAGCGCCGCGTCGCGAGCGCGACGCCCGTGCCCACGGCGGCGCCGACCATGACGTCCGAGCTCCAGTGCACGCCGACGTGGACGCGCGAGTAGGCGACCGCTCCCGCGAGCGGGACCACCGCGAGCGCGGTGCGCGGGCTCTCCATCGCCACCGCGGTCACGAACGCCGCCGCCGACGCCGCGTGCCCCGAAGGGAACGACGACGACGTCGGCGGATTGGCGATGGTCTGGTACGCCGGGAGCTCGGACGCCGCGGGCCGCCTGCGTGGCAGGAGCGGCTTGAGCACGCCGTTGGCCATGGGGCTGGTGAGCGCGATCGACAGCACGCCACGCATCGCGGCCTTGCGCGTCGTGCCCCGGCGCGCGGCCAGAAGCACCGCGACGCCGAACCAGAGAATGCCGTGGTTGGCGGCGCGCGACAGGCCCTTGAGGACGACGTCGATCCGGGTCGGGGGCAGCGACGAGACCGTGCGGGAGATCGCGCGGTCGATCTCGCTCACGTCGACGGCCCGGCGGCGGGTCCAATGCATCACGGCGCGACCCTACGGGCGCGGCGTCCGAAACGCCGGGCGAACCACGCATCACACGCGTGACATGAGAGGCCGCTCTCCGCTTACGCTAGGGGGATGCAACGGCGGATCTATGGCGTCGAGACCGAGTTCGGGGTCACGTGCACCTTCCACGGCCAGCGACGCCTGTCCCCGGACGAGGTCGCGCGCTACCTGTTCCGCCGGGTGGTGTCCTGGGGGCGTTCCTCCAATGTCTTCCTGCGCAACGGCGCCCGGCTCTACCTCGACGTGGGCAGCCACCCCGAGTACGCCACGGCCGAGTGCGACTCGCTGTCGCAGCTCGTCGCGCACGACAAGGCGGGGGAGCGGATCCTGGAGGACCTGCTCGTCGACGCCGAGCGCCGCCTCGTGGACGAGGGCATCGGCGGGGACATCTACCTGTTCAAGAACAACACCGACTCCGCGGGCAACTCCTACGGCTGCCACGAGAACTACCTGGTCGCGCGGGCGGGGGAGTTCTCCCGCATCGCCGACGTGCTGCTGCCGTTCCTCGTCACCCGTCAGCTGATCTGCGGCGCGGGCAAGGTGCTGCAGACCCCGCGGGGCGCCGTGTACTGCCTCTCCCAGCGCGCCGAGCACATCTGGGAGGGCGTCTCCAGCGCCACCACCCGCTCCCGGCCGATCATCAACACCCGCGACGAGCCGCACGCCGACGCCGAGCGCTACCGGCGGCTGCACGTCATCGTGGGCGACTCGAACATGTCCGAGGTCACGACGCTGCTCAAGGTCGGCTCGGCGACGCTCGTGCTGGAGATGATCGAGGCCGGGGTGCAGTTCCGGGACTTCACCCTCGACAACCCGATCCGGGCGATCCGCGAGATCAGCCACGACCTCACCGGGCGGCGCACCGTGCGTCTCGCGGGCGGGCGCGAGGCCAGCGCGCTGGACATCCAGCGCGAGTACCACGCCCGCGCGGTCGAGCACCTGGCCGCCCGCGGCAGCGAGGACCCCACGATGACACGCGTCGTCGAGCTGTGGGGGCGGGTGCTGGCGGCCGTCGAGAGCGGCAACCTGGCGCTCATCGACCGCGAGATCGACTGGGCGATCAAGCACCGGCTCGTCGAGCGCTACCGCGCGCGCGGCGGCCTCGACCTGGCCAACCCCCGCATCGCCCAGCTTGACCTGGCCTACCACGACATCCGGCGCGGGCGCGGGCTGTTCGACCTCCTGCAGCGCAAGAGCCTGGTCGACCGCGTCACCGACGACGGTGAGATCGAGCTGGCCAAGGACACCCCGCCGCAGTCCACGCGGGCCAAGCTGCGCGGCGACTTCATCGCCGCCGCGCAGGCCGCGGGCCGCGACTTCACCGTCGACTGGGTGCACCTCAAGCTCAACGACCAGGCCCAGCGCACCGTGCTGTGCAAGGACCCGTTCCGGTCGGTCGACGAGCGGGTCGACCGGCTGATCGCCTCGCTGTAGCGGCGCTGTCTCCACTGGTGGTGTGTTCGTTCCGTGCGTCACCGACCCGTGATCGCGGCATGCGGTACCTGTGGTGTGCTGGCGCACCCTGAAGTCCCGATCTCAGCGATCATCGCCCCGGTTTCACCTGGCCCGCGGCCGATTGGCGCGCGAGAGATACCCCAGCGGGGTTCGATCTTGGCGGAACCCCGCTCACGTCGCGCTCGATCGACATCCCGAGCCCTCGCGCGGCAGGCCGTACCCGCTCCGTGTTCGCCACGTCCGGTGGCGAACGCCAAAGACAATCCGTGCGACCGCCAAACTTAGGCGCCTAAGCCTCGCCGAGCATCCGTTCGCGGATCTCGGCGAGCTTGTCCTGCACGGTCGGCGAGCTGACGGTCTCGTCGTTGCGACCGGGCTCGATGCCCATCGCGCGCAGCAGGGCGGCGGCGGGCACCGCCGGGTCGCCCGCCTCTCCGAGCACCGGGTGCAGCCCGTGGTCGGCGAGGTGGTGGAAGACGAGGTTGACGACGGTCCACGGGTTGAACGTCTCGGCCATCCCCGGAGCGTGGGACCGACGCGGAGCGTGGTCAAGTCCGGGTGGACAGGGTGTCGCAAGGTGAGACGCCGCTTTCCCCGGTCACCCACGGCGGCATCGGGTGCCGCCGTACGATGCCGGACGTGTCCTCCGCACGGGCCGAGCGTCTGGTGAACCTCGTGCTCTGCCTGCTGTCCACCCGTCAGTTCCTGTCGGCCGAGCGGATCCGCTCGATCGTGCCCGGCTACGACGACGCCCCGAACGACGAGGCGTTCTTCCGGATGTTCGAGCGGGACAAGAACGAGCTGCGGGAGCTGGGCGTCCCACTGGAGAGCGGACGGCGGGCGGTCGACACCGCCGACGGCTACCGGATCGCCCGCCAGGACTACGAGCTGGGCGAGATCGACCTGGAGTCCGACGAGGCGGCCGCGGTGGCGCTCGCCGCGCGCCTGTGGGAGTCGCCCGAGCTGGCAGGGCCCGCGCACGGCGCATTGGTGAAGCTGCGCGCGGCGGGCGTCGAGGTCGACGAGGACCAGGGCCGGGTGCAGCCGAGAGTGCGCGGCGGGGAGCCCGCGTTCGCGCCGCTCCTGGCCGCGGTGCAGGCCGGGCGTGCGGTCGCCTTCGACTACCGCCGCGGCGGCCCCGGCGGGGAGGTCGCGCGCCGCACGGTGGAGCCGTGGGGTGTCGTCTCGTGGCGGGGCCGCTGGTACGTCGTCGGGCACGACCGCGACCGGGCGGCCCCGCGCTCGTTCCGGGTGTCGCGCATCGCCGGGCCGGTGCGGGCGATCGGCACGTCCGGTGCGGTGACGGTGCCCGCCGACGTCGACCTGTTGGCGATGGTCCGGCGCGGGGTCGACCCGCCGCCGGTGGTCGGCACCGCCCGCGTGTGGGTGGCCGAGGGGCGGGCGTACGGGCTGCGGCGGCTCGGCACGCTGGTCGGCCCCCGCCTACGCGCGGGGCGGCCCGGCGACGAGCTCGAGCTGGAGCTGCGCAGCCTCGACACCGTCGCGCGCTGGCTCGCGGGCCACGGCCCGGACGTGGCGGTGCTGGGCCCGCAGGCGCTGACCGACCGGGTCCGGGAGAGCTGGGCAGCCGCCGCCGCCGCGCACACGGCCGTCTCGGCATGACCGCCGCCGCCGCACCCGCGCCACGTGGACACCTACGGCGGCCCGACACCCCGCCGCGACAGCCCTCTGTGTCCACGGGGCGGGGAGAGCGATGAACACCGGCGGGGTCACCGACCGCCTGCCTCGGCTGCTGTCGCTGGTGCCCTACTTCCTGGCCCGGCCCGGCATCCCGGTCGCCGAGGCCGCCGCCGACTTCGGGATCACCGAGCGGCAGCTGCGCCGGGACCTCGAGCTGCTGTGGATGTGCGGCCTGCCCGGCTACGGGCCCGGCGACCTCATCGACCTGTCGTTCGCGGGCGACACGGTCACCGTCACCGAGGACGCGGGCATGCGCCGACCGCTGCGGCTGACCACGGCCGAGGCCACCGCGCTGCTCGTGGCCCTGCGGACGCTGGCCGACCTGCCCGGCGTCGTCGACACCGCGGCAGTGCGCCGGGCCACCGCCAAGATCGAGCGCGCGGTCGGGGACGCGGGCACGACCGGCCTGTCGGTGGACATGTCACGGGAGGAGGAGGCCGCGACCGCCGCGGTCCGGCAGGCGCTGGCCTCCGGTCGCGCCCTGCGCATCCGCTACTACACGGCCGGGCGCGACGCCGTCTCCCAGCGCACGATCGACCCGATGCGGTTGCTGATCGTGGGCGGGCGCGGCTACCTGGAGGCGTGGTGTCGGCGCGCGGAAGGGGTGCGCCTCTTCCGGCTCGACCGGGTCGAGGACGTCGCGGTGCTGGACGAGCCCGCCGCGCCGCCACCGGACGCGCAGCCGACGGACGTGTCGGCCGGGCTGTTCCAACCCGCGCCCGGGCACCGCAGCGCGACGCTCGTGCTGGAGCCCGACGCGCACTGGGTGGCCGAGTACTACCCGGTGGACGAGATCGTCGACGATCCGGATGACGCGGAGATCCGGGTCGTGATGCGCTACGCCGACCCGGCGTGGCTCGTGCGCCTCGTGCTGGGGCTCGGCGGCGCGGCCAGGGTGGTGGAGCCGCCCGAGCTCGCGGCGGCGGTGGCGCGGCGGGCGCGCGAGGCGCTGGCCGTCGGCGACGAGAAGGGATAGGGGTGGGATGGCGATGAGCGCCGAGACCGTGGTGTGGGGGCTGGTGGCGCTCGGAGCCGTGCTGGCGGTGCTGCTCGTCGTGGCCGCCCTGCGGCACGTGCGGCGGCTGGCGCGGGTGCGCGCCGCCGTGGCGTCGGACGTCGCGCGCCGGGTGGCGCGGCTGCGGCTGCTCGCCGCGGGGCGCGCGCACCGGAGGGGCTGACCCGCCGGGCGCCCAGCGTAGGCTGGCCCGAAGGCGACGAAGGGAGCGGTCATGGGGAACCTCGGGGGCTGGGAGATCCTGATCATTTTGGGGATACTCGTGGTCCTCTTCGGCGCCAAGCGGCTCCCGGACATGGCGCGCTCGATCGGCCAGTCCGCGCGCGTGTTCAAGGGGGAGATGAAGGGCCTGCGCGAGGACGACAAGGGCGCTGACCCGGCTCCGGCGAAGGGCCCGGAGGTCGTCGAGGAGCCGCGTCCCGCCAAGAGCCCCGAGACCCCGGGTCCGACCGGGCAGTAGCGCACGCGGCAGTGGTCCGGATCCCGCGCCCGCGTGCGCGCAAGCCGAAGAACCCCGACGGCACGATGACGCTCGTCGAGCACCTCTACGAGCTGCGCAGCCGCCTGGCCATCGCGCTGGTCGCGATCACGGTCACCACCGTGTTCGGCTACATCTGGTTCGGCGTCCCGCTGTTCGGGGCGCCCTCGCTCGGCGAGGTGCTCAAGGGTCCGTACTGCGCGATCCCCGCGTCCTCGCGGGCGGTGTTCACGGCCGACCCGAACGCCTGCGTGCTGTTCGGCACCGGCCCGTTCGACCAGTTCGCGCTGCGGTTGAAGGTCGGGGCCACGGCGGGCGTCATCATGGCCTGTCCCATCTGGCTCTACGAGATCTGGGCGTTCATCACTCCCGGGCTGTACGCGAAGGAGCGCAAGTACGCGCTCTCGTTCGTCTCCTGCGCCGCCGTCCTGTTCGTCGCGGGCGCCGTGCTGGCCTACTTCGTCGTCGCGCAGGGCCTGTCGTTCCTGCTGCAGGTCGGGTCGGACGTGCAGGTCACCGGCCTGTCCGGGGACGCGTACTTCTCGTTCCTCATCGCGTTGCTGATCATCTTCGGGGTGAGCTTCGAGCTGCCGCTGCTCGTCGTGATGCTCAACATCGTCGGCGTGCTCACGTACGAGCGGCTCAAGGCGTGGCGCCGCGGGCTGATCTTCGGCCTGTTCGTGTTCGCCGCGATCGCCACTCCCGGCCAGGACCCGATCTCGATGACCGCGCTCGCGCTCGCGCTCACCGCCCTGTTCGAGATCGCGATCCAGTGGGCGCGGGTCAACGACCGCCGCCGTGCCCGCCAACGTGCCGTGGAGGGCTGGGACGACTGGGACCCTGACCAGCCCAGCCCCATCGACACGAGCCCCACCGTGCTCGAGACCGCCCCCAGCGTGGTCGACCACACTCCGGGCCCGCCGCCGCCGACGGAGCCCGCGCACCGTCTCGACGACGTGACCTGAGCCCGGTCACGCCCGCCACTCCGCGTCGCCTGGAGAGGCCCGCGGTGCGGTGTGTCACCCTGGATGGGTGGCCAGCAGTACCGGGGCCGCTCCCGCGGAGGCGTACGCCGCCGCCAGGAGCCGCGCCGCCCATCCCCGCCTCACCGAGTTTGCCGCTCTGCTCCCCTTCGAGCTCGACCCCTTCCAACACCGGGCCTGCGCGGCGTTGGAGGAGGGGCACGGCGTGCTCGTGTGCGCGCCGACGGGCGCTGGCAAGACCGTCGTCGGCGAGTTCGCGGTGCACCTCGCCCTCGCCAAGGGCTTGAAGTGCTTCTACACCACGCCGATCAAGGCGCTGTCGAACCAGAAGTACGCCGACCTGGTCGAGCGGCACGGCCCGGCGGCCGTGGGCCTGCTCACCGGGGACACCGCGGTCAACGGCGATGCCCAGGTGGTGGTGATGACCACCGAGGTGCTGCGCAACATGATCTACGCGGGCAGCCGCCAGCTGACCGACCTCGGGTTCGTGGTGATGGACGAGGTGCACTACCTGGCCGACCGCTTCCGCGGCGCCGTGTGGGAGGAGGTGATCCTGCAGCTCCCCGAGCACGTCGCACTGGTCAGCCTGTCGGCCACGGTGAGCAACGCCGAGGAGTTCGGCGACTGGCTGGTCACCGTGCGCGGCGACACCACCGTGGTCGTCGACGAGCACCGGCCGGTGCCGCTGTGGCAGCACATGATGGTCGGGCCGCGGCTGCTCGACCTCTTCGGCGGCGAGAACGCGGGCGGCGAGCTGGTCGTCGACCCGGTGCTGGTCCGCCACACCGCGGACATCGAGCGGCAGAGCGCGGTCTGGGACCGCGGAAGGGGACGCGGCCCCGGGCGGCGCGACACCCGCTTCCGGCCCCCGTCCCGGGTCACGGTCATCGACCGGCTCGACCGCGAGGGCCTGCTGCCCGCCATCACCTTCGTCTTCAGCCGCGCGGGCTGCGACGCCGCCGTCGGACAGTGTGTGCGCGCCGGACTGCGCCTCACCACCGAGGCCGAGGTCGACGAGATCCGCGCCGCGGTCGACCGGCGCACCGCCGAGCTGCCGCAGGGCGACCTCGCCGTGCTGGGCTACTGGGAGTGGCGCGAGGCGCTGGAGCGGGGCATCGCGGCGCACCACGCGGGCATGCTGCCCGCGTTCAAGGAGACGGTGGAGGAGCTGTTCGTGCGCGGGCTGGTCCGCGCGGTGTTCGCCACCGAGACCCTCGCGCTGGGCATCAACATGCCCGCTCGCACCGTCGTGCTGGAGCGGCTGGTCAAGTTCAACGGGGAGAGCCACGCCGAGCTGACCCCCGGCGAGTACACCCAGCTCACCGGGCGGGCGGGCAGGCGCGGCATCGACGTCGAGGGCCACGCCGTGGTGGTGTGGCAGCCCGGTGTCGATCCCGAGCAGGTCGCCGGGCTGGCCTCCACCCGCACCTACCCGCTGCGCAGCTCGTTCCGCCCCGGCTACAACATGGCGGTCAACCTCGTCGGCCGCCTCGGGGTCGACGCGGCACGGGAGCTGCTGGAGCAGTCGTTCGGACAGTTCCAGGCCGACCGCTCGGTCGTCGGCCTGGCGCGGCGGATCGAGCGCAGCGCCGAGACCCTCGACGGCTACGCCGCGTCGATGCGTTGCCACCTCGGCGACTTCGCCGAGTACGCCGCGCTGCGCCGCCGGGTCTCCGACCGGGAGAAGGCCCTCGCCCGCCAAGGGGTGGCCGACAGCCGTGAGGCCGCGGCGGGCTCGCTGCGCAGGCTCAAGCCCGGCGACGTCATCGCGGTGCCGGTCGGGCGCCGCGCGGGCCTGGCGGTGGTGCTCGACCCCGGGCTGGCGGGCGATGCCGACCCGCGTCCGCTCGTGCTCACCGAGGACAGGTGGGCCGGGCGGCTGTCCACGGCGGACTTCCCCGTACCGGTCGAGGCGCTGGGTCGCATGCGGCTGCCCCGCCGGGTCGACCACCGCGTGCCGCGCACCCGCCGCGACCTCGCTTCGGCGCTGCGCAGCACCGGCATCGTGGCGCCCGTCCCCGGACACCGCCGCGGCAACGGCGGTGCGGGACGGGGCGGCGAGGACGCCGAGCTGGCGGCCCTGCGCAGGGCGCTGCGCGCCCACCCGTGCCACGGCTGCACCGACCGGGAGGCGCACGCCCGCTGGGCCGAGCGGTACACCCGCTTGGAGCGGGAGACCGAGCAGCTGCGGCAGAAGGTGCGCGCCACCACGCACTCGCTCGCCCGCGCGTTCGACCGCATCCGGGCCGTCCTGGAGGAGCGCGGCTACCTCGAGCAGGAGACCGTCACCCCGTCCGGCGAGCGGTTGGCCCGCCTGTGGGGCGAGTCGGACCTGCTCACCGCGGAGTGTCTTCGCCACGGCGTCTGGGAGGGGCTCGCGCCCGCCGACCTGGCGGCCGTCGTGTCGGCGCTGGTCTACGAGTCCCGCCGGGACATCGGCCCGGTGCCGCGGGTGCCGTCTGGCGCGGTGTCCGAGGCACTCGCGGCCACCGTCGGGCTGTGGGCCGAGCTGGAGGCCGACGAGCGCCGCCACCGCGTCGAGCGCACCCGTGAGCCGGATCTCGGGTTCGCCTGGCCGGTGCACCGGTGGGCGCGGGGCGAGTCGCTCGCGGCCGTGCTGACCGCGGCCGAACAGAACGGCGCCGAGCTGTCGGCGGGCGACTTCGTGCGCTGGTGCCGTCAGGTGGTCGACCTCCTCGACCAGGTGGCCGACGTCGCAGGACGCGACAGCGGGGTGGGCGCCGCGGCGGCGGGCGCGGTGACCGCGATCAGGCGCGGCGTCGTCGCGGTGGGGACGGCGTAGGCCGTGTTCACGGGAAATGGCGGGAGACGGCCCGGTGGGCTTTCCCCTGTGCGGGGGCGGCACGGTGTGCCA
The DNA here is from genome assembly GCA_963750095.1 of uncultured Actinomycetota bacterium. GTDB lineage: Bacteria > Actinomycetota > Actinomycetes > Mycobacteriales > Pseudonocardiaceae > Pseudonocardia. The sequence continues at coordinate 1,158,748 of CAVVPJ010000012.1, read as the reverse complement.
GGATCGCCCCATCGAGACGAGGGGGGACCAGAATGAGCGAGCCCGAGGGACCCCGGGCCGACTCGCAGGCCGAGCCGCCAGCCTGGGGTAAGCAACCCCCGGGCGGATGGGGTGCGCCCACTGCGTCCTCCTCGGAGGACGAGCAGACGCAACGGGTGGATCCGCGCACGTTCCAGCAGGGCGGCCCCGCGGGGCAGGGCGGCGACGACCGCACACAGGCCGTCGACCAGCGCGGCTGGGGCGGGCAGGGCGGCCAGCCGCAGGGCCAGCAGGGCTACGGACAGCAGCCCTATGGCAACCCCCCTCAGTACGGCGGCCAGCAGCCCCCGCCCGGCGGCCAGCAGTACGGCCAGCAGCCCCAGTACGGGCCGCCGCAGCAGCAACAGCCGTACGGGGGCCCGCCCCCGCAGCAGTACCCGCCAGGCTGGAACCCGCCGCCGCCGCAGCAGGGCTGGGGCCCGCCGCCGGGGCAGCAGCCGCCGCCGCAGCAGGGCTGGGGCCAGCCGCCGCAGCAGAACTGGCCGCGCAACGAGCCACAGGCCGGTTGGGGCAATGCGCAGGGCTACCAGGGCGCGCCGCAGGGTGCGCCCGCGCAGGAGTACGGCGGCGCGGGGGAGTACGGCGGGCAGGGCGGCTACGGCGGCCAGGGCTACGGCGCACCCGGCGCGCCCGCGCAGGAGTACGGCGGTGCACAGGACTACGGCGCCCAGCCTTACGGGGCCCAGGGCTACGGTGGCGGCGCCCAGGACTACGCGGGCCAGGACGCCGCCCAGCCCGCCGCGGCGAGCTACCCGGCGCTGCCCGACGCGCCCGCGGTGAAGAAGAAGTCCAAGCTGCCGCTCGTCATCGGCATCGTCGTGGTGCTGGTGGCCATCGCGGTGGGCGTGCTCGGGTTCTACAGGCCGGGGTTCTTCGTCACGAAGGTGTTCGACACCGCCGCGCTGCAGTCGGGCGTCACGAAGATCCTCACCCAGGACTACGGCCTCACCAACGTCACCGGCGTCACCTGCGGGCAGAACATCAAGGTCACGCAGGGCGCGACGTTCACCTGCACCGCCAACGTCGACGGCAAGCCGGTGAACGTGCCGGTCCGCGTCACGTCCGGCGCGGGTGACTACGAGGTGGGCAGGCCCACCTGAGCCACGAGCCGCGCACCCTCGGCGCCGACGAGCTCCGCGCGTCGAGGGAGCTGTTCCTCGGCGCGCTGCTGCAACCACCGCTCGACGACGCGGGGTGGGAGAGGCGCGCGCGGTCCTACGAGCCGGGCCGCACCTGGGGCGTGCACGCGGGCCCGACGTCCGTAGGCACAGCGATCGTGGGCACCACCACGTCGTTCCCCTGCCGGATGGCGGTGCCGGGCGGCGCCGTGCTCGACACCGCGGCGGTGACCCAGGTCGGGGTGCGCGCCGACCACACCCGTCGGGGCGTGCTCACCGCCCTCATGCAGGCCCAGCTCGACGACCTCGCCGCGCGCGGTGAGCCGCTCGCCGCGCTGCACGCGACCGAGGCGCGCATCTACGGACGCTTCGGCTACGGCGTCGCGACGCGCAGGCAGGAGGTGCGGGTGCGCCGCAGCGGGCGGGGCATGCGACCCGCCGCGCCCGCGGACGGCTCGGTGCGCCTGCTCACGCCGGACGAGATCGAGCCCGTGGCGGCCGCGGTGCACGACCGGGTCGCGCCGGGACGGCCCGGGATGGTCACCCGCGGCGAGACGTGGTGGGAGGGGCCCGCCGTCGGCGCCCGCAAGGACAACAAGCGGATCGTGGCCGCCGTCCACACCGGGCTGGACGGCGACGACGGCTTCGTCGTCGCGACGCCGGGCGACGGCGGGTTCGGCCAACGCCCCCTGCAGGTGCAGGACCTGCACGCCGACGGCACGGCCGCACTGGCCGCGCTGTGGCGCTTCCTGCTGGAGGTGGACCTGTCCGGCGCGGTCACGGCGTGGGGCCGCCCGCTCGACGAGCCGCTCGACCTGCTCCTCGCCGATCCCCGCGACGTCACGGTCGGCGGCCTCGACGACGAGCTGTGGCTGCGGCTCGTCGACGTCCCCGCCGCGCTGGCCGCCCGCGGTTGGGGCGAGGCGGACCCGGTGCTGCTGGGCGTGCACGACCCGTTCCGCCCGGACAACGCGGGCGTGTACCGCATCGCCCGTGGCACCGCGGAGCGCGTCGAGCCGCTCGGCGGGCCGGTCGCGCCGCAGCTCGAGTGCGACGTCGGCGGGCTCGCGATGGCCTACCTCGGCGACCGCCGCCCGGCGGACCTTGCCGCTGCAGGCTGGTGGACGGCACACGACCCGGACGCGCTGCGGCGCGCCGACGCCGCCTTCGCCACGCCGGTCGTGCCGTGGTGCGGCACGATGTTCTAGGTCGCTGATCCGAGGGCCTTCACCAGCCGGTCCACCGAGCCCGACAGGCCCCAGCGCTCCGACAGCTCGGCCAGCCGGTCGGGGTCGGCGGGCGTCGACGGGAGGGCGTCGGGCCGGTCGAGCCGCACGGGGGCGTCCACCGCCACCCGCACCACCGGCTCGACCACGGCCAGGTAGGGCGCGGCGGCGGCGAGCTTGGCCCGCACCGGCGGCGCGAGCCGGGTGTCCGAGCGGTCGATCACGGCCTCGCAGAGCTCCAGCCACGAGCCGAAGCGGCCCACCAGGGTGGCCGCGGTCTTGGCGCCGACGCCGGGCACGCCGGGCAGGCCGTCCGAGGGGTCCCCGCGCAGCATCGCCATCTCCGCGTACGCCTCGCCCGCCCGCGCCCGCGGCACCCCGTACTTCTCGGCCACCTCGGCCGGGCCGAGGTGCTCGGCCTTGGCCAGCCCGCGCCCGACGTAGAGCAGCCGCACCGGCACCGGCTCCTCGCGCACGATCTGCATGAGGTCGCGGTCGCCGGACACCGCGAGCACCGGGTCGGTGCGCTCGGTGGCGGCGAGGGTGCCGATCACGTCGTCGGCCTCGTAGCCCTCGGCGCCGCCGGTGGCGATCCCGGCCGCGGCGAGCACGTCGAGGATGATCGGGACCTGCGGGGCCAGCAGGTCCGGCACCTCCTCGGGCACCCCGACGGGCGCGGTCTCCGGCTCGCCGGGCACCCGGTGCGCCTTGTAGGAGGGCAGCGCGCGCACCCGGAACGCGGGCCGCCAGTCCAGGTCGAGGCAGGCCACGAGGCGTGACGGCCGCCGGTCCGTGACCAGGCGGGCGACCATGTCGGTGAACCCGCGCACCGCGTTGACGGGGGTGCCGTCCGGTGCGGTGATCGTGTCCGGCACGCCGTAGAAGGCGCGGAAGTACATGCTCGCGCTGTCCAGCAGCATCAGCGGCGCAGGTGCGGTCACAGGAGCGAGCTTGCCCGAATAGGCTTTCCGGCATGACACCCGGGTTGTACGCGGACCGCATCCGCCGGGCAGGCGAGGTCGCCGCCGACCACGACGTCGAGCTGCTGCTCGTCACGCCGGGCACCGACCTGCGCTACCTCATCGGCGCCGACGGCGCCTCGCACGAGCGGCTGACCTGCCTCGTGCTGCCCGCCGCGGGCCACCGCGCGCCGCCCGCGCTCGTCGTCCCGCGGCTGGAGGCGCCCGGCTACGCGCACCTGCCGCTGGCAGAGCTGGGCGTCGAGGTGGCCACCTGGCAGGACGGCGAGGACCCGTACCTGCTGGTCAGCGACCTGGCGGGCGGTCCGACCCGCGTCGCGGTCGCGGACACGATGCCCGCCGCGCACGTGTTCGGCGTCCGCGACGCGCTGCCCGAGGCCCGCCTGGGCCTTGCCGGGCCGGTGCTGCGCGAGCTGCGGATGCGCAAGGACGCGGCCGAGGTGGCCGAGCTGCGCGCCGCGGGCGCCGCCATCGACCGCGTGCACGCCAGGATGGGCGAGTTCCTCAAGGCGGGCCGCACCGAGGCGCAGGTCGGCGCGGACATCGCGGCCGCGATCGTCGAGGAGGGCCACGCGGCGGCGGCGTTCGTGATCGTCGGCTCGGGCCCGAACGGGGCGAGCCCGCACCACGACGTCTCCGACCGGGTGATCGAGAGCGGGGACGTCGTCGTGGTCGACATCGGCGGTCCGCTGCCGAGCGGCTACTACTCCGACTCCACCCGCACCTACGCGGTCGGCCGCGAGCCCGCCCAGTCGGTCCGCGAGGCGTACACGGTGCTGCAGGACGCCCAGGAGCACGCGGTGGCGAGCGTGCGGCCCGGCGTCACCGCCGAGCAGGTCGACGCCGCCGCGCGGGGCCCGATCACGGAGGGCGGGCTGGGGGACCGGTTCATCCACCGCACCGGCCACGGCATCGGGCTCGACGTCCACGAGGACCCCTACATCGTGGGCGGCAACGCCCGGCCGTTGGAGCCGGGCATGGCGTTCTCCGTGGAGCCGGGGGTGTACCTCGACGGCGAGTGGGGCGCCCGCATCGAGGACATCGTCGTGGTGACCGAGGACGGCGCCGAGCGGCTGAACAAGCGCCCGCGCGACCTCGTCGTACTGGCCTGAAGGCTCGTGCGCGGGAACAGCGGCCCTGGCCGCTGTTCCCGCGCACGACCGTCAGACGCGGCTCGGGCGCAGAGCCAGCGTGGCGCCCGGCCCCGGTACGCAGGCGCCCGTCGCCGCGCCGGAGCGCACGAACGCGGCCAGGCAGCCGCCGATCGCCGCGTGCGCGGCCGCCGTCGGGTGGAACGACTCCTGCGCGATGTGGAAGCCGACGGCGTCGAGGCCGCCGTTGGCCAGCGCCTGCGGGTCGACGGTCACGCGGCGCTGCCAGTCCTGCGCGGCGTTCTCGTGGGTGCACGCCTCCCGGCCTTCGGTGGCGCGGTCGAGGTCCAGGAACGCGGCCCCGGTGCGGGCCGCCACGCCGCGCAGCGTGTCGGAGAGTGCCGGGAACAGCACGGTGCGGCCCCACTGCGCGTCGGCGCGGCTGTAGGGGCAGCCGCGCACGCCCTGCAGCGGGACCATGCGCTCGGTGATGGGGGCCGCGTAGGAGGCCAGCACGAGGTGCCAGTCGGCGTCGGCGTACCCGGCGCCGCGCATCGCCGCCCGCACGTCGCCGACGGCCTTCTCGACCGCGGCCGCCGTGGTCGCCATCCGCTGCGGCACGAGCGGACCCACCGTCTGGCGGCACGGCGGCACGCGGACGTCGAGGAACGCGCGGATGCACGCGATGCCGGTGTCGACGAGCGCGGCGGCGTCGTTCGCCCCGATCTGCATCACGACGGTCGTCACGCGGTAGCGCCGGGCCGCCGCGGCGAGCTGGGCGGACTGGGCGGGCTCGCCGTACTTGCTTCCGCCCGCCGCCACGTCGGCGGCGTCCGCCCCCGAGCAGGCGAGGTCGACCGCGACCGCCGCCAGGCGGGCGGCGTGGATGTAGGCGTGCGGCGAGCGGTGGCACCAGTCGCCGCCCTCGCCGCGGGTGCCGGGCAGGTAGTCGCCCGCGCCGTCGCCGGACGCGGCGCTGTCGCCGAGCACGACCGCTGCGGTCGGCGGGGCCGCGGCCGCCGATCCCGCGGCCAGGGTGCCGCCCACCGTGAGGGCGACGGCCAGGAGCGCGACGAGGGCGGCGCGGTGCACGCAGAGCACCGTAGGGACAGCGGGCCGGGCTTGACCATCATCGGCACCCGCATCCCCCTGGACGGCGCAGCGCCCGCCGCACGCTGCGCGACCCCCGCCACCCTCCGGTGGAACCCCGGGGTGGGATCCGGGCGTTTCCTGACGCGGCCGGTCCCCGCGAGCGCGCAGACTGGGTCGTGCGCGGCGAGATCCGCCGCTCGCAACCGAAGGAGGACGCGCGTGGCAACCTCGACCCTGACCCGTCCGCAAGAGGGCCGGATGATCGCGGGGGTGTGCGCAGGGCTCGCCCAGCGGTTCGGCTGGAACGTCGGCCTCGTGCGGCTGCTGTTCCTGCTGTCCTGCCTCCTGCCCGGCCCCCAGTTCCTGATCTACGTCGTGCTGTGGGTGGTGATTCCCAAGGCGCCCTACTGAGCGCAGCTTGCGGAGCGAACGTCGATACTGAGCGCAGCTTGCGGAGCGAACGTCGATACTGAGGCGGTAGACACCGTCCTGACCGGCGCGCGGGTCCTCGACGCCGCCGCGCCCCCCGGCCCGGCCGAGCTGCGGATCCGCGGCGGCCGGGTCGTCGCGCTCCGACCGGCGACCGCCCCAGGCCCGCACGACGGGCTGGTGGTCACCCCGGCGTTCGTGGACGCGCACGTGCACGCCACCGCGACCGGCCTGCTCGTCGACGGCGTCGACCTCGCCGGGTGCCCGTCGCCCGAGGCGCTGCTCGACGCCGTCGCCGCCCGGGTCGCCGCCCGGCCCGCGGCGCTGGTCTGGGGCCACGGCTGGCAGGAGCTGGGCTGGGCGGAGACGCCCACCCGGGCCGCGCTGGACCGGGCCGCCGGGGCCACGCCGGTCTACCTCAGCCGCGTCGACGTGCACTCCGCGCTGGTGTCCTCCGCGCTCGTCGCCCGTGCGCCGCGGGCGGTCGGCGCCGCGGGATGGTCGGACGGCCCGCTCACCGGCGACGCCCACCACCACGTCCGGCGGGCCGCGCTGGCGGCCGTCGACCCCGACTTGCGCGCAGCCGCCCAGCAGGCGTTCCTCCGCGCCGCGGCCCGAGCGGGCATCGGCGTCGTGCACGAGTGCGCAGGCCCCGACATCTCCTCCGTCGACGACCTCGCCGCGCTGGTCGCCCGCTCCCGCGCGGACCCGACGGCGCCGCGCGTCGTGCCCTACTGGGGCGAGGCCGTGACCACCGCGGACGAGGCCCGCGAACGGATCGCCGCCACCGGGGCGCACGGCTTGGCGGGCGACCTGTTCGTCGACGGCTCGCTCGGCTCCCACACCGCCGCGCTGCGCGGGCCGTACGCGGACGCGCCGGGCTGGCTCGGCCGTCCGTACCTCGACGCCGAGGAGGTCGGCCTGCATGTCGCGGCCTGCACGCTGGCCGGGGTGCAGGCCGGGTTCCACGTCATCGGCGACGCCGCGGCCGCGACGCTCGTCGACGGTCTCACCCTGGCCGCCCGCCGGACCTCGCCCGCCGCGGTGCGTGCGCTGGCGCACCGCGCCGAGCACCTCGAGATGGTCGACGCGCGGCAGATGGCCGTGCTCGCCGAGCTGGGGGTCGTCGCGAGCGTGCAGCCGGTGTTCGACGCCTGGTGGGGCGGCCCGGGCGGGATGTACACGCAGCGCCTCGGCCCGGAGCGGGCGCGCGGGATGAACCCGTACGCCGCCCTGCACGCCGCGGGGGTGGCCCTCGCGCTCGGCTCGGACGCGCCGGTGACCCCGCTCGGGCCGTGGGCGGCCGTCCGCGCTGCCGTCGACCACCGGACGCCGGGTTCGGGCGTGCCGCGGGAGCTCGCCCTCGCCGCGCACACGACGGGCGGCCACCGCGCCGCGGGCGACCGGTCCCCCCTGGCGGGCCGCCTCGTCGTGGGCGCGCCAGCGTCGTACGCGGTGTGGGACCTCGGCGGCGAGCCCCGATGCCTGCGCACGGTCCACGGTGGCCGCGTGCTGTACGACGCGCTGTGACCAAGCCGGGGCCCCGGGCAGGTGTCGTCGCAGCGGGGCGGTGTGCCACACTCTTCGCCGTGAGCACGGGTGCGCGCTGTCCGGAGTGTTGTCGCTGCTGTCGCAGCTGACCCTCCGGCCCGTCCGCCTGCCGCACCGCGGCGCTCACCTCTCGGGAACCTCCTGTGCTCTCCGCTGTTTCCGCCCCGCTCGACCTGCGCGGCCACACCGTCCTCTTCCTGCACGCCCACCCGGACGACGAGGCGATCTTCAGCGGCATCGCGCTGCGCCGTCTCGCGGACGCGGGCGCGCGCACCGTGCTCGTCGTCGCGACGGCGGGGGAGCTGGGCACCTCCCGGGTGCCGCTGCGGGCGGGTGAGACCGTCCCCGAGCGCCGGATCGCCGAGCTGGAGCGCGCGGCGGAGCTGCTGGGGGTGTCCCGGCTGGCGCTGCTGGGCTGCCGGGACTCCGGGCTGCCGGGCTGGTCCAGCGGTACGCACGCCCGCGCGCTCGCGGCGGCCGACCCGCTGCGCCTCGCCGCCACCGTCGCGGCGATCGCCGACGAGGAGGGTGCCGCGACCCTCGTGCACGACGACGAGCAGGGCATCTACGGCCACCCCGACCACCGCGCGACGCACCGGGTCGGCGCGACCGCCGCCGAGCTTCTCGACGCGAGCGCGTACCGGATGACCGTCGACCGCGAGCATCTGCACGTCAGCGCCCGCGACCGGCACCTCGTCCACGGCGCCGCCCGCGCCGCCGCCGTCCCGTTCGGCCGGATGACCGCCGAGATCCCGCTCGCGATCGCGGGCACGGCCGCCGAACTGGCCGCCAAGCGGGCCGCGATCACCGCGCACGCGAGCCAGGTCGCCGAGACCGACCTGCCCGCCGAGGGGTTCGGCGCGGCCTACGGCCTGGAGTGGTTCCGTCGCTCCGGCCCGCCCGGCGTGCTCGACGCGCTCGGCAACACGCACCTCCTGGCCGGGCACTGAACGACGCTCTGTGCCGCAGTGCACACAGCAGCGTGTCGGCGTGCATCGCGCGTCGCGGCCCGCGCGGCCACCGTGGTTGCGACCACGGGAGGCGGCCATGGTGGACACGGGGCTCGACGTCGCGGCGGTCCGCGAGCACTTCCTGTTCCCGGCGACCGGACGGGTGGTGACCAACAACGCGGCGAGCACCCAGCCGCCGCGCGAGCTGCTCGACCTGTTCCGGGCGCTGGCCCCCGACTACGAGAACGTGCACCGCGGCCAGTCGACCGCGTCCCAGCAGACGACGCGCCGGTTCGAGGCCGCCTACGACGACATCGCGCGCTTCGTGGGCGCGCCCGACCGGCGCAGCGTCGTCGTGGTCCGCAACACCACCGAAGCCCACAACGCGGTGATGTACTCGCTGCTCACGACGTTCCGCGACGGCGACAACGTCGTCACGACGGCGATGGAGCACAACTCCAACTTCGTGCCGTGGCACGCGTTGTGCCGGGAGATCCTGCCCGCGTTCGGCAGGCGGGTGGAGCTGCGGATCGCCCGGTTCGACCCGGTCAGCGGCGATCTGGACCTCGCCCACCTCGCCTCCCTCGTCGACGACCGGACGAAGATCGTCTGCTGTGTCGGCGCCTCGAACTTCCTCGGCACGCGCAACCCGGTCCCGGTGCTGCGCAGGCTCTGCGACGCGAGCGGCTACCGCCAGCCCACCGGCGAGACCCGGTCGCTGCTGCTCGTCGACGGCGCCCAGCTCGTGCCGGGAACGGCCGTCGACGTGTCCCGCCTCGACGTGGACTACCTCTCGTTCTCCTTCCACAAGATGCTGGCGCCGTTCGGCGTGGGCGTGCTCGTCGCGAAGGAGCACCTGCTCCGCGCAGGCAGGCCGTTTCTGTACGGCGGCGACATGATCGCCGAGGGCCAGGTGTTCCCCGACCGGGTCGGGTACGGGCCGCTGCCGTGGAAGTTCGCCGCGGGCACGCCGGACGTGCTCGGCACGATCGTCTCGGCGCAGGCGCTGCGGCTCCTGCTCGACCTCGCGCTGACCCCGCGCAGGGCGCACTGGTTCGCCGGGACCGAGCCGATCGAACGCGGCGACGTCGAGTGGGCCATGAGCCGGATCGCGGCCTGGCACCAGCAGCTCGTCACGCGGGCGCTGGACCGCCTCTCCGCCGTGCCCGGTCTGACCGTGTACGGGCCGCCGGACCCGGCCCGTCGGGCGCCGCTCGTGGCGTTCAACGCCGAAGGACACGACCCGGCACAGCTGGCCAGGGCGCTCAACGTCGCGGGCGTCGAGGCGCGCGCGGGCTGCCACTGCGCCACCCTCGCCCATCGCGCGCTCGGCCTCGACCCGCCCGCCAGCTGCCGTCTGAGCTTCGCCCTCTACAACACCCTCGCCGAGGTCGACAAGGCCGTCGACGCGGTCGAGGCCGTGCTCGCGACCCTCCCGCGCCGCCCGCAGCCGCGGCGCACGGCCCGCCCGGCCCCGCACCCGCTGGCGGCGGCCACGGTCAGGCCCGCGCCCGCTCCCGGACCGTCGCCCGCCCTCGGCGGCGGCCGCTGAGGGCGTCGGGCTGAGCCCGGCCGCACCGGCGATTCCCGGCCAGAGCAGCCCGGCCTCGAACGACGCGCCGCGGCGGACGCCGCCGCCGGGCCGGTCGCCGCGCAGCCCGCGCCGGAGCGGCGGCGCCGGTGCGGTCCGGTCGGCCGTGGTCCCCACCGGTTCGGCGGCACAGGCGCAGCGGTGGCCGCACACGCGTCAGAACGCCGGTGCGGCCGCGACGTCGCTGGTGCCGCGGACGCAGGCGCCCGCGGCGTGTCGCCCGCGCACCTGGCGTGTCGGGGGCGCACCGTACGCTTTCGTTGTGGCCGCACCGACCGCCGACTCCGCGCAGGCACCCCCGCCAGAACGGTCGCGCGGCGCGGGCCTGCGGCGCAGGGTCACACCCGCGGTCGCCGCGCGTGCGGTGGCCGCCGTCGGGGCCGGGCTGCTGCTGTACGCGAGCTTCCCCCCGCGTCCCCTGTGGTGGCTCGCACTCCTCGCGTTCGCGGTGCTCGGCCTGCTCGTCCACGGCAGGCGGGCCCGGGCGGGCTTCGGCTACGGCTTCCTGTTCGGCATGGGCTTCCTGCTTCCGCTGCTCACCTGGATCGGCGCACTGGTCGGGCCGGTGCCGTGGGTGGCGCTCGTCGTGCTCGAGTCGCTGTTCGTCGGGCTCGGCGCCGCGGGAATGGCGGTGGTCTCCCGGCTGCCCGCCGCACCGGTGTGGTCGGCGGCCGTGTGGGTGTCGAGCGAGGCGCTGCGCGGGCGTGTGCCCTGGGGTGGGCTGCCGTGGGGCCGCGTCGGGTTCGGCCAGCCCGACGGCCCGCTGGTGCACCTCGCGGCGCTCGGTGGCGAGCCGCTGCTGTCGTTCGTCACCGTGCTCGTCGGGCTCGCGCTGGGCGAGCTGGTGCGCCGCGCCGTCGTCCTGTGGCCCGCGGGCCGGTCGCCGTCGGGCACCGCGGCCGCGGCAGGCACGTCCGACACCCGCCGTCCGGGTCCGCATGCGCTCGTCGCACCGGCCGTCATCGCGGCGCTCGCTTTCGCCACGGGCCCGCTCGCGGCGCTCGTCCCGCCCATCGCGGGCGGGCCGGGCGCCACGGTGACGATCGCGGCCGTCCAGGGCAACGTCCCGCGCCTCGGCCTCGACTTCAACGCCCAGCGCCGCGCCGTGCTCGACAACCACGTCAAGGAGACCCTGCAGCTCGCCGACGGCGTCGCCGCTGGCAAGCTGGCCAAGCCGGATCTGGTGATCTGGCCGGAGAACTCCTCGGACATCGACCCGCTGCGCAACCCCGACGCCGCGGCCCAGATCGAGCGGGCCGCGCAGGCCGTCGGCGTCCCGATCCTCGTCGGCGCGGTGCTGCAGAACCCCGACGGGCAGACCACCAGCAACTCGGCGCTCGTGTGGCAGCCCGGCGTCGGCGTCGTCGAGCGGGCCGACAAGCGGCGCGTGCAGCCCTTCGGCGAGTACATGCCGTGGCGCTCGTTCTTCCGGCTGCTCTCCTCCTACGTCGACCGTGCGGGCTACTTCGTGCCCGGCACCGGGCCCGGTGTGGTCGACATGGCGGGCACGAAGGTCGGGGTCACGATCTGTTGGGAGGTCGCGTTCGACGACCTCGTCGAGTCCTCCGTCGAGAACGGCGCCCAGGTGCTCGCCGTGCCCAGCAACAACGCGACCTTCGGCTTCACCCAGATGACCTACCAGCAGATGGCCATGTCGCAGGTGCGTTCCGTCGAGCACGACCGCTCCTCCGTCATCGCGACGACCAGCGGGGTCAGCGCGACGATCGACCCGGACGGTACGGTCACCCAGAGCACGACGCAGTTCACCCCCGCCGTCCTGGTCAACCGGACGGTGCTGCGCGACACCGTTACGCTGGCTACCCGGCTGGGAGCCGTACCCGAATGGGGGCTCGTCGCGTTGGGTGTGGGGGCGGTGGGCGCGGTGGTGGCCCCTGCGACCGTGCGGCGACGACGGCAGACGGCGGAGAAGTCGGCAGGAGAGGACGAGGATGGTTGAGCTCGGGCCGGTGCTGGTGGTGATCCCGACCTACCAGGAGCGGGACAACCTCAGGCCGGTGCTGACGCGCCTGCAGGCCGCCGTGCCCGACGCCGACGTGCTCGTCGTGGACGACGCGAGCCCCGACGGCACCGGCAGGCTGGCCGACGAGATGGCCGCCGCCGACCCGCGCATCCGGGTGCTGCACCGCCCCGGCAAGGACGGGCTCGGTGCCGCGTACCTCGCCGGGTTCGCCCGCGCGCTGCAGGGCGACTACCAGCTCGTCGTCGAGATGGACGCCGACGGCTCGCACGCCCCGGAGGACCTGCCCGCCCTCCTTGCCGCCGCCGAGGACGCCGACCTCGTGCTCGGCTCCCGCTACGTCCCCGGCGGCCAGGTGCTGAACTGGCCCGCGCACCGCTGGTGGATCTCCCGCACCGGCAACGTGTACTCCCGCCTCGCCCTGGGAGTGCCGATCCGCGACATCACCGGTGGCTACCGCGTCTTCCGCCGCCAGGTGCTCGAGGAGCTGGAGCTGGGGTCGGTGTCCTCACAGGGCTACTGCTTCCAGGTCGACATGGCCTGGCGGGCCGTGCTGGCGGGCTTCCGCGTGCGCGAGGTGCCGATCACATTCACCGAACGCGAGCGGGGAGCCTCGAAGATGAGCAGCGCCATCGTCGCCGAGGCGCTGTGGCGGGTCACCTGCTGGGGCGCCGCGCGGCTGCTTCGCCGCAGTGGGGCGGGCGCGCCCTCCGACGGGCCGGTGCGCGCATGAGCGCCGCCGAGGCAGGCGCCGCCCGCGAGGAGCTGTCCTGGGAGCTGTTCGGCGACGCCAGCCGGGAGCTCGCCCAGCAGGTGGCCGACGACGGCTACCGGCCCGACATCATCCTCTCGATCGCGCGGGGCGGCCTGTTCGTGGCGGGGGCGCTCGGCTACGCGCTGGACGTGAAGAACCTGCACGTCGCCAACGTCGAGTTCTACACGGGGGTCAACGAGCGGCTGCCCGTGCCGATCATGCTGCCGCCGATGCCGAACGTGGTGGACCTGTCGGGGCAGAAGGTGCTGATCGCCGACGACGTCGCCGACACCGGGGCCACGCTCAAGCTCGTGCGCGACTTCTGCGCGGACCACGTCGCCGACGTCCGGTGCGCCGTCGTGTACGAGAAGCCGCACAGCACCGTCGCCTGCGAGTACGTGTGGCGCCGCACCCCGCTGTGGATCAACTTCCCGTGGTCGACACAGCCGCCGGTCGTCCGCCGCGAAGGCCAGGTCGTCGACGCATGAGAAACGGGCCGCCCCGATGCGGGGCGGCCCGTTTCCCGGCTGCGTCAGGCGATCTCGGCGCGCCGCTCGGCCAGCAGTTCGAGGCGCTCCGCCAGCAGCACTTCCAGGTCGCCGATGGAGCGACGCTCCAGCAGCATGTCCCAGTGGGTGCGCGGCGGCTTGACCTTCTTCTGCTCCGGCACGGAGCCGTCGACCAGCCGGGAGATGCTGCCGTGCAGGCGGCACTCCCAGGTGGCAGGCGCCTCGGCGTCGTTGGCGAAGGGCACCTCGAACTCGTGGCCCCGCGGGCACGCGTAGCGCATCGGCTGCCGCGGCGCGAGGTCGTGGTTGCGATCGGTCTCGTAGCTGACAGCCCCGAGCCGGCTGCCACGGAGCACGCGGTCGGCCATGCGTCATCCTCCCGTTCTCGGGCCGGGAGCCTCTCCCGACCAGGTCACTACTGAGGTGTAACGTCATGGGGACTGACGCACATTCCTCGCTGTGGAACAGCAACCGAGGTGGCCTCGGGCACACGACGGCCACCGGGTAGTTGTTGTCCCAAACGAAGAGTGTCCCTCATCGCGGCCGCCAACACATCCGGAAGTGACGTGTCACGCTGATGTGACTTAGCTCACGCACGCGCGACCGAGTGTTTACCCAAGGGCCGGTCCGGCGTTGCCGGCGCTCAGGGGAGCGGAGACCGCACCGGCGCCAGCGCCAGCAGACCCGCCGCGAGCACGACCAGGATCCCGACGATCCCGGCCCGCTGCGCCCCGAACACCGTGATCGCCACGCCGAACAGCGTCGGGGCGAGGAACGACACCGCGCGGCCCGTCGTCGCGTACAGGCCGAACATCTGTCCCTCGTGGCCCGGCGGCGCGAGCCGGGCGAGGAAGGTCCGCGACGAGGACTGCGCGGGGCCCACGAACAACGTGAGGAACAGCCCGAAGATCCAGAACATCGCCGGGCCGGACACGAACAGCAGGATCAGGCCCGCGACGAGCAGGCCCGCCAGGGAGATCATGATGACCCGCTTCGGGCCGATGTGGTCCTCCAGGACGCCGCCGGAGAGCGCGCCCGCCGCCGACACCACGTTGGCGACCACACCGAAGATCAGCACGTCGCCCTTGTCGATCCCGTAGACCGTCACGGCGAGCACCGCGCCGAACGTGAACACCGCGGCCAGGCCGTCCCGGAACAGCGCACTGGCGCCGAGGAAGTAGACCGTGTGCGGGCTCGCCCGGTACAGGTCGCGCAGGTCCGCGACGAGCTTGCGGTACGAGCCCACGACGCCGAGCCGCGCCGCGCCCGGGTCGACCGGCGGCAGCTCCGGCACCGCGACGAACAGCGGGACCGCGAACACCGCGAACCACACCGCGGCGACGAGCGCCACGATCCGGATGTTCAGCCCGTCGGCGGTCGGGACGTGCAGCGCGCCGCCGTCGCCCGCGATCAGGAGCGTGTACACGCCCAGCAGTTGGACGATCCCGCCGAAGTAGCCCATCGACCAGCCGAAGCCGGAGATGCGACCCATCGTCATCGGGGTCGACACCTGCACCAGCATCGCGTTGTACGACACCGACGCCAGCTCGAAGAAGATCGACCCGAGGCCGAGCAGCACCAGGCCGAGCCACAGCCAGTGGTAGTCCTCGCGCACCGCGAAGAGGCCCGCCATCGTCGCCACGGTGAACCCGGTCCACACCCCGGTGGCGAGCTTGCGCCGCCCGGCCGCGTCCGAGCGTTGGCCCAGCACCGGCGCGGCGAGCGCGATGAGGAACCCCGCCGCGCCGATCGCGTACCCCAGCCAGGCGCCCGCGTCGATCGGGCCCGGAAGGCCCTTCCCGACGGCGTCGGTGAGGTAGACCGAGAAGACGAACGTCAGGATGACCGCGTTGTAGGCCGACGAGCCCCAGTCCCACAGGCCCCAGGCCAGCACCCGGCCCCGGGCGAGGCTCGGCCCACGCCGCGCCGCAGGCTCGCTCGCAGGCCCGCCCTGCGCCGACGGCTCCCGCTGCGCCGATGACTCGCTCGCACGCTCGCTCATGCCTGCCACTGCCCGCGCTCGCGCAGCACCTCGCGCAGCAGGTCGGGGCGGTCCGACAGCAGACCGTCGACGCCCAGGTCGAGCAGCCGCCGCATCTCGGCGGGCTCGTCGATCGTCCAGACGTGCACCTCGACGCCCCGCGCGTGCGCCGTGCGCACCAGACCGGCGTCGACCACGCGGATCGGCCCCGCCGACACCGGCACGTGCGCGATCTGCCCGGCCAGCCGCAACGGCGACGGCGCATCCGCGAGCGGCCCGGGCAGACCGTCCAGCCACGCCCGTGAGCGCAGCGCGAGCACGTCGCGCTTCGCCATCGACGTGCACAGCCGCTCACCCCCGCCGCGGCGCGCCGCGTCGAGCCAGGCCTGCTCGAACCCGCCGACGCACACCCGGTGCCACGCGTCGGCCTCCGCGAGCGCCGCGAGCGTCGGGGGGACGGCGGCGGCCGACTTCAGCTCGACCGTGACGCGGGTGTCCGGCAGCGCGGCCAGCACCTGGGACAGCCGCGGGATCGGCTCGCGCCCGCGCACCCGCACCTTCGCCAGCTCCGCGGCGGTGTGCCCGGCCACCCGACCGGTCCCGTCGGTCGTGCGGTCCAGCAGCGCGTCGTGGTGGACCACCGCCACCCGGTCGGCGCTGGCGTGCACGTCCAGCTCCAGGTAGGCGAAACCCTCCTCGACGGCCCGGGTGAACGCGGCGAGGGTGTTCTCCAGGCCCGTCAGGTCGCCGGTGTGCCAGCCGCGATGCGCGTACGCCCGCGGTCGGGGCCCGGAAAGGTAGGGGTGCACGGCCGGATCGTGCCGGCCGACCGAGCGACCGATCCAGGGGCCCGATCAGCCAGAACGGGGCAGGCGTTGCGGGTCGCCGTACAGCGGCGCGAGCAGGTCGCCGTGCTCGGCCAGCCGCGCGGGGAGCTCGGCGGCGGTGAACGTGAGGTCCTCCGGCCGCCTGCAGGCGCGCACCTCGTCCCACGTGACGGGCGTGGCGACGGTCGGGCGGCCCCGGCCGCGCAGCGAGTAGCTCGCGATCGTCGTCTTGTACGGGTTGTTCTGGCTCCAGTCGACGAACACGCGGCCGCGGCGGCGGGCCTTCGCCATCACCGCCGTCACCAGCCGGGGGGTCTCCGCAGCCAGCTCCTCGGCCAGCGCCTTGGCGTACTCCGACGTCCGCTCGGCCCGCGTCACGGTGACCGGCAGGTACAGCTGCATGCCCTTGCCGCCGGAGGTCCGCGGATAGCAGTCGAGCCCGTCGGCGGCGAGGCGCTCGGCGAGCCGCTCCGCGACACGGGCGCAGTCGACCACCGTGGTGCCCTCGCCGGGGTCGAGGTCGAACACCATCAGGTCCGGCAGATGCCGTGCGCCGCGCGGCCCGACCTTCCACTGCGGCACGTGCAGCTCGAGCGCCGCCAGGTTGGCCGCCCACGCGAGGCCCTGCTCGTTCTCGATGAAGGGGAAGTCCGCGCTCTCCGACCGCCCGCCCGGCGTGCCGACCCGCTCGGTGCGGATCCACGACGGCGCGTGCCGCGACACGTCCTTCTCGAAGAACGAGGGCTTCTCGACGCCGTCGGGCCAGCGCACCATCGTGACCGGGCGGTCGCGCAGGTGCGGCAGCATCGCCCCGGCCACCGCCAGGTAGTAGGCCAGGACGTCGGACTTCGTCGTGCCGGTGAGCGGGTAGAGCACCTTGCGAGGGTTGGTGAGCTTCGCCTTGCCGACCGGCCCCGGCGGCGCGGGGGGCGGGGTCCGGGGCGGCTGCGGCGCGTCCACGGCCACCCACGACGCGCTGCGCGTACCCGGCTCGTAAGGCGCGTCGGCGTCCTTGGCCACGACGCCGCCGAGGCGCTGCTCCCGCACGGCGGCGACGACCTCGGCGCCGCCGCCGGGGAAGACGGGGGCGAGCCGCCAGTGCGGCCCCGACAGCGGCAGCTCCGCAAGGAGCGCGTAGCGCTCCCGGAAGGGCAGCGCGGCGACGTCCCGACCGTCGAGGTGCAGCAGGTCGTCGATCCACAGGTCCTTGCCGACCAGCTCGCCGTCCAGCAGCGACGCGGTGGCGCCCAGCGAGGGGCCGAGCTCCCGCAGCGACGGCGCCTCCACCTCGCCGCCTTCGGCGTCGGTGACCCGGGCGCGGCCCCCGTCCACCCGGACGATCACGCGCCGCCCGCCGAAGCCCACCTGCAGCCACCAGTTGTCGCCGCGGGGGAGCGGGCCGGGGGTGGCCTCCATCGGACGGGTGTCGCGGGGGAGCGGCAGCCGGTCGGGGGCGGGATCAGAGCGGCGCAGGATCCAGTTGTCGCCGGTGCGGATGAACACGAACCGGCCCTGCGCGCGCCGACCGTGCATCCGGACGATCACCTCGCGCGGGTTCCACTTCTCGGTCTCGTAGGTGCCTGCGTCCCAGATGGTCATCGTGCCGCCGCCGTACTCGCCAGCCGGGATGGCGCCGGAGAACTCGAGGTACTCCATCGGGTGGTCCTCCGTGCGGACGGCCAGCCGCACGGTGTCGGGCTCGGTGGGCAGGCCCTTGGGCACCGCCCAGGACGCCAGCACGCCGTCGCGCTCGAGGCGCACGTCCCAGTGCAGGCTCCTGGCGTGGTGCTCCTGGATGACGAACCGGTCGTCGGCACCGGGCACCGGATCGGCCTGGGGGATCGGCTCCGGGGTGCGTGCCGCGTCGCGCTTGCGGCGGTACTCCTCCAGCGGCACGGCATCACAGTAGTGGCGTCTTGCCTCACCCCGCCGTCGATGCGAGCATAGCCTAACCTGAACGAAGGGCTGCCTGATGTATGTCTGCATCTGCGAAGGGGTGACCGAGGACCAGGTCCGGTCCGCGGTGGCGTGCGGCGCGCGCAGCATCGAAGAGGTCGGCGATTCCTGCGCGGCGGGCACCGGCTGCGGGTCCTGCCACGACACCATCGACGTGTTCCTGCTCGCGACGCACGCGCCGTCCGAGCTGGCTGCCTGACACCCGGTCGTGCGGCGACGCTAGGGTCCACCCGTGCGCGGCGACCCTGAGATCATCTCCTTGCTCAACGAGCAGCTCACCAGCGAGCTGACCGCGATCAACCAGTACTTCCTGCACGCGAAGATGCAGCAGAACTGGGGCCTGACCAAGCTCGCCGCCTACACACGCGACGAGTCGGTCGACGAGATGAAACACGCCGAGAAGATCACCGACCGCATCCTCTTCCTCGAAGGCCTTCCCAACTACCAGCGCCTGGGCACGCTCCGGATCGGGCAGACCGTCCGCGAGCAGATGGAGGCCGACCTCGCGATCGAGCTGGCCGTCGTCGAGCGCCTGCGGCCGGGCATCGTCATGTGCCGCGAGAAGGGCGACGCCACCACGGCCAACCTCTTCGAGGAGATCCTCGCCGACGAGGAGCACCACATCGACTACATCGAGACCAACCTCGAGCTGATGGACAAGCTCGGCGACCAGCTCTACCTGGCCCAGCTGGTGGACCAGCCCCCGACGCCGGGCTGAGCGCGCGCCCTTCGTGGCCCCGCTGACTACGTGGCACAGTGGGCGGCCACCGACGACGCCGCGGTGTAGTTCGACGGCAGCTTGACGGCCGCCGCCACCTCCCGCCGTCCGGCCGTGAACGCGTCGCGGGCCTTCGTGAACTCCGAGACGATCAGGCCGAACTGGCCCTTGACCTCCGCGTTCGGCGCCTCGTCCCGCAGCACGGTGAGATCCGCGGTCTGGTCGGCCGCGAACGGGCCCCGCCGCGTGGCGGCCCAGGCGAGCGTGGAGCCGAGCGCGAAGACGTCGCCCTCGGGGCCGCTCTCGCCCGTGCCTTCGATCTGCTCGGGGGCCATGAAGTCGGGCGTGCCGATGACCTGGCCGGTCGCGGTGAGCCGCGAGGAGTCGACGGCCCGCGCGATCCCGAAGTCGATCACACGCGGGCCCGCGGGGGAGAGCAGCACGTTGGCGGGCTTGAGGTCGCGGTGGACGAGCCCGGCGGCGTGGATCGCGGCGAGCGCCTCGGCCAGCCCACGCGCGAGCTCCAGCAGCGCGTGCTCCGGCATCGGCCCCTTGGCCAGCACCGCGTCGCGCAGCGAAGGCCCCTCGACGAACTCGGTGGCCAACCACGGCGGGACGTCGTCCGGGTCGGCGTCCAGCACCCGCGCGGTGAACATGCCCGCGACGGCCGACGCGGCGGCCACCTCGCGGCGGAACCGGTGGCGGAACGCGGTGTCCTCGGCGAGGTCGTCCCGGATGACCTTGATCGCCGCCCGGCGCCCGTCGGGGCTCGTCGCGGCGTAGACCCGACCCATGCCGCCGATGCCGAGCCTGCCGACCAGGCGGTAGCGGCCGACCTGTTCCGGGTCGTCGGCCTGAAGCGGCTCCACGCACCCGAGCCTTGGCCCACCCGGGTGACGGCCTGCCGCGACGGTCGCGTTCGGTCACCACGTCGCCCGCCGTGGCGGACCGGTGACCGGACCGGTCAGGAATCGAGAAGCGCCCGTCGCCGCGCCGGACCTAGCGTGACCGCCATGGACACCGACGCATCCACCCAGGGAATCAAGACCGTGCTGCACCCCGTCTCCGACCTGGCGGCGGCCAAGGCCGTGTACACCGCCCTGCTCGGCATACCGCCGCAGGCCGACGCGCCCTACTACGTCGGCTACGACGTCGCGGGCCAGCACATCGGGCTGGTGCCAGCGGGCGGGCCGCAGGGCATGAGCTCGCCGGTGGCCTACTGGCAGGTGCCCGACATCGAGGCGAAGCTCGCCGAGGTGACCGCCGCGGGCGCCACCGTGAAGGAGCCTGCGCACGTCGTCGGCGGCGGCCGCCTCGTGGCGACCTTCACCGACCCCGACGGCAACGTCCTCGGGCTGCTCCAGGACCGTTGAGGGCCCGACCCCCGCTCCCGCCTACCATGGAGAGACGATGAGTACGGCCACGAGGACCGACACGCAGGCGCCCGCCCCGCACATTGCCGACAGCCACGACCTGATCCGGGTGCACGGCGCGCGCGTCAACAACCTCAAGGACGTCAGCGTCGAGCTCCCGAAGCGCAGGCTCACGGTGTTCACCGGCGTCTCCGGCTCCGGCAAGAGCTCGCTGGTGTTCGACACGATCGCCGCCGAGTCGCAGCGGCTGATCAACGAGACCTACAGCGCCTTCGTGCAGGGCTTCATGCCGACGTTGGCCCGGCCCGAGGTCGACGTGCTCGACGGGCTGACCACCGCGATCATCGTCGACCAGCAGCGGATGGGCGCCGACCCCCGCTCCACGGTCGGCACCGCCACCGACGCCAACGCGATGCTGCGCATCCTCTTCAGCAGGCTCGGGCAGCCGCACGTCGGCTCGCCCCAGGCGTTCTCCTTCAACGTCGCCTCGATCAGCGGAGCGGGCGCGGTGACCATGGAGCGCGGCGGGCAGAAGGTGAAGGAGCGCCGCGAGTTCAGCATCACCGGCGGCATGTGCCCCCGCTGCGAGGGCCGCGGCGCGGTCAACGACATCGACCTCACCCAGCTGTACGACGACAGCCTGTCGCTCAACGAGGGCGCGCTCACCATCCCCGGCTACAGCATGGAGGGCTGGTACGGGCGCATCTTCCGCGGCTGCGGCTACTTCGACCCGGACAAGCCGATCCGCCGGTACACCAAGAAGGAGCTGCACGACCTCCTCTACCGGGAGCCCACCAAGATCAAGGTCGAGGGGATCAACCTGACGTACGCGGGCCTGGTCCCGCAGATCCAGAAGTCGTTCCTGTCCAAGGACGTCGACGCGCTGCAGCCGCACATCCGCGCCTTCGTTGAGCGCGCGGTCACGTTCACCACCTGCTCCGAGTGCGACGGCACCCGGCTCAACGAGGGCGCGCGGTCGTCGAAGATCAAGGGCATCAGCATCGCCGACGCGTGCGCGATGCAGATCAGCGACCTCGCGGTGTGGGTGCGCGGCCTCGACGAGGCGTCGGTGGCGCCGCTGCTGTCCGCGCTGGGGGAGACGCTCGACTCGTTCGTGGAGATCGGGCTGGGCTACCTCTCGCTCGACCGCCCGGCGGGCACGCTCTCGGGCGGCGAGGCGCAGCGGACCAAGATGATCCGCCACCTCGGGTCCTCGCTCACCGACGTCACCTACGTCTTCGACGAGCCCACGATCGGCCTGCACCCGCACGACATCCAGCGGATGAACGACCTGCTGCTGCAGCTGCGGGACAAGGGCAACACGGTGCTCGTCGTGGAGCACAAGCCGGAGGCGATCGCGATCGGCGACCACGTCGTCGACCTCGGCCCCGGCGCGGGCACCGCCGGTGGCGAGGTGGTCTTCGAGGGCACCGTCGACGGGCTGCGGACCAGCGGCACGCTGACGGGCAGGCATCTGGACGACCGGGCCTCCGTGAAGCCGTCGGTGCGCACGCCGACGGGCACGCTTCCGGTGCGCGGCGCGGGACTTCACAACCTGCGGGACGTCGACGTCGACATCCCGCTCGGCGTGCTGGTCGTCCTCACCGGGGTGGCGGGCTCGGGCAAGAGCTCGCTGATCCGCGGCTCCGTGTCCGGCCGGAACGGCGTGGTGACGGTCGACCAGACCGCGATCCGCGGCTCGCGGCGGAGCAACCCGGCCACCTACACCGGAATGCTCGACCCGATCCGCAAGGCGTTCGCGAAGGCCAACGGGGTGAAGCCCGCGCTGTTCAGCGCCAACTCCGAGGGCGCGTGCCCCACCTGCAACGGCGCGGGCGTCATCTACACCGACCTGGCGATGATGGCGGGCGTCGCCACGCTCTGCGAGGAGTGCGAGGGCAAGCGGTTCCAGGCGTCGGTGCTGGAGTACCGCCTCGGCGGCAAGGACGACGGCAAGGACATCAGCGAGGTGCTCGCGATGTCGGTGAACGAGGCCGCGGAGTTCTTCGGCGCGGGCGAGGCGCGCACGCCCGCCGCGCATGCCGTCCTCACCCGGCTCGCCGACGTCGGGCTCGGCTACCTCAGCCTCGGCCAGCCGCTCACGACGCTGTCCGGCGGCGAGCGGCAGCGGCTCAAGCTGGCCACCCGTATGGGTGACAAGGGCGGTGTCTACGTTCTCGACGAGCCGACCACCGGCCTGCACCTCGCCGACGTCGAGCAGCTGCTCGGCCTGCTCGACCGGCTCGTCGACGCAGGCAAGTCGGTCATCGTCGTCGAGCACCACCAGGCGGTCATGGCGCACGCCGACTGGATCATCGATCTCGGCCCCGGCCCGGGCCACGACGGCGGCCGGATCGTCTTCGAAGGCACACCCGCCGACCTCGTCGCCGCCCGGTCCACGCTCACCGGCGAACACCTCGCGTCCTACGTCGGCGCCTGAGCGAGGCCCGTAGGGCGCCGAGCGACCCGCCGCGCGATCCGATAATCGACGTTATGACAGTCCGGCAGCTCGACTCGGCCGGATGAGCTCGCCACGGTCATCCGGCCCTGCCCGTGTCGGTGAGGCCCCCTCACGTGGTCGCCGGCAAATTTCGTTGAGATAACAATCAATTCTTCCTAAGCTCACCACGTTGATTAACCCATTCGCGCCGAAATGTAACGGCCATTTGGTCTAGTGCGATAGACCAAATAGAGGTGCGCGGTGCGTGCCTCGAAGCTTCCAGAGAGGAAGCGATCATCATGCGAAAGATCATGCTACTCACCCCGATCGTCGCCAGTGCGGCGCTCGTCCTCCTCGCCGCCGGGCCCGCGTTCGCAGACCCCGACGCCGGCACCGGCACCACCTTCGAGCTCACCGGCGGTACCCTCGACATCAGCGCACCGGCAGGGCCGGTAAACCTGGGCTCAGGGCCGGTCAACGTCGACGGCCAAACGTTCGTCGGGTCGCTCGGTAATGTCACGGTGACCGACAACCGCGGCAACACCCTCGGATGGGGCACGACGGCCCTGTCCACCGCTTTCACCGCAGGCGAACTGACCGTGCCTGCCTCGGTGGTGTCCTACGCAGAAACCGCCGCCACGACCACCGGTACCGTCACGGTCACTCCCGCGGCGGCGGCCGACCTCAGCACCGCCTCGCCGGTTGAGACCGCCGACGGGGTCGTCGGGGCCAACAGTGCAACGTGGAACCCGAACATCTCGATCGCCGTCCCGGCGGGCACGCAGACCGGGCTGTACGCCGCCACGCTGACGCACTCGGTCCTCTGAGACGCGCCACAGAACAGCGCCGGGAGTCACCCCATGCGTCAATTCGCCATCGTGTCGGTGCTGGTGGCCGCGGTTTTCGCCGCGGTCACCGGCACGGCGTCCGCCGCCACCTTTGCCGCGGCGGCGGACCCACCGCGTCCCACGCCAGCCCCGGGAGGGGTGGGGGTGCGGTTGGTGGACATCCCCACCGCCGCGGCCGACGATCCCCGCGCCCGGCAGTACATCGTGGACCGGCTGGCACCGGGGGCGGTCATCCACCGCCGGATCGAGGTGTCGAACGCCACGCAGGCCCCGGCCCACGTCGCGATATACCCGGCGGCCGCCGGCATCGAGAACGGGTCGTTCCTCGGCGCCGCCGGGCACACGGCCAACGACCTGTCGTCGTGGACGACGCTCGAGCAGGGCGCCCTCGACCTCGCCCCCGGCGCCAAGGCGCTGGACACCGTGACCGTCACGGTGCCAGCAGACGCGGCCCCGGGTGAGCAGTACGCGGCGGTGTGGGCCGAGATCAGCTCCCCCACCGCCTCCGGGGTCACCCTGGTCAACCGGGTCGGGATCCGGATGTATGTCTCGGTGGGCCCCGGGAACGCCCCGGCGTCCAGCTTCACCATCGACTCCCTCACCGCGGCGCGGGCCCCCGACGGGCACCCGATGGTGACCGCCCAGGTCCACAACACCGGCGGCCGCGCGCTGGACATGTCCGGGACGCTGTCGCTGACCGACGGACCGGGATCGCTGACCGCGGGACCCTTCCCCGCGCAGCTGGGCAGCACACTGGCCCCCGGCCAGTCCACGGCGGTGACGATCTCACTGAACCAGCAACTACCGGACGGCCCGTGGAACGCTGCCCTGACCCTCAAGAGCGGGCTGCTCGAACAGAACACCAAGGCCCGCATCCAGTTCCCGGCCGGGCCCGGCACCACCGCACCGGTCACCGCGCAGAACCCGCTCGGCGACTACCTCCCGGTCCTCATCGGCGCTCTGATTGTGCTGGCCGTGGCGATCGCCGCCACCCTGGTCGTCTTGCGCCGCCGCCGCGCCCACCGTCAGAACG
Source organism: uncultured Actinomycetota bacterium (assembly GCA_963750095.1). Classification (GTDB taxonomy): domain Bacteria; phylum Actinomycetota; class Actinomycetes; order Mycobacteriales; family Pseudonocardiaceae; genus Pseudonocardia. Next base: position 1,134,264 of record CAVVPJ010000012.1, on the reverse strand, counting down.
CCCAACACCCCACCTGACCTGGCCTGACCTCGAGTAGGCCCCGGACGAATCCGCCCGGGGCCTACAGACGGCCACCAGCAACCACACCGGGGACGCCGGTACTCGCCGAAACAGGTGAAGAACAATGACGCAGCACCGAACACCGACCCGCACCGCACGGACGCTGCGGGCGGCGCTGCGATCGGCGGTGCTGCTCGTCGCCGCGGTGACCTCGGTCGGGCTGCTGCCTGCCGTCGCCGCCGCCACACCCCCACCGCCCGACCCCGCCACCCCGTCGTCGATCACCCCCACCGCCGGCCGCACCTCCGCAGGCCCCACCTCCGCAGGCCCCACCTCCGCAGGCACGGCAGCGCCGCCCTCCGCCGGGACCGGCGGACAGGGCAGGCGCGTCGCGGTCCGACCGGTCGCGCAGACCGTGACCGAGGGAGGGACGGCGGTCTTCACCGCGTCACTCACCCCGCCACCCACCACCGGGCCCCCGGTCATGATCCACTGGCAGACGGCGTCGGCGCCGGCCGGGCCATGGACCGACCTCGGCGGAGCCGACGGCGCGGTCCTGACGTCCACGGCCACCCGCGGGATGAACGGCGACCTGTACCGGGCCGTGGCAACCACCGGCCACCAGTCCGCGACGTCGCCACCGGCGATCCTTCACGTGCAACCGGTGCCGGACCCGCCCACAACGGCTGGTCCACCGCTGAACTGTCCGACACCACCGCCGCCCATCGGACCCGACACGTCGTGCCCCGACCCGACCCGCTCGACACCGCGACTGCTGCCGATGACGTCCTCAGCCCCCGTCACCGCGACGAGCGCCACCACCGACACGCCGACACCGGACAACGCGGCATCGACCCCCACGACCGGGGCGACCTACGGAACCGTCGCCCTGCCCGTCCTGCAACTCGGCCAACAACAAACCGCCACCGGACACAACTTCACCCCCGCCACCCTCGTCACGGTCACCCTGGAGCCCGACGGCATCGATCTCGGAACGCACACAGTCGCTCCCGACGGCACCGTCACCACACGCTTCGCCACAACCGGCCTGCTGGCCGGAACCCATACCGTGCGATGGACCCCTGCCTGATCCCACGACAGTCCGACTCCGCCAGCCCGGAACCCCACAGCGGACCGTCCACGCTCGCGGGTGTGCTCGGAGGCTGGCGTAGCCGCGTAGGCGATCTCCAGCCAGATCAGGCCGTAGCGAGCCACCGATGCCACGTCGTCCTGCCGTGTCGTCCCGGTGGGCGGGGTTAGCGCTGGTGCCACAGCTGCGGCCACACGACACAGCTGCGAACTAACATTATGACAGTTGTCGGGTGGCGAGGAGGTCCGCGGAGAGCGGCCCCTTCCGCGGTGTTGTTGACTCTCACCCGACTTCAGGGCTGACCCTGCCGTGATGACCACAACCTCCGGCTCGATCGCGCACCGGTTCTTCTCCGCGTTCAACCGCCGTGACGTCGATCATGTCCTGGCCTGCTTCTCGGCCGATGCCCGGTACCACGACCTCTTCTACGGGACGTTCGCCGGTCACGCGGAGATCCGCAGGCTCTTCGAACGGATGTACGCCGAGGGCGAAGGGCATCGGTGGACCATGACCCGCGAGGTCGTCAGCCCGGACTGCACGATCAGTGAATGGATCTTCACCTTCACCGTCAGCCAGGCCGTCCGTTCAGGAGCAGGGCGGAGCCTGACCTTCACGGGGGTGTCGGTGTTCGAGACCTGCGACGGGCTGTGCCGTCGTTACCGCGAGCACTTCGACCGCGGCGCCGCGTTGTTCGCGCTCGGTATTCGACCCGCTGCGGTCGCCGCGATCGTCGCCCGCCGCCCGACGGTGGAGCTGACGGCCGCGAGCTCCGCCGTGGTGTAGAGCGACGGTAGAACGACAGTCCTACGCGCTGCGGAAGCGCAGAACGGTAACGGTGGCGTACACAAGATCTCCCCCGGGGTTCAGCGGATGCCGAAGGTAGTGACGATCATGGGAGTGTCGACGAGCGTGTGCGGCGCGATGGCGTGGTAGGCCCACACGTGGGTCCAGGCGTTGCCGGTGCGCACGGTCAGGAACGTCTTGAACATGCCTGGCCCCGTGTAGAACAGCAGGACGTAGAGCGCTGAGAGCAGTGCGTCCGCGGGCGTGCCGAAGTCGGTCCAGCCGTCGGCCAGGTGCAGCAACGCGTAGGTCAGGCCGCCGAGGATCACGGTGGCCGGGACGGACCCCGTCAGCCTGAGATAGCGCGGCGCCAGGATGCAGAAGATGAACACCATCGTGGGCAGCACGGTGCCTGCGAACCCGAGTGCGAAGGTGAGCGGGACGCCTGCGAGCGCCTGTTGCGGGGTGAGGTCCAGGACGGACGGGCTGGTCACGCTCAGCTGGACGATCGACTCCAGCGCCAGCACCACTCCGATGACCAGGAGGTCGGCTCGACGGTTCGCCGAGCGCAGGCTCAGCTGCTCGGTGGAGTAGCGGCGGCGGAACAGTGCGTACGGCAGCACGGCGAAGGCGATCAGGTTGTAGCCGGCCCAGCACAGCGCTTCGGCTGGCACCACGGGCCGGTCGGTGCGGATGACCATGTTCTCGAGGTGGAGACCGAAGGCGTGCCAGCCCAGTGCGGCGCCGAGCACGGCCCCGCCCGCGCTCGCGAGGATCCCGTACCCCAGCACGGCGACGGTCTCCGCTCGCGCCCTGGGCGTCGCGGGGGCACGGGCGGCGAGGTCCGGGACGGTCCGCCGCCGTGTGAGCAGGTGCACGACGACCATCAGGACGGCGACCTCGAGGAGCATCGCATCGGTCCGCAGCACGGCGGAGACCGTGGGTGGTTCGGTCAGTGACGAGGCGTGGAACGGCAGGTGCCCGCCGGAGAGGGCGAGCAGGAGAACGTGGGCGGCGACCCACCCCGCGAGGGCGAGCTGCACGCTGCGCCGACGCAGCAGCGCGACGAGCACCCTCGGGGGGCGGGCGTGTGGTGGGGGCGGCGTGACAGTTCGGGTCGAGTCGGCCATGGCCGATGACCATACACTCGTACTAGACAGACGTATAGTACGAGTGTATGGTTCCCTCCGTGACCGACGACGCCCGGCAGCGCCTCCTCGACGCGCTCATGACCCTCATCGCCGAACGGGGTCTCGACCAGGTCAGCATCCGCGAGGTGGCCGCGGCGGCCGGGGTGTCGATCGGCACCGTCCAGTACTACTGCCGCAGCAAGGACGAGATGCTGCAGATGACGTTCGAGCACGTCATCGGTCGGATCCTGGAGCGCGCCACCGGCATCGAGCGAGCAGGTGGCGTCGGTCAGGTCCTTCGCCGGGGCTTGCTTGAGTTCCTCCCGCTGGACGAGACACGCAGGACCGAGGCCCGGGTCTATCTCGCCTTCGCCGCCCGCGCAGCGGTGGCGCCGAACCTCGCCGCCGTACAGCACGCCCTGATGAGCGAGTCCCGCACCGTCTGCTCGCAGGCGTTCCAGGTCGCCCGTGATCGGGGGCAGGCGGGCAGCGACCTCGACACGGACGCCGCGGCCGCGGCCACCGTGGCGATGGTCGACGGGCTGCTCCTGCACATGCTGACCGACCCCACCGGGATGCCTGCCGAGGTCGCCGTCGCCCTGCTCGACCAGCACCTGCGGCACTACCTCGACCACAGCAGCTTCCAGCCCTGAGAACCCCGACGCCAGACGGAGACGAGCTCACCCATGTCCATCCCGCAGGCAGGACCCGCACCGCGCGTGCTCGTCATCGGCGCCCGGGGCGCGCTCGGCTCCCTCACGGCTGCCGCCTTCGGCCGCGCCGGATGGGACGTCGTCGCCGGGATCCGCCGCCCAGACGAGCGCCATGGCAGCGCCCGGCACGTCGACCTCGACGACCCGCACACGGTGGCCGCCGCCGTCGAGGGGGTCGACGTGGTCGTCAACCCGGTGCCCGATCCCGGGATGACGGCGGAGCGGATCGTGCTGGAGCGGGGCGGAGCACTGGTCAACCTCTCGGCCCTGCCCGCATCCTGCGGCGCTCTGCTGAAGGCCGGGCACGAGCAGGCATGCGGAGCGGTCGTGGTGAACGCCGGGCTCGCCCCCGGGATCACGAACTTGCTCGCCGCCGACCTGCTCGCCGAGCGTCCCGAGGCCGACGCCGTCGAGATGGTCTTCACCATCGCCGTCAACAGCACCGCGGGCCCCGCCGCCGGTGACTTCGCCCACCGCGGTCTGACCGGCGTCGCTCACCACCGCACCGTCGCGGTCCCCCTGCCGCCGCCCTTCGGCACCCGCCGGTGCCTGGGCTTCGCCGAGCGGGACGAGGGCTGGCTCGCCCCCGCAGGACGCACGGTGGACACCTATGTCTGCTTCGGCGAGCGAGCCGCGCACCGCGGCATGCTTGCACTCAACGCGGCGCGGGTGCTCTCCCGCCTGCCCCGGGCCGTGCTCGGCCCGGGCCGCAGCGTCACTCCCGAGGGGCCCAGCTCCGAACCGGTCGCGCACTGGGTCGCCGTCCGCCGCGACGGGCGGCGTGTTGCCGCCCGCACGCTGGAAGGTCGCGGCGACTTCCGGATGGCCGCCGAGTCCGCGGTGATGTTCGCCGATGCCGTCCTCGGACGCGATGGTGCGGCCCCGGCCGCGGCCGGGGTCTGGTACCCCGAGGAGCTCGTCACGCTCGACCGGCTCGCCGCGCCGCTGCGCAGGGCAGGCGTCCGCCTCGTCGACCAGCCCGTAGCGGCGTCGTCGCCCGGCAGGACCGACCCGCCCGGCCGACGGCCACCACTGGGGGGCACCGACGACGTGTCTTCCCCCGCAAGTGGGCGTACCGGCAGGCACCCGGCCACGTCCGCAGGACGTGCCTGCCAGCGAGTGTCGACGAGCCGTGCTGTCGAGCCTGACCACCCGGGGAAGGAGCACTGCCAGAAGTGACGGTGAACCAACCCCCTTCGCGGGCCCCGGCGCCGCGGGCGCGGCCCAGGTCACGGATCCTCACCGTCCTGCTCGTCCTCGTGATGGTGACGACCTCGGTCGCCGGTGGGCTGGCTTTCCTGGGGGCGGTGGCCGTGCTCGTCGCGACGCCGTGGGTGTTCCTGAGCGCAGGCGTGCTGGCCTTCCTGGCGCTCGACCTGGCCGGGGCGGCCTGGTTGGCCCGCCAGCGGGCCGCGCCCGAGCGGCGCCGTGCCGTCCGCTGGGCCCTGTTCGCCTCGAGCGCGACACTGCTGGTAGCCGCGTTCGCGATCACCACCCTGGTCCCGCCGAGCGACATCGCGCCGGTCAGGGCGTCGCTGCCCGGCGAGCAGCACGTAGTCGTGGCCACCGGCTCCCGGCTCGCCGTTGTGCGTCTGCCCGCCCGCGGCCCGGCGCGGCAACCGCCGATCATCGTGCTGCACGGCGGGCCGGGGATCCCGGACCTGGCCGCCAATGCCCGCGCGTTCGCCCCGCTCACCGAGCTGGGCGCCGACGTCTACCTCTACGCCCAGCTCGGCACCGGCACGTCCACCCGCCTGGCCGATCCGCGCGGCTACGGCCGAGACCGCGATGTCGCCGACCTCGACGCGCTGCGCGCCCGGCTGGGCCTCGACCGGGTGACCCTGCTCGGGCACTCCTACGGCGGCACGCTCGCCGCCACCTATCTCGCTGCCCACCCCGAGCACGTCAACCGCCTCGTGCTCGTCTCCCCCGGCGGCCTCGACCCCACCGACACCAGCGGCAATCGGGCCACGGCCGGGCTCGACACCGGCCAACGGTTGCGTCTGTACCGCGCGCTGCTGGCGCCGCGGGCGCTGCTGGGCTACGGGCTGCTCCAGCTCAACCCAGCCGCGGCCCATGCCTTCCTCGACGACCGGGAAGCCGACGCCCGCAACGACACCATCGTCACCCTCAGCGCGCCCGGACTGCACTGCCCCGGTGCCCTGCCCGACCCTCCGACCCGGGGTTCCGGCTTCTACGCCATGCAGTATCCGCAGTCGGCCACGGCGCGACCGCCCACGGATCCTCGCGCGGCGCTGAACGGGCTACCCACCCCGACGCTGATCGTCAAGGGATCCTGCGACTACCTGTCGTGGCACTCCGCTCTGGACTACCGCCACGAGCTGCCGCACTCCCGGCTGATCTACCTTCCCGGCACCGGCCACAACGTCCAGCACGACCGCCCTGGCGAGCTCCTGGACGCCGTTGCTGCCTTCCTCCAGGACCGGGCCCTCCCGCTCACCCCGATGGCCGGTGACCGGCCACCGCCCGACTATCGAGGGCCGCCGTGACAGGTCCGTCCGGAGGCGACGCCCTGGCCACCCTCGTACTTCTCGGTCGCTCACTGCCCAACGATCGCGCGCATTCCACTGCCACCGAAGCGGCGCTCCACACCGTCGGTACCGCCATGCTGGGCGCATGACCGAGCGGCCAGAGCTGACCATCGGGGAGTTCGCCCGCCGGTGCAGGCTGCCCGTCTCGACCCTGCGCTACTACGACCGGATCGGCCTCCTCGCGCCCGCCCTTGTCGACCCGGGCACGGGATACCGGCGCTACACCGCCCACCAGCTCCCCGTCGCCGCGCTGATCTTCCGCCTCCGGTCGCTGGGCATCCCGCCCCAGGGCATCGCGGGCATCCTGCGCGGCGGAGCGTCGGCATCCGCGGTGGTGCAGCACGAACGCGCGCGTCTCGCGACCCAGATCGAGACCGCCCGACTCCGACTGCGTCAGCTCGAGGAACTGCTCGGCGAGGGCGCGGGCGGCAGCTACCGCGTGGACGTCGTGACGCTGCCCGTCCGCCGGGTCGCCGCGTTGCCCTTCCGGCTTCCGGTCGACGGGCTCGATGCAGGCGTGCCCCGTATGGTCGCCAGGCTCCGATCGACGTTGCGGCGGCGCGGCCAGGAAAGGTGCGGACCACTGAGTGCCGTGTTGCCCGTCGACCTGGTCGACGGCGTCTGCGGCTCGGTCTTCGCCGCGGTCGACGGTCCGCGAGCCTGCGATACCCTCGAGGCATGGCTGCCCGCGGCCAGCGCGGTCGCCACCGTTCACCGCGGGAGCGTCGCGAGCCTGCCGCTGGCCTACCGGGCCGTCTTCGCCGCTCTCGACGAGCTCGGCGGCTCGGCAGCAGGCACCGTGATCGAGGAGTACCCAGGGCTCGACGACGGGGCCGCCGCGGTACCCGAGGTCCGCCTCGTCGTGCCCTTCCGAAGGGGTGCGTAGCCGCGTGTCGCCACGCCCCCGCTCAGGCCGAGAGCGCGCTCGGCACGTCGGGGAACAGCGGCAGGATCGGCTCGAGCTTCATGACCTCCCACGGCCGCAGCACCGCACGGTTGTCCGGCGGCGCGACCAGCCGAACGGGCACCGGCTGCTCGTCGCCGCGGCCCGCCGCGGGCGTGCGGGTGGCCAGCTCGGCCAGCGTGCCGAGGCCCGACGAACCGAGGAACGTCACCCCGCTCAGGTCGATGACGATCGCCCCGAGGTCCGGCCACGTGAGCGTCTCGTCGACGGCGCCCATGAGGGTGCGTGCGGTGTGCAGGTCGAGTTCGCCTTCCACGGTGACCACCGCCGTGGAGCCGATGCGGGCCGTCGTGAGGTTGAGCAGGGAGTCGCCTTCCGTCACGTGGCGACCGTAGCGTGCCAATCGTTGCGCGACGTCAGCGGCGCTCCACCATGCGGTCGAGCATGGCGTGCAGCGGACCCGCGTCGCCCTCGTGGGCGGCCTTGCACGCGGCGTTGTTCTCGGCCGCGTCCATGGCCACCCAGTGGACCGGATGGCCCGCGTCCCGGGCCAGCTGGCCGACGAACGCGCGCTGGGTGCGTCCGTTGCCGTCGCGGAACGGGTGCAGGGCGTTGAGGTCCGACAGGAGCTCGGTGAGCCCGTCGACGAAGTCGGCGCGGCCGCGGCCGCGCAGGTGGTCGGTGCGGGCCAGCCAGGAGAACAGCTCGTCGGCGTCGGCCGCGATGTGCTCGGGAAGGCTGAACAGCACGCCACGGCCGAGCGAGACGGTGCGCACCTCGCCTGCCCATTCGTAGACGTCCTGGAAGACCTGCCGGTGGAAGGCCCGCAGGTGCGACAGGTCGTAGCCGCCGGGGATCGGGTTCCGGATCACGTCGTAGATGCGCGACGCCGTGAGGGTGGCCTCCACGGCGCGCAGCTCGGCGGAATCGGTGATGCCGAGGCGGTTGCGCAGGATGCCGCTCTCGAGGTCGAGGTAGGGATCCCAGCTCATGGGCGATAGCGCCGCAAGACCTCGTCACGCAGGTCGTCGGTGGAGACCCGACCTTCGTTGAGCGCGGCGAACATGCGCAGATCGGGCTTGCTGGGCTCGAGGCCTTCGGCCCGGACGGACGCCAGGGCCTCGGCTACGGCCGCGCGGCGTTCGGAGATCTCCACCAGGTCGCGGTAGTGCGCCACGGACATGATCACGGCCTCCGGCTTGCGGTGGGACCCCACGAAGACCGGGCCCTCCCCCTGCACGCGCTTCAGCGTGGCGGCCAGACCGGCGCGGAACTCGCGGAACGACAGCACCTCGGGCGCACCCATGCGCAAAGCGTACCCGAATGCGTACGCATTCGGGTACGCATTCGCCTTTCCTACGAGCTGCTCGACCGGGCCCAGAGGTTGATGCCCGCCTCCACCGCGTGCTTGTCGATCTGGTCCAGCTCCTCGGCGGTGAACGGGGCCGACTCCCGGGCGGTGAGGCTGTCGTCGAGCTGGGCGACGCTGCTCGCGCCGATCAGCACGGACGTCACGCGCCCGTCGCGCAGCGCCCAGGCCAGCGCCATCTGGGCCAGCGACTGCCCCCGCGCCGAGGCCATCTCGTTGAGCGCGCGGACGTGGGCCAGCGTCTGCTCGCTGAGCAGGTCCGGCGACAGCGACGCGTCGCGCGCGGCCCGCGAACCCTCCGGGATCCCGGACAGGTACTTGTCGGTCAGCATGCCCTGCGCGAGCGGGGAGAACGCGATGCAGCCCACGCCGGAATCCCCCAGCACGTCGAGCAGGTCCTCCTCGATCCAGCGGTTGAGCATCGAGTACGAGGGCTGGTGGATCAGCAGCGGCGTGCCCAGGTCACGCAGGATCGCGACCGCCTCCCGCGTGCGCTGTCCCGAGTACGAGGAGATGCCCACGTACAGGGCCTTTCCCGCGCGGACGGCTGCGTCCAGCGCGCCCATCGTCTCCTCCAGCGGGGTGTCCGGGTCGAACCGGTGGCTGTAGAAGATGTCGACGTAGTCCACGCCCATGCGGTGCAACGACTGGTCGAGGCTGGCGAGCAGGTACTTGCGCGACCCGCCGCCCTGGCCGTACGGGCCGGGCCACATGTCGTAGCCCGCCTTCGTCGAGAGGATCAGCTCGTCGCGGTACGGGCGGAAGTCCTTGGCGAAGATCGTGCCGAAGTTGCTCTCGGCGCTGCCGTAGGGCGGGCCGTAGTTGTTGGCCAGGTCGAAGTGGGTGACGCCGCGGTCGAACGCGCGCCGCAGGATGGCCCGCTGCGTGTCCAGCGGGCGGTCGTCGCCGAAGTTGTGCCACAGGCCCAGGGAGACCGCCGGGAGCTCGAGCCCGCTGCGCCCGCAGCGGCGGAAGACGGCCCCAGAGGCGGCGGGCCCAGGGACGGCCCCGGATACGGCACTGTCGTAGCGGTCGGGATCAGCGAGGTAGGTCACCGCGCCATCTTGCCCTCCTTGGCGAACCGCGACGGGGTGGTGCCGACCAGCCGCGTGAAGTGGCGGTGCAGGTGGGCCTGGTCGTGGAACCCGACCGCCACCGCCACGTCGGCGATGGGCTGCCCGGCCAGCAACCGCCCCCGCGCGGTCTCGATCCGGCGGCCGGTGAGGTAGCGGTGCGGGGGCAGGCCGAACGCCGCGGTGAAGCGCCGCACGAGGTGCGCGGGGTGGGCGTGCAGGACGGATCCGGCGGCGCGGAGCGTGAGGCCGTCGACCAGGTGCGCGTCGAGCAGGTCCCGCAGGTCGGCGGCGAGCCGGTCCGGCGCGGGGGCGGGCGGGTCCCCGCCGAGGTGCGTACGGAGGCGGTCGCCGACGAGCGCGAGGCGGCTCTCGGCCGCCAGCGGCTCGTCGAGGCTGGCGTGCAACTGGGCGACGCGTGCCCGCAGCAGGTCGTCGGGCAGGCTCGGCCGGGCCACCGCCGCGCCGGTCAGCCGCTCGTCGAGCACCCCGGTGTCGAGGTAGAGGACGCGCTTGCGGAACCCGTCGGCGGTGGCGGGCCGTCCGGTGTGCGCGACGTGCGGCGGCAGGAGGGTGACCGCTGGCCGCAGCGCGCCGTGCTCGTGGCGGTCGAGGTCGTAGCGCACCGCGCCTTCGTCGACCAGCAGCAGCGTCCACGCGTCGTGCGTGTGCTCCGGGTAGGCGTGGTCGGTGAACCGGGCGTGCAGCGCCTCGACGATCCCGGGCACGCCGGGCGCCCACGCGCGCACCCGGTTGACCATGCGCCGAACGTACAAGAACCGGGGCCCGCCACGGGAGCACCATCAGCGGCGTGCGCTTCGACACCAAGATCGCGATCGTGCTGCGCGACGACCTGGAGACCTGGCAGAAGCTCAACGTGACGGCGTTCCTGGCCAGCGGCATCGCGGCCAACCCCGAGCTGCTCGGCGAGCCCTACACCGACGCCGACGGCACCCTCTACACGCCGATGTTCCGCCAGCCCGTCATGGTGTTCGCGGCGGACAAGGCCGTGCTGACCCTCGCCCACGAACGCGCGGTGGCGCGCGGCCTGCCGACCGCCGTGTTCACCGCCGAGCTGTTCGGCACCGGCCACGACGCGGCGAACCGGGCGGCGGTCGCCGCGGTGCCCCGTGCCGGGCTGGACCTGGTCGGGATCGCCGTGCACGGGCCGCGCAACGCCGTCGACAAGGTGACGAAGGGCGCCGAGCTGCACGGCTAGGCAAGGTCGCGTAGCTGGCGGCCGCGTGGCGTGGTGAAGGACCTTCGAGGTCTCGGCATGCCGGTGCCGATCATGGGAGGGGAGCTCCCGGCCATGTCGTGAGCCGATCTGGATCGTGCCGTTCGAAATGGTCGACGCCGTGCTGGCCGAGACCGGCAAACGGATCAAGAAACTACAACGTCGGCGAGCGGCCGGCATCGACTTCCGCCCTGTACGTTACGGGCCGCCCGGCAGGGCGGAGTCGGCGGGTGGTGGTCGAGTCGGCCAGCGGTAGGGGGTGCGACGGCGGTTGATGAGGCGGCGCATCACGGTGAGCGCGGCAGCCAGGTTGTGACCCGTCGTTCCCCGTTCGTGATCGAGTTGTCGGCGTCGGATCGGGCGGTGCTGGAGCAGCGGTCGCGCGCCTACACCGCCGCGCATCACGAGGTGGTCCGGGCGAAGATCGTGCTGCTGGCCGCGGCCGGGTTGGAGAACACCGTGATCGCCGACCGGCTCGACGTGGCGGTGCAACTGGTGTCGAAGTGGCGCAAGCGGTTCCACCAGGAAGGCCTGGATGGGCTGAAGGATCGCCCGCGGACCGGTCGGCCGCGGGCCTTTCCTCCCTGTGGCGGTGGTGACGGTCAAGGCGCTGGCCTGTGAGTTGCCCGCCGAGACGGGGGTGCCGCTGCCCCGCTGGAGCGCCCCGGACCTCGCGGTGGAGGCCGTGGCCCGCGGCGTGGTGGAGTCGATCTCGGCGTCGACGGTGCGCCGCTGGCTGGCAGGCGACGCGCTCCCCCTGGCAGCACCGCAGCTGGATCTACCCGGGTGATCCCGACTTCGCCGCCAAGGCGGCCCGAGCGTTGGACCTCTACGCCGGGTTCTTCGACGGCCAATCCCTGGGCGAGAACGAGTTCGTGGTCTGCGCGGATGAGAAGACCTCGATCCAGGCCCGGTGCCGCTGCCACCCCACCCTGCCCCCGGGGAAGGCCCGGGGCGATGCGGGTCGAGCATGAGTACGAACGCCGGGTGCGCTGCAGTATCTGGCCGCCTACGACGTACACCACGCCCGAGTGATCGGCCGACTGGAGCCCAAGACCGGGATCACGCCGTTCGCCCGGCTGGTCGCCCAGGTCATGACCACCGAGCCCTACGCAGGCGCCGATCGGGTGTTCGGGATCGTGGACAACGGGTCCGCACACCGCGGACGCGCCTCGGTCAAGCGGATGACGAAGGCTTGGCCTACCGCTCAGCTGGTACACCTGCCGGTACATGCGTCCTGGTTGGACCAGGCGGAGATCTTCTTCTCCATCCTCCAGCGCAAGGTGCTGACCCCCAACGACCTGACCGATCTCGACGCCCTCGCCGAACGGGTACTCGCCTTCCAAGGTCGCTACAACGCCACCGCCACACCCTTCGACTGGAAGTTCACCCGCACCGACCTCGACCGGCTCCTCGACCGCATCGCCGCCCACGAGGCCGCCGCCCCTATCCAGAGCACGGAGTTGGCCGCCGCCTGACGACACCGATCATGTACTTCCGGCGCGGACCACTTAGCTGGACTGGCGAAGTTTCTCCGTCGGTCAGTTCGGGGTGGTATCATCGAATGTATGTTCGGCGAGACGGTCGAGGTGTTCAGTCCTGAGGAGTGGCCCGACACCGACCCCTGGCCCGACGACGCCGATGTCCACCCGTCCCTTCTCGACATGCTCGCCCAGGACCCGAGCATGCCGGTGCCCGCGCCGCCCACGGCGGCCGCCGTGGTCCCGTCCGGCGGGTTCGCCCTCGAGCTGGATTGGGCCACTGCCCTCCCCGAGTTGTTGTCGGCGGGTGCGCTGGTGGACGCCGCGGTCGGTTACGAGCGGCTGGCGGCCTGGGCGGTGGCCCGTCAGCAGGAGATGCTCGCTTCCATCGCCGTCCCGCCGACGGCACCGTCCGCCCCGCCGCCACCGCACGCCGCCCTGGCGCGGAGTCGGGCGGGGAGTCGGGCGGGGGGCGGGAGTGGGTGGTTGATGAGATCGGGCTGGCTCTCACCCTGGCCCCGTCCGCGGCGGCGGGTCGTATGGCGCAGGCCGACCGCTGCGCCGGGGCGCTGCGCCCGACCCGGGACCTGCTCGCCGTCGGGCGGATCTGCCCCGCCCGGGCCCGGTTGGTCGCCGACATGCTGGTCGAGTACGACGACAGTGTCGCCGCCGCCGTCCAGGCCCGGGTGCTGCCGCGGGCGCTGGAACAGACCTGGGGGCAGCTGCGGTCGGCGCTGGCTCGGGCGATCATCGCCGTGGTGCCCGATCCGGCCTGCCGGCACCGGGCCGCGCGGAAGGGGCGCAGGGTCGAGCTGTGGCCCGGCCGGGACGGCATGGCCACTCTCGCCGCCTGTCTGAGCGCCCCGGAGGCCACCGCGTCCTATGAGTGGATCACCCGTCTGGCGCGCGGCGTCCCGGGCGACCGCCGCCTGCGAGGACATCTGCGGTGTCGCGGAGGACGGCGAGGTCGTCGCGGGGCGGGGTCGGGGTTCGATGGACCGCCGCCGCGCTGATGTCCTGGTCGCGCTGCTCACCGGCCGTCTCGTCGCCACCAGCCCAGCGGCCACCGCCACCACCGCCGCGGCCACCGCGGCCACCGCCGCAGCCGACGCCGACGCGGCCGCGGCCGCGGCTGGTGTCGTCGGTGGCGGGGCAGCGGACCCGGGACCGACCGCCGGGCCGTTCGTGGTCACCTCGCCGGTGTCGGCGCATCGGCCGCTGATCCACGTCACCGTCCCGATCACCACCCTGATGGGGCTGGGCGACGAACCCGGCGAGTTGGCGGGCTATGGCCCGATCCCCGCCCCGATGGCCCGACAGATCGCCGCCGACCCCGACGGCACCTGGCGACGGCTGCTCACCGACCCCGTCTCGGGCACCCTGCTCGACTACGGCCGCCGCAGCTACCGGCCCCCGGCGGCCCTGGCCTGCTTTGTCCGGGCCCGGGACGGCGAATGCCGGTACCCGGGCTGCCGCCGCCCCGCGGTCGCCTGCGAGCTCGACCACGTCCAGGCGTGGCAGCACGGCGGCAGCACCAGCGAAGACAACCTCTGCGCGCTCTGCGAACGACACCACGACCTCAAGGAACACCTCGGCTGGCAGGTCGTGCTCCACCCCGACCGCACCATGGAATGGGTCACCCCCACCGGGCACCGCTACTGGAGCCGTCCGGTCGACCACCGGCCATCACCGCCGCTCCAGGCGCCCGAGCCCGCCCCTCCCGACACCACGGCGAGACCGTCGCTGGAAGACCTGTTCGACGGCCCCCCGCCCGAGCCCGACGACCCACCACCCTTCTGACCGGATCGGCGACGGGCGACCCTTTCCCCATCGTTACCGGGACCAGCCCAGCGAGCGCGGGAGCACGACGAAGTCCGCGGCAACGGCCCGACTAGCCCAAAGCCGTGCGGTGAGACCTGGCGGCTCTGGGACCTGATCGGGTCATCGATCCCGCCCCGCCAAGTACCCCGCGGCGGCCACGCAGCGACGACCGCGCCGCGCTGGAAGGGATCCTGTTCGAGCTCGACACCGACTGCCGCTGGCGCGACCTGCCACCCGAGTTGGGATGCGGATCCGGGCACACCGCGTGGCGGCGGCTCCGCGAGTGGCAAGGCGCTGGCGCCTGGGACCGGCTGCACCAACTGGTCCTGGACGAGTTGTCCGACGCGCAGTTGCTGGACTCTGCGACGCCAACGGGATCCCGCTGCACGCCCTGCTGTCCGCGGCGAACACGCATGACAGCAAGCTGTTCGAGCCGCTGCTGGAGACCAATACCGCCGTGCGCGGCCGTCGCGGATGGCCCGCCGCCGACCCGACAAACTGCACGCGGACAAGGGATACGACTTCCGTCGCTGCCGCGCCTACCTGAGCCGTCGCTGGATCAAGGCGCGGATCGCGCGGCGCGGGACCGAGGACAGGTCCCCGCGCAGCGCGGCCACACCTGACCGTAGCCCGGCTCGGCGAACAACCCGGCCGACGGCAACAGGTGGCCACGACCCGGGCGGGCAGGGCCGAACCCGCCACCGCACCGAGCCGGTCTCGGACTATGCAGCGTCGACCATCTCGAAGGGCACGATCCGGGCCAGCTCACCAAGGTGCCCGGGTGCGAACCGACCACCGGAAACGGTGACCACACGGGCGATGACAGGTCCATGCCCTACTGCACGGCCTTGCGGTCAGGCGGGCGCGAGGGTCTGGATGCTCAGCTGGTTGCCCGGCAGCGTGGCCGCCGAGCAGCCGGTTCCCGGATGCTCGATGTACAGCGACGCCGTGTCGCCCGGCGGGTAGACCCGCAGGCCGCGCACCGGTGTGGGCTTGCAGACGGCGGGGTCGAAGTTGGCGACGTTGACCATCTGCAGCGGCGCCGACGCCGCCGCCCCGGGCTTCAGCACCACCTCTCCCCCGCGCGGCCCCTCCATCGCGGCCGCGGGCCCGACCTGGTGGCCGTCATCGCCTGCCACGTACGAGACGCCGGGGAAGCCGCGCAGCTCACAGGTGCGCGTGCCGACGTTCGTGAGCACCAGCGGCGCGTACACGGAGCCCGCGGCGCCCTCCTCCGGGCCGAGCGAGCCCTTGAGCTCCGCCGTCGCGCAGTTGGCGATCCCGCCGCTCGACGTCGGCGGCGCCACCGCCGTGCTCGACGCGGCCGCGGCGGTGGTGCCCGCCGCCGTCGTCGTGGTCGGCGCGGCGGGCGTCGGCGGCGCCGACGTGCACCCCGCCGTCGCCAGGACCCCCACCACGCCGCAGAACACGACGACGCCCTTGGCCGATCTGTTCATGCCCACCCCCCGTCAGCATCCGTATACCGCAAGACGCGCGGAACGCACCGCCGTTGTCCCGCGATCGGGCGAAGCCACGGAGCGGGCCGGCTAGTGCGGCGGCCACAAACGTTCACCGGGTCCTCGCGCGCCCAGACGACGACTCGCAGCGGCGCCGCCTTCGCGAATACGCCCGGTATGAGCTTCAGGCGGCGCCTTGCGACTCGCCGTCTGGATCACGCGATCACCCCGGCAACGTTTGTGGCCACCGCACTAGCCTGGCGTCATGGCGAAGACGGGCGCTCCCCCGCGTTGGCTCAAGCACTTCAACAAGGTCATCGTGGTCCTCAACCGGCTCGGGCTGGTCATCGAGAACGGGGCGGTCCTCACCGTCACCGGCCGCCGGACGGGTGTCGCACGCCGCATACCGGTGTCCGTGATGCGCATGGACGGGCACCGCTACCTGCTCGCGGGCTACCCGACCGCCGAGTGGCCCCGCAACGTGCGCGCCGCGGGCGGCCGGGCGACGCTCGCCGTCGGCAGGCGCGTCGAGACCGTCCACCTCGCCGAGCTCGAACCGGCCGCGGCCGAGCCGATCCTGCGCGCCTGGCCGGAGCGCATCCCCCAGGGCGCGAAGATCATGCTCGACTCCGGCGTCATCCCGGACACCACCCCCGAGTCGTTCGCGCGGCTGGCGGGCCGCTGCGCCGTCTTCCGGATCGAGGCGGCCTGACCGCGCCCACGGCGTGATCCCCGCCGCCCGGTCCCACCAGGACCGGCCCGCTGTGCGAGGGTCAGGTCGTGGGGACGTTCCTGCTGCTGTTCGCCGCGGGCGTCGGCGCGGGTCTCTCCGGCACGATGGCGGGGCTCGCCTCGCTGTTCTCCTACCCGGCACTGCTCGCCGTGGGTCTGCCCGCCGTCGCGGCGAACGTGACCAACAGCGTGGCACTCACCTTCACCTCGGTCGGCGCCGCGGCGGGATCCCGACCGGAGCTGTCCGGGCAATGGCCGACCATCCGTCGCTTCGCCGCGCTCACCGCGCTCGGTGGTGCGGCCGGAGCGGCTTTGCTGCTGCTCACGCCGCCCGGCACGTTCGAGAAGGTGGTGCCGGTGCTGGTGGGGGGCGCCGCGGTGGTGCTGCTGTTCCAGCCGCGGCTGCGGGCGGCCATGCTGCGCGCGGCGGGTGAGGACCACCACGGTGGGCCGCTGGTGCTGGCGGGCGTCGTCGTGGTCGCCGTCTACGGCGGGTACTTCGGCGCCGCCGCGGGCGTGCTGCTGCTGGCGCTGCTGCTCGTCGCGCTGCCGGTCTCCCTCCTGCAGGGCAACGCGATCAAGAACGTGCTGCTGGGGGTGTCGAACGCGGTCGCGACCGTCGGTTTCGCCCTGTTCGCGCCCGTGGACTGGTGGGCGGTGGTGCCGCTGGCGGCGGGCGCCCTGGTCGGCGCTCGGCTCGGCCCGGTCGCGGCACGGCACCTCCCCGCGACGGCGTTGCGGGTGGGCATCGCGGCGGCGGGCCTCGGCCTGGCGGTCGTGCTGGCCGTCAGCGCCTGGTAGGGCGCTCGGGTCAGTGCGGCCCGGCCGCGGCGGCGGGCTGGCCCGCGGCGGCGGCGCCCGTGCGGCGCAGCCAGTCGTCGAGGGCCCGCTGGACGTCGCGCAGCGCGGGCCGCCGCGCAGGGTCGTTGTCCATCGCCGCCCGCAGCAGCGCGAGGTGCGCGGTGCGACGGGGCAGATGGGTGAGCGCGGCGCCGGTGGCCGCGGCGCGCAGGCCGGACACCGCGTCGGCGTGGCCGCCCCTCGGCGGGTGTCCGGTGAGGGCGTAGGAGACGGTGGCGGCGAGCTGCCAGGAGTCCGATGCGGCGGAGGCCCGCTCGCCGCAGGCGATCTCCGGCGCGAGGAAGTCGGGCGTGCCGAGCACGAAGCCGGTCTGGGTCATGGTGGCGTCGCCGCTCTTGCGCGCGATACCGAAGTCGATCAGGTGCGCGACACCGTTCGCGTCGACGACGACGTTGCCCGGCTTCACGTCGCGGTGCATCACACCGCGGGAGTGGGCAGCGTCCAGCGCCCCCGCGAGGTGGACCCACACCCGGGCCGCGGCGACGTCGTCGAGGACGCCGTGGTCGCGCACCATGTCGCCGAGCGACATCCCGTCGACGTAGCCCATCACGATCACCATGCCGTCCAGGTCGGACAGGCCGGAGTCGCTGCGCGCGGGCACCATGTCATAGATCCGCACGCAGTTCGGGTGCCGCACCGCGCCGAGCGCCCGTGCCTCGCGCTGGATGCGCTGCTCGGTCTCCGCATCCGGCGCATGTGCGGCCTTGAGCGCGACGACGTGGCCCAGCTTGGCGTCGTGGGCGAGCCAGACCCGGCCGAACCCGCCGGACCCCAGCCTGCGGATCAGCCGGAAACGGGGCGCCCGCGGACCGGGCGGGGGCCCAGGGACGCCGCCGACGGGCGCGACGACCGTCGGCCGGTAGCCGGGCACCCCACTTGGGACCGCGGAACGCACCGACGGGGCAGGCGTCCGCACGGCGGTGCGGTCCGCCCGCGGCTGGCTCGGGGTGCGCGTGGCCGGACGAGGCGCGCCGCCCGGCCGCCTGACGGCGGCCCACGACGGCGGACCCACCAGCAGCGGCAGGACGATGCCTAGCAGCGCGCCCAGCCCCGCGCCGAGCCACAGGTGCGCCGCGGTGAGGGCGGGCGCGGACATGGTCAGCACGGCGACACCGAGGGTGGGGACCCAGAAGAACGTGGCGGGCCACCGTGGGCCGCGGCGAAGCGCGATCCGGGCCTGGACGTAGGCGAACGTCGCGACGATCACGGGAACGAGGCCAAGCGCGACCAGCCCGACGCCGAGGCGCAGCGGGCTCCCGCCCGCGAACGACTCGGCGACGGTGCCGCGGCCGAGGTACTCGGCCTGGCTGCCGAGCGCGGCGAAGCAGGCATCGGCCCGCAGCCCGGCCCGACCGAGCCCGGGCACCGCCGTGCCCGCAGCCGCGGCCGCGAAGATGTGCCCCGCGGTGGTGAAGACGATCAACGGCAACAGCCCCGCGAACGCGAACCCGATCGCCGCGGAGATCACGGACCCCGCGTTGCCGGTGAACTTGCGCAGCAGCGCGACGAGCAGCGCGCCCACACCGGGGAGCAGCCCGACGACCACGCCGAGCGTCGACACCGCCCACGGCCATCCCCCCGGACAGACGTCCGGTGCGATCGTCCGGTGCAGCGTCGTGAGCAGGCCCGCGACCAGCGCGGTGACCCCGTCCACGCCCGTCGACCCCTCCCTGGAGCCCCGCCCGGGGCGCCTCACGTCACACCACTATTGCACCGCAAAGGTCACGAGTGGACAACGGCCGTGTTCGGAGTGGGTCGCGTGCCGGTCCGACCTACGCCCGGCCTACTCCTCGTCCACGAGCAGCGCCTCGAGCGCGGGCAGCGCCGCGGTGAGCGCGGCGCGCTGCGCGTCGTCGAGCCGGGTCAGGCGCCGCGCGATGAGGGCGGTGCGGTGGGTGCGCACCTCGTCGAGCCGCCGGGCCCCCTCGGGCGACAGGGTGATGAGCACGCCACGGGCGTCCTGCGGGTCGGCCGCGCGGACCACGAGCCCCTGCTCGTCCAGCGCGCTGAGCACCCGGCTCATGGTCGGGGCGGTGACGGCCTCGCGGCGGGCCAGCTCGGAGAGCCGCAGCGGGCCGTGCTGCTCGACCGTGACCAGCGCGGACAGCTGCAGCGGCGGCACCGACTCGCCGCCGTCGATCCGCACCCGCCTGCTCAGCCTGCCGACCGCGAGCCGCAGCCGGGCGGCCAGCTCGGCCAGGTCCTCGTCCGCCTCCGCGGTGGCCACCACCGTTCGGCCCTCCATCTCCCCATCCTGCCATCCCAGGGCGGTCACACCTTGCGCAGGCGCAGCCCCGTGACGCTGTGGTCGGGCCCCTTGTGCAGCACGAGGCTGGCCCTGCCACGGGTGGGGAGGATGTTGTGCTCCAGGTTCGGCCCGTTGATCTCGGCCCAGATGCTCTCGGCCCGTTCCGCGGCCTGCGTCTCGTCCAGCGTGGCGTAGCGGCGGAAGTAGGAGTCGGGGTTGCGGAAGGCGGTCTCGCGCAGCCGGAGGAACCGCTCGACGTACCAGCGGCGGATGTCGTCGGTCGCGGCGTCGACGTAGACGGAGAAGTCGATGAAGTCGCGCACCGCGACAGCGGCCTCCTGGGCGGGCTGCAGCACGTTGAGCCCTTCGAGCAGCAGGACGTCGGGTCGCTGCATGGTGCGGTGCTCGCCGGGCATGACGTCGTAGACGAGGTGGGAGTAGACCGGCGCACGCACCTGCGCGCTCCCGGCTTTCACGTCCCGCACGAACGCGAGCAGCGCCCTGCGGTCGTACGACTCGGGGAAGCCCTTGCGGGCCATCAGCCCGCGGCGCTCCAGCTCCGCGTTGGGGTAGAGGAAGCCGTCGGTGGTCACGAGCTCGACCCGAGGGCGCTCCGGGCCGTGCGCGAGCAGCAGCCGCAGCAGCCGCGCGATCGTCGACTTGCCCACCGACACCGAGCCCGCGATCCCGATGACGAACGGGGTGCGGACCGGCGGCTCCTCGACGGCGCCGAAGAACGTGCGGTAGGCGTCGTAGAGCCGCCCCGTCGCGTGGATGTGCAGCCCCAGCAGGCGGGAGAGCGGCAGGTAGACCTCGCGCACCTCGTCGAGGTCCACCGGGTCGCCGAGGCTGCGCGCCCGGTCGAGCTCGGCGGCCGAGAGCAGGAGCGGGCCGTCCTCCCCCAGCTTGGCCCACGACGCCCGGTCGAGGTCGACGTAGGGCGACGGCGACCTGCTGGGCGACCTGCTGCCGGGCATGGCCAGTCAACCTAGACGGCGGCACCGCGGACAGGCCCGCGCGAGTCGCCGATCTCACCCGGTGCGGCACCCTGTGCGCCGTGATCCGGGTGACCAGTGAGCGGGTGCTCGCCCACCGCCAGGACGTCCACGGGCTCGCCGAGTGCGGCGCGGGCGCGGGCTGGCCGTCCGAGGTCAACCCTTCCCTCGACGCTTCCCGCGTCGGCGGAGCCTGGCCGCCTCCCCGTACACTGGGGATTCGCACCTGTCGAGGAGTTCAGAACCGTGCCCACCGCACGTCCCGGCGAGCCGGGCTGCAGTAGGGCGCCGGGCCAGCCCCGGCGCATCTCCGTCCCTGTCGGCCCCGACGACCGCCCCGACGTCCGCAGGGCAGGCGCGGCATGACCGTCCTGTGGTCGCTGCTCGGGCTGCTCGCGGTCGTCATCCTCACGCTCGGCACCGCCGTGTCGGTCGCCTCCGAGTTCGCGCTGACGGCGTTGGAGCGCAGCCAGATCGACGCGCACGTCGCCGAGAAGGGCGACCGGCGCGCCCGCGTCGTGCAGCGCGCCCACCGCGCCCTGTCGTTCCAGCTCTCGGGCAGCCAGCTCGGCATCACCGTCACCACGCTGGTCACCGGTTACATCGCCGAGCCCGCGATCGCCACCCTCTTCGCGCCCGGCCTGACCGCGCTGGGCCTCTCGGCGGGCGCGGCGAGCGGCACGGCAACCGTGCTGTCCCTGGTGCTGGCCACGACCTTGTCGATGGTGTTCGGCGAGCTCGTGCCCAAGAACCTGGCCATCGCCGACCCGCTGCGCGCCGCGCGGGCCGTCGTCTGGCTGCAGAGCGGCTTCGCGCACGCGTTCCGTTGGCTGATCGGCGCGCTCAACGCCTTCGCCAACGCCATCGTGCGCAGGCTCGGCGTGGAGCCCGCCGAGGAGCTGCGCTCGGCCCGCTCGCCCCGCGAGCTGAGCTCGCTCGTGCGCTCCAGCGCCCAGCACGGCACCCTCGACGAGGGCACCGCGACACTGCTGGACCGCTCGCTGCGCTTCACCGACCGGGTCGCCGAGGACCTCATGACCCCGCGCGTGCGGGTCGAGTCCCTCGACGCCGACGACACCGTCGAGGAGCTCGTCGCCCTCTCGCGGCGCAGCGGGTTCTCCCGCTTCCCCGTCGACGACGGCGACCCCGACGCGCTCGTCGGCGTCGTGCACGTCAAGCAGGCGTTCGGGGTGCCCGCCGCGCACTGGGGCGCGGTCACCCTGCGCACCCTCGCCCAGCCCGTCCCGACGGTGCCGGAGTCACTGGGCGGGGACGCGTTGCTGACCAGCCTGCGCGAGTCCGGCCTGCAGCTCGCCGTCGTCGTCGACGAGTACGGGGGCACCGCGGGCATCGTCACGCTGGAGGACCTGGTCGAGGAGATCGTCGGCGACGTCCGCGACGAGCACGACGCGGCGGAGCAGGCCCGCGTGCGGCTGCTCGGCCAGGGCAGCTGGCTCGTGTCCGGGCTGCTGCGCGACGACGAGGTCTTCGACGCCACCGGGTTCGCCATGCCCACGGGCGACTACGAGACCCTCGCCGGGCTCGTCCTCGCGAGGCTGGGGCGCATCCCGGACGTCGGCGAGGACGTCGAGGTCGACGGCTGGCGGCTCACCGTCGTCCGCCGCGACCGCAACCGGGTGGCCGAGCTGCGGGTCGCCGCCCCCACCCCGGAGGCCGTCGGTGAGTAGCGACCTACTGGCCCTGCTCGCGGCCGTCCTCCTGCTCCTGGGCAACGCGTTCTTCGTCGGCGCGGAGTTCTCGCTGGTCTCGGCGCGGCACGACCGCCTGGAGGCGATGGCGCACGCGGGCACGGCGGGGGCGTCCACAGTGCTCAAGGCGGGCGCCGACCTCTCCCGGATGCTCGCCGCGTCGCAGCTGGGCATCACGATCTGCTCGCTGCTGCTCGGCCGCCTCGGCGAGCCCGCGGTGGCGCACCTCATCGAGGCGCCGTTCACCTGGGCCGGGCTGCCGATCCAGGTGCTCGGGCCGGTGTCGTTCGCGATCTCGCTCGCGATCGTCGTCGTGGCGCACATGGTGCTCGGCGAGATGGTGCCCAAGAACATCGCGATCGCCGGGCCGGAGCGCACGGCCATCTGGCTCGTGCCGCCCTTCCTCGTGTTCACCACGGTCATGCGCCCGGTGATCGAGCTGTTCAACCTCGCGGCCAACGGCGTGCTGCGGCTCATCGGCGTCGAGCCGCGCGACGAGCTCGAGACCGCCTTCACCTCCGGCGAGCTGGCCGACCTGATCGCCGAGTCCGGCCGGGAGGGCCTGCTCGACGACGACGGGTCGCGGCGGCTCACCCGCACCCTGTCGTCGGTGGGCCACACGGTCGCCGACGTGCTGGTGCCGCCCGTCGAGCTCGTGTCGCTGCCGCAGCGCCCCGTCGTCGACGACGTGGCGCGCGCGGTCACGGAGACCGGCTACTCGCGGTTCCCCGTGCGCGCCCCGGACGCGATCGCAGGAGGCTTCTCGGGGTACCTGCACGTCAAGGACATCCTCGACATCGCCGACGACCCGAGCGCCGCCGTGCCGCCACAGCGGGTGCGGAGGCTGCCGCAGGTGCGCGTCACCGACCGGCTCGACGTCGCCCTCGCCGTGCTCCGCCGGGCGGGCGCGCACCTGGGCCGGGCCGTCGACGCGGCGGGCACCACGGCCGGGCTGGTGACCCTGGAGGACCTCATCGAGCACTACGTCGGCACCGTGCGCGACGCCACCCACGCGCGCGAGGAGCCGCGGTGACGGTCGTCCTGGCGGAGGACGAGTGGCGGCGGCGGGCGGCGGCTCACCGGGCGCGCGTGCGGCGCTTCACCGATCCGCACCGCGAGCGGCGGCGGCGGCGCGAGCCGCACCCGGTGCTCGACTTCCTCTTCACCTACTACTCCCACCGCCCGCAGCGGCTCGAGCGGTGGCACCCCGGGCCGGGCGTCGTCCTGCGCGGCGGCGCCGAGTACCTGGAGCTGCCCGGCTACGTCCCGGCGGGCGGCACCGGGGCCCGGCTCGACCCGGCCGCGCTCCCCCGGCTCGCGTCGACCGCGGCCTTCGTCCGTTCGCTGCTCCAGGCGACCGCGGCCCGGCCGCCGCTCCTGAGCTGCTTCGGCCTGCACGAGTGGGCGATGGTGTACCGCTCGCCCGTGCCCCGCCACGCCGCGGTGCCGCTGCGCCTGGGCCACGCGGGCACCGACACCGTCGTGGAGAGCCTCCCGGTGCACTGCACCCACCACGACGCGTTCCGCTTCTTCGCCCCCGACGCGCGGCCGCGCAACGTGGTCGCGCCAGGCCGGGCCGACCAGGCGGAGTTCGAGCAGCCCGGGTGCCTGCACGCCACCATGGACCTCTACAAGTGGGCCTACAAGCTCTCCCCCGCCACGCCCGCCGAGCTGGTGGCCGACTGCTTCGAGCTCGCCGCGGACGTCCGCGAGCTCGACATGCGCGCGAGCCCGTACGACCTCACCGGCTACGGCTACTCCCCCGTTGCCATCGAGACGCCGTCGGGTCGGGCCGCGTACGTCCGCGCCCAGTCCGTCTTCGCGCGGCGTGCGGCTCCCCTGCGCGCCCGCCTGGTCGACCTCACGAACACGCTTCTCTGACCCGGGCGACGGGCCTCTCGTTCTGTCTCGGCGGTGTGTTGTCGTTGATCGGTTGACGGGAGGACTGGCGTCAATGATTGCTTGACCATGAGGGAGTATTGCCGACTTCTCAGACTTATCACGACATCCCAGCCATGCTGGTATCAGACCGGGCGTAGGCCCCTCATAAGGTCCGCGGTCGGGCGGCTGGCAGCACTCGGAGGGGATGTGGCTCCATCCGTCCGACCGCCCGGTCCCGGGGCGACCGCCGCCCCCGCATCAGGCGAACGCCTCCGGGGCCGGACAGCTGCATACGAGGTGGCGGTCGCCGTGTGCGCCGTCGACGCGGCGCACCGGCGGCCACACCTTGCGGTCGTGGACGCCCGGCGTGCCGCCGGTCGGGTAGGCGGCGAGCTCGCGCGTGTACGGGTGGTCCCACTTGTCGGTGAGGCAGGCCGCGGTGTGCGGGGCGCAGCGCAGCGGGTTGTCGTCCACCGGCCACTCCCCCGACGCCACCCGCGCGATCTCCCCGCGGATGCCGATCATGGCGTCCACGAAGCGGTCGAGCTCGGCGAGGTCCTCGCTCTCGGTCGGCTCCACCATCAGGGTGCCCGCCACGGGGAACGACATCGTCGGCGCGTGGATGCCGTAGTCGGCCAGCCGCTTGGCCACGTCGTCGACCGTCACGCCGGACGCCTTCGTGATCCCCCGCAGGTCGAGGATGCACTCGTGGGCGACCCGGCCCCCCTCGCCCGCGTAGAGGACCGGGTAGTGGCCGCCGAGCCGGGTCGCGACGTAGTTGGCCGCCGCGACGGCCGTCAACGTCGCCCGGCGCAGCCCGTCGGTCCCCATCAGCCGCAGGTACGCCCACGGGATCGGCAGCACGCCGGGGCTGCCGTGCGGCGCGGCCGACACCGGTCCGACCACGCCCCGGCCGGGAAGGAACGGCGCCAGGTGCTCGGCGACCGCAACCGGGCCCACGCCGGGCCCGCCGCCGCCGTGCGGGATGCAGAACGTCTTGTGCAGGTTGAGGTGGCTGACGTCGCCGCCGAACACCCCCGGCCGCGCCACCCCGACCAGCGCGTTGAGGTTGGCGCCGTCCACGTAGACCTGACCGCCCGCCGTGTGCACCGCGGCGCAGACCTCCCGCACCTTGGCCTCGTACACGCCGTGCGTCGACGGGTAGGTGATCATCAGCGCCGCCAGCGACCCGCCGTGCTGGTCGATCTTGGCGTGGAGGTCCGCGATGTCGACGTCGCCGGTCGGGCCCGTCGCCACGACCACCACGCGCATCCCCGCCATCACCGCCGAGGCCGCGTTCGTGCCGTGCGCCGACGCCGGGATCAGGCACACCCTGCGCTGCTCCTCGCCCCGGCTGCGGTGGTAGGCCGCGATCGCCAGCAGCCCCGCCAGCTCGCCCTGGCTGCCCGCGTTGGGCTGCAGGGACACCGCGGCGTACCCGGTGAGCTCGGCGAGCCAGCGCTCGAGGTCGGCGATCAGCTCCAGCGTGCCTGCGGCGTCGGCCTCCGGCGCGAACGGGTGCAGGTCGGCGAACCCCGGCCAGGTGATCGGCTCCATCTCGGCGACGGCGTTGAGCTTCATCGTGCACGAGCCGAGTGGGATCATCGTCCGGTCGAGCGCCATGTCGGCGTCGGCGAGGCGGCGCAGCCAGCGCATCAGCGACGTCTCGGAGCGGTGCTCGTGGAACACCGGGTGCGTGAGGTACCCGCTGGTGCGGGCCAGGTCGCCGGGCAGCGCGTCGACGGTGGCCGCGTCGAGCGCAGCGACGGCGTCGGCATCTTCGGCGGCGGGCACGCCGAACGCCGCCCACAGCGTCTGCAGATGCGCGGTGGTCGTCAGCTCCGAGCAGGAGATCCCGACCGTGTCGCCGTCGACGCGGTGCAGCGCGATCCCGGCGGCGTGGGCGGCGTCCGCGACCGCGCTCGCGCGCCCGGGCACCCGCACCCGCACCGTGTCGAAGAACGCCTCGCCGAGGACCTCGACACCGCCCGCGCGCAGCCCGGCCGCGAGCACGGCGGCCATGCGGTGCGCGCGGCGCGCGATGCGGGCGAGCCCGTCCGGGCCGTGGTGGACGGCGTAGCAGGCGGCGACGACGGCGAGCAGCACCTGCGCGGTGCAGATGTTGGAGGTGGCCTTCTCGCGGCGGATGTGCTGCTCGCGGGTCTGCAGGGCCAGCCGCAGCGCCGGTCGGCCGTCGGCGTCGTGGGACAGCCCGACGAGCCTCCCGGGCAGCTGCCGGGCCAGCGTGTCGCGCACCGAGAGGTAGCCCGCGTGCGGGCCGCCGAACCCGAGCGGCACGCCGAAGCGCTGTGTGGTGCCGACGGCGACGTCGGCGCCGAGCTCGCCGGGCGGGACGAGCAGGGCCAGGGCGAGCAGGTCGGCGGCCACGGCGACCAGCGCGTCCCGCTCGTGCGCGGCGGCGACAACGGGCCGCAGGTCCCGGACGGCCCCCGAGGCGCCGGGGTAGGACAGCAGCACGCCGTAGAAGTCGCCGTCGGGCAGCCCGTCGGCGACCGCGAACGGCACGAGCTCGATGCCCAGCGGCTCGGCCCGGGTGCGCAGCACGTCGAGGGTCCGCGGCAGCGTGTCGGCGTCGACGACGAACCGGGGGCTGGTGGAGCGGTTGGCGCGGCGCAGGAGCGTCATCGCCTCGGCCGCGGCGGTGGCCTCGTC
Organism: uncultured Actinomycetota bacterium; assembly: GCA_963750095.1. GTDB lineage: Bacteria > Actinomycetota > Actinomycetes > Mycobacteriales > Pseudonocardiaceae > Pseudonocardia. The sequence continues at coordinate 1,107,555 of CAVVPJ010000012.1, read as the reverse complement.
GAGCAGCGAGGCGCCCGCCACCGGGAGTCCGGTGAGGTCGGCGACCGTCGTCTGGAAGGTCAGCAGCGCCTCGAGCCTGCCCTGGCTGATCTCGGCTTGGTAGGGCGTGTAGGCGGTGTACCAGGCCGGGTTCTCCAGCACGTGGCGGCGGATGACCGGCGGAGTGACCGTGCCGTGGTAGCCCATCCCGATCATCGGCACGGTCACGGTGTTGCGGGCGGCGAGCGCGCGAAGTGCGGCGAGCACCTCGGTCTCGGTGCCCGCGGGCGGCAGCGTCGAGGGCACCGGGCCGGTGTCCCGGATCGCGGCGGGCACCGCCGCTTCGGCCAGCTCGTCGAGCGACCCGGCCCCGATCGCGGACAGCATGGTGGCCAGCTCGTCGGGGCGGGGCCCGATGTGACGCTCGGCGAACGGGACGCCGCGCTCGAGGTCGGCGAGCGAAAGGCGGTCGGTCATGGCGGCCTCCGTAAGACGCGGGCAGGACGAGCAGGGCGGAACGCCCTCCCCCTCTGTCCGTGCCCGCCGTGGCGGGCGCCTGAGAGATTCACCCCGGCCGGGCCAGGGCTTTCCCCGTCGGCGGACCCCCGCGGCGTCGGGGCCGCGGGGCTCGCTTTCCAGAGGCGTCTCACCGGCGCGGTCCTGGGGCCTGAGAGGTTCCGGGGAGGGGTTGCTCCTTCGGCGCCCGGCTCGCACCGGGCTCTCCCGCGCTGGTTCGGCGACTGCGCGACCTACTCTAGTCCCACAACGTAGAACAACGGGTGTGCGGCACGCCGCAGCGGCCGAGCGCGACATGAGCGGGGTTCACCCAAGATCGAACCCCGCTGGTGTGCATCTCGCGCGCTGTTCGGCCGCGGGCGCGGCCCCCACCCGGTGGTCCCGGGGTGAGGGCCGAGCGACAGGCATCGCCTACCCGATCGCGCGGCGCGCCCGCCTGCGGGAGAGCTCGTCCTCGGGGGACTCGTCGACGGACCCGCCGTCGGCGCGTTCCACCGGGAAGTCCTTGATCGAGCCGCTGATCTCCTTCATCGCCCCGGAGACCGCGATGCCGAACACGCCCTGGCCGCCGCGCAGGACGTCGACGACCTCCTCGGGGGAGCTGCACTCGTACACCGTGGTGCCGTCGGAGAAGAGGGTGACGCCCGCGAGGTCACGCACCCCGCGGCGGCGCAGGTACTCGACGGCGACGCGGATGTTCTGCAGCGACACCCCGGCGTCGAGCAGGCGCTTGACGACCTTCAGGACGAGCATGTCCTTGAAGGAGTAGAGCCGCTGGGAGCCCGAGCCCGCCGCGCTGCGGATGGAGGGGACGACGAGCCCGGTGCGGGCCCAGTAGTCCAGCTGCCGGTAGGTGATGCCGACGACCTGGCACGCGGTGGGACCGCGGAAGCCGACAAGCTGGTCGGGCAGCCCGTCGAGCCCGGATCCGACCAGGGGATCCGGGAAGAGCTCGCCCTGCTCGGGCGTGCCGGACGGCGGCTCGTCCACCGCGCTCCCTTCCGCGAACTACATGCTGGGAACTCGACCGTAGGCGGGTCGGAGCGCAGGGTCAACGTGCCGCGCCGGGCTGTTACCGGCGGGCGCCGGACGGCCGTTAGGGCTGGGCGCCGCGGAAGTCCTCGGGAGAAATACTGTCGAGGAACTCGCGGAACTTCTCCACCTCGTCCTCCTGCTCGTCCGGGATGACCAGCCCGGCCTCGGCGAGCACGCGCTCGTCCGCGTGGATCGGCACGCCGACCCGCAGCGCGAGCGCGACGGAGTCACTCGGGCGGGCGGACACCTTCACGCCCCCGTCGAAGATCAGCTCGGCGAAGAAGGTGCCTTCCTGCAGGTCGGTGATCCGCACCTGCTCCAGGCGCCGCCCCAGCCCGGTGATGACGTCCTTGAGCAGGTCGTGGGTCAACGGCCGTGCGGGCTTGACACCCTGCTGCTCCAGCGCGATGGCCGTGGCCTCGACCGACCCGATCCAGATGGGCAGATAGCGGTCGCCGTTCGTCTCCCGCAAGAGGAGGATCGGCTGGTTCGCGGGCAGTTCGACCCGGACGCCCACCACACGCATCTCGCTCATGCGGTCCCTCCTCCTAACGGTCCTGCTGCCTCCCGACGCTACACGGCGCACCCGAGCCGCGCCCGCCCCCGGACGGGCGGCCCAGGCGTGTCGCCGACGCGGTTCGGGTCAGCTGCGGGGACCGGTGATGAAGACCAGCCGGAACTTCCCGATCTGCACCTCGTCGCCGTCGACGAGCACCGCGGTGTCGACCGGCTCGCGGTTGACGTAGGTGCCGTTGAGGCTGCCGACGTCGACAACGACGAACTCACCGGCGTCGCTGCGGAACTCGGCGTGGCGGCGGGAGACGGTGACGTCGTCGAGGAAGATGTCGCTGTCGGGATGGCGCCCCGCGCTGGTGACCGCCCGGTCCAGAAGGAACCGCGACCCCGCGTTGGGACCTCGCTTGACGACCAGGAGCGCGGCGCCCTCGGGGAGCCCGTCGACGCCCGAGACCGCCTGGTCCTGTGCGGGGGGCTCGGCCTCCGAGAGGAAATCCGCGCGGAAGACCGAGGTGGTCTCCGGGGCTCGCTCCGGGGGCACACCAGGCCCGTCGTTCATGGTCACCTCGCGGTCTCCTCCTGCAGTGACGGCTACGTATCGGTGCCGGTCAAACCTACCGTGCGGGCCGATGCGGCACCGGGCCCGGTCACTCCCCGACGTGCTGGCGGTACGCGTCCGCGTCGAGCAGTCCCTCCGGCGGGTCCGTGACCCGGATGTCGAGCATCCAGCCGTCCTCGTACGGCGCCGAGTTGATCAGCTCGGGCGTGTCGGACAGTGCCCCGTTGACGGCCACCACGGTACCGCTGACCGGGGCAAACAGGTCAGAAACCGACTTAGTGGACTCGACCTCGCCGACCGCGGAGCCCGCCTCCACGTCGCTGCCCTCGTCCGGCAGCTGCACGAACACGACGTCGCCGAGCTGCGACTGCGCATAGTCGGTGATGCCGACGCGCAGGACGCCGTCGCCGAGATCGCGGACCCACTCGTGGGCGTCGGTGTACCGCAGGTCATCGGGGATCACGGCGGGAGCCTAGCCGGCTGCCCCGTGGGCCGACGCGGGGGGCGTGCGCAGCGCGAGCACGACCTGGGCCAGGTAGAGCACGCCCGTGTAGAGGTACAGCGCGCTCCCCCACACGGCGATGGCGTAGCCGGTCGGGCGGCACAGGTCGGCGAACCATCCCGTCTGCAGCCCGGCGAGCAGCAGCGGGAACGTCCACAGAAGCAGGAACGTGGCGGCCTTCCCGAGGTACACCACGGGCGGCGGGCCGTACCCGCGGCGACGCAGGAGCGGCAGGCAGGCGGCGAGCACCAGGTCGCGTCCGACGAGGGCCGCCACCGCCCACCACGGCACCACCCCGCGCAGGCCGAGCCCGAGCAGGGCGGCGAGGATGTAGAGCCGGTCGGCGGCCGGGTCGAGCAGCTCCCCGAGCCTGCTGTACTGGTTCAGCAGCCGCGCGAGCTTCCCGTCGGCCCAGTCGCTGACCCCTCCGAGGCCCAGCACGACGATCGCCCAGATGTCCGTCGTCGCCGATCCGCCACCGCCCAGCAGCAGCCACAGGAACACGGGCACCCCGGCCAGGCGCAGCACCGACAGCAGGTTGGGCACGGTGAGCACCCGGCCCGCGCCCGCCTGTTCGACCACGCCGCGAGGGTAGAGGTGGTGGCACGATGCGGCCATGAGCCCCGCCGCCGAGATGACCACCGCCGCCGCCGCACTCAAGGAGAAGCAGTCCCCGCTCAAGCAGCGGTACCGGGAGGACGCGTCGGCGGCGCTCGTCACGCTCACCGCCGACGGCGAGCTCGACGGCACCGGCGTCGCCTGCCGGGTGCGCACGGCGTCCGCGCTCGCCGAGGCGGGCCTGCACCCGGCGAGCGGCGGGGACGGCACCCAGCTCTGCTCGGGCGACATGCTGCTCGAGGCCCTCGTGGCGTGCGCGGGCGTCACCCTGCGCGCCGTGGCGACCTCGTTGCAGCTCGACGTCACCGGGACCGTGCACGCGGAGGGTGACCTGGACTTCCGTGGCACGCTCGGCGTCGCCAAGGACGCCCCGGTCGGCTTCCGCGACATCCGGCTGACGTTCGACCTCGCGACCTCGGCGGACGCGGAGCAGGTCGCCATGCTGATGAAGCTCACGGAGCGGTACTGCGTGGTCCTGCAGACGATCCGGCAGTCCCCCTCGACGTCGGTGCGGGTGGAGCAGGCGGCGTGAACGGCGCGCACGCGCTGCTCGGCACGCTGGTCGGCGCGGGCGTCGACGTGTGCTTCGCCAACCCCGGCACGTCGGAGATGCACTTCGTCGCCGCGCTGGACGGGGTGCCCGCCATGCGCCCGGTGCTCACGCTGTTCGAGGGGGTCGCGACGGGCGCGGCCGACGGCTACTACCGGATGGCGGGCCGTCCGGCGGCGGTGCTGCTGCACCTCGGCCCGGGGCTGGGCAACGGCCTCGCCAACCTGCACAACGCCCGCAGGGCACGCAGCGGGGTGGTCACGGTGGTCGGCGAGCACGCCACCGGGCACCAGAAGTACGACGCGCCGCTGCAGTCGGACATCGCGGCCGTCGCGGGGTCCGTGTCGGGGTGGCTGCGCACCAGCGCCGCCCCTGCCGACGTGGGCCGCGACGCGGCCGAGGCCGTGGCCGCGGCGTCCGCGGGCCGGGTGGCGACGCTCGTCCTGCCCGCCGACGTGAGCTGGTCCGACGGGGGCGCGGTCGCCGACCCCGCGCCGGTGCCCGGCCGCCCCGGGACCGGCACCGGCGCCGACCCGGCCGCGCTGCGCGCCGCCGCCGACGCGCTGCGCACCGGCGAGCCCGCCCTGCTGCTGGTGGGCGGCGACGCGTGCCGGGCCGAGGGGCTGGCCGCGGCGAGCCGGGTCGCGGCCGCCACCGGGGCGCGGCTGCTCGCGGAGACGTTCCCGGCCCGTCTGGAGCGGGGCGCGGGCGTCGCCCCGGTCGGGCGGCTGGGCTACCTCGTCGAGCAGGCCCAGCACCAGCTCGCGGGCATCCGGCACCTGGTGCTCCTCGGTGCCCGCTCCCCCGTGGCGTTCTTCGGCTACCCCGGCAAGCCGGGTGACCTCGTCCCGGACGGCTGCGTCGTGCACGAGGCCGCGGCGCCGGGTGCGCGGGCGGCGGCCGCCGCCGAGGAGCTCGCCGACCTCGTCGCGGCGGACACCGCGCCCGTGCTCGCCGTGGCGCAGCGCCCCGAGCCGCCCACCGGCCCGCTCACGGTCGCGACCGCCGCCGCCGTGGTCGGCGCGCTGCTCCCGGAGGGCGCGGTCGTCGTCGACGAGTCCAACACGTCCGGGCTCGGCCTGCCCGCGGCGACGGCGGGCGCGCCCCGCCACGACTGGCTGACCCTCACCGGCGGCGCCATCGGCTTCGGCCTCCCCGCGGCGACCGGTGCGGCGATCGCCCGTCCCGACCGGCCCGTGTGGTGCCTGCAGGCCGACGGGAGCGCGATGTACACGATCTCCGCGCTGTGGTCGCACGCCCGGGAAGGCCTCGACGTCACCACCGTCGTGTACCACAACAGCGCCTACGCGATCCTGCGCGTGGAGCTGATGCAGGTCGGCGCGGCCGGGCACGTCGTCGGCGACGGCGCGCGCGCCCGCTCGCTGCTGGACCTGGGCGACCCGCGGCTGGACTTCGTCGCGCTCGCGTCGGGGATGGGGGTTCCCGCCACGTCGGTGGACACCGCGGAGGGGCTGGCCGACGCGCTGCGCAGGGCCGCGGCCGAGCCGGGGCCGCATCTGGTCGAGGCGGTCGTGCCGCCGGTCGCCTGACCTGAGCGGAGCTTGCGGAGCGAACAGACCGCGCTGAGCACGACCACTCGTCGCGCGCCGCGGGCGGCTCGGCGCCCCGGACCTGGCCCTTCCGGGCGACGCGGCCGCGCGGGCGACGTACCCTTCCCCGGGGAGCGGCTGCGCAGCCACGGACTGGGGAGCCCGACGCTTCGCCGAGAGAGTGCGTATGACGGGGATCAGCACGATCGACGACATGGGTCGCGTCGCGCACGCCTGTCTCATCCCCGACAGCGACGACCACCTGTGGGAGGCCACCGCGAGCTGGGTGGCGGGCGGGCTCGCCGCGGGCGAGCGGGTCGTCTACTTCGAGAACGAGACCGCGGACGCCCTGCTCGCCCGGCTCGCCGACGACCGTGTGCCCGTCGACTGCGCGCTCGCGGACGGCGAGCTGGTCATCGTGCCGACCGAAGAGACCCTCAAGGCCAGCGCGTACCCCGTCGCCGACATCGTCGAGGTGGTGCGGCTGCAGATCGACAAGTCCGAGCGCGACGGCTGGCCCGGGATCCGGCTGGCCGGGGAGTCCAGCGGCATGCTCCCCATCGGCGGCCTGCGCAAGGTCGTGGAGTACGAGTCCGCCATCGCCATCCTGCTGGCCGCGCACCCGACCGCGCGCATGCTCTGTCGCTACGACCGGCGCTTCTTCGACGAGGAGGCGGTGGCCGCCATGCGCGAGGTCCACACCACCGAGCTGGTGACCCCCGCCCTCTACGACGACACCCTGCTGCGGGTCACCGGTTCGTGGGCGGCCGGGCTGCGGTTCGCGGGCGAGATCGACCTGTCCAACCGGCCGCAGGTCCGCCGCGTGCTCGAGACCGCCCTCGACACGGCGCTGCGCTCCCACCACGCGCCGACCGACATCACGATCGACCTCTCGTCGCTGCGGTTCATCGACGTCGCGGGGGCGGTCGAGCTCGTGCACGCCGCCGAGTCGTTCCCGGAGACGCACCGGCTCGTGCTCAGCGGCGCCCGTCCCCGCGTGCACCGTGTGCTCGACCGCTGCGGCGCCCCGTTCGCCGCGCGCCTCGACGTGCTCCCCCGCGAGGAGGCCCGGTGAGGATCACGAGCACCTCCGAGGCCACCCGGCTGCGCCACAGCGTGGCCTTCTTCGACGCGGAGCCCGAGCTGATGACCCGGCTCCTCGCGGTGGTGACGGCCGCGTTGGAGGCGGGCGAGCCGGTGGCGCTGGCGCTGCGGCCGACCACGGAGAAGGCGCTGCGCGCCGCGCCGTGCGACCTCACCGACGCGGTCGAGCTGGCCCGCCCCGACGGGCCGGACGGGCCGTCCGGACAGACGCTGGCGGCGCGGTGGGCCCGCGAGCTGCGCACGCTGGCCGGGCCGGGCGGGCGGCAGGTCACCCTCGTCGCCGAGCACTGGGGGGCCTTCGACGGCGCCGACGGCGGCTTCTGGACCGAGCTCGATGCGGCGGCCAACGTCGCGCTCGCCGACCTCCCCGTGGCGATGACGTGCTTCTACCCGGCATTTCCCCTGCACGAGGCCGTGCTGTCCGGCGCGCGGCGCAACCACCGCACGGTGCTGCGCGGCGGGCTCCCCGTCGAGAACGCCGAGTACCTCTCCCCGCTGGAGGTACTGCTCGCCACCCCGGCGCCCGCGCCGCACGTGCTCGGGCCGCCCGACGTGCGGCGCGCGTTCGGCGCGTGGGCGCTCAACGAGATCCGGGCGATGGTGCAGGCGGCCCTCACCGACGCGGGCTTCGGCCTCGACCGCGCGGAGGACGTCGTGCTCGCCGTCAACGAGATCGCCACGAACGCCGTCGAGCACGGCCCCGGCGACGCCGAGATCTTCGTGTGGACCGACGCCGACGGGTTCGTGGTCGAGGTGCACGACGCGGGCGTGCTCGCCAACCCGCTGCCCGGGCTCGTCGCGCCGCACCCCGCCGAGCCCCGCGGCCGGGGAGTGTGGATCGCGCGGCAGCTGTGTGACTCGCTGCACGTCTGGGCCGACGCCGAAGGCACCCACGTCAGGCTGCGGGCCGCCCCCTGACTACGATAGGATCAGCACAAGGTTGAGGGGTTACGGAACGTCACGAGCCGGGGAGCGATTTCCGCTCGAGTGTGACGAACTTGGCCCTTCCCAAGCCGCGTCTGGCGGAGAACACTCTTCGGCGGACTCGGCGGATCACGCGCGCGGGCCGAATATCGGGGTTACAACTCTTCCACGGGACGACCATGTCTGACGATCAGCGACGATCTCGCACGACGCAGGCGCTCCCGCACCGCATCACGGTGCTGGGCGCGTTCACGCTTTCCGTGGACGGAGCGCCCGTCGCGTTGAGCGTCGATGCCCGACGGCTCGTCGCCTACCTCGCGGCCCACCCCCGCCCCCAGGCGAGGGCCGCGCTGGCCGCGGACCTCTGGCCCGGCGTGGCAGCCGCCGGGCGGCTGCTCGCCGACGCCGTCGCCGCCGTGGACGTACCCGGGCTCGTCGCGGGCGCCGACACCGAGGGCGCCCCGCTCGCCCTCGCCGAGGGCGTCGAGGTCGACCTCGCCGGGGCGATGCGGCTGATCCGGGCCCTGCCCGGGCTGCCTGCCGCGACGTCCGTCGACACCACGCTGCTCACCGCGGACATCCTTCCCGGTTGGAGCGCCGCCTGGATCGAGATCGAGCGCGAGCGGTTCCGCCAGCTGCGCCTGCACGCGATCGAGGAGCGCAGCCAGCGGCTGATCACCGCGGGCCGCTTCCACGACGCCGTCACCATGGCGAAGGTCGCGGTGCGCACCGCGCCGAGCAGGGAGAGCGCCCGCCGCGCGCTCATCGAGGCCTACGTGGCCCTCGGTGACCTCGCCGCCGCGGTCGCCGAGTACGACGAGTACCAGGAGCTGCTGCGCTCCAGCGTCGGCGGCCCGATCGGGCACGGCCTCGAAGGCCTCTTCCCCACCACCCCCGCGTGGCCGGTGCTGCGCGCCCGCAGCATGATGCCGCGCTCGGCCGTGCAGCTGCCCGGTGGTGTACGCGCCATCCGCGGCGGCCGCCGCCTCGTCGCGGGCGGCTCCGCCCCCGGCAACCCGCGCTGACGCCCTGTGCGCGGAAAACGCTGCCCTGACCCCGTTTTCCGCGCACGAGCCCGGGGCGGCTAGCTAGCGGAAGCGCGGCGTGCGCCTCTCCACGAACGCGGCGAGCCCCTCGGCGCCCTCCTGGCCCGACGCGCTGGCCGCGATCGACTCCGCCTCCGCGGCGAGCTGCCCGCTCAGGCTGGTGTCCGGCGACGCGGCCAGCAGCCGCTTGATCCGGCCGTAGGCCACCGAAGGGCCGTCCGCGAGCCGGACCGCGAGGCGCCGCGCCTCCTCGGCGACCGCGTCGTCGTCGACCACCATCGCGACGATGCCCAGCGCGAACGCGGTGTCGGCGTCGAGCACCTCGTCGGTGAGCAGGATCCGCCGCGCCGCCCCCGTTCCGACGAGTCGCGGCAGCGTCCAGCTCATGCCGCCGTCGGGCGAGAAGCCGATGCCGGGGTAGGCGGGCCGCAGTCGCGTGGAACGGCCCGCCACCGCGAGGTCGACCGCGCAGACGACCGACATCCCCGCCCCCGCCGCCCAGCCCGGCACGGCCGCGACCACCGGCACCGCGCACGTCGCGATCGCCGTCACCATGCCGTGGAACGCCGCCGCCAGCGCACCGACGTAGGCGCCCCGGTCGGCCGCGCCAGCGAACGCCCGCACGTCGCCGCCGGTGCAGAAGCTCGCGCCCTCGCTCACCAGCAGCGCCGCGCCGACCTCGGCCGGATCCGCCGCGTTGAGGGCGTCGGCGATCACGGGCAGCGCGTCGCCGTCGAGGGTTCCGTGCCGTCCGCGCGCGACGCGCAGCCGCAGCACCCGCCCGTCCCGCGTGACGACGTCGGAGGTCGACCGCGCGGTCATGTCCGGGGCGGTCATGCCAGTGCCCGCAGCTTGGGCACGACGTCCTCGGCGAGCTGGGTGAGGAACCGCTCCTGGTCGTGGCCGGGCCCGTGGAAGACGAGGTGGTTGAGGCCCGCGTCGACGTAGGGCTTGATCTGCGCGACCGCCTCGTCGGGGTCGGACGCCACGATCCACCGCTTCGCCACCTGCTCGATGGGCAGCTCGTCGGCGAGGCGCTCCATCTCGACGGCGGAGTCGACGCTGTGCTTCTGCTCGGCGGTGAGCGACAGCGGCGCCCAGAACCGGCAGTTCTCCGACGCGGCGTCCGGGTTCCGGTCGTAGGACATCTTGATCTCGATCATGTTGTCGACCGCGGCCGGGTCGCGGCCCGCGGCCTGCGCGCCCTCGGCGACGGCGGGCATGAGCTTGTCGGTGTAGAGCTCCATGCCCTTGCCGGAGGTGCAGATGAACCCGTCGCCCGCGCGGCCCGCGTACTTGGCGACCACCGGCCCGCCCGCCGCGACGTACACCGGGACCGGCTGCTCGGGCTTGTCGTAGATCGTCGCGCCGACGGTCCGGTAGTACTCCCCCTCGAACGACACGTCCTCGGCCGTCCACAGCTCGCGCATCAGCCGGACCGCCTCGCGCAGCCGGGCGAAGCGCTCCTTGAACTCCGGCCATTCCCGCCCCGACACGGCGATCTCGTTGAGCGCCTCCCCCGTGCCGACGCCGAGCATCACCCGGCCGGGATAGAGCAGGCCGAGCGTGGCGAAGGTCTGGGCCAGCACGGCCGGGTTGTAGCGGAACGTCGGCGTGAGCACGGACGTGCCCAGCTGGATCCGCGACGTCCGCTCCCCCACGGCCGTGATCCACGCGAGCGCGGACGGCGCGTGGCCGCCCTCGTGGCGCCACGGCAGGAAGTGGTCGGACACGACGGCGCTGTCCAGCCCCACCTCCTCGGAGCGCACGGCGTATTCGACCAGCTCACGCGGCCCGAACTGCTCCGCCGAAGCCTTGTACCCGATCCGCAACGCCACGACCCGGCTCTCCTCACCCGAACGACGCTCTGTCGCCCTCAGCCTGCCACCTCCGCTCCGCGCCGCACGACGGGAAACTCGGATGACCTTCCCGAGGCGGGCGCCTACCGTTCTTCGGGCCATGAGCGAACCCGAAATAGCGGGCGACACGAGACCCACCCTCAGTGCTCTTCGTCGGCTGCTGCCCTACCTGCGTCCCCACCGCGCCGCACTGGTCGGCAGCGGTGTCGCCGCGCTCGCCGCGACACTGGCCGGGCTCGCCATCCCGCTCGTCACCCGGGTCATCGTGGACGGCCCGATCGCGCACGGCGACCTGGCCACCCTCCCGTGGCTGGTGCTGGGCGTGCTCGCGTTCGGGCTCGGGGAAGCCGGGCTGATCTTCCTGCGCCGGATGCTGGTCGCGCGCCCGAGCAACCAGGTCGAGGCGACGATGCGCGCCGACTTCTACGCGCACCTGCAGCGGCTGCCGGTCGCGTTCCACGACCGGTGGGCCTCGGGCCAGCTGCTCTCGCGCGCCACCTCGGACCTGACGACGATCCGCTGGTTCGTCGCCTTCTCCGGGATCTTCCTCGTCGTCAACGGCGTCACGGTCGTGGTGGGCATCGGCGTGCTGCTGTGGCTCTCGCCGTGGCTCGGCCTTGTCGTCGCGGTCATGGCCGGGCCGTTGACCGCCGCGACGCTCGTCATGGAGCGGCGCTACTCCCGCGCCGCCCGGCGCGCCCAGGACCAGGTGGGCGATCTGGCCACGGTCGTCGAGGAGTCCGCGCTGGGCATTCGCGTCCTCAAGTCGTTGGGCCGTGGCAGGCAGCTGACCGGGCGGTTCCTCGCCGAGGCGCGGGGCCTGCGCGGCACGGAGCTGGCGAAGGTGCGGCTGTTGGCCGCGCTGTGGACGGTTGTCGTGCTGGTCCCGGAGGCCGCCATCGCGGTGATCCTCGCCCTGGGCGCCTACGGCGTCGCCGACGGCAGCCTGACGCTCGGCACGCTCGTCGCCGCCGCGACCGTCGTCACCTACCTGCAATGGCCGGTGCAGTCGATGGGCTGGCTGCTGGCCGAGGCGTCGGGCGCCGCGGGCGCCACGATGCGCTACTTCGAGGTGCGCGACATCGCGCCCGCGATCACCGACCCGCCGCGGCCCGTCCCGCTCGGGTCGGTGCGCGGCGAGCTGCTCCTGTCCGGAGTGCGGTTCCGCTACCCGGGCGCGGACCACGAGATCCTGCGCGGGGTGGATCTCGTGGTCCGGCCTGGCGAGACGATGGCGCTGGTCGGGGCGACCGGCTCGGGCAAGACGACGCTCACCGCGCTCGTCCCGCGCCTTTACGACGTGACCGGCGGCCGGGTCGGCATCGACGGCGTCGACGTCCGCGACGTCGCGCTGGTCGAGCTGCGCCGCACGGTCGCCACCGCGTTCGAGGACCCGGTGCTGATCTCGGCGAGCGTGCGCGAGAACGTCGCGCTCGGCCGGGCGGACGCGCCCGACGAGGAGATCTGGGACGCGCTGCGGGTGGCCAGCGCCGACGGGTTCGTCGCCGCGCTGCCCTGGGGCCTCGACACCCGCATCGGCGAGCAGGGCCTCTCGCTGTCCGGTGGGCAGCGCCAGCGCCTGGCCCTGGCCCGCGCGGTGCTGGGGCATCCGCCGCTGCTGGTGCTGGACGACCCCCTCTCGGCGCTCGACGTGCACACCGAGGCCGAGGTGGAGGCGGCGCTGCGGCGCGTGCTGGGCAGTGTCACGGCGCTGGTCGTGGCACACCGGCCGTCGACGGTCCAGCTGGCCGACCGCGTGGCCGTGCTGCGCGACGGCGTGATCAGCGCGGTCGGCACCCACCGTGAGCTGCTGGCCGACGACGCGGACTACCGGGCGCTGCTCTCGAGCCTGGACGAGGCTGAGGAGGTGCGGACGTGACCGAGACGACGGGCACCTCGACCGACGCGGCGGCCGAGGACCGCTGGCGCGGCGTCGCGAAGGACGACGACGCCGACGTCCTCCCGGCCGGTGCGGGGCTGCGCATGCAGACCCGGGCGCGGCGGCTGCTCGCCGACCTGGTCCGGCCGCACCGGCGGCCCGTCGCGTGGGCGATGGCGCTGCTGGTCGGGCAGAACCTGGCCGACCTCGCGGGGCCGCTGCTCGTCGCCGCGGCCATCGACACCGGCATCCCGGCCGCGCTCGCGGGCGACCCGGCGCCGCTGGCGTGGGCGGTCGTGGGCTACGCGGTCGCGGCCGGTGTGTCGTCCGCGCTGCGGGCGGGCTTCCTGCTGCTGACCGGTCGGGTCGGCCAGGACCTGCTGCTGGAGGTGCGGCGGCGCGTGTTCGCCCACGGTCAGCGGCTCTCGCTCGACTTCCACGAGCGCTTCACCTCCGGCCGCCTGGTCTCCCGGCTGACCAGCGACGTCGACGCCCTCAACGACCTCCTCGAGAAGGGGCTCGACGGGTTCGGCGGCGCGGTCCTGTCGCTGTTGGGGATCTCGGCGCTGCTGGTGTGGCTCGACCCCCTGCTGGCCGGGATCGTGCTCGTCGGGTTCGTGCCGCTGCTGCTGCTCACCCGCTGGTTCCAGCGCCGTTCGCGGGCGAGCTACCGGCGCACCCGCACGACCGTGGCGCGGCTGATCGTGCACTTCGTGGAGTCGATGAACGGCATCCGCGCGGTGCAGGCCTACCGCCGTGAGGTGCGCAACGAGCAGATCATGGACGGGCTCGCGGTGGCCTACCGGGACGCCAACGCCGACGCGTTCCGCACCGTCGCGAGCTACGTCGGGTTCCTGCGCGCGGTCGGCAACGTCACGCTGGCGCTGGTGCTGCTCGTCGGCGGCCTGCGGGTGGCCGGTGGCGCGTTGGAGCTGGGCGCGCTCACCGCGTTCCTGCTGTACCTGCGGCGGTTCTACGACCCGCTCGACGAGCTCGCGCAGTTCTTCAACTCCTACCAGTCGGCAGCGGCGGCGCTGGAGAAGATCGCGACGGTGCTGGACACGCCGCCGAGCGTGCCGGAGCCCGCGCGGCCGGTGCCGCTGCCGTCGCCGGTGCGCGGCGAGCTCCGCTTCGCCGCCGTGCGGTTCGCGTACCGGTCGGACGCGCGGCGGGTGGTGCTGCCGGAGCTGTCGCTCGACGTTCCGGCCGGGCAGACGGTGGCGCTCGTCGGCGCGACGGGCGCGGGCAAGTCGACGCTGGCCAAGCTCGCCGCGCGGTTCTACGACCCGACGGCGGGCGCGGTGACGCTGGACGGGGTCGACCTGCGCGACGTCGCCGACGCCGACCTCCGGCGCGCGCTGGTGATGATCACCCAGGAGTCGTTCCTGTTCTCCGGGTCGGTGGCCGACAACATCGCGCTCGGGCGGCCGGGCGCGGCCCGCGCCGAGATCGTCGCCGCGGCCGAGACGGTGGGCGCTCGGTCGTTCGTCGAGGCCCTTCCCGCGGGGTTCGACACCGACGTCCGCAAGCGCGGCGGCAGGCTCTCGGCGGGTCAGCGCCAGCTCGTGTCGCTGGCCAGGGTGGTGCTGGCCGACCCGGCCGTCGTGCTGCTCGACGAGGCCACGTCGTCGCTGGACGTGCCGAGCGAGCGGGCGGTGCAGGCCGCGCTGGAGACGGTGCTGGCCGACCGCACGGCGCTGATCATCGCGCACCGGCTCTCGACCGTGCTCATCGCCGACCGGGTGCTGGTGATGGCGGACGGCGCGGTCGTCGAGGACGGTCCGCCCTCCGCGCTGCTCGCCGACGGCGGCTCGTTCGCCTACCTGCACCAGGCGTGGCGCGACAGCCTGGCCCGCTGACGCCGAGGCCGTCCCGCCGCGGTGAGTCCCGCGTTTCGGCACGGTGAGTCCCGCGTTTCGGCACGGCGAGTCCCGCGTTCCGGCACGGTGAGTCGCCCGTTCCGGCACGCCGTGTCAGCCGCACAGCGCCGCGCCCAGTGCGGTGCGGCGGTGCAGCACCTCCCGGCCCGCGCGCCGGGACGTGACGAGCCCACCGCGCCGCAGCACCCCCAGATGCATCGAGACGGTCGGCAGGCCGAGGCCGACGCGCCGGGCGAGCACGCTCGTCGACGCCTCGGCCTCCAGCCCGCGCAGCAACGCGGCCCGCGAGGTGCCGATCAGCGCGCCGAGCGCGCCGGGTCCCCGCGCAGGTGCCGGAGGCCACAGCGTGCCGACCCCGCGCGCCGGGTAGACGACGGTCGGCTGCCAGGGCGGGTCGGTCACGGCCACCACCGCGGGCCAGACGAACACGCTCGGCATGACGACCAGGCCCCGCCCGCGGAGGTCGGCCGTGTCCCCGTGCGCCCTACTGGACACCCGCAGCCCGGTGCCCGTCCACGCGACCAGCGGCGACAGCCCGCCGAGCACCGCCTCGAGCCCGGACGTCGCGAGCTCGGCGGCCCGCGCGGCGATGTCGGAGGCGAGCAGGTCGTCGACCTGGGACCAGAACGGCCGCACCAGCTGCTCCCAACAGGTGCGCTGGGCGGCGACCACCCGGCGCAGCGTCGTCGCCGGGTCGGCGAACATCGTTCGCACCCGCGCCCGGACCTCGTCGGACGCCCGCGGGTTCGCTGCGGCCTCGCGCAGCTCGCGCTCGACGACGTCGAGCGGCGTCGCGGCGACCGCGGCCAGGTCGTCGTCGGCCGTGGTGGTGGGTCCGCTCGGGATCGGGATGAGGAAGTCCGGCTGCGTGCCCGGCCGGGGCTGGAGCGGGGCGAGCACCGCGGCGGCGTCCGCGACGACCGCGAGGTCGAGCCCGCGCAGCCAGGACAGGTGATAGGCCTGCCTACCCGGCTCCCGCACGACCCGCAACGCCTCCATCGTCTCCCACAGCGGCGAGCGCGCGAACCGCAACGCCAGCACGTCCGCCGTGTCCAGCCGCAGCTCGAGGGCCATGGTGCGATTGTGCTCGAAGTGATTCGCGATCGCTGTCGGCGCCGGGATGCTGGCGGGCATGCCGACCTACCGCTCCGTGCTGCGCAGCGGGGAGCTGCGTGCCGTGTTGGGCGCGCACGTCTGCTCGATGCTCGCCATGATCGTCGGGGACGTCGCGCTGACCGTCCTCGTCTACCAGCGGACGTCCTCCCCGCTGCTCGCGGCGCTGACGTTCGCGATCGGGTTCGTCCCGATGGGGCTGGGCGCTGTGCTGTTCGGCGGCATCGGCCGAGCTCGGCCGTCGCGGGACGTGCTCGTCGCGTGCGAGACCGTTGCCGCTGCCCTGGTCGGCCTCATGGCGTGGCCCGGGATGCCGGTGCCCGCGATCCTCGGGCTGCTCGCGGTCAAGGGTGCGATCGACCCGATCTTCAGCGGCACGCGCGCCGCGACGCTGCCCGAGCTCGTCGGCGACGAGGGCTTCCCCCTCGCCCGGTCGCTGCTGCGGCTGGTGTCCCAGAACGTCCAGCTGGCGGGGTTCGCGCTCGGCGGCGTGACGCTGGTCTTCGTCACGGCGTCGCAGGCGTTGGCCGCGGCGGCGCTGACCTACGCCGCGGCGGCGGCGATCCTGCTCGCCTGCACCCGACGACGACCGCCTGCGGCCACCGACGACGTGCGGGCCGCTCCCCTGGCCGGGCTCAGAACCCTCTTCGCTACGCCGGGCATGCGCCCGATCATCGCGATGACGTGGCTGCCGGGGTTCTTCGCGGTCGCTCCCGAGGCGCTGGCCAACCCGTACGCGGCACACGTGGGCGGCGGCACGGTCGCGGTGGGCCTCCTGCTCACGGGCCTGCCGGTCGGTTCGGTGATCGGCGAGCTCGTCGTCGGATCGCGGGTGTCGCCCCCGCGCCGCGTCCGCCTCGTCGTCCCGCTCGCGGTCGCGGGCTTCGTGCCTCCACTCGCCTTCGCCTTCGGGCCGCCGCTGCCGGTGGCGCTCGGGCTGCTCGTGCTCGCCGGGATGGGCGCCTACCTGATCGGGCTCGACCAACTCGCGCTGGCCACAGTGCCCGAGCACGCGCGGCGTCCGGCGTTCGCCCTCCTCGGCGCCGGGATGATGGTGACGCAGGGGCTGGGCTTCGCGGCGGCGGGCGCCCTCGCCGAGTGGCTGCCCGTGACGGCGGTGGTCCCGCTCTTCGCGGCAGCGGGCCTCGTCGTCGTGCTCGTCGTCGCTCGACGGCTGGCCGCCACCGCTGTCGTGGCGGCCGCGCGCGCGTCCTGACGGGCGGCCGCGGGGTCCCCCGTTCCCGCCCGCGCCGCCACCGCTGGCGCCTACCATCGGCCCGTGCTCCCCGACACCGCGCCCGCTCCGCTCGACGTCCTCCAGCGCGTGTTCGGCTACGACGCGTTCCGCGGCGAACAGGCGGCGATCGTCGAGCACGTCTGCGGAGGCGGCGACGCGGTGGTGCTCATGCCCACCGGCGGCGGCAAGTCGCTGTGCTACCAGGTCCCAGCGCTCGTGCGGCCCGGCGTCGGCGTCGTCGTCTCGCCGTTGATCGCGCTCATGCAGGACCAGGTCGACGCGCTCACCGCGCTCGGGGTGCGCGCAGGGTTCCTCAACTCGACGCAGGGCCCCGACGAGCGTCGCATGGTCGAGGCGCTGTTCCTCGCCGGGGATCTGGACCTGCTGTACCTCGCGCCGGAGCGGCTACGGGTACCCGCGACGATGAACCTGCTGGAGCGCGGCAGGATCGCGCTGTTCGCGATCGACGAGGCGCACTGCGTCGCTCAGTGGGGCCACGACTTCCGGCCCGACTACCTCGCCCTCTCCGAGCTGCACGAACGGTGGCCGGACGTGCCGCGCATCGCGCTCACCGCGACGGCCACGCGCGCCACCCACGCCGAGATCACCCAGCGGCTCAAGCTGCAGGACGCGCGCCAGTTCGTTGCGAGCTTCGACCGTCCCAACATCACCTATCGGATCGCGCCGAAGAACGAGCCGCGGCGTCAGCTGCTCGACCTGCTGCGCACCGAGCACGCGGGCGACGCGGGCATCGTCTACTGCCTCTCGCGCAAGTCGGTGGAGCAGACGGCCGAGTTCCTGGTCGCGCAAGGCATCCCCGCGCTGCCCTACCACGCCGGGTTGGAGGGGCCCACCCGCGCCGACCACCAGACCCGCTTCCTGCGCGAGGACGGCGTGGTCATGGTGGCGACGATCGCGTTCGGGATGGGCATCGACAAGCCGGACGTCCGGTTCGTCGCCCACCTCGACCTGCCCAAGTCGATCGAGGGCTACTACCAGGAGACGGGGCGCGCCGGACGTGACGGGCTGCCGTCGACCGCGTGGCTCGCCTACGGCCTCGCCGACGTCGTCCAGCAGCGGAAGATGATCGACGACTCGCCCGGGGACCGCGACCACCGCCGCAGGCTCGCCCAGCACCTCGACGCGATGCTCGCGCTCTGCGAGACCGTGGAGTGCCGTCGGGTCCAGCTGCTGGCCTACTTCGGCGAGGACGCGCAGCCGTGCGGCAACTGCGACACCTGCCTGGTGCCGCCCGAGTCGTGGGACGGCACGGTCGCCGCACAGAAACTGCTGTCGACGGTGTTCCGCCTCGACAGGGAACGGCACCAGCGGTTCGGGGCGGGGCAGATCGTCGACATCCTGCTGGGCAAGCGCACGCCGAAGGTCGAGCAGTTCCGCCACGACGAGCTCACGGTCTTCGGCGTCGGCACCGAGCTGTCCGAGGCTGAATGGCGCGGTGTCGTCCGACAGCTGCTCGCCCAGGGGATCCTCGCCGTCGAGGGCACCTACCAGACGTTCGCGCTCACCGACGCGAGCCGCCCCGTGCTGCGCGGTGAGCGGGAGGTCCGGCTGCGGCGGGACCCGGTGAAGACGGCGCGTTCCCGGCCGTCCCGCGCGGGCGGGGCGGGAGGAGGCGCCGTCGAGCTGCCCGCCGACGCGGCGCCGGTCTTCGAGCGGCTACGGGCCTGGCGCGGGGCCGCGGCACGCGAACAGGGCGTGCCCGCGTACGTGATCTTCCACGACGCCACGCTGCGGGAGATCGCCACGCGGCGTCCGACGACGCTTGCCGAGCTGGGGCGGATCAACGGCATCGGGGAGGCCAAGCTCGCCCGCCACGGCGAGGCCGTCCTCGACACCCTGGCCGCCGACGCCTGACGCGCGGGCCCGACCCCGCCGCCGCCCCGCCCTCGACCTCCCCATGGCTGGTTCGGGCCCCGCCGCCGTGCCCGATCAGGCGCCGCGCCGTGCCGGAACGCGGGACTCACCGTGCCCAAACGCGGGACTCACCGTGCCCAAACACGGGACTCACCGTGCTCAAACGCGGGACTCACCGTCAGGCGCGGATGCGCTCACCCTTCGGGTCGTAGAGCACCCCCGGCGCCACCTCGGCGGCGAGCCACTCGCCGTCCACCGCCACCTCGACGGCCCCCGCCACCCCGACCGGCAGGTAGGCGTACGCGATCGAGCGGGCGACGGTGTACCCGTACCCGCCGGAGGTCACCTGGGCCACGACTGCGCCGTCTTTCCGGCCATGCACCCGCACCGGCTCCCCGCCGAGCGCGACCGCCCGCGGGTCGTCCACGGTCAGGCACCGCAGCCGCCGCGCGGGCTCCCGCAGCGCGGCGGCCTCCCCCACGAACCCGCCGGTCCGCCGCACGGCGAACCCCAGCCCGGCCTCGGCGGGCGTCGTCTCCGGCCCGATGTCGGCGCCCCAGGCCCGGTAGCCCTTCTCCAGGCGCAGGCTCTCGATCGCGCGGTACCCGCCGGGCACCGCGCCCGTCCCGGCCAGCGCCGCCCACAGCGCCGCGCCGTACTCCGTGGGGCAGTACAGCTCCCACCCGAGCTCGCCGACGTAGGTCACGCGCAGCGCGCGCACCGGCACGTCGGCCACCGTCGTCGTGCGCAGCGACGGGTACGGGAAGTCCGCGTTCGCGAGCGAGGCGGGGGTCAGCGGCGCCAGCAGCCCACGCGAGCGCGGCCCCCACAGCCCGAAGCACGCCCACGCGCTCGTCACGTCGACGATGCGCACGTCGGCGCCGGTCAGCCGGGCCTGGCGGCGCAGCCAGCCGAGGTCGTGCGGCCCGAACGCCGTGCCGGTGACGACGACGAAGGCGTCGACGCCCACCCGGGACACCGTCACGTCCATCTCGATCCCACCGCGCTCGTTCAGCGCCTGCGTGTAGACGCAGGCGCCCGGCGGCCGGTCGACATGCCCCGCGAACACGCGCGCGCAGAACCCCGCCGCGTCCGGCCCGGTGATCTCGATCTTCGCGAAGGACGTCTCGTCGAACAGGCCTGCCGACTCGCGCACCGCCCGGTGCTCCGGCTCGACACACGGCGACCAGTTCCGCCCCGCCCATCCCCGCGGCCGCAGCGCCTCGGCACCGGCCACCGCGTAGTGGTTCACCCGCTCCCAACCGGCCTTCTCCCCGAACGCGGCGCCGTGCGCGACGTGCCACGCGTACGCGGGCGACGTCCGCAACGGCCTGCCCGATGTCCGCTCGGCGCCCGGGTAGCGGATGTCGTAGTAGGTCTCGTAGTTCTCCCGGGTGCGGGCGTGCGTGTAGCGCGGCGAGCGGTAGTGCCGCCCGAAGCGGCGCACGTCCATGTGCCACAGGTCCATGCCGGGGTCACCGTCGAGCACCCAGTTGGCCATGACGTCCCCGATCCCGCCTGCGCCCGCGATGCCGTGCGCGCAGAAGCCCGCCGCGACGAAGAACCCGGCGACCTCGGTCTCGCCGAGGCAGAACTCGTTGTCCGGCGTGAACGCCTCCGGCCCGTTGATCACCGAGGCGACGCCGACGTCGGCCAGCACCGGCACCCGGACCTGGGAGTTGGCGAGGATCTCGCCGAACCGGTCCCAGTCGGGGGCCAGCAGCTTGCCGTTGAAGTCGGCGGGCGGCACGTGGGCAGGCCACGCGACGGCGGACTCCCGCTCGTAGCCGCCCATGACGAGCCCGTCGATCTCCTGGCGGTAGTAGACGAGCAGGTCGGGGTCGCGCAGCGACGGCAGCGGCCGCGCGGGCAGGGTCCCGGCGGGCAGCGGTGCCGTCACGAGGTACTGGTGCGACATCGGCACCACCGGGATCCGCACGTCGACCAGCGCGGCGATCTCGGCGGCGAACATCCCGCCGCAGTCGACGACGACCTCGCATGCGATCACGTCGACCTGGCCGCCGCGGTCGACCCGCACGCCCGTCACCCGCCGCCCGTGCGGGCCCGCTGCCGTGTCGAACCCGACCACCCTGGCGCGCTGCTCGATCCGCACCCCGCCCTCCCGCGCACCGGCGGCGAGCGCGTAGCACAGCCGGGCGGGATCGATCTGCCCGTCGGTCGGCGTGAACGCGGCCCCGAGCACCCCGTCGGTCGTCATCAGCGGGAACAGGTCCCGCGCCGCGTCGGCCGAGACCAGCTCCAACGGCAGCCCCGCCCGCTGCGCCCAGCCGTGCTGGCGGCGGATCTCGACCATCCGCTCCGGCGAGGACGCCAGCCGCAACGAGCCCGACTCCACCCACCCCGGATCGTGCGCGCCCTTCGAGAGCTCCCGGTAGAGCTCGACGGAGTGCACGTTCATCCGCGTCAGCGCCGGGTCGGAGCGCAGCTGGCCGACCAGGCCCGCCGAGTGGAAGGTGGACCCGCTGGTGAGCTCGGCGCGTTCCAGGAGGAGCACGTCGGTCGCGCCACGGCGGGCCAGGTGGTAGGCGACGCTCGCGCCCCCCACCCCACCACCGACGATCACGATCCGGGCACGGTCTGGCAGATCGCCCACACCCAGGGACTTTACGATCTTCTCAACGCCCAGGGCGAGCCTTACTCTCCCACCAATGCAGGCGGGGTGTCGCGAACGGAGCATCGAGTCGTTGCTCGATGCGATACCCCCTGCCGCGGGTCACCCCCGGACCGTGGAGGACCTCCCGGGCGGGCTCACGAACCGTAACCTGAAGGTGACGAACGGCAGCGGGGTGTGCGTCGTCCGTATCCCGGCCGAGGGGCCGGGGCTGCTCGGCATCGACCGCGAGCACGAGCACGCCAACTCCCTCGCCGCCGCGCGCGCGGGCGTCGGCGCCCCCGTGCTGCACTACCGCCCCGGCCAGGGCCTGACCGTCGGGTTCCTGCCGGGCCGCACGCTCACCGACGCCGACCTGCGCGACCCCGCCGTCCTGCACCGCGTCGCCGCCGCGTGCAGGCGGCTGCACGCGGGCCCGCGGTTCGTGAACGACTTCGACATGTTCGCGGTGCAGGCCCGCTACCGGCGCATCGTGGCCGAGCACGGCTTCCGGCTGCCGCCCCGCTACGACGAGTTCGGCGCGGCCGTGGCGGCGGTCCGCGAGGCGCTGGGCCCGCGCGTGACCGTGCCCTGCCACAACGACCTGCTCGCCGCCAACCTCCTCGACGACGGCGCGCGGGTCCGGATCATCGACTACGAGTACTCCGGCAACAACGACGCCTGCTTCGAGCTGGGCAACATCTGGAGCGAGGCGACGCTCCCCGTCGAGCTGCTGGGCGTTCTCGTCGCCGCCTACTACGGCAGGCCCCGCCCGCAGCAGGTCGCGCGGGCCCGCCTGTTCGGGCTGATGTCCAAGTACGGGTGGACGCTCTGGGCGTCCATCCAGGACGGCAGCAGCCCGATGGGGTTCGACTTCTGGTCGTGGGGGATGGAGAAGTACGACCGCGCTGTGGCGGAGTTCGACAGTGCCGGGTTCGCCGCGCTGCTGAGCGCGGCGCGCACGCCTGACAAGGAGGCCTGATGTCCACCCCGACCGACGATGAAGCGGTGCCGCATCGCCTGATGCCGACCGCGGGGGCGCTGCACTTCCGGGCGTCCAAGCTGGGCGGCCCGCGTGCGGCTGGCTCACGGGCTGGTGTCGGCCAACCGGGTGCCGGTATACGCGGTCACCGCGATCTGCGTCCTGGCCTGGGCCGGTCTACCTGCGGATCCGGGCAGCGTCGCGCTTCGAGCACGGCGCATGGAGCCTCGGCAGCCACTACAGGTGGATCTTTCCGCTCGCCGTGGTGTGGATCGTCGTGATCTGCATCCTCTTCCTGCTCCCGGTCTCGCCGAAGGGCATACCCGGGCCGGACCTCGACTGGCCGGTGGCCAACCACGCGCCGCTGACCGTCGGCGGGGCGCTGATCCTGTTCGGCGGCTGGTACCTGTGCTCGGCCCGGCGCTGGTTCACCGGCCCGGCCCGTGCGGCGAGCACCGGGGAAGAGCTCGAGAGCATCGAGCACCGGATGCCGCACTGATGCTCGCCCGCAACGGGATGCTCACCCTCGACGAGCTGCGGTCCCGCGTCGAGGACGGCTCGGTGGACACGGTGCTGATCGCGTTCACCGACATGCAGGGGCGGTTGCAGGGCAAGCGGTGCGCGGCGCCGTACTTCCTCGAGGAGGTGGTGCCGCACGCCGCGGAGGCGTGCAACTACCTGCTCGCCGTCGACGTCGAGATGAACACCGTCGGCGGGTACGCGATGTCGAGCTGGGAGCGCGGCTACGGCGACTTCGTGCTCCGGCCGGACATGGCGACGCTGCGGATGGTGCCCTGGCACGAGGCGACGGCGCTGGTGCTGTGCGACGTCATGTGGGGCGATGGCTCGCCCGTCGTCGCCTCGCCGCGCCAGATCCTGCGCCGCCAGCTCGACCGCCTCGCCGAGCGCGGCCTGGTCGCCGATGTCGGCACCGAGCTGGAGTTCCTGCTGTTCGCCGACTCGTTCGACGCGGCGTGGGAGAAGGGGTACCGCGAGCTGCGGCCCGCCAACCTCTACAACATCGACTACTCGATGCTGGGCACCGCCAGGGTCGAGCCGGTGCTGCGGCGCATCCGCAACGCGATGGCGGGCGCCGGGATGGTGGTCGAGTCGGCCAAGGGCGAGTGCAACCTCGGTCAGCACGAGATCGCCTTCCGGTACGCCGACGCGCTCACCACGTGCGACAACCACTCGATCTACAAGACCGGCGCGAAGGAGATCGCCGACCAGGCCGGGATGGCGTTGTCGTTCATGGCCAAGTACGACGAGCGGGAGGGCAACTCCTGCCACATCCACATCTCGCTGCGCGGGGACGGCGACAACGGGGCCAACGTCTTCGCAGGCGACGGCGCGCACGGGTTCTCGCCGCTGTTCGCCCGGTTCCTCGCCGGGCAGCAGGCGTGCCTGCGCGAGCTGACCTACCTGTTCGCCCCGAACGTCAACTCCTACAAGCGCTTCGCCGACGCCAGCTTCGCCCCCACGGCCGTGGGCTGGGGGATGGACAACCGCACGTGCTCGCTGCGGGTGGTGGGGCACGGTCAGGGCCTGCGGGTGGAGAACCGGGTGCCGGGCGGGGACGTCAACCCCTACCTGGCGGTGGCCGCGCTGATCGCCGCGGGGCTGCACGGCATCGACAACGAGCTGCCGCTGCCGCCAGAGCTGCACGGCAACGCCTACGGCTCGGACGCGCCGCGGGTGCCGTCGACGCTGCGGGACGCGGCCGAGCTGTTCGCCGCGTCGGAGGTGGCGGCCGAGGCGTTCGGCAAGGACGTCGTCGACCACTACACCAACGCCGCCCGGGTGGAGCTCACCGCGTTCGACGCCGCTGTCACCGACTGGGAGCGACGGCGTGGGTTCGAGCGCCTCTAGGCCGCTCGTCGGGGTCACGGCGTACGGGGAGGAGGCCGCCTACGGTGTGTGGCGCCACGAGACGGTCCTGCTCCCCCGCACGTACACCGACTCGGTCATCGCCGCGGGCGGGGTTCCGGTGCTGCTGCCCCCGCGCGTGGAGGCGGCGGCGGCGGTCGACCGGCTCGACGCCGTCGTGCTCGCGGGCGGCCCGGACGTCGACCCCGCCCGGTACGGGGCCGATCCGCACCCGAACACCGGCGTGCCGCGCACCGCGCGCGACGCCGCCGAGCTCGCCGTCCTGCTGCGCGCGCTGGAGGTCGGGAAGCCGGTGCTCGCGGTGTGCCGGGGCCTGCAGATGCTCAACATCGGACTGGGCGGCACGCTGGTGCAGCACGTGCCCGACGTCGTCGGACACACCGGGCACAACCCCGTGCCCGGCGTGTTCGGCCGCACGGAGATCGCGCTCGACGCGGGCTCACGGGTGGGCGACGCGCTGGGCTCGGGCATCACCGGGCAGTGCCACCACCACCAGGCCATCGCGCTGCTCGCCGCAGGCCTGACGGTGACCGGCCGCGCCCCGGACGGCACGATCGAGGCGGTCGAGCTCGAAGGGCACCCGTTCGTCGTCGGCGTGCAGTGGCATCCCGAGCAGGACGATCCCCGGATCTTCGCCGCCCTCGTGGCGGCCGCAGGATCAGGCCCGGGCGGGTACCACCGCGACAGGCAAGGTCGCGAAGGCGAAGGCGGCTGAGGCATTGGCCGCGAAAGGAGCATGCGTGAACCGGTTCGAGGGCCGCACGGCCGTGGTCACCGGCGGCGGCAGCGGCATCGGCCTCGCGAGCGCGCGACGGCTCGCGGCCGAGGGCGCGCGGGTCGTCGTCGCCGACGTCGACGCCGACGCGGGAGCCGCGGCGGCCACGGAGGTCGACGGGCTGTTCGTGCGCACCGATGTGACGTCCGAGGCCGACGTCGACGCGCTGTTCACGGCGGCCGTCGACGCGTTCGGCACGGTGGACGTCGCATTCAACAACGCGGGCATCTCCCCTCCTGAGGACGACTCGATCCTCACGACGGGGCTCCCGGCGTGGCGGCGGGTGCAGGAGGTCAACCTGACCTCGGTGTACCTGTGCTGCCGCGCGGCGCTGCCGCACATGCGCCGCCAGGGCCGCGGCGCGATCGTCAACACGGCGTCCTTCGTCGCGGTGATGGGCGCGGCGACGTCGCAGATCTCCTACACGGCGTCGAAGGGCGGCGTGCTGGCGATGACCCGCGAGCTGGGCGTCCAGTTCGCCCGCGAGGGCATCCGGGTCAACGCGCTGTGCC
This sequence comes from uncultured Actinomycetota bacterium, assembly GCA_963750095.1. Lineage (GTDB taxonomy): Bacteria > Actinomycetota > Actinomycetes > Mycobacteriales > Pseudonocardiaceae > Pseudonocardia. The sequence goes on along the minus strand of CAVVPJ010000012.1, from coordinate 1,082,046 downwards.
CCGGTCCGGTCGACACGCCGCTGCTGCAGGAGCTGTTCGCCGCCGACCCCGAGCGCGCCCAGCGGCGGCTGGTGCACATCCCGATGGGCCGCTTCGCCAGGGCCGAGGAGGTCGCGGCCACCGTCGCGTTCCTCGCCAGCGACGACGCGAGCTTCATCACCGCGAGCACGTTCCTGGTCGACGGCGGCATCAGCGGCGCCTACGTCACCCCCCTGTGACGTCAGGCGTCGGTGAGGCGGCGCAGCACCGGCGGCAGCGGCTCGGCGTGCACGACGGCGAGCCGCTGGGTGGCGCGGGTCAGCGCCACGTAGAGGTCGTTGGCGCCGCGCGGGCTCTCGGCGAGCACCTCGGCGGGCTCGACGAGCACCACCGCGTCGAACTCCAGGCCCTTGGCCTTGCCGATCGGCAGGACGACGACCGGCGAGGTGAGGTCGACCTCGGGGTCGGCGGGCCCGTCGGGGGTGTCCGGGCCCGGGTCGAGGGCGCCCATCAGCCGGTCCCGCAGCCCCGCGACACGGGCCAGGGGGGCCAGCACGGCGGTGCGCCCCTCCCCCACCGCGCCCGCCTCCTCGGCGGTGACCTTGGCGACCTCCTCGTCGAGCGCCCCGGAGACGGCGACCGCGCGGGGCGGCACGCCGGTGCTGCGCACCGACCGGGGCGGTGCCAGGCCGGGCTCGATCTCGGACAGCAGGTCGTCGGCCACGGCGGCGATCTCGGACGGCGTGCGGTAGTTCACCGTCAGCTGCTCCAGCCGCCAGCGGTTGGCGACGTACGGCGAGAGCACCTGGTCCCACGACGCCGCCCCGGCGAGGTCACCGGTCTGCGCGATGTCCCCGACCAGCGTCATCGACCGGGTCGGACACCGCCGCATGACCAGCCGCCACGCCATCGGCGACAGCTCCTGCGCCTCGTCGACGATCACGTGCCCGTAGGTCCACTCCCGGTCGGCGGCCGCGCGCTCGGCCGTGGAGTCGTACCGCCGGACGGCCTGCCGCTCGGCCAGCCGGTCGGCGTCGATGACGTCGGTGGCCCGCAGCAGCTCGGGGTCGAGGTCCTCCTCCAGGTCGAGGACGTCCAGCACGCCCTGGGCGTACATCACCTCCTCGCGCAGCGCCGCGGCCTCGCGCGCGGCGGCCTCCGACCCGTCGTCGCCGAGCAGCTCGGCGGCCTCGTCGAGCAGCGGGACATCGGCCGGGGTCCAGCGCAGGCCGGGCGGGACGGGGACGTCGCCGTCGGCGGGCAGCGGCCGGGCCAGCAGCGCGCGGTCGGCCGCGGGCAGGCGCCGGGCCGCGGCGCCGAGACGGCGCGGGTCGGCGTACAGGTCGCCGAGGAGCTGCTCGGCCGAGAGCGTCGGCCAGAGCGCGTCGAGCTCCCGGTACACCGCCCGGCTCTCCTTCAGCTCGTCGCGGATCTCGGCGAGGTCACCCGCGTCGAGCAGCCGCCGCCCGCCGGGCACGATCGAGCGCGCCACCTGCTCGGCCAGCAGCCGGACCGCCTCGCTGTGGAAGATCCGCTTGGCGGCGTTGTGCGGCCTGCGGGAGCGGCGGGCACGGGTGCGGGCGGCGTTCACGACGTCGCGGTCGATCCGCACGTTCTGCTGCTCGACCACCAGGTGCACCGGCCGCCGCGGGAGCTGCTGCCGGTCGCGCACCGCTGCCGCGATCACCGCGGACATCTCGGCGCGGCCCTTGACCTCCGCGACCTCCGGCGCCTCCGTCCGCCGCGCGTCCAGGCCGGGGAAAAGCTGGCCGACGGTGCCCAGCACGACGCTGGTCTCGCCAAGCGACGGCAGCACCTGCCCGATGTAGCGCAGGAACGTCGGGTTCGGGCCGACGACGAGCACGCCCCGCCGGGCCAGCCGGTCGCGATGGGTGTAGAGCAGGTAGGCTGCGCGGTGCAGCGCGACGGCGGTCTTGCCGGTGCCCGGGCCGCCCTGGACGACGAGCACCCCGGACGGCTTCGACCTGATGATCGCGTCCTGCTCGGCCTGGATCGTCGCGACGATGTCGGCCATCCGGCCGGTGCGGCTCGCGCCCACGGCGGCCAGCAGCGCGGCCTCGCTGGTCAGCCCGCTCGCCTGGGCGGCACCCGCGGCGCGGGCCGCGTCGAGGTCGAGGATCTCGTCGTCGATGCCGGTGACCTCGCGCCGCCGGGTGCGCAGGTGCCGCCGCCGCCGGATGCCTTCCGGCGACGCGGCCGTCGCGGTGTAGAAGGGCCGGGAGGCGGGCGCGCGCCAGTCCATCAGCAGCGAGTTGTACTCGTTGTCCTCGTCGAGCAGGCCGAGCCTGCCGATGTAGCGGACCTCGCCGTCCTCGGCGTCCAGCCGTCCGAACGCAAGCCCGTGCTCGGCCGCGCGCAGGGCGGCGAGCCGGTCGGCATAGATCGCCGCGGCGACGTCGCGCTCGGTGAGCGCCTGCGGAGTGCCCACCGTCTCGTCGTGCAGCACCTCCTCGAGGCGCTTCGCGGTCGCGGCGCGCCGATGGTCGAGCCGTTCGTAGAGCATCGCGACGTACCGGCGCTCGTGCTCGATCCCGTCGGAGCGGGCGTTGCCGGGATTACTGGAGGCCACCGATCACCTTCGCCACAGGTCTTGGAGAGAAGCGACCTACGACCGTACCAGCGGTCCGTCGCCGCGCCGACGTCCGCTCCGCAGCTCCGCTCATCCGCCGACGTCCGCTCCGCAAGCTCCGCTCATCCGCTGATGTTCGCTCCGCAAGCTCCGCTCATCCGCTGATGTTCGCTCCGCAAGCTCCGCTCATCCGCTGATGTTCGCTCCGCAAGCTCCGCTCATCCGCCGGGGTGGCGCGCCCGCGGCGCCCTCCCGTAAGGCTGTTCGACCGGCTCCACCGGGTCCGCGGGCGGGATCGGCCGCACCGCGGGCGCGTCGGCGAGGGCCAGCTGCTCGCCGTGGTGCGAGAGCCGCATCGGCGAGCCGCTGACGAGGCGGTACTCCGCCTCGTCCGGCCGGATGTCGACGCGCAGCTGCCTGCCGTGCCAGTTGAGCCCGAACGAGATCCGGGAGAGCGCGGGGGGCAGGCGCGGGGCGAACCGCAGCCCGTCGGCGTCGCACCGCATCCCGCCGAACCCGTTGACGACGGCGGTCCACGTGCCCGCCATCGACGCGATGTGCACACCGTGGTCCGAGTTGCCCGCGAGGTCGTTGAGGTCGACGAGCGCGGCCTCGGCCAGGTAGTCGAAGGCCAGGTCGAGGTGCCCTGTCCAGGCGGCCATCACCGCCTGCGTGCACGCCGAGAGCGACGAGTCCCGCACCGTGATCGCCTCGTAGTAGGCGAAGTTGCGCCGCATCTGCTCGAGCGTGAACGCGTCGGGCCGCAGCGTCATCGCCAGCACGAGGTCGGCCTGCTTGACCACCTGCTTGCGGTAGAGGTCGAAGTAGGGCACGTGCAGCAGCAGCGGGTAGTGCTCGGGCGGGGTGTTCTCGAAGTCCCACTGCTGGTGCTGGGTGAAGCCCTCCGACTGCGGGTGCACGCCGAGCACCTCGTCGAACGGGATCATCATGGCCTTGGCGGCGTCCCGCCAGCTGGCCATCTCCTCGGCGTTGACGCCCAGCGCGTGCGCGGCCCTGCGGTGCTTGGCCGCCGTGTCGGCCGCGACCCGCAGGTTCAGCTGGGCCATGAGGTTCGTGTAGACGTTGTTGTCGACGATCGCGGTGTACTCGTCGGGCCCGGTGACGCCGTCGATGCGGAAGCCGCCGGACGAGTCGTGGTGGCCCAGCGAACGCCACAGCCGCGCGGTGGCCACGAGCAGCTCGAGGCCCGCCTCGCGCTCGAAGTCGGTGTCCCCGGTGGCCGCCACGTGGCGCCGGACGGCGTCGGCGATGTCGGCGTTGATGTGGAACGCCGCCGTGCCCGCGGGCCAGTATCCCGAGCACTCGTGCCCGCGGATCGTCCGCCACGGGAACGCCGCGCCCGACAGGCCCAGCTGCTCGGCGCGCTCGTAGGCCAGCGGCAGGATCGTCTGGCGCCACCGCAGCGCGTCGGCCGCCGCCTCGGGGGCCAGGAACGACAGCACGGGAAGGCTGAAGGTCTCGGTGTCCCAGAACGTGTGGCCGTCGTAGCCCTCGCCGGTGAGGCCCTTCGCCCCGATCGCCCGCCGCTCGGCGCGCGCACCGGCCTGCAGCACGTGGAAGGTCGCCACGCGGACCGCCTGCTGCAGCTCGGCGTCGCCGTCGATCTCGACGTCCGCGACGGCCCAGAACGCGTCGAGGTACTCCCGCTGCTCGGCGAGCAGGCCGTCCCACCCGGTGAAGCGGGCAGCGGCCAGCGCGGCCCGCACCTGGTCGTGCAGCGCGGGCTGGCTGCGCCGCGCCGACCAGCCGTAGGCCAGGTACTTGACGATCGTGAGCTTCTGGCCCGGCTCCAGCCGGGTGATGACGGTCGTGCGGCCGATGTCCTCGGTCGCCTCCGAGGTGTACTTGAGCTTCTCGGGGCCTTCCACCTCGTGGTCCATCGCGGCCGCCACCCGCAGCCCGGACTGGCGGGTCTGGTGGATGAGCCAGGCGCCGTTGGCGTGGACGCCGTGCTGCTCGGAGATCAGCGGGTCGGTCAGTGCGGCCTCGACCCGGGGGTCGGCCTCGTCGCGGGAGGGCAGCTGCTCGTTGGCCACGAGCTCCGACTGCACCACCAGCAGCGCGGGCGCGTCGAGCACCTCGACCTCGTAGCTGATCGCGGCGATCGCCCGCTGGGTCAGCGACACCATCCGGACGCTGCGCACGCGCACGACGCGGCCCGCGGGCGAGGCCCACTCCACCTCGCGGGTGAGCGTGCCCGTCTGCAGGTCGAGCACGCGTTCGTGGTGGCGCAGCTCCCCGTAGCGCAGGTCGAACGGCTCGTCCTCCACGAGCAGGCGGATCAGCTTGCCGTTGGTGACGTTGATGATCGTCTGACCGGACTCGGGGTAGCCGTAGCCGCCCTCGGCATACGGCAGCGGCCGCTTCTCGTAGAAGGAGTTGAGGTAGGTGCCGGGGGTGGCGTGCGGCTCGCCCTCGTCGAGGTTGCCGCGCAGTCCGATGTGGCCGTTGGAGAGCGCGAACACCGACTCGGCCTGGCCGAGGGTGCTCATCTCCAGCCGGGGCTCGCGCACGTGCCACGGCTCGACGGTGAACGGGCGTCCGGGGTCGGGGCTCACGGCTTCCTCCTACCTGGCCAAGAAGCTGGTTCTCTCGACGAGCGGACGTCCCCTCGGGTGCCGATCACGTCAGTAGTTCGGATAGATCACACACGACGATGTCGGCGCCGTGCTCCCGCAACGCGTCCGCGTGCCCGATCCGGTCGACCCCCACCACGAAGCCGAACCCGCCCGCGCGCCCCGACTGCACCCCCGCCAAGGCGTCCTCGAAGACGACGGCCTGCTCCTTGGGGACGCCCAGGTCGGCCGCGGCGGCGAGGAACGTGTCGGGGGCGGGCTTGCCCGGCAGGCCGCGCTGCTTGGCGATGACGCCGTCGACGCGGTGGTCGATCAGCGACGTCAGGCGGGCGACCTCCAGCACCTGCCGCGCGTTCGCGGAGGACGACACGCACGCGGTGGCCAGGCCCGCGTCCTTGACGGCATGCAGGTAGCGGACCGAGCCGGGGTACACGTCCACGCCGACCGTGCGGATCTTCTCCTGCACGAGGTCGTTCTTGCGGGTGGACAGCCCCCAGAGCGTCTCGGCGTCGGGCGGGCCGTCCGGCGAGCCCGTGGGCAGGTGGATGCCGCGCGACTCGAGGAACCCGCGGGTGCCGTCCAGGCGCGGGCGGCCGTCGACGTACGGGCCGTAGTCGGCCTTGACGTCGAACTCGCGGAAGGGCGTGCCGTCCCGCTCCGAGCGGGCGCGCAGGTAGTCGTCGAACATCTGCTTCCACGCCGCCGCATGGACGCTGGCGGTGTCGGTGAGGACGCCGTCGAGATCGAACAGGCACGCGCGGGCGCTGTCGGGAAGGCCGAGCATGGACGAGAAGGTACCCACCCCGCGATCACCTGGCGCGCAGGCGCCGCGGATGTTCACCTGGTCGCCACGGGTAAGGGCCTCAGACGGTGGCGTGCGCCGTCATCGCGAGCACGTGCGGCGCGCCCTGGCCGCCGGACACGGTGACGACGCAGCCGCCGTCGGCCTGCTCGGCGGCGACCTTCAGCACGCCGCCCTCCGGGCGCGGCTCGACGTCGCGCTGCACGGCGTCGCGGACGGCGGTGAGCAGACGCAGCGGCTCCGCGGGCGTGCCGTGCAGCGCCGGGTCGACGGCGATCTCGACCTGCAGGCGCTTGCCGAAGCGGGCCTGCTCGATGGCCAGGTAGTCGCGGACGGTCGTGAGTTCGTCGCCGAGCGTGCTCGGGGCGTCGGCGGAGCGGTCGGCGGCCCGGGTGAGGCCCGCGAACCCGACCAGAAGCTCGCGCGCCCGTCCCGGGTCGGTGCGGATCAGCGAGGCGATGGTGTTGAGGGAGTTGTAGACGAAGTGCTGCTCGAGCCTGCGCGCCTCCACCGGATTGTCGGGCGATGATCGCGGCGGGGTGGGCGCTTCCGGGGTTTGGTCACCGGAAACCGCGGTCTCGCGGCGATCATCGGAGGTGTCCGCCGAGGCGGAGGTGGATCGGTGGGTCGGTGGGGCCTGGCGGCGGGCCCACGGCACCGCCTCCGCGCCCGCGCCGACCGTCCCCCGCCAGTGCGGGAGCCGCAGCCGCCCGTCGGCGGTGAACCCGGTGTGGTCGACGAGCCCGACCATCCGGGGCTCGACCCAGATCGCGTCGCGGGCGATGTCGGGCGGCACGCCGCCGCGGAACGGGGCCGTGTCGCGGTGCAGCTGCCGAAGGCCCGCGACCGGGCGGCGGCGCTCGTCTCCGCTCACCCCGACGCGACCGACGTAGCGCAGCCCCGCCGGCTCCGGCACGCCGACGAGCAGGCTGGCGATGTGGTCGGGGCGCCGCGGGTCGACCGGTGTCCACCCGCCGACGAGCACCCGCCCGATGCGGGGCACCGGCACCCGCACCCACAGCGGCGAGCGCTGGCCGGGCTTGTACCGCGATGCCAGGTGCCGGGCGTGCAGCGCCTCGACGCCCTTGGCCTCCGCGATCCTCAGCAGCGACGGCAGCTCCGACATCGGCATCGGCGAGGTCGTCCACACCGGCTCCGAGGCGAAGCCAAGGCCCTCCAGCAGCGCGCGCCGGTCGCGGTAGGGCAGGTCGACGAGGCTGTGGCCGTCGAGCCAGAGGAGGTCGGCCACCTGCAGGTCGACCGGCACGGTGCGGATGTGCCGCTCGGTGGGGCGGTACCGGGCGCTGCGCCGCTGCAGCCGGGCGACCCGCGGCGCGTGCTCCTCGCCGCGCGCCACGAGCGTGCCGTCGAGGATCATGCCGCGCGGCGGTGAGCGGCGCTCCAGCTCCGGCACCAGCTCGGGATAGGCCGGGGTCATGGACACGTCACCGGAGCTGAGCAGCCGCGTGCGTCGCCCCGGCTCGACGTAGGCGACGCACCGGTGCCCCGTCCAGGCGAGCTCGACGACCCAGTCAGGGCCGACCGGCGCCTGCCCGGCGCCAGCGGCGACCTGCATGGGCGGCACGAGATCCGGCATCGACCGCGGACCCCCTGTCACGCCGCCCACGGTAGTCGTCTCCGGGGCTGCGCCCGTCACCCTGCCGCACCCTGCCGGTCCCTGACGGGCCGGTCACGGGGACGATGGACCCATCATGACGCTCACCGACCGGCTCCCGCCCACCCCCGATCCCGACGACCTCGTGGAGGCGTTCGCCGACTGGGCCTACGAGGAGCGGGGGCTGTCGCTCTACCCGGCGCAGGAGGAGGCGCTGCTGGAGCTGGTCACCGGCGGCAACGTGATCCTCTCCACGCCCACCGGCTCGGGGAAGTCGCTGGTCGCGGTCGGGGCGCACGCCGCGGCGCTGGCCCGGGGGCAGCGCACCTTCTACACCGCGCCGATCAAGGCGCTGGTCAGCGAGAAGTTCTTCCAGCTGATCGACACGTTCGGGGCGGAGAAGGTCGGGATGCTCACCGGCGACGCCGCGGTCAACGAGCGGGCACCGATCATCTGCTGCACGGCGGAGATCCTCGCCAACATCGCGCTGCGCTCCGGTCGGCACGCGGACGTCGGCTCGGTGGTGATGGACGAGTTCCACTTCTACGCCGACCCCGACCGCGGGTGGGCGTGGCAGGTGCCGCTGGTCGAGCTGCCGCAGGCGCAGTTCCTGCTGATGAGCGCCACGCTCGGGGACGTCACGTTCTTCCGCGAGGACCTCACCCGCCGCACCGGCCGCGACACCGCGGTGATCACGTCGGTGGAGCGGCCCGTGCCGCTGCACTACCGGTACGTCCGCACGCCGCTGCACGAGACGATCGCGGAGCTGCTCTCCACCCACGAGGCGCCGGTCTACGTCGTGCACTTCACCCAGGCGTCGGCGGTCGAGCGGGCGCAGGCGCTGATGAGCGTCAACGTCACGAGCAAGGAGGACAAGCAGGCCATCGCCGAGCTGATCGGCGCGTTCCGGTTCACCGCCGGGTTCGGCAAGACGCTCTCGCGGCTGGTGCGCCATGGCATCGGCGTCCACCACGCCGGGATGCTCCCCCGCTACCGGCGCCTCGTGGAGACGCTCGCGCAGGCCGGGCTGCTCAAGGTGATCTGCGGCACCGACACCCTCGGCGTCGGCATCAACGTGCCGATCCGCACGGTGCTGTTCACCGCGCTGTCCAAGTTCGACGGCCAGCGCACCCGCCCGCTCAAGGCGCGCGAGTTCCACCAGATCGCCGGGCGGGCGGGGCGGGCGGGGTACGACACGGTCGGCACGGTCGTCGCGGAGGCGCCCGACCACGAGGTGGAGAACGCGCGGCTGCTCGCCAGGGCCGGGGACGACGAGCGCAAGAAGCGCCGGATCGTGCGCAAGAAGCCGCCGGAGGGCTTCGTCGGCTGGTCGCAGACCAGCTTCGAGAAGCTGCAGTCCGCCCAGCCCGAGCCGCTGACCAGCCACTTCAAGGTCACCCACGCGATGCTGCTCAACGTCATCTCACGGCCAGGCAACGCGTTCGACGCCATGCGGCACCTGCTGGAGGACAACCACGAGCCGCGGGTCCGGCAACGCCGCCACATCCTGCGGGCGATCGCGATCTACCGGGCGCTGCTCACGGCCGGGGTCGTCGAGCGGCTGCCCGAGCCGGACGCGGACGGCCGCATCGTGCGGATCGTCGGCGACCTCCAGCTGGACTTCGCGCTCAACCAGCCGCTGTCCCCCTTCGTGCTCGCCGTGATCGAGCTGCTCGACCGCGCCTCCCCCACCTACGCGCTGGACGTCCTGTCCGTCGTCGAGGCGACGCTCGACGACCCCCGCCCCGTGCTCTACGCGCAGCAGAGCAAGGCCAAGGGCGAGGCCGTCGCCGCGATGAAGGCCGAGGGCCTCGAGTACGAGGAACGGATGGCCCGGCTGGAGGACGTCAGCTGGCCCAAGCCGCTCGACGAGCTCCTCCAGGCGGCCCTCGCCACCTACCGGCGGGGCGCGCCATGGGTCGAGGACGCCCGCCTGTCCGCCAAGGCGGTCGCCCGCGACATGTTCGAGCGCTCGATGACCTTCGTCGAGTACGTCGGGCACTACCAGCTCGCCCGCTCCGAGGGCCTGGTCCTGCGCTACCTCGCCGACACCTACCGCGCGCTGCGCCAGACCGTGCCCTTCGAGGCCAAGACCGAGGAGCTCGCCGACATCGAGGAGTGGCTGGGCGAGCTGGTGCGCCAGGTCGACTCGTCGCTGCTCGACGAGTGGGAGGCGCTCGCGGCGGGCGAGGGCGGCGGCGACTCCGCTCCCCCGCCGCTTGACGAGGTTCCCGGCGCGGTCACCCGCAACACCCGCGCGTTCCGCGTGCTGGTGCGCAACGCGCTGTTCCGCCGGGTGGAGCTCGCGGCGCTGCGCCGGTGGGACCTGCTCGGCGAGCTCGACGCGGAGGCGGGCTGGGACGCCGAGGCCTGGCGGGAGGCGCTGCGGCCCTACTTCGCCGAGTACGGCGACACCCTCACCGCGATCGGCACCGGGCCCGCCGCGCGCGGGCCCTCGCTGGTCACGATCTCCGAGGAGCCCGAGCGCTGGCTCGTCCGCCAGGTCTTCGACGACCCCGCGGGCGACCGCGACTGGGCCATCACCGCCGAGATCGACCTCACCGCCTCCGACGAGGAGGGCGTGGCGGTGGTGTGGGTGACCGACGTCGGCCCCCAAGGCTGACCCACGCGAGGTGAGTCCCGCGTCCGGGCACGGCGAGTTGCGGATCTGAGCACGCCGGGCTCCCCCGGCCCCGTGCCGGAACGGCGCATTCGGCGTGCCGAAACGCGGGACTCACCGTCTTGGCGGCGTGTCGTCGTCGATTCGGCGACCGAACGTCGGCGTCAATGATTGAATGACAGCGTGAAGTACGACGACGCCCGCCGCTGGCTGGAGCGCGTGGACCCGGCGGTCACCCGCGACCGCTCGCCGCAGGCGCTGCTCGAACACCTCAAGCAGCGCAGCGCGGCAGGCCCGCTCACCGGTGACGCCGCGGCCGCCTGGTACGCCCTGGTCCACGAGATGCGCAGGCTCGCCGACTACTACGAGCGCGACCTCATCCGCAAGCTGCGCGCCGACGGTCTGACCTGGGCCCAGGTCGCCGACGCTGTGCAGGCGCAGCTGTCGAGCCGCCAGGCCGCGCAGGCCAAGTGGAAGCGGCTCATCGACCCCGGCCGTCGGGTCACCACCGGCGACATGCGCCGCGGCGGACGACGACCGGACACCTGAGCGGGGCGCCCGCGTGTCGGGGTCCCGCGTACGGCGGACCGTCCCGGTAGGGTGCTGCCCACGGCGGAGTGACATGTTCGCCCGGTCGCACTCGGCGCCGCGGGCGGTGCGGAGGGCGGACCGAGCATGACGGCCGACGGAACCTGCCCCCGCCCGACCACACCCGTGTCCGAGTCGACGTTGCTGGACAGCTGGGCGGCCGCGCTCGCGGGCCCCGAGTCGGGCCCCAGCCCCAGCGCAGCCCTCCGCACGAGCCTCGCCCCGCTCGCGGACAGCCTTCTCGACGTCCTGCACGGCCGGGTTGCGCTGCCCATCGCCCGCGCGGTCGGGGCGTCGCTGGTCGTGGCGGGCCTCGTCGAGAACGCCGCGCTCGAGCGCACCCTCGTGATGCTGCAGCGCGAGCTCGCGGGCCACCCCCGCGGTCCCGACCTCATCGCCGCGATGGCCGCGGGCTACGCGGGAGCGCTCCGCGACCTCGCCCACCGCGAGTCGTCCGCGGGCACCTCGCGGTTCGGCGCGGTCTTCAGCCACGCCGCGGCCGGGATAATGATCATCGCGATCGGCGGCGTCGTCGTCGAGGTCAACCGCGCGTTCTGCGCGATGTTCGGACGCGGGCCCGAGGCGTTCGTCGGGCAGGACGTGTACCTGTTCGCCCGGCTGGACGACGAGCCAGGGTCGGTCGACGAGGTGCGCAGCCTGCTCGACGGCGAGCGCGACCGGGTCAGCGTCGAGCGCACCTACCTGCACCGCGACGGGTCACCCGTCCGCGTGCAGGCATCGCTCTCGCTGGTGCGCGGGCCCGCGGGCGAGCCGCGGTACGTCATCTGCCTCGTCGAGGACGTCACCGAGCGCTACCGCCTCCAGTCCCGCCTGCGGTTCCACGCCGACCACGACCCGCTCACCGGCCTGGCCACCCGCGCCGTGCTGGCCGAACAGCTCCAGATGGCGCTCGACGACCGGCACGGGCCTTCCGTCGGCATCTGCGCCCTCGACCTCGACGGGTTCCGCGGCGTCAACGACACGCTCGGCCACGACGTCGGCGACGAGCTCCTGCGCGCCGTCGCCTGCCGCCTCAGCGAGGAGCTCACCCCCGACGGACACCTCGTCGCCAGGGTCGGGGGTGACGAGTTCGTCGTGCTGGCCGTCGACGTCGACGACGTCCGCCTGCGCGCGATCGCCGGACGCGCGCTCGCGGCCGTCGCGCGGCCGTTCGAGCTGGGCGGACACCGGGTCGTGGTGACGGCGACCGTCGGCATCGTCCCCGGCGACGGCATCGGCCTCGCCGACGCGGGCGCGCTCCTCCAGGCGGCCGACACCACGCTGAACCGGGCCAAGCGCCACGGGCGCGGCGGGGTGGCCGAGTTCGAGCCCCGACTGCACCGGCGCGCGGTCAGTCGGTTCGCGCTCGCGGCGCGGATGGCGGACGCCCTCGAGGCGGGCGAGTTCTCCCTGGAGTACCAACCGCTCGTCCGACTGGCCGACGGCGCGCTCACCGGCGTCGAGGCGCTCGCGCGCTGGGACCTCCCCGACGGGGAGCGCATCGGGCCGGACCGGTTCGTCCCGGTGGCCGAGGAGACCGGCCTCATCGTCCCGCTCGGCCACTGGGTGCTCACCGAGGCGTGCAGGCAGGCACGGAGCTGGCCCGCGCGCCGCGACGGCGAACCGCTCCTGCTGTCGGTCAACCTCGCCGCCCGGCAGATCCGCGAGCCCGGGATCGTCGACGACATCGCCGCGATCCTCGCCGAGACCGGCCTCGCCGCCGCCCGCCTGCAGGTGGAGCTCACCGAGAGCGACGCCATGGGCGGCGCCGCCTTGCTCTCGACCCTGCGGGCCCTCTCCGACATGGGCGTCCGCCTCGCCATCGACGACTTCGGCACCGGCTACTCGAACCTGGCCTACCTGCGCCGCCTGCCGGTGCGGACGCTCAAGCTCGCGGCGCCGTTCGTGAGCGGCCCCGAGGGCGACGCGGTCGACGTCGAGATCTCCGGCCTGCTCATCCGCCTCGCCCACTCCCTCGGGATGACGGTCGTCGCCGAGGCCATCGAGACGGGCGAGCAGTGCGCGCAGCTGCGCGACCTGGGCTGCGACACCGGCCAGGGTTACTACTTCTCCCCGCCCCTGCCCGGGGACGCCGTCGCCGAGCGCCTGGCGTGAGCGCCCTCGCCCGCGCTCGCCGCCGCCTACGCGGGCATCGACAGGTGGCCCGCCGGGCGATCAAGCACCGCGCGGAGTCCGGTGCCAGGATCGAGGCATGACCCACCCGATCCGCGTCGGACTGCAGCTGCAACCGCAGCACGCCGACTACTCCCAGATCCGCGACACGGTCGCCGCCGCCGAGGACGCCGGCGTCGACATCGTGTTCAACTGGGACCACTTCTTCCCGCTCTACGGCGAGCCCGATGGCAAGCACTTCGAGTGCTGGACAATGCTCGGCGCCTGGGCCGAGGCCACCAGCCGGGTCGAGATCGGCGCGCTGGTCACCTGCAACAGCTACCGCAACCCCGAGCTCCTGGCCGACATGGCCCGCACCGTCGACCACATCTCCGGCGGGCGGCTGGTCCTCGGCATCGGCGCGGGCTGGTTCCAGCGCGACTACGACGAGTACGGCTACGACTTCGGCACCCCCGGCTCCCGGCTGGCCGACCTCGCCCAGGCGCTGCCGCGCATCCGCAGCCGGTGGACCAAGCTCAACCCCGCCCCCACCCGCCAGATCCCGATCCTGATCGGCGGCGGCGGGGAGCGGAAGACCCTGCGCTACACGGCCGAGCACGCCCAGGTCTGGCACAGCTTCGGCGACGTCGAGGTGCTCAGGCGCAAGAACGCGATCCTCGACGGCCACTGCGCCGACGTAGGCCGCGACCCCGGCGAGGTCGAGCGCTCGATCGGCGTCCAGAAGCCACCGGACCAGGTCGGCGACGAGCTGTTGGCCGCGGGCGCGACGCTGTTCACCGTCGGCTTCGGCGGCCCGCACCACGACCTGGGCCTGCTCAAGGACTGGATCGCGTGGCGGGACGACAAAGCAGCGGCGTGACCGTCCTCTCGGCCGGGGTGCTGCTGCACCGCACGGGCCCGGACGGCGCCGTCCAGGTGCTCCTCGCGCACATGGGCGGCCCGTTCTGGGCCCGCAAGGACGAAGGCGCGTGGTCGGTCCCGAAGGGTGAGCACCCCGCGTCCGAGGACCCGCGGGACGCGGCCCGCCGCGAGTTCGCCGAGGAGCTGGGCTCCCCCGCGCCCGACGGCGAGCTGCGCGAGCTGGGCACCGTGCGCTCCGGGAGCAAGGTCGTCGCCGCGTTCGCGCTGGCGGGCGACCTGGACGCGGACCGGATCGTCAGCAACACCTTCACGATCGAGTGGCCGCCCCGGTCGGGCCGCACCCAGAGCTTTCCCGAGGTCGACCGGGCGGCGTGGTTCGACCTGGAGACCGCTCGCCGCAAGATCGTCAAGAGCCAGCGGCCCTTCTTGGATCGAATCTGACCGTCCGTAACGGACCGTGCATGTTCGATCGTCCGATCGAGATCAGGTGGGACACGATCGGGTTACGATCGTCTTCGTGCCGGAGCTGCGGCTGACCACCACGTCGTTCGTGGTGCTCGGGATGGTCGCGCTGCACGGTCACTGCACCCCGTACGACCTCAAGCAGACCATCGCCGAGACGGTCGGGCTGTTCTGGCGCTTCCCGCACGCCCAGCTCTACGCCGAGCCCGACCGGCTGGCCGACCTCGGGCTCCTCGCGCGGTCCGTCGAGGACGGCGGGCGGCGGCGCAAGACCTACTCGCTGACCGGCCCCGGCCACGACGCCCTGCGCGAGTGGCTCGCCGCGCCCACCCAGACGCCCTTCCAGCTGCGCGACGTCGCCGAGCTCAAGCTGTTCTTCAGCGAGATCGGCGAGCCCGACCACGTCGCGACCCTCGCCGCCGAGCAGATCGCCCAGCACCGCACCCGCATCGACCTCTACGACGACCTGATACGCCGTTCGGCCGACCCCTCGCCCACCCTCGAGCTCGGCCTCGAGCTGGAGCATGCCGCGCTGCGCTTCTGGACGGCGCTCGCCGACGAAGACCTTCCCCGGCTGCGCCGCAACCGGGAATGAAACGCGCGTCCGGGAGTATTTTCCCGACATGGCGACGGCGACCCGCGGGTTCTTCGGACGGCGACGTGAGCGCGATCCCCGGCTGCCGCCGGGCCAGTACGACGCCCGCGACGACTGGCCGGTGCTGCACGCCGAGGCCACGCCGCGCCTCGCCACCGACCGCTGGACGTTCACCGTCTCCGGGCTGGTCGAGCGCGAGACCACCTGGACGTGGGACGAGATCCACGCGCTCCCCCGCTCCCGCTACGCGGGCGACATCCACTGCGTCACCACCTGGTCCAAGCTCGGGATGACCTTCGAAGGGGTTTCCGTCGACACGCTGCTCGACGCGGCGGGCGTGCTTCCCGAGGCGACGCACGTCGTCGCCGTCGCGCACACCGGCTACACCACGAACCTGCCGCTGGCCGACGTCACCGGCGGGAAGGCCTGGGTCGTGTGGGACGCCGACGGGCGCCCGCTCACCACCGAGCACGGCGGTCCGGCCCGGCTCCTGGTGCCGCACCTGTACTTCTGGAAGAGCGCGAAGTGGGTCTCCGGCCTGCGCCTGCTCGACCACGACGAGCCGGGCTTCTGGGAACGCAACGGCTACCACGACCGGGGTGACCCCTGGAAAGAGCAGCGCTACCAGGGAGACTGAGCGGAGCTTGCGGAGCGAACATCGATACTGAGCGGAGCTTGCGGAGCGAACGTTGATACTGACCCGGTGACCACCGCCGCAGGCACCACCCACCGCCGCACACTGCGCTGGCAGGCCGCCCGAGTCCTTGCGGTGCGCGACGAGACGCGGAGCGCCAAGACCTACCGCCTGCGCCTGTCCGAGCCGCACCGCCACCTCGCGGGCCAGCACTACGTGCTGCGGCTGACCGCGCCCGACGGCTACACCGCGTCGCGCTCCTACTCGGTCGCGTCCGCGCCCGACGACACCGGCGAGATCGAGCTCACCGTCGAGCGGCTCGTCGACGGCGAGGTGTCGGAGTACCTGCACGACGTGGTGGAGGCGGGCGACGATCTGGAGGTCCGCGGGCCGGTCGGCGGCTTCTTCGTGTGGCGGGGCGACCGGCCCGCGCTGCTCATCGGGGGCGGGTCGGGGGTCGTGCCGCTCATGGCGATGCTGCGGCAGGCCCGCCGCGACGGCCACGCCGAGCTCCTGCGGGTGCTCGTGTCCGCGCGCTCCCCCGCCGACCTGTACTACGCCGACGAGCTGCCCGGCGAGGGCGTGCGGATCGTCTGGACCCGTGCGGCACCCCCCGACGACCCGCGCGGGGCGGGGCGCATGACGGTCGACGACGTCGCGCCGCTGGTGCGGGGCGGGGAGGACGTCTACGTCTGCGGGTCGCCCGCGTTCGCCGACGCCGCCACCGACCGGCTGCGCGAGGCGGGGGTCGCGGACTCCGCGATCCGCCTGGAGCGGTTCGGCCCTTCGGGTTGAGCGCGGTCACGCACCGCCGAGCACGCCACCCGATCGGGACCACCTGGAGGGACACCTTCCGGTGATCTCGCGACCGCACCGGCGACCGCATCGGCACCGCGGCGCCAAGCTGGTCGGCATGCACCGCACGCGAGTCGCCGCGATGGCCGCACTGGTTCCCGTCGTCGCCGTGGTGGCGGCCGTGCTCGTCGCCGCCGTCGCGGGCACGGCGGCGCTCGCCGTCAGCGGGGTGTCGGCGGGCCCGCCCGCAGGCGGCTTCCGGTCGGAGGGCGGCAACCGGGGCTGGGAGGCACTGGCCCCCGCCGACGCCACCCCGCCGCCCGCGACCTGAGGCGGCTCCTCCCCGTCCACCCCGCGCCGCGCACCCTGCTCCCCAGCCCGCCCTGCCTCCGCGCCGCGCACCCGCCCCGCAGGCACCATGCGAGGTCGGCCCGGCGGTCGCTATCCGCCGGGCCCGCGGAGGCCCCAGGGGTTGGCCCGGTCGGTCGGGTCGGCGTCGGCCATCCGGTCGTACATCTGGGCGGCTGCCCGGGAGAACCCGTCGGGCAGGCCGACGGCGGCGAACGTGTCCCCCGCCTCCTGCATCTCCCCGACCCACCGCCACGCCTTGCCCGACGCCTGCGCGTCGATCCGGGCGAGCTGCGCGTCCAGGTCCACCCCGGTACGGGCGAGCTCGGCCCGGATCTCGTCGCCGACCCCGTAGGCGCGCGCCGCGGCGTCGAGGGCGAGCCAGATCGTCGGCAGCGCCTTGCTCTGCAACGCGAAGCACGCCTTGAGCGCGCTGGCCGTCCCGACCGGCCCGCCCAGGACGTGCGCGGCGAACGGGGAGCCCGCGAAGAGCCCTGCGACGTCGGCCGCGTGCTCGCCCGCGAGCCACACCGCCGTGCGACCCGGCTCCCACGCGGGCGGGCCGATGATCGCGCCGTCGACGACGCGGTCGGCGCCCAGCAGGTCGGCGATGCCCGCGACGGTGTCGGGCGACACCGCGTTGGCATCGACGTAGAGCGGCCGGGCGGCCACCGCGGCCACGGCGTCCACGTGCTGGGCCACCTGCTCGGCGACCTGCTCGGCGACCGACCGCGCCGTATCCGGCGGGCACACCGAGACGATCACGTCCGAGCGCCGGACCAGCTCGCCGACGTCGGGCACGCCGACCAGATCCGCCGTCTCGGCCCGTTTCGACGTGGTGAGGCTGCGTCCAGCGGCGGCCCAGATGACCGCGCCCGCCACGGGCTTGAGGGCCGCGCCGACGGCGGCACCCATCGCGCCAGGGTGCAGGATCCCGATCACCGGGCGCGGCGGCAGCACGCGCGCGACCCTACGCCTGCCCGGCGCACCCATCCCGGCCAGGCAGAGCCCGGCGGAGCGCTCGTCCTCGCAGACCCGGCCTACACGTCGCAGACTCCCCGGCGTCTGCGAAGCGCGCGGCAGGCCTGCGAAGCGAGCGGGGGAGCCGGGGCGGGCGGCGGGTGGCCCTGCGGCTGCGGCTGGGTGGCGGCGGACGGTGGCGGGCTCAGGACAGGCCGAGCTTCGCCAACAGCGTCTCGGCGCCCAGGGTGGCCGTGAGGCTGCCCGCGCGCACGTCGCGCTCGACCGCGGGCAGCGCCGCGCGCACGGCCGCGTCGGTGCGCAGGCGGTCGAGGAGCCGCTCGCGCACCATCGCCCACATCCAGTCGACCTGCTGCGTCGACCGCTTCGCCGCGAGCTCCCCGTGCTCGTCGAGGGTGGCGCGGTGGCGGGTGACCGCCGACCACACCTCGTCCAGCCCGGCCCCGCTCTGCCCGCTGCAGGCCAGCACCGGCGCCCGCCAGTACGGCAGGATCGGCGCCATCATCCGCAGCGCCCCCGACAGCTCGCGGGCCGCCGCACGGGCCGGGCGGGCGTGCTCGCCGTCGGCCTTGTTCACCGCGATGACGTCGGCGATCTCCAGGATGCCCTTCTTGATCCCCTGCAGGCTGTCGCCCGTGCGAGCGATCGTGAGCAGCAGGAACGTGTCGACCATCGCGGCGACCGCGACCTCGGACTGCCCCACCCCGACCGTCTCGACGAGGACGATGTCGTAGCCCGCCGCCTCCATGAGCACGATCGTCTCCCGCGTCGCCCGCGCCACCCCGCCGAGCGTGCCCGCGCTGGGCGAGGGCCGGACGAACGCGTTCTCGTCGACGGCGAGGCGCGCCATCCGCGTCTTGTCGCCCAGGATCGAGCCGTGCGTGCGGGTCGACGAGGGGTCGACCGCGAGCACGGCGACCCGGTGCCCCCGCCCGGTCAGCCTGCTGCCCAGCTCGTCGACGAAGGTCGACTTGCCGACCCCTGGCACGCCGCTGATGCCCACCCGGTGGCCGCCGCCCGCGTGCGGAAGCAGCTCCATGAGCAGCTGCTGCGCGGCCTCCCGGTGGTCGGGCCGCACGGACTCGACGAGCGTGATGGCCCGCGCGATCGCGGCACGCGACCCGTCGAGCACGCCCTTCACGAGCGCCGGGACGTCGACGGGCCTCCGGCGCCGCTCAGCCATCGACGAGCCCCCGGCGCCTCGACGCCGCGTCCGTCGGCGTGGTCGAGGGCCGCCGCGCACCGGGCCTTCGGTCGTGCGCGGAAAACGCTGCCCGGGCAGCGTTTTCCGCGCACGGGCGCGTCAGCGCTCCTCCAGCGCGGCGAGCAGCTCGACGGCGGCCTCGGCGATCACCGTGCCGGGCCCGAACACCGCGGCAGCGCCCATCTCCTTCAGCCGCGGCACGTCGTCGGGAGGGATCGCCCCCCGACGATCACCATGATGTCCGGCCGGTCGAGCGCTGCCAGCGCGTCGCGCAGCCCCGGCACGAGCGTCAGGTGCCCCGCCGCGAGCGACGACACCCCGACCACGTGCACGTCCGCCTCAACGGCCTGGCGCGCGACCTCGGCGGGGGTCTGGAACAGCGGCCCCACGTCCACGTCGAAGCCCAGGTCGGCGAACGCCGTGGCGATCACCTTCTGCCCGCGGTCGTGCCCGTCCTGGCCCATCTTGGCGACGAGGATGCGCGGCCTGCGCCCTTCGGCCTCCGCGAACTCGTCCACCGCCTCGCGCGCCCGCGCCACCGCGGGGCTCGTCCCCGCCTCCTCCGAGTACACACCGGAGATGATGCGGATCTGGCCGGCGTGCCGCCCGAAGACCTTCTCCAACGCGGCGGAGATCTCCCCCACGGTGGCCTTCGCCCGCGCGGCCGCCACCGAGAGCGCGAGCAGGTTCTGCTCCTCGTCGCGGGGCTTGCCTTCGGCGATCGCCGCCGCGGCGCCGGTCAGGGCGTCGAGCGCCGCCGAGACGGCCCGGCCGTCCCGCTCGGCGCGCAGCCGCGCGAGCTTGGCCAGCTGCTCGGCCCGCACCCCGGCGTTGTCGACGGCCCGCACCTCGATCTTCTCGTCGGCGACGACGGGGTAGGTGTTGACGCCGATGACGGGCTGGCGGCCCGCGTCGATGCGGGCCTGGGTGCGCGCGGCGGCCTCCTCGACGCGCAGCTTGGGCAGGCCCTCGTCGATGGCCCGCGCCATCCCGCCCGCCTTCTCGACCTCGGTGATGTGCCCCCACGCCCGGCGGGCGAGGTCGTAGGTGAGCCGCTCGACGTAGTACGAGCCGCCCCACGGGTCGATCACCTGGGTGGTGCCGGACTCCTGCTGCAGCAGGAGCTGCGTGTTGCGCGCGATGCGGGCCGAGAAGTCCGTGGGCAGCGCGAGCGCCTCGTCGAGCGCGTTGGTGTGCAGGCTCTGGGTGTGGCCCTGGGTGGCGGCCATCGCCTCGACGCACGTGCGGATGACGTTGTTGTAGACGTCCTGCGCGGTGAGCGACCAGCCGGAGGTCTGCGAGTGCGTGCGCAGCGAGAGCGACTTGGGGTTCTTCGGCGAGAACTGGTTCACCAGCTTCGCCCACAGCAGCCTGCCCGCGCGCAGCTTCGCGACCTCCATGAAGAAGTTCATGCCGATGCCCCAGAAGAACGAAAGGCGCGGCGCGAACACGTCGACACCCAACCCGGCGTCGATGCCCGCACGCAGGTACTCGACGCCGTCGGCGAGGGTGTAGGCCAGCTCCAGGTCGTTGGTGGCCCCGGCCTCCTGGATGTGGTAGCCGGAGATGGAGATCGAGTTGAACTTCGGCATCTCCCGCGAGGTGAACCCGAAGATGTCGGAGATGATCCGCATCGACGGCTGGGGCGGGTAGATGTACGTGTTGCGGACCATGAACTCCTTGAGGATGTCGTTCTGGATGGTCCCGGTGAGCTGGGCGTGCGACATCCCCTGCTCCTCCGCCGCGACGATGTAGAGCGCGAGGACGGGCAGCACTGCGCCGTTCATGGTCATCGACACCGACATCTTGTCCAGCGGGATGCCGTCGAAGAGCTGCCGCATGTCGTAGATCGAGTCGATCGCGACGCCCGCCATGCCGACGTCACCGGCCACCCGCGGGTGGTCGGAGTCGTAGCCGCGGTGGGTCGCCAGGTCGAACGCGATCGAGAGGCCCTTCTGCCCGGCGGCGAGGTTGCGCCGGTAGAACGCGTTGGACTCGGTGGCCGTGGAGAAGCCCGCGTACTGCCGGATCGTCCAGGGCTGGGTGGCGTACATCGCCGGGTACGGGCCGCGCAGGTAGGGCGGGATGCCGGGGTAGGTGTCGAGGAAGTCGACGCCGCGCAGGTCGTCGGCCGTGTAGAGGGGCTTGACCGGGATGCCCTCCGGCGACTCCCAGACCTCTGGGCCCGGGCCCCACTCGAACGCGGCGGCGCCGCCGCCCAGGTCGACCGTGGTGAAGTCGGGAATCGTCGGTGTTGACGATTCGCTCGCAGGCTCGCTCATTGGGCACCATCTCCGACCGTCGCGTACACAGAGTCGATCACGGCGAGCGCGTCGCAGCCCGCGTAGAGCTGCCCGTCGACGCCGGGCACGTCGACCCGGCCCGCCACCAGGATCCGCTGCGCGCCCGCCGCGCGCAGCGCCGCGGCGGCGGCTTCCCCCCGCTCGGCGTACAGCGGGTCCGACGAGCAGAGCACCGCGACCGGCGACAGGGGGGTAGGCGTCTGAGCGGCCGCCCACGCCTCGGCGACCGCTTCGGCGGTCTCCGTCGGGCCCGCCTCGACGGCGTCGACGCCGCCCGCGGCCAGCAGGTTGCGCGCGAACGACGCCCTGGTGCCGTAGGTCGCGAGCGGCCCGAGCGTGGCCAGGAACGCGGTGGGCCGGACGCCGGACGCGGCCAGGGCCTCGTCGGAGCGGTCCCGGTAGGCCTCGTAGGCCGCCGCGGGCCGGTAGACGGGCAGGGGGCCAACCGGCGACGGCGGCCGCGGCGACCGCTCGACCGGCCGCTCGTCGAGGTCGGGGTACTCGCTCACCCCCGTGATCGGGGTGCGCCGGGTGGCGACCGCCTTCTCCCGGGCCGCGCGCACCGCGGCCACCCGCTCGGCCACCAGGCCCGCGTCGAGCGCGGCGACCGCACCGCCCGCCGCCTCGATCTCCTGGAAGAACGCCCACGCGGACCGGGCGAGCGCGTCGGTGAGCGACTCGACCAGCCATGCCCCGCCCGCCGGGTCGACCACCCGCGCCACGTGCGCCTCCTGGATCAGGAGCGCCTGCGTGTTGCGCGCGACCCGGCGCGAGAACGGCGTGGACGCGCCGATGGCGGCGTCGAACGGGGGCACCGTGACCGCGTCCGCGCCGCCCACGCCCGCGGCGAACCCGGCGACCGTGCCGCGCAGCAGGTTCACGTAGGGGTCGCGGCGGGTCAGCATGGTCGGCGAGGCGACCGCGTGCTGGCGCTGCCCGCCCGCTGATCCGACGTCGCTGGGGGCACCGCTCGCCTCGAGCACCCGGGCCCAGAGGCGACGGGCGGCGCGCAGCTTCGCGATCGTCGGGAACTGCTCGTCGGTGGCGGCGTAGCGGAACTCCAGCAGGCGGGCCGCCGCCGCCACGTCCAGGCCCGCGCCGGTGAGCACACGCAGGTAGGCCACGCCCGCGGCGATCGAGAAGCCCAGCTCCTGCGCGTCGGCGCCGCCCGCGGCGTGCACCGGGACGGCGTCGACGACGACCGCGCGCACGAGCGGGTGGTCGGCCGCGACCCGCCGGGCGAGCGCGACCACCGAGGCGACGTCGGGGCCCGCGCCGGTGCGCGCGCGCAGGCCGATGGGGTCGAGCCCGAGCACGCCCAGCTGGGTGGCCGGGTCGGCCGCGAGGTCCAGGTACGCCGCGGCGGCCCCGGTGTCGGCGCCGCCGGTGTCGAGGGCGATCGGCGCCAGGTCCAGCAGCACCCCGTCGAGCACGGTCGCGAGCTCGGCACCGTGCCCGGTGGCCAGCCAGATCGAGGTGACGCCGTTCTCCAGGTCGGCGAGCACGGCGTCGTGCGCGGCGCGCGGGTCGGGGTCGTCGTGGCGCTGCCGGACGTCCCAGCCGTCGGGCACCGGGCCGTCGGCGGTGGCCCCCCGCACGAACGGCGGGCGTCCGGGCACGCCGACCGGCGGCAGGCCCGCGACGTCGGCCGCCGTGTACAACGGCGCCACCGGTATGCCCTCCGGCGTGCGCCGGACGAGCTTCTCGACACCCGCGCCCGCGGCGGCGTCGGCGCCGACCCGGCCGGACTTGCGCAGCACCCCGTCCACGAGCGCGGCCCACTGCTCCCGGGTGGCCGCGGGGAACTCCCCGGCCAGCACGAGCTCGTCGGGCGGGGCGGGTGCAGGTGTGTCCGCATCGACCATGGGGGGAGTCTAGGCAGCGCGGCGGCCCCTCGGAGGGCCCGTGCGCGGTGAGCCCCGGCACCCTCCGCCACCGGTTAACGACGCAAAGATCGCCCACGAGTCCTCCCGGGGCGGGCGCGACTCCTCCCAGGGGCGGGCGCGACGGCGCCGGACGACGAGGGTGGGCCATGGCCGAGGAACTGTCCTATCGGCGGGGCGACACCGCCTCGCCGTTGGTCGAGCAGACCGTGGGCGACGCACTGCGGGCGGCCGCCGCCGCGCACCCGGACCGGACCGCGGTCGTCGAAGGGACACCGGGAGCAGGCCCACGGCGCGAGCTGACCTATGCGGAGCTCCTCGACCGTTCCGAACGGATGGCGAGAGCGTTGCTGTCCCGGTTTCGGCCCGGTGAGCACGTGGCCGTCTGGGCGGGCAACAGCCTCGAGTGGATCCTGCTCCAGTACGGGGCCGCGCTCGCCGGGCTCGTCCTGGTGACGGTGAACCCGGCGTACCGGGCGGGCGAGCTGGGCTATGTGCTGCGCCGGTCGCGCAGCGTCGGCCTCTTCCACGTGGCCTCCTACCGCGGCAACCCGATGGCGCAGACGGTCGCCGAGGTCCGCGACGAGCTGCCCGACCTCCGCGAGGTCGTGGCGCTGGAGGACCTTCAGCACCTCGTCGACAGCGCTGCCGCCGCCGACCCGGCGACCGCGCTGCCCGCCGTCTCCCCCGACGACGACGTGCAGATCCAGTACACGTCGGGCACCACCGGGTTCCCGAAGGGCGTGCTGCTGCGCCACTACGGGATGGTCGCCAACGCCCGCCTCACCTGGGAGCGGCGGGGCGCAGGCCCCGCCGACGTCGCCGTGTCGCCGATGCCGCTGTTCCACACGGTGGGCTGCGGGATGGGGGTGCTCGGCGCTCTCACGTCCGGCGCCACGCTCGTCTGCATGACGCTGTTCGACCCCGCGCTGCAGCTGGAGCTGGTCGACACCTACCGCGCCACGATGACCTTCGGCGTGCCGACGATGCTCGTCGCGATGCTCGGCCATCCCGACTGGCACAAGCGCGACCTGACGACGCTGCGGGTCGTCAGCTCGGGCGGGTCGCCGGTGCCCGTCGCCGTGGCGCGCGAGTTCGAGCGGCGCCTCGGCATTCCCTTCTCGGTCGGGTTCGGCACCACCGAATGCTCCCCGAACGTCACGATGACCCGCCTCGACGACCCGCCGGAGATCCGCACGACGACGTTGGGCACGGCACTGCCGCACACCGAGGTGATGATCGCCGACCCGGTGACGGGCGCGCCGACGCCGATCGGCACGGTCGGCGAGCTCTGCGCCCGTGGCTACCTGGTCATGCGGGGCTACTTCGACGACCCCGAGGCCACGGCCGCGGTGCTCGGCGACGACGGCTGGTACCACACCGGCGACCTCGCCTCGATGGACGAGGGCGGCCACGTGCGGGTCGAGGGCAGGCTGAAGGACATGATCATCCGCGGTGGCGAGAACATCTCCCCGCGCGAGATCGAGGACGTCCTGCAGGCCCATCCCGGCGTCGCGGAGGTCGCCGTCGTCGGCAGGCCGGACGAGCGGTGGGGCGAGACCGTCGCCGCCTTCATCCGCCCGACGCCGGGGGCCACGCCGACGGAGGCCGAGCTGCACGCCTGGTGCCGTCGCGACCTCGCGGCCTACAAGACGCCGCTGACCTGGCTCTTCGTCGACGCCCTGCCGCTCACGGCCTCGGGCAAGATCCGCAAGAACGTGCTGCGGGAGCGGCTCAAGGGCTGAGCCGCAGCGCCAGCCGCGGGCAGTCCCGCACCGCCTGCCGGGCCGGGCCCGCGCTCAGGCGGCCGTGATCGACGTCCCGGAGACCTTGATCGACTTGGCGGGCAGGGGCCGCTGCGCGGGCCCGTTCACCACGGAGCCGTCCGCGATGGCGAACCGGCTGCCGTGGCACGGGCAGTTGATCGTCCCGCCCTCGACGCTGCCGACGGTGCAGCCCTGGTGGGTGCAGACGGCCGAGAACGCCTTGAACTGGCCCGCCTTCGGCTGCGTGATGACCAGGCCCGCGTCGGCCAGCACGATCCCTCCGCCGACCGGCACATCGGACGTGGCGACGAGCGCGGCGGACGCCCCGCCACCGCTCAGGCTGCCCCCGGCCCGGGGGGTCGGCGCGGGCGCCGCGGCGGGTTGCCCGGGGCCGTAGGCGGCGCAGCTCGCGAGCGCGACGGCGCAGGTGCCGCACGCGCCCGCAAGGACGGTGCGGCGGGAGAGCGTCGTCGTCGTGGGTTCCGTCATGGGTTCCTCTCCAGGGAGCGGCTGGGGGCGGCTAGAAGTGGATGCCGGAGGTGCCGAAGAACCAGGCGGCGGCGGTGAGCCACAGCACCGTGAGGCCGGTGAACACGGCCCCGCCGAGCAGCGGCAGGGCCCATCCGGGGGCCTCGTGGCGCTGCAGCACCAGCATCTTCGCTACGAACGCACCGTAGAAGAAGCAGCCCGCGAGGGAGTGCACCAGCCCCCTCGCCGCGCTCGTCTCGAAGCCCAGCGCGTAGAGGCAGTGCACGGCGACCGGCACGGAGACCAGCACCGCGGCGCGCCCCGACCAGCGGTGCAGCGTGCCGATCCACCGCGGCGCGGTGATCTTGATTCGGCCATACATGATCATCGCCGAGACGAGCTGGACGAGCGCGAGCAGGAACGCGACCGTGGCGAGCCAGGCCTTCGCCGCCGTCCCCGACGAGAAGCCCGCGAGGCTGAAGGCGAAGAACGTGGCGTCGTGCATGCGGCCGTACACCCCGAGCCCGACGGCGACGAGCGTGCCGACGCCGAACGCGAGCAGCACGGTGGTGGCGCGGGCGGAGCTGCCCGCCGGGGTCGGGGCGCTCACGACGCGATCACCGTGTCGCCGCCGCCGACCGTCTTGACGGTGACCGGCACGCCGTCGAGCGTGACGGACTCGGGGTGCGCCGGGTCGAGGGGCGGCGCGGCGAACGTGTCGGTGCCGTTGCCGCCCACGCCACTCTGGGTGCCGTCCGACAGGACGACCCAACCGATCCGGTTGAGCACGCCCTTCACGGAGGCGCGGCCCTCGTACAGCCCGGCGGGGCCGGTGGCGGCCTTGGCGGCGAACGGCCACTCCTTGTCGCCGACGGCGACCGTGCCGAGCGACTTCGCGTCGTCGACCGTGCCCACGATCGTCGTCTTCCCGTCGGCGCTCTTGAGCGAGACGTCCGATCCGGACACGGTGCCCTCCAGCCAGGCCTCGATCTTCTTGCCGTCGCAGACGTAGCCGACCGCGCGGCCGTTCTTCACCGCGATCGCGAGCGTGACCTCGTTGCCCGACGACCGGCCCGCGTAGGCCTTCTCCGCGACGGCGGGCGCCGCCGCCTGGGCGGGCGCCGCCGCCTGGGCAGCGGGCGGCGCCGAGGTCGCGGGCGCGGCTGCGGCGGTCTCGGTGGCGGCGGCAGGCTGGGCGTTCTGGTTACCCGGGTCGCCCAGCAGGTTCAGGGTGAGCAGTGCGCCGCCGAGGACGACGACGGCCAGCAGCGTCAGCAGCGGCGCAAATCTCCTCATGTCCACCTCACGGATGCAGTCTGGCCGAGGTTCGACCACGTTGGTTGAACCAACTCTGTCACCCGTCCGTGTACGCGTCGGATCCGCTTGCGACTACCGTCGCGCACCGCGGATCGCCGGAGGAGGGCCATGGGTCGCGAGCGGGCGGTCGACGAGGCGTTGGTCCACGCCGTCTACGCCGAGCACGGCCGGGCCCTGCTCGCCTATGCGACGCGGCTGCTCGGCGACCGCGCCGCGGCCGAGGACATCGTCCAGGAGACGCTGATCAGGGCGTGGCGCCATCCCGAGGTGATGACCAACGGGCGCGGCTCGACCCGCGGCTGGCTGCTGACCGTCGCGCGCAACCTCGTCACCGACCGGATGCGCGCGCGGGCCGCCCGCCCGCGGGAGGTCCCGGAGGACCCGGCGATGCCGCCGGTCGAACGGGACCACGCCGACCGGGTGGTCGCCTCGGTCACCGTCCTCCGCGCGATGGACGGGCTGTCCGAGGACCACCGCGGCGTGCTGCAGGAGCTGTACTTCCACGGCCGCAGCCTGGCCGAGGCGGCCACCGCGCTCGGCATCCCCGCCGGGACGGTGAAGTCCCGTTCGTACTACGCGCTCCGTGCCCTTCGCGAGCGCCTGACCGAGACAGAGGGGGTGCGCGCATGACGGGGCCCGTACCGCGGCACGACCCGGTCGAGCTGGGCGCGCTCGCGCTGGGCCTGCTCACCCCTGAGCAGGCCGGTGTGGTGCACAGACATCTATCGGGGTGCGCGATGTGCCGCCGTGAGTACGAGGAGCTGACGGAGATGACCGGCGTGCTCGGCGAGCTGCCCCCCGAGGCGTTCCTCGACGGACCGCCCGACGGCGACCTGGTCCTGCAGCGGACGCTGCGCCAGATCCGGGCCGAGACCGGGTCGCGACGGCGGCGCCGGGTCTTCGGAATGGTGGCCGCGGCCGCGGTGGTGGTCGCGGCCGTCGCCGGTGGCGGGGTGGCCATCGGGCGCGCCAGCGTGCCGCTCGTCCCGCCGCCGGGCTCCGCGGTCGGTGCGCTCGTGCTGACCGGGTCCGGCTCCGGCGGAGCGACGATGCGCGCCACCCTCGGCCCGGCGGGTGGCTGGGTGCGGCTCACCGCGTCGGTGACGGGCATCCCGCGGGGTGAGCGCTGCAGGATGCTGGTGGTCGCGCGCGATGGCACGTGGGAGGTCGCCGGGTCGTGGGTGGTGTCCGCGACGCAGGGCGGGGCGGTGGACGGGTCCGCCGCGGTCGCGCTGGGCGACGTCAAGGCGGTCGTCGTCCAGAACGAGGCGGGCCGGGAGTTCGTGCGCGCGACGGTGTGATCTCCGGCGTGATCTCCCCACGGTGATCTCCCCGGGGTGACCTCTCAGCTCCGCCACAGCGACGCGCTGGGACTCTCGATGATGTCCGTCGGTAGGCTTGGTCCTTTCCGTTCTCCGTAGTGACGAGGTTCCTGACGTGCGTGTCCGTCTGCTCGCCGCCGTGTTCGCCGTGCTCGCCCTTGGGCTCTCCGCCTGCTCCGGCGGCGCACCGACGCCTCCTCCGGCGCCGTCGGACGTGGCGAAGCGGACGATCCCGTTCGACGGCGACTGGGGCTGGGTGCAGCAGCCGACGAAGATGGAGCTCGGCGTCACGCACACCCAGGACAGCCTCGACGCCTCCGAGCCGGACGCGGCCCGCTCCCGCGGCGAGGCGATCCTGTCCGACAACAGTGCGATCTGGCAGGCCGTGCACCTCATGGGGTTCGGCACGCTCAACCCTGAGCCGTCGCCCGGCGAGTACGACTGGTCGAGCCTCGACGCGCGGATGCAGCTGGTCAAGGACACCGGCGGCAAGGCCGTCCTCACGCTGTGCTGCTCGCCGGACTGGATGAAGGGCGGCCCCGACGGAGCCACCGACTGGGACAAGCTGGAGCGCGCCCCGCTGCCCGAGCACTTCCAGGACTTCGCCAACCTCGCCGCCGCCGCGGTGCAGCGCTACCCGCAGGTGCAACGGGTGCTCGTGTGGAACGAGCTCAAGGGCTTCTACAACGACGACCAGAACCGCTGGGACTACGAGGGCTACACGCAGCTCTACAACGACGTCTACAAGGCGGTGAAGGCGGCCCGGCCCGACGTGCAGGTCGGCGGCCCGTACGCGGTCATCACCAGCATCGACCCCGACCAGCCCGACACGTCCTCGCTCAAGGGCGAATGGGGCGTCGCCGACCAGCGCTCCCTGGACATCGTCGACTACTGGCTGGCCAACAACGCGGGCGCCGACTTCGTCGCCGTCGACGGCTCCACCGGCACCCAGCAGAAGACCAAGCCGACGTCGCTCGACGCGGGCGCGCAGAAGTACGTCGCGGTGGACGACTGGATCCGACAGCGCAGCAAGCTGCCGATCTGGTGGGCCGAGTACTACTCCGAGGTGCCCGACGGCGCCGACGCAGGCCCGTCGAGCCCGGCCAGCGCCGCCGCCGACCTCGCCACCATCGGCGCCATGGCCCGCTCGGGCGCGGCGGGCGCGCTGAAGTGGGGCCCGCAGGGCAGCGACAGCCTGAAGTACGCCGCGCTGTGGACCGACAGCACGGAGCAGGACGGCGGCAAGCCCACGCCGCTGACCTCGCCGTGGCAGTGGCTGGTCCCGCGGCTGGGCCAGGGCGACGTCGAGATCGGGCACTCCCCCACCCAGTCGCTGCTGGCCTTCCGGGCGCCCGACGGCGCGCTGGTCGTCAACACCAGCGGCAAGGACATCACGATCGGCAACGGCACGATCCCGGCGTGGGGCGTCGCGCTGACCGACGTCAACGCCTGATCGGTCCGGCTCAGTCCGGATCAGGCGCGGGGAGCACGGTGAGCGTGCTGCCGATCTGCGGCAGGATCCGTTCGACGTAGGCCTGCGCCGCGGCCGTCGTGCCGACGTCGGTGCCCGCCTGCTCCGACAGGAACCACCGGTGCTCCAGGATCTCGTGGAAGATCTCGGCGGGCGCGAGGCGGTCGTCGAGGCCCTCGGGCACCATCGCCATCACCTTGTCGTAGATCTCGGAGCGCCAGCGGTGCCCGGCCACCGTCTCCGGCACTGGCCTGCCCTCCTTCTGCTCCAGGTAGCCGCGGAAGCTCACGACGTCGTTGAGCAGCCGACGCGCCTGGTTCTCGGTGACCTCGAGGCCGGTGAGCGCGAAGAGGCGGCGCCGGTCGCGCCCGGCCTCGGCCACCCGTGTGTGCACCCGCAGCCGGGTGCCCTCGGGCGTGGTGCGCAGCTCCAGCTCGTCGACGTCGAAGCCGAGCTGGTTGAGCCGCTCGATGCGCTCGGCCACGCGGTCGGGCATGCCCATGGCCTCCAGCCGGCCGAGCAGCTGGTACTCCCGCCGCGCCAGCCGCTCGTCGATCTCCTTGAGCGCGAACACCATCCCGTCGACCTCGACGAACCGCACGACGTGCCGCGAGATGCCCCGGTGCGCCACCTCCAGCAGCCGGTCGTCGACCCACTCCTCGAGCGGCACGTCCCACGGCAGCGCCAGCAGCCCCGCGGCGTGCGCGGCAGGGGGCCGGAAGATGAACCGCACCGGCCCAGTATCCGGCCGGGCCCATTCAGGTCCTCGGGCCACCCGCCACGTAGAGGACCTGGCCGGAGACGAAGCCCGCGCCGTCGCTCACGAAGAAGCTGACGGCGTGCGCGATGTCCTCGACCTGCCCGGCCTTGGCGACGGGGATCTGGGCGGCGCGGGCGGCGACGTAGGTGTCCCAGTCCTGGCCGATGCGCTCGGCGGTCGCGCGCGTCATGTCCGAGACGATGAAGCCCGGCGCGATGCAGTTGGCGGTGACGCCGAACTTGCCCAGCTCGATCGCGAGCGTCTTCGTGAAGCCCTGCAGGCCCGCCTTCGCGGTGGAGTAGTTGGCCTGGCCGCGGTTGCCGAGCGCGGACGTGCTGGAGAGGTTGACGATCCGGCCCCACCCGGCGTCCACCATGTACTTCTGCACCGCCCGTGCCATGAGGAACGAGCCGCGCAGGTGGACGCCCATGACGGTGTCCCAGTCGGCCTCGGACATCTTGAACAGCAGGTTGTCCCGGGTGACGCCCGCGTTGTTGACGAGCACGGTCGGCGCGCCGAGGCCCGCGGCCACCCGCTCGACCGCCGCGGCGACCTGCTCGGCGTCGGCCACGTCCGCGCCGAGCGCCATCGCCCGCCCGCCCGCGGCCTCGATCAGGTCGACGGTGCCCAACGCGGCGGCCTCGTCGAGGTCGAGCACCGCCACCGCGAGCCCGTCGGCGGCCAGGCGCTGCGCGGTGGCCGCGCCGATGCCTCGCGCCGCTCCGGTGACGATCGCGACGCGCTGGGTGTTGTCGGTCATGGGGCTTCCTCCACGGGGACGGGGCTGGGCTCGGCCGAGTCTTTCCCCTGACGCCCGCTGGGCGCCATCCCGGGGTGGGGTGGCGTCGCTCGCACGGCCACCGCCGCTCACCGATCGCCGATCGTGCGACGGCGAGCCGTACTGACCCCGTCACCGACCTGTGACATCGTTGTGTGATCATGAAACCCGGGGGCGCGCGCCGGGCCCGACCCCGTTTCCCGGTCAAGGCGAGGACTGCCGTGCCACCCGACTCATCCGACCGCTCCGCCCCGCGTACCCCGTGGGGCGCGCTCATCGCGTCGGCCGTCATCGTGCCGACGGTCCTCGCCGGACTGACCCTCGCCTGGCCCCGCCCGCAGATCGAGAGCGCGCTCGCGGGCTCCGCCGAGGCGGCGCTCACCGCCGCCGGGATCAGCGGGGCCACCGTCCGCTTCGACGGCAGGGACGCGACGATCAGCGGGGTGTCGGACGCGGCTGCCGCCCGGGCCGTCCAAGCGGTCGAGGGCGCCACCGGCGCGCGGGTCGCCCAGGTGGCGCCGGGCGGCGGGGCGGGGGTCCCGCCGGTGCAGGCGCAGCCTGCGACGAGCGCGGCGGCCGCCCCCTCCACCATCCCGGCCACGCCTTCGCCCGCCACGACCTCGGCGGCGGCCCCGGCCACCGGCGGGGAGCTCGACGCGGCCGCCAAGCAGGCGCTGCAGGCCAAGATCGCCGCGCTGACGTCGGGCGCGCCGATCGCGTTCGAGCCCGACAGCCCGCAGCCGACCGCCCAGGGCCGGGCCACGCTCACGCAGGTCGTCGCGGCCGTGCGCGCGGTGCCCGCCGCCCGGCTGGAGATCGACGGCTACGTCGCCGCCGGTCCCGGCAACGGCCTGCTCACCGCCCAGGAGCTTTCCGACCAGCGTGCGGCCGTGGTCCGCGACGCGCTGGTCGCCGGTGGCGTGCCCGCCGACCACCTCACCGCCCGCGGACGCGGGGAGGACACCGCCGCGGCCGTCCGCGCCTACGGGCGCCGCGTCGAGGTCACCGTCGTCTGACCCAGGAGGTCGTCGTGCTCTGGTTGTTCACCCAGGTCTGGGTCTGGGTCCTCGTCGCGTTCGTCCTCGGCGTGCTGGTGGGCTGGCTGGTCTGGGCGCGCCCGCTGCGGCGCCGCGCCGACGAGCTCGACGCAGCAGGCTGAGAAGTCCCGTCCGAATCTGGAGGACCGCTTCCGTGTCGTGGCTCTATGGACAGACCTGGCTCTGGTACCTGGTCGCCTTCCTCGTCGGCCTGTCGCTGGCGTGGCTGGTGCTCGTCAGGCCCCAGCAGCGGAGGCTGAAGGCGCTCCTCGCAAGCTCCCCCGCCACCTCCGCGGCGACCACCGCGCCGGTGCGCAGGGCCACCGTCGGGTCCGGCGCGGGATCCAGGGACGCGGACGACACCACCCCGGCCGTCGCGCCGTCCAAGCCGTCCGCGCCGACGACCCCGATCGCGTCACCGGGCTCCGACGAGCCCACCGAGTCCCTCACCGACACTCCTGCAAGCCTCGACGAGCCCACCGAGTCCCTCGCAGGCGCCCCGCTGGGCCTCGTCGCGCCGAGCGACGCATCGGAGGGCATCACGACCGCGGCCGCCACCGACGCCGCCCCACGCCCGGACACCGCGCCCGCGGCGCCGTCCCATGGCGCAGACGGCTTGGAGGAGACGACCGAGGCCTTCCCGCGCTCGGACTCCGACCCGCCGACCGACTCCTTCCCGGTCGTCGACCCCGCGGGCGACGCCCCGACCGAGTCGATCCCGGTCGTCCCGGTCGTCCCGGACGACGACCCGACCGAGACGTTCCCGGCCGTCGACCCCGCCCTCAGCACGCTGGACACGGCCGCCCTGGCGGACGCGGACGCCGAGACACCGGCCGAAGGTCTTCCCGTCGTCGGCTCGGCCCCATCGGCCGAGCCCGCCACCGGCGACCCGGCCGCGCCCTCCGCGGCGACGGGTGGCGGCGTGGCGGGCACCGTGGCGGCGGACGCGGCCTCGCGCGACGGCTCCTCCCCCGAGCACCGGGAAACCGGCCTCGCGGCCGCTGCGGTGACCGCGCCCGATGGCGGGCCCGAGGAGAAAGGCGGGGAGGAGGCCACCGAGGACCTCATCCCCGATGAGCCGATCCGGGACGAACCCCTTCCCGACGGCCCGATCCCGGGCGGCCCCGTCCCCGCCGAGCCGGTCCCCGCCGAGCCCGTCGTGGGCTCGTCCGTGGAGGACGAGCCCGCCACGGACGAGCCCGCCGCGCACGAGCCCATCACGGACGAGCCGGGGGCGGCAGGCACCGCCGTCGGCATGGCGGCCACCGCGACCGGCGCGACCGGCGCGACCGCTGACGCTCCGCCCTTCGGTCCCGGCTCGGCACACCCGCTGGCCGACGGCACGGCACCAGGGCCCGAGTACACGGTCAAGGGCAACGCGGACTCGATGCTCTACCACACGACGGACTCGCCCCACTACAGCCGGACCAAGGCCGAGGCGTGGTTCCGCACCGCTGCCGACGCCGAGGCCGCCGGGTTCACCGCCTACCGGCAGACGTGATCGTCGGCTGGGGCTGCAAAGCGGCCATATCCGGCCGGAAACGCACCCAGCCGACGATCACCAGCGC
Source organism: uncultured Actinomycetota bacterium (assembly GCA_963750095.1). Taxonomy (GTDB): domain Bacteria; phylum Actinomycetota; class Actinomycetes; order Mycobacteriales; family Pseudonocardiaceae; genus Pseudonocardia. Next base: position 1,048,569 of record CAVVPJ010000012.1, on the reverse strand, counting down.
CCGGGCCGAGTCCGCGCCGAGCGCCCGGCTACAGCCCGAGCTTCTCCGCCGCCAGCCGCGAACCCTCCACCCTCGCCTTGATCTTGTCGAAGGCCACGTCACGCGCGTAGTCGGGCGACCCGTAGTTGGGCTTCTCGTCGATCGAGAACGGGGAGAAGCCACAGTCGTCAGTCGACCCGATCTGCTCCTTCGGGATGAAGTTCGCGGCCCGGATCAGCTGGTCCGCGATCTCCTGCGGGCTCTCCACCCGCGGCGAGGCGACGTTGCAGACGCCGATGTAGGCCATCTGCGTGACGCCGTCGGCGTCCGAGCGCAGGTTCTTCCCGATGGTCTCGTAGACCGGATCCTTGTCGCGCTCGCTCTTGAGCTGGATGAGGAAGTAGCCCGCGTTGATGTCGAACATCGTCCCGAGCAGGTTGTTGTAGGGCACGTCCGCCGAGTGCACGGAGTCCCGGTCGCCGCCGGGGCAGGTGTGGATGCCGATGCTCTTGCGCTCCTCGGCCGTGAACCGCGCCATGACCCGGTTGTTCAGCTCGATGAAGTGCGGCAGCAGCCCGGCGCCCGTCCACGGGTTGCGCGGGTCGGCGCGGGTGGCGAGCCTGCCCTCGGTGAAGTCGACCGAGACGCGGGCGGCGCCCGCGGCGAACGCCTCCCGGATGTCCTTCTCGCATTCGTCGATCAGCTTGGCCTCGAAGTCCTCGCGGCTGTAGCCCTCCACCGGGTCCTTGAGCGGGTAGAGCAGGGCGAGCATCGACGGCGCGATCACGGCCTGCTTCATCGGCTTCGTGGCGTAGACGATCGACTTGCGCAACGCGTCGGCCGCGTACTGGTTGTAGGCGAACGGGCCGCGCTCCAGCTTGGGCAGCTGGCGCCCGTGGCCGTCGGCGAAGATCGCGAAGAACTGGCCGCCCGGGCCGAGCATCGGCGCGAGCCCGGTCCCCGCGAGCGTGGTCGCGATCGGGTAGGTGGCGAAGCTCGACCAGCGCTGCTCGCCGTCGGAGACGATAGGCGCGCCGGTGGCCTCGCTGCGCTCGACGGACTCCTTCGCCGCGGCGTCCTGGAGCTTCTGCAGGTCCGCCTCGCCGATCTCCCCCGCGTCGAACTTCGCGTAGGCCTCCTGCAGCTTCGCCGGGCGCGGCAGCGAACCCACCGGCTCGGTCGGGATGCCGGTGGCGGTGCGCGGGTCGTAGTCGGCCATGTCGGTGTGCTCCCGGGGGTCGGTTGCCTCATCTGAGCGGTGACGGGTGGCGCGACGGGCTGTGACCTGGCCCGCGCCACGAGTCGCGAACGTATCGGGTGATCTCGATCACGTCAACGGGAGATGATCATGGCCGCGGGCGTAGGCGGAGCGTGCTCCGGAGCCCTATCGTCCGATCAGGAGCGCGGACGGCGAACGGGGGCGGCATGCTCGTGGAGATCCGCCCCGCGCGCCGGTTGCGCGGCAACAAGGCCATCGACCTCCTGCCCGCGTTGGGTCCCGCGCTCGACGCCGTCGTCGCCGACGACGAGGTCGACCTGACGCAGCTGCGGGTCACCGCCGACTGGGTCCAGTACCGCGACAGCTTCCGCCCGCCGGTCGCCCTCCGACCGGTGGTGGGCGGCGACGCGCTGGAGCTCGCGCTCGACCTGCGCCGCACGGCCGACTCCGACGCGACGGCAGGGGCCGTGGCGGCCGCGCTGCGCGCCCACCGCACGGGCGGCGAGTCGCCCCACCACCTCACGCTCGAGGAGTGGGTGCCCACCAGCCGCAGCCTGATCTGGCGGTTCAACACCCTGTACTGGCAGCACCTGCGCGCCTGGGAGGAGGCGACCGGCCGGGGCTACGAGTCGGCGCTGCCCGGCGGGCAGAGCGACGCGCGCGAGAACGAGCCGGTCCGCGCCATGATCCGGGAGCTCTTCGGGGTGTGGGACTCGCTCGCGCAGCGCCATGCCCTGCCGGAGGAGCTCTACGTCGTCGAGCTCGGCGTCGGGAACGGCAACCAGGCCCGGACCTGGCTCGACGCCTTCCGCGACCTCGACGCGGCGGGCGGGCACCGCTACTACCGCCGTCTGCACTACCTCATGTGCGACTACTCCCCGCACGTGCTGGAGCTGGCGCGCGCCGCCGTCCACGAGCACGCCGAGCACGTCAGCTCCCTGGTGCTCGACGCGCTGCGGCCCATGACCTCGCTGGGGTTCCTGCGGTTCAAGGTGTTCCTCGTCTACATCTCCAACGTCTACGACAACCTGCCCACCGACGAGATCGCGACGATCGGCCAGCGCGAGCACCTCGTCCAGACCCGCGCCTACGTCGACGGCGCCGACGCGGCCACGATCGCCGCCGCCACGGGCGTCGCCCCTGCCGACCTCGGCCCACTCATCGAGAAGCTGCTCCGGCTCGGGCCCACGCTGCTCGCCGAGGCCGCGCCGCAGCATTTCGACGCCCCGGCCGCGGCGGTCGCGTTCTGGCGGGCGTGCTGGTCGGCGCTGCGCCTGCAGGAGCGCTACGTGCCGCTGTACGGCCTCGACACCTACGAGATCGCCCCCGGCATCAGCGGCGAGCTGCTGCGGCCGATGACAGCGACCGGCGGCGACCTGCGTCTGCACGCCGCCAACGGGGCGGCCGCCAGCTTCGCCGAGACGCTGCCGCTCCTGCACCCGTTCGGCAGGCTGCAATGCCACGACATCTTCGTCACGTCGGCCGACCAGTACCGCACGGGCTTCCGGGGACCCGGCAAGTACGACGGCTCCGTCGTGAACTGGGTGAACGGACCGCTGCTCGCGCACATCGGCGCCCGCAAGGGCTTCGATGTGGCCTTCGCCCCCTTCGCCCGGTCCGGGAGCAACATCGTCACCCTCACCGCGGACGTGCGGGACTGAGCATGCTGACGACGACCGTGATCGGCTCCTGGTCGGTGCCCGACTGGCTCGAGCGGGCCAAGACCGCCGTCTACCACGGCGGCATCAGCGGCACCCAGCTCGCGGACATGCACGACGTGGCGATCAAGGCCGCGCTCAAGGACCAGGAGACCGCGGGCATCGACGTCGTCACCGACGGCGAGCTGCGCCGCGACAACGACGCCGACTACCTGCTCACCCGCGTGCCCGGCGTCGTCGTCCGCGAGCCGGTGAAGGCCTTCTACTTCGACTACCTCGACCTGGAGCTGCCCGCCCGCATCGCGGACGTCGAGCCGGGGCCGCTGAAGCTCGCCGCCGACCTCGCCTTCACCCGCGCCTACACCGACCGGCCGGTGCGGTTCTCGATGACCGGGCCGTTCTCGCTGTCGCGGCGGCTGCGCACGGACGACGGCGCCGCCTACCCCGACCGCGCCGACCTGGTCCGCGACCTCGCCCGCGTGCTCAACGCCGAAGCCCGCGCGCTGGCCGACGCGGGCGCCACGCTCCTGCAGATCGACGAGCCGTTCCTCGCCGGGTACCCCGAACACGTCGGCCTCGCCGTCGAGGCGGTGAACACCGTGGTCAAGGACGTGCCGGTGACGTGGGCGCTGCACGTCTGCTACGGCAACCGCTACGCCCGCCCGCTGTGGGAGGGGCACTACGACTTCCTGTTCCCCGCTGTCCGCGACGCCGAGGTGGACCAGCTCCTGCTGGAGTTCGCCCGCAAGGGCGACGACGACCTCGCGTTGATCGAGAAGCACGGGTGGGACCGGGTGCTCGGCGTCGGGGTGCTGGACGTGAAGACCGCCGAGGTCGAGCCGGTCGACGTCGTCGAGCGGCGGATCGAGCGGGCGCTGCGGGTGGTGGCGCCGGAGCGGCTGCTCGTCACGCCCGACTGCGGCCTGCGCCACCTGCCCGCCGCCGCCGCGCGCGCCAAGCTGCGCGCGATGACCACGGCGGCGGCCACCGTGCGCGCACGCCTGGTGTGATCGGCCCGGAGAAGCGCTACTCGGGGTCGCCGTCCGGGTCGGTGATCAGGAGCAGCTCGTCGCCCGCGCGCAGCACGGTGTCGGAGTGCACCCGCAGCGGGCGGCCGTCCCGCACGACGATCCCGACCCACACGTCGTGCTCGCGGTGCAGCTCGCGCACCTCCTGCCCGTCGGGCGGCGACCCTGGCTCGACGACGAGGCGCCGCGCGACGTCCGGCTCGTCGCGCAGCCGCACCCCGATCGACCACGGCCGCGGCTCGACCTCGCGCATCTCCACCTGGCAGCGGGCCGCCACCGCGGGCACCAGCCCGCCCTGGACGACCACCGAGAACAGCACCACGACGAAGATGACGTGGTAGCCGAGCCAGCCGTCGGCGGTGCCTCCGGCCAGCACGAACGTGCCGAGCAGGATCGGCACCGCGCCCTTCAGCCCCGCCCACAGCACGAAGGCTCGCTCGCCGACCGTCAGCCGCACGGCCAGCAGCAGGGGACCGACGAGCAGCGGTCGGACCACGAACGCCAGGAGGACGGCCAGGACGAGCCCGATGATCCAGGCCCCGCTCGCGACGACGTCGTGCAGCGTCACCGTCAGCCCGAGGACGACGAACGCGACCATCTCCGACAGGCCCGCCAGCGACGAGTGGAACCGCTCGATCTCGCGCTTGAACGGCGCGGGCTCGTCGCCCAGCAGGATCCCCGCCACGAACACCGCGAGGAAGCCCGACCCTTGCGCGACGGTGGCCAGGCCGTAGATCGCCAGTGCGGCGGCGAGCGTCCGCAGTGGGTAGAGGCCCTCGCCCGGCAGCGCGATCCGGCGCATCGCCAGGCACAACAGCCAGCCGCCTGCCGCCCCCACGGCCGCGCCGACCACCATCTGCACGAGGAACGTGACGGCGATCGACCCGACCGCGGACGCGTCGAGCACGCCCCCGACGCCGAGCAACGCCACGAGCAGCGCGATGCCGACCGGGTCGTTGGCTCCGGACTCTCCCTCCAGGATCACCCCCGCCCGGCCCCGCACCTCCCTGTTGCCGAGCACGGAGAACACCACCGCCGGGTCGGTCGGGGCCAGCGCCGTGCCCAGGAGGAGCGCCAGCGTCCACGGCAGCGCGAACAGGACGTGCGCGAGCACCGCGACCGCGGCGGCGGTGAGCACCGTGCCGACGACGCCGACGACCGCCACCGGGACCAGCGCCAACCGCAGCCGCCGCACCCCGATGCCCATCCCGCCGTCGAAGAGGATGAGCACGAGCGCCACCGTGACGACCTGCTCCACCGCGACGATCGGCAGCTGCCCCAGCGCGGGCACCAGGTCGGACACCGCAGCCGCGCCGAGAAGGAAGATCGCGGGCGCCGGGATGCGCAACCAGGCGCCGATGCGGTTGGACAGCAGCGCTGCCGTCACCGCGGCGCCTGCCAGCAGCAGCGTCAGCCCGAACGGCTCGATGCTCTCGATCACGCCACCATCCTTCACCGCCCGCCCCGCCCGCCATATGGACACAGAGGGCTGCCACGGCCGGGCGGCCCAGCCCTCGGCGCTCGCGGGCCTCGCGACGGACTGGCTGCCGGTCCTCCTGATCACCGTCGGGACGCTCGCGGTGAGCGTGGCCGATGCCGCTCATCGCGGCGCTCGGGTTCGGCGCCACCACGGGCGGCACGGCCGACGACCTCGTCGTGGAGCCACCACCCTCATCGTGGCCTGCGCGGGGCCGGGCCACAGCGATCTCCGCGGGCGGCAACGTGCCGTTCGTCGTCGCGACCCAGGTGCTGGGTGATCGGCATGCTGCTGGTGGCGCCCGCACTGGACCGGCTCGCACGCCGCCGCACCGCTTAGGAGCGCACGCCTTTCAACCGCTCCCGCACCCGATCCAGCACCTCGGCGGCCGCTTCCGCTCCGTCGGCAGCGTCGAGGACCTCCACCGCCTCGTCGATCGCGGCGCGCAGCCGCGCGCACTCGGCGGCCTGGTCGGCCAGACGCGCATGCACCGACCAGAGGTCGACGAACACGCCCACCTTCGAGCGCAGCACCCAGGGGTCGAACGGCTTGGTGATGTAGTCGACCGCGCCCGCCTGGTAGCCGCGGAAGGCGAGGTGCGGGTCGTAGTCGACCGCGGTGAGGAACAGGATCGGGATGTGCCGGGTGCGCTCGCGCTGCTTGACGTGGCCCGCGGTCTCGAAGCCGTCCATGCCGGGCATGTGGGCGTCGAGCAGTATCACCGCGAAGTCGTCGGTGAGCAGCCGCTTCAGCGCGTCCTCGCCGCTGGTGACGGACACGACCTCGACCGCGAGACCCTCCAGGATCGCCTGGAGCGCGAGCAGGTTCTCCCGCCGGTCGTCGACGGCGAGCACGCGCGGGCGCCCCGTCATCGGCGGGCCCGCCCGCCCCGGTGCGGTCGCGACGGGGTGACCCAGGTGGCCATCAGCGTGAGCAGCTCGTCGAGGTCCACCGGCTTGGTGACGTACTCGGTGGCCCCCGCGGCGAGGCTCTGCTCCCGGTCGCCGGGCATCGCCTTCGCCGTGAGGAACACCACCGGCAGCTCCTTGCCGCGCGGCAGCTCCCGGATCCGGCGCGTGGTCTCGTTGCCGTCGAGGTCGGGCATCATCGTGTCCATCAGCACGACGTCGACCTCGGGATGCTCGGTGAGCAGGCGGATGCCCGCCGCCCCGTTGTCGGCGTAGAGCACGGTGAGCCCGTGCAGCTCCAGCGCGCTGGTCAGCGCGAACACGTTGCGCACGTCGTCGTCGACGATCAGCACGGTCGCCCCGGCGAGCCCGGGCACCGCCGGAGCGGTCCGCTGGGCGGGGCCGCGCAGCGGAACGGGCGCAGGCACCGCGGCCACGCGTGGGGTGGCCGTGCTGATCGTCGAGGCCGACAGCGGCAGCTCGTCGGGCAGCAGCAGCGTGAACACGGAGCCCGAACCGACCGTCGAGGTCACCTCGATGCGCCCGCCGAGCATGCGCGCCAGCTCCTTGGAGATCGACAGCCCCAGGCCGGTGCCGCCGTACTTGCGGCTCGTGGTGCCGTCCGCCTGCTGGAACGCCTCGAAGATCATCTCCAGCTTCCCGCCGGGGATGCCGATCCCGGTGTCGTGCACGGCGAACGCGACGAGTCCCCCAGCGTCGCCGCTGCCGCGGCCGACCCGCAGCGTCACCCCGCCCGCGTCAGTGAACTTCACCGCGTTGGCCAGGAGGTTGCGCAGCACCTGCGACAACCGCTGGACGTCGGTGGTGATCGTCGCGGGGGCGTCCGGCGCCATCACGACGGCCAGTGTCAGCCCCTTCTCCTCCGCCTGCGGGCCCAGCGCCTGCTCCAGGTCGCCGAGCACCTCGGCCAGCACGACCGGCGCGGCGTCGACGTCCACGCGGCCGGACTCGATCTTCGAGAGGTCGAGGATGTCGTCGATGAGCCGCAGCAGGTCCGAGCCCGCGCCGTGGATCGTGCTGGCGAACTCGATCTGCCGCGGGCTGAGGTTGGCATCGGAGTTCTCCGCGAGCAGCCGCGAGAGCAGCAGCAGCGAGTTGAGCGGTGTGCGCAGCTCGTGGCTCATGTTCGCCATGAACTCGGTCTTGTACTGGCTGGCCTGCGCGAGCTGCTGCGCCTTCTCCTCGACGCCGCGGCGGGCCGCGTCGAGCTCCATGTTCTTGATCTCGACGTTGCGGTTCTGCCGGGACAGCTGCTCGGCCTTCTCCTCCAGCTCCGCGTTGGCCCGCTGCAGCTCGGCCGACTGGTCCTGCAGCTCGGTGGTGAGCCGCTGGCTCTGCGTCAGCAGCTCCTCGGTGCGGCGGTTGGCCTGGATGGTCGCGATCGCGACGCCGATGGTCGCGACGAGCCGCCCCAGGAACGTCAGGTGCAGCAGCGGGAACGGCGTGACCGACCCCAGCTCGATGACCCCGAGGCACTCCCCCTCGAACAGCACGGGCAGCACGACCACGGCCCGCGGCGTCGCCGACCCGATGCCGGAGCGGATCGTCAGGTAGCCGTCGGGCACGTCGCGCACGTGCAGCACCCGCCTGCTCGCCGCCGCCTGGCCGACGAGGCCCTCGCCCGCCGAGAACGCGACAGGCGGGTCGCCGACGGCCGTGGCGTAGCCGCCCACCATGACGAACCGGCGGTCCGCCGCGGCCAGGAAGAACGCCCCCACCTGCGCGTCGACCAGCGGCGACACCTCATTCATGATCAGCTGGCAGATCTCGCCGAGGTCGCGCTGGCCCTGCAGCTGCTCGCCGATGCGCGCCAGGTTGGAGTCCAGCCAGTTCTGCTGGGCGTTCTCCGCGGTGGTCTCGCGCAGCGTCGCGATCATCCGGTTGATGTTGTCCTTCAGATCGGCGATCTCGCCCGCGGCCGCGACCTGGATCTGCTGGGTGAGGTCGCCGCTGGCCACCGACGTCGCTACGCCGGAGATCGCGCGCAGCTGGGAGGTGAGCGTCAGCGCCAGCCGGTTGACGTTCTCGGTGAGCCCGCGCCAGGTGCCGGACACCCCGCGGACCTGGGCCTGGCCGCCCAGCTTGCCCTCGGTGCCGACCTCGCGGGCCACCCGGGTGACCTCGTCGGCGAAGCTCTGCAGCTGGTCGACCATCGTGTTCACGGTCGACTTCAGCTCCAGGATCTCCCCGCGCGCGTCCACCGTGATCTTCTGCGACAGGTCGCCGCGCGCGACCGCCGTGGTGACCTGCGCGATGTTGCGCACCTGGACCGTGAGGTTGGACGCCAGCTCGTTGACGTTGACCGTCAGGTCCCGCCATGTGCCCGACACCCCGCGCACCTGCGCCTGCCCGCCCAGCTTGCCCTCGAAGCCGACCTCGCGGGCCACCCTCGTGACCTCGCCTGCGAAGGAGGAAAGCTGGTCGACCATCGTGTTCACGGTCGACTTCAGCTCCAGGATCTCCCCGCGCGCGTCCACCGTGATCTTCTGCGACAGGTCGCCGCGCGCGACCGCCGTGGTGACCTGCGCGATGTTGCGCACCTGCATCGTGAGGTTGGACGCCAGCTCGTTGACGTTGACCGTCAGGTCCCGCCACGTGCCAGCCGCGTTGGGTACGACGGCCTGGCCGCCGAGCCGCCCGTCCGTGCCGACCTCGCGGGCCACCCGCGTGACCTCGTCGGCGAACGACCGGAGCTGGTCGACCATCGTGTTCACGGTCGACTTCAGCTCCAGGATCTCCCCGCGCGCGTCCACCGTGATCTTCTCGGAGAGGTCCCCGCGGGCCACCGCCGTGGCGACGTGGGCGATGCCGCGCACCTGCGACGTGAGGTTCGCGGCCATGACGTTCACGGCGTCGGTGAGGTCCTTCCACGTGCCCGCGACGCCGGGCACCGTCGCCTGCCCGCCGAGCAGGCCCTCCGTGCCCACCTCGCGGGCCACCCGGGTGACCTCGCCCGCGAAGAGGCGCAGCGTCGCCGTGAGCGCGTTGATCGTGTCCGCGAGGCCCGCGACCTCGCCGCGGGCGCTCACCGTGATCGTGCGGGACAGGTCACCCTGCGCGATCGCCGTGGCCGCGTCCGAGATCGAGCGCACCTGGTTGGTGAGGTTGGACGCCATGGTGTTCACCGAGTCGGTGAGCGCCCGCCACGTGCCCGCGACGCCGCGCACGTCGGCCTGGCCGCCCAGGCGCCCGTCGGTACCGACCTCGCGGGCCACCCGGGTCACCTCGTCGGCGAACGACGAGAGCTGGTCGACCATCGTGTTCACCGTGCGTCCGATGCGCCGGTACTCCCCGCGCAGCGGGCGGCCTTCGATCTCCAGCGCCATGTGCTGGGAGAGGTCGCCCTCGGCGACCGCCTCGATGACGCGCGCGATCTCCGCCGTCGGCGCGGCGAGGTCGTCGACGAGGGCGTTGACCGCGCGGGCGCCGTCGGCCCACGCGCCGTCGTAGGACTCCTCGTCGAGCCGGTCGCCCATCCGGCCCTCGCGGCCGACGCTGCGCCCGATCCGCAGCAGGTCGCGGTTGTGCCGTCCGGCGACCGCCGCCATCTCGTTGAACTGGTCGGCGATCGCGCCCGCCGCGCCCTCCCAGCGCGGCAGCCGGACGTCGAACCGGCCGCGCCGCAGCTCGGCGAGCGCACCCGCGAGCTGGGCCAGCACCGGGTCCGCCGCGTCGCCGGGGTCCGCCGTCCGCACCTTCCGAGCCGTGGTCACGGTGCCCGCCTCCCTCTCGGACGCCGGACGCCTCACCGACCGGCCGCCCCGACGCCGGTTCGCCAGGGTAGTGGACCGCATCCGCGCCGTGCCCGCTCGGCGAACCGCCCGGCGACGCCGCGCGACACCCCGGCGACGGACGGCACCCCGAGCGGATGTCGAGGTCACCGTGCAGACTGCACCCCGTGCCCGCGACGCGAGAGCGGCGGATCCGGCTCCCGCCCGACGCCCGGTCCGCCAGGCAGGCGCGCCGGATGCTGCAGGACGAGCTCGACGCGGTGCCAGGGCTCGACCCCGAGACGGCCGAGACCGCGGTCCTGCTGGCCAGCGAGCTCGCCGAGAACGCCGTGCTGCATGCGGGCACCGAGTTCGAGGTCGGCCTCGAGATCGACGGCGAGTCGCTCACCGTCTCCGTGACCGACCGCGGGTCCGGCCCGCTGGAGGCGCACCTCGCCGAGCCGCGGCGCCGCTACGGCCGCGCCGCGAGCCACGGGCGCGGGCTCGGGCTCGTCGCCCGCATGGCCACGGCCTGGGGCACGCGCCACGACGTCGACGGCAGGCACACGATCTGGTTCACCCTCGCCGCCCGCCCGTCCGTGCAGGCGCGGGCGGCGGCCGCCCCTCCCGACCACGCCCCAGGGCGGGTCAGCGCCGAGCAGGCGCGGCGGCTGCTGCACGTGCCTGCGGGCCTCGGCGACCGGCTGCAGCCCCTCGAGCTGGTCGCGGAGCTCGGCAGGCGGCTGCGCGACGTGCTCGACGTCCACGCGGTGGTCGTCGTGGTCGACGAGGGGGACGGGGCGGGCCTCGCCGAGGTCGCCCGCGCCGGGCCTGCGGGCGGGACGGTCGTGCTCGACGTCGCGCTGCCGGTGACGCCGCCGCTGCGGGGGGCGGTCCGCCTGCTCGGACCGCCCGTCGACGTCAGTGCCAGATATGGGGCCAGATACGGGGCCAGATACAGGGCCGGAGACGGGGTCGAGGAGGGGGCACGGGACCTCGTCGAGCTCGTCGCCTACCGGATCGCGATGGCCGTCGAGACCCGCTGGCTGCGCGCGGTCGACCAGCACCGGCGCGCCTGGATGGCCTACCTCGCCGAAGCCAGCGAGCTGCTGGGGCAGTCGCTGGACGTCGAGCTGGCCGTCGCCGTCGTGCCGCAGGTCGTCGTGCCGCGGCTCGGGCGGTGGTGCGCGGTGCACCTCGCCGAGACCGGCTCCGGCCCTGGTCTGCGGCTCGCGGCGTTCACCCACGCCGACGAGGACGAGCTGCCGGAGCTGCGCGCCGCGCTGGACCCCGACGGCCGCCCCGGCCCGTCCCGCGAGCTGCGCGCGCTGCTCCAAGACCTGGTGCGGGACGGGACCGCGCCCGTGCGCATCAGCACCCCCACCGACGGGCTCGCGGTGCCGCTGCGCACCAGGGGCACCACCATCGGCACCTTGCTGGTCGGCAGGCCCGACGGGCGTCCGCACTCGCCGGAGGACGCCGTCCTGGTCTCCGACATCGCGCGCCGCGCCGCGCTCGCCGTCCAGAACGCGCAGAACGCCGCCGCCCACGTCGCGGTGTCGCAGGCGCTGCAGCAGGCGCTGCTGCCGCGTGCGCTGCCCACGGGGCGCGGCCTCGACCTCGCCGCCGAGTACCTGCCCGCGAGCCGCGGCTCCGACGTCGGCGGCGACTTCTACGACGTGCTGACCGTGGAGCAGGACCGCTGGCTCGTCTCGGTGGGCGACGTGTGCGGCAAAGGGGCGCGCGCCGCGGCCCGCACCGGGCTGGTGCGCAACGTGCTGCGGGTGCTGGTGCGCGGCGGCCGCGGCCTCGCCGACGCGGTGACGCTGCTCAACGAGGTGATGATGGAGGCGGCCGACCCGCTGCAGTTCTGCACGCTGGCCGTCGCGCTGGTGCGCAGAACCGGGCGGGACGAGCCCTCTGGCCTCGCGGTCGAGCTGCTGCTCGCCGGGCACGAGCGGCCGGTGCTCGTGCGCGCCGACGGCACCGCCGAGCAGGTCGGCGCGTTCGGCACCGCGGTCGGGCTGCTGCCCCGGATCATGGTGGAGGTCACCACCCACCGCCTCGCGCCCGGCGACGTGCTGCTGCTCTACACCGACGGCGTCACCGAGCGGCGCCGCGGCCGGGAGCAGTTCGGCCCCGAGCGGCTGGTGGCGACGGCGGCCGGTACGGCGGGCGGTTCGGCCCGGCAGGTGGTCGCGGCCGTCCGCGACGCCGTCGAGCGCTTCTCCCCCGACCCGATGACCGACGACGTCGCGCTACTGGCCGTCCGCGCGCTTCCGTAGCGCGTCGTCGTCAGGACGGGGCTCTTCCGTACCGGACCCGGCGCGCGCATGCTGGGGAGCGGACCGGCTCGATGCGGCACGAGGGGGACCCGTCCTGTACGACCGACGCAGGCCCCACCGCGCCGTGCGCCGCCTGCTGCGCACCCTGGGTCGCGGCCGCGACGCGCGCCACTGGCCGACCGTCGCGCTCGCGGCGTTCTGCCTGCTCGCGGGCATCCCGACCACGATCGCTCTCACACCCGGTCGGGACGTGGTCGCGTTCGGCCAGGTCATCACGGTGGGCGCGCGGCCAGCACAGCTCAGCCCGGCGGGCCCCGCCCTGCTGGTGCAGGTCGGCAACACCGCCCTCGACCTGCGCCCGCTCACCGTGTGGGGGCCGCTGCGACCGCAGCTCACGATGGGGCCGGTGCAGCGCAACGCGGGCGCCGCCGCCGTGTTCGACGCCGACCGCGGCCCGGCGGAGCGCGACGCCGCGGTCAGCGCGATCACCGACGGGTTCGTCACCTGGTACCTCTGGGCGGGCGCGGGGCTGCTCGCGTTCACGCTCGTCGCGGCGGTGGCGGCGGTGGGGATCCGCGGCGTGGTCGTGCTGCGGAGGGTCACCCACGCCGGGTGGGTGCCCCCAGCGGACCTGTGGCTGCGCAGCGTGCGGGCCACCCGCAGGATGACCGTGATCGCGCTCGCGGTGTCGGTGCTGGCGTGGGCGGGCTGCGGGGCGCTGGCCTGGACCGGCGCCGTCAACGGCCTGCGCGGGGTGACCTCGCTCGCCCAGCTCGTCGGCGCCTACCGGCTCTCCCCCCACCCGGTCGGGCCGCCGCTCACCGGCTACCTCGGCGCCGTCATCGGCGACTCGCGCGCCGCCCGCCTCGGCGGGCCACCGGTGCCCGCGACCGGCCCCTACGCCCGGCCCGACGACGCCGTGTGCCGGCGCAGCACCGACTCGCTCGCGTCCGAGATCGGCGACCTGCTGCCCGCCCGCGTGCTCAACCTCGCCTGCCCGGACGCCACGGTCACCGCGGGCCTGCGCGGTCCGCAGGACATCGGAGGGCAGCAGGTGCCCGCCCAGGTCGGAGTGCTGCGCCAGGTGCAGGGCCTGCGGTTCGTCGTCGTCGAGATCGGTCCGAACGACGTGGGCTGGACCGACTTCCTGCGCTACTGCTACGGCGTCCCCGACTGCGCCGACGCGCTCACCCAGAACGAGTTCGACTACCGGCTGGCCGCGTTCGACCGCGCCTACGGCGACCTGCTCGTCGACCTCAACGACCTCCCCGGCCGCCCACAGGTGATCGTCGTGTCGTCCTACGGCGCGTTCGCCGCGCACGCGGACTGCGCCGACACGAAGGCCGCGGGCTACCCCGGGCTGGACCCCACGAAGATCGCGCTGCTGACGGCGCGCAACGAGCAGCTCAACGCGGTGCTGACCGCGGGCGCGGAGAAGTACGGGTTCGCCATCGCGCGCCCCGAGCTGTCGCTGCTGTGCGACGCGGCCGCCGACGGGCTCGGCCCGGACATCCAGGGCATGGCCGACCCCTTCCCGTTCCACCCGACCGGGATCGGGTCGCTGCGCACGGCCTCGTCGGTGCTCCGGCTGGTCAACCCGCTCCCCCAACGCTAGAACGGGGCCCGTGTACCGGGTGCTGCACGTCGACCTCGACCAGTTCATCGCGGCGGTCGAGATCCTGCGTCGCCCCGAGCTGGCCGGGCGGCCCGTCGTCGTCGGCGGGCACGGCGACCCGACCCGCCGCGGGGTGGTCGCGACGGCGTCGTACGCGGCGCGGGAGTACGGCGTCCGGTCCGGCATGCCGCTGCGCACGGCGCTCGCCCGCTGCCCGGACGCCGTGTTCCTGCCCGCCGACAACCCCGCCTACGAGGAGGCGTCGGCGCGGGTCATGGACGTGCTCCGCAGCTTCGACGATGTGGTCGTCGAGGTGATGGGGTGGGACGAGGCGTTCGTGGGCGCCACCGTCCCCGACGAATCGGGGGCCGAGGCGCTCGCGGAGCGGATCCAGGCCGCGGTGCGCGAGCGCACCCGGCTGTCGTGCGCGGTCGGCATCGGGGACAACCTGCTCCGCGCGAAGATCGCGACCGAGTTCGGCAAGCCCGGCGGGCGCTTCACGCTCACCGAGCAGGACTGGGCGGCCGTCATGGGTCACCGCCCGACGCGCGCCCTGTGGGGCATCGGCGCGAAGACCGCCGCGAAGCTCGCCGACCGCGGGCTGCACACGGTGGCCGAGCTGGCCGCCGCGGACGCCGCGACGCTGGCCGCCGACCTCGGCCCGGCGCTGGGCCCCTGGTACGTGCAGCTCGGGCGGGGGATCGGGCGCGTCGAGGTGCGGGGCGAGCCGTGGGTGGCGCGCTCGCACGGGCGCGAGGAGACCTTCCCCGCCGACCTCACTGACTGGGCCGACGTCGAGGCCGCCGCGGCGGCGCTCGCCCGCAGGGTCGCCGACGACGTCGTCGCCGAAGGCAGGCCCGCCGCCCGTGTCGGGGTGACCGTGCGCTTCGCCCCGTTCACGACGAAGACGCGCAGCATGACGCTGCCGGAGCCCACCTCGGACGCCGCGGCGCTCGAAGCCGCGGCGCTGTCGGTGCTGGGGCGCTTCACCCCGGGGCGTCCGGTCCGCCTGGTGGGGGTGCGTGCGGAGTTCGGTCGTGCGCGGAAAGCCTCGCTATAGCGAGGCTTTCCGCGCACGGCCCAGCCAGGCCGCGGCGTCGTCCACCGTCTCGACGACCGGGACGGCGGGTGCGGGCGGGCGGTCCAGCAGCACCACCGGCAGCCCCAGCTCGCGGGCGGCGACGAGCTTCGCGGCGGTGAGGTCGCCGCCGCTGTCGCGGCAGACCAGCACGTCGATGCGGTGCTCCCGCAGGAGGGCGCGCTCGGCGTCGGCGGTGAAGGGGCCGCGGTCGAGCACGAGGTGGTGGTGCTCGGGAAGCGGGGGCGGCGGGGGGTCGACGGCGCGCAGCAGGAACCAGCCTGGCAGGTGGGCGAACGCCGCGAGCCCGCCGGACCCGATCGCCAGGAACGCGCGCTCGCCGAGGCTCGGCAGCAGCGCGGCGGCGGCCGTGGTGCCCGGCACCCGGTGCCAGCGGTCGCCGGGCCCCGCCGTCCAGCCGGGCCGCCGCAGCACGAGCAGCGGGACGCCGAGCGCGGCGGTGGCGGCGACCGCGTTGGCCGTCATGCCGGTCGCGAACGGGTGGGTGGCGTCGACGACGACGTCGGTGCGGTGGTCCCGCAGCCACGCGACGAGCCCCTCGACGCCGCCGAACCCGCCGATCCGGACATCGCCCTCCGGCAGGAGCGGCACCGCCACCGCACCCGCCAGCGACGAGGTCACCGCGAGCCCGGCACGGCGGCCGAGGCGTGCCGCGAGCCGCCGCGCCTCGGCCGTCCCGCCGAGCAGCAGGACGTTCACCGGCGCCGCAGCAGGTACGTGTCCATGATCCATCCCTTGCGCGCCCGCTCCCGCGCCCGCACCGCCACGATCTCGCCCTTGACGGCGGCCAGGTCGCCCGCGACGAGCACCTCGTCCGGGGAGCCGAGGTAGGCACCCCAGAAGATGTCGACCGGCGCGTCGGGAAGGTCCGCGAACGCGCACCGGGCGTCGAGCATGACCACCACATCGTCGCCGCTCATCCCCTCGCGGGCCAGCCTTCTGCCCGTGGTGACCGTCACGGCCCCGCCGACCCGGTTGAGCACGAGCCCGTGCGCCGCGGCCAGCGCCTGCACCGCGCTGATGCCCGGCACCGACACCACGCGGCAGGCGAACGCGTCCGCCAGACCGGAAAGGATCCGCAGGGTGCCGTCGTAGAGCGCGGGGTCGCCCCACACGAGGAACGAGCCGACACCGCCGTCTGGCACCTCGTCGGCGATCGCCCGCGCGTAGTGGGCGGCCCGGCGGCGCTGCCAGTCGCGGACGGCGTCCTCGTAGCCGGGAGCGACCCGGTCCCGCTCGGGCTCGGGCATCGTGGCGACGCGGTAGGGGCGGGCGACGTGCCGGGCCAGCAGCTCGGCGCGCAGCCCGGCGAGGTCGGCGGTCGGCTCGCCCTTGTCGACGAGCAGGAACACGTCGGTGCGGTTCAGTGCCGCGACGGCCTGCAGCGTGAGGTGCTCGGGGTCGCCCGCCCCGATGCCGATGACCTGGAGCGTCCGCACGCCCCGACGTTAGGGGGTGTCCCGTGGGTCCGTTCCGGGCACCCGCACGACCAGCGCGCCCGCGTCGACGGAGATGCGCAGCACACGGGCCGTGCCGATGAGGTCGCCGTCCACCTGGGCGGGCTGGGACACGTCGGAGGTGACGACGACGTCACACGCCTGCCAGTGCTCGATGCGCCTGCTGCCGCGGCGGTTGCGGGTGACCACGCGCGCGGCGACCCCGACCCAGCCGAGCAGGCCCTTCGGGGCGAGGCTCACGACGTCGAGGCGGCCGTCGTCGATCGCGGCGTCGGGCATCAGGGCGAGCCCGCCGACCAGCGTGCCGGTGTTGCCGACGACGACCATGCGGGTGCGACGCCGCATCGGCTCTTTGCCGTCGAGCGCGATGGTGACCCTGGCACGCCGCCCGCGCATGGCACGCAGACCCGAGATGATGTACGCGAAGGGGCCGACGCGGCCCTTGAGCGCCTCGGGGGTGCTCTCCATGATCGTCGCGTCCAGCCCGGTGCCCGCCATGACGAGGAAGACGCGCTCGTCGGTGTCGTCGGCGGCGATGCGGCCGACGTCGATGTGGCGGTCGTCGCCGGTGAGCGCGACCCGGGTGGCCGCGACGACGTCGGCGGGCAGGCCCAGCGTGCGCGCCAGCAGGTTCCCCGTGCCCGTGGGCACCAGGCCCATCGTCACGCCCGTGCCCGCCAGCGCTTCGGCGACCGCGCGGACCGTGCCGTCACCGCCCGCAGCGATCACGACATCGGCGCCGCGCTCGACCGCGAGCCGGGCCTGGCCGGTGCCCGGGTCCTCCGGCGAGGTGGGCAGCCACAGCGGCGGCGCCCAGCCGAGGCCGGTGCACACGGCGATCACCTGGCCGCGTGCCGCGTCGTCGACCTTGACCGGGTTGACGACGACCGCGGCCAACGGCCGGTCCTCCGGCTCCGCCTCCAGCACGTGCTCGCTGGGGCGGACGGCCCTGCGCAGCGCGAAGACGGCACCCCCCGCGCACAGCAGCACGACCACCACCCCGAGGAGGACGAACCACCCGATGGCGGACACACGCGCACCCTACGGCCCGCCGATCACGGGGGACCGGACCGGCGGGCCGCTCGGCGCGTCAGGCGGCGAGGAGGGCGCCCGGCTCCGTGCAGGGCAGGCCGAGGTCGTGGGCCACCCGGTAGATCGGGTCGGCGTGCGTGGTGGGGCCCGAGGGGGCACCACTGCGCAGAGCGCGCAGACGCTTCGCAGACCCCCCGGGCCCTGCGAGGCGCACATCCCGTCTGCGAGGGCGAGGGTCCTTCCGACAGCACGCACGAGAGGGTGGGTTCCCCCGCTCGGCCCGGGCGCGCTGCTGCCCGGCGCCGCGCTCTCTGGCGCGCGACGGGCCGGGTCGCTGTGCCAATGTGGGCGGATGGCGAACGTCCGCGACAAGCTGCGACGGCGGCGCCGCGTGGTCGCGGCGACGGCGGTGGCGGGCGTCGGCGTGCTCGGCGCCTCGCTCACCGCGACACCCGGCTCGCGCCGCTTCTACGGCCTCACCGCCGCCACGGCGCTCACCTGGACCGCGGGCGGGCTGGCGTCGGGCCCCGTCCCCAGGGGGTGGGCACCGGGCGCCGAAGGCCTGCGGCGCCCGGTCGTCGGGCCCGTCCTGACGGGGGTCGGCGCGTTCGGCGCGTTCTACGCCGCCGCCCTCGTCGCGAAGCGGATCCCGGTGCTCGACCGGGCCATCACGTCGGTGCTGCGCTACGCCGACCACGGGTCGGGCGGCCTCGTGCTCGCCACCACCCTCGCCAACGGGGCGGCCGAGGAGGTCTTCTTCCGCGGCGCCCTCTACGCCGCGGCGGGCCGCAACGCGGCGACGGCGACCACCGGGGCCTACATGATCGCCGCCACCGCCACCCGCAACCCCGCGCTGGTGCTCGCGTCGGGCGTGATGGGTGTGCTGTTCGCGCTGCAGCGGCGGGCGACCGGAGGGGTACAGGCGCCGCTGCTGACCCACCTGACCTGGTCGGCGCTGATGCTGCGCCTCCTGCCGCGGCTCTTCCCGCAGCCCGGCCCGGCTCAGGAACCCGTGAACGCGGCCAGCCCGTCGAGGAGCCGGTCGACGTCGCCGTCGTCGACGTAGGGCGCCAGCCCGACCCTGAGCGCGCCCGTGTCGCCGAGCCCGAGCCGCCGCGACGCCTCCAGCGCGTAGAACGACCCCGCGGGCGCGTTGACCCCCCGCCCGGCCAGGAACGCGTAGGCGTCCTGCTCGCGCCCGCCCAGCCCGACGAGCAGGGTCGGGGTGCGGTGCGCCGCGCGGGAGTACACGGTGACGCCCGGCAGCGCCAGCAGCCCCTCCTCGATCCGCGCACGCAGCCGGTCCTCCGAGGACTCGACGGCCGCCATGGACACCAGCAGCCGTTCGCGCCGCGGCCCGGCCGAGCCCACGATGCCCGCGAGGAAGTCGACGGCCGCCGTGGTGCCCGCGAGCAGCTCGTAGGGCAGCGTGCCCAGCTCGAACCGCTCCGGGACGACGTCGGTGGACGGGGCGAGCTTGGCCGGGCGCAGCGTCTCCAGCAGCGCGGGGTCGCCCGCGAGCACGCCGCAGTGCGGGCCGAGGAACTTGTACGGCGAGCAGACGAACAGATCGGCGCCCAGCGCCTCGAGGTGGACGGCCGCGTGCGCGGTGTAGTGCACCCCGTCGACGAAGACGAGCGCGCCCGCGGCGTGCGCCAGGTCGGCGATCGCGCGGACCGGCGGGCGGGTGCCCAGCAGGTTGGAGGCGGCGGTGACCGCCACGAGCCGGGTGCGGGGCGACAGCACGGCCGCGACGTCGTCCTCGGTCAGCTCGCCGGTGGCCGGATCGAACTCGGCCCAGCGCACGGTCGCGCCCACCGCCTCCGCGGCGAGCACCCACGGACGGATGTTCGCGTCGTGGTCGAGGCGCGTCACCACGACCTCGTCGCCGGGCGCCCAGGTCGCCGCCAGCGTGCGGGCCATGTCGAAGGTCAGCGCGGTCATGCTGCGGCCGAACACGATGCCGCGCGGGTCGGCGCCGAGCAGGTCGGCCATCGCGTCCCGCGCGGCGAGCACGATCGCGTCGGCGGCGCGCTCCGCATCGGTGACGCGGCCGCGGTTGGCCAGCGGCGCGACGAGGGCGCGGGCCACCGCCTCGGCGACGGAGTCGGGCACCTGCGACCCGCCGGGCCCGTCGAAGTGGGCGGAGCCCGCCTTCAGAGCGGGAAAGCATTCGCGGAGCGCGGCGACGTCGTAGGACACGACCTCAACCTAGGGGACGCGACCACTCCAGGTGGGCTCCACGAGCGCCCACTCCTGGGCCCACGAGGCGGCGTTGCGGTGCGCCGTCCAGGCGCGCACCGCGCTCCAGAGCAGCGCGAGGACCGCCCATCCGCCGAGGACGACCGCTACGCCCCACGTCCACCCGACGACGGCGGCCGACCGGGCGGTGATGGGCGCCGGGACGAGCCGACCGGTGCGGTCCGTCCAGACCGCCACGGCGTCGCCCGCCCGGTGGCGGGTGCTGACGACGACCCGCCCCTCGACCTCGTGGGCGTCGGGCGCGGTCCAGTGGGCCATGACCGTGCGTGGCCGGGCGCCGTCGGTGAGGACCGCTCCGTCGACGTCCTCCATCAGCGTGGCGTGGGCGGGGGTGCGGATCGCGTTCTCCTCCAGCGAGCGGGCGAGCGTCTGCTCGTGCCCGAGCCTGCCGACCACCACGGCGAGCAGCACGACCCCGACCGCGCAGCTGGTCAGCAGCCACGCGACCAGGTCCTCAAGCCGGTCGGTGCCGCGGGACCGCATCCGCCGTCGACGGTGCCTGCGCCTCGGTGCGACCGCCACGTGCCTGCCCTTCTTTCGCTCGCCGCGCGCACCCCTGGCGCGCTACCGAATCCGTCGTGGCGGCGACACGGAGCGTTACGGAAGATCACCACGGTGCGACGACCGGCAGGTGGGGCACGACGAGCAGCAGATCACCAGGCGGCGGGGTCGCCGGGGTCGGCGGGCTCGGCGCGGTGCCGCCCCTGGCGCAGGCCGCGCTGGTAGGTCGCCAGACGCTCGCGAACCCGGTCGGGGACACGGTCCGGAACGCGGTCGGCGGGCTGGGCGTGGGCGCCGCCGCCTTCACCGCTGCCGTCCCGCCGCCGCGGCGGCACGAGCCGCCCGCCCGGCCGCCGTCGCGGCAGCCCCTCGGAGGTGAAGGTGGTCTCGTCAGGCCGTGCGGCACGCTCGGCGGCGGCGCGCCACTCGCGGTCGCTCGGTGACTCCCAGTCGGCGGGCTCCGCCGCAGGGACGTCGTCGCGGAACCAGGCCGACGCCACCGCCTCGAAGATCGGCGTGCCCCCGTCGTGCCCCTCAGACGCCGCTGGCAGGTCGACGAGGGGGCCGAACAGCTCGTCGACCGGGTCCCGGTACGAGCGGCCGTTCAAGGCGGCCGACCCGGAGGGCGGGTCGGCGGCGGCCGCTCGCTCCCGGTGTGCCGTCTCCTGGGTCAGCTCGGTGAACAGCGTCTCGACGGTGGGCCGCGGCGAGGGCCGGTGGCCGATCCGGTCGAGGGGCAGGCCGTGGGCCGGTGTCTCGGGCTCGTGCGCTCCGTAGCCGTTGGACTCGCCCGCGTACGGGCCGTAGCGCCGGTCGAAGCCGCCCGGCTGCGGCGGGGGGGCGGGCGCGGACCACGGCGTGTAGTCCAGCTCCTGGATGCTCACCGCCCGCGCGGGACAGTGGATCGTGGCGATCGGGGCGCCCGCGCTCGCCGGGCCGGGCAGCGGGGTGCGCAGCACGAGCCCGCTGCGGGAGCGCTGCGCGATCAGCGAGGCCGCGGCCATGCCGCGCCTGCCGCCGGGGTCGTAGCGGGTGGTGCTCGCCGTCCTGATCTCCACGACGATGCCGCCGGGGGCGTCCGTGCGGCTCGACACCTCGACCCGCCCGCCGGGGTGGATCGCCGTGACGTGGTCGACGACCTCGGCCACGACGTGCAGCAGCTCGGTGGCGGCCGAGGGCTCCACGGTGGCGGAAGGGCCGCTGCGGACGTCGACCCGCATGGGCTCGTCCGTCGCGTCGACCGCCTCGTCCAGCAACGCCGAGAGCCGGACGGGAGACCCGGGACGGGCGCCCGCGTCGACCCCGGCCAGCAGCATCAGCGTCTCGGCGTCGTGCCGCATCCGCCGGGCGGTGTCGATCAGCTCCGGCAGGCCGGGCGGCTCGGGCGCGAGCGGGTCGGCCCGCATCCGGTCCACCAGCCGCACGTTGCGGTCGACCCGCTCCCGCAGCCGCCGGAGCACGTCGACGGAGACGTCGCCGCCCGCGGCATCGGCGGCCAGTGACGCGAGACCACCGACGCGGCCGTTCTCGCGAGTGGCCGTGCCCTGGCGCCCGACGTTCGCCGAGTCACCCTCGGTCGCGAACATGTCGTCGCCCACCATCGGTCCTCTCGAGTGGGGTTCGGCCGTGCCTTCCGCCGCCGCGCCGCTGGGGAGGCGCTGGCGGGGTCGCAACCGCCGGTCCTTGGCCTGCACGCTACCCGGACATGCCCAGGATCCACCATCGCACCGGCGCCCAGCACACGAGTGGCTGCGACGGGCGGCCGGTCGAGATGGCCCGTCCGGGGCAGGAGATGGCGCTGTGTAGTCGAGTGACGCCGCGGATCAGCCGTGGTCGTGTGGCGCGTCCCCTTCCGATGCCGCCTGACGGCCCGCGGCGAAGTAGGCCGCGACCGCCGCCGTCTCCGGCAGCTCGGTGGCGGGGCACAGCGAACCGAACGCGGCGTTCCAGAAGGGTCCCTCGCGCTTGGTCCACGGCCCGACGTACGCGTAGGGACCCGCGTGCCCCCCGTCGCCCGGCGAGATGCCGTAGTTCACCTCGTCGACCGCGATCCCGAGGTCGAAGTGCTCCGGCCAGAGCACCGGCTGTTCGTCGGCGGCGATCCCGGCGGCGAAGGCGCGCAGCCCGGAATCCCCGCGGGCGAACCATTCCTCGAGCTCGGCCGCCGCGGCGGCGTCCACCGCGAGCGGGGCGTCCTCGGCGAGGTCGGCGTGGTCGGAGTAGATCGTCGGCGCACCCGGCTCGACGCCCGCGGCCTTGGCGACGTCGGCGATCGTGCCGGTGAGCGGCACGCGCCGGTCGGGCCCGACCAGCTCGGCGCCCTCCACCCGCCACGGACCGGCGACCTGCCCGAACCCACCGGGGGTGATCCGCAGCCGGATGGTGCCCTGCGTGCGGTGCTGGGGTCCGGCGAGCAGCTGCTCGGCCACCGCGTGCAGCGACCGGCGGGTCGCGGTCAGCACGTGCTCGTCCATCTGTCCTCCTGAAGGTGCGGGTAAACGGCGGGCGGGTGCGGGGCACTCAACTCGACAGCCGAGTGTTCCCTGGTGCCCGCAGCGTTCCAGATGGACGGAAGTCTCCTCCGTAGCCGCGCGCCTGCGCGCGGGCGACCGGGGCGGCTTCCGCCGCCGAAGGTGATCACGGCTACACCGGTGCCGATGGTTGGCGGGTGCGGCGACGGGGCACCCCATTCTCGTCCGCAAGCGAAGGGAATGGGTCATGGGGCTCGACGACAAGATCGACAACAAGGCCGAGGAGTTCAAGGGGAAGGCCAAGGAGGGCGCGGGCAAGGCGACCGACGACCCCGACCTCGAGGCCGAGGGCCGCGCCGACCAGGCGTCCGGCCAGGTCAAGCAGGCGGGCGAGAAGGTCAAAGACGCCACGAAGTCGATATTCGGCAAGTAGGGCGCGGCCCGACTTCACAGACGTTGCGGCGTCCTCGCACACGGTCGACCGTGTGCGAGGACGCCGCACTGTGTGCGAAGTGCGCCCCGGTCACTGCGCCCCGGTCACTGCGCCCCGGTCAGTGCGGGCTCGACCGCCCGCGACGACGGCGAGGGTCGCCGTCGTTCCTGGCCGTCGGCGTGCACGACCACGTCCTCTCGATCGGCGGCGACCCGCTCGCGCACCCGGCGCTCCTGTCGGCCCGCACGGCGGCGGGCTGGCTCGCCGCGCGCGACCGCTGCACGACGCCCCCGACCACGGCCACCGACGAAGGCGCCGTCGTGCAGCGCTTCCCGGCCTGCCGGGCGGGCACCGGGGTCGACCTCGTCGTCCACCCCGGCGCCGACCGCAGCTGGCCCGCCGCCGTCACGGGACTGATGTGGACGTTCCTCTCGGCGCGCCGCTCCCCTGCTCCCGGGACGCCAGCCCCGGCGGCGCGGACGCCACAGCCCGCGTGATCGCGCCGACGAGCGCGAGCGCGGCCTCCTCCGTGAGCTCGACGGCGACCCGCGCGGACGGTCCACGCTCCGGCGCCAGGAAGTCGATGTTCACGGTGTGCCCGTACGGCGCGTGGACCGGGTGGTCCACGTAGGCCGTCGCCTCGGTCAGCGCGAACCACCCCTGCGCGCCCTTGCCGCTGCCCTCGACCGCGACCTTCTCGGTGACGTAGGTGCACACGAGGTCACACCGCCAGGTGTTCGCCGAGGAACGCGAAGATCTTCGCCCAGCCGTCGACGGCCGCCTCCGGGCGGTAGGCGGGCCGGTCGACGGAGAAGAACGCGTGCCCGGCGCCCTCGTAGGTGTGGAACTCGTGCGGCTTGCCCAGCCGGTCCAGCTCGGCGGAGAGCTTCGCGGTCTCCTCCGGCCCGGGGAACGTGTCGTCGGCGCCGAACAGGCCCAGCAGCGGGCACGAGAGCTGCGGCGCGAGCCCGAGCAGCGGCTTCACGGCCAGCGGGAAGCTCGCGGGCGGCTCGTGCACGACGAACGCGCCGTAGCAGTCGACCGCGGCGTCGAGCGCGAGCGAGCACGCCGCGAGGAACGTCTGGCGCCCGCCGGAGCAGTACCCGATCACCCCGACCTTCCCGGTGGCGCCGGGCAGCGCCCGCAGGTGCCGCGCGGCGCCGTCCACGTCGCCGACGAGCCGCTCGTCGGGCACGCCGCCGTGCGCGCGCACGTAGGCGGCCGCGTCGTCGGGGCTCGCGCCGGGCGCCTCGCGGGAGTACAGGTTCGGGCACAGCGCCGCGTAGCCGTGCGCCGCGAACCGCCGCACGATCTCCTTCGTCCCGGCGTCGCAGCCGGGCATGTGGTGGATGACCACCATGCCGCCGTAGGGCGCGCCGCCGGTCGGCCGCGCCAGGTAGGCCTCGATCTCGTCGCCGCCGTGGCCGTCGATCGTGATCGTCCCGGCCTCGAGGGAATCACTAGCATTGCTCACGAGGTAGTTTCTACCCCCTCCCCGACAGCAGTGCCGCATAGCGGTCGAGATCCACGTTGCCGCCGCTGACGAGCACGCCCACCCGCTGCCCCGCGATGTCCTCCGCGGCGCGCGCGGCGGCCAGGCCGAGGCAGCCGGTCGGCTCCACCACGAGCTTCATCGTCGCGGCGAACACCCGCATGGCGGCGACGAGCTCCGCGTCGGACGCCGTCCTGATCTCCGTGACCGCCCGCTGGATGATCGGGAACGTGTGCGCGCCCAGGTGGGTCGTCTGCGCGCCGTCCGCGATCGTGGCGGGCACGTCGATGCGCACGATCTCGCCCGCGGCGAGCGAGCGCCGCCCGTCGTCGCCCGCCTCCGGCTCGACCCCGTACACCCGGCATCCGGGCGCGAGCGCCTCGGCGGCCAGCAGCGTGCCCGCGAGCAGCCCGCCCCCGCCGAGCGGCACGAACAGCGCGTCCAGCGCGCCGACCTCGGTGAACAGCTCCAGCGCCGCCGTGCCCTGGCCCGCGAGCACGTCGGGGTGGTCGTAGGGCGGCACGAGCGTCAGGCCGCGGCGCCGCGCGAGCTCCGCGCCGAGGGCCTCCCGGTCCTCGGTGAACCGGTCGTAGCGCACCACTTCGGCGCCGTAGCCCACCGTCGCGGCGACCTTCGCCGCGGGTGCGTCGTGCGGCATGACGATCGTCGCAGGGATCTCCAGGATGCGCGCCGCCAGCGCGACGGCCTGCGCGTGGTTGCCCGACGAGTAGGCCACGACGCCCGCCCTCCGCTGCTCCGCCGAGAACCGCGAGAGGGCGTTGAGCGCGCCCCGGAACTTGAACGCGCCGACCCGCTGCAGGTTCTCGCACTTGAACACGACGCTGGCGCCGAGCTCCGCGTCCACGCGCGACGAGCGCAGCACCGGCGTGCGGTGCGCGTGGCCCGCGATCCGGGCGGCCGCGGCCCGGACGTCCTCGACGGACGGGCGATGGGTCAAGGACTCGCTCGCAAGCTCGCTCACCGGCCCGCGCTCGTCCATATCGTCACCGGGGTACCGGTGGCGAGGTTGCCCTGCGGGCTCTGGCCGACCACCTGGCCCTGCGGCAGCGTGGAAGGGACCGCCCGCATCGTCACCGGGTAGCCTGCCGCGGTGACGGCCTGCGCGCCCGCCGGGCCCGGCTGCCCGACGACGAACGGGACGACCGGCAGCCGGTCGCCCTCGTCCTGGTAGGCGGGGTCGGGGCCGGGGATCGCCACGTCGGGGTGCCCGGCGAGCAGCTGGTTGAACGCGGCGAAGTAGGGCGGGGCGGCGACGGTGCCGCCGAACGCCCCGTGCCCGCAGTTGCCCAGGTGCACCGGCCGCCCGGGGCAGACCTCCTGCGGATGCGCGCTGTCGGCGTACACCATGGACGCCGCGGCGTAGCCGTCGACGCCGCCGACGAACGCGACGGACTCGCTGTCGTTGGTCGTGCCCGTCTTGCCGATGTCCGGCCGGTGCCAGCCCGCCGCGCGCGCGGCCGCCGCCGACGTCCCGTCGGTGGTGTCCTTCGACAGCCCCGCGGCGAGGGTGTGCGCGAGGCCGGGGCTGACGACCTGCTCGCACGGCTGCTGGGCCACCGCGACAGGCTTGCCGTCGCGGTCGGTCACCGACTGGATCGGGTTCGGCGGACACCACACGCCGTCGGAGAGGATCGTCGCCGCCACGTTGGCCATTTCGAGGGGGCTCACCGGGCTGTCGCCGAGGGTGAACGAGAGCAGGCCCTGGAAGTACTGCGACTGCGGCTGGTTGTACTGCGGGTTGTGCGACAGCGGGTCGGCCGCGTCGGTCACGGGCGCGCTGCCCGCGTCGTTGGTCGCCAGCGTGTGGCGCAGGCCCAGCCGCTGCGCCATCTGCACGACCGCGGGCACGCCGGTGCGCGCCTCGAGGCCGACGAACGCGACGTTCGGCGAGGTGGCGAGCGCGTCGGGCAGGCTGATCGGGTCGGCGTAGTTCCCGTCGTTGGCCACCGGGTAGCAGTGCGTGTAGCGGTTCGCGTTGGGCGGGGTGAAGCAGTCCGAGCCGGGGTTGGGCAGGTCCGAGCCGTATCCGACGGTGCCCCGCTCCAGCGCCGCCGCCGTGGTGAAGATCTTGAACGACGAGCCCGCCCCGAAGACGTTGCTCGCGTCGGCGACGATGTTCGTCGACCGCTCCCCCTGCGCGGCGTCGGTGCCGAGGTTGCGGTTGGCCACCATCGCCAGCACCTCGTGCCCCGCGCTGCCCGGCGTGACCACCGCGAACGTGTTGGCCACCCCGTCCTGGGTGGTCGGGACGTTCCGGTCGACCGCGTCCTTGATCACCTGGCTGGCGGCGGGGTCCATCGTCGTCTTGATCGTGTAGCCGCCGGTGTACAGCTGGTCCTCGGTGAGGCCCGCGTCCTCGAGGTAGCTCACGACGTAGTCGCAGAAGAACCCCGCGTCCGGCGCCGCCGACAGGCAGGTGCCGCCCGGGGCGGCAGGACCGCCCGCCACGACGCCCAGCGGGGCCGCCTTGGCCGCCGACGCCGCCTCGGCGGTGAGCGAGCCGGTGGCGACCATGGCGTCGAGCACGGTGCCGCGCCGCGCCGTCGCCTGCTGCGGGTGGGTGTAGGGGTTGTAGAGGTTCGGGTTGTTCACCATCCCGGCCAGCAGGGCGGCCTGGGCCACGGTGAGCTTGTCGGCGGTCGTGTCGAAGTAGGCGTGCGCGGCCGCCGCGACGCCGTAGACGCTCCCGGAGAACTCGACGACGTTGAGGTACCCGGCGAGGATCTGCTCCTTCGGCACGCTGTGGCCCAGCTGCAGCGCGAGCTCCGCCTCGCGGATCTTGCGGGAGAGCGTGTCGGCGCGGTCGGCCCGCTGCGCGGCGGGGTCCGTGCGGTCGATCACGTTGATGAGGTAGTTCTTGACGTACTGCTGGGTGATCGTCGACGCGCCCTGGGTGCTCCCGCCCGACGAGTTGTTCACCGCCGCGCGCAGCACCGCACGCGGGTCGACGCCGGACTCGGTGAAGAAGCGCCGGTCCTCGATCGCGATGATCGCGGCGTCCATCGTCTTCGCGATCCCGGCGTACGTCACGGGCAGCCGGTACTGGTCGTAGAGCGAGGCGATCGGCGCACCCGTGCGGTCGAGCACGGTCGTGACCAGCGGCACCTGCGCCGAGGTGAGCTGCCCCTCGTCCGTGGTCGACGTGATCTCCCCGACCGCGTCGTTGACCTGGTTGGACAGCACGCCGAAGCCCAGCCCGACCGGCGCGAGCAGCGCCGCCACCAGTATTCCGCCCGCGACACACGCCACGGCGAGCCGACCGACCGCGCGCAGGCGTCCCCCCATGGTTCCCACGCCCTCCGAACCTACCCGCCCGCGTGTCGGCCCCGGATCAGGCGAGGCCGGGTCGGGCGCTTCGCCGGGTGAACCGCGCGAGCAGCAGCACCGCGACGGCGACGACGGTCTGGCCGCCGACCAGCGCGACGCCGACCCCGGTGAGGCCCCACAGCGGCATGAGCACCCACACCGCCGGAATGACGATGACCGCCAGCGCGAGGGTGATCCCGAACTGCCCGACGCGCCGCTGGCTCACCCGCGCGGCGGCGACCGCGGCGAGGTTGACGCACGCGGGCACGGCGGACAGGGAGGCCAGCGCGAGCAGCACGCTGCCGGTGGAGGCGTAGTGCTCGCCGAACACCATCAGGATCAGCCACGACCCGGCGCCGAGGACGACGACGGCGGGCACGACGAGCGTCAGCGACTTGGTGAGCATCTGCCGGTGCGCGGCGTGCAGCTCGGACGGGTCGGCGGCCGCGTGCGCGACCAGGGACTGCCCCATGCCGGTCGGCACGAGGTAGAGCGCATAGGCCAGCTGCCAGGTGACGCCGAACGTGGCCGCGGCGTCGGCGCCGAGGCGGGAGAACACCAGCAGCGGGAGGCCGAAGTTCACGAACGTGAGACACATGCTGCCGACCCAGTCGGCGGCGACGAACCCGCCCATCGAGCGCAGCGAGATCGGCGACGGCGGGCGCTGCGCCCTCGGCTGGTGCGGCGGCAGCACGCGCACGAGGTAGATCGTGATCGCCACGACGGTGACCGCCGTGCCCAGCGCCCACGAGCCCGCGATCGCCCCGTAGAGGCCGAACAGCCCGCCCACCACCAGCAGGCCGATCTTGAGCAGGGCGAAGGCGAGGTTCTCGAACGGCACGACGGTGGCGCGCTTGAGGCCCGTGAGCAGGTAGTCCTGCATGTTGAAGACGGTCCAGAACGGCGTCGAGAGCGCGAAGTAGGCCAGGAGCGCGCCCGCGCCGACCGCGGCGCGCAGCTCGGGGGCCCACCAGCCCGCGCCGAGCGCGAACACCGAGCCGATGACGACGGCCGCGACGATGCCGGTGACGTAGCAGACGGCCACGAGCGACCGCGCGCCGCGCCCGACCACCGGCACGAACCGCAGCATCGCGCTGCCCAGGTTGAGCTGGGCGACGATGCCCAGCAGGCCCAGCGTGGACACGAGCGTGGAGTTCACCCCGACCGTCGCCGGGTCGAACATGCGCGCGGCGACCACCCAGTAGAGGAGGCCGACCGCCGAGGAGATCGCCGAGCTGAGGACGAGCGCCATCCCGTCGCGGTTCTGCGGCGCCCGCCAGCCCTTGGCGAGGGCCTTCAGCCTGGTCCCTGCGGAGGGGGCGGGTGCGGGCGACACAGGGATCGGCACGGTCGCATCGCGGGCCTCCGAGGGAATCACGCGGACATTGTGCCGGGTTCCCGTCGGCACTCCGTCGGCAGGTTGATCCCGGCCAGAACCGCCCGGTGGTCACTGCCCGTCACCGGCAGGATCGCGAACCGGGTGGTGGTCGAACCCGCAGGGACGAGCACGTGGTCGATCTGGATGCCGCACCAGGGCGGCAGCCCCGCCGGGAACGTGCCGACCAGGCCGCGGCCCGTGCCGTCGGCGGCGCTGGGGCAGTGCCGCAGCGCGGCGCGGAGCAGCGCGTTGTCGGCCGTGGCGTTGAAGTCGCCCGCCACGACCGGCGCGGGCGACTGCGCGCACCAGCGCGCGATGTGGGCGAGGTCGGCGCGCCACCACGCCGTGCGGGACGGGCTCATCGGGGCTTCGGGATGGACCGCGTAGAAGGCCCGCGCGCCGAGCGCGCCGCCGGTGGCGCGCAGGTAGCGGTGCCGCAGCTCAGGCCCGGACGTGACGTGCAGCTCGCCCATCCGCTCCGCCGCGAGCAGCACCACGCCCTCCCCGTCGGAGGTGCCCTGCGCGGTGGACGCCCACGCGCGGTAGCCCAGCGCGGCGACGAGCGGCGCCAGCTTGTCGCGGTAGTCCGGCCCGGCCTCGGGCAGGCACACGAGATCGGGCCGCTCGCGCTCGAGCAGCGTCGCGAGCGCCCCGGTGTCGGCCCTGCCGACCAGCACGTTGGCGGCCAGCACGGTGAGGTCGCAGCGTTCCGGGGAGGGCGTGGGCGCGGCGGGGCAGGCCCTGGCGAGCAGGGACGCCGCCCCGACCAGCGCGGTGGCCGCGATCCCTGCGGCGTGCGCGCGGGTGCGGGGGTGCGCGGCCAGCAGGGCGGACGCGGCGAACGCGGCGGCGGTGGTGTGCGGACGCAGGGCGGCGAGCGCGGCGTGCGGGAACCGGTGGCCGACGCCGACCAGGTCGGGGAAGAGGGCGCCCGCGGCGGCGAGCGCGGCGGTCACGGAGGCCCGGCCGGTGCGGCGCCGTCGATCGACGTTCACGCGGACGACGTTCACGCGGCGGTCAACGGACCGGCCTGCGCGCGGGTTCCACGCCGTCTGTCGCACGCCCGTCATCCGACCACTCCGGACGCCGCTCGGCGCGGCGGGGGCGGCAGGCACGGCGATCCCGACATACCTCCCACCGGCGGGGCTCCTGCGGACAGCGGCGCGGCCATGGGCGAGAATCGGAGCACCGGGGAGGGTCGAGGACGCCTTGTCCACGTCCCGTTCCGGGCCGTCCCCGCTCACCCGACCGGATGGAGTGTGACCGAGCAGATGGCACCGCTTCGCAGCCTCCGCAGGCTGCCCGCCGCCCTCGGCGTGCTGGTGCTCCTGACCTTCGGTGCAGGCCTCGCCGTCGCCACCACCGCCACCGTCGCGGCCCCCGGCGCAGGCGGGGGCCCTGGCGGGGCGGTTCCGTCCGTGGCCCCCGCGCCGCAGCGCCCGGTCGTCTCGGTCACGCCCGCGACCGAGAACGTGAACCCCACCACACCGATCGTCGTGCACGTCGCGCAGGGCACGGCGACGAAGGTCACCGTCACCAACAAGGCGAGCGGCGCCGCCGTCGCCGGGAAGCTGGCCGCCGACGGCAGCACGTGGACCTCCACCGCGCCGCTCGCCTACGCGGCGGGCTACACCGTGGCCGTCGACGCCACGGGCCAGGACGGCGCGGCAGGCCACCAGGAGCTCGCGGTGACCACGCTCACCCCGTCGGCGCAGGCGTTCCCTTCGTTCATCCCGCCGCCTGCCCAGGACACGGTCGGGGTGGGCCAGCCCATCGTCGTCAAGTTCAACCACCCCGTCCGCGACCACGCCGCCGCGCAGCGGGCGCTCTCGGTCACCGCCACGCCGCCGCAGGAAGGCGGCTGGTACTGGCTGTCGGACACCGAAGTGCACTACCGGCCGAAGACCTACTGGCAGGCAGGCTCGACGATCACGCTGGAGGCGAGCGTGTACGGCGTCGACCTCGGCGGCGGGGTCTACGGCGAGACCGACCGCACCGAGACGATCCACGTGCACGACGCGTGGGTCGCGAAGGCCGACGGCGCCACCAAGCAGATGCAGATCTTCGACAACGGCAAGCTGGTCAACACGATGCCGATCAGCCTCGGCTCGCCGGGCTTCCCGTCGCACATCGGCCCGCACGTGATCTCCGACAAGCAGCCGAGCATCGTCATGGACTCCTGCACCTACGGGGTCTGCCAGGGCCAGCCCGGGTACTACAAGGAGAAGGTCGACCTCGACGAGCGCATCTCCGACGACGGCGAGTTCGTGCACTCCGCGCCGTGGTCGGTGGGCTCCCAGGGCGGCGCGAACGTGTCGCACGGCTGCGTCAACCTCAGCCCCGCCAACGCCCAGTGGTTCTTCGACCACTTCGGCATCGGCGACGTCGTCGAGATCACCAACTCCGGCGGCGCCCAGCTGCCCCTGGGTGACACCTACGGCGACTGGGAGCTCCCCTGGCCGCAGTGGCTGAAGGGGAGCGCGCTCTAGCCTAGCGCCTAGCCGACGGGCTCCCCCATCAGCTCCAGCACGTGCTCGAGCAGCACGAGCAGCACCTCCTTGCAGGACTGGCGTTCGCGGACGTCGCACAGCAGCACCGGGGTGGCGTCGGGCACGTACAGGGCGCGGCGGATGTCCTCGACGGCGTAGGCCTGCACCCCGTCGAAGCAGTTCACGCCGACGACGAAGGGGATGCCGCGGCGTTCGAAGAAGTCGATGGAGGCGAAGCAGCGGTCGAGCCTGCGGGTGTCGGCGAGGACGACGGCGCCCAGCGCACCGGTCGCCAGCTCGTCCCAGATGAACCAGAACCGCTCCTGCCCCGGCGTGCCGAACAGGTAGAGGATCACCTCGGGGTTGATGGTGATCCGGCCGAAGTCCATCGCGACCGTCGTCGTGTCCTTGTCCTCGACGTGCGTCAGGTCGTCGACGCCGTAGGAGAGCTCGCTGAGCGCCTCCTCGGTGCGCAGCGGGGCGATCTCGCTGACCGCGCCGACCAACGTCGTCTTCCCGACGCCGAACCCGCCCGCGACGAGCAGCTTCACCGCGGAATACGCCCGGTCCAGCTCGGTCGCGGAACTGACATCAGCGTCGGCATCAGAGCCGGCGTACGCCATCGATCACCGTCCGTATAAGCTTGCGGTCGAAGCCGGGGTCGTCGCTCTTGAGCGGGGTCTTGAAGATCACTCCGCCGAGCTCGACCAGGTCACTGATGAGGACCTTGGCGGAAACCAGGGGAAGGTTCAGGGTGGAGGCGACCTCCGCGACCGAGCACGGGACGGCGCAGAGCCGCAGGATCGCCCGATGTTCGGGGCTGGGAGTGGCCACCGTCGGCGCCACCGTCATCACGAGGGTGACCATGTCGAGGTAGCGGGAGGGTCTCGTGCGGCCGCTGGTGACGGCGAACGCACGCACGAGCGGGCCCGCGTCGTCGTCGAACCAGGGTTCGGCGCCCGGCAGCTCGGCTCCGGTGCCGGCTCCGATGTCACGGTCAGACATGGGCCCTCCCATCAGACCCGATCGAAGGTCCGCGCGAGCGCGGTGCCACGCCCAGGTGGTCACCGACGCGCCGCACGAGGAGCTGCATCTCGTAGACGATCATGCCGAGGTCCGCCTCCGTGTCGGTCAGTACGGCGAGCGCGGTGCCCTGGCCCGCCGTGGCGACGAGCAGGTACCCGCCGTCCATCTCGATGGCGGTCTGGTGTACCGCGCCGCGGGCGAACTGCCGACCCGCGCTCCGGGCGAGGCCGGTGAGCGCGGAGGCGGTGGCCGCGAGGTGCTCGGCGGGCTCCCGGCCCATGCCCGACGACCGGGACAGCAGCAGCCCGTCGGCGGAGAGCAGCACGGCCATGTCGACGCCGACGACGCGCTCGATCAGCTGGTCGAGCAGCCAGCGCAGGTCGAGGCCGTCACGATGGCCCGACGCGGTCGCCGTCATGTTCGGCCCCCTTCCTCGGCGGCGTTGGAGGCGCTGTCGCGGCTGTTGCGCACGCCGCGCTGCATCGCCGACATCGCGCTGGAGGACCGGCCCGCGGCGGGCTCGTCGGCCGCGGCGCGGGGGACACCCCCGCCGTCCTGGTCGGTCGCCGGGCGGCCACGCAGGCCCTTCGCCAGGTGCCCCTGCGGCCTGCGCTCGGGCAGCGGCGGCACGGCCGTGGTCGCTGCGCCAAGCCCGGACGAGGCCGCGTCGTCCGCCACGACCTCGACGGGCGCGGCGTCGGCGGCGATGCCTGCAGCGGGGTCGGCGACCCCGCCGTCGAGAGCGGCATCGCCCGCGGGGACATCGACAGCGGGGACATCGACAGCGGTGACATCGACAGCGGTGGCGTCGGCGGTGGCGTCGGCGGCCGGGCGGGTGGTGCCGCGGCGGCCGTTCGTTCCGGTGTCCCCGTCGGCGGCGGTGGCGTCGGCAGGGCCACCCGGCACCGCCGCGGCGCCGCCGGGCACGCGCTCGGGAAGCGCGGGCATGCGGCCCGCAGCGGGCGCCGACGGCGTGGTGGCCTTCGTCGCTCCCGGGGGCCACGTCCGGCCCGTCGAGCTGCCGCGCTGGCGCGGGAGCGCCTCGGGCTCCGCGACGCGGCCGTTGGCGCCGTGCCCGTTGCTGCCCAGGCCTGCCGGGTCCGCGCCGGACGGCCTGCCGTTGGTGCCCGCGCCATACGGCCCGGCCCCGTTGCGGCCGTCGAGCGCGCCCGGGGGCGGGCCCTCCGGCTCGGCGTCGGGCTCGGCGTCCTCGGGCTCGTCGTCGGACGGCGTGGCCACCAGCAGCGCGTTGGGCACGAGGACCAGGGCCTGCACGCCGCCGTAGGTCGACTCGAGCAGCGTCACCCGCACGCCGTGGCGCTGCGCCAGCCGGGACACCACGAACAGGCCCAGCCGCGAGTCCTCCGACAGGGTGAGCAGCCCGAAGTCGGGCGGCTCCGACAGCATCTCGTTGAGCCGGGCGCGCGGCTCGGGCTCGATGCCCAGCCCACGGTCCTCGATCTCGACGGCGACGCCGCGCCCCACCACGCTCGCGGTGATGTCGATCGGGCACTGCGGCGGCGAGAACGACGTGGCGTTGTCGACCAGCTCGGCGAGCAGGTGGATCAGGTCGCCGACCGCGGCGCCGTCGACGTGGCGGTGCGGCGTCTCGCCGAGGGTGATGCGCGTGTACTGCTCGCTCTCCGAGACCGCGCTGCGGATGATCTCGGCGAGCGGCACCGGCTTGCGCCAGCGCCGCCGCGGCTGCTGGCCGCCCATGATGATCAGGTTCTCGGCGTTGCGGCGCTCGCGGGTGGACAGGTGGTCGAGCTGGAACAGCCTGGCCAGCTGGTCGGAGTCGTTCTCCGCCCGCTCCGCCTCGTCGAGCACCTGCAGCTGGCGGTGCACGATGGCCTGGCTGCGGTGGGCGATGTTGAGGAACACGGCGTTGGCGCCCGCGCGCGTGCGGGCCTCCTCCGCCGCCGCGGCCACCGCGGAGCGCTGGGCCACCTCGACGGCCGCCTCGATCTCGCCGATCTCGTCGGCGCCGCGCACGACGCCGGGGAAGGCGGCGTCGACGTCCACCTGCTCGCCGCGCCGGATCCGGCCCAGCAGCTCGGGGAGTCGCTGCGCGGCGCCGTGCGTGGCGGCGCGCAGCCCCGCCATGCGCCTGCCGATCCGGTTGCCCACGCGCATCGCCGCGAGCATCGCGATGACGACGAGCGCGACCACGCCGAGCACGACGCCGACGACCACGTTGAGCGCGGTGTTCGCCCGGTCGACGGCGAGCGTGACCGCGTCGTGGGCCGTGCCGAACGCGATGTCCGTCGCCTTGGCCGCGACCGCGTCGCCCGCGGCCGAAAGCTCGCCTGCGACGGCCGTGGCGCGGTCGTCGGCGACCGCGCGGTCGCCGCGCGGCCCGTCGGCCGCCTGGCCTGCGGGCGCCAGCGCGCGGGGGCCCGCCGCGAGCACCAGCTCGGTGTCGGCGGTGAAGGTCCGCCACTGCGGCGAGTCGAGCAGGGCCATGCCCGCGTCCTGCCGCGCTCCGGGCAGTGCCGCCACGGCGGCCTGCATGGCCTGGCCGATCCCCCCGGCCTCCGCGGTGACCTCGCGGTAGGCGGAGACGTCAAGGCCGCGCTCTCCGTCCGCCGCCACGCGGATGTCGGCGCCCCGGATCCCCTCGGCCACGGTGAGCAGGCCGCCCGCGGCGCCGAGGCCCGAGACGACGTCGAGGTCGGGGCTCGGCGCGGTGCGGGTCCCGATCACCGCCGTCAGCGGCTCGACGACCGGCTCGTACGCCCCGTACGCGGCTTTGTCCCGCGCCCCGGAGTCGACGTCGCGCCGCGCCCTGCTCAGCGCGTCGACCGAGCTGCCCAGCCGCGCGAACGACTCCCGGATCCCCGGGGGCACGGCGGCGGGCATCCGGCCGACGAACGAGCGGGCCTGTGCCGCGGCCGTGTTCGAGGCGGTACGCGCGGAGGAGAGGTCGCCGCCCTGCACGCTGACCCGCCGCTCCTCCATCACGGCCTTGGTGAAGGCCACGGTGGCGTCCACCCCTTCGCCCACCAGCTGCGCGGCGGACCGCTGCTGGAGCGCGCTCTCCGACGCCCACCACCCCACGCCCACGACGGCGCAGATGAAGACCAGCGAGGGAACGACGGCGATGGCCACCACCCGGGACCGGAGGGAGGCGAAGAGGCCGGACCTCGGTGCGGCCGCAGGCATGCTCATGCGGATCTCCTTCTCCATCCCAGAGCGGTCCGAGCCGGTTTCTCGGGGAGCGAGCACGGCGAGATGGTGGCAGAACGTTAGCGCAGTACAGGGTCGCGTCCGCCCATCAGGGTGTTACCGGCTCTCATTCGGACATCCGTTCGGGGTAGTCGGTTACCCCGCGTGTAAGTGGTTGCGGCGGCCTCATAGACTGCTGCACTCGGATGGATCAACGCCGACGCCCAAGGGGCTCCCCATGGCCTGTTCACACGCCTCCGGCTGTCCGCTCTTCCCGAAGCTGAACGCCAGCCTGCGCGGATGGCGCGACGCCTACTGCGACAGCGACAGCGGCTGGCAGAGCTGCGCACGCTACACACAGTCACTGACCGGGCAGTCCGTGCCGATCACACTGTTGCCGAACGGGAAGTACGCGCACACGATGACCCGCGCGGGCACCGAGCCGGGAGCGCCGCCGCGCTCCCGGTTCGACTCGCTGCCCACCGTCGGCGCCACCCGGCCGGGCACACCCTTCGAGGAGGCCCCCGCCGAGGCGCAGGCACCCGCCCGGCCGTCCCGGTGGGACGCGCTGCCGCCCGCAGCCGACCCCGCCGGCAAGGCCGCGGCGCCCGCCGGGCGGTCCGCCGCGGCGCCCCTGCTCGTCCGCACGGCGGCCCCGACGCCGGTGCGCACACCCCCCACCCCGCCGACCCCGGCCCGTGAAAGCTGGTGGACCCGGCTCGTCAACTGGATGCGAGGACCGGCATGAGCGCCTACTGGGCGTGGTGGGCGGGAGCCATCGGGCTCGCCGCCGTCACGATCTTCTACACGGTCACGACCGGCCGCTCGTTCGGCATCTCGGCCGCATGGGACCGCGTGCTGCACTGGCGGGAGGAGCGCGCGCTCGAGAAGCTCGACGAGGAGTTCGCCGACGACGAGTTCGCCGAGGCGCTGGCGCTGGCGACGGCCGAGGAGTTCGGCATGCCGCACCCGGCGGCCACCGCTTCCCCCGGCGCCGCCTCCCCTGCCGACGCGCTCCCCGACGCGCCCCCGCCCGCCGACGCGCCGCGCAAGCCCGCGCCCCTGGTCACCCACGCCGCGCTGCTCGCCTCGGTCTTCGTCGGCGGGCTCATCGCCGCGGTCACCAGCGGCCGCTTCGAGCTGCGCCTCGACATGGGCGACGCGTTCCGGACGATCGTCACCGACAACCCGATCACGATGATCGTCACCCTGTTCGTCGGCGGCGTCCTCGTCGGCTTCGGCACCCGGCTCGCGGGCGGGTGCAGCTCCGGCCACGGCCTGTCGGGCTGCGGCAGGCTGCGCCCGGTCAGCCTCGTGGCCACCGCCATCTTCTTCGGCACGGCCGTGGTCGTGTCGTTCCTGCTCTGGAAGGTGATCTGATGCTGCGTACCCGCGGCGGGGTCCTGCTCGTCACCGTGGTCACCGGGCTCGCGCTCGGGTTCGTCGTCGCCAACATCGGCTTCGGCGACTTCGGCGAGCTCAACCGCATGTTCACCTTCCAGGACCTGCGGATGCTGCTGTCGTTCGCGGGCGGGGTCGCGATCATCGTCGTGGCCTTCCTGCTGCTGCGGGTCCGCCGGACCCCCGGCAAGATCCACGCGGGTGTCGTGCCCGGCGCCGTGCTGTTCGGCACGGGCTGGGCCATCTCGGGGGGCTGCCCGGCGATCCCGATCGTCCAGATCGCGACGGGCTACGTCCCCGCGCTGTTCACGATCGCGGGCGTGGTCGTCGGCATCCGGCTGTGCCGGTACGCCAACGCCCGGTTCATGCGCCTCGACCGCGGGTCCTGCGGGCTGTAGCCGCTGCCGCGCGGGGTCAGCCCGCGGACCGGGAGGCCTCGTACGCCGCGAGCACCTCCCCTGAGGTCTCGTAGAAGCCGTCCTCGCCGATGAGGGCCGTGATGCCGTAGCGGTCCAGCTCGGCGCGGACGGCGCCGACCACGTTCGACACGACCACCCGCACGCCCGCCTTCCGCTCGCGCGCCACCACCTGCGCGAGCACGACGGAGGCCGTGTAGTCGACGTCCCCGATCGCGGCGGCGTCCAGGCAGAACCACCGCACCTGCCCGCCGGTGCCCATGAGCGTCACGAGGTCGCCGACGAGCCGCGCGACGTTGGCGAAGTACAGCCCGCTGCCGAAGCGGTAGACGAGCAGGCCGTCGACCGTGCGCGCGCCCGCCGTCACCGGCAGCGACCCCCAGTGCCCCGCCGCGGACTTGGCCAGCACGCCGCTGCTTGGCGCATAGCTGTGCCGCAGGTGGTCGATGATCGAGACCACGACCGCGACGACGATCCCGTCCTCCACGCCGAGCACCACCACCGACAGCGCGGTGAGCATGGCGACGACGAACTCCGGGCGCCGCACGGCGAGGATCCGCCGCATCCCCGCCACGTCCACCAGGTCGACCCCGATGAGGAGCACGACCGCGGCGAGCGCGGCGAGCGGCAACCCGCCGAGGAACCCGGTGGCGGCCGCGCACACCACGACGACGAGCACGGCCGACGCCAGCTGCGCCAGCTGGCTGCGCCCGCCCGCGCCCACGACCATCTGTGTCTTGGTGGGGCTGCCGTTCACCACGAAGGTGCCCGTCACCGCCGCGGCGAGGTTGGCCCCGCCGAGCGCCAGCATGTCGGCGTCGGTGTCCACCTGCTCGTCGAACCGCGCCGCGTAGGCCCGCGACGTGGCCGCGCTCTGGGCGAGCACCACCACGACCATCGACGCCGCGACCGGCAGCGCGGCGGCCAGGTCGGCGGGTGCCAGCGCGGGCAGGGTGAGGCCGGGCAGGCCCGCGGGGACGGGGCCGAGCACCGCCACGCCGAGCCCGGCGAGGTTCAGCAGCGCGTTCCCGACGATGGCCGCGACCACCGCGAGAAGCGCCGCCGGGACGCGTCGGTCGACCGCCTTCCCCACCAGCACGACCGCGACCACCGCCACCGCGACGAGCAGCGTCGGCACGTGGATGCGCGGGAGCTCCGCAGCCACGCGGGCGAGCTTCTCGGGGAGGGCGCCGCTCCCGGCGTCGACGCCGAGCATGTCGGCGAGCTGGCCGAGCGCCACCTGCACCCCGACCCCCGTGAGGAACCCGACGAGGACGGTGCGGGACAGGAAGTTCGCCAGGAAGCCCAGCCGCACCACCCTGGCCCCGACCAGCAGCACCGCCACGACCAACGCCACCGTGCCCGCGAGCGCGACGTAGCGGTCCGAGCCCGCCGCGGCGAGCCCGGCCAGCCCCGCGGCGAGGATCGCGGCGGTGGCGGAGTCCGCCCCGACGACGAGGTGCCGCGAGGAGCACAGCAGCGCGAACACCACCATCGGGGCGAGCATCGTGTAGAGGCCCGTGACGACGGGCATGCCCGCGATCCGCGCGTAGCCGAGCACCTCGGGCACGGCGAGCGCGGCAAGCGTCGCGCCCGCCATGGCCTCGGGTAGCCAGCGTCCGCGCGGCGCGGGCAGGATGCCGCGAAGCATGATCCTCCCGTTCAACGGCGGTCAGCAGTCGATCATCATTCAGGGCCTCCCACGTGGGTATAGTCCGCGGCGGTGCCACCCGCCACCGGCTGGACCGCCCGCGGCTCTCGGCCTTGAGGAGGACAAGCGTGACCGACCTGTCCGACACGACCGTCTCGGGAGCCCAGCTGCCCCGCGACCCGCAGACGATCGCGTGGCCTGCCCGCTCGCGCGCACGTGCGCGGGGCGTCGTCGAGTCGCTGCCCCCGCATGTGATCGTGCTCTTCGGCGCGACAGGTGACCTCGCCAAGCGCAAGCTCCTGCCGGGCCTCGGCTACCTGCAGCAGAGCCGGTTCACCCCGGACGTCCGGATCGTCGGCACGGCGATGGACAACCTCAGCACCGACGAGTTCCGCGCGCTGGCCAAGACGGCCATCGACAGCTTCGGCACCCACAAGCTGTCCGACGCGGCGTGGGCGGAGTTCTCCGAGAAGCTCACCTACGTCCCGCAGGGGGCGGGACCGGAGGCGCTCACCTCGGCGGTCAAGGCTGCGGAGGAGCTGCTCGGCGACGAGGCTCGGCGGCTGCACTACCTCTCGGTGCCGCCACGGGCCGCCGAGGCCGTGATCGCGATGCTGCGCGACGCGGCGCTGGTCGAGAACGCGCGCGTGATCATGGAGAAGCCGTTCGGCGACGACCTCGAGACGGCGATCCGGCTCAACGACTTCGTGCACCAGACCTTCGCCGAGTCGCAGGTCTTCCGCATCGACCACTTCCTCGGCAAGGAGGCCGCACAGAACATCCTCGCGTTCCGGTTCGCCAACGGCCTCTTCGAGCCGATCTGGAACCGCAACTTCATCGACCACGTCCAGATCGACATCCCCGAGACCCTCGGGCTCGACCAGCGGGCGGACTTCTACGAGGCCACCGGCGCGTACAAGGACATGGTCGTCACCCACCTCATGCAGGTGATGGCGTTCGTCGCGATGGAGCCGCCGACGGCGCTGGAGCCGCGGGCGATCAGCGAGGAGAAGAACAAGGTCTTCCGCTCGATGCTGCCCGTGCACCCGTCCGACGTCGTGCGGGGCCAGTACGCCAGCTACCGCGGCGAGAAGGGCGTCGCACCCGACTCGGACACGGAGACGTTCATCGCGCTGAAGGTCGGCATCGACAACTGGCGGTGGGCGGGCACGCCGTTCTACCTGCGCACCGGCAAGCGCTTGCCCGAGGGGCAGCGCATCATCTCGATCGCGTTCAAGGAGGCCCCGCGCACGATGTTCCCGCCGGGGTCGGGGGTCGGCCAGTCCGGCCCTGACCACCTGACGTTCGACCTCGCCGACAGCTCGCGGGTGTCGCTGTCGTTCTACGGCAAGCGGCCGGGGCCGGGGATGCGCCTGGAGAAGCTGTCGATGCAGTTCTCCACCCAGGAGACCGAGCGCGCGGGCGACGTCATGGAGGCCTACGAGCGGCTGATCCTCGACGCCATGCGCGGCGACCACACGCTGTTCACGACCGCGGAGGGCATCGAGTCGCTGTGGGAGCGCTCGGCGCCGCTGCTCGACGACCCCCCGCCGGTCAAGGTCTACCCGCCGGGCACGTGGGGGCCCAACGCGATCCACCAGCTCATCGCGCCGAACGCGTGGCGGCTGCCGTTCGAGCGGGCGTGGCGGGAGAAGAAGTAGCGGTCAGTCCTGGGCTTCCCCGAACAGCTCCGCGAGGAACTGCCGCAGGGCGCCGGCGGAGCGGGCGTCGGCGGCCGCGTCGAAGGCGACGCCGGGGGTCGCCGTCGCGCCCCGGTGGGTGAAGCCGTGCAGCACTCCCCGGTAGGCGTGCAGCTGCCAGTCGGCGGCGGCGGCGGTCATCTCGTCGACGAACGCGGCGAGGTCGGCGGGCGGAACGTGCGGGTCGGCGGCGCCGTGGCAGACCAGCACCCGCGCCTCGACCGCCGCGACCGGCGGGGTGCGGTGGCGGCGCAGGCCGCCGTGGATGCTCGCCACGCCCGCCACGTCGGCGCCCGCCCTGGCGAGCTCCAGCACGGTGGTGCCGCCGAAGCAGTAGCCGACCGCCGCGACCCGCCCGTCGACGCGGGGATGGCCACGGAGCACGTCGATCCCGGCCTTTGCGCGGGCGCACAGCCGGTCGGGGTCGCCGACCAGTCCGCCGATGGTCGCCATCGTGCGTTCGCGGTTCCCCGCGACGCCGTCGCCGAACATGTCGCAGGCGAGCACGACGTACCCGAACGCGGCCACCCGCCCGGCCTGCTCGCGGGCGTGGTCGT
Organism: uncultured Actinomycetota bacterium; assembly: GCA_963750095.1. Taxonomy (GTDB): domain Bacteria; phylum Actinomycetota; class Actinomycetes; order Mycobacteriales; family Pseudonocardiaceae; genus Pseudonocardia. Next base: position 1,006,809 of record CAVVPJ010000012.1, on the reverse strand, counting down.
CGAGGCCCGCGCCGCCGTGCACGAGCAGCACGCCGGGCACCGCACCGGCGCCGAGCGGCTCCCTGAGCTCACCATGCAGCGGGACGTCGCCGTCACGATAGGAGATCATGCGGCGAGACTAGCGCCTAATGTTCGGACAATAGCACAAATTGCATATCTGCGCTATCCCCCGATCCCGTGAGCGCGGTCAGGCCGCGGCGCGGAAGGGGCCCGCGAGCAGGTCGCGGGTGGGCGCGGGGAGGTCGTCGTGGAACGCGGCGGCGACGGCGGCGCCCCAGACGGCGTCGACGAGGCTCGGGTCGGAGCTGACGGACAGCGCCTCGCCGAACAGGTAGCGCGCGAGGAACGGGGCGCCGCAGACGCCCGCGGCGTCGTCGACGGCTCCGCAGGCCGCGTTCCAGGTCGGCGCGGGGATCGCGGCGCGGGCACGGTGCGCGCGCAGGCGCGCGGCGGGCGAGGCCGCCCACGCGAGGCGCAGCACCTCCTCCACCTCGGGGGTGCGGGGGCCGTAGGCGGTGCCCGCGGTGAGCGACGTGGGCAGGCACGCGCCGGTCCAGCCGCTCAGCAGCACCTCGTTGGCCTCGGGCTCGTCGGGAGCACCGGGGGCCAGCGCGAGGCTGGCGTCGAACACCGCGAGCACGCCCGAGAGGTAGGGCTTGAGCGTGCGGTGCACGCGGTCGAGCGCGTCGTAGGGGGCCAGCAGCAGCCGGGCGGCGGGCGTCGGGGCGGGCAGCCGCGGCAGGCCGAACATCCGGTTCCAACGGTACCACCGCGAGCCGAGCCAGCCTTCGGGCTCCAGGTGCGAGATCCGCCCGATGACGGCGATGCGGGCGGTGGTCCGCTCCTCGTGCGACGGCGCCATCTCGCCCATCCGCACAACGCGGTCGACATCGAGACGGGCGATGGTGACGTCGAGCATCGTGCGCCGGGCGGCGGGCTCCTGGACGGGCGTGGAACGTACTTCTACGGGGAGCAGGTCTAGGGACATCGCACACCAGGCCTCGGAGCGGGGAGCGGAGAGGGTCGACCTGACCGTAGGCAGCCGGTTGCCGCCGGTTGCCGTACCTGAGGACGGGGACGGCCCAGCGGAAGATCAGCGAGGGACGAACGGCAGCCCATCCCACCAAGAAGGACCGTTTGATCTACAGTGGTTACGCCGAGCGGCCCACCGTGACTCTCAGGGAAGCCGGTCCCACCGCTAGACGGCCGAGCCGACCCGCTCGTGGCGGCGACCCAGGCCGATCTTGTTGCGTTTTCGGGGGCATGACCCCCAGACCGCAACAAGATCGCGGCTACGGGGCCAGTGCGACGAAGAGGAACGCCGCGAAGATCACCAGGTGGACGGCGCCCTGGAGCACGATCGCGCTGCCGAGCCCGACGGTGAGCGTGCCGATGAGCGCGGTGAGCGCGAGCAGCACCAGCTCGGTGCCGGAGAGGCCGAGCAGCAGCGGGCCGTCCATCCAGATCGACGCGAGCGCGATGGCGGGGATGGTCAGCCCGACTTCGATGACCGTCACCGCGACGGCGAGGATCAGCGACCCGAACGGCTCCCCCACGCGATGGGCGACGACCTCGGCGTGGTGCACCGCCACCAGCACCGCCCCGACCAACGCGAGGGCGACGACCGGCACCGCCCAGGGCGCGAGGGCCCGGCCCCACACCAGCGCCAGCAGGACGAGGGCGACGACGGGCGTGCCCGCGGTGCGGAGGGCGGAGAAGGACGGTACGGAGGGCACGCGCCGAGGCTGTCACACCCGCGCCCCGCGGCCCCGTGATCCGGACCGGCGCGCCCGCCCGCATCGGGTGCCCTGAACGCCCGCCATTTCACAGCCGATCGGGCGCACAATTGCTGGCACGCCGCCGATCAGCCCCATCTCTATTCGATAACACTGAGCTGGCCGGGTGCGTTTCGGCGTCCATTGCGCACATGTGTAGCTTTCGCGGCGCTCCCCTCACCGTTCCCCACCGGAGGATTCCTCATGCGCCGACGCATGTTCGCGGCAGGCATTGCCGCGCTTGCCATCGCCGTCTCGACAATGGTCGCCACGATATCCACGGCGACCGCCGACCCGCTTTCCACCACCACCACCACCACCACGCGCGCGGGCGGCCCGACGCCCAATGCCAAACTGCCCGCGGCGATCCAGGTCGACGAGACGAAGTTCAAGGTCGTGGAGACCTTGTTCGGGGCGGGCAAGCAGGTCTACGACTGCAACAGCGGCGGAACGTACACCTTCCGCGAGCCAATGGCCGGTCTGTTCACTCTGCGCGGCCTCCCGGCCGGCATCCACGGCGCCGGTCCGTTCTGGGCCGACTTCGACGGCTCGAAGGTCATCGGTACCGGCGCTGTCAGCGTCCCGTCCCCGGCTGGCCCGAGCAACGTCGCGTGGCTGAGGCTCGCCGCGGCGAGCAACGCGGGCACCGGCGGGGTGCTGAGCAACGTGGCGTTCATCCAGCGCACCGACACCCGCGGCGGGGCCGCCCCGGCCAAGTGCGGCGCGCCGACGGTCGCGGTCGACTACACCACGTTCTACGTGTTCTGGGCGCCGCGCTAAGACGGCAGTCAGGTTCCGGGTGCGGGCTTGTCCCCGGTGTTCCGCAAGGACGCGAGACGGGTCAGCACCTGGAACCAGAACGGCGCGCCGAGGCTCGCCGCGAGCACCGAGAGCAGCAGCCCGGCGATCACCGCGACGACGTCCTGCGCGTGGTAGGGCGTCGCGCGGTGCGGCAGCAGGCACGCGCCGGGATCGGACACCGCGCAGCCCGTCGGGAAACCGATTTGCAGCCCCGCGCCCGCGAGGCCTTGCGCTTCGTCGTTGAGGCAGCCGATGTACGCCTGCTGATCGGCTTTCTGCGCCTCGCACGCCGTCGGTGAGGCGATCGCGACGACGGCCTGGCGCACTTCGGGATCGTGCCAGAGCGTGCCCGCCAAAGAGATCGCGTCGACGTGCATCACGAGCACGAGAACCGCGGCGATGGCGAGGATCCACCGTTTGATCCAGCGCTTGTAGTAGCCCGATACGCGGGCCATCTGCGCGTCGTACCAGTTCTCGATCGCGGTGACGAACGCCGTCACGCTGCCGTCGGCCTGGCGGGCGAGCGCGGTGAGGGTCGAGTTGAGCGGCTCCGGGAGGGAGTTCGCGGCGAGCCTGCCCTCGAGCATCGTGCTCGGGTCGTCCCCGACGAACTCGTCGAGGATCACCGTCGCCACCGTCGACGCCGACAGGTACGAGGGCGACCGCGTGACCGCTCCCCCCGCCCGGCGCTGGGCCTGCGCCGCGATGAGCGGATGGCGCAGCAGCCGTCCCCACGGCGTGACGTCGGCCGCCGACGGCCGGTGCCGTCGAGCACGCGCAGGGCCTCCTCCACCAGCTTCCGCTCGGCGCCGATCGCCTTGCCCACGGCGGTCCACCGCGACGCCGGGACGCTCTCGGTGGAGCCTTCGACCATCGCGCGCAGGCCGCGCAGAAGGTACTTCGCCCGCTTCTGAAGCACGGTCGCGAGCCATTCGGCGATCGCCGACGCCGCGAGGCTCAGCACGAAGAACGCGAAGGACAGCCCGATCACGGTGTCCACCACCGCCGACACCGACATCGCCCGTCTTCTCCCCTCGGCCGCGGACGCAGCAGGCTATCCAAACGTCGATCACGATCCGGAATGGGTCGGCGTTCCCGCGAGCGGCCGAAGTCGCTACCACGTCCGGCCTCATCGGACATTCCTGTCGAACCGGTGTGGCCCGGGGCCGCGAACGAGGTCACGCAATGCGGCCCACCTCGACGCGTGACCGGCCCATCCGGTCATGGGCCGCGTTCGACCTCCGCCTTTCCCGCTTCGACAGGAGAAGTCCCATGGCTGTCTTTCCACCCGGCCGCGCATCGGGCCGCCGGAAGCCGCCCGGCGGCAGGCGACGTCGCCCGAGGGTGGCCACATCGCTCGCCGCGGCGGGGCCTCGTCGCCGCCGTGGGCGGGCTCGCCGGGCTCGTGCCCGGGAGGGTGTCGGAGATCCAGGGTGGGGCTGCGGGGTGTTCGCGTTTCCCGCAGGCGAACACCCCGAGCTCCTCGCAGACGCACCCGTCACCTCGCAGACCCCCCGGACCCTGCGAAGCGCATGCCCGCTCTGCGAAGACAGGCCACGTCATCGTCGTCGGCGCGGGCCTGGAGCCCGCCGCGCTCGGCACCCTGCCCGGCTTCCAGCCCGCCGCCGAGGCGACCTGCCTCCTGCACCAGAACGACCTGCCCGACGCCGCGTTCCGAGGCGGCCCGGACGCCCGTCCGACAGCCGCAGCTGACCTTCCTCGCCTACTACACGCGGCGGGCCGCAAGCCCTTCTGCGACGGCGCGCCGCCACGGACGTCGACAGGGCGTGGGCGCGGCGGTACGTCGACCTCACCGGCCGACCGCCGAACGTGGCCACGGTGCTCGGCTGAGCGGGGCCGGACTGACGCGGGCACGCCCACCGCAGGTCGCGCGCCGCTCGCAGGCACCGCCACACCCCCCGTTGCCTTTGCCCGTGCCCGATGGAACTGTCGACGGACATGGGGAGACGTACCCGTTGGGCCGCCGCGCTGGCCGTGCTCACCGTGCTCTCGGCCTGCGCGCAGCCGTCCGCGCCGCTGGGTCCGCCGTCCAGCGCAGCGCCGACGTCCGCACCGGTCGACGCGCCGTCGCCGCAGGCCGAGATGGTGTGCCAGCCCGAGGCGCAGCAGGACGTGGAGGAGCTCATCGGCGTCGTCCCGACCAAGGTAGGGCCGATCCAGTACGCCAACCACACGACGACCTGCCGCTACACCTACGCGGACGGCAACTTCACGCTCGTGGTGGAGGACCTGCCCAACGACCTGACGACCGCCAAGGCGTTCGAGGCGCTGGCGGGCAAGCTCGGCCGCACCGACAGCTTCCAACTGCCCGACGCCGACGGGTTCAGCACCACCGACGGCTCGGTCGTGCTGCGCAAGGACACCAAGGTCATGCTCGTGGACGTGACCGGGCTCCCGGCCACCTTCGGCGACCCGCCCGCCCCCCGCGCCGACGCCGCCCGCCTGATCATGAAGGCCGTGCTGAACTGCTGGACCGGCGACTAGGACGCGACTAGCCTGCCGCGCGCTTGCGGATGTCGGGAGGGAACGCGCCCGCCTCGGTGCACCGCTGCGACCAGGCGTCGGCCCGCTCCACAACCGTCTTCAGGTCGTCGCCGATCGCGGACATCAGGTCGTCCTGCGCGGTGTCCGTGGCCGCCTCGACTCCGTCGCGGAAGGCCCGGCCCGCATCGGTGATCACCCCGTCGGCGAGCAGGCCGTCGGCCTCGAGGCGCGCGACCGCCGCGTCGTACGCCTCCTGCGGCCACGCCCGGGTGCCGCTGTACTCCCCCACCGGGTAGCCCACCCAGACCTCCGACAGCACCCCCATGCGCACCGGGTCGAGCCCGGCGGCGACGGACGCCGCGATGTGCGAGTCGCCGCGGTGCTCACGCACGGCGTCGGCGGCCCGCCAGAGCCTGCCGTACGGGTCGGACATCCGCGGCTGGGCGCGCAGGGCGGCGAACAGCACCCGCCCCGAGCAGTCGACCGCGTCGACCGCCCGCTCCAGTACCCCCGCCACCTCGGCGACGGCGTCCTCCTCCGCGACCTCGCCGATCGTCGCGCGGAGGCTCTCGGAGGTCACCCGGTCCCGCAGGGCCACCATCTGCCTCGGCGGGAGCTTCGAGCAGCCCCCCGTCCACATGCTGTCGATCGTCGCTGGCTCGAACACGCCGAACGTCGCCGCCACCACGGCGGAGGGCACCTCGCCGAGCGGGGCCGCCCGCCCGCAGACGTACGCGGGGAAGAAGTCCAGGCCGTGCTCGGCCATCGCCGCGTTCACCGACGCCGACCAGACGTCGTGCATCGCGATCGGTTCGAGCGCGTCCCGCAGCCGCCGGGCAGGGGTGGCCGCGGCGACGACCTGTGGTGTGCCGATGTGCGCGGGCGTGGGCGTGAAGAAGACCTCGACGGCGGCGGCGTAGTCCATGCCCGCGACATTAGGGTTCGCCGTCCGCCCTGGATAGCGCGGGCACGCCGAGCAGCGCGCGGGTCTCGGCGATCGTGGCGGGCGGGTGCCCGAGCCGCTCGACGAGCGCGACCGCCGACCGGAGCAGCTCCGCGTTGCTGGGCTCGCCCGGCCCCGCGTAGTCCTCCAGACCGACGCGGACGTGCCCGCCGCGGCGGATCGCGCGCTCGGCCAACCCGCACTCCACGACGTCCCCGCCGAGCACGGCGACCGACCACGGCAGCCCGGACGGCTCCAACAGCTCGAGATAGGCGTCCAGCGCCGCGGCGGTGGGCGGGAGGCCGAACTCCAGCTCCCCGCCGAAGTACAGCTTGACGATCGCACCGGGCGGGACCTTGCCGAGCCGGTGCCAGATGAGCGTCGTACGCAGGAAGCCCGGCTCGAAGATCGAGATGCTGGGCGCGGCACCCAGCTCGGCGCTGCGCAGGAACATGTGCTCCAGGTCGGTGTAGGAGTTCAGGTACGGCCCGGCCGCGGCGGCCTCCGGCACCTCGCCCGCGGTGGTCAGCCCGATGTTGACCGACCCGGGGTCCACCAGCGACATGCCGCCGAGCCCGCGGCGGGCCAGCTCCTCGACGTGCGCCCACCGCCGCTGCACGGGGATGCCGCGGCCGCCCGCGCCCATCGTCGGGTACAGCAGGGCGTCGGGATGCCGGGCGAGCACCGGCTCCCACGCCGCGACGTAGGGCTCGACCGCGTGGACGGCGTCGAGGGTGAACATCGGCTCGTCGTTGTGGTTGTGGACGATCGCGGCGCCCAGCTCGATGCCCTCCAGCGCCACGTCCGCGATCTCCTCGGGGGTGCGGGGCACGTGCCGGTTGCGCCTGCGGGTCGTTGCCCCGTTCAGCGCCAGTTCGACGATCACCGGTGACGTCACAGCGGACCAGTGCGGTGGCCGCGAACGTTGCCGGGGTGATCGCGTGATCCAGGCGGCGACGCCCAAGGCGCCGCCCGAAGCTCATACCGGGCGCCTTCGCGAGGGCGGCGCCGCCGCGAGTCGTCGTCTGGGCGCGCGAGGACCCGGTGAACGTTCGTGGGCACCGCACTAGCATGCCGGGCTCATGAGCAAGTCGCACCCCCAACAATGGCAGCTGAACGCCGACGTGGAGCGGCCCGACCCCGCGCTCGTGGCCGCGCTCGGCGCGCTCGCGACGACGCAGATCGCGGACTGCGGCGGCCCGGTCGGCGTCGTCGGGCCGGGCGTGCGTCTCCTCGCGGGCGGCGCAGGCATGTGCGGGCCCGCGGTGACGGTGTGGACCAAGCCCGGCGACATCCTCATGGTGCTCAAGTCCGTGGACATGGTCGAGCGCGGCGACGTCCTGCTCGTCGACGGCGGCGGGCGCGCGGACGCCGCGGTCATCGGCGACATCGTCGGGCAGACGCTCGTCGAGCTGGGGTGCGTCGGGCTCGTCGTCGACGGCGCGGTGCGCGACGTCGACGGTCTCGACGCGACCGGCCTGCCGACGTTCGCGCGGAACGCGCACCCGGCCACCGGCTCGAACCAGGGGCCGGGGGCGGTCAACGTCACCGTGCAGTGCGGCGGGGTCACCGTCCGGCCCGGCGACGTCGTGCGCGGCGACGCGAGCGGCGTGGTCGTCGTCCCGCGCGAGCACCTCGCCGAGGTCGTCGCGCTCGCCACGGCCGTCGATGAGCGGGAGACCGCGTGGCGGGCGGCCATCGCGGGCGGCCAGTCCCTGCCGTCGGCGACCGGGATCGACGCGCTGATCGCCCAGCTCCGGGGCCGCGAGGAGCCCCCGGCGCCCTGACGGCGGCCCATCTCGCCATTGCCGATCTTCGCCGTTGCGTGCACGATCGGGCCCGCCCGCACCGAAGCTGGAGGAGACGCCATGTCCGATCACGTCTATCGCGTCGTCGAGATCTACGGGAGCTCGCCGGACGGGCTCGACAACGCCATCCGCAACGGCGTCCGCAGGGCGGGCCGCACCCTGCGGAACGTCGACTGGTTCGAGGTGACCGAGATCCGCGGCCACCTGCAGGACGGGGACATCGCCGACTGGCAGGTCGGCATCAAGGTCGGCTTCCGCATCGAGGACGCCGACGGCTGAGCGGAGCTTGCGGAGCGAACATCGGCGCTGAGCGGAGCTTGCGGAGCGAACATCGGCGCTGAGCGGAGCTTGCGGAGCGAACGTCGGCGCTGAGAACCTCCCAGCGCTCGCTGCGCGGCGGGGCCACGGATCGTAGGGTCGCTCGCATGGCCCCGTCGCACAGCCTCCGCGCCGATCTGCGGACGTTGCTGAACCGGGCCGAGGCCGCGTCGCCGGTCGAGGCGGTCGACGTCATGGCCGACGAGCTCGCCGCGATGCTCGGCGCCGACGACCTGTGCTTCCTGATCATGGACCTCGGCGGGCGGGCGCTCGCCCGGTTCGGCGGCCTCGGCACCAATGCCGCACGGAAGCTGTCCCAAGGCGACGACCACGCGCCGGTCATCCCGCTGCCCGGCACCGTCTACGAGCGGGTGCTGCGCAGCCAGGAGCCGGACCTGCACGCCGACGGCTCAGGGCGCCACACGCTGGTCGTGCCGGTGACCGACCGCGGCGACGCCATGGGCGTGATCGAGATGACGCTGCCGTGGGCGCCCGACCGCCGCGACGTCCTCGACATCCAGGAGTGCGCCCGCGCGCTCGCCTACGTCGTCGTGGGCTGCAGGCGGCACACGGACCTCTTCGAATGGGCGCAGCGGTCCGTGCCCTTCTCGCTGGCGGCGGAGATCCAGCGGCGGCTGCTGCCTGCCGCGTTCACCTGCGAGGCGGGCCAGCTCACGGTGTCGGGCTGGCTGGAGCCCGCCAACGCCGTCGGCGGGGACACGTTCGACTACTCCCTCGACCGCGACACCCTGCACGTCTCCATCACCGACGCGGTCGGGCACGACGTGCACGCGGCCACCCTTGCCACCGTGCTGATCGGCAGCCTGCGCAACGGCCGCCGCCGTGAGCTGGGGCTGCTGGAACAGGCCGCCGTCGCCAACGACGCGCTCGTCCGGCACTCGGGGCCCGGCGACTTCGTCACGGGCCAGCTGGTGCGCGTGGACCGGCACACGGCCCGGATGTCGATCGTGAACGCGGGCCATCCGGCGCCGTTCCTCGTGCGGGCGGGCGTTGTCACGGAGATCGAGCTCGCGATCGACATGCCGTTCGGCATCGGGCCGGGCCGCGCTTTCACCCCGCAGGAGCTCGCGCTCACTCCGGGTGACCGGATCGCGCTCGTCACCGACGGGATCCTGGAGCGCAACGCGGCCACGCTCGACGTCGCCAGGATGCTCGCCGACACGGCCGACCGACACCCGCGCGAGGTCGTCTACACCCTCGGTGACGCCGTGCTCCGCGCGACCGGCGGGGACCTGCGCGACGACGCCACGGTCGTGTGCATCGACTGGCACGGCGGCCCGGTACACGGCCGCGTGGCGACTCCGGCCGACGGGACCTCCTGATCGTTTCCGTTCCGTTGTCGGTTACGTTCCGCGTCGCGGAGCAGGCAGGATCGGTCGGCACGCGTCATCTCCGGGTGTGGTCGGCCAGCTTCCCGCCCGTGGTCGGCCAGCGGGAGGAGCGTGCGGATGGCGCTGCGGGCGTCCAGGCATCGTGCGCCGAGCCGGGCCGCGGGCAGGTGGCAGAGCCCGATGGGGCGCTCACCGCGGTGACTGGTCCTGGACGACGTCGACGAGTTCCAGGTCGTGCCTGCCTACGCCGAGACCGACGCCGCGATGATCTCCCCGAGCCAGCAGGTGCGGATGACCTTCGACGCCGTGCCCGACCTCGACCTCGACGGCTCCGTGCTCTCCGTCGCCCCGACGGGCACCGCGATATCGGGCGTGATCAGCTACTCTGTGACCGTCGTCCTCCCCAAGGGCGACCCGCGCCTCAAGAGCGGGATGACCGCGCAGGCCGAGGTCCTCACCACAGAGATCCCGAACGTGCTCGCGGTGCCCAGCGCGGCCGTGCACACGCAGAACGGGGCGAGCGTGGTGACCGTGCTGGATCCGAACGGGACGCAGCGGTCGGTGCCGGTGCAGCCGGGTGCCAGTGGTGATGGCAAGACCCAGATTCTGTCGGGTCTGCGGCAGGGGCAGCAGGTCGTGCTGCCTGCGACGCCATGAGCGAGCCGAACGAGCCCTCCACCGGGCCGGTCACCACCACCTCTGCGTCGAACGGCGCGGCGCCCGCGGAGGGGGAGCGGCCGGGGCGGCGCAAGCTCAAGCGCACCACCCGGATCGGGTTGTTGGTGATCCTGGTGGTGGCGGTGTTGATCGCGGCGGCGATCACGACGTCGTACGTGCTGAACGCGCGCAACTATGTGTCCACGGACAACGCGCAGATCGACGGGGACAAGATCTCGATCAATGCGCCGACGTCGGGCACGTTGATCGACTGGCATGCCACCCAGGGCACCGAGCTGCACAAGAACGACGTGGTGGGGCGGATCCGGATCCAGGGCGGGTTCGTGCAGCCGCAGCAGAGCATCCGCGCCCCCGCGGACGCCACGGTGGTGGTGGACAACGGGGTGGAGGGCGCGTTCGTGCCCGCGGGCACGCAGTTGGCGTTGGCGTATAACTTCGCGAGGATCTTCGTGACCGCGCGGGTGGACGAGACCGACATCGATGCGGTGCATGCCGGGCAGCGGGTGGACATCACGGTGGACGCGTTCCCGGACGCGGCGTTGAGCGGGACGGTGTCGGAGATCCAGGGTGGGGCTGCGGGCGTGTTCTCGTTGTTCCCGCAGGCGAACACGTCGGGCAACTTTCAGAAGGTCACGCAGGTGATCCCGGTCAAGATCGCGATCTCGAACCCGCAGAACCTGGCGCTGGTGCCGGGGATGAACGTCTCCGTCAAGATCCACAAGAACGACTGACCCTGGCCGGGGGCTCCTCGCAGACCGGCCCGTCACGTCGCAGACCCCCGGGCCTCTGCGAAGCGCACGCCCGCTCTGCGAAGCGCACGCCCGCTCTGCCGACGGCACGGTCGACCTCCGTGCCGCCGCTCCCCGCAGACCCCGCCGCCACCTCGCAGACCCCGCCGCCACCTCGCAGACCCCCGGGACCCTGCGAAGCGCACGCCCGCTCTGCGAAGCCCGCAACCAACGGGCTTCGGCGACGCTGACCGGACGGGCGGGCGGATGCGGGCAAGACGCCGACGTCAGGGACGCGGCGAGCCGCGGACGCGGCAGCGCGCGGATGCTGACGCGGGCGCGTACCTGCGGGGGCAACCCTGCGCGGGCGGCGGGGACCGGGTCGGGCCGAGGTCAGTGCGCGGCGCTCGCCGCCGCCCCGCCGTCGCCGCCGGTCTTCGCCGGGCCGGACCGCAGCAGGAACGCCAGCGCCACGCCGACGAGCGTGATGACGGCGGTGATCGTCATGAGCTGGTCGAGGGCGGCGACGAACACCTGCGTCTGGGTCTGCTGGTAGGTGGCGTACATCCCGACCACCTCGCCTGCGGGCCCCGGCACCAGCGAGGGCATCGGGGTGTCCGAGCCGACCAGCGCGGTGCGGTCGGAGAGCATCTGCGCCCGCTGGGTGGTCATGATCGCGGTGAGCACCGCGAGCCCGAGCGCCGCCGCGCTGCGCTGCACGACGTTGTTGAACGCGCTCGCCGCCCCGACGCGCGCCATCGGCACGGCCGCCACCCCAGCGGTCATGACCGGCATCATCGCCAGGCCCATGCCCGCCGCGCGCAGCGCCAGGAGCGCGGCGATCTCGCCGCGGGAGATGTCGAGCGACATGTTGTGCAGCGCGTACGTGCCCCCTGAGACGGCGAGCAGCCCGATGACGGCGGGCCAGCGCGGCCCGATCTTGTCGTAGAGCCGCCCGGCGATCGGCATGAGGACCGCCATCACGAGCGCCTGCGGCAACAGCAGCAGGCCCGCGTCGAACGCCCCGAGGCCTTGGGCCTGCTGGAGGAACAGCGGAATGTAGAACAACGTGGCGAAGAGGCCGACCATCAGCACGGAGATCAGCAGCAGCGAGTTCGTGTATGGCCAGTATCGGAAGACGCGCACGTCGAGCAGCGGGTGCTCGACCTCCAGCTCGATGACCACGAACAGCGCGAGAAGCAGCGCGCCCGTCGCCAGCAGGATGAGGATGCGGTAGGACGTCCAGCCCCAGGACTGCCCCTCCGAGAGCGCCAGCAGCAGCGCGAACAGCCCGCCCGCGATGGTGAGGAAGCCCAGCACGTCGAACCGTCGCGACTTGACCGCAGGGAAGTTGGGCAGCACCACGATGGCGGCGATGGCGCCGAGGATGCCGACCGGCACGTTGATGAAGAAGATCAGCCGCCAGTCGACGTACTCCACGAGGTAGCCGCCGAGGGTGGGGCCGATCGCCGGAGCCACGATGATCCCCAGCCCGTACATGCCCATTGCCTGGCCGATCTTCTCCCGCGGCACGATGCGGTAGACCATCGAGAGGCACACGACCGGCAGGATCCCGCCGGGCAGCGCCTGGATGATCCGGAAGATGACCATGCTCTCGAGGTTCCACGCGAGCCCGCACAGTGCCGAGCCCGCCGCGAACAACAACAACGAGACGTTGTAGGTGCGCTTCATGCCGAACCGGTCCGACAGCCACGAGCTGACCGGCACCACGACGCCCAGGGCGAGCGTGTACGAGGTGGCGATCCACTGGATCTCGTCGGTGGTGGTGCCGAACGCGTTCTGGATCGTCGGGATCGCGACGTTGACGATGCTGGTGTCCAGGATCGACATGAACATGCCGACGATCAGCACGACCAGCGGCAGTCCCCAGCCACCGGACGGGGCGGCGGACGGGGCGGGCGCGCGCTCGGGCGGGGCGGGGCGGGCAGGGGCGTCCTGCACCCGTACCGAGGCCGTCACCGGCAGATCGTCGACGGACACCACCCGAGTGTCGCACGCGCTTCCGCGTCGCGTCGTCGCGCGCGCATGGGTAGAAACGCGGGTATGACGCACACCGGCGAACGCGAAGCGGGCATGGCGAACGGAACGGACATCGAGGTCAGGACGGTCGCGGGCGCGGTGCGCGGCCGGTCGGTCGACGGCGTGGCCCGTTTCCTCGGTGTGCCGTACGCCGCCCCGCCGGTGGGGGCGCTGCGCTTCGCTCCGCCCGCGCCCGCGCCCGCCTGGTCGGGCGTGCGCGACGCCACCGCACCCGGCCCGAACGCGCCCCAGTCGATCCGGGCGATCCCCGGCATCGACCTCTCGCCGGTCCTCGGCACGGGCTGGCGGAAGGGCGAGGACTATCTGACCGTCGACGTCTGGACGCCCGACGCCGGGGGATCCGGCCTGCCGGTGATGGTCTTCGTGCACGGCGGGGCGTTCATCGTGGGCGAGCCGGGCGCGCCACTGTACGACGGCACGGCGCTGGCCCGCTCCGGCGTCGTGCTCGTGTCGGTGACCTACCGGCTGGGCGTCGAAGGCTTCCTCGCGCTCGAGGGCGGCGCCACCAACATCGCCCTGCGCGACCAGTTGGCCGCGTTCGCCTGGGTGCGGGACAACGTGGCCGCGTTCGGCGGCGACCCCGGCCAGGTCACGGTGTTCGGCGAGTCGGCGGGGGCCATGACGATCGGCTGTCTGCTGGGCTCGCCGCTGTCCCGGGGGCTCTTCCGCCGCGCGATCGTGCAGAGCGGCGGCGCCGAGATGCTCCGCAGCGCCGCGGTCGGCGCCCGGTTCGCCGCCACGCTCGCAGGCGAGCTGGGCGTGCCGCCGACGGCCGACGCGCTGCGCGGTTTGCCCTACGAGCGCACGCTGGCCGCGCAGGAGGCGCTCAGCGACCCCCTGCGACGCGGCGACCTCCGCGAGCCGGACGGCATCGACCCCGGATTCGGGTTGGCGGGCTTCATGCCGGTGTTCGGCGACGACGTGCTCCCCGAGCACCCGCTGAAGGCCGTCGCCGGGGGCTCGGCCGCCGACGTCGACCTCGTCGCGGGGAGCAACAGCGAGGAGGCGAACCTCTACTTCGTGCCCAGCGGCGTGATCGACGCGGTCACCGCGGAGCAGGTGCGCGCCATGCTCGGCGCCGTCCATCCGCGGCCGGACGACCTTCTCGCGCGCCCCGACGGCGAGCCGGACGCCTCCCCCGGCCATGCGCTGACGCGCGTGATCGGCGATCTGGTGTTCCAAGGCCCGGCGCGGCGGCTCGCGCAGGCGCACGCGGGCACCGGCGCGGGACGGACCTTCACCTACGACTTCGCGTGGCGCTCCCCCGCGTGCGGCGGGCGCCTCGGCGCCTGCCACGGGCTGGATCTGCCGTTCGTGTTCGACACCCTCGCCCCGGGCAGCGGGCCGGACGGGATGCTCGGCGAGCACCCGCCGCAGGCCCTCGCGGACGAGATGCGCACGGCGTGGGCGGCGTTCGCGACCACCGGAGACCCCGGCTGGCCCGCCCTCCGTGCCGGTGCCGACGGCGCCGAGGCGGCCCACCGCTTCGGCTGAGTCCCGCATCCCGGCACGGCGAGTCCCGGGATCCGGCACGGTGAGTCCGGCGGAGCGCCGCGGCGGGACGGGTGTCCGCCGCGGCGCGTTCCCGGCCGGTTCGGCCTACGCGCCGAGGAAGCCGCCCGACTGCCGCTGCCACAGCTGCGCGTAGCCACCGCCGCGGGCCAGCAGCTCGAGGTGGCTGCCCTCCTCGACCACCCGGCCGCGCTCCAGCACGATCAGCCGGTCCATGCCCGCGACCGTGCTCAGCCGGTGGGCGACGGCGATGGCCGTGCGGCCCTGCATCATCGCCCAGAGCGCGCTCTGGATGTGCGCCTCGCTCTCCGAGTCGAGCGCGCTCGTCGCCTCGTCGAGCAGCAGGATCGGCGCGTCGCGCAGGATCGCCCTCGCGATCGCCACCCGCTGGCGCTGACCGCCCGACAGCTTCACGCCCCGCTCGCCCACCAGCGTCTCGAAGCCCTGCGGCAGGTCCTCGATGAACTCCAGGACGTGCGCCGCCTCTGCCGCCACCCGGACCTGGGCGGCTGTCGCGCCGGGGCGCCCGAACGCGATGTTCTCCCCGATCGTGCGGTGGAACATCATCGGGTCCTGCGGGACGTAGGCGATGAGCCCACGCAGGTCGGCCTGCGAGAGCTTCGTGATGTTCTGGCCGCCGACCAGGATCCGCCCGCCCTCGACGTCCATCAGCCGCAGCAGCAGCCGCACGACCGACGTCTTGCCGCCGCCGGACCGGCCGACGAGTCCGACCCGCTCGCCGTCGGAGATGCGCAGGTCGAGCCCGTCGAACAGCGGTGCCCGGTCCCCGGCGTGCGTGAACCGGACCCGCTCCAGCACGACGCTCGCGCCGCGGCGGGCGACCGGCTCCGGCGACTCCGGGTCCAGCACGGTCGGCGGGTCGAGCAGCAGCTCGGTGAACTGCGCCGCCTCGGTGAGCGTGCGCTCGATCGAACGGTAGATCTGGTTGAAGTCGAACAGGATCCGGGTGGCCTGCACGAAGTACGCGAACGTCACGACGACGGCTTCCACACCGGCCGCGCCCGTCCGGCTCGCCACCAGCAGGGCCAGCACCAGCCCTGCCACGTTGGCGACGATCGACAGCGGGGCTACGAGCGTGTCGATGCGCAGGTTGTGGTAGTCCCACGTGATCAGCGTCAGCCTGCGGTGGTCACCGACCCGCCGCCGGTGCTCGGCGGCCTCGCGGCGCTCCGAGGCGTAGGCGCGCACCGCGTCCATGTTCGTCAGCGTGTCGGCCACGTGGCCCGACAGCCGCGCCCACGACGCCTCCCGCGCGTCCACCAAAGCCTGCCTCCGCCGGATGAGCGGCGTGACCACCAGCGCCGTGAGCACGATGGTCCCGACGAGCACCCCGACCAGCATCGGCTCGTACTGCCAGAGCACGACCGAGGCGAACGTCAGCGGCACGATGTTCGCGACGATCTGGAACGACAGCGTGTCGACGAAGTCCTCGTACTCCGAGGCGTACGACAGCACCCGTTTGGTCAGCGACCCGGCGAAGTTCTCGTGGAAGAACGCCGCGTCCTTGGCGAGCAGCGCGTCCATGCCGCTGATCGAGAGCCGCTCGATTCCGTAGGCGTCGGTGCGGTTGAGACAGTGGATGCCCAGCCGCCACAGCACCTCGCCCGCGAGCAGCGCAGCCGCGAACAGGAACGCGCGCGGCGTCACGAACTCGACGCTGAGCGGCGCGCCGCTCGCGAGCCGCCCGACGAGATCGGCCACCACCAGCGGCGGCAGGTATCCGCTGCAGATGTTGCCGAGCGCGGGGCACAGGAGCGCGCACGCGGCGAGGAGCCTGCGTGAACGCAGCTCGCGCAGGTACAGCCGCAGGGCGAGCAGGAGCGCCGCGCGGCGCCGCCCCGGCACGGCGGTCGCCGCACCGGCAGGCGTCGGCCGCTCGACGGTTGTGACGGACACCGGACACCTCCTCGCTGAATGTGACGGTCCATGGTCGGGCGCCGGGAATGTGCCGTCCACCGGGTTTCCCGGCGCGAAGTCCGCAATGGCGGTGCGCGCCGACCGCCGAGGCCAGGGCATCGGCGCGCTGCTCGTGCGCGAGACCCGCCACACGTTCCGCTCACCGGAGCGCCTCCGTTCCGGGAATGCCGACGGCAGGCGCAACGTCGACATCCGTCGACGACCGACGGAGGCAGGCATGGCGGGCAGCGGGAGCGCGCGCATGTCCGCCGCGGCGGCGTCGGGGAGCGTGTCGCGCGGGCTCGCGCTGCTGGTCGCGGGCAGCTTCTTCATGGAGATCCTCGACGGCACGGTGATCGCCCCCGCGGCCCCGCACATCGCCGCTGACCTCGGCGTGGGCGCCGTCGACACCTACGCGTCCTGGCGGTGGATCTTCGTGGTGAACGTGCCGCTCGGGGTCGCGGCGCTCGTGCTGGCAGGCAGGCTCGTCCCGGACGTCCGTGCCGAGCGGCCCGTCGGGCTTGACCGCTGGGGGTTCGCGCTCACCGCGGTCGGGGTGGCGGCGCTCATGGTCGGCGTGGAGAGGAGCCCGCCTGCCGCGTCCTCGGCCTCGGGACGGGCGCCGACCAGCCCTTCCGGGTGGCGTTCGTCCTGCTGGCGCTGCTGCTCGCGGTGCCGTTCGTCGAAGGCGTGCTCATGGACCGCGCCGCGGGCGACGCCGTGACCGGCCACAGATGATCGGGCATCGATGATCGGGCGAACGTGATCGGGAATGATCGCCTGCGGACCCGAAGCCCCGAAGCCGACGAGGAGCAGCCGCGTGCCCAAGCCATCGGAGCCGTTGGAGAAGCTGGGCTTCCTGACCATCGGCTCGTTCGACGGTGCCGACCCCGGTCCCGGCCATGAGACCACCTTGCACGTCATCGAGCTGGGTGAGCGGCTCGGCTTCGACAGCGCCTGGGTGCGGCACCGGCACCTGCAGTACGGCATCTCCTCCCCCGTCGCCGTGCTGGCCGCCGCCTCGCAGCGTACGAGCCGGATCGCGCTCGGCACGGCGGTGATCCCGCTCGGCTGGGAGAACCCGCTGCGGCTGGCCGAGGACCTCGCGACGGTCGACATCCTCACCGGCGGACGGCTCAACCCGGGCGTGAGCGTCGGGCCGCCGATGCGCTACGACGAGGTCCGCGCCGCGTTGTACCCGGACACGGGGGACGTCGAGGACTTCTCCTACGAGCGGGTACTGCGGCTTCTGCGCCTGGTCGACGGCGGTCAGGCCAGCCCGTTCCGCGGCCGGGTCGGCATCGAGGACTTCTCCGACCGGGTCCAGCCGCAGTCGCCGGGGCTGCGCGGGCGCCTGTGGTACGGCGGCGGCAGCGTGCGCTCGGCCGCGTGGGCGGGCGAGCACCGGATGAACTTCCTGTGCAGCAACGTGGTGCGCTTCGCCGACGACGGACCGACGGACTTCGCCGCGATCCAGCTGTCGCACATGCTGGCCTACCGCGAGCGCCACCCGGACGGCGCGGCCGCGCGGATCTCGCAGGGCCTCGTCGTGGTCCCGACCGACAGCGCCACGCCCGCGCAGCGCGCCAAGTACGCGGCCTACGCGCAGGCCCGCTCGGCACGCATCGGGGCGCCGCAGGGCCCGGCCCGGCTGATGTTCGCCAAGGACCTGGTGGGCTCCGCGGCGCAGATCGCCGACGAGCTGTACGCCGACCCGGGCTTCCGGCAGGTGCGCGAGGTCGTGTTCGCGCTGCCGTTCAGCTTCGAGCACGACGACCACGTGCAGATCCTCACCGACATCGCGGGCGCGCTCGGCCCGGCGCTGGGCTGGCGGCCCGCGGGGACCGGCCGGTGATCTCCACGTCCGTGCTGATCCCGGCCGCCGACGTCTCCTCAGCCAACGCCTTCAGCGCCTCGGGAGGGGCGGGGTGCTGGGCGGCTCCCGCAGCGCGACGGCGGGCTCACCCCGCGGACTCCGGGCGGACGACGGCCACGGGGCACGGGGCGCTGTGGACGAGGGCGTTGCCCACCGAGCCGAAGACAAGGCTCATGAGCTCGGCGTGCCCACGCGAACCGACGACCACCAGCTGGGCGCGCTCGGCCTGGCGCAGCAGGGTGCGGGCGGGCGCGTCAGGCTCCACGACCGCCTCGACGGGCAGGTCGGGGTGCTTGGCCCGCCACGGCGCGAGCTGCGCGAGCACCCGCTGGCGCTCCTCCTCGTCGACGGCGGCCCGGTCGGCGGGCGGGAGCTGCGCCGCGTCGAGGAACCAGTCCGACCAGGCCCGCACGGCCACGAGCGGCACGCCGCGGGCCGCAGCGGCGTCGACGGCGAACTCCAGCGCCGCCGCGCTCGTCGCCGTGCCGTCGACGCCGACCACGACCGGCCGACCGTCGGTCCCCGCCGGTGGCTCCGCCCCCCGGACCACCACGACCGGCCCCGCCCCATGCGCGGCCAGCGCCACCGCGACCGACCCGACGAAGACCCCCTCGACCAGGGTCAGCCCCCGGTCGCCGACGACGACGAGGGCCGCCTTCCGGGCCTCCTCGGTCAGCACGGCGACCGGGAAGCCGGTGACGACGTCGCCCTCGACGGAAAGCCCTGGCTCTACGCGACGGGCCTCGGCGGCGGCGTCGGCGACCTGGCGGCGGGCACGGGTGACCATCGCGTCGCGGTGCTGCTCCGTGAGCCACGGCTGCCCGACGACGTGGTCGCGCGCCCACGCGAACGCGGTCACGAGGCGCAGCGGCGCGCCCCGCCGCCGCGCCTCGGCCGCCGCCCAGCGCACGGCGCGCAGCGCCGACTCCGACCCGTCCACGCCGACGACCACAGCCGCGGCCGCACCCTGATCCGTCACCTTCGTCACCCTCCGACGACCACCGTTCCACCCAAGGTCCACCGGGTCTCCAGGCGGAGGTCCCCGCGGCTTCGGGACCGAGGTCCCTTTCGGTGCCGCCCCGCCGGCACGAGGCTTGATCGCGGCCGGCGGACCGGCCGTTCCCGACCGGAGGAGCCATGACCCTCGATCTCGCACGGTGGCAGTTCGCGATCACCACCGTGTATCACTTCCTTTTCGTCCCGCTCACGATCGGGCTGTCCCTGCTGGTCGCAGGCATGCAGACGGTATGGGTCCGCACCGGCGACGCCCGATGGCTGTCGATGACGAAGTTCTGGGGAAAGCTCCTGCTGATCAACTTCGCGATGGGCGTCGTCACCGGCATCGTCCAGGAGTTCCAGTTCGGGATGAACTGGTCCAGCTACAGCCGCTTCGTCGGCGACATCTTCGGCGCCCCGCTGGCGATCGAGGGCCTGCTCGCGTTCTTCCTGGAGTCCACGTTCCTCGGCCTGTGGATCTTCGGATGGGACCGGCTGCCGAAGAAGGTGCACCTGGCCTGCATCTGGCTGGCCTCGATCGGCACGATGCTGTCGGCGTACTTCATCCTCGCCGCGAACTCCTGGATGCAGCACCCGGTCGGCTCGGTCGTGAACACCGAGGCGGGCCGCGCCGAGCTCAAGGACTTCGGCGCCGTGCTCACCAACTCGACCGCGGTCGGCGCCTTCGCGCACACGATCACCGCCGCCTTCGTCACCGCCGGGATGTTCATCGTGGGCATCAGCGCCTGGCACATGGCGCGCGGCACGCACACCGAGGTGTTCCGGCCGTCGCTGCGGCTCGGGCTGGTCACCGTGCTGATCGCGAGCATCGGCGTGGTGTTCACCGGCGACCTGCAGGCCCGGCTCATGACCGAGCAGCAGCCGATGAAGATGGCCGCCGCCGAGGCGCTCTACGACACGACCGCACCCGCGTCGTTCTCGCTGTTCACCATCGGCTCCCTGGACGGGTCGAAGGAGGTCTGGAGCGTCCGCGTGCCCGGCGTGCTGTCGTTCATGGCGACCGGCTCGTTCGACGGCACCGTCGAGGGCATCAACGACCTGCAGAGCAAGGAGAGCCAGCAGTTCGGGCCCGGCGACTACCTGCCGGTGATCCCCATGACCTACTGGACGTTCCGGCTCATGATCGGGTTCGGGCTGCTGGCCGCGCTCGTCTCGGTCCTCGGCCTCTGGTTCACCCGCCGCCGCTCGACCGGGGTGCCCCGCTGGTTCTGGGTGAGCGCCGTCTTCGCGCTCGCAACCCCCTTCCTGGCCAACAGCGTCGGCTGGATCTTCACGGAGATGGGCCGCCAGCCCTGGTCGGTCTACGGGGTGCTGCGCACCGCCGACGGGGTCTCCACCGCCGTGGGCACCGCGTCCGTGCTGATCTCGCTGGTGGTCTTCACCCTGCTCTACGGCGCGCTCGCGGTGGTCGACGGCGTGCTCATGGTCCGCTACGCCAAGGCCGGACCGCCGCAGGCCGCACCCCCGCCCGCCGACAGCGACGAGCCCCGGCCGCTGGCCGTGGCGTACTGAGGAAACGACATCATGGCACTCACCGACGTGTGGTTCCTGCTCATCGCGGTCCTCTGGACCGGCTACTTCGTCCTGGAAGGGTTCGACTTCGGGGTGGGCATGCTCCTGCCCCTGGTCGGGCGCACCGACAACGACCGCAGGGTCGCGATCAACACGATCGGCCCGATCTGGGACGGCAACGAGGTCTGGCTGCTCGTCGCGGGCGGCGCGACGTTCGCCGCGTTCCCCGAGTGGTACGCCAGCCTGTTCTCCGGCTTCTACCTCGCGCTGCTGCTCATCCTCGTCGCCCTGATCGTGCGCGGCGTGGCGTTCGAGTTCCGCGGGAAGGTCGACAGCCCGCGGTGGCGGCGCAACTGGGACATCGCCATCGTGTTCGGCTCGACGCTGCCCGCGCTGCTGTGGGGCGTGGCGTTCGCGAACATCGTCGCGGGCGTCCCGCTCGACGCGCACCACGAGTACACCGGCTCGCTGCTGACCTTGCTCAACCCGTACGGCCTCCTCGGCGGCCTCGCCACGCTCACGCTCTTCGCGTTCCACGGCGCGCTGTTCCTCGCGCTGAAGACCACCGGACCGGTGCGGGAACGCGCCGCCGCGCTCGCGGCACGGGCGGGTGTCGCCGTCGTCGTCCTCGGCGGACTGTTCCTGGTGTGGACCTTCCTGGCCCACGGCAAGCTGTGGACCCTGGTGCCGGTGGTGGTGACGGCGGGCGCCCTCGTCGGCGCGCTGCTCGCCAACGCACGCAAGCGGGAGGGCTGGGCGTTCACCCTCACCACGGTGGCCATCGTCGGGGTGACCGTCACGCTCTTCGGCACCCTCTACCCGAACGTGCTTCCCTCCAGCACCGACCCGGCTTTCAGCCTCACGACGACGAACGCCGCGTCCACCCCCTACACCCTGACGATCATGACCTGGGTCGCGGTCGTGTTCACCCCCATCGTGCTCGCCTACCAGGCCTGGTCGCTGTGGGTGTTCCGCCGCCGCATCGGCCCGGCCGACATCCCCGCCCACATCGGCCTGCGCCCGACCCGCGACACCGCCGCGACCGACACCACCGACACCCCGACCGACACCACCGACGCCACCGTCCGATGAGGCCCCTCGACCCGCGGCTGCTGCGGCACGCCTCCGCCGCGCGACGGTTCATCGTCGCGGCGGCCGCTGTCGCCGTGGCGACCGCGGGTCTGGTGATGGTGCAGGCCCAGCTGCTCGCGGGCGTCCTCAGCGACGCCTTTCTCGGCGGCGCCGGGCTCCGGGACCTCACCGCGGCGCTGCTCGGCCTCGCTGCCGTCGTCGCCGCGCGCGCGGGTCTGACCTGGGCAGGCGAGGTGGCGGCGCACCGGGCCTCGGCCGACGTGGTGCGCCAGCTGCGCTCGGCGCTCGTCGCGCACGTCCTTCGGCTGGGCCCGCGGCACCCGGGGATGCCGCCGACCGGCGAGCTGGCGGCCCTCGCCACCCGCGGGCTGGACGGGCTGGAGGGCTACTTCAGCCGCTACCTGCCCACCCTGCTGGTCGCGGCCGTCGTACCCGCGGCCGTCGCGCTGCGGATCCTGCTGGCCGACGGGCTCTCCGGGGTCGTCATCGGCCTGACCGTGCCGCTCATCCCGATCTTCGGGATCCTCATCGGCCTGCACACCGAACGGGCGACCAGCCGCCAGTGGCGCGCGCTCGCCGTGCTGGGCCACCACTTCCTCGACCTCGTCGCGGGCATGGAGGTGCTCGTCGCGTTCGGGCGCGCCCGCCACCAGACCGGACGGCTCCGCACGCTCGCCGCGCAGTACCGCCGGACCACCATGCGCACCCTGCGGGTGGCCTTCCTGTCCGCGCTCGCGCTCGAGCTGGCGGCGACACTGTCGGTCGCGCTCGTGGCCGTCACGATCGGCCTGCGGCTGGTCGAAGGCAGGCTCGACCTGGCGACCGGCCTGCTGGTGCTCGTGCTCGCGCCCGAGGTCTACCTGCCGCTGCGCGCGGTGGGGGCCCGCTTCCACGACTCCGCCGAGGGCCTCGCCGCCGCTGCCGAGGTCTTCGCGGTGCTCGAGCTGCCCGCGCGGGGCGCGGGCGGGCGCGCGCCCGCGCCCGACCCCTCCCGGGTGCCGGTGCGCTGCGCGGGCCTCGTGGTCGACGGGCGCGGCGGCCGCGTGCTCGACGGGCTCGACCTGACGCTGCCGCCCCGCGCGCGCGTCGGCCTGCGCGGGCGCAGCGGGGCAGGCAAGTCCACGCTGCTCGACCTGATGCTGGGGCTGCGCACCCCGGACGCGGGCCGGATCACCGTGGGCGGGGTCGACCTCGCCGACATCGACAGGGCCGCCTGGCTGCGCCGCGTCGCGTGGGTGCCGCAGCGGCCGGTGCTGGTGGCGGGCTCCGTCGCGGACAACGTCCTGCTCGCCCGCCCCGACGCCACCGACGCCGAGCTGCGCGCTGCGGTGGCGGCCGCGGCGCTCGACGTGCCGCTCGACACGCCGGTCGGCGAGGACGGCGCGGGCCTGTCCACCGGGCAGCAGCGCCGGGTGGCGCTCGCCCGCGCCGTGCTGGCCGACCGTCCGCTGCTGCTGCTCGACGAGCCGACCGAAGGCGTCGACGCCGAGACCGAGGCCGCGATCATCAAGGCCCTGCCACGGATCGCCGAGGGCCGCACCCTGCTGGTCGTGAGCCACCGGCCCGCCGTGCTCGCCGCGTGTGACCGGGTCGTCGACCTCCCGGCGCCGTCGTCGACCGGCGGCACCGCGGCGGACCGGACCGCCGCGCAGTCCGCGCGCGCGGAGCCCGGCGCAGGCGGTCCGCGCACCTCGCCTGCCGATCGGGCCGCGGGCGGGCCGCCGTCCGGCGACGGCCCGGCGAACACGGGCGCCCGGGGCCGGTCGCTGCGGTGGGCACTACGCGCGACCCGCGGCCAACGGCGCCTTCTGGCGCTCGCCGCGGTGCTCGGCGCGGCCGCGCTCGGCTGCGGCGTGGCGCTCACCGCCACCTCGGCCTGGCTGATCTCGACCGCGGCCCTGCAGCCGCCGGTGCTCACGCTGATGGTCGCGATCGTCGCCGTCAGGGCGTTCGGGCTCGGCAAGGGCGTGCTGCGCTACGCGGAGCGGCTCGTCGCGCACGACGCCGCCCTCCGCAGCGGGGCCGCGCTGCGCGAGCGCGTCTGGAGCGAGCTGGTCCGGCTCGGGCCCGCGGCGACGGCGCGGCTGCGCCGCGGCGAGCTGCTGTCCCGGCTGGTCGCCGACGTCGACGCCCAGCAGGACCTGCTGGTGCGCTTCTTCGTGCCCGCCGCCGCGGCCGCCGTGGTCGGGGTGGGCACGGTCGCGGGCCTCGCGCTGGTGCTGCCCGCCGCGGGCCTCGTCGTGGCCGTCGGGCTGCTGGTGGCCGCGGTGGGCGCGCCCGCGGCGACCGCGTGGGCGGCCCGGCGCACCGAGCGGTCCACGGCGGCTGCGCGCGGCGGCGTGCTCGCCCGCGCGGTCGAGGTGCTCGACGCCGCACCCGACCTGATCGTCTGCGGCGCCGCCCCGACCTACCGCGCCCGCCTCGCCGCGGCCGACGAACGCCTCGGGCTGCTCCTGCGCCGGGCCGCCACCGCGCGCGGGCTCGGGGGCGGCCTCGCCGTGCTGGCGCTCGGCCTCACGTCGGTGACGGCCACGGCCGTCGGGGTCGCCGCGCTCCGGACGGGCGCACTGCCCGGGCCCGCGCTGGCCGTGCTCGCGCTCACCCCGCTCGCGCTGGCCGACGTCGTCGCCGGGCTCCCCGACGCCGCGGTTCGGCTGCTCACCGCCCGGCAGGCCGCGGGACGGCTCGCCGAGCTCGCGACCACCCCGGCTCCGGTCGCCGCCGATGGCGCCCCGGTCGGCGCACCCTCGGCGTTCCACGCGCGCGGGCTGGCCGTCCGCTGGCCCACCGCGGCCGACGTCGCCGTGCGCGACGTCGACCTCACGCTCGCCCAGGGCACGCGGCTCGCCCTGACCGGCCCTTCCGGCTCCGGGAAGTCGACCGTGGTGGCCGCCCTGCTGCGCACGCTGGACCCCGCGGCGGGCTCGCTGGCCGCCGACGGCCGCGACGTGCGCGGCCTCGCCGCCGAGGACGTCCGCTCGGGCATCGCCTGGTGTGGGGCCCGCACGCACCTCTTCGACAGCACCTTGGCGGCCAACCTCCGGCTCGCCGCCCCCGACGCGGACGACGACGCCCTTCTCGACGCGCTGCGCCGGGCCCAGCTCGGCGACTGGTTCGCCACCCTTCCCGACGGGCTCGCCACAGCGGTCGGCGAGCACGGCGGTGCCGTCTCCGGCGGTGAACGGCAGCGCATCGGGATCGCCAGGGCGCTGCTCGCCCGCCGCCCCGTGTTCGTCCTCGACGAGCCCACCGCCCATCTCGACGGCGCCACCGGCGACGCGCTCGCCGCCGAGCTGCTCGCCGTGACGGAGGGGCACACCGCGCTCGTCGTCACCCACCGGCCCGAGCAGACCCCCGGGCTGCCCGAGCTGCGGATCGGCCGGGACAAGGAGGAACAATGCGTACCAGCGCCCGCATGACCGAGGCCGTCGAACATGCCCTCCGCGCACCCTCGGTGCACAACACCCAGCCGTGGCAGTGGCGGATCAGGACCGACGCGGTGGACCTGTTCGCCGACACCGCGCGGCACCTGCCCGCCACCGACCCGGACCGCCGCGACCTCGTGCTGTCGTGCGGCGCGGCCCTGCACCACCTGACGGTCGCGCTGGCCGCGGCGGGCCTGCGCGCGCGCGTCGTACGCACGCCCGAACCCGAGGACCGGCTGCACATGGCGACCGTCCTGGTCGAGGCGGGGACGCCCGACCCGGCGCTGGCCGCGCTCTTCCCCGCGATCGCCCGACGCCGCACCGACCGGCGGCGCATGAGCCACCGGCCGGTGCCCGCGACCGCGGTGCGCGCGCTGCAGGACGTCGCCCGCGACGCCGGTGCGGTGCTGGTGCCCGTGACGGGGCCCGCGATGCGCCACCGGCTCGCGCTCGCGCTCGACGAGGCCGCCCGACGCCAGTCCGCGACCCCCGGCTACGCCGCCGAGCTGCAGATCTGGACCCGACGGCACCCGGGCGGCCGCGACGGCGTGTCGGCCACCGCCGTCGCCGCGCCGCCGACGGGCCTGAGTGAGCCGACGGGGCTGCGGCACTTCCCGCGTGCGGAGCTGGTGCAGCCGTTGCCGCTCGCCGGGCACGGCCTCGCGGACGACGCCGCCGAGTTCCTGCTCGTCACGACCCCGACCGACCAGGAGGTCGACCGGCTGCGCGCGGGCGAGGCCGTGAGCGCCGTGCTGCTGACCGCCACCGGGATGGGGCTCGCGACCACCCCGCTGAGCCAGGGCACCGAAGTCGCCGCGAGCAGCGAGCTGCTGCGCCGCGCGCTCGGGGTGCCGGAGAACCCCCAGCTGCTACTGCGGATCGGCTGGCCCGCGAGCCTGGCGGGCGAGCTCACCGCGAGCCCGCGCCGCGACCTGCGCGCGGTGCTGCTGCGGTCCTGAGGAAAGGAATCACCATGATCGGTGAACGAGTGGACGAGCAGACCGTGCGCAGCGCCATCGCGCTGGCCTGCCGCGCTCCGTCGGTGCACAACAGCCAGCCGTGGCGCTGGCGCTACGACGCGCGGAGGGTCCAGCTGTACGCGGACACGGGGCGGCTCCTGCCCGTGACCGACGTCCACGGGCGCGACCTCGTGCTGTCCTGCGGCGCGGCCCTGCACCATCTGCGGGTGGCGCTTGCGGCCTCGGGCATCGGGACGAGTGTCGACAGGACGCCGCGCCCCGCCGAGACCGCGCTGCTGGCCACCATCCACCTGTCCGCGCTTCCCGCGGTGGAGACCGAGCTGCGCGCCGGGGCCGCCGTCATCCGACGCCGCACGGACCGCAGGCGCTTCGGCGACTGGCCGGTGCCCGACGCCTTTCTCGACGAGATGCGCGCCGTCGCCGAGCAGGAGGGTGCCGCCCTGCGCGTCGTCGACACCAGCGCAGGCGGACGGGCGCTCGTGCTCGCCGCGATGCGCGAGGCCGACCGCATCCGCCAGGCCATGAGCCGCTACACCACCGAGACCGCGGTGTGGACCGCCCGCCTGACCGGCGACGACGGGATCCCGCGCGCCAACCTGCTCGCCGATCCCGCAGGCACCGGCGACGGCCTCGCGCGGGGCTTCCCGTCCGGCGAGATCGAGCAGGAACCCGGCCCCGACGGCGCGGTGCTGCTCCTGCTGGGCACGGCGTCCGACGACGTGCTCTCGCAGCTGCGCGCGGGCGAGGCGCTGAGCGCGGTGCTGCTGCACGCCACCGCGCTCGGGCTCGCCACCTGCCCGCTCAGCCAGCCCCTTGAGCTGCCGTCGACCTACCGCCAGGTCCGCGACGTGCTGCTGGAAGGACGGCTGTCGCCCCAGATCCTGGTGCGGGTCGGATGGGCCCCGACCGAGCCGGTGCCGAGCACCCCCCGCCGTCCGGTGGCCGAGGTCAGCACCCAGGGCTGAGCCGCCCACTCAAGCTCCGCTCAGCGCCGATGTTCGCTCCGCAAGCTCCGCTCAGCGCCGATGTTCGCTCCGCAAGCTCCGCTCAGCCCAGCGGCACCCGCCAGCTCAGGCGCGTGCCGCCTTCCGGGCGGGGCTCGACGACCAGCAGTCCGCCGCAGGCCTCGGCGCGCTCGGCCAGGTTCAGCAGCCCGCTGCGCGCGGCCGCCGGGTCGATCCCGGTCCCGTCGTCCGCGACGTCGACCAGCAGCTCCGGCCCCGCCTCGATGGTCACGGTGACGTTCGCCGCCCGCCCATGCCGCACGGCGTTGCTGACGGCCTCGCGGACCACCGCCACCGCGTGCTGCCCGATGTCGGCGGGGACGACGGTGTCGACGGCACCCGCGATCCGCACGAGGGGCCGCACGCCCGCGCCCGCACCGGCCTCGATCGCGGCGTCGAGCAGGCGGCGGCGCACCCCGCCGCTGTCCTCACCCGCGGTGTGCAGGTCGAAGATCGCGGTGCGGATCTCGCGGACCGTCGCGTCGAGGTCCTCGACGGCGGCGGCGACCCGCTGCCGCACCTCAGGGTCGGTGCAGCGCCGCAGCGTGCCCTGCAGGCCGAGCCCGGTGGCGAACAGCCGCTGGATGACGTGGTCGTGCAGGTCACGGGCGATGCGGTCGCGGTCGCTGAACACGTCGAGCTGGCGCAGGGCCCGGTTCTTCTCCCCCAGCTGCAGGGCGAGCAGGGCCTGCTCGGCGAACGACGCGAGCGGCGGCACGCTGGACGGCAGGAACGCCGCCCGGTGGGGGCGGCGCAGGGCCGCCAGCACCCCGATGAGCCGGTCGGGCGCCTCGATGGGCACGCCGACCGTCGGGCTGTCGGCAGGCCAGTCCACCCGGGCACCGTCGAGCATCTCCCCCGCGGTGCGGGTGATCACCGCCGCCCTGCCCTCCACGACCTCGATCAGCAGGGGGTCATCCGCCGCGAGCTCCTCGCCGACGTGCCCGCCGCCCACCCCGGCGAGCGCCCCGACGTGGAACCGGCCCTCGTGGTCGGGGCCAAGGGCGATCACGGTGGCATCGGCGTCGACCAGCTCCAGCGTGCGATGCGCGATGAGGTGCAGGACGTCGCGGTCGCCCGCGCCGGTCAGCAGCTCGCCGCGGATCTCCGCCGAGGTCTCCAGCCACTGCTCGCGCACGCGCGTCTGCTCGAACAGGTCCGAGTTCTGCACGGCGATGCCCGCGGCCGCCGCGAGCGCCTGGGCGAACACCTCGTCGGCGGCGGTGAACTCGCCGCCGCCGAGCTTCTCGGTGAGGTAGAGGTTGCCGAACACCGCGTCGCCGACCCGGATGGGCACGCCGAGGAACGCCCGCATCGGCGGGTGGTGGGCCGGGAACCCCACCGACGCCTCGTGGGCGCCGAGGTCGGGCACCCGCAGCGGGCGCGGGTCGACGATCAGCTGCCCCAGCAGGCCCTTGCCCTCCGGCAGCGGCCCGATCCGCGCGACGGTCTCCGGGTCCATCCCCACGTGCAGGAACCGCTCGATCCCGCCCGCGGGGCCCAGCACGCCGAGCGCGGCGTAGCGCGCCTCGATGAGGTCGGCGGCCGAGTGCACGATGCGCCGCAAGGTCGTGTCGAGGTCGAGGCCCTCGGCGATGGCGAGCACCGCGTCGAGGAGGCCCTGCGTCCGGTCCCGCGTGGTGACGATCTCCGCAAGCCGGTCTTGGACCTCGCGGAGCAGCTCGTCGAGCCGCAGACCGGACAGCATGCGGGCGGGTCGTTCGTCCACGGGCGACACCGTGGCACCTGCTTCACCCATCGGGCAAGCAGGCAGGCGCGACCACTGCCGCAAGTAGGGGCGAAAGTCCCGCGTGCCAGGACCGTGCGGTTGCTCCGCCGGGGTGGCCGCCGTCGGTAGCGTTTCGTCGTGACCATCTCCGTCTTCCTGCTCGACGACCACGAGATCGTCCGGCGCGGCATCGCGGGCCTGCTCGAGACCGAGGACGACATCCGGGTGGTCGGTGAGGCGGGCACAGCGGCGCAGGCGCTGGCGCGAATCCCCGCGCTGCGCCCGGACGTCGCGATCCTCGACGTGCGCCTCCCCGACGGCGACGGTGTGACGGTGTGCCGCGACGTGCGCTCCTCGGTCACCCCGCCGCCCGCCTGCCTGATGCTCACCTCGTACTCCGACGACGAGGCGCTGTTCGGCGCGATCATGGCGGGCGCCGCGGGATACCTGCTCAAGCAGGTGGCGGGCGTCGACCTCGTCGGGGCCGTGCGCACGATCGCCGCGGGCGGCTCCCTGCTGGACCCGAAGGCCACCGTCGCCGTGCTGGAACGCCTGCGCCGCGGCGGGGAGCCGGAGGACCCGCGCTACGCCGCGCTCAGCCCACAGGAGCGGCGCATCCTGGGCCTCATCGCCGACGGCAAGACGAACCGGCAGATCGGGGCCGAGATGTACCTCGCGGAGAAGACGGTGAAGAACTACGTCTCCTCGCTGCTGCACAAGCTCGGCTTCGCCCGCCGCACGGAGGCCGCCGTCTACGCCGCCGAGCTGCGCAGGCCCACGACCTGAGCCAGACCCGAGACCGACCCCATGACCGACATCCCGGGCGCACTCGGCCTCACCGGCGAGCAGGTCGCCGACGCGCTCACCACGGCGTCGCGTGCTCCGTCGCTGCACAACACGCAGCCGTGGCGTTTCCGGCTGGCCCCCGACATCATCGAGGTCCACGCCGACCCGGCCCGCGGGCTCGAGGTGGTGGACCCGGACGGCATGGAGCTCCGGATCGCCTGCGGCGCGGCCCTGTTCAACCTGCGGCTGGCGCTGTCCGGCCACGGGCTCCGGCCGATCGTCACCGTGCTGCCCGACGCGGCGCGGCCCGACCTCGTCGCCGTCGTCCGCGCCGGGGGACGCAAGGCCGCCACTCCGGAGCAGGCCCGGCTGCTCGCGGCGATCCCGCAGCGGCGCACGAACCGCCATCCGTTCAGCGACGAGCCCGTCTCCGCGCGGGAGCTGGGGCCGCTGCGCCGCGCCGCGGTCGACGAGGGCGCGTGGCTGCACGTCGTCGCCGACCACGCGGAGCGCCTGATGCTGCACCGGCTCGCCGCCGAGGCGCACGGCAGGCAGATGGCCGACCCCGCCTTCCGCGCCGAGCTCGCCCGGTGGACCGCCACGTCCCCCGACCGCCGCGACGGTGTGCCCGCCGCCGCGGGCGGGCCGGTGGCGGCAACGCCGCGGGCGTGGGTGATGCGCGACTTCACGGGAGCCCGCGACCCCGAGGCCCGCCCGTACGAGGAGGAGCCGGTGATCGCGGTCCTCAGCTCCCACCTCGCGGGCCGGGCCGCGGAGATCAACGCCGGTCAGGCGATGGAACGGGTGCTGCTCACCGCGACGGCCGAGGGCCTGGCCGTGTCGTTCCTGTCGCAGGCGGTCGAGGTGCCCGCGATCCGGGAGCAGCTGCGCAGGCTGATCCGCGGCACCCGGCCGCCGCAGGTGGTGCTGCGCGTGGGCCGCGGCAGGCCGGTCGCGGCCACCCCCCGCCGCGGCCTCGCCGAGCTCGTCGACACGCGCGTCGTCGGGCTGCCCTGACCGGCGCCAGCCGCGACGGCGTCCGTCGCGGCTGCGCCGGGGGCGACCCAGAACCGGTGGCGGGTCAGAACCAGTGGCGGCGGCCGCCGACCGCCCGGCCCATTCCACCCAGGATGGCCAGGATCGCGCCGATGACCAGCAGGATGATGCCCAGCGTCCACAGAATTGAGATGTGGGTGACGAACCCGACGATGAGCAGAATCAGCCCGAGGATGATCACGTATGTCACTCCTTTGTGTCGTGCCTCCGACCGGTCCCGGGCGGGGGTGAGCGGATCATAGGGACGCCCGACCCGTTGCGCTCGATGTGGCCCAGCGGTGAGGAAACCCTGTCCCGCATGCGCTATTCCGTGGCTGGGAGGGGTACTGCGCGGGGCCCCGCGGCCCGGCGATGATCGACGACGACATCGCCGTGCCCGTCGCGAGGAGGCCGCATGCGCCGCACGACCGCCGCGGGACTGGTCCTCACCACGCTCGGTCTCGTGGCGGGCTGCACCACCGCGGCGGGCGGCGCGGCCGCGCCCGCCATCGTGTCGGTCGCGCCGCCGTCCACGGCCGCCCCGCCGAACGGCCTCGTCTTCGACGCCGACCACGTGCAGCTTCGCCTCACGCGCACCGCGAACGGTCCCGCCGTGATCTCGTTCGGCCTGCCGGTGCCGCCGAAGACGCTCCCCGACCCCGGCGCCGTGGCCGTCACGGCAGGGGGAAAGCCGCTGCAGGCCACCGTGACGACGCTGCTGCACACCCACGCGCCCAGCGGCGACGTCGACGGCGTCGCCGCCGTGCTCGTCCAGATGCCCGCGTCCGCGCTCACCGGCGCCGCGTCCGACATCGACGTCGCCTTCACCGGCGGCACCGCGGCGACCGGGCCGCGCACGCCCTTCCGCGACGTCAGCGTGGACTCCCCCGCCGTGGTCACCACGGCGGAGCGCACCATCCGGAAGGTCGAGGGCAAGGCCACGCTCGTGGAGTCGAACCAGAAGCGGGTGACGCTCTTCGACGGCCGCGAGCCCGCCGTGCTCGTCGACTACCCGCCCGGCTACCTCGCCGCGACCGGCATCCTCGGCCCGCAGGTCGCGGCCGCGCAGGTCACCGGGGACCGGCTCGGCGGGCTGCGCTTCGTCTCGGACGCCGTCACCCCGTTCGGCCTCTCCGCGATGTACGCCGACGGCTACGCGCTCAACCCCGACCCGGAGTCGGTCGTCGTGCCCGACCCGCAGCGGAACGACGAGGCCTGGCTCTACGACCGCTGCGCCACCTTCCTGACCTTCTACGTGCACACCGGCGACGCGCGGTTCCTGCGCTACGGCGACCGCACGTGCTCGTCGTACGCGGGCCAGATCCGGCTCGACGGCGAGAACCGCGGCTCCTTCACCGGAAAGGCCGAGCCCGACAGCAAGTACTCCCACCTGCGCGGCCTCTACGCGTACTACGCGCTCACCGGCGACGAGTCCGCCCGTGCGGCGGGCGAGGCCATCGCCGACCGGTGGGACCGCGACCCCGAGTTCGTCGGGCCGTACCGCGACGGCCGGATCCGCGGACCGGACACGCTGTGGACCGAGCGGCTGCTCGGCGTGAGCATGGAGGGCGAGTACTTCGGCTACCTGCTCACCGACGACACGGCCAAGCTCGACGGGTTCCGCAAGCTCCTCGACACCGCCTACCGGCACATCACCGGCGACGCCGCCGTGCTGGCCGCGATCAACCCCGGCACGCCCGCGTTCCCGCCGCAGAACTGCTTCGTGCACACCGCCGCACAGCACAGCGAGGGCAACGCCGACCAGCCGTGGTGCTCGGGCTGGATGAGCGAGCTGCTCATCCCGACGCTGCTGGCCTACCAGCGGCAGTCCGACGACCCGCGCGTCGACGACGTGTTCGTGCGGCTCACGCGCTTCCTGCGGGACACCGGCTCGGCCTACCTCACCGGCGACGTCCAGGACGACACGTTCCTGCGTCCCTCGGTCGCCTACGACGCCGCCGACGGCGACAACGCCCGCATGCTGATCCCGCTCTACGGCGCCGGGCTGGGCGCCGACGGCAGGCGGCAGAACTTCGGCGAGTTCGACGACCAGCAGCACTGCCTCGACGCCACCGCACTCGTCGCGGCCGGTCTGCGCGGCCTGCGCCGCGAGCACTCCTTCGACGACCACCCCGTCGGGCCGTTCGCGAGCGAGGGCCAGTCGTTCCTCGCGCTGGAGCAGGAGCTCGCCTCCTGCGCCCAGCGGGTGTTCGCCGACCAGACCCGCACCATGCGCGACCCGCACAGCTGGACCAGCGACGCCCTCGCCGCGGGCCTGGCCGACCCCGCGGGCTTCATCGCGGAGAACAAGATCGGCTTCCCGAGCCACAACAACGCGCCGGAGCGTCGGCTGAGCTGGTGGTTCAACTCGGGCCTGCTCGACTTCGCCCTGCTGCACGACGCGGGCGTCACCCTCGACGCCGTGCGACCGGGCGCCGTGCAGCCCT
Organism: uncultured Actinomycetota bacterium; assembly: GCA_963750095.1. Lineage (GTDB taxonomy): Bacteria > Actinomycetota > Actinomycetes > Mycobacteriales > Pseudonocardiaceae > Pseudonocardia. The sequence goes on along the minus strand of CAVVPJ010000012.1, from coordinate 973,508 downwards.
GAGCGGAGCCTGCGGAGCGAACGTCAGCACTGAGCGGGTTCACGTGACCGACTCCCGGTACCGGGCTGCCAGCTCGGACCGCGAGCCCAGGCCGAGCTTCGTGTAGACGTGCGTCAGGTGGAACTGGACGGTCTTGACGCTGAGGAAGAGCTCCGCCGCGACCTGGCGGTTGCTCATCCCCCCGGCGACGAGCCGGGCCACCGCCCGCTCCTGGGCGGTCAGCTGCCCGGGGTCGAAGTCCGCGCGCTTCGCCGGAGCCAGGCCGCACGCGCGCAGCTCCCGCCCGCAGCGCTCCAGGTACGGGGCCGCGCGCAGCTCGGCGAACCGCGCCGCCGCGGCCTGCAGCATGGCCGCGGCGGCGCGGCGCTGACCGCCGCGGCGCAGCACCTGGCCGCGGGCCAGCTCCACCTGCGCGCGTTGGAACGGCATCGGCAGCCGCTCGATCTCGGCGAGCGCCCGCGCGAACGCCGCCTCCGCCGCGTCGCCGCGGCCGCACGCGGCCTCGAGCCGACCGCGCACGCGGGCCAGGCGCGCGATCATCGAGCGCCGCTCCCGCGCCTCGGCCCGGCGCTCATGCGGGGCGAGGAACGCGTCGGCCTCGTCCCAGCGCCCGGCGCTCACGAGCGCGTCGGCGTACGCGTCCTGCCACGGCCAGAACCCCGGCTCGTCGACGCCGGGCGACGCGACGCCCGCGACGGGCTCCAGCGCCCGCAGCACCGCGTCGTGGTCGGCGCGAGCCACCGCGACCTGCGCCTTCGCCAGCGCTGCCGCGACCACCATCAGCTCGTAGTCGCCGCTCTGCGACGAGGCGGCCGCGGCGTGCTCCTCGGCCGCCGTCCACTCCCCGCGCGCCGCGTAGACCTGCGCCGCCACGTACCGCGCCAGCGGCCGCAGCCACTCGTGTCCCGACTCGTCCAACAGCGAGATCGCCCGCTCGGCCTCCCGCGCGGACTCGTCCCAGGCGCCGACGGCGAACCCGGCCTGCGCCAGCCAGACGAACGACCACACGGCGATGCGCACCGAGCCCGCGGCGAGCGCGGCGGGGGCGGTGCGCGCCAGCGACCAGCGGGCCCCGACGACGTCGTCGCCGACGAGGCGCAGCCAGCCGTGCGCCATCCGCACCCGGTCCAGCTGCGGGCCGTCGTCGGCCGCCGACACCCTGCCGAGCACGGCGTCGTACGCGGCGACGCCCTCCGCGAGCTGACCCTGCCACCCCAGCCCGAGCCCGAGCAGCGCCTCGGCCTCGATGCGGACGGGCTCGTCGGAGGTCGCGGCCAACGCGACCGCCCGCCGCGACCAGTTCACGACCTCGTCGCCACGCAGCCGCCCCACGCCGTGCAGCGCCAGCCGCTGCGCCACGACCGCGGCCACCGGGGTGTCGCCGCCCACCTCGCTGCGGCGCCAGGCGCTGCGCAGCAGGTGCTCGGCCGCACCGGGCCGCCCGCGCAGCACCGCGAGGTAGCCGAGGGCGGCGTCTCGCCACGGGCCGGGTTCGAACGACGCGACGTCGCGCGCGAACGCCTCGGCCGCAAGGAGGTCGCCCGCCCCGACGCTGGCGTCGACCGCGCGCAGCAGCCGCTCCTCGCGCTCGCGCCGGTCGGCGGACAGGCCGCTCGCCTCGACCAGCGCCCACACCGCTCCCGCCCACGCCCCGATGGCCGCCTCACGGCGGGCGTAGTCGTCGAGCTCGCCCGCCAACCCGGGGTCCGGCGGGGTCGCGGCGAGCACGCGGTGGCGCAGCAGCGCGCCCGCGTCCTCGACGACGCGGGCGGCCGCCTCGTGCAGCTCGACCCGGCGCCGCGGGCCCAGCTGCTCGTAGACGGCGGCCTGGACCAGCGGGTGCGGGAAACCGACCTCCCGGACGCCGACCCCGTCGCGGACCTGGAGCAGGCCGCCGGTGGCCGCCTCGTCCAGCGCGGCCAGGATCTCCGGTGCGTCCGGGACGTCGGCGAGGACGGACACGGCACGCACCGGCGCGGTCATGCCGAGCACGGCGACGGCCTCCACGACGTTCCGCGTCGCGGGGCTGCACGCGTCCAGCCTGCGGTGCACCTGCGCGGCGAAGGCCCGCGGCGGCGGGAGCGCGGGGTCGCTCGCGCGCCACCGCCGCTCGGGCAGCTCGGTGAGCATGCTCGTGACGTAGAGGGCGTTGCCGCCGGTGTGGTCGCGCAGCCGCTGGGCGGCCCGGCCGGAGAAGCCGCGCACGCCCATCGCGGTGGCGAGCTGCAGGATGTCGTCGGCGGGCAGCGCGCCGAGGGCGATCGTGCGGCCGGTGCGCCCCGCCGCGAGGCGGCGCAAGCCCTCCGGGAGCCGTGCCGCGTCCTCCGCCCGCTGGCCGAGCAGCACCAGCACGTGCTCGCCAACGAGCCTGCGCGCGGCGAACAGCAGTGCGCGCAGCGAGTCCATGTCGGCCCAGTGGACGTCGTCGACGACGACCGCGACCGGCGCGGAACGCCCGAGGTCGGTGACCATGTCGAGGAGCCAGGCACCGACGCCGACCGGCTCGTCGGCGGGGACGGACCGCTCGCGGCCCACGTGCAGCCGGGCGACGCTGACCCCGGCCCTGCGCATGATCTGGTCGACCACCCCGTAGGCGACGAACGCCTCCAACGGCTCGCCGGTCGCGCGCAGCACCGTGAGCCCGGACGCCGACTCTGCCTCTGCGGCGAGCAGCCGCTCGATGAGCATCGTCTTGCCGATGCCCGCGTCGCCTTCGATGACGACCGTGCGCGGGGTCCCGGCGCGCACGAGGGCGAGCTCGGCCCGCAGGAGGTCGAGCTCTGCCGTGCGCCCGACGAACGGCGTCGTGCTCTCGACGGCGGTCATGTTCGGGTCACTTCCCGGATGGCGCCTGCTTGCCCTCCGCCTTGGCGGACAGGTTCTGGCGGAGCGTGACCTCCCGCTGCTGCTTCTCCGGGCTGCCGCGCATCGCCTGCCACGGCGGCGCGACCTCCCCGGCCCCACCGCCCCCGCCTGCGCGGCGACCGACGCTCGGGCCCGCCGGGATCTTGCGGGTGGCGCCGCCGCACTCGGGGCACTCCGGCGGCGGGGCATCCCGCGGGGCGAGCCGCTCGAATCTCGTCCCACAGTCGCACCGGTACACGAAGATCGGCATGTGGCCTCCTGGTCAGACCACCGTTGCAGCCGGTAATACCGCTGTCAACCTGCGCAAACACCAGAGACCGCCCGGGCCGTCGTAGGGTGCGGTCATGCCCTGTTCCCAGAACTGCGGGTTTCCCGCCGCGCGCGCATGACGGCGCTGCGGGCCGTCAACGACGCGCTGGCGTTCCTGCTGGAGCTGGCCGCGCTCGCGGCGCTTGCGGTGTGGGGCTTCACCGTCGGCGCATCGTGGCCGCTGCGGATCCTGCTCGGTGTCGGCGCCCCCGCGCTCATGGTCGTCGTGTGGGGCTTTCTGCTCGCGCCGAACGCCGACCACCGCCTGGTGATGCCGTGGCTCTACGTCGTGAAGCTGGTGGTGTTCGGCTGCGCCACGGCGGCGCTGGCGGCGGCGGGCCAGCCGCGGCTCGCCGTCGCGCTCGGTGTACTGGTCGTGGTGAACCTGGGCGTCGCGCTGGCGTTCGGCCAGGTCTAGCTGTCCTAGTCGAGCACCGCGAACAGCAGCCCGCCGAGCATGGCGAGGTTCTTGTGGAACTGGATCCGCTGCGTCTTGCGCGCGACCGGGTCCTCGACCGTCCAGTAGGAGTGACCCGCGAGCGTGGTCGGCACGAGCGAGGCAGCGAGGGCGAGCGCGGAAAGGCGCGGCAGCCTGCCCGCCGCGAGCAGCGTGCCTCCGGCGACCATGATGGCCCCGTTGGCCTGCACGAGCAGCTTGTCGTCCTCGGGCAGGACGGGGACGGCCTTCCGGATCGCGGCCAGGGTCGCGGCGGCCTGCTCGGGCCGGGCGCCCGGTGCGCGGAGGGCGTCCGCGCCGAGAATGGCGTAGGTCGAGCCGGTGAGCACCCTGGCGGCGACGCGGAGCGGATTCTGCATGATCACCCTCCTCCTGGACGCGGACGCGTGCAGCCTAGTGTCCGCAACGACCCGGGCGCGGACCCCGAGCCCCACGACATGGTGGCGGGGTCGTTCCTGCACGCCAGAGGCGTGTTCACCAACTTGATCGCTGGTCTGGTGGATGCTGTTCGGCAGCCTGCGCTCGCTGCTCGGGCAGGGCCTCGGCAGGGAGGGGTCGGGGGCGTGCGCGTCGCGGGCGGCGAGGGTGGCCGCGGCACCGCGGCGCCGTGCCGCCGATCAGCCGCCGAGGAACGGGGCCGAGTCGCCGCGCACCCAGTAGCCGCTGCTGATCCAGCGGTGGAACCCGGTCGGGTCCCTGCGCTCGATCTCGTCGAGCTGCTTCCTGCGCCGGGCGCAGACGCGCTCCAGGGTCCAGGGGTCGCGGGCGGCGGCAAGGTCGGCGTAGCTGGTCTGCCACTCACGCGCGAGCTGGGCGTTGGTCAGGCCGGTCAACGACGGCCCGCTCGGGAGGACGGGCGCCGCCGCCGCCGTCGGATGCGGCGACCGTCGGCGATGCGTCCACACCAACGCCCCGGCGAGGGCGCACACGGCCGGGATCGCGCCCGGCCCGGCGAGGACGGCGAGCCCGGCGATGGCCAGCACGCCGACCGCGGTGGCGCTGCCGTACGCGAGGACGCCGAGGAGGGTCGCGGACGGACGCACGGACCGGTGGCGGGCCATCGCCCAGCCCAGCAGCCCCCCGGCAACGGCCGCGATGACGGCGGGCACGAGAACCGCGGCTCCCGCGGTGACCAGTCCGAGAAGCGCAAGGGTGCCGACGATGGCCCACGTGCCCACGCGCACGATCTTGATCACTGCGACCGTCATGCGGGGTGAGTACCCCTTCGGGCGCGAAACCAAGCGTGTACCAGCAGGTCAGAAGCAAGTACGGCCGTTCGGGTACCCCCGCGCGTCGCGCTTGGGGACGACCGCCCCGATTCGGCGCCGCACCGCAGCCCGAGCAGGCCACGAGGCGACCCGCACTGTGACGAACACGGTACGGAGTCGCCCGATTGCGGAGCTGTGGATCCGCCTGTCGCTCAGTACAGTTGCCCGCGCTTGGCTACCCATCTGTGGGGAGGTGGAGGCCGTGAACACCGACGGCGGCCCGGCAGTACTGATCGATCTCGACGCCGAGGCCTGGGCGGACGCCTGGGACGTCTACTTCCCGGCTCCGCTGAGCCTCTCGCTGGTGGCGAACACGTTCGCGCACAATGGGATGCAACGCGAGCTCGGGCTGCTGCTCGACCTCCACGACGGCGAGGCAGGCGCGATCGTCGCCGACCTGCGCAAGCTCCTGCCCGGCGTGCGACCCGAGCTCACCGCGATCGCGCACCACTCGGTGCCGGGACAGGCGGCGATGCACCTGCACATCCACGTCTATGTCGCCCGCACCGCGACCGACCCGAGCACGGGCGAGCGCGCCCCCGTCGTCCGGGCCGACCTGGCGGCGGCCGCGGCCACGGCGTGGCACCGCTACTCGGGCAGGCTGCGGGCGCGGACCACCGAGGCGCTGGGCTTCGGCTGGGACCCGCTGCCCGACGAACCGGGCGCGGCCGACGGCACCGACGAGGTGCGGGTGGCAGGGCTGCCGCGCGCCGTGCACGTCAGCGGCTCGGAGCACTGCGTCTGCCGCGGCTACCTCGGACCGCATGAGCAGCTCGTGGCCGAGGACCACAGCCAGGTCGGCGAGGTCACCGGCGCAGCACGGCCTGCGCCTGCGTGACCTTCGCGACCGCGCGGCCCTCAGTGGCCGTGCCGGTGGCGCCTTCGGGCAGTTCCACCGCTACGTCGCCTTCCGGATCAGGACCTCCCCCTCGAGGCCGTCGGGGTCGCGGAAGAAGATGCTGAGCGCCGCGCCGAAGTCGGTGACGGTGCCGTCGCTCGCGCCTGCCGCGACCAGCCGTTCCTTGATCGTCGCGAACGCGTCGGCGTCGGCGGCCTGGAGACCGAAGTGGTCGATGCGCCCACGCCCCCACATGGGCGTCTGCCGGTCCGGCTCGGTGTTGCCCTCGATCGTGAAGACGTTGATCTCGGTGTGCGGGCCGATGCGGATGACCGTCATCGTCTCGCCGGGTTCCCGGCCGTGCGGCCGGGTCGGGCCGACCTCGGCCCCGAAGACCTCGGCGTAGAAGCGGCCGAGCCGGGCGACGTCCTTGGAGATCCAGGCGATGTGGTTGACCCCGTCGAGCAGCACCCGGTCACCCTACGTCGGGACGGACGCCGCCGGGGCGAGCGCCGCGAGGATAGTCTCGGCCTCGCGCACGGTGTTGGCGACGACCGGGTCGGCGAGATGGAAGGAGATCGCGGCAGGACGGGCGTCGAGGATGGCGGCGAATCACCTTGCCCCTCGGGGCAGCATGACGCCACGGGCGTGCGACCGGCCTGCCTCCTGCGTAGCGTGCCGGTCTCATGGACGAGGTGCGTGGGGTCCTGCTCGACATCGACGGCGTGCTCACCGTGTCGTGGAAGCCGCTGCCGGGTGCCGTCGAGGCGGTCGCCGCACTCCGTGACCGCGGGCTGCCGCTGGCGCTGCTGACCAACACGACGTCCCGGACGCGCGGGCGCATCGCCGGGCTGTTGGCCGAGGCCGGGTTCGCCGTCGGTCCCGAGGACGTCCTCACGGCGGCCGCCGCCGCGGCCGCCTATCTGCGCGCGCACGTCCCCGACGCCCGCTGCCTGCTGCTGACGAGCGGGGACGTCGCCGACGACCTCGACGGCGTCGAGCTGGTCGGGCCGGACGACGAGCCCGACGTCGTGCTGCTCGGCGGCGCGGGCCCCGAGCTCGGCTACCGGGAGCTGAACGCGGTGTTCGGGCATCTCCAACGCGGCGCGCGGCTGGTCGCCATGCACCGCAACCTCTACTGGCGCACCGACGAAGGGCTGCAGCTCGACACCGGCGCGCTGATCCTCGGGCTCGAGCGGGCGGCCGACGTCGAGGCCACCGTGGTCGGCAAGCCCGCGTCGGCGTTCTTCGAGGTCGCGCTGGGGCGGCTCGGCGTGGGCGCGGCCGAGGCCGTGATGGTCGGCGACGACCTCGAAGCCGACGTGCTCGGCGCCCAGGCCCACGGGATCACGGGCGTGCTGGTGCGCACCGGCAAGTTCCGACCCGAGGACGAGGACGGCGTGGACGGCGAGCGCCCCGACCACGTCATCGACTCGGTCGCCGACCTGCCCGGCCTGCTCGGTCGGGCGTGAGGTCGAACCACGGCGGTCAGCGCAGGGCGGCCGCGGCGGCCTGCCACAGCGTCGGCGCGGCCGGGTCGCCCGCGATCACGAAGACCGATGGGCCGACCTGCACCGCCGCCGTGACTACGCCGGTCGGCCCGGCCGCCGTCCGGACCGTGGTCGTCTCCCCCGCCGCCTCGACGATCTTCACCTGGCCCTGGTCGGCCACGATCTCCGTGACCGGACCGTCGGGCGAGAGCGGGGCGGCGAGCCGGTCGTTGTCCCCGACCGCGATCGGCGGCAGGCCCGACAGGCGGCTCCAGCGTTGGTCGGTCATCTGCCACAGCGCCAGCGTCCCGTCGACCCTCCCGGCGACGGCGCAGGCGCTCGCCGCGCACCGGACCGCGGCCGCCGCGCCCGCCTTGCCCGCGTCCGGGAGCGTGGTCTTGCGCCACCCGGACGCGTCCGGGCCCGACTGCCACACCAGCGGCGCCTGGCCGGTGTCGGTCGCGATCCCCCACCCCGCGACCAGCACTCCGGGGCCGAACGCGGTCGCGGCGGTGGCGAAGCCCTGCGCGGCCCGGGTGCTCTGCAGGGGGGTGCCCGTGGAGGAGCGGCGCACCCAGGCGTCGCCGTCCGGGGTCCACACGGCGACGTCCTGGCCGGTGTCGTCGCTCTGCCACGACCCGACGACCGCCGAGCCGCCGGGGGTGAGCACCGCGGCGGTGAGGTCGCCGGCGCCCCACCCGCCGAAGGTGCTGAAGGCCTGCGCGTGCTCCGCGACGCCCGCGGTCGATCCGGTCCACACGCTCCACCGCACATTGCCGTGCGCGCCGCCGCGGTCGCCGCCGATGCCGAGCACGCGGTCGCCGTTCCCGTCGACGCTGGCCGCGAGCGAGTACCAGGAGGCCATGCGCCCGTAGCCGGTGGCGGCCTGCACCGGGACCTCGGTCACGGCGCCGTCGGCAGCGCGGCGCAGCAGGCCCGGCTGGGTCGGCTGCCCGTCGCGGCGCAGCCCGATCAGCAACCGGTCCCCCGCCGCCGCGAGCGCCTCGGGCACCGCGCCCTGCGGCAGCGCGACGGGTGTGAACCGGACCTCGGCCGGTGCGGTCGGGCCCGGCTCCGCGCAGGCGACCACCGCGCAGAACGCCACGAGCAGGATCACGATCCGACACACGGCCGCCAGTATGTTCCGCTTCCCCCGACGACACGAGCGCTGACGACGCTCGCGGGCGGGGTGTCAGGACGGCCCGAAGTCGTAGCGGGTCCACCAGTCGTACAGCGCCGCGCTGTCGCCGTCCGGCCGGGAGACCACGCCCATGGCGCGGGCCGCGCGGTCGGTCCAGCGCAGGGTCCGGCCCTGTGCCGGGTCGGTGTAGCAGGTGAGCAGGCCCGCGACCTGGCCGTTCTTCGACCACGTCGTCTGCACGGCGGCGCCGTCGCGGCAGCTGCCGGTGTCGTACGGGAGTTGCCGTCGCTGCGCGTCCTCGGCGACGAAGCGGTCGAGCGTCGAGACGTCGGGGAACCGCACGAACTCGGCCGAGCCCGGCCCGTCGGCGGAGCCCGCGCCGCAGCGCAGCGCCGCCGTGGCGACGCTCGGACGGTCCGGGTCCGCGCCGCAGGTGGCCGCCGTGAAACCGGGCGGAAGGGCTGCGAGCAGGGCGCGGTCGGCGTCGGACAGGACCGGTCCGGGGGACGGCAGCGGCACCACCGGTGTCGAGGCGGGCGGCGCCAGCATGAGCAGGCCCGCACCCACGCCGACCAGCAGCAGCGCGGCCGTCAGCGGCAGCGGGCGGCGCGCGCGACCCGCGGGCGCACGACCAGGAGGACCCGACTTCACCGGCGGCCCCGGAGCGCCCGGCTCCGGGGTGGCCCTGGCAGCGGCCGGTGGCGCGGCGGCGGGCGCGTCCGCGGTGACCGCCGCCTGCCCGGGCGCGACCCGGCGCGCGGGCACCGACACCGCAGCCCATGCCGCCGCGGCCAGGGCGCCCGCGGACGGGAAGCGGTCGGACGGGTTCTTCGCCATGCCGACCGCGACGACCTCGTCCAGCGCGGCGGGCACCCGCGGGTCGAGCCGCGAGGGCCGCGGCGGCTCGGCGTGCAGATGCGCGGAGATCACCGCGAGGGGCTCGTCGGCGGGGAACGGCCGCCGTCCGGCGAGGCATTCGTGGAGCACGCAGGCGAGCGCATAGACGTCCCCGGCCCGGTCGACGTCCTCGCCCAGAAACCGCTCGGGCGCCATATAGGCCACGGTTCCGACGGCCACACCCCCCGTCGTCGCCCCATTCGCGCCGTCGGAATGTGTCAGGCGGGCGATACCGAAATCGGCCAGATAGGCGAAATCCGCCTCTCCATTGTGGCCGGCCCCGGTGAGCAGAACGTTGGAGGGTTTGACGTCGCGGTGGACGAGGTCGATCGCGTGGGCGGCGTCGAGCGCCCTGGCCACCTGCGCCACGACGTCGACCGCACGCCGCGGGGGCAGCGGGCCTGTGCGGGCGAGCCGGGCGGCGAGGTCCTCGCCCTCGACGAACCGCATGTCGAGGAACAGCCTCCCGTCGAACTCACCCCAGCTGTGCACCGGGATGACGTGCGGGTCGGTCAGCTTGGCCGCCAGCCGCGACTCACGCAGGAACCGCCTGCGGTACACCTCGTCGTCGGAAAGGTCGGGAAGGAGCACCTTGAGGGCGACGACCCGATCCTGCACGGTGTGGTAGGCGCGGTACACCTCGCCCATCCCACCCCGGCCGCACAATTCCCGGAGCAGGTACGGACCGAACACCTCATCGGCCATGCGCGTCCCTCCGCGATCGGTGCCCGACCACGATCGGCTCCGCCGCAGGCTAATCGACGTCGGCACGCGCGAAAAGGGGCAGGAAATCCGCGCAGCCCCTATCTCGATCACGACCGGGGCGGCTAATCTCGCCCGCGGTTCGGGGAGCCGCCGACGTCCGCAGCGAGGGCCATACCGTGCACCCGGACGACGACCCCACCGTGATCGTGCCCGTCGGCCGCGCCGTCGGGCGTCGCCCACGATGGCCAGCGGGCCGCACAGCGCTCGCGGCAGCTCTGGCGGTGTTGCTCCTGGTGGGCGTGGGTGTGCTGGCCTGGCCGCTGCTCTTCCGGCCCGCCGCGGCGGACACCGGCGGCGAGGTGTTCCTGGAGCCGATGACGGCGCCGGGCCGCGACCCGTTCAGCGGCACCGTGGTGGTCGGCAACCCGCCCGGCACGAAGTCGCAGACCCCGGTCGGCACCGCGGGCGGCACCGGGACCGTCGCCCTCGTCAACGGCAGCACCCCCGCCCTGTACGGCGGCTCGCGCAACGAGCACGTCTGCGACCGCCAGAAGCTGATCGGCTTCCTGGAGCAGAACCCCGACAAGGCCGCGGCGTGGGCGGGCGTGCTCGGGATCAAGACGAGCGAGATCGCCACGTACATCGGCACCCTGACCCCGCTGCAGCTGCGCGCCGACACGCGGGTCACGAACCACGGCTTCGTCGACGGGCACGCGACGACGCTGCAGTCGGTGCTGCAGGCGGGCACGGCGGTCCTCGTCGACGAGATGGGCAGGCCGCGGGTCAAGTGCGGGTGCGGCAACCCGCTGCTCGACCCCGTCGCCACGCCCATCGCGCCCCGCTACACCGGCGACCCTTGGCCGGACTTCAGTCCACGCAACGTGTCCGCCGTCTCGCCCGCGTCGGCGCGGATCGACCGGTTCGTCGTCTACGACCTCCGCACCGGCGAGACCTTCTACCGGCCACGGGGCACCGACGGGGACGCGGACCAGCCCACGACGCCGCCCGCGGTGACGACCACCCCGCCGCCGCCCTCGCCGACACCGACGCTGACGCCGCAGACGTGCCCGCGGGGCAGGCACCTCGCGGGCGGCGTCTGCGTGCCGAACGCCCCGGTGGCCTGCCCGAGCGGACAGATCCGGGTCTCCGGGCGGTGCGTGCCCGCGCCGGTGACGTGCCCGGCCGGGAGCCACCCGTCCGGCAACGGCCGGACCTGCGACCCGGACACGCCGTCGTGCCCCGACGGGACCCATCTGTCCGACGACGGGACGACGTGCGTCGACGATCCCCCGCCCGCCTGCGGGGAGGGCAAGCACCGGGACGAGAACGGGGACTGCGTCAACGACACCCCGGAGATAGTCACCTGTCCGCCGGGGAGCCACCCGGTCAGCGACGGCACCGCCTGCGCCAAGGACGTCCCGACCAACCCGTGCCCTACCGGCTACCACGAGAACAACGGCGAAGGACCGTCCTGCGTCAAGGACACCCCGGCCAACCCGTGCCCGAGGGGCTACCACGAGAACGACGGCGATGGACCGTCCTGCGTCAAGGACACCCCGGCCAACCCGTGCCCGATCGGGTACGCCCCCAACCCGGACGGCAGCTGTCACGCGACCGTCGGCCGCCGTCCCGGCTCGCGGCGACGGCGGCCTCGTCGCGCCATGACCGTGCGTCGAGAGTGACGTTTTCGGTGATCGAAGCCCGAAAACGGCGCTCCGGGCCTGATCTTCATGATCAGGGCTCCTTGAGCTTCTCCAGCCGCTCGATGGCCGCATGGAGGGTCTCGGGCCGCTTCGGGAACGCGAAGCGCACCTTGGCGCGGCCGAAGGCAGCGTTCTCCGGCCGCCAGAACGACACCGCGGGCACGCAGGACACCCCGATGTCGGTGATCAGCCTGCGGGCGAACGCGACGCCGTCGCCGTCCGGCGCGAGCCTGCCGACGTCGCAGAGGACGTAGTAGGAGCCGTCCGGTCGGCGCAGGCCGAAACCGATGCGCTCCAGCGCGTCGCAGAGCAGGTCGCGCCGCTCGCCGTAGCGCGCGGCCAGCTCGACGTAGTACGCCGCGGGCAGCTGCAGCGCCGCGACGCCCGCGGCCTGCAGCGGTGCGGGCGCGGCGATCGTCAGGAAGTCGTGCACCTTGCGGATGGCCGCGGTGAGCGCGGGCGGGGCCAGCGTCCACCCGACCCGCCACCCGGTCACCGCGTAGGTCTTCGAGAGCGCGTTGACCGTGACCGTGCGGTCCTCCAGCCCCGGCACCAGCGCGGGCGGCAGGTAGCCGCCCGGCCCGAGCTGGTGGATGTGCTCGTAGATCGAGTCGACGACGAGCACGGTGTTCCAGCGCTGGCACAGCTCGGACAGCAGCGCGAGCTCGTCGGCGCGGTAGACCTTCCCCGTCGGGTTGTTCGGGTGGCAGAGGAACACCGCCTTGGTGCGCGGCCCGAACGCCGCACGCAGCTCGGCCTCGTCGAACGACCAGTCCGGCTCCCGCATCCGCACGGTGCGCGCCACCGCGCCCGCCAGGATCGCGTTGGGGCGGTAGTTCTCGTACCAGGGCTCGAACAGCACGACCTCGTCGCCGGGGTCCAGCAGCGCGAACGTCACCGCGACCAGCGCCTCCGTGGCCCCGCAGGTGACGCACACCTCGGTGTCCGGTTCGACCGACCACCCCGGGTAGGTGCGCGCGGTCTTCGCGGCGATCGCCGCCCGCAGCGCGGGCGTGCCGTAGGTCATCGGGTACTGGTTGTCGTCGGCCGTGATGGCGGCGCACGCCGCTTCCTTCAGCTCCGGTGGGCAGGGGAAGTCGGGAAACCCCTGCCCGAGGTTGATGGCGCCGTGGGCGGCGGCCAGCCGGAACGTCTCGCGGATCACCGACTCGGTGAACTCGCCCACCTTGCCGCTCGTCCGGAGCACGCGCCCTCCCCCATCGACGAACAGACCGTACGGCCTCGTGGTGCCGACCGCGGCACGGCCTGCCGAGGGCGTCAGGCCACGACCGCCACCACGAGCGCACCGACGACGGCGTAGCCCGCCGTCGACACGCCGCGTCCGGCACGCAGGCGCGGCCACCGCGACACGGCACCGGCGACGGCGCCGCCGACCGCGCCCGCCGCCAGCACCCACGCCCACGCCCCGACACCCGGCGGGGGCGCGACGGCGCGCACCAATGCCAGCACCACGACGGCGTCGACGGCCGCCCGCACCACGACGGCCCGGTCGTCCGCGGCGAAGCGGCCTGTCGTCCGGACCCGAAGCACCAGGAGCACGACCGCGTACACCGCGACCGCCCACGCCACCGCGGCGGTCACCGGGCATCCGCCAGGCGGTCCAGCAGCGCGAAGCCCGCCCCGGTGACGTGTTCCGGCGGCTCGCCGACCGCGGACAGCACGACGACGCCGACGCCCCCGGCCCTGTCGACCCCGAGGAACGCGGTGAAGCCGCCCGTGCCGCCGTTGTGCCAGACCACGCTCCGGCCCGTCGTCGGGTCGACGCTGGTGATCCAGGCCCAGCCGACGCCGTCGCTGTCGAGCGCGGCCCTCGGACGCAGGGCGTCGAGCCCCGGCGCCTCGCCGACCAGCAGCGCGTGGGCGAGCCTCGCCATGTCGGCGACGTCGGACCGGACCCCGCCCGCCGGGGCGATCCCCTCGCCCAGCCAGGGGTCGGCGCGGCGGCCGCCACGGGTCTTGCCCGCCACGTCGCGGGGTCCGAGGTCGCCCGCGGCGTAGGGCACGGTCGTCGCGGCCATGTCCAGTGGAGCGAGCACCCGCTCGGTCAGCAGCGCCCGATAGGGCACCCCGGCCGCGCTGGCGAGCGCCGCACCGAGCAGGGCGAACCCGAGGTTGGAGTACGTGCCGGGCGGGGCGTCGAGCGCCCCGTCGGGCCAGCCGTCCACCGCGGCCACGACGTCCGCCGCCGACCCCGGGTAGGGGTTGCCCGCGGTGAGGGAGCTCCACCAGTCGCGCGCGACCTGGCCGAAGCCCGGCCGCACCACCGGCAGCCCCGACCGGTGGGTCGCGAGCTGTTCGAGCGTGACGTCCGCGACCGAGCCGCTCACGGGGAGCAGCGCGCCGACCGTCGTGGTCGGCGTCACCTCGCCGCGGGCGACCATGTCGGCGAACAGCAGGCCGGTGAGGCCCTTCGTGATCGAGCCGATCTCGAAGCGGGCGTTCGCCGCGGCCCCGACCACCGCCGTGCGCGTCGACGTCGGGGTCACGGCGGCGACCGCCAGCGCGGGCCGGTCCGGCCCCACCACCTCGCGGGCGAGGTCCGCGAGATCCGGGTCGCCCGCGACATGCTGAGGCAACGGCCCCGGCACCGGCCGGACCAGCATCCCGATCCCGAGAGCGAGCGCCGCGCCCAGCGCGACCAGCGCGGCGGAACCCGTTCGAAGCACCATCCTTGCTCCTTCCGTCAGAGTGCGGTGGCGAGCGCGACCAGCAGCGGCACGACCCGGTCGGCGGGCACCTGCACGTGACCGCGGCCGCCCGAGCGCAGCCAGCCCGCGGCCGTCAGCGCACGGACGTGGTGATAGACCTGCCCGGTCGTGCCCGTGCCCTGCAGCTCGGCCAGCTCGGCCGGGCTGGTGCGGCCGCGCAGCACCGCGAGCAGGATCCGCAGGCGCACCGGATGGCCCAGTGCGGCAAGCCTGCCCGCCGCGGCCTCGGCGTCCTCATGGTCGACGGCGAGCAGCGTCTCGGTGGTCAGGCCGTACTGCCACGTGGCGTGGCCGCCCGCGGCGCGCACGGCACCGGCGAACACGACGCCGCCGTCCTCGACGCCCCGGAGCCTGCGGCGCAGACCCTCCAGCACCCAGAACGTCTCGGCGTCGCCGGGCGCCGCGGCGGGCTCCGCCGTGCCTGCCCGGTCCATCCCCAGCCGGGCCTCGACGGCCCGCAGCCGGGCGTCGAGGTCGTGCAGCGTCGCGACCTCATCCACGCCGCCATTCTACGAAGTTACGTAATAACGTCAAACGGTGGAGCCGTTGGCTCGCCAGAACTTGCGCAGCAGCTCGGCGGTCGCCTCGGGGGCCTGCGCCATCAGCAGGTGGTTCACCCCGGGCAGGACGCGGTGCTCCGCCGCCGGGAACCACGACTCGATGATCGCGCCACCCTCGGCGAACCGTGGCGCGCTGGCTCCACCCCGCACGTGCAGCACCGGCGCCGTGATGCCCGTGACGTCGGACGCCGCGAACGACCACCGGACGGCGGCGGGCAGCTCGACCCCGAAGAACCCCGGCGCATGGGCGACCGCGTCCTCCAGAGCCCCGGGGACATGCCCGTCGAGCGTCTCGGGACCCTCGGCGCCGCAGATGGTCCGCAGGAACCGGTCCATCGCGGTCGCCGCGCCCTCCGAGCCTGCCAGCTCGATCAGCGGCGCCGTCCGCGCCGCGGCGTCGTCCGGCGCGAACAGCCCGACCGTGGCGGGCTCGAGCAGGGCCACGGAACGCAGGTCGACCTCGCCCTGCCGGGCGAGCTCCAGTGCGACGAGGCCGCCGTAGGAGTGCCCGACCACGTGCGGACGGCCGAGCCCGAGGCGGGCCAGCAGCCGCGCGCACAGCCGGGCGTCGTCCTCGACACACCAGGTCGGCCCGGGGGCCTCGCGGCGGTAGCGGAGCACGGCCATGTCGGCGAGCGCGTCGACCAGGGGCACGTACCAGAGGACGAAGGGCCGCGCGTGCGGAAGCAGCACCGGCTCGCCGACACCGGTCAGCTCGTAGTCGACCCGCACTCCGTCGAGCTCCACATGACGCATGGCGGACATCGTGGTGCGGAACACGCTTCAAACAAATACCCACAGGGGGTATAGTCGGGCTCACGACGGGAGGACGGATCATGACGAACACCCCGGTGCCGTGGTCGGTGGCCGCGACGGCCACGCTGCACTGCCTCACCGGCTGCGCCATCGGCGAGGTGCTGGGCATGGTGATCGGCACGGCCACCGGGATGGGCAACGCGGCGACGGTCGTGCTGTCCATCGCGCTGGCGTTCGTGTTCGGCTACGCGCTCACGATGCGCGGCGTGCTGGCCTCCGGCGTCGGCCTCACGCGGGCGCTCAAGGTCGCGCTGGCCGCCGACACGGTGTCGATCGCGGTGATGGAGATCGTCGACAACGCCGTCGTGGTGGCGGTCCCCGGGGCGATGGACGCCGGGCTCACGAGCTTCCTGTTCTGGGGTTCGCTCGCGTTCTCGCTGGTCGTCGCGTTCCTGGTGACGACGCCGGTGAACCGGTGGATGATCAGCCGCGGGCGCGGGCACGCCGTGGTGCACCACTACCACCACCACTGACCCGCGGAACGGAGGCGCCACCGATGCCCGAACCCATCGTGGTTCCGCCCGGCGGCGGCGACGCGCTGACCGCCCGCGGAAGCACGCTGCTGTTCAAGGCGGTGGCCGCAACCACGGGCGGCGCGTTCTCGCTGCACGAGCGGCGGATACCTGCGGGCGGACGGCGGCCGCCTGCGCACGTGCACCCCGACCGCGTCGAGGCGTTCTGGGTCCTCGACGGGGCCGCCGAGTTCGAGCTCGACGGCGCGCTGACGACCGGCACCGCTGGCACCTTCGTGCTCGTGCCCGGCGGCGTCGCGCACACGTTCGGCGCCACCGCCACGGCCGACGCCCACGTGCTCGTGCTGCACGCCCCCGCGTTGGACGGCTACTTCCGCGAGCTGCACGAACTGTGGTCGCGGGACCGGCCGCCGTCGCGCGACGATGAGCTCGCCCTCATGCGCCGCCACGGCATGCGCCCGCCCGGATAGGGGGACGCTCAGCGGTCCCGGGCGAGCTCCTCGCGCAGGGCAGGCAGGGCGTAGTGACAGCCTGTCGACGCCGCGGTCCAGCACGCTCCCGTAGCCGCGGACCCGGCCGGGGCCGCCCTCGGCCTTTGCCGGGCCGCGCACGCCTCCTGCATGCGCGGCGCTCAGCCGTCCAGCGCGTGCGCCAGCTCGTCCAACCGTCCGACGACGTGGTCGGGCGTGCGGCACCAGCCGGGGTAGGGCGCGCCCGTGCGGTCGAGCCACGCGGTGCGCAGTCCGGCGCGGGCCGCCCCGTCGACGTCCCAGGGATGGACGGCGACCAGCACGCAGTCGCCGGGCTCGACCCCGCAGACCCGCGCCGCGAAGTGGTAGGAGCCGGGTGCGGGCTTCCACACCCCGGCGTCCTCGACCGACAGCAGGTTCTCGAACTCCCCGCGCAGGCCCGCGTCGGACAGCAGCTTCTCGGCGACGGAGACGCTGCCGTTGCTCAGGGTCGCCAGCCGGAACCCCTTCGCCCGCAGCGCGCGCACCCCGGCGGGCACGTCGGGATGCACCGACAGGGCGGTGAACCCCGCCAGGATGTGCTCGACCGCCGCGTCCACCGGCCGGTCCAGCGCGACCCCGTGCAGAACCGTCCTGGCCACCCCCTCGGCGAGGACGGCGAACCGCTCCCCCGAGCCTGCGGCGGTCAGCGCGAACCCGTCGCGCAGCAGCGCGGCGAACCACAGGCGGGCCAGTTCGGGCGGCGCCCCGACGTCGGCGAACCGCCCGGGTATCGGCGACATGTCGGACAGGGTCTCGTTGACGTCGAACACGACGATCTGCGGCGGCATACCGTCTTATACCCACTGGGGCCTTCGCGGGCGAGATGAACCGTTGGTGGCGCCCGCGCGCTCGATCAGAACCAGGCCGGGTCGGTGTCCGTCGTGGTGGGGTCGAGCCGGGCGAGCAGGTCGAGCTGGGGGCCCGTCTGCGGCAGCTCGAAGCGGTAGAAGTAGCGCGCCGCCTGGCGTTTGCCCTGGTGGAAGGCGTCGTCGCGGCCGTCGGTGGCGAGGAGCTGCTCCAGCCACACCCACGCCAGCACGATGTGCCCGGCCGCCTCCAGGTACACCGAGGCGTTGGCCAGGCGCAACGCCAGGTCGGCGGCGCCGTCCCCGGCGGCGTGGATCGTCCGGGTGGCCTCCACGAGCCTCGCCAGCGACGCGTCGAGGTCGGCGGCCAGCTCGGCCGCCTCGCCGCCCTCGGCCGTGGCCCGCCCTGCCGTGTCCCGCACCACGGACGCGAGCGCCTCGAGCCCGGCGCCGCCCGCCATGACGACCTTGCGTCCCAGCAGGTCGATGGCCTGGATGCCGTGGGTGCCCTCGTGGATCGGGTTGAGGCGGTTGTCGCGGTAGTGCTGCTCGACGTCGTACTCACGGGTGTAGCCGTACCCGCCGTGGATCTGGATCGCGAGGTCGTTGGCGCGCAGGCACCACTGCGACGGCCAGCTCTTGGCGATCGGGGTGAGCACCTCCAGCAGCACGTGGGCCCGAGCCCGCGCCTCCGGGGTGGCCGCGGTGCGCTCCTCGTCCAGCAGCCGCCCGCAGTACAGCACCAGCCCGAGCCCGCCCTCGACGTAGGACTTCTGCGCGAGCAGCATGCGGCGCACGTCGGCGTGCTCGACCAGCGGCACGGGCGGCGCGGTGGGGTCCTTCGCGCCCGGCGGGCGGCCCTGGGTGCGGGTGCGCGCGTACTCGAGCGACTTGAGGTACCCGGTGTAGCCCAGCGCCACGGCGCCCGCGCCGACCGCGACCCTGGCCTCGTTCATCATGTGGAACATCGCGGCGAGCCCCTGGTTCGGCGCGCCGACGAGGTAGCCGACGGCGCCCGGCTCGCCGCCGGGGAGGTGTCTGCCCTCGCCGAAGTTGAGCAGGGTGTTGGTGGTGCCGCGGTAGCCCATCTTGTGGTTCAGCCCGGCGAGGACGACGTCGTTGCGCTCGCCGGGACCGCCGCCCGCGTCCACCAGGAACCGGGGCACGACGAACAGCGAGATGCCCTTCACCCCCGGCGGTCCGCCGGGGATCTTCGCGAGCACCAGGTGGACGATGTTCTCACCCAGCTCGTGCTCCCCCGCGGAGATCCACATCTTGTTGCCGAAGAGCCGGAAGGTGCCGTCCTCGCGGGGTTCGGCGCGGCAGGTGATGTCGGCCAGCGACGAGCCCGCCTGCGGCTCGGAGAGGGCCATGGTGCCGTGGAACCGGCCCTCGACCATGGGCCGGACGTAGGTGTCGACCAGCTCGTCGGAGCCGTGGGCGAGCAGCAGGTTGGCGTTGCCGACGGTCAGCATCGCGTAGGCCCACGTGCCGACGTTGGCCGCCTGGAACCACGCGAAGCAGGCCGTCTGGACGAGCACGGGCAGCTGGAGGCCGCCGACCCGCTCGTCCATGCCGCTGCCCAGCAGCCCCGCCTCGGCCGCGGCGTCGAGCGCGACCTTGACCGCCGGGTCCATCCGCACCCTGCCGTCGACGAGCTCGGGCTCGTGCGCGTCGACGGCCTTGTTGTGCGGCGCGAAGAGCTCGGCGGCGATCTCGGCACAGAGGTCGAGCACCGCGTCGAACGTCTCCCGCGAGTGCTCGGCGAACCGCTCCCGCTTCGTCAGCCCTTCGGCGTCCAGCCAGTCGTAGAGCAGGAACTCGACGTCCCGACGGGAGAGCAGGAGCGAGGACGATGTCGGGCTGGCCGCCATCGGCCCAGGCTACGCGGGGCCGGACCGCTGCGGCAGGCACGAGACGGTGCCGCGGTAGGTCGCCCCGTCCCAGCTGCGTGCGTCGAAGCTGACCACGAGCCTGCCGTCGGGCGCCATCGTCGCGCTCGCCGTGGCCTGCCCCTTCGCCCCGTCGCCGGTGACGTACGAGGTGTCGTAGTCGGTGCCCGCCGCGTCGGAGTTGAAGTCCGTCGACACCGCCACCGCGCCGGGCGCGCCCAGCGTGACGTCGACGGCGACCGTCGAGAGCATCCCCTTGGCCGCCGCGCTGTCGCGGACGGCGACCCTGGTCGAGCCGGTGTCCACGTCGCAGGTCGAGTCCGGGCCGCCGGTGAGGTCGAACGCCCGCGTGCCGCTCACGCCGCGCGGGTCGTTGGTGAACTCGACGTGCGCCGACGGCGGCGCGTGGGTGGGCACCGCGGGGGCGGCCGCGCCGGTCGGCTGGCCCGCCACCGCGGCGGAGCAGGCCGTCAGCCCGGTCAGGGCGACGGCCACGGGGAGGAGCAGGACTCGCGTTCGCATATCGGAGACGCTATGAACTCCGCGGCCCCGGCCCCCAGGGCGCGAGCGCGTGGATCGGGGGTGGTGCCACCACCACCGGACGGCCCGTGCTGCCCCGTCACCGGCCCTCGTAGGTCGCCTTGCCGGGGCCGTCGCGCAGGAACGACGCGACGGCGTTGCGCAGGTCGGCGGTGCCGAACAGCGCGCCGGACACCGCGGGGACGGCGTCGTCGGCGGCGCGCACGCCGTCGCGCACGGCGGTGGCGACCAACCGCTTCGTGGCGGCATGCGCGACGGTCGGGCCCGCGGCGACCCGGTGCGCGTAGGTGCGGGCGGCCGCGGCGAAGCCCTCGTCGGGCAACACGCGGTTCACCACGTTCCACCGCTCCAGCACCGCGGCGGGATAGCGCTCGCCGGTGTAGACGAGCTCGCGGGCCCGCGCGGGGCCTGCCCGCTCGGCGAGCCGCTGCGGACCGCCCATCGACGGGGTCAGCCCGACCACGATCTCCACCAGCCCGAACGAGGCGCGTTCGGCGGCGAGCAGCACGTCGCAGGCCAGCGCGAGCTCGAACGCCGCGGTCAGGGTGAGGCCGTGCGCGGCGAACACGGTCGGCACCGGCAGCCCCTCCAGCGTCTGCGCGATGCGCAGCAGCCGCGCCCAGAGCCCGCTTGCCCGCTGCACCGCGTCGGGGTCCGCGGCGACCTCCGCGAACAGCGTGACGTCGACCCCGCCGGAGACGACCTTGCCGCGGGCCTCGACGAGCACGGCACGCGCCCGGTTCGCCCGCGCCGGGTCGGTGAGCCCGACGAGCTCGCCGACCACCCCCTCCCAGGCCGCGAACATCTCCTCGTCGAACAGGTTCAGCGGCGGCTTGTCGATGACGACGACGGCGACGGCGCCGTCACGCTCGATCCCGACCGGGGACGCGGTGGAGGTCATGCCCCGCATCCTGGCAGCGCGACCGGTATTCCGTGGCGCCCGCGAGGCGGCGTCCGAGCCCACGGCCCAACGCCATGACGGTGAACGTGGGCGGAAGGCCCCAGGCGGTAGGGATGACCGAGGCGTCGCCGACGTAGAGGCCACAGATCTCGGACTGCAGGTCGGTGTCGACGACGTCGCCGACCTTCGCCGTGCCGCCGGGGTGCACCGCGACGTACCCGGCCTCGAAGACCGACCGCGCGCCGAGGTGCCGCAGCACCGCCCTCGCCTCCTCGCCGCCGCGGGCAAGAGTTGCCCGGTCCTCGGCGGTCAGCGGCTTCGCGACGGCACCGCGGCGGGTCAGCGTGCCGCTGAGCGCGTCGCGCGCCTTGACCATCACGGCCGCGGTGGACCGGTAGGCGCGCAGCCGGTCGGGGCGTCCGGCGAGCACGGTCGCGGCGTTGTGCAGCCAGCGGGGACGGCACAGGTCGGTCAGCAGGTAGCCGTCGTCGAGCCGGTCGGCCGCCGCGAGCATGGGCGGCTCGAAGCCCGCGTCGAGACCGTCGACCGTGCCCATGACGACGAGCACCGGGTCATAGAAGAAGTCGTTCCCGGCGTTGGCGACCCCGCTGGCACGCAGGATCATCGGCGTCTCCAGGCCGCCCGCCGCCAGCACCACCCGTCCCGCCCGCACCGTCCCGCTGCGCCTGCCCATGCGGATCTCGACGCCGGTCGCGACGCCCGCCCGGGAGAGCACGCGGGTGGCCGTGACGCCGGTGACCAGGTGCGCGCCCGCCGCGACGGCGTCGTCGACGAAGCGCCGCGCGTTCCAGCGTGCGGCGCCGTACGCGCCGAGCCCGTCGCGCCGCAGGACGGCCTGGTCGACGAACTTCGGCAGCGGCTTCCAGTCCATGCCGATCCCGCGCGCGCCGTCCATGATCATGCGGGCCCGCGGGCCCATGAGGTCGGGCGGCAGCGGCGCGGGCCGTAGCTCGTCGCGTAGCGCGGCGACGTCGGCGCTCAGGTCGAGGCCGAGCGCGCACAGGTCCGGCGGCTCCCAGGCCGTGCCGAAGAAGTACATGGAGCCGCCGCCGAGGGTGACCGCGCGCAGCACGACGACCGACCCGGTGCGGAACAGGCTCCGGCCGGGCAGGAACAGCTCGCGCAGCGCCTGCCGGGCACGCCCGCTGGGCGGGTCCGCGCGTCCGCGCTCGACGACGAGAACCTTCGCGCCGCCGCGCGCGAGCTCACGGGCCGCCGCGGCGCCGCCCGGCCCGCTCCCCACGACGACGACGTCGTACCCACCGTCTACGGAGGCCACCGGCAGAGCATCCGCCTGCCGTCCCCGCGAGGGCATGTCCCGGCCGGACGAACCGGGCCCGGCAGGTCAGGAACCGCTCCCGTACGGGCGGGTGATCACCTCGAGGTTGTGGCCGTCCGGCGAGGAGAAGTAGAGGCCGCGGCCGCCGTCGTCGGTGTTGTGGCCGGGCCTGCGGTGCCGTGGGTCGGCGAAGGTCGCGATGTCGCGCTCGCTCAGTCGGGCGACGACGGCGTCGAAGTCGTCCTCGGTGATCAGGAAGGCGTAGTGCTGGCTGACGACCTCGGCCGCGTCGGCGAAGTCCAGGCTCACCCCGTTGTCCAGCTCGACGACCGCGAACGGGCCGAACGACGTCGGCTCCGGCCGCCCGAGAACCTCCGCGACGAACCGGGCTTCGGCCATCCGGTCGCGGGCCGCGACGATGGTGTGGTTCAGCTCGATGGGCATGCCACCACCTTGCGACCTCGACCCGGGTTCAGGTCAAGACGGATACACTCCCCGGCCCGCGTGCCCGGCACCGCCGAGTGCGACAGGGGCGGGGTCCGGGCGTGGCGAAACCCCGCTCACGTCGCGCTCGGGCGTCCCGAACCAGTCCCGAGGAGTCGACCCGTGGCGATCCGAACCGAGCGGCTCGTCCTGCGCCGCTTCCGCCCCGGCGCGCAACGACGCGTCCGCCACGCTGCTGCGCCGGGTCGGGTTCGTCGACGAGGGCAGGCGCCGCGCACACACGTGGACGAAGGGCGAGTGGACCGATGACCTGCTGTTCGGGCTGCTCACCACCGATCCGCGACCGGCTTGCGGCCGACGCGGCTGATCGCTGCGCCTGCCGGCTGCGCATCACGGCAAGCCCGGAGGGGTAACGTCAGCGGCGCTGCGCCTTGCGCTTCTCCCTGCGGTCCATGACGCCGGTGATGAAGGAGAGCGTGGCGAGCAGCAGCAGCACCGCGGGCACGTAGAACAGGACCGGCCAATAGTGGGACATACGGCACCCATCTGACGAGGTGGTCGGGCGCCAGGCACTGTAGCAAGGCCCGCGTGGCCGCGACCGGCGCCCACTTTGCCTGACGAGCAGACCGTAGATCGAGGCGGCAGTGCGGCGTGAGGCCGCGCCCCTGCGCAGCCAGGTGGTGGAGCTCCTGCGGCGCGCGATCGTCGGTGGCGAGCTCGGTCCCGGCGAACGGCTCGTCGAGCGGGTGCTCTGCGCCCGCTTCGCGGTGAGCCGCACCGTGGTGCGCGAGGCGCTGCGGCAGCTCGAGTCCGAGGGTCTGGTGACCACCGTGCCGCAGCGCGGCCCCGTGGTCGCGGTGCTGACCGCCGCCGACGCGGAGGCGCTCTACGAGGTGCGCGCGGTGCTGGAGGGCCTCGCCGGACGCGCCTTCGCGCAGCGGGCGACGCCCGCCGAGCGGGTCGCGCTGCGGGAGCGCCTCGCGGAGCTCGGGCGATTCCGCTTCAAGGACTTCTGAGGCACCCGGCGGGCGCGGCCGTCAACGCGGTGGTGGAGACGTTCCTTGACCGGCCGTGACGACCGACCCGAGCGGCCAGGTCGCCGTCGAGGCGGCGGGCAGCCGGGGGTCGGCGTAGGTGGCGAGGCGGACGTCGTCCGCCGTCAGCGGCACGCGGCAGGGGGTGGCGGCGAGGAAGGCGCGGCACGCGGCGACGCGCTGGGTCAGCGTTCCGTCCGGCGGCGCGGACAGCTCGCCGAGCACCATGTAGGCGTCCGGGTCGGTGGCGTCCGGGGTGTCGAAGTAGCGGTGGTGCGCGCCGAACTCGCCCAGCGCCCGCCGCAGCGCGTCGAGCTCCCCCGTCGGCTCCCCCGCGTCGTCGACCGGCCAGCCGATCAGCACGACCTTGTCCCCGCCGACCGTCAGCGCGCGGTCGAACAGCCGCGAGCCGCGGCTGGTGAACCGGTGGTCGCGGTCGGCGAACCCGCCGAACTGGACGCAGAGCGGAAACCGGCCGAGCCGCTCCAGCAGGTAGCTGCAGAGGCCGGGAAGGTCGACCCGTGCGGCGTTCTCCAGCCCGACGACGGTGGCGTGCAGGTCGGCAGGCGGACGAGGGCGGAACGCCGCGCCCAGCCCTTCGACGAGCCGCTCCCGCACGGTCTGGAGGAGCCCCGTGAGCGGCGGGGGCCGGTGCGCGCCGTAGTACGCGATGATCGTCGCGTCGCGCCCTTCGGTCACTCGTCCCTCTCGCCGTTGCCGGAGGACTCTGGGCCCGAACCGTACCGCGTCGCGGCGGGCCCGGCCCCGGGGAGCGCTATAGGGTGGCGCCCGGCGATGGGCGCGGTCGCGCGCGTCGCAGCCGCCACAAGACTCTGGGAGCGAGAGCCGCGTGTCTGCGTCCGTCGAGGTCGACTCCGGCCCCCGCGCGCGCCCACGCCCCGCCCTCCCTTCCACCGCCGCTCCGCCTGTCCTCCGCAGGGTCGTGCGCGCGCTGCTGTTCGCGACGCTCGCGGCCGCGACGGCGCTCGTCGGCCGGACGACGGGGCTGCTCGACGGCGCGGCGGGCGTGCTCGTCGCGGGCGTGCTGGTCCTGCTCGTGCCGACGTCGCGGGAGCTGCCGCGGCGGGTCCTCGTGGCGGGCTGTCTCCTGCTCGGCTGGACGCAGGTGCTGTGGTGGTGGCCGCTGCCGGTCGGCGGCCTGGGCCGGGTGACGCTCGGGCTCGTCCTGCTCGCGGGCGGGCTGGCGGGCTGGGTCGGCGCTGCGCGGCGCCCGGGCTCACGGGCGCGGCGACTGCTCCCCCGGCTGCGGGCACCGGACCTCGTCCTGCCACTGACCGTCGCGGGCGGCGCGGCGTGCACCGGCCCGTGGCTGCAGGCGAAGACGCCGACCCAGACCCTCGGCATGCTCATGGGCGGATGGGACAACGTCGCCCACTTCAGCATGGTGCACATGATCCGGCGGTTCGGTGTCACGGTGGACGCGCTCCCCCCGCCCGCACCCGGCGCGACCTGGCAGTTCGCCAGCTACCCTCAGGGCTTCCACACCGTCGCCGCGGCCGTGGTGGAGTTGCTGGTCGGCCCGGCGGACGTCGGCGTCGGCACGGAGCTCTCCGCCTACACGCGCGCGATGGCACTCGTGGTGATCGCCGCGACGGTGACGGTGGTCGCCGGGTTCTGCGCGCTGCCCGCCCTGCGCAGGCGGCCGCTGCTCGTGGCTCCGGTCGCGGCGTTCGTCGCGGCCGTGTTCCTCCTCGGCCCCGGCGCGCAGGCGTTGGGCGGAGGGATCGCGAACTTCGCCGTCGCCTGCTGCCTCGTCCTGGCCGCGGTGCTGGTGGCGGCGGCCACGCCCAGGGTGGTGGCGCCGTTGACGCTCGCCGCGCTCGGCGGCGCGCTGGTCGGGATCGCGACGACCTGGGTGCTGATGCTCGTGCTCGCGCTGCCCGCGGTGCTCATGCTGCTGCTGCCCTTCCGGCGCCGTCGGTGGGCGGCCTCCGATGTGCGGATGGCGGTCTCAGCGGTGCTGGTGCTGGTCGTGATCGGCTGCCTCGCCCGAACCGCCGCCGTGCTCTCGAGGGTGCAGGCCGAGAGCCCGCTGACGATCGACGGCGGCCGGGTGCCCGTCGACGTCGGGCTGGTCGTGGCCCTCTCACTGACGATCGTCGGCGCGTGCCTCGTGCTCCTGCGCCGTGGCGGGCACGCGCGGGTCGTCGCGGTGCTGGCCATGCCCGTGTTCGGGGCCGCGACGGCGGCCGCGCTCGCCGCGCTCCAGGTGGCGGCGAACGGCGAGGTCACCTACTACGGGTTCAAGTTCGTGCTGGGCACGCAGATCGTGCTGCTGGCCGTCGTCGCGCTGCCGCTGGTGCACCTACTCCCGGTCACCCGACGCCGCGGGGTCGCGGGCGGCCTGGTGTGCGCTGCCGCCTCCGTGCTCGTGGCGCTGGGCCTCACCCAGGTCTTCGGCCTCACGCTCTCCGGCGGGGCCGCCATCGGGCTCGGCGCGGAGGCCCAGGGCGTGCGCAACAGCGAGCGCCAGTCGAAGGTGATCGCGGACCCGCCGTCGTCCGCCGACCTCGCCACGCTGGTGGCCCGCACGGCCCTGCCGAACCGGCAGGCGTTCTTCATCGACGTCCCGTCGGACGGGAAGGTCAGCTCGATCCTGGCCGCCCAGTGGTTCCTCGCCCTGACCGACACCTGGACGCTCGACGCCAACTCGGTGGCGGCGGCGACCGTGCTGAACGGCCCGCGCACCCCCGCCGAGGTGGCGGAGGACATCCTGCTGAGCCGTCCGGGCTCGGTCGTCGTCGTGCGCGGCGACGAGGTCGGGCCGCTGCGGCGCGACCTCCGTCGGCCCGCGCTGGCGTCGCGGATCGTCGGCTTGTGAGGCGTGCGCTCGTCGCGGTCGCCTGCGGTGCGGTCGCGCTGCTCGTCGTCGGGCTGTCCCTCGGACTCCCCGGCGCGCAGGCAGGCGTGGGCGACAACGGCGACGGGTCCCGGCTCTACTGCGGGGCGGGGCTCTCGCCGCGCACGTCGGACGGGCGGTCGAACTGGAAGGGCGGCGTGGTGCTCGAGTTCGCCACCGACGCGCCGACCTGCCCCGACCCCATCGTGTCCTCGGCCCTGCCGCTGCTGCGCATCGCGACGACGGGCAGCGGGCCGACGTTCTCACTGGCGCGTCTCGGGGTGCTCTACGCGCTGGCCGTCGGCGTCGTCACCGCCGCGGCCGCGTGGGCGGTCGGGCCAGGAGCCCGGCTGCTCGCGCTCGTGCCGCCGCTGGTGCCGCTGGCGGGCCTGACGTTCTCCCGGTTCTTCGTGTCCACGTTCAGCGAGCCCGCGGGCCTGCTCGGCGCCTACGCGCTCGTCGTCGGGGCCGGGGTCGTGGCCGTCACCGCGCGGAAGCAGCGGTCCGCGCGGGCGACCGGGATCGCGCTACTGGCGCTCGGTGGGCTCTGCGCGGCGACGGCGAAGGCGTCCTACCTTCCGCTGCTGGTGGTGGCGGTGGCCGTCTGCGCGGGGACGGCCGTGGGCGAAAGGCCGTGGCGCGGCAGGCTGGTCGGGCTCGCGGCGGCCGTCGCGCTGGCCGCGGTGGCGGCGGCACCCGTGGTCGCGGGACTGCAGTGGCAGCAACGCCACTTCGCGGCCGTCAACACGCACAACCTCGTCTTCACCACCGTGCTGCCCGAGGTCGGCGACACCGCGCTGGCACCGCTCGGGCTGCCCGCCGCCGCGGCCCCCTTCGCGGGACGCGCCTACCTGGCGGGCGTGGGCGACGTTCCGGGGGCGCAGGTCGTCGCGGCCGACCCCGCCGGGGTGCGGGCCGCCGCCTACGGGGTGCTGCTCGCCCACCCGCGTGCCGCCGTCGACGCGGTCGGGCTCGGGCTGACCGCGACCCTCGGCGCCCGGCTGAGCTACCTGCCCGCGGCGCCGCTCACGGCGTCGTCGGTCGCGCCCGTGCTGGGCACCACGGTCGGCGAGCAGGGCGCCTACGGCGACCAGCTGCGGAGCTGGCTGGCCGGGTTGGCCGCGCCGTGGCTGCCCGCGCTCGTCGCCGCCGCGGGCGTGGTGCTCGGTCTGCTGAGCCTCAGGGTCGGAGGTCCGCTGGTCAGGGCGCTGTCGCGGGTCGCGGCCCTCGCGGCGCTCGCGGCGCTCGGGCTGGTCGTCGCGGCCGTGCTGGGCGACGGCTACTTCGAGATCGCCAAGCACGTCTGGCTGGCGGCCTACCTCCTGGAGGTGACGGCGGCGGCCGTCCTGCTCGCCGGGCTGGTCGCCGTCGGTCGCCGCGTTCGCGCGCGGTCAGCCTGACCGCACTTCGCACCGGTTGGCGCGTCCTCGCACAGGGTTGGTCGTGTGCGAGGACGCATCACGGTACGTGAAAGTCGGCTACCGCCTGCCCGCGAGGTAGCGCAGCACCGTGGTGGTCTTGGTGTCCGCGAGGCCGTCGAGGGACAGGTTGCCGTCCTTCGCGCGCCGCAGCAGCCGGTCCATGGCCGCGGGCGCGTCGCCGTCGTCCACGCGGACCGAGATCTCCAGGAAGCGCAGCGTGCCGACGTCCCACAGCTCCGCCTCGACGCCGTCCCCGTTCGCGTCCCACTTGACCGCGTCGATGGGGGGAAGAAGAGTCAGCCGGGCGAGCGGGACCATCAGCTCGGCGGCGAGCCTTCGCTGCGCGTCGGACAGCAGGTCGGCGACGGACGGGCCCGCGCCCTTCAGGACGGCGACGGCCGCCTCGTCGAGATCGCTGTCGAGGGAGGCGGAGATCTGGCGGCGCTCGCCCGCCCAGTCACCCTCGATCTTCTTCAGCTTCGCGGGCACGTCCCGGGTGTGCTCCGCCCACCCCGCCGGGTCGATACCGCCGTCGGGCCCGCGGAGCTTGAGCGTGGCGTCGCCGCTCTTCTTCTTGGCGCGGAAACGCAGGATGATCCCGCGCGCCAGCAGCGGCAGCGCGGAGGGCCCCTCGAGGCCGTCGCGCACCTCGGCGAACCAGACCTGCCGAGGCTTGGCGGCGTCGGGGCCCAGCCCGAAGGCATCCTTCACCTTGTCGAGCTCGGAGGCGAAGTTCAGCTTGATCTCAACGGCCATGCACCGAGGAGGGCCACGAGGCCGCGCGTGATACGCCCCCGAGTCGTGGACGTTGTTGCGTTCCAGGGGTCATGGCGACGGCAACGCAACAAGATCGTTCAGGAGCGTCGCGCGGCGCGCACGGTGCCCGCCGCCGCGGGCGCGTCGGTCAGGAACGGTGGCTTGCCCGGGGTGTACAGCCACGCCGTGAAGAACGCGCCGAGGTTCTGGCCCGACACCTGCTGGGCGAGCGCCACGAACTCCGGCGTGGAGCCGTTGGTGTACTTGTGCTCGGCGTACCAGCGGCGCATCACGGTGAGGAACGCGCGGTCGCCGATCTTCTCCCGCAGCGCCTGCAGCGTCATGGCGCCGCGGTCGTAGATCGTGCCGTCGAAGAGCGACGCCTGCTCGCCGGGGTCGCCCGGCGGCGGGTTCCAGAACTCCTCGTCGGCGGCGGGGGTCGCGGACAGCTCGGCGAGCTGCTGCGCGGCGGGCTTGCCGCCGTGCCGCTCGGTCCAGATCCACTCCGACCAGGTCGCGAAGCCCTCGTGCAGCCAGATGTCCTTCCAGTCGCGCAGGGTGACCGCGTCGCCGTACCACTGGTGCGACAGCTCGTGCAGCAGCGTCAGCTCGTCCGGCGCGCTGTCGAACACGGGCTTGGTCTGCGTCTCCAGCGCGTAGCCGAGGTCGGGGGCGTTGTCGACGATCGCGCCGACCGTCTCGAACGGGTACCGCCCGTACAGGTCCTCCAGGAACCCGACCATGTCGGGCAGCTGCCGCAGCACGGGCGCGGCCTTCGCGGCCTGGGTGGGGTCGACCGCGACGTACGTGGGGATGCCGCTGCCGGTGCGCCCGGTGGCCACGGCGAAGCGGCCGAGCGTGATCGTCGTGAGGTAGGGCGCCATCGGGAAGCGCTCCCGCCAGGTGAACGTGGTGCGTCCACCGGCAGCCGTCTGGCTCAGCAGCGAGCCGTTGCCGACCGCCGTGAGCCCGTTGGGCACCGTCATCGCGACCGTGTAGGTCGCCTTGTCGCGCGGGGTGTCGTTCGCGGGGTACCAGCCCGGCGACCCCTGTGGCTCGTTCACGACGACGACGCCGTCGCGCGTGGGCACGAAGCCCTCGCTGGACCCGTCCGCGTCGACCACGACCTTCGGCACGCCGGAGTACGGGACGACGACGGTGAACGCGGCGCCCTTGCGGATGAGCCGCTGCGGGGTGATCTGCAGCTCCTGACCCGACCGGGGGATCCGGGCGGGCGCCCCGTCGACGGTGACGACGCCGAGGGTGAACTCGCGCAGGTCGAGGTCGAAGCGGGAGAGGTTCTGCGTCGCGACGATGCGCAGCGTGGCGGTGCCGTCGAGCTTGCGCGTGCCGGGGTCGTAGGCCAGCCGCAGGTTGTAGTCCTGCACGTCGATGCCGCCGTTGCCCGCGAGCGGGAAGAGCGAGTCACCGACGCCGGGCGCTCCGACGGTGCCCGGCGGCTCCGCGCCCGCGGGCGCGGCCGTGACTCCGACGAGCAGGGCGGCCGCGACGACCGCGCGCAGAACGGACCGGACGCGCATCTCCGCCGCCTCTCCCCCAGGGGGCGATGACGCTAGTGCGGTGGCCACGAACGTTCACCGGGTCCTCGCCCCGGCAACCTTCGTGGCCACCGCACTAGCCAAACCGACCTACGGGCGACAAGAGACAAACAGCGCACGTGCCTGGCCGCGTCGACGTGGTGCGCGCGGGCCCCAAAGAGCCCCGACCGCACCCCGCGGCTGCGCGGCGGAACCCGTTCGCTAGGTTGCCGAACAACCTTGCGTGAGGGGAGGTGCCATGGACGCGCGTCCCGTTCGCCGCAGGCGCCGAGGTCTGCGCCTGCTCGTCGCGGCCGCGCTCGTGGCCGTCCTCGCCGCCTGCTCCCTCGACAGCGCCCCGCCCGAAGGCGGCGACGCGGCCGGGAACGGGCCGGAGAAGACCCACCTCCGGCTCGGCGTGCTGCCGATCGTCGACGACGCGCACCTGATGCGTGCCCAGGCGGCGGGCTACTTCGCGGCCGAGGGGCTCACGGTGGACCTGGTGACGGTCCAGGGCGGCGCGGCGGCACTGCCGCGGCTGGTCGGCGGCGACCTCGACATGACGTTCACCAACTACGTCAGCGTGCTGCTCACCCAGGCGCAGGGCGGCGGCGACTTCAAGTTCGTCGACGGCGGCTACGAGGCGGGCCGGAACACCCTGCTCATCATGACGAAGCCCGGCTCGGCCGTGCGGTCGCCGCGCGACCTCGCCGGGAAGAAGGTCGCCGTCAACACGCGCCGCAACATCGTCGAGCTGACGGCGCGCTCGGCGCTGGAGACGGCGGGCGTCGATCCCGCCGCGGTCACGTTCGTCGAGGTGCCGTTCCCCGACATGGCGGCGGCGCTGCAGGACAACCGGGTGGCCGCGGCGTTCATGGTCGAGCCCTTCATCACGCAGGCGGCGCTCTCCCTCGGGGCGGTCAGCGCCCTCGACGCGGGCTCCGGAGCGACCGAGGGCATCCCGATCGGCGGGGTCGCCGTCATGGCGGGGTTCGCCGCGAAGAACCCGCGTACGGTGGCGGCCTTCCGCCGCGCGGTCGCCAGGGCACAGGCCGACCTGGCCGACCGCAGCGTCGTCGAGAAGACGCTCCCGACCTACACCAAGATCAACCCGGACACGGCGGCACTGATCGCGCTCGGCACCTGGCCCGCCACGCTCGACCGCGTGCGCCTGCAGCGCGACGTCGACCTCATGCGGCAGTACGGGGTGCTCACGACCGATCTCGACGCGGGCCGGATGGTGCTGCCAGCGGGCTGACGAGCCCCGCGGCGCCGCGCGCGTCGTCCTGCAGCAGCGTGGACGGCACCATGACCGAGGCCACGAGCCCGCGACCGGACGAACGCCTGCGCAGCTCCACCACGATCCCGTGCCGCTGCGCGAGCCTGCCGACGACGAACAGGCCCATCTGGTGCGACACCGCGGTGTCGAAGAGCGGCGGCGCCGCCAGCTCGGCGTTGATCTTCGCCAGCTCGGCGGCCGCCATCCCGGCGCCCTCGTCCACGATCTCCACGACCATGACGCCGTCGGACCGGATCCGTGCCTCCAGCGAGACCGTCGCGTCGAGCGGGGAGAACATCGTGGCGTTCTCGAGCAGCTCGGCGAGCAGATGCGCGAGGTCGGCGACCGCGGTCCCGCGCACGAGGACGTCCGGCGCGGGGCCTATGGCGATCATCCGGTACAGCTCGATCTCGGACACCGCGGCGCCGAACACGTCACCGGCGGGCTCGTCCTGGACCGGCGTCGCCGGGTACTCCGCCCCACCGGCCAGCACCAGCAGGTTCTCGTTGTTGCGGCGCATGCGGGTGGCGAGATGGTCGAGCTTGAACAGGTCCCCGAGGTGGTCGGAGTCCCGCTCCCGCTCCTCCATCTGGTCGATCAGGCGCAGCTGCCGGGTGACGAGCCCCTGGCTGCGGCGGGCGAGGCTGACGAAGCTGTCGTTCACGCTGCGCCGCAGCAGCGCCTGCTCCCCCGCCAGCCGGACGGCGGCGGCATGCACGGCGTCGAAGGCGCGGGCGACCTCGCCGATCTCCTCGTGGGTGTCGACCCCGATCGGCTTGACGCGCACGTCCGGGATCCGGCCGTCGACCAGCGTCATCCCCTCGATCGTGGCGGGAAGGCGGAACCGGGCGATCTGGAACGCCGTCCTGCGCAGGGTGCGCAGCGGGCGCACGAGCGAGCGGGCCACAACCACCAGCATCGCCACGGTCAGCAGCACGAGCAGGGCCACGACGACGCCGTCGCGCCACGCGGCGCTGCGGGCGCTCGCGGCCAACGCGGCCCCGTCCGCGGCCAGCTGCTCCTGCTCGGCGACCTCGACCTGACGGATCAGCGCGGCGGTCCGGCCCGCGGCGACGTCCCAGTCGGCCGTCACCGGCGGCAGGGTCTCGCCCAGGGCCATCGCGGTGAGCGTGCGCTGCTCGATGCGCTGGCGGTTGTCGACGTCCGCACCGGCGACGGTCGACGCGTACCGGTTGCGGGTGGACTGCAATGCGGAGGTGTCGAGCTCGGCGAGCGTCGCGGCCAGCTGAGCGTCGGCGGACCGCGCGGCCTCCTGCATGGCGGTCGTCGCCGAGCCGCCGACCAGCACCGCCGACAGCGTGGCGTGCTGGCGACGCACCTGCTCCTTCGCGGTCGCGACGATCACGGCATCGGCGGCCTCTCGCAGCAGCGGGGCGGGCGCGGCCGTCAACGCGGCCCTCTCCAGCGCCATCAGGACGTCGATGACCGACGTGTACGCGGCGCCGACCCGCTCAGGGGGGAACGCCGACCCGGTGACGGCGCGCCGCAGCGCGGGCATGTCGGCGAGCCGGACGCGCGCGGCCGCCTCGATGTCGCCCGCTGCGGGTCCGAACTGGACGGACGGGAGCGCGGTGACGGCGGCGATCGCGCCGTCGACCTCGCCGATCTTGCGATCCAGGTCCCCACGCCCCCTCGCGCGGTTGGCCGCGACGTAGGTCTCCGCGATGACGCGCTCCTCCTGGAGCCCGTCGACGAGCCGGGCGACCTGCTGACCCGCTGCCACCTGCCCGACCAGCGCGTCGAGGTCGCGTGCGTCCTGCACGGACGTGGCGACCCGCACCGAGGCGAGCGTGCCGACAAGCACCAGCGGCACGACCAGTACCGCGGCGAGCTTGGTACGCAGCCGCCAGTTCCGCAGTTGCCAGTTGCGCGCGATGGGATTGCTCACTGTGCGTCAACCTTCCGGCCGCGCGGCTCCGCTGCCCGCACCCGAACGGATCACTGGCGAACGCGGCAGCGCAGCATAGCGTCACGCCCGGTGGTCGCCTCGGCGGCCCCGCGTCACGCCGAGTCGTGTGCGCTCCGCCCGTCACTTGCGGTAGGACGGGCGCATGCACCCGCTCCGATTCGGGCTCAAGCTCAGCCAGGCCGCGCCGATGGCGACGCTGACGAGGATCTGGCAGATCGCGGACGACTCCGGCTTCGACCACTGCTGGGACATGGACCACTTCGCCAGCCTCGGCAGCGCCGACGACCTCGACATCTTCGAGGCCTGGACGCTCCTGGCCGGCATGGCCGCGCGCACCACCCGCACCCGGGTCGGCTGCTCGGTCACCGGCAACACCTACCGGCATCCGGCGGTGCTGGCCAAGGCGGCCGTCACGGTCGACCACCTTTCGGGGGGACGCCTGGAGTTCGGCATCGGCGCGGGCTGGGCCGAGAACGAGCACACGATGCTCGGGCTGCCCTTCGGCACCGCGCGCGACCGGGCGGACCGGCTCGAGGAGGCGCTGCCGGTCATCCGGTCACTGTGGACGCGGCCTCGGACGACGTTCGCGGGCGTGCACTACCAGCTCACCGATGCCGTGGCCGAGCCAAAGCCGGTGCAGACACCGCACCCGCCGATCTGGATCGGCGGCGTGGGGAGGCGCCGAACCCTGCGGATCGCGGCCGAGCACGCCGCGGTCTGGAATGCCCCGGGTGGCAGCCCCGAGCAGGTGGCGGAGCTCTCCGCGGTGCTCGACCGCCACTGCGCCGACATCGGGCGGGATCCCGGCGAGATCCGCCGCTCGGTCCAGATACGCGTCCCCGGCAACGGCCCCGACGACGCTGACACCCTGCCCGACCAGGTCGCCGCGTTCGTGGCCGTCGGGGTCACCGAGGTCATCCTGATCGTCGCGGCGGACCCGGTCGCGCAGGCCGAGCGCGCGGCCGCGCTCCTCCCCCGCCTGCGCGCCCTCGCCCCGGCGTGAGCGCTTAACAGACGGCCACGTGCCGGTCCGGTGGTGGGGTGGGCAGGGCGGCGGAACCGCGGCGTCTCGCGGTCAGAGCGGCCGGACCGGCCACGGCGAGCACCGCGAGCAGGGCCCACCCCTCGAAGCCAAGGACCACCACCACGGCCGAGAACGCCAGGACCGACACCCAGCGGGTGGCGCCCCGGGTGAGCCGGACCGCCGCCGCCGTGGCCACCGCGTAGACCGTGACGAACATGGCCGTGGGCACCGCGACCAGCGCGTCCAGCGACACCAGGCCTGCGCCGACCACAACCAGCACGAGCAGCCCGAGCCCGGCGATGCCGAGCTGCACCCGCCGGTCGTCGTGCTGCCCTGACCGGGCCACCCCGCGCTGCCTGCCGACCAGCTCCACGGCGCCGCCGATGTAGGCGTTGGTGGCGGCGAGGGTCAGCGCCACCGCGGCCGCGGCGGCCACGTGCCGCCCGACCCCGCCGAGCGCGACGTCGAGCAGCGCCGCCAGCGGCACCCCGGTGCCTGCCCGCGGACCGAGCACGCCGACCGTCACCACCGCCAGGCCCAGGTAGACCAGCGCGGTCAGGGCGAACGCGGCGCCAATGACCCGTGGAAGCTGCCGCGCGGGATCACGGAGGCGGGCGACCAACGGGGAGATCGCCTCCCAGCCGACGAAGGAGAGCATCAGCACGGCGGCGGCCCGCCCCACCGCCCACCAGCCGTTCGGCGCGAAGGGCGTCCAGTGCCCGGCCCTGGCCGCCGGGGCGGCCCCCACCGCGGCGACCGCCACGAGCACCACCAGCACGGCGACAAGGGCGAGCTGCACCCCGCCGCGCACCGCGCGCCCCGTGACCGTCATGGTCACGACCGCGGCCAGCAGCCCCGCCGCCACCGCCACCGTGGCCCGTGGGCCACCCCCGATGAGCGCGGCGACGTAGGCGGCCCCGATCAGGCACACCACCGGCGCGCCGAGCACGACCCCGGCCACGAAGCACCAGCCCACGACGCGCGCGGCACGCTCACCGAGCGGGCCGGGCCCGAAGCCCGCGCGGGCGTAGCCGACCACGCCGTCCGCCCGCGGCAGGCGCCGCCCCAGAGCGAGGAAGACCCAGGCCAGCAGCGCGGACAGGCCGAGCAGCAGCAACCACGCGAGCAGCGAGGCTGGCCCGGCGATCCGGGCGGCGAGCCCCGGCAGCAGCAACAGGCTCGGCCCGAGCAACGCACCGACGTAGAGGGCGATCGCCGCCGGGGTGGACAGGCCGGAGGTGGGGGTGTTCCGCATGCCGCCAGCGTGCGCCGAAACAGGCGGCACGCGATGGCAAGTTGAACCGTCCACGAGCCTGTCTGCGCAATGTTGTGCGCTTCAAACCCCGCTAAGATGAGTTCTATGCCGGGTCCAGGCTTCGACAAGACCGATCGCGCCATCCTGACCGAGCTGCAGTCGCGCGGTCGCACGGCCAACGTCGACCTGGCCGAGAAGGTGCGCCTGTCCCCTTCGGCGTGCCTGCGCAGGACGAAGGCGCTCGAGGAGGCGGGCCTCATCGCGGGCTACCGCGCCGAGCTGGACCGGACCGCGATCGGGCTGGGGCTCACCGTCTTCATCGCGTTGAAGGTCGAGCAGCACTCCCGCCAGACGTCCCGGACGATCGAGGAGTCGCTCACCGCGATCCCGGCCGTCGTCGCCTGCCACGTGGTGTCCGGGGAGGCGGACTTCCTGGTCGAGGCGGTCGTACCGGACCTGGCCGGATACGAGGAGCTGCTGCTGGACCAGGTGCTGGCCATCGGTCCGGTCACCGACGCGCGCAGCACGTTCGCCATCCGCACCGTGCTCAGCCGCGGCCCGCTGCCGCTGCGCCAGTGGCCGCCGAGCACCTGAACACCGACGCCACCCACATGGTCCAGTCTGAGCACTCTCATGGTGGGCGCGCTTCGCCCCCGCCCGGAGTTGAGTGAGCCGCCGGGCAGGGCGAGGAGGTGTGGCCATGCACGAGATGGAGGTGCTCGGGGTCGGCGCGACCCCGCGGGGCGCGATGCTGCTCATCCGGGAGCGACAGGGGGCGCAGCGGGTGCTGCCGGTGTCCATCGGGCTGCCGGAGGCGGTGGCGATCGAGATCGAGCTGCAGCACGGCCACTGCGCGCGGCCGCTGACCCACCAGCTGATCGCGCGGGTCGTCGAGGGCTTCGGACGGAGGCTCGACCACGTCGAGGTCACCGCGCTACGCGACGGGATCTTCTACGCCGACCTCATCCTCGACCAGGGCGTGCGCATCTCGGCGCGGGTGAGCGACGCGGTCGCCCTCGCGCTGCACCAGCGCGCGCCCATCCAGGCCGTCGAGGAGGTGCTCGACGTCGCGGGCACGACCGAGCTCACCGTCATCCGCACGGAGGACGCCGCACCGGAGGCCGCCGAAGCAGACGACGAGGAGGAGGTCGCGCGGTTCCTCGAGGAGCTCGACCGCGCCGATCCCGAGGACTTCGACCCCAGCTGATGATTACAGTGTTGCCGTGCCCGAGACCGATGACACCCCGAGCCTGCACGCCTGGGCGGGCGGTGACGCCGCCTTCCGCAGGCTGATCGACGCCTTCTATGACCGCGTCGAGCGCGACGACCTGCTCAGCTCCCTGTTTCCGGGCGGCGTGTCCGAAGACCACCGCAGCCACGTGACGACGTGGTGGGTCGAGGTCTTCGGCGGCGCACCCGGGTACACCCGCGACCACGGTGGCTACGAGGCCATGCTCGCGCACCACCGCAACCTGGCGATCACCCCCGAGCAGCGCTTCCGCTTCGCGTCGCTGATGAGCCGCGCGGCCGACGATGCGGGCCTGCCCGCCGACCCCGAGTTCCGCGCCGCCTTCGTCGGGTACGTCGAATGGGGCACGCGGCTCGCTCTCCACAACTCGCAACCCGACGCCACGGACGTCGTGGAACGGGCGCCCGTGCCGCGGTGGGGTTGGGGCGTGGCACCGCCGTACCGGCCCTGAGGCCTAGCGGGCACCGCGGGCAACGCCTCGGACCACGGCGCGCGGCCGGGTGTCCGGGGCCGGAAGGACCACGGCCTGCCATTCCTCCCACCACGGCGATCGCGCCGACGGACATGGTGATGACTCCGGACTGGCCCGAGTCGGCGGACCCCTCCATCTCGGGGTAGTTCACCGCGCCCTACGGCGTCGTCGAGTCGGGCACCGCCCTCGAACCGTTGGGCGCCTTCAGCAGGGCCCTCCCCGTTCCGGGCGGTCGGCCGCTCGTGCCGCAGGGCCCGCCCGACGTCGTGCTGTTCCGCGCGGCTCGCGTCGGCGAGGCGGTCCTGCGCATCTCGACCGGCGACGTCTGGGTAGCCGCGCAGTGCCCGCGTCCGGGTCACTTGACGCCTCAGCGGCCGCCGAGAAAGGTCACCGCGGCGCCAAGCGCGAGGTCGGTCAGCGCAGGGTCGTAGCGGCCGCCGACGTCCCGCATGAAGGCATGCTCGCCGCCCGCGAAGACGTGCAGCTCGAGGTCGGTCAGACCGGCGGCGTAGAGCTCGCCGAGAATGCGTACCCGCGCCTCGGCGGGCACATGTGGGTCCCGGGCACCGAAGACGACCATCAGCCTGCCACTGATGGCCGACGCCTCGGCCAGCGAGCCCGCGTCGGCGTCGGCGCCCAGCGCGCCGTCGTGCAGGCCCGTCGGGTAGAAGCACACCGTCGCCGCGACGCGCGGGTCGAACGCGGCGCGGAACGCCAGGTGGCCGCCGATGCAGAACCCGACGGCGCACAGCCCGTCGACGTCGGGGCGCTGTTCGAGGTAGTCCAGCACCGCGACCCGGTCGGCGTCGAACTGCGCTGTCGATGGCGCGGCAGACGTTGGCAGGTGGAGGCAGCTGTCACGACGCCGCCTCAAGCCCCGGGCCATTGCGCCATGCGGCGGCCAGGTCTTGTATCGGCAGGTCGAGTACCTCGCTGAGGCAGGCGATCGTGCCGAACGCGGGGGTCGGGAGCCGACCGGTCTCGATCTTGCGCAACGTCTCCGGCGACATGCGGGCCGCGTGCGCCACGTCACCGAGATCGCGGTCTGCCCGCGCTTCACGCAGCAGCCTCCCGAGACGCCTGCCTGCCTCGACCTGTTCGGGCGTGAGCGGATTGCGAACCACGGCACCAGAGTACGGCTGGTATTTTAATACCACCAGCGCTACGTTGGTATTATTATACCGACATACGGCGCGTGAGGGTACCCATGATCGAGTTGAAGTCGCCAGCAGAGATCGAACAGATGCACACCACCGGGCAGTTCGTCGCCCAGATCCTGTCCGAGCTCAGCGAACTCGCCGACGTGGGCGTCAACCTCCTCGACCTGGAACACCACGTCCGCAGCCGGATCCGCCAACGCGGGGCACAATCCTGCTATTGGGACTACGCCCCGTCCTTCGGCAACGGCCCGTTCCGCAACGTCATCTGCCTGTCGGTCAACGACGCGGTGCTCCACGGACTGCCCCACGACTACGCACTGCGCGACGGGGACATCCTCAGCATGGACCTCGCGGTCGGGATCGACGGCTGGGTCGCGGACGCCGCCCGCACCGTCATCGTGGGCACGCCAGCCGACGATGACCTGCGGCTCCTCCGCGCGACCGAAGAAGCGCTCACCGTCGGCATCGAGGCAGCGCGGCCAGGCCACCGGCTGGGCGATGTCTCAGCGGCGATCGAGGCGGTCGCCACCGACTACGGCTACCCGATCAACACGGAGTTCGGCGGCCACGGGCTCGGACGAACGATGCACGAGGATCCCCACGTCCCCAACAAGGGCCTCGCAGGCCGCGGCCTCAAACTCCGAGCGGGCATGACCCTGGCACTCGAACCCTGGTTCGCCCGCACCACCGACCGGATCGTCTTTGACCCCGATGGCTGGACCATCCGCTCGGCCGACGGCTCGCGCACCGCCCACTCCGAGCACACGATCGCGATCACCGAAGACGGCCCCCTGGTGCTCACCCGACGCCTGCCACACCACGCGGACTCGGCCTCGGCGTGATCTCGGCCGAGGGGCCCAGAACCTCAATTGGCGCGTCATAGGTCAGGCCGCACACGGACACCAACCGGGCTCAACGGAGCATGGCACCGCGGTCGAGCGCACCGCTCCTTCGCCACCGCCCGCTGGGCCTGGACCAGGTCGGTCTCGCGATGGTGGCGGTTCGGTGGTCAGGCTGGCTCACCCCGACCGGCGCGCCACTGCTGATCGCCATCGACGACACGTTGTTCCGGCGCACCGGCCGCCATGTCCTGTTTCGGCCGTGGCGTCCCGGCGGACCCACCAAGCCCACACCCTCGCCCGCGAACCGATCCGCCTGATCGCCGCCGCACGCCGCGACCGGCGTATCCCCTCACCGGTCCGCTTGCCCCGCCACACGGCGCTGTGGGACGTCCACCCCGAACACGACGGGTGCCACCTCGCGGGCCACCCTCCGCGCGTCGTTGACGAGCACCGGCAGAGGGCTCGCTGGTACACGACCAAGACGCACCCAGCGACCAGGACCCCACCCCCCGATTGCGAAACACGAGTCAACCAGGCCGCGGTGCTACAATCGACACTATGTTCGACGGTGTCGATCTGGTTCGGCCGGTGGGGTGGCAGCCCGCGCCG
Source organism: uncultured Actinomycetota bacterium (assembly GCA_963750095.1). Taxonomy (GTDB): domain Bacteria; phylum Actinomycetota; class Actinomycetes; order Mycobacteriales; family Pseudonocardiaceae; genus Pseudonocardia. The sequence goes on along the minus strand of CAVVPJ010000012.1, from coordinate 933,433 downwards.
GGCGGGATCACGCTGTCATTCTGGCGCCACGGCCGCCCCAACCCCACCCGGATCGAGCGCATGCTCTCCTGTCCTCCCGGTGCGGGTCACGACCGGGTCGAACGCATCGGGGCCTGGGAGAAGGTCATCGCGTGGGCGCAGGCCCGGCAGTGCGCCGAGATCGCCTCCTTCGTCGACGACACCGCCGCGATGGCCGCGGCCGAGCCGCGCGGGTTCACCGTGCAGGACGCCATCGCCTCCGCCGAGGCGGAGATCGCGTTGATCCTGCACACCACCACCCGCACCGCGGCCGGGCGCGCCGAGGACGCCCGCCAGTTGGCCCACCGCTTCCCCGCCACCAGGACCGCGCTGCTGGACGGGCGCATCACCCTGGCGCAGGCCCGGGCCATCCTCGACACCGGCGCCGACCTCGACGACGACCACACCCCGGCCCTCGAACAGCAGCTACTCGGGCGGGCCGGGCGGCAAACCCTCGGCCAGCTGCGCGAATCCGCCCGCCGCGCGGTGCTGCGCATCGACCCGCAGGCCGCGCAGCGCCGACACGCCCGCAAACGTCGGGAACGCAAGGTGGTGCTCCACCCCGAACGCGACGGCATGGCCACCCTGGCCGCCACATTGCCCGCGGCCGAGGCGGTCGGGGTGTACGCGGTGCTGGACCAACACGCCCGCGCCTGCCACGGCGAACCCCCCGACCCGCATAACGCAGGAAGCGACCGCGAGCGGCGCTCGATGGACGCCCGCCGCGCCGACACCCTCGTCGACCTCATCCTCGGCGAGACCGGGTTCCGCAGCACCGGCACCGCCACCGCCGACCCCGCCGCCCACCCGACCAACGACAACCCCGCCGACCCGGCCGACACCACCACCGCACCGGATGCCGACACCGACACGGACACCGACGACGCCGGCATCGCCGAGGACATCAGGGACGACCAACTCTGCGGTGACCATCTCTGCGGCAACCATCTCTGCGGTGACCACGTCCGCGCCGCCGGGTCAGGCGGCGCCGGCCGCGGCAGCGACCCCGGCAGCCACAGCAAACCCGCCCACCCCCACGACAGCGCCAGCGCCGATGCCTGTGGTGCCGGTGGCGCCGGTGCCGGTGGCGGTGCCGGGATGGCCGAGATCGCCGCCACCATGCCCGACGGCAACCGCGACCGCCTCGCCTGGGCCCGCTGGCTGGCCACCCCACACCAAACCACCGCCACGGCGGCAGGTCCGGCCCCGCCACCACCGCCGGACCCCCGACGGCTCCCCGCCCGCACCCCACCCGGACCGACCCGCCGAGCCGAGACCCAGCTCCACGTGCAAGTCCGCGTCACCGTCCCCCTCGACGTCCTCACCGGACACTCCGAGCACCCCGCCGAGCTCGCCGGATACGGACCGATCCCCGCATCGACAGCGCGGGAGCTGGCCGCCGACCCCGACAGCACCTGGCAACGGCTGATCACCGACCCGGTCACCGGCGCCCTGCTCGACCACGGCACCACCCGCTACCGACCCCCCACCGCCCTGCGCGAGCACGTCAACGCCCGCCACCAGACCTGCCAGTTCCCCGGCTGCCGCACCCCCGCCCACCGCTGCGACCTCGACCACAACGTTCCGTTCGACCCCGACACCGACACCGGGCCGACCAGCGCCGCGAACCTCGGCCCCAAGTGCCGCCCGCACCACCGGCTCAAGGGCCTGCCCGGCTGGGAGGTGCGCCAGTACCCAGACGGCACCATCGTCTGGCACACCCCCAGCGGCCACACCTACACCGTCGAACCCCCACCCCTCACGACCGTCACCCCGCGCCCCACACCACCGATCGCTCCCCCGACCGACGACAACGAGCCCGCACCCTTCTAGCTGTACTCGGCCAGGTCGTGGGTGACGGATGCGGTGCGGTCACACACGGTCGGGTTGAACGGGGGAGAGCCTCCCTGTGGGTGCGGCTTGTCCAGGACCCACACCACCGGGAGGCCGACCGCGGCGGGGAAGACGGTATGCAGGTGGACGCGCAGCTGGTTGGCCACCGCGACCCGGTGGGCGACCAGGTCACGGCGTGCTCGCACGCTCTGGCGCAGCGCGGTGGTGGCCGGGGCGTCGACCAGCAGGGGGCGCAGCAGGCGCCGGTCGGTGCGCACCCGTCGGCCAGCACGTAGGCGTCGAACCGGTCGTCCTTGTTGCCGGCCGAGCCGTAGCGGCTGCGCAGGTTCTTGAGCTGGCCCGGGGGGATGACGTAGACGACCAGCCCGGCTTGGCGCAGGGCGTCCACGACCGGGCCGTCGGGGCGTTCGATCCCGACCTCGACCACCCCGGCGGCCAGCAGCCGCCGGACAATGCTGCGCAGCCCGGCTGCGTCGTGGGTGATCGAGAACCCACGGTCGAGCGAGCAGGGCGATGGCCCGGTGGGGACCTCAGGTGCGCCCGATTCCGGGATCAACAACCAGGCTCGGACACCAGGAGCCAGCACCAGCCGAGACACAGGAGCCAAGATCAGGTTCGACTTCGCCCACTCGCTCGCCGCGCACGGCGTCGACCGCTCCACTTCCCGTTCTGCCAGGGGCGTGCGACAACCTCGCGCAGGGAGTAGGCATTGTCGATCATGACCCGCTCGATGCGGCCCAACCGCACCCTGGCCACCGTAGGAAGACCGGATCTCCGCGCGCAGGCGTCGTTGACCGATCTGATCCACTCCTCCTTCCCGGACGGATGAGAGGCTGAGGCAACGACGGAAGGAAGCAGGGATGTCCACGTTCACCCTCGCCGTTCTCGGTCCCGGAGGCGTCGGCGGGCTGCTCGCGGCGCTGACCGCCCGCGCGGATCACCGTGTGGTCTGCCTCGCGGGCGAGGCGACCGCCGCCGTGCTGCGCCGGGACGGCATCACCGTGCACAGCAGACAGTTCGGGGACTTCACCGTCACCGTGGACGCCGACACGGTCCTGCGGGAGCCGGTGGACGCCTGCCTCGTCGCGGTCAAGCACGCCGCGCTGGAGGAGTCGCTCGAACGCCTGCCGCCAGGAGCGCTGGGCGCAGGCGTGGTCGTTCCGTTCCTCAACGGCGTCGACCACATGGACCTTCTGCGCGCTCGTTACGGCGACGAGCGGGTGGGGACCGGGGTGATCCGCGTGGAGTCGACCCGGACCGCGCCGGGGGTGATCGAGCACGGCAGCCCGTTCACCGAGATCGACCTGGCCGGGCCCGTGGACCGCCTGGCCGAGGTGCTGGCCGGGGCGGGCGCGAGCGTCACCGTCGTCGAGGACGGCGCCGCGGCCCTGTGGCAGAAGCTCGCGTTCCTCGCCCCGTACGCGCTGCTCACCACCCGCTACCGGGCCACGGTCGGCGAGGTGCGCACGTCGCGGCAGGACGAGATGCGGGCGCTCGTCACCGAGACCGTGGCCGTGGCACGGGCCGCGGGCGCGCGCGTCACCGCCGAAGGGCTGCTGAGCCGGTTCGAGCAGTTCCCCGGGGAGGCGAAGTCGTCGATGCTCCGCGACGCCGAGGCGGGCCGCCCCCTTGAGCTGGACGCGATCGGCGGAGCAGTCCTGCGCGCCGCACAGCGGTTCGACATCCCGGTGCCGAATGCCACGCGGCTGGTCGGCGAGATCGCCGCCGCACCGGCGTGACCACGTAACGCCGTCGACCCACCCGCCGACCTCCGGGTATGCCGGACCTCCGGACACCGCCGACGCCGTAGGAGCTGTCTGGGATGCCCGTACCCTCCGCAAGCCCGGCTCCCGCCGACGTCACGGACGAGCTCGCCGGGGTCAGCGCGGCACTGGACCGCGTCGTGCCCGCCAAGGCCGAGGACAACCTGCTGGTCGGCACCTGGAACGTGCGGGCGTTCGACCGGGTCAACCCGAAGTGGCGCACCGCCAAAGGCGACGTGCCGATCCGCGACCGCAGCAACGTCGGCTGCATCGCCGAGATCGTCAGCCGGTTCGACGTGGTCGCCATCCAGGAGGTGCGCCGCAGCGCCGCCGGGTTCCTCGCCATGCTCGACACGCTGGGCCCCGACTGGGCATTCCTCGTCACCGACGTCACCGAGGGCGACGCGGGCAACGACGAACGGCTCGCGTTCGTCTACGACACCCGCAGGCTCAAGCCCTCCGGGCTGGCCTGCGAGCTCGTCGTGCCCGCGCCCGCGGCCGAGCAGCCGAAGCTGCTCGACCAGTTCGCCCGCACCCCCTACGCCGTCGGCTTCGCCCGCGGGCAGGCCCGCTTCACCCTGGTCACCTTGCACGTCATCTACGGCAAGTCCGCCGAGGACCGCATCCCCGAGCTCACCGAGCTCGCCCGGTGGCTCGCCACCTGGTCGGCGAGCAAGGACGTCTGGAGCGCGAACCTCATGGCGCTGGGCGACCTCAACATCGACCGCAAGGACGACCCGCTCTACCGGGCGTTCACCTCGACGGGCCTCCGCCCGCCCGACGCGCTGAACCAGGTGCCCCGCACGATCTTCGACGACCCCGACCCGAACGCGCCGCCGGACCACCGGCACTTCTACGACCAGATCGCGTGGTTCAGCGAGGGCCGGGCCGCGCTCACCCTTCCGCTGGTCACCGCGGGCATGTTCGACTTCACCGACAAGCTCATCCGCGCCGACACCCAGAACCAGCTGTCGTGGCGCATCTCCGACCACTACCCGCTCTGGTGCGAGTTCCGGCTGCCCGCCGAGCGTGGCGGCGGATGAGGCGCCGGGTACCCCGGGAGCAACCCGTGGGTGCAGCGGGTGACGGCGCTCTGCACCGGGGTCGGCTGGGGGCTGTTCGTCGACGAGGTCGGCAAGTTCATCACCGCCCGCAACGACTGCTTCACGCCGCTCGCGGCCCCGATCATCTACGTGTTCACCGTCCGCGGAAGACGGGCGGGCGGCGCTCGGCGCGGGCCCGGCGCCCTTCGGCGAGGTCCGCGCTGGCCCAGCAGGCCTCGAACGCGGCGTCGAGCTCCCCGGCGACCGACTCGTCGAGCGCGGGTTCGAGAAGCGCGTTGAGGGCGCGCTTCGAGTAGGCCTGTGTGAGCGGGGCGAGCGCCGTCATCCCCTCCGCCCATGCCAGAGCGCGCTCGGTGGAGCCCGCGCGGTCGGCGAGGCCGCACGCCAGCGCGGTGTCGCCATCGACCTCGTCGCAGGCCAGCAGCAGCCGACGCGCCACGCCGTTGCCTGCCAGCAGGGCGAGCCGTCGGACGGTCCACGGGTCAACGGCCAGACCGATCTTCGCGGTCGGCACCGCGAACCGGGCGGACGGCGCGACGACGCGGAAGTCGGCGGCGATCGCGAGCTGCGTGCCCGCGCCGATCGCGGCGCCGTTGACCGCGGCGACCACCGGCACGGGCGCGTCGGTGACGGCGTGCAGCATCGCGTAGAGCGCGGCGCGGAAGTCAGCTGTGTAGACCCCGTCGAGGTCGGCGCCTGAGCAGAAGCTGCGCCCGCGCCCGGTGACGACGATCGCGCGCGCCTCCCGTGCGGCCTCGAAGGCGCCTCTGATCCGGTCGCACAGGTCGGTGTTCAGCGCGTTGTGCTTCTCGGGCCGGTCCAGCGTCACGACGGCGACGCGGTTGTGCCAGGACAGCTCCACCATGGCTGCAGCTTCACCCACGCAGGCCTCATCCACGCGGTGGCACGCCCGCAGGGTGGGTGCCAGGATGGTCGAGCGGGTAGCCCTCCGGCGCGGGCGCGCCGTGCTCCCGCAACGGGACCGAGATGCTCACAGGTGCACCACCACGTACTCGCGCCACACCTCGACCTCGTAGCGCTCGGCGACGTAGGGGCCCGGGCGGTGGCCCGCGACCGTCTCGAGGCTGGTCTCGTAGGTGCGCACCCGCGTCCGGGCCGGATCGAACCACGAGCGGCCGGTCGTCACGTCGAACTCCCAGCCGTGCCACGGGCAGCGCAGGATCTCCCCCTCGCGGTGGTAGGCGTACTCCCCCGGCGCGCCGGAGGTGACCAGCCCGGACAGCGTTCCCTCGCACAGCGGTGCACCGGCGTGCGGGCAGGTGTTGCGCAGCGCGTAGTAGCGGCCGCCGACGTTGAACACCCCGATCGACCGCCCGTCGATCTCGACGATCTTGCGCTGCCCCGGCCCGATCTCCTCGGTCGTGGCCACGACGTGACCCGCCGCCGACCCGGCCATCAGCCCAGGCCGTACAGCGACAGGGCGTTGCCGCCGAGGATCCGCGCACGCATCGCGGGCGGCAGCTTGACCCGGATCGCGCGGTCCGGGTCGTCGAAGTCCCAGTGCGGGTAGTCCGTCGAGAACATGATCCGGTCGGTGCCGCCCATGCCGTCGAACACGGCGAGCAGGTGGCGCGGGTCCGGCGGCTCCTCGATCGGCTGGGTGGTGACCCACAGGTGCTCGCGCACGTACTGCGAGGGCGGTCGGGTCAGGTGCGGGACCTCGTCGGCGAGGCGCGCCCAGTGCTTGTCCAGCCGCCACATCAGCGAGGGCAGCCATCCGAAGCCGCCCTCGATGAGCACCACCCGGAGCGTCGGGAACTGCTCGAAGACCCCTTCGACGACGAGGCTGACGACCTGCGACTGGAACGCCAGCGCCATGGCCGTGTGGTCCTCGATGTAGAACGACGGCCATCCGGACGCGGTGAGCGGGTTGCGCGCGCTGCCGCCGCCGAAGTGGATCCCCACCGGCAGCCCGTTGCGCACGGCCGCTTCGAAGATCGGACGGTAGCGGCGGCGGCCCAGCGGCTCGTCGGTGCGCACGAGCAGCAGCACCTGGACGAAGCCGGGATGCGCCGCGGCCCGGTCGATCTCCGCGGCCGCGAGCGCGGGCTCCTCGTAGGGGACGACGATGCCCGCGCGCAGCCGGGAGTCCTTCTCCAGCCACTCCGCGACCTGCCACTCGTTGACCGCGCGGCACAGCGCGGCCGCGTACTCCGGGTTCGGCTGCCGGTTCGCCGTGGTCAGGCAGTTGAGGATGCCGTAGCGGACGTCGTGCGGGTCGAGGTGCTGCTCGCGCATGAAGTCCAGGTCGCCGCCCGGCGGCAGGCCGGACGGGGGCCAGGCGTCGACGCGCGCCGCCCGCGGCGAGCCCTTCGGGTAGGCGAAGCCGCCGTCGCCGCGGGCGCCGTAGGTCTCGTCGTGGTCGCGCCACCGTCGCGTCAGGTAGGGCCGCAGCGCGCCGGGGGCCAGCTCGTTGTGGATGTCGCAGTCGACCAAGGGCGGACGCGGCCGGGACATGGCGGTCACGCTCCCTCGAGGAGGCGGGCGTCGAGGCGGTAGGTGTCGAGCCCGTTGCGGCCCAGGAACCGGACCATGGCGTCCTCGGGAAGGCCGACGGGCGCCGACCGCGCCGGGTCGTCGAACTGGTGGTGCGGGTAGTCGGTGGCGAACATCAGCATGCGGTCGCTCCCGAGCCGGTCGAGGACCTCCAGCAGCCGGTTGGGGTCGGCGGGCGCGTCGAGCGGCTGGGCGGTCAGGCGGAACGACTCGCGGATCATCTCCGAGGGGAGCCGGTCCACCCAGGGGATCTCCCTGCGCAGCCCCTTCCAGTTCTTGTCCAGCCGCCACATCAGCGGCGGGAGCCAGGTGAGCCCGGACTCGACGAGCACGATCGGCATCCGCGGGAACCGCACCGGTACGCCCTCGCAGACCAGGCTGACCACCTGGGCCTGGAACGCCTGCGCGAGGCCGACGTACTCCTCGAGGTAGTAGCTCGGGGTGCCGACCGCCGTGAGCGGGTTGCCGCTCGCGCCTCCCGCGTAGACGGCGAGGGCCAGCCCGTGCCGCTGCGCGGCCTCGTAGATCGGCCAGTACGCCCGGTTGCCCAGCGGCGCCCGCGCCCGCACGGGCATCAGCACCTGGACGAGCTCCGGGCGGTCGCCGACCCTGTCGATCTCCGCCGCCGCACGTGCCTGCTCCTGTGCCGCGACCACGATCGACCCGCGCAGGCGCGGCTCGCCCGCGAGCCACTCCGCGTGCTGCCAGTCGTTCACCGCCCGTGCCATCGCGGCGGCCCAGTCGGGGTTGTGGATGCCGTCGACGCCGTAGATGCAGTGCGTGACCGCGACGTCGGTGCGCCACGGGTCGAGCAGCTGTGCGCGCAGCAGGCCGGGGTCGGACGCGGGCGGACCGTCCGGGGGGTGGGAGCCGGGGATCGCGCTCAGCGGGGAGCGCGGCGGGTAGAGGTCGGACTCCAGGCTCCGGATCCCGCTCTCCCGGATGTAGTCGCACCACCGCGCGGGCAGGTAGGGGAAGAGCGACGCGATCGAGCGGGGGGTGATGTGCACGTCGGTGTCGACGAGCGGCGCGTCCGGCCAGCCTGCCGGACGCGCATACTCCGGCATCGCGCTCACGTCATCACGCCTGACAGCAACTCCTGCACGTCCGCCCACGGGGCGAGCCGATCGTCGCACGCCGTGGTGGGCCGCGCCACCGCCCGGTCCGTAGCCTCGAGGCATGACCGTCGCCCGGCCGCTGATCGAGCTCGACGCCTCCTACGCCCGCGCGGTGCCGCGGCTGTCGGTGCCCTGGACGGCGGCGTCGGCGCCCGATCCGCGGCTGCTCGTGCTCAACGACGAGCTGGCCGCGCAGCTCGACCTCGACGCCGACGCGCTGCGGGAGCCCGCGGGGGTGGCGCTGCTGGTCGGCCAGGGCCTGCCGGACGGGGTCGCACCGGTCGCGCAGGCCTACGCGGGCCATCAGTTCGGCATGTACTCGCCGCGGCTCGGCGACGGCAGGGCGCTGCTGCTCGGCGAGGTCGTCGACGCGACCGGCCGCCGCCGCGACCTGCACCTCAAGGGCTCGGGCCGCACGCCGTTCGCCCGCGGCGGGGACGGCAAGGCCGCGGTGGGCCCGATGCTGCGGGAGTGTCTGGTCGGCGAGGCCATGCACGGGCTCGGGATCCCGACGACGCGGGCGCTGTCCGTCGTCGCCACGGGCGAGGACGTGCTGCGCGAGCGGGCGCTGCCGGGCGCGGTGCTCTGCCGCGTCGCCGCCAGCCACCTGCGGGTGGGCACGTTCCAGTACGCCGCCGCGTCGGGCGACCGGGAGTCGCTGCGCGCGCTCGCCGACCACGCCATCGCCCGCCACCACCCCGAGGCCGCCGACGCCGACCAGCCGTACCTGGAGCTCTACCGCCGGGTCATCGGCGCCCAGGCCGAGCTCGTGGCCCGCTGGATGCTCGTCGGCTTCGTGCACGGCGTGATGAACACCGACAACATGACCATCTCCGGCGAGACGATCGACTACGGGCCTTGCGCGTTCCTGGACGCCTACGACCCGGCCACGGTGTTCAGCTCCATCGACGACCAGGGCCGCTACGCCTACGGCAACCAGCCCGCCGCCGCGCAGTGGAACCTCGCGCGGCTCGGCGAGGCCCTGCTGCCGTTGCTCGGCAACGACACCGCCGACACCGCCGACACCGCGGTGGCCGCGGCCACCGAGGCGCTCGGCGGGTTCGCCGACGCGTTCGGACGCCACTGGTCAGCGGGCATGGCCGCCAAGCTCGGCCTCCCGACGCCCGACCAGGACCTCGTCAACGACATCCTGGAGCTGATGCGCGCCCAGGGCGTGGACTTCACCGGGTTCTTCCGCGCGCTCTCCGCGGGCACCGCGCGGTCGCTGTTCGCCCGACCGGAGCCGTTCGACGCGTGGGTGGCGCGCCGCGACGCGCTGCTGCCCGCCGACCGGGCCGCGTCGGCGGCGGCGATGGACCGCGTCAACCCCGTCTACATCCCGCGCAACCACCGCGTCGAGGAGGCGTTGACAGCGGCGACCGCGGGCGACATGGCGCCCTTCCAGCTGCTGCTCGACGTCGTCTCCCGGCCCTACGAGGAGCGGCCCGGCCTGGAGGGCTACGCAGGTCCCGCGCCCGCGGATGACGCCCCCTACGTCACCTACTGCGGCACCTGACCCGAGCGCCTGTGGGCACCGCCACGCTCCGCGGCCCGGCCGGTCGCGGGCACGTGGCGCACGATGAGCGACATGGTCGAGACCGAGGGCCCCGGGGTGGTGGCGGGCGAGCGGCGGCGGCTTCGGCTGCTGCAGTCCTCGACCTTCACCAGCAACGTCGACCGGTTCGCGATCACGCCGCTGCTCGTCCCGATCGGCCTGGAGCTGCACGCGTCGCTCGCCGCGGTCGCCGCCGTCGCCAGCGGCTACTTCCTCGCCTACGGCCTCGCGCAGCCGATGTGGGGGATCGTGTCCGACCGGGTGGGTCGCGTCCGCGTCATGCGGATCTCGCTGTTCGGCGCGGCCGTGGCGGGCCTCTGCTCGGTCCTCGCGCCGAACCTGCTGGTGCTCGCCGTCACCCGGATCGTGACCGGCGCCTGCTTCGCGGGCGTCATCCCGACCGCGCTCGTCTACGTCGGCGACTTCTGGCCTGCGGCCACCCGGCAGCGCCCGGTCTCCTCGGTGCTCACGGCGTCGGCCACCGGCATCGCGCTCGCGACCGTCGGCGCGGGCGTGGTGGCCGACCTCGTCGGCTGGCGGCTGGTGCTGGGCCTCAGCGCCACGGCGGCCGCCGCGCTCGCCGTGGCGCTGCGCCGCCTGCCCGAGCCGGACCGCGCGCCGGTCATGGGCAACCCGCTGCGGTCGGTGCGGGCGGTGCTGCGCTCGGGCTGGGGCAGGCTGGTGCTGGCGGTCGTGCTGGCCGAGGGCGCCGTCGTGCTCGGCGCGCTCACCTACGTCGCCCCGGCCGTGCAGGCGCTCGGGCTGTCCGCCGCCGTCGCAGGGCTCGTCGCGGCGGCGTTCGGGGTGGGGGCCGTGGTCTGCTCGCGGCTCGTGCGGGTGCTGGTCGCGCGGCTGACGTCACCCGGGATCGCGGCGATCGGGGGGTTGTGCCTGGTGGTGGCGTGGGCCGTGCCCGCGGTGTCCGTGTCGGTGCCGACGCTGGCCGTGGCCGGGTTCGGCGTCGGCGCGTCGTGGGCGTTCCTGCACACGACGCTGCAGACCTGGGCGACCGAGATGGTCCCCGGCGAGCGGGCCACCGCGGTCGCGCTGTTCGCGACGTCGCTGTTCCTGGGCAGCGCGATCGGCACCGCCGCGGCCGCGCCGGTGGCGGAGGCGGGGGCGTACGGAACGGTGTTCGCGTGGGCCGCGCTCGGCGCGGTGCCGGTGGCGCTGACCGCCTGGTGGGGCCGCCGCCGGTGGGCCCGCACCGGTCCGCGACCCGCCGCGGGGTGACGACAGGCGACCGACCGCCAGCACCCGCCGGCGCTCGGGCGAGAGCGAGCGGGTCACCCACACGTTCGCGGCGCCGTCCATGCTCGCGGCGCGGCGTGCAGTCGAGATGAACATGAGCGGGGTTTCGCCGCGGCGAAACCCCGCTCGCGTTCATCTCGAGCGTCAATCATGCCCAGGCCCCGCCACGCCGTCGCTCACCGTCTCGTGGACGATCACCCCGCGGATGATCTTCCCGTCGCGCAGGTCCTGGTAGCCCTCGTTGATCTGGTCGAGGGTGTACTGCTTGGTGGCGAGCTCGTCGAGCTTGAGCTGACCGGCGTCGTACAGCCGCAGGAGGCGCACGATGTCGTAGTGCGGGTTCCCCGACCCGAACATCGTCCCCTTGATCGTCTTCTCGAACTTCGTCAGCACCGCGCCCGGCACGTGCACGGTCAGCTTGTCCGGCGCGGCCAACCCGGTGACGACGACCACGCCGCCGCGTCCGACGACGTTGAACGCGTCCGTCACGACCTGCTCGTCCACCACGCCGACCGTGACCAGCGCCTGGTCGGCGCCGTGGCCCCAGGTCAGCTCGGTCGCCTTCGCGTGCGCCTCGGCGGCGGTCGCGAACGCGTGCGTGGCACCCAGCTTGAGCGCGGTCTCGCGCTTGAACGCCACCGGGTCGACCACGATCACGTACTTCGCGCCCGCGTACGCCGCACCCTGCACGGCGTTGATCCCGACGCCGCCGATGCCGTAGACGACCACGGTGTCCCCGGCCCGTACCCCGCCCGCGTAGACTGCCGTGCCCCAGCCGGTCGGCACCCCGCACCCGACCAGTACGGCCGTCTCCAGCGGCAGCCAGTCGTCGACCTTCACGACGGAGTGCTGGGAGACCGTCGCCCGCTCGGAGAACGTGCCCAGCATGCAGAAGCCGCCGTAGTCCCGGCCGTCGGCGTGGTAGCGCGTGCGCCCGTCGGGGAACAGCCCGGTGAGCGAGTTGGCCGCGAGGTCGCACACGCTGGACCGCCCGGTCGCGCAGTAGCGGCAGGTGCCGCAGCTGGGCACGAAGCTGAACACCACGTGGTCGCCGGGCGCCACCTTGGTGACGCCGGGCCCGACCGTCTCCACGATCCCCGAGCCCTCGTGTCCTGCCACGATCGGGTACCGCGGGACCAGGTCGCCGTCGATCAGGTGCAGGTCCGAGTGGCACAGCCCGGACGCGACGAACCGCACGTGCACCTCGCCCGCGCCCGGCTCGTCGACCTCCAGCTCCCGGATCTCGAACCGCGTGCTGCCCTCGTCGACGACCGCCGCCCTGGTTCTCATCGGCTGCTCCTCTCCGGTCACCGCGCTCATCACAACAGCACGGCAGCGCGTTGGCGAGCGCGCTCCCGCACGGCGGTGTGCGGAGGGACTCGGCGTGGAGGTCGGCGATGGCCGTTCCCGATCATCCAAGGCCACGAGAACGTCGGTGTCGACGCGGAGTTCACCCCGACCGCGGCCGAGCGAGTGCACGCACCGCCGTCATGTCACACAACGGCTGATCATCGAGCGGCGTCGTCAGCCAGTACTCGGCCATCCGTGCCGTCGGCGTGGCGGCGGCCGTCGACGCCGGGTACCTCAAGGCGAAGGACGAGCCGATCGGGCAGGCCTCGCTCCTGTCGACGGTCACGCCGGAGGCTGCGCGGGCTGTCCTCGGTCGCGCCGTACCAGCCAGTGTGACGAGCGGTCAGGGCAGGCCCGCGTGCGGGACGTCCACCCGTACGGCCACGAGGCTGGCCTCGCGGGCGGCCGAGCGGGCCTTCTCGTCGAAGTCGGGCGCCGCGCAGGCGTACAGGGTGCGGCCGTCGCGGCCGCCGAGCATGCAGGCGAAGACGCCGGTCCCGACGCTGATCTCCTCGACGATCTCGCCGCCTTCGCGGACCCGGATCAGCCGTCCGCCGAGGGCGTCGGCGATCCAGAGCGCGCCCTCGGCGTCGAGACAGCAGCCGTCCGGGGCGACGACGAGCTGGCCCAGCGCCGTCCCGAGCTCCCGATCGGAGGGCAGCTCGCCGAACTGCGCCCACGTGCGGCGGTTGGTGAGCGCGCCGTCGTCCGCGATGTCGAAGGCGCTGACCCGGTTGCCGAAGGTCTCGTCGACGAGCAGCACGCCGCCGTCGGTGATCACGCTGCCGTTGGCGAACCACATGTCCTGCGCCACCGGGGTGACGCTGCCGTCCGGGTCGACCCGGAGGAGCGTGGCGGGCTCGACCGCCGCTCCGCCCATCAGGTCGAAGCCGAAGTTGCCGACGTAGGCCCGGCCCTGCGCGTCGACGACCATGTCGTTGGGGTGCCCGCCGACGTACGCCCCGAGCTCGGCGTGCGTGACCAGCGACCCGTCGGCCTCGCGGCGCAGCAGCCGCGCGTCGCGCATGGACACCACCAGCATCCGGCCGTCCGGCAGCCAGCCGAGACCGGACGGCTGCGCGGGCACCTCGGCCTCGGTGCGGAGGTCGTCCCCGTCCTCCGTCGCGGACAGCACCCGGTGGGTGTAGAAGTCGACGAACCAGATCCGGTCGTCGTGCCAGCGGGGACACTCGAGGTAGGTCAGCTCGCGCACCACGGTGGCGATCTCGCGGCTCATGGCATCACCCGTCCGGTCGCGTTGTGACTAAGCGCATAGTCACGATGGTGGTGAGATGTGTCAAGGTGCTGCGCCCGCGCCGAAGGAGGCAGGCACGATGACCGCTCGCAGAGTCCGCGCGCGCGCCGTCGAGGATCGGGACGCCCGGTTCGAGGACGAGTCCGCGACGCTGTGGGGCGACGCGTTCAGCGAGGTCGCCCGCGCCCTGCTCAGCTCCGCGGTGCGCTGCTTCGCGGCGAACGGGTTCCACGCCACCACCACCCGCGACATCGCGAGCCGGGTGGGCCTCAGCCCGGCCGCGCTCTACGTGCACTTCCCGTCCAAGGAGCAGGTGCTGTTCGAGATCTCGCGGCGCGGGCACGAGAGCGCGTTCGCGGCGATCGCGGACGCGACGGTCGCACAGGAGCCGGATGCGGCGGCGCACCTGCGCATGATCGTGGCGCGGTTCGTGGCCTGGCATGCGCGCCACCACGTCGCCGCCCGGGTCTGCCAGTACGAGCTCGCCGCGCTCGCCCCCGAGCACTACGCGCAGATCCGGGATATCCGCAAGCGGTTCAACGTGATCTTCCGGGACGCACTGGCCACCGGGGTGGCCGAGGGGGTCTTCGCACCGGTCGACGTCGACCGCGTCGCGCGCGGGATGCTCTCCCTCGGCATCGACCTGGTGCGGTGGTACCGGCTCGACGGCACCGACTCCCCCGAGCAGATCGGCGGGTTCTACGCCGACCTCGCCCTGACCATGGTGTCGGCCGCGGGCACCCCCCGACCCGACCGCTAGGAGCTCGCAGCGTCCAGGAACCGCTCGAGCTCGCCGGGGATGTCCGGGCCGCAGGGCTGGAACACGATCTCGGTGACACCCCCGGAGGCGAGCTCCGCCAGGCGGCGCCGAACGTCGGCGGGCGTCCCGCTGATCGTCACGTCCCGGAGCATGGTGTGGCCGCCCGCGTCCCATGCCGCCTGGTCGGCCTCGTTGAGCTCGACGCAGTGTCCGACATGGACCGTCAGGTGCCGCTGCCCCTCCGATGCCCGCTCCACGACGTCCATCCACTCGGCGCCGCCCGGCAGTGTCCGGACGGCGTCGGGGCCGCCGAACTCGTAGGCGCCGTGGTACGCCAGGGCCCACCCCGGGCCGCCCGCGACCCGGGCGTGCTCGGAGTCGTGGGCCTCCCCGTCGTCCAACACGGTGCCCCAGGCCAGGTAGGGCACCCACGAGTAGGCGCTGGCGAAGTCGGGCAGCTGAAGTGTCACGTAGAGCCCGTCGCCGAGCTCGCGCGCGACCTGGTCGCCCTTGGGGCCGAGCGCACCGATGAGGACGGGCACGTCGACGGGCCGGGCCGGAGCGTGGCCGTCGGGGTGCAGCATCCGCATCCGCGCGCCCTCCCACTCGACGACCTCGCCGCGCAGCAGCCCGCGGTACGCGCGGATGTAGTCCTTCATGTACGACCAGGTGATCGCCCGGTAGCCCATGGCGCGGCGCCCGGTGAACCCGGTCCCGAAGGAGACCGCGACCCGGCCGGGCGCGAGGGCGGCGAGCGTGGCGGTCGCGGCGGCGTTGACCATCGGGTGGCGCAGGCTGGGGACGAGGACGCCGGGCCCCAGCCCGATCCGTTCGGTCCGCTCGGCCGCCAGCGCGAGCGTCATCCAGACGTCGGGGCTCTGTTGCGGGGTGTCGTACACCCATGCCCTGGCGTAGCCGAGGCGTTCGGCGAGGGCGATGTTGTCCGGCGAGTCGAGTGCTGTCGGGAAGGCGCAGGACACCTCCATGGGGTCCTCCCTGCCGCGGGCGTCAGCCGCCCGCCCGTGAGGAGCTGCTTCTGACTAAGCGCATAGTCACCGCATGCCCAGGCCCTGTCAAGGCCCGACCACCCGCATCGCGCCTAGCGCGGACCGCCTGCCGTGTCGCGCTCCAGCGCGGCGACGGCGAGCGCCAGGACGAGGTTGGTGTGGCGGCGCGGGGCCCGCACGTCGCCGATCAGCTGGCCGATCCGAGCCAGCCGCTGGTACATCGTCTGCCTGCGGATGTGCAGCGCGGCGGCCGCGCTGACCTTGTTGGACCCGTGGGCAAGGTAGACGCGGAGGGTCTCGACGAGGCGCGCGTTCGCGCGGCGGTCGTAGTCGAGCAGTGGGCCGATCTCGTCGGCCACCAGACGCCGCGCGGAGGGGCGGTCGACGACCTCGCCGAGCAGGATCAGCGCGGTCAGGGAGGTGGCCGACAGGCAGCGGTCCGGCATGCGCAGGCCGACGGCGACGTCCATGGCCTGGTGGGTGTCGGCCAGAGACCGCGGGACGTCGTCCAGGCTCGTGATCACCGGTCCGACGACGACCCGCACGTCGCGCGTGCCGAGCACCCGGTCGACGGCGGCCAGCACGGTCGGCCCGACATCGCGCCCCGGTTGGCCCGCGGTGACCACGACGACATCGGTGCCGAGGTCGCCGACCAGCGTGGCCGCGGGCCAGAGCGCCTTCTCGACGCCGCTGAGGACGTCGGCCAGATCCTCGCGCGGCACACCGCGCACCAGCAGGGCGACGTAGGGGCCATCCTCGGTCAGCGGCACGCCGAGCACCGTGGCCGTGCCGACGACCTCCGCGACCGGGCGCCCCTCGACGAGGTCGCTGACCAGCCTGCGACGGCGGGTGGCGAGGTCGTCGGCCGTGGCGGAGCGCAGCAGCGCGAGGCTCAGCACCTCGGCACCGCTCGCGCACGCGGCAAGCACCGACGGGTCGTCCCGCCGAGCGGGCGGGAGCACCATGACGCGCCCCCAGAGCTGGTCGAGGACCATGACCTCGCGCCGGGCGACGGCGCGGGCCCGATCGCGGATGCCGATCTCGCGGTCGGAGGCGGCGACCAGCGCACCGTCGCGGGTGGTGACGACGACCGGGGCGCCGAGGTGGTCGGCCAGCTCGCCGACCAGCTCATCGGGCCCGGCCCCCGCCAGCAGGGCGTCCGTGAGCCGCTCGCGCAGGGTCCGGTCGCGGCGCGTGGTCGTGGCCGCGCGGTCGAGCACGGCCGTCTGCACCTGTTCGGTCATCTCCACGAACGGCACGATCTCGCGGAGGACGATCAGCGCCAGGTCACAGCGCCTCGCCGCCGCCAGTAGCGCCTCGGGGACCTCCGTGTAGGTCCAGCCCAGCTCGAGCGCCAGCGCCGTGACACCGCGCTCGGCGAGCGCCTCCACGAACGCCGTCTCCCCCACCGCGCCGCGGCCGAACAGCCCCTGACCGGTGGTGAGCAGCAGCTCGCCGCCCTTGAGCAGGAACGCGGCCTCGGCGAGCTCGCTGGTGTGCACCCAGCGGACCGGGCGGTGCAGGAGGTGGAGGCCGTGCAGCACCTCGGGGCGGGCGCCCCGCACCGAGTCGAGCTCCAGCACCTCGCCCAGCGTCAGGCTCACCGCGCCCCCCCGGACACAACGTCAACTCGATCCGCGATCTACCGGACGGAACGACTATGGCACCGGACGCGGCCGGGCCGCCAGAATCGGACCTCCGTCAGCGCCGACGATCCGCGCACCCCTGACCTCGGAGGATCGTCATGAGACACCCGCGATGAGGACCGCCGCGGCCGTGACGCTGCTCAGCGGCGGCACGGTCGTCACGATGGACCCCGGCCGCCGGGTGATCGAGCGCGGCGCGGTGGCGTTCTCCCCTGCCTCGGGGCACGTGCTGGCGGTGGACGCCGCCGCCCGCCTGCTGGCCGAGTACCCGGCCGCCGACGTGGTCGACACCTCCGGCCAGGTGGTGCTCCCCGGCCTGGTCAACACCCACACGCACCTGTTCCAGACCCTGCTCAAGGGGCTCGGCGACGACCGCGCGCTCGCGGACTGGTTCCTGGCCATGACCGGGCCGTCGGCGGTCGAGCTCACCGAGGACGACTGCTACGCGGCCGCGCTGCACGGCTGCGCCGAGGCGCTGACCACGGGCACGACGACCATCGTCGACTTCATGTACGCCCACCCGCGGCCCCGCCTCGGCGACGCGGTCGCCGCCGCCATGGACGACGTCGGCGTCCGCGGGGTCATGGCGCGCGGCTACGTCACCGCGGGGGGCGACGTGGGTGTGCCCGCCCCGCTGGTCGAGCCACTGGACACCGCGCTGGGCGACGCCCACCGACTGGTCGACCGCTGGAACCGGCCGGGGTCCCGCGTGCGGGTCGGCCTCGCGCCATGCATGAGCTGGTCGGTCGACGAGCCGACGCTGCGGCAGACCCGCGCGCTCGCCGACGCGACGGGGGCACTCATCACGATGCATCTGGCCGAGTCGCCCTTCGACGTCGAGGAGTCCCTGCGCCGCTTCGGCATGCGCGACGTCTCGCTCGCGGCGACGACCGGCCTGCTCGGCCCCGACCTGCTCGCCGTCCACTGCGTCCAGTGCGACGACGGTGACATCGACCTGCTCGCCGCGGGCGGCGCGGCCGTCTCCCACAACCCGTGCAGCAACCTCTTCCTGGGCTCGGGCATCGCGCCGATCCCGCGCATGCAGCGGCGCGGCATCACCGTCGGCCTCGCGTCCGACGGGCCCGCGTCCAGCTCGAACCTCTCGATGCTGCAGGCGATGAAGTTCGCCGCTCTGGTCCACAAGGGGGCGCAGCGGGACGCCGAGATCATGACCGCCGAGAAGGCGCTTGAGATGGCCACCATCGACGGCGCCACGGCCATCGGCATGGCCGACGAGATCGGCTCGCTCGAGCCGGGCAAGCGGGCCGACATCGCCGTCGCCGACCTGTCCGGCTTCTGCGTCGCCCCGGTGCACCAGCCCGTCTCGGCGCTGGTCTACAGCGCGCGCGGCGACGAGGTGGACCGCGTGTACGTCGACGGCACGCTGGTGGTGCGGGCGGGGGCGCCGACGCTGGTGAACCCCGCCGACGTGCGCAGGCGCTCGACGGCGGCGGCGCGGGCCCTCATCGCCCGCGCGGGCACCGCCGCACTCGCCCGCCGCCCGTGGCGATCGATCGTCTCCCCATGACCGTCCTCCGGAGGGAGTGACCGTGAAACCGGCACCGTTCGAGTACGACGACCCGACGACCGTCGAGGAGGCCCTCCGCCTCGTCGGTGAGTTCGGCGACGAGGCGAAGGTGCTGGCGGGCGGCCAGAGCCTGATGCCCATGCTGAACCTGCGGCTGGCCCGCCCGAGCAGGCTGGTCGACATCAACGGCGTGGCCGACATCGACCATCTCCGCGTCGACGACGGGACGCTCGTCATCGGCGCGCTGACCCGCCAGCGCACGCTGGAGAGCTCCGACCTCGCCTCCGGGGCGTGGGCGCTGCTGCGGGAGGCCCTGCACCACGTGGGCCACGTGCCCATCCGCAACCGGGGCACCGTCGGCGGCAGCATCGCCCACGCCGACCCCGCCGCGGAGCTCCCGGCGGCGGTCTGCGCGCTCGGCGGCCGCATGGTCGTCCGCGGGCCTGCCGGGGAGCGCCAGGTGCCCGCGGACGCGTTCTTCCGTGGCTATTTCACCACCGACGTCGGACCCGACGAGATGCTGACCGAGATCCGCATCCCGGAGTGGCCGACCCGCAGCGGGGCCGCCTTCCTCGAGGTGGCCCGCCGCCACGGCGACTTCGCCCAGATCGGCGTCGCCGCCGCCGTCGCCCTCGGCGACGACGGCACGGTGACCCGTGCGGGCATCGCCGTGGCGGGCGCCGCGACCGAGCCGGTGTTCGCCACCGGGGTGGTCGGCGGCATCCTCGGTCGGCTGCCCGGCACCCCTCCGGCCGAGCAGCTGACCGGGGAGTTCGCCGCGGGGCTGAACCCGCCGTCGGACCTCCACGGCTCGGCCGAGTACCGCCGCCAGCTCGTGCGCCACCTGCTGCCACGCGCCGTCGACGAGGCCGTCCGCGCCGCGCTCGCCTGACGGGAGACACCATGGACACCACCCGGACGATCACCGTGACCGTGAACGGCACGCGCTACGAGCGCTCTGTCTCCGTCCGCACCTCGCTGGCCGACTTCGTCCGCCACGACCTCGGCCTGACCGGCACGCACGTGGGCTGCGAGCACGGCGTATGCGGGGCCTGCACCCTGCTGCTGGACGGCGAGCCGGTGCGGTCGTGCCTGATGCTCGCGGTGCAGGCGAACGGCCACGAGCTGACCTCCGTCGAGGGCCTCGCGGGCGCGGACGGGGACCTGCACCCGATCCAGCAGGCGTTCTGGGAGAACCACGGCCTGCAGTGCGGCTTCTGCACCCCGGGGATCGTGCTGACCACCTACGACTTCCTGCGACGCGAGCACGCCCCGTCCACCTGCGCGATCCGGGAGGCGCTTGCGGGCAACATCTGCCGCTGCACCGGATACGACAACGTCGTGCGCTCCGTCCAGGCCGCCGATCGCGGATGGGAGCGCTGAAGTGGAAGCCCGAAGGGACATCCGCTCGTCAACGGAACCAGCCGCTTGGCTGGGTGGAAGAGGCTGACATGGGCGTCAAGATGGTGGGCGCGCGGGTCAAGCGCGTCGAGGACCCCCGACTGCTGCGCGGCGAGGGCGCGTTCGTCGACGACATCCGCCTGCCCGGCGTCGTGCACATGGCCGTGCTCCGCAGCCCGCACGCGCACGCCCGCGTGCGGTCGGTCGACCTCGCCGCGGCGCGGGCGATGACGGGCGTGCTCGACGCGTTCAGCGCGGCCGACCTCGGCCCGGAGCCTGCGGCGATCCCCGTGCTGTTCCCCGCGGAGACCTCGAAGGCCACCCCGCAGTACGCGCTGGCCCGCGGCACCGTCCGGTACGTGGGCGAGGGCGTGGCGGTCGTCGTCGCGGAGAGCAGGGCGGTCGCCGAGGACGCGTGCGAGCTGATCGACGTCGACTATGACGTGCTCCCGGCCGTGGTCGACGCGGTCGCCGCGATCGGGCCCGGCGCCACGGCGCTGCACGAGGACGCGCCGGACAACGTCGGGGCCAGCCTCGTCTACGCCGTCGGTGACGCCGACGCCGCGTTCGCCGCGGCCGACCGGGTCGTCGGCGACCGCCTGGACATGCAGCGCTACACCGGCATCCCGCTGGAGACCCGCGGCGTGGCGGCGCAGCGCGACCCGGTCACCGGCGAGATGACGATCTGGGCGTCCAACCAGTGGCCGCACATCCTGCGCGGCATCGTCGCGGGCATGCTCGGCCTCGCCGAACGCGCGGTACGGGTGATCACCCCGGACGTCGGCGGCGGGTTCGGCACCAAGGCCGAGGTCTACCCCGAGGACCTGCTGGTGCCCTTCGCCGCGATCCGGCTGGGCCGCCCGGTCAAGTGGATAGAGGACCGCAACGAGCACTTCCTCACGCTCGTGCACTCCCGCGAGCAGACCCACGACGTCGAGCTGGCCTTCACCGCCGAGGGCCGG
The DNA here is from genome assembly GCA_963750095.1 of uncultured Actinomycetota bacterium. Classification (GTDB taxonomy): domain Bacteria; phylum Actinomycetota; class Actinomycetes; order Mycobacteriales; family Pseudonocardiaceae; genus Pseudonocardia. The sequence continues at coordinate 912,384 of CAVVPJ010000012.1, read as the reverse complement.
ATCACCGGCCTGCGCGCCAAGCTGATCACCGATGTCGGCGCGTACCAGCGCACCCTCGCCGTGATCAACTCCTCGCTCGCGGGCACCAGCCTGGCCGGGATCTACGACATCCCGAACATCCACGTCGAGGTGGTCTGCGCGACCACCAACAAGAGCCCCGCGTCGCCCTACCGCGGCGCGGGCGGGCCCGAGGCGTGCTTCGCCCGCGAGCGCCTGCTCGACATCGCCGCGCGGGAGCTGGACATCGACCGGGCGGAGCTGCGCCGGATGAACCTGGTCAGGCCCGAGCAGATGCCGTACGACACCGGGCTGGCGTCGGTCGAGGCCGCGGTCATCCTCGACTCCGGCGACTTCCCGGCGGCGCTGGACGCGGCCCTGGAGATGGTGGACTACGCCGGGTTCGGCGCCCGGCAGCGGGCCGCGCGCGCCGAGGGGCGCCTGATCGGGCTCGGGATCTGCGTCTACCACCAGGTCTCCGGCACGGGACCGTTCGAGGGCGCAAGCGTGCGCGTCGACCCGTCGGGGCAGGTGACGGTCAACGCGGGCTCCGCACCGCAGGGGCAGGGCACCGCCACGATGCTGGCCCAGATCGTCGCCGACGAGCTGCAGATCGACCACGAGGCGGTGACGTGCGTCTTCGGCGACACCGCGCGCATCGCGTTCGGCATCGGCACCTTCGCGAGCCGCAACGCCGTGATGGCAGGCACGTCGGTGCAGATGGCGTCGGTCAAGGTGCGGGACAAGGCGATGGAGCTGGCCGGGCACCTGCTGGAGGCGGACACCGCCGATCTGGAGTTCGTCGACGGCGCGTTCCGGGTGAAGGGCAGCCCCCGGTCCCGGCGCACCCTCACCGAGGTGGCGGCCGCCGCCGCGCCGGGTGGCAGCCGCCCGACGGGCATGGAGCCCGGCCTGGAGTCGGTGCAGTACTTCGAGAGCATGGCCGCGCCCTACTCGTTCGGTGTCCACATCGCCGAGGTCGAGGTCGACCAGGGCACCGGGCAGGTCGCCGTCACCCGCTACTCCGTGGTCAACGACGCCGGGGTGATCATCAACCCGCTCGCCGCCGAGGGACAGATCGCGGGCGGCGTCGCGCAGGGTCTCGGCGGGGCGCTCATGGAGGAGCTGGTCTACGGCGCCGACGGCCAGCCGCAGTCGACCACGTTCCTCGACTACGTGGTGCCCGGCAGCATGGACGTGCCCCCGCTCGAGATCCGGCACAGGGAGAGCCCGTCGCCGCTGAACCCGTTGGGGGTGAAGGGAATGGGCGAGGGCGGCGCGATCGGCGGCCACACCGCGGTCGCCAACGCCGTGGCCGACGCCATCGAGCACCTCGGGGTGCGCGTCACGCGGACCCCCCTCAAGCCGTCGACGGTGTGGGAGCTGATCCACTCGCACGCGGACGGTAACAAGTCCGCCGCCGCGGACCAGGGGGAATCCGGTCTCGGCTAGGTTGAGCGCCCATGAGCGGCACCGACGCCAGCACCGAGCCACCGTTCCGGGCCGAGCACGTCGGCAGCCTGCTGCGCCCGCGGGCGCTGGTGCAGGCGCGTCACGACTTCGCGGCGGGCCGCATCGACGCCGCCCGCCTGCGTGCGGCGGAGGACGAGGCCATCCACGACGTCGTCGCCCTGCAGGAGGACCTCGGCCTGCGCGGGGCGACCGACGGGGAGTTCCGCCGCACGTCGTGGCACATGGACTTCATCTACCAGCTCGGCGGTGTCACCCGCACCGACGACGAGATCGTGGTGCGGTTCCGCAACGACGAAGGCACCGGCGAGTTCATCGCCGCCGGGCTGGCCGTCCGCGAGCCGCTGCACCTCGCCCAGCCGATCTTCGCGGACGACTTCCGGTTCCTCGCAGGAGAGGTGCGCACGGCCGTGCCGAAGATGACGATCCCGTCGCCCAGCATGGTGCTCCTGCGGAGCGGGACCGCCGCCGTCGACCGCGGCGTCTACCCGGACCTCGACCGGTTCTGGGCCGACCTCTCCGCCGCCTACGCCGAGGAGATCCGCGCCCTCTCCGCGCTGGGCTGCCGCTACCTCCAGCTGGACGACACCAGCCTGGCCTGCCTCAACGACCCCAGCCAGCGGGCCGCCTTCGCCGCGCGGGGCGAGGACGCCGACACCGCGCACGTGCGCAACATCCGCACCATCAACGCGGCGGTCGCCGACCGGCCAGCGGGGATGCGCGTGGCCGCGCACCTGTGCCGGGGCAACTTCCGCTCGTCCTGGATCGCCGAGGGCAGCTACGAGTACGTCGCCGAGGAGCTCTTCGGCGAGCTCGACGTCGACGCGTTCTTCCTGGAGTTCGACGACGAACGCTCGGGCGGGTTCGCGCCGCTGCGCTTCGTGCCGCCCGGCAAGCAGGTCGTCCTCGGGCTGGTCACCACCAAGCGGGGGCGCATGGAGGACCCCGACGACCTCAAGCGCCGCATCGACGAGGCCGCCCGGTACATCCCGCTCGACCAGCTCTGCCTTTCCCCGCAGTGCGGGTTCTCCTCGACCGTCGAGGGCAACGTGCTCAACCCCTATCAGGAGGTCGACAAGCTGCGCCTGGTCGTCAAGGTCGCAGGCGAGGTGTGGGGACAGGCATAAGACCGGGCGTCCTGCGCGACGACATGACCGAGCCCGTCACCTACGGGCCGGAGACGAGCCTCCGTCTCATCGGTCGTCGAGACCTCATCCACGACGTCGCCTGGTCGCCCGTCGGGAACGCCCGTCGGACCGGAAGCGGCGACGCGTCCACCCGGCCGCTTGACCCTGTGCTCGGGCCGACGGACCACTTGGCGGGATCTTGTGGCGTTCTCGCGGCCATGGCGCCGGAAACGCAACAAGATCGCCAGCGTCGACCCGTCGCCGTCGTCGAAGAGCCTGCGGCCCTTGCGCGCCGCCACCGGGTGCACCAGTAGGCGCAGCTCGTCGACCAGCCCCGCGGCGAGCAGCTGCTGCACCACGGAGTGTCCCCGAGCCGCTTGGCGAACGGCGCGTCCTCGCCACCCGCGGCCTCGCGGTCGGGCCACGCCCCGGTGAAGATGTCGTAGGTCTCGCGGCCGATGAGCAGCACGTCGGCGGTGTCGTAGTCCTCCCCGAGGGCGCGGCCCATGTTCTGGTCGAAGTACGGGAAGTGCCAGGCACCGAATCCGGCGATCACGCCCGGTCATGCGCGCAGACTGTGCCGGGCGGGGGCAGAGTGTGGTCGGTCAGATAGGCCACCTCGGCCCGCGACGCGCACACGCTCGGAGCGCAGCAGCTGCTCGCGTCGGCGCCGGGCGTCCGGCTGGCCCGCAGGTCTGCGACCGGTCACCCGAGCGGGCCCGCGAACTGGTCGCCCGCCGCGGGTGCGGCTGGTCCAGCTCGCCGACCGGCTGGTGCGCGGCGAGCAGGCGCGGCCCTACCTCGCCCTCGCCGACCTCGGCCGCAGGCTGCGCCACACGCCGACCAGTAGGCGACGGCGGCGGGCTCGGGGCATGCTGGCAGATGCTGCACCTCGCCGCGCGGAACCTCGCCACCCGCGACGAGCTGCGCGGCGACGCGTTCGCCGCCGCCGTGGAGCACGTCCTGCGGACGGTGCTGCAGCTGCGGGACGGCGCCGACGACTGAGGGGCGCCCGCCCGCTCAGCCCCGACCGGCGGTCGGGGTGGAGGTCGGCGTCAGCGTCGGGATGAAGGTCGACGACTCGTGGTCGCCGAGAACTCCGCCGGGACCCAGGAAGACCACCAGGAGCACCACGACCGCCGCCACGACGACCAGCGCGCCGACGACGGCGTAGACCACGGCGCGTGCGGCGCGGCGGCCGGTCCGGGCCTTGTGCGGCGTCGTGGGTGCGCCCTCCCGCTCGGGCGTGGGTACCGGCACCGGAACGCCCACCTCCACGGTCGCCGCCGTCCGGCTGCCGAGCAGCTGAGGCGTCGCCGTGGCACCGGGCGGCGCCGGTTGCCCCGTGCCGGAGGCGCCCCGCTGCGCCGTCGCGAGCCGCGCCGCGCCGAGTGCGACGACGAACTCGGGATGCGCATCGATCATCACAGGGCGTTCGACGAGATCGGAGATCATGCGACCGACGAGCGGTATTCGCGTCGACCCTCCGGTCAGGAAGACCGCCTGGAGGTCCTCGGGCGCGACCTCGGACATCGTGAGCGCCCGACACAACGCGTCCATGGTGTCGTCGAGCATCGGCCGGATCATGTCCTCGAGCGCCGACCGCGTGAGCGGGACCTCGACGTGCCGGTGCGGGAGGAAGACGGGAACGACGGCACTGGTCTCGACCGAGAGGGCCTCCTTGGCGAGCACGCAGTCCTCGTGCAGCCGGGCGAGCGTCGGCGCGACCGGCAGGCCGTCGACGTCGAGCTCGGCCAATGCGCCGTTCATGGCCTGGCCGACGTAGCCCAGGATCGCCTCGTCGATGTCCGTGCCGCCGAGCCGCTCGATGGAGACCGGGTTCCCGAGGACCTCGAAGCCGTCGCCGCGCCTGCTGAGGACGGTGACCTCGCACGTTCCCCCGCCGAGATGGTAGACGGCCACGACGTCCCCCTCGGCGAGCCGAAGGGAGGCGGCGTAGTGCGCCGCGGCGGCCTCGGGCTCGGTCACCGTGCGCGTGACCGGCAGCCCGGCCAGCCGCGGCACCTCGGCGAACAGCTCGCGCCGGAACGGACCCCAGCTCGCCGGGTGGGTCAGCACGACGACCCCGGGCGAGCAGCCCCGCACGGCCGTCGCCCTGGTCACCACGTCGCCCACCATCCGGGCCAGCAGCGCGGGCGCCGTGTGCGGGACGCTGCCGAGCATGACCGGCGTCGGGTCGCCGAGGCGGCGCCGCACCTCGCACACGACCCGCTCGGGGTCGAGGTGGTGGCGGCGAACGGCGAGGTCCCCCGGGATCAGCTTGCCGTCCGGGCGCAGGTACACCGCCGCGGGCGCGACGACGCCGCGGTCCCCGAGCCTGATCATCTCGAGCTGGGAGCCTCGCGCGGCTGCCGCGGCGGCGACCGAGGTCGTCCCTACGTGCACGCCGAGGCTGTAGGGCACCGCGCCGCCTTTCCTCGACTCGCTGGATGTCCAACCTTGAGGAGCGGGCGGCGATGCGAGGTGATACATGGCGCGATGTGTCGATCAAAGGGGACAAACCCTACCGCGAGGGGGGGACCAAACCCTCTTTCGCGCACGTCACCGGGGGCGGCACCATTGCCTCCGTGGAGCTCGGACGGGCACGGTGACGCCGCTGCGGGTGGGCGTTCTGCGTGCCCTGCCCGTCGGCGTGGCGGTGTTCGCCGTCTTCGCCGTGGTCGTCGCCGCGCCGGTCCTCCTGGTCGGCGGCGACATCGGCGGGGGGGCCGTGCTGCTGCCCTTCCTCGCCGCCGCCGTCTGCGCGGCGGGGGTGCGGGCCCTCCTCGGCCCCGTCGACCGGATCGTCCAGCGGATCACCCGGCTGCCCACCGCGACGCCCTACTCGGCGTTGGCGCAGGTGGCGGCACGGATCCGCACCGGCATGCTCGACACCGCCCTGCCAGGGCTGGCGAAGGTGCTCGCGGAGGGGTCCGGGTCCCGTCAGGCGGGCATCTGGGTGGTCGCCTCGGACAAGCTCGTCGCCAAGGCGGTCCACCCGCCGCCGGAGCGCCCGCTGCCCGACGTCGCCGGTCTCGCCGCCCTGCTCGACCACCCCGACGTCGACCATGTCGTCCCCGTCGTCGACGGCGGGATCCTGCGCGCGGCGCTCACGATCGGCAAGCCCGGCGCGTCGATCAGCACGGCGGACCGGCAGCTGCTGCACGACGTCGCGAGCGGGGCGCGACTGCTGCTGCGCGGGGTCGCGATGACCGCGGAGCTGCAGGAGCGGGTGCGGCAGGCGGCCGAGCTCAGTGTCGAGCTGAACCGGTCCCGCCGACGGCTCGCGCGCGCCCGCGCCCTCGAACGGCGCAGGCTGGCGGGCGAGCTCGCGCACCTGACCACCGAGCGTCTCACCGCGGTGCGGACGCTCCTCGACGGCGTCCGGACCGATCTGCTGGCGAGCCGCCCCGAGGATGCCGTCGCCGGGCTCGGCGAGGTCCGGGTCGGGCTCGACGAGCTCCTGGAGCGGTTCCGCTCGATCGCCAGGGGCGTCTACCCCGCGGTGCTGCGCGGCCAGGGGCCGTTGGCCGCGCTCGAGGAGCTGGCCGTCGACCTCCCTCGCCGCGTCGACGTCCTCGGCTCGCTCGGCCGCCGTCTGCCGTGGGAGGTGGAGTCGGGCATCTACTACCTGGCCGCGTCCGCGATGCACCGGCTCGCCGAGCTTCCCGGGCCGCCGATCCAGGTGACCCTCCGGCACGACGAAGGCCGGCTCTCGGTGGAGGTCGTCGACCCGCGCCCGCAGGTGGAGGCGGCCGACCTGCAGGCCGCGCTGGCCAACGACCTGGAGCGGCTCGCGGCGCTCGGTGGCGCGGTCGACCTCGGCACGGACGGAGGGGCCGTCGTGCTCATGGCGAGCCTGCCCGAACGCCTGGAACCCATCGTCGACGTGACCGCATGAGCACCCCGGCAGGACCGCGCCACGGTCGGCTCGGCTACGCGGCGGTGTTCGGGCTCTGCTTCGCGGTCGCGGTCGGCTGGCTGGTGCTGGGCGGAACCGCTGCCGTCGTGCGCTACTGGCCGGGCCTCCTCGACGCGGCGTCGGCACCGCACGGCGGCGCATCCGTGCTCGCCGCCGCCGCGCGCGCGACCGAGCCGCTCCCCCAGCTGGTCGTCGACTACGGGCTGAGCATCGCGGGCATCGGCGCCGCCGTGGTGCTGGCGGTCATGGGGACGGCGAGCCTGCCGGTCCGGCTCGTGGCACTGGCGCTGGTGGGCTCGGCGGCCGCGTTCAACCTCCAGGCCGACGCCATCGCGTCCGTGCTCGACAAGGCGACCGGCCTGCCGATCGCGGCGACCCGGAACGTCGCGCTGCACGCCCTCGCCTGCGCGGCCTTCGTCCTCGCGCTGCTGCTGTTCGCGGGCCCGATCCCGGCCGCCCGGTGGCGCGCCCGAGCCGCGACACCCGGCGCGTGGCCCGCGGCGTGCGTTCTGCTCCCGGTCGCGGTCGGGGTGGCCGCGCCCCTGCTGCCGTGCACCGTCAGCTGCGTTCTGTTCTTCGGCTTCCTGGTGCCCGCCGTCGGGGTCGCGGTGCTGCCCCGGATGACGCGCCGCGCCCCGACGCACGGGCAGCGGACCCAGGCCCGCCTGGTCCTCGGCGTCGCGGTCGCGGCGCTCACGACGAACACCGTGCTGGGACTCACCACGCTCGCGCTCTCGGCGCTCGGCGCGCCGCTGCCCACGCTCGTCGCCCCCGAGCCGGGCGGCGAGTACCTCGGCCTTCTGTTCTGGTCGTCGCGGGCGACGCACGTCGCCATCGCGGCCGTGCTTCTCGCCGCGGTGCTCGCGACGCGGCTGTGGCGGGCGGAGCGGGTCGTCGGCCGCGGGCTGGCCGTCGTGCTGACGACGGTCCTCGTCGGCGGCGTCGCGGGCGGGGTGGGGGCGCTCGCCTGGCATCTGGGGCTGGACGGCGTGCTGTCCGCCGTGCTCGCGGCCGCCGCGGCCGGGGTGGTGTTCCTGCCGGTGCATCTCACCGTGGAAGGCCTCACCGACCGTCTGCTGTACGGCGACCGGCCGACACCGTACCGCGCGCTCGCCGACATCTCCCGCTCCACCCAGGCCGTGGCGAGCGGCGGGCCCGATCTCGACGACGTCGCGGCCGCCGTCGGCCAGGCGCTCGGCGCCGCGGAGGTCCGGATCACCGTCGTACGCCAGTACCTGCCCGACCGGACCTACCGCTGGGCGGCGGCGAAGGCCGAGGCCGCCCGACCCCTGGTGGCCGTGCCGATCCGCCATGGCACCGAGCAGATCGGGACGCTCGCCGTCGAGCACGCCGCGGTCATCGGGGTCCACGACGACCGCAGGCAGCTGCTCGCCGAGATCGCCGACGGTCTCGGCGGCGTCGTCGCCGCCCACCGGATCGGCATCGAGCTGGAGCGGCAGCTGCGTGCGGCGGTCGCGCACGGGGCGGAGATCGCCCGCGCCCGCCGCCAGGCGGTGTCCGAGATGGACGCCGAGCGCCGCAGGATCGAGCGTGACCTGCACGACGGCGTGCAGCACCACCTCGTGTCGCTGCGGCTCGCCCTCGGCCTGGTCGAGTTCGAGGTGGAAGGCGGCCGGACCGCCGCCGCGGTCGAGCGTCTCGGCGCTCTGGCCGACCGGCTCGACACGGCAGGAGACGTGCTGATGGCGACCGTCGGCGGCGTCCGGTCGGCCCAGCTCGCCGAGCGCGGCCTCGTGGCGGCCCTCGAGGCGGAGTTGGCCTGCGTGGACGGGGTGGCGGTCGTCGCGGAGCTGCCCGCGGGGCGCCGGTACGGGGAAGAGGTCGAGTCCGCGGTGTACTTCTGCTGCCTCGAGTCGGTCAACAACGCCACCAAGCACGCGGCAGGCGCGTCGGTCGTCGTCCGGTTGGTGGAGTCCGACGGCATGCTCCGGTTCACCGTCGCCGACGACGGCCCCGGGTTCGAGCAGGCCGCGGAGCCCTCGGGACGCGGGCTGCGCAACCTCCGGCAGCGGATCGTCGCGGCGGGGGGCCGGGTGGACGTCCGGTCGGCGCCTGGCGCGGGCACGACGGTCGAAGGGATGCTGCCGGTGCCGCCCCTTCCCGTCGCCGCAGACGTGTCCGACCACGGCCCGGTCCGGCACGCCGACCCCGACGGGCAGGCGACGACCGTCCTGCGGATCGTGGGGCCGGAGCGGACCGCGCCGACCCTGTCCGGCACCAGCGTGGTCGTCCGACCCCGTGCCCGGCTCGGCACCGCCGCGGCCGACGCCGACCGTCGCGGGGCCGGACCGGGGTCGTACGCGGCACCCGACCGGTCGCTCGTCGCCGAGGTCCGCGCGCTGACCGCCGCGGCGAGCGCCGACCTCGGCCCGGCCGCCGCGGCGGACCTCGCCGCGGTCGAGGCCGGGTTGCGCGGGCCCGTGCGCGTCGGCTTCCTCGACCGGGACGGGGCGGACGCGCGGGCGCTCATGCGCTGTGTCTTCCCCGCGGGGCCGCCGCCGGACACCGAGCTGGTGGCCGCGCGGACCGGTCACCTGGAGGGCCTCGACGCCCTCGTCGTCCTCGACGGCCAGGGCCGTGCGACAGCGGGTGCGCCGCCCGGCACGCCGACGATCGTCGTCGTCGACGCCCGCCCCGTGCCCGAACCCGCCGGACCCGCCGGGAGCGGACACGGCGCATCGACGATCGTGCCTGCCGACTGGCGCATGGCCTGCGCCGCCCTGCGGCTCACGGAGGCCGACCACGCGGCGCTGCGCGCGGGCCGTCCCGTCGCGTCGCTCGGGGACGTCGGCAACCGCGAGGCCCTCGCGGTGGCGCGTGCGGTGGACACGCAGGCCGCGCTCGCCGCCGAGCTGGTGCGCCGCAGCGGCGTTCCCGCACTGCGGGAGGCGCTGGACCGACAGGTCTTCACCCGGGTCGACCTGCTGCGCGGCCGCGGTGCTCTCGACCGTCTGGCGGCCATCGCCGCCCGGCTTCCGCCGGACGGCGCCGCCGAACGGCTGCGCTACGACCTGGAGCGGATCCGCGCGACGCGGCACGAGTTCGCCGAGTCCGCGCTGTTGGACGACCTGCATGGCGGGTCGACCGCGCTGGCCGGGCCGGACCGGGTCGCCGCGCTCCGACTGCTCGGCGCGGCCGGGCCATCGGCGACCGATCGGCTCGGCCTTCCCGCCGAGGCCGCCGCGCGAGCCGTCGAGCGCGCCGCCTGCACCGAGCTGTCCCGGTGGCAGCGGATCGCCGCCAACCCGGTCGGTCCGGGAGGTCGGCGCCACGCCGCCGCCGTACTGGTGCGCACCTGCGAACGGATCCTCGCCCGGCACGGGGCCGCGCCCACCCCCTGAACTGCAGCAGGGTGACACTCCTCCGACTCAGTCGCAGGAATGTCACCCTGCTGCAGCGCGCCTCACGCGGCGGCAGCGTCCGACGTGCCGCGAAAGGCGTGCTCCCGGTACCACGCGAACGTCCGCCGCACCCCGTCCTCGAGCGAGACCGTCGGCTCGAACCCGGTGAGGGCCCGCAGCTTGGTCAGGTCGGGACAGCGGCGGTGGACCGACCCCGGCGGCGCGGGCGCGACACGCAGGGCGGGACGGAAGTCCGCCACGCGCAGGACGAGCTCGGTCAGGTCGCCGATCCTCGTCTCCTCGGTGTCGTTGCCGATGTGGACGATCTCGCCCGCGAGGGCGGCGCCGTTCCGCATCAGCCGCTCCATCGCGTCGGTGGCGTCGTCGACGTAGCAGAACGCGCGGTACTGGTCGACCCCGAACACCTGGAACGGGTCCTCGCGCCGCATCGCGCGGAGCGACAGCTCCGGGATGACGTGGTCGGCGCCCATCCGCGGTCCGTAGACGTTGTGGAAGCGCCCGATCACGAAGGGGACGCCCTTGGCGCGCGCGGTGTGGACGACGGCCGCTTCGCAGGCCATCTTGCTCAGGCCGTAGGCGAACCGCGGCGACGTCACGTCCTCGATCATCAACGGCACGACCTCGGGCGTCGGCACCGGCACGACGCCCGCCGTCACACCGCCCGCGTAGGCCTCGCTCGTCGACGCGAAGAACAGCCGCTGGCCCGGCTCGAGCCAGTCCAGCAGGTGCAGGACCGTCAACGTGTTGATCCGCACGACCCGACCGGGGTCCTTCTCGACGTTGCGGACGCCGACCACGGCGGCCAGCGCGTAGACCTGGTCCGCGTCGCGCGGGATCCGCCGGTAGGACCGGGGGTCGGTGAGGTCGGCGTGCACGACGGGCACGTCGAGCGCGGCCAGCTCGGGGTCGCGCCTGCCACGGGAGAAGTCGTCCACGATGGTGACGTCCTGGCCGCAGGCCCGCAGTCGGCGCGCCAGGTGCACGCCGATGAAGCCCGCGCCGCCGAGGATCACGCTCTTCATGCCGACACCCCCAGCTCCGTCATCGCGCCCACCGGGTGCTCGTACCCGAGGCCCGCGTACCGCACGCCGCACGCGGCGACCGCCGCGGCGTCGAGGATCCGCCACGAGTCGAAGACCAGCCGGACGCCCGAGCCGCGCAGCGCCTCCACCACGTCGAGCGCGCGGTAGTCGGGATGGTCGGTGATGACCAGGACGGCGTCCGCCGCGCCCATGCCGGTCGCGACGTCCACCGGTTCGCCGCCGTAGGCGCTGATGACGTCGGGCCGCACGAGCGGGTCGTGGCCGAGGACCCGGATGCCCGCCTCGTCGAAGACCGGCATCATCGCGGCGATCGGCGTGCCCCGCATGTCGTCGGTGGGCGGCGAACCCTTGTACGCCCAGCCGAGCACGGTGAGCGTCGTCCCCCCCGTCTCCCGCATCAGCTCGACGACCCGGCGGGCGACGTGGACGGGGAGGTGCTCGTTGAGCGAGCGGGCCGCCCGGATCAGGGTCGGGACGTGCCCGCCCTTCGCGGTGCTGGCGATGGCGATGTAGGGGTCCTTGGAAAGGCACCCGCCGCCGACGTAGCCGGGCCGGGCGATGTCCGGCCGCGGGTAGTCCAGGTTGGTCGCCCTGATGACCTCCAGCGGGTCGAGGCCGAGCCGCTCGGTCAGCATCGCGACCTCGTTGCCGAAGGAGTAGATGACGTCGGTGTGGCAGTTGTTGGTCAGCTTGACCAGCTCGGCGGTCTCCAGGTTGGAGACCGGGACGATCTGTGTCGCCAACCGGGAGAACAGCGCTCGGCCGAGCGCAAGGCTCTCCTCGTCGAGGCCGCCGACCACCTGGGGCAGCTCCACGAGCTCGCGCAGCGCCTGGCCCTGGATCGTCCGCTCCGGCGCCATCACCAGGCGGGCCGAGCCCCAGGCGTCGACGAGCACCGGAAGGACCGCCGACCGGCTCGTGCCGACCGGCACGGTGCTGCGGACCACGACCAGCGTGCCGGGCGCGCACCGCTGCGCCACGTGCGCGGCGGCCGCGCTGATGTTCTTCATGTACGGCTCGTGCGTGGCCTCGTCGACCGGGGTCGACACACAGATCACGGCGGCGTCGACGCCGCCGGGGGGCAGCTCGGACGCGACGAAGAGGTTCTTCCCGATCCGCTCGGCGAAGGCCTCCGCGACGCCGGGCTCGAAGATGTGCGGACGGCCGCGGGCGAGGGAGTCCAACACCGAGGGCTGGACCTCCACCCCGTGCACCTCGAAGCCTTTGCGGGCCATCGCCGCGGCCAGCGTGAGGCCGACGTAGCCCATTCCGATAATGCCGACGCGCGGCATCCGGCGGGTATCCGGTTCCATTGCGGGTTCCTTTCCAGATGAATGCGGTCTTTCAGGGGCAGGAGGGGACGGGGCGGTCGAGGTCACGCACCGCGAGGTAGCCCGTGAAGCCCTCCTCGCGGTACCGGCGGCAGGCGTCGGCCCTGGTGTCCGGCCTGCTCGCGTAGTCGATCGCCAGCACGGTCTTTCCGGCCCGGCGCAGGGCGCGGGCCGCTTCCAGGTTCACCGGGCAGTAGTCGTCGCGGCACGGGTCGTCGGTGGGTCGGTAGAACAGCGACTCCATGCCGATCCCGTCGATCGCGTCGGTGTATCCGGGGTAGAGCTGGAGCTCGGGCGAGTTGTTCGGGAAGACCAGGAAGCCGGGTGCTGCCGACTTCGCGTAGGCGCTGATCCGCCGGATCAGCCCGACCATCTCCCTGGCCAGCTCGTCCCGGTTCCGTCCGGGCACCAGGCCGAGGTCGAGCTCCTCGTAGGCGACGGGCGTGTCGAGGAAGACGCCGTCGAAGCCGCTCGCCAGCGCACGGTCCACGCGCGGGCGCACCGCGAGCTCCCACCACCGCGGGTCCCAGTACCGGACGAAGTACTCACCGGGCCAGCTCGGCCACCCGTTCAGCAACAGGTGGGCGCCGTCGTCCCGGACCGCGGCGAAGTCCGGCCGGAACTCCTCGATGGAGCCGACCTCGAAGTACGCGAGGACCGTGGCACCGGACGCCTTCAGCCTGCCGATCTCGTCGGCGGTGAAGTACGCGGCGCCCGCGTCCCGCGCGAGGTCGATCACCGCCAGCCGGTATCCGCCGTCGGCGAGCTCGTCCAAGCGGCCGTGCCGGTAGTTCTGCAGTTGGACGACGGCGTCGCCGTGGGGCTTCATCTGCACCGCCTTTCCTTCGGATGCGGCCGCGACGACCAGCGGCAGGAGCAGGCAGGCGACCAGCGCCGCGGTGCGGAGCGGGCCACCTGCGTTCACCGGAGTGCCGAGGCCAGGTCGGCCGGTTGCTCGGCGGCAGCGCCGGTCTCGTCGGCGGCCCAGGTCGCCGCCATCGACGACCGCAGGTCGTGCGTGGCGACCCAGCCGAGCGCGTGCCGGATGCGGGTCACGTCCGCGGCGATCCAGTCCACGCCGCGGGAGCGCTCGGGGGCCGCAGCCGACTCGCGGATCTCGCCGGTGAACCCGGCCACCTCGGCGAGGAGCGCGACGGCGTCGCGGGTGCGCACCGCCGTCCCGCTCCCGACGTTGAGGACGGGCTCGTCGAGGCGCGGGGCCAGCGCCGCCGCCGTGATCGCGCCCGCGACGTCGCGGACGTCGACGAAGTCACGACAGGCGCCGAGCGGACCGAGCGCGATGCGGGACTCCCCCGTCCGCATCGCGGCGCGGATGCGGCGGGCGGCCACGCCGAGCACGTTGGCCGCGGGCAGTCCGGTGCCGACCGGGTTGAAGACGCGCAGCACGACGGCGTCCAGCAGGCCCGCGGCCACCGCCTGCCGCACCAGCTGCGTGCCGGCCGACTTGGTGAGCCCGTAGGCCCCGACCGGGTTCGCAGCGGCGTCCTCGGCCACGGGCCTCCCGCGCGGGACGACGCCGTACTCCGCGGCCGAGCCCAGCACCACGAGCCGCGCGCCGGGAGCTTCGGCCGTCACCGCCTCCAGAAGACGGGCGGTGGCCAGCACGTTGGCCTCGACCAGCTCCGCGGTGTCACCGGACAGCTTGCCGACCGCGTTGACGACGACGTGCGGCTCGGTCTCGCGCACCAGCCGGGCCAGCCGGGCCGGGCTGTCGGCCACGACGTCGTGCCGCAGCCAGCCCGCCTCGGCGCGCTCCTGTCGCCCGATCCGGACCAGCGTGCCGACCCGGGGGTCGGCGGCCAGTGCGCGGGCGAGCGGACGCCCGACGAACCCCGACGCCCCGAGAAGGAGCACCCGCGTGCCGACCATCAGGCCGCCTCCGCGCGTCGGGCACGCGGCGCGGACGCCACCGCGGGCAGCAGGCGCGACCGCATCACCGTGAAGCTGTCGTTGGCCTGGTCGTAGTCGTCGGGGCGGCCGATGTCCAGCCAGTAGCCGTCGAAGGGAAACGACCGCGGACGCTCGTGGCGCGCCAGAAGGTCCGCCATGAGGTCGTCGAAACCGAACGGCACGTTCTGGGGATAACGGGCGAGCGTCGAGCGGGACATGGCATAGACGCCCATGCTGACGCCGTAGGCGAGCGTCGGCTTCTCGGTGAACTTGACGATGTCGCCTTCACACGTCTCCAAGGTGCCGAAGTCGATCTTGACGTGCCGCTGGTAGGTGGCGACGGTCAGCGGGGCCCCCGAGTCGACGTGGGACCGCAGCACCGACGTGTAGTCCAGGTCGGTCAGCAGGTCGCCGTTCATCACCAGGAAGTGCTCGGGCAGCGCGTGCAGGTTGTTCAGCACGGGCCCGACGGTGGACAGCGGCTTGTCCTCCTCGACGTAGTCGATGGTGAGGCCCCAGCGCGACCCGTCCGCGACAAAGGCCCGGATGAGGCAGCCGAGATGCCCGATGGCCAGCGTGACCCTGGTGAACCCCTGTGCGCGAAGCTGCTGGAGAATGATGTCCAGAATCGCGTACTCGCCGCCGATCGGAACGAGCGGTTTCGGTAGTGCCGTGGTGTAAGGCCGCAGTCGGACGCCGCGGCCTCCCGCGAGAATGACGACGTGCATGCTTTCCCCTCCCGAACTAGGTGGTGATCACCGATCACCTGTAGTGGTAGATCCGTCCAGCGGTCAGCCAGAGCCGGGCCAGCAGGGCCACGAGCAGGGCCGTGGCGTTGGCCAGGAAGATCGCGATCGGCGCCCCGGGGCCGAGGTCGGCGGTGAGCAGGAGCACGGCGGCGACGTCCGCCGTGACGACCGCGGCCATGATCCCGATGACGGCCGGGAACTGCTCGTGGCGGGCCAGGACGAAGCCCAGGAAGTAGCCGCCGCCGAGAACCACGTGGCCTTCGATCAGCACCACCCCTGCGCCGCTGAGCAGGCCGAGGCCGCCCAGCACCGCAGCCAGCGCGGCGGCGAGACCGCCGAGCACCAGCAGACACAGCGTCAGCTCCCGCACGACCAGGCGCTGCGCGCAGCGCCGGAACGCGGGCAGCCCCGCCTCGCGGCGCAGCGCGTCCTCGGCCTGCTCGGTGAACCGGGCCGCCCGCCACTCCACCGCGCCCATGCCGAGCACCAGCGGCGCGACCGCGATCGCGAGGTCGAGCTGCCCGATGACGAAACGGGCGTCGGTGAACAGCAGGAACAGCGCTCCGAGCGCGCCGTAGCAGACGCTCGGCGCGGCGCCGACGGCCAGGCGTCCCCACACGACCCTGCCCGGCGCGTCCGGTTCGGCGTCGGCGGCGCCCCGGACGGCGGTGAACCAGGCCGCGCCGCAGATGAGCGTGACCGAGACGCCCGCGGCGGCCAGCGCCGCGGAGACCAGCGCGGGGTCGAACCCGGTCGCCACGTGGGCCATCCCCACGACGAACGCGGGCGCCATCAGCAGGGCGAGCCACAGCTCCTTGCCGTAGAAGACCAGCACGCCCGAGGTGAGCTGGAACGCCATCTGGCCGAGGACGAACGCGGGCAGGCCGATCCCGCCCGACCCGGTGCGGGCCAGGACGACCGCGCCCAGCAGCGCGACGCCGAGGCCGACGGCGCAGAAGTAGCGCAGGGCCCGCGCGGCGGCACGCTCCCGGCTCTGCCCGCGGAGCTGGTACGCGACGGCGCTCATCGCCATCCCCCACACCCAGCCCAAGGCCGTCCCGAACACCATCCCGCGCACCATCGACTCGGCGCCGAGCAGCGTGAACGCCGCCGGGTACGTGGCGCTGGGCAGCGCGTACAGCGGCCCGTGCGCCAGGACGCGCCAACCCTGCACCGGCTTCTTCCGGTCGGTGGGCTCCCGCGGGACGGCCTGGTTCGCCACGTCCCGGAACAGCACCTTCGCGAGGTGGAACACGTCCGGAGAGCCGTAGGCGTCGCGGGCGTCGTCGTCGGTGATACCGCGGCTCTCCAGGGAGGCGGCCAGATGCAGCTCGTCCACGACGCCGGGCATCGCGGTCGCGACGCTGTGGGCCAGCGTGCGGTGCTGCGCGGACGGGTTCCGCGGCGCGGGCGGGTGCAGCCGGTGCGGTGAGCGCGGCCGCGGGGACCGCGGCAGCGTGCGTCCGCCGTGGAAGCTCACCGGGGGCCGCCGCCGCTCGGGCGGCGGGGGCGGCGACGGCGTCACCATGACCAGCTCCGATCGCTCGGTCCGGGCCGCCGGCGTCGCAGCTGCTCGGTCGGCCCGCCGTCCGTCCCGCGGACAGCAGGCATGGCCCGCGGGCGGCGGGGCGCGGCGATGCCGGGCCGGGCTTCGGGCGCTCGGCGGCCGGACGGCACGGGGGGCGGCGGCGGCCAGTGCGGGCCTGCGCTCCGGACCGCGCGGTCCTGGGCCGACCGGTGGGCGGGGTCGGGGCCGTGGGCCCGGTCACGCCGCCACAGGACGCCTAGCTCAGTGGTCCGGTCGTCATCGGCCGCGCGGGGCGGACTGGCAAGTGGGGCGGTCCCGTACCGCTGGGTGTCGCGGACGACGCGTTCGTAGATGTCCCGGTAGGCGTCGGTCCACTGGCCGAGCGTGAACCGCTCCAGAACGCGCTGGCGGGCGAGACCGCCCAGTCGTTGACGGAGCTGGGGGTCCCCGAGCAGGGTGACGCACGCGCGCGCCACGGCGTCGGGGTTCCGTGGCGGCACGACGAAACCCGCGTCGCCGACCGCCTCGGCGACGCCGCCGACGTTGGTGCAGACCGGCGGGCGACCCGTGGACATCGACTCCACGACGGTGTAAGGGAAGCCCTCGGAGACGCTGGTCAACGCGACCAGGTGGCCCGCCGCGTAGGCGTCGACCTGCTTGGGGACCCGGCCCTCGAACACGGCCGCGCCGGACAGCCCGAGCTCCGCGATGAGCGCCACGCAGCTCGCGTGGTACCTCTCGTTCTCCGCGGTCACCGGCCCGAACATGCGCAGACGCGCGGTGGGGATCTGCCCGCGCACGATCGCGAAGGCGCGGATCAGCGTGTGCAGGTCCTTCAGCGGGTCGATGCGACCGACGAAGACGATCGTGGGGACGTCCGGCTCGCCCTCCGCCGTGGGGAAGTCGGCCGGGTCGATCCCGTTGTACATGGTCTGCACCCGGGCCGGGTCCGCGCCGTTGTACAGCTGCCAGCGCCGGTTGTAGTTGGAGTGCGGCGCCAGGAGGTCGGCGACCCGGTAGGCCGCGCGGGCCAGCGCGCGGTAGAAGCCCAGCGCGACGACGTTCACGGCGTGGGAGGTGTCGTCCTTGGCCAGGGCCAGGTAGCGCTCGCGCAGGTAGACCCCGTGCTCGGACATGACGATCCGCGTGCCCCAGGCCCATCGGCTGGCCAGCGCGACCAGCGCGCTGATCCCGTTCATCGACAGGTGGCACACGTCCGCCACGACCGGGGGGTGCGACAGGGGACGCAGGAAGTGCTCGAGGTAGTCGGTCACCTGGAGGGCATCGCGCAGCGTGAGCGGCCCGAACTCGGCGTCCATGCGCGCCTCGCGCCAGACCAGCTGCAGGCGCTCCAGCGCCTCGTTCGTCACGAGCGCCGCCCGCAGGTCGCCCGCCTGGGCGTACTCGAACAACGCCCGCAGCGCGGCGAGGAACCCGTCGGTCAGCGCGGCCGAGCTCACCGAGCCCGCCGCGGGCGGCCGCAGCATCGCGCGCAGGAGCCGGAGGTGCGTCGCGTCGAACGACGCGGGCGGCGGGTCGTGGCGCCGACGGCGCGGCGGCGGCCCCCACAGGGGGATGTTGACGACCTCCGCCAGGTTGCCCAGGCGCGGCCAGGTGCTGCGCTCGGTTCCGTCGACGGTCACGGCGACGGCCGTGAAGCGGTGCTCCGGCATGCCCTCGACCAGCTGGTGGCACCAGGTGCTCACGCCGCCGGGGTGGAACGGGTAGGTGCCCTCCCCCACGAGCGCGACGCGCAGCGGCCGCCTGCTCGGCCGCGGCGGGGTGTGCGGCGTGCCGTGCTGGGTCAGCGCCCGCTCCAGCACCGTGGTGGCGCTCATGACCGGGCCTCCGCGCGCAGCGTGACCGTCTCGCCCTTGGCGACCCCGATCGTGGCGACGGTGTCGGAGCCGTAGGTGGTGAACGCGGTCCGGTCGCGCGGCCCGTCCATGGTCGCCGAGCCCGCCTCCAGCCCGGTGACGAACAGCGAGCCGTCCTCGGCAGCGGTGTAGGTGACCACGCCTGCGGTCCGGTCCCAGACGGCGTCCCGCCCCGTCCTCAGCTCGGCGAAGTGGGCGACGCGCGCCTGGGCGTAGCCCGCGAGCGAGCGCCAGTCCGGGTTCTCCAGCGGGACGCTGTACAGGGCGCTGTACTTCCCGACCACCGCCGCGAGCCAGTCGAAGGCGAGGCTCCGGTCCGGCGCGTACTCGTGCAGGTTGCCCTGGTGCAGCGTGTGCGTGAACACCGATCCGCCTGCCAGGTGCGTCAGCGCGATGGCGGCCTCGGCGTCGATGATCTCGTCGTAGGTGTGGTCGTGGTCGGCGTGGTCGGGGGCGCTGCCGCCCTGGCCGTACGCCGCGTTGTAGATCGGCGTCAGCTCGTCGGGGGTGGTGGCCTCGAACGCGATGTTCGTCGGCCAGTCGGGCACCAGGAAGAGGTCGGGCTGCTGCGGGAGGTAGGTGCCGCAGTTGAAGCAGGCCGGTCGGTGGCTCCCGAACGACATGTTGCCGTGCAGGTACTTCACGCCCTGGTCCTTGGCGGCCCGCAGCAGTTCGGCGTTCGCGTTGGCCAGCCCGTGGTCGACCGGGGTGTCGAGCGAACCGGGGTCCGCGCTGTACACCCCCAGCCCCGAGTACTCCGGGGTCTTCAGCACGTCGGCCTCGACGGGGAGGCCCGCCGCGGACGCGACGTCCAGGTTCTTCCTGATCTCGGCGGCGTTCTCGTCGTAGGTGGTGGTGTTCAGGGCCGGATGGCTGAAGGTGTGGTTGATCCAGCGGAAGTCGTCCACGAGGCATCGCGAGTAGCTCGACAGCGGGTCGGGCGTGCCGTCGGCCGCGCACTGGGCGGGCGCCGAGGGATCGAGCCGCGCGCCGTTGAAGGCGATGTTGAGCCGGAAGTCACCGGAAAGCGGGTAACGGCTGCGCAGCCCGGCCTGCTGCCGGGCGACCGACGCCGCGTCGGAACCGGAGAGGCGGAACGTTCCCCCGGACCCGTCGGGCGCGCCGCGGAGCGTGGCGGCGAACCAGTCGTCCACGTCGACGTTGAGCCAGTGCCGCTGCTCCCCCAGGAAGATCCCCCTGGTCGCCCAGCGCAGGAGCCCGTACCCGACCAGGTCGGCGACCAGCTGGTTCTCCCCGATCGAGAACGTCAGCCCCGCCCGCTCCCTGCCGTCGGCCGCGGTGCTGACGACGCCGAGGGCGTCCGACCCGAGCGTGAGCAGGGCGCTGGCGTCGCAGCCCGCGAGGACCCGCGTGCGGTAGACGTACGCGTCGCGGATGGGCACCCGCGCGTCGCGACGGAGGTAGCCGAAGACCTGCGCTCCCGCGTCGGTCAGCGCGGCCTCGACCGGAGTCGCGCCCACAGCGGTCTCGGTGTGCGGACGCAGGCAGTAGTCCTCCGGGAAGGTGCCCGGCGCGATCCGCAGCGCGACCTGACGGACGTGGAAGGCGCGCTCGTACTGCCACAGCGTGTTCCACTCGACGCCGTCGAGGCCGCTGACGTACTTGCCGCTCCCGTCGCGGGTCAGCAGAGCGCTGTCGGTCAGCAGGACCGCCCCGTAGCGGCCGACGCCGTCGGCGCGCACCAGCCTGTCGCGGTCGAGCGGCTCGGTGCGTGCGAGCAGGACGTCGTACGGTGTGCCGATCTTGCCGAGGACGGACGTCCACGTCTTCAGCCCAGGGTCGTCCGCGTCGTTCGCGATGACGAGCTGACGCAGCGTGACGGTGTCGCCCGCGGCATGCAGCAGCTGCCCGGGCGGCAGCTCGTCGGGGGAATGGGCGAAGTTCATGGGAATCACCATCAGTGCGAGCGCGGCGAGAATTGCCAGCGGTATCGGGACGGTCCTGGCCAGAACGCGCATGTTGGCTCGCTTCAGCGAGCTGGTCCGTGGGGGTTGCATTTCACTCGACAATGGTGTGGGGTGCGGACGACGCATTCCATGGTGTGGCCCCCCGGGAACGGGGGGACGAACCCCCGCGTTGCCGCGCCTGCCGCCTACCTCCCGACGGGGGTAAACCCCACCTGCCCGGTGGGGTGCGCCCCATTTCCCGGAGGCGGGGCCGAGCCGGACCATTCGGCCATGACGCTCGAGCCTGCACAGCGAGGAGGCGATGTCCCCCACGCCGTCCGGCTCCCGGTCCCCGCGCGCGACGCCGACCCGCCTGCCGAGCACGATCAGTGGCTGGGTCGGCGCAGCCTGCAGCGACAGCTGCACGACGGCGCCGCACTGCGCATCTCCGCGTTGACCCTGCGGCTCGGGTTCGTCCGACACCGGATGTCCGCGACCGACCCCGAGCTCCTGAGCTGCATCGACGGCATGCAGGACCAGCTGCATGCCGTGCTGCAGGAGCTGCGCGACGTGACCAGGAAGATCTACCCGCCGCTGCTCGACGAGGCCGGACTCGGCCCCGCCTTGCAGGAGGTGGCCTGCCGGATCCCCGTCACCGTGCGGGTCGAGGCCCCTGATGTGCGGTTCGGGCCTGCCGTCGAGGGGTCCGCCTACTTCGCCGTCACCGAGTGTCTCGACGCGCTCGACGACAGCGCCGCGCCGGTCGTCGTGCTCGTCCGTACCGACGCCGGTGCGCTCGCCGTCCACGTGACCGGGGTGGACGTGTGCCACGCTCGGCTCATGCACGACCAGGTGCGACGCATGGGGGGCACGATCGACGTGGTGGGCGGCCCCGGTGTCGGAACGATCATTGCGAGGATTCCGTGCGCGTAGCGCTGGCCGAGGACGGGGCCCTCTTCCGGGAAGGGCTCCTGATGCTGCTGCAGGCGGCGGGGCACGAGATCGTCGGCTGCACGGCCGACGGGAACGCGCTCGTCGATCTCCTCGCATCCCGGCCAGCCGACGTCGCCATCCTCGACATCCGGATGCAGCCCGAGCCGGACGGCGGTCTCGTGACGGCGGAGCGCCTGCGCGCCATGCATCCCGACCTGGGCCTGCTCTTCCTCTCCCACTACGCCGAGTCGCATTACCTGATGCGCATTCTGCAGATCGGCACCGACGCGATCGGCTATCGCCTGAAGGAGAAGGTCGGCAGCGTCGACGTGCTCACCGACACGTTGACCCGGATCAAGAGCGGCGAGATCGTCATCGAGCCGGTGCTGGCCAAACGCCTCGTCGAACGCCCGAGCAGTGACAAGAAAAGCGCCATCGCCGCGCTTTCCGAGCGCGAGCTCGACGTGTTGCGGCTGATGGCCGAGGGCCGTTCGAACAACGGGATCGCCGCACAGCTGTTCGTCACCGCCAAGGCCGTCGAGAAGCACATCGCCAACATCTTCGGCAAGCTCGGTCTGCACGCCGACACCGCCGAGCACCACCGGAGGGTGCTCGCCGTGCTGACGTACCTGCGGTCACAGCGCGACGCCGGGTGAGGCCGTCCGCAGTGCCGGCGGAGCCTCGCTACTCCTTGCTGTGCGTCCGGATGAAGTCGAACACCTCGACCATCACCCGCTCGCGGTCCACGTCCAACGTCACCTCGTGGGACGAGTCGGGCAGCGCCAACAGCCGCTTGTCGCTGGACGCGAGGTTCTCCAGCACGAACGGCCCGTTCGCCTTGTCGACGATCAGGTCGGCGTCGCCGTAGATCAGCAGCGTCGGCACCCGCACGTCCGCCAGCCCGGCCCGGACCTCCCCCACCAGCGCCATGCCACGTTCCAGGGCGCCCAGCGGCATCTCCAGGTAGGCGATGCCGCCGACTCCGACGTCCTCGGTCAGCACGCCGACGGTGGACCACGGCGCCGGAACCGAGAACGGCCGGTCCGGGTCCTGCACGAGCGGTTCCAAGGCCTCCAGCGCCAGCACCGGCGCCGCCATGACCACGATCCCGGCGAGGTCGGGATGCCGACGGGCCAGTTCGAGCGTGATGGTGCCGCCCATGGAGATGCCCGCGACGAAGACCGTCGAGCAGCGGCGGCGCAGCTCTGCCAGCGCGTCCTCGGCGGCCCCGAGCCAGTCCTGCGGCCCGGTCGCGTCCAGGTCCTGGACCGTCGTGCCGTGGCCGGGCATCCGCGGCGCCGAGACGGCGAGGCCGCGCCGCGCGAGGTAGTCGGCGAGCGGGCGCACGTTCTGCGGCGTGCCGGTGAACCCGTGGACCAGCAGGCAACCGATGTCGTTGCCCTCGAACCAGTACGCGCCCGCACCTGGCAAGACCGTCATCGGCTCCTCCTTCTCGGCGCGTCCACCGTACGAGCGCCACGGCGACCCGTCGAGGGCGGATCGCGCCCCGGTCCGCAGCCCGCGCCGGTCGACCGCCACGGGGTGACATGCCAGCCCCTCGTCCCGACAGGTGCCGCCACGATGCCGCGCTCACCCGCCGCCTGCGACGTGGAGGAACCACCCGCGCTCGGCCGTGCTCCGGCGCGGTCGCCGCGCGCCGTAGGCTCCACCGCAGGCTGGCCGACGGCTGGCGGCAAGCCAGGAGGGACGAGCGCAGTGAGCGGAGGACGGGGGCCTGCAGGCGGCGGGCACCCCGGGCTGCCGGTGCCGGATCAGCAGAGCTCAGCCGCCGCGGGCTGGGTCGGGCACGTGGTGGCCGGGCACCGCATCGACGCGCTCATCGGCGAGGGCGGGATGGGGGTGGTCTACCGGGCGACCCACCTGCGGCTGCGGCGCACGGTCGCGCTCAAGGTCCTGCCCCCGTCACTGGCCGCCGACCAGGACTACCGGCGTCGGTTCGAGCGGGAGGCCGCCATCGCGGCCAGCTTGGAGCACCCGAACGTCGTACCGATCTACGACGCGGGCCACGCGAACGGCGTCTTGTACCTGTCGATGCGGTTCGTCGACGGGGAGGATCTCGGTGCCGTGCTCCGCCGGGAGGGCAGGCTCGGCGTCGAGCGGGTGTGCGCGGTTCTCGGGCCGGTCGCCGACGCCCTCGACGCCGTCCACGAAGCCGGGCTGGTGCACCGCGACGTCAAGCCGGGCAACATCCTGATCGCTCGGACACCGCGGCCGCGCGGCGGCGAGCAGGTGTACCTGTGCGACTTCGGCATCGCCAAGGGAGCGACCTCCGCCGGAAGCGACATCACCTCGGCAGGGCAGTACCTCGGCACGCTGCAGTACTCCTCCCCGGAACAGATCGAGGGCAGGTGGTTGGACGGACGCTCCGACCAGTACGGGCTGGCGTGCCTGGTGTTCCGCAGCCTCACCGGCCAGGTGCCCTACCCCCGCCCCGAGACGGCAGCGGTGATCTACGCCCATCTCGCGGCCGATCCGCCGTTGCCGAGCAGGCACCGCCCGGACCTGCCTTCGGCCGTGGACGCCGCGGTCGTACGGGCCACCGCGAAGCATCCCGACCGCCGGTTCCCGAGCTGCGCGGCCTTCATCGCCGCGCTGCGGGGCGCCGAACCGGCACCGTCCCGGCCGGGCGCGCCACACCCGCCGACGACCCCGCCGCGCCCCGGCCCGTCTCCGCAGGCGACGCCCGCGGTCCCGGAACCGAGGAACCCGGACGAGCCGACCCGGAAGATCGGGCGGAGCGAGCTGCTGGACAAGCCGGAGACGGCGTCGGAGCCCGAGGTCGTGCCCGCACCGCTCGACGTGCGCGCCGAGCGCGGCGCCGACGACCCGTCGGTCACGGTCACCTGGACCGAAGTCGGCCAGCAGGAGGTCGAGTACAAGATCACCCGACGCGCTCCGGACGGCCGGTGGCACGTCGTCGGACGCACCCGCTCGACCTCCATCGTCGACGGCGCCGTCGCGCCCGACGCCGAGATCCCGGTGTACGGAGTCGTCGCCCGGCTCGGGTCGACGGTCTCCGAGCTGGCGCGCTCGCCTGCGCAGGCACCGCAGGCAGCCACGCCACCTCTGCCCGCCGCCCCGGTGTCGGACGCCCCAGCACCGGGCGGGTTCCCCGCCGTGCGCCACCTCGCCGTCGCCACCGCGGGCACGCTCGTGTTCGACTGGCCCCCGGGGATCACCGAGGCGATGGTGGTGGTCCGCCACGACCGGCCACCCGAGACGCCCGACGACCCGGCCGCCACCGCCTGGAAGATCACCAACATGCGCTACCAGCTCGACGGTGGGCTCCGGCTCCCCACGTCCGTCGCCCTGCCCTGTCACGTCGCCGTGGCGTCCTGCAGGCGCGAACGCGGCACCCTGGTCGTGGCCCCGGGATTCGACCCGACCGCCCACGCCGCCGTCGACCGGTGAGCGTGGCGCGCCCCGTGTTCGTCCTCCACGAGCACCGCCTGCCTGGGGCACGCGACCTACGAGGACGCCACCAAGCGCATCGCCGACACGGGCTGGTGGGAGCTGGAAGACCGCGACGAGCGGCGCTTCGTCTTCGTCCTGCACGGCCGGACAGGCCCGCGCCGCTACGCCCTCATCTCGACCGGCACCGACGCGCTGCTGCACCTCGTCCGCGAGCAGCCATGAACATCGGCTGAACACGGCGTTCTCGTACAACAAGCAGGCGCGCCCGTGCATGTCGCCGCGCCCGGCATCGGGCGAAGGTGGGGTCGCCCCACTCCGCCGAGCGCACGAGGGAGTGCCGATGAGCGCGCGCCGCGATGTCGAGTTCCACGCCGAGGACGGGACGGTCCTGCGGGGGTGGCTGTACCGGCCCGACGGCGACGGGCCGTTCCCGCTTGTCGTCATGGCCCACGGGTTCTCGGCGGTCAAGGAGATGTATCTCGACGACTTCGCCGGGTGTTTCGCCGACGGCGGTGTCGCCGCGCTCGTCTACGACAACCGCAACCTCGGCGCGAGCGACGGCAAGCCCCGCGGCGACATCGACCCCTGGCAGCAGGTCGACGACTACCGCTCGGCCATCACCTTCGCCTCCGGGCTCGAGAGCGTCGACGCCGACCGGATCGGCGTGTGGGGATCGAGCTACTCCGGGGGCCACGTGCTCGTGGTCGCCGCGATCGACCGCCGCGTCCGATGCGTCGTGTCGCAGGTGCCGCTCGTGACGGGCCTGGGAACCGCCCGGCGCCTCGTGCGGGGCGACCACTTCGCCGGGCTGCGCGCCGCCTTCGACGCCGACCGCGCCGCCCGCTACGGCGGGGCTGATCCCGCACGCATCCCGGTGACCTGGGAGAACGACCCCGCCGATGCGTGCGCGTTGCCGACGGAGGACTCGCACGACTTCTTCTTCGGCCCGATCACCGAGCGCGCCCCGTCCTGGGAGAAGGACGTCACCCTGCGCAGCGTCGAGCGGTTCACCGAGTACGAGCCGCAGACCTACGTACCGTTCATCAGCCCGACGCCGCTGCTGCTCGTCGTCGCGGCAGGCGACCACCTCGTCCCCGCGGACCTGACGCTGCGCGCCTACGAGTCGGCGCTCGAACCCAAGAAGCTGCTGGTGCTGCCCGGCGGGCACTTCGAGGCCTACGTCGGGGAGAACTTCGCGACCTCCAGCCCCGTGCAGCGCGACTGGCTGAGCACCCACCTCGGCGCCTGACCGGCCCGCCCGCGCGCCCGACCCTGCCGGACCGGGGCGCGCGGGCCTAGCATCGGGCCGCACCGGACCAGTCTGGAGTCGAGGATGTCACCGACCCCCGCGGACGCCTGGCAGGCCGACGGCCCCGCCGACGACGACATGTCCGACCAGTGGCGGCAGGTCGTGTCCGCCACCCACCTGCCGTGGAGCGCGCACGTCGTCGCCGCACCCGGGCGGCGCTTCCGCGCGTCGGTGCAGCGGTGGTGGATCGACGACCTCGCCCTCGTCGACGTCGAGTGCGGGCCCACGGCGGGCACGCGCAGGCGCACGCAGATCGCCGCCACCGACGGGGAGTTCGTCGCGCTGCTCTTCGTCCGCGACGGCCAGGAGATCGTGCGGACCGAGGGCGGCACCGCCCGGCTGGGCTCCGGCGACGCCGTCGTGTGGGACAGCACCACGGACGCACGGTTCGCCGTTCCCGAGCGGCTTTCCAAGCGCAGCCTGCTCATCCCGCGGGCCGCCCTCGCCGAGGTCGGCGGCAGGCCGTGGGCGACAGCGGGGACCACCCTGGAACCCACCCCCGCCGTACGACTGCTCGGCAGCTACCTGGACGCCCTCGCCGCGCTGCTGCCAGGCCTCGACCGAGCCGGGACCCTCGCCGCCCGCAACGCGACACTGCAACTCGTGCTGGGCGCCCTCCGCCACACCGACGCGGAACCCCGGGCCGGAGCGGGCGTGCGCGATCCGGACCTCCGAGCCGCGATGGAGCGCTACATCGACCGGCACCTCACCGGCGCGGCCGTCACGCCGGAGCGCATCGCCTGCGCGTACGGCGTGTCCGTCCGGACCGTGAACCGCGTCTTCAGCGCCACCGGCGACACGGTCGGCTCCGTGCTTCGCAGCCGCAGGCTGGCCCGCGCCCGCGGACAGCTCGCGGCCGGATCCGAGCCGATCGGGACGATCGCGCACCGCTGGGGCTTCTTCGACAGCAGCCACTTCACCCGCGCCTTCAAGGCCACCTACGGGCTCAGTCCGCGTGACTACCGCACCACGTGCCGGTCGTCGGGCACGACGTAGTTCCCCTCGCTCCTGGGATTCATCGACACGGCGAAGCCCTTGGCGATCAGCCACACCGCCAAGACCATTTCCTGAGCCGCAAGGGGAAGCATCATGACCGTGTAGTCGGTCACGGGCCGATGGCCGAAGAGGGCGAGCAACCACGCGATGATCGCGAGGACGACGGCGACGACGCCCCAGCCGGACAGCCACCGGGGAACCAGCCTGCTCCGGTAGAGCACCGCGTAGTACATCAGGCCGCCGACGCAGAAGGCGAGCACTCCCACCAGCGCTGCCTGTTCGCGCACGTCCAGCAACGAGTCGCCGACGGCCTGAGCCGTGGCGCGGTCCGCCGCCTCCAGCGTCGTCAGCCGTCCGCTCAATGCCAGCACTCCCAGCAAGCCCACGGCGGCTACCGCGTACAGCAGGCCCTCCATGGTCCGGAAGACCACGGACCCCAAGGCCAGAGCCGGGCCATGCCGCCGCAGGACGGGGTACATCGCGATCGCGATTCCCGCGCACGCCCCGGCCGCCACCAACTCCAGCAGCACGCCGCTGGTCACCCGGCCCGCGTGCGCGGCGACGCCCGCGAGGTAGTCCTTGCCGTCCAGCAGAGCGCTCGACAGCCCGACGCCTGCCACGTTGGCCGCGGTCGCGACGATGAACAGCACTCCGGCGCACACGGCCAACCGTCGATTCGTGTCCATGCCCGTCGTCCTTTCGAGAGCCACGTCGGGAACGCGACCTCGACGGTAGGACGGGCGTCGTCGAGGCCGTCAGAGACGGAGGTCCCGGCCCGGCGGGCCCACCCGGCCCCCGTCGGTCATCGGCCGGAGCGCCGACCCGAACCGCGCCCGAACCGCGTGACCCGGCAACCACGGCGCGGCGTGCGGGGCCGTCCGCCAACCCGGTCGGGACCTTGGCCCCTGCCTGCGCAGACCCGCCTCGACGGACCGTGGATCACGTGACCTCCGCCCGTCCCTCGCGCGCGCACGACGACCGGTCGCGGGATCAGCGGTCGCCCGCGACGACACGGACCGGCCGTCCCGGCGCGCCACCGCGGGCGCGGTCCAGACCCGCGGCCGCGCAGGCTACGGACGTCGTGTCGATGCCGGTCGCACGGGCCGCCGTGGTTCCGCCCGACGAGGTGCTGCGCACCCTGGGCAGCGACCGGAGCGGGCTCGCCGACGAGGAGGTGCTACGCCGCCGCGCCGCGGTCGGGCCGAACGCGGTGCGCTCGCACCACGCCCGGCCCTGGGCCGTGCTGGGGCGCCAGCTGGCCAGCCCCCTGCTGCTTCTGCTGATGGTGACCGCACTGGTGTCGTTCGTGCTCGGCGAACGCACCGACGCCGTGATCATCGGCGTGATTCTCGCGGCGTCGGTCGGACTGGGTTTCGTCAACGAGTACCGCGCCGAACGCACCGCCGAGGCGCTGCACTCTGCGGTCCGCCATGTCGTCGTCGTGGTGCGTGAGAATGCTCCGCGTCAGGTCGACGTCACCGAGCTCGTGCCCGGCGACGTCGTACGGCTCACCCTGGGCGCCGTCGTCCCCGCCGATCTGCGGCTGTTGTCGGTGACGGGCCTTGAGTGCAACGAGAGCGTCCTCACCGGCGAAAGCGCGGCGACAGCCAAGCGTGTCGCACCCGTGGCCGAGGGCACCGTCCTGGCCGAGCTCGACTCGTGCGCGCTGATGGGCACCGTCGTGACCGCTGGGATCGGGACCGGTGTGGTGGTCGCCACCGGAGGGCATGCCGAGTTCGGCCGCATCGCGATCGGGCTGGGGCACCGGCAGCCCGAGACCGAGTTCCAGGTCGGCTTGCGGCGGTTCTCCGTGCTGCTGCTCAAGATCGCCCTCGTGCTGACCGGCTTCATCCTGGTCACCAACCTCGTTCTGGCGCGGCCGCTGCTGGACTCGATCCTGTTCTCCCTGGCCATCGCCGTCGGCATCACCCCGCAGCTCCTGCCCGCGGTGGTCAGCACCAGCCTCGCGACCGGGTCGCGCCGCATGGCCCGGCGGAAGGTGCTGGTCAAGAGGCTGGTCTGCATCGAGGACCTCGGCGACGTCGACGTGCTGGTCACCGACAAGACGGGCACCCTGACCGAGGGCAGCATCAGCCTCCAGGCCGCGCTCGACCCCGACGGCGCACCCGATGGCGAGGTGCTGCGGATGGGCCTGCTCACCACCCAGTCCGACGGGATCGGCGGCAACCCCCTCGACGCGGCGATCAGTGCGGCCGGGACCGCCCCGTCCGGACACCGCAGGGTGGCGGCCGTGCCGTTCGACCACGAGCGGCGGATGTCCTCGGTGCTCGACGAGGGTCCTGACGGCGTCCGCAGGCTGATCGCGATCGGTGCCCCGGAATCGATCTTCGCCCGCGGTCCCGCGACGGTGACCCCGGTCACCCGGCGGACGCTGGACGGCCTGTTCGGCGAGGGCGCCCGCGTGGTCGCCATCGCGACCCGCGCCCTCGCGGACGACACCCCGACGCTGGCCGTCGAGGACGAACACGACCTGGTGCTCACCGGGTTCCTCGTGTTCCGCGACCCGCCACGAGCCGACGCAGCGGACGCCCTGAAGCGGCTCGCGGC
Organism: uncultured Actinomycetota bacterium; assembly: GCA_963750095.1. Classification (GTDB taxonomy): domain Bacteria; phylum Actinomycetota; class Actinomycetes; order Mycobacteriales; family Pseudonocardiaceae; genus Pseudonocardia. The sequence goes on along the minus strand of CAVVPJ010000012.1, from coordinate 882,898 downwards.
GCTGGGCATCCGGGTCAAGCTCGCCACCGGCGACAACGCCCGTGTCGCGGAGAAGGTCTGCGCCGACCTCGCGTTGGCCTCGGGTGGCACCCTCACCGGCGCGGACATCGACGCGATGGACGACGAGCGGCTCGCGACGGCAGCCGCGGACGCCACGATCTTCGCCCGCGTCTCGCCCGAGCAGAAGGCCCGCATCGTCGCCCTCCTGCGCCGTTCGGGACGGGCGGTCGGCTTCCTCGGGGACGGCGTCAACGACGCGCTGGCCCTGCACGCGGCCGACGTCGGGATCTCCGTGGAGACCGCCACCGACATCGCCAAGGACGCCGCGGACGTGCTGCTGCTGGAGAAGGACCTCGACGTGCTCGCGGGCGGCGTCGCGGAAGGCCGACGCACCTTCGCCAACACGATCAAGTACGTGTTGATGGGCACCTCGAGCAACTTCGGCAACATGTTCAGCGCCGCGGGAGCCGCCTCCGTGCTGCCCTTCCTCCCGATGCTGCCCTCGCAGATCCTGCTGAACAACCTGCTCTACGACGCCGGTCAGCTCACGATCCCGACCGACCACGTCGACGCCGAGCAGGTGCAGGCACCCGCACGGTGGGACCTGCATCTGATCCGCCGGTTCATGCTGGTGTTCGGACCGCTCAGCTCCCTGTTCGACTTCCTCACCTTCGCGATCATGATCGGGCTGCTGCACGCCGGGCCGGAGCTGTTCCGGTCCGGGTGGTTCGTCGAGTCCCTGGCCACCCAGACTTTGGTGATCTTCGCGATCCGCACCCGGCGGGTGCCCTTCCTGCGCAGCAGGCCGAGCCTCCCGCTGGCCGTCGCCACCGTGGCCGTCGTCGTGATCGGCATCGTGTTGCCGTTCTCCCCGCTGGCGGGCCCGCTGGGGTTCCGTCCCCTGCCGCTGGCCTTCCTCGCCGTCGTGATCGGGCTCGCCCTGGTCTATCTCCTCCTCGTCGAAGCTGCCAAGCGCTACTTCTTCGCCGCTCAGGTCGAGCGGGAGCCGCGACGCCGCCGGGCGGCCACACACCGGGTGCACCGCCGCGCAGGCCGGTTCAGCCATCCCGGCCCCCTGCGGAGGTCATGAGGCGCGAACCCCGACCGACGCCCACGGTGGTCCGGGGCTTACCGGGTGGGCAGCGTTTCCTGCCCACCCGGAACGCGATCCTGATTGCCGCGATGAGTCCGCGAACGAACCTCGGTCTACAGGATGGATGTATCACCGACCGCTCTACCCGCCTCGGACCCCGGAGACCGCCATGACCACCACGAACACCCTCAGCGGACGCGACCGGGCGATCCTGCGCGCGGTGGCAGCGGGCGGGGCTGAGCTGGCCCTGGGCACCGAGCCCGACCTGTTCCTCGACGGCCGCTGCTGCTGCGACCAGTCCGCCGCGGACAGCGCAAGTGCTGGGTCCGCCTGCGCGGCGACTGGCCCTGGACTGGCTGTCGTTCCGTGACCCACCCGCCTACCCTCGTGAAACATCCAGGCACGAGCGTGCGGGACGGGCGGGACGGAACGCTGGTAGCCCGACAAACGTCGTCCCGCCAGCGCAGCAGCGCGCGGCGTTCATCGTCGTCACCGCACGCGTCCTCGGTGGGCGGTGATGAGGTGGGGTGGGCGTCTTCGTGGTCGTTGTTGCGGGTCCACCCATGGTGGTGGCAGGAATTCCGGGATGCCTTGGCAGAGTCGTACTTCCCACCCCGCATAATGGATCAGGCGGTGGCATTGGCGGCAGACCATCACGCAGTTTCCGACCGCGGTGTCGCCACCTTTCTCCCATTCTCGGATGTGGTGGATGTCGCACCAGCTGGGTGGTTTCCCGCAGCGGGCGCAGCCGCGGTCGCGGGCGGTGACGGCCCGCCGGATCCCTTCGGGAATCACCCGGGTGGCACGCCCGACGTCCAGCGGTTGTCCGGCGCCGCCCAGCACGATGGGGATGACGGCGGCGTCGCAGCACAGCATCCGCAGGGCTGCCGGGGTGAGGGTGCCGCCCATATCGAGACCCGCCGCGCGGGCGCGGTTCTGTAGGTCCTCCAACCGGACGACGATGTTGAGATGCGGGCGGCGGCCCGCGGTCTGCGGGAGCTCGCCGTGGTCGAGGACGAACCCGCAGACATCGGCGAGGGCTTCGGCCTGCCGGGCGGCGGCAGGCCGCTCGCCGTCCTCGGCGCAGCGCGGTCGGGCGTGTGCGTCGATCGTGGTGGCGATGGCGTCGAACATCGCCGCGTCCTCGAACCGGCCGCTGATCGTGCCGCCGGGACGGTCCCGATAGCGACGCACATGCAGCTCGTTGACCTGCGGCGGCGGACCGTCGTCGTCGGGTTCGGCGCCGTCCTGGTCGAGCAGATCGACCAGCCTGTTGCCCCACTCCAGCAGCTGCGCGGGACCGTACTGGGCTGCCTGGGCGGCGAGCTGGGTTTCGGTGTCGGCCCACTGCTGCGGGGTGAGCCTGCCCGCGGCGTCCGAGCCGAGGACCCGGGCGATCACCTCGACGTGCCGCAGCGACGCGGCCCCGCGGCCGAACGCGGCGGCGGTGGCGGGCAGCCGGGGCGGCAGCGCGGTGGCGTCGATCCCGACCCGCGCACAGACCTGTTCGGCGGCGCCGACCCGGCGGCGGGCCTCGACCCGGTCCCATCCGCACAGGTCGATCAGGGCAGCGACAGAGGAGCGGTAGCCACGCTCGGCGAACGTGCCGCGCCGATCCAACACCGCTATGGCCTCGACACCGACCCGATCCAGCCGGCGGGTGATTCCTTCCACGATCGTGACGACCGACAACAACTCGGCATCGGTGGCGGAGGATCCCGCAGCGGTGCGCAACGCGGCGACCGCCTCCACGAGGAGGCTATGCGCGTGAACGACCGCTTCGGTGGACACACCGCCATTCTACCCGAATACATGTTCGAAGCCCGGAAATGTTTGCATCTGTTAATCGGGAGAAACGACTCGACCGCTGTCGTCCACTCCCAACGTCGACGGCCTGCTCGTGACCATGCCGCACAAGCGCGCACGGTGTTCGGCCCAATGGCCTTGCGTTAAGTCGCGACACGCCGGTGTAGATGCGCTACTTGGTGATCGTCTCTCGGGATGATCACGGTGTGGCGCATGACGGGTCGGCGGGGGTCTCCCCGGAGGGGTGGTTGCCCGATCGGGTGTCGGTGGGGGCGTTGACCAGGGCGTTCCCGCCGGAGCTGGTGGATCGGGTGGTAGACACCACCGACACCCGGGAGTTGCGGCGCCGGTTGTTGCCCGCACGGCTGGTGGTGTACGTGCGCCACGAGGCGCTTCGTTGTATTCCCGGCTAAGTCGGGAGGAACTCGGAGGGATGTTCTTGGGTCCGATGGCTGACCTGAAATCCGAAAGGAAATCGGCGACTATAGCATGCCAGGAAAGCAGCGGTCGCGCTCAGGCGTATGAGGCGAGGTACTGCGGGACCCGCACGATATGGTGAATAGCTGGATTGCCTGATACCCCAATCTCCAGATGATGCAAATCACCATCCACCGGAAAGACGCCCGATACCGGTGCCACATCCTGTGCCAGTATAAGTACATGACTGGTGCAACCTCCGGGATGTGGAGCGATGCCCAATGAGGGTATTCAAGGAGATGAGTGGGGCACCTAAGTCGTGCTATGACGTGCAACGAGGACGAACGTGGGATCGCCTAAGGGGCGCGAGCCCTATGGCGACGGAGGCCCCGTAGTAGTCGTGGGAGTCACGCCCCACCAAGGAGGACGGGAAAGCCGTCTGCAGGGCCAAGGGGGCCAGGTGATCGGATATCTATAGGCTGGGAGGTATGCGTAATGCAGAACGCCGAAACAGTGCTGGATGTCCTCCGTGAACGCGGAAGGCGTGGCCTGCCGTGCAACGAGCTCTATCGACAGTTGTTCAACCCGAGCCTGTATTTGCTGGCCGACTACGACAGCCGCACTTGACGATCTTCGGCGTGTCGCCGTGACAGGGAACGGTCACCACGTGATCATGCCGGGCTTGTGTCGAGTCCAGATGATCAAGTGGTGGCCGCGGGCCATAGCGTAGACGGTGTCGATCCGATCCGATGGGACAAGACCGTCGATCAGGTGATGAACCGGGTGGAGAGCGCGTTCGGGCGGGCCGAGCCGCGACGCACCGCTCGGGACTACGTGGCCGGGCTGCTGTCGGCGACGGAGCGGAAGAACTGCTGGTGGCTGGCCGAGCATGCCGGCGGAGCCCGCCCGGATGCGATGCAGCGGCTGCTGCGCACGGCGAGCTGGGACGCCGGGCAGGTCCGCGACGAGGTCCGCTCGATCGTCGTCGAGCGCCTCGGCCACCCCGACGGCGTGCTGATCGCCGACGAGACCGGCTTCCTGAAGAAGGGCGTGTGCTCGGCCGGGGTTCAGCGCCAGTACACCGGCACGGCCGGGCGGGTGGAGAACGCCCAGGTCGGGGTCTTCCTGTCCTACGCCTCCCCGCACGGGCGCGCGCTGATCGACCGTCGCCTCTATCTGCCGGCCACGACCTGGTGCGCTGACACAGACCGCTGCGCCGCAGCCGGCATCCCCGCCAACGTCGAGTTCGCGACCAAACCCGCCCAGGCCGCCGAGATGGTCTACGCCGCCCTCGACGCCGACGTCCCGGCCGCCTGGACCACCGCCGACGAGGTCTACGGCGCCAACACCGCATTCCGAACCGGGCTGCGCGAGCGTGGCGTGGGCTACGTCCTCGCGGTGGCGGTCGATCAACATGTCACCACCGGCGCCGGACACGGCCGGGTCGACGTCCTGGCCGCCGCGCTGCCACAACGGTCCTGGCAGCAACACTGCGCCGGGCAAGGCTCCAAGGGCCCCCGCGACTACGACTGGGCCTGGGTCTCGATCAACCCCGCCACGCCATGGGGCGAGGGCGACCGGTGGCTGCTGATCCGCCGCCATCGGCGCACCGGGGAGCTGGCCTTCTACCTGTGCTGGGCACCGAGCCCGGTCTCGCTGAACCGTCTGGTCCGCGTCGCCGGCACCCGCTGGGCGGTCGAGGAGAGCTTTCAGGCTGCGAAGGGCCAGGTCGGGCTCGATCACTACCAGGTCCGCAGCTGGACCGGCTGGCACCGCCACACCGTGCTGGCCATGCTCGCGCTCGCCATCCTCACCGTCATGGTCGCCGACGCGGCCGACACTGCTCCCCGACCGCGCGACCGCCGCGGCCGTGAGCTACTGCACCTGACCACCAACGAGATCCGCCACCTGCTCAACGTCTTGATCATCAAACCCGCCCAGCCCCTGACCCACTACCTGCGCTGGTCAAGCTGGCGACGAGCGCACCAAGCCCTCGCACGCCGCCTCCACTACCGGCGACGATGCGCCGGGTGATCCAAGTGCGGCTGTCGTACTACGCGCGTCTGTACTCCAACCAGGGGGCTATGACGCCGGGGGCCGATGGGGAGACCGCGGACGGCATGTCCGAGGCAAAGATCGGGCGCATCATCGATGCGTTGCGCCACGAGCGTTTCCGATTCCAGCCGGTCAAGCGGATCTACATCCCGAAAAAGAACGGGAAGACAAGACCGCTCGGCTTGCCGTCCTGGACGGACAAACTCGTCGGCGAGGTGGTCCGCCTCCTCCTGGAGGCATACTATGAGCCGACGTTCTCCGACCGGTCCCACGGTTTCCGTCCCGGCCGGGGCTGTCACACCGCGCTGCGCGAGGTGGCCGACACCTGGGCGGGGACGACCTGGTTCATCGAGGGAGATATCGCCGACTGCTTCGGGTCGCTCAATCACCCGACGCTACTCAGTATTCTCGGCGAGAGAATCCGCGATAACCGGTTCCTCAGGCTGTTGCGTAACATGCTGGAAGCCGGATACCTGGAGGACTGGGAATGGAACGCCACCCTCTCCGGAGCACCACAGGGCGGGGTGGCATCACCAGTCCTCTCCAATATTTATTTGGACCGGTTGGACAAGTTTGTCGAAAAAGATCTCATTCCGCAGTACACCCGAGGAGACCGAAAGGCGGAAAACCCCGCCTACGGTCAGGTGAGAACCGCTATGAGGCGTGCCCGCAGACATGGTGATCATGCCATGGAACGTGAGCTGGGCAAGCAGCGTCGCCGTCTGCCCAGCAGGGATCCCCGAGATCCCGGCTACCGGCGGCTGAAGTACAGCCGATACGCCGACGATCACCTCCTGGGGTTTATCGGACCGAAGGCCGAAGCTGAGGAGATCAAGGCCCGCCTCGCCGCGTTCCTGCGTGACGACCTCGCGCTGGAACTCTCCGAGGACAAGACCGTGATCACGCATGCCCGCACGGGTGCGGCACGCTACCTCGGCTACGAGATCACCACCCAACACGCCGACCACAAGATCACCCGTGGTCAACGGTCGGTCAACGGGACCGTCATGTTGCGCGTGCCCCGAGCGGTGATCAAAGCCAAATGCTCCCCCTACCTCAAGCGCGGAAAACCCGAGCGCCGACCCCACCTGATAAATCTCGACAACCATCTGATCATCAGCACCTATGGGGCCGAATACCGGGGGTTCGTCCAGTACTACCTGCTCGCCGGTGACGTCTGGAGGCTTCACCGGCTGCATTGGGTCATGCAGACCTCGATGCTCAAGACGTTGGCCGCCAAGCATCGCTCGACCGTGACGAAGATGGCCCGCACACACAAGGCCGTCATCAGCACACCACACGGTCCGCGCACCTGCATGGAGGCCACCGTTGAACGAAAGGGCAGGAGACCACTGGTCACACGGTTCGGCGGGATACCATTGAAACGGCAGAAGAAAGCGATCCTCACCGATCGCCAACCAGCCCCGGCCACCAGCCGCCGCACGGGCAACGAGCTGATCAAACGGCTCAGGGGCGGCCGGTGCGAGATCTGCGAACACCCGGCCCAGGTGCAAACACACCAGGTCCGCAAGCTCGCCGACCTCACTCGACCGGGGCGACCACAGCCCGCGTGGGCACAACTCATGGCGACGATGCGGCGCAAGACCCTCGTGGTCTGCCCGTCCTGCCATGACGCCATCCACGCGCGGCAACCAACCGCGACACCCACGGAGTAGTCACTGGAGAGCCGCGATGATCGGAAACGATCACGTCCGGTTCGGGCCGGGGGCCGCTGGAAAAGGACCGCGCCAACACGCACGGCACCTCGCCAGCGGCCTACCGGTACTTCGTGCTGGCGTTGTGGCTGTTCCGGGGCCCGAACTGCGGCTACGGGCGGGTCATGGTCAAACTGGTGGACGCGCTGTATCACCGCCGCCGCGGCCAGCAGCTGCTCGAGGGGGTGCTCGACCCGGACGGCTGGGTCGATGCCGGGGCGGGTCGGCGGTGGCGGCCGCCGAACATCTCCAGCCTGGCCCGGGCCCGGACCAGGTTGGGGGCCGACCCGCTGCACATGCTGTTCGACCAGGTCGCCGGGCCGGTCGGCGCCGACGACGCGGCGGGGGTGTTCTGCTGCGGGCTGCGGGTGGTGTCGGTGGACGGCTCCAGCACCGACGTGCCCAATTCGCAGGCCAACGACGAGTACTTCGGCCGGCCCGCCGAACGCGACCCGGGCCGGGGCGTTCCCGCAGGTCCGGTGGCTGGCCGCGGCCGAGTCGGGCACCGGGGCGCTGGTCGGGGCCACGATCGGCCCCTACACCGTCGGCGAACAAACCCTGGCCTTGGACCTGCTGCCCGCGTTCGGCCCGGGCATGCTGGTGCTGGCCGACCGGAACTTTCTGTCCCACGCCCTGGCTCGCGACGTGCTGGCCACCGGGGCGCACCTGCTGTGGCGGGCCTCGGCGTCGTTTCGGCTGACCCCGATCCGGGTGCTGGCCGATGGCAGCTACCTGGCCCTGCTGCACCCGCGTCGCAAGGCCGACGGCCCGCCGATCACGGTGCGGGTCATCGAGTACACCGTGCACACCGGCACCGCCGGCGACAGTGCTGGCGAGGAGGAGTCTTCGGAGGTGTTCGCGCTGGTCACCGACCTGCTCGACATCGAGGCCTACCCCGCTTTGGACCTGGCGTGCGCCTACCCGATGCGGTGGGAGTGCGAAACCGTGATCGGACACCACAAGACCGACATGGGCGCAGGCATGGCGGTGCTGCGCAGCAAAGACCCCGAGGGCGTCGCCCAGGAGATGTGGGCGCTGTTCGCGGTCTACCAGGCCATCCACACCCTGATCGGCGCCGCCGTGGACGCCACCGGCATCCCCCCGGACAAGATCAGCTTCCCGCACGCCCTGGCCGCCGCGACCGACTCCGTCACGGCGGGTTTTCCCCCCTCACCAGGCTGACCTGGCCCTGGCCACCTTCCTGCTCAAGATCCTCGACCCGGGATTCTTCGTCCGCGACCGGCCCGACCGGGCCAGCCCACGGGCCACGAAGAAGGCCGGCGACTTCCCCGCCCGCAAAGATCAACCCAGCGTCGTCTGCGTCACCCGCCGCATCCAGATCCACTGCCTCCGACCCCGGCCCCCAGGCTAAACGCAAGGCCATTGGTGTTCGGCCACTGCGCCACCAGTTCGGAGCGCGCCACGCTGCTCGGCGTCGTCAACGTCATCCGGCGCAATTTCGACGGCACCTGGCATGGCGACATGCTCGGGCTCGCCTTCCTGAAGGTGTCGTGGGCACGCCCGCGTGACCACTGGCCCGCCCGATCCGGCGACCAGCGCTGTGCGGCACAGGTTCGAGGGCGGCCGGACCTCGAGCCTGCAGCACATCTAGTGCGGTGGCCACGAAGGTTGCCGGGGTGATCGCGTGATCCAGGCGGCGAGTCGCAAGGCGCCGCCTGAAGCTCATACCGGGCGTATTCGCGAAGGCGGCGCCGCCGCGAGTCGTCGTCTGGGCGCGCGAGGACCCGGTGAACGTTCGTGGCCACCGCACTAGGCGGTGCTCGACCGGCTCGCCCCCGAGCCGACCAAGGCGCATCATCTGCGCTGGTCCTCGGTGTTCCGGATCAGCCATCGGCTGGTCGACCGGTACGGCGTGGGCCGGGTGTTCGTCGCCGCAGACGCGGCGCACATCCATCCGCCGACCGGTGCCCAGGGCATGAACACGGGCATCCAGGACGGGATCAACCTGGCGTGGAAGCTCGCCACCGCCGTGGCGGGCACCGCGGCGCACGGGCTGCTCGCCAGCTACCACGCCGAGCGCCACCCGGTCGGCGAGGAAGTCGTCGCCCGCACGACCCGCCACGCCCACCAAGGCATCGAGGCCGACCCGCAGGACCCCGCGATCGTGATCCGACGTGAGGCGCAACTGCTGGTCAACTATCGCGACAGCCCGATCGTCGGCGGCACCTCGGACAGCGGGTCCGACCCCGGACCACATCCCGGGGACCGCGCCCCCGACTGCCGCGGTCTGCGCCGTGCCGAGGTGAGCTTCTCGCTGCGGTGTTCGAACTGCTCGCCGATGCGGGCCATACGTTGCTGCGCTACACCGACCAGACCGGACCACCGCCCGACCTCGTGGAGGTCGAAAACGTTCTCGCCACCCTGACCGGTGGACGGGCGAGGACCTACCTCATCGCCCCCAACCCGGGGATCAGCGTCGGCGGACTGCCGGTGATCATGGACGCCGCAGGCGAGTTCCGCGACGCGTACGGCGCGACCGCAGGCAGCGGCTACCTGGTCCGACCCGACGGATACCTGGGCTTCCGCGCCGCACCGCTGAGGGCGACAGCGCTGCGCCGCCACCTTCAGCTGGTATTCGCCACCTGAACCCGCGGGTGCGGAGAACGCAGTCAACACTGGTGCGAACCCCCGACGCAGAAGGCTACCGGCGGCAGCTCCGGCCGGTGCCGGAGCACGGCGCCATCACAAGTGGACAAGATCTTCCTCGGCACAGGCGTGCACCCGTGGTTGCCTGACAGGCCCCCGGCGCGGAAGAAGGACACCATGGCGGATGACTCCACGACGATCGAACTCAGCCGGTCCGAACTCCGGGAGGTCGCAGGCTACGCGGTGGCCTGCGCGCGGCCCGCATTGTCGATCTTCGAACGTGAACGCCCCGACGACCGACGCCCACGAGCCGCGATCGAGGCTGCGCAGGCGTTCGCGGATGGAGGCGAGCGGACCAAGGCGCTCCGGGACAGCGCGTGGGCGGCACACCGGGCGGCTCAGGAGACCCGTGACGCAGGACAGGCCGCGGCGAGCGACGCTGCGCGCGCGGCAGGCCACGCGGTCGGTGCGGCGTTCCTCCACCCCCTGGCGAAAGCTACGCAGGTCAAACACATCCTCGGATCGGCCGCTCATGCCGCACGAGCGCTCGAACTCTCCGCCGGAGACGATCCCGCGGTCGGCGCCGACCACATCGCACAGTCGGGGATCCTTGCGCCTCCTGTCGTGGTGGACGTCCTGAGGCGCTACCCGGTCCCCCCGCGTGGCGGTGGGCGGGTCGGAGAGCTGATCCGACAGTTGGACACGTCGCTCCGGTGATCCCGACAGTGTGCTGATGGACGAGTTCCGTCGACCATGAGCCGCGGCCCGGCACGAAGCTCCCACCACCCCGCAGGTGCGCACGCCAGACACTCCGTGATGCGGTGTCGGTCTCGGACTCGAGCAACAGCCCCGCCGGGCCCGCTGCAACCATTCTCACCCAAGTACGCATGAGACGACGTCCTTTCACGCCGACCAGTGCGGTAGGGGTGCACCGGGCAGGGGTGAGCGGAAGGTGGGCAGCGCGGCGCCACCAAGCGAGCCGATGTAGACAGTCTGCAGATCGGGGCCGCCGAAGGTGATGCTGGCCATGCGGGGGGCCAGCCCGTCGCCGGGCTTCGCGCCGAGGGGGGTGCCTGCGCCGCGCGGGCGGATGACCTCCTGGTGCCCGTCGGGCGCGATGTGGACGACCCCGCCGCGGAGGTCGGCGACGGCAACGCAGGCAACAACGAACGCCTCGCGTTCGTCTACGACACCCGCAGGCTCAAACCCTCCGGGCTGGCCTGCGAACTGGTCGTGCCCGCCCCCGCCCCCGCCCCCGGTCAGCAGCCGCTGCTCGACCAGTTCGCCCGCACCCCCTACGCGGTCAGCTTCCAGCGCGGCCCCACCCGCTTCACTGGTCACCCTGCACGTCATCGGATCTCCGCCCAGTCCCGCACCTTCAGCACCCTCACCATGGCGACATGGGTCCGGGTTCACCCGTCGCCGGGGGGTCAGCTTTCAGCTGTCGTCAGCACGGCACCCGTTCGCGGGGCCATTGCCACGCCACCAGGCCGGATGGCACCTGACGGAGTGCTGACGATACGGCCTTCATAGGGGTCGTCGGCCATGCGGAAGGGTACTCAGGCGGTATGGGCGAGCACCGCTTCGCGTTCCGCCTCCTCGCCGACCTGGTGCGGGTCGGGGCCGCGGTCGGTGCGGTCGCCGCGCTCGTCGGGATCCCATCGTTCGGGATGGGCGCCCGGTCCCTGCTGGTGGTCGTCGTGCTGATGGTGCCGCGCTCGACGGGCGGCGTCCCCGCCCCGCTCGACTTCGCCTTCGGCACCACGCTGCTGGTGGCCCTGTGGACGTCGACGACGGGCTGGTACGCCGCGACCCCTGTAGTGTGGCTCGTGCATGCCGTGGCGACGGGCGTCACGGCGGTCGTCCTGTACCTGGTCCTCGTCGCGGTGTGCGTGTTGGGCGAGCCGGGCGGGCGGTCGCGGCGGATAGGGGTCGTGCGGCGGACGGTGCTGATCGGGCTCGTCGTCGGCGGTGCGTGGGAGGCCTACCGTTGGTTCGAGTCGATCGCACTGCCGGTCCTGGGCACGCACGTCGGGGCGGGCGTGGCGGTCCATCTGCTTGTCGATGCGGCGGGCGCCCTGGTGGCCGGTCTCGTCCTGGCCGCGCTGCAGGGCCAGGGCCGCGCCCTCGTGGCCGGGGCCGACCCGCGCCCGGTCGGGGCGGGTCGGCCCGGGCGGCCGATCTTCTGACCCGGCCTCCGGGTGCGGGCGTGTCGTCCTCTCGGGTCCGCCACCAACTCGAAGGTCCGTCGGCTCGGCTCAGTCGATCTTCGAGCACGGTGAACCCGCCGTGTCCGGTCCGAGCTGGCCGCCTCACCGGGCCGTCATACGGCGTCGACGGGCCGCGGGCTGCTGATCGGCGATCGCCAACGCCTGCGCGATCGCGGTGCGGGCGAACGCGACCGCCTGCTCGTCGGTCAACGCCGCGCCTCGCTGGCTCGCCTCGTCGAACGCGGCCGATCCGATCGAGGTGCCGAGCTTCCTCGTCAGGTCGGCCAGCCGCGCGGCCTGCTCACCGAAGACCGGAGGTGCGCTGCTGGACGCCGCCGCGGCGGCGTGTAGTGCCACCGCCTGCTCGGCGGCTTCGGCCCTGGCGAGCAGTTCCACGAGATTGCGGATCATCGTCCAGAGGTGGACCCAGCCGCCGCGCTCATGCCACAGGGCGATGACCTGGTCACAGACATCAAGTGCCTCGGTCAGATCGCCGAAGCGACCCCCGATCGATCCGATGGTGACGGAGGCGACGCCGAGCACCATGGTGTTCCCGACGGCCCGCGCGAGCTCGACAGCCTCCCGCAATGCGTGCAACGCCTGGTCGGGACTTTGTTCACTGAGCACCTCGCCGCATCCGTACAGCGTCCACGCGCGCAGCGACGGAGACGGCTCGTGCCGGATCTGCCTGCGCAGCGTGGCCATTTCCGCGGCCGCCTCGTCGCGACGCCCCGCGTAGGCGAGCGTCACCAGCCTGCCTACTCGCCACAGGTGGGCCGCAGCCGGGTCGCCGTACCGCTCGGCGAGGTCGATCAGCTCGGCCGCAAGGGACATGCACCGATCCAGCTCACCACGGTGCAGGCTCCGACGGGTCAGCGCGAACACCGCCAGCACCGAATCCTCGCGGCCGCTTCGACGGGCGATCTCCGTCGCGCGGCTGGCGAGCAGCTCCACATCGTCGGTATCTCGGTACGACGCGCCGACCGCGGCCAGCCCGGTGACCTCGGCAAGCAGTGGATGACCGCTCGAGGCGAAGAGCCGGGCAGACGTATCGGCCCACGCGTACACCTCGGCGCACGTCGTCCAGTATGCGAACCACCGCAGCGCGTACGGCAACCGCAGTGCCAGGTCGGCTAGCCGGTTCGTGCACGCCCAGGCGTGCGCTGCGCGCAGGTTGTCCAGCTCGACCTCGATACGCCGGATCGCGTCGCCTTCGGCAGGTGTGTGCATTCGGGTAGCCAGCGATTCGACCAGCTCGGTGAGCGCCGTGGCGTGCGCGAGATGGGCCGCGTCCTGCTCATGGGCCTCGACCAGCCGAGCGGACGCGAACGCCCGCACCGTGTCGAGCATGCGGTAGCGGCCATGGTCAACCGCCGACAGCAGGGATCGCTCGGTCAGTTCGGCGACCAACCGCACCGCGTCGTCCGGCTGAAGGCATACCCGCGCCGCGGTGTCCAGTGTGAACGACCCCGCGAACGCGGACAGCTTGCGAAGCATCGCGCGCTGGGGCTGGGAGAGCAGCTCATACGACCAGCCGATCGTCTCGTCGAGGCTTCGATGACGGCCCGAGCGGGGGGCGATGAGCACCTGCAAGCCCCGTTCGAGCTGGCGCGAGATCTCTTCCAGCGGAAGCGCGCGTATCCGCCCGGCACCCAGCTCGATCCCCAGTGGCAGCCCGTCGAGCCGGCGGCAGATCTGACCGACCGTGGCGGCGCTGTCCTTGGTCATGGCAAAGGTCCTGTCGATCGCCCGCGCCCGTTCGGCGAACAGCTGCACCGCGCTCGACGCGTCCAGCGGCGGCACGTCGAGGACGTGCTCGCCCACGATGCCCAGCGGCTCACGGCTGGTGGCGAGCATCGTCACGCGGGGACAGTCGCGCAGGATCTGCTCGACGAGTGCCCGTACATCGTCGAGGACGTGCTCGCAGCTGTCGAGCAGCACCAGCGTGCGTCTGGCGCCGAGGGCGGCGACAACCGCCGCTACCGTCGGCTCGGCTGCTCGCAACGTTGCGGCGACCGCGGCCGGGACGTCCCCGCGCGAGCTCGCCGTGGAGAGATTGACCAACCAGGTGCCGCCCGGGTACTCGGTTCGGGTCTCGTATGCCACCCGGACCGTCAAGCGTGTCTTGCCCACTCCCCCGGGTCCGGTCAGCGTCACCAGCCGAGCGTCATCGAGCAGCGCGGAAAGCTCGGCGCGCTCGGCGGTACGGCCGACGAAGCTGGACACCTCGGCCGGGAGGTTGCCCGGTGGGGTCGGCAGCGGCGCGTCCAAGCACGGGTCGTGCGCGTCGACCCTTGATCGCAGCCGGCCCAGCGCAGGTGATGGATCGCAACCCAGTTCCTGGCGCAGACGGCGGCGCACCCGGCGGAACAGTTCCAGGGCCTGCGGCTGCTGTCCCGAGCGGTAAAGGGCGATCATGAACTGCTCGACGAACTTCTCGCGGAACGGATGGGCTTCGACAAGTTCCTCGAGCTCGGCCAGCAGTTCCGTGTGGCGGCCGAGCGCCAGATCGGCCGCCACACGGGCCTCCACGGCAGTCAGCCGAGCCTCGGTCAGGGACGCACGGGTCGCCGCGGCCGCGGACGTGTCACCCAGATGGGGTGGTTCCTGAGCCCGCCACAGCCCCAAGGCGTGGCGCAGTTGCTCAGCCGCTGGTTGCGGATCGCCTGCGCGCAGCAGCCTGCTGCCCGAGTCGACAAGCCTGCGGAACCGCAGCGCGTCCACCGCGTCCGGGTCGATCTGCAGTGCGTACCCGCCGTCGCGCCAGACGATGACGTCCGCATCGCCAGGCAGAGCGGTCCGCAGTCGTGAGACGACTGCTTGCAGCGTCTTCGCGGCCGTACGCGGCGGCCGATCACCCCAGAGCAGATCCATGAGCGCATCCGCCGACACCCACTCGGAAGCGTGCAGCGCCAGGAACGCCAGCACCCGTCGCTCCTGGCGGCCGGTGACAGGCATGGGTTCGCCACCGAAGTGCACCTCGATCGGCCCCAACAAGCCTACCTGCAGGCCGTGCGGCGACTCCGGGTACGCGCCTCTGTGCGCCATACCGGCCAACCCGATCACAACCGTCCTGCAACCGCCGCAGTCAAGGCTACGCACCAGTGTCGGATCGGACCGGAGGCGCATCATGATCCACGAAACGCAGGTGGAAGAGCATTGGGCACAAGGGGATGTCTACTCTCGGATCGTGTCCGCTCTGCAGGCGGCGGGCAAGTCACTGGACTCGTTGACGATCGACGATCTGGCACCCGTCGATCACTTCCATGCCCGTGGCTTCCCGGCGACGGTGGAGCTTGGCGACCATCTTCCGGTCAACACCGGTGACCATGTCCTCGACATCGGCTGCGGTGTCGGCGGGCCTGCGCGCTACTTCGCGCAGCGCTTCGGCTGCCGGGTCAGCGGAGTCGACATCACCCGACCGTTCGTCGACGCGGCCAACAAGCTCACCGTGTTGCTGCACATGACAGACCAGGTGTTCGTTCAGCACGGCGATGGGCAAAGGTTGCCGTTCACCGACGGCACCTTCGACGGGGCGTACAGCCAGCATGTCACGATGAACGTTCCCGACCGCGGCCAGTTCTTCGCGGAAGCGTGGCGGGTCCTCAGGCCCGGCGCATTCTTCGCGATCACCGAACACGGTCTCGGACCGGCCGCTCACCTGCATCACCCGGTTCCGTGGTCGGCCGACGGCACCGGTGAATGGCTGGTCACACCCGAACAGACCCGCGAACTGCTGACCGAGGCCGGTTTCGACGATATCAAGATCGAAGACACCGGCCCCAAGTACGTGGCCTTCTACAGCAAGATGATCGCAGCCGCGGAGCAGGGTGCCTTGCCGCCGCTGGGTCTTCACGTCCTGCTCGGTGAAGACACCCTGCTGAGGGCGCGCAACTCGATGCGCAATATCGAGGAACGTCGCACCCATCCTGCGCAGGTCATCTGCCGCAAGCCAGCCTGAGCGGCATCCGCTCCGCTCAGTGCCCGTCGCCCATATCCGCGGGTGCGCGATCCCGGGGCGGCGGTCATTGCGACGTCGGCCGGGTTCGGGTCGTCGACCCGTCGATGGCGGGCGAGAGGAGCCTCGGCGTGGTGCGCTCGCCGTTCGTCGACGACTCCGACTGCTTCTTCGTCTATCCGGGGACGCCGATGTCCCTGCTGCTGTTCATGGTTCCGCAGACCGACGTCCACGCGACGACCGGTCTGCTGCCGCAGAAGCAGGTCGGCATGCTGCGCGAATGGATGGCTCCGGGGCTCCGGCGCTGGCAAAGCTCTCGCCCGCGTTCCGTTACGGCCCGGTGCTGCGCGATCCCAAGAAGGCCAGGCTGCCGGTGCCCTCCGACGTCAGGGAATCTGGACCTGGCACCACCGCCCCGATCCGCTCGGCTGGTCAAACGAGGAGCTCGTCACCGCGACCGCCGACTCCGTGCTCGGCAACGCCCCGATGGCCGTGAACGAGGGATGGTTGTCGGTCGCGCTGATCCCGGACAACCTCTACCGCAAGACCGCCGTGCAGCTGCAGCTGACCCATACGAGATTGAGGCGCCACGGCACCCACCTGCTCGGCGTGGGCGGGCGCAATCCCGACGGGTCGCACTTCCTCATCCCCGTGCAGCAGGCGGCGCGGCTGCAGGAGAGTGGGCGCTTCGCCTTCTTCATCGAGCAGCCCGGTTTCGAGCGGCGTGACGTCTACGTCGTCACGATGTCGAACGGAACCAAGTACCTCCGCACGCCGCACGACGCGGTCTTGCAGAACAACCTGATGGCGTTGCCAGAGGCCCCGCAAGGCTGGTGAAGAAGGCGAACGCGACGCGGTAGCCCTCCCGCCGTCCCGTCATCCGGGGGGCGCGGCAAGCCCGCAGCGTGGGCAGAACCACCCATCGGCCGCATCGGCCCCAAATGGCTATCCGGCCCGACGCGGGCGGGACGCCGAATTCCTACCGTCGAAGCGTGGACACCGGCACCGACGCCCTGCCGCTCGACGCAGCAGTCACATCGAGACCCTGATCGTCGGCGCGGGCCAGGCGGATCTTGCTGGCCCTCGACTCATCTACCTCATGCTCGTTCGCGTGCTGAGCTGGTTGGTGCTGTTCGCCCGCTCCGACGCCGCCAAGGACGTCGAGATCCTGACGCTACGGCACGAGATCGCCGTACTCCGCCGCACCAACGCCCGGCCAGCGCTGACCTGGCTCGACCGCGCCGTGCTCAGCGCACTGAGCAGACTGCTCCCCCACCCCGCTGCGCCGGATGCAGCTGGTGTCGCCGCTGGACCTACCCGCACCGACGACCAGGCCGACCACCTATCCCGCCGCCGATCCGGGCCCTGACGGGCAGTTGAGAGGTCCGGCTGAGACGCGCACCAACGACTCAACGCGGACGTCCACTCCTGCGCGCGGCGCATCGAAGACCTTGCGGCAGGCGATGATCACAGCGCAATAGATGATTCCGATCCGACCCGTGAGCATCATTCACCGGGCGTACTGCGCTGCTGACGAGTGCACGCCGCTCGGCGCCGACAATTTGCTGCACCGCGCCGAGCCGATCCGGCTGCAGGTCGGCGACGTCCTGATCTTCCTCGGCCTGGCCCGCCTGGCCCCCTCGACGGCGTGGGCGCGCTCGGCTTTACCAGGCCCGACCAGGCACGCCTGCGACTGGTCGACCTGGAGTCGACGAGCCCCCGACGTCGACGTCGCCGCGGGCTTGGACGAGGCGCAACTGCCTCTGCTGTCGGCTGCGTTCGCCTGTGTCGCCGACCAGCTCGCCGAGACCCGAGGCGGTGTCCGGTGAGCGACACACACCCGCCGATCACCCGCGAGCCGAGGCGACTGCGCCCGCCCTACGACGAGCCCGACACCACGCCCGACGACCTGATGGTCAGCGACGTCGCGGCGTGGCGGCGTGCTGTCCGCCTCGACCGGCTCGCCGCCCGCACCGAGCCCCTGGCCGGGCTGGAGGTCACCGAGTTCGAGCACGCCCGCCTTGGAGTACCTGGCCGACGTCCTGGAGCCCCACGTCGTCGCTGTGGTGGCTGCGCTGCTGTGGCGGGCCCGGGAGGCCGCGGTGCCGCCCGCGCCTCCCGGGCCAGGGCGTCCCCCGTTCGACGGCGCGCACCCGGTGCGGGTCCGGCTCGTGCAGGACGTGCTCGCGCTGCTGGCCGTGCACGGCTACCAGCGGCCCGACGGGGCGGCGTCGCTGGTCGACACGTTGGGCGCCCTGAACCTGCTCACGGAGGGGGGTCGGTTCGGGCGGTGGCAATGCCCTCGCCCTGCTGGTGACCTCGGTGGTCGGCAACGCGGTGGCACGGCTTGGATGCGTTCGCCATCGCGGCCCCGTGGGTGCTCGTTGTAGGCGTCTCGGCGCTCGCCCCGGCCGTCCTGGCCGGCCGTGATGCACCTGGCGCAGCTCGCCGCGCAGGCCCACACAGCGCCCGCCGAGATGGCCGTGGACGGCCCTGACGAGGCGCCCGGATATGACGAGCTGGCCGCCGAAGGTGGGCTGTCGGAGCTGTGGGAGACCGCGCCGCCCGCCGAGCGGCCCGCGGAGACGACGGCACCCGTGGATGGGCGGCCGAGCTGATCGCCGCCGGGCCGGGCGACGGCGTCTGGCCCGCAAGCTGGAGACCAGCGAGCACGAGGCGCGGGCGTTACTCGACGCCCGCCGCAACAGGGGTGCGTCGTGACCGCCGTCGACCTGACCAAGAGCACGCTGCCCGCCATCGCGCCGGGTGGAGGACATGGCGCCCGCCGAAGATCTCCTGGAGCGTCTGGCCGCCCTGCGCGGACATCTACGGCCGTTGGACGGTCGAGGTGCTGGCCCGCAGCCTTCGCGCCCTCGGCGTGGAGACCCGGCAACTCAACCGGGCCGGCCCCGACGGGGTGAAGGCCAACCGGCGCGGCATCGAGCTGGAGCAGCTGCGGGCTGCGCTCGCCGACAACGCCGCCCGGCTCGTGATCGAGGCGGGTTGGCTGAACTAGCAGGCAGCGCCGCAAGATCCGCAAGGTAGCACCTCTGATAGCGCCCGGCACTCAGGAAACCCAGGTGTCGATCCTCATCGTCGTGGCGCTACTTCTCGCCGCCGGGTGCGTGCTCGCCTGCGTCGTCTGGCCGTTCACCGCCTGCGGCCGGTGCAAGGGCTCGGGCCGCCGCCGCTCCGCGAGCGGCAAGACGTGGCAGGCCTGCCGACGCTGCGGAGGCTCGGGAAAGCGGCTGTGCCTCGGCGGCGGTGACAGCGACCGGTGACTGGACGGAGGCATTCCTGGCCCGCGACGGCCACGACCCCCGATAACAGTCCTATCGCGGCGCGCTACTCGTTGCTAACGGTAGGTAAACCCAGGTCGATGACCTGATCACGAAGCTCCCCGAAGCCGACAAGGACGTGCGATGCATCCCCACCAGCAGCAGCCAAACCAGCAGTCGCAGCAGCCCTACCCCCAGCAGGCGCCGGGCTACGGCTACTCCGGCGGATACCCCGCCCCGACAGCACCTCCGGTCGCACCGCTGCCGCCGAGCAACGGCCTGGGCACCGCCGCGCTCGTCCTCGGCATCCTGGCGATCCTGCTCGCGTTCGTCCCGATCCTCGGTTTCGTCTCCTACCCGCTGGCGATCCTGGGCATCGTCTTCGGACTGGTCGGGCTGCGCCGGGTCAGCAGGCGTGTGGCCACCAACCGCGGCGTCGCCCTGACCGGGCTGATCACCTCGGTGCTCGGCTTCGTGCTCGTCATCGTCTCCACCGTCGCCTACGTCGGCGCGATCAACGCGGGCGTGCAGGGCGTCAACGACTCGATCAACGCCGTCCACAACATCACCTACCGGGCGTCGTCGAGCACCGGCGGCGATGTGATCGTCACCTATACCGCGGGCAAGAACGGCTCCGGCAGCCAGACCCAGGCCAAGTCGCCGTGGTCGGTCGACACCACCGTGACGGGCAGCGTCGCGGTTCTGACGGTGAGCAGCAGCATCGACATCAGTCGTCCCGGCAAGCAGGAGGGTGTCACCTGCTCGATCATCGACAAGGACACCGGCAAGACGCTCGTCACCAACACGGTGCCCCCATCGGGTGGCGCGTCCGTGACCTGCACGGCCAGCAAGCTCGGCGCGAAGTAGGAACGCCCCGACCGTCTTGGACAGAGCACAGCGCCCGCCCTGGACGTCCAGGGCGGGCGCTGCCGTGCTCGGCGACGTTCCCGCCCTGGCCGTGCATCGCAGCCGGATGGTCGCGTTGAACGCGGCCCGCGTGGCTTTCAAGCACCATGGCAACTTCCTCGACCGCATGACGATCGACCGCCACCGAGCATCCGCCGACACGTTTCTGGAATACGCCGCGCTCCAGGCGCTGGCGAATCCCCTCGACCACGTCACGATGTCGGAGTTGGTCGGCGACAGTCAGGCGCGCAGGCAGATCGAGGCTGCCGACCAGGAGTGGCTTGCCTTCGATCGGGTGATCAAGGACTACGGGGATCGAAAGGTGTGGGCTCCGGGGTTCTCGCTCTTTGAGCTGCGCCCGCAACCTTGGCCACATCGGCAGCGCGGCGAGGACCGCCGGATCGGCCAGATGGAGGACTGGCTGGAGGCGTTCGACCGCCGCATGAAGCTGTTGAGCTTCGGCGTGGACATGATGCGGTACGCCTACCTCGAAGCGCACGCCCCGGCCCTGCTGCACATGCTGAGCGGCGAGGTGCGCCTTGGAATCGCCGCGCATGCGCCCCCGATCACCGACGAGGTGTACCGCCGCTGCCAGCGTTTCGTCATCGACACAGCGCTTCACCTCGGCGACGGG
Source organism: uncultured Actinomycetota bacterium (assembly GCA_963750095.1). Taxonomy (GTDB): domain Bacteria; phylum Actinomycetota; class Actinomycetes; order Mycobacteriales; family Pseudonocardiaceae; genus Pseudonocardia. Next base: position 862,219 of record CAVVPJ010000012.1, on the reverse strand, counting down.
GACTACGAGGCCGATGCTTCGGAAGCCCGACGGACGGCACTGGCCGCAGGTGAGCAACCGAGAAGCCCCTTCGATGACATGACGATCTCGGCCGAGGTCTGAGTGCACGGGGCGCTGAGCTGGTCACATGCCCTCTACCCTGAGCGCATGAGTCGTGAGGCCGTAGGGATCGATGCCGCGGCGCTGGCCGCCCAGCTGGGCGAGTTGCTGGCCTCCGGTCGGCGCTGATCGCCCGGGGCCGACCGACCTGACGGCCGCGAGCTCGTGCGGCCTCGCGGGCGGCTTCGGCGCGCTCGTTGATCAGGACGCTCCGCGAGGCTGGCGAGGATGCCCGGGAGCATCCGCCCGGCTCGGCCTGCGGCCCGCCGAGGTGTGCGGGCTGCGCTGGTCCGACATCGACCTGGAGGCGGCCGTGCTGACGATCAGCAACACCCGCACGGTGGTCGAGGGCACGGTGCTGGAGAAGTCGCCGAAGACGCGGGCGGGGCGCCGCACCCTGCCGTTGCCCGCGCCCGTCACGACCGCGTGCCACCACCGCGGCGGGCGATCTCGGCCAGCGCCTGGCACCAGCCCAGGCACTCGTTGCCGTCGGGCACCAGCGCGCCATGAGTACGGTCGTCGCGGATGCGCTGCTCCTTCTCGGCCCGGTTCTGCGCCGGGGTGCGCCCCTTGCCCGCCTTCACATGAGCCGCTTTCGGGTCGCTCACGGCCACCTCCTCAGCATGCATGTCGAGTCAGCGGCTCGTGCTTGCCGGGCTGCGAAGGTGTCCGTCGACAAGCGCGTAGCTCGGGGCGACTCCGCTCAACGCAGAGCGTGGTCGAGCACCGCATGCAGGACGGCAGGCACCCGGTCCAGATCCAGGGCAGCGATCATCAATCGCGCGTAGCGCTCCTTGTATCCACTGCGCGCACCCACGAACCGGCGCAGGTGCTCGTGCGGGAGGCGGTCCCGCTGGGCGGGCTGGCGGCGCAGCTTCTGCAACGAGCCGAGCCGCCCATCACGTGCGATCACCTCCTCGACGCCTGCCACGCCGAGTGCGCGGATCAGCTCGTCCTCCAGGTCGACGACGCACACCCCGACGCCATGCTCAGCACCGGGTGTCGGGCTGCAGCCCAGCGCACGGGCAAACCACGCAACTTCCCCGACGTCGCACAGCCCGCCTATGTGCACACCGCGTCCCTCCCACCGCTGGACGTAGTGACCGACGTTGGTCGCCCCGCCCATCGCGACCACCGCGACGCCCAACGCCGCGAGGTCTTCACCGCGGCGGCCAGCCAGTTCGGCAAGCGCGGCGCGGTCACTCGCACCTTCGACGAGCACGACGACACGCGGCGACACCTCCGACACGGACCCGATTCTGCCTGCCATTTCGGCTCACTCATCCGGCGTTCTCAATCCGCCATCGAGAGCGGGCGATGCTCAGCGTGCTGGAAGCGCCACGTCGTCGTCGATGGCCGATCTGGTGATGGCCGCTTCAGCGCCGCCAAGACGCCCGGGCCGGACGACGACGACCAGCACGACCAAGGCCAGCACCAGCCCACCGGCGACGACAGCGCCCATGGCCGCGGCGTTGTTGCCGAGAATCCCGACCAGGGGAGACACCAACGCGCCCACGCCGAACTGGACGGCCCCGAGCAGAGCAGCGGCCGTGCCCGCGGCGTCGCCGTGACGGGCCAGCGCGAGCGCGGGCGCGTTGGGCAGTGCCAGCCCGATGGCGAACAGCACGCCGAACATCGGCACGAGCACGCCGACGACGCCGCCCACACCGGTCGCGGTTGTGGCCATCAGGACCAACCCGGCCACTGACCCCCCGATCAATGCCGCCAGCAGCAGTGTTCCCGGCTCGAACGCGCGCAGCAGGTAGGCGTTGAGCTGGGTCGCGGCGATCAGGAAGACAGCGCCGACGCCGAACACCAGGCCGAACTGCTGCTGGTCGAACCCGAACTGCTGTTGGAAGACGAACGAGCTTCCTGCGATGTAGCCGAAGAGGCCCGCCATCGTCAGGCCTGCGACCAACACCATGCCGACGAAGGCGCGGTCATGCAACAGCCCGGCGTAGGTGTGCAGCGTCGCGGCGATCCCCGCAGGGCGTCGCTCAGCGGGCGGCAACGACTCGCGCAGCGCGAGAGCGGCCGCCACCAGCACCAGCACGCCGTAGGCCGCGAGCGCCACGAACACGCCCCGCCAGGACGTGACGCGCAGCAACTCCCCGCCCACGGTCGGGGCGAGCACCGGCGCGACGCCCATGACCAGCATCAACCGCGAGAACATGGTGGCCGCAGCGCGTCCGGAGTAGAGATCGCGGATGATCGCGAGGGCGATGACGGTGCCTGCCGCCGCGCCCACGCCCTGCAGGACCCGCAGCGCTCCGAGTACCGCCACGTTCGGGGCGACGGTGATCGCGAGCGACGCCGCGACGTGCACGGCGGCGCCCGCCAACAGCGGGCGTCGGCGACCGAGGGAGTCCGAGAGCGGACCGATCACCAGTTGTCCCAAGGCCAGCCCCAGGAGGGTGCCGGTGAGCGTGAGCTGGACCGCCGACGACGTAGCCGCCAGGTCGGCGCTCAGCGCCGGGAGCGCGGGCAGGTACATGTCGATCGTGAGGGGACCCAGCGCGACGAACGCCCCGAGCACCAGGATCATCGTCAGACGCGGGCTCATGAATCGTGCAAGTCGGGCGTGCCCGCCCCTGTTCCCGTGCCACCGGAATGTGACGCGCGCACACCCTGCGAGGTGCCCGCCGTTGTCGCGCCACTGCGACCGGGCCAAGTCGGGTCGCGGCATCGGATCAAGAGCTTCACGACGCCGCCCGAGGCCACGGCCGTCTGCCGTGCGGCGCCGCGTCGACGGGCGCCCCACCCGCCGCCGAGGGACCGTCAGGGCGTGGGTGTCGGGTCTGGCGGGGTGGTCGTCGTGGGCGTGGACGACGCACCGTCGGCTTGCGTCTCCGGCGCGGCAGCGGACGAGGAGGCGGCGCTAGGCGGCGATGTCGTGACCACCGGTGGCTTCTTCGTCGGGGCAGGCTTCTTCTTGGTCGCGACCGTGGCCGGGGCGGGCGGATCGGCCGCGGCCTTCGAAGCTGGGGCGGGGGGCGGGGCGGCTGCCGCCTTCGGGGTGGGCGCCGCTGCCTCCGTGCTCGTCGTGCTCGACGGCGCCGTAGCGGTGCTGGTGGTCGCGGTGCTGGTGATGACGGAGGTCGCCGGTGCGGCGACCGGTGACGGCGGGGAGCCAGGCGCCGGGCTGGACGGCGCCGCGGCGGTTGGGCCCGGCGTCGCCGCCAACGAGACCGTGGTCGGCCCCGTCACCGCAGGAGCCGCCAGGGCAGGAGCCGCCGATGCGAGTGCGCCGACCTGCCTCTCCTCGTTGAGGGCCGCGGCCGCCGTCTGGGCCTCGGGCGCGGCGATGGCACCGGGTACCGGCACCGCGGCCACCAGTGGCGCGCGTGGAGCGGCGAACACGTCGCTGGTCCGGGTGGACGGACGGACGGGCGGCGGGCCGATGGCTTCTGGGATGAACGGCAGCATGAACAGGCCCGCCGCGGACGTGGAGCCGTCGGGTCGGGTCGCGCCGATGTAGTCGTCACCCGGCCAGCGGTAGTAGGCCACCTGGACCGGCTCCCCGAAGGTGGGGGCGTTGACCATCCGTCCGGCGCCGAGGTACATGCCGACGTGGTGCACGAAGGTCGGCGTGCCGTAGAAGACGAGGTCGCCGGGCTGAAGCGGGGCACCGGCGGGCACGTGCGGGCCCGCATAGAACTGGGTGTGCGCGGTCCGCGGCAGGGCAATCCCCGCGGCGGCGTAGGCGAAGTGGGTCAGCCCGGAGCAGTCGAAGCCCGCGTCGCCGTTGCTCGGCCCGTTGCCGCCCCACACGTAGGGGAGCCCGACCTGGGCCAGCGCCAGACGGAGGGCGACAGCGATGCGGGCCGCTTGGCCTGCGCCCGCGGGCTCCGCGGTGGCGGCGGCCGACGCGAGCTGCGCGACGGCCGGGGTCGTAGTGCCTGATGCCGTCTCGCCTGCGGACGGAGAACCGGCGACCCGGCCCGCGGCGAAGACCGCCGGAGACGCCGTCGCCGTTGCCGCCGTCAGCACGGTCGGCGGCGCGATCGCGGTCTGGTCGGCGGCGCCGGTCGGCGGCAGCGAGGCGAGACCGACCACGCCCGCGGCCGCGATCACCGCCCAGCCGACGATCATCGCCCGCGGAGAGGAGGAGGCCCTTCGAGCGGTGGCGTGGCAAGTCACGGCAGACCTCCTCGCGAGCCGTCTGGCCCGCCTGTGTGGGACGGCCATCCCCATGACCGCCGACGTGCAGCCCCAGGCACCCCGAGCCGTCGGGCCGCGGTGGAGGTCGCCTGCTCCGCAGCTGCCGTTACGTTCCGCAACAGCGTTGGTCCGATCGGGGACGCTCTGCCGTCGGGTGGCATGGTCCCGGGAAGACCGACACGGCACCGTCCGTCCCGAACGCCGCGGTCGGACGCCCTCAGCTGGGTGACGACGTGAGAGCCCGCTCGGCGTCGAACTCGTGGATCCAGGCGAACTCGTCGGCGAAGCGGGTCATCTTCTCGTCGCGCCACGGAAGATCCGGATGGTCGTCGCGGAGGTGCAGCAGGGCGTTGGTGACCCACGAGCTTCGTTGGATCTGCCCACCGCCTCGGGCAGCGCCGCCAATCTCTCGCGCGCGACGATGCCGCGGAAGCCGCTCGTCCCGGAGTTCACGATGTCCTCCCCTTCGGTGACCTACCCGCGCACAGCCGACCGGACACCGTCCGCACCGACGACCAGGTCGGTCTGGGCGCTCCGCCCGTTCGCGAAGGCCAACGTGACCGAGTCCGGCTCCTGGACGAGGTCGACCAGTCGGTGCCCGAGGTGCAACCCTCGCTCCCGTACGCCGTGCCGAGGATCCGCTGGTACTCCGCCCGGTGGATGCCGAGCCAGGGAGCGCATCCCGGAGCATCCTGGCGCCCGGCGGGGGCACTGTTTCTGCTGGGAAACCCGGAACACGATCGGATGACACGGCGGGTCGTCACTCGGCGAGGTGTTTACGCTTCACACCGGTCCGCGCGAGATGAGCGCGCAGCTTACCGACGACAGCGCCCAGGAATCACCCCCTGACGCGGCCGCACCTGCCCCAGGAAAGGAGTCGCGATATGATGGCCTCCCAGGCCGACGCAGGGCCAGATACTCTCCGCGGGGGCCTGCTCGCCCGTCATCCACTCTTCTTCTTCTTCCTTATCGCGTACGCTGGCGCTTGGCTCGTTGAGACGCCGGTCGTGCTCTCCCAGACTGGCACCGGACTCCTGCCGTTGACAATTCCCCGACCGCTGCAAGCGGTGGCGATTGCCGCCGCGACCTTCACCGGTCCGACATTGTCAGCATTTATCATGACGCGCATAACCGAAGGAAGGGCAGGCGTGAACCGCTTGCTGCGTCGGTACGTGCTGTGGCGGGTGAAATTTCGGTGGTACCTGTTCGTCCTCTTGGTCATCCCTGCCAGTGAGGTGCTCGGCGCGATCGTCCTGCCGGGGGTGGCGGCGTCGTATCAACCACTTACGCTGTCGATGGCGCTTACCTATCCTGCCGCCTTTGCTTCGACGTTCATCCTTGGCGGCCCACTCGGCGAAGAGCCCGGCTGGCGCGGATTTGCACTACTCCGCTTGCAGTCGCTGCATGGTCCGCTGACCGGAAGCCTCATCCTGGGCGTGCTGTGGGCATTGTGGCACCTACCCCTGTTCTGGAGTGGGGTTTGGACGCCGCCGACCATTCCCAACATCGTGATGTTTATCCTGATGCTCACTGCTTTGACCGTTACCATGACGTGGGTCTTCAACAACGCGAAGGGCAGCCTGCTCATCACCATGTTGATGCACGCGTCCTTCAACACGTTCGCCAACAGGATCGTGGCTCCCCTCTTCCCCGCTCCCATCCTGAACGAGTACGGACTCTTGCCGGCGCTGGTTGGCTTTGGGACGGTGGCGTTGCTCGTTGTCGCCTTGACCCGGGGTCGCCTAGGATACCAACACTACCGGCGCGAAGAAGGATCCCGCTCGGCCATAGTACCAACGTAAGTAGTTGTTCCACTTGGGACTAACTGCTCGGCCCGCAGATTCAATCCGTTGTGGACGCCACGGACGTGTCAGGGGCCTTGACAACGCGGAATGACCAACGAGGCCGTGTTGATCGTCGCCGTTGCCTGGGTCCATGTCGGAGGGGTACCGGGCAGGCATGCTCGGCCACCGCGGGGGCGGCCCGGGTCCGGGAGGAGGGTGGTGGGCCTGGTGTCCAGCGATGTGCTCGTCGTCGGGGCAGGGCCGCTGGTCCTCGGTGTTCCGGATCAGCCATCGGCTGGTCGACCGGTACGGCGTGGGCCGGGTGTTCGTCGCCGCAGATGCGGCGCACATCCATCCGCCGACCGGTGCCCAGGGCATGAACACGGGCATCCAGGACGGGATCAACCTGGCGTGGAAGCTCGCCACCGCCGTGGCGGGCACCGCGGCGCACGGGCTGCTCGCCAGCTACCACGCCGAGCGCCACCCGGTCGGCGAGGAAGTCGTCGCCCGCACGACCCGCCACGCCCACCAAGGCATCGAGGCCGACCCGCAGGACCCCGCGATCGTGATCCGACGTGAGGCGCAACTGCTGGTCAACTATCGCGACAGCCCGATCGTCGGCGGCACCTCGGACAGCGGGTCCGACCCCGGACCACATCCCGGGGACCGCGCCCCCGACTGCCGCGGTCTGCGCCGTGCCGAGGTGAGCTTCTCGCTGCGGTGTTCGAACTGCTCGCCGATGCGGGCCATACGTTGCTGCGCTACACCGACCAGACCGGACCACCGCCCGACCTCGTGGAGGTCGAAAACGTTCTCGCCACCCTGACCGGTGGACGGGCGAGGACCTACCTCATCGCCCCCAACCCGGGGATCAGCGTCGGCGGACTGCCGGTGATCATGGACGCCGCAGGCGAGTTCCGCGACGCGTACGGCGCGACCGCAGGCAGCGGCTACCTGGTCCGACCCGACGGATACCTGGGCTTCCGCGCCGCACCGCTGAGGGCGACAGCGCTGCGCCGCCACCTTCAGCTGGTATTCGCCACCTGAACCCGCGGGTGCGGAGAACGCAGTCAACACTGGTGCGAACCCCCGACGCAGAAGGCTACCGGCGGCAGCTCCGGCCGGTGCCGGAGCACGGCGCCATCACAAGTGGACAAGATCTTCCTCGGCACAGGCGTGCGCGGTGGGCGGGTCGGAGAGCTGATCCGACAGTTGGACACGTCGCTCCGGTGATCCCGACAGTGTGCTGATGGACGAGTTCCGTCGACCATGAGCCGCGGCCGATAGACCGGCACGAAGCTCCCACCACCCCGCAGGTGCGCACGCCAGACACTCCGTGATGCGGTGTCGGTCTCGGACTCGAGCAACGGCCCCGCCGGGCCCGCTGCAACCATTCCCACCCAAGTACGCATGAGACGACGTCCTTTCACGCCGATCAGTGCGGTAGGGGTGCACCGGGCAGGGGTGAGCGGAAGGTGGGCAGCGCGGCGCCACCAAGCGAGCCGATGTAGACAGTCTGCAGATCGGGGCCGCCGAAGGTGATGCTGGCCATGCGGGGGGCCAGCCCGTCGCCGGGCTTCGCGCCGAGGGGGGTGCCTGCGCCGCTGTCCCCAGGGGACGGCTGCGCGGCAGCCTTGACGGCCCGGTCACCGTCCTCCCACAGCGTGCGGACATCACCCTCAGGAGTGATCGCGACCAGCTTGTCCTGGCCGATCAGCATCCGTCCACAGGTTGCCGTGAGCGTCGAAGGCGAACCCGTCGGGAGCTCCGTACAGCCGCTCCGGCCCGTAGGTTTCCCGGTCGGCGAGGGTGGCGTCGGGCCGCCGATGTCGTGGGTCTCAGCCAGCCCGCCGTCAGCCATGCGCTGGCCCGGCTGCGCCGCAGGCTCGGCGACGACCTCCTCGTCCGGGTCGGGCGGGAGTTCCAGCTCACGCCGCTCGGGCAGAGCCTGCTCGACCGTGCCGAGAACGTGTACGACGCACTGGAGCGCCTGTTCGAGCAGGACTTCGACCCGGCCACGAGTACACGCAGGTTCACCCTCGTCCAGTCGGACTACTCGATGGTGCTGCTGGCCAAGCCCCTCACCCGGATTCTCCGTTCCGAGGCACCGGGCGTCCGTCTGAGCTTTCAGCAGCTGACAACGTCCGCGGGCGACTTCCAGGAGATACTGCGGCAGTCCGACGGGATCATCGTGCCGCCAGGACACATCCGCGGACACCCCAACACCAGGCTGCTCACCGATCGGTGGGTCTGCCTGGTGGCACGCGACAACCCCCATGTCGGCGACGTGTTGACGATCGACGACCTGGCCCGAATGCCCTGGGTCGCCTCTTACGACCAGACACTCATCTCGAGTCCCGCCCCACTGCGCCACATGCGCGCCCTCGGCGTGGAGCCCCAGGTCGAGGTGTCGGTCGAGGGCTTCCTGGCGGTGCCTTCACTGATCGCAGGCACCGACCGGATCGGCTTCATTCACGAGAAGCTCGCGCAGCAGTTCACCCACCTCTCCGACATCCGGATCCTGCCCAGTCCCCTTCCCAACGAGGAGCACCTCGTCGTCCTGTACTGGGACGCGAGCGCGACCAACGATCCCGGCCATCGGTGGTTCCGTCATGCGCTCTGCAGGGCCGCCGCTGCCGTTGGTTCGGACCACACCTCACCTGCCCTCGTTGTCCGTTGATGCGGGGCGCCGCCTGCCGAGCCCGTGGCGGCGGATGCTGCGGCGCACGTCCATCGGTGCTTCCTCGTCGCGGGCGTCGCTGGGCACGACACCGCGCAGGGTCCAGACGTCGTGCATGTTCAGGCTCGCGGCGGTGGGCCGAACACGGACCCAGCCCTCGGTGATCTCGGGCTCGGGCCGCTCCCCTACGACGACGGCGCTAAGAGGTGCATCGGGATCGGGCTCGTCCGCGTACACGGCGAACATGACTTCTCCTCATCGGACAGGGTGGGCGCCCGCGTGCGGGGATTCGGCGAGTTGGCGGTGGTGTTCTGGGGCAGCGACGCCCATGAGTGCGTCACCGCGCTCGCGGAGGGTCCGTCCCCTGAGCCACGCCACGCCGTACTCGGTGACGACGGCGTCGACGCTGTGGCGCGGAAGGGTGACCGGGGTGGACGCGCCCAAGCGGCGCACGATCCGGCTGGCGCCGCGGGTGGTGGTCGAGGGTAGGGCAACGATCCGTAGTCCCGACTCGGAGAGGTGGGCACCTTCGAAGAAGTCGGCGCTCCCACCGATGCCCGCGACCAGGGTGTCCTCGATGGCCTCGGAAGCGACCTGCCCGGTGAGGTCGACCTGGAGCGCGGAGCAGACCGATACGAGCCGGGGCAGGGTGGCGAGCCAGGCCGGATCGTGGACATGGGCCGAGGGCTCCATCTGCACGGCTGGGTTGTCGTGGGCGGCGCGGAACAGACGCTCGGTTCCCATGAGCTCGACGGCCGTGATTCTGACCGAGGCTCGCCCGGGCTCGAGCAGCGCTGCCATGGCGTCATTGGCGAGACCCACCAGCTGCATCCCGCGCAGGTCGGAAGGATCCAGAGCGGCGGCGACGGCCTCGGAGACCGTGCCGATCCCGACCTGCAGGGTCGCGCCCAGGGGCAGTAGGTCCAGGACCAGATCGGCGATTCGGGCGCTTTCGGCTGTCGGCGTCGCCGTGGCGTAGGTGCAGGTCGGCGTATCGGTTTCCACGAGGACGTCGATGCCTGAGCGCGGTATCGACGTCGCCGTGCCGCATGTGCGCGGGAACGTCTCGTCCACCTCGGCGATCACGAGTGCGGCGTTGTCGATCGCGGCGCGGGTGTAGCTCAGCGAGGGACCCAGGCTGCAGTTCCCGTGCCGGTCCGGAGGACCGACCCGCACCAGCACGACATCGACGCCACCGTGGAACGTGCCGCCCACGTCACCGGCGCGGCAGGGTACGTAGTCGACGAGCCCGTCGCGGGCGAGTCTGCGGGCCGGACCGCCGACGTGCCAGGACCGCACGCTCAGGTCTCCGGAGTACGCGGCATCGATGTAGGGGTGGGTGCCGAACAGCAGGCCTGCGGCGAGGGTGAGGCCGCCGACCCGCTGTGCGTGCGTACCGAGCTCGCGCAACAGCGTCTCCGGTGTGGCGCAGTAGGGGGACGCGACGATGCGGGCGCCCGGCCGGACCTGATCGAGGGCGCGGTGGACGGGGGTGGGCTCCTGACCGTTCACAGGCCGCCGCGTTGCACGAGCTGACGGACGATGACGTTGCGCTGTATCTCGTTGGTGCCCTCACCGACGATCATCAGCGGCGCGTCGCGGAAGTAGCGTTCGACGTCGTACTCGGTGGAGTAGCCGTAGCCGCCGTGCACCCGGATCGCGTTGAGCGCGACCTCCATGGCCGTCTCGGAGCAGAACAGCTTCGCCATTCCGGCCTCCATGTCCGAGCGGTCGCCGGAGTCGTAGGCCCGGGCGGCGTGCAGCAGCAGGCTGCGGGCCGCGGTGACCTTGGTGCCCATGTCGGCGAGGAGGTTGCCCACCGACTGGTGCTTCCAGATGGGCTTGCCGAAGCTCTCCCGCTCCTGGGCGTAGCGCAACGAGTCGTCGAACGCGGCGCGGGCCACACCGGTCGCGCGGGCGGCGACCTGGATGCGCCCGATTTCCAGTCCGCGCATCATCTGCGAGAAGCCCTCGCCCTCGACGCCGCCGAGGAGAGCGTCCGCGGGCACTCGGGCGTCCGCGAACGCGAGCTCGCAGCTCTCCACCCCTTTGTAGCCGAGCTTGGGAAGGTCCTTTGAGATGGTGAAGCCGGGGACTTTCTCGACCAGCAGGATGCTGATGCCCTTGTGGGCGGGATCAGCGTGCGGGTCGGTCTTGCACAGCAGCGCGATCAGACCGGAACGGCGGGCGTTGGTGATCCAGGTCTTGGTGCCGTTGATGACGTAGTCGTCGCCGTCACGGCTGGCCACAGTGCGCATGGCCTGCAGGTCCGATCCCCCGCCGGGCTCGGTGAGAGCCATCGTCGCCCGGACCTCGCCGGTGGCCATCCGGGGCAGGTAGCGCTGCTTCTGCTCCTCGGTGCCGTAGGCGAGAAGGAGCTTCGACACCACGGTGTGCCCACCCATGGAGCCGGCCAGGCTCATCCACCCGCGGGCGAGCTCCTCGGTGACCATGGCGTAGCAGGGCGTCGAGACCTGCAGGTCGCCGTAGGGCTCCGGGATCGCGAGCCCGAACACCCCGAGCTCCTTCATCTGCTCGATGAGCTTCTCGGGGTAGGTGTTGGAGTGTTCCAGCTCCTGCACAACGGGCCGGACCCTGCGGTCGACGAAGTCACGGACCGTGTCGACGATGGCCTGCTCCTCGACGTCGAGCGTGGTGGGCATGGAGGTCTCCTGTCTGGACGGGCGGGTCACGGGGTGCGGCGCAGCAGCCGGTGCGCGAGGTCGAGAACGGGCTTGTCCACCATCTGGCCGTCGAGACAGCGGCGCCGCCCCCGGCCGCGGCGACGACACGTCGAGCCCACGCGACGTCCTCCGCGGAGGGTGCGAGCGCGGCGTGGATGGGGGCGATCTGGCGGGGATGGACGCACAGCTCTCCGGTCAGGCCGTGCCGGAGGTCGTCGAGCAGCGCATGTTCGTCGTCGAGGGCGGCATGTGCAGCATTCTGGAACCCCACAGGTGGCTGCGCGAGTGGCAGGAAGCCGGCGTCTGGGGCCGGCGCACCGACTGGTCCTCGATGAGCTTTCCGATGCGCAGCTGCTGGACTGGTCGCGAGCCTGCATCGATAGGTTGCCATCGCAACTCGATCGAAGGACGGGCCATGGGAAAGCTGGCAGTGCGTGCGCTTCGTGTTCTCGCACGCCGCATTCCGGTACGTGACGGCGTGATCGCCGCGATTGTGGCGGCCGCCCTCGTGTGGTTCGCGGTGACGGTCCTCAACGCGCCGGGTCAGCGGGACGACCCGGGCGTCACCCTCATCATGGGCGGGGTCGGCGTGGCCATCCTCGGGGTCGCGCTCATCGTGCTCGTGCTGCGGATGCTGCTCGCCCAAGCCGTCGCACGCGACGTCGAAGCAGCGCAGATGCAGGCCGAGTTGGACGCGGTGATCTGATGCCGATCGCCGTCGACATCGACGTGATGCTGGCCAGGCGGAAGATTTCTGTCGGCGAGCTCGCGGACCGCGTCGGGATCACGCCCGCCAACCTGGCGGTACTCAAGAACGGCCGCGCCAAGGCGGTGCGCTTCGCGACGCTGGCCACCCTCTGCGAGGTACTCAAGTGCCAGCCGGGCGACCTGCTGCGCTGGGAGGCCGAGGAGGCCGAGGGCGGATGACGTGCCCCAGGGCGGGCGTGAAGACGCCTGGCCCACCGGCCCGTGACACGGCACGTGGACCGCATGGACGTGAGTCGCCGATCATCCGCAGCGCAGTCCCGACCCCGTTGGGTAGATTCCGACGTCGTCGCGGTCGTGTCCAACCACCCCGATCCGTCCCATGTCTGCCAGCTGGTCCGCGGAGGAGCTCGCGCGAATCGGCAGGGCCGATGAACTCCGGATCGCCGTCCAGAGCCTCGATGGGACGCTCCGGCGCTGGGTGCCGATCTGGGTTGTCTGTGTCGGCGACCAGGTCTATGTGCGGACCTGGTACCGACGCGACGAGGGTTGGTTCGGCCACGTCCTTGACTCGCGACGAGCGCGGATTCACGTCCCGGGCCTGGACACCACCGTCGCGTTCAGGAGGTCCGCAACGACAAGGACGCCGAGCTGCGCGCGGGCGTCGACGCCGCCTACCGCGCCAAGTACGGGCGCTACGGCAGCACCACTGTCGATCGCATGGTCAACGACGACGCCGCGGCCACGACGATCGAGCGGCCAGCCGAAATTCGATGGCGAAGCGAGGACGTCATGGATGTGCAATTCATCACCAGCGTCGCGATGATCACCCCTGACCCGGTCGTCAGTCGCGGGTTGTACGTGGACGCGCTCGGACTGCCGCTGACCGCAGAAGGTGACGGCTACCTGCACAGCGAAGACATCGACGGTTGCAAGTCCTTCGGGATCTGGCCGCTGACTCAGGCCGCGCAGGCCTGCTTCGGCACGCCCGATTGGCCAGCGGAGCGGCCGGTACCGCAGGCGAGCATCGAGTTCGAGGTCGCCGACCCGCACACCGTTCAAGCCGCCGCGGATGAGTTGAAGGAGAAGGGCTTCATAGTGGTCGCGGGCCAGCCTCGTGCTCGCCCGCCACCCCACGGCCGGGACCAGCGGCGGCAGCGCCAGCATGGCCGCCGTGTCCGCGGTGATCCGATCGGTCGGGGCGCAGCCCAACGCGCCGCGGCCGCTGGTTCACCACCGCCAGCCGGTCGGTGAGCTGGGTGTTGAAGTCCGCCGGGGAAGCGCACCAACCCGGCCAGCAGCTGCCACCAACCGGGCATACAGGTCCTCGGCGCGTCGAGACGGGATCAACGCCGCCTGAAGCCACCGCGCATACCCCGGTGATCATCGTGAGCACCGGCAACTGCGCGGGCGTACGGGTCTGGCCGTACCCGACCGGCAGCTCGATCGGCGGGAACCAGAAATCATGCTGGCCGACCTCCCCGGCCACATACTGCGTGCGCGACGCGGGGTCCGGCGGCAGATACGCCGGGCCCGAACCACTTGACGGTTAGCCCTCGACATCGCGCGCAGCGCCGTTTGCAGGACCGGAGTCGAGCGGCAGCCGCACGTTGAGCGTCGGATCGCCGCACCGCGATAGTGGGAACCGCCGCCCAATGCGCTCAGCGCCTTCCGCCAGGAGTTCGATCTCCACAGTTAGGGTGCGCCCGGCGATGGCGTTCGCATCTACGCGGAACGTCATGTCGACAACGGGCTTCTCGCGGCACGAGCTGCATCTCTTCGGGCGGGTCGACTGGAAGTAGGCCTGGCGCGCGAGCGGGACGCCGTCAGCGAACAGGACGGCCTGGAACGTGCCGGGGATATCGAGCCGCTCGATCCCTTTGAGCCGAACGGAGGCCTCGGTGATCGGAGCGACGCGGATGACCGACGATGCCTTGGCGCTGCCTGCCGTCACCGGTGCGATCTCCTGGACGCCGAACACGGACGGGGTCGCGTGCGCGAGCGCGTAGGCGACACCGGTCGCGGTGAGGTCGATGGTCTGTTCGGCCGTGTCCGAGAACGGTGGGAGCGCCTTGAACAGGTCGTCGATCAAGAACTCCGTCTCGCCGGTGGTGATAGTGCTGCGGAAGGTCCACTGGGTTGTTGCCTGCATCGTCTGCTGCCATTCCCACCACAGTCGGTCCCAGTTGGCGTGGAACAGCCAGAAGATGGGGTCGAACGAGGCGGCGTCGGGGACCGACATGGTTCCGCCGACACCACCGGTCAGGCCATGGCCGTTGTCGTGCACGGACGCGATCGACTCGGTGAACGTGGCCCAGTCGAAGAACGACATCGCCTCCGCGATCTGGGTCGACATGGCGTCCGACTCGATTCCCGCCGCGATCTCGGCGGCGGAGGCGCGGTGGGTGACGTAACCGGCTGGATACCGCGGCTCGATGTCGCGCGGCAGCGTGTACGAGGCGAACGGGGCGGTGTACAGGAAGTCCGGTGGTGCCGCCGTGATGTCCCAGTACGGCAGGGTGACCTCGGCGCAGCCGGGGACGCTGCGCAGCGCGTCCTCGAACTCGCGCACCAGCACCCGATGCCAGGGCAGGTAACGGTCTTCGTGATGCAGGCACTCGGTGGGGTCGGGATACCAGTGCTTGCCAGCGAGGACGAAGTAGCCCTGCGGATCGTCGGGGGAACGGTCCATGAGGCCCTGGAACGCTCGGCGGAGCACCTCGACCTCATCGTCGGACAGATCGCGCGCGTCCTTGCGGACTCGGTCCGCAACGCCCGCCTGGACCGGAGCCGGCGTCGGCTTGCCGAGCGGGCTGCCGGTGGTCGTCCAGTTCCGGAACGTCTGCCAGCGTTCCTTGCTCCATTTCCGGTCCAGCTCGGGAGGCATGTGGGCCGTGTGCCCGGGAATGCTCGACGGCCGTGTGTGCATGAGCACCGTTACCGCGTTGGCCTTGAGCGCCGGGTAGGTCGTGAGGTCAGTGCCGCGACCGAGCATGTGCTCAAGATCATCGTCACTGAAGAAGTGTCGGATATGCTCGACATACGTAGGGTCATCGACGATCTGGTCGACCATTATTCCGTCCTTTCGTAAGTAATGATTCGCGCTGAGCTGATAGGCCGCACATGTGTCGGTCGGTCCTCGGCGGGCCTGCTGGGGTGGTCCAGGGTCAGTTGGCGATGTCGGGTTGAAGGCTGCCGCTATGGTGTGCGCACAACTCGTCGGAGTGGAACCCGAACATGTGCAGTTCGACCGTGAATGATCCGAAGCCGGCGAGGTACGCGACGATGCCGGAGCCGTCGGGTGTGAATCGCAGGTCGGCGTCGACCTGACCGCGGAACACTTGCCTGCCCGCCCATCCGGCTCCGATTGTCCCCGGTCGGTCGTCGAAGTCGCCCGGCTGAGCCGCGGCGAGGACTGCCGCCCTCTTCTCGTCGGAGACGGACTGGAGTAGGTGACAGATCCGCCGCCGGAGGTTGCGGCGTTCTGTCGAGTCCCCCGACGATTGGGTGTAGTCGCTGAGCAGGTCGTCGATCCGTGCGTTGCTAAAGGTGGCGACGTCCTGGGGCAGGCCGAACTGGGCGAGCTCGTCCGCGGCGGAGGCGAACCCGACGGTGTGCGGTCGTGAGTCCGGCGTGCGGGTGCGCTCGTCGACGGTGGTTGCCTTGTGGGTGAACGGGCCCACCGCCGAGGCTCCCGAGAACCGGCCGCCCAAGTGGAGCTCGAACAGCGCCAGCACCTCGTTCTGGGGTCGGTAGGACTCCTCGGTCTTGGGGTCGGCGGGGTTCCTCTTCCGGTTGCCTGCGAAGTAGGTGTCCGGTCCGACGTTCACCGGTTCGCCGATGAGCGGGTCTCCGGCGGTGAAGTTCTCCTCGCCACTGGCGGTGTGCCCGCTGATCCGGTCCACGACGGTCACGACGGCGGCGGCTCTCGGGCGCAGCGCGACCGGGTTGTTGAAGCGGATCTGCCGTCCGACCGGCATCTCGATCCGCTCCGGGACGTTGCCGGTGGCCGGGACGAACGGCGGCTCACCCTCGAGTACCCAGGTCCAGCCGGGGGCGGTGGCGACGTCTTGGTCTTGGTTCGGGTCGGAGGTGTAGGTCGGGTTGTCGTTGTAGGGGGCGCTGTCGGTGGCGAATCGTGACTCGAACCGGCCCCGGAAGTGCACGACGATCGGACTCCCGATGCACGTCAAGTCCAGCCGGGCGACGACGGCGCCGTCCTGGACGACCTCGATAGCGGTGTCCCCGCGCCCCTGGCTGGCCTCGGTGGCGTGCACGGTCACGTCCGTCGGTTCGGTGTCGAGGTCGCACGAGGTTGTCGACAGGACGAGCCTGCCCTCCGGCACGCAGCGCAGCGTGACGGTGGTGGTGCCGCTGTCGGTGCGCAGGGTCAGCACGCCCGGGAACTCCCGGCCGTCTCGGGGAGCGATGAGGAAGCAGTCGCCGGATGTTTCACCCTGCAGTGCCGCGATAACGGTCATGTTCTCCTCCTGCCGGTCCCTTGCGGGCGGGGTCTAGACCGGGTCGTCCGGGCAGCCGTCCGCCACCCACTTCTCGATCAACAGAAACTCCGGGCCTGTCTTGTCGAGCTTCGGTCGCTGTTTGGGCATTGACCCGCTGCGCAGCCGCGCGACGATCGGCGCGTCCTCATTCGGTGCCTGCCGGGTCGTGATGACGTCGGTTCCGATCTGCACCTGGAGGAACGCGGCGTTCTGCAGGTTCCAGAACCGACCGTGATCGTCGTGGCCGACGGTCGGGTCGCCTGCGCCTGCTGCCCAGTCCAGTGCGTCGCGCACGGCGTCGGTCCGGGTCCGCTGGGTCATCCCGCTTGCACGGGCGTGCGACTCGGCGAGCTTGCGCTCGTCGGAGGCGAGCAGGTGAACCAGCAGCCGGTGCCCGTTTTCCGCATCGTCGGGGTCCTCGGGTGTCTCGGGTAGCAGCGCCGCGGTGATCGTTTGGCCCTGCGCGAACGCTGCCGCCAGGTCCGGCCACTGCGCCTCGTCATTGGGCCAGACCGGCGGCGTGAACGGGACCGCCGCGACGGTCGCGGCCTGCCCGGTTCCGGCGGGCATGCCGCCGAGGAGGCTGGCGAGCTTGCGCAGGGCGTACATCTCGGCGAAGCACCAGCCCCGCAGGTAGGCCCGGTCCTCGACCGGCTCCCGCAGGTAACGCTCCAACGCACCCAGAAGCAGGGCGTAGCGCAGGTCGGCCAGTCGGGCCCACTGCGCCGTCGTGGGATGGGTGATGGCGCCCTGCCGGTCGGCCCCGCCGGGGTCGATGACGATGCGGGCCCCGGACGGGAGCGGGCGGACCGTCCCCGGCGGCGGCTCCACGCCGAGCCCGTCCGCACCGAACAAGGCGGTGAACTGGTCGTAGAAGCGCCGGAAATGGGAGCTCTCTCCGGCCACGGTGGTGGTCGGACCCTCGCCCTGCAGCCCGATATCGCGCAGCGCCTCGAGCGCTTCGCGCCGCGCCGCCACGTCGTGGACCCGGACCCCGATCACCGTGGTCTTCGCACGGTCCCAGTCCGCGTCTGACCCCTGCGCCGGACCAGACGCGGCGTCGAACGCAGCATCGGGCAGGTGCACGTTCTCCGGGCCGCCGTAGAACAGCGCGGCCTCGGCCGCGACCTGCTCGATCATCGTGTACCAGCGGGCCTCGTCCTCGTCGACGTCGGGACCCGGCGTGGCGAGCTCGTGCAGCAGCTCGGGGGTGCCGAACACAGCGCTCAACAGCGCGTACAGGTTGCCGACCCGGTTGATCGGCTCCGGCTGTGACGCCGTTGCCAAGTCCACAATGTGCGCGAGCACGGCGGGGGTGACCCCGTCCGAGGCGACGGCCGCGGACTCCGCGACGACGTACTTCGCCAGCGACACGTTCGATACCGGCTCCAGCCGGACGTCGAACGGAAACAGCCGCTGGTCCTCATCGACCGTGTCGTCGTCGTCTTGCCGGTGCAGGTGCGGCGGCTGTCTGATCAGGCGCAGCAGGTTCTGCACCGTCATGAGGTGGCTCATCTCCTCGACCGCCACCCCGGTCACCCGGACCACGTGGGCCTGCTTGGTGAGCGAGGCCCCCGCGTACAGGTACTGCACCATCAACGCGTGCTCGATCTGCGCGGCCACCCGCAGCAGCGTCGCCGCCTTGTCCACGGGCGAGTCCGGCAGCTCGGGCAGCTCGATCGTCGCGTCCTCGACCGCGGCCCTCTCAGTCGCCGCCCCCGCAAGCGGGGCCTCCTCGACCGCGGCTCCATCGACTGCAGCCCCTTCAGCTGCGGCGCTCCGCAGCGACCGGGCGAGCGACACCGCCGGAGCAAGGTTGCGTAGTAGTTCCGGTACGCCCTCGGCGGGGATCGTGGCCAGCCGGTGGCGGCGCCAGCGCAGCGGGGGCTGCTGGGTCATGGTTGATCCTCTCCGCGGGCGGTGGGACGGGGCGGGCTCAGGTCTGGTCGTCGGCGAGGCCGGTCAGGAAGGTGATGCTGGGGGCGAAGAAGTACTCGCCGCCGCGCAGCGTCACGAAGTTCGCCATCGAGAACGCCACACCGAACCACCGCTGCGGGAGCGGGTCCGGGTGCTGGCCGATGACCGCGTCCACGCCGACGTTCCGTTCCCCACAGGTCAACTCGTGCTGGTCAGGCCGCCGACAACATGACGCCGACCGCCCATCCGCTACAGAGCCCCAAGAGCGCCCCGGTGATACATCCGGTTCGCCACGCAATGCCGGGAGTGTTCCGCCGCCCGGAAGCGGCCGGGTCGGCGTGAGTACCGCGTCCGCGTTGTCCCTGCAGCGCCGGACAGGCGGTCAGGTCGACCCCGAGCTTGACCATGCACTGGAGATCGGCATCGCCGAAGAGAGGTCGGACGTGCCCGACAGAGGTTGGGTTATCGATGACGGTTTCACTCACGGGCACCCGATGATCATTACCGTGTCCAGGGTCCGAACAAGTAGTCCGCCACAGGACTCGTTCTGCCGCGCGATCCCGTTAGCACCCCGGAACGGACCGCCCAAGACTCGCCTGATCAGCCCAACGAACTCTTCTCAAGCAATGCGCTCCGCTATCGTAATGATCTGCGGGTCAGAGAGAATCACCCTGATTGGTGGGTGGTCCCTGGCCCAGCAATGCTCCTGTCCGGACTTCCTAATACGGCAGCCGCCGCGGCCCGCTCACCGCGGCGGCCATGGTGGCGGTCACAGATCTCCAGGGTGGCCATCGCCGTGGCGCTGTCAGGGACCAGCTGCGGACTTCGATCCCGCGCGTGGTCGCAAGATCGACGCACGCGCCGAGGACATGCTCACAGTTGTCGAGCACGAGCAAGAGGTCGCGAGCGGCCAGGTACCGCACCACCGGCCGCGGCCTCCCGAGCCACCCCGTGCGCACCCAACGCGCGCGCCACCTCGGCAACCGCGTCACCCTCGGGGGCGATCGACGTGAGATCGACCACGAAGACGCCGTCCGCCCGCTGGCCAGCCCAGCCACGCCCGAGATCGACGGCCGTCCGCGTCTTCCAACTCCTGCCGGACCCGCTACCTCTTGCCCGCAACAAAGCTCATGCCGCAGACGCATCGCCACGTACGCGGCCAGACTTGACGTACGCGCATAGACAGTGATTGGTCTCCCGGCCGACGCGGCTGTTCCAGAGCCACCGCACGGCGCGGCACAGGAGCGCGCGTCACGTGCTCCGGGGTGTCGGCATGGTCGCGTCCAGGGGTGCCCGAGGTGCGGGGATCGCGCCCGCGGCGGGGTCGACCGCGGCCCGGGCGCCGAAGTAGTCGCCGCCTTTGCGGGCGGGGTCGTCGCTGCCCCAGGCGCGCTTCTGGGGCACACGCTGCATGCGCGGGATGTGTTTGCGACAGTGGATATAGGCCTCGGTGACCTCGACGACAACCCACCGCTCGGCACGGCGGCCCGGTACCGACTCGAAGCAGGCCTCCCCCGGGTAGCGGGCGCAGAAGCTGTCCCCGTCGAGAATCTGGGCGCGACCGTTGACGTGCAGACCGATGAGGTCCTCCACGAAATCGATCATCAGCAGGCCGATGTGCGGGTTCTCGCCGAGGTTGCCCAGGCTGGCCATGACGCCGTTGCCTCGGTATTCGGGGTAGGCCAGGGTGCGATCGTCAAGCACGCGCAGGAAGCCGGGCGGCCCCGCGCGTAGCGAGGCGTCGCAGTCGCCGCTCCCGTCGGAGGTGGCGATGAACATCATCTCCATACGCCGGACGAAGTCGACCATCGCCGGAAGCAGGCGGTCGCGGAACTGATCACTGTAGAAGCGCTCAGCGCGCTCGCGGGTGCCGAACGCATCCTGCAGCCGGTGCTCGCCCTCCGAACCCGGACAGGCCTGCTGTGCATCCGCGCAGGGCGGGGCGGGCACGCGGGCGAAGGCGGTCTGCCTCGACGATGACGCACCGCGGCGTCGGGGGCGGAGACGGTGCTGACCGGGAAGGCGCGACGTCACCCGGAGACCGTGCACCACCGGCAGCGAATGACGGAACCACCACACGACAACCTCGGAAGGATTTCCACCGGTGCGACGAGCTGTCGTAACCGCCAGTGCTCACGTCGGACCCGAACGGGCGCTGGACGCCGCCTGCCGCGAGTGGACGGTATCCCGGCTCGCCAACCCGGGAGGCTGATCGTGCCCAACCAGCATATTGCCCGTGATCCATTGGGTGAGTGCGATCCAGTGGGAGCTGAGCGACCCCGACCATGCGCTCCCGGCCACGTCCCGAACGGCGCGGGTCAGTGCGTGGGCGATGTAGACGTAGTGCCCCGGTACGGTGTTCCAGCGGTCTCGGTGTCGGGCGCCGAGCGCCTGCAGGGAGCGTTCGAGGGCTGGGTGCTCGACCGGGTCGTCCGCTTCGTCGGCGCCTGCGTCGTTCTGCAGCGCGGCAAGCGTGGCGAGTAGAACGTCGGTCATCCGCTGCATCTGTGCGGTCATGTCGTCGGCGAACATGGCCCGCAGGGCGGGTGCCATCTCGAAGAGGTGCTCGTAGAACGTTTCGGCCAGCGCGACCGGCCGCTGCCGCACGGCGGTCAAGGAGGCCTGGATGGCGGAGAGGTCGCGCCGCGACGGGCGCGGCGGCATCGAGACCGGCGAGAGCCCCGAGATCGGCCCGACCGGCGTAGTGAACGGCCTCAACGCAGGGGCATCGGTCGGTACGTCGACGCCGCCGCGCTGCAGCGGCAGCGTCCCATCAAGTTGGCCAGTGCGCTGTCTGCTCGCCATGGTGCCCTTCTGCGGTCGCCGGTGATGCTCCCCGGGGACATGTCGAAGCCGTACACGCTGTTGTTACGCGCCGATTACCTGAGGTAACTGCGAGGAGGAGGGTTGCGCGGAGGCCGCAAAGACGTGTGCCACAGACGTTCTGACCGCTCGCGACGGGGTCCGATGTGGCGGGACGTGTTCGCCTCCCTCGCCCGGCGGCTGCCCGAGCACTGGGGATCATCGCCTGGTCAGCCCGGACACCATCCTGTGCTGGCATCGCCGACTCGTGCGCAAGAGGTGGAATGGACCTACCCGAGCCGTCCCGGACGGCCACCGATCAACGACATCGTCGCCGCGCTGGTCGTACGGATGGCACGGGAGAACCCGAGCCGGGCCTATCGAAGAGTGCAGGGCGAGCTGGTCAAGCTCGGCCACCGGGTCGGCGCCTCGACGCTCCGTCGGATCCTCGGCAGCATCGGATCTCACCGGCGCCGGTCCGGCACACCGACACCACTTGGCGGCAGTTCCTGCGCATCCAGGCCACCAGCATGGCACCGACACCGAGGCTGGGGTTGACGCTGATCGGCACGATCGGGGAACACCTCGAGCACCGGGGCGCCTGCCGGAAACACGGGTTGGGGTGGTCCGGCGCCCTTACCGCACTACCCATGCTCGCCAAGAGCGCCTCCGGCGGTGATCTGCCGCTTCTCGCCGACCCGCATCGTGCGGTAGCGGACGCCGAACGTCTGCTGAAAGGCGTCGCAGGTCCACCGGGGTGCTGTCGTGGCCGGAGAGGGCGACGACCCGGGGACCTCGGGCCCGGATCTCTTCAATGACCTGCGCGGCATCCCGCTCGCCGATCGGCTGCCAGGCCCAACGTGGGTTGCCCAGCACCGCCTGCGGGATCAGCGGCGTCCCCCACGCGTGCACCGGTAGGTGCAGGCCACCGACGACCGCTCGGATCGGGACGTCGAGAACCTGCTCGGTGACGCCGAGGATGCGCTCGATCGGCGGATGGCGGCAGCCGGTCAGCACGACGAGCCCGAACCCGCGGACGTTCACCACCATCGCCTGGGCCTCAATCCGGGCCGGTGAAAAGCCGAAGGTCCGCCGCAACGCCATCCGGGCTCCCCCGACATGGTCGGGGTGCAGGTGAGAGATGACCACGCCGTCCACCGACTGCAGGTCAACGCCCAACGCAGCGGCATTCTCCACCCAGCGGCGAGCGCTCTGCACCTCGCACGTTGAGCCCGGTGTCGATCACGAAAGCACTCGCCCCCGCTTGGACCAGATAGGACAGTCCCGCCTCACCCTTCAACCCCATGTCGGGCCGCTCGCTCGTCAGGCGCTCCACGAGCGGCAATATCGAGACGGCGTCCACCTCGCCGAGATCGGCGAGACGGGCCTCGACTCGCCCGGCCCAGTCCCGGTCAGCCGCAGCACGTGCTCGGGCGTACCGGCAGGCGAGCACGGCCAGGCCTGTGGCGGCCATCGCGCCAGCAGCACGGGGAACCGTGACGCCCCGCACCTACCGCACCGCGGGCCGCTGCGTCCGCCTCGGACCCGCAACCGTGACGATCGGATTCCCTTGATCCAGTGGCGGCGGCGCCCAGCTCACGTCCACCGTGCCAGCGGCGCTCAGAATGGGGTACGCGAAGCAGCGCGGTGAAGGGAGGCCCGGGTGACCGGCGCAGGATGGCAGTTCTGGGTCGACCGTGGAGGCACGTTCACTGACATCGTGGCCCGCGGGCCCGATGGGCGACTGGTGACGCACAAGCTGCTGTCGGACAACCCGACGCAGTATCCCGATGCCGCGGTAGCCGGTATCCGTGCGCTGCTCGGCATCGCCGAGGATGATCCGGTTCCGGCCGATCGGGTCGAGGCGGTGCGGATGGGGACCACGGTCGCGACGAACGCGCTGCTGGAACGCAAGGGCGAGCCAACCGTTCTGGTGATCACGAAGGGCTTCGGCGATGCGCTGCGGATCGCTTATCAGAACCGGCCGCGGATCTTCGACCGGCACATTGTTCTGCCGGAGATGCTGTACGAGCGGGTGATCGAGATCGACGAGCGGATCACCGCCGAGGGCACGGTGTTGCGCGCACCGGATCTCGGTCCGTTGGCCGAAGGGCTACGGCGCGCGTACGTGGATGGGGTCCGCTCGGTTGCCGTGACCTGCATGCATAGCCATCTCCACCCGGCGCACGAGCTGGAGATCGGCAAGCTCGCCGCGCAGATCGGTTTCCCCCAGATCTCACTGTCCAGCGAGGTCAGCCCGCTGATGAAGCTGGTGCCGCGCGGAGACACCACCGTCGTCGATGCCTACCTGTCCCCCGTGCTGCGCCGCTACGTCGACCACGTTGCCGAGCAGATGCCGGACGTGCGGCTGATGTTCATGCAGTCCAACGGTGGGCTGGCCGAGGCGGGGCACTTCCGGGGCAAGGACGCGATCCTGTCCGGCCCGGCAGGCGGCATCGTCGGCATGGTGCGGATGTCCGCGCTGGCCGGATTCGACCGCGTGATCGGCTTCGACATGGGCGGCACCTCCACCGACGTCTCGCACTACGCCGGCGAGTACGAGCGATCGTTCACCACCCAGGTCGCGGGCGTCCGGCTCCGGGCACCGATGCTCGATATCCACACGGTTGCAGCGGGCGGCGGGTCGATCCTGCACTTCGACGGCACCCGCTACCGGGTCGGCCCGGACTCGGCGGGCGCCAACCCGGGACCGGCCTGCTACCGGGGCGGTGGGCCGCTGGCCGTCACCGATGCCAACGTCATGCTCGGCCGCATCCAGCCGGCGCATTTCCCCGCTGTGTTCGGCCCCAACGGCGCCCAGCCGCTGGATGCCGAGATCGTCCGGCAACGGTTCGCCGAGCTGGCCGCCGCGATTCACGCGCAGACCGGTGACGATCGCTCGCCCGAGCAGGTAGCCGAGGGTTACGTCCGGATCGCGGTGGCGAACATGGCCAACGCGGTGAAGAAGATATCGGTCCAGAAGGGACATGATGTCACTCGGTATGCGCTCACCACGTTCGGCGGAGCGGGCGGCCAGCACGCATGCGCGGTGGCCGACTCGCTGGGGATTCGGACCGTGCTGATCCCGCCGATGGCAGGCGTGCTGTCCGCGCTCGGGATCGGCCTGGCCGACACCACCGCCATGCGGGAGCAGTCCGTGGTGGCACGGCTCGAGCCCCCGACCATGCAGCGGTTGCAGGACCTGGCGGACTCGCTGGAAAAGGCGGCCAGGGCCGAGCTGCTCGACGAGGGAGTCCCCGCAGCGCGGATCCACGTCGTCCGGCGCGCGCGGCTGCGTTACGACGGCACTGACACTGTCATCCCGGTCCCGCTGACCGAGCTCGACGCGATGGTCGTGGAGTTCGAGGCGAGCCACACAGCGACGTACTCGTTCTTGATGAACCGGCCATTGATCGTCGAGGCGATCTCGGTCGAGGCCATCGGCCTGACCAGCCCACCTGACCTGTCTCACCTCGGGGAACCGGACGGAGGCGCGAGGAGCACCCTCGAGCCCGTCGATACGGTGCGCCTCTACGCCCGCGACGTCTGGCGGGACGCACCTCTCTACCAGCGCGAACGGATGTGTGCCTGGGACGCGGTGACCGGGCCTGCGATCATCGCCGAGCCCAACGCGACGACCGTCGTGGACGACGGTTGGCGGGCAACCCTGACCACGACCGGGCACCTGCTCGTCGAGCGTGTCGCCGCACGTGACGAAACCGGCGCAGGCACCGAGGTCGACCCGGTGCTGTTGGAGATCTTCAACAACCTGTTCATGTCGATCGCCGAACAGATGGGCACCCGGCTGGAGGCAACCGCCCAGTCGGTGAACATCCGAGAGCGGCTTGACTTCTCCTGCGCTCTCTTCGACCCCGACGGCAATCTCGTCGCCAACGCGCCGCACATTCCGGTGCACCTCGGCTCGATGGGCACCAGCGTCAAGGAGGTGATCCGCCGACGCGCTGGCCGGATGAAGCGCGGCGACGTGTATGCGGTCAACGACCCGTACCACGGCGGCACCCACCTGCCCGACATCACCGTGATCACCCCCGTCTTCGACACGGCGACCGCCGAGGCCAGAGCGGATGACACCGAGCCCGTCGGGGCACGGGGCTCAGACAGCGCTCGCGGGGACATTCTGTTCTATGTCGCCTCCCGTGGCCATCACGCCGAGATCGGCGGCATCACTCCCGGATCTATGCCCGCCACCAGCCGCGAGGTCCACGAGGAAGGCGTGCTGTTCGACAACTGGCTGCTGGTCGAGAACGGCCGGTTCCGCGAGGCCGAAACACGGCGGCTGCTCACCGAGGCGCCCTACCCCTCCCGCAGCCCGGACACGAACCTCGCCGACTTGCGCGCTCAGATCGCGGCTAACGCCAAAGGTGACGACGAGGTCCGCAAGATGATCGACCATTTCGGTCTCGATGTCGTCCAGGCATATATGCGGCACGTTCAGGACAACGCCGAGGAAGCCGTCCGCCGCGTCATCGATACCCTCACCGACGGCGAATACCGATACGAAATGGACTCCGGCGCCAGCATCGCTGTGAAGATCACTGTCGACCGCGTGGCTCGCGCTGCGACGATCGACTTCACTGGCACCTCGCCGCAGCTCGGCACTAATTTCAACGCGCCGTCCTCCGTGGCCACCGCTGCTGTGCTCTACGTCTTCAGGACCCTTGTCGCAGACGACATCCCGCTCAACGACGGCTGCCTACGCCCGCTGCAACTCGTCATCCCTACGGGCTGCATGCTTGCCCCGGTGCACCCAGCTGCCGTGGTCGCGGGCAACGTCGAGACCTCCCAAGCGATCACCGGCGCGCTATTCGCCGCCCTCGGCGTGCAAGCCGAAGGATCCGGGACGATGAACAACCTGACGTTCGGCAACACGCGACACCAATACTATGAGACCATCGGCTCCGGCTCCGGTGCCGGCGACGGATTCCACGGAGCATCGGTTGTCCAGACACACATGACGAACTCCCGACTCACCGACCCTGAAGTCCTCGAATGGCGATTCCCCGTGCTGCTCGAAGAATTCTCGATCAGCCACGGCACCGGAGGGTCCGGCCAATGGCACGGCGGCGACGGAGCCATCCGCCGCATCCAGTTCCGCGAGCCGATGACCGCCAGCACACTGTCCGGCCACCGGCGAGTCCCGCCATACGGCATGGCAGGCGGCGCGACCGGCTCTCTCGGCCGCAACCGCGTCCACCGCGCGGACGGCGCGATCGAAGAACTGCCCGGCTGTGGTTCGATCGATCTTCAGCCGGGCGACACGCTGGAAATCGACACTCCAGGCGGCGGTGGATTCGGCCCGACTCGCCGACCGGCAGGGTGTATGTGAGGTCGAGCAGCGAACTGCGGTCGGCGGCTGCCACACGCGCTGACTGAGCTGAGCCTTTCCCAGAAGCGCCCGATTGCCGTGATGATGATGTACTTCGGGCGGGTTCATGGTGCAGGAGGTGTGGCCTTCGGACTCGCCTACCTGATGCTCGTCCGCGTGCTGCGCTGGCTTGCGCTGCTCGCCCGCTACGACGCCGCGAAGGACGTCGAGATCCTGGTGCTGCGTCACGAGGTCGCGATGCTGCGCCGCACCAACCCCGACCCACGCTGACCCTGGCTCGACCGCGGGGTGCTCAGTGCGCTGAGCACGCTGCTACCCACCCCGCTGCGGCGGCTGCGGCTGGTGTCCCCCGAATGCTGCCGCGCTGGCACCACCAGTTCGTCGCCGCCGCTGGACCTACCCACACCGACGACCAGGCCGACCGCCCACCGCACCCCCGATCCGGGCCCTGGTGCTGCGGATGCCCGAGAGAATCCCACCCGGGGCTACAGAAGAATCCAGGGCGAGCTGATCGGCCTCGGCCACCCAATCGCCGCCTCGACCACCTGGAAGATCATAAAGGGCGCGGGCCTCGAACCAGCACCCCGACGGTCCGGGCCGACCTGGCGACAGTTCCTATCCGCGCAAGCCCACGCGATCCTCGCGATCGACTTCGCCCACGTCGACACCGTCCTTTCTGCGCCGCCTCTACATCCCTGGCGGTGGTCGAGCACGGCCGCCGCCGCGTGCACCTCGCCCGCGAGTACATCCAGCACTACGACGACCACCGCCACATCGATCACTGGATCAGCACCCACCCACCGACCGGTCGCGCCCGACCGCGATCCGAAGCAGCCATCCGGTTGCGCAGACGAGACCGGCTCGGCGGCCTCAACCACGAATACGTGCACGTCGCATGAGGTGACCGGGTTCTCGGCACCCACACGCAACCGCCACCGGCATCTCCCGCGTCGTCGCGTTCCACCATGATCCGACGCTGGTCACGCTGTTCGACTTCCCGGACGTGCTCGGCGAGTGATCCGAATCCCCGGCTGGCGAGCTGGACGGCGCCGACCCCGCCCGCGGCGCACCGTCAGCACGACGTCCCGCGTCGACGTTGACCGCGGCAGCACGCCCGGCGGGGTGTGCTGCGTCTGCTCCCGCGCCGGGTCCGCGATCACGTGGTCGGCGACCAACGCCCCTCGACGGCTTCACCCCGGACGCGACCACCTCCTCGGCGACGATCTGGACGCAGGCGGACAGGTGAGGAGCGGCAAGGGACGGGCCTGTCGCGCGGCCGGTCATCTCTGACGGGCGGGTCGCAGGATCTCCACGAGATCTTTCGCGTCCTGGTCTCTGGGTGTGTAGTACCGCTCGGAGACGGCCGGGATCCGCCCACCGGGGAAGAGGACCGGAACCTGGGTTCGGTACCCGCGGATCAACGCCTCCTTCTCGGCGAGGAGCTCCGGCCAGATCCATTCGCGGAGGTCGGCACGGCGGACGAAGGAAGGATCGGCACCGTGCTCGAGGTTGTACGGAAAGTCCTCGTAGTAGAGCGTGCCGGCTGGGGTAGCCCGCCGCGGTGGTCGCCTGGTCGAAGCGACCCGCGTCCGCGACGTTGACGGCGCCGACCCGCGCCCGGTGATCCGCGTCGGCGCACAGGCGCACGAGCGCGGCCGCATAGTCCGGCGCGTCGTGACCGGACACGACGCAACCATTGCGCCCGTCGGTGACGATCCCCTCCGGGATCGCGTCGGAGACGATCACCGGCAGCCCGGCGGCCATCGCCTCGAGAACGACGAGGCCGAAGCTCTCGTAGCGCGTGGGGAACAGCAGCAGGTCCGATCGGCGGTACGCCGCGGCCACCGCCTCCGGAGCTACCACCCCCGTCCACTCGACGCCGTCCTCGCGCCTGCTCTCGTCGGGAGGGAGCCCGACCACCCGAAGCCGCAGCTCCGGCACCGTCCTGCGGGCGATCCGCAGGGCGGCGAGTGCGACGTCCAGCCCCTTGCCGTGGTCGGTCTGGCCCACCCAGATCGCCACCGGCGGGCTGGCACCTGCACGCCGCCCGTCCTGGCCGGGTGTCGTCCGGCAGTCCGGGTCCAAGGCGTTCCGCACGACGCGGACCCGTCCGGTGAACCCATAGGACAACCGCAGGTCCTGCGCGATGTGCGGATGGATGATGACGTGCGCGTCGGCCGCCAACGCGGGCCGCTCCTCGGCGCACATCAGCCATGCCAGCGCCCGCGCCAGCGGATGTCCGGAGGGCCGCAGGACGAGCGCCCTCCGCGGCCCTGCGCCATGCCAGACGGCGACGACCCGCGGCCGGTCGCGACGCAGCCGCAGCAATGGCAGGGCCAGCCACAGGCACTCGGGGCAGTGCACGAACGCGACGTCCCCCCGGTAGCGCAGCAGCCGACCGGCAATGGCGATCGCGGCGAGGACGTCCGAGAGCGCCGGGGTCGACTCCAGGCCGCCGCAGCGCCGGAACGCGGAGATCACGCCGATCCGCCACGACGGCCGGGCCTCCGTCATCGCCGCCGCGAGCCCGCGGACAACCCGCTCCACGCCGCCGTGTTCGTGGACCGGACGACGGGTGACGTGCACCAGCTCGAGACGGGCGGGCTCCATGGCGGTTCTCCGGACCGTCGCCGCCCCTGCCTCATCCATGGTCCGCCTGCGCCTGCCGGGCGAACTCGTCGAAGGACGCTGTGCCGTCCCACAGCTGGTCGTCGTGTGCCCAGTAGAGAACCTGGAACCCACACGTCCGCGCCTGGCGCACCGCAGAAGCCAGCATCCCGGTGCCGGACCTGTCCCGGTAGGACGCGTTGAGGAACGGCTGGATCCCCCAGCCGGGGTTCTCACCGCCCTTGGCGAAGCCGTTCTCGTCGGCGATCCTGCTGA
Organism: uncultured Actinomycetota bacterium; assembly: GCA_963750095.1. GTDB lineage: Bacteria > Actinomycetota > Actinomycetes > Mycobacteriales > Pseudonocardiaceae > Pseudonocardia. The sequence continues at coordinate 832,655 of CAVVPJ010000012.1, read as the reverse complement.
TCCACCGCGCGGCCGACCACTCCTCGACAGCATCCGACGTGAGGGGGACCGAGCGGTCGGTCGCCGCGCACAGGTCGTTGTCGCCCGACGAGTCCGCGGTCGACGTGACGTAGGCCATGATGTCCGATCTCCGTGGTAGCTGGCTGTAGAACAAGGCCCACACCGCGCCGACGCCGAGCAGGCCGACCGGTTTCGGCGGCTGTTGCCGGAGCGCCGCGGCGAACTCGGTGGGACGCAGCCCCACGCCCGGGGTGAGCACCTGGTACGTCCCCCGGAATCCGAGTCCGGACAGCACGCCGATCTGCCACCGGACGAGGTCGGCAAGCGCACCGACGTACCAGGCGGCCCAGGCGGACGCCGTCCCCTCGTCGAGGGGACCGTTGGCGGGCTGCCATCCGGGAGCAGGGTTGCGCGCCATCCCGATGGACATCCCGGGCCCGTTGCGGGCCTCGGTGTCGAACGCCCAGTCGTCGCCGGTGTCCGGATAGGTCAACTCGCTGCTCGCACCGGAGTTCAGGCGCACGAACGCGAAGCCGCCGAAGCCGAACTCAACGCCCACCCTGGTCAGGTAGTCGCTGGCGCGGTCACGCAGTCGCTGGTCGAACACCAGGTCGGGTTCGGACGAGACCTCGCCGCGCTGGTTGACGAACCGGCTGTCCGGAAGGGCGAGGAGCCAGTCCGGGGCGTCCTCCAGGCCGAGCCCGAGCGTCAGGACCCGTCCCGTGTTGCGCAAGGCACCGATCTGGGTCCGCATGGCCGCGATGTACTGCACGTCGAACTTCCCGGGCTCCGGCTCGAGCTTCGCCCAGGACAGCTCGACCATCGCGTCGCGGATCCCCACGGCCGCCTCCGCGTTCGAGTGCTCCGGCCGCGACACCAGCGTGCCCAGGGCGAGCCTGCTGGGGGCCGGGGCGGCCCGGTTGACGGACGGCGCTGCCAGCGGCGTCCCCGACGAGACGACGGCGGCGAGCAGCACCACGAGCACGACGCCCGCAAGGCCGCCGCCTCCCGCCTTCACCACGTCATCCCGCGCAGCTGCGCATATCGCCCCGACGGCGCGTCGCCACCCTGCGTCGCCGCCTCAACGTCCTGCAGCACGACCATCTCGGTGGTGCTGAGGCAGCTCAGCTCGGCAGGGCTGAAGGTCGACAGAACCTGGGACAACGGCTGCTCGCGCAGCAGTTGGAGGGCGGCCGAGACGACGAGCACCGGGCCGCATCCCGTGCGGTCGTGCATGTACACGACCTCCGTCGAACCCCGCACGCCCCCGTTCGCCGCTGCCGTTCCCGCGAGGAAATGCAGCAATGTCGTGATCTGCGGCACCGTCGGAACTCCGTCGGAGATGTCCAGCTGCAGCAGCTTCATTCCGAGCTGCCTCGCGACAGCCTCTTCCTCCGCGTCCGCAGGCTCGAGGTCGACGAGCCAACGCACCCCGTAGTTGTCGTGCATGCCGACTAGGTCGAGCTCCTGTGCTGGGCCCCCTCGGACGAGGCCGTGGGCGACCTCGACGGAGTCGGGCAGCCCCGGCAGCGGCGAGAGGTCCGGAGCGGGACTCAGCAGCCCCGAGGTGCGCACGAGCAACGCGAGGATCAGCGGGGCGGCGATGAATGCCCCGCGTCGCACGACGGTTCTGCGCGAATAGGTGTCGACGCGCCCGAGCGCAGGAACCGGCGGCCTCGGGATCTCGGCGGTATCCGCCTCGATCATGCTCACCGCGCGCCTCCAGGACGCGCGGTCCGAGCGACACGTCGGAGAAGTCGCAACGTCCGTTCTGCTGACCGTTCCCACGTCGCGGCGGAGGCCACCTCGCGGCCGTGTGCCGCCATCCGCGCGGCGAGCCCGCGGTCGGCCAGCACGCGGGTCAGCGCCTCCGCCCAGCCACGGACGTCACGGGCGCTGACGTTCAGCGCGGCCCCACCCGACGCCTCCACGGCCGCGGCGGCGTCACTCGCGACGACCGGCACCCCCGCCGCCATCGCCTCGAGAACCGGCAGCCCGAAGCCTTCGACGAAGGACGGGAACGCGAACACCGACGCACCGCCGTAGAGCCGGGCCAACTCGTCGTTGTCGACCTCGGGGAGGACGTCGACCCGATCCTCGACGCCGTGAGCGCGCGCGATATCGGGCACCGAGAGCGGGAACCGTGGGTCGGGCTGCCCGACGAGGACGAGCCGGACGTCCGGGATCGCACGGGCGACCTCGGCGAACGCGGCCACCAGAACGGCGTGGTTCTTGTGCGGGCGGTGCACCCCCACATGCAGGACGCAGCGACCATGACCGCACGCCGCAGGAGCCACGCCCGCCTGCTCTCCGTCCGGGGTCGGCGCCGGCGCTGCGGAGGGGTCGGGGACGCCCCGACACGGCCCCTGTCGCGAGCCCGGACGGTCGCGGCGGACGAGCCCGGCACCACGCGAGGCATCGGAACGGTCACCGTGGTCGGGTGGGCGGCTGCCCGGGACGCAGGTCGGATGCGATTCACCAATGCCTCGACGCGGTGGATGTCGCCGTCTCGGAGCAACGCGAGTCGGACCGCGGCGACGGCGTAGCCGCTGAAGCCCGCGGCGATGGCTGGAAGCGCGGCCCACTGCGGACAGATGGCTGCGATGGCGAGACCTGCACCGAGAACGGCGATCGCGGCCCCGTAGCGGACGAGCGTCCGCGACGACGGCAGTTCGGCGCGATGGGACCTGACATAGCGGTGGGCCAGCAGCACGGCCGCCGTCCAGCTCCCGATCGTGAACGCCGACGCGGCCCCGAGCGCACCGAACCTCGGTACAGCGAGAAGCATCGCGCCTGCCTGCGTCGCGACGGCGACCGGGATACGCCGGGCGACGGCGCCCGCCGTGCCTTGTGCGTACATCGCCTTCAGCAGCATGTCGGCCACGAGCAGGCCCAGCGTGCCGAGCGTGATGATGCGGACCAGACCTTCGGCGTCCCCGTAGTCGGACGGGAAGAACAGACGCAAGGCCACGCCCGGAGCGACGACGAGGACGAGTTGCAGGGGAACGACCGCGAGTGGCACCCAGCGGAAGGCAGCGACGAACCATGCGTGCCGCTCCTCGCGCGTCCGCCCGCCCGCGATGAACGGAAAGGCGGCGTCGGACAGAGCGTCGGCGAGGAAGAAGGGGATCCGGCTCAGGATGGCGGCCGCCTGGTAGGTGGCGACGATCGTCGCGGCTGCTGGACCGCCGTCGCCCGCCATACCGAGCGCGAGGACGTCGAGCGTCATGAGCAGGTAGAAGCCAGGGCCGTTCAGTTAAGGACGGGCTGTGTGGATCAAGGGCCGTCCGACGGAATGGTGTTGATCTCTATGGTGTAGCGGCGGCTGGGTCCTCTCACGCGTCCGGTGGCCTGCGGGTGCCGAAACCTCGCGCACTGCCGCTGACCTCATGCTTCGCGGCCGACGGTGGCGCGGCATGATCCCTCGGTGGCGGTGAAGCTGATCTACCAGATGTTCGCGGAGCTGCTGAGCTGGATGGTGCTCCACGCCCGCTCCGACACCACCAACGAGATCGAGATCCTCGTCCTGCGCCATCAGCTGGCCGCCCTACAGCGACGCACATCCCGGCCACGGACTAGCTGGACCGACCGCGCCGTGATCGCCGCCCTTGGGCGACTACTTCCCGCTCATCGCCGCCGCGGATTCCCGGTCAACCCGGCCACGATCCTGCGCTGCACCGGCAACTCGTCCGCCGCCGCTGGACCTGAGGGGCCCCGCGCTTTCCGGACAGTGTGGGGCCCCTCAGGCCGCCCACGGACGCCGCATCGCCCACGGTGACCTCGAAGGACTCACCACTCACCACCCTCGCCACCCTCGCCAGGGATGTGGACCGTGCCGTTACCGAAGCGGTGACCGGACTGCACCACGCCGAAGAACAGCGCGCCGACGACGACGGGGATGCGTCATGACCCTGCGACACATCGCCTGCTTCGTCGTCGACTGCGACGACTGCCACGAATCGCTCGGTAACGAGGAGCTGGCACCAAAGGCAAGCGCGCCCGGGTCGTCCCGCTCATCACGGAAGTCCACGAGATCGTTCATCGACTGAGCAACTCCGTCGCCCAGAGACCCGACGCCCGACTCTTCACCGGCCGACGTGGGCATGTGTCCTCGAGCGCCCGTAGCGACGAGCATCGACCCACGCAACGAACTACGGTAAGAACGCGGCCATCAGATTCTCCCAGCTCCGCAGCTCGTCAGGAGTTCTCGCGACGTGAAGGGCAGCGTCGGGGATCAGCTCGCTTAGCCGGTGGGCCGTGGAAACGGGATGCCCCGGATCATCGGCCCAGGCCAGAACGAGGGTCGGGCAACGGATCATGGCGACAGCGTCCTGCGAGGGCAGGTCCGACGCCGCGGCACCGCGCAAAACCGCCGCCAACAGCGACTCGTCGATGTCGACCGGGCCCAGGGGCTGGTCTGCGAGCGCGGGTGGTGGTCGTTGGGCTCGGCGGCTGACCACAAACGCCCCCATCCCGTCATGGTCGACGGATTCCGCTGCCTCACGCATCGCCTGACGCTGCGCCCCGCGCGTCTCCCAAGCCGTCGGCGGGCAGGTCAGAACCACCCGGTCGAAGCGATCAGGTGCAGTCGTGACCGCATGAAGCAGGATCGCCGTCCCCATCGACGCTCCAACGCCGCTCACTCGATCGACGCGCAGAACATCGAGCAGCGCCAGCAGATCGTCGGCGAGGTTGGCCCAGACATAGTCCGTGTCAACCGCCCCACCATCGGACATGCCGTGGCCGCGCACGTCGTACCGCACCACTCGCCGTCCGGCACTGACGAGGGGGCCAGCGGCGAACGCGCCAGTCACGTCATCCTGGGCACGGCTCCCGGTCAGGCCATGGACGCGGACGACCATCGGACCGGAACCAGCGTCATCGTAGGAGATCCGCACGCCACGCACTCGAGCGTCCACCCGAACATTGTTCCTCACTCGTGGACCCGAGGTCCGGACGTGACCTCCAGCGACTGGTTCGGCTTCGCGATCGGGAATCATGCTCGCCGTGGTCGTTCTCTCGGTCTCTCGGCCGGCCCGCAAGGGCACGCACGTCTTCTCATGTTGACCAGAGTCACCATCGCGCTCGTCGTCCTCGCACGGAGCGTCGTGGTGGCTGGCGGCAACGCCCGACACGTCGACGAACCAGTCCGCTCGTGACCGATCGACGTGATCCCCCTGGAGACGGCGTGCACACCGGCCTGGTTGCTGCCTTACGTGCGATGGACGAGCTGCTGCCGTCGGCGATCGAACTTCGGCAGAGGCTGCACGCCGAACCCGAACTGGGCGGCTCCGAGGACCGCACGGTCCAGAGCCTGCTCCACTACCTCGCGCCGGTGGAGGCGACGCGGGTCACCGAGGGCTTCTTCTGCCGCACCGGCAGCGGCCCGCCCGTGGGGATCAGGGCCGAGCTCGACGCGCTGGACGTCCAGGAGGACGCAGGCTACGCATTTCCGTCCCGAACGCCGGGTGTCGGGCACGTGTGTGGCCATGACGTACACATGGCCGCGCTAGCGTTGGTCACCCGGGTGCTGCGGTCGGTCGATCTCGGGTGCAGCCTGGTCTCGGTCTTCCAGCCGCGGGAGGAGGCACCACCGTCCGGTGCGATCGCCCTGCTGGAAGACGGTCAATTCACGGAACCGGGCCTGCGGGCGATGGTCGGGTTGCATCTGCAACCCATGCTGCCCGACGGGGTCTTCTCGGCCGCGTCAGGACCGGTGAACGCCTCGGCGGACGACTTCGTGATCCGCATCGTCGGCCGTGCTGGGCACGGCGCCTATCCGCACCGGTCCCGCGACCCGATCGTGGCCGCAGCACAGCTGGTCACCGCTCTGCAGACCCTGACCTCCCGCGAGAGCGACCCCATGCAGCCGAGCGTGGTGTCCGTGGGCCGCATCCATGGTGGCGGCGCGGTGGTGGTCAACGCGATTCCCGACACGGTGGAGCTGGGCGGAACGATCCGTTCCTTCAGCGAGGACGGGCGCAGACAACTCCACGACGGCATGCGCCGCATCGCGAGCGGCATCGGAATTGCATGCGAGGTCACGATCGATGTGGACATCAAACTCGGTTGCCCAGTGCTCTACAACGACCCCGCGACAACGGCCACCGTGTCCTCCGCCCTCCAGCTGGCGGGCCTGACCGAAAGCCCACCGCTCCGCTCGTGTGGCGCCGACGACTTCGCCTACTACGGCCGCGTGACACCCTCAGTGATGATCTTCCTCGGCGTGGGATCAGGTGACCGGTCCGCCCCTGGCCTGCACAGCCCGGCCTTCGTCCCGGACGACCGCATAGTGCGCAGCCACGCGAAAGCGATGCTGATATGCATAGACGCGCTGTCCGGGCGCAACGAAGTGATCGACCACACCCCACTTTGATGCCCTCACCCAAGCCGGCTGGCCGTTCCCCGATGACGACCGGCCGCTCGGGCCAACTCTGAACCATGAGGTGACCGGATTCTCGGCACCCACACCAGAGCAGCCGCTGTCGAACCCAGCCGCCCGGCCCGCGCGGGCAGTCGATGAGCGGACCCGGGCCCGGCACGCGGGGTGTGCACGAGCTGCTCGGCCAGGTGTAGGCCTGAGGTGCTTGAAGAGACAGGGTTCTCGGCACCCACGAGCCCGACTCAGTTGCCGAACAGGCCGCCCAACCCGTTGTTCGTCGGCGTGCCGCTCGCCTGGACGGTCAGGGTGATCTTCGTGTCCGTGTTGAAGCCGCTTCCCCCGCTCGGCTGCTGGTCGACGACGATGGCGTTGGGATCGGTGGAACCCTGCACCGCGACGTTGGTGTAGCCCGCGTTGCTGAGGGTCTGCCCGGCGTTGGACAGCGTCTGCCCGATGACGTTGGGCACCTGGGTGTCCTTCTTCTTCTTTTGCTTCTTCAACTCATTGAGGGTGATCTTCGAGCCTGGCTGCACCTGGGTGCCAGGGGCGGGATCCGTGGACAGCACGGTGTCGCTGACACCCGCGCCATCCACCGCGTTCGTGTCGACCTGGAAGCCCTGGTTCTCGAGCGTGGCTATGGCTTTGTCCGTGTTCTGCCCGACCACGTTCGGCACCCGCACCACCGGTGCGGGCTTCGGCGGGTTACCGATGTCCGATGGCTGCGGGCGGGGCGCGGGCTGGAAGGAGGTCGACGGCAGGAGCGCAGTTGTCGGCGTCGTCGGGGCTGAGGCGTGGTCGGTGGTTCCGTTCCCGCCGACCGGCCGGGTGAAGACCGCCAGACTGACCGGGTCGACCAGCGTGAGCTCGGTCATCGGCGCCGAGGTCGGGGCCGCGGTCACGACGTGCGCCGGGTCGAACGCCGCCCATCGGTCGCCGGTGTAGCTGGCCGGGGTGGTCAGGGTCGAGGGGGTCAGCGGGTTGCCGCAGGCGCAGCGGGCGCGGGGCACGCCGTAGCGGTCGACGAGCACGGCCGTGCCCGACTGCAGCACCGAGTGGAGCGTCGTCGCGGCGCCGTCGGCGAAGCCGTGGTTGGTCACGGCCGTGTCGGCGCGGAGCAGCACGGGGGTGAGCCCAGCGACGTAGCCGGGGATGTCCGCCGGGCTGCGCTTCCTGCCTCGTGCACGGGCACACCTCCCTCACCGAGCGCCGCAGACTAGGCCGGTCCGCCCACTCGCCCGTGCTTCGCGACGAAGTGCAGCGGCGTTACGGACCGGTGTTGCCCGCCTGTGCACTGCTCGACGTGGCCGCCGAAAAGCCCCGCGTTCGAGATGGTCGAGGAACCCGGCGACCAGCGCGGCGTCCAGGTCGGCCAGGTCCAGGCCCGACGGCGGCATCCCGGTGCGGGTGGCGGCTAGCCGTGCAGCAGCCGCATCGTGTCGCGGTAGGCGGCAACGGTCGATGTGGAAGATCACATGGTGGCGACCTACCGTCCGGCCGAGGACGCCGCGCCGTGCCGTGCCGCGCCCGGCCCGGGCGTCGAGGTTGCCCGTAACCGGCAGCGGTGGCCGGACGAGTCCCCCGGCGTGGGACATGTACACGTGCCGGGGCGGCGAACCCGTGCCATCGTGGTGGCGACCGTTCTGGCCCTCGTCGCGGCGCTCGGATCCGCCTGCACAGCCGATGCCGCACGAACGGTCGACGGACGCGGTGGAAGCGTGAACTTCCCCGGCGCGGGCGGCCTGACCATCACGGTGCCGCCGGGCGCGGTGTCCTCGTCGACGCGGATCGAGGCGGACACCGACCAACCCGCGCCCGCTTCCACATTCGGGCCGGACGTGCGGGAGATCGGCAGGCCGTACACGATCATCAGCGCAGCTCCCCTCCCCGGGGCGCGCGTCACGGTGCCGGTCGACCTACGACAGGTCGGACAGTCACGCCGGGCCGACGTCTTCCTCGCCGTCTACAGCGACGAGATGCAGGTGTGGGTGCCACTGCCGACCGACCTCGACGTCCGCGCGGGAACCTTGTCCGTGCCGGCTCCGCACTTCTCGAAGTACCAGGTCTTCGGCTACGACATCCCCTCCCCCGGCCAGGTCGCCGACGCGATCGGCTGGGCCGGGGACGAGACCGCCGGATTCGCCCACGACGTCTGGGGCGGCGTGAAGAAGTTCACCTCCGGGATGCTCACGGGCCTGGGGAACTGGTGGTCGGGGCCCGCGCTGAAACGCCCGGACTGCGGGCAACCCGCCCAGGAGTGGACGGTCGCCTCAGCCGCCCAGGAGATCACCGGGTGCGTCACCGACGACCCTGCCCTCGCGCTGCAGGTCGGGAACACCTACCGAGTGCCCTTCGCCATCACCGTCCCCGCCGGCAGCGACATCGGCCTCAAGGACAGTGACGGCGAGCTCGACCTCGTCGACGCGCTGATGCGAGCGGCCGACCATGCCACCGGACGCGGCTACGTCGCACCCCACGGGCGGACCTCGATCGGCATCCCGACAGGAAGCGACACCCTCCCGACACGGCTCGAACCCGACCAGCTGGGCACGGCACTCAGCGTGATCCTCGGCATGCTGTCATTCCTGCCGGGCAAGAAGGTCTTCACCGACGAAGTCGGGCAGACGGTGATGGTGACGATCTGGGACGCCGCGAAGTCCGGCGAACCCCTCGCACAAGTCATCGTGGACGTGCGCGCCACCCTGACCCGCACCGTCGAGCAGGGCCCGCGGCTCGACGCAACGGAGAAGATCTTCGACGCCGCCTCCTGCGTGCTGAAAGACCTCGAGGGCGGAGCGGGAGCCGCCCGGGACACTGACCCGGAGAAAGTCGCCGAGTCGATCATGGAGATCGCCAAGGAATGCACCGGCACCGTCCTCGAGGCAGGCGACTCGGCATTCAAGGAGGTATGGCAGCACATCAAGGGCATCCTGGACAGCGCACAAGCCGTCCGCACCGTCACCGACGGGATCAAGCTGGGGCTGACCCATTTCGGCGGCCAAATCGACCTGCGGGCCACGCACACCGAGCCGGTCCTCGGGAATCCCCCCAACCCCGACTACGTGACGCACGGCTACGGCGAGGTCCGCCCACCTGTGATCGACAACGGTGGCGACGGGAACGGCGTGGTCACCGACATCGTGTGGGACAGCTGGGGCGGCCCACAGGCGCACGGTCACGGCGTCGCGCCCTGGGTGCCACCAGGCGCCCCGCTCGCCGAAGGCGTGGAGCAGCCTGCCGAGGTCGTCGCGTTCGACCTGGGCACCTGCCAAGGGCGGCTGATGTATCGCGGCGTCACGTGGTTCTTCCCCCAGCACGGGGACACATTCGATCCCAGCGGCCTCCACGCCAGCTGCTCCTAACGAAAGACGCCACTCGGGCCAGGCAGTGTCGAGCTGCCAGCCGGCTCGGCTCGTGCTCAGCGCCGGGGAAACGCGACCACGACGCGGCGCCGATCAGGCCGGAAGTACCCGCTTCGGCGATGTGGGCGGCGCAGGCGTTGTGGCGCCAGGGTGGTTCGTGGGGGTTGGCGGTGACCGCGTCGGCCCACCGGTCGGTGAGTCCGGTCAACAGCCGGGCTTCGACCTCGGCGGCGAGGTGGGAGTAGGCCTGCTGGATCTTGTCGCCGAGGAGGTGACCGAGCCGGCGGGCTTGAGCGATCTCGGGGACGCCGTCGGCGATCATCCAGTCTGACATCAGGCAGACGAAGACCTTCGGTCCTGCACGAGGTTCGTCTGCGGACGCCGTTCGTGTCGGCCGTGCCGAACATCGGCTTGGGAAGCGCGGCGGCCACCGCCCTCGGGCGCCGACGTGTCGGCCGGGCCGGTTCGGAGAACCGGAGCTGCCCGTCGTTAGGGCCAAAGGCGCCGGAGCCGGCGTGTGGTCACGGCTCTTGTGTGGGCCTGGTGCCGGGCCAAGAATGACGGGCGCCCTGGCGGAGGGTCCGTCGGGTCACCGCGCGGTGGGGGGACCAATGATTCATCACAGCCCGCTGCCGGACGTGGAGATCCCCGATCTCCCGCTCACCGAGTATGTCCTGGCTGGCGGCGCCGGCCAGCCACACAAGCCCGCGATGATCGACGGCGCCTCCGGGCGGGTGATGACCTACGGCAAGCTGGATGACGCGATCCGGTCGTTGGCAGGCGGGCTGGCGGCGGCAGGGTTCGACCGGGGGGACGTGCTGGCCCTGCTGGCCCCGAACATGCCGGAGCACGCCGTGGTGTTCCACGGGGCCGCGATGGCAGGCGGGACCATCACGACGATCAACCCGGCGTACACCGAGGCCGAGTCGCCGCCGCTGCGACGCAAGCCACCGCGGTTGGCGATGTCGGCCTGTGCGTCATCGGTGGGTAGTTGACCACTGCGTGCCCGAACCCCGTGGAGCGCCGTCGCCGGGCGCGGGAGCCGCAGATCATCATGCAGTCGCCCGCTGCGCCTGGTCGTGTCCCGACTCGACATGGCCGCCGACGTGCACAGATCGAGAACATCCTCAGGTCACCGCCCGGCTGGGTTGTTGTGTCGACGCCCGCCGCCTGGTGATCCGTCCGCTCACCATCACCGGCCTGACCGGCTACCTGACCGCGTTCCGCCGCTCGACGACGCGCTGAACGCCCCGGCAGACACCTCCGGGCCCCGATCAGCGCCGACCCTAGTTGACGCAGCGATCGGACAGAGGGTGCGCGGGGGTTGATCTCGTTGGTCGTCGTCGTCACCGGCCTTCGCTCGCACGCCGCTTCTGCGGGCTATGCCCGGCGTCGCAGCCAGCCCACGATCTCAAGCACCGAATGGAATCGGATGGCCAGCAGCGCGTACAGATCGGCCAGGGTCACCTGTCAAAAGCCGGTTCGTTCTCCCGCCAGCGGCCAGGAGTTCTCCCCCGCTGTCTACGGCGAGCGGGTGATCAGGACGGATGGTGCGCCGATGAAGTCAGCGGGCAAGCCGGGCGGCCACCACCGGCTGCCCTGGACCGGTCAGCTCACCGACGGCGCATGACCGACCGGTGATCGCCATCAGCATGGCTTCCGCCGGTCCTGAAACCTCTGGCCCTGAGCCGTGGCTCCAGTCCAGATCGGACGTGATCAGGTGTACGCCGCGGGCGATGCGCCACGTCGGCAACTCCAGGCTGCGCACGCTGGAGTCCAGGACCAGGCGCAGCCGTTCAGCCGGAATCTCGCGTGGCAGACCGAGTGGCCGGCGGATGTCTTGATGATGGATGGTGACATCGAGCAGGGCGAGACGTCCTCCGAAGATTGCGGCCAGCCCCTCTGGCCTCAGGTGAGCCCGCAGCTTGTCGAGGAGATCGTCGGTACTTAGCAACGCGAGTTCGTCGACGCCGACCTGGTTGATGTGGAATATCCGACCGCGGACGGCACGGCGAAACATCCTAAGTAGACTGACGTCGAAGCTCATCACGTGAGCGACCACGTCGCGGACACGCCAGCCCTCGCACAGCGAAGGGGCTTCCCATTGCTCGGGCCTCAGCGTCGCCAGAAGATCCGCCAGGTCGGTCCGTTCGGCCGTCGCCATCTGGAGAGCGTTCACGGCATCCCTTCTCAGACTCAGGCCTGGAACTGGTGAAGCAAGCCTGGCGCACGCTCAAGATCTCTGTCCAGCGAGGGACGCACGGCTCTCGATTGAACGCGCGTCCCTCGTGACCAGGCCATCCTCGCCGAAGCAGGACCCACACATTTCCGGGCGCCTGCTTCGGTGAAGAACACAGGGCCGGCCTGCACCGCAGCGACCGACGGCGACCGCTCCCTGCGCCAGCATTGTGCGCCGGACCTGCGGCCCCGACCACAGCTGGAGTCATCTGCATGTCACTTGGTTTGCGGCGCGTGCTTGTTGCGCTCGCCATCATGCTCGGCCTCGGCCTCGTGGCCACCGACCCCGCCTTCGCGGCCCCGCCGCCCTCCGGAGCCGCCGACCCACCGCCCGCTCCCGGTGTCAGCCAAAGCACCGCCGGGGCAGTACAACCCACCGCCCGCGGTCTACAACAAGGGCTGCAAACCCGATGGGTGTCGGCACCTTCGCCGGTCGCCGGACCACCCGGCGACCGTGCAATGTGCTCGTCCAGGACGGACAGCGCGACATTACTGAGCAATGGCGAGAGAATCGACCCTTGCGGGGTTCCGGCGGTGGTGGGCCTCAGCAGGCGGTCCTCGCCGAGGATGCCCGATTTGAGGAACGCCTTCACCAGGGCCAGGACGCGTTTGTCTCCGACACGTGCCGCACCCGGTCCATGAGGGCAGGGTGCGAGATTTCGTCGAACGAGGCCCCGTCTTACTACCCGTGTCGAGGACTTTCCTTCAACTGTGATGGTCACGCGGCGGCGGCATCCGCTTGAGGGCCGGTCGCTGCAGGTGCTGGGCGGGATGCGGCGGCACGGGGTCCTGGAGTTGTTGCTGGTGCTGCCCGATGGCAGCAAGTCTCTGGTCCCAGCCGCCTGGACCGACACAGATCAGTCTGCTGTGGACGGTGAGCAGTCGATGGCGACGTTGGGGTCGCTGTCGGATCTGCTGCACACGTGCGAGCTGGTCGCCGACCTGGCCGGACGCGAGCTGCGGGAGCGGGGACAGGCTGCCGGGAAGTCACCGTGCAAGGAGGACTCCCGTGCAGCCTGTCCAGCTCAGTCTGATGCCCGACCCACCCCCGGCGCCACCGACCCCGGCCGGGGCGCTGCCGGCCGAGGCGATCGCGGCGGCGACCGCGTTACTGGCCGGCGTGATCGCCAAGGCCGCCGTGCCCGCGGGGATCGAGGTGGCCGGCGATGAGTGATCCCAAGGTCACGTCTTCGCAGCTGCGACGCTCGGCGGTGGTCTATGTCCGTCAGTCCACCCTCGCGCAGTTCGACCGCAACCGGGAGTCCACCGCCCGCCAGTATGAACTCGTCGCGCGGGCCGAGCGGCTGGGCTGGCCGCGCAGTGCGGTGCGGGTAATCGACGACGACCTCGGGCTCAGCGGGGCCAGCACGGCCGGACGCTCGGGGTTCGCCGAGCTGGCCGCGCAGGTCGGGCTCGGGCAGGTGGGGATCGTGTTCGCGCTGGAGGTCTCCCGCCTGGCCCGCAACAACGCCGACTGGTACCGGCTGCTGGACCTGGCCGGGATGACCGACACGCTGATCGCCGACGCTGACGGTATCTACCATCCGGGGCTGTTCAACGACAGGATGCTGCTGGGCATGAAGGGCACCATGTCCGAGTGCGAGCTGCACATCCTGCGCGCCCGCCTCGACGGAGGGATCCGCAACAAGGCCGCCCGGGGCGAGCTGCGCCGAGGGCTGCCGGTCGGGCTGGTGTGGGGCGAGGCCGACGGGGAGATCCGCTGGCATCCCGACGCGGCCGTCACCGGCGTCATCACCGCGGTCTTCGAACGGTTCGCGGTATGCGGGTCGGCGCGCGGGGTGTGGTTGTGGCTGCGTGAGCAGGGGCTGAAATTCCCCCTCCAACCGACCGCCTACCTGCGCGGCGAGGAGATCACCTGGGTCGAGCCGACCTATCATGCGGTGCACAACGTGCTGACCCATCCCGCCTACGCGGGCGCCTATGTGTTCGGCAAGACCCGCCAGCGGCGCAGCGTCAGCGAGGACGGCCAACTGCGCACCAGCCGTCACAAGCTTCCGCAGGGCGAGTGGGAGGTTCTGATCAAGGAACATCACCGCGGCTTCATCGACTGGGACACCTACCAGGCCAACCAGTCCCGCATCAGCGCCAACACCCGCCCGAGGGCCCACGAGCCCGGCACCGGCGCGGTCCGGGAGGGCTGCGCGCTGCTGCAGGGGCTGGCCACCTGCGGGACGTGTGGCCGCAAGCTCGCCGTCTACTACGACGGCCCCTCCAAGTCCACGCCCGGCTACTACTGCACGGGCACCGGCCAGCTCGTCGAGGGCCGCGGCACCCGTCACCTGCGCGTCGGCGGTGTCGCGATCGACGCAGCGGTCGCCGGTGCGTTCCTGGCCGCGCTGCAGCCCGCCGCGCTGCAGGCGTGCCTGGCCGCCGCCCAGCAACTTGAGGACGGCCACGACGCCGCGCTCGCGCAGTGGCGGCGCCAGGCCGAGCAGGCCCGCTACCAGGCAAGCCGGGCGGAGCGCCGCTACCGGGCTGTCGACCCCGACAACCGCCTGGTCGCCCGGGGACTGGAGACCGAGTGGAACCAGGCGCTGCAACAGGTCGCCGACGCCGAGGAAGAACTCGCCCGCCGCGAGCATGCGCGCCCGAAAACCCTGACCCCGCAAGAGAAACAGGCCATCCTGACTCTCGGCGGCGACCTCGGTGAAGTGTGGTCGGCGGCGACCACCACCGACAAGGACCGCAAACAGCTGCTGCGCAGCCTGCTGGACGAAGTCGGCATCAGCGTGCGCCGCGACCGCGAGGAAGGCCGCGCCGATCTCGTGCTGCGTTGGAAAGGCGGCGCGATCACAGAACTGCCCGTGCCTCTCAAACGCAAGCCGCCAGAGCGTCTGCGCACCGAGGAGGACACCATCGACCTGCTGCGCCGCCTGACCATCCGCTACCCGGACGCCACGATCGCCGGGATCCTGAACCGGCAACACCGCCGCACCGCCCGCGGATTGTCGTTCACCGCCAGTCCGGACTTCCGAAGATCATGAGCACACGAGCACTTGAATTTGGTGGTTGACCTGCGGAAACGCCGAGCGTTCCGGTTGGGGTCGTGTTACTACACTTGCTGGCCCCGTTCGGCGGTGGTTCAGCGGCTCTCGGGGAAGGTGAAGTCGAAGAACCGGGGCGGTTCGGGCAGGTCGAGGGCGCGGAGCACGGTCTGTTGGCCGGGGGTGGTTGCGGAGCGTTGGGCGATCTGGCCGGCGCTGGTGGCCAGGGTGACCAGGTGCATCCGGTCGAGTTCGCGGCGGGTGTTGCGCCAGGTGTCGCCGGTGGCGTTCTCGATCACCCGCAGGAGCAGCAGCGCGAGCCAGCACAGCTGGATGTGGGCGCGGATGCGGTCCTCGCGGTAGTGGAACACCGGGCGCAGCCCCAACGCGCCCTTGAAGTCGCGCCAGCCCCGGAAGCCCGGAAGTTCGCGATTACTGAAGGGGTGTGGGGTCGCGAACTTCGGGGTGGGTGCGATGTTCGGCTGCTATGACGCGGGAGTTCGCATGAAACGTGGGTCCTGGCGCCGAGCGCTCACGTGCTCGGGGCGCGGGCCTCGAGGTAGCGAGTGATGGAGCGAGCGAGACGTTCGAGTGCGGCGGGGTCGAGCCGATCTTCGCGGCCGAAGTTGTGGATCACATGTGCGACGGGGTGTTTCGAGCCGGGTGAACGGACGTTGTGGGCGAGCTGGAGGTAGCGGACCACGCTGCCATCCTTGTTGCGCCGCTGGCTTGTCCGCAGATACATGCCCACAGTTGTAGCAGGAACAGCGAAGAGAACATGGGAGCGCGTCGCCGAGCGTGTGCCTACTCCGGGTCGGGTTGGGTCGTCGTGGCCGCGGTCGGCAGGTCGAGCTCGGCGCAGTAGCGGACAGCGGTGTCGGCGCTGAGGCCGAAGAGCCGGTGCAGGCTCAGCGGGTCCCCGCCGGTATCGCGGGCGTGGGCGAGCAGCCGGTCGGCGCGCAGCTGCTGCAGGGTGACCGGCAGGTTCACGGTGACACCGCGCAGGTAGCCGGTGGATACCGGGCCGAGTCCCAGCGCCGAATGGCTGCTGATCAGCAGGTGCGGGTTCGCGGTGGCCGGCCAGCGCCGGCGACGCTCGTGCATCCAGGCCTCCAGCGCGGCGCGGGTGGGCTCGTCCAGGCTGCGGCGGACGTCGCGGACGGTGAGGGTGCCGCCGCCGGGGCCGCCGAGCAGGTCGACGTGGTCGAGACGTAGGCCGGTGATGTCGGCGCGGGACAGCGCGTGCACCCCGGCGAGCAGGACCACGAGCCGGTGGTCGGAGCGGGTGAGCGGGTCGAGCAGCGCGCCTCGGGTGGCCGGGTCGAGCCCGAGGACGGGTCGGCGGGGAAACCGTCCGGGGTGGACACGTCTGGTGGGGTCGGCGAAGATCAGCCGGCGGGATTTGAGGGTGGCGAACAGGGAGCGCAGCGCCACCGCGGTCGCGGTGCGCGCCGACCCGTGTAGTGGCTCGAGCCAGGCCGCGATGTCGTCCTCGCTGACCTGGCGCAACGAGTCGTACCGTTCGGCGAACACCGCCAGCGCGGGCGCGACGGCGCCGGTGTAGTGGTCGATGGTGCTCCGGGCGCGGGCCCGGCCGCGGCCGGTGGCCGCGGTGAGCACCTCCAGCCAGGTGATCACCTCGGCGGTCATCGCGGCGGGCAGCCCGGCGCAGAGAGGCTCGGCCCACCGCGTGATAGTGGTCGAGCCGGTCGACTGGGGTTGCTGGGGTTGAAGGCCGTGGGCGGTGAGGAACTCGCGGAGCCGCCCGATCGGCACGTGGTGGCGGCGCAGCCAGATGATCGACGCCGGGTTAAGGTCGAAGGCGGGCTGCGCGCTCGCGGCGCGGGCCAGGCCGTGCCCGACGGCGCGGGTGGTCGCCTGAGGCCAGCCGTGGGCCTCGGCGAAGCCGGCCAGGTCGGTGCGCAGGGCGACCCCGTCCGGTGAGCGCGTCCAGTCCGCGATCAGGGTGTCGACGGGGCGGACTCGCGGCGGTGAGGCGAACAGCTCCAGCTGCCCGTCGCGCCCCTCGCGCCCCTCGCGCCCGTCGCGCCCGTCGCGCCCGTCGCGCCCGTCGCGCCCGTCGTGGTCGTCGTGGTCGTCGCCGGCGGTGGCTGGGCCGGTCTGGTCGACGGGGATCGTCCGCGGCCGGCGGTGGCCGTGCATGTCGCCGAAGAACAGTTGGATGCCCGCGCGCTCGCCCGGCTCGACGCCGGGGTGGCGATCACCGCGCGGCTGGGCATCACAGCGGGCGACGGTGCACAGCCGGCAGCGGTCGTGCCGGTTGATCGCCAGCTGTCGGCGACACGATCGGCATTGCCCGGTGCGGCCGCGGCGGGCGAACTCCCGGCAGGCCCGGCACCGACCGGCGGCGATGCTGGTGGCCCAGGCCAGGCAGTCGTTGCAGCTGCCCACGGTCCACGACGTCTTCGCGCAGCGGGCGCAGCGGCGCCCGGACCACAACCGGTCCACCGCCCGCCCGCATCCGGTGCAGGTTCCCGCGGCGGCCCGGCGATGCTGCTTGCACCGCCGACACGTCCCAGCCCGGGTGGGCCGGCGTTCGTGGCAGATCGCGCACTCGGCCGGCACCGTGTGGGCGTGCCGGTAGCAGCGCGCGCACCGGCCGGCGCGGTGCAGCGCGCGGACCTGCCCGCAGTCCAGACAGGTAGCGGTCCGGGCCCGGGTGCTCGGGTAGCAGCAGGCGCAGCGGCCCTTGGCATGGTGCGCCGCCTGCTGCCCGCAGCCCACGCAGACGATCAGCCGCCGCCCCGGGGTCATACCGGCCGGCCCCGGGGTCATACCGGCGGCGCCGACCTTCGCCGCCCGGTGCGCGAGGGACGGATCGACACCGGCGTCGGGCCCGGCTGCTCGGCCGGCCGCGTCGGCGCCTGCTGCGCGGGCGGATCGGGCAGTAGCAGATCAGACGGGGTGCACTCGAGCACGGCGCAGATCACGTCCAGGTCATCGAGGCGCACCGAGATCGGCCGCCCCGACCACAGGTGCGACATCTTGCCCACGGAGAGCATCAGGCCCGCCTCGGCCAGCGCCCGGCGCAGGTCGCCGGCCTTCCACACCCCGCGCTGGGCCGCGACCATCCGCAGATTCCACCGCACCCCGACCCCCTGTTACTGTCTCATCGCCCGGCGAAGCGCGCGGCCGCCCGGTGCGCCGCGGCGGCGTACTCCGCCTCGATCGTTTCGGCGGACACGTGCACATACCGCATCGTGGTGGTCAACCAGCGATGCCCGAGCAGCTGCTGCACCGCGGCCAGGCCCAGGCCCTCGCCATACAGTCGGGACGCGCAGGCGTGCCGGAGCACGTGCGGGCTCAGGGTGCGCACCGACCCGCGCAGATGTCGTGCGGCCGCCTGCGTCAGCGCCAGCCGGAACGCGTCGTCGTCGGCCGGCCCGCCGCGCTCGGAGGGAAACAGCGGCGCCCGGGGACGGTCGAAGTCGTCGCCGAACTCACCGCGCACCTCGCTGACCCACCACACCAGCAGCGGGCGGGCGTCGCCGAGCATCGGCACCAACCGCTCCCGCGGGCCCGAGCCGCGCGCGCCCTTGCCCAACCGGACATGGATCTTGCCCAGCGGTCCGTGGTCGAAGTGCAGGTCGTCCAGGCTCAGCCCGCACAGCTCGGCAGCGCGCAGCCCCACCTCGCCGGTCAGCCGGGCCATCGCGTAGTTGCGGGACGCGATGCGCCACTTGCGGGCCTCGTCCAGCCCGTCGCGCCAGCGGGCGAAGAACCCGACCAGCTCCGCTGGCGAAGGTGGGATGCGCACGGCGAACTCGCCACCGCTGGTCGGCCGGTTCACCGCGTCAATCGGCGAAGCCACCACGTGGCCGGTCAGGGCGTGGATCTCGCCCTGATAGCGGGTCTCCAGAAATCGGTAGAACCCGGCGATCCGGGCCGCCTTGACCTGACGGGTCTTGACCGCCTTGCCCCGCTGCGCCTCGACCAGGAACCGGTCGCCATGCCGCGAGGTCACCTCCCACGCCCAGCAGCCGGCCCAGGACAGGAACTCCTCGACCACGGCCAGGTCCCCACGCACCGTCGAGTCGGTCACCCCGTGCGCGGACCGGGCCAGCACGTACTCGGCCAGCAGATCCTGCTGATAGTCGGCCGCCGCCTGCGGCGTGTCCAGCGATCGAGGACAGCGGATGTCGCGCACCACCGCCAACGACCCCATCACGCCTCACTTCAGCTTTTCGGACCGACCACGTCGGTTCCCGATCAGCTTTCAGGGATCGTGAACGAAGTCAAGGATTTCCGCGCCGGTGTTGCGGACGTGTCGGCTAAGCCGCTACCTGCGACGAGGGCATCGAATCGGCGTCCAGCCCGTCAGGGAACTTCGGGGAGAGTTGATACTCGACCTGCAGGAGCTGCTTGTAGGCGGCGGCGAGGTCGTCGGGGGTCAGGGTGAGGTCGGAGGTGCGCAGCAGCCACTTGCCGTCCAGGTGCTGCTCTCGCTTGATCGCGGCCTGGTCGATCCTGAGCAGCCCGGCTTTCGTGCGGCGCAGGTAGCGGCGCAGCCCGGGCTTGGCGCGCAGCGACCCGACCAGCTCGTCGCGGCGCCGTGCGGTCCAGGTGTCGGAGCCGTCGATCAGCTGCTGCAGGTGCGCGACGAGGTTGGACCGGACCTGCTGGTCACGCTGGGCCTGTTCGGGGTTGTGGCAGATCACGAACCGCTGGGTGCGGACGCCCTGGTCGCCGTCGCCGTCCCCGCCCGGGGCCACCGCGACCTCCTTGACCCGCAGGTTGTCGGCCACGGTGCGGTAGCGGCCCGGCCGGGCGAGCGCGGCGGCGGCCTCGGTGTTGGTGTGGCGCAGCTTCTCGGCGTGGATGTAGTGCCCGCCGCCGCGGGTCAGGTAGCCGCGGTTGGCGGCGGAGGCGAACCCGCGGTCGGCGACCCACACCAGCCGGCGCAAACCCCACCCGCCCAGGTCGTCCTTGATCGTGCGGATGATCGCGGTGTCGGCGGTGTCGCCGGGGAAGGTCCAGCACCGCACCGGCACCCCGTCGCGGGTGACCGCCATCGCGATCACCACCTGCGGCAGATCGGCGCGGTGGTCCTTGGAGTGCCCGAACGCCCGCGTCCCGGCCTCGGTCGGGCTGTGCAGCTCGTCATCGGCGACCTGCTCGGCGAGCTCGATGTCGTCGTCGGCGGTCTCGGTCTCCCAGTAGGTGGAGGTCGTGTCCACGAACACGATGTCCAGATCCAGATTGAGCAGGTGCGCGACCGTGGAGAAGATCTCCGCGGCGATCTCGTCGAGAGCGTCGAGCAGGAAGTCCATCGCCGCGTACGCGGCGTCATCGGTGAACCCCGCGCAGCCCTCGATCGCAACCCGCTCGGCGACCCAGCCGGTCGCCGCGAGCTTCGAGCCGGGCTCACAGGACCGCTGCGCCACCAGCGCGAATACGACCCGCTCCACCGCGTCGCCGTCCAAGCGGCGCCCGGTGGCGACCCGGCGGATCGCCGCACCGACACCGAGGCGTTCCCAGATCCGGTCCAGCGTCCACGCCGCGCCGAGGCGCCGCGAGTCCAGGACCTCGACCCCGCCGCCGAGCTCGCCGGCGCCGGCCGCCGCGGTCACGGCCTGTTCCGGGGTCAGGAACCGCGAGATCGACGACACCAACCGGGCCAGCGCCGCCCGGTCGACCCGATCCGCCCGCCCGAAGCTGTGGATCACCTTCGCGACCGGGTTCCCGCTGACCGGGTGCCGCTCGTTGTGCGCCAACTGCAGATAGCTCACCACCGAGCCGTCCTGGTTCTTCCGCTTCGTCTCCCGCAGGAACACGCCTACAACTCAACCGCATCACCGCAGCTCATGTCCAGCGACACGCCCAAAGTCGTGTGCCTACACGATTTCCAGTCCAGGACCACACGACACTACCCTGACCAGCCCGAACACGGTCGATCAAGCACTCATGTGCCTGTGATCTTCGGAAGTCCGGCCAGTAGGGTCCAATCACTGCGCCACCACTGGAAGATCGCCTGCCACCAACCCAGCGACGATCCCTGGGAAGGGGAGCTACTCACCGTGGCCGACGCCGCCAAACAACTCGGGCTCGCTCCGTCCACTTTGCACCGCTGGCTGGGCGAGGGATTCATCGCCGGCGAGCAGCTCACCCCCGGCGCGCCCTGGCGCATCCGCCTCACCGATGACATCCGCGCCCTGTTCGTCGACGACGCGCCCACGGGCTGGCTGGCCATGCTGGAGGCCACCCTCGCCTACGGCGTGTCCCGCCAGACCATCATGCAGCGTGTCAAGCGCGGCGAACTCCACGCCGTCCACGTCCGCACCGGACGCCGAAAAGGCCTGCGTATCCAGCCCCCAGCCCCGACAAACAGCCTGTTCTGATCATGACAATCAGCGGAAGGAGCAGTGTGACGATGCATCCAAGCAGGCTTTGATGTCTCCTTCCACGATCCACTCGTAACAGCGTGGTTTCGAGGTCAGGTAACGGATCTCCGCCACCGCGTCGTGAGCCCGGCGCCCCGGGCGGAACCCATAGGAACAGGGGAGGAAATCCGCCTCGAAGATCGGCTCCAACACCAACTTCAACGATGCCTGGACCACCCGGTCGGTGATGGTCGCGATCCCCAGGCGGCGCAGCTTGCCGCCCGTCTTGGGGATCATCCGCTCCCGCACCGGCAACGGCCGGAAACTACGGTCCTTCAACGAAGTCCGCAGCCCGTCGAGGTAGTCGGTCACCCCGATCCGCGCCACGATCGACGCGGCGGTGCGCCCGTCCACCCCGGCGGTCTTGGCACCCTTGTTGCCCCGCACCCGATCCCACGCCACCAACAGAAACGCGGGATCGGCCACCAAATTGAACAGGTCATCGAACTGGCGACGGGCATCCTCACGCGCCCACCGGTGCAGCTTGGTTTGGATCTCCAGTACCCGGCGACCGCGCAGTCCATTCCGGCCCTGGACAAGTCCGCGGTCGCGGGCAAGTACGCGTTCGCGCCGCTGCCCACGGTCGCGCCGGGGCAGAGCCAGCGACCCGCGAACGGGAAGCCCGCCGCCTCCATCGTCTCCGGCGACAACATCGCGATCGCGTCCTACACCAAGGAGAAGGACCTGGCGCTCGCCTTCGTCGACATGTTCACGAGCACCGATCAGCAGCTGGCGAACTACAAGGCGTTCGGCAACCTGCCGACCAACCAGGACGCGATGAACCAGCTGTCGTCCCAGAGCACGCTGCTCGCCCCGTTCCTCGACATCGAGCGCCAGTCCACCCCGACCGCCTTCACCGGTGCGTGGGGCGATGTCCAGAACGGCGTGCTGAACGTCGTCGTCCAGTCCCAGCCCGCGTTGGCCGAAGGGACCTACGACACCGCAGCCGTCAAGGGCCTGCTCGACAAGGCCAACGCCACGGCGCAGTCCGCGCTCACCCGGGCCCAGAAATGACTGAGAGGATGCTCGGGGAGGTGGTAGGCGCGCCCACCGGCACCCTGCCGCCTGCCCCGCCCCTGCCGGAACCGGCGCGCCGACGCAGCAGCGCGGGCGGTCGGCCGCTGTGGCTGATGTGGCCGAACATCGTGCTGCTCGTCGTGGTCATCGCGATCCCGTTCCTGATCGCGGTCTACATCAGCTTCATCGACCTCGACCAGTACACGTTGCGGAGGTTCTTCAGGGCGCCCTTCATCGGGATCGAGAACTATGTCGAGGCGTTCGGCGCGGCCAACCTCCTCCATTCGATCTGGATCAGCCTGGCGTTCTCGCTGCTCACCACCGCCATCGGTATTCCCTTGGGTCTGATGGGGGCCATGGCCCTCAACACCCGCTTCCGCGGGCGGTCGCTGGTCCGGTCGGCGTTCCTCATCCCCTACGTGCTGCCGTCGTTCGTCACCGCCACCGTATGGCGGTTCATCTTGCTGCCCGACGGCGCGGCCAACCAGATTCTCGGTGTCTTCGGCGTCGAGAAGGGTCAATGGCTGATCGGCGACCGCTCGTTCTGGGCATTGGTCATCGTCGATGTCTGGGCGTCCTGGCCGTTCATCTACATGATGGCGATGGCGGGGCTGCAGAACATCTCGAGCGAGCTGTACGACGCGGCCGACGTCGACGGGATAACCTGGATGCAGAAGATCCGCTACGTCGTTCTCCCCCAGATTCGCGGACAACTCCTCCTCGGGCTGCTGCTGTCCACACTCGCCCACTTCAACAACTTCACGCTACCGTTCGTGCTGCTCGGAACCCCCGCCCCGGACGCCGCTCTGACCCTTCCGGTCAACGTCTACCAGACCTCGTTCCAGGTCTTCCGGTTCGGGTTGGGTGCGGCGATGGCAGTGATCTCGCTGCTTCTGATGATCATTCCCGCGGTCATCTACCTCCGGGTCTCGAAGCTGACCGCCGCCGTAGGAGACGAGTAGCCATGGCCAGTGCCGCACTTCGCAACCCGCAGCGCATTCTTCCTCGGTGGCTCCAGGTTCTGACCATCGCCGTCCTCCTGCTCTTCCTGCTGCCCGTCGTCTACATGGTGATCATCTCGTTGAGCCCGGACATCGAGGCGGCGGCAGGCACGCTGTGGCCGTCGACCTTCGTGTTCCGCAACTACATCGACGTCTGGTCGACGGTCGACCTCGCCGCAGGTCTGCTCAACAGCCTGATCGCCGCCTTCAGCGCAGGCCTGATCGCCACGATCTTCGGGCTGGGCGCGGCCTTCTGCCTGACCCGCTTCAGGTTCCGCGGTCGCGGGCCCTACCTCAACTCGCTCGTCGGGTTGCAGTCGGTGCCCGGCGTAATGATCATTTTGCCGCTGTTCGTGATGTTCTCCTCCATCGGGAGCGCAGTCGGCATCCAGATCGTCGGCACCCGCCCTGCGCTGATCGTCACCTACCTCACGTTCGCGATTCCGTTCGCGACCTGGCTGTTGGTGACCTACCTGCGGCAGATCCCGATCTCGTTCGAGGAAGCCGCGATGCTGGACGGGCTCAGCAGGTTCGGCGCCCTCCGGAAGATCATCTTTCCGCTGGCCCTGCCGGGAATGATCATCAGCCTGGTGTTCTCCCTCCTGGTAGGTTGGAACGACGTGCTGTTCGCGAGCGTGCTCACCGTTCCGGCCACCCAGACCGCCGCGATCAAGTTGCAGGTGTTCGCGGCCACGACCGAAGGCAAGCGCTGCCGCTGTACGGGCAGCTGATGGTGGCGTCGCTGATCTCGTCAGCACCGGTCGTCATCCTCTACATGGTCTTCCAGCGCCAACTGGTCGGCGGCCTGGCGGCGGGCGGCGACAAGGGCTGAGCGGCAACCGCGTCCGCCGGCGGTCCGACGGGCGGGCGGGGCGGTCAGAAGGGTGCCGCGATCTGGGCGGCCAGGTGGCCCGCGCCGTAGCCGTTGTCGATGTTCACGACCGCCACGCCGGGAGCGCAGCTGTTCAGCATGGTCAGCAACGCCGTCACACCCCCGAACGCCTTGCCGTAGCCGGTCGATGTCGGCACCGCGACGACCGGCGCCGGAACGAGGCCTGCCACCACTCCCGGCAGCGCCCCGTCCATCCCCGCCACGACGACGATCACCCTGGCCGCGCGAAGGGCGTCCAGCTTCCCGAGCACCCGGTGCAGCCCGGCGACACCGACGTCCATCACCAGATCGGCCGCGCGGCCGAGATGCCGGACAGTCAGCAATGCCTCGCGGGCGACGACGTGGTCCGAGGTGCCCGCCGCGACGACGAGGACACGACCGCCGACCGGCTCGGGGGGATCCGGCGGCCAGGCGAGCAGGCCGCAGTCCTCGGCGTACCGGGCGTCAGGGAACACCGCGAGAACGGCCTGGGCGTGCTCGGGCCCGGCGCGCGTGAACAAGGCACGGGCAGTGTGCCCCCGCAGAGTCGCGGCAATGACGCCGACCTGCGCGGACGTCTTGCCCGCACACAGCACGGCTTCGGGGTAGCCGCGCCGCCGCTCCCGGTCCAGGTCCAGCTCGGCGAACGGGGCCGGATCCTCGGTCACCGTTCGACGGCCACGAGCGGAAGCGTGAAGGCGCCCGACTGAATCCCGGCGAGGTCGACGGCCACGAAGCGGAACCCCGCGGCGGTGACGGCCCGGTGCAGTCGCCCGCGCACCGGCTCGGCAACGGCGCGCACCAGATCGTCGGGAGGCAGCTCGACGCGGGCGACGTCACCGTGGTGGCGCACGCGGCAGTCCCCGAAACCCAACTCGCGCAGCGCTCGCTCCGCCGTCTCGACCTGCGCGAGCTTCTCCGGCGTCACCGGCTCGTGATGCGGTATCCGCGAGGCCAGGCACGGCGCCGCAGGCTTGTCCGCGCACGACAGTCCCAGCACCCGCGCGACACGACGCACGGCCGCCTTGTCCAGTCCGCCGTCGGCGAGCGGACGCAGAACACCATGTTCGACCGCCGCCCGCGCACCCGGCCGGTCCGGTCGCGCCACGTCGTCGGCGTTCTCGCCTAAGCGATCACATCAAGCCCGTGCCCCGCGACCAGCGGCCTGCGCGAAGATGTCGGACAGGTAGGGGACCGCGTGCGCCGCGGCCCGCTCGTCGTCGGCCAGGCTCGGCGAGACGCCGATGATCCCGAGGACCCGGTCGGCGCCGAGCGCACGGACGGCCAGCGCGAGCAACGTCGCGGAGTCGACGCCGCCGGAGAAGGCCACCCCCAGCTTGCGAACGCCAGCAAGTTGCGTGGTCAACCGGTCCACCGCTGCCTGGTCGACGCCGAACTCCATGTTAGCCTCCACGTCGTCTCGGACCACGATAGCCGGCGACCGACGTGCGCAGGCCGCCCACGCGAGCGCCGCGCCGTGATCAGGTCGTGCGGTGTGGGCCGCGTCGACTCGGGGGGTGGCGCGCGACGTCGGGCGGCGACGACCTCCGGGAATGCCGCTGGGCGGGGCAGAATGCGGGCCACACTGCGCTGCCGGGAGGGAGCGACCGTCATGTGCGACGCATCCGCCGACCTGCCCGGCGCGGGACACGCCCTCCCGCGCCCGGCCCCTGGCGCCGCGGTCGACCCGATCGCGCTGGAGCCGGTCGACGAGCTGCTGGTGACCACGCTGGTGGACAACGTCTACGACGCACTGCTGGTGGGCGACGAGCGCACCCGGCGCCCGTCGTTCGGCGTCGGGACGGCCGCCGCCCCACAGTTCGAGGGCGGGCGCACGGCGGTCGGCCTGGTCGCCGAGCACGGGTTCGCCGCCCTGGTCACCGTGCGGCGCGGGAGCACGACGACGTCGCTGCTGTTCGACACGGGCCTCTCGCCCGACGCCATGGTCACCAACGCGGACCGGCTGGGCGTCGACCTGTCCGCCGTGCAGGGCGTGGTGCTCAGCCACGGGCACTTCGACCACGCGGGCGGGCTGGCAGGCCTCGCACGCAGGCTCGGCACCCGACGGCTCCCCATGATCGTGCACCCGCGGGCCTGGACCCGGCGTCGGCTGGCCCTGCCGGGCCGGGAGCCGGACGAGCTGCCGACGCTGAGCCCGCGTGCGCTCGCGGGCGAAGGTTTCGCGCTGGTCGAACGGCGCGAGCCCTCGCTGCTCGTGGACGGCTGCGTGCTCGTCACCGGCGAGGTCGACCGGACCACGGAGTTCGAACGCGGGATGCCACCGGCCCACCAGGCGTGGTCGGACGGGGAGTGGGCGCACGACCCGCTGGTGATCGACGACCAGGCGCTGGTCGTGAACGTCCGCGACCGCGGTCTTGTGGTCGTCACCGGGTGCGGGCACGCGGGTGCGGTCAACATCGTCCGGCACGCCCTCCGGCTCACCGGCGTGCGGCGCCTGCACGGCCTGCTCGGCGGGCTGCACCTGGGCGGGCCCGCGTTCGAGCCCGTCATCGGGCCGACCGTCGCGGCGCTGACCGAGCTCGACCCCGCCCTCGTCGTGCCCGGTCACTGCACGGGCTGGCGCGCGCAGCACGCGCTCGCCGCGGCCCTTCCCGACGCGTGGGTGCAGGGCAGCAGCGGGACGACGTTCCGGCTCGGCACCGATCGCGCCGCGTGAGGCGATGCCCTGTCGTCGTCGCGGGCACCGCGACGGCGGCACGACAGCGCGCTGACGGCGCCGGACCGCAACATCGGACGACGACGAGAGGAGAAGCCATGATCACGTCAGCGTCCGGTGTGGCCGAGCTCGGCACCATCCTCGGAGTCTGGGCCCATCCCGACGACGAGGCCTACCTGTCCGGCGGCCTGATGGCGCTGGCCCGCCGCCACGGACAACGCGTGGTCTGCGTGACCACCACCCGCGGCGAACGCGGCACCTCCGACCCGCTCACCTGGCCGCCACACCGGCTCGCCGCCGAACGGGCGCGCGAGCTGGCCCGATGTCTGGACGTCCTCGGCGTCCGCGAGCATCACTGGCTCCCCTACCGCGACGGCCGGTGCGCCGACGCCGACGCCGCGACGGCGGTGGGGCTGCTCGCCGAGATCGTCGACCGGGTCCGGCCGGACACCGTGCTGACCTTCGGGCCGGACGGGCTCACCGGGCATCCCGACCACAGGACCGTCTCGGCGTGGACGGGCGCCGCCTTCGACGCGGCCGCCCCCGCGGGGGCGCGGCTGCTGCACGCCACCGTCGACGACGAGCGTGCGCTCCGGTGGGGTGCGCTCTCGGAGAGCCTCGACGTCTACGCACCCGGGTATCCGATCGTCTCCCCGCGGGAGCACCTGGCCGTCGACCTCGTGCTGGACGCCGAGGTCGCGGCCCGCAAGGTGCGGGCGTTGGCGGCGCAGGCCACCCAGACGGGCGGCCTCATCACCGCCCTCGGCCTCGACACCTACACCGCGTGGGTCGGCGACGAGGCGTTCGTCGAGGCCGCCCGCCGCCGCGCGCCCGCCCTCGACGTGCTCAGCGCCTGCTGAGATTCCGCTCGATGGCCTGCCGCGCGATCGCGAGGACCGCCGCGCGGTCGGGCACGGGCGGCCGGGCGCGCGCCCGGTCGACGCGGGACAGCACGGCGGGGGCGTCCGGGGCGGCGTCGGCCGCGCGGCGAGGTCGGCCACCGACAGCACCGACCGGCACATCCACACGCTCTCGTCGTCCGTCGCACGGGCCAGCCCCGCCTCCGCGAGGCGGCGGGCCGACGCGTAGTCCCCGCGGTGGTAGACGGCCTCGGCCGCCGAGGCCAGCACCGCTGCCGCGCGGGGATGCTCGGCGAGCGCGGGGTCGTCGACGAAGTCCCTGGCCAGCTCCTCCGCCCAGCCGCGGAACTCCAGAAGGTCGCGGTAGGCGATGGCGTCGTACAGTCCCGCGACCAACGCGGCGGCCTCGTCGACCGCCTTCATGCGGCGGGCCAGGCGCCAGGCGGCCCGCAGGTTGGCCACCTCGCGGCGCAGGGCGGCGTCCGCCTCGGGCTCGCGCTCGCTCGCGATGCCCGCCGCGAACGCGGTGGTGAGCCCGACCGCCCACCGGAGCATGTGCCTGCAGGCCTCGTCGTCCTCGCCCGCTGCCGCGAGCCGGTCGCGCCCGAAGGCCCGCAGCGTCTCCAGCATCCGGTAGCGGGTGCCGTCCGCGAAGTCGGCGTCGATCATGGAGGCATCGACGAGCCGGGACAGCACCGTGTCCGGGTCGGCCGCGAGCCCGAGGTCGGCACCGAGCCGTTCGACGGCGTCGAGGTCGGCGCCGTCGACGAAGACCGACAGGTACCGGAAGAGCCGTCGCTCGTCCTCCGTAAGCAGGTCGTAGGACCACTCGACGGTGGCGCGCAGGGTCCGGTGCCGGACGTCGGCGCCGGGCCCGCCCGCGCCGAGCAGGTCGAGCGAGCGGTCGAGCCGGGCGTGCAGGTCGGCGAGCGAGAACGTCGAGAGCCGTCCCGCGGCGAGCTCGATGGCGAGCGGAAGGCCGTCGAGGCGGCGGACGATGTCGGCGACGAGGCGCAGGTCCGCCCGCGTCGGCGGGGCGCCCGGGCGGACGCGGCCCGCCCGCTCGAGGAACACCGCGACCGACGGGACCTCGGACGGGTCGGGCTCGGGGCCCGGAAGCGGCAGCGGGCCCAGCCGGTAGGCGCACTCGACGGCCATGCCGACCGGTTCGCGGCCAGTGGCCAGCACGGCGAGCCGCGGACAGGCGACCAGGACCGTCTCGACCATGTCGCGCACGGCCCCGAGCAGGTGCTCGCAGTTGTCGACGACGAGCAGCCCCGGCCGGTCGCCGAGCAGCGCGACGCAGGCGGCGAGGACGTCGCCTTGGACGACGTCGAGACGGAGGGCCGACGCCAGAGCGGCGGGGATCGCGGCGGGGTCGGTGACCGGCGCCAGCGGCAGCACGGTCGCCGCGTGGGCGCGCTGGGCGACCTCAAGCGCGACGCGGGTCTTGCCGACCCCGCCCGCCCCGACGACCGTGACCATCCGCTCGGACGCGAGGAGCCGGTTCAGCGCGGCGACCTCCGCCGCGCGACCGATCAGCCGGGTCAGGGGCCGGGCCCGGGGCGGGACGGGGCGGGGAGCGGGCCCGGCCGCGCCCGCCGCGACGGTGCGCTCCAGCTCGTCGAGCGCGGGCGACGGGTCAAGGCCGGTCTCGTCGGCCAACCGGCGCCGGAAGTCACGGCCGACCCGCAGCGCCTCCGGTGCCTGCCCGGTCGCGGACAGCGCGCGCATCAGCAGGAGGACGGCGGGCTCGCGCAGCGGGTCCTCCGCATGGGCCGCTGCGGCCTGCCCGAGGACGTCCTCGGACCGGCCCGCGTCGACCGCGGCCGCGACGAACGCGTCGGTCACCTCGCGACGCAGCCGGGCGCACGCCTCGACCGCCACCGCGATCGGGGCGATGTCCGTGAGGTCGGCGAGCACGGGCCCCCGCCACAGGGCGTGGGCCTCGCGCAGCATGGCCAACGCCGCGACCGGCTCGCGCCGCGCCGCCGCGAGGAGCGCCCGTGCCCTGCTCGCGTCGAGATCGTCGGCCGTGAGGTCGAGGCGGTAGCCGTCATGGCGGGTCTGCAGGCGGGGCGCCGCCGCTCCCAGCAGCGAGCGCAGCCGCGAGACGTGCGTGTGCAGGGCCTGGCGCGCCGCCTGCGGCATCTCCGACGGCCACAGCGCGTCCACGAGGTGGTCGACGGTGACGGTCCGACCCTCGGCCAGCGCCAGCAGCGTGAGCACCGCGCGGCGCTTGGGCCCTGGCACCTCGACGGTTGCGCCATCGACCACCAGGCGCAGCGGCCCGAGCACCTCGACCCCTACCCGCGCGCCCGATATGCCCACTTCGTCACCTCCGCCGACAGCATGCCCGCCGGGACGGCCGCGCGGGAGTGACATGGGCTGTCAGGCGCGGGACAGCGCGTGCCAGACCGGTGCAACCGCGCGCGGACAGCCTGGCTCCCGACCGGCACGAGCCGGCACGACAGAAGGAGTCATCCACGATGGACCACGACAAGGTGACGGAGTTCCTCGGGCGGTTCTTGGGCGACCTGGGCGCGACGGGGAGCGCGGGCGCCGCCGCGATCGGTCACCGCCTCGGCCTCTACCAGGCCCTCGCCCGGGGGCCCGCGACCGTCGAGCAGTTCGCCGAGCGCACCCGCTGCCACCCGCGTTACCTCGCCGAGTGGCTGCGCG
Source organism: uncultured Actinomycetota bacterium (assembly GCA_963750095.1). Lineage (GTDB taxonomy): Bacteria > Actinomycetota > Actinomycetes > Mycobacteriales > Pseudonocardiaceae > Pseudonocardia. Next base: position 802,162 of record CAVVPJ010000012.1, on the reverse strand, counting down.
GCCAGGCCGCGGCGGGCTACGCCACCTACGACCCGGCGACCGGGGAGTTCTCGCTGACCGACGAGCAGGCGTTCTGCCTCGCCGACCCCAACGGGCCCAACCTCCCCGCGGCATGCCTCACCGTGCTCGGCTACCTGAAGGCCGAGCCGCAGATCACCGAGGCGTTCCGCACGGGTGCGGGCGTCGCCTGGCACCAGCAGGACGAGGACGTCTTCGTCGGGTGCGACGCGTTCTACCGCTCCGGCTACGTCGCCGACCTGGTGCCGAACTGGGTCCCGGCGATCGAGGGCGTCGAGGCGAAGCTGACCGCGGGTGCGCGGGTCGCCGATGTCGGCTGCGGGCTCGGGTCCTCCACCGTGCTGCTCGCGCAGGCCTACCCGCGCACGACGATCGACGGCTCGGACTACCACGCCGAGTCGATCGAGCTGGCGCGCAAGAAGGCGGCGGACGCGGGTGTCGGGGACCGGATCGGCTTCGAGGTGGCCACCGCCCAGACGTTCACGGGAAACCGGCTACGACCTGGTGACGATGTTCGACTGCCTGCACGACATGGGCGACCCCCTCGGCGCCGCCCGGCAGGTCCGGCGAGCGCTGGCCCCGGACGGCACGTGGCTGCTGGTCGAGCCGTTCGCGGGCGACACGGTCGAGGACAACCTCAACCCGGTGGGCAGGCTCTACTACAACGGCTCGCTCTTCCTCTGCGTGCCGAACGCGATGTCCCAGTCGGGCGGCTACGCGCTCGGCGCGCAGGCGGGCGAGGCGGCCATCCACCGGGTCGCGACGGAGGCAGGCTTCACCCGGTTCCGCCGGGCCGCGCAGACCGCCTTCAACCTGGTGTACGAGATCCGTCCCTGACGACGTCGGCAGGCGGCCCGGAGTGCTCCGGCCGCCTGCCGATCCCGCCCGGCGGCGGGCGGCGTTCGTTCCCCAGTGGGGAGCTCACACTGCGAGAACGGAGTCCAGACCGTCGAATTCGACGATATCCGGGTCGTTGAACCAGTGCCCGTTCATGCCCAGGTACCGAAATCGGATTCGCGAACCGGTCACCAGCGTGACTGAGGTCGATCGTGTGCCATTCGAACGTCGCCGCATCGGGTGCCGTCCGGGCACCCAGTCGTTGAAATCGCCGACGACGCTGCAGCCTGCTGCCCATTCTTCGGCGGGCAGCGCAAACGTCACTTTGACGTTCTTGGCTTTACGGGAAAATTTGATCATGCCGGTCTCCTTGCCGCAGAGGCGAGCGACGACATTGTGCCGGACGACCGCGCCTGCGATCACCGCGACGCGCCGCCGCAACCGGGTGTTCACCCAAAGCCCACGCGCGGAGGCCACCTCCTCCTTGACGGGGTTGCCGACACTGCAGCGAGGCGCGGCGAGAATCGCACCCACCGCCCGCACCGACCGCTCGATCAGCACCCACCTGCTGGGCGGGCTCCCCCGGCATCCGGCCGCTACGGCGGGCCTTGGGCCGACGGCGCGGTCCGCCGCCTTACCTAGGCGCTTACGAAACTCCGATCGACAAGATGTTGTCGTTGCCGCCGCAACGCGCCATCCTTGAGCGCGTGCCGGATCAGGGCGCAGAGCCTCGTCCCGACGGACTATAGGGCGCCCTCAGAAGGCACGTGGCCAGCACGTACGCAGGACAACCCGTGTTAGCGGTGGGTGACGCAGACACCTCGTCTCCGAGAGAGACCACAGGGCGATCACCGACAGGCGCGGGTCAAGCGGTCTGATGCCACCCACGGACCGCAAGTTTGCGCTGCCCGAAGGGCCATCCGTTCCGGGCAGCGTCCCGGGACGGAACTGGGTGGTTGTTACGGACGCCGACCGGCTGTCGGTGGTGCGAGGGTGGCCGTGCCCCATCGAGTCGTGGGGAGAGCGGAGGGCCGCCGTGGCCGAGAAAGACAGAGGGGACTCCCGACATCTGGCGGGTCCGACGCCGCTGTCGGTTGCGGTCGTGGGTGGGGGAATCGGCGGCCTGACCGCCGCGCTGGCGTTGCTGCGTGGCGGGTTTGACGTGCGGGTGTACGAGCAGGCCACGGTGATTTCCGAGGTCGGGGCTGGCATCCAGCTCGCCCCTAACTGCACGCGGGTCCTGGCTCGGCTGGGTCTGCTCCCGGCGCTGGCCCGGATCGCGGTCCGACCGACCGTCTTCGAGTTCCGCCGCTGGGACGATGACAGGCTGCTTTCCAGCACGCCGCTTGGCGATGCGATCGAGGACCGCTTCGGCTACCCCTACTGTTGACCCGCATTCTGGCTGACGACGATCCGGCAGCCGTTCGTCTTCCACGCTGCCGACGCTCCTGACTCTGGGCTGGTCTTGCTCGGCGCCGTCACCGTGCAGCCGACTCGGCCGGTCCTGGCACTGCCGGTGATCTGGCGCGGTCGAGGTCGGCGCGGTGCGTGTGGGCGGGTCGTCGGCAGGGAAGTGACGGCTGCGAGCCGGCGGCGTGGGCGTGCAACACGAACCTGCCCCTGCCCGCGTCGCGGTGTGGTAGGACACGCTGGCCGATATGAGCGGAGTCGTCCTCGGTGATCGTGGTGGCGTGCCCGGAACGGGCCGAACGGATCCTGCAGGCGGGCAGCATGCGCTGCCCGTGCTGCCGCGGTCGGCTACGCCCGTTCGGACACGGCCGCACGCGCACCGTGCGCGGCATGGGCAGCGACACGCTGCGGGTGACCCCGCGGCGCGCCCGCTGCGGCGACTGCGGGGTCACTCAGATCCTGCTGCCGTCCACGCTGACCGTCCGCCGGGCCGATAGCAGCGAGGTCATCGGCACGGCGCTGGCCGCGAAGGCCGGCGGCGACGGTTTCCGGGCCATCGCCGCGGGGCTGGACCGTCCCGCCTCGACCGTGCGGTCCTGGCTGCGGCGGATGTCCGACGCGCACGCCCGGTGGCTGTATGAGCGGGCCGTGGATCGCGCGGTGCAGATCGACCGGGAGCTGCTGGTGCGGCCCGCCGTGTTCCCGACCCTGCTCGGGCACGCGCTGAACCTGCTGGGCGGGGCGGCGCTGCGCTACCGCGAGCGCCTCGGGCTGGCCGACCCGCCGTGGGCGTTGATCGGCTTCTTCGCCCAGGGCAGGTTGCTGGCCCCGCTGACCTGCTGATCAGCGGTCTGTTCCGGGCCCGGCCCTGCCCGAGGGCGGCCGTCACCGTGCCGAGCATCCGACCCCGACTGCGGCCGAACAACGTCACCGTGGCGAGCACGCCGTCACCACGCCGAGGAATGCCGCGATTAACGTCGGCACCATCAGCGACGGCTTCGTATGCAAGATCGACGACGGTCAACACCCCTACTTGCACGCGCACCGGGCAGACCTGATCGCCGTGCTGACCGAAGCGATGCCCCCGGAGCGGATCGAGACCGGTCGCCGCTGCGTCTCTCACCGGAGATCGACTGGCTCTACGGACACGACGTGCAAGCGGGTTGCTTTTCCGTAGCTTGACCGTCCGCACCGAGCTCACCGACCGCATGCTGATCTTCGGCGAGCGACGAGTACGAGCTCGAGTGGTTCAGGGTCAGCGGTTGGCTGCGACCCGACGTCGACGTCCTACGCCAGCTCGACCGGGGACGGGCCGATGCTGGCGAGGGCGGTGAGGAACGTGTCACGCAGCCATTCGACCGTCATCTCCTCGGTCGCGGCGCGCCGCAGCGCGGCCGCGACGACCTGGGCCGAGAGCAGGTCGACACCCGAACGGTCGGCGAGCTGGACGGCGGCGGCGGTGTTGGCCACCCCCTCCACCGTGCTTCCGATCGACCGCACGGCCGCCTCGACGGTCGTCCCAGCCCCCAGCAACTGCCCGAACCGCCCGTTGCGGCCGCGCTGACAGGTGAGGTAGAGATCGCCTGCCCCAGCGAGTCCCAGGACCGTCGGGGCGCGACCTCCACGCGCCTCGACGAGCGTCAGCATGTCCGCCATGCCCCGGGCGAACATCGCCGCCCGCAGGTTGCCGAAGCCGTGCGTGAGAGCGCTCTGGCTGAGCCGTTCCGCGAGGCCCCCGCCGAGTCCGACCGCCACCGCCACGACGTTCTTGAACGCGGATGCCGTTTCGGCGCCGCAAACGTCCGATGTGGTGAAGACCAGGGTCGTGGGGTTGCTGAGCGCATGGGCCGCCAGGTGGCGGCTCTCCCGGTCGGTGCCTGCGGAGAGCAGCGCCGTCGGGGCCCCGACGACGATCTCCGCGGCGAGGGCCGGTCCAGCCAGCGACACGACCGGAGCCGCGCCGAGCACCGTCGAGGCCACCTCGCTGGGCGTTCGCAGGGTCTCCGGCTCCCAGCCCTTGGTGGCGAGCACCCAGGCGTCGGGCGCGGCGTCGGGAGCGAGTTCGGCCAGTACGCGCGCCAGACCGCCGCTGGACACGGCGACGAATACCAACCTTGCCCCGGGCAGCACGTCGCCCCATCGCTCCCGAGGGAGACAGGGCACATGGTGGAAAGGGACCTGGAGAGTGGGGTGCGGCGCCTTCCGCTGCCACGCCTCCATGACGTGCCCGTCGCGATCGGTGGCGAGCAGCGTGACGTCCGGATGCTTCTGCGCGAGCTGCGAGGCCAACGCCGTACCCATCGCCCCGGCACCGACGACGACGATGGACTCCGTGCTGGACATGGCGGTCATCGTCCATGGGCGCGAGGGTTCGCACACCGACCGAAAGGGCCGAGGAGTACGGACTCTCGACCCTTCTTACGTCCTTGCCGATGGCGTCGACCGGGGTGTCGCGCGTCCGCGCCGCAGAGCGGCGGTGACCGAGCCCGACCGCGGCCGACCTGGCGGCCGGTCGCCACCAGCCTGAAACCGCAGATCAGACACTATGCCCGGGTTCTGGAACCCGACAACCAGCAGTCCTGCTGTCGTGTACCGGTCTGGTAGCGGCCCCAGAGGCTGGTCAGGGTCGGAAGTCCTGAACGCGGCTCCCCCATCGGCCGGACCTCGTGGCTGGTTACCACGACGGCTCAGGAAGCCGTCTCGGGACGCACGATCACGACCGGGCAGTGGGCGGCGTGCAGCACGCCGTGACTGACCGATCCGAGCATCAGGCCCGTCGCGTTGCCCCTGCCCCGCGAACCGACCACCACCAACTGCGCGCTCTTCGAAGCCTCGACCAGGGCCCGCGCGGGCGCGTCCCGCACTATCACGCGTCGCACCGCGACCTCCGGGTACTTCTGCCCCCACCCGGCCAACCGCTCGGCCAGCACAGCGCTCTCCTCGACCACGACCCCGTTCGTCGCCGGCACAAGGGCGCCGGTGGCCCGGATGACGGTGGCCGCTGCGTGAGGGAGGACGGGTGCACCTTCGCGCGATGGACGCGGACGAGCGCACCGCCGAGATCGACGCGGGCGGGGACGACCCGGACGGCAGACCCTCCGCTGCGGTGCCGCCGCAGGGGCTCGACCAGGCGTTGGCGGGCGCGCGGGCCGGTGACGAGGCCGCCTTCGTCCTGCTCTATCGCCTTCTGCAACCCAGACTGCTGCGGTACGCCATCGCCCTGGTGGGCCAGGACGCCGAAGATGTGACGGCCGAGGCGTGGTTGCACATCACCCGCGATCTGCGTACGTTCCGCGGCGATCTCGAGGCCTTCCGCGGGTGGGCCGCGACCATCGTCCGCCACCGCGCGATCGACGTGGCGCGTTCCCGCGTCCGCCGCCCTGCCATCCCCACGGAGTCCGACGTGCTCTGCGAGCACGCTGCAACCGACGACACCGCCGACGACGCCCTCGACCAGATCTCCACCGAGAAGGCGATCAGCATGATCGCGGCACTGCCGCAGTCCGAGGCCGAAGCCGTGCTGCTGCGCGCGGTCATCGGCCTCGACGCGGTCGCCGCCGGACGGGTGCTGGACAAGAAGCCCGGCGCCGTCCGCGTCGCCGCCCACCGCGGTCTGCGCAAGCTGGCCGAGCAACTCGATGCCGTTTCTGCCCCCGTTCGGAAGGCCGGATTCGATGAGTAACACTTCGCGGCCCTTTGACGCTGCTCCGTCCGAGATGCCCACCTACAGCGATTCTCACCTCACAGCAGCTGCTGTCGAAAACGTACTCGACGACAGCTCCGGTCACCCCCGACTGCATCAGCTTCTCGCCGCCGCGACCGCGCCTGCGAGGAAGCACGAACTGACCGGCGAAGCCGCCGCGCTCATGGCGTTCCATTTCGCCGCCGATCGACGCCCGCTTCTCAGCGACGCGCCCCCGCTCCCCAGCGAACCCTCTCGGAGAACGTCGATGTCACGAATGCTCCTGTCCAAACTGCTCGCAACGAAGGCCCTCGTCGCCGTCGCCGTGACCCTGGGCGCAAGCGGCGGGGTAGCGCTCGCCACCACGTCGACGGCCGCAGGCGCCCACTCCGCTACCGCACCGTCCGTCACCGCCGCGCCGACCACCCCGCCCGCGTCGGACGGCCTCGATGCCTCCGCCGTCCCCACGACCGATCCGGCTGCCGCCGACCTGGCGACACCCGCTCCCCACCCGTCGCTGCTCGGGCTGTGCCGTGCCTGGGCTGCAGGCGCGACCGACAACCGCGGCCACGCCGCGACCAATCCGGCCTTCTCCGCCCTGGTCACCGCGGCTGGCGGCCCGGACGCCGTCACCGGGTTCTGCGCGCAGCTGGCCACCCAGACCGCCGCTGTACGCCCCACCGACCCCCCAACCCCCACCACCGCACCGGTCGCCACGTCGGCCCCCGCCCCCACCACGGGCCACGGCGCACCCGCCGCTCAACGACCGGTCGCCACGGGAGCCGGTAACGACAACGCCGCTGTCCCCGCCACCAAGGGCGCCGCTCCCACCACCCCGGCGCACCCCAGCGGCCCACCTGCGGGGGTTGGTCACTCGGCGGCGGACAAGGGCAAGCCCGTCACCAACTGAACCACCGATCCAGCGGGCGGCCGCCGAAGACATCCCCCTCCTGGCGGCCGCCCGCTTCTTTTGCCTTCTTTCTTTCCTGCACCCGCCGTCGCGCATTCCCGTCGCCGTGCGGATCAATGGCGAGGCGTCGGCCGAGCGTGCCGAAAGAGGCGAATAGCCGCGGGTGCGGCTCTTCCACAGGTATGACATTCCGGTCGTTGGATGATGTTTCGGCTGGTCATGCGGCGAGATCGCAGGTCTGCTGATAGCGGCTGTCGTGGTTGCGGTGTTTTTCCTGCTGGAAGTGGTAGGCGAGGTAGTCATCGAGGTCGCCGTTTCCGCGCAGGGCGCGGAGGCGGAGGACGGCTTCGGCGCTGTCGAGGCCCCAGCGGGCGCCGGTGACTTCCATGCGGTCCTTGATCAGCCACCTGGCGGCTCCTTCGATGAGGCCGCTGGCGACGGGCCAGCCGGCGGCGAGGAACGCGGGGTAGTCGAGGTAGTCCTGCTTGTTTTCGAGGTAGGCGGCGCATTCGTCGGCGCCGGCGCGCTCGGCGGGGCTGTAGCCGTAGGTGGTGGCGCGGCGGCGGATGCCGGCGCGGACGTCGCGGTGGCGGCCGGCCAGGATCTTGGCGGTCTGTTGTTTCACCCAGGCCCGGGCGGCGGGGTCGCCGGGGTAGAAGAAGCTGTTCGCGGCCTTCCACAAGTACTGGGTGACGTGGATCAGGTCGATCAGGATCGGTACCTGGACGCCGTGCTTCGCGGCGAGGGCCGTGATGGTCTCGATCTGGTGGTTGTTGCCATCCACGACCGCGAACCAGGGCCGCTGGTGGCCGGGGTCGCGGCGGTGCGCCTCGGCGAACGCGTCCGCGATCACCTCCCCGGCCGGGCGGCGGACGGAGGCGAACAGCGTCTTGCCGTGCGCGTGCGGCCCGGGTTGCGGGGCGGGACCGCCGCCGCTGCTGCTGCGGGCCGGGCCGAACAGGGCGGTGATGATGTCGCCGGCGGTGCGCGGGGCGGGCGGGATGTCGGCGACGGCGGCTAGCTCGGCCATCCGCTTGCGGGATTTACGCAGCTCTGAGGGGTTATCGGGCCACCCGGACTCCGCCGCCTGCCGGGCGCGGGCCGCCGCGGCCTTCGCGGTGGCCGCGCGCAGCGCGCCGGGCAGCACCGGGAACGCCGACCCGTCGGCGGTCAGCAGCAGCCCGGTGCCCGCCTGGCACGGCTGCGGCAGCCGCGAAGCATAGAACGCGTGGAAATCGCCGGCCGCGGCGATCGCGAGTTGTTCGCACTGCCGCTTGCCGAGCCGGATCGCGCCCTGCGCGCTGACCTGCTCGACCGCCTGCTCGAAGGGACCCGCGGCCACTGCCCCGGCGTTGCGGGCGACGATCCCCGCCGAGTACGCGTGCTCACCCCAGTTCAGCTCCGCGTCCTGCGGGTACAGGTTCTCCGTGCCCCGCCTGCGGTAGGCGATCCGGGTCGTGCGCACCGGCCCGTAGATCATCACCCGGGTCCGCTCGTGCCCGTCCTCGCAGCTCGTACGCGCCTTCCCGCCCGCGTCCGTGACATCGTGTCGGGGCTGCTCCCGGGCCGCGCGCAGGTCCAGGTGCGCCTGCGTCAGCAGCCGCATGAACTCCAGCCCGTCCCGCATCGCCCGGCTCTCCAGCTGCCCGTTGTCCAGCGCCAGCGCCTCCGCGCTCCCCGCCCACGCGATCATCGCCTCCGCGTGCCCGCGTACCCCCGCGAACAGCGCTTCTTCGCTGTCCACCGCCCCGGCGTCCCCTCTACCCGCGACATGATCGTCTGCAATGCCGGCGTCCACGGCCACCGTCTCCGTTCGTCGAGGTCCAAGACGCCACGAAGAATCGAGGCGGTGGCCTTCCCGCACACGTACCCGGGCAGCCCGGGTGAGCCCATCCGCCCGCCCCCGAAACCCGGCAACCTGGCTGCCTGCCCAAACGCGAAATCAGCCATGGCGGTATGCGCCGATATGTCAAGACACTCCAGCAGCGACCGAAATGCCCGGTTTCAACCAGAATCTGGTACCTCTGATGGAGCCGCACCCAATAGCCGCACCCAGCGCCCACACCGCGGCCGCCCGCACGTCGAAACTGCGCCAGCGCCGCGTCGACACGATCCGACAACGCCCCCCGCCGCGGCGGCCAGTGCCCCACCCGGCTGTCCGCACACCCGTCCTCCGTGCTGGTGGACCAAGGCGACGGTGCGATGCACGAGGTTCCCCAGCCCGTGCGCCAGCTCCCGGTCTGCGCACAGCAGGGCGAGCACCTCGTTGCGACGGGTTCCGGGCTCGACGTGCAGGCGGCCGGAGCGGATCGCCTCCTCGACCCGGCCGCGTACCGGGAGAGACACCACGCCGAGGTCGCGTTCGAGGGCCCGAATCTTCTCCGGGGGTTCTGGACCCTGTCGCATGACGTCGCACGAACCGGGTGATCTTGCCGGGGGTGCGGTGGTTCTCCGCGGGTGTTGCGCTCGTGGCTGGTAGTCGTTCACGGCTATCGACTTCGAGAGCGAGGGCATGGAGTGCGAGCGTTCCCGGTGAGGTTGCCGTCCGGGCAGCGGTACTGGACGGTGTTGGACGCGGATCTTCAAGTGGTTGAGGTCGCCGACGGGTTCCTGCGGCATCAGCGCTTCGGTCGCGACGGCGCGGAGTCCACGACGAAGGCCTACGCGCACGCGATCGCGTTGTTCCTGCGCTGGTGCGCGCGGACGGGCCGCGGCTGGCAGGCCGGGGTCGAGCAGTTCGGCCTGTTCATGGTGTGGCTGGCGCATGCCGGTCCGACTGCCTCGGCCGCCGAGGCCGCCGACGCCGGTTCTGCGGTGGTGCTGGCCGGGCCGGGCGCGGCGCCGGCGCGCTGTGCGTCGCGGATCAACGGCGTGCTGAGCGCGGTGCGGGGCATCATGGTGCACGCGGTCGCCGCCGGACAGGCCCCGGCGGGTCTGGTGCCGTTGCTCTACGAGGTCGCCGACGATCGTGATCTTCCCGAAGTGGCGCGGGGCGAGGGCGGCCGGATGGGCTGGAGGATGCGGGCCAGGCACCGGCTGCGGGAACCCGAGACGCCCGTCGACCGGGCCGGCGACGAGGAGATCGTCGCGCTGCTGCGGGCGTGCCGCTCGGCGCGCGACCGGCTGCTCGTGCTGGTGATGGCGCGAGCCGGGCTGCGCCGCGGCGAGTTGTGCGGGCTGCGCCGCGGTGATGTGCACCTGCTGGCCGACTCGCGTCGGCTCGGGTGCGAGGTCGCCCGCGCGCATCTGCACGTGGTCCGCCGCGACGACAACCCGAACCGGGCGTGGGCGAAGTCGCGCCGGCAGCGGGTGGTGCCGCTGGACTTCCTGGTCGTGCGGGCGTTCGACACCTACGAGTTCGAGCGGATGCGGGTCGCGGCGGCCACGGACAGCGACTTCGTGTTCGTGAACCTGTTCCGCGCCCCGATCGGCGCGCCGCTGCGCCCGGACGCGGTCGGGGAGCTGCTCGCGGCGGTCTCACGCCGGGCCGGGCTGGACCCCACGATCCGGCCGCACCAGCTGCGGCACGCCTTCGCCTCCAACGTCGAAGTGAGCGGAATTGCATTTGATGCATCATTCTGCAGTTTGTGTGAACGCCGCGTGCCTGGGGTTCGTGGTCACGGGGCTGCGGGCGGGCAGGTCGGAGATGTCGCCCGACACGCCTCATGAGCTGCGGGTGAACGTCGTCCGTTGCATCTAGTGCGACGATGCGTCATCCAATTCGGTTGCGCTGGGTGTTCGTTTGTTGCATTCGGTGCGGACTCCTGTGGGGGGTTCCGGGTGGCGGGACGAGCGGTGGGTTCGGCGGCTCTGGTGCTGGTCGATGGTGCGACGCCGTTGCGGCCGGAGCCTGCCTTGTTCGAGGCGATGCTGGGGGGCTGGCGCCGCCAGCAGCTCAGCCGCCGCTTGAGCGGCTCGCTGATCGATGGCCGGGAACGGGTGGTGCGCCGGTTCACGGAGTTCGGCGGTTGGCCGTGGGAGTGGACGTCGGCCCAGGTGGAGGAGTGGACGGCCGCGGGCGGGTGGGCGCACTCCACGGTGCGCTCGTATCAGGGTGCGCTGGCGGTGTTCTTGGATCATGTCTGTGATCCGCGCTATGGCTGGATCGCTGAGTGTGAGCAGCGGGTCGGTGCCCGGCCGGTGCAGGTGTGCCACGAGGACAACCTCGCCGTGCATGTGGCCGACGCCGAGGGTCGCCCGCAGCGTCGTCCGCCGCCTCGCTGTGCGGCGCCAGCCTGCCCCGCACCCACGTCACCAGCCGGATCCGCCGCGACGCCGCGCTCTACCAGCTGTTGAGCGTCTCCCCGGTTGAGCGGGGTGGGGGTCCTGTGCGTCATCGATGGTGAGGATGTTGCGGGCGACGCGGGTTGAGGTGGCTGGTCGCGTCAGGGTGAGGACGGCCTGAATAGGCTCCGGGTGATCTTGAAAGCCAACGGCCCTTCCCGCTCGCGTTGGCCTGCTGCCGGGAAGGGCCGTTCGAACGCGCCCGGAGGCGGTCCGTTGCTCAGCGTAGGTCCTGATCCTGTCGTGGTCGAACACAAGCTGGTTTCGGGCGAGTTGAGCTGCCCGGATTGCGGGCACCGGCTGGCGCCGTGGGGGCATGCGGCCCCGCGGTTCGTGCGGGTGGCCACCCAGCTGGCCCGGCGGATCAGGCCGCGGCGGGCGATCTGCTCGAGCGCTGGGGGGTGCGGTCGCTCGCATGTGCTGTTACCGCGGTGGTGCCTGGGCCGGCGGGTGGACGCGGTGGCGGTGATCTGGACGGCGCTGCTGGCGCGAGCGATGGGGCAGGGCTGGCGCACGATCACCGAGGCGGCGGGGCGTCCGGCCTCGACGGTGCGGGGGTGGCTGTCGCGGTTCGCGGCCCACGCCGAGCCGATCCGGGTGGGGTTCGCGCGGCTGGAACGCCACGCGGCCGCCGGCGGCGAGCTGGATCGCCTGGCGCCGACCGGCAGCGCTGTCGGGGACGCGGTCGCGCAGATCGGCGCCGCGTGCGCGGCGGTGCGCCGCACGTGGGGCGCCGGCGTGCTCACCGTGTCGGCCGCGGAGACGGTGGCGGCCTGCTCGGGCGGCTGGCTGCTTGCGGCCCGGGCCGTGCGGCCCGGCGGGTTGTGGATCAACACGTCCCCGCATCTGTAAACGATCTTCCTGGCGGGCCACGGTCAGCGACGTCCTTGTTGATCGTGAAAGCGTTGAGGTGGTCATTGATGGCGTCGGGTAAGAAGTCCCGGGCGTCCCGGGCGCGGGAAATCGCGCTCTACCGCTATGCCCTGATCCGGCCGCTGGCCGATCCGGCCCTGTCCCCAGCCGAGCGCGGCAAGCTGGTCCGCGAGCTCGCCGCCCAGGTGCATGTCGGCCCGTTCGGCGAGCCGGTGACCGTATCGCGGGCCAGCCTGGATCGCTGGATACGCACGTGGCGGGCCGGCGGGTTCGACGCGCTGATCCCGGCCGAACGCCAGGTGCAACCCCGCACCGAGGCGTCGGTGCTGGAGTTGGCGGTGCGGCTGAAGCGGGAACGCCCGGCCCGCACCGCGGCGCATATCGCCCGGATCATCGAGCAGGAGCAGGGGTGGACACCCACCTCCCGCACCCTGCAACGCCACTTCGCCCGCCTGGAGCTGGGCACCCGCCCCGATGGGACCGCGCCGACGGCGTTCGGCCGGTTCGAGGCCGACGCGCCGGACCAGCTGTGGGTCAGCGACGGGTTGCACGGCCCGATCATCGAGGGCAAGCGGGCGGTGCTGTTCGCGCTGCTGGATGATCATTCCCGGTATGTGGTCGGGCACCGCTGGGGCCACGGTGAGGACACCCTGGGCATGCAGGCCGCGTTGCACGACGCGGTCAAAACCCACGGCTGCCCGCAGCGGCTGTATGCCGACAACGGCGCCGCGTACTCCTCGAGTCAGCTGGCCTGGTCGGCGGCGGTGCTGGACATCAAAATCGTGCACTCCGCACCCGGCCGGCCCCAAGGCCGGGGGAAGATCGAACGCTGGAACCGCACGGTGCGTGACCAGTTCTTGGTCGAGATCGACACCGCCATCGACACCGCCATCGACACCGCCCAGGCCGGGGGCGGTAGCGGGTGTGCGTCGCTGGCCGATCTCAATCGCTTGTTCACCGCCTGGCTGCACCAGCAGTACCACCGCAGCCGGCATTCCGAGACCGGGGCCACCCCGGCCGAGCGCTACCACGCCGAGCGTCCCGGCCCGACGCCGCGGCCGGATCCGGCGCTGCTTCGGCGGGCGTTTCTGTGGCGCGAGCAGCGCAAGGTCACCTCGTTCGCGACCGTGTCTCTGCACGGAAATCGGTATGAAGTCGAGCCCGCCCTCATCGGCCGCACCATCGACCTGCTGTTCACCCCGTTCGATCTGACCATCATCGAGGTCGAGTACCAGAGCCGACCGATGGGCCGGGCGATTCCGCATCAGGTCACCCGCCACGTCCACCCCGCCGTCAAACCCGATGCGCCCGCCCCGGTCGAGGCCACCGGCATCGATTACCTGCGGCTGCTGGAGGGCGCCCACCATCACAAGGCCGGCCAGACGATCAACTTCACCGCCCTGGAATGCCCCACCGAACACCCCCAGGATGGACGGGAGATGGCATGAACCCGTCCGCTACCAGGGTCCCCGAACAGAGCCCCGGCACCGCGGCGCCCGCACCCCAGACGCCCGCACCCCAGACGCCCGCACCCCAGACGCCCGCACCCCAGACCCTGCCCGGATTGTTGCGCGCCCACGCGGCCGGGCTGCTGGCCGACGTCGCCGCGGTAGACCTACTGATCGCGCATCGGTACTGGCCGGCCCGCCCGGCCTTCGCCACCCGGTTCGTCCACCCCGTCACCGCCGCAGACGGCCACCCCACCGGCGCCTGGATCGACTGGCAGGCCGCCATCACCGCCCTCAAGCGCGGACAGCTGCCCTGCTCCGGTTCCGAGGCCGACATGCTGCGCATCGCAGCCTCCCTGGCCATCGGCACACCGGTCATCCTGCGCGAGGTCCTCGGCAGCCTCGACCACGCCAACATCGCAGCCGTGACCAGCGCCATCACCGCCGCCAACGGAACCCACTAGGAACACACCGACATGCTGGACAAGATCCAATCGTTCTTCGGCTTCACCACCATGCCCTACGGCCGCGGCCTCGCGCCCGGAATGCTGTTCCCCAGCAGCGACCACGCCCAAGCCGCCGCCCGCATCGCCTACGGCATCGCCACCCGCGGCATCACCGTGATCACCGGTGAGGTCGGCGTCGGTAAAACCGTCGCCGCTCGGGCCGCGATCGGCCGCACAGAGCCCGCCCGCCACCACCTGATCTACATCCCGGATCCCACCATCGGCGCGAGAGGGATCTACCACCACCTGGTCACCGCGCTGGGCGGCAAACCCAGCTTCCACAACGCCGCGCTGGTCCCCCAAGCCCGCGACGCCCTGGCCGCCGAACACTCAGAGCGAGGACGTGTCCCCATACTGCTGATCGACGAGGGCCACCTGCTCACCCACGACGCGCTGGAAGCGCTGCGGCTGCTGACCTTATGCCGAGGCGACGGTTATGCCGAGCCGGCCGTGGCGGCGAGCGGATCACGCTGCCGTGTAAGGGAAAACCCGACCGGGCTTTCGGCATAATTACAGCGCTTCGAGGAAGGCCAGCAGCGGGTCGGAGGGCCGGTAGCGGCCTGGCGCGATGTTGGGCGGCGTGGTGCGGGCGAGCGCACGTTCCTTGATCGCCAGGTCGGCGTGTAGGTAGATCTGGGTGGCTCGAATGTCGGAGTGGCCAAGCCAGAGCGCGATCGTCGCAATGTCGACCCCGGCCCGCAGGAGGTTTACCGCGCAGGTGTGCCGCAGGACGTGCGGTGACACGGTCTTGCTGCGCAAGGATGGACAGAGGCCCGTTGCGGTGTTCACGTGTTTGGCGAGCAGCCACTGGATCGCGTCGACGCTGAGTGGATGTCCTTGCCTGGTGGGGAACATTGGGTCGCTGTCCGCGCCGGCCCGCTCACGCATCCAAGCGCGCAGCACGTCGACGGTCTGCCGGGTCAGCGGGGTGGCGCGCTCCTTGCGGCCCTTACCGTGGCATCGCACGTGCGGGCCGTCGCCGAGGCGCAGGTCAGCGACGGTGAGCGAGGTGAGTTCGCTGACCCGCAGCCCGGTCTGGAGGGCCAGAGCCAGCAAGGCGTGATCGCGGCGCCCAAGCCAGGCCGATCGGTCGGGAGCGGCGAGCAGCGCGTCCACCTCGACCGGGGTGAGGAAGCAGACCAGCGTGCGGTCGTAGCGTTTGGCCGGGATCGCGAGCACCCGCTGGATCAGCTCGGCGTGCTCGGGGTGGCGCAGCGCCGCGTAGCGGAACAGCGAGTGGATCCCGGCCAGGCGTGCGTTGCGGGTGCGCACCCCGTTGCGCCGGTCGCGTTCGAGATGGGTCAGGAACGCGGCGATGAGGTCGGCGTCGAGGTCGGCCAGGTCGAGCCGGCACGGCGGGGTGCCGGTGCGCTGCTGCGCGAAGCCCAGCAGCAGCCGCAGCGTGTCTCGGTAGGCGGCCACGGTGCGCGGGCTGACCTGACGTTGGGTCAGCAGCCGGTCGGTGAAGAATGCTTCCAGGGTGGGGGCGAGCGCGCTCATCACAGGTCACCGGCGGCCTGTTCGAGGCGTTGCGCCGCCAGGGCGAGCAGGTCCGGGGCGGCCGAGAGGTACCAGTAGGTGGACCCCGGGTGGGTGTGACCCATGTAGGCCGACAGGACCGGGAGCTTCGCCGCGACGTCGACGCCGGCGCGGTACCAGTCGCGCAGTGTGGCCACCGCGAAGCTGTGCCGCAGCCCGTGGATCGTCGGGCCGCTCGCGCCGGCCGGGGCGGTGATCCCGGTGCGGGTCAGCAGCTGGGCGAACGTGGTGTGGACGCAGTGGTAGATCAGCCGGGTGCCGCGGGTGGAGACGAAGAAGCTCGACCCTCGCGGCCAGGCACACAGCTCGGCGCGAAGGGTGGTGTAGTCGCGCAGCGCCGTGACGGTCGTGGCGTGCACCGGGAGCTGGCGGTGTTTGCCGAACTTCGCCTCCCGGATCGCCAGCACACCGGCGCGTAGGTCGACGTCGTGCTCGTCCAACGCGATCACCTCACCGACCCGCATGCCGGTCACCGCAAGCAGCCCGAACACGCCGCGGTAGGTCGCCGCCCGCAGCGGCGGGCGCAGCTGGTCGGTCGCGGCGACCAGGGCCTGGATGTCGGCCTGCGAATACAGGTAGGGCATCCGGCGATCTCGGCGGTAGGACAGCAGGTCAAGCGGCGGCACCTCGACCGCGGCGTCCAAGGCGTGCAGGTAGCCGGCGAACCCGCGCACGATGCAGAGCCGTTGTGCGTAACGCACTGGTTGCAGGCCCGTCGGCCGGGTCGCCCAGGCGACCGCGGCCGCGCTGGTGACGGTGGCCGCCCCGGTGTCGGCGAGGAACGCGATGAACGCGTCCAGGAGCCGGTCGTGGCCGCGGAGCTTGAACCCGAGCGCCCGCCGGATCGCCAGGTACTCACTGGCTGCCGCGTGCAGGTCGGTCATGCCGCACCTCCCGGCCAGCGGCGGGCGACCTGAGCCAGGGCGTCCTGGTCGTCGCGGGCGTACCCGGCGGTGGTCACCGCGTGCTGATGGCGCAGCAGCTGGCCGATCTCGAACAACGGGGCGCCCGCGCGGCGCAGCGCCGCCGCCGCGGTATGCCGCAGCCGGTGCGGCCCCACCGTGGGCTGCCCGGCCCGTTTGCAGGCGCTGTCCACCACCTTGCCGACCGCGTCCGCGCTCAGCGCGGTATACGGGGCGCGTGCCTGCACGAACAGCGCGCGGCACCCGCCTCGGGGCCGGCCGCGGCGGCAGTAGCCGGCGATCGCCTGCCCCACGTCGACCGGCAGCGGCAGTCGATCGGTTCTGTTTCCCTTGCCGTGCACGGTGATCTCGCCGGCCCGCCAGTCCACGTCCTCCACGCGCAGTGTCGCGACCTCGTTGGCGCGCAGGCCCAGCCGGGCCAGCACGGTCAAGACGGCGAAGTCGCGGCGTCCGGTGTGGGTGCGCCGGTCGCAGCCGGCCAGCAGCTGCGCCACCTGCTCCGGCGCGAGCCCGCGGGATGGGCCCCGGTCCCGCCAGCCCACGGTGCGCGGCGCCGCGGCCGCCAGCGGCGTGGCCGTGTAGCCGCGCAGGTAGAAGAAGCGCAGCAGCGCCCGCAGCGCGGTCACCACGTTGTTCAGCGAGCCGGCTCCGCGGCACTCGGCCTGGGCTAACACGAACGCGTTGACTTGGCGGGCACTCAGCGCGCCCGCCTCCCTCGCGTCGATGACCTGCGCCGACAGGAACAACCCGGCGGCGTACCGATACCCGCCGATCGTCGTCTCGGCCAGGCCGCGTTCGGTCCGCAGGAACCCGGCGAACTCCTCCAGCAGCGCCTCCCGTGCGGCATCGGCGGCGCCCGCGGCCGTCGTCGCTGTCCTCGACGCAGGCGCCACCCCCACACGCTGCAGATAGTCCAGCAGCGAGAACATCCCGCGCGGCGTCGTCCGCCTCACCCTGCCCGCGCGGCCGCCCGGCCGGTCGGTGAGGAACCGGTCGACACACTCGCCATCCAGGTCCGCCGCCGTGAGCCCGCGCGCGGCCAGCCAACGGCTCACCCGCGCGAGCGAGTACAGATAGGACACCGCGGTCCATGCCGAGTAGCCCTGCCGGTCCAGTTCGGCCCGATACCCGCCCGCGTACGGCTCCAATGGCCCGGTCACCAGCACCCGCGTCGACTTCTTCACGACCGCCTCCTTCTCGGGAGCCCACGCTCCCGGCGAGGCAAGCCTTCAACGGTGGGCTGCAGTTATGCCGAGCGGCATGAGGGGTTTCCCTTACACGGCAGCGTGATCCGCTCGCCGCCACGGCCGGCTCGGCATAACCGTCGCCTCGGCATAAGGTCAGTTACGCCGAGCTCGGCGTAACTCACCTTATGCCGAGCCCGCGGTTATGCCGAGGCGACCATGGCGGCGAGCGGATCACGCTGCCAGGCAGGGGGAAGCCTTCCAGGCCGCTCGGCATAATTACAGCGCTTCGAGGAAGGCCAGCAGCGGGTCGGGCGGCCGGTAGCGACCCGGTGCGATGTTGGGAGGCGTGGTGCGGAGTAGCGCGCGTTCCTTGATCGCGAGGTCGGCGTGTAGGTAGATCTGGGTGGTTCGAATGTCCGAGTGGCCCAGCCAGAGCGCGATGGTTGCGATGTCGACCCCAGCCCGCAGGAGGTTGACCGCGCAGGTATGCCGCAGGACGTGCGGTGACACGGTCTTGCCGCGCAAGGATGGGCAGGGGTCCGTGGCGGTGTTGACGTGTTTGGCGAGGAGCCACTGGATCGCGTCGACGCTGAGTGGATGCCCTTGCCTGGTTGGGAACACCGGGTCGGTGGCGGTGCCGGTGCGCTCATGCATCCAGGCGCGCAGCACGTCGACGGTCTGCCGGGTCAACGGGGTGGCGCGTTCCTTGCGGCCTTTCCCGTGGCAGCTGACGTGTGTGGTCTCGCCGAGGTGGAGGTCCGCGATGGTGAGCGCGGTGAGTTCGCTGACTCGCAGCCCGGTCTGGACGGCCAGGACCAGCAAGGCGTGATCGCGGCGTCCGAGCCAGGTCGACCGGTCTGGCGCGGCGAGCAGCGCGTCCACTTCGGCCGGGCTGAGGAAGCAGACCAGCGTGCGGTCGTAGCGTTTGGCCGGAATGGCCAGCACCCGGGCGATCGACTCGGCGTGCTCGGGGTGGCGCAGCGCCGCGTAGCGGAACAGCGAGTGGATCCCGGCCAGGCGTGCGTTGCGGGTGCGCACGCCGTTGCGCCGGTCGCGTTCGAGGTGGGTGAGGAACGCGGCGATGAGGTCGGCGTCGAGGTCGGCCAGGTCGAGCCGGCATGGTGGGGTGCCGGTGCGCTGCTGCGCGAAGCCGAGCAGCAGCCGCAGCGTGTCTCGGTAGGCGGCCACGGTGCGCGGGCTGACCTGGCGTTGGGTCAACAGCCGGTCGGTGAAGAATGCCTCCAAGGTCGGGGCGAGCGCGCTCACCGCGGCTCACCTGCCGCCCGTTCGAGGCGTTGCGCCGCCAGGGCGAGCAGGTCCGGGGCGGCGGTGAGGTACCAGTAGGTGGAGGTCGGGTGGGAGTGACCCATGTAGGCCGACAGGGCCGGGAGCCTCGCCGCGACGTCGACGCCGGCGCGGTACCAGTCCCGCAGCGTGGCCACCGCGAAGCTGTGCCGCAGCCCGTGGATCGTCGGGGCGCTCGCGCCGGCCGGGGCGGTGATCCCGGCGCGGGTCAGCAGCTGCGCGAACGTGGTGTGCACGCAGTGATAGATCAGCCGGGTGCCGCGAGTGGAGACGAAGAAGCTCGGCCCGCGCGGGCGACTGCATAACTGTGCACGGGCTTCGGCGTAGTCGCGCAGCGCGGTGACGGTCGTGGCGTGCACCGGCAGTCGGCGGTGCTTGCCGAACTTCGCCTCGCGGATCGTCACTGTGCCGGCGTGGAAGTCGACGTCGCCGTCGTCCAAGGCGATCACTTCACCGACCCGCATCCCGGTCACCGCAAGCAACCCGAACACGCCACGGTAGGTCGCCGCGCGAAGCGGCGGGCGCAGCAGATCGGTCGCAGCGAGCAATGCGTCGACCTCGGCGTGCGCGTAGAGGTAGGGCGTGCGGCGTTGCCGGCGATAGGACAACAGATCCAGCGGCGGCACCTCGACCGCGGCATCCAGGGCATGCAGGTAGCCGGCGAACCCGCGCACGACGCTCAGCCGCTGCGCATAACGCACGGACTGCAGGTGGGGTGAGCGGGTGGCCCAGGCGAGCGCCGCCGTGGTGGTGACGGTGGGCGAGCCGGTGTCGGTGAGGAAGGCGATGAACTCGGCGAGCAGCCGGTCGTGGCCACGCAGCTTGAACCCCAACGCCCGTCGGATCGCCAGGTACTCGCCCGCCGCGGCGTGCAGGTCAGTCATGCCGCACTCCCGGCCAGCGGCGTGTCAGCTCGGCCAGCGCGGCCTCGTCGTCGCGGGCATATCCGGCGGTGGTCACCGCGTGCTGGTGGCGCAGCAGTTGGCCGATCTCGAACAACGGGGCGCCGGCGCGGCGCAGTGACGCCGCCGCGGTGTGCCGCAGCCGGTGCGCGCCAACCTCGGGCAGCCCTGCCCGCCGGCAGGCGGCCTGGACAACCTTGCTCACCGCGGTGGAGGTCAGCCCGGCATACGGGGCGCGTACCTGCACGAACAGTGCCCGGCTCGCGACCCGGGGTCGGCCGCGGCGACAGTAATCGGCGATCGCCTGCCCGACATCCACCGGCAGCGGCAACCGATCGGTTCTGTTTCCCTTGCCGTGCACGGTGATCTCACCGACGCGCCAGTCCACGTCCTCGAGCCGCAGCGTCGCGACCTCATTCGCGCGCAGCCCCAGCCGGGCCAGCACGGTCAAGATGGCGAAGTCGCGGCGCCCGCTGCTGGTGCGCCGGTCGCAGCCGGCCAACAGCCGCGCCACCTGCTCGGCGGCGAGCCCGCGCGACGGGCCCCTGTCCCGCCACCCCACGGTGCGTGGCGCGGCGCCGGCCAGCGGCGTGGCCGTGTAGCCGCGCAGGTAGAAGAAGCGCAGCAGCGCCCGCAGTGCGGTCACCACGTTGTTCAACGACCCGGTGCCGCGGCGCCCGATCTGGGCCAGCACGAACGCGTTGACCTGCCGGGCGCTCAGCACAGCCATGTCCGTCACGTCGCCCACCTGAGCCGAGAGGAACATCGCGGCGACGTGGCGATACCAGTCGATCGTCGTCTCGGCCAGGCCACGCTCGGTGCGCAGGAACCAGGCGAACTCGTTCACCAGCGCCTCCCGGCCACCGACGTCCGTGCCGATCACGGCCGGTGCGGGCGCCGCTCCCGCCCGCTGCAGGTAGCCCAGCAGCGAGGACGTCCCGCGCGGCGTCGCCCGCCGCACCGCACCCACGCGGCCGCCGGGTCGGTCGGCGACGAACCGATCGACACACACGCCGTCCAGGTCCCCAGCGGCGAGCCCCTGCGCGGCCAGCCAGCGGCTCAGCCGCGCGAACGAGTACAGGTACGACACCGCGGTCCAAGGCGAGTAGCCATGCGCATCCAGCTCCGCCCGATACCCCGCCGCGTACGGCGCCA
This sequence comes from uncultured Actinomycetota bacterium, assembly GCA_963750095.1. Taxonomy (GTDB): domain Bacteria; phylum Actinomycetota; class Actinomycetes; order Mycobacteriales; family Pseudonocardiaceae; genus Pseudonocardia. The sequence goes on along the minus strand of CAVVPJ010000012.1, from coordinate 781,183 downwards.
ACGGACCGATCACCAACACCCGCGTCGACTTCTTCACGACCGCCTCCCTCTCGGGAGCCCAACGCCCCCGGCGAGGCAAGCCTTGAACCACGAGCCGCGGTTATGCCGAGCGGCCTGGAAGGCTTCCCCCTGCCTGGCAGCGTGATCCGCTCGCCGCCGTGGTCGCCTCGGCATAACCGCGGGCTCGGCATAAGGTCAGTTACGCCGAGCTCGGCGTAACTGACCAACCACGAGCTCGACACCGAATCCCCGTTCGCGACCGTCCTACTCGGACAGCCCACCCTGGCCACCAAGATGAAGCTCGGCACCCTGGCCGCGCTCGAACAACGGATCACCGTGCGCCGCCACATGACCGGCATGACCAGCGAAGAAACCGCCGGATACATTCGCCACCACCTCCAGCTCGCCGGCCGCGCGGACCCACTCTTCACCGAGGACGCCATCGAGCTGATCCACACCTCCAGCCGAGGCAAACCGCGCAACATCAACCGGCTGGCGATCTCCGCGCTGATCGCCGCCTGCGCGGCCGCCAAAAACCTCGTCGACGAGGCCAGCGCCCGATCCGCCGTCACCGAGAACACCCACGACACCCAACCCACGACACGATGACCAGCTGAACGACACCACGCCCACCACAGCCCCGCCCGGAACCCCCGAGCGGGGCTATTTCACGCCCGAACCAGCCTCACCACGAACGTCGCAACCATGTGCAAGATCGACGTCGCGCAATACCGAGCATCCGCGGGCGTTCCTCACCCTCACCGCACCTTCCTTCGGGCCCGTCCATACCCGCGGCCTCACGGTGCGCGGGCACGTCATCCCGTGCCGCTGCCGCGAGCGCCACCACACCGACGACACACGGATCGGCACCGCACTCGACCCAGACACTTACGACTACCAAGGGGCGGTGCTCTGGCAAGCCCACGCCGGGCAGCTGTGGGCGCGGTTCACCATCGCCCTACGGCGCGCCCTCGCCGCCCATCTGGGCATCCCAGGCGGGGAGTTCCCCGAATATGCCCGCCTCTCCTACGCCAAGGTCGCGGAGTACCAGCGCCGCGGCCTCGTGCACTTCCACGCCGTTCTCCGCCTCGATGGACCCGACGGACCTACCAGCCCGCCACCGGCAGCACTCGACCTGACCGTGCTGCGTGCCGCCATCACCGAGGCCACACACAACACGTCGCTGACAACCCACCGCCCAGACGGGACACCGCTGTACCTCGGCTGGGGGTCACAGCTCGATCTGCGCGAGGTCACCCCAACCGCCCGCGCACAGGTCGAGGACACCGACGGGGAGATCACCGACGCCGCCCTTGCCGGATACATCGCCAAGTACGCCACCAAAGGCACCGGCGCTCACAACGGCGCCGACCGCCCGATCCGCGACGTCGCCCTCGTCGAGCATCTGCGGATCAGCGATCACCACCGCCGCATGATCACCACCGCGTGGGATCTCGGCGGCCAGCCGCAGTACGACGGGCTCAACCTGCACCAGTGGGCGCACATGCTCGGCTTCCGCGGCCACTTCCTCACTAAGTCACAGCGCTACTCGACGACCTTCAAGGCCCTCCGCGAGCAGCGACGGTCCTGGCGGCTGCTCACCGACCTGGCTCAGCTCGACGCCGAGACGATTGGCGGCAACCAGATCCCACCCGACCTTGGCACGATCACCGTGATCAACGACTGGTGGCCCGTCCACTACGGCCACCGCGACGACGGTGAACGCGAACTGGCCGCCGCCATCGCCGAACGCCACCAGGCGCAACACCGCAGCAAGCACCGTCCACCGGGGAGGGCAGCATGAACGAGCGCGAGCTGTACCGCGTTGCCGAGGCGATGGCCCGCTTGTCGCTCAGCCGCAGCGTGATCTACGAGGAACTTCGCAGTGGACGGCTGCGCTCGGTCCACGTCGGCCGCATCCGCCTGATCCCGGCTGCTGCAATCACCGAGTACATCGCGCTTCTTGAGCGAGAGGCGTCCGCCATCCAGCGCCGGGCGGCGGTGTGACGACCCGCCGTAGCCGAGGCGAAGGCGGCCTGCACTGGGACGAGTCCCGACAGCGCTGGATCGCTACCGCGACACTCGGCTTCGACGCCCGCGGCAAGCGGATCACCCGCAAGGCGAGCGGCACGTCCAAGACCGCCGCCAAGCAGAAGCTCCGCGACATCCTGCGCGATCACGAGGATGGTCTCGCGACGTCCGGAGCCAACTACACGATCAAGGACACCGTGCGGGACTGGCTGAGCTACGGACTGGCTGGCCGCTCAGCCTCGACGGCGGCCAACTACCGAACCATCGCCGAGACCCACATCATCGGCCCACTCGGGGCTCGGCGGCTCCGTGACCTGTCGGCCGACGACGTCGACCGTTGGTTGCTCGCCGAATCGCGGAAGGTCAGCACGCGAACGCTGCGGCTGATGCACTCGATCCTGAACCGAGCGATCCGGCACGCCATGGCTCGCGACAAGATCAGGCGCAATGTTGTCGCGCTATGCGATGTGCCGACCGGTCAACCGGGGCGCCCCTCCAAGTCGCTCACCTTCGTCCAGGCGGAGGCTGTACTCAGTGCGGCCGAGGACCCGCCGCTGCACGCCTACATCGTGCTCTCGCTACTGATCGGTGCGCGAACGGAAGAGCTGCGCGCCCTGCACTGGCGCGACGTCGACCTCGACGGACAACCAGACGCCGCGCCACCGGTCCCTGCCTCCATCGCCGTCTACCGATCCGTCCGCGCCGGGGGCGACACCAAGACTGTGCGATCCCGCCGTCGGCTCGCCACGCCGCAACGATGCGTCGAAGCGCTTCGTCGGCTGCGCAATCGGCTCCCCCAACTTCCTGCCCCTGACGCCTTGGTCTTCGCCACGAGCAACGGCACACAGCTCGACCGGCACAACGTCCTGCGCGCGTTCCGCCGCGTCGTGGACGCCGCTGGGCTCGACCCGACCGCATGGACGCCGCGAGAGCTGCGTCACTCGTTCGTGTCTCTGCTCTCAGCATCGGGCGTGCGGATCGAGGACATCTCCCGGCTGGTCGGGCACAGCGGTACAGCCGTGACGGAGAAGGTCTACCGTCACCAACTGCACGCCGTGCTGAACGAGGGCACGACCGCGATGGACGCGCTGTTCCCCCTCGACGACGCGCGATAGTCACTCAGCTAGTCACTCAGGAGCGGTCGAAGATCGACAGCCGCAGTGATGCAAGATCATCGCAGTGATCACGCAAGATCGATCGGCGCGGCATCGCTGCTGGTAGAGACGCAAATCGGGCGGCATCCTCTGTTGAGGACACCGCCCGATCTCGCCGTCGGGACGACAGGATTTGAACCTGCGACCCCTTGACCCCCAGTCAAGTGCGCTACCAAACTGCGCCACGTCCCGGCCACCCCTGCTGGGGCGCGACAAGCGTAGCGCACCGCCGTCGGCGGCCTGCGCCCGCCCGCTTCGCAGAGCCCACCGTCACCACGCAGACGCCCCGGGCTCTGCGACGTGCATGCGCGGTCTGCGAAGTCGCCGCGCGAGGGCCTCCTGCGGGCGTCGACGTGGGGCCAGCCCAGCAGGCGGGCGCGCGGGTCAGCGCTTGCGCTCGCGCTTCTCGCGCACCCGGACGGAGATGCGGACGGGCGAGCCGCTGAAGTCGAACTCCTCCCGCAGCCGACGCTCGAGGAAGCGGCGGTAGCCCGCCTCCAGGAAGCCGCTGGTGAACAGCACGAAGGTCGGGGGGCGGGTGGAGGCCTGCGTGGCGAAGAGGATCTTGGGCTGCTTCCCCCCGCGGACGGGCGGGGGCGTGGCCGCGACGACGTCGGACAGCCAGGAGTTGAGCTGGCCGGTCGGGATGCGCCGGTCCCACGACTCGAGGGCCCGACGCATGGCCGGGGCGATCTTGGCGATGGCCCGCCCGGTCAGCGCCGAGACGTTGACGTGCTCCGCCCACGGCACCCGGACGAGGTCGCGCTCCAGCTCACGCCGCATCGCGTAGCGGCGGTCCTCGTCGACGAGGTCCCATTTGTTGAACACCAGCACGAGGGCGCGGCCCGCCTCCTCGACCATCGTGATCACGCGCTGGTCCTGCTCGGCGATGGGCTCGCTCGCGTCGATGAGCACGAGCGCCACCTCGGCGGCCTCGATCGCGGCCTGGGTGCGCAGGCTGGCGTAGTACTCCATCCCGCTGGCGGTCTTCACGCGCTTGCGCAGGCCCGCGGTGTCGACGAAACGCCAGACATCCCCGTCCAGATCCACCAGGGAGTCGACCGGGTCGACCGTCGTGCCCGCCACCTCGTGCACCACCGACCGCACCTCACCCGAGACGCGGTTGAGCAGGCTGGACTTGCCCACGTTGGGCTTGCCGATCAGTGCAACGCGACGGGGGCCCGACGTCGCACCCGCGCCGAAGTCGTCGCGCGGGGTCTCGGGCAGGGCCTCGAGGATGGCGTCGAGCAGGTCGCCGGTGCGACGGCCGTGCAGGCCCGACACCGGGTGCGGCTCCCCCAGGCCAAGACGCCAGAGCGCGGCGGTGTCGGGGACGAGGCGTTCGTCGTCGACCTTCGTCGCCGCGAGCAGCACCGGCACCTTCGATCGGCGGAGGACCCTGGCGACGGCCTCGTCGGTGGTCGTGGCGCCGACCGTCGCGTCCACGACCAACAGCACCGCGTCGGCGCTGCGCATCGCGTACTCGGCCTGCGCCGAGACGGCCGCGCGCAGGCCGGTGGCGTCGGGCTCCCAACCCCCGGTGTCGACGAGGGTGAACCGGCGGCCGTTCCACAGCGCGTCGTACGCGACGCGGTCGCGGGTGACGCCGGGCACGTCCTGCACGACCGCCTCCCGGCGCCCGATCAGCCGGTTGACCAGCGTGGACTTGCCCACATTCGGCCGACCGACGACGGCGAGCACCGGCGCGGGCGGGGCCGTCGCGACCTCGTCGGGGTCCAGACCGAGCTGCGCCATCGCCACGCGGTCGTCCTGTCCTGCACTCACGTCATTCTCCGTACCTCGTCGAGTTCCGCGACCAGCCCGGCCAGTGCCGACCGGATGGTCTCGGTGGCCGCCGCCAGCCCGGCGCGGCCGCCGCCCGCTGTCAGGGTCAACGGCTCCCCCACCAGCACGTCGACCCGCGGGCGGAACCGGCGACGGCTGCCTTCCGGGCGCCGCGTGCCCCGGCACACCACGGGCAGTACGACCGCCCCGCCGGAACGGGCCAGCCACGCCGCCCCGTGTTGGGCCGCCGCGACGTCACCGCCGGTGCGGGTGCCCTCGGGGAACACCGCCACGAGCCCGCCCGCGCGCAGCACGTCCAGCGCGGCCATGAGCGGGCGCCGGTCGGCGATGCCCCGCCGCACGGACAGCTGCCCGATGCGGTGCAGTGCCCACCCGAGCGGCCCGTGGAACATCTCCTGTTTGACCAGGAAGACCACACGCCGCCCGAACAGCCCGAACAGCAGCGGACCGTCGACGAAGGCGCTGTGGTTGGCGACGACGACGACAGGTCCCTCCGCCGGGACCCGGTCGCGGTGGTGCACCCGGACCCGGTAGACCGGGTAGAAGACCCAGGTGCCGATCCAAAGGGCGAGATCGTGCATCCGCGGCCACGACCCGACGGGCAGATCCTCAGTGTACCTGCGCCGCGTCGCCGACCCCGACGGCTTGCTCATTGCAGCAGGCCCCGCTCCTCCACCAGCCGCAGGAGCTCGGCGAGGACGACGTCGACGGGCAGGTCGTCGGTGTCGAGCACGAGCGCGTCCTTGGCGGCGTGCAGCGGGGACGTCTTGCGAGTGGAGTCGAGCTGGTCGCGGCGGCGGACGTCGGCGAGGACGGTGGCCGGGTCGGCCTCCCGACCTGCCTTGCGGTCCTGCGCGCTCCGCCGGGCCGCCCGCACCTCCTCCGAGGCGGTCAGGTAGACCTTGAGCGGGGCGTCCGGCACGACGACGCTGCCGATGTCGCGGCCCTCGACCACCATCCCGGGGTTCTCCGCGATCAGCGCCCGCTGGTGCTCGACGAGCGCGGCACGCACCGCGGGCTGGGCGGACACCGCGCTCACCGCGCGCGTCACCTCGGGCCCGCGGATCTCGTGCTCGACGTCCTCGCCGTCGAGCAGCACGCGCGGCGTCGACGGGTCGGTGACCGACCGCACGGACTTCGCCGCGGCGATCGCGACCTGTTCGGCGTCGGAGCTGTCCGGCTCGACGCCCGCCCGGAGCACGGCGAGCGTGACGGCCCGGTACATCGCGCCGGTGTCGAGGTAGGCGGCGTGGACGGCCCTGGCCAGCTGCCGCGACACCGTGGACTTCCCCGTGCCCGACGGGCCGTCCATCGCCACGACCCCGTGCAACGTGCCCGCCACCGATGCCCCTCTCCCGGCCCGCCGACGCGGCCCGAGGCCCATCATGCCGGGCCGGTCCGGCGCCGACGGCGGCGAGGGCGGGTCTGGGACCCGGGCCGGAGGTGCGGTCAGCGGGGCAGGTCGCTGCGCAGGGCGGCCGCGCCGCGGAGGTACACGTGCCGGACGTCGGCCCGGGAGAGGTCGGTCTCCACGTGCGCCAGCAGCCGCAGGACGCGCGGCATCGCGCCCGGCACGGCGATCTCGCTGGCGCACATCAACGGCACGTCGGTGAGCCCGAGCAGGCGGGCGGCGTAGGCCGGGAACTCCGCGGTGAGGTCGGGCGTGGCGGTGAAGAGGATGGAGATGATGTCGTCGGGCGACAGGCTGTTGCGCTCCAGCACCGCCTTGACCAGCTCGGCCGTGCCTTCCAGCACGTCGTCGCGCGTGTCGGCGTCGACCTGGATCGCCCCCCGGACCGCGCGCACGCTCATCCGCCGCTCACAGCCCGACCGAGCGGTACAACGAGCCGATCTCCGCCTGGCTCAGCCGACGGAACCGGCCAGGCCGCTGGTTGCCCAGCTGCACCTCGCCCACCGCGGTGCGGACCAGCCGGAGCACCGGATGCCCGACCTCCTCCAGCAGCCGACGCACGACGTGCTTGCGCCCCTCGTGAAGCACGAGCTCGACAAGGGACTTGCCCGCGTGGGCGTCGACGAGCCGGAACCGGTCGATCGCGACCACCCCGTCCTCCAGCTCGACGCCGTCGCGCAGCCGTCGGCCGAGGTCGCGCGGGATCGAGCCGTGCACCTCGGCGAGGTAGGTCTTCTCCACCTCGTACGACGGGTGCATGAGGCGGTGGCCCAGCTCGCCGTCGTTCATCAGCAGCAGCAGGCCCTCCGTGTCGGCGTCCAGCCGCCCGACGTGGAACAGCCGGGCGCGGGCGCCGCCCTCGAAGTGCTCGTCCATCGCGCCGCGCTCGACGAGCAGGTCGCCGACCGACGGTCGGCCCTGGTCGTCCGACATCGTGGACAGCACGCCGCGGGGCTTGTTCAGCGCGAGGTAGGTCAACGTGTCATCGAGGACGATGCGCAGCCCGTCGACGTGCACGACGGCGCTCTCGGGGTGCACCCGCCTGCCCATCTCGCGCACGACCTCGCCGTCGACGGTCACCCGCCCGGCCGCGATCAGCTCCTCCGCCGCCCTCCGCGACGCCACACCGGCCTGGGCCAGCACCTTCTGCAGCCGCACCCCGTCCGGATGCGCTTCGGTCATGCTCACGTCACTCACAACTCGTCGATCGCGTCGATGTCGGGAAGCAGCGGGGCCAGCGGCGGCAGCTCCGCCAACGAGGACAGGCCCAGCCGCTCGAGGAACAGCTCGGTGGTGGCGAACAGGGTGCCCTGTGTCGCCGGGTCGGTGCCCGCCTCCTGCACGAGGCCGCGGGTGAGCAGGGTGCGCAGCACGCCGTCGCAGTTGACGCCGCGCACCGCGGACACCCGCGCGCGGGTCACCGGCTGCCGGTACGCCACCACAGCGAGCGTCTCCAGCGCCGCGCGGGTGAGCCGGGCGCGCTGGCCGTCGAGCAGGAGGCGCTCGACGTACGGGGCGTAGGCGTCGCGGGTGTAGAACCTCCAACCGCCTCCGGTCCGGCGCAGGTCGATGCCCCGGCCCACCGCGGCGTACCCGTCCGACAGCCGCAGCAGGGCGGCCCGAACCCGGTCGACGGGCTGGTCGAGCGCCGACGCGAGCTGCTCTTCCTCGGTCGGCGCGTCGACGACGAGCAGCAGCGCCTCCAGGGCGGCGTCCAACTCGGCGTCGTCGAGCGCGGGGAGATCCTCGACGACTTCTTCAGGGGCGGTCATCAGGAGTCCAGCGTACGGTCAGCTCTCCGAACGCCTCCGGCTGCTCCAGGTCGACGGCCGCGTTGCGGTACAGGTCGAGCACCGCCAGGAAACGGGCCACCACCTCCAGCGGGCCCGCGCAGTCGGCCGTCAGCGCGGCGAACGTGGCGGTGCCGAGCATGGCCAGCCGCTCGGCCAGCAGCGCGGCCTGCTCCGCCACGGAGATCTGCGGGGCGTGCAGGTGGTCGATGCCGACGGTCGGCGGCGGCTTGGGCCGGAACACGGTGGCGGCGAGCTCGGCGAAGGCCTCGGGGTCGACGCCGAGCAGCACCTCGGGCAGCAGCGCGGCGAAGCGCTCCTCGAGGGCGACCGAGCGGGGGAACCGCCGCGCCGCTCCGGCCTCCAGCTCCACGAACAGGCCCGCCACCTGCTTGTACGCCCGGTACTGCAACAGGCGGGCGAAGAGCAGGTCGCGCGCCTCCAGCAGGGCGAGGTCCTCGGCGTCCTCGACCTCGGCGTCCGGCAGCAGCCGCGCGGCCTTGAGGTCGAGCAGGGTCGCCGCGATGACGAGGAACTCGGTGGTCTCGTCGAGGTCCGCGTCGTCGCCGAGCGCGGCGAGGTGCGCGATGAAGTCATCGGTGACGCGGTGCAGCGCCATCTCCGTGATGTCCAGCTCGTGCTTGCCGATCAGCTGCAGGAGCAGGTCGAACGGCCCCTCGAAGTTGTGCAGCCGTACCGTGAACCGCGGCGGGACGACCGTCTCGGCCGGGACGATGTCGGCGACCGTCACCGGGCGAGGACCTCGCGCGCCAACATGCGGTACGCCACGGCCCCGTTCGAGTTCGGCGCCCACGTGGTGATCGGCTCGCCCGCGACGGTGGTCTCCGGGAACCGGACCGTGCGGTTGATCACGGCGTCGAACACGAGCTCGCCGAACGCCTCGACCACCCGCTGCCGCACCTCGCGCGCGTGCATGGTGCGCGGGTCGAACATCGTGGCCAGGATGCCGATGATCTTCAGGTCGGGGTTGAGCCGATCCTGCACCTTGTCGACGGTGTCCATCAGCAGCGCGACCCCGCGCAGCGAGAAGAACTCGCACGCCAGCGGGATGAGGATGGCGTCGGCGCAGGCCAGCGCGTTGATCGTGAGCAGGCCCAGCGACGGCTGGCAGTCGATGAGGATCACGTCGTAGCGGTCGAGGACGGGCTTGATCGCGCGGCCGAGCGCCTGCTCACGGCCGACCTCGGTGACGAGCTGCACCTCGGCGGCCGACAGGTCGATGTTGGACGGCAGCAGGTCCATCCCCTCGACCGACGTGGAGCGGATCACCTCGTCGATCTCGACGCCCCGCTCCATGAGCAGGTTGTAGATCGTCGTCTCCAGCTCGTGGGCCTGCACACCGAGTCCGACCGACAGCGCGCCCTGCGGGTCGAAGTCGACCAGGAGCACCCGGCGGCCGTACTCGGCGAGCGCCGCGCCAAGGTTGATCGTCGACGTCGTCTTGCCGACGCCGCCCTTCTGGTTGGCGACCGCGATCACCCGTGCCGGACCGTGCTCGGTCAACGGAGCCGGTTCGGGAACCTTCAAGCGGTGTCTCCCCACGGAGTCGGCCGGGTTGTGGGCCTGCTCCTCGTCGTCGAGCGGCTCCGGGCGGGGAACGAAGGGCCGCGGGGTGTGCATGCCGGGCTCCGGTCTGTCGCGGGCGTCCTGTCGGGGACGTTCCGCGCAGCGTAGGAGGCCCCGACGACGACCGGCAACGCGCCCCGCCGTGTCAGGAGTCGATTTCTGAGGGGACGCTACCGGGTGGTCGCGGGGAGCCGTCCGCGGGGTGTCCCGATCGGGTGAGTCACCGCCGCAGCGCCCGGGGATGTGAGGTCGCGTACACCTCACGGAGGGTGTCGACGGTCACGTGCGTGTAGATCTGCGTGGTCGTCACCGAGGCGTGGCCGAGCAGCTCCTGCACGACGCGGACGTCGGCGCCACCCGCCAGCAGATGGGTGGCGAAGCAGTGCCGCAGGGTGTGCGGGGAGACCTCGGCGGTGAGCCCCGCGGCGTCGGCCGCCGCACGCAGGACGTGCCACGCGCTCTGGCGGGACAGCCGCGCGCCACGGGCGTTGACGAAGAGCGCCGCGCTCCCCCGGCCGCGGCGCGCCAGCTCGGGCCGGGCCCGCACCCGATAGGCGTCGACGGCGGCCAGCGCGGGCCGTCCGACCGGCACGACGCGGTCCTTGCCGCCCTTGCCGTGCAGGCGGACGAAACGCTGCTCGGCATCGAGGTCGTCGACGTCGAGACCGACCGCCTCGGAGATGCGCGCGCCCGTCGAGTAGAGCAGCTCCAGCAGGGCGCGGTCGCGCAACGCGACCGGCCCGTCGCCGACGCAGCCCGCGAGCAGCTGGTCCACCTCGTCGATGCCGAGCGTGCGCGGGAGCCGGGAGGGCAGCGCGGGCGGGGCCACGTCGCGGGCGACGTCGTCGACGACGAGCCCGTCCCTCGCCGCGAAGCGGTGCAGCCCGCGCACGGCGGCCAGTGCGCGCGCCGCCGACGACGCGGCGAGCGGCGGGTCGGCCTGGCGAAGGGCCACGACGAACCCGGACACGTCGGCCTCGCGTACGTCGGCGAGCTCACGCTCGCCGAGGTGGTCGACGTAGCGGCGCAGGTCGGTGGTGTAGGAGCGCAGCGTGTTGGCCGCGCTCCCCCGCTCGACCGCGAGGTGGTGCAGGAACGCCTCGACGGCGTCGGCCACTTTCACCCGCCCTCCCTCCCCGCTCACCCGCCCTCCCTCCCCGTTACGCCGCCGCCGTCGCGCTCACCAGGTCGACCAGCTCGGCGCGGCTGGGGCCCTCCGGCACGGGCGGCCGCCACCCGGTCCCGTAGATCTCCCGCGCTCGCGGCTCGATCGCCGCCAGCGACGACGGCGGGGCCAGCATCGCCTGGTACGGGCCGACCACCCTCATCAGCGACTGGTCGACCGCCGTGACCGCGCAGATCACGTCGGACGGCAGCGGCCGCGCGAGGTCGACGTCGCCGCCCGCCCAACGGCGCGCCATGTCGGCGTCGCAGGCGACGTGGTCCCCGAACCACGGCCGGATCGTGTCGGTGCACCAGGCGTCGAAGGCGCGGCTGACCGCCTCGTGATCGGCGCCGTGCTCGTCGAGCAGCCCGAGAAGCTGCCGGGCCTGCAGCAGCGAGGTGGTGACCCCGCGCCCGGCCGCGGGGTTGGTCGTGCACACCGCGTCGCCGACGAAGACCAGCCCGGGCACCGGGATCTTCCCCTCGCCGTCGAACTGGCCGCAGAAGCTGTTGTGGAGCCTGCCGCCGGGAAGTACGTCGGTGAGCGGCCGGGCGCGGGCCGGGTCGGTCCACGCGGCGAGCAGCGGTATCGCGGCCGCCGCCGACTCGTACGCCGCGGTCTCGCGCAGCCCGACCAGCGTGCGGTCGTGGGTCGAGCGGCCGATCATCGCCGAGAACACGCCGTTGTCGTGTGGAAACACGATCACCAGGTAGCCGGGGTGGATGGCAGCGGTCGCGATCGGGGACTGGAGCGGGCCGCGTTCGGCGCCGTCGTGCAGCACGTACTGGCGCGAGACGTAGGCGAGCCCGCAGTCACCGCCCGCGACCGGGCCGCGCAGGTGGCGGGTGAGCCGCCCGGCCCGTCCGGACGCGTCGAGCACGAGGTCGGCGTCGAGGCGGTGTCCGTCGACGCGCACGCCCGAGGCCCGTCCGCGCTCGGTGAGCACCTCCTCGGCGTGCCCGTGGTGGAGGGTGACACCCGACTCGGCCACCGCGGCCTCGCGCAGCACCCGCTCGAAGGTCATCCGCCGACAGCGCAGGCCCACCATGCGGTCCGGCATGTCGGGAAACACCGCGGGCTCGGCGCCGGCGGCGAACAGCGCGTCGAGCACCTCGGGCGCCTCGGCCCGCAGCGCCTCGACGACCTGCAAGCGGAAGGCGTGCGGATGATGGAACTGCATCACCCCGGCCCGGCGCCACTCGCCGTTCCGGCCGGGTCCGGTGTCGCGGTCGACGACGACCGCGTCGTGGCCGCGGCGGGCGAGGGCGATGGCGGTGAAGAGGCCGGTCGGCCCGGCTCCCACGATGGCGACGCGCATGACGCGATACTCCCGCACCGCGCGCGCGTCACCATCGGGGAAACCACTGAGTTCTGCCCGCACATCAGGAGAGCGCCGGGATGACCTCCCGCTCGAACAGCTCGATGCCGCTGCGGTCGTAGGCGGCCTCGGCGAAGTTGAAGATGCCGTAGGTCATGCCCGCCTTCTCCAGCGCCCGCAGGTTCTCCACGATCTGCTCCGGCGTGCCGCACGCGGGCAGCCCGCGCACCGCGCCGAGTGACGCCTCCGCCCGCTGCTCGCCCACGTACGGGGCGAGGCGCGCCTTGGCGTCCTGCATCCGCTGCTCGACCTCGGCCTCGTCGCGGCCGATCGCCACGTTGTAGTTGGCGGAGCGGACGATCGCGTCGTAGTCCGTGCCGACCGTCTCGCAGTGCCCCCGCAGCAGCTCGGACTTGCGTGTGAAGCCCTCCAGCGTGCCGTCGAAGTTGGTGTACTGCGCGTACCTCGCGGCGATCTTGAGCGTCACCTTCTCGCCGCCGCCCGCGATCCACAGCGGGATCCCGCCCTCCTGCAGCGGCGTCGGTCGCACGATCGCCCCGTCGACCTGGTAGTGCCTGCCCGCGAGCGTCGCCTTCCCCTCACTCCAGGCCTGGCGCATGATCTGGACGCCCTCGTCGAGCATCCCCAGCCGGTCAGGGGCGGGCGGGAAGCCGTAGCCGTAGGCCCGCCACTCGTGCTCGTACCAGCCCGCGCCGATGCCCATCTCGACGCGGCCGCCGGACACGATGTCGCAGGTGGCGGCCACCTTCGCGAGGTAGGCCGGGTTGCGGTAGCTCATGCAGGTGCACATCTGGCCCAGCCGCACCCGCTCGGTGACGGCGCCGAACGCGGCCATCAGCGACCACGCCTCGTGCGTGGCCTGGTCGGTGGGCGCGGGCACCGTGTGGAAGTGGTCGTAGACCCAGATCGACTCCCACGGGCCCGCGTCGGCGTGCTGCGCGAGCCCCTTCATCACCCCCCAGTGGGCGGCGGGCTCGATACCGACGAGGTCGTGTCGCCAACCCTGGGGAACGAACAGTCCGAAGCGCATACCTGGACACTAGGACGGGTCCCCCGCGTGCGCTCGTGCCAGGCCGTGGGGGGCCCGAGTCAGCCGCGCTGCGCGAAGCGCGTAGGCCGGTCGTTCCACGGTGCGTCCGCGGGGCGCAGCGAATCGGCCGAGCCCGAGACGGCGTGCGCGGCCAGCACCGCGGCCACCGTCACGCCGTTGACGATCGTGCCCGCGAGCACCATCCGCACCGCCACCGAGAGGGTCACCCAGCGGGTGGTGAGGTCGGCCTCCTCGTCGTCGCCCAGCTCGGGGCGCCCCACGTCGGTGAGCCCGCGGGCCAGGAAGACGCGCACGCCCTCGTCGGAGAAGCCGGGAGAGGGCGCGACATCCAGCAGCACCGCCCACTCCGCGGCCTCCAGCCCGGCCTCTTCGCGCAGCTCGCGGCGGGCCGTCTCGAGCGGGTCCTCGCCCGCCACGTCGAGCAGGCCCGCAGGCATCTCCCACAGCCGCCTGCCCAGGGCGTGGCGGTACTGGTGGATCATCATGATCCGGTCGTCGGGGTCGAGCGCGGCGACCGCGACGGCCCCCGGATGCTCGATGATCTCCCGACGGGCGGTGCGACCGCCGGGCATCACCACCTCGTCGGCGCGCAGGGCCATGACCCTGCCCCGGTAGATGTCGGTGGTGGAGTCGACCGGGAAGTCGTGCCGTGCGGGCCCGGTGGATGCGGTCATGCGCCCGTTCCGTTCACGCCCGCGGTGGCGGGCTCGCGTGTCGCCTGGTCGAAGGGGAGCCGGTCCGCCGCGCGGTAGGCCAACGCGGCCCGCACGAACGCGGCGAAGAGCGGATGCGGCCGGGTGGGCCTGCTCTTGAGCTCGGGATGGGCCTGGGTGCCGACGAAGAAGGGATGCGTCTCGGTCGGCAGCTCGACGAACTCGACGAGCGTGCCGTCCGGCGAGGTGCCGCCGAACACCAGCCCGGCCTCCTCGAGGCGCGTCCGGTACGCGTTGTTGACCTCGTACCGGTGGCGGTGGCGTTCGGACACCTCACGGGTGCCGTACGCGCCCGCGACGACCGTGTCCGCGCCGAGGATGGCCGGGTAGGCGCCGAGGCGCATCGTGCCGCCCATGTCCCGCTCCCCCGCGACGACGTCGCGCTGGTCGGCCATCGTCGAGATCACCGGGTGCGGGGTGCGCTCGTCGAACTCGGTGGAGTTGGCGTCGTCCAGCCCGGCCAACGAGCGCGCGGCCTCGATCACCATGCACTGCAGGCCGAGGCACAGCCCGAGGGTCGGGATGCCGCGCGTGCGGGCGTGCCGGACGGCGCCGAGCTTGCCCTCGATCCCCCGCACCCCGAAGCCGCCGGGGACGAGGACGCCGTCGACGCCGTCGAGCGCGGCGGCGGCGCCCGCGGGGGTGCGGCACGCGTCGGAAGGCACCCAGTCGATCTCCACGCGCGCGTGGTGCGCGAACCCGCCCGCCCGCAGGGCCTCGGTGACCGAGAGGTAGGCGTCGGGCAGGTCGACATACTTGCCGACGAGCGCGATGCGCGCGTTCTCGCGGGGATGGTGGACGCGGTCGAGCAGGTCGCCCCACACCGCCCAGTCGACGTCGCGGAACGGGAGCTGCAGCCGTCGCACGACGTAGGCGTCGAGGCCCTCGCGGTGCAGCACCCTCGGGATGTCGTAGATGGACGGCGCGTCGGGCGCGGCGACGACGCCGTCGACATCGACGTCGCACATCAGGCTGATCTTGCGCTTCATGTCGTCCGGGATCTCCCGGTCGGCGCGCAGCACCAGCGCGTCGGGCTGGATGCCGATGTTGCGCAGCGCCGCGACGGAGTGCTGGGTCGGCTTGGTCTTCAGCTCCCCCGACGGCGCGAGATAGGGCACGAGCGAGACGTGCAGGAAGAAGCAGTTGTCCCGGCCCACGTCGTGGCGCACCTGGCGGGCGGCCTCGAGGAACGGCAGCGACTCGATGTCGCCGACCGTGCCGCCGATCTCGGTGATGACGACGTCCGGGACGACCCCGTCGTCGTCGGGGGCGGACATCGCGAGGACGCGGTCCTTGATCTCGTTGGTGATGTGCGGGATCACCTGCACGGTGTCGCCGAGGTACTCGCCGCGCCGCTCCTTCGCGATCACGCTCGAGTACACCTGGCCGGTGGTGACGTTGGCCCGGCCGTGCAGGTCACGGTCGAGGAAGCGCTCGTAGTGGCCGATGTCCAGGTCGGTCTCGGCGCCGTCCTCGGTGACGAACACCTCGCCGTGCTGGAACGGGTTCATCGTGCCGGGGTCGACGTTGAGGTAGGGGTCGAGCTTCTGCATCGTCACCCGCAGGCCGCGGGCGGTGAGAAGCTGACCGAGGCTCGAGGCGGTGAGGCCTTTGCCCAGCGAGGACGCTACCCCGCCGGTGACGAACAGATGACGCGTGGCGCGAGGCTGCACGGAACTTCAGGGTACATGCCCGCTCCGTCCGACGACCGGTGGGCGCGCGGCGGGTAGGAGGGTGCTGGGGAGCTCCGCACGCAGGGCGGAGCCCTCCAGTGCGCTCCTAGGTGCGGGGTGAGGCGCCGTCGGTGGCCGAGGGCGCCGTGCCGTAGCGGCCCGCGCGGCCGTCGGCCTGCTCACGCAGGGCCAACACGGTGCTGATCTCGCCCGCGCCTGCCTGCACGTCGTCCACGGTGGACAGCACCGCCGTGACGGTGGGATCGGCCCTCGCGACGCCGACCGGGCCCGTGGCGTCGGCGGAACCGGCGGCGCCCGCCAGCACCGCGCCGCCGCCCGCGTGGTCGAGCTGCGCGGCCATGCGCATGACGACGGCGGCGCCGTCGCCCGCGTCCACACCGGTGAGCGCGCCCCCGGTGAGCACGAGCACGAGCCCGGCCGGGGCCGGTGCGTCGCCTGCCGCCGTGAACCCGGCCGTGGCGAGGCCGCTCAGCACTCCGGCGGCCTGCGGGCCGGTGACCGGGGCCTTGCCGCCGGGGCCGGTGAGCACCCCGCCGAGCAGGCCACCGAGGAGGCTTCCCGTGTCGGACGCCGCGGGGAGCTGCGCTCCCGCGGGCAGCAGGGTGCCGGTGAGCTGGCGGAGCTGATCGGCCCTGGCCGGATCGGTGACGGCGGGGGTGAGCGCGACCGTGCCGGTGACCGTGGCCCCCGCCTGCTTGATGAGCGCGACAAGGCTGTCGCGGCTGGGCCCGTCGGCGCCCACGGTGACCATCGCGACGCTCTGGTCCTGCAGCACGCCGCGCACGGCCGCCGGGGCGACGCGGCGGGCGAACTCGTCGTCGGCACGCTGGCTCGCCGCCAGCGCGTCGCGCTGGGCGGTGAGCTGCTGGACCTGGCCGGTGAGGCCGTCGGCCTTGGCGTTGACCGCGCCGAGCAGCCGGTCCGAGACGCCACCCGCGCCGAGGACCACGCCGACGGCCAGCGCGAGGAACACCGCGGCCATGGACACCACGTGGTAGCGCAGGGAGATCACCCCAACCAGCCCTTGATCGTCGCGAGCAGACCGTTCCAGGTCTGGAGCAGCCAGGCGAGTACCGCGTCACCCGCCGTCGACACGAACAGCGCGGCTCCCACGGCGGCCAGCGCGGCGATGACCATCAGCAGGACCGCGCCGGCCGACACCCGGCTGCGGTAGAGCGCGGCGATCACCCTGCTGTCGACGACCGCGCCGCCGACCTGCAACCGCGTGAGGAACGTCGAGGCGTTGCTTCCGGAGCGTCCGCGGTCGAGGAACTCCGTCATGGTGGCCGACAGCCCCACGGTGATGATCATCGACGCGCCGTGGTGGGCGGCGAGCAGCAGCGCGAGGTCCTCGGCGTTGGCCGTGCTGGGGAACGTGACCGCGCTCGCGCCGAGATCCTGGACGCGGTGCAGGCCGGGGGCGTGGCCGTCGTTGAAGGCGGGCACGACGATGTCGGCGCCGCTGGTGAGGGCCTCCGTGGACACCTCGGCCGGATCGCCGACGATCAGCGCGGGCTGGTGGCCCGCGGCGCGCAGCGCGTCGGCCCCGGCCCCGACCCCGACCAGGACCGGGCGGTACTCGCGGATGAAGCTCTTGAGCCGGGCGAGCTCGGTGGCGTGGTCGAACCCGGCGGCGACGACGACCACCTGACGGCCTGCCAGCTCCACGTCGACGGCCGGGATACCGACGCCGTCGAGCAGCAGCGCGCGCTCCTGGCGCATGAACTCGGTGGTGTTGGCGGCGAACGCCTCGATCTGGTGGATGAGGCCCTCCTTGGCCTCCACCAACGCGTCGGCGACCGACTCGACGTCCTGCTCGACGCCGCGGGCGAGCTCGAGCTCGCCCGCGTAGACGACGCCGTCGTGCAGCCGGATCTTGCTGCCGTCCTTGATCGTGTGCAGCGCCTCGGACCCGACGGTGTCCAGCAGCGCGATGCCCGCATCGACGAGGATCTCCGGGCCGAGGTTGGGGAAGCGCCCGGAGATGGAAGGTGACGCGTTGACGACGGCCACCACCCCGGCCGCCACCAGTGCGTCGGCGGTGGTGCGGTCGAGATCGACCTGGTCGAGAACGGCGATCTCGCCCGCCTTGACCCGGCGGACGAGCGCATCAGTGCGGCGGTCGACGCGCGCGATCCCGGAGAGCCCGGGCAGCTCGGGCCGCGAGCGCTGGAGCAGGCCGGACAACTTCATGCGCGCACTGTGACATCTGGTCCCGGCATTTCGCGGAAGGCACGCCGACCCCCGTCGGTGAGTCCCGCATCCGGGCACGGTGAGTCCCGCGATTCGACACGGTGAGTCCCGCGATTCGACACGCAGAGCGTCGCAATGGTGCGCGGTGTCGATGGGCGTCTTACCGCCGTGGCGCTGAGGCGCGGCTGCGCGCCCGCCCGTTGGCCGAGCCCGCCGTCCGGCCTGAGGCGCGGTCGGCGGCGCGGTGAGCGCGAGCCGACTCCAGCAGCTCCTCGGCGTGGGCGCGGCCGGTGTCGGTGTCGTCGAGCCCGGCGAGCATGCGGGCCAGCTCGACGATGCGCTCGTCCTCGGCGAGGGTGCGGACGCTGCTGCGGGCGGCCCCGCCGCCTCGGCGGGACTTGTCGACCACGAGGTGCCGGTCGGCGTACGCGGCGACCTGGGGCAGATGCGTCACCACGATCACCTGGTGCCGCGCGGCCAGCCGGGCGAGCCGCCGCCCGATCTCCACCGCGGCCCGGCCGCCCACACCCGCGTCGACCTCGTCGAACACCATCGTCGGCACCGGATCGGCGCCGGCGAGCGCCACTTCCAGGGCGAGCATCACGCGCGACAGCTCACCCCCGGAGGCACCCTTGTGCAGCGGCTGCGGCGCGGCCCCGGCGTGCGCGACCAGCCGCAGCTCGACCTCGTCGACCCCGTCGGCGCCGACCACCAGCTCACGCCGCCCGACCCGCACCGCATCGGCGGCACCGGGCGTCGCCTCCCGCTGGGTGACCGCGACCAGCAGCCGGGCATCGGACATCGCGAGCCCGGACAGCTCGGCCGTGGTGTCGGCGGCCAGTCGCGCCGCGGCGGCGGTGCGCCCGGAGGTGACGGCCGCGGCGTGGTCGGCCAACTCCACCGCGAGCCCGTCGCGCCGGGCGGTGAGCGCGGCGAGTGCCTCGTCGGAGACGTCGAGCGAGCCCAGGCGCGCACGCGCGGTCGCGGCCCACGCCAGCACGCCGTCGACGTCCGCGGCGTACTTGCGGGTGAGCGCCTTGAGCTCGGCCTGCCGCGACAGCACGGCGGCGAGGCGCTCGGGATCGGCGTCGAGCCGGTCGAGGTAGGCGGCGAGCTCCGCGCCGACGTCTCCGAGCAGCGCCAACGCCTCCGCCATGCGCGCGTCGAGCGCGGACAGCTCGACGTCGCCCGCTGCCGAAAGCCGATGGCGCGCCTCGCCGATGAGCGCGAGCGCGGCAGGCGCATCCGGCAGGTCCTCGGCTCCGACGAGAGCGGCCTGCGCCGCCGCGGCCACGACGCGCAGGTCGTCGGCATCCGCGAGCCGCCGCGCCTGGGCGACGAGCTCGACGTCCTCCCCCGGCCGCGGGTCGACCGCGGCGATCTCCGTGAGCCCGTGCCGCAGCAGAACGGCCTCCTGCGCGAGGCGCCGCGAACCGTCGCGCCGCTCGGTGAGCTCGGCGCCGAGGCGCAGCCACTCGGCACGAACGACCCGGTAGCGCGCCAGCGGCCCGGCGACGGCATCGCCCGCGAACCGGTCCAACAGGGCGCGCTGTTCCGCAGGCCGGAGCAGTCGCAGCTGGTCGTTCTGGCCGTGTACGGCGAGCGTCGCCTCCGCGAGCCTGCTCAGCACCCCGACGGGCACGGACCGCCCGCCGAGGTGCGCGCGTGACCGTCCGTCCGCCCCGACCGTGCGGACGGCGATCAGCGTGCCGTCCTCGTCGGGCTCGGCTCCGACCTCGTCGGCCACGTCGACCGCCGCGGCCTCGGCGGTGAAGCGGCCCTCGACGACCGCGCGGCGCGCCCCGTCGGCCACCCGCGACGCCTCCGCGCGGCCGCCGCCGAGCAGCGCGAGGCCGGTGACCACCATCGTCTTGCCCGCACCGGTCTCGCCCGTGAGGACCGTGAGGCCCGGATCCAGGTCGAGCGTGGCGTCGTCGATCACGCCGAGGCCCTGGATCCGCATCTCGGCCAGCATGGGCGGCAGCCTACGGTGCCTCGTCGACCGCCGGGGGCGCACCGCGCCAGCCGCGCACCGGCAGGTCGAACTTGCGCACCAGCCGATCGGCGAACGGCCGCCCATCCAGCCGCACCATGTGCACGGAGCTCGCGCCGCGGGTGACCTCGACGCGCGTGCCGCCCGGCAACGGGAACGCCCGGCGCCCGTCGCAGTCCAGCACCGCCGCGGGACCCGAGGTGGCGACCTCGACCGCCACGTGGCTGTCCGGCGAGATCACCATCGGCCGCGCGAACAGCGCGTGGGCGTTGCTCGGCACCAGCAGCAGCGCCTCCACCTGCGGCCACACCAGCGGGCCGCCCGCCGAGAACGCGTACGCCGTCGACCCGGTGGGGGTGGCGCACAGCACGCCGTCACAGCCGAAGGCCGACACCGGGCGCCCGTCGACCTCCAGCACCACCTCGAGGATCCGCTCGCGGGTCGACTTCTCGATCGCCGCCTCGTTCAGCGCCCATGTCCGCGCCAGCACATCGCCGTTGTGCATGGCGACGGCGTCGATCGTCATCCGCTCCTCGACCGCGTAGTGGCCACACGCGATCGCGTCGAGCGCGCCTGCGAGAAACTCCTCCTCGGCCTCCGCGAGGAAGCCGTAGTGCCCGAGGTTGACGCCCAGCAGCGGCACCCCGGTGGGCCGCGCGAGCTCGGCGGCGCGCAGGACGGTGCCGTCGCCGCCGAGGACCAGCACGACCTCCGCCCCCTCCGCGCAGCCTGGCCGTCCCTCGACGGTCCGTGGCTGCATGCCCGCGGGCAGATCGGTGGCGACGACCTCGTTCCACTCCTGCCCGATCACGCGCAGCCGGATCCCCTGAGCGGCGAGGCGCGCCGCCACGTCGGCCGCCTGCCGCAGGTTCGCCTCCCGGCCCGCGTGCAGGACGACCAGCACCTCGCGGGTCACCGCGGACCCACCTCCACGGCCCTCACCAGCGCCTCATCGCCGACGTCGGCCTCTGTGCGGCTCAAGTGCAGGAAGTACTCCACGTTGCCGGAAGGGCCGGGAAGCGGGCTCGCCACCGCACCGGCGAGGCGCAGGCCCAGCTCGCGCGCCGCGGCGGCGACCTCACGCAATGCCGCCAGCCGCAGCGCCGGATCGCGCACGACGCCGCCCGCGCCGAGCCGCTCCCGGCCCACCTCGAACTGGGGCTTGACCATCGGCAAAAGGGCGCCCTCCTCCGCCGTGCATCCCGCGAGCGCGGGCAGCACGGTGCGCAGGGAGATGAACGAGAGATCGGCCACGGTGAGCTGCACCGGGCCGCCGACCACGTCGGGGGTGAGGGTGCGGACGTTCGTCCGGTCCTGCACCCTGACCCGTTCGTCGCTGCGCAGACGCCAGACCAGCTGCCCATACCCGACGTCGACGGCGACCACCTCCGCCGCGCCCCGTTCGAGCAGCACGTCGGTGAAGCCGCCGGTCGACGCGCCCGCGTCGAGGCAGCGCAGGCCCGCCGGATCGACGCCCAGCCCGTCGAGCGCACCGATCAGCTTGTGGGCCCCGCGCGACGCCCACTGGCGCGCGGTGCTCTCGACGACGGTGACGGGCGTGTCCCGGTCGACCACCGTGGCGGGTTTGGCCGCGGGCACCCCGCGGATGGCGACCCGACCCTGCTCGATCAGCTCGGCCGCCTGTCCCCGCGAGCGGGCGAGCCCGCGGCGCACCAGCTCGGCATCCAGCCGGGCCCTGGCGACCATCCGCGTCATCCCTCGCCCGCGGCGAGCGCCTCACCGAGCGCCACGTGAACGCGTTCGAACGCCGCGACGTGTTCGGCGAGAGGACGCTCGGCGAGCCCCTCGAGCCCCGCCACCGCCCGGCCGACGACCTCGGTGGGATCGGCGGGACGCTGCGGCGGCCCCGGCACGGGAGCGGTCATGAGTGCACGGTAGCCGAGGCCCCCGACAGTCCGAGCGCCTCCAGAACCGCCACCGCTCGGCCGTCCCCACCGGTGACGGTCGCCGGGCCGCCGCCTTCGGCCCAGTGCTCTCCGCACAGCGCCAGGAGCGCGTCGACCGGATCCGTGCCGCCCTCGGCGACCAGGGTCCAGTCGCCCGCGCCACCGCGCACAGACCAGCCCTGGCGCGGACCAGGCATCAGATCGGCGGGGTCCCGGGTGAGTGCCCCGAGGTCGGCGGCGACGTAGTCGGGGCGGCGGTGCGGCGGTGCGGCCAGCAGCTCGGCGGCGTCGGAGACCCCGGTCAGCACGAGCAGGCTCGGCATGCCCGCGACGCGGCCGCCCTCGATGTCGGTGTCCAGCCGGTCGCCGACCATCAACGGGCGCCTTGCCCCTAGCCGCTTAACCGAGGCGTTGACCAGCGCGGGGGCGGGCTTGCCCGCGACCTGCGGCTCCCGCCCCGAGGCGATGCGCACCACGGCCACCATCGACCCGTTGCCGGGCAGGGGACCACGTTCGGTGGGCAAGGTGGGGTCGAGGTTGCACGCGACCCAGACCGCTCCGGCGCGGAGCGCGACGGTGGCCTCGGCCAGCAGCCGCCAGCCGGTGTCCGGGCTGTGGCCCTGGATGACCGCCGTCGCCGCCTCGGCGCGTGCCGTCACGGTGAGGCCGACGCCGGTGACCTCGGCTGCGAGTGCGTCCGTGCCGACGACCAGCACCGGAGCGCCCGTGGGCAGCTGTTCGGCCAGCATCGCCGCGCCCGCCTGTGCGCTGGTGACGACGTCGTCGACGACGGCCGGGAAACCCAGCTCGACCAGGTGCGCTGCGACGTCGGACGGCCGCCGCGAGGCGTTGTTCGTCACGAAGGCCGTGCGGACGCCGCGCTCCGCGGCGTTCCGGACGGCCTCGACCGCGCCCGGCACCGCGCCCGCCCCCTTGTACAGGGTGCCGTCGAGGTCGACCAGAAGGACGTCGTGGTGGTCGAGGAGGGCGCTCACCGGTCGTCGGCCGACGTTGCGGGCGCGGTCGCGTCCCGCTCGCTCTCCGCGCGCTCGACGGGCGGGGCGACGTCGCCCGAACCCGCGCCATCGGCGCCATCCGCGGCGACCGCGGCATCAACGACGTCGTCGGGGTCGCCGGTGTCCACGGCCGCGGGCGCCCCGGCGACGGTCGCGACCGGGCCGCCGTCGGACGCCTCGACGGTGCCAACGGACGCGGTGGCTGCGGGGAAGTCCGCGGTCCCGTCTGCGACGGCGTCGTCGACGGTCCCGTCAGCGAGGGCGAGGTCCGCCGTCCCGTCGGCGGGCACGGCGCCCTCCGTCGGCTCGGCGGCGTGGGCCGCGGCGTCCCTGCTCTGGGCAGCGCTGCTCGTTACGGCCTCAGTGATGCCTGCTGCCCCGGCGTCGATCGGGCCGTCGACGATGGCGGCGTCAGCCGAGCCTGCGGTTGTCGCGGCGCCGTCGGGCAAGGTCGTGTCGTCCCCGGTCGGGGTGGCCTGCTCCGCCTCGTCCGGGAGGGCATCTTCGACCGCGAACTCGACCCCGTCGTCGACGAGAGGCTCGCCCGTCAGCTCGGCGATGCGGGCTTCCGCGTCGGTCTGGCCGTCGACGTCGGCGTCGGCAGCGTGCACGAACCATTGGAGCGCGTCGGACTCACGGCCCGCCGCGAGCAGGTTGTCGGCGTACGCGTAGAAGAGCCGTGCGCTCCACGGGTCGCGCAGACCCGCCTCGAGCTCAGGGATCTGCAGGCCGACCACCGCGGCGTCGAGCTCGCCGAGGTCCCGCCGGGCGCCTGCGACGACGATGGCCAGCTCGATCTGCGTGCCTCGACCAAGCCCCCGGGCTTCCGGACCTCGGGCCAGCTCGATCGCCCGCTCCGGACGCCCCATCGCCCGCTCGAGGTCGGCCATCACCGCGAGATGGCCGGGACCTCCGCCCATCCGCCGCGCCGCACGCAGCTCGGCCAACGCCTCGGACCACTCGCCCGCGTGGTAGGCCGCGATGCCCGCCGCCTCTCGGACGACCGCGATGCGCGAGGCGCGCCGCCGCGCGTAGCGGGCATGTGCCAGCGCCGCCTCGGGGTCGTCGTCGACGAGCGTGCCCGCGGCGACGAGGTGCCGCGCCACCGCCTCGGCGAGATCCTTCTGCAGGCCGCCGAGGTCGCGACGGGCTGAAGCATCCAGGGCCGACGCCACGATGTCGTCGGTGAGCGGCGGAGCAGGGACCGTGTCGGCCGGGCGGGAGCGTTCGGCCCGTTCGCGGCCGTCACCCTGCCTCGCGCTCGTGCGTCGCTGCGACCAGGAGTCCGACCATTGCCCTTCCCGGACGTCGCCCGTCCGGGCGTTGCGCGAAGGGTCGACATCGGCTTCGCGCCGGGGACGGCGGTCGTCGTCGTACCGACGCGGTGGCCGGTCGCCGCGCTCCCCATGCGATCGCTGCTCGTCCCGTCCGCGGTCACGTCTGTCGTCATCGGTGCCGCGGCGCCCCGCGCGGTACCCGGTGTCACGCCGTCTGTCGTCGTCGGTACCGTCACGCCCCGCACCGGAGCGATAGCCTGCGTCGCGCTCGCCACGCGGCCAACGGTCACCGTCACGGCGCTGGTAGCCGCTGGACCGGGCGCCCTCGCGGCCGTCGGTCCGGCGCTGATAGGCGCCCTCGCGTCGATCACGCCCATTCGGGTCGTGACGCCCGGCGCCACCCGACGCTCGATCCCGGTCAGACCCGCCATCGTGGCGCTGGTGGTCGCGGTCGCGGCGATCGCGGTCATACGTGCTCCGGCGCCCGTCGGGTCCGGATCGGTCACGGTCGGGCGCGCCGCGGTAGCGCTCGTCGGCGCGACCACTGCGGTCACGGTCGCTTGCCTCGTCGCGACGCACGTAGCCGCGTGTGGGCCGACCGTGATCGCGCTCGTTCCCCCGGCGCTCATATCCGCCACCTGGTCGAGCGCGATCGGACGCGCCGTCCCGGCGCTGGTAGCCACCCGCTGATCGGTCGCGGTCGCGATCGTCGGCCCCGCGGCGGTAACCGCCCGAGCCCGGCGCGCCACCCGCGTCTCGCCGCGCCGGTCCTCGATCGGCGTCCCCGCGCCGGTCGTCCCACCTGCGCCGGTCGCCGTCGTCACCGCGGTCGTCCCGCCTGAACGAGCTTCCGCCACGGTCGTCGCGGCGCGACCCAGCCGCGGAATCCCGGCGGGCATTGTCTCGCCAACCGCGGCCGTCCTCGCCCTGTCGCGCCGCCGACTCTCCGCCCCGACCCGACGTCGAGCGGTCAGAGGGCCGGTCCGAGCGGCGGCCATCCTCCCGCGAATGCTCGCGCCAGCCGTAGCCGCGGTCACTTCCCCTGTCGGAGCCACGGTCGTCCCGGCCAGCGAAGGATCGCTGTCCGGACCCGTCCTGCCGACGCGCGCCGCCGTCGCTCGCCGACCAGCCTCGGCCTTCCCGCGATCCGCGCGGCGTGTCGTCGCGACCGCGCCACGACGGTCGGTCCTCGCGCCTGCCGCCGCCCCGTGCTCGCCGCCCCTGCTCGCCGGTCCGTCCATCGCGGTCCGACCCGCCGTTCGTACGGCCGTCTCGCGGCCACCGACTGTTGTCGCGATCGCCGCTGCGGCGGTCGTCGTCCGCTCGGTTGCCGCCGCGACGATTCCGGCCGCCCTCGTCCGTCTCTCGACGCTGCCGGCCGCCGTCCGAACCGTCCACCATATTCACTACACAAGGATACAAACCTGCGGGGCTCGGGGTGCGGCGCCCCAACGGACGGGCACGGCTCGGCAACGCCCGTGAACACCAAAAAGGGGGAGCCCACCTTCGGTGGGCTCCCCTTCTTTAGGTTTGATGTCGGCGGCGTCCTACTCTCCCACACCCTGACGAGTGCAGTACCATCGGCGCTGGAAGGCTTAGCTACCGGGTTCGGGATGGGACCGGGCGTTCCCCCTCCGCCAAAACCACCGACAACACTATTTGATTCATCAAACCCAGCAAACCAACCGCCAACGGGTGGTGTGCTCAGGGTCACACAGTGGATGCGAACACCTTCATTACCCAACATTCCCCACACAACCAAAACCGTGCGGGTGTTGTGGTAAGCCCTCGGCCTATTAGTACCAGTCAACTCCACCCCTCACAGGGCTTCCATCTCTGGCCTATCAACCCCGTCGTCTCCAGGGGGCCTTACCCCCACAAAGGGGGTGGGAGACCTCATCTTGGAACGAGCTTCCCGCTTAGATGCCTTCAGCGGTTATCCCTTCCGAACATAGCCAACCAGCCGTGCCCCTGGCGGGACAACTGGCACACCAGAGGTCCGTCCGTCCCGGTCCTCTCGTACTAGGGACAGCCTTCCTCAAGTCTCCAACGCGCACGGCGGATAGGGACCGAACTGTCTCACGACGTTCTAAACCCAGCTCGCGTACCGCTTTAATGGGCGAACAGCCCAACCCTTGGGACCTACTCCAGCCCCAGGATGCGACGAGCCGACATCGAGGTGCCAAACCATGCCGTCGATATGGACTCTTGGGCAAGATCAGCCTGTTATCCCCGGGGTACCTTTTATCCGTTGAGCGACATCCCTTCCACCAGGAGATGCCGGATCACTAGTCCCGACTTTCGTCCCTGCTCGACCCGTCGGTCTCGCAGTCAAGCCCCCTTGTGCACTTACACTCGCCACCTGATTGCCAACCAGGCTGAGGGAACCTTTGGGCGCCTCCGTTACCTTTTAGGAGGCAACCGCCCCAGTTAAACTACCCACCAGGCACTGTCCCTGAACCCGATCAGGGCCCGAGGTTCAGACACCCCATCCGACCAGAGTGGTATTTCAACAACGACTCCACAACCACTGGCGTGGCCACTTCACAGTCTCCCACCTATCCTACACAAACCGAACCGAGCATCAATACCAAGCTATAGTAAAGGTCCCGGGGTCTTTCCGTCCTGCCGCGCGTAACGAGCATCTTTACTCGTAGTGCAATTTCGCCGAGTCTGTGGTCGAGACAGCGCCCAAGTCGTTACGCCATTCGTGCAGGTCGGAACTTACCCGACAAGGAATTTCGCTACCTTAGGATGGTTATAGTTACCACCGCCGTTTACTGGCGCTTCAATTCTCCGCTTCACCCCCGAAAGGGCTGACAGGTCCTCTTAACGTTCCAGCACCGGGCAGGCGTCAGTCCGTATACCTCGTCTTACGACTTCGCACGGACCTGTGTTTTTAGTAAACAGTCGCTTGGGCCTGGTCTCTGCGACCACCCACCCCTAGCCTGCGAGAAGCTTCAGAGCAGACGGTCCTCCTTCTCCCGAAGTTACGGAGGTATTTTGCCGAGTTCCTTGACCACAGTTCACTCGATCGCCTCGGTATTCTCTACCTGACCACCTGTGTCGGTTTAGGGTACGGGCCATGACAGCACTCGCTAGAGGCTTTTCTCGACAGCATGGGATCACCCTGCTTCGCCACACACGGCTACGCATCACTCCTCACCCCCGTCATCCAAGACAGCCACCCGGATTTACCTGGGCAACGGGCCACGAGCTTGCACCAGGACAACCAACGCCTGGCGGGACTACCCTCCTGCGTCACCCCATCGCTTGCCTACTACCGGATCGGGTCCCACGCTCCCCCCACCCCCACCCCGAAGGGCGAAGACAAGGTTCGGATGGTCAGCATCACCGGCCTCGACACGGACGCACCACCACGGGCACGGGAATATCAACCCGTCCTCCATCGACTACGCCTGACGGCCTCGCCTTAGGTCCCGGCTCACCCTGGGCGGAACAACCTGGCCCAGGAACCCTTGGTCATTCGGCGGCAGAGATTCTCACTCTGCATTCGCTACTCATGCCTGCATTCTCACTCCCACACCCTCCACCCCTCGATCACTCGGAGGCTTCACCGGACGCAGGACGCTCCCCTACCCAACACCCCCACCACACTGGCAAACCAGCAGCTGGAAGGTTGTTGCCGCGGCTTCGGCGGTGTGCTTGAGCCCCGCTACATTGTCGGCGCAGGACCACTTGACCAGTGAGCTATTACGCACTCTTTCAAGGATGGCTGCTTCTAAGCCAACCTCCTGGTTGTCTCGGCGATCCCACATCCTTTCCCACTTAGCACACGCTTAGGGGCCTTAGCCGGCGATCTGGGCTGTTTCCCTCTCGACCACGAAGCTTATCCCCCGCAGTCTCACTGCCACACACGGCATACCGGCATTCGGAGTTTGGTTGAGTTCAGTAAGCTTGTCGGCCCCCTAGCCCATCCAGTGCTCTACCTCCGGCACCCTCCATGCGACGCTGCACCTAAATGCATTTCGGGGAGAACCAGCTATCACGGAGTCTGATTGGCCTTTCACCCCTACCCACAACTCATCCCCCAGGTTTTCAACCCTGGTGGGTTCGGGCCTCCACGACCTCTTACAGCCGCTTCACCCTGGCCATGGGTAGATCACTCCGCTTCGGGTCCACACCCCGCGACTCAAACGCCCTATTCGGACTCGCTTTCGCTACGACTACCCCACAACGGGTTAACCTCGCCACGGAACATGACTCGCAGGCTCATTCTTCAAAAGGCACGCCATCACCACCCCCACCCAGCCCGAAAGCCACAGCGGAAGCATCGGCTCTGACGGCTTGTAGGCACACGGTTTCAGGTACTCTTTCACTCCCCTCCCGGGGTACTTTTCATCATTCCCTCACGGTACTATCCGCTATCGGTCACCAGGGAGTATTCAGGCTTACCGGGTGGTCCCGGCAGATTCACAGCACATTCCACGAGCGCGCTGCTACTCGGGGACAATCGCCACAACCCGCATGATGTTTTCGCGTACGGGGCTCTCACCCACTACGGCCGCCCATCCCAGAAGCGTTCCACTAACACC
>CAVVPJ010000012.1:0-750000 GCA_963750095.1 uncultured Actinomycetota bacterium | reverse complement strand
GGGCCGAGTTCGGCGGAGCAGGCTGCCCCGGCGACGACGAGAAAGTTACACGCGCCCGTCCGGCTGGGTTACAGCGGGGGTCCGTTTGCGCGTCTCGCCTGGTCAGCGCCGTGCCTCCCTTCCTTACCCCTACCCCGCCTTCACGCCCGCCAGGTTGCGCTTGCCGCGCCGGACGACCAACCACCCTCCTGCCAGAAGGTCACTGGTCTCGGGCACCCAGTCGGCGTCGGACACCTTGACGTTGTTGACATACGCCCCGCCTTCTCCGACCGCCCGGCGGGCCGCGCCGCGGCTGTCGGTGAGCCCGGTGGCGACGAGCAGATCGACGATCGTCGGGCGTTCGGTCAGACGCACCTCGGTGCTCGGTGCCTCGGCGAGGGCTGCGTCGAGCGTCCCCGCATCGAGGTCGCGGAGATCACCGCGCCCGAAAAGAGCCCCGCTGGCCGCGACCACTTGGTCGGTCTGACGCTGCCCGTGAACGAGCGTCGTCAGCTCGGCGGCGAGTTGTCGTTGCGCGGCCCGAAGGTGCGGCCGCTCGGCGACGTCCTTCTCCAGGTCCTCGATCTCCTCGGGGCTGCGGAAGGTGAACATCCGCAGGTAGCGGCCGACGTCGGCGTCGGCGACGTTGACGAAGTGCTGGTACCACGCATACGGCGACGTCATCGTCGGGTCGAGCCAGATGTTGCCGCCGCCGGTGGACTTGCCGAACTTCCGGCCCTCGGCGTCGGTGACGAGCGGGGTCGTGAGCGCGTGCACGGTCGCCGACTCGACCCGGCGGATGAGCTCGACGCCGCCGACGATGTTGCCCCATTGGTCGGAGCCACCGACCTGCAGTCGACAGCCGTGCCGCCGGAAGAGCTGGAGGTAGTCCTGGCTCTGCAGCAGGAGGTAGCTGAACTCCGTGTAGGACATGCCGTCGGCCGCAAGGCGGCGCTTCACGGTGTCGCGCGCGAGCATCACGTTGATCGAGAAATGCTTGCCGACGTCCCGCAGGAACTCCAGTGTCGTCTGGCCACCCGTCCAGTCGAGGTTGTTGACGACGAGCGCGCCGGTCGGCGAGTCGTCGAACTCCACGAAGCGCTCAAGCTGGCCACGGATGCGCTCGGCCCAGTCCCGCACGGTCGCGACGCTGTTCAGGGTGCGCTCGCCGACGTCCCGCGGATCGCCGATCATGCCCGTGGCGCCGCCCGCGAGCACGATCGGCCGCGCCCCCGCGCGCTGGAACCGCCGCAGGGTGAGCAACGGGATGAGGTTGCCCGCATGCAGGCTGGGCGCGGTCGGGTCGAACCCGCAGTACAAGCTCAGCACGTCCTCGGCCAAGGCGCGTCGCAGCGCGTCGCGGTCGGTGCTCTGCGCGATGAGGCCGCGCCACTCCAGCTCGTCGAGGACGTCCGTGCTCACACCGTCGATCCTTCCTCACCGCGACCCGCGGCTTCGCACCCCCCGGCGTGCGCAGTCGCGAGACTCACCGTGCCGAAACGCGAGACTCACCGTGCCGAAACGCGGGACTCACCGTCCGGGGGTGGGGCGCCGCGGCCGGGGCGGTACACGCTCACCGCGGGCGAGTCGGCCAGCCAGAAGCGCCAAGGGGTGTCGTGGCCCGCCGCCACGCCGACGCGGGGGCCGCTGCGCACGACGACCGGCGCCACCGGCTCGCCTGCGTGCAGGCGCACCCGGGACACCGGGTCGGTGAGGTCGAGCCCGTTGTCGGCACGGCCGAGACCGAGCAGCGACGCGAGCCGGGCCGGGCCGCGGGCGAGGTCGGCCGTGCGCCGCGCGGTCGGCCGCCGCACCCGCGCGGCAGCGAGATCCGAGACGACCTCTCCCGCGCGCAGCAGGACGGCGCCCGGCTCGCCGTCGGGAAGACAGCTGACGTTGGCGCAGAAGTGCATCCCGTACACGAAGTAGACGTACAGGTGCCCCGGCGGCCCGAACATGATCCCGTTGCGCGGGGTGCGGCCGCGGAAGCTGTGCGAGGCGGGGTCGTCGGCACCGCGGTACGCCTCGACCTCGACCAGCCGCACCGCGACCGTGCCCTCCGGCGTGTCGGCCTCCAGCGTGCACCCGAGCAGCCGGACGGCCGCGCGGAGCACGTCCTCGGCGAGCTCCGCGCGGTCGAGCAGCGTCATCGGGCGGGCAGGGTCATCAGTCGATCCGGGCCCCGTCAGCTCCGCAGCGCGAGCGCCAGCTTCACGCACACCGCGACGCCCGACATCGCTTCCTCCACCTCGTCGAGCACCGGGAACGTCGGCGCCAGGCGGATGACCGCGTCGTCGGGGTCCTTGCCGTACGGGTGGGTGGCACCGGCAGGCGTGAGCGCGATGCCCGCCTCCTTGGCAAGGCGCACCACCTCGGACGCGCAGCCGTTGGGCACCCGCAGCGTGACGAAGTAGCCGCCCGTCGGCGTCGACCACGAGACGCCGGGGGTGTCGGTGAAGTTCTCGCTCAGGATGCGCTCGAGCGCGGCGAACTTCGGCGCGATGATCGCGCGGTGCCTGCGCATGTGCGCGGCGACGCCCTCGGTGCTGTTCAGGAACATCGCGTGGCGCAGGTGGTTGGTCTTGTCCGGCCCGATCGTCCGCTTGCTCGTGAGCTGGAGCCACCACGCGATGTTGGCCGGGGACGCGCCGAGGAACGCGACCCCCGCGCCCGCGAGGGTGATCTTCGACGTCGAGCCGAAGACGAACACGCGATCGGCGTTGCCCGCCTCGGTGGCCAGCGCCAGCAGATCGGCGATCGGTGCCGGCTCGTCAGCGAGCGTGTGCACCGCGTAAGCGTTGTCCCACATGATCCGGAAATCGGGCGCGGCCGTCGGCATCGTCGCGAGACGGCGAACCGTCTCGTCCGAGTACACCGCGCCGGTCGGGTTGGAGTACTTCGGGACGCACCAGATGCCCTTGACGGACGCGTCGGCGGCGGCGAGCCGCTCGACCTCCTCCATGTCCGGGCCGTCGTCGGTCATCGCGACCGGCACCAGGTCGATGCCGAGGCGCTCGCACACCGCGAAGTGGCGGTCGTAGCCGGGCACGGGCGCGAGGAACGCGACGCGCTCCTCGTCGACCCACCGCCGCGGTGACCCCGGCATCGCGTTGAGCAGCGCGTTGACCAGCGTGTCTTGCATCAGCTCCAGGCTGCCGTTGCCGAACGCGATGAGCTGGTCGACCGGCACCTGCAGCACCGGCGCGAAGATCTCCCTCAGCTCCTTGAGCCCCTGCAGGCCCTGGTAGTTGCGGGTGTCGGTGCCGTCGGCCGCGCGGTAGTGGTCGCCGGGCAGGCGCAGGAGCTCCATGGCGAGGTCGAGCTGAGCGGCCGACGGCTTGCCCCGGGTGAGGTCGAGCTTCATGCCCTTGGCGACGAGCGCGTCATATGCGGCACGGGCCTGGTCGAGGTTGGAGCGCGCCAGGTCGGCGGGCGAAGTCATGCCAAGTGCTCCTCAACCGGTGCCGCGGCCGGGACGGGTGCCGTGATGGTGGTCGGCGAGGTCATGCTGTTCCTCCGGATCGAGACAATGCGGCGCGGGCGGCAGCGGCCGCGGCGCGCAGCCCGGCGAGCTGCTCGGCGACGCGCACCGCCGCCGTGCCACCCCGGGCCTCCCGCGAGGCTATCGAGCCCTCCACGGTGAGCACCTCCCGCACCCCGGGCCGCAGCGCCGGGTGCACGGCGGCGAGCTCGGCGTCGGTGAGCTCGTCGAGCCCGACGCCGCGCGCCTCCGCGGCCCGGACGCACCCGCCCGCGGCCTCGTGCGCGACGCGGAACGGGACACCCTGGCGGACCAACCACTCCGCGACGTCGGTGGCCAGGCTGAACCCGGCGGGCGCCAGCTCGGCGAGCCGCTCGGTGTGGAACGTCAGCGTGGCGATCATTCCCGCGACGGCGGGCAGCAGCAGCTCGAGCTGCTCGACCGAGTCGAACAGCGGCTCCTTGTCCTCCTGCAGGTCGCGGTTGTAGGCCAGCGGCAGGCCCTTGAGCGTGGCCAGCAGGCCGGACAGGTTGCCGATCAGTCGCCCCGCCTTGCCCCGCGCCAGCTCGGCGACGTCGGGGTTCTTCTTCTGCGGCATGATCGAGCTGCCGGTGGAGAACGCGTCGTCGAGCGTGACGTAGCCGAACTCGGCCGTCGACCAGAGGATGACCTCCTCGGCCACCCGCGACAGGTCCACCGCGATCATCGCGAAGACGAACGCGGCCTCCGCGGCGAAGTCCCGCGACGCCGTGCCGTCGATCGAGTTGGCGACGCTCCCGGTGAAGCCCAGCTCCCGTGCGACGGCCTCGGGGTCCAGCCCGAGCGATGAGCCCGCGAGCGCGCCCGACCCGTACGGCGACACCGCGGAGCGCCGGTCCCAGTCGGCCAGCCGGTCGACGTCGCGCAGCAGCGCCTGCGCGTGCGCGGCCAGATGGTGGGCCAGCAGCACCGGTTGCGCGTGCTGCAGATGGGTGCGGCCGGGCATCGGCGCGTTCGGATGGGCGTCGGCCTGCGCGACGAGCGAGTCCACGACATCGAGCACCCCCGCCCCGACGCGTTCCGCGGCGTCGCGCAGCCACATCCGGAACAGGGTGGCCACCTGGTCGTTGCGCGACCGCCCCGCCCGCAGCTTGCCGCCCAGCTCCGGCCCGGCCCGCTCGATGAGCCCGCGTTCCAGCGCCGTGTGCACGTCCTCGTCGTCGGGCGACGGCGTGAACGCGCCCGACTCGACGTCGGCGCCGAGCTTGGCCAGCGCGTCGAGCATGGCGGTGAGCTCGGCGTCGGTGAGCAGCCCCGCGCGGTGCAGCACCCGCGCGTGCGCCATCGAGGCGCGCACGTCGTAGGGCGCGAGCCGCCAGTCGAAGTGCGTGGACTTCGACAGGGCCGCCAGCGCGTCCGCGGGTCCGGACGCGAACCGGCCACCCCACAGCCGGGAGCCCGTCATCAGTCGGTACCCGCTTCCAGGGCGACGTCGTCAAGGGACGTGCCGAGGTCGCGCTCACCGGCATGCTCGGCTGCGGCGATGCGGTCGAAGCCGCCAGGAGGCAGCTCGCCGAAGAGCGTGCCGTGCTCGACGAGCACCGTCCCCTGCTCCATCGGCTGCCCGGCGTACGCCTCGAGCTTGGCGCGGGAGTCGGCGATGTCGAGGTTGCGCATGGTGAGCTGGCCGATCCGGTCCGTCGGCCCGAAGGCGGCGTTCTCCACCCGCTCCATCGAGAGCCGGTCGGGGTGGTAGGAGAAGCCGGACCCCTGGGTGTCGAGGATCGTGTAGTCGTCGCCCCGGCGCAGGCGGAGCGTGACGGTGCCGGTCACGAGCGAGGCGACCCAGCGCTGGATCGACTCGCGCACCATCAGCGCCTGCGGGTCGAGCCAGCGGCCCTCGTAGAGCAGCCTGCCCAGCTTGCGGCCCTCGTTGTGGTAGTTGGCGACGGTGTCCTCGTTGTGGATCGCGTTGAGCAGCCGCTCGTAGGCGACGAAGAGCAGCGCCATCCCGGGCGCCTCGTAGATGCCGCGCGACTTCGCCTCGATGATCCGGTTCTCGATCTGGTCGGACATGCCCAGGCCGTGGCGCCCGCCGATCCGGTTGGCCGCCAGGACGAGCGAGACCTGGTCGGCGAACCGCTCGCCGTTGATCGCCACCGGATACCCGGCCTCGAAGGTGACGGCGACGTCCTCGGTCTCGATCCCGACCGACGGGTCCCAGAACTTCACCCCCATGATCGGCTCGATGGTCTCCAGGGAGACGTCGAGGTGCTCCAGGGTCTTGGCCTCGTGGGTCGCACCCCAGATGTTGGCGTCGGTGGAGTACGCCTTCTCGGCCGCATCCCGGTACGGCAGCCCGTGGGCGCTGAGCCACGTGCTCATCTCGTGGCGACCGCCCAGCTCCTGGACGAAGTCGGCGTCGAGCCACGGCTTGTAGATGCGCAGCTCGGGGTTGGCCAGCAGGCCGTAGCGGTAGAACCGCTCGATGTCGTTGCCCTTGAAGGTCGAGCCGTCGCCCCAGATGTTCACGTCATCGGCATGCATCGCCCGCACCAGCAGCGTCCCGGTGACGGCGCGGCCCAGCGGCGTGGTGTTGAAGTACGTGCGGCCCCCGGACCGGATGTGGAAGGCGCCGCACGCGAGAGCGGCGAGACCCTCCCCGACCAGCTGCGGCTTGATGTCGACCGCGCGGGCGATCTCCGCGCCGTACTGCTTCGCTCGCGCGGGGACGCCGGAGATGTCCGCCTCGTCGTACTGGCCGAGGTCGGCGGTGTAGGTGCACGGGATCCCGCCCTTGTCGCGCATCCAGGCGACCGCCACGGACGTGTCGAGGCCCCCGGAGAAGGCGATGCCGATGCGCTCGCCCTTGGGGAGGGAGGTCAGGACCTTGCTCACGGATGGTTGCTCCTTGGTCAGAGTTCGCGCAGCAACGCGACGAGTTCGGCTCCTGTGACGGGCTCACGGGCCACCACCAGGAGGGTGTCGTCGCCTGCGATCGTGCCGACGACGTCGTGCAGTGCGGCGCGGTCCAGGGCGCTGGCCAGGTAGTGCGCGGCCCCGGGCGGGGTGCGCAGCACGGCCAGATTCCCACTCGAGTCCGCGGAGACGAGCAGGTCCCCCAGCAACCGCGCCAGGCGAGCGGTGCCGCCCTCGACGCCGCGGACGGGGCTGCCGTCGTCCGGGATCACGTAGGCGCCGCGAACCTTGATCGCGCCCAGCTCGTCGAGGTCGCGCGAGACCGTGGCCTGCGTGGTCTCGATGCCCTCGCCGACGAGCAGGCCCAGCAGCTCGGCCTGGCTGTGCACGGCGCGGTCCCGGATCAGCTCGACGATGCGGGCGTGGCGCCCGGCTCGGTTCAGGGCCGGAGCAGCCACGTCAGAAGGGCCTTCTGCGCGTGCAGCCGGTTCTCGGCCTCGTCCCAGATCGCGCTGTCGGGCGCGTCGAGGATCTCGTCGGTGATCTCGTCGCCCCGGTGCGCGGGCAGGCAGTGCAGGGCGATCGCGCCGGGTGCGGCGTGCGCCATCAGCGCGGTGTTGACCTGCAACGGCCGGAACGGCGCGGCCCGGTCGAGGCCGTCGCGCTCCTGGCCCATCGACACCCACGTGTCGGTGACGACGACGTCCGCCCCCGCCACGGCCGCGTACGGCTCGGCGACCAGCTCGGCTCCGCCGCCGGTCTCGGCGGCACGGGCTTTGGCACAGCACAGCACCTCCGGGTCGGGCTGGAACCCCTCCGGCGCGCAGATCCGCACCGTCATGCCCGCGGTGGCGCCGCCGAGCAGGAGCGAGTGCGCCATGTTGTTGGCGCCGTCGCCCAGGTAGACCAGCGTGAGCCCGGTGAGGCGGCCGAAGCGCTCCTGGATCGTCTGCAGGTCGGCGAGGACCTGGCAGGGGTGGAACTGGTCGGTGAGCGCGTTGACGACCGGAACCGACGACGCGGCGGCCATCTCGGCGATGCGCGACTGGTCGCCGGTGCGCCACACGATCGCGTCGACGTAGCGGGACAGCACGCGCGCGGTGTCGCCGATGGTCTCGCCCCGCCCGAGCTGGCTGGCCTGCCCGTCAATGATCAACGGGGTGCCGCCGAGCTGGGCGATGCCGACCTCGAACGACACGCGGGTGCGGGTGCTCGACTTGTCGAACAACACCGCGACCGCCTTCGGTCCCGCGAGCGGCTCGTGCGCGAACGGGTCCGCCTTCATCGCGGCCGCCAGCGCCAGGACCTCGGCCTGCTCGGCAGGCGTGAGGTCGTCGTCGCGGAGGAGGTGTCTAGGCACGGGACGCGTCCAGGATCGCGGGCAGCGCGGTGAGGAACTCCCCCGCCTGCTCCTGGGTGAGCACCAGCGGCGGCGCCAGCCGGACGCGGTCCGGCACCGCGTTGTTGACGAGGAACCCGGCATCGCGCGCGTGCGCGACGACCGCGGCCGAGACCGGCGCGGCGAGCAGGATGCCGATCAGCAGCCCGGCGCCGTCGACACCGCGGACCAACGGATGGCCCAGCTCCTCCACGCCCGCGGCGATGCCCTTGCCGACGAGCGCGGTGTGCTCCAGCAGCCCGTCGGCGGCGATCGTGTCGAGCACGGCGAGCGCCGCCGCCGCGCACACCGGGTTGCCGCCGAACGTGGTGCCGTGGTGGCCGGGCTCCAGGAGCCCGCCCGCCGCGCCGAGCCCGATGCAGGCGCCGATGGGCAGGCCGCCGCCGAGGCCCTTTGCCAGCGTGACGACGTCCGGCACGACGCCGACGGCCTGGTGGGCGAACCACGCCCCGGTGCGCCCGATGCCGGTCTGCACCTCGTCGAGGACGAGCAGCGCCCCCCGCTCCGCCGTGATCTCCCGCGCCGCGGCGAGGTAGCCCTCGGGCGGGGTGACCGCGCCCGCCTCCCCCATGATCGGCTCGAGGAAGACCGCGGCCGTGTCGGTGTCGACCGCGGCGGCGAGGGCGGCGGCGTCGCCGTAGGGCACGTGCGACACCCCGGGCGTCATCGGCTCGAACGGCGTCTTCTTGCTCTGCTGGCCGGTGAGCGCCAGCGCGCCCATCGTGCGTCCGTGGAACGCGTTCTCCGCGGCGATGATCTTCGTGCGGCCGGTGCGGCGGGCCATCTTGAACGCGGCCTCGTTGGCCTCGGCGCCGGAGTTGCAGAACAGCACCCGCCCCGGTGTGCCGAGCAGCTCCAGCAGGCGCTCGGCCAACGCCAGCGGCGGCTCGGTGATGTAGAGGTTCGACGTGTGGCCCAGCGTGGCGATCTGCCTGCTGACGGCCTCGACCACCGCGGGGTGGGCGTGCCCGAGCGCGTTGACGGCGATGCCGCCGAGCAGGTCGAGGTAGCGGCGGCCGTCCTCGTCCCACACCTCGGCGCCCGAGCCACGCACGACCGCGAGCGGCGGCGTGCCGTAGTTGTTCATCATCGCGGCCTGCCACCGCGCGGTGAGCTTGGTCATCAGGGGACCACCATCGTTCCTACGCCTTCGGAGGTGAACACTTCCAGCAGCACCGAGTGGGCCACCCGCCCGTCGATCACGTGGGCGCGCGGCACGCCGCCCCTGACCGCGCGCAGGCAGGCCTCCATCTTCGGCGCCATGCCGCTGGCCAGGCCCGGCAGCAACGGCTCCAGCTCGGCGGCGCTGAGCTCGCTGATCACCGACGCCCGGTCCGGCCAGTTCGCGAACAGCCCTTCGACGTCGGTGAGCACGACGAGCTTCGCCGCGCCCAGCGCCGCCGCGAGCGCCGCGGCCGCGCTGTCGGCGTTGATGTTGTAGACCGTGCCCTCGATGTCCGGCGCGACGCCCGCGACCACCGGGATGCGCCCCGCCCGCACGATGTCGAGCACGGCGTCCGGGTTGACCAGGGTGACGTCGCCGACGAGCCCGATGTCGACCGCCTCGCCGCCGACGAGCGCGGTGCGCCTCTCCGCGGTGAACAGGCCCGCGTCCTCACCGGAGAGGCCGACCGCGTACGGCCCGTGCTGGTTGATCAGCCCGACCAGCTCCCGGCCGACCTGGCCGACCAGCACCATCCGCACGATGTCGATGGTCTCGGGCGTGGTGACGCGAAGGCCGCCGCGGAACTCCGCGGGCAGGCCCAACCGGTCGAGCATCGCGGTGATCTGCGGCCCGCCCCCGTGCACGACGACCGGCAGGATGCCCGCGAGCCGCAGGAACACCATGTCCTGCGCGAACGCCGCCTTCAGCCGCTCGTCGACCATCGCGTTGCCGCCGTACTTGACGACGACGACCTGGCCGTGGAACCGCTGCAGCCATGGCAGCGCCTCCGCCAGTACCGCCGCCTTCTCCCCCGCCCGCGCGAGCTTCTCGTCAAGAGGAGTAGGCACT
Organism: uncultured Actinomycetota bacterium; assembly: GCA_963750095.1. Taxonomy (GTDB): domain Bacteria; phylum Actinomycetota; class Actinomycetes; order Mycobacteriales; family Pseudonocardiaceae; genus Pseudonocardia. The sequence continues at coordinate 740,229 of CAVVPJ010000012.1, read as the reverse complement.
GTTCTCCTCCACGTAGGCATGCGAGAGGTCGGTGGTGAGGATCTCCGCGGCACCCTCGCCGAGCCCCAGCTCGATCTCGACGGTGACCGCGACGCCGGACAGGTCGGCGGCGTGCCGATCGCCCACGGCGACCCCGTCGCGGCACATCGTGACCCCGTTGATCGTGATGCCGAGACGATCCGGGTCGACCTCGCCGGGCGAGCGGCCGACCGCCATCGCGATGCGGCCCCAGTTGGGGTCGGCGCCGAAGAACGCGGTCTTGCAGAGGTTGTCCTGCGCGACCGTGCGCGCGACCGCCACCGCGTCGGCCTCCGAGCGGGCGCCACGCACGGCGACCGTGACGTGCTTGGTGACGCCCTCGGCGTCGGCCTGCAGCTGCAGGCACAGGTCCGCGCAGGCCGCGCGGACGGCCTCGGTCAGCTCGTCGAGGCCCGGCGCGACGCCGGACGCGCCCGAGGCGAGCAGCAGGACCGAGTCGTTGGTGGACGTGCCGCCGTCGACGTCGAGCCGGTTGAACGTGGGCTCGACGGCCGCGCCCAGCGCCTCGGCGCACGCCGCGGCGTCGGCGACCGCGTCGGTGGTGAGCACCACGAGCATCGTGGCCATCGCCGGGGCGATCATGCCGGAGCCCTTGGCAAAGCCCCCGACGCTCCATCCGGCGGCCTCGACGTGGGCCTGTTTGGCGTGCGTGTCGGTGGTGAGCACCGCGGTGGCCGCGGCCGTGCCCGCCTCGGGCGTGGCCGCGAGATCGGCGGCGGCCTTCTCGACGCCCGCGAGCAGCGCGGCTCTCGGCAGCTGCTCGCCGATGATGCCGGTGGAGCACACGGCGACCTCGACGGCGCCCCAGGGGGAGTCAGCGGAGCCGAGCACCTCGGCGGCCTTCTCCGCTGTGGCGTGGGTGGTCTGGAAGCCCTCGGGGCCGGTGCAGGCGTTGGCGCCGCCGGAGTTGAGCACGACGGCCCGCAGCGCGCCGCCGGTGAGCACCTGCTGCGACCAGAGCACCGGCGCGGCCTTGACCTGGTTGGTGGTGAACATGCCTGCGGCGGCCCGGCCGGGACCGTCGTTGACGACGAGGGCGAGGTCGAGCCTGCCGCCGTCCTTGATGCCTGCGGCGACGCCCGCCGCGCGGAACCCTGCTGGTGCCGTAATGCTCACGGCGCGACTCCCGTCGAACGGCACGGTGATCCGTGGCTGACGCAAGGTCCAGCTCTCATGGCGCGACCCCCGTGGTAGGTAAAGACAGCCCTTCGGGGAGGCCGAGCGCGAGGTTCATGCACTGGACGGCGCCGCCCGCGGTGCCCTTGGTGAGGTTGTCGATCGCGGCGACCGCGACGAGCCGACCGGCGTCGGCATCCACCGTGACCTGCAGGTGCACGGTGTTGGCGCCCAACGTGGCTGCCGTGGTGGGCCAGACCCCCTCCGGCAGCATCTGGACGAACGGCTCGTCGGCGTAGGCCTTGGCGTAGACCTCGACGACCTCGGCCGCGGACGCCGACGTGGGCGCCGAACACGAGGCGAGGATGCCGCGCGGCAGCGGGGCGAGGACCGGGGTGAAGCTCACGGCGACCGTCCTACCAGCCACCACCGACAGGTTCTGGACGATCTCGGGGGTGTGCCGGTGGACGCCACCGACGCCGTAGGCGGAGAGCGCGCCCATCACCTCGGCGCCGAGCAGATGCGACTTGAGCGACTTGCCTGCCCCCGACGTGCCGCTGACGGCCGTGACGACGACCTCCGGCTCCGCGACGCCCGCGGCGAAGGCGGGGAACAGCGCGAGGCTCGCCGCCGTCGGGTAGCACCCGGGCACGGCGACCCGGCGCGCGCCGCGCAGCGCGTCCCTGGCGCCGGGCAGCTCGGGCAGGCCGTACGGCCAGCTCCCGGCGTGTGGGCCGCCGTACCACCGCGTCCAGGCGGTCGGGTCGGTCAGGCGGTGGTCGGCTCCGCAGTCGACGACGACGACGTCCTCGCCGAGCTGCGCGGCCAGCTCGGCGGACCGGCCGTGCGGAAGCGCGAGGAAGACGACGTCGTGGCCCGCGAGCGTGTCCACTGTGGTCTCGGCCAGCACCCGGTCGGCCAACGGCACCAGGTGCGGCTGGTGCTCCCGCAGCGCCGTGCCCGCGCTGCCGCCCGCCGTCAGCGCCCCGATCTCCACGTCCGGATGCCCCAGCAGGAGCCGGAGCAGCTCACCACCGGCATATCCACTGGCGCCGGCCACCGCAATGCGCACCACTCGCATGACTATGCACGACGGCGTAATTCGATGCAAATTGCATCGTCCGAACGGACCTGTCCGTAACACCATCGCACCAGGGACCGTGGCTCCGGAGGTTGGACGGAGGGTGGAACATGACCGAGCACGCCGCCGCGATCCCCGAAACCGGCAGGTTGGCCCAGATGGTGCACCAGGCGCTCACCGCCTGGCGCAGGCTGCCGTTCACGACCACGGTCGTCGTCGCGATGCTCGTGCTCGGGCTGGCTACCGGCTCGCTGTGGCGCGCTGCCGCGGACGCGCCCTGGTACCCGCAGATCGCCTTCGGCGTGCCGTCGTTCGCGGCAGGCCGGTGGTGGACGCCCGCCACCGGGGCGTTCTTCGCCATCGGGCCGTGGTTCTACCTCCCGATGACAGGGAGCTTCGCGCTGCTGGTCGGCTGGGCCGAGTACCAGATGGGCACCCGGTTCACGGCCGCCGTCACGGTCGGCGGACACCTCTTCGGGGTCCTCGGGGCGTGCCTGTTCCTCGTCGCCGTCGAAGGCCCGGACTGGCCGTGGTCGGTGGCGACGGCGGCACGGCTCGACGTCGGGTTCTCGGCGGGAGCGCTGGCGGCCGCCGCGGTCGCGTGCACCCTGCTGCGACCGCCGTGGCGCCTGCGGGTGCGGCTCGCGTTGGGGATCTACGCGCTGGTCGCGGCGGTCTACGTCGGCTCGCTCGCCGACCTGGAGCACTTCCTCGCCGTCGGCGCGGGACTCGCGCTCGGACCGCGGCTCAGCCGCCGGTTCCACCCGCCCGCCGCCAGCCGCCCGAGCAGGCGCGAGTGGCGCCTGCTCGCCGTCGCGGGCCTGGTGATGGTGATCGTGACCTCGGTGATCACCTACTTCGCCCCTGACGACGGCCCGCTCGGCCCGACGCTCGGTGACCAGCAGGACCTCGTCGACCTCGCCGTCAACGTGCTCGTGCCCCTTCTGCTGATCAGGGGGCTGCGCAAAGGGAAGCGGCTGGCGTGGTGGTTCGCCGTCGTCATCGCGGGCATCAACGTCTTCGCGGGTGTCGCGATCGCGGTGCTCGGCGCGCTCTTCGCGATCTTCGGCGGCGACATCGTCATCGACCTCGCCGACGGCGTCCCGCGGTTCGCCGCGGACGCGCTGCTGTGGACCGCCCTGCTGGTCGGGCTGGTCGTCGGCCGCGGAGCCTTCCGGGTGCCCTCGCGACGGCGGGTGCGCCGCCGGGCCGCGTCCACGGCCATCGACCGGCAGACCGCCACGCAGCTGTTGGAGAAGCACGGCGGCAGCACGCTGTCCTGGATGGCCACCTGGCCGGAGAACACCTGGTTCCGCCCCGCCGACAGCGACTCGTTCGTGGCCTACCAGCGGCACGCGGGCGTCGCGATCGGCCTGGGCGACCCGGTCGGGCCCACGGGCGAACGGACCGACGCACTGCGCGAGTACGCCACGATGTGCGAGCGCAACGGCTGGGTGCCGTGCCTCTTCTCGGTGACGGAGGAGACCGCGCTCGCCACCCGCGCGCTGGGCTGGCGTCGGGTGCAGGTGGCCGAGGACACCCTGGTCGACCTGCCCGACCTGCAGTTCCGCGGCAAGTCGTGGCAGGACGTCCGCTCGGCGTTGAACAAGGCGGGCAAGCAGGGGATCACCTTCCGGATGGTCACGCTGGCCGAGGAGCGCTGGTCGCTCGTCGCGCAGGTGCGCGCCATCTCGGAGGAGTGGGTGGGCGACAAGGCGCTGCCGGAGATGGGCTTCACCCTCGGCGGCGTCGACGAGGCGCTCGACCCGCACGTGCGGGTCGGCCTCGCCGAGGACGCGTCGGGGCAGGTGCAGGGTGTGACCTCGTGGCTCCCCGTGTACGGCGGCGAGGGGCAGCCCGCCGGTTGGACGCTGGACGTCATGCGCCGCCGCAACGACGGCGGGTTCCGCCCGGTGGTGGAGTTCCTCATCGCGTCGAGCTGCCTCGCGTTCCAGTCCGAGGGCGCGCAGTTCGTCTCGCTCTCCGGCGCCCCGCTGGCCCGCGCGGACGGCGACGAGGCGACCGCCGCGCTCGACCGGCTGCTGGACACCCTCGGCGAGCGGCTCGAGCCGATGTACGGGTTCCGGTCGCTGCACGCGTTCAAGAACAAGTTCGCGCCGCGGTACGCGCCGATGTACCTCGTGTTCCGCGACGAGGCGGACCTGCCGCGCATCGGGATCGCGCTCACCCGCGCCTACCTGCCCGACACGCCGCTGCGCGAGCTCGTCCGCATGGGACGGTAGGGAACTGCTCCCGCGACGGGGTGGCCCGGCGGCCGTCGCCGACCGAGCCACCCCCGTTCACCGCGCTCGGACGCGGTCTCGCGATCAGGTCCAGTTCTTGCCGCGCATGGCGGGCCTCCCTTCGCGTCGATCAACGGGGGACGGCGGACGTGGCGGAGGACTACGTCCAGTTCTTGCCGCGCATGGCGGACCTCCTCCCGGGTCGTCGACTGGGACTTTGCGTAGCTACCTGATTACCGTTGGCAGCATTCGTCAAGGCATGGTGACCGGACCCCGGATCGACCTAGAGTTCTCGGCGACCGCTGTGATCGAACACCGGGCACTGGAGAGGGATGACGTCGAGCCACGGGCCAGAAGGCGACGCTCCTCGCCCCGGCGTGCGCGGCTGGCCGATCTGGCAGCTTCCGCCGCGGCTGCTCGTCCCGATCCTCGTGGTGGAGCTCACCGCCGCGCTGCTGGTCCTCGTGGGCCTGCTGGACCATCCGGGTCTCGACGCGGACGACGCCGTCGCGCTCGCCCTCCTCGGCGGGCTCGGGCTGGCCCACACCGAGCTGGCGCGCAAGGTCGAGCGCGTGCGCTGGCGGCTGACCGGCGACCTGCACGTCGACCTGACCTCGGTCTGGGTCTTCGCGGCCGCGGTCGTCCTACCGGCCGGGTACGCGGCCTTGCTGGCGGCGACGGTGCACACCTACCTGTGGCTGCGCTCGGCGCGGACCAGGGCCCCGCTGCACCGGCAGGTGTTCAGCACCACCACGATCGTGCTGTCGTGTCTGGCCACCGCGGGCGTGATGGCCATCGTCCGGGCCGACGTGCCCTTGCTCGACTCCCCCGGCGGCGGGCTGGCCGTGCTCGCGCTCGGGATGCTGGTCTTCCTCACCCTGAACAGCGCCCTCGTCGCGGGCGCCATCGCGATCAGCACCGGTGGCGGCACGGACCTCCGTGAGCTGGTCGGGGAATGGGACGAGAACCTGCTCGAGGTCGCGGCCCTCGCGTTGGGGGCGCTGGTGGCGGGCGTCCTCGTCGCCGATGCCTGGCTGGCGCCGCTGGTGCTGCTGCCGCTGCTCCTGCTCCAGCGCGCCGCCCTGGTGCGGCGCCTGGAGGAGGCGGCCACCCTCGACCCCAAGACCGGGCTGCTCAACGCCGAGGCGTGGCACAACAAGGCCGAGGACCAGCTCCACCGCACCCGTCATCCGGTGCCACCCCAGGCGGTCCTCGTGCTCGACCTCGACCACTTCAAGGCGGTCAACGACCGCCACGGGCACCTCGCGGGCGACCTCGTGCTGGCCGCGGCCGCCGACGCGCTGCGGAACGAGGTCCGCGACCGCGACCTGGTGGGCCGCTTCGGCGGCGAGGAGTTCGTCGTCTTCCTGGCGGGGGGCACGACGGCCGACCTGGAGGCCGTGGCCGAACGCCTCCGCCAACGGATCGCGCAGCTGCGGGTGGCGGTCCCCACGGCCGACGGCCCGCTCACGATCGCGGGCCTCACGGTCTCGGTGGGCGGGGCGATCCGCGGCAGCGAGCACGACGACCTCACCGGGCTGCTGCAGATCGCGGACAGCGCCCTCTACGCCGCGAAGCGCGCGGGCCGCGACCAGGTCCAGATGGGTTCGGCGCCGAACGTCGAGAGCCACGAACCCATCGCCCGCACGACAGATCCGTGACGCCCGCCTTCAGCGCAGCGCCGCCCCGTGGCGTTGCGTGGCCACGGCCACCGCGGCGTCCCGGGCGAGGTTGGCCTCCTCGCTGGTCAGCGTGCGGTCGGGGGCGCGGAAGCGCAGCGTGTAGGCCAACGACCGCTTGCCTGCGCCCAGCTGCTCGCCGGTGTAGACGTCGAAGAGCCGCACCTCCTCCAGGAGGTCGCCGCCGCCATCCAGCAACGCGTCGGCCAGCCGCGCCGCGGGCACGGCCGCGTCGGCGACGAGCGCCACGTCGACCGCCACCGGCGGGTACGGCGACACGCGCGGGACCGGGCGGGCGTCGACGAGCGGCAGGAGGTCGAGGTCCAGCTCCATCGCGCACGTCCGCGGGGGAAGGCCGAGCGCGTCGACCACCTTCGGGTGCAGCTCGCCCGCGAAGCCGACGGGGAAGTCCCCGACGCGCAGCATCGCGCACCGCCCCGGATGCCACGGCGCGTTGTTCCCCGCGGTGACCCGCAGCTCGACGCCCGCGGCCTGACCGACCAGCCGCGCGGCCTCGACGGCGTCGGCCCAGCCCGCCGCCCGACCGCCGCCCCACCAGCCGCGCGGCTCCCGGTCGCCCGCCAGCACCACGCCGATGTGCACGGGCTGCGCAGGCAGCGCGGCGGTGATCTGGGCGATCTCGGCGTCCGACGGACGTCCGGCGACGCCCGGCTCGGGCATCGGCACCTGCTCGCGGTGCGGCAGCACCACCTGGCCGACCGTGAACAGCGCGAGGTCGACCGCGCCCCGTGAGCGGTTGCGCACGAGCGTGTCGAGCAGGCCCGGCAGCAGGGTGGTGGAGAGCTCGGCGCGGTCGGCGTCGAGCGGGTTGCGCACGTGCACGGTGCGGCGGCGGGGGTCGTCGGCGGCGAGCCCGAACGCGTCCCAGGTCTGGGGGCCGACGAACGGGAACGGCTCCACCTCGACGTAGCCCGCCTCGGCCAGCGCCACCGAGACCGCCCGGCTCCTGCGCTGGGCCGGGGTGAGCCCCCGCCCGGCGGGCGCGGCGGGCAGCGCGGACGGGATCGCGTCGTACCCCTCCAGCCGCAGCACCTCCTCGACGAGGTCGGCAGGCTCGACGAGGTCGGGACGCCACGAGGGCGGCGAGGCGACGACCTGGCCGCGCCCGTCCGCACCCGCCCCCAGCTCGACGGCGCAGCCGACCTGCGTGAGCCGTCGCACGGTGGCGCCGGGCTGGTAGGTCACGCCCGCGACCCGGTCCGGCAGGTCCAGCGCCATCCGCACCGGAGCGAGGGCCGGTGCGGCGCCGACGTCGGTGCGGCCCGCGGCGACCGTGCCGCCGCCGTGCTCGACGAGCAGCTCGGCGGCGCGCTCGGCCGCGACGGGCGGCAGCTGCGGGTCGACCGTGCGCTCGAACCGCCGCGACGCCTCGCTGGGCAGCTTGTGCCGCCGAGCGCACCGGGCGACGGTGGCGGGGTCGAAGTGCGCCGCCTCGATGACGACGTCGATGGGCTCCGTGCCGGGCCGGATCTCCGTGGACGCCCCGCCCATCACGCCCGCGAGCCCGATCGGGCCGGAGTCGTCGGTGATGAGCAGGTCGTCGGGGTCGAGCCCGCGCTCGATGTCGTCCAGCGTGACCAGCGACTCGCCGAGCCCCGCGCGCCGCACGACGATCGGCCCGGAGAGCCGCGCGGCGTCGTAGGCGTGCAGCGGCTGGCCCAGCTCGAGCATGACGTAGTTGGTGACGTCGACGATGAGCGAGATCGGCCGCATCCCGGCGCCGAGCAGCCGTCGCTGCATCCACCACGGCGACACCGCGTTCGGGTCGACCCCGTTCACCCGGCGGGCGACGAACCGCAGGCAGCCCTCGTCGGCGAGCGTGACCGGCCAGGCCCCGGCGTCTGCCGAGCCGTCGGCGGGCCGGACGGCGACGCGGCTCGCCGGGTCGACGTAGTCGACGTCGGTGGCGATCGCGATCTCCCGCGCCAGCCCGCGGACCGAGAACGCGTAGCCCCGGTCGGGCGTGATGTTCAGCTCGACCACCGGGTCGCCCGCCCCGACCAGCGGGAGCGCGTCGTCGCCCGGCTCTGCGGTCCGCGGAGGCAGCACGAGGATGCCCGCGTGGTCGGCGCCGATCCCCAGCTCACGGACCGAGGCGATCATGCCGTCCGAGACGTGCCCGTAGGTCTTGCGCGCGGTGATCGCGAAGCCGCCCGGCAGCACGGTGCCCGGCAGCGTCACGACGACGAGGTCGCCGACCGCGAAGTTCGTGGCGCCGCAGATCACCCCGCGCGGGGTCGGCTCCCCGACGTCGACCTGGCACCACCGGATCGGCTTCTTGAGCCCGGTGAGCTCCTCGATCTCGAGCACGCGGCCGACCTTGACCGGGCCGACGACCTCCGGGGCGGGGTGGATCTCCTCGATCTCGAACCCGACGCGGACGAACGCCTCGGCGGTCGCCTCGACCGACGGCAGGTCGGCGACGTGCTCGGACAGCCAGGACTGCAAGACCCGCAAGGGAAACTCTCCTTAGATCCCGAACGCGCGGCTGAACCGGACGTCGCCCTCGACCATGTCGCGCATGTCCGGGATGCCGTTGCGGAACTGCAGCGTGCGTTCGATGCCCATGCCGAAGGCGAAGCCGGAGTGGACGTCCGGGTCGACGCCGCAGGCGCGCAGGACGTTGGGGTTGACCATGCCGCAGCCGCCCCACTCGACCCAGCCCGCGCCGCCCTTCTTCTCCGGGAACCACACGTCCACCTCGGCGGACGGCTCGGTGAACGGGAAGTAGGAGGGGCGCAGCCGGGTGCGGGACTCGACCCCGAACATGGCGCGGGCGAACGCGTCGAGGGTGCCCTTGAGGTGCGCCATCGTGATGCCGGTGTCCACCGCGAGGCCCTCGACCTGGTGGAACACCGGGGTGTGGGTGGCGTCCAGCGCGTCGGTGCGGAACGTGCGGCCAGGGCACACCACGTACACCGGCAGCTCCCGCTCCAGCAGCGCCCTGATCTGCACCGGCGAGGTGTGGGTGCGCAGGACGAGCGACTCGTCATCCTTCTCACCGAGGTAGAACGTGTCCTGCATGGTCCGGGCCGGATGGTCCTTCTTGAAGTTCAGCGCGTCGAAGTTCATCCACGACGACTCGACCTCGGGACCCTCGGCCACCTCCCAGCCCATGCCGACGAACACGTCGGCGATGCGCTCGGCGAGCTGGGCGAGCGGGTGCCGGGCGCCGCGCGGAACGCGGTCCCACGGCAGTGTGACGTCGACGGCCTCCTCGACGAGCACCCGCTCGTCGCGTTCCCGCACGAGGGCGGCGTGCCGCTCGTCGAAGGCCTGCTGCACCTCGAGGCGCGCGGCGTTGACGCGCTTGCCCGCCTCCGCCCGCTCCGGACCTGGCAGCGATCCCAGCCGACGGCGGGCGAGCAGGACGGGCGCGCGGTCGCCGAGGTGGGCGGGCTTGACCGCGGCCAGCGCGGCGAGGTCGGCCGCGGCGGCGAACTCCGCGCGCGCCGCCGTGACGGCGTCGGCCAGCGCGTCGAGGGGACTGCTCACATCGGTACTCCCAGTCATGGTGACCCGATCCTATGGGCGCACGCTGAGGCGCCTCGACCGACATGCCCGCGCGGACGGGCCAGGGTGGCGCGTCACGCGCCCGTGCGCGCCGCGACGCTCGCGTAGAGGCACACCGCGGCCGCCGTGGCGAGGTTGAGGCTCTCGGCCCGGCCGTGGACCGGGACCCGCACGCGGTGGTCGGCCCGCTCCGCCACCGCGGTCGGGATCCCGTGCGCCTCGCTGCCGAAGACCCACGCGACACGCCCGGCGAGCAGCCGCCGCGCGTCCTGGCCGTGCAGGTCGAGCTCGCCGCGGCCGTCGGCGGCGAGCAGCGTCAGACCGGCCGCGCGGCAGGCGTCGAGCGCGGCGACGACGTCCCGCTCCCGCGCGATCGGGAGGTGGAACACCGAGCCCGTGGAGGCCCGCACGGCCTTGCCGTTGTGCGGGTCGACCGTGTCGCCCGCGAGCACGACGGCGTCGGCGCCCGCGGCGTCGGCGACCCGGACGACGGTGCCCGCGTTGCCCGGGTCGGCGATCCCCGCGCACACCGCCACGAGCGACGGCGAACGGCCGAGCGCGCGGTGCAGCGGCACGTCGAGCAGGTCGCAGACGGCGAGGATGCCCTGCGGGGTGACCGTGTCGGAGAGGCTCGCCGCCGCGCGTTCGGTGATCCGCACGACGGGCGCGTCGACGAGGAGCTCGGGGTGGCGCCGCGCGGCGGCGTCGGTGACGAGGAGCTCGTGCACCCGGCCGTACCGCAGCGCCTCGCGGACGGCCTGTGCGCCCTCGACGAGGAACCGCCCCGCCCGGTCGCGCCCCGCGCGGCGCAGCAGCTTGCGTGCTGCGACGACGCGGGTGGCGCGTTCGGTGCGGGGCGGTTCGGCCGCTGTGTTGCCGGGGCGCTCGCCGGTGGTGGTCAGGCCGCCGAGTCCTTCGCGGGCTGGGCCGGGACGTTGGCCGCAATGTTGGCCCTGGCCACCTCGACGAGCGCGGCGAACGCGGCCTCGTCGGTGACGGCCAGGTCGGCGAGCACCTTGCGGTCGACCTCGACGCCCGCGGCCTTGAGGCCCTGGACGAAGCGGTTGTAGGTCATGCCGTTGGCGCGCGCGGCGGCGTTGATGCGGGTGATCCAGAGCTGCCGGAAGTCACCCTTGCGGGCGCGCCGGTCGCGGTAGGCGTAGTTGAGCGAGTGGAGCATCTGCTCCTTCGCCTTGCGGTACAGCCGCGACCGCTGACCGCGGTAGCCGCTGGCCAGCTCGAGGGTGGTGCGCCGCTTCTTGTGGGCGTTGACCGCGCGCTTGACGCGTGCCATAGGGATCAGTCCTTAGGTCGTCGGGGCAGGGGACTAGCGGCCGAGGAGCTTCTTCACGCGCTTGGCGTCGGCCTTGGCCACCGGCACGATGCGCGAGAGGTCGCGCGTCTCCTTGCTCGACTTGACCTCGAGCCGGTGCCGCAGACCCGCCTGCTGGCGCAGGAGCTTGCCGCTGCCGGTCACCTTGACCCGCTTGGACATCCCGGAGTGCGTCTTGTTCTTGGGCATGGCTGACTTTCTTTCATCAAGTGGCACCCCCGCGGGGCGGAGGTGCCGGTGGGCAGTGCGCGCGGTCAGGCGGGCGGGGCGGGCTCCGGGGCGCGAGCGGGCGCCTGGCGCTTGGCCTGGGGCTTCTTGGTGGGTGCGATCACCATCGTCATGTTGCGACCGTCCTGCTTGGGCGTCGCCTCGACCACACCCACGTCGCTCACGTCCTCCGCGAGCCGCTGCAGAAGCCGGAACCCCAGCTCAGGCCGGGACTGCTCGCGTCCGCGGAACATGATCGTGACCTTGACCTTGTTGCCGCCTTCGAGGAAGCGCCGGACGTGCCCGCGCTTGGTCTCGTAGTCGTGCGTGTCGATCTTCGGCCGGAGCTTCTGCTCCTTGATCGTGGTGAGCTGCTGGTTTCGGCGGGACTCCCGGGCCTTCTGCGCGCTCTCGTACTTGAACTTCCCGTAGTCCATGAGCTTGCAGACGGGCGGGCGTGCCTGGGCCGCGACCTCGACGAGGTCGAGCTCGGCCTCCTGGGCGAGCCGCAGGGCGTCCTCGATACGCACGATGCCGACCTGCTCCCCGTTCGGCCCGACCAGGCGGACCTCGGGAACGCGGATGCGGTCGTTGATGCGTGTCTCAGTGGTGATGGGGTCTCCTCGTGTCGACGTCGTCTGGCGCGACGGAGCGGAGACCCACGGCGATCACAGCCCACGAGCCGTCGGCTCGTCGGCGGGACCGGACCCGGCCGCCCTGGGGGTGGCACGGGTGGGAGCGGGGCTCCACTTGGCGCCCTGACGCGCGACCCAACGCGCGACGGGGTGGTCGCATTCCGCAGGGTAGCAGGCACCTGATCGGGCCGGTACCGCCGTACCACCGCGCGCTCGAGGCGGAGCGGCCTGTCGCCGGGTCAGACCTCGCTCATCGCACCGGCGTCGGTGAGCGCGCGAGCCATCGCGACGGCGCCCGCGTCACCGAGCACCTTGCCCCGCTCGTAGCGCGGCGCGAACTCCGGCCCGAGCGCGGCGCGGGCGGCCGGCCTCGACCTTGCGCACCCGTCCCGCGTCCGGACCGAACGGCCTGCTGGCCCACTTGCTCGCATCGAGCGCGCCCAGCAGGACGGCGACCTCGCGGTGCCCTCCGGCCCGGGACAACGTCTCGACGAAGGCCCGCAGCGCGATCCAGAGCTGGGTCCACGCCCCGTAGCGATACCAGTGGTCGAGGGGCGGGCCGAAGGTGGGCAGGGCGCCGACCGGATCCGCCGCCGCGCGGGCCGATGTGGTGAGCAGCGTGTTCCGCGCGATGCCCGCGATGAACCACAGGCCCGCCTCGTCCGCGATCCCGGCCGCCTCCCGCAGATGACGAACCGCCTCCGGGTCGCCGCGCTCGGCCCCGCAGGTCGACGTTCGGGGCCGCGGCGCTGACCGTCTCGACGAGGACGGCGATCCGGTCCGCGACGTGCTCGCAGTTGTCCGGCAGGTCCTGTCGGAGCACCCGCCGTTGCAGATCACGGAGCTGTGGCGAAGGGTCCAACCCCAGATCGTCGGCCAGCCGGGCGCGCAGCCGGGCGAAGACCGCGAGCGCGTCGCCCTGCCTGCCCGCGGCGGCCAGCGCCCGCATGAGGAGGCCGACCGCTCCTTCGCGCAGTGGCTCGGCGGTGACCAGCGCCTCGATCTCGGCGACGGCCTCGGTGCTGCGCCCTTCCGCCAGCAGTGCCTCGGCATGCTGCTCGACCGCCCCAGCCCGCAGCTCAGCCAGGCGGGCGACGTCGGGCGCCAGCGCGGGGTGGTCGAGCTCCGAGTACGGCGTGCCACGCCAGAGCGTGAGTGCCGCGGCGAGGCGGTCGCGGCGGGCGCCGGGCTCGACCGCGACGGCGGCCGCGGCGAGAGATGGTCGGCGAACGCGATGACGTCGACGGCGGCGCGTTCGGCGTCGAGCCGGTAGCCCTCGGGGGTGGTGGCGAGGCGGATCCCCGCGGGAAGCAGACGGCGCAGGCGGGCGACGTTCGTCTGGACGGCACCCGCCGGGTCGGCGGGCACGGCGTCCGCCCAGACCAGGTCGACCAGCTGCCCAACGCCCACCGGCCGCCCGAGGTGCGCGGTCAGGGCGGTGAGCAGCCGCCGCTGCCGGGCTGAACCGATCCGGACCGGACCCGTCGCCCCATCCAGCACCAGCGGCCCCAGAACGCCGAGCGCGGTCACGGCACCATCGTCGCAGCTCGGACAACGCGGGCAAACCGGGCAGACGGTCCGGGTGTCAGGGCAGCCAGCCGGGCTGACAACGCGCTGACAGCGTTCCGCAGGCGGCCGTCCCTAGCGTCCTCGCCGACACCCACCGGAGCCGACGGGAGGACCGGATCCTTGAACCACCGGCACACGGCCACTGGGCGCGGCACGTCGCGACACGGCGGCGTGTTCTCCGACTACAGCCGCGCGGGCGCGGAGCGCGCAGGCTTCGCCGCCCTCGTCCGCCACACCCTGTGGCACCACACCCGATAGGAGATCGTCATGACCACGGTCGACACCCTCGACGACACCTTCGACACCGCCGGCCAGGACACGGAGGCCACCGCACTGGTGGAGCGTCTCTTCGGCGCGGTGCTCGCCACGATGGACCTGCAGGCGGTGTACCTCGGCGACCGCCTCGGCTACTACCGCGCGCTCGTCGGCACCCCGCTGACGTCGAGCGAGCTGGCCGCCCGCACGGGCACGGCTGAACGCTACGCCCGCGAATGGCTGGAGCAGCAGGCCGTGACCGGCATCCTGCTGACCGACCAGCGGACCGCTCCGGCGCAGCGCCGCTACGCGCTCCCTGACGGGTACGTCGCGCCGCTGACCGACGTGCTCGACCTCGGGCACGTCGCGCCGTTCGCCCGCGCGACGATCGGCTTCGTCAAGCAGGTCGACCTCATGCTGGAGGCCTTCCGCACGGGCGGCGGAGTCAGCTGGGGGCAACACGGCGCCGACGCCCGCGAGGGCCAGGCGGGCGCCAACCGCCCGCTGTTCCTCGGACCGCTGGGTCGGGAGTATCTGCCGTCGATCCCCGACGTCGACGCTGCGCTGCGGGCAGGCGGCAGGGTCGCCGACATCGGCTGCGGGCTGGGCTGGTCGTCGATCGGGATCGCGATGGCCTACCCCGACGCCACGGTCGACGGCTACGACGTCGACGCTCCGTCGATCGAGGCGGCGCGCAGGCACGCTCGCGACGCCGGGGTGGACGACCGGGTCCGGTTCCACACGGCGGACGTCGCAAACCTCCTCGATGGGGCCGCCGACGGCACCTACGACGCCGTGTTCGCGTTCGAGTGCATCCACGATCTGCCCGACCCGGTCGGGGTGCTGGCAGCGATGCGCGGGCTCGCGGGCGACCGCGGCGCGGTCGTCGTGATGGACGAGCGCGTGGCGGAGACGTTCACGGCCCCCGGCGACGAGGTGGAGCGGCTGATGTACGGACTAGCTCGCGGCCTTGCGGCGGCGCTGCGCGGGCGCCACCTCGGGTACGACGAGGCCGCGCAGGAACTCTCCCGTGTAGCTGTCCGGGTGGGCGGCGACCTGCTCGGGCGTGCCGGTGGCGACGATGGTGCCGCCGCCCGAGCCGCCCTCCGGACCCATGTCGATGATCCAGTCCGAGGTCTTGATGACATCGAGGTTGTGCTCGATGACGATCACGGTGTTGCCCTTGTCGACCAACCCGTTGATCATGAGGAGCAGCTTGCGGATGTCCTCGAAGTGCAGGCCGGTGGTCGGCTCGTCGAGGATGTAGACCGTGCGGCCGTTCGACCGCTTCTGCAGCTCGGACGCCAGCTTGACACGCTGGGCCTCGCCGCCGGAGAGCGTGGGCGCGGGCTGGCCGAGCCGCACGTAGCCCAGCCCGACGTCGACGAGCGTGCGCAGGTACCGCGCGATCGAGGAGATCGGGGCGAAGAACTCCGCCGCCTCCTCGATCGGCATGTCGAGCACCTCGGCGACGGTCTTGCCCTTGTAGTGCACCTCCAGGGTCTCCCGGTTGTAGCGGGCGCCCTTGCAGACCTCGCACGGCACGTAGACGTCCGGGAGGAAGTTCATCTCGATCTTGATCGTGCCGTCGCCCGAGCACGCCTCGCAGCGGCCGCCCTTGACGTTGAACGAGAACCGGCCGGGCTGGTAGCCGCGGACCTTCGCCTCGGTGGTGGCCGCGAACAGCTTGCGGACCTGGTCCCACACCCCGGTGTAGGTGGCCGGGTTGGACCGCGGGGTGCGGCCGATCGGCGACTGGTCGACCCGGACCAGCTTGTCCAGCTCCTGCAGCCCGGTGATGCGGGTATGGCGGCCGGGCACCTGCCGCGCGCCATTGAGCTTGTTGGCCAGCACGGTGGCGAGGATGTCGTTGATCAGCGTGGACTTGCCGGAGCCGGACACGCCCGTGACCGAGACCAGGCAGCCGAGCGGGATGTCGACGTCGATGCCGCGCAGGTTGTGCTCCCGCGCGCCGACGATCGTGAGCTGCCGCTTGCGGTCCACCGGCCTGCGGATGTCCGGAACCGGGATCGAGCGCCGCCCGGACAGGTAGGCGCCGGTGAGCGACGTCGCGTGCGTCTCCAGCCCCTCGACCGTGCCGCTGTGCACGATCTCGCCGCCGTGCTCGCCCGCGCCCGGCCCGATGTCGACCGTCCAGTCGGCCGCCCGGATCGTGTCCTCGTCGTGCTCGACGACGATCAGCGTGTTGCCCAGGTCGCGCAGGCGGACGAGGGTCTGGATGAGCCTGCGGTTGTCGCGCTGGTGCAGCCCGATCGACGGCTCGTCGAGCACGTAGAGCACCCCGACCAGGCCCGACCCGATCTGCGTCGCCAGCCGGATGCGCTGCGCCTCGCCACCGGACAGCGACCCCGCTGCGCGCGACAGCGACAGGTAGTGCAGCCCCACGTCGAGCAGGAACCCGAGCCGGGCCTGCACCTCCTTGAGGATCCGTCCGGCGATCATCGCCTGCCGCGTGTCGAGCTCCATGCCCGCGAGGAACTCCGAGCACTCGGCCACCGACATCGCCGACACCTCGGCGATCGACCGCTCCCCCTGCTCGCGGTGCAGGAGCGTGACGGCCAGGACCTCGGGCTTGAGCCGGGCGCCCTTGCAGACCGGGCACGGCACGTCGCGCATGTAGCCCTCGTACCGCTCGCGCTGCGCGTCGGACTCCGTCTGGTCCATGCGCCGCTCGAGGAACGGGATGACGCCCTCATAGGCGGCGTAATAGGAGCGCTCACGGCCGTAGCGGTTGCGGTAGCGGACGTGCACCTGCTCGTCGCTGCCGTGCAGCACGGCCTTCTGCGCGTCGGACGGGAGGCGCCGCCACGGCGCGGACATGCGGAAGCCCATCTGGCTCGCCAGGCCTTCCAGCAGGCGGCCGAAGTACTCCGCGGAGTGCCCGTTGGCCCACGGAGCGATGGCCCCGTCGGCCAGGCTCAGCTCGACGTCCGGCACGACCAGCTCGGGATCGACCTCCTTCTTGGTGCCCAGGCCCGAGCACTCGGGACACGCGCCGTAGGGCGAGTTGAAGGAGAACGTGCGCGGCTCGAGGTCGTCGAGCGAGAGCGGGTGCCCGTTGGGGCAGGCCATGCGCTCGGAGAAGCGCCGCTCGCGGTGCTGGTGCTCGTCGGGGAGATCCACGAAGTCGAGCACGACCAGCCCGTCGGCGAGCCGCAGCGCCGTCTCCACCGAGTCGGTGAGCCGCTGCTTCGCGCTCGCCTTGACCGTCAGCCGGTCGACCACCACGGAGATGTCGTGCTTCTCCTGCTTCTTCAGCTTCGGCGGATCGGTGAGCTGGTGGACCGTGCCGTCGACGAGGACGCGCGAGTAGCCCTGACCCTGCAGGTTGGCGAACAGGTCGACGAACTCGCCCTTGCGGGTGCGCACGACCGGCGCGAGCACCTGGAACCGCGAGCCCTCCTCCATCGCCAGCACCTGGTCGACGATCTGCTGCGGTGTCTGCTTCTCGATCACGTGCCCGCACACCGGGCAGTGCGGGACCCCCGCCCGCGCGTAGAGCAGCCGCAGGTAGTCGTACACCTCGGTGATCGTGCCGACGGTGGAGCGCGGGTTGCGGTTGGTGGACTTCTGGTCGATCGAGACGGCGGGCGAGAGCCCCTCGATGAAGTCGACGTCGGGCTTGTCCATCTGGCCGAGGAACTGCCGGGCGTAGGCCGACAGCGACTCGACGTAGCGGCGCTGGCCCTCCGCGAAGATCGTGTCGAACGCGAGGCTGGACTTGCCCGACCCGGAGAGCCCGGTGAACACGACGAGACTGTCGCGGGGGATGTCGAGATCGACGCCGCGCAGATTGTGCTCGCGGGCGCCGCGGACGATCAGACGATCCGCCACCGGATGCCACCTCCAGGCGTCGGGGAACCTGCCCATCAGATGTAGGCACTGCCATGCTAGGCGCGGCCACCGACAAAACCCGATGGGCGGGGAGTGCGCCTCCCCCAGCATCGCACAGACGTTCGAGGATCACCGCTGGGGGGTCGGCCGCCGTTGCAGCAGGGTGACATTCCTCCGACTGGGTCGCAGGAATGTCACCCTGCTGCAGAGCGGCGGGACGTCACGCGCGCCCGGCCACCCGGGGGTGGTCGCGCCATGCGGGCATCGTCGCCATGCAGGCGAGCGTGGCCGCCTCGACCTCCGCCCGCGACTGGTCGGGGTGGCGGCGCGCCTGCAGGCCCACCATGCGTTCGAACCGCTCGTCGAACGGCTGGAGGTTGCCGTCCGCGTCCGTGCAGTAGGCGCAGTAGCGGCCGGACTCGATCGGCATGGAGCAGCTCTCGCAGGCGATGTTCACGGTGGGCCCCTTCTCGTGTCGTTGTGCGCGGTCGGGGCGGCCGCCAGCAGGGCCGACGCGCCCTCGAGCAGGCCTCGGCGGACGGCGGCGGGCACCTCGGCCAACGCCGTGGCGAGGGCGTCGACGGCGAGCACCTCGCCGTCGCGGCGCAGGAGGTCCTGGCCAGCGCCGGTGAGCCAGACGAGCGTGGGCCGCCGGTCCGCCGGTCCGCCGGTCCGCCGGTCCGCCGGTCCGCCGGGTCGCGCTCACGCTCGACCACGCCTTTGGGCTCCAGCCCGTCGACGATCTCGCTGACCACCGACTGGACGCGGCCGAGGTGCCGCGCGGCCTCCCCGACGGTCAGCGGGCCTTGCACGGCGAGGTGCGTGAGCACGGCCCTCGACGCTGCGGGCAGGTCGCTGCGCGGGCCGTCGCGCCGGCGGTCGGTGAGGTACAGCGCGCGGAACAGCGCGGCGAAGCGCTCCGCCTGCTCCCGCACCCTGTCCCGCCCCCCGCTTCCCGGCACGGCGTCACCGTGCCGAGCCTGCGATCCGTCGTCAATCCCGATGGATCCCCGATCGATCCCGACGGTCACCCGTTGGGCTGCCCCGCCACCCCGAGGTCGTACAGGACGGCGTTCACCAGCGTGCCGCCCGCGTCCTGCACCTTGCGCAGGTAGACGTTCTGCAGCGGGCCCTGCTCGTCGAACTTCCAGGGCCCGCGCGGGCTCGGGTACGTGTCGCCCTTGCCGAGCTGGTTGGCCATGGTGTCGCCGTCGAGCGCCTTCAGCTCGTCGCCGAGCGCCTGGTCCAGCACTGCGGCCGCGTCGTAGCCCTGCACCGAGAAGCAGCTCGGCGACGCCTGGTAGGCGGCCTTGTAGGCGGCGACGAAGGCGGTGTTCTCCGGCGTGGTGAGCTGGTCGGAGTAGTGCAGCGTGGTCTGGATCCCGAGCGCGGCCTGGCCCTCCTTGGTGAGCGCGTCCCCCTCCGTGATCGGGCCCGAGCCGTACAGCGGGATGCTCGCGGCCAGCCCGGCCTGGGCGTACTGCTGCACGAAGGCGACGGCGTCGGCGGGCTGGAGCGCGCAGTACGTCGCGGCGGGCTTGGCGCGCTGGATCTGGGTGATGGTGCGCGCGAGGTTCGCGCCGGGCGCGATGCGCGCCGTGCCCGCGACGCGGCCGCCGCCGGAGTCGAAGGACGTCTGGAAGGCCGCGACCGTCGCGGTGCCCTGGTCGTCGGACGGCGCCACCACGTAGACCCCGTCGCGCGCGGCCGCCTGCGCCAGCTGTGCGCCCAACGGGGCCGCCAGCTGGGGGTCGCTGAACGACGTGCGCCACGCGTAGGCCGTGCGGGCCTTCTTCGTGACGTCGGCGCCGCTCGCGCCCGCCACCAGCAGCAGCTTCAGGGCCGTGTCCATGAGCGGGACGACGGCGAGCGCCGCCGCGCTGTCGACGATGCCGACCACGATGTCGACCTTGTCGGTCTGCAGGAGCTTCTGGACGGCCGCGACCGCGGCCTGCGGTGTGGTGCCCTCGTCGGCGGTGACGACGTCGGCGACGTAGGTGCCGAGGTTGCCCTTCTGCTGCAGCAACCAGAGGTCCCAGCCGCGCTTGAGGTCGGTGCCGATCGCGGCGTTCGGCCCGGACTGCGGCCACACGAACCCGACCTTCACGTGCCGAGGTGGGGTGGGCGCGTTCAGGTCGGGCACCGCGGTGTCTCCGCACGCGGCGAGGGCCGACCCCGCGGCGAGCATCCCCAGCAGGCGACGCCGGGAGATCGTCGGACGGTCGGGCACGGCACACGCTCCTCGTCGACACCAGGTCGGATCGCTCGGGAGCGTTGCGGGCCGACGTCCGGCGTGTCAATTCGCACGGCGGCACGGGTCGCTCTCCGGTCTACTGTGACGCCGTGGACGTACTCGACACCTACAGCGGGCACACCGACCCCGGCGGCGCCGCCATCCGCCGCGACCTCGACGCGCTGAGCGTCACGAAGGTGTCCGTCGGGCCGATGGACAACAACGCCTACCTGCTCGTCTGCCGCGCGACGAACGAGGCGCTGCTGATCGACGCGGCCAACGAGCCCGAGCGCCTCGCCGACCTCGTGGGAGCGGGCGACCAGCGGCCCGAGCTGCGCCACATCATCACCACGCACCGCCACTTCGACCACTGGCAGGCGCTCGGCGCGGTGGCGGGCATGTTCCAGACCCGCCAGATCGCCCACCCGCTCGACGCGCCCGAGCTGCCGGTGCCGACCGACGTGCTGATCGAGCACGGCGATACCGTCCACTTCGGAGAGATCGAGCTCGAGGTCCTCCACCTGCGCGGGCACACGCCGGGCTCGGTGGCGCTGGTCTACCGCGACGCCGCGGGCCCGCACCTGTTCACCGGCGACTCGCTCTTCCCGGGCGGGCCGGGCAAGACGTGGTCGGCCGAGGACTTCGCGTCGCTGCTGGATGACCTCGAGGAGCGGGTGTTCGCGACGCTGCCCGACGAGACGTGGGTGTACCCCGGCCACGGCGACGACACGACCTTGGGCAAGGAGCGCCCTTCGGTCCCGGAGTGGCGCGCCCGCGGCTGGTGACCGGAGTCAGACGGCCAACACCGTGAGCATGCCGTCGAGGCCGACGAGGTCGGCCGCGTTGCGCGTGTAGAGCGGAAGGCCCCTGGTTGACGCGATGGCCGCAATCATCAGGTCCAACCGGCGGGGTTTCGGGCTCCGGTTCGCGGCCAGGGTCAGCGCCACGAGGGTGCCGTAGCGGGCAGCGGCCTCGCCGTCGAAGGGCAACGGCTCGAAGTCGACGATCGCGGCACCGAGCAGCTCGGTGCGCGCCGCGCGTGCGGCCGGGTCGGTCGCCATGGCCAGGCCCTGGTGCAGCTCGGCCATCGTGATCGCGGTCAGCTCGGGAACCTCGGGCAGGCAGGCCGGATCCAGCTCGGCCAGGTCGATGTAGGCGCAGGTGTCCAGAACCCCGGCGGGAAAGCGGTCAGCCACGCCCACGCCACGGCGTTTCGTCCGCGCCGACCCGGTCCTCGGACCCGAAGACCTCGTCCGCCTCGCCCCGCATCGCAGGGCCGTCCACCCGCGGGAGCCGACGGTGCCGCTCGACCAGCTGCTCGGCCGTCAGGCGCCGCCCTTTACGCAGCGGCCGCAGCTCGGCCACCTCGACGCCATTGCGGGTGACGTGGTAGGTCTCGCCCGCCTCGACGGCGTCCATGACGGCGGCGGAGTTGTTCCGGAACTCACGCTGCGTGATGACCTTCATGGCAGCGTATGGTACCCGCTGTAGCACACCGTGCTACAGCGGGCGCGCCGTGGGCGGGTCTGCCGCCGCGCGGATACGATCACCCTTCGTACGTGCTGCGGTCCCCCGTTCGGCGCTCTAGAGTCAACACGCCCGGCCGGACGCGGCGTGGCAACCACAGCGGTTCCCGGGAGTCCCCCAATGCCGATCGCCACCCTCGCACGCGCGGCGGGTCGCGGTCTCGTGGCGCTGACATCAGTCGGCGCGTTGGTGGCCACGGGGGCGGCGTGGACCGTCCAGCAGCGGGTCAGCACGACCATCGTCACGAGCGACGCGGTGGCCCCGCATCCGATGCTGATCGGGCAGGCGTTCACGGCGCTGCTCGTCGGCCTCGACGCCCGCACCGACGCGGAGGGCAACCCGCTGCCGCCCGCGCTGCTCGACGCGCTGCACGCGGGCCCCGACGAGGGTCAGCTGCACACCGACACGATGATCCTGCTGCACGTGCCCGCGCTCCCGGACGAGCCCGCCGTCGCGATCTCCATCCCGCGGGACTCGTACGTGACGCTCGCCGACGGCAGCGGCAAGCACAAGATCAATTCAGCGTACGACCGCGGGCTCAAAGCGGCCGAGAAGCAGCTCTCCGCCCAGGGTGTGACCGGGGCCGACCTGGACCGGCGCGGTCGCGAGGCGGGGCGCGCTGCCCTGATCGCCACCATCGAGTCGCTCACCGGGACGCCGGTCGACCACTACGCCGAGATCAACCTGGCGGGCTTCGTCGAGCTCATCGACGCCCTCGGCGGGGTGCCGGTGTGCCTCAACAACCCCGTGCACGACACCTACTCGGGCGTCGACCTGCCCGCAGGGCACCAGACCGTGAGCGGCCCGGTGGCGCTGGCGTTCGTGCGGCAACGCCACGGCCTCGACGGCGGCGACCTGGACCGCATCGCCCGCCAGCAGGCGTTCATCGCCGGGCTGGCGCAGCGGCTGGAGAACGAGGGCGCGCTGACCGACCCGTCCACGTTGTCGCAGCTCCTCGCGGTGGTGACCCGGTACGTCGTGATCGACAAGGCCTGGGACGTGCAGCAGGCCGCGGCCCAGGTCGGTCGCCTCGCGGGCTCCGACCTCAGCTTCCGCACGATCCCCACCGGACGCCCCGACCTGCAGACGCCCGCGGACGGCGTGGCCGTGCAGGTGGACCCGGAGGCCGTGCGCGCCTTCGTGACCGACCAGTTCAGCAGGACGACGGCCGACAGCAGCGCGACCAGCACGCCGACCTCGACGGCCACCCCGACCTCCCTCCCGCCCGCCGCCATCGGCCCCGCGGCGGGCCCGACCCCGACCCGGGTCATCACCGCGGGCGGAGTGCCCTGCGTGAACTGACCCCGACGGCACCGCCACCGACCGCGGTAGCGGCAGACTGCCAGGCGTGACCGACAGTTTTCCGCGTCGCCAGGCCCGCACCCGCCGCTTCACCCTCGGCGCGCCCCGGGGGTTGACCCTCTCCCCCGGCGGCGACCGCGTCGTCTTCCTGCGCTCCCGCGGCGGCGCCGACCCCGTCACGTGCCTCTGGACGCTCGACGTCGCGTCCGGCACGGAGCGCCTGGTCGCCGACCCGCTCGCGCTCGTCGACGCGGCCGGTGCGGAGGACCTTCCGCCGGAGGAGCGCGTCCGCCGGGAACGCAGCCGGGAGCAGGCGGGCGGCATCGTCGGCTTCGCCACCGACGGGGAGGCCACCGTCGCGGCGTTCACGCTGTCCGGGCAGCTGTACGTCGCGGACCTCGTCGAAGGCGGGTCGCGGCGGGTCGAGACGCCCGGCGGAGTGGTCGACCCCCGCCCCGACCCCGGCGGACGCCGCGTGGCCTACGTCAGCGGCCGGGCGCTGCACGTCCACGACCTCGCCGACGGAACGACCGCGGCCCTCGCCACGCCGGAAGGGCCGCGGGTCACCTACGGCCTCGCCGACTTCGTCGCGGCCGAGGAGATGGAGCGGATGCGCGGGTACTGGTGGTCGCCTGACGGCGACGCGCTGGTCGTCGCGCGCGTCGACGACACCCCGGTCCAGCGCTGGCACATCGCCGACCCCGCGCATCCCGAACGGGAGCCCGCCGTCGTCGCCTACCCGGCGGCAGGCACCCCGAACGCGCACGTCACCGCCGAGATCATCACCCTGGACGGGCGCCGGACCCCGATCGTCTGGGCCGAGGAGTACCTCGCCGACGTCGTCTGGGACGCGCACGCCCTGCTGGTGGTCGTGCAGCCACGCGACCAGACGGCGCTGCGCGCGCTGCGGGTCGACCCGGCCACCGGTGCGCCGACGCCCGACCACGAGCGCACCGACCCCACGTGGGTCGACATCGTCGCCGGCGTGCCAGCGCACACGGCGTCCGGCGTACTGGTGACCGTCGCCGACGCGGAAGGGGCGCGGCGGCTCGTCGTCGGGGGCCGACCGGTGACGCCGCCGTCCCTGCAGGTCAGAGGCGTGCTCGACGTCGAGGACGAGACGGTGCTGCTGCGCGCGGGCACGACCCCCGAGTCGGTCGGGCTGTGGACCTGGGGGCCGGAGGGGCTCGTCGGGCTGACGCCGGAGCGCGGCGTGCACACCGGCAGGCTGCGCGGCGGCACGCTGGTCGTCGCCCGCCAGGACCTCGACGTCGACGGCACAGTCACCACCGTCCACAGGGGAGACACCGAGACCGTCGTCGGGTCCCTTGCCGAGCCACCAGGGCTGGTCCCCCGCGTCACGCTGTTGCGCGCGGGCGAACGCCGCCTGCCGACCGCGGTGCTGCTGCCGTCGTGGCACGAGCCGGGCACCCGGCTGCCGGTGCTCATGGACCCCTACGGCGGCCCGCACGCGCAGCGCGTCGTCGCGGCACGCAACGCGCACCTGTCGAGCCAGTGGCTCGCCGACCAGGGGTTCGCCGTCGTCGTCGTCGACGGTCGCGGTACGCCGGGGCTCGGTCCGGAGTTCGAGCGCGCCGTGCACGGCGACCTCGCCGGACCTGTGCTGGACGACCAGGTCGACGCCTTGCTGTCCGTGGCGGCACAGCTTCCCGACCTCGACCTTTCCCGCGTCGGCATCCGCGGTTGGTCGTTCGGCGGCTACCTCGCCGCGCTGGCGGTGCTGCGGCGCCCCGACGTGTTCCACGCCGCGGTCGCGGGCGCGCCGGTCACCGACTGGGCGCTCTACGACACCCACTACACCGAGCGCTACCTCGGGCGGCCCGACACCCACCCGGAGGCCTACGAGCGCTCGTCCCTGCTCGCCGACGCCGAGAAGCTGGAACGTCCGCTGCTGATCGTGCACGGCCTCGCCGACGACAACGTCGTGGTGGCGCACACGCTGCGCCTGTCGTCCGCGCTGCTCGCGGCCGGGCGTCCGCACAGCGTGCTGCCGCTGTCCGGGGTGACGCACATGACGCCACAGGAGGTCGTCGCCGAGAACCTGCTGCTGCTGCAGGTGCGCTTCCTCAAGGAGGCGCTCGGGGTGGAGTAGGTCAGGCCGGGTCCGGGACGCGCTCGGCGCCCGGGTCCGCCGCGGGTCGCCGACCCGCCCGCAACTCGGCGACCGCCACGGCGAGCGCCACGACCAGCGACACGACCGCGGCACCCAGCGCGACGCTCGCGGCCACCGGGAACGCCCCGTCGGTCGCGGCCAGCACGGTGTAGAAGACGCCCGGCAACGTCGCCGTGCCGATCGCCGCGCCGATCCGCTGGCCGGTCTGCAACGCGCCGCCCGCCGACCCCGCCATCTCGACCGGCACGCAGCGCAGCGTCATCGTCGTGTTGGGCGAGATCACCCAGCCGCCGCCGACGCCCGCGACCAGCAGGGCGGGCGCCAGCCACCAGCCGACCGCTGTCGGAGGCGCCACCCGGAGGATCACCACGGCCGCCGACATCCCGAGCACGACGAGCACCAGCCCCGTGACCGTCAGCCGACGGCCCCAGCGGGCGACGAGCTGTCCGCCCACGACGGCCGAGACCGCCGAGCCGAGGGCGAACGGCGTGACGGTCAGGCCGGACTGCAGCGGGGTGTACTCCAGCCCCGTCTGCAGGTAGAGCGCGAACACGAGCCAGATCCCGCTGAAACCGATGAAGTAGACGGTGCCGAGCAGCGCGCCGGTGCCGTAGCCGGGCGTGCCGGTGAGCAGCCGGACGTTGACGAGCGGCGTGCCGTCGCGCACGACCACCCGCTGCTCCCACCGGACGAACCCGAAGAGCACCAGCGCACCGACCGGGAACAGCCACCAGAGGCGGGTCAGCCCACCCGCCTCGGCGAGCACCAGCGGGAGCATGATCGCGAGGACGCCCACGCCGAGCAGCCCGACGCCCGCGAGGTCGACGTGCTCGCGGGCGCCGCGCTCGGTCCGCGGGATCAGGCGCGCGGCGAGCACCAGCGCGACGACGCCGATCGGCACGTTGACGTAGAAGATCCATCGCCAGCCCTCGGCCTCCCCGGCCACGGCGAGGATCAGCCCGCCGACGACCGGGCCGATGGCCGTCGAGATGCCGACCGTCGAGCCGAAGAAGCCGAACGCCCGCCCCCGCTCCGCCCCGCGGAAGAGCTGCTGGATGAGCGCCGAGTTCTGCGGCGCCAGCGTGCCCGCCGCGATCCCCTGCGCCAGCCGGGCCGCGACGAGCACGCCGGTCGTCGGCGCCGCCCCCGCCGCCGCGCTGCACAGCACGAACGCCGCCAGCGCCGCGAGGAACATCGTGCGCCGCCCGATCGCGTCCCCCAGCCGCCCGGCGGGCACGAGCGCGAGGCCGAAGGTCAGCGCGTAGCCGGAGACCACCCACTGCACGGCGGACGGGCTGGTGCCCAGGCCGCCCTGGATCGACGGCAGCGCGACCGCGACGATGCTGACGTCGAGCAGGCTCATGAACCCGGCGACAAGCGTGACCGAGAGCGCCTTCCAGCGCCGCGGGTCGGGCTGGTAGCCGCTCGTGCGATCGGGAGCGGTGGCGGCGTCGGTCACGGAACCCTTGTCTACCGGCCCGCGGCGGCTCTGGCAGGGTGAGCCTCCCGACAAACCCGAGGAGAGCCTGTGGCCTTGCAGCGTCCCGACGTCGACCCCGTCGACGGCCCGCCCCCGAACGAGCTCGTCACCGAGGACCTCGCCGTCGGCGACGGCCAGGAGGCGGGCGCGGGCAACACGGTGGAGGTGCACTACGTCGGTGTCGCCCACTCCTCCGGCGAGGAGTTCGACGCGTCCTGGAACCGCGGCTCGACGTTCCGGTTCCCGCTCGGCGCGGGCCGCGTCATCGCGGGGTGGGACCAGGGCGTCGCGGGCATGAAGGTCGGCGGCAGGCGCCGCCTGGTGATCCCGCCGCACCTCGGCTACGGCGACCGCGGCGCGGGCGGCGTGATCCGCCCCGGCGAGACGTTGATCTTCGTGGTGGACCTGGTCGGCGTGTCCTGAGGCTCCTGCTGATCTCCGACACCCACGTGCCCGTGCGGGCGCGGGACCTGCCCGCGCCGGTGTGGGAGGCGGTGGACGCCGCGGACGTCGTCGTGCACGCGGGAGACTGGGTGTCGGTCGAGCTGCTGGACGCGCTGGAGGCCCGCGCGGGCACGCTCGTCGGCGTGTGGGGCAACAACGACGGCGCCGCGCTCCGCGCGCGGCTGCCGGAGGTGGCGCGGTTCGCGGTCGACGGCGTCCGGTTCGGGGTGGTGCACGAGACCGGCGCGGCCGCGGGGCGCGAGCGGCGGTGCGCCGCGGCGTACCCCGACGTCGAGGTGCTCGTGTTCGGGCACAGCCACATCCCGTGGGACACCACCGCGCCCGGCGGCCTGCGGCTGCTCAACCCCGGATCCCCGACCGACCGCCGCCGCCAGCCGACCCACACCTGGATGACGGCGGAGGTCCGCGACGGCGCGCTCGTCGGGCCGACGCTGCACCACCTGCCGCGCTGAGCCCGCCGAAGCGGGCCGGAATCCCGAACTCGGCGTGCCGAAACGCGGGACTCACCGTGTCCGTTTGCGGGACTCACCGTGCCGGGATGCGGGACTCACCGTGGAAGGATGGCGCCATGGTGCTGGAGATCGCCGACTTCACGGTCAAGGCCGGGTCCGAGGACGCGTTCGCCGCGGCCGTGCAGGAGGGGCTGCCGCACATCGCGGCGACGCCGGGCTTCCGCGGCGCGCGGCTCACCCGCAGCATCGAGTCGCCGCGCCGGTTCGTGCTGCTGATCGAGTGGGAGTCGGTCGAGGCGCACACCGTCGGCTTCCGGGAGTCGGACCGCTTCCCCCGGTGGCGCGCCCTGATCGGCCCGCACTTCGACGGCGACCCGCGCGTCGAGCACGCCAGCGACGTCGCGACGGCCTCGCCGACGTCCTCCCCGACGTCCTGAGCGGCGCCGACGTGCTGAGAAGCTCCTGAGGCGAACGGGGCCTGGCCGCGGTGCGCCTCCCCTACCGTCGAGCTGTGCTCCCGCGATCTCTGCTCGCCTGCGCGGTCGTCCTGCTCGCGCTGGTGGGGCTCGCGGCCCCCGCGTCCGCCGCCGAGCCGGTGCGGGTGCAGGAGCAGCGGATCGAGGGCGCGGGCGTCGGACTCGACACCTCGCTCTACCTTCCGGCGACGCTCCCGGCTCCGGCCGTCCTCGTCGCGCACGGGTTCGGCGGCACGAAGAGCTCTGTCGACGCCGACGCCCGCGACCTGGCCGCGCGCGGCTTCGTCGTGCTCACGTGGACCGCGCGCGGCTTCGGGTCGAGCGCGGGGCAGATCGCGCTCGACGCCCCCGACGCCGAGGTCGCGGACGCGCGGAAGCTCGTCGACTGGCTCGCCCAGCGCCCCGACGTCCAGAAGGACGGGCCCGGCGACCCGCGCGTCGGCGTCACCGGCGGGTCGTACGGCGGCGCGCTGTCGCTCCTGCTCGCGGGCTACGACCGCCGCATCGACGCGATCGCGCCCGTGATCACCTGGAACAACCTCGGCCAGGCGCTGTTCCCCAACGCCGCAACGGCCACCCCGCCGCCCGCCGACACCCCCGCGCGCGGCGCGTTCGCACCGGACGGGGTGTTCAAGCGCGGCTGGGCGGGCATCTTCTTCTCGTCCGGCCGGGCGGACCAGCCCGTGCCGGGCGTGCCGCTGACCTGCGGTCGGTTCACCGCCGCCGTGTGCGCCGCGTACACCGAGGCCGCGACGACCGGACGGCTCTCCCCGGCCACGGCGGCGCTGCTCGCGCGCTCCTCACCCGCGTCGGTCACCGACCGGATCACCGCGCCCACCCTGCTCGTCCAAGGCGAGCAGGACACGCTGTTCGGCCTCGACCAGGCCGACGCCAACGCCCGCCAGATCGCGGCGCACGGCACCCCGGTGCAGGTCAGCTGGTACGCGGGCGGCCACGACGGCGGCGGCCCCGACCAGGGGGTTCGCGACCAGGTCGCGGCCTGGTTCGACCACTACCTGGCGGGCCGCGGCCCGACCCCGGAGCCTACGTTCTCCTATGCGGTGCAGTCCGGCGTGCGCGCGGGCGCCAACACGCCGACGGGCCGCACCGTCGTCGCCCCGGCCTACCCCGGCCTCACCGGCGCGCCGACGACCACACAGGACCTCACGCTGTCCGGCGACCAGCAGACCGTGGTCAACCCCGCGGGCGGCAGCCCGGCGGCGATCACCTCGCTGCCCGGGCTGGGTGGGGCGCTCGGCGCGGTCGCCGGGCGGCTCACGGCGATCTCGGGCGCCCTCCCTGGCCAGGTGGCGCAGTTCGCCACCGCCCCGGTCGCCCAGCCGCTGACGCTCGCGGGCGCGCCGCGCGTGCGGCTGTCGGTCGCGCGGGTGCCCGGCCAGCCCGCGCCCGCCGACGCGGTGCTCTTCGCGGGCACCTCCGAGGTCGCCCCCGACGGCACGCGCACCCTCCTCGGCAGCGCGGTCGCACCGTTGCGGGTCCCGGTGCCCGCCGACGGGACGCCGGTCGAGGTCACGGTGACCCTGCCGGGCGTTGTCGCTCCGGTGGAGGCCGGGCACGCGCTGGTGGTCACGGTCGCGACCACCGACCAGGGCTACGCGGGCGGCACCGGGCCCGCGGTCTGGCGGGTCGGCGTGACCGGCGGCGGGCTGTCCGTGCCGCTCGTGCCCGGCGAGGCGCGCACCGCGAACACCGTGCCGCCGTTCCCCGCGATCGGGATCGGCGTGATCCTGGTGGGCGCGCTGATCGCGGGGCTGGTGGCGCGCCTGCGCCGCCGCCCCACCGCGGCCGAGCCCGACCCCGACGCGATCCCGCTGCGCGTCACCGACCTCGCCAAGACCTACCAGGGCGGGTTCAGCGCCGTGAAGGGCGTCTCGTTCACGGTGGAGCGAGGCATGGTGCTCGGCCTGCTCGGGCCGAACGGGGCGGGAAAGACCACCGTCCTGCGCATGCTCATGGGCCTCATCCGGCCGACGGCGGGCACGCTCACGGCGTTCGGCGAGCAGGTCCGCGCGGGTGCGCCGGTGCTGGCCCGCATCGGCGCGTTCGTGGAGGGGCCGGGGTTCCTGCCGCATCTCTCGGGCAGGGAGAACCTGGACCTGTACTGGTCGGCCAC
This sequence comes from uncultured Actinomycetota bacterium, assembly GCA_963750095.1. Lineage (GTDB taxonomy): Bacteria > Actinomycetota > Actinomycetes > Mycobacteriales > Pseudonocardiaceae > Pseudonocardia. The sequence goes on along the minus strand of CAVVPJ010000012.1, from coordinate 710,480 downwards.
TGGTCGGCCGACCGACGAGTCGCACGTCGCGGAGGCGTTGGAGATCGCGGGGCTCGGCGCGTCGATCGACCGCCGCGTCGGCACGTACAGCCATGGCATGCGGCAGCGGCTCGCGATCGCGCAGGCCATGCTCGGGCTGCCGGACCTGCTCGTGCTCGACGAGCCGACCAACGGGCTCGACCCGCCGCAGATCCACGCCATGCGGGAGGTGCTGCGCCACTACGCCGCCGACGGGCGCACCGTGCTCGTGTCGAGCCACCTGCTGGCCGAGGTGGAGCAGACGTGCTCGCACGTTGTCGTCATGCACCACGGGAAGGTCGTGGCGGCGGGCACCGTCGAGCAGATCATCGCGGGAGGCGGCGCGGCGACGTTCACGGTGGACGCCCCGGAGCGTGCCGTGTCGGTGCTCGGCGGGCTGACCGGCGTGCACGCCGTCCGGATCGACGGCGGGTCGGTGCACGCCGAGCTGAACGGCACCCCGCGGGGCGAGGCCGTCCGCGCGCTGGTGGCGGCGGGCGTCGACGTCACGGCGGCCGGGCCGCGCCGTCGCCTGGAGGACGCGTTCCTCCAGCTGGTGGGAGAGGACCTGGAGCCGTGAGTTGTCGCCCCCACACACATCGTCCGCGGCTCGCACACATGTCCCGCACTGTGTGCGGGCCCCGCCGGGCGTGTGTGGGCAGAACGGAGCTCCCGAGGTGACCACGTATGTGGCCGGGCGCACGCTGCCCGTGCGCGTCGAGCTGGTGCGCCAGCTGCACCGCCGCCGGACGCAGATCGTGTTCGGCCTGATCGCCGTGCTGCCGGTGATCCTGTGGGTCGCGTTCACGCTGGCCCCGGCGGGCCCGCCGTCGAACTCCGTGTCGCTGGTCGACCTGGCCAAGGGCAGTGGCGGCAACTTCGCGGTCTTCGCGCTGTTCGCCTCGGCGTCGTTCCTGCTCGTCGTCGTCGTGGCGCTGTTCTTCGGCGACACCGTGGCCGCCGAGGCGTCGTGGTCGAGCCTGCGCTACCTCCTGTCGGCGCCCGTTCCCCGCTCGCGGCTGGTGCGGCAGAAGGCGATCGTGGCGGCGATGCTCTCCGTGGCCGCGGTGGTGCTGCTGCCGGTCGTCGCGCTGGTGGTGGGTGCGCTGGCGTACGGGACCGGGGACCTGGTGAGCCCCACCGGCGAGTCGCTGACGTTCCTGCAGGGGGCGGGCAGGCTGCTGCTCGGCGCGCTGTACCTCGCGGTCTACCTCAGCTGGACGGCGTCGCTCGCGCTGCTGCTGTCGGTGAGCACGGACGCCCCGCTGGGCGCGGTCGGGGGCGCGGTGCTCGTGTCGATCCTGTCGCAGATCCTCGACCAGATCACGGCGCTCGACACCCTGCGCGACTACCTGCCGACGCACTACGCGACGGCATGGTCGGGCCTGCTCGCGAGCCAGGTCGACTGGGGCAACATGACGCGCGGTGTGTTCTCCGCCCTCTGCTATGCCACGGTGTTCGGGTCACTCGCTCTCTGGCGGTTCGCCCGGAAGGACATCACGAGCTGATGGGCAAGACCGAGACCCGCGACGGCGTCGAGCTGTCCAGCCTCGACGGCCCGGCCTTCGACGGCGCCGACGCCACCAAGCGCGACCTCGTCGACTACCTCGACGCCGTCGCCGACCGGATCATCCCCGAGCTGGAGCAGCGGCCGCTGTCGGTCGTGCGGGTGCGGCCCGGCCAGCAGCCGTTCATGCAGAAGAACCTGCCCCGCTACGCGCCCGAGTGGATCGCCCGTACCTCGGTGTGGGCGCACGCCTCGCAACGGGACGTGTCCTACGCGCTGTGCGACGACCGGCGCACCCTGCTCTGGTTCGCCAACCAGCGCGCCGTCGAGTACCACCCGACACTGCTGCGGGTCGGCGAGCACCACGCGTCGCGGCTCGTGCTGGACCTCGACCCGCCGCCGGGTGCGACGTTCGACGCCGCCGTCGCCGCGGCCCGGCTCGTCAAGGCGGCGCTGGACGGGGTCGGGCTCGCGGCCGCGGTGAAGACGAGCGGGGCGAAGGGCCTGCACGTCGTCGTCCCGCTGGCGGGTGAGGTGGCGCTCGACGACGCCGCCGCCGCGACCAGGGCCGTCGCCGCGCGCGCCGAGCGGCTCGACCCGGACGTCGCGACGACCGCATTCATCAAGGAGGACCGCGGCGGCAAGGTGTTCGTCGACCCGACCAGGGCGGGCGGCGCCACCCTCGTCGCCGCCTACAGCCCGCGGGCGCGGCCGGGGGCGCCCGTGTCGTTCCCGGTGGCGTGGGAGGACCTCGACGCGGTGCAGCCCGCCGACTTCACCGTCCGCACGGCCCTCGCCGCGCTCGACGGCGACCCGTGGCGCGCCGCCCTCCCCGAGCCGCACGAGCTCCCGGCCGAGCTGGTGGCCGAAGGGCACACGATCCCCGTGCCGCGCGTGGTGGCGATGCACGAGGGCAAGCGCCGCCGCCGGGCCGCGGCCCGCGCCGCCGAGCAGCGCTAGTGCCCCAAAGCCACCGCCACCTGGACACGTCCGGCACCGCCGCAGGCTCAGAGGGCGGACTGGATGTGCCGCACGACGTCGTTCGCGGCCTCCATGTGGAGCATGTGGCCCGCCGCCACCCGCTCCCCCACGCCCTCGGGCGGGGGCAGGATCCGGTCGACCTCGCCCCACACCACGGTGACGGGCACCGTGCCCCCCGCCAGCAGCGCCGGGGTGTCGATCGCCTGCGTGTCCGCGTCCGTGAGCAGCGTGCCGACGACGGTGGCGAGCGCCTTGTCGACGCCGTCGAGCCGCTTGTACCTCAGCAGGTCGTCCACGAGCTGGCGGGTCACCAGCGACTCGTCGGCGAACAGCCGCCCGAGCAGCGGCTTGAGCTCCCGCCGGGAGTTCGCGGCGGCGAACCCGCGCAGGTACGCGGCGTCGGCGGCGCTGCCGTAGCCCGCGGGGGCGAGCAGCGTCAGCGACGCCACCCGGTCCGGCGCCGCCTTCGCCACCGCCGCGACCACGGCGCCCCCGAGCGAGTGCCCCACAAGGTGCGCACGGGCGATCCCGAGCGCGTCGAGGAAACCCGTGACGGTGCCTGCGAGCGTGTCGAGCGACCCGTCGCCGACGTCCTTGTCCGAGGCCCCGTGCCCCGGCAGATCCAGGGCATACGTGGTGCGGCTCTCGGCCAGCGGCTGCTGGACGAACAGCCACGAGTTCTTGTCGCCGCCGAACCCGTGCACCAGCACCACGGGGTCGCCCTCGCCGTCGCCAAGGGTGAGATAGGAGATGGTCCGGCCACCGACCTCGACGAGCTGCGGGACAGGCCCCTCGTCCTCCTCCAGCGCTCCCGACTCGATCGCCGCCTTGGCCTCGGCGACGACCGCCTCGACGTCGGCGTCCGCCACCTCGCTCGGCGCCAACACGGCGAGCACCGCGCCGACCGGCAGGTCGTCACCCGGCTCGGCGATGATCCGCCGGATCAGCCCGCCGACCGGCGACTCCAGGGTTCCGGCGATCTTGTCGGTCTCGATGTCGACGACGTCGTCGCCCTTGTCGATCGTGTCGCCCTCCGCGACGAACCACTCGACGATCTTGCCGGTCTTCATCGAGAGGCCCCACTTGGGCATCGTCACGCGGAGGATCCGCTCGTCGGTCATCTCTTCCAGTCCACTGCGGTCTTGACCGCGCCCGCGATCTTGGCAGCGTCCGGGATGAACAGGTCCTCCAGCGAGTCGGCGAACGGCACCGGCGTGTGCGGGCCGGTCACCATCTGGATCGGCGCCCGCAGCGAGCCGAACGCGTCATGGGCGACCGTCGCCGCGATGTCCGTCGCGAGCGAGCAGCGCGGGTTGGCCTCGTCCACCACGACCAGGCGCCCGGTGTTCTCCACCGACTCCAGGATCGTGTCGGTGTCCAGCGGCGAGACCGTGCGCGGGTCGATGATCTCGCACTGCACGCCCGAGGCCGCCAGCTCGTTCGCCGCGTCCAGCGCGGTGTTCACCATGCGGCCGATCGCGACGATCGTGACGTCGCCACCCTCGCGCATGACGTTGGCCTCGCCGAACGGGATCGCGTAGCTCTCCTCCGGCACGTCGCCTGCCACGTCGTAGAGCATCTTGTGCTCTGCGAAGATCACCGGGTCGTCGTCGCGGATGGACTGGATGAGCAGCCCCTTCGCGTCGTAGGCGTTGGACGGCGCCACCACCTTCAGTCCCGGGATGTGCGTGAACACCGACAGCAGCGACTGGCTGTGCTGCGCCGCCGCCCGCAGCCCTGCGCCCCACATCGTGCGCACGACCACCGGTGTGACGGCCTTGCCGCCGAACATGTACCGGAACTTCGCGGCCTGGTTGTAGATCTGGTCGAAGCAGACGCCCATGAAGTCGATGAACATCAGCTCGGCCACGGGCCGCAGGCCGCCGGTGGCGGCGCCGATGGCCGCCCCGATGAACGCCGACTCCGAGATCGGGGTGTCCAGCACCCGGCCCGGGAACTTGTGGTAGAGGCCCTTGGTGACGCCGAGGACGCCGCCCCACGCGTCCTCCTCGCCCGGCGAGCCCTGCCCGCCCGCGTTGTCCTCGCCCATCACGATGACGGAGGGGTCGCGCTCCATCTCCTGGGCCAGCGCCTCGTTGATCGCCTCGCGGTAGGTGATGCTGCGTGCCATGGCTGTTCCCCAACCCTTCAGTACGAGATGTAGACGTCGGTGAGCAGGTCGGCCGCTCCGGGCTTCGGCGCGGCCTTGGCCTCCTCGACGGACCGGTCGATCAGCGCACCGACCTCGGCGTCGACCTCGTCGAGCTGGGCACCGGTGAGCTGGCCGGACTCGGTCACCCGCGCGCGGAACCGCTTGAGGCAGTCCAGGTTCTCGCGGGCGTTGCGCACCTCGTCGGCACGGTAGAGCTGCTGGTCGCCCTCGAAGTGCCCGAAGTAGCGGGTGAACTTGACCTCGATCAGGGTCGGGCCGCCGCCGTCGCGGGCCCTGGCCACGGCCTCGCCCGCCGCCTCGTGCACGGCGAAGAAGTCGAACCCGTCGACGATCACGCCGGGCATGCCGAAGGCCGCGGCACGGTCGGCGATGTCGTCGGTGGCCACCGACCAGTTCGACGACGTCGCCTCGGCGTAGCCGTTGTTCTCCGCCACGAAGATCGCGGGCAGGTTCCAGATCGTGGCCAGGTTCAGCGACTCGAACGTGGTGCCCTGGTTGGAGGCGCCGTCGCCGAAGAACGCGACCGCGACGCCGCCGTCGGCCTTGTGCTTGGACGCGAGCGCGCGCCCGCAGATCAGCGGCGGGCCGCCGCCCACGATGCCGTTCGCGCCGAGCATCCCCTTGGACAGGTCGGCGATGTGCATCGAGCCGCCCTTGCCCCGGCACGAGCCGGTGGACTTGCCGTAGATCTCGGCCATCATCGCGACCGGGTCGACGCCCCTGGCGATGCAGTGGCCGTGCCCGCGGTGGGTGGACGCGATCGCGTCCCGCTCGTCCAGGTGCGAGCAGACACCGACGGCCGACGCCTCCTCACCCGCGTAGAGGTGCACGAACCCGGGGATGTCGCCTGCCGCGAACTCGTCGTGGACGCGCTCCTCGAAGTCGCGGATGGTCTTCATGGTGCGGTAGGCGACCAGCAGCTGGTCCGGGGTGAGGTCCTGGCTGGTGGGGGTTTCCAACGTTCCGGTCATACCATCACGATCCCTCCGTCGACGATGACCGACTGCCCGGTCATGTAGTCCGAATCCGGTCCCGCGAGGTAGGAGACCAACCCCGCGACGTCCTCCGGGTCTGCACCCGGCCCAGCGCGATGAGCTGGGAGTACTGGGCGAGGGTCTCGCCCTTCGCGTTGCCGTTGCGGGCGCCCATCTGCTCGTCGATGAGGTCCCACATGTCCGTGCCGACGATGCCGGGGCAGTAGGCGTTGACGGTGATCCTGTCCTTCGCCAGCTCCTTGGCCGCCGCCTGCGTCAGCGCCCGCACGGCGAACTTGGTGGCGCTGTAGTGGCCCAGCAGGTCGAAGCCGGAGTGCGCGGCGATCGAGGCCGCGTTGATGATCTTGCCGCCGGTGCCCTGCCGCCGCATCTGCTCGGCCGCGGCCTGCAGGCAGTACACGACGCCGAACACGTTGACCTCGAAGATCCGCTGGAGGTCCGCTGGCGTCAGCTCCAGGATCGTCCTGACCTGCGCGATGCCCGCGTTGGCGACCATGACGTCGACGCTGCCCAGCTCGGCGGCCGTCCGCTCGACCATGGCGAACACCGCGGCCCGGTCCGTGACGTCGGCGGGCACGGTGATCGCGCGCCCACCCGCCTCGGTGATCTCGGCGGTGACCGCCTCCGCGCCCGCCTTGTTGACGTCGTTGACGGCGACGGCGTGCCCGTCGCGGGCCAGGCGCAGGGCGATCCCGCGGCCGATCCCCCGACCGGCCCCCGTGACGATGGCGGTGCTCATCGGGCACCTCCGGTGCTCGTGCGCGGAAAACGTCGCCATGGCGACGTTTTCCGCGCACGGGCGGCGCAGCCGCTCATCGGGGCGACACCAGGATCTTCACGTTCTCCTCCTTGTTGTCGATCAGCTCGCGAAAGCCGCCCTTGACGATGTCCTCCAGCCCGATGCGGCCGGTGATGAACTGGTCGGCGGCGACCTTGCCGTCCTGGAGCAGGCGGATCGTGTCGGGATGGTCGCCGCAGTAGGCCAGCGAGCCGATCACGTCGATCTCGGAGAGCACGAGGTCGTTCATCTGCACCGTCGCCGGGTGGCCCCAGATCGCGACGTTGACGACCCGGCCCCCGGGCCGCACGGAGCCGATCGCCGACGCGAGCACGGCGTCGATGCCCGCGCACTCGAACGCGACGTCGGCGCCCGCGCCGCCGGTGAGGTCGCGCACGGCGTCGCCGACGGCGGTCTCGGTCGGGTCGAGCACGACGTCCGCGCCCGCGACAGTGGCCTTGGCCTTGCGCGCGGCCGCGGGCTCCACGGAGATCACCTGCCCGGCGCCGGTGGCCTTCAGCGACGCGACGGTGACCAGGCCGATCGGCCCGGCCCCGAACACGACCGCGGTGCCGCCAGGGCGCAGGCCCGAGAGCCGCACGGCGTGGTAGGCGACCGCCAACGGCTCGACGAGCGCGCCGACGTCGGTGGGCAGGTCGCCGAGCTGGTGGATCCAGCGCCGGTCGACGACGCAGGTCTCGGCGAACCCGCCGTCCTGGCCGGAGAGCCCGATGAAACCCAGCTTGCGGCAGATGTTGTAGCGCCCCTCCGCGCACGCCGAGCACTCACCGCAGACGTAGTAGGGCTCGACGGCGACCCGGTCGCCCTCCGCGACGTCGGTGACGCCCGCGCCGACGCCCGACACCACGCCCGCGAACTCGTGCCCCATGACGACCGGCAGCTCCGCGCCGGTGATCGCGTGCGGGGCGCCCTTCGCCGGGATGAAGATCGGTCCCTCGAGGAACTCGTGCAGGTCGGTGCCGCAGATGCCGCACCAGTCGACCGCCACCTGCACCTGGCCCGGACCGGGCGTCGGCTCGGGCACGTCGTCGATCCGGATGTCACCAGGACCGTGGAACCTGGCCGCTCTCATCTGACCTCCTGCATCTGGGACACCAGCAGCCGCTGCTCAGCGGCCACCGCGAGGACGCGGCGCACGTCCAGGACCCGGGGCCCGTCGTGCGCGAGCGTGACGGTGACGGGGGTGGCGGGCGAGAACTCGACCTCGCGCTCGCCGTCGACGGCGACGGTGCCGCGCTCGACGCCGACGGCACGCGGCTCCCCGGCCCGCAGCGGGCCCGCGTCGCGGATGCCGATCGGGGCGACGACGCCGGGCGCGATCGGGGCCAGCACGGTCCGGGCGGCCAGAGCGGGCGGCTTCAGGCGCACGGCGACGCCGTCGGGGTCGGCGCGGCCCACGGGGTGCAGGAGCCCGGCGATGCTGGACAGGCCGATGGCGTGCGGCTCCGCGAACGCGCAGTAGACCTCCCGCAGGGTGTCGGGCTGCCACAGCGCCTTCGACCCGACGTGCGCCACGGTGGAGACGCAGACGTCGACGAGCGCGACCTCCGCGACCGGCCCGGCCGCGACCCGCAGCACCTTGGCCCGGTAGGTGGCGTCCTGCCCGACCCGCCCGGTGGCGAGCAGTCCCGGCCGCGGTGCCCGCGACCGTCGCCTCCCACATCTCCGGGAAGGCGTTGTTCGTGCCCGTGGACAGGGGCAGCAGCGGCACGTCCCCGCTCGCCACCGACGCGGCCCGCACGGTGCCGTCGCCGCCGAGCAGCACGACCACGCCCGCGCCGCGGGCCCGCATCGCGGCGACGAGCGCGCGGGTGTCCGCCGCGGTGCCGGTGATCGCGTCGATCTCGACGAACTGCAGCGACGGCCAGCGCGGCGCCCCGGCGCGACGCCGCTCGGCGGCGCGGACGACGCCGCCCGCCACCCCCATGGCGTCGGTGGACATCAGCACGGTCTCGACGCCCGTGGCCCCGGCCGCGGCGAGGAGCCGCAGCGCCATGTTCGTCTTCTCGGCGTTGGGGAAGACCGACGCCTGGGCGACCAGCCTGCGGATGTCGCGGCCCGACATGGGGTTGGCCACGATGCCGACGGTCGACCCGGGCACCACCGGGAGCGTCCCGGCGGGCACCCCGTTGCGCGTCACGCGATGAGGCTCACCCGTGGCACGCTCGCGGGCAATCGTTGCAGCGGGGTTGCACCAGGCCACGGTGAGTCCCGCGTTTCGGCACGCCGTGTTCGGCATCCGGGCACGCCTGCGCGCGGTGCCACCGCGTCAACCGACCGCAGGATCTCAGCGGGGCGGCGCAGCGGTCAGCGCTCGGACCCCCGGCGCGGTGGATGCGCCCACGAAGGCGCTGCCCGCGAGGTCGGGCAGGCACACCTCGACCTCGGGGCCGAGGCGGTACGGGCGGGCCAGCAGCAGCCCGCCCAGCGAGCGGCGCAGCCGCGACATCTCGGCCCGCACGGTGACGAGATGCTCCCGGTCGCCGTAGAGCGCGGCCGACAGCGCGCCCGCGTCCATGCCCCGCTGCCCCGCATGGGCCAGCAGCAGGAGGACCTCGGCATGGCGGGTCGAGAGCGGGTGCAGCCAGCGGCTCGACCCGTCGACGATGGCCCGCCGGGGTCGGCCGTCGAGGTCGAGCGTAAGCCGGATCGCCGCCGGGTCGCTCACGCGCAGCAGCCAGCCGCCCGGGACGGGCTCGGGCACGCACACGCCGACCCCGTGCACCGCGACCGGCAGGTCCGCGCGCGGCACGGCGATGCGCTCCAGGCTGGGCATGCCGGTGACCGCGGCGACCCAGCCGTGGTCGTCGACGACGAGCCCTGGCCCGGACAGCTTCGACAGCAACGGCGCCGCCACCCCGCGCAGCGTCTCCAGCCTGCCCTCGTACTGCCGCCACAGGCTGGCCTCGGCCAGCTTCACCGCGGTGCCGACGAGCGCGACGGTGGTGGGGTGCACGGTCTCGGCGGGCCCGCTGACGTCCACCACGCCGAGCAGCTCGCCGGTGCGCGGGTCGTGCACGGGGCAGGCGGTGCACGTCCAGACGTGGTGGGTGCGCACGAAGTGCTCGGCGGCGAACATCTGCACCGGGGCGCCCTCGGCGAGGGCGGTGCCGATGGCGTTGCTGCCGACCATGCCCTCGGACCAGTTGGCGCCCTCGGTGAAGCCCAGCGCGTCGGCCCGGTGGCGCACGGCGGTGGAGCCCTCGCGCCACAGCAGCACGCCGTCGGCGTCGGTGACGACCATGATGTGCCGGGCGTCCTCCGCCACCGACGTCAGCGCCGCGCGCAGCTCGGGCAGCACGCGGTGCAGCGGGGACCGCGCGCGGCGCTGCTCGACCTCGCAGGCGGCCAACGGGCCGGGCGGGTCGCCGAGGTCGGGGTCGACGCCCTGGGCACGGGCCCGCATCCACGACCGGGCGACGAGGCGCCGGGGCACGGCGGGCGGGCGGTCGCCCGACAGCAGCGCGTCATGGACGCGCGCCAGCATCCGCGCGTGCCGGGCGACGTCCGTGCCCGGTCGGATCGCGCAGACCGCCTCGTCCACCCGCATCACCCCGGACCGCCAGCCTAGGGAAGACCGGTGCCGTGCGCTACGGCACTTCGGTCAGGGAGGGCGGAGGCGTTTGGGGAGGCGGGCCACCACGGCGTCATAGGAGGCGTCGACGAGCTCGCGCAGCTCGTCGTCGTCCGGGATGTCGGGAGGCGCGCCGTCCAGGACGACGCTGTTCCAGCCGTAGCGGCCGATGTACGGCATCACCGTGGCGCTCGCCGGGAAACGCTGCCGCAGCTCGGCGGCCTCGTCGGCGTCACGGCCGCACTTGAGGCCCACGCCGTTGCCCCCGAGGAACGCGAAGATCTTGCCGCCCACCTTGGCGACGAGATCCTCCTCCCAGGGGGTGTCCGCGACGGCGCCCGGCTTGGCCAGGCAGTACGCCACGAGCTCAGCGTGCCGCACGGGCCCGCCCCCGCTGAGACCACGGAGACCACCGCCATCCCAGCGCGGCGAAGAGCAGCACGGTGAACCAGACGTAGGTGCTGCCCAGCACCTGCTGGCCGACGGTCCAGTCGACGCCAGGGTGCGGCAGGTCCAGCTGGTGGGGCGCGACCACGAACACGGCCGCGGTCAGGACCGTCACGGCGGTCCACACCACCGATCGGGCACGCCACGCCGAGGCGGCGGCGATGAGCAGGGCGGGCGCGACCCACACCCAGTGGTGCGACCACGACGTCGGCGAGACCAAGAGGGCAAAGCCCGCCGTCGCCACGAGGGCGAGCGGGGCGGGTGCGCGCCGGATCGCCGGGGCGGCCAGCGCGAGCAGACCCAGCGAAAGGACGAGCCAGATCACGGTCTTCAGGGTTCCGTCGATCCCGGCCCGCGCCAGCACGGCCTGGAACGTCTGGTCGGTGAAGAACGGCGAGCCGCTCACGCCGCCCGCGGGGTTGTCCAGCCAGAACGTCCACGACGCCGCAGGCGCCACGAGGAAGGCGACGCCGGTGGCCGCGGCGCACGCGATCGCCGTGACGGCCGCGGCCCGGTAGTCGCGGCGCAGCAGGAAGTAGAGCACGAACGCGGCCGGGGTCAGCTTGACCGCCGCCGCGATCCCCACCAGCGCGCCGCGCGGCCAGCGCGGGTGCACGGCGAGCACGTCGACCGCGACGAGCGCCATCAGGAGCAGGTTGACCTGCCCGAACTCGATGGTCTGCATCACCGGCTCGAGCGCGAACGCCGGGATCGGCGGCGCCGGGCGGCTGAAGTCGATGGCCTTGCCCGGCTGCACGAGCAACGCGAGCGGCAGCGCGATGGAGGCGACGGACAGCGCGCCTCCGCGTCCGCCAGAGGGCCACAGCCTGCGGGCCACCACGAAGAACGTGACCCCCAGCGCGGCCGTCGACAGCGCGAGCAGCGCGACCCACGCCGCGGCCCACGGCGCCACCGCGAGCGGCAGGAGCACGAGGGTCGCGAAGGGCGGGTAGATGAACGGCAGCGCGATGTGGTTCGACGTCTCCGGCAGGGGGCCGTACATGTCCCCGCCGGAAAGCCACGCCTGTACACCGAACCGGTAGACCTCGAGGTCGATGTGCCGCCCGCCGGTGTGCACGACGACGTTCGCGAGCACGACCGCAAGCAGCGGCAGCGTGAACGGCAGCACCCGGCTCGGGGTGCGCAGCCACGCCAGCACCCGCGGCGCGCGCTCGACGACCGTCACCACATCACGGTAACGGCCGCTGACGACGTCGTCCGGTCCAGGGGTCGGCACGCACGCCGCGCCGACCCTGGCCCGACCGGCGCGCTAGCCGGCCCCACTGCCGCCGCCCGGCCCGACTTCGCACAAGTTCAGGTGTCCTCGCACAAGGCAGACCCTCTGCGAGGACACATGATGGTGTGCGAAGTCGCGGAGGGCGGGTCGTGGCCCTCAGCGGATGCCCGCCGCGTCCATGCCGCGCAGCTCCTTCTTCAGGTCGGCGATCTCGTCGCGCAGCCGCGCGGCCAGCTCGAACTGCAGGTCGCGCGCGGCGGCGAGCATCTGGTCGGACAGCTGCTGCACCAGATCGGCCAACTCGGCGCGCGGCATGGCCTTCGTGTCGCGCCCCGCCACGATGCCCGAGCTGGCGGCGGCATTCGCGCGGCCCGGCTCGCCCGCGGCCCGCTTGCCGCGCGACTGGTTGCGGCCCGAGCCGCCGATCGGCACCTCTTCGGCCTCGCGGTACACCTGGTCGAGGATGTCGGCGATCTTCTTGCGCAGCGGCTGGGGATCGATCCCCCGCTCCTCGTTGTAGGCGACCTGCTTGGCCCGCCGCCGGTCGGTCTCGTCGATGGCGTACTGCATCGACTCGGTGACCTTGTCGGCGTACATGTGGACCTCGCCCGACACGTTGCGCGCCGCGCGGCCGATCGTCTGGATCAGCGACGTGCCCGAGCGCAGGAAGCCCTCCTTGTCGGCGTCGAGGATGGCCACGAGCGACACCTCGGGCAGGTCAAGGCCCTCACGCAGCAGGTTGATGCCGACCAGCACGTCGAACTCGCCCAGCCGCAGCTGCCGCAGCAGCTCCACCCGCCGCAGCGTGTCGACCTCCGAGTGCAGGTACCGCACGCGGATGCCGAGCTCCAGCAGGTAGTCGGTGAGGTCCTCGGCCATCTTCTTGGTGAGCGTGGTGACGAGCACCCGCTCGTCGCGCCCGGCGCGCTCCCTGATCTCGTGGACGAGGTCGTCGATCTGGCCCTTCGTCGGCTTCACCACGACCTTCGGGTCGACCAGGCCCGTGGGGCGGATGACCTGCTCGACGAACTCGCCGCCGGTGCGGGTGAGCTCGTAGGGCCCCGGTGTGGCGGAGAGGTAGACCGTCTGCCCGATCCGGTCGGCGAACTCCTCCCAGGTGAGCGGCCGGTTGTCGACGGCGGAGGGCAGCCGGAACCCGTACTCGACCAGGTTGCGCTTGCGGGACATGTCGCCCTCGTACATACCGCCGATCTGCGGGACCGTCTGGTGCGACTCGTCGATGACCAGCAGGAAGTCGTCAGGGAAGTAGTCGATCAGGGTGGCGGGCGCGGAGCCGGGGCCGCGGCCGTCGATGTGGCGCGAGTAGTTCTCGATGCCCGAGCAGAACCCGACCTGACGGATCATCTCGACGTCGTACTGCGTGCGCATCCGCAGGCGCTGGGCCTCCAGGAGCTTGCCCTGGTTCTCCAGCTCGGCCAGCCGCTCGGCGAGCTCGGCCTCGATGTCGCGCACCGCGCGCTCCATGCGCTCGCGGCCAGCGACGTAGTGGGTGGCCGGGAAGATGCGCAGCTCGTCGACCTTGCGGAGCACGTCGCCGGTGAGCGGGTGCAGGTAGTACAGCGCCTCCACCTCGTCGCCGAAGAACTCGATGCGGACGGCGAGCTCCTCGTAGGCCGGGATGATCTCCACCGTGTCGCCGCGGACCCGGAAGGTGCCGCGGTTGAAGGCCATGTCGTTGCGCGTGTACTGCACGTCGACCAGGGCCCGCAGCAGCGCGTCGCGCTCCAGGGTGCCGCCGACCTCGACCTTCACCGACCGGTCGAGGTAGGACTGCGGCGTGCCGAGGCCGTAGATGCACGACACCGACGCCACGACGACCACGTCCCGCCGCGAGAGCAGGTTCATCGTGGCCGAGTGCCGCAGCCGCTCGACGTCCTCGTTGATCGAGGAGTCCTTCTCGATGTAGGTGTCGGTCTGCGCGATGTACGCCTCGGGTTGGTAGTAGTCGTAGTACGACACGAAGTACTCGACGGCGTTGTTCGGCAGCATCTCGCGCAGCTCGTTGGCCAGCTGCGCGGCCAGGGTCTTGTTGTGCGCCATCACCAGCGTGGGCCGCTGCAGGCGCTCGATCAGCCACGCCGTGGTGGCCGACTTGCCGGTGCCGGTGGCGCCGAGCAGCACGACCTCCTGCTCGCCCGCGCGCAGGCGCCGCTCCAGCTCGTCGATGGCGGCGGGCTGGTCGCCTGCGGGCTCGTGCGGGCTGACCACCTCGAACCGGCCGCCCACACGGGGGATCTCGCCGACCGGTCGGAACTCGGAGTGCGCAAGGGGAACGTCCCGGTGGGCTGCACCGCTCGGAGCGTCAGCGGAGAGCGCCTTGGCAGAGCCGGGGATCTCTGTTGCGAAGGCCACGAACCCAGGGTACGAGGGGCCGCCGACACTTTTGGCACGATCGGCCGGTGCATCCGCCGAAGGTCTCCACCTACGACGTCCCCGGCCGCGTGAACATCGACAACAAGGGCTTCGCGCGCCCGGTCGACGAGTTCCGCGAGACGCTCTTCGGCCTCTACATGAGCCGCGCGATGGTACACCGGTCCACGGCGGACTGGATGCAGACGTGGCTGCTGCCCGAGCTGGGCATCGCGGTGACCGACTGGTGGTGGAAGCCGGGCCACATGCGCGACCAGGACTTCTACGTCGACATCTGCGACATCACCCGGGACGGCGACCGGTGGACGCTGACCGACTACTACCTCGACATCGTGGTGCGCACCGGGCAGGACGCCACGGTGATCGACGTCGACGAGTTCGTGGCGGCGGTCGCGCTCGGGCTCCTCGACCCCGCGACGGCCGAGGCGGCGATGCACCGCACGCACCGCGCGGTCGACGGCATCGCCGCGCACGGCCACGACCTCGACGCGTGGCTGGCGGGCTTCGGGATCGTCCTCACCTGGCGCGCCCGACCCTGACCGCGCGAACGGTCAGGGCGTGGTCGTGCCGCTGCCCGTCGAAGTACCGTCGCTCGGGGTGCCGTTCGCGCTGCTGCCGCCCGGCGAGGACGCGTCGGTGGAGGGATCGGGCTTCGGGGTCTTCGACGTCTTCGGCGGCTTCGTGGTGGTGGTCGGGTCCGGGGTGCCGTCGGTGGTCGGCTGTGTCGTGGTCTCGACGACGGGCGGGGGGACGACCGGCGCGGGCGGCGGCTGGACGACGACCCGGCGGCGGGCGGTGGGCACGACGACGCGTGTTCGCCGCGGCGCGACGGCCCTCGCGACCGTGGTGGTCGTGACCGGCGGGGCCGCGACGACCGCGGGCGGCGGCGTGGTCGTCGTGGTGGTGGTCGCTGTGGTGGTCGCGGGCGGGATCACCGCGGTCGCCGCGGCGGTGACGGGCTGGACGCTCGCGTGCGCGACGGCGGTGACGCCGCCGAGCGCGCCGACGGCGAGCACCGCGATCGCCGCGGCCGTGCTCGCGCGGTTGAGCGTGCCCGCCCGGCCGATCACGACGTCGACCGAGGGGAGCGTGACCGCGGCGGACAGCTCGTCGTCCAGGCGGTGGAACTCGTCGCGCAGGCGGGCGTGAGCGCCGTTCACGGCTTGTCCTCCTCGTGGTCGGCGGTTCCGAGCGCGGCGGGCTGGAGACCCTCCCACTCCGGCGCGGCCCAGCCGCCGAGCGCGCCAGGGGAGTCGTCGGGTCCGAAGCCGCCCGCGAGCAGGTCGGCGAGGCCGTCGCCGACGACCTGCTGGGCGCGCGCGAGCCGGGCCGCGGTGGTGCCCACCGACACGCTCTCGACGGCGGCGATCTCCTGCAGCGGGGCTCCGGCCATGTAGTGCAGGACGATGCAGCGCCGCTCGGGGGCAGGCAGCCTGCGCAACGCCGCCAGCAGGGCGCCGGTGCGGGGGTCTGGGCCCGATCCGACCATCCGCGGGCGGGGGCGCAGCCTGCGCCAGCTGCGGGTGGTCGAGTGCACGGCCACCCTGCGCACCCAGCCGGTGGCGTCGGGCGAGCGGCTGACCGTCGCCCACGAGCGCCAGGCGCGCGAGTAGGCGTCCTGGACGGCGGAGTGCGCCTCGGCGGGGTCGAGGGTGATCGCGTAGAGCTGGGCGACCAGCCTGCGGTAGTTGGCCTCGAGGTGGGCGCCGAAGTCGACGCGGAGCTGGGCAGGGGTCGGCGCGGGCGCGTCCTGGACGACCCGGGCCCCGCTGCCGCTGACCAGTTCGGTGGCCTGCTCGAGCATGCCTTCGTCGACGGCGTCGTCGGCCGGGTCGTCCGCGGTGCCGTCAGGAGCGCCGTCGGGAACGCTGCCCGCGGGGTCGTCCGGGCTGGCCTCGATGGGGACGTCGGGCTCCGGGGCGCCTCCGGGGCGGCCGCGGAGGGGATCGGCTGCGTGCTCGCCTTCCGCGCTCCGGGCCTCGTGGCGGCCGACGTCGTGGTGGTCGACGTCGTGGTGGTCGACGTCGTGATGGTCGGCCTCGTGATGGTCGGCCTCGTGGCGGCCGACGTCGTGGTGGTCGGCGGCGTGGCGGCCGACGTCGTGGTGGTCGGCGTCGTGGTGGTCGGCGTCGTGGTGGTGGGCGGCGTCGAGGACGGCGCCGGGGCGCGCGCTGACGCGCGTGGTCTCCTCCGCTGTCCCGGCGGGAACCGCGATGTTGTCGGCCAATGCGCTCACCCCCTCGTCCTCCCTCGGCCGTGCGCCCACAGTGACGGCGAGCGCGCAGGTCTCACCCGGTCGCCTACCGGACCTGTCTGACCATCGCACGTCTTTGCCGGTGTGTTACGGAGGGTCCACTTATCCGGTCAAGTCCGTTCTGTCCAACGACGGCGCCCACCCGGACGATGCGGCCCACGCCTCGGCAGATGCTTCGGCCGCGAAGTCGCGGTCGTCGGCGCTGGCCTCGGGGTCGGCGCGCAGCCAGTCCCGCACGAGCAACGCACGCCGCCACGCGGGGGTACCGACCACCCGGACGTCCAGGCGGGCGGGCCGACCCGGGTCGGCCGACCCGTGGCAGCGCTCATCGGCCGGTGAGCCCGCCTCGACGCGGGGGAAACCCACCTGGGCGAGGCGGTCGCGCACCGCGTCGGCGTCGGCGGGCGCATCGACCCC
The DNA here is from genome assembly GCA_963750095.1 of uncultured Actinomycetota bacterium. Lineage (GTDB taxonomy): Bacteria > Actinomycetota > Actinomycetes > Mycobacteriales > Pseudonocardiaceae > Pseudonocardia. The sequence goes on along the minus strand of CAVVPJ010000012.1, from coordinate 693,687 downwards.
CAGCTGCAGGTGGAGCACGTCGGGCGCGGCGAGCCCGGGAACAGCGGTCCGCCCGACGTGCGCGGCGCCCCGCCCCCGCTCCCCCGCCGCGGCCGCCACCCGCGCGACCAGCCGGGCGGCCTGTGCGGGCCACGCCGGGTCGGCCGCGACGGGGTCGGACGGCCAGGGCGCCGCCGTGCCTGCACGCAGGTTGGCGGCGAACGGCGCGAGCCGCGCGTCCCAGAGCGCGTCGACCGCGCGGACGAGTGCGTCGGGCGCCGCGGTGTTGTCCAACCACACGTCGGCGACCGCCCGGCGCGCGTGGTCGTCGGCCTGGGCCGCGATGCGGGCGCGGGCGTCCGACTCCGGCATCCCGCGCAGCTCCACGAGGCGCCGCACCCGGTCCTCGGCGTCCGCGTGGACGACGACGACCAGCGCGAACCGCGCGGCCATCCGCCCCTCGACGAGCAGCGGCACGTCCTGCACCACGATGCTCCCTTCGGGGGCCGCGGCGACCAGCTCGTCCGACCGGGCGCGCACGAGCGGGTGGACGATCGCGTTCAGGCGGGCCAAGGCCTCGGGGTCGTCGAACACGACGGCGGCGAGCGCGGGCCGGTCCAGCCCGCCTTCGGCGTCGAGCACGTCGGCGCCGAAGGCATCGACGACCGCCGCGAGCCCCGGCGTTCCCGGGGCGACGACCTCCTTGGCCAGCCGGTCCGCGTCGACGAGCACCGCGCCCCGGTCGGCGAGCCGGGCCGCGACCGTCGACTTGCCCGATCCGATGCCCCCGGTCAGCCCTACCCGCAGCACGGGGTCACCGTACCCGCGGCGATCAGCGGGGAGATCAGTTCGCCCCGGCGGCGCGGACCGGGCCCGACGTCGAGGTCGGCGACGGGCTCGGCGTGAACGGCGCGGTGACGGGCGGTGCCGCGCCCGCCATCGTCGGCAGCACGCGGCGGGCGATGTCGACGAGCATGACGGCCGGGGTCGCCCCGCCGGGCAGCGGCCGGGCAGGCAACCGCAGCGTCACGGTCCCCGAGCCGTACTGCACGGTCAGCAGTGCCTCGCCGGGCCGCTCGACGAGCACGCCGGACGCGGCGCCGACGGCGACCTCGCGCTGGGCGCCGTCCTCGGCGGCGGCGTTGAGCTTCCACTGCGCCCGCGCGGCGGCCGCGTCCGTGTAGGCGGCCGCGTTCACCCCGAGGACGGGCTTGCCGCTGTCGCGACCGGACGCCGCCGTGCCGCTGTAGGCGCAGTCGATCCGCTCCACCCTCCCGACCGACGGCGCGGGCACGCCGATCGTGGTGCGCACGACGACGCTGTCCAGCGGCATGCCCAGCACCGCGACGAGCTCGCCCACCGGGAGGACGCGCGAGCAGTCGTCGGGCACCACGCCGACGTCGTGGACGGCGGAGGTGGCGGTGGACGAGGCGCCGCCGGAGCCCGGGAAGGTGGGCAGGCTCGGGCCCGGCGCGGCACCGCCGGAGCAGCCCGCGAGCAGAACGAGAGAGGCGCCGATCACCGGGCGCGCGATCCACCGAGCCCGGCGCACAGCGACCACCGTAGGCCCAACCGGGGGTCCGGCGGAAAAGGCGCGCCGGACGGTACACGACGAACGGGCCGCTCGTCGCGTGTCGTGCGACGAACGGCCCGTTCGGGTCGGGTTTCAGGCGGGATCAGGCTCCGCCGGAGAGCTTCTCCCTCAGCGCGGCCAGCTGCTCATCGCTGGCGAGCGAGCCGCCGGACTCCGCAGGCGCACCGCCCTGCGACGAGTAGTTGGTGGCCCCACCGTCGGCCGCGGCCTCGGCGTCGGCCTCGGCGGTCTTCTTGAGCTGCGCGATGTGCTGCTCGTACCGCGCGTGCGCCTCGGCGTACTCCTTCTCCCAGGCCTCGCGCTGGGCCTCGAAGCCCTCCTGCCACTCGCCGGAGTCGACGTCGAAGCCCTCGGGGTAGATGTAGTTGCCCTCGGAGTCGTACTCAGCCGCCATGCCGTAGCGCGTGGGGTCGAACTCGGTGTCGACCGTCATGCCCTCGTTGGCCTGCTTGAGCGACAGCGAGATGCGGCGCCGGTCGAGGTCGATGTCGATGACCTTGACCATGCAGTCGTCGCCGACCTGCACGACCTGCTCGGGGATCTCGACGTGGCGCTCGGCCAGCTCCGAGATGTGCACCAGGCCCTCGATGCCCTCCTCGACGCGGACGAACGCGCCGAACGGCACCAGCTTGGTGACCTTGCCCGGCACGATCTGGCCGATCGCGTGGGTGCGGGCGTACAGGCGCCACGGGTCCTCCTGCGTCGCCTTGAGCGACAGCGAGACCCGCTCGCGGTCCAGGTCGACGTCGAGGACCTCGACCGTGACCTCCTGGCCCACCTCGACGACCTCGGACGGGTGGTCGATGTGCTTCCAGGACAGCTCGGACACGTGCACCAGGCCGTCGACCCCGCCGAGGTCGACGAAGGCGCCGAAGTTGACCACGCTGGAGACGACGCCCTTGCGGACCTGGCCGCGGGCGAGCTGGTTGAGGAACTCGCTGCGCACCTCGGACTGGGTCTGCTCCAGCCAGGCGCGGCGGGACAGGACCACGTTGTTGCGGTTCTTGTCCAGCTCGATGATCTTGGCCTCGATCTTGCGGCCGACATACGGCTGCAGGTCGCGCACGCGGCGCATCTCGACCAGTGAGGCAGGCAGGAAGCCGCGCAGGCCGATGTCGAGGATCAGGCCGCCCTTGACGACCTCGATCACGGTGCCCTCGACGGGCTCGTCCTTCTCCTTGAGCTCCTCGATCGTGCCCCAGGCGCGCTCGTACTGTGCGCGCTTCTTGGAGAGGATGAGGCGGCCTTCCTTGTCCTCCTTCTGGAGAACGAGCGCCTCGACGAACTCCCCGACCTCGACGACATCCGCCGGATCGACGTCGTGCTTGATCGAGAGCTCCCTCGAGGGGATGACGCCCTCGGTCTTGTAGCCGATGTCGAGCAGGACCTCGTCACGGTCGACCTTGACGATGGTGCCTTCGACGATGTCGCCATCGTTGAAGTACTTGATCGTCTGATCGATGGCGGCGAGGAAGTCCTCCTCCGTCCCGATGTCGTTGACGGCGACCTGCGGTGTGGTGGTCGGGGCGGCGGTGGTGTCGGTGGACATGTAGTGGGGTGCTCCGGTAGGGACGAATGTGGGGTTGTGCGCTGGATGTTGTTGCTGCGTGACGGTAATAACAGTCACCAGAGATCGTCGATTCCCCCGGGGCCGACCCGAACCGCTGAGCAGCCACATTGACCCCGGTACGAACTCCATGTTACGGGGGCCACGATCACGTGGGCAACGCGGGTGGCGGTCGCAGACGTGTCACGATCTGGGCCCGTGACCGAGCTTGCGAGCGAACCATCTCACGCGGACGAGCCGTCGTCCGCACCGAGCGCCGAGATCCGCCTTGGGACGGTGGGGGTCGCGCGGCGGCCCGTCGACGCCGCCGAGTCGCAGCGCGCCAACCTGCGCTGGTGGGACGCCGACGCCGACGACTACCTGGCCGAACACGGCGGCGACATCGGCGAGGCCGACTTCGTCTGGTGCCCCGAGGGGCTGCGCGAGGAGGACGTGCGCCTGCTGGGCGACGTCGTGGGCCGCCGCGTCCTCGAGGTCGGCGCGGGCTCCGCCCCGTGTGCGCGCTGGCTGGCCCGGCAGGGCGCGCTCCCGGTCGCGCTGGACCTCTCCGCGGGCATGCTGCGGCACGCCGCGGCGCTCGGGCGTGCTACGGGGACCGCGGTCCCGCTGGTCCAGGCGGGCGCCGAGCACCTTCCGTTCGCCGACGCGACCTTCGACCTGGCCTGCTCGGCGTTCGGCGCCGTGCCCTTCGTCGCCGAGCCCGAGCGGGTGATGCGGGAGGTCGCCAGGGTGCTGCGGTCGGGCGGGCGGTGGGTGTTCGCGGTGAACCACCCGATGCGGTGGATGTTCTCCGACGACCCGGGGCCCGACGGGCTGGTCGTGCGGCAGCCCTACTTCGACCGCACGCCGTACGTCGAGGTCGACGCGGACGGCGCGGCGACCTACGTCGAGCACCACCGCACGCTCGGCGACCGGGTGCGCGACGTCGTGGCCGCCGGGCTGGTGCTCGAGGACCTGGTCGAGCCCGAGTGGCCGGAGGGCCGCGACACCGTGTGGGGCCAGTGGTCCCCGTTGCGTGGCGCCCTGTTCCCCGGCACGGCCATCTTCTGCTGCGTGAAACCCTGATCCTGCGGATCTTGTTGCGTTCTCGGAGCCATGACGACGGCAACGCAACAACATCGTTCACAGGAGGACCCGCCGCAGCTGACCGACGACCTCGTCCGGGGTCGTGCGGACCACCACGCTCGGGAAGCGCAGGTCGTCGGCGATCACCAGCTCGTTCTGCCGGAGCTGGTCGTCCCACCATCGGCGGGGCGAGAGGTGCAGCGCGCCGTCGACCTCGACGACCACGCGGCGCCCGTCGGCGCGGGTCCACTCGGCGTCGAGGTAGCGGCGGCGCCCACCGGGCTCGACCCGGACGGCTTGGCGGGTCGGTGCGGGCAGGCCCGCGCGGCGGCACACGCGGACGAAGTCGATCTCGCTCATGGCGTGCGCGCCCTGTGCGATGTCGTCGAGCGCCGCGACGAGGAACCGGCGGTGCCGCGTCCGAGGGGCCTGCTGGAGCGCGGCGTGCAGCCTGCCTGCGGTGACGAGCCGCTGCTGGACGGCTGCCGCGAGGACCCCGCAGGCCGGACGTGGATGCGCGAACGTGCTCGCGGCCAGCACGAGCGCGGGCGCGCAGCGATGCAGCCGCCGTCCCGGTACGGGATCGACGCGCGTCCAGTCACCGGTGTAGTGCAGGCGCACGGGCCTCACGACACCGCGCACGCGGGTGCCCGCCGGAAGCAGGACGTGGATCGTCGGCCGCTCCCAGCCGCGCAGGCCGTGGAGCTCCGCGGCCGTGAACGCGGTGAGCAGCGCGTGATCGCCGCAGTTCAGCAGCGCGATGCCGCGCCGCTCGGCCGGCGTCGGCGGGCCGCCGTGCAGCACCACGGCCCGTCCGTGACGTTGCCATCGCCGTGCGGCGAACTGGGCGCGGACAGCGCCGTCCGACCAGCCTGCACGCCGGAGGTCGGCCGCGGTCGCCACCGACTCGAGGCCGGTCCGAGAGCGCTGCGCGGCCGCGGTGAACATGCCCTCCAAGGTGGCCCAAGGCGCCGAGCCGGGCCATCGATGACACGAGAGCTGTGGACAAGCCGTGGACAAAGCCCGATCTTGTTGCGGTTCCGCGGTCATGACCGCGGAACCGCAACAAGATCCGCCCCCCAGCCTAGCTTGCTACGCCTTCGCCCAGGTAGGCCTCTTGCACCCTCGGGTCGGCCAGCAGCTCGCGGCCCGTGCCCGAGAGGGTCGTGGCACCTAGGTCGATCACGTACGCGTAGTCGGACAGGGCGAGCGCCGACAGGGCGTTCTGCTCCACCAACAGCACGGTGGTGCCCTCCTCCTTGAGCTCCTTGACGGTGTCGAAGATCTTCTGCGTCATGATCGGCGAAAGGCCCATGGAAGGCTCGTCCAGCATGAGCAGCTTCGGCTGCGACATCAGCGCCCGACCGATGGCGAGCATCTGCTGCTCACCGCCCGAGAACAGCCCCGCCTTGTTCTTGCGCCGCTCCCCCAGCACCGGGAACAGCGTGTAGACGCGTTCCATGTCGGCGAGGATGCCAGCATCGTCGTCCCGGGTGTAAGCGCCGAGGCGCAGGTTCTCCTCGACGGTCATGCGCGCGAACAGCCGTCGGCCCTCCGGGCTGTGCGCGACGCCGCGGCGCAGGATCTGGTGGGCGGGCATCCGGTGGATCGGCTCGCCGTCGAGCACCACCTCGCCGGACACCGGACGCAGCAGGCCCGAGATCGTGCGCAGCGTGGTGGTCTTGCCTGCCCCGTTGCTGCCGATCAAGCTGACGATCTGACCCTGCTCGACGGTGAACGACACGCCGCGCACGGCCTGGATCGCCCCGTAGGCGACGGTCAGGTCGCGCACCTCGAGGAAGCTCACTGGCCCGTCCCTTCCGCCGCGTGGATCTGTTCCTCGATCTCCTCGGGTGGCGCGCCGAGGTAGGCCTCGATCACCCGGGGGTCGCCGCGCACCACGTCGGGCGTGCCTTCGACCAGCAGCGCGCCCTGCACCAGCACCAGCACCCGGTCGCAGAGCGTGAAGATGAACTTGGTGTCGTGCTCGATCACCACGACCGAGACGCCCAGGTCGCGGATCTTGAGGATCAGCTGGCGGGTGCCCTCGGTCTCCTGCGCGTTCATGCCCGCGGTCGGCTCGTCGAGGAGCAGCACCCCGGGCTCGGTCGCCAGCGCCCGCGCGATCTCCAGCCGACGCTGGTCCCCGTAGGGGAGGTTGCGGGCCAGCTCGTCGGCGAAGCGGGTGAGGCCGACGAACTCCAGGAGCTCATCGGTGCGCGCCGCCGCCTCGGCCTCACTGCGCCGGTAGCCCGGTCCGTGCAGGAGCGAGGACAGCGGGCGCTGCTTCATCCGCACGTGCCGTCCGACCAGCACGTTCTCCGCGGCGGTCATGCTGGGGAAGAGCCGGATGTTCTGGAACGTGCGCGCCACCCCCTGCTCGGTAACCCGCGCGGGGTCCTGCGGCAGCTCGGCGCCCGCCCGCGAGACCTTGCCCGACGTCGGCGCGTACAGGCCGGTGAGGCAGTTGAACAGCGTGGTCTTGCCCGCGCCGTTCGGCCCGATCAGGCCGATGATCTCGCCTTCGGACAGCGCGAACGACACGTCGTCCAACGCCTTCAGCCCGCCGAACTGCATGGAGACGCCTGAGGCCTCCAACACGGGAGCGGTCATGACATCGCCCCCGCGGGGAGAAGTACGTCGGGGCCCATGACCGCGCCTCCGCGGAAAGGAACACGTCGGCGGCTCATGCGGGCACCCCAGCCTTCTCCGGCTCCGGCTCGATCGCGGGCGGTGGATTGGGCTCACCCGCCAGCTCCGCCTTCCGGTGCCGGTCGGCGATGAGGCCCTGCGGACGCAGCCGCATGATCAGGATAAGGCCGATGCCGAACAGCAGCAGCCGGTAGTCGGAGAACTCGCGCAGCTTCTCCGGCAGCACGAACAGGATCGACGCCCCGAGCACCGCGCCGGGGATCGTGCCCATGCCACCGAGGATGACGGCGGCAAGCAGCGTCACCGACTCGGTGAACCGGAAGCTGTCGTAGGCCACCACCGAGGTCTTGTGCGCGAAGAACGCCCCGGCGAGCCCGGCCAGCATCGCGCCGGTGAGGAACGCCAGGATCTTGATCGGCCCGGTGCGGATGCCCATCGCCCGTGCGGCGTCCTCGTCCTCCCTGATCGCGATCCACGCCCGGCCCAGCCGGGAGTTCTTCAGGTTGGCGAAGATCAGCATGACCGCGGCGACGAGCAGCACGATCATCACGTAGTACAGGACGCCGGACGGCAGCTGCACCGCGCCGATCTGGACCGACTCGTTGAACGCCTTGCCGAACAGCGACACCTGCGGGATGTTCGGGATCGCGTTCGCGCCGCCGGTGAGTCCGCCGATGTTGTTCTGCGCGGTGCGGGTGAAGATCTCTCCGAAGGCGAGCGTCACGATCGCCAGGTAGTCCCCGCGCACCCGCAGCGTCGGCGAGCCGACGATCGCGCCGAACACGCCCGCCACGAGCGCACAGATCACCATGACCAGCGGGAACGGCAGCTGGATCCCGACGGTCGATGCCGCGGCACCGGAGAGGTTCGCAGCGGTGAACGCGCCGATGCCCATGAACGCGACGTAGCCGAGGTCGAGCAGACCCGCCAGCCCGACGACGATGTTGAGCCCGATCGCGGTGGCCGCGTAGACGCCGATGTTGGCGGCGACCGTCATCCAGTACTCGGTGCCCGCGCTGGTCAGCGGCAGCCCGAGGGCGACGAAGAGCAGCACGACCACGCTGAACCCCCGGTGTCGCTCCGACACCGCGGCGACCCAGGTCAGCAGCCCCGACGCGTTCAGCGCGGCGAACGCGCCGCCCAGCGCGCCCAGCACCGAGAGGAACACCGCACCTGCGTACGGATTGACCACACCGCCCTGGCCGCCGCTGGTGAGCACCGCGGCCACGAGGAACAGCACGATCACGAAGACGACGAGCAGCAGCAGCCACTCCACCCACCACGGCAGCCGCCAGGTGAGCGTCGGGCGTTCCCCCAGCCCGCCCGCGGTGCCCCCGACGACGGCCGCCACCCCGCCGATCAGCGCGACGACCGCGCCGAAGGCCGCCCCGCCGTCCGAGACGGTGATCGCGCCGAACCCGCCGCCCTTGACCAGGATGTAGATGCCGTTCACCAGGGCGACCGCGATGACGCCCCAGCCGATCCCGCGCACCATGCGACCGGTCGGCGCCACCTTCAGTACCGTCACGACGACGATCGCGAGGCCGAGCAGGAGCAGGTGGAAGCGGTATCCGGTGACGCCGAGCGGGGCCACGAAGTAGTTGAGTGTGGACTTCTCGGGATAGGCGCCGTCGTTGAGGACGAACGTCGCCCACGGCAGGTAGGCCCCGATGATCGTCAGCAGACCGCCTGCGATGCGCAGCGCGGTGGCGGCGGGCGCCAGCCGGGCGATCATGCCCGCACCCGGTCGGTCTCGCCGAAGAATCCCTGCGGCCGGAACACCAGCACCACGATCAGCACCACGAAGATCCAGACGTAGTCGTAGGCCGTCCCGCCGGGCAGGTACTGGCCCGCGAGCGACTTGACCAGGCCGATCACGAGGCCCCCGACGATGGCTCCGCGGATGTTGCCGATCCCGCCGAGGACCGCGGCGGTGAACGCGAAGATCCCGTTCTGGAACCCGATGTCGATGTTGATGTTGTTGAGGTAGTTGCCGTACAGCACGCCGCCGACGCCTGCCAGCGCCGCGCCGAGCACGAAGGTCAGCACGATGACGCGGTCGGGGTCGATCCCCATCAGCCGGGCGACGTCCGGGTCGTTGGACGTGGCGCGCATCGCGCGTCCCATCCGGGAGCGGTCGACGAAGATGTTGAGCAGGTAGGCCAGCGCGAGCGACACCACGATGAGCAGCACCCCGGCGTAGCGCACCGGCACGCCGTTGCCGATCGGGATGACCCAGGTGCCGTCGATGAAGACGTTGGGGAACGGCAGCGCCGCGGTGGCGTTGGGGTAGAAGACGCGCACGGCCTCCTGCAGCGCCACCGACACGCCCAGTGCGGTGATCAGCGGGGCGAGCCGGGGTGCGCCGCGCAACGGCCGGTAGGCCAGGCGCTCCATCGCCACCGCGATCACCACCGACACGGCGGCGCCCGCGACGAGCAGGATCGGCAGCGTCAGGTACCACTGCGTCTGCCATGCCGTCGGCAGCACGTACGTGAACGTGGCCAGCGCGCCGTACGCGCCCACCATGAAGATCTCGCCGTGCGCAAAGTTGATCAGTTGGATGATGCCGTAGACCATCGTGTAGCCCAGCGCGATCAGCCCGATCAGCGAGCCGAGGACCAGGCCGTTGACGATCTGCGACAAGAGCGTGGACAGCAACCGCATTCCTCTCCACGAAAGGTGGGGGCGGGGCCGGTTCCCGGCCCTGCCCCCACCGTCGCGATCTTGGTGGCGAGCGTCAGCTCGCCTGGAACGCCCCGGTCTCGATCGGCGCGAAGTCGTTGCCCTTGACCTGGTAGACGGTCAGCACCTTGTTGGTGGTGTCGCCGTACTGGTCGAAGGCCACCGGGCCGCTCGCCCCGTCCAGCTTGGTGGCCTGCACGGCGTCGATCAGCGCCTGGCGCGACGAGTCGCCGAAGGTGCCACTGTCGCCCACGGTCTTGGCCAGCCCGCTGATGATGACGTTGGCCGAGTCGTAGGTGAGGACGCCGTAGGCCCCGAACGGCTCGCTGAAGCCCGCGGCCTTGTAGTCGTCGATGAACTGCTTGGCGCTGGACAGGCTCTCCGCGGGCGCGCCGACGCTGGTGGCGAGGTCGCCTTCGCGACCGCCGAGCGCGATGTACTGCTTGTCGACGATGCCATCGCCGCCCATGAGCGGGATGTCCATACCGGCGTCCTTGATCTGCTTGGACATCGGGCCCGCTGCCGGGTACTCGCCGCCGTAGTAGACGGCGTCCGGGTTCAGCGCCCGGATCTTGCCGATGACGCCGGAGAAGTCGGTGTCCTTCTCGCCGACCTTCTCGCGCGCGACGACCTTGGCACCCAGCTTGGTGATCTCGGCCGCGGCCTGGTCGGCGAGGCCCGCGCCGTAGGTCTTGCCATCGTCGATGACGGCGATGTTCTTCTTGCCCGCCTTCTGCACCAGGTACTGGGCGCCGAAGGGGCCCTGCACGAGGTCAGTGGTGGCCACCCGGAAGTAGGTGGGGAACGGACGCTTGGGCGCCGTTGTGGCGGCGTCGCCCAGCGTCAGCGTGGGGTTGGTGTTGGCGGGCGAGACCTGCACGATGTTCTTGCCCGCGAGGATCGGCGCCACGGTCTGGGCCACCGAGGAGTTCAAGGGGCCGACGACGCCGACGACCGTGGGGTCGGAGGCCAGCTTCGTCGCTGCCTGGCCGCCGATCTGCGCGGTGGCCTGGTCGTCCTCCGGCTGGAAGGCCAGCTTGTAGCCCTTCACGGTGCACTTCTGGTTGGCCTGGTCGACGGCCATCTTGGCCGAGTTGCGCATGCCGAGACCCAGCGCAGAAAGGCTGCCCGACAGCGGCGCGGACATGCCAATGACGAGCGTGCCCTTGCTGGTGTCGCAGGTGCTGCCGCCGCCGGTTCCGCCTGCTTCGTTCCTGTTGGTACCGCAGGCCGTGAGCCCGAGGGCTCCGACGAGGATCGCGGCGGTGGCGATCGTCCGCCTCCGAGTCATGCTCAAATCCTTCCCTGCCGCGCCGGGGATGCCCGACCACGCCCGAACCTCTCGACTGTCGAGAGCGCTCGGGACGTTAGGCCACCCCCCGGTGCGGTGGCAGCATCACCCCCCGGTCTTTATCGGACCGCAACCCGAAGGTGATCCACTTTGTGACGCGGAGCGGGTCACGACTTCGGGACGGCGAGCCCGTCGACGACGGCCTCGGCCACCGCCTTCATCGTGGTGCGCCGGTCCATCGCGGTGCGCTGGATCCAGCGGAAGGCGTCCGGCTCGGTCATCTGCTGGCGGGTCATCAGCAGGCCCTTGGCCCGGTCGACGAGCTTGCGGGTCTCCAGGCGGTCGGTGAGCGTGGCGACCTCGGCCTCGAGCGCCGTGCGCTCGGCGAACCGCGAGACGGCCAGCTCGATCGCGGGCACCAGCTCGTGGCGGGCGAACGGCTTGACCAGGTAGGCCATCGCGCCGGCGTCCCTGGCTTGCTCGATGAGGTCGCGCTGGCTGAAGGCGGTGAGCATGACGACCGGAGCGATCCGCTCCTCGACGATCGACGCGGCCGCGGCGATGCCGTCGACCTTCGGCATCTTCACGTCCATGATCACCAAGTCGGGGCGGAGCGAGCGGGCGAGCTCGACCGCCTGCTCGCCGTCCGCGGCCTCCCCCGCGACGACGTAGCCCTCCTCGGTCAGCATCTCGGTCAGGTCGAGACGGATCAGCGCCTCGTCCTCCACGACCAGCACCCGCAGGCCGACGCCTGGCTCGGCGGTCGCCTCGGCGGGCGTGCTGTCCTCGGACACCTGCTGGGTCACCGGGTCACTCCTTCGCACCTGTCGGTGGCTCGGTAAGGATTCAGAATAGCCAAGGCCCCATACGCCCGCGCTGTGATCTGCGGCCGCTATGCTCTCCCCCACGTTCCGCCCCTGTAGCCCAACGGCAGAGGCAGCGCTCTCAAACAGCGTCCAGTGTGGGTTCGAATCCCACCGGGGGCACCCTCGGCGGATCCGGCTCGACCCGGCGCAGCGTCGCGATGGCCGTGACGCTGCGGTTTCCGGGGTTCGATCACCGACAACCACGGGCTCGGATCGATCATCGGCTCACAGCGGGCCCAAACGCCACACCGGCCCGCGCACGAATCCGGGACTCACCGTGTCGGAACGCGGGACTCACCGGGTGTCAGGCCGGATCCGTCACTCTCAACCGCCGTCGGCGGCGCGCAGGACGCGCAGGACGTTGCCGCCCGCGAGCTTCGCGCAGTCCGCCTCGCTCCATCCGCGGTCGAGCAGTGCGGCGAACAGCGCGGGATAGGTCGAGACGTCCTCCAATCCGACCGGGAGCTCCGGCGTGCCGTCGAAGTCGCCGCCGATGCCGACGTGGTCGATCCCCGCGACCTCGCGGGCGTGCTCGACGTGGGCGACGACGTCGGCGAGCGTCGCGGACGGGCACGGCGGCCCGCCGCTGCGGGCGAGGAAGCCGGGCCGCGCCTCGAGGTCGCGGGGGTCGAGCCCGGCCGCGGCCATGTCCTCCTGGACGGCCCGGTCCCATTCCCGCGCGGGCGTCGACACGAACTGCGGCACGAACGTGACCATGCAGACGCCGCCGTTGGCGGGAAGCGCGGCGAGCACGTCGTCGGGGACGTTGCGGGGGTGGTCGGTCACCGCCCGGCACGACGAGTGCGTGAACACGACCGGCGCGGTGGTCGTCGCGAGCGCGTCGCGCATGGTGGTCGCGGCGACGTGGGACAGGTCGACGAGCATGCCGACGCGGTTCATCTCCCGCACGACCTCGCGCCCGAACGTCGACAGCCCGCCGTGGACCGGCTCGTCGGTGGCCGAGTCGGCCCATTCGGTGTTCAGGTTGTGGGTGAGCGTCAGGTAGCGCACGCCGAGGCCGCGCAGGCGGCGCAGCGCGTCGAGCGACCCGCCGATGCCCGTGCCCGCCCTCCGCGCCCATGAGCGACGCGACCCGCCCCGCCGCGAACGCCGAATCGGCCTCGGCCGCGGTGGTGGCGAGGCGCAGGTCGTCGGGGTACCGCCGGGCCAGCCTGCGTACCAGGTCGACCTGCTCCAGCACGGCGTCCACCGCGGCGGCGCCGGTGAACGAGCACGGCACGTACACCGACCAGAACTGGGCGCCGACCCGTCCGGCGCGCAGCCGGGGCAGGTCGGTGTGCAGCTCCGGGACGCCCGCGGCGATGTCGGTGTCGCCGCCGAGGATGCGCAACGCCCACGGCAGGTCGTTGTGCCCGTCCACGAGCGGGGTGGACGCGAGGAGGGCGAGCGCGCGGTCGCGGGCGGTGGTCATCGCAGCAGGGTGACACTCCTCCGACTGGGTCGCAGCGGTGTCACCCTGCTGCAGCCGCTGGGCGACCCGGGCCGCACCGACGACGATGGCACGGTGGCCCCGATCGCTCCCGTGCGCACCGACGGCGTCGTCACCCTGCGCGCGTTCCGGCCCGACGACGTCGACGACATGGTCGTCATGGGCCGCGACCCGGCGTCGGCCCGGTACACCTCGGTGCCGCAGCCCTACGACCGCCGTCACGCCGAGCAGTGGGTGGCCGGGCCCGGCGCGGGACTCGGTTCGCTGGCGTGCTGGGCGGTCGAGGCGCCCGGCGACGACGGCGTGCCGCGGTTCGCGGGCACGATCGACATCCGGGAGGGCCCGCCGCCCGCGGTCGGCTACCTCCTCGCGCCGTGGGCGCGCGGGCGCGGACACATGGCCCGCGCGGTGCGGCTCGCGACCCGGTGGGCCTTCGACGAGGCGGGCCTTCCGGTCGTGCACTGGAACGCGCACGTCGGCAATCTCGCTTCATGGCGGGTCGCGCACGCCTGCGGCTTCACCTTCCGCGGCGCGATACCGCTTTCGGTCCGGCATCGCGGCGAGCTGCGCGACGCCTGGCACGCCACGCTGCTCGCCACCGACGACGGGCGCCCGCGCACGACGTGGTGGCCAACGCCGGCGCTGGAAGGGCCGACGGTGCGCCTGCGCCCGACGACCGACGCCGACGTCCCCCGGATCGTCGAGCTCGACGACGGGGCCTGGTACGAGCTGCTGGGCTGACGGGCTGTGCGCGGAAATCGTCGCCCTGGCGACGATTTCCGCGCACGAGCGCCGTCAGGCGCCGCCCTCGTTCAGCGTGACCGTCTCCGGCTTGAAGCCCGCGCCGACGACGTCGAGGCCCTCGCCCTTGAGCTGCTCGAGGGCCTTGGTGACGTAGTCGTTGGTGTACGCCTTGTCGTCGGGGTCCTTGGTGAGCACCGTCTGCCCGTCGGCGTTGACGGCCGTGCGCGCGACCTTCACGGTCTGGTCCCACGCGGTGGCGTCGATCGTGCCGATGCCCGCCGACGGCGCGGGCCAGATCAGCTTGTTCACCTCGTTGACCTGCCACAGCTGGTGGCTCGACCCGAGCTTCGACCCGGCCTTGACGACGATGTCGCGGCACTCCGCGGTGTGGTCACGGCAGTAGACCCAGCCCTTGAGCGACGCGGCGATGAACTTGACGGTGGTGTCCTGGTAGGCCGGGTCGGAGAGCTTCTCGGTGTTGGCCCAGATCGCGTCCTGCAACATCGCGGTGCCGTCGTCGTTCCAGTTGATGAGGTTGAAGTCCGACGGCTGGTAGAGCTGCCCCGTCGCCGGGTTCTTCGCCTCGAGCACCTGGGCGTACTCGTTGTAGGACATGGCCTGCGCGGCGTCGATGTCGCCCTTGAGCAGCGCCTGCATGTCGAACTGCTGCTGCACGAGGGTGACGTCCGAGGCGGGCTTCAGCCCGGCCTTCGTCATGCCCGCGAAGAGCTCGAACTCGTTGCCGAAGCCCCAGTTGCCGATCTTCTTGCCCTTGAAGTCGCCGGGCTGGGTGATGTTCTTGTCCTTGAACGAGACCTGGCGGGTGCCGGAGCGCTGGTACACCTGCGCGACGTCGGTGATGGCCGCGCCCTGCTCCCGGCTGGCGAGCGCCTTCGGCACCCAGGCGATCGCGTAGTCGGCCTGGCCCTGGGCGAGGACGGTCTGCGGCACGATGTCGACGCCGCCCTCCTTGATGGCGACGTCGAGGCCCGCGTCCTTGTAGTAGCCCTTGTCGACCGCGGCGTAGTAGCCCGCGAACTGGCCCTGGGCGACCCACTGCAGCTGCAGCGTGACCTTCGTAGGCGTGCCGGGGGCGGTGCTCGCCCCCGCGCTGCCGCCCGCCTGCGGGGTGGTGGAACAGCCGGTGACAGCCACGGCGAGCGCGGCGACCGCCGCGATCAAAGGACGTCTGGACATCGGGGATCTCCTCTTAGGTTCTGGCGGGACGTCCGCGGGTGACCAGCCGCTCGACGAGCGTCCCGGCCAGGTGGAACAGCAGCCCCAGAACGATCGAGGCCACGACGAAGGCCCACGCGCGGGCGTAGGCGGTGTTGGCCGCCGCGGAGGTGATGCGGCTGCCCAGGCCGTTCTGCAGCCCGCCGAAGTACTCCGCGACGATCGACGCGATCACCGCCGCGGGGGCGGCGAGCCGCAGGCCCGTGATGACGAACGGCACGGCGCCGGGGAGCCGGACGAACCGCGCCCGCTGCCACGGCGTGGCGGCCAGCGAGGTCATGAGGTCGCCGTGCACGGGGGCGACCGCGCGCAGCCCACGGAAGGACGCGACGAAGACCGGCACCACGACGACCACGGTGACGACGAGCCTGCGGGGGATCTCGGTGGCCGAGCCGAACATGGTGGTGAACACCGGGGCCAGCGCGACGATCGGGATCGCGCTCGCCGCCAGCACCACCGGCGTCGCCAGCTCGGCGAGCAGCCGCGACGACGCCGCGAGCACCGCGAGCAGCACCCCGAGCAGGAACCCCGCGACGAGCCCGACCAGCGCGTTGCCGCCCGTGATCGACGACGTCGAGAGGATCACCGGGAACTGGGCGACGAACTGCTGCCCGATCTCGACGGGTGTGGGCAGCAGGAACGCGGGCACCGCGGCGACGACGACCACGACGTGCCACACCACGAGGATGAGGACCCCGAGGACGATAGGCGCGACCCAGCCCGCCGCGCTGCGCCGACCGCGCCCGGCTGACCGCCGCGGCGGGGCGGTGCCCACCAGCCCGCTCACGGCGGACCCCCTGGGGCGGCCGATCCGCGGCGCGCGCGCACGGGCCCGCTCACAGGTGCCCCTTGCGCAACGCCTCGCGGACGGCCGTCACCGCCGCGAAGAACGTCGCGGTCTCCCGCACGTCGTCCACGTCCTCGGGCTCGAGCTCGGCCGCGCCCCTGCCCGGCCGCCGCCCCGCGACGACCTCGGTGATCCGGCCCGGCCGCGGCGTCATCACCACGACGCGGTCCGACAGCACGACCGCCTCGGGGATCGAGTGCGTGACGAACAGGACGGCCGCGCCGGTCTCCCCCGTGATCCGCAGCAGCTCGGCCTGCATCCGTTCGCGGGTCATCTCGTCCAGCGCGCCGAACGGCTCGTCCATCAGCAGCAGCTTGGGCCGCGCGGCCAGCGCACGCGCGATCGCCACCCGCTGCTGCATGCCGCCCGACAGCTGCCCGGGCCGTGAGCCCGCGAAGTCCGTCAGCCCGACCAGCTCCAGCAGCTCCGCCGCCCGCGCCCGCCGCTCCGCCTTGGCGACGCCGTGCACGTGCAGGGGCAGCTCGACGTTCTCCGCGACGGTCCGCCACTCCAGCAGGCCGGACTGCTGGAACGCGATCCCGTAGTCCTGGTCGAGGCGGGCCTTGCGCGCGGGCTTCCCGCCGACCCGCACGTCGCCCGCCGTGGGCTCCTCCAGGTCGGCGACGACGCGCAGCAGCGTCGACTTGCCGCAGCCCGACGGCCCGATCAGCGAGACGAACTCGCCGTCGGCGAGCGTCAGCTCGATGCCCGACAGCGCCTGGACGTCGCCGAAGCGCTTGTCGACCCCCGTCAGCTCGACCGCGGCGCGCCCTGTCGACGACCCGTTCGGCTGCTCGCTCATCCGAGCGCCCCTTGGTAACGCCGCAACCCGAGGTCGAGCAGGCTCACCGCGCCCGCGGCCACGAGGCCCAGCACGGCGGCGCCGAGGATGGCGGCGTACATCTGCGACGGGTCGCCGGTGGCTGTCTGCGCGTACTCGATGATCAGCCTCCCGATGCCGCCGCGGGTGCCCGTGGAGATCTCGGCAACGATCGCGCCGACCACCGCGGCCGCCGCGGCCAGCCGGATGGCCGGGATGAGCGACGGCACCGCGGCCGGGAGCCGCAGCCGCAGCAGCGTGGTCCACCAGCCCGCCGCCAGCGAGCGGAACAGCTCGACGTCGGCCCGTTCCGGAGAGCCGAGGCCGCGCAGCGCGCCGACCGCGATCGGGAAGAACGCCAGGTACGCCGCGATCACCATGACGCTCATCCACGGCTCCCACGGATGCCCGAGGATCGCGATCTTGCCACCCCAGCCCGCGACGAGGGGGGCGATCGCGATGAGCGGCACGGTCTGGGAGGCCACGACGTAGGGCAGCATCGCCCGCTCGGCCAGCCGGAACCGCAGCATCACCAGCGCCAGCACGACACCGAGCATGCCGCCGAGCACCAGCCCGCCGAGCGCGAGCCCCAACGTGAAGAGCGCGCTCGACGCGACGGCGGCGCCGACCGTCCGCGAGTCCGCCGCGCCCGCCACCTCCGGTCGGGCGAGCCGCCCGAGCACCGTCCACACGTGCGGCATCGCGGCGTCGTCGGTGCGCGGCAGCACGCGGACGCCGCCGATGACCACGCCGTCGTCGGGCACGACGAGCTTCACCAGCTCCCACAGCGCCACGAGCAGCACGAACGCGGCCACGCCCGCCACGGCCGACCGGGCCCGTCCCGCCATGCGCGCGTCCTCCTGCCGTCGAGATGGAGCGATCCTGCGAGCCGGGGATGACGGTAGCGTTACGAACAGGTTGCCAACAGGATCATCGCGGCATGCGTCGCCACAGCGCCCTCGGCACGTGCCGGGCGACCGCGAACAGCGGGCGCAGCGCCCACGGCACCCACACCTCGGCCCGGCCGGAGCGCACCGCGGCGACCGTCGCGTCGGCCACCCGGTCGGGCGTGGACGACAGCGGCGCGGGCGTCATGCCGGTGGTCATCCGGCCGACGACGAAGCCGGGCCGCACGAGGACCAGCCGCACCCCGGAGCCGTGCAGGGCGTCCGCGAGCCCCGACGCGAAGCCGTCGAGCCCGGCCTTGGCCGACCCGTAGACGTAGTTGGCGCGCCGCACCCGCGCGCCCGCGACCGAGGAGAACACGACGACCGTGCCGTGGCCCTGGGCACGCAGGATCCGCGTGACGTGAGTCAGCACGGTCACGTGGGCGACGTAGTCGGTGTGCACGATCGCCCGCGCGTGGTCGGCGTCGTGCTCGGCGCGGGTCTGGTCGCCGAGGATCCCGAACGCGACGACCACTACGTCGATCGCCGGATGGCGACGGCGGATCTCCTCCAGCACGCCGGGTTGGGCGCCGAGGTCGTCGGCGTCGAACTCCACGGTGTCCACGGCCGCCGCGCCCGCGTCGCGCAATGCCCGCGTCTCGGCGGCCAGATCGTCGCTGCGCCGGGCGGCGAGCACGACGGTCGCGCCGGGCGCGAGCCTGCGCGCCACCGCGAGCCCGATCTCGCTGCGGCCGCCGAGTATGACCACCGTCTCTCCCACGGCGCCGAAGACTGTCACACAGCGGCAACACAGCGGTCCTACCGTAGCCGTGGCGGGCCCGGAGGCGGGCACCAGATGCCGACCCGGCCCCCTGCGTGGCCGGGTGAGGAGACGAGCATGCCCGAGATGCGGTTCGAGGTGCGGTGGCCGGACGGGTCGCGCCGCGAGTACTACTCGCCGTCCTTCGTGGTGGAGGACTACCTCCAGCCCGGCCGGGCCTACCCCGTCGCCGACTTCGTCGGCCGCAGCCGCGAGGCGCTGCGCCAGGCCAGCGAGCGGGTGCGTGCGGCTTACGGCATGCCGTGCTCGCTGGCCGCCGCGTCGCTGGCGAGCATCGAGCGGGCGGCGGCGACCTTCGCCGAGGGCGAGGTGGAGGTCCAGCGCTTCCGGCACTAGGTCGCCGCCATACTGGGCGGATGCAGGCCGCTGTCCTCGGATCGCCCGTCGCCCACTCGCTGTCCCCCGTGCTGCACAACGCGGCCTACCGGGCGCTGGGCCTCGACGACTGGTCCTACGGCCTGCACGAGTGCGGGGAGGCGGACCTGGCCGCGTTCGTGGGCGGGCTCGGGCCGCGGTGGGCGGGGCTCTCGCTGACGATGCCGCTGAAGCGGGTCACGCTGGAGGTGGCCGACGCGGTCGACCCGTTCGCCGCGGCCGTCGGGGCGGCGAACACCTTGGTGCTCGGCGGGCGGCGCACCGCGTACAACACGGACGTCGTCGGGATCGGCATGGCGCTGGGCGCGGTGTCCGGTCGGGCGGTCGTGCTGGGCGCGGGTGGCACGGCGCAGGCGGCGCTGGCGGCGCTGCGGGAGCACGGGATCGCCGACGTCGAGGTCCTCGTCCGTGACCTGTCCCGCACCCCGGAGCTGCGCGCCACGGCCGAGCGGCTCGGGGTCGCCCCGCGCCTCTCCGACGCGCTGGCCGAGCCCGCGCGGGCATCGGCCGTGCTGGCCGCCGCCGACGTCGTGGTCTCGACGCTCCCGCCGGGCGCCGCCGACGGGCTCACCCCGCCCGGTGCGGGTGCCGTCGTGCTCGACGTCGTCTATGCGCCGTGGCCCACGCCGTTCGCGGCCGCGGCGCTCGCGGCGGGCGCGCGCGTCGAGAGCGGCCTGGAGATGCTGCTGCACCAGGCCGTCGCGCAGGTCGAGCTGATGACCGGCAAGCCGGGCCCGGTGAACGAGATGCGCACTGCGCTCGACGCGGCGGTCGCGGCGCGGGGCTGAATCGTTTCTGCTCTCGCCGGGACGGCCTCCGGGTCGCTACGGTGATCACGTCCCGCGACCGCTCACCGAGGAGCACACCGAATGTCGATCCCCACCGACGAGAACCGCGACCTGCTCACGGTCGTCGCCGTCATGCGCGCCAAGGCGGGCAAGGAGGACGAGTTGCGCGCCACGCTCGAAGAGCTCATCGAGCCGACGCAGAAGGAGGACGGGTACCACACCTACGCCCTCCACCGGGGTGCCGAGGACCCGTCGCTCTTCATCTTCTACGAGAACTGGACGAGCGCCGAGCACCTCGACGCCCACCTCGCGGCCCCGCACCTGCAGGCCTTCCTGCCGAAGATCCCCGACCTGGTCGACGGCGAGCTGGTGATCAACCGGGTACGCCGGATCGCCTGACGGCCCGTGCGCGGAAAGCGTCGCTATCGCGACGCTTTCCGCGCACGAGGCGCTAGCCGCAGACCGCGCCCTGCGCGGCCGACCCGACGAGCTTCACGTACTTGCCGAGCACCCCGGTGCGCAGCGCGGGCTGCCGCGGCTCCCAGCCCTCGCGGCGGCGGGCGAGCTCGGCCTCGTCGACGTCGAGGGCGAGGGTGCGGTTCGCGACGTCCAGCACGATGCGGTCGCCGTCGCGCACGAACGCGATCGGCCCGCCGTCCATCGCCTCCGGCGCGACATGCCCCACGCACAGGCCCGTGGTGGCCCCCGAGAACCGCCCGTCGGTGAGCAGCAGCACGTCCTTGCCCAGCCCGGCGCCCTTGATCGCGGCGGTGACCGCGAGCATCTCGCGCATCCCCGGCCCGCCCTTGGGGCCCTCGTAGCGGATCACGACGACGTCGCCGGGCTGCAGGTCGGGCACGGCGGCCATCGCGCCCGCCTCGCCGTCGAAGACGCGGGCGGTGCCCTCGAACGTCGCCTCGTCGAAGCCCGCGCTCTTGACGACCGCGCCGTCGGGGGCGAGCGAACCGCGCAGGATCGTGAGCCCGCCGGTGGGGTGGATGGGCTTGTCCAAGGCGCGCAGCACCTCTCCGTCCAGCCCTGGCGGGTCGACCGCGGCGAGGTTCTCGGCCACCGTCTTGCCGGTGGCGGTCAGCGCGTCGCCGTGCAGCAGCCCGGCGTCCAGCAGCGCCTTCATCACCACCGGCACTCCGCCGACCTGGTCGACCGTGCTCATCACGTACCTGCCGAACGGCTTGACGTCGGCCAGGTGGGGCACCCGCTCGCCGACGCGGGTGAAGTCGTCGAGCTTCAGCGGCACGCCCGCCTCGTGGGCGATCGCGAGCAGGTGCAGCACCGCGTTCGTGGAGCCGCCGAACGCCATGACCACGGCGATCGCGTTGTCGAAGGCCTCGCGGGTGAGCACCTGTCGCGCGGTGATCCCCTTCTCGAGCATGCCGATGACCGCCTCGCCCGACGCGCGGGCGATCCCGTCGCGGCGCCGGTCGACGGCGGGTGGGGCCGCCGAGCCGGGCAGCGCGAGGCCGAGCGCCTCGGCGGCGGCGGCCATCGTGTTGGCCGTGTACATGCCGCCGCACGCGCCCTCGCCGGGGCAGATCGCGCGCTCGATCGCGTCGACCTCGGCGCGGCTGATCAGGCCCCGCGCACAGGCGCCGACGGCCTCGAACGCGTCGGCGATGTTGACCTCCCGGTCGCCGACGCGGCCCGGGAGGATCGAGCCCGCGTAGACGAACACGGCCGCGAGGTCGAGGCGCGCCGCGGCCATGAGCATTCCGGGGAGGCTCTTGTCGCAGCCCGCGAGCAGCACGGTGCCGTCGAGGCGCTCGGCCTGCACGACGGTCTCCACGGAGTCGGCGATGATCTCGCGGCTGACCAGCGAGTAGTGCATGCCGACGTGGCCCATCGAGATCCCGTCGGACACCGAGATCGTGCCGAACTCCATCGGGAACCCGCCCGCGCGGTGCACGCCCTCCTTCGCCGCGATCCCGAGGCGCTGCAGCGAGAGGTTGCAGGGGGTGATCTCGTTCCAGCTCGACGCGATCCCGATCTGTGGCTTGGCGAAGTCCTCGTCGCGCATGCCGACCGCGCGCAGCATCCCGCGCGCGGCGGCACGCTCCATCCCGTCGGTGACGTCGCGGCTGCGCGGCTTGAGATCAGTCATGGGCCCACCCTTCACCACCGGACCTGGACACGCCACGCATCCGTTGTGTAACCAGACCGCTTCGGTGTGTCGCCGTCACCTTGGGTCGGAACGGCTCGTTTGGCGGATGCGGAGCCCCGGGGCACCGGACCGGACGCCGACGCGAACGGTCCCAGTGGCTTGGTTGGGCCGAGAAGAGCATGGTGAAGGGAACGGAATGACGCGCACGACACGGCGGCTGCGGCGGACGGCGGCGATCGCCTGCATCGGGTTGACCGCTGCGGTGGTGGTGACCGGCACCGCGCTGGCCGCCGACGGGGACGGGGACGGCGGCGGCGGGGACCAGCCCCACCCGGTCGCGGGCACGCCCTGCAGCGACACCGCGCGGGCCTGCGTGGACCTCGCCCACAACCAGGCGTGGCTGATCCACGGCGGCAAGGTCACCCGCGGGCCGGCGCTGGTCAGCCACGGCGGTCAGGGCAAGGAGACCCCGATCGGCACCTTCCAGGTGGAGTGGAAGGACCAGAACCACAAGAGCGCGGAGTTCAACGACGCACCGATGCCGTTCGCGGTGTTCTTCGCCCCCGGCGGGATCGCGTTCCACCAGGGCAACCCGAAGAACCCGTCGGCGGGCTGCGTGCACCTGTCGAAGGACGACGCCGAGGCGTGGTTCAACGACCTGGAGGTGGGCGACGAGGTGCAGGTGCACTGACCGCCCGGCAGACGCCGACGCCGCGGACCTCACGGGTCCGCGGCGTCGGCGTTTCCGTCCGCGGGACGGTCAGGAACGGTCGCGCCCCGCGCCCGCGAAGTCGCGGTCGCGGCGCACGTTGGCCCGGCGGCCCTTCAGCGTGGTGCTCCCCCGCAGGCTGCGCAGCACGTCGTCGGCCGCGTGCTCGGGGACCTCCACCAGCGCGTGCCGCTCGTGGATCTGGATGGCCCCGATGTCGCGTCCGGACAGGTTCGACTCGTTCGCCAGCGCGCCCACGATGTCCTGCGGGCGCACGCCGCCCGCCCGGCCCGCGTTGACGAACAGGCGAGTCATGCCCACCTTGGGCGGGCGCGGACCGGCGCCGCGGCCCTTGACCGGGCGCTCGGAGCGCTCGCTGCGGCCGCGGCCCGGCGTGACGACGGGGATGTCCTCGCCGTCGTCGGGCGCGCCCGCGGCGGTCTGCATGAGCCGGACGGCGGCGGTGGCGACATCGAGGAGGTCGTACTCGGCGGCGAGCCCGGCGAGCATGGCGCGGACGTCGTCGGCGTTCCCGTCCTCGACGAGGGCCTCCTCCAGCGCGAGCCGGGTGCGGTCGAGCCGGGCGGCGCGCAGGTCGGCGGCGGTGGGGACGGCCGCGATCTCGATGGGCTGGCCGGTGAGCCGCTCGACGTTGCGCAGCGCGTACATCTTCGACGGCGGCACGAGCGTGATCGCGACGCCCTCGCGCCCGGCCCTGCCCACCCGCCCGATGCGGTGCACGTAGGCCTCCGACGACTGCGGCACGTCGTGGTTGACGACGTGGGTGAGCAGGTCGATGTCCAGACCGCGGGCGGCGACGTCGGTGGCGACCAGCAGCTCGGTGCGCCCGCTGCGCAGCCGCTCGACGACCCGGGTGCGGTGCTCCTGGTCCATGCCGCCGTGCAGCGCCTCGGCGCGCAGCCCGCGCGCGGTGAGCGTCTCGGTGACGGCGTCGACGTCGAGCCGGGTGCGGCAGAACACGATGGCGGCACGCGGCCGCTCGGCCTCCAGCACGCGCCCGAGCGCGGCGGTGGTGTGGGAGCGCGGCACGAGGTAGGCGGTCTGGCGCACCTTCGGCGCCTCGCCCTCGGGTACCTCCTCGCGGCGGATGCGGATCGTGACCGGCTCGCGCAGGTACTCGCGCGCGAGCGTCTCGATCCGCCGCGGGATGGTCGCCGAGAACAGGATGGTCTGGCGGGTATCGGGGGTGGCGTCGAGGAGCGTCTCGATGTCCTCGACGAAGCCCATGTCGAGCATCTCGTCGGCCTCGTCGAGCACGACGGTCTCGAGCTCTTCGAGCTTCAGCGCGCCGCGGTTCATCAGGTCGATGGCCCGGCCGGGCGTGGCGACGACGACGTCGACCCCCTCCTGGAGGGCCTTCCACTGCGGTCCGACGGGCGCGCCGCCGTAGACGGTGACGACGCGCGCGCCGAGGCGGGCACCGTAGCGGGAGACCGCCTCGGACACCTGGAGGGCGAGCTCGCGGGTGGGGGCGAGGACCATGCCGAACGGCGCGTCGCCGCGGCGGCGGCCGGGGCGGATCTCGGCGAGGCGCTCCAGCATCGGCAGCGCGAACGCGGCGGTCTTGCCGGTGCCGGTGGCGGCCTGGCCGATGAGGTCACGGCCCTCGACCAGCGGGCCGATGGCCTCGGCCTGGACGGGGCTGGGCTGGGTGTAGCCGAGCTCCTGCACAGCGGCGAGCAGCTCGGCGCGCAGCGGCAGGTCGGCGAACAGGGGCAGGTCGAGCTCAGTGAGGGTCACGTCGTACTTTCGTCGCAGTCGAGCGGCGGCACTTCTCGTGTGCCCCGCGGGGTGAGCCCGCAAGGCCCTCTGCACGACTTCTGCCTGGCCGACGCGGTCTCCGGTGGATGCTCAACGCACCACCCTGCGACTATCTTCCCAGGTGATCGCCGCCACCGCCACGTCGGCCCCCACGATCACCGGGCCCGTCGCGCTCAGCGCCTGCTCAGCGCCCGTGCGACGGCCCGAAGGTCGTCGCTGGGGCGGGCCCGCCGGACGCCGATGCCGTTGCGGCTGTCCACGCCGTAGCGGGGGGCCGCCAGCGCGATCACCACGAGCACCGCGAGGATCACCAGAGCCACCATCTCGATCACTCCCTTGTCAAGTCGATTGCTCTATCGTCGGCGTAAGGGAGGTCGGCGCGCGTCGGGCGATCACGCCGTTCCGGACACCGGCGGCCTTATCCCTCCATGAGGGTCGCCGCACGGTCGGGGATCTGGTGGAACATCTCCCGCGGCGGCCGGACGTAGCCGGTGGTCTTGGGCCGTCTCGGCAGGCGGAGCGCGGGGCGGGGCACGGGCTCCCACGGCACGCTCGACAGCAAGTGGGCGATCATGTTGATGCGCGCGTTGCGCTTGTACTCGGACTCGACGATCATCCACGGGATGTCCGGGTTGTCGGTGGCGGCGAACATGTCGTCCTTGGCGCGGGAGTAGTCCTCCCAGCGGGTGAGCGACTCGAGGTCCATCGGGGAGAGCTTCCAGCGCTTGAGCGGGTCGTTGAGCCGGGCCCGGAAGCGTTGCTCCTGCTCGGCGTTGCTGACGGAGAACCAGTACTTGCGCAGCAGGATCCCGTCCTCGACGAGCAGCCGCTCGAAGGCCGGGCACTGGCGCAGGAACCGCTGGTACTCGGCGGGGGTGGCGAACCCCATCACGCGCTCGACGCCCCCGCGGTTGTACCAGCTCCGGTCGAAAAGGACGATCTCCCCCGCGGCGGGCAGATGTTCGACGTAGCGCTGGAAGTACCATTGGGTGCGCTCGCGCTCGGTGGGCGCGGGCAGCGCCACGATGCGGCAGACGCGCGGGTTGAGGTACTCCGCCACCCGCTGGATCGTGCCGCCCTTGCCCGCGGCGTCGCGGCCTTCGAAGAGGACGACGAGGCGGGTGCCTGAGGTCTTGACCCACTCCTGCATCTCGACGAGCTGCACCTGCAGGCGCAGCAGCTCCGCCTCGTAGCGCTTCTTGGGCAGCCGCGCCAGGCCGGGGGCCGCGCCGTCGGTGTCGGTGTCGATCTTGCTTGCCGTGGCTGCGGCCTTGGCCATTAGCCCTCCTCCGATCGGACCCGGTGTAGAACTTCACCACATTCCCGATCCCGCGGGTAGGCCGCTACTTGCCCGTGAGGCCCGCGCGGCGCAGGGCGTCGGCCATGGCGCTGTTGGAGACGCTCGATCCGCCGGATCGGTCCCCGCGCGCACGGGTGTCCGTGCGGCCCCGGTTGTCGTGGGCGTCACGGCCGCCGCCCTTGCGCTCGCCGCGGTCGGCCCGTTCGCCGCGGTCATTGCCGTCGCGCCGGGGGGTGCGCTCGGGCTTGGCCGCGCCCACCTCGTCGTCCAGCCGCAGCGTCAGCGAGATCCGCTTGCGCGCCTCGTCGACCTCCAGCACCTTCACCCGCACGACGTCACCGGACTTGACGACCTCGCGCGGGTCGGACACGAACTGCTTCGACATGGCCGAAACGTGCACGAGCCCGTCCTGGTGCACGCCCACGTCGACGAACGCGCCGAACGCGGCCACGTTCGTGACCTGGCCTTCCAGCAGCATGCCCGGCCGCAGGTCGGAGATCTTGTGGACGCCCTCGGCGAACGTCGCGGTGCGGAACGCGGGCCGCGGGTCGCGGCCGGGCTTCTCCAGCTCCGTCAGGATGTCGGTGACCGTGGGCAGCCCGAACCGGTCGTCGACGAACTCCTTGGGCTGCAGGGACTTCAGCTTGGCCGCGTTGCCGATCAGCGAACCGATGTCGGTCTTGGCGCGGGCGAGCATCCGCCGCACGACCGGGTAGGCCTCGGGGTGCACGCCGGAGACGTCGAGCGGGTCGTCACCGCCGCGGATGCGCAGGAAGCCCGCGCACTGCTCGAACGCCTTCGGGCCGAGGCGGGGCACGTCGGCGAGGGCGGTGCGGGTGCGGAACGGGCCGTTGGCGTCGCGGTGGGTGACGATCTGCCCGGCGAGCGACTCGGTGATGCCGGAGACCCGCCGCAGCAGGGGCGCCGAGGCGGTGTTGACGTCGACGCCGACGGCGTTCACGCAGTCCTCCACCACGGCGTCGAGCGAGCGCGAGAGCGCCGACTCCGGCAGGTCGTGCTGGTACTGGCCCACCCCTATCGACTTGGGGTCGATCTTGACGAGCTCGGCGAGCGGGTCCTGGAGGCGCCGCGCGATGGAGACCGCGCCGCGCAGCGAGACGTCCAGGCCGGGCAGCTCGGCCGACGCGTACGCCGACGCCGAGTACACCGACGCGCCCGCCTCGCTCACGACCACCGGCACGAGCCCCCGCGCCGGGTTGCGCGCGGCCAGCTCGCGGGCGAGCTTCTCCGTCTCCCGGGACGCGGTGCCGTTGCCGATCGCGACGAGCTCGACGTCGTGCGCGGCGGCCAGCTTCGTCAACGAGGCGAGCGCGGCGTCCCACGCGCGGCGGGGCTCGTGGGGGTAGACGGTGTCGGTGGCGATGACCTTGCCGGTGGCGTCCACGACGGCGACCTTCACGCCCGTGCGCAGGCCGGGGTCGAGGCCCATCGTCGCGCGGCTGCCCGCCGGGGCGGCGAGCAGGAGGTCGCGCAGGTTGCCCGCGAAGACGCCGATCGCCCCCTCCTCGGCGGCCGTGCGCAGCCGCACCCGGATGTCGATCGAGAGGTGCAGCAGGATCCGGGTGCGCCAGGCGAACCGGACGCAGTCGGCAAGCCAGCGGTCGGCCGCTCGGCCCTCGTCGCGGACGCCCGCGGCGGCGGCGATGGCGCGCTCCCAGTCGGTGACGGCGCCGGGCTCCGCAGGCTCAGGGTCCGGCTCCAGTGCGACGTCGAGGACCTCCTCCTTCTCCCCGCGGAAGGCCGCCAGGATCCGGTGCGAGGGGAGCTTGGTGAACGGCTGCGAGAACGCGAAGTAGTCGGCGTACTTCGCGCCCTCGGACTCCTTGCCCGCGCGGACGGTGGTGACGAGCCGCCCGCGCGTCCACATGCGCTCGCGCAGCCCGCCGATGAGGTCGGCGTCCTCGGCGAAGCGTTCGACGAGGATCGCGCGGGCGCCCTCCAGCGCGGCGGCGGCGTCGGCGACCTGCTCCGTGACGTAGGCCGCGGCGGTCGCCTGCGGGTCGAGCGTGGGGTCGGCGAGGAGCGCGTCGGCCAGCGGCTCCAACCCGTTCTCCCTGGCCACCTGGGCCTTCGTGCGCCGCTTGGGCTTGTAGGGCAGGTAGATGTCCTCCAGCCGGGCCTTCGACTCCGCCGCCCGGATGCGCTCCTCCAGCGCCGCGTCGAGCTTGCCCTGCTTGCGGATCTCCTCCAGCACCGCGCTGCGGCGGTCCTCCAGCTCGCGCAGGTAGCCCAGCCGCTCCTCGAGGGTGCGCAGCTGCGCGTCGTCGAGGGCGCCGGTGACCTCCTTGCGGTACCGGGCGATGAACGGCACCGTGGCGCCGCCGTCGAGGAGGTCGACGGCCGCCGCGACCTGGTTCGCCCGGACGCCGAGCTCGTCGGCGATGCGCTGGCGGATGGTCTGGGCTGCCGGGAGCGGGTTCGCGGAGGCTGGTGCGGTCGTACCGGTCACCGTGCCATCGTTGCGGGTGGCCTCGCGCCGTGTACCGCCGGGCGGGGGTTGTCGAGTCGCCGCTGATCGCGGGGCCTGCCCAGGACCGGGATCCGCCTGTCTACGCTCTTCGGCCATGCCAGCGCGCGTTGCCGCGGCCATGCTCCCCATCGTCTCGGTGGTCATGCCCGTCTACGACATGCCGCTCACCCTCGTCGAGCGCGCCTTGCAGAGTGCCGTGCGGCAGCGCTACGCGGGCCTCGTCGAGATCATCATCTGGAACGACGGCTCTCGCGATCGCGACTATCGGGCACGTCTCGATGCGTTGGCGGGCGCGACGCAAGACCCGGATCGACCGATCGAGATCCGGCATGACCGGCGCAACCGTGGCATCCCGGCCGCACGCAACGCCGCCTGCAGGATCGCCAACGGCGATTGGTTCATCTGGCTCGACGGCGACGACGAACTGTCCCCGGACGGGATCAGGCATCTCGTCGATGCGGCGCAGCGAAAGTCGGACATCGAACTGGTGATCGGCCAGTGTCGGGCGATCCGGAACCGTAGCGCCGAACTGCACTCCAATGAAGCCTTCGTCACCCGGTGGCACAGCACCAAGGGCCTGCCGGAGGATCCGCTGATCAGTGCCGTGTTCGCGGTGCACGGCGCGCTCGTACACCGCAAGGCGTTCTGGCGGGTGGGCGGATTCGATCCGGCCATGCGGCATGGCGAGCTGACCGACTGGTTTCTCCGCGTGATGGCATCCCTACCCGGCACGGCCGTGGCCGTAACCTCCGAGGAAACGTATCGATACCACAAGCGCCCGGACTCGCACTCCTCCAGCCGCGATGCGATGGAGCGCTCGCGCGTTGCGGCGCTCCGCCGCTACACCGCCAACGTGGGGGTGTGGCCGCCACCGAGGATCATCCGCTTCGACCGTCGCTGCTCGGATACCGGCGCACGGCTCTACGCCCTCCTCACCACCCGGGGCACACCGATCATCGCGGCCGAGGCCGATCTGGACACCGTCCGCTCCGTCCGAGCGGGCCACGCAGGCGTCCACCGCACCGAGGACCTGCCAACGGGTACGCGGGCCCTCGGCTCGTCACCGATCCGGCAGTCGTCGAATCGATCGCCCCACAGCGCGATTCCCGGCCCCATGCGGTGGCCGTAGAGCAAGTTCAGGACTTCGGCCGTCAGGTAGCGCACCCGGTCGGTCATGCGATGGCGGCTCGCCCCGGACCCAGGGACGAGGACGTCGGCATCCTCGACGTGCACCCGCACCACGTCGGTGACGCCTGCGAGCTCGCCCGCCATGGACCCGACCAGCTCGACGGCCTGGGTGATATCGGCCAGCCTCCGTTCCCATTCCCCGCCCCATTGTCGCGCGACGAACTCCGCTATCCCGGGGCCGTAGGTGACGGCGACGACGAGATGGCCTGGCGCGGCCTCGACAATGGCTGAGCGCAACCGCCCCATGAGGTCCACGCGCTGGGCGATCGCCCACGCATAGCGTGGCGGGGCCTCCGCGAGCCGTTCTCGGCTGAACCGCTCCTTCTCTTGAGCCTCACGTTCCGGCAGGAAGCCCAGGTAGCGGAGATCGACGCTGCCGAAGCCGAGCGCGTCGGCCAACAGCGCGGCCATGAGCTCAGCGTGTGACCATGGCGCTCCGAGGACGAGAACGCGCTGCACATCGAGCAGGTCATGCACGGGCTCACTCGGCGCGGTGCGGTTGCGCTCCACGCCCGGCACTTCGATGAAGAGCGGCTGGGGCCCCAGATGGGCGAACTCGTTGGGCACGTGGTCCCGCCATTTCAGACCGAGCGAGCGCCACAGCCCCTCCCCGATAACTTCTTCCCTGACGAAGCGGCGCCGTTCGACGACCCCCACGCGCTCGAGCCGCGCGGTTCCTGGCCGTCGCCTGCTGCCGGAGTCGTTGATCACCTCCAGCACGATCCAGGAATGGAGGTGCAGCGGTCGGTCGTAGCCACGCACGACGGGCCAGACCCTCAAGTGGTAGTCCAACTCGGCGCTCAGGATCCGGTTGACCACGATTGCTTCACCGATGGTGGAGAGCCCGGATTCGGCGAGGGTCTTGGCGACGTCCTGGTTTGCCCGGCGGAGATCACGCGCGCCCGACGTGAGGGCCGAGAACGCGCGGAGCTCCGGGGGAAAGATGCCCGCCGCCTGCCACAGGATGTGCTCATCGACGTTGAAGATCTTCGCGAAGGCGGGGACGCACTCCAGGAACGCCTGCTTCGGAACGCTCCCTGGAGCGAACCACGTGTAGAACGTCGCACGCGCCACCGGTGGACGGCCGTTGTGCAACCGGCTCAGCCGTGTGTGCAGGTCGCTCGGCGTGAATTTGCCACCCAAGGGACCGTGCGGATCGAGGGCGAGCTCCACGATCTTGTCGCGTAGCCCTTTTACGTCGGCCATGAGCAATGTTAACGGACGACAACCGGGAAGAATGCGTCCAGATCTCAGACAGATATGTCCAACCAGACCGAGTCGGCGGCTTTCAACGCCACAAAATGTACGTTGCATGGTGCAATTGCCACCAGTCCGGCAGGGCGCAGAAAGTGTCCAGCCTCCGGACTTCATCGGCCCGCGGTCGTCGACTCTACTGATCACCAACCCAGAGAAAGGACGGGCAGTCATGCGGTCGATCGACAACTTGATCACCTTCGCCGTGGTCGTGATCTTCGTGATCGGCGTGATAGTCGGCTTCTACCTCGGGCTGCACGCAGGCGCCTTGCCGAATCACCCTGGGTAACCGGGTCCCCCGTCCGTTCGTTCTGCATCGCGACCGGGGCGGCCCTACGGGAACCCACCCGTCTGCTGGCCAGGGACTGGCCAGGGACGGCGTCGGGCGGCACGGCAGACTGGGGCTATGCGACGTGCGCTCGTCCTCGTCTCGCTGCTCGGGGTCGCGCTGGCGGCTGCCGCGCGGATCGGCAGGCGCTCAGGGGTGACCGACGACGAGCTGGCGACCGCGCTCCCGGGGGACGACGTGGTGCCCGACGCGCGGGTCGTGATCGACCGGGCGACGACGCTGCCCGCCCCGCCCGAGCGCGTCTGGCCGTGGATCGTGCAGCTGGGCAAGCGTCGGGGCGGGTGGTACTTCCCGGCCTGGATCGAGGTCGTGGTCCCGCGTCACCGTCGCGGTCTGCGGCACGTGGAGCCACGGTGGCAGCGCCTCGCCGTCGGCGACGTCATCCCGGACTGGGGCGGCCCAGGCGCCACGTTCGAGGTCGCCATGCTCGACCCGCCGCGCGCGCTCGTCCATCGGTCGATCCGCGAACGCGGCGACCGCGACCCGGTACGGATCAGCTGGGCGCTCGTGCTCACCCCGGTCGGCGCGGGCACGCGGCTGCATCTCCGGCTGCGGATCAGCGCGTTGGGCCGCCGCGCCCCCCGACTAATGACGACCCTTGCGGGACTGGTCGACGAGGCGACGGTCGCGCCGCTCTTCGCGGGCCTGGCCGAGCGCCTCCGTTGATCCTTCCGAGAGCGCCGTTTCCGTTGGTCAAAGCCCGGAATCGACGCTCTCGCCGCAACCAGCCCGACAGGATCCGTGCTGAAATCGCGAACTCGCCGGGTCGAAACGCGGGACTCACCGTGCTGGGATGCGGGACTCACCGTGCGGGGTGGAGGAGGGCGACGCATTCCATGTGGTGGGTCATCGGGAACGCGTCGAAGGCACGCAGGGGGCCGAGCGAGTAACCGCGCGCCGCGAAGAGCGCCACATCGCGCGCGAGCGCGGCGGGGTCGCAGGCGACGTACACGACCCGCGCGGGCCCGTGCTCCGCCAACGCGTCCACCATCGCGCGGCCGAGCCCCTTGCGCGGCGGGTCCACCACGACGACGTCCGGATCGGCGGGCAGCCCGGCGAGCACCTTCTCGACCCGACCGACCCGCCACCCGACCTGCGGGAGGTCGGCGAGCGCCGCCCGCCCGTCGTCGACGGCGGCCTGCGACGAGTCGACCACCGTGACCGACCCCTCGACCCCGACCTGCTCCGCGAGGACGGCCGCGAAGAGCCCCACGCCGCCGTAGAGGTCCCACGCCGTCCCGCTGGGCGGCGCGGCCGCCCACTCCCCCACGACCTGCGCCAACACGTCCGGCAACGCCGGGTGGACCTGCCAGAACACCCCGGGCGAGAGCCGCCACTCCCGACCGACCGCGCGCTGCACGGCCGGCTCATGCCCGGGTTCCGCACCGCGACCATCGCCACGTCCACCGGCCGGAGGGTGCGGCATGACCGCCTCACCGCCCACGCCGCGACCGCCACGCGCACCGCCCGGGGGGCGCGGCACGACCACCCCACCGCTTTCGTCGCGACCGCGCTCACCCGGCCGAGCGACCTCGGCCACGTGCACGGCCCCGGTGACGTCGACGGCCACCTCGACCTCGCCGGGCGGGAACCGACGCTCGAGCAGGGGGGCGAGCGTGCCGGGTGGGGCGAGCGGGCAGTCGACGATCGGCAGGACGTCGTGGCTGCGGTGCGCGCGCAGCCCCGCCCGGCCCTGCTCGTCAACCGCGAGCCGCACCCGGCTTCGCCAGCCCAGCGGCCCACCCGGCAGCGCCTCGACCTCGACCTCGCGCACCAGCCCGGCCAGCCGACGCAGCTGCTCGGCGAGCACCTGGCCCTTCCAGGAGCGCTGGCCGTCCGGGGCGACATGCTGCAGGTCGCACCCGCCGCAGCCCCCCGCCCGTGCCCAGCCACACGGCGCGGGCACCCGCAGCGGCGACGCCTCCAACACCGTGACCGCGTCGGCACGGCAGAACGAGCCCCCGCCGTCCTCGTCGACGACGGCGGCCACCCGCTCGCCGGGAAGGGCGTGGCGGACGAACACCACCCGGCCCTCGTGCCGGGCGACGCAATGCCCGCCGTGCGCGACCGCGCCGACCTCCAGCTCGAGAACGCGGTCGGTCCAGTCCAGCACCCGCGACGCCGTCACGGCTTCGCCGCCGGGGTGCGGACCTCGGCGGGCGGTGCCTCGTAGCCCCGTCGGACCGAGCCGGGCGGGATCTCGGCGCGGCGGGTCACCATCCGCTCCGAGGACGCGAGCTGCCACGGCACGCTCGTGACCATGACCCCGGGCTGGAACAGCAGCCTGCCCTTGAGCCGCAGCGCGCTCTGGTTGTGCAGCAGCTGCTCCCACCAGTGGCCGACGACGTACTCGGGGATCATCACCGAGACGACGTCGCGCGGGTTCTTCGTCCGCACCCGCTTGACGTACTCCAGCACCGGACGGGTGATCTCGCGGTAGGGCGACTCGATCACCTTCAGCGGCACCGGGACCTTCTGCTTCTCCCACTCGCGCATCAGCCGCTTGGTGTCGGCGTCGTCGACGTTCACGGTGAGCGCCTCCAGCACGTCCGGCCGCGTCGCCCGCGCGTAGGCCAACGCCCGCAGCGCGGGCTTGTGCAAGGTCGAGACGAGCACGATCGCGTGGTTGCGCGACGGCAGGACGGTGTCCACCTCAGCCGCGACCAGCTCGGCCGCCACGCGGTCGTAGTGCCGCTGGATGGCCTGCATCACCACGAAGAACATGGCCATGGCCGCGATCGCGATCCACGCGCCCAGCAGGAACTTCGTGACGAGCACCGTGAGCAGCACGAGCCCGGTCATGACCGCGCCGAAGCCGTTGATCGACTGCGCCCGGCGCATCCTGCGGCGGGCGGTCGGCTCGTTCTCGGCGCGCAGCAGCCGGTTCCAGTGCCGCACCATGCCCGTCTGCGACAGCGTGAACGAGACGAACACGCCCACGGTGTACAGCGGGATCAGGCGCGTGACCTCGGCCTGGAAGCCCACCACCAGCACGACGGCGAACGCGGCGAGGATGAGGATGCCGTTGGAGAAGGCGAGGCGGTCGCCGCGGGTGTGCAGCTGGCGGGGCAGGAAGCGGTCCTGCGCGAGGATCGAGCCGAGTACCGGGAAGCCGTTGAACGCGGTGTTGGCGGCGAGCGCGAGGATCAGGGCCGTCATGACGACCACGAAGTAGAAGCCCGGTCGGAAGGCGGAGAACACCGCGTCGGCGAGCTGCGCCACCATCGTCTGCTGGACGTAGCCCGCGGGGGCGTCGGCGAACTGGGTCGCCGGATCCTCGGCGATCTTGACCCCGGCCAGCCGGGCCAGCGCGATCAGACCCATGAACATGCTCACCGAGAGCACTCCGAGCAGCAGCAGGGTGTTGGCGGCGTTGCGCGACTTGGGCTTGCGGAACGCGGGCACGCCGTTGCTGATCGCCTCGACGCCGGTGAGCGCCGCCGCGCCCTGGGTGAACGACCGCAGGATCAGCAGCACCAGCGCGAAGCCGGTGAACGCGTCACCCTCGGCGAGCAGCGTCAGGTTCGCGCTGGCCGTCACCACCGGCTGGCCGAGGAGCAGGATCCGCACGAGACCCCACACGATCATCGACCCGATACCGATCATGAAGGCGTAGGTCGGGACGGCGAACGCCACACCCGACTCCCGGACCCCCCGCAGGTTCACCGCCGTGAGCAGCACGATCGCGCCGACCGCGAACGCCACCTTGTGGTCGGCGACGAACGGCACGAGCGCGCCGATGTTGGCCGCCGCCGCCGAGATCGACACCGCGACGGTCAGCGTGTAGTCGACGAGCAGCGCGCTGGCCACCGTCAGCCCCGCGGTGCGGCCCAGGTTGGTGGTGGCCACCTCGTAGTCACCGCCGCCGGACGGGTAGGCGTGCACGTTCTGGCGGTAGCTGGTGACCACCGTCAGCAGCACGACGACCACCGCGAGGCCGATCCACGGCGACAGCGCGTACGCCGACGCCCCCGCCACCGAAAGGGTCAGGAAGATCTCCTCGGGGGCGTACGCGACCGACGACATCGCGTCGGAGGCGAACACCGGCAGGGCGATCCGCTTGGAGAGCAGGGTGTGCGCGAGCCGGTCACTGCGTTGCGGACGCCCGACCAGGATGCGCTTGAGGGCGACGCGAAGCGAGGGCACGGCGGAAGCGTATGCGGTGCGTAGGCCCCCACGCGTGGCTGCCTGCGATAGCGTTCCGCCGTGTTCGTCGTCATCATGGGCTGCGGTCGTGTGGGCTCGTCGCTCGCCGCGAGCCTCGACCGGCTCGGCCACGAGGTGGCCGTGATCGACAAGGATCCGCAGGCCTTCCGCAGGCTCCCCGCGGAGTTCTCCGGCAGGCAGGTGGTGGGCCAGGGCTTCCACCGCGAGGTGCTGGTCGACGCCGGTGTCGAGCGCGCACAGGCGTTCGCGGCGGTCTCCAGCGGCGACAACTCCAACATCATCTCCGCCCGCGTGGCGCGGGAGACGTTCGCCATCCCCCGCGTCGTCGCCCGGATCTACGACGCCAAGCGCGCCGCGGTCTACGAGCGCCTCGGCATCCCGACCGTCGCCACCGTGCCGTGGAGCACCGACCGGCTGATGCGGATGCTGCTGCCCGACGGCGTGGCCTCGGCGTGGCGCGAGCCCACCGGCACGGTCGCGATCCTGCCGCTGCCGGTCAACGAGGAGTGGGTCGGGC
The DNA here is from genome assembly GCA_963750095.1 of uncultured Actinomycetota bacterium. Lineage (GTDB taxonomy): Bacteria > Actinomycetota > Actinomycetes > Mycobacteriales > Pseudonocardiaceae > Pseudonocardia. Next base: position 658,124 of record CAVVPJ010000012.1, on the reverse strand, counting down.
GCCCGGTCAGGGAGCTGGAGACCGCGACCGGGTCGCGCGTGGCGTTCATCGTCCGGTTCGGCACCGGCGTCCTGCCGCGCACCGAGACGTTCGTGCAGGCCGAGGACACGATCTACGTCGCGGCCGTGTCGGGCACGGTCAGCGACGTCACCTCGGCCGCGGCCGCGCCGCCACCACAGGAGGGTTGAGCAGTCCATGAGGGTCGCGATCGCCGGAGCGGGTGCCGTCGGCCGCTCCATCGCGCTGGAACTGGTGGACTCGCGCCACCAGGTGATGCTCATCGAGCGGGAGCTGTCCCAGATCGACCCGGAGTCCGTCGAGGCGGCCGAGTGGGTGCACGCGGACGCCTGCGAGCTGGCCTCGCTGGAGGAGGCCGGGCTGGAGACCTGCGACGTCGTCATCGCGGCCACCGGCGACGACAAGGTCAACCTGGTCGTCTCCCTGCTGGCCAAGACCGAGTTCGCGGTGCGGAGGGTCGTCGCGCGCGTCAACGACCCCCGCAACGAGTGGCTGTTCGGGCAGAACTGGGGCGTGGACGTCGCCGTGTCGACGCCGCGCCTGCTCGCCGCGCTCGTCGAGGAGGCGGTGGCGGTCGGCGACCTCGTGCGGCTGATGACGTTCCGTCAGGGTCAGGCCAACCTGATGGAGGTCACGCTGCCCGACGACACCCCACTGGCGGGCCAGGCGGTCGCCAAGCTGAAGCTCCCACCCGACTCGGCGCTCGTGGTGATCCTGCGCGGCGGCCGCGTCATCGTGCCCCAGGCCGACGACTCGCTGGAGCCCGGCGACGAGCTGATGTTCGTGGCGACCACCGCCGTCGAGGAGGACATCCGCGCGGCGCTCGGATACTAGCTGCTCCACCATGTGAGCGAGCTCAATCGGCAGGATGCGGGGAACGGCGCGCCCTGGCTACCGCCCAGACCGTTCCGAGCAGCGCGACGCCGACCAGCGGGTAGCCCATCGCGAGCCGCGCTATGCCCAGCAACGTGGCGGCGTCGGCGTTGTAGAGCAGGCCCTGCACGACCAGGCGCGCCGCGAACACCAGCGTCCACAGCAGGCTCGCCCAGGTGTAGGCGCGCAGCAGACGGGGGTCGCGCCGCCACGACTGGCCGTCGCCGTTGATGCCGTGCCAGATGACGCCCGCGAGCGGCCACCGGACGATCACCGACACCAGGAACGCCAGCGCCAGCACCGCGCTGTAGATCAGACCGGGCAGGTAGAAGCCGCGGGCCTCGCCGGTGCGGTAGGCGATGAAGGCGGCGATGCCGACGCCGAACAAACCGGAGAACGCGGGCTGCAGCGGCTGACGACGGGCGATCCGCCACACAGCGATCGCCACGCCCGACGCCAGCGCGGCGATCAGTGCGGGCTGCAGCGCCGTCAGGATGTTGACCACGACGAACACGGCCACGGGGATCGTGGAGGCGACAATTCCGGACACGCCGCCCATCTGCTCGAGCAGCGTGGGCGAGCGGCGTGCGGTGGGCGGGGACTCCTCGGGCGGACCGACCGTCACGGGTCTCCTACGTGGTGTGGGCCTGGCAGATCTCGTAGAACGGGTTGTAGATCACCTTGCGTCCGTCCCGGACCGCGATCCGACCCCGCACCCGAAGGGTACGGCCAGGCTCGATGCCCGGGATGCGGCGGCGGCCCATCCAGACGAGGGTGACGCCCTCGGAGCCGTCGAACAGCTCAGCCTCGAGCGTCGCGTCGGCGTCCTGGGGGCAGAACTCGACGCTGCGTAGCCTACCGAACACGGTGACGTCCTGACCGCAGGCACACTCCGACGCCTTGTGGGCACCGGAACGCTCGGCGTGCTCGGAAAGGTCGTTGGCATCGAGTGTTCCGACGTCGCTGGTCAGCTTGCGTAGCATGCGCCGGAAGGCTCCACGCTCGGTGCCGCCCATCGCAGTCTCCCCTGTCCGTCCGAGCCTGTCGGTCCAGGCCCGTTAACGTCATCCACTGTAACCCGGACGAAACGTGCCCGGGGGTCCTCACGCCGGGAGGCCTCGTGACCTGCGCCGTCATGCTGCCGGGCGCCGGATCTGACGAGCGGTTCATCCGATCGGTGTTCGCCCGTCCGCTGGCCGCGATCGGCATTCGGCTGATCGCGCCCGCGCCGCGGGCGGGCGCCGACGTCGTCGCGGGCTATCGGAGGGCGCTCGACGCCGCGGCCGGGTCGGGACCGCTGCTCGTGGGCGGGATCTCGCTCGGCGCGCATGTCGCGGCCCGATGGGCGGCCGCCGCGCCGGGTGGCCAGGTGGCCGGGCTGCTGCTCGCGTTGCCCGCGTGGACGGGGCCGCCGGTGATGCACGGAGAGTGGTCGACGCCGACCGCGGACACGGCGCCCGCACCGGCGGCGTTGGCGGCCCGGCTCACCGCCGCGCAGGTGCGGTCCGACGGGGTCGAAGCCGCGCTGGCGACGGCCGCGGCCGGTGCGCCCGCCTGGCTCGCGGCGGAGCTCGGACGGGCCTGGCCGCGCTACGGGGACGGGCTGGCGCCCGCGCTGGAGGCGGCCGCCGCCGAGCCGGGACCGACGAACGCCGAGCTCGCGGCGCTCGGCGTGCCCGTCGGGCTGGCCGCGCTGGTGGACGACCCGGTGCATCCGATGGAGGTAGCGCGGCTGTGGGCGGCGTCGTCGCCGCGGTCGGCGCTCGTCACGGCCAGGCTGGCCGCGTTCGGCGCCGATCCCGAGACGGTCGGGCGAGCGGCTGTGCTCGCCTGGCTGCGCGCGGGCAGACGCTCGTCTCGGTGGTGGGACTGACCATCCTCAGTACCGGTGGTGCCTGCCCGCGTCGGGGTCGTCGGACGCGCCGTGCCGCGGCGGGTCGCTCCGCCGACGACGTCCACCGCTGTGGCGGCCGACGTCCAGCAGGTCGGCCGCGGCCCACGCCGCCGGGCGGCCGCCGCCGTCGGCCGCGCGCCTGCCTGCGGGCGTGCCGGTGTGCGCGGACGCGGGCTCGGGTTCCTTCGGCCACGCCCACTGGGTCGGCGGGACCCTCGGCGCCGCGTGGCCGCCGGTGTCGGCGTGGCGTCGCTCCTCGACGTCGCCGTGCCGCGTCGACGGAGCGTCGGCGCTGTGCCTGCCCTCCGCGGTCGTCGCCGGCGCCTCCTGCGCCCGCCGCCGTCCGGGCCGACCTCGTGCTTCGGCGTCGCCGGATGACGACGAACGATGGGCGAGGTGCTCGTACCGGTCCCACGGATCACCGACGGCTCGGTCGGAGAACCCGTTCCGCGGGCTGCCGGGGGCATCGCCTGCTCGGGCGAGTCGCTCGCGGAAGCCGAGGCCGGACCGGTCGTCGTGGCGGCGCGCGGCATCGCCCGGCTCGGCGTGGCGGGACCTGCCGTTGTGCTGTTCGGCGGAGGGCTCGGAGGCGTCGCTCCGGGCACGAGCGGCGCCGCCGGGCCACGCCGGGTCCGGCGCGGGCAGCGGGTCGAGGCCGCCGGGGAGCGGGTCCACGAGCGGGTCCCAGCTGCGGGCAGGCTCGCGCCCTGCCCGGCCGCGCGGGTCCGGAGACGGCGCGGCCGCCACCGAATCGGCCCACGGCTCCCAGTCCGTGTCCGGCTCGGGCACAGCGGGCCTGCGGGCATCCCGCGACGGCTCGACCGATGCCGGATCGGCCCATGCGGGTCGCCATTCAGCGGTCGGCTCGGGCTCCGCGGGCCTGCGGGCATCCCGCGACGGCCGCCACCCGGCGGCGGGCTCGGGCGCCCCGGGCGCCGCGGGCTCCCCCGACGGCTCAGCCCACGGGGGCCGCCACTCCGCCGTCGGCTCGGGAGCCGCGGGCCCGCGCACGTCCTGCGACGGCTCGACCGGCGTCGGATCGGCCCATGGCGGCGGCCGCCACTCCCCCGTCGGCTCGGGCGCCGCGGGCCGGTAGGGCAGGCCGGACGGCGTCTGCGCCGGTCGCGGCGACGAGACCTCCCCACTCGGCGGCGCGGAGGGCGCCCGAAGCCGCGAAGGCCCGGTCGGCCGCGCTTCGGTGACCGGCGGGGCGGCCGGGAATTCCCGCCCGGACGACGCCTGTGAGGTCGAGGCCTGCCCGGTCGGCGAGGGACCGACGGGCTTGCGCACCGGCGGCACGTCCGTCCACCGTCGGTGGCTGCCCGTCTCCTGGGACCAGGCCGCCGGAACGTCCTGGCGCGGGTAGGCGCCGGAGGCCTTCGACCCGCCGCTCGTCGAACCGCGGGGGGCGGCGCCGTTGGTCGGCACGCCGAAGGAGGTCGGGCTGCCGGGCGCCGCTGCCTGTCCGCTCGGGAACAGGCCGGTCGTCGACCCGTCTCCGGGAGCTGCGCCGTTGGTCGACGATCGGTGGGACGCGCTGCCCGCCTGCGGGGCCGAGGCCCATGCCGACGGGACCGGGCCGGTGGGAATGCCGTTCGGACCCACGCCGGTCGGGAACGCACCGCTCACGGACCCGGATAGGCCGACAGCCCGACCGGGCGTCGGGAACGCGCCGCCCGCTCCGGCCGTCGGGGTGCTCGTGGGCGGCGGCTCGGCGGGGGGCACGCCGTTCGGCCGGATCGACGTGCGGTGCGGGCCCGACCCGGCAGCAGCGGCGCCCGTCGGGAACGCGCCGCCGGTCGACGCCGCCGCGGGCGCGCCGGTCGACGGGGCCCCTGTCCGCGAGCCGCCGTTGGCAGGCCATGGCACCGAGGCGCCGTTCGTCGGCGCACCGGTCGGGAACGCCCCGCTGGTCGACGCGGCGGCGGGAGTGGCGCCGGTGCGGGTCGCCCGCGTGGGGCCGCTGCCGCCGGGGGCCACGCCGTTCGTCCGGCGCCATGCCCTGCCGTTCGTCGCTGTGTCGCCGGGCGACCGGCGCTCCTTCGCCCCGCCCCGCTCCTCGGGCAGCGCGACGCCGTTCACGGTGTCGTTCGGCGCCCCGTTCGTCGATCGCCTGGCCTGCTTGCCGTTCGTCGCGTCGTTCGTCGCCGCGGACGCCTCGGCGGCATCCGGCGTCGCGGCGGGGGTGCGCAGGGTCATCGTCGGTGGCGCGGCCGTCGTCGGCTGCTCCGCATCGCCCAGCTCGGACGGCGTCACCAGCGGCAGAACGGTCCGCACCGGGTAGGGCGCGCGGCCGCGGACCACCACCGTGCCGCGCAGCATCCGCCGCAGTCGCGCGTCGAGGGCGACGGCGTCGCGCGTCGGGCCGGTCGCGACGCCGTACAGCATCCACCGCGGACCGTCCACGCCGACGAAGACGGACGTGGCCCCCTCGGTGGCCGCGTGCAGCTCCCGGCCCCACTCCCCCGTGAACGACCGCACCCGCGCACCGCCTTCGCGCAGCGACGCGTGGATCTCGTCGGCGAGGTCCGGCCACAGCCCGCCCGTGCGCGGCGCGGCGAGCGCGCTGACCGACAGCCGCCCCTCGGGCACCGAGATGTGCACGGCCTGGATCCGGCCCTCGGTCGACGGCTCGACGGCCACCGTGCCTTCGCCGGGCACCGGCACCTTGACAGCGCCGAAGTCCATCGTGCCGGGCGCCGGTGTGATCTCGGGGTCGGCGGTGTCACCGTCGTGCGGCCCGTTCGTCGGGATGCGCATGCGCTGGGTGGCGGCGGCCTCGGCCTTGTCGTTCGAGGTCACCACGGCGCCGCCTCGGTCGCGGGCCACTAGCGGTCCTCCCCGTGCAGAAGCGGGTGTCCGCCGGTCGAGCCGTAGCCCCCGGCGCCGCGGTCGGACGCGGGCAGCGCCTCGACCTCGACGAACCGCGCCCGCTCGACGCGCTGCACCACCAGCTGGGCGATGCGGTCACCGCGGCTGATCCGGACCGGCGTGCCGGGGTCGAGGTTGACCAGACACACGACGATCTCGCCGCGGTAGCCCGCGTCGACCGTGCCCGGTGCGTTCACGATCGTCAGGCCCGCGCGGGCCGCCAGCCCCGAACGCGGGTGCACGAAGCCCGCGTATCCGGGCGGCAGCGCGATCGCGACACCCGTCCCGACCAGCGTGCGCTCACCGGGCTCCAGCACCAGGTCGCGGACGGAGTGCAGGTCGGCACCCGCGTCGCCGGGCCGGGCGTAGCTCGGAAGCGGCAGGCCGGGATCGAGCCGGGTCAGGAGCACGTCGACCGTCGGGCGCACGCCGTCTACCGGCGAACCTGCGGTTGACGGCTCGTGAAGGGGAGCATCGACGGAGCCGGACACGACGAGCGAGGCTACCCTCGGCGCGGTGAGCGACAGCCCGCTTCCAGCCCGCGGATCGACGTCCGGCCGCTCCCGGTTCGACGAGCGGTTGTCGGTGCCCCCGTGGTGGTACATCGCCGCGATCGGCGTGGCGGTGCTGCTCGGCGCCGAGATCCACATGGGGTACTCGGGCGTCCGTTCGTGGATCGGCTACGCACTCTGCGTGCCGGTCGCCGTCCTCGCGTTGGTGCTGCTGGGCCGCACGCGGGTGCGGGTGGTGGACGACAGGCTGCAGGTGGGGAACGCGGTCAAGGAGCTGCGGCACCTCGGGGCGGCGGAGGTCGTCCCCAAGGCCGAGCGGCAGGCGGCGCTCGGGCCCGAGCTCGACCCGACCGCCTACCTGATGCTGCGTGCGTGGATACGCCAAGTCGTCCGGGTCGAGATCACCGACCCGGACGACCCGACGCCCTACTGGGTATTCAGTGTGCGCGACGCCCCCGGACTGATCGCCGCGCTCAAACAGTGATTCTCAGGCGGCGCAGTCCCGGCAGATGAACGTCGTGCCGTTGGACTCCGCCAGCCTGCTGCGGTGGTGCACCAGGAAGCAGCTGGCACACATGAACTCGTCGGCCTGTTTCGGAAGCACCTTGACCGTGAGCTCCTCGCCGGACAGGTCGGCCCCTGGCAGCTCGAAGCTCTCCGCCGTGTCCGTCTCGTCGACATCGACCACGGACGACTGAGCCTCGTTGCGACGGGCCTTCAGCTCGTCGAGCGAGTCCTCCGCCATGTCGTCGGTCTCGTTACGCCGCGGCGCGTCGTAGTCGGTCGCCATCTTTCCCACCCTCTTGCCATGTCCTGTGACATGCGCTCTGTCGTGTCGTGCCGCTGGACAACGTCACAGCGACGGTGTTTGTGCCCGGCATCCGAGTGACGCAGGTCTCAACTCGAGGCCCGGTTCACGGACCCCGCCGGACACGCTCGGGTCCCCCGTGGGCGCGCAGAGGGTAGCTCAACCTGAGAACGTCCGCGCGGCGCCCCGCGGTGGCGTCCGACGCGCCAGTAGGGTCTGGTGCCGTGACCGCTGCGCAGCACGAGGAATGACCGTGCGCAACCGCCCCTACCAGCGCCGCCGTCGCGGTCCCGTGATCGTCGTGGTGGCCGTGCTGGCGGTCGTGGCAGCGATCACCTGGACCACGGTGTTGATCACAACCGGTGCCGCGGCGGGAGTGACGGCCTGTCCGCGGCCGCCGAACGGGCCGCTGCCGGGCCAGGTCGTGCCCGCAGGCGGGCTGGACGGCGTCCCGCCGGTGTCGCCGTCCTCGGTCAAGGTCCGGGTGCTCAACGCGGGCGGGCAGCGCGGGCAGGCCAACCTGGTGGCCGCCCAGCTCGGCGATTTCGGCTTCGCGCAGGCGGCCCCGCCTGCCAACGACAAGTTCTTCCCCGACGGCGACATGGCCTGCACGGGACAGATCCGCTTCGGTCAGGCGGGCCAGAGCGCGGCGAGCACGGTCGCGCTGGTCGTGCCGTGTGCCGAGCTGGTGCGCGACGGGCGGCCGGACGACACGGTCGACGTCGCGGTCGGCACGACCTTCGGCGACGTCAACCCCAGCCGCGCCGTCCGCGACGCGCTCGACCAGCTCGGGACGTCCGGGTCGGGGTCGACGGGCTCGGGCAACGCCGACCCCGCCGCGGGCAACACCCCGCCGCCCGCCACCCCGATCGTGGACCCGGCGACGCTCGCCGCGGCGCGCGAGGCCACTTGCGGCTGAGCCCCGGCGGGACGGGCCCCCGGCGTTGCAGCAGGGTGACACTCCTCCGACTGAGTCGCAGCGGTGTCACCCCGCTGCGGCTGCCGGGGGACCGCTACACCGCGCCCGCGCCGTGCTCGACGGCGAGCGCGCGCAACTCGTCGGCGATCGCGGGGGTCGCGGCGAACAGCGCGTCCGCGCCCAGCCCGTCCTCGGGAGGGACCCGGCCCGCCGCCCCCGGGGTGCGCACCACGGCGCCCGCCTCGGCGGCGACGAGCGCCGCGGCGGCCCAGTCCCACCAGTTGCAGCCGTGCTCGAGGTAGGCGTCCACCCATCCGGCCGCCACCCCGCACAGGTCCAGCGCCGCCGACCCGGTGCGGCGCAGGTCCCGCACATGCGGCAGCAGCCCGGCGATCATCGCCGCCTGCCGCACCCGGCGTTCCGCCCGGTAGGAGAAGCCGGTGCCCAGCAGGGACAGCGCCACGTCGGTGGCGCCGGACACCGACACCGGCACGCCGTCGCAGGTCGCACCGCACCCGAGGCCCGCGCTCCACACCCGCCCGGACGCGGGCTCGACGACCGCACCCGCGAGGGACCGCCCGTCGCGCACCGCGGCGACCGAGACCGCGTACCACGGAAGCCCGTAGAGGAAGTTGACGGTGCCGTCGATCGGGTCGACCACCCAGTGCACTCCGGGCCCGACCGCGCTGCCGCCGTGTTCCTCCCCCAGCACCGTGTCGCCGGGCCGCAGGACGGCGAGCCGCTCGCGCACGAGTGTCTCGACCGCGTGGTCGGACGCGGTGACGACGTCGGTCGGCGTGCTCTTCGTGGTCACCCCGACGCGGTCGGCCCCGTTCCCGCCCTCCCACGGCCGAGGGAGGTCACGCAGATGGGTCGCCGCGTCGACGGCGACCCGTTCGGCCACCCGCCGCAGCTCGCGGGGGTCGTCGGAATCGGTGGCGTGGCTGTCGGCGCGACCGTCGGCGCTCTCGACGGCGCCTTTCCGGCCGGGCGACTCGCTCTGCGCCGACGGTTCGCTGGCAAGCTCGCTCACGAGTGCCATCCGACCATATGACCGCTCACCGTGACGCGCGGGAAGCCGAAGGGAGTACGTCCCTGATCGCGCCGTTACAATGTCGGGGTACCCGCAATCGGGACGGCCTCCGACACCAGCGTCGGACGCGCTCCGCGGGTCGACGACATCTCGACAGGCAGCCGGAGGCGGGCGTTCGCCGTCCGGTTTCCGGTAAGCGCACCGTAGCGAGAGGGCCCAGTGGCAGCCGCAGATCCCGCAAGCCGCAGCGACATCACCGCCGACCAACAGGCGTCCGCCCCGGCGAGCCGCCCCCGTTCGCGGGTGGTTGCGGCGGCGAAGACCGCCACGAAGGCTGAGCCGAAGGCCAAGGTCGCCCCGCCCGCCAAGAAGGAGGGCGCCGACGCGCCGAAGAAGGCGGGCGAGCACGCGGTCGACCTCGACGCCGATGCCGAGATCGAGGCCGCTCCCGAAGACGGCGACCTCGACGACCCTGAGCTCTCCGCGGACCTCGGCGCCGACCTCGAAGGCGACCTCGCCGACGTCGCGGTCGAGGACGACACCGTCGAGGAGGCCGCCGAGGACGAGGACGACGAGGAGGACGACGACGAGGTCGCCAACACCGGCGCCAACCGTCGCACCCCCCGCGAGCGTTCCGGCACCCCGCAGAAGGCGGGCGACTTCGTCTGGGACGAGGAGGAGTCCGAGGCGCTGCGGCAGGCGCGCAAGGACGCCGAGCTCACCGCCTCCGCCGACTCGGTCCGCGCCTACCTCAAGCAGATCGGCAAGGTCGCGCTGCTCAACGCGGAGGAGGAGGTCGAGCTCGCCAAGCGGATCGAGGCGGGCCTCTATGCCGCCGAGCGGATGCGCCGCTCGAGCGACGCGGGCGAGAAGGTCTCCCCCCAGCTGCGCCGCGACCTGCGCTGGATCGTCCGTGACGGCGAGCGCGCCAAGAACCACCTCCTGGAGGCGAACCTCCGCCTCGTGGTGTCGCTGGCCAAGCGCTACACCGGCCGCGGCATGGCCTTCCTCGACCTCATCCAGGAAGGCAACCTCGGCCTGATCCGCGCGGTCGAGAAGTTCGACTACACCAAGGGCTACAAGTTCTCCACGTACGCCACCTGGTGGATCCGCCAGGCCATCACCCGCGCGATGGCCGACCAGGCCCGCACCATCCGCATCCCGGTGCACATGGTCGAGGTCATCAACAAGCTCGGCCGCATCCAGCGCGAGCTGCTCCAGGACCTGGGCCGCGAGCCCACGCCGGAGGAGCTGGCCAAGGAGATGGACATCACCCCGGAGAAGGTGCTGGAGATCCAGCAGTACGCTCGGGAGCCCATCTCGCTCGACCAGACCATCGGCGACGAGGGCGACTCGCAGCTCGGCGACTTCATCGAGGACTCCGAGGCGGTCGTCGCGGTCGACGCGGTGAGCTTCACGCTGCTGCAGGACCAGCTCCAGTCGGTGCTGGCGACGCTGTCCGAGCGCGAGGCGGGCGTCGTGCGGCTGCGGTTCGGCCTCACCGACGGCCAGCCGCGCACGCTCGACGAGATCGGCCAGGTCTACGGGGTCACCCGCGAGCGGATCCGGCAGATCGAGTCGAAGACGATGTCGAAGCTGCGCCACCCGAGCCGCTCCCAGGTGCTGCGGGACTACCTGGACTGACCACGCATCACCGAACGGCGCGCAGGCCCATCGCCTGGGCGCCGTTCGCGTCTCACGGCGGTCGAAATGACGCCGTACGGCCGACTTGACCGTTCCTGTTGACGCCCTTCGCCCGCGGGGCGATCGTGATCGGTGCCACTGCCGATCCGGGGAAGCCGAGCACCGCCGGCCCGTCGACCGCGTGACCTTCGGCGACGGGTTCGTCGGGGTGCTGGCCACACCCCCCGGACACCAGGCAGGACGATCGTGCGGCAGGCCCGTCACCGCCAGGCTTCTCGGTGCGCGTCCACCCCCGAGGAGACCCCTGAGATGACCACGTTCCTGCCCTCCGGCCCGGCCGACCTCACCCGCGTCACCGGGCCCGTCCTGCGCCCCGGCGACCCCGGCTGGGCCGCGGAGACCACCGGTTTCAACCTGAGCTACACCCCCACGCCCGCGCTCGTCGTCGGCGCCACGAGCACGGTCGACGTCGCCACCGCGGTGCGCCACGCGGCGCACGAGGGCATGCGCATCGCCGTACAGGCCACCGGGCACGGCCTCATGGCCGACCTCGACGGGACCGTCCTCGTGACCACCCGCCGCATGACCGACGTCGCGGTCGACCCGGTCGCCCGCACCGCGCGCGTCCAGGCGGGCGTCCGCTGGCGCGCCGTGATCGAGGCGGCGGCCCCGCACGGCCTCGCGCCGCTCAACGGCTCGTCGTCGAGCGTCGGCGTGGTCGGCTACACGACCGGCGGCGGCCTCGGCCCGATGGCGCGCCGCTACGGCTTCGCCGCCGACCACGTCACCGCGTTCACGATCGTCACCGCCGACGGCACCGTCCGCGACGTCCGCGCCGACAGCACCGATCCCGACGACGTCGACCTGTTCTGGGCGGTGCGCGGCGGCAAGGGCGGCTTCGGGATCGTCACCGAGATGGAGTTCGGCCTGTTCCCGGTGACGACGTTCCACGGCGGCGGGATCTTCTTCGCGGGCGACGACGCCGCCGCGGTGCTGCACGCCTGGCGCGAATGGGCGCCCGCACTGCCTGAGGACACGACCACCTCGGTCGCGCTGCTGCGTCTGCCCCCGGACCCGGACCTGCCCGGGCCGTTGCGCGGCCGGTTCGTCGTCGCGCTGCGGTTCGCCCACCTCGGCACCGAAGGCCCCGCGTTGCTGGCCCCGATGCGGGCCGTCGCGACGCCGCTGCTGGACCTCGTCGCCGACCTGCCCTACACGGCCGTCGACGCGGTGCACAGGGACCCGACGGAGCCGATGCCGTCGTGTGGACCGCGGCACCGCGCTCGCCGCGCTGCCCGCCGAGGCCGTCGACGCGCTGCTCGCCCAGGCGGGCCCCGACGTCGAGTCGCCGCTGGTGATGGTCGAGATCCGGCTGCTCGGCGGCGCCCTCGCGAGGGCGCCCCGCGTGCCGAATGCCGTCACGGGCCGCGCCGCCGCGTTCTCGGTGTTCACCGTCGGCGTGCTCGCGGGCGTGCCGGTCGAGGCCGTCGCCGCGGCGGGCGCGGCGATCGTGGAGGCGCTGCGGCCGTGGGCCCGCGGCGGCCTGCTCAACTTCCTCGGCCAGGCGGGCCCGGAGCGGGTCGGGCGGCTGTGGAGCCCCGCCGAACGCGCGCGGCTGCTGGCGGTCAGGGAGCGGTTCGACCCTGCGGGCCTGTTCACGACCAACGTCGTCATCGGCTGAGCGGAGCTTGCGGAGCGAACATCAGCGCCGAACTTCACCAGGGACCAGCATCGGACGGGTTACGGTGCTGGTGCCTGCGTGAGGAGACGAGCATGGGACCTGACTTCGGACCCGACGGCCCCGGCTACGGGCCGTCCCCCGGACCCGGCTTCGGGCCCCACTTCCACCACGGCCCGCCGCATCTGCCGATGTCACTGGACTGGTGGCCGCTGCTGGGCAGCCTGCTCATGACGATGCTGGTGCTGGCGGTCCTCTGGGCGGCGGGCCTGGCGCTGCTGTCGAGCCAGGTCGCGCGGGGCCCTCGGCGGGGGATCGAGCGGGTGGACTGGCGGGCGCGGTGGAACGACGCCGTCACCCGTCACCGGGCCGTCGCCGAGGCGTTCGCCCGGTTCGAGTGCGACGCGCAGGCCGTGCTCGACACGCCCGCGCTGGCCGACGTGCGCCAACCGCCCACCGCGCGGTTCGTCGACGCGTTCGCCGAGGCGGGGGCGCTCCTGACCGAGCAGTACCCCGCGGCCGCGTTCGCGCGCCGCTTCGTGGAGGCCGTCGAGCGCGAGGAGCGGGCGTGGTCGGCGGCCGTCGCCGCGGCCGAACGCAGCCGCGACGCGCGGTTCTCGCCGCCGGAGCGGGCTCTGCTGGAGCAGGTGCGACACCTGCTCGACGTCGTCGGGTCGTCGCCGTACGACGAGGAGCGGCACACGGCGCTGCGCAAGGCCCTGCGCAAGCTGCGCGACCTCGAGCGCAGCACCGGCTGGCGCCTCCCCACCCCCGCGGCGCTGGCGCTGGAGGTGCGGGCGCGCGGCGTCATCGCCGCCTGAGGTGATCGCGGCGAGGTCGCGGTTTCCGGGGTTGGATCACCGAAAAGGACGCACTCGGCGAACCCGGTCGCCGTGGTGCCGACGATCCGGGTCAGCGAGGTGCTCGCCGCGCTGTCGCACGACCCGCAGTTCTACGCGGGGATCTTCGCCGCGTTCCCCGGCCGCTCGCTGACTCTGCACGAGACGTTCTCCGACGGCGACCGGCTCGTGTGCCGCTTCACGCTGGCGGGCCGCCACGACGGTCCCTTCCGCGGCGTGCCCGCGACCGGGCGCGACGTCGTCCTGCCGGGGATCACCATCCTGCACTTCCGCAACGGCCGCTGCGTCGAGCGCTGTCGTCCGCCGACATGCTCGGCGTGCTCGTGCAGATCGGCGCCGTCCCCATGCCCGCCTGAGGCCGACCCTTACCGGATGGCAAGCCGATCCTGACGTCTGCACGCCTGACACCTGCTCTCCACGGGGAGTCCGCGGACGTCCGCCGCCTCGCATCATGTTCCCTCTGCGCTGGCTCTCTGGGGTCGCGGCCAGGGTTTGCTCGGATCCGCCGGGGGTCGCGCCTTCCTAGCGTCGGTACCGAGCCGATGGAGGGGGACACGACATGAGCAAGCAGGTGCTTGAGCAGACCGTCACCGAGCTGGTCGAGGCCGCGGCGGCCGGCGACCGGCGGGCGTGGAACGAGATCGTCGTCCGGTACGGCGACCTCGTCCGCGCCACCGTCGCCGGGTTCCGGCTACAGCACGCCGACGCCGCCGACGCCATCCAGAACACCTGGCTGCGCGCCGTCGAGCGCATCGGCACCGTCCGGGACCCCGAGCGGCTCGGCGGCTGGCTGGCGACCACCGCCGCGCGCGAGTGCCTCGCCGTGCTGCGCCGCTCGCGGCGGGAGCTGCCGGTCGACACGTTCGCGGACCAGGTCGCGTGGGTCGGGGCGGGTCCGGAGGCGCGCATCCTGCGCGACGAGCGGGACCGGGCGATGGACGCCGCCGTCGCCCAGCTGCCGACGAGGCGCAGGCAGCTCGTCGACGCGATCTTCCGCAGCCCCGATGCCGACTACGCCGCGGTGTCGCAGCTGACCGGCATGCCGGTCGGCAGCATCGGCCCGACCCGTGGCCGGGCGCTGGTCGAGCTGCGCGGCCGGATGCGTCGCGGCGGCTACGGCCCCGAGGACCTCGTCGCATGAGTGCGCGGGCCGAGGCGGCGGCGCAGGCTCGCGCCATGCACGCTGATCATCCGCAACGGCGACGGGTTCGACCTCGCCCTGCACCCCGACGACGAGGTCGGCCCGGCACCCACGTTCTTGTACTTTCGGATTCCGCCTCGGCGACCCCGACGCGGTGCGCCACCTGCTCGCCCGGATGCGCGCGAACGGGTGGCGATCATCGAGGCCGCCGACGAGCCGACCAAGGAGCTACGCAAAGGTGATGTTCTGCGCGCCTGCCGCGAGCTCCTCGACCACCTTCGCCGCGCCGATGATGCTCGCCCCGGCGATCAGGTGGTCCTCGCTGATCTCGCGCGGCTTCGTGCACGCCCCGCACGCCCAGATCGTGCCGCCGTTGTCGAGGAACTCGTCCATCAGCCCGCGCAGCGGCGGCATGCCGGGGAAGTGCATCCCGTCGGCGTAGCCCTTGGTCGCGAGCCAGGCGCCTTCGACGGTGAGCAGGACGTAGGCCTCCTGGCCCGCCACCGCCGCCACGTTGGCGGCGATGAAGGGCAGCGTGGCGCGCTCGACGTCGTCCTGGCCGTGCGAGCAGCCGAAGATCATCTTGGTCATACCGGGTCTCCCTTGGTGCGGACGGTCACGCGCAGCGTGCCGCCGGTCTCGGTCATGTCCTCGACGCTGTGCCCCAGCATCCGCGCCAGCGACGGGACGTCGGCCTTCGTCGAGGGGTCGCGCATGGTCACCACGGTGCGGGTGCCGGGAGGGACGGACGCCCACCAGGCGCGCAGGTCCCGACCGACACCGTCACCGCAGGCGCGGTCCCCTGCACTGAACTCCCGAATCGTGTTCTCCACGCTCTCCAGGACGGCCGCGGGAGCGGGCGTGTTGCGCACCGGGGCGGATGCAACAACTTCGCTCCGCGCGGCGTCCTTATCCGGTCGGCCGCCGCTGGGTTGGCGCGCGGTGACGGTGATGACCGTCGCGATCGTCGGCTGCCGCTCCGGGGGGATCGTCGCGCGCATGACGTCCAGCAGCTCGGGGGTGAACAGCGGGAACCGGGCGCAGTCCTCCACCCCGAACGGGTGCCGCTCGCGGACCTCGACGTCGACCAGCCCGACCCGGCCCAGCGCACGCAGCAGCGCCCGCTCGGCCATCGCGCCCGCAGCGCACCCCGACCAGGCCGCCGGGTGCAGCAGCACCTCGGGCGGCAGGTCCTTCTCGTCGAGGGTGACGTCGGTGAGGCAGAGGCGTCCGCCGGGACGCAGCACGCGGGCGCACTCGAAGAGCGTGCGCATCTTGCGCGCCGACAGGTTGACCACGCCGTTGGAGATGACCGCGTCGACGGCGTCGTCGGGAAGCGGGATGGCCTCCATCTCGCCTTCGACGATCTCGACGTTGGACAGCCCGGCCTCCCGCACGTGGGCCCTGGCGCGCTCGCACATCTCCGGGAGCATGTCCAGGCCGACGACCCGCCCGTCGGCGCCGACCCGGCGGGCGGCGAGCAGCACGTCGATGCCCGCGCCACAGCCGACGTCCAGCACGGACGAGCCGGGCGGCAGCACGGCGTGGGCCAGCGGGCTGCCGACGCCGAGCGACCACGCCACCGCCCCGGACGGCAGCCCTACGAGGTCCTCGGGGTCGTAGTAGCGCGCGCCTGCCCCGCGCGGCGTCGCGAGGGCGAGGTAGGCGTCGCGCACCATCTGCTGGATCTCAGCCTTGTGCATCAGGTCGGTCATCTGCGCCCCCCTCCAGGGTCGCGAGGAACGCCTCCATCCGGACGCCGACGTCGGCGGGCAGCTCCGGGCTCGACGACGCGACGACCTTGCGCAGCTCCCCGAGGAACGCGATCTCGCCGCAGCAACGGCGGCACGCGTCCAGGTGCTCCTGGATGCGGGCGCGGCGCTCGGGCGTCACCTCGTCGCACAGGTAGCCCCACAGCTCCCGCAGCGCGTCCTCGCAGCGGATCATGTTCCCTCCCGCAGGGGCTCGCGCAACAGGTCATGGGCCTCCGCGTACACCCACAGGTCCTTCTCGAACTGCTTGCGCCCCCGGTGCAGTCGCGCCAGCAGTGTGCCGAGCGGGACGTCGAGGAGGCGGGCGGCGTGCTTGGTGCTCACATCATGCATGTGCACCAGCACCAGCGGCAGGCGGTAGATCTCGGGCAGGCCGCGCAGCACGGCCCACACGTCCTCGGGGCCGAACCGGTGCAGGAAGTCCAGGTGCAGGGAGTCGGAGTACGGGAACGGGTCCTCGGCGGCGATCACCCGGTAGAGCGAGAAGTCCTCGACGTCGGGCAACGGGGCCTCCCGGACCCTCCGGTCGCGGCTGCGGAACCGGTCGCGGGCGCAGTTGACCATGATGCGGGTCAGCCACGCGGGCGCGGCCTGCACGTCGCGCAGCTCGCCGTAGGCGCGGCAGGCCTTGAGGAGGCATTCCTGAACGAGGTCCTCCGCGTCCTCGCCGACGAGCTGGCGGGCGAGGCCGTACAGCCGCGGCAGCTGCTGTCGGGCGAGATCGGCGAACTCCATTCCACCTCCCACCCGCCAGGACGTCGGGCGGGCGCCACCTATTGCGTCACCGGGCGATCACCCCCGCTAGCACCGTCCGCAGCGGACGCGGCACGATGCCGCGCTCCGCGTCGACCCGGCGGGCCTTTCGCCGCGCCACCAGGATGCCTGCCACCGCAAGCGTCCACACCGGATACTGCACCAGCCACGCCACCCGGAACGCCTCGGGCGTGAAGCCCCCGAGCGCCGTCAGCACGCCGCCCATCGCCACCAGCACGGCGAGCGAGACGAGGAAGCCGCCCATGTTGACCATGCTCTGGGCGACGCCGAGGTTCGCGCTCGGGTTGTGCGTGCGCGCCGTGTCGATGCCGACCACCGAGCCGGGGCCCGCCGCCGCGAGCACGACGACCAGCAGGACCAGGAGCCATCGCGGTGCCGGGCCGGGCTGCACCAGGGCGTCGCCCAGCCCGACGAGCACGCGGGCGAGCACGGCGAGGGCAAGGGCAAACCGACACGGCGAGTCCCGCAAACGCGCACGGTGAGTCCCGCGTTCGAGCACGGCGTGTCGAGAATCTGTGCACGCCGCGGCCGAAGGCGGGACTCACCGCGGCAGGTAGGCCGTGGCCTCCACCATGAACCGGGTGTTCTCGCCGACGCGGCCGAAGTCGGGCGACTCGATCGCCGAGCGGGCGGGGCGGTGGTCGCCGAACCGCTCCGCCCACACCGCGTTGAACGTGGGCCGGTCGCGCTGCAGGTGCCGCATGACGATCCCGACCCGGACGACGTCGGTCAGCCCGGCGCCCGCCGCGTCGAGGATCGCCGCGAGGTTGTCGAAAAGCTGCTCGGCCTCGGCGCGCGCGTCGGTCGGGATCGCGTGCGTGGCCGGGTCGGCGCCGAACAGCGCGGACACGTACACCCATCCCCCGGCCTCGACGGCCTGCGGCACCGGCCCGACGTGCGACGGCGCCTCGTCAGTGTGGATCACACGGACCATGTCACCGCCCTTCGACCGTGCACGTTCGCCCAACTCGCCGTGTCGAGATGCGGGACTCACCGTGCCGAAACACGGGACTCACCGTGCCGAAACACGGGACTCACCGTGCTCGTTTGCGGGACTCACCGTGGCGGAACGCGGGACTCACCCTTGCTGCCAGGTGACGACGAGCTCGCGGCGCGCGCCGAAGCGCTCCAGGTGTCGGGCGAGCACGCCCTCGACGTGGTGCAGCGACTCCTCGTCCGCGGCCTCGGCCACCAGGAGCAGGTGGTCGCCCGCGGGCCGGACCGTTCCGGTGCCGCGCTCGAAGACGAGCCGCCCGCCGTCCGGCTCCCCTTCCAGCGCCTCCACCTGCGCGCGATGCCCCAGGTGCGACAGCAGCTGCTTGGCGTAGCGGGGTGCGGCGTCGGTCGCCACCTTCGCCTGCGAGGTCGGCATGTCTCACGCTCCGTAGACGTCGATGACGCCCAGCCCGTCGAACTCGAACGTCACGGATCCGCCCGCGGTGACCGGCACCGGCGCGGTGACCCCGCCGGAGAACACCAGCTGCCCGGCCTTCAGGCCCTCCCCTTCGGCCGCGAGCTGGTTGGCCAGCCACGCCACCGACGCCGCCGGATGCCCCATGACGGCGGCGCCCGCCGCCGTCATCGCCACTTCGCCGTCGACCCGCACCACACAGCCGAGCAGCCGCAGGTCCACCAGGTCGGCGGGCCGCCGCGCCACCGGGCCGAGGAAGAACGCGCCCGCGCTCGCATTGTCCGCGACGACGTCCTCGAGCGTGAACTTGAACCCCTCATACCGCGAGTCCAGCACGTCCACCGCCCCGAAGACGACGTCGGTCGCCGCGAGCACGGACGTCACCGACGCCGGTGCCTCGACGTCCCGCGCGAGCAGGAACGCGATCTCGCTCTCGACCCGCGGGTGGATGAACCTGTCCAGCCGCACCGGGTCGCCGTAGGTGGCGAGCATGCCGCTGGTCACCCGGCCGTAGAGGGGCGCGTCGACGCCCATCGCCTGCTGCTTGTTGCGGCTGGTCAGCCCGAGCTTCCAGCCGACGAACCGCTCCCCCGCCTCGAGCTTGGCCCCGACGAAGAGCCGCTGCGCCTGGTACGCCGTGGCCAGGTCGAAGTCCGGGTGGGCGTCGGAGAACTGGCCGATGGCCTTGCGCTCACGCTCCGCCGCGATGAGGTCGTTCGCCACGTCGGCCGCCCGGATCATGCCGCCACCTCCTTCGAGAACCGCACGGTCACCGGGCCCAGGTGCGCGAACTCGGCGCGGAACACGTCGCCCGGCGCGACCGTCACCATCGCGTGCGGCGAGCCGGGCAGCACCACGTCGCCCTCCCGCAGGCCCGCGCCGAACGCGCCGAGGGTGTTGGCGAGCCAGGCCACGCACCGCGCCGGGTTGCCCAGCACCGCCGCGCCCGCCCCGGTGTGCAGCACCTCGCCGCCGCGGCTGACGACGACGCCGACGAGCCGCAGGTCGATGTCGGCGACCGGGGTCATCTTCCCGCCCGTGACGATCAGGCCGGACGACGCGTTGTCCGCCACCGTGTCGACGAGCTTGATCTTCCAGTCGGCCACGCGGCTGTCCACGATCTCGATCGCGGGCAGCACGCCCGCGATCGCGGTGAGCGCCGTGCCGGTGGTGACGCCGGGGCCCGCGAGGTCGCGGCCCATGACGAACGCCATCTCCGCCTCGACGCGCGGCTGCACGAGCGCCGTGAGGTCCACCTCGTCGCCGTCCTCGACGACCATCGCCTCGGTCAGCACGCCGAAGTCCGGCTCGTCGACGCCAAGGAGCCGCTGCATCGGCTTGGACGTGAGCCCCACCTTCCGGCCGATCAACCGCTGCCCTTCAGCCAACCGGCGGTCGATGTTGATCGTCTGGATGGCGTAGGCGTCGGCGAGGACGAGCTCGGGATGCCGTTCGGTCAGCGGCGCGATCGGCACCGCCGTGCGGTCGGCCTCCCACAGCTCGTCGGCCAGCTCCTGCTGCAGCGCGGTGGGCACCCCCGCAGCGTCGCCGCTCAGTGCGGGCCCGACAAGGCGCCTTCCGTGGAGTGGGAATCCAGCCGCTCCGCGAGCTGGCGCCGCGACGTGACGCCGAGCTTCGCGAACGCGTTGCGCAGGTGGTACTCCACGGTCTTCACGCTCACGACGAGCTCGGCCGCCAGCTCGCGGTTGGACAGGCCCGCCGCGGCGCGGCGGGCGACCACGAGCTCCTGGGCGGTGAGGCGGGTCTCGTCGCGGTCGCGCCGCGTGCTCGGCCGCAGCCCGGACGCGGCCAGCTCCCGCGCACAGCGCTCGGCGTAGGGCACGGCGCCCAGCTCGGTGAAGCCGCGCTGGGCCGCCTGCAGCAGCTCGGCCGCCCGGCGGCGGTGCCCCGCACGGCGCAGGAACGCCCCCGCCGCGAGCCGCGTGCGGGCCGCGTCGAACGGGAACGCCACCTTCTCGACGGCCGCCAGCGCCTGCGCGAACGCCGCCTCGGCCCGGTCCGGCCGTCCCAGCGCGGCCTCGACCCGCCCACGCGCCCGTGCCAGCCTGGCGATCGAGGACTGCCTGCCGCGCTCGGCGGCCCGCTGCTCGTGCGGGACGAGCAGGGCGTCCGCCTCCGCCGCCCGGCCGACCCCGACGAGGGCCTCGGCGTAGAGGTCGGGCCACGCCCAGAACCCCGGCTCGTCGACGCCGTCGCGGAACGGGAAGCGCCGCACCGGCTCCAGCGCCGCCAGCACCGCCTCCGGGTCGCCGACGGCCTCGCCGATCCGCGCCCGCGACATCGAGACGGCGACGACCGACCGCTCGTAGTCGCTCCCGTCCCGCAGCGCGCCCGCCAGGGCCCGCTCCGCGGTCTCCCGGTCGCCCCGCGCGGCGGGCACGAGGGCGGTCACGCCGACCACCATCGAGCGGGTGAAGTCCAGGTCCGCCTCGATGTTGACCGCCACCGCGCGCTCGGCGTGCACGACGGCGTCGTCCCACGCCCCGGCGAGGTACTCGGCGCGGGCGAGGAACGCGAACGAGAACGCCGCCGTGTTGAGCACACCCAGCCGGGACGCGGCGGTCGCGGCGGCTTCGAGGTCGGCGCGGGCGCCGTCGAGGTCGTCCTCCACCAGGCGCAGGGTGCCGCGGGCCGAGCGCGGCTCCAGCCAGGAGAAGTCGGGCCCGTCCGCCGCCACGACGGCCGCGAACGACTCGGCGGTGCGCCCCGCGTAGCCCAGGCCGTGCGCGAGGTAGGTGCTCGCGGCCCACCGCGTGACGGTGTCGGGTCCCGTGCGGGCCAGCGCGCGCCCGCACCAGGTGACGGTGCCCGCGCCGTCGAGACGTCCGTAGGTGTGCACGGCGTTCTGCAACGCCACGGTCGCCGCCAGCTCGGCGTCCGTCTCGGACGTGCACCCCGCCCACGCCCGGTGCAGCAGCTCCTCGGCCTCGATGGGCCGCCCCGCGGCCATCGTCAACGCCCCCAGCACGCTGTCGCGCTGCGGACCCGCCGCGAAGGCATCGACCTCGGCGCGGTACTCGGCCGCGCTCGCCGCGTCGCCGTTCTGCAGCATCCAGGTGACCGCCTCCAGCAGGCGGCGCTCCTTGTCGGCGGGGGCAGGGCTCTGCCGGGCGGCCTCGACGAGCATGGCCGTCGCGGCGGGCCAGCCCTGGCGGTCCGCCTCGTGCCGCGCGAAGACCTCCAGGTCGGCCGCGAGGCCCTCGTCGGGCGCGACCGCCGCGGCGACGCGGTGCCGCAGCGCCGTCCCCGGGTCGGCGACCAGCCCGGCCGCCGCGGCGTGCAGCGCGCTGCGCCGGGCGACCCCGAGCGAGTCGTGCACGGCCGAGCGCACGAGGGGATGTGGGAACGCCAGGGTGATCGGGGTGCCCGTCCGCGGCTCGGCCAGCAGGCCCGCGGCGGCGGCCTCGTCAAGGGGCGCGAGCGGGTCGGTCAGCTCGGCCAGCCTCGCCACCTGCGGCAGCGGGCTCTGCATGCCGAGCACGGCCGCGGCGCCGACGAGGTTCCGCGCGGGCACCGAGCAGCCCGCGAGGCGGTCCCGAACGACGAGCCGGAACGAGCGTGGCGCGGGCAGCGGCCGGTCCGCCGCGCCCCACGCGTCGGGCGGGAACTCAGCGAGCAACGCCCTGGCGTGCAGCGGGTTGCCCTGGGTGCCGTCGTGCAGACGGCGAGCGGCCACCGGCGAGAGCGGCGCGCCCATCTGCGTGGCGAGGTCGCGCAGCTCGGGCTCGGCGAGACCGGTCAGCCGGACGACGCGGTGGTGCCCCTCGACGAGCCTGCGCAGGCTCTCCGGGAGCCCGGTGACCGCGTCGCGCACGCCGAGCAGCGCCAGCACCGGGTCGGCCACCAGGCGCCGCAGCGCGAACAACAGGGCCGAGAGCGACGGCCGGTCGGCCCAGTGCACATCGTCGACGACCACGACGACCGCGTTGGCGCTGTCATCGGCGTCGTCCCCGCCCTCCCGGTCGAGCAGGCCCAGCACGCGGGTGCCGACCGTGACGGGATCGTCCAGCGGGTCGGCGGCCCCGGTCACGGTCCGCGGGTCGCGTCCCACCGAACGCGCGAGCTGCTCGACGACGCCGTACGCGAGCAGTGTCTCGGACTCGTCGCCGCCCGCACGCAGGACCGTCAGCGGACGGTCGGTGCCGGGCTCGGCGAGGAGACGCTCGAGCAGCGCGGTCTTGCCCACCCCGGCCGGGCCCTCGACGAGCACGACCCGCGGACGGCGCGCCACGGCGTCGGCGACCGCCGCGCGCAGCACGGCCAGCTCGGCGACGCGTCCGACGAAGGGTGACGGACGCGACGAGGGCGGCAGGAGCGACAGAGGGCCCGCCCTCCCTTCGGCCCGGGGTTGCGACCGTCCGACCCTACTCCCCGGACGGGCACGCGCCGGGCGGTGGCGACGCCGCTACGAGGGCCCGGTGCAACTCCATGCCCACACCGCCGGTGGTGAGCACGTCGTACCAGTAGGCGGCGACCTCACGCACGAACGTCGGGTCCTCGATGTCGAGCACGACCAACCCGACAAGGTCGAGAGGGCCGAGCGCGACGGCGTTGATGACGCCGATCCCGACGCCGGACCGCACCAGGGCGAGCAGGGTCTGCGGGGCGTCGACCGCGGCGCGGGGCTGCACGGCCCGGCCGCGTGCGACGAGCCGGGCCAACACCTCGGCGGCGGGGTCGGAGCCGCCCGTCTCGGCCTGGGTGCCGCAGACCGCCAGCGGACCGGCCGCGAGCGCATCCAGCGACACCGGCTTCCCCGCCAGGTCCAGCTCGTGGCCGCGCGGCACGACGACCTTCAGCGGCTCGCGCCACAGCAGCTGCTCCCGCAGGCCCGGCGGCAGCGGTGCGGGCACCCGCGGCAGCACCGCGATGGCCGGGCCGCCCGAGAGCAGCCGACGTTCGAAGTCCACACCCCCGCGCTCGACGAGCGTCATCCGCACGCCGGGATGGGTCACGACGAGCTCGGCCAGCACGGCCGGGAAGAGCGTCGCCCCGACGCACGGCGTGGTGAGGACGGTGATCGGCTCGGCGTCCATCCCGCGCAGCGCCACCACGGCGGAGCGGGCGGCGCCGATGCCCGTGACCACCTCGCGGGCGTGCCGGGCGAACACCTCGCCCGCCGCGGTCAGCCGGGCGGGCCGGTGGGTGCGGTCGACAAGGCGCACCCCGAGGTCCCGCTCGAGGGCGGCGATGTGCGCGCTGACCCGCGACTGCGAGCGGTGGACCATCTCGGACGCAGCCGTGAACCCCCCACGGTCCGCGACCGCGAGGAAGGTCTCCAGCCAGTCCAGCTCCACCCGGGGATCCTCCACCGCCACGCCCGCGCTCGCCCCGATGACGCACCCCGGTTTCCGCGCCGTAAACCCTGGGCAACCCCGGACTGCATGCGAGATCCGGATGATGTCCCGAGGATCACGCGCTGGTCACCGGCTCGTGAGCTGTGTTGTCTGACTACACGCGGAGATCACACGACGTCGTGGGGAGGGGCAACGCCGTGGCAGGCAACTCAACCGAGTCGGGACGTTCGGTCACCAGCAAGATCACATCGATCCTGATGACGTTCACCGAGGGCAGCGAGCACTCCCTGACCGAGATCGCGCGCCTGGCCGGGCTGCCGATCTCCACGGCGCACCGCCTCACCTCCGAGCTCACCTCGTGGCGGCTCCTGGAACGCACGCCCGACGGGCTCTACCGCGCGGGCCTGCCGCTGCGCATGATGGCGGGCTGCCCCGAGCGCACCCCGACACTCCATGAGCGCGCGCCGTGCGTGCTGGAGGACCTCGCCGCCGCCACGCGCAGCCGGGCCAGGGTGGGCGTGCTGCAGGAGCTCGAGGTCGCCTACATCGAGAAGCAGCCCGGCCACCGGCCGGTCACCGCGTGGGGGCCTGCCGCGACGCTCCCGGCGCACCCGACCGCC
Organism: uncultured Actinomycetota bacterium; assembly: GCA_963750095.1. GTDB lineage: Bacteria > Actinomycetota > Actinomycetes > Mycobacteriales > Pseudonocardiaceae > Pseudonocardia. The sequence continues at coordinate 633,978 of CAVVPJ010000012.1, read as the reverse complement.
GTCGGCCGCGCGCTCTTGGCGTTCGCACCGCCCGGCGTCGTCGACATGACGATCATGCGAGGGCTGCGCCCCTACACGGCGCATACGGTGACCTCCCCGGACCGGTTCCGGCGCGCGCTGGCCGTCACCCGGCTCACCCGCGTGGCCGTCACCCGCTTCGAGCTCGAGCCGGGCGCCTGCGGCGTGGCGATGCCCGTCTTCGGGCCGGGCGGCGAGGTGGTGGCGGCGATCGAGCTGACGGTGCGCGACCTCGGCGCCGCCCTGCAGCCCGTGCTCGCCGCGCTCACCATCGCCGCGCGCAGCCTCTCCCGGGAGCTCGCCGGGCAGTCCCGGCAGGCTCCCGCGCTGCACATGCCCGATCCCGCGCTGGTGGCCGCGGCGGGCAGGTAGCCGGTCCCGGTCAGGTCCGCACGTACTCGCCGGGCCCGTCACCGAGCACGGGATGCTCGGCGCTGCCCATGCGGGGCGGGGCGACCATCGGCCCGGAGTTCTCCGCCGACCACGTCGCCCAGTCCTCCCACCACGAGCCGCTGTGCCGCTGCGCGCCCGCCTCCCACTCCTTGGAGGTGGGGACGTCCTCGGCGCCGACCATGTGCCACACCTTGGGTCCGGGCGGCGCGACGATGCCCGCGATGTGTCCGCCCGAGCCCAGCACGAACCGCGCGGGGCCGCTGACCAGGTTCACCGACTTGTACGCGGTCTGCCACGGCACGATGTGGTCGTTGATCGCCGAGACCACGTAGGTCGGCGACTTGATCACGCCGAGGTCGACCCTGCGCCCTCCGATCTCCAGTGCGCCCTTGGCCAGCCTGTTCTCCACGTAGAAGTTCCGCAGGTAGAACGCGTGCATCGCGGCGGGCATCCGGGTGCTGTCGGCGTTCCAGGCCAGGATGTCGAACGCGGGCGGCTTCTGGCCCATCAGCCAGTTCGAGACGACGTAGTTGAAGATCAGGTCGTTGGCCCGGAGGATGTCGAACGTGCCTGCCATCGAGGCGCCCTCGAGCGTGCCCTCGCGCTGCATCTTGCGCTCCAGCTTCTCCACCGTGGTGAGGTCGGTGAAGGTGCCGAGCGCGCCCGGCTCGGAGTAGTCGAGCATCGTGTTGATGAGCGTCAGCGCGCCGATCCGCGTGTCGCCCGCCTGCTGCAGGTACGCGGCCGTGACGGCGGTCATGGCACCGCCGAGGCACAGCCCCACGATGTCGATCGTCTCCGCCCCGGTGACCTCGCTGATGACGTCCAGCGCCTTCTGCGGGCCGTGGATGAGGTAGTCGTCCATCGTGGTGTGCGCCATGTCGGCGCTCGGGTTGATGTAGCTGATCGCGAAGACGGTGCGCCCGTGCTGCACCGCCCACTCGATGAAGCTGCGGTCGGGCGCCAGGTCCATGACGTAGTACTTGTTGATCCACGGCGGGCTCGCCAGGAGCGGCGTGGCGTGCACCTGCTCGGTCTGCGGCTCGTACTGCAGCAGCTCCATGAGGTGGTTGCGGAACACCACCTTCGCGGGCGTGACCGCGAGGTTGCGGCCCACCTCGAACCCGCTGCTGTCCACCTGGCGCGGCTTGCCGCCGTTGTTGCGCACGTCGTCGAGGAACTGCTGGACACCCGCGACGACGCTCCCGCCACCGGTGTCGAACGCCCGCTTCAGCGCCGCCGGGTTGGACGGCAGGAAGTTCGTCGGCGCCAGCGCGTCGAGCATGAAGTCGATGGCCATCCGCGCCTTGCGGCCCACCTCGTCGGAGACCCCGGTGGAGCCGACGACCTGACGGGCCCATCGGCAGGCCGCCAGGTAGGTCAGCCGGGTGCCGTAGAAGAACGGGTTGCCGGACCAGGCCGGGTCGGCGAACCGCCGGTCCTTCGGGTTGACCTCGACCGGTGGATCCATCTCGGTGCCCATGAGCTTCGCCCCCGCCACGACCGGGATGCGGGCGAGGTCGGCGGCCAGCTGCATGGTCGCCCGCGTGGCGTCGACGGGGTTGGACGCCGACGCGCGGACCGCGCGCAGCAGCGCGTCGCCGAAGCCTGCCGCGTCCATGTCCGCCAGGAGGCCGGACTCCGGGCCGAGCACGCCTGCCGCGCGCTCGGCGATGTCACGGGCAGGCTCGGTGATGTCCATGCCCCCTATCGTTAACAATCCCAAGCTCTCGCACAACCGTTCCACTGGCTGGAAGCTGCCGCGCGGAACCGGCCGCGGCGGTGGACCGTACGGCCGTGGACGTGCGCGTGGTGACGCCTGCCGGTGTGCAGGCGCGTGATGTCGCGGAGCTGCCCGCCCTGCTCAGGGGGCCGGACACGGTCTGGATCGACGTCCCGTCCTGGGACGACGCCGCCGCGGCCGCGCTCGTCGAGCCGCTCGGCCTGCACACAGGTGCGGTGCGCGAGTGCGCCGAGCGCAACCCGCTGCCCAAGGTGCACATCTACGCGGACCACGTGTTCTTCGTCCTGCACGCCCCGGAGGCCGGGCCCCGCGGGCACGTGCACTACATCGAGCTCGACCAGTTCGTCGGTCCGAACTGGCTGTTGACCGTGCACGGCCCGCTCGGCACCGGTGTCGACCCCGCCGCCGCCGAGGCGGAGAAGCAGGCGGTGCTGCGCAGGCTCGAGTCCGGGCGGCTGCACGGATGCTCCGCGCACGTGTTGTCGCACGCACTGGTCACGGCGCTGACGGTGCGCCTGCGGGACTTCCTCGCCACGCTGACGGAGGAGGTGTGGAAGCTGGAGCGGACGGTCACGGCCGGACACCTCGGCGACGCGGAGGACTTCCTCGAGGAGCTGTTCCGCGCGCGGCACGGGCTGCTGGCGGCGCGGACGATGGCGGCGCTGGCTCGCGAGGTCTACGGGCGTATGACGACGCAGGAGGCGTTCGGGAAGGCCGCGATGGGGCTGCTGCACGACACCGAGGACCAGTTCGGACGCATCGCCGCCATGGCCGACAGCCAGCGCGAGTACCTGCAGGGCGTGATCGAGTTCTACCAGACCCGAACGAACACGAAGATGACCATCGCCGCCGAGCGCCTCGCCGTCATCGCGGCCCTCACCCTGCCCGTGACGGCGATCTCGTCGGTGATGGGCATGAACGTGATCGTCAACGACGAGACCCACTGGGGATGGCTGATCATCCTGCTCACGGGGATGCTCGTGATGTCGATCGCTTTGCTGATCTGGGCCCGCAGGCAGGGCTGGTGGTGAACACGGGCGGCGTACGGTGACGCCATGGCCGTCCTTCGCGAACGCCTGGCCGACGCGCTGCTGAGGTTCGGCACCGACGCCGCCATGGACCGCGTGATGCTGGAGCGCAGCCTGACCGCCACCCACGGGCGACGGGGCCATCGCGAGGCCGTCGGGGCGCTGGCGGTCGCCGCGTGGGTGGACACCGCGGCGCTCTGGCTGTCCTGGCGCTTACGCCCACGCCGTATCCCGCTCTGACCAGGATGGGGTGAAGTGCGTATAGCGGCGGTCGAGCCCTCAGTACCACGCTGGAGGCATGGCAATCAGCGACCGGCTCCGTCGCCTCGGCGCGGCACTGCGGGAGTTCGACGCCGAGGTCAGCGAGCTGCAGGAACGGCAGCGCCTGCTCAACGCGCCCTGGGAGGAGGAGCTGCTGCACTGGGCGAATGACGGGCGGCAGTGGCATCTGCACGGCCACGTCGCGCCGCCCGCCGACGGGCGGCGCCGCAGCGTCACCCGCGGCGGCTGGTGTCCCGGCCGCAGGCGGATGGCGGCGCGCTGACGGCCCCGCGCCGTCTCAGCGCCGCCTCACCGCCTTCTGTCCGACCGGGCATCCGTCGGCAGCACGAACCACATCACCACGCCGAGGGCGCCCAGCCCGACGAACAGCCATCCGAACAAGCCTGCCTCGGACGATCCCGTCAACAGCAGGAGCAGGACGCCGAGCACGGCCGTGCCGAGGCTCATCGTGAGCTGCACCACCCGTCCGCCCGGCATCGGTCAGCCCTGCAGCGTCGACAGGTGGTGCAGCCCACGCATCGCCATGACGTAGCCGTGCACCCCGAACCCCACGATGATGCCCGCCGCGACCGGCGAGACGAACGAGTGGTGGCGGAACTCCTCGCGCTTGTGGACGTTCGAGATGTGGCACTCGACCACCGGGAGGCTCGCCCCCTCGATGGCGTCGTGCAACGCCACCGAGGTGTGGGTGAACGCGCCCGGGTTGAAGACGGCGCCGATGCACCGCCCGGCCTTGACCTCCGCCCCGTACTCGTGGATCCAGTCGATGAGGGCGCCCTCGTGGTTGGACTGGCGGAACTTCACGTCCAACCCGAGCTTGCCCCCCTCCTCATGACACATCGCCTCGACGTCGGCGAGCGTGGTGTGTCCATACACCTCGGGCTTCCGGGTGCCGAGCAGGTTGAGGTTGGGTCCGTTGAGCACGAGGACGGAGGTCATGGATGCATCGTCTCCCTCGTCAGACAGCTGCTCGCAGCCGGTCGTACTCCTCGCGCGGGATCGGCTGCGCGTCCTTGTTGCCGAGGTCGTTCAGATGGATGCGGAACGTCTCGCGGGCGCTGAACGCGGCGATGGCCGCGATGATCGCCAGACCGAAAGTGATGCTGCCGACCACCCACACGGCGTTGATCTCGATCGAGTCCGCCAGCTGTCGACAGGTCTGCCCAGCGGGCAACGCCACGTCCGGAGCGAACTTCTTGTTCACGACGCAGGTGCCCGGCGTCGGCCCGACCAGCGCGGCGTAGATGGTCGGCAGGAACGCCGTGATCAGCGTGCCGATGTTCTGCGACACCGCAAACGCCGTCACCCGGGTCTTGGTCGGGAACAGCTCCTGGTAGAACGCCGGGAACACGGCGTTGTAGCCCTGGTACACCACGCCCCACATGAGCATGGCGAACAGGAACGCCATGGGCAGGTTCTCCTGCGACACGAAGTACAGGTACGGGTAGGCCAGTATGCCGGAGGCCAGGCAGCCGAAGATCATCACTGGGCGGCGGCCGATCCGGTCGGTCAGGTTGCCGACGAACGGGATGAGGATGACGGCCACGATGTTGCCGACGACCGAGATCCACAGATAGGCCGTCGTGGACATCCCGACGCCGTAGGAGGCACTCGTCGCGAAGGTGGCGCCGAACACGGTCACGGCGGTCGGGATGGCGTTCATCAGGGCCATGCAGACCACCCGCAGCATGTCCACGCCGTTCTCGCGCACGGCCAGGACGATCGGCGCCGCGGGCACCTCGCCGTGCTCGGCCTCCTCCTCGAAGGCCGGGGTCTCGTGGACCCGGCGCCGGATCATGTAGCCCGCGACGACCACCAACGCCGAGAGCAGGAACGGGATGCGCCATCCCCACGCCTGGAACGCCTCGGGCGACATCGCGGCCGACAACGGCAGGAACACGGCGGCCGCGATGATCTGCCCGGCCTGCACCCCTTGCAGCGTGAAGCTGCCGAAGTAGCCGCGACGCCCGAACGGCGCGTGCTCCAGGATCATGGCGCTGGCCCCGGAGATCTCTCCGCCGACCGCGAAGCCCTGGATGAGTCGCAGCAACACCAGCAGGATCGGCGCGAGGACGCCGACCGCGTTGTACGTGGGCAGCACCGCGACCAGGAAGGTCGAGCCGCCCATCAACAGCATGCACAGCACGAGCACGTTCTTGCGGCCGTGCGTGTCGCCCCAGTGGCCGAGCACGAACGCGCCGATCGGCCGCGCCACGTAGCCGACACCGAACGTCGCGAAGGCCGCGACGATCGCGACCTGCGGGTTGGTCGACGGGAAGAAGATGTTCGGGAAGACCAGCGCGGCGGCCTGCGCGTAGATGAAGAAGTCGTAGTACTCGAGCGCGCTGCCGATCCAGCCGCTCGCCGCTGCCTTCCTCGGTTGCTTCGCGTGCTCAGTCGGTTCGTGTGAGCCCGGCGGCTCGATGATCTCGTCCTTCATCAGTCCTCCTCGGGCGGAGCGCGCACTCCACGTCTGTCGGCAGGTAGTGCAGCCCGACCATCGGACGGGGGTCAACGCGTGACGGTCGTGTTTCCGCTGGACGGCACGGCGCGCCGACCCTGGTCACGGTCCGATAACAACCGGGATCCACACTGGGGCTGTGCACCGTCTCCTGGGGATCGCCGCCATGCTGTCGGGGATCATGACCTTCCTGGCTCTCGGCGGGGGCTCGCTGGTGGCGGCGCCCCTCGCGATCGCTTTCGCGGTCACCGCGTTCTGGTGGAACCTCATGCGGCCGGGCGGCTTCGGGCTGCGCGCGGTGCCGGTCGTCGGCCCCTGCCGGGGCTGCCCCCGCGGGTGCGTCGAGTGCCGGGAGCGCATCGACGCCTAGGCGGCGCTCCACACGAACACCCCGTCGGGACGTCTGCTGCGCGCGAGCACGTCGCGTACCTCGTAGTAGGCGAGGTCGGCCAGCAGCTCGGCCATGACGAAGTGGCGCTGCGCGCCGCTCAGCGGCCCGGGATGCAGGCGGTCGGTCAGCTCGGTGACGGTGAGCGGCGCAGCCTCCACGATCCCCCGCACCTCGTCGAGCCGCCGCCGTTTCGCGCGCGCGATCGCCATGGCCCGGCGGGCGCCTTCGGTGAACGGCGGCCCGTGGCCGGGGAGCACCAGGGCCGGGTCGAGCGCCGCCACCCGTTCCAAGGACTCCAGGTAGGACCCCATGGGATCGCGCTCGAAGCCGCGCTCGAACGTCACCGGCGGCGAGGCGATCCGCAGGAGGTGGTCGCCCGAACACAGGATCCGGTCCGCCGCCGACCAGAGGCAGACGTGCCCCGGTGAGTGTCCAGGGGTCGGGACGACCTCCCAGGCCCGCCCGCCCGCGGCGATGAGCTCGCCACCGTCCAGCAGCACGCCGGGTCGTCCGATCGACGGCATCACCGGCATCCACTCGCACAGTCCACGGGACGACGCGGTGAGCTCACGGCCGTCGAGGCCATGGTCGGCGAGCATCAGCTCCCGGCGGTCGACGGCCTCGTCGGGGTCCGCGTACTTGGCCAGGTCGAGGTCGGTGCGCCGGTGCATCCACAGCTCGCCGCCACTGCGCCGCACCACCTCGCCCGCCAGCCCGAAGTGGTCGATGTGGGCATGCGTCACGACCAGCCGCGCCAAGTTCTCGATCGCGCTGCCGCACGCACGCAGCCCGGCGTCCAGCTCGCTGCAGGCGTCTTCGTCGCTGGTCGCGATGCCGCAGTCGACGAGCGTGTCGCCCGCATCGTCGCGCAGGAGGTACGCGCTGAGGGTCAGGATGCCCTGGATGCCCAGCGGCAGCGCCAGCCGGTGGACGCCGGGCGCGACCTCCGCCACCGACTCGGCCATGGTCCCCCTCCCGTCTCACCGCACAGACTCGCATGATCAGCCAGGGCGCGCTCGGAGCCTTCCGACCAGTGAGAGGGGGTGGCCGATGCGCCGGGACGCGCCGACAGTGAGGCACATGGCGATCAATGGCGCGGCGGGCCCCGCCGCGGGCGGCCCCGTTTCAGGGGGCGCAGCGCTCGAAGGGACGCTCGACGTCCACGCGCACGCCATGCCCCTGCCGCTCCTGCAGCGGCTGGCCGACCGCGGGCTCGCCGACCTCGGCGGCGTTCCCGACGGGATCGTGCGGCTCGACACGAGGGTCAGCGGCGTCGGCCCGCTCGCCCCGCTTCCGCTGGCCCGCTCCCAGTACGACGTGGACGTGCGGCTGTCGGAGATGGACGAGGTCGGCATCGCCCGCCACGCGGTCTCGCTGCCGCCGTTCCTGTTCTGCTCGACCGCCGACGACGCGACGTTCGCGACCGGCATCGTGCGCGAGGGCAACGACGAGCTGGCCGTCTACGTCGCCGACGACCCCGAGCGGCTGATCGCGCTCGGCTCGGTGCCGCTGGGGTGGCCCAGCGCGGCCGACGAGGCCCGCCGTTGCCTGGACGAGCTGGGGATGGCGGGCATCGCGATCGGCAGCCGCGGCGGCGGCCGCGACCTCGACGACCCGGTCAACGACGACCTGTGGGCGTTTGTGTCGGAGCGGCGCGCGTTCGTGTTCCTGCACCCCAGCGGCGTTCCCGACCCGCACCGCCAGGCCGACTTCTGGCTCCCGCAGCTGGTCGGCTACCCGATGGAGACCGCGCTGGCCGTCGCGCGGCTGGTGTTCGGGCGGGTGCTGGAACGCCATCCGTTCACCCTGTGTCTGGCCCACGGCGGCGGCTGCCTGCCTGCGCTGCGCGGGCGGCTCGACATGGGCTGGGAACGCAAGGACGTCGCACACACAACCACCGCGCGGCCGTCGGAGCTCACCGACCGGCTGTACTACGACACCGCCGTGTTCTCCACAGTGCTGCTGCGGCGGCTGGTCGAGGACGTCGGGGTGGCGCACGTACTGCTGGGCACCGATCATCCCTTCGAGCTGGGCGACCGGGACCCGCTCGGCACCGTGCGCGCCCTCGGCCTCGACAGCGAGGCCACGCGGGCGATTCTCGGCGGCAACGCCGCGGGGCTGCTCGGGTTGTCGGTCGGTCAGCGCTGAGCCGAAGTGTCCGTTGCCGCGTCGGAAGGAGCCGGATGACCCTCTACATGGTCCAGCGATGTCTCTTCGACCACCTGCGCAGGCTGGAGGCCGCCGGTGACGGGCCGCGTCCTGACATCGTGACCGACGGCTACAAGCTCACGCCCGAGGAGCAGCGGGCGGTCACCGAGCCGGACATCGGCGCCATCTACGACATGGGCGTGCACCCGGTGCTCATCAACGGCCTGTGCCGCGCTCTGGGGTACAAGCGGTCCGACTACCGGCCGCTGCTGCAGACCGCGGCGGCCACCACGTCGCGAAGGAGGACGCCATGGCAGAAATCGTGATGGCCTACTCGGCGTCGCACGCGCCGATGATGACGGCCGATCCCGGCTCCGCCCCGCGCGAGAAGGCCGAGAACTTCTTCGGCGCACTGGAGAAGGTGCGCGAGAAGGCGAAGGAGACCGGCGTCCAGGCCATCGTGATGATGACCGGCGAGCACTTCACCAACTTCTTCCTCGACGGCCTGCCGCAGATCGCCGTGGGCCTTGACGACGAGCACCTCGGCCCGCCCGAGGTGTGGCTGCAGGTGCCGAAGAAGATGGTGCCCTCGGACCCGGGCCTGGCCGCGCACCTGACCAAGAGCCTGATCGAGCAGGGTCAGCAGCCCGCGCTGTCGTACGGCATGAAGGTCGACCACGGGTTCATGACCGTCTACTACTGGCTCGACCCCACCATGGAGCTGCCGATGGTGCCCGTGGTGCTCAACTGCACCACGCCGCCGCTGATGACCGCACAGCAGTTCTGGGACTTCGGCGTCGCCATGGGCAACGCGGTCCGCTCCTATGACGGGCTCGAGCGGGTGGGCCTCGTCGCGGGCGGCGGCCTCTCGCACTTCGTCGGCGAGCCGCGGGTCGGCGACATCGACGAGGAGTTCGACCACTGGTTCCTCGACCAGCTCGGCCGCGGCGATCTCAGCGAGATCCTCGCCCTGCCCAACGATGTGCTGATGGAGGCGGGCAACGGCACCGGCGAGGTGCGGGCCTGGATCGCGCTGGCCGCGGCCATGGGCGGCAAGCCGGGGCACGTGCTGGCCTACGAGGCCGTCTACGAGTGGATCAACGGGATGGGAGTCGTGCTCTACGACGGCGACCGGGGAGCGTAGAGCCAGGCCGCGAGCAGGCGCGCGGCACGCGGCATGACCACCCACGTCATGAGCGCGGTGACCGGCACCGAGAGCAGCGCGACGCGCGCCACCGGCGGCCATCCCGCGATGAGTCCCCCGTAGAGCGTGGTCAGAACGATGTTGAGCAGGTAGATCCCCGCCCCGGACACCAGGAACATCTTCCAGCGCGGCGGGGCGGGCGCGGTGCGGCCAGGCAGCGCGAACCACGTCTCCAGCCCGGACACCCGGTGCATGTCGCTGGCGTGCACGAGCTCCTCGCCCTCGGCGAGCATCGCCGCCCGTTCCGGGGAGGACTCCCATTCGGCGAGGTCGGCGGCACTGGCGAAGCGGAACACGACGTGCCACGGGTCGCCGACGTGGCCCGGCCGCAGCAGCCCCGCGCCGAGGAAGCCGGGCCAGCGCGAAGCGACGCGGGTCAGCGCCGCGCTCCATTCCTCGAAGTCGTCGTCCCGTCCGGGCGCGACGCTGCGGGCGATCGTCACTGTGACGGGCTCGGGGCGCCCCGTCGGTTGCTCAGCCGATTTCGGCCTCCCAGTCCCGTTGCTCCAGCGCGTCGCGGATGTCGCGGAGGAAGAGCGACGCGGTGGACCCGTCGAACGCGCGGTGGTCGTAGACCAGCCCGATGACGCCGGTGGGATGGATCGCGATCGTGTCGCCGACCGCGACCGGGCGACGCTTCACGCCGTCGGTGCACAGGATCCCGGTGTTGGGCTGGTTGATGATCGGCGCAGAGGCCCAGCTGGCGAACGGGCCGGGGTTGGTGATCGTGAAGGTCGATCCCTGCATGTCGGACATCGCCAGCTTCTTCGCCCGCGCCGCCCCGGCCATCTCGGTGATCTTCCTGGCGATCCCGCGGATGTTCAGGCCGTCGGCGTCGCGCACGACCGGGACGACCAGGCCCTGCTGGTCGAGGTCGACCGCGATGCCGAGGTTGACGTAGGGGTGCAAGGTCATCGTCTTGGCCTCGACGTCGATCGAGGAGTTGACGGTGGGGTGCGCGCGCAACGCGTCGACCGTGGCCCGCGCGACGAAGGGCAGGTAGGACAGCGACGAGCCGGTCTCGGCCTTGAACGTGTTCTTGAGCTTCTGGCGCACGCGCTCCACGTTGTCGAAGTCGACCTCCACCGACGTCCACACCGATGCCGCGAGCGTCTGGGACGCCTTCATCCCGGCCGCGACGGCAAGGCGCATCCGGGACAGCGGGACCACCTGGTCGCGCACGTCGGTGGGACCGGCCACCGCGGCCGGTGCCCGCGACGCAGGTGCCGCGGCGGCGGGTGCGGGCGCGGCGGCCGCGGGTGGGGGTGCCGCGGCCGGTGCGGGTGCCGCAGCCGCCGCAGTGGTGGGTGCGGAGGAGGCCGCCCTGGCGCCGCCGGAGGTGATCGCCTGCTCGACGTCCTCGCGCCGGATACGGCCGCCCGCCCCCGTGCCTGCGATGGCGGCGACGTCGAGGCCCGCTTCCGCGACGAGGCGGCGGACCAGCGGCGAGAGCATCCGGCCGTTGCGGTCGGCGGACGGGGTGGCGGAGGTCGCGGGTGTGGCCGAAGGGGCCGCCGCCGGGGCCGCTGCCGCGGCGGGGGCCGGTCCGGCCGCGGGGGCTGCCGTCGCGCCGGGCTCGCCGATGCGGGCGAGCACGGTGCCGACGGGTGCGGTTTCCCCTTCCTGGACCAGGATCTCCGTGAGGACGCCGTCGTACGGGCTGGGGATCTCGGAGTCGACCTTGTCGGTGCTGACCTCGTAGAGCGGGTCGTCGAACGCGACCGTGTCCCCGGCTTGCTTGAGCCAGCGCCCGATCGTGCCCTCGGTCACGGTCTCGCCCAGCTTGGGCATGGTGATGTCGTGCACGACTCCGGTCGGGACCGAGTAGCCGGGATCCTCCCCGGCCATCCCCTCGGAGCCGCCCATCGAGGGGCTTGCCGCGTCGCCGAGCGCGGGCCCGCCCGCCGCGGCCACGCCGTGCGCCGCGGACGGCAGCCGGGCCGCTCCCGTCGGGCCCAGGGCGGATCCGGGCGCGCCGATACGCAGGATCGGGGCGCCGACGGGCACGGTGTCGCCGGATGCGACGAGGATCTCGACGATCACGCCGTCGGCCGGGCTGGGGATCTCCGAGTCGACCTTGTCGGTGGAGACCTCGAACAGCGGGTCGTCGAACGACACGGTGTCACCGACCTGCTTGAGCAAGTTCCCGATCGTGCCCTCGGTGACCGTCTCGCCCAGCTTGGGCATCGTCACGACCGTGTCGTCGCGCTGCGTCGCGGACTCGCTCGCCAGCTCGCTCATGGCAATGCCTTTCGGGAAGTTCCGGGGTGGCTCAGCCGTGCAGGGAACGGCCGGAGAAAGTGATCATGGTTTCGCCGATGGCCTCGGACAGGCTCGGATGCGCGTGGATCAACCTGCCGACCTCGGAGGGCAGCGCCTCCCAGTTGAGGGCCAGGTAGCCCTCGTGCAACAGCTCGCTGGCCCACGGCCCGACCAGGTGGAACCCGAGGATCGGGCCCTCGCGCTGCGCGACGATCTTCACCAGGCCGTCGGTCTCACCGAGGATCATGGCCCGGCCGTTGCCCGCGAACGCGTGCTTGTGCACGATGACGTCGTGCCCGACGGCGCGGGCCTCGGCCTCGGTCATCCCCGACCACGCCACCTCCGGATGGGTGTAGACCACCCACGGCACACCGCCGTACTCGACCGGCACCGGGTCCTCGCCGAGGAAGTGGTCGACCGCGAGCACCGCCTCGGCGTACGCGACATGCGCGAGCCCCGGCGTGTCGACGCAGTCACCGATCGCGTACACCCCCGGCCGGGAGGTGAGCATGGTGTTCGTGTCGACCTCGACGAACCCGCGCTGATCCACCCGCACCCCGGCGGCCTCGAAGCCCATCCCCTCGGTGAGCGGGCGGCGTCCGATCGCGACCAGCACCTGGTCGACCTCGATCTTCTCCGAGCCCTTCGGGGAGTCGAACGGCACCACCACGCCGTGGTCGGTGTGCTCGAGGGTGCCGACCCGCGCCTGGGCGTGGATCGTCGTGCCCCGCTTCTTCAGCGACCGCGCCAGCACCTCGGCGCAGTCGCGGTCGGGCCCGATCGGCAACACCCCGTGCGGCAGCGCCTCCAGCAGCGTGGTCGCCACACCGAGGTCGGTGTAGACGGACGCGAACTCCGCCCCGATCACCCCGCCGCCGATCACCGCCACCCGCTCGGGCAGCCGCGGCGACGCGTCGTTCGTCGACTGGTCGGAGGTGACCACCCGCACCCCGTCGACGTCCATGCCCGGGATCGCGCGCGGCACCGAACCGGTGCAGATGATCACGGCCCGGCCGCGGAGCGTCTCGGTCCCGACCGCCACCGCCGCGTCGGCGGTCAACGAGCCGAAGCCGTCCACGACGGTGACCTTGCGCCGTTTGAGCAGCCCCGACAACCCCCGATGCAGCTGGTTGACGATGCCCGCCTTGCGCTGGTTCGCCGCGGGCCAGTCCGGCTCCGGTGTCCCCGCGACCTTCACCCCGTGCTCGGCGGCGTGCGACACCGTCCGGAACACCTCGGCCGCATGCAGCAGCGCCTTCGCCGGGATGCAGCCCCGGTGCAGACAGGTGCCGCCGACCTTCTCCTTCTCCACCAACGCCACCGACAGCCCTGCGGACGCCGCGTACAACGCCGCCGCATAGCCGCCAGGGCCGCCGCCGAGCACCACCAGGTCGAAGTCCGTCATGATTCCGCCTCCGCGGGAAAGTACGTCGGCGGACATGACTAGGCCCTCGCCACCTTCCGCAGCGTCTCGGCGATCTGCGCGGGCTGCGGGATCACCGCGTCCTCCAACGGCGGGCTCGTCGGCGTCGGGGTGTTCCTGGCCGCGATCCGCACCACCGGCTGGTCCAGATGCCAGAAGCACTCCTCCTGGATGGTGGCCGCGATCTCCGCGCCATACCCCAGCCGCCTGGCGGCCTCGTGCAGCACCACCGCCCGCGAGGTCTTGCGCACCGAGTCGACGATCGTCTCCACATCCAGCGGCACCAGCGTGCGCACGTCGATGACCTCCACCGAGATGCCGTCCTTGTCCAGCTCCTCGGCCACCTCCAAGCCCTGCGACACCCCCGCCGAATAGGTGATCAAACTGACGTCGCGGCCTTCGCGCACGACGTTGGCCACGCCGAGCGGGATCGGGTCCAGCGACAGCGGCCCGGACGCCCGCAGCCGCCGGTACAGGTACTTGTTCTCCAGATACAGCGTGGGGCTGTTGTCCCGGATCGAGCTCACCAACAAGCCCGCGGCGTCCTCCGGGGTGCCCGGCATGACGATCTTGATGCCGGGCACGTGCGCGAAATAGCTCTCCACACTCTGGGAGTGCGTAGGCCCGGCCCGCAGCCGAGCACCGAACGGGGCCCGCAGCGTGACCGGCATCGCGTCCCCGGTACGCCAATGGTGGCGCGCCAACACGTTGATGATCGGGTCGAACGCGCACGAGATGAAATCCGCGAACTGGTACTCCACCACCGGGCGCAACCCGACCAGCGCCGCCCCCGCCGCCAGCCCGGTGAACCCGGTCTCCGCGATCGGGGTGTCCACCACCCGCCGCGGCCCGTACTTGTCCAGGAAACCCTTCGTCACCTTGAACGCACCACCGAACTGGCCCACGTCCTCACCGATCAGGAACACGTCCGGATCGCGCTCCATCTCCGCATCCAACGCCAACCCGACCGCCTCCAGGTAAGTGGCGTTGCCACTGTCAGTAGCCATGATCGCTCCGCAAGCTCCGCTCAGTCGGCATAGACACCGTCCTCGATGTTGCTGGGATCGGGCATCGGGTCGGCCAGCGCCTTGCGCCGTGCGGCGATCGCGAACTGACGGGCGTCCTCGCGCACCTGCTTGGCGGTGTCGACGTCGAGCACACCCGCATCCACGAGCACACCCTCGAACAACTCGACCGGGTCCTTCTTCGAGTACTCCTCGTACAACTCCTTGAGCACGTAGTCGGCCGGGTCGTGCTCCGCATGCCCGTGCATGCGCATCGTGACGCCCTCCACGATCGAAGGCCCGTCGCCCGCCCGCGCCCGCGCCACCGCCTCCGCGACGGCGTCGTGCACGGCCAGCACGTCGGTGCCGTCCACCGTCACACCCGGAATCCCGTACGCGACCGCCTTCGCCGACAGCGTCTCCGAGTGCGACGTCAGCTGCAGCGGCGTGGAGTAGGAGTACTGGTTGTTCTCGATCACGAACACGTTCGGCAGGCTCTGCACACTGGCGATCGTCAGCGCCTCGTGGAAGTCCGCCCGCGACGTCGAGCCGTCACCGCAGAACGCCAGGCACACCCGGTCCTCACCGCGGTACCTCGCCGCGAACGCCATCCCCGTGGCCACCGGGAAGTTGGCCGGGATGTGGCTGGGCGGGTTGTAGATGTTCAGATCCAGCCGCCCGTAGTGCAGGGTGCCGTCCCGGCCGCCGGTGGGCGAGGTCGCCTTGCCCATGAAGCTCGCCATCACCTGCCACGGCTCCATCCCCCGCCACAGATGCGCGCCCAGATTCCGATGCAACGGGGCCAGGTAGTCATCCGGGCGCAGCGTCGACGCGGCGCCCACGCTGATCCCCTCGTGCCAGTGGCCGGTGTAGAGCGAACCGAGCAGGTCGCCACCGCGGTACATGGCGACCATCCGGTCCTCGACGGCGCGGGTGAGCACCATGATCTCGTGGATGCGCCGCAGCAGCTGCTGGTCGCGGTCGGCGACCTTGGGGCCGGTGGAGTTCGTGGCCGACTTGCGGCGGGTGCGCGGGGCCATCGCGCTACTCACCGAGGAAGAAGTCGCGAACGAGCCGGTTGAAGTCGGCCGTCCGCTCGATCATGGACCAGTGCCCGCAGTGCGAGAACACCGCGAGGTCGGCGTTGTCGATGAGCTCGAGCAGCTTGTAGGAGTTGGCGAGCGGGATCACCTTGTCCTCGCGCCCGTGGACGATCAGCGTCTTGTGGGGCAGCGCGCGGATCTCGTCCTCCGACACGCTCATCGACTCCACCCAGCGCTGCCGGGGCGCGGGGAACATCGACGAGAACGACTCCTGGAATCCCGGTTGGGTGGCGCCGCGGAAGCGCACCTCGGCCAGCTCGTCGGAGGTGAGCGCGGGGTTGTAGGCGAAGAAGCCCATCACCCGGCGCATGTCCTCCAGCGTGCCGTCGAAGCCCCACACCGCGTCGAGGCCCTCGGTGATCGGGAAGTGCACGCCCATGCTGCCCATCAGCACGAGCTTGCCGATGCGGTCCGGGTGCCTCGTGGCGATGCGCAGCCCGATGCCGCCGCCGAAGCTGTTGCCCACGAGGTGGGCCTTCTCGATCCCGAGGGTGTCCATGAGCCCGACCGTCTGGTCGGCCCACGTGTCGAGGCTGTACTGCACGCCCTCCGGGCGGTCGGAGAAGCCGAACCCGACCATGTCGGGCGCGACGACGTGGAAGTTCTCGGCCAGCGACGGGATCACCAGGCGCCAGTTCGCGTACGAGGTGACGCCGGGGCCAGAGCCGTGCACGAGCACCACGGTCTCGGTGTCGTCGCCCGCCTTGCCGTCTTCGAGGTAGTTCGTGCGGATGCCGTTCGCGAGCGCGCTCTGCCCGATCTCCGGCTTCTCGGTCGTGGTCATGGCGCTCCTAGCTGTAGTAGCGGAAGACGAGGTCGGCGACGCAGCAGGGCTTGGGCTCGCCCTCGATCTCGTAGGTGAGGCGGTACACCGCCTCCGCACCGCCCTCGAGGGCCTT
This sequence comes from uncultured Actinomycetota bacterium, assembly GCA_963750095.1. Classification (GTDB taxonomy): domain Bacteria; phylum Actinomycetota; class Actinomycetes; order Mycobacteriales; family Pseudonocardiaceae; genus Pseudonocardia. The sequence goes on along the minus strand of CAVVPJ010000012.1, from coordinate 617,618 downwards.
CACCTCGGCCACCCCGACGTGCATCCGGATGCGTCGGCCCACCCGCAGCGGAGCCGGGAAGCGGACCTTGTTGAGCCCGTAGTTGAGGACGACCGTGAACCCGTCGACTGTGCACACTTCCCACAGCAGCCCGGTGGCCAGACCGAGGGTGAGGAAGCCGTGCTGCACCGTGGCGCCGAACGGGCCCTCGGCCGCGCGGGCGGGATCGGTGTGGATCCACTGCTCGTCGCCGGTGAGCTTGGCGAACAGGTCGATGTCCTCCTGGCGGACCGTGCGCCATGAGCTCGTGCCCACCTGCTGACCGACCCGTTCGGCCAGCCCGTCGTATCCGCTCAGGATGATCGGCTCACCCATCAACCTCCCCTTTCCAACCCAGGCGCGAGTCAAGCACCGGGCACGTCGACCGAGCGGGCTTTCCTGCTGAGTGGGAGAGCCCGCGCGCACTACGGTGGCGCCCGTGAACCGGATCGCCGTGCACCAGTCGATCGTCCACCCTCTCGACCCGGTGGGGCTGGTGCGGATCGCCGAGCGGGCCGGGATCGACTCCGTGGGCCTGCACGTGGCGTCCGTGGAGGAGGTGGAGCCATGGTGGGTCAAGGGCATCGGGTCGCAGATGCTGCGCGACCTGGTGGCCGCGCTGCTGGCCTCCCGTGTGACGGTGCTCGACGTCGGCCGTGTGCGGCTGGGCCCCGAGCTGCGGGTGTGGGACGGGCGCCACGCGTACGCGAGGGCGCTCGAGCTGGGCGTGCGGCTCGGCGCCCAGTTCGTGACCGCGCGGGCGGCCGCCGACGTCGCCGACGACGACCCGGCCGAGCTGTTCGCCGTGCTCGACGAGCTGGCGGCGCGGTACCGGCTGCGCCCGCTGCTCGCCGTGGTGCCCGGCACGGCCGCCGCCACACCCGCGGAGGCGGCGGCGATCGTCGGCGGCACGCGGGGCGGCGTGCTCTTGGACGTCTCGCCCCACCGGGACCGCCCTTCCGACGTCGAGGAGGCGGTGGTGGAGCTGGGTGAGCGGCTCGGGTACGTGCGCGTGCCCGCCCGCGAGCTGGACGGCCGCGCGGCTCCGGGCCTGCTCGCGACCCTCCCACCCCAGGTGCCGGTGGCGATCGGCGACGTGCCCCACCCCGCGGGCGCCGACGGGCACGGCAGCCAGCCGACGGCCGCGGCGGACGAGAACGACCAACTGGAACGCCTCACGGCGTGGCGGGCGGCGGTGGACGTGCTCCTGCGCCACCCGCAGGCGGCCCGGTAGCGGCCCGGGCCGGGGTCCGGCCCGGCATCGGCTACACCTGGCAGAGGCAGAACGGGTGCCCCGCCGGGTCGAGGAACACCCGGAACGTGGTGCCCGGCTGGTGCTCGTGCTTGCGCGCTCCGAGCGCCAGCACCTGCGCCTCGGCGGCATCGAGATCCGGGACGTCGAGATCGAGGTGCATCTGCTGCGGGTGCTCGGCGCCCGGCCACTGCGGCGGCACGTGGTCGGGCGCCAGCTGGAAGGCGAGCAACACGCCGCCCCCCGCGGGCTCGAGCTGCACCCAGTCGGGCTCTTCGCGGTCGATCGGGATGTCGAGGATCGCGCTGTAGAACTCGGCGACCTTGCGGGGCTCCCGGCAGTCGAGAGCCACGGCGGAGAACGTGGCGATAGCGGTCATGGTCGCGACGCTAGCCCGGGACCCAATGGCCACCTCGCACACGTTCAGGCGTCCTCGCACATGGTCAACCATGTGCGAGGACACCACACGGTGTGCGAAGTGCCGGGTGGGGTCCGCCGATGGCCGGAGTATCCCGGCGATGCGCGGCGGCTTCGTTTTGTCGGTGCCTGATGCGAACATGTGTTCGTGTACGGCGAGGCGACCATCATGCACGCCGACCTCGATGCGTTCTACGCCTCGGTCGAGCAGCGCGACCAGCCGTGGCTGCGCGGCCGTCCGGTGATCGTCGGCGGCGGCGTGGTCCTCGCCTGCAGCTACGAGGCCAAGCGCGGCGGCGTGCGCACGGCGATGAACGGGCGGCAGGCCCGCGCGCTCTGCCCGGAGGCGATCGTCGTACCGCCGCGGATGCGCGCCTACACCGAGGCGAGCCGCGCCGTGTTCGCGGTCTTCCGGGACACCACGCCGTTGGTCGAGGGCCTCTCGATCGACGAGGCGTTCCTGGAGGTCGGCGGGCTCCGCCGGATCGCCGGGCCGCCGCTTTCCATCGGGCAGGAGCTGCGGGCCCGTGTGGCCGCCGAGGTCGGGCTGCCCATCACCGTCGGGATCGCGCGCACGAAGTTCCTGGCGAAGGTCGCGAGCGGTGTCGCCAAGCCCGACGGCCTGCTGCTCGTGCCACCCGACCGCGAGCGTGAGTTCCTGCACCCGCTCCCCGTCGAGCGGCTGTGGGGCGTCGGGCGCGTCACCTCGGCGAAGCTGCATGCGCTCGGCGTGCGCACCGTCGCCGATGCTGCGGCCCTCGGCGAGGCCGGGCTCGTGTCGGTCGTGGGGCGGGCGGCGGGGCGCCATCTCAACGCGCTCGCGGTCGGGCTGGATCCGCGCCGGGTCGACACCACGCGGCGGCGCCGTTCGATCGGCTCGCAGCAGGCGTTGGGCAGGCGCAGCCGCCGCAGTGCCGCCGAGCTCGACGCGATCCTCGCGGGCACGCTCGACCGGCTGGGCCGCCGCCTGCGCGACGCGCACCGCACGGCGCGCACCGTCGTGCTGCGGCTGCGGTTCGACGACTTCTCCCGCGCCACCCGTTCGCACTCGCTCGCCGAGGCCACGGCGCACACCGAGACGCTCCTCGAGGCCGCGCGGGTGCTGCTGCGCACGGCGCTCCCGATGATCGAGGAGCGCGGCATCACCTTGCTCGGCGTGTCGCTCTCCGGCCTCGACGACGAGCGGTCCGCTCAGCTCGCCCTGCCCTTCGACGCCCGGAGTGGTCCGGCCATCGACACCGCGCTCGACGCCGTGCAGCAACGTTTCGGCGCCCGTTCGGTCACCCGCGGCACCCAGCTGCGCCTGCGTCCGGCCCCGGAAATCCCCCGATTGGACGATTAGCAACGCGAAGAGAGTGGGTAGCCCCGCCGGGTGACGATGTCAGCACCGGCACCCGGCGTGGTGCGCAGCCTCATCCCCGCCCGGATCGACCGCCTCCCGTGGTCGCCGTTCCATACCCGGATGGTGATCGCGCTGGGGGTGGCGTGGATCCTCGACGGGCTGGAGATCACGGTCGCCAGCTCGGTCACCGACGTGCTGACCAAGCCGGAGACGCTCGGGCTGTCATCGGCCGCGGCGGGCCTCGTCGCGTCCGTCTACCTCGCTGGCGAGGTCGTCGGCGCCCTCTTCTTCGGGCGGCTGTCCGACAAGCTCGGCCGCCGGAACCTCTTCATGATCACGCTGGGGGTCTACCTCGTCGGCAGCGGGCTCACGGCGCTCACGCTCGGCAATGGCGTCGCGTGGGTCGGCTACCTCTACCTCACCCGGTTCATCGCGGGCATGGGCATCGGCGGCGAGTACGCGGCGATCAACTCCGCCATCGACGAGCTCATCCCGTCGCGCTACCGCGGCCGCGTCGACATCATGGTCAACGGCACCTACTGGGCGGGCGCGATCCTCGGCACGCTCGGCAGCCTGATCTTCCTCAACGTCCTCAGCCTTTCCGTCGGCTGGCGGATCGCCTTCCTCATCGGCCCGGTGCTCGGCCTCGTGATCCTCTTCGTGCGCCGCCACCTGCCGGAGAGCCCACGCTGGCAGGTGATGAACGGCCGCGAGCAGGAGGCCGAGAAGTCCATCGCGTACATCGAGCACGAGGTCGAGGAGTCGGGCGTCAGCCTGCCGAAGGTCGACGAGAGCAAGGCGCTGGAGCTCAAGCCCGCCACGAACATCGGCTATCTGGCGCTCACCCGCGTGCTCTTCCGCGAGTACCCCTCGCGTGCGGCGCTCGGCGCGTCGCTGATGATCACCCAGTCGTTCCTCTACAACGCGATCTTCTTCACCTACACGCTCGTGCTGGGCAAGTTCTACGGCGTCGAGTCCACGTCCGCGCCGTGGTTCCTCATCGCGTTCGCCGTCGGCAACCTCACCGGCCCGCTCACGATCGGGCACCTGTTCGACACCCTCGGCCGCAAGAAGATGATCGCGGGGACGTACGTGCTGTCCGGCTTGCTCCTGGCTGTCACCGCGTTCCTGTTCAACGCGGGCGTCCTCAACGCCGTCACCCAGACGATCGCCTGGTGCGTGATCTTCTACTTCGCCTCGGCGGGTGCCAGCGCGGCGTACCTGACCGTCAGCGAGATCTTCCCGCTGGAGGTGCGGTCGAAGGCGATCGCCGTCTTCTTCGCCATCGCGCAGTGCTTCGGCGCGATCGCCCCCGCGATCTACGGCGCGCTGATCGGCGACGGCTCACAGCCGGTCAAGCTGTTCATCGGCTACCTGGTCGGCGCGGTGATCATGATCATCGGTGGCGTGGTGGCGTTCTTCCTCGCCGTCGACGCCGAGGGCAGGTCGTTGGAGGACATCGCGTCCCCGCTCGCCGCCCGCGGCTCCGGCTTCACCCGCGCCGAAGGATCTGCGCGACCCAGCCTGGGCTGAGCGCCGTGACAGACTCCCGCCGTGGCGGAGCGGCAGGCGCGGTGGCGGGGGCGGTGGGCTGAGCTCCGCACCGGCGCCACGGGCGTCGACCCCGGCCTGGTGCGGCTGCGGCTCGCCACGGCCGCGGTGACGGCGATCGTGCTCGCGCTCGGGCTCGCCCTGGCGCTCCAGCGGCTCACCGCCGAGCCGGTGACCGTGGTGATCATGGCGGCGGTGCTCGCGATGGTCAGCAACATCGCGGTGAACGAGACCGCGATCGGCAGGCTGCGCGGCACGACGGCCCTGCTCGTGTTCCCCGCGGTCGGCGCGGTCGCGGTCGGCACGCTGCTGGCGCCCTACCCGCTGTTCGCGGACGCCGTGTTCGTCATGGTGATGATGGCGGGGGTCTACATCCGCCGCTTCGGGCCGCGGGGGTTCGCCCTCGGCATGGCCGCGGTGATGGCCTACTTCTTCTCGCAGTTCCTCGGCGCCCAGGTCTCCGGCCTGCCCTGGCTGGTCGTCACGGCGGTGTTCGGCGTCGGGTCGGCCCTGCTCGTGCGCGGGTACCTCTTCGCCGACAAGCCCGAGGACACCCTGGTGCGCCTGGTCCGCGCGTTCCGCGCCCGCGTCCATGCGCTGGTCTTCGCCGTTTCCGAGCTGCTCGACGCGGAGACCGACGAGATCGAGCAGGCCCGACGCGAGGTCGGGCGCAGGCGGATGCGGCTCAACGAGACCGCGCTGCTGATCGCGGACCAGCTCGAACGCGACGAGGAGCGCGGCGTCGAGCGCGGCGAGCTGGAGGTCTTCGTCATCGACTCCGAGCTGGCCGCCGAACGGCTCGCGGACACCGCGCGCCACCTCGTCGTCACCGCGGGCAGGCCGCCGGACACGCTGCGCAGGCCGCTGCTCGCAGGGCTGCGCTCGCTCGGCGCCGCCACGGCCACCGGCACGGCGCAAGCGCGGGTGCCCGCGCTGCTGGACGCGGCGCATCACGGGGTCGCGCCGCTCGTCGAGCGGGTCGACGGCTTCGGTGACGACGGGCAGCGCGTCGCTTTCGCCGTGGCCCGCCTGGCGAGCGCACTGGCGGAGGGTCGCAAGCACACCCCGACCACCCCCGCCGACGAGGCCGAAGCGCCCATCACCGTTCCCGACGACGCGCCAGGCTCAACCGCGTCGGCCGATCCGGACGACCGGGCTTCCACGCAGGCGACGGGCACCGACGCCACAATGGCCCGCAACACGCCCGCCGGGCAGGCCGACGCCGAGGCTCCCCCGGCGCGGGCCGGTCTCGCGCTCCCGACCCGGCAGGCCGTGCAGGTCGGGGTGGCCACCAGCCTCGCCATCATCGGCGGCGAGCTGCTGTCTCCGTCCCGCTGGTACTGGGCGGTGATCGCGGCATTCGTGGTGTTCGCGGGCACCACCAGCCGCGGGGACGTCCTGACCCGCGGCCGCGACCGCGTGCTCGGCACGATCGGCGGCGTCGTCGCCGGGATGGCGCTCGCGTTCGTCGTCGACGGCGCGGTGGTGCCGACCCTCGTGCTGCTGGTGGTGTGCCTCTTCCTGGCCATCTACCTGGTGCGCGTGTCACCCGGGCTGCTGGCGTTCTGGATCACCGCGGTGCTGGCGCTGGTGTACGGGCTGACCGGCCAGTTCAGCGTCGAGACCCTCCTGGTGCGGGTGGAGGAGACCGCGGTCGGTGCGGCGCTCGGGATGCTCGCGGGCTTCCTGGTGCTGCCGACAGGCACCCGGGCGGCGTTCGGCGAGGCGCTCGACGCGATGGTCGCGGCCGTGCACGCCGTGCTCGCCGCCTCGGTCGACCGGCTGCTCGGCCGCCCGATCGCCGCCGCCCCGGTGGACCTGGCCCGCGACATGGACGCCGCGCTCGGCGTGCTCCGGCTGCGGACGCGCCCGTTGGACAACCCGCTCCCCCGGCGGAGGGGCCGGTCCAGCTACGCCAGGGCGCTGCGGGTGTTCGCGGGCGTCGACCATTACTCCCGGCTGCTCGCGCGGCTCTCCGACACCGCCCGCGCTCCGGACTGGGCCGCGACGCTCACGCCTGCCATCACGCGCATCGGGGCCAACGTCGACGGCCTGCGCGCGCTGTTGCTGCACGTCGAGGGGCCCGACGTGGTGTCGGTCGAGCCCGAGGTGGACGCGGCGGAGGCATGGGCGGCCCGGTGCACCGACCCCGGGCTGCGGGGGCAGCTGCTGGTGGCCGCCCGCCTGCTGCGCCGCATGGACCAGGCCGTGGTCGGGTTCGCCGCCGACCTCGGAGCGCCTCGGCCCGACCCGGTCCGCGCCTCCCACCCCGGCCGATGATCGCCTGCTCGGCGCAGAGAACGGCCACTTCCGGCCGGAAATGCGCCAAGCCGACGATCACCCGGAGGGACCGACCGGCGCGCAGGCCCCGGCGAGGACGGGCCGAGCGGGGGCCGGCCCTGCCCCCACGCCCCGGCGGCTACACGCGGACGGCGGGGGCGGCGCGCTCGAAGCCGGGCGGCACGACGACGTCCTCGGGCACGAGGTCGTGCACCGACGACCGGCAGAGGCCGAGCAGCGCCTCGTCGATGCCGCTGCGCAGGATCTGCAACACGTTGGTGACGCCTGCCTGGCCGCCCGCCGCCATCCCCCAGAGGTAGGCGCGGCCGATCATGACGGCCCTTGCGCCCAGCGCGAGCGCCTTGACGACGTCGCTCCCGCGCCGGATGCCGCCGTCCAGCAGGATCTCCACCTGGTCCCCGACCGCCTCGACGACGCCGGGCAGCGCGCGGATCGCCGCTGGCGTGCTGTCGAGGTTGTTGCCGCCGTGGTTGGACACCGAGATCGCGCTGACCCCCGCGTCGACCGCGCGCCGCGCGTCGTCCGGCCGCGTGATCCCCTTGACCATGAACGGGCCGCCCCACTCCTCGCGGAGCCACGCGACGTCCTCCCACGTCGGAAGCGGCGTGGTCATCCACTCGTAGTAGGCGCCGAAGAAGGTCGGGGCCTGCTCGCCGGGCGGCACGAGGTTGGGCGTGGTGAGGTCGGGCAGGCCGCCGCTGCGCAACCACTCCAGCACGTAGCGGGGGCGCGTCACACCCTCGGGGGCGAGCTTCAGGATCGTCCTGAGGTCGATCCTCTCGGGGATGGCGGGGCTCCCCCAGTCGCGCCGCGTCGCGAACGTCCAGTCCAGGGTGACGATCAGCCCCTGCGCGCCCGCCTTGCGGGCCCGTTCGGCCCGCTCCAGGATCGCGTCGCGCGTGCCCGTCCAGTACATCTGGAACATCGTCCTCGGGTTCGCGGCCGCGACGTCCTCGACCGGCTTGCTCGCGAACGACGACAGGCCCATCGCGGTGCCCGCCTCGGCCGCTGCCCTCGCCACCGCGACCTCGCCGTCGGGGTGCACCGCCTGCACACCGGTCGGCGAGATGACCACCGGGAAGGAGATGTCCATGCCCATGACGCTCGTGGCCTGCTCGCGGCTCGGCGGCAGGTCCGCGATGTGCGGACGGAAGCCGATCTCGCTGAACGCGTTGACGTTGTCGTCCAGCGTCACGCCGCGCTCCGCGCCCGCGACCAGCGCCATGTAGACCGACTTGGGCAGCCGCTTCTTCGCCCGCCGCTGTGCCTCGGCGACCGACTCGAACCACTCCCTGGTGCTCGCCATGGAACGAGGTTAGGCAGGCGGGACGGCCCGCCGCGCCTCTCCGGCCCGATCGTCGGGGTGGGGTTCCCCTCCGGACGGACGGTCTCTCACACCCCGCGCTCGACGGGCAGAAGCCCCCGGGCGACGGCCTTGACGAGCGCGGCGTGGTCGGCCTCGGTCTGGTCGGCGTAGGCCCTGGCGAAGCGGACCAGCGCCTCGTCGAGCTTGGGCGAGCCCCCGACGTAGCCCGCGATCATCGACGCCCCGCTGGTGCGCGCGTGCCCCTTGGCCAGGAGGTGCCCGACGACGCCCGCGTAGTCGACGAGCGCGTCGGCGTCGATCCCGGACAGCTCCACGCTGCCCTTCATGTTGCGGAACTGCCGCACGTAGTACTGGCGGCCCTCGAAGCCCGTCCACCCGAGCAGCGGGTCGCTGACGGTCTGCAGGGCCTGCTGGTACTCCACCACCCGCTGGCCCTGGTGGGCGTGCCAGGCCGCCTCGCCGTGCACGTACCGCGCGAGGACCGATCGGCGGGCCTGCTTGAGCTGCAGGAACACCACGTCGTCTGCGGAGGAGCCTTCCAGCAGCACCACGTAGGCCCGCAGCCCGACGCTGCCGACGCCGACGACCTTGTGCGCAGCATCGACGATCGTGTACCCGCCCAGCACCCGCCGCCAGTGCGGGGCGAGGGTGTGCAGGTACTCGTCGAGCGCCTCCCCGATCAGCTCCGCCTCCCCCTCCGACACGCGGGTGATCAGCGGCGGCTCCTCCACGATCCGACGGCGACCCTCGACCTCAGTGGTGAAGCGGGGCAGCGCACGGTCGCTGGTGCGGTGCCGGGCACGGCGCGCGGCGCGGACGATCTCCTGCCGCAGCGGCTTGGACGCCTCGTCGGCCAGCCGGTCGACGTCGATGCGGCCGAACGAGCGCGACATCAGCGGCTGGTCGGCGAGGAACCGCACCTCGTCCCGGTAGGCGGCGACGCACGTGCGCACGGCGTCGGCGCAGTGCTCCTCGCTCGTGCTGTTGTCGCGACCGGCGACGACGATGCTCGCCACGAGCCTGCGCAGGTCCCACTCCCAGCCGCCGGGGTGGGCCTCGTCGAAGTCGTTGAGGTCGATCACGAGGTCGCGCTCCGGCGAGGCGTAGAAGCCGAAGTTGCCCAGGTGCGAGTCGCCGCAGACGACCGGCGTGATGCCGGTGGCGGGCAGGTGCGCCACGTCGTCGGCCATGACGACGGCGGTGCCGCGCAGGAAGCCGTACGGCGAGGCGACCATCCGCCCCACCCGCACCGGCACCAGCCGCCCGACCCGGCCCTCGTGCGAGTCCATGATCTGCTGCACCGGGTCGGGGCGCCCGACCCCCGGCTTCCAGTCCCCCATCGACTTGCGCGGCACCCGCTCGCGCAGCCGCTTGCCCAGCTCGTAGCGCTCGGCCCGGTCGACGGGGCGCTTGCGCAGGGACGCGTAGGCCGTGCCGTCGGCGTCGGCGAGCACGATGTGGGCGGGCACGGTCACGGCGCGGATCGTAGCCGTGCGCGGAAAACACGGCGGGAACAATGTTATCCGCGCACGGGTGTCCTTTGCCGGTCTCTTCGTTCGTTCCTAGGGTGACGCCGGACCCGGCGTCCACCCCGAGAGGAGCTTCCCCATGCCCACCTACGCCGCGCTCATCTACTCCAGGGACGTCGACTGGACGCTCCCCGAGTACGGCACCGAGATGAAGGACTACGCCGAGTTCGGCGAGGCCGCTGCGGCCGTCATCCGCGGCGGGGCGGCGCTCTACCAGACCAGCACCGCCACCACGGTCCGCGTGCAGGGCGGGAAGGGCGGCGACATCGTCACCTCCGACGGCCCCTACGCCGAGACGAAGGAGGCGCTGACCGGGTTCTACCTGATCGAGTGCGCCGACCTCGACGAGGCGATCAAGGTCGCCGCGCAGATCCCGGCCGCGTGGGACGGCGCCGTCGAGGTGCGGCCCACCATCGACTTCGGAGGGTGACCTGAGCCCTTCGGACCCGCGCCCGGACGCACGCACTGCCCTCGTCCGCCTCGTGCGTGACGAGGGCAGGCGCGTGCTCGCCACGCTCGTCCGGCTCACCGGCGACCTGCCACTCGCGGAGGACGCCGTGCAGGACGCCGCGCTGCGCGCTCTGGAGACCTGGCCGCGTGACGGCGTGCCGGAGGAGCCGCGGGCCTGGTTGACGCTCACCGCCCGACGCCGCGCGATCGACGTCATGCGCCGGGAGGCGGTCCGCGCGGGGAAGGAAGCCGCGGCGGAGGAGGCAGCCGTGACCGACGACCCACCGCCCCCCGAGACCGTGCGCGACGACCTCCTGCGTCTCGTCTTCACCTGCTGCCACCCGGCACTCGCCGTCGAGACGCAGGTGGCGCTGGCGCTGCGGACGCTCTGCGGGCTCTCGGTGGCGGAGGTGGGCGCGGCGCTGCTCGTGCCCGAAGCGACGATGGCCAAGCGCCTCACCCGGGCCCGCCAGAAGATCACCAAGGCGGCCATCCCGTATGCCGTGCCCGCCGACCACGAGCTTCCCGACCGGCTGCGGGGCGTGCTCACCACCGTCTACCTGCTGTTCACCACCGGGTACGCGCCGACCGGCGCGCCGCGCCCCGCGCTCGTCGACGAGGCGGTGCGGCTGACCCGCCTGCTGCGCGAGCTGATGCCCGGCGAGCCGTCGGTGCTGGGCCTGCTCGCCTTGGAGCTCCTGCAGGACTCCCGGCGCGACGCCCGCCACGACACCGACGGCGTGCCGGTGCTGCTCGCCGACCAGGACCGGGGCCGCTGGCGGCGCGACCTCGTCGCGGAGGGCGTCGTGCTCGTCGGCGAGGGCCTGCGCCGCACCCCCGACCGGCCCGACCCGTACGTCGTCCAGGCCGCGATCGCCGCCTGCCACGCCCTGGCCCCCACGTGGGCCGACACCGACTGGGCGGCCGTCGCGTCGTGGTACGACGTGCTGCTCACGGTGGCCGACACTCCGGTGGCGCGGCTCAACCGGGCGGTCGCGGTGGGCGAGCGCGACGGACCGGCCGCCGGGCTGGCCGCCGTCGATGCCGTGGTCGACCTCGACGGCTACCCGCTCTGGCACGCGGCCCGCGCGGAGCTGCTGGCCCGGCTGGAACGCCCGGCCGAGGCCAGGGACGCGTACGCCGTGGCGATCGCGATCCCTCAGGACGAGGCCCAGCTCACGCACCTTCGGCGACGGCGGGCCCTGCTCCCCCACCCGGAAGCCGACCCGGCCCGAAGCGGATGAGGGCGGCGGCCGTCGCCGTCGCGAGGATCGTCACCGCCATCACCACTGCGGTGACCCCGCCCAGCGACGCCAGCGGCGGCACGGCGGCGCCGAACGCGAACTGCAGCAGGCCGAACACGGCCGACGCCGTGCCCGCGGCCGCGCCTTGGCCGTCGAGCGCGAGCGCGGTGGAGTTGGGCAGGAGCACCCCGGTGCACGCGACGAGCACCCCGAGGGGCACCAGCAGCGCCCACACCGAGCCGGAGACCAGTACGGCGACGAGCATCACCGCCGCGGCGACCAGCGCGACGACCACCCCCGCGGTCAGCAGGCGTGCGGCGCCGACCCGTCCGACGAGGCTCGCCGACACGCGGCCCGCGACCAGGATCGCCACGGCGTTCGCCCCGAACACGAACGCGAACTGCTGCGCCGTCAGGCCGTAGTCGCCCTGCAGGACGAAGCTGGCCATCGCGATGTAGACGAACATGCCGCACACCCCGACGGACCCGACGAGCGCGGGCACCAGGAACGTCCGGTCGCGCAGCACCGACCCTACCCGCCGGGTGGTGGCGCGCAGTCCGCCCGCGCGGCGGCGGTCGGCGGGCAGCGACTCGCCCAGGGTCGCGGCGGCCACGAGCAGCACCAGCCCCAGCGCGGCGAGCGCCGCGAACACGCCCCGCCATGAGGTGACCTGGAGAAGCGCGCCGCCGAGCAGCGGCGCACCGATCGGCGCCACCCCCATGACGAGCGTGAGCAGCGAGAACACCCGCGCCATCGTGGGGCCGGAGTAGTGGTCGCGGACCATCGCCCTCGCGATGACGATCCCCGCGCCGCCCGCGAGGCCGCCGACCAGGCGCAGCATCAGCAGCATCCCGATGGAAGGGGCGAGCGCGCAGAGCCCGGCCGTCAGCGCGAACAGGGCCTGGCCGACCAGCAGCGGGACCCGCCGACCGACCCGGTCGGTGAGCGGTCCGACCACGAGCTGGCCCACGGCGAGGCCGATCATGCAGAGCGAGAGGGACAGCTGGCCTGCCGACTCGTCCGCGTGCAGGTCCGCGGTGAGCGCGGGCAGGGCCGGGAGGTAGAGGTCGAGCGAGAGCGGTCCGAGTGCGGCGAGGCTGCCGAGCGCCAGTACGCGGCCGGGTGGAACCCGGACGGTGGGCGAGGCGGTCACCCACCCTTCCTACGCGCGCGGCCCCGTCAGGCGGAACCGAGGGCGCACAGGGTCACATCAGAGCAGGACGAGGCCGACGAGGAACGCGACGACGATGGCGGCGAAGACGAGCCCGATGAGGTGGCCCGCCAGCCTGCCCTCGGCGAGCGCGACGTCCCTTGCGGGCGGAGGAGCGATGGTGGTCATGTCCACCTTTCGCTCCAGACACGCGAGGAGTTACCGCCGGTTGCGGGGATTCACGCGGTCGGGGACGATCTCCTCGCCGACCTCAGGGAGAGCGCCCATGACGACGCACCGTATGACCATCGAGGACGACGACGGCCGCGACGTGACGTTCGTCTGCCCCGAGGACGGGTGCGGGCGGCGCGTCGTGTTCCGCCGATCCGGCGGCATGGTGGTGGTGAACCGAGGCGACTTCTTCGCGCTGCACTCGGGCGGCACCGAGGCCCTCAGCATCGGCGCACAGGTGCGCTGACCTGCGCCCGACCGGCTTAGCGAAGGCTGAGCGCTGACGCTCGGCCGCAAACGGGGCGCTCGCTCAGACCTGCCTCCCACGCTGGTGTCTGCCGGACCACGACCGGTCCGGTCTCATCAAGGAGGCACCAGGAAATGGACCAGTTCGACCCGAACTTCCCGCCGTACGTGGAGGGCTCGATCACCTCGGTCGCGATCACCGAGCCTGCCCCGCCGATCGGTCTGCCGAACAAGGTCGTCGACCCGAGCAAGCCCTTCACCGTGACGGTCACGTGGTCGGTCTTCGGCCTGCTGACCCCGCTGTGGATCGCCGCGCTCGACGAGCCGTGGGTGGTCTCGGTCTACGCGGAGAGCATGGCGGGAGGCCCGGAAACCCTCATCGGCACGACCGACGTGGCCAAGGCGACGTTCACGCCCGACCTGAACAACGTCAACGGCAGGCTGTACACCGCCGACGTGGTCGTGTCCGCGAACACCCTGCAGGAGGGCGACCCCGGCAGCCAGGTCTCGGGCATCTACAAGCTCGTGACCTCGGTGTTCCTCGACAGCAACCTCGGCGCGCCCGGATTCGACATGATTGGCTTCTCCGAGGGCCCGTTCATCCAGGTCGAGAACCCGCGCTGACCGGCCGTGGACGGAGTGCCTGCCCGTTTTCGTGACCTCGACGGGCTCGGTCTGGACTCCGAGACCGCGCTGCACGACGCGGGCATCCACACGTGGGAGGCGCTGGCGGCGGTGCTGTCGGCGCTCTCCCCGGAGCGCACCCCGGGCGGCAATCCGCTCCGCGACCTGGTCGACCAGGTCGCGGAGCGGGTCTCCGGGCCCGACCGCGAGGGGACGCAGGGAGCGCTCACCCATCGGGTGGAGCTCGACGCGGGTCGCGCGCCAGGGGGACGGCCGCGCGACGTGGAGCTCTCGGTCGCGACCGGCGGGGCCGGGTTCGACTACCGCGCCCGGCTCGTCGCCCGCCCCTACGGCGACGCGGCGGCTCCGCCCGTCGAGGTCGGCGCGCTCGCAGGCACCGCCGACGGGTCGGGCGACGTGTCGTTGCGCTTCCCGGACGTCGACCTGCCGCAGCGGCTTCAGCGGCTGACTCTCAGGGTGGACGTCCGCCTGCCGCGGCCGGGACCGGCGCCTGCGCTGAGCCTCACCGCCTGATCCTCGCGCGTCGTGCGTGGCGGCTCCTCGCGGCCGCCTCGCACGGCGCGCCTCAGGCCGAGGACGAGCGGGCGCCCGCGGGCCCCGTCCGGATCTCGTGGTAGAGCGCGACCGTGCGCGGCTCGGGGCCGCGGTCCAGCGTGGCCTGCACCACGCGCGAACAGAACTCGAACTGTCGCATCGCCTGGTAGGTCCGCCCCTGGCGGGCGTAGCAGCGCATCAGCAGCCGATGTGCGTCCTCGCGGCAGGGGTCGGCGTCGAGCATCCGGTGCGCGGTGGCCACGGCGTCGTCCATCCGATCGGCGGCCAGCAGGAGGCGCAGGCGCCGGTCCAACGCGTCGAGGTACTCGAGCCGCAAGGTCTCGCGCGGCAGCAGGGTCCATCCCTCGTAGGGGGCGTCCGCGGCGAACTCTCCCCGGTAGAGGTCCGCGGCCTCGCTGTAGCGGGCCAGGGCGACGTCGACGTCGCCCCCGCGCTCAGCGGCACGCGCGTCCGCGAGGCGGGCGGCAAACCGCTCGACATCGACGTCGACCCGGATGTCGGCGACGATCCGGTAGCCACCGTCCGCGTACTCGACGACCGGCACCGGGCTCACCGCCGCCAACGCGCGCCTTACACCGCTCACCGCGACCTGCAGGCGGTTGCGCGCCGCCGCCTCGGGCACGCCCGGCCAGAACTCCTCGAGCAGCTCGTCCCGAGAGCACTCGTGGCGCGGTCGGTGCAGCAGGTAGCGCAGGACCGACCGCCCGCGGAGCCCGTTCCAGCGCGCCACCGGGCGGCCGTCGATTCGGCACTCGAAGGCGCCCAGCAGGCGAACCTCGAGCACCGGTCGAACGGTTCGTGCGGCGCGCGGCGCACCCGCGGCGGGCTCGAGGACGGGCATTGACGGGGCGTCGGCCGCGGTGAGGACGCGGGTCAGCGAGCGCCGCCACACCGGACGCAGCCAGCTCCACTGCTCCTCGAGCGGGATCAACCACGGCCGCAGGCCGTGGGCGGGGGTCTGCCCGAAGCGCGGATGCCAGTAGCCCGTGCCGAGGCAGACCTCCAGGGCCGCGCGCTCCTCGGGCTCGCACCGGCGCACGAGGCAGGCGGTGAGGCGGTCGAGGAACGTCCGACGCCGCCAGACGCCCAACAGGGCGGTGGCCACGGTGTCCGGGTCGTGCGCCGCGACGTCGAGGACGTCCCGTCGGATCGCTGGATGCCTGCGGGTGAGGGCCGCGAGCCTGGCGCGCGCCGCGGGGTCGAGCGGGTCCGTGGGGTCGTTGTCCGCGGCCAGGTCGGCGGCCGAGACCGTGTGGTCAACCGGCAGATGCGCGGGTACGCGACCCTCGGCCAGCACGACCAGGTTGATCCCGCGGTGCGCCGCCGGTGACCGCAGCGCGGCGAGCAGGCTGCCGGTCCGCGCGTGCAGCGGCCCGGCAATCTCCACGACGACCACCGCATTCTCCGGGGCCAGCGCGAGGAGCTGCTCGGGACGTCCGTCGCTCGTGATGCCCCAGCGATGTGCGAAGGCGGCGGCGAGTAGGCCGGGCAGCAGGCCCGCACGGTCGGTCGGGGCGCGCAGCCACACGCAGCCCTCCCACCGGCCCCACGCGCTCAGCGCGGCGGCCAGCCGCTCAGCCACGATCGAGCCCACCGGGCCCGCGACGAGCGAGCACGGCACGTCCCGGATGCGTGCGACCGCGGGACCGCCCGGGGCCGCGAACCTTCCCGGCAACGGCCGCATCAGCTGGGGCAGGTACACCCGGCGCCCCCTCCCCTCCCTGGTGCACGAGAGGGGTGGCGCGGGGCACCTGATACCTCAGCCGGTGGCGACGCTCAAGGAACGGCCGGGTGCCACACCGTCCAGCACCGTTCGGGCGATGCGCTCCCGGTGCCACTCCGCGCTCCCGAGCAGCGCCGCGTCGGTGACGGCCCGCTTGACGTAGAGGTGGGCCGGGTGCTCCCAGGTGAACCCGATGCCGCCGTGCAGCTGGACGGCGGCGAGCGCGACCCGCTCGTAGGCCTCCGAGCAGACGGCCTGCGCGACGGCGACGGCGAGGTCCGGGTCGTCGGAGCCGTCGGCGAGCGCCCAGGCCGCGTGGTAGGCGGTCGAGCGGGCGTGCTCGACCCGCACCAGCATGTCCGCGCACCGGTGCTTGACGGCCTGGAACGACCCGATCGGGCGCCCGAACTGCAGGCGGGCGCGCGCGTAGGCCACGGTCATGTCGAGCACGCGCTGCGCACCGCCGACCTGCTCCGCCGCGAGCAGCGCGCCCGCGGTGCGGTGCGCCGCGGCCACCGCGCGCTCGGCGTCGCCGCCCGTGGCCAGCAGGCGGGCGGACGTGCCGTCGAAGCGGACCCTCGCCTGCCGCCGCGTCGGGTCCAGTGTGGACAACGGTGTGCGCGCCCCGCCCTCGGTGGCGTACAGCGCGGTCGCGGCGCCCGACCCGACCGCGACGACGAGCACGTCGGCCTCGCCGTCGACGACCTGGGCGACCTCGCCGGACAGCGCCGCATCGGTCGCGGTGACGGGCCCCTCGACGAGCGCGGCCGTCCGCCGTCCTTCGACGAACGCGGAGACGTCCTCGCCCAGCCCCGCCAGCGCGGGCACCGCCAGCCCGACCGTGCCGAGCAGCGGTCCCGGCAACAGCGCCGCGCCGCACTCCTCCGCGACGACCGCCTGGTCCACGACGGTTCCGCCCGCCCCGCCGAGCTCCTCGGGCACCGCGAGCCCTAGCACGCCCAGCTCGCCGCCGAGCCGCGCCCACACGCCCCGGTCGTAGCCCGCGTCCATCGCGCGGCGCACGGCGGCCTCGTCGCAGGCCTTGGCGAGGAACTCCCGCACGGCGGTCCGCAGGTGGATCTGCTCCGCCGAGAAGACGAACTCCGGGGAGGCGGACTCAGCCACGGGGCACCTCCTTCCACGCCTTGCCCGCGTCGGCGCGCAGGTCGCCGGGCAGCCCGAGGATCCGCTCCCCGAGGATGTTGCGCAGCACCTCGGAGGTGCCGCCCTCGATCGTGTTGGCCCGCGCGCGGAGGAACCGCTGCTGGACAGGCCCGCGGTAGTCGGTCTCGCGGGACATGTCGCGCTGCGCGTACGAGCCGTAGAGCGTGGCCTGCTCCCCCAGCAGGTCCATGCAGAACTCGTAGACCTCCTGGTTGAGCTCGGCGGAGACCACCTTCGCGATGGAGCCCTCCGGCCCCGGCGATCCGGCGCCCGCCGCCGCGCGGGCCCGCTGGTCGGTGAGGCGCTGGGCCTCGGCGCGGGTCCACAGCCCGGCCAGCCGGTCGCGGAGCACCGCCGTGCGCCGCTCGGGGTAGCGCGCCCACAGCTCCACCGCGTCCGCGATCGCGCCCGCCCCGCGCACCGACGACGACCCGCCGATGGCCGAGCGCTCGTTCATCAGCGTGGTCATGGCGACCCGCCAGCCGTTGCCGACCGCGCCGAGCCGGTGCGTGTCCGGGATGCGCGCCCCGGTGAGGTAGACCTCGTTGAACTCGGCCTGGCCCGTCATCTGGCGCAGCGGGCGGGTCTCGACACCCGGCGCGCGCATGTCGAGCACGAAGTAGGTGAGGCCCCTGTGCTTGGGCTGGTCGGGGTCGTTGCGGGCCAGCAGCAGCGCGTAGCGGGCGACGTGGGCGAGGCTCGTCCACACCTTCTGGCCCTCGACCACCCACTCGTCGCCGTCGTGGACGGCCGAGGTCGCGAGGCCCGCGAGGTCGGAGCCCGCCCCCGGCTCGCTGAACAGCTGACACCAGATGTGCTCGGTGGTGGCCAGCGGGCGCAGCAGCTCGCTGGCCAGCTCGGGGGTGCCGTGCTCCAGCACCGTCGGGGCGGCCATCCCGTGCCCGATCGGGTTGAGGAAGAACGGGTTGGGCCCGCCCGCGCCCTGCAGGATCTCGTCGGCCCGCGCCTGCAGCCCACGGCTGAGCCCCAGCCCGCCGAGGCCGACCGGGAAGTGCACCCACGCGAGCCCGGCGTCGTAGACGGCGCCGAGGAACTCGGGGACCGGCGTCGCGCGCGGGTCGTGCGCCTCGACCACCTGCCGCGCCGTCTTCTCGACGAGCTCGCCGGGATCGTCCATGATTACGCTCCTGCCATGACGGTCAACACTGACTGTACCGTCGGATCCGTGATCGCCGATCGGATCGTCGGCCGCCTACTGGGCCTGCCGCCCGCACGCACCGCCGCCACCCGCCGCGAGGAGCGGATCCCCATGCCCGACGGCGCGGTGCTGCTGGCCGAGCACCACGTCCCCGCGACCGACCATCCGCTGGGCACCGTGCTCATCCGCACCCCGTACGGCAGGCACTCGCCGCTGGACATGTCGCGTCTGCTCGCTCTGCGCGGCTACCACGTGCTCGTGCAGAGCGTGCGCGGGACGTTCGGCTCCGGCGGCGTGTTCGACCCCATGGTCGACGAGGAGCGCGACGGCCGCGACACCGTGGCCTGGCTGCGCGACCAGGAGTGGTTCGACGGGCGGCTCGCCACACATGGCGCGTCGTACCTCGGCTGGACCCAGTGGACGCTGATGGCCGACCCCCCGCCGGAGCTGCGCGCGGCGGTGGTGCTCGTCGCGCCGCATGACTTCGCCGCCTCCGTCTACGGCACCGGCGCCTTCGCCCTGCACGGCTTCCTGAGCTGGAGCGACCTGATCCTGAACCAGGAGACGATCCACCCGCTCGCGGCCATCGCCCGGGGTTTCACGGACAAGCGGCGGTTGGCACCGGGTCACGGCGGCCTCCCGATCGGCGACGCCGTCGACTCGCTGTTCGGGGGACGGGCGCCGTGGTTCCGGCAGTGGCTGTCGCACACCGACCTCGCCGACCCGTTCTGGGACGCACGCCGCGCGTCGGCGGCGCTCGAGCGCTCCACGGTGCCCACCCTGCTCGTCGGCGGCTGGCAGGACCTGTTCGTCGAGCAGACGCTCGCCCAGTACGCGGCCCTGTCCGCCCGCGGCGTCGACGTCGCGCTGACGGTGGGGCCGTGGACGCACCTCGGCGTCGCCATCGGGGGCGCGGGCGTCGTGTCCCGCGAGACGCTGAGCTGGCTCGACGAGCACCTCGCGGGCGCGACCGGTCGGCGCAGGCGCGCCCCGGTGCGGGTCTACCTCACCGGCGCACGCGAGTGGCGCGCGCTTCCGCAATGGCCGCCGACGACGACGACGCGGGACTGGCGGCTCGCCCCGGGACGCCTCGTCGACGAACCCGCCGCCGCTCCGGCGGCCCAGCAGCCCGCAGGACGCGAGGCCCAGGCCGCGGTGGCACGCTCGGCAGGCGCCGGTCCGATCGTCGACGTGCCGCCCATGTCGCCCCCAGAAGCCGGGGGGACCGCGGCCGGTGCTGCGGTCGCGACGTTCCGGTACGACCCCGCCGACCCCACGCCCGCGGTGGGCGGGCGGCTGCTCACACCCGACGCGGGTGTGCGGGACAACCGCGCGCTCGCCGCCCGCGCCGACGTCGTGACCTTCACCACCGCGCCACTCGCCGCCGACCTGGTGATCGCGGGCCCGCCGGTCGCCACGCTGGACCACTTCGCCGACCCACCGCACGCCGACGTTTTCGTCCGGCTGTGCGACGTGGCGCCGAACGGGCGGGGTCGCAACGTCGCGGACGGCATGGTGCGCCGCGACCCCGCCGACGGTCCGGTGACCATCGAGCTGGACCCTTGCTTCCACCGCGTCGCCGCGGGGCACCGGCTCAGCCTGCTCGTCGCGGGCGGCGCCCACCCGCGGTTCCCCCGCAACAACGGCACCGGCGAGCCCCCCGCGGACGCCACCGGCCTCGTCCCGGTCGACCACCACGTCCGTGGTGGCCGACTACGGCTGCCGATCACGGAATGAGACGCGATCGTGCGCCGACCGGGGTAACGCATCACACGTCTCGGGCGAGCAACCTATGGGCATATCACCGTCCGCAACCACAAGGGGGCTCTGGTGCGATCGGGCCGCGGTCTACGCGACGAGTACCGGGCGTTCTACGCCTCGGCCTACCCAGAGCTGGTGGCACAGCTCCTGGCGATCACGGGCGACGCCGGGCTCGCCAGGACCGCCACCGACACCACGCTGGCGAAGGCGTGGCGCACCTGGCCGACGCTGCGCCAGGCGGCCGACCCCCTCGTGCGCGCACGCTGGTCGGCGGTGCTGGTCGCCGCCGAGCACCAGAGCGCCGCTAACCAGCGCGCGACGGCGGCGGCCGCGGCGCGACCGGTCGCCCAGGCCGAGGACGACGTCACCGAGGACGCCGTCCTCGTCGCCGCGCTGCAGCTCCTCCCGCCCGTCCAGCGCAGGGCGCTGGTGCTGCACTACATGGGCGGCGTGTCGGTGATCCAGCTGGCCGCGCTCAGCGGGTCGTCGGCCGAGCACATCGAGCTGCTGCTCGACGATGGCTTCACAGCGCTGGCCGAGTCGCTCGACTGGGCCGACGACGCCCCAGCTGACGACGCAGCCGACGATGTCGCCGAGGATGCCGCCGCCGACGCTGACGACGCCGACGACGCCCTCGGTCACGACGCCGCGGACGGCCTGCCCGCGGACCCGGCTCGCGCCGCCGCGTCCGCCGACGGCTCCGTGGCCGCGCAGGCCCGTGACCCGTACGCCGCCCACGACGACACCGTCAACGGCAGCGACGACCACAGCGGCGACGACCACAGCGGCGACGACCACAGCGGCGACGACCACAGCGGCGACGACCACAGCGGCGACGACCACAGCGGCGACGACCACAGCGGCGACGACCACAGCGGCGACGACCACAGCGGCGACGAAGAGCTCGACGACGACGACCTCGACCTGCGCTTCGACTGGACCGCCGACGCGCTCGCCGAGACCGCCGCCCGGCTGCCCGCCGAGGTGACGGCCCCTTCGCCGAACGCGATGCTGCGCAAGGCGGCCTTCCTGCACTGGTCGACGCGCGCCATCCCGGTCGCCGCCTGCGCGGCGTGCGTGGCCGCCATCGGAGTGGTGGCCGCGCAGGCGGGCGACGGCGGCGACTACACCCGCCCCGCGATCTACGCACAGGGCGGCGGCGGGGGCGGCACGAGTGTTCCGCCCGCCGACCTGACCCTGCCCGACCTCGGCGGAAGCGTGGCCGAGCCCCCCTCGCCCGCACCTGCGGGCCCGGTCGTGCAGATGCGGTCCGTCGCGCTGACCGCGCTGCTCGACCCAAGGTCGAGCCTCGGCGGGTCGTCGAACTCCGGCGACTCCGGGTCGTCCGGCCAGGGGTCGTCCGGTTCCGGCTCGGGCTCGTCGGCCGCGACCAGCTCCTCCTCCTCCTCCGCCGCCGCCGCCGCGGGAGGGGGCGGCACCGGGACCTCTCCCGCTTCCGGATCGACCGGCGGCTCGTCGACCGGTTCGACCGGCGGCTCGTCGACCGGTTCGACCGGTTCGTCGACCGGCTCGACCGGTTCGTCGACCGGCTCGACAGGTTCGACCTCGCCGACGCCCGCCACGACGCCGCCGACCTCCTCGGGCACCGGCTCCTCCGGCGGCACCACGACGACCACCCCGCCGGTCACCACCACCACGCCGCCCGCGACGGAGACGACAACGAACGTCCCCACCACCACGCCGCACCCGCCGCCCACGACGACCGACCCGGTCCCCACCACCACCACCACCACCACGACGCCGCCGCCGGTGCCGACGACCACGACCACGACCACGACCGCGCCCGTGCCCACCACCGAGATCACCTCGACCACGGTGATCGAGAGCACGGTCGGCACGACCATCACGACGACGACCGGGACCAGCAGCGAGACGAGCACCGGGACGTCGAGCAGCGGCGGTTCGGGCTCGTCCTCGTCGGACGGCTGAGCGCAACCGCACGCGGCGCGCGCGTCCCCAGGAGCGCCCTGGACCCTCCTAGCCGGACAGCGCCGCGTGCACCTTCTCCTCGGCCGCGGCCAGCTCGACCCCCGTCGACCGCGGGCGCGGCAGGTCGACGTGCACCTGCGCCCGCACCGTCGCCGGGCGCGGGCCCAGCACGACCACCCGGTCGGACAGGAACGCCGCCTCCCGGATGTCGTGCGTGACCAGCAGCACCGTCCAGCCGTAGCGGCCCCGGACGTCGGCCAGCCACGCCTGCATCTCCGAGCGGGTGAGCGAGTCCAGCGCGCCGAACGGCTCGTCGAGCAGCAGCAGGGGCCGGTCCTGCACCACCGTGCGCAGCAACGCCGCCCGTTGCCGCATGCCGCCGGACAGCTCGTCGGGTCGCGCGTCCTCGAACCCGGCCAGGCCGAACGGCGCGAACAGGGCCCGCGCCCGCTCACGCGCCACCCGCCGCCGCACCCCCGCGACCTCCAGCCCCAGGGCGGTGTTGTCGAGCACGCTGCGCCACGGGAACAGCAGGTCCCGCTGCGGCATGTAGGCGACGTGCTCCACCCGGCCGGTCGCGTCCCCGCCGTCGACGAGCACCCGGCCCGCGTCCGGCCGCTCCAGCCCGGCGACGACGTCGAACAGCGTGGACTTGCCGCACCCGCTCGGCCCGATCACCGACACGAACTCGCCCGGCGCCACGTCGAAGGTGATCCCGTCGAGCACCGGCAGGCCCGGGTAGCCCGTCGTCACCGCGTCGACCGTGAGCCTCACCGCACCCCCACCGCCCGGCTCCACGGCGCGACGAGCCGCTGCACGAGGTACGTCAGCGCGAAGAGCGACACCGACACCGCCGCCGTCACGACCACCGCGGCGAGCACGAGGTCGGTGCGGAATGAGTTCTTCTGCACCTGCATGAAGATCCCCAGCCCGGCGGTGGCGCCGACGTACTCGGCGAAGATCGCCCCCGTCACCGCGTAGGTGATGCCGATCCGCAGCGCGGTGAAGAACGACGGCATCGCGCCGGGCAGCCGCACGTAGCGGAACTGCGCCAGCCGCGACGCACCCATGCTGCGCAACAGGTTCGTGGCCTGGCGGTCGGTGGCGGCGAACCCTTCGATGAGGCCGATGGCGATCGGGAAGAACGTCACCAGCGCGATCACGACGACCTTGGGCAGCAGCCCGAACCCGAACCAGATGATCAGCAGCGGCGCGATCGCGACGATGGGAAGCGTCTGGGACGCCACGAGCAGCGGCGTCAGTGCCCGCCGCAGCCAGGGCACGAAGTCGACGGCCACCGCGATCGCCCAGCCGACCGCCAGCGACACCGCGAAGCCGACGGCCGTCACCTGCAGCGTCGGCACGGTGTTGGTCCACAGCGCGTCCCGGAACGCCCATCCCTGCTCGACCACCCGCAGCGGCGACGGCAGCACCTGCGGGCGCACGCCCGACACGTCGACGGCGACCTGCCACGCGACCAGCCCGACGAGCACCAGCAGCACCGCGGGGCCCGCCCGCCGCGCCAGCCGCACCCCGCGCGGTGAGTCCCGCGTCTCGACACGCCGAGTTCGCCGATCGAGCACGGTCACGATCCCGCGTCGATGAACCAGGTCGCGAAGTCCGGCCGCGCCGTCAACGGCTTCCCGTCGGCGCCCGAGAGCACGCCCGCGTCGTAGAGGAACCCGGAGAAGCCCGACCACGTCGCGGCCGTCTGGGTGCCGACCTTGCCCTGCCCGTCCTTGAGGTAGCGCTGCGCCAGCATGTCCTGGCTGCGGCTGACCAGCTCGGGCTCGGTGAACACGCCGGGGTTGGCGTCGGTCAGCAGCTTGGCGGCCTGTGCGGGGTCGTCGGCGCCGAGCTGGTAGCCCCGCCGCAGCGCCGCGACGAACGCCTTCGCCGCGTCGGGGTGCGCGGCGAGCCACGGCGAGTTGGCGATGACGATCACGCTGTAGGCGTCGGGGAAACCGTAGTCGGTGTACGCGAACGTCTTCAGCGGCTCGTTGCGCAGCTGTGCCTCGATGCCTTCCCAGGCCAGGAACGGCTCGGTGAAGTCGACCTGCCCCGCGTACAGCGCCTCGTACGCCGAGGTGCCCAGCACGACGGTCGTGAAGTCGCCCTTCCCGCCCGCCGCGCGGATCACCGCCCGCATCTTCGGCACCTCGTACGCGGCGCCGAAGCCGCCGTAGGTCTTGCCGTCGAGGTCGCGGGGCGAGCGGATCTCCGCGCGGTCGGCGCGCACCCCGATCGCGGTGCCCCAGTGCTGCAGCACCGCGAGCACCGACGTGATGTCCGCGCCCGCCGCCTTTGACACCGTGAAGGAGTCCTGGAACGAGATGCCGAGCTCAGCGGCGCCCGCGGAGACGAGCGTGTCCGGCGACGTCGAGTTGTACGGCAGGATCTGCACGTCCAGGCCCGCGTCGGCGAACCAGCCCTGCTGCTGCGCCACGTACAGCCCGGTGTGGTTGGTGTTGGGCGTCCAGTCCAGGGCGAAGCGGACGGTCGTGCGCCCCCCTCCGCCGGAAGGCGCCGGACCGCCGCCACCTCCCCCGCAGCCGACCACCGCCAGCGCCGGTGCGGCGGCGAGCGCCGCCAGGATCGCGCGTCGGGACACCGGAGCCGAGAGACCGGCCATGACGTCTCCTCCCTACGCCGGTGCTAACCGGGTCAGGTTCGAACGGTCGACGGCCGGTCCTGCCGCCCTCTCAGCCTCGGAACGTGGGCTCCCGCGGGTCAGCGCGACTATACGTCAACGGAGGGTTTCCGCACCCGCGGAGCAGGTGCCACCACCACCCCCGGATCGACGTGCTGGCGTCACTGTGTCCGGAAGCCATGTCCGCGAGGCTCTTCCCATGCGCCGCCTCGCCCTTTCCGCCCTGCTCGTCCCCGCCGCCATCCTCGCCGCGGGCTGCACGGCGACCTCGCACGTCACCCACTGCACGAACAACACCTGCGCGATCAGCCTCACCGGCGAGCAGACCCTCGACGTCGAGTTCGGTCGCCTCGAGCGGAACCTCCGCGTCTCCCCCATCGAGCCCAACGCCGTCACGCTCTCGGCCCGCGGCGACAGCGAACGGGTGCCCGCGGGCGGGTCCGCCACGGTCGGCGGCCTCGCCGTGCGCGTGGTCTCGGTCGCGGGCCGCGACGTCGAGCTCGCCGTCATGCCTGCCTAGTGCGGTGGCCACAAACGTTGCCGGGGTGATCGCGTGATCCAGACGGCGAGTCGCAACGCGCCGCCTGAAGCTCATACCGGGCGTATTCGCGAAGGCGGCGCCGCCGCGAGTCGTCGTCTGGGCGCGCGAGGACCCGGTGAACGTTCGTGGCCACCGCACTAGACCCGGCCCAGCACCGGCTCGAAGGCCAGCTCGGCCGCGCCGACGAGCTTCGCGTCCCGGCCGAGCGGGCTCGTCTCGATACGGACGCCGCCGACGGCTCTGCTGACGAGGCTGCGCTCGTGCACCGACGCGCGAACGCCGTCGACGATGGAGCGGGGCAGGGCCGTGAACAGGTCGCCGAGCACGACGAGCTCGGGTGCGAGCATGTTGACCACCGTGACCAGGCCGGTGACGAGCCATTCCGCGAACTCCTCGAGCGGGTTGGCCCGGGAGCCCGCGGCGAGCGCCTTCTCCAGCGTCCGCAGCTCGGCGACGACCACGCCGCGCGCAGTGCCCTCCGGCAGACCGAGCGCCCTGACCAGCGCGGCCTCGCCGACCTCGGTCTCCCAGCAGCCCCGGGACCCGCAGTAACAGGGCCGCCCGCGCGGGTGGACGACCAGGTGGCCGATCTCCCCCACGTAGCCGCGCGCCCCCCGCAGCGGCCGCCCCTCCGAGATGACGCCGCCGCCGACGCCGAAGTCCGCCGAGACGTAGACGAGGTCGGTCGCCCCGCGCGCGACCCCGCGGACGTGCTCGGCCAACGCCCCGAGCTCGGCGTCGTTGGCCACCTGCACCGGCAGGCGGAGGACCGACCCGAGGCGGGCGCCCAAAGCGACGTCGCGCCAGCCGAGGTTGGGCGCCTCGTGCACCCAGCCGTCGGCGCGGCGGACGACGCCGGGCACCGATATCCCCGCGCCCGCGGGCGTGACGGCCAGCTCGTCGATGAGCAGCTGGGCCGTCTCCGCGACGTGCGTGATCACCTCGCCGGGGGTCCGGGTGCGCGGGTGCAGGTTCCAGCTGTGCCGCCCGAGCACCTGCCCGCCGATCCCGACGACCGACATCGCCACCTGCTCGACGCGGACGTCGACGGCCAGCACGACCGCGGCCTCCGGCGACGGCAGCACCATCAGCGAGGGCCGCCCGGCGCCCTTGCGCTGCGCCGGGAGGGCCTCGGTGACGACGCCGGACTCGGCGAGCCCGTCGACCACGGCCTTGATCGTGCTGCGGTTCAGGCCCAGCTCGGTGGCCAGCGTGGCCCGCGTGCAGGGGCCGTCGACGTGCAGACGGCGCAGGAGCGCGGCCCGGTTGTGCCTGCGCACCTCGTCAGGGCGCGCTCCTGCGGTGATCGCCCCGGGGCCGCCACCGTCCGCGCCCCAGGCCCTGTTCACCGGCCCGTTTCGGCCGATCGCCGCCGCGACAGCACGTCGACGCCTGCCGCGAGCAGCAGCACGATGCCGTTCACCAGGAACACCACCGAAGCGGGCTGGCCCAGCAGGCCCATCCCGTTGTTCACGGTGGCGAGCACGGCGCCACCGACCACGGCGTTGCTGACCCGGCCGCGCCCACCGAAGAGCGACGTGCCACCGATCACCGCGCCGCCGACGGCGAAGAGCAGCGTGTTGCCACCACCGGCGGTCGGCGACACGGAGCCGACCTTCGACGAGTAGATGATCGCGCCGATCGCGGCGAACGCCGACGAGATCACGAACACCGCGGCCCGGATCTTGACGACGTCGATGCCCGCCCTGCGCGCGGCCTCGCGGTTGCCGCCCACCGCATACACGTGCCTGCCGAAGCGCGTGCGGTCGAGGACGAACGTGCCCACCACCAGCAGCACCAGCACGATCGGCACCACGTACGGGACGCCCGCGATCGGCAGGGTGCCCACCGACCGGTTGATGGTGAGCAGGTACGTCGCGACCGCCGAGAGCACGACCACCGCGCCGATCTTGATCAGGACCAGCCCGGTGGGCTGGGCGACGAGACCCTTGCGGCGCCGGGACAGCTGGCGGTTGAGCAGCACGGCCGCGTAGCCGCCCGCGGCGAGCACCCAGAGGATCCAGCTGCCTACCGTGGAGAGGTTGCCGTTGGCGACGGCGTTGATCACCGGGTCGCGCAGGCCGAGCGTGCCGCCCTCGCCGATGAGCTGGAGGATCACGCCCTGCCACGCGATGAACAGCGCCAGCGTCACCACGAACGAGGGCATCCCGATCCGGGCCACGAAGTAGCCGGTGATGCAGCCGATCGCGACGCCGACGCAGATCGCGAGCAGCATCTCCAGCCAGGGGTTGACCGGGAAGCCGATCACGAGCAGGAGGAGGGCCAACGCCGCGAACGCGGCACCCGCCCAGATCCGCATCATGACGGCGAGCACGATGGCCGCCACGAGCACGAGCGCGAACAGGATGAACACCGTGGTGCCCATGGCGCCGAGCAGGTTGCCGTCGTTCACCAGGTGCAGCGCCATCACCGCGGCCGTCAGACCGGACGCGGTGCCCGCCGCCAGGTCGATCTCCCCGGTGAGCAGGACGAACACGAGGCCCATCGCGATGACCGTGTTGCCCGCGCCCTGCTGCAGCAGGTTGGCGAGGTTGCGCAGGCTCGGGAACGTGTCGCTCGCCAGCGCGGTGAACAGGATGAACAGCGCGAGCAGGCCGAGCAGCGAGGGCAGCGCGCCCAGCTCGCCGCCCTTCAGGTTCACGAAGTAGGCGCGCACCGCGTCGCCGGTGGTCTTCGCGGTGGTGTCGATGCCGAAGTCGGCCGACCGGTCCTGGCCGGACGCGTCGCCCGGCTTCTCGTCGGCGGGGGTCTTCGCGGTGGAGACCTTGCCGCCCGGGGTCTCCTCTGTCGATGCCATCAGACCGTCATGCTTTCCGGACGCTGCAGGCCCAGCTCGCCGGAGCGGCCCGCGGTGATGAGCTCCACGACCTGGCCGTGGGTGACGTCCTTCGTCTTCACCTGGGCCACCATCCGGCCCAGGTAGAGGGTGGCGATGCGGTCGGCCACCTCGAAGACATCGGCCATGTTGTGGCTGATGAGGACGACGGCCAGGCCTTGTTCGGCGAGGCGCCGTACCAGGTCGAGCACCTGGCGGGTCTGCGCGACACCCAGCGCGGCGGTCGGCTCGTCCAGCATGACGACCTTGGAGTTCCAGAGCACGGCCTTCGCGATGGCCACCGTCTGGCGCTGCCCACCGGACAGCCTGGCGACCTGCTGTCGCACGGAGGTGACGGTGCGGACCGACAGCGACGCGAGGGTCTCGCGGGCGGCCTGCTCCATGCTCGCCTCGTCGAGCAGCCACGGCCTGCCGCGCTCCCGGCCGAGGAACATGTTCTGGACGATGTCCAGGTTGTCGGCCAGCGCGAGGTCCTGGTAGACGACCTCGATGCCCAGCTTGCTGGCGTCGGTCGGCCCGTGGATCGTCACCGGCGTCCCCTCGAAGAGGATCTCGCCGCCGTCGGTCGGATGGATCCCGGCCACGCACTTGATCAGCGTCGTCTTGCCTGCCCCGTTGTCGCCGACCAGGGCGGTCACCTCACCCGCCCGCACCGTGAAGTCGACACCGTGCAGCACCTGCACCGGGCCGAAGCTCTTGTCCACCCCGCGCAGTTGCAGGATCGGTTCTGTCAACGTGCACCTCCTCGTGCCGAGGCGGGGGACGGGGCACTGGTGTCGATACCAGGGCCCCATCCCCGCTCACGGGAATCGTCGGCGGAGCTGACCGTCGCTCCGCAAGCTTCGCTCAGGAGATCCCGAGCTGGCCGCAGGCCGACTGGGTGGCGGCGACGCAGACCTCGGACGCCTTCACCTGGCCGTCGGAGATGACCGTCTTGACCTGGTCCTTGGTGATCAGCTGCGGGGTGAGCAGGATGGACTTGACCTTCCGGTTGCCCTTGGTGTCGTCCGAGGTGGCCGTGGCCAGCGCGTCGGCGGCGGCGGTGTCGCCCTTGGCCAGCGCCGCGGCCAGGTTCGCGGCGGCGTCGGCCTCCTGCTTGATCGGCTTGTAGACCGTCATGTACTGGTCGCCGCGCAGGATGGCCTGCAGGCCGTCCGGGGTGGCGTCCTGGCCGGTCACCGGCACCTTGCCGTTGAGGCCGTTCTTCTGCAGCACCGTGATGATCGCGCCCGCGAGCCCGTCGTTGGCGGCGACGACGCCGTCGACCTTGCCGCCGTTCTTGGTGAGGATCTGCTCGAACGTCGTGCCGCCGGTCTGGTTGTCCCAGTTGGGGATCGGCTGGCTCTGCACCAGCTTGAGCGCGCCGGAGTCGTAGAGCGGCTTGAGGACGTTCTCCTGGCCGTTGTGGAACAGGGTGGCGTTGTTGTCCGTCGGCGCGCCTTCGATCTCGATCACCTGGGCGCCGGGCTTGTTCTTGAGCGCGTCCGCGAGGCCCTGGCCCTGCAGCTCGCCGACCTTCACGTTGTCGAACGAGACGTAGTAGTCGCTCGACCCGCCGAGGTTGAGCCGGTCGTAGTCGATCACCGGGATGCCCTGGGCCTTGGCCTTGGCCGCGACGGCAGCGCCCGACTCGCTGCTGATCGAGGCGATGACCAGTACCTTGACGCCCGCCGCGATCATGCCGTCGGCCAGGGTCGAGAACTTCTGCTCGTCACCCTGGGCGTTCTGGATGTCGGCCTGCAGACCCGCCGCCTGCATCGCCTGGGTGAGCAGCGGCTTGTCGAAGCCCTCCCACCGGGCCGAGCTGGCGGTCTCCGGGAGGATCACGCCGACCTTGGCGCCGCCCGCGGCCGCGGGGGCGCTGGACCCACCGCTTGAGCTCGGGGCGGCGGCGTTCTGGCCGCAGGCGGCGAGCGTGAGGGCGAGGCCCAGCCCCGCAGCCGCGAACGCGGCCCTCGTAGAGCGCATGGTCGTCCTTCCACATCGTCGGGGGAATGTTGTGGCGGACAACGTATGACGCAGAGCGCAGTGCCGCCAAGCGCACTGAATCATTCAAGTAGTCCCAGATGGGTCACGATTCGATGAACCGGGCCCCCAATTTGTTGTGCAACCCACCGATCGCGTGGTCGCCCGACCGCTCCGGGCCGCGACAGGCGGGATTTTCACCCACTCGGCGGTGGGGCACCTCACAGGGTGGGTTTCAGCCACCGTCGGTGACCAAAGTCGCGGTCACGCACCGTGACCAGCGTCTCGGTCAGCCCAGCGGTTCCGGGGCGTCCCCTTCGCGCGACCGGAGCGCCACGGCGGCCACGACGGCGGCGATCCCGACGGCCTCGAGCGGGCTCGGGACCTGCGCGAGTGCAACCAGGCCGACGACCGTCGCCGTGGCGGGCAGGAGCGCGAGCAGCACGGCGAAGCGCGCCTGCCCGAGCCTGCGCAGGACGATCTGGTCCAGGACGTAGGGCACCACGCTCGACAGCACGCCGACGCCGACAGCCGACAGCAGCACGAGCGGGTCGGCGAGCGCCGTGAGCCCGGCCACTCCGGAAAGCAGCAGCACCGGTGCGAGCACGACGGCCGCGACCGTGAACCCGACGGCCATGTCGTCCAGGCCGTTGCCCGCACCCGCCACGCGCTTGCCGAGCAGGATGTACGCGGCCCACAGCGCCGCGGCCACGAGCGCCCACATCACCCCGGAAGGGGACCCTGACCAGCGCACATCCGCTATCAACGCCACGCCGACGGCGGCCAGCACCACGGCGGCGACGTCGCGCGCGCGCCGCGAGGCTGCCGCCGCGACCGCCACCGGCCCGCAGAACTCCACCGCGACCGCGGTGCCCAGCGGCAGGCGCGCGATGGCCTCGTAGAACGCGATGTTCATCCCCGCGGTGGCCAGGCCGAAGGCCGCGGCGCGCAGCAGCCGCCTGCCCCGCCAGGCCGCCGTGCCGGGCCGCCGCCACGCCACCAGCACCGCGGCGGCGCCCAGCATGCGCAGGACCGCGACGGCGGCAGGGGCCAGCCGCCCGAACAGCCCGACCGCGACCGCCGCACCCGCGTACATCGACAGTGCGCCGATCACGAACAGCATCGGCGCGGGCACCCGGTACCGGAGACCGGTCGTCATGGCTGCTGACAGTAATCGGGCCGGGACCAGAGTTAACAATCCAGCGCTTGCATGGCGGCTCGGGATCACCTCATCATTCACTCGTCAGCACAAGGCAAGCGGCCACCGCAGCGTCACCGGCTGCAGGAGTCGCCCGACCCTCGCGGACGGACGTGATGTGTGTCGCCACGCGCCGCGGGAACACATGTAGGGGCCCGGAACGTCTGTGAAGGTGGACGCACCGCGGAGCGCGGTCGTCGAGTGCTAGCGGTTGCGGGGTCACCCGGAGCCGAACGGAGGGAGACCGCCATGCAGCCTGGAACCCTGACCCGGCCCGCGTTGACCCTCGCCGACCGCTGCGACCGCTGCGGGGCGGCGGCCAAGGTGCGGGCGATCCTGCCCAAGGGTGGCGAGCTCCTCTTCTGCGGACACCACGCCAAGGCGCACGCGGACAAGCTGCGTGAGCTGCAGGCGGACGTGCAGACGGGCCGCTGACCCAGAAGACCTCACCGGAGGGCGGGCACCGTTGGGGTGCCCGCCCTTCGGCGTTGTCCGCCCCAACCCGCCCAACCCCCGTCGCAGCAGGGTGACATTCCTCCGACTGGGTCGGAGGAATGTCACCCTGCTGCGGTCCGGGCGGGGCGGGCGGGGGCGGGGCGGGGCGGGCGGGCGGGACGGGCGCTAGTGCCAGCTGCGGAGGGTCGCGATCCGCTCCTCGAGCTGCTCGATCGTCGCCATCGCCGTCGGCGGCCCCCCGCAGTGGGCGCGCAGCTCGCTGTGGATCACTCCGTGCGGCTTGTTCGTGCGGTGGTTGTGCAGCGCCACCAGCGTGTTGAGCTCCTTGCGCAGCTTCTGGATGTGCTCGCGGACCGACGTCGGCTGGGGCGCCGGGGCCGCGGGCGCCGGGGTCGCGGGCGCTCTGCGGGAGCGCGACATCCACTCCTTCTGCCGCTGGTTGAGCAGGGTGCGCACCTGGTCGGGCGCGAGCAGGCCGGGCAGGCCGAGGTAGTCCTCCTCGTCGGCGGAGAACGAGGTGCCTTCGTAGATCAGCTGGTCGAGCTCGGCATGCGCCTCCAGCGCGGTGAAGGCCTTCTCGTCCTCCCCCGGCTCGTCCTCCAACCGTTGGGCCTGCGCGAGCAGCTCGTCGTCCCACTGCTCGTCGGCGCGGTGCGGCCTGCCCAGCACGTGGTCGCGCTGCGCCTCCATCTCGCTGGCCAGCCCCAGCAGCACCGGTACCGAGGGCACGAACACCGACGCCGTCTCCCCCACCCGCCGCGACCGCACGAACCGGCCGACGGCCTGGGCGAAGAACAGCGGCGTCGAGGCGCTCGTCGCGTACACCCCGACGGCGAGGCGGGGCACGTCCACGCCCTCGCTCACCATCCGCACGGCGACCATCCACCGCTCCTCCGACGCCGAGAAGCGGGCGATGCGCGCCGACGCCCCCGGCTCGTCGGACAGGACGACGGCGGGCGGCGTGCCCGTGACGTCGGCCAGGATCGCCGCGTACGCCCGCGCGGTGGTCTGGTCGGACGCGATGACCAGCCCCCCCGCGTCCGGCATGCCGCCCGCCCTGTGGCCGGAAAGCCGCTTGTCGGCCGCGGTGAGCACGGCCGGGATCCACTCGCCGCCGGGGTCGAGCGCCGTCCGCCACGCCCGCGCGGTCTGCTCGGCGGTCATCGGCTCGCCCAGCCTGGCGGTGATCTCCTCGCCCGCGCTGGTGCGCCAGCTCGACAGCCCGGAGTAGGCCAGGAACACCACCGGCCGCACGACGCCGTCGGCGAGCGCCTCCGCGTACCCGTACGCGTGGTCGGCCCGGCTGCGCAGCGCGCCGTCGGCGTCGGGCAGGTAGTCGACGAACGGGATCGGGTTGTCGTCCGAACGGAACGGGGTGCCGGTGAGCGTCAGGCGGCGCACGGCGGGCTCGAACGCCTCCCGGACCGCGTCGCCCCACGACCGCGCGTCCCCGGCGTGGTGCACCTCGTCCAACACGACCAGCGTGCGCCGCGCCTCGGTGCGCGCGCGGTGCAGCAGCGGGTGCGCGGCCACGCCCGCGTAGGTGACGGCGATGCCGCGGTAGTCGGCCGACGTCGCGCCTGCGGAGTTGCGGAAGTCCGGGTCGATCGCGATGCCGACCTGCGCGGCGGCCAGCGACCACTGCGTCTTGAGGTGCTCTGTCGGCGTCACGACCGTGATCGCCTCGATCACACGGTCGGCCAGCAGCTCGGCGGCGACGCGCAGGGCGAACGCGGTCTTGCCCGCTCCCGGCGTCGCGACGGCGAGGAAGTCCCGCGGCGTGGCCGCGAGATAACGCGCCAGAGCGCTGCGTTGCCAAGCCCGCAGCGGACGTTCGGAAGAGGGGGACGGCTGGGGGGCCTGCGACACTCCACTCCTTGCACACGCTCGGCGACGCGGACCGGGGGCTCCGCGGGGCGGCAACCAGGGTAACCCGGGCGATGTGGATCTCCGCGCGGCGGGAACGGGGCGGGTGCGTCATTCTGTGACATGCGCGCCCTGCCGCGCGTGCGAACGTGGAGAAGACCACCGCCGACAGCGAGGAGCCTCTGTGACCGAGGTCGCCCGACCGCTCCCGCAGGCGTCGGAGCCCACCGAGCTCGTGGTGCGCGGGCGGCCGCTGCGCATCGCCGTGCGCCGGGCAGTGGGGCCGGGTCAGCGCCGCACACCGCTGCTGCTCTGCAACGGCCTCGGCGCCCGCCTGGAGGTGCTGGAGCCGCTCGTCGACCACCTCCCGCCGGAGCTGGAGGTGATCAGGTTCGACGTCCCGGGGGTCGGCGGCTCACCCGCCCCGGTGCTGCCCTACCACTACGCCGCACTCGCGTCGCTGGTCGGGGCGATGGTGCGCAAGCTCGGGCACGACCGCGTCGACGTGCTCGGGTTCTCGTGGGGCGGCGGGCTCGCGCAGCAGTTCGCGGTGACACACCCGCGGCAGTGCCGACGGCTGGTGCTCGCGGCCACCGGAACCGGCGCGGTCATGGTGCCCGCCCGACCGGCCGTGCTCGCGCACATGCTGACCCCGCGCCGCCACCGCGACCCCGCCTACGCCCGGCGCATCGCGGGCGAGCTGTA
The DNA here is from genome assembly GCA_963750095.1 of uncultured Actinomycetota bacterium. Classification (GTDB taxonomy): domain Bacteria; phylum Actinomycetota; class Actinomycetes; order Mycobacteriales; family Pseudonocardiaceae; genus Pseudonocardia. Next base: position 583,365 of record CAVVPJ010000012.1, on the reverse strand, counting down.
CGGCGGCACGATGCGCGCGCATCCCGAGCGCGCCGGACAGGTGCTGCACGCCGACGCACACTTCGGGTCCCGGCGCGGCTACCTCTACCAGCTGCTGGCCATCGCGGGCTGGACCAGCCTGCACGCGCTACCCCTGATCCGGCAGCCCACGCTGGTGCTGGCAGGCGACGACGACCCGCTCATCCCGACGGTCAACGCGCGGATCCTCACCAGAGGGATCCCGCGGGCCCGGCTGCACCTGTACCGGGGCGGTCACCTGGCCTTGGTGACGGAGGCGGCCGACCTCGCGCCGGTGGTGGACGCGTTCCTCTCCCGGCGCTGAGCCGCGTCGACGGCGTTCGGTTGGAAGGGTCTGGCCACCGCGAGGCGGTGGGCGAAGTGCCGCGTGGCGCGGATCGTGCGCAGCTCGGTGAGCTCGACGCCCGCGGCGGCGAGGCAGGCCCGGAAGTCGTCCTCGTAGGTGACGCGGCCGAACTCGACCGTGGTGAGGTGCCGGATCATCGGCTTGCCGCGCTCGGCCAGCCGGGAACGCCGCAGCTGGAACGTCTGCGTGGCGAAGAGCGCTCCGCCGGGCCGCAGCAGGGCCGCGACGCGCCGGATCGCCGCGGCGGGGTCGGGCAGCAGCATCAGGCTCGCGCTGAAGTAGGCGGCGTCGTACGGGCCGCCGCTGTGGTCGTACACGGACTCCAGCCGAGTCTGGATCCCGCCGAGCCCGGCGCGGCGCACGTTCCGCGCACACCGGCCGAGGTAGTCGGCGTCGACGTCGATGCCGACGACGCTCAGCTCGCGGTCGTGGACGAGGTCGGCGCAGCTCACCAGTGCGGCGCCGGTGCCGATGCCGACGTCGAGCAGCCGCGTGCCGTGCGGCAGCCGGGACAGCACCTCGCGGTACCAGCCGCTCGTCATCCCGGCGACGAGCCGGTCGTAGAGCCAGCCCCGGTGGGCGGCCACGCCGCTCAGCTGGCGTCGTCGCGGAGCTGCTCGTAGATCTTCTTGCAGTCGGGACAGACCGGCGAGCCCGGCTTGGGCGCGCGCGTGACCGGGAAGGTCTCGCCGCACAGGGCCTGGACGAGGTTGCCGAGCACCGCGCTCTCCGCGATCTTGTTCTTGAGCACGTAGTGGAACATCTTCGGTTCGTCGGTGCCCGAGGTGTCGGTGCCCTCGGGGCGGGTGTCGACATCGGGAAGCACCTGGGTGGCCATGAGCCCATTGTGCCGGGTGGGTCATCATGCCGCACGTGCTTGTACCGATCTCGCCGTCACCGGAGGTCAGCGCCGCGCTACGGGACGGGGGCGCGGTCGTCGCGCTGGAGAGCACGATCCTCGCCCACGGGCTGCATGCCCCGCGCAACCGGTCGGCGGCCGACGAGCTGGAGGCGGTCGTCAGGGCGCACGGCGCCGTGCCCGCCACGGTGGCGGTGCTCGACGGCCAGGCCAGGGTCGGGCTGTCGGCCGCCGAGCTGGACCGGGTGTGCGCGGGCGGGCTGGTGAAGCTGTCGGTGCGCGACCTCGGGATCGCGGTGGGCCTCGGCCGCGACGGGGCGACGACGGTGGCCGCGACGGCCGCGCTGGCCGCTGCCGCGGGTATCGCGGTGTTCGCCACCGGTGGCCTCGGCGGGGTGCACCGCGGCGCCCGCGAGTCGTGGGACGTCTCCGCCGACCTCGGCGCTCTGGCCCGCACCGGCGTGCTCGTGGTGTGCTCGGGGGTGAAGTCGATCCTCGACGTCGCCGCCACGCTGGAGGTGCTGGAGACCTCGTCGGTGCCCGTGCTCGGGTACGGCACCGACGCGTTCCCCGGCTTCTACCGACGCGCGACCGGCCTGCCCGTGCCGTGGCGGGTCGACACGCCCGCCGAGGTCGCGGCGGCGTGGCGGGCCCACGTGCGGCTGGGCGGCGGTGCCGGGATGGTGCTCGCCCAGCCCGTGCCCGCCGCCGACGAGCTGCCCGCCGACCTGCACGACCGGCTGCTCGCCGAAGGCCTCGCGATGCTCGCCGAGCGCGGCATCACCGGCAAGGACGTCACGCCCGCGCTGCTGGCGCACTTCCACGACGGCAGCGGCGGGGCGAGCCTCGCCGCCAACCTCGCGCTCGTGCTGGCGAACGCGGCGCTGGCCGCGCAGGTCGCGGTCGCGCTGGCCGCATGAGGGTGCTGGTCGTCGGCGACGTCGCGCTCGACGTGCTCGTCACGCCCGCGAACGAGCCGGTCCCCGGCGCCGACGTGCCCGCGCGGATCCGCACGCGGCCCGGCGGGGCGGGGGCGAACACCGCGGCCTGGCTCGCGCACCTGGGCGCGGACGCGACGCTCGCCGCCCGCGTCGGCGACGACCCGGCCGGGCGGGCAGCCGTGGCCGACCTCGCGGCGGCCGGGGTCAGCGCGCACCTCACGGTCGATCCCGAGGCCACGACGTGCACGGTCGTCGCCCTCCTCGGCCCCGCGACGCGGACCCCGCCCCGCCCGCCGACCCGCGCGGACGCAAGCCCGCCGCGCACCGGCCTCCACCCGCTCGGCCGTACACCGGGCATCGGCCCCAACTCGGCCGCTGAGCCCGCCCCCGACATCGCCACCCACCGATCCACCCCTCCTGATGCCGCGCGGTCGCCGTCGGAGGCGCAGGGCTCCGACCCCATCGAAGCGGCGCGGCCGACGTCCGACCTGGGCCTGGTCGGCGTAGCGGACCGCACGCTCCTGTCGGACCGTGGGGCGGCCGCGCGGCTCGCCCCGGCCGACCTCCCAGCGGTGGTGGGGTTCGACCACCTGCACCTGTCCGGGTATGTCCTGCTCGACGCGTCGTCGCGGGCGGCGGGCCAGGCCGCGCTGGCGGCCGCCCGGGCAGCGGGGCTCACCACGTCGGTCGATCCGCAGGCCGCGCCAGCGCTCGCGGGCGGGGCCGCGGCGGACTTCCTCGCCGACGTCGACGGGGTCGACCTCCTCCTGCCCAACGCCGACGAGCTGCGCGCCCTCGGCGGCGAGGCGGCCGTGCTGCGGCGGGTGGGGGCGGTCGCGACCAGCGCGGGCGCGGTCGGGGCGAGCTGGGCGGCCGGGTCGGGCCGGTGGCGGGCGCCCGCGCCGCCCGTCGCCGTCGTCGACCCGACCGGCGCGGGCGACGCCTTCGACGCCGGTGTCCTCGTGGCCTGGCTGGGCGGTGCCGACCCGCAGGCGGCGCTGGTCGCGGGCTGTGCGGCGGGCACGGCGGCCGTGGGCCGCCTGGGCGCTCGCCCCTGAGTGCGCCACCTCGACGGCCGCAGCGTCGGCGGGCCCGGCAGGCCTGATCCCACCGACAGCGTCGTATCCGTTGATCGAACCCCGGAAGCGACGCACTCGCCGCGATCTGCCGTGTCGGATTCGCGAACTCACCGTGCCGGAACGCGGGACTCACCGTGTGGGGGGCGGGACCGCGCGTCGAGGGCCGCGGTGAGGGCCGCGACCACCACCGCCGCGGCGACGACCGGACCGAGCCGGTGCAGCGAGACGGCCCGTCGGAAGCGACCTCGCAGCATCGCCGACACCGAGCCGGTCAGCCCGCACGCCGGACACGGGCGACCGGTCAGCAGCCGGAAGGGGCACTTCGGCGTGGGCAGCCGCGGCGCGACGAGCGCGAACGCGCCGTAGCAGCACAGCAGACGGCGTGTCATGACGAAGTCGACGCGCGTGGCGCCGGTCACCGCGCGGCGGCCGCCAGCGACCGGGCGTAGTTGACCCGCTGGTTGTAGTCCCACACCTGCTCCTGCGACCAGACAGGCAGCTGCGTCGTGTGCAGGAGCCGCGGTCCCTGCACCACGATCTGCACGAACCCCTCCGTGCGCCGCTCCTTCGCCAGCAGGAACAGCAGGCCGAGGAAGCAGAACACGAAGAAGACCACCGCGCACACGACCGCCCAGGTGGGGATGCTCTCGCGGGTGACGGAAAGGTCGGTGAACTGGAACGTCGACTGGGCGACCGGCGCCGAACCGCTGGGCGTGACGACCGTCGTCTGGCCGACGCCGACGTCGCCGATCGTCACCAGAAACGGCTCAACGGGGGCGCCGTACCACAGATCGGCCTCAGACATCGGGCAAGCCTAAGGGGTGTCACTCCTCCAGCGAACGGTGCTCGTCGACGACCGGATGCTCCCGCGCCTCGATGCCCCGGCGTTCCGGGCGGTAGCGGTTGGGGTCGACGACCTTCTTCGGCAGCCGGTCGTTGGCGATGAGCACCGCCATCCACGGCAGCGGGATGGACAGCACCAGCAGCCCGACCGCGACCCAGGGGTACTGGTAGCAGGCCGCCGCCGCGATCATGAGCGGGATCCGCAGCGCCATCATTATCTTGTAGCGGGACTTGCGGTGGGCGAGCTGCTGCTCGTAGGACATCGGGGCGTCCGTGATCAGAACCGGATCCGGACGCCGTTCCTCAGCCACCCGCCCATCGTGCCACCCGGAGGCGGGGACCGCGCGACCAATGTCAGACCGCGTGTCCGGTGCCACGTGCGTGCAGCGTCACCTCGCCGACGGCCTCGGCGGACACGACGTCGAGCAGGCAGGCGGTGAACGGGCCCGCGACGCGGTACCGCACGAGCCGCCCGGCGCGCTGCGCGGTGACCATCCCGTGGGCGCGGAGCAGCTCGCAGCGCGTGCGACACCGCGCTGTCGGTCATCCCGACGGCGAACGCCAGATCGGAGACACACAGGTCGCCCGCGTGGTGGAGGGCGAGCAGGATCGAGAGCCGGTGCGGGTCGCCCAGCGCGTCGAGCACCGCGGCGGAACGCCGCACGGCGGGGCGGTCGGCGAGGACCGCGATCGCGTCGCACACCTGGTCCGGGTCGACGATCCGCTCGCCCCGGCGTGTCGTCGGCACCTGGTGCACTAGCTCCCCTTGCCCGCCTTCGCCGCCGCCTTCGCCGCCTGCTTGAACTCCCGCACCTTGGCCAGCGTGGTCGGGTCGACGACGTCGGCCACCGACTTGTGGACACCGTCCTCGCCGTAGCCACCGGCCGCCTCGCGCCACCCGTTCGGGGTGACGCCGCGCTGCTTGCCCAACAGCGCCGTGAAGATCTGCGCCTTCTGCGGACCGAACCCCGGCAGGCCCACGAGCCGCGAGTACAGCTCCTTGCCGTCGGTGACGTCGCGCCAGACGAGCGTGACGTCCCCGTCGTAGGTCTCGACGAGCGCCGCGCAGAGCGCCTGCACCCGCCCGGCCATCGACCTCGGGTAGCGGTGCAGCGCGCGCGGGGTGGCGAAGAGCGCGACGAGCGCCTCCGGGTCGTGGTCGGCGATCACCCGCGCGTCGAGGTGGTCGCTGCCGAGGCGGCGGGCGAGCTCGGCGGGCGCCCAGAACGCGTGCTCCATGGGGATCTGCTGGTCGAGCAGCATCCCGATCAGGAGGGCGAGCGGGTCGCGGTCCAGCAGCGCGTCGGATTCCGGGTCCTGGGAGAGCTGCAGCGGCACAGACCGAGGGTAGCGCCGCGGCGGCCCGACGGGTCGGGAAGACTGGCCGGTCGTGCTGCCCCGCCTCTCCCCCGACGCCGCGAAGGCCCTCCGCGAGGCCCTCGCCCGCGCCCGCTACACGACCGACGGTGTGCGCGCGCTGCTCGGCCAGGGCGCGCACGCCGCGCTGGGCCGCGGTGAGCCGGAGCCCGCGCGGCGGGCCGCCGCCGACGCGGACGCCCTCGGCGTGCTCGTGCGGCTCCTGCTGCTCGGCGCGGTCGAGCCGGACGGCGCCGTCGCCGCCGCGCTGGCCCCCCTCACGCCCGTCGACGCCGCCGCGGCGGGCCTGCTCGTCCCCGACGGCGAGGGCTGGCGCGCCGCGCTCGACCTGCGGCCCTACGGCGTGGCCGACGGGCCGGACTGGTGGGTGCTCTCGGACCTCGACGAGGCGGGTGCCGACGCCCGCCGCCAGGCGCGCGACCACGTCACCGGGGTCGGGGCGGCGTCGGTCACGCTCGCCGCGGCGACGGCCCGGCGCCCGGTGGACAGCGTGCTGGACCTCGGCACCGGGTGCGGGGTGCAGGCCCTGCACGCGACCCGGCACGCGCGGCGGGTGACCGGCTCCGACGTCGCGCCGAGGGCGTTGGCGCTGGCCGCCGCCACGTTCGCGCTCAACGACGTCGACGTCGAGCTGGTGGACGGGCCGTGGCTGGTGCCGGTCGCCGGTCGCCGGTTCGACCAGATCGTGTCCAACCCGCCGTTCGTGCCGGGCCCCGCCCGCGTCGACTACGTCTACCGCGACTCCGGCATGGACGGCGACGCCGCGCTCGCGGCACTGGTCGGCGACCTGGCCGCGCACCTGGCGCCGGGCGGGGTGGCGCAGGTGCTGGCGTCGTGGCTGCACGTGCGCGGACAGGACTGGCCCGACCGGGTCCGCTCGTGGCTGCCGTCGGGCTGCGACGCGTGGGTGCTGCAGCGTGAGGTGGCCGACCCGGCCCTGCACGTCGGCACGTGGCTGCGGGACGCGGGGCTCGACCCGGCCGCTCCCGACGGGCGCGAGCGGGCCCGGGCGTGGCTGGACTGGATGGACGGGGCGGCGGTGGAGGCCGTCGGCTTCGGGATGATCACACTGCGCCGTACCGACGACGCCCCGACCGTCGTGTTCGAGGACCTGCACGAGCCCTTCGACGACCCGCTGGGGCCGGAGGTGGAGGGGTGGCTCGACCGCGTCGACTGGCTGCGCGCCCACGCCGCCGACGACGACGCCCTGCTCCGTGCCCGGCTGTCCCTCGCGCCGTCCGTGACGTTGGAGAGCTGGTCGGAGCCGGGCGAGGAGGGGTGGACCGAGGTGGGTGCCGCCGTGGCGAGGCGGGACGGGCCGCTGTGGCGCCACGAGGTCGACGCCCCCGCCGCCGCGCTGCTCGCCGGGTGCCGCGGCGCGCTGGCGTTGCGCGAGCTGGTGGAGCTGCTCGCGGTCGCGCACGACCGGCCGACCGACGCGCTGGTCGCGGCGACCCTGCCCGCGGTGCGCGAGCTCGTCCGCCACGGCCTGCTGGTGCCCGCATGACGGCGCGCACGCTGCGGGGGCGGCGGTGAGGGCCGTGGCGGCCCGGGTGACCGAGGCGTCGGTGCGGGTCGGCGGCGAGGTCGTCGGGGCGATCGCGGGGCCCGGGCTGCTCGTGCTGCTCGGCGTGCACCGCGACGACACCGCGGCCGCCGCGTCGGACATGGCCCGCAAGCTGTACGAGCTGCGGATCCTCGACGGGGAGCGCTCGTGCGCCGACCTCGGCGCGCCGCTGCTCGTCGTCAGCCAGTTCACGCTCTACGGCGACACCCGCAAGGGCCGTCGCCCCACCTGGCAGGCCGCGGCACCGCCACCCATCGCCGAGCCGCTGGTGGACGCCGTCGTCGCCGAGCTGCGGGCCCGCGGGGCCACGGTCGCCACCGGTGTGTTCGGCGCGGACATGGCGGTCGCGTCGGTGAACGACGGCCCGTTCACCGTGCTCGTGGAGGTCTGACAGAGACATGACAAACGGGCCCGCCGCCGGTTGGCGGAGGGCCCGTCGGGTGCCCCGGTCAGTCCTTCTTGGCGGCGGCGTTGCGGGTGCTGCGCGCGGTCGACCCGACCTGCTCGCCCGCGGTCTTGGCGGCCTTCGTCGCCTGGCCGACGACGTTCTCGGCCTGCGCGGTCACCGACTCGGCCGCCTTGGCGGCCTGCTCGGTGACGACCTCGGCGGCCTGCGCGCTGGCGCCGACGACGGTCTTGGCGAACGCCTTCTGGGTGTCGAGCACGGTCTGCGCGACGTCGAACCACTGGTCGACGACGGCCTGCGCGTCCGGCACGCCGGGCTTGCCAGAGGCGATGCCCTGCACGGCGTCGGTCCAGGTGCGAACAGCGCCGGTCAGAGCGCCGGTCACGGCCTCCTGGGTGCGCTGGGCGCCTTCGACGAAGCTGTCGATGAATGTTTCGGTCGGAGCGGTCATGGTGTGTCCCTCCTGGGGAGTCTGGGTGGCTCACCCGGTCCGGGAAGCCGTGCTACCCATACTGCGCAGGAGCGTTAAGTATGTCAAGCAAAGCCGATGTGACCTGCCGCTCACCCCTCGATGAAGCTCCGGTACACCCCGAGCAACGCCGTGCGCTGCTCGGGGGTGAGCCTCGGGTCGGCGCGGATGGCGTCCTCGGTGGACACGGTCGCGGCCGGGGCGGCGTCCTCGCCGTCCGCGGGCATGGCGCTGTCGGCGCCGCGGGTCCAGCCTGCCTGGGACAGCAGCTGCTCGGTGGAGAGCTGCAGGGCGTCGGCGATCGAGTGCAGCACCTTGAGCGACGGCTGGTGCAGGCCGCGCTCCACCTGGCTGAGGTAGGCGTTCGAGACGCTCGTCAGCGCCGCCATCTCGCGCAGCGAAAGGTTGGCCAACTGTCGCTGAGCACGGATGAAGCCGCCCAGCGCGTTGACCTGCGCCGTCCAACGGCCATCCCCGTTGCGCTCGCTGCTCATGCGCTCATCATGGCGCACCGAAGGGCAACACGATGCGCTGAGATCCTTCTCAGGGCACGGCGGACTTTCGGGAACGATCCGGCAAGCGATGGCGTTCGAATCCATGAGAGCCCCGGCGGCGCACGCGTCATACGCCGCCCGGGTGGCCCAGGGGGAGGAACGCACCCAGATGACAATCACTACTGCCATGAACACGAGTGGCGCCGCACCCGCTGTCCCGAGCCAGCGTACCGACTCGACGGGCAAGCTGGCCACCGCGGCCACCACCCGTCCTGAGATGTCGGCAGAAGACCTCGACGCGCAGAGCCCCGCCGCCGACCTCGTGCGCGTGTACCTCAACGGCATCGGCAAGACCGCGCTGTTGACGGCGGCGCAGGAGGTCGACCTCGCCCGGCGCATCGAGGCGGGCGTCTTCGCCCAGCACATGCTCGACACCGCGGGCGAGGAGGGCCGCGAGCTCAGCAAGCAGTACGCCGCCGACCTGCGCACGGTCGTCCGTGACGGGCACTCGGCGCGCAACCACCTGCTCGAGGCGAACCTGCGGCTGGTCGTGTCGCTGGCCAAGCGCTACACCGGCCGCGGCATGCCGCTGCTCGACCTCATCCAGGAAGGCAACCTCGGCCTGATCCGCGCGGTCGAGAAGTTCGACTACACCAAGGGCTTCAAGTTCTCCACGTACGCCACCTGGTGGATCCGCCAGGCCATCACCCGCGGCATGGCCGACCAGGCCCGCACCATCCGGCTGCCGGTGCATCTCGTGGAGCAGGTCAACAAGCTCGCCCGCATCCGGCGCGACCTGCACCAGAAGCTGGGCCGCGACGCCACCCACGAGGAGCTCGCCGCCGAGTCGGGCATCCCCGAGGAGCGGATCGCCGACCTGCTCGACCACGCGCGCGACCCGGTGTCGCTCGACATGCCGGTCGGGTCGGACGAGGAGGCCCCGCTGGGCGACTTCATCGAGGACGGCGAGTCCGCCAACGCCGAGACCACCGTGATCTCGCACCTCCTGCACGAGGACCTGCGCCGCGTGCTCGCCACCCTGGAGGACCGCGAGCAGCAGGTGATCCGGATGCGGTACGGCCTCGACGACGGGCAGCCGCGCACCCTCGACCAGATCGGGCGCCGGTTCGGCCTCTCCCGCGAGCGGGTGCGGCAGATCGAGCGCGAGGTCATGGCCAAGCTGCGCATCGGTGAGCGAGCCGACAGGCTGCGGGCCTACGCGAGCTGAGTGGCAGACGAAGGCGGCGCCGCTTCGGCGAGTGCCGGGCGGCTTGGTCGGGCAGAAGAAACTGATATTCCGGATTAGGGTCGGGGCATGACAGCCGGCAAGACAGGCGGCAGCATCGGCCACGCCCCGCCCGGCCCGGTCGCACCCGCGGCGATGCGCGAGGTGCTGGGGCATTTCGTGTCGGGCATCGTCGTCGTCACGGCGGCGGGCACGGACGGCCCACTGGGCTTCACCTGCCAGTCGTTCACGTCGTTGTCGCTGGATCCGCCGCTGGTCAGCCTCGCGCCCGCACGCACGTCCTCGACGTGGCCACGGATCCGGGCGGTCGGCGCGTTCTGCGTCAACATCCTCGCCGCTGGGCACGAGGACGTCAGCGTGGGCTTCGCGCGGTCCGGTGTGGACAAGTTCGCGGGTGTCGCGTGGGAGCCCGGCCCGTCCGGCGCCCCCGTGCTCGACGGCGTGAGCGCGTGGGTCGACTGCTCGCTCTGGGCCGAGTACGACGGCGGGGACCACACGATCGCCGTCGGCCGGGTGCTCGACCTCGGCGCCGACCCCTCCCGTCCGCCGCTGCTCTACTACCGCGGGCGCTACGGCGTCACCGCCGACACCGAGGTGGGTCGATGACGACGGTCGTCGGGATCGCGGGCGGGCCCGCGACGGGCGGGCGCACGAGCACCGCGATCCGCACCGCCGCGGTCCGCGCGTTCCCCGCACGTCCCCGCACCTCGGCGCGGTCACCCCGCGGACTAACTATTCATCTTGTGTTGAGTTTACGCTAACCTGAGGTATGACCGCGCTTCAGACCCCCGTGCTCGACCTCGCCGATGCCCGTGAGCTGTCGCTCGCCGGGGGCAAGGCGGTCAACCTTGCCGAGCTGCTCGGGGCGGGGTTCACCGTGCCCGGCGGCTTCTGCGTCGGCACTCCGGCCTACGCGCAGGCCGCCGCGGTCGCCGACCTCGACGCCGTGCTCACCCCGGACACCCCCGGTCTCGCCGCCCGCGCCCGTGCGGCCCTCCTCGCCGTGCCCGTCCCGGACGACGTCGCCGCCGCCGTCACCCAGGCCTACGCCGCGCTCGGCTCCGAGGTGCCCGTCGCGGTCCGGTCCTCGGCGACGGCGGAGGACCTCCCCGGCGCGAGCTTCGCGGGCCAACAGGACACCTATCTCAACGTCGTCGGCATCGACGCGGTGCTGGACGCCGTGCGCCGCTGCTGGGCATCACTGTGGACGGACCGGGCCGTCGCCTACCGCACCGACGCGGGCATCGACCACGCGGGCACCCAGCTCGCCGTTGTCGTGCAGCGGATGGTCGACGCGAAGGTCGCGGGCGTGCTGTTCACCGCCGACCCGATCAGTGGCCGCCGCACCCGCAGCGTCGTCGACGCCGCGCCGGGGCTGGGCGACGCCGTCGTCTCCGGTTCGGTCGACCCCGACCACTGGGTGGTCGACGGACAGCGCATCGTCATCGGCCCTGGCCCCGGCGCGGGCGCCTGCCTCGACGACGCGCAGGTGCGGGAGCTCGTCGAGCTGGGCCGCAAGGTGGAGGCGCACTTCGGCGCCCCGCAGGACATCGAGTGGGCTTTCGACGCCGCGGGCATGCTCTGGCTGACCCAGTCCCGCGCGATCACAACCCTCTACCCGGTGCCGACCGCGCAACGGTCCGGCCTGCGCGTCTACCTCAACGCGTCCCTTGCGCAGGGGCTGACCCGCCCGATCACCCCGGCGGGGCTGTCCGGCTTCAGGGTGGTGGTCGCGGTGCTCGCGAGCACGGCGACGGGCAGGCCCGTCGACCCGTTCGCCGGACCCGTCGTGTTCCGCGTCGCGGGCGGCCGCGCCTTCGTCGACGTCACGGCGGCGGTGCGGCATCCGATCGGGCGCCGGGTCCTGCCGCTCGTCTTCGACGTCATGGAGTCCCGCTCGGCGACCGTGCTGCGCGCGCTCATGGCCGACGAGCCCGCGCTCGCGGTCACCGCCCGCCCGGTGTGGTCCTTCGCCCGGCCAGTGCTGCGGGTGCTCGCGAGGTTCCGGGTGCCGCCACTGGTCGTGCTGGCCTTGCTGCGGCCCGCCGCGGCGCGCCGACACGTGACCAGGGTCGGGGAACGGCTGCGGGCGGCCGTCGCACGACCGGTCGCAGGCGACGGCCGCGCGCGGCTCGCCCACGTCGTCCGGACACTGCAGGAGGCGTTCGCCGTCTTGCCGAGGACCGCGCCGGTGGCGCTCGCGGGCTTCCTCGCGTTCTGGCTCGCACGCAAGGTCGCCGGGTCCGACCTCGACGCGCGGGCCACCCACGAGGTGCTGCGCGGGCTGCCGCACAACGTCACCACGGAGATGGACCTCGCGCTGTGGGCGGTCGCGACCCGGCTGGACGCCGCGTCGGTCGAGGCGCTGCGGTCGCCCCCCGCCGAGCTGGCCGACCGCTACCACGCGGGCGCGCTGCCCGCGGTGCTGCAGCGCGAGCTGACGGTCTTCCTCGCCGAGCACGGACACCGGACGGCGGCGGAGATCGACCTCGGGATGCCGCGCTGGTCCGACGACCCGACCCAGGTCCTGGGCTCGTTGGCCAACTACCGCCGCCTGACCGTCGAGGCGGACCACCCCGACGTGCGGTTCGCCCGCAGCGCCGAGGCGGCCGAGAAGGCGGTCGCCGAGGTCGTCGCCAGGGTCCGGCGCCGTTCCCGGGTCCGCGCGCTGGTCACCCGCTTCGCGCTGCGCCGCACCCGCGAGCTCGCGGGCATGCGCGAGACGCACAAGGACTACCTCGTCCGGCTGCTCGCGCACGCCCGCGAGCAGCTCGCCGTGATCGGCACCGAGCTGGCCGGGCGCGGCCTGCTCGCCGCCGCGTCCGACGTGTTCTTCCTGGAGCTGCGCGAGGTCGGCGCCGCGCTGAACGGCGCCGACCAGCACGCCGTCGTCGCCAGGCGCCGGGACGAGTACGACCGCGAGCTGCGACGCCGTCACATCCCGCGCATCCTGCTCTCCGACGGCACCGAGCCGGAGTCGCTCGCGGCCCCGCCGCCGGACGGCGCGCTGGTGGGCACGCCCGCGTCGGCGGGGACGGTCACCGGCGTCGCGCGGGTGGTCCTCGACCCCGCCGACGCCCACCTGGAGCCCGGCGAGATCCTCGTCGCCCCCTCGACCGACCCCGGCTGGACCCCGCTGTTCCTCACCGCGGGCGGGCTGGTCATGGAGATGGGCGGGGCCAACTCGCACGGCGCGGTCGTCGCGCGGGAGTACGGCATCCCGGCGGTCGTCGGCGTCCCCGACGCCACCACCCGCCTGCGCACGGGCCAGACGGTGACGGTCGACGGCGCCTCGGGCGCGGTGACGCCCGCCTGAGCCGCAGCAGGGTGACACCGCTGCGACTCAGTCGGAGCAGTGTCACCCTGCTGCAGGCCGGTCGGGTCAGCCCTGGGCTGCGCGCCACGCCGCGAGGCAGCCGGGGCCGCAGAAGTACACGTCGCCCGCCTGCAGGGCGGCCGGCCCCACCAGCACCTCCATCCCGCACACCGGGTCGACCGCCACCGCCGTCGGGGCGGACGGCTCCACGGCGGGGCGCGCGACGCGGGGGCGGGCGGCCACGATCCCCGCGCAGATCGACAGGGCGATCTCCGACGCCGAGCGCGCGCCGATGTCCAGGCCTGCCGGGGCCTGGATGCGGGACCGCTCGGCGTCGGTCGCGCGCAGGTCGTCGAGCACGGCGGCCGCGCGACGGCGGCTCGCCACCAGCGCGATGTGCTCGACGCCCGCGTCCAGTGCCGAGCGCAGCACCGGCAGCTCGTCGCGCCCGTGCGACGCGACGACCACCGCGGACGTGTCGACCGTCAGCGGCTCCAGCCCGGTCCGCACGTCCCAGTCCAGCGCCGCGCCCACGCGTGCCATCGCCCGCGCCACCGGCGACTCCCCGAACACCGCCACCAGCACCGGCGGGATCATCGCCTCCAGGAAGATCTCGAGGGTGCCGCCGGAGAGGCACGGGTTGCCGACGGTCCGCACGCCGTCCTGCTCCGCCGCCGCGACGGCGTCCGGGGTGATCCGCAGCAGCTCGGACTCCCCCGCCGCGAGCAGCCGGAGGCTCTCCACGCGCACGGTCGACTCCGCGCACGCCCCGCCGACGAAGCCGTCGAGGGTGCCGTCGGCCGTCACCACCGCGCAGTCGCCCGGCTTGGCGCTCGTGGGCCGCTCCGCACGGACCACCGTGGCCAGCACGAACGGCGTGCGCCGGGTGCGCAGCCCGTCCACGCGCGCGAGCAGGTCGGTCCTCATGGCTCGTCTCCGATCGCGAGATCCGGGCGCAGCGGACGCCCCTGCAGTGCCCGCCACACCTGCGCCGGGGTGAGCGGCATGTCGGCGTGCCGCACCCCGATCGCGTCCAGCACCGCGTTGACGACGGCGGCGGGCGAGCCCACCGTCGCCGACTCCCCCACGCCCTTCGCGCCGACCGGGTGGTGCGGGGAGGGCGTGACGGTCTCCCCCAGCTCCCACGACGGGCACTCGAGCGCGGTGGGCAGCAGGTAGTCCATGAACGACGCGCCGAGGTGGTTGCCGTCGCGGTCGAACGCGATGAGCTCCATCAGCGCCATCCCGATCCCGTCGGCGAGGCCGCCGTGGATCTGGCCCTCGACGATCGTCGGGTTGATCCGCACCCCGCAGTCGTCCACCGCGACGAACCGGCGCACGGCCACCTCGCCGGTGCCCGCGTCGACCTCGACCACGCAGACGTACGCCCCGCACGGGAACGTCAGGTTGGGCGGGTTGTAGACGGCCATCGCGTCCAGGTGGCCGTCGATGCCGTCGGGCAGCTCGAGGTCCGAGTGCGCGGCCATCGCGATCTCGTGCCACGACGCGCCGATCCCCGGCACGCCGCGCACCTGGAAGCGACCGGCCACCCACTCGAGGTCGTCGGTCGCCACCTCCAGCATCGCCGCGGCCACGACCCGCGCCCGTTCCCGCACCCGGCGCGCCGCGACGACCGTGGCGGCGCCGGACACCGGCGTCGAGCGCGACCCATAGGTGCCGAGCCCGAACGGCGTGCGGTCGGTGTCGCCCTGCACGACCTCGACCTCGTCCGTCCCGATCCCCAGCTCGTGCGCGACGAGCTGGGCGAAGGTCGTCTCGTGGCCCTGCCCCTGGGACATGCAGGACACGGCGAGCACGGCCGAGCCGGTCGGGTTCACCCGCAGCTGCGCGCCGTCGGCCATGCCCAGCCCGGCGATGTCCATGAGCGCGCGCGGCCCGGCGCCGACGGCCTCGGTGAAGAAGCTGATCCCGATCCCGAGCAGCGGGCCGTCCCCCGCCGCCCGCCGGGCCGCCTGCTCGCGGCGCAGCTGCGCGTACCCGACCATCTCCAACGCGAGCGCGAGCGTGCGCGGGTAGTCGCCCGAGTCGTACTCCCAGCCGGTGGCGCACCGGTACGGGAACTGGTCGGGCCGCAGCAGGTTGCGCATCCGCAGCTCCGCCGGGTCCAGCCCGAGGTCGTAGGACAGCACGTCCACCAGGCGCTCCACCAGGTAGGACGCCTCGGTCACCCGGAACGAACACGCGTAGGCCACGCCGCCGGGCGCCTTGTTCGTGTGGACGCCGGTGACCCGGCAGTGCGCGGCGGGCACGTCGTACGAGCCGGTGAACGTGTGGAAGAACCCGGCGGGGAAGCGGGACGGCTGCGCGGTGGCGTTGAACGCGCCGTGGTCGGCGAGCACCCGCACGCGCAGCCCGGTGATCCGCCCGTCCGCGGTGGCCGCGATCTCCCCGCGCATGTGGTAGTCGCGGGCGAAGGCCGTGGCCATGAGGTTCTCCGAGCGGTCCTCGACCCACTTGACCGGCGCCGCGACCAGGCCCGAGGCCACCACCGCGCAGACGTACGCCGGGTAGAGGCCCACCTTGTTGCCGAACCCGCCGCCGATGTCCGGCGCCACGATCCGGATGCGGTGCTCGGGGATCCCGGTGATCCGTGAGTACAGCACCCGGTGCGCGTGCGGGGCCTGCGCGGTGGCGTGCACGGTGAGCCTGTCGGTCACCGGGTCGTGATCAGCGATCACGCCACAGGTCTCCAACGGGGCGGGGTGCACCCGCGGGTAGACCAGGTCGCACGCGCTGACGTGCGCGGCGGCCGCGAAGGCGGCGTCGGTGGCCGCCGGGTCGCCCGCCTCCCAGTCGAAGACGTGGTTGTCCGGCTTGTCGCGCACGCGCGGGGCGTCGGGGTCCAGCGCGCGGCGGGCGTCGACGACCGCGGGCAGCGGCTCGTACTCGACGTCGATCAGCGCCAGCGCGTCACGGGCGGCGTAGCGGGTCTCGGCGACGACGAACGCGACCTCCTGGCCCTGGTAGCGGACCTTGTCGGTGGCGAGCACGGCCTGCACGTCGTGCGAGAGCGTCGGCATCCAGGCCAGGCCGCGCTCGGCGAGCCGCTCGCCGGTGAGCACCGCGCGGACGAGCGGGTGCGACTCCGCGGCCAAGGTGTCGACGGCGACGATCCGGGCGTGCGCGTACGGGCTGCGCAGCACGGCGCCATGCAGCATCCCCGGCAGCGCGATGTCGTCGACGAACCGGCCCCGGCCGCGCACGAACCGGGCGTCCTCCTTGCGGGGCATCCGGCCGTAGGTCATGGCGCCCCCGAACCCGCCGCCTGCTTGATGGCCTCGACGATGTTCGCGTAGCCCGTGCAGCGGCACACGATGCCCGCGATGGCCGTGCGGATCTCCTCGTCCGACGGGTCGGGCGTGTGGTCGAGCAGCCACCGGGCGGTCAGGAGCATCGCGGGCGTGCAGAACCCGCACTGCAGGCCGTGACAGTCGATGAAGGCGCGCTGCACGGGATCGAGGCCCGCGGCGCTCGCGAGCCCCTCCACCGTGCGCACCACGCGTCCGTCGGCCATCACGGCCAGCACCGTGCAGGACTTCACCGGAACGCCGTCGAGCCACACGACGCATGCGCCGCAGTTGGACGTGTCGCAGCCCCAGTGGGTGCCGGTGAGCCCGAGCTCTTCGCGCAGCAGGTGCACGAGCAGCAGCCGGGGCTCGACGTCGCGCCGCTCGGCCCGCCCGTTGACGACGACGGACACCTCCACGTCAGGCCGCCACCGAACGCCCCGCCGCGCGGCGCAGGGCGCGCACGGTCAGCTCGCCCGCCAGGTGGCGCTTGTAGTCGACCGGGCCCCGCTGGTCGGCGACCGGGCGGCAGTGCTCCGCGGCCAGCCGCCCGGCCTCGGCGAACGTCTCGGCGGTCGGGGCCCGCCCGACGAGGCTCGCCTCGGCCTCCGCGGCGACGAACGGCCCGACGGCGGTCAGGCCGATCCCGGCCTCGACGACCAGGCCGTCCGCGATCCGCACGGCGGCCGCGGCCGCGGCGACCGCCCAGTCCCCCGCCCGCCGGTCCACCTTGACGTAGGCGCTGCCGGTCGCCCAGAGCGGCACCCGCAGCTCGACGAGGATCTCCGCGGGCGCCACCGCGGTCTGGTACGGGCCGCGGAAGAACTCCCGCATCGGCACCGACCGGATGCCCCGCTCACCGCGGATCACCGCGGAGGCGCGCAGCGCGCAGAACGCCCCGGAGAGGTCCTCGGACGGGTCGGCCTGGCACACCGACCCGCCGACCGTGCCGCGGTTGCGCACGATCGCGTCGGCGATGCTCCGCTCGGCGTCACGCAGCACCGGCGCGACCTGCCCGACCAGCGGCGCGGCCAGGAGGTCGGCGTGCCGGGTCAGCGCCCCGATCCGCAGCTCGCCCGCCGCCACGCTGACGAAGGCGAGGTCGTGGAGGTCGTTGATGTCGACCAGCAGCTCAGGAGCCGCGAGCCGCAGCTTCATCATCGGGATGAGGCTGTGGCCGCCCGCGACGAGGCGCGTCTCGGGGCCATGGCGGGCCAGCAGCGCGATGGCGTCCTCGACGCTCGCCGCTCGCCGGTACTCGAACGGTGCAGGCACCTGCATCTCTCTCCCCACGGTGGGCGACCCATCGTCGGTCGCCCGAGCCGGTGAGGACAAGACCTCTTAACCCATCGCTTATCGGCGTTGGGCGTGTCGCGTCCGAACCGGGCAGAGTGTCCGCCATCACACGCGAGGAGGCGTCGGCAGCATGACCAACAGGCGCATGTACGAGCTGATCGAGAACGCGCCGAAGACCGGCCGCAGCCCCACGATCTGGGCGTGGCCCCAGCTCACCGAGTACCTGAAGACCGCGGCGCAGCCCGTTGCGGGGCCGTGGCCGCCGCACCAGGAGCCGCGCCCGGACCCGACCGACGAGGACCTGCCGGTGGCGGTGCCCGATCCGCATTCGGAGAAGTGAACCCGTGTACCCCTCCCGTTTCCGCTACGCGGCACCGCGCAGCCTCGACGAGGCGATCGCGCTGCTCGCCGAGCACGGCGACGACGCCAAGGTGCTCGCGGGTGGCCAGAGCCTCGTGCCGCTGCTCAAGCTGCGCTTCGCCGCCCCCGCGCTGCTGGTGGACATCAACAACCTCCCCGGCCTCGACCACCACCGCGAGGACGACGACGGCACGCTGCGCATCGGCGCGCTGTGCCGCCACGTCCACCTGGAGCGCTCGGCGCTGCTGCCGGGCAGGCACCCGCTGATGGCGTCGGCGGCCCCGTTGGTCGCCGACCCGATCGTGCGCAACCGCGGCACGCTCGTCGGCTCCGTGTGCCACGCCGACCCGCAGGGCGACTGGGCGTCGGTCATGATCGCGCTCGGCGGCTCGATCGTGGCGCAGGGCCCGGCGGGGCGGCGCACGATCCCCGTGGCCCGGTTCGTGGTCGGCCCGTTCCAGAACGCGCTGCGACCCGGCGAGGTCGCCGTCGAGGCCGTCGTCCCGCCCGCGAAGGGCACCCCTTCGGGCACCTACCTCAAGCTGGAGCGGCGGGTCGGCGACTTCGCGACGGCCGGGGTCGCGGTGGCGCTGGAGCAGAGCGGCGGCACGGTGACCCGCGCGGGCATCGCCCTCACCGGCGTCGGCCCGGCGACGATCCACGCCGCCGAGGCCGAGAAGGTGCTCATCGGGAAGCCGCTCACCCAGGACGCGATCGACAGGGCGGCGCGGCTCGCGGCCGACGCCGCCCGGCCGCGGACCGACCACCGCGGCAGCGCGGCCTACAAACGCCATGTCGTGGCGACGTTCGTGCGCCGCGGGTTGACCAGAGAGCTGGAAGGGGTGGCAGTTTGATCACGCCAACCACGGTGCCGGGACCGGTCCCGTCCGCGTCATCGGTCGAGGAGCGCTCGTCATGACCTCGTTCGCCGCGCGGGAGGTCACGGCGGACGCACCCGACGTGTACCGGATCACGGTGACCGTCAACGGCGACCGCCGCGTCGTCGAGGTGGAGCCCCGGCTGCTGCTGGCCCATCTGCTCCGCGAGGGCCTCGGCCTCACCGGCACCCACCTCGGGTGCGACACCACCAACTGCGGCGCCTGCACCGTGCTCGTCGACGGGGCGCCGGTGAAGTCGTGCACGATGCTCGCCGTCCAGGCCGACGGGCACGAGGTCAGGACGGTCGAGGGCCTCGGTACGCCCAGCGAGCTGGACCCGGTGCAGGAGGGCTTCTCCGTCGAGCACGGCCTGCAGTGCGGGTTCTGCACCCCCGGGATGATGATGTCCGCCCGCGCACTGCTCGACCGCGAGCCCGACCCGTCCGAAGAGGACGTCCGGTGGGCGCTCTCGGGCAACCTCTGCCGCTGCACCGGCTACCAGAACATCGTCAAGGCGGTGCTGTGGGCGGCCCGCAAGGAGAACCCCGGCCGCCACACCCTGAGGGAATCGGCGCTGCGCGAGGAGGACGGACAGTGACGGCGCTGGACGAGGTCAAGATCGGCGGGCTGGGCGCGAGCCGCCAGCGCGTCGAGGACGCCCGCTTCATCCGCGGGCGCGGCCACTACACCGACGACATCCACCTGCCCGGCATGCTGCACATGGAGATCCTGCGCAGCCCGCTGGCCCACGCGCGCATCGTCCGCATCGACACCGCGAAGGCGTGGGAGATCCCCGGCGTCCGGCTGGTGCTCACCGGCGAGATGATGGCCCAGCGCAACCTCGCGTGGATGCCGACGCTGTCCTACGACACCCAGGCCGTGCTCGCCACCGACAAGGTGCGCTTCCAGGGCCAGGAGGTGTGCGTCGTCGTCGCGGACGACCCGTACATCGCCAAGGACGGGTGCGAGGCGATCGTCGTCGAGTACGAGTCGCTGCCCGCGATCGTCAATCCCGAGCAGTCGGCTGCCGCGGACGCGCCGATCATCCGTGACGACAAGGAAGGGCAGGTCGACAACACCTGCTACCGCTGGGAGGTCGGCGACGCCGCGGCCACCGAGCGGGCGTTCGCGCAGGCCGACGTCGTGTCGTCGCTCAGGCTGCACTACCCGCGCAGCCACCCGTCGCCGATCGAGTGCTGCGGCTCGATCGCCGACTACGACGCGGGCACCGGCAAGCTCACCGTCTACATGACCACGCAGGCGCCGCACATCATCCGGGCGGCGGTGGCGCTGGTCGCGGAGCTGCCCGAACACATGATCCGCATCGTGTCGCCGGACATCGGCGGCGGGTTCGGCAACAAGGTGCCGGTCTACCCCGGCTACGTGGCGTCGATCCTGGCGTCGATCCTGCTCGGCAAGCCGGTGAAGTGGATCGAGGACAAGTCCGGCAACCTGTCCTCCACCGGGTTCGGCCGCGACATGTACCTCGACGCCCAGATGGCGCTGCGGTCCGACGGCAAGATCCTCGCGGTGCGGATGCACGCCGACACCGACCAGGGCGCGTTCTTCTCCGACGCCCAGCCGAGCAAGTTCAAGATCGGCCTGCTGCACTCGGCGTTCGCCTGCTACGACGTGCCGGTCGGGCACATCACCGCGCAGGGCCACTACACGAACAAAGCGCCCGGCGGCGTGGCCTACCGGTGCTCGTTCCGGGTGACCGAGGCGATGTTCTTCCAGGAGCGGATGGTCGCCGCGGCGACCGCCGACCTCGGCATCGACGCCGCCGAGTTCCGCCGGGTCAACCTGCTCCAGGACGACCAGTTCCCGCACCGCACGGCGTTCGGGTTCCTCGTCGACTCCGGGCAGTACCACAAGTGCCTGCAGCTGGGCCTGGACGCGATCGGCTACGAGGAGTTCAAGCGCGAGCAGGAGGAGGCGCGCAAGCGCGGGCGCCTGCTGGGCATCGGGATCTCGACGATGACCGAGCCGCTCGGGGCGGGCAACAGCCGCGAGTACGACATCCTCGGCATCAAGATGTTCGACTCCGCCGAGCTGCGGGTGCACATGACCGGCAAGGCGATCCTGCGCACCGGCGCGAAGACCCAGGGCCAGGGGCACGAGACGACATGGGCCCAGATCGTCAGCCACGAGCTCGGCATCCCGGCCGACGACATCCTCGTCGAGGAGGGTGACACCGACACCGCCCCGTTCGGCATGGGCACCTACGCGTCGCGCTCGACGCCGGTGGCCGGGGCCGCGGTGGCGATGGTGGCGCGCAAGGTCAGGGCGAAGGCCCGCAAGCTCGCCGCGCACCTGCTGGAGGTGTCCGAGGAGGACGTCGAGTGGGAGCTCGGGCGGTTCTACGTGCGCGGCGCGCCCGAGCGCGGCGCCACCATCCAGGAGTGCGCCGCCGCGGCGTACTCGAACATGCCCGACGGCATGGAGCCGGGCCTCGAGAACAACGCGTACTACGACCC
This sequence comes from uncultured Actinomycetota bacterium, assembly GCA_963750095.1. GTDB lineage: Bacteria > Actinomycetota > Actinomycetes > Mycobacteriales > Pseudonocardiaceae > Pseudonocardia. Next base: position 562,085 of record CAVVPJ010000012.1, on the reverse strand, counting down.
GCCCAACCTGACCTGGCCGTTCGCGGTCTACATCGTCACCGTCGAGGTCGACCCGGAGACCGGCGTCTGGGACGTGCTGCGCGTCGTCGCCGTCGACGACTGCGGCGTGCGGATCAACCCCATGATCGTCGAGGGGCAGATCATGGGCGGGCTGACCGAGGCGTACGCGATGTCGAACATGCAGTTCCAGACCTACGACGCCGACGGCAACCAGGTCGGCTCGAACTACATGGACTACCTGCTCCCGACCGCGTGGGAGACGCCGGGGTTCGAGCTGCACGAGGTCGTCACCCCGTGCCCGCACCACCCCATCGGGGCCAAGGGCGTCGGCGAGTGCGCCGCCGTCGGCGGTCCCGCCGCGTTCGTCAACGCCGTCCACGACGCGCTCGCCGCCACCGGCGTGCGCAACATCGACATGCCGGTGCTTCCCGACCGCGTGTGGCAGGCGCTGCAGGACGGCCGCGACGTGTCCGGCGCACCCCCGGTGCGGAGCGACTCATGATCCTCGACAACGAGTTCACCGTCGGCGCGCCCGTCGACAGGGTGTGGGCGTACTTCCTCGACGTGCCGAGCCTCGCGCCCTGCCTTCCGGGGGCCACCCTCGTCGGCGATGACGGCGACGGCACCTACCAGGGCAAGGTCGTCGCAGCGCTGGGGCCGGTGAAGCTGAACTTCTCCGGCACCGCGCGGATCCTGGAGGCCGACGAGCCCGCGCACCGGATGGTGCTGCGGGCGGCGGGCTCGGAGGACCGCGGCCGTGGCGAGGCCGAGATGACGATCACCGCGACGCTGCGGCCCACGGGCGGCGGCACCCGGGTCACCGTGGCGCAGGACCTGTCCATCTCCGGCGCGGCGGCGAACTTCGGCCGCGGGATGATCGCCGACGTCACCAGCGTGCTGATGGCGAGCTTCGCCGAGTGCGTCCAGCACAACGTGAGTCGGGGCGGGTCCGGCGGGACGGCGACCGCGGTGCGCGCGGCCGCCCCGGCCAGCGGCCTCGCGATCGGCCTGCGTGCCGCGTTGATGGCGTTGAAGCGCGTGTTCGCGCGGTTCTTCCTTCCTTACGACCGGAACAGGTGATCCCAGGTGATGAGCGCGAAGCGGAACGCCCGCTGCCTGCGGGCCCGGCGGCTTGGTGGGGGTGGATGAGATGGTGCTCTGGTGGATCGGCAACGCGGTCCTGCTCTTCGTCGTGCTGCCGGTGGTGGTCGCGCTGCTGAACCGCGTGCTCGCCGCCGTCGAGCGCATCCGCGCGGCCTGCGACGACATCCTCGCCCACGGCGTCGAGCTGCTCGGCGAGGTGGACGAGGTGCCTGAGCTGCTCGCGACGACCGACGCGACCGTGTCCCAGATCGCCGTCGGCGCCACCCGCTACGCGGGCTCGGTCGCCGTCCTGCTGCCGCCGAAGGAGGCCTGAGCATGCCCGCTGTCGCCTGGGTGACGGTGATCATCGCCGGGCTCATCATCGCGATCACCGCCGTCGGCCTGCTGCGGGTGATCCTGCACCTGTGGCACGTGCACACGACGCTGGGCGCGCTGCTCGGCGGGGTGCGCGCGGTGGCCGACAAGACCAGCACCGTTCCGACCGTCGTCGGCTCGGTGAACGCCAACCTCGCGCCCGTGCGGGCATGGACGGAGCAGGTATGAGGGACAGCGGACGCTGGTACGCGACGCCCGTCGGTCAAACGGGCACTGGCGTGGACGGGAGATAGATATGGTGCCTTACGGCTGGACGCTCGGGCTTGTGATCGGGTTGATCGTGGTCGTGGCGGTCGTCGCGCTCGTCACCCCGATCCTCGTGCTCGCCTACAAGATCGGCACCCAGGCCCGGCAGCTCGACGAGGCGCTGGGCCGGGCCAGGGAGAACACCGCGGGCCTCGCCGGGCTGAGCACCACCATCGACCACGCCACCGAGATCATCGGCGGCCTGCAGCGCGGCCGCGCGCGGTTGGGAGGCTGACGTGCTCTCCGACGGTGAGATCACCTACTGGACGGTGATCCTGGTGCTCGGCGCTGTGGTCATCGTGGCGGTCGTGGTGCTGCTGTCGCTGCTGGTCGCGTTCGTCAAGCGGATCGACGCGGGGGTCGACACGGTCGCGGGCACGCTCACGGCGATCACGGAGAACACCGGCGACACGAAGCTGATCACGGCCACCGGCGACGGGCTCGACCTCGTGCTGGCCGAGGGCCTGCAGCACCACCTGTTCCTCGGACGCGTCGTCGGAAAGGTGTGAGCTCACGATGACTCTGCTGGTCGTGCTGACGGTGGTCGAGATCGTCGTGCTCATCGCGGGCCTGGCGTTCTTCCTGTGGTGGGTCGGGTCGTTGCTGACCACGATCGCCACCACCCTGGAGGCGGGCGACGGGCTGGTCGCCCAGGTCGTCGACGACGCCCGGGCGATCAAGCCGGGCCTGGAGCACATCAACCGCACCGGCGGAGTGGTGGCGGGCGCGCTCCCGCTGCTCTACGGGTTCGCCGAGCAGATCGTCACCAAGGTGTCGCCGCGCGCCGCCCGCCCGGCCGCCGCGGTGCGCCGCCGCTCACGGATCCACGAGACGGTGGGCTACCGCCCCTGAGTGCTAGCACTGATGGCATGTCCGCTATCAGTGTGTGCAGTCTCGATGAGCGTACCAAGGAGCTGTTGCGCATCCGGGCGGCGCGCAACGGCCGCTCGATGGAGTCGGAGGTCCGGGCCATCTTGCGCACTCCACTGCACCGCGCGCCGCCGCCTTCGAGCCGTGATCATTCTGGACACCGACGTCGTGTCCGAGCTGATGCGGGCCGCGCCCGACGCCGCGGTGCGGGCCTGGGTGCGGCGCGGCACCGACCTCGCAATGACGGCGGTGACCTTGGCCGAGATTCGACGCCCAGATCGCGGCCGTCTGCCGTTGCCGCGGAGCGCGGCTCGCCACCCGGAACAGCAAGGACTTCGAAGGCACCGGCGTCGAACTTCTGGATCCGTGGCGCGGATGACCCCGGCTGCAGGCCCTGACCCTTCCTGCGTGTCGCGGGGCGCCGAGCGGGGTAGATGTCCAGCATGAGGATGACACAGACCTCGGACCTGTGGTGGAAGAACGCCGTCGTCTACTGCCTGGACGTCGAGACCTACGCCGACGGCGACGGCGACGGCTGCGGCGACTTCCGCGGCCTCATCCAGCGGATCGACCACCTGCACCGGCTGGGCGTCACCTGCATCTGGCTCATGCCCTTCTACCCCTCGCCCGACCGCGACGACGGCTACGACATCACCGACTTCTACAACGTCGACCCGCGGCTGGGCACCCTCGGGGAGTTCGTCGAGTTCGTGCGCACGGCCCGCGACCGCGGCATGCGGGTGATCGCCGACCTGGTCGTCAACCACACGTCGGCCCGGCATCCGTGGTTCCAGCAGGCGCGCAGCTCCCGCGACAACCCCTACCGCGACTGGTACGTCTGGGCCGACGAGCCGCCCGCCGACGGGCCGCAGGGGGTGACGTTCCCGGACAAGGAGACCAGCCTCTGGCAGTTCGACGAGGAAGCGGGGCAGTACTACCTGCATCGGTTCTACCGGTTCCAGCCCGACCTCAACGTCACCAACCCGGCCGTACGGGACGAGATCGCCCGGATCATCGGGTTCTGGATGCAGCTGGGCCTGTCCGGGTTCCGCGTCGACGCGGTGCCGTTCCTGTTGGAGACCGCAGGGCAGGCCGACGCCGCCGACCTGCCCGACCCGCACGACTACCTCGCCGACCTGCGCTCCTTCCTCAGCAGGCGCAACGGCGAAGGCGTGCTGCTCGGCGAGGTCAACCTGCCGTACGCCGACACGATGGCGTTCTTCGGCAAGGGCGACGACGAGCTGACCATGTGCTTCGACTTCATCGGCATGCAGCAGATGTACCTCTCGCTGGTGCGCGGCGACGCGGGCCCGCTCACCGAGGCGTTGCGCGACCGTCCCACGCCGCCGAAGGACGCGCACTGGGCGACGTTCGTGCGCAACCACGACGAGCTGACCCTGGACAAGCTCACGGAGGCCCAGCGCAAAGAGGTCTTCGACGTGCTCGGGCCTAAGCCGGACATGCAGCTCTACGGACGCGGCCTGCGCAGGCGCCTGCCCCCGATGGTCGACGGCGACCAACGCCGGATGCGGCTGGTCTACAGCCTGCTGTTCGCCCTCCCGGGCACGCCCGTGCTGTTCTACGGGGAGGAGATCGGGCTGGGCGAGAACCTGAAGGCCGAGGGGCGGCTGGCCGTGCGCGTGCCCATGCAGTGGACCCCCGAGCCGGGAGCCGGGTTCTCGACGGCCGACCCGTCGGCGTTCCCGGCTCCGCTCGCCGAGCGTGACTTCGCGCCCCGACACGTCAACGTCCGCGACCAGTCCCGCGACCCCGACTCACTCCTGTCGTTCTTCCGGCATCTCGTCGACTCCTACCGGTCCTGCCCGGAGCTGGCCTGGGGGACGGTCCAGGTGGTCGATCCGGGTCCGGACGCCGCACCCGTGCTCGCCCACCGGGCCGACATCGACGACGTGGCGATCGTCGCCCTGCACAACTTCGCCGACCGGTTGGTCACCGCGACCCTCCCGCTGACGGGGCTGGCCGGGTGCGCGCTGTTCGACGTGCTCGCCGCCGACGGGTCGACGGAGACGGTCGGCGACGACGCGACGCTGAAGGTGACGCTCCCGCCGTACGGGTTCCGCTGGCTGCGCTCGGCGCCTGAGGCCCCGGGAGGGTCGGGTCAGGGGTCGGGCAGGGGCGCGGTGGTCGGGGCGTCCGAGTAGGCCCCGATCCACTCCTCCCGCCACGCCGTACCGAACTGCTGCTCGTTGCAGGAAGGGCGGTACAGGCTCACGAGCTCCGCGGCGATCGCCTCGCGGTGGCCGCGGGTGCCGCCGGGCACCTCCAGGTAGGCAACGTGCACCTTCCACTTGGAGCCCGCGCGCGCCGTCCAGCACGCGGCGCGGCGGTGGCGGAACGGGAGGCCCTCGGTGGCGAGGTCGTCGGCGTGCCCGACGTAGGCTACGGCGTAGCGCTGGGCGTCCGGGTCCGGGCGGTACAGGACCGCGTAGACGCCCGGCCGCGCGGGCGGGGTCCAGCCGCCCAGCAGACGGGGGCCGTCGAACGCGTAGCCGCCGAGCGTCCCGAGCCGGATCACCGGTCCGACTCTACGGGCTCGGCGCTACCGGAGAGCGGGAAGCAGGTCGGCGAGCTCGGCGAGGCTGGCGAGGTCGCGCCCGCGCACCACGACGTCGATGTACGGCTCCGCGACCATCATGCCGACGCTCGACGCGGGCCCGTGCGGCGTGCACCAGACGATCCGACGGCACTGGCGCGCCAGGCGCTGCAGCGCGGCCTCCAGCACGTCGGGGTCGCCGCGGTCCATGCCGTCGGAGCAGATCACCACCACTCCCCCGCGGGCGACCCCCCGCCGACCCGCGCCGCGCACGAACTCCTCGAGCGAGGCACCGATGCGGGTGCCGCCGTCCCAGTCGAGCACCAGCTCGGCGGCCTCGGCGAGCGCCCGGTCCGGGTTGCGGCGCCGCAGCGCGGGCGTGATGCGGGTGAGCCGGGTGCCGAAGCAGAACGCCTCCACCCGCACGACGGCACGGCGCGCCGACCAGGCGAACTGCAGCAGTGCCCTGGAGTGGTCGGCCATCGAGCCGGAGACGTCGAGGATGAGCACCAGCGGCCGGGGCTTGACCCGGGGCTCCCGCCAGCGCAGCGGCACCGGCTCGCCCCCGAGCCGCAAGGCGTCGCGCACCGTGCGGCGCAGGTCGGGGCGTCGGCCGCGGGACGCGGGGCGGGAACGGCGGGTGCGGCGGCGCGGCGGGTCGAGCCGGAGCCGGGCGACGATGCGGCGCACGGCGCGCAGCTCGTCGGGTGTGCAGTCGGCGAACGCACGGTGGCGCAGCACGTCGGCCGCTGAGGCGACGAGGCCCATGGTGGCCTGCTCGTCGTCGTCCTCCTGGGCTCCTGGGGTGTCGACGAGCGGGACCTCGAGGGCCGACTCGGCCTCGGCGGACACCCGCGCCGTGAGCCGCAGGAGCTCGTCGACGGGTCGCCGGTCGCCGAGGAAGTAGGCGCGGAACACCTCGTCGTAGGCGGCGAGGTCGTCGCGTCGGGAGACGAGCGTCGTGTGCCCCGTCCAGTACAGGTCCACGAGGTCGGTGGGGTCGAGCGTGGCCGCCGCCGCGCAGTAGACCTCGACGTCACCCGGCCCCACGGAGAGCCCACGCGCCCGCAGCGCCCGCCCGAACCCGACGAGCACCGCCGTCATCCCGCGCACGCCGTCACCCCACCCGCCCCCCGGACGACGTCGCAGACCGAGCCGTCACGTCGCAGAGCCCCCGGACCCTGCGAAGCGCACACCCGGTCTGCGAGGACGGGCAACGGGGCGGGGACGGCGGCGTGGCGGGCGGGGCGGACGCTCACGAGGCCGTGATCTCGTCGAGGCGCTCGCGGGCGAGCTCGAGGTCCTCCCGCTCTTTGAGGACGGAGCCGAGCGTGAGGTCGGCGGCGTCGGCGGTGAGGCCGGTCTCGCCGAGCAGGTCGAGGGTGCGTGCCCAGTCGATGGTCTCCGCCACCCCCGGCGGCTTGGCCAGCTCCAGCTCGCGCAGACGGTGGACGGCCGCGACGACGCGGCGGGCCAGCTCGCGGTCCACGCCCGGCTGCCGGAGCGTGACGATCTCGATCTCACGCTCCGCGTCCGGGTAGTCGATCCAGTGGTAGAGGCAGCGGCGCTTGAGGGCGTCGTGCAGCTCGCGTGTGCGGTTGGACGTGAGCACGACCAGCGGCGGCGATGCCGCGGCGATCGTGCCCACCTCGGGGATCGTGATCTGGAAGTCCGACAGCATCTCCAGCAGGAAGGCCTCGAACTCGTCGTCGGCGCGGTCGATCTCGTCGATGAGCAGCACGGCGTCCGCGCCTGCGCGCAGCGCGTGCAGCAGCGGCCGCTCCAGCAGGAACTCCGGCCCGTACAGCGGGGTGACCGAGCCGCCCGCGTCACCGAGGGCGCGGATGGCGAGCAGCTGCCGGGCGTGGTCCCACTCGTAGAGCGCCTGGTGGGTGTCGATGCCCTCATAGCACTGCAGCCGGATCAGCCGCCTGCCGAGCACGGCCGCCAGCACCCTCGCGATCTCGGTCTTCCCGACGCCCGGCTCGCCCTCCAGCAGGAGCGGTCGATCCAGCGCGAGCGCGACGTGCACGGCCGTGGCCAGCCCACGGTCGGCGAGGTAGGCACCCTCGCGCAGCAGCCGCGTCAGCTCCGCGACGCCGGGGCTCAGGACCGCTGTCCCGTCTCCCGCGGCACCTCACGCCCGACGATCTCGCCGACGGTGGTCGCACCCAGCTTGCCCTCGCGCGCCAGCAGGCTCCGCCAGGCCGCACGCTGGTCCTCGTCGATGGGTCCGGACCCCACGTCCTTCAGCCTGCGGCAGACCTTCCCGGTGCCCGAGCCGATCTCGGCCAGCATGTCGGACTTGTCCTGACCGCGCGCGGTCCAGATGGCGCGCAGCACCGCCACGCCCTCCGGTTCGTCATCCATGAGACCCATCGTTCTCCCCGGCACGCCGACGGGCAATCGCCGAATAAGCCTTCCCTTAGGCCGTTCGCACGCAAGAATGCTCCAGGTGACGCTCACCCAGCTGAGTGCGTTCGTCCTCGTGGCCCGGCTGGGCACGGTCAAGGCGGCCGCGACCGCGCTCGGCGTGAGCGAGCCCGCGGTCTCGCAGGCGGTCGCCGCCCTGCGCCGCTACCTCGACGACCCGCTGCTGAGGCGCAGCGCGAACGGCATGGAGCTGACGCCGGGTGGGGCACGGCTGCTGACGATCGCGGCGCAGATGGTCGCGCTCGGCGCCGAGGCCGAGTCGGCGGTCCGCTCGGCGCGCGGCGCCGCCGAGCAGCTGCGGCTGGTGGCGCCCAGCCCACTCGTCGAGTTCGTGGCGGGCCCGCTCGCCGACGCGTTCACCGCGCGCTCCGGCGGAGCCATCGAGGTGTCGGCGGGAGTGTCGGCGACGGCCGAGATGAGCGTGCTCGTCGCGCAGCGGCTCGCCGACGTCGCGCTCGGGCCCGACCTCTCCGGCGGACCGGGGCTCGTCAGCGAACCGATCTTCCGCGCCCGGCTCGCCGTCCTCGCCGCCCCCGACACCCGCCTGCCCGGGCCGCCCACCGGGTGGCCGTGGCTGGTCGACCCCTCGGCGACCGACCCCAGCAGCGACGTCAGCAGGATGCTGCGCGCGCTCGGCGTCCCGGAGTCGCGGCTCTCGGTGTTTCCCAACCAGACCGCGGCCTGGGAGGCGGCGGCCCGCGGGGCGGGCGCGGCGCCGGGCATCGCGCATCTGGCCGTCCACCAGCTGCGCCGCCGCGAGCTGCATGCCGTCGAGGTGCCGGGCACGCCGATGGAGCTGTGCTGGCACGTGACGACGTTGGCCGCGGACCGCCGATCGCCTGCGGCGGGCTCATTGCGCCATTTCCTCGGCACGCCGGAGGCGATGAAGCTGCTCCGAGCGCCTGGCGCCGGTGTTCCTCCGTCACGATTTCGACCACCGGTTTATGTGACCATTTGGAGCTGATGGCCTACCATATTACGCCATTTGGTTCATCGTTGCACATCGTTGGGTAGCCGCCTGTTCACCCGCGGTCATAGGGCGGTACCCTGCCGATCCTCGGCATTTCCCGGCCTTCCCGGCTCCGTGAGCGATTGTTGCGCAGAGAAATGGTGCACGACACGATGTGGAGAAAGCTCCTCGACGCCCTGCCGCACGGCTACAACCTGGCCGAGGAGGACTGGCAGCGTCGCCACCGGCTCATGCTCTGGTTGCTGGGAGCCCACATCCCGGCGCTGGCCGTGTTCGGCCTCGCGCTCGGCCACACGCCGCGCACGATGGTGCTGGTGTCGATCACACCGCTCGTCGCGGTGACGCTCGGCTACCTGCTCCGCCGCCACCACCGCACGTCGTCGGTGACCGTCACCGGTGGCCTGGTCTACTGCTCGGCGGCGCTCGTCGGACTGACCCACGGCGCCATCGAGGCGCACTTCCACTTCTTCATCCTCGTCGGGTTCATCGCGCTCTACCAGGACTGGGCGCCGTTCGCCTGCTACGTCATCTTCACGCTGCTCAGCCACGGGATCGGCGCGGAATGGCAACAAGGCCTGATCTTCGACCATGCCGCGGGACAGTCGAACCCCTGGCTGTGGTCGCTGATCCACAGCCTCGCGGTTGTGGCCGCCTGGGTGGGCATGATCTTTTTTTGGCGGATCACCGAGGACTCCCAGCGCGACAAGGACCTCCTCGTGCGCAGGCTCGCCGACGCGGAGATCAACCGGCGGCAGTTCACCTCTGACCTTCTCACCAACCTCGCGCGCCGCAACCAGCGTCTTCTGCACCGCCAGTTGGAGATCATCAATCAGCTGGAGGACTCCGAGGAGGATCCGGACGCGCTCGCTGAGCTCTTCGCCCTCGACCACATCGCGACCCGCGTGCGGCGGAACGCCGAGAGCCTCCTCGTGCTCTCCGGCGAGCAGGCACCCCGCACGTGGAGCGAGCCGGTGCCGCTGCGGGACGTGCTGCGCGCGGCGATCGCCGAGACCGAGAACCTGGAGCGCGTCGTGTTCGTCGTCGACGAGCAGAGCGCGGTCGTGGGGCACACCGTCACCGACCTGACACACCTGCTCGCCGAGCTCACCGAGAACGCCGTGCGGTTCTCGCCGCCGGACACCACGGTGACGGTGCGCGCCCGGCCGGACCGCGCCCGGCCGGGCGGACGCCTGATCACCATCGAGGACTGGGGCCTCGGGATGCCCGCCGACAAGATCGAGGAGGCCAACACCCTGCTCGCCTCGCCGCCGGAGATCGACTTCTCGGTGTCCCAGCGCCTCGGCTTCCACGTTGTGGCACGGCTCGCCGCGCGGCACGGCATCAGGGTGGCGCTGAACGTCACACCGGGCTCGGGCACCACCGCCCTCGTCACGCTGCCGCCGTCGCTGTTCGCCCCGCTGCACCCCACGACCACGATCGGGACGCACCGGGGTCGGCGGACGGTCGAGGCCCGCCCGACGACCCAGGTTGTCCCGGTCGACACCACCCCCGCGGCCCCGCAGGCCGCGCAGGTTCAGGGCCCCCGCGACGGCTCGTGGACGGGCTGGTGGGACCCGGCCATCGCCTCGGCCCTGCCCGCGTTCAACCCGGCGCCTGCCGCGATCACCGGCGCGGCGGTCGGCGCGGTGCCCGCCGCGACCATGCCGACCTGCCGGACCTCGACGAGCACCGGCCGCTCCACCCCGCCGCCGTCCGTCTCCAGCAACGGTCACAGCTCAGCCGACGGCCACACCCCGCTCAGCTCGGCGCCCGACGACCGCGCACCCCACACGAGCACCGGCCAGGGCTACGCCAAGCCCAACGGCCACGCCCCGCCGCTCGGCGCCTGCCTCGACGACCAGGCCCCGCGTGCCACCACCAGCGGCTGCGCCAGCCCCCCTGGCAGCTCCGCCAACGGCACCTCGCCTGACGGCGGCGCACCTCACCGGGATGCACCTCACGGCATCTCCTCCAGCGGCAGCGGGGCCAGCGGGACTGCATCCGCCTGCCGCCCTTCCACCGGCAGCGCACCCACCGACGGCACCCCACCGGCCAACGGCACCCCACCTGCGAACGGCGCTGGATCCAGTAGCCGGACGCGGAACGGCGATGGCGCGGAGGGTGGTGCACCGTCCGGCGACCCGCACCCGCACCCCCCCGGCGACCCGCACCCCACCAGCCACGACCGCACCGCACTCGACCCCGGCAACCTGTGGGACGGCGATCTGCGCGGCGGGCTGCGCGGGACCCCGCCCCACGCCGAGCCCGCGGCCGAACCGACCCGACCCCGGCCGTCCCCGCGTCCGCGGCCCGTGGTCGTCCGACCGGCCGAGACACCGAGGGTGCCTGCGCAGGCCGCGCCTCAGATCCCCGCACAGCTGTCGCTCGCGACCCCGAAGGCCGACCCGCCCGGCGTGCTGCGCCGCCGGGTGCCCCAGGCACAGCTGTCCGCCCAGCTCCGCAGCCCGGCCCCGGAGCCGGTCGCCGCCGACCCGGTGCGGACCACCGCCGAGACCGCGGCCGCCCTCTCCCGCTACCAGGCCAGCCGCGCCGCCGCACAGGCCGCGGTGGGCGCCGACGACACCGCGAACGGAGAGCGGTCATGACCGGATCACAGCTCAACTGGCTGATCGGCGAGTTCGCCCGCGAGACGCCGGGCGTCACCCAGGCCCTCGTCGTGTCGGCCGACGGACTGCGGCTCGCCGCCTCGGCAGGCATGGCCGAGGCGCTGGGCGACCAGCTCTCGGCCGCCGCGTCCGGGCTGGTCAGCCTGGCCAAGGGCACCGCGCGCCTGCTCGAAGCGGGCCCGGTCACCCAGACCATCCTCGAGATGGCGGGCGGCTACCTGTTCGTCACCGCGATCGACACGGGCGCGACCCTTGCCGTACATGCCGACCGCCGCTGCGACCTCGGCATGGTCGGCTACGAGATGACGATGCTCGCCAACCGCGTTGGCCACGCGCTGACTCCGGGGGTGCGCTCGGGGACCGGCCGGTGAACGGACCCCCGCGCTACGGGCCGGGCGACGGATGCACGCGCGACGGACGCGTGGTCCCGGTCTTCGCCGTCACCGGCGGCCGTACCCGCTCGACCGAGCGCGACCTGCCGATCGAGTCGATCGTCACCGCCGCCGACCGGACGTCGGCGGAGCTCGAGCCGGAGTACCGCACGATCGTCGCCATGGCCGCGCGCCCGGTGTCGCTCGTCGAGGTCGGCGCGGCGCTGGGCGTGCCCGTCGGCGTGGCCAGGGTGCTCGTCGGCGACCTCGCCGCGTCCGGCCACCTCACCGTCCATGCTCCCCAGCCGACGGCCGACGGCAACCCCACCCCTGAGATCCTCACCCGCCTTCTGGAGGGCCTGCGTGCACGCTGATTCGGGTCCGGTCCCCCTCAAGATCCTCATCGCCGGTGGCTTCGGCGTGGGCAAGACGACGCTGGTCAGCGCCCTGTCCGAGATCCCACCGCTGCTCACCGAAGAGGCGATGACCTCCGCGTCGATCGGCATCGACGACGTCGCGGTCGTGCCGGACAAGCGCACCACGACCGTCGCCATGGACTTCGGCCGCATCACCGTGGACGAGTCACTCATCCTCTACCTCTTCGGCACGCCGGGGCAGGACCGCTTCTGGTTCATGTGGGACGAGCTGGCCCGCGGGTCCGTCGGCGCCGTGGTGCTGGTGGACCTGCGCCGCGTCGACGAGTGCTTCCCCGCCATCGACTACTTCGAGAACCGGCGCGTCCCGTTCGTCGTCGCCGTGAACGGCTTCCCGGACACCGATCAGTACGCGATCCCCATCGTCCGCGAAGCGCTCGCGCTCAGCACCGACACCCCGGTGGTGCGCATGGACGCCCGCTCGGCCGACACCGGACTGAAGACGCTGGTCACGCTGGTCGAGCACGCGCTGTCGCGGGCCACGGCGTCCGTGGGCTGACACGGTCACCCGCCGTCTGGCAGAGTCGGACGCATGCGCGACATGCGGCTCGACGGCGACGCGGTGGGAGCATGGCTGCACCTGCCCGGCTCGGCGTCGGCCGAGCTGATCGGCTCGGTCGGCTTCGACTTCGTGTGCGTCGACCTACAGCACGGCGTGATCGACGACGCCGCCGTGCTGCCCATGCTGCAGGCCCTTGCCGCCACGGGTACGCCGTCGCTCGTCCGTGTGCCGATGAACGCGCCGGAGCCGATCTGCCGCGCGCTGGACCGCGGCGCCGACGGCGTGGTCGTGCCGCTGGTCGACTCGGCTGACGAGGCCGCCGCGGCGGTCGCGGCCTGCCACCACCCGCCGCGCGGCATCCGCAGCTACGGCCCGGTGCGTGCGCCGTGGCATCCCCCGCGCGCCGACCCGGTGTGCGTCGTGATGGTGGAGACCCGCGCGGCCGTCGCGGCGCTGCCGGACATCCTCAAGGTCGACGGTGTCGGCGGCGTGCTCGTCGGCCCGTCCGACCTCGCGCTGAGCTGGGACATGCCGGTGACCGCCCAGCACGGCGACCAGGCCTACGACGACCTCGTGCGCTCGATCGCCGAGCCCTGCCGCGCGGCGGGCATGCCAGTCGGCATCTTCACCGCTTCGCCCGAGCACGCCCACCGCTTCCGGGCGTTGGGCATGACGTTCGTCGCGGGCCCTTCGGACGCCGTCATCCTGCACGCCGCCGCGGTGGACCACCTGGCGCGCTGCCGTCCCTGAGCCCGTCCAACAGCGGCGCCTGCAGGCGCGCCCACGGGGAGACGTCGCTCGCCGGGTCGGCGGCGGCCGCGAGGAACCGGTCCCACGGCCACCACTCGCACGACTCCACCTCGTCGGGCCGCGGCCGCGGGGTACCGACGATCGTGCCCGCGAACACGGGACACAGCTCGTGCTCCTCGACGCCGTTCGCGGACGCGCGGTAGCCGAAGTCGGGCAGCAGGAGCCGCAGGTCGGCCACGTCGACGTCGAGCTCGTGGCGGAGCCTGCGGCGCACCGCGTCCTCCATCGGTTCGCCCGGCGCGGGGTGTCCGCAGCAGGTGTTGGTGCGCACGCCCGGAAAGGTGACCTTGTCCCGCGCCCTGATGGTGACCAGCAGACGCCCGGCCCCGTCGAAGCCGTAGCAGGAGAACGCCAGGTGGCGCGGGGTGCGTGCGCCGTGGACGGCGGACTTCTCCGCCGTGCCGACCGGGTTGCCGTCGTCGTCCACCAACACCACCAGCTCCACGCCTCGACCGTAGCGGCCGGCCCTTCACCGCGCGCGTTTACGTGATCCGAACGTCGTCCGGATAGGAGGCTCACCGCGCTTCGCCATCGTCGTCCTCGACCGGCCCGCTGGGCCGGGCCCGCCCGATCGAGGAGAGAACCATGCACACGAAGCGATGGGTCGCAGGGCTCGCCGTCACCGCCGTCACGGCGGGCGGGCTGGCGCTCGGCGCCGGGTCGGCGCTGGCCGACACCCCACCGAGCCCGGCCCCGGCGCCCGACCACGCGAGCTCGGCGGTCTGCACGCAGCACATCCCGGCGGTCCTCGCCCGCATCGACAAGGTCACCGCCCGCATCAACGGCGACGCCTCGACCCGCGGCTCCACGGCCTGGCTGCAGGCCAAGGCGGACAAGGCCAGGGCGGCGGGCTACACGGCGCTGGCCGACCTGCTCACCGCGCGGGTCGCGAACCGACCCGCGCGCCTCGACGAGCTGGCGAAGCTGAAGTCCGAGGTGCAGCACGTCCAGGCCACGGACTGCGCGGCATGAGCGCGAGGCACGCACCTCGCAGACCGGGCATGCGCCTCGCAGAGCCCGGGGAGTCTGCGAGGAGCGCGGCCGGCCTGCGAGGAGCCCGACCGGGCCGCGTCACGCGGCCGGTGCGCGCCGCGATCCTGCTGGTGGCCGCGGTCGGGACGCTCGCGCTCGGCGGCTGCCGGGGCGGCGCGGCGGCCGCGCCGAGCGGCGGCGGGGCGGCCTCGCCGGGGGCGGTCGACGCCCGCGGCGTGCCGACCTCCCCCGACCCGATCAGCGACGTCGAGGCCACCCTCGACCAGATCGAGAAGCAGGTCGACCAGGACGGCACGGGCTGACGGCTCCGGCGTCGATGGCACGATCTGCGGCGGAGGTGAGTCCGGTGCCGGAGTCGGAGAAGGCCGCGGGCAGAGGGCTCGTGCTGGTCGTCGAGGACGACCGCGCGATCGCCGACCTCGTGGGCCTGTACCTGCGCCGTGACGGGTTCGGCGTGCAGGTCGAAGCCGACGGCGCGGCGGGGCTCGCGGCCGTCCGGCGGCTGCGCCCCGCCGCCGTCGTCCTCGACGTGGGGCTCCCCGGCATGGACGGCGTCGAGGTCTGTCGGCGGCTGCGGGCGGAGGACGACTGGACGCCGGTGCTGTTCGTCACCGCCCGCGACGACGAGATCGACCGCGTGCTCGGCCTGGAGATGGGCGCGGACGACTACGTGACCAAGCCGTTCAGCCCGCGTGAGCTGGTGGCACGGGTGCGGACCGTGCTGCGGCGCGCCGAGCGCGCACCCGAGCGGGAGGAGGTGCTCGCGGTGGGTGCCGTGCGCGTCGAGGTCGACCGTCGCCGCGCCCACGCGGCGGGCGGCGAGGTGGCGTTGACCTCCACCGAGTTCGACCTGCTCACGCACCTCATGCGCGCTCCCGGCCGGGTGTTCACCCGGGAGCAGCTGCTCTCGGCGGTGTGGGGCTACACGGCGTCGGCGGGCACCCGCACGGTCGACGTCCACGTGGCGCAGCTGCGCGCCAAGCTCGGCACGGCCAGCCCCATCCGCACCGTGCGCGGCGTCGGCTACGCGGCGGACCGGCCGTGACGGCGGCGCAAGCGGGCCCGGAAACGGGCAGGGTGACCGGGGCGCTCCCGACGTCGAACGCACGCGCCGAGGTGCGCCGCTCACTGGCCTGGCGGGTGGCGGCGAGCTGCCTCGCGGTCGCGCTGGTCGCGGTGGCCGTGGCGGGGGTCGTCGCACTGCGGCTGGTGTCCGAGACCGCCCGCCAGGTCACCCAGGACGTGCTCGCCCAGGAGGCGGACATCGTCGCCGCACAGCTCGCCGACCCCGCTCTCATCGGGAACCCCGGACCCGTGCGGCAGGCGGCGGCGTCGCGCAAGCTCGTCCAGACGTTGCAGGGCCAGGGCGTCGACATCGTGCTGCTCGGACGGGCGCGCACCGGCACCGGCCCGATCGCGACCGCGCTGACCAAGGCGGACGCCGACCGGTCGCTGTCCGGAACGCCGGTCTCGGCGAGCGTGGACGTCGCGGGGCGCACCTACGTCGTCGAGGCCCGTCCGGCCGCGACGGGGGCGTTCGCGCTGGTCCGCCGGTCCGACACCGGTCCGCTGGGCAACGGGCTGATCCGCCGCAACCTCGGCTTCGCGCTGCTCGCGGGCGGGGGTGTGGCGCTCGTGGTCGGGCTGGTCGTCGGCACGCTGATGGCCAGGCCGCTGCGGCGCACCGCGACCGCGGCGCACCTGCTGCGCGGCGGGCGACGGGACGTCCGGGTGCCGGTGCAGGGGCCCGCCGAGGTGGCCGAGGTCGCGGGCGCGGTCAACGACCTCGCCGACGCACTGGCCCGCAGCGAGGCCCGGCAGCGGGAGTTCCTGCTGTCGGTCTCGCACGAGCTGCGCACGCCGCTGACGGCGGTGCGCGGGTTCGCCGAGTCGCTGGCCGACGGCGTCGTCACCGGGGAGGACGTCGCGCCGACCGGCGCGACGATCGTCGCGGAGGCCGCCCGGCTGGACCGGCTGGTCGGCGACCTCATGGAGCTGGCCCGCCTCGAGGCGGACGACTTCCGCCTCGACCTGATGACCGTCGACCTGGCCGCGCTCGCCCGCGAGGCCGCCGCCGTCTGGGACGCCCGGTGCCGGGCCACGGGGGTCATCTTCACCTTGCACGCGCCGCGGCCTCCGGTGTGGGTGACCGCGGACCCCCGGCGCCTGCGCCAGGTGCTCGACGGCCTGGCCGAGAACGCCCTGCGGGTGACGCCCGCGGGCGCGCCGCTGGCGTTCGCGGTCTTCCCCGGCGGGGTGCTGCAGGTCCGCGACGGCGGCCCTGGCCTCGCCCCGGACGACTACGCCGTCGTGTTCGACCGGGGCACGCTGCACGAGCGCTACCGCGGCCACCGCCCCGTCGGCGCGGGCGGCGTCGGCCTCGCCCTCGTGCACGGCCTGGTCGTCCGCATGGGCGGCGCGATCACCGCCGAGCCCGCCGCCGAGGGCGGGGCCTCCTTCACGGTGACCCTCGCGCCCCCCGACCGCGTGCCGCCCCCGCGGAGCCCACCCCGCCATGATCACGGTCTCGGCGCAGATCCGGCCAGATCCGGCCGTTTTCCGCACCGAACCGACGATCATGACTGATCAGGGACGGCGGAGGTCCAGGCTGAAGTCGGGATGGCGCACCCGCAGGCTCCGGGTGCGCTTCAGCTCGCCGAAGCGGGCGATGAGGTCGCTCACCGTCGCCTGCGGGGCGAACGGGTAGTCCGTCCGCAGGGGACCGGCGGCGCGCGTGGCCTCGATGTCCTCGGTCGGCACCATGTAGCGCAGCAGCAGCTCCTCGTCGGAGAGCGACGGCCCACCGTACTGGTCGCGCAGCTCCTTCAGGCTGGGCTGGGGCCGCACCCAGTCCTTGAACCGCCGCCCGTGCTCGGAGCTCAGCACCTTGTCGCGCACGTTCTCGTCGACCGGGGCGGGCGGCACGCCGAACGCGTTCATCAGGTAGATCACCGCCTCGTCGGGGGCCATGGAGTACCGCTCCCCCGTCACGATGTTGAGCACCGCCTGGATGCCGACGATCTGCGAGAACGGCGTGGCCGAGATCGGGTGGCCGAACTCCGCGCGCACCCGCACGCACTCCTCGAGCACCTCGTCAAGGCGTTCCGTCATCCCGTACTGGGCGAGCTGGGCCTTCAGCGTGCCGGTCATGCCGCCGGGCAGCTGGTGGCGGTAGACGAACGCGTCGTACTCCACCGGCTCGCCGGTCAGCCAGCCCTCCTGCTCGGCGATCCGCTCGCAGTTGCGCGCGACCGGCGAGAGGGTGGACTCGTCGATGCCGTGCGTGTGGCCCAGCCGGGTCAGGTTCGCGAGCGTCTGCTCGGTGGAGGGCAGCGACGGGCCGTTGGCCAGCGGCCTGCTGCAGGTGTGCAGCGTGGTGCCCCCGGCATCGACGGCCGTCATGTAGTTGTGCGCGCCCATCCCGGTGGTGTTGTGGAAGTGCCACTCGACGGGCTTGGCACCGGCCGCGGCCAGGATCGCCGGGATCAGCGTGTGGCCCCGGTCCGGGGTGAGGATGCCGGGCGCGTCCTCGACATAGATCCCCCGACACCGACGGCCACGACACCATCTCCCGCACCCGCTGCGCGAACCACTCGTCGGTGTGCACGGGGCTGATCCCGTAGAAGACCGCGCCCAGCGCCTTCCCGCCCGCGGCGTGGATGGTGTCGCAGAGCCGCTTCATCTGGTCGAGGTTGTAGAGGCAGTCGTAGACCCAGAACGAGCCCATCCCGTGCTTGATCAGGGTCTGTACCCACAGGTCGAGGATCGCGTCAGGGGACAGTCCGAACTTGACGATCCGGTTGCTGCCGACGCCGCTGCGGAACTCCGTGCGCGGCATGAGCCGCCGCCACAGGTCCAGGCCCTCCCACGGGTTCTCGCGCGAGTAGCGCAGCACGCACTCGAACATCGAGCTGCCCGTGATGTCGATCGCCGAGTACCCGGCGGTGTCGAGCTCGCGCGCCACCGGCGTGACCATCCCGGTGCGCAGCCGCATCCCCCACAGACACTGCTGGCCGTCGCGGAAGGTCTGGTCGACGAGGTCGATGTGTGTCACAGCCGCCGTCCCGTCATGACCGGCGCCGCGGCTTCGGGTCGATCACGTTCTGCGGGTTGGGCTTCTCGCCCTGTGAGTAGTCGCCGAACGGGCCGTCGCGCCGCGCCACCGCCACCCCGACGCCGTCGCGCTCGGCCACGTCGATGAACTCCAGCGCCTCGGGGGTGTTGCGCAGCATGCCGTCCAGCACCGAGCCGAGCAGCTGGGTGCTGGTGAGGCCCATGTTCTCGTAGGCCTGGTTGACCACCAGCTTCATGGCCGTCAGCTGGGAGAGCGGGATCGACGCGAGCTGCTCGGCCAGGGTGTTGACCCGGTCCTCGAGCTGGTCGAACGGCACGGCGTCGTTGACGAGGCCCAGCTGCTTCGCCTCGACGCCGGACAAGGCCCTGCCGGTCAGGGCGAGCTCCTTGGCGTGCGCGAGACCGAGCCTGGCCACCCACATGCCCGCGTGGTGGCAGCCCCACATCCGGGAGTAGGGCGTGCCGATCCTGGCGTCCTCGCTCATGATCACGATGTCGGCGCAGAGCGCCATCTCGCTGCCCCCGCCGACGGCCCAGCCGTGCACCTGCGCGATCACCGGCTTCGGGGTGCGCCAGAGGCTCCCTTGACCGCCGGATGGGTCACCAGCACGTCCTCGACCTCGCGCGGGTAGACGTTGAACCCGCCGCTGATGATCATGTCGTTCTGCCGGTCCTGCAGGTACAGGTAGCCGTCCGCGTCGAGGTAGCCGACGTCGCCGGTGTGCAGCCAGCCGCCCCGGAAGGTCTCCGCCGTCGCGTCGGGCCGGTTGAAGTAGCCCGACGAGACGATCGACCCCGCGGCAGACGACCTCGCCGGTCTCCCCGACCGCCACGTCGCGGTCGTCACCATCGACAACTCGCACCGCGACCATCGTGTAGGCGCGGCCCGCCGAGCCGACCCGGTCGTGCTCCTCAGGCGCAGGTGCGTGATCGTCATCGGCGCCTCGGCCTGCCCGTAGGTCTGCGCGAGGACCTGCCCGAACGCCCGCTCGCAGCCCTCGGCGACCGACGGCGCGATCGGCGAGGCCCCGTACGAGATCTGCTTGAGCTTGGGCAGCTTGACGTCCGCGAGGTTGGGCTCGTCCAGCAGCGCGGCCATCATCGTCGGCACGAGGAACGTGCGCTGCGCGCCCGTGCGCTCCATCCACTCCAGGTACTCGCCGGTCCGGAACCGGGGCAGCAGCACGCTCGTGGCGCCGCGCACCAGGTGCGGGAGGAAGTACGAGCCGCTGGCGTGCGAGACGGGCGCGGCGTGCAGCATGACGTCGCCCGGCTCGATCCCCGGCACGTGCTCGAGCAGGTAGTTGGTGACCTGCGCCTGCAGCGTGCGCAGGGTGAGGAGCACGCCCTTCGACCGGCCCGTGGTGCCGCCGGTGTAGGCGAGCCGGTAGACGTCCTTCGGGTCCATCGGCACGTCGCAGGGTCCGCCCGGGCCGGTCTGCGAGAGCCGGTCGACGTCCTCGCGCGACAGCGCGAGCTCGACGCCGGGCAGGCTGAGCCCGTCGGTGATCGACGCCCTGGCCCCGGAGTCGGCGACCTTGAAGGCGTGGTCCTCGGCGGTGTCGCGGGCGTTGAGGCCACCCGGTGCAGCCCGGTGCGCGACAGCGCGACGTAGGCCAGCAGCTCCTCGATGCAGTTCGGCAGCACCGACGCGACCCGGTCGCCGGGCCGCAGGCCGAGCCCGAGCAGCGCGTTGCCCAGCCGGGCGGTGCGCCGCTCGAACTCGACGAACGACAGCGTGCGCTCGCCGTCCGACAGCGCGGGCGCGTCGCCGTAGCGCAGCGCCGCGTGCCGGACGAGGTCCTGAACAAACATGGGTTAGGTCGCTGCGCGCTTGGCGCGGATCTCGTCCATGTCGGCCCGCGTGACGGTCGAACCCCGGCCCTCCAGCACCGAGCCGCGCTGGTCGATCCGGTACAGCTCGTCGGCCTGCGGCGTGCCCGCGTGTCCGCGCACCCACGAGTCGTCGAGGAACCGGTAGGGCTCCTGGCAGATCGTCGGGGTGAACTCCCGGCAGGCCGTGTTGTACTCGTCGAGGGTGAGGCGCCCGCGCGTCGTGAGGTAGGTGCCCTGCTTGTGCGGCAGCGACGTCGAGCCGGGGCGCAGCGGGCCGGACGTGAGCGTGTACTCGTCGTCGGTGAGCACCGAGTAGGGCACCGTCCACCACATGTCGCCGGGCTGGTCGGTCCACTTGCTCATCGTGTACGGGCTGCCCTGCTGGGTGGGCAGGTCGACGTAGCCCAGCAGCTCGGCGAGGAAGTCCCGCCCGTACTCGTCGTTGAGCAGCGGCTTGAACCGCTGGGCGCGCTCGTCGATCTGGTACCAGTCGTCGGGGTCGTAGACGCCCGCGACGTGCGCGAGGTCCTTGGCGACGCAGAAGTACGACATCGCGCCCGCGTCGATCATCTGGTCGCGGCTCCAGCCCGCCATCTCCTTCCACAGCTCGACGGTGGCCTTGGAGAGGATCTCGCCTTCGTGGTCGAGGAAGTCGGCCAGCGTGGCGGCGTTGTCCATCGCGACCGGGACCTGGCCGTCGGCGAGGAAGTCGGAGGTGTACAGCCCGACCGCGACGACGTTGTCGTGGTCGTAGGACGGCTGCGCCTCGAAGCTGTTCCAGTCGTCGACGATGTTGAAGTGGGTGTCCTTGAGGACCACCGGGATCGTCAGGTTGTTGTGGGTGACCCCGGACGCGATGCCGTCGAGCCACGGCAGGTCGCCCTCGCCGAGGTCGACGTAGCCGCGGACGAGCATCTCCTCGTCGCTGCGGCAGCGGTACGGGCCGTGGTTGAAGATCCCCAGCCGGGACTCGCAGTGGGACAGCAGCGCGTACTGGTTGGCGGTCGCCATGAACCGCTTGAGCGCAGCGGAGAGCCGGTCGCCGGGCTTCATGCCGATCGCGTCGGCCTCGAACACCTGGGCGCGGCGCTCCGGGATGAGCTGCGCGCGCAGGTTCATGTCCGAGGGCAGCACGTGCGCGTGGTTGCGGTGGTAGGCGAGGTTGAGCCGCTCCGCGAAGTCCTCGACGAACACGAGGTCGTCGAGGCCGTCGGTGGGCTTGAGCATGCCGAGGTCGATGAGCAGCTGGCGCCCCGCGAGGGAGAACTCGGGCACACAGGAGTGGCTGATGATGTCGCCCTTGCTGTCGATCTCGCGCATGCGGTCGCCGATCTCCTCGGCAGGCATCGCGGCCTCGATCTTGCGCAGCAGCTCGGGGAAGCGGTAGTAGGCCTGGAAGTACGACAGCGTCATGTACGCGGGCACCGGGTAGAGCTTCGACTCCTGCACGGTGCGGGTGGTGCAGTGCAGGTACCAGGTGTCGGAGTTCTTGCGGATCCAGGCGTTGAGACGCAGCAGGTCGGCGTAGGTGTGGGAGTGCGGCATCTCAGGTCAGCTTCCAGACGCGGGCGTGGCCCTGGCCTTGTTCGTCGGAGTAGGGGACTTAGGCGGGCACGCTGTACTCGACCTGCACGCGGTCGCCCTCGCCCAGCCCGGCCACCTCGGCGGCCATCAGGCAGGGGATCTGGTACTCGCGCGTGAGGATGCCCAGGTGGGAGCGCACGCTGCCGCCCTTGCAGACGACGGCGGCGAACTCCTCGAGGATCGGCGCGGTCAGTGTGCCGCCGGAGTCGTCGATGATGGCGACGGTGTCGGGTGGGACGCCGTCGGTGAGCATGTCCATCACCCGGTCGACGTCGGAGATGAAGCGCGCGATGCCGGTGACGTCCCCGGCCTTGAAGACGTTGTCACCGCCGCCGACGACGATGCGGCCCAGCTCGTCGGCCTCCGCGAGCGTGACCTCGGCGACCTCGGCGGTCTGGTACTTGTCGGGGCTCTCGTGCACGGAGATGTCCGCCGAGGGCTCGAACCGCACGCCCAAGGCCAGCAGCTCGTCCTCCAGCGCCTGGAAGTCCTCGCGGGTCAGCTCGAGGTCGGGCCGGAAGACGGCTTCCTCCCAGGTCACGCCCGCCGTGGCCAGGCGCTCCTGCACGAGCTCACCGACCCTGCGGTGGTAGAAGGCGACGGTCCGCGACTGCGGCGGGGAACCCCACTTGTACGCCATGCCGCTCTCCTTCATTGGAAAGTGAGTTCACTATACCTGAGCGGCCAGCCACTGGGGAAGGAAGCGGTCCTCGATCCAGCGGGTGTTGATGCGGTTGGCGCGGAAGTCGCCGTGCCGGACGAGCGCCCGCGCGACGTCCGCCGTCGTGGAGACGCCCTCCGCCAGCACCTGCACCTCGACGTGGCGCGCGTTGCCGATCCACCGCTCGACGAACAGCGTGCCGTCGCCGAACGCGGCCGCCGCCTCGCGGGAGGCGGAGGCGAACGCGTCGGGCAGCGCGGCGGGCGTGTCCACGCGGACCATGCCGCGCCCTCCCCCGCCCGCCGACGCCTTGAGCAGCACCGGGTAGCCGATCCGCGCGGCGGCGGCCGCCTCCTCGGCGGTGGCGGCCCGGTCGGAGCCCTCCCCCACCGGCACGCCGATCGAGCGCGCCAACCCGCGCGCCCCGATCTTGCTGCCGCCGCGGCGGATCACCTCGGCGGGCGGCCCGACGAACGTGATCCCGAACCGGGCGCACTCCGCGGCGAGCTCCGGCCGCTCGGACAGGAACCCGTAGCCCGGGTGCACCGCGTCGCAGCCGGTGGCGATCGCGGCCCCGACCACCGCGCCTCTGCACCGCGGCGCCCCGGATCGCAGCAGGGTGACATTCCTCCGACTGAGTCGCAGCGGTGTCACCCTGCTGCGGCCCGAGGACGCCGGTCATGCCGGGTCCGACTGGATGTAGACGATCGGGTCGCCCTTCTCGACCGGGATGCCGTTGCCCACCGGGATGGCGGTGACGACGCCTGCGCGCCCCGCGGACACCCGGTTCATCAGCTTCATCAGCTCGACGATGCACACCACGGTGTCGGCCTCGACCCGGGAGCCGACCTCGACGAACGGCGGCTGCCCCGGCGCGGGCGAGCGCCAGAAGATCCCCGGCGACGGCGCGAGCACCGGGTCGCCCGCCACCGCGGGCGGGGCCGGGACCGCGCCGACCGCCGGGCCGGGCGAGACGAACGGGGTGCCGGAGACGGCTCCGGCCGCGGCAGCGGCGGCCGACCCGTCGCGCGCGGCGTGCGTGTCCGCGGCGGTGGACCCTGCGGATGCGGGTGGCGGCACGACGGGTGACAGGCCGCCCGGGGTCGTCGAGAGGTGCACCTCCACCCCGTCGACCGCGAGGTGGATCTCGTTCCATTCGGACTCCTCGAACGCGTCGACCAGCCGCTGCAGGTCAGCGAGATCCATGCTCAGTTCCTCCCACCCGGCCAAGCCGCTGGTTCCGTCGACAGGCGGATGTCCGTCGGGCGTCCACGTCAGGCCAATCCGTACGGACGGTAAGTACCGCGGATGCTGTGCTCGAAGTGCGCCATGCCCGCCCCGCCGTCGGGGCCGACCATGTGCATGGGGAACTCGGTGGGGCCGAGGCGATGGCGCACGGGAACGTGCGGCGGCCCGGTCTGCTCGGCGCCGGGCGACACGTCGTAGTCGTCGACCTCCAGCACCTCGGCACCCCGGTAGACGCCGGGGCCGAGGCCGTCGCGCCAGCCGCGGTAGTAGCCGCCCGCCTGCACGTCGGCGGGCGTGCCCGCCAGCCGCAGCTCGTACTTGCGCGCCACCCCGTCCGCCCCCTCCACCACGATGGAGCCGCCGACGGGGCGCCGCGTCCCGGGGAGGTACTGCAGGTCGTGGGTCATGCCGGTGAGCGCGACGCTGCGCCCGTCCGGCCAGTCGAGGCGGCCCTCGAAGTCGAGCGGCCGCCCGTCGGGGTCCTCGTGGGCGTTGACGAAGCCGGTGTGGTCGCCCGCCTCGAACGGCACCCACAGCCGCAGGGCGCGGTCGAAGGTCTCCTCGTCGGTGCGGTCGGTGCCCGACAGGCGCGTCGGCACCCCCATCGACGACCGGATGCCCCACGAGTGGTCACGCATGGCGTGCCACCCGTCGATCGGGAGGTCGATGCCCATCGCGTGGGCGCGGCCGGAGGCCCGGCAGACCGTCGTGTAGCGGATGGTGTCGTTGATGACCGCGCCGAACTTCACGTGCTGGTAGCGGTCCTCGACGAACGGCGGCCCCTGGGTGTCGAGGTCGACGTCCAGCTCGATCCCGGAAGGGTTGTCCTCGACGGTGAGGTGCACCTTCCGCATCGGCTCGACGATCTCCAGCCGGACGGGGCCGACGGCCAGCTCGTCGTAGCGCGGCCGCAGCGCCCGCGACGCGCGCACCACCATCTGGCGGTTGTCGTGCGCCACCGACGCCCATCCGTCGATCACGTTGCCGTTCGGGTGCAGCCGAAGGCCCGCGAAGAAGTACCAGTCCTGGGCGTACAGGGCGAGGAAGTAGCCGTCGTTGAAGTGCGCGTCGGAGGTGCCGACCATGTGGAACGGCGTGGGCTGCTGGTGGAACGGGTGCTCGTCGGCGGCGTAGAGCCTCACGGTCACGACTCCGGGACGGTCACGGGCCGCGGCGGCTCGGGCCTGCTGCCCTCGGCGAAGCGCCGCATGCCCGCCTCCGCCTCCGGGGCCAGCGCGGGCGCGTGGCACAGCTCGACCTCGAGGTCGAGGCCGTCCTGCAGGGAAAGGCCAATGGTGGCGAGCGCGGCCTTGCGGTCGGCGCGGATGCCGCCCTGCGAGTAGCCCGCGATGTGGTGGGCCAGCTCGACCGCGCGGGTCACCGCGGTGCCCGCGGGCACCACCTCCTGCGCGAGCCCCATGACCTGCGCGCGGGCCGCGTCGATCTCGACCCCGGTCTCGATCATGTAGAGGGCGTTGCCGATGCCGACGACGCGCGGCAGCCGCTGCGTGCCGCCGTCGGCGAGCGAGAGGCCCCAGCGCTTGTTGAGCAGGCCGAACTTCGCGCGCTCGTCGACGATCCGGAAGTCGCGCCACACGGCGAGCTCCACCCCGCCCGCGTAGCAGCTGCCGTTGATGGCCGCGATCACCGGCTTGTCGGGGTCGAGCCGGGCGAAGCCCATCGGGCCCGCGTCGTACGTCCGCCGGTGCTGGAACAGCTCGGCCATGCCCTTCAGGTTCGCGCCCGCGCAGAAGGTGCGGTCCCCGGCGCCCGCGATCACCAGGACCTTGGCCTCGTTGTCCGCGGCGAAGGCGTCGATGGCGTCGGCGAGCAGCATGGCCAGCTCGTCGTCGACGTTGTTGTGCACTTCCGGACGGTTGAGGGTGAGGACGGTGACGGCGCCCTGCCGGTCCACCAGCAGCTTCGACATGCGGACCCCTTCCACTTTGAAGTGAGTTCACTTTGCACCGATACGGAGATCATGTCAACGGCGTCGTGCTACTCTTCGGGCTGGGAAGGTGAGTTCATTTTGCCGATCTCGGACGCGGCGCCCACGGCGCGCGGAGCCGCCAGCAGAGCGCGGCTCATCAAGGCGGCCCGGGACGAGCTGATCGAGCGCTCGGGCTCGCTGGAGGTCGACTCCGTCGCGCAGCGCGCCGACACCTCCGTCGGACTGATCTACCGGCACTTCGGGTCCCGCGCGGGGCTGATCGGCGCCGTCGTCGACGACTTCTACGCCCGCTTCCGGGCCGAGGCGCTCGAGACCAACCCGGCGCCCGGTGGCACGTTCGCCGAGCGGGAGCGCCGTCGCACCGAGCTCTACGTGGCGTTCCACTACAGCGACCCGCTGGCCCGCGTCATCGTCCACAACCTGCACCTCGACGCCGACGTCGCCGCGATGGAGGCCCGCCACCGCACCGAGATGATCCGCCTGGCGGAGCGGGTGATGGCGCTGGGCCAGCGCCGCGGCGAGATCCCCGCCGACCGCGAGCCTGCGTTCGTGGCCGCCATGATGATCGGCGGCATGCGCGAGGTGCTGGGGGTCGCCCTCTCCGGCGAGCAGTGGGCCGACCAGAAGGAGACCGCCGCCAAGCTCTGGATGCTCGTCGCGGGCGTGGCCGGTGCCGACCCCGGCTGAGAGCCCGGCCGCCGCCTGGCGCCAGGACGACCCGTCCGCCATGCGGCAGCGGCTGCGTCGGTGGGCGGTCGACGAGGTCGGGCCGCACGCCACGGTCGACGGCCTGGAACGCCTCCCTGGCCACTCGGGCATCTCGTGGGCGTTCGAGCTGGGCGCGGCGGACGGCACGCAGCGGCTGGTCCTGCGCATGCCGCCGCTGGGCGCGCGGCGCAGCGCCGCCAACGACGTGCACCGACAGGCCCCGCTGCTCGTCGCGCTCGCCGAGCACGGTGTCCCGGTGCCGCGGGTGCGGTGGAGCGGCGAGGACGGCCCGTGGTTCGGCACGCCGTACCTCGTCGTGGACCGGGTGGCGGGCGCGACGCCCGGCGACATCTTCGCCGACGGCGGCGCCCCCGCCCCGACCGGCGCGGTGTTCGCCGAGGCCATGCGCGTGCTGCCGCACATCCACGCCACCCCACCGCCGTCGAGCTGGCGGCAGGCGACGCCGCTCACGGCCGTCGTCGACCACTGGCGGCGGCTGCTCGAGGAGAGCCCCGAGCCGTCGTGGGTCCCGGCGGGCCGGAAGCTGCACGCGGGGTTGCGCGCCGCGGTGCCCGAGGTCGGCCCGGCCGGGCTGGTGCACGGCGACTACTACGCCAACAACTGGATGGTGGCCGAAGGGAAGCTCGTCGCCGTGCTCGACTGGGAGGGCGCCCACCGCGGCGACGGGCGCGTCGACATCGGCTGGATCGCGATGATGTACGACCGGGAGAGCTGGCATCCGGAGCTGCCGCCCCGACATCGCCCACGCCCCGGAGCCGGACGACCTGGTCGCCGGGTACGGCGCGCCCGTGCAGGACGTGGCCTGGTTCCGCGCGCTCGCCGGGCTGCGCCTTGCCGCTCTCACCGCCCACTACCTGCACATGCACCGCACGGGACAGCGGCCCGACGCAACCTGGGAGGGCTTCGGCCGTTCGGTGCCCCACATGCTGCGGCGCGCCCTGGACCTCCTCGGCTAGGCCGCGGCGCGGAGGATCTCGAGGGCGTTGTGCTGGACCCGGCGCACCGCGCCAGGCGTGGAGCCGAGCGCGGAGGCCGTCTCCTCCGCCGACAGTCCGACGGCGACGCGCAGCACCAGCACCTCGCGCTGGGCGGGCGAGAGCACGGCGAACGTCGCGGGAAGGCCCGTCCGACCGGCGGGCGTACGCACGGCGGCGTCGACCGCGGCGGCGGCGATGCCGTGCACGAAGGCGTAGACGACCGTGGTGTCGCGAAGGTCGGGCAGCTTCGTCACGACCGTGCGGCAGATGTGGCGCGCGGCGGTGGTCGCCGCAGCACCGCCGCCCAGCCGCGCCCGGCAGTAGCGCATGACGGCGGGCTGCACGTGCGACAGCAGGCGGTACACCGCCAGCCGGTCACCCGCCACCGCGGCGGCGACCACGTCGTTGACCTGTCGGGTGTCGTGGGTGACGGCGGCGGCCGCGGTGTCGGCGGTGAGGGTCATGGCCGCACGCCGCTCTCGACGTCCGCGCTGTGGGCTGTTGCGTTCGGTCGCGCCATGAGCCTTCGGTCCCCTCTCGGTGACCGGTGACACACGCCGGTCACCTTTAACGACGTCTCACCGCCGGGGAGGTTGCGCGACCCTTCCGCTTGCGACGAAACCCGCGCCCATCGCGACCTCCCGCACGGCGAGGTCGGGCACGCGCTCGGCGAGCGGCTCCCATGGCCGGTCGAAGCCCGCGAAGTCGCGCACGTACGGCGCGTGGAGCGCGAGCACGCTCGCGTTGAGCCCGATCGCCCACACCGGGCCCCACTTGCCGCCGCCCACGGCCACGTTCCCGCCGGGCCGCAGATGTCCGAGCACGTTGTCGAGCGCGGGGCCGGACTGCATGATGTCGTGCACCGCGCAGAAGAGCGCATGGTCGGCCTGCGGCAGCTCGGCCTCCTCGATCGGCGCGCAGGTCAGCACGACG
Source organism: uncultured Actinomycetota bacterium (assembly GCA_963750095.1). Taxonomy (GTDB): domain Bacteria; phylum Actinomycetota; class Actinomycetes; order Mycobacteriales; family Pseudonocardiaceae; genus Pseudonocardia. The sequence continues at coordinate 533,803 of CAVVPJ010000012.1, read as the reverse complement.
TTCGACCAGCCCTTCGCCGCGACGCGCTCGGCGGCGACCGACAGCATGTCCGGCGCGGCGTCGACGCCGACGAGCACGCCGTCGGGCCCGATCCGCTGCTGCACCGCCTCGAAACAGAGGCCGGTGCCGCAGCCCGCGTCGATCACGGTGTCCCCCGGCCGCAGCGGCAGCAGGTCGACGATCATCGTGCGGTAGCGGGCGTAGGCAGAGGTGCGCGTGTCGTAGTCGACGGCGTCACGGGCATAGGCGGTCTGCACTCGGGACATACTCCCTCGGAAGAACGGACGGGGACCGGGTCACGACGGCGTGACAGAACCGTCCATGGTGGTCGGCCGCGTGCCGCCTGCACACCGCCGTTCGGTGCGGCGCTCAGGCCGCCGTCGTCGACGAGGGTGCGACCGGCAGGGTGACCGCGGCACACGCATGTAGCAGCCCGTTCCGGAACCGGTCGGGATCGGCGAGGAACACGCCGTGGTCGCCGTCGATCTCCACGACCGCGGCACCGGGCACGGCGGCGGCGAGCTTGTGCTGCCGCTGGGGCGCGACGATGCGGTCGTGGCGGGTGACGAGCACCGCGGTGGGCACGTCGACGGTGCCGACCCAGTCGTGCGAGCTGAACGCGCAGGCCGCGCGCATGGCGTCGAGCGCGATGTGCAGCGGCACCCGGCGCATATGGGCGAGCGCCGCGCGACGCTGCGCGGGCGAGAGGCCGCCGTCGAGCAGTGGACCGGCGATCGTGTCGGTGCCGACGGGTGAGAACGGGGAGAGCAACGATGCGGTGAGCACGGCCCACGGCATCGCCATCGCGAGCACGCGCTCCAACGGCGAGCCGGTGACGTTTCGGGCGGTCGAGCAGAGCACCAGCCCCGCCACCAGGTCGCGGTGCCTGCGCCACAGCAGCTGGGCGACCATGCCGCCGATCGAGAAGCCGACCGGCACCACCGGTCCGGTGCCGAGGGTGAGCAGCACGGCGGCGATGTCGTCGGCGCAGTCCTCCAGACGGAAGGTGCCCGCCACCGGCAGGCCCCTGCCGTGACCGCGCAGGTCGAGGGCGAGCACCCGGTGGCGCCGGGCGAGGTCGGGGGCGACGCGCGACCAGTTGACGTCGACGTCCAGCGCGACGCCGTGCACGAGCAGGAGAACAGGAGCGTCCGCCGGGCCCGGCCACTCGCGGACGATCACGCTGCCCCGGCCGGGGAGATCGACGACCCAGTCATGACAAGGCTGCTTCACAGGACACTCCTCGTCGGTCGCCGATGACCGAATGATGACGTGTCGTTAACACGTCGGCAACCTGACGGTCGGGAAGTCCGTTTCGCACTGCGGGCGGGGTCGGCAACCGCCACACTGCGGTCCCCGACCCGGAAGGAGCCCCGATGACCGCGATCGTCGGCGCAGTTCTGCTCGCCGTCGCCTTGCTGCTGCACCTCGCCAACCTGTCCCTCGGCCCGTTGGACGCGACGTTCTTCGAGCTGGCGGGCCTGCTGGCGATCGCCCTGCACCTCGCGGGCGTCGGCACCCGCCGCCCGGCACGGAGGCGCTGACATGCGCGCCGGGGCGGTCATCGTCGTCATCTGGCTGGTGATCGGCGCCTTCGCCGCCTACCAGCGCGGTTACTTCGGAAGCGACCCGGTCAACTGCGCCCAGCTGGGCACGGTGCTCGTCACCATCGTGGCCGGGCCACTCAACTACGTCGGGGTCAACCCGAAGATCGACTGCACGGTGCCGCAGCCGTCGCAGTAGCTCAGGCGGCGCGGCTCGGCCGCCCGCGCGCGACGACGACGCGGCGGGCGGCCGCGGCACGGGCCTCCCAGCGCTCACGGCGCTCGGCGGCACGCGAACGGCAGGACGACGCGCTGGCGGCGTCGACGACCTGGACGACGAGCGCGAGCGCCACGAGGAACCCGACACACACCACCACGAACGCAATCACGGAAGTCACCTTCTCGGCCATCCGGGTGAGGGTGTCCTCCCCGGCTGACGGAGTGTTCCCGCTGCGTGCGCCCGTCAATCCTCCGACCACCGCACTAGGCGGTGGCCCGAACGGTGACGGGGTGATCGCGTGATCCACGACGGCGAGTCGCAAGGCGCCGCCTGAAGCTCATGCCGGGCGTATTCGCGAAGGCGGCGCCGTCGGCGAGCAGTAGTGCTGCTGGTCCAGGGCGGTGGTGCCGGTGACGCGCAGCGTAGTCGTCGGGGCACCCGCCGCGGAGCCGACGACGTCATACGCTGTGGCGCCCGGCACCGCCGTCCAGTCCACCTCGACCATCAGGCTGCCGCTCTCGTCGCGCCGCCGGGCCGTCAACCCGCCCGGCGCGGGCCCCTGTGGGGTGGGTTGGGCGCCGGGGTCCGGTGGCTGCGTGGGCGTGGGCGTTGCTGCGGGCAGGGTGACCCGGATGATGTAGCCGCCGATGTTCTGCACGGTGTCGACCAGCGCGACGAAGCCCTGGAAGATCTGCTTGACGCCGTCGGCCAACCAGACGAGCGCGCCGAGCCAGAAGCCCGCGAGCAGCTCGTTGGCGCTGAACTGGATCTTCTCGACCTTCTCCAAGCAGGTGAAGGTGAGCGTGACGGCGCTCTTGAAGCCGTCGACGAGGCCACCTGCCGTCGAGCCGTCGGCGGCGGCGAGCTTCTGGAAGTTGCTGACGCAGTCGGCGTCGTCGAGCACCGCGCGGGCGAGCTCGACGAGCTTCCCGTTGGACACATCAGGCCCGTCGGGGACCTTCCCGAAGGTCATGGACAGCGTCTGGAGTCCGTAGACCAGGGCGGACAGGTCGAACGCCGCCCCGCTCGGCGACACCGCGACGTCGGTGTAGGGCCCGCGCACGGTCAGCTCGACGGTCTGGCCCGGCCCGAGCATCTCCGACCGGTAGCCCCTCGGCGCTGCGGTCGCCCAAGCCGCCACGGTGTTCGCGATCGAGTCCAGCAGCGGTTGCTCGGGCCCGAGCGAGCGCATGTCCCAGCTGACAGGCCGCAGCAGTGACAGGGCGTAGCCGCGGTTGTTGGTCACGTGCAGCACGGTCGTGTCGCCGTTGCGCCCGACGCACCAGCGCGCGAGGTCGCCGTCGCTCGAGGTGACCGTCACCCGGGCGGTCTTCGCGGCGTCGGGGTTGGGGCAGGGGGGCGGAGCGGGGAGGGCGGGGTTGAGGACGGCGGTCAGCGCGTTGACGGCCGCGGCCTTCAGCGCGTCGGCGCTCCAGCGCAGCAGCGCCCACCGGGAGAAGTGCGGAGTGGTGACGACGAGGGTGTCCGGGGTCGGGCCGGGGCGGGCGTCGACGTCCGTCCACCGGCCGGCCTGCTCGTCGTAGAACACCGGACGGGCCGCGGGCGGGCCGCCGTCGGTGGCGGGCGGAACCGTCCAGGTGAGCGTGGCCGGGCGGACCAGCGAGGAGCCGGAGAGGTCGAGCTGCCAGACCGGCCCGGCGGCCCGCAGCGGAGCGGGCACGTCGGCCGAGGTCACCTGGTGTGCGCTGAGGGACGCGGGCGCGGTGACCGAGCCCGCGCCGAGGTCGACCCGCAGCCCGGCGTCCACCTGGAGCGTGGCCGGTCGGTCCGGCGTGACCGGGACCGTGGTCGCCGCAGGCGTTCCGGTGCCTGGCAGGGCGGTGCAGCCCGCCGCCGCGAGCACGGTGACCAGCAGCGCGGCGGCCCCGCGGCGAGCGGACATGCTCGATCCTTCGCCGGGCGGCCGCGCGCCGTTTCACGGTGACTCGATAGTGGGCGTGTCGGACACGCTACTCTCCGTCCCCCTTCGTCCCCCGTCGGCTGGTGATCACATGCTTCTCCGCTCGTCCGTCGCGCTGTCGGTGGCCGTGCTCGTCAGCGGGTGCACGGCGGGCTCGGTCGCGCCGGTCGTCCCGCCCGACCTGACGCCCGTGGTCCAGCGGCTCACCGCCGCCGACCCGGCCGTCCAGCAACAGGCCCTCGTTCCGGCTGTGCGCGACCCCGCCGGGTCGACGCCGGTGCTGCCGCCGGGCTCGCAGCTGAGCATCGAGCCGCAGACGTGGGCGGTCACCGGCAGCGACGCGGCGGGCGGGGCGGTGGCGGGCACGGTCCACGCGCGCCTCGTGCGGCCGGGCGGTCAGCAGGGTGAGGTGCTGCTGAGCGTGGCACTCGTCGACGGCCAGTGGCTGCTCTTCGACACGGCCGCGGCATGAGGGCGCGCGGGCTCGCCGCGGCCGTGGGCGTCGCGGTGGTGGTGTGCGGGTTGGTGGCGCCGGTCGCCGCGGCCGACACGGCCGTGAGCTGCGCGAAGGTGGTGGACGCGAGCGGGCGGGCGGTGACGAGCGTCGGCAGCGCGCAGCCGGTGCTCCTCGTGCACGGCTTCAACCAGGGCCCCGACACGTGGAGCGCGACCACCGGCATCGCGGCCCGGCTCGCGGCCGACGGCGGGTACTTCGTTGCGCGCTTCGACTACTCCGCGGCCAACCAGGAGTGGGTGGACGACCCGGCGATCAGTCAGGCGCTGCACGATGCGATCGGTTGCCTGTCCGCGGGATCGAAGAGCGCGGGCGGAGACGGCAAGGTACTGCTCGTCGCGTACTCGCTGGGCGGCCTGGCCGTCGAACAGGCGTTCACGCGCTTCGGCTCGCCCGACGACATCGCCTCGGCGGTCGGCGGCCTCGCAGCCATCGCGACCCCCTGGCAGGGCGCCTACTTCGCGCCGGACGGCGGCCTCCAGGCCAACGCCACGTACTTCCTGCCGTCCCTGATCGGCGCCGCGTGCCGGGTGCAGACGCGCAGCTGCGGGATCTTCAGTGCGCCGAACTCGCGGGCGGCGCAGGCCCTGCGCGTCGGGGCCGACGGCGGTGTCTCGGCGATGCTTCAGGCTCTGCACGACAAGCGCGCGCTGCCTGCCAAGGTTCCGACGGCCGTGGTCGCGGGCGCGGTGACGTGGCAGTCGGACCTCTTCGGGCGGGTGCAGCCGGTGAACGGGGGCGACGGGGTGGCCGACGTCCACTCCGCGACCACCCCGCCCCTTGACCCCGGCCCAGGCGCCCCGCTCGCCGTACGGACGATCAGCTGCACGAGCGGCGACCCGTTGATCATCTTCGCGCCGTGCGGGCACCTGTCGCTGCAGAACAACGACGACGTCGCCGCCTTCCTCACCCCGTTGCTCGGCCTCTGGCGGGCGGCGGCGGCCAAGGCCGTGGCCAAGCCCGTCGACCCGAAGTCCGCCACCTACCGGCTCACCTGCGACGGCTCGGTGCCCGGCGGCTTCACCGCGCGGCTGAGCGGCGGCGCGGCCACGGTCACCGGGCAGGAGGCGGGCACAAGCGACTACGACCGTCTCGACGTGACCTACCAGGTGAGCGCGACGGGCGACATCACCGGCGACGGCGCTCCCGAGACGGTGGTGCTGCTGTCCTGCTCGCCGCAGCCGTCCAACTTCACGACGCAGGAGGTGGAGGTATTGGGGTCCGACGGCAATGTCGTCGGCGAGCTGCCCGACGGCGCGTCGCTGAAGGAGGGCGCCATCCTGCCGCCGCAGTACGTTCCCGACGAGCTCGCAGTCGCCGACGGGAACATCAGCGCGGGCATGCTCGCGTACGGGCCGAACGACAGCCACGCGAGCGGCCCGTCCGTCCCGGCGATGTTCGTGTGGCATTGGACCGGGTCGGTGTTCACGCGGGTGAGCTGATCCGCGGTACCCGATGGTGAACCATTCACTCGGTCGGATTCGGCTCGGGTGAGTCGAACGGCCCTGGGGGCTAGGCGAGGTGCTCGACGAAGAAGTCGCGGGCGGGCGCGCTGGCCTGGTCGAAGCCGTCGACATAGGCGTCGAAGTGGCCGCCGGGCAGGATGACGAGCCTCTTGGGCTCACGGGCCTGCTCAAAGGCGTTGATGGCGAGGTGGGCGGGCGTCAGGTGGTCCTCGCGGGCCACCACCATCAGCAGCGGGGTCGGGCTGATCCGGCCGATGTAGCCGCCGGGCTCGTACTCGCTGAGCATCTCGACGGTCCGCAGGGTCACCTCGTTGCGCCACGAGGGTGCCCGGGTCTTGCCGGTCTCGGTGAACCACGTCCAGGAGTCCGGGGTCGGCAGCGCCGACGGGGCGAGCGGGTCTTCGGCCACCACCGGGACCATCGCGGGCGGGTCGCCGTGGAACCGGGCGGCCCGGTCGGCGTCGAACATCTCCCGGTAGCCCGCCCGGAAGTCCGACCGCACGAGCTCGCCCACGTTCGCCGAGCCACTGATGAGCGGCACCTGCGCGGCCACGGCCCGCACCCGCCGGTCGATCGCGCCGACGACGAGCACGTGCCCGCCCGAGTAGCTGCTCCCCCACACCCCGATGCGGGTGGCGTCGACGTCGTCGAGCGTGGTGGCGTACGTGATCGCGTGCCGGTAGTCGCGCACCTGCTGCCAGGGGTCGATCTCCTGGCGTGGCTCGCCGTCGCTCGCGCCGAAGTTGCGGTTGTCGAACACCAGCGCGTTGAGACCCGCCGCGGCGAACACCTCCGCGAACGCGTCGAGGTACATCTCCTTCACGGCCGAGAAGCCGTGCGCCATCACGATGGTCGGCGCCCGCCCCGATGCGCCCTCGGCCCGGTACAGCCACCCTCGCAGGGTGACGCCCTCGGCGTTGAACTCGATGTCCCGACGATCCATGACCCGCTCCTGACCTCGACCGCTCTGCCAAGGCGACCGTACGACCACCCTGGCCGTCATTCCAGGGTCGCGGTGGCGGTCAGCGACGGCTGGGCGCCCTCCGTGCCCGCGGCGAGGATGACGGTCGGGCCGTCGACGCGCGCCGTGGCCGTCAGCAGGGCGGGCGCGAACGAGGGCCGCACCAGCCGGTACTCGAACGTGGCGACCCGGCGTTCCGGGGCGTGGCGGCGGGGCAGCTCCAACGCGAGCAGCGCCAGCAGCGGGCCGTGCACGACCAGCCCCGGGTAGCCCTCGACCTCGGTCGTGTAGGGGTGGTCGAAGTGGATGCGGTGCGCGTTGTAGGTCAGCGCGCTGAAGCGGAAGAGCAGCGTCTCCTCGACGGGAAGCGTGGTCCGCCAGGTCGCGTCGACCGGCTCCGCGGGGGCGGGCCGCCCCACCGTCGGACGTCCGGTGCCCGCGGGCTCGCTGCGGTAGACGAGGTGCTTCTCCTCGACGGCGGCCACCGTCCCGTCGACGACGAGCTCGTGGCGCTCGGTCACGAACGCCATCTCGCCGCTGCGGCCGCGCTTGACCGTCACCTCGACCACCCTGGCCCGGCCGGAAAGCCGCGCCCCGACCGGGATCGGGCCGAGCGCCCGCAGCCGACCGCCCGCGAACATCCGGCGCCGGTCCGGGATCGGCGGCAGGAACGGGTTGGCGGCGTCGTGCCCGTCGGCGCCGATCGCCGACTGCCGGGGGTGCTCCGGCGGCACGACGGCGTGCCACAGCGGCGGCAAGACGTCGCCGACGGGCGCCTCGATCAGGTCGGCGAAGGCCGCCACGGCCCAGGGGTCGACCCGCCGCTCGGTCTCCACGGGCGCGGGGTCCCACCCGCGCAGCGCGTCTTCGAGATCGATCATCGTGTCCTCACAGCTCGAACGTCGCGCGCAGCGAACGGGTCGGCGTGGCAAGCCCGCAGGCACGCCCACACGTCGTCGAGCAGCTCCTTCCACAGCGCCGGGAACTCCCGCCACGTGGTCGTGGCGGCGACGACGGCGGTTGGGCGGGCCTCGACGTCCGCGACGGTCACCTCGTGACCCATAGCGCACTCCGGTCAGGGCGGGATGTTGCCGGGCACGGCGCCGCGGAAGCGGTCCTTCCCGCCGGGCTGCCAGCCGCAGCGGGGCCGCCCTCCGGCGCCGCAGCAGATGGAGGTGGTGCCGTGGCGCGCGGGATCGACCGTCGCGCCGCCTGCGAACGCCCGGTGAGTCACGCGGACCGCTCGGTCACCGCCGCCTCGTCCTCGACGGGCGGCAGACGGCCCGCGAACAGGTCCACGATCGGCTCCCAGCGCATCCGACGGCCCTCGGGGAACCGCTTGCGCGACCGGGTGAGCCTGCGCGACCCCTCGCGGTAGAAGCGCCCGGCCCACGGCGAGCGCGGCCGGGCCAGCCTGCACACGGCGACGAGCGCGACGATCGGGACGAACAGCCCCACGACGGCGAGTACCGTGCGCCCCTTGAAGATCGCCATCAGCACGAAGACGACGTTGAGCACGATGCTGATCCCCAGCACCACCTCGCCGTCGCTGGCGTCGGTCTCGAACGGCGAGAAGCCGACCAGCATGAGGATGCCGACGAGCACAGCGAGCAGCACCGCGTCGACCGAGCGGCGGCCCTCCGGCCCCCAGTAGACGTCGTCGAGCCGCAGCCACAGCGCGAACTCGTCCAGGGTGAGCGCGGCCCCGGTCCCGAACACCACCGCCAGCACCTCGAGCCACGGGCTGCCGGGCCGGTACGCCAGGTCGATCGTGCCTGCGCCGAGCAGAAGGAAGATCCCGTAGACCTGGTGGTGGACGTGCACACCGCCGACGGTCGTGTTGCGGAAGGGGCCGCGCCCGCTCCGGATGAGGGTGGTGATGACGCGCGTGACGGCGAACGTGACGACGAACGCGCCCAGCAGCCAGAGGACGACGCCGCTGTCGGGACCCACCCGCTACGGTCCGGCGACCGCGTTGACGGCCCTGCGCAGCCGGAACGCCCACACCACGATGATCACCCCGAACACCACGGCGTAGATCCCGACGAGCCAGAGCAGCGTGACCAGTGCAGCGCCCGGGCTGACCAGGAGCACGATGCCGAACAGCACGCTCACGATGCCCGCGGCGAGCATCCACCCCCAGCCGTCGGTCTGACGCCTCCGCATCGCCAGTGACTCCATGATCTCCGCGATCCCGCCGACGATGCTCCAGAACGCGATGACGAACAGGATCGCCAGCACGGTGACGCCCGGCCAGGCGAAGGCGATGATGCCCGCCAGCACCGAGACGACGCCCTGCACGACGTGCCAGACCCAGTGCGGGTCGGCCTGCCGGTGCCGGATGCCCGCGACGAGCGCCGTCACCCCGTCGAGGATCGCGTAGGCGCCGAACACGAACACCAGCGCCAGCAGGGCGCTGCCGGGAGCGAACAGCGCGAACAGTCCGAACAGGATCGCGAGGATCCCGCGCAGCAGAACCAACCACCACACGCCACGTGCCACGGCACTGAGATCAGTCATGTCCACAGTATCGGCCGGCGACGCGACCGTGGATCGCACAAAAAAGACACGATCGGGATTCGGGCGCCCCGAAGACGATGATCGCCGCGAGGTCGCCGTCATCGGGGTCTGAACACCGAGAACGACGCGCTCGCGGCGATCACTCCGGGCGGACCGGGCTGCTTCGCAGGTGGTCCAGCGACCTCGGCAGATCCCATGCGACCGTTCCTGACCTGCGTTTATGCCGTTAGTTGTCACGGCCCGCGAGGGGCACAGGTGCTGAGACTCTTGAGCAGGTGATGGCCGCCATGCAGGCGCTCGCGGTCGACGACGGCTGCGGGCCGGGCCTCGCGTCGCCACCTGGCGGGCACGTCCTCCGCGGCGGAGCCGGGTCGTGCACGCGCGGGGCGTGCGTCTCCGATTCGCTGCATGCAGTTCCTCGACGACGAGGAGCTTCCGGTTCCTCGGCGCCCGGCGCGTGAAGATCGGCAAGGGTCCTCACCGAACACGCCGACGTCGGCTCCGCATCCGCCCGATCTGGGACGCCGCAACACAGCTAGGAAAGGGCCCGCTCCGGTGTGTCCGGTCAAACGTTCCGGCAGGACCACCCGTCCGACGTCACCGCAATGGGGCGCATCGCCAACAGGGAGGTTTCGGCACCCGGCCTAATCCACGCGAAGGTCAAGATTCCGAGGGCGGACTCACGACGAGGTCACTGTCCGCGCCCCGGCCCGCCGGAATCCCGATCGACCGTCGCGGGCGAACCCGCGACTCCCCCCGAAGGAAAAGGGCCAATGACAACAGGCAGCCCGGGACGGTAATCGCCCACGGTATGCCGCCGAGCATCAGCACAGGAACGGAGAACGTCGGAGAGAAGTATGTAATTGCGAACAACGGTGTGATCAGACCGTTGGCCAGGAAGAACGACCTGACCCACCTCTGCCCGCCGCGTTTCTCGAAGGCCGGGACCGCCATGAGCGTGGCCAGGTTCAGGAAGATGTAGCCCAGCCCGTCAACGTCCCAGAACAGCGAGTGCGGGGTTTGATTGAGAAGGCTCAGCGGACCGACGGTGCCCTGCTGGTCTTCGAAAGTCCACGAGTACCCCGCGGGGATCACCGTCGCCAGTTGCACTACGTAGTTCAACGTGTTGTAGGTGGTGTAGACGACGGCCAGGAGCACCGCCGCATGGGTCCAGAACCTCTTCTCCCCCGGGACGACATAGTGGAGGGCGAGCATGGCGAGAAGGAATGGCGTCGCGATCACGAGGGACGAGGCGAAGGCGATGACCGAGTCCTGCAATGGACTGACAACGTCAAAGGTCTGGAGCGGGACGCTCACGATGTAGCCGACCGCTCCTGCCAGCGCGACCAGCGCGGACCAGAAACCGAATTTTGCGACATCGGCGCGCCTACAATCTGGACTCACCGTTCTACCTCTTCCGCCGAATCGCGATGGGTCCGGGACTGATGCTGTAGTAGTCGTAACGCAGCAGCGGAGCCAGCGCGGCGATCAGCACCACGTTGACCAGGCCGTAGCCATCCAGGAACGGGATCAGCACGGCGAGCCACGCCAGGGAGATCACGATTCCGATCCTGGCGGTACGGCGGCGCAAGATCAGCAGTCCGACGGTGATCTCGAACGCGACCACCAACAATGTGAAGGCCATCCCTACCGGCACAACGAGGTTGCGGACGAGTTGTTCTGCCACCGGCCAGGACAGGCCGGCGAATGAGAGGTAGACCTGCTCGGCGTTCGGCGCGGTGATCAACGCATTGAACACTGCGGAGCCAAGGAAGAACACTCCCCACGCGATCCGCGGCACGTTGGCCATTCCTCCCGCCGGCGCATGAGCTCGCCGCGGTTCCTGCCCCTCGACCGCATCAAAGGACCTCGACATCCTTACCTCCCTACATTGCGGTTCGGTACCGGCCTGCCGGTGAGGGTCGACGCCCCGCCTCACAACATGTCCTCAACGTCTGGGTTGCGCCACGAGCGTCGTTGGCCGAGCTACATAGCTCTGCCCACCGTCCGACCGATCGCCCTCCCCGGTCTCAGCGTCCGCCCGCCGCCGATGGAGCCTCTCGGGCCGCAAGTCCCGACCTGGCGAGGGACAAGTCCCGCGGCGGTGCGGACCTGCGCCACTGCCGATCGGCGAGCCCGACCCCGCGCGCTGGCTGCGGCTCATCGCTGCCGACACCGGCGAGCTCAAGAGGATCACCGGTTTCGTCGGGCGTCAACGCCGTCCCGATCGGTTGGGTGCAGAGGGTGGCTTGGCGCCTGGCGCCCGCAGCGCTCCGTGAACGGTCCTTTCCGAGGCGGACTCTGTGCGGACCGAATCCAGCTCATGACGGCGTTCGTCCAGTTCACAGGCTTGGGGCGGACGAGCAGGCCTGTAAGCCGGATCCTGTTCCCCGCCGCCTCGCGGCGTGCGGTTCGGCGACCATCCATCTAGGCCCGCCGTCGCCGACGGGCTCGAGCGACCTACCCGCAGGCTCGGACGGGCCGCCCTCGAACGCCTGCGCAGCCCCTCGCGGGGCCTCTTGGTCTTGCTCCGGGTGGGGTTTGCCGAGCCGCCCCGGTCACCCGGGGCGCTGGTGGTCTCTTACACCACCGTTTCACCCTTACCCCCCGCTCGTCGCGGGAGGCGGTCTGTTCTCTGTGGCACTGTCCCGCGGGTCGCCCCGGGTTGCCGTTGACAACCACCCTGCCCTGCGGAGTCCGGACTTTCCTCGGCGGGACCACGGGGGCCCCGACGCGGCCGCCCGGCCTGCTCGTCCGCGCCGACAGCCTAGTGGCGACCCGTCAGCCCTTGCTCAGCGCGCCCAGCGCCGCGAAGAAGACCGCGTCAATGCGGCTCGGGTCGGTGACCACGAACGACCGGCCGCCGGTGGCGTGGGCGATCTGGTCCAGCTCGGTCGGGTCGACGTCCGGGCCGATCGCGACGCCGATCACCGTGACCGGGCGGCGGGGGTCGGCCTCGGCGGCCAGTCGCCGCAGCAGCTCGCCGCGGCTGATGCCGACCGGGTCGTCGTTGTTGCCGTCGGTCAGCACGACGACCACGTTGAGCCTGCCCGGCTCCCAGTTCGCCCGCGCCTGCTCCCACAGCGCGAGCACCGAGTCGTACAGCCCGGTGTGGCCGCCCCGGACGGCCCGGATGCCGCGCAGCGCGGCGGCTGCCCGTCCGTCCAGCAGCTCCGGGATGGGCGTGACGGGGACGACCTGCCGGTAGTCGCGGTCGCCGTCGAGCCGCTCGGCGAACGTCCACAGCCCCAGCCGCGTGGTCGGCTCGAACAGCTTCAGCCCGCGTCCGGCGGCGTCGAGCGCGGTGGCGAGCCGGGTGGCGCCCAGCTTCGGGACGACCGCGTTCATCGAGCCGGAGACGTCGATCAGCACCTCGACCCGGCCGCTGCGGGTGGCCGTCGCCCAGCGCTGCAGCGCGGCGTCGGACGCCGCGGACTCGGCGAGCGTCGTGGGCGCGGGCAGGTCGTGCAGGGTGCGCCCGTCCGCCGCGCGGTCCGCCACCGCCAGCCCGTCGGGGGTGCGGAAGCCGCCCGCGCCGAGCGCCGCCTGCCCGTCCGGGTCCCGTAGGGCGGCGAGCAGCCGCCGTGCCGTGTCGCGCTCGGCCGGGGTCGCCGTGCTGAGCACCGTGAACGGGTAGTCCATCCACGTCGGCGCCTCGTCGGGGTAGGCGGCGGTGAGCGCGTCCTCGGGATGGGCGACGTTGTGCCGCAACAGCTCCTGCTCGGTGGTCGCGAACGCCGTGATCGGTGGGCCGGGCCCGGCCGCGCCGGGGAGGCGGGCGAACAGGTCCTCGCCCTGCGTCGCGATGTGCCCCTGCAGCCTGCGCATGAACGCCGCGAGCGCCGCGTCACCTCCGGGGGCGGGGGCCATGTCGGCCTGGGCTTCCAGCAGCGCGCCGAGCCCGACCGGGTCGCGGGTCGGGTCGGGCGCGCCGACGGTGACCTTGCCGACCTGGTCGGGGCGGAACAGCGCGCCGCACGTCGGTCGGCCCGGTCCGAGCTGGGCGACCGCGTCGTCAGTGAGCGCCATCACCACCGGCGAGGCGGCCACCGACACACCCGACGCGGGCACGGCGGTGGCCCCCAGCGCACGGGCGCGGGCCAGCATCGCCGTCGACTCCGGCAGCCAGACGTGCGGCGGGTCGCTGCCGTCGGAGAGCGCGAGCGCCTCCGCCTCGGTCGCCGTCGGACGGGGCACGATGGTGAACACGCAGCCGTCGTCGGCCAGCCCGCGGGCGACCTGGGCGACCAGCGGCGCGATCTCCGGCGCGGCCGCGACCCGGACCGGGACGCAGGACGCCGCCCCGATCGCCCGCAGCCCGGTCACGCCTGCGCCCGCGAGGAGGGCGCCCGCGACCAGCGCGACGAGCCACCGGCGGTGCCAGCGCACCGCTGGGCGGGCCGCATGCCGTCGAGCGAAGGGGTCATCGGAGTCGCGGGGCCCGGCACCCGGCGCGTGCAGCATGATGCTCGACGAGCGGGAGGCCCCCGAGCGAGTCACCGCGCGCCCCCTCCCTGCCAGAGCCCGCTACGGTACGACGCGCCGCGACGCGTCGATCCTCGGGCGCGTGCTCATACGGCCGAACAGCGGCACCGAATCCGCCGAAAGCCTCGACGGCCGGTAGCTCACGCCGTCCGGAAGCGGTGCGCCTCCACGATCACCTCGGCGAGGTGCGGCACCGCCGTCTCCACGAAACGCCTGCCGTGTTCGGCGGTCGCGCCGGTCGGGTCGCCGATGTGGCCGTCGGGGCCGAAGTCGTCGCTCGTCCACCCGAACGACACCGGCTTGCCGAAGCCGATGTGGCGGAACTCGCGCAACGCCATCGGCACGTTCGGCCGGGCCAAGTCCATCCGGACGAGCTCGGGGCGCAGATGGAGCATCAGCGACGTCTCGCCGTGGCCGCCGTGCACGCCCATGCCGTACTCCGACGACGCCGAGCCCGTGCCGCCCTGGTCCACCGGCAGCCCGGGGTGGGTGAAGAACGTGCGCAGCCCGAACCGGCGCCGCAGCTCACGGTTGGCGACCTGGCCGAGCGCCGAGTTCCCGCCGTGCCCGTTCACGAAGAGCAGCCGTGTGATGCCCGACGTCGACAGCGACCTGCCGACGTCGACGAGCGTCGCCATCAGCGTGTCCCACGAGAGCCAGATCGAGCCGGGGAACGCGTGGTGCTCGTCGGACTTCGTGTAGGCCAGCCCGGGCAGCAGCACGGCGGGCGCCTCGGCGACGATGTCGACGGCGGCGGCCGCGATCTCGGTGGCGCAGACGTAGTCGGTGGACACCGGCAGGTGCGGCCCGTGCTGCTCGATCGAGCCGAGCGGCAGCACCGCCACGGTGTCGGCGGGCAGCGCGGCCACCTCGGGCCAGGTGAGGTCGGCGAACCTCATCGGGCCACCCCGATGTTCGCGCGCGAGTCGACCGGCGGGTTCGCGGTGAGCTTGCCCGGGTTGAGCAGGCCCTTCGGGTCGGTGCGCATCGCCGTCTCGATCGCGAGCGCGACGTTGCGGTCGACGTACCACTGGTGCGGCGAGTGCACGCCCATCCCCAGCGCCTCCATCTTCGGTATCCCGGCGAGCACCGCCTCCTCCGACTGGTAGCGGGCCACCACCATCGCGCCCGGCCCGCGGGCGAACAGCTCCAGGTGCAGGTGGACGGGGCCGTCGTAGACCGCGCGGACGGCGTCGGGGTCGTCGAGGATCACCGCACCCGCCGTCTCCATGTGGAACCAGGTCAGGTCCGGATGCCCGCGCTGCAGAAAGTAGATGGGGTGGTTGTAGGACATGCCGGAGAGCCGGTCGGTCTCCACGTAGTCCCCCAGCGCGGCGACGACCTCGCCGCCTGCCCGCGCGACGGCGGCGCGGACCTGGGGCATCGTCGACGTCACGGCGATCAGCCGCAGGCTGTGGCGCGTCGGGTCGAGGGTGACCGAGGCGGGCAAGGTCGGCACCAGCACCGGCTCGTCGCCCGACACCAGCCGCGGCAACGGGTCCAGCCCGCCCATCGCACGCAGCCCGGCCGCGAGCCCGGCGAAGGAGTCGAACGACGCGTAGACGGCCGTCCAGTCCCTGGCCGGGTCGGTGCGCACCTCCGTCTCGACGAGCACGCCCGTCACGCCGTAGGTGTGGATGTAGGGGACGAGGTCGGCGCCGGTGACCGTGAACAGCTCCCCCGACCCGTCCATCGGCGCCACGGTCGCGGACACCACGAACCCGTCCGAGGTCGTGAGGTGCTCGATCGAGCCGGTGCCCGCGCTGCCGCCGCCGATGAAGCCGCCGATCGTGGACGTCTTGGTGGACGGGTACATCCAGATGTCCCGCCCGGCCGCGCGCAGCTCCTTGTCGATGGCCGAGAGCCGGGCGCCCGCGCCCGCCGTGACCGTCTCCGCGTTCACCCGCACGTCGGTGAGCCCGCGCAGGTCGAGCAGGATGCCGCCCTCGAACGGGGTGGCCTGCCCGTAGTTCCCGGTGCCTGCTCCCCGCGGGGTGACGGGCACGTCGTGCTCGAACGCGACGCGCAGGACCGTGGCGACGTCCTGGGCCGTGGCCGGGCGGACGACGGCGTCGGCGAGGTAGCGACCCGGTGGCACCTTCTCCGCGAGCACCGGGGACATCCGGGACCAGTCCGAAGAGGTCTTGGTGCGCAGTGCCTCGTCGAACGAGGCGGTGCCCGCGCCGAGTCGGGTGACCTCGGCGCAGGCCCGCTCCACTCCGGACGACGTCACGACAGCTTGATCGAGTCGTCGATGAACTGGTTGGTGTAGAGGGTCTCGGCCGTCGGCGGCGTGCCGGTGAGGGTGCCCACCGACTGCAGGAGCGGCACGAAACGGCCCACGGTGTCGGTCATCCGCTTCGGGTCGAACTTGCCGAACACGCCCGAAGCGGGGTCGTTGGTCACGAACTTGCCCGACAGCTGCGTCTTCACCGAGAAGTCGGCGTCGCCCGCCGTGTACGTCCATCCGGTCTGGTACTGGTCGACCAGCTTGATGATGAGGTCGTTGGTCGCCTGGGGGCTCTTGAGGTAGTCGACCTGGGCCCGCTGCATGATCGGCACGAGCTTCTTCAGGCACGGGGTGAGCGCCGCGAGCTTGTCGGCGCGCACGGCCAGGGGCTCCGGGTAGATCGTGTAGCCGTAGTTGGCGAACACCTCGGACGCGATCGGCTTCTTCCACTGCGCGATCTCGTTCTCGTAGATGTACGGCTCGGCGGTGGCGAAGCCCTGCTGCACGATCTTCGGGTCGGAGACGAACCGGGACGGCGAGCCGTCGTAGCTCTGGTCGGACTGGGACTTCTTCATGATCCCCTGCGACTCCAGCAGCGCGGGGAGCACGTCACCGGACGTCACGATCGTCGCGCCGGTCGCCGCGACCTGCCGGATCGTCGTCATGCCGGGGTAGGACGACGGGTCCCACATGAGAATCTGCGGGCTCACGGTCAGCTGGGAGGCGACGGCGACCGTCGGCTGGCTCTGGGCCGCCGAGACGATGGCCTGGTCGGTGTTGACCGCGCCCAAGGTGATCTTGTCGTCGACGTACATGAGGGCGGGGGTCGGCTTGAAGCCGGTGTTCGGGCCGCCGGAGCGCACCTCGACCTTCACGCCGGTGTCGACGCCCTGCGCGACCAGCGGGCCGGTGACCGACTTCGTGTTCGTGTCGACCGTGTAGTTCGGACCCACGACCGAGTACATCGCGCCGTGCTCGGCCTCGGGCTGCCAGTCCTGCTGCATGACGACCGTGTCGGGGCAGCCTGCGCCCTTGAGGTCGAGCGGGCCGCCCGCCGGGGCGGCGGGGGCGCCGGTCGCGGCGGGGGCGCCGCCAGAGCTTCCGGAGCTGCCACCGCCGCAGGCGGCCATGAGAAGGGCGGTCGCGAGGGTGCCCGCGACAAGGAGGGGGCGACGGTTCACGGGCGGACTCGCTTTCTCGGGGGATCGCTAGCGGGAGGTTCGGCCGTACCAGCGCCCGACGACGGCGCGGTCGAGCGCGGCGAAGGCGGTGAAGAACACGACGCCGAAGAGCGCCGTGAGCGTCACCGAGGTGAGGAGCGGTTCCATCGACAGCCGCTGGGTGTAGACGCGCAGGAGGCTGCCGATGCCCGGCGCGCCCTGCTGGAAGAAGAAGTCGCCGACGATCGCGCCGATCACCGCGAGGCCCGCCGCGGTGCGCAGCCCGGTGAAGATCGCGGGAACGGCGGCGGGAAACTCCAGCTTGATCAGGCGCTGCAGGCGGGTGGCGCGGTTCAGCGTCATCAGGTCGTGCGCGGCCTGGGTGGCGGACTGGAGGCCGAAGAACGTGTTGGAGATCATCGGGAACACGGCGATGAGCACACAGACGGCCACCCGCGCGGCGAACGAGTAACCCATCCAGATTCCGATCAGCGGGACGAGCGCGAGGATCGGAATCGTCTGAAGGATCACCGCGTACGGGTAGAGGATCTTCTCCGCCCACGACCACTGCGCCATGAGCACGGCCCACACGACGCCGACGACGCTCGCGATGGCGAGGCCGACGATCGCGACGAGGATGCTGCGCCCCAGCGCCTCGAACATCGGGACCGCGACGTTCGGGTTGGACAGCGCCACCCCGAATGCCTGGTGCGGCGGGGGCAGCAGGAACCGCTGCTCGGGCGGCAGCACGACGTCGCTGACCAGGTACCAGAGGGCCGCCACGCCGAGCACGGCGAGCACGATCGGCGTCGCGCGGACGACCGCCGTGCGCCACCAGGGCCCGCGCCGCTCGGTGACGGCGGCCTCCTCGGCGGGCGGCGCGCTGACCGGCTGCTGTGTCGTCGTCATGAGTGCTCTCCCAGCGCCTGGGACACGCGGCCGGTCAGCGTGGCGAACTCCGGGCGGTAGCGCAACGACGGGTCGCGCGGATGCTCCCACGGCATCGGGATGTCGGCGACGATCCGCCCCGGCCGCCCGCTCATGACGAGCACGCGGGTGGACAGGTACACGGCCTCCGACACCGAGTGCGTGATGAACAGCCCGGCGAAGCGCTTCAGCACGAACAGCTTCTCCAGCTCGGTCTGCATCTGCAGGCGGGTGATCTCGTCCAGCGCCCCGAAGGGCTCGTCGAAGAGGGCGAGGTCGGGCTCGGCGACCAGCGCGCGGGCGATCGAGACCCGCATCCGCATGCCGCCGGACAGCGCGCGCGGATGCTGACGCTCGAACCCGGTGAGCCCGACGAGGTCCAGCATCTCCTGCGCCCGGGCATGCCGGGCCGCACGCGGCACCCCGCGCAGCTCCTGCACGAGCTCGACGTTGCGCGCCGCGGAGCGCCACTCCAGCAGCGTCGGGTCCTGGAAGACGTAGCTGGTGGCGTTCGCGGTGACCGTGATGCTGCCGCTCGTCGCCGTCTCGAGGCCGGACGCGAGGCGCAGCAGCGTCGACTTGCCGCAGCCGGACGGGCCGACGACCGACACGAAGTCGCCGGGGCCGAGGCTCAGGCTCACGTCGGTCAACGCGACGGTGCCGGTGGCGAAGCGTTTGCCGACGGCGTCGAGGACGAGGGTCGGCGTGGTGGCGGGGGCGGACGGGGGGGACGGTGTTGACGGTGTTGTCATCATCGGGGGATCACAGCTCCACACAGCGTCGGACGCGGGTGTCGGCGACGACGCGGCCGCCCGCGAGGACGACGCGGGCGTCCTCGGCTCCGGCCAGGAGGTCGCCGAGTGCGACGTCGGGGACGAGCATCAGGTCGGCGGTGTCGCCGGGCGCGACACCCGCCCGCGGAAGGCCGAGGACGGCCCGCGCACCGGTCGTGACCGCGTGCAGGGCCTGCTCGGCGGTGAGATGCCCCGCGGTCTGCAGGAGCGAGGTCGTCTCGAACGGGTCGGCGCGGCCCGCGGGGTTGAAGGGGTCGCGCACGTTGTCCGCCCCGGCGGCGAGCGGGATGCCCGCGGCGAGGATCGCGCGCACGGCGGTCAGGCCGCGCGGCGCCGCGTGGGTGGCGTCGCGGCCCTGCAGGTAGAGGTTGGTGATCGGCAGCGTGACCACCCGCAGCCCCGCGCGCGCCACCCGCTCCAGCACGCCGCCCAGGCGGTGCGGCGGGAGCATGCCGAGCCGGACGCAGTGGCTCGCGGTGACCGGAGCCTCGATGCCCCGATCGACGGTCTGGCGGGCCAGCTCGACGATGTCGAGCTCGTCGTCGGGCAGGTCGACGTCGGTCACCTCGTCGGCGTGCAGGTCCACGGGAAGGCCGTAGGTTTCCGCGATGTCGAGCACCCGGGTGAGCTCGGCCCGCGGGTCGAAGGACAGATGCGGGCAGCCCCCCATGACGTCGATGCCGCGCGCCGCGGCGGCCTCGAGCAGATCCGTCGGCGCGTCGGAGCCCGGCAGGAGGCAGACCTGCAGCGTGACCCGGCCGCGCAGCCGCTCGCGCAGCGCGAGGAGCGCGTCGACTCCGCGGAAGGGGTCGTCGCCGGGATGCAGGTCGACGTGGGTGCGGATCGCCGTGATGC
Source organism: uncultured Actinomycetota bacterium (assembly GCA_963750095.1). Classification (GTDB taxonomy): domain Bacteria; phylum Actinomycetota; class Actinomycetes; order Mycobacteriales; family Pseudonocardiaceae; genus Pseudonocardia. The sequence continues at coordinate 514,206 of CAVVPJ010000012.1, read as the reverse complement.
CCCGCACGACGTAGCGGCGGATGGCGGCGAGCGCCCGCGTCTCGATGTCGGCGCGGTCGATCGAGGGGAGCAGGGCGCGCCAGCTGTCGCAGGCGGCGACGAGGTCGTTGCCGACGCCGGGAGGCAGCCGGGGCGCCGTGAGGGCCTTGTCGAGGTGGGCGTGCGGCTCGCAGGCGGCGGGCAGCACCCGCCATCCGCAGGCGTCGAGGTCGGCTCCTTCGCCCGGGGTGTCCGCGACCGTGGCGCCGTCCAGCAGCACGTCACCGAGCGTGCCGTCCGGAAGGCGCACCCCGCGCAGCGCCGCGACCGGCGTGCCGGTGAGCTGGGCCGCGCCGTCCGCGGGCCCCACCATCCGTAACGCGACCGTCACGCTGTCCTCACCTGCACAGTATTGGTCCAGGTACTATTGGCCCGCACAGTAGACATGTCGTGTTTCCTCGGTGTGTCGACCTCTCCGCGGACGGGTTACGCATGACGATCGTGACCGGCGGCAGCCATCAGGCGCAACGCTCCGCCGACACACGGCTGGGCGTCGCGATGCGCACGTTACGCCGGGAGCGGGGCCTGACGCTCGTCCAACTGGCGGCTGCGACGGGCCTGTCGCAGCCGTTCCTCTCCCAGCTGGAGCTCGGGCGCTCACGCCCGTCGATGCGGTCGCTCTTCCGGATCGCGACCGCGCTGGGCACCACCCAGCAGGCGCTGCTGGGCCTCGCCGAGCCTGCCGCGACCGTCCCCATCGCGCGGGGGAGCTCGGGCGGCGGGCGGCTGCTGCTGCACGACCCCGGCGGTGCGGACGTCACCGAGTTCTCCGACGTCGCCGCCGAGTTCGCCGAGTTCTACGCCCACCCCCGCCACGAGCTGCTCTATGTCGTGCAGGGCGTGGTAGAGCTGGAGCTCCGCGAGGACGGCCAGAGCGTCCTCAGCCGGTTGGGGCCGCGGGCGAGCGTGGGGTACCAGGGCGCGCTGCCGCACCGGTTCCGGCGGGTCGGGAACGGGCCGTGCGTGGTGGTGATGGTGCACAGTGGATCGTGAGGCGCTCGACGGCAACCCGATGGACGTACTGGCCCGGTGGGTCGGCGAGGCGGCGCAGCCGACGATGACGCTCGCCACCGCCGACGGGTCCGGCGTGCCCCACGCGCGCACGGTGCTCGTCACCGGCATCGACACGGGGATCGACACGGCGGCGCTGTGGTTCCACTCCTCCACCCCGACCACGAAGACCCGCGACATCGCCGCCCAGCCGCGGGTGGCCGGGGTGTTCCACTGGCCAGCGCTGGGGCGGCAGGTGGTGCTGCGGGGCACGGCGGCCGAGCTTCCCGTCGCCGTCTCCCGCGCGGCGTTCCCCACGCGGCCGCCGGGGCTGCGGCGGCTGGCCTGGGCGTACGACGCGCTGGGGGTGGACGGTGCCGACACCCCGCTCGCCGACGGCGAGGTCGAGCGCGCGTTCGCGGCCGCGGGCGAGGCGTGGGACATGCCGCCGAGCTGGACGACGGTCCGGCTCGAGCCCGATCGCATCGACTTCTGGCAGGCGGGCGACGACGACACGCCTGCGACCAAGACCATCTTCACGCGGGCGGGCGACGGGTGGGCGTTCCACCCCGCCCTCCCCTGACGTGAGTCCCGCATCTCGGCACGGTGAGTCCCGCGTTCCGACACGCCGAGTCCCGCATCTCGGCACGGTGAGTCCCGCGTTTCGGCACGCCGCGCTCGCCGGTCGTGTCCGGTCCGCGGGCGCGCCGTCGCTGTCGCGCGCGGCCCGGGTCGGCGATATAGCGTGCGCGGGTGATCCAAGCGTCGTCGTCGGGCGGGCTGGTGTTCCTGCTCCTCGCGGGGCTCGTCGCGGGCGCGGTGAACGCGGTGGCAGGTGGCGGGTCGCTGCTCGTGTTCCCGGCGCTGCTGGCCGTCGGGTTCGCCCCGCTGCCCGCGAACGTCACGAACTCGGTCGCCCAGTGGCCCGGCTACCTGGGCATCGTGCTGGGGGCGCGCACCGAGCTGCAGGGGCAGCGCCGACGGATCCTGGCGACGTCGGCGGTCGCCGTGTTCGGGTCGGCCGTCGGCTGTGTGCTCCTGCTGACGCTGCCGGGGGCGGTGTTCGACGCCGTCGTGCCCGTCCTCGTGCTGCTGGCCAGCGTGGTGCTCGGGCTCTCGCCCCAGATCAAGCGGTGGATCGGCGCGCCCGAGCCCGGCGCGCCCGACCGCAACGCCGTCCTGCTCCCCGCTGTCTTCCTGGCCGCGATCTACGGCGGCTACTTCGGCGGCGCGCTGGGCGTGATCCTGGTCTCCACGCTCTCGCTCTGCGCGCACGACACGCTCGTGCGCCTCAACGCGCTGAAGGGTCTGCTGTCGCTGGTGATCGCCTCGGTCACCGTCGTGATCTTCGCCCTCGGCGCGCCGGTCGACTGGCTCGCCGTCGCCCTCCTGGCCCCCACCACGCTGGCGGGCGGCTTCCTCGGCGCCAAGGTCGCACGCAGGCTGCCGGAGAACGTGCTCCGCTGGTCGGTCGTGCTGCTCGGCGTCGCCGTCGGCATCTACCTGCTGGTCACGTGAGCCTCGCCGTCGCGCTGGCCCTGCTGGCGGCCGTGCTGGTCACGTCCATCTTGCGGCCATGGGGGGTCTCCGAGGCGGCGGTGGCGGTCCCGGCCGCGGCGGTCACCGTGCTCGCGGGGCTCGTGACGCCAGCAGCGGCGCTCGCCGAGCTGGCCGAGCTCGGCCCCACCATCGGCTTCCTCGCGGCGATCCTCCTGCTGGGGTATCTCGTCGACGGCGAGGGCGTCTTCACCTGGCTCGGCGCCCGCCTCGCGTCGGCGTCGGCCGGGAGCCCGCGACGGCTGCTGGCGCTCGTGTTCGTGGCGGCCGCGGCGGTCACGGCCGTGCTCAGCCTCGACGCGACGGTCGTGCTGCTCACCCCCGTCGTGCTCGCGACGGCCGCGCGGCTGCGGATGCCCGAGCGGCCGCACGTCTACGCCTGCGGCCATCTGGCGAACTCGTCCTCGTCGCTGCTGCCGGTCTCGAACCTGACCAACCTGCTGGCGTTCGCCGCGTCCGGCCTGTCGTTCCTGGGGTTCACGGCGCTGATGGCGCTGCCCTGGGCGGTGAGCCTCGCCGTCGAGTACGTGGTGCTGCGGTGGTGGTTCCGCGCCGAGCTGCGCTCCCGGCGTGGTGCGCGCGGCGTCCCCCCTCTTCTGCGTGTTCGTGCTGGCCTTGGGCGTGGTGGTCGCCGCGGTGGGGGCGCAGGGGCTCACGGCGGCGTTGCGCGTGGTCGTGCCCGACGCGACGACCCTTCCGGCCCTGTTGGCGGTCGCGGGCGTGGCCGCCGTGCTCGCCAACGTCGTCAACAACCTCCCGGCCACCCTCCTCCTGCTCGCCGTGCTGGGGACGGACCCCGCGCCCGCGATCGTGCTGGCCATGCTGCTCGGGGTGAACATCGGGCCGAACCTGACCTACGTCGGCAGCCTCGCGACGCTGCTCTGGCGGCAGGTGCTCGGGCCCGAGCGGCACCCCCGGCTCGGCGAGTTCACCGCGCTGGGCGTTCTCACCGTGCCGCTCGCCCTCGCCGCCGCGACGGCGGCGCTGTGGTCGGCGGGCTAGTGCGGTGGCTCGTGTCGTTCACCAGGCGCACGCACATGCCGCCGTCGGGGAAGACGTCCACCTCGGAGAGGCACGCGAGGTCGAGGTGCAGCCGGTAGAGGATCTCGGCGCTGCCGCCGAGCGCCTGGCGCAGGATCATCTTGATCGGGGTGACGTGCGTGACCAGCACGATCGTCTCGCCCTCGAACTCCTCGACGATCGCCGACAGCTCCGCCCCCACCCGCTTGCGGACGGCGGCGAAGCTCTCTCCGCCGGGCGGCGCGACGTCCTCGGCGCCGAGCCATTTCGCGTGCAGCTCGGGGTCGCGGTCGCGGGCCTCCTCGAACGTCAGGCCTTCCCATTCGCCGAAGTCGGTCTCGACCAGCCCGTTGCGGACCGCGAGCGGCACGCCGGTCGCGAGAGCGACCGCCTCAGCAGTCTGGCGCGCCCGGCGCAGCGGCGACGTCAGCACGGTCGTGATCTCACGGACAGCGCCGAGCCGGGCGGCCGCGCCCGCGGCCTGCGCGAGCCCGACGGTGGTCAGCTCGGGGTCGCCGTGCCCCGAGTAGCGGCGGTCGATCGACAGCACGGTCTGCCCGTGGCGCAGCAGCAACAGCCGGGTGGGTGACCCGACCTGCCCGGTCCACGCGGAGCTCATCGCACGGCCTGGGCGTCCATCGCCTGGTTGGCCAGCGCGTCGGCGCGGCGGTTGCGCTCCCGCGGCACCCACCCGAAGGAGACCCGGCCGATGTCCCGCACCAGCGCGGCCGCCTCGCGCGCCAGCGGCTGCATCGCCGGGTGCTTGACCTTCCACCGGCCGGACATCTGCTCGACGACGAGCTTGGAGTCCATCCGCACCTCCACGTCGGTGGCGCCCAGCTCCCGGGCGGCGCGCAGGCCCGCGATCAGGCCCTGGTACTCGGCGACGTTGTTGGTCGCGACCCCCAGCCCTTCCGCACGCTCGGCGAGGACCTCCTCGGTGGCCGGGTCCAGCACGACCGCGCCGTAGCCCGCGGGCCCCGGGTTGCCGCGCGAACCCCCGTCGGCCTCGACGATCAGCTTCACAGACCCGACTCCGGCGTCCGCACCAAGATCACTCCACACTCCTCGCAGTACACGACCTCGTCGGCCGGGGCGGCCCGCAGCTCCGACAACGCCGTCCGGTCCAGCTCCAGCCGACATGCCTGACAGCGCCGCGACAGGAGGGCGGCGGCGCCCGTCCCGCGCTGCTCGCGGCGCTTGTCGTAGAGCACGAGCAGATCGGCGGGCAGGTTCACGGCAATCTCTCCGCGATCGCGGCGGCGGCCCGCCTCGGCCGCGTCGAGGTCCGCCACTGCCGCGTCCCGCCGCTCCATGATCTCGTCCGCGGTGCGTTCCGCGGCGGCCAGCACGCCGCGGGAGTGCTCGAGGTCGAGCCCCACCGCCTCCCGCTGCTCCATGACCTCGAGCTCCTCGTCCTCGAGCACGGTCTGGCGACGGGCCAGGGTCTCCAGCTCGTGCTGCAGCTCCGTCGCCTGGCGAGCGCCGATGCCCGCGCCCGCGAGGAGCTTGTTGTCCCGGTCGGTGCGGGCGCGCACGCCTTCGACGTCACGCTCCAGACGGCGGATGTCGCGGTCGAGGTCGCCCGCCGCGGTCTCCACCTCGACCACCTTGTCCTTCGCCGCCCGCACGGCGGCCTCGACCTCGGTGAGCTGCGCGTTCTCTGGCAGCGTGCGACGGCGGTGGGCGAGCCGGGTGAGCTCGCCGTCGACCTCGGCGAGGTCCAGCAACCGCCGTTGGACGGCGGGGTCGGCTTTCATGGGGTGCTCCCGATGGTCCAGGGGTCGGTACGGCGTGTGGAGACGCGAATGTCGACGCTACCGCCCAGCGCCTCCCGCAGGACGGCCGCCGCCTGCGCGCACCACGGCCATTCCGACGCCCAGTGTGCGACGTCGACGAGCGCGGGCGCACCCCGGCGGAGCAGGTGCTCACCCGCCGGGTGATGGCGGAGGTCGGCGGTGACGTAGGCGTCGACGCCCGCCGCCAGCGCCGCGTCGAGCGCGGAGTCGCCCGCGCCGCCGCACACCGCCACCCGCTCGACCGGGCGGTCGGGGTCGCCCGCCGCGCGCACGCCCCACGCCGTGGCGGGCAGCGCCGCAGCGACCCGCGCGGTGAATGCCGACAGCGGCTCGGGCGCAGGCAGGGCGCCGACGCGACCCAGCCCCCGCGACGACGGCAGCGGGGCGAGCTCCAGCACGTCGAACGCGGGCTCCTCGTAGGGGTGTGCCGCGCGCAGGGCCGCCACCACCGCGGCGCGCCTCGCCCTGGGCAGCACCATCTCCAGGCGGGTCTCGGCGACCCGCTCGAGCCGCCCGACCTGCCCGATCGCCGGATGGGCCCCGGCCAGCGGCTTGAACTGGCCGGTGCCCGCGGTGGCGAAGGAGCAGTGCGAGTAGTCGCCGATGTTGCCCGCGCCCGCGTCGGAGAGGGCGGTGTGCACGGCGCCGAGGTCGGGCCCGGTCGGCACGAACGTGATGATCTTGTCGAGCGGTGGCGCGGCGGTGCCGACCAGGGGGCCGGTGACCGTGATGCCGATCGCCTCCGCCAACGCGTCCGAGACGCCGGGGTCGGCCGCGTCCGCGTTGGTGTGCGCGGTGAGGAGCGCCGTTCCCGCGCGGACGAGCCGGTGCACCAGCGCGCCCTTCGGGGTGTCGGCGCCGACGCCGTGCACGCCGCGGAGCAGCAGGGGGTGATGGGTGAGCAGCAGCTCGGCGCCCTGGCCGACGGCCTCGTCGACCGTGCCGGGCACCGGGTCGACGGCGACGAGCACCGACGTGAGCGGCTCGGCGGGGTCGCCGCAGACCAGCCCGACCGCGTCCCAGTCGGCGGCGAGCTCCGGCGGGTAGGCGCGCTCCAGCGCGGCGATGGCGTCGCCGACGGTGCTCATGTCGCCTCCGCGGAGAAGAGTGCGTCGGCGGTGCTCATGTCGCCTCCGCGGAGAAGAGTGCGTCGCCGGGCTGGGCGCGCTCCTCGCAGACCGCGCCGTCGCCTCGCAGGGTCCGCGGGGTCTGCGAGGCGCAGGCCCGGTCTGCGAAGCGGGGTGGGGCGCCGCGGCGGGTGGTGGTGGTGGTGGTGGTGACGGGCGGGGTCATGCCGCCGCCCGGTCGGCGAGGGCGGCGGCGAGCGCCGCCACGAGCCGGGCGACCGCGTCCGGGGGCCGGACGGCGACGCGCAGGTGGTCGGGGCCCAGGCCGGGGAACGTGTCGCCGCGGCGCACGGCGATGCCCGCGGCCCGCAGCGCGGCCCGCACCCGTGCACCCTGCCCGTCGGGCAGGCGCAGCAGCAGGAACGGCGCCCGTCCCGGCAGGACGGCCACGCCCGGCAGCGCCGCCAGCGCCGCCGTCTGCGACACCCGCTGACCGGCCAGCACGCGGGCCGCCCGGTCGGCCTCCGTCACCGCGTCCGGCGACGAGCATGCGATCACCGCCTCGAGCGCGAGCGTCGACACCGGCCACGGCGGACGCGGGGCCGCGAGCCGGGCAAGGACGTCCGGCGCGCTCAGGGCGTACCCCGCGCGGAGGCCCGCAAGCGCCCAGGTCTTGGTGAGGCTGCGGAACACGAGGAACCCGGGCTCGCCCGCGACGGACTCGGCCTCGCCGGGAACCGCGTCGGCGAAGGCCTCGTCGACGAGCACGACCCGCCCGGGCGCGCGCAGCGCCCGCAGCGTCCCGGCGGGGTGCAGCACACCGGTGGGGTTGGTCGGGTTGCCGACCACGACGAGGTCCGCGTCGCCCGGGACGGCCTCGGGCCGCAGCCGGTGGCCGTCGGACGCGTGGGTGAGGACGCGCACCACCGGCACCTCGGCGGCCCGCAGCGCCGCCTCGGGCTCGGTGAAACCCGGATGCACGACCGCCGCGAGCCGCGGCCGCAGCGCCGGGAGCAGCGCGAACCCCTCCGCGCTCCCGGCCAGGACGAGCACCTCGTCGGCCCGGCGCCCGTGCCGGGCCGCCACGGCCTCGCGCGCGTCGGCATCGTGGGCGGCCGACGGGTAGCGGGCGAGGCCGTCGAGCGCCGCGACGAGCCGGTCCCGCAACCAGCGCGGGGGTGCCTCGCCGCGGACGTTGACGGCGAAGTCGAGCAGCCCCGGCGTGGCCTCGGCGTCGCCGTGGTGGCGCAGCGGATCCATGCCCGGCACCCTAGTGACCCCTTCGGAAACGCATCCCGTGTCTCGGCGGCCCCGTTGGATCCGCCGATGTGCGCGACGGCCGTCCGACGGGGGACACTGCGTGACCGTGTACGTGGTCTTCGTCTGCAGCGGCAACATCTGTCGCTCCCCCATCGCCGAGAAGGTCTTCGCCGCCGAGCTGGAGCGGGCGGGCCTCGCCGACGGCGTGCGGGTGAGCAGCGCCGGGACGGGGGGGTGGCACGTCGGGGACCCGGCCGACGAGCGCGCGGCCGCCGTGCTGCGCGCCGCGGGCTACCCCACCGAGCACCGGGCCCGGCAGGTCACCGCCGAGATGCTGGGCGCCGACCTGATCGTGGCGCTGGACGACACCCACCGCCGCGCCCTGCGCCGTACCGTGCCCGAGCCGGACCGCGTGCGTCTGCTGCGCTCGTTCGACCCGGCCGCGCCCGCGCAGGCCGAGGTGCCCGACCCCTTCTACGGCGACGACGCGGGGTTCGACGAGGTGCTCGCCATGGTCAGGGCGGCCGTGCCGGGGATGCTGGACTGGGTGCGCGACCACAAATGAGGGTCGTCCGGCTCGCAGGCGGCCGAGAAGGCGTGGAGAAGCCCGGCGACACCGCGGCGGAGGCCGCGGGCCTGCGCTGGCTGGCCGTCGCGGGCGGGCCGCCGGTGCCGGAGGTGCTCGCCGAGCACCCGCTCGTCACCGCGCTCGTGCCGCACGGGCACCCCACGCGGGCCGCGGCGGCGGAGCTCGGCAGGCGGCTCGCCGTGCTGCACGCGGCGGGCGCCGACGCGTTCGGCAGCGCCCCGCCGGGTGGCCCCACCGAGGCGCTGATCGGCCGCGCGCCCATGCGCAACGTCCCGGCGCCCCGCTGGCCCGAGTGGTACGCGCGCGACCGCGTCCTGCCCTACGTCCGCGCGGCCAGGGACGCGCAGACGCTCACCGCTGCGGAGGTCGGCGTCTTGGAACGCGCCGCCGAGCGGGTCGCCGCGCCCGCCGAGCCGCCTGCCCGCCTGCACGGCGACCTGTGGTCGGGCAACGTCCTGTGGGCGCCCGACGGCGCGTGGCTGATCGACCCCGCCGCGCACGGCGGGCACCGCGAGACCGACCTCGCGATGCTCGCGCTGTTCGGCTGCCCGCACCTCGACGTCGTGCTCGCCGCCTACGACGAGGCCGCGCCGCTCGGCGCCGGATGGCGGGCGCGGGTGCCGATGCACCAGCTGTTCCCCTTGTTGGTGCACGTGGTGCTCTTCGGGAGGTCGTACGCGGGTCAGGCGCTGGCGGCCGCCCGGACGGTCGGCGGGTGATCGTCGCGAGCCCGTCGTCTCCGGTGATCCACCCCGACAACGACAACCTGACGACGAGCACTCAGCCGCCGCCCGCGCCGTGCACCGCCCAGCCGACGTCCGGAAACCCGGCGGCGGCGGCGAGGTGCGCGGAGGCGTGGTTGTCGGCGGCGTGCAGGTACGTGGGCACCGCGCCTTCGTCGAGCACGCGGCGCGCGGCCTGGGCCACCAGCCGTCGGCCCAGCCTCTTGCCCTCCGCGGCCGGACGCGTCACGACGGCCAGCTCGTGGCCGTGCGCGTCGTGCTTCTTGATGCCGACCCCGGACAGGTGCTCGCCGGTGTCGGGGTCGACGGCCACGAGCACCTCCCCGCCGAACGGCCGCAGCCAGTCGGGCACCGACGGGTCGTCGGCGCTGAGCCACCTCCCCGCGTCGGGGAGGTCGGCGGGGGCGGTGCTCCAGCGGAAGACGCCGGTGAAGAACCGGCCGCCGACGCCCGCCGCCGCGGGCACGCCGTCCCGGTCCTCGCCCGCCAGTGCCGTCGTCACCGCCGCGACCGCGGCGGGTGGCACCGACAGCACGCCGCACCCGCCGCCGTCGGAGACCCCGACGACGGCGTGCACGTTGCCGTCCCAGCCGGGCTCGACCCGCCGCGGCGACCCGACGACGGTGAGTCCCCGCCCTTCTCCCGGCCAGCGGCCGAGCCACGTCGCGAGATGCGCGGTGAGGCGGCTCCGCCGCTCGTGCGCGGAAAACGTCGTCATGGCGACGTTTTCCGCGCACGAGTGCGTCAGCGCCATCCTCGCAGCGGGAAGCCCGACCCGCCGTGGCCGGACACCCGCACGCCGAGCACCTGGTGCAGCTGGATGTTGTCGCGCTCGAAGCCCAGCGCGCAGGCTGCCATGTAGAGCCGCCAGACCCGCGCCCGCCCGGTCCCGACCTCGGCGACCGCCTCGTCCCAGTGCTCCTCGAGGTTGCGCCCCCATGCGTGCAGGGTCAGCGCGTAGTGCTCGCGCAGGTTCTCCTCGTGCCGCACCTCGAACCCGGCGTCGTTCATCTCCGAGACGAGCAGGCCGACCGGCTCCAGCTGGCCGTCCGGGAAGACGTAGCGGGCGATGAACGGGTCGAGGCGGCGCTTGGTGGGTGTGCGCGGTTGGGTGATGCAGTGGTTGAGCAGGCGCCCCTCCGGCCGCAGCCGGGTCTGCAGCGAGGCGAAGTAGGAGTGCAGGTTGGCCTTGCCGATGTGTTCGGTGAGCCCGATCGAGCTGACCGCGTCGAACTGCGACTCCGGCGCGTCGCGGTAGTCGCAGTGGCGCACCTCGGCGAGCCCGCCGAGGCCGCGGCGCTCGATCTCGGCCCGCGCCCACTCGGCCTGGTTCCGCGAGAGCGTGACACCCAGCGCCTTGACGCCGTGCTCGGCTGCGGCATGCATGACCATGCCGCCCCACCCGCACCCGACGTCGAGCAGCCGCATTCCGGGCTCGAGCGCGAGCTTCTGCGCGACCAGCTCGTGCTTGGTCGTCTGCGCCTCCTCCAGTGTCGCGGAGCCGGTCGGGTACACCGCGCACGTGTAGGCCATCGACGGCCCGAGCACCCACTCGTAGAAGCGGTTGGACACGTCATAGTGGTGCGAGATCGCCCTCGAGTCGCGCGGCTTCGAGTGCAGGCGGCCGGGCGGGCGGTACTCCAGCTCGGGCGGGGGCCGGCGGTGCCACAGCCAGATCGGCAGCATCCGTCGGGCGAGCCGGAGCTGGTCGGCCCGCGTGAGGTCGTTGATCGTGAGGTCGGCCATCGCGGCGAGCAGCTCGTAGAGGTCCCCCTCGACCTCGATCTCACCGGTCACGTACGCCCTGGCCAGCCCGAGCGTGCCGGGCGCGGTGGCCAGGCGGGCCAGCGCTCGTGGCGAGTTGATCCGCAGCGCGAGCTCGGAGCTGTCGGGCCCCGCCTTGCTGCCGTCATAGCCGATCACACGGATCGGGACGTCCGTCCCTACCACGCTGGAGATGATCTCAGCGACCTGCATCATGCCCTCCCTGAACCGGTCACCTTCTGGTAGAGATCGGGCAGCCGCCCGCGGGGGTCGTAGCTCTGCTTCACCGCCCGGTAGGCGGGCCCGTTGTACCGCTCCCAGAACTCCGCCTCGCCGTAGTGGACGGTCGAGTAGAGCGACTTGTGCCCGCCGAGGTCGGCCACGAGCCCTTCGATCAGGCGGTTGTGCGCCTCCGGGTCGCCGGGCCGCTCCGGGACGGCCGACCAGAAGCCGACGTTGACATACAGCTCGCCCGCGGCCATCGGGTACAGCGGCCACGTCCGTTTCCCGCGCAGCCGGATCGGGCACAGCCACACCGGCGTGATCCCGACCTCGCGGTGGAACACGTCGAGGAACTCGGCGAGCCGCTCGACCGGGATCTCGACGTCCTGCACCACCGGCTCCTCGAGCGGCAGACCACGCAGCCGCCGGACCCGGCCGGACAGGCCGGTGCGCCGGTCGAGGGCCACGATCCGGCGGTAGACGTCGGAGCGGCGCCAGCGCCGCGGCCAGAGCCTGCGCACCGCCGGGTTCTGCACGCCGAGCGCCCGGGAGCACCAGAACCAGTCGGTGTCCCAGCGCCAGATGTAGTCCTCGACGGAGAGCACGTCCTCGGCCCGCTCGTCGATCGACCGGTAGAAGACCTGCTGCCCGGTGTAGTCGCTCGGCCCCGCCCGGCCGGGGTCCTCGGTGAACCTGCCCAGCGTGAGGTACTGGTGGTCGCGGCCGAACACGGTGCCGTCGACGAAGTCCGGGGCGCCACCGCGGAGGTCGCAGACGTCGGCGATGACCTTCGAGAGATCGGCGGTGTCGACGCGCACGTGCTCGAGCCGCACGTAGCGGGACACCGGCTGGACCTCGATCTCCAGGCGGAGCGCGTAGCCCAGCGTGCCGTAGGAGTTGGGGAACGCGGCGAAGAGGTCGGCGTGCTCGCCGTCCGGAGTGGCGGTGACGATGTCGCCGTCCGCGAGCAGCACGTCCATCGCCCGCACCGACTCGTGCGGGAGCCCGTGCCGGAACGACGTGGACTCGATGCCGAGGCCGGTGACCGCGCCGCCCAAGGTGATCGTCTTGAGCTGCGGGACGACGAGCGGCATGACCCCGCGCGCGAGCGTGGCGGCGGCGAGGGTCTCGTAGGTCGTCATGCCCTGCACCTGCGCGGTGCGCGCCGCGAGGTCGACGTCGACGACGCCGGTGAGCGCCGACGTGTCGAGCCGGTGCGCCTGCCGCTCGCCGAAGCGGAACAGGTTCGACGTCTTCTTGCCGAGGCGCACCCGCGCGCCGGGGCCGAGCGCGCGGTAGCGGCGCACCAGATCGTCGACCGCCGCGGCGTGTCGGTCCGGGGACACCAACGCCGGGCTGATCACGCTCATGACCGCGACGCTAGTCCGCGGCCCAGGCTTCGCGCAGCAAGAATCGGAGTGATCTGATGTGGGCTGTGTCGAACCCGATCCAGAACGTCACATTTCCGTCAAACAGCCACGCCGCGCACGGCTACCTGGCCCTTCCCCCTTCCGGCTCCGGGCCGGGCGTGATCGTCATCCAGGAGTGGTGGGGCCTGACCACCCACATCAAGGACGTCACCGACCGGCTCGCGGCGGAGGGCTTCGTCGCGCTCGCCCCCGACCTCTACGGCGGCGCCACCACCCACGACGGCGACGAGGCCGGGAAGCTCATGACGGAGCTTCCGGTCGAGGGCGCGGCCCGCGACCTCGGAGGCGCGGTCGACTACCTGCTCGGCCACGACGCCGTCACCTCGTCGACGGTCGGGGCGGTCGGCTTCTGCATGGGCGGCGGCTTCGTCGTCGTCCTGGCCGCACAGCAGGGCGCGCGGATCGGCGCGGCGGTGCCGTTCTACGGCGTGCTCAAGGAGGACTACCCGGACCTGTCCGGGCTCACCGCGCCGGTGCAGGGCCACTTCGGCGAGGAGGACTCGTTCACGACGCCGGAGGCCGCACTCGGGCTCGCCGAGCGGATCAAGGCGGAGTCCGGCGTCGAGCCGGAGATGCACTTCTACCCGGCGGGCCACGCGTTCTTCAACGACGAGAACCTGCTCGGCACCTACGACAAGGAGCAGGCCGACCTCGCCTGGCAGCGCACCCTCGCGTTCCTCAGGGCGAACGTGCGCTGACGCGCCTGTGCGCGGAGACAGCGGCCATGGCCGCTGTCTCCGCGCACGAGCGCGCTAGGCTAGCGCCTCGCCCGCACCAGGCCCGGGATCGCCGAGGCGCCCGTCTTCGGGCGGAACGCCTCGGCGGCGGCGGTCAGCGCGGCGAACTCGTCCCCGGCGAGCGTCACGTCGGCCGCGGCGGCGTTGCTCTCCACCTGCTCGACGCTGGACGCGCCCGGGATCGCCACGACGTTCGGCTGGTGCACGAGCCAGGCCAGTGCCGTCTGGGCGGGGGTGACGCCGTGGCCCTCGCCGATCTGGCGCAGGAGCTCCAGCAACGGGGCGGCGGCGTCGAGGTTCTCGGGCAGGAACATCGCGTTGTTGGCCCGCACCGACCCCGACGGCCGGTGCGCCGCGCTGTAGCGACCCGACAACAGGCCCTGGCCCAGCGGGCTGTAAGCGATCACCACGTGCCCGGTGCGCTGCGCCCACGGCAGCAGGTCGGTCATCGGTCCGCGCGCGACGAGGCTGAACTGCACCTGGTTGGCGAGCACGGGCGCGCCCAGCGCGGCCTCGGCCCGCTGCCAGCGCGCGAGCCGGTAGTTGGAGACGCCGACGTCGCGGACGAGGCCGACGTCGCGCAGCGCCCGCATGCCGCGCATCGTCGTGGCGTCGCCGATGAGCGGGTTGGGCATGTGGACCTGGTAGAGGTCGATCGTGCGCACGCCGAGCCGCTGTGCGCTGGCCACACCGCGCTGCTGGACGACCGGCGCCGTCGGCAGCACCGGGAACACCTTCGTCGCGACGACGACGTCGTCCGTTCCGCCCGAGGCACGCAGCGCCGCGCCCAGGATGCGCTCGCTGCGCCCGAAGCCGTAGAGCTCGGCGGTGTCGAAGACGGTGATCCCCAGCTGCCGGGCCCGCGCGACGATCTCCCCCGCCGCATGGTCGGCGTAGTCCTGCCCGTAGCCCCACTCGCGGGAGCCGAACTGCCACGTGCCCAGCCCGATGACCGAGTACGGCTTGGGCGTGGCGAGGTCGAGGTAGCGCATGAACCAGTCTTACCCGTCGTGGTCGGCAAGGAACGTGTCGAGCGCCAGCCAGGTGGTGCCGCGGGCCCGACGACCGGTGAGCACGCCGAGATGGCCGCCGGGCGCGGTGGCGAACCGCACCTCGGGGGCGCCCGTGAGCAGGGCCGTCACCCGTTCGACGGCCGCGAGCGGCGCGATGACGTCGTCGCGGCCCGCCACCACGAGCACCGGCACGTCCACGGCCGACAGCGCGATGTCCCGGCCGCGCAGGGCCAGCGTGCCGTCGGCGAGGTCGTTGTTGCGCAGCATCAGGTGGTAGATCTGCCCGAACACCCGGCCCGGGTAGCCGCGCATGTTGGCCATGAGATGGTCGACGGCCTCGATCTGGGCGAGGCAGTCGCGGTCGTCCAGCCGGGAGGCCACCGTGAGCGGCTTCGTCACGAGCCGGTCCACGGCCGTGAGCTGGAAGGCGAAGCTGACCAGTGGCCCGGGAAAGCTGCCGATCGCCTGGTAGACCGCCGACAGGGCGCGGCCGCCGGTGGCGGCGGCCAGCGGCCGCAGCGGCGCCACGAGCGGAACCGCGGAGATGTCGATCGGGCTGCCGATCGCGGTGACGGTGCCGACCGGCAGCGGGTCGCCCTCCTGTGCCGCTGCCGCGACGGCGAGCAGCGCGAAGATCCCGCCGAGCGACCACGCGACCAGGTGCGCCTGCCCGCCAGTGGCCCGCCCACCCGCGATCCGCACCGCCCACGGCACGATGTCGTCGACCCAGTGCTCCATGCCACGGCGCCGGTCCGCGAAGGACATGTCGCCGTAGTCGACGAGGTACACGGTCCGGCGCTGCGCGAGCAGGTGCTCGACCAGCGAGCAGCCGCGGCGCAGGTCGTAGGCGAAGTCGGGCGCGCCGAGCGGGGGCACGAGCAGCACGGGCGCGCCCGCGACGTCGGCGGCCCTCGCCGCGGGGCGGTAGCGGTGCAGCACCGCTCCGTCGGGGTGCTCCGCCACCGGGTCGCGGGGCATCCGGCGCAGGTCGGCGACGCCGCCCGCGAGCTTGTCGCGCAGGTTCACGGCCGCGTCGACGATCTTCATTCGCGCACCGTAGTGGGATTACCGGTGAGCATGTGACACTCGCCGCATGCAGCGCGACATCTTCGAGGCCGAGCACGACGCGTTCCGCGAGACGGTCCGGACGTTCCTCGCGCGCGAGGCGGTGCCGTACCACGAGCGCTGGGAGGCCGAGGGCCAGGTCGACCGCGCGGTCTGGAAAGCTGCGGGCGCTGCCGGGCTGCTGGGCACGGACGTGCCGCAGGAGTACGGCGGGGGCGGGGTGCCGGACTACCGCTACAACGCCGTCGTCACCGAGGAGATCAGCCGCGCAGGCACGACCGGGCTCGGCTTCGCGCTGCAGAACGACGTCACCGCGCCCTACCTGCTGCGCCTGGCCAACGAGGAGCAGAAGCGGCGCTGGCTGCCGGGCTTCTGCTCAGGGGAGATCATCACCGCGATCGCGATGACCGAGCCCGGCACCGGCTCGGACCTGCAGGGCATCAAGACCACCGCCAAGCGCACCCCGGACGGCGACTGGATCTTGAACGGCGCGAAGACGTTCATCACCAACGGCATCCACTCCGACCTCGTGATCGTGGTCGCGCGCACCGATCCGGACGCGGGCGCCCGCGGGTTCAGCCTGCTCGTCGTCGAGCGCGGGATGGCGGGCTTCGAGCGCGGCCGCCGCCTCAAGAAGGTGGGGCTGAAGGCGCAGGACACCGCCGAGCTGTCGTTCACCGACGTGCACGTGCCCGCGGCCAACCTCCTCGGCGAGGAGGGACAGGGCTTCATCTACCTGATGCAGAACCTGGCCCAGGAGCGGCTGTCGATCGCGGTCGGCGCGATCGCGGGCGCGGCGCGGGCGCTGGAGCTCACGGTCGCCTACGTGAAGGACCGCACGGCGTTCGGCGCGCCGATCGCCAGCTTCCAGAACACCAGGTTCGAGCTGGCCGAGATGGACACCGAGGTCACGGTGACCCAGGTCTTCGTCGACCGCTGCATCGAACGGCACGCGGGCAGCGGGCTGTCGGCCACCGACGCGGCCAAGGCCAAGTGGTGGGCGACCGACGTGCAGAAGCGCGTGGTCGACCGGTGCGTCCAGCTGCACGGCGGCTACGGCTACATGCTGGAGTACCCCATCGCGAAGGCGTTCGTCGACGCGCGCGTGCAGTCGATCTACGGCGGCACGAACGAGATCATGAAGGAGATCATCGGGCGGTCGCTGCTCGGTTAGTGGCCGGGCGGCTTCAACCGGAACCGGAACGGCTCCTCCAGCCGCAGCTCCTCGGGGCCGGACGCGCGCGCGTACTCGTGGTAACGGCCGCCGATGACCATGCTGGCCGCGGCGAACGGCGCATCGTGGTCCACCAGCAGCAGGTAGGGCAGCCGCGACCGGGCGTAGACCTGCGGCTTGAAGGAGCGGTCCACCGCGCCGTGCTCCGGACCGACGATCTCGACGACCATGAGCACCTCGGCCGCGTCGACGACCGGCTCCGGGGCGGCGGCGGGGTCCGCGGGGGCGCGCATCACGACGAGGTCCGGCACGAGCACGCAGTCCGGGCCCATCCGCAGCGCGACGGGCCCGACCACGCGCAGGCCGTCCGGCACCACCTCGTCGAGCGCGTCGCGCGTGTGCGCGATCGCCCGTTCGCCCGCCGCGGTGGGGCCCGGCCCGACGACCAGCGTGCCGTCGATGAGCTCGGCGCGCCCGTCGCCGTGTGCGAGGGCCCGCCCGTTGAGCGTGCGGTAGTCCTCCTCGCTCCACGGGCCGTCGTGGTCGAGCACCGGCGGGTCCGACACCGGCTTCTCCACCGGGTTCGACGTCCCGGTGCCCGCCGCCGGACCTGACACGGAAGGTTCGAGACCGGCGTCACCGGGCTCTGTGTCGTCCACGGCCACCTCCGTTGATCGGCGTGCGACATCGTGCCACGGTCACCGGCCCGGCACCGATGCGAGACACGCTGTCACCGGAATGTGCGCGAGGCCGCGGACGTGCTGGGATGTGGCCGTGCGCACGCTGCTGCCGAGCCCGTCCACAGTCGCCGCCGTACCGCCCGACCTCGCCGCGCACTACGCCTACCCCGCCGCGCTGACCGCGCCCTATGTGCGCGTCAACTTCGTGTCCAGCACCGACGGGGCGGTGACCGTCGACGGGCGCTCCGGCGGCTTGGGGAGCGCCGCCGACCGGGAGGTGTTCGGGGTGCTGCGCGAGCTCGCCGAGGTCGTCCTCGTCGGGGCGGGCACGGTGCGCGCCGAGGACTACCGCGGGGCGCGCAGGCCGACCCGCGGACGGGCGACGCCCCCGCCGATCGCGGTCGTCACCGGCTCGGCCGACCTCGACCCCTCGGCGCGGCTGCTCACCGACACGCAGGTGCCGCCGATCGTCCTCACGGGACCTCGCGCGCCCGGCGAACGGCGCGCCGCGTTGGCCGCGGCGGGTGCCGACGTCGTGGTGCTCGACCCGCTCTCCCCTGCCGCGGTCGTCGGAGAGCTCGGCCGCCGCGGGCTGCTCCGGGTGCTCTGCGAGGGCGGGCCGCGGCTCTTCGGCGACCTGGTGGCCGCCGACCTCGTCGACGAGCTCTGCCTGACCGTCGCGCCCGTGCTCGCGGCCGGGGCGGCCGGGCGGATCGCCGTAGGGCCGTCCGGGTCGCCCCCACGCGGACTGCGGCTGGCAGGCGCTGTGGAAGACGACAGCACCCTGCTGCTCCGCTACACCCGAACGGGTGACTCCGCGTGAGCGACCACCGCCCGGCCGCGTCCTACGGACAACCCATCGCCCCGATGCCAGGAGGAACCGCAGCATGACGAGCCCCAGTGCTGGCGCCACGACGGGCACCACGTCCGCGACCACGACGACCACAGTCACCACCCCGACGGCCACGATGGGCTCCCCCGCCCGGCTCGCCGACGACACGGCGCAGGGCAAGACCACCATCTCGGCGTCGGTCGTCCAGAAGATCGCGGGCATCGCGGCGCGCGAGATCTCCGGCGTCTACGCCTTGGGCGGCGGGGTGTCCCGCGCGTTCGGCGCGATCCGCGAGCGGATCCCCGGCGGGGGCACCGGCGTGTCCAACATCGCGGGCGTGCAGGTCGAGGTCGGCGAGAAGCAGGCCGCGATCGACCTCGACATCGTCGTGGAGTACGGCGCGTCTATTGTGGACCTGGCCAGGGCCGTGCGGCGCAACGTGATCACCGCGGTCGAGCGCATGACCGGTCTCGAGGTCATCGAGGTCAACATCGCCGTCAACGACATCCACCTCCCCGAGGCCGACGACGGCACCGAGGCCGCGGCGATCCCCGCGCCCACCCGCGTCGAGTGACACGACCCATCCCCCGTCGGCGCGCCACCGCCCGCTGACCTGACGCATCGGAGACACGCATGAACGCCACCCGGACGGGTCTGCTGGCCGGACTGATCCTCGGGGTAGCAGGCTCGATCGGCGGATTCGGCCCGTTCCTGATCACCCTGCTGGTGGGCATCGTCGGGCTGCTGATCGGCCTGGCGCTGGACGGGCGGCTGGACGTCACGACGCTGCTCGGGCGCGGGCGCGACCGATGAGAGCGCTCGCCGAGCCCGCCGAGCGCGGCAGGCTGGACATCTACCCCGCGGTGCTCCGCAAGATCGTCGAGCACGCGGCCGACTCGGTGCCGGGCACCCTGCGCAACGAGCGCAGGCTCGCGGGCATCGACGTCGGGGAGTCCGGGGCGAACGCGCGGGTGACCGTCGGCACGGGCGAGCCCGCCCCCGTCGACGTGCGGCTGGAGCTGACGCTGCGCTACCCGGCCGCGGTCCGCGCCGTGGTCGACGCCGTGCGCGCCGCGGTCACCGACGACCTCGACCGGCTGGCCGGGCACCGGATGCGCGCGTTGGCGGTCATCGTCACCGGACTGCGCGGCGCCGCCGCCCCCGCCCCGGTCCGACCGCGGTAGGTGCCCGGTGCGAGTTCTGTTGCGTGTCCTGGCGTCCCTGCTGGGCACCGCCCTCGCGGCGGCAGGCGTCCTCGTCGTGATCGAGGTGGTGGCGGCGTGGGTGCTGCCGGGGTCCGAGGCGGGGCTCCTCGTGCCGTGGCAGGCGTGGGGCGCCGTGCTCGCGGGCCTGTCGTGGAACGAGAGCCCGGTGCCGGGCATCGCGATCGGCGTCGGCGTCGCGGGTCTGCTGCTGGTGATCGTCGGGCTCGCCGCCCGACGGGTCGACGTGCACCTCGAAGCGCCGACGCCCGCCATGGCGGTGACGACCTCACCGCGCGTGCTGGCACGCCTGGTCGGCACCCGGGTGCGGGCCGCCGACGACGTCCTCTCCGCCTCGGTGACCGCGTCGACCCGGCGCGTGGCGGTGAGCGCCCGCGCATGGAACGACGCGCCCCCTGACCTGCGGGAGACGATCGTGACGCGGGTCGAGGAACTGCTGGAGGAGCTGCCGCTGCGCCGACGGCCACGCGTCGCCGTGTCGGTGCGGGAACGGGAGGGCCTGCAGTGACGGTGAACCTCGCCAAGCATGCCGCGACACCCGAGGACTCCCGCCTCCGCCGCCGGTCGCGGTCGGCCGTGGCGCGCTCGGCGGGCAGCGACCGGTGGCTCGCCGTGCTGATCGGACTCGTCCTCCTGGTCGCCGGGTTCGGCGTGACGCTGCTGTCCTACGGCGTGTTCGGCACCGCGCGGGCGGGCCGCCCGCTGCTGGACCCGATCATGGTCGCCACGGTGGCCGCCAACCCGCTGCTGTGGCGCGTCGTCGCGACCGTCGGCGGGGTCGCGCTGGCCGTGTTCGGCCTGGTCTGGGTAGCCCGTTCCGTACGCCCGGAACCGCGCCCCGACGTCGTGCTCGACGGCGGCGCGGACACGACGATCCTCGTGACCTCCGCCGCCGCGGGCGAGGCGGTCGCGAGCCAGGCGGCCACGTTGCCCGGCGTGGCGCGGGCCAGGGCGCGGCTGGTCGGGACGGCGGGCGCGCCCGCGCTGCGCGTCACCCTCTGGCTCACCGACGACGCCGACGTGCGCGCCGTGCTGCGGCGGCTGCACGAGGAGGTGGTCGCGACGGCGCTCTCGGCGTTCGACCTGACGGCGCTGCCGGTGGCGGTGCGGCTCGAGCTGGAGCGCCCGCAGCCCACCCCGCGCGTGGCCTGATCCCTCACCCCCGCCTCACCGGCGTTGCGGCACGGTAGGACCGACGAGGAGGGCACGTGGCACGTCGGCCGGTGGGCGCCATCCTGCTGCTGGTCGCCGGGCTGGTCGCGGGCTGCACGGTGGGGCCGTCGGCGCGCCCGCCGGTCGCCGTGCGCGGGGACCTGCCCGCGCCGCCCGCGACCACGACGCTCCCGCCCGCCCCACTGCCGCCGCTGTCGCCGCAGCGCGCCACGCTCTCCTTCGCCGACTGCACCGCGGGCACCCTGGCGGGCCTCGACGTCCCTGTCCCCACCGTCCGCGCGCTGCGGGCCGACTGCGCCACGCTGACCGTGCCGCTCGACCCGGCCCAGCCCGGTCTGGGGGCCGTCACCCTCGGCGTCGTGCGGGTCGGGCTCAGCGACGCGCCGGGCCGCACCCCGCTGGCCGCCCGCCCGCCGCTGCTCGTGCTCGGCGACACCGCCACCGACCCGACCGCGCGGCGGGCGGCCCGGCTCGCCGCGCAGGTGCCCGAGTACCTCCTGTCCCGGTACGCGATCATCGGCATGGACCGGCGCGGCACCGGCGCCGACACCCTCGACTGCGCGGACCCGGCCGCGCGGGCCGCGCTGGTCGACGTCGACCCCGCCGCGCTGGACGCCACCGCGCTGCTCGATCGCGCCCGCGCGGTGGTGCAGGCCTGCAACGTCGCGCTCGACGGCCAGCTCGACGGATTCTCCAGCGCGGCGGCGGCGGCCGACGTCGAGGCGGTGCGCCAGGCGCTCGGGGTGGCGCGGCTGTCGGCGCTGGGCACCGGGGACGGCGCGGCCGCGCTCGACGACTGGGCCCGCGCCCACCCTCGGGCCGTCGGTCGGCTCGTACTGGACGGCCCGCCGGACCCGACGGTCGACGAGCCCGCGCGGTCTGAGGCGCGTGCGAAGTCGGCGGAGGCCGCGTTCGACGCCTTCGCGCAGAGCTGCACGGCGGCCGGCGCCTGCCCGCTGGGCGACAACCCGCGCGCCAGGGTGACGGCGCTGGTCACGGGGCTGCGCGGGCAGCCCTTGACCGCTCCGGGCGGACAGCGGCTGACGGCGGGCGTGGCGCTCATGGCCATCCGGACGGCACTCGGCGAGCCCACCACCTGGCCCGCGCTCGCCAACGGGCTGCAGGCGGCGACGGCGGGCAACCCGGCCGCCCTCCTCACCGTGCTCGCGCCGGTGCTTGGCCCCCGTGGGCGCTTCGACGCCGTCCTCGCCACCGACTGCAACGACGCGCAGAACCGGATCGCGCCCGCCCAGATCGAGGAGCTCGCGAAGCGCTGGGGCACGGACTACCCGCTGTTCGGCGGCAGCCTCGCGGCCGATCTCGTGGCCTGTGCGCCGTGGCCGACGGGGGGTGACACCACCCAGGCCCCGGTTCCGCCCGACCTGCCGCCGCTCGCCGTGATCGGCACGGCGGCCGGTCCGCGGACGCCGGTCGACGCCTCACAGGCGCTCGCCCGGTCGCTGCCGTCGGCCGTGTTCATCGGCTGGCAGGGCGCCGGGACCGGGGCGTTCCCGCGGACGCTGTGCGTCAACTCGCTGGTGGACAACATGCTCGTCGACGCGTCCGTTCCGGAGCCGGGGATCCTCTGCCCTCCGTAAGGTGGACGGCCACTCCGACGTCGTGGGGGGCGCGGCGGGGGTGCGGCGCGCCGCCGCCTCACCCGCGCAGGTACGTGGCCGCGATGGCGCGGAGCGCGTGTCGGTCTGCCGTCCCACCCGCGAGGCCGAGGTCGACGGCGGCGTCGAAGACGGCCTGGTCGCGGGCCGCGGTGGCGACGGCGGCGTCGAGGAACCGGGCGTGCGGCACCAGCCGGGCGAGGACGGCGAGATGGGCACGGTGGCGGCCGAACGCCCGCCGCATCGCCTCGCGGTGGGCCCGGCCAGCGTCCGCGCCGAGCAGCGCGGCGCGGCCCGCGAGGGCCCCTGAGGCCACGGCGTCGTAGATGCCCTCGCCGGTGAGCGGATTGACCAACGCGGCCGCGTCACCGGCCAGCAGCACCCGGCCGTCGGGGTGGTGCCGGGGGCCCGTCGAGAGCGGGAGGTGGTGGCCGCGGACCGTCGCGGGATCGGGATCGTGGCCCGGCAGCAGCATCCGCAGCGCCTCGAGCAGCTGACGGCGCGACCCCCCGCCGCGACGGTCGAACACCCCGAAGCCCACGTTGGCGCCACCGCCCGCCACCGGGAACGCCCACGCGTAGGCCGGGTATCTGCCCTTGGCGAACTCGATCATCAGCTCGTCCGGGTGGGCCGTTGCCGCCGCGTAGCCGCGGATCGCGACGGCGACGCCGCCCGGCGGGACAGGCGGCGCGCCGACCAGCCGCCGAACGACCGAGTTCGCCCCGTCGGCGCCGATCACCACGCGCGCGGCGACCGTGTCGTCCAGCACGACCCGGTCCCGTTCCACCCGCAGCGACCGCACGCGGTGGCGACGCAGCTGCGCCCCGCGGGCGACCGCCGCCTCGACGAGCCGGGCGTCGAGGACGGCGCGCGGGATCGGGTGGTTGGGCCGCGCGCAGCGGCGGGCGACCACCCGGCCGCCCGGGCTGCGCAGGCGCAGCCCGGGCACGGCTGGGCCGAGCGGGCGCAGGTCGGGCAACCCCAGCGCGTCGAGCAGGTCGAACACGTGGGCGGCCACCCCGTCGCCGCAGGTCTTGTCCCGGGGGAACGCCGCGGCGTCCAGCAGCAGCACCCGTGCGTCGGGGCGCAGCTGCAGAACGCGCAGGGCGGACGCCGAGCCCGCAGGCCCGGCGCCCACCACGGCGACGTCGGCGGTCACGTCCGCGTTCTGGTCCGGCACGCGTCCGGTCTACCCGACGTCAGGTCAGACGATGACGCCGGCCCGCAGCGCCAGGACGAGCAGGCCCGTGCGGTCGGGCGCACCGACCGCACGTCCGATCCGGCGGATCGAGGTGCGCACGGTCCGTTCCGGCACGTCCAGCCGCTCGGCGATCTCCATGTCCCGCCAGCCGTCCGCGGCGAGCTGGAGGAACTCGCGCTCCCGCAGCGTCAGCGGACAGGAGGCGCCCCGGAGGCCGGGGAGCCTGCGCCCGCGGGCGGACAGGCCCAGCGCGTGCCACTGGCGGGCCCGCTCCGCCAGCGCCCGCACCTGGCACGGCCACGCGGTGCGGCGCACCCCCGTGCACGCCCGGCAGCGGCGGTCCTCGTCGGGGACGTGGTCGCCGAGGATCCGGAACCAGACCTCGACCATCGGGGCGAGCTCGGCCGCGGGCCCTGGGTCTTCGGCTACCCGTTCCCCGCCGTCGGTGAGGACCGTCATTCCTCAGCCCACCAGGATTCGGACCGAGTCGATGGCGGGCGTCTGGTTGGCGCGCTGCATCATCGGGATGCGGTGCGACCCGTCACCGGCCCAGACCGTGCACTGCGCGACGCCGCGGCTCGGGAGGCCCGGGACGTTGATCGTGACGGTGTCCGGGGTCTCGCCGCCCGCGTTGTCCTGCGTCGCGAGGAAGAACGCAGGCACCGGCGCGGGGTCGGGGGCCACGTTCTGGCTGGCCAGCATGCGGCAGGCGGTGTGGAAGTGGCCGCGCTGGATGCCGCCGTCGGTGAGCACGGAGCTCTCCAGGTAGTAGCCGCCCGCCGCGGCGCCGAGGAACCGGTCGCGCACCAGGTTGCGGGTGCTCACCTTCAGCGTGAACGCGGTGTTGGCCCGGACGAACCTCGGCGAGGCGGTGATGAGCAGCGACGGGTCCTTGTCCTGCGCGGCGACCTCGCCGAACGCGGTCGAGACACATGCAGGCGCGTTCTGGAACCCGTCGTGCGGCTTCAGCTTGCTGTTCGAGCAGTCCCGGGCCAGGACGTCGAGACCGTTGGTGCCGCCTGCAGGAGGCGCGGTCGTCGGGGCGACGGTGGCGGTGGCGGCCGGGTCGCTCGTCGAGGCGGCGGGGTCGGTCACCGGGGCGTTCGGGTCCGTCGGGTCGGCGGGATCGCTGGGGTCGGCGCCCGCGGTGTCGGTCGCGGCGCTCGTCGCGGAGGCCGGGGACGACGTCTTGATGCCGCCGCCGTGGTGGTTGTTGTTGCCACCGGGACGGGCCGTGGCGGGCGGCTTGTGGTGGCCGGTGCTGGCCGACGCGACGTCACAGGCCGCGGGTAGGAGGCAGGCCAGCGCGGCGGCCGCGGCCGTCACGAGGCGCTTCGTCGAACTGTGGGGAGCGTTCGAGGACATGGGGGGTTCCGTTTCGAGTGGGGAGCGGGAGCGGAAGCGGTTCAGCTGCGGACCCGGGGGCGGACCGCATGACGGGGCCCGGTGGCCTCGCCCGGAAGCAGGAGGGGAAGTGAGGGGTGGGTGTCGGTCGAAGGTGGGCGTGGCCCGGGGATGGCCACGAGGTCGGGGGCGGGGTCGGGGGCGGGGGCGGGGGCGCGCCGCGGCGGGTCGACCGTCAGGGAGCGGCCCTTCTGCGCGCGCTTGCGTCGGAACGCGGCCAGGAAGCCTGCCGCGGCGATCAGGCAGCAGAGGATGACGAGCGTCGGCATGACCAGGTCCTGGCCGCCGGGGGCGCCGCTGAAGGTGAACAGGCTCGGGTCCGGGGCCGCGGGCAGCGCGTTGTAGTCGACGAGGCCGGTGCTCTCCAGGTAGCCGATGTGCCTGCTCACGTACTGCATGCCGACGGCGGCGAAGTCGCGCATCATCGTGTTGCGAGTGCTCACGCGCACCTGGGCGAGAAGCGGCAGGACGATGCCATGGGCTTGGCGCACCCGCTGGACGAAGATCCGGTCGTAGTCCGTTCCGGTCGCCGCGGAGATCTCGTTCATCCACCCCTGCTGCTGGGCGTTGGGTGTCGCGGGGAGCAGCACGCCGAGCTGGTCGGCGACCTTGCGGGTCTGCACGTCGAGGTCGGCGTGCTCGCCTGCGAGGCGCTCGCCGACCTCACGGACGGTGGGCGAGCTGGCCTGCTGCGCCGCCTGCTGACCCGTGGGACCTTCCCAGAGGTTCGCCTGGCGGACCTTCACGAGCAGGTCGCGGTCGGCGGGCCCGATCGGGCCCCATTGGGTCTGGGTCCAGCCGCCGGTGCCGACGACGCCGGACTGCCAGGACTGGTAGACCGTCACCGCCACGGCGGCGACGATCGCGAGCACGATGGAGACACGCAGGTACCGGGGGATCCGGCGGAGCATCGCTTCAGGGCCTTTCGAGTCAGACGGAGGGGGAGCGTCAGACGAAGTCGAAGAGTTCGGTGTGGACGCGGCCGGGGTCGACGTCGAGCGCCTCGATGACCTCCAGGGCGTCGTGGATCATGGCGGGCGGGCCGCAGAGGAAGAAGTCGACCGACCCGGGCCGCTCGGTGCTGCCGAGCACGAGCGAGAGCAGGCCGTAGCCGAGGTCGCCGTAGTGGCCATCCCAGTCGTCGATGGGGCGGCGAAGGACCTCGGTGACCACCAGGTCGAGCGAGCCGCGCAGGAAGCCGAGCTCCTCCCTGAACAGCAGGTCCTCCGGGCGGGAGGCGACGACCACGAGGCGGTAGGGGCGCCGGTCGCCGCGGTCGGCCGCGGTGCGCAGCATGCTCATCATCGGGGTGATGCCCACCCCGCCCGCGATGAGGACGAACCCGGAGCACTCGCCGATGTCCCCGGAGAACGCGCCGTGCGGGCCGTCGACCCAGACGGGGGTGCCGGGCGGCAGGGCGGTCAGGGTCCGGGTGAAGTCGCCCGCATGCCGGACCGTGAACGTCGTGTACTCGTCGCGCGAGCTGGAGGAGATCGTGAACGGGTGCTCTTCGGCGGCGGGCGAGCGGCCCATCCGCACCCAGGCGAACTGCCCTGGCACGAAGTTCCATGCGGCGTCCGTGCTCCGGGGCGCCAGCACGACGGTGCTGATCGTGGGGCTCTCGGAGCGGATCTCCTGGATGACGAACTCGGTGGACGGGTCGAGCAGGCCGCGCCAGACCCACCGGTATCCCGCCACAGCGAAGACGATCGCGACGAGCACGAGGAACGCGGCGTACATCGGAGGCACCAGCAGCGCGTGGTTCAGCCACAGCACGTGCAGCGCGGAGAACACCAGCACGGCGCTCGCGAGGCCGATGTGCATCCAGCGCCACGACTCGTAGGACAGCCGCAGCCGCTTCTTGAGGGCGACGACGCCGACGAGCAGCACCAGCGCGACGGTCGCGGCCGTCGCCGCCTGTGCCCTCGGCGGCGCGCTCGGGAAGCTCAGGAGGGCGATCGTGCGCGGGTCGTTGACGACGACGCAGGCGAGATGCACGAGCACCAGCACGGCGGCCGAGACCCCGAAGAAGCGGTGCACCTCCATCACGCTCTCGATGCCGAAGGCCCGGTTCAGGGAGCGCAGCCTGCTCGGCAGCACGGCCGCGCAGACCAGCACCGTGAGCGCGAAGAAGCCGGACACCACCGCCAGCCGGGACCACATCGGCTCGGGGGGAGCCGTGGCGAGCCACAGCAGCGGAGGACCCGCCACGATGGCGCCGAGCCCGGTAAGCCACGCGGTGCGCAGCAACCCGTCGTTCATGGCGGCGACCGTAGGAGGGCACCTGCGGCCCGGGTTGCCAAGCTGAGAGCTTGGTGGGCCCACGGGAACGCCGTGCGCGACGAGCGGTGTGGAACTGCTCCGAATGCCGCAGAGATTGCGCCGATCGCTCGCTAACGCCTTCAGGCTCGCCGCCGCCGACCCGGCCTGACGGCGACGCGCCGCCGCTCAGCGATCCGCTCACAGCGATCTTCCGCCCACCGCAACCGGTCACCGTGGCAGGCGACGACCGGAGGGCGAACGGCCCGACGGCGCGACGAGCGTCGACCTGAGGTCAGGCTACGCGAGCGCCTCGGCGCGGCATCGGCCATTCGGCGGGATGCGCGTCCGTCCGACGCGCCCAACCCGCCGGAGACCGCCCGACACCCGACATCTCCTCCGGCGCGCGCCGCCCGTCCCTACTGTGATCAGCCATGCCCTCTCCCTCCCTCATGCGGGCTGTCGGCGTGGCGTTGCTCGCGGCGCCCCTGGCGTTCTCGTCCGCCTGTGCCCTCCCCCAGTTCGGCGTTCCGGCCAGCCAGGCAGTGCCGGTCGGGGGCGGCGCACCCCTCGACGCGGTCGACAAGGGCGACTCCCCCGTGGCCCCGCGCGGCATCTCCGCGACGATCACGTCCCTCGGCACGGTGCTGACCGACGACGGGTTCACCCTGTACCGATACAGCAAGGACAGTGCGGACCCTCCGGAGAGCAACTGCACCGGGAAGTGCGCCACCACCTGGCCGCCCGTCGTGCACGACGGGCCCGTCGGAACCAACGAGATCGACCCGGCGATGATGGGCTCCGTACGCCGCCCGGACGGCACGGAGCAGCTGACGATCAACGGATGGCCGGTCTACCGGTATGTCAGGGACACCGAGCCGGGCCTGATGACCGGCCAGGGAATGGACGACGCCTGGTCGGCGATCGGCATCGACGGCAAGGCCCTCCCCGACCCCGCCGCGACCCCTACGGACGGCTCCGGGAACTGAGGCGGCCCACTACTCCTGGTCGGCCGCGGGCCGGCGCGCACGGGAGGGCTGCACCCGCATGGGCTCGCCGGGCATCTTCGGGTACTCCGGCGGGTACGGCATGTCGCCGCGCGGGTCGGCCGCGTACCACTCGAGCACGGTCTCCAGGCCGCCGACGTGCGCGTCCATGTCCGCGTGCGGGTCGCCACGCTGCGCGTACAGGCCCGGCACCGTGCGCACGTCGAAGTCCTCCGGCTCGACCGACGGCAGGTCGTCCCAGGTCAGCGGCATCGACACCGTGCCACGCGGGCGCCCGCGCACCGACCAGGCCGAGGCCACCGTGCGGTCCCGCGCGGCCTGGTTGTAGTCGAGGAACACCCGCTCGCCGCGCTCCTCCTTCCACCAGGCCACGGTGGCCCGCTCCGGCAGCCGCTCGGCGACCCGCCGGGCGATCGCGATCACCGCGTGCCGGACGTCGACGAAGCCCCATTCCGGGCGGATGCGCGCGAACACGTGGATTCCCCGCCCGCCGGACGTCTTCGGCCAGCCGACCAGGCCCGCCTCGTCGAGCACCTCGTGCAGCACGGCGGCGACGGCGACGGCGTCGGCGAAGTCCGTGCCCGGCTGCGGGTCGAGGTCGATGCGCAGCTCGTCGGGCCGGTCGGGGTCGACGCGGCGCACCGGCCAGGGGTGGAAGTCGAACGTGCCCATGTTCGCCGCCCACAGCAGCACGGCGGGCTCGGTCGGGCAGAACGCGTCGGCCGTGCGTCCGCTGGGGAACGTCACGCGCGCGGTCTGCGTGTACGGCGGTGCGCCCTTGGGCAGACGCTTGGAGTAGAACGGCTCGCCGGTGACGCCGTCCGGGTAGCGCTTGAGGTTGGTCGGGCGCTCCCGCAACACGCCGAGCAAGGGGTCGACCACGGCCCGGTAGTACTCCACGACCTCCCGCTTCGTGATGCCCGGCTCCGGGAAGTACACCTTGTCCGGGCTGGTCAGCCGCACCTCGCGGGGCCCTTCGGGGCCCGGCACTGTGATCAGCTCCGCCGCCTTGGTCGCCACGGCCCCGCACGCTACCGGCTAGGCTGGTCCACATGCCTGATCGTTTTGACGACGACCTGATCGGGCTGGACCGCGACGATCCGGACGCCCAGGCATTCGCCGCCCACCTCGACCGCATGCACCGCCGCCACCCGGCGTTCACCGTGGAGGGCTACCTCGACGACGTCGGCACGTTCGCCGACTCCGCCAACCGCGCGCAGGGCGAACGGCGCCTCGCGGCGGTCATGGTCGTGCTCATGCTGCTGGCCGTCGTCGCGGGCCTGGTCTGGGACGTGCTGAAGTTCGTGCTCGCGACATGGTTCTGAAAGGCCTCCTGCGCCGGGTGCGACGTAGCCTTGGTGGCATGGATCCCGTCACCGACCAGCCCGCGAAGGTCGTCAAGTCCGACGCCGAGTGGCGCGAGCAGCTCACCCCCGCCGAGTACCGCGTGCTGCGCCAGGCGGGCACCGAGGCGCCGTTCGTCGGCGAGTACACCGACACCAAGACCACGGGCGTCTACCGCTGCCGCGCGTGCGGCGCCGAGCTGTTCCGCAGCGACACGAAGTTCGACTCGCACTGCGGCTGGCCGTCGTTCTTCACCCCGCTCGCCGGGGACGCCGTCATCGAGCGCACCGACTACGCGATGGGCATGAAGCGCACCGAGGTGCTCTGCGCGAACTGTCACAGCCACCTCGGCCACGTGTTCGAGGGCGAGGGCTACGGCACGCCCACCGACCTGCGGTACTGCATCAACTCGATCTCGCTGACGCTGGAGCCCGACGAGGGCTGATGCCTGAGCGTACGACGTCGCGTACGTGCGCGACCGGCTGGCCGGACGCGAACTCGCGTGCTGGTGCCCGCTCGAAGACCCGGAGGGCAACCGCCTGCCCTGCCACGCGGACGTGCTGCAGGCCGTGGCCAACGGAGCGCCGTGAGGCGGGCTCAGGGCAGGGTGGCCACCAGGTCGCCCGGCTCGACCCGCGGGCCGGTGAAGAACGGCACCTCTTCGCGCACGTGCCTGCGTGCCTCGGTGGCGCGCAGGTCGCGCATGAGGTCGACGATGCGGTGCAGCTCGTCGGCCTCGAAGGCGAGGATCCACTCGTAGTCGCCCAGCGCGAACGCGGGCACGGTGTTGGCCCGCACGTCCTTGTAGCCGCGCGCCGCCTGGCCGTGCTCGGCGAGCATCGTGCGGCGCTCCTCGTCGGGGAGCAGGTACCAGTCCAGCGAGCGGACGAACGGGTACACGCAGACGTACGCCCGCGGCTCCTCCCCCGCGATGAACGCGGGCACGTGGCTCTTGTTGAACTCCGCGGGGCGGTGCAGCGCCACCTGGCTCCAGACGGGCTCGGCGGCCCGGCCGACCGCGGTGCGGCGCAGCCCTGCATAGGCGGCCTGCAGCGCCTCGACGGTCTCGGCGTGCCACCAGATCATGAAGTCGGCGTCGGCGCGCATCCCCGTGAGGTCGTAGACGCCGCGCACGACGACGCCCTTGTCCGCGAGCGCCTCCAGGTACTCCGACATCTGGGCGGCCGCCGCCGACCGGTCGTCGTCCAGTCGCCCCGGCTCCGCCCGGAACACCGACCACATGGTGTAGCGGATCAGGTTGTTCAGCTCGGTGTAGTCGAGGCGGGCCATCACCCGATCCTAACGAGCGGTCGGGCCGCCCGTTCGGCCGCGGCACGACCGGCGCCGACGCAGGCGGGCACGCCGACCCCGTGCAGCGCGGCGCCTGCGACCGCGAGGCCGTCCGGCAGGCCGCCCTCGAGGGCGGCGACCCGCGCGACGTGGCCGACCGCGTACTGCGGCAGCCCGCCGCCCCACCGCTGCACGTGCACGGCCACCGGCGCGGCCGTGATGCCGTCCAGCGTGGCGAGGTCGGCGCGCACCTGCGCGACCAGCGTGGCGTCGTCGGTCTGGAGAGCGGTGGCCTCGCCGAACCGCCCCAGCGACGCGCGCAGGCGCACGAGCCCGTCGCCCACGAGGTGCGCCCATTTCGTCGATGAGTGGGTGACGCCCTTGACCGACAGGGGCTCCCCCACCGCGACGAGCGCGCCCGACGTCGTCACGGCGGGCACGTCCTGCTCGCGGAACGCCAACGCGACGACCACGGACGACGCCAGCTCGATGCCCGCCGCCGCGGCGGCCGCGGCCGGGGCGACCGGTCCGAGCAGACGGGCCACCGCTGGCGCGGGCACGGCGAGCACCACGGCGTCGACTTCCAGCGCCTCGGGCGCCGTCGTCGGGCCGAGCACCAGGAGCCAGCCCGCCGCGCTGCGCTCGAGGCCGCGGACGGTCGCGCCGAGCCGGATGTCGGCGTGCGCGGCCTTGGCGAGGGCGTCGACCAGCACGCGGTAGCCGCCACGCAGCGCACCGAACACCGGCGGCGGCGTGGCGGGGCGGCCTGCACGCCGTGTCGGATCGCGGGGCTCACCGTTGAGCGGCCCGGGATGGCCATCTCGGCGTGTCGAGTCGCGGGAACCACCGTGCTGGGATGCGGGACTCACCGTGTGGGGGGCCGCGCTGGCCGCCGTTCCGGGGCCTGTGGCGCCCGTGGCGGCGTCGGCGGCAGCGGTGAGCGACGGGGCGTCCGCGTCGAGGGCGGCGGCGAGGGCGGGCATCGTGGCGCGCAGGCCGAGGACGTCCACGCGCCCGGCGTACACGCCGCCGAGGAGCGGGTCGACGAGGCGGTCGGCCAGCTCGTCGCCGAACCGGGCCCGCAGGAGCCCGCCGAGCGCGACGTCCCCGCCGGGGGTCCAGGCCAGCGGCCGGGAGGGCTCGGCCGCCACCGCGGACAGGCCCGCGTCCGACAGCACGCCCGTCAGGCGGGCCGCGCTCGTCGGCACGCCGAGCACGGTGCCACCCGGCAGCGGCACGGTGCGGCCCGCGGCGCGGATGGTGGCGACCGCCGACGTCGGGTGCACCATCCGGTCGCCGAGGCCGAGCTCGGCCAGCAGCGCGGGCACCTCGGGGCGGCGCGCGAGGAAGGCCTCGGCGCCGACGTCGTAGGGCATGCCCGCGAAGTCGACGGTGCGCAGCACCCCGCCGATCCGGTCCCGCTGCTCCAGCAGCGTGATCACGGCGTCGGGGCCGAGCAGCGTGCGGAGGCGGTGGGCGGCGGCCAGCCCGGAGACGCCCGCGCCCACCACCGCGACACGCACGGTCACGAGCCCACGCTGTGGACGAGCTCGACCAGCCGCGTGATGACGTCCGGGTCGGTCTCCGGCAGCACCCCGTGGCCGAGGTTGAACACGTGGCCGGGTGCGCGGCTCCCCTCGTCGAGGATGCGGCGCACCTCCGCCTCGACCGATGCCGCGTCGGCGAACAGGACGGCGGGGTCGAGGTTGCCCTGCACGACCCGCCCGGTGCGGCGCCCGGCCTCGTCGAGCGGCACCCGCCAGTCGACGCCGACGACGTCCGCTCCGGCCTCGGCCATCGCGCCGAGCAGCTCGCCGGTGCCGACGCCGAAGTGGATCCGCGGCACGCCCGCGTCCGCGACCGCGGCGAGCACCCGCGCCGAGTGCGGCAGCACGAACCGGCGGTAGTCGCGCTCGGACAGCGCACCCGCCCACGAGTCGAAGAGCTGCACGGCGTCGACCCCGGCGGCGACCTGGGCCCGCAGGAACGTGGCGGTGATGGCGGCGAGGCGGCCCATCAGCGCGTGCCACACGTCCGGCGTCGAGTACATGAGGGCCTTGGTGCGCTCGTGGTTGCGGCTCGGGCCACCCTCGACGAGGTAGGACGCCAGCGTGAAGGGGGCGCCCGCGAACCCGATCAGCGGGGTGTCGCCGAGCTCGCGCAGCAGCAGCCCGACGGCCTCGGCGACCGGCGCCACCTGTCCGACGGCCAGGTGCGGCAGCGCGGCGACGTCGGCCGCCGTCCGCACCGGGTGCGCCACGACCGGGCCGGTGCCCGGCACGATGTCGACCCCGACGCCCGCGGCGGCGAGCGGAACCACGATGTCGGAGAACAGGATCGCGGCGTCGACGCCGTGCCGCCGTACCGGTTGGAGCGTGATCTCACAGGTCAGCGGCGGGTCGAGGCAGGCGTCGAGCATCGCGGTGCCCGCGCGCAGTGCGCGGTACTCGGGCAGCGAGCGGCCCGCCTGGCGCATCAGCCACACCGGCCGTCGATCGGGTGTGCCGCCCCGGGCGGCGACGAGGAAGGGGGCTTGACGCAGGTCTCGACGCACGGCAGCTCGGGGGTTGATGACCGGGTTGACGGCAGGGGCGGGCGGTTGCATGGCGCGATCAGCATCCCACGGCGACCGCACCCCGGCGCGCCTGCCCGCCCCGCGCGGCTGGGGACCTTAGAGTCACCGGTCGTGCCCGACGCGACCGTCCCACCCGCCGAGTTCCGGCGCGCGGTGGCTTCGTTGAACGCGATGCGTCCGCGGCCCGAGCTGTTCGTCTCCGCGCTCGACGCCCCGCCGAAGCTGGCTCCCTTCAGCTGGGCGCTGCACGTCGAGGCCGATGCCGGGCGCCCGTCGGGCGAGGACCTCGACGAGCCCGACACGTCCGGTCGGCTCATCCTGCTGCACGACCCAGCGGGCCAGGACGCCTGGGAGGGCACGTTCCGGCTGGTCTGCTTCGTGCAGGCCCGGCTGGAGCCCGAGCAGCTGGGCGACGAGATGCTGCCCGTCGTCGGGTGGTCGTGGCTGACCGAGGCGCTGGAGCAGAACGGCGCCCGCTACACCGCGCTGGGGGGAACCGTCACCCAGACGTCCTCCGTCCGGTTCGGTGACATCTCCGGACCCCGCCGCGATGACGACGTCGAGCTGCGCGCGTCCTGGACACCGGTGGGTCCGGAGCTGACCCAACACGCGGAAGCGTTTTGCCAACTCGTGGCGGTAGCAGCGGGCCTGCCTCCGGTCGGAGCAGTTCCGCTGGTCCATCGGACGGTGTGATCGGGGCTCTCACCTGCGGGTTCAACGCATTCAGTGATCGACACCCTCCCCCGTACGGGTGGTTCGCGATCGACAACGCTGTAACTTTCACCCGGGCAAGTTCGAACCGATACACGACGTTAGACCGCTTGGGGGGCTACGCTTCCTCCTCGGACACCACCCGGGCGGTCGGACGAACGCTCTGCACGACCGGGGATCTGGTGCTGGTCGGGGGCAAACGACCGCTTCCAGGGAGGTACAGACGTGGCCGTTGTTGGCCAAGGCGCACCCGTGCGTGGTGTGGTGGGACAGGGTTCACCACACCAGCCCGTGCTGTCGCCTGCGATGGTCCCGCACCCGCGGGAGGAGCTGTTCTCGGTGCTGGTGGTCGACGACCACCCGCTCCTGCGCGAGGCGATCGCGGCACGGCTCCGCTCGATGGGTGCTGGCACGGTGTACGAGGCCGCATCGGTGGCGGAGGCGCGGGCTCGGGCCCACGCCAACGGCCCATGCGACCTGGCGATCCTCGATCTCGGCCTGCCCGATGGCAGTGGGCTCGACCTGGTGACCGAGCTGCGGGCGCTGGGGTGGAACCGCCTCGTCGTGCTCGCCTCTTCGGACGACCCGTACGCCGTCCGCTCCGCCTTCCAGGCGGGCGCGCAGGCGTACCTGCTCAAGTCGGCGTCGGCGGCCATCGTCACCGACGGTGTCAAGCGGGTGCTCGACGGCGGCGTCTACGCGGACCCGACGGTCGCGCCGCTGCTCGCCACCGGCACCCGCGTTCCCGGCACCGACAACACACCGCGTGAGCTGTCCGCTCGCGAGGTGGAAGTGCTACAGCTCGTGGCGGACGGGCAGTCGAACAAGGAGATCGGGGAGGCGCTGAGCCTGTCGGCGCTGACGGTGAAGAGCCACCTTTCGCGCATCGGACGCAAGCTCGGCACGGGCGACCGCGCGCAGATGGTCGCTCTCGCCATGCGTGCCGGGGTCATCCGCTGACCGAAACGCACGCGTCCGACAGTCCGGCGCCACCACCGGCACCGACACCTCTGCTCCGACCCGCCGACGGGCTCCCCCCGGTCGTCGCCGACCCCGCCGCGCTGGCGCGCACCGCCGCCGCCTTCGCCGCGGGCCATGGGCCGATCGCCGTCGATGCGGAACGGGCATCGGGCTTCCGCTACTCCCAACGCGCCTACCTGGTGCAGCTGCGCCGCGCGGGAACGGGCACCGCGCTCGTCGACCCGATCCCGCTGCGCGGCGACCTGTCGGCGCTGGCGCCCGCGCTGGCCGGACCGGAATGGGTGCTGCACGCCGCCAGCCAGGACCTGCCGTGCCTCGCCGAGGTCGGCTTGGTCCCGTCGACGCTGTTCGACACCGAGCTGGCGGGCCGCCTGGCAGGCCTGCCACGGGTGGGGTTGGGGCCGATGGTCGAGCAGCTGCTCGACCTGTCGCTGGAGAAAGGGCACGGGGCGGCCGACTGGTCGCGCCGCCCCCTGCCCGAGGCCTGGCTGGTCTACGCCGCGCTCGACGTGGAGGTGCTCGTCGCGCTGCGCGACGTGCTGGCGGGCCTGCTCGCCGAGCAGGGCAAGACCGATTGGGCGCGCCAGGAGTTCGAGGCGGTGCGCACGGCCCCGCCGCCCCCGCTGCGCGCCGAGCCGTGGCGGCGCACGTCGGGCGTGCACCGGGTGCGCAAGCCCCGCGCGCTCGCCGTCGTGCGTGCCTTGTGGGAGGCGCGCGACCGGCTCGCCGCCGAGCGCGACATCGCGCCCGGACGGGTGCTGCCGGACGCGGCGATCATCGACGCCGCCACGAGCGCGCCCACGTCCGCGGCGGCGCTGGCCGAGCTGCCGGTGTTCCGTGGGCGGGCGCAGCGGCGGCTCACCGCGTACTGGTACTCGGCGGTCGCCCAGGCCGCCCGTCTCGACCCGGCCGATCTGCCGCGCTCGGCCCCCCCGAACGACGGACCGCCGCCGGTGGCCCGGTGGGCGGACCGGGACCCGGCCGCCGCCGCCCGGCTGGCCGCCGCCCGGGCCGCGCTGGCCACGGTCGGCGAGGAGCGGACCATTCCGGTGGAGAATCTGCTGCAGCCCGACCTGCTGCGGCGGCTGTGCTGGAGCCCGCCCGCCGACGGCGACGTCGCGGCGGCGTTGCGGAAAGGCGGGGCGCGGGACTGGCAGGTGGAGCTGCTCACCCCCCTCCTGGAGCCAGCGCTCGCCACCCGCCCGTTCTGACCCCCAAGGTGAGTCCCGCATCTCAGCACGGTGAGTCCCGCCTTCCGACACGGTGAGTCCCGCATCTCAGCACGGTGAGTCCCGGATTTCGGCACGGTGAGTCCCGCGTTCCGGCACGCTGAGTTCCGCGTTCCGGCACGCTGAGTTCCGCGTTCCGGCACATCTTCGTGCCCTCTGGCCCCGTGCGGTGTGCCGGTAGGCCTCTTAGGTGCGCCGGGGTGGGCGCGGATCGTTCCTGTCAGCCGCCCGCTGGTTGATCCGGTGGGGCGGGGAACGATGGGGTCGATGATGCGGATCACCTGGGCTGACGGGTTGGCGAGCGGGTTCGTCGAGGCCGCGCGATGACCAGCCGCTCGCAGCCATCCGGCCCGGGGACGTCGACGGCAGGCATGTCCCGCACGGACCGGATCGTGCTGTGGCTGGAGCACGAGGGCAACAAGCGGCTCCGGAGGCTGGGAACAGCGTTGTTACGCCGATCGAACGGTGTCGGACCGCGCGGCCGGAACGTGTTGATCCTGACCACGCGGGGTCGCAGATCCGGCCGGGACCACGCGGTTCTCCTGCAGTTCTTCCCCGATGGCGAGAGCATGATCGTGGTTGCCGCCAACAGCGGACGGGCCGCCCAGCCGGACTGGTATGTCAACCTGCTCGCCACCCCGACAGCGCGGATCGAGATCAGAGGCCGCGTCGTGGCGGTCCACGCCGAGCCCCTTCCCGCCCATGAGGCGACCGCGTTCTGGCCGAGCATCCTGCGGCGCGCGCCCACCTACGCCCGCTACCGGGCCGCCACCAGCCGGACCATCCCACTCGTGCGGCTCCAGATCACCGACAAGACCGCCGACGCGGACAACCCGGGGTGACGGCGGTGACCCGAGGTGGCCGAGCCCAGCACCTGGCCCCCTCACATGGTCAGCGTTTGTGTGACAGGCGTGCCATGTATGGCCGTCATGTCACACAACGGCCGATCTCGCCGTGTCGCGCGGCGACGGGCGGTTGACAGAGAGCCGGTTCTCCACGCATCGCCCCGGCTAGCGCGCGCCCGGCGGGTAGCCGGACCCGGCCGCCTCGCCGACCGGGCGGTGGACCGGCTCCCCGCGAACGGGCAGCCGAGCACCACGGCACCGGCGACAGTCATCAGGACGAGATGACCCGGCAGGAAGAACGTCGGTCATGACGCCTTGACTCACCGTGCCCAAACGCCCGACTCGGCGTGTCGAGACGCGGGACTCGGCGTGTCGAGACGCGGGACTCGGCGTGCCGGAATTCGGGACTCACCGTGCCCGAACGCGGGACTCACCGTGGGGGTCAGCCCGGGAGGAGGACCGTGACCGACAGGCCACCGCCGACGACCGGCCGAGCGGCGACGGTGCCGCCGTGGGCGAGCACGACCGCGCGCACGATCGAAAGGCCCAGCCCCGCCCCGCGGGCCGCGCCCGTCCGCTCGACGGGGCCGCGGCGAAACGGCTCGAACAGCTCGTCCACCCGATCGGCGGGCACCTCCGGCCCGCTGGACGCCACACGCAGCTCGGCCCCGCCGTCGACGGCCGCCGTGCCCACCTCCAGCCAGCCGCCCGCGATGTTGTGCCGCACCGCGTTCTCCACCAGGTTGCCCACCACGCGCTCGAGCAGGACGGGGTCGCCGTGCGTCGGGGCCGCAACCGTGCTCAACAACACCCGCAGGCCGCGCGCGGTCGCGTCGGCGCGCACGGCCGCGAGCGCTGGCACCACCATGTCGGCGAGGTCGAGCGGTGCCCGCTCCCCCAGCTCGGCCCCGCTCTCGACGCGCGCGAGCAGCAGCAGGCCCGCCACCAGGTCGTCCGCCCGCCGGGTGGCGTCCCGCACGACGGCACCCATCCGGCGGAGCTCCTCGACGTCGGCGGCCGGGTCCGAGAGCGTCACGTCCACCTCGGTGCGCAGCACCGACAGCGGGGTGCGCAGCTCATGGCTGGCGTTGGCGACGAACCGGCGCTGAGCCTCGAAGGCGGCCTGCAGCCGGTCGAGCATCGCGTCGAAGCCCGCGGCGAGCTCGGCGACCTCGCCCCGCGCGTCGCGCACCCCGGTGCGGGTGTCCAGCGACTCCACCGAAAGCCGCCGCGCCGTCGCCGTGACCGCGTGCAACGGCCCCAGCACCCGCCCGACGAGCCACCAGGACACGATCGCCGCGGCGACCACCACCAGCGGGTACGCGATGAGGCCCGCCCTGAGCACCTCGTCGCGGGCCGCCGCACCGACCGCGGCGGACACCTGCTCGGACGGCACGAGTCGCCCCCCGACCCGCACCGTGCTTCCCGGCGGGAGCGACGGCACCTGCGCCAGGCCGCCGACCAGCAGCCAACCCAGCCACAGCAGCAGGGCGCTGACCAGCGCCACGACGCCGGTGCACACCACCGTGAGCCGCGGCCGCAGCCCGACACCGCTAGGGGCGCGCACCGCCGCCCGCCCGTCGCCGCGGCGATCCCCACCCCCGCGGCCGCCGCGACCTCGCAGAACGGCTTGACGCCTCGCAGACCCCGGGGCCCCTGCGAGGCGTCCGCCAGCCCTGCGAAGAGGTCGCGGACGCGGGGCACCGGGCGAGCAAGGGCAGGTGGCCATGCCCTGGCGCGCGGCTGGCCCGGGCAGAGCGCGCAGGGTCGTCGCCGCGGG
This sequence comes from uncultured Actinomycetota bacterium, assembly GCA_963750095.1. Lineage (GTDB taxonomy): Bacteria > Actinomycetota > Actinomycetes > Mycobacteriales > Pseudonocardiaceae > Pseudonocardia. Next base: position 475,587 of record CAVVPJ010000012.1, on the reverse strand, counting down.
TGGGTCTGTCACCGGGGCGGTCGGGCGTGGCACCCGGGCGGGCGGCGCCCACCGCGGCGGGGCGCGCGGGGGACACAGCGCCGCGACGGGCGGGCGACTGCGCGGCGCGGGTGGGGGTCGGCACGGCAGGGGGCGCGAGGCCGCTGGGGAGCGCGCGCACCGTCACCCCGCGGCGGGGACGCGGTAGCCCGCGCCGACCACCGTCTCGATCACGCCGGGGTCGCCGAGCTTCTTGCGCAGCGTCATGACGGTGACCCGCACCGTGGTGGTGAACGGATCGGCGTTCTCGTCCCACACCCGCTCGAGCAGCTCCTCGCTGCTCACCACCGCACCTCGCGCGGCGAGCAGGACCTCCAGCACGCCGAACTCCTTGCGGGTGAGGTCGAGCGAGCGCCCGTCCCGGCTGACGGTGCGCCGGGCCGGGTCGAGCACGACGTCGTCGGCGACGAGCAACGGCGGCGCGGCGGGGGTCGCCCGCCTGCCGAGCGCGCGGCACCGCGCCACCAGCTCGGGGAAGTCGAACGGCTTGGCGAGGTAGTCGTCGGCGCCGCGGGACAGGCCGTCGACCTTGTCGGCCAGCGTGCCGCTCGCGGTCAGCATGAGCACCCGCGTGGTGGTGCCGGACGCCACGATCTGCGCGCACAGGTCGTCGCCGCGCATCCCGGGCAGGTCGCGGTCGAGCACCACGACGTCGTAGCGGGTGACGGTGGCCTTCTCGTGGCCAGCGTCGCCGTCGTAGGCGACGTCCACCGCCATCCCCTCCCGGCGGAGCCCGCGGGCCACCGCGTCGGCAAGCGCCGTCTCGTCCTCCACCACCAGCACCCGCATCAGCGCGACTCCTCAGCCGCACGTTCGGGCAGCAAGGCTGCCGCCCACTCCGTGATACGCCGTGCGACGTCCTGCTCGCCGAGCCCGACCGCGCCCAGCACGTCGGCCCGGCTGCCGTGTTCGAGAAACTCCTGCGGGATCGCGAGGTCGCGCACCGGCACGTCGCACTCGGCGGCGCGCAGCGCGTCGGCCACCGCGGAGCCGAAGCCGCCGTGGCGCCCGGAGTCGCTCAGCGCGACGACGAGGCGGTGCTCGCAGGCCATCTCGACGACCGCCCACGGCACCGGCAGCACCCAGCGCGGGTCCACCACCGTGACCGAGACGCCCTGGCGCGCGAGGCGCCCCGCCGCGGCCGCCCCGAGCGCGCCGAACGCGCCCGCGCACACGAGCAGCACGTCACGGGCACCGCCCTCGCGCAGCACGTCCACCCCGTCGACGCGCCGGACGGCGGGCACCGTGTCGATCACCGCGCCCTTCGGGAACCGGATCGCGGTCGGCCCGTCCGAGACGGCGACGGCCTCGGTCAGCTCCTCGCGCAGCGTGGCGGCGTCACGCGGCGCGGCCACCCGCATCCCCGGAACGATGCCCAGCAGCGAGAGGTCCCACATGCCGTTGTGCGACGGCCCGTCGTTCCCGGTGACGCCCGCGCGGTCGAGCACGAGCGTGACGGCCTGCCCGTGCAGCGCCACGTCCATGAGCAGCTGGTCGAACGCCCGGTTGAGGAACGTCGAGTACAGCGCGACGACCGGGTGCATGCCCGCGTACGCGAGCCCGGCCGCCGCGGTGAGGGCGTGCTGCTCGGCGATGCCGACGTCGATGCACCGGTCCGGGAACGCCTCGGCGAACGGCGCCAGGCCGGTCGGGCCCAGCATCGCCGCCGTGATCGCGACCACGTCCTCCCTCGCGGTGCCGATCTTGACGAGCTCGTCGGAGAACACACTGGTCCAGCCGACGCTCGGCGGAGCGGTGGGCAGGCCGGTCACCGGGTCGAAGGCCGCGGGGCTGTGCATCTGCTCGGCCACGTCGTTCTCCGCGGGCGGGTAGCCGCGCCCCTTCTGCGTGACGACGTGCACGATCACCGGCCCGCCGAAGCCCTTGGCGCGGCGCAGCGCGGACTCCACCGCGGCCACGCTGTGCCCGTCCACCGGCCCGAAGTACTTGATGCCGAGGTCGGAGAACAGCTCCTGCGGGGCGAGGGCGTCCTTGACCCCGGCCTTGAGCGCGTGCAGGGCGGCGTAGACGGCCCCGCCGACCAGCGGGGTGCGGGCGAGGGCGTGCTTGCCCGCCTCCAGCACCCGTTCGTAGCCGGGCTGCAGCCGCAGCGACGCGAGCCGGTCGGCCACGCCGCCGATCGTCGGGGCATAGGAGCGGCCGTTGTCGTTGACGACGATGACGAGGTTGCGGTCCTTCGCGGCGGCGATGTTGTTCAGCGCCTCCCACGCCATCCCGCCGGTGAGCGCGCCGTCCCCGATCACCGCGACGACGTGGCGCCGCTGCCCGGTGAGCGCGTAGGCCCTGGCGATCCCGTCGGCCCACGAGAGCGACGTGGAGGCGTGGCTGTTCTCGACGTGGTCGTGCGGGCTCTCCGTGCGGCTCGGGTAGCCCGACGGCCCGCCGGTGAGCTTGAGCCGCTCCCAGCCGTCGTGGCGGCCGGTGAGCAGCTTGTGCACGTAGGCCTGGTGGCCGGTGTCCCAGATCAGCGTGTCGCGCGGCGAGTGGAAGACGCGGTGGACCGCGATCGTCAGCTCGACGACGCCGAGGTTGGGCCCGAGGTGCCCGCCGGTGCGCGAGACGCACTCCACCAGCTCCCCGCGGATCTCCGCGGCCAGTGCGGCGAGCTCGTCTGGGTCGAGTCCCCGCAGGTCGGCCGGGTCGTGCACCGAGCGCAGGACCGTCCGCGCCACATCGCTGGGAAGCTCAGTCACGCGACCAGCTTACGGAAGAGCGTCGACCCCGCTCGTCGCTCCGCGGAGCGCGTCGCCTGCCGGGCGCGGCGCGGGCACCTCGGGCTCGCCCGCGACCCGGACGAGGTTGCGCCCCGCGCGTTTGGCCGCGTAGAGGCAGGCGTCCGCCGCGCGCAGCGCCCGGTCGAGGTCGGCGCCGTCCATCTCGGCCACCTGGCGCTCGTCGGTCACGACGCAGGCCGCCCCCACGGACGCGGTGAGCCCGTCGATCACGGTGTCGCGGTCGACGACGGGCACCGCGAGCGCCGCGATCTGACGCCGCAGCCGTTCACCGACCGCGGCCAGCTCCGCCCGCCCCGCCACGCCATGAGGCAGCGCGTCGACCAGCACCACGAACTCCTCGCCCCCGAAGCGGCCGACGAGGTCCCTCGCGCGCACGCCCGCACGCAGGACGGCCGCGACCGCGGCGATCACGTCGTCGCCCGCGAGGTGCCCGTGCTCGTCGTTGACCGCCTTGAAGTGGTCGAGATCAACGATCAAGACCCCGGCGCAGGCCCCGCTCCGTCGCGTGTCCCGCACGGCGTCCGCGGCGCGGGTCCGCCACGTGGCGGCGTTCAGCAGCCCCGTCTTCCCGTCCCTGCTGGCCACCTCCTCGAGCTGGCGCACCCGGACCGCGCGGTGCAGCACCAGGATCGGCGGCAGCGCGAGCGCGACCAGCCAAGGGGCGTCACCGAGCGCGACGGCGGCGAGCCCGCCCATGCACAGCGTGGCGATCTCCAGCGCGTTGTCGTCCCAGCGCCCCATCAGCTCCCGCGGGTCCGCGCACGGCCGGGACAGCCCGATGGCGACGGCGATCAGCGCGGTGTTCACGACGACGTAGGCGGGCACGGCGGCGACGACGCCCAGCGCCCCCGCCACGTCCTCGGGTCCCGAGGGGAGCCCGCCCGCCCATGCCACGACCGCGTGCGCCGCCGTGGCTGCCAGCACGACGGTGGCCGTCGTGTAGAGGTGGCGGTGCAGCGGCACCCGCGCGGGGCGCCACACCCGCTGCCACAGGTGGGCGTAGACCACCAGGATCATCGCGGCCGCCAGCGGCGGCGGCAGGAGCAGCGCGGCGGCGAACGTCCAGACGGAGCTGAGGTCGAAGTACGAGCTGTGCGCCACCCGCCTGCGCATCCGCTCGATGCCGGTGGCGAGCTCGGTGTGGGCCACCGAGAGGCCCGCCAGCAGGGCGGCGAGCCCGAGCGCCGACGGCGCGGGCGGACCCTCGACCGTGGCGACGACGACCGCGACGGCGGTGAGCTCAACGCCGAGCACCCACGCGATCGCGCGCGGCCGCAGATCCACGACCGGGTCCCCCCTACGACATCGGTGCTGTCCCTGCTCTCCAGGCGAGGCTAGTGACGGCGACGGAGGTGTGTCAGTGGGACGGCGGTCGCACATCGGGGTGGTCCTGAGCGACCGTCCGGTCACCGTGCGTCAGAACTTCCGTCGGGCAGAACGAGGCCCATCCGCACCTGGTTCCGCCCTGCGCGCTTGGCCGAGTAGAGCGCGGTGTCGGCGATGTCGAGCAGTCCGGAGAGGTCCGCGCGCCCACCGGGATGCAGGGCGCCGCCGACCGAGACGGACAGGTCCCCGATGCGCCGCGGGCCCGCGGACGTCACCACCTCGACCCGCAGCATGGCGATCCGCTGCCGGATGCGCTCGGCGACGGCGGCCAGGTCGGCCTCGCACGCGCCCTTCGGGCCCGCCAGCAGGACGACGAACTCCTCGCCGCCGAACCGTCCGACCAGGTCCCGGTCGCGGACCTCGGCCCGCAGCGCCTTCGCGACCGCGGCGAGGACCTGGTCACCCGCCAGGTGGCCGTGCCGGTCGTTGACCGTCTTGAAGTGGTCGAGGTCGAGCACGAGCACCGCGTGCGGCGCCCGGTGCCGGGTCGCGCGGCGCAGCTCGTGCTCCGCCCGCGCGCTCCAGGTGTGCGCGTTGAGCAGCCCCGTCTTGCCGTCCGTCGACGCCGCCAGCTCCAGCTGCCGGACGAGCACCGCCCGGTGCAGCACGAGCACCGGCAGGAGGACGAGCGGCACCAGCCAGGGGTTGATGCCCAGCACGACGGCGACGAGCGCGCCGAGCGTGAGCATGGCGACCTCCAGGCTGTTGGCCTCGACGTCGCCGAGGAGCGCTCCGGGGTCCGGCGGCGTCGCCGCGGCGAGCGCGACCACGACGGCGACGAGCGCGCTGTTGACCATCGTGTAGGCCACCAGCGCCAGACCGTCGGTCACGAGGCCGCCGCCGACCGACGCGCGGACGACCGCACCCGCCGCGGCGCAGGCGAACACGACGGACGCCGTGGTGTACACGTGCTTGTAGAGCGGGGCGCGGGCGCGTCCGCTGCGCAGCCACATGTGCGCCTGCACCAGCACGGCGAGCGCCGCCGCGAGCACGAACGGCAGCCGCAGCGCTCCGGCGAACGTCCACACCGAGGTGAGGCCGACGTGGGTCGGCCGGGTCACCAGCAGCCGCACCCGCTCGATGCCGACCGCCAGCTCGGTGTGGACGATCCCCAGCCCGGCGAGGACGAGGGCGTCCGACCACGCCCCGTGCGGGACGTGCGCGTCACCCGTTCGCGCGAGGAGCAGAACGACCGCCGCGACTTCGACGGCCAGCACGGTGGCCTGGATACGACGCGGCAGCGTCCAGAGTGGCCACGTGCGCACCCACCGAGAGTAATACCCGCAGCAAGACCCCCATCACTCGGTGGAGTTGCACGTACAGCCGCACGTGCGATCGTGAGTCGCTCTCCGCAGCCACGGGCGAGGAGGGAGGCGAGACGGTCATGCAGAACAAGGAATGGAACTGAGCGTTGAGTCGGGCACGGCCGGGTTCCGGCTACCCCTCCGCCCGACGACGGTGTCGGCCCGTCCGCCTACCGGGCCGCACCGCCGCCCACGCCAAGGCGCCGACGAGCGCGAGCGACGAACCGATCCCGCCGCAGACCGCCACGGCCTCCGCGGGGCTCGCCACGTCCGCGAGCAGGCCGCCGACCAGCACCGCGATCCCCTGCGACGCCACGATGCCCGAGGCGGCCGTCCCGATCGCCCCGCCGCGCCTTGCCTCGGGCGTCGCGCGGACGAAGCCCGCCTGTGTCTGGATCAGGTACGCCGTCGAGAACACGCCCGACACCCCCCAGAGCACGAGGGTCACCAGCACGCCCGGCGCCATGGCCGTCGCCAGCAGCGGCACCCCTGCCGCGACCGCGAGCACGCCCACCAGCCGCTCCCTCGCCTCGGCAGGCACGAACCGCACGAACAGCCACGCGCCCAGCACGCTGCCGAGGGGGTCGGCCGCCATCAGCAGGCCGACCACCGCGGGGTCGGCGCCCAGCTGGCCCGCGTAGGGGGCGGCCAGGCCCTCGGGCACCACGAACCAGCCGACCGTCCAGGCGAGGCCGACCAGCACCCGCCGCCGCGGGTCCCGCATGATCGTCGTGATGCCGTCGGCGATCGCGCGGGCCCGCGGCGTGGGCCCGCGCGCGGCCGGGTCGAGGCGCTCCGGCGGCGGCCGGTCCGCCAGTCCGAGGCCGAGCAGCGCGGCGGAGGCGAGGAAGCTGACCGCGTCGACCAGCAGCGCCGGACCCGCGCCCAGCCCGGCGACCATCAGGCCGCCGAGGCCGAACCCGACGAGCTGCCCGGTCTGGATCGTGATCTGGCGGACGGCGAGGCCGTGCTCGTAGGCCTCGCCCTGCAGCAGGTCGGGCATCAGCGCGCCCTGCGCGGCGGCGTGCGGCGCGCCGAGCAGCACGACCAGCACGAGCAGCGCGCAGACCGCGGCCAGCGGCATCCCGGGCAGGGCCATCAGCGTGAGCCCGCACGCACGCACGACGTCGCAGACCACCAGCACCGTCCGCCTGCGGAAGCGGTCCGCGGTCCACCCCAGCAGCACGCCGCCGAGCAGCGCGGGCAGGAACGTCAGCGCGTAGGTGCCCGCCGCGAGGGCGCCCGAGCCGGTGCGGGCGTACACGAGCACGGCCAGTGCCACCCGGGCGAGCTGGTCGCCCAGCACGGACAGCAGCTCGGCGGCCCAGATGACGCGGAACTCGCCGACCGCGAAGACGCCGGTCAGGCCGCCGCGTGCCATGCGGAAGCTGTCAGGTCGAAGGAGGAGGCGCGGGGGCGAGCGGCACGAGCGCGATCTCCGCGCCCGTCCGCCGCGCGGTCTCCGAGCCGGGCAGCGGCACCGAGCCGACGCGGACGCGGTTGCGGCCCGCCCGCTTGGCGGCGTAGAGCGCCATGTCCGCCGTGTGCACGAGCACGCGGAGGTCGACACAGTCGTCCGGGCGGACGGCGGCCCCCACCGAGACCGTGAGCCCCGCGACGGTGAGCGGGCCGTCCGGCGTGTCGATCGCGACGGCGAGCGACGCCACCCGCCGCCGGATCCGGTCCGCGACGGCCTGTGCCGCGCCCAACGCGTCGGCGGCGGTGTGCTCCGGCCGTGCCGCGATGAGGACGACGAACTCCTCGCCGCCGAACCGGCCGACCAGATCGCCCTCGCGGACCTCGGCCCTGAGCGCATCGGCGACGGCGGCCAGCACCGCGTCTCCCGCGAGGTGGCCGTAGGTGTCGTTGACGTTCTTGAAGTGGTCGAGGTCCAGCACGAGCAGCGACGCGGCGGCGCGCTGCCCGCGGCCGGTGACCGCGCGCTCCGCCCGCGCGTGCCAGGCGGCCGCGTTGAGCAGGCCGGTCTTCGCGTCGGTGCTGGCCGCCCTCTCCAGATGCCGCACGAGGACGGCCCGCTGCAGCACCAGCAGCGGGGGCACGGCGAGCAGCACCAGCCACGGGTTGACCACCATCACCGCGGCGACCAGGGCGCCGACGCAGAGCGTGGCGATCTCGAGCAGGTTCTCGTCCGCGGTGCCGACCGTCTGGGCGATCCCGGCCCGTGGCGCCGCGAACGCGACCGCACAGGCGACCAGCGCCGTGTTGATCGTGAAGAACAGCAGGATCCCCGCGGCGAGGACCAGCACGCCGAGCCCGGCGGGCAGAGAGGCGCGCAGCCAGGCCATCGCCGCTGACGCCGCCGCCGTGGCCAGCACGAACACCGCCGTGGTGTACGCCTGCCGGTGCGGCGGCACCCGCGGCCCGACCGAACGCCACCACAGATGCCCGTGCACGACGACCGCGCAGACCCCCGCCCAGCCCGGTGACAGCAGCGCGGCGGCCGCAAAGAACCAGACCGACGCCATGTTGACGTGCAGGTCGCCGAGCAGCGTGTGCCTGCGCGCCCGCTCGGCCTCGCGGCCCAGCTCGGTGTGCAGCACGGCCACCACGGCGAGCAGCGTGGCCGTGCGCAGCTCCGCGGTGGGGGGCGCCGGGCCCTGGGCCAGCACCAGGCTCGCGACGACGAACAGCGCGGCGCACGACTCCACGGCCAGCAGCGCCGTGACCAGCGGGGCGGGGAGGCCCCAGAGCTTCCAGCGCGGGAGGAGCGTCCGCTGCGCACTCTGCGACATGCACGTCCTGATCGTCGGGGAACTGGCCCAGGCTAGCCACGAACCGTGACAGGGACGACCCATTCGGGCCGCATTACGCCGAACGGCCCTCGCCATCGGCCGCCGCGTGTCACCCTGGCCGGCACGGGTGGCCCCGGGGGTCCGCACCCGCCGACACCCAGGTCAGCACGTCGGCCACCACGGGAGAAAGGAGGCGACCATGCGTGGGAAGGAGTGGACGTGACGTCCCCTGAGCCGCGCGGCCGGAGGTCGCGCGGTCAGCCCGCTTCGGTGCCCGCCACCGGCGCGAGCAGGTCGACCACGTGGGCGATCTCGTTGACCGTCCGGACGGAGCGCCGTCCGTCGCGGCCGACGACCACCCGCGTGACGCCCGCGTAGTCGAGCGGGAACACCAGGGGCCGGGCGACGCCGAGGAGGTGCGCCAGCCAGGTGTTGATCACACCGGCGTGCGCCACCACCACGGCGCTCGCCCGGCCCTCGTGGGCCCCGGCGACGCCGTCGAACGCGGCCACGACCCGCCGCGTGAACGCGGGCACGTCGACGTAGGCGGGCAACAGCCCGGCCCTGATGCGCTCGAACTGCGCGGGGTCGAGCCGCGCCATCTCGTGGATCGGCACGTAGTGCGCGGCGTCGGCGTCGTACTCGCGCAGGTCGGGCACGACGGTCGGGGGTCGGCCCAACGCGGCGGCCAGCGGCGCGGCCGTCTCCAGCGCCCGCGCCATCGGGCTGGAGTAGAGCCCGGCGACGTCGGCGTTCTCGGCGCCGATCGCCGCCACCAGGCGCGTGGCCTGTGCCCGGCCCCGCTCGGTCAGCGGCGGGTCGGCCGGGCCGGAGTCGGCCTGCACCCGCGCCGGGAGGGCGTGCCGGACGAGGACGAGCTGCACGTGCGTCAGGAGGGCACGTGCGCGCCGTGCCCCGCGTCGCGCAAAGCGGCGCGCAGGGCGTCGCGGTGGCCGTCCTGCTCGGCCGCGTCGACGTCCTTGGCGGCGTTCGCGAAGTCGAAGGCCGCCATGTCCCACGCCGGGAAGACGTGCATGTGCAGGTGCGGCACCTCGAACCCGGCCACCAGCAGCCCGACCCGCGGCGGCTGCCACACCGTGCACACCGCGTCGCCGATGGCGTGGGACACCTCCGTGAGGTGGGCGAGCAGCGCGGCGTCGGCGTCGACCCAGTGGTCGACCTCGGCGCGCGGGACCACCAGCGTGTGCCCCGGCCCGAGCGGGTTGATGGAGAGGAAGCCGACGGCGACGTCGTCGGACCAGACGAACCGGCCCGGCAGGTCGCCATCGATGATCTTCGTGAAGACGGTGCTCATCGAGCGCGCACACTAGTCTCTGGGATCATGGCCCGCACCATCGCGACGAACACCGTTGTCGACCGGGAGGGGTTGGTGGACTTCCTCCGGCCCCGCCACCAGATGATCCTGCTCACCCACCGGCGCGACGGAGGCGTGCAGGGCTCTCCCGTCACCGCGGGCGTGGACGCCGAGGGCCGCGTCGTGGTCGCGACGTACCCGGAGCGGGCGAAGGCCACCAACGTCGCGCGGCGGCCGACCGCGTCGGTGATCGTGCTGTCCGACGACTTCGGAGGGCCGTGGGTGCAGGTCGACGGGGACGCCGAGCTGCTCACGCTGCCCGACGCGCTGGAGCCGCTCGTCGACTACTTCCGGGCGATCTCGGGCGAGCACCCGGACTGGGACGAGTACCGCCAGGCGATGGCCGCGCAGGGCAAGGCGCTCATCCGGATCACGCCCACCCGCTGGGGACCGATCGCGACCGGCGGGTTCCCGGCCCGGCTGGCCTGACGGGGCGAACGGTCGGGGCGCACCGGTAGCCTCAGTCGGTCCGGGCCAGCCGCCCGTGCACCGCGACGAGACGAGGGATCTGCCATGCGGCCGTGGCCAGGCCACGCCTACCCGCTGGGTGCCAGCTACGACGGCGCTGGCACCAACTTCACGCTCTTCTCCGAGGTCGCGGAGCGTGTCGAGCTCTGCCTGTTCTCCGCGCGCGGCAAGGAGACCAGGGTCACGCTCACCGAGGTCGACGGGTTCGTCCACCACGGCTACCTGCCCACCGTGGAGCCCGGCCAGCGCTACGGGTTCCGGGTGTACGGGCCCGCCGACCCCGCCCGCGGCCTGCGGTGCAACCCGGCCAAGCTGCTGGTCGACCCCTACGCCAAGGCCCTCGACGGGCCGGTCACGTGGGACGAGGCCGTGTTCGGCTACCCCTTCGGCGACCCCGAGGGCCGCAACGACGCGGACTCGGCGAAGTTCGTCCCGAAGTCGGTGGTGGTCAACCCGTTCTTCGACTGGGGAACCGACCGCTCCCCGCGCATCCCGTACCACGAGACCGTCATCTACGAGGCGCACGTGCGCGGCCTCACCGTCAACCACCCGGAGATCCCCGAGCCGCTCCGGGGCACCTACGCGGGCCTGGCGCACCCGGTGATGATCGACCATCTGCGCGGGATCGGCGTCACCGCGGTCGAGCTCATGCCGGTGCACGAGTTCCTCGACGACCACCACCTGCAGCAGCGCGGGCTCTCCAACTACTGGGGCTACAACACCATCGCCTACCTGGCGCCGCACCACGCCTACGCCGCGCAGGGCAGCAGGCCGGGCGGCCAGGTGCAGGAGTTCAAGGCGATGGTGCGCGACCTGCACGACGCGGGCATCGAGGTGCTCCTCGACGTGGTCTACAACCACACCGCCGAGGGCAACCACATGGGCCCGACGCTCTCGATGCGCGGGATCGACAACGCGGCGTACTACCGGCTCGTGGAGGACGACCCGCAGTACTACATGGACTACACGGGCACCGGCAACTCGCTGAACGTCCGCAACCCGCACACGCTGCAGCTGATCATGGACTCGCTGCGGTACTGGGTCACCGAGATGCACGTCGACGGGTTCCGCTTCGACCTCGCGTCCACGCTCGCGCGCGAGTTCTACGACGTCGACCGACTGTCGGTGTTCTTCGACCTCGTGCAGCAGGATCCGGTGATCAGCCAGGTCAAGCTGATCGCCGAGCCGTGGGACGTCGGGCCCGGCGGCTACCAGGTGGGCAACTTCCCGCCCCTGTGGAGCGAGTGGAACGGCAAGTACCGCGACACCGTGCGCGACTTCTGGCGCGGCGAGCCCGGCACGCTCGGCGAGTTCGCCTCGCGCATCGCGGGCAGCTCCGACCTGTACCAGGACGACGGCCGCCGACCGTACGCGTCGATCAACTTCGTCACGGCCCACGACGGCTTCACGATGCGCGACCTCGTCAGCTACAACGAGAAGCACAACGAGGCCAACGGCGAGGGCGGCAACGACGGGGAGAGCCACAACCGCTCGTGGAACTGCGGGGTCGAGGGGCCCACCGACGACGCGGCCGTGCTCGCGCTGCGGGAGCGCCAGCAGCGCAACTTCATCACCACGCTGATGCTCTCCCAGGGCGTGCCGATGCTGCTGCACGGCGACGAGATGGGCCGCACGCAGAACGGCAACAACAACGTCTACTGCCAGGACAACCCCACCGCGTGGGTCGACTGGTCGCACGTGAGCAAGAACGCGTCGCTGGTGGGGTTCACCGCGGGCGTCATCGCGCTGCGGCACGCCCACCCGGTGTTCCGGCGGCGGCGCTTCTTCGCCGGTCGGCCGATCGCGCGGCCCCGCCGCGCCGACGCGCAGAACCGCTGGTCGGGGCTCCCGGACATCGCGTGGTTCCAGCCGTCCGGGCAGGAGATGACCGAGCAGGACTGGGACTCGGGCTTCGGCAAGTGCGTGGTGGCGTTCCTCAACGGGCTCGGGATCAGCGAGGCCGACCCGCGCGGCGACCGGGTCACGGACGACTCGTTCCTGCTCTGCCTCAACGCCCACTACGAGGACATCGAGGTCACGCTGCCCGGCGAGGAGTACGGCGGCCGCTGGGGCGTCGTCGTCGACACCGCGGCGGGCGAGGTGATCACCCTGTCGAACGCGCCGGGCATCGTGGCCGCTGAGCCGCCGGTCGCCAAGGGCGCGGCCACGCACCTCGTGCCCGCGCGGTCGGTGTTGGTGCTGCAGCGCCTGGACTGACACCCGCGACCGGATAGCGTTGCGCCGACCGCCCGTACCCCCGATCCCGCCGAGGAGGCCGCGTGCCCGCGGACCGGCAGCGCTCACGCCCCGTCCCGTCCTCGACCTACCGCATCCAGTTCTCGAAGGACCAGACCTTCGACCAGGCACGGGACCTGCTGCCCTACCTCGACGCGCTGGGCGTCGGCGCGCTGTACGCGTCGCCGCTGCTGGAGGCGGGCGCGGGGTCCAACCACGGCTACGACGTCGTCGACCCGACCCGGATCTCGGCGGAGCGGGGCGGGCCGGACGGGCTGCGCGCGCTGGTCGCCGCGGTGCGCGAGCACGGGATGGGCTTCGTGCTCGACATCGTGCCCAACCACGTCGGCGTGGCGGAACCCCGGGAGAACCCGTGGTGGTGGGACGTGCTCCGGCACGGCCGGGCCTCCGCCTACGCCTCCTCCTTCGACATCGACTGGGGCGCGGGCCCCATCCTCCTGCCGGTGCTCGACGCGGACGAGGAGAAGGCCCTCTCGGAGCTGGCGCTGTCCGACGACGGCACCGAGCTGCGCTACTACGAGCACTCCGCGCCGGTGGCGTCCGGCACCGGGGGCGGGAGCGCGCAGGAGGTGCACGAGCGCCAGCACTACCGGTTCTGCTCGTGGAGGCGGGGGGCGGCGGAGCTGACCTACCGGCGTTTCTTCGACATTTCGACGCTCGCCGCGGTCCGGGTCGAGGACCCCGCGGTCTTCGACGCGGCGCACGCGGAGATCCTCCGCTGGGTGGCCGAGGGCGCGGTGGACGGCATCCGCGTCGACCACCCCGACGGCCTGTCCGACCCTGGCGGCTACGCGCGGCGCCTGCGCGCGGCGATCGGGCCGGACCGCTGGCTGGTCGTCGAGAAGATCCTGGCGCTGGGCGAGGCCCTCCCGGCGTCCTGGCCGGTCGACGGCACGTCCGGCTACGAGGCGCTGCGCGAGATCCAGGGCGTGTTCGTCGACCCCGACGGCGCGGGCCTGCTCACCCAGTTCGCCGCCGAGCACACCGGCAGGCGGGAGTCGCTGCACGCCGCGGAGCACGCCGCCCGACGCGAGGTGGCGGACACGATCCTGGCCGCCGAGGTCCGCCGCATCGCCGCCGTCGCGCCCTCGTCCCAGCGGGGTGACACCGCTGCGACTCAGTCGGAGCAGTGTCACCCCGCTGCGACGACGGAGCGCACCCGGGACGCCGTCGCCGAGCTCCTGTGCGGCTTCCCCGTCTACCGCTCGTACCTTCCGGAGGGCCGGGCCGCGCTGGACACGGCGGTGTCCGTGGCGCACAGCAGGCGCCCCGACCTCGCCGGCGTGCTCGACGCGATCTACGCCGCGATGCTCGCCGACCCGCGCGGCGAGCTGGCGACCCGCGTCCAGCAGACGTCCGGGATGGTGATGGCCAAGGGCGTCGAGGACACGGCGTTCTACCGGTGGAACCGGTTCGTCGCGCTGAACGAGGTGGGCGGCGCGCCCGACCGGTTCGGCGTCCCCACTGAGGAGTTCCACACCGCGCTGGCCTGCCGGGAGGCGGCCCGCCCCGCCACCATGACCACGTTGTCCACGCACGACACCAAGCGCTCCGAGGACGTGCGGGCACGCCTTGCCGTGCTGGCGGAGATCCCCCGCGAGTGGACCGACCGCGTCCGGCGCTGGTCGGCGCGGCACCCGCTGCCCGAGCGCTCGCTGGAGCTGCTGGCGTGGCAGAACCTCGTCGGCGCGTGGCCGATCCCCGCCGACCGGATGGCGGGCTACCTGACCAAGGCGTCGAAGGAGGCCAAGCTCGCCACCAGCCACGTCGAGCCGGTGGCGGAGGTGGACGAGGCCGTCGCCGCGTGGCCTGCCGCGGTGCTCGGCGACGCCGGGCTCGTGGCCGAGATCGAGGCGTTCGTCGCCCTGATCAGCGGCCCGGGATGGGCGAACTCGCTGGGCCAGAAGCTGTTGCAGCTGGCCGGTCCCGGGGTGCCCGACGTCTACCAGGGCACGGATCTCTTCGAGCACTCCCTTGTCGACCCGGACAACCGCAGGCCGGTCGACTGGTCGGCCCGGCGCTCGTTCCTGGCCCGCCTCGACGACGGCTGGCTGCCCGACGTCGACGCCGACGGGGCCGCGAAGCTGCTGGTCACCGCGAGCGCGCTGCGGCTGCGTCGGTTCCGGCCCGAGGAGTTCACCGGCTACCGGCCGCTGACCGCGGACGGCCCGGCGGCCGAGCACGTGGTGGCGTTCCAGCGATCGTCGTCCCTTGTCGCCGTGGCCACCCGGCTCCCGGTGCGGCTCGCGGCCCGCGGCGGCTGGGGCGACACGGTGCTCCCGCTGCCGGACGGCGCCGCCGACTGGACCGACGTCGTCACCGACACCGCCGTGGACGGCGCGGCCCCGCGCCTGGCCGCCCTGCTCGGCCGCTACCCGGTGGCGCTGCTGGTCCGCCCCTCCTGACCACCCGACGGCGAATCTTTCGAGCGATATCGTCAGGACATGACCACCCCGGCCCAGGCGCTCGACCGACTGCGTCAAGCCGAAGCGTCCGGCGAGCTGGCCGCGTTGGCGGAGCGGCACGGGCTGAGCCTGGTCGTCGTCTTCGGCAGCGCGGCACGCGGCGAACCGACAGCGCGGGACCTGGACGTCGCGGTCGGCTCCCGGCTCGCCGACCTCGACGCGGTCCGGTTGGTCATGGAGCTGATGGACCTCACGGGCTCGGACGCCGTGGACCTCCTGGACCTGGATCGCGCCGGTCCGGTCGCACGCCAGCACGCGCGTACCGGGTGAACCGCTCTACGAGTACCGCGCGGGCGAGTTCGCCCGCCAGCAGCTGCGGGCCAGCGCCGAGCGACTGTCCACCGAATGGATGCGGCGGCTCGACCTCGAACTGATGGCCGAGCGGCCGTGAGCCCGCGACGTCTGGATCCCTCGGTCGTCCATGCCCGCCTGGCGATGATGCGCGAACTCCTCGACGACCTGAGCACGGTCGGTGACCCGCCCGACCTGCATGCCGATCGCATGATCCGGCACGGCGTCGAGCGGATCCTCACCCAGCTGGTCGAACTCGCGGCGTCGGTCAACGAGCATGTCGTGGGCGCGCAGCTGGCCCGGGTCGCGACCGAGTACCTGGAGGTTGACTTGCGCAGAGTGGAAGTCGCGGTGCCGCTCGCCCGGCGGGTCTATCGACGCTACGTGGAGCAGAGCGCCGCTTACGTCGCGCGGCTGGGCGACGTCTGACGCGACCCGGTGGGCGGGGAGCGACCCGGACCGGCAGGATCGTCGCGTGGCTGACTTCGCGGTGTGGGTGCCGCAGCGGGACCGGGTGCGGGTGCAGGTCGACGGCGTCACGCACGCCATGGCCCGGGACGGGGCGGGCTGGTGGCGGGCGGCCGTGGAAGCGGCGACCGGCGCGCGCTACGCCTTCCTCCTCGACGACGACCCCACCCCGCTGCCCGACCCGCGCTCTCTGCGCCAACCCGACGGCGTGCACGGCGCATCCCAGCTCTACGACCACGCGAGCTTCTTCTGGACCGACCGGTCCTGGACGGGCAGGCACCTCCCGGGCAGCGTGCTGTACGAGCTGCACGTCGGCACGTTCACCGAGGCCGGCACGTTCGACACCGCGATCGGGCGCCTCGACCACCTCGCGGAGCTGGGCGTCGACCTGGTCGAGGTGCTCCCGGTCAACGCCGTGGACGGGCCGCGCAACTGGGGCTACGACGGCGTGGGCTGGTACGCGGTCACCGAGAACTACGGCGGGCCCGACGCGTTCAAGCGCTTCGTCGACGCCTGCCACCTGCGCGGGCTCGGCGTGGTGCTCGACGTCGTCTACAACCACCTCGGGCCCTCGGGCGCCTATCTCGACCGCTTCGGCCCCTACTTCGCGGGCAGCAACATCTGGGGCCCGACGGTCAACCTCGATGGCCCACTGTCCGAGCCGGTGCGCCGCTACGTCGTCGACAACGCGCTGATGTGGCTGCGCGACTTCCACGTCGACGGCCTGCGCATCGACGCCGTGCACGCGCTGCGCGACACCCGCGCGACCCATGTGCTGGAGCAGCTGGCGACCGAGGTGGAGGCGCTGTCGGCGCACGTCGGACGGCCGCTGGCGCTCATCGCGGAGTCCGACCTCAACGACCCCCGGATGGTCACCGCCCGCGAAGGCGGCGGCTACGGCCTTGGCGCGCAGTGGTGCGATGACGTCCACCACAGCCTGCACACCACGCTCACCGGCGAGGCGCAGGGCTACTACGCCGACTTCGCCACGACGGGCCTCACCGGCCTCGCGCACGTGCTGACCAGGGCGTTCCTGCACGAGGGCACGTGGTCGAGCTTCCGGCAGCGCAACCACGGCGCTCCGGTCGACACGCGCAGGGTGCCCGGCCACCGGTTCGTCGTCTACCTGCAGAACCACGACCAGATCGGCAACAGGGCCACCGGCGACCGGCTCACCCGGACCCTCTCCCCCGGCCTGCTGGCCTGCGGAGCGGCGCTGGTGTTCACCTCGGCGTTCACGCCGATGCTGTTCATGGGCGAGGAGTGGGGCGCGCGGACGCCATGGCAGTTCTTCTCGTTCTTCCCCGACCCCGCGTTGCGGGACGCCGTCCGCGAGGGGCGGACCGCCGAGTTCGCCGAGCACGGCTGGGGCGACGCCGTCGTGCCGGACCCCAACGCCGAGTCGACCTTCCAGGACTCCAAGCTCGACTGGTCGGAGCCCGAAGAGGAGCCGCACGCCACCCTGCTGCGGCTGCACCGGGAGCTGATCGCCCTCCGGCGGGCGTGGCCGGAGCTGTCGGACCCGTGGCTGGAGGAGGTCGAGGTCGCGGTGGACGAGGAGTCGCGCACGCTCGTCGTCCATCGGGGCCGGATCCGGGTGGCGTGCAACCTCTCCGACGCACCGGTCACGCTGCCGATCGGCCCGATCGACCGGATCCTGCTCGCCTCCGAGCCCGTCGAGGGCGTGGACGGCGAGCTCAAGCTGCCGCCGGAGTCCTTCGCGATCGTCACCCGAGCGGTGGTTGACGCTGCAACTTGATGGCGCCAGGGTGCTCGGACCCGATCAGGAGGTGGAGGGCATGGGCAACGACGCCACATGGAACTTCATGGACCCCGCCAGCCGCGGCACCCTGCTGCCGACGCTGCGCACGGAGGCCGACGGCTTCTTCGCGCTGGCCGGTGCGGCCGAATGGGAGGCGCCGACCGCGTGCACGGAGTGGCAGGTGCGGGACGCGGTCGGACACATGATCGACGTGACGGAGGGCTACTTCGTCGGGTTCGACCACGCCCGGCAGGGCTCCGACGCCCCCGCTGCCGCCGGGCTGACGGTCATGGCCGACCGCCTCGACGACCACGCCAGGTCGTTCCGCGACCTGTCCAGGGCGGACGCGCTCAAGCGGGCGAACGAGGACTACGAGCGCATGCTGGCGATCGCCGACGGGCTCACCGACGAGGAGTGGACCTCGTTCCTCGTGACCCACCCCTACCTCGGCCCGGTGCCCGCCGGGTTCTACCCCGAGTTCCAGCTGATCGACTACGCGGTGCACGGCTGGGACATCCGCGAAGGCATCGGCGCACAGCGTCCCCTCTCCGGGGACGCCGCGGACCTGCTCGTGCCGATGGCGCTGATCATCTGGCAGGCGACGGCGGACACGTCGTCGCTGACCGAGCCGTTCGCGTTCGGCGTGCGCGTGACCGGAGGGGCGAACGCGGGCGGCTACCGCTTCGACTGCTCGCCGGACGGCGTGGCGTACGCGCCCGACGACCTGGCCGGCCTCCCCGCGGTGCTGGAGGCCGACCCCGGCTCGTTCGTGCTGACCGTCATGGGTCGCATCAGCGGCGGAACCGTGCGCGGCGACGCGGCCGTCGTCGACCGGTTCCGCTCGCTGCTCTTCCCGATCTGACGGACGCGGTCCGGCCGGGCCCTCTACAGGAGGCCGAGGGCCCGGACGGCCTCGCGCTCCTCCTGCAGCTCCGCGACGCTGGCGTCGATGCGGGCGCGGGAGAACTCGTCGATCTCGAGGCCCTGCACGATCTTCCAGGCGCCGTTCTCCGACGTCACGGGGAAGCTGGAGATGATGCCCTCGGCCACGCCGTAGGAGCCGTCGGACGGCAGCGCGGCGGAGGTCCAGTCGCCCTCCGGGGTGCCGTTCACCCAGTCGAAGACGTGGTCGATGGCCGCGTTGGCCGCCGACGCCGCCGACGACGCGCCGCGCACCTCGATGATCTCCGCGCCGCGCTTGGCGACGCGCGGGATGAACGCGTCGCGCAGCCACGCGTCGTCCACCTGCTCGGCGGCGATCTTGCCGCCGACCTCGGCGTGGTAGAGGTCGGGGTACTGGGTGGCCGAATGGTTGCCCCAGATCGTCATGCGCCTGATCTCGGTGAGCGGCACGTCGAGCTTGGCGGCGAGCTGGGCCACCGCGCGGTTGTGGTCGAGGCGGGTCATCGCGGTGAACCGCTCGGCGGGGACGTCGGGGGCGGCGGCCTTGGCGATCAAGGCGTTGGTGTTGGCCGGGTTGCCGACGACGAGCACGCGGACGTCGTCGGCGGCACCCGCGTTGATCGCCCGGCCCTGCGGGGCGAAGATGCCGCCGTTGGCCTCAAGGAGGTCGCCGCGCTCCATGCCCTTCGTGCGCGGGCGGGCGCCGACCAGCAGCGCGACGTTGACGCCGTCGAACGCCTTCGTGGCGTCGTCGGTGATGTCGACGCCCGCGAGCAGGCCGAATGCGCAGTCCTGCAGCTCCAGCGCCACGCCCTCCGCGGCCCGTACGGCCTGCGGGATCTCCAGCAGGCGCAGGCGGACCTGCGTGTCCGGCCCCAGCAGCTGCCCGGAGGCGATGCGGAAGAGCAGGGCGTAGCCGATCTGGCCGGCTGCTCCGGTGACGGTGACGGTGACGGGTGCGCTCGAGGCTGCAGACACGTCCGGGAGGCTAGTCCCCGCCCGCCGCCGTCGCCGCGACGGGCGCCACACCCGTGGCGGGCGCCACAGCTCCGGCCCGAGCTCCCACACACCGTGTGGGGCTCGCACACATTGCGCGCAGTGTGTATGAGCCCCACACGGTGTGTGCCAGTGCCGGGTTTCAGTGGCGGCGGCGGGCGGTGATCACGCCGGTGTCGAAGCCCGCGAGGTGCAGGCCGCCGTGGAAGCGGGCGTGCTCGACCTTCAGGCACCGGTCCATCACGGCATGCAGGCCCGCCGCCTCGGCGCGGCAGGCGAGGGTCTCGTCGTAGAGGCCGAACTGCAGCCAGAACGTGCGCACCCCGCCCACCGCCAGCACGTCGTCCAGCACGGAGGGAAGGTCCTCCTGCCGCCGGAAGACGTCGACGAGGTCCGGCACGCCCGGCAGGTCGGCCAGCGAGGGGTACACCGGCCGTCCGAGGACCTCGCGCGCGTTGGGGTTGACGAACCACACCTCGTAGGAGCTGCTCGACAGCAGGTAGGTCGCCACGAAGTTGCTGGCCCGCGCCGGGTTCGGGGACGCGCCGACCATCGCCACCGTGCGCGTCTCCCGCAGGACCCGCTGCCGGTCACCCGCGGAGGGGTTCTCCCAGGTCATCAGGCCTCCTTCGCGGCCGCGGCCAGCGCCTGGTCGAGGTCCCACAGGATGTCCTCGACGTCCTCCAGCCCGACGGAGATCCGCACGAGGTCCGCGGGCACGCCCGCGTCCTCGAGCTGGGCGGGCGTGAGCTGGCGGTGCGTGGTCGAGGCCGGGTGCAGGACGAGCGTGCGCGCGTCGCCGATGTTGGCCAGGTGGCTGCACAGCTGCACGGACTCGATGAAGCGCTCGCCCGCCGCCCGGCCGCCCGCGACCCCGAACGCGAAGACCGCGCCCGGCCCGAGCGGCAGGTAGCGCCGGGCGCGGGCGTGGTCGGGATGGTCGGGCAGCCCCGCCCACCGCACGTAGGCGACGCGGGGGTCGGCCGCGAGCCACTGCGCCACCGCGCGGGCGTTCGCGACGTGCGCGTCCATCCGCTGGGGCAGCGTCTCCACCCCCTGCAGCAGCAGGAACGCGCTGTGCGCCGACAGGGTGGCGCCGATGTCGCGCAGCTGCTCGGCGCGCAGCTTGGTGAGGAAGCCGTACTCCTGGAAGTTGCCCCACCAGGTCAGCCCGCCGTAGGACGGCACGGGCTCGGTCATCTGCGGGAACCGGCCGTTGCCCCAGTCGAAGCGGCCCGACTCGACCACCACGCCGCCCAGCGTCGTGCCGTGCCCGCCGAGGAACTTCGTGGTCGAGTGGATCACGATGTCGGCGCCGTGCTCGATGGGTCGGCACAGGTACGGCGTGGCCATCGTCGCGTCGACGACGAGCGGCACGCCCGCGTCGTGCGCGACCTCCGCGAGGCAGGCGATGTCGGCCACCGCCCCCGACGGGTTGGCGATCACCTCGGTGAACACGAGCTTGGTGGCCGGGGTCAGCGCGGCGGCGACGTCGGCGGCCTCCCGTCCGGCGACGAACGTCGTGTCCACCCCGAAGCGGCGCAGCGTGACGTCGAGCTGGGTGATCGTGCCGCCGTAGAGCCCCGCGGTGGCGACGATGTGGTCACCCGCGCCCGCGAGGCAGGCGAAGGTGAGGAACTCCGCGGCCTGGCCGCTGCTCGTCGCGACCGCGCCGAGCCCGCCCTCCAGGCTGGCCAGCCGCTCCTCCAGCACCGCCACGGTGGGGTTGGCGATGCGGCTGTAGATCAGCCCGTACTTCTGCAGCGCGAACAGGCTCGCGGCGTCCGTCGTGTCCTCGAAGACGAAGCTGGTGGACTGGTAGATCGGCGTGGCCCTGGCCCCGGTCGCGACGTCCGGCACCGCGCCCGCGTGCACCGCCCGCGTGCGGAACCCCCAGCTGCGTTCGCGCTGCGTCGATGATTCGCTCGCAAGCTTGCTCATGCCCCCGATCCTGCCACCGCGGGCCCCGGGGCTTCGCTGACGTCGGGCCGGCTGAGCTGGCCGACGCACTGTTCAGGGAGTGGGATCCGCGCTGCCCGCGGGACGGGTCCTTCGCGCCCGAGATGAACCTGAGCGGGCTTTGCGGGCGGCGAAACCCCGCTCATGTCGCGCTCGACCGTCGGCGACCGGGCCCTCCGACGCCGAGGCGACCGATGGGGCGCCGAGGGCGGGTGGGCGGGCCCGGACGGCCCGCGCCGTCGGGCGGTGGCCAGGACGGAGCCCAGCAGAATCAGCGCGAACGAGCCCAGCACCGTCGCCGTCAGCGGCTCGTCCAGCAGCACCACGCCCGCCGCGACGGCGACCGCCGGGTTCACGTAGGTGATCACCACCGCCCGCGTCGGCCCGACCTCGCGGATCAGCTCGAAGAACACGACGAACCCGAGCGCGGTGCACAGCAGCCCGAGGCCGCCGAGCGCGCCCAGCGCCACGGGCGAGGGCAGCGCGGCCGGACGGGTGGCGACCGCCGGGCCGAGGTAGACCAGCGCGGCGAAGCTCAGGCAGGTCGCGGTCATCAGCCGGTTGGGCACCTCGGCGAGCATGCGTGATGCGTAGATCGGCCCGGTCGCGTAGCCCACGGCCACCAGGAGCATCTCGCCGACCGCCCAGCCGCTGCCGCTCCCGAGGTGGGGCGCCGCCAGCAGCGCCACACCCGCCAGCCCCAGCGCCAGCCCGCTCCACCGCAGCGGGCCGAGCCGCTCCCGGTCGCCCGCGACCCGCCCGGCGATCACCGCGATGATCGGGACGGCCGCCACCAGCAGGCCCGCCAACGAGCTGTCCAGCTGACGCTCGGCGGCCGGGATCAGCGCCCACGGCCCGATGATCTCGATGACGGCGAAGACGAGCAGCGGCCGCCAGTGCGCGCGCACGAGGGCAGGGGCGCCGGGCCGCACGGCAAGGGACAGCAGCACGAGCGCACCGATCGCGGTGCGGGCGAAGACCAGCACGGCCACCGACACCTCGGCGACCGCCACCTTGATCAACAGGTAGGGGATCCCCCAGAGCAGGCAGCTCGCGCTGAACAGCAGCCATCCGCGCCTGCTCATGGGCTGGCGAGGTGCTCCGCGAAGAACGCGACGATCCGCCGGTGGGCGTCGGCGGCGCTGGGCTCGTGGTACTCGGCGTGGATCGGCAGGCGGGACACGACCTTGCCCTGCACGCCCGGGGTGCGGGTGAAGAACGAGTGGCCCGCCTCCGGGTAGACCTTGACGTCGTGCGGCACGCCGAGTGCGTCGAGGTCCGCGGTGAGCTTCTCGGGCACGCCGCGCATCCCCGCGTCGCGGCCGCCGAAGCTCGCCACGACCGGGCACGACCGCGGCAGGTCGACGCCGCGACCGCCGTAGAAGGGCGCGCTCACCTTGTAGAGCCCCGTGCGCGCGAGCAGCAGCGCGAAGCTGCCGCCCATGCAGAAGCCGATCGTGCCGATCCGGCTGCCGTCGACCTCCGGACGAGCCGCCAGCCAACGGCGGGCCGACTCCAGGTCGTCCAGCGCGGGGCCGCGGCCGGTGAGCGTGGTCCGCATCGTCGACGCCACGCAGAGCGCGCGGACGCGGCCGCGGGCGAACAGGTCAGGGATGAGCACGGCGTAGCCCTCGGCGGCGAGGTCGCGGGCGACGCGGCGCATCTCGTCGCTCATCCCGAAGATCTCGTAGATCATGAGGAGCGCGGGCAGCGGCCCGTCGGCGCCGTCGGGCACGGTGAGGACACCCGGAAGCGGCTTGCCTTCCGACGACGGGAAGACGATCTCCACCTGCATACGCCGACCTTATCGGGAGATCCGCACGAGGCCTTCCTGAACGGTGGTGGCCACCAGCGTGCCGTCGATCGTGGTGAACCGGCCCGTGGCCAGGCCCCGTGAGCCGCTCGCCGTCGGCGAGTAGCAGGTGTAGAGCAGCCACTCGTCGGCCCGGAACGGGCGGTGGAACCACATCGCGTGGTCGAGGCTGGCCATCTGCGCAGGCCGCTCCGTGCGCTCGTGGCGGGCCAGCACCGAGCCGAGCAGCGTGAGGTCGCTGACGTAGGTGAGCATGCAGACGTGCAGCAGCCGCTCGTGCGGCAGCGTGCCGTCGGCGCGGATCCACACCCGCGCGGGCTGGTCCGTGGCCCCCGCGAAGTCGTCCGACCAGACCGGCGAGGTGACGAACCGCATGTCGAGCGGACGCGGGCCCTGCGTGAGCCAACGCGCACCCGCGGAAACCGCGAGCTCGGCGAGGCCGGGCAACGTCTCAGGTGCCGGGATGTCGATCGGGCCGGGGTCGCTGTGCTCCAGCCCTTCCTGCGGCAGCTGGAACGACGCCGAGAGCGCGAAGATCGGCTCGCCGCGCTGGATCGCCAGCACCCGGCGCGTGGTGAACGAACGCCCGTCGCGCACCCGCTCCGCCTCGTACACGATCGGGATGCTCGGGTCGCCGGGGCGGATGAAGTACGCGTGTAGCGAGTGGACCTCGCGGTCCTCCGGCACGGTGCGGCCCGCGGCGACCAGCGCCTGCCCCGCCACCTGGCCGCCGAACACCCGCGGCAGGCTGTGCGGCGGGCTGACCCCGCGGAACAGGTTGATCTCCAGCTGCTCCAGGTCCAGAAGCCGCACGAGACCGTCGAGCGCCTCCTGCCCGGTCGCGGCGTGCTCGGTCGACGTGGTCACGCCCGGCATCCTCTCAGGCCCAGCGGCCTGGGCGGGTGTGAACTCAGCCCAGATCGTCCTCGCCGAGCCGGTGCACGCGGATGAGGTTGGTGGAGCCCGCGGTGCCGGGCGGCGAGCCCGCGACGATCACCACGAGGTCGCCGCGCTCGAACCGCTCGATGGACAGCATCGCGTGGTCGACCTGGCGCACCATGGCGTCGGTGGAGGTGACGAAGTCGACGAGGAAGGTCTCCACGCCCCAGGACATCGCAAGCTGGCTGCGCACCTCCAGCGTCGGCGTGAACGCCAGCAGCGGCAGCCGGGTGTGCAGCCGGGAGAGGCGCCGCACGGTGTCGCCGGACTGCGTGAACGCGACGATCGCGCGCGCCGAGAGCCGCTCGCCGATGTCGCGCGCGGCGTAGGACAGCACGCCTCGTTTGGTGCGCGGCACGTGCTGCAGCGCGGGCACGTTGACCGGGCCTTCCTCGACCGCCTCGACGATCTGGGCCATCGTGCGCACCGTCTTGATCGGGTAGCGCCCGACGCCGGTCTCGCCGGACAGCATCACCGCGTCCGCGCCGTCGAGCACGGCGTTGGCGACGTCGGAGGCCTCCGCACGGGTCGGGCGCGAGTTCGTGATCATGGACTCGAGCATCTGGGTCGCGACGATCACCGGTTTGGCGTTCTCCCGCGCGATCTGGATCGCCCGCTTCTGCACCAGCGGGACGTGCTCCAGCGGCAGCTCGACCCCGAGGTCGCCGCGGGCGACCATGACGGCGTCGAACGCGAGCACGATGGCCTCGAGGTTGTCGACAGCCTCCGGCTTCTCCAGCTTGGCGACCACCGGCAGGCGGGCGCCCTTGCCGTCCATGATCTTGTGGACGAGGTCGATGTCGGCCGGGCTGCGCACGAAGGAGAGCGCGATGGCGTCGACGCGGAGGTCGAGCGCGAACTCCAGGTCGGTGATGTCCTTGTCGGACAGCGCGGGCACGGACACGTTCATGCCCGGCAGCGAGAGGCCCTTGTTGTCGCTCACCGGCCCGCCCTCGGTGACCCGGCAGACCACGTCGAGGCCCTCGATCGAGGTGACCCGCAGGCCGACCTTGCCGTCGTCGACGAGCAGGCGGTCGTCGGGGCGGGCGTCGTCGGCGAGGCCCTTGTACGTGGTGGAAACGCGGTCGTGGGTGCCCGCCACCTCGTCGACGGTGATGCGCACCTCCTCGCCGGTGCGCCACTCCACCGGCCCGGCGGCGAAGCGCCCGAGACGGATCTTGGGGCCCTGCAGGTCGGCGAGGATGCCGACGGCGCGGCCCTCGGCGTCGGCGGCGTGCCGGACCATGTCGTAGACCTGCTTGTGGTCCTCGCGGCTGCCGTGGCTGAAGTTCAACCGCGCGACGTCCATGCCTGCCTGCACGAGCTCCCGGATGCGGTCCGGTGTCGCGGTCGCCGGACCGATGGTGCAGACAATCTTTGTGCGACGGCTCACGTTTGTGAGCATAGCGCGGGCACTTGAACGATCAGGCGCCGTGGGCGGAAACGTTTACCGACGGGGCTGTTCCGAGGGCCCGACGTGGTCGTCCAACCAGTCGAGCAGCGGCCGCACCGACCGCCACGTCGCGACCACCCTGGCGAGCGCGCCCGCCTCGTGCAGCACGTCGTCGGGCGGGTAGGCGCGGTACCCGTAGAGGCCCTTGCGCCGGATCAGGTCGAGGCGCGGGTGCTCGGGGTCGACGCCGCGGGGGCGGGTCTTGAGCTGCTCGCCGCTGATCGCGAGACCGTCGGCCTCGACGGCCGCGACGCGCTTGGCGAGATCGCCGCCGCGGCGCTCGTCGTCGACGCTCGTGCGGTACCGGGCGACCTGGTCGGGGGCCATCATGTAGTAGCCGCCCGCCGCCATGAGGCCGTCGGAGCCCAGCTGCACGTAGAACCGGCCCGCCGTGGCGCCGCAGTGCGACTTGTACGGGCTCTTGTCGGCCGAGAACCGCACGTCCCGGTACGGCCGGAAGATCTTGCCGGGCCCGAACTCGGCCTCGCAGGCCGCGAGCAGCGCGAGCATCGGGGCCTTGACGTCGTCCTCGTAGACGGCGCGGTGGTCGGTCCAGTAGGCCTTCGAGTTGTCGGCCTCGAGCCCGTCGTAGAAGTCGACGGCGCCCTCGCCGAACCCGGTGAACCCGCTCGGCCCCGATGGTTCGCTCGCAAGCTCGCTCAGCCCCGATGGTTCGCTCGCAAGCTCGCTCAGCCCCGATGGTTCGCTCGCAAGCTCGCTCACGGCTCGTCCGGGGCCTTCGCGGCGGGCGGGTCGGGGTAGTGCATGTCCTCGCCGCCGACGGCCTTCTGCAACGCGACGGCCGCCGCACCACCGGACGGCGGCTCCGGCTCGTCGTCCGGGCCGTCCGACCCGGCAGCGGCCGGGCCCTCCAGCACCTCGCGGGGCTTGCGCACGACCGCGAGGTAGACCAACGCCCCGACGCACACGACCGCGGAGACGACGACGTTGATGCGGATGTCGCCGAACACGCGCGTGGCGTAGTCGGTGCGCATCTGCTCGATGACGAACCGGCCCGCCGTGTAGCCCGCGACGTAGACGGCGAACGCCCGGCCGTGGCCCAGCAGGAACCGCCGGTCGGCCACCACGACGAGCGCCGCGACGAGCAGGTTCCAGATCAGCTCGTAGAGGAAGGTGGGCTGCACGATCGCGATCGGCGTGTGGTCCACCGCCACGCCGCCCAGTGCGTCGGTGAGCCCGGTGCTCGGGTCGACCCTGCGGTAGATCTCCAACCCCCACGGCAGCGTCGTCGGGGCGCCGTAGAGCTCCTGGTTGAAGTAGTTGCCCAGACGCCCGATCGCCTGCGCGACGACGATGCCCGGCGCCACCGCGTCGGCGAAGAACGGCAGCGGGACGCCGCGGCGGCGGCAGCCGATCCAGGCGCCGACCCCGCCGAGCGCGACCGCCCCCCAGATGCCGAGGCCGCCCTCCCAGATCATGAGGGCGCGCAGGGGGTCGCCGCCGGGGCCGAAGTAGGTCTGCCAGTCGGTGGCCACGTGGTAGAGCCGCCCGCCGACCAGGCCGAACGGCACGGCGAACACCGCGACGTCGGTGACGATGCCGGGCTTGCCGCCGCGGGCGACGAACCGCTTCTCGCTCCAGTACACCGCGACGACGATGCCCGCGATGATGCACAGCGCGTAGGCGCGGATCGGGATCGGTCCGAGGTACCACACCCCCTGCGGAGGGCTCGGGATGTAGGCCAGGACCGTCGCGCTCACACCGTCACCGTAGCCCGCGCCCGGATGCCCGCGGTCCGCAGCCGGGGGGCACCCCCGCGACCCTGCCGGAGCGGTCTCACCCCGCTGCCGCGCCCTGGGCCGCGCGCACGCCCTCGGCGAGCTCGGCGGCCAGCGCGCGGGCGCCCGCCGCGCCGCCGTTCTCGACGGCCGTCACGAACGCCGACCCGACGATCACGCCGTCCGCGAACCCCGCGACCTCCGCCGCCTGGACCCGCGACCGCACGCCCAGCCCGACGCCGATCGGCAGTGCGGTGTGCGCACGGCAGCGCTCCACCAGCGTCGGCGCCGCGTCGGGCACGGTGTCGCGCGCGCCCGTCACGCCCATCGTGGACGCGGCGTACAGGAAGCCCCGCGTCGCGGCGGCCGTCGAGGCGATCCGCTCCTCCGACGACGACGGCGCGACCAGGAAGATCCGGTCGAGGCCGTGCGCGTCGGACGCGGCGAGCCACTCGTCGGCCTCGTCGGGGATGAGGTCGGGGGTGATGAGGCCGAGCCCGCCCGCCGCGGCGAGGTCGCGGGCGAACCGGTCGACCCCGTAGTGCAGCACCGGGTTGAAGTAGGTCATGACGACGGCGCGGCAGCCCGCGGCGCTGACCCGCTCGACCACGCGGAACACGTCACGCAGCCGCACCCCGCCGCGCAGCGCGGTGTCGGCGGCTGCCTGGATCGTGGGCCCGTCCATCACGGGATCGGAGTACGGCACGCCGACCTCGAGGAGGTCGCACCCGCCTTCGACCATCGCCGTGAGCCCCTCCACCGACCCGTCGACGGTGGGGTAGCCCGCGGGCAGGTACCCGACGAGCGCGGCCCGGCCCTCCGCGCGGGCCTTGCCGAACACGTCCTCGACGGTGCTCATTGCGCGCCTCCGGCACTCGTGCGCGAAAAGCGCGGTGGGAACAGTGTTATCCGCGCACGAGGCCTCATAGCTTGAACCACTTCGCCGCGGTGTCGACGTCCTTGTCGCCCCGGCCGGACAGGTTCACGAGCACGACGGCCTCCGGCCCGAGCTCGCGGCCCAGGCGCAGTGCGCCCGCGACGGCGTGCGCGGACTCGATGGCCGGGATGATCCCCTCGCTGCGGGACAGCAGCGCGAACGCGTCCATCGCCTCGGCGTCGGTGACCGACTCGTACGTCGCGCGGCCGATGTCCTTGAGCAAGGCGTGCTCCGGCCCGACGCCGGGGTAGTCCAGCCCGGCGGAGATCGAGTACGACTCGGCGGTCTGGCCGTCCTCGTCCTGCAGCAGATAGGACAGCGCGCCGTGCAGGGCACCCGGTGAGCCCTCGGAGAGCGTGGCGCCGTGCCGCCCGGTCTCCACGCCGTCGCCGCCGGGCTCGAAGCCGACCAGCCGCACGCCGGGGTCGTCGAGGAACGCGTGGAAGATCCCGATCGCGTTGGAGCCGCCGCCGACGCAAGCGGCGACGGCGTCGGGCAGCCGTCCGGTGCGCTCGAGCACCTGCTCGCGGGCCTCCAGGCCGATGACGCGGTGGAAGTCGCGCACCATCGTCGGGAACGGGTGCGGCCCGGCGACCGTGCCCAGCAGGTAGTGCGTGCTGTCGACGGAGGCGACCCAGTCACGCAGGGCCTCGTTGATCGCGTCCTTGAGGGTGCGGGAGCCGGTGGTCACGGGGATCACCTCGGCGCCCAGCAGCCGCATCCGCGCGACGTTGAGCGCCTGCCGCCGGGTGTCGACCTCGCCCATGTAGACGACGCACTCCAGCCCCATCAGCGCGCAGGCCGTGGCGGTGGCGACGCCGTGCTGCCCCGCGCCGGTCTCGGCGATCACCCGCGTCTTGCCCATGCGCTTGGTCAACAACGCCTGGCCCAGCACATTGTTGATCTTGTGCGAGCCGGTGTGGTTGAGGTCCTCGCGCTTGAGCAGGATCCGCGCGCCGCCCGCGTGCTCGGACAGCTTCTCCGCGTCGGTGAGCGGCGAGGGCCGCCCGGTGTAGTCGCGGTGCAGCCGGTCGAGCTCGTCGAGGAACTCGCGGTCGCCGCGGGCCTTGTCGTAGGCGGCGGACAGCTCGTCCAGCGCCGCGACGAGCGCTTCGGGGACGAACCGGCCGCCGTAGCGGCCGAAATGGCCGCGCTCATCGGGCTCGTGCCCTGAGGGGACCTCGATGCCGTCGCTCGGCTTAGTGGTAACGCTCACCGCACCATTCTGGAGCACGACGGATGGAAGCCCGCAGCCACCAGGCTGCGCACGGCAGCCTGGGGATCACCGCTGGTCACCAGGCTCTCGCCGGTGAGCACGGCGTCGGCGCCCCAGCCCGCGTAGGTCAGCAGGTCGGCAGGCCCGCGCACGCCGGACTCCGCCACGCGGAGCACGTCGTTGGGCAGGCCGGGGGCGATCCGGCCGAAGATCGTGCGGTCAACGTCGAGCGTGTGCAGGTTGCGCGCGTTCACCCCGATGACCTTGGCGCCCGCCTCCAGCGCCCGGTCGGCCTCCTCCTCGGTGTGCACCTCGACCAGCGCGGTCATGCCGAGCGACTCCACCCGGTCGAGCAGCGCGTCGAGCGCGTTCTGCTCCAGGGCGGCGACGATCAGCAGCACCAGGTCGGCCCCGAACGCGCGGGCCTCGTGCACCTGGTACGGGCTGACGATGAAGTCCTTGCGCAGGATCGGGACGTCGACGGCCGCGCGCACCGCGCTGAGATCGGCGAGCGAGCCGCCGAACCGGCGCTCCTCGGTGAGGACGCTGATCACCCGCGCGCCGCCTTCTGCGTACGCCGCGGCGAGATCGGCCGGATCCGGGATCGCCGCCAGGTCGCCCTTCGAGGGGCTGCGCCGCTTCACCTCGGCGATCACGCCGATGCCGGGTGCGCGCAGCGCGGCCATCACGTCGATCGGCGGCGGTGCGCCAGCCGCCCGCCGCTTGATCTCGGCGAAGTCGACCACCGCCTCGCGCGCGGCGAGGTCCACCCGCACGCCCTCGACGATCGAATCGAGGACGCTGCCTCCGCCGTACTCCACGAGGCTCCTCCTCTCCCCTGCCGAGCGTGCTGGAACGTCATGCTAGACAGCCCCTCCGGCGCGGCCGCCGCCAGGATCGTCCGTCTCGTCCCGTGCGCAGGCCACGGGGTCGGTCGTCGGGTCCCGGCCCTCGTCGAGGGCGGTCCACGCCGCCCGGTCCGGGTCGACCGCCGCCGCCCGGGTGCCGGAGGCCGCGTACCGGGCGCCGAGCCGGGCCAGCCGAGGCTCCGTGAGCAGCACGGACACGCCGACGGCGGCCAGCAGCACCCCGCCCGCTGCGGCGAGCAGCGGGGCGGCGGTGACGGCCGGGGTGAGCAGGGCGAGCGTCGCGAGGACGGCGACCGCGGCGCCGACGAGCACGAGCAGTCCGCCGAGCGCGCGGCGCACGAGCCCGGCCGTCGCCACCACGGCCGCGATCCCGGCGAGCGCCAGGAGCGCGACGGCCGTCAGCGACGGCTGGGCGGCACCCCCGTCGACCGTGACCGGTGGCCGTCCCGGCGGGGTGAGCCGGTACCAGGCGACCGCCGACGCCCACCACAGCAGGCCCGCGGCGACCGCGAGCCCCAGGCACACCCCGCCCAACGCCCGCCCGCTCGGTGCGGTCACGCCCAACCCCCCGCGCGCCCGCACACGCCGCGCGGGGCCCACACACACCTCCCGCGGTGTGCGCGGACCCCGAGCGATGTGTGCGACCGGACGGTCACCGCCGCGGACCTGCCTCCTCCGCCGGGCGGAGCGTGGCCGCGGTGGCCACCGCCGACAGGACAGCGCGCGCCTTGTTCAGGCACTCGGTGTCCTCAGCGACCGGGTCGGAGTCGGCCACGATCCCCCCGCCCGCCTGCACGTAGGCGACCCCGTCGCGCACGAGCGCGGTGCGGATGGCGATGGCGGTGTCGGCGTTGCCCGCGAAGTCGAGGTAGCCCACGATGCCGCCGTAGAGGCCCCTCCGGGTGGGCTCCAGGTCCTCGATGATCTCCATCGCCCGCGGCTTCGGCGCGCCGGAGAGCGTCCCTGCCGGGAAGCACGCGGTGACCGCGTCGAACGCGGTGCGGTCGCGCCGCAGCAGCCCCGTGACCGTCGACACCAGGTGCATCACGTGGCTGTAGCGCTCCACCGAGAAGAAGCTGCGCACCTTCACGGTGCCCGGCTCGCACACCCGGCCGAGGTCGTTGCGCCCGAGGTCGACCAGCATGACGTGCTCGGCGCGCTCCTTCTCGTCGGTGCGGAGGTCCTTCTCCAGCGCGACGTCCTCCTCCTCGGTGGCGCCGCGCCAGCGGGTGCCCGCGATCGGGTGCGTCGTGACCACCCCGTCGAGCACGGTGACGAGCGCCTCGGGGCTCGACCCGACGATGTCGAAGCGCTCGCCGTCGGCCGCGGCGAGCCGCAGCAGGTACATGTACGGGCTGGGGTTGGTGGCGCGCAACACGCGGTAGACGTCGAGCGGGTCGGCGGCACACGGCGTCTCGAACCGCTGCGCCACCACGACCTGGAACGCCTCCCCCGCGCGGATCTGCTCCTTCGCCGCCTCGACGGCGGCGTGGTGCTGCTCGGGGGTGCGGCGGCGGGTGAACACCGGCTCCGCCGGGCGGTAGACGGCCACGGTGGAGGGCGCGGGCGCGGCGAGCTGGGCGGTCATGCGGTCGAGCCGGGCGACGGCGTCGTCGTAGGCCTCGTCGACCCGCTCGTCGCTCGCGTCCCAGTTGATCGCGTTGGCGATGAGGGTGATCGTGCCCTCGTGGTGGTCGACAGCGGCGAGGTCGGTGGCGAGCAGCATCACCAGCTCGGGGATCCGCAGGTCGTCCTCGGCGAGCTCGGGCAGGCGCTCCAGGCGGCGGACGACGTCGTAGCCGAGGTAGCCGACCATGCCGCCGGTCAGCGGGGGCAGCCCCGGCAGCGGCTCGCTGTTCAGCTCCTCGAGCACGCTGCGCAGCGCCGCGAGGGGGTCGCCGGAGGTCGGCAGCTTGTCGGGCACCTCACCGGTCCACACGAGGCCGCCGTCGACGGCCGTGAGCGCCGCCGCCGAGTGCGCGCCGACGAACGACCAGCGCGACCACGACCGGCCGTTCTCCGCCGACTCGAGCAGGAAGGTGCCTGCGCGGTCGCCCGCCAGCTTGCGGTAGACCCCGACGGGGGTCTCGTCGTCGGCGAGCAGCCGCCGCGTGACCGGGATGACCCGGTGCACGGCGGCGAGCTCGCGGAACTCCGCCCGGCTGGGGGTGACCGCGCCCAGGGCGTTGGCGGCCGATGTCGAGGGGGGCGTCGGACCGGAGGCCCCATCGCCGGCGCGGCCCAGGGCGTGGCCGGGCGGAGACACCGAAGGGGAGACAGAGCCGGAGACCCGGTCGCCGACGGAGCCCGTGGCTTGGCCGGGCGGAGACACCGAAGGGGAGACAGAGCCGGAGACCCGGTCGCCGACGGAGCCCGTGGCTTGGCCGGGGGAGAACACGGTCATGGCCATGAGTCTCCCAGGCCGGTCCCCGGATCGGATGCGAGGATGACCCGGTGCCCGCCACCCGCCCCGAGCGCAGGCCAGGCCGTCCCCGCGGCCGTCGACCCGGTGGTGCCGACACCCGGGCGGAGCTGCTCGCGGCGGCGCGGGTCGAGTTCGCCGAACGCGGCTACGAGGGCGCCACCGTGCGCCGGATCGCCGAACGGGCCGGGGTGGACGCCGCGATGGTCAACCACTGGTTCGGGGGCAAGGACGGGCTGTTCACCGCCTCGCTGGCCATCCCGGTGACGCCCGCGCAGATCTCGGCAGAGGTCGTGCCCGGCGACCCGGACCGGCTCGGCGAGCGGATCGTCGAGCGGTTCCTCACCGTCTGGGACGCGACCGGCGGCGGGCCCATGGCGGCGCTCATCCAGAGCGTCGCGGGCCACGGCGACGGCGCCAGGATGCTCCGCGAGTTCATCACGAACGTCGTGGTCGGGCCGATCGTCGGGGCGGTGGCGCCGGACCGGTTCGGGCTGCGCGCCGCGCTGGTCGGCACCCAGCTCGTCGGCCTGGGCATGGTGCGCTACGTCCTCAAGCTGGAGCCGCTGGCGTCGGCGGAGCACGCCGAGGTCGTCGCCGCGATCGCCCCGAACGTGCAGCGCTACCTCACCGGCGCGCTCGACCCGTAACTCGATGATCAACGCCCGCGTGCCATCCGCGCCACATGTGGCCGTCATGTCACGCCGGCAGCGATCATGTCGTGATGGCGTCGAGGAAGGCCGTGTAGCGGCGGGCGCGCTCGGGTCCGGGCAGCAGCGGGCAGGTGGTGCACAGCGCGTCCGACGGGTCGGCGACCGGCGGGTCGGTGCGGAAGGCGAGGCAGCACGAGGCGCGGACCGGCACCCGCTCGGGGCGCCCGGGCAGAGCCTCGTCGGCGCCGCGGCCGCGGATCGGCGCACCGTGCGTCACGAGCGCGTCCAGCAGGGCGGGCGCGAGGGTCGGCCGCGGCGTGCGACCGGCGTAGCGGGGCACGAACTCGGCGGTGAGCCGCACGGTGTCGGCGGCGGCGTTCCACAGCGGGACGAGGCCGAAGCGGGTCGCGGCGCGCACCTCGCGCAGCAGCGGCGCGAGCGTGCCGACCGCCGCCGCGCCGACGGCGTCCAGCAGCGCCGCCTCGTCGGCGAAGACCCGCAGCCCGGCGCCGTCCGACCCGCCATCCGGTGGCGGCCCTGCGCGGCCCGACCCGTCGTCACCGGGAACGGCCTCCTCGCCCGCCACGACCCAGGCGACGGGCCGCAGCAGGGCGACGCGGTCGATGTGGCCCGCCTCGGCGCGGTGGACGGCGAGGGCGTCCGCGGCGACGTCCCAGGCCCGGGTGTCGAGGGCGAGCGCCGCCGTCACCCTGGCCAGCACGGCGTGGGCGAGCGCGCCGCCGACCGACATCGCCGCGAGCGAGGCGAGCCGGTGCGGGTTGCCCCGCTCCCGCGCGTCGGCGCACCAGTCCGCGACGGGGACGGCGTCGAGCCGCGTCCATCCCGGCCCGTCCGGCGCGGCCGTCTCGACGTCGTACGTGTCGGGGAAGCCCGGCACGAGCGCACGCAGCCGCGCCGCGGTGTCCGCCAGCGGGCCGGGCACGTCAGCGCTGATGGTCCCTCCGCAAGGTTCGCTCAGCTCAGCAGCACGTCGGCGTCGAAGCAGGTGCGCGCGCCGGTGTGGCAGGCCGCGCCGGTCTGGTCGACGACCAGCAGCACGGTGTCGCCGTCGCAGTCCAGCCGCACCTCGTGCACCTTCTGGACATGGCCGGAGGTGTCGCCCTTCACCCAGTACTCCCGCCGTGAGCGCGACCAGTACGTCGCCCTCCGGGTGGTCAGGGTGCGGTGCAGCGCCTCGTCGTCCATCCACGCGACCATCAGCACCTCACCGGTGCCCACCTGCTGGACGACCGCGCAGACCAGCCCGTCGGCGTTGCGCTTGAGCCGCGCCGCGATCGCCGGATCCAGGCCCGGCGTCGAACCGTCGCTCATCTGACCTCCACCGCCGCCGCGCGCAGGCTGGCCTTGACGTCGGCGATCCGGAAGTGTCCGAAGTGGAAAACGGTGGCGGCGAGCACCGCGTCGGCGCCCGCCGCGACGGCGGGCGCGAAGTCCTCGACCTTCCCCGCCCCGCCCGACGCGATCACCGGCACGTCGACGGCCGCACGCACCGCGGCGATCATCGGGAGGTCGAAGCCCGAGCGCGTGCCATCGGCGTCCATCGAGTTGAGCAGGATCTCCCCCACGCCGAGCTCCTGCCCGCGCGCGGCCCACTCGACGGCGTCGATCCCGGTGCCGCGGCGTCCGCCGTGGGTGGTGACCTCCCAGCCCGACGGCGTCGGCCGCTCGCCCTCGGGCACCGTGCGCGCGTCGACCGAGAGCACGATGCACTGTGCCCCGAACCGACGGCTGGCCTCGTGCAGCAACGTCGGGCGCAGGATCGCGGCGGTGTTGATGCTGACCTTGTCCGCGCCCGCGCGGAGCAGCGTGTCGACGTCGTCGGCGCTGCGGATGCCGCCGCCGACGGTGAGCGGGATGAACACCTGCTCGGCCGTGCGGCGCACGACGTCGAGCATCGTGGCCCGCTCCCCCGACGACGCCGTGACGTCGAGGAACGTCAGCTCGTCTGCGCCCTCGGCGTCGTAGATCCGGGCCATCTCGACGGGGTCGCCCGCGTCGCGCAGCGCGCGGAAGTTGACGCCTTTGACCACCCGGCCCGCGTCGACGTCCAGGCAGGGGATGACCCGGACCGCCACCCCCATGTCAGCCTGCCGTCCGGGCGGTGGCGCCGACGTCGCGCACCGCGGCGAGCGCAGCGGGGAGGGTGAACCGCCCCGCGTAGAGCGCCTTGCCGACGATCGAGCCCTCGATGTTCGCGCCGTCCGCGGCGGCCCTCGCCAGCGTGACGAGATCGGTGATCTCGGCGATGCCGCCGGACGCGATCACCGGCGCGGGCGTGGCCTTGGCGACGTCGCGCAGCAGGTCGACGTTGGGGCCGCGCAGCGTGCCGTCCTTGCTCACGTCGGTCACGACGTAGCGGGCGCAGCCGTCGCGGTCGAGGCGGGCGAGGGTCTCCCAGAGGTCGCCGCCGTCGGTGGTCCAGCCGCGGGCGGCCAGCCGGTGGTTCCCGTCCACGATCCGGACGTCGAGCCCGACGGCGACGCGCTCGCCGTGCGCGGCGATCGCACGGGCGCACCACCCGGGGTCCTCCAGCGCCGCGGTGCCGAGGTTGACCCGGGCGCAGCCGGTGGCCAGCGCGCGCTCGAGCGACGCGTCGTCGCGGATGCCGCCGGACAGCTCGACCTTGACGTCCAGCTCACCGATGACGGCGGCCAGCAGCTCCGCGTTCGAGCCGCGGCCGAACGCCGCGTCGAGGTCGACCAGGTGGATCCACTCCGCGCCGTCGCGCTGCCAGGCCAACGCCGCGTCGCGCGGAGCGCCGTAGGCGGTCTCGGTGCCCGCCTCGCCCTGGACGAGCCGCACGGCCTTGCCGCCCGCGACGTCGACAGCGGGGAGCAACGTAAAGGTCACGCGGGCGAGCGTACCGAGGCCGGGTTTTCGCCCTTTCGTTGCCGTACGCTGATGCTGCGACGTCGTGGAGGTGCACCGTGAACGGTCACGCCGGTCTCTCCTCGCGGCTCGCCGAGCGGATCGCCGGGTCCGACGAGGGCGAGCCGGTCGAGGTCGTCATCGAGCTGGCCAACGGCCATGCCCCGCCCGGCGGCTCGCGGCAGGAGCGCATCGCCGCGGCGCGCACCGCGTTCGAGCACGACCTCGCCTCGGTCGAAGGCACGATCACGGCGGCGGGCGGGAAGGTGCTGGACGCGGCCTGGCTCAACCGCACCGTGCTCAGCCGCGTGCCCGTGGGCGCGCTCCGCCGGATCGCCGCCGACGAGCACGTCGCCGCCGTCGACCTGCCCCGCGCGCTCGAGGCCGACGCGCCGCGCTGAGCGGCGCGGCAGGCCAGGGCGCGACACATCTCGACACGGCCTGCCCGCCCCGGCAGCGTCGTGATCACCAGCTGGGCGCGCAAAGCGGCCAGAACTGTCCGTCTTTGCGCCGAGCTGGTGACCAAGCGGGAGATCCCGCTCGCGGAGCGTTCAGGTCAGCGCCAGCACGCCCTGGCCGTCGTCGGCGGGGTCGAAGCCCGCGAGCGGCTTGGCGTGGGCCCGCACCCAGTCCAGGAGGTCGGCCGGGAGCAGGTCCGGCGAGCGCTCCAGCAGCAGCGCCAGCGCCCCGGTGACGAGCGGCGCCGCGAAGCTCGTGCCCGCGCCCACCGGTCCGAACCCGCCGCCGACCAGCGCGGAGACGACCGGGTCGGCCTGCGAGCCGCCGGGCGCGACCACGTCCGGGCCCGTGCGGGCACCGGCGGGGCCGCGGCTGCTGTACGGAGCGACGGCCGTCCCGTCGAGGTCGGTGGCGCCGACGACGATCGCGGTGAGCGACTCGGCCGGGGTGGTCATCGTGGCGGGACCGGGCCCCGCGTTGCCCGCGCTCTTCACCACCGCCATGCCGAGCCCGGTGGCCGCGTCGACGGCGCGCGCCGCACGGCTCGGCGCCGTCCCGGCAGGCCCCGCGCCCCACGAGCAGTTCGCGATCTGGCAGCCGTCCTCGAGGGCCTGCTGGATCGCCAGGGTGCCGCCGAAGTCGTCGCCGTGGAGGAAGCGGTTGGTGGCGAGGACCTTGTAGTTGTAGATCGTCACGCCGGGCGCGACGCCGGGGTGGTCCGGGTCGGCGGCGCCGATGATCCCGGCGACGGCCGTGCCGTGGGCGGCCGGGTTGCCCCACGGCTCCGCGGTGTAGTTGCGGCGGCGGACGACGCGGTCGGCGAGCGAGGGCGGGACGGCCGCCTCCGTGTCGATCACGGCGACGGTCACGCCGCGCCCGGTCGGCCCGTCCTTCCCGCGGAACGCGGGTAGCCCGATGGCCGTCGCGACGCGGCTCGTGGCGCCGACGGCGTCGGGCATGAGCCTGCGGGGCACGTCGATGCCGCTGACGGAACGGTCGGCGGCGACCTCGGCCAGCGACGCGGGCCCCGCCCACGTCCGCAGGCTGCTGTTCAGCCAGCAGACCTGCGTGATCAGCGACGGCATCCGCTGGGCGCCGACGGTCTCCGGCCCGGGCTGCATCGGACCGCCGGACAGCCGCTCGATCTCGACGTACACCGGCGTGACCACGCGGTAGCGCGCGTTGCGGACCGCCGCGACGAACGCCTGCCGCAGCAGGCCCGACGCCCGCAGCGGGCTGCCGCCGGGCAGGGCCGCGCGCAGGTGCTCGATCTGCGTGTGCAGCCGCGGCCAGCGGACGGACGCGGACGGGTCGGCCGGGTTCGCGTCGGTGACGAACTCGACGACCGACGCCGACGGCGCCACCCCCGGCGTCTGCGCGGCCAGCTCCTCGACGCCGAACCGCAACCCCGCGGCCGCGACCCTGCGGCTGTGCGCGATGCAGAACGCGTCGCTCGCCTTGGCCTCGAGGTCGGCGCCGAACGCCCGCCGGACGAGCATGCGCGCCGCGGCGAGCTCCTCGGCGTCGGGATCGGGGAAGACCATCGTTCAGCCGACGATGTCGCGCAGCCAGTTCTGCAGCACCGTGGCCCCGGCGTCGCCGGACTTCTCGGGGTGGAACTGGGTGGCGGCGAGCGCGCCGTTCTCGACGGCGGCGACGAAGTCCTCGCCGTGGTGCGCCCAAGTCACCAGGGGCGGGCGGAGGACGTCGGAGTCCTCCATCTCCCACCGGCGCACGCCGAAGCTGTGCACGAAGTAGAAGCGGGTGTCGGCGGGGAGCCCCGCGAAGAGCGTCGTGCCCGCGGGCGCGCGGACGGTGTTCCAGCCCATGTGCGGAAGGATGTCGGCCTTGAGCCGCTCGACGGTGCCGGGCCACTGCCCGCAGCCCTCGGTGCGCTCGCCCCACTCCACGCCGAGGTCGAACAGCACCTGCATGCCCACGCAGATGCCCAGCACCGGCCGCCCGCCCGCGAGGCGGCGGCCGATGATCCGCGGCCCGTCGACGGCCGTGAGCCCGGCCATGCACGCGGCGAACGCCCCGACCCCCGGCACGACGAGCCCGTCGGCCTCGAGGGCGGCGTCGGGGTCGGCCGTGACCGCGACGTCCGCCCCGACCCGTCGCAACGCGCGCTCGGCTGAGCGCAGGTTGCCCGATCCGTAGTCCAGCACGACGATCCGCGGCACACCGAGAGCGTATCGGCCCACTTCGCACAGCTTGCCGCGTCCTCGCACACCGCCGAACCTGTGCGGGGACGCCGCACGTTGTGCGAGGTGGCTAGAGGGCGCCCTTGGTCGACGGGATCCCCACCATCCGCGGGTCGGACTCCACCGCCGCGCGCAGGGCCCTGGCGACGGCCTTGAACTGCGCCTCGGTGATGTGGTGCGGGTCGCGACCGTCCAGCACCCGGATGTGCAGGGCGAGCTGGCCGTGCGCGGCGAGGGTCTCGAACACGTGCTTGTTGAGCACCGTCGGGTAGTGCCCGCCGACGACGAAGCCCTGCATCACCTCGGGCTCGCCCGCGTGCACCGTGTACGGCCTCCCCGAGACGTCCACCACCGCCTGGGCCAGCGCCTCGTCCATCGGGATCAGCGCGTCGCCGAAGCGGCGGATGCCCTTCTTGTCCCCCAGCGCCTGGTGCAGCGCCTGGCCGAGGGCGATCGCGACGTCCTCGACCGTGTGGTGGGCGTCGATGTCGGTGTCGCCCTCGGCGCGCACCGTGAGGTCGAACGCGCCGTGCTTGCCCAGGCTCTCGAGCATGTGGTCGTAGAACCGGACGCCGGTGGCGATGTCGGTGGTGCCGGTGCCGTCGAGGTCGATCTCGACGACGATCTTCGTCTCCTTGGTGACGCGCTCCACCCGGCCGATCCGACTCACCCGACTGCCTCCAGCTTCACCAGTACGTCCGTCGCAACCCGCAAGAACGCATCGTTCTCCTCCGGCGTTCCGATCGTGACGCGCAGATGTTGCGGAATGCCGACGTCCCGGATGAGGACGCCGTGGTCAAGGAAGGCCCGCCATGCCACCGGCGCGTCCGCGAAGCGTCCGAACAGCACGAAGTTGGCGTCGCTGGGCACAACCGTATATCCGACGGCGGCCAGTTCCGTTACCACACGGTCCCGCTCGGCCCGCAGGAGCGCCACTGATCCGAGCGTCGCGTCGGCGTGGCGCAGGGCCGCCCGCGCGGCCGCCTGTGTGAGCACCGACAGGTGGTACGGCAGCCGGACGAGCTGCAGCGCGTCGACCACCGCGGGCGCCGCCGCCAGGTAGCCGAGCCGCCCCCCGGCGAACGCGAACGCCTTGCTCATCGTGCGCGAGACGATCAGCTTGTGGCCGTGCGCGCCGAGCAGGGTGATCGCGCTGGGGCGGTCGGAGAACTCGGCGTACGCCTCGTCGACCACGACGATGCCGGGCGCCGCGTCGATGAGCAGGGCCAGGTCGGCGGGCTCCAGCGACTGCCCCGTGGGGTTGTTCGGGCTGGTCAGGAACGTCACGTGGGGCGCCTTCTCGC
This sequence comes from uncultured Actinomycetota bacterium, assembly GCA_963750095.1. Taxonomy (GTDB): domain Bacteria; phylum Actinomycetota; class Actinomycetes; order Mycobacteriales; family Pseudonocardiaceae; genus Pseudonocardia. Next base: position 435,509 of record CAVVPJ010000012.1, on the reverse strand, counting down.
GCAGCAGCGCGGCGGCGGCGACGACGTCGATCGCGAAGTCGGAGCGGCGCTGCGCAGGCAGCCACTCGGTGCGGGTGCCCCCGGCGATGATCGGGTGCATCGAGTACGACGGCTCGAAGCCGACCGCGAGCCGCCCCGGGCCGCCGAACGCCTGCAGCACCTGCTGGAGCACCTCGTTCGACCCGTTGGCCGCCCACACGCCCGCCGCGTCGAGCGGCACGCCGGTGGCCGCGGTGAGGTAGGCGGCGAGGTCGGTGCGCAGCGCGACGGCGTCCCGGTCCGGATAGCGGTGCAGCTCCACCGCGACCTCGGCGACGGCCGCGGTGACGTCGGCGACCAGCTCCGGCGGCGGGGGGTAGGGGTTCTCGTTCGTGTTGAGGCGCACGGCGACATCGAGCTGCGGCGCCCCGTAGGGGGTCTTGCCGCGCAGGTCGTCGCGCAGGGGGAGCTGGTCGAGCGTGACGGTCACGACGCCGCCTCGGCGGCGCCGCGCGCAACGGGGAAACTCCCGCGGCGTCGCGCGGGGGTCACGAGGAGAACCGCCGCGAGATGGCCTGCCCGTGCGCGGGGAGGTCCTCGGCGGCGGACAGCGCGAGGACCGCGTCGGCCGCGTCGCGCAGGGCCTCCTCCGTGTACGCGATGACGTGCACGCCGCGCAGGAAGGTCTGCACCGACAGCCCCGACGAGTGCCGGGCGCATCCGCCGGTCGGCAGCACGTGGTTGGAGCCCGCGCAGTAGTCGCCGAGCGACACCGGCGACCACGGCCCGACGAACACCGCACCGGCGTTGCGCACGCGCGCGGCCACGTCGGCCGCGTCCCGGGTCTGGATCTCCAGGTGCTCGGCGGCGTAGGCGTCGACGACCGTCAGGCCGTCGGCCAGGCCGCCGACCAGCACCGCGCCGGACTGCGGGCCGGTGAGCGCGGTGCGGATCCGCTCGGTGTGCTTGGTCTCCGGCACCTGGCGGGCGAGCTCGGCCTCGACGGCCTCGACGAGCGCGTCGGAGTCGGTCACCAGCACGGAGGCCGCGTTCGGGTCGTGCTCGGCCTGGGAGATGAGATCGGCGGCGACGTGCACGGGGTCGGCCGTCTCGTCGGCGAGGATCGCGATCTCGGTGGTGCCCGCCTCGGAGTCGATGCCGATGAGGCCGCGCAGGAGCCGTTTCGCGGCGGTGAGGTAGACGTTGCCCGGCCCGGTGACCATGTCGACCGGCTCCAGCTCGGCCCCGTCGGTGTCCGTGCCGCCGTACGCGAGCAGCGCGACCGCCTGCGCCCCGCCCACGGCCCACACCTCGTCGACGCCGAGCAGGGCCGCGGCGGCCAGGACCGTCGGGTGCGGCAGGCCGCCGTGCTCGGCCTGCGGCGGCGAGACGAGCACGAGCGACTCCACGCCCGCCTCCTGCGCGGGCACCACGTTCATGACCACACTCGACGGGTAGACGGCCAGCCCGCCCGGCGCGTAGAGGCCGACCCGGCGCACCGGCACGAACCGCTCGGTGACGGTCCCGCCCGGCACGACCTGCGTGACGACGTCGGAGCGGCGCTGGTCGGCGTGCACCCTGCGGGCCCGCTCGATCGAGGTCTCCAGCGCGGCCCGCACGGCAGGGTCCAGCGCGGCCAACGCCCCGTTCAGCGTCTGCGTGGGCACGCGGATTCCGGTCGGGCGCACCCGGTCGAACCGCTCGGAGAGCTCCAGCGCCGCCTCGACCCCACGCTCGCGCACGGCGTCGACGATCGGGCGGACCTGGTGGAGCACCGCGTCGACGTCCACCTCGGCGCGCGGCAGCAGCCCGCGCAGCCGGGCGGTGGGCGGAAGGGGGGCGGTGCGCAGGTCCAGACGGCGGAGCATGACCTTCAGGGTAGAGCGCCTCAACGCAGCAGGGCGTCCCAGTCCACGTCCGACCCGACCGGGACGAGCCGCACACGCAGCAGCGCGGTGAGCGGCGGTCCCGCGACGAGTGCGGCGACCCCGCCGCACAGCATCCCCATCCAGATGCTCACCCCGCCGATCCACAGCGCCGAGAACCCGACCGCGATCCCGACCAGCACGCCCCAGCTCGCGCCGAGGAACGCCGCGTCCTCACTCACCAGGAAGCAGGCCAGGACGGCGGCCCAGGACACGGCACCCACCAGCGCGACGATGCCCAGCGCCACCAGGACGTGCACCCACCAGGCGACCGGGGCGCCCCACACCCAGGTCGCGCGCTGGACCGACACGACCAGCCCGCACGCCACGGCCGTGGTCCAGCCGAAGCCGAGCACCGAGATGCCCGCACCCGTGCAGTCGTCGGGGTCGGTGAGCGCGGCACGGTGTCGGATCGCCGCGAGGACCGCGAGGCCGAACAGCACGTCGGCGACGGGCCCGGGCAGCTGACCCGACAGCACCCACACCCCGAGCGCGGCGAGAACCAGCGCGGCGGTGCAGGCCGCGACCGTGACCGGTGCCCACGGCCGCACCCACTCGACCTTCGGGCGGTCGCGGAAGGTGTCGCCGGGCGGCTCCATGGGATGAGGATGCGCCACGCCCGCCGCCCGGGCCAACTGGTGAGTGGCGGGCCCCACCCACCCGGTGATCGCCAGTTCACGCGCAGAACGTGCGGTGGCGCACGGAATCCGCGGCATCCGGCGATCATCGGAACGGCTCGGGTCAGCGCAGGTCCAGGCCGAGGTCCAGCGCGGTGACGGAGTGGGTGAGCGCGCCGACGGCGAGGTAGTCGACGCCGGTCGCGGCGTAGTCGCGGGCGTTCTCCAGGCGCAGGCCGCCGGAGGACTCCAGCCCGGTGCGGCGGCTCCCCCGCCGCCGCACGGCCTCGGCGGTGTCAGCCACGGTGAAGTTGTCGAGCAGCACGAGCTCGGCGCCGAGCTGAAGCGTTTCGTCGAGCTGGTCGAGGGTGTCGACCTCCACCTCGCACGGGAGGTCGGGCGCATGCCTGCGGGCGGCGGCGAGCGCGGCCGCGACCGAGCCCGCCGCGGCGACGTGGTTGTCCTTGATGAGGACGGCGTCGCCGAGGCCCAGCCGGTGGTTGACCCCGCCCCCGCAGCGCACGGCGTACTTCTCCAGCAGCCGCAGCCCGGGCAGCGTCTTGCGGGTGTCGCGGATGCGCGCGCCGGTGCCCGCGACGGCGTCGACCCAGGCCCGGGTGGCCGTCGCGACCCCCGACAGGTGGCACACCAGGTTCAGCGCCGTCCGCTCGGCGGTCAGCAGGCCGCGGACCGGGGCGCGGACGGCGAGCGCGACGTCGCCCGCGGCGAGGACGTGCCCGTCGGCGCGGGACGCGAGCACGGTGTAGCCGTCGGCGCCGAGCACCGCGTCGAGCACCGCGCGGGCGGCGGGCAGCCCGGCCAGCACGCCGGGCGCGCGGGCGGTGAGCTCGGCGACCGCCACCGCGTCGGCGGGCACGGTGGCCGTGGTCGTCGCGTCCGGCCCGTAGCGCAGGTCCTCGGCCAACGCGGTCGCGACGACGCGGCGGAGGTCCTCGGCGTCAGGCGCGCGCATCACAGCGGATGCGCCGCCCGCGCCTCGCCCCGCCCCGCCCCGGTCGCAGCGGTGTGACATTCCTCCGACTGAGTCGCAGCAGGGTGACATTCCTCCGATACCGGGGTGGCGGAGCGCGAGGCGCCAGGGCCCGCGGCCGCGCCCGGAACGGCTCCGTCGGTCGCGCGGGTCATGCCGCACCCGACCAGGCGCGCGCGACGACGACCGGACGGCCCGCCGCGTCCAGGCGCACCTCGTTGCTGGTGCGCTGCCACACGTCGTCGCGGGCGGGGAAATCGGTGCGGACGTGGCAGCCCCGGGTCTCGGTGCGCGTGCCCGCGGCGGCGAGCACGGCCTGGGCGAGCAGCGTGAGCGCCGCGTCCTCGATGCCGGTCCGGTCGACCGGAACCGCGAGCGCCGCCGTGCCCTCCACGACGTCCGACGCGGCGGCCAGCCCGGCGGCGTCCCTGCCGATCCCGACGGCCGCGCTCATCGCCCGCTGTACCACGGCCCGCGGCGCGATCGGCACGGCAGGCGGCCCGCTGAGCGCGCCGAGCCCCGGTGGCCAGGGAGTCGCGCCGTGGACCCGGGGCTCCAACCCCGGCGTGGCGGCGGAGGGCGGCGCCCCTTCCGGTACAGCAGGGTGACACTCCTCCCACCCAGTCGCAGCAGGGTGACATTCCTGCAATCCCGGCGCCGTGGGGTGACCCTCCCGCCCCGTCGCAGCAGGGTGACACTCCTCCCACCCAGTCGCAGCAGGGTGACATTCCTGCAATCCCGGCGCCGTGTCACCCCGCACCCCGGCCGCCACCGCGCGCGCCACCCGCCCCCCGACGACCAGCCCCTCCAGCAGGCTGTTCGACGCCAGCCGGTTGGCCCCGTGCAGACCGGTGCGCGCGACCTCCCCCGCCGCGTACAGCCCCGGCACGTCCGTCCGCCCGTCGAGGTCGGTGACCACCCCGCCACACGCGTAGTGCGCCGCGGGCGTCACCGGGATCGGCTCGCGCACCGGGTCGATCCCCGCGGCGCGGCACGCCGCGTACACGGTCGGGAAGCGCGCGGCGAAGCCGTCGAGCGCGCGGGCGTCGAGGTACACGCAGTCGGTCGCGGTCTCGGCCATGCGCCGGGTGACCGCGGCCGCGACGACGTCGCGCGGAGCGAGGTCGGCCATCGGGTGCGCGGCCGCCATGAAGCGACGGCCCGCTCGGTCGAGCAGCACCGCACCCTCGCCGCGCACCGCCTCGGTCACGAGCGGGCGGTGCCCCGTCGCCGGTCCGGTGTAGAGCACGGTGGGGTGGAACTGGACGAACTCGAGGTCGGCCGCGGTCGCCCCGGCGCGGAGTGCGAGCGCCACGCCGTCCCCCGTGGTCGTCTCGGGGTTGGTCGTCGACGCGTAGAGCTGCCCGTACCCGCCGGTCGCGAGCAGGACGGCCCGCGCGCGCAGCACACCGGGCCGCCCCGCGGCGTCGAGCGCGGCGAGGCCCGCGACGTGCCCCCGTCCGTCGCGCAGAACGTCCACGGCGACGTGCCCGGTCAGTAGCGGCAGGCCCGCTGCCGCGTGCACCAGCGCGCGCTCGATCTCGGCGCCGGTCGCGTCCCCACCCGCGTGGATGACGCGGAACGCCGAGTGGCCGCCTTCGCGCGTGCGGGCGAGCCGCCCCCCGTCGGCGTCGAAGACGGCACCACGCGCGCGCAGCCGGGCCACGGCCGCGGGCCCGTCGCGCAGGATCGCGGCGACGGCCGCCTCGTCACACAGCCCGGCGCCCGCGGCGACCGTGTCGGCGGCATGCGCCGCCACGCTGTCGCCCGCCACGTCGCCGACGACGACCGCGACCCCGCCCTGTGCCCAGCGCGTCGAGCTCGCGTCGGCCGTGTCCTTCGTGACGACGGCGACGCGCACCCCGAGCCGCGCGGCCTCGACCGCGGCGGTCAGACCGGCGACCCCCGTGCCGACGACGACGAGCTCGGCCTCGGCCTCCCAGGCGCTCACTCGCCGCCTCCCGGCGTCCCGATCTCGATCATGCGCTGGACGGCCTGCCGCGCCCTGGCGGCGAGGTCGGGGGCGACGTGCACCTCGTCGCGCCCTTCGCGCAGGGCCCGCAGCAGCTTCGCCGGAGTGATCATCTTCATGTAGCGGCAGGTCGCGCGGTCGTTCACCGCACGGAAGGCGATGTCGGGCGCGACACGGCGCAGCTGGTGCAGCATCCCGACCTCGGTGGCGACCAGCACCTCCCGCGCCGACGAACGGCGCGCCGCGTCCAGCATGCCGCCCGTCGAGAGGATGCGGACGCGCTCCTGCGGGACGACGCCCGCCCCGGCGAGGTAGAGCGCCGACGTCGCGCACCCGCACTCCGGGTGCACGTACAGCTCGGCGTCGGGGTGGGCGTCGGCCTGTGCTGCGAGCGTGGCGCCGTTGATCCCGGCGTGCACGTGGCACTCCCCCGCCCAGACGTGCAGGTTCTCCCGGCCGGTCACCCGGCGCACGTGCGCGCCGAGGAACTGGTCGGGCAGGAAGAGCACCTCGCGCTCGGCCGGAACCTGTGCGACGACCTCCACCGCGTTCGACGACGTGCAGCACACGTCCGTCTCCGCCTTCACCGCCGCGGTGGTGTTGACGTAGGACACGACGACGGCGCCCGGGTGCTCGGCCTTCCACGCCCGCAGCTGCTCGGCGGTGATCGAGTCGGCGAGCGAGCAGCCCGCCGCCGCGTCCGGGATGAGCACGGTCTTGTCCGGGGCCAGGATCTTCGCCGTCTCGGCCATGAAGTGGACGCCGCAGAACACGATCGTGGACGCCGACGAGCGCGCCGCGATGCGGGAGAGCTGCAGCGAGTCGCCGGTGTGGTCGGCGACGTCCTGGATCTCCGGCAGCTGGTAGTTGTGCGCGAGCAGCACCGCGTCGTGGCGGCGCGCCAGTGCGCGCACCTCGTCGGCCCACGCGGTCGACGCTTCGACGGTCACGGTCATCGAGGCCTCCTGTTTTCGACTATGAGTCGCAAACAGGTCGGATCGTAGCGCGCGACGCGCGGCCGCACACCCTCCGCGTGACCGGGACCTCACTTGGCGCCGCTGCCTACGATCGGGAAGGTGACCACAGAGCACGAGGTGCTCGCCGCCGTGCTGCAGATCCGCGACGGCGCGCTGTCCGTGCTCGCCTGGCGCCGTGCGCTCGCCCCGGACGCCGGGCGCTGGGCGCTGCCGGGGGGAAGGCTGGGCGCCGACGAGGACGTCGAGGCCTCGGTGCGGCGGCAGCTCGCCGAGAAGGTCGACGTCCGCGAGGTCGCCCACGTCGAGCAGGTCGGCGTGTTCTCCCGACCGGACCGGGTGCCCGGCGCACGGGTCGTCGCCACCGCCTTCCTCGGGCTGGTGCCGTGCGACGCGCAGCCCGCCGTCCCCGACGACACCGCCTGGCACGCCCTCGCCTCCCCGCCGCCCACGGCGTTCGACCACGCCGCGATCGTCGCCGCCGCCCATGAGCGCCTGCGGGCCAAGCTCTCCTACACCAACCTCGGGTTCGCCTTGGCGCCGCGGACGTTCACGATCTCGGCTCTGCGCGACCTCTACGTCGCCGCGCTGGGGCATCCGGTCTCCGCGACGAACCTGCAGCGGGTGCTCACCCGGCGGGGCGTGCTCGAGCCGACGGGCGAGGTCGCCACGCCCGGGCCCGCCGGAGGCCGACCGGCCGCGCTCTTCCGGTTCACCCAGCGGACGTTGCGCGTGACCGACGCCTTCGCCGTCCTCAAGCCGCCGGGCGGAGAGGCTCGTGGCGCCGTACCGTAGAACGGTGGCCGAGACCGTTCCGCTGTTCCCACTGGGCACAGTTCTCATGCCAGGGGCCACTCTGCCGCTGCACATCTTCGAGCCGCGCTACCGGCAGCTCACCGTCGACCTCGTCACCGGGGCGGTGCCGGACCGGGAGTTCGGGGTCATCGCGGTGCGGGAGGGCTTCACGCCCGACGATGACGGCATGGCGGCACTGCACGGCGTCGGGTGCACGGCCGAGCTGCGCGACGTGCGGCGGCTGCCGGACGGGCGCTACGACATCGTCGCCCGCGGCGCGCGGCGGTTTCGCCTGCTGGACCTCGACGCCGAGTCGAAGCCGTACCTCATGGGGTCGGTGGAGTTCCTCCCCGACGTCGAGACCGAGGACAACCGCGGCGGGCAGGCGGCCGACCTGACCCGCATGCTCTCCGCCTCCGCCCGCGCGGCGCACCGGCGGTACTGCACGACGGCATGGAAGGCGGACGACTGGGCCGAGCCCGCCGACGACGTCACCCCCGCCACGCTCCCCCACGTGCTCGCCGCCGACTGCCTGCTGCCGATCGCCGACCGGCAGCGGCTGCTGGAGCAGACCTCACCCACGGAACGACTGCGCATGGTGCGCGCCCTGCTCGCGCGGGAGGCGGGTCTCCTGGCCCAGCTGCGGGCGGTCCCCGCCCCGATCACGACGTACTCGGTGGAGCACAGCACCAACTGACCCGTCCCAGCACGGTGAGTCCCGCATTTCGGCACGGTGAGTCCCGCATCCCGGCACGGTGAGTCCCGCGATCCGACCCCGCCGCTGCGACCTCCGCCGGGTGTCAGGACCAGCCGTACCGGCCGCGCAGTTGGGCGGCCACGCGCTCGAACCGGTCGCGGTCGAGCACTGCGCCTTCCCGTCGGATCCCGCGCTCGGCGACCTCCAGCACGCGGTCGAGCCGCACGAACGACTCGCGACCCTCGCGGTCCCATTGACCAGAGCCGATGGAGATCCAGTCCCGCTCACCGTCGCGTTTGTGCTGGCTGGACAGCATGAGTCCGAGCAGGTCGCGCCCGCCCCGCCCGACGACCAGCAGCGGCCGGTCCTTGCCCCGCCCGTCGTTCTCCTCGAATGGCACCCACGCCCAGACCACCTCACCGGGGTCGGCCGCGCCGTCGAGGTCGGGGGCGTAGACCACCGCGCGCGCCCGTTCGCCGGTCGGGGCGCTGCGCACGTCGGCGGGCGGTGTACGCGGACCGTCGGCCGAGGTCGAACGGGAGGACCGCGACGACAGCAGCTTGATCCCGGCCTCGAGCACCTGCCGCACCAACGGCCCCCAGTTCGCCATGCGGCTCAGCATGCCGCAGCACCATGATCGCCAGGTTCGGTGCATGCGGTGCGCCTGCGCACCGCACGCGCCGGACGCGGCGATCACACCTCCAGGCCGTTCCGCTCGACCTGACCCGCGGGCCAAGCGTCGATCGACGCCGTGACCGCCAGCACCATCGACACCCCGCCGTAGACCTGCACCCGCCCGTCCGCGCGGACCATGCGCGTCGGGCCGGGCATCCGCACCCAACCGGCGCGGGCGTAGAAGCCCGCCACCTGCTCGCCGCAGGTCAGGAAGCCGAACGGCATCCCGAGCTCGGCCAGCACGGCGGCCGCGCGGGCGAGCAGCTCAGCGCCGAGACCGGTGCCGCGGCGGTCCGGGTCGACGGCGACCAGCCCGACGTCACCCACGATCTGCGCCCGCCCGCCGATCTGCAGGAACCGCCGCAGCACGGCCACGTGCGCGACGGCGGCGCCGTCCGAGCGTCCGACGAGCCGCAGCTCAGGCCGGGCGCTCGACCAGCTCCTGGCCCCTCCGAACGGCGTGCGCGAGCGCGGGAACGCGCGGGCCAACAGCGCGCCGAGGCTCTCGTGGTCGTCGACGTCGTCCTCCCATACCGACGTCCACGCAACGCGCTCAGCCGGAGCGCTCGCCATGCCTGCTGCACCGGGCCGTCCAGCCCGTCGGGGTCACCTGCACGACCATGCGTCGCGCGCACTGCTGGCAGTACCGCGGCGGCTCGAACGCGCGCTGGGCTTGGCAGCCGGGGTGCTCGCCCGGTCGCCCGCACCGGTCGCAGAACGCGGCCGCCGCGCTGGCCGTCTCGGTCACAGCGTCTCGTTGAGGGCCTTGATCGGCATCTGCAGCTCGTCCAACAGGTCGATGTCGGCCTCCGCCGGGCGCCCCAGCGTCGTGAGGTAGTTGCCGACGATCACGGCGTTGATCCCGCCGAGCAGGCCCTGGCGCGCGCCCAGGTCGCCCAACGTGATCTCCCGACCGCCCGCGAACCGCAACACGGTGCGCGGCATGGCCAGCCGGAACGCCGCCACTGTGCGCAATGCGTCCGCCCCGTCCATCGGCTCCCGGTCGGCGAGGGGGGTGCCAGGGCGCGGGTTGAGGAAGTTCAGCGGAACCTCGTCCGGCTCCACCGCGGCGAGCTGGACGGCCAGCTCGGCGCGCTGCTCGACCGACTCCCCCAGCCCGATGATCCCGCCGCAGCACACCTCCATGCCCGCCTCCCGCACGAGCCGCAGCGTCTCGAACCGCTCCTCCCACGTGTGGGTGGTGACGACGTTCGGGAAGTACGAGCGCGCGGTCTCGAGGTTGTGGTTGTAGCGGTGCACACCCATCGCGGCGAGCGCGTCGACCTGCTCCGGGGTGAGCATGCCCAGCGAGCAGGCGACGTTGATGTCGACGGCGTCCTTGATCGCCGCGATGCCCGCCGCGACCTGGGCCATGAGCCGCTCGTCGGGGCCCCGCACAGCGGCGACGATGCAGAACTCGGTCGCCCCGGTCTTCGCGGTCTGCTTGGCCGCCTCGACGAGCATCGGGATGTCCAGCCACGCCGCGCGGACGGGCGACTCGAACAGGCCCGACTGGCTGCAGAAGTGACAGTCCTCCGGGCACCCGCCGGTCTTCAGCGAGACGATCCCCTCGACCTCCACCTCGGGCCCGCACCAGCGCATCCGCACCTCGTGCGCGAGCTGAAGGAGCGGGTCCAGCGCCTCGTCCGGCAGCCGGAGCACCTCGTGGACCTGCGCCTCCGACAATCCCTCGCCCCGCTCGAGCACCTGGTCGCGGGCGATGTCGAGGATCTCGAAGCGCGTCGTCGTCACGAGCGGGGAGTCTGCCATCTCCCACCCAGTTCGGGGGCCAAAGCGTGATCCGCGAGACGCGCGAAGGCCCCGGCATCGAGCCCGCCCGCCCCGTCGGGGACGGCGCCGAGCAGCGGCACGCCGGTCACCGCGGGGAGGTCGACGAGGTTGCAGCGGGCGGCGAGATCGGGTGCGGCAGGCCACGCTCCGACGACGACGCCGACGCAGGTCAGGCCGCGCCGACGCAGCTCGACGACGGTGAGCTCCGTGTGGTTGAGCGTCCCGAGGCCTGCCGCGGCGACGACGAGCACGGGCGCGGCGAGCTTCGCGGCGACGTCGGCGAGGGTGCCGCCGTCGTCATCGAACCGGACGAGCAGCCCGCCCGCGCCCTCGACCAGCACGAGGTCGTGGTCGGCCGCCAGCTCCAGCGCCGCCGTGGCGGCCTGAACCGGGCGGACCGGCGGGAGACCGGACCGGCGGGCGGCCGTCGCCGGGGCGAGTGGCTCGGGGTAGCGGCCGAGCTCGCGCGTCGTGACGGCCGGAACGAGCCGGGCGACCTCGGCCAGATCGCCGGGCTCGTCCGGGGCGACGCCGGTCTGCGCGGGCTTGAGCACGGCCACCGCGCCGGACGCGAGCGCCGCCACCGCGGCCGTCACGACGGTCTTGCCGACCCCGGTGCCCGTCCCGGTGACGACCAGCAGCTCGCCCGTCATCGCCGCTCGGTCTCCTGGGACAGCACGCGGGCGAGGACGGCGGTGGCGAAGGCGACGTCGGCGTCGGTCAGCGTCGCACTGGCCGTCAGCCGCAGCCTGCTCGTGCCCTTCGGCACGGACGGCGGACGGAAACATCCCACCCGCAGCCCGAGCGCGGCGCAGTCCGCGGCGGCGGCGACCGCGATCTCGGGCTCGCCCAGCACCACCGAGACGACCGAGGACGGCGGCGCGGGCACCCCGGCGGCCGACGCCAGCGCGGCGGCGACGCGCAGGACCGCGGACGGGCGGTCGGGCTCGGACCGCAGCACCCGAAGGGCGGCCAGCGCGGCGCCGACACAGGCCGGGGCGAGGCCGGTGTCGAAGATGAACGAGCGGGCGGTGTCGACCAGGTGCGCGATCACCGCGGCGGGCCCTACGACCGCGCCGCCCTGGCTGCCGAGCGCTTTGGAGAGGGTCACGGTGGCGACGATGTCGTCGGCGCCCGCCAGGTCGAGCGCGGCCAGCAGCCCGCGGCCGCCCGGCCCGACCACGCCGATCCCGTGCGCCTCGTCCACCACGAGCAGGGCGCCCCGCGCCCGGCAGATGGCATGCAGCTCGCGCAGCGGGGCGAGGGCCCCGTCGACGGAGTTGACGGCGTCGGTCACGACCACCGCGCGCTCCTCGGCGCGCCCGGCGAGCAGGGCGTCGACGGCGGCCGGGTCGTCGCGCGGCGCGACGGCGACGCGGGCGCGGGCGAGTCTGCAGGCGTCGACGAGCGAGGCGTGGTTGGCCGCGTCGGAGACGAGGAGCGCGCCGGGGCCGGTCAGGGCGGTGACCACGCCGAGGTTCGCGAGGTAGCCGGAGGAGAACACCAGCGCCGACTCCGCGCCGACGAACGCGGCGAGGTCGGCCTCCAGCTCGGCGTGCAGCTGCGTGGTGCCGGTGACCAGGCGCGAGCCCGTTGAGCCCGCCCCCCAGGTGCGCGCCGCGGCGATCCCGCCCTCGACGACACGGGGGTCGGTGGAAAGGCCGAGGTAGTCGTTGCCCGCGAGGTCGAGCAGGCCGTCCTCGGCGGGGCGGGGCCGCAGCTCCCGGCGCAGGCCTTCGGCCCGGCGGCGGTCGGCGTGGGCGTCGAGCCAGGCCAGGGGGTGCGGCTGGGGATCGGGCACGCCGGACACGCTAGGCGACCCGGGCGCCCCGGCCCAACGCGATGAGTCGGAACGGGGGACTCACCGTGCCGAAACCCGGGACTCACCGTGCCCGAACGGGGGACTCACCGTGCCGAAACCCGGGACTCACCGTGCCGGATTGCGGGACTCACCGTGCTGAAACGCGGGACTCACCCTCGGTGATTCACGGGCGGGCAGCGGCGGCGGCGCGGACGACGGCGGCGGTGATCGCGGCGAGGTCGTCGGGGGCGCACACGTACGGCGGCATCGTGTAGACGAGGTCGCGGAAGGGGCGCAGCCACACGCCGGCCTCGACCGCCGCCGCCGTGGCCGCCGCGACGTCCACCGGGCCGTCGAGCTGCACCACCCCGATCGCGCCCAGCACCCGCACGTCGACCACGCCCGGGAGCGCGCGGGCCGCGGCCAGCCCGGTGCGCAGGGCCGCCTCGATCCCGCGCACCTCGGCCCGCCAGTCCCGCCCGAGCAGCAGCGCCACCGACGCGACGGCGACGGCGGCGGCGAGCGGGTTCCCCATGAACGTCGGCCCGTGCATGAGGACGCCCGCCTCGCCGTCGCTGATCCCCCGCGCGACGGCCGACGTGCACAGCGTCGCACCCATCGTCAGGTACCCGCCGGTGAGCGCCTTGCCCACGCACATGACGTCCGGCGCGACCGGCGCGTGCGCAGCGGCGAACAGCTCACCGGTCCGCCCGAAGCCGGTCGCGATCTCGTCGAAGACCAGCAGCACGTCGTGGGCGAGCGTCAGCTCCCGCAGGACGTGCAGGTAGCGGGGGTCGTGGAAGCGCATGCCGCCCGCCCCTTGCACGACCGGCTCGACGATCACGGCGGCCAGCTCGTCGGCGTGCTCCTCGACGAGCCGGGCCAGCTCCTCGACATACGCGGGCTCGAACGTCGACGGCGGCAGGCCCGCGAACACCTGCTGCGGGAGCACGTCGCGCCATAGGGAGTGCATCCCGCCATCGGGGTCGCAGACGCTCATCGCGCCGAAGGTGTCGCCGTGGTAGCCGCCCCGCCACGTCATCAGGCGGTGCTTCTCCGGACGGCCGCGCGAACGCTGGTACTGCAGGCACATCTTGATCGCCACCTCGACCGACACCGAGCCGGAGTCGGCGAAGAACACGTGCTCCAGCCCCGCCGGGGTGATCTCGACGAGCGTGCGGGCCAGGTCCACGGCGGGCGCGTGGGTGAGGCCGCCGAACATCACGTGGCTCATGGCGCCGAGCTGGTCGCGGACGGCGGCGTCGAGGACGGGGTGCGCGTAGCCGTGCACCGCCGCCCACCACGACGACATGCCGTCCACCAGCTCCCGCCCGTCGGCCAGGTGCAGCCGCACGCCCTCGGCGGCGACGACGGGCAGCGGCGGGACGAGCGCGGGCATCGGGGCGTAGGGGTGCCACACCCGGCGCCGGTCGTCGCTCAGCAGGCGATCCACGTCCACGACCGGCGAGCGTAACCGCAGACTATGGTCGTTCCTCGTGTCCGCCCTTACCGCCCGACCAGCCCATCGGTCCCGTTGACGAGCAGGACGTCGTGGCATCTCCCTCGCTAGAGTCCGGCGCTGCCGAGCACCCCGCGCTCTCGCGGCGCCGGGAGCTCGGCGCCACCAGCGCGCGGTCGCTGCTGCTGACCGTGCTCGGCGAGTTCGTGCTGCCCCGCACCGAGCCGGTGTGGACCCAGACGTTGATCGACGTGCTCGCGAGCCTCGGCGTGGAGCAGAAGTCGGCCCGCCAGGCCCTGGCGCGGACGGCGGCCGAGGGCCTCTTGGAGTCCGACCGCTCGGGACGTCGGGTGCGGTGGTCGCTGTCGGCCTCCGGGCGGCGGCTGCTCACCGACGGTGCGGCGCGCATCTACGGCTTCGGCACGCGCACGTCCCCCTGGGACGGCCGATGGCTCGTGTTGCTGGTGAGCGTGCCCGAGTCGCGACGGCAGCTGCGCCACCGGCTGCGGAGCCGCCTGGCCTGGACGGGCCTTGGCTCGCCGACGCCGGGCGTGTGGGTGACCCCGGACCCGGCGAAGCAGGACGAGGTCGCGCGCGTGATCGGGGAGCTCGAGCTGACCGAGGTCACCAGCTCCTTCGTCGGGCCGTTCGGCGCCATCGGGGCCGAGCGCGACGTCGTGGCGCAGGCGTGGGACCTCGCGGGCATCGAGGCCGCCTACGTCGACTTCCTCGACACCTTCATCGCCGCCGCGCCGTCCACGCCGTCGGAGACCATGACCGCGCAGATCCACCTCGTGCACGCCTGGCGCCGCTTCCCGTTCCTCGACCCCGCCCTGCCCGCCGAGCTGCTGCCCGAGGAATGGGCGGGCGCGCGGGCCGCCGCGCTCTTCGGCGCGCTCCACACGCGCTGGGACGCGCCCGCCCAGCGGCACTGGCGTGCGCTGCTGGGCTCCGCGGGCTGATCAACCCTAGGCCCGACGGACGATCCCGGGGACGTCATCGAAGCCACGGTCGAACGACATGATGGTGCGGATCTCGCGGCGCCGCATGACGGCGACGTGCAAGGCATCGCGAGCCGAGATCCGCGTCGTGCCGAGAACGACGTCCTTCGCCGCGACGGTGTCCGCGAGCTCGATGGGAAACGCCTCGTCGACCACCGCGAGCAGGACGTCGAACGCGGGCTGGATCGCCTCGGGACGGGAGATGGCCACGTAACGGTGCAGGATCTCCTGAAGCACCTCGACATCGGTGACGAGCCGATCGCCCGCCGCGATCGCCTCCTCGACCAGGGCGGCCGCTCGGTGCTTGTTGGGGTGCTCACCGCCGACGAGGTACATCGGGATGTTCGCGTCGACGAGGATCACCCGGGCTCGTCGAGATAGCCCTGCTCGGTCTCCCGGAGCATCCGGTCGATGTCTCCGGTGGGGAACGAGTGCCGCATCGCCGACCGCACGGCGGCGAGCTTGGCGGCCGCGTCCCCGCCGGACTCGCGACGCCGGGCCGACCGCACGGCTTGACGGACCCACTCGGAGACCGTCATCCCGTGGCGCCGCGCGATCGCCTGCAGGTCGGCGAACTCGCGCTCGTCGAAGAGCACCTGCAGGCGCTTACTCATGCCATGAGTATAGCAGTCTCATCACACTCACATCGTCACGACGACGCCGGACCATAGACTTCCGTGATGGTGGACCGCTCCCCCTACGCCACGCTCGTCGAGCGGGTGCCGGTGCGGCGCGACAAGCTCTCGGTGCGGGGCGGGGTCACCGCCTGCTGGACGTACGGCCGCGACGACGCGCCGCGCACGCTCGTCTTCCTGCACGGGCTGCGCGGTGACCACCACGGCCTGGAGCCGATCGTCGCCCATCTCGACGGGCTGCGGGTCGTCGTCCCCGACCTGCCCGGGTTCGGCGCCTCCCCACCGCTGCCCCGGGACGCGCACGACGTCGCGGGCTACGCGGCGTGGGCGGGCGAGCTGCTGGCGGCGGTCGGCGGCGACGCGGCGCTGGCCGGGCACTCGTTCGGGTCGATCGTCGCGGCGGCCGCGGCGCGCGGCGCGGACATCCCGCGGCTGGTGCTCGTCAACCCCATCGCGACCTCGGCGCTGCGCGGGCCCCGGCAGGCGATGACCCGGCTCACCGTCGGCTACCACCGGCTCGCCGCGGCGCTGCCGGAGCGCGCCGGGACGGCCTTGCTGCGCCACCGCGCGGTCACCCGGATCGCGAGCGCGGCGATGACGACCACCTCCGACCCGGCGCTGCGGCGCTGGATCCACGCCGAGCACGGCCGGTACTTCGCGGGCTTCGCCGACCGGCGCGTGCTGCTGGAGGCCTTCCACGCCTCGATCCGCCACGACGTGGCCGAGTTCGCGCCCGACATCGCCGCCCCGACGCTGCTCGTCGCCGCCGCGCGCGACGACATCGCGCCGCTGGCCGCCCAGCGCGCGCTCGCGTCCCGGTTCCCGGACGCGCGGCTGGTCGTCGTGCCCGACGTCGGGCACCTCGCCCACTACGAGGCGCCCGCCGCCGTCGCCGCGGCGATCATGGAGCACGGCCTCGGCGGCGAGGCGCGAGGCACATGAAGCTCGTCGTCGACTGCCGCTACGTCACGCCGGGGCGGCACAACGGCATCAGCCGCTACACGGCGGGCGTCGTGCACGCCCTCGCCCGGCTGCACCCGTTGACCATGCTGGTGAGCGACGAGCGCCAGCTCGCCCACCTGCCCGACGCACCCTGGGCGCGCATCAGCGCGCCCACCAGCATCCGCGAGCCGCTGGTGGCCCGGCAAGTCAACCGGCTCGACCCGGACGTCGTGTTCTCGCCGATGCAGACCATGGGCACCTGGGGCCGTCGCTACCCGCTGCTGCTCACCCTGCACGACCTCATCTACTACCGGCATCCGACGCCCCCACCGGAGTTCGCCGCGCCGATCCGGCTGCTGTGGCGGCTCTACCACCTCGCGTGGTGGCCGCAGCGGCTGATGCTGAACCGGGCCGACGCCGTCGTCACGGTCTCGGAGACCTCCGCGGCGCTCATCGCGACCCACCGGCTCACCCGCCGCCCGGTCACCGTGGTGCCGAACGCGGCCGACCCGCCGCCGGACCCTTCGCGGCTGCCCCGCACCCGCGCGCTGGTCTACATGGGCACGTTCATGCCGTACAAGAACGTCGAGACGCTGGTGCGGGCGGCCGCGCTGCTCCCCGACCACGAGCTGCACCTCATGAGCCGGATCGGCCCCGCCGACCGCGAGCGGCTCACCGCGCTGGGCCCCGGCGCGCGGCTCGTGTTCCACGACGGCGCCGACGACGCCACCTACCGCGACGTCCTGCGCGGCGCGACCGCGCTGGTGACGGCCTCGCGCGACGAGGGGTTCGGCCTTCCGCTCGTGGAGGCGATGGGCGTGGGGACCCCGATCGTGGTGAGCGACATCCCGGTGTTCCGCGAGGTCGGGGCGGACGCCGCGACCTACGTGGACCCGGACGACGTGGCGGGCTTCGTGCGGGCGGTCCGTGCGCTCGACGACGGCGCGACGTTCGCGGCCGCGTCGGCCGCGGCACGGGAGCGCGCCGGCCACTACTCGTGGGAGCGCTCGGCGCGCGTCCTGCTGGCACTGATCGAACGGGTGGTCGACCTCAGGCGGCGCGGCGCAGCGTGACCCGCGTGCGCGCGATCAGGTCGCGGTAGATCCCCTCGAAGCGGTCGAGGGTGGCGTCGATCGCGTGCTCGCTCACCAGCTCCCGGCTCGCCGCACCCATCCGCCTGCGCAGCGCAGCGTCACCGAGCAGCGTGGTGAGCCGCGCGGTGAGCTCGCCGATGTCGCCGGGCTTGTACAGCCAGCCGTTGCGGCCGGGGCGCACGAGATGCGGCAGCGCCATCGCGTCGGCCGCGACCACGGGGGTGCCCGAGGCCATCGCCTCCAGGGTGACGAGGCTCTGCAGCTCGGCGATGCCCGGCATGCAGAAGACGGCGGCGCCCGCGTACGCGGAGACCAGCTCATCCTCGGGCACGAACCCGTGGAACCGGACGCGGTCGGTGATGCCGAGTTCGTCGACGAGCGCGGTCCACGCGCCGCGCTCCGGCCCGTCGCCGACGACGTCCAGCACGGCAGGCAGGCCCGCAGGCAGCGCGGCGAACGCCTTGATCAGCTCGTCGACCCGCTTTTCCTGGTCCATCCGGCCCACGAACAGCACGGAAGGGACCGGGCCCGCCTCCGGCCCGCAGCGGTAGTGGCCCGCGTCGATCCCGCAGGAGACGGGGAACGCGTCGACCAGGCCCGCATGGCGGTGCAGAAGCTCGACGGCGCGCGGGGTCGGCGCCGTGACGACGTCGGCACGGCCGAAGACCCGGCCGAGGTCCTTCCACGCGATGCGGTAGCCCAGCCGTTGCAGCACGCGCGGGACGGGCGCGTGCGCTGCGAGGTTCTCCGGCATCAGGTGGTTGGTGGCCACCAAGGGCCTGCCCGTCCGCGCGGCGGCACGCACCACGTAGCGGCCGACCACCATATGGGCCTGTGTGTGGACGACGTCGGGGTCGATCTCCTCCATCAGCGCCGCCGTCGCGGGGCCGGTCTCCCACGGCATGCACACCTGGAAGTCGGGGCGCATGAAGTAACGATGGGAGCGCACGCCGTGCACGGTGACCCCGTCCCGCACCGCCTTGCCGGGCCGCCCGTCGGGCGACGGCGCGACGACGTGCACGTCGTGGCCCCTGTCCGCGAGACCACCGGCGAGGCGCTCGGCGAACCGGGCGGCGCCGTTGACGTCGGGCGGATAGGTCTCGGCCGCGATGAGGACGCGCAGCGAGGAGGGCATGGAGGACGATCCTCTCGGAAGGTGCGGTGCCGTCGGTGCTGGGGTCACCGGCGGTGTGAGCGCGGGACGGCCGCGACGCGGTGTCGGGCCCGTTCGGCGGCGCGGGTCGTGGCTTCGGGATGGTGCCGGGCGAGCACGCCGACCCCGACCGTGGCGGCCAGCGCGGCGGTGATCAGGACGCCCCAGTGGGCGGGTGAGGTGGCGTTGCCCTCGCCGAGCAGGACCACGCCGAACAGCACGGCGACGATCGGGTCGACGACCGTCAGGCAGGCCACGACGACCTCGGGCGGCCCGGACGTGAACGCCTGCTGGATGAGCCAGCCGCCGGTGAGGATCGCCGCGACGACGCCCGCGACCGTGGCCACGATGGCGGGGTCGAGGATCCCGATCTGACCGGACGCCACGGCCTGTGACGCCGCCCTGACCAGCGCCGACACCAGCCCGAACGCGGCGGCCCCCGCCATGGCGCACGCGACGCAGCGGGCCCACCCCGTACGGGCCAGCCCGACGCTCGCGAGCACCAGCACGACCAGTCCGACGACCACGCCCGCGAGCAGGGTCGCCCGGCCGGGCGCGGGCGTGCTGACGGCCGAGCCCGCGGCCGTCCCGACGAACGTGACGACGGCGGTGACGCACACGACGACGCCGACGAGCATCCCCGTGGTGGGCCTGCGGTGGGTGCGCACCATCGTGAGCACGACGGCGATCGGCACGGCGAGCACCCCGACCGGCTGCACGACCGACAGCGGCGCGAGCACGAGCGCCACGGCATGCAACAGCGACCCGCCCGCGGCCAGCGTGAGCCCGAGCAGCCAGCCCGGCCTGCGCGTGACGTCGCGCATAACGCGCAGCGACAGCGTGCCGGAACCGGGCTCCGGCGCCGCCGACGGCCTCGACGGCTCGCTCGCACGCTCACTGACCGCGCGGTGCTGCAGCACGGCCGCGCCCGCGAAGAAGAACGCGGCGATCACCGCGAGGACGATGGACGGCAGCGACTCGACGAGCTGGTGCTGGGTCACGCCGCGACCCCCTGGCACACCGATCGGGCTCGCGGGCGGCCCGCGAGCCGGGTCTCCCGAGCGGTCACCAACGGCGTCACTGCCTGCCAGCCTGCCGGTTCCACCCGGTCGCGCAGGAGAAGTCCCGGTGACGCCCCGATAACGATCAGGTCATGGCTGCGTGCGCGTTTCCCCCCACGCCCGCAGCTCCCCCCGGATGTCGTCATGCATCCACCGTGCCAGGCCCCCGCTGAGACGGACATCAGGATGTCCACCTAGCCCATGTTGGGGCATACCTTCTCCCCCGATCGGGGGTACCCCCGGTCACGGCACCGGCCCGTCGTCGGGGAGCGGGTCGGCGCGGTCGGCCTGCTCGGGCAGCAGCGGCGCCAATGCCAGCTCGCCCAGCGTGACCCCGGGCGGCGCCGCCTCGACCACCCGCACGCCCGCCGCGGGGCGCCGTAGGTCGGCGCCGTCGGCCGCGACGACCAGCGCGACGACGCACGCGCAGTCCGCCCGGCCCAACGCAGCCGCCTCGGCCACCGCGACCGCCCGCGCACGCCCGGAGAGGCGCGCAGCGTCGGCTGTCGCCGCGGACGCCGCGCGCTGCCGCGCCGAGTCGAGCGCGGTGGCGACGGGGACGTTCGGCTCGAGCGGCATGAACCGCAGGGCGGTCTGCACCCGCGGGAGGTCGACGCGGAACACGGCCTCGACCGTCGTGCCCGCGGGCAGCGGGTCGGCGACCGTCCGCTCGTCGACGAGCTGGACCAGCGCCAACGCCGTCGCGCCGGACGGCGGCAGGGTGGCCGCGGCGCGGGCCAGGTACGCCGGGACGGCCTCGCCGGGCTCGGGACCCAGCCGCACCGAGCCGCGCGGAGGTCCGCCCGTCGGAGCGGGCGACCGCGCGGCCGCGTACAGCGCCACCAGCGCGGCCACGACGGCGCAGGCGGCGAGCAGCGCGACGCGCTGTCGGCCGGTCAGGCTCAATCCCGCAGCCGATCGAGGGCGCGGGCAAGGTCCTCGGGATAGGCGCTGATGAACTCGACCCACCGTCCGTCGGCGGGATGCGCGAACCCCAGCGATCGGGCGTGCAGCCACTGCCGCGACAGGCCCAGCCGCTTCGCGAGGACCGGGTCGGCACCGTAGGTGAGGTCTCCGACGCAGGGGTGCCGCATCGCGGACAGGTGCACCCGGATCTGGTGGGTGCGACCGGTCTCGAGGTGGATGTCCAACAGCGAGGCGGCGGGGAAGGCCTCCAGCGTGTCGTAGTGGGTGATGCTCGGGCGTCCGGTCGCGACGACCGCGAACCGGTGGTCGTGGCGGGGGTGGCGGTCGATGGGGGCGTCGATCGTGCCGCGCGCCGGGTCGGGATGGCCTTGGCAGACGGCGTGGTAGCGCTTGTCCACCGTGCGTTCCTTGAACGCGCGCTTCAGGACCGTGTACGCGCGTTCGGACGTCGCCACCACCATCACGCCCGTCGTGCCGACATCCAGCCGGTGCACGATGCCCTGGCGCTCGGCGGCGCCCGAGGTCGCGACCCGGTAGCCGAGCGCGGCCAGCCCGCCGACGACCGTCGGGCCGGTCCAGCCGGGGCTGGGGTGCGCGGCGACCCCGACCGGCTTGTCGACCACCACGATGTCCGCGTCGGCGTGCAGCACCTCGAGACCCGCGACGACCTCGGCAGGCCCGGCGATCGCCGTGGGCCGCTCCGGCTCTGGCAGGGCGACCTCGAGCCACGACCCGGCCGTCAGCCGGTCCGACTTGGCCGCGGTCCGCCCGTCGACGGCGACGTGCCCGTCCTCGGCGAGCGTCGCCACGACCGTGCGGGACAGGCCGAGGAGCCGCGCGAGCCCGGCGTCGACGCGCATGCCGTCGAGGCCGTCGGGAACGGGGAGCTGGCGGACGTCACTCATCCGACGGCCCCTTGCGCGCCGTGGTGCCGTCGAGCTCGTGGCCGAGCAGCGCCAGCAGGACGAGCAGCACGCCGCCGCAGGTGATCGCGGAGTCGGCCAGGTTGAACACCGCGAACGCCTCGCCGTTGGGCGCGAACGGCGACACCATGTCCACGACGTGGCCCTGCAGCGGGCCGGGCGCGCGGAAGATGCGGTCCATGAGGTTGCCGAGAGCGCCCCCGAGCACGAGGCCGAGGGCGACCGCCCAGCCCGTGGAGCGCAGGCGCCGGGCCACGCGGACGATGACGACGACGACGGCGATCGCGATGACCGAGAGGATCCAGGTGAACCCGGTGGCCATCGAGAACGCGGCGCCGGGGTTGCGCAGCAGCTGCAGGTAGATCAGCCCGCCGAGGACGCGGACCGGCTCGCGACCTTCGAGCTCCGCCACCGCGATCGTCTTGGTGACGATGTCCGCGACCAGCACCAGCGCCGCGATCGCGGCCAGCAGCCGCACGCGGTTCGCCGTGGCGGGAGGTGCTTCGGGTTGGTCGCTCACCTGTCCATGATGACGTAGTGCCTTTGTCTAGGGCCGTCCGGACCAGCGCGCGAGGCGCCCGCGCAGGTCGACGGCGCGGATCCGGTCCTCCGCGGCGGCCCGCACCGTGGCCGTGGTGACGACGAGGAGCTGGTCGCGCTCGCGCAGTCGGGTCTCCATGGTCGGGGTGAACGCCTGCCCGTCGCGCACCACGAGGCTCACCGTGGCGCCGCGGGGCAGCCGCAGCTCCCGGAGGTAGACCCCCTGCAGCCGGGAGCCGACCGGCACCCGCACCTGGAGGAGGTCGGCGCCCAGCTCGTCGAGCGGCGCGGCGTCGACCTCCAGCTCGCGCGGCTCGGCGCCGCGCGCGACCTTCAGCCACCGCGCGACCCACGGCAGCGTCGTCCCCTGCAGCAGCGTGAGCACGACGACCAGCACGAACACGACGTTGACGAGCTCGGTCGCGCTCGGCGCGCCCTCGGTGAGCGCGATCAGCGCGAGCACGATGGGCACCGCCCCGCGCAGGCCCGACCACGACAAGAAGGCCTGCTCCCGCCACGGCATCCGGAACGGCAGCGCGGCGGCGACCACGGACAGCGGGCGGGCGGCCACCAGCAGCACCAGGCCCGCGATCAGCGCGGGCACGACCGCCGTGACGGCGCGCGCAGGCGACGCGTACAGCCCGAGCAGCACGAACAGACCGATCTGGGCCAGCCAGCCGGTGCCTTCGGCGAACGAGCGCACGCCGCCGCGGTGGGGCAGGTCGGAGTTGCCGAGCACGAGCGCCGCGACGTACGTGGCGAGCAGGCCCGACGCGTGGGCGAGCTGGCCGGTCGTGAAGGCGAGCACGCAGACGGCGATCGCGGCGAGCGGGTACAGGCCGGTCGACGGGAGCGCGGCCCGGCGCAGCGCCCACGCCCCGCCGAAGCCGAACGCCAGGCCGATCACCGCGCCCGCCGCCAGCTCGTAGACGACCAGCACGGGGGTGAGCCAGGTGAACGGCTCGCTGGAGGACAGCAGCACCACCGCCAGCACGACCGGCGCGTCGTTCATGCCGGACTCGAGCTCCAGCGCGCCCGAGAGCCGCTTGCTCACCCCGACCCCGCGCAGCACGCTGAACACCGCCGCCGCGTCGGTCGAGGACAGCACGGCTCCCCACAGCAGCGCGGTGCGCCACTCGAGGTCCAGCAGCAGGTGCAGCCCCACCCCGACGACGCCGATGCTGACCAGCACGGAGACCGTGGACAGGGCCACCCCGACCCCCAGCGCGGGCCGCACGGCACGCCAGGACGTGGTGAGGCCGCCCTCGACCAGGATGAGGACGAGCGCGGCGAGCCCGAGCGACCCGGTGAGGTGGGCGTCGGAGAACGGGATGCCCAGCACCGACTCGCCCAGCACGATCCCGATGCCGAGGTAGAGCAGCAGCGAGGGAAGCCCGAGCCGGACGGACACGCGGACCGCGAGGACGCCGAGCAGGACCACGGCAGCCCCGATCCCGAGCAGGATCTCGAGGCTCGGCATGCCCCACCCTAACGATCGACATCCCCCGTCCCCGCAGGTGAGTCCCGCGTTTCACCACGCCGAGTTCCGGATTTCGGCACGGCGAGTCCCGCATCTCGGCACGGTGAGTCCCGCGATCCGACACGGCGAGTTCGGCATTCGGGCACGCGGCGGCGGGCGGAGCGAGGCCTACGAAGGCCGGGGCCGGAGCGGGTGAGTCCCGCGATCCGACACGGCGAGTTCGGCATTCGGGCACGCGGCAGGGACAGGCCGCGGAGCGTGAGCGGCCGGGTGGACGGGCAGGGGACGCGGGCAGGCCTGTCGACGACGGGAGGACGCGGGGCGGTCAGGGGCGCCAGGTCAGGGTGGCGGCCGCGCGGGGGCGGGCGAGGTCGTCGAGCGCGGCGGCGACCTCGGGCACCCGCTCCGGCGGTAGGCACAAGCGCCGGGTGACCCACGCGGCGTCCTGGCGCGGCGGGTTGACCCGCTCCCATGTCGTGACGCGGGGCTCGACGTCCAGCTCGCGCAGCACCGCGACCGCGTCCTCGGCCGTGGCGGGCGCCGGGCGACGCAGGCCGTGGAAGCGCTCCCACAGCGGGTCGAGCCAGGCCATCGGGTGTTGTACGAGCATCTCGACGACCACCCCGCGTCGCGCGGCCGCCGTGAGCGCCAGTAGGAACGGCGGCAGGTCGACGACATTGTGCAGGACGTGGTGCGACACCACCACGTCCGCCCGGCCTGCCTCGGCTACCGCCTCCGGCCAGGAGCCGAGCACGGCACTGGCGGCGACGCCGCGCTCCCTGGCGGTGGCGACGAACGCGTCGAGCATGTCCTGCTGACGGTCCACGCCGACGAGCCCGGTCGCGCGCTCCGCCAGCGCGAACGCCGCGTCGCCACCGCCGCAGCCGACGTCCAGCACCGTGCCCGGCTCGGCGAGCAGGGCCAGCCCTGCGGCGCGCGACGGCGTGTCCGCGGGGACCGCGGGCGGGGCGAACCAGGACGGGTCGTGGTGCCAGGGGTTCCAGTCGACCCGGGCCAGGATCTCCGGCGGGATCCCGCGCCCGGACTGCAGCTCCGCCCACCGGG
Source organism: uncultured Actinomycetota bacterium (assembly GCA_963750095.1). Lineage (GTDB taxonomy): Bacteria > Actinomycetota > Actinomycetes > Mycobacteriales > Pseudonocardiaceae > Pseudonocardia. The sequence goes on along the minus strand of CAVVPJ010000012.1, from coordinate 411,012 downwards.
CCGCCGCCGTTGCCGTCACGCGCCCAGCGTAGGCGCGGCGGCCCCCGGCGGACCCGAGGTCACCTCGCACACCGCCGTGCGTCCTCGCACAAGGTCGACCCCGTGCGAGGACGCCACCGGGTGTGCGAAGTCTCCGGTGGGCGCCGGAAGCACCCCGTCAGCGACGCGAAACCAGCACGGCGACCCGGGCCGCGGCACCGTCGGGTGCGGTTACCGCGCCGGTGGACGTGGGCTCGGCAACCGGCTCGTACCCGACGGCAGTGGCCAGCACCTCCCCCGCGACGAACGCCTCGTGCGCGCGGACGGCGTCGAGCACGTCGGTCGGGGCGTCGAGGGCGAGCGTGATCCGGTCGGACACGTCGAGCCCGGCGCCGCGCCGCGCCTGCTGCACCACCCGGACGACGTCGCGCGCCGTGCCCTCGGCGGCCAGCTCGGCCGTCACGTCCGTGTCGAGCAGCACCAGCCCGCTGTTGCCGGGCAGGGCGACGGTGCGGTCCGCGTCCACCGCGACGAGCCTCTCGGTGAACTCACCCGGCAACAGCGCGATGCCCGCGGCCGTGACGGTGCCGTCCGGCTCGCTCGTCCACTCCCCCGCCTTGACCGCGCGGATCACCTTCTGGGTGTCGCCACCCAGCCGCGGCCCGCACACCCGCGCGTTCACCCCGATCTCGAACCGCCCGTGCGCCGCGACGTCCGCGGTGAGGACGACGTCCTTGACGTTCACCTCGTCACGCAGGATGTCGGCGAACGGCGCGAGCGTGGCAGCGTCGGCCGCCGCGACGGTGAGCGTGGCGAGCGGCAGCCGCACCCGCAGCCCCCGCGCCTTGCGCAGCGAGAGCGCCGCCGACGCCACCTGCCGCACCCGCTCCATAGTCGCGACGAGGGCGTCGTCGTGGGGCAGCAGATCCCCCGACGGCCAGTCGGCCAGGTGCACCGAGCGGCCGCCGGTGAGGCCCTGCCACAGCTTCTCCATGGTGAGCGGCAGCAGCGGAGCCGCGACCCGCGCGGTGACCTCCAGCACGGTGTGCAGCGTGTCGATCGCGTCTGTGTTGATCGCAGGGTCGCTGGACCAGAACCGGTCGCGGGAACGGCGGACGTACCAGTTGGTGAGCGCCTCGGCGTGGTCGCGCACCCGCTCGCACGCGCCTGCTACGTCATAGACCTCCATAGCGGCCGTCACACTGTCCACGAGCTCCGCTGTGCGAGCCAGCACGTACCGGTCGAGGACGTGGGTCGAGTCCGTGCGGAACCGGCCGGTGCGCCCCGCCGCCCCCGCGTACAGCGACAGGAAGTACCAGGTGTTCCACAGCGGCAGGATCGCCTGGCGCACACCTTCGCGGATGCCCTGCTCGGTGACGACGAGGTTGCCGCCGCGCAGGATCGGGCTGGCCATGAGGAACCAGCGCATGGCGTCCGAGCCGTCGCGGTCGAACACCTCGTTGACGTCGGGGTAGTTCTTGCGCGACTTCGACATCTTCAGCCCGTCGTCGCCCAGCACGATGCCGTGCGCGACGCACGAGCGGAACGACGGGCGGTCGAACAGCGCCGTGGCCAGCACGTGCAGCGTGTAGAACCAGCCGCGGGTCTGGCCGTTGTACTCGACGATGAAGTCGCCGGGGTAGTGGTGCTCGAACCACTCCGCGTTCTCGAACGGGTAGTGCACCTGCGCGAACGGCATGGAGCCCGACTCGAACCAGCAGTCCAGCACCTCGGGCACCCGGCGCATCGTCGAGCGGCCCGTCGGGTCGTCGGGGTTGGGCCGGGTGAGGTCGTCGACGTAGGGGCGGTGCAGGTCGGTGGGCCGCACGCCGAAGTCGCGCTCCAGCTCGTCGAGCGAGCCGTAGACGTCGGTGCGTGGGTAGTTCGGGTCGTCGCTCATCCACACCGGGATCGGCGAGCCCCAGTAGCGGCTGCGCGAGATCGACCAGTCGATCGCGCCCTCCAGCCACTTGCCGAACTGGCCGTCACGGATGTGCGCGGGCACCCACGTGATCTCCCGGTTCAGCTCCACCATGCGGTCGCGGAACGCCGTGACCTGCACGAACCACGAGTCCACCGCCCGCTGGATCAGCGGGTTGCCGCAGCGCCAGCAATGCGGGTACGGGTGGTCGTAGGTCTCGTGGCGCAGGAGCGTGCCGAGCACGAACGGCTGGGTGCGCTCCTTGAGGTCGCGGATGATCTGGTGGTTGGCGTCGAAGACGAGCATGCCCTCGTACGGCGGCACGGACGCGTCGAACGTGCCGTCGGTGCCGACCGGGACGACCACCTCGATGCCCGCCGCGTCGGTGACGACCTTGTCCTCCTCACCGAACGCGGGCGCGATGTGCACGAGGCCGGTGCCGTCCTCGGTGGTGACGTAGTCGGCGGCCAGCACGCGGTGGGCGTTCTCGCGACCGACGAAGAAGTCGAACGGAGGGGTGTACGACAGGCCCAGCAGCTCGGTGCCCGGGAAGGTCCGCAGGACCGTGACATGCCCCTCACCCACCCCCTCCTCGCCGAACTCGCGCGCGTAGGCGGGCACGCGGGCGGCGGCGAGGACGTAGCGCTCGCCGTTCGCCTCGACCAGCGCGTAGTCGACGTCCGGGTTGGCCGCCATCGCGAGGTTGGACGGCAGCGTCCACGGCGTCGTCGTCCAGACGAGGGCGAGCGCCCCGTCAAGATCAGCGCGGTCCGGGTCGGTGCCGGGTGCGGACAGCCGCAGCCCGACGGTGACGGCCGGGTCCTGCCGGTCGAGGTAGACGTCGTCCATCTTGGTCTCGGTGGCCGACAGTGGGGTGCCGTCGTGCCAGCAGTACCAGAGGACGCGGAAGCCCTGGTAGACCAGACCCTTGTCCCACAGGGTCTTGAAGGCCCACATGACCGACTCCATGTAGTCGAGGTCGAGGGTCTTGTAGTCGTGGTCGAAGTCGACCCAGCGGGCCTGCCGGGTGACGTAGGCGCGCCACTCGTCGGTGTAGCGGAGCACGGACTCGCGGCAAGCCGCGTTGAACGCCGCGACGCCCATCTCGTCGATCTCGGACTTGTTCTTCAGCCCGAGCTGCTTCTCGGTCTCGGTCTCGGCGGGCAGGCCGTGGGTGTCCCAGCCGAAGCGGCGCTCGACGTGGCGGCCGCGCATGGTCTGGTAGCGCGGGACGACGTCCTTGACGTAGCCGGTGAGCAGGTGGCCGTAGTGCGGAAGTCCGTTGGCGAAGGGCGGGCCGTCGTAGAAGACGAACTCGTTGCTCCCGTTGTCGCCCGCGGGACGCGCGTCGACGGACGCCTCGAACGTGCCGTCGGCCGCCCAGAAGTCGAGGACCTCGCCCTCGACCCGCGGAAAGGACGGGTGAGCCGGGACCGTCGGGTAAGCCATGGTGGTGCTCCTCGTGCGCTTCGTGGTGCTCGCACGGGGACGACGGCCCTCGCTCGGGACGCCGCGGTACCACCCCGCTTGCCGTCCGCTGAGGTGTTCAGCGGGACGGCCGCTCATTCGACGGCTGTGACGGGCCGCACCCGTCCGGTTCTACTCCGAGCCGCCGCGACAAACCGCGCAGCAGCCCGTTTCTTCCGGAGGCTCCCCGGTGATGGCCGGATCGGTGCCTGTGTGACCAGGGTAGCGCCGCGGCGCCACCCGGTATTCCGCAGGGCTGGCGCCCGCCCGCCAGGGTGTCGACCAGCTCCGCTCAGGGACGCGCTGACGCCTTGTGCCGGGCGCCGAGGACGGCGTCGGGTGTGCACCAGCCGCACGGGGTGAAGCCGAGCTCGACGGCCTCGCGGGCGGGCAGCGCGATGACCGGCTGGTTGAGGAGCCCCCGACAGCCCTGCACGTGGTAGCGGGGCTGCTCATCGACGACGATCACCTCGTCGGTGAGCGTCGCGACGATGCGGGCAACTGCCGTGTCGAGGGGCTCCTCCGGCGGCTCTTCGTCGTCGATCTGCTGGGTCGGGCCGCCACCCGCGGCGCCCATCGCCGTGGTCGTCTCCACAGAGGGCGGCCTGCCCGACTCAGCCGGTCGGTCGACGGGGTCGAACAGTTCGTGCGCCGGGCCGGTGACCGCGCCGCCGAACGTGGCACGGACGGTCTGGTCGGACGGGGCCGAGGACGGCTCAGCCGTGGGCGGGGACCACCCCGACGGCGCCCCGTCTGCGCCTGACGGAGGCGGTGTCGACGCCGATGGCTCGCCCGCGGAGTCGGCGGGGGGCTGCCCGACCACACCGGAGCGGCCCGCGCCGCCGAGCACCTGCGTGGCGGACGCATCGTCGGGAGCGCCAGGACGTTCGCCGGTGCGGCCATTCGCCGGTCGGGCATCGGCGGGGCGGTCGCGTGCGGGGCGGGTGTCGGCGAAGCGGGAGTCGGCGGGGCGGGTGTCGGCGGACCGGTCGCCCGCGGCGCGGTCACGCCCGAGACCGGCATCGGCCGGACGCTCAGCCGCGGGGCGGTCGCCTGCGGGGTCGGCGTCCGCGGGGCGGTCGCCGAGCCGGTCGCCCGCGGCCCGGTCACGCCCGAGACCGGCGGCGGTCGGGCCCTCGCCCGTGGGGCGGGCGTCGGCGACGGGGCCGTCGGTCGGGCCGCCGCCCGGGGTTCGACCACTGGACAGGTCGGCGGCCTTCCCCATGTCGACGACCTGCGTGTCCGCGGCGTCGGAGGTGGTGGCGGAGCCGGTGGCCGCCGCCCCGGACGCACCGCGTTCGGCGGCGACCCGCGCGGTCGCGCTCTCGGAGGGGCTGTCGCCCGGACCCGACGGCCTTGCCTCGCCCGCCGGGACGACCTGCTCCGTGGCGTCCGGGACACGCTCGCCGGGCGGTCGCGCCGCGCCACCCGTCGAGGAGGTCACGGCGCCACCGGCGGCCACGGCGCCCGCTCCCGCGGCCGTGACACCCGTACTGGTCGCCGTGGCGCCCGGCATCGAGCCCTGGCCTGCGGCATCGTCGCCCTTCGCCGCGCCGCCGACACCTGGCGATGCCGACTCCGGCCGCGGCCCGCTTTCGGCGGCCGGGCCGCCCTTGCCCGTGTCGCCGCCTGCCTTGCGGATGTCGACGACCACCGTCGCCTCGGCGTCACCGCGTCGGGTGTCCGCGCGGTCGCCATCGGGCTCGTCCGAGCGGGATCGAGCGTCCTCTCCGGCCGGGGACTGCGGACGCCGCTCGGTCACGCTCGGTGACGAAGATCCGCCCGATGGTGTGGCGCCGCCCTCAGCGCCGGACGGTCGCGCGGTAGAGCCGGACGGTTGAACCGCGGGCATGACAACGGTCCGTTGGCTGTCCCGGGGGGCGTCGAACCGCGTCTCGGCGGTCGAGCCCGCGTCGTCGCCCGTCGCCGGAACGACCGGCAGCACCTCCGTGACCGGATCGAGGTCGGCCGCGGGTGACTCGGGGACCGCAGGCGCGACGTCCGCTCCCGCCCTGCCCGCTTTGACCGCCGACCGGCGTTGCAGCCAGTCGACGATCAGGACGACGGCCGCCGCAACGCTCACCGCCACCGACAGCCACGCGCAGAGCACGTTGCCGGTGAGCAGCGCGACGACCAGCAGTCCGAACGCGACCAGAACAAGTATCAGGACTAGCAGCAGCACGTTTCACTCCGTGTGCGGTGGCGCGGTGGCGGGCCGCGCCACCCGTCGATGGCGGGTCAGCTACCGGCGTCGGCGCGCTGACCGTACCCGCTGGCCGCGTACCCGCCGCCCGAGCCCGCGCGGCTGTCCGACGGCGCGGCTGAGCCGCGTTCACCCAGGTCACGCAGCTGCGACTCGAGGTAGGTCTTGAGGCGGGTGCGGTACTCGCGCTCGAAGGTGCGCAGCTCGTCGATCTTCTTCTTCGAGCACCGACTTGTCGCGGGTGATGCTGCCGATGATCTCCGACTGCTGGCGCTCGGCGTCGCCGACGAGCTTCGCGGCCTTGTCCCGGGACTGCCGCTCGAGGGTCTCCGCGCGGGTGCGCGCGTCGTTCAGCATCGTCTCCGCCCTGGACCGGGCGTCGTTGACGAGACCGTCGGACTTCGTGCGCGCCTCGGAGAGCAGCTGCTCGGCCTTGGTGCGCGCGTCGGTCAGCATCGTGTCGGCCTCGGACTTGGCCTCGGACGTGAGCCGCTCGGCCATCTCCTGCGCCATGCTGAGGACCTTGGCGACCTGAACGTGGTGGTCACCGCTGGTCTCCGGGGGTTCGGCCAACTGCGGTGGCGGCGCGGCCATCGCCCGCTGCGGCTCCATCGGACGCTGCATCGGCGGGGGCTCGACGGGCCGGATCTGCTGCGTGGGCGGCGACACGGCGCCCATCGACGCGGCAACCGGTGGACGCGAGCGGGCGTCCTCCAGATCGGCTTGGACGTTGCCGAGGCGCTGTTCGAGCTGGGACACCTGCTCGCGGAGGTCGTCGTTCTCCTCGATCAGCCGGGCCAGCTCGGCCTCGACCAGATCGAGGAACGCGTCGACCTCGTCCTCGTTGTACCCCCGCTTCCCAATGGGGGGTTTGCTGAACGCGACGTTATGGACGTCAGCGGGCGTCAGCGGCATCGGATCACCTCATGCAGTCCTCGGCGGCGGCACCGCGCGACTGGGGCTCGCTACGGCGTCGGCTGGGCAACGTTCATCAGTATGAACACGACCAGCAACAGAACCATAATCGACAGGTCCAGACCCACGCCGCCGATCCGGACGACGGGAATCACTCTCCGCAACAACTTCACGGGAGGATCGGTGGCGGTGAAGATCAGTTCCAACGCCACCGCGCTCGGTCCGGCAGGCACCCACTGCCGCGCGAAGCTGCGTACGAGCTCGGCCACGATGCGGCCGATGAGCAGCAGCCAGAAGACGAACAGCACGTAGTAGATGACGAACTGGATGACGAGCACGGCTCCATAGTGGCACGAGGCCCCGACAACCAGCGTCTCAGTAGCGGGGACGGTGCTCCGTGCCGACGCTGCCGACCCTGCTCACGAGCTTGCGGGCGTCGTCGGCGGACACCTCGACGTCCGCGGGGGTCAGCAGGAAGACCCGGTTGGTGACCTTGTCGAAACCGCCGCGGAGCGCGAAGACCAGGCCGGCGGCGAAGTCGACGAGCCGCTTCGCCGAGGCGTCGTCGAGCTCGGTCAGGTTCATGATCACCGGGATGCCGTCGCGGTAGCGCTCACCGATCGTGCGCGCCTCGTTGTAGCTGGTGGGCTGCAGCGTGGTGATCCGCGCGAGCGCGGCGGGGCCGGAGGGCCGGTCACGCTGTTCCGGCACGCTGGAGGTGCCGGTCAGGCGGACGGCGTCGGGGTCGATCGCGAGCGCGCCGCGCACCGGGGCGGCCGCAGCGGACCGGGTGGGCGTGAGCGGCGCCACGCGCTCAGCCGCCCGCTCGGCGGGCCGCTCGGCGACCGCCGTGCGGGCGGGGCGGCGCTCCCAGGACGGCTCGGCGTCGTACCGGTCGTCGTCGCCCGCGTACCGGTCGTCCCACCGCGGGGCCTCGCGATCGCGCCCGTCGGTCTCGTGCTCGGCGGCGTAGTCGCGCACCGTGCGCCGAGCGGGCGGCGCGTAGCGCTCGGGCTCATCGGCGTACTCGGCCAGCTCCTCCGCGGGCACCATGCCGAAGTAGGCCTTCAGCCTGTACATCGCGCCCATGAGCGCCCCTCCCTTATGGCCCGCCAGCCGTACCGCCGCCCCGACGTCAAGCGATCACCGGGAGGCTAACGTCCGCTCGCCCACGAGGGCCGTTCCGACACGCACGACATCGGAACCGTGCCTGATCGCAACCTCGAGGTCGGCGCTCATGCCCGCCGACAAGGTGCGTGCCGCGGGATGGGCGGCGCGCAGCTCGTCGGCGGCCGCGGCGATGTCCGCGAACGCCGCCTCGGGGTCGGCGCCCAGCGGCGCCACGGCCATCAGCCCGTCCAGCCGGAGCCCGGCGCACCCCGCGACGTGCCCGGCGAGCCGCGCCAGGTCCGAACGGGGCATGCCGCCGCGGTGCGGGTCTCCGTCCACACTGTACTGGACGAGCACTGAGAGTGACGAAGCGCGCTCGCCGGTCTCGATGGCGCGCCGGGCGGCAACGTCGAGGGCGTCGGCGAGTCGGAAGGAGTCCACCGATTCCACCTGATCGGCCCAGCGCACAACGGCCCGGACCTTGTTCCGCTGCAGCCCGCCGATGAGATGCCAGCGCGGAGACGCGGCGGGGCGGAGCGCGGCGACGGCGTCGACCTTGCGGGTGGCCTCCTGCACGCGGTTCTCGCCGAGCAGGTCGAGGCCGAGGTCGAGCAGCGCTGCGACGTCGGCGGCGGCCACGGTCTTGGTGACCGCCATCAGGGCCACCTCACCGGGGTGGCGGCCCGCCGCGACACAGGCCGCGGCGATGCGGGCGCGGACGGCCGCGAGCCGCTCGACCAGCTCCGCCCGACGGTCAGGGGTCACCTCGGCGCCCGTCGTGTCCGCCGCTGCCGCGTCTGTACCCACGGGTCCATTGTTCCGCGCCGTGATCGTCGATCGGGGACGCGGAGCGGCCGAGTCGCGCGGGCGAGGTACGGCGCAGGGGCCCAGAGGGCCCAGAGGGCCCAGAGGGCCCATGATCACCGGCTGGGCGCACAGAACGGCCACTTCTGACCGCCTTTGCGCCAAGCTGGCGATCACGGGGCAGGGGGCGGGTGGGGTTGGGTGGGACGGCCCGGCTGAGGGGGCCTACGCGAGGACGGCCCAGGTGGGGGCGAGGAGCGAGGTCAGGCGGGGTCGAGCCAGGTGATCGCCGCCTGGCGGCCCGTACGGCCGTCCCGCCGGTGGCTGTAGAGCGTCCTGTCCTCCACGGTGCAGCGCGGGTCGGCGCCGACCCTGCCGACCCCCAGCTCGACGAGCTGGTGGTAGAGGCCAGCGCGCAGGTCCAGGCCGGGCGTGCCCTTGCGGGTGCGCACGGCGCTGCCGGGGAGCTTGGCGTCGACCTCGGCCCGCATCGCGGCGGGCACCTCGTAACACCCGCCGCACACCGCCGGGCCGAGCAGCACCTCGATGGCGCCCGCACGGGCGCCGAGCTCCTCCATCGCCGCGACGACGGCGGGCAGCACCCCGCCCGCCGCGCCGACCCGTCCCGCGTGGGCCGCGCCGACCACCCCGGCGCGCGGGTCGGCCAGCAGCACCGGCACGCAGTCGGCGGCGAGCACGGCGAGGCCGACGCCCGCCTGCGCGGTGACCGCGGCGTCGGCGGCCGGGCGGTCGGCGTCGTCCGCGCCCGGCGGTGCGTCGACCACGACCACGCGCGTGCCGTGCACCTGCTGCAGGAAGACGACGGGGACGCCCAGCTCAGCCGCCAGCCGCGCCCGGTTGGCGGCGACCGCCGCGGGGTCGTCGCCGACCCCCGCGGACAGGTTGAACGTGCCGTACACGCCACCGGAGCGGCCACCCGCCCGGTTGCTGACGACCCGGCGGACGCGGGTCATGTCGGCGCCGACGTCCCTGCGCTCAGCGCTTCATGAACGGCGGGACGTCCACCTCGTCGTCGAGATCGGCCGCATGGGACGACGTGTAGCTGGTCGGGGACGGCGAGTGGGCCGACGGCGGGGTGTAGAGCGCCGGCCGGTCGAGCGAGGAGCTCGGCGCCTCGCCCGGGTCCGGCAGGCGTGGGGTCGGCGGCGCGTACGCCGCGGGCGGCGGGGTGGCAGGCGGCAGCGTGCCGGCCTGCAACGCGCTCGGCTGGTGCGGGTCGCCCGCGCCGTTGGCCGACCCGGGCGCGGCACCGTGCCCGACCGCGTCGGTCCCGCCTGCCGCACCACCCGAGCCGGGCTGCCCGGCGCTGCCGTAGCCGGTCGTGCCGTGGCCCGCACTGCCGTACCCGACGCCATAGGCGCTCACGTCCGAGCCGCCGCGCCCCGCGTAGCCTGCGCCCTGGCCTGCCGCGCCCGACTGCGCCGTGACACCGCCGTGCCCGCCGTCCGATCCGAAGGCGCCGTTGCCTGCCGCGCCCGAGCCTGCGCCGCCCGTCTGGCCCACGCCGTAGCCGCCGTGGGCGACCGCGCCCGACCCGCCCGCGCTTCCGGAACCGGCCGAGCCCTGACCGCTGCCGATCTGGCCCGCACCAGCCTGGCTGCCGCCGCTCCCGTAACCACCGGCGGTGCCGGTCTGGCCACCGCCGTAGCCCGACCCGCCCTGGCCCGCGCCACCCGCGGGGTCGCCCTGGGCTGTCCCGTAGCCGGAGCCGCCCCGCGGGCCGCCCCCGTAGCCGGAGCCGTTCTGCCCGCCGGAGGTGTTGCCGCTGACCCCGGGCGCGATGACGCCGCCAGGGCGCGAGCCGTAGGCGCTGGGCTCCAGCTTCTTGTGGGTCGGCCCGCCCGCCTCGAAGCCCGCCGCGATGACGGTGACGCGCACCTCGTCGCCGAGCGAGTCGTCGATCACTGTGCCGAAGATGATGTTGGCTTCCGGATGCGCCGCCTCCTGGACGAGCGACGCGGCTTCGTTGATCTCGAAAAGGCCCAGGTCGGAGCCGCCCGCGATGGAAAGGAGGACGCCCTGCGCGCCATCCATCGACGCCTCGAGCAGCGGCGAGTTGATCGCCTTGCCCGCCGCCTGGACCGCCCTTCCCTCGCCGCGCGAGGACCCGATGCCCATCAGCGCGCTGCCCGCGCCGGACATGACGCTCTTGACGTCGGCGAAGTCCAGGTTGATCAGGCCGGGCGTGGTGATCAGGTTGGTGATCCCCTGGACACCGGAGAGCAGCACCTCGTCGGCCGAGCGGAACGCGTCCATGAGCGAGACGCCGACGTCACCGAGCTGCAGGAGCCGGTCGTTGGGGATGACGATGAGCGTGTCGCACTCGTTGCGCAGGCTCTGGATGCCGTCCTCGGCCTGCCCCGCGCGGCGGCGGCCCTCGAACGTGAACGGTCGGGTGACCACGCCGATGGTCAGCGCGCCCAGCTTGCGCGCGATCGACGCGACGACGGGCGCGCCGCCGGTGCCGGTGCCGCCGCCCTCCCCCGCGGTGACGAAGACCATGTCGGCCCCCTTGAGGACCTCCTCGATCTCCTCGCGGTGGTCCTCGGCCGCCTTGCGGCCCACCTCGGGGTTCGCGCCTGCGCCCAACCCTCGCGTCAGCTCGCGGCCGATGTCGAGCTTCACGTCGGCGTCGGACATCAGGAGGGCCTGCGCGTCGGTGTTGACCGCGATGAACTCGACGCCCTTGAGGCCGACCTCGATCATCCGGTTCACGGCGTTCACGCCGCCGCCGCCGATGCCGACGACCTTGATCACTGCGAGGTAGTTGTGCGGGGGCGTCATAGGGCGCACCTTCCAGTCCAGCTCGGGTCCGACCCCGGGGGTCCGGGCCTTCGCTTCCGAACGCTAGGTCGCGCCCGCGACGTGGTCCAGCAGGCGCGCCGCGCGGAAGACAAGTGCCCGAACGGGTAAGGCCGCGTCCCCGGGCCGTGGTCGCGACGCCTGACAACGCGGAGAAGGGCCGTGGGGGCGCGAAGCGTCCACGGACGGCCTACCGACGGACGGTCGGCAGATCCGGGCTGGTGACGTCGAACACATGGCCCGGCTGGGTGAGCAGCGGGACCAGAACGGCGGCCTTCTCGGTGGCCCGGTCGTCGGTGCCCCACACGACCTGCCGGTTGCCGGTGAGGCCGAACGTGACCTGGCCGGGGACGTTCGCGCCCGCCACCGTCGCGTCGACGGTGAGCACCTGCGAGCGGATGGGCGGGGGCAGCGTGGCCAGCGCGGCGAGCGCCGAGCGCGTGGACGGGTCGTCGGGCCCGACCGCGCCGAAGATCAACCGCGGCAGGCCGGGCGGCGGGGTGCCCGGGTAGACGACGCCGCCCACGTCGACGAGCTGGACCCCGGCGGGCGTGGTGGCGGTCGCCACGGCGACCCGCTCGACGACCGTGACCGCCACGGTGTGCGGCCACGACCGCGCCACCGCCGCGGTCGCGACGGCGGGCAGCGTCGCGACCCGAGCCGCGACCGCCGCGGTGTCGATCGACGCGAGCGGGGCGCCGGTCGGCACCGCCGCGGCGGACAGGACGGCGGCGGCTGGCACCGTGCTGACACCGTCGACCTGCACGCCCTGCACGTCGAAGAGGCGGGAGTCGTAGAGGACGACGCGCACGACCAAACCGACCGCGCCGACGAGGAGCAGGGCGACCACCGCAGCGGCGAGCCGACGGCGGCGGTACACCCCCGGCGCCCTCCGGGCGGGCGCCGTCCGGGTCATCGTGCGAGCTCCAGCAGGATCTCCGGGGCCAGCACGGTGACGTCGCCGGCGCCCATGGTGATCACGAGGTCGCCCGGCCTCGCCATGCCCGCGACGACCGACGGCACCTCGGCCCACCGCGGCACGAAGCGCACGCACTCCGGCGGCAGCGGCACGTGCTCCGCGACCATCGCGCCGCTCACACCCGGCTCCGGGTCCTCGCGCGCCCCGTAGACGTCCAGCACGACGACCTCGTCGGCCAGCCCGAGCGCAGCGCCGAACTCGCGGGCGAACTCCCGGGTGCGCGAGTACAGGTGCGGCTGGAACGCCACGACCACCCGGCCCGCACCCACGACGTCGCGAGCAGCCCGCAGCTGGGCGGCGACCTTCGTCGGATGGTGGGCGTAGTCGTCGTACACCGCCACCCCGCCCGCGCGGCCGCGGAACTCGAAGCGGCGGCGCACCCCGTCGAATGCGGCGAGGCCCTCGAGGAGCCCTTCCGGCGGTGCGCCGAGCGCGACCCCCGCCAGCAGCGCGGCCAGCGCGTTGAGCGCCATGTGCTCGCCGGGGACCGGCAGCCGCAGACGGTGCTCGACACCGTCGAGGCGCAGGACGATCCGGGCGCCGGGCCCGTCGGGCCGGAACGCGACCAGTGCCGCGGCCAGCCCGTCGTCCCGCCCGCCCACACCGTCTGCCCGGCCGTACGTGCGCACCCGGATCCCGCGCCCGCGGGCCGAGGCGGCGAGTATGGCCGCGCCGGGGTCGTCGACGCAGGTGATGAGCGTGCCGCCCGGGGTGAGGCGACCGAGGAAGTCGCCGAACGCGGCCACGTAGGCGGCGGCGGTGCCGTAGTGGTCGAGGTGGTCGGCCTCGACGTTCGTAACGATGGCGACCTCCGGCGAGAACGCCAGGAACGACGCGTCGCTCTCGTCGGCCTCCACCACGAAGATCTCGCCGGTGCCCTCGTGGGCGCCCGAGCCGGACGCGGACAGGTCGCCGCCGATCGCGAACGACGGGTCGAGCCCGCAGTGCTGCAACGCGACCGTGAGCATCGACGTCGTCGACGTCTTGCCCGCCGTGCCCGTGACGGCCGCGAGCCTGCGCCCCCGGCTCAGCGCGGCCAGCGCCCGGGCACGGTGCACGACCGGGAGGCCGCGCTCGCGGGCGGCGGCCAGCTCCGGGTTCGTCTCGCGGATCGCGCTCGACACGACGACCGTGGCGGGCGGGGCGGGCAGGTGCGCCGCGTCGTGGCCGACGTCGACGTGCGCGCCGAGCGCTCGTAGCGCGAGGACGGTCGCCGACTCCCGCGCGTCCGAGCCGCTCACCCGCACGCCGCGCGCGAGCAGGATGCGGGCGATCCCGCTCATGCCCGCGCCGCCGATGCCGACGAGGTGGACGGTGTCGCCCAGCTCGCTCGGTGCCGATGGTTCAGTCACGCCGCGCCTCCAGCGCCGGTATGGGGGGCCGCGCGTCCCGCGCGGCCGACATCGAGGACGAGCCGGGCGAGCCGCTCGTCGGCGTCGGCGTGCCCGGAGCCGCGGGCCGCCGCGCCCATGGCCTGGAGCCGCGCGGGGTCGGTGAGCAACGGGACGAGCTCGGCGAGCGCGCGCTCGCCGGTCAGCTCGGCGTCGGGCACCAGCACACCGCCACCCGCGGCGACCACGGGCCCGGCGTTGAGCGCCTGCTCGCCGTTGCCGTGCGGCAGCGGGACGTAGACCGCGGGCAGCCCGACGGCGGACACCTCCGCGACCGTCATCGCCCCGCAGCGGCCGAGCACGGCGTCGGCGGCGGCGTAGGCCAGGTTCATCTCGTCGATGTAGGGCAGCGCGACATAGCCGGGCGCGGGCGCGGCGGGCGTGCCCGCCTTGCCGTAGGCGTGCAGCACCCCGATCCCGGCGTGCAGCAGGCCGGGCAGGGCCGCCGCGACGGCGGTGTTGAGCGTGCGGGCGCCCTGCGAGCCGCCGAAGACCAGGAGCACCGGGCCGTCGGCGGGCAGCCCGAAGCGTGCGCGGGCCTCGGCGCGCAGGCCCGCCCGGTCCAGGCCGGTGACGGAACGGCGCAGCGGGATCCCGAGGATGTCGGCGTCCGGCAGGCTGCCGGGCACGGCCGCCACCACCCGGGCGGCGAACCGGGCGCCGACCCGGTTGGCCAGGCCCGCCCGCGCATTGGCCTCGTGGATGACGATCGGCACGCGGCCGCGGGCGCCCAGGTAGGCGGGCAGGGCCACGTAGCCGCCGAACCCGACGACGACGTCGGCGTCGACGGCGGCGAGCACCTGGCGCACCCGCCGCACGGCGGCGCGGACCCGACCCGGCAGCCGCAGCAGGTCGGCGCTGGGCCTGCGCGGCAGCGGCACGGGCGGGATCAGCTCCAGCCGGTAGCCGCGGGCCGGGATGAGGGTGGTGTCCAGGCCGCGCTCGGTGCCGAGCGCGGTGACGCGGACGTCAGGTGCGAGGCGGGTCACGGCGTCGGCCAGCGCCATCGCGGGCTCGATGTGCCCGGCGCTGCCGCCTCCCGCGACGACGACGGAGACGGTCACGAGGCGGCTCCGCCGCTCGTGCGCGGAAAGCGCGGCGGGAACAGTGTTATCCGCGCACGAGCCATCATCGCACTCCTCGCGCCGGGGCAGGCCGCGCGACCGGGCGGTAAGGCTCCGGCGGGGGTAGCCGCAGCAGCCGCGCGAACCGGCCCTGGCCGTGGTGGCGCAGCGCGGCGATCGCCTCCGGCTCGTGCCGCGCCGCGTTGGCGAGCACCCCGAACACGAACATGGTGACCACGAGCGACGTGCCTCCCGAGGAGATCAGCGGGAGCGTCAGCCCGGTCACCGGGAGCAGCCCCACGACGTAGGCGACGTTGATCGCGGCCTGCGCGACCAGCCAGGTGGTGGACGTGGCCACGACGAGCTTGAGCCACGGGTCGGAGTTGCGGGCGGCGATGCGCAGGCCCGCGTACGCCAGCGTGGCGAACAGCGCGAGCACGGCGAAGGCGCCGACGAAGCCCAGCTCCTCGCCGATGATCGCGAAGATGAAGTCGTTGTGCGCGTTGGGCAGGTAGTCCCACTTGGCGCTGCCCTGCCCGAGGCCCTGGCCGAAGAGCCCGCCGCCCGCCAGCGAGTAGAGCGCCTGCCGGGACTGGAATCCCGCGCTCTCGGTGTCGGCGCCCGGCGAGAGGAACGCCACGATGCGGCTCATCCGGTAGCTCGCCGTCATCGCGAGGATCAGCGCGCCCGCCACCGCGCCGCCGCACAGCGCGGCCATCAGCCGCAGCGGCGCGCCCGCGTAGTACAGCAGCGCGACCATGACGGTGCCGAGCGTGACCGTCATGCCCAGGTCGGGCTCCAGCACGAGCAGGGTGAGCAGCACGACGGTCACCGGCACCACCGGGGACAGGGCGTACTTCCAGCGGTGCATCACCGCGCGGCGCGCCACCAGCACGTGCGCGCCCCACAGCGTGAGCGCCACCTTCGCCGCCTCGGACGGCTGGACGGTGGACGAGCCGATGCCGAACCAGGCCCGGGAGCCGTTGCGCTCGACCCCGACGACGAGCACCGCGACGAGCAGCACGACGCACAGCACGAGGAACGCGGGGGCCAGCGCGCGCAGCCGCCGCGGCGGGATGCGCAGCCCGAGGTAGAACAGCCCGAGGCCGGGCACGCAGAACAGCAGCTGCTTGGCGAACACCGAGTAGGACGAGCCGCCCGCGGTGAAGGCCTCCACCGACGACGCCGAGAGCACCATCACCAGCCCGAACAGCGTGAGCAGCCCGAACACGCCGAGCACGAGGTGCAACGATGTCAGCGGACGGCGCAGCCACTGGCCCAACGCCGCCGTGGCGCGCCCGACCGCGGCCCGCACCGCGCTCGACCGAACCGCCGCACGTCCGCCGTTCCGCTGAGCCTTGCCCACGTCCGACCGAACCGGGCCGCCCTTCGCGCGGCTGGTCCTGCCGTCGCTCGAACGCCGGGCCCGCGGGGCCGTCGCGTCGGCGGTCACGGACGGCCCCCCGGCAGCGCCGCGACGGCGGCGGCGAACGCGGCACCGCGGGCGGCGTAGTCGCTGAACTGGTCCATGGACGCGGCGGCGGGCGCCAGCAGCACCGTGTCGCCCGGCCGGGCGAGGGCGGCGGCGCTCCGGACGGCAGCGGTCATGATCCCATCGTCACCCGGCGTGACCTCGACGACGGGCACATCGGGCGCGTGTCGCCGCAACGCGGCCATGATCTCCGTCCGATCGGTGCCGATCACCACCGCGGCGCGGAGGCCGGGTCCGTGCTCGGCGACGAGCCCGTCGACCCGCGCGCCCTTGAGCAGCCCGCCGACGACCCAGACCACGGGGCCGGGCACGGCGGACAGCGCGGCGTGGGCGGCGTGCGGGTTGGTGGCCTTGGAGTCGTCGACGTAAGAGACACCATCGACGGTGCCGACGGCGGCGCCGCGGTGCCCGCCCGGCCGGAACGCCGCGAGCCCCTCGGCGACAGCGGCGGGCGCAACGCCGTGCGCGCGGGCCAGCGCCGCGGCCGCCAGCGCGTCCGTGAGGCCCGAAGGCCCGCCGGGCCGGACGGCCGCGGACGCGGCCAGCTCGCCGCCGCCGAACGCGCGGTCGACGAGCGCGCCGCCGCTGATGCCGAGCTGGTCGGGGCCGGGCTCGGCCAGGGTGACCCCCACGCGCCGCTCGGCGGGCGCGGCGGCGAGCAGCTCGGCGGCGGCCGCGTCGTCGACGCCCGCGACCGCGACCGGCCCGCGCAGCGCCCGCGCCTTGGCCGCGGCGTAGGCGGCCATCGAGCCGTGCCAGTCGAGGTGGTCGTCGGCCACGTTCAGCACGCATCCGGCCGCCGGGACGACCGAGGGCGACCAGTGCAGCTGGAAGCTGGACAGCTCGACGGCCAGCACGTCGTGGCCAGCGCTGACTGCGCTAATTACGGGGTGGCCGATGTTGCCGCAGGCGATCGCGTCGGCACCGGCGGCGCGCAGGATCGCCTCGAGCATCCCGACGGTGGTGGTCTTGCCGTTGGTGCCGGTGACGGCGAGCCACGGCGCGGGCGTCGGCTGGCTCTCGGCGATCCACCAGGCCAGCTCGGGCTCCCCCACGACCGGCACGGTCGCGCGGGCCACCAGCGGGTCGTCGGGGCGACGTCCGGGCCCGGTGACGACGAGCGCGACGTCCGCGGGCAGCTCCTCCGGACCGGCGAGCGCGCCCACGGGGAGGTCGGTCAGCGCCTCGGGCCGGGCATCGGTCACCGTCACGCGCGCGCCGAGCCGCAGCAGCGCCTCGGCCGCCGCGCGCCCGGAGATTCCCGCGCCCGCGACCAGCACGTGCGCTCCGCGCAGCTCGTCGGCCTTCATCTCAACCCGCCCCTTCAACCGCCCGGCCCGCCCTATGCGCTCGCCGAGGCCGTCAGCCACTCGCTGTAGAAGAGGCCGAGGCCCAGCGCCGCGCACATGGCCGCGAGCAGCCAGAAGCGGATGATCACCGTGGTCTCGGCCCAGCCCGCCAGCTCGAAGTGGTGGTGGAAGGGCGCCATCCGGAAGACCCGTCGGCGGGTGGTGCGGAAGACGAGGATCTGCATGGCCACCGAGAGCGCCTCGACCACGAACACCCCGCCGATGACGACGAGCAGCAGCTCCGTGCGCGTCACGATGGACAGGCCCGCCACGAGCCCGCCGAGCGCCAGCGAGCCCGTGTCCCCCATGAAGATCCGGGCGGGGGCGGCGTTCCACCAGAGGAAGCCGATGCAGCCCCCCATCGCGGCGGCGGCCAGGACACCGACGTCCAGCGGGTCGCGCACCTGGTAGCAGCCCGCCGCGGACACCAGCGCGCAGCTGTTGCGGAACTGCCAGAAGCAGATGATCACGTAGGTGCCCAGCACCATCGCCGCCGTACCCGCGGCGAGGCCGTCGAGGCCGTCGGTGAGGTTCACCGCGTTCGACCACGCCGCGATGATCAGGTTGGCCAGCAGGATGAACCCGACCAGTCCGAACGAGAGCACGGCGATGTCGCGGACGAACGACAGGCTGTCCGAGGCGGGGGTGAGGCCGTCGGCGTTGGCGAAGCGCAGCGCGAGGATCCCGAAGATCGTCGCCGTGAGCACCTGACCGACGATCTTCGAGGTCTTGTTGAGCCCGAGGTTGCGGGCGCGGCGGAGCTTGATGAAGTCGTCGAGGAACCCGACGATGCCCAGCGCCACGGTGAGGAACAGCACGAGCAGCGCCGACGACGTGACCTGCTCGCCGGTGACCAGGTGGGACAGCAGGTAGCCGAGCAGGATCGCGATCATGATCGCGACGCCGCCCATCGTCGGCGTTCCCCGCTTGGCCTGGTGGCTCTGCGGGCCCTCGGCGCGGATCTCCTGGCCGAACCCCTGCCGTGCGAAGAACCGGATGAGGTACGGGGTGAGCAGGATGGAGATCGCCAGTGCGACGCCCGCGGCGATGAAGATGCCCCTCATGCGCCGCTGCCCCCGGAAAGCAGCCCGGTGGCGACCCGGTCGAGCCCCGCCGCCCGCGACGCCTTGACGAGCACGACGTCGCCCGGCGCGAGCTCGGCGTCGAGCAGCGCCGTGGCCTCGGCGACGCCTCCCACCTGGCGGCCTGCGCCGTACTCGGGGCAGTCGACGGCGACCAGCTCGTCGACGCCGAGCTCCTTGGCCAGGCTCGCGACGTCCGCGTGCGCGACGGCCCCGTCCCCGCCCAGCTCGCGCATGGGGCCGAGCACGGCCCAGGTGCGCCTGCCCTCGCCGATCGCGGCCAGCGCACGCAGCGCGGCGGCCATCGAGTCGGGGTTGGCGTTGTAGGCGTCGTTGACGACGGTGACGCCGTCGGGGCGGTCGGTGACCTCCATCCGCCACCGCGAAGCCGGGGTGGCCGCGGAGAGGGCGGCGGCCGTCGCCTCGGGGGTGCCGCCGAGCTCGGCCGCCACGGCGGCGGCGGCCAGCGCGTTGCCGACGTGGTGCGCGCCGACGAGCCGCAGCGCCACCGGCGCGCTCCCCTTCGGCGTCACCAGGCGGAAGCGGGCGCGTCCCGCGTCGAGGGTGAGCGACTCGGCGCGCACGTCGGCATGCCCGCCGAACGTGACCACCCGGGCCGCCGAGCGGACGGCCATCGCGGCGACGCGCGGGTCGCAGGCGTTGAGCACCGCGACCCCGTCCGCGGGAAGGGCCTCCACCAGCTCGCCCTTGGCCCGCGCGATCGCGTCGACCGAGCCGAACTCGCCCAGGTGCGCGCTGCCGACGTTGAGCACCACGCCGATGCGGGGCGGCACGGCGGCGGCGAGCGCGGCGATGTGGCCGGGCCCGCGCGCGGAGAACTCCAGCACCAGGTGGCGGGTGGCCGCGTCCGCCCGCAGCGCGGTCCAGGGCAGCCCCAGCTCGTTGTTGAACGACTCGGGCGGGGCGACCGTCGGGCCCAGCGGGGCCAGGACGGCGGCGAGCAGGTCCTTCGTCGAGGTCTTGCCCGAGCTGCCGGTGACCCCGACGACCGTCAGGCCCGACAGCCTGCCGACGACGTGCGCGGCCAGCCGGGCGAGCGCGGCGAGCACCGCGGCGCCCGCGCCGTCCGGGTCGGTGTCGCCGAGGTAGGTGCCGGTAACGCGCGGAGCGGGCGGGACGACGACCGCGGGGGCGTCGACCGGGCGCGCGGCCAGCACGGCGACGGCTCCGCGGTCGATGGCGGCGGCGGCGAAGTCGTGGCCGTCGACGCGTTCACCGGGCAGCGCGAGGAACAGCCCACCTGGGCGGATGGCGCGGGAGTCGAACTCGACCGCCGTGACCACCTCGTCACCACGGGCGGACACGAGCCGCCCGTCCGTGACGGCGGCGATCTCCGACAGTGACAGCGGGATCACGGTGCACATCCGATCATGCGGGAGTGGATCATCGGCGGGCGGCCCGGAGCGCGACCCGGAGCGCTTCGGTGAGCTCGGTGGCGTCGTCGAAGGGGTGCCGCCTTCCGCGGACCTCCTGACCGGTCTCGTGCCCCTTGCCCGCGACGACGACGGCGTCGCCCTCGCGGGCCACGTCGACGGCGGCGACGATGGCCGCGCGCCGGTCGCCGACCTCGTGCAGCTCGCCGTGGCCCGGCTCGGAGAGGGCGCCCGCGAGCATCGCGGCGCGGATGTCGGCGGGGTTCTCCGAACGCGGGTTGTCGTCGGTGACGATGAGGACGTCCGAGCGACGCGCGGCCGCGGCGCCCATGAGGGGGCGCTTGCCGCGGTCGCGGTCGCCGCCGCAGCCCAGCACGGTGATGAGCCTGCCGGGCACCTGAGCGCGCAACGTGTCGAGCAGCGCGGCGACGGCGGCGGGCTTGTGTGCGTAGTCGACGACGGCGAGGAACGGCTGGCCCATGTCGACCCGCTGCATCCGGCCGGGCACACTCACCTCGGCGAAGCGCTCCGCGGCGACGGCGGGCGGCACGCCGACCGCGGCGAGGCTCGCGAGCGCCACGAGCGCGTTGGCGATGTTGAACGCGCCCGGAAGGCGCAGCCGCACGGGGACCGGGCCCTCGGGCGTGAGCGCGGAGAAGCGCTGGCCCCCGTCGGCCGCGGTGACCGGGTCGACGGCCCGCCAGTCGGCCCGGCCGCGGGTGGCGACGGTGACGGCGCCCGGCGTGCGGGCGGCCAGCCGGACGCCCCACTCGTCGTCGACGCAGACCACGGCGTGCTCGGCCCGCCCGTCGAACAGCGTGGCCTTGGCCGCGAAGTAGTCGTCCATGTCGCGGTGGAAGTCGAGGTGGTCCTGCGAGAGGTTGGTGAACGCGGCGACCGCGAAGCGGGTGCCCGCCACCCTGCCGAGCGCGAGGGCGTGGCTGGAGACCTCCATCACCGCGTCGGTGACCCCGGCCTCGCGCATGACCGCGAAGACCGCCTGGAGGTCGGGCGCCTCCGGTGTGGTGAACGCGCTGGGCAGCGGCTCGCCGCCGACGCGGATGCCGACCGTGCCCAGGAGCCCCGTCGTGCGCCCCGCCGCCGCGAGCCCGGCCTCGACCAGGTGCGCCACGGTGGTCTTGCCGCTCGTGCCGGTCACGCCGATCACCGAGAGGTGCGCGGTGGGGTCGTCGTAGACCCGTGCGGCGACGGCGCCGAGCACGTCCCGAGGGTGCGGGTGGACGAGCACGGGGAAGCCCGCGAGCGCGGGGCGGCGCGCGCCGCCGGGGTCGGTGAGGACCGCGACGGCGCCGTTGGCGATGGCCTGGGCCGCGAAGTCGGCCCCGTGCGCGCGGGTGCCGGGCAGGGCGGCGAACAGGTCGCCCGCCCGCACCTCCGCCGCGCGCAAGGTGACCCCGGTCACGGCAGGCCACCGCTCCGCGGAGGCCACGCTCCCGGCGCCCGGTGAGGCCCCGGCCACTGCACTGCCCGTGGCGCCCGCCGCCCCGCCCGCCGGGGAGGCCGCCGGGGTGGCCCCGGCCCGACCTTGATCGCCAGCTGGGCGCAGATCCGGCCAGTTCTGGTCACTTTCCGCACCGAGCTGGTGATCACCGCGGCCCGGACCCGTGTCAGCGCCTGCGACCGAGGGCGAGGCCGCCGCGCCTGCTGCACAGGGGGGAGGGGTGAGTCCGGCGGCGGCAGGCGTGCGGCCGGGGGCGGCGCCGTCGGGGACGGCGGCGCCGTCGGCAGCAGCGGTGGCGTCAGGGCCGGTTACGGCGACGGCGATGGCCGCGGCGACCTCGGTGAGCGGTGTCGGGCGGACCGTGCGCGGCCGCGGCGGCAGAGCGGTCGCGGTCGGGGCGGCGACCGGGGCGGAACCGGCGGCGGACATGCCGCGGAGGCTACCGGCGATGCCCTCGTCACCCGGACGCGCACCGCCCTTCGGCAACGGTGAGTCCCGCACCCGAACACGGTGAGTCCCGCGTCTCGGCACGGCGAGTTCCGCATCTGTGCACGCTGCTGTCAGCGTGGCCATCAAGATCCGGGAGAAGGTGACGGCGAAGGCCTCCCCCAGGACCCGTGCCGCGCCTTCGACGACCCAGGCCACAACGCCGATCACCGCCGTGCCGAAACGGCGAACTCGCCGTGCCGAAACGCGGGACTCACCGTGCCGAAACGGCGAACTCGCCGTGCCGGAACGCGGGACTCACCGTGCCGGAACGCGGGACTCGCCGTGCCGGAACGCGGGACTCACCGTGTCGAGACGCGGGACTCACGATCAGGGGAGCTGGAGGGTCGCGGGCGGGGTGGGGTTGGTCGTGAGCGGGATGTGGTCGCGCTGCGCCAGGTACGTGGCGATGTCGTGGAACAGCGGTGCGGCGCTGGAGCCGCCCGCGGGCGCGTCCAGCATGATCCCGACGACGTAGCGCGGGTTCTGCGCCGGGAACATGCCCGCGAACGTGATCCAGTACGTCGACGCCGAGTAGCACCCGCACACCGGGTTGACCTGCTGCGCCGTGCCCGTCTTGCCCGCCGCCTGGTACCCCGGCACGGCCGCTGCCGGGCCGGTGCCGCGCTGGCCGTGGACGTTCTGCGTGACGGCCGTCAGCATCGTCCGCAGCGTCGCCGCCGTCTGCGGCGACACCACCTGCACGCCCGCAGGGGCGGACTCCTCGGTGCGCACGCCGTCGGGCGTCGTCGTGGCCTCGATGATCCGCGGCGGCATGCGCAGCCCGTTGTTGGCCACGGCCTGGTACATGCCCGCCATCTGCAGCACGGTCATCGAGAGGCCCTGGCCGATGGGGAGGTTGCCGAACGTGGAGCCGGACCAGGTCGCCATCGGCGGGACGCTGCCCGCGCTCTCGCCCGGCAGGCCGACCCCGGTCCGCACGCCGAGGCCGTAGCGGGCCAGCATGTCGGCGAAGCGGTCAGGCCCCACCTTCTGCGCGGTCATGATCGTGCCGACGTTCGACGACTTCGCCAGCACGCCGGTGAGCGTGTAGTGCGCGAGGCCGTGCTTCCAGGCGTCGTTGATCGTGCGGTCGGCGACCTTGATGCTGCCCGGGACGTTCAGCACGTCGTCCGGCTTCGCGACGCCGTACTCGATGGCCGCCGACATCGTGACGATCTTGTTGACGGACCCGGGCTCGAACGGCGAGGTGACCGCGGGGTTGCCGAGCTGGTCGGGCGTCGCCGCGCCGGGGTCGGAGGGGTCGAAGGTCTGCCCGGTGGCCAGCGCGCGGACCTTGCCGGTGGCCACGTCGAGCACGACGACCGAGCTGTCGCCCTTGGCCCTGGTCTTGGCGACGAACGCGCTCAGGTCGCGCTGGACGGTGTACTGCAGGTCGGAGTCGAGCGTGAGCTGCAGCGTCGAGCCGGGAACGGCGGGCCGCTCGTAGCGGACGCTGCCGGGGATCTCGGCGGTGCTGCCCTCGGCCGTGTCGACCTCGCGGACGCCGTTGGAGCCGGAGAGCAGGTTGTCCTGCGAGCTCTCCAGCCCGACGCGGCCGGTGAGCTTGCCCGGGGTGTCGGTGGCGTCCCAGGTCGCCGCGCCGATGACGTTCGCGGCGAGCGACCCGCCCGGGTACTCGCGCGCCTCGCGTCGCTCGAGCGCGATCTCGGGGAACTGCTCGTGCATGTTCTGCGCGACGGCGGGGTCGACCAGCTTGGCCAGCACGACGTAGCCCCTGTCGCTGGTCAGCTGGGCCTGCAGCGCGACGGGGTCCTGTCCGGTGGCCTGGCCGACGACGGTCGCCATGCGGGTGACGTACTCGGCGGCGCCCGCCCCGCGGGTGCGCGCGATCGTGCGGGGGTTGGTGACGAGCGCGTTGGCCTCGATGCTGAAGGCGAGGGGCTTGCCGGAGCTGTCGAGGATCGCGCCGCGCTCCGCGGGCAGCGGGATCTCGGTGAGCAGCTGCTTGGCCGACGCGGCGTTGAGCGCGGGGGCCTGCAGCGACTGGATGACGACGAGCTTGAGCATCGCGATGCCCAGCACCGCGACGAGCAGGACGCGGCCGACCCCCAGCCGCCCGCTCGTCGTCGCCGCGGGTCGCCGCCGCGGTGCCGGACGGCGGTGCGGCGCGGCGGAACGGACGGCCACCCGCGCCCGCGGGCGGGGCGGGGCGGTCGTCATCAGCCCGCTCCTCCGCCCGCGCGCGGCTCGTTCGAGGTCGCGGCGCCGGACGCCTCCCCCAGGCCGAACCGCGCCCTGCCGCCCGCGTGGGCGGCGGGTGCCCGCCAGGCCAGGGAGGTCATCGGGCCGCCGCCGGTGCGGCCGGGCGTGCGGTCGAGGTCGGCGCGGCGGGCGTGGTGGACCGCGCGGCTCGGCCCTGGCCGCCGCCCGCGGCCGCCGTCGCGGGGCGTGCGGGTGCCTGGCCCGCAGCGGTCTGGCCGGTGCTGCCGGGGGCCGCCGCGGACGGCGTTCCGTGGGCCGCGGCGGACGCGTCCGCTGCGCCGTTGGCGGGAGTGCCCGCGCCGCCCGCCGTCGAGGCCGGGTTCGCGGCCGGGGTCGTGCCACCGGGGGCCACACCCGCGGCCGGGGTGGCGCCCGCGGCCGAGGTGCCCGCGGCCGAGGTGCCCGCACCGGGCGCCGCGGCGGGGGTGCCAGCACCGGCGGCTGCCGCCACGGCCGGAGTGCCCGCACCGGCGGCCGCGGCCGGGGTGTCCGGCGAGGCTCCGGGCTGGGACTCGACGGCGGCGTCCGCCGTCGGCGCGTCCGGGGTGGTGCCAAGGCCCGGCGCCGGAGCTGGGGAAGGCGGGGCGGGTGGCGCCGCCGCGACCGCCGCCCTCGGCTGTCCCACGAGCGTGACCGTGCCGTCCGGCGCGACCACCAGCCGCGCCGAGTCCTGCACCGGCACCATGCCCAGCGCCGCCGCCCGCTGGGCGAGCGCGGGCGCCGAGTCCATCGCCGTGACCTCCCGCCGCAGCTGCTCGCTCCGCTCGCTCAGCACGCGCGCGGCGGTGCGGGCGTCCTGCAGGCGGTACGAGTCGGCGGCCGCCGCCGTCGACAGCCACAGCGTCACGACGAGCCCGGACGCCAGCAGCGCCATGATGAGCAGCACGAACTGCGCCCGCCCCGCAGGCGCTGCGCTGCGTGGCGCGCGCCCACCGACCAGGCGCCGCATCCGGTCCTCGCGCTTGGCGTACGCCCGGCTCGCGGCGCTCCCGCGCTCGAGGGGCGGCGCGCCCCGCTGCGCGGGGATGGTCGCGACGTGGGCCCGCACGCCCGCCGCCCGGACGGCTCCCACCGTCCGTGCAGCGGTCCGGGCCGCTGTCCTGGCCGCCTTCGACTCCCCCGCCCGCGCGGCCCGCCCGGCGCCCGCGCGGGACCCTGCAGTCCTGGCCCGCTCCGTCACCGGCGCGCTCATGTCGTCCCCCCGGCCATGCCCCTGTCCCCTTCCCCGATCCGTTCTGCCGCCCGCAGCCGGACCGACGCGGCCCGCGGGTTCTCCGCGACGTCGTCGTCGCCCGCCTGCTCGGCCCCGCGCACGAGCAGGCGGAACGTCGGCCCGTGCCCGGGCAGCTCCACCGGCAGGCCCGCGGGCGTGCTCGACGTCGACCGCACCCCCAGCTCACGCTTGGCGATGCGGTCCTCCAGCGAGTGGTAGGCCAGCACGACGACCCGGCCGCCGACCCGCAGGGCGTCGAGCGCGGCGGGCAACGCGGTTTCCCACGCCGCGAGCTCGCCGTTGACCTCGATGCGCAGGGCCTGGAACGTCCGCTTCGCCGGATGCCCCCCGGTGCGCCGCGACGCCGCGGGCACCGCCTCGTACAGCAGCTCCACCAGCTCGCCGCTGCGCCGGAACGGCCGCTGCTCGCGGCGCCGCCCCACGGCCGCCGCGATCCGGGAGGCGAACCGCTCCTCCCCGTACTCCCGGAGCACGCGCGCCAGCTCCGGTACCGGGTAGGTGTTGAGCACGTCGGCCGCCGTCGACCCGACGCGCGCGTCCATCCGCATGTCGAGGTCGGCGTCGCGGGCGTAGGAGAAGCCCCGCTCGTCGGCGTCGAGCTGCAGCGAGGAGACGCCGAGGTCGAACAGCACGCCGTCGACCCGCGGGAGCCCCAGCCCCGCGAGCACGTCGGCGATGCGGTCGTAGACGGCGTGCACGAGATGTGTCCGGTCGGCGTACGCGGCGAGCCGTCGCCCGGCGAGCGCGAGCGCGTCCGGGTCCCGGTCCAGCCCGACGAGTGTCAGCCGCGGATGCTCCGCGAGCAGCGCGGCGGCGTGGCCCCCCAGCCCGAGCGTGGCGTCGACCATGACGGCCTGCCTGTCCAGCAGCGCCGGACGCAGCAACTCAGCGACCCGAGGCAGGAGAACGGGGACGTGCCTTGCCCCAGCAGGCCCATCTCCGTGCGGGTGCTGCCCCACAGCCACCCACCTCCTGCCCCGAGTCGCCGAGCTTTCCGCGCCCGACCACTCCACCGGGCTGCTCCGATGCCTCCTCCCGGCAGACCTGGCACCGGGGAAGGTGCGCCAGGGCCGCCGGGAGGAGACACCGGCCGGGTTCTCACATTGACCTGGAATCGACGTCGACGCCCTTTCGTCACCGTGCACGAGGCTTGGTCGGGCGAAGAACGCTGTCACCGCGGGCGTCACATCAGCCCGTTCAGCACCTCCTCCTGCGCCTTCGCGTAGGTGTCCTCGTGGTCGTCCTGGTAGCGCTGCCACGCCTGCGCGTCCCAGATCTCGGCGCGCGTGAACGCGCCGATGACCACACAGTCCTTCGTGAGCCCCGCGTAGCGCCGCAGCTCGGGGGTGATCGCGATGCGGCCCTGCCCGTCGGGGTTCTGCTCGTCGGTGCCCGAGAAGAGGTTGCGCTGGAAGACCCGCGCCGACTCGCTCGTCAACGGCGCCGACGCCACCTTCGTGGCGAGCTCGGCGAACGCGTCCCTGGTGAACACGTACAGGCAGTGGTCCTGCCCCTTCGTGATCATCAGACCGCCTCGCAGCTCGTCGCGGAACTTCGCGGGCAGCGTCAACCGCCCCTTGTCGTCCAACTTGGGGGTGTAGGTGCCGAGGAACACCGGCCCCACCTCCACCCATGTGCCGAGCAACGCAGCTCCTCGGCGCCCCAGCGATCACCACATTACCCCACTCTCCACCACCGTCAACCCGAGAACTTCCGTGGTCACGCCAGCATCGATAACAAACCCGCAGCTCACGGAGGGTGGGGCGAGGTGGGGCGATATTGGGCTCCACCCAGCCGCGCTACGCCGTGCCCTACCGCGACACGCCGACGGGAGGGGTTCGGGGGCCGATCCGTGGGGGAAGGTGGGGGACGCGGGGGACGACCGCGCGATGCCCGTCCGCGCCGTTTGAGAGACTGGGGAGGTGACGACGACGAGCAGCCGTGTGGACAGCGGTCCGACGGGCGCTCCCCTTGGTCTGCCGGACGTCGCGGACGTCGGCGCCCGCATCGCGGGCAACGTCCAACGGGTGATCGTCGGCAAGCCCGACGTGGTCCGCGTGGCGCTGGTCACGCTGCTCGCCGAAGGCCACCTGCTCGTCGAGGACGTGCCGGGCGTCGGCAAGACCTCCCTGGCGAAGGCGCTCGCCCGCTCGATCGACGGGTCGGTCAGCCGGATCCAGTTCACCCCCGACCTGATGCCGGTCGACATCACCGGTCTGTCGATCTTCAACCGGCAGAGCACGGAGTTCGAGTTCCGGCCCGGCCCGGTCTTCGCCAACGTCGTGATCGCCGACGAGATCAACAGGGCGTCGCCGAAGACGCAGTCGGCGCTGCTGGAGTGCATGGCCGAGCGCCAGGTCACCGTGGACGGCGTCACGTACGCGCTGGCGAGCCCGTTCCTGGTGATCGCGACGCAGAACCCGGTCGAGATGGACGGCACCTACCCGTTGCCCGAGGCGCAGCGCGACCGCTTCACGGCCCGGGTCTCGGTCGGCTACCCGGACACGGCCGCCGAGCTCGCGATGATCGACGAGCACTCGGCGACGGACCCGCTCGACGGGCTGCGCCCCGTCACCGACGCGCGCCGCCTGCACGCCGCGATCGACGCCGTGCGCCGGGTGCACGTCGGCCCTGAGGTGCGCCAGTACTGCGTCGACGTCGTGGCGGCCACGCGACGGCTCCCCGAGCTGCGCCTCGGTGCCTCGCCGCGGGCCACGCTGCAGCTCGTCAGGACGGCCCGCGCGCAGGCCGCGCTGTCCGGGCGGAGCTTCGTGGTACCCGACGACGTGCAGGCCGTCGTCGTCCCTGTGCTCGCCCATCGCTTGCTGCTCACCCCGGACGCGCAGGCAAGCCGCCGCTCCTCCGTCGACATCGTCCGCGCGCTGGTGGCGCGGACCCCCGTGCCCGCACCGGCCCGTCCCGGGGGCTGACGGGCGTGGCCCGCTTCTCCGGCCTGACCACGCGGGGCCGCTGCCTCCTCGCGGGCGGCGCGGCCACCGCCGCGTGCTCGGTCGTGCTCGACGAGCGGGACCTCCTGCGCATCGGCGCGTTCGTCGCCGTGCTCCCGCTGCTCGCCATCCTGCTGGCCGCGCGCACCCGGCGCACCGTGCGGGTGAGCCGCGAGCTCCTGCCCGCCCGACTGGCGGTCGGCGGGCCGGTGGAGGTCGCCTTGCACCTGCAGGGGTCGGCGCTGGTCGGGGCACTGCGCCTGGTGGACGCCGTGCCCGACGCCGCGGGACCGCAGGCCGCCGCGCCGCCGGGCTTCACCGTCCACCGCCTCTCCCGGCGTGGCGGGGCCCGCCTTACTTATCCGCTCCGCCCGCTCCTGCGCGGCGTGCACGACGTCGGACCGCTCACGGCAGGGGCAACCGACCCGCTCGGGCTCGCCGAGTTCGAGCGCACCGTGGCCTGCCCGGACCGGCTGGTCGTCCTGCCGCGGGTCTTCGCGCTGCACGGCCTGCCCGCCGCGCTCGGCACGGGCGAGGGCACCTCGGGCGCGGCGCTCGCGCACCAGGGCCAGGGCAGCTCCGACGTCCTCGTGCGGCCCTACCGCCACGGCGACGAGCTGCGCCGCGTGCACTGGCGCAGCACCGCACGGCACGACGAGCTGATGGTCCGGCTGGAGGAACGGCCGTGGCGGGCGGGCACGACCGTGCTGCTGGACCGTCGCGACGCCGCCCACCGCGGGCGGGGCGCCGACTCGAGCCTCGAGTTCGCCGTCAGCATGGCGGCGAGCGTCTGCGCGCACCTTCTCCAGCGCGGCGAACCGGTGACCCTGCTCACCGAGGACGGCGCGACGCTGCCGGGGCCGGAGTCCCCCGGCCTCGACCCGCTGCTCGACGCGCTCGCCGCGCTGCGCCCCTCGGCCCGAGCCGACCTGGCCGGGCCCGACCTGCCCACCGGCACCGACGTCGTCGCCGTGCTCGGCGCGCTCACCACAGCGCACCGGGAGAACCTCCTTGCGCGGCGCCCGAGAGGCGGCTACGCCGTGCTGCTCGACACCGCGACCTGGGATCCCACCGACGGCCGCCCCGGCAGCGCCGACGCCGCGGCGAGCGCGTTGCGCAACGCGGGGTGGACCGTCGCCGTCGCGGCGGCGGGCACGACGCCCGACCGCGTGTGGGAGGCGCTGTGACCGGTCCGGTGACCGACGCCCGGCCCGCGCCCGTCGCGCGCGGACCGCGGACGCCCGCACCCCGGCCTGCGTTCCCTTGGGCCGCCGCGGCGTCCTCGGGGCTCGCCACCCTCCTGGCGAGCGCGCCGCTCGGCGCGATCATCCAGGGGTACACGTGGCTGGGCCACGCCGTGGTCGCCGCGCTCGTCGTCGTGGGCGTCGGGCTGGCGCTGCACCGGCTGGGCCCGGTCGCGGTCGCGGTCGGCCAGTGCGCGGGGATGCTGGTGCAACTCACCGTCCAGTTCACCGACGACGCCGTGCTCGGCGCCTTGCCAGGGCCCTCAGCCTTCGCCTCGTTCGGCAGGCTGCTGACCGGCGCGGCCACGCAGATCTCGGTGGGCATCGCCCCGGTGCCCGCGACACCGGAGATCCTGTTCCTGGTCACGGCGGCGTTCGGCGCCGTGGCGGTCGCGGTGTACGTGGCCGCGGTTCTGGCGCGCGCCCCCGCCGCGGCGGGCGTGCCGCTGCTGGCGGTGTTCGCGGTGCCCGCCGCGCTGGACGACGCGCTGCTGCCCTGGCCGACCGTCGTGTGCGCGGCCGTGGGCTTCGGCATGCTGCTCATCACCCGACGCGGGGCGCGCAGCCAGCGGATCGGCGGGCTCGCGCTCATCGCGGCGGCGGTGGCCGTCGCGCTCGGGGTCGGGTCGGTCAGCGGGTTCATCGGCACGGCGGGCCGGTTCGCGGGCTCCGGCGCGGGCGGGGGCGGCGCGATCGGGCTCAGCCCCTTCACCTCGCTGCGGGGGCAGCTCACGCAGACCGCCCCGGCCGAGCTGTTCCAGGTCCGCGGCCTGCCCCGGCCCGCGTACCTGCGTGCGCTCACGCTGAGCACCTACGTCCGCGACGTCGGCTGGCAGGCCACGCGCCCCGGTCCCGGCCCCGCACTGCCCGGCACGCTGGGCGTGGTGGCGGGCCCCGGGTTGCGGATGGCGAGCGTCGACGTCGAGAACGTCGGGTTCAAGGACTACTGGCTGCCGCTGTACGGCACGCCGATCGCGGTCGCGGGGCTGTCGGAGCGGTGGACCTACGACGAGCGCAGCGGCACCGCCTACACCGCCCGACCCCGCGCCGAGGACGGCTGGCAGCAGACCGCGGACTTCTCCGCGCCGTCCGCCGCGCAGCTGCGGGCCGTGAAGGGTCGCACCGGCCCGGTCGCGGCCTACCTCGACACGACCGGCGTCGACCAGCGGGTGACCGACCTCGCCCGGCAGGTGACGGCGGGCGAGGACAACGCGTTCGACAAGACGATCGCGCTGCAGAACTTCTTCACCGGCCCGACGTCGGCCTTCCACTACAGCCTGCAGACCGCGCCCGGCAACGGCGACGACGCGCTGGTCGACTTCCTCACGGTCGGCAAGACGGGCTACTGCGAGCAGTTCTCCGCGGCGATGGCGGTGATGCTGCGGTCGGTCGGGGTGCCCGCGCGGGTGGCGGTCGGCTTCACCGGTGGCACCACCAGCGGTGACCACCGCACGGTCAGCACCTCCGACGCCCACGCCTGGGTGGAGGCGTGGTTCGCTGGCTACGGATGGATGATCTTCGACCCGACGCCGCTCACCGACGGCCGAACGATCGTGCCGCCCTACGTGGCCGAAGCAGAGGCCGAGGCCGCGGCGGCCGCCCAGGCGGCGCCGGGCGCCGACCCGGAGGCCGACGCCCGCCAGGCCCCCGCACCGCAGGAGGCGCCGACGCCGGAGCCCGCCACGCCGGACCTCCCGGCCTCCGCCGCGCCCGGCGCTGACCTCCCGCTCTGGCCGCTGATGCTGATGGTGGTCGGCGGCGCCGCGCTGCTCCCCTCCGCGCTGCGGTCGCGCGAGCGGCGGCGCAGGCTCGCCGCGGTGGCGGCGGGTGGCCCGCAGGCGGGCGCCGCCGCATGGGCCGAGCTGCTGGCCGACTCGACCGACCGCGGCGTGCCGCCGAAGGAGAGCGACACCGTCCGGGTGGCGGCGCGGCGCCTCGTGCGCGAGCACCATCTCGACGGGCCCGCGCAGCAGGACCTCCGGAAGCTGGTGGGGACCGTCGAGGCGAGCTGGTACGGCGGGATGCACCCGGAGCCCGGCGACCTGACCGACCCGCTGGCCGGGGTGCTCGCGGCGGTCGCGGCGGGCAGTCCGCTCTCCTGGCGGGACCGCCTGCTCCCCCGCTCCGTGCTCGCGGACCTCGCGCGGCGGCTGCGGCGCAGGGCCGCGCACGACGACGCCGCCGCACCGGCGGGGCGGGGCGGCGGCGTCGAGGAGCTCTCGGGGGCTACTCCTGCTCGAACCGGCGGCGGAAGCGCTCCTCCATCCGACCGGTGAAGCCGTTCTTCTCGGGCTCGGACTTGGCGGCGGGCGCACTGCCCGACGATCCGACGGAGGTGATGGCCAGCACGGCGCCACCCAGCATCGCGAGGAACCCGACCACGCTGACCACGGGGATACCGCCGAGCCAGGTCCATTGGACGGCGATGCCCAGCACGAGCAGGACGAGACCGACGACGAAAAGGGCTACACCCTGGAGCCTGCGGCGGCGGGTGGGCTTGCGCAACCGTCCACCGCGAACGGTGGACACGAACTTCGGGTCCTCGGCGTAGAGAGCGCGCTCGATCTGATCGAGCAGTCGCTGCTCGTGCTCGGAGAGGGGCATGACTTCGCCTCCGGCACTGTCTCGTCCTGTCGGGTCATCGTCCATGGTGCCGGAACGACGCGACGAGCGCCCAGGGTGGGCGTCTACGGTCGAGGATACGAGTCCGCGGGCCCGACGACTACCCGGACTCGTCAAGCGGGGCCAACCAATCTTCGGACTGCGGGCATCCGGCGATCACGCGGGTGCTGCCGCACGGCCGCGGGCGATCATCGCACCCGGCGCGCGATGGCGTGCAGGCGGGCGGCGACATCGATCAGCGCGGGCTCGACGGCGGCGAGCTCCTCCAGCTCGCCGAGGGCCGCCGCCGCGGCGTGACCCTCGTCGCGGACGTCCCTCGGCGCCCAGCCCTCCAGCACGCCGTCGCCCTGGACGAGCTCCAGCTGGAGATCGGGATCGGCGGCGAGCACCGCGCGCAGCCCGGCCGCGTCGAGGCGGCGGCGCAGCGCGTCGTCGGGACCGAACCGCCCGTCGGGGTCGGTGAGCAAGGCCTTCGCCTCGGCGAGCCGTCCGGCGAGCGTGCGGGCCAGCACGGCCGCGAACCGGCCCGCGACCAGCACCGACACCGCGCCCCCCGGCACGGCCGCGCCCGCGAGCGCGCGCACGGCCGCGGTGACGTCGTCGACGACTTCCAGCAGGCCATGGCCCAGCACGATGTCGGCCGCGCCGACCGGGGCGACGTCGGCGAGCGCGTCGACGTCGCCAGGCACCGGTGTGACCAGCTCGTGCACGCCAGCGTCGCGGGCGCGGCGCACCAGCGCGGCGAGCGCGTTGGGGCTCGGGTCGACGACCGAGACGGCGCACCCCGCCCTGGCCAGCGGCACGGCCCATGCCCCGCTTCCGCCGCCGACGTCGAGCACGCGCGGCGCCCTGCCCGGCGCGCGGCGCCGCAGCTCGGCGAGCTCCACGGCGAAGGCCCGGTGCACCGGCCCGGCCGTGTGTGCCGCCCCGTTGCCGCTCTCGCCGCGGCCCACCTCGGTGCTCGTCACCGGAGCCACCTCGCCGTTCGTCGAGCCGCCGCCACGGGCGCAGCCTAGTAGTCCACCCGAACGGTAGGTTGATCGCGTGCAGGTCGTCGCCACGTTGAGCCTCAAGGGCGGAGTCGGCAAGACCACAGTGGCGCTGGGTCTGGCGGGCGCCGCACTACAGCACGGCGTGCGCACCCTGGTCGTCGACCTCGATCCCCAGGCCAACGCGACGATCGCCCTCGACACGGGCCCGACGACGGCCACCGTGGCCGACGTTCTGGACGAGCCGCGCCGATCGGTGCTGGAGCGGGCGATCGCCCCGAGCGGATGGGGCGAAGGGCTGGACGTCCTCGTGGGCGACGAGCAGAACGAGCGGCACAACCACCCCGACCCGAGCGGCAAGCAGCTGAGCAGGCTGAGCCGGGCGTTGCAGCGCCTGCAGGACCCGCGGGCCGGGTCTCTGGGAGCGGGTGACCCCGAGGACCGCACCGACGACCCCGACGAGCAGGAGCCGTACCGCCTCGTGATCGTGGACTGCCCGCCGTCGTTGGGCCAGCTCACCCGCAGCGCGCTGGCGGCGGCGCACCGGGCGGTGCTCGTGACCGATCCGACGATGTTCGCGGTGTCGGGGGTGCAGCGGGCGTTCGACGCGGTGCAGACCGAGCGTCAGCGCGCCAACCCGGACCTCCAGCCGCTCGGTGTGCTGATCAACCGCGTGCGGCCGCGCAACAGCGAGCACGAGTTCCGCATCGCCGAGCTGCGCGAGCTGTTCGGCCCGCTGGTGCTCAACGGGGTGCTTCCGGACCGCTCGGCGATCCAGCAGGCGCAGGGCGCCTGCCTGCCGATCCAACGGTGGGACACGCCCGGGGCGCGGGAGGTGTCGGCGGTGTTCAACGCCCTGCTCGGCCGCGTGCTGCGCTCCGACCGCCGCGTCACCGTGGCGCAGGCCGCTCCCCGCCCCAGCCGTTGACCGGCGCGCGGAGGTCCGGTCAACGCCCCTCGACGAGGTCGGCCACCAGCTCGACGAACTGCTCGGCCTGCTGCAGCAGGTCATCGGCATCGTGCCGCTCGACGAGCCGCTCGATGCCCGCCTCGGCGGCGGCCCGCGTGGCCGAGCACGACGCGAAGTAGGCCGACCACTCGGCGAGCTCGGGCGCCGCCTCGCCGAGCATCTGCCAGACGCTGCGGCCTGCCCGCCGCCGCGGGCTCGGATGGGCGCGCAGTGCGAGCACCGCGGCGCCCGCGCGGAGCGCGGCGAGGTAGGCCGCGGGATAGCGCAACAGGGGCTCCGGTCTCCGATGCGCCTCCGCGAGGCCCTCGGTCGCCTGGCGCAGCAGGCCGACGGCGGCGCGGGGCGTCGGCGCGGAGGTGGCGCGCGGGGCACGGCGCGGCGCGGGAACCAGCCCGGCCGGTGCGTCGAGGGGCAAGGTGGCTGCGGTCATGTCGGTACTCCTCTCACTGGTCTCGGTGATGGTGCCCGGGCACCCCGACAGTTCCGGGGCACCACGGGATCCGCGGGTGACGGGGCTCACCCCGCGGGCCTGACCAGGTCCCACACGCCGGGACCCGCACGCATGCGCAGCACGAACTCGCGCGGAGGGCCGTCGGGCTCGCCCGCCGAGCGCGCCTCCACCCGCCAGCAGCGCATCTGGTCGCCACCCACCGGCATCGGTGAGGGGAACGGCCACGGCGACTCCTCGATCCACCGCTCGCGGATCCCGGTGACGAGAAACCGCGGGCCGCGCCGCGCGGAGCGCTCGAACTCGATCGGCTCGCCGTCCTTCCAACGCACCTGGATCGGCGTGGGGCCGCGCGACCGGAACGGCCAGCCGATGGGTGTCAACGGACACCTCCGACCCCGACCGGGCATCCGGCCCCGGCCCGGCGGGCGCCTCCGCCCGACCGGCCGACGCCCGCGCCAGCAGCCTCGTGCACCATCGTGCTCCCTCCCCGGCGGGCCGATCCCTTCGCGCCCGGTCCACCCGGTGGCGGGCGCTTCCCCCGCCTGCCACCGGGCACCGGCATCGAACTATTGTTCGACCGCTCCAGTACACCTTCCCGGCGCCGTGCCGTCAAGTCGGGCGAGAGGCCGGATTTCGAAAGTTCGTTCGCACGGGCGGAGGGCGGGCTACGGGGCACCGGAATGGGCGTGGACGCCCCCCGCGTGGTGTGATGACGGCGTGACCACGGCACCCGCGCGTCAGCTCGTGACGCTCGGTCCCGGCGACCTCGCCGACCGGCTGAGCGAGGCGCTGCAGGTGTACGTCGCGGCGATGGGCTACCCGCCGAGCACGGCCCGCCAACGCCGCGCGCTGTGGCTGGACCACGTGCGCAGGCCCGGCTGGCGCGCCGTGGGCTGGCTGGACCACCGGGGCACGCTGATCGGCGTCGCGTACGGCTACACCGGCGGCCCGGGGCAGTGGTGGTTCGAGGAGGTCCGGCGGGGGCTGCGCGGGACCACGGCGGAGGCACAGGGCTGGCTGCACGACTACTTCGAGCTCACCGAGCTGCACGTCCGCCCCGACGCGCAGGGCTCTGGCCTCGGCGAAGGCCTCCTGCGTGCGCTGCTGGCGGGGGTCGACGAGACCAGGGTGCTGCTGTCGACGCCGGAGTACGGCGCGCGTTCGCCGGGACGGGCCTGGCGGCTCTACCGCAGGACCGGCTTCGAGGACGTGCTGCGTGAGCACCGGTTCACCGGCGACTCGCGCCCGTTCGCGGTGCTGGGCAGAACGCTGCCGCTTCCGCCACCGCCCGCCCGCTGACACACCGCCGGATGGCACGATGACCCCGTGCAGGCGCCGATGATCATCCGCCGGTCCCGCGCCGTGGCGCTCCTTGTCCTCGCCGTACTGCTGCTCAGCGGTCTGCTGGGCGGATGCGCCCGCGTGCGCGCCGCCTTGGCCGTGCAGCCGGACGACACCGTCACCGGCGAGCTGGTCTTCGCCACTCCCGCGAAGTCCGCCGACGACAAGGGCCCGACCGTCACCCTGCCGCCCGACCTCGCGTCGGACGTGGACGTCGTGCCGTACCGCCAGGACGGCTACACCGGGTCCGTGCTGCGCTTCTCCCGCCTGTCCTTCGAGCAGACGGCGGCGCTCACCCGCGCGACCTTCCCCGCGAACGACCGCGTGCAGTTCAACCTCCGCCGCGCGGGCGGGCGGGTGCTGGTCAGCGGCTCGGTCGACCTCACGACCGTCTCGGTCGACAAGGCCGACTTCCAGCTCAAGATGAGCTTCCCCGGCCGCGTCGTCGACGCCAATGGGGAGATCGACTCCGGCACGGTGAGCTGGACGTTCACCCCTGGCGAGGTCGGCGACGTCAGCGCGACCGTCGCGTATGCCGACCCCGGCGCGCCGTCGGTGCTCGACTGGACGCTCGGCCTGGCGGGCGCCGTCGCGCTGGCCGCGGTCGTCGTCGTGCTCGTCGCCCGCCGCAACCGCAACCCGCCGCTCAGCCCGCCGGTCCGGTGACCCCCACGGGACGGCGGGCGCCCAGGCCGAGACGGAGCACCAGCTCGGCCGTCGCGGGCGAACGGTTCAGCGTGTAGAAGTGCAGCGCGGGCACGCCCTCGGCCAGCAGCCGCTCGCAGAGCCGCGCCGTCTCGTCCATGCCCGCCGCACGGAACGCCTTCGGGTCGTCGGCGTGCCGTTCGAGCCGCTCCACGAGGTCCGCGGGCAGCGGCGCGCCGGACAGCTCCGGCCCGCGATGCAGCGTGCGCACGGTCGTCAGCGGCATGATCCCGGGCAGCAGCGGTGCCGCGCAGCCCGCCGCCGCAAGCCGGTCGCGCAGCCGGAGGAAGCCCGCAGGCTCCAGGAAGAGCTGGCTGATCGCGAAGTCCGCGCCCGCGTCGATCTTGGCGAGCAGGTGGCGGAGGTCCGAGTCGGGATCGGGCGAGCGCGGGTGCCCGTACGGGAAGGCGGCCACGCCGACGCAGAAGTCCCCGACCCCCTTGACGAGCGCGACGAGCTCCTCGGCGTACGTGAGGCCCTCGGGATGCGCGACCCACTCTCCCAGCGGGTCCCCGGGAGGGTCGCCACGCACGGCGAGGATGTTCGGGATGCCCGCGGCGGCATACGCGCCGACCACCTGACGGAGCTCGGCGATCGAGTGCGACACGGCCGTCAGGTGCGCCATCGGCACCAGCGTCGTCTCCGTGGCGATGCGCGCGGTGGTGCGGATCGTGCGGTCCCGGCTGGACCCTCCCGCGCCGTAGGTGACCGACACGAACGCCGGGTCCAGCGGCTCCAGCCGCCGCACCGCGCGCCACAGCTCGGCCGCACCCGGCTCGTCCTTGGGGGGAAAGAACTCCACCGAGAAGACGGGACGGTCGGCCGCCAGCCGCGAAGTGATCTTCGGTGCCGTCCGCATGCCCCTAGCGTAGGGGGCCGGGCGACGTCGCCGCGCCGAAGCCCTGGCCTCCGGATACGCTCGATGGTGTGACCCATACCGGCACCATCGACACGGGGCTCGACTCCGGGGCCACAGCGGCCTCCGCGGGCGCCGGCGAGCCGGGGCCCACCGACGGCGGGCTCGCGGACGGGATCGAGGCCGCGCTGGCGATCTACCTCGAGGCTCGCACGGCGGAGGCGTCGGCGATCGACCCGAACTACGCGGCGGCCGCCGACGACCTCAGCGCGTTCGTGCTGTGCGGCGGCAAGCGGATCCGCCCGACGTTCGCCTGGTGGGGCTGGCGCGGGGCGGGCGGCTGCGTCGACGCCCCCGAGGCCCTCTCGGTGCTCCGCGCGGTGAGCGCGCTCGAGCTCATCCAGGCCTGCGCCCTCGTGCATGACGACCTCATGGACGCCTCGGCGCTGCGCAGGGGGCGCCCGACGGTGCACGTCGCGTTCGCCAGGAGGCACGCCGACGCGGGCTGGCACGGCAGGCCTGCGCGGTTCGGGGCGGCGGCCGCGATCCTGCTGGGCGACCTCGCGCTCGTCTGGGCCGACGACATGTTCCACACCTGCGGGCTGCCGCCGGAGGCGCTCGCCCGCGCGGGCGAACCGTGGCGGTCGATGCGCACCGAGCTGCTGGGCGGGCAGTATCTCGACGTGCTGCACCAGGCCACCCGCGACGCCTCGCCGGGCGCCGCGCTGCGCATCGACCGCTACAAGACCGCCGCCTACACCGTCGAACGGCCCCTGCACCTCGGCGCCGCTCTGGCGGGCGCCGACCCCGAGCTGGTGGACGGCTACCGCCGGTTCGGCGCCGACATCGGGATCGCCTTCCAGCTGCGCGACGACCTCCTCGGCGTCTTCGGCGATCCCGCGGTCACCGGCAAGCCCGCGGGCGACGACCTGCGGGAGGGCAAGCGCACCTTCCTGCTCGCGATCGCGCTCGAACGCGCCGACCGCCGGGGCGACGGCGCCGCCCGTTCCGCCGTCGAGGCCGCGATCGGCGATCCACAGCTGTCGGCCGAGCAGGTCGACCGCACCCGCGACCTGCTCATCGAGCTGGGCGCCGTGCAGGCCGTCGAGCAGCGCATCGCCGCGCTCACCGGATCCGCCCTCGACGCGCTCGCCGCGGCGCCCGTCGCGGAGCCCGCGGCCACGGAGCTGGCCGAGCTCGCCGTCACCGCGACGAGGCGCCGCCGTTGAGCGAGCTTGCGAGCGAATCATCGACACAGCGCTCCGCGAAGCGCGGACCGAGCTCCGGGGGACGGTGGCCTGCGGAGCTTGCGGAGCGGACCGGGGCGGGTAAGCACTGCGAGGGACAGCGTTGAGCCGCACGGTCGACGGGAGCACCGACCACGTGGTGGTCGTCGGCGCGGGCCTGTCCGGGCTGGCGGCCACGCTGCACCTGCTCGGCGCCGGGCGCAGCGTCACGGTGGTCGAGCGGGCCGAGCACCCCGGCGGCCGGGTGGGGCGGCTCGACCTCACGACCGAGCGCGGGACGTTCCGCGTCGACACGGGCGCGAGCGTGCTCACGATGCCCGACCTGCTCGACGAGGCGCTCGCGGCCGTCGGGGAGAAGCTCGCCGACCGTCTCGAGCTCGTGCCGCTCGACCCCGCGTACCGCGCGCACTTCGCCGACGGCTCGACCATCGACGTCCACACGGACGCGGCCGCGATGGAGGACGAGGTGCGCAGGGTGTGCGGTCCCGCCGCGGCGGCGGGCTACCGGGACCTGCGCGACTGGCTCAGCGCGCTGTACGACTGCGAGATCGACACGTTCATCGGCGCGAACCACGACTCGCCGTGGGGCCTCCTCGGGCCCGACCTGGTGCGCCTGGCGCGCCTCGGCGGGTTCGGCAGGCTCGGACCGCGGGTCGCGCGGTTCCTCCCCGACCCGCGGCTGCAGCGGATCTTCTCGTTCCAGTCGCTGTACGCGGGCGTGGCGCCGCAGCACGCCCTCGGCGCGTACGGCGTGATCGCCTACATGGACACGGTGGCGGGCGTCTGGTTCCCGAGGGGCGGCATGCGCGCGCTCGGGCAGGCCCTCGCCGACGCGGCGGAGGCGGCGGGGGCGCGCATCCTCCACGGGCGGACGGTCACGGGCCTGGCCCGCAGCGGCGGGCGGGTCACGGCCGTGCGGCACCGCGCGTCGGGCGACCCGACGGCCGACAGCGAGCGGCTGCCGTGTGACGCGGTCGTGCTCACCCCGGACCTTCCCGTGGTCGAGGAGCTGGTCGGCAGGCGCCGACGGCGCCCGGTCCCCCTGCGGTGGTCGCCGAGCGCGGTCGTGCTGCACGCCGGGCTGCGCAGCCGCCGCCCCGCGGCCGCGCACCACACGATCTCGTTCGGCGGCGCGTGGGAGCGGACGTTCGCCGAGATCATCGACGAGGGCAGGCTCATGAGCGACCCCTCCTTGCTGGTGACCCGGCCAACCGCCACGGACCCGACGCTCGCGCCGGACGGCGCCGACCTGCTCTTCGTCCTCGCCCCCTGCCCCAACCTCGAGCGCGGCCCGATCGACTGGCCACGGGTCGGGCCCGCGTACCGCGACGAGCTGCTCGCCGTGCTCGACGCCCGTGGGCACCCCGGGCTCGGCGACATCGCCGACGACGTCGCCGTCTCCCGCCTGGTGACGCCCGCGGACTGGGCGGCGGCGGGAATGGCCGCGGGCACCCCGTTCTCCGCGGCGCACACGCTCGCCCAGACCGGCCCGTTCCGCACGGGGAACCTCGTCCCTGGCCTGGCCAACGCGGTGCTCGCGGGCTGCGGGACCGTGCCGGGGGTGGGCATTCCGCCGGTGGTGCTGAGCGGGAAGCTCGCCGCCGCGCGGATCACCGGGTGACCGCGGTCGGCGTCGGAGGGGCCATTCTGCCGGGTGCGGGCGCGCGTGGGAGCATGGATCGCGTCATGAGCGCCTCTGCACCGGTCGACCCCGACTTCCGCTCCGAGCCGTCATCGATCGACGCTCCCCGCGCCGCCCGGTTCGGCAACCCGCCGCGCCGCCCGCTGCTGCTGGGGCTCGCCGCCTCGGTGATGCTGCTCGTCGGCGGCTTCGGCGCGGGCGGGGTGCTGGTGCGCGACCCGATCATGACGAACTCGGCGATCGGCTTCTGGCGCTACGGCCACGGGCACGACCTCGCCACCACACTCATGTACGGCGGCGTCCTGCTGATGGCCTGGGCGTGGATCATGCTCGGCCGCGATGTGCTCGGCCACCGCGTCGGGGGAAGGGCCGTGCTCACCACCGCGGCGGTGTGGACCGCGCCGCTGCTGCTGGCCCCGCCGCTGTTCACCCGCGACATCTTCAGCTACCTGGCGCAGGGGGCGCTCCCGCTGCACGGCTTCGACCCGTACGCGGTCGGGCCGGACGCGATGCCGGGGATCTTCACCGACAACGTCCACTACTTCTGGCAGGACACGCCCGCCCCGTACGGCCCGCTGTTCATCATCGTGGCCAAGACCGTCGCCTGGCTGGTCGGCAACAACATCATCGCGGGCGTGCTGCTCATGCGCCTCGCGCTGCTGCCGGGGCTCGCGCTGCTGGTCTGGGCGCTCCCCGAGCTGACGCGACGGCTCGGCGGGCGGGTGCCGGTGGCGCTGTGGATCGCGGTCGCCAACCCGATGATGGTCGTCAACATGATCGGCGGCGGCCACAACGACCTGCTGGTGGTCGGCTTGCTGGCCGCGGGCGCGCTGCTCGCGCTGCGAGGGCGGCACGCGGGTGGGATCGCGCTCGTCACGCTGGCGATGGCCGTCAAGGCGAGCGCCGGGCTCGCGCTGCCGTTCCTCGTGCTCGTCTGGGCCGCCCACATGACGGGCTCGCGCTGGGTCCGCATCGCCAAGGCGGCCGCGGCGGGCATCGCGGTGTTCGCTGTCGTCTTCGGGGTCTGCACCCTCGTCGCGGGCGTCGACCTGGGCTGGCTGCCCGCGCTCAGCGCGCCGTCGATGATCGTGAACTGGATGTCGATCCCGACGGCGCTCGGCCAGATCGTCGGCGGGATCGCGTTCCTCCTGTTCGGTGCCAACACGCAGGTCTTCGTGAACGTCTTCCGGGCGATCGGCGCCGCGGTGCTGCTGTGGATCGCGGTGCGCCAGTGGTGGAAGGCACGTGACGGCGGCCCGGAGGCGATCCGCCGCGCGGGCATCGTGCTCTTCGCCACCTCGGTCCTCTCCCCCGCCACGCTGCCGTGGTACGTCAGCTGGGGCATGGCCCTGCTCGCCATGGCCCCGTGGACGATGCGCGGCCTGCAGTACATGGTCGTCGTGTCGCTGATGTTGGTCGTCGTGTACTACCCCAACGGCGAGGACGGCCTCAACAACTGGGGGTACCTCGGCGCGTGCTTCGCCGTTGCCGTCCTGGCGGCGGTGTCGCTCGTGCGCCCCGACCCGCTGCGGCTCGCCGCCGGTGCCCGCGGCCGCCCGCGTGCCGAGGCCGCGAAGGCCACGCACACCGCCGAGGCCGCCGCCGAAACAGCGGGCTCGACGTCGGTGGCCGAGCCCGACGCGATCGAGCAGGCGCCAGCCGTCGTCGCGGCACCCGTCGCCACCCCCACCACCGCCGGTGCAGAGCAGCGCGCTAGTGCGGTGGCCACGAACGTTGACGGGGTGATCGCGTGATCCAGGCGGCGAGTCGCAAGGCGCAGCCTGAAGCTCATACCGGGCGTATTCGCGAAGGCGGCGCCGCCGCGAGTCGTCGTCTGGGCGCGCGAGGACCCGGCAAACGTTTGTGGCCACCGCACTAGCTGAGCTGGACGCGGCCGGGATCGCCGATCCCGCGCTGCGTGCGGCCTACGCGGCCTGCCGCGCGCTCAACGCGCGCCACGGCCGCACCTACTTCCTCGCGACCCGGCTGCTGCCGCGCGCCCGACGGCCCGCGGTACATGCGCTCTACGGCTTCGCCCGGCACGCCGACGAGATCGTCGACGACCTCGGCGACGGCCGCCCGTCCACGGAGAAGGCCGCCCAGCTCGACCTGCTCGCCGCCCAGCTGGCCACCGCGCTCGACGGCGGCCCCGCCGCCCATCCCGTGCTCGCGGCACTGGCCGACACCGCCGACCGGTACGCCATCGACCGCGCGCACTTCGCCGACTTCCTCACGTCGATGCGGATGGACACCGAGGTCACCGACTACGCGACGCTCGACCACCTCGCCCGCTACGTCCACGGTTCGGCCGCCGTCATCGGCCTGCAGATGCTGCCGGTGCTCGGCACGACCGTGCCGAGGGCGGAGGCCGAGCCTGCCGCTGCGGCGCTCGGGGTGGCGTTCCAGCTCACCAACTTCCTGCGCGACGTCGGCGAGGACCTCGACCGCGGCCGCGTCTACCTGCCGGCCGACGAGCTGGCCTCCTTCGGCGTCGACCGGGAGCTGCTGACCTGGTCGCGGCGCAGCAGGCGGCCGGACCCGCGCATCACGCGCGCGCTCGCCCACCTCGTCGCGCACACCCGCGCGATCTACCGGCGCGCCGCGCCCGGGGTGGCGATGCTGGAGCCGGTGTCACGGGCCTGCGTGGCCTGCGCCTTCACCCTCTACCGCGGCATCCTCGACGAGATCGAGCGCGCGGGCTACTCCGTGCTGCATCGGCGCGTCGCCGTGCCGCCGCGGCGACGGGCCGCGGGCGTGGTGCACGCGCTCGTCACGGCGCGCTGACGGCACGGGCGTACCGCTCGCCGACCACCCGCAGGTGCTCGACGGCCAGACCGTCCACTTCCTCCATGTTCCGTCGACCGCCTCCGACGCCGTCCCGCTGCTGCTCGCGCACAGCTACCCCGGCTCCTTCGTCGACTTCCTCGACATGATCGAGCCGCTGCGCGACCGGTTCTCGCTGGTCATCCCCTCGATGCCGGGCATGGCGTTCAGCAACCCGGTGACCGACCGCGGCTGGACGATGGCCCGCGTCGCCCGCACGTACGACACGCTGATGCGCCGCCTCGGCTACGACCGTTACGGCGTCCACGGCAGCGACGGCGGCGCGCTGGTCGGCCGCGAGCTGGGGCTCCTCGACCCGCCCGGGTTCCTCGGCGCCCATGTGCTCCAGCTCTTCGCGTTCCCGTCGGGCGACCCCGCCGAGTTCGAGAGGCTGGAGCCCGCGGGACAACACGAACGTCGTGCACTGGAGCCACTTCGACCGCGGCGGGCACTATGCGGCGATGGAGGTCCCGGAGGTGCTGGCGGGCGACATCCGGGCCTTCTTTTCCCGAGCGGGGACGTGCTAGGTTCCAGCCGAACGAACGGTCGGTCGATCACCGGAGGCGCCCCATGGTCGCGGTCCTGCGCAGTCACGTCCTCGGCGCGTGGCACACGCCGTCGGACGAGGGCAGGCCGCTGCACGACGCGGTCACCGGCGAGGAGATCGCCCGGATCTCCTCGGCGGGGATCGACTTCGCGGCCGTGCTCGAGCACGGACGGCGCGTCGGCGGGCCCGCGCTGCGTGAGCTGACGTTCCACCAGCGGGCGGCGTTGCTCAAGGCGCTGGCCGGGCACCTGCGCGAGCACCGCGAGGAGCTCTACGCCGTGTCGGCGCACTCCGGCGCCACCCGCCACGACTCCCGGTTCGACGTCGACGGCGGCATCGGCGTGCTCCAGATGTACGCGTCGAAGGGCCGCAGGGAGCTGCCGGACGG
Organism: uncultured Actinomycetota bacterium; assembly: GCA_963750095.1. Lineage (GTDB taxonomy): Bacteria > Actinomycetota > Actinomycetes > Mycobacteriales > Pseudonocardiaceae > Pseudonocardia. The sequence continues at coordinate 366,858 of CAVVPJ010000012.1, read as the reverse complement.
CACAGTCTACGTCGAGGGCGACGTCGAGCCGCTGTCCAAGGGCGGGACGTTCGTCGGGCAGCACGTCGCCACCTCGCTGCGCGGCGTCGCCGTCCAGATCAACGCGTTCAACTTCCCCGTGTGGGGGCCGCTGGAGAAGCTCGCGCCCGCGTTCCTCGCCGGTGTCCCGTCGGTGATCAAGCCCGCCAGCCCCACGGCGTACCTCACCGCGGAGCTCGTGCGGCTGATCGTCGAGTCGGAGCTGCTCCCACCGGGTGCGGTGCAGTTCGTCGCGGGCTCGCTCGGCGACACACTGGACCACCTCACCGGTCAGGACCTCGTCGGGTTCACCGGCTCGGCGTCCACCGCGGCCACGCTGCGGGCGCATCCCGGCGTCGTCCGGCACAGCGTGCGGTTCTCCGCGGAGGCCGACTCGCTCAACCTGTCGGCGCTCGGCCCCGACGCGGCGCCGGGCAGCCCCGAGTTCGATCTCTACGTCGGCCAGCTCGTCACCGAGATGACGGTGAAAGCCGGGCAGAAGTGCACCGCGATCCGGCGGGCGTTCGTGCCTGCGCAGCACGTCGACGCGGTGGTGGACGCCGTGTCGGCCAAGCTGGCGGGCATCACGGTGGGCGACCCCGCCCAGGCCCGCATGGGCGCGCTCGCGGGCCTGGAGCAGCGCGAGGAGGTGCGCCGCGGCGTCAAGGCGCTCGCCGACGCCGGGCGGATCGTCTTCGGCGACCCCGAGAAGGTCGACCTCCTCGACGCCGACGCCGAGCGCGGCGCCTTCCTCTCCCCCATCCTCCTGGTCGGCGACCCCGAGCGGGCCGAGCCGCACGAGGTGGAGGCCTTCGGCCCGGTCTCGACCGTGCTGCCCTACACGTCCACCGACCAGCTGGTCGAGTACGCCGCGCGTGGCCTGGGCAGCCTCGCGGGCTCGGTCGTCACGGCCGACACCGGGTTCGCCCGCGAGGTCGTGCTCGGCATCGCGCCCTGGCACGGACGGCTGCTCGTGCTCAACACGACGGACGCCAAGGAGTCGACCGGCCACGGCTCGCCGATGCCCCAGCTCGTGCACGGCGGCCCCGGCCGGGCGGGCGGCGGCGAGGAGCTTGGCGGCCTGCGCGGCGTGCTGCACCACATGCAGCGCACGGCCGTACAGGGCGATCCCGACACCCTCACCGCGATCACCGGTCGCTGGGTCGGGGGGTCGGCCCGCACGCCCACCGACGTCCACCCGTTCCGCAAGCACCTGGAGGAGCTCTCGATCGGCGACACGGTCGTCGCGGGACCTCGGGCGGTCACCCAGGAGGACGTCGAGCACTTCGCCGAGTTCACCGGCGACACCTTCTACGCCCACATGGACGCCGAGGCCGCGGCCCAGAGCCCGATCTTCGGTGAGCGGGTGGCGCACGGCTACCTCACGCTGGCGTTCGCCGCGGGCCTGTTCGTCGACCCCGACCCGGGTCCCGTGCTCGCGAACTACGGGCTCGACCGGCTGCGCTACCTCACGCCCGTCCGGTTCGGCGACGAGATCACCGTGACGCTCACCTGCAAGCAGATCACCCCGCACGGCAGCCAGCCCTACGGCGACGTGCGCTGGGACGCGGACGTCACTCGGCAGGACGGCGAGTCCGTGGCGCGCTACGACGTCCTCACCCTCGTCGCGCGAAAGGCGGCGGACAAGTGACCACCCGGTTCGGGGACGCGCCAGCCCCCGAGAGCCTCGACGCCGAGGAGCGCATGTCGGTCGACGAGCTGCGCGCGCTGCAGCTGTCCCGCCTGCGGCAGACGCTGCACCGCGCCTACGCGAACGTGCCGCACTACAAGCGCGCGTTCGACGAGGCGGGCGTCCATCCCGACGACTGCCGCGACCTCGCCGACCTCGCCACGTTCCCCACCACGTCCAAGGCGGACCTGCGGGACAACTACCCGTTCGGCATGTTCGCGGTGCCGCAGGACCAGGTGCGGCGCATCCACGCGTCGTCGGGGACGACCGGCAAGCCCACCGTCGTGGGCTACACCGCCCGCGACATCGACAACTGGGCCGGGCTGATGGCCCGCTCCCTGCGCGCGGCGGGGGCCCGCCCCGGCCACAAGATCCACAATGCCTACGGCTACGGCCTGTTCACCGGCGGGCTCGGGGCGCACTACGGCATCGAGCGGCTCGGGGCCACGGCGATCCCGGTGTCGGGCGGGATGACCCCGCGGCAGGTCCAGCTCATCCAGGACTTCCAACCCGAGGTCATCATGCTGACGCCGTCGTACATGCTGACGGTGATCGACGAGTTCGAGCGGCAGGGCCTCGACCCGGCCAAGTCGTCGCTGCAGGTCGGGGTGTTCGGCGCCGAGCCGTGGACCGAGCAGATGCGCGCCGAGATCGAGGAGCGCATGGACATGCACGCCGTCGACATCTACGGGCTGTCCGAGGTGATGGGCCCCGGCGTCTCCCAGGAGTGCGTCGAGACCAAGGACGGGCTGCACATCTGGGAGGACCACTTCTACCCGGAGGTCGTCGACCCGCTCGACGGCAGCCCGCTGGCCGAGGGCGAGGAGGGCGAGCTGCTGTTCACCTCGCTCACCAAGGAGGCCCTGCCGATCATCCGCTACCGCACGCGCGACCTCACCCGCCTGCTGCCCGGCTCGGCCCGCCCCGGCATGCGCCGGATGCAGAAGATCACCGGTCGCTCCGACGACATGATCATCCTTCGCGGCGTGAACATGTTCCCCACCCAGATCGAGGAGATCGTGCTGCGCACGCCAGGCCTCTCCCCGCACTTCCAGCTCGTGCTGTCGACGTCGGGCCGGATGGACGCGCTGACGGTGCGGGTCGAGGCCCGCCCCGACACGCCCGCCGCGCGCCGCGGCCCGGCCGCCGACGAGGTGGTGACGGCGGTGAAGCAGACCGTCGGCGTGACCGTGGCCTGCGAGATCGTCGACCCCGAGACGCTGGAGCGCTCGATCGGCAAGCTCCAGCGCCTCAAGGACATGCGCGCGCGCTGACGGCGCGATTGCGCCGCTCTTCGCATTTTTCGTCCTTTCGCCAAGACCCGCTGGTCCGATTGGCGACGGTGCATTGGCGCTGTCCCGCGCATTTGTGCTCCGCTAACATCGACCGCCACGGTGCGCAGCGCTCGCGGGAGAGGTGAGCCAACATGGCCACAGCGGTTCGCAGGTTGTCGGACGCGGACCTTGCTCATATTCAAGGCAACATCCTTGCTCCCTTCAAGCGGCCACACCAGCGCTTTGTGTTCCTGAGTCTGGGGCACAACCGGGCGAAGGCTCGGGATTGGATCGCCGGGCTCGGTGCAGCGGTCACGACCACCAAGGATGTCCTCGACCGTGCCGACGGGATCTGGAAGACCGTCAGCCTCACCTCCTCCGCGCTCGTGATGCTGCATCCCGAGCTCCTCGCCGACGTGGTGGGCTACCCGGCCTTCTGGCGGGGCGCACTGTCCGACCGCGAGCGTCCCGACCGGGGCTGGATGGCTCCCGCCGCACTGGTCGGTGACCCTGCCGCGAGCGACCCCGCCAGGTGGGTCGTCGGCGCACCGGGAAGTCCCCCGATCGACGCCTTGGTGACCCTCGCGGGCGACTCCGACGCGGACCTGAATGCCGAGGCGACCAGATTCGAACAGGGTCTGCCGGACGGAATCGTGGTGCTCAGTACCGTGGCGGGCACCTTCCTCGAAGGCGGGAAGGAACATTTTGGGTTCAAGGACGGCATCTCTCAACCCGGTATCCGGGGCTTCTCCCAACAGGTACCCCGGAACGGGCGCTTGGAGATCGCGGACGCGAGCGAGGCGGGCACCCCGATCATCGCCGCGGGCGAGTTCGTGCTCGGATACGAGCGGGAGCCGGGGTCGTACCCGGAGGCCAGGCGACCGGTGCCGCCCGCGTGGATGCACGACGGCTCGTTCCAGGTGTTCCTCCGTCTGACCCAGGACGTCGAGGGCTGGCGCAGGCAGATGGACGAGCAAAGCGCGGACTTGGGTTTCGACGTCGCCGCCAGGGCGATCGGCCGTTATTCCGACGGCACGCCGCTCGCCTACGACGTCCTGCCGGGAAGCGGTCGCGACGCCCTCAACGACTTCTTCTACAGCGACGACCCCGAGGGATCGCTGACGCCACGATGCGCGCACATCCGCAAGATGAACCCCCGCGACGACGCGCCCTTCAACGCACGCACCCACCAGCTGCTGCGCCGAGGAATCCCGTTTGAAGAGAACGGGGAGCGCGGGTTGGCGTTCAGCGCCTACATGGGCAGCATCGAGGACCAGTTCGAGTATCTGATGCGGAGCTGGGCGAGCAACCCGCAGTCGCTTCCCCCGTCGTCGCCGCCCGCCTTCGACGGACCGGACCCGGTCGTCGGGGCGAGCGCGGAGCACTGCACCCTCCGCGTCGAGGGGGGGAACCCAGCGGAGATCGCCTTCGGGCGGTTCGTGCGCACCACCGCCGCGGTGTACGCGTTCGCCCCCTCCAAACCGGTGCTAGGCATGCTCGGCGGCGACGACGTGATCCCGGTCGGCTGAGCCCGTGGGGAGGTCGTCCTGGTGGCTCGCGGACCCGCGGCCCGCCTGCAAGAGTCGCGGGACGATCTGATCGACCTGCCGCAGCAGAGCACCGACGTCCGCATCTTCCGCCATGAGCCCCTCCGGCAGCGGCGGGAGCGGTGCCGCCCGCGGGAGGACCGCGCCCGTCAGCGCCGCGAAGGCCTCCCGGTGCTCGACGCTCGGCGTCTGGTCGTAGAGCTGCGCGTACAGCGCCGCGGCGGCGGTCCGCGCTGCGTCTGCCGTCGGGTCGAGGTGCCACCGGCCCGCGAGGAGGAGCGCGCGCTCGTGTGGCCGAGTCCACGTGTCCTGCATTGCCAGCAGGGCCGCGGCCGCCTCCTCGGGACGGACCTGACCGAGCGCCACCTCCAGGCGCCACGCCAGCACCGTGGCGCGGATCTGGACACCCCGTTCATCGTGCGTGTCGGCGATGGCCAGCGCCTCCCGGTTCAGGCGCTCGGCCACCTCGAGCCGCCCCTGTTCGGCGTGCACCTTCGCCAGCCGATGCAGCCAGCCGCACAGCAGGTAGGGCGCGTCGAGATACCGCGCGAGCGAAATGGCCTGGTCGAAGAGCCGCACCGCCTCCCGGCGCTGCCCGCCAGCGGCGGCCGTGGCGGCGACGTTCGCCACCTGGTCGGCGACGCTCGTCCAGTCCTGCAACTCGACGGCGGTCCGCAGCGCGAACGCGAAGCACCGGGTCGCTCTGCCGCGGTCGCCCTCGTCGCGGTAGACCTCGCCCATGTTGCCCGCGACGACACCGGCGATCTGCCGGAACCCGATCTCCTGGGCGACCTCGAACGCGCGACGGCCGTGCGCAAGGGAAGACCGGTGTTCGCCGCGCCGCAGATGGACCAGCGCGAGGTTGGAGGCGGCGTACAGGAGGCAGCGACGGTCACCGGCCGTGGTCGCTGTCTCGAGCGCCTCACGCAGGAGCGCGCAGGCCTCGTCCGACTGGCCGGTCTCCAGGTGCACCAGGCCCGTGTAGTTCAGCGCGATGCTCAGGCCCGCGAGGTCGCCCGCCTCCGTGGCCAGCGCCCGGTGCCGCTCAGCGACCTTCAGCGCGTTGCGGTAGTCGCCCTGTTGGTACAGGGCGAACGTCAGGCGGTCGAGCGTCGTGGACAGGCCTGCACGGTCATGAAGACGGTCGAACTCGTCGGCCGCGCGCCGAAGCCACGTCACCGCTTCCGCGTAGGAGCGGTTGTACATGAAGAGGTCGCCGAGCTCCCGCTGGCCAGCGGCGACGACCTCGGGCCGCGCGCCGTCGCCAGCCACCGTCATTGCCTCGCGGTAGGCCCGCTCCGCCTCGGTCCACCGGCCGGTTCGGTTCCAGATGCCACCGATCTCCACCAGCACCTCGCCGTTGTCGGCGCCCTCTAGCAGCGGCAGCAGGCGGCGGTAGTAGTCCACGGCGGTCTCGTTGGCGAAGGCGGACTTGGCGGCATCGCCCGCCGCCCGGAACCACAACCGTTGCTTGTCGACCCGGTGCGTGCGGCCGAAGTGATGGGCGAGCACGTCGACGTACTGGGCGAGGTGGTCCGCGGCCGTCGCCTCGATCAGGAGCCCGACCCGCTCGTGGAGCGTCTCGCGCATCCGGAACGTCAGGCTCTGGTAGGCGGCCTCCTGCGTCATGGCGTGCTTGAACTCGTACTCCGGCTCGGGCGACCCGCTGCGCCGCGGCGTGAGCTCGAGATCGTGCAGCCGCTCGAGGTGGCGCACGACCTCCTCCGGAGTGCCCACGGGCGGGTAAGCCTTCGAGATCCAGCTGGCCCGGAAGCGACGACCGATGACGCTCGCCAACTTGATCGTCGCCTTCTCGGCCTCGTCGAGCTGGTCGAGCCGGGCCATCAACAGGCGCTGCAGTCCGTCCGGCAGCTCCAGTGCGGCCAGGGCTCCGGAGTCGCGCGGATCCACCCCCTTCGCGTAGAGGTAGTTGACCAGTTCCTCGATGTAGAACGGATTGCCCGCACTCCGCTCCGCGATGTTGCCGACCAGAGCCTGCGCGACATGGGCACTCTCGGGATAGCGCCGCCGCAGCCGGAGATCCACGAGCAGCCCGGCGTCAGCAACGTCGAGCTGGCCGAGGCGCAGTACGGAACAATCCGCGAGCTGTCGTAACGAGGTCAGCACCGGCTCGGCGGCGGCCGTCTCGCGAGCGACGGCCACTACCAGGACCCGCTGGTCGGCGATCCGACCGGCGAGGAAATCCAGGAGGTCCGCCGAGGCGGGGTCGATCCAGTGGCAGTCCTCGAGAACAAGCAGGACCGGCGACGCTGCCGCGGTGTCGCGCAGGCACTCGAGCAGCAGAGAGCGGAGCAGGCCGTCGCGGGTCTGCGGATCGAGCGGGTCGATCAGCTCGCTGTCGGGCATGGGCACATTGAGAACCGGCGCGAGCAGGGCCGCCCGCTGCGCCGGGTTCGGCGCGTGGCGCCCGAGCCTGCTGATGACCTGCGCCTGCTGCACGGAGATCGGCTGTGTCGTGTCGAGCCCGAGGAGGTCACGCCAGATCGAGCGCCACACCAGATAGCTGGTCGTCGTGCCTTGCAGCCGCGCCGCACCGCCGACGACGGTGAACCCGCTGCGCCGCGCCGACTGGACGATCTCGGCGACCAGCCGCGACTTCCCGATGCCCGCCTCGCCGGTCAGCGCGAGGATCTGACCCGCACCGCCGCGCACGCGGGCGATGAGGGCACGGGCCGCCGCGACCTCGGCGTCGCGACCGAGCAGTGGTTCGTCCGCGGCGAACCGGCCCAGCGGGACGGCGGGGCGCTCGCGCAGCGTGCGTACCACCCAGACGTCGATCAGGCCGGTCTTCCCCTTCGCCGTAATCGGTTCCAGTCGCTCGCCGACCGCGATGTGGCGTACCCGCTCGTTGGTCGTCGTGTCGATCAGGAGTTGCCCCGGCTCCGCTGCGTGCAGGACGCGGGCGGCGAGGTTGACCGAGTCACCGATCACCGCGTACTCACGGCGGACGTCGGCGCCGACCTCGCCGCAGTAGGCCGGACCTGTGGCAAGGCCTGCCCGGAACGGCCCGCCCGGCAGTTGGAGCAGCTCCAGGCCGCAGCGAACCGCCCGCTCCGCGTCGTCCTCATGGGTGAGGGGCGCACCGAAGAACGCCACGAACACCAGGCCCCTGTCGCCGATCGCCACGTGGCGGAAGTAACCGCCGTACCGCTCGACCAGCCGGACGGCACCCGACAGATAGCGCTGCAGTGCGGCCAGTGGCCGCCGGTCGTCGGCGGGTACCGCAGGCATGCCGACGAAGACGGCCGTGACCTCACGATGCTCATTCACGAGGTCGCGCCGCCCCGAACGCAGTCGCTCCGCGATGGCTGGATGCAGGAACGGCGCGATCCGAGCGGCCGCTCCCTCGTCGAGCACGGGCACAACGGTCGGTCGGACCGACGCGGCGGTGCGACGCAGGCCGCCCACCACCCACCAGCCTTCCCGCTCGATGACGTGGGCGTCGGGACAGAGATCGCGCAGTGGCCCGTCCAGGACCACCTCACCGCTGTGGGCCAGCCGCTCGGCCGCGACGGCGCGCTCCAACGCCGGACCGATGAGCACATATCCGAGCCGGAGCGCGGAGTCGCCCATCACCGTCTGCAGCAGTGGACCTGCTCCGAGGCCGACCTTCATCGCCAGGCGGAACGGCCCCGCGCGGGTGACCACCGGCTGGAAGCGGACCATCGAGTCCTGCATGTCCACGGCGCACCGCACGGCACGACGGGCCGCCGAACGCCCCGTTCCCGCACGGCCGCCGAACACAGCGGTCAGCGCGTCGCCCGCGAACTCCGCCACGTCGCCGCCGTACCGGGCGACCGTGGCACACATGGCGTCGAACCAGGCGTTGAGGATCTCGGACAGCTCCTCGGTGCCGTGCCGACCCGATCGGGCTAGCGCCTCGCTCATCGGCGTGAAGTCCGTGACGTCGGCGAAGAGCACCACGACGTCGATGGGCTCGCCACCGGCGATCGGCAGTCCACCGGGATAGCGATCCAGCAGCCTGATCACGTAATCGGGGACGTGGGACCCCCACGCCAAGCTCAGCGGAACCGCACTATCGGCCACACGGGACCTTTCCTTGTATCGGAACGTCCTGGGTCCTACGGTAGAACACGGGGTCAACCCGCGTATCCGAACGTCAGCTCACCACCACAGGGAGCGACGAACCATGTCCCATGCCGTCGGTAATGCCGTGATGGACCGCATCGCTGCCTGGCGAGGTAACGACGGATTCAATCTCCGATTCCGGCTGGGTGTCGAGTTTCGCCGACCGGGCAGCGCGCTATTGCCGAAATCCCGCCTCCCCGTGCGGTACTTCCGCATCCAGGTGGCGTCGCCGCCGCCCGGGCGGGTCGATGGCACGGAATGGCCAGAGGGGCTGCGGATGGACGACCTCGTCGGCTCCGCGAACGGGGTCACGTTCGACACGACAACATGGGCCGCGCAGCGAAGGCCCGCCGTGTTCCCGCTCGGCGGACTCGCCCCGCTCGGACTGCCCGAGCCGGACACGCTTGTCTTCGATCAATGGATCGCCGTTCCCCCTGAAGCCGACGAGAACGCGGGCACCGACTTCGAGCTGACCATCCGTGGGGTCCGCTGGCCCGGCGCGTCCAACCATTTCGTCTCCGTCGACTATCCGCGGCCGGTCATCGATGGCGCGCTGCTGGACAAGACGGGGGTCACGTACTCCATTGAGCGCACAGTGCCGCTCGGGAACCAGGTCGGCGACTGGATCGCGATCAGCCTGGACCGATTCGCCCCCCCGGAACGGGCGAGCGCCGACTACATCGTCGCCGTCGACGACCAGCCGCCCGAGGACTAGCGCGAGGTGACCATGCCGCCGCGGCGCGGTGTGCGGCGGCATGCCGCCGCACCTACGCGCTGCGCACGAGGTCCTCGGCGTACTCCGCGCCCAGCGCCGCCCGCACCTTCCGCAGACCGCGCTGCCGGGTCGGCCCGATGCTGCCCACCGGCATGCCCAGTTCGCTCGCGATCGACGCGTAGTTCCGGGCGCCGTCGAGGAACAGGAAGGTGAGCAGCTTTCGCTCGCGCTCAGGCAGCGTCTCCAGGGCGCGCAGCAGCGCCTCGCGCGCCAGGTTCGCCAGCGCGATCCGCTCCGGGTCCGGGTCGTTCGCGACGGCGTCGTAGTCGCCGAGCGACTTGACGCGCCGCTCCTCCTGGAACAGGCGGATCGCCTCCCGCCGGGCGATCACCGACAGCCAGGCGAGCCCGGCTTCGGGGTCCCGCAGCCGCGGGAGATGCGTCAACGCCGCCGCCATCGTGCTCTGTACGACATCGTCGGCCGCGTGCGGGGAAAGCCTGCAAGCCAACGCGATGCTGACCAACCACGGTCGCGTGGCGCGGAAAAGCTCGCCCATGGCGTCGGGGTCCCCTGCCCGATGCCGTCGGATCGCGGCGGAAATCCGCTCCGCCAGGGTGTCGTGACCGGTGCCTACCATCATGATCATCCCCTCCGGTACCCCGACCTGCGTCGTCGACGCTAGGGACGGGTGGGCGGCGGGTCTGCGCGGCGATTTACAGCCCGACTGTCATCCGGAGCACAGGCAGAGCGGTGTACGAATCGGACAATTGATCGGTGACTCGGCAAGAAACGCGGGCCCCGATCGGCCGCTTCCGCCGTACTGTCGAAAGATGGCGCCCACACGACGCAGGAGCGCGGTGGACCCACCTCGGAGCACTGTCGAGATCCTGAGGTCGGCACGGATCTTCGCCGACCTTCCGGAGGACGCGCTCGCCCGGCTCACGGACGCGTCTGTGCGCCGAAGCTACCGGCGCAACCAGTTCCTGTGGTACGAGGGCGACGAGGGCGCGCGACTGGTGGTGGTGGCGTCCGGCCTGGTCAAAGTCATGATCAGCTCAGAGCAGGGCGACGAGGTGGTCCTGACGACCCTCGGCCCCGGCGAGACGCTCGGCGAGCTGGCCCTCCTCGACGGCTCCCCGCGCTCCGCGTCCGCGGTGGCCGTCGAGCCGACGACCGTGCTCATGCTCTCGCGCGCGACCGTGCTCGAGCTCCTCGGTCGCCATCCGGCCGTGCTCGACGCGGTGCTGCGGTCGCTGGGCGGTCTCGTGCGCAGGCTCACCGAGCAGGCGGGTGACCTGGTCTTCCTCGACGTCGGCGGCCGCGTCGCCAAGCTGCTGCTCCGCCTCGCGGAGACCCACGGCAGCGGGGCCGACCCGCCGGTCGTCGACCTCGGGCTCTCCCAGAGCGACCTGGCCGCGATGGTCGGCGCCACCCGCCCGGTCGTGAACCGCGTCCTGCAGTCGATGGTGGGACGCGGGCTGATCACGATGAGCGGGCACAGGATCGTGCTGCGCGACGTGCCCGGCCTCCGGCGCCGGGCCGAGGCCTGAGCGGGCGCTACCCGTCGTCGTCCACCACGTGCATGGCGGCCTCCTCGGCCGAGGCTCCCGCGCCGTCGATGCCGATGTCCGACGCCCACGCGTCGGGGTCGTCGTCGCGGACCCCGCCCTCGTCCTCGGCCACGAGCCTGCCAGCGCGGGTTTCGCCGACCTGGTCGTCATAGGCCTCGCCGTCGGTGTCGGACGCGTCGCCGATGCCGTCGCCCTCGTCGCCCTCGTCGTCCACGCCGACCTCGGGGAGCTCGCGGGCGAGGCGGTGGTCCAGGTCCTCATGGCCCGCTTCCTCGCCAGCAGTGGTGCCCCAGTCCTCGACCGCCCAGGGGCGCTCGGGGGGCGAGTAGCCCTCGTCGAGCGGGTCGGGGACGTCGCGGTCGTTCAGCGTGTCGGAGTAGTCGAGCTGGGCGGTGTCGTCGAGGTCGTCCTGGTTGTCGCGGTCGGTCACGCCGCGGACCCTAGGGCATGTCCGGTACGCGCGCTGCGCTACCGCGTTGAGAGGGCAAGCTCGGCTACGCCGCGATGGCCATGCCGTCGATCGCCTGCCGCCCGGCCGCGGTGAGGGCGGCCGCGACGCGCTGGCCGACCAGGCCGAGGGCGGCGGCGGCGATCAGGCCCGCGCGGACCAGCTGGTGCGCGGCCGACTGGTCGCAGCAGCACCGGCCGTCGAGGAAGAGGTCGGGCTCCGCGCCCAGGGCCAGCTCCGCCCCGCCCGCCGCCACGGCGCGCAGGATCGCCCGGTCGCGTCCGCTCAGGTTGCTCGTGGTGGTCATGGCGGTCTCCGTGGGTGCGAGGTGGTCTGCTGCTCTGTGATACGTCCAGAATGAAGACCCGGTTCGATCCGCGGACTCATCGCGCCGACCACGAACGCGTTCCGGGTGGGCAGGAAACCCTGCCCACCCGGTAAGCGCGCTCGAGAACGGCTCGAGCCTCGATCGCGCCGCTAGTGCACGCTGGCCTTCGCCGCGTGTGCGCCGGTCAGCGACCGCACCTCCATCTCGGCGTAGCGGGCCGGGTCCGCCTTCTCCTTGCTCAGCACGGTGCCGAGGAAGCCGAGCAGGAACGACAGCGGGATGGACACGATGCCCGGGTTGTCCAGCGGGAACCAGTGGAAGTCCACGCCCTGGATCATCGAGGCGGTCAGGTTGCCGTTCGCGTCCTTCTTGCCCGACACCACCGGCGAGAAGACGATCAGGACCACGGTGACCGCGAGGCCGCCGAAGATGCTCCACAGCGCGCCCGCGGTGTTGAACCGCTTCCAGAACAGCGAGTAGAGGATCGTCGGCAGGTTCGCCGAGGCGGCCACCGCGAACGCCAACGCCACGAGGAACGCGATGTTCTGCCCGTTGGCGATGACCCCGCCGAGGATCGCCACGAAGCCGATCACGATCGCGGTGATGCGCGCGACCTTGACCTCCTCGTTCTTGCCGTCGACGGCACCGTGCTTGATCACGTTCGCGTAGATGTCGTGCGCGAACGAGGCGGACGCGGTGATCGTCAGGCCCGCGACGACAGCGAGGATCGTCGCGAACGCGACGGCGGCAATGATGCCCAGTAGGACGGTGCCGCCCAGCGCGTAGGCCAGGAGCGGGGCTGCCGAGTTGGCCTTGCCGGGCGCCTCGTTGATCGCCTTCGGGCCCACCAGCGCGCCCGCTCCGTAGCCCAGCACCAGCGTGAACAGGTAGAACAGGCCGATCAGGCCGATCGCCCACTGCACCGAGCGGCGCGCCTCCTTGGCCGACGGCACGGTGTAGAAGCGCATGAGGATGTGCGGCAGACCCGCCGTGCCGAGCACCAGCGCGAGGGCCAGCGAGATGAAGTCCAGCTTGGTCAGGCCCGACTTGCCGTACTGCGCGCCGGGGCCGAGCAGCTTGGCGCCCGCCTCGCCGCCCTTGGCGACGGCGTCGCCGAGCAGCGCGGAGAGGTTGAAGCCGTACGAGGCGAGCACCCAGATCGTCATCACCGCGGCGCCGATGATCAGCAGGGCGGCCTTGATGATCTGCACCCAGGTCGTGCCGCGCATGCCGCCGATGAGCACGTAGGCGATCATGACGACGCCGACGATCGCGATGACCAGCGACTGGCCCGCCTTCGACGTGACGTCCAGCAGCAGAGCCACGAGGCCGCCCGCGCCCGCCATCTGCGCGAGCAGGTAGAAGAACGAGACGGCAAGCGTTGATGTAGCGGCCGCGGCGCGGACCGGGCGCTGGCGCATCCGGAACGCGAGGACGTCACCCATCGTGAAGCGGCCGGTGTTGCGCAGCAGCTCGGCCACCAGCAGCAGCGCGACCAGCCACGCTACGAGGAAGCCGATCGAGTACAGGAAGCCGTCGTAGCCGTACAGGGCGATCGCGCCCGCGATGCCGAGGAACGACGCCGCCGACAGGTAGTCCCCGGATATCGCGATGCCGTTCTGCTGGCCGGTGAACCCGCCGCCCGCCGTGTAGAAGTCCGAGGCGCCCGAGCGCCCCCTCTTGCTCACCCGCACCACGATCACGAGGGTGATCACCACGAAGGTGACGAAGATCGCGATGTTGAGGGTGGGGTTGCTGCCCTCCACCCCTGCCGCGAGGCTCACCGGTGCTCACCGCCCTCGATCTCGTCGCGCAGCTGCTCGGCCAGCGGGTCGAGCCGCCGGTCGGAGTAGCGCATGTACCAGAGCGTGATCGCGAAGGTCGACACGAACTGCAGCAGGCCGAAGGCGAGCCCGACCGTGATGTTGCCTGCGATCTTCGCCGACATGAAGCCGGACGCGTAGGTCGCGAGCAGCACGTACAGCAGGTACCAGGCCAGGAACCCGGCGGTCACGGGGAAGACGAACGAGCGCAGCCGATGGCGCAGGTCCTGGAACTCCGGGGACGACTGTATGGACTCCCAGTCTTGGACCTCCGGCGGCGGTGACGGGTCGGTCGTGCTCAATGTGCCTCCTTGCACGAGTTGTCCAGGGGGCTAAGGAAAGGGGGGCCACCCACTGGGTGGAAGTGCGCCACGACACAGCGCCGGACCGCGCGACCAGCGGCCGACGAACGGTCGACGAACGCGACGAACGGTCGGCCCCGTCAGGCCGCGGTCTCGTCGAGATGCAGGCGCAGGGTGGCCGCCGCGGCCCATGCCGGTGGGTGCCCGCGCAGGGACACCCCCACCATCACGGCGAACGCCAGCGGCACCGTCCACAGCGCGGGCTGTGCGAGCAGGATCGACGCCAGCCCCTCGGGTGCGCCGAGGAACAGGTCGACGAGGATGGCCGCCATCGACGCGACGAGACCCGCGACCACGCCCGCGACGGCCCCGGCCGCGGTGAGCCGCGGCCACCAGATGCCGAGGACGAGCAACGGGCAGAAGGTGGCGGCGGCCACGGCGAACGCCGAGGTCACGAGCACGCCGACGTCGATGTTCACGGCGGGCAGCGCCAGCGCCACGATCACCACGGCGCCCGCGAGCGGGGCCAGCCGCAGGCGCCGCAGGCCCGCGCCGGGCAGGAGGTCGTGGGCGACGGCGCTGGAGAGCGCGAGCAGCAGGCCCAGCGACGTGGCGAGGAACGCGGCGAACGCGCCCGCGGAGAGCATCGCCGTCACCGCCACGCCGACCGGGCCCGCGTCGACGCGCCGGGGCAGTGCGACGACGACGGTGTCGGTGTCACCCGAGAGGTACAGCTGCGGCAGGAGTGCGGCGCCGAGCGTGCCGTAGACGGCCGGGAACAGGTAGAACGCGCTGAGCAGCGCCACGGTGATGGCCGCGGTGCGGCGGGCGGCGCGCCCGTCGGGGCTGGTGTGGAAGCGGACGATGATGTGTGGCAGACCCATCGTGCCCAGCACCAGCGCCATGAGCAGCGAGAGGGTCGAGAGCACGGGGTAGCCGCCCCCGCCCGGGTCCAGGAGCGGCCGGGCCCAGCCCGGTCCGCCGGGGGGGACCGCCCCTTCCACGTCGGGCACGTCGGCGCCCTCGGGGAAGGTCCATGTCGCACCGGCCTCGACGGAGTGGACGCCCGGCGCGAGCGGGCGCGGCGCGCCGCCGACGGTGACCGTCGTCGGCTCGGTGACCGTCAGCGTCGTGTCGAGGCGGAACTGCACCGGCGTCGCGTGGTCGAAGCGGGTGAACTCCACCGGCGCCATGGCGGCCGCGCGCACACCCGGCCCGACCGCGACGACCAGCCAGATCGCGGGCACGACGAACAACAGCAGCTTGAGCGCGAACTGGAACGCCTGCACATAGGTGGCCGCACGCATGCCGCCGAGCGCGAGGGTGACGCTCACCGCGGCGCCCGCGACGACGACACCCACCCAGTACGGGGTGCCGCTCACCACGGTCAGCACCTGGCCCGCCGCCTTGAACTGGGGCACGAGGTAGAGCGTCGCGATGACGAGCACGACGATCGCGGAGAGCGTGCGCAGTCGACGGGCGCCGAGGCGGGCCTCCGCGAAGTCCGGCACGGTCAAAGCTCCGGTCCGGCGCATCGGCGCGGCGACGAGCGCGAGCATCGCGACGTAGCCCGCGGTGAACCCCACCGGGTACCACAACGCGCCGATGCCGTCCTTGACCACGAGCCCGGCGACGCCGAGGAAGGACGCCGCCGAGAGGTACTCCCCCGAGACGGCCGCGGCGTTGAGCGCCGGCGAGATCCGCCGGGAGGCGACCAGGAAGTCCGACGTGCTGCGCATCGCGGCGACCCGCGCGCGCCGATCAACAGGGTGACGGCGACGACGACGAGGATCGCGGAACCGATCACCGGCACTAGGGCTCGCCCTGGGGGTCGGCAGGCCCGCGCCGGTCGGCCTCGGTCCGCTCGGCGCGGCGCAGCTGGGCGACCGCGAGGGCGACCAGCCCCGCATACGGCAGCACCGCGACGGCCAGCCAGTCCACGCGCACACCGAGCAGGCGGACGTCGGCGAGCCCGGGCAGGGCGGCGAGCAGCAGCGGCAGGCCGACGACGAGCGCGGTGAGCAGGCCGAGCGCCAGCAGCGCCGTGCGCAGCTGGGCGCGGTGGATCCGGCGGGCCCGCTCCAGGTCGGCACGGGCGAGGTGGGGCGCCTCGGCCCGCACCGCCGAGCGGCGCGCCATGGCGAGACGGGTCTGGGGGCTGGCGACGGGGACGCGCCTGTGCCTCATGCTGCTCCGTCGCCCGTGCGCGGAAACAGCGGCGGGAACAGTGTTATCCGCGCACGGGTCATTCGAACGCCCCCTTCGTCGCCGCGTCGAGGAGGCGCTCGCGCAGCTCGCGGGCGTGGCGGCGGCTCACCGGCACGTCGCCGACGTCGGTGTGCGCGAGCAGCCCACCGCCGATGTCGCTGCGCAGCTCGCGCACCCGCGCCACCGCGAGCAGGAACCCCCGGTGCACGCGGAAGAACCCGGCGTCGCGCCAGTGCTGCTCCAGCCGCGAGATCGGGATCCGCAGCAGGTGCGAGCCTTCCGAGGTGTGCAGGCGCACGTAGTCGCCCTGGGCCTCGGCGAAGCGGACGTCGTCGCGGCGCACGAACCGGGTACGGCCGCCGAGCTCGACGGGCACCGCCGCGAGCGCGTCGACCGGCGGGCGGCGGGCGGGCGGATCGGGCCCGGTGAAGCGGCGGACCCGGTCGAGCGCGCCGGCCAGCCGCTCCGCCTCGAACGGCTTGAGCAGGTAGTCGACCGCGCCGATCTCGTACGCCGACGCGGCGTGCTCGTCGAACGCGGTGACGAACACGATCGCGGGCGGGTCGTTCATGCGCGAGAGCAACGACGCCAGCTCCATGCCGTCCATCGTGGGCATGGCGATGTCGAGGAACACGACGTCGAACCGGCTCGCCTGGAGCAGCCGCAGCGTCGTGAGCGCGTCCGGGGCGGTCTCGACCTCGTCGACGTCGGGCGAGGCCGACAGGAGGCGGCGCAGCTCGTCGAGGGTGGGCGCGACGTCGTCGACCGCGAGCACCCGCAGCCCGCTCACCGGGCGACCACCCCGGGCTGGAAGCGCGGCAGCCGCAGCACGACCCGGGTGCCCGCGTCCTGGGCGGTCTCGATCACCAGCCCGTATCCGGGGCCGTACACCGCGCGCAGCCTCCTGTCGACGTTGACCAGGCCCAGGTGTCCCGCCCGCCCCCGCCCGGCGAGCACCTCGGCGGCGTAGGCGTGGCAAGCGGCGCGCGGACGACGGGCATGGCCGGGGAGCGTACCCGGCCCGATCTGCTGACAGTCTGTCTATGATGACGCGATGTCGCACAGCGCCTCCTCCGCGCAGTCCCGCAGCGCCTCTGGCGCGCAGCCCCGCGGAGTCGACGGCGCGCGGTCGCGCGGTGTCGCGGAGTCCCACCGCGAGGTCCCGCTGACCGACGGCGTCGGGCTCGCGGCGCAGGTCCGGGGCGTCGAGGGGACGCCGACGGTCGTCGCGATCCACGGCTACCCCGACGACCACCACGTGTGGGACGGGGTCGCCGCCGACCTCGCCGCCGATCACCGGGTCGTCACCTACGACGTGCGGGGCGCGGGCGCGTCCGGAGCGCCGCCGACCCGCGAGGGCTACCGCCTGGACCGGCTGGTGGAGGACCTCACGGCCGTCCTGGACGCGACGGCCGCCGGGCGGCCCGTGCACCTGCTGGCGCACGACTGGGGGGCGATCCAGGCCTGGCACGCCGTGACCGATCCCCGGTTCGCGCACCGGGTGGCGTCGTACACGTCGATCTCGGGGCCGAGCCTCGACCACGTCGCCGCGTGGTTCCGACGGCCGGGCGCGCGCCGGGAGATCCTCCGACAGACCGCGCGGTCCTGGTACACGGCGATGTTCCGGATGCCGAGGCTGCCGGAGCTCGGCTGGCGCTCGGGACTCTTCGGCCGGGTGGTCGCGCGGTCGCAGCGGATGCCCGAGCCGGACGTGCGGAACGCGGTGAACGGGCTCGCCCTCTACCGGGAGAACATCGCCGCGCGGATGGCCGCGCCACAGGTCCGGCGCACAGCGGTGCCGGTGCAGGTGCTCGCGCCGGTCCGCGACCGGTACGTCACCGTCGCGCTGCAGCACAGCGCGGCACCTTTCGTCGACGACCTCGTCGTGCGTGAGATCGAGGGCGGACACTGGGTCGTGCGGCACCGGCCGGAGCTGGTCGCCCGCCACGTGCGCGCGTTCGTCCGCGAGCACCTGTGAGCGAGCTTGCGAGCTCACCATTCAACGCGGCAAGCGCGGCACCCGGCCGGTTGCCGCGGCGCATGGCGCCCGCCCGCCGACGGGCGCATCTGGTCGCGGTCGCGCTCCGGCTGCACGGCGAGCGCTCCCCTGAACACGTCAGCGTCGACGACGTGACCCGCGCCGCCGACGTCTCGCGGGCCCTGTTCTACCGCTACTTCGCGAGCCTCGACGAGCTGCGGGTGGCGGCGCTCGGTGCGGTGGCGGCCGAGCTGGTCGAGCGGGTATCGCTCCCCGCGGACGGCCCGCTCACCGAGCGGCTCGGTGCGGCCCTCGCCGCCTTCCTCGACGTCGCGGAGCGGCACGCACCCGCCTATGTGGCACTGCTGCGCAGCGGCCCGACGACGGGCTCAGCCATCGGCACGGGCGCAACCGACGCGCTGGTCGACGGGGTGCGGGCGCACATGGTCGCCCTGCTGGCCGAGCACGTGCCGAACGCCGAGCAGCCCCTCGTGGTGATGACCCTGCGCGGCTGGGTCGGGCTTGTCGAAGGGGCTTGCCTGGGTTGGCTGCATGACCGGGCGGTGCCCCGCACCGCGCTCGTCGCGTGGCTCGCGGACCAGCTGACGGCCATGCTCGACGCCACCGCCCGTGCCGCCGTTCCGGATGGAGCGACCGGTCGGCGCACGTGATCGGGTGAGCAGGCCACACCCCGCCCGGCCACCGGGCCACCGACCGCGCCGCCGCCAGCCGCGAAGATCACCGGCTCGGCGCACAGAGCGGCCGTTTCCGGCCGGACTTGCGCCGAGCCGGTGATCAAGGGGTGTCCGCGCCGCTTCCGGCGTTGGTGCGCAGCCGCGCCAGCAGCCCGCGGAGGGTGTCCAGCTCAGTGTCGGTGAGGCCGGTCCGCAGCTGGGTGTCGTAGTCCCGCGCGACCGACCGCAGCCTGCGGAACGCCTCCTCCCCCGCCGCCGTCAGCTCGACGACGTGCACCCTGCGGTTGGCGGGGTCGCGTCGGCGGGTGAGCAGGCCGTCGGCCTCCATCCCGTTGAGGTGGTGGGTCAGCGTGGCGTCCTGGATCCCGACGGCGGCCGCGAGCTCGCGCTGGTTGGCCGTGGGCCGGGCCTTGAGCGAGAGGAGCACCAACCAGGTCGGCCGCGAGCCGCCCGCCCGGGCGAGCGCGGCGTCGAAGGCCCGGCCGACGTCGCGGGCGACGCCTGCGAGCTCCTGGCCGATCGGTGTCTGCGCGGGACGGGGCACCGCCCAACCCTATCCGTTCGACGTCTAACTGACGCCCCGCGCGACGCCGAGAGGCACGCTTCCGTCTATCGATCAACAGAGACGTGCCTCTCGGCGGCCGGGCTACCCGGCGAGCGGGGCGGTGAGGTCGTAGACGGTCTGGCCGCCGACCGTGGTGGAGGTGAAGCTCGCCTGCACCCACGCGGCGATCTGAGCGCTGGTGGTGTCCGACCCGACGCCGGGGCCACCGCCCTGGCCACCGCCGACGTAGTAGTGGATGTCGCCCGCGGCGACGTCGGCCTGGAACTGGGCCAGCGTGACGGCCCCGTCCGAGCCGGACCAGCCGCCGGTCGACATCACCGCGGTGCCGCTCGCCAGCTCCAACGACGCCGCGCTCTGCGAGCTGGAGACGGCCGCCGACCAGGTCGACGTCGTCTGGCTGAGCAGGGCGGTCAGCTCGGAGCTGGTCGCCCCGCCCATGCCCGCGCCCGGCCCGGGCGCCGCCGCAGCGCTGGAGGTCGTGCCCGATGTGGTGCCGCCCGATGCCGCGCCTGCGTTGTCGCCCGTCGTGGTGCCGCTCGCCGCGGCGCCGGCAGTGGCGCCTGACGCGGTCCCGGCCGTCGCGCCGGTGATGTCGCCCGTCGCGGCACCGTCGGCGGTGGCGTCGCCCTGGGCGCTCGCCCACGGCGGGGCACCGCCGGGGCCGCCGCCCTGGCCCATCCCGCCGGGGCCGCCACCCATCGCGCTCGCCGACGTCCCGACCGACGGGATGGAGCCGCCGTGTGCCGTCGCCGCCGTCGTCACCGCAGAGGCGCTCGTACCCGCCAGGCCGACCAGCGCTGCCGCGGCGACCCCGACGACCGCTGCGCGGCGCACCGAGCCCGCCGCCAGGCCCACGACCGCCACGACGCCCGCGGTGAGGACCACCCAGCGCACCCAGGCGAACGCCTCGCCCGAACCCGCCAGCAGCGCGAAGCCCCATGCCGCGGTGGCGGCGGACGCCAGCGCCAACGCGCCCCGCGCCACGACCGACGTGCGCATCCGCCACAGGGCGACCGTGCCGATCCCGACCAGCGCGGCGACACCCGGCGCCAGCGCGACCGTGTAGTACGGGTGCATCGTGCCGTTCATGTAGCTGAACACCAGGCCGGTGACGAGCGTCCAGCCGCCCCACAACAGCATCGCGGCGCGCAGCCGGTCGGTGCGCGGCGCACGCAGGCTGAGCCACAGCCCGGCCACCAGCAGCACGAGCGCGGCGGGCAGGAGCCAGGACACCTCCAGCGCGATCTCGCCGGTGAACAGCCGGGTGATCCCGGCGGTGCCGCCGAACGCGGTGTTGGCAGAACCGCCCATGCCTCCGGAGCCGCCACCGTTGCCGCTCCCGCCGAACAGTCGCCCGATGCCGTTGTAGCCGAGGGCCAGCTCGAGCAGCGAGTTGGTCGTGGAGCCGCCGATGAAGGGCCGGTCGGCGGCGGGCCACAGCTCGACCAGCGCGATGTACCAGCCTGCCGCCGCGACCATCGCGGCGAGCGCGGCGACGAGCTGCAGGAGCCGGGTGCGCAGCCGGGTCGGGCAGGCCACCAGGTACACCAGCCCGAACGCAGGCACCACCAAGAGCGCCTGTCCCATCTTCGTGAGAAAGGCGAGCCCGACGCCCGCGCCCGCGGCCACCAGCCACCACGTGGACGCCTTCACCGATGCCGCGTCGACCGCCCGCACCACCGCGTACGCGCCCGCGACGAGCAGCAGGGTCAGCAGCGCGTCCGGGTTGTCGAAGCGGAACATCAGCACCGCGGCGGGGGTGAGCGCGAGCGCGGCGCCCGCGACGAGCCCGGCGACCGGTCCCGCCCAGCGACGGACCGCCCCGTACAGCAGGCCCACCGACGCGACGCCCATCAGCGCCTGCGGCACCAGCAGGCTCCACGACGAGAACCCGAGGAGCCGCGCCGAGGCGGTCATCACCCACAGCGCGGCGGGCGGCTTGTCCACCGTGATCGCGTTGCCGGAGTCGAGCGACCCGAACAGCCACGCCTTCCACGACTGTGCGCCTGCCTGTGCGGCGGCGGCGTAGTACTCGTTCGCGTAGCCGGACGCCGAGAGGTTCCAGAGGTAGAGCACCGCGGTGCCCGCCAGCAGGGCGAGCAGGGCGGGCCGCACCCACGCGGGCTGCCCTGTCGGGCCGCGCAGCACCCGGCGCGGCCACGAGGACGTGGGCGGCGACGCGCGGTGGCGTCCCGGATCGGCGCCCGTTCTCCGACGGGGTGGCGACAGCGTCCCGGTGCTCACTCTTCACTCCCAGGGTCGACGAGGGGATCGAGAACCAGCGTCGCGGCCCGCGATGTCGCGTCCCTGTGGCCGTCCTGTGGGCCTGCTGTGCAGCGGCGACCGCCCAGGTCGCGTGCACCGGGCCGTCGCTGCCCTTTACCGTGGAGTGGTGCAGCACCTGATCGCGATCGGCGTCGCCCTGCTTTCGGCGGTGTGCTACGCCATTGCCGCGGTGCTCCAGCAGCGGGAGGCCTCCCGTCACGACAAGCACGGCCTTCAGCTGATCTTCGACCTCCTGCGGCGGCAGCGCTGGTGGATGGCGGTCACGTCGACCCTCGCGGGCGCCACGCTGCACGTGGTCGCGCTGAAGTTCGGCCCGCTCACGCTCGTCCAGCCGCTCGGCGTGTCGGCGCTGGTCATGGCGCTGCCGCTCGGCGCGTGGTTCGGCGCGCGGCGGGTGCTGCGTGCCGAGTGGGCGGCGGCGGGGGCGGTCGTGGCCGGGCTGCTCGCCGTCCTCACCCTGGCCCCCCGGCACGTTCCCCCGCCCGCCGTGCCGCCGACCGAGCTGGCCATCGCCGTCGGCGGCTGCCTCGCCTTCCTCATCCTCTGCGTGATCGTCAGCAGGCTGCTGCCCCGCCGCGCCGCGCCGGTGGTGCGCGCGGTCGGCTCCGCGGCCTGCTTCGGCTTCGCATCGGCGATGGCCCGCCTGATCGTCGCGGGCAACGGCCCGCTGCTCGTCCCGCTGCTCGCCTGCGGCTTCTTCGCCGTCACCGGCATGCTGATGATCCAGGCCGCCTACCGCGACGGCGGGCTGGGCGCGCCGCTGGCCACCTGCACGATCGTCGACCCGATCACCGCCTCCTTCGTCGGGATCGTGCTGCTCGACGAGCACCTGCGCCTCGGGGTCGCGGGCGGTGCGCTGGGGTTCGCGGGCCTGATCGCGACGATCATCGGTCTCACCGTGCTGGCCCGGCACGTGCACCACCCGCCGAAGACGCCCGCCCCGGTCGGCTGAGCCGCGCTCAGCCGGTCAGCCGCAGCGCGGACGTGCCCAGCCCGCTGGGCGGCAGGCTCGCCGGACCCTGGTCGAGCTCGCCCGCCACCTCGGCATCGCGGCCCACCTCGTCGAGGACGCCGACCACGTCGACCCGCGGTGGCTGGACGGCGCGCGCGTGGTCGGGCTGACGGCGGGCGCCTCGGCCCCGCCCACCCTCGTCGACGACGCGGTCGCGACCCTGCGACGGCACGGGCCGGTGCGGGTCGAGAAGCGCGGCACCGTCATCGAAGACGTGCGCTTCATCCCACCGCGGCTCACCGCGGCGGGACGACAGGCTGGGACGGCGTCGCAGACCCGTCCGTCTCCTCGCAGAGTCCCCGGCCTCTGCGAGGCGCAGGCGAGGTCTGCGACGAGCGCCGCTCAGCCCGCGATGGCGGGCAGGTGGCGGGCGACCCAGCCCGTCGCCTCCTCGTAGGCGCGACCCAGGCGGAGGACCGCCCGGTCGGCGCCCGCGGGGCCGACCAGCTGCACCCCGGTCGGCAGGCCGCGCGCGTCGAAGCCCGCCGGCATGCCCAGCACCGGCGTGCCCGCCATCGACCACGGCATCACCGTCTCCATCCAGCGGTGGTAGGTGTCCATCGGGCGGCCGCCGACGACGTCCGGCCACGGCGTCGCCACCGGGAACGGGAAGACCTGCGTGCTGGGCGCGAGCACCGCGTCGTACCGGGCGAACAGCGCGCCGACCGCGGCGATCCAGCGCTCCCGCACCGCGACGGCCTGGCTGACCTCCAGCGCCGACAGCTCCAACCCATGCTCGATCTCCCAGACGATCTCCGGCTTGAGCTGCGCCCGCAGCGCGGGGTCGGCGTACAGCGGTTCCAGCTCCAGCGCGTTCCAGCCGCGCCAGACGAGGAACGCCCACCAGAGCTCGTCGAGGTCGAAGGCGGGCACGGCCTCCTCGACGACGCAGCCGAGATCGGCCAGGGCTTCCGCCGCCGCCCGGCCAAGCTCCAGCACCCCCGGCTCGGTGGCGAGGCGGCCGCCCAGGTCGCCGACCCAGGCGGCGCGGGTACCCGCGACCGGGCCTGCGAGCTCCCCGACCGGCCGCCGGGTCGGGTCGGCCATGACGTCGAGCAGCGCGGCGACGTCGGCGACGGTCCGCCCCATCGGCCCGACCTCGCCGAGCTGCGCGACCGTGCCGTGCGGCGCCACCGTGCCCACGCTCGGGCGGAAGCCCAGCACGTTGCCGAACGCCGCCGGGTTGCGCAGCGAGCCCATGTAGTCGCTGCCGTCGGCCACCGGCAGCATCCGGGCCGCCAGGGCGGCGGCCGCGCCCCCGCTGCTGCCGCCGACCGTGCGCTCCAGGTCGTACGGGTTGCGGGTGACGCCGTAGACGGGGTTGTAGGTCTGCGACCCGAAGCCGAGCTCCGGGGTGTTCGTCTTGCCGACGACCACCAGGCCCGCCGCGCGCAGCCGCGCCACGAAGGGCTCGTCGACGACGCCGACGCGGTCGCGGAACACCGGCGACCCCGCGGTCCACGGCAGGCCCGCCACCTCCGTGAGGTCCTTCACGGCGATCGGCAGGCCGTGCAACGGGCCGCGCGGCTCCTCACGGTCCCTGGCGGCGGCGTCGGCGAGCACCGCGTCCCGGTCGCGGAGCCCGACGATGGCGTTCACCTGCGGGTTGAGCGCCTCGATGCGGTCGAGGTGCGCGGCGACCACCTCGACGCAGGACGCCTCGCCGCGCGCGACCAGCCCGGCGAGCGTCAGCGCGTCGAGCTCGGGCAGCGCGGTCACAGCAGCGACGATGGCACGTCGACGACCCGGCTGCGCAGGTACTCGCCGAGCCCCTTGGCCTGCGGGTCCGGCCGCGTCGACGACGCGACGCCGTCGCCGAGCAGGCCGTGGACGACGACGTTGACCGCGCGGAGGTTGGGCAGCGGGTGGACCTCGACGGCCAGCTCGGCGGCCTCCGGCCCGAGCAGCTCCCGCACCCGTTCGGCGGTGAGGAAGGACGCGAGCCAGGCGTAGCCCGCGTCGTCGCGGGCCCAGAACCCGACGTTGGCGTCACTGCCCTTGTCCCCCGACCGCGCCCCGGCCACCCGCCCGAGCGGCGCCCTCACGAACGGCCCGGCAGGCGCGGCGGGTGCCGCGACGGCCGCCGCGCCCGCGTGAGGGGTGGTCGCGCCCGTCGGCGGCGTGGTCGCGGTGCCTCCCGCGGCCGACGGCAGCGTCGCCGCCGGGGCCAGCGCGGCCTGCGGCGGCGCGGGTGCGGAAGGCGGCACGGCGGGCGGCTCCGCAAGGGCCCCGCCTGCCGGCGCCTCGGGCGCGGTCGGCGGGTCGGGGACCACCCGCCGCCCGCCGCCGGGCAGCACGACGGTCTGCGTGACGGCCGAGCGCGGCACCGCGGCGGGCCGGTACACGCCGAACGCCGACTCGCCCGACGGCGGCGTGGTCGTGTGGAAGCCCGCGTAGCCGCCGAGCGCCAGCTCCATCGTGGCGTTCGAGAACGCCCTGCCGACCTTGCGCGGGTCCGGGTCCTTCGCCGTCACCCGCAGGTGGGCGGTGGCCTGCTCGTTGGTGGGCGCGTCGGGCCGGTCGAACCGCAGCAGCCGCACATCGACCTCGGCGAACCGCTCCTTGCCGCCGAGCACGTCGAACAGCAGCTCTTCGGCGCGCGCGGCCTTCGCCTCGATGTCGAGGCCGGTGAGCACGAGCGTCATCGTGTTGCGGAAGCCGCCGACGTCGTTCAGCGCCACCTTGAGCGTCGCGGGCGGGGGGCTGCCCCGCACGCCGGAGATCGCGACGCGGTGCTCGCCGTCGGGCCGCAGGCCGATCGTCTCGAAATGGGTGGTGACGTCCGGGCCCAGGTAGGCGGGGGCGCCGATCTCGTACAGCAGCTGCGCGGTGACGGTGCCGACCGAGACGAGCCCGCCCGTCCCGGGATGCTTGGTGATCACCGAGGAGCCGTCGGCCGCGACCTCCGCGATCGGGAAGCCGGGGTAGCGGCGGTCGGTGACCTCCTCGAGGAACGCGTAGTTGCCGCCCGTGGCCTGCGGGCCGCACTCGATCACGTGGCCCGCGACGACGGCACCCGCCAGCGCGTCCCAGTCGGTCGGCGACCAGCCGTGCCACCACGCGGCGGGCCCCACCACCAGCGAGGCGTCCGTGACCCGCCCGGTGACGACGACGTCGGCGCCATCGGCGAGCGCCGCGGCGATCCCCCAGCCGCCGAGGTAGGCGTTGGCCGACACGGGTTTCCCCGCGACGGGTGGCGTGATCGCGTCGAGCGAGCCGCGCAGGTCGTCGCCCTCGACGTAGGCGACCCGCGCGGGCAGGCCGAGCGCCTCGATCGCCGCGGCGAGCCCGGCGGGGTTGAGGCCGCCCGCGTTGGAGACGATCCGGATGCCGCGCTCCAGGCAGGTGCCCAGCACGTCCTCGACCTGTGTGAGGAACGTGTGCGCGTAGCCCGCCGCCGGGTCCTTGGCCTGGGCCTTGGCCAGGATGAGCATGGTCAGCTCGGCGAGGTAGTCGCCGGTCAGGACGTCGATCGGGCCGCCGTCGACCATCTCCCGCGCGGCGGCGAGGCGGTCGCCGTAGAAGCCGGAGCAGTTGGCGATGCGCACCGGACGCTTCGCGCCCGTGCGCGAATAACGCTGTTCCCGCACGGCTTTCCGCGCACGACCCGTGCCCGCCGCGCCCGCGTAGGCCTGGGCGAAGCTCATCCACTCGGTGGCGACCGGGCCGGTGACCGAAAGCGCGACGTCGTCGAGGTGGCGGCGCTGGGTCACGGCGAGGCAGAAGTCCAGCGCGGGCCCGGTGACCCGGTCGGCGGCGTCCGCGGGCCCCCACGTCCAGGTGCCGCCGTCCGGGGCGGCCAACTCGACCCGGATCGGCGTGGCGGGCGGCTCCTTGCCGTTGACGACGTAGCTGTAGGCCCGCGCGCCGATCCCGATGTGCGCGACGTGCCGCAGCCGGGCGGTCGGCTCCCGGCTCGCCCCGAGGGCGTCGGCGACGTCCTGCCCGTGCGCCCACGTCTCCATGATCCGCGCGGTGAGCGCGGAGGCGGCGCTCATCGGTGGCCCGTACCAGGGCACCCGCAATGCGGGGTCCAGCCCGCGGAAAGCGGCCAGCACCTGGGCCCGCGCGTCGTCGAACCACGCGAGCACCTCGGCGCCCGTCCGGCCGCGGTGGGCCGCCGCGACCGCGTCGGGGTCCGGGGGCTCGAGCGTCGCCCGGAACCCGTCCGGGTCCAGCGCCGACTGCACGGCGGTCGCGTCGAAGTGCGCGAGGTGGGTGACCTGGTCGAGGACCGACCAGCCCGCGGCGGGCGTCGGCCGTCGCCAGCCGTCCTCGTCGAGCGGGACGAGCAGCGCGCGGAGCACGGCCGACTCGGCGGCGAGGTCGTCGGCCAGGTCGGGCATCGAGACGGGCACGGCGGTCCTCTCAGTGTTGGTGTTCGCTCCGCAAGCTTCGCTCAGTGTTGGTGTTCGCTCCGCAAGCTTCGCTCAGTGTTGGTGTTCGCTCCGCAAGGTCCGCTCAGGGGTAGAGCTTCCGCAGCTCGGGCCGGTTGAGCTTGCCGCTGCCGGTGCGCGGCAGGGCGCCGACGATCTCGATGCGGCGCGGCCGGTGGATGCCGCCGAGGTCGGGGTTGGTGGCGCACCACGCCGCGACGTCGTCGGCCGTCACGCCGTCCCGCTCTGGCACGACGACCGCGGTCACCTGCTGCACCCACCGCTCGTGCGCGGTGCCGATCACCGCCACCTCGGCCAGGAGCGGGCAGCCCGCCAGGTGTTCCTCGACCATCTGCGGGAACACGTTCTCCCCGCCCGTCACGATCATGTCGTCGATCCGGTCGACGTAGTGGAGGTAGCCGTCGGCGTCGCGGGACACGAGGTCGCCGGTGCGGAACCACCCGTCGGACCACTTCTCCTCGTTCGCGTCCGGCCGGTTCCAGTAGCCGGGGGTGACCGCGTCGCCGCGCACCCACAGCTCGCCGACGCCGTCGTCGCCGGGCGCGATGTCGGGCCCGCCCTCGGGCGGCACGAGCCGGGTCCGCACGATCTGGTCCAGCGGCACGCCGGTCGACCCCGCCCGCCGCGGCGCCCCTGCCGGGTAGGTGACGGCGAGCCCGCTCTGCTCGGTCTGCCCGTAGATCTCGACCGGCTCGACGCCGATGCCCGCGGTGAGCCGGTCGATGGGCGTGCTCGGGGTGCGCGAGCCACCGAACATGAGCACCCGGAACGAGTCCAACAGCACCGGCGCGTCGACCGTGCGGTTGCCGACGTCGATGAGCATCGTCGAGATCAGCCCGCCGTAGGTGGGCCGCAGCCGCTGTGCCAGCGCGATCCAGGTCAGGGCGTCCCACTTCGCCATGAAGGTGACCTGGCCGCCGCGCAGCAGCACCGGCAGGGTGGCGAGCTGCAGCCCGCCGACGTGGAACAGCGGCATCGGGACGAGCGCGTGGTCGGCGGCCGTCAGCTCGTAGACGTCGATCACCGCCTCGACCTCGGCCATCGTGTTGCGGTGGGTCTGCCGCACGCCCTTGGGCACGCCGGTGGAGCCCGACGTGTACATCAGCAGCGCGTCGTCGACGTCGAGGCGGGGTTCGACGTGCGGCGACGGCTCGTGACGGGCGAGCATCCGTGAGTAGCTGCCATCCGGCCCGGTGGTGAGCAGCGCGATCTTCTCCCCCGCGACCAGTCGCTCCAGCCGGTCGGCGTCGTGGAGCTGGGTGACGACGTGCGTGGCGCCGGAGTCGAGGACCGCGTGGCGCAGCGCCGCGTCGGGGAACAGGTAGTTGAGCGGAACGGCCACGCCGCCCGCCTGCCATACGCCGAGCAGCCCTGGCAGGTACTCCAGCGCGTTGGGGAGGAAGAAGGCCACGCGGTCGCCCGGTTCGAGGCCCTCGGCGCGCAGGTAGGCCGCGAACCGGGCCGCGGTGTCGGCCATGTGGGCGTAGCGGAGCTCGGAGTCGTCGAGCCGCAGGGCGACCTGGCCCGCGTAGTCGGCCGCCGCGCGCCGCAGCAGGGTCGCGATGTTCATTCCGGCACCTCCACCACCGCGAGCGGCTGCCCGCTCTCCACCTGGTCCCCCGGCTTGACGTGCACCGCGGTGAGCACCCCGTCGGCGGGTGCGGCCACCGTGTGCTCCATCTTCATGGCCTCGAGCACGACCAGCGGCTGGCCCGCCGCGACGGTCGCGCCCACCTCGGCGGCCACCCGCACCACCACGCCCGGCATCGGCGCGAGCAGCGACCCGGCGTGCGCGAGGGCGTTCGGGTCCGGGAACCGCGGCACGCGGGCGAGGGCGGCCGATCCGGTGGCGTCGTCGACGTAGACGACGTCGTCGGTCAGGTGGACGTCGAACGAACGGCGCACGCCGTCGACGTCGAGCACGACCCGGTCCGGCGCGGCCGACACCAGCGTGACGGCGAGCGCCTGCCCGTCGACCGTGACGTCGACGCCATCCCGGCGGAACCGGTACGCGACCTCCGTCGCCTGGTCCCCCGCGCTGTAGGCGACCCGCTGCGGATGTGCGGGCACGTTGCGCCACCCGGCCGGGAGGCTGCCCAGCACCGCCGCGGCCTGCCGGTGCGCCGCGGACTCGGCCAGCGCCGCGGCCGCCGTCCGCAGCGGGTCGACGGGCTCGACGCGCACCAGCGGCGCCAGCCGGACGTACCGCCCGGCCAGGAAGTCGTGGTCAACGAGAATCGCGAGGAGCAGGTCCCGGTTGGTCGTCACGCCGTGGATCCGGGCCGTCCGCAGCGCGCGGGTCAGGCGCCGGGCGGCTTCGGCGCGGGTGGCGCCGTGCGCGATCACCTTGGCCAGCATCGGGTCGTAGTGCGGACCGACGACCGAGCCGTCGGCGACGCCCGCGTCGACCCGCACCCCGTCGGGGACGCGGAAGCGGTGCACGGTGCCGGTGGCGGGCAGGAACCCGGCGGGGGCGTCCTCGGCGTAGAGCCGCACCTCGATCGCGTGGCCGTGGATCCGCGCCTGGCTCACCTCGGCCGGGAGCGGCTCGCCCTCGGCGACGCGCAGCTGCAGCGCGACGAGGTCCAGCCCGGTGACCAGCTCCGTCACCGGGTGCTCGACCTGCAGCCGGGTGTTGACCTCCAGGAACCAGAACGACCCGGCCTCGTCCATCACGAACTCGACGGTGCCCGCGCCGGTGTAGCCGATGGCCTTGCCCGCGGCGACGGCGGCCGCCGACAGCTCGGCGCGCAGCGCGTCGTCGACGACGGGTGACGGGCACTCCTCGACGATCTTCTGGTGCCGTCGCTGGATCGAGCAGTCGCGCTCGAACAGCGCGACGACGCTGCCGTGCCCGTCGCCGAGGATCTGCACCTCGACGTGGCGCGGGTCGACAACGTAGCGCTCGAGGAACACGGTGCCGTCGCCGAACGCCGACGCGGCCTCGCGGCGGGCGCTCTCGACGGCCGCGGCCAGCTCGTCGGGCGTCGTGACGATCCGCATGCCGCGTCCGCCGCCCCCGAACGCGGCCTTGACCAGCACCGGGAAGCCGATCCGGGCGGCCTCGGCGTGGAGGTCGACTTCCGGCCCGACCGTCACACCGGGCAGCACCGGCACCCCGGCCGCCTCCATCAGCGCCTTGGCCCGGGTCTTCGAGCCCATCGAGGCGATCGCGTCGGGCGTGGGCCCGACGAACGTCAGCCCCGCCGCGGCGCAGTCGCGGGCGAACCGCGCGTTCTCCGACAGGAACCCGTAGCCGGGGTGGACGGCATCGGCGCCGGTCGCGCGGGCCGCAGCGATGACCAGGTCGCCGCGCAGGTAGGTGTCGGCGGGCGCGGCGCCGGGCAGCCGCACGGCCTCGTCCGCGAGCGCGACGTACGGCAGGTCGGCATCGGCGTCGGAGAACACCGCGACGGTGGCGATGCCCAGCTCGTGGGCGGTGCGGAAGACGCGGGCGGCGATCTCCCCGCGGTTGGCCGCCAGCAGCTTGTTGATCATCCTCACATCCGGAAGACGCCGAAGCCGCGTCGACCGGCGACGGTGGTGGAGTGGACGGCCGAGAGCGCGATGCCCAGCACGGTGCGGGTGTCGCGGGGATCGACGATGCCGTCGTCGTAGAGGCGTGCGGTGACGGCGAACGCGTCGGACTCGGTCTCGATCTGCGCCTCGACCGCGGCGGTGCGCGCGCGGTCGGCGTCCTCGTCGAACGGATCGCCCTGCGCCGCCGCCGACGCCCGCCCGACGATCGACAGCACCCCCGCGAGCTGCGCCGCTCCCATGACCGCGAGCTTCGCCCCTGGCCACGCGAACATCAACCGCGGGTCGTAGGCCCGGCCGGACATCCCGTAGTTGCCCGCGCCGAACGAGCTCGCCATGTTGATCGTGACGTGCGGCACCGCGCTGTTGGTGACCGCGTTGATCATCTTGGCGCCGTCCTTGATGATCCCGCCCTGCTCGTACTCGGTGCCGACCATGTAGCCGGTGGTGTTCTGCAGGAAGACCAGCGGGGTGTCGGTCTGGTTGGCCAGCAGGATGAACTCGGTGGCCTTCTTCGCCTCCTCGCTGAACAGCACGCCGCGGTGGTTGGCGAGCACGCCCACCGGGAAACCGTGGATCCGCGCCCATCCCGTGACCAGCGACGTGCCGTAGCGCGGCTTGTACTCGTCGAACTCGGAGCCGTCGACGGTGCGGGCGAGCACCTCGCGGGGGTCGAACGGCACCTTGGGGTCGGGCGGGAGGACGCCGAGGATCTCGTCGGGGTCGTAGCGCGGCTCAACGGCGGGGCCGGGCGGCGGGCCGAGCTTGCGCCAGTTGAGCCTCGCCATGATCGCGCGGCCGATGCGGATGGCGTCGTGCTCGTCGACGGCGAAGTGGTCGCCGAGCCCGGAGACGCGGGTGTGCATGTCGGCGCCGCCGAGCGCCTCGTCGTCGGCGTCCTCGCCGGTGGCCATCTTGACCAGCGGCGGGCCGCCGAGGAACACCTTGGCGCGCTCGGCGACGAGCACGGCGTAGTCGCACATCCCGGGCACGTACGCGCCGCCCGCCGTCGAGTTGCCGAACACGAGCGCGACCGTCGGGATGGCCATGCCCGACAGCTCGGTCAGCTCGTGGAAGATCCGTCCGGCGGGCACGAACAGGTCGAGCTGGGTGGGCAGGTCGGCGCCGCCGGACTCGACGAGGTTCACCACCGGCAGCCGGTTGAGCCGGGCGATCTCCAGCGCGCGCAGGGTCTTGCGCAACGAGTAGGGGTTCATCGCGCCGCCGCGGACGGTGGGGTCGTGCCCGATCACCACGCACTCGACGCCCGACACGACGCCGATCCCGGTCACCACCGTCGCGCCCACGGTGAACTCGGTGCCCCACGCGGCGAGCGTCGAGAGCTCGAGGAACGGGCTGTCCTGGTCGAGCAGCAGCTCGACGCGCTCGCGCACGGTGAGCCGCCCCCGTGCGCGATGGCGCGCGACGTACCGCTCGCCGCCGCCCGCGACGGCCAGCCGCAGCTGCGCGTCGAGCCGCTCGATCAGCCCGAGCTGGTGGGCCCGGTTGGCCCGGAACCCGGCGCTCGCGGGCTCCACGTAGGTCGGCAGCACGGTCACCTGGGCACCTCGCACACACCGTCGGTGGCCCGCACACACTGCGGGAGGTGTGTGCGGGCCCCACCCGGTGTGTGTGAGCCGACGTCAGCTCCCATAGTGACCACGGTGGACCTCGCGGAGCCGGCTCTTCTGGATCTTGCCGGTGGACGTGCGGGGCAGCGCCTCGGCGACGATCACCGACTTGGGGATCTTGTACGGGTCCAGGTGGGCGCGCAGCGCGGCGAGCAGGGCGGCCTCGTCGACGGTCTGTCCCGACTTGGGCACGACGACCGCGGTGATCGCCTCGCTCCAACGCCCGTGCGGCAGCCCGATCACCACGACCTCGCCGACCGCGGGGTCCGCCGCGTACACCGCCTTCTCCACCTCGATCGACGCGACGTTCTCGCCGCCGGTCTTGATCACGTCCTTGGAGCGGTCGGCGAACCACAGCACGCCGTCGTCGTCGAAGCGGCCGACGTCGCCGGAGTGGAACCAGCCGTGCGCGAACGCCTCCGCGGTGGCCTCGGGGTTGTCGAGGTACTCCGTCATCGTGGACGGGCCGCGGTAGACGATCTCGCCCTGCTCGCCTGGCGGCAGCAGCGCGCCGTCCGGCCCCATGATCGCCACTTGGACGCCGGTGAGCGGCGTGCCGACCGCGCCGATGTGGGTGAGCTGGTGCTCGGGCCGGAACAGCGTGGTGATCGGCGACATCTCGGTCTGGCCGAAGAGCAGGGCGAAGTCGCAGCCGAAGCCGTCGAGGCAGGCGCGGATGAGGGCATCCGGCATCGGCGCCATCGCGTAGACCGCCCGTTTGAGCGACGAGAGGTCCCGCCCGGCGAACGACGGATGCTCCAGCATCGCGCGGTACATCACGGGCAGCCCGAACACCTGCGTGATCCCCTCGCGCTCGACGAGGTCGAGCAGCGCGGCCGGGTCGAAGCCCCTCAGCACGTGGATCGTCGCCCCGACCAGCACCGCGGGCGTACAGAACGCGTTGAGCTGGGCCGTGTGGAACATCGGCATCATGGCGGCGAACCGGTCGGCGGCCGACCAGCCCGAGTCGAGCGCCGCCGACATCGACTCCAGATAGACGGCCAGGTGGCTCGCGACCACGCCCTTCGGGAACGAGGTGGTGCCCGAGGTGTAGAGGTACGTGAGCGGGTCGCGGTCGGCAACCTCGGCGGTGGGCGTGTACGTGTCCTCGGCCTCGCGGTCGGCAAGGGTGACCCAGAGGCGGTCGGCGGGCTCGGCCCGGTAGTCGGCGTGCAGGCCGGGCAGCACGATCACCTCGGTCACGCCGGTGGCCCCCCGGAGGGCCTGCCCCATCGCGTCGGCGAGCTGGGTCTCGACGGCGAGCCCCTTCGCCCGCGAATGCCCCAGCACGTAGGCCACCTCGTCGGCGCGCCAACCGAGGTTGACCGGCACGCAGACCACGCCGAGCTTCGCGCACGCGTAGTAGACGGCGAGGAACTCCGCGCTGTTGCCCGAGGCGATGCCGAGCGCGTCACCGCGGCGCCAGCCCGCGTGGGCGAGCCCGTGCGCGATGCGGTTCACCCAGGCGTCGAGCTCGGCGTAGGTGAGGCGGCGCCCGCCGTCGACGACGGCGAGCTGGTTCGGGCGGGCCGCGGCGGTGCGGGTGAGGGAGTCGCCGACGTTGACGCGGTGGATGAGGTCGGCCGTCTCGCTCCCACGTTGGGCATCGGTCACTAGTAGCTCCTCGGCATGCCCAGGCTGTGTTGCGCGACGTAGTTGAGAATCATCTCGCGGTTCACGGGCGCGATGCGCAGCAACCGGGCGAGTCCCCAGTACGGCAGGAGGCCGTACTCGGTGGCGAGGCCATTGCCGCCGTGGGTCTGGATCGCGACGTCGAGGGCGTGCAGGGCGGCCTCGGCCGCGGCGTACTTGGCCATGTTGGCCGCCTCGCCCGCTGGCAGGCCGCGGTCGTGCAGCCAGGCTGCCTTGTGCGTCATGAGCGCGGCCAGCTCGGTCTCGATCTTCGCCTGGGCGAGCGGATGCGCGACGCCCTGGTGGGCGCCGATGGGGGTCTCCCACACCGTCCGCGTGGTGGCGTACGCCGCGGCCTGGCGCAGGGCGTAGCGGGCGACCCCGACGCCGAGCGCCGCGCCGGTGATCCGCTCGGGGTTGAGGCCGTGGAACACCTGGCGGAAGCCCGCGCCCTCCTCGCCCACCAGCGCCTCGGCGGGGAGGCGCACGTCGTCGAAGTGCAGCACGAACTGCTTGTCCGGGAGCTGGATGTCGACCGGAAGGGGCGTCTTCTGCAGTCCGGGCGCGTCGGTCGGGACGACGAACAGCGACAGCCGGGGCGACCCGTCGGACGTCCAGCCGGTGCGGGCGACCACCATGAGCGCCTCGGCCTCGTCGACCCCGGAGATGTAGTGCTTGGTGCCGGAGAGCACCCACTCGTCGCCCGCTCGCGCGGCAGTGGTGGCGAGGCGGTGGGTGTTGGACCCCGCGTCCGGCTCCGTGACCGCGAAGACGACCTTGGTGCGCCCGCTCGCGAGCCCCGGCAGCCACTCCTTGCGCAGCTCCGGCGAGCCGAACTCGCCGATCACCTCGGCCGAGATGGCCGCCGACACGAGCAGCAGGAGCAGCGGGGCGCCGTGGCTCGCGATCTCCTCGCACACGATGGCGAGCTCGACGAGCCCGCCGCCACCACCGCCGTACTCCTCGGCGACGTTGACGCCGATGAAGCCCGCGTCGCCCAGCGCCGTCCACAGCTCGTCACAGGGGGTGCCCGCGCGCGCATGCTGGGTGTAGTAGCTGCCGCCGAAGGACCCGGCGATCGCTCCGACGGCCGCGCGGAGGTCGCGGTGCTCGTCGCTTTCGAGGAAGTCCACGGCGACTCCAGTGATTTCCGGTTCACTTGTGGCGACGGTACCGCCCGGCTGCCATGATGACCAGATGGTCGTGCCCGGCACGCGCCGCCGCGATCCCGAGCGGCGGGAGCGCATCCTCGCCGCGGCGGCTCAGCTCGCGGCCGGTCGGGGCTTCCACACCGTCGGCCTGGCCGACATCGGCGCGCAGGCGGGCATCGTCGGCTCGGGGATCTACCGCCACTTCGCCAGCAAGGACGCGTTGCTCGTCGCCCTGCTCGACCGGGTGATGGACCGGCTGGCCGAGGGCGCCGCGGCGATCCTCGCCTCGGTGCCCGATGGGCATGCCGCGCTGTCCGCGCTGGTCAGGGACCACATCGCGGTCGCGATCGAGGACCGCGCGGTGCTCGCCGTCTACCACAGGGAGATCTACACCCTGCCGGACGAGGACCGGCGGCGGCTGCGGCGGCGCCAGCGCCACTACATCGAGGAGTGGGTGCACCTGCTCGCGCCACTGCGCCGCGACCTCGCCGACGGCGAGCTGCGCCTCACCGTCCACGCGGCCATCAGCTCGGTGCAGTCGACGCTGTTCTTCCGCAGCGGCCTCGCCCCCGACCGGCAGGCCGCCCTCCTCGACGAGATCGCCCACGCCTGCCTGGGCGTCCCCCCGGCGAAGTGAACCGCGGCTGACGAACCCGGCCCGGGCCGCTGCCTCGGCGGCTTCGCAGAGCGGAGGCGCACCGCGCAGAGCCCCGGGACCCTGCGGGGCGGCGACGCGGTCTGCGAAGAGTGGCGGGACGCGGCCCGCCACCCCCTGGCGAGCCCGGCGGCGTCAGCGGCTGCCGGGCAGCGTCGCTGACCAGACGCGGTCAGCGGTCGGCGGCGAGGGCCACCGCGGCCCACCAGCAGCCCGCCAGCAGCGCTGCGCCGGGCGCGATCCCCGCGACAGCGGCGATGGCGGCGTCCGGCGCGCCCGCCACCGCGAGGGCGAACCCGACGGCGCCGCACACGGCCACGACGACACCCACCACCGCGAGCGACGCGCGCCGCCACACCCGGCCGAGCGCGACGAAATGCGCGCCGACCACGAACACGACCCACGGCAGCACCGCGAGCGCCAGGCCGAGCCTGCCGAGCACGACCGCGCCGCCCACGATCGCCACCACCTCGGCCGCGACGACCAGCCGGAAGCGCCTGCCGTACATCCCGCCACCCCCGCCACCGTCCTCCTCGCGGACCCCTGCCGGTGGGCCCTCGCCCGCACCCCCCACGCCGGGGCCCGCGACGGCGGCCGACCGCCGCTGCCGGAGAATCCACACGATGAGCCCGACGAGCGCCACCGCCGCGAGAACCGCGGCCGTGACGCCGAAAGGGGCAGGCACCCGCGGCGCGTTGAACACGACGAACGCGGTGCCGCCGACCGCGCCGACGAGCAAGCCGACCACCCGACCGTCCACCTGGCCTCCCCCTGGCCTCCCCCCGGCACTGCCTCGCGAACCACCGTAGGAGAGGTCGCCTCGCGCCGCCGGGTGGACCGATGACCGTGGGGCGTTCCGTTACCTGCGCTACCGGGTGGCGGGCGCCGACCGCTGAGGCGCTGCCGACCGGCCACGCCAGATCTCCTCGCCGGACTGCTTGCACAGCCACCATTCCGGCTGGTCGGCCGCGTTCCGTTCGAGGAAGCGCTCGTGCTCGAAGCAGCGCTCGTCGCGGTCGACGACGACGAACACACCGGTCAGCTGGTCGGCCACGGTCTGGTGGTAGCGGTCCCACACCGGACGCAGGAGGCCCCAGAGCAGCGGAGCGTCCATGATGTGCGCGACCTGGCGCAGCACGGCCACGGCGATGCGCAGCTCGATCAGCCGCAGGCCGCCGTCGGGCATCCGCACCACCTGCACGGGGCGCAGGCCGACCAGCCACTTGCCGAGGGTCCGGGCCGAACCGGCCTGGCCGAGGCCGAGGTAGCCGAGCGTGGCGACGGCGGCGGCCACGGCCACGACGAGGCCTCGCCGCCACCAGGGCGCCGCGGCGCCCCACACGTCGCTCACGTGCAGGACCTCGCGGACGAACCACAGGCAGGCGGCGAGGAGGACGGCGGTCAGGGCCGCGACGACGATGAGGTCGACCGCCCACGCCGCCGCCCGCATCCGCGGTCGGGCGAGGTCGGCAGGCCCGGGCCAGGCCGCGGTGGTCGGGAGCGGCTGCGCGGTCATCCGTGCAGCCCGCCCGCGGCGAGATGGATGAACGCGGCCCCGACCTGTTCGGCCGTGCCGAGACGGTCGACGTAGCCCTGCACGGGATCCAGCGCGCGCTGCAGCTCCGCGGCGTCCGGTTCGTCGCCGAAGGTGATCACGGCGAGGCTCACCGGCCTCAGCGGGTCGGCGGCGGCCGCCAGCCCGTCCCGCAGCTGGTCGACGGAGAGGGTCGGGTTGTCGGCTTCGTTGCGGCCATCGGTGAACACCACCGCATGCGACGGCGTCCCGTCCCGATAGGTCTGCTGGGCCGTCCGGTAGGCGGCGAGGATGGTGTCGTGCAGCCCGGTGCCGGTGTCGGTCGGGGTGAGCGCGGAGACGGCGGCGTCGACCTCCTCCCTGCCGCCGCCGCCGAGCTCGGCGCCCTCGCGCAGCACGCGGTAGTCCCGGTCGCGGTCCAGGTGCGTGCCGAACTCCCAGAGCGTCAGCCGGGCGTCGTCGGGCAGCAGTTGGGCCAACGCCGTGACGCCGCGCCGGACCATCGCGATCCGCGGCTCGCGGGTGGGCGGCAGCAGCGCCCGCATCGACCCGGAGACGTCGACGGCGACCAGCACGTCAGCGCGCCGGTCCTCCACGTACGCCGCGGCGAGGACGTGGTCGACGTGGTGGGGGCCGAGCACGTCGAACGGCGGTGCGACGACGGGCGGGAGGTCGCTCTCGGCGGGCCCCGGCGGGCGGACGCCGCCGGGCCTGCGCAGCCCGGCCTCGGCGAGGGAGCGGGCGGCGGCATCGCCGAGCGCGGTCCGGAGGCGGTCGAGCGCCATCGCCCGGGCGGGGTCGGCTGCCGCCGCGGCGGACGGGAACCAGCTGTAGCGCAGCTCCGCCGTGTGGTCGGCAGGCGCGATGACGGTGAGCCCCGACGTGGTGGCGGAGCGCAGCAGCTCCCGTTCGGTCAGCAGGCCGACCTCGCCGGGCCGATCGGGCGTCGCCGTGTCGTTCCCCGTCACGATGCGGGTGCGGGGAAGCGCGATGGACAGCGCGTCCGCCGAGGCGTCCATGCCGTCGGCCAGCCACACCGCCTCGCCGAGTGCGCCGAGGGCGAGCATCCCGTCGCCGCTGCCGCCGGGATCGTGGGCGACGAGCCGGACGTCCGCCCGGGGCGCGGTGACGAGCCGGGCAAGCCCACCCCAGCCGCCGCCTGCCGTGGCGATCCGCGCGGCGGTGGCGGGGTCGGTGGCGAGGTAGATCGGGCTCGTGGCGAGCACGGCGCCGGCGTCCGCCGCGGGAGCCTCGGCGAGGGCGAGTCGGTCGGGCGCGCCCCGCCACGACGTGTCGTCGGGAACCCAGAGGTCGGCGTCGAGCTCGGCGGCGCGCACGGGTGCGCCGCGCCCGTCGGCCACGCTGACCTCGAGACGGCTGCACGCCGGTCCGGCGGCCGCCGTCCGCGCCGCGGCGTCGAGGACGGGCGCGAACGATCGCGCCGTCACGACCCGCAAGGTGGGACACGCCGCACCCACGCCGTCGGGGGCCTGCCGGTCGCCGTACGCCGTCGTGAGCACGACCGCGGGAGGGCCGACCAGGACGAGCGCGGCCACGGCCGCGAGCCATCGCCACCGGGAGTGGGCCTTCCGGGCGCTGTGCTGGGGCATCGCGGAACCTCCAGTCGCGGAACGACCGCCGTCCGCGGGTGGGGAGGCCCGGGACCGCACGGCGTGGTCGACGATCGGGGAGACAACGACGACCGTCACGCTCGGTACTGACACGTCCGAGGTGGCCACTCGAACGGTACCGGGAGGTGACTGCGAGCGTGCGCCGGGTGAGCACCGCGTGTCTGACCGCCGGATGATCGACGTCTGTGGGACATCCGCGTCATATACGGCGGCAATGTCACGCAGACGTGGATCATCGCTCCACCCGCGCCGCCGCGTCGACCCGCGGTCCGAGCGTCGCGAGCGCGCGGCGGTGATCGCGTCGCGGTGCACTACGTGGTGTTCCCCGCGAACTGCGCGTTGTACAGCCGCCAGTAGGCGCCGTGCGCCGCGAGCAGCTCCTCGTGGGTGCCCTGCTCCACGATCGACCCGGCCTCCATGACCAGGATGAGGTCGGCGTCGCGGATCGTGGAGAGCCGGTGCGCGATCACGAAGCTCGTGCGGTCGCTGCGCAGCGCGGCCATCGCCCGCTGGACCAGCACCTCGGTGCGGGTGTCCACCGAGCTGGTGGCCTCGTCGAGGATGAGCAGCGAAGGATCGGCCAGGAACGCCCGCGCGATAGTGATCAGCTGCTTCTCACCGGCGGAGACGTTCGAGCCTTCCTCGTCGATGACGGTGTCGTAGCCGTCGGGCAGGCTGCGCACGAACCGGTCGACGTACGTGGCCTCCGCCGCGGCCTTGATCTGCGCAGGCGTCGCCGACGGGTTGCCGTAGGCGATGTTGTCGTGGATCGTGCCGCCGAACAGCCACGTGTCCTGCAACACCATCCCGACGCCCGAGCGCAGGTCGGCCCGCGCCATCGTGGCCGTGTCGACGCCGTCGAGGGTGATGCGCCCGCCGTCCAGCTCGTAGAACCGCATGATCAGGTTGACCAGCGTGGTCTTGCCCGCGCCGGTCGGTCCGACGATCGCGACGGTCTGGCCGGGCTCGGCCTGAAGCGACAGGTCCTCGATCAGCGGTTGGTCGGGCCGGTAGGAGAACCGCACGTGCTCGAACGCGACCCGCCCGCGCCGCTGCTCGCGCACCGCGGGCACGGCCGGGTCGGGCGACTCCTCGGTGGCGTCCAGCAGCTCGAACACGCGCTCCGCCGACGCGACGCCGGACTGCAGCAGGTTCGCCATCGACGCCGCCTGGGTGAGCGGCTGGGTGAACTGGCGCGAGTACTGGATGAACGCCTGCACGTCGCCGAGGCTCATCGCGCCCGACGCCACGCGCAGCCCGCCGACGACGGCCACCGCGACGTAGTTGAGGTTCCCGATGAACATCATCGACGGCATGATGATCCCGGAGACGAACTGCGCGCCGAAGCTCGCGCCGAACAGCTCCTCGTTCTTGGCCCGGAACGCCTCCTCCACCTCGCTGCGCCGCCCGAACACGCGCACCAGCTCGTGGCCGGTGAACGACTCCTCGATCTGACCGTTGAGCGCGCCGGTGTGCCGCCACTGCGCCACGAAGTGCTTCTGGCTCCGCTTGCCGATAACCCGGGTCAGCCACAGCGACGCCGGGATGGTGACCAGCGCGATCAACGAGAGCAGCGGCGAGACCACGAACATCATCAGCAGGACGCCGAACACCGTGAGGATGGACGTGATGAGCTGGCTCATCGTCTGCTGGAGGCTGGTGGAGACGTTGTCGATGTCGTTCGTGACGCGCGAGAGCACCTCGCCGCGCTGCCTGCCGTCGAAGTAGGCGAGCGGAAGGCGGTTGAGCTTGTCCTCGACGTCGCGGCGCAGGTTGTAGATCGTGCGCTGGACGATGCCGTTGAGCAGGTAACCCTGCGCGTACCCGAACACCGCCGCGCCGACGTAGATCCCGATGACGGTGAGCAGCACGAGCCCCAGCGCGGAGAAGTCGATGCCGACGCCGGGCACGACGTGCTGGCTTTCGATCACGCCCGCGACCGTCGCGTTGCCCGCCGCCCGCGCGGCGGCCGCGGCCTGCTCCGGCGTGATCCCCGCGGGCAGCTGCTTGCCGATGATCCCGGCGAAGATCACGTCGGTGGCGTGGCCGAGGATCTTCGGCCCGATCACGTTGAGGGCCACCGACACGACGCCGAGCACCAGCACGGCCGCCACACCCCAGCGCTCGGGCCGCAGCAGGCCCACGAGACGCCGGGCCGACCCGCCGAAGTTCTGCGCCTTCTCGACGGGCTGCCCGGCCCCGGCCCACGGCGGGCCGCCGCCGCGGCGCTGGGCGGCCATCCCACGCGCGGCGGAGACGGTGTCCGCGTCCTGGCGCGGCCCCGTGGTCGGGGCGGGGGCGCTCATGCCGCGACCTCTTCCGTGGAGTGCTGGCTCTCGACGATCTCGACGTAGGTCGGGCAGGTCGACAGCAGCTCTTCGTGGCGCCCGATGCCGACGACCAGCCCGTCCTCGAGCACGACGATCTGGTCGGCGTCGGCGATCGTCGACACGCGCTGGGCGACGATCACGACGGTGGCGTCGGCCGTCACCGGCTTGAGCGCGGCGCGCAGCCGGGCGTCGGTGGTCAGGTCGAGCGCCGAGAACGAGTCGTCGAAGAGGTAGATCTCGGGCCTGCGCACCAGAGCGCGGGCGATCGCGAGCCGCTGGCGCTGGCCGCCGGAGACGTTGGTCCCGCCCTGCGCGATCGGCGCTTCGAGGCCCTCGGCCATCGAACGCACGAAGTCCGCGCCCTGCGCCACCTCCAACGCTGCCCACAGCTCCTCGTCCGTGGCGTCGGGGTTGCCGTAGCGGAGGTTGCTCGCCACCGTGCCGGTGAACAGGTACGGCCGCTGCGGCACGAGCCCGATACGCCGACACAGCTCGTCGGGCTCGATCTCGCGCACGTCGACGCCGTCGACGAGCACGGCGCCCGCTGTGGCGTCGAAGAGCCGCGGCACCGTCGAGATCAACGTCGTCTTGCCTGCGCCGGTGCTGCCGATGATGGCCGTCGTCTGCCCGGGGAGCGCGGTGAACGACACATCGCGCAACACGGGTGCCGCGGCGCCCGGATAGCAGAACGTGAGGTCGTCGAAGATCAGCTGCCCGTCGGAGCGCAGCGGTGTGACCGGCGCGTGCGGCGGCTCGACCGTGGTTTCGGTCCCCATCACTTCCATGATCCGGTCCGCGCACACGGAGGCGCGCGGGATCATGATCGCCATGAAGGTCGCCATCATTACGGCCATGAGGATCTGCAGCAGGTAGGCCAGGAACGCGGTGAGCGCGCCGATCTGCATCTGACCGGCGTCGATGCGCGCGGCGCCGAACCACATCACCGCGACGCTGGACACGTTCAGCACGAGCATGACGATCGGGAAGATCAGCGCCTGCAGCCGCCCCGCGGCCATTGCGACCGCGGTGACATCGGCGTTGGCGCGGCCGAACCGCGCGGTCTCCACCGGCTCGCGGACGAACGCGCGGACCACGCGGATGCCGGTGATCTGCTCCCGCAGCACCCGGTTGATGCCGTCGATGCGCTCCTGCATGAGCCGGAACTTCGGCACCATCCGCACGATGACCAGCCCGATCGCGACCACCAGCACGGGCACGCTGACGGCCATCAGCCAGGAGAGGCCGACGTCCTCCTGCAGCGCCATGATCACGCCCCCGACGCACATGATCGGCGCGGCGACCAGCATCGTGCACGACATCAGCACCAGCATCTGCACCTGCTGGACGTCGTTGGTGTTGCGAGTGATCAGTGAAGGGGCGCCGAAGCGGTTGAACTCGCGCGCGGAGAACTCCCCCACCCGGTGGAAGATCGACGAGCGGACGTCGCGACCGAAGCCCATGGCCGTGCGCGCACCGAAGTAGACCGCGGCGACCGAGCACGCGACCTGCAGCAGCGTGACACCGAGCATCCAGCCGCCGGTGCCCATGATGTAGCCGGTGTCGCCGCGCGCGATGCCGTTGTCGATGATGTCGGCGTTGAGGCTCGGCAGGTAGAGCGACGCCATGGTGCCCACGAGCTGCAGGCCCACGACGGCGAGCAGCGGTCTGCCGTAGGGCCGCAGATGCTGGCGTAACAGGCGGACTAGCACGCTCGGTTCCCCCCGGTCGTGACTGTGTCGATCTTGTCGATCTGAGGCCCCCGACGGGCGAGGCCGTCGAGCAGGATGCCGACGATCTGCTCGGCCGTCAGCGGATTTCCGTCGTTGATGAACGGATGCGTCGAGGAGAACACGAGCATCCGCAGTGCCGCGGCCAGCTCCATCGGCGGCACCCGCAGCCGCGTGCGGTCGTCGCCGACGAGCTCGACGATCGCGTCCCGGAACTCGTCGTTGACCAGCCGCGGCCGGTGCCCCTCCGGCGGCGGGCCCTGCATCCCGAGCGCGTGGATGAGCGCGAACACCGTGTGCAGGCGCCCCTGGAGGATCTCGACCAGCGCGACCAGCCGCGCGCGCAGCTCCATCGCCCTGTCGATCGCCGCGATCTCCGCGAGCGCTGGTGCCGGGTCGAAGGCCCGCTCGGTGACCGCGCGGATCAGCGCCTCCTTGCCCTCGAAGACCCGGAAGATCGTGCCCTCGGCGACGTCGGCGGCCTCCGCGATCTGGCGCGTGGTGACACCGGGCCCGTGCCACAGCACCAGCGGCAGGGTGGCCGCGATCAGCGCCTCGCGCCGCTGTGCAGGCGGCATCCGGCGGGCGCGCTCGCTGCGGACGGGCATGTCTCAACCGTAGATGAGTGCTCACTCACTAAGCAAACCGGCGAGTTACCGACCGGTAGCGGCGCGATCACGTACCGATCACGGGCACCCCTGGCTAGGGTGGGGACGCCGCATGATCGCCATTCCGACCGGGGGACACACGTGAAACCGTTCGTGATCAACAAGCACGGCAGGCTGGTCTTCCCGGCCACGGTCCTCGGCGAGCTGGACTTCTCGGTGCTGCACACGCTCGACCAGTTCACCGCGGTGATCGGCCGTGACTTCGAGGCCAAGGCTCCGACCGGCACCGACATCCGCAAGAAGGTCGAGACCGGCGCCTACGCCGACCGCTTCGGCCTCCTGCGCGACCTCGGGCAGAACCTCTTCTGGGTCAACCGCTACTCGATGACGATGTT
The DNA here is from genome assembly GCA_963750095.1 of uncultured Actinomycetota bacterium. Classification (GTDB taxonomy): domain Bacteria; phylum Actinomycetota; class Actinomycetes; order Mycobacteriales; family Pseudonocardiaceae; genus Pseudonocardia. Next base: position 323,060 of record CAVVPJ010000012.1, on the reverse strand, counting down.
CGACAAGCGACCCACGCGGTGGCGCGACCTCCCGCGCCGCCGCGACGACGTCTTCCTGCCCGTGCTCACCCCGTGGGAGGACGGGGAGGCGAAGGTGGCCGCCGTCGAGCAGGCCTGGAACGCACTGCCCTCGACGTGGGACACCGCCGTCGAGCAGGAGATCTTCGACCTCCTCTTCGACCTCTACCGGCACAAGCGCCATCACGCGTCCGAGCTGCCCGCGGTCAAGCCGACCGTGACGGAGTTCCTCGCGCGACCCGGCGCGCTGACCTGGGTGGTGCCCGAGCACGACCCCGACTACCCCGTCTTCGGCCTCGCCGAGATCCTCGACGCCGAAGGTCCGGTGCCCGAGCTGGAGGCGCTGCGGCGGTGGGCGATGGTGCTGCACAACCAGTACCCGTGGGACCGCTCCCGCACCCAGCTGCGCCTGGCGTCGGAGATCGGCGACGACGACTGGGTGATCGCCTTCCACCCGCGCAACCGGGACGTCGTCGCGTTCCTCGACCGGGTGCGCGCGGGGGCCGAGCCGGTGCGCACGGCCACCCGCCCCGCGGTCGACGCCGTGCCGCCGATCCGGCCCTACCCCGCCGTGCACGTGCGCACGGCCTTCCGCGTGCAGCCGCGCATCGAGGCGCTCGCGGTGGCCCGCGGCGAGATCATCTGCGACAACGCCGACGTCGTGCGCAACGCGAGCTTCTCGTGGTCGCCGATGAGCGCCGAGGAGATCCACACCAAGACCGGCATCACGCAGCGCCGCTACACCGCCCACGACATCGACCACCTCGCGCTGCAGGCGGCCAAGGGCGCGCTGGCGCACGCCGGACGCACGGCCGAGGAGATCGGCGCGGTGCTGGTGGCCACCTGCACGAGCGACCGGCTGATCCCGTCGCTGTCCACCTGGCTCTCGGGGGAGCTGGGGATCCTGCAGACCCACTGCTCGGCCGACATCGTCGCGGCCTGCGCGGGCATGCCGTACGGGCTCTCCGAGGCGGTGCGCCAGCTGCAGGAGGTCGAGCGGCCGGTGCTGCTGGTGTGCGTCGAGAAGTTCTCCGACAAGATCGGCGCCGTCCGGACGTCCAGAATGATCTTCGGGGACGGCGCCGCCGCACTCGTCGTCGCGCCCGTGGCCGAGGGCCAGGCGGGCGACGTCCACGTGCTGAACACCTACGCCAGCGGCCCGTGGACGCAGGTGAACTCGATCATCTGGCCGAACCACGAGTTCGACAACGACATCACCGTCTACGGACCCGAGGTCAAGGCGCTCGCGGGTCGCTACCTGGCCCAGATGATCGAGGAGCTGGGCCGGGAGCCCGGCCTGAACGGCGGCACGCTCCTTGACGACGTCGAGCTGATCGTGCCGCACCAGGCCAACAAGACGATGATCCTGCAGCTCGCGGCGAAGGCGGGGGTCAAGGCCGAACACCTCTACTTCAACATCGAGACGATGGGCAACGTCTCCTCGGCCTCCATCCCGATCGCGATCGCCGACGCGGTGCGCGACAAGGTGATCGCCGGGCCCACCCGCGTCTTCGCGCCGGGCTTCGGCGCGGGCGCGGTCGGCGGCTACGCGGTGCTGACCATCGACCCGCAGGTCGTCGCGCCCGAGGTGCCGCTGGCAGGCCCCGAGCCCGACGGTTCGACGACCGCCCCGACCACGAGCGACGACATCGCCGCGGCGTTCGGCGACTAGAACCCCCACGAAAAGGAGCGACCTTATGACCGCACCCAGCGACACATCGTCCGAGCAGCGCGTCGCCATCGTCACCGGCGGGGCCCGCGGCATCGGCGCGGCGATCACCACCGCGCTCGCCGCGCAGGGCGTGCACGTGGCGGCGGGCTACAGCGCCAACTCCAAGGCGGCCGAGGAGCTCGCGGGCAAGCTCAACGCCGAGGGTGCGTCCATCTCCGTCCACCAGGGCAACGTCGGGATGCCCGCAGACTGCGAGCGCGTCGTCAACGAGGTGCTGGAGCAGAAGGGCCGGGTCGACTACCTCATCAACAACGCGGGCATCACCGTCGACAAGACCGTACGCAGGATGACCGTCGACGACTGGCACGCTGTGCTGCGCATCAACCTGTCCGGCGCGTTCTACATGACCAAGGCCGTGCTCGACCACATGCTCGGCAACGGCTTCGGGCGCATCGTCAACATCTCCTCGGTGATCGGGCAGACCGGTGCCATCGGGCAGGCCAACTACTCGGCGTCGAAGGCGGGCTTGATCGGGTTCAGCCGCAGCCTCGCCCAGGAGGTGGCGCGCAAGGGCATCACCGTCAACTGCGTGGCGCCGGGCTACATCGAGACCGAGATGGTGGCCGCGATCCCCGAGGAGGTCCTGAAGAAGCTGCTCAGCGGGGTGCCGGTCGGGCGGCTCGGCCAGGCCCGCGAGATCGCGCGCGCGGTGCAGTTCCTCGTCGACGACGACGCGGGCTACATCACCGGGTCGGTGATCTCCGTCAACGGCGGGCTCGACATGTAACCTCCGCCGACCCGGGCGGTGATCGCCCGGGCGGTGCGGGCGACCTCCGCCACGAGCGACGGGGTGACCTGCTCGTCGCGCGGGAACGTCACGGCCACGCTCGCGAGCGGGTGGCGGGCGTGGTCGAGCACCGCGACGGCCACCGACGCGAACCCCGGGGTCACCTCGCCGTCCTCGACGGCGTGCCCGTCGCGGCGGACGTCGGCGAGCAGCCGCCGCAGGGCCGAGATCGAGCGCGGGCCCACGTCGTGCCGCGTGACGAACGCGGCGGGATCCGGGAAGAGCGCCCTGACGTGCGCCGCGGGCAGCGCCGAGAGCATGGCCCGCCCGCTCGCGGTGAGCTGGGCGGGCAGCCGGACGCCCACGTCGGTGACCAGCGGCGGACGGCCGGTGGCCCGCTCCTCGATCACGTAGATCACCTCGCGCGCCTGCAGCACCGCCAGGTGCGCGCTCTGGCCGACGCGGTCGACGAGCTTGGCCAGCGGCACGCGCGCAACACGGGTCAGCGGCGCCTGCCGGACGTACCCGGTGCCGAGCTCGTAGGCCGCCACGCCGAGGCTGTAGCGCCGCTCGTCGACGAGATGCACGACGAACCCGGTCTCGACGAGCGTCGACAGCAGCTGGTAGGTCGTCGAACGGGGCAGGCCGAGCTCACGCGCGATCGCGGCGGCGGGCACCGGGCCCGCCTGGCGGCCGAGATGGGCCAACACCGACAGCGCCTGATGGGCGGCCGGAACCTTGACCGTTCTCGGTATCGGTTCCGCCATCTGGCCCACCCTACGCCAGGTGTCCGGGATCCCGGACAAATTCGCGCCCAGCGACATGGTGCGCGGACCGGCGGCGGGTGTCCCATGGAACGCGTGCCGCAGACCGTGAAGATCGGACCCGCCCCCCTCTCCCCCGCCGAGGTCGTCGCCGTCGCGCGGGAGGGCGCCGCCGTCGCGCTCTCCGCCGAGGCCGAGCACGAGCTGGAGGTGGGCCGCAAGGTGGTCGAGGCACTGGCGCACGACAGCGCGCCGCACTACGGGGTCTCCACCGGCTTCGGCGCGCTCGCCACCCGGCACATCCCCGTGGCGCAGCGCGCCCAGCTGCAGCGCTCCCTCGTCCGCTCCCATGCCGCGGGAGCCGGGCCAGAGGTGGAGCGGGAGGTGGTGCGGGCGCTGCAGCTCCTGCGCCTCTCGACGCTCGCCACCGGCCGCACGGGCGCGCGCCCCGAGACCGCGCGGGCCTACGCCGCCATGCTCTCGGCCGGGATCACGCCGGTGGTGCCCGAGTACGGCTCGCTGGGCTGCTCGGGCGACCTCGCCCCGCTCGCCGCGTGCGCGCTCGCCGCGATGGGCGAAGGCGCGGTCCACAACGCCGACGGCGAGCTGGTCGCGGCCGCCGACGCCCTCGCCGCCGCCGGGATCACCCCGGTGACGCTCGCCGAGAAGGAGGGCCTCGCGCTCATCAACGGCACCGACGGCATGCTCGGCATGCTCGTGCTGGCCGCGCACGACGTGCGGCTCCTCGTCCGCACCGCGGACATCGCGGCCGCGATGAGCGTCGAGGCGCTGCTGGGCACCGACGCCGTTTTCGCCGCGGACCTCCAGGCCCTGCGCCCGCATCCCGGCCAGGAGGCCAGCGCCGCCAACCTCCGCGCCCTCCTGCACGGATCGGCGATCATGGAGAGCCACCGCAACCCGGAGTGCACCCGCGTGCAGGACGCCTACTCGCTGCGCTGCTCACCGCAGGTGCACGGGGCCGTGCGGGACACGCTCGCGCACGCCGATACCGTCGCGGGGCGCGAGCTGGCCGCCACCATCGACAACCCGGTGGTGCTGCCCGACGGGCGGGTGGAGAGCAACGGCAACTTCCACGGCGCCCCGCTCGGCTACGTGCTGGACTTCCTCGCGATCGCCGTCGCCGACCTCGCGTCGATCTCCGAGCGGCGCACCGACCGGTTCCTCGACGTGGCGCGCTCGGGCGGGCTGCCGCCGTTCCTCGCCGACGACCCCGGCGTCGACTCCGGGCACATGATCGCCCAGTACACGCAGGCCGGGATCGTTGCGGAGCTCAAGCGGCTCGCCGTGCCCGCGTCGGTCGACTCGATCCCGTCGTCCGCGATGCAGGAGGACCACGTGTCGATGGGCTGGGCGGCGGCGCGCAAGCTGCGCCGGGCCGTCGACGGGCTGGGGCGTGTGCTCGCGATCGAGCTGCTCACGGCCGCACGCGCGCTCGACCTGCGCGCGCCGCTGGCCCCTGCCCCGGCGACCGCCGCGGTCGTCGCGGGGCTGCGCGCGCACGTCGCGGGGCCCGGGCCGGACCGCCATCTCGGGGTCGAGATAGCAGCCGCGGTCCACTACGTCACCACCGGCGCGGCGCTCGCCGCCGCCGAGACCGTCACTGGAGAACTGCGCTGACGCGCCCGTGCGCGGAAAACGCGGCTATAGCCGCGTTTTCCGCGCACGGGCCGACGAAGGAGGCTGGAACACATGGAGGGCGCACGCCCCGTCCGCGCACCGCGCGGCACCACCTTGACCGCCCGGTCCTGGCAGACCGAGGCCCCGCTGCGCATGCTGCAGAACAACCTCGACCCCGAGGTCGCCGAGCGGCCCGACGACCTCGTCGTCTACGGCGGCACCGGCCGCGCCGCCCGCGACTGGCGCTCGTTCGACGCCATGGTGCGCACCCTGACCACGCTCAAGGACGACGAGACGATGCTCGTCCAGTCCGGCAAGCCGGTCGGCGTGCTGCGCACCCACGAGTGGGCGCCGCGGGTGCTCATCGCCAACTCCAACCTCGTCGGCGACTGGGCCACCTGGCCGGAGTTCCGCCGCCTCGAACAGCTCGGCCTCACCATGTACGGCCAGATGACCGCGGGCTCGTGGATCTACATCGGCACCCAGGGCATCCTGCAGGGCACCTACGAGACGTTCGCCGCGGTGGCGGCCAAACGGTTCGGCGGGACGCTCGCGGGCACGCTCACCCTCACCGGCGGCTGCGGCGGCATGGGCGGCGCGCAGCCGCTCGCGGTCACGCTGAACGGCGGCGTGTGCCTCGTCGTCGACGTCGACCCCGCCCGGCTGCGGCGCCGCGTCGAGCACCGCTACCTCGACGAGCTCGCCGCCGACCTGGACGACGCCGTCGCGAAGTGCGCGGCCGCCGTCCTCGAGCGGCGCGCCTGGTCGGTGGGGGTGGTCGGCAACTGCGCCGACGTCCTGCCGGAGCTGCTGCGCCGGGGGCTGGCCGTCGACGTCGTCACCGACCAGACCTCGGCCCACGACCCGCTGTCCTACCTGCCGACCGGCGTCGCGCTGGAGGACTGGGCGGACTACGCCGCCACCAAGCCCGAGGAGTTCACCGACCGGGCGCGCGCCTCGATGGCGCGCCACGTCGAGGCGATGGTCGGGTTCCTGGACGCGGGCGCCGAGGTGTTCGACTACGGCAACTCGATCCGCGACGAGGCCCGCCAGGGCGGCTTCGACCGCGCGTTCGCGTTCCCCGGCTTCGTGCCCGCCTACATCCGGCCGCTGTTCTGCCAGGGCAAAGGCCCGTTCCGGTGGGCGGCGCTGTCGGGCGACCCCGCCGACATCGCCGCCACCGACGAAGCGGTCCTCGACCTGTTCCCCGACAACGACCACCTGCACCGCTGGATCCGGGCCGCGCAGGAGCGCGTCGCGTTCCAGGGGCTGCCCGCCCGCATCTGCTGGCTGGGCCAGGGCGAGCGGGACAAGGCGGGCCTCGCGTTCAACGAGCTGGTGGCCGACGGGCGGGTGTCCGCGCCGATCGTCATCGGTCGCGACCACCTCGACACCGGCTCCGTCGCCTCGCCCTACCGGGAGACCGAGGCCATGGCCGACGGCTCCGACGCGATCGCCGACTGGCCGCTGCTCAACGCGCTCACCGCCGCGTCCTCGGGCGCGACCTGGGTGTCGATCCACCACGGCGGCGGCGTCGGCATCGGCCGATCGCAGCACGCGGGGCAGGTCAGCGTGGCCGACGGCACGCCGCTGGCCGCCGAGAAGCTCGCGCGCGTCCTGACGAACGACCCGGCGATGGGCGTGCTCCGGCACGTCGACGCGGGCTACGACGAGGCCCGCGCGACGGCGGCCGCGCAAGGGGTCCGCATCCCGATGGCAGAGGAATGAGGTCCGCACCGGGCTCGCAGCAGGGTGACACAGCTGCGACTCAGTCGGAGGAGTGTCACCCTGCTGCGATGCGGGCGGGCCTTGACGGGCTCGCCGACCTTGGGCGGGACCGCCACAGCGGCGGCTACCGGCGCTTCGCCTGGACGCGCGAGGACGCCGACCTGCGGGCCTGGTTCGCGGGCGAAGCGAAGGCCCGCAGCCTCGACGTGACCACCGACAGGGCGGGCAACCTCGTCGCCTGGTGGGGCGATCCCGACGCGGACGGTCCCGGCGTCGTCACCGGGTCGCACCTGGACTCCGTGCCCGACGGCGGCGCGTTCGACGGGCCGCTGGGCGTGGTCAGCGGGTTCGCCGCCCTCGACGCCCTGCGCGCCGATGGGTTCTCCCCCGCGCGGCCGTTGGGCGTGGCCTGCTTCGGCGACGAGGAGGGCGCGCGGTTCGGCGTGGCCTGCGCGGGGTCCCGGATCCTCACCGGCGCGCTCGCCGCCGACCGGGCGGCCGCCCTCACCGATGCCGACGGGACCACGATGGGCGCGGCCGTCGCACGCACGGGACACGCCCCGCTCGGCGCGGATCCCGCAGCGCTGCGCCGCATCGGCACGTTCGTCGAGCTGCACGTCGAGCAGGGCCGGGCGCTGGCCGATCTGCACCGGTCGGTCGCCGTCGGCACCGCGATCCACCCCCACGGCCGCTGGCGCGTCGACCTCGCCGGGCGCGCCGACCACGCGGGCACCACCCGCCTCGCCGACCGCGACGACCCGATGCTCACCTTCGCCAGGGTGGTCCTCGCCGCCCGCGCGGCCGCCGAGCGCCACGACGCCGTCGCGACCTGCGGGAAGGTGCGGGTCGCCCCGAACGGGGTCAACGCGATCCCGTCGCAGGTCACGGCGTGGCTGGACGCGCGGGGCGCGGACGCCGGGCGCGTCCGGGCCGTCGTCGCCGATGTCGCGGCGGTCGGGGGCGTCCTCACCGAGGAGTCCTGGACCGACCGCACACCCTTCGACCCGGCCCTTGCCGCCCGCGTGGCCACGCTGCTGGACGACGCCCCGCTGCTCCCGACCGGCGCCGGGCACGACGCGGGCATCCTCGCCGCGGCGGGCGTCCCGACGGCCATGCTCTTCGTCCGCAACCCGACCGGCGTCTCCCACAGCCCCGAGGAGCACGCCGACGACGCCGACTGCGCCGCGGGCGTCGCCGCCCTGACCATCGTCCTGCGCGAGCTGGCACGGTGAGCGGCTCCGCCGCCCGTGCGCGGAAAACGTCGCCGGAGCGACGTCTTCCGCGCACGACCTACTGGGCAGCCTCGGCCCACCTCCCCGACGGCGTCGCCGCCGACGTCACGTTCACGGTCGAGGACGGCCGGTTCGCCGACGTGCGCGCGGGGACCGCGCCCGGCGACGCGCACCGCCTGCCCGGTGTCGTGCTGCCCGGGTTCGCCAACGCGCACAGCCACGCCTTCCACCGCGCGCTGCGCGGGCGCACCCACGCAGGCGGCGGCACGTTCTGGACGTGGCGCGAGGCGATGTACGCGGTCGCGGCCCGTCTGGACCCGGACTCCTACCGTGCGCTCGCCACCGCCGCCTATGCCGAGATGGCGCTGGCGGGCGTGACGGCGGTCGCCGAGTTCCACTACCTGCACCACGCGCCGGGCGGCGTGCCCTACGCCGACCCCGACGCCATGCGCGGCGCGCTGCGCGCCGCCGCCGCCGCCGCGGGTGTGCGGCTCACGCTGCTGGACACCTGCTACCTCGCGGGCGGCTTCGACACGCCCCTCGAAGGTCCGCAGCTGCGCTTCGGCGACCGCGACGTCGACGCCTGGGCCGAGCGCGCGGCGGGCGCGGACGGCGTCGCCGTGCACTCCGTCCGCGCGGTCCCCCGCGAGGCGCTCGCCGTCGTGGCCAAGGCGGCGGCCGGGCGTCCGCTGCACGTCCATCTGTCCGAGCAACCCGCCGAGAACACCGCCTGCCGCGCGCGGCACGGGCTGACCCCGACCGGGCTGCTTGCCGCCGACGGGGTGCTGTCCCCCGACGCCACCGCGGTGCACGCCACCCACCTGACCAGCGCCGACGTCGCGCTGCTCGGCGCGTCCGGCACGGGTGTGTGCCTCTGCCCCACCACCGAGCGCGACCTCGCCGACGGCATCGGTCCGGCGCGGGCGCTGCACGACGCCGGGGTGGCGCTGTCGCTGGGCAGCGACCAGCATGCGGTCGTCGACCTCATGGAGGAGGCTCGTGCGATGGAGATGCACGAGCGGCTGGCCACCGGTGAGCGCGGCCGGTTCACCCCGGGGCAGCTGCTCACCGCGCTGACGAACCACGGCCCGCTGGGCCGCCCCGACGCGGGCCGCCTCGCGGTGGGCGCGCCCGCCGACCTGGTCGCGGTCCGCCTCGACACCGTCCGGACCGCGGGCGCCGACCCGGCCCAGATCCTGCTCGCGGCGACCGCCGCCGACGTCGACACGGTGCTCGTCGACGGTCACGCGGTCGTCTCCGGTGGCGCGCACCGCCTCGGCGACGTCGGCGCGCTCCTCACGACCGCGATCCGGGCGATCGGAGACCCCCGGTGACACACACCGTGCGTGACCGGCACACACTGCGGGACCTGTGTGCGAGCCACCGGCGGTGTGTGTGAGCGCCACGCTGGTCGCCGGGATCGGCGAGCTCACCACCCACGACCCCGACCTCGGGACGCTCCACGGCGCGGCCATCGTCGTCGCCGACGGCCGTGTCGTCTGGGTCGGCGACGACCGGGTCGCGCCGTCGGTGGACCGCCGCGTCGACGTCGAGGGCCGCGCGGTCGCGCCCGGATTCGTCGACAGCCACGCCCACCTCGTCTTCGCGGGCGACCGCTCGGCCGAGTTCGCCGCGCGCATGGCGGGTGAGCGCTACGACGGCGGCGGGATCGCGTCCACGGTCGCCGCCACCCGGGCGGCGTCGGACGACGAGCTGCGCGCCCTGCTGGCCGCCCGCGTGGCCGAGATGCGCGCGCAGGGCACCACGACCGTCGAGATCAAGAGCGGGTACGGGCTCACCGTCGCCGACGAGGAGCGCGCGCTGCGGCTGGCCGCCGAGGTGACGCCCGAGACGACCTTCCTCGGCGCGCACGTCGTGCCCGCGGGAACGGACCGGCGTGCGTACGTCGACCTCGTCGCCGGGCCCATGCTGGCGGCCTGCGCGCCGTACGCCCGCTGGGTCGACGTCTTCTGCGAGCCGCACAGCCCGCACGCGTTCGACGCCGACGAGGCGCGCACGGTGCTGAAGGCGGGCCAGGCCGCGGGGCTGGGCTTGCGGGTGCACGGCAACCAGCTCGGGCCGGGACCGGGCGTCGCGTTGGCCGTCGAGCTCGACGCGGCCAGCGTCGACCACTGCACCTACCTCACCGACGCCGACGTCGACGCGCTGGCGGGCGGTACGACGGTGGCCACCCTGCTGCCAGGTGTGGAGTTCTCCACCCGCTCGCCCTACCCGGACGCGCGGCGGCTGCTCGACGCGGGCGTCACCGTCGCGCTGGCCACCGACTGCAACCCCGGCACCTGCTACTCGTCGTCGATGCCCCTGATGATCGCGCTGGCCGTGCGGGAGATGGGCATGACGCCCGACGAGGCGCTGTGGTCCGCCACCGCTGGTGCGGCGCGGGCCCTGCGCCGCGACGACATCGGCGTGGTCGCCCCGGGCCGCAGGGCCGACCTCACGGTGCTGGACGCGCCGAGCCACCGGCATCTGGCGTACCGGCCCGGGGTTCCCCTGGCGAGAGCACTGGAGCTCGGGCCTGCTCTGGGCTGACCTCGCGCACCAGCTCGATGGCCCGGCCCAGCGTGGCGACCTGCTCGTCGAGCGTCTCACCCGCGGGGTAGAGCCGCACGGTGTCGACGCCCGCGTCCCGCCACACGCCCAGCCGGTGCCGGACCATCGCCTCCGTGCCGATGAGCGTGGTGCCCAGCACCATCTCGTCGGTGACGAGCGCGGCCGCGCCCACCCGGTCGCCCGCCAGCCAGCGCTCCTTGACCTCGGCGGCGACCTCGGCCCAGCCCTGACGGCTGTAGGCGTCGTTGTAGAAGTTCGTGGTGGCCGAGCCCATGCCGCCGAGGCTGAACGCGAGACCCGACCTGCGGTCGGCGACCATCAGCGCGAGCTCGTCCTCGTCGGCGGCGAACGCCACCTCGGCGCCCTGGCAGACGTCGAGGTCGACGCGGGTGCGCCCGACCCTCGCCAGCCCGGCGTCGAGGTGTGCGAAGTACGCGTCCGCGCCCTCCGGCACGAAGCTGGTGCCGAGCCACCCGTCGGCGACCTCACCGGTCAGCTCCAGCATCCGGGGCGACAGCGTGGCGAGGTAGATCGGCACGTGGCGCGGCGGCGCCGAGAGCCGCATCGGCCTGCCCTCCCCGCCGGGCAGCGGGATCGTCACGGTGGCACCCGCGTAGTCGACCTTCTCCCCGGCCATGGCCATCCGGATCACCGCGACGGCCTCGCGCAGCCGCGTACGCGGCCGCGCGAACGGCACGCCGTGCAGTCCCTCGACCACCTGCGGGCCGGACGCGCCGAGGCCGAGCAGGAACCGGCCGCCGGACAGGTCCGCCAGCGTGAGCGCGGCCTGCGCGATGGCCACCGGTGTGCGGGTGCCGACCTGGATCACGCCGGAGCCCAGCAGCATCCGCTCGGTGCGCCCGGCGAGCCACCCCAACGCCGTCGGGGCGTCCGAGCCCCAGGCCTCGGCGACCCAGCAGACGTCCAGCCCGAGCCCTTCGGCCTCGAGCGCGAGGGCCAGCGCGCCCGGCCGGGACGCCTCGACGGTGGTGGCGGTGCGCACGCAGGCAGTCTGTCAGCCCGTTGCGTCGATCAGCCGTGGCCGCCCGCGGCGATCGAGACCGGCTCCCACTGTCGCCAGGTGAGCAGGCGCGACTCGTAGTCGCGCGTGGCGACGGCCAGCGGCCCGTCGCCGAAGAAGATCCGCAGCGGCGGCTCCTCGGCGTCGACGACCGCCAGCACGGCCTTGCCGCTCGCGACCGGGTCGCCCGGGACGGGGTTGCGGGAGGCACGCTGGCGCTGCACCTCGGCGCGGTAGCCGTCGTAGGCGGCCAGCGGGGCCGAGTGCTTGGCCGAGGGGCCCGCCCAGTCGGTGGCGAAGCCGCCGGGCTCGATCAGCGTGACGCGGATGCCGAACGGGGCGACCTCCTGCGCGAGCGCCTGGCTCAGGCCCTCCAGCGCCCACTTGGACGCGTGGTAGGCGCCGATGCCGCCGAACGCCGAGATCCCGCCGATGGACGACACCTGCAGGAGGTGTCCCGCGCCCTGCTCGCGCAGGATCGGCAGGACGGCCTGGGTGACCCAGAGCGCGCCGAAGAAGTTGGTCTCCATCTGGCTGCGGATGTCGTCCTCGGACAGCTCCTCGACCACGCCGAAGTGTCCGTAGCCCGCGTTGTTGACGACGACGTCGAGGCGCCCGAACCGCTCGTGGGCCTGCGCGACGGCGGTGAAGGCGCCCTCGCGGTCGGTGACGTCGAGGCGCAGCGGCAGCAGCCGGTCGCCGTACTTCTCGGCGAGATCCTCCAGGGTGGCGGTGTCGCGGGCGGTGGCGGCCACGGAGTCGCCGCGCTCCAGCGCGGCGATCGCCCACTCGCGGCCGAAGCCGCGCGAGGCACCGGTGATGAACCAGGTCTTCGCACTCATACCGGGTGCAGCGACCTCCCGCGGTGACCTATTCCGGGGTGATCCGCTCGATGAGGCCGACGATGTGCTCCAGGCCCCCGCGGACGGTGGCAAACTGCCGATTGACCTGCTCGAAGTTCCGGTCGACCTGCTCGAAGTTCCGGTCGACCTGCTCGAAGCGCCGGTCGACCTGCTCGAAGCGCTGGTTGACCTCTTGCCGGAAGGCGACCTGGTCCTCGTGCAGGGCGGCGATGGCGCGCCGGTGAGCGCGCAGCTCGTCGCGGATGCCGGACACGTCGCGATCGGCCCCGGAGGCGAGCACCCGCGCGGCCGCCGCATCCGAGCGGGCGACGACGAGCTCGTCACGCATGCGGCCGACCTCCTCCTCCACCGCGGTGACGCGTTCCGGGATGTCGTCCTCGGGCATGGCGCCGATCCTACGGCGGGCGGCCGCCGAGGCGGGCCCGCCGCAGGAAGCTCGTACGCGATGCGGCGCACGGCGTCGAGCAGCTGCCGTGCGCTGAGCCCGCCCGGCTCCGGGGTGCCGGTGCCGGGCGCGTGGCCGGGGTCGCAGACGTCGATGTCCACCGAGAGGAACACGCCGTCGCACTCGTCGACCGCGATCGCGAACGCCTCGGTGAGGCACTCCGTGAGCCCCCGCGCGACGATCTCCGTCATCTCGTAGGAGCGCATACCCTGCGCGGCCATCCAGGCCAGGGTCTCCGGCCCCGGCCAGTAGCCACGCAGCCCGATCTGCAAGAACCGGTCGCCGCGCACCGCGCCGGACTCGATCAGCCGCCGCATGGGCTGTCCGTGCCCGACCAGCGAGCCGAACTCGACGTCGCCGGTGTCCGCGTGCGCGTCGAAGTGGATCATCGAGACGCGGCCATGGCCGACGTGCTCAGCCACCCCGGCCGCGTCGGGCCAGGCGATCGTGTGGTCGCCGCCCAGCACCAGCGGGACCGCGCCTGCGCGGGCCACCGTGGCCACGGCGGCCTGCAGGTCGCGCACCGAGCGCTCGGCGTCGCCGGAGTACATCTCGACGTCGCCCGCGTCGAGCACCCGCAGGTCGGTGCCCAGCCCGTCGACCCGCAGCGCGAGCGAGGGCCGGGACCCGTCGTGGGGCAGGTAGCAGGTCTGGCGGATGTGCTGCGGGCCGAACCGGGTGCCCGAGCGGTACGACGTGCCGCCGTCGAAGGGAGCGCCGAGGATGACGACGTCGGCGTCGGTGTAGGTGGCCGGGTCGGCCCAGTCGCAGCGGCCGACCCCGAGGAACGTGATGTCCGGCCCGAACTGGGGTCCGTATCGGGCCATCACGGAGCCACGTCGAGTGCGGGGTTGGCGTCGAAGAAGCCGGACGGCTTGAGGTGGAAGGCGACGATGTCGACCGGCATCACCGGCCAGTCCTCCACCCGCGGCACGTGGTGGATGCCGAACACGTACCAGAGCACGACGTCCGCCTCTTCGATCGCGCGGTCCGCCGCCGTCCACACCGGCAGGCCGCTGTCCTCTCCGCCCTGGTTGACGAACTCGCCGCACGGCCAGCGCTCGTCGGCGTGGAACGGCGTCACCCAGAGCGTGTGGCCGAGCACCTGCGCGCGGCGGAGCACCGGCGACGCGGGGTCGAGCATGGCCGGGATGGCCCCGTCGGGCACCAGCGTGTACGCCACCGGCACGCCCACCGCGTTGCGCCGCCCCGGGTTGGTCACCTTCCAGGTCCGCTGCGTCGCCCAGCTCACGTCCTGGCGGGCCTCGGCCTCGGTGCGCAGCGGCACCGCGCGGATGGTGAGCGCGAGCCCGTCCGGGTTGTCCGGCCCGACCGGCAGCTGCGCGGACTCGACCGTGACGACGGTGTTGGCGGGCCCGTCGACCTCCATGTCCAGCCGCGCCACGATGAAGTGCTGGTGGATCGGCGCGTACGTGGCGGCGTCGACCACCGTGCCGTACGGCGGCGCGGCGCCCGTGAAGGGCGTCGTGACCATGATCCCGGTGGCGCGCACCTCGCACTCGATCCCGCCGTCCTCGAAGAACCGCCAGTACACGAGGTACTCGTAGTTGGCCACGGTGACGTGGAACGACACGACGAGCCTGCGCCGCCGCCGCACCTGCGCACCGGTGCGGCCGTCGACGTGCTTCCACAGCACGCCGTCGTCCTCCTCGTGCACGCAGATCGCATTGCGGACGACCTGCGGCTCGCCCGCCGAGTCGTGCAGCACGGCGTCGAGGTAGCGGATCTCGCCGAGACAGTCGCAGCCGCGCTCGAGCGAGGTGGTCATGAACCCGAGGCCCCACTCGCCGATGTCGAAGGCGGTGCGCCGGTAGTGGTCCGGCGTCGGGTCCCGGTAGGGCACCACCATCTCGGCGAACGACATCCGGTACGCCACCGACCGGCCGTCGTAGGAAACCGTGTGCAGCACGAGCCCCTCGCGGTAGGTGAACCCGAGCCGCATCCGCCAGCGCTGCCAGGCGAGCTCGTGCCCGTCGAGGGTGAACGAGGGCCCTTCGGGCTGCGTGACGGAAAGCGGCCTGCGGTCGAGGCGCGTCACCATGCCCGGCACCAGCGCCGGGTCGTACTCGCCCTGCACCGGCGGGCGTCCGGCGTCCCCGGCGTCGTCGATCTCCAGGAGGTCCATCGTGTTGAGGTCGACGACGAGCTTCAGGCCCGCGACGGGATGCGCGTAGGGGTTGCCGCCGGGCGTGGCCCGCACCCAGACGTCGCACCAGCCGATGCGCCGCCCGGCGTGCCGCGGCGGGATCAGGTGCGCGCCGTACGTCCACATGTCGACCAGCACCAGGTCGGGGTCGACGATGCCGCGGCAGGCGAGCGCGGCCAGCACCTCGGGGTGCGCGCGCATGGCGACGTCGCAGTCGTGCCACTCGTCGACCGTCGCAGGGGGCTGGCGGCCCGGCTGCGGCTCCCAGGCGACGACGGCGTCGTCGGTGAGCGACAGCACCGCGACGAACGCGAGCCCGTCGCCGGTGCGCCAGAGCACCACCCGGGCCGTCCGCGCCACCGGGTCGCCGGGCCGGTGCGCGCGGACGAGGTCCTTCGCGGGCTCGCGGAGCTCGATCGACCCGATGCGCCACTCGGGCCGCCGAACGCCGCGCTCGCGCGCGAGCAGCGCCTGGACGTGCCTGATCTCGTCCGCGGTGAGCGGGTCGAGCGGGTGCGGGTCGGTCACCGGGTGACCGTAGGTCATTCCAGCTCGGAATCCGGCATGTCCGCGGGCGCGGAGTCCTCCGGCTCGCTGGTTTGCACGTCACTGGGGGTCACGAGGGCGTCGGCGGGGCTGGCGAGCGAGCGGATGCCCGCGTTGAGCACGGCGAGCAGCGGCACGGCCAGCAGCGCGCCCGCGATCCCCCAGACGAACAGGCCGGTGCCGATCGCGAGCACGACCGCGAGCGGATGCAGGGCCACGGCCCGCCCGAGCAGGAGGGGCTGCAGCACGTGGCTCTCCAGCTGCATGACCCCGATGATCACCGCCAGCACGATCAGCGCGGTGAGCGGACCCTGCGCGACGAGCGCGACCAGCACCGCCACCGCGCCCGTCGTCACCGCCCCGATGATCGGGATGAAGGCGCCGAGGAAGACCAGCGTCGCGAGCGGCACGGCCAGCGGGACCTGCAGGATGCCCAGCGCGATACCGATGACGATGGCGTCGACGGCCGCGACGACGGCCGTGGCCCGCACGTAGTGCACGAGGGCGGCGAGGCCCCGCCTCCCCGCGACGTCGACCCGCGTCCGGATCCGGCCAGGGACGCCCTTGGTGAGGAAGGTCCAGATGCTGCCGCCGTCGTGCAGGAAGAAGATCAGCGTGAAGACGACGAGCAGGAACTCGGTGAGCAGCTCCCCGACGGTCGCCGCCGTGGTCAGCGTGGCCGCCGTGATGCCTGCGACGTTCTGCTGAAGGAAGCTCTGCACCTGCTGCTGGACGGCCTGGAGCTGGTCCGCGCTGACGTGCAGCGGACCGTTCGCCAGCCAGTCCGTCAGCTCGCCGATGCTCTGCGTGAGGCTCGCGCCGAGCTGGGGAACGCCGCCGACCACCGTGCGCACGACGAACGTCAGCAGCACCCCCAGCGCGGCCAGCCCACCGACCAGCACCATGGCCGTGGCGAGCCCGCGGGGCACCCGCCATTCGGTCAACCGCTTGACGGCCGGGGTGAGCAGGGCCGCGAGCAGCAGCGCGATCGCGACCGGGATGACGATCCCGGACAGGTAGGCGATGATCTGGCCGATCACCCAGAGCGCGACCGCCACCACGAGCAGCCGCCAGCCGATCGCCGCGGCGACCCGTAGCCCCCTGGGCACGACATCGACGACGTTCTCCGTCTCGCGCCGCTCGACAGCGGGGCCCGCCCAGGGCAGCCGCGATGTCCGATCTGTCGCCGTCATGGGACCGGTGTACCCGCTGCCCGCCCCGTCAGTCGAGCGACGGGCCCGGCAACGTGCTGGCGACAGCCATTCAGTCGAGCAGCACCGTGCGCAGGTCGAGCCTGCGCAACACCCGGTCGGCCGCCTCGGGGTCGACGCCGGGCTCGCGGCGGGCGGCCAGCACCTCGGCCCGCGCGGCGGCGAGCGCCTCGGCCTGCGCCTTGTTCATGATCTCCCGGTGGCGGCGCAACTTCTCAATCCGATCGCGGTCCTCGGCCGAGGCGGGCTCGCCGCGGAGGAGCCCGTCGAGGCGGTCCATCCGATCGCGCAGGCTCGCGCCGACCCCCTCCGGCAGCCCGTCGATGCGCTCCGCCGCCGCGAGGGTCACCATCGCGGCGGTCCGCGCCCTCTGGGCGATCGCCCGCTCGGCGGCGTGCTCGGCCTCGGCGTCCGTGGCCACGCCCAGCAACCTGACCAGCACCGGCAGGGTGAACCCCGGCAGCACGAGGGTCAGCACGAGCACCGAGGCCGCGATGAGCACGATCTCGGCGCGCTGCGGGAAGCCGTCGCCCGTCGCGGTCGCCGTGGGCAGCGACAGGGCGAGCGCCAGCGTGGCCAGGCCGCGCATGCCGCACCAGGTGAGGACGACGGCCTCCCTACCGGTCCGCGGCGCCCGGTCCGGGTCGTCGGCATGCCGCACCATCCACCACGCCGCCAGCATCCACACCGCCCGCACGAGCACGACCACCGCGCAGACGACGGCGGCGTCACGCAGCATCCGGGGCAGGTCCTCGCCACCGGCTTCGACGATCTCGCGCAGGTCCAGGCCCATCAGGCCGAACGCGACGCCGGTGACCAGCAGCTCGACCACGTCCCAGAACGAGCGCTGCACCAGGCGTTCCTCCGCCTCGTCCGCCGCGCTCGCCGATCGCAGCTGCAGCGCCAGCACGACCACCGCGACCACCCCGGACGCCCCGATCTCGTCGGCCGCGAGGTAGACCGCGAACGGCAGCACGAGGGTGAGCGCGCTGCGGCCGGTCGTGTCGGTCACCCGGTCGGTGACCCGCCGGGCCACCCACGCCACGCCCAGGCCGATCAGCACCGCGCCCGCGACGCCGAGGACGAAGCCGAGCACCAACGTGGGCGCGGACACCGACCCGCCCCGCACGGTGGCGAGCACCGCGGCCTGGAACACGACCAGGGCGGTGGCGTCGTTGAACAGGCCCTCGCTCTGCAGCACGGCGAGCAGCCGCCGCGGCATGCGCACCGGCCCCGCGACGGCCTCCACCGCCACCGGGTCGGGCGGGGCCACCATCGCCCCCAGCGCGATCGCCGCGCTGATCCCGATCCCGGGCACGAGGAGCGCGGCCGTGCCCGCCACCGCGGCCACCGTGGTCACCACGAGCGCGACGGCGAGGAACGCGATGCTGCGCCACCGCGCCCGGAACAGCGCCCACGACGTGCGCTGGGCCGTCGCGAACAGCAGCGGCGGCAGGAAGAGCGGCAGGATCAGCTCCGGCTCGAGCTCGAACCGGTCGGGCAGGCCGGGCACGAACGCCACGCCGACGCCGAGCACGAGCATCAGCGCGGGCCACGGCAACCGCAGCCGGTCCCCCACGCCGACGAGCAGCACCGCGGCCAGCATCAGCCCGATGACGAGGACGAGGATCTGCACGCGCCAAGAATTCAGCACCGGTGCGCGCGCCGTCTCGCGACCCGCGGACGTGGCCCTACCTACCCGACCGGGCGCGTGGCCGTCGCGGAGCAGCCGTAGCCGTCCAAGCACAGGCGCCCGTCCGCGGCGCGCTCGCCGCGCGGCGCCGATGACCGGGCCCTCCTCGCGGGCCCGCCCGCGCGAGCGCGACGTGAGCGGGGTTTGATACTGGCGAAACCCCGCTCATGTTCATCTCGACCTCCAAGGCCCAACTTCACCCAACCATTTGGCGCAGGCCGCACGCTGCCGCGGGACGAGGCCTCGATGATCATGTCGACGGCGTGGCGCGGGTCGAGCCCGACGAGGGGTCGGGCACATCCGGCCGCGATCGGGACGTCGCGGATGCCGCGGGCCGTCGCGACGACGAGCGCGTTGCGGCTCGACGTTGGCCAACGTCGAGCTGCCCATCACGGTCGTGATCGCCAGCAACTCGATCTCCGGGCTCCCGTGGGCGGTCAGGAGCCACGCGGCGGTGGCTGTCGAGCAGTCCCGATGCGACCCGCCGCGGACGCCTGCCCCAGGTGCAGCCAGGACGACGCTAGGCCGCGAGCGCGTCCGGCCCGAACCCCGCGCGCTCCAAGCCCGCGCGCAGCCTCCGCAGCGCGCGCAGGCGGGTCGGGCCGATGCTGCCGACCGGCATGTCCGTGCGCGCGGCCATCGCGAGGTAGGAACCTTCTGGGAGGAAGAACAGCGCGAGGATCAGCTGGCGGCCCCGCGCGGAGAGCAGGGTCAGCCCGTCGGCGAGCGCCCGCCCGACCTCCGCCGCGACGGCGAGTGCCTCCGGCCCCGGCTCGCAGGCGGGGATGCCGACCGCGGTGATGTCGACCGGCTCCTCGAGCCCGCGATGGCGCAGCACGGCGAGGCACTCCCGGCGCGCGATGGTCCGCAGCCACCCGCCGAGCCGCTCGGGATCGCGCAACGCGGACAGCGACTCCATGGCTTTCAGCCACGTGCTCGCCGTCGCGTCGGCGGCGTCGGCCTCCTGCATCCGGTAGGAGCCGACGACACCGGCCACGAGCCGCCCGTAGCGGACCACGATCTCGGCCCACGCGTCCCGGTCGCCGCCACGGGCGGCGGCCACGAGAGCCGTGGTCGTCAGTGCGCCGGTGGGTTCGGACCGCGAGCGGGTGAACGGGCACATGGTCGCTTCCTCGGGGCGCATGGCGTTGGCGCCCACGATCGCCCTCGCGTCTTGCAGCGACCTTGCAGACGCAACTAGGACCCCGACGCGGGCGGGGGTGCCGACGGATCCGCCCGCTCGCGCCACCGCCGGGCGGACTCCTCGTCCCCCGCCGCCTCGTAGACGAACGCCACGTCCTCGGCGATGGCCCCCAGCTCGCCGTCCCCGACGCGGTCGGCGAGCGCGGCCACCACACCCTCGATCACCGTCCGCGCCGCCACTGTGCGCCCGACCAGCGCCAGCACGACGGCGCGGCGTTGTCCCGCCATCAGCGTGCTGGCATGGGCCTCGCCCAGCGCCGTGAGGAAGAGCTGGTGGGCGCGGGTCTGGACGTCGACGGCCTCGTCGACCAGGCCCGCGTCGCGCAGCGCGAGCCCCAGGTTGGACAGCGTCATCGCCACCCGGGGGTCGTCGGGCCCCAGCACCCGCTCCAGCAACGCGGCGGCCCGCTGGTGCTCCTCGATCGCGTCCTGCGGGCGCCCCTGCAGGCGCAGCGCGTAGCCGAGCTTGTCCATCGCCTGCGCCGTGTCGGGGTGGGCGGCACCGCGGATGCGCGTGAACTCCGCGATGGCCAGCCGCTGCAGCGCCACGGCCTCGTCGAGCCTGCCTTCGTCCTGGGCGACCATGCCGAGCCCCGCGGTGGCGTGCGCCCAGTCCCGCGAGCCGCGCTCGCTCAGGTCGCGGCCCGCGTTGAGGGCATCGGCGGCCCGGTCCAGCCTGCCGTCGGCCCACAGCGTGTAGCCGAGGTCGATCAGCACCGGGGCCGTGAGGTCGTCGCGGTGCGCCGTGCGCAGCGTCTTGAGCGCGCGCTCGTGGGCCGCGATCGCGCCGATGGTGTCGTCGGCGCAGTTGAGGACGTGGCCGAGGCGGTTGTAGGCGCGCGCGAGCACGAGGTCGTCGGCCGCGGGGTCGGCGTCCAACAGCTCGACGGCCTGGCGGTGCAGGGCGAGCGCCTCGTGCAGCCTGCCCGCCTGGTCGAGCACCTCGCCGAGCCTGCACAGCAGCGCGCCGCGCTGTATGGCCGTGCCGGACAGCTCGACGAGCCGCAGCGCCGCGTCGAGCACCTGCTCGGCCGCCGAGTAGAGGGCGCGTTCGGCGAACCGGCGCGCCACCGCGACGAGCGCGTCGACGAGCCCGGGCGGGACCCGTTCGAGCCCCTCGCTGTGCGCCGCGAGCTGCACGAGGTGGGCCGCTGCCGCGCCGCCGTCGGCCTCCACGGCCAGGCACAGCCGCACCGCCGCATCCAGCCGGTCCCGCGCGGTCGCCGCGGGCAGCCGAACGCGCACGACGTCCTGCACGAGCCGGTGCACCCGCAGCACCGCGCCCTTGCGGTCGACCAGCGAGAGGCGCAGCAGCTCGCCGATGGCCTCCTGCACGTCCAGCTCGTCGCCCTCGGCCAGCGGCCACAGCATCTCGACATCGACCGCGTCGGCGGAGAGGAACGACATCGTCTCGAGGACGGCCGCGGCGAGCGGCGAGCGGCGCCGCAGGCGGTCGAACGCCAGGCCCCAGGTCGTCGCCACGGTGCCGGGGTCACGCAGCAGGTCGGCGCGGTGCGCCCGGAACAGCCGCACGTAGTCGGGCACGGACATGCCGGTCTGCTCGACGTAGGCGCACGCCTGCTGCAGGGCCAGCGGCAGGTCGCCGAGCAGCTCGGCGAGCTCGGCCGCCGCGACCACGTCGGTGTCCCCGCTGCGCTCGACCACGTAGGTGACCGACTCCGACCGCTGCAGCGACGACACCGGGATCGGCCGGGCCAGCCGCCGCCACGCCCGGTCGCGGGAGGTGATCAGGACGTCGCCGTGCACGGCGGTGGGCAGGTAGGGCTCCAGGCGGCCCGGCTCGTCGGCGTTGTCGAACACGAGCACCCAGCCCGGCGAGCGGTCCAGCTCCGCCCACAGCGCGGCCCGGGTGTCCTCGTCGCGCTCGCGCCGGGCGATGCCCAGCGCCGCGGCGAGGTCGTCCAGCCCGGCCGCGGTGCCCGCCGGGTCATCGGCGGGGACCCACCAGGCCACCCGGCCCGCCCGGCGTCGTTGGTGCGCCAGCTCGCAGGCCAGCTCGGTCTTGCCCGCCCCCGGCATCCCGTAGAGGACGACCGGACGGCGCGTGGCGTGGTCGAGGGCCGCGCTGACGGCCGCGGCCAGCGCGGGCCGGTCCACGAACGACCGGGTGCGCTGCGGCAGGTTCGACACCAGCGCAGGGCCTCTCGCCGACGCCGACACCAGCGGCTCCTGCGACAGCACGGCCTCGTGCACCCGGCGCAGCTGGGCGGCGGGCAGCACCCCGAGCTGCTCGGCGAGGCCGCGGCGACAGCGCTCATACGCGGCGAGCGCGTCGGCTTGGCGACCCGCGGCGTAGAGCGCCGTGACGAGCCGTGCCGCCAGCGACTCCCGCAGCGGGTAGCGCACCACGAGCTCCTCGAGCCACCCCACGTCGTCGCCGCCGCGGCCCAGCCGCACGTGCGCGTCGGCGAGCGCCTCGGCGGCGACCACCCGCAGCTCGGCGAGCCTGGCCGCCTCGGCGTCGACCACCGGGACGTCGACGGTCCCGCCGAACGGCTGCTCGCCGATCCAGCGGGCGAGCGCCGACTCCAGCGCGAGGGCGGCGTCGGCGTCGGCGCCTCTGGCCAGGGCCCTGCGCCCGCGGTCCACCTCGTCGGTGAACGCGTCGGCGTCGACGGCCACCACCTCGCGGTCGACGACGTAGCCGTCGGGCCATTTCGGGATGGCCTCGCGCCCGAGGAGCCCCCGCAGCCGCGAGACGAGCGGGTGCACGGCGCCTGCGGACGTCCGCTCGCCCCAGACGTCCTCGACGATCCGCTCGGCGGAGACGGGAACGCTGCCCGCCACGAGGATCCGCGCGAGCACGGCGCGCTGGATCGGACCGCCCAGTCGCACGACGGCGCCGTCTACGGTGGCCTCGAGCGCGCCGAGAACACGTAGCGTGACCAGCGCACTGTCGCGTCGCGGCACCCGTGACCCCTCCTGCCTCCGGTTACCCGAACGAGTTCCTATCAACAACGCCCCGTGACGTCGAGCCGACCTGCCCCATTCGGGGGGCGGCTCGCGCGGGACGTGGGCAGTGTTAACGGATGGGGCGGCTGAGGCGAACCATCACACCGTGACGCGCCCCGGTTACTCCGCATGGCATTACGCCCCTGACGCGTCCGTACGTGTCACACCAGGATCAGACGCCACCGTAGACGTGCACGTCAGAGTGGGGATGTGGGCAAGAACACCCACCACCGAGACCGTCACCGTCCGTTGGTCGTCCGCGGGCGGCCCCGAGTCCGTCGTCCCGACCGAGGACCTGACGGTGCTCGACGACGCGCTCGCGCAACGCCTCAAGAGCCTCGACGACGCCCGCGTCACCGGTCCGCGGCCACTCGCCGTCACGCCGTTCCGGCTGGCGCTGGCGCGACGCGCGCGGGGCAACCGGTACGTCGAGGCGACGATCCGCCGGGTCACCCCGGGCACGGTGGTCGACTACGCGGTCGTCGTCCGCCCGGTCGACGGCGATCCGGTCACGCTGGGCCCGTACTCGGTGCTCGCGGTGCTCCCGGAGTTCGGGCCGTCGGACGTCGTCGGCGGACGGCAGGGCGACCTGGTCGACCCCGAGCCCACGTGGATCGGGCACGTGCGCCGCGAGGACGGCGTCACGCATGTGCGCGTGGACCTCGACGACATCCCCGCCGACGGCCCGCTGCCGGTGCGGGTGCGGATCGGCGGGACGTGGCTCTCGGCCGACTATGGTGCCGCCCAGCGCAACCCCGGCGGCAGGCTGCCGCTGCTGGACTGGTCGGCCGACACCGTCACGTTCAGCGCCGCGGACCCCGACGCCCAGCCGGTCGTCATCGACGTGCGCGGCCGACGGGTGGCCGAGGCCGACGCGGGCGGGGCGGGCTCGGCGCGGCTGCTCCTCGCGCACTTCTGCATCCAGGCCATCAACGACCTGCTCGAGGTGCCGTTCGCGGGTGGGGTGTACGCGCCGCCGCGGACGTACATGCAGGTGACGATGGCCGACGAGTGCGGCGTCTACTCCTCCCGCCCCAGCGCGACCCGCACCAGCCCCGGCGGCTACCGCGACGGCCTGTCGATGCAGCGGCGCTTCGACGTGCCGTACCACCTCGCCCTCAACGGCGGCGTGCTCGTCCTCACCCGGCACGACTGCCCCGACGACCTCGCCGACATGCGTCGAGACGTCGCCGCGGGCCTGCTGCACCCGGCGATCGCCGGGTACGGCTCCCACCGCATCCCCTACTACTCGGCCGACGCGAACGTCCGCGACATCAGCGCGGGCGTCGAGGTGATCAGGACCTACCTCGGCCCCACGGCGACACCCGACGTGTTCTACCCCGACCAGCGGCTCTACCGGCAGCGGCCGTCGACCCTCGCGGCGCTCGCCACCCCGCCCGTCCGCTACGTCGTGCTGGACTCGGCCACCGGCTTCTACGACAACGCCGCCTCCGCGGAGCCGTCGGTGACCGGGCCCGACCTCGGGCCGGGCATGCTGTGGACCGACCGGGCGAGCGGCGCGCACGTGCTGTTCATCGACACCACGCTGAAGGACCAGGCGCTGGGCGCCAACCTCGACCCCGAGCAGCCCGCCTTCTGGAAGCCGCCGCTGTCGGTGCGCCGCCGGTTCATGCGGCTGGCGCTCGACCCGCATCTGCGCGAACACAACCTGCTCACCTACGGGGACGACTTCGAGAAGGCCTGCAACAACGGCTGGTTCGAGCCTGCGCCCGACATGTGCGAGAAGTGGGCGGCGTTCCTGGCCTGGGTCGCGGCGCACCGGACGTGGCTTCAGGTCGTCACGACCGCGGACCTCGACCCCGAGCGCGACGCCGTCGGCACGATCGACGTCCTCGCCTCGATCGACGCCACCCTCGACCCGGGCGGCCTCGCGTCCGTCGACCTCGAGGGCAACCCCTTCCACTACGACACGTGGGAGAAGCGCTGGCGCGACACGCCCGCGTACTGGCTCGGCGACACGCTCGGCGGCATCACCGACCGCGTCGAGAACGCCCTGCGGCTCTGGCCCGACGAGTACCGCGACCAGCTCTACGAGACCGCGTGGCTGGCGTTCCTCATGGCCCAGCACGAGAACGCCTGGAACATGCAGGCCCTGGAGGGCGCCGACCCGAACGCCAAGCCGACCGGGGACCCGGAGGAGTTCACGATCGTCGAGGGCCTGCAGGTGCGCAACGCGCTCGTGTGGCTCGCGGCGTCGGTGTGGGCGGCGTGGGCGGCGACGGCACCGGCGGGCCTGCGCTTCGTCGACGACGGCCCGGTGCTCGACCTGCTCGGCGCGCTGCCGCCGGAGATCGGGATGGACCCGCGGCACTGGGACGGCGACCCGAACCCCACCCTCGTGCTCTACAACCCCGAGGCGCTCGTCGTGGTCGACCGCAACGGCGGGCGGGTCACCCACGCCTTCGTGCTGCGCGACGGGGTGCCGCGGACGGTGAGCGGCACGTTCAAGAGCTACCAGTACCGGGACGGCGCGGGCGTCGAGTGCGACGGGCACGTCGTGCAGAACACGGTGTGGACCCCCAACCACCGCTACCTCGGCTCGGACGTCGACCTGCTCACCCAGCGCCGCGTGGACTGGACCTACCGCCGACCCGCTGACGCGGGCAACGACGGCGCGGTGACCGTGCCGCGGGTGGTGCCGGACAACTTCAACGCCTACTCGTGCGCCGTTGTCGACAGCGGGGTCGGCAGCGGGGTGCGCGCCACGTACGAGCGCGGCTGGGCGCCCGGCGGCACGTCGGAGGCGGAGCTCACCGACCTGTGGCGCCGCGACGGGCTCGCCCGCCGCACGGGCACCACCGACCGGATGACCTGGCACGAGGACACGACCTTCAGCAAGACGTTCACCCTGGACGGGACCGTCCTGCGGGTGGCGTACGCCGGTGTGACGCCGGGGCACCTGGTGGACAACGAGCTGTGCGTCGACCTGTGGGCGGGCGCCCACGAGGGCGCGTTGCTCTCCCGCTCGACCGACGAGGCGGGCGTCACCGTCGCGATGCCAGGCACCGCCGCCGCCCGGCTCACCACCGTGGAGGGCTGCACCCTGACCAGGGCCAGCCGGGCCGAGACCGTCGCGCAGGCCGCGGCGATGGGGATCGACACCGAGTTCCTCACGCTGCACCGCGTGCTCACCGACGCCGTCCAGGTGCGCGCGACGGCCGCCGACTTCACGTACGAGATCGACCTGCGCGCCTGACCCCCGTGCGCGGAAATGGTCGCCATAGCGACCATTTCCGCGCACGACCAGAATTCGCGCCATGGACCAGCACCTCGGCGGCGTCGCCCGCCTTCGTCCGGGGGTCCGCACCCGGTCGATCAGCCCGGAGAACCCGACCGGCGCCCCCGGCGCGGGCGGACGGGCCACCGAGGGCACCGGCGCGGGCCCCGCCCGTGAGCTCGGGCAAGGCTGGAAGGTCTCGCCGAGCATCGAGATCCCCGCGCACACCACCGTCGACCTGGCCGCGATCGACGGGCCCGGCCGGATCACGCACATCTGGCTCACCACCCACCCCGACCATTGGCGCACCCTGATCCTGCGCGCCCGGTGGGACGGGGCGGATGCACCGGCGGTCGAGGTGCCGGTCGGGGACCTGTTCGGCCAGGGCTGGTGCCGGTTCGCCCAGCTGTCGTCGGCGATGGTCGCGGTGAACCCGCACGGCGGGCTGAACTGCTACTGGCCGATGCCGTTCCGCACCGGCGCGCACCTCACGCTGGAGAACCTGTCGGCGGCACCGGCCGTCGTGTACTTCCAGGTCACCTACGAGACGGGCGCCGACCCGTCCGAGGAGGGCTACCTGCACGCGCAGTGGCGCCGGTCCAACCCGGTCGCGTCAGGGGTGCACACGCTGGTCGACGACGTGCGCGGGGTGGGCCAGTACGTCGGCACCTACCTGGCGTGGGGCAGCAACTCCCGCGGCTGGTGGGGTGAGGGCGAGATGAAGTTCTACCTGGACGGCGACCTCGACAGCGGCGACGGCGGCGGCGACCCGGCCTTCCCGACGATCTGCGGCACCGGCACCGAGGACTACTTCGGCGGCGCCTGGAACTTCGACGTGCCCGGCCAGGGCTACACGCCGTACTCGACGCCGTACCTCGGCCTGCACCAGGTGATCCGCCCCGACGGGCTCTACGACAGCCAGCTGCGCTTCGGCATGTACCGCTGGCACGTGCCCGACCCGGTGCGGTTCGCCGTGGCGCTGCGGGTCACGGTGCAGGCCCTCGGCTGGCGCGCCGGTGGCCGCTACCTGCCCCTGCACGACGACCTCGCCTCGACAGCCCTCTTCTACCTGGACCGCCCAACAGCAGCGCGCCCAACGACGCCGGGGCTGGACGCTCTGGAACCCCTCTAGCCACTACGAAGCGTCGGAACAGATCAGGGCCCACGGCCGATCGCGCACCCTCGTCATCACCAGCGTCGCGCGGCGGGCGCCGGAAAGCCGCAACCGCCGCCGCAGGACGTCGACGTCCCCCGCGAGGCCGCGGCGGCGGATGTCCACGGCGCCGACGTCGAGGGCGCGCAGCCGGGCCGACAGCTCCCGCTCCCGCCAGGGCGCCGAGTCGAGCACCCGCAGCGTCCTCGCGAACGGCGTGCCTACCGGCGCGTCCGCGGCGAGGAACGCGATCCGCTCGTCGATCTTCCACGCGCCCAGCGCGCGGGCCAGCTCCTCGACCAGCCCCGCCCGCGTCACGGCCGGGTTGGGGTCGAGGAGGTACTCCCCCGGCGCGCGCACCTCGACCGGCGCGCCGGGAGCGGGCAGCAGGGTGTGCCCGGCCGGGCCGACGGCGTCGCCGGTTACCGCGCGCGCGGGCAGGACGGTGGCCCGTGTCCCGGCGCCTGCCAGCGCGGGCGACCACAGCACCGCCTCCTTGAGGTCCGTGCCGACCGCGACGAACTCCACCTCCCAGCCCGGCGGCACCGTCGCGCGGTCCAGGCCGGGCGCCGCCTTGACGGCCACCCGTGGCACCCGCGCGACCAGCCCGACGCACCAGTCGAGCGGCGGCTCGCCGTCCCGGGTGCGACCCCGGTCGGTCCGCCGTGCCGGATCGACGAACACCGCCTCCGCCCGCGCCAGGTCGGCGTCGCGGACGTCGCCGACCCGCGTCTCCGCCCGATCCCCCACCCCGTGGACGGCCGCGTTGCGCAGCGCCATCCAGGCGTGCAGCGGATCCCGGTCGACGCCGACGACGGGCCCGTGCGCGGCGAGCGCGACGAGGTCGCCGCCGATCCCGCAGCACAGGTCGGCCACAAGGCCGCCGGTTGCGAGCCTTCCCGCGCGGTGCCGGGCCGCGACCTCGCCGGACGCCTGCTCCACACCGTCGCGGGTCACCATCATGTCCTGGGCGTGGGCGAACTTCGCCTCCGCGCGGTCGCGCAGGCGCTGCAGCGTGAGCCCGTCGGCCACGAGCGGCGCGGCGAAACGGGCGCGCAGGCGATCCGTGAGCCGCAGCGCCGTCTCGTCGGTGACGCGCTCGGCCCGCAGCAGCCGCATCAGCTCCCGCCCCTCGGGGCCGTCGAGGGCCGCGAACCGGGCGAGCCGGTCGTCGGCGAGGTCCACGCCGGAAAGCTACCGGCTCGGCCGTCACACGAAGCGGTGACGGTCCGGCACCAGCCAGTGACAGCGTGGTCTGATGGTCCTTTCGGTCGACGGGAGTGTGACCCAGGATGCCCAGTGCGGTACGACGGGTGGACGTCCTGGTCATCGGGGCTGGGCCGACCGGGATCGGCGCGGCCACCCGCCTGCGGGAGCGGGGTGCCGACTGGCTGCTCGTCGAGGAGTCCGACCGCACCGGCGGCATGGCCACCACCGTCACCGACGACGCCGGGTTCCGCTGGGACCTCGGCGGCCACGTGCTGCACAGCCATTTCGCCGACTTCGACCAGGCCGTCGCGGCGTCCGGCGTGCGGATGCTCGCGCCCACCCGCAACGGCTGGGTGTGGATCGACGGCGAGCTCGTGCCCGCGCCCATCCAGCACCAGGTCGACGAGGTGCCCGCCGACCTTCGGCCGGACGCGCCCGCCGCCACGCTCGACGACTACTATCGCAACCACCTCGGCTCCCGGCTGTACGACGCGTTCTTCAAACCGTTCACCGAGAAGACGTGGGCCACGCCGCTGGAGCGGATCGACCACACCTGGACATCGCTGCGAAGCGGCTCGGCCGACCACAACGTGCCCGCCCTCCGCGCCCGCCCCGACGCGCCCGCCAGGTCCCGGACGACCTTCCCCTATCCCGAGGGCGGCACCGGCGCGCTGTGGGACGCGATCACCGCCCGCCTCGACCCCGACGGTGTCCTCCTGTCGACCAGGGTGGACCGGATCGACCTTCACCACCGCGAGGCCCACCTCGCCGACGGCGGCGTCATCGGGTTCGTCGACTGCGTCTCCAGCATGCCGCTCACGACGCTGCTGCGGTCGGTCGGCAGACCGGACTGGGCGGCGCGCTCGCCGTCCCTTCTGGCCAGCGCCACGCTGGTCGTCGGGCTCGGCTACGCGGGCACCCCGCCGGACGCGCTGGCCGACAAGTCCTGGCTGTACTGCCCCGACACGGACGTCGCGTGGCACCGCGCGACCGTCCTGTCCCACTACGACCCCGGCAACGCCGGGCCCGGGCGGTGGTCGGTGCTGTGCGAGGTGGGGCACGGCGCGTTCCGGGTGGTCGACAGGGCGACCGCCGTCGCGAGCTGCCGCGAGGAGATGGCGAAGCTCGGCGCGGACCCCGCGGCCCTGGTCAGCACGTGGGTCCATGACATTCCCCGGGGCCACCCGGTGCCCACGCTGGGCCGCGACGACCTGCTGCGCGAGCTCGACGCCGGGCTCGTCCGCCGCGGGGTGCGCTCACGGGGTCGCTTCGGCGGGTGGCGCTACGAGTCGTGCAACCAGGACTACGCGTTCCAGCAGGGCGTCGAGGCCGTCGAGGCGATCATGACGGGGAGCCGGGAGGACGTGTACTGGCATCCCGAGCGATTCTGACGGCCACCGCGGCGATCTCGTCGGGCGGCAAGGTGCGGACCGGCAGGCCGGTGGCGAGCGCGCGCAGGTGCACGTCGCAGAGGTACTCCAGGTACTCGGCGAGCGCGTACGCCCGCTCCAGCGTGGCCGCCACCGTGACCGCCCCGTGGTTGCCCATGATCGCCGCCGACCGGTCGCGGAGCGCCGCCACGACGCTCCGCGCGAGGGCGTCGGTGCCGTAGGTCGCGTAGGGCGAGACGCGGACCGGCCCGCCGAACAGCGCCGTGTAGTAGTGCGCGGCGGGCAGCTCGTCGAGCACGGTGGAGACCGCCGTGGAGGCGACGCCATGGGTGTGCACGACGGCGGCGGCGGCGGTCGCCGCGTAGATCGCCAGGTGCAGGGGCAGCTCGCTGGACGGGCGCAGCGGCGCCTCCACCGGCGTGCCGTCGAGGCGGTGCACCCCGACCGTCTCGGGCGTGAGGGTCGCGTAGGCCACGCCGCTCGGCGAGATCGCCACGAGGTCCCCCGCCCGCACCGACACGTTCCCCGCGGTGCCGACGACGAGCCGGTCCCGCCGCAGCGCCTGGCAGGCCGTGACGACCTCGGCCCGCTCGTCAGCCAGCAGCATCGGTCAGCGTCACCATGCCCTCGGCCACCACGACCGGGACCGGGGTCAGCGGAGCGGGCGCCGGGCCGCCGACCACCGCGCCGTCGCTGATCCGGAACCGGCTGCCGTGGCAGAAGCAGTTGATCGTGCCCGCGGCCACCGCGCGGACGTGGCAGCCCTGGTGCGGGCACAGCGTGCGGAACGCGAGCACCTCGTCTTCGGTCGGCCGCGTCACGACCAGGCCGTGCTCGGCCAGGATCACCCCGCCCCCGACCGGAACGGCGCTGAGCGCTACGACGGGCGTCGTCATCAGGGCAGGATAGGCCCGTGGATCTCATCGACGAGTGGACGCAGGCACAGGCGCGGGTGATCGAGCTCGTGGCGCCGCTGACCGCGGAGCAGGCGGCGACGCCGGTCCCCGCGTGTCCTGAGTGGACGGTGCGGGACCTGTTCTCGCACATGGTCGGGCTCGGCGTCGACGTCGTCGCCGGTGACGAGCCGGACGACCACAACAGCGTCTGGACCCAGAAGCAGGTCGCCCAGCGCCGCGACGACGACGTCCCCACGCTCGTGGCGGAGTGGGAGTCGGTGACCGCACCATTGCAGGAGTGGATGCGCGCCAGGGGCACGCGGCCACTCGGTGACGTGGTGATCCACGAGCAGGACCTGCGCGGCGCGCTCGGTGTGCCCGGCGGCAAGGACTCGGGCGGGGTGCGCGCGATCCGCGACCGCTTCCTGCCCCGCTTCGCCGCCCGGCTCGAGGGCCTGCCGCCGATCGCCCTCGTCGGCGACGGTTGGCAGTGGGGGTCCGGCGGCACGCCGGAGGACGCGGCGGTGGTGCTCCGCGCACCGGACTTCGACATCGCGCGGGCGCTGGTCACCCGTCGGTCCGAGCGTCAGCTGCGGGCGTGGACCGAGCGCGGCGACATCGGCCCGTACCTCCAGGCCTTCGCCCTGCTCGGCCCGCTGCCCTCGGCGGACCTGACGGAATGACCGGGCCGGAGCCGCCCCGCGGCTGGGACCCGTTCCGGCCGCTGGACGCCCTCGCTGCCATGTGGACGACCGCGCCGCTCACGGCGGGGCCCGCCGCGGTGTACCGCACGCTGTTCGAGACGGCGAGCAGGCGGCTGGTGGGGCGCACGTTCACCGTGCGCACGAAGGCCGCCGACGTCCGGCTGACGCTCACCGACCTGGACGCGCGGCTCGACCCGCTGGCGCTCTCGGTGGGGCAGCTGGACGACGTCCGCGTCGCCGCGGAGGACCTCACCTGGTCCGGGTACCGGATCGAGCGGGCGGAGGCGGTCGCGCGCAATGTCCACGTGCGGCCCGCGGTGGTGCCCGAGCTGGTCGCCGCGCCCGTGGAGGTGACGGTCACCGTCTCCGCCGCGACCGTGGACGACCTGCTGCGCGCCCAGGTGCCGTGGCTGGTCGCCGACGTGCGCGAGGACGCCACGCCGACCCTGCGCCTGCGCCGCCGCCCTGGCCTCGCGCACGTCGAGGTGGAGGTCCGCCCGGACGGGTCCACGCTGTGGTTCCGGCCGCGCGCGCTGAACGTGCCCGGCCGCCGCTGGTCGCTGCCCACCCGGGTGCCCGCCTACCCGGTGCGGCTGCGGCCGCTGCCTTCGGAACTGCGGCTCACGGCGATCGAGCCCGGCCCCGGCGTCGTGCATCTGCACGGCGTCCTGCCCGTCTGGCGCAAACAGGTGCCCACGGGGCGCATCAACGACCTGCTGGGCCAGATCCGGGCGGCCACGAGCCTGCTGGACCTCACGGCCTGGCTGCGCCGCTAGTGCGGCGCTAGGGGATCGCAGGCGGTTTCCGGCGCCCGGAATGATGGGCGCGTGCCCCGCCCCACCGGCCGACTGCTCCTCGGCCTTCTCCCGCTCCTGCTGGCGGCCTGCGCGGCGGCCCCGGCGCCCGCTGTCGGCGTGGCGGCCGCGCCGACGTCGGCTCCTTCGCTGCCCCCCTCGGCCGCACCGGCGCCGCCCTCGTGCGTCGACTCCGTCCTCAACGGGCTCGACCGCCGGGCCACAGCGGGCCAGCTGCTCGTCGTGGGCGCGCCCCTCGGCGCGCCGGTGGCGACCACCGTCGAGGCGATCAAGAAGCTGCCGGTCGGCGGGGTGCTGCTCACCGGGCGCAGCAGCGAGGGGGTGACGGCCATCGCCGCCCGCACGAAGGCGTTCCAGCGGGCGGGCGCCGGGCCCGCGGGGCTGCTCGTCGCGGCCGACCAGGAAGGCGGCCAGGTCCAGACCCTCAGCGGGCCGGGCTTCGCCGCGATCCCGACCGCGACCGTGCAGGGCGGCTGGAGCGCACAGCGGCTCACGGACGCCGCCGCGAGCTGGGGCAAGGAGCTGAAGGCCGCGGGCGTCAACCTCGACCTGGCACCGGTGTCCGACGTGCTCTCGGCGCAGATCGGCACGGCCAACCTCGCCGTCGGGGTCAGCCGCCGCACGTTCGGCACCGATCCCGGTGTCGTCGGCCAGAGCGTGCTGGCCTTCACGGCGGGGCTCAGGCAGTCGGGCGTCGCGGCCGCCGTCAAGCACTTCCCCGGCCTGGGCAGGGTGCGCGCCAACACCGACCTCACCGCGAACGTCCGCGACACCACCACGGCCGCCGACAGCCCGTGGCTCGACCCGTTCCGGCGTGCCGTCGCGGCCGGGGTGCCCGTCGTGATGATCTCCTCCGCCGTCTACACCAAGATCGACGCGACGCAGCCTGCCGCGTTCTCCCGGCCGGTCGTCACCGACCTCCTGCGCACCCGGATGGGCTTCGCGGGCGTCGTCATCTCCGACGACCTGGGGAAGGCCGTCGCCGTCGCCGCGGTGCCCGTGGCCCAGCGCGGCGTGCGGTTCGTCGCCGCGGGCGGGGACGTCGTCCTGACCGCCGACCCGCAGGCGGCCGCGGCGATGCTGGACGGGCTCGTCCAACGGTCGAGCGCCGAACCGGCCTTCGCCGCGGCCGTCGCGACGGCGGCCCGGCGCGTCCTCGAGGCCAAGAAGGCGTTGGGCCTCTTGACCTGCTGACCGCTTCGCTCAGCACTTCGCCGCCGTCTTCGTCGTCCCGATCAACGGACCGGCCTTGAGGCGAGCGCTCTGTGGCCCGCACTCCCCTTACCTGTGTGAAGGGGCGGGCGGAGGCACGTCGTGCGATCCTCTTCGCATGCTCCGGGGACGGACGGCGGCGTGCCGGTGACCGAACCGGAGCCCACGCCCGACGCCGACGCGCTGGACCGGCGGCTGGCGCGCAAGCTCACGGCCGGTGACCCGACGGCCTTGCGCGAGGCGTTCGACCGGTACGGCGGGTTGGTGCACGCCATCGCGCTGCGCCGCCTGGGCGTGCACCAGGACGCCGAGGACGTCACCCAGCAGGTGTTCGTGCGGGCGTGGCGGGGCCGGGCGGGGCTCGACCCCGAGCGCGGCGCGCTGGGGGCCTGGCTGGTGGGCATCACCCGCAACCAGGTCGCCGACCGGCTCGCCCTCCGCTATCGCGACCACGAGCTCGCCGACCGCGCGGGCAGGCTTTCGCTCCACCCCACGCCGCCTCCGCTGCCCGACGACGTCGTGGAGGCCCTCGTCGTCGCCGACGGGCTCAAGCACCTTCCTCCGCAGGTCGGCACGGTGATGCGGCTGGCCTTCTTCGACGACCTCACCCACCAGCAGATCGCCGCACTCACCGGGCTTCCCCTGGGTACGGTCAAGAGCCACCTGCGGCGCGGGCTCGAGCGGCTGCGGCGGCACTGGCCTGTGGAGGGGGCGACGTGAACACCTCCCATCCCGACCGGGAGGACCTGGCGCTCGCGGCGCTGCCCGCCGAGCCGCGGGACCCGGCGGTCGTCGCGCACCTCGCGGAGTGCCCGGCTTGTCGCGACCACGTGGCGACGCTCGCCCGCACCGTCGCGCTCGCGCAGGAGGGTGCGGCCGACGTCGACGGGCAGGCGGCGCCCGCGCGGGTGTGGGCGGCGATCGCCGCCGAGCTCGGCCCGGAGCTGGGTGGGGACGGCGGCACGGGCGGTCTGCCGGGCGATCGCGCGACGCCCCCGACGGGCGGCCGCCCGGCGCGTGGTCAGGAGCCACGGCGTTCCGGTCGGCGGTGGCGGGGCCCGCTGGTGGCCGCGGCGGCCGCGCTGGTGGCGCTGGTGATCGGGGTGGGCGTCGGGATCGGCATCGGCGGCGGCAACGGGGGCGGTGCGCCGCCGCCGTCGACGGTCGTCGCGCAGCTGCGTCCGGTCGGCGCGGGCGACCCGGCGGGCAGCGGCACCCTGACGACGGTGGAGCAGGCGGGCGTCCGCACGATGGTCGTGCACCTCACCGGCGTCACCGACACGGCGGGGGCCGACTACCTGGAGGCCTGGCTGATGAACCAGGCGGGCACGCAGATCGTCGCGCTCGGCGCGCTCACCCCCGACGGCGACGGCTACCAGGGCTCGTTCACCGTGCCCGCGAACCTGCCGATGGCCGAGCTCGACGTCGTCGACATCTCGGCCGAGCGCTACGACGGCAACGCCGGGCACTCCGGGGTGAGCATCCTGCGCGGCACGGTGTCCTGACGCCCGCGCCGGCTCCACCTGAGGGTGGAGCGGATCCGAACCGCGGGTTGACGACCGTGCGCCGTGCCGCGCCTAGCGTCGGGTCCGGCGGTCGACGACCGCATCGACGACCACAGGAGGACCACCGTGAACACCACCACCCTGACCCGGGCCACGCGGACCCAGCTCGCCGGGCCGGGGATCCTGCTCGGCGTCGTCGCGCCGTTCGTGGTCTACCAGGCCGCGACCGCGCTCGGCGCGTCCGAGCTGGCTGCGCTCGCCTGGGGCGCGGTGTTCCCGCTGGCCGGGATCCTCGTCGGGCTGGCCCGCCGCCGCAGGCTCGACGCGATCAGCGCGATCTCGCTGGCGTCGATCGCGGTCGGACTCGGCGGCGGCCTGCTCATGCACAGCGCCCAGTTCCTGCTCGTCAAGGACTCGCTGGTGACCGCGACGATCGGCCTGGCCTTCCTCGGCTCGCTGCTCGCCGCGCGCCCGCTGGTCTTCGTGATCGGCCGCGCGCAGTCCCCGGAGAAGGCCGCGGTGTTCGACCGGCGCTGGGCGGAGCCCGCGTTCCGGCGCGCTCTGCGCCGCATGACCGCCGCGTGGGGGGTCGCGCTGGTGGCCGAGGCGGTCGCGCGGGTCGTCCTGTCCCTGCTCGTCCCGCCAGGGACGCTGCTGCTGGCCTCGCCGCTGCTCACCGCAATGTTCGTCGGCCCGGTCGCGCTGTGGACCCTCCGCCGCCGCGCCCGCATGCGCACGACCGTCCGCCCCGCCGCCGAGCCCGCCGCCGCCTGAGGAGGCCCCGTGACCACCGAGACCCCAGCCAGCGAGACCCCGGCCACCCCGCGGCTCCCCTTCCCCCGCCCGGGCGTCCTGGACGTCGCCCCGCTCTACGCCCAGCTGCGCGCGCAGGCGCCGATCTGCGCGGTCCGCACGCCCGCAGGCGATCCGGCCTGGCTGGTCACCGGCCACGCGCTGACCCGCGCGCTCTTCGCCGACCCGCGGCTGGGCCGCTCGCATCCGGACCCGGAACGGGCCGCGCGCATCTCCGGCTCGGCCCTGCTGGGCGGGCCCATGGGCGACGCGGAGAACGAGGCGGAGAGCCACACGCTCATGCGGAAGCTCCTGGCCCCGGCGTTCTCGGCGCGCCGAATGCACCGGCTGCGCGCGCACGTCGCCGACCTGGTGGCCGACGCGCTCGACCGGATGGCCGAGCACGGCTCCCCCGCCGACCTGCACGAGCTGGTCTCGCTCCCGATCCCCGTGCTGGTCATCTGCGAGCTGCTGGGCGTGCCCTACGCCGACCGCGCACGGTTCCGCGCGCTGTCCGAGGGCGTCGGCGGCCTCCACGACCGCGCGGCGTCGGCCCGGGCGTTGCGGGAGCTGGTCGGCTACATCGGCGAGCTCGTGCCCCGCAAGCGGAGCGCACCAGGCGCGGACATGATCTCCGACCTCGTCACGGGTGACCCCGAGGGCCGCCACGACGACCGCACGGCGGGGCTCGCCGCGATGCTGCTCTTCGCGGGCCACGAGACCACCGTGACCCGCATCGACGTCGGCGCCGTCCTGCTGCTGACCCATCCGGGGCACTACCGGGCGCTGGCCGCCGACCCGACGCTCGCGGCAGGCGCCGTCGAGGAGATCCTCCGGCTCGCCGCGCCCGGCAACAGCGGCGGGCTGCCGCGCTACGCCCACGCCGACATCACCGTGGGCGACGTGACGATCCGGGCGGGCGACGCCGTGGTGCTCGCGCCCGCCGTCGCCAACCGGGACCCCGACGTCTACCCGGAGCCCGAGACGTTCGACCCGGCCCGCGACGCGGCGGGCCACCTCGCCTTCGGCTACGGCCCGCGCTACTGCATCGGGGCGTCGTTGGCCCGCGTCGAGCTGCAGGCGGTCTTCACCGCCCTGCCCGCCCGGTTCCCGCACCTGGAGCTCGCCGTGCCGGTCGAGCGCCTCGAGCCGCGCACCGACCTGCTCACCGGCGGCCTGACCGCCCTGCCCGTCCGCTGGTAGCCCGCCTGCGGTGGCGAGCACGGCGATCATGGCGTCGGAGGCGACGATGCCCACCCGCTCCGCCGCCGCCAGCGTCGGCGCGACCGAGGCGGACGCACGGCGGCCCCGGCCCCATGCCCTTCGCAGACCGGACCGACGCCTCGCAGAGCCCCAGGACCCTGCGAAGCGCACAGACCGTCTGCGAGGACGGGCCGACCGGGGCATGCACTGTCAGGCGGGGCTGCGCAGGCGGGTGCCCGCCCGAGCCCACGCGGAGTCGGCCGGTCACGCGCCCGCGGCCGCGTTGCGCTGGCTGGCCCTCGGCGCGGCGACCCGTGGCGGCTGCACCGGGCGCTGCTGGACAGCTCGGCCGATCTCATCGGGCTCCTGCGCGCGGCGGGGGAGACCGACGGGCTGTTGAGGCAGCTGGAGCAGATCGACAGCGGACGGCGGGGCGTCGTCACGGCCCAGATGTCCCGGCCGACACCGGGTTCCCTGCCACGTGGCCGGGGTATGTTCGGGCATGGCCATCGCATCGACGAACCCGGCGACCGGAGAGCTGATCAAGGCGTTCGACGCGCTCACGCCGGAGCGGATCGAGCAGAAGCTCCAGACCGCTGCCGACACGTTCCGCACCTACCGGACCACCACGTTCGCCGAGCGCGCCGGATGGCTGCGCCGCGCCGCCGACATCCTCGAGGCCGAGGCCGATGCGCTGGGCCGCATGGCCGCGCTGGAGATGGGCAAGACGCTCGCCTCCGCGGTCGCCGAGGTGGGCAAGTGCGTGAAGGGCTGCCGGTGGTACGCCGAGCACACGGAGGCCATGCTCGCCGACCAGCCCCATCCGCTCGAGGGCGCGAAGGTCTTCACCCGGTACGAGCCGCTCGGCCCGGTGCTGGCGGTCATGCCGTGGAACTTCCCCTACTGGCAGGTGTTCCGGTTCGCCGCACCCGCGCTGATGACGGGCAACGTCGGCCTGCTCAAGCACGCGTCGAACGTGCCGCAGTGCGCGCTGGCCATCGAGGACGTGCTGCGCAGGGCCGGGTTCCCGGAGGGCGCGTTCCAGACCCTCCTGGTCGGCTCCGGGGCGGTCGACGCGATCATCGAGGACCCCAGGGTCCGCGCGGTGACGCTCACCGGAAGCGAGGGCGCGGGCCGGGCGGTCGGCGCGACCGCGGGCCGCACCATCAAGCCCAGCGTCCTGGAGCTCGGCGGCAGCGACGCGTTCGTCGTCATGCCCTCGGCCGACCTCGACACCGCCGTCGCCAAGGCCGTGTACTCCCGCACCCTGAACAACGGGCAGTCCTGCATCAACGCCAAGCGGTTCATCGTGCACGAGCAGATCGCCGACGAGTTCGTGCGGCGCATGGTCGCGAAGCTGGAGTCGCTGAAGCTCGGCGACCCGCTCGACGAGGCGACGCAGATGGGCCCGCTGGCCAGCCCGGAGGCCGTCGAGGAGATCGACCGGCAGGTCCAGGAGACGGTGGCGGCGGGCGCGCGGCTGGCCACCGGCGGCAAGCCGCTGGCCGGGCCGGGCAGCTTCTACCCGCCCACGCTGCTCACCGACATCCCCGACGGCTCGCCAGGGCACAGGGAGGAGCTCTTCGGCCCGGTCGCGCTCGTGTGGCGCGCCCGTGACGTCGAGGACGCCATCCGCATCGCCAACGACTCCGACTTCGGCCTCGGCGGCAGCGCGTGGACCGCCGACCCGGCCGAGCAGGAGCGGTTCGTCAACGAGATCGAGACCGGGATGATCTACATCAACCACTTCACGGAGTCCACCCCCGAGGTCCCGTTCGGCGGCGCCAAGAACTCCGGCTACGGACGGGAGCTGGCCGAGCTCGGGCCGCGATCCTTCGTGAACGCCAAGACGGTGTGGATCGCCGGGAGTTCCTGACCCTCCGGTCCACATTGCTCCGAACGGACGGTTTTACGCTGGTCGAGGCGGGAATCCTCGCTCATGACCACGACATCGGACGCCGAGAGCTTCGCTCAGATCGTCGGGGCCGACCCGAGCGGCCGCGACAGCCTCGCCGCGATCGACCATCAGATCGCCGCGCTGCACGAGCGGGCCAAGGCCACCAGCCCGCGGTTCGCCGCGCTCATCCCGCACTACCAGGCCGACATCGACGCCCTGCTCGACCTGCGGCTCTGGCTGAGCGGCTCCGTCGCCTCCTGAGGGTCGCCTCCTGAGGCCGGTCAGCCACCGACCTCGACGGCGAGCACCGCGTCGGTCTCGGTGAGCGCGAGCACCCGGGCCGCCGCGGAGCGGGCCGCCACCCGCACCGACAGCGACACGTCGCCCGCCGCCGCGACGGCGGCCGCTTCCACCAGCAGTCCCACACCCGCGCTGCCGAGGAAGCCGACGCCGCGCAGGTCGAGCTCCACGCGCGTTTGCCGGTAGAGCGCGGCGAGCAGCGTCGGCCGCAGGACGTCCGCGCCTTCGCGATCGAGGTCGCCGTGTCCGGAGAGGACGCCGTCCCGCCCGGCCAGGTCGACGACGAACGGGACGGCGGGGCGGAACCCCGTCGACCCCGCGGCGAGCGGCGTCGGGTCGGCGCCGTGCGCGCGCGAGGCGACGACCCGGAACGCCACCTCGGTGCCGTTGTCCCTTTCGATCGTCACGTCCTGGGCGAGCGTGCGGATCATCCCCAGCCCGCGGCCGCGGTAACCCTGGTCGGCGGCGGGTGGCCGCCACTGTCCGAAGTCACGCACCCGCGCCGCGACGGCCCCGTCTCCGGTACGGGCCAGCTCGACCACCACGTCGCCGCGTGGGTCGGGCGGGTAGGCGTGCTCCACCGCGTTCGACACTGCCTCGTTGACCGAGAGCTGGAGGTCGTCGATGAGCTCCCGCCGGAAGCCGCAGTCGTGCGCCCAGGCCTCGACCTCGTCCCGCATCCGGTGCAGGACGCCGGGCACCGCGGGGTGTCGCAGCGTCAGCGGTGCCGCGACCCGCCGGACGACGACCAGCGCGACGTCGTCGGACGGTGACCCGGCCGAAGCACCCGCGATGACGACGTCCGCCACGTCCTCGGCCGGTCGCCCGGCGGCGAGGGCGGCCACGCCGAGCAGACGTTCGAGGCCCACGTCGACGACCTCGTCACGCCGCTCCACCAGCCCGTCGGTGTAGGCGAGCACCACCCCGCCCGGCGCCATCGTCGTGGCCGCCTCCCGGTACGGCGGTCGGCCGCGCACACCGAGGACCGTGCCTCCGCCGTCGTCGAGGAAGCGTCCGCCGTCGCCGTCGAGGAGCAGCACCGGAAGATGTCCGGCGCGGGCCCAACGCAGCTCGCCGGTGGACCAGTCGAGGATCAGGCACACGCACGTGCTTCCCCGCGCGCCGGGCGTGCGGAACGCGACCCGGTCGAGCTGCTCCAGCGCGGCGGCGGGCGGGTGGCCCTCGAGCAGGTACGCCGACAGCGCGGCGCTGAGCTTGCCCATCACCGCGGCGGCGGGCGGGCCGTGGCCGACGACGTCACCCACCACGATCGCGACCCGGTCGCCGTCGAGTGGCAGCAGCTCGTACCAGTCGCCGCCCGCCTGCGTGTCGACGGTGCCGGGCACATAGCGGGCCGCGGTGTCCAGGCGCGCGAGCCGCGGCAGCTCGCCGGGCAGCAGGCTGCGCTGCAGGACGTCGGCGACCTCGTGTTCGATCTGGTGCAGCCGCGCGCGGTCGAGCGCCTGGGCGACCTGGCCCGCGACCGTCAGCACGGCGGCGCGGCCCTCCTTGGTCAGCCCCGGGGTTCCGTCGGGGAAGCCCATGCCGATGGCGCCGACGGCGGCGTCGCCGAGGAGCAGCGGAAGCGCGACCTCGATCCCCGCTCCCTCCCACACCGGCTCGCCCGTCAGGGCGGCGCGCCGCACCGCGTGCGGGACGTCGGCGGTGTCGGCGGGCGTGAGCGCCTCGAGGTGGTCGCCGACGCGCTGCGCGACGACGACCGGGTCCGCGCCGAGACTGCGGCAGTAGTCCGCCGCGACGCGGGCCACCGCGGTCGGGTCGGCGGCCGCGGCCAGCGCGGCCGTGGCCCGTTGCAGCAGGTCCAGCCTTCGCGCGGCGTCCCGCTCCTGCTCCAGCAGCGCGGCGTTGTCGAGCGCGGTCGCCGACCGTCGGGCGACCTCCGCCAGCAGGTCGACGTCGTCGTCGTCCGGCGGGCTGCTCCGTACGACGCTCAGCAGTCCGACGGCATGGCCGCGGGCCACCAACGGCACCACGACCGTCGTGCGGGGGCCTCCCGGCACGACCACCGGTCCGCGCTCGGCCAAGGCGCGTTCGACGACGTCCGCATCCGGAGCGGGCGCGTCGGCGCCGAACCCGCTCGGGTGCCCATGCCCGTGTGTCGGGTCGATCCGGGCGGCCTCGGCGAGGCCGCCGTCGACGATCGTGCGCAGCAGCACCGACCGCCGCTCGGCAGGCTCGGTCTCCCGGTCCAGGGCCGCGCCGAGCGTTGCCAGCAGCCGCTGCCGCTCCCGCTCGCGGTGGCGGGCGTCGATGTCCAGGCAGCCGCCGACGTAGCCGCCGCCCACCGGCGCACCTGTGTCGTTCACCCACCGGTAGCCGCCGTCGCGGGTGCACAGCCGGTACTCGATCGTGAACGGCGCCGTCTCCGCCTCCGCCTGGGCACGTTCGGTGTCGTAGCGCTCGCGGTCGGCGGGGTGGATGTGGTCCCGCCAGGTCCGGCCCGCGTCCTCGTGGACGAGTCCGGTGAACCGCTGCCACGCGCGGTTGCCGAACTCGCGCACGCCGTCCCGGTCGTCCACCCAGATCATCGCGGGTGTCGCGTCGGCGAGGGCGCGGAAGCGGCGTTCGGCGTCGCGGCGGGCCCTGCCGAGCCGGAGGTGGCCGTCGACCCTCGCGAGGAGCTCGCTGGTGCTGAACGGCTTGACGAGGTAGTCGTCCGCGCCCGCCTCCATCCCGCCGACCGCGGCCTCCGTGCCCGCCCGCGCCGAGAGCAGCAACACGGGGACCTGGGCGGTCGTCGGGTCCGACCGCAGGGCGGCGACGAGGCTGATCCCGTCCCGCTCGGGCATCATCACGTCGGAGACGATCAGGTCGGGCGGCTCGCGGCGGGCCGCCGTCAGCGCGGCGGCGCCGTCGGTGACCATCTCGACGTCCCATCGGGGGGAGAGCAGCCTGCGGAGGTAGTCGAGCATGTCGGGGTTGTCGTCGGCGACGAGGATGCGGCCCCGCGCGCCTGCGTGCGCTGCGGTGGGTGATTCCGCGGCGGCACGTGGGGGCATGGAGCCGGGTACCACATCCGGGGCTTCGGGAACCCACCTCATCGCCTCGGCGATGTACGCCTCGGCCACCTGCGGGTCGGAACCGTCGACGGCCGTCGGGGCCACGGCGGTGGCGGTGGCCGCCTGGCCCGTCGGGATCCGCACCGTGAACGTGCTCCCCCGGCCCGGTTCCGAGGCCACCGCGATGCTGCCACCGTGGAGCCGCACCAGCTCGCGGGCCAGCGCCAGCCCGATGCCACTGCCCTCGCCCGAGCGGGCCTTCTGCCCTTTGACCTGGTGGAACCGCTCGAACAGCGTGTCGAGCTCCGCGGCGGGGATCCCCGTGCCGGTGTCGGCGACCTCGGTGACGACGTCGTCGCCGTCGGGCCGCACCCGCACGGTGACCCCACCCTCCAGCGTGAACTTCACCGCGTTGGACAGCAGGTTGAGCACGACCTTCTCCCACATGTCCCGGTCGACCCAGACCGGCTGCGGCAGCGGCGGGCAGTCGACCTCCAGCCGCAGGCCCGCCCGTTCGGTGGCGGCGCGGAACATGCCCGCCAGGTCAGCGGTCAGCGCGGCGAGGTCGACGGGCGCGAGCTCGGCCTTGGCCTGTCCGGCCTCGACGCGGGCGAAGTCGAGCAGCGAGTTCACCAGCCGTCCGAGCCGCAGGCCGTTGCGGTGCACCAGGTCCAGCGTCGCACGCAGCTCGTCGGGGTCGACCCGCTCGGCGTCCAGCAGGTCCGTCACCGGTCCCATGATCAACGTGAGCGGTGTGCGGAACTCGTGGCTGATGTTGGAGAAGAAGGCGGTCTTGGCGCGGTCGAGCTCGGCGAGCGACTCGGCGCGCTGCCGCTGGGCCTCATGGGACTCGGCGTTGACCAGGCCCGAGGTCAGCTGGCCCGCCAGGAGCTCGACGAAGCCGCGGTAGCCGTCGTCGAACCGGCGGTAGGGGTTGAGGCCGACCGCGAGGAACCCGCGCGGACGTCGCTCGCCGGGCGTGGTCAACGGGACGACGGCGGCGGCCTGTGGCGGCTGCGGCCACGCGGCGCCCGCGCTCTGCACGACCGGGCCGATGAGGCCCTCGACGAGCACCACGCCGGTCGCGGGCAGCGCCGACACCGGCCACGGGTCGGTCGCGTCCGCCGCGAGCACCTCGGGCGTGACCGGGCCCGGCTCGACGCCGATCGCGGCGGCGAGCCGCGCCGACCCGTCGTGCTCGAGCAGGTAGACCAAGCCGAACGGCACGTCCCAGCGGTTGCCGAGCAGGGTGCGCTGCATCGCGGCCAGCACCTCGGCGTGCGTCTGGGTGGCCGTGACGGCGGCGCCGAGGTCGCG
Organism: uncultured Actinomycetota bacterium; assembly: GCA_963750095.1. Classification (GTDB taxonomy): domain Bacteria; phylum Actinomycetota; class Actinomycetes; order Mycobacteriales; family Pseudonocardiaceae; genus Pseudonocardia. Next base: position 279,876 of record CAVVPJ010000012.1, on the reverse strand, counting down.
CAACGTGGCCATCCGACGCTCGGCCAGCACGCGCTCGGTGTCCTCGGTGACGACGCAGAGCACGCCACCGGTGGCCCCGTTCTCGTCAGCGAGCGGGCTGTAGGAGAACGTGTGGTAGGTCTCCTCGGGGTAGCCGCTGCGTTCGAGGAACAGGAGGAGACCCGCGTCCCAGGTGGCCTCGCCGGTCGCGAGCACCGACGCGATCCGCGGCCCCACCTCGTCCCAGATCTCGGCCCAGACCTCGCTCGCCGGGCGCCCGAGCGCCCACGGGTGCTTGGCGCGCAGCGTGTCGCGCCGGTAGGCCTCGTTGTAGAAGAAGGTGAGCTCGGGGCCCCAGCCCATCCACATCGAGAAGCGCGAGGAGAAGACGAGGCGCAGCACGCTGCGCAGGGCGTCCGGCCATCCGGCGGAGGGACCGAGGGGAGTGGCGGCCCAGTCGACGCCCACCATCGCGCGTCGCACCTCGTCGCCGTGCCCGAAGATGCGGTCGACGGTCCTGCTCATCCCTCAGCCCGCCGCGTGACCGGACCGCCCACAAGGAATGACCTTGCTCCAGTGCGCCCCCGAGCGCAACCCGAGCATGGGCTCTCGGCCGCGCCGTCGCGGCCCTCGGCTGCCACGCGTTGTCGAGGCGGTGGCGAAGCTGCTCACGGTGCGGATGGCAGGCTCCCTCGGGTGCCGTGGACCTCCCCCTCCCCCGCCGCGATCCGCGGGCTGCTGACCGACGGTCCGACGACCGGCCCCGAGCGCCCGATCCTGGAGGGGTACCTGGGCTTCCAGCGCGCGACGCTGCTCAACGTGTGCGCGGGGCTGACCGGCGAGCAGCTCGCCGCCCGGCCCGTCCCGCCCTCGACGCTGTCGCTCCTGGGGCTGGTGCGCCATCTGGCCAAGGTCGAGCGGGCCGAGCAGGTCCAGCGCGGCCGTCCAGGCCACTTCGCAGACCCAGCCGACACTTCGCAGAGTCCTGGGGTTCTGCGGCGTGCAGGCGCGGTCTGCGAGGTGCGGCCTCCTGCTGCCCCATGTCGCGGCCGCCGTGCCGCCGTCGGGGGCGTGGTCGCCGTCCAGGCCACCTCGCAGACCCAGCCGACACCGGGTGACCTGGTCACTCGCCCGTCGAGAAGCCGTTGCCGTTGTCGTCGGAGTAGATCAGCTCGCCGTCGTCGCCGGTGGTGATCGAGCCGCCGTCGTAGATCTGGCTGCCGCCGCCGCCCGACCCGCCCGAGTAGCCGGAGTCGGCGTACCCGCCTCCGGAGGAGGTGTCGTCGCCCGCGGAGAGCAGCGCGCCGACCATGACGAAGCCGAACACCACGCCGATGGCGACGATCAGCCAGGTACGCGCGCCGTTGTTGCCGGTGGTGGCGGGGCGCGGGGGGTAGTAGCTCACGGGTGACTCCGTTCCGGTGGGTGGGTGTGTGGACCAGAGCATGTCGCGCGGGAGGGCCGCCGTCTGTGCACGAATACCGGTTCGAGCAGGTTGATCGACAGCTCGACGGGGCGCCGTCGCCAACCCTCCGGCGTTGTACGCCGACCGCCGAGCGGACGTCGTCGCGGTGCTGGCGAACCTCGTCGTGCGGCTCGGCCGACGACGGGTACCGCGCCCGGTTCCGCCGCAAGGCCGAGATCGCGGCGCGGCTCAGCGACCCGCACGGGCGCGGCCGAGGCGGTGGAGACCCACCGCGCCTACCAGGCCGCGCTCGCCGACCAGCTCGGCCGGCGCGGCGACGCCGTGGTGCTCACCGCCGCGCTCGATCAGGACCGGTTGACGCTGGTGCGGGCCGCGCACGAGCGCGCGGACTGGGTGCTCACACTCGACCGCTACCTCGGCATCGACCATTACAGCGGCGCGGACGGCTCCTACGTGCTGGACTACGCCCCCGACTTCCTGGAGGGCCTCGGCCCGCGGCTCACGGTGACCACCACCCACCGCGGCGAGGTCGAGCGGCTCCTCGCCGATGCCATGGCCGATCTCGACCTCGCGACAGTCGACCGCTCAGTGCGGGTCGTCCTCGACCATCTGCAGGTGGTGTCGGGCAGGCTCGCTCTGCGACTGCTCGGTCACACGACGCTCGCGACCGAAGCCGTCAGCCTCGCCGCGGTCGTCGCGTACCTGCGCAGGCGCGGAGCGCTCGACGGCGCGTTCGTGGTCGAGGTCGTGCTCGGGCACGACGCACACGCCGCCGAGGTGCGGTGGCGGATCAGCACCGATGGCAGCCCGCACCTGTTCGTGCTCGGCATCCCCGGCCAGGGCAAGTCCGTGACGACCCGGCACATCCTCAACGCCTTCGCCACACAGGGCCTGCCCGCGCTCGTCCTCGACTTCCACGGCGACATGGCCGCCGCGCCACCCGGCGGTGCCGCGGTGCTCGACGCCGCGCAGGGACTGCCGATCTCGCCCTTCGAGACCCGTGGCCCGCACACCCGCTACGCGGAGGCAGCCTCGGAGCTCGCCGAGGTGATCGGATTCGTCTGCGGGCTCGGTGAGATCCAGCGCAACGTCACCTACGAAGGCGTCCGCGAGCTCTACCGACAGCACGGCTTCGGAGCACCCGGCGGCCCAACGGGACTGCCCACGATGGACCAGCTCGCCGCGGCCGTCGCAGCCGCGGAAGGAACGGGCCGAGGTCGCAACGTCGCCGCCCGCCTGCGTCCGCTCACCGACTTCGGCCTCTTCGTGCCCTCAGGCGGCGAACGCGGCTTCGCCGACCTGCTGCGTCAGGGCGTGGTCGTCGACGTCCACCGCCTCATGGAACAGGTCCAGCTCGCCGCGGGCGCATTCCTGCTGCGCAAGGTGTACCGCGAGATGTTCGGCTGGGGCCAGACGAAGCAGCTCCGGCTGGCGGTCGTGCTCGACGAGGCGCGCACCGGCTCGCCAAAGACGTCACGCTGCCGAAGATCATGAAGGAGGGGCGCAAGTACGGGGTCGCCGTCGTGGTCGCGAGCCAGGGCGTCGACGACTTCCACCGCGACGTGCTGGCCAACGCAGGCACGAAGGCCGCGTTCCGCTGCAACTTCCCGCAAAGCCGCACGGTCGCCGGGTTCCTCCGGGGTCGCGAGGGCCAGGACATGTCGAGGGCCCTTGAGCAGTTGGGCGTCGGGCAGGCCTACGTGTCGACACCGGACCAGGTCCAGGCGCGCAAGGTGTTCATGGCGCGTGATCAGTAGGCGGTTGACCGGCTCGCACGGAAAGGATCGACGGTGGCCAAGGCACCGACGGAACTGGTCCTCGACACCGACCATTCTTGGGCGGTCGTCGACGTGGAGACCTCTGGCCTCCAGCCCGACACCGGCCGGGTGCTGAGAAGCTCGCGGCCCTGGCCCTCGACGCCGCCGGTCGTCCCCAGGAGCGGTTCAGCACGCTCGTCGATGCCGGAGTGGAACCCCGGCCCTGTGCACATCCACGGGCTCACGCGCGAGCGGTTGGCAGGCGCGCCGCGGTTCGAACAAATCGCGCCGGAACTGCTCGAGGCCGCCGTCGCCACCGGCTTTTACGGCGGGCGATGAGGGCTTCCCGTCGGGCTACTGGTGCGCCTGAGTGAGGGCGATGTGGTGCAGGGCGGCGTTGAGCTGCGGGTTACCGGTGCGGGAGAGCCGAGTACGGGGGGAACGGTCGGCGAGGACGGCGCGGTCGCGTCCGCGAGCGCGGCGAACAGTGCCCACGCCTCGTCCCAGCCCGCGGGCGCCGATCCGGCCGTAGCGGACGATGTCCGAACGGTTCGTTGACACGGCAAGTCACGCTTCGCGGCTTCCACCTGGCCCGGGCGGCGTTCGACCCACCGCACCTGACCGTCTCCCACCCTCGCCGCCCCTCCGCCTTCCTGACCGACTTCCCGCTCGGCGGTGACCTTCGGACCGACGGGCGCCGACTTTCCGGGCCGGTCCGGGTAGCAAGCCGATTGGCCATTGCGGGATGGAACCACTGCGCCTGCCGTCTGATGTCGCCGCGAGAATTCCTCGGCCTTGCGGATCTTCGGCAGCGGCGGCGTGGCCTTCCGGTCACCTCGCTCAGCGCTGTTGAGGTCCCGGGGCGTTTTGGAGTCGCAGCGCGAGGGTCGGACACACGGAGACGACTCGCCGGGCGTGTGGGAGCAGGCTGGCGCGAATCGGGCCCCGATCGATCACGGGGTAGCCCCATTCGTCAAGGCTGACGTGTTCAGGTAGCAATTCAGCACACAGCCCGTGTGCGTCGCACGCGATGGGGTTGACACGGAGTTCAAGTGTCGTGTTCGGGGCGAGGAAGTCGGTGGGCTTTATGATGAGACTCCCTTGAGGACTGAGGGTTGTCGCGGAATGGGGAACAACGGCGGGTCGGCGGCGCCCGCGCACGGCCTCCCCCGTACGTGACGGTCCAGGTCGGCGGCGAAGACCCGCAGCGCGCAGGCCGCGAGGCGGCTGACGCCGTCGGGGTGTGCGCATGCGCCTCTGCCGGGCATCAACCCGATCCTCGTGCGGAGCCGGTTGAGGACCGCGAGAGCGTTTGCGACCGCCCAGGGCGAGGTCGACGAAGTCGGAGGCGATGCCGGGGAGGCCGAATGTGCACGGGCCGCACTGTCGCGCCGACTCCCCGGCCAGGTAGTGCAGCAGGTGCGCGGTCTGAGCGAGCCCGCATGCCCGTGCCGGGAGGGCGAGGACCACGGCAACCCCCAGAGCAGCCCCACAACTGCGCAGGGCATCGTGGTCCATCGGGGTGTGTCGAGCGTCGGGCAAGGCGAGCCAGCTCCCTGCGTAACCGCCGACCAACACCGCCTGCACCGGTTCGGACGGTCCGCCTGCTTGCTCGATGACCGCCCCGAGCGAACTGCCTCCTGCGACCTCGAATACCGCAGGCTGGTTGACCGCACCGCCCAGTGTGACCAGCAGCGTGCCCGGCAGCCGCTGTGTGCCGACCGAGCGGAACCAGTCGACGCCGAACCGGTTGATCAGGGCGAGGTGGGCGAGGGTCTCCACGTTGTCAACCAGGGTGGGCCGCCCGTTGATCCCACGTTCGAATGGCCGCGGTGGGGTAGCGGTCGGGCGGGCGTCGCCCGTGGTGAGGAAGTTGGCCAGCGCGGACTCCTCGCTGGCGACGTAGCGGGCGGGCACCTCGACCACGCGCAGCGCCACCGGATCGACGCGGCTGGCGATCGCTTCTGGTAACGACCGAGCCGCGGCCGCGCCCGATGAACGCAGACAATCACCTCCGAGGCGCCCAGCGCGTGCCCGGCGAGCACGGCGCCGTCCAACACCAGATGGGGGGCGATGTCGAGCAGGGCGGCGTCCTTGAAGCTGGCCGGTTCGCCTTCGCAGCCATTGGCCAGCACGATCGGCCGCCCCCGAGCAGCTGTGACAGCAGCGAGTTTTCGACCGGTGGGGAAGCCTGCGCCGCCTCGACCCCGCAGCACGGCCGCCGTCACCTGCTCGATGAGGTCGGCCGGTCGGCCGCGTCGTCTCGGGAACGTCACCGCGCCGTACCGGCCGAGATGTTCGGTGAATCCGGCCGCTGTACCGGACTCGCTCCACCCGGCCAGCAAGCGCAGTTCCGATTGTGCGGCAGCGCCCGCGGTAGCCGTCCGGACGGCCGGATCGGGGGCGGGACGACTCATCGCCAGCCCGCCTGGAGCGGGTCGTGCTCGGCGGCACGACCGACGCGCACCCGCTGGACGAACGCTCCGGTGACCAGCGCGACACACACGCCGGTCAGGACGAGCACCCAGGGGGTGCGGGAGTCCTGGCCGCCCATCCCGAGACCGTGCACGACCGCCACCGGCCAGCAGACGTAGGCTGCTCCATGCACCACCCGCCAGGCGCGCAACCCGATCCGGGACCGGAGCACGCTGGTGACGACGAGCGCCGCGAGCAGTTCGACGGCGATGACGCCGAGGCCGAGCCAGAACGTGCGGTAGCTGGAGACGAACGGGACAACGGTGTCGATCCAGCGGATCCCGGCGAACGGGTCGATGACCGCGGTGGTCACGTGCACCGTGAGGAACACCAGGGTGAGCAGAGCCAGGTTCCGGTGCAGGTGCGCCAGCACGAACCGGGGCACTCCCGGAAGGACCGCCCGGAGCTTGCCGGTGATTCCCAGCAGGACGGTCAGTGTCAGCATCACCAGCGAGACCAGCCCGGCGGCGCGGCTGACGAACCAGAACAGCTGCATCAGGCGGTCTCCGTTCGTGCGGGCGGCGCGGAAGGCCACCCGGCGACGGTGCGGACCCGGCCGTCGTCGGCGACCAGCCTGGCAGGCAGTGCGCGCTCGGCCAGCCAACCCGGGGCCGCCGCGCCGAGCACCACCGCTGCGGTGCTCGCGGTGTTGGCGTCCACGCACGACGCCGCGGCGACGCTGATGGTTCGCCAGCCGCCCGCCGCGGAGGTGCCGGTGCGCGGGTCGACGATGTGGTGCACGACCGCGCCGTCGCGGCGCCAGCGACGCCGGACCGTTCCCGAGGTGGCCAACCCGCCCGAGACGATCGTGACGCCGCGCCCGCCGTCCTCGATCAGCTCGGTGTCGGGGCGGGTGTGGTCGTCACCGACGAGCACCGGCCAACCGCCGGGCGGAGCCGTACCGGCAACGGACAGGTCACCGCCGAGACTCACCAGCACGCCGCACCGCAAGGTCGCGGCGATCCGCTTGGCCGCCAGGTCGGCGGCCAGGGCCTTGGCGGTGGCCCCGACGTCCAGCGCGATGCCGCGGGGAACCAGCACCTCGCGCCGCGCCGGGTTCCAGCCGATACGCCACCAGCCCGGGGCGGGGACGGCTGGGCGGCCTGGCCGGTCCGCGGGCAGCGCAGCGAAGTCCCGGTCGTAGCCGATCGCGGCCATGGCGGCCCCGACCGTGGGATCCACGGCGCCGTCGGTGAGCTCGGCCGCTCGCAGCGCAATGTGGAGCACCGCGGCCAACAGTGGGCTGACTGCGGTCACGGCGCCTGCGGAGCGCTGCAACGACCGGATCTCGGAGTCGGCGCGGAAGCGGCTGCACGCCAGATCGAGGGCCGACAGGTCGGCGCGGAGCATCGCCTCCGCGGCTCGCGCTACGGCGGCGTCCGTGACCAGCAAGGTCGCGGTTGTTCCAATTGCGGGGAACCGCACCTGGCTGGGCAGGGGACTGCTCTGGTCGGCCGCCGTCACCGGATCACGACCCGCCGGACAGCACGCTCGGTCCCGGGCCCGAATAGCTTCGCGGGGGCGCTGCCGGGGCCTGTAGCCCACCTCCTCCGAACTGACCGCTATAAGGCGCCCCGAATGGGTACGGCGAGAGGTTCGACGAGGTAGAGGGCGTGCCGAGACTGTTCTGCGACCCGGCCCCTGCCGTGTCGCCCGGCTGCGACGACGCCGAGGTGGGGGTCGATGCTGATGCCGGACCCTTGGCCAGCACGACGCCGATTACGGCAACGGCCAGCCCAGCGCCAGCGGCGATCCACCGCGTCATCTGGCGCACGCGTTCGTAGCCGCGGTCGCGGCTCCGAACCTGCGCTCGTTGGGAGGGGTTCATCATTTCATCGTCCGCCGCAGTTCTTGGTGGTTCCTGGGATCTGACGTCCGCTCGGCGGGCGTCGATGCTCGGTGCAAGGCCCGTCGGGGTCGGCGCGTCACGGGGGAGCGCCCACCATGAGTCGCGCTCCATGTCCGCGGCGCACCGGCAAGGCTCTCGTAAATCGGCCGCGCCCTCGGCGTCACGGCATGTTTGCGGCCGCTGCACCGGACGGATCGGGCGGCCCACACCGCGGTCATGGCCGCACTCCGGCAGCCGAGGGCGCCGACAGCGGTCCGGCGGCCCCGAGCCAGAGCTGCACAGGGGTGCCCGCCGGAACCGAGCCCTGCGGGCTCTGGGCCACCACCCGGCCTGCAGGCCCCGCGCCGGGCAGCGGGTGTTCGCTGACCGGGAAACCGGCCCGGCCCAGCGAGTTACGGGCCGCGGCGGCGCTCATGCCGACGGCGTAGGGGACGGTGGGGCCGTGCGGGCCCGGATGCAGGTAGGCGGGGTCCGGTGGTGGCACTGGCTGGTCGGGACGGCCCGCCAGCAGGATGCTCAGGGCGGCGAAGTAGGACGGCGCGGCGACCGTGCCGCCGAAGGCACCGTTGCCGCAGCTTGCGAGGTGCACCGGCGGCCCGGGGCACAGCTCCGCCGGGTGCGCGCCGTCGGCGAAGACCATGGAGGCGGCCGCGTAGCCGTCGACCCCGCCCACGAAGACCGCCGACTCGCTGTTCTCGGTGGTGCCGGTCTTGCCCAGGTCGGCGTGCTGCCATCCGACAGCGCGTGCCGCCGCGGCGGACGTGCCGAAGCGGGTGTCCTGGCTCAGGCCCACCTGCAGGGTGTCGGCGAGTCCCGGCGCGACGACCTGCTGGCAAGGCAGCAGGCCGGTCAGCGGCACCGGGGCACCGAACCGGTCGTTGACGGACAGGACCGGGTCCGGCGGGCACCAGACGCCGCCGCTCTTGAGCGTGGCCATGACATTGGCCATCTCCAGGGGGCTGACCGGGCTGACGCCGAGCGTGAACGACAGCAGGCTGCCGAAGTACTGCGACTGGGGCTGCGCGTACCGGGGGTCGCGGGAGCGCGCATCGGCCGGGTCGGTGACCGGCGCGGCGCCCATCTCGTTGGCCGCGAGGGTGTGGCGCAGGCCGAGCCGCTGGGCCATATGCACCACCGCGGGCAGCCCCACTTTCGTCTCCAGCCCGACGAAGGGCACGTTCGGCGAGGTGGCCAGCGCTTGTTGGAGGCTGATCGGGTCCGGGTAGCCGGGCCCGTCGTTGGAGACCGGGTAGCAGGAGGTGTACCGGTTGGTCACCGGCGGGGCGAAGCAGTCGTGGTACGGGTCGGGCAGCCGCGAGTCGAACCCGATCACGCCCGCCTCCAGCGCCGCGGCGGTGGTGAAGATCTTGAAGGTGGAGCCGCCGCCGAAGACGTTGCTCGGCTCGGCGACGATGTTCGTCGCCACCTGGCCCCTCGCGGCGTCGTTGCCCAGGCTGCGGTTGCCCACCATCGCCAGCACCTGGTGGCTCGACCGGCCGGGCGCGAGGAGCGCGAAGGCGTCGGCCACCCCCGGCTGGGTGGGTGGGACGTCGGCGTCGACGGCCTGCTTGACCGCCGCCGCGGCAGCCGGGTCCATCGTCGTGGTGACCGTGTAGCCGCCGGTGGTGAGCTGGTCGGCGGACAGCCCGTGCTGCTGCAGGTAGGACACCGCGTAGTCGCAGAAGAAGCCCGCGTCCGGCGCGGCGGCCAGGCACGAGGCGCCCGGCAGCAGCGGACCGTCGGGCGCCAGGCCCAGGGGCGCGGCCTTCGCCGTAGCGGCCTCGGGAGGCCGCAGGGAACCGTCCCGGACCATGGCGTCGATGACGACGTTCCGGCGAGCCAGCGCGCGGTCCGGATGCTCGTACGGATCGTAGAGGCTGGGGTTGTTGACCATTCCGGCGAGCAGGGCCGCCTGCGGGACCGTCAGCCGGTCGGGTGTGGTGTTGAAGTAGGCGTGCGCGGCCGCGGCCACGCCGTAGACGTTGCCCGAGAACTCCAGCAGGTTGAGGTACCCGGCCAGCACGTCGGGCTTGGAGGTGCGGGCCGCCACCAGCACCGCGGCCTGTGTGTCGCGCAGCTTGCGCCCGAGGGTGTCGGCCCGGTCGGCCTGCTGAGCGGCCGGGTCGCTGCGGTCCACGACATCGATGCGGTAGTTCTTCACGTACTGCTGCGTGATCGTCGACGCGCCCTGGAGGCTGCCGCCGGTGGCGTCGTGCAGCAGGGCGCGGAGCATCGCGCGGACGTCGAAGCCCGTGTTGGTGAAGAACCGGCGGTCCTCGATCGCGACGATCGCCGCCGTCATCGCGGGCGCGATCTGCGCGTAGCTGACCGGGACCCGGTACTGGTCGTACAGGAGCGCGATCGTTCCGCCGTTGCGGTCGAGCACCCGGGTCACGAACGGTGTCGACGTCTGCGTCAGCGACCGACCCGCGAGCTGCGCGGCGGCCGGGTCGGGGCCTGCACCGACCGCGTCGGCCGCGGTGGCGGCGAGGACCACGCCCGGGCTGAACATCGTGGCGAGCAAGATCCCGCTCACCAGCACGGCCGCCGTGAGCCGCAGCGCCGCGGCCCACCTGCGCCTGCCGACCTTCAGTCGCACCGCCGACCTCCCCGTCCCGGCCCACCGCGCGACGCTGCCACGTCGAGATGAGATGGGCGTGAGGACCGGCCCTGCGAGGCGCGGGGACGCAGCACCGGGATGCTCACCGCGTCGGCTGACCCGTCGAGCCACCCGGGCGGACGGTGACGGCGAGGAAGTCCCGCTGGTCGGGGGCGAGGTAGCGGTCAGCGGGCTTCGTCATGTCCGGCAGGAGCTTGGCCGCCGCCAGGCCGTACGGCGCGCCTGCCGCCGGGTGGAACAGGTTGAACGTGACCATCGCCGGGTGGATGTCCAGCTCCATGCCGCGCTGCACGCCCGCCTCGACCATCGCCTGCGCCAGCCCGGCCAGGGTCAGCCTGTCCCCCGCGACGTACAGGAGGTTCCCGGAGCCGTCGACGCCCAGCCCGGAACGCCAGGTGTACTGGAACTGGTTCTTCGAGCTCCCCCACGCGCCGCTGGCGTTGTCGGCCAGCCCGGCCACCGGCTTGCCGCCGTCGACGACCAGCGCGAGGTTCTGCCGTACCGCCGCCACCCGAGGGCCCATCGAGACGTCCCGCCCCCACTGCCCGACCGTGACGTGTCCGGCGGTGTCGATGACGAGGGAGGCGGCGCCGTTCCGCAGGGGTCGGGCGGTACGGCCATCGGCGTAGAAGCCGCCGCTGATGTCCTGCAGCTTCCAGCCGGAGTTGAACGCCGCCAGCAGCGACGAACGCAGACCGGTCGGCACCCGCGCCCCCTCGGGCCAGGTGCCCCCCGGCTCGCGGGTTCCGGCGATGAGCGTCGTGGACGTCAACGACTGGTCGAGCCACGCCACCCCGACGACCAGGCTCGGATACGCGGGGTCGGGCCGGAAGTAGCCGCGGTACAGCGGTGGGATGCCCCGCACGCGCTGCACGCTCGGCTGCCAGACCGCCTCGCCGGGTAACGGGGCGGCCCCGGCGAGCACCCGGAGCGGTGGCGGATGCGCCGAAGCCGCGGCCACCGCTGCGGCCGCCGCGGCCGGGACCGGCAAAGAGCTCGGCGCCGGAGCCGCTCCCTTCGGTCGGTTGTGCGCGTACCACCAGTTCTCGGCGACGTCGACCAGCCCGCCGCCCCCGTGGTCGCGCACCCATTCCACGGTGCGCACCTGCCAGCTCGCGTCACCGGGGAAGGTGAGGGCCCCGACGTAGGACACGGTGGCCGTACCCAGCACGGCCGCCGCCAGCGCGGCCGCGAGCAGGAACCAACGCCGACGCGTCGGGGAACGGTGGCGCGGCGCCCAACGCGTCGGTCGTCGCCGAAGCATGCTCAACCGTCCACACGCGCGGGCGGGCGACACCGGCCGGTGATGCTGGTCATGCCGCCTCCGCGCGGGTCGTCAGGAGCTACCGCTCCACTCTCCGACCTCGACCATTGGTCCATCGTGTACGGCGGATGAGGACGTTCTCATCCGCGTTCCTCATGCGCCGCACATCGACATCTCATCCGGCCCTGGCAGCGTCGATGCCGTTCCGAGCCCTCGATCCCGGTCGCCCGCTTCGAGGCTCGTGATCCCGCAATGGCGTGCACGCTCCCCCGACGCCGTCCGCACCCGGTTCGCGTGAACCCGGACGGGCGTGGCGTCGACAACGTACGTTGGAGGTCCACACATGACCAGGGTCGTCGCCTGCCTGCCCGCCGGGCGGGTCCCGCTGGTTCGCGACGAGCTCGATGACGCGACATCCGCGACCAGGGTGCTGCTGATGCCGGTGTTCGTCGGCGACACAGAGCGGCGGCGCCGCCTGCTGGTGAGCGGAGGTCTCCTCGCGGCGGTGGGATGCCTGATCTACCTGGCGATGCTCACGATCACCTTCACCGCGACACCCGTGGGCAGGGCCCGGGCAGGCAACGGGCCCGCGGCGGATGCGCGTGCGGCCGCTCCCGAGGCGGGCAAGCCCGCGAAACCGGCGCCGATCCGACCACCGGCCCTCGCGCATCCCCCGGCGGCCCAGCGCGTCGCCGACGTGCGGACGCGCGTGGCACTCCGGCGGCCGCGGGCTGCACCGGCCGTACCGTCCCCGACGCCGTACCGCACGGCCACACCACGCCACGGTGCCGACGTCCGCCCGGTTCTGCGAGCCGCGGGCGCCTCGCGGACCCGGCGCGCCCCCGCTCCGCAGGCCCCGACCCGCACGGCGGCGGTGCAGCCGTGACCGCCGCATCCCCCTCCGGGCTCGGCCGCGGCGTTCGACGGCTGATCGCGGCAGCGACCACCGGCGCGGCGCTCGCCGCGTGCGCGGCCGTCCCCGTCCCGGGCTCGGCCGCCCCGTCGCCGGACGCGGCGCCCACGACCGGCGCCGTCAGCCTGGCGGGCTGGAGGCTGACCCTCCCGCGGGCGGGCAAGAAGGGCGCCGCCGACGTCGTCGACCCGGCCGCCGACACTCCCCCGTGGCTGAGCACGGATGCCGGAGGTGGGCTCGTGTTCTGGGCTCCCGTCGACGGCGCCACGACCAAGCACTCCGAGCACGCCCGCACCGAGCTGGTCGACCGCGCCACCTTCGCGGCGGGCAAGCAGCGCCGCAGCCTCATCGCGACGGTCGCCGTCACCCAGGTTCCCGCCGATCCGCCCGACGTCATCATCGGTCAGATCCACGGCGCCGACACGATCAACTCCGTCCCGTTCGTGATGCTGCACGACGACGCGGGCGCCGTCACGGTCGTCGTCAAGCAGCAGCGCTCGGGATCCGCTTCACAGAAGCTGACGCTGCTGTCCGGCGTGGCCCTGGGCAGCCGGTTCGAGTTCGGCATCACCGACGACGGGAACGGTCACCTCACCTTCACCGCAGGCGACGGCACCCACCACGCCACGGCCGACGCCGCCGTCCCGGCAGCGTTCCTGGGTGCCACCGTCCGCTTCCAGGCAGGCGCCTACCAGCAAGGCCGTGTCGGCGGACCTGCCGACGACGGAGCGCGACTGACGTTCTCCGCGCTCGCCACCGCCACGGGGTGAGCTCGGGCCCGGCTCTCATCGCACTCTCATCCGTCCTGCCTACGATTTCCGTGTGCGGGTGCTGGTCGTCGAGGACGAGCTGCGGATGGCGGCGCTGCTGCGTCGCGGCTTGGAGGAGGACGGCTACGCCGTGGACGTGGCCTCGACCGGCACGGACGCCGTGTGGATGGCAGGCGAGTTCGCCTACGCCGCCGTGCTCCTTGACCTTCTGCTGCCCCGGATGAGCGGGATCGAGGTCTGCCGCCGCCTGCGCGAAGCCGGGAACTGGGTCCCGATTCTGATACTCACCGCGCGGGACGCCGTCGACGACCGCGTGCGTGGGCTGGATGCGGGCGCCGACGACTACCTGGCCAAACCGTTCAGCTTCGCCGAGCTGGCCGCGCGCGTGCGGGCCTTGGTGCGCCGCGGCGCGGTCGCCCGGCCGAGCGAGCTGCGGGTGGGCGACCTCCGGCTGGACCCGGCCACCCGCCGGGCATGGCGCGGCGATCACGAGCTGGAGCTGTCGGGCAAGGAGTTCGCGATGCTCGAGCTTTTCCTGCGCCACCCCGACGAGGTCCTGACCCGCACCCGCATCCTGGAGCACGTGTGGGACTTCGCCTACGACGGCGTTTCCAACGTCGTCGACCAGTACGTCCTCTACCTGCGTCGCAAGATCGACCGGCCCTTCGCGGTGCAGCAGCTGGAGACGGTCCGCGGCGCGGGCTACCGGCTGCGCGCCGCCCCGGCACCGCTGTCGGCCTCCGGCCGGAACTGAGCGCCGATGCCCCTTCGGCTTCAGTTGGCGGTGCTGTTCGCGCTGGCGACCGCGGCGGTGATCCTCGTCGCCGGTGTGGCGTTCGTGCTGCAGCTGCGGGTCAGCGTGGACGCCTCGCTCGACCCCGGTCTGCGCACCCGCGCCGCCGCGGTCGCCGACGAGCTCGGCGCCGGGCTGGTGGACCAGCCGCTGCCCGGCGTGGACTCCGACTCGATCGTGCGGGTCAGCACGGTCACCGGGCAGGTGCTGCTGGCCAGCCCGAACACCGGTCCCGGCCCGCTGCTCACCGCGCAGCAGCGGCAGTCCGCGCTCACCGGGGAGGTCTCGTTCACCGCGTCGGTCGACGGGGACCGCGACCGGATCCTGGCGACCACCCGCGAGGTCGGCGGGCGGCGGCTGCTGGTCGTCGTCGGCACCGGCACCGACGTCTCCGACGCCGCCGTCGGGCACGCGGTCTCCGCGCTCGTGCTCGGCGGCCCCCCGGCGGTCGTGCTCGCGGGCCTCAGCGCGTACCTGTTGGCCGGGGCCGCCCTGCGCCCGGTGGAGCGGATGCGCCGCGAGGTCGCCGCGATCGGCGATGCCGACCTCGACCGCCGTCTGGCCGTCCCGACCACTTGCGACGAGGTCGCCGCCCTGGGCACCACCATGAACGCGATGCTCGACCGCCTGCAGTCCGCCCTGGATCGGGAGCGCGCGTTCGTCGCCGACGCCGGTCACGAGCTGCGCACACCCTTGGCGATCCTGCGCGCGGAGCTCGAGCTCGCCGCCCGCCCGGGCCGCAGCCACGCCGCCCTGGCGGAGGCGGTCGACCGGGCAGGCGAGGAGACCGACCGGCTCATCCGGCTCGCCGAGGACCTCCTCCTGCTCGCCCGCGCGGACAACAACCAGCCGATCCTGCGGACCGAGCAGGTGGCGCTGCCGGAGCTGCTGCACGCCGCCGCCCGCGGCGCGACGGCCCGCGCGGCGCAGGGCCGGGGCGTCACGGTGCGCGTAGAGGCTCCGGACGAGCTCATCCTGACCGCCGACCCTGGCCGGATCCGTCAAGCGGTGGACAACCTGCTCGACAACGCGGTTCGGCACGCGCAGGCACACAGCACCGTCATGGTCCGCGTCTCCCTGCAGGCAGACTCCGTGGTGATCAGTGTCGTGGACGACGGACCGGGGTTTCCCCCCGACTTCCTGCCCCACGCCTTCGAACGTTTCCACCGCGCCGAGGAAGGCCGCAGCCGCGACGACGGCGGCACCGGTCTCGGGCTGGCCATTGTGCGCGCCATCGCCACCGCCCACGGCGGCGAGGCCGACGTGGGCAACCGGGCAGAGGGCGGAGCCGTGGTCACGCTGCGACTGCCGGTCGCCCACCCCACCGCCGCATCGACGAGCCCGTGCCCATCGGCGACCACCTCACCCCGGCCGCCTGCCGCGGGCGGGACGCTCGGCGCACGCCTGCGCAGCTTCCGTTCCCGGCCGACCTGAGCCGTCAGCCCGCGGTCGAGGGCGCCGTCGCGCCGCCCGAGCGCGTCGCGGGACCCGCCGACGTCGTGCGGCCACGCAGCATCACCAACGCGGTGACGCACAGGGCCAACCACGCGCCACCGAGCAGCCAGCCGGTCAGCACGTCGGTCAGCCAGTGAACGCCGAGATACAGCCTGCTGGTCCCGATCACGAACACCGCCGCGGCAGCGCATCCCGCCGCGACCACGAAGCGGTTCACCCGACGTGTCGAGACCGCGAGGACCGCCACGACCGTCCCGATGACCACGATCGAACCGAGCGAGTGCCCCGACGGCAGTGACGCGTTGGTCTCCAGCACCAGCTGTTGGGGAACCGGCGGCCGGGCCCGCTCATAGAGGTTCTTGAATCCGACCACCAGCAGGCCTGCGCCCGCGGTGGCCGCCACGACCAGAACGGCCTCCGCGCGCCGGTGGCGCCACCACAGCACACCCGCGCACACCGCCGCGAGGGCGACCTCGCCGAGGGTTCCGCCGACGTCGCTGACGCCGATCATGAGCGGCGTGGACCAGCCCGTCCGGTGGGAGACGAACCACGACCACGTCCCCGCGTCCAGCACACCCGGGCCACCCCGGTCGGCGACCGTGTCGACCACGCCCGCCTGCGCCCCGAACAGGAGCATCGCGGCGCCCGTCCCAGCCAGCAGAACCGCCCGTGACGACAGCAGCCGCGGCGGGCACCGCAGCAGGAGGAACGTCGCGGCGACCGTCCACGCCAGGGCGAGACCGCCCGCGACGACCTCTCCGATGTCAGCGAACCACACGTCGCGCCCGCTCCTCCCTCGGCGCCCGGCCGCCCCGCCCCCCGATGACGACGGCGGCCGGGCACCGGACCAGCGTGCCCCCGCCGCGATGAGACGACGATGAGAGGCAGCGCCGTCGTTCACGACGACCGGCGGAAGGTGGCGAAGCCCTCCCCGGACGCCAGCTGGGCGTACCGGGGGGCCAGCGCGTCCGTGACGCGCGAGGTCGACGGGACAGGCGAAGACCTCGACGTAGGTGGCCGAGGTGGCGTCGAGCGCCGCCGACGCGTCGGACGCGGCGGTGCTGAGCGCGGTCGACCCCGCGCTGCGGGCCGGGTCGAACCGCAGCGCCACTGCCGAGGTCTCCTGCAGGTCGGCGCGCACTTCGTGGCGGGCCAGCAGGCGGTGGACGTCGAACCACTTCAGCGCCGGGATGCCGATGGACGGGCTCAGGTAGACACTCAACGGACCCTAGAAAAGCCGAACGGCCCGGTCCAGAACTTCGCTAGAAGCTCCTGACCAGGCCGTTTGCTGGTGGGCGATACAAGGATTGAACTTGTGACCTCTTCCGTGTCAACGCGGGCACACAGACCCGGCGACTGACACCCCGTGCCGACCTGTGCCGCTTGACCTGCGCGTACGTGCCAGTCCGTGTCAAGACGTGGCGTGCACCTGCACGCCGTTCGCTCCGGGTTTGCTCCGTCCCTCACGGCTGTCGTTAGTGGGTCGTTCGCTCGACCTGGCAGCGCCAGACCGCGCGGTGTCATGTCCCGCGGCAGCCCTCGACGCAACCGATGGTCCAGATCCTTAAGTGGTGCACGTTCGGCGCCGTGGGCAGGCCTGCGCCGATGTCGATGATCTGCCGGATCCCGACCTCGGCGACCAGGTAGGAGGAAATCCCCGCACGCGGTGACGACCACGACGGCTGTTGCCTTTCCCTCGAACCGAGCGGTCCAATAGCGCGGTGACGAAGCGTGAGAGCATGCTCGTCCGTCCGACGGGCCACGGCGGTGGCCCGCAGCCGCGCTCCGACGCTCGTCCCGGCTGCGGGAGCGGCGCCGGGATGGGCAGACCACCGCGGTGACGCGCTCGTCGTCGGGCGGGCGAAGCGCGGCGATCACCGATGCCCTCGTGGAGACCAAGCTGCTCAGGCCGCGGGTGGGCGCGCGGGCGGTGGCCCGACCCAGGCTCGACCGGCTCCTGGGCCGCGGCGCGGACGCGCCCCTCACGCTGGTCTCGGCGCCTGCCGGGTTCGGCAAGACCACGATGCTGGGCAGATGGCTCGCCGACGGAGGTGGTGGGCGTCTCACGGCGTGGGTGTCGCTCGACGAGCGAGACCGGGATGTCGCGTCGTTCTGGACCTATGTGCTGCTCGCCGTGGACCGCGCCGCCCCCGGGACGGCGACGGCGGCCCTGGCTCGGCTTCAGGCAGGCCGGGCAACGATCGAGGCCGTGCTGGCCGCGCTCCTCAACGAGCTGAGCGTGTTCCCCGACGACCTCGCCGTCGTCCTGGACGACTACCACCTGGCCGACGGACCGGACGTCGGCCTCGGCATGGCCTTCCTCCTGGACAACCTCCCTCCCCAGGTGCATGTCGTCATCAGCACCCGCGCCGATCCGGCCCTGCCGATCGCACGTCTGCGTGCCCGCGGGCAGCTCGTGGAGGTCCGCGCGGCGGATCTGCGTTTCAGCCTCGAGGAGGTGGCCGCCTACCTGAACGACGTCAACGATCTCGGGCTGGCCGCCGCGGACGTCGCCGCGCTCGGAACGCGCACGGAGGGCTGGGCGGCCGCGCTGCAACTCGCCGCGTTGTCGATCCAGGGCCGTGCCGACCCGTCCCCGTTCATCGCAGGGTTTGCGGGAGACGACCGCTTCGTCGTGGACTACCTGTCCGAGGAGGTCCTCGATCGCCAGCCGCCCGCCGTGCGCCGGTTCCTGCTGGACACCTCGGTCCTCGACCGGCTGACGGGTCCGCTGTGTGACGCCGTCACGTGCCGGACCGGCGGCAAGGCGATGCTCGAGTCACTCGAACGGCGGAACCTGTTCGTCGTTCCCCTCGATGACCACCGCCGCTGGTACCGGTATCACCATCTGTTCGCCGACGTGCTCCAGGCGCGCTTGCTCGACGAGCGGCCGGACGACGTGGGCGAGCTGCACCGCCGCGCAGGCGACTGGTACGACCGGGCCGACGACGCCGAGCGGGCGGTGCGTCATGCGCTTGCCGCCTGCGACATCGATCGAGCCGCCGACCTCGTCGAGCTCGCCATACCGCGGTTGCGCCGACGGCGGCGCGAAGCGGTCACCCGCCGCTGGGTCGACGACCTCCCGGCCGAGGTCGTGAAGAACCGGCCGGTCCTCGCGGTCGGCTTCATCGGCGCACTGGCGGCCGTCAACGAGTTCGACGGCCTCGACCGCAGGCTGCGGGATGTCGAACGGCTCCTGGACGGGCCCGCCGACGACCTCGTCGTCCTGGACCACGCCGAGTTCGCCCGCCTACCCGGCGCTGTCGAGACCTACTGGTCCGCGCTCGCCTTGGTGGCAGGCGACCTGGACGGCACCGTCCAACACGCCGAGCTCGCCCTGGCGCGCGCCGCCGAGAACGACCTGCTCACCACGGCGGCAGCAGCCGCACTGAGGGGCCTCGCGGCGTGGACGAACGGGGACATCCCGGCCGCGCACCGGCGCTACTCCGCCGCCGCCGCGGATCTCGCCGGCGCAGGCCACGTCGCGGACGTGCTCGGTTGCGCCATCACGATCGCCGACCTGGAGATGACCCAGGGAAGGCTGTCCGACGCCCAGCGCACGTTCGAACGGGCGCTCGCGCTCGCCGCGGACGACGACCCGGGAGCAGGCCGGGTTCGAGGAACGGCTGACATGCACGTCGGGTTGAGCCGCGTGGCCTGGGAACGCGACGACCTCGCCGCGGCCGCTGACCACCTGAACAGGGCATACGACCTCGGGGAGGAGGCGGGCCTTCCGCAGAACCCGTACCGGTGGCGGGTGGCGATGGCCCACCTGCGGGGAGCCGAGGGCGACACGGCGGGCGCCGTCGGCCTGCTCGAGGAGGCCGAGCGTGTGTGCGTGGGCGACTTCTCGCCGGACGTGCGACCGATCGCTGCCGCACGGGCCAGGGTGCACGCGTCGGGCGGTGATGTCGCCGCCGCGCTGGCATGGGCGCGGGAGCACGGCGTGTCCCCCACCGGGGACCTGTCCTACCGGCGCGAGTACGAGCACATCACCTTGGCGAAGGTCCTCCTCGCCGACCACGCGGCGACGGGACGACGACCGTCGCTGACCGATGCGACCGCCCTCCTCGACCGCCTCGCCACGGCGGCCGAGGACGGCGGCCGCACGGGCACGGTCATCGAGGTGCTGGTCCTCCAGGCCCTCGCCCTCCGGGCGGCCGGGGAGCAGGAACACGCGCTGGCGTCGCTCGAACGCGCCACCCGCCTGGCCGACCAGGAGGGCTACGTCCGGGTCTTCGCCTGCGAAGGCGCCCCCATGGTGGAGCTGCTCGACGCACTGGCGCGGCGGCAGCGCGGATGGGCCTTTCCGCGGCGGCTCCTGGAGGCCACCAGGGCCGCGGTCGCCGCCGGAGTGAGCGCGCGGGGCCGCCCCGACGCCGACGTCGGCCGAGACGGCGGTGTCCCCGGTGACGCGGCACGGCCCGGGCAACTGGTGCTCCTCGACCCGTTGAGCAGTCGCGAGCTCGACGTGCTGCGGTTGCTCGGCTCCGACCTCGACGGCCCGGGCATCGCCCGCGAGCTGACCGTCTCGCTCAGCACCGTCCGCACCCACACGCAGCACATCTACGTCAAGCTCGGCGTCACCCACCGCCGCGCGGCGGTCAGGCGCGCCCATCAGCTCAACCTGTTCTCGCACCCGGCCCGGCACTGAGGACGCTCGCCGAGGGCACGAGAATCGTCACCACGCTCATCACAGGTGAGGACGCCCGCTCATCACCCCGGCTCCTACCGTCCACGCCGTGAGCATGAGCGGCAGGCCATACGACGCGGGACGGTACGAGATTCGCCTCCAAGGGCACCTCGAACCGCGATGGTCCGCCTGGTTCGACGGCACGGACATCACGCCCGGTTCCCACGGCACCACGGTGATCCACGCCGCGGTCGTGGACCAGTCAGCCCTCCACGGGCTGCTGGCCAGGCTCCACGACATCGGCCTGCCCCTGATCTCGGTCACCCGCGTCGAACCCGCCCCGGCGCAGGACGCCACCACCCCCACCGACAACCCGACCGGAGACCGACATGTCCCTTGACACACCGCGGGCCGCCATCCGGCAGACCCCCACCGACCCCACTCGCGGCAACGCCCGCGCCGGCGGGATCTTCTACCTGCTGACGTTCGCCGCCTCCCTGCCTGCGCTCCTGCTCCTCGATCCGATCCTGGCGAACCCCGACTACATCGTCAGCGCGGGCCACGACACCCAGGTGCTGTGGGCCTGCCTCCTGGACTTCGTCAACGCGCTGGCGGGCATCGGCAGCGCCGTCGCGGTCTTCCCGGTCGTCAGGCGCGTCAACGAGTCCCTTGCCCTCGGCTTCGTCCTGTCACGCATGGTCGAAGCGGCCGTCATCGTGATCGGCGTCGTCGCCCTGCTCACCGTCGTCGTCCTCCGGCAGGACTTCGCAGGCTCGCAGGCGGCCGACGCGTCCGCCCTGACGGCGGTCGGGCAGGCCCTCGTGACCGGCCGGGACTGGACCTTCCTGCTCGGGCCCGGCTTCATGGCCTCCGTCAACGCCGTCCTGTTCGGCACGCTGATGTACCGGTCGCGCCTCGTGCCCCGCCTCATCCCCACGATGGGACTCGTCGGGGCGCCCCTGCTGTTGACCGCGAACCTGCTGACGTTCTTCGGGCACAACACGCAGACCGGCGGATGGTCGATGCTCGCCACCCTGCCCGTCGCCGCCTGGGAGCTGTCCGTCGGCTTCTACATGACCTTCAAGGGCTTCCGGCACACCGCGGTCACCGCAGCCGCCACCTGATGCCCGTCGCACTGCCCGACGATGGTCGGCTCGCCGCCTGCGGCGAGCCGACCATCGCGGTGCCGCGGCGTCGTTCGTAGCGTGGCCCCGTGAGCGCCGCAGCCTCGACACCTCCGGTGGATCGCGTCGGCGCGGGTTTCATCGTCCGCTACGCGCTCGCGTTCATGAGCACCTCCCTGGTGCTCATCTCCCCTCTGCTGGTCACGTTGGCCTTGAAGGTCAACTCACTGGTCGGCACGGGCGAGGCGCCGAGAGCGCTGTCCCTGGTGGCGGGAGTCGGCTCTCTGGTGGCGATGCTCGCCAACCCCCTCATCGGCAGGCTCAGTGACCGCACGACATTCCGGCTGGGCATGCGCCGCCCGTGGATGGTGATCGGCCTCGTGGGAGGTTCGCTCGGCGTCCTGATCGTGGCCGTGGCGCCGAGCGTCCTCGTCGTCCTGCTCGGATGGTGTGTCGCTCAGCTGTTCTTCAACGGGCTCTTGGCCGCCATCGTCGCGGTGTTGCCGGACCAGGTCCCGGTGGACCAGCGCGGCAGTGTCTCCGGGGTGCTGGGCATCTGCCTGCCCGTGGCTTCTGTGGGCGGCACCTATCTCGTCCAGCTGTTCAGCGGTCACGACCTCGCGATGTTCCTGGCGCCGTGCGCACTCGGCGGCTTCTTCATTCTGTTGTTCGCGATCACCTTGAAGGACCGCAGGCTGAGCACCGCGGACCGGCCCGCATGGTCGGTCAGAGAGCTCCTGGGCGCCTTCGTCATCGATCTGCGCAGGACACCCGACTTCGGGTGGGCCTTCACCAGCCGCTTCCTGTTCGTGACGGCCTACGCGTTCCTGATCACCTACCAGGCCTACTACCTGCTCGTGCGCGTCGGCAGCACCCAGGACGAGGTGCCTCGGCAGATCTTTCTCGGCACCCTCGTCCAGGCCGCTGTCCTCATCGTGGCTTCGGTCGTGTGCGGACGACTGTCGGACCGCACCGGCCGACGGAAGGTGTTCGTGCTGGGTGCGTCGACGGTGTACGGCCTCGCGTTGTTCGTGATCGCCATCGCGGGCGACGTCAACGGCTTTCTCGTCGGCATGGCCATCGGTGGGCTCGGCTTCGGCGCCTACGTCGCCGTCGATCTCGCACTGGTGATCGACATCCTGCCGGGCGGCGAGAACGCAGCCAGGGATCTCGGCGTGTTCAACTACGCTGGAGCCTTGCCGTTCTCCGTTGCGCCTGCCCTGGCACCGGTCATCCTGGCGGTCGGCGGCGGCAGCTACGGGGTGCTCTACGCCGTTGCCGGGGTCTGCGCCCTCGCCGGGGCAGCCGCGATCGTGCCCGTCGCAGGCGTTCGTTGAGACTCCGCGTCCCTGGCGCCTGCCGTCCTCCCGGGTCGCCGCACGGTCAGCTTGCGCGCTCCCCGGGCGCGACCGACTCCGATACGCCCGTGGGGCGCACCACGATCACGGGGCAGCGGGCATGCAGCACGCACTGCAGGCTCACCGAGCCGAGCAGCATGCTGGCGAAGCCACCGCGACCACGATGACCCAGTACCAGCACATCCACCTCGCCGGACCTCTCGATCAGCACGCCCGCGGCGGGCCCGGCCGCGACCACGATGTCCACGGGCGGCTGCGTGGCGGCACCGGCCAACGCTTCCTCGACCATGCGTCGGGTCTCTTTCTCGAGGTCGACCTCGATGGCCGTCTCCGAATCTGTCACCGGCTGAGTGCGCCCGCGCGCCGAGTACTCCGGGAAGTAGGTGGAGACGACGCGCAGCCGGGCTCCCCGCCTGTTGGCCTCGGCCACCGCGTAGGTCAGAGCGGCCCCTGACTCGGGGGAGCCGTCCACACCGACAAGGACAATGTTGGACGATGTCACGAGCCCGTACCTCCTTGATCGGGCAGACCCAACCGCGGCCTGCAGGCCTAGTGTGGGCCCAGGTCCGTTCCGCGGATACCGGTGAACGACCCAAGATCTGGTGGGCCTCGGCCCGACTACACCTCCGCGGTCGGTTGAGCCCGCGCCGAGTCGCGCGGTTCACCCGGTCCGGGCGAAGCGGGGTCGGGATCGGCACGGCGCGTGTCGCGTCCGCCGCCGACAAGATCGTCGAAGCACTGGCCGTGGAGATCGAGATCGCTGGGCCCGCGACGCAGAGCGCGCAGTAGCGCCGCTCTGACGAGCACGCCGCGCCGACCCTGCCACCCGCCGAACGGGCGATCACAGCTCGCGACCCGCCGCCCGCTGGGCCCTTCCCTGTGGCCCGTACGGGTAGTCACCGACGATCGGCTCGCTGATGCCGTCCAACAGCCGCGTCTCCTCCTCCGACAGGTGCAGCCCGGCCGCGGCCAGGTTGTCGTCGAGCTGCTCGACCGTCCGCGCGCCCAGGATCACCGACGTCACCGCCGGGCGGTCGGCCGTCCACGCCAACGCGACCTGAGCCATCGACACCCCGCGCGACTCGGCAACCTTCCCGACCGCCTCGACGACCCGCCACGTGCGCTCCTGCACGTTGCGCGGTCCATAGGCCTCCATGCCGCGCTCGGGATCGTCACCGAAGCGGCTGGCACCGGTCGGGACCTCGTCGCGGCGATACTTCCCGGTGAGCCAGCCCCCGGCCAACGGCGACCACGGCAGGATCCCGGGCGATCCCGTGCGGCTGCAGTGCCCATCACCACCCCGCCGACCCCGCGCTCGGCACACCGCTGGACGCGGACGGCTACGACTACGTCGGGGCGGTGCTGTGGCAAGCCCACGCCGGGCAGCTCTGGCACCGCTTTGTCATCGCTCTCCGCCGCGTGCTGGCGGCCGAGCTCGGCGTGCGGGGCCGCGACTTCGCCACGGTGGCCCGGCTGTCCTACGCCAAGGTCGCCGAGTACCAACGGCGCGGGCTCGTGCACTTCCACGCCGTCATCCGGCTCGACGGCCCGGACGGACCGTCTGAGCCGTGCCCGCCCGGGATCACCACCGACGTCCTGCGAACCGCCGTCACCGCGGCGGCGCAGACGGCGAGCATCACCACCACCCGCCCGGACGGCACCCCGCTCGTCCTCACCTGGGGTGCCCAGCTCGACCTGCGCGAGATCCGCTCCGAGTCGATCGAGGACGAGACCGGGCAGATCAGCGAGGCCCGGTTGGCCGGGTACATCGCCAAGTACGCGACCAAAGGTACTGGCGCCACCGAGGGCACCGACCGCCCGATTAGGGACGGGGAGCACATCGCCTACCTCGACGTGTCGCCGCACCACCGTCGGATGATCGAGACCTGCTGGCGGCTCGGCGGCCTCGACACCCACGCGGAGCTGGGGTTGCGGCGCTGGGCGCACATGCTCGGCTTCCGCGGCCACTTCCTGACGAAGTCCCAGCGCTACTCGACCACCTTCCGCGCGATCCGCGGCGAGCGACGGGACTGGCGCCTGCGCGAGGAACTCGCCCGGCTCGACGCCGAGACCTGGGGCGAGAACGGCCCGGCGATCGACCTCACCACCTTGACCGTGATCAACGACTGGCGCCTCGTCGGCGTCGGACACCGCAACCACGCAGAACAGGAGCTGGCGATGGCCATCGCCGAACGCAACCGACACCACCGCACCACCAACACCCTCAGGAGGGCAGCATGACCAGCACCGAAACCCTGACCTACACCGTCGACCAGATCGCCGTACTTCTCGGCGTCGCCCGCGGTGTCGCCTACGAGAGCGTGCGCAACGGCGAGATCCCCGCCACCCGCGTCGGACGCCGCTGGCTCATCCCGCGCAAGCGGTTCCACGCCTGGCTCGACGGAGACCCACCCGATCCGCACACCGGCGGACGGGAGGTGGCCTGACATGGGATTCGTCGACAAGACACCCCAAGGTCGCTACCGCGCATACTTCCGCGACCCCGCGGGCAAGCAGCGCTCCAAGACCTTCCGGATCAAGAAGGACGCCACGGCGTTCCTCGCCGAGATGGAGACGTCCAAGTCACGCGGGACATACGTGTCGCCGCACGCCGGTCGCATGCTGTTCGGCGAGCACGCCCGGCGATGGATGGCGACGCGCAACACCGAGTCGATGACTGCCGCCCGGGACCGCTCGATCATCGCAACGCACGTCCTCCCTCGCTGGGGCGAAGTGCCGCTCGGCAAGATCGACGACATCGGGCTCCAGGAGTGGGTCACCGAGTTGGGTCGTCGCCGCTCCCGCGCGACAGTGTCGAAGGCACTGCAGCTCACCGCGGCGGTGCTGCGCTCGGCCGTCAGGAATCGGCTGATCCCGTTCAACCCGGCCGAGGAGGTGCGGGTTCCTGGTGCCCGGCAGCTCGACACCGGTGAGCGGATCATCAGTCGTGCCGACCTGCGGACACGGCTACTCCCGGCGCTACCTGAGCGTCACCGTGCCCTCGTGGCGGTCGGAGCTGGCGCCGGACTGCGGTGGGGCGAGGCGATCGGGCTACGTGAGGATGCGGTGGAGCTGGACCGTGCACGACTCTCCGTGATCCGCACCGTGATCGAGGTCGCCGGGCACACCTCGTTCAAGCCGTACCCCAAGTCACAGGCCGGACGTCCTACCGTTCCGATGCCCGGGTGGCTCGTCGACATCGTCCGCGAGCACCGTCGCCAGTGACCATCGCTGGCGGGGGAACCCATCTTCGCCAACGAGGTCGGCGCTCCCCTGCGGCGCACGCTGTTCCGGTCACGGATCTGGCGGCCGTCGCTTGTGCGGGCGGGGATGCTCGGCGAGGTCGCCGCGACCGACGGGGGGTTCGAGGCGCAATGGACCGACGAGGACGAGATCAAGCACACCGAGCGCCTGCGGACGCGCGTTCAAGCTGTGCAGCACGTAGCCCGTCATCAAGCAGGCGGGCTGCGCTTGTTGAGTCGGCCTGGGGCGCGGTTCTGGTGTTACCACCAGCCCGTTTCCCCAGGCCGCTCGCCGAACCCGCCGTACCGATCTCTCGGTAACGGGCTCTCCACGGTGTCTGCCGTCAGGCGGGGTTCGTGGTTGTCGGCCAGGGAGCCAGGATCTTGCTGCCCCGGTAGAGGTAACGAGAGACCGTCACCTTCTCGATCCGGAAGAACTCGACCCCGTCCGCTGCGATCTGCCATCGCCCAGTGGCGGCGGTCAGGTGGCGGCGGAGCTGGCCTTGATCCCAACCGGTCGTAGCAATTGATCATGCATGATCGTCGGTGAGGGTGTGTCGACGAGGAGTGCAGGTGGCAAGGATCGGGGCCGGCGAGGCCACGGAGTTGGAGGGGTCGGGCGGACTCCCGACCCCCTTTGGGACCCTTTCCGATGGGGTTGACCGGTGTGTCGCGCGTCCACGCCGCAGGCGGCGGTGACCGAAGTCGACCGCGGCCGACCTGGCGGCCGTCCGCCAGCCTGAAACCGCAGATCAGCAACTATGCCCGGGTTCTGGAACCCGACAGGCCCTCCACCGAAGTCACGACCGGCCTCGCCATCTGTGGCCTTCCGACTCGCCTACCTCATGCTCGCCCGCGTCCTGAGCTGGCTGGCGCTGCTCGCCCGCTCCGACGCCGCCAAGGACGTCGAGATCCTGGTGCTGCGTCACGAGGTCGCCGTGCTGCGTCGACGCAACCCTCGCCCGAAGACGTCGTGGCTCGATCGCGCCGTCAAGCGGCGGCCGGGGCGCCGAGGCCCGGCCAGGTGGTTGCGGTGGCCTCGGGCAACGTGTCGTACTCGTCGATCACGAGATCGACAAATGCCGGGTTCGCAGTCAGCCCGGCGAACAGCGGGGTCGACCGCGACCGGTCGGCGTCGGCCTTGGACGCGAAGACGTAGATTCCGCCGTAGCGGTTCCGGTCCCCGTCGCCGAGCCAGATCTTGCCCAGCAGGCCGGGCCATTCGGTGAAGCCTGCGGCGACGGCCGTGGCGTGCGCGCAGTACTCGTCGGCGGTGATGCCCGCCGTCGCGAAGGTGACGATGCGGATGTACATGACGGATCTCCTGAGGTCGTCGTGGTGAAGAACGACCCGAGCCTGGCGGGCGGCCGGTCCGGTGCGCATCGCGCAGACGCTCCACTCCGTTCGGCGTCCGATGCGGCAACCGCTCCACCGAGCCTCCCCGGCGCAGTAGCGTCGAACCCATGCAGGTTCGGGACCGGCTGCGTCGCGCTGCCGCCGCAGGCGTCGTCGGCCGGAAACGGGAGCTGACCGCGCTGGGGAATCTGCTGCATCGCGGCCAGGGCCCGGCCGTTGTCTTCGTCTCCGGGCCCGGCGGCATCGGGAAGTCGACGACGGTGGCCGGTGCGGCCGCGGCGCTGGACCATCGCCTGCTGGTCCTGGATGGACGCGGTTTCGAGCCGACACCGTCGGGATTCCTGTCGGCGTTGGCCTGCGAGCTCGACGGCGCCGTGACCGGGACGGCGCAGGCCGCCGCGACGGCGCTGGACCGCGCGGACGTGGGCACCCTCGTCGTCGACAGCTATGAGCGCCTGAACCTGCTCGACGGGTGGCTGCGCAACGACTTCCTGGTCACCCTGCCCGCCGACATGACGACCGTGGTCGTCGGCCGCAGGCCCCCGAACGTGGCGTGGCGCACGGCTTCGGGCTCGACGACCTCGATCCGGTCGAGCGCCGGAGCGTGGAGAATGCCGCGGTGCTGCGCAGGGTCACCCAGCCGTTGCTCGCCGCGGTGCTCAACGATGGCGACGCACCCGATCTGGAGCAGTCCTGGCGAGCCTTGCGCAGGCTGCCGTTCACCCGCGTGACCTCGGCAGGCATGGAGATCCAGTCGATCGCCCGACAGACGATCGCGGGCGCACTGGAGATCCGGGATCCGGCGCGGGTCCGGCAGCTGCGACGGCATGCCGCCGTCGCAGCGTTGCAGGACGTCGAACGCGGTCCGAGCTGGGAGGCCACCGCCGACCTGCTCTATCTCGTCCAGAACCCGACCATCCGCAACAGCTACTTTCCGCCCGCCGACCACCAGCACCCGGTGGAGGCCGCCTCCTCGGACGACATCGGCGCGGTGCTGGCGATCACCGAGCGCCACGACGGACGTGCGGGGGCGGCGATCGTCGAGGACTGGTGGCGGTCGCACCGCTCCGAGTTCGCGGTCGCCCGCGGACCGGACGGCGACGTGACGGCCTTCAGCATCGTGGTTCCGCTCGACGAGGTGGATGCCCGGCTCGCCGACCGGGACGACGTGCTCGCGGCGTTCCTCGCCGACGCACGGCACCGCCCGCTGCCGACCACAGGCACCGCCCTTGTGCTCCGGCGGGCGCTGGGGCTGCGCCGGGGGGAGCAACCGTCTCCCGAGCTCGGCGCCATGGTCGTCGACATGAAGCGGCGCTACCTGGAGATGCGTCCGGCGTTGGCCCGCGTCTTCGTCGCGGTAGCCGACTGGCGGGCGCAGGCGCCGTTGCTGCGGCCGCTGGGCTTCGACCGGATCGGACCGGAGATCGGTTTCGACACCGGCGTGCTGCAGCCGTGCGCCCTCGACTTCGGCCAGGGCAGCGTCGACGGCTGGCTGCAGCGGCTGGTGCTCGCCGAGGCGGCGCCGCCCGCACCGCCACGTCCGGAGGCCGCCGCCCCGCCGGTGTTCGCTCAGCTCAGCGCCCGCGAGCGGGAAGTGCTGACCGTGCTCGCCGAGGGTGTGACCAACCAGGAGCTGGCGGACCGGCTGTTCATCAGCGAGCGCACCGCGAACCGGCACCTCAGCAACATCTTCACCAAGCTCGGCGTGCGCACCCGCACCGCGGCTGCGCGGATCGCCATCCAGGCGGGCCTGACCGGGTAGCCGCCTGGGAGGTGAACGCTCCATCGGGCGGATGGAGCGTCCGACCGATGCCGCCTGTCTGGCCGGTTTCCTAGCGTTTCGAGCCATGACAAACACCCTTTCCTCCATCGACACGGCCGCGGTCGAAGCCTTCGCGGGCCGTGTGCTGACCGACTTCGCGGGCGCCGCAGGCACCGCGATGACCGTGATCGGCGACCGGCTCGGGCTGTACGCGGCCCTGACCGGCACAGGCCCGACGCAGGCGGCCGAGCTGGCCGGGCGTACCGGACTGCACCCTCGCCTGGTCGCCGAGTGGCTGGCCGCCCAGACCGTGAGCGGCTACCTCCGCTACGACCCGTCCACCGACGCCTACGAGCTGCCGGACGAGCATGCCATGGCGCTGTCGGTCGTCGGCTCGCCCGCGTACGTCGTCGGCGCGGCCGAGGTGATCGCCGGGCAGTTTGCGACCCTGCGCCACCTCGAAGGCGCGTTCCGCGGCGACGGCGGCATCGACTACCACGCCTTCGGCCACACCGTCGCGCACGGCATCGAACGCTTCTTCCGCACCGCCTACACCCACCAGCTGGCGCAGCTCTGGTTCCCGGCCGTCGACGGCCTGGTCGAACGGCTGGACGACGGAGCCCGGGTGGCGGACGTGGGCTGCGGCCACGGCGCCGCCACCCTCATCATGGCGAGCACCTGGCCGCGGTCGGAGTTCGTCGGGTTCGACAACGACGCGCCGTCGGTCACCGTGGCCCGGTCCCGGGCGGCCGATGAAGGCTCGCGCAACGTCACGTTCCGGGTGGCCGAGGCGGGCGTCCTCGAACCCGGCCCGTTCCAGGTCGTCACGTACTTCGACGCGCTGCACGATCTCGGCGACCCGGCTGGCGCGCTCCGCCGGGCCTACGAGCTGCTGGCACCCGGCGGGATCGTGGTCGCCGTGGAGCCGTGGTCAACGGACCGGCTCGAGGACGGCATCGACAACCCGATCGCGCGTCTCGACTACGCGATCTCGACCTCGCTGTGCACGCCGACGTCGCTGGCGCAGCCCGGGGCGAACGGCCTCGGCACCTCCGGTGGACCCACCCGCCGCCTGGGGCTGCTGACCGACGCCGGGTTCGCCTCGGCCCGGGTCGTCCTCGACACCGGCCAGAACCTGGTACTGACCGCCACAAAGCCGTTCTGAGCCCGCTCAGCCCGCGGCCGGCTTCTCCCGCCG
The DNA here is from genome assembly GCA_963750095.1 of uncultured Actinomycetota bacterium. Lineage (GTDB taxonomy): Bacteria > Actinomycetota > Actinomycetes > Mycobacteriales > Pseudonocardiaceae > Pseudonocardia. The sequence continues at coordinate 249,902 of CAVVPJ010000012.1, read as the reverse complement.
GGCCTGCAGGAACGCCACCTCGGCCGCGTTGGTCGTGCGCTCGGTCGCGGCGGTGTAGGCGGCGACCGCCTCGGCCGCGCCGCCTCGGCGGAGCAGATCGGCGCGGACGGCGTGGTGGACGTGCAGGCGCTCCAGCGGGAGCGGGTCGACCAGCGCACACGGCGGCATTTCCTCGTGATCGACCTCGGCGAGCACATGGGGCGATTCGGTTCCTGGTCCGGGACGCGCTGGACCGGCCTCAGCGTGGCAGGGTGCAGACGTGCTCTACTCCTTCGTCCACTCGCGAGTGACGGTGTTGGTCCGACACTGGTTCGAGATCGGGCTGACCAACGGCGTGCTGGAGCACGGCGCCCGACTGGAGTTGCGGCTGCTCGAGCCGCAGGCCCACCGCGGGACCGAGTCGGCGGCCCAGCGGTTCGTCATCGACCGGCCGGTGTGGCGGGCCGACTTGTTCGACCGGCTCGACCATCCGGCCGGGACCTTCTCCGCCGCGCACTTCCACCCCCGGTTCAACGGCGTCGAGCCGTCCGACCGGGTCTTCCGAAAGGAGCTCACGGCCGATCCCTGGACATGGGCCGCGGCCCAGCTCTCCGACCTGAAGGCCGTCGCTGACGCGGCCGGGTTGCCACCGGACGCGGTCGCGGACGACGCGCGCGACGTTCGCGAGCAGGTGGCACTGATCATCGATACGGCCCGCGCGTTCGCCCCCACCGAGTGCCGCTCTCGGGACCAGTGCTTCCGCATGACCCGGGACGTCGCCAGCACCGTACGGATCATGGTTGACAACCTGGTCGACCCGACCTTGCTGGACCCGGCCGCCGTCCGGCTCTGGCTGGACGCGCCGGACCCGGATCGCTGAGCTGCCGACCGCCCCGACCGCGGCCACCCGGTCTGGTCGAAGACGCCACCGGTATCTGTCAGCGGCCAACCTGCGGCATTCCGGAAGCGGGGCGGGTTTCCGGCAGGGCACCGATGATCCCCACCTGCCCGGGCGGCCATCTGTGGCCCCACCTCATCGTGCAGCCCCGCCGCCCGGCGGGCAGGGTAGAGGTCGTGCACATCGCAGTGACCGGCGGCTCCGGCAAGCTCGGGCGGGTTGTGGTGGCCGACCTGCTCGCCCACGGCCACACCGTCATCAACCTCGACCGGGAGCCGCCGCAGGCCTGCCCGAACAGCCAGCCCGACGCCAGCAGGTTCCTCAAGACCGACCTCACCCACCACGGACAGGTGCTCGAGGCGCTGCTCGGCGTCGACGAGCACCACCGCCACGGCGTCGACGCCCTCGTGCACCTCGCGGCCATCCCCGCGCCCGGAATGGCCACCGACAGCACCACCTTCGCCAACAACATCCTCAGCACCTACTCGGCCTTCGCGGCCGCACGAGCCGCCGGCATCCACAACATCGTGTGGGCTTCGAGCGAGACGGTGCTCGGGCTGCCCTTCGACGAGCCGCCGCCCTACGCGCCGGTCGACGAGGCCTACCACCCGCGCCCGAACAGCAGCTACTCCCTGTCGAAGGCGCTGGGCGAGGAGATGGCGGTGCAGTTCTGCCGCTGGGACCCGACAACGAAGATCATCGGACTGCGGTTCTCCAACGTCATGTACCCCGAGGAGTACGCACGGTTCCCGGCCTTCGACGCCGACCCGCAGGCCCGAAAGTGGAACCTGTGGGGCTACATCGACGCCCGCGACGGCGCACAGGCGGTGCGCAAGGCCCTCGAGCTCGACGCGACCGGCGCCGACGTCTTCATCATCGCCAACGCCGACACCGTGATGCGGCGCTCCAGCGCGTCGCTCATGGCCCAGGTGTTCCCCGAGGTGCAGATCAACGGCGAGCTGGGCGAGCACGAGACGCTACTCAGCATCGGCAAGGCACGCCGCATCCTGGGCTACTCCCCGCAGCACTCCTGGCGCGACACGTAGCTCGAGTCCCGGCATCTTCTCACGACGTGCCCCCTCGCGCGGGCGTCACCAGTCCCGTGACCCGCGTGCTGGGCCTCCGGGTACCCCGTCCTGCAGCGACGGCTGATCCTCGAGGGCCGCGTGGGCGGGCAACGGGACGGTGCTGCTGACGTCGATGTCGTCGTCATACTCCCGGTCGCGACGGCGGAACAGGGTGTCGAAACCGGCCAGGTGTCTCGTGCTCTGCGCACTCGCCCGCTTCGACCAGTCCGCAATGGACCGCTCGACGATGGCTCGCTGTCGGGTCATCACTTCCTCATTGGCTCGCAGCCCCTCGTCGAACTGCCGCTCGGTCCAGTCGAGGTCCAGTTGCAGGCGGCGTTCCCGGACGGCGTCCGCGCTCTCCCGGTCCCGCGCCCGTTGGATCGCCGCCGCGCGCAGTGCGTCGGTCGCCAGCTCACGCATCATCACCTCGTAGACCGACTCCGGCCCGGTCAGCTGCAGCAGCTTGACGATCACTGGAAGCAGCTCGAGCGTCATGAAGAGCAGAAACAGCACGAACTGCGCCGTGGCCAGCGCGGGCCGGTCCTGGCGGAGCACGTCCAACGCCTCGATGCGCGCCAACAGGCCGCTGCTGGCGACCTGGCTGTCGGAGTAGCTCGCGCGCTCGACGTCCTGCGCGTGCTGGAAGTCGTCGACCTGCTTCTGGAGGCCCGGGACCTGGTCCGCCGCGGTCTTGGCCTTGCCGCCTGCCGAGCTCCCCGCCGATGCGATGGCCCGCCGCAGGTTGTCCTGGGACTGGGCCAGGAGCTGCTTGGCGGTGTCGAGGGCCTGCTGCTTCGCCCGGGACGCGGCACCGACGCCGGGAACGCGGGTGCCGCCGGTGCCGTCGAGCTCGCCGTTGAGCTCTCTCTGCGCGGCGTCCACCGCCCCGAGCTTCGCGCTGACGTCGGCCTGCGCGGCCTTGACCGCAGGATCGTTGTCGACGCTCTCGGCGACGCTCCCATTGGCGATGTTCTGCTGGGTCTCGAGCTGCTGACGCAGGGCGGGCAGCCCCGTGTAGCGCGGATCGGTCCGCAGGTGCTCCTCGAACGCGGCCTTGCGCTGTGCCTGGAGCACCAGCATCTCCGACTGGATCTCGGGGTCGAAGATCTGCAACACCAGCGGCGTGGAGATGACCGCGCCCAGCAGGACGGCCAAGGCGACGCGCGGGAGAGCGGTCACCAGACTGCGCCACCACCCGCGTCTGCGCGCCATGCTGGTGATGAGCAACCGGTCCAAGTTGACGATCACGACGCCCCAGCCGAGGCCCACCAGCACACAGGCGGCCAGCGGCAGCCGAACCGCCATGAGCAGGGCGAACGTCGCCGACGCCGCCGCGACCGCTCCGGTGGTCAGAATGACGCCACCGGTGGCGGCATAGCGCGTGCGGTCCGCGGGGGTCTCCCGCAGCACGTCGTCGCGGCCACCCGCCAGCCAGATCGGCAAGCTTCCCAGTCTCATGCGCGCTCCCGCCGACGCCACCAGCGACGTCCTCCGTGAAACTCGTCAGGCACCAGCCACGTCCATGGCTGTGGCGGGCCGGGCCAGGCGGGCCACATGCGCTGCACGCTCGGGCCCGGCTCGACCGCCACCGGTCGCACCGGCTCCATCGCGAGGTGTCGCGCGAGCTCCCGCGCGGCGAGGCGCCGCCGACGGCGGCGGACCGCCGCAGGCCGATCGGACAGCCCGGGCAGACGCAGCGGCTCGGGCAAGGGTCCCAGCCACTGCGGGCACCGCCCGAGCGTCGGCAGCGGCACATCGGCGAACGACGGCGGCTCGAAGACCCCGATCGGCGGGCTGACGAGCTCGGCGCACCCGGTCGCGCCGTAAGCGATGCCCCGCAGGACCCCCGTACGCCGGATCACCACCGGCTCGAGGCCTTCGCCGGACCTGGCGTCGACCTCCACCGCTTCACCGTCGGCGTCGAAGATCTGCAGCACCGCCGCGTGCCGGGTCTGCCAGTGGACCAGCAGCCGTTCGCCCGCCATCACCACTGGGCGTTCGGGCTCCAGGCGCAGCATGACGGGCACGGGCTCCGAGGCGTGGACCGACACCGGCTGCTGCGTCCCTCCTCGAACACGCCGCGGACACGCGGCTCCTTCTGCTGTCGGACGGCTCGCGGGCGGTGTTAACACACGGTGGTCAGAAGGTTGCGCGGACTTCGTGGCGGACGCCGCGTAGCGTTCCGCGCCGCTGTAACGAAACAGTGTCCGACGGCCGGGAAGGACGCGGCCGAGGCGAGGAGGGTCGCATGTCCGACGGGTCCAGACGGCCCGATGGGCCACGGAGCCCACTGTGGTGAACTACCCGCCCCTCGGCATCGTGCTGCCCGTGCTCACCGGCGTCGTGACCTGCGTCGCCGCGACCACCATCGGCCTGGCGATGCAGACGCACGGCACAATCGTGTCGCCGCCCCCCAACGGGTCATCAGGGGCATCGGCAGGCGGACCAACCCCGACGCGACCCGCACGCACGTCGCCACCGCAGCCGACGACCACGCCGCAACCCCAGCCGACGCCGACCGCCCCACCGGGGGTGGTCTTCCACGTGATCGACGCAGCGCAGCACGACGTCACCGGGCCTCCGGTCATCGACTTCCTCCGCCTGAAGGTCCGTCCTTTGGTGTGGCTGCGCCAGGCCGACGGCATCACGAGGGCGCGGGGCGACGTCTCCCTCGGCGCCGACGGGTCCGTCGCCGGGCTCACCGCGGCCGCGGTGGGGCTGCGGCTGTGCGTCAGCCCGACCGATACGGCGGGCTGGCGGCTCGACCAACCCGGGTTCGAGAAGGCCGACGGCAACGACGTCCGCTGCGGACCGAAGCTGCAGCCGGGCGCGACCCAGGCCGTCACCTTGGTGGCGACGTGACGGGCGGCATGACCACGGAGGAGCGACGGGCGCTTTGGAGAGCACCGATCGCGGCGATGGTCGGAGGCCTGGCGGCGATGGCGATCCTGTCCATCGCGCGGGCAGAGCTGGGCATAGCGGCGCGGCTGGTGGTGCTGGTCGTCGCGCCCGCCGTCGTGTCCGCGGCGGTCTTCGTCTTCGTGGGGGCGCGGGTGCTGGCCCGACCCGCCGAAGACGCCCTCGCCGCACCGCCACGCCACGCCATGATCGATTCCCCGCCCACGCCCGTGACGGGACCCCCATCGGGCAGCGTTCCGCGACCCGGCGGCACCGTCCGGCCCACCTCAAGCGGCAAAGCGAGGCGACCGCCGACGAAGGAGCCGCGGCAACACACACCGCCGACCGGGCAGCCGAGCACGCCGCCGATCACACCGCCGATCACCAGGCCCTCGGGTGAACAGGCCGAGCCGCCGCACCCGCCGCCGATCAAGCCGTCGGACGAACGGGCCGAGGAACCTGTCCCGCCGCCTGCGAGGCACCCGCCCACCCCGGCCCCCGACCCGGACGCCATCGGGCCGCCGACCGGGGTGATCGCCCCCTCCGCCATGCCCCCCGCGATCTCCGTGCCGGTGCCGAACGGTGTCGCGTGGCCCCGACCCGACCAGGCGAGCGGCGCCGCCGAGCAGGGGCGTCCCACCTACAAGGCCTTGGCGCATCCCGTCCAATGCCCCAGCTGCGGGGACTTCCGGCTGAGAATGGTCCTCGATCCGCCACGGTTCAGCTTCTGGTGCCTGCGCCCGGGCTGCGAACACTCCTGGACGTGGCAGCACGGCGAGCCCCTCCCGTCCCTGCGCCTCCGGCCGCCGCGTCGGCCCGACCGCGTGTGACCCCGACCCTTGCGGCCATCCCAGGAGCTTTCATGACACTTCCCGACCCGGTTCTCCGCCGCCCCACCCGGCCCACCTCGTCGATCGAGCGCGACCACCCTGGTTGCGTGATGGTGCTGCTCGACCGATCGGGCTCGATGAGCCTGCCGTGGGCGGGATCGCGGGGCACGCTCGCCGACGGCGCCGCCGACGCGCTCAACAAGATGCTGCGCAACCTGATCTTGGTCTCCACCGCGAACGCCAACGAGCCGATCCGGCACTACTTCGACGTCGGCGTACTCGGCTACGGCCTCTGCAAGTCGACGGGCCTGGAAGGCGTCGAGACGGCGTTGGGGAAGCGGTTCCTCAAGCGAGGCATCATCCCGCTGCCCGAGCTCGACGAGTATCCCTTGGACCGGCAGGAGGAACCACCGGAGGACCAAGGCCTGGCGCCGGCGCACCAGCCGATCTGGGTCCGGCCGGTGGCGGGCAGGGGGACGCCGATGTGCCAGGCGCTCTCGATGGCGGGCGCGCACATCTACGACTGGGCGCAGCAGCATCCCGACTCCTTCCCGCCGGTGGTCATCAACATCACCGACGGCCAGGTGACCGACAATGGCTTCGAGGGGGCCGACCTGCGCGAGTGGGCCAAGCGGCTGTCGCGGATCGGGACGCGGAAGGGCGCCGCGCTGCTGTTCAACGTCTTCCTCTCCCCCGACCCCAAGGACACGACCGTGTTCCCGACCAGCAGCGATGGCCTGTCGCCCTACGGCGCCACGCTCTTCGACATCAGCAGTGAGCTACCCCCAGAAATGATCAAGAACGCGCAGGGGAAGCACCCCGTCGCGCCCAGCGCCCGCGGCTTCGCCCACAACGCGGGCTTCAAGGACCTCACCCTGTTCCTCGACATCGGCACCGCGGTGCCGGGCGCCTGAGCCGTGCCGATAGCAGACGTGCACCCGGTGGGCCTCTGGGCGGCGCGGGCGGGGAACGCCGACTCCGACTGGGAGGACCGGGCGGCCGTGTTCGGCAGCGGGCCGGGCCGTCGGCGCTGCATCGTGCTCGACGGGGCTGGCCGCGGCTTCGAGACGCAGACCTGGGTCGACTTCCTCGTCGATGCGTTCGCGACGCACGGCCCGGCCACCCTCGACAAGCCGGACCTCCTCGGCTGGGCCCAAGAGGTGCAACACCACTGGCGCACCGCCGCGCCGCCGCTTCCGCCGGGCCCCAACCACGCCCGGTACGCGCACCGGCGGGCCACCCACGGCGCCGCCGCCACGCTGCTCGCGTGCGAGATCGTCGGGCTCGACACGCCGACACCCCGATGGGTCGCCGCTTCGCTGGGCGACGTTGTGCTGTTCCACGTCCGCGACCGCACGCTGCTCACGCGCTTCCCGCCGCTGACCCCGGAGGAATTCGACAACGCCCCCGCGACCCTGTCGTCCGTGCCGAAGGCCACCGATGCGCTGAGCGAGCACATCGCCGTGCACGAGGCGGACCTGATGGTCGGCGACCATCTCTACATCGCCACCGACAAGCTCGCCCAATGGATGCTCGGCATGCACGAGGTCGCGTCGGAACGCTTGTGGACGGTGCTCGAGGACATCGACCACGACGGCACCTTCGCCGCATTGGTGGCCAACCGGCGAGCCGACTACGACCTGGTCAACGATGACGTGACGCTCGTGCGGCTGCGGATCGCCCCTGGGTCGCCGTCAGATCTCGTGTTGCGGGTCACGGATGTGGCCTGACCCCGACGACTACGTCGGCGCGGTCCTCGACCCGCGCAGCGCGTTCACCGACCCGATCCTGCGGTCGGCCCACTTCCCGCTCACCCCGGGCCGGAACCGGCCGATGCTGGCGGTCGGCCGGTCGGCGGTCGTGTTCCGCGCCGACACCGTCAACGGAGCGCGGGCCCTGCGGCTGTTCACGACCGAGCAGTCCAGTCGGGACGCCTACGGGTACGTCGACGCCTGGGTCGCGAAACGCGGACTCGGCACGTACGTGGCCCGGAGCCGGTGGGTCGACGACGCCATCCTGGTCGGCGGCGCGCTCTGGCCGCTGGTGGACATGGAGTGGGTCGACGGCGCCGTGCTGGACACCTATGTCTCGGCACTCCTCTACGACCGCGACGTCAACGGCCTCAACACGCTCGCGGAAGCGTGGCTCGAGATGGTCCACACCCTGCAGGGGAGGGGCTTCGCGCACGGCGACCTCCAACACGGGAACGTGCTGGTCAACCCGGACGGCGCGATCCGCCTGGTCGACCTCGACGAGGCGTGGACGCCCGACACGCACCACGACCCGCCGCCCGCACTCGCGGCCCACCCGAACTACCAGCTACCCGGCGCACGGTGGGGCCGGTGGATGGACACCTTCCCCGGGCTGACGGTCTATGTCGGACTGCGCGCCCTCGCCGCCGAACCCGGCCTGTGGACCGACGACGACACCACCGACCGCGTCGTGCTCGACGCCACGGACATCGCGGCGCCCGGCGACACGTCGACCTGGGAACTCCTCGACCAGATCACCGACGCGACGTTCCGGAGGCATCGGGACATCCTGCGCGAGTGCTGTGCAGGCAGCCGGGACGCATGGGTCCCCTTGCGCGACCTTCTCGACCCCCCGTCGGTCAGCGGCGCCACCCCGCTGCCACGCGGCGCCGAGCGCTGGTGGGACCTGCAAGACCGCCCCGAGGACCGCGCTCAGAAGCCCGTTCGACCGACGGCGTGGCGCCCGACGCCGTGGCGGCCCACGCCGACCGGGCCGACCCCGACCCGGCCCGGCCCGGCCCGGCCGACACCCGCCGCGCCGACGCCCGTGGGATCCGACGGACCGACGGCGTGGCTGCCGCGCAGCGATGTGCGCCGCCCCACCAACCGGTCTCGGTCTCCGCAGCCCCACCCCACGGCCTCGGCGCGCCGCACGGTCAAGGGCAGGCCCGGGCCGAGCAAGCGGACCACGGCGTGGATCGGCAGCGGCGGCGGGGTGGCGGCGGCGCTGGTCATCACCCTGATCGCGCACGCCTCGTTCCTCCTCGCGGCAGGCGTCGGGGTCGTGGTCGCCCTGATCGTCGCGTTGGGCTATCTCGCCGTCGGCGGTTGACCACCGCGCCCGGCGGCCACCGCGGCGGCGACACCCGCGACGTCCGCCCATCGCCGCTCGGCGGCCGCCGCGCCGGGGCGCACCTCGACCAGCAGCGTGTGCCGGGCGTCCGGATCGATGCGCACGATGTCGGCCAGCATGCGGCGGGTGTCCGTGCCGGCGATCCGCCCGTGGCTCCCGGCCGCGAGCAGCCGCCGCACCTGGGCGCTGCGGCAGGCCACAGCGGCGGCCGCGACGCCGCCGTGGCGGGCGAGCTCGCGGCGCCAACCGGCGCCGATCACCAGCGGCGCGGCGTTGAACCCGCCACGCCTGCGCTCCTCGGCGGCGTCGTCGCCGCCGTCGAAGGGGGTCGCGAAGACGGGCCGTTCGCCTGCGCGCACGGCCCACACCATGACCACCCACGCCGGGCCGCGTGATCCGGTGGCGTCGGCCGCCGCACGACCGATCCGAAACCACAGCTCGGACGTCTCCGGGAGAGTTTCCTCTGACCGGACGGGCAGGACCAGCACGAGCCCGTCGGCCTCGTGCACGGCCGCCTCGGTGGCGCAGGCCGCGGGCGACCCGGCTGCGCTCAGCAGCGCGGCCAGGGGCGCACCGAGGCCATAGCCGCTGACGTCGACGACGTTCGCCCGGCCGAGCCACACCCGCGCCCGCGACGGGAGGGCAGGCTCGGCCCGGTGCAGCCGCATGGCGTCAGCGGTCCAGCACGGGCGGCGCCTCGCCGTCCTCGTGAGGGTCGTCGCCCCGCAACCCGTCCGCGACGAGCGCGAGCCAGTTCGCCTTCTCGATGGCCGCCTCCATCTTCTCCATGCTGTCGCGCAGTGCCGTGGACGCCTCGGCGAGCGCCGTCGCCGACACGTCCATGCGTTCCGCGGCGATCGTGAAGGGACGCTCGCCCGCGCTCATCGCGGCGCTCTGGTCGGCGGCCCGCACGGCCAGCGCGGCGCTCTCCCGGACCTGGCGATCCGCCGCCGCGACCGCGTCGCGGACCAGCGTGGCGGCCTGCAGCGTCGTGGTGACGAGGTCGGTGGTCGGGTGGAGATGCCGGGCGACGGCCTCCGCGGTGGCGGCCAGCCGTTGGTCGACCGCGGCGAGCGCCTCGGCCTGCGCCAGCAGCGTCGGGGTCGCGGCCTCCAGCCGGGTCACCACGGAGCGCAACCCCTCGAACACCTCGGCCGCGCCCGCGAGGCGATCCACGGCGGCGGCGAGATCGGCGCCGCCCGCGCCCGTCCCACCCTTCAGCGCGATGCCCGCATCCCGGCGCAACCTGGTCACCGCGGTCGCCAGCTCGGCCTGGGCCGTCGCCAGCGCGGCTGGGCTGTGCCGACCCCGGCCCGCACGGACCCGGTCGGCCCCGAGCACCACGAGCGCGATCAGCACCGCCATCGCGAGGCCCCCGGGACCCAGCGGCCACGGATCGGCCACCCAGCCGTCGAGGAGCCCACCGACGCCCGCGGCCCCACCGTGCCGCAGGGCGACCAGCACGCCGTAGCAGGCGACGACACCCACGGGCAGAAGGCCGAGCACGGCCGACGGCGACCCGCCGTGCGGGTCGACGGCGCGGGTCAAGGCGCCGGGCTCGGTCATCGTCCACAGCGCCAGGTCGGGATCGCGCAGCAGCGCGGGGTCGGCGGCGATCCGCTCGAGGTCCCTGTCGACCCGCGCGAGCACGGTCAGCGGTCCGACGGCGCCGGTTGGCGGCAACGCGGCCCGCGCCGTCGCCACCGCCGCCCGCACCGGCGCGAGGGGGTCACGCTGCCCCCCGGGCATCGCCCGCGACCGGGTGGGTCGCGGACCGGTCTCCGAGGGCAGCTCCACAGTCCGGGCCGAACCCCATGTCGGCGGCGCCTCCCCGGAGGACGGGACGGGCACGGACGGGGGCGGCGGGAGAGACGGCGACGATGGCAGCGACTGCGGCGACGACAGCGGCGGCGGCAATGACGAGAGCACCGACGGCGCTGGTGCCGGTGCCGGTGGCATTGACTGCGACGGCGCCGACGCCGAGGGCGGCGCGGTCGGAGACTCCGGTGGCGGCGCGTACGACAGCGAATGCGACGGCACCGGGGGCGGCGCGGTCGACAACGCCGGTGGCGGCGGCTCGGCGGGCACGCGAGCCGTCGGGGCTTGCGGCCACGACGGGTCATGATCCGCAGGCGCGTTCGCGTCCGGCACGACCTCCGGCAGCGCGTCCGCCTCCGCCTCGGCGCCCGGCTCCGGCTCGTCCATCGGCGGCCCGTCCCACACCGACCAGCTCGACGGCGTCCGCGCGGCCTGCGACCACGGCGGCGGCTCGTTGTCGTGGCGAGGCAGGACCTCCTGCTCCCACCAGGGCACGGACTGCGGCGTCGCGTCGTCAGGCATCGGTCGTCGCCCGCCTCACCGCGTCGCGACGACGATGAAGAGGACGAGCACCAGCGCCGCCAGCGCCCCGGCCAGGATCCACATCGGCAGCTGGTTCAGCCATCGCCCGCCCACTCCGACGGCAGCGCCCTCGCCGCTGCCGTCGGCGCTGTCGACCTCGGAATCGGAACGGTCGTCGGCGCCCCCCGGCGCCCGGCCCGAGGACCGGGCGGACTCGGCGTCCCGGCGGGGCGGAGCGGGGCGGCCGGGGGCCACGGTCGCCCGCTCGGCGGGCTCCCCCGCTCGGACGGCCGTCGTCGCCCCGGGATCGGTCACCGCCGCCGAACGGAGCAGGAACCCGAAGATCGGATCGAGCGCGGGATCGGTCGCGATGGCGAGCCGACAGTAGTCGACGACGTCGGGCGGCAGCACGAGCTCGGGACGGCGCACGAGCGGGCCGAGCATGACCCGCAGCAGCCAGCGTACGACGTCGTCCGGCGGCACCTCGAGGTCGCGCAGCCCGCGCACGAGCGCGGCGAACCACTCGGCAGTGCCCTGCCCGGACCCGCTGTGGTCGAGCAGGTTCCCGGCGAACGCCCCGACCGTGTCGGCCTCGTCTGCACCCGCCGTCGCGAGGACCTCGACCAGGTCCGCCGCAACCGCGGGCGACACGGTGCCCACCCCCTGCATGATCGTGTCCAGCTCCGGCTGGGGGGTCCGGTCGAGCGCGAGCAGCGCGAGCCGGTCGGCGGGCAGCAGCCTGCCGTGCTCGATGATGCGCGCGACGATCCGCTGCGTCGGGAACGGCAGCAGATCCTTGTCGGCCTTCGCGTCCAGACCCAGGTCGATCAGCCACTCGCGGGCCTCGACCAGCGCGTCGCCGGAGGCGAGCGGCCCGCCCTCCCGCCGCAGGGACCACACCGCGCCGCGCAGGTCGGCGTGCTCGGGGAACCGATCGTTGATCAGCTCGCCGAGCCGCTCGTGCCATCCGGGCAACGGCTCGGCCGCGGGCGGCACGGCCAGCTCGCCGCCGCGGTCATGGTCCAGCAGCTCCCAGAGCCCGTCGAAGAGCGCCACGGTGACGTCGCGGTGGCGGTTGCGGTCCATCAGCGCCGTCCGCGCCTCCGCGGGCTGCTCGCCGGTCCACGCGCGGACCACCGCGCCGCTGCGCGCCAGCCGCTCCTCTGCCACCGCCTCCGGATCCGCGAGCAGCTTCGGGACCTCCGCGAGCACAACCGGCAGGTGCTTGCTGACGACGAGGTCCAGCAGACCGGCCACGTCACGGGTGTCCTCGGGCTTGAAGCTCGGGTGCGGCGAGGTGATGTCCTCGGCCAACCACGCGATGGCCCGCTGCCGCCGCTCGCTGAGCCGCACCGTGTGCAGCACGCCCGTCGGGTCGTCGCTGCCGAGGAGGGTGTCGACGCGCGCGGCGGCCCGCTCGTCCGCGACGCGCAGGTCCTCCGGCCACGCGGCGGCGACGACGGGCTTGCGGACGGAGTATGGCGGCGCGAGCAGGCAGGTCGACCACAGGTAGCGGGCGATCACGGACGGCGGCAGCACGGGGAGCAACCGGGCCAGCGCGAGGGCCGCGTCGCGCGGCGAGCCGCCGAGGTCGATCCGGGTGCGGCCGTTCGCCAGGTCGGTGAGCACGGCCCGCACCAGTTCTCGGCCCCGCTCGGGGGCAGGCGGCAGCCCGGCCTGCGCCGGTTGGCTGTGCGGCGCGACGAAGCCTTGGGCGTCGATCCGCGTGGTGCACCACTGCCACAGCTGCGCCGCGGAACGGTCGTCGAAGGAGGCGAAGGCGAACTGGCAGGTTCCCGCGGGCCCGTACGGGCCGCCGCGACCCTGCAGCGCGAAGCACCAGTGCGAGCCCACGTCGGGGACGTCCACCGCGACGAGCGACCACACGACGTGCCTGCCGGTCGGGACCGGCGGTTGCGTCACGGTCTCGGTCAGGAGCTTCTCGGTCGCCCGCACGAACCGCTGTAGCCGCGTGTCGCGGCGCAGGGCCGGGTCGAGCGCGAAGCCCGCGCCCGCGTCGGCGTACTGCACGAGGACCGGTGCGTCGGGGGTCACGACGGCAACGCCTCCATCAGGATGCGCAGCTGCAGCTGGGTCAGCGCGGCCGACGGCGCGTCGACCCGCGGGAAGTTGCGTGCGGTCGGGCTGAGCCGGTTCCCGTCGTCGGCGAGCGGCACCGTCGCGAGCGGCGAGCAGAGGAAGAACCGCAGCTGCCGCCAGGTCTGCCCGAGCAGCTGCTGGACCTGCTGGCCCTGGCCGAGGCCGAACATGACTCCGCACCCCAGCGCGGACATCACCAGGTCGCGTGGCTGCAGGTGCGCGGCCCCGTGCCGGACGAGGCTGGCCGCGAGATGGTCGTCGATCGACGGAACGGCGATCGTCAGCGGCGCGAGCGTCGGATCACGGTCGGGGTTGGCCAGCCGGACAACCGCGCTTCGGCCCGTGTGCACGAGATCCCAGAACGCCTTCGGGTCCGAGTAGTGCGCGACGAGGCCCTCCGCGACGTGCCGCGCCCGCCGTACGCGGTCCTGCAGGCTCGTCGGGCACAGGTAGGTCAGGAGGCGCTCGGTTCCCTGCGCGTGCGCGGGCCGGTTCGGCCCGCTGACGTACTCCAGGTAACGCATCACGCCGGACACGACGGTCTCCGTGTTGCCGAGCTCGGCGAGTGCCTTGTGCTCGAGCGCGAGGCGCAGCACGTCGCACTTGGTGATCGCGACGAGGTTGTGCAGGGTGCCGTCACGATCGGCCGCCATCTGCCCGACGTCGGCGGTGAGCGCCTGCGCGAGCTTGCCCGCGTGCGCGCCACGCTCGCGGTTGATGTCCTCGTACTCGGCCGATCCCGCGTACTCGCCCGGTCGCGAGCTGCCCCGCATCACCTTCTGGTAGACGGTGTGGTCCTCGACCGCGTCCTCGAGGAGCTCGAGGAACTCGTCGGAGGCGAACGGGTCGACCACCCACAGCAGCGCGTCACACCACCGCAGCAGCTGCAGCGTGTCGGCGCCTTCGAAGCCCTGGTCGCCCCAGTGGAAGAGCTCACCCGCGAGGTCCGCGACACAGGTCAGCACCCGCCCGTCGGGCCCGCCGGTGCGCACGAAGATCGGCTGGCGGACCGTCGTCCCCCAAGTGCCGCTGCGGGCGCCCCCCATCACCTGCTCCTGCAGCTCCGTCGCGACGTCGGGGATCGCCCGGTCGACATAGTCGCCGAGGATCCCGCCCGGGATGAGCTCCCGCACGACGGTGGCCGGGATCGGAGTGTGGGCGGGCTTGCTGCGGGTGCGGTTGTAGTAGCGCTCCAGGGTCGAGCGCGGCACCGACTCCAGTGGGTCGCCGACCTCGACGCGGGGCAGGTGCGGGATCGCCAGCGTCGGCGGCACAAGGGGCTGGTTGAGCGTGCGGGTGATCAGGTAGCTCTTGCCGCTGGCCGCGGGGCCGACGGCGGCGACGAAGCTCTGCTCGCTCCAGCGGAAGCTCTCCGGCTCGCCGGGCATGCTGACCCGGTCGAGGAAGAAGTGGCCGTTGCCGCACAGCAGGTAGGCCCACTGGACGTCGCCGGGATCGAACGGCGGGTTCTGCGACGACCGCGCGACGTCGCGGCCGACCACGCTGAGCCGCCAGGCCTTCGGCGTCTCGCGCGCGGGCCCGGACAGCTCCAGCCGCAGCGAAGGCGGCAGAAACCCCCCGTTCGGGCTCGCGACCGGCGGGACGCCCAAGCACGCTCCGCAGATCGGGCACTTGCCCCGGCTCAGCGCGGCGGGCCTGCGCCGCTCCCGCCTGGTCACGGCGTGCCCGTCGGCAACAGGAGGGCGATCATGATGAGGAGGAGCACCAGCACCGTGCAGAACAGCAGCCCGCGCGCGATGCCTTGCCGCTTGCCCGCCTTCTCCGCCTCGGCGAAGTGCCGGTCCAGATGGTCGACGACGACGGACGGGGGCGCCGTCGTGTCCGGACCGCGGCGCGTCGCCCAGTCCACCAGTGCCGTGCGCACCGCCGGGCCGTGGATCTCCTCCGGATCACCGTCGAGGCGGATGAGGTCCGCGAGGGCCTCCCACGCCGTCCACCGGTTCGGCTCCGAGGCCGTGCCGTTCGCGGTTACCACGCCGCTCCCCTCACCACGCCGCCCTCAGGAGGAAGGCGAGGAACAGGGCGAAGGCGATCACGCCGACGCCGCTCGTGCCGATCAGCCACCACAACCGCATCTGCCGGGCCAACGCCAGCCGCTGCTCCTCGATCGCGGCGTGCACCGTCGCCAGCCGTTCGGGACGCCCCGGCTTGCCGCGCTCGCGCACCGACCGGCGGACCGCGGCGTAGCGCCGCGCGTACGGGCCCGCGTAGGGCGGCGCGTCCTCGGGGGTACCGACGTCAACGGGGTAGGACGCGTTCGCGGCGGCGGCCACCCGGTCCAGCCAGCCCGCGCACGTCCATTCGGGGGCGGAGAGCCGGTTCTCGTCCAGCGGCTCACACAGCGTGTCCACGAGCCCGGACCAGTCGCCCGTGCCGCTCCAGCGGTTGCGCAGCGCCGCCCGGGCCGCGGCGGGGTCGTCGACCAGCCGCCTGCCCGGCGGCCCGTCGAGCAGCTGGTGCAGCCACTCGCTGCCCGCCACCGCGTCGATGACCAGCAGCCCGAAGGCGAAACGGTCGTGGTCGAGGATGTCTGCCTCGTCGAACGGGTCGGCGCCGCGGGCCGCCTGACGCAGGATCGCCGACCGGGCGTACGGCGGCGTGAACGGCAGGTGCGCGGGCCGGGACTTGGTGTGGGTGAGCGAGTCGGCGTCGACCAGCACGTACCCGTCGTCGTACATCCGGTAGTTGTCGGGCTTGATGTCGCAGTGCGCGACGTCGTCGCCGTGGAGCCGGTCCAGCGCTGCCGCCATGTCGCGGAAGCGGGGCACGTGGATGGTCATCGGCTCGTCCGCGGCCCTGGCGGTGTTGGCGGGCGGCATCTCCGGGACGGCGACGACGATGAAGCAGTCGGACGTGGCCGCGACCCCGAACCATTCGCCGTAGCGCAGGTCCGGGCTGTCGGCGGCGGGCGGCTGTGCGCCATGCCGCGTCGGCGGGAACTCGGCGTCCAGCACGCCGGCCTCGCCCGGGTCGAGGACGTACACCGACGCGATGCCGGCAGGCGGCGCCGTTGCGCGCTGGCCCTGCCCCGCGACGGCCCTGCGCACCGCGCCCGCCTGCCACGCCAGGTGGGCCCGCAGGAGGTCGGCCTGCTGCGGTGTGGCCGTCCGGTACACCTTGACGTGCCAGTGCATGTCGTCGAGGCCGCTGGTCGAGCTGGCGCCCACGGTGTAGAGCCGGTCCGCGTCGATGTCGAGGAATCCGGGCTCGAACCGCGGCGCGAGCACCCGGAACCGGCCGCTCCTCGGCGGCACGCTCACCTCGGGCGGCGCGATGTCGAGCCAGCCGTAGGCACCGCCCACGTTGATGACGGTGCGGAACGGCCCTTCGCCGACGCCTGGGCGGCGACCGGGCGCGGGGGTCAGCGGACTGTCGCGCCACGCGGTCAGCTCGAACGCGATGTCGGCCCGCTCGGCACCGTCGACGAACGACAGCACCCCGCTGTCGTCCAGCGCCACGCCGGGCTCGGGGCCGGGATGGGGCACCTCCCGCCCGTCCACCAGCACCGTGACGCCGGGCGCCGCGGCCGTGCGCCGGATCCACGCCGCGCTGCTCGTGTCCAGGCACAGCTCGACGAGCGGCTTGCGCGGCACCACCTGCAGCGACGCGGGCAGGATGATCTCCTCGGTGGTGTCGTAGCGGCCGTAGCTGCGCCGCAGCGGAAGCCAGGACGGCGACGGGGTCAGCATGTGCGGCAGGACCCAGTCGCCGAAGGTGAAGGTCAGCCGCGCTCGCAGGTGCTGCGACACCGGCGGGGCCAGGCCGGGTCGGTCCTCGTCGTGGCGGACGTCGACGTGGAACGGCGAGTCCTCGTTCGCCATCGACGGCACGGGCAGCGGCACCGAAACTCGAGCGCGGATGTGCGGATACCGCACCGCGGTGCGCGCGATGTCGTCCCGCAGCAGGGCCTCGTAGCGGCGCGGCATCCGTTCGGCCGCCTCGACCCGCACCGACACGCGGACGGGCTCGTCGCCCTTCGGAAGCTCGCGGCACGCCTTCTCGAACTTGGCGCGAGCCACCTCGACGACCAGCCGCCAGTCGATGGTCGTCATCCGCGCTCCTTCACCACGGCGGCGATCACCGAGCTCGCGATGTCGCGCACCCGGGCGGCGCCTTGCTTCTCGTCGGCGGTCTCGACGGCGGCCGCGAACGAGACGGGTCCCTGGCCCGTCGCGAAGAACCCGACGACCCATGCGATCTGGCGGGCATACGTCCCTTTCGGGGCTGACTCGCCGGGCTTGGCCAGCTCGTGCGTGCCCGTCTTGACGTACAGCGGCCTGCCGTCCGGCGCCGCGAGGGTACGCGCCGTGCCTCCGGCCGCGGCGGAGGTCACGTCGGTGAGGGCGGTCTGCACCGCGGCCGCGACCGCGGGGGACATCGCCTGCCGCTGGGCGCCCGTCACCGGCACCGTCTGCTCCGACCCGGGCCGCCGGACCGCTGTGACCAGCGAGGGCTGCACAGCCCGTCCCCCGTTCGCGATCGTGGCCAGCACCGCCGCCATCTGCAATGGCGTGCCTTCCACTTCGCCGCCGCCGAGCGCGGCGTTACCGAGCGCGGGGCCCACCGCCGAGCGTGGCACCACCGACGTCGCGGCGCCCCCGCCGAGCGCCAGCGGCGTGGCGCTCGGCGGTGCGTCGCGCAGCTGGAAGCCCAGCGCCAGCGCGGTATCGCGGACGGCGGGCCAGCCCAGGCTCCTGGCGATGCCGACGAAGGCCGTGTTGCAGGACACCGCGAGCGCCTGCCGCACCGTGATCATCCCGTTGCCGTCGGTGCCGCGGCAGGAGCCGACCGGCTCGTTCTCGATGGCGTGGCTGCCGCCGAGGTCGAGGTTCGGCGGCGCGTAGACCTTCGTGTCCGGGGTCTTGCCGGGCTGCGCGAGGAACGCCGAGGCGATGACGACCTTGAACGTCGAGCCGAGCCCGTAGCGTTGCAGCGCGCGGTCCGTGCGCTCCGACGGCACGACCGTCGGATCCACCGGAGCGCCCCTGCTGCCGCCTGCGTACCGGGCGTTCTCGGCTGCCTGCGCCGCATCGGTGACCGGCGCCCGGCCGGTCGGGACGTAGCGGAAACAGTCCGCGTCGTTGTCCTCGATCGCGGGCTTGATCTCGCAGTCCCCTTCGACGGGTGCGCCGATGGCGCCTGCCTCGGTGCGGCGCGCATAGGGGTTGGCCTCGGTGAAGCGCGCCAAGTCCTTCGCATCGACGTGGACCGGCGGCGCGGGCGGCGCGGCCACCGGGCGCGGTGCGCTCGCGAGGGTGAGCACGTGCCCGCTGGCGGCGTCGAGCACGACCACGCCGCCCGCCAGGGGTGGCGCGGTGTCCGGGCCGTCCGCGCTCAGAGCGTCGACCGCGACCGCCTGCAGCTCGGGCTGAACGGTCAGCTCGGCCATGCCGTCGGCGGCCGCGCCGGTCGTGTGCGGTGCCAGCCGCTGCGCCAGCGACGTCGCCCTGGTCCCGGTGAGGACGTCCGGCAGCAGACCCTCGACGAAGCCCTGCTCCGCACCCGGCACCTGCAGCAGCCCGCCGAGGACGGCCGGGTCGAGGGCGGTGCCCGGTCGGGGGGTCCAGCCAGCGGCGGTGGGCAGGCGGTCGAAGCGGCTGCCGTCGGGGAAGCCGACCTCTACGCGGGTGCGCCCCCAGGCGATCAGGTCGGTGCTGCATCGCGCCGGGTCCACGGTCGGCTCTGCCGCCGGGCACAGCGGCCGGTTCTGCGGGTAGCCGCCGTAGGGCCGCAGCGTGATCGTCACCAGCGCGGTGACGACGAGCGCCGCGACGACGGCCTGCCCGTGTGCAGGCGGGCGCCGCGCGCGCGCCGGGCTCGGCGGCGGGGGCTCGGCCACCGGGCCCGCCCTGCCGTCGTGGTACGCCAACGCCACCGCCACCACCACACCGACGGCCAGAGCGAGCGTGGACTGCCCACCGCGGGAAAGGAATGGCGCCGTGATCCCCGAATGCGGCAGCCAGTTCAGGGTGGCGAGCACGACGAACACGAACTGGCCGAGGATCAGGGCGACCAGCCCCGCGGCGAACAGCCGCGCCCTGTCCGGTGGCGGCGGCAGGCCCGGCGGGGTGGGCCCGGGTGCCCGCAGCTGCCACACCGCCCTCGTCAGCGCGGCCGTGAGCAGCAGGAGCAACGCCGCGAAGCCGAGCACGACGAGCCCGCCGAGCTTGTTCCACAGGGCGGCGACCACGAAGTCGGTGGCCGAGAGCGGCACCACCCGCGAGGCGGTGTCCAGCAGCCCCCGCCCCCAGAGGCCGCCGTCGGCGACGGCGGCGACGGCCTTGGCGACCTGGGACCGCTCGCCCGCGACGGCCGACTTGAGGTTGCGCAGGCACACCCCGGACCCGTCCGGCCCTGCCGGGACGGGGACCCCCGCTGGCGGGGGGTCGCAGCGGGAGTTCCAGTTGTAGGTCCACGCGTCCTGCTGGACCTCCACCCGGACCCGGACGTAGTCGGTGCTCAGCGCCGCGACCACGAAGATCAGGATCACCGCGACGGGGATCCGCAGGTCGCGCAGGAAGACCCGGCCCGCCACGCGCGTCGCGACGCCGCCCGACGCGGTCTCGGGAACACGGCGGTCGACCTCGTCGCGCAGCGCGCACCACGACATCCCGAGCGTGCCCGCGAAGACCGGGATCAGCGGGCCGAGGTCGAACCGCAGGACGCTGGCGATGGCCACCAGCAGGAACAGGCCCGCGGGCAGCGTCAGCCGCGGGTCGAGCAGGCCCTGCCGACCGCCTCGGCCCCCGCCGCCGCTGCCCGCCGACACGACGTGGGTCGCCACCACGGCGGCGAGCACCCACAGGTAGAGGACCTTCCCGTACTCCGGGGTGGCCACCCAGAGGAAGGTGAGCTCGCCGTTCCCCCCGAGCACGGGGGTGAGCGGCAACACGAAGAGCAGGAAGATCGCGACAGCGGGCCCGTTGCGGCGCACCCGCGGCGAGCGCCCCCGCAGCCACGCCGTGCCGCGGGTGACCAGGTGCGGCCGCCGCAGCAACGCGAACACCGCGAGCAGCCCGGCCGCGGGCACCAGGATCGACAGCGTGCCCGCCTGCAGCGCGTCCCAGCCGAGACCCGCGGCGAGACCCGCCTGGGGGTTGGGCGCCACCGCCAGCCGCGCCACCAGCAGCCAGTGGAACTCCAGCAGGGCCGCGAGCGCGAGCAGCACCGCGAACGACGGACCGGACACCATCAGGTCGCCGCGGCGGCGGTGGACGCCCCGCAGCAGCCGCAGCCCGCCGGTGAAGACCGCGGCCACGGCGCCCGCCACGACGAGCATCCACACCGGGTGCACCGCGAGCGCGACGGTGAACCCGAGCCCGATCACCACCAGCGGCGTCACCGCCCGCCCGAGCGGGGTGACCACCAAGGCCACCACGTTCTCGGGACGGCCGTCGGCAGGGCGCACCGGGACGCGCACGCGACCGGTCAGGAAGCCGACGAGCACGGTGGCCGCGAGCGCCAGGCCCGCAAGCACGACGAACGACGAGAGCTCCAGACCGGCGATCACAGTGCCTCCTCGGCCGGAGGCGCGGGACGTCGGGCGGGCTGGGTCGGCAGCACGGCGGCGAGGAAGGCCTGCACCCGCTCGAACACGCCCGGATCCGGCCGCAGCAGCTCCTGCCCGGTCAGCTCCGGCAGGTCGCCCTGCCCGGCGCCGCGGGTGCGCGTGAACAGGTGCACGGCGACCGCACGCACGCCCGTGTCGGGGTCGACCACCGCCCGGTCGACGCACAGCTTCCCCAGCCGGGCGACGTCGTCCCCGCCGATGCAGCTCAGCGCGAGGAGCGCGCGCTGCCGCTGCTCGGCGGGGAGCCGGTCGTCGACCGCGATCGCGGCCAGTCGGTCGCCCACGCGCGGACCGGCCGCGGGCAGCCGGGCCGCCAGCTCGAGCACCCGGTCGAGCACGGCGGCGTTGCGCTCCGCGAGCAGCTCGAGCACGACCTGCCGGGCCCGCTCGGCTTCGACGCCCCACCGGAGCAGGACGTCGGCGGCGGCCAGCCGGAGCGCGGCGGGGGCGCCCGCGCCCGCCAGCCGCACCACCTTTTCCGGGGCCGAGAAGTCGTCGGGGACGCTGTCGCGCACGGCCCGCAGCAGGGGCAGTACCCGCCACGCCGTCGGATCGGCCCCCCGGAGCAGCGTCGCCGCCCGGGCGCACAGGTCGGCAGCCCGCTCCCGCTCGCTCGGCAACGCGTCGTCGCCCTGCGGCTCCGGCTCCACGGCCCGGGACCGCAGCAGGCCCGCCGCGGGCGTGAACCCGTGCCTGCGCGCGAACGTGCCTGCCGCCTCGACGACATCGGGGCTGTCGTCGAGCCGCAGCCGGTCCAGGACGGTGACCTCGATGTCGTGTGGCGCGATCGCGGGATCCTCGCTCTCGGCGACCATGAAGAGCCACCGCAGCGCCTCGAGGCGGCGCGCCGGGTTGCTGTGTCGGACGGCCACCAGCTCGATCCGTACGGGATCGAGCGGCGCTGCCTGCGAGCTGACACCCGGTGGCTTCGGCATCATGTCGTCCAGCTCGGGGTCGTCGGGGCCGCGCCTACCGTGCACCTCGATCAGGGCGGCGCGGAACCGCCGGTCCCACTTCCGGTGCCGCAACTCGTCCGCCAGCGCCGCCTCCAACCGGCGTCCCTGGTTCAGCACGCCCAACGCCGAGCGCAGGATCTCGAGGTCGTCGTCGGCGGCGGCGAGGTCGAGCGCCAGGTCGATCACCGCGACATCGCGCCGGATGGCGATCACCGCCTCGAACGCCGTGCGGCGCCACCGCACCTCGCCCGGCTGCGCGATGCGGGGGATGACCTCCTCGTCCACCCACCTCGGGTCGGCCTGGTCCAGCACGCGCGCGGTGGCGACGAACGCGTCGACGTCGCCGACCTCGGTTTCCAGCCGGGCTCGGAGCGCGAGCGCCAGCCGATCCGCGTCCAAGGCCGCGAGCTCCTTGGCGGCCCGCCGGAACATCCCTCGGTCACGATCATGGCGCACGAGCCGGTCGAGCAGGGCGACCTTCCGCGTCGACGCGGGCTCGCGCCGCAGGACCTGCCGCAACGCCTCCCACCGGGCCAACGAGTGCCGCGCCGTGCGGGCCGTCCGCTCGAGCACGTCCGTCGGGACATCGTCCACGGGCAGGTCGTGCATCAGCCAGAGGTCGACGGTGTCGGCCGTCGGCTCGTCGCCGAGCGCCCGGGTGGCCCGGGCGCCCGACCATTCGAAGAGCTTCTCCAGCGCGGCTCGACGCAGTTCGACGTTCCGGTCCCGCGCGCGCCGCTCCAGCAGGGCGAGCAGCCGGGGGCGCGCCGCCTCGTCGTCTCGGCCGCGCCGCCAGGCCTGGTCGGCGGCCGCTTGGACGACCTCGCCGTCGGAGTCCTGATCGACGCGCTCGAGCAGCGCCGAGAGCACCTGGTCGGCGAGCGCCGGGTGGTCCGGCCGGGCGAGCGCCCCGACCAGCATCCGCCGCACCTGCGGCGGGCGGTCGGTGTCGCGTGCGTGCTCGGCGACGGCGGCGCAGAGTGCGGGGTCGGCGTCGTCGTCGAGCAGGTCGACGACCCGCTCGATGATCACCTGCGCCGCCGGGCCGTCGTCGATCGCCGCCGTCAGCGCGTCGACCAGCGCCGCGACCTGCTCCGCATGCGCCGAGCACAGGGTCGCGGTGAGCCGGGTCGCCAACTGCGCGGCGGTCTCCTCGACGATGCGCGCGCCCCGCTGCCGGTACCACGTCAGAAGGGCCCCGGTGTTCGGCCAGTTGCTCCCGATGGCCTCCAGCAGGTCGCGGTTGCGGTCGAAGAACGTCCACAAGGTGGGGTCGGGCCCGAGAACCGCCCGCTCGATCCGCAGGACGAGCGCGTCGAGCACCCGTGTGGCGGCGGCGGCCACCTCGCCTGCCACCTCCGTTGTCGACGGGTCGGCGATCTCGGCGAGGCAGTGCACCGCGGTCGAGAGCGCGCGACCGTCCCCCTCCGCGGGCGCGGCGTCGTCCACCCGCACGAGGCGATCGATCATGGTACCCGCGAGAAGGGGGCTCAGCTGGGCCGCGAGCATGCTCAGCACCCCGCGCCAGGGCAGCTCCAACCCGTGGTCGACGGCCAGGTTGCTGACCGACTCAAGCCGGTGCCGCTCCGTCTTGATCGTGCTGTGCAGCGCCCGTGCCGTGAAGTAGTCCTGGAAGAGCGGGACGGCGAAGCGGTAGGTGCCCCGCGGGTTCTCGACGAGCAGGAAGGACGGCTCGTCGAGCAGGAGCGACCGCAGCTCGTTCACGGCCCGCTCGGGCTCGCGGGGAAACCGGTGGTTGGCGAACCTCCAGATGGGGTCCAGAATGATCTTCTCGGGAGCGCGGGCGCTCCACCGGAACTCCGTCACGGAACGGGACCCGTCCTGCGGAAGGCTCATGGCGAGGGCGATCTCGACGACGAGCTGGACGCGGTCGTCGTGGCCGACGTCCCGGATCAACCGGGGCTCGCCCGCATCAGCGGGCCCGGCCGCGTCGTCGAGGAGCACGGGCAGGGCGCGCTCGACGAGCTTGTGTCGCTGCCCGGTGAGCGGAACATCGGGCGGGCCCATCGCGACCAGGCTCAGCAGCAACGGGCTGCGGGCGAACGGCCTCAGGTTGGGTGCGTCGAGGGCGTTCAGCAGCGCCTCGGCCCGGCTGTCCGCGAGCCTCGGATCGGGCTCCGTCGCGGCGAACCACCGCCGGACGAACTCCTCGGTCCGACCGCTGCGCAGCTCCTCGGCCGTCAGCTCGGCGGCCCGGCGGCTGTCCAGATCCTCGACGCCGAGCACGGAGAACCCCGCCCGGCGGAACACACCGTCGTTGCGGTGGCCGCCGAGGCCGCCCGTCACGACGACCCGCAGCCCTGGCCGGTCCCGCGCGAAGGCGGCGATGCCGCGTTCGATCTCGGCCCGCCGCCCGGCGTCGACGACGTTGCTCAACCCGTCGACCAGCACCGTGGCCAGGCCACCCGCGTCGAGGTGCCCCAGCAGGTCCGCGACCTCGATCCCGCTGAGCGCGTCGCTCAGGCAGCCCTCGAAGGAGTGCGCGGGCACGCCCGCCAGCTGGACGAACACCGGGATGTGGCGGTGCCGCACCGAGGCCGTGCTCGCTCGGGCTTCGGCGACCAGCCGCAGGGCGAGGTGGCGCACCAGCGTGCTGCGCCCGCTGCCGAGCCTGCCGAGCAGCAGGACGCGTGGCCGCTTCGGGTCACGCAGCGCCTCGACCGCCCGCCCCAGCACCGTGCCCCGTCCCCAGACCTCCCGGACGGTCAGCACCTCGACCGTCGCCTCGAGCGCAGGCGAGCGTTTCCCGTCGAACCCGTCGCCGAGCGAGGTCAGGTAGCGCCTGAGGTCGTCCCGCTCGATCCCGCCGCGAACGGCAGGCGTCCAGGTCTCCCCGTAGTGCGCGAAGGTCCACGCCACCCTCTGCAGGAGCTCCTTGCGGGTCCGGAACTCGACGGGGGTGGCGTCGAGCTCGCGGACCCGGCGCCGCAGCTCCTCGACCTTGGCGGCGTTCTGCCGGTCGACGTCGGAGTACCGCACCTTCGCCCGCTCGCTCAGCACGAACAACAGCAAGGGCTTGCCGCTCTCGACCGCCGCCTCAAGCTCGAGCTCGGTGAACGACGTGAGCTCCCCATCCGGGCTCTCGCCGTAGCGGAACCCGAACAGCCCGAGGTAGATGTCGGCCGCGCGGACGTCGTCCTGGCATCGCTGCTTGGTCGATCGGAAGCCGTCCCCTGGATACCGCTCCTCGCACACGACCTCGGCCCACGGCAAGCCGTCGATGTGCGCGATGACGTCCTTGCGGTGGCGCCGCAGGTCATCGATCGTCGAGGAGAGGTACACCCGGTGGCGGGGGCGGCTCACCGGCGTCCCGACGGCCCGAACGGGCCGTCGTGCCGAGCGTCTCCTGCCGGACGCGGGCGCGGTCCGGCGGGAGTCCGGCAACGGCGTAACATGTGTGCTTCCTCGGCTCAAGATCGGCGTCTGGCTGCCGCGCGTGCGCGGACGATCACTGAGACGTTCGTCACCGTGGTCGACATCGTTACGGGGTTACGGGTTCGGAGGCGCGTGTGGCGGAGGGCACAGCGGCGACCGCGCTGCTCGCCTTCGCCGCCTCGTCCGGTCAGGAGCGCGCAGCCCACGAGCTGATCACCCGGCTCGGTCGCGACGAGCCCGCGCTCGACCTGCTGGTGGGGCACCTGTACGCCACGCGGCGGGCGACCTTGGCGGGCTGCCGGGCACAGCTGGACGGCAGCCTGCGGGGTGGCACAGCACGCCCGGACGAGGCGGTGCTGCGCCTGTCGCTGCGGGAGCTGCGCGACGACCGGCAGCTCGCCGAGGATCTGATGGGCCTGCTGGCCTGCTTCGGCGGGCGCGCCGTGCCCCGCGAGCTGCTCGGCGAACCGCTGCGCAGCGCCACCCTGCGCGACCTCAGCGCCGCCGCCCCGGCGCGGGTGGAGGCCGTGCTCGACCGGCTGCGCGCGCGCAGGCTGCTGCGGATCGAGGACGAGGCCGTGACGCTCGCGCCGCCCGTGCTGCGATCCGTCGAGCGCACGCCCGGGCTCTGGCACAGCTCCGTCCGTGTGCTCGACGCGGTCACCGCGGACCCGTACACGGCCGCGCTGCTGCTGCCGCCTGCCGTGGCGGTGTTGCACGGCGTGCCCCTGGACAACCCCGGGGAGTTCGTTCGCGCCACGGCCTTGGCCCTCCGCTTCGCAGCGGCCGACATCCGGAACGGGGACGTCCGCGCCGTGCTGACGGTGGTCGACCGGCGGCGGCCCGCGTTCCGCTCCGTAGACGAGCTGGTCGCGGCGCTGTTGGCCGAGTACCGGCCGACTGACCCGTTGGTCGTGGCGCCGCTGCCGTCCGCTCGCTTCACCGCCGCCCTCGCGCCGCCGCCCCGCGCGGGGCGCCGACCGGCGTCGGACGGTGCCATCGCCCTGTCGGGCATGGCCGCGCCTGCCGCCCCCGTGACTCCGGTCGACGCGCTGCTGGCGCAGGCGGGCGCCGAGTGCGCCGCGGGCCTGCTCGACGAGGCCGAGGCCACCCTCGGCCGGATCGACGCCGCGGAAGGCAGCCACGACCGGAGGGCGCGGCGGATCGCCGTCGACGTCCACACCGCACGGGGCGACCTCCTCAGCGCGCGTGCGGCGGCCGCGGTACTGCTGCTGGGGCGGGTCGATGCCCGAACCCGCTGGGAGCTGCGGTTCGCCGTCGCCGACATCGACCGCGAGCTGTCCGAGCGGCCGGGCGATGTCGCCGACCTGCGTGCGTTGCTCGCCGAGAGCGACGCGCTCGTCGGCGCCGACGAGCCCGCGGTGCTCAGCGCTCGGCGCCGCTACGCGCTCGCCGTCGCCGACGGCGGCCACACCCTCGCCGCGCACGCCGAGCTGCGCGCCGTGGCGGCGGCCGCAACCCGAGAGGAGCTGGACGCGCTCGCCTTGACGGCCGCCGTGGACGCCGCCGAGCTGGCCCCCGGCGCGGCGCGCGACGCGGACGCGGCGGTCGCGGAGCTGGCCGGGTTGGCGGCCGGAGCCGAGCGGGACCTGGGCTCGGAGCACGAGTTGACCCTGCACGCGCGGGCCGGGCATGCGCGCAGGCTGGTCGCCGTGGGACGGCCCGCGGCCGCCGTCGAGCCGCTGCGGAAGGTCGTCCTGGCCAGGGCGCGGCGCACGAGCAGGCCGGACGCCCGTGTCTCGGCGGCACGGATCGACCTCGGCCGGGCCGTACTGGAGTCCGCGGGCCGCGGCACCGACGCGGGCGAGCTCGCCGACGTCACAGAGATGCTGGGGTTCGCCCGCCACGACCTGGTCCGCCTGAGGGGCGCCGAGCACGCGCACACCCTGCGCGCGCACAGCACGCACCTCGCGGCGCAGCTCGCGCTGGCGGGCCGTCGCGACCACCCGCCCGGCGATGCCCACCGGCAGCTGCGGATCGTACTGGAGAAGCAGCGCCGTCTGCGCGGCGACCAGCACCCGGAAGTGGCCGCCACCCGGCGCTACCTGCGCCGTTGGGGAGGCACGTAGCGCAGCAGGACGCCGCCGATGTCGGTCCATTCCGCGGCGGCCACCACACGTTCGGCGCCGGGTTGGTGGTCCTTCGGCCAGTAGGCGACCGCCACAGCGCCGTCACGGCGGCCGCGCACGACGTACCGACCCGACACTCCGGCGGGCCCCGGCCGGGTGAACGTCATCGTCCGGCGCGAGAGCGGCTGGGCCCACGTGCCGCCGTCCTCGTCGTGCAGCTCGAGGGTTCCGCGCAGCCTCGGGTGTGCGCGCAACCACAGCCGTCCCACGCCGAGCAGGAGCAGCGCCGCGGCGATCAGCACGCGGACGACCACGGTCCAGCTCAGGCCTGCGGGCACGGTGCCGTCCACCCGGGCGGCCGCGTCGAGCGGCGGCAGGCGCGGCGGGGTGCCGAAGTCGTTCTGGAGCACGGTGTGCCACGGCGTGTCGACGCGTCCGGTCACGCGCAGCCGCACGCTCGACGGCGCCGTCGCCCCGCCCGGCGGCCAGAGCCCTGCGGACCCGATGGCCTGCACCTGCACCGGCAGCCGGGCCTCGGCACCGGGCGCGAGGTCCAGGTGGTCGGGCAGGCCGGTGACCGCCACCGCGCCCCCAGCAGGGTCGGTGCCGCGGACGTCGAGGCCGTCGAGGTGCAGCGGCAGCGCCCGACACGACGACCGCAGCACCAGCGTGGCGGGCACCGGCGCGGTCAGGTCCGGCTGTCCCGGCGGCAGCTGCCAGGCGGCGGCGACCGTGGCACCGAGGTCGGGCGCGACCCGGGCCTTCGCCGTGTCCACCCGCAGCCGCTCCGGCAGCCTGCCGAAGAAGCGCTCCAGGTCGCCGCTCGCGAGCCGCAGCTCGACCGTGCCGGGCAGCACCGTGCCCAGCCTCTCGACCCCGGAGGTGCCGCCGAGCGGGAAGGCGTAGCCGCGCACGTGGTCGGCCAGGCGTTGCCCGGTCCGCACGAGCGTCCGCCACGCCGGGCTCGTCTCGTTGTCGTAGGCACCGGTCGCGGTGTCCTCGCCGTCGCTGAGGATGACGACAGCACTCGGCCCCGCGGCCGAGGCCCGGTCGAGGCCGCTCAGGCCCGCCGCGATCGCTGCGCCGATGTCGGTCGACGGGCCGTCGGGCGTCGGCAGGCGATCGACCTGCGCGCGCGCCGCACCCGCCGAGCCGTGGTCGAGCAGGACGACGGGGTCGGCGGCGAAGGTGATCAACGTGACCGTGTCGGCGGGGCGCAGGGCGGCGACGAACGCGTCGACCGACGCGACGGCCGTGCTCCACCGCCCGTCCTTCCGCATCGAGCCCGACGTGTCCAGCAGCACCACGTAGTCGGCCGGGACCTCGGACACGCCCAGCGTGTCCAGGACGCCGTCAAGCGTCACGGCGGGCTCGTCCGCACCCGCGGACCCGCCGCCGACCAGCACGCCGAGCGCGGCGCACAGCGCGGCCGCGACGCGCCTCACGCGCCCGTCCCGTTGCGTGCGGTGGGGTCGCCCGCTCGGGCCGCCACCTCGGCCGCGAGCCGAAGCGCCTCCCGGGCCTTGTCGCTGAGCGCACCCTCGCCGTCGCCGACGCGGCGGACCAGGTCCTCGTGGACGGCGCGCAGCTCGTCGATCTCGTCGGTCAGCTCGGCGAGCTCGCGCAGCGTCGCGATCTTGTGGGCGAGCGCGGCGCGCTCGTCCTTCAGCCGCCGCTCCGCGTCGGCGTCCAGCCGCACGGCGGTCAGGCGCCGGGTGTCGGCGGCGAGCGTCCGTGCCTCCTGGGTCAGCACGGTCGCCAGATCGCGGCCGACGACCGCGCGTTCGGCCAGCAGGCGGGCGTGCTCGCCCAGCGCGGTGAGGGCGCCGAGGGCGTCGTCGAGCGCGATCACCAGCTGCAGCGGCTCGAGGTCGGGCTCGGCCGGGTCGGCCCCGTCGGCGAGGACCTCGCGCAGCACCGCGTCCACCCAGGCCGCGGCGTGGGTGAGGGCGTGCACCGCGTCGACGGCCGTGCCGCGCGCGACCGCCGCGCCCAGCTCGGGCGCCGGGACCGGGGTCAACGCTCCTCCCGTACCGGCACGACCAGCGGCGGGCCACCCGCCACCTGCCGGACGACCAGGTCCACGTGTCCACCGCGCAGGTCCCGGACGCCGAGGTCCAGGCGACCCGCGGGCACCGGCGGCCCCGGTGCGGCCTTGCGCCACTCACCGTCGACCGGGTCACGCAGCTCCATCGCGAGCGCCGTCGCTGCGGCCGCCCTCACCAGGACACCTCGGGGTGCCGCGACCTCGATGGTCGTGTTCTGCTGGACGCCCTGGCTGCGCTGCCGAGCCCGGATCCGGACGCCGGGTGTCGTCTGGTCGACCGCCTCGACCCGCCCGGCCGCGATGGCATACGCACCGCGGGCGGCGCTGCCCGAGCCGCACAGCACGACGCCGAGGTCCGGCCACACGGCGCTGACCGCCTGCCCGACACCGGGGCAGCCACGGGCGCCGCCGGTCACCGCCACCGCCGTGGGCGCGCGCCCGCGCAGCCGGACGGCCAGGCGTTCGAGCACGCCGCGGACAGCGGCGGCCAGTGGCCGGGCCGCCCGCTCGACGACGCCGAGGGTCAGCCGGTGGTCGCCGTCCATCGGGTAGACGGGAACGGTCCGCCACGCCTCCGCGGCCGCGCGGCCCCTGGGCCGGGCGTCGACCCGGTTCAGGTGCTCGAACAGCAGCTCGGCGCGCAGGCCGTGGCCACGCCGGGCCCGGTCGAGGGCGCGGCGCAGGCGGACCCGGCGCTGCGCGGCGGCCGCCCCGGTGCCCACCAGCACGTCCAGGAGCGCGGCGTCGACGACGGCGGCGCCGTCGGGGGCGTGCTCGACGGCCAGCAGCCGCACCGCGGCGCCGTCGCGGGCGCACGCGGCCGCAGCCACCGACTGCGCGCCGACGTCGCAGAGCACCTGGACGCCGTCGGAGGGCGGGCCGGGGCGCGCCGCGGCGGCGCACAGCAGCTCGCTCACCATCCGCGGCGCGGGGACCCCGATGCTCTCGGTGATGCAGCGAGACAGCTCGTCGGCCAATGGCGCCGAACCGCCGAGCCACGGGTCGGGCACGGCGATGACGAGCGCGGCTGGGCCGTCGAACGCGCGCGGGAGCCTCGTCAGGAACGCGGTGAGCGAGAGCGGAGCGCCCGCGCCGACGAAGGCCTCCCGAGGCAGGTCCGTCGGCGTGACGTCGACCTCGACGGCCCCGGTGGCGATCTTCGTCCACGCGCTGCCGACGTCGAGCCCCACGCCGGTCATGGCGGCTCCAGCATGGGCGGCTCCTGGTGGACGCGCCCCCGGCCGAGAAGGGACCGTCCGGCGGGCTTGCGCTTCGCGGCCTTGACGGTCTCGTCGAGGTTCTGCCGAACCGAGTCGAGCCGCCGCATCTGCCTGCGCACCTCGTCCTGGCCCGCGGTGTTGCCACGCGCCTGCACCGCAGCGCCGAACATCACCGCGCCGACGGCCATCGCGCGCGTGTAGTGGCGGATCAGCTTCGGGGTCTGGTCGGCGAGGTCGCGACCCAGCTTGCCCTCGGACAACGCGCACCCGAACTGGTGGGCGAAGTCGAAGGGGCGGGCGTGGCCGCCGCGGTCGAGCCGCTCGGAGACGCCGTTGACCACCTGCACGATGGCCCTGGCCGAAGGGCGGTACTGCGCGGCGACGAGCGCGGCGACGACCGCGGCGGCCTCCTGCTCGCTGTCGACGAGCAGCGTGACGACGCGGTCGACGACCGCTTCCGCCGTCGCGTCCGCAGGCAGCGCGCGCAGCTCGTCGAGCATGATCGGTCCGGCCACCTGCGGGCGGCTCGCGCGGATCTCCTTCCACCAGTCCGCGAAGCTGGGATGTCTCAACAGGTGCGCGCGCGTGCGCACCTCGGTGATGACCGCGGACTCGACGACCTCGTCGACGATCCGGTCGTTGCCGTTCGGTGGCTGGCTCAGGCCCCACAGCAGGTCGATGACGGCGCCGAACCGCCCGTCGGGCGACCCCCAACCCGGCTTGAGCCGGTCGACGATCGACCGCACGAGCGTCTGGCGCGCGTCGCCGCGCAGCGAAGTGGCCCAGGCGTACTGGATGAACGTGTCGACGTACTGCGTCCGCGGGGCATGACCCCAGAAGACGGCGTCGGCGGGCGGCGTGCGCGGCGTGCGGCCGGACAGGTAGAGATGGAGGTCGGTCCGGGCCCGCAGCGCGTCGTCGTGGACGTCGAGACCCTCCAGAGCGGCCAGCCAGTGCGCGGGTGGGCGTGGCTTCCGCGAGCCGCCGAGCCAGGCCAGCACCCCCCTGAGAATCCCGGTCGTCGACACGGCGCCGAACCGGGCGTCGTGCAGCCGGAGCAGCTCGGGGCCGGCGCTCGGGTCGAGCTCGTCGAGCGCCTCGACCTCGCGCGGCCCGAACTCGCCGTCGCGCCCGAGCACGGCCAGGCGGAACGCGGCGGCCACCACCGCCCAGCCCTCCGTCTGGCGGGCGGGCAGCCGGTCGAGCACGAGCACCCACTCGGCTCCTGCGTCGTGGTCGCGGCGCGCCGCCGCGAGGACGACGGCGACCGACAGCGCATCGCTGCGCCCGACCGTCGCGGCGACCGCCGCGCGACCCCAACCCACCG
Organism: uncultured Actinomycetota bacterium; assembly: GCA_963750095.1. Lineage (GTDB taxonomy): Bacteria > Actinomycetota > Actinomycetes > Mycobacteriales > Pseudonocardiaceae > Pseudonocardia. The sequence goes on along the minus strand of CAVVPJ010000012.1, from coordinate 218,055 downwards.
CGATGCGCTCGACCACGGCGGCGGCGCGCGCGTAGTCCGCCGCTGGGTGGGACTCCTCGGGCCACAGGGCCGCGAGCAGCGCGGGCCGGGCCCCCACACGGTCGGTGACGTCGACCAGCACGCGCAGGGCGTCGAGGTCCCACCGCTGCCGCGGATGCCAGAGTCGCGCCCGCCCGACGCGCTCCAGCTGCGCGGTCAGTGCGTCCGACCAGTGCTCGGCCAGGAGGTCGACGTCGGCAGCGAGATCCTCCGCCGTGGCGCGCGCCAGATAGGCGACCAGCACCTCGGGCACCGCGTCGCGCTTGGCGGTCAGCTCATGGAACCGGCCGAGCTCGGACAGGCGACGCACCCGCTCGGGTTGCAGCGTGCCGTCCGCCGCGGTGCGCACCAGCAGGCCGGGCAGGTCGAACTCGACGAGGACGTCGTAGACCATGGACGGGTTGCGCTCCCGAACGCCCGACCGCGCGGCCAGATACCGCATGAGCGCGAGCGTGTCGCCCGCGCGTTCCACACGCAGCAACTCCTTCGCGTAGTCCAGCCCCACCCGATCCTGGGGCCCGTTCGGAGCGCTGCCGAGCGCGACCTTGCGGTCACCGTCGCGCGCCCGACGGGTCAGCGAGAGCCGCAGCCGGTGCTGGGTGCCGCTGTCGGCCCACGTGCTGGCGGTGAGCCAGGCCCGCGCCCCGCTCGGGAGGAGGGCCGCGACGACATCGAGGAAGCGCAGCCGTTGGTCCAGCATCGCGGGCGCGTCGATCACCGCGACCGAACCTTCTAGCACGGCGGCGGCAGCCGCCGCCACGTGGAAGAAGCCGCCCTTCGGAATGGCGCCGTGCACCGTTTCGGGTGCGGTGAAGCGCAGCGGCAATGGGATCGGTGCGCCACCGAACGGGTCCGGCACGTTCCAGTCCAACGGAATGTCCTTGACGACGGCGTACAGGTCGCTGAACGTCGTCGTCGTCGCACCGAACGCATCGTCCATCGGCAGGCAGAAGAAACGGGTGAAAGCGGCGCGTCTGCCGTTGCGGTCGACAACGTCGGTCCATTCGCGAACCGCGACGGTGAGATGCGCCCGATCGTTGACTATCAGGCCGGTGAAGGTGACCCATGGCAGCGACTCCGCCGCCGACTGCGGCTTGCTGCTCGGGTTGCCAGGGTCGTAGCGCAGGATCAGATCTTGGAACTGGGCGGGGCTCAGCGGGTAGCGGCTCGCGGCGATGACGCCGATGTCTTCGGAGGTTCCGGGGCGCTTGCCCAGCAGCGCCCACCCGGCTTCGACGGTCGGCACCTCAGCGCGCCTTGGTGCGCAGTCTCTCGTGCAACGCGATGACCGGCTCCAGGACGTTGATCGGAAACACCTGTCCCTTGATCCCCCAACTGCTGCCGTTGGGCACCAGGTTCGGCCCGTCGTAGGGCCGGAACCGTTGCCCGTCGGCGACGTAGAAGCCGATGGCCGACGTCGCGTAGAAACGTACGTCTTTGAAATAGCGGGTGATCAGGCTGTTCACCAGGTCGGCGTTGGTGTGCGGGTTCTTCCGGCACAGCACGTCGAAGAACTCGCTCGCCTGGTCGTTGGGCACGCGCGGCAGGTGCGGCGGCTCGGCGTCCTGGAGGGTGAAGCCGTAGCGCTTGGCGAACGAGTAGACGTCGGACTGGTCGAACTTGCTGATGCACACCGACATCTGCTGGGGCAGATGCGCCTTGCCGAAATGGTCCTGCGCGAAGTAGCGGCGCGCGAGCTTCTCCAGGATGCGGTGGAAGTGCTCGAAGCTGTTGTCCTCGTCCTTGCCGACCGGGTCGAAGAGGAAGACGATGCCGTCGCAGTCCTCGAGATGCCGCAGCAGTCGCTCGTCGTCGTCCTCACGTTCGGCGGGCGAGCTCGCGGGCCGGTCGTCATCCGGATAGGCGACGCTGGCGATACCGCTGGTGTCGAAGCCGGGTGCCGACCGGCCCCCCGGGACGCCGCCATAACCGTAGAGCCTGCCGGGAACGTCGAGGACGGTGAGGTCGAAGGCGACCCGGTCGGGCGGCCCCATCGTGCGCGAGCGCAGCCAGCCGCCCCGGCGGGCGGGAGGATTGCCGACAAAGCGGAACACGAACTCGGTCATGCTGTGCGTGAAGTCCGGAAACACCCGCTCTCGCACGAGTTCGCGCACCGAGTCGATGAGGAACTTCTCAGACTCGTCGTCGGCGCCCGTCATGATCCAGTGCTCGGCCGAGCGCAGGGAAGCTACCTTCAACGCGGCGAGGAACGTCGTCTTGCCGCTCGCAGGCGGACCCCACAGTCCGATCTTGTAGTCCTTCGCGGGCTCGGCCAGTCGGTTGCGGGGGCCGTTCACGGCTCCTCCTTCTGCCGCGCCGGGCGCGACCGGGACTCGAAGACGGGGAATAGCAGCGGAGGGCCGGGGACGGCGGGGGGCAGTGCCCCGATCCGGTCGATGACGGCTCGGGCGTCCGCGGCGGGCATTCTCAGCCGGGCGTCGGGGGCCAGGTCCGCCCAGGCGTCGCGCAACGCCAGGGCGTCGCGGCTGCCGCTGGCGCACCACGCGGGCGGATCCCAGACGGCGAGCCGCTGCAACCCGTTGCGGCGGAGCCGGTCGATCTCCGCTCGCCAGTCGATCAGCACCGGACACCGGTACTCGCTGCGGCGGTCGACGGGATGCGGGGCGCGGCTGCCCACCATCACGAGCTTGCGCGCAGGCCGCCACGCTCGCCAGCCGAACACGGGCCGACCGAGGGCACGCAACGCGTCCTCGATCGGCGCGTACCGCTGCCCGGACGGCGCGCATGGGGTCAGGGTGGTGAGGTGACGTAGCGCGGCACCGGTGTCCGTGAGGCCGTCGGTGAACACGACCTCGGCGTCGACGTGGTCGTTGTAGCCCACGACGGCGGTCCGGACGGCGGCGCGCTCGGGATGCCGGTCGTGCAGCAGCTGGAGCGTCTCCTCGACGAGTGCGAGCCGCCGTCGCACGGTCTCGGGCTCGCCGCCGAGCTCGACGGCGAACGCGACGTCGAGCGCGTAGGACCGCGGACGGTAGGTGGGAGGCGCCTCAGCGAGCAGCTGCCGCCAGTCCCTGGCAGGCGCGGCGTCGGCCAGCGCCTGCCCGTCCTGGGCGAGCTCCACGCGCCCCGGCTTCGCCAGCCGCAGCGACACCTGCGCCGCGCCGGGCGCCCCGACGACGGTCGTGACCGCGACCGGCGGGCTCTCCGGCCGCGTGCCGCCGACGACGGCGAGCACCACCGGCCTGCCGCCCGCGGCGGGCAGCGTGATCGGCACGAGCACCGGCGCGGCGGAGCGAGCCGTGGTTCCGGCGGGGAAGACCGTGCGCACAGCGGGCCGCGTGCGGCCGCTGTCCGGCTCGACCTCCACCCCGACCAGGCCGTACGGCGCGGCCAGCGGCGCATGGCTCAGGAGCTCCTCGACCAGCCGCGCGGAAAGCGGCGGACCCGTCGGCCCGACCACCACCTCCTGGCCGACGGAGCCGCCCGCGCGGGTGTGCCCACGCAGGATCCGGGCGACGACCGGCCACCGGCCGGGCAGGCGGTTGACCAGGACCACGGCGCCCGGCCGCGGCAGCATGTCCACAGCGGCGCGAACGTCGGCGCCGGGCGCGACCGACACATCCTCACCGATGCCACCCGCCATCGCGAAGAGCGCCCGGTCGCGGTCCTCGGGGAGATCGGGCACCAGCTCGGCCCAGCGGTGCTGCCGAACCCCGCCGCGCAGGTGCGGCACGGCGCCGTCGCCGCACACCAGTTCGGCGATCCGGAGCCCGTCGGCGGCGAGGTCGACCACGGCGAGGCTCGCGCCGACACCTGCCTCGACGAGCCCGCGCAGCGCCGGTTCGAGCGCCGCCCCTGGGCTTGCGGAGGTCAGGGCGTCGAAGGTCCGCAGCGACGGACGAACGTGCTCGATCTCCGCCGGGCTCGCCGGGCCACCGCGGACGAGCCGCGCGAGCCGCGCGCGCACGGCGGTGTCCGCAGCCGTGTAGGCGGGCGCGACCCTGAGCACAGCCCGCACGTCATGAGCACGCCGCGCCGCGGTGAGCTCATCCTCGAATCTGCGCTGCTCGGCGGCGGTGGCCCAGCCCGCGAGCGGCTCCTCGCTCAGAATCCAGCCGCACGAGCACTCCTGCCCGAAGACCACACTCAGGCACACCGGGCAGGCGGCAGCCTGGCCGTCGATCATACCGTCGTCCAACCGTGCCCTTCGTGCTTTCCGTCACTTACTGGAGTGTTCGCCGAAGGTCGTCGACGTGTTAGCCCCAGGACCGATGTCCCCGTGGGCTGGACACACCAACACCTCGCAGGTCGGCTGTTCGACCGGCTCGAAGCCCGTTTCGGCACAGGGTCCCGCAGACCCTGGCACCGCTGGCCCGCCGCCAGAGCGTGCGTCTCGACCACGCAGGCTTCAACGCGACCATGACCACGCTCTTGGCCGCCCTGGAGCGCGCCCTGGCGCCGACATCGACTACGACTGGCCGATCATCTGGCGCCACGGCACCTCCACGCAGCCGACGTACTCAACACCGACCGACACGACCAGTACATCCACTGGTTCCTTGACACCCAAGAACGCCTCCGCCGATCAATCGACCAGGTACTCCCCCACGTCGTGGCCGAGCTCGAAACCATGCCCGGTGCGCCGACAGACGACCGGTGAACGGGCGCGGCGCGGATGTGTGCCGAGATGACGACCAGCGGGGGTTCGATGGCGCCGAAACCCCGCTGGTTGTCATCTCGGCCGTCGTCGCCGAGTGCTGCGGCCGTGCCTCTCGGCGGACCGACGGGAGCCGGGCGAACCACCTGATCTGCGCCAGAGCCGTTCGTCTGAAAGGCCCCGGACGACCAGAAGGAAGATCAAACAACCGAGCAAGAGGAGGTTGACGGTGGAGGGCGCAGGCCCGGCCCGCGGGTAACGCCTCGTACCAGAAGCGCGACGTCGGATCGGGTGTGCACCGCGTGCCCGCGGATGCCGAGGAGACGTCGTGGGACAGGGATGACGAGCGAGTCCAACAGCCCGCCGGGCTATGAGCTGGTGGGGCGGATCGGGCGTGGCGGCTCGAGCGTCGTGTGGGAGGCGAAGCAGCTCTCGACCGGCAGGCGGGTGGCGCTGAAGATGCTCGAGGTCGACATCACCGAGCCCGTCGCCCTGCGCCGGTTCGAGCGTGAGCGCGAGGTGATGAGCGCGCTGGCCTCGCACCCCGGCATCGTCACGATCTACGACGCGGGGATCCACGAGCAGAAGCCCTGGCTGGCCATGGAGTTCTGCGGCCGCGGGTCGCTCGCGCGGTACGTAGCGGAGAACGGGCCGCTCGACCCGCCGACCGCGGCGGCGGTGCTGCGCCGCTGCGCGGCTGCCCTCGGCGCGGCGCACGAGCGCGGCATCGTCCACTGCGACATCAAGCCCGCGAACATCATGCTGACCGACCACGGCGAGCCCGCGATCGGCGACTTCGGCATCGCGCGCGTCTCCGTCGGCCGGGCCACGACCACGACCGTCGGCGGCTACAGCCTCGACCACGTCGCTCCCGAACTGCTCGACGAGGGCTCCACCAGCGTCGCCTCGGACGTCTACTCGCTCGGCACGACGGTCTGGGAGCTGCTGTCGGGACGCCCGCCGTTCCGCAGCCACAAGGACTTGACGGCAGCCGCCGTCATGCGCCGCGTGATGACCAAGCCGATCCCGGACCCGCCCGAGGGCACACCCGACGACCTGGCGACGCTCCTGCGCACCATGACCGCCAAGGAACCGCAGGTGCGCCCCGCCGACATGGCGGCGGTGGCCGCGGCGATCCCCGCGCCGGACGCCAGCGCGACGACGCCGTTCCCGGCCGTTCCCGTCGAGCCGCCGGTCGTCGAACCGGACGCCGCCGCGCAGGAAGGCCCGGAGCCCACCAGCCCGGTCACGGCGAAGTCGATCGACGAAGTGAGCGACGCCGCCGACGCGGAGCACACCCGGCTGCGGGCGCGCCGGGTCGTCGACCCGACGCCGCCAGAGCCACCCGCGGCGCCGCCTGGTCGACCGGTACGGCGCACGCCGCTGCTGGTCGCCGCCGCGGTGGCAGGCCTGCTGCTCGTCACGGTCGGGGCCGTCGTCGGCTACCGGTCGCTGACCGTCCCGGCGCAGCCCGCCTTGGAGCCGACCGGGCACGTCGGTCCCGCGGTGTCCGCCACCACCTCGCCCGCGGCGGCCTCGACGCCGTCGACCCAGCCCACCACGGAGCCCGCCATCGAGCCCGCACCGGCGCCCGCCGTCGTGGTCCCGGCGCCCGTCCAGCCCGCCGGTCCCGCGGAGGACCCGGCGCCGCCCACGCCGCATCTGGACGCGCCGGGCGACCTCGTGGCGGCCCGCCACGGCGACCCCGTGCCGAGGAACGTCCTCAGCTGGGCGGCCCCAGACCTGACAGGCTGGCGGCTGGTCGGCTACCAGGTGTCGGCCAAGGGCGACGCCCAAGGCGGAACGTTCACCAAGACCGTCACCGAGACGACGCTGCAGGACGGGGCGAACTACTGCTCGCCGACCGTCGCCTATGAGGTACGCGCGCTCGCCTTCCCCGAGGACGGCGGCGCCCAGGTGGCCAGCGCCCCGACAACCGCGGATATCGACACGCCGGTCAACTGCAGGCCCCCGCTCTTCCTCAAGTCCGCGGCGGCGACGGGACCCACCGCGGTGCAGGTCGTCTACTACTGCACCGGTAGCGGGCGCGGCGGCCGGAGCAGCGCCGACGTCACCCTCACGTTCAACGGCGACGCGAAGTGGACCGGCCGCTGCACCACCAACTACGCAGGACCCCCGATGCTGACCGCCGACGTCACCGGTCTCGAGCCGGGGACCACGTACACCGTGGCGGGCACGGCATCGAACGTGTCCGGCCAGGACGACAGCCGCAACTCCCTGACCATCACCACCCCGGGGTGACCCCGCCGGTCACGCCGTGTAGTAGAAGGACACCTGCTCTGGGCCCTCGGCGTACATCTGGATCTGCCAGCGCGTGCCGCCCGGGACGTTTCGGGACAGCGTGTCCCAGGTGTCCGGGTAGGACAGCAGGATCCACCCGCTGCACGAGGTGATCGACGATCCGCTGGCCGTCTCCAGACACGAGCGCGCGTAGGTGCGGTAGACGGCCGAGTAGAGCTTGATGTGGATGGAGCCGCACGCGTCCGTGGTGAAGTTGGGTCCGCCCGCGTTGTGCTGACGGTTGGCGCCGAGAACGAGGCCGCCGTCGACGGCCGTCGCGAAGCACGCCTCGCCGTCGGTCCGCGGACGGGCGGGGGCGGCGGCCGCCGGGCTGGTGGCGGGGCCGGAGTCGGCGGGCAGCGCGTCCTGCGGGTCGCCGCCGCCGTTCGCCGCCGAAGCGGGCGGGTCGTCCTGGCACGACACCCCCCGCGGCCCGGGCGCGATCGCGTCGGCCGAGGGGGCGACCGGCACCACCGGGCTCGGGCTCGGCGTGGCAGAGGGGCTGGGCGTCGTCGTCGGCGCGGTCGTCGGCGTCGCGGCCTGGGCCGCCGCGTCGACGGGGGGCTGCGCGGCGGTCTCGGTGGGCGCGCGCCGGACGAACGCGACGGCGCCGCCGACGGTGAGCACGAGCGCCGCGACCAGTCCCGCCACCAGCACACCGCGCCGTCGCGCCTGCCATCCCGACGGCCCGGGTGTCGGCGCGGGCTCGGGCACGGCCGGATCCGGGACCGGCCGCCGTCGGCAGCTGCGCGCACCGGTCGAACGCGGCGCCGCCCTTGTAGTCGACGAGGACGAACGTTAGCAGGCGCGGATCCGAGGCCGCCGCGAGCCACGACGAGCGTGCGCAGCAACTCGCTCTTGCCGGACCCCGTCGTCCCGCCGACCAGGCCATGCGGCCCGTGTTCGTCGAGGTCGAGGGTGACGACGCCGCGCGCCGCGACGCCGATCGTGGCCCGCGGCGCCCCGTCGACCCGCGCGGCCGCCCACTTGCGGCACACCGACGTCGCGTCGATGCCGTCGAGGTGCAGCAACGGGAGCAGCCGGACCAGGTCGGGCAGCTCGCTGCCGGGCAGCCGCAGCTCGGGGTCGTCGAAGCGGGCGAGGTCACGCGCGCAGGCCCGCGCCGACGCGACGGAAAGACCGCCCGCCCGCAGGTCGCGGATCTCCTTGCCCCGCAACGGGAACCGCAGGACCGCCCCGGCCTCGTCGTCGACCATCTCGATGACGGTGTCGCAGGCGGCGGGCAGGTGGTCCATGGTCGACGCGAGCACGATGCCCGCGAACCGCGCCTTCGTCCGACCGCCGCCTGCCGGTGGCCGACGATCGTGGTGCAGGACGTCGCGGGCGGGCGAGTCGCGTCCCGTCGTGAGGATGTCGGAGTCGATCACGACGAGGACCGACTCGGCGCCCGCGCCCTTCTCCAGGTCGCTGAGCAAGGCGTCGCAGGCGGCGCGTCCCCGGCCCAGCCAGCGTGCGCCTGGATCGCCTGCGGGGTTCTGCGTGTGCGGCAGCCACTTCGTCCACTGCCACTCCGGATTGCGCCCGTCGTCGACGAAGATCCCGATGCTGAGGTCGGCCGGGCCGTGGTGAACGGCGGCCTGGCACACGAGGCTCCGGGCGAGGGCGAGGCCCTGAAGGCGGTCGCCGACGATCCCGACCACGCCACCGTCCCCCATCTCGAGGACCGCCGGAACCGATCGGAGCACGTGCGTCTCCCGGCGTCTCGCCAGGTCGGGCGGGAGCGTCGCGGCGGTCCCGCGGAGCGTCGGCTCCCAGTCGACGTCGGCGATGCCCGCCGACAGTGCGAGGAAGTCGTCGCTGAAGCGACGCCGCTCCCACAGCCGGGTGCTGGGCAGCGCGGCCCGGCGCAGCACCTCGGCGGGATCGGGATACGCGGCCCGCAGGTGCGCACCGTGGGCGGCCGCGGCGGAGCGGACCTGCTCACCCACCGTCGTGATGTGGAACTCGGGCCGGTCGGATTCGCGCGGCGCGTCCGGCACGGCGAGCGGATCGGAGGGCGGCGACGGCCTCGACCGCGGCGGCCGGTTGAACGGCACGCCGCCGCCGGGGCCGATGCCGTGCTCGGCATGGTCGCGGTGCCGGTCGTTGACGGGCGCGCGCAAGGCGAGCGCCAACGCGCCGACCTCGATCACCGCCTCGGGGGCCAGCGGCACCGACCGCCGCAGCGGCAGCGGAACGCCGTCGACGACGGTCCGGTTGCGGCCGCCGAGATCGGTCAGGTGCGCCTGCCCGTTCGGATCGAGAGCGAGGACGCACTGGGACCGGGCGACGGTGTGGTGCCGCAGCCGGACGGTGCTGTCCGAGCTGCGCCCGATCGTCGAGTCCCCTGGCCGCAGGCGGAAGCGGCCGCCCGCTTCCGTGCCCGCCACGACGACGAGCTCGAACCAGTCCGGCGGCTCGGCCCGGAGGCTCGAGCTGACCGGCGGCACGGCGACACAGGCCCCGGTCGGAATCGTCGCGTCGCTGATGGTGCACGACGCCGGATAGGTGCGGCCGTCGACCGCGACCGCGTCCACCATCCGACCCTCGACCGCTGCCACCACATCGCCGAGGGTCGCGTCCGGGCTTTCGGCGTCGACGAGGAGCTCCTGCTCCCCCGCGAGCGCGCGGTAGACGATCTGCATGTGGCTGCTCGACCTGCCGTCCCTTCTCCGCGGTTCGGTTCATCCTTCACCAGCAAGGGACGCCTGGGGCATGCGAGAGGTTGGTCCCGTGCGAGGTACGGGGTGGTCGCCTTTCGCGTGCGCACCCTGTGAATGATCAAGCCCTCGGCCGGTCCGTCCCGCCATCCCAGCCGGAGTGCGCGCGCAGGTCCTGCGCTTGGCCACCGAGAACCCGACCCGGGGGTATCGCCGCGTCCACGGCAAGCTCACCGGCACCCTCCGCCGCGAACTCCCCGACCGCCTCCTGATCATCAACCAGCGGCACGCCGCGGCCGTGCTTCGTCAGTACGAGCGCCATGACAACGAGTTCCGGCCGCACCGCGCTCTCGGCCAGGTCGCTCCCCCAAGGCCCCTCCCCCGCCGCACCCCCAACCGCGGTCGACAACGTCCGACGACACGACCGGCTCGGCGGACTGATCCACGAGTATCTGCACGTCGCATAGGGTGCGGGTCGGGCAGTTCCACCCTGCCCACCCGGTCGCCGACAGCAGCGATGGTCAAGGACGCAGACGCGGGCACGGCGCTCCTGGCGGTGATCAAGCTGGTGTGAGAACCGCAAGATCACCACAGGAGCCGTGCCCGCACCCGTACCCACAACGGCGTGTCGCCGCAGCTCAGGGCCTACTCACCACGACTTTGCCGAGCCCCTGTGGACATCCTTGTTTGTCTCGCCAACACGTCCGTTGGCCACGTCGACGCAGGAGTCGCCTTCTGGTTCTTGATCTTTGCCAATCCACTACAAGTCGAGGATGCGGCGATCTTCGCCGCGAAGTCCGGATCATGAGGACCCGCCTGGATCCCTCTACGGCGCTGCGGCACAAGCGGTGGACGGGGGTCCGGTGCCCCAATTGACGACGGTGCTGGTCGCGCCGGGCGACACGACGGCTCCGCCGACGTCAGCGCCGGTGGCGTCGGCTCCGGTCAGATCAGCCCCGGTCAGGTCGGCGTTGCGCAGGCAGGCGGAGCGTAGGACGGCGCCGGCAAGGCTGGCGCCGCGAAGTACCGCTCGGTCGAGCCGGCTGTGGTCGAAGGTGGCACCGTCCGCGCGGGCACCAGACAAGTCGACCCCGCGTATGTCGCGACCGTCGAGATGGGCGCCCCGCAGGTCAGCGCCGCGGAAGTCCTGCACAGTGTCAACGACGGCCTGGTCCAGAGACTGGCCGGCGAACCCCTTCTTGGTGGCTGGTGGCGTAGTGCTGACCGCCGGCGCCGAACCGGGTGGAAGGCTGCTGGCAGGCAAGCGCAGCAACTCGGTGGCGACAACCAGAGCGACGCAGAGTCCGAGCACGCCGACGACAGCCGTCCGCCGTCGGCCGGTAGGCAGCCACCAGGCGATGAGAGCTACGGCGGCGAGGATGGCGATCACCCCGACGACCCGCGCCCCCGTTGGACCGGCCACGGCACCGCCCAGTGCGGTAGCCCCCACGACAGCGACGGGCAGCAGGACGAACCAGCTACCGAAGGCCAAGCGTCGTCGGTTCGGCCGCCTGCCCCGGTCCGGCGCGCCGTCGGGGTCGCGCGACCCTTTCGCCGCAGCGTCCTCAGTCACGGCGGCGATGGTGGCACCCCTGGTGTGCCACCCAATGGAGGCGTGCCGTGCGATCTCGACGCACCGGCTCAGCGGCGCCTACGATCGCCGTGGAGGCGTCATGGGCACAGGCGTGCTGCGCGCGGCGGAACAGATGCTGCGCTGGGTCGGCGTGCTCACAGCAGTCCTGCTCGCAGCGAACCCGGCGATACCGCCGGGCGGAACCAATCCGCCATCGGGCGACCGGTATCGGTGTCCCGACTGCGCTGACGGCGTGTCGGAGATGGTCCAGCAGCGCAGCGGCGAGTACGTCTGCCAGACACGCCCGAAGAGCCATCGGAGCCGTGAGCGACCGGACACGGCGTGACGACCCCGCAGCAGGCTACGGCCGTCACTGCTCTGACCAACGCGATTGGCCGCTACTTCACGGTCGTCAGCGTGATTCCGAGCCTGCTCCCGGTCGCCGTGACCGTCGTTCTCGTCCGGTCGGGCGCATGGACCGGCTCACCCGACTTCGGCGCAGGCATCGCCGGGCTCACCGACCTCAGCGTCGGCGGAGCGATCGGATTGATCATGGCCGCGCTTCTGCTCGGTGCGGTCCTGCACCCTGTGCAGCTCGGCGTGGTCCGGCTCCTTGAAGGATACTGGGGGACCGGCCCGTTCTGGTCGCGGCTGCGAGAACGTCGCATCGCCTACCACGTCGATCGACGGCTCCGCCTCCAGGAGATCATCAATAAGGCCGAGCACAGCAACCCCGATCCCGGGGCTGCCGCAGCCGCGGCCCGGCTGACCGCGATTACTGCAGGCATCTCCAAGTCGATCTATCCGGCCGACGTCGACGACACCATGCCCACCCGCCTGGGCAACGCCCTGCGCGCAGCCGAGACACGCGTGGGGGCACCGGTCGGTCTCGAGATCGTCAAGCTCGCCCCGCACCTGTTGCAGGTTGCCCCGCGCGAACAAGCAGAGTATGTCGACGAGCAACGCACCACCCTCGACCTCGTGGTCAGGATCTGCCTTGTCTGCATGCTCACGACCGCCGTCATGATCGCATTCCTTTGGCCGCATGGCATCGCGCTGCTGACTGCACTTATCCCCTACGGACTCGCCTGGATGGCCTATCGCGGCACGGTGGCCGCAGCCCAAGAGTACGGTGCAGCGCTGCAGGTGCTGTTCGACCTGAACCGGTTTACTCTCTACGAGAGCATGCACCACCGCCTGCCGGAGACAACCGCTGCGGAAAAGGAACTCGTCGCGGACATCACGGCGTTGACGGTCGACGCCGATGAAGGCATGAACGTCCGGTATCGACATCCCACGCAGTGAGGTGATCGCACCAAGGACGTCGATCTTACAACTCGATCTTGCGAATCCGCGCCCGAACGCGAAGGATCCCCATCCCACAGCGGAGCCACATCCGCTCTGCACTGATGCACCACGATGCGGCGGGTGAGCCACCAAAGCGTCGCCAGCCCCGCCTGCCCGCCGCCGATCACGACGACGGAGGTGCGCACCTCAGGCGACCTCGACCGTCACCGCGGTGGGTTCGTCAGGATGTCGTAGACCGCCGACCGCTTCTGCGACCGCGCGACGATCGCCTCGATGTCCTCGCGTAAGGCATCGGCGTCGATCTCGTAGCGCACCCGGCATTCACCGCCGATACGTCGCGCCCCCCGGGGGGCTGCTCGAATCAGCCCTGCGCCGAGCCGCTTACGTCGTGGACAGCGCGATCTCCATCCAGGACCGGACCCCGTCCGACCCGCACACGGCCTACCTCCACAGCATCCAGACGACAATTCATGCGCCGGCGACGTTCGTCCAGCCCCAGGCGGTCACGGTGATCGACCAGCCGTTCCTGATCTGGGAGTTCCCACACCCGGACGACGCTTTCGTCGACTCCGCACTCCAGCCACCGAACAGCCGCGCACCTATCAAGATCAACGAGATCGTCAGCCACGACAACCGGCAGTTCGTCTTCGACTTCCTGCTCCAGAACACGTCAGGTCAGGCGCAGCGTCGACATCGCCGCGGCACTCGTCCTCAACGGCAGGCTGTTCTTGCAGGGCGCACCGGGCATCTTCTCCGGCACGCGGGTGGACCTGTATGTCAATATCTCACTAGACATCATCCGATGGTCCGGGTGGGGCGCGGACCATCGACCAGACGCACGTACAGAATCCCGGGTACACAGGCGGGCCCAATCCAAATCTGCACGCCGACGGCGGTCACATCTTCCAGGGAGCAGGCAGCGCAAGCCAGGACTTTCGCCTTCGCCTCGACCGAGGTCGGCTTCACCGGCCTGGGCATTCCCGGCGGCGCCGTCACGATGTTCCGGGTGATCCTGAACCTGGCGCATACGTTCGACGACGGCGGCGGCGACATCCAGGCAACGTCACTGTCGATTTCGCCGACGCAGGCCACTTCGTCGCCTGCCCATCGGTCGTGCTGATACCGCGCGGCGTCTGACTTCTTCTCAGGTCGGCGATCAACGCCCACCCACGGGCGACACCCGCAACGACCCGTAGTGATCATCCGGCCGCTCCGACGAGACCGGCTCGGCGGCGTCATCCACGAATACGTGCAGGTCGCATGAGGTGACAGTGTTCTCGGCACCCACAGGCTCCACCATCGGGCAGGCCGCCTACATCTCCCGCTCCGGCTTCGGCGTCACCGCGACCGGCGTCGAGGTCTACGTCGGCGGCCCGGCCCTGTCGGTCTGCACCCTCGGCCGCATCCTCGCCGACGCGGGCGTCCAGCGCGGCCTGCAGCTCGACATCAACCCGCACTGGGTCTCGGGGACCTACTTCCACCCGCGCCCGGGCGGCCCGCCGCAGGGGTTCGCCCTCTTCCCGGCCGAGCAGGTGGCGCCGACCCACTACCTGGTTCCCACCCCCCGCGACTGGTTCGCCTGGTTCCTGCGCTGACCGTGGCGACCCGGCGGACCTGATCTCCATCGCGTCCGCGAGCCGGACAAGCCGGTCGGTCGTGAGCACCACGTCGGTCGCCGCGGGCGACGCGGTCGCGCCCCGCGCGCCCCATCGCCACCCCGACCGTGGCGGCGGGGGCGTCGTTGAGACCGTCACCGTGACCGCGCGCTCGCCCTCGGCGCGTGGAGCCCGTTCCCGGTGGACCGGCCGCGCAGCACAGGGTGTCGTAGTCGGCATCGGCCCTGGCGACCATGGGCGCCGCCGACCCAGCCGCGCATCCGCGTGCAGCACCGTGTCGTCCGGGCTGCCCTGTCACGTGACGACCTGGACCCACCGCGGATGAGTCAAGGGAGCGCGTTGAGCGCGTCGCGCTAGCTCGAGTACCCGAACCGGGCGGCCCCGGACCGCCGTTGTCCGGTCACCGCTCAGCCCGCCGCCTGCTGACTCGGGCGAGGACCGGGCTGCCACAGGCGCAGGCCCCGGCGACGGCACCACACCGCAGCGACCACAACAACGAGCAGCCCGGCCGCGGCGCCGATCGCGAGCACCGGCTCCCCCGCCCCGCGGGCCCCGAGCACCGCCCCGACGAAGGCCCACACGACCGCGGCCAAGTAGGGCAGCAACACGCTGGTCCAGCGCAGCAGCGCCACGGCCGTCGCGGCCGCCCCGGCCAGGATCGCCAGCTGCCCGAGCAGCCCGGCCACCCCGTCGAGCGGCACACCGGACGCGACGAGGGCGGTGGTGAGGTTGAGCCAGATCGCGATGCTGCTCCACCCCAGGTAGAGCCCCAGCGTGCCCCACAGCACCGCCCGCCCGTACCCGCTCCATGCCCCGATACGGCCCGCCTCACGCAGCGCCACCCGGGTCGCGGCCAGCAGCCCGGCGAGCATCACCAGGAACACGGCCAACGTCGCCCAGCGCGGCTCGATCTCGGCGGCGACCAGCCAGGCCGTGAACCCGGCGAACACCACGGTGAGCGGCCGAGCGAGCCGGACGCGAAGGTCGGGATCCGGCCCACCGGGCACCACCGCCCACAGCGCCCACAGCAGCGACAGGACCTCGATCACCAGCCAGATCGAGAACGCGTACCCCGCAGGCACGATCGCAGGCTCTCCGGCCCGGTCCGCACTGGTGAACACCCCTCCCCCACCCAGCGCCGTGATCACCGGGGCCGCCGCGAGCTGCCCGAGCGCGAGCACGACCAGCGCCACCGCCCATCCACTCCGGCCACGGGAATGCGGGTTCTCGCTCACCGGCCTACGGGTGTGGACAACACGGGCCACGGCAACCACCCTCACAACGGAAATCTCGACCACCAAGAGAATCCGGGACGGGTCGGAGGGCCGCAACTCGATCACCCTCTACCGGAGCGCCGTCCCCTCGCCGCGGCAGCCACTGGAGGCGGTCCGGGAGGCGATGGGGCCGGTCCGTGGTGGTCGTCAGCGTGCGCAGCCAGATGATGCGCGTCATGGTCGTGCACACCTGCGCCGAGCAGGAGCGCGCTTCGGCTGACAGCACGACGTCCACGACCCTACCGGCTCCGCTGGGTGGGCGAGGCGGCGGTTGATACCGTCCGACGACGGGTGGCCGATCGATGGTGCCGATCGAGGACGGCGACGGGGACGGAGACACCGCGATGATCCTCGGCCTGGCGGCGGTGATGGCGTCGGTGGCGGCGGTGTTGTTCGCCCTCGCCGCCCTCGCGCAGAACGCCGCGGTGGCTGCGGTCACCCGCGGCGACCCGCTGCCCACGGTGGGCGCGGCGCAGCTGCGTGACCTCGCGCGGTCGAGGACTTGGCTGGGCGGGCTCGGGCTGTCGGCCGTCGCCTCGTTTCTGCACGCCGGGGCGCTGGTGCTGGCCCCGGTGACGATCATCCAGCCGATCGGTGTGCTGTCCGTGCCGATCGCGATCGTGCTCGCGGCCCGCCGCACACGAACCCGCCCGCCGCCGGGGGTGGCGGTCGCTGTCGTGGTCTGTCTGCTGGCCGTGACGGGATTCGTCGCACTGGCCGACACGGCACTCACTCGCTCGCCCACGCCCCGGTTCGCCGGGGCTCTCGCCGCGACGCTCGGCACCGCCGCCCTGGCTGGCGGGCTCGCGCTCGCCGCGTCCCGGCTGCCGGGGTGGCGGCGCTGCGCGGCGTTCGCCGCCTCGGGCGCCACCGCGTTCGGACTGGTGTCCGCGCTGATGCGGCTGGTGTCACTGCACCTGACCAGCGGCGTGGACGACCTCGACGACGTCGGCGTATGGCTGCCCGCCCTCGGGATCGCACTCGCGCTCGTGGCCGGGGGCTGGGCCATCCAGCAAGCCCACGCGGCCGGATCGCCCGCCGTTGTCGTCGGGTGCACGACAGTGATCGACCCGCTGGTCGCCGTCGGACTCGCGATCACGATGCTCGGCGAGGGCACCACACGATCAGCAGGTGCCGTGCTCGGCCTGGTCGCCCTGGCCGTCGTGGGCCTCTCCGCGGCCCTCGCCCTCGCTCGCCACCACCCGCAAGCCCATCCCACCATGGCGTGACCGGCGGTCATGGCGCGCACACGTCCCCCCGGACCGGTCGCCCCAACGCCGCTTCGGGTGACGGCGGCAGGTAGGGCCGGGGGTAACGGTGGCCGTAGAGGTTCCGCACCTACTCGACGACGCAGCGGGGCGTGGGCAGGCTTGCGAGCACCGTCGACGTCGACCCACCGGACGTGCCGGCGCCCTGCCGCGCGCAGCTTCCGGTCGATGCTCCCGCCGCGTCTGGCGTCGCCGTCGTCGCGGCGAGTTCGTCGGCGTGTCCGGCTCGGACGGTGCCTTGGTCGCCGCGGGCGGCGCCTATCGTACGGCCGTGGGCGCAGTTGCTCGCGCGCCAGCGGGAGCTCGGGGGCGGCTGCGGCATGCGCTAAGCGACGTCGAGCTCGGCGTACATGCCGGCGCGGTAGTGACCGGGGTAGTTGCAGACCAGCTCGTAACGGCCGGGGCCGAGGGTCAGCGTGGTCCATCCCGCCATGCCCGGCAGGATGCCATCGCCGCTGTCCGCAGCGCAGCCGGCGGAGGCCTCGCCCAGGCTGCCCGCCTCGTGGATCCGTCCGTCGGGCATGATCGGGCGTTGCCCGACGCCCCGTCCCGCCGCGAGGGGAAGCACGACCAGCTCGTGCGGGCGCCAGCCCAAGTTCGTCACGAGCAGCGAGATCTCGCCTGCCTTCACGGGCGTCGGGCTGACGGTCATGTCCATCCAACCCATACCCGGCGGCCAGGGCTGCCCGGCATCGTCACCAGCGCGGTACCCGTCGCCCGTCCCGGGGCCGTGGCGGTAGGGCCCGCCCATCATCGCGCCCATCTCGGCGACCCGCAGCTCGACCACCCTGCCCGGCAGGGCGGGCACGGTGCAGCCGACCGACTGCGCGGCCACCGCCCCGGGGTGGCGGTGCGACCGTGAGATGGCCGAACACCACGGGTGGGACGTTCCGATCGGGTAGCTTGGGATGAGTCGGACGACGTCCCGAGCACGGGCCCGGGCCACCCTCGACGAGGAGGATGGAGAATTGTCATGAGCTTTGCGAACAAGTTCAGAAACAAGGCTCAAGAGCTGCGTGGCCGCATCAAGCGAAACACCGGCGAGGTCACCGGCGACAGGGGTCTGCAGAACCGTGGCAGGGCCGATGAGATAAAGAGCAACCTGAAGCAAGCTGGCGAGAAGGTCAGGGACGCATTCCGGGGGCGGGGTGGCCGCCGTCGCCAACGCTAGTGCCGCGTCAGGCACCGATGAGGTGGCGTTGGAGGCGACCGGAACACCTGGGCGATCGCGACACTGTCGGCCAGCCGGGAGGGCGGGTGGTGGTGGTGGTGGTGTCCAACCCGGCCAAGACCCGGACCTGGCTACGGCGGCGTTGCGCCGCGCAGGTGCTGCGTCGGGCGTTCCCCCAGGGGCGAGCTCGTCCGGACGCCCTGATCTACACCGCGAGAACGGAGTCCGGACCGTCGAACTCGACGATATCCGGATCGTTGAACCAATGCCCGTTCATGCCAAGGTACCGAAATCGGATTCGCGAACCGGTCGCCAGCGTGACTGAGGTCGATCGTGTGCCATTCGAACGTCGCCGCATCTGGTGCCGTCCGGGCACCCAGTCGTTGAAATCGCCGACGACGCTGCAGTCTGCTGCCCATTCCTCGGCGGGCAGCGCAAACGTCACTTTGACGCTCTTGGCTTTACGCGAAAATTTGATCATGCCGGTCTCCTTGATGACTCAGAGGCGAGCAGCGACATTGTGCCGGACGACCGCGCCTGCGATCACCGCGACGCGCCGCTGCAACCGAGCGTTCACCCAGAGCCCACATGCGGAGGCCACCTCCTCCGTGACGGGGTTGCCGGCACTGCGGCGAGGCGCGAGCGCGGCCACTGATATCCAATGGAACGAGGCAATCCCCCGGGCGCGTGGCGGCTCGGCGCGTGATCCGGCTCATGGCAGGGCCTCGCGGAACGCTGCGACGTCGGCGGCGATCCGGTCCGGGCACTCACCGTTCACGGCGTGGGAGGCACCCTCGTAGACGACGACGTGGCCGTGCCGCAGCACGCGACGGGCAGTCCCAGCAACGCGGTGCGGGTCGTGCATGCGCGAACGCCCTGCGACAACGACCAGTACGGGTACGTCCAGCCGCGCGAGCACCTCCTCGGCGATGCGGCGGGGCGCGGGCAGGGCGAGCGCGTACCCGCGCATTCCGGCCGCGATCATCCGGGCGACCGGGACGTCGCGCACCGGCGCGCCGTTCGCGGTCCAGCTTGTGAAGCGCTCGCGCAGGCGCGCCGGGAGCAAGCGGATCCCGGCGGGAATCGAGCGCCAGACCGCGGCGACGGCGAGCGGTGCGAACACCAGCACCGGGTCGAGCACCATCAGCGAGCGGATCTTCTCCGGACGACGGGTGGCCAGGTTGACCGCCGTCCAGCCGCCGATCGAGACGCCCAGGAGGTCGACCCGTTCTTCCGGCAGCGCGGCGAGGGCCTCGTGCAGCCACCGGGCCTGGTCGTCGGCGTCGGTGATCGGCGTGTCCTGCACGCTGCAGCCGGGTTCGCCGAGCAGGTCGAGCAGGTAGACAGGCGCGTGCCGCAGCAGCGAGGGCAGGTTGGCTTTCCACATCGGGGAGGCCGACGCCCGGCCGGGCAGCAGCACGAGCGGCACCTGGCCAGGCGCCCCGCCGTCGAAGCGGTGGACCCGGACCACTCCGAATCCGGTGCGCACGTCGAGCACGCGGCCCGGCCGCGGCAGCTCCGCCATCGCGGCGTTGTAGGCGACGATGAACTCGTCCTTCGTCGCCGCGGACACGAAGCGACCGACCGGTGCCGGACGCCGCTGGACGACGGCCCCGGCGGCAGCGGCCAGCGCACCAAGGGCAAGCCTGCGCATCATCACCGCACGCCTCCCGCATTGCGTCGACGCTGCGCTCACGACGCGGCCCCGGCGAGCGCGCGGAAACCGGTCCGCCACGACGGCACGGCCGGGCGCCAACCCAGCGCGCGGGCCCGGCCGTTGTCCGCGCCGCGCGCCCCCGGGGCCCGGGTCGGCGCCCGTGGCGGCGGCGGCGCCCCCACCGCGGCGCAGAAGACCGGCACCCACTCGCGGCCGGTGGCGGGCTCGTCGTCGCAGACGTTGTAGACACCGCTGGGCCACTCCAGCGCCGCGACCGCGGCTGCGGCGGCGTCATCGACGTGGATCCAGCTCGTGACGCTCTCGTCGGCGATCAGCGCGCCCGCGCGGGCCCGCTTCGCCCACACCCCGTCGGGGGCATACCAGGTGCCGGGCCCGTAGAACAGCCCGTAGCGCTGCACGACCCACTCCGGCAGCTCGGCGGCCGCCGCCTCCAGCTCGGGAACTCCGGGCGTGCCAGGCCGCAGCGCGACGTCCTCGGTGGCAGGTCCCGGGCCGTCCTCGTAGGCGAAGGCGATGCTCTGCGCCACGATCCGCGCCACCCCGGCTGCACGGGCTGCGTCGACGAGGTTGCGGGTGCCGACTACGCGCAGCCGCGCGTTGGCCGCCCGGTCCTCGCCGGTCAGGTCGGTGAGCTGGTGCAGCACCACATCGGGCGCGGCGGCGCGCACGACAGCCGTCAACGCCGACCCCTCGACGACGTCGACGACAGCCGCGCGAGCACCCGCCGCCCGCAACCTCTCGGCCTGCTCGACGCTGCGGGTCAGGCCGGTCACCCGGTGCCCCCGCGCGAGCAGCAGCGGGACGATCCGCCGCCCGACGGCGCCGGTCGCACCGGTCAGAAGCACGTGCATCAGGACCTCCTCGATCCGGTCACGTCACGGGTCGCGTGGCCGACGTGATGCAGCCGATGCCCCGTCATGGCGGAAACCGGTAGCGCAGGACGGTCGTGCCGCGCCGGGAGAGGGCGGTGCTGTGGGCGGCCAGCCGGGTCACCAGTCGGATCGCGGGCGGGTATGCCGCTACCTCCGGCTCTCGGGTCAGCAGGATCTCCTCGGCGAGTCGCAGCCGGGGCTCCCACCGCTCCGGGTCCCGCGGGTCGTCGAACCCCGGGTTGGCCACGACATCGGCGATCGACGCGGTCCCCCGGTAGCGCTTCAGCACCCACGTGTGGAACCGGGTGTAGCCGTTGAACGCGATCTCCCCGCTCGGGAAGTGGTCGACGAGCCGGTGCAGCAGCGTCACGAACGCGTCCTGGGCAAGGAAGGCGACCAGGCCGTCGGCGACGATCACGGCGGGCCTACCGGTGGGCACGGCGTCGAGCCAGCCGGGCTCGGTGAGGTCCGCGGCGATGGCCTCCGCCTTCTCCTGCCCGATCGCCTCGGCGCGGAGCGCGGTGACCTCCGGGTAGTCGACGTTGAACCAGTCGACCCCTGCGGGTGGCGCAACCCTGGTCATCCGGGAGTCCAGGCCCGCGCCGAGGTCCAGCACGACGGCGCCGGTATGCCGGGCGACGAACCGCCGCACCACCCCGTCCAGCTTCTTGGCCCGCAGCGCGATGTCGGTGACCGAGCTCGCGGGCATCGGGAATCGGGAGCAGTCGTAGCCGATCCTGGCGAGGATCTCGTCGGCCGTCTGATCGCCCAGGAAGGGATGCCGCGCGCGACTGTCCAGCGCGCGACCGCATTGCGTCAGGAAGAGGCTGGCCTGCACGGGCGTCAGGTCAGGCAGTGTCGCGCTCATGCCGCCCGCCTGCCGTCAGCGCCGCCGCGCGGTGCCCGAAGTACTCCTGCGCCCAGGCCGGGAAGCGGTGGGCCGCGCCTGCCCAGCCGACGTAGCCGTCGGGGCGGACCAGCGTCAGCCGGTCGCGTTCCCCGCCCTCGCGAGGCTCTGCGGCGTCCACCGGCCCCGGGAGATCAGCGGCGGGGCGTCCGAGCAGGACGAACCGCCCGCCCCGCAGCGCATCGGCCAGGGTGCGCCCGTCGCGCAGCGCGACATCGGGGACGCGGGTGCCGACCCGCGGATCCGATCCGGGAGGCGCGGGATAGCGCAGCCCGACCGCGGAGATCACGCCTGCCGCCTTGGTCGAGATCGGCGGTATCCCGAGCAGCGCCGTGACGACGACGTTGCGGGCGGCCCGACCCCACCGGGGCCGGATCAGGGCCAGCCGGACCAGCAGCCCACTGCTGCGCAGCACCTGTCTGCCCACCGGGTGCCGCTCGGCCTGGTAGGAGTCCAGCAGCGCCTCCCCGCCCCAACCGGCCACTGCGGCCGCCAGCTTCCAGCTGAGGTTGGCCGCGTCCTGGATGCCGGTGTTCATGCCCTGCCCACCGGCCGGGGAGTGGCAGTGCGCCGCGTCGCCCGCCAAGAAGACGCGCCCGACCCGGTAGCTGGGGACCTGCCGCTCGTCGCTGTGGAACCGGGACAGGAAGCGCGGGTCGTGCATCCCGAAGTCGGTGCCCAGCGCCCGTCGGGTGGCCTCGCGGACCTCGGACAGCTCGACCGGAGCGGTGTCCGCCACCTGGTGGCTGCGGTTCCAGGCGAAGACGCGGTACCAGCCGTCCCCGAACGGCGCGACGAAGGCGAACGCGTCGCCCACCCCGTTGACCGCCAGGACGTCCGCGGGCGGGTCGGTCAGGCGGACGTCGGCCAACATCAGCGAGCGCACGACGGAACGACCCGGATACGGCAGGCCCAGCGCGGTGCGCACAGCGCTGTGGACGCCGTCCGTCCCGACCACATAGGACGCCCGGTAACGACGTTCGGCACCGTCCACGGCGCGCACGCGCACCTCCACCCCGTCCGCGTCCTGGGCCACGCCGGTGACTTCGGATCCGTCGACGATCGACCCACCGAGCCGGTGGAGGCGGCGGGTGAGCACCTCCTCGGTCCGGGACTGGGGCGTGATCAGCAGCGACGGGTACCGGCTGGGCAGCCGCGACAGGTCGATCGCGGCCCGGCCGTAGAGGACCAGCTTGCCGATCGTCGTCCCGGACGCGGCCAGCTCGGCGGCAACGCCGCGGATCTGCAACTGCTCCATCGTCCGGGCGTGGACCGCGAACGCACGGGTGAGGTTCGACTCCCCGGCCCGTCGCTCCAGGAGCACGACCCGCACTCCCGCCTCGACGAGATCCCCGGCCAGCAGCAGCCCGGTGGGCCCCGCGCCGACCACCACCACGTCCGCGTGTTCTGTCGCCTGTGCGTCCATCGCTCCGCCCTTCCGTTCGGTCTGTCCCGACACGCTAGGAAGGCAGGACATGGGGAACGTCCCACCGAAGTGGCAGCGGCGGTGGGAGTTCAGTCCAGCAGCCCCAGGGCGCGGGCCCGAGCGACCGCCTCGGTGCGATTGGCCACGCCCAGCTTGGCGAAGAGATGGCTGACGTGCCGCTTGACGGTGTCGACGCTGATGAAGAGCTGCCCGGCGATGGCCCGGTTCGGGCGACCCGCGGCGAGCAGCGCCAACACCTGCAGCTCTCGCGCGCTCAGTGGTTCAACCAGCCCGGGCACCGTCGTCGCGCCAGGGCGCGCAGTGGGAAGGACGGGCGTGCCCTGCCGGTCGAACGCCGCGGCCAGGCGGGCGAGGAACTCCCGTGGCAACCCGGACGGCCCGGGCTGGGCCGCCCACCGCGGATCGGCCAGCAGCGGGCGGAGCACAGCCGCCAGCGGGGCGCCCTCGGCGAGGAACACCCGCAGGTGGCCCTCGGGCGCGGCCAGCATCAGCGCCTCGGCCAGCGCAGCCTGCGCGGCGGCGTCGTCGCGGTGGGCGGCGTGCGCCAGCGATGCGAGCACCGCAGCGGCGATGACGCCCGCAGTGCGGCCCTGAGCGACGGCCAAAGCCCGCCACCGGCCCAGCATCGGTACGGCCAGCTGCGGGTCTCCGTCGGCGATCAGCAGCCGGGCGAGCAGCTGGTATTCGACGTCCCCCGGGTAGACTGGCTCGTCGTCGGGTGCCAGACCGCGGCCCCGTACCCAGTCCGCGGCAGGCCCCAGGTCTCCCATGGCGAGCGCCAGCTCGGCCCGCCACACGCCCAGCGGGATGCGCCTGGCGCGCGCCTCGGGCAGCACCGTCGCGGCCTCCTCGATCGCGGCGAGCGCGCCGGCCCGATCGCCCTGGGCCAGCCGGATCCGGGCCAGCACGACCAACCCGTCCAGCAGCGGCACGGCATACGCCAGCCTGCGGCACCGCTCCACGCCCGCGACCGCCTCCGCGAGCGCTTCGGCCAGCTCGTCGCGCTCGTACAGCACCATCGCGACGCCCACGTGCGACATGCCCGCGAGAGCGGGCGCCGCGGCGTCGGTCCGGGCACCGAGCGTGCGGTAGGTGCGCAACGCCGCACCGAGCCTGCCCTGCGCGAGCTGGACGCTGCCCAGATCGAACCCGACACGCTGCAGCACGAGCCACTCCTGCGACGAGGACCACCTCAGGAGGATCCCGGTCAGCGCCCGCTCGGCCTCGGCGAGCCGCCCGGCCAGCCAGTCGGTCTCGGCCAGGAGCACCTGGGCCATCTCGCGCAGGAGCTCGTCCGCCTCGTCCGAGCGGGCCAGCGCCACGCGCGCGAACTCCGCCACGTGGTCGGCATCGCCGCGGACGTGGGCCAGGTCGGCGCGGCACAGCGCCACGCAGGCGTCCAGGTTGGACATGACGCTGGTACGCCGTCGGACCGAAGGCCGGTAGGGCGGGCAGGACTCCGCCTGCTCGACCGCGCCCAGCAGTGACTCGACGTCGTCCCACCGGCCGCCGAGCACCCCCGCGATCGCTCGGCCCAGGACGAGCCGCGGCCTGCGCCGCAGCGCCTCGAGCGGCAGCGCGGTCAGCCATCGCTCCAAGGTGGCGCCCTCGTTGCGGTGCCACAGGTGCTCCTCGAGGTGCTCCTCGACGATGCGGGCCGCCGCGTCGGCGTCGCCGCCCGCGAGTGCATAGTGGACAGCGTCGTCAGGGAGGCCGTGCCGCTCCAGCCACACGGCTGCGGCGCGGTGTAGCACGGGCACGCGATCAGGGGCGGTGCGCAGCAGTCGGGCGCGCAGCAGGTCGGCGAACAAGTGGTGGTACCGCCACCACCGCCGCTCCCCGTCCAGCGGCAGCAGGAACAGGTTGGCCCGCTCGACCGATTCCAGCATCTGCTGGCTGTCGGTGCGCCCCAGCACGGCGTCGCACAGCGGCCCGGACAGCCGATCGAGCACAGAGGACTCCAGCAGGAACGTGGTCAGCTCGAGCGGCTGCCCGTCCAACACCTCCTCGGTGAGGTAGTCCAGGACGTAGCGGTTGCTGCCGGAGAACCCGGCGACGAACCCGGGGACGTCGGCGCGCCCGCGCAACGACAGTGCGGCCAGTTGCAGCCCTGCTGCCCAGCCCTCCGTCCGCTCCCCCAGCGCCGAAACAAGCGCCTCCGTCAGGGCAGGCCCTGCGGCCGCAGCGAGCAGCTCACCCGCCTCGCCGTGGGTGAACCGCAGGTCCGCCGCGCGCAGCTCGACCAGCTGACCCCGCGCGCGCAGCCGGGCCAGCGGCAACGGCGGGTCGCTGCGGCCTGCCAGCGCCAGGCACAGCGGCGCGGGCAGGTGATCCAGCAGGAACGTGACCGACCGGTGCACGTCCGCGGTCTGGATCAAGTGGTAGTCGTCGACCACCAGCAGCAGGTCCTGCTGCGCCGACGCCAGATCGTTGACCAGTGCCGTTACGGCGGACATTACCGATGTCGATCCCGGACCGCCGACCAGCACACCCGCCCGCTGCGCCACCCCGGGCCGCGCTGCGTCCACAGCGGCCGCGATGTGGCGCCAAAACCGCACCGGGTCGTTGTCCGCCTGGTCCAGTGAGAGCCAGGCCGCGATACGACCGTCGTCGCCCACCCAGTCGGCCAGCAAGGTCGACTTCCCGAACCCTGCCGGAGCACAGACAAGAACCAGGTCCTGCCCGGTGGCCGCCCGCAGCCTGCGCAGTAGCCGGGGCCGCGCCACCCGTCCCGGCCGCGACGGCGGGACGACCAGCTTCGTCGCCAACAGCAGGTCACGCGGCGCACCCGCGGCCGCTGCCTCGCCCATGTCGTCGCCTCCTGCTCCTCCCGGCGGATCCTCCCAGGGACTCGCTCCCACCGCCGGTCCCACTTCGGCGGGATGGCCGGACCCGCACCCGCGCCTACCGTCCCCACGTCAGCAACAGAAGGGGATCGCGGGTGACACCGACCGGTTACGCGATACGAGTCCGTGGGGCCCTTGACCCTGCCTGGTCGTCGTGGTTCGAGGGCATGGACGTCCACAGCGACCGGCCGGGCGAGAGCGTCATCGCCGGTCCGGTCGCCGACCAGGCAGCGCTGCACGGGCTGCTGGAGAAGATCCGCGACCTCGGGCTGCCGATCATCTCGGTCCATGAACGACATCAGGAGGAACCATGAAGGTGCTGGTGACAGGCGCGAGTGGCGCAATCGGACGCCAGCTCGTACCCGCTCTGTCCGCGGCCGGTCACGAGGTCGTCGGGCTCGCGCGCTCGGCGTCGGCCACCGCGACGCTCGCGGTGGACGCGCTGGACCGGGACGCCCTGGTCGCCGCCGTGCGAGGGGTGGCGCCGGACGCCGTGGTCAACATGCTGACCGCGATCCCCGCGCGGCTGAACCCCCGGCGGATGCCTGCCGAGTTCGCACTCACCAACCGGCTGCGCACCGAGGGGACCCGAAACCTGCTCGACGCTGCCACGCAGAGCGGGGTGCGCCGGATCATCGCCCAGGGGCTGGCGTACGCCTACGAGCCCGGCGACGGACCGGCCGACGAGGAGACGCCGCTCTGGCAGCGGCCGCCCGCGCCGTTCGCCTCGTCCCTGGCGGCGCTGCGGGAACTGGAGGCGATGACCACCCGCGCGGGCGGCACCGTCCTTCGGCTCGGCCACCTCTACGGGCCCGGCACGATGTTCGCCGCGGACGGGTCCTTCGTCGACGACGTCAGGGCGGGGAAGGTACCCCTCGCCGGTAGCGGGGCGTCGGTGTTCTCGTTCGTCCACGTCGCCGACGTCGCGACCGCCGTGGTCGTCGCGCTCCGCCACGACGTGTACGGCGTGCTGAACGTCGTCGACGACGACCCCGTCCCGATCCGGGACTGGCTGCCCGAGATGGCCGAGGTGCTGGGCGCGCCCCGACCCCGGCGGCTACCGCTCGCACTCGTCCGGCTCGCTGCGGGCGGATGGGGTGCCGCCTACCTCGGCGGACTGCGCGGGGCCGACAACACGCGCGCCCGCCAAGTGCTGGGCTGGCGGCCCCGGCAGCGGTCGTGGCAGGCAAGCCTCATCCGCGAGATGACCGCGCGCGCGGCGTGATCGCGCCACGATCGACGTGACCAGCTACGTCGGCGTCCATGACGCCGACGCGGAAGCCAGCCAGCCTCGCGACGAGGACCGCGAGCCCCTTCGGCCATCCGCGGGGTGGGGGCGGCGGCCAGCAGGGCCCGGGCCTCGGGTCGCAGCTGTGCCAGAGCCATATGATCGGTGTGACAAGATCCTCTTGAGTTGAGGAGTACACAGGTGACCGTGATCGAAGATCAGCAGCCGGGTCATCGCCTCGGTGCCGATGATCTCCATGCCGAGTCGGTGACGGCGCGGGATGCGGTGCGGGAAATGATCGATGCGGGGCTGCCGGACAGGGTCACGGCCCGGGTTGACGCCGGCGGGCTGGCGCTGACCGGCGACTGACAAACACCCCGTCGCCGGCCTGCTCCTTCACCGCGCAACCATCACCAACGGTAAGGCGGGTCCTCGCATTGAACCTGGGACAGCTCGTCGCGACGATCGACCACCTCGTCGCGGCCGCCAAGCCGGGGTCCGGCCCCCACAACGACGAAAGGCTCGAACCATGACCGGTCGTACCCGCCAGCTCCGCGTCGCGGCGGCGCTGACCGTCGCCGGCACACTGCTGATCACCGGTTGCACGACGCAGGGCACCTCCACGCCGCCCGCGACGCAGGACGCCGCGTCCTCCTCGGCCGCGGCGGCAGCGGTACCCGCCTACGCCGCCAAGCTGCAGCCCGAGCTGGAGCAGCTCGCCAAGGACATGCTCGTGAGCGGAGCGGTGATCGAGGTCCGCTCGCCCGAGCTCGGCGACTGGACGACGACCTTCGGCACGCGGACCTACCACGGGACCGACCCGGTGCAGGTCGGCGACCACATCCGCATCGGAAGCGTCACGAAGACCTGGACGGGCACGGTCATCCTGCAGCTCGTCCAGGAGGGCAAGCTCGCGCTGACCGATCCGATCGCGAAGTACCGACCCGACGTGCCCAACGGGCAGAACATCACGATCGAGCAGCTGCTGGACATGCGCAGCGGCCTGAACAACTACACGACAGACCTCGCCGTGAACCAGAAGATGGACGCCGACCCCGCGTCGGTGTTCCAGCCGGAGGAGCTGATCAAGATCGGGCTGGCGATGGACCCGAAGTTCCCGCCGGGCGAGGGCTACTTCTACTCCAACACCAACACGCTGCTGCTCGGGCGACTCATCGAGCAGCTCACCGGTCACGCCCTGGAGACCGAGATCCAGAACCGCGTCCTCGCACCAGCGGGCCTGAGCGCGTCGTCCTTCCCGGCGCTGACCGACAACGCGCTCCCCGAGCCGCGCACCGACGGCTACAGCTTCGGCACGAACGTCGAGACGATCGACACCAATGTGCTGTCGCCGCAGAAGCAGGCCGCGGCCAAGGCGGGCACGATCACCCCGACGGACATGACGCAGGCCAACCCGTCCTGGGCGTGGAGCGCGGGCGCGGGTATCTCGACGGCCGACGATCTCGTCAAGTACGTGCAGGCCCTCGTCGGCGGCGGCCTGCTCAGCCCGGAGATGCAGAAGACGCGGATGGCGAGCGTCAAGCCCGTCGACCCGAAGGATCCGCAGAGCCCGGGCTACGGCCTCGCGCTGGCTCAGTTCGGGCCGCTCTACGGGCACACCGGCGAGCTGCCGGGCTACAACACGTTCGCCGCGTACGATCCGGCACGCAAGATCACGGTCGTGGTGTGGGCCGCGACCGCACCCTCGCCCGACGGTCGAGCCCCCGCCACCACCATGGCGCGGACGATCATCGGCCAGCTCTACAAGCCGGGCGGCTGAACGACGCCCGCTGGGGCCGACCGCACTCGTCGGGTGGGGCGCCGACGAGCTCGTCCGCCTGGTCAGGCGGCGTTCGGCCCGCCCTCCAGGGACCTTGCGCCCTGATGTCCGTGCCCGTTCGGCGGACAGGATCGGGTCATGACGCAGATCACGCGCGGGCTCGGCGTGCACTCGGAGGTCGGGCAGCTCCGCCAGGCCGTCGTCCACCGGCCGGGTCTCGAGCTCTCCCGGCTCACGCCCGACAACTGCCACGAGCTGCTCTTCGACGACGTGCTGTGGGCGGCGAGGGCCCGCGAGGAGCACGACCACTTCGCCCGCGTGCTGCGTGAGCACGGCGTCGAGGTCCACCATTTCGACACGCTGCTCGCCGAGACCCTGGACATCGCGGAGGCGCGCGCGTTCGTGCTGGAGCGGGTCTGCACCCCCGAGCTCGTCGGCCCGACCCTGGCCGGGCCGCTGCGTGACCTGGCCGAGGACATCGACGGGGCCACGCTCGCGGAGCTGCTCATCGGCGGCATCACCCGCTCCGACCTCTCACCGATGCAGGTCCACAGCCTGCGATGGCAGACGCTGCGCCTCGACGACTTCGTGCTGGCCCCGCTGCCGAACACGCTCTTCCAGCGGGACAACTCCGCATGGATCTACGGCGGCGTCACGATCAACCCGATGGCCAAGGCCGCCCGACAGCGCGAGTCGCTGCACAGCCGCGCCGTCTACCGGTTCCACCCGCGCTTCGCCGGAGCGATCTTCCCCATCTACTACGGCGACGACGACGCGGGCCATCAGCCCGCGACGCTCGAGGGCGGCGACATCCACGTGCTCGGCCGCGGCGTCGTGCTGATCGGGATGGGCGAGCGCACCACCGCGATGGGCGTCGAGATCCTCGCCCGGGAGCTGTTCCGCAGCGGCCAGGCCACCACCGTCATCGCCGTCCAACTTCCCCGATCGCACGCCTTCATGCACCTCGACACGGTGCTGACCATGATCGACGTGGACACCTTCGTGCGCTACCCGGGCCTGGACGTCAGGACGCTGCGGTCGTGGGTGATCACCCCGTCCGACCCGGAGGAGGTGGTCGAGCACGATACCGGCGGGCTGCACGTCGAGCACCGCGACGACCTGTTCTCCACGGTCGCCGACGCTCTCGGCGTCGACAAGCTCCGCGTCCTCGTGACGAACGAGGACGCGCGGGCCGCCCAGCACGAGCAGTGGGACGACGCCAACAACTTCCTCACCGTGGCCCCGGGCGTGGTGGTCGGCTACGACCGCAACACCCTGACCAACTCCATGCTCCTCGACGAGGGCATCGAGGTCCTCGCGGTCCCCGGCAGCGAGCTGGGCCGCGGCCGGGGCGGCGCCCGGTGCATGACCTGTCCGATCCAGCGCGACGGCATCTGAGGAGCCCTGCCCATGACCACGACGACATCCGCCGCCCTCCCCGCCGCCCGTCATCCCGGTTCGCTGCTGACCGTCACCGACCTGGGCAAGGACCGGTTTCTCGCGCTCGTCGAGCTGGCCACGGAGCTGAAGCGCGCCAAGAAGAGTGGTAGCGAGCGGCCCCGGCTCACCGGCCGCAACATCGCGCTGGTCTTCGAGAAGAGCTCCACCCGTACCCGTTGTGCGTTCGAGGTCGCCGCCCACGACCAGGGCGCCCATGTCACCTACCTCGATCCGGCGGGCTCGCACATGGGTCGGGAGGAGTCCGTCCCGGACACCGCGCAGGTGTTGGGCCGGATGTTCGACGGCATCGAGTTCCGCGGGTTCGCCCAGGAGACGGTCGAGCAGCTCGCCGACCACGCAGGAGTGCCGGTGTGGAACGGACTCACCGACTCCTGGCATCCCACGCAGATGCTCGCCGACGTCCTCACCATGCTCGAGCACTGCCCGCAGCCGCCCGAGCGGATCAGCTGCTGCTTCCTCGGCGACGGCCGCAACAACGTGGCCCGGTCGCTGTTGGTCACCGGCGCGATGCTGGGGATGGACGTGCGGATCGCCGCGCCGCGCGCGCTGTGGCCGCCCTCGGACGTCGTCGCGACCGCCCACGAGCTCGCGGCCACCACCGGGGCGCGGGTCCTCGTCACCGACGACGCCGACGAGGGCGTGGACGGCGCCGACTTCGTCTACACCGACGTGTGGGTAAGCATGGGCGAGTCGACCCAGACCTGGGCCGAGCGGGTACCGCTGCTGCTGCCATTCCGGGTCACCGAACAGCTGATGGCCGCCGCCGGGCCGGGCGCGCAGTTCCTGCACTGCCTGCCCGCCGTGCACGACCGCAGCACCGAGCTCGGGCAGCGGCTGCACGACGAGTTCGGGCTCGACGGCGCCGAAGTCACCGACGAGGTGTTCACCTCGCCGCGGTCCATCGTGTTCGACCAGGCCGAAAACCGCCTACACACGATCAAGGCGGTGCTCGTCGACGCGCTGCATGCCCACGGATCGGGACGCTGAGGTGCTCGTCGTGGTCGCGCTCGGCGGTAACGCCCTGCTACGCCGCGGGGAGCGGCCCGACGCAAGCATCGAACTGCACCACATCCGTGCGGCCGCCGAGGCACTCGCCCCCCTTACGGACGAGCACGATGTGATCATCTGCCACGGCAACGGCCCTCAGGTGGGGCTGCTCGCGCTGGAAAGCGAGAACGACCCCGCGCTGACGCGGCCCTACCCGCTCGACGTCCTCGGCGCCCAAACCCAAGGCATGATCGGCTACTGGCTGGCCCAATCGCTGCGCAACGCAGGCGTGACCGGCTCGGTCCTCAGCGTGATCACGCAGGTCGTCGTCGATCCGTCGGACCCGGCCTTCGCCACGCCCACCAAGTTCGTCGGACCCGGCTACACCCCTGCCCGCGCCCGGCAGCTGTGCGAACAGCACGGCTGGACCACCGTGCAGGACGGGCCGCACTGGCGAAGGGTCGTCCCCTCCCCCGAGCCGCAGCGGATCGTCGAGCAGAACTCGATCCTCAAACTGGTACAGACCGGGACGCTGGTGATCTGCGGCGGAGGTGGCGGCGCACCGGTCATCGACCACGGCACGGGCGCCCTGCAGGGCGTGGAGGCCGTCATCGACAAGGACCTCACCGCCGCCCTGCTCGCGATCGCCGTCGGCGCCGACCGCCTCGTGCTGCTCACCGACGTGGACGCCGTGATGCGAGACTTCGGGACCCCGCGCCAGGCACCGGTACCGCAGCTCCACCTCGACGACCTGACACGTCTCACCTTCCCCGCAGGCTCGATGGGTCCCAAGATCGAGGCCTGCAGGCGGTTCGTCGCCGCCACCGGTCACCCGGCTGTCATCGGCTCGCTCGCCGACGCAACTGGCGTGCTCGAAGGCCGCACCGGTACCACCGTCACCGCATAACCCGCCGGAAGGACCGCTCCCTGCAGCAGCGTCTCATTGCTGCGGACCAGTTTATCGCGCATCCGTCCCACCGATCGGCCGATCGTGGCAAGCTCGCTCAGGCCCGGGACATCGATGGTCTGATGGTCGTCGAGCGCCTGCGTCAGCAGGTCCCGGAAATGGTGCACTACCACCCCGTGGGCGCGGAGCTGGCCTGCGAAGGCGTCGTGCTCGGCCCGGGCGCGCTCCGCCAACAGGACGTCGTCGAACAGCAGGTCGTGCACGTTGTCCGGAGTCAGGCGGTCCAGCCCCGAGCCCGGCCGGTGCACCACCACTGGCGGAGGCGGCCGACCTCCGAGTTCACGTGAAAACCCATCTCAGCGGTCCTCGCCGGGCAGCGTGGGTGCCGGGACCGGCGCTGTCATCGTGGCGCGCTGCGCCAGGTAGACGGGCACGCCGAGCACGGCAGCGGCGCCGGCCATGAGGAACGGGCCCCACACGACGAACGGGTCGCTGCCGGTGTTGCGGGAGTAGTAGATGAACGCCAGGGAGAACACCAGCGCCAAGACCGCGACGATGAGGTCCAGGACCAGACGCCCGGTCCGACCTGACCGCGGGTCGCGCAGCCGCCACACGATCTGGGCGAGCGCGGAGAAGGCGAACGGGATCGCGGCGGTGATCCCTGTCATGAGCACCAACGTCGTGAAGACGGTCGACCCGCTGGCCCCCAGATAGCTGATCACCATGGCGATCGAGGCCAGCGCGGTGGAGGACACGATGCCGAACGCGGGAACCCGACGTTTGGACTCCGCAGCGAAGCGAGCCGGGAACAACCCGTCCCGAGCCGCGGCTTGCGGCATCTCCGCGCAGATCATCGTCCAGCCGTTCAGGGCACCGATGCCGGACACGACGACCGCCACGGCCACCAGCGTCCCCGCCCATGATCCACCGGCGATGGCGTCGGCGGCCGCCGAGTACGACGCCTTGTTCGCATCAAGCGCCAGCGCGCCCGATCCGAGGATGCCGAAGACCGCGACCATCGACAGCAGGTACACCGCCGCGCTGGCCAGCGTGCCCCACAATGTCGCACGGGAGACGTTCCGCTTGGGGTCGCGGACTTTGGCCGCGGCCACGGCGGCAGTCTCCACTCCCAGGTAGCTGAACAGGCAGATCGCCATCGCGGCGCCGATCGCGGACAGGTTGCTCGTCCCGGAGATGTTCCAGGGAGTGAAGTGGGCGGAGGTCATGAAGAACAGCCCGAGGGTGGCCATCAGCAGCAGCGGGAGGAATTTCAGCACCGTGGTCACGACCTGGAATGCGCCCATGCTGCGGATCCCCATCAGGTTCACCGCGGCGGGCACCCACAGCCCGAGGAGGGCGATGACGATCGACCAGCCGGGTGCTCCACCGGTGTTGACGAACGTCTCGACGTAGTAGACCCAGCCCACGGCGATGGCCGCGTTCCCGGCCCAGGCGGTGATCCAGTACGACCAGGCGTTGGCGAACCCGATCGCGTTGCCGAAGGCGGCCCGGGCGTAGGCGTATGGGCCGCCCGCAGCCGGTAGCCGCCGTGACGTCGCGGCGAACAACGCGGCCAGGGCCAGCGCCCCCACCGTCGTGACCGCCATCGCGGCCAGGCTGATCGGGCCGAACGATGCCAGCGAATAGGGCAGGCTGAAGATGCCGACACCGATGATGCTGCCCACGATGAGGGCGGTGGACTGCACCAGGCCCAGGGAGTCCGATCGGCGTGTCGGCACCTGCTCGGGACGTGGCGTGACAGCGGTCATGGGACGGCTCCTGACGAGGGCGGACATCGTTCCCGCCACCTTGTCGGTCGCGCAGGTGCCCAAGCAGAGGCCAAAGCCATGACAGTGCTGGTCCTGAGGGCCCCACAACGCGGGGCCACACCTGCCGACAGACCGAGGGCGTTCAGCCCCCGAGGCGCGATGACGACGGTCATGGCTACGGCAGAGCCAGGTCGCCGAAACCGTCGCGACGATTTTGTCCGGCTTGCCGATGACATCCGGCGCTCCCGGCTGTCTACACCAGCGACAGCTCCTCCAGCGATCCCGACGAGGTGATGACGATGATCGTCCCCCGCAACGCAACCACCCGGTTCGGCGCGCTCCAGATCGCGATCTGCGTGTTGGCAGCGGCGACCGCCGCAGTGCACATCTACCTGGGTGTGATCACCCACGTCATGGTGGCGACCCAGCCCGAAGCGACAGCCGCGGCAGGCGGTGCGGCCACACTCGGGTTCTTCGCCGCGCTGTTCTACCTCGATGGCCTCGGATACATCGTGCTGACCGCGGCCCTCTACCATCCGGCCCTCGCCCGGTTCCGGCGCCTGACGCGCTGGGCCCTGATCGCGCTGACGGCGGCGACCATCGTCGCGTACTTCGCCCTGATCCAGGGCCAGTTCGACGCGATGGGCATCGCAGACAAGATCGCCGAGGTGGCGCTGATCGTCCTGCTGGTCATCGAGGGCCGCCGTGATCGCCAGACCCCGCAGGTCCCGGGCGCCTGAGTGCACGACCCGCCGGAGGTCGCACGTCCGACCAGGCAGCCGCCCATTGAGCACTTGACTCGGCTCCAATACCCACCCGCCGCGCGGCGCGACCCAACCGACGTGATCGCAAGCGCGCAAGCCGCCGAGCCGAAGACGTCTCACCAGACTTGACGTCGTGCTCGGTCCAGGCACCGCTCGTCGGCATCAGGCTGGTGATCGTGGAGGGCGGACACGGTCCGGCCGGGCCACCCATCCGGAGTGTCGCCGTGGGTGACGGGAACAGGCTGGTGGCAAAGGTCCTGATCGGTCCTGCTGGTCAGGACATCATCGCGACGCTGGCGGTCGCTCGGGTGCGCTGCTCCGCCTGCAGGAGGAGCACCATCGCCGGAAGCATGACCAGACACCACACCGTCTCGATCCAGCCGAAGAGCCAGAGGGCCAGATAGAACGCGATGACGGCCGCGTAGCCGAGCTGGGTCCACCGGTCACCGCTGATCACGAGCACGCCGACAACGGCCTCGAACACGGCCAGCAGGCCGATGAACAGGATGGGGTTCGGCACGACGACGAGCTGCCAGTCGACCGTCACCCAACCGAAGTGCGCGGGGTCGGCGAAGCCCGAATAGTCATCGCCTGACACGAGGTTGAGCACGTGCAGGAGTGCGCCTCCGACGAGGAAGAGCACCGCTGTCGCGGCCCGTCCGACATACCGCGCCGCAGCGCTCCGGTTCGCCAACACTGCGCTGACGACCGTCGCGACGCCGCAGAGAATCCAGACGCCGATGAAGACGAAGTTGTCTTGCATGGTCGCCTCCCCATAGATGCCGTCGCAACGACCAAAGCACGCGCGGCGAGAGCGACCCAGGGCCGAACGACAGGGCGAGGGGTGTCCGCTCGTACTTCGTCCTCGCGCGGGCCGCCCTGCCGGTCGCTGCTTTCGACCTGACGCCTCCCCGCTCTACTCCGTTCCACACTCGATCCTGCGGCTTCGTCGGCCTCGGCAAGCCAGTTGGTCGGCCCCTTCGGACAGGTCGGACAGTCGGAGCTGGAGGCCCGGGCCGCTGACCGGCGCGCACGAGCTCCACGAGGCACCCATCCAGCTCGGCCGACGTGGTCGACCCCTGCGCGGTCATGTTGCGCCGAGCAGGGCGGCGTAGAGCGTCAGGCCAGGACCGAAGGCCATGGCGACGGCGATGCGGTCTGGCCGCGGGCTGCCCGTGCCGCGCATCGCCTCGAGGATGAGCAGGATGGTGGCTGACGAGCAGTTGCCTGCATCGGCCAGAACGCCGTAAGACGCGTCGAGCGCTCCGGCACCGAGTGCCAGCTTCTCCGCGACGGTGCTGAGGATCCGCGGGCCTCCGGGATGCACGGCCCACGCATCCACATCGGATGCCGTATACCCGTTGCGCTCCAGCATCTCCTTGACCACGCCGCCGACGTGGCGCCCCAGCACCGCGGGCACCTCGGGCGAGAGCCCCATCCGGAAACCGAGGTCGGTGACGTCCCATGTCATGTGGTCGGCCGTCGACGGATCCGTCAGCGCGGCGATGTCGAGGATCTCCAGGTTCCCCCGGCCGGTGTCGGGCGCCGGACCCGGTCTGACCACCACCGCCGCCGCGGCATCACCGAAGAGGGCGTGGGTGACCAGTTGGCCCCGATCCGGGGTGCGCGGCTGGACGTGCAGTGACGTCAGCTCGAGGCACAGTGCCACCGCCGGACGAGCACGGCTGTTGGCGTAGTCGGCAACGGCACCGAGCCCCGGAATCGCGGCGTAGCACCCCATGTGCCCGACGAGCAGACGCTGCACGTCGAGCCCCATGCCCAGATCGGCCGCGATCCGGATGTCCAGCCCTGGCGTCGCGTAGCCGGTGCAGGAGACAACCGTGAACATCCCCACGTCGCCCGGGGCCAGGTCGGCATCGGCGAGAGCGGCGGCGACCGCCTCCTTGCCCAAGGGCAACGCCTCGGCGACGTAGCGTCGCATCCGATCCCCTGTGGACCAGCCCGAGACATCCTCCATGATCGGGTTCACGGCCGCGTGCCTGCGTCGTACCCCTGCCCCGAGAAAGAGGCGCTCCGCCACCCGGTCGCCCTCGAAATGCGGGGCGAAGCACCGCTGCCAGACCTCGCCCTGTTCGAGGGGCGGGCCGGGCCGGGCCGAGCCGAACCCCGCGATGTAGGCCGACCTGTCGCCCGCCGAGGATGTCCTCATCGATCTGCTCCTCGCGATGCTCAAGCTGGGGTAGTGGTTCGGCGGCCGAGCCCCTGGAACAGCACTGCCGTCGTCGGAACCGGGACCATCGCCACGGTGTCGCGACGCCCGATGAGCAGCAGGCCGAGTCCGATCAGGGACGGTCGGATTCCACGCAGCCGCAGATCCACCCCGTGTCGGGCACAGGAACGCACCAGCGCGGCCCGGTCGACGAACAGCTTCGGATCGTGGATGCCCGGAGGCGCTCCGCCCGGCACCCGCTCGGCCACCTTCACGGCAAGGAACCTTCCCCATGCGGTCGCGGCGATGGTGTCCATCACGAGCAGCCCGCCCGGCCGGAGCAACCGGCATGCCTCCCCCACCGCCGCGGCGTGGTCACCGACGTGCTCGAGGATCTCCCCGGCCGTGACGACGTCCGCGCAGCCGTCGGCCAACGGCACGGCGGTGACATCCCCGCGGACCGCGATCACCCCATGCGAGGCCGCGACACGCAGGGCCGAGGCGGTGAGATCCACGCCGACATGGCGGTATCCCTTCCCGGCGATGTGCGGAGCAAGGAGGCCCGCGCCGCACCCCAGGTCGACCAGTACCGCCCCCGGCCGACCGGCCTGCGGCACGAGCGCGCCGCGGGCGCGGGCGAGCCAGTGCAGCATCGCGAACGGCCCGCGCGGCTCCCACCACCGGTCAACCAGCTCGTCGTACTGGCCCGGATCGTTGCGGGGGCGAGCGTTGCGGGCGACGACCACCCCCCGAGGCTGTCAGACTGCCGACCATGGGGCCTGTCGGGGCGGGCGCTGTGGGACTCGCGAGGTCATGCCATCCGGAGCCGACGGCGGCGGTGACGCTGATGCTGACGGCGTTGGCGGTCACCTCGGGGCGCAGCGCAGCAGGCGTGGTGCTCGTCGCCCTGGCGGTCCTCACCGGCCAGCTGTCGATCGGCTGGCTCAACGACGCGCTCGACGCCGCCCGCGACAAGGCGGTCGGGCGTGCCGACAAGCCCGTGGTCACCGGCGCCGTGTCGCTGCGCACCGTCCAAGGGGCAGCGCTCGTCGCCGGGCTGGTGTGCGTGCCGCTCTCGCTGGCGTCCGGATTGGTGGCGGGCGGGGCGCACCTGATCGCGGTGGCGGCGGGTTGGGCGTATGACCTGGGGCTCAAGTCCACCCGTGTGTCGGTGCTGCCCTACGTGGTGTGCTTCGGGCTGCTGCCCGCGTTCGTGGTCCTCGGTCTGCCCGGCTCCCCCGTCCCCCCGTGGTGGTTGCCCGCCGGTGGAGCGCTGCTCGGGGCGGGCGCGCACTTCGCCAACGTGTTGCCCGACCTCGACGACGATGCCGCAACAGGGGTGCGCGGCCTGCCGCACCAGCTCGGCGCGGCGGGTAGCCGGATGGCGGCGGCCGGGCTGATGCTGGCCGCCACCGTCGTGCTCGCCCTCGGCGCTCCGGTTTCGCCCTGGCTCGCCTGTAGTGTGCCGGTCGTCGCCGTACTGGTCCTCGCCGTCGGCTTGTGGGCCGGACGCACGCCCGGCTCACGAGCCCCATTCCGCGCGGTGCTGGTGGTCGCCGCGATCGTGGTCGTCTTGCTCGTGGCGGCGGGGCCCGCCATCCTCGGCTGAGCTGACCGCGCGGGCGAGGCCGCTGACGTAGGCAGCGATCACCCGGGCGAAAGCGCCGGGCGGGACCGTCCCGCGACCCAACCCGAGGTCGATCGCCGCGTCGAACACGCTGCGGTGCCTGCCTGCCGCGACGACAGCGGCGTCGAGGAACCGCGGGTCCGCCGCCAGCCGGGCCATCGCCCCGCTGTGCCGATGATGGCGGCCGAAACAACGCCGCATCGCCTGCCGGTGCAGCGCACCCGCCCCGGCACCGGCCAGCGCGGCCCGACCGGCGAGCCCGCCCGACGCCACAGCGTCGAAGATCCCTTCCCCGGTCAGCGGGTTGACCATGGACGCGGCGTCACCGGCCAGCAGCACCCGGCCGTCGGGGTGGAAGCGAGGTCCGGTCGACAGCGGCAGGTGGTGACCCCGGACCGTCGCCGGGTCCGGCTCCTGTCCGGGGAGCAGGCGGCGCAGGGCGTCGAGGAACTCCTGGCGGTTTCCGACTCCTCGCTGGTCGAACACCCCGTAGCCGACGTTCGCGCCACCGCCCGCGACCGGGAACGACCAGGCGTACGCGGGGTAGGGACCGTCCGCGAACTCGATCACCAGCGTCTCCGGATCGAGGACGGAGGGCGCGTAGCCGCGGATCGCGAGCGCCGTCGACCACGGCGGTGCCGCCGGTGCGCCGAGAAGTCGGCGCACCGTGGAGTTCGCACCGTCAGCACCGATCACCGTTCGGGCGGCGATCACACCATCGAGCACGACCCGGTCATCCCGCACCTCCAGCGTCCGGACCCGATGACGGCGCAACAGCCCACCGCGTGACACCGCCGCGTCGACGAGCGCCGCGTCGAAGACCTCCCGCCGGATCACCCGGTTCGGACGCGCACAGGTGCGCTCAGCGGTGCGGCCCGTCGCGGTGCGAAACCGCAGCCGGGGCACAGCAGAGTCGCTGTCCGCGAGCCCGCCCACCCCCAGCGCGTCGAGGAGGTCGAAGACGTGCGCGGCGATCCCGTCACCGCAGGTCTTGTCACGAGGAAACGCCGCGGCGTCCAGCATCAGCACCCGAGCGCCGGGGCGCAGCTGCAGCAGCCGCAACGCGGCCGCCGACCCGGCCGGTCCCGCCCCGACGATCGCGACGTCGTAGAGCACGTCCGTGCCGACGTCATCATGATCGTCCATCATGACCTCTCTCATTGCGCAGCCCCATGCTGCATCGCCCCGCGCGGCCGGGCGTGTCGAGAACACGGAATCTTCGGTGTCGACGGCGCAGACTGATCCGCATGCCGCACCCGTCCGTCGTCGTCGTGGGCGCGGGGCCGGTCGGGATCACCGTCGCGACCCTGCTCGCGCAGCACGGCATCACTTGCACGGTCGTCGACCGGCACGACCATCCCTACCCCATGCCGCGCGCGGTGCATCTCGACGGAGCGGCGGTCCGCGTTCTCC
Source organism: uncultured Actinomycetota bacterium (assembly GCA_963750095.1). Lineage (GTDB taxonomy): Bacteria > Actinomycetota > Actinomycetes > Mycobacteriales > Pseudonocardiaceae > Pseudonocardia. The sequence continues at coordinate 178,371 of CAVVPJ010000012.1, read as the reverse complement.
AGCAGCTCGGGCTGGCCGAGAAGTTCGCCGCGATCAGCAGGCCCGCCGCTGGGCTACGACTGCTGGACGCCCGGCTACGCCCCTTCGTGGTCGTCGACCGTGACACGTCGCCGGGGGTGCAGGGACATCCCGAGGCCAACCTGTTCGACCAACCCGAGCTCGAGGCACTCCTGCGCGCGAACCTGTCCCGGTACACCGAGGTGACCCTGCGCAGCGGAGCCGTCGTCACCGGGGTCGCACAAGACGGTGACGCGACCGTGGTGACCGTCCAGGACGTCGGCACCGGCGCGGTCGAGCATTGGCCTGCCCAGGCCGTGCTGGGCTGCGACGGCGCCGAGAGCACGGTGCGCGCTGCGATCGGTGCGCACCTGGAGGACGTGGGCTTCGCCGAGCGATGGTTCGTGGTGGACGTGCGCAGCCAGCGGCCGATCGAGAACTGGGGGGGCGTCGACCAGGTCTGCGATCCGCGCCGCGCCGCGACCTTCATGCATCTCACCGGCGACCGGTACCGCTGGGAGTTCCGGATGCAGCCGGACGAGACGACCGACGACCTCGGCAGGCCGGAGCACCTGGCCGAGCTCCTCGCGCCGTGGGCGGGCAGGCTCGAGCCCGGTGACTGGACGGTGCTGCGCAGTGGCGCCTACACCTTCCGGGCCGCGATCACCGACCGGTGGCGCCGAGGCGCGGTGGTGCTCGTCGGCGACGCCGCCCATCTCACCCCGCCCTTCATCGGGCAGGGCCTCGGCCTCGGGCTCGGCGATGCCTACAACCTGGCGTGGAAGCTCGCCGAGGTCCTTCGGGGGAACGCGCGCGATGACCTGCTCACCAGCTACGGCGACGAGCGGGGCGGCCATGTACGCGACGTCGTGCGCACCGCGATCCGGGTCGGCCGGGCCATGACCGGCGGCCAGGACGCCGTCGCGGCGCTACGCCGCCCGATCGCCGCCACGCTGCTGCGGCTGCCGGGGATGCGGGCGCGTGCCGCGGCCGCCCTCACGACGCGCTACCCGCCAGGCCCGTGGGTGGACGACCGACGCCGCCGCGGCGGTCTGGAGGGCACCGTCTGCCCGCAACCGTGTGTCCGGCGCGGCGGTTCGACCGTGCGTCTCGACGACGTCCTCGGCCCCGGCTTCGCCCTGATCACGACCGGGCCGGTCGGGCAGGCTTTGCAGGCACGATCCCGCGCCGTCGTGGCCCGGGAGATCACCCTGGCCGACGGGTCCGCCGGAACCATCGACGATGGTGGAACAGTTCGAGCCTGGCTGCGGACAGCCCGGACCACCGCCGTACTCCTGCGGCCGGACCGGATCGTGATGGCGACCGACCGAAGCTGACGGTGCCCGGGTCACACCGTCGTGGGCGCCGCCGAGTAGAGCCCGAGCAGCCCGAACGCACCCCAGACCAGCACCGTACGGACCGCCGTCGGCCGCGTGCCCAGGGCCAGTACAGCGGTCGCGGCCCCGAGCGCTTTCAGGCCGACCACCATCCAGTTCATCACCGCAAGACCGCCTGCCAGCGGGGCGTAGGGGCCCGTCGCGAACCTTCCGGTGACCTGCATGGCGATGTTCACCACGGCGAAGCCGACACACCACACGACCATCACGGCGGCCACGGCCCGGGACCGGGCCGGACGCGCGTGCCGTCGGCGACACCGTCGCCCCGTGCGTCACGGACGTCGCCGCGAGCGGACGGCCGTGGCCCGCCCTCCCGGGACCCCGCGCAGGTCGGTCGCCGTGGGATGTCATGAGAGCGACCGTAGGTAGGCGAAGGTCGGAGGAAAAGTCGATTTGCGGTGCCCCAGAACGCCTGCGCAGAGCTGATCCGGCCGCCCGACCAGGCGATCAGCCCGAGCGGGGGTCGTCGCCCGTGGCGCGCGCGGGCTGGGGCGCGCCTGCGGGGCCAGCGGAGCCTGCCGGATACTCGTCGTCGGGTCACCCTCCAGGATCGGGGGTGCTCACACCAGGTGGCGCCGGATCAGGCCCTACGGGTGGCCGCCCCCTGGCGTCAGGTGATGGGAGATCCTCCGGTCACGCCCGGTCCGGGCGCCACCGAGTTCGCCCGGATGCCCCGGTCGGCAAGATTGCTGCCCAACCCCTTGGTGAAGTTGACGATGGTGGCTTTCGAGGTCGCGTCATCGAGCAGATGCGGGGACGGCTGGAAGGCCTGCACCGACGACGTGGTGATCACCGTCGAACCAGGCTTCATGTGCGGCACAGCGGCCTTGCACAACCAGAACATCGCATAGACGTCCCGCTCGACGACCTCCTGGCAGTTGTGCTCCTCGCGCAGGTCCGTCGCCATCGTCACCACCGAGCGCCCCGCCTCGCGCACCCACCGCGCGGTCTCGTCGGCGTCCTCCTTCTCCGCCTCGAGGTGCGTGATGAGCACGTCGGCGCCCTCACGGGCGAACGCGATCGCGACGGCCCGCCCGATCCCGGAGTCACCGCCGGTGATCACCGCCTTCTTCCCCTCCAGGCGCCCGGTCCCCCGGTAGGTCCGCTCACCTGATCCGGCCCCACATCCATCTCCCCGGTACGCCCGGGATGCTCGACCGTCTGATCGCCGCTACCGGGCGCGGCGTGCTGTTCGGTCGGGTCCTGCTGGGTGAACTGGTCCTGGGTCATAACGAGGTTCCTCTGGTTGTCGACACGGTGCCCGGGTACCCCTCCTCGCCGCGTGGACACCAGGCTGGCGGGCGAGCCTGCGCCGACGTGTACGAGCGGGTACAGCCACCCGACGTGCTCGGCGGGCCCGTACAGCGGGGTCAGGTGGTAGGTACAACCCGCCGATCTCGAGCACCAGAGCTTCGGCCGCGGCGATCAGCGCTTCGGCCTGCCTGCGACCCTCTGCCCGACACCGGACAGGACCCACGCGGCGATCATCCCCGCGGCCAGCCAGAAGACCGCGGCCAGGCCGTAGTTCACCGCCAGCCCGATGCGCGGGTCGGTGGGTAGGAACAGATCCCGGAAATCCAGCACGATCACGTCGGCGAACCGCACGATCCACCCGACGATGACGTTGTGCGGGTTGACCGCGACGAACGCGAGCCCGATCTGCACGACGAGCACCACCGCGAACAAGCAGGCGACCAGCCGCACCGCAACTGCCAGCACGTTCATGATCGTCCGCACGGCGCGACCGACACGAACCGCCGCCCCGGTCCTGTCCCGGTGACCACCAACGCGGACCGGCGATCCCGCCAGCGGTGCAGCGCCCACACCGTCGCCGGTCGGGCTTGCCGTCCCTGCACCGACCGGTGGCGGGGTGCGCGCCCGCACAACAGTCGTACAGGCCTCCGCGGGGTTCCGACCGCAGACGCTTCACGAGGCTCGGCCTGGCGGGTGCGCGGTGGGCCATCACCGGGTCTGAGTGCGAGGGAGGGCCCGCTCATCTCCGAAGGGAGGCACACGCCAGGCACGTCTCGACCGCGGGTAGCGCATCGAGCCGCTCAGCTGGGATCAGCGCGCCACAGCGCAGGCACCGACCGTAGGCGCCCGCAGCGATCCGGTCCGCCGCCCGGTCGAGAGCGCTGAGATCGTCGCGGGCGCCCGTCAACAGCCCCTGCAACTGGGCACGCTCGAACCCGATCGTCACACCCTCGGGGTCGTGTTCATCATCGTGCGTGGTGAGGGCCTGTTGCTCGGCCAATGCGGCGATCTGCCCTGCCAGCCCGGCCACGCGGTCCGCGGTCGCCCGACGGCATCTCAATCTGATGATCAGAAGGTTCCCGCGGGGACCCCACCCTCGATGTCGAGTTGCGGTGGGTCCAGGCTCAGTCCGGCAGCGGTTCGCCCTTGGTCTCGTGCAGGAACGGCAGCATGACGATCCCGAGCAGGTAGGCCGACCCCATGTAGAGCGCGGCCCGGGAGACGCCGCCGAAGCTGGCGATCAGTGAGCCGGAGACGATCGGGCCGACCCAGGCGATGAGCCGGGTGACGTTGAAGACGAACCCGGTGGCGGTGGAGCGCACCGTCGAGCCGAACAGCTCCGGCAGGTAGATCGCGAACCAGGCGAACCCGCCAAGGGTGAACGCCCCGTTGACCAGCGCGACCACCAGGAACGTCCCGATGCCTCCCCACCAGAGGTAGGTGATCGGGGTCATCACCAGCGAGCCGACGAAGATGATCGCCACCAGCCAGCGCCTGCCGAGCGCGTCGGCCACGAAGCCGCTGCTCAGGTAGCCCAGGATGGCGCCAACGTTGTAAAGCACCACCGCCAGCGCACCCCAGCTCGCCGGGTCGGCGACCCCGCTCGCCCGGGCCAGCGGCACGGCGAACTGCGGCAGGAAGGCCGACACCGCGTACCAGCCGATGATCGTGCCCAGCGACATCACCAGCGTGACCAGCACCCGGCGGCGGTTCACCGGGTCGGCGAAGAGCCTGCGCACGGTGAACTGGCGCTTCCCGTGCGTCTGTTTCTCCGCCGAGACGGCGTCCCGCCAGCGCTGGGACTCGTCGAGCCTGCGGCGGATGTAGAGGACGAGGAAGGCCGGTGCGACGCCGACGACGAACATCCAGCGCCACGCGCCCGGGCTCGTCCCCTGGAGGAACAACCAGATCAGGGCGGCGAGCAGAGTGCCGAATCCGAACCCGGACTGCATGAACCCGGCGCCCTTGGCCCGGGCTCGGTCGGGCCACGACTCCTGCAGCAGCACGGTGCCGGTGGCCCACTCGCTGCCCATCGCGATACCGGTCAGCATGCGCAGCACGATGAGCATCTCGTACGACGAACTCAGCGCCGTCAGCCCGGTGAACAGCGCGTAGCCCAGGATCGCGTAGAGCATCACCCGCTTGCGCCCGATGTAGTCGGCGAGCACGCCGCCGATGAGCCCGCCGATGCCCCAGCCCAGCAAGGTCAACCCGATCGCGAGCCCGGAGTAGAAGCCGACGGCCCCCCGTTCGCCCGCGGGCAGCAGCTGCGTCAGGGCGGGTGCGACCACGACGACCAGCGCCTGCGTCTCGTAACCGTCGAAGGTCCAACCGGCGAAGGTCGCGTAGAGCACCCGCCGACGAGGCCGGTCCACCCCGGCCCACCAGGGTTCCCTCCGCTGCGTCTTCGATTCGGCCATGGCACTCCTTCGTGCCGGTGGTGAACGTCGTCCGTCCGTCGCGTACCCCGGGCAGTGACGGTACACACGAAGTGCGCCTCGCACGCCCCGCGGACAGCCATGGGGTCGCCAATGACAGGTGCCGTGGCCGCGAGCCTCACCCGCACACTCCTCGCCGAGCACCGTAGAAGGGGAGCGCTGAAGCCTGGCGAAGACGTCACGCTCGCGGTGCGCCAGGTACTCATCGAGGACGCGCTGCGCCACCTCGCCGATGAGCGGCCTCGTCAACCGTGTTCTGGGATGGTTGGGGCCGGTCCGGTGCGCGCGACCGCCACCGGAGGGTGGCTCACCACACCAGCGAGTTCCCGCCGTCGACGACCATGACGTGCCCGGTCACGTAGGCGTTGCGGAGCAACCCGATCACAGCCTCGGCGCAGTCCTCCGGACGGCCCGATCGATGCAGCGGCACGGCCGCGTGCTGATCGTGCAAGCTCGCCGACAACGGGGTCCCGACCAATCCCGGGGCGACAGCGTTGACCCGCACCGGCCCGCACGACTTGGCCAGCAGCGCGGTGAGGTGGTTCAGCGCCGCCTTGGACATCGCATACGCAATCGACGAACCGACAGGACGCAGCCCGGCAACCGAGGTGATCATCACGATGTTAGGATCGGGTGACCGGCGCAAGTACGGCATCGCCGCCTTCGACAGCCACCAGGTGCCGAACACGTTGACCTCGAACGTCCGCAGCAGGATCTCATCGGTGAGCGCGTCGAGATCCGCGTGCTTGACGATCCTCGTCCAACCGGCGTTGTTGACCAGGACGTCGAGCCGCCCGAACCGCTCGATCGTGCGCGCGATCAGCGCCTGACCCTGCACCTGGTCGCTGATGTCTGCCCGCACGTAGAGGGCTTCCGACGGCAACGACACGGCCACCGCCGTGCCCGCCGCCACCGAGGACGACGAGTTGACGACGACCCGACACCCCAGCTCGGACAGCCTGAGGCGACGGCCTCACCGATGCCGCTCGACGAGCCGGTGACGATCGCAACCCTGCCATCAAGCTCGCCCATCGCGCCCTCCCCACCCCCGCCGGCCGCGCCGCAGCTCAAGGCCGCCCGGCGCGTGAGGACCGGAAGTGATCCGGACTACTAGGTTTCTCGCGGTGGAGAGTCAGAAGCTGGCGGCGCTGTTCGCGGCGTGTTCCAAGGCGGGCCGCTGGGGACCCGACGACGAACTGGGGACGCTGAACCTGATCACACCCGACACACGCCGACGCGCCGCCCGGCTCGTGCTCGAAGGACTGTCGGTGTCGATGGCCTCAGACCTGTCCGTGCAGCACACCCCGAGCACGGACAGCCTGACCAGCCACACCGCCTTCACCGACCCGGCCGCCCCGATCGCCGTCGCCGACGCCATCACGCTGCACGTGCACGGCTGGAGCACCCACCTGGGCGCGCTCGGCCACATGTACACCGACGACGTCGGCTACAACGGCAGGCACCGGGCGGAGGTCTTCACCAGCCACGGGCTTTCCGCCAACGCCATCACCGCTCTGAAAGACGGCGTGTTCACCAGGGGCGTGCTGCTCGACATCGCCGCCTCCAGCGGTCTCCCGTGGCTCCCGGCCGACCACGCGATCACCCGCACCGAACTCGAACACGCCGAGCACGCCGCAGGCGTCACGGTCGAGGCAGGCGACGCGCTCTTCGTCCACACCGGCCTCACCACCCGCCTGGCCACCACCTCCGACCACCCGGATCGCGACGACACCGACCACCGGGCGGGCCTCAGGATCGACGCCGTGCTGTGGCTGCGGGAACGCGACGTGGCGCTGTTCGGAGGCGACTGCGTCGAACTGCTGCCCGGGCCCGACCCCGACCTCCCCCTTCCGCTGCACCAACTCGGCATCGGCGCGATGGGGCTCACACTGCTGGACTGGCCCACCCTCGACCGCGTCCTCGCGACGTGCACGCAGCTGCAGCGCCACGAGTTCCTACTCACCGTCGCACCGCTACCGATCCTCGGCGGCACCGGCTCACCGGTGAATCCCATCGCCACCTTCTAGCCGACGACTTCCGAGGTTGAGCTGCGGCCTGCGGCGATCAGCATCTACCAGTTGCCAGGAATGACCGCGAAACGTGTCCCGCCAGCCCGTTGTCAGCAGCAGCGGGCTCCCGGGTTCGCCTCCCGATCTTGCATCCTGCGCCGTTCGAAGTCGCGGCGCGACAGAACTGGTGTGTCTCGATGGTGCCGCTGCGTGTGCGCGACGTACCGGTCGTAGTCACCCTCGCCGGACACCTCGCGGAGATACCAGCGGATGCCCTCGACCGCTCGACTCACCCTCAATGCGTCCGCCTCCCCGTCCCGGCGAGCTCCCGTCGATCCTCTCCGACGCCGCCGAGCAGGCCACTCGGGGCGGTGATCAGCGACTCGGTGTGGGGCGCCTCCGTGGTCGGCAACGGCGCCGCGGAGCGCAGGGCTTGAATCCACACCCGCACCGCGTCGGCGATGACGATCACGACCAGGAGGGCGAAGAAGGCGGCCAGGACGCCGTCGACGATGGAGTTCGTCACCACCGTCTGCATCGCCTCCAGACTCTTCGCCGGAGCCAGCACCTTGCCCGCGTCGAGAGCCTCCTGGTAACGGGCCCGCTGGGCGAAGAAACCCAGGGTCGGCGAGTCGGAGAACACCTTCTGCCAGCTCGCCGTCAACGTGACCGTCGCATCCCAGGCGAGCGGGATACCGGTCACCCAGGCGTACCTCACCCTGCCGGTCTTGATCAGCAGCGTCGTGCACACGGTCAATGCGATGGCCGCGAGCAGCTGGTTGGCGATCCCGAACAGCGGGAACAACTGGTTGATCCCGCCGAGCGGGTTCGTGACTCCGGTGTAGAGGAAGTAACCCCACGCTGCGACGACCGCGGCGCTGGTGACCCACACCCCCGGCTTCCAGCTCACATCGCGCATCGGCCGGTAGACGTTGCCGATGGTGTCCTGCAGCATGAACCGCCCCACCCGGGTACCGGCGTCGACCGTCGTGAGAATGAACAGCGCCTCGAACATGATCGCGAAGTGGTACCAGAAGGCGCGCAGCGCCTCGCCGCCGAAGATCTGGGAGAAGATCTGCGACATGCCGACCGCGAGCGTCGGCGCGCCGCCGGTACGCGCGACAAGGGTGGGCTCGTGCACCGCCGCCGCGGCCGCCGTCAGCTGCTCGGGGGTGATGGTGAAGCCGAGGTTGGCCACCGCCTGCGAGGCGGACTGGACGGTGCTGCCAAGCAGCCCGGCGGGCGCGTTCATCGCGTAGTACAGGCCGGGGTCGATGATGCACGCGGCGATCAGCGCCATGATCGCGACGAAGGACTCCACCAGCATCCCGCCGTAGCCGATGAGCCGGACCTGGCGTTCCTTCTGGATCATCTTCGGCGTCGTGCCCGAGGCGATCAGCGCGTGGAATCCGGACAGGGCGCCGCAGGCGATCGTGATGAACAGGAACGGGAACAGGGAGCCTGCGAACACCGGACCGTCTCCCCGCAGGGCGAAGGCGGTGATCGGCTCTGACTGCAGGAGCGGAGCGGTCACCAGCACGGCGACCGCGAGCAACGCGATCACGCCGACCTTCATGAACGTGGACAGATAGTCCCGCGGTGCCAGCAGCATCCACACCGGGAGCACGGAGGCGACGAAGCCGTAGATCACGAGGCAGAACACCAGCGTCTCGGGGCTCAGGGTGAACGCGGCGCTCAACAGCGATCCCTCGATATACCCGCCGCCGATGATCGCGAGGAGCAGCAGTGTCACACCGATGACCGTGGTCTCGATCACCCTGCCGGGCCGCAGCGTGCGCAGGTAGAAGCCCATTAACAGGGCGATGGGGATCGTCATGGCGACCGAGAAGGTGCCCCAGGGGGAGCCGGCGAGGGCGTTGACGACGACCAGGGCCAGCACCGCCAGCAAAATGATCATGATGCTGAACACCGCGACGAGCGCCGCCACCCCGCCGACCACGCCGATCTCCTCGCGGGCCATCTGGCCCAGGCTCTTGCCGTTGCGGCGCATCGAGAAGAAGAGCGTGACCATGTCCTGCACGGCCCCGGCGAAGATGGCGCCGACGATGATCCAGATCGTCCCCGGTAGGTAGCCCATTTGGGCGGCCAGCACGGGGCCGACGAGCGGCCCGGCGCCTGCGATGGCGGCGAAGTGATGGCCGAAGAGAACCCGCCGGTCGGTCGGGGTGAAGTCTCTGGCGTTGTCGAGCCGTTCAGCAGGCGTCGCCCGGGTGTCGTCCACCTTCAGCACGCGCCGCGTGATGAAGCGGGCATAGAACCGGTAGCCGATCAAGTAGGAACCCACAGCGGCTGCCACCAGCCAAACCGCTGAGACCCGCTCGCCCCGCGCCAGCGCCAACACACCCCATGCGACCGCCGCAATGAGGGAGACAGCGGTCCAAACGGCAACCTGCTTGGGATCGATCCGCCGCCTGCCGGTGGTCGGTGGCTCCCCATTCCGCGATGGCATGTCCGACACGGCCATGGCCTACCTCCTAGGGGCGGTCCACTTCGGCAGGTACCTGTTGTCTGACGACAGATACCTGTCAGCAGTACGTGTGTTCCAACGAAGGACGTCAGAACTCAGGATCTCCCACGGCGGGACTCCCGATCACAGGCTTGTTGGCGGTCACCGGGGTCTGGGGTGTCGGTCGCCGCTCGACATGAACCTGTTGAGCAGCGAACATGCATCGTCCTCGCTGGGCCCACCGAACTCAAGACCTCGGCAGGCCGAATCTGTCGACTGTGCTGACCGCCATCCGCTCCGTTGTGGACTGGGATCCGCCGTTCCCCGATCCCGTCGTCGCGGAATCCGGGTCGACTTGCTGATCAACACCCACCTGCGGGATTCCGCGAGCGGGGCCCGAGGAATTGCAATGCGTCCACATGGGACGGTTTCGAGTCGGCCTCATGGGGCAGGCCCGACACCGTAGCTGCGGGTTCCCTCGATCGACCGCCAGCCGCGGCCCGGGGCGTGGTCGATGATCCAGGCCGCAGTTCCTCAGCGGTCATTCACACAGCCGTCGTTCCGTACACCGCCTGACGTGGCGGGGCGGCGGAAGGTGACGGGGTCAGCGACGGGGCGCGGAGAGGATGCGGACCGCGAGCGATTCGGTGATCGCGAGCCGCGGTGCGCTCTCGCGGGCCCGCTCGGCGATCTGCCGGGGGTTGAGTCCCATGTCGTGGTAGACGCGGACCAGCCGCTCCTGCTCCGCCGTCCACGCCCGGACAGTGCGGCGGCGCGGCGGGGGCGGGCGCCGGACCTCCCGGGGGCCAGCGTGCAGCGGCCGGTAGTCCAGGCCGAGGCCCGTGTCCTTGCGGGCGAACTCTCCCGCCTCGCCGCGCTTGCGGATCTCGGCGGCGTCCCCGACCAGGACGGTGTCGCCGCTCTTGTTCATGCCGACCGTCGTGACCACCAGCCCACGGTGGTGCTTGGCCTGGCAGGCGTCCTTCGTGCAGTACGTGTAGCCCAGCTCGGCCCGCTCGGCGAGCAGTTCGTCGCCGCATTCGACGCAGCGCACAACCTCGGTCGTCGTCCCATCCACCTCCCTCGACGACAACACCGGGTGGGCGTCGGGTCTTCCGCGGACCTCACGGCACCGCGATGGGCTCGCGGCCTGCACGGCGAGACCGCAACCGGATGCCGCAAGCGCAGCAGGAGCACCGACAACACGATGACGGCGCAGGCAGGCACGAGCCAGATCGGCGCCTCGCCGCCCTACCGCCAGGCCCGGTCCCCGCCGTAGACGAAGAGATCCGCGGACGCGGCGAGCGCCCAGGATCTGCTCGCGGTCGAGACGGCGGAACCGTCGAGGTAGCGCTCCGGCGTTGCTCGTCCCCGACGACGTCGTCGACGGGCTCGTCCCCGAACTGCAGCGCGACCAGGCCGAACAGACCGAGACCATCGTCGCCGCGGCGCACCCGCACTGGCACCCCCACACTGTCGCCGAGCGGGTGCGGTCGACGCGGACCACCGACGTCGTCGCGGTGGGCGGATACGCGGCGCAGAACCGCCCGTGGGACGTCCGCGACCAGGCACGAGCGGTCGGCGTGCCGGTCCACGTGCTGGTACCGACCGACGAGCCGGTGACGACCGGCAGCATCGTGAACGAGCTCTCGACGGCGACCCGTCCGCGGTGGACCTTCGAGACCGTGGCCGACACGACGCACTCGATGCACCGCGACCGGCCCTCGCTCGTCGTCGATCGGGCGGCACGGCCGACCGACGGCCTCTAGTAGGTACGTGATGAGGTCGGCGACGTGCTGCCGACCCGCCCCACCGGCGTGCCCGCGAGCAACTCGGTCTTGCGTCGCGGCTTCCGGCGCGGAATCGATCAAACTCGCTGGAGTCCATGGCCGTGCTGCACGGCGCGACAAAGGGGTTGGCACGCCGGATGGATGAACGGGGCCATGTCCCGGAACCGCCGGTGCTCGCCGTGCTGATGCCCGCCACGGCACAGGCGCGCCGCGACCGCGGGTGACCGGTCGACCGCTCAGAGCTCGCGGCCTGCCGCGCGCTGTTGCCTGCCCTGGGGTCCGTACGGGTAGTCGCCGACGATCGGCTCGCTGACGTCGGTGAGCGCCGCCGTCTCGTCCGCGGACAGCTGCAGGTCGGCCGCTGCGAGGTTGTCCTCGAGCTGCTCGACCGTCCGCGCCCCGAGGATCACCGACGTGACAGCGGGCCGGTCGGCCGTCCACGCCAAAGCAACCTGGGCCATCGACACCCCGCGCGACTGTGCGATCTTGCCGACCGCGTCGACGACATCCCACGTCCGCTCCTGCGCGTTGCGGGGCGCGTAGGCCTCCATCCCCCGCTCGGGGTCGTCGCCGAGGCGGCTGGCGCCCGTCGGGACCTCGTCGCGGCGGTACTTGCCGGTCAGCCAACCCCCGGCCAGGGGCGACCACGGCAGGATGCCGATGTTCTCGTTCACACACACGTCCGTGAGCTCGAACTCGATCTCCCGCACCAGGAGGTTGTACTGCGGCTGCAGGGTGACGATGGGCACCAGGCCGAGCACCGTGGTGAGCATCGCCGCCTTCTGCAGCTGCCAGCCGACGAAGTTGCTGACACCGGCATAACGGATCTTGCCTGCGGTCACCGCGTCGTCGAAGAACCGCAGCGTCTCCTCGAGAGGCGTCAACGCGTCCCAGGCATGGGCCTGGTAGAGGTCGATCGTGTCGACCTGCAGCCTTCTGAGGCTGGCCTCCAGCGCGCGGGTCAGGCTCGTGCGGCTCAGACCGGCGTCGTTGCGGCCTTCGCCCATCGGGAAGCGGCCTTTCGTCGCGATGACGACCTGGTCGCGGGCCGTTGCGCGGTTGGCGAACCACCGCCCGATGATCTCCTCGGAGACACCGTGGGAGTAGACGTTGGCGGTGTCGACGAAGTTGCCGCCCTGCTCGAGGAACCGGTCGAGCTGCGCGTGCGACACCTCCTCGCTGCTCTCGTTGCCGAAGGTCATCGTGCCCAGGCAGAGCGACGACACGACCGTGCCGGTCCCACCGAGTGTGCGGTAGTCCACTTCGTACTCCTTCGCTATCGTCGTCCGGGAAGTTCTGCGGCCTCAGGGTCGAACCCTGATTTCCTCCCTCGGCACCCCTGAACCGGCCCCGAACCGGGCACAACCGGTCGGCTGCCCTCGTTGACGCTGCAGAGCACAAGCCGTGAAAGAGAGGATCTCGATGTCGTCCCCCTATCCCTACCCCGGATCGACCCCGGACGCGACGCCGTCCTCGAGCAGCCGCATCGGGGCCATCCTCGCCCACTTGTCGGCACCGATCGCGGCGCTGGTCAGCGCGGGCTGGCTGAGCCTGCTCGGCCCGTTGCTGGTGTGGCTGGTCAAGAAGGACGACCCGTACGCCCGCAAGGCCGCGGCGGGCGCGTTCAACTTCAACTTGGCGTTCTGGGTGCTCTACGTGGTCAGCTGGTTGCTGATCTTCACTGTGATCGGCGCGGTCATCGGGATCCCGCTGATCATCCTGCTGTTCGTCGTCTCGCTGTGGTGCCACGTCAAGGGAGCCGTCCGCGCGGCAAACGACCGCCCGTACGACTACCCGTTCCAGATCCGCGTGCTGTCCTGATCGCGGGCCCCGCCGCCGTCAGGGACGCGCGGACGGGGCGACCTCGCGGGCGGGGGCCGGGACGGGGGGTGCTGTTCCACGGCACCCGGAAGGTCTCGACGATGTGCGGGCGCGGCAGGACGTCTCGAAGATCCGTGCGATGCCGGGCGGACGGCGTGACGTCGATGCCGACCACCTGCACCACCACCTCGTCGGCGCTCACCCGCAGACGCAGGTGCGACTTCCAGCCCTCGATCCGCAGCCCGGAGAATGCCTCCAGCGTGTGGCAGCCGAAGCGGTCAGCGACCTGCAGGTAGGTCACGAAGATCCCGCTGCCGAGCGCCACCAGCAGCAGCATCGCGAGCAGATAGCCGTACCAGGGCGGGCGCGCCGAGTCGGCGACGAGCGCGGCGACCAACGCCGCCACCGCCCATGCCGCGGCGAGATGCGCGAGCGTGTGGCCGGTCAGCAACAGCCCGATGGCCCATCGTCGTCGACGGCGGGGCCGCACGGCGTCGGCGCCTGCCGCGGCGTAGAGGCCGAGCAGGACGGCGAGGATCCCGGTGGCGGCCCAGAACTGCCACGCGCGCGGCCACGCGAGCGGCCAGTGCAGGAGGAAGGTCAGGAACAGCGCGACGTCGGCCGTGCCGATCAGCGCCGGAAGCGACGGCCCGTTGCGCCAGGCGGCCGAGAGGAACCGGGAGCGGCCGATCGTCCGCGACGTCGCGACGTCGGGGTAGGCGGTGGCCCGCTCGTACCCGACGATCGCGCCGGACCCGCTCGGCCACGGGCGCAGCGCGATCGAAAGCTGTTCGGGCAGGTGATGGGTGGAGGCGAGGAAGGCGCCGCCCCCGCCGCAGGTCACCAGCTCCGGCGCGAAGGGCTCGGCGTCGGGGGCGGCCGCGGCGGGCGGCGGTGTCGGGCTGGTGCACGTGTAGCGGGCGTAGTGGTGCTGGTCCCCGGTCAGCACGAGCCGGATCCGATGCCGCTCGGTGTGCCCGAGCACGCGGTCGAGGAACCACAGCAGGGTGTACAGCGGGCTGTCGGCCTCCGCTGAGTAGGTGTCCTCGCCTGCCCGCTCGGCCTCCAGCCAACTCGGCGTCGCCGTGCAGAGGATGACCTTCGCATCACCCAGATGCCTCCGCGCGGCGCGGAAGTAGGACAGCTGCTCGGCGTCGATCGGCGCGTCGAGCTGGCTGTCGACGGCCCACAGCCACCAGCGCGGAGACAGCTGCACCGCGAAGTAACTACGGGACTGGAACGCACCCCAGCCGCCGACGTCGTCGCGCCGGTCCGGGGCAGGCACCGCGATGTGCGCCTCACCCTGTGGGGCATCGCGCTGCACCCACGACTCGCAGAAGTTGCGCCGGAACGAGGCCAGCCCGTCATACCAGTCGTGGTTGCCGGGCAGCGCCAGCACTGGCGGCAGGTCGACCACCCCGTCGAGGGAGGCGGCCGTACGCAGCACCTCGTTGAGCCGCTGCTCGTACTGCAGCGCCGACGCCACCGGATAGACCTCGTCGCCGCCGAGCACCAACAGGTCGGCCTGGGCGCCACGACCCGCGAACTCCGGATCCGGCTCGGGCGAAGCCGCCCCCGAGATGCAGCGAGCGGTGGCGAACGTCGCGTTGAAGCCATCACCGGTATCGGCGACGTAGTCGACGAAGAGCGCGGTGCAGCCCTCCTGGCCCTCGGCGGGCAGCCGGTAGAACTCGCGCGGGCTGGTAGCCATCGTCTCGCGCTTGTCGGCGTACTTGGCGAACGACGACGCCTGCAGCACGTCCAGCGCCGTACGCACCAACTGCGGCACCGACAGCCACCGCACCGCCGGAGCCTGGTGTACCCCCGGCTGGGCGTCGCGCTGGACGGCGTCGAGCACGCGGGCGAGCGGCGCGGGCAAGCCCATGGTTCACCTCATCTCGCTCGTCGAAGGGCACCGCGTCAGCGCGGCGCCCATCACACCTTCCCAGAATGCTGGACCGTCCGGATTGATACGCCGCGACGCCCGACCGAGACGGCGCATCAGACCGCGCGGAGCGGACTTCCCCAAGGAGGCCCGAGGTGCGACCTCCGCCGTTCGGTGCCGATGCGCCGGGGTCACGAACGGCCGGGTAGAACTCTCGCAGCTGCTGGTCGAGGCCTGCGACTGCGTCCTCCAGTCGTGACCATGGCAGTCACACACGTTGGACTGCGATGAAGGGAGAAGCGCCGTGACCGACCCGCTGCCTTCCGGACGGGCGATCGAGTTCATCCGCAGCTCGACGAATTACCAGATCCATGAGCTCTCCGGATCCCGCGTGCGGGCATCGTTGTCGCTCAACGAGGCCCACCACCAGCCCTTCGGCCGCGTCCACGGTGGCATCTATGCCATTGCGGTCGAGGGGGTTGCCAGTGTGGGTGCCTGCGCAGCTGTGGCCGATCGCGGCATGTATGCAGTCGGGACGAGCAATACAACGGACTTCCTGCGCCCGGTCACCGTGGACCGGGTCGAGGTGCTCGCGGAGCCCATCTTCCAAGGCCGCACCCAGCAGCTGTGGCAGGTTTCGATCACCCGCCTCCGCGACGGCAAGCTCGTGGCGCGCGGGCAGCTACGCCTACAGAACCTGCCATTGCCCGACGGCTCAAGCGAAGGAGCGAGTCAATAAGATGCTCCACGACGAGACGAGCCGTATCGTGGGGCCGACGGCGACCTTGCCGGATAGGTTCACTGGATGTCTCCGCTTCCTGGGGGATGTAGCCCGCTGATGGTCGTCCTGGCGGGCCGCGCTCGGTTCAGCGCGACGCCCGCACGACGACCTGGGGCGGCGGCGGGTCGGCGGTGAGCAGAGCGGCGAGGTCGGCGCGGCGGTCGCGGACCGCCGCCTGGTTGATGTATCCCTTGTCGGTGATCTCCCCCGCGTCGAGCTGCGCGGGCTCGCACAGCACGAGCAGCCGCTCGACGCGCTGGGAGGATCCGCCGCCCTCGGCGGCCAGCCGCTGCAGCGTCGCCGTCAACTCGGTTCGCAGGGCCTCGTCGGGAACACCGTCGGTGTCGATCCGACTGCCATGGCTGGGGGGCAGCCAGACCAGCGCGCTGACGAACTCCGCGTCCTGCCCGCAGATCACCGCGTCGGTGACCAGGCCTTGCGAGGCCGAGAGCAGCGACGGCCGCAGGGTGCCCGTGCTGACGATAGTACCTGTGGTGAGCTTGAAGTCCTCGGCGATGCGGCCGCGGAAGAGCAGGCCCGCGGTCGGATGGTCGGGGTCGGCGAGCGCGACGGCATCGCCGGTGCGGAAGAAGCCGTCCTCGTCGAAGGCTGCGTCGGTGAGATCCGGGCGCCGGTGGTAGCCGGGCGTCACGTTGGGCCCGCGCACCCGGACCTCGGTCTTTGCCCCGATCGGCACGAGGGCAAGCTCCACACCTGGCAGCGGGACACCGAGAACGTCACTGCGGGTGATGGGGAAGTGCGCGGAGGTCACGGCCGGGGCGGTCTCCGTCAACCCCCAGGACGTCGTCATCTGCATGGCCGAGCCATGGTCGGCGGCCAACTTCACCAGCCGGTCCCACAGCTGTTGAGGCAGCGCGGCGGCGGCGAAGAACCCCAGCCGTAGTCGGGCGAGGAAGGCTTGCGCGGCACTACGGTCGTGCTCTAACAGCGGCAGCAGGGCCGCATAGCCCGCGGGCACGTTGAAGTAGACGGTCGGCCGGGCATCACCCAGGTTGCGTACCGTCCGTTCGATCATCCCAGGGACCGGGCGGCCGTCATCGATCCACAGCGTTCCTCCGTTGAGCAGCACCATGTTCAGATTGTGGTTGCCACCAAAGGTGTGGCTCCACGGCAGCCAGTCCAGCAACACCGGCGGTTCGCTGGCGAGGAATGGCCAGACCTGGCGCATCTGCTGTTGGTTTGCCGTGAGCATGCCGTGTGAATTGATCACGCCCTTGGGCGTCCCGGTCGAGCCCGATGTGAAGAGGATCTTGGCGACGTCCTCGCCGCGCAGTGCCGTGCACCGCCGGTCTACCTCGGGCGACGGGTCGGCACCAAACTCGCTGAGGGAGAGAGATTCGGGCACCTCGCCGTCTCGGCTGAGCACGGTGCGTCCGCGCGCGATGGCGGCCACGGCCCCGGTGAACGAGGCATCTTCGGCGACCAGCAGGCCCGGCTCCGCCAGCTCCACCATCGCTCGGAGCTTGAGGTGGTCCTTGCTTTGCAGGGAGTAGGCCACGCTCACGGGAACCACCGGTGCCCCGACCGTCATGGCGCCCAGCGCGATCACCAGGTGCATGCGGGTGTTGCCGGACAGCACCATCACCGGACGGTCGGCGATGCCGCGATCGAGGAGCCCCTGGGCGACCCGGTCCGCGGCCCTACGGACCTCGCCCCAGCTCAGCTGCGCCCACGCACCCGTGGAGTCCCGCTCGGCGACGAGCACCCGGTCCGGGTGCTCCTCGGTGTGCCTGCGGAACTCATGCACGACACTGACCGGGTGCTCGGACAACTGCACGGTCGAGCGGAGCAGCATCCGGCCGTCGGGCAACGGCTCGGACTCGATCCTCGGGTGGGCGAAGGTCGCGTTCATCAGATGGATACCTCCAGCACCGTCGCGGCGCCGGTAGCCGACACCGCCACGGAGGAATAGGCCGAGCGGGAATGATTCAGCAGCTCCCCGGTCGATCGCGCGCTGGCCCCGGCGCAGCCGAGCGAATGGGTCGACCACCTCGTCCACCTGCTCGGGAACGAGGTCCGCGAGGCGTCCGTCATCATGCCGGGCTCGTTGGGCCCGTACACGAGCAGACGCCGCTGCGCCTCCCGGGCCGATACCGGGACCCGCTGCTGTGCACGGTCATACCGTCGATGCTCGCCCGTGCCACACCAGCCCACATGGGCACGAGGTCACCGGCCTTCGGGTCTTCCGCCCGAATCGGCATGCCGCCCGAGCCTGGTGTTTCGGCGTGTCGAGCACAAACGCCAGCCCGCAATGCGCGCGGTGAGCAAACCGGACAGCCGGCCGCCGGTGGGGCAGACCGACTCCCATCGCAACGGTGACGTCGCACCTCGGCGGGCGAGCCGGGCGACCGTGTCGATAGGGGTCATGTCCCGACGCGCTAGTCGGCCGAGTCGCGGACCCCGCGGGTCGCGACCATGCGCGCGACCACCACCGGGCAGGCTGCGGACGTCACCAGTCCCCGGCTGGTCGATCCCAGATGCGCGGCGCCAGGGGCCGCGTGACGGGTGCGTTGCCCGACGACGACAGCGCGTGCGGTGCGGGCCAGCTCGAGCAGGGCCCGCAACGGGGTGCCCGGGACCAGCCGCCGCTCCACGGTCAGGCCGGGCCGTCGGGCGACGAGACGGCCGAGCTGCTCGTCCAGGTCACGCGTCGCCTCATCGGCCGGCCCCGGCCTGCCTGTCGCCGCGCGGTGTACGCCGCCGGCGGGGTCTGACACGACCTCAGACCACGCGTGCACGATGACCAGCGGGGTGCCCAGCGATGCCGCGAGATCAGCCGCCACATCCAGGGCATCGTCGGAGGCGGGCGTGCCGTCGGTGCCCGCCAGGATCGGGCCGCCCCGGGGCGGGGCGAGTCCCCGCCGACCGCCGCGTACCACCGCGACCGGACAGCCCGCCCGCGTGACGAGAGTCAGGGCCGTGGAGCCGACGAGCATGCCGGCGGGCGCATCGTGACCGAAGCTCCCGACGATGATCATGCTGGCTCCGTGCGAGCGTGTGAGCAGCACGTCGAACACGACGCCCGTGACGACGTCCACCCGACACGGAACGGCACCGGCACGGTCAGCGGTGTCGGCGATTTCCCTGAGCCAGTCGGGGACGGCGCGCGGGCGGCCCGGCACGACATGCACCAGGTCCACCCCGCAGCCGCGGGCGGCGGCGAGGTCGACAGCCCAAAGCGCCGCGTCGCGTGCCGAGTCGGACGGATCGACCCCGACCACGAGCGGCCGGTCGGCGCCGGACAGACCGGTCATCGCCTGCCGTCGCTCGTCGGCGGATGCGGCACCACCGCGCCGAGGGCGCCGAACACGGTTACGGGGACCAGAGAGATCTTCATCAGCGTCGCTCCTACGATCGGCAAGGCGAGATCGCGCCCGGGGCGTCCGGACGCCTCGGTGGGGCCGCGCCGGGCGCGACGCGCGCATGGCGTCGATCGGACGCGCGGTCATGGCGTCTTGTCGGAGGTTCGGACACCTCCCCATCCAACCCGGCCCGATCGGGGGCGGCCAGAAGCTGAAGCCCTGCCGGGCGGGACTATTGACCCCAACCGGGCGGCTAGTGCGGCGGAGTCGGCCTCAGCAAGCCCCGTTAGTCGGAGTGTCCCTTCGGGGCGCCGCGCAGGCGGGGAAATTGCCTCACACGCACCACCAGTCCCACCCGCACCTTATTTCCCGGTTAGTACTACAGCCCTAGATCGTGATCTTCACTGTTCGTGATCGCTTCGTCGTCGGTAGTGGCTTTGGCGGGCTCGGTGTTGGTGTCGTCGGCGCCAGTTCGACCAGCCCAGTGGACAGGCTCGGGTGACGGCGAGGGCCGGTTGGATGATCGCGATGAGCAGGAGGCGGCATATCTCGGCGCAGGTCAGCGGAATCAGGTCTGCGGTCTCGGGGTGGCGCTCGTGGTGTCGGGCGGCCAGGACGGCGAGTAGAGCGTGGGCGAGCATGGCCAGCACGGTCCAGCGTCGCCAGGATGTCCAGCGTCGGACCTGGTGCTCGTCCAGACCCGTCAGCGTCTTGCTGGCTTGGGTTGGGTGGGCCGCGCAGCGAGGTGGTCCCATGTGTGGGGCTCCTTTTCCGCGCGACCTCCCGCCGAACCGGACATGCGAGTTTCCCCGTATCCGGCTCTCCGATGATTTATGCCGTGAGTATCGCGGCGGGCTCACCTGCGTGGATGTGTTCATGACATCCGGTGCAGCCGACAAGGGCTTTGCGTCTGCGTCGGGCCATGAGCGCGGCCCACGCGGGTTGGGTTGGGTCCCTTGGGCCGAGTTCGGCGAGATTACGGACGTGATGGACTTCCACCCGCTTGCCGGTGAAGTCCACACCCCCCTCCGGCCACGAGCTGGTGTGGTAGGTGTCGCCCGCGAACTGCTCCAGGCCGTCCAGCTGCGGGATGCGCGGCACCGAAAGACAGCCGGTGGCCATGATCACGTAACTGGCGGTGACCCGGTCGCCGTGCCGGTCTTGACCGTCCACTGCCCGGTGGCCTCGTCGAAGGCCGCCCCGGCGACCCGGGTGTCCAACTGGATGTCGCGGCGCAGGTCGAACCGGTCGGCGACGTGGTTGAGATAGGCCAGCAGCTCCGGCTGCGCCGGGTAGCGCTCGGTCCACGTCCAGTCCCGCAGCAGCTCCTCGGAGAACGAGTACTGGTAGTCCACGCTCTCCACGTCGCAACGCGCGCCCGGGTACCGGTTCCAGAACCAGGTGCCCCCGACGCCGCTGCCTGCTTCGAAGACCCGCACCGACAGGCCCTGTCCACGCAGCCGGTGCAACAGGTACATGCCTGCGAAACCGGCACCGACCACAACGACGTCGAGATCGGCGGACAGGTCGGCGGATCGATCCGGGGCGGCAGAAGGCATGGCGATCTCCTCGACGGTGAGGCGGAAGGATCAGCACCCGGTTCGCGTCCGGGTCGCTGCGAGGCGCTGGCGATCAGCGCACCGCTGAAGCGGTGTGTCTCATCGGATGCAGGACAGTGAACCTGTCAGGACGGGCGTCGTCATCGGGCTGAGCGGGCATCTTCGGGCACGCCGTTGTGCTGAGGGCACAACCGGGCCCAGGCGCGGTCAGGCGCGCCCGGCGTCGACGAGAACCGCCGCGCCCAGCCACTGACAAGCCTGCAGGGCCAGCTCCAGGTCGACCCGCCGCTCCCGCGTGCTGTGCCCCAGCATCTCCTCGGCGCGCCGGATCCGGTACTGCACCGTGTTCTTGTGACAGCCCAGCCGCTCGGCCGCCCCGCTCAGGCTGCCCCCGGTGTCCAGGAACGCGCCGACGCTGTCCCGCAAGCCGACCGTGCGCCTCGTCGTCGACCGCGAGCGGGCCGAGGACCTCCCCGACCCACTCCCGGGCCCGCAGGAGATCCGAGCAGAGGAAGCCGAGCCCGGACACGTCGTGGTACGGGGTGACCGTCGCCGCTGACGACGCGGCAGCCAGCGCGACCGACTGCGCAACAGCTGCCTGCCGGTGCGTGCGACCGAACCCCTCCACCGCGCACGCGTCCCCCACCGCGGCCCGCAGCGTCGAGCCTGCACCGTCGAGCAGCCCGTCCAACACGGTCGGAACGTCGAGGACATCAGGGCCGCGCTGCTGCGGCATCGACAGCCACGCCCACACCGTGGCCTGGTCACGGGCCACCACCAGTGGCTGCTCCCGACAACCGAGCTGATCGGCGAGCGCGTGCACCACCCGCTGCAGCCGTACGACCCCGACGCCCTCCGCAGCCACGTCACCCCAGAGGATCACCCCGAGGTGGCGGCCGGTGAGTCGGTAGCCCAGCGCGGCCTCGACCTGCGGCCGATCCTCGATCCGGCCCGCCAGCAACTCGGCGATCCGCTCGGCGCGCAGCGCATCCCGCTGCCGCAGCCAACGTTGCCGCTCGGCCTCGTAGTCCGCACCGATCCGGGCACAGACGTGATCGATATAGGTATTGATCAACCGGCTGACCGCCGCCATGTGACGCCCGAGCTCCTGCGCCGAGTCGCTACGACACGTCAGTTCCTCGATGCACACCAGCAAGTAGCGCGCCGTGCACAGGTGATAAGCCCGCCAGAGCACGCTGAGCGGGATGCCCCGCTGCGCCAGCTGCAGCGACCACTGCACCGCCCCCGCGGGCGGCTCGACCAGACGAAGGTCCATCGGCTGCTCCAGCAAGTGCAGCAACGTGGAGACATTGGACTCGATGCTGGCCCGCAACCGGCCGACGACCTGCTCGTCCCCGCGCAACTCCTCGATCTGCCCCAACAGCATGTCGACCATCTCATCGACCATCGCCGCCGAGCGCGGAGCAAGAGCGGCCGCCAGCGAACCCAAGTCAACCGTCTGCACCGACGCCACCCCCGGGAGCCCTCACCACCGGCCTGCAGGCACCCTAACCGTCACTCCCAGATCGCTGGGAGTCGTCGCAGGGACCGACCGGGGCAACCGCGCCCATTGCCATCGGGTCCCCCGGCGTGTCTGGAGTCTCCGGACACGCCGGGAGGTTCAGTGAACGGCCCGGCCTCAGAGCCGCCACCGGCGACGGAACGGTGGACGGCGCAACCCCTCCGATGAAACGGGGCTGCCGCATGGGTCGGGCGCCCTGGAACTCGTCCCTGTCCCCCGCCTCTCCGACAAGGAGGATGCCCCTTTTGAAAGCCCGGGCGACGGCGTGGACGCGATTCCTCACGCCAAGGGTCGTGTACAGGCGGCGGGCGTAGGACTTCACCGTGTCCTCGCTGATGTGGAGTTCACGACCGATCTGCGCGTTGCTCAGGGGTCCCGACGAGGAGGTGACACCCCCACCACCCGCCGTCGGCCATCACCAGACCGCCGGTCAAGCTCGTTGCCGCGCAAAACAGCGTAGCTTCGGAGGTGGGTCGGGGTTTTCGTTCCCGAAGGGAGCGAAGCATGGAGATGTGGCTGCTGTGGCTGGTTCTCGCAGTCGTGCTCGGGGTGGCCGAGATCCTCACCCTGACCGCCGTACTCGGGATCCTGGGCGCCGCCGCGCTGATCACCTCGATCGTCAGCGCCCTCGGGATGCCAACGGCGCTCCAGCTCGGGGTCTTCGCGGCGGCCTCCGTCGTCGGGATCGTGCTCATCCGACCCGTCGTTCGCAGGCACCTGGAGCGCCCCCCGATCCACGTCTTCGGGCCCGCCGCTCACGCGGGCAAGACCGCGCGGGTGGTCCACGAGATCCACGGAGAAAGCGGACGGGTCCGGATCGACGGCGAGGACTGGACCGCACGCACCTACGACGAAGCGCTGGTCATCCCCATCGGCACGGTGGTGGACGTGTTGGAGATCAACGGCGTCATCGCACTCGTCTACCCGAAGGAATGATCATGAATCCGTTGCTCGTCATCGGAGCGGTCCTCGTTCTGTTCCTCGTCATCACCATCCTGCGCTCGGTGCGGATCGTGCCGCAGGGACGTGCCCGCAACGTCGAGCGGCTCGGCCGCTACCAGCGGACCCTGCAACCAGGCATGAGCTTCGTCGTCCCGTTCGTCGATCGGGTGTGTCCGATGATGGAGCTGCGCGAGCAGGTGGTCTCCTTCGAACCGCGGCCGGTGATCACCGAGGACAACCTCGTCGTCGAGATCGACACCGTGCTGTACTTCCAGGTCACCGATCCCCGCTCGGCTGCCTACGAGATCGCCAACTACCTGCAGGCCGTAGAGCAGCTCACCGTCACCACGCTCCGAAACGTCGTCGGCTCGATGGATCTCGAGCAGACCCTCACCTCCCGCGACGACATCAACAGCAGGCTGCGGGGCGTGCTCGACGACGCCACCGGACGGTGGGGGTTGCGGGTGAACCGGGTGGAGATCAAGGCCATCGACCCGCCGAAGAGCATCAAGGACGCGATGGAGAAGCAGATGCGCGCCGAGCGGGACAAGCGCGCGACCGTGCTAAGCGCCGAAGGGCAGCGGCAGTCGCAGATCCTGACCGCCGAGGGCGACAAGCAAGGCGCGATCCTGCGCGCCGAAGGGCAGCGAGCAGCGGCCATCCTTGCCGCGGAAGGCCAGGCCAGCGCGATCGACAAGGTCTTCCAGGCCGTCCACCGCAACGATCCCGACCCGAAGGTTCTCGCCTACCAGTACCTGCAAATGCTGCCCCAGCTTGCCAACGGCGACAGCAACACATTCTGGGTGATCCCCAGCGAGTTCACCGCCGCGCTCGACGGCGTGACCCGCGCGTTCAGCCAAACGCTGCCCCGCTCCCCCGCCGCCACGGACGTGCCGGTTCCCGACCACCTTCCCCTGTCGGCCGCTCAGGACCTTGCCCAGGCGGCGGACGCCGTGGACGAGGCGCTGACCGCCGCGGCCCAGGCCGAGCTCAAACCGCCTACGCTCGCCCCGACGATCGGCCACAACGGCAGCCCACCCCACTCCGACACCAAGTAGCGCCGCGCGCGGATGGGCCTCGACGGCGAGCACGGTGCACCCGTGCTGCAGCTGCATCCGCCTCGTCCGGAAGCGCCTGTCCCCGCCGTCCAAAGACTGGATGCCCGTATGGGTGATCCCGGATCCGCTCGAGGCGGGATCGGCGCAGGGCTTGTGGCCCCCGAACGGCATCGCCGGGTCCAGCGACGCACCCCTGCGAGCTGCTCCGCCACGGCGCCTCGTTGGCCGAGGTCGGCCAGCTGCTGCGACACAGCGACGAGCGCACCACCGCCATCTACGCCAACCCTCGGGAATTGCATCAGACGAGCGAGAAGCCGCAGGTCGCCTGATCAGCATGGCTCGGCAGTGGGCGTTCCTCGCGCGCGGGCGGGCACGCCTGACCTGCCGATTTGATCAAGTGGTCCCGTCTGTTGCATGATCCGCCCAGTTTTCGAAGGCGTTGGAGGCGGGGTTGCGGCGGGTTGATCTGGCGGGTGCGGCGCATCTCGAGCTCGTCGACGGGGTGGTCGCGCTGCGCCCGGAGGAGGCGATGTTCGAGGCGATGCTGAAGGGCTGGCGAGCCCAGCAGGCGGCCCGCGGTCTGCGGGAGGATGCGATCGGGGCGCGGGAGCGGTTGATGCGTCGGTTCGGCGAGTTCACCAACGAGTACCCGTGGAACTGGGAACCATCGCATGTGGACGAGTGGTCGCTGTCGCTGACCGCCGAGCAACACTTGGCGCCGTCCACGATCCGCAGCTACCAGTGCAGCCTGCGCCTGTTCAACGGCTACCTCTGTGACAGCCGCTACGGGTGGGTTGCGGCGTGCCAGCGCGAGTTCGGGCCGCAGACGCATCCGGTCGCGATCGTGCACGAGTGGAACACCATCCCCCACCTCAATGACTACGAGGGCGATCCCGAAGCGCGCCCATTCACCCGGGAGGAACTGCAGCGGTTCCTCGACTACGCCGACGAACAGGTCGACCGGGCGGTGCGGGCAAAGCGCAAGGGCGCGTTGGCCGCTTACCGAGATGCCACGCTGTTCAAAGTGCTCTACGGGTGGGGATTGCGCCGCACAGAGGCGTCCAAATTGGATGTTGTGGACTTCGGTCGCAACCCGGCGGCACCGGAGTTCGGCCGGTTCGGCACGCTCAACGTCCGCTACGGCAAGGCCAAACGTGGGCAGCCACCACGGCGCCGCAACGTCGCCGCCGTGATGGGGTGGGCGGTCGAGGCGGTCGCCGACTACGTGGAGAACATCCGGCCGCTATTCGACTGCGCGGAGCATGCGGCGTTGTGGGTGACCGAACGCGGCGGACGGATCAAGCCCGCAGAGATCAACGCCCGGTTCGTGGCCTACCGGGATGCCCTCGGGTTGCCGAAGGCCCTGGTTCCGCATTCGATGCGGCATTCCTACGTCTCGCACCTGACCGAGGACGGCGTGGACCGTCGGTTCATCCAATGCCAGGTCGGGCACGAGGTGGATAGCTCGACGGCCGTATACACGCATGTGAGCAGCGATTTCATGAATACGGCGTTGCGCAGAGCGCTCGCCCCCGCGCTGGGGGCCGCGCCGGCGGGCGGGGAGGGGCGATGACAGCCAAGCTCGACTACCGGTGGCACCTGCGCCAGGTCATGGCGACCCGTGGCATGTTCGCCACCACCGACCTGCTCGCGCCGCTGGCCGAGCGCGGCATCCGGCTGTCCTCGAGCCAGGTCTATCGACTGGTGGTGGAGCGGCCCGAGCGGCTGAGCTTGAAGGTGCTGATGGCGCTGCTGGACATCCTCGACACCGCGATGGACGAGCTGATCGAGCCAGTCGCTGCCGAACCGGCGAAGCAGACCAGGGCTGCCGGCGGGGGTGGCGGGGTCGGCGACTTGCGACCCAGGCGCGCGCGAGTCACGCGGCCCGACTCGTGACGGTCCCGCCGCCGCCCGCGTCGCCGGTCGAGGCGCCGGTCGAGGCGCCGGTCGAGGCGCCGGCGGCGATGGTGGATCCGATCGGCACCGTGGTGGCGGTGGTGGCTGCGGTCGATCCCACGCTCGGCCGCGACGATGTCCGCCGGGTCGTCGAGCAGGTCAGCGGTGGCCGGGCCAAGCGCCGCCGCCTGGCCACGGCGTTGACCCGGGACGGGTCAGTGTTGACCAGCGGACGGTCCCCCGCGCCGCGAGTCGTCGGGGATCTCCTGCTCGCGCTCCGCGCGGCCGGAGCGACCAGGATCTCCCCGCCGTGGTGCACCAGCTGCGGGCGGGAGCTGTCGGCGATGCAACTTCGCGGACAGGACTGGTACTGCTCGCCCTGCTACACACGCCCACAGCCCTGCGCCTCGTGCGGACAACACCGGCAGGTCACCTTCCGCGACCGACACGGGCGGCCGCGCTGCTCCCAGTGTCCCGACCACGACGACCGTGACCCGCGGCAGGTCCTGATCGGGATCATCACCACGCTCGATCCGGGGCTGCGCGCCGACGCGGTGGCCACGGCGATCACGACCACCGTCAGCAAGCCCGCCCACGCCCAGAAGCTGGCGTGGGCCATCGAGGATGCACCTGAGCTGCTCACCGGGGACGGGGCGAAGGCGCCGTTCCCCATGGTGCTGCGGCTGATCGACGCGCTCCGCGACGCCGGCGCCACCCGCATCCAGCCGCCGGCCTGCCCACGCTGCCGACGCGTGGTCGCCCTGAGCAAGCGACGTGACGGGTTGCGGATCTGTCGCAACTGCTGCGCCCGCGCCAACGCGGTGGCCTGCTCCGGCTGCGGAACGGTCCGCGAACCGGCAGCCCGGGACGCGCAAGGGGGCCCGTTGTGTCCGAACTGCCTGGTCCGTGACCCGCTCAACCTGGAGGTGTGCGTCCGCTGCCAGCGCCGGCAACGGGTCAACACACGCGGTCCCGAGGGGCCGATCTGCGCCAGCTGCGTGCCCCGCGTGACCGCGACCTGCAGCGTCTGTGCGCGGACGGCGGCCTGCATGGTGTCCAGGACCACCGGACAACCGTGGTGTCGCGCGTGCACCCGAGCCTGGATGCAATGCTCGCGCTGCCAGCAGTGGGATGCGATCCGCGCCGGCACCCGCGACGCACCGTTATGCGCTGGCTGCGCGGTCCCGGACCCGAACTTCTGGACGACCTGCCCGAGCTGCGGCACCGGCGGACGGCTCATCGCCGGAGTCTGTCGCCGCTGCCGGCTGCACCGTCAACTCGGCGAGGTCCTCGCCGACAGCACCGGACAGATCCGCCCCGAACTGCAGGCCCTGCACGACGCGCTGGCCACCGCCGATCGGCCCGACACGATCACGAACTGGCTCACCCGGCCCGCGGTCAGATCGGTGCTCGTCGACCTCGCCACCGGACAACGCCCGCTCACCCACACCACCCTCGACGATCTACCGCCCAGCAAGGCGGTGGAGCATCTGCGCAGCGTCCTGGTGGCCACCGCGGCCTTGCCCGCCCGGGACGAGCAACTCGCCCGGCTCCAGCGATGGGTCACTCAGACCCTCACCGAGCGCACCGACCCACGGGACCGGGAGTTGCTGCGCCGCTACGCGGTCTGGCACGAGCTGCGGCGGATCCGGCAACGCAACCGCGGCGCCGAGACCACCTACGGACAGCTCGACATGGTCCGCCAGCGGCTGCGTGGCGCCATCTGTCTCCTCGACTGGCTACGCACCCGCGGGCTCACCCTTTCCAGCTGCCGCCAGCCCGACCTCGACGCCTGGCTGACCAGCAACGACGCCAGTCACCGGGCCGAAGTCGGCCACTTCGTGCGCTGGGCGATCTCCCAACGCATCAACCCCGACCTGCGCTTCGCCGCCACCCGATGGACCGGCCCGGCCCGCCCGCTGGACCAGGAACAACGCTGGCACCAGGCCAAACGGCTGCTGCACGACGACGGTCTCGACACCGACGACCGCGTCGCCGGGCTGCTGGTGCTGCTCTACGCCCAACGACCCGCCGCGATCAGCCGACTCACCCTCGACGGCATCGACACCAGACGGCGACACCGTCGAGCTCCGCCTCGGCACTGTCCCCGTCGTGCTGCCCGAACCCCTCGCCACCCTCGTCCGCGACCTAGTCGCCACCCGACACGGCCACGCTGCCACCGGCGATCACGGAACCTCACGATGGCTGTTCCCCGGCGGGCAACCCGGCCGCCCCGTCAGCGCCGACCGACTCGGCGAACGGCTCCGCCTGCTCGGGATCCGCCCCGGCCAGGCACGCTCGACCGCGTTGTTCCAGCTCGCCACCGAGATCCCCGCCGCCGTCCTGGCCCGCATGCTCGGCATCCACATCAAGGTCGCCGTCCAATGGCAACACGTCTCCGC
Organism: uncultured Actinomycetota bacterium; assembly: GCA_963750095.1. Lineage (GTDB taxonomy): Bacteria > Actinomycetota > Actinomycetes > Mycobacteriales > Pseudonocardiaceae > Pseudonocardia. Next base: position 149,830 of record CAVVPJ010000012.1, on the reverse strand, counting down.
AGGCGACTGGACCAGCTACGCCGCCGACGTCAGCCGCCGCACCGACAACTCCCAGCGACAGGCATTCGGACAGTTCTGATAGCCGACTGTGCCGTTAAAAGTCGATCAAGACGCGCTGCGCGCGCTGGCCCGACTGTGCCCCACGGCAGGTGCGCGGTGAGCGCGCGCACCGTCCGACGGATCGCCGAGGAGTACCTGGCGATGCAGCCGGTCGTTGGGCTACAAGCTGCATCGGCAAGGCGGGCTGCTGCTGGAGTTCGTCGGCTATCTCGACAACATCGGCGCCGACACGATCACCACCGAGGCGGCGGTGGCGTGGCAACCCAGCCGGCCGGCGCGGACCCGATCTGGTGGCAGCGGCGGCTGTCGGTGGTGCGCTGCTTCGCCCGGCACCTCAAGACCCTCGATCCGGCCTGTCAAGTCCCGCCCACCGACCTGCTGCCGGTTCGCTATCAGCACACGACGCCGCACTTGTACTCCCCGGCCGAGATCGCGGCGTTGGTGCACGCGGCCGGGCTGCTCGCGGCGCCGTTGCAGGCCGCCACCTACCAGGCGTTGATCAGCCTGCTCGCTGTCACCGGCATCTTCTCCGCGGGTCGAACCCGTGGCGGAGGCGGGAACCTCGCGTTTGTGCAGCTCAGGAGCTGATGATCAGAACGTTACTGGTGCGACAGGTGTGGTGCAAGTGGCTGTGGGGGCCTTCACCTGTTGGTGGCGGGGGCGTTGATGCGGGTCATGAGCTCGCGGTTGGCGGCGCGGGCGGCGGCGAGGTCGGCCTCGCGTTCGTCGAGTTGCAGGCGTAGGTCGATGGCCTGCTGTTCGAGGTAGGTGATCTGCTGGTGCAGGGCGTCGACGTCGGCGGGGGCGCCCAGCCCGGACGCGCGCCAGGCGTGCTCACCGAGTGCTTCGGAGAGGCGCTTTTCGAGGTGCTGGACGCGGGTGTGCAGCCGGGCGGTGCGTTCGTGGGCGGCGAGCAGGTCGGCCTGCAGGGAGGCGCGGGTGACCCCGGGGCCGGTGTCGGCGCTGGCGGGTGGTTCGGCGGCCAGGGCGTGGATCTTCTCGAGGAGGTCGTGGTGGCGGTAGAGGAAGCTGCGGTCCACCCCGGCGGCGCGGGCGATCCCGGACACGGTGATCTCGGCGCCCTCGGCGACGGCGCGGTCGAGCGCGGTGTGGACGCGTTGGCGGCGGCGCATGGTGTCGGCGTGGCGCCCGTCGGTCATCGCTTGGGTCCGCGCGCTCGCCGCCGCGGGGGTGTGGGCGGGTGTGGGGGTCGTGCTCACGCGGGGATCTCCGAGGTCGTGGTGGTCAGCGGCGCCGGCGCGCCGGGCCGGGCGGTGGGCATCCCGAGCGGGACGGTGTGGGCGGCGCGGTGGCGGCGCACCACCGCGACGGCCTCGTCGATGTGGGCTCGCTCGGTCTGGTCGAGCTCGGCGAGATCGCCGGTGATGCGGTTGATCAGCCGGCGGATGCGGGTGATCTCCTCGTCGGTGGGGGTGGCGTCGGCGCGGGCCCACTCGTCGACCCCGTCGAGGGTGGCGGCGAGTCGTTCGCGGGTGCGTAGCAGGTCGTCGAGGTAGCCGGTCAGCTCGGGCAGGTGCGAGACGTCGGTGCGGAAGTGGTCGCATCCCGCGCAGCGGAACCGGACCGGGCAGGCGCCACCGCCGGCCGCGACGTTGGACGGCTCGCTGCAGGAACCGTAGGGGACGGCGACCTGCCCGACCGCGTAGCGGGCGTGCTCGGATTCCAGCAGCGCGTGGGCGTCGCGCCAGATCCGGTTGCCGTGCCGGTCGAAGCTGTGCGCGGTGACGGTGTCGACGGCGGCGCGGCGGCGGTCTTCACCGACCCGGTAGTACCGGCGGGTGACGTTGAGATTCCCATGATCAAGTAGCTCGGCCAGGACGTCGATCCCGACACCGGCGTCAGCGTGGCGCTGAGCGTAGGAGTGCCGCCAGGCGTAGGGGGTGATCCGGTCCTTGTCGAACTCGCCGCCGTCGCGGGTGCGCAGCGGGCCGAGGGCGTCGGCCCAGGCGCGGTGGCGGTTGTCGAGCGTGTCGATGCTGATCGGTACCCGCCCGTCGGGGTTGCGGCGGGTCGTGGGCAGCAGCGCCAGCGCGGCGGGCGGGGTGTGCGGGAAGCTTGCCCTGACCCGGTCCTGCTGAGCGGTGATCACTGCGGCGGTGGCTTCGGGGATCGGCAAGCGCCGGCCCAGCCGGTCGGCCTTGATGTTGTCGTAGACCAGCACGGGCGCGCCGTCCTTGTCGTGGGCCAGGCAGTCCAGCCGCAGACCGAGGATGTCTTCGGGGCGCCGTCCGGTGTCGATGATGAGCTGGGTGGCGGCCCTGACCTCGGCCGGCTCGAGGGCGTCCAAGTTCGCACACAGCACGGCCATGATCTCCGGGGGCAGGTCCCGGCCGGGCTCGCCGCGTTCGGGTTCGGCGGGGATATCAGCGCGCTCGATGGTGAAGTCCCCGGCCAGCCCGGCCGCCGGCCCGCCGGGCCGGGTCAGGCCCAGCGCGCGGATCCCGGCGAGCACCTCGCGCACGTCCCGGCAGATGCCGTTGCGCCGGTAACGGCTGATCTGGCCGGTCGACTCCAAGTAGGCCAGCCGGTTGAGGAAGCCCTCCATGTCTGGGCGGCCCAGCGCCGCCGGGACGAGCCCGTGATCGGGTCGGCAGCCCAGGTACTCCGACAACAACCCCAACCCGTTGATCTTGCCGCGGACCCGGGCGGCGCCGCGGCCGCGGTGGTGGGGCAACCGCTCGCCCGCCCACCGCTTGGCCGCCGCGACCAGCCACGGCTGCGCGATCGAGGTGAACGACAGCCGGCCATGGTGGCCAAAGACCGCCAGGTCCCAGGTGTCCTTGACCTGCTCGCGCGCGGGGTCGGCCAGCGCCCGGCGCACGTGGCGGGTCATCGCGTTGAGCAGCGAGCGAACCGGTCGAGTCAGGCCGGGCTCGACCTCGTCGGCTGTCAGCGAGCCGACCTGCTGGCGGCGCAGCGCGTCGCACAGCACCCGCAGGTCCACATCTGTGATCTTCGCGCCGCCCCGGACGCGTTGCTGCATGCCGACCAGCACCTCGACCACCACCAGCGCGGGCAACGCGCGCAGGTTCACCTGCCCAGGCTCGGCCACGCCCGATTCCCGGACCTGCCACCAGCGCTGATCCAGCTCGGGATCGGTTCGCTGCGCGGACCGCCAGCGCTGATAGTGGGTGTTGCAGTAGCCGACCGCGCCATCGGCGGTCCGCAGGCACGCGCTGACCTGGCAGGGCGGCATCGGCGCGAACGGGCGCACCCGCGGGTCGTCCAGGAACTGCTCGAGCGAGCGCGGTGGTCGGCGGGCCCGGAACTTTCTGGCATGCGGCTGGCACAACACCGCCTGGCGGACCGTCGGCGCGCACCGGCAGTCGGGCACCGCGCAGCGCTGCGCGCGCGGGGCCGCCGCCGGCAACGCCGGGGCGGCCGCGATCTCCTGCGCGTCCATCCCCAGACCGGTCAGCCGGGTGAAGCAGCGCAGACACACCCCGGGCAGGCCATGGTGGGCGGTGCGCTCGCAGCCGTCGGCCCGGCACACCCGCCGACCCAGCAACCGATGCTGCGCGGGCAGTGCCAGCACCCGGACCCGAGGATCCCAGCCGGCCTCGTTCAAGAAGCCGCGGTCCAGCATCCCGGCCAGTCGTGCCGCCGCCCCGTCGAGCACGACCCCGTCCAGCACGTGCGGGAACTCGCCGGCGCTCTCGGTGGGCGAGAACGCCTGGGCCGGCGTCGCGCCGCTCACCGATGCACCCCCGCCGCCTGCTCGCGGGGGCTGGGCACCGCGTCCACCGCGGCCCGCAGCCGCGACGCATCCGGATGCACGTAAACCTGCGACGACGAGACCGCAACGTGCCCGAGCAGGTCGGCGACCACATCGATACCCGCGCCGGCATCGGAACTGGTAACCAGCAATGTTCCAACCATGCAAATGGCCCAAGTGGATCAATGGCAAGTCGACCCGCACCGCAGGCGCGGCAACGCGCTGAGGAGCGGAAGCGACGCGGCAGCCAGCTTGAAGTGTTGCAGCCGATGCAACTTTCCGGCATAGGAAGCAACGGAATCTGATGCAACTTTGTTGCACTCATTGCAGCCGCGGGCGTCTATCGCCTGGTCAGGAGGCGTGACGGGGCGTGCACCAACTGAGGCCATGATCACCGTCGAACAGCGACGTCGCAGGCGCAGGCCGTTCACTGATCTTGTCGAATGATGCATCCGACGCAACTCTGCCCACTTCGAGGTTGCTGCCGCAGGCGTGCCGCAGCTGGTGCGGGCGGATCGCCGCGTCCAGCCCGGCCCGCCGCGAGGCCGACGCCATCAACTCGTTGATCGCATCCGGGCGCATCGGCGCCCCCAGCGGCGCGCGGAACAGGTTGACGAGCACGAAATCGCTGCCCGCGGCCTGCTGGACCCGCATCCGTTCGAGCTGGTAGGTGTCGAACGCCTGCACGACCAGGAAGTCCAGCGGCACCACCCGCTGGCGGCGGGACTTCGCCCACGCCCCGTTCGGGTTGTCCTCGCGGCGCACCACATGCAGATGCGCCCGCGCGGTCTCGCAGCCCAGCGCGCGCGAGTCCGCCAACAGATGCACATCGGCGCGGCGCAGCCCGCACAGCTCGCCGCGGCGCAGCCCGGCCCGGGCCATCAGCAGCACGATCAGCCGGTCCCGCGCCGAGCGACACGCCCGCAACACCGCCACGATCTCGGCGTCACCGGCCCGATCCACCGCGGTCTCCGGTTCCCGCAGCCGATGCCGCGCCCGCAGCCGCCACGCCATGCGGCCCTGCTCATCCCGGGCCGCATCGGGCAGATCCCGATCATCGGCGACCTCATACAGCAGCGCCACCAACTCCGCCGGGGCCTGCCCGGCGGCGACCGCGTGCACCACCATGCCCCGCACCGCGGTCAGCACCCCGTTGATCCGCGACGGTGACCGCGACGGCGCGGCACCCGGCCCGGACAGCACGACCGCCACGTCGCCCGGGTGCTGGCCGGGCGCGCCGCCCGGTCCCGTGTGGGCCAGCCACGTCATGAACAGGCCCAGCCGTTCGACCCCGCCCTGCCAGTCCCGGCCGATGCGCGCGCACCAACGCAAGAACAGCGCGAGCGCGTGCGCATACGCCTTCGTCGTGGACTCCGCGCCGTCGCGACCGAACCGCTGCTGCCGCAGGAACGCATCAGCGACCGCGACGACCTGCAGATCCTCGTCCAACACGGTCCAGTACCGCTGCCCGGACGGCAACCTCACCGGGAATGCCCGCATTCGGTCTTCCTCGCTCTCGAGCTGGTCGGACACGACTACCAGCCACGAGCGGCACACCCCGGAGAACCACCGCGCCACCACCACGATCACCCGGATCGGGCGACATCACGCGGCGGACCGGCGACCCCCGGAGAAGGCTTGCGGGTCGGCGAGGCCGTCAGGCTCGACCGCGGCGAGGTCGACCTCGACGCCGGGCTGCTGACCGTGGTCCACGGCAAGTTCGGCAAGTCACGTCAGGTGCCGCTGCACCCGAGCACGGTGGCGATGCTGCGCGGGTACTGCGCCCGCCGAGACCGGCTCTGCCCGACACCGGCGACCCGCGGGTTCTTCGTGTCTACCACCGGCACCCGGCTGCTCGTCGGCGGCGTGGACCGCGTGTTCACCCAGCTGCTGGCGTTGGCGGGGATCCCCAAACCGCCCGGGCGTCGCCAGGCCCGAGTTCATGACCCTGCGGGTATCCCCCAAGAGTGAGGAGACCTCTGATTGACGGATCTTGCTCTCTGGTCTGTTCTTCGGGCGTGGTTCCGGCGGGGTTGGCGGGGGCGCCGCCGCAGGCGGGGTCAACGCTGGCCGTAGGCCACCCGTAGGGGCGTGGCGTTGACCCCGGCGAGGACGGTGCCACGCTGGGTAGCCGGAAGCGGGCCGGTCACGCTGCTTCCTGCGGCGGGTCGGGGGTGGTGAGGCTGCGTTCGTAGGCGATCGGGGAGCGCATGCCCAGCGCTGAGTGGCGCCGGTCGTGGTTGTATTCCTCGATCCAGGCCGCGACCTCGGCGCGGGCCTCGGCCTTGGTGGCGAAGCGCTCGAGGCGGCGCAACTCGAACTCCAATGTGGAGTGCCACGACTCGATCACCGCATTGTCCAACGCCGAGCCCGGTCGGCCCATCGATTGGCGCACACCCAGCCGCCCGCAGGCCGCCCGGACCCGGTGGGAGGTGTACTCGCTGCCCTGGTCGGTGTGCAGCACGACCCCGGTGATCGTCTCCTTGCCGCCGCGGACCGCCACGGCCATGGCCAGCGCCTGGTAGGCCAGCTCGGCGTCGTGGTGCTCGCCGAGGGCGAACCCGACGATCCGCCGCGAGCCCATGTCCAGCACCGAGTCCAGGATCAGCTTGCCCTCGTCGGTGACGATCTCGGTGCCGTCCCCGTACCAACGCCGGTTGAGCTGATCCGTCCCGAACTTGCGTTTGACCAGGTCCGGTGCCCGCCACCGGCCCCGACCGGGGCGGGTCAGCCCGCGCCGGCGCCGGGTCGGGCGGCCCACCAGCCCACGCTCGCGCATGATCCGGGCTACGGTGTTCTCGCTGACCCGCCACCCCGCCTCGTGCAGATCCTCGGTGATCCGCGGCGCCCCGTAGCGGCCCCGATGGACCGCGTACAACCGGGCGATCTCCACCCCCAGCTGCTCCCGCCGCGCCCGCCGCGCAGACCGGTCGCCGTGGCGCCACTTGTGGTACCAGGCCGGGCTGGCTCCCAGCGCCCGGCACGCGGTCGCCACCGGGATGCCGTGCTCGGCCCTCTGGACGGTGATGAACCGGGCCACCGCTACCGGCCCATCGCCTCGTCGACCCAGAGGGCCACCGAGCGCTTGAGCACATCACGCTGCATCCGCAGCTCGGCGTTCTCCTTCCGCAACCGGACCAGCTCAGCCCGTTCCGACTCGCTCAACGTCCGCTCACCGCCACCCTCGACCCGGCGGGCCCGGGCCACCCAGTTACCCAGCGTGCCCTCGTTCACCCCGAGCTCGCGGGCCACCTGCGCGATCGGCTTCCCGGTCTCCTGCACAATCCGCACCGCGCCCTGCCGGAAGTCCTGATCGAACTTGCGGTACCTGCCCATCACCCCTCCCTTTGTGGCGATGTCTCCACGCTACGAGGGGAAACCCACATGACTACCGCGAACTCAAAGACGGACTCGGACTGGACCACTTCGAAGGCCGCAGCTACACCGGCTGGCACCGCCACGTCACCCTCACCACCGTGGCCCAAGCGTTCTGCACCCAACTGCGCAACGACCCAAGAGCCCCTGCGCCGGGCTGACCCTCTACGCCGTACTCCGCGAACTGCAGACCCTGCCCGGCACCTGGACCGGCGTCTGCCGCACCTGTCGACAACCCGTCCCCCGGCGCCGACCCGACACCGTCGACACGACCTAACAAAGTACTACTAGGGCCGCCCGAACAGGTACCTCAGGCCTGGCCAGGCCCGCTCGACGCGCCCTCGAACTCCGGACCGGGCACAGACCGGCGAGCTGAACCGGCTCACGACCAGATTTGTGATCAGCACTGCGCCTGTCCGCCGCGATGGGGTGAGCCGGATGAGACGAGCGGGCCTCGTCCAACTGAGGGTCGATGGTGGGAGTGGTGAAGCCGCGTGAGACATTCTGGCCCCGACTCATACCTCAGCGACCGTTCCCTCCCGGCAAGGTCAGGCAGCTGGCGCCAACCGCTAGGGTCGAACTGCAGGCGGCGCGCTCGGCGTCAGGCCGGGCAATGCGACGACCCAGCTCTCGCCGGGACCCAGGGCGCGAACCTCGCCGCGCACTGCGATGCGCACGGGTCGTCGGAACCCCTCGGCCCGTGACAGCACCGTGAGCTCGTCCCCCGAGATCGAGATCAGGATCGAGGTTCCCTGGAACTGCAGCGACATCACCAATCCGTCGAGGCGAGCGACGAGTTGCGGCTCGACGTGTAGCACACCGTCGCGGACACCGGCGCCCACATAGCCGCGCTGCAGCAGGTCGAGTGTGCCTGCCATGACACCCAGGTGGATGCCCTCCTTGGTCGTGCCGCCTTGGACGTCTGCGATGTCGCTGTTCAGGGCGACGATGAACCGCTCCCAGGAGCTGTCCGGGTCCAGCGCGGCCAGCACACCGGCGTAGGTCACGAGGCTGAGCGTGGAGCCGTGGGAGGTGCGCCGGTCGTAGTAGGAGATCGTGCGGCGGGCCAGGTCCGGGTCGAAGCCGTATCCGAGCCGGTCGAACAGCTCATGCAGCTCGTCGTGGGAGAACAGGAAAAACAGCATCACCGCGTCGGCTTGCTTGGCCAGCTGGTACCGGTCGGGGTGGTCACACTCCGCCTTGAGAATCCGGTCGAGGCGCCCGATGTTGGGGTGCTGGGCACGGTAGGCGTCCAAGTCGAGCTCCTCGAGCTCTTCGTAGCCCTCGAACTGGCTCAGGACCCCGTCGGCGTGGAAGGGCACGAACATGCGACGGCTCATCTGCCGCCACGTCTCGAGTTCGTCGTTGGTGAGCCTGAGCCGAGCCCGCAGCGAGGCGCGGCGGCTCCTCGGCAACAGGTCGAGCACCTTTGGTGCGATGTCGGCGATCCAGGCCACCAGGACATTGGTGTAGGCGTTGTTGCGCAGGCCGCTCTCCTGCGCGCCCGGGTACCGCTCGTGGAACTCGTCGGGACCCATCACTCCGTGGATCTCGTAGCGGCCGCGGGTGGTGTCGAGATGCGCGATCGAGGCCCAGAACCGGGCGATCTCCAGCATCAGCTCGGCGCCGTAGTCGCGGAGGAACTCTAGATCGTCGGTGGCCAGGTAGTACTGCCACACGTTGTAGAAGATCGCGGCGTTGACGTGGCGTTGGTTGTGGCTGTGGTCGGGATCCCATTGGCCTGAGAGCGGGTTGAGGTGCACGACCTGGGTCTCCTCGGTGCCGTCGCTACCGCTCTGCCAGGGGTACATCGCGCCCCGGTAGCCGGCGGCCGCCGCCGCCGCTCGCGCCTCGGTCAGCCTGCGGTAGCGGTACATCAGCAGCCCACGGGTGATCTCGGGGAAGCGGAAGTTGAGGAACGGGTAGACGTAGAGCTCGTCCCAGAACACATGCCCGCGGTAGGCCTCGCCGTTGAGCCCGCGGGCCGGGAGCCCAGCGTCATGCCGGGCAGTGTGCCGCGAGCACACCTGCAGCAGGTGCGCGATATGGAACCGGAGCAGCTGTTGAGCGTGCGGTTCGCGGGGTAGCTCGATGTCGCAGACCTCCCACAACTCGGCCCATGCGGCCCGGTGTTCAACCAACGCCCCAGCGAAGTCCGGATAGCGCACGACGTGCCGGCCGGCGGCGGCGAGCGGCTCGGTGATCGCGTTGTCATGGGAGGTGAACAGTGACACGAGCTTCTCTGCCCGAACGTCCTCGCCCTGACCGACGTCGAACGCGAGAACCTGCTGGATGTAGTCCTCCATCTGGTACAGCTCGCGCCGGATCTGCGCGGGAGTCCCCGGGTCACCGCCGCGGAACACCCGGGTCCGCGCCGCCTCGGCGACGTAGATGTTCGATTGCCGGGTCTGTACCTTGAGCGCGATCGTCTCGGGTCCGAAGGTGCGAGGCGAGACGGGATTGAGGTGGCGCCCCTCCAGCTCGCTGTACCGGGCGACCATCTGATTGGTGACCCGTCCGTCGAGCCCGGAGACGATCTCGACGCGACCCGACCAGTTCTCGGGCGTGATCGTCCATTCGATACCCGCCAGGTGGCTGTCAGCCATGGACACGAACCGGCGGCTGTGCAGCGTCGTCTCACGGCCAGCTCTGTCGCGGAACCGCAGTTTACGCTCGACCAACGCAAGCCGCACGTCGTAGCAGTGTCGGTAGCCCAGCAGCTCCACGGTGTCGAGCCGGATCGCGTCCTCGCCTTCGATCCGCAGCTTCAGCACGAGCCAGTTCGGAAGGTTGACCAAGTCCTCGTTGTGCACGGGGCGCCCGCCCATGATCGTCGTCTCCCGGTTGAATCCACCGTGCACATAGGTCCCCGGGTAGTGCCCGGAGCCGGTGTCTTCCCACTCTGCCGCGCCTCGCGTGCAGAAATATCCGTTGCCGGTCGAGGTCAAGGCCTCCCGCAGGCCCTCCGAGGCTGGGTGGAAATGATCGTAGTCAAGTACGAAGTCCGACACCGGTCCTCCTCGACGGTCGCGATTAGACGGCGACCGTGCTCCAGTAGCTGCTCGACCTCGGTCAGACGTCGAGCTGGCAGCCGGTCGCGCTCTTCGGCGACGTCCGGATCCACCATCCGGCCGACGTTAATCCGAAGGTCGCGTCCGGTGAACACTCGGAACACGTCCTCGTCAACGGCGTACGAGCCGCGGTGCCGCACTCCCGCCGCCGCGGTTCATGCCGAGGCGGTTCCGCGCCGGCACGCGAGTCATCGCGGGTAGCCACTACTCCCAACTCGTCGCAGTGGCTGCATGGTCGCGCTCGAGCGTGGGTGAGTGTGGCCTGCGGGCGGGTGCTGACCCACGGATCGGTGCGGGCGATGCGTGTTGTAACCAGTACGGAAGTCCGTGGCGCCGCCGTTCTGTCGATCCGCTTGCTGCTGCTCAGCCCGTGCCGCAGCGTGGGCGGACTGCCCGGCGAACCCTCCAGCTTCGGGGCGTGCGTCGGCATGTTGTCCTGGCACATCCACGACGGCCGCGCCGACGGCATCGACCTGTCTGGCCTGCGGGCTGTCATGTCCCTGCGCTGCATCGACCGTGCCGCCCGCGGCGACGAGATCCTTGCTGGGCTCGGCCTTGAGCTTGGGATCTCTTCCGGCGTGTCACCGCTGGCGATCAGGGTCTCGGGCCAGCCGTCGGTGGTCTTCAGGGTCCGAGAGAACACCACCTTGGGGATCGCCGTTCATGGCTTTGGCGGACGGATGGGCGGTGTACCCACTGGACGCAGCAGTCTTATTCCGGCTAGACCTGACGCTGAAACCCGTCACGATGTAGGCGTGCTGGGACTGGAAATGGCGGTGGCCCTTGGCGTCGCCTTGGTTGTGTGCGGTGCGTTGGCGCGTCGCTACCCGATCGCACCGGCGATCCTGCTGGTGCTCGTGGGTGTGCTCATCGGTTTCGTGCCGCACCTACGCCAGGCCCAGTTGCCACCGGAGGTCGTGCTGCTGCTGTTCCTGCCGGTGCTGCTCTACTGGGAGAGCCTGACCACCTCGCTCCGGGAGATCCGCAACAACCTGCGGGTCGTGGTCCTCACCAGCACCGTGCTGGTCCTCGCCACCGCCGCAGCGGTGGCGGCCGCGGCGCACGCGATCGGCCTGCAGTGGGGACCGGCCTGGGTCCTGGGTGCCGCGCTCGCGCCAACCGACGCGACCGCGGTCGGCGTCCTGGCCCGGAGGCTGCCCCGCCGGACCGTGACCGTGCTGCGCGCGGAAAGCCTGGTCAACGACGGCACCGCGCTGGTGATCTACGGGCCTCGCGGTCGGGGTCACCGCCGGCGAGGAGGACTTGACGCCGCTGCACGTGAGCGGCCTGCTGGTCTTGGCCTACGGCGGCGGCCTGCTCACCGGCGCGCTGATGGGTCTGGTCAGCTGGCAGGTGCGCCGCCGGATGGGACGACCCGATGCTGGAGAACATCGCGATGCTGGTGACGCCGTTCGCCGCCTTCCTGCTGGCCGAGTCGATCCACGCGTCCGGGGTGCTGGCGGTCGTCGTGTGCGGGCTGTTCATCAGCCAGGTGACCCCGCGCATCACCGGCGCGCTCACCCGGCAGACTTCTGTCCCGTTCTGGAGTGTCTCGACGACGGTGCTCAGCAGCGTGCTGTTCGTGCTCGTCGGTCTTCAGGCCCAGACCGCGATCCGCGACCTTTCCAGCGTCTCGCTTACCCGCGCACTGGTCGACGTCCTGCTGGTCACCGCGGTGGTGGTCGGGGTTCGCTGGGCGTGGCTCTACACCACGCCGTACATCATCCGCGCGCTCGACCGCCGCCCTGCGCAGCGGCTGCGCCGGCTCGGGGCCCGGCAGCGTTCGGTCAGCGGTGTAGCCGGGTTCCGCGGTGCGGTCTCGCTCGCCGCGGTGCTCGCCGTACCGCGCACCCTGGAGGCCGGCGCGCCTTTCCCCGACCGCGACCTCATCGTGGTGATCACCTGTGGGGTGATCGTGCTGACTCTGCTGCAGGCTCTGCTGCTGCCGCGTGTGGTGCGGTTCGCCCGGCTCCCGGCCGACAATTCCGTCGCCGAGGAACGGCAGTACGCCGAGGTGTTCATCACCGACGCCGCGATCGGCGCGATCGCCGCCACCGCGGCCGAACTGGGCACCGACGAGCGCGTGGTCGAGCGGGTGCGCACTGAGATCGAGAAGCGGCGGAAGGTGCTGGCGGCCGATGGCGCCGACGGTGACCCGGTGATCCGCCACGACGACCAATACACCAGTCTCTGGCTCGCCTTCATCGCCCGCAAGCGCGAGGCGCTTCTCGAGTTGCGCGACGAGCGGCGGATCGACGACATCGTGCTGCGCCAGGTCCAGGCCCTGCTCGACATCGAGGAGGTGCGGTTCTCACGGGCCGACCCCGTCGACTAACCAGCAGCCCGCCGCCTCCGCCGCCAGCAGGTCGACAGCACGCGCAGGGTGCGGGACTCCGGGGAGTGGCTGGCGCTGCATCGCCGCACGGGTACTCCCGTGCACCCGATGTCACCGCTGACCAAGCTGCTGTGGTTCCGGGAGGAGGAACCCGACGTCTTCCGGAGCGGCGTACTGGGTGGGCATCAAGGAGTACGTGCTCCTCCGGCTGGCCGGGGTGCTGGCGGTCGACGAGTCGACCGCGTCGGCGACGGGATTGTACGGACTGGCTACGCGCGACTGGAGGACGAAGCGCTCACCCTCACCGGGGTGCGGCGCGACCAACTGGCGAGCCTGTGCTCGACCACCGACGTGATCAGCCGCCTCGGCCCGGCCGCGAAGGAGTGGGGGCTGCCCAGCGGCGTGCCTGTCGTCGCCGGGGCGAGTGACGGGGTGCTGGCGAACCTCGGCGTCGGCGCCGCGATGCCGGGGGTGGTCGCGTGCTCGATCGGCACCCAGCGGGGCGATCCGGGGTGTCGTGCCCGAGCCGCGGGTCGAGGAGCAGGGACGGGTGTTCTGCTACGTGCTGGTCCCGGGCCGCTGGGTCGTCGGCGGTGCCATCAACAACGGCGGGAACACGCCCGCCGGTTGTTGATCGAAGCGGCCTGGCACCATCGACCTGCTTACCGGGTCGGGGTAGAACTGCGGCGGCGGCTGGACCGGGCCGATCCGGCCGCGCGGGATCGGGGGCAACGGGCGAATCGGCGTCTGCATGCCCGCTGGGCCGCGTTCGACGCCCGCCTCAAGCTGCCCGTGGTCGCCAACACCGCCATCGTCCGCGAGCTGGCCGGTTGGTGCTGGTCGTTGGCCGTCCTCGACGACTGACCCTGCCCCCCCAACGTCCGGACACGGTCCCGAGTGGTGACGGCAGCGCTGCGAGCGGACCCGCGAACGCCCTATGAGCAACCGCCCTTCCCTGCCCAGCCCGTCGCTGGGGAGCGAAGCGGGGGGACGCTCGATTTCTAGACCGCGGTCCCGCTCACACCGAACAGTCCGTCCTGCGGTAACCAACACGCGAATATCAGACTGACAACGCGTCGCACGCCGACACGCTCGCCACCACCCCAGATCCGCTCCGGCGACCGAAGCGGTGCCCACGGCGACGGCCATGGGCACCGCTTCACCTTGCCCCTTGACAGCAACGCCCTCTATATCAGGGCGTAGTGTCGCGATTGTTGGGAGCGCATCGCGGGGCGTTCAGGCCCCGCCTCGTTCTTGACGAATTCCCAACAGGGACCATGAGCGGTCCTGGGAACAGGAGCGCCGACATGCCGTCGGTCACCCAAGCGCATGGCGCCGCATCGACCACGCGCGGTGTGGAACAACCGACGGCGGACGCTCCCGCCTCCACCACCTTCGTCTGGGACGACGAGGAGACCGACGCCCTGCGGGAAGCACGTAAGGACGCCGAGCTGACCGCCTCGGTGGACTCGGTACGGGCCTACCTCAAGCAGATCGGCAGGGTCGCGCTACTCAATGCGCAGCGTGAGGTGGAGCTCGCCAAGCGGATCGAGGCCGGCCTCTACGCCGCCGAACGGCTGTCGAAGGCCACCGAGGGGAGCGGTGGCTCACAGGTGCGCCGCGACCTGCGCTGGATCGTCCGCGACGGACAGCGCGCCAAGGACAACCTGGTGGAGGCTAACCTGCGGCTGGTGGTGTCGATCGCCAAGCGCTACACCGGCCGGGGCATGCCGTTCCTCGACCTGATCCAAGAGGGCAATATCGGCCTGATCCGCGCGGTCGAGAAGTTCGACTACGCCAGGGGCTACAAGTTCTCCACCTACGCCACCTGGTGGATCCGGCAGGCCATCTCCCGCGCGATGGCCGACCAGGCCCGCACGATCCGCATCCCGGTGCACATGGTCGAGGTCATCAACAAACTCCGAAGCATCCGGGGCCAATTGATCGGGGACCTGGGTCGCGAGCCCACCCCGGAGGAGCTCGCCCACAACATGATGGTGACCCCGGAGAAGGTGCTGGAGATCCAGCAGTACACGCGGGAGCCGATCAGCCTCGACCAGACCATCGGCGACGAGGGCGACAGCCGGCTCGGCGACTTCATCGAAGACTCCGAGGCCGTGGACGCCGTGGACGCGGCCGCGTTCGGTCTGCTGCAGGTCCAGTTGCAGTCCGTCCTTGCCACCCTGAACGAGCGGGAGGCCGGAGTGGTCCGACTGCGGTTCGGGCTGACCGACGGCAGACCCCGCACCCTCGACGAGATCGGCCAGGTCTACGGCGTGACCCGCGAACGAATCCGCCAGATCGAGGCCAAATCGATGGCCAAACTGCGCCACCCGGCCCGCTCGCAGACACTGCGCGACTACCTCGACTAGCCCGCGGGGCTTGGTCGGGTCACACCGGACCACCGGACCACGTGTGTCGAATGACGGCGTTCGCAAGTTACCGCTTGGGCATCGACTCGCGGGGTGCGACTCCCACCTCGGAGCGATCATGGGCCCCAGCCGCGTCAAGACACCGTGCCGATCGACAGGGAAACCACCGGCCGGTGGATCTGCCGCCCGACCGCAAGGCCGCAACGTTAGCCGCATGGTTGCGTGAGCATCCCGGCGTGCACCCGTGGCGAAGCGTAGGTCTGTCAAGACTTGAAAGACTTGTGGGTGGATACCGCGGATCACCGCCACCAGCGGCAAATCGGCGTGTTCAGGCGGCGAGGTAGGGCGCACGCGCCAGGCCTCCATCCATTGTGTGACTTGACACACCCTCGGTGCGTGACCGAGGCTGCATTGGCGAGGGCGCTGTGGCTGGCGAGAGGCGCAACGTGGCGCCCCTTGCTCCGGCCCAATCCCCTTCTCACCACAACTTCGAGTCCCGCCGATTTGTCTCTGATGCATGCCAAATCGATCAATTCAGCTGGGAGGCGCGAGCAGATGGCCGACATTGCCCGACGCCGTATCGCCATCGTCGACGAGGACGGGCGACCCATAGCCACCGCCGAAATTGACGGCCTGCACCCGTCGGTGGCCCGGGTGTCTCTGCACGTCGAGTCCGGCCACCTGCCTGCGGGCACCCGGAAGCGACTGGTCGACGCCATCCTCGACGCCCCCGAGGTCAGCTCCCGCCAACGGCTTCACGTGGCCCTCCCGCTCGGCGATACCGAGATGCTTGACCGCGTCCGCGAGCGCTGCGACACCGTTGAGACGCGCGCCGCCGGAGCCACATGCCTGATCGACGCGGACCTGCCGGACCCGGGCCAATGCCACGTAACCTCAGTTGACCATGCTGTTCGGGGTGTGAACCCGCGGAGCCGGACCGTGGCAGGGTGGGGCGACGGGTGCTGACGGGCTCGCCGGATTTCTCGATCCGGTAGTTGTTGTGTCGGCGGATCGCGCGACTGCCTGAGTTCGTCGTCGGCCTGCGGGGTTCCAAGACGTCGCACCTGCCGCTGACCTGCGGTGATCGGCCGCCTTCGGCGGTCGGGCATGATCGCCGCCGTGTCGCTGCGACTGCTGTATCTGCTCTTCCAGCAGGTGCTCGGACTGGTCCTCCTGATGGCCCGCCCGTCCTCCACCAAGGACATCGAACTGCTCGTGCTGCGCCACGAGGTCGCCGTCCTCCGCCGCACCAACCCCTGTCGGGTTTCAGAACGTGGCCGTGGTGCCTGACCAGCATTTTCAAGCTGCCGTCTCGTACTCGTTGATGAGGCCGCCCAAGATCGGTCGACGCCGGATCCTGCCATGGACCGGCTCGGCAGCCGGCGATGTTGGGCGCGGTGGCCGCAATCGCAGCGCCCGATGCGGCCGCCGCCCGTTGTAGTGGTCGGCGTACGCGGCAAGCACCTGGCGCAGGTGCCGCTCGCCGACGATCAGCATCCGGTCGGTGAGCTCGGTCCGCACGGTCAGGACGAAGCGCTCGGCGAAGCAGTTCGCCCGCGGACACCGCGGCGGGATCTTGACCACCTCGATACCCGCGTCCGCCATGACCGCGTCGAACGACGCCGCGAACTGACCGGCCCGATCGCGGACCAGGAACCGAAACCGAGCGACCTGCTCGCCGAGGTCCATGACGAGGTTGCGGGCCTGCTGCGTAGACCAGGGCCCGTCAGGATGCCCGGTCACGCCCAGGACGTGCAGGTAGCGGTCGCCAACCTCGAGCACGAACAGGACGTAGAGCCGCCGCAGCGTCACCGCGCAGTCGACGTGGAAGAAGTCGACCGCGAGCATGCTGGTGGCCTGCGTACGCAGGAACTGCCGCCAGCTGGTGTCGGTGTGACGCGACGGCGCTGGTGGGATGCGGTGGCGCCTGAGGATCCGCCGGATCGTCGAGGCGCCGACACGGTGGCCGAGCTTGAGCAACTCGCCCTGGATCCGCACGTACCCCCAGCGCGGGTTCTCCCGCGCCATCCGCACCACCAAGGTGGCGAGGACGTCGTCGATCGGTGGCCGTCCGGCCCGGTTCGGGTAGGTCCATCTTCTGCGTACGAGGCGGCGATGCCATCGCAGGATCGTGTCCGGGGTGACCAGGCGATGGCAACGCAGGACTCGGGGCAGCCGCCCGACGAGGGCGGCGAACACGGCTCGGTCCGCCCAGTCCATGCGCGGTCGTGGGTTGGTGCGGCGGAGGACGGCGACTTCGTGGCGCAGCACAAGGAGCTCGACGTCCTTGGTAGCGGACGTACGGCCCATCAGCAGGACCAGCCCGAGCAGACGCCAGAAGATCAAGTACAGCAACCGCAGCGACACCCCGGGATCATGTCCGACCAGCGATCACCGCTGGTCAGCGACCCAGGCCCGACTTCTGGCACCCCACACGACCAAGCGCACGCCCTGCTCGATGCCGCCACGGGCTCGACAATCGGCGCCTACATCACCGTCTCGCTGCTCACCGGCGCCCGAACCGAGGAACTCCGGCCGCTCACCTGGAGCCACGTCGATCTCGACGGCAACCCTGGTGCTGTCCCCCCGATACGGCCACACGTGAGGGTGTGGCGCTCCGTCCGAGCAGGCGGGGACACCAAGACCAAGCTGTCGCGACGGACCCTCGCACTCCCCCAGCGTGCGGTCGACGCGCTTCGCGAGCAGCGCAGCCGCCAGACCGCCACTCACCAGCACTCGGGTTCGCGACGCGGCAACCACGATCTCGTGTTCGCCTCCGAGGCCGGCACCGCCTTGGACTCGGCCAACGTACGGCGCGGCTTCCGACGCATCGCCACCACGGCCGGTCTGCCCGCCGACGCGTGGACACCGCGGGAGCTGCGGCATAGCTTCGTCTCGTTGCTCTCGGACGAAGGTGTGCCAATCGAACAGATCGCGCGTCTCCTCGGACATGCCGGAGGGTCGAAGGTCACCGAAGCCGTCTATCGCAAACAACTTCGGCCGGTCATCGACGAGGGCGCCACGGCGATGGACCGTGTCTTCCCCGTCCGTGGCCGTAGTTACTCAGATAGTTACTCACCCGGCTGGAAGACAGAGAAACGACCCGGTCCAGAACTCCGTTAGAAGCTCCTGACCAGGCCGTTTGCTGGTGGGCGATACAAGGATTGAACTTGTGACCTCTTCCGTGTCAAGGAAGCGCTCTCCCACTGAGCTAATCGCCCGAGGCGGAGGCGGGAATCGAACCCGCGTACAGGGCTTTGCAGGCCCTTGCCTAAGCCACTCGGCCACTCCGCCGGCTTTGGATACCGGAGCCCCGGCTTTGAGGCTGGAGGGCCCGACTGTGGAATCCGAGCGGACGACGGGATTCGAACCCGCGACCCTCACCTTGGCAAGGTGATGCGCTACCAGCTGCGCTACGTCCGCGTGTGCAGCGTCTCCGCTGCGTTGATGGGAACAACCTTAGCCCAGACCCGGCGGGGGCTCCACACCGGCCCCTGGCAGGGCCTCCGACCTGCGGATCAGTCGTGTGCGGACTCGTTGAGAAGCTCCGACAGCGCCATGTCGAAGTCCAGCCACGAGTACTCCGAGCCCGCGGGCACGGCCTCGAAGGTGCGGAACAGGAAGTCCCCGAGTGCGGTGGCGCACGTTGTGAAGACGGCGTGGCCCGACGGCGAGGACAGCTCCAGCTGCACCTTCGCGGGCGTGCCCGGCACCGGCTGCACCCGGACGTCACCCGTTCCGGACGGCCCGATCAGCCCACCGTGCAGAAGGTCGCGGGCGAAGACCCACTCGACCGAGCTGCTGCCCGTCCGGAACGACGCCCGGACCGCATACGGATCGCGGCTGTGATAGGTCAGGTCGACCTTGACGGGGACCGCCGGAGCATCCGGTGAGGTCAGTTCGAACACTGCCGGTGAGCAGATGACCGTGTGCTCGTCGCGCATCGTGCGTCCTCTTTCGTGGTCCCGCCGTGGTTCGTCATGCGGAAAACGACCGTGTGGCGAAGATGTGACGGGTCGGGGGACGGGGAACCCCCCACTGCTCACTGATATCACCCCGACGGGCCAGCGTGTTACACGCGGCGGCGCGACCCTCCCAACGCGGGTGACCGGTGCGTACTAGCCTGAACCGCCCGCCGACCCACAGGCGTATACGAGGACGTGAGGATCCCAGTGGTGGACGGAGTTGCCGACACCCCCGACACGCCGGACCGACGCACCTCGCGCCCCCGTCCGACGCCGGGGCGCCGGGGGCCCGATCCGGCCGACGAGCAGATCATCCGGCGCATCGTCGCCGGTGACCACGGCGCGCTCGCCGAGCTCTACGACCGCTGGGCCCGACCCGCGTTCTCCCTGGCCCGGCGGGTGTGCGCGGACGAAGGGCTGGCCGAGGACGTCGTGCAAGAGGTGTTCCTGGCGTTCTGGCGCGAGCCCCGGCGCTTCGACCCCGCGCGCGGTGCGTTCGGCAGCTGGCTGCTGACGCTCGTACACCACAAGGCCGTTGACGCGGTGCGCCGTGAGAGCGTCATCCGTCGTCGCACCGTCCCGGCGTCCGAGGACGGAGAGGAGTGGTCGTCGACCCCAGGCCCCGGGGCCGACCAGGCCGCGCTCGGTTCGGTGGTCGCGGGCCAGGTGCGCGACGCGCTCGGCCGCCTGCCCGCCGAACAGCGGGAGGCCCTCGCCCTGGCCTACTACGCGGGCTACACGCAGCGCGAGGTCGCGACGTTGACGGGCGTGCCGCTCGGCACCGTCAAGTCCCGGATGTTCACCGGCATACAACGGCTGCGCAGCGCGCTCGGACCCCTTCTGGGCGACGCCGCGTCGGAGTTCGGCGGGGGTGCGCGATGAACGAGCCGAGTCCCCAGTGCACCCGCACAGAGCAGGCTGTCGGCTGGGTGCTGCACGCCTTGGAACCCGACGAGGAGATGGACGTCGAGCGGCACGTGCCGACGTGCCCGGACTGCCGCGCCGCTGTCCGCGACACGGAGGCGGTGATGACCCACCTCGCCACGGCGGTCGAGCAGGTGGACCCGCCGCCACGCCTGCGGGCCAGCATCCTGGAGGCTGCCGCGGCCACCCCGCAGGTTCCCGCGCCGCCACGGGAGCCCGTCGCCGCGCCGTCACCCCGACACCCCCGCACCCGTCCGCCGTCCGGTCCGCCACCCTCCGGCCCGGCCTCGTCCGGACCGGGAAGGGCTCCACGGTCGCGGCCACGCCGCCTCATCGCGGCGGCGGCCGCGGTGGTCGCCGTTGTGGCGATCGGCGGTCTCGGCCTGAGGACGTTCCAGCTGCAGCAGCAGCTCGACTCGGTCACCGCACAGGCCTCGACCGCGACCGACCTGGTGCGCGAGCTCGCCCGCCCCGGCGTCTCCCACGCGCTGCTCGCCCGGCCCGATGGCACCGCCGTGGCCGCGGTGGTGCTGAGCGGCGGGCACCGCGACGTCTACACCCTCGGCCTCGCCGCGAACGCCATCGACCACACCTACGTCCTGTGGGGTCTCAAGGACATGTCGTCGGCCCCTCAGCCCCTCGGCGCGTTCGACGTGACGGCCAGGGATCCGGGCCTGCGGGTGGTCGGCGAGTCCGGCCAGGACGCCTACGCCGCCTACGCGATCTCCTTGGAACCCGGCCGCACCCCGCCCGCCACCCCGACCGATGTGGTGGCTGCAGGGAATCTGGAAGCGTGAGGCCCCCGCCTTGGCGCAGGAGGGCGGTGCGGTAGTGTCTTCGGCGCTGGGCGATTAGCTCAGGGGGAGAGCGCTTCGTTCACACCGAAGAGGTCACTGGTTCGATCCCAGTATCGCCCACCAGCGCAAACGCCCCTTCCTGAAGATCAGGAAGGGGCGTTTGACAACAGTTCTGACAACAACAGTGACGCATCTGCCCTGGTGAGGCCGACTATCGGCCCAAATTGGGGCCGCGTAGGGCTTTGTTCATGCGGTGCAGCGCGGTGTTGATCTGGCTGTCGAAGACCTCACTGTAGATCCCGAGCGTGACGCTCACGTGCGAGTGGCCGAGGATCACTTGGGCATCACGGGCGGGCACACCAAGATCCTTAAGCAAGGTCGCGGCGGTGCGCCGCAGATCGTGGAAGACGATCGGCGGCAGCCCGGCCGCCGCGACGATCCGGTCAAACGAGCGGGACAGGTTGTGCGGGTCGATCGGGCGTCCCGTGCGGGTGGTGAAGACGAAGCCGGTGTCGATCCAGCCGTCGCCCGCAGTCGCGCGCTGCTGTTGCTGCCGGGCGCGTTGCTCGTCCAGCACCTCGCGGGCGAGGTCGACGATCGGCAGGGTGCGCACGCCGGCTTGCGACTTGGTCGGGCCGAGCACGAGCTTCCCGCCTGCGCGGGCGAGACTGGCCTGGACGTCGATGATGCCGCGTTCGGTGTCGATGTCGCTCCAGCGCAGCGCGGCGATCTCGCCGCGGCGTAGCCCGTACAAGAGTGCGAGCACGAACACCGGGTGCGCCGCGTCACCGCGAGCGGCGTCGAGGAAGCGACGGCTCTGTTCGGCCGTCCAGGCCAGCCTGCGGCGGCGTTGCTCCGTCGGCAGGGTGGTCAGCTGCGCGACGTTGCGCATGACCAGCTCCTCACGCTGCGCCCGGCCGAGCGCCGAGCTGAGGACCTCGCGGATCCAACGCAGCTTCTGCACTGAGTCACCCGCCGCGCGGCGGGTGTTGAGGAAGCGCTGGACCGTGGCGACGGTCAGCTGGTCAAGCTTCTGGGTGCCCAGCGCCGGGCGTAGGTAGCGCTCGATCGCGGTGCGGTACTTCGCGATCGTCGTCGGCCGCAGCCGCGGCATGGCGACCTCGGCGAGCCAGTAGTCGAGGTACTCCCCCACCGTCGGCGACCGTGTCGGCATCACCACGCCCGCGTTGACCCGCTGCGTCAGCTCGACGAGCTTGCGCGCGACCTCGGCTCGGGTTGCGCCGTAGACCCACTTGCGGCCGCGGGTGCCATCGGGGCGGATGACGAAAATGGCGGCGGTGTAGCGCCCGTCGGCGCGGCGGGTGATCGTGCCCTCGCCGTTGCCGCGCTTGCGGCCACGCCGCGCCGGCGGGTTCACGACGCGGTACCGGCGCCGAGCCTGGCTATGTACGCCTCGTAGTCGCGAGCACGGATGCGGTGGCAGCGGCCGAGATGCACGCTGGGCAGCTCGCCCGCCCAGACGAGCTGGTACACGGTCCAGCGGGAGACCTGGAGCCGATCGGCCACCTGCTGCAACGTCAACAGATCCGGTTCGTCCACCTCGGGCACCTCCAACACGGACAGGGTCGACCTCCGATCCTGCGGACCCCGATAGACGGCTGCGTGCTCTCGCCCGCGGACGCGGGCGCACGCGACGAACACGCAGTGCGAACGCGATGCGCACGCCGTGCGAACGCGATGCGCACGCTGTGCGAACGCTGCGGAAACGCCGTGGTCGGACGTGGTCATCGCGTGGCCGCCCACGTCGACGAGCGTGGCGTCGCTCGGCCGACTGCGACTCAGCGCTCGGGCGCTGTAGTCATCGTGTGGCGGGCACGTGGTCGCCGAGCGGGCGCGAGGTCAAGCGCGAGCTGACGGTCATGGCGACGCACACTCGGGTTGTGCTGGGCGAGCAGGCCGGCCGCTTGCCGGGCGGCGGCAGCCTGGTGCGGACGGCCCCGGGCTTGTTGCCAACGACCGATCGCCACCAGCAGCTCGGCCAGGGCGATGGCGAGCACCGCCATGCCCGCCCCGTCATCGCCGCCGTCGGCCCGATGGTGAGCGAGCAGCCCACGCGCCGCCCGACGCAGCGCGACCGCGGCAGGACCGTTCACGCCCCGGCCACCGCGGGCAATCCGCCCAGCCCGCTCCCCCAGCTCGACAACCTCGCCCCACCGCGTAGGTGCCCCGCGCACGCCGCCGACTGCCACCAGCACATCAGCCGCGCCGTCCGCGATCCCCGCCGCATCCTCCCCGCCGCGGCGCAGCTGTGCACACGCTCGCTGCGCCGCTCGTGTCGCACCCGCCCACGCCGAGCCTGGCCCGACCCGCAACGGCCCGCCGTGCCAGCGCCGCTGCAGCGCAGGCAGTGACAGATCCGGCGCCAGCCTGCTGCCGCTGTAGAACACGACGTCACCGGTTGCGGTCCGGTCGCCCGGGCGCGCGACGGCGTAGCCCAGCGCATCGCCCGACGGCCCGCGTCGCACCGTGACCCGATAGCCGTCCGCGCACAGGACAAGCACGAAGCTGTCTACGTCGTGTGCGGCGATGGCGGCGCCCCGCACGGCCCGCCGCAGCTCGATCCGCGCAGGCAAAACTCCCCGCCGAGCGGCCTTCTCCAGCTCCGCCCGCGAGGACGCCCGTGCGGCCGTCCCGTCAGCAGGCGCCGTCACGGTCAACCCGTAGCGGCGCTCGATCTCCCGTGCGGCCACGCGCAGGCGCGGGTAGTCATGGCGCGGCCAGATCCGTCGGAAGTCGTCCTGCCGGACCAGGACGACCGCGAGGTGGATGTGATCATCGGCGTGCCGCACCGCCACCCACCGCGGACCGCCGGGATCCCCGCTCTCGGCGACCCCGGCATCGTGCAGCAACATGCGCGCGATCGACGCCCATTCCCCATCGGACAGGACCCGATCGCTCGCCGCGACACGAGCCGAGCAGTGCCACACGTAGCCGCGTTTGCCCGATCCGGAACTGGTTGTCGGCAGCCCGGCCGCGATCGCAGGCGCCTCCAGCGCCGTGATCAGCGGGCCCAGTATGAACCGGCCGTCCGCGCCGACGGCGGGCTGCCACGCCGCGTCCCGACCGTCCCACGCCGCAATCACGCGTGGGTTCGTGTGCTCCTGCGCCCGTCCTGGGCCCATCAGGTAGCGGACCAGCCCGGACGGCCGCCAGCCGTGCACAACCTTCGTGATCACGACCGTCGAGCCCGCCGCGCCGCCTCCCCGATCAGCAGGTCGATGCGCTGCAGCAGCTCTTCCGGGGCTTGTCCCTGCCGGAGGCGTACGAGTTCCTTAAGCACATCGTGCCAATCGGCAGGGGCACCAGGCCGGGGCGACGCTGCACGGACCGCGACCACACCGACCCACGCCGCCACCGCGCTGCCCTCAGCTACGGCGGCTGCGGAGACGGCGTCGAACTCCTCGTCGGTCAGCCGTAGCCGCACCACACGTCGCCGCGGCGTCGGCGCGTGACACCGCCGACGCCGTCCCACCGGAAGGTCCTGACCCACCAACCCAGCGTCGTCACGGCCGTGCTCATCGCGTGCCTACGGGCTACTCGCCTGTTCATCTGGTCCGCCCACGGACCGCCAACGCCGGAGAAGGTCTCCTTCTCCATATCTCGCTGATTCTGGCGCGTATTCGATCAGATGCGACACGAACAGTCTAATCCACCACACGCTCCGAAGTCATGGTCCGGCGTGCGTTCGCACCAGAACCGATCATGACATATCGCTCACGCAAGCTGACGGGCCGAGCCGGGCCGCAGCCTTCTACCGCACCGACTCCGCTGCGGCGGCCGTGTCGATCTCCTATCGGCCGCTGGGCAGCGGGTCGTAGCGCCTCTGAATCATCACGAAAGATCAGGACGCCGCAACCTGTCAGCCTGCCGGTCCAAGTTGCGGATGTGCACCGATTCCGTTCCGTATCGTTGCTCGAACACGGGGCGGAGAACCTGCAGCTCGGCGCGTGCTTCGTCCAGCAAGCCCTCAGCAGCGAGCAGCTGCGCAGTCACGAACCGCGTGTCCAGCAGCCTTTCGTCGCGTCGGTCGGCGTGGTGGACGTAGTACCGCAACTGGACGAGCGCGGCCTCGGTGTCGTCGAGCTCGACATAGGCGTGCCCAGCCATGTAGGCGCATTCCAGTACGTGCTCCGCGGCCGGGGCGAGTCCGTTGGCGCGGAACCCGTCGCCCGCCGCGGTCAGCAGCGCCGCGGCACGCCGGTACTCGCCCTCGTAGAACAGGGCAGTACCTAACCTGTATTGCAGGTCCAGCTCCGCGTACGACCCTGCTGGGGCCCGCTCCAAGCCCTCATCCATCAGCCGCAGCGCGGCGGTCCCGTTGCCAGCTTCCATCAGGGCAACGACGTTCGCCAGCAGCAAGTCCAGCTCGTCGTCGGCGAGCGGCGGCTGGCGCGTGCGCGCGGAATCCCTCGGCGGCGGGGCCAGCAGCGGCATGCTGAACGGACGGAGGGGGTCCCGATCGGGGTCCTCGCCGGTCCCGGTGCTTGAGGTGGTGCCGTGGACCATCGGAACCAGGGCGCGGTAGACGTCCTCGGCGGACGGCCGCGCGTCTGGGTCTTTGGCGAGCATCGCGGTGACGAGGGCGTTGAGTTCGGCGGACGCCTCGCGCCGGATCCTCCGCACGGACGGGACCGGTGCCTGGACGTGGTACGCCCGCAACGAAGTGCCGTCCCCGTCGCGGTGATACGGCGGGTCGCCGGTCAGCAGCTCGAAGAACAGACAACCCAATGAGTAGACGTCGGACGCCCCGGTGACCACGCGCCCGAGGTGCTGCTCGGGCGACATGTATGCGGGGGTGCCCACGGTGCGGTCGACCTGGGTGAGCCGCGGCAGCGCACCGGCGCCCCGCAAGATCGCGATGCCGAAGTCGAGCACCTTTACCAGCCCGCCGTCGACGATCATGATGTTGGCGGGCTTAATGTCGCGGTGCACCACTTCAACCCGGTGGACGTCGGCGAGCACCGCCGCAATCTGCGCCCCGATTGCCGCCGCCCATGCGACCGACGGGGTGGCGTCGCCAACGAAGACAGCCTCGTCCAGCACCGTCTCGAGGGTCGAGCCACGCAGCAACTGCATGACCAGCCAGACCTGCTCGGCGCCGTCAGGCTGCTGCTCGGTCCCGGTGTCATAGACGGCGGGGGTGCCGGGGTGCTCCAGCCGGGCCGCCGTCCGGATCTCGCGCAGGAACCGGATCCGATCGCGGCGTTGCGCGTCGAGCAGCTCCAACGCCTCCGGGCTGTCGTCGCCAGCCAGCGCGGTTGGCTGGCGCAGCATCTTGATCGCCACCGGCCGGTCGAGGCGCTCGTCGTAGCCGTAGAAGACCTCGCCCATGCCGCCCCGACCGATCCGGCCGTCGATGCGGTAGCGCCCGGCCAGCACCCGGTCGGGCGGCGCGGCGGACGTCACGGCTCGTCCTCGTCAGGCTGGCCGCGCTCGATGGCGGTCAGCTCGCGCAGGTCGTCCCATTCCTCCAGCGCAGCCCGGTCGGCCTCCTCCTTGCGGCGACGCTGCTCAAATTCGGCGTATCGCTCCGCGGTGATCTCCTTGGCGGACACCGCCGACACCCGCCCCGGCCCGTCGAGCAAGTCGCGTTCGTTGAAGGCCAGGAAGCGGTCGGTCTGCGTCACCCAGTCGGCCATTTGGATTTCCTGCCGGCGCCGAGCCCGGTCCTCGGCGAAGTCGAGGAACATCGTGGTTAGCCGGTTGAGCTCGGAAACCTCGGGCTCGGTGAGGTAGTTCTTGGCGACCTCGACGTCCTTCTTGCGCACCCGGTGCCCATCCCAGGTTGTGAGGCCAAGGTTCGGCGTTTTCGGGTCGCAACGCCTCACCACCAGCTCCGCGGCGGTGTAGCCAGTGACCGCGAAGCACAGCTTGTTCTGGATCGTGGCGAAGAAGGTCCTGGCCGCATCCGCCGTACCGTCGTAGTCAACGCTGCTGGCGGCGAACACGTCGCGCACCTTCTGGTAGAAGCGCTTCTCGGACGCCCGGATGTCCTGGATGCGGTCGAGCAGCTCGTCGAAGTAGTCGGCCCCGCGCGGTTCCTTGAGCCGGCGGTCGTCGAGCACGAAGCCCTTGACGAGGTACTCGCGCAGGACGGTGGTCGCCCACTGCCGGAAGTGCACGGCATGCGGACTGGTGACGCGGTAGCCGACGGCGAGCACCATGTCCAGGTTGTAGATCTTGACCTCACGCCGAACGGTCCGAGAGCCCTCCTGCTGAACCTTTGACTCCGAGTCAATAGTTGCCGGAGTCACCTCGCCGTCGTCCAGGACTCGACGCATGATGTGCGCAACGTTGGACACGGATGTGGCGTAGAGTTCCGCGATCTGGCCCTGGGTCAGCCAGACCGTGCCCTTGACCGCCCGCAGCTGGACGCGAGTCCGCCCGTCCTCGCTGCGGTAGACGACCAGCTCGCCCTCCTCCCCGATCACGCCTCACCCTCCCGTGGCGCGGTTCATCTCGGCGCGCAGCTTCGCGAGAGCATCGTCGCGCGCGGGTGCGGTGATGATCTGGTAAGCCCGCCTGCGGGCGGCGGCCTTGATCTCCTTGCGGAACTCGTCGTTGTCGAAGTAGATCTTCATGAACTCGGTGTTGCGCTCAGCGTTCTCGGCCACGATGTCGTCGAGGCGGTCGTCGGCGACCTGACCGAAGCGGCTCTCGTCGTTCATGAGCGCGATCTGACGCATCGCCGGATCCTCCACAAGGCCGACGACCTGCTGGATGACCAGGATTTCGTCGGCGGTGCCGAGGTCGAGGCCGAAGCGGTCGTTCAGCTCGGCGATGATCTCTGACAGCAGCGCCGTCTCGGGCTCGCGAGCGCGGCCACCGTCGACGGCGTGCCCCCGCACGGAGACGTCGCCCTCCTCCGTCAGCGAGACGTGGTGGTCGCCGGTGTGCTCCAGCCGGAAGTGGCTCAGGTCGGCGGCGCCGATGTCGACCTTCACCGCGGGCTCGCCCGGCAGCCGCAGCAGCAGCTTGGCGCCGTACTGGTAGAGCCGCTCCAGGTCGCGGTCGCCCCAGTCGACGACCTGCGCGAACAGGCTGTAGGCGCGGACATAGGAGCGCAGGTCGCCGCGGAAGTCCTTGCGCTGGTCGTCGGTCTCCAGCGCGACGAACCGGTCGATCGCGGGCTGCAGGTACTGGTGCAGCTTGGCGTGCAGAGCGTTTTCCGCCGAGGCCGGCAGGTACCCGGCGGGTGCCTCCCCCGCCGCCGTCACGAAAGCCTCCATCTCCGGGACGGCCACCACCGCGTACTGCATGACCTCCTGCTGCATGCGGTAGAGGATGTTCGGGTCGGCCTCGTCCGTGATCGTCCGCTCGAACCAGGGCTTGAACGACTCCTCCATCGAGTCCGCCGAGTTTGCGAAGTCGAGCACCCGGACGTCGTCCTGGGACTTGAGCGGGTGGATGCGGTTGAGCCGCGACAGGGTCTGCACCGCGGCCACGCCGTCGAGCTTCTTGTCGACGTACATGCCGCACAGCAGCGGCTGGTCGAACCCCGTCTGGTACTTCTCGGCCACGACCAGAAGTCGGTACTCGTCGCGGTCGCGCGCGGCGGCCTGCGGGTCGTCGGCCTTGACGTAGCCGAACATCTCCGGCAGGCGGGTCTCGGGGAACCCGTTGAGCTGCGCCTCGGTCCACTCGGTTCCCGTGTCCGGGTCCTCCAGCGTCCCCGAGAACGCGACCAGCACACCCAGACCGGGCCACGCTTTGTCGGCGTAGCTGCGGATGGCCTGGTAGTGCTCCAACGCGTCCTTGCGGCTGCCGGTAACCACCATCGCCTTGGCCCGCCCACCGAGCCGCCCGGCGACGTTGTCCCGGAAGTCCTCGACGATCAGCTTCGCCTTCTGCGCCTTCGCCGTGGGGTGTTGTTGGGCGAAACGAACCAGCGCGGCCTTGGCCTTGCGCTCGTCGACCTCGGGATCGTTCAGCCGCGACTTCTGCTGGGCCTCAACGGCCGCGTTGCGCAGGCGCCACTTCGTCTCGTAGGTGATGTAGTTGGCGAGGACATCGAGGATGTAACCCTCCTCGACGGCCTGGCGCATCGAGTACACGTGGAACGGGACCCGCTTCGGCTCGCCCGTCTCCGCGTCGCGCTCAGTCGGATCTGGAGTACCGAACAGCTTCAACGTGCCCGACTTGGGCGTTGCGGTGAACGCGAAGTACGACAGGTTGGGCTGTTTGCGCCGCACGCGGACGCGGTAGGCGGCCTCGTCCTCATCGGCGCGCCGCCCGGCGTCGGCGCCGATGGCCTCCTTCAGCCGTGATGACGCCTCACCGCCCTGCGAGCTATGCGCCTCGTCGATGATGACCGCGTAGCGGTGACCACGGAGGTCGGCGTCCGCCAGCTTGTTCAGGACGTACGGATACATCTGCAGCGTCGAGATCACGATCTTCGACGTGGAGTCGGTGAGCGCCGCTGCGAGCTGCGTCGAGTTCTCGTCGATCTTCTTGACGACGCCGGGGGTATGGTCGAACTGGTAGATCGTGCGCTGCAGCTGCCGGTCCAGGACGGTCCGGTCGGTGATGACGACCGTCTTGTGGAACACCTGTTCGTTGGCGTCGTCGAACAGGTTGGACAGCCGGTGCGCCATCCAGGCGATGGTGTTGGATTTGCCCGAGCCCGCGGAGTGCTGGACGAGATAGCTGTGCCCGGCGCCTTCCCGCTGAGCGTGGCAGACCAGCTCCCGCACGGCGTGCCACTGGTGGAACCGGGGGAAGATTCGTGCCGCCGTGTGCGGGTTCGTCTTGGCGCCCGCCTTCTCCGGTGTCTGGACATGGATGAACCGCTGCAGGATCTCCAGCCAGTTGTCCCTCTGCCAGATCTGTTCCCACAGGTACGCCACCGCGTACCGGCCTGGCGCGGTGGGCGGATTGCCTGCGCCGCCGCTGTTGCCCGGGCCGTTGGTGCCGACGTTGAACGGCAGGAACTGCGTGTCCTTGCCCGTCAGGCGAGTCGCGACGAACGCGCGGTCTGGGTCGACGGCGAAATGCACCACGGCCCGCTTGGCGAAGAACAGGTCGTGGACATCGCGGGCCCGGTACTGCGCGATGGCGTGGTCTGTGCCCTGCCCGGTATTCGGATTCTTGAGCTCGATCGACGCCACGGGCAGCCCATTGACGAACAGCGCCAGGTCGACGGACTGGTTCGGGTGCTTCGCGGAGAAGTGCAGCTGCCGAGCGACGGTGAGGACGTTGCGTCGGTACTCCCTCATCGCGTCCGCGGCGAGCGTGTGGCCCGGGCGGAAGTAGGCGAGGTCGATCTGCACGCCCCGGTCCTTCACCCCCTGCCGCAGCACATCGAGCACGCCGCGGTTGTCGATCTCCGTGGCGACGCGCTGGTAGAACTGCCGCTGGGTCATGCCTTGGTCGCCGCCGTAGCGCTCGATCAGGTTGTCCCACGCCTGCTGCTGCGTGGCGCCGACGAACTGCAGGAGAGCCGCAGTATCGATACCCAGCTCGGGCCGCCAGTTCGCTGGGCCGGGGTGCCAGCCTTGCTCCTGCACCAGCTCATAAACGGCGTCCTCGAACGCCCGCTCGGTGTGCATTCCGGGGCTCATACGGTCACCCCTGACGCCGTCGACACATCGATCTGGCCTGTCACCGCGGCGATGATCAACGCCTCCCGCCGCTCGGCGAGGACGTCGAGCTGCCGGTCGATCGATGATGTCAGCACATGCGCGTTACCGGCGATGAGATCCATCTCGGCCGCCAGTTGCCGCTGCTCCCGGACCGGAGGACAGGCGATGCTCAGTTCTAGCAGTGTGCCGATGTTGACCCGGGTGAAGGTGGTGCCGATCTGCATCGACCCAAGCTGCTGTGACGCGACCTCGTTCAGAAAATAGGTGAGAAAGAGCTGGTCCTGATCTGGACTGAAGATTCGACACACATCCTGCCCCATGGTAAAAGGCTCGTCGGTGTCGACAAAGGACGCCACGCCGACCGACGCGTTCCTTCCGTAGACGATCTCGCCACGGCGCACCCTTCTCAGGTCGTCAGCGAGGTCCAGGTAGTCCTCTCGGCCCACGAAACGATGTGCTCGGGTCAGGTCGAGGCGGCCGGGAACGACGTCACCCGGAGAGATGACCGGATATCCTTCGTCGACGTATGCGGGTGTCCGGTGCTTGCAGTCGACGATCCGCCACCGACGCTTCAGCGCGACGACGTCCCAGCCCTCCGCAACCTCCGGGATCCACGGATCTCCGGTAAATCTAACCGAGCCACGGCCGCGCGTCGCCAAAGTCGCGATGGCGCGCCGGGCGCGCTCCGTGACGAGCGCGCGCGAACGCTGGCGCAGCCGGATGAGCTCGTCGATCCGCTCGACTTCATTCCTCACGAAATGAACGATCCGACGTTGCTCGTCGAGCGGCGGTAGCGGTATGCGAAGCGACTCGAGGTCTGGCATGTAGATCGTCAGATGCGTCGAGCCGTAGGCGAGCCGAGACCATTCGGGTTTCATAGAGCGCAGTACGAGGAGCAAATAGTCCGGCTCCAGCAGCGCTCCGGCCCGCCACGTGACGAACGCCTGAGTGGTTGCCATGGGTCGACCGATCACTACGCTGTAGCCGACGGACGCCGTACGGGACAGCATTACCGTACCGGCCGAATGCAGCACCGCCGCACTGTTCGCCAAACCGCCTTCACTGATCTTCTGATCAGTGTCCATGAGGGGCTGGAGTGAATTCGGACGACGTGTCACGTCCGGCGTGGTAACCCACGGGATTGTGCAATCGTTCCAGTACTCGCTTTTGTTTCTGTCGGGCGTATGGCCGGTGCCCATCCTGGCGATGTAACCGAGCGGAACCACTTTCCAATGGTCCGCGATCTCCGGCGCCCAGCCGAGTCTGGTCTTCATTCGGCCACCTCACCCAACAGCTTCTGGATCTGCTCCTCCAACTGCCGCAGCTCAGCGTCGATCTCCTCCAAGGGCCGGGGTGGTGTGTAGACGTAGAAGTGGCGGGTGAACGGGATCTCGTAGCCGACCTTCGTCTTGTCACGGTCGATCCAGGCGTCGGACACATGGGGAGTGACCTCGCGGGCGAAGTACTCGTCGATGTCCTCGTCGAGGGGGATGTTCTCGAAGTCGCGCAGGTCCGGGTCGGGCAGCACCTCGCCCTTGGCCCTTTGTACCTCGCCCTCCGGGTCGGACACCGCGACCGCGCCCCAGATCCCCTTCACCAGAGACGCCGTAGTCGGCCACTCGCCACCCGCGCTGGCGACGGCGACACGAAGGGCGTCGGCGGCCTCGCGCTTCGTCCACCACGTCGACCCGCTCAACGGCCGCAGGGCATCGACCAGCGCGTCCCGCCCGTCCCACCTGGCCAGCGGGCGGGCGTTCTCCAGCGCGGCGAGGGTGTCCTCAGTGATCTCGAAGCGCTGCTTGAGCGGGCGCTCGACGGTGATGCGGTGGTAGCCGAAGTCGCGGGTGCGGAAGACCTTCACTTTCGCGTGGTCGGCGTGCTCCGGGTCCGCGGCGATGTCGAGGGCGCGGGCGTACACCTCGGTGATATGGTCGATCTGCGGCTCGCCGATCTGCTTGCGCTTGTCGCCGAGAGATTTGCGCATCTTCTCCCACTGGTCGCGGGCATCCACCAGCACGACCTTGTCCTTGAGCGCG
The DNA here is from genome assembly GCA_963750095.1 of uncultured Actinomycetota bacterium. Taxonomy (GTDB): domain Bacteria; phylum Actinomycetota; class Actinomycetes; order Mycobacteriales; family Pseudonocardiaceae; genus Pseudonocardia. Next base: position 117,557 of record CAVVPJ010000012.1, on the reverse strand, counting down.
GGCCGCTTGCGGTTGGAGAGGATCCAGAAGTACGTGGAGATGCCGGTGTTGTAGAAGAGCTGGTCGGGCAGGGCGACGATGCCTTCAAGGTAGTCCATCTCCAGGATCCACTGCCGAATCCTCGACTCACCCGATTCCGCCGCGCCAGTGAACAACGGCGAGCCGTTGAATACGATCGCGAGCCGGGAGCCGCCCTTCTCGGCGGGCACCATTTTGCTCAGCATGTGCTGCAGGAACAGGAACGAGCCGTCGTTGATTCGCGGCAGTCCGGCGCCGAAGCGGCCGCCGTGGCCGAGGTCGTACTCCTCCTCGACGACATCCTTGACCTTCTTCCACTCCACGCCGAATGGCGGGTTGGCGAGCATGTAGTCGAAGGTGCGGTGGTGGGCATCGTCGCTGAACGAGTTGCCGAGCGCGACCGTGCCTCCCTGACTGCTCATCAGCATGTCCGACTGGCAAATCGCCCACGACTCGCCGTTGAGCTCCTGCCCGAACAGATACACCCGGGCGTCCGGATTGTTGGCCTTGATCTGGGCCTGCGCGGCGGTGAGCATGCCGCCCGTGCCGCACGCAGGGTCCAGAACGTTGATCACTTTCCCCGGGTCCTGTAGGCCGTCTTCGTCGGGGGCGATGAGTAGCTTCACCATGAGCTGGATGACCTCGCGGGGGGTGAAGTGCTCACCGGCGGTCTCGTTCGAGTCCTCCGCGAACCTGCGGATGAGGTGCTCGAACACGTAGCCCATGTCGTGGCTCGACAGCTTCTCAAGATCTTTCATGTCGCGGAAGCGACCTATCACCAGGTAGAGCAACTTCGCATTGGCCAGCCGGGTGATCGTGGCGTCGAAGTCGAACTGCGCGAGGATCTCCTTGATGTTCTCGGAGAACCCGTTCACGTACTCGCGCACCGCCTTGGCCACGATGGTCGGCTCGGCGGCGATCTTCGCGAAATCGAACTGCGACGTGTTGTAGAACGGCAGCTTCGCGGCCTTCTGCAGCAGAATCCGCTTGTTGCCGATCTCGGGCAGGCTCTCGTCGCGGGCCCGCACGGCCTCGCGGGTCGGCTCCATCACCGCGTCGAGGCGGCGCAGCACCGTGAGCGGGAGGATCACCTTGCCGTACTCGTGGCGCTTGTAGTCCCCACGCAGCAGGTCCGCGACCGACCAAATGTCGCTCGCCATCCTCGTGTGCGTGGGGCCGGAACCCGGGAGGCTCACTTCGTGCTCTTCTCGTCGTCGGGGTAAGGGGACTCGGGGGACGGGGAGGCGACACCGATGCTCCCGCTTGGTGCGAAAGCAGCCGGATCCAGGGCCCCGGTGACCAGGCCGTGAATGTTCTGGTCGAGCACTCGCCCGGCTGCGGTGGCCAAGGCGAGCAGCATGTCCTTCGTGGTGGCGAGCTGTCGGTAGGCGGCGCCGTACGCCTGTTGGTCGCGCAACGGCAACCGGGGTATCCGGCAGCGGCGCAGGTCGTCGCGCGACAGGGCGCCGTGGGTGTTGGCAATGGGAACGGAGTGGGCGTCGGCGCGGACGAACAGCGCGACGAAGTGCGGGTCGAGTCGGGTTGGGTCAACCTCGACCACCTGGGCGACGCCGCGGTCGTCGTCGAGAGTGCCGGTGGCGACCACCGGCTCGCGCCCGAGCGTGCGGAAGAGTAAGTCGCCCGCGCGGGGGGTAGCTTCGCGCGACAGGATCGTCAGTGCCCCGCTGCGTTCCAGTTCGCCGAACGTCACCGACACCTGCCGTGGAGACCCTGACGTCGCGACCGGGCGAGGCAATCCCACGCCGACGGCCGCGTACAGCCCTCGGAGCCGCTCAGTCACTCGCGCCAGCTCCTCCGCGTCGTCCGAACCGGCACTGGCGAGGTATCGCGACGGAACCAGGACGGTGTCGCCATCGAGGAGGTCAATCCGTGGCACGGATCGCGCCGCCGGTGTGGTCGAGGAGCCCAGCAGATCTCGCCACCGGCTCTGATCCCACGGGACGTCCGCCGGATCGGCCACGCCGGTCAGGTCGATCATCCGGACCGTCGCAGGATGGTTGCCGTCGCGGCGTAGCACCCACACATGCATCGACTCCACCCCCTGATCCGCAACAGGCACGGAGTCGGACGCGCCGAGCCCCCTCGGCAGCGCGACGACGGCCCGGAGCGCCCCGGACCGCACCAGTGCCGCTCGCACCAGCCGGCCGCTAGGGCGCGTCGCCGTCAGCGGCGAGACCGCCACGACGGCCTGTCCATGCTCTCGCAGCATCGCCACCGCATGTTGGACCCAGGCCAGCTCGCCGTCGGCCGGGTCGGGCGTGCCGAAGCGCCACCGCGGGTCGGCTGCCAGCTCAGCGGCGGGCCATCGGGTCGCCGTCCTGGGCACGACGCACACGACCGCGTCGACCCGGCCGCGCCCCTCCGGCAGTCGGGCGCTGCGCAGCGAGTCGCCGTTCATAATCGCGTACGGCGGGTTCAAGGGGTGGTCGCGAAGCTTCTGCCTGCCGAGGTCGGCATCCCTCTCGTCGAGCTCCTGCCCGATCAGCTCGACGTGGTCGCCGAACCGGTCAGCGACAGCGGCGAGCAGCGTCGCCTCTCCGCACGCCGGATCAAGCACGGTCGGCAGCTCGACATCGAGCACCTCATCCGTCCCATCGCCGACGACGGATAAGCGGCCGCCGTCGGTCAAGCAAGGCAACAGCGCGGCCAACACCCGCGCGAGCAGCCACCGAGGTGTCGGAGCCTGGCGCTCCGGATCGGGCGACGGCACGGGCGCGGACACGGCCAGGGGTCCGTCGCCGATGCTCTGCGTGCCGGTGGTGGTGCGTCCGGCGGTCGCGAGCTGGTCGCCCTTGCCGGTGGCCACCAGCCACTCCTCGACCTCGGCCCACGAGAACAGCGGGCTCGCGCCGCCCCCGACGGGCTTCGGGAATCCGGCGTAGCGCTTCCGCCAGTTCGACACCGCGGCCCGACCCACGCCAGCGCGACGCGCGATAGCCGCAGCCGTCACCTGGTCCTGCCCGTCGGTCGCCACGCCGTGAACGTAGCAGACCGTAACGCAGTTTGTGAACGTCGTTGCCGACGTTCACAAACTGCGTTACGGTCCTCCGCGTCACGAACAATAACGCTGAGTTCGCAAGCAATCACCCACCGGGGGAACGCATGAACCAGGCGGAGCGTCGACTACACGACCTGCTGACCGAACGACTCGGGGCCGACCCGACGGTGGACGAGCCGATGTCCCGCATCGTTCTCGCCGCATGGGCCGGCGCCGACGCCCTCACCACCGCTGTTGAGGGACGTCCGGCGACTGCCGACGAGGTCGAGCCGCCAGCCCGGATGGATTCGGCACCCGACGTCTACCTCGCGGCGGTCCACGCGCAGAGCTTCCGTGGCGTCGGACCCCGGCCACCCTCCCCCTGCGTCCCGGACCCGGGCTCACGCTCATCACCGGCCGCAACGGATCCGGCAAATCCAGCTTCGCCGAAGCGGCCGAGCTCGCACTGACCGGCGACAGCAAGCGTTGGTCGGGGCGCACGGCGGTGTGGCGCAAAGGCTGGCGCAACCTGCACTCGTCTTCCAAGGCGTTCGTCGGAGTCGACCTCGTGACGGCAGGTGCACCCGGCGTCACCCGCATCGCCCGCCGGTGGGCCGACAGCGAGGAGCTGGACGGCGGGCAGTGGACCCGGCAGCTGTCCGGTGCCGAGCGCGAAGACTTCGATGGCGCGGCCTGGCGGGAGGACATCGTCACCTACCGCCCGTTTCTGTCGTACAGCGAGCTGGGGGCGCTGATTGACGGCCGGCCCACCGAACTGCACGACGCGATGCACAACCTGCTCGGCCTCGGTCCGTTGACCGAGGCCAAGGAAAGCCTCCGGCTTGCGCGCAAGACCCTGACGGACGACGCGAAGGCGGTGTCTGACGCGCGCAAGGTGCTGAAGACCGATCTCGCGCAGATCAACGACCCGCGGGCCGCGCGCGCCGCCGCACTGCTCGCGTCGACGAAGCCCGATCTGCTTGCCATCGCAGAACTCGTCGCAGGCGACTTCGCGGACCCGGCCGGAGGCGCAGCGCTGACCGCGCTCGCCGCGCTGGAGGCGCCGGACGCGGAAATCGTGCGCGCCGCCACCGCACGGCTGCGCCGGGCCACAGACCGCGCGGGCGAACTGGCAACGGCCGAGACCCGCTCGGCCGACCGGGTCGCCGGACTGCTGCGCGTCGCCCTCGACCACCACTACGGGCACGGCACCTCACCGTGCCCGGTGTGTCGGACCGGCTCCCTTGACGACGAGTGGCGGCTGGATGCCGTCCGTCGGGTCGCAGAGCTGGAGGAGACCGCGGCCGCCCTCCGGGACGCGAGCCGGGAGCTCACCGCAGCGGTCTCCGCCGGCGCAGGCGCTGACCGCGCACCGGCCACCGTTCCTGGATGGTTTTGTCCCGATTGACATTGGCGCCCTCGCGCGGGCGTGGTCGGACTGGCAGGAGGCGGGCCGGGCGGTGGGCCCGGCGGAGCTCGCCCACGCCCTCGACACCGCGCTCGATCCATTGGCCGCCGCCGTCGACGACGCCCGGTCCCGCGCCCACGCAGAGCTCGCCCACCGCGACGAGGTGTGGGCTCCGCTCGCCCGCCGACTCGGCGCATGGCACGACGCTGCCACCGCGACGGCCGCCACGAAGCCGACGCTCGACCAGCTCACCCGCGCCCTGCAATGGTTGACCGACACGTCGGACTCACTGCGCGACGAACGCCTCGCCCCGTTCGCCGACGCTTCCCAGCGCATCTGGCAGACCCTGCGCCAGCAGAGCAACGTCGACCTCGACCCTGTCAAGCTCGACGGGAAGGGCTCTTTTCGGCACGTCGTACTGGCCGTCCGCATCGACGGCACCGAAGGCGGGGCGGCGCTCGGCGTCATGAGTCAGGGTGAGCTGCACGCGCTGGGCCTGTCCCTGTTCCTGCCCCGGGCCACCGTGGAGCAGAGCCCGTTCCGGTTCGTGCTCATCGACGACCCGGTACAGGCCATGGACCCGGCCAAGGTCGACGGGCTGGCCCAGGTGCTAGCCGAGGTCGCCGTCAACCGCCAGGTCGTCGTCTTCACCCACGACGACCGGCTCGCCGACGCCGTGCGCAGGCTGGAGATCCCCGCCACCGTGTGGGAGGTGCAGCGCGGCGAGAAGTCCGTGGTCGAGCTGCGCCACACCGAGGACCCGGTGAGCCGCTACCTCGACGACGCCCGGGCCATGGCCCGGACCGACAACCTGCCGCCGGACCTGCGCGGAGAGCTGGTCGCCAGGCTGCTGCCGCAGCGCCGTCGAGGCCGCTTCGCACGCCAAGATCCGCCGGGTCCGGCTCGGCCGGGGCGAGCGACATGCCGATGTCGAGAAGCTCATCACCGGAGCGAAGTCGACCAGCGACAAGGTGACGTTGGCCGTGCTCGACGATCCGCGCCAAGGGCTCGGAGCTGCTGCGGACGGTGCGCGTCACACTGCGGCGCTCGCGGCGTGGACGCTCTGCAGCGCTGCCGTCAGGGTGCCCACCACGGACTGGACGGCGACCTGCGCCCGTTCGTCAAGGACGTCGAGCGTCTCGCCGAATGGATCCAACGATGACGGCCCCGATCGCGACCGCTCCGCGGCGCAGGTTGGTCGTCGCCGACCAACTGTTGCGCAACCCGGACCTCGTTGAGGACGGGGCGTGGCCTCGGGCGTGCACGTGGCTGATCCGGCTCGCACTGGAGCACGCCATGGATGACTACTGGCAGCGCCATCGGCCTGAGGTCGCCGAGGCCTCGTGACGGGCCCAGCTCCTCACTCTGACCCGCACCGTCGACGCCGACCTCGGGCGGCGCTGCACGCAGCTGTGGTACGCGCTCAGCCGGGCAGCGCACCACCACGCCTACGAGCTCTCGCCGACGTCCGCGGAGCTGCGCAGCTGGCATCGGGACGTATACCGAGCCGCCGCGGACCTGGCTGCCCACTGACGACACGACGTCCCTCCACGACCCCGAAGGGCTGGCATGCTCGGCTTCCGTTCGCTGTTCCGGACCCACGACACCCCCGAGTTGCTCGACATCGCCCAGGCTCAGCTCGCCGCCTGGCTGAAGCGCAAGCGCTACGACTCGTCGCTGCGCCTCGAGCCCGAGCCCGTCGAGATCGGCCGGGGCGTGCGGGCGTCGATGCAGCAACACACCGACGAAGCGGGCTCGCGCACCATCCGGGCACGCGTCGTGGAGGACACGCCCTCGGGCACGTGGACCAGCGAACTGACGGTGCACAACTCGCCGACCGGCAACCGCGGGTGGGTCTGGCTGGACATCCACCGGCCGGACAACTACGGATGGACGTCGACGCCGCGGTTGGCTCGTCAGCTCGTCCGCGCCCTTCCCGCTCGCGACGGTGCGCATCTGCTCAACGCCCAATCCCCGCGTCGTGCGGGAGTCGGACGTCGACAAGGTCGTGGCAGCTCTGACGGACCCGGCACGACGCGGTCTCGCCTTCGTCGCAGGCACCGCCTACGCGGCGAGAGTCGACCCGTGGCGCGACACGGTCGAGAGCATGCTCGACGACACCGAGGGTCTGGCCAACGCCTGGGTCCTGTCGCCGTCGGCCACCGATCGGTTCAACTACCTCCTCCAGCCGCCGCACCAGGTGTCCGAGGGCTTCGTCAGGACGTTCCTGCCCGGCGTCGATATCGGCAACGCGCTCGACGCCGAGCGACACCGCTACCTGACCCGGCGCAGCGTGGAACGCGAGCCGAGCCGCGCGCTGCGGCGCCTGTTCGGCCAACGCGCCCGTGAGCAGATGATCGCCACGCGACTGCCTGACGTCTTGCGCGACCTAGACCGCATCCTCCGCCAGGAGATCGACTCCGAGCTGCTGGACGAGCTGACGGCCCATCCACGCCGAGCCCGCTCCTGCCGCTCGCCCCTCTCCAGGGCCCACAGCCCCGCCGCCGGACGTCCTCATCGAGTCCGAGCGCCCCACCCAGGTCCTCGAGCCGCAGGCCGTGCCACCGGTGCTCGTCGAGCCCGAGCCGGTCCCGCTTACCGAACCGGTCCCGGCGGTTCTCGGGCAGCACCTCGCATCGGTGCTGCACGCCGTCCTCGGAACTGGGGAGATCACCCTCGAGAACCTGGGGCGTCTGGAGGTGCTGGCCCGCAACGCGCAGCGAGCCGAAGCCACGAAGCAGCGGATCAGCGCCCGACTGAGGGAGCTGCAGGACAGCGTGGACAACGCGGGCCTCGAGCGCGACATCGCTTACGAGGAGCTCGCTGTCGAGCAGCGCGAGCGTGCCGTCGCCGAGGAGGAACGCGCCGAGGCCGAACGCCGCCTGCGGTACGTGCGGAAGCAGCTGATCATCGCGGGACGTGCGGACGTCGCTTGGACCGAACCCGAGCTCGACGTGCGCGACATCCGTCCCGACACCTTCGTCGACCTGCTCGACCGACTCGCCGAGGTGGAGCACGTGCGCTTCACCGGTGACGCCGGCGTCACCCTCGACCTGGACAAGCACGGGAACTCGCGGTCATGGGCGGGCAAGACCTGGGACGCGCTCCTGGCACTCGACGACTACGCCCGGATCAGCGTCACCGAGGGCTTCGCAGGCGACGTCACCGCCTACCTCGCCGACACCCCGGCTGAGTGTCGCTCGTTCTCGGGCAACCGCCACGCCTCCACCGAGTCCGGAGACGTCCAGCGCAACCCACAGCTCCACGCACCACGGGAGCTTCCGGTCCCGGCCGAGATCGACCCGTCGGAGCGCGCGTTCATGGGTGCACATTTCAAGATCGCTCAGTCGGCGACGATCAGCCCGCGAATGCACTACCTGGACGCCACCGCGCGGACGCAGGTGATCTACGTAGGCTACATAGGTCCGCATCTGCCGCTGTCAACGTCGTGACAGCGGGCGACCCACCCCATCGGGTGACGGTCGGGCGGCAGGACGTGGACCGCTCCCAATAGGGTTCGCAGATGGTCGCTGCTCGGGAGACGACGCTGCAGGAGCTCCTCGAGGGGTCCAAGCAGTATCAGGTGCCGCTCTACCAGCGGACGTACTCGTGGACGAGGCCTCAGCTCTCCCGATTGTGGGACGACATCAAGCAGCTGGCCGTCGACCGCATCGACCGTCCAACGCTCACGCACTTCGTCGGGTCGCTCGTCCTCGCGCCGAGCCCGGCGAATGGCCCCGCGGGTGTCGCCGAGTACCTCGTCGTCGATGGGCAGCAACGCCTCACTACCCTGTCCGTGCTGCTCTGCGCGATCCGGGACCACAGGGCGGCCATCGACGGCCCCGAACATCGGCAACGCATCGACCAGCTGTTCCTGACCAACCCCTGGAAGCCCGATCAGCAACGGCTCAAGCTCCAGCCAACGCAGGCCGACCGGGACGCCTATCGGGCTTGTGTGGACGCGACCGTGCACGCGGGTGGCAGCGATCCCGTCGGGGCCGCCTATCGATTCTTCCGAGGCGAGTTGCTCGACTCGGATGATGGGGACGAGCAGATTGATATAAGACAGATCGAAGACGCGGTCATCGCCGGGTTGGCATTGGTATCGGTCACCGCACAGGCAGGCGACAACGCCCATCGCATCTTTGAGTCGCTGAACAACACGGGGTTGAAGCTCAACCAGGGCGATCTGCTCCGCAACTACCTCTTTATGCGCCTGCCCAACCGCGCCGAGCAGGTCTACCGATCGCTCTGGCTTCCCCTGCAGGCGGCATTGGGAGTCAACCTCGAGTTGCTGTTCTGGCTCGATCTCGTCCAGCGCGACGCACGTGCCAAGCAGTCGGAGGTGTACTCGGGACAGCAGGCCCGGCTGGACCGGCTGAGCTCCGAAGAGGAGATCGAAGCCGAAATCGCCCGATTTGCCCGTCTCGGCGATTTGCTCACCACGATCCTCGAGCCTGAGCGCGAAGCCGATCAAGAAGTTCGACGGCGCTTGGCCCGTCTCAACAGTTGGGGCACCACCACGGTGTACGCCCTACTCCTCCATCTCCTGGAGAGGCGTGCCCATGGCACGGCGACATCCGCTCAGCTGGCTGCCGCGATGCTCCACGTCGAGAGCTTCCTCGTGCGCCGTCTGTTCACGGGCCGAGCGACAAACAACATCAACCGGATCCTGCTCTCGACCGTCACCGAGATGGATCCCGACGGTCCGGTCGACGAGGCGGTACGCGAATACCTGTCGACTGGCCGCAAGCACTTCGCCACCGACGACGAGGTGCGCGCCGCCCTCCTGACCGTGCCGTACTACCTGAACGGTCGACCCAGCCAGCGCGCTCTCGTCCTGCGGTGGATTGAGGAGTCCTACGGCAGCAAGGAGCCGGTCGAACCGGAGCGGCTCACCATTGAGCACGTGCTTCCGCAGACGGCGACGCCGCGATGGCGTGCCGCGATCGAAGAGGCTCTCACTGCCGACGAGAACGTCGACGAGGTCTACGAATCGCTGGTTCACACCCTCGGGAACCTCACGCTTACCGGCTACAACGCCGAACTGAGCAATGCCGACTTCGCGATCAAGCGTCCCCAGCTAGCCAACAGCGGCCTCGCCATGAACAAGGAAATCGCCTCGCAGGAACGCTGGAGTCGCACCGAGATCCACAATCGGGCCCGTGTCCTCGCCGATCGAGTGATCGCCATATGGCCCGGCCCAGGCCGTCGAGAATCAACGAGCGTCACGGCCGAACGATGGGAGCTTCTGGACAAGGCCCTTGCCGAGTTGCCCACCGGTTCTTGGACGACCTACGGCGACGTCGCTGCCCTCATCGGCAGCCACCCGGTTCCGGTCGGCGAGCGGCTGGCCAACCACCCCACGGTGAACGCGCACCGGGTACTCCGCATTGATGGCACACTGTCTCCCGGCTTTCGCTGGACAGATCCCGCCATCACTGCCGACCCGTTCAACCTGCTGGGCGCGGAAGGCGTGGAGTTCGACGAGCGCGGGCACGCGAATCCCAACCAACGCATCACCAGCGAAGAGCTCGCACAGTTGCTCGCGACGGACAGCATCGACATCGCTGGCAAAGCCAGCGAACCCGCTGGCGGCGACCGAGAGAAGCAGTTCTTCACCCAGCTTGGCGAGTCCCAATCCACCGCCGTTGTCGACGGATTGCAGAGGGTCCTCGATCGATGGACGGATGGGGGCGGCACACTTGACTTCGGCTTCGGCGCCGAGACCTCCTGCTTTCTCATGGCTACCGTCGAAAGCGAGGCGGACATCCGAACGATTTGGCCGCTGACGCTCTACCCGAGCGGTCGATGTGAGGTCGTCTTCCAGCACCTCGCACGTAGACCGCCGTTCGAAGATATCCGGTTGCGAGAAGAGCTTCGTCAACGGCTTAACACCGTCGCGGGCATCGATCTGGCCGCCGCGAAGATCGAGCTAAGGCCTTCCTTCCCACTGAGCGTGGTTTCCGCACCCTCTGGAGCCAGCGCGCTCATCGAAAGTCTGGAATGGTTTCAAGCCGCGCTGGAGGGGACACGTGCTACAGCGGCGGGCACCATCGATATCTGAACACTGCCGAGATAGTCGACGTGGTACCGCAACCCCTCGTCGATCACACCGACTCGTAGGCCAAGGCCAGCAGGGGGAGCACGACTGCGGTAGGCCCCTTTAGCAACGCGTCACGATTCTGTCGGTGCCTCGGGTTACCCTCGGTTTGCGGCGCGGTGCCGAGCGCGTCCTCGACCGGGGAGGCTGTGCAATGGGCATCTCGTCGCGGCACCACCGGCCAGCTGGGCCCGGCGCCCAACTCGAGTTCTCCGCGGGCGGATTGTTCGAGCTCGCGGGCGCATCGGCCGCCCGCGAGGTCGCCGACCTGGCAGCGCGGCGGCGAGACCTCGAAGCGGCACTGCGGGCCACCGCGAGCCGCGAACGGAACTTCGCCGCCGCAGCACAGTCAGAACCGGAAACCGCCGCGCACCTCCAACTGCTGGCCGACCAGGGCTGGACCGTGCTGCACGATCGACAATGGCCCGGATCAACCAGGTCGAACGTGGATCACCTCGTGGTCGGCTACGGCGGCGTTGCGGTGATCGACACCAAGAGCTGGTCCCAGCCCGTCAGCGTGCGGGGCGACCGGCTCTTGTGCGGTGACGACGACCGCCACGAGGAGATCGAGAAGATCCTCGCCCTCGCCGACGCGATCGACGACCTGCTTATCGAAGTGGTCGAAAGCAGTCCCGGCCACACCATCGGCCTGTCGGCCATCCACGTCGTGCCGGTCCTTGCGTTCACCCGCCATGACCACGCCCGCGTCCCGCACCCCCGCCTCGGGCGCGTTCTGCTCACCGCAGCGCAACACCTCCCCGTCCTGCTCGCCCGCCGATCTCGCATCCTGGACACCCGCCAGATCGGACTCATCGGCGAGTACCTCCGCCGCGAGATGCCCCCCACCCCCGCCAATGCATCCGGCCAGGTGCCTCGGATACCACAGCCCCGACCTGCTCCGGTCGCCGTGCCCATCCGCGCTCGGCCCGCACCTCCGCCCGAGCCACATGAGCACCCCGAGACGGCCTTATTCGACGTCGCCGAGTTGGCTACCGCCCTGACCCAGGCCGAGATCCAGCCGATGCGCGCCTGGATGGGGTTTCTGCATCCCACGCAGGCCAGGCTGGTCAAGCGCACCTTCAACGGACCTGCCCGCGTGCGCGGACCCGCCGGCACGGGCAAGACCGTTCTGCTGCTCCACAGGGCGGCCTGGCTCGCCGCAACTCGACCCGGCCGGATTCTCGTCACGACCTTTGTCAGCAACCTGCCCCGTGTCTACCGCGCCATCTACAGCGACCTGGCCCCCGATACCGCCGACCGCGTCGACTTCATCCCCCTTCACCAGCTCGCCCGCAACCTCCTCGCCGCCACGGGCAACTCCGTTCGGGTTGACCATCGCGCCATCGACCGCGCATTCGATCGCGCCTGGCTCACGGCAGGCAGCAATACCCCTTTGGCTGCCCTGCGTCCTCCGAAGTACTGGCGGGACGAGATCGAGCACGTGATCAAGGGCCGCGGCCTGCGGGACCTCGCCGAATACGAGGCCCTCGATCGACGAGGCCGGACCGTCCCGCTGACCGACACGCTCAAACGCCACGTCTGGCGGCTGCGCATCGCCTACGACGACAACCTCGACCGCCGCGGCATCGGCGACGACAACGACCTGCTCGCCGCCGCCCTCGACGCCGTGGCCCAACAACCACCCGGCGCAGGCTGGTCCGCCGTCCTGCTCGACGAAGTCCAAGACCTGAACCTGCTCAGCGCCCGACTCTGCCGCGAGCTCGCGGGCGAACGTCCAGACAGCCTGTTCCTCGTCGGCGACGGACAACAAGCCCTTTACCCTGGCGGTTTCACACTCGCCGAGGCTGGCATCTCCGTCTCCGGCCGCGCCGTCGTGCTGCGCACCAACTACCGCAACACCCGTCAGATCCTCGACGCCGCTCACCAGGTCGTCGCCGACCACGCCTTCACCGACCTCGACGCCACACCCGAACCCGGCCTCCGCGACGTCGAAGCCCTCCGCGACGGCCCACCTGTACGTATCGAGCACGCCCGCGACTACCGCGGCATCGCTCTACTCCTGCGTCAAGTCTTACGCCTCGACATCGGCGACGGCATCGTCCGTGGCGACATGGCCATCCTGTGCCACACCCGCCGCCACCTCGAGGTCATCACGACCTACCTGACCGGGTGGGAAGTACCGCTGTGTCCCCTGGCCGAGTGGAACGGCGAAACCGACGACCGCATCAAGATCGGCACCATCCACCGGTCCAAAGGCCTCGACTTCTCCGCCGTCTACATCCCCGACCTCACTCCACCAATACCGGCCAGCGCGGCCCAGCCTGACGATCGCCTCCACCACCACACCCAACGCGAATTCGTCGCCCGCACCCGACCACGCGACCGCCTTTGGATCGCCACCCTGACCCCACGCGCGAGCGCCGAACGCTAACGCTGACGGCAAGCAGGCGTGCGGCAACCCGCGGGTCAGCCGTTCGAGCTGCCCGCTCGTCCTACACTCATCAAGTGAGCACGCCCCGCGAAGAACTGCGCGAGCTCGTCAAGCGACTTCCCGATGAGCAGGTGCAGGACGTGGTCTCCGATCTCAAAGCAAGGCTCACCGCTGTCGAGCGGAAAAGCCCGTGGCCACCGGCATGGTTCGCCGTGGCCGAGGGATCCGCGTCTGACGCGTCCGAGCGAGTCGAAGAGATTCTCGGTGAGGACCTCGGCCAGCGTCTCGTGTGATCTTGGGCGACACCGGTCCCATCGTCGCCACCAGCTCCTTCCCGGTTGACATCAACCGTGACAACAACGGGGGCGCATAACAGCCTTCAACAGCGACGGCAGCGCACAAGAAAGACCTGGTCAGCGGCTTGCAGCAGCCCGGAAAGGCGACTTCACACCGAAGAGGTCACTGGTTCGATCCCAGTATCGCCCACCAGCGAACGGCCTGGTCAGAGCGTCATTTCAAGGGCTCCGACTAGGCCGTTCTTGATGTTCGTCGGCTGGTGAGTGCCTAACTGAGTGCCTATCGCGACGGACGCAACGGTGGCAAGAGCATGCTCGGCATCGGGCATGGCACGGGTAAGCCGCTCGGGTGGTGACTACCCGAGGGAGGGACCTCGCTGCGGCTGATCCGCTCTGCGGGCCGTCGCCGGACGCGGAGAGGGTCCGAACACTCGGTCCATGACGACGGCACCGTGCTCGATGACCGGACGCAGCTGTTTGCGGTAGACGGTTTCGGTTACGGCGGAGCCACCCACGTGTCCGACGAGCCGGGCGATCTGCTCGATCGGCACGCCCTGATCAGACAGCAGCGACACGAAGCTGTGCCGCAGTTCTCGCGGCGTCCACTCCGCGGCGCGCAATCCGGCGGCAGCGGCGACGCGTCGAAATCCGCGACGAACGTTGGCGGCGTCCAGCGGTGTGCCGGTCTCGGAAGCGAACACCAGGCCGTGCTCGATCCATCGAGGTCCGGCAAGGCGACGCTGAGCGTCCTGACGACGGCTGCGGTGCTCACGCAACGCCTGCACGCACCGCTGGGGCAGCGCGAGCGTTCGCCGTGAGCGTCGGGTCTTTGTGTCCCCGCCAGCACGCACCGACCGCCACACCATGGCGTGCGGCGGTACAGGCGGCTGGGCATCGGGTTGGCCGCGCAGGTTCAGGTGGTCCCAGGTCAGCGCCCGCAGCTCTTCGGTGCGGGCACCGGTGAGCAGCGACATCAACACGTAAACGCCCATGGTTGAGCCGGCCGCCGCGTCGACGAGTTGTTGGGCCTGGTCGAAGGTCAACGCCTTGGATGGCCGTCCGGGCTGGCCGGACGGAGTTCCGCAGAGGAGCACGACGTTGCGCTTGACCTTGTCGCGAGCTTGGGCGCGGGTGATCGCGCGACGCAGGATCGACTTGAGATCAGCGACGGTGCGTGTGCTGAGGGTGGCGGCCTTGTCAGCGAGCCATCGGTCGACATCTTCCGCGGAGAGCTCGGTCAGTTTGCGGGCGCCGAGTGCCGGGATGACGTGCTGGGTGGCCAGGATGCGCTTGGCCGTGACGGTAGCCAGGCTGCGACCGGTGAGACCGTAGTCGAGCCAGTCCGTGACCGCCTGGGCAACGGTGTAGCCGCGATCGATACGGGCGAGACCGTCGTCGTGCGCGCGGATCAACTCTTTGAGTTTGGCGCGGGCCTCGGTCTTGGTCAGCCCCGCAGCGTTGCGGCGGATACGGCGGCCGTCGGCGGTGTAGCCGACGGTGACGTTGGCGATCCAGCGTTGACGCCTCTCATCCCAGTGCAGGCCGCCCTCGCCGCGGCTACGTCGAGCGGTCACCGTCGGCCTCACGTAGCAGCAGGTTGATGTAGTCGGAGATCGCGACGGCGGGGATCAGGCGGGTACGGCCCTGGGTGACCGACTTCAGCCGCCCGGCCCTGATCTGTTCGTAGATCACCGAGCGGCTCAATGACAGCAGCCGCATCGCCTCGGGCACCCGGTAGAGCTGCTGCGTCGTCAAGGCTGACCGATCCACCCCGCACCTACCGCGTCGGCCCGGTCTCGGGACGAGGCGCGCCGCCTGCGCGTCGATGAGCTGGCGGAAGGTCGCCTCGGGCTACGCCCCTACCCCATCGTCGGGCCGCGTGATCCGCGCTGATCCCGGCCGCGTCGCCGATCTGCGCCCAGGAAAGGCCCGCGCGACGCGCAGCGGTTACCGCTTCGGTCAGCTTGGCGCGGGTGTCTGCGAGGTGGCGGGCGAGCTCGTAGATCGATAGTTCGGGCACGGCCTGTTGGACGTGGCGGACCCATTCGCCGCAGGTGGCGGTGACATCGTCCCAGCCCTCGACCGCGGCGGGAACGGCGCCCGTGGCGCTGGGCCATTCGGCGCGCGGGTAGAACTGGCGACCGCGCCAGCCGCAGTCACATCCCGCCCGCCAGCCGATCACCGCAGCGTTGTCCCGCAGCGGGGTGGCGCCGGTGTCGGTGCCGTCGGCCAGCACGGACACGGGGTAGCCGGTGTGCTGCTGCGCCGCCGGGTGGTCGGTGCCCGGGACCCAGACCATCCCAACCTCCGCCCGATCGGTGTGGCTGTGGCGAGGGCCCTCGCCAACCCGGGACAGGCTCACCAGCGGTGTGGACGGATCCGTGCCTGCGCACCGATTGCGGCGTGGACACGAAGCCGGTCATGCCGTGCGGCGGGAGGTGTCAGATGGTCTGTGTAAAACCTAAACCTGACTTTAGGAGTATCACAGACTCATGGCTGCTGAACTGGGACACCCGCAGGGTGTGACATCGCCGCCGGGGCCGGTCCAAGCACCCCCGCGCCGCGATCGCTCCCTTAGCAGATGCCCAGCTCATCGACGTGGTCACGGCGTGCTCGCGGCGTGCGCACAACGTCCTACGCACGTCCAATGTGGGCCGCACGCCGTGGCCACGCACCGCGCACACCACTGCGGACCGTAGCCCGAGAACCGAGTGGAGGGGGCGACATGCAGGACGGCGCAGATGGGCGGCGGCCGCCGTGGGTGGCCGGGGTTGCGGGCGGGGTGGGTACCACCACGATCGCCCGCGCCCTGGCCGGTGTGGACCGGGGCGTGTTCACCGGCCGCCCGGTCGATGTGCTGGTGTGTCGCGCGACCGCGGACTCGCTGGTGCGTGCCGGACGCGCCGCCTACCTGATCTCCAGCCAGCAACATCCCCGCCCGGTGCTGGCGGTCAACACCGCCGACCCCGCCGGACCGAGCCGACCGAGCGCGGCGCGGATGCGGCTGCTGGAGCCGCACACCGCCGGTGTGGTCGTGCTGCCCTACGTGCGCCGGTGGCGTGATCTGGCCATCCCGCTGCAGGACGTCAGCGGTCTGCTGGACCGCCCGGTGACCGAGCTGCCGCGACCGTTGCGGCGCTTCGCCACGGCCGTGCACGCCCTCGCCCACACCCTCGGCGCCCGCACCGGCCCCCACATCGGCAGCGCCCCGCCGACGCGTTCGTCCGCTCCCCACCGACCTGTTCAGCGTCCGTCTCCCACCGCCCCACAGAGGAGCCCGCAGTGACCTTCCCACCGACCGTCCCGCCGAGAATCTCGGCCGCCGTCGGGCTGGCCGTCATCCGGCTTGCCCAGCCGCCGAATCCGCCCCTTCGGCACCGCCCGGGCTGACGGAGATCACCAACCGGCTGGTGTCCTGGATGAAGTGGGGTGTGGTCGTGGTCGGGGTGATCGGCATCCTCACCTGCGCCATGATGATTATCATCGGGCGGCGTAACCGGTCGGCCACCGCCTACGAAGGTCTGGTCGGGTCGGCGTGGGTGCTGGCCGGGCTCGGTCTGGCCTCGGTCGCGGCCCTGCTCGTCGGCGCCTTCCAGCTGGGGCCGTGATGAGCACCCTCACCTCGGCCCTGGCCGCCGTGACAGCAGCTGCACCCACGCCGACCCCGCCACCGCCGGGGCCGTCGTCGTGTGCGGGGTGGGATGTGGGGTGTCAGGCCGGGCAGGCGGCGCAGACGGGGTTCCAGTTGCTGGTCGCCGAGATCGCTCGGGGCACCGGCGAGTTCGTGGTGGCGGCCACGACGTGGTGGACCACGACGCCGAGCGTGGACCCGCTGGATCCGGCGGTCGGGCACGCCCAAACGGTGCTGCAGCCGCTGAGTCTGGCGATCCTGGTGGGGTCGATCCTGGTCCAGGCGGCCCGGATGATGATCTCCCGCAAAGGGTGACCCGCTCGCGCAGGTCGCGCTCGGGCTGGTCCGCTACGCGGTGACCGCCGCGCTTGTTGACGGTCGTCGATCTTGCATACGAAGCCGTCGCTGATAGTGCCGACGTTAATCGCGGCATTCCTCGGCGTGGTGACGGCGTGCTCGCCACGGTGACGTCGTTCGGCCGCAGTCGGGGTCGGATGCTCGGCACAGTGACGGCCGCCCTCGGGCAGGGCCGGGCCCGGAACAGACCGCTGATCAGCAGGTCAGCGGGGCCAGCAACCTGCCCTGGGCGAAGAAGCCGATCAACGCCCACGGCGGGTCGGCCAGCCCGAGGCGCTCGCGGTAGCGCAGCGCCGCCCCGGCCAGCAGGTTCAGCGCGTGCCCGAGCAGGGTCGGGAACACGGCGGGCCGCACCAGCAGCTCCCGGTCGATCTGCACCGCGCGATCCACGGCCCGCTCATACAGCCACCGGGCGTGCGCGTCGGACATCCGCCGCAGCCAGGACCGCACGGTCGAGGCGGGACGGTCCAGCCCCGCGGCGATGGCCCGGAAACCGTCGCCGCCGGCCTTCGCGGCCAGCGCCGTACCGATGACCTCGCTGCTATCGGCCCGGCGGACGGTCAGCGTGGACGGCAGCAGGATCTGAGTGACCCCGCAGTCGCCGCAGCGGGCGCGCCGCGGGGTCACCCGCAGCGTGTCGCTGCCCAGGCCGCGCACGGTGCGCGTGCGGCCGTGCCCGAACGGGCGTAGCCGACCGCGGCAGCACGGGCAGCGCATGCTGCCCGCCTGCAGGATCCGTTCGGCCCGTTCCGGGCACGCCACCACGATCACCGAGGACGACTCCGCTCATATCGGCCAGCGTGTCCTACCACACCGCGACGCGGGCAGGGGCAGGTTCGTGTTGCACGCCCACGCCGCCGGCTCGCAGCCGTCACTTCCCTGCCGACGACCCGCCCACACGCACCGCGCCGACCTCGACCGCGCCAGATCACCGACAATGCCAGGACCGGCCGAGTCGGCTGCACGGTGACGGCGCCGAGCAAGACCAGCCCAGAGTCAGGAGCGTCGGCAACATCGAAGACGAACGGCTACCGGATCGTCGTCAGCCAGAATGCGGGTCAACACGCGCTCGGGCTGACGATCCTGCACGCCGCCCTGGCCGCCGGGGACGCGTTGGCCACCGGCATCCTCGACGACGCACCCGCCCGGTTCGCGCGACTGCTGCAGGCCATGCTGATCGCCACCCCCGCCAACCTGTGGGGGATTCTGCTGCTGTCCTCGATCGCGACCGTGCTGGCGGTCGTGCAGTGGCTGTTGATGGAGCTGCGCCAGGCCGGGCTGCTGGTGCTGGCCGCGATGCTCACCCTGGCCGCCTCAGGGTCGCTCAACCGGGCCACCCGGGGGTGGCTGGATCGGCTGGTCGGCTGGATGGTCGCGATCGTGGCCTACAAGCCCGCGGCCGCGTTCGTCTACTACCCTCGGGTTCTCCTACCTGTCCCCGCGCGCCGGGAAACCCGGCGACCTGGGCACGGTGCTCACCGGGGTGCTGGTGCTGGGGCTGGCGGTGGTCGCGATGCCGGTGCTGTTGAAGTTCTTCTCCTGGTCGGGCACCCAGATCGGCGGCTCCGGCGGCAGCGGGTCCGGGCTGCTGGCCGCGGCCGGGGCGGTTGCGCTGGCCCGCGCCGGTCGGGGTCCGGGCGCCGACCGTGCCGCCGTTCTGGACAGCGCGGCAAGCACGAGCGCGTCGACGGCGCCGTCGGGCGCTGCCGCGGCCGCGTCTCGCGCCGGGACCGCGGCGGCGGGACCGGTGGGTGTCGCGGTAGCCGCAGCCGGAGCGGCCGCGGCGGCCGGTCGGGGCGCGGCGAACCGGCTCACCGGCGGGCCACCCCAGGGCGGTGGCACGCCATGAGCGCCCCTGCTCCCTCGACGTCCGCGGCCCGCGCGCCGCGGCTGTACGGGAACTGGCGCCCCGAACGGGGCTGGGGCATCGGCCGGCTGTCGAGCACCGCCACGGTCACCGTGTTCCTGGCCGTGCTGGCGCCGCTGCTGGCCGTGTCGACCGCACCGGCCGCGGTACTGCCCCTGACCGGGGTCGGGGTCGTGCTGGTGAGTGGAATGGTGGTCCGGGTCGGGGGCCGCTCCGTCGCGGACGTGCTCGGCACCCGGGCGCGGTTCTGGCGGGCGCGTCGCCGCGGCTGGACCCAGCTGTCGGCCGGGGGTACTGGCCGAGGACGCCCGCGCCGTGGACCTGCCCGGGGTGCTGGCCCCGCTGCGGCCGCTGGATGTCGACGACGGCCGCGGCGCCCGCCACGTCCTGCTGCATAACCGGCGCAGCGGCACCTTGACCGCGCTGCTGCGGTGCGCGCCGATCGGCCTCGACCTCACCGACCCCGCCCAGGCCGATCAGTGGGTGGCCACGTGGGCCGGGTTCCTCGCCGACCTGGGCTACCAACCGTTGGTCCGGCACATCACCGTCACCATCGACGCCGCCCCCACCGGCGGCGGCGAGTTGGCGCAACACGTCGCCACCCACCTCGACCCCGGGGCGCCGCGGCTGGCGCGGCACGTGCTGTCCGAACTGGTCGCCGAGACCACCGTCCGGACGGCGGCGGTGCAGGTATGGCTATCGGCGTGTCTGGACCCTGCCCGCGCCACCCCGAGACCGACGGATCTGCTCGCCGCGTGTGTCGAGGTCGGCCGGTGGCTCCCGGGACTCGAGGCCGGGCTGGCGGGGTGCGGGGTCGCCGTCCTCGGCCGTGCCACCCCGAGGTGGGTAGCCGCGCGGATCCGGGCCGCGTTCGACCCCGACGCCTGTCCCCACCTCTCGGGCGCCGAATTGGACTGGGTGGACGCGGTCCCGGTCGCCGCCTGCGAGGAGTGGGACCGCTACCGCCACGACAGTGGTGTCTCGGTCAGCTGGGCTTTGCGGGAGGCACCGCGGCAGGCCGTGGACGCCGCCGTCCTCGCCCCGCTGCTGGCGCCGGGGCCGTATCCGCGGCGGGTGTGCTGGTTGTATCAGCCCTACCCGGCCGAGCAGGCCGCCTCCAAGGTCGAAGCGCAGGTCACCGCCGGGCAGGTCCGCCGCGCTTGGGCCGCCCGCACCCGCCGCGATGAGACCCAACGCGACCGCGACGACCGCGACCGCGCCCTGCAAGCCGCCCGCGAAGAAGCCGCAGGCGCCGGGGTCGGCCGATTCACCCTCTACGTGTCCACCACCGTCACCGACGACACCCACCTCGCCGCGGTCGCCGACGTGCAACAACGCGCGGGCCAAGCCAAACTCCGCCTCCGCCGCCTGCGCGGCGCCCAAGCCGCCGGGTTCGCCGCCGCGCTCGGGCTGGGCGTCGACCCCGACGACCTGCTCACCGTCCGAGGCCCGCGATGACCCCCGGCGTGCTCGGCTGGGCCACCCCCGGCGGCGGACGAGCCGCGAACGTCACCGCCGGAAGCCGGTACGCGGGCACCACCAGCCAACTCTGTGGCCTGTTTCCCTTCGCCGTCGCCTCCGGCGCCACCCTGACCGGCGTCCCGCTGGGCCGCAGCCTGCACACCGCCGAACCCGTCGGGCTCGACCCCGCCCACTGGCTGCGCACCGGCCTGATCAGCAACACCGGCGTCTGGGTGCAAGGCCAGCCCGGCATCGGGAAGTCCTCGATCACCAAACGGCTCGTCACCGGGCTGGTCGGGTTCGGCATGCGGGCGCTGATCCCCGGCGACATCAAAGGCGAGTACACGCCCCTGGTCCAGGCACTCGGTGGCACCGTCTGGCGGCTGGGCCGCGGCCGGCACACCCTCAACCCGCTCGACCCCGCCCTGGCCGCCCCCGCGCTGGCCGCCGCCGTCGGCACCACCCGCCATCAACTGACCGAGACGCTGCGGGCCCGCACCCTCGCCCTGCTCGAAGCCCTGCTGGTCATCGCGGGAAGCAGGCAGCTCTCGGCGACCCGACGGCGCCTGCTCGCCGCCGCCCTCGACCAGACCGCCGCCGCCCGCAGCGAACCGACCATCCCCGACCTGCTCGACGCCCTCACCCACGGCGCCGAGCCACTAGCGCGGATCGTGGCCGCACCCGACGATTGCGCCTACACCCGCTCGGTGCGCGGACTGGTCAACACCCTCGGGCTACTGTGTGACGGCAGCCTGCGCGGACTATTCGACCGCCCCTCCACCATCACCGCCGACCCCACCGCGCCCGCACTGTCACTGGACCTGTCCGCCCTGGACGGCGACGCCGACGACGTCGTCGCCGCCGCGATGCTCTGCTCCTGGGCGTGGTCGGCCACCCTCGCCGACACCGCCGGTGACCACCGCAACCCGTGCAGGTTCAGGACGAGCTGTGGCGGACCCTGCGCGCCGCCCCCGGCCTGGTCGAACACGCCGACCGGATCACCCGCCTCGGACGGCACCGCGGCATCGTGTCCATCCAGGTCACCCACAGCCTCGACGACCTCGACGCCCTCCCGTCGGACGTCGACCGGGCCAAGGCCCGGGGCATGGCCGCCCGCAACGCCATCCTCGTCCTGGGTGGCATGGCCCCCCAGGACCTCGACCGCCTGCGCGGGATCGTCGCCTTGTCCGAGCCCGAACGCGAGCTGGTCGCCTCCTGGGCCGCGCCGCCGACCTGGCATCCCGGGCACACCCACCCCGGCCGCGGCCGCTACCTGATCAAGTCCGGGCAACGCATCGGCCTCCCGATCGGGCTGCTGCTCACCCCGACCGAAGCCCGCCTCTACGACACCGACACCGCGTTCCGGAACCGGCCATGACCCACCCCACCACCGGGCTGTGGCGCGACGCCGCCGCCCCGCTGCTCCTCCTCGCCGCGATCGCGACCGCGTTGATCGCCACAACCGTCGTGTGGACGGCCGCAGCACTCGCCAACATCCTCTCCGCCGACAGTGCGACCCCGCCGGCCTGGAGCCTTGCTCTGCTCCCCCGCCTCCTCACCGGCGGCGCTCCCGCCGTCACCGGACCGCACGCCTCCACTCCGGCCTTCGTCGCCGCCCTGATCGTCACCGCGGCCATCACGCTCGGCGCCCCCCTGCTCGCGAGGTTCTGGATCCGGCGGCGCGCCGGCGCCCCTGCGACCAGGTCGCTGCTGCGCGCACACCAACTCGGCGACCTCACCGGTGATCCCGCCCGGGCCAAGGCCCGCGAGCTGCGCCCCTCCCTCACCACCACGGTCGATGCTCGCGATGTCGGGATACAGGTCGGCCGCCTCGACGGCCACGACGTGCACATGTCCTGGGAAGACGTCGCGCTGATCGTCATGGGCCCGCGGTCGAACAAGACCAGCGCGCTGGCCGTGCCCGCCGTCCGCTTCGCCCCCGGCCTGGCCGTGGCCACCTCCAACAAGGCCGACCTGTGGGCGTTGACCAGCGCAGCACGCGCCGAGCTGGGCCCCGTGTGGACCTTCGACCCGCAAACCATCGCCTACCACCCCCAGCAGTGGTGGTGGGACCCACTCCGGGCGATCCGCGAGGTCCCCGACCCCCAGCGCATCGAGGCCGCCGCCCGGCTGGCCGGGCACTTCATGGCCACCATCGGCGGCACGCGGCGCGACCCGTTCTTCCATGCCGCCGGGGAACAAGTCCTCACCGGCACCCTGCTCGCCGCCGCCCTCGACCCCGACGCATCCCTGCGCGACGTCATCGCATGGCTGCAACACGGCCGCCGCGACGCCATCCGCGCGCTCGACATCGCGGGCGCGGACACCGAGGCCGCGGACCTGCACGCCGCGCTGTCCGGCGCCGACGTCACCGCCAAAGGCATCTTCCAAACCGCCCGCACCGCGACCAAAGCTCTGACCTCGCAACGGATCCTGCACTGGGTCACCCCGCCGCACACCTGGCGCGAGCCCGGCCCCGACCTGCCCGAACTCGACCCGTGGACGGTGCTCAACCGGACCCCCTCCACCCTGTACCTGCTGTCCAAGGAAGGCGCCGGGACCGCCGCCCCGGTGGTCGCCGCGATCGTCGACCGCCTCCTGGAGACCGCTGAACTGTCCGCGCAAGCCCGCGGCGGACGACTCGACCCGCCCCTGGTCGCCGTCCTGGACGAAGCCGCGAACATCTGCCCCATCCGCGCCCTGCCCCAGCTGTACTCCCACTACGGCTCCCGCGGCATCCAAGTCCTCACGATGCTGCAGAGCTACCAACAAGGCGTCGGAGTCTGGGGCAACCAAGGCATGGACGCGCTCTGGTCCGCCGCCACGATCAAGCTTGTCGGCGCAGGCGTGGACGACCAGCCCTTCCTCACCCGCCTGTCCGGGCTCATCGGCGACCACGACGTCGAACACCTGTCCGTCAGCCACGCCCGCGGCCAAGGCCCTTCCCGGCAGTACTCCACCACGCGCCGCTCCGTCCTCGCCGTGTCGGACCTGCGAGCCCTGCCCAAGACCCACGCCGTCCTGCTCACCACCGGCCGCCCCGCCGGGCTGGTCGAGCTCCGCCCCTGGTACCGCGAACCCGACGCCTCCACCCTCACCGCCCGCGCCGCCACCGCCCTCACCCAACTCCGCCACGCCGCCGCCGACGCCCACCCGCTTCCTCTGGAAGATGCGCCACGGCTACGTCACCCTGCCGTGACCATCGGCTGATCGAGCACGATGGCGCTCCTGGGCCTCGCCCTGCTGGTTCGGCGTCGCCGATCTCACGATCATCGCCCTTGCGTCGATCGGCACCGTCAGCGCGACGCCCTTGCCGCTACCAGGGGAAACCGACGAAGGGATGGGTTGATGAGCGAGCAGCGACAGGACGTCGCCCCGATCGTAGTCGGTGTGGACGGCTCGATCCTGAGCATCGCCGCGCTGCGGTGGGCGGTCGAGCACGCCCGGCGCACCGGCGCCGACATCCACGCCGTGACCGGCTGGGAGGTGCCGGCCACGCGAATGCCGACGACGTCCACGTGCCACGCACGTACGTCAGCCTGACTCATACCTTCGATCCGGGTCGGAGAAGTCTCTAGGGCCAGAAGTCCCTCGGCCCCGCACTCGGGTCATCCATGAAGACACACGCTGGGATCTTGTCGAGCGGCACGGGCCTGGGTGCCCCCCGACTATCCCGAGCCCGAGCACTGGGCGCCTCGCGGTGGCAGCAGGCGCCGGTCAGACGGGGACCTGGAGGCGGAACTGGCCCGGTTGCACGAGGCACTCACCGCGCAGCGCGGCGGATCGGAGTGACCAGATGGCCTCAACCCGCAGTGAGGGCGAGAATATAGAGCAGTGCCAGGCCGGTGGCGAAGCTGACGGTGTGCACTACTTTGTCCCGCATCCGCTCCTGACCGGTCATCTGGGGAATCAGATCGGCCAGGGCGATGTAGATGAAGTTGCCCGCCGCGAACGGAACGAGGGCGATCACGTCGAGACTACCGGCGAAGGCGTAGGCGATGACCCCGCCGGCGAGGAAGGGCAGCGCCGAGACGGTGTTGTAGGCCAGCGCGCGCCACGGGCGCCACCCGCTGTGCACCAGGATGCCGAAATCGCCGAGCTCCTGCGGGATCTCGTGTGCCGCGGCGACGAGCCAGGTGATCACACCGAGCCGAACGTCGAGCACGAAGGCAGCACCGACGGCGAGTCCGCCGACGAGATTGTGCAAACCGTCGGCGACCAGCACAGATAGCCGACCGGACGGTGTTCACCCAGAGAACGGTGGCAATGATGCCAGTGCAGGAACTGCTCGAGCATGAGAAACACCAGAATGCCCAGTCCGACCCCGACCCACACGACCAGTCCGCCATGCTGGGCCGCGACCGCGGCGGGGAGCATGTGAAACAGCGCGCCGCCGAGCAACGACCCGGCAGCCAACGCCACCAGCGGCAGGACCAGCCGGTTGAAGCTCTGCCGGGGGCAGCAGCAGGGTCACCGCTCCGACCAGCGCCAGCGCGCACATCAGCACTCCGGCGACCACGATCCAGACCAGGGTCGTCATGCGATCTCAGGACTGATCGGGCACCTCTGTCCAGGATCGGACCTGATCATGAGGCGTCCGGCGATGCGGCCGGTGGCGACAGGTACTCCGCCGCAGCGTCAAGAACCTCCTGGGCCAGCTCCGGCCGACAGATCAGGAGATCGGGAAGCCGCAGGTCGGGCCGGGCGTAGCGCAGCAGCCCGCCGTCCAGACGGGAGGCGTGCATGCCACAGCAACCGGCCAGGGCTGCCGCCGCCGCAGAGTCCCACTCGAACATGCCGCCCGCGTGTACATAGATCTCGGCCTCCCCGCTGAAGACGAGGGCCGCCTTCGCCGCGACGCTGCCCAGCCTGGCCCCGAGCCGCGCCGCCACCGCGCCCGCGAACGCCGGGGGGTGACTACGGCTGACCACCATCCGCAACCCGCTGCCCCGCCGCGGCACCTCCCACCGCTTGCCGGTGGTCAGAACGCGGCCCTGCGCGTACTCCAGCGTCCCGTCCACAGGGTCCACAATCCACATCCGCGACGTGCCGGCCCGCCCGGCGCGCAACCCCAGGCCCTCCGAACGGATGTCGTCATCAGAATGACGCGCGGCCAGCTGACCCACGACGTGCTCCCCCGCCGCCCGATCGGCCAGGCGGCCCAACTCGCCGGAATCGCACGGCCACCGACGCCGCCGCAGCGCTAGCAACAAGGCCCCGCGGAGCATGCGACATCGACCGCATCCTCATGGTCCTCAGGCTCCGATCCGCACCCCTCCACCCCGGCGCCCGACCGCATGCGATGAGTGACGCTCTCCACGTGCTCGACGCGCCACCGCTCGTCCACGCTCTCACACTGTGTCGTCTCCGCGAGCGGGAACAAGAGCCCTACGGCCCCAGGTGTCCGCCAGGCAGCAAGTGGTCTCCGAACGCCACCGCCCGGTCCCCTCGCGGTGGGACGTCCGCCCCTACCATCCCAACGCGCGGCGCCTACCGTCCCTTCGCGGGTTGAGGCGGCCTCCGGTCACTCCGATCCGCCGCGCTGCGCGGTGAGTGCCTCGCGCAACCGGGCCAGCTCCGCCTCCAGGTCGGCGAGGCGACGCTCCAGGTCCCCGTCCGACCGGCGCCTGCTGCCACCGCGAGGCGCCCAGTACTCGGGCTCGGGGTAGTCGGGCTCGGCGTATCCGCGCGGCGGGTACATATAGTCGTAGTGGTGCCAGGGACCGTGACCACACCAGCAGGACATCGCGACATCCTCGCTTTGCTGCCTGTCCTCCTGCCTGTCTACGGCGCCGCCCGCTGCGCAGGTAGTGCCACAGGTCCCCACCTGCACACCGGCGGGGGACCTCCGGATCCGCCCGGCAGGCCGGATGCCCCTGACCGCGCAGGCGTCCCCGCGGCTACAAGGGAACCCGACGAAGGGATGGGTTGATGAGCGAGCAGCGACAGGACGTCGCCCCGATCGTGGTCGGTGTGGACGGCTCGATCCTGAGCATCGCCGCGCTGCGGTGGGCGGTCGAGCAGGCCCGGCGCACCGGCGCCGACATCCACGCCGTGACCGGCTGGGAGGTGCCGTTCACGATCATGATCGTGCCGACGTATACCGAAGGGGACTACGCCCGTGACGCCCGGCTGGTTCTCGATCGGGCCGTCGCGGAGGTCCAGGAGGAAGCCCCGGACGTCCGCATCGAGAAGCACCTGATCCAGAAGCGGCCCGCGCTCGCGTTGACCGCTGCCGCCGAGGACGCGCAGCTTCTTGTTATCGGCAGCCACGGACGCGGCGAGCTGCCCGGCATGCACCTGGGCTCGGTCGCCTCCTACTGCGTGCACCACGCCCCCTGCCCGGTCGTGGTCGTCCGCGGCACCCACACCGGCCGCTGACCACACCCCACCGGACCGTCGTCGCCCACTCGGTCGCCGAGTGGGTGGCGTCTGTCGCCCCACCACGCTGCACGCGGCTCGCCGCTGTCGCGCGGCACGTGACCTCCGGCCCGGTGACGGCGGGACCTCCCGGCCTGGCCGCCGGTGTGCGGTCCCCGGTCTGCTGGGGAGGTGGACACGAGTGCGGTGACGGGGTCGGCCAACCACGGGCTGGCCGCCCACGAGGTCGTGCTCCTGCTGGAAACCGACCCGGACCGGGGCCTGAGCGAGCAGCAGGCGACGGACCGGCTGCGGCGGTTCGGCCCGAACGTGTTACCTGCTGTGGAACCCACACGTCCGCTGGTACGGCTGCTCGGGCAGCTCAACTCACCGCTCGTGCTCATCCTGCTGACGGCCGGCGCGGTGGCCCTGGCGCTGGGCGAGCCGGTCGACTCGACGGTCATCTTCGGTGTGGTGCTGGTCAACACAGTGATCGGGTACCTGCAAGAGGCGCGCGCCGAGGCGGCGTTGAACGCGCTGCGGTCGATGGTGCGCACACAGGCCCGCGTAGTCCGTGACGGTCGCACGCGGCAGGTCCCGTCCGAGGAGTTGGTGCCGGGTGACCTCGTACTCGTAGATGCGGGTGACAAGATTCCCGCCGACCTGCGGGTGACCCGCCACGTCGAACTTCGGGTCGATGAGTCGGCACTGACCGGAGAGTCGCTCCCGACCGCAAAGGACGAGGATGCCCTGCCGGTCGCGACACCGGTAGCGGACCGCCGCAACATGCTCTACGCGGGCACGCTCGCCACCGGTGGAACCGGCGTGGGAGTGGTCGTCGCGACCGGAGCGGGCACCGAGCTCGGCGAGGTCCATCGGCTCGTCGGCGGGGCTGACCCGGTCGTGACGCCGCTGACCCGGAAGATCGCGCGTTTCAGCAAGGTGCTGACGGTGGCGATCCTCGGACTCGCCGCGATGACGTTCGCCGTCGGCATTCTCCGCGGGGAGAGCGCCGCGGCCATGTTCACCGCCGCGGTCGCGCTGGCCGTCGGCGCGATCCCGGAAGGCCTGCCCGCCGCCGTCACCATCACCTTGGCGATCGGGGTGGCCCGGATGGCCCGCCGCGGCGCGGTGATCCGCAGGCTGCCCGCGGTGGAGACCCTCGGCAGCACCACCGTCATCTGCACCGACAAGACCGGCACCCTGACCGAGAACCAGATGACCGTCCGCACCCTGTGGACCCCCGCGGCGACCTACACCGTCACCGGCTCGGGCTACTCGACCGACGGCGCGATTCTCGACCCGGCGGGTAACCGGGCCGAGGCGGGCGCCGACGAGGCGCTGTGGTGGACCCTGGCCGCGGGCACCGGCTGCAACGACGCCGCCCTGGCCGTGCGGGACGGGCGTACCACGGTCGTCGGAGACCCCACCGAGGGCGCCCTGCTGGTCGCCGCCCGCAAGGCGGGCGTGCACCTGGGCGGGTGGCAGCGGACCGCCGCAGTTCCGTTCAGCTCGGGACGCCGCTACATGGCCACACTGCACGTCAACCACGACCGGCAGCAGGCCGTGGTCCTCGTCAAGGGCGCCGTCGAGCAGGTGTTGGGGCTGTGCACCGCACAGATGGGACCCGACGGCGCCGCACGTTCCCTGGACCGCTCGGCCGCCCGCCGGGCGGCCGAGCACCTCGCAGGCGAAGGGCTGCGGGTGCTCGCCACGGCGGTACGGACCGTCGACATCGATCACCGACTCGATGAGGCCGCCCTGGACGGCACGCTCGTCCTCACCGGTCTGCACGCCATGCTCGACCCGCCCCGCGCGGCCGCGATCGACGCGGTACGCGCCTGCGAAGCGGCCGGGGTCTCCGTCAAGATGATCACCGGCGACCACGCCGCGACCGCAGCCGCGATCGCCACGCAACTCGGACTGGTCGACCCCGCACCGCACCGGCGCCGGGATGGCGTGATCCTCACCGGCGCCGCCCTCGACGCGCTGTCCGACACCGACTACCCCGAGGCCGTCCAGCGGGCCGCGGTGTTCGCCCGGGTCTCCCCCGAACAGAAGCTCAGGCTCGTTCAAGCCCTGCAGGCCCGCGGTCACGTCGTCGCGATGACCGGCGACGGCGTCAACGACGCCCCCGCGCTCCGTCAGGCCGACATCGGGGTCGCGATGGGTCGCGGCGGCACCGAGGTGGCCAAGGACGCCGCGGACATGGTCCTCACCGATGACGACTTCAGCACCGTCGAGGCCGCGGTCGAGGAGGGCCGCGGCGTGTTCGACAACCTCACGAAGTTCATCGTGTGGACCTTGCCCACCAACATGGCCGAGGGTCTGGTCATCCTCGTCGCGATCCTGCTGGGGGTCGTGCTGCCGATCCTGCCCACCCAGATCCTGTGGATCAACATGACCACCGCGGTCGCGCTCGGCCTCATGCTCGCCTTCGAACCCAAGGAGCTGGGCATCATGCAACGGCCACCCCGCGACCCGCGCAGGCCCCTGCTCACCGCCGCACTCGTCCTGCGGATCCTGCTGGTGTCGGCGCTACTGCTCGGTGCCACCTGGTGGCTGTTCCACGGGGAACTCGCGACGGGCGCAGGCCTGGCCGAAGCCCGCACCGCAGCGGTCAACCTCTTCGTCGCAGTCCAGATCGCCTACCTCGTCTCCTGCCGCTCGCTGGCAGGCCCCGCTAGGCGGGTCGGGCTGTTCAGCAACCGCTGGATCGTCGTCGGCGTCGCCGTGCAGGCGATCGGTCAGCTAGCCCTGACCTACCTCCCGGCCATGAACCACCTGTTCCACACCGCGCCGATCTCGGGCGAGTCGTGGATACGGATCCTCGCGCTCGCCGCCGCGGCATGGGTCGTGGTCACCATCGACAAGCGCCTGCGGCCCGCCGTGATGTGAGCCGAGTGGGACGAAACACCGGAAGATGAGACTGATCGAGCTCGGTTTCTGCAGCGACTGTCCTCCGCGACGCACCGCGCCGACGGCCCGCGCGCTGATCACGCAGGTACCGGTCTGATGTCGGGACTGCCGGTCAGGCGCAGGTAGGGCTTCACGACGCGGTGGTGGGGGAACCGCCGCGCGGCCTCCTCGTCGTCGACGCCCAGCCCGATGATCACATCATCGCCGGGCTGCCAGTCCGCGGGCGTGGCGACCGGATGCGCCTCGGTGAGCTGAAGGCTGTCGATGGCACGCAGGATCTCGGCGAAGTTGCGGCCGGTGGACATCGGGTAGGTCAGGATCAGCCGCACTGTCTTGTCCGGGCCGACGATGAACACCGCGCGCACGGTGGCGGTCTCGCTCGCGCCCGGGTGGATCATGTCGTAGAGCTGCGACACCACACGGTCGACGTCGGCGATCATCGGGAAGTCGACCGGGGTGCCCTGGGTCTCGGCGACGTCGTCCTCCCAACGGACATGCGACTCGATCGAGTCAACCGACAACCCGATCACTTTGACCCCGCGGGCGACGAACTCCGGCCCGAGGCGGGCCACGGCCCCCAATTCGGTGGTGCAGACCGGGGTGAAGTCGGCCGGGTGGGAGAACAGCATCCCCCACGACTCGCCCAGCCAGTCGTGGAAGTGGATCGGGCCGCGGGTGGAGTCGGCGGTGAAGTCCGGGGCGGTATCGCCGAGGTGCAGGCTCATCGGGATCAGGTCCTCTCGATCGTGCGGTCTGTGGGTACGGGCGTGGCCGCGGCCGTCAACGCACCGGCTGCGGGGTCAGTGCGGTCCAGCCGGTGTAGCCGCCGAGCAGATCCGAGACATCGGTCCACCCCTCGCGGCGCAGCAGGCTGGCCGCGACGCTGGAGCGGTAGCCCCCGGCGCAGTAGGCGACCACCGGACGTCCTGGTGGGATCTCTGCCAACCGGCGGGGAAGCTCGGCCAGCGGGATGTGGCGGGCGTGGAAGATCGCGCCGTCGGCGAGCTCGCCCGCGTTGCGCACGTCGATCACGACCGGGCGTCCTGCTCGCTCCAGCGCCGCGGCCAGCTCGGGCGCGGTCGGGCGGCTCGCCCGTGCCACCTGGTCGGCGACATCGAGGAACGCGCCCTCGGGCTCACGCAGGTAGCCCACGACCCGGTCGAACCCGATCCGGGCCAGCCGCACCGTGATCTCTTCCTCGCGGTCCTGCGGGGCGATCACCACGATCTGCTGTTCGGGGGTGACCACCATGCCCGCGGTCTCGGCGAACCGGCCATCAGCCGGGACGTTGAGCGAACCCGCCAGGTGCCCGGCGGCGAACTCCACCGGGTCGCGGGCATCGAGCACGACGGCACCGCCCTGCTGGCGGGCCAGCACCTCGTCGATCCCCAACGGCGTGGGCAGGGCACCCCCGTCGAGAACGGGGCGCTGTTTCCGGTTGAGGATCGCGTCGAAGACGAAGTAGTCCGGCGCGGCGGGCTGTCCGGCGGTGACCAGTGCGAGGAAGTCGTCCTCGGTCATCGGCTGGCAGGCGTAGTTGCCGGTCCGCTGCGCTCCGATGGTGGACCAGCGTTCGGTGGACAGGTTCTTCCCGCACGCCGACCCGGCCCCGTGAGCGGGGAACACGCGCACCGCGTCCGGCAGCGCCATCAGCTTCTGGATCGAGGCGTACAGCATCCGGCCCAGCTCGTCGGCGGTGACCCCGATCGAGGCCAGCAGGTCTGGGCGGCCCACGTCCCCGATGAACAGCGCGTCGCCGGTCAGCACCCCGTAGGGCACCGGGTCGGCGGCGGGCTCGAACACCGCCACGCTGATCGACTCCGGGGTGTGCCCCGGAGTCTCGAGGATTTGGAGGACCACGTCGCCCAGCGCGATCCGGTCGCCGTCGGCGAGCTTGCGGATTGGGTACTCGGCCTCGGCCCGCTGCCCGTAGCCGATCCACGCGCCCGTAGCTTGGGCCAGCTCCAGATGTCCGGCGAGGAAGTCGGCGTGGAAGTGGGTGTTGACGACTCCGACGATCGAGAGACCGTGCGCGCGGGCGTCGGCCAGGTACTCGGCCACATCGCGGCGGGGGTCGACCACCACCGCCCGGCCGGTGCTCTCGTCACCGATCATGTACGAAGCCTGCGACAGGCAGTCCAAGTAGTACTGCGTGAACAACACGACGTTTCCTCCCGGGGTGGCCGCAACGCAGCTGACCCCCCATAAAACCCCCCGGGGTATCGGTATCGTCCCGCCGAACGCCCCGACTTCCCCGGGTACTTCGGCCCGGGTCACACTCCGAGATCCAACCCGGTGCGACGTCGACGCGGATCGGTCCCGGCTGACGGGCCGCACACACCTCGGAATGCCAGCGCCCCCCTCACGGTTCTGAGATACCGTATGGGGTATTCGACCTCAGGAGAGGGATCATGACGGCGATCGAACTGACCACCGAGAACTTCACCGATACGGTCGGCAACGGCGGAATCGTGCTCGTCGACTTCTGGGCGTCCTGGTGCGGCCCGTGCCGCATGTTCGCGCCCGTCTTCGAGGACGCCGCCGACCGGCACCCCGACGTCGTGTTCGGCAAGGTCGACACCGAGGCGCAGATCGAGCTCGCCCAGGCGTTCGGCATCTCCTCGATCCCGACACTGATGGCCATCCGCGACGGCGTGGTGCTCTACGCCCAGCCCGGCGCATTGCCTGCGAAGGCGCTCGAGCAGCTCATCGAGCAGGTCCGCGGCGTCGACATGGATGACGTGCAGCGCAGGCTCGCCGAGCAGACCGCCTCCTGAGCCATTCCCCGCCGGGGCTAGCCCGAGTTTCCGGGATAAGTCGATCTTGGTGCTCGGCGGTCTGGGACGTCTGTCCGCTGAGCTGGGGTAACACGCCGCGAGGGTGCTTGACCATCCCTCCAGATCCGTATTACCTAAATTCGTGGCGTCGGTGATCAGTAAGCGGGTCGGTGGGAAGACGTACTACTACCTGGCGACCTCGGCGCGGGTGGACGGCAAGCCGCGGATCGTGAGCCAGAAGTACCTGGGCACTGCCGCGGACATCGAGGCGGCGATGGACGGGGCGGTGAGCATGCCGTCGCGGACCCGGCACCTGGCGTTCGGGGATCTGGCCGCGACCTGGGCGGTGATCGAGAAGCTGGAAGTGGTCGGCATCATTGATCGGGTGAGCGGTGGCCGCCGGGCGGACGCGGGCGCTTCGGTGGGCGCCTACCTCGCGTTGGCGGCGATGAACCGGGTGGTGGCTCCCTGCTCCAAGCTGGCCTTCGCTGACTGGTGGGCGGGCACGGCTGGCGATCGCCTGGTCCCGGTGGCCGCGGCGGCGTTGGACCACCGCCGGTTCTGGGACGCCATGCACGCGGTGGACATCGACGCGTTGGCCGAGATCGAGCGGCGGATCGCCGCCCGGGCCATCACCGTGTTCGGGCTGGACACTTCGTCGATGGCGTTGGACATGACCAACTTCGCCACCTACATCGACTCCACCAACGGCCGGGCGCCGATCGCGCAGCGCGGCAAGGCCAAGCAGAAGCGATCAGATCTGCGACTGGTGGGACTCGGGCTGGTGCTGACCCGCGACGGTGGCGTGCCGCTGCTCTCGCACGCCTATCCCGGTGACCGGCCCGACGTCACCCAGTTCGCCGGCATGATCGACGAGCTGGCCGCCCGGCACCGCGACCTGTCCCGGGCCGGCTCGGCCGACCCGCCCGGGCCGTCGGGGCCTGCGGGGTTTTCCGGGTCGGCCGAGTTGACCGTGGTGTTCGACGCCGGGCAGAACTCCGAACCAAACTTCGAGCACCTGACCGAAGCCGGGCTGGGCTATGTCGGGTCACTGCCCCCGTCCGACCGTGACGAACTGCTGGCCATCCCGATCAGCGACTACCAGCGCATCGACGCCTTCGACGGGCTACACGCGGTCGAGGTCGGCACCATCGATGCGCTGGGCCGCAGCCACCGCGGCGTGCTGACCCACTCCGCCGAGCTACACGCCGGCCAGGCCCGCGGCCTCGACCAGACACTGGCCAAGGCCGAACGCGAGCTCGACAAGATCAGCCAAGTACTGGCCTCCGGCCGGGGCCGGCGCACCCACGAACAACTCGCCACCGCCATCGGCAAGATCACCAACAAGCGGTGGGTCCGCGACCTGCTCACCACCACTGTCACCGGCGACCGCCCGTCCACCTTTCGGCTGACCTGGCACGTCGACGACCAGGCCCGCACCGCCCTGGAAGAACGCCTGTTCGGCAAACGGGTCCTCATCACCGACCGGCGCACCTGGACCACCACCGAAGTCATCGCCGGCTACCGCTCCCAATCCGACGCCGAGTTCGGCTTCCGCCAGCTCAAGGACCCCCACCTGGTCTCCTTCAGCCCGATGCGCCACTGGACCGAGCACAACATCCGCGTACACGCCCTCTACTGCGTCCTCGCGCTGATGATCGCCCACCTGATGCGTCGCATCGCCCACCAGGCCGGCCTGCACCTGTCAGTCCGCGAGCTACTCGCCCAACTGGCCAACATCCAGCAGACCGTGCTGCTCTACCCCGGCCAACGCGGCCGCCCCAAGGCCCGACACATGATCACCGACCGGACCGACCTCCAGCAGCAACTGTTCGACCTCTTCGACCTCGCCCGCTGGGCCCCACCGGTTAGGTAATACACTCTCGAAGATCAACATAGTGGCTGACCTGGGAACGCACACCCCTAGATCGACTTATCTAGGAAACTCGGGCTAGAGGTCCCGAAGTCCGTCCACCTCCACTCCCGATTGGGCCGGAAGACCCTGCCGAGGGTCGCGGACAGAAGCGATGCTGCACGCAGGCGGTACCGCCCCCCGGTGAAACAGTCGCCCAAGAGGAGCAACGCACAATGGACGCCGCAGCCCTCCGCGAGGACGCGCGCACGCTCGGGCGCAACCTTCGCCGGGCGATACCCGACACCTACCGTGCCTACGGCCAGCTGCACAGCGCCGCCCTCGCGCCGGGCGCGCTGAGCACCAGCGCGAAAGAACTCATCGCGCTCGCCATCGCCGTCACCCGTGCATGCGACGGGTGCATAGTGGCGCACGCCGAAGGCGCCGTCCGCAGCGGCGCAACGACCGACGAGGTCGCCGAGACCCTCGGTGTGGCCATCCTCATGAACGGCGGGCCGGCCACCGTCTACGGCCCGCGCGCCTACCGGGCGTTTCACGACTTCATGGCGGCGCGCACTCCTGGGCAGAGCTCAACGCCTGTCGACCACGACCATCACGGGCCCGCAGGCCGATGAGCGCCCACCCGGGTTATCCGCCGCGGAGCGATGCTGGACCATCCCCTGACGGGCGACGGACCGGCGCCGAGTGCCCACGGCGTTGACGGCATGGGCACCGCTGAGCTGATCAGTGGGCCCGGAGCCCGGAGCAGGCGCGCCCGGGCGTTCAGCACGGGGACCCGTGACCGGTCCGACACCGGCCGATCCGCCTGGGGGCAGGGCCACCGGCGGCCTCAGGCTCGGCCTGCGCGCCAACCTCGTCCAGTTCATCCTGCTGGTAGTGGTCAACGCGCTCGTCGGCGGCATGCTCGGCCAGGAGCGGACCGTCCTGCCGCTGCTCGCCCGCGACGTCTTCCACCTCTCCGCCTACACCGCGGCGCTGACCTACATCGTCGCCTTCGGCGCCACCAAGGCGGCCACCAACTTCGTCGCAGGCACGTTGTCCGACCGGTACGGCCGCAAACCGGTGCTGGTCGCCGGATGGCTGGTCGCCCTCCCGATACCGGCGCTGCTGATCTGGGCACCTGCCTGGGGCTGGATCGTGGCCGCCAACGTCTTGCTCGGCATCAACCAGGGTCTGACCTGGTCCACCACCGTCATCATGAAGATCGACTTGGTGGGGCCGTACCGGCGCGGGCTCGCGATGGGCCTCAACGAGGCCTCCGGGTACGTCGCGGTGGCAGCCACCGCACTGGCTACCGGGGCCACGCTGCGCACGCAGGGCTGCGGCCCGCCCCGTTCCTGCTCGGCGCCGCCTACGCCGCCCTTGCTCTGGGCCTGTCCCTGTTCGCCGTCCGGGAGACCCGAGACCACGCAGGCACCGAGGCCGCCCACCGCCGCCCGACGCCGACTCATCCCGACCGGTCCGGCGAGCTGACCACCGGACAGATCCTCTGGTTCACCAGCGCCCGCAACCGGGCGCTGTCGGCGGTCAGCCAGGCGGGCATGGTCAACAACCTCAACGACGCACTCGCCTGGGGCATCTTCCCGCTGCTTTTCGCTACACACGGTCTGTCCATCACGACGATCGGTGCCCTCGCCGCCCTCTACCCCGCCGTGTGGGGGCTCGGGCAGCCGCTGACCGGATGGTGGTCCGACGGGTCGGTCGCAAGCCCCTGATCACTACGGGAATGCTCCTGCAGGCGGTCGCTATCGCCTCGTCGCCCTGGGCACCACCGTCGGGGTCTGGGCCGTCGCGCAGTTCCTACTCGGCGCCGGAACCGCCCTGGTCTACGCGACCTGCTGGCCGCCGTCGGCGACGTCGCCCACCCCCGCCTGGCGCGCCCGCGCGGTCGGTGTCTACCGATTGTGGCGCGACGGCGGGTTCGCCGTCGGCGCCCTGCTCGCGGGGGTGCTGGCGGATGCCTATGGCCTGATCACCGCGATCGGGGTCGTCGCCGTCCTCACCGCCGTGTCCGGGCTGATCGTGGCCATCCGGCATGGACGAGACCCATGAACGCACACGACACTGCGCCGACCGACCGCAGCAGCCGGACGACTGGCGGCGGTCCCGTGCTTCTACGCCGTCAAGCTCGGCCCTTCAGCATCAGGTTCCAGTACAGGAACGGCAGCCCGTAGCGCTTCAGATACCCCATGTCGGTCCGTTCCCTGAGCGTGTTGACCAGCGGGATCGTCGGGGTCGGCTTCATCGAGTAGTCGAACTCGGCGAGCAGGATCTTCCTCCTCGAGGTGGTCAGCGGGCACGACGCGTAGCCGTCGTAGGACGCGGTGAGCGGCTTGCCGCCCATCGCGCTGAGCAGGTTGGCCACGACGACCGGGGCTTGGTGACGGACCGCCGCTCCGGTCTTGGAGTTCGGGGAGGAGCCCGCATCTCCGAGGGAGAACACGTTCGGGTACCGCACGTGCTGCATGCTGTTCTTGTCGATCTCGACGTAGCCTGCCGGGTTCGCGGCGTCGGCAAGCGGGCTCTTCTTGACCCAGTCCGGGGCGCTCTGCGGCGGTACGAGATGCATGACGTCGTAGGGCAGTGTCATGGTGGTGTCGTTCTTCCTGTCGATCACCACCACCTCTCGCCTGTCGGGAAGCACCTCGGTGACCTCGCTCTCGAAGTGCACGGTGATGCCGTAGCGGCGCGCCACACCCAGGAGGACGTCGGAGAACTCCTTGACGCCGAACATCCCCGGCGTGGGCAGGACCAGGTGGACGTCGATGTTGCGCAGCACGCCCTGCTCGCGCCAGTAGTCCGCGGCGAGGTAGGCGATCTTCTGCGGCGCTCCCGCGCACTTGATGGGGCCCGCGGGCATGCCGAAGACGGCGGTGCCCGACGTGGTGTTGCGGATGAAGTTCCAGGTGGCGGGCGCGAGCTCGTACGAGTAGTTGCTGGACACGCCGTCGCGGCCGAGCGTCGCGGGCAGTCCGGTGATCTTCGCCCAGTCGAGCTGGATCCCCGGACAGACGACCAGGTAGTCGTAGCCCACCGTGCCACCGTCGTCCAGGGTGATCTCGCGGCCGTCCGGATCGATCTCGGCGGCCGCCTGCTTGATCCAGCGGACCCCCTTGGGCATCACCGACGCCTGCGGCCGCGCGCTCTTCTCGATCGGTGCGCGGCCGCCGCCGACAAGTGTCCACAGGGGCTGGTAGTAGTGCGTGGTCGCCGGGTCGATGACAGCCACGTCCTGCTGGTCGCCGTTCCGCAGACGCGCAGCGACCGCGATGCCCGCGCTTCCCCCTCCGACGATGGCGATTCTGTGGTGTCTCCGCTGCGCCACGTCGACACACCTCCCTGGAGTGACAGGACAATTTGTCCGAACATCTAGGATAGAGGTGTGGGCGTCGACTCACAAGAGGTGGCAGTGCGTGACCTCGGCGGCACAGAGCCTGCGGTCAACCGCGCGAGGAGTCGAACAGGACGCCGCTCCCGGAAACACCCATCCGGTAGCCCTCCTGAGCCGACCATTCGGCTGCGACGCTGAACCGATCACCCCGCACGAGCGTCTCGCGCCACTCGACGGGCTGGTCGCGCAGGCAGCCGATACGGCGGACCTCCATGGCGGCGGTGCCTGCCGGGATCTTGAGCAACCGTCTGTTGGCCGGTGTCGGCACGACGGCGGTGATCAGTTCGCTGCCTCCGGTGAGGCGGGTGCCCGTGAGATCGGCGAGCTCGTCGTACAGACCCGAGTGCGAGAAGTCGGCGTCGAGCAGTGGTCCGGCCACCGACCGCGGGAGCCAGGCTCGATCGAGCGCGAGAGGCTCGCCGTCGGCGAAACGGAGTCGCTCGAGATAGACAAACTCCGTGGCGGCAGGCCTCTCGAGGCGCTCCGCGACGCTTGCGTCGACCCTGACCTCGAGCGCCCGGACCACGCTCCGCTGCTCGAGTCCCATCGCCTCGACGGAGCGGAACAGCGAGTACAGGGCGCCGAGCGGTTGCTCGATGCGCGGCTTGCGCACCCACGTGCCGCGACCGCGGCCGGAGTCGAGAATTCCCTCGTCGCGCAGCCGCCGCAACGCATCGCGGACGGTGTGCCTGCTCACGTCGTACTCCGCAACCAACTCGTGCTCGCCAGGGAAGCGGTCGTCGAAGGCGCCTGCCCGCATCCGCCGTCGGAGGTCGGCTTCGATCTGGGCCCACAGCGGGAGCGGGTTCGAGCGGTCGATCGGTCGGGCCTTCGCGCCGCGTGCCATGCCCCACCTCGGTGACAAATCCCCAGATTGTGACGTTGCCCGGACTATGTTACCGGACAATGCGCGCAGTTGGCCCGGGCACTCCGACCGATGCGGGCGTCCACATCGGCTCAGATGGGCAGGGTGAGCGCTGTCACGACGATCAGCAGGATGACCGACCAGCCGATCACCTGGATCTGTCTGCGGGCGGAGATCCTGGCCGGTAACGGCCGCATGCGCAGCGTCCGCTGGCGCTGCATTCCGATCCCGAAGGTGAGCAGGGCGACGAGGCCGGCGAGCAGGGCAGGCAGCAGTCTCAGTGAACCGCTGAAGAGGAAGGAGTCCCGCAGCAGCAGCAGCGCACCGTTGCCGAGGACGCCGAACGATGTACGGCTCCAGGACAGCGCCGTGCGCTCGGCCTGCAGTCCGTCCTCGGGTCGCTTGCGGTGCTCGGAGCGGCTCACTTACGCCAGCGCCTTGGCCATCACCAGCGTGAACGCGACCACCGCCACCACGATGAGGCCCGCGCCCAGCCACACCGGGGCGCGATGGCGGGGCAGCGGCAGCCCACGACGCATCGCCTCGTCGACCTTGCCCCACCGGTGCAGGCCGGTCGACGCCGTGATGATCGCGAGCGCGGCGAGCAACCCACCGATCACGTGACGAGCACCGGGTATCGCGAGTTCCGGCACGAGTTGCACGACCGCCACGGCAGCGGCCAGCAGTCCCAGCGACGTCCGCAACCACGCCAGGAACGTCCGCTCGTTGGCCAGGGTGAACCGGTAGTCGGGCTCGAACTCCTCGATGTCTGCGTCGTCATCGGACTTCGTACTGTCAGGGTCGGCAGCCATGTGGCCTCTCCTCGGTTCCAAGGTCGCCGCGGCGGTGGAGCGCGTCGACGTCCCGTCTGCTGCAAGTCGGGCGGAGTAGATCGAGTAACCGTCGACGTGCCGGGCGACAGCCGTCGCGAGCATCGTCGCAGCCATCATCGGCACCATGAGCTCGAATCCGCTGTGGGTCAGCTCGAGCACGAGAGCGACGGCCGACAGCGGCGCCTGCGTGGCTGCGCCGGTCATCGCGGCGGCACCGATCATCGCGACGGCACCGGCCGGGGTTCCCGGCCACAGCAGTGACCAGGCGATGCCCAGCGAACCACCGACCGCGGCTCCGGTGCTCATGACCGGGGTGAACAGTCCACCAGAAGCGCCACTTCCGAGGCACAGCGTGGTGACGACCGGTTTGAGCAGGGCGAGCGCCACCAGCAGCCCGAACCCGCTCCGGCCCAGGAAGGCGTCGAGCGCGATGCCCTTCCCGTTGCCGAGCAGCTGCGGGAACCAGACTCCGATCCCGCCCAGTATCAGGAACGCCCCCAGCGGTGCGACGAGCGCCCTCCAACCCGACGGACGGTGGTGCGAGACCGATCCGATCAGGCGAATGAACGCGACCGCGAGCAGGCCGATGGGCGGACCGGCGACCACCGCCCACACCAGCTCGGAGGGCTGGAAGGGATAGTCGGGCACGCCTGCGTACGTCGGCACCGCGGGCAGGAAGATCCAGGTCGTCGCCGTGGCGATCCACGAACACGCGAGCGCAGGCAGGATCACCGGAAGGCCCATGCCACCGATCAGCACCTCGGCCGTGAACAAGGCGCCACCCAGCGGAACGTTGTACACCGCGGCCAGGCCCGCTCCGGCCCCGCAGGCAACCGCCAGCCGCTTCTGCGCGGGGGACAGTCGCGCCCAGGTTGCCAGCAGGCCGGCGGATGCGGCTCCCATCAGCTTCGGTGCCGCCTCCCGGCCCAGCGACACGCCCATCCCGACCGTGATCATCGAGGTTACGGACGTGCTGAGACTCCGCGGGAAGGACAGGGTGCCGTCGCCGGTCCAGATCGCGTCGTCCACGTCCGACCTGCCCCGGATGTGGCGCCGGATCAGGAACCAGGCGCCACCGCCGAAGATCCCCGCCACCGCGAGGGACAGCACCCGACGCAGTGCCGACGCGTGTTCTGCGCCGGACTCGAACGTCCCTGCGTCGAAGCCGAACGCGAGGTGCTCCGCGGTGTAGAGGATGTTCATCAGGATGGCCCCGAACAGCCCGGCGGCGACGCCTGCGGCGCCGACGACCAGCCAGAAGGCCTGCGTCAGGCGCGCCTCGCCCTCATGGGTCACGTTCGGCTGCTCGATCGCGCCACGCCCGGAGGGAAGCCGTGACTTGATCAGCGGCCGAGGATCCCGGACGCGCACCGGGGGCCGCGACACATCGACGAACCAGCCGTGCATGCGGAAACGGCACCATTGTGCCCATCGGGTCGTGAAACGGGCACCCGACCGAGGATGCCTGCCGTCGTCATCAGCATCGACAGCAACCATGTCCGCGACGCTACCGTGCCACCGCCACGGTTGGACCATTGTTCGACTAAGAGACCGGACATGAGGACAAATTGCACGGTTGACAGTGACGAACGTCGCACTGAACCCTGCGCTCCATGGCAGCCGCAGCCGAGCGCCAGAGCCGGGACCCCGCCACGTGGGATGAGTCCGCACTGAGGTTCGTCCCGGGTGCCGCCAACCGCGAGACGGCCCTGCCCCTCGCGATCATCGAGGCGGTGTCCTCCGTGCCGGACGTCCGACGGCGACGACGGCTGACCCCGCGCGGGGTTCGGGTGGATGAGGCGACCTCACCCCGCGCTTCCTCCCCCGCGGGACGACCGCGATCAGGATGAAGTGGATCGTCGACGACCTCACCGGAGGAGATTAACGATGCGCCTGCGTTCCGCTCGTCGAGAGCTGCCCGCCGCTCTCGCCGCCGCCCTTCCCCTGGCACCCCGTGAGCGCCCGCTGGCCTGGTCCGGTGCGCCGACGGCTGCAGGCTGGTCGCAACGGCTCGTGGCGTCTGGGAATGGCCGCAAGGGCACCCGCCGGTCAGGCACTGCTGGAACGCGACCGGCGAGAGGTGCGCGCGACGCCAACGACGCTGTCGATACGGCCGATACTCGCTGGACCCGCGGCGTGTGCCCATGTCCTCACCGAGGCAGGCGACCTTCCGGAGCTCGTCAGATGCCTCGACGCCGGGAGCAGGTCGGTCGATCTCGGATTCACGCTCAGGCCGGGTCGGACGCTGCGGATCGAGGCGCGGATGGCCGACCATTCCGGCCGCTCGAGAATGTGCCTGACGAGCAGTTCCGTGGTGGCCGTCGGCCCCTCGCCGGTGACCGGATGCCACGGCCGCTCCAACGGCGTGCCCGGCACCGTCATCACCGCCAACCGCCCGGCCTGCACGTGCTGCGCGACGGCCTGCTCGGACACCATGGTGACGCCCAGGCCCGCGACGGCGGTGGCGACCACCGCTCCGTGGGATCCGAGGATGAGCTGCGCAGGCTCGGCCTCGAGCGCGGAGAGCAGCGTGTGGCAGGTGGCGCGCGTTCGGTGAGCTGGGCGAACACCCGCAGCCGGGCGTTGGTCATGGTCGGATGATGCACGACGATCGCGCACGCGCATTTCCGCCGCTACCCGCTCGGCGCACCGCCCGTCGTCATGGCGGCGCCGCGCGCCCGCAGGCACAATCCGGACAATATGACCGTACAGGCAGGAGGCGGTGGTGGGTGCTACCGGGCGAGGGCAGCTCGTGGGGTCGACGGGGCGCCGCGGTAGCTGGCGGTCGGTTCCCCGCGACGTCGTCGCGGGACTCAGTGTGGCGATGGTGGGCATCCCCCAGTCCCTCGCCTACGCCGAGCTTGCGGGGATGAACCCGATCGTCGGGCTCTACGCAGGCGCCATCCCGCCCAATGCTGGCGGCCGTCTTCGCCTCGTCCCCCTACCTCCAGACCGGGCCGGTGGCCATCACGGCGCTACTGACCTACGGGGCACTGAGCGGGCTGGCCACTCCGGGCAGCCCCGAGTACCTCGGGCTCGGTCTCGCGCTGGCGCTGGTGATCGGCGTGGTCAGGGTCACGCTCGGGCTCGTCCGAGCGGGATGGCTGGCCTACCTGATGTCGCAGCCCATGCTGCTCGGCTTCGTCCCGGCGGCCGCCGTCCTGATCGCCGGGTCGCAGACGTCCAAGGCACTGGGCGTCCCACCTCCCCCCTTCGAGAACGAGATCGTCGACGCCGCGTGGTCGCTCGCGCATCCCGGCAGCTGGAACCCGGCCGCCGTTGGCATCTCGGCCGCGACCGCGGTGATCATCCTGGGCGGCCGTCGGCTGCACCCACTCGTCCCGGGCGTCCTCGCAGCGACCGTGCTCGGCATCGCCGTCTCGGCCCTCGGCCTCTACCCCGGCGCCGTCGTCGAGACGATCCCGGCG
The DNA here is from genome assembly GCA_963750095.1 of uncultured Actinomycetota bacterium. Classification (GTDB taxonomy): domain Bacteria; phylum Actinomycetota; class Actinomycetes; order Mycobacteriales; family Pseudonocardiaceae; genus Pseudonocardia. The sequence continues at coordinate 74,580 of CAVVPJ010000012.1, read as the reverse complement.
GGCTTCCCGCCGTTCACGCTGCTCGCCGTTCCCTGGGACCGCATCCCATCGGTACTGCTGTCCGGCGTCCTCATCGCGTTGATCGGTTTCACCGAGGCCGCCTCGATCTCGCGGCGCTTCGCGTCGGAGGACCGGAAGCGGTGGAGCGCCGACCGCGAGTTCATCAGCCAGGGTGCGGCGAACCTGGCTGCGGCGGCTTTCGGCGGGATGCCGTGCGGCGGGTCGTTCTCCCGCAGCTCGGTCAACCGCATGTCAGGAGCGGTGACCAGGCTGTCCGGTGCGGTCACGGGACTCACGGTGCTGGCATTCCTGCCGTTCGCCACGATCCTCGAACCCCTGCCGCTCGCGGTGCTCGGTGCGATCGTCGTGGTGGCGGTCATCGGGCTCATGAGGTTCCGGCCGCTGATGCGGATCTGGGCGGTGTCCGTGCCCCAGGCCGTGATCGCCTGGGGCACCTTCGCCGCCACCGTGCTGCTCGCCCCACGGCTTGATCTCGCCGTGCTCACCGGCATCGGGCTCTCGATCGCGGTGTTCCTGTGGCGGTCGCTCCAGCTCGACGTCGACGTGCAGGCCGAGGACAGCACACTGACGTTCGTCCCCCGTGGCATCCTCTGGTTCGGGACCGCGCAGCGGCTCGACGCCGTGCTGCTGGATGCGTTGGCCGACCATCCCGACGCCGACCACCTCGTCATCGACTGTCCCGGCTGGGTCGCATCGACACCACAGGAGCGCTCGTCCTGCGCTCCGTGCTCGACCAGGCACGCGTCGCAGGCCTTACCGCGGAGGCCCGGGGTACTCCGCCGCAGTCCCGGAAGTTGACGGAGCGCGTGCTGGGCGCCGAACGGGATCCGCTGGGCTGAGCGGCGCGGCTCCGCCCGCGAGAACCCGGCTCGCGGAGAAGTCGGCCGCCTCCAGCGTCGTGAGGGGGGCCGCCCTGCCGACCCGCGACCGGGGATCGTCGAGCAGCCTGCGCGCATGCCGCAGACGATGTCGTCGAGCGTCCGGGCAGCGTCCCCCGATCAGTCCCTGGAGACGGTCAGGCCGCCGCCGCGCGTTCCGAGCGCCGGGCGAGGACCTCGGCGACGCCCGCCCCGGTGAGCACCACCGACCGGTAGCCCTGTCCAGCGAGCAGCGTGGCGGCGATCGCGGCCCGCCTGCCACTCCCGCAGACGACCAGCACCGGGCGGTCGGCGTCCAACTCGGCCGGAACACCCTTGGACACCAGGTCGGGAAGGAACCGCTCGACCGCCCCCGCCAACGGCGAAGCCGCGGACTCGTGCGGCATCCGCACGTCGAGGACCTGGGCGTCGGGCTCGTCGAAGAGGTCGAGGAAGCGGTCCAGCTCGGTCAGCTCGAAGGTCGCCGTCGCGACCGCGGGCGAGGGGTCGCGCACCACGCCGACGACGGTGTCCACGCCGATCTGGGCGAGTTGCGTGACGGCCTCGTCGATGTCCTGGTCGGCACCCGCGACGAGCACGATGTCCTTCCCCCGCGGCACCAGCCAACCTGCCCAGCTGCCGAGGTCGATGTCCACCTCGACACCGATGGATCCGGGTACGAAGCCTGCCGCCTGCACGGCGCGCGGGCGGATGTCGACGACCGCGACGTCCGCGGTCCGCGCCGCGAGCTCGGACTCGTCCAGCACCGGGACGTCGACCGGCGGCATCGGTGGCACGCCGAGGGTGTTCGCCGGTCCCTGGAACTTGTAGAAGGCGGGAATCGGCATGCGGGTGGAGAGCAGCCGGTCGGCGAAGCTGTCCGCGTCGGGGATGGACAACAGGGCGTTCTTGTCGATCTCCTCGCCGATCGTCGAGGTGTAACGGCCTGCTCCGGAGGCGGTGCAGAACGATCCCTCGCCGTGGGTCGGGTACAAGCCGACCTCGCGCGGCAGCCGGGCCAGACGGTGCAGCGAGCCGTACTGCAGCACGCCCAGCGTGTGCGCCCGCTCCATCCCCAGCAGGTCGGGCCGACCCGCCGAGCCCACCAGGAGGCTACCCCCGGAGAACACCGCGACCGGCTCACCGTCGAGCAGCACCACGTAGCTGGTGTGCTCCGGGGTGTGGCCGGGGGTGTGCAGCGGGCGGATCCGCAGGCCCTTGCCCGCGACGATCTCCTCGTTGTGGAACGCAGGCGTGCTCGGGTACGCGGGGGCCGCGGCGGCGGGCATGATCAGCTGTGCGCCGGTTCGCTTGGCCACCTGCTCGGCGCCGGACATGTAGTCGTTGTGCAGGTGCGTCTCCAAGACCATGCGGAGCTCGAGATCCTTCTCGGCCACCATGCCCAGGAAGCGCTCGATGTCGCGTTGCGGGTCCACCAGCACCGCCATGCCGTCGTGCTCGAGCATGTACGTCTGGTCACCCAGGCCGGGCGTGCGGAACGAAGTGATCTCCATCGGTTGTCTCCTCCGTCTCGGGAACACCGGGTCGGCCCCGGCGCACTCACCTATAATGAACGCACATTTTGTCCGTACATTCCGGGCGGCCTGGCCTGCACGATCGGACCGCAGAGCGGCCATCTCGACCCGCATGCCGGCGATGCCGGTGGATGCGCGGTCCGTGCTCAGAACACCGCGACCTGGTCACGGTCCGCGGCCGGGCGGGCGTCGAGCAGCGGACTGGAGGAGCCCAGCGGCAACGCGGCGACGGCAGCAGCGGTGTCGGCGTGCACCGCACCGGAGGCGACGAACGGCACCCAGACCCCGGCGCGCTCCAGCAGGTCGCGGACCGGGCCGCGGACCGTCGCCAGGTGCAGCGTCACCCCGCGGTCGGCGAGACGCTCGCGCAGCCTGCCCAGCGCGTGCGCACCGTCGGCGTTCGAGTCACTGATCGCGGCCGCGTCCAGAACGACGGCCCTGAGCTCGCCACGCCGCTCCGCGGTGTCGAGCACCTGGTCCTCAAGGCGCTCGGCGTTGGCGAAGTACAGCGGCCCGTCCACCCGCAGCAGCAACACCGACGGATCGGTGCGGACCTCGTAGCGGTCCACGTTGCGATAGAGATCGGAGCAGGGCACGCGGCCGAGCTCAGCGGTGTGCGGACGGGCCGAGCGCCACACAAACGCGCCGAGGCTGAACACGACGCCCGCGGCCAGTCCGGGCTCGACGCCCAGCAGCAGCGTCGTCACGAAGGTCGGCCCGACCGCGACCCCGTCGGCCCGCCGGGCCCGCCAGGCCGTGACCGGGGTGTGCCGATCGATGAGGCCGAGCACGGCGACCAGCGACGCCCGGTCCGAGCGGCGCACGAACCCGTTCAGCGGCAGCAGCCGTTCGGCCCGCGACCGGGCCGCCGCCTCGGGTTCCGCTGCGGGCGTCGTCGCACTCACCGGGCGCTCGCGCGCGCCGGATCCGACATCCGGGCGATCGCGGCCTCGACGTCCGCGCCAGGACCGCGATTGTAGGGCAACCGCGCAAGCAGCATCCCCATGACGCAGCTGTCGGTGAGCGCGGCCAGCACGAGCCCGGCCCCGACGGCACCGGCGACGAAGCGCAGTTCGGGTACCGCGATGCTGGCCAGCACCGCGACCAGCACCAGCGCGCCCGCCACGAGCCGGACCTGGCGTTCCAGGCTCCAGCGGGCCTTTCCTGCGCGCTCGACCGGCCCGCCCGCGACAACCCAGGCGTTCATGCCGCCGTCGAGCACCGCGATATCGCCGAGTCCGGCGGCGGTCAGCCGCTCGTGGGCCTGGCCTGCCCGCGCGCCGGACTGGCAGACCAGCACCAGCGAGCCGCCTGCGTCGGCGACGATGCGCCGCAGGTGCGCGTCGACCTGGTCGAGCGTCAGGTTGACCGAGCCGGGGATGTGTGCGGTCTGGTATTCGCCGCTGGTTCGGACGTCGACCAGGAGGACGTCGGGGTTCGTGGCCACGAGGCCTTGGACCGCGGCGGCGTCGAGCAACGCGGCCGGTCGGGTCGGGTGCGACATGGGAGCTCCAGACGGGACGGGGCGGGATCGAGGTCGGTGACACCCGCCTCGCTCCTAAAGACCGTACAAAATGTTCGTACATTTCCAGCATGTCGACGTTCACCCGCGCAGCCCAGCAGGGCCGGTTCGGACCACTCGTGCAGTTGATCGTTTGTCCGTACTCTTCCAACCGTGACAAGCCCGAGCGGCGGACTCGACCGCTTCCTCCCGTTCCTGCGCTGGGCGCGGACCTACGACCGGTCGCTGCTGACCGGCGATCTCCGGGCAGGTGCCACCGTCGGCGTGCTGCTGATCCCGCAGGGCATGGCCTATGCCGCACTGGCCGGGATGCCGCCGATCACCGGGCTCTACGCGGCGGTCGTCTCGCTGCTCGTGTACGCCGTGCTCGGCACCAGCCGGTACTCCTCGGTCGCGCCCGCCGCCATCGACTCCCTGCTCATCGCGGCTGCGGTTGCGCCGCTCGCGCAGGGTGACGTCACCCGCTACGTGGCACTCACCGGCCTGCTGGCGATGCTCGCGGGCGGCATGCAGGCCTGCGCCGGGCTGCTGCGGCTGGGTGGGCTGGTCAGCCTCATCTCGATCCCGGTGATCAGCGGCTTCACCTCGGCCGCGGCGCTCACCATCGCGGCCAGCCAGCTCAAGGACGTGCTCGGGATCGCCGGGCCCTCCGCGACCACCCTGGTCGACACGATCCGCCTGCTGCTGCCGAACCTGGGCGGGGTCAAGCCGGTCACGGTGGCGCTGGGCGCCGCCGCCCTCCTGGCGCTGCTGGTCCTGCGCCGGTTCCTGCCGCGCGCCCCCGGCCCGCTGCTCGTCGTGGCCGCCGCGGCCGCCGTGGCGCTGCTCGGGCCCACCGGGGCGGTCGCGGTGCTCGGCCCGGTCCCCAGCGGCCTGCCGGTACCCGAGATCCCTCCGGTGACGATGGACGACGTGGGTGCGCTGCTTCCGTCCGCCGCCGCACTGGCACTCGTGTCCTACCTGGAGTCGATCAGCACGGCCACGGCGTTCGCCCGCCGGACCCGCACGCGGGTCGACCCCAACGGCGAGCTCGTGGCGGTCGGCGCCGCGAATGTCGCTGCAGGCCTGTTCCGGGGGCTGAGCGGGGCGGCCGGATTCTCCCGCGGCGCGGTCAACTTCGCGGCCGGGGCGAAGAGCCCGCTGTCCGGGGTGATCGCCGCACTGCTCATCGTCGTCGCCCTGTTCACCATCACGCCACTGCTGGCGCTACTGCCGAAGGTGGCGCTGGCCGCGATCATCATCGTGGCCGTGGCCTCGCTGGTGGACGTGCGCGGGGCCCTCGCGATCGCACGCGTGCGGCGCAGCGACATCGTCGCGCTGGTCACCACGTTCGTGGCCACGCTGGTGCTGGGACCGGCCGCCGGGCTCGGGGTCGGGGTGGCCGTCAGCATCGGGCTGTTCCTGCGCCAGTCGACCCGCCCGCACATGCCCGAGCTCGGGCGGGTCCCCGGCACGGCACGGTTCCGCAACCTGGCCCGTCACGAGGGCCTGCAGACCAACCCGGCGCTGGCCGTGGTCCGCCTCGACGCCCCGCTCTACTTCGCCAACAGTCAGTCCGTGACCGACGCTATCGCCAACCTGGCCGCCAACCGGCCCGCCCTGCGCGCCGTGGTGCTCGACGCCAGCTCGACGCCCTGGATCGACTTCACCGGCACCGAGTCCCTCGCCGAGCTGGACCGGGGGTTCGCCGCCGCCGGGGTCGAGCTGCACCTTGCGGCGGTGCGCGGGCCGGTGGCAGACGTGCTGGGCCGGGCCCGGGCCAGCACCCACCTGACCGAGCCCGACCGCAGCCACCCCGACGTCGCGGCCGCCGCCGACGCGCTGGAGGCGCATCTGGGCCGTTGACAAGCCTCGCCCGGCCGCAGGACGGTGAGGTGATGCCGGACACCGGTGGAGGCGGCCATGAGCACTCCCACGATGGACCCGACGTTCTACCGTTCGGCCGCGGACGCGGCCGCCGCCCCGGTCGAGCAGCTGGCCTACGTGGTGGCCTTCGACCGGGCCGGGGAGCGGCACGACGCGATGACGGTGGTCGACGTCGAGCCCGGGTCGGCGAGCTACGGACGGGTGGTCGGCTGGAGCGAGGTCCCCGGCCTCGGTAACGAGCTGCACCATTTCGGCTGGAACGCCTGCTCCAGCGCGCTGCAGCACGAGGGACACGACATGCACGGGCTGGCCCGACGCTACCTGCTGGTGCCCGGCCTGCGCTCGTCGAACATCCACGTCTTCGACACCCAGCCCGACCCGCGCTCACCGCGCCTGATACAGACCATCACCGCCAAGGAGCTCTCCGACAAGGCGGGATACTCCCGCCCGCACACCCTGCACTGCGGTCCCGACGGGGTGTTCCTGACCTGTCTGGGCGGCGCCGAGGGCGACGACGACGGGCCGGGTGGGATCGCGCTGCTCGACCACAACACGTTCCAGGTGCTGCGCGCCTGGGAGACCGACCGCGGCCCGCAGCACTACCACTACGACGCCTGGTGGCACCTCAACCGCAACGTGCTGATCTCCAGCGAGTGGGGCAGCCCTTCGATGATCGAGAACGGCATCGTCCCGGAACTGCTGCTGGGGCAGAAGTACGGGCACTCGATCCACTTCTGGGACCTCGCCGAGGGGAAGAACCTGCAGACCGTCGACCTCGGCGCCCAGCACCAGATGGCGCTCGAGGTCCGACCCTCGCACGACCCGGACGCGACCTGGGGCTTCGTCGGCGTGGTGATCTCCACCGAGGACCTTTCCGGCGCGATCTTCCGCTGGTTCCACGACGACGACGCAGGCGAGTGGCGGGCGGAAAAGGTGATCACCATACCGGCCGAGCCCGCGGACCCGGACCTGCTGCCGCCCGCGCTCAAGCCGTTCGGAGCGGTGCCGCCGATCATCACCGACATCGACCTTTCGGTCGACGACCGGTTCCTCTACGTCGCATGCTGGGGCACCGGGGAGATGAAGCAGTTCGACGTCAGCGACACCGCGCACCCGGTGCAGACCGGCTCGGTGCGCCTGGGCGGCATCGTCGCCCGCACCCCGCACCCGGCCCGGCCCGACGAGCCGCTGGCAGGCGGACCGCAGATGGTGGAGGTCAGCCGCGACGGTCGGCGGGTGTACTTCACCAACTCCCTCTACGGCGTCTGGGACGACCAGTTCTACCCCGACGGCGTCGGCGCCTGGATGGCCAAGCTCGACGCGGACCCGAACGGCGGCCTCCGCATCGACGAGCGCTTCTTCCCCCACGGCGACGACTTCCGCGGGCGGCGGGTGCACCAGATCCGGCTGGGGGGCGGGGATGCGTCCTCGGACTCCTACTGCTTCCGCTGACGTGACGACGGGTCGGCGGCAGGCAGGCCGCTCGACGGGGATGCTCCTCGACCCGCGTGGTGCCGGTGGCGCGGCACGGATCGGGGGCCTGCTGCAGGACGGGATGCCGGAGTGGCGGCCGGCCGGGCTGCCCACCTCGCAGGCCGCCGCCGCGTGACCGGGAGGGCAACCTCACACCGGACTCATCTCACAACCCGAGGATCTAGAGCCGTCGGTCAAATGACCGTACATTGGCCAGACATGAGCGAGGATGCCGATCACGTCCCGGCAGACCGCGGTCCCGTGATCGCGGAGGCCCGCGCGTGCTGATCGAGACGGTCACGGTGGGGCTGCTCGTCGGGCTGTTGCTGGGGGTTGCTCGGTGGTGGCGGCGGCGTTCCCACGGTACCGATCCTCGTGTACGTGCTCGGCGAGTCCGCCCGGCACGCGACCACCAGCAGCCTGGTCATCGTCGGGCTGACCGCGCTGGTCGGTGCGGTCTCGCGGATGCGCTCCGGCCTGGTCGACTGGCGGACCGGCCTCGCGTTCGGCGCCCTCGGGATCCCGATGGCCTATCTCGGCACCCTCGTCAACCGGCACCTGGACCCGCCGGTAATGCTGCTCGCGTTCGCCTGCCTGATCGTCGTCGTCGCGGTCGCCATGCTCGTCAACAGCCGAGGTCGGAGCGCAGCGCCCACGGAGGAGCCGGAGTATCCGGACCGCATTCCGGCGTGCCGACCGGAACCCCGACCGCCGTCGGGGTCCGGCCGGGCCGGACGGCGACCGGTCATCGTGCCGTTCACGGTCGCCGCGGTCACGGCCACGACGATCGGCAAGCGGGTGGCGGACCGGTTCTCCGGCGACACGCTCACCCGGGCCTTCGCCGTGCTGCTGATCCTGGTGGCGGGCTTCGTCACGGCGCAGAGCATCTCGGCCCTGTAGTCCGGCGCCCTCTTCGCTCCGCAATTGCATTCCTGTCCGGACAATGGTGAACTTGGCCTGGGTAGACCCTCGTCACAGGCGACGACGGGGCCCGACCGGCAGGAGCCCGATGCGCCCGAGCAACGACCACGTACACCGCCGGCACGCAGGACGACCCGTGATCGTGATCCGCTGGGCGCCCGCGCAGATCTGGGCGGTTGCGCGGGCCCGGGCCGCCCGGATCGCCGACGCCGTGCGCGCGGCGCACCGGGCGGGCGTCCCGTTCTGACCGATGCGCCTGCACTGGACCGGAAGGGCGAACCACCGGCTCGACCCGCTCGCCCGCTACAGCGCTGTCGACTACCACCACTGAGGCATCCGGGACGCCACCGGTCTTGTACGTACATCCGGACTCATGGCACACTTGGGCACCAGACCACTCGGCGGCAGGCTCGTCCGCCACGCCGAGCCCTCGAAGAGGAGAGGTGTCGCGTGCGGTACGGCTTCGCGATCGACCAGCGCACCTGCATCGGATGTCACGCCTGCACGGTGGCCTGCAAGACCGAGCACGAGGTCCCGGTCGGGCAGTTCCGGACCTGGGTCAAGTACGTCGACCAGGGCGTGTTCCCGAACAACACGCGCGACTTCGGCGTCATGCGGTGCAACCACTGCACCGACGCGCCATGTGTGAAGATCTGCCCGACCAAGGCGCTCTACAAGCGCAAGGACGGCATCGTCGACTTCGACAAGGACCGCTGCATCGGCTGCAAGAGCTGCATGCAGGGGTGTCCCTACGACGCCATCTACATCGACGAGGACACCCACACCGCCGCCAAGTGCAACTTCTGCGCGCACCGGGTCGACGAGGACCTCGAGCCTGCCTGCGTCGTCGTCTGCCCCACGCACTCGATCTGGGTCGGCGATCTCGACGACCCCGGCAGCGGGATCTCGAAGCTGGTCAGCTCCAACCCGGTCACCGTCCGGGCGCCGGAGCAGAACACCGGGCCAAACGTGTTCTACCTCGGGGCCGACCGCGCCGTGCTCGATCCACTCGCGGCGCCGGTGGACGGCACCTACATCTTCTCGTCCCCGGACCCGCACCGGGTCGAGGTCGGGCGGGACCTGCACGTCGATCCCGTCAGCGGCGCCAAGACCACGCTCAACACCCCCCACGGCCGCCCATGGGGCTGGCGGGTGACCACCTACCTGTGGACGAAGGCGGTCGGCGGCGGCGCGCTCCTCGTGGCTGCGCTCGCCGTCCTGCTCGGCATGGACCTCGGCGCCCTCACCACGATCGTCGCCCCGGCTATCGGCGTCGCAGGCGTCGCCGTCACGGGGGTGCTGCTGATCTGGGACCTCAAGCGGCCGGAGCGGGCGCTCTACATCTTCCTCAAGTCGAACTTCCGGTCCTGGCTGGTGCTCGGGTCCTACGCACTGGCCGTGTTCGGGGCGGTGTCGGGAATCTGGCTGCTGCTCGGCATCGGGGTCGAGACGGGGATCCTCGCCTCGGCGGACACCGCGTTCACGGTACTGGCGGTCCTGGCCGTTCCGGCGGGCGCGATGCTCGCCGGGTACACGGGATTCCTGTTCGGCCAGGCCGAGGGCCGGGACCTGTGGCAGTCGCCGCTGCTGTTCTGGCACCTCATCGTGCAGGCGCTGATGGTCGGCGGTGGCGCGCTCGTCGTCGCCGCCGCGCTCGCCGGTACCGGCACGCCCGGGTTCGCGTTGATCGCTCGGGTGTTCCTGGTCGCCACCGTGCTGCACGTGCTCATGCTGCTGGCCGAGTACGGCGGCAAGCACAGCAGCAAGGCGGCCGCCGCGGGCGCACACATGATCACGCGCGGCCGCTACGCGCGACTGTTCTGGTTCGGCGCGGTCGCCCTCGCCGCGGTGGCCGCCGCTCTCGCCGTCCCCGGATGGGCCGGTGGCGCAGTCCTGCTGACCGCGCTTGGCGGTCTTCTCGTCCAGCCTGCGCTGCTGGCCTACGAGTCCGTCTTCGTCCGGGCGGGCCAGGACGTTCCGCTGTCCTGACCACCGTTCGCCCCCGAACCGCGCCCACCACGCCGGAGGTCCGACCCCCATGACCGAGACCGTTCGCCACGACGTCAGCACCGCCCCGGCCGCCACCGCGCCCACGGCGCCGTCCCGGCAGGCCCCGTCGGCACCGTCCGCACCGGCGGTCGGCCACGCGCTGCCCGGGGCACGCACCCACGAGCACCTCCACAACTACCCGCCGGTCTCGGAGTGGGACAACCACGTCCAGTACGACGCCAAGGCCCACCCGCGCAAGGTGCCGCATTCCTACATGCTGGTGCCCACGACCTGCTTCAACTGCGAGTCGGCCTGCGGACTGCTCGCCTACGTCGACAAGGACGATCTGTCGGTCAAGAAGGTCGAGGGCAACCCGGCGCACCCCGGTTCACGGGGCCGCAACTGCGCCAAGGGACCGGCCACGATCAACCAGGTCAACGACCCGGAGCGGATCCTGTACCCGCTGCGCCGGACCGGTGAGCGCGGCGGCGGGCAGTGGGAGCGGGTCAGCTGGGACACCGCGCTCGACGACATCGCCGGTCGCATCCGGAAGGCCATCCAGGAGGGCCGCAACGAGGAGGTCGCCTATCACGTCGGCCGTCCGGGCGAGGACGGCTTCGCCGAGCGCGTGCTGCAGGCCTGGGGGGTGGACGGGCACAACAGCCACACCCAGGTGTGTTCCTCGGGCGCCCGGTTGGGCCAGACGCTGTGGGGCGGCTACGATCGGCCGTCCCCCGACCACGCCAACGCGAAGGTCATCCTGCTCTTCTCCTCCCACTTGGAGACGGGGCACTACTTCAACCCACACGCCCAGCGGATCATGGAGGGCAAGCAGGCGGGCGCCAAGCTGGTCGTGGTCGACCCGCGGATGTCCAACACCGCCTCGCACGCCGACCTGTGGATCGCGCCGTGGCCAGGCAGCGAGGCCGCCATCCTGCTGGCGGTCGCCTCCTACCTCCTGCGCACCCGCCAGATCGACGAGGCGTACCTGCGGCGCTGGTTCAACTGGGACGTCTACCTGCGGGAGCGGCACCCCGACGCCGAGCCGACGTTCGGGTCGTTCCTCGATGCGCTGGAGGCCGACTACGCCGAGTACACGTTCGACCTTGCCGCCGCGGAGTCCCAGGTTCCGGCCGAGAAGCTCGAGGAGCTCGCCCGCCTGGTTGCCCAGAGCGACCACCGGCTCGCCGCCCACATCTGGCGGTCGGCGGCCGCGGGCAACCTCGGCGGCTGGCAGGTGGCCCGCGCGCTGTGGTTCGTGCTCGCGCTGACCGGATCGGTGGGCACGGTCGGCGGGACGCAGCCCAACGGCTGGAACAAGTTCATCCCGCACGGCCCGGACGTCCCGGCACACGACCACTGGAACCCGTTGACCTGGCCCGCGGAGTACCCACTGGCCTGCAACGAGATGTCGATCCTGCTGCCGCACTTCCTCGAGGAGGGCCGCGGCGTCATGGACGTGTACTTCTCCCGCGTGTTCAACCCCATCTGGACATTCCCGGACGGGTTCACGTGGATGCGGGCCCTCTCGGACCCGGAGAAGGTGCGGCTGCACGTCGCGCTGACCCCGACCTGGTCGGAGACCGCGGAGTTCGCCGACTACGTCCTCCCCATGGGCCACTCCACGGAGCGGCACGACACCCAGTCCTACGAGACCCATGCGGCCAAGTGGCTCGGCTTCCGCCAGCCGGTGCGCCGCGTGGCGATGGAGAAGCTGGGGATGCCCGTCGGGGACACCCGCGACGCCAACCCCGGCGAGGTGTGGGAGGAGAACGAGCTCTGGTTCGAGCTGTCCTGGCGCATCGACCCCGACGGCTCGATGGGCATCCGGCAGCACTTCGAGTCGCCCTACCGGCCGGGCGAGAAGGTCACCGTCGACGAGTACTACCGCTGGATCTTCGAGAACCGGGTGCCCGGTCTCGCGGAGAAGGCGGAGGCCGAGGCGCTGACGCCACTGGAGTACATGCGCCGCTACGGCGTGGTTGAGGTGGCCGACAAGCTCTACCGGCAGGACGAGCGCCCGCTCACCGAGGCCGAGCTCGCCGATGCCGTGCCCGACTCCGCAGGCAGCGACACCGCCGGGGTGCTGCGCAAGCCCACCGACCTGGACTCGGTCCCCCCGCTGATCGGCGAGGCGGGCGCGGTCGGCGTCCGGCACGAGGACGGCACCGTGACGGCAGGCTGGCTGACCCCCTCTCGCAAGATGGAGGTCTACTCGACGACGATGCGGGACTGGGGCTGGGAGGAGTACGCCACTCCGGGCTACATCCGCTCGCACGTCGCCCGGTCGGAGATTGACCTCGACGCGGGCGACCTCGTGCTCGTCCCGACCTTCCGGCTGCCCACCCTGATCCACACCCGCTCCGGCAACGCGAAGTACCTCAACGAGATCTCCAACTCGCACCCGATCTGGCTCAACTCCCGGGACGCGGCCCGGCACGGGGTCACCACCGGCGACCTGGTCCGGCTCAACACGTCGATCGGCTACCTGGTCGGCCGGGTCTGGGTCACCGAGGGCATCCGGCCGGGGGTCTGTGCGCTCAGTCACCACATGGGTCGCTGGCGCCTGCACGACACCGAGGGCAGCCGCTGGGTCCAGGGCCTGGTCGACATCACCCACCCGGACGGTCCCGACTCCTGGATGCTGCGCTACAAGGGCGGGATCGAACCGTTCGAGTCGGGCGACCCGGACTCGGCGCGGATCTGGTGGAAGGACCCCGGGGTGCACCAGAACCTCGCCTTCGGCGTGCAGCCGGACCCGCACTCGGGCATGCACTGCTGGCTGCAGAAGGTGCGGATGGAGAAGGCGCACGCAGGCGACCAGTACGGTGACGTGTACGTGGACGCCCGGCGCGCCACCGAGGTCTACCGGCAGTGGCTGGCGAAGACCCGCACCACGTTGGGGCCGGGCGGACAGCGCCGTCCGGAGTTCCTGATGCGGCCGGTCAAACCGCGCCGCCGCGCGTTCCGGGTCGAGCCGTGAGCCTGCTGACCGGCCGCCGCGCCGAGATCGACCTGGAACGGGTCCGCGCCGCCCTCGGGGCCGTGCACGACCCCGAGATCGGAAAGCCGCTCGCCGAGCTGGACATGCTCGGTGAGATCACCGCCCGCCGCGGCCGGGTACTCGTCGAGGTCCGGCTGACCACGCAGTCCTGCCCGCTCGCCGAGGAGATCCGACACGCCGTCACGACGGTCGTGTCGGCGGTCGAGGACGTGCGGGACGTCGAGGTCGTCTTCTCGACGATGGCGCCGCGCGAGCGGGCCGAGTTCGCCGACCGGCTCAAGGTCGGCGCGCCGCCGCTGAACGCCACGCTGGGCATCGGCGGCACACGGGTCTACGCGATCGCCAGCGGAAAGGGAGGCGTCGGCAAGAGCACCGTCACCGCGAACCTCGCCGTGGCGCTGTCCGCCGCGGGCCACCGGGTGGGCGTGCTCGATGCCGACGTGTGGGGCTACTCGATGCCGCAGCTGTTCGGCGTGCGCCGCAGCCCGGTGGTGCTCGGCGAGCTGATGATGCCCGTCCCCGCGCACGGTGTGGGCCTGATGTCGATCGGCTTCTTCGTCAACGAGGAACAGCCCGTGGTCTGGCGCGGACCGATGCTGCACAAGGCGCTGTCGCAGTTCATCACCGACACCTACTGGGGCAAGCTCGACGCCCTGCTGGTGGACATGCCGCCCGGCACCGGGGACGCCACCCTGTCGCTGTTGGAGTTCCTCCCCGACACGACGCTGCTGGCCGTCACCACCCCGCAGACCACGGCCAGGGTGGTCGCGACCCGGGTCGCCCGCATGGCCGCCGAGACCGGGGTGCCGCTCGCCGGGGTGATCGAGAACATGTCGGCCGCGGTGTGCGGAAGCTGCGGTGCGCAGACGACGGTCTTCGGAACCGGCGGTGGGGCGCTGCTCGCCGAGGAGTCCGGTGCGCCGCTGCTGGGGCAGGTGCCCCTGGACGTCGAGCTGCGCGAAGCAGGCGACCGCGGCGTGCCGGTCGTGGTGGCCTCGCCGGAGTCGGCCTCGGCTCGGGAGCTGGCCCGGATCGCGACGGTCCTGCCCACACCGCGCAGGAAGCTCGCAGGACGGTCGCTGCCGTTGTCCGTGGTGTCGAAGTAGTTGTAAGGACGAGATCCATGACCGGAACGGAGCGTTTCGCCGTCGCTCTGAGCTGCATCGACGGCCGCATCCACGACGCTCTCGTCTCCTGGACCCGGCACCGGCTGGCCGTCGACGTCATCGACCTCGTGACGGTCCAGGGACCGGACCGGGTGCTCGCCCACGGCGACGACGCCTGGGTTGCCCGGCTGGTCGAACGCGTACGGGTCTCCCAGCGCGCACACGGCAGCACGCACCTGGTCGTCGCCTCGCACACCGACTGCGCGGGCCATCCGGTGTCCGATGCGCAGCACCGCGACGACGTGGCGAGCGCCGTGGCGCGCCTCCGGCCGCTGCTGCCGGGATGGGCGTCGTCGCGGCGCACATCAGCTCGACGGACGGCGGCTGGGCGGTCACCGAGATCCCCGTCGACACCGTGGGCGCGCCATCGTCGGGCCTGCCGAGCGAGGTGGCCGGTTGACCGGGCAGCGAACCGGACCGGTCACCCGCGCGCTCGACGCGTGGATGGGCTGCTGCGCCGACGCAGGCTGGCGCCCCCGACCTGCCGTCGAGATCGTTGCCGTGTCCGATGCCGTACACCGGACAACCGCCTCGGCCGTGCACGCGGCATGGTCGTCACCCGCCGACGAGCGTGCCGCGATGGACGGGATCGCCGTGCTCGCCTCCGACACCGCCGCCGCCACGGCCGAGCACCCGCTGCGCCTCGCACCGTCCGCGTACGACGCGGTCGACACGGGTGACCCCGTGCCCCCTGGCCGGGACGCGGTGATCATGCGTGAGCACCTGCGACGCAGTCCGGACGGGTCGGTGGAGATCACCGCGCCGGTGCATGCCGGGCGGCACGTGCGACCCGTGGGCGAGGACATCGCGCGTGGGGAGCTCCTCCTCCCGGCCGGGCACCGGGTCCGTCCTGTCGACGCCGCCGTCGCGGCCGGTGGGGGTCTCACCCGCTTGCCCGTGCGTGGTCGGCCGGTCGTCGCGGTGATCCCGACCGGTGACGAGATCCGGCCCATCGGCAGCCGGATCGGGCCGGGCGAGATCCTCGACACCAACTCCCTGATGCTCGCGGAGCTGGCCCGCGAAGCCGACTGCGCGCCACGCACGCTGCCGATCACGCCCGACGACCCGGCAGCGCTGAGCGCCGCGGTGCTCGCCGCCGCGGACGGCGCCGACCTCATCCTCGTGATCGCAGGCTCCAGCGCGGGCCGCGGCGACCACACCGCAGGAGTGCTCACCGCCCTGGGCAAGGTGGCCGTGCACGGCGTCGCGATCCGCCCGGGCCATCCGGTCGTGCTGGGCGTCGTCGACGCGCCGTCACCCGTGCCGGTGATCGGCATCCCCGGCTACCCGGTCTCCGCAGCCCATGTCTTCGCGACGTTCGCCCGGCCGATGATCGCTGCACTGCAGGGGTCGGCACAGCCCGTACCGGAGGCGGTGACCGCGGTCATGGCCCGGGAGACCCTCTCCCCGGAGCACGTCGAGGAGTGCGTACTAGTCCGGCTGGAGCGGCGGCCGCAGGCCCTGTTGGCTGTGCCTGTCGGCCGCGGTGCCGGCGCACTGAGCGCTCTCATGCGCGCCGACGGCATGATCCGCATCCCGCGCGGATGCCGTGGGCTGAAGGCAGGCGACGAGGTGGTCGTCGAGGTGCTTCCAGGTCCGCCCGCAGGCCCCTAGTGCGGTAGCACGACCTATGTCGGCGGCATTCCGACCAGCGCCGCACACCGGACGGCGTCGAGTCCCTCGTACCCGTCGAGCACCGCCACTGCCCCCGGGAAGTGCTCCCCGCGGGTGTCGTCGTTCGTGACGACGACACAGGCGAGCCCGGCCGCCCGCGCCGCGCCAAGGCCCGGCGGGGAGTCCTCGACGGCGAGCACCGAATGCGCCGCCACGTCGAGACGGCTCAGAACCAGTTCGTACGCGTCAGGGGCGGGGGCTTGAGGTGCTCGACGTCGTCGCCGGTGACGATGGCGTCGAAGGTGTCCAGCCCGAAGAGGCGGTCCAGGAGCGGGTGGACCCAGGCCCGGCGGCCGGTCGCGGCGACGCCGACCGGAACTCCGCGGTCGCGCAGATCGGCGATGAGCGAGTCGACCCCGGGCCTGCACCGGACCGGGCCCGCCAGCACCCAGGCAAGAAAGTGCCCGGTCTTGGCGCGGTGCAGCTCCCGGGCGAACCCGGCCGGATCCGAGTGGCCCTGCTCGGTGAGGAACCCCTCGAGGCGGCGACGCCCGCCGGTCACGGCCAGCAGGCGGCCGTAGGTCTCGACATCCCAGCGGTGGTCGAGCCCGAACTCGGCGAATGCACGGTTGAACGCGGCCCGGTGCCCGTCGCGCTCGGTGTCGGCGAGCGTCCCATCGACGTCGAAGACCACCGCGCTCACCACGTCCGGCCCCGGCCCGGATGGTCGCCATCAGCCACGGAGGCGCTCGATCGCCTTCTCCACGTCGGAGGAGGCACCTCGGTTGTAGGGGAGCTTCATCAGCAGGCGGCCCATGGCACACGTGTCGGAGACCGCCGCGTAGACGAGGCCTGCGCCGACCCCACCCGCGAGGAACCGGAGCCTGGGAAGCCAGACGCTCGCGATGACCGACGACGCCACGATGCCGCCCGCGACGAGGCGCACCTGCCGTTCGAGTGACCACTTCGCCTTGTCGGCGTGCCGGGTCGGGGCACCCGCGGCAACCCACGCGTTCATGCCTCCGTCGAGAACCGCGACATCGGTGAGACCCGCTCCGGCCAGGCGGTCGGCGGCCTGAGCGGCGCGGCCACCGGACTGGCAGATCAGCACCATCCGCCCGCCGGCATCCCGGACGATCCGCCGGAGGTGGGCATCGACCTGGGCGAGCGGCAGGTTGACCGCTCCGTCGATGGCCCCCGACTGGTACTCCCCCGGTGTCCGCACATCGACGAGCAACGTGTCGGGGTTGCCCGCCAACTCGGAGCGGAGCTCGTTGACGCTGATCGAAACCGGCTCGCCGGTCATCGTGCTGGAAGTCATCTGGTCTCCACTGAAAGGCTGATGAGGTTCTCGCGGAGGCTGCGATCACCCGGTCAGGTGTACCCCATGGGGTATCATAGCGCACGGGGTCCGTCGCCGCCGCTCGACCGGATGACCGGATGGCCGGACAACCAGCAGCGCGGCCCGTGGTGCCCCGATCCCGGACGGCGAGCAGCGGCACCCAGCTGGCGGACAGGCTCGACAGAGTGCGAGATGAATGACCTCGAAACCCTTGCAAATGTCCGGCCATCCGAACACACTCCAATGACCGCCACGCGCCATGAGAGGAGAGGACATGGAGGTCCTCACGTTCCGTACACCAGGTCTCGGCGACCAGACCTACCTGCTGGTGCACAGCGGGCAGGCCGTTCTCGTCGACCCGCAACGCGACATCGAGCGGTTCCTCGGAGCCCTCGCCGAACACGACGCCGAGCTCCGCTTCGTGCTCGACACCCACCTGCACAACGACTACGTGTCGGGCGCCGAGCAGGCCGCCAAGACGACCGGCGCCCAGCTCGTGCTGCCTGCCGCCGCCGCGCCTGCCTACGCCAGCACGCCCGCGTTCCATCTCGAAGACATCCCGGGCGGCGCGCTCACGATCCGTCCGATCCACACCCCGGGACACACCCCGGAGCACACGAGCTATCTCGTGCTGGTCGACGGCGAACCCGCAGCACTGTTCTCCGGCGGCAGCCTCCTCGTCGCCTCGGCCGGACGGCCGGACCTCCTCGGCCGGGAACGCGCGCGCACCATGGCGACCCTGCAACACCAGTCCCTGCACCGGCTCGCGCAGCTGCCCGACGCACTGGAGCTGTTCCCGACCCACGGTCAGGGCTCGTTCTGCACGGCGTCCGGTTCCGATCGCTACACCTCGACCATCGGGCAGGAACGCGCGGAGAACCCGCTGCTCGCCATCCCGACGGTGGACGAGTTCGTGGAACAGCTCCTCGGGTCCGCCATGCCGATCCCCGCGTTCTATAAGTTCATGGGGCCCATCAACACCCTTGGCGTGCCCGCCATGCCCACTCGCACGATCCCGACCCTCTCCCTCGACGAGCTGGCCGACCAGCCCGAGGGCACCCATGTCGTGGATGTCCGGCCCCACGCGCAGCAGGCGGCCGGGATCCTGCCGGGGTCGCTCGCGATCGAGGTCACCACGGACTTCGGCAGCTGGGCCGGATGGCTGGTGCCCCATGATTCGCCGATCGTGCTGGTCGCCGAACCGGACCAGGACATCACCGAACCCGTCACGCAGCTCGCCCAGATCGGTGTCGACGCTGTGACCGGCGTCGTCCGTGAGGTGCCCGCCGACCGCGCGACCGTCGGCTTCGAACTGGTCGACATCGACCGGTTCCGCAAGCTCATGGACGAACACGACGCACAGGTCCTCGATGTACGGATGCCATCGGAGTGGAGCGAAGGCGCCGTCGCGGGGTCGGTACAGCGGTTCCTGCCCGACCTGCTCACCGACGGCATTCCGACCGATCTGGACCCGGACCGCCCGGTACTGGTCGCCTGCCGGACCGGACGCCGCGCCAGCATCGCCGCGGGAATCCTCGCGAACGCGGGCTACCGGCCGATCGTGCTGGACGTGGTCGGGGTGCCCGAACTCATCGAGCACGGCGCCGCGCCTGCCTGAGGGCCGTCCATGGTCGGGACCACACCCCACCTCCACCCCGAGGGGGACGCGGCCAGACCGGCCCGGGCCTACGTTCGCGCCCGCCGCTGCGGACGGCCTGACCGGTTCCGACCGCTCAGCGGAACAGCCCCTCCCGCAGCGCACGGCCGACGGCGGCCGCCCGGTCCGGCACGTCGAGCTTGCGATACACCGCCCGGACGTGGCTCCTCACCGTCTCTTCCCCGACGACCAGCCGCCCGGCGATCGCCCCGTTCGTGAGGCCCGCGACGACGAGCGCGAGGACCGCTCTCCCGCTGGGTCAGGCCGAAGCGGGCGCCGGGCCAGAACTCGCCCGCCTCGACGCGCGCTGCGGACGCCGCCACCCGGCCTGCCAGTGCGGCGTCGACCGCGATCTCGCCGTTCTGGACGCGATGGAGCTGGCGGACCAGCTCCGCACCGTCGGTCTGCTTGAGACGACAGCCCCGTGCGCCCGCGTCGACCCACCTCGGTCAGGTGAGCGCGAGCAGCACCGCGCAAGAACTCACAGCCTGCCCGATGGCCTCGACGAAGTCCACGCCCGCGTCGATGGACGCCAGGTCCATGAACGACATCATCAACGCCTGCCGCCGCACCGGGGCCCGGTTCTCGGTCACCGCCTGCCTGACCCCCACCGTGGTCGCGGCGATCACCACCATCCCGGACACCGCCTGGACTGAGAGTTGTCGCGGAATCGGAAAGAACGGCGGGTCGGCGGCGCCCGCGCACGGTCTTCCCTGTACGGGCCGGTCCAGGTCGGCGGCGAAGACCCGCAGTGCACCTGCCGCGAGCCGGACTGCGCCGTCGGGGTGTGCGCACGCGCCTCTGCTGGGCAGCAGCCCGATCCGGCTGCGGAGCCGGTTGAGGACGGCGGGGCCGTTGCGGCCGCCCACGGCGAGGTCGGCAAGGTCGGCGCAATGCCGGGAATATGACGAGGTCGGCGCCCACCCGGCGGGCAGTCGCCTCGGGATCGGGCGCGGCCGTCGGGGACGACGGTGTCGACTGGGCGGGTCCGGCGCCGAACTGCCATGAAATGCGCGGCGTCGAGGATCCGGTGGCCGGGAGGTAGGGCAGCAACAGCGCCATCGCCGGGGTGGCCGAGGTCGACTACGGTGCCGCCGCGCGCGTCGGGAACGGTCTGCAACCCGGCGGTGTGGATGGCGATCGCCACGTCCGACGCGGTGGAGGGCGGGGTCCGCAGGGGTGCGAGGCCCCGCGCCGTAGCCGTTGCGGCGGCGCCGGGGCACGGCCTGCTCGTTGCCCATAACCCGAACCTCCGCCCACAACGTAGGAGGATGCTGTGCATCTCCTGTCGAATCTCCGCCGATTCGAGTCGACCCGCGCAGAGTCGGCAGGTTCTGCCACCTGCGCGGCCTGGGGAACAGTCCCTTCGGCAGGCCAGCAGGGCCGTCGGGCCCCTGGGATGTCCTGGTCGCGGCGGCGAGCCTGAGGCTGTGGAGCGCCGAATCCGTGGCCGCGGTACGTCGCAGGGCGGAGCTGCCGAGCCCGAGCAGACCGCCGATTTGCCGCCCGCAGGCAGCCTCGGCACTGAACCGCGGACCGACGTCGGCGGGGCAACGGACGCGCCGGGCGCCGCGAGCGGGTTGTCCTCGGCGCGGGCCCGCGAACTGCGCGCCGAGTTCGGGTTGAACACCGTGCCGGAGCGGCGGGTGAGCCTGCTGACGCGGCTGGCCGGGAAGCTGTGGGCGCCGGTGCCGTGGATGCTCGAAGTCACGATCGTCTTGGAGTTGGCGCTGGGCAAGTGTCTCGACGCCGTGATCGTGGCGGCGGTGCTGGTCCTCAACGCCGGTCTGGGGTTCGTGCAGGAAGGACGGGCGCAGGCGGCGGTGGCTTTGCTGCGTCGCCGATTGGCCGTGAACGCGCGCGTCCGCCGCGACGGCGGGTGGACGGTGGTCCCCGCAGCCGAACTCGTCCCCGGTGATGTGGTCCACGTCCGGATCGGGGACCTGGTGCCTGCCGACCTCGGCGTGTCCGACGGGGCGGTGCTGGTCGACCAGTCGACGTTGACCGGCGAGTCCGCGCCGGTCGAACGCGGTGCCGGCGACCCGCTGTACTCGGGGTCGACCGTGGCCCGCGGGGAGGCCACCGGTCAGGTCACCGCCACCGGAACCCGCACCTACTTCGGGCGCACCGCCGAGCTGGTCGGCACGTCGCGGGCCGCCGACCATCTGGGCCGAGTCGTGTTGCGGATGGTGCGGGTGTTCATCGCCGTGGACCTGGTCCTGGCCGCAGCGGGAACCGCCTACCCGGCACCCTCACCGAGAACCGGTTGACCGTCGCCGCGATCGCCGCACAACCGCCGCTGACCGAGCTCGACGTCCTGCGCCTGGCTGCGGGCGCCTGCGACGAGGCCACCCAGGACCCGATCGACATGGCCACACTGCTGGCCGCGGATGAGCACGGTCTGCCTCCGGCCCGACGGGACGACGTCGTCCCGTTCGACCCGGCGACCAAACGCTCGGAGGCGACCCTGCACACCGACGCCGGACCGGTCCGGGTCACCAAAGGTGCACCCCCGGTCATCGCCGGGCTGACCGGGCGGCCACCCGACGAGCGCGTCCAACGGCTGGCCGCCACCGGAGCGAGGGTGCTCGCCGTGGCCGTACACGATCTGGATGCCGAATGGCGTCCGGTCGGCCTGATCGCGCTGGCCGACCCGGCACGGCCGGACGCCGCACAGCTGGTCGACGACCTGGCCGAACTCGGTGTTCGGGTGGTGATGCTCACCGGAGACGGCGCGGCGACCGCGGCCGCGATCGCCCGGCAGGTCGGCCTGCACGGCCCCGTCGCGACGGCCGGTCAGGTCCGCGGCGACCCTTCGGGTTGGGCAGGCATCGCCGCTGTCGCCGAGGTCCTGCCGCAGGACAAGCACCACCTCGTGCAGCACCTACAGGCACGCGGACACGTCGTCGGGATGACCGGCGACGGGGTCAACGACGCGCCCGCGTTGCGCCAGGCCGATGTCGGCATCGCCGTCGCGGGCGCCACCGACGTCGCCAAGTCCGCGGCCGGTGCGGTCCTGACCCGGGAGGGCCTGGTCGACATCGTCGGACTGGTGCAGGAGAGCCGCCGCATCCACCAGCGGTCGTTGACCCACGCGCTCAACGTGTCGGTCAAGAAGATCGAAGTTCCGCTGCTTCTGGCGATCGGGGTATTCGCCTGGCGGCAGTTCGTCTTCACACCGCTGCTGATGGCCCTGTTGCTGCTGAGCAACGACGTGATCAGCATGGCCATCACCACCGACCGCGCAGGCTACTCGCGGCGGCCCGACCGCTGGAACGTGCGAGCCACCATCCTCGGAGCGCTCGTGGTCGCCGGACCGCTGCTGGCCGTCTCGGTGACAATGCTGTGGATCGGTCACGACGTGTGGCCGCAGCTGGACCTCGAACACCTGCGCACCCTGATCTTCCTCACCCTGGTCGCGTCCAGCCAGGCCATTATCTACCTGGTCCGCACGCGCGGTCACGCCTGGAGCAGCAGGCCCGGCCGGGTACTGGTGACCGCCTCCGTCATCGATGTGGCAGCCGCGCTCATCTTGACGTTGACCGGGACGCTGATGCCACCGCTGCCAGCCGCCGCGAGCGCGCTTGTCCTGGCCGCGGTGATCGTCGGCGCGCTCATCGCCGACCTCGGCAAAGTCCCGGCCTTCAAGGCGCTTGGCCTGCACCGGCTCTGGCGAGCGCCGTTGGCAGACAACCGCGACGACACCCACTCACGCAGCACTGGCCCCCTGTCGGGCAGCCGGACTTCTGCGGCGTAGGGCGCGAGCCGAAGCACCTGGCGCGAGTGCAGGCGCACCACGACAACAGGACATGCGGCGCGCCGCCACCGTGCCGCGCGGGTCGTCGAGCAGCGCGGTCCGCTGACGGTCGCACCGGCTGAACTAACCGAGCTCTCACCGAGCGCGCACCCGGCGCTGGCGCTGCGCGAACTAGCGTCCCCGCCATGGCGGCGGGGCATTCGGCCTCGACCGTCGCCCGGTGATGCGGAAGGAGCCCTGCGACGCCGTGCCGAACCACCCGATCGCCGAGCGCTGGGCCCAGCGGCTGCACGTGTTCCTGGCCGTCGTCGCCTACCTCGCGGCCGTCGCCCTGATCATCGCCAACATCACGACGCGCTGAGGCCCGTCGGGGCCAGCGCGTACTCAGCGCGCTCTCATCCGCGCCGAGCAGGATGGCGGCACGAGCAACGAGAGGAGCGGCCCATATCGGGACGGCCTCGCCAACACGTCCGCCGCTATCGGACAGCGTTCGCGGCGGCCGTCCTCGCCACGGCGACCGCATGCAGCGCGACGCCCGCGGCTGCGCCGCCGGTCGCGGACACCTCGGCAGCGCCTTCCGCCGCGGCCGCGGTCGCGGTCGCCCAGGAAAACGGGGCGACCGCGGCCGTCCCCACCCCCGCGCACGTCGTGGTCGTCGTGCTGGAGAACAAGGACGTCGACCAGGTGCTGGGCACCGGCGAGGCGCCCTACCTCGACCAGCTCGCCCGCGCCGGGGCCGAGTTCACCAACGCCCACGCCGAGACCCACCCCAGCCAGCCCAACTACCTCGCCCTGTTCACCGGCAGCACCCAGGGCGTCACCAACGACTCCTGCCTTTCGCGCCTCACGGCGCCGAACCTGGCGACCCAGCTGCAGGCCGCGGGCCACAGCTTCGTCGGCTACTCCGAGAGCCTGCCCGCCCCGGGGTACACCGGCTGCCGCAGCGGTGAGTACGCCCAGAAGCACTCACCGTGGGCGGCGT
Source organism: uncultured Actinomycetota bacterium (assembly GCA_963750095.1). Taxonomy (GTDB): domain Bacteria; phylum Actinomycetota; class Actinomycetes; order Mycobacteriales; family Pseudonocardiaceae; genus Pseudonocardia. The sequence goes on along the minus strand of CAVVPJ010000012.1, from coordinate 50,874 downwards.
TCGAGAACGTCCCGCCCGCCGCGAACCAGCCCTGGAGCGCATGGCCCGCGTCGTTCGACCGGCTGCCCACTGTCGCCTTAGTTAGAGAGGGTCGCGCGAGTCTCACGGTGCGTCATGAAGGATCCTGGCAGTCGCTCCGCGCTAGCTACATCTACCCCGCCCGAGGCTCTCCCGATCAAGCTGACACGCCAACCGGATCCGTCACTACGCCCTGGATTGCCACGCCTAGGGTGTCGGTCAGATCGTCATGGTGCCGACGGCGAGGGGGCACAACGGCCATGGACCATCTTCTGGCCGTCGAGGGAGCAACCGCGACATCCGCCGTCGTGACCAGTCTTCAGGAGCACAGCCTGCTCGAACGTCTCCACCTACAAGAGTGGGTGATAAGCAACCCGAGCGTTCTCGGCGACGACGTCTTGGTGATCGCCTCTGAGTACGGCAGTTGGGCCGCGGACGCCGACGGAGCCCCAGCACACGATCGCCTGGACGTGCTCGGCCTCGACAGCTCCGGTCGGCTCGTCGTCGTCGAGCTCAAGCGCGGGGCTGCGACCCGCGACATCCACCTGCAGGCCATTACCTATGCGGCGTTGGTCTCCCGATTCACCGTCGACACATTGGCCCGTGCGCACCGCGAGTTCCTTATGCGCCGCGGACGCGAGGTAGATCTCGAGGAAGCCCGGTCCCGATTGCTCGACCACGTGGGTGACGAGCTCGACCCAGAGCTGCTCCGGCGACCCAGGTTGGTCCTGATCGCGACTGGATTTCCCAAGCAGGTGACCCACACCGTCGTCTGGCTGTCCGAGATGAACGTCGACATCGACCTTGTCGAGGTGTCGGTGTGGCAGGTCGGTGACCAGCTCGTGGCGGGCTTCAGCCGGATTTACCCGATCCCGGAGGTCGACACCTTCACCCTCGCCCCTGCCCGTGAAGAGACCGCCACGGTGAAGGCCCGGGTCCAGCAGCGGACCCGGAGCCGCAACGCGGTGCACCTGATCGTGGAGGCCGGGCTCCTGCCGGATGGCACCCGGATGCGGATGGTCCCCGGCCACGGCACCACGGCCGCCATCCGCCAGGAGATCGCAGCCTGGGTCGAGCAGGACGAGCGGCGACAATGGGCCCGCTGGCAGAACTCCCCGTCCAAGCCGCTGCGCTGGGACTTCGACGGCGAGGCCAATAGCGCCACCGGGATCGCCGAGCGGATCTTCAGTGAGGTCACCGGCCGGGCGGCGAACGGAATCCAGGGCACCGCCTGGTGGGTGCTCGACGACGAGAACGCGCCGCCAGGGGCGGATCCCGAGGACTGGGCCGCGTTGCAGGGCCGAACGCTCGTCGGCCTGGTCGAGGAGGTCCGGCCCGCGCAACGGGACTGGAGCGACCTCCACGAGATCCTCCGTGCCCTCCCGAACGGGCGGTGGACGAGCTACGGCGATCTGGCCGCGGCCATCGGAAGTCACGCCGTACCAGTCGGCACCCCTCTCGCGCACTGCCGAACCTGCGACAACGCCTGGCGGGTGCTGACCGCGGCCGGTCGGGTCAGCGCCGGTTTCCGATGGAGCGACCCGGATCGCGCCGATAGCCCGAAAGATCTGCTCAAGGCGGACGGTGTCGTGATGCTTGGCGATGTCGCACAACCGTCGCAGCGCCTGCGGCCCGACGATCTTCGCGCGCTCCTCGACGATGAGACCTGAGGATAGGAGCGCGGTGGACATGACGTCGCCAGACATGGCCCCTCCCCCGGACATCGTGCTCGTAAGCTGCGTGAAGTCGAAGTGGCCGGCACCGGCACCGGCGCAGGACCTCTACGTCTCACCGCTGTTCACCCACGAACGGCGCTACGCCGAAGCGTTGGGACGTCCGTGGTTCATCCTGTCCGCGGAGCACGGCCTGGTGGCGCCCGACGAGTGGCTCTCGCCCTACGAGCGGTACCTGCCCGACACGCCCGCCCGATACCGGTCGGCGTGGGGGTCGTGGGTAGCCGAACGCCTCGAGATGCTCGCCGGGGCGCTCACGCACAAGGTCGTCGAGATCCACGCCGGCTCGACCTACGCGGCCGCGCTGACGCCACCACTGCGGTCCAAGGGCGCGGCACTGCGGTTCCCGCTCGCCGGCTTGAGCATGGGCCGGCGACTGCAGTGGTATTCGACCCGGCGCGCTCTGGCCACCCCGCAGGTCGAGGCGACGACGAGCCCGATGCCCGTGCCGTCGTCGTCGGTCGATTCGCCGATGCAAGATCTCCTCGTCGGGGCATCCGCCATCAGCCCGGCGACCCTGCACCCGGCGCAGGAGGAGCTCGCCTACCGCCCGTCGTTCGGGGGCAGCGCGCAGGTGACCGGAGGCCCCGGCACGGGCAAGACCGTCGTCGCTCTGCACCGGGTCAAGCACCTGGCCTCCGCGCACGACCTGCCGCCGCGGTCGATCCTGCTCACGACGTTCTCCCGTGGGCTGGCCGAGGCGCTGGAACGTGACCTCAACGCACTGCTCGACACGGAGCAGCGGCGCGCGGTGGAGGTGCTCAACGTGGACCGGTGGGCGCTGGGTGTCGTGCGCGCCGAGCACGGGCCCGTCAGCATCGCCGACGACGAGCAGCTGCGCGAGCGCCTCATGGACACCGGTCCGTTCACGCCTGCCTTCCTGCTCGAGGAGTGGCGCCAGGTACTGCTGGCCAACGACGTCAACACGCTGGACGGCTACCTGCAGGCACCTCGACGAGGCCGAGGGCGCGGACTGACCAAGCGCCAGAACCAGCAGATCTGGGCGACGCTCAGCAGATTCGCCGCGGATCTTCGGCGGGACGGGTCGTGGACCTTCCGACGGTCGCCGACGAGGCCGCGCGGCTGGTCGCAGCACGGGCGACGCCGCCGTTCCGGCACATCGTCGTCGACGAAATCCAGGACCTTCACCCCGCACAGTGGCGGCTCCTGCGCGCTGCTGTGCACCCCGATGCGGACGACCTGTTCCTGACCGGAGACCCGCACCAGCGCATCTACGGCAACCACGTCTCACTCCGTCGGGTCGGGATCGACGTGCGCGGGCGGTCGGCCCAGCTATGGGTCAACTACCGGACCAGCGCGGAGATCCTGCGCTGGTCGATGCGGATCTTCGGCGACGCCGCCGTCGCCGACCTCGACGACGGCGTCGACACGTTGGCCGGGTATCGCTCGGCGCTGCACGGGGAGGAGCCCGAGATCGCGGCCGCAGCGAATGCGGGCCAGGAGGCCGCAGACCTCGCGCTGACCATCGGGCAGTGGCGGGCGGACGGGGTCGACGCCGGCGACATCGTGGTCGTGGCCCGGACCATCGGGCACGCCCGCACCGTCGCCAAGGAGCTCGGGGTGCACGGGATCCACACAGCCGAGCTGCGCGGGAGGGAACCATCCGCCAACGCCGTGCGGATCAGCACAATGCACGGGATGAAGGGGCTCGAGTTCCGGTGCGTCGCGGTCGTCGGCGTGGGTAAGCGGACCTTCCCGCTGCAGAGGGCCGTGACACCGGTCGCCGATGACCCCGTCCGCCACGCTCTGGACATCCAGCAGGAGCGATGCCTGCTGTTCGTCGCCTGCACCCGGGCCCGGGAGCGGCTCCGTGTGTCGTGGAGCGGCGCCGCCAGCGACCTGGTACCCGCGGCGGGATAACTGCCATGTGTACACATGGAACTCTTGGTACACTGAGGTCATGAGCGAGGTTGCGAGCGAGTCCGTCCGCGACGTCCGTAGTCACCTGGCCGACGTCGTCGACCGGGCGGATCGGGACGACGAGCCCACGGTGATCACTCGCCGCGGCAAGCCGGTGGCAGCCGTAGTGCCGATCGACGTCCTCCGCAAGTATCAGGAGTGGGAGGAGCGCGAGATCAATCGCATCGTCGACGAGCGGATGTCCTCTCGCGCGGCCGCGGTTCCGATGGAGGACGTGATCCAGGAGACTCTGGCGCGCGGTGAGTAGATACCGCACGGTCTTCGCCCCGGAGGCCCGCGACGAACTGCGCAAGATCCCGCGCGAGATCGCTCTACGCATTCTGGCCAAACTCACCGAACTCGAGGCAGACCCATACGGCCTCAAGACGACCGCGCTCGTGTCGCAACCGGACCGGCGCCGGCTGCGGGTCGGCGACTACCGCGTGATCTACACGGTCGAGGCGGACGACCTCGTCGTGTGGGTCGTGCACGTCGGTCACCGTTCCCGGGTGTATGACACGTGAACCACCGACGCCGGAACACCGGCCGCAACGGTTCCAACACCCCGGCCCACGACCCCGGCAAGATCACCAAGCGACGGTAGGGACACCCCGGCCACGGACCGTTACGACACGCCGGGCAACCCGTGTCACGGCTCCCACGGGGAGGCCACCAAACGGGACAGGCCATCATGCACGGCGTGCCCGAGCACCCCAGCCCGCAGACCCGCACCGCCGTCACCGCGCGGATCACCACGCACGTCCGGCGCGGCTGGCCCCACCTCGGCAAACCGGACGTGACCCACCGCGGCCAGTTCTGCTACGTCGCGGCCCGCCTACCCGGCCACCGCCAACCCCACCCGATCCTGCGACTGCGCTACCAAGGATCAGCCGACCGCTGGGCCATCGGGATCTACCTCGCCGGCGGCGAGCGCTACACCGAGACCGAACTACCCACGTCCTTCGGCCCCAAGACCGGTACCCCCGAACAGGGGATCGACCACACCTTCATCCTCTACGCCGGCCCCAGCCGCCAGCCCTGACACCGACGCGACCGGCCAGAACCGCGAAACACGAGTGACTAGCGCCCTCGACACGTTGAGCGAGAGACCGGCATATGGGATAAACCTTGGCATGCTGGACACCACGCATCAGCGAACGGTGCGTGAGCGGGGACCGCTCGCAGGCGCGGTGGTGGTATGTGTGTGCGGCCCGCTTCAGGTCGCCGTGGGCACCGACGCCGAGCGTACTGGGCCTACCTTCTCGTTGGGCAGCCTCAAGGCACGCACATTGCTCGCGGTACTGGCCGCGCGGCGTGGTCGGACCGTCAGCGGGGAGCAGATCGTCGCGGCGCTGTGGGCCGGGACTCGACCACGGCACCCGGCCGACAACGTCGCGACCCTGGTGAGTCGGCTGCGTGCAGCGCTGGGCCCGGACGTCGTCGTCGGCGGGCGGGATGGGTACCGGCTCGGCACCCCACCGGCGGTGCTTGTGGATGTCGACATGGCGCTGGATCTCGCGTCTGGGGCCGAGAGCGGGCTTGCCGTGGGCCGCGGGACCGAGGCGCTGGCGCCTGCTCGGCGCGCCCTCGCGCTCGTCGGGACCGAGGACGCCCTCGCTGGTCAACCGGATGCCGAGTGGCTCGTCGACCTGCGCCGCGAGGTCGACGACCTGCGCAGGCGACTGCGGCACCTGGTCGCCGAGGCGGCCCTCGCCGTCGGCGACTCGGCAACGGCGATCAACGCAGCGCGGATGGCTGCCTCCGCCGACTCCCTGGACGACCGCGCGCACCGCACCCTCATGGCGGCGCACCGGGCCGCCGGTGAGCCCGACCGCGCGCTGTCGGCCTACGCCAGGCTGCGGTCCGCCCTTGCCGCCGAGCTCGGCGTGGACCCGGCGCCGGAGACCCAGCGGCTGCACCAGGCGATCCTGCGCGGTGAGGGCCCGCGGCGGCCCGCGCGGCCTGCGTACCGGGCGCGGCGCGGCGCGGCGAGTCCGGTCGGGCGGGACACCGAGCTCGCCCGGCTCGCGCAGGTGTGGCAGGCCGCCGCGACAGGCAAGCCCGGCGTCCATCTCGTCGTGGGCGAGGCAGGCATCGGGAAGACGACGCTGGCGGAGGCGGCGGCCGACGCCGCAGTCCGCGCGGGCGCGCAGGTTTTCCGCTCGCGCTGCCACGCGGCCGAGCGTTCGCTGTTCCTGCAACCCGTCGTGGACGCGCTGGCCCCCGATCTCCTGTCACGACCCTCGGCCGAGGTCCGCGAGCTCGCGGGTGGGGGAGCGGGCGACCTCGTCGCTCTGATCCCCGAGCTGGCCGCGGTGCTGGGACCGGAGCCGCATGCGAGACGGACCCCGGAGCTCGCGCGACGACGGACCTTTGACGCGCTGCGCGACACGCTGACCGCCGCCGCCGCGCGGCAGCCGGTTCTGCTGTTGCTCGACGACCTGCAGGACGCCGGATCCGCGACCGTCGAGCTGGTGCATTACCTCGCGCAGCGCAGCGCGGACGTCCCCTTGCTCGTGCTGGCCACCGTGCGGGTGGAGGAGGGCATGGAAGCGCTGGAGCTGCTGGGCGACGTCGCCGGGCGGACCGACGTCGGACCGCTCGACGCGGCCGCCGTCGGCCTCCTCGCGGCGCGCGCCGGATCGGCGCGGCTGGCGGACGACCTCATGCGCCGGACCCGCGGGCACCCGCTGTTCGTCGTCGAGTCGCTGCGCGCGCTGCAGGATGGCGACCGCGGCGTGCCGCTGACGCTGCAATCCACCGTGACCAGCCGGTTGCGCCACGTGGGACCGCGGATCGAGCGGGTGCTGAGGGCCGCCGCCACGCTCGACGACGAGCTGTCGGTCGGGATCGTGGCCGCGATGCTCGACCAGCACGAGGAGGAGACCGCTGGGCACCTGGAGGGCGCGGTGGCCGCCCGGCTGCTGACCCCGGCGGGCGACGGGTATGAGTTCGTCAACGACCTGGTGCAGGAGGTCGTCAGGGAGACCACCGCGGCGGCGGTGCGCACGGCCCACCATCGCCGTGCCGTCGCGCTCCTCGCCGACCGGCCCGAGGCGCTCGCGCGCCACGCCGCTGAGATCGGGGACTGGCCGCGCGCGGCACGCGCCTGGCTGGTGGCCGGGCAACGGGCGGTCGGGCGCTACGCCGCGCGGGATGCCAAGGCGTTGCTCGACGCGGCCGAGGACGCCGCAACACGGGTGGACGACGCCGAGATCACGGGACGGGTCCGTCTGGTGCGGGCCCGGGCGTGGCACATCCTCGGCTCCGACACAGCCGCGGACGCCGAGCACCGCGGGGCGCTGGCGGCGTTCCGGACCGTCGGTCGCGAAGGGCGACGTGGGTCGCGGGTCGCGGGCCTCGCCGGGGATCCGGCCGACGGCGCGGTGGCCGGATCCCCGGCGCTTTCCGCGTCGCAGGCCGCGGGCGAGGTCGTCGAGCTCGCCGCCGAGGCGGACCTCTGCGGCTGGCGTGCGGTGATCGCGGCCAACCAGCTCTGCTTCGACGACGCCGTCGCGCTGGGCGTGCGGGCGGTCGCCGCCGCCCGCGCGGCGGCCGACGACGACGCGCTCACCGCCGGGCTGGACGGCCTCAAGACCGCCTACGCCTACACCGGCGATGTCGCGGCGTTGCGCGGCGTGCTGGAGGAGCTGGAGCCGCTCGCCCGGCGCCGCGGCGAGCTCCAGCTGCTGTTCTGGACGACGTTCGAGTCCGCGCTGCCCCACGTGGCGGCAGCCGACTGGGAGCGGGCCACCGAGCGCTTCGCCGACAGCATCGAGGTCGACCGCCGGACCTGGCCGGGCGCGCACGAGGCCTGGTGCCTCGCCCACCTGGGCTGGGTGGCCCGCCTGCGGGGACGCCCGGACGACGCCGTGGAGCTCTCCCTCCGCGCGCAGGCCGCCGTGGGCGACCCGCTGCACCCGTGGTGGGACACGGCCGCGCTCGCGCTGTTCGGCGCCGCGCTCCTGGAACGCGATGCGCCAGGTGATCGGGAGGCGGCCGTCGGGCCGCTGCGTACCGCCCTCGATGCGGCGCGGGGAACGAGCCCCGCCGCCTACCTGCTGCGCTGCATGGCGCCGCTGGCCGAGGCCACGGGCGACCCAGTGCTCCTGGCCGAGGCGGACGCGCTGCTGGACCGGGTCACTGCGCCGCCCGGGGGCGCATGGCTCGCCTGCGGGGACGTCTACCTCGCCCTGGCCAGGGCGTGGCTGCGGCAGGACCGGCCGGAGCGGGCGACGGTGGTGGTCCGCAGGCTCGTCCGGGCGGCCGACCGGCACGGCTGGCGAGCGTGGCAGGCTGCAGGCAGGCTCGTCGAGGCCTCCGCCCGGTTCCGGACCGGAGACCTGCCGGGGGCGCGGGACACGGCACGCGGCGCCCTCACCATCGCCGAGGGCCACGGCATGCCGAGGCTCGCCGGGCAGGCCGCGCAGCTCCTCGCGCGCGTCGGGTGAGGGGGGCGGCCCGCTCAGAGCAGCTCGGCGAGCAGGGCCGCGCAGCGGGCGGCTCCGCCCGGGTCGACCGGGCGCGGGTCGGCGGGCCCGTCCAGCTCCGCGCGGATCGCGGCGGCGAGGCGCTCCGGTTCGAGCTCGTCCCAGTCCATCCGGCGGCCCGACCGGTAGCGGGCGAGCCGGTGGGGCACGTGCCGTGACTGCTCGAAGTGGCGGCGCAGCGGCACGTAGAGAAACGGGCGGCGGTTGGCCGTCAGCTCCATCGTCGTCGTCAGGCCGCCGTGGGTGATCGCCAGGTCGCAGGCGGCCAGCCTCCGGTACAGGTCGGGTACCCAGCCCGTGACCTCGAGCCCGTCGGCGGGGGGCACGGTGTCGGGGTCGATCCGCGGCCCGGTCACCACGATCATCCGCAGGCCCTCGACCTCCCGGCGCGCCGCGGCGAGCCCCGCACTGACGCGCCGCAGCAGCGGCAGCCCGATGCCGGTGCCACCTGCGGTCACCAGGCACACCCGCTCGTCTGGCCGCCAGCCGAGCTCGGCGCGGATTCCCTCACGGTCCCTCGGGTCGATCGGCGTGAATCCGGTGACGTAGCCGGGGAAGGCGTAGTGGTCGCGCGTCCAGTCCCGGATGCCGGGCAGGCCTGGGCCGAACGCGTCCGGCACGACGTCCTCGGGCTCTCCGACGAAGAGCGCGCGGTCCCGCAGCCGCGGGTACCGCTGCACCTGTTCGATCATCTGGGCGTTGTAGTCGGCGGTCACCGCGACCCGGCGGTCGTCGTCTCCCTCCACCGGCAGGAAGCCGACGAAGTCGGTCAGCCAGACGTACGCGCAGCGTTTGAGCTCCGGGTTCTCGTGGAGGTGGTGGTCGAGGTCCCACGCCTCGTCGCCGACCCACAGGTCGTGGTGCTCGGTCTCGGCCAGCTCCGCGAGCACGTGGAAGTTCGCGAGCAGGATCTCCTCCATCGTGCGCAGCGCCTGGAAGGCGTGCAGGTCGTGTTCCCCGGCCTCGGACTCGACGTGGCCGCTCTCGCTGGCGAGCCACCGCGACGCCGGGTGCACCCGCTCGCCGCGTTCGGCGAGCACGTGGCTGACCGGGTGCTGGGCGAGCCAGTCGATCTCAAGATCCGGGTGGAGCGCGCGGAGCTCGTCGGCGATCGCGAGGTCGCGGCGGACGTGGCCCAGGCCGATCGGGGAGGACAGGAACAGCGCCCGACGGGCACGCCTGCGGGCCGGGGTCCACGGTCGTCGCTCGCGCGGGGTCCCGCCGACGGTTCGGGTGAACTCGCGCATGAGCAGGTTCGAGCGGACGGGGTCCCGAAGGTTGGGGACGTGCCCCGAGCCGGGCATCACCACCAGCTCACCACCGGTCCACTCGGCGACCGCCGCGGCGGACTCCAGCGGGATGACCGGGTCCTCGTCGCCGTGCACGACGAGCACGGGGCACCGCACCCGCCTGCACAGCTCCCGCGCCGCCGCAGTGTCGTGCGGGAGGAACGCGCGCTGGCTGTCGATCATCGCCTGCGCCGTGGTCCCCGCCGACCACCGCGCCAGGTCCTCCCTGATCTTCGTGGAGTGCGGGTCGGTGTACACCATCGACGCGAAGAACTCGGCGAAGCGGCCGAAGTCCGCGGTGACGAAGTCGGGGCGGAAGCGGCCGTCGGGCTCGAAGATCTCCGGGACGTCGGGCTTGCGCGGCATGACGAGCGGCGCGAAGGCCACGACACCGGCGATCCGCTCGGGATGGGCCGCCGCCAGCTCCAGGACGACCCGCCCGCCGCCCGAGAGCCCGACCGCCACCGCCGTCGAGACACCGAGGTGGTCGAGCACCGCGACGGCGTCGACGACGATCTCGGCCATGCGGTAGGCGGCTGGGCCCGCCGGGATGTCGCTGCGACCGTTGCCCCGCATCTCGACGACCAATACGCGGAAGTACCGGGACAGGAAAGGGATCTGCAGCTTCCACTGCTCGGCGGTGGCGAGCTGGACGGATGTCGGGAGCAGGATGGTCGATTCGTCGCCGCGGACGTCCGGCCCTGAGGGTTCGTACCACTCGTAGCCGATCCGCACCCCGTCGCGCTCGACGACGCCGTCGTCGTCCGGGTACCTCGCCCGCATCGCCACCTCCAGACCGTCTCCACACAGCCTGCCCCGCCCCGTTGCACCCGGCTGCAATCCGCGCGCAACGGGCGGCGTGACCCTGGGGCGCGACAAGGAGCGACGGCGAAGGGAGCGGACGATGAGCACCTACCTGCTGGTGCACGGTGGGTTCACCGACAGCGCGTACTGGGGCGAGACGGCGGCGGCGCTGCGGCGCGAGGGACACCGGGTCCTGCTCGCCGAGCTGCCCAGCACCGGCACCGACCCCGCGACGCTCGGCGGCTTGGCCGAGGACGCCGCGGAGGTCCGCCGGATGCTCGACGCGGCGGACGAGCCCGTTGTGCTGGTCGGCCACTCCTCCGGCGGCATGGTGATCACCGAGGTCGCCGACCACCGCGCGATCGCGCACACGGTCTACGTCGGGGCGTTCTGGCCCGAGCGCGGGCAGACCCTGCTCGAGTCCGAAGGTGCCTCCGGCACCGCCGGGTTCGTCCGGCCGACACCGGACGGGCAGGCGTTCGCCGTCACCGATGACTGGGAGACCGCGCGCCACTACCTCTACGAGGACGTCGACGAAGGCGTCGCGAAGGAGGCGTACGCGCGGCTGATGCTCAGCGGTGGGGGGCCTGGGACACCCAGCTCCGCGCCCGACCGGCAGCACCCCGTCACCTACGTTGTGCTCGGGCACGACCGGGCCCTGCCGACGGCGTCACAGGAACTGCTGGCGAAGAAGGCCGACCGCGTCGAGCGGCTGGCGACCTCGCACTCGCCGATGCTCGCCGACCCGGAGGGGCTCGCCGCCGTCCTGGCGGGCGTGTCCGCCGGCACCGCCTCGTGACGAAGCCCCACCCCGGGTCCCTCCTGCGTCACGGCCACTTTTGCGTCCTCAGCTGGGTACCCGGGTACCCGGTGACCCGCGGGCGGTCGACTTCCCGGGCGGCATTCGCTACATGATTGGCACCGCGCACCGCGCCCGGCGGTGGCGGGCCGCTGTGTATCTGCGATCAGACGCTGGCCCCCCGCTCGTCGACGGTGTGGTGCAGCTCCGCCCGCAGGACGCGATGGTCGAGGCGATGCTGTCGGGCTGGCGGGCGCAGCAGAACGCTCGCGGGCTGCAGGAGGACACCATCGCGCCGCGGGAACGGTTGGTGCGCCGATTCCTGGTGTTCACCAACGAGTACCCGTGGAACTGGGGTCCGTCGCATGTGGACGAATGGACGGGTCGCTGACCGGGGAGAAGCAGTTGGCGCCGTCCACGATCCGCGGCTACCAGACGGACCTGCGGCTGTTCAGCTGTGGGCGGTATCCGGGCCCGGTTCCCGCTGCTGGGGCTGGTGTGGGTCGATGGCGGCTACGTCAACTCTGTCGATGCCGGGCTGGTCGGGTGGGCCCGTGACAGCGAGGGCATCGAGATCGTGGCCGGGCCGCGGAACGCGGACGTGAAAGGGTTCCAGGTGCTGCCCCGCCGGTGGGTGGTGGAACGAACTTTGTGCGCCGCGAGGCGCCTTGTTGTATCCCCGGCGCAGCCGGGAGGAACTCGGAGGGAGGTTTCTGGGTCGGCGGACCGGACCATCGGCGCGCTGTCGACGGCGTTGGGGGTGGCCGCCCCGGCCGAGTTGGAACCGATCGTGGTCGCCCTGATGTTGGGGATCACCACCGACTACAGCATCTTCTTCCTCGCCGGGCTGCAGCGGCGGCTCCGCGACGGGCACCGCAACCCGCACGCCACCCGGGCCGCGGTGCAGGAGTATCTGCCGATCGTGGCCACCGCCGGGTTCACCGTGGCCTGCGGGGTGGCCGCGCTGGTGGTGGCCCGGTCCGGGCTGTTCCGCCAGCTCGGGCCCGGTCTCGCGGTCACCGTGCTGGTCGGGTTGGGGTCGCGGTCACCGCGGTGCCCGCACTGCTGGCCATCCTGGGCCGCTGGGCGTTCTGGCCCAGCCGCTTCCCCACCCCCCGGGCCGGACTCGACCACCGCGGCTCCACTGGACGCACCGGCAGGTCGGGACCTGGGCGCCATCGGGCCCTCGGCCCGGCCGTCGCCGTCGGGGGTGATCGGGCTGCTGCGTGACCGGCGGGTCGCGGCCGGGGTGGTGAGGTGATCGTGGTGGAGCTGGGGTTGGCGACGTGGCCGCTGTTCGGGACGCGCAGCGCGGTGGCACCGATCGCGTCACTGCCGCCCGACAACCCGGCAAGTGAGCGGAATTGCATTTGATGCATCATTCTGCAGTTTGCGTGAACGCCGCCTTCCTGGGGTTCGTGGTCAGGGGCCTTTCGGCGGTCAGGTCGGAGGACTCGGCGGAGCCGTCTGGTGGCACGCGCAGCGCGGCGCCGCGGGTGACGTCGGGGCTGTTCAAGAACGTCTCGGCGACGATGTCGGCAACCTCGACGAAGTCGGTGATCTCGAAGATCGGTGCTTCGGGGTCGTTGTTGACCGCGACGATCGTCTTCGAGGGCGTCGTGGCGGCGTCTTGTCCAGGAACAGCAGCCTGCACAGCACGGCGTAGGGAAGCCGGAGGTGCAGGGCAACGGACTGGTGGTGGCCAGCCAGCATCACTTCGCTTCGACTCAGCGCGAGAAGATCGACAACTGAGTGCCAAAGTAAGTGACAACCCCGCGCAGGTTCCTCGAGCACCAGCACCGCCTTCCCCGACTGGACGAACTTCTCGTCCGGCACGCCGATCAGGGCGGCCTCCCGCACCCAGCCATCGCTGCGCGCCCGTTCCAGCGGGTCAGCCCTCGGATTCAGCCCTCGTGTCTGCCCATGGACTGCGGAACCCGGGCGCGGGAAACGCCGTAGGCTCGGCTGGTGCCTTTAGATGCGGGGCAGGCGCGCCGTTTCTATGACCGGGTGGGGCGCTGGCAGGACACGCAGCGCTTCTACGAGCACGCCGTGATCGCACGCCTGGTTGCGGCGGGCGATTTCGCGGGCGCGCGGGCGGTGTTCGAACTGGGGTGCGGCAGCGGTCGCTTCGCCGACAGTCTGCTCGCTCGCGAGCTTTCAGGGGATGCCCGCTATCTCGGTGTAGACGTCAGTCCGGTCATGGTCACCGCGGCGCGGCGGCGCCTGGCTCGGTGGGAATCTCGCGCGGAGATTCGGCTGCTGGACCCGCCGGCGCTGGTGCTACCCGGAGCCGACGCGTCATTCGATCGGTTCGTGGCGGCCTACGTCTTCGATCTGCTGTCTGACGGCGACGCCAGTGCGCTGATCGCCGAGGCGCACCGGCTGCTTGCGCCGGGCGGGCTGCTGGCTCTGGCCAGTCTGACGCCCGGCATCACACCCACGAGCCGGGTCATCGCCAACGGCTGGGGCGCGATCGCCAGGCGCAGCCCAAGACTCGTCGGCGGCTGCAGGCCGATCGAACTGCGCGACCTCGTCGAACCTCGACTGTGGACGCTTCGGAAACAGGACGTCGTGGTCAGCTGGGGCGTTCCCTCGGAGGCTCTGGTTGCGGTCCGCCGGGAGATCCGATGAGACCTCGTCGTCACTACTCGACCGAGCCGAAGGATGCGCGCGCGTTCAGCGAACGCTATGACCGCCTGTATTCGCGAATCGCACGCGTCTATGACCTCGCCGTCCCGCTGCTGCCGTTCTGGCGACGGTGGCTGTCGGCAGCGCTGCCGCATCTGCGCGGGCCGCGAGTGCTGGAGGTTTCGTTCGGCACCGGCTGGTTGCTGACCCAGTACGCGGACCGCTTCGAAGCCCACGGGATCGACCTCAACGCGGCGATGCTCGATGTCGCGACGCGCAATCTCCACCGCCGGGGGCTGACCGCCCAACTGCAGCGCGCAGACGTCGAGGCGATCCCGTACCCCGACGAAACCTTCGACACCGTCCTGAACACGATGGCGTTCAGCGCTTTCCCGAACGCCCTCGCGGCGATGCACGAGCTTCGCCGGGTGCTCAAGCGCGACGGCAGGCTGGTCATCGTCGACGTGAGCTACCCGCACGACAACAACCTTCTCGGTGGCGCACTGTTGGGCATCGGACGCCTCTTCGGGGACCTGATCCGCGACATGAACGACCTCTTCGAAGCGTGCGAGCTGGACGCCCGCAGCCGGGAGATCGGCGGCTTCGGCAGCATCCATCTGTACATCGCCACCAAAGCGAAGACGACCACGTCCCAAGCGCGCCCGCCTGACGCGTGAGCAATCTGACGCCGACGCAGACCGACGTCAGACCGCGGCACCGCGGGCCCGGCGGAGAGTCCTTGACCTCACGCGGGACTGTTGATCAAAGGCCCGACACGCCGGCTGAGGTGCGGCGGGATGGGCACGGTGAGTGATGACATCGGACGGTGTGAGCCCACGCAAGAGCGAGATGGAGTCTGGGCCGGAGCTGAAGGCGGCCGCGGCGGCGATGGTGGCCGGAGCCCGCAGGCACGGCTTGGCGCTGACCGGCCCGAACGGGCTGTTGAAGTTGCTCACCAAGCACGTTCTGGAAACGACGCTGACCGAAGAGCTCACCGAGCACCTGGGGCACGAGAAGGAACTTGGCCTTCGTGAACCTCGGTGAGATCCAGCCGCTCCGTCGCCCGCGCCATCACCGCCCGCCACTGCCGATCGAACACAACCGCGCCCTCCGCGGTCAGCGCCTCCCGAACCTGAGCGGGCGAGGCGTCGGCGAACCGCACCCGAACCGGCTCAAGCGGGCCGACATCGGCAGCAGCGCTCAGGCCCACGGTAGTCGCCGCCCACGGACTGCAGCCCAACGACACGAACGCCCGAATAACGCCTCAACTGACAGGGGGTGACGCCCTCGAGGTCACCTCGGCGACGATGGCCATGTGCCCTACTCCGCAGCATCACTGCTCGCCATCGTGGCGACGCGGTTTCCGGTTTCGGCGTGTCGGCGACAGCACAGACGCCGACGCGCGATGTTGGCGTGGGTGAGCAACCGGACCGCCCGCCACCGGCGGTGCAGAGCGACTCGTACCGCTGCGGTGGAGTTCGATGGGCTCGACGCGTCCGGTCCCAACGAGCTGCAGTACGTGATCGTGGACTACCACTGCTCCCCCCTCGGGGCCTGGACTGCAACCCTGGCCCCGGACGGGCTGGAGGCGGTAGCGCGGCAGGCGACCTGCGCCCACGACACCTTCCACGACGCGATGGACCTCATCGAAGCGCTCTCCTACCATGTGGACGTGGCGATCTCCACCGGCGACCCCGCCGCGTGGGCCACCCTGGCCGCCCGCGATGGCTTCGTCGACTGCGCCGTCACCGATCACACCATCGCCGACCCGACCACCCACGACTGACGCGGTCCGCTCGGTCTAGGCCTCCGCCCCGTCCTCCGGGGAGATCGGTGCGCCGTCGCCGGTGGCGCACCGGTCGGCGCCGTCAGGAACGCAAGGCGAGTTCGGCGAGTACCCGGTCGCGCAGCCCGGCCGACGCCCGCAGGCCACGACACCTGACGATCGTCGAGCGGCGCGGCCCGTGGCGCGAGGACCTCGGGCCGGAATCAGTTCCGTTCAGGGCAGGAGCACCCGGCTCTCGTGACGGGGTCCGCACTTGCCACACCACGGCGAGCGGCCCCTGCCCGGCGAGAATGAGGTCAGGGCCTGCTTCTTTGCGGTGCAGCTCCGTGCAGTTGCGTCCGGTGGTTGACGGGGTTTCGCGTTCGCTACCTGGCCACGGTCATGAGGGCCTGACCCGATCCCGACCGGTCCTGCGGCCCTGCGGCGCGGGACGTTCGCCGCTGTGCCGTCGAGCCGCCGCGGTCGACGCTGTCGGTACCCGATGATGCAGAACGCCGGGTCGACCGTCCGGGCACGGCAACACGTCGAACGCCGCAGGCATCGGCCCGAGAACCCGCATCCGAGAAGGTGGAACTGATGTCCAGCACGCCGACTCCGACGCTCCGGCGCGGTGCCCACACCCCACCCGCGATGCGCGGCTGGCTCTTCGGCGGCCTCGCCCTGGCCTGGTACGCGGCCAGCACGTTCGGTCCACTGGACCTACCAGCCTTCGCGGTCGTCTTCGTGCTCGGCGTGCTCGTCATGCTCTCGGTCGAGCCCGACGTCCGCTCTCGCACCCGGGGCGTCACCCGCACCGGTCAGAACCTCATCCTGGCGCTGCTGGCGGTGGTCGTGTTCGTCCCGGTCGCCAGTGGCATGAACCTGCTGCTCGGCAGAATCCCGATCGAGGCGGGGCACGCCGTCCTCGCCACGCTCGCCGCGGTCTGCGTGGCCCTTCCGCGCCTGGCCGAGACCCGGGAGCTTCCCTATCCGGCGATGCTCGGACACCGTGAGCTGATCATCGGGGTCACCGCGCTCGTCGCCGGGGTCCGCGCCTACCAGGCGGGCGAGACGGTGGTGGCGATGGTCGCGATCGGCGTGCTCATGCCCCTGGTGATGGTGATCCGCAGGATCCGTCGCGGGGCATGCTCCCCGCGCCTTCTCGGCCGCCGAGCCTGGGCGCTGCAGTCGGCGAACTTCTGGCTGTTCCTGGCCCTGCTGGCTGCGGCTGGGCTTGTCGGCACGTTCTTCGTGTGGCGCATCTACGCACCCGATGCCCAGGCGTTCATCGTCGGGGCTTTCTGGGTCGGCCTGGCAGCGGCGACGGTCCTCGTTGCCTTCCCGCGTCGGCGCATCTCCGCGACAGCCAACGTGCTGGCCGTGCTCGGGTCGATCATCCTCACCGTCTCGCTCGTCGGCACCGTCAGCGGGCCGCCGCGGGACGCAGTCCGGATCGGCGTCCCGTTCACCGACCAGTGGGAGGTCGCCTCCGGAGGGAGGAGCGCACTGGTCAACAACCACTGGACCCTCGCCGTGCAGCGCGATGCGATCGACTTCGTCCGGCTTGTCGACGGAAAGACCTACCGCGGCGACCGGAGCCGCCTGGAGAACTTCCTCATCTTCGGACAGCCGCTGGTGGCGGTCGCGGACGGGCGAGTGACCGAGGCCGTGGACGCCCACCCGGACCTGCCCGTCGGCGGGAACACCTGGCGCGACATGGCGGGCAACCATGTCGTCATCGACATCGGTGACGGGCACTACGTGCTGTACGGACACATGAAGCTGGGCAGCCTGCGCGTGCGCGCAGGCGACCAGGTGCGGCGCGGTCAGGCGATCGGCCAGGTCGGCGACTCCGGCAACTCCGACGAGCCACACCTACACCTTCAGGTGCAGAACAAGCCGACCTTCGACGTCGAGGACCGCGACATCCGCACCTACCCGATTCTCTTCGACGACGCAACGGTCTCCGATCCCCACCGGGGCGACTCGGTGCAGCCGCTGGCCTGACCACCGCGGGCGTCCCGGACGGTCAGTTTCATGAGCAGTTCGTACGCCTCTGCGCGGTCCGGTGTGACTGCGACGAACCTCTGGGCTGCGGTGTCGACAACAGGTCGATGGCGCAGTCCGGCGGCCGATGACCTGGCGACCACGAGCGTGTGACTCGATCGATGGGGGGCTTCCACGACTGGGACGCAGCCGAGCCGAGCAGGCGAGCCGAGCAACCGGATACCGGGGGCGCCCGACACCATGGCCGCCGAGCCCATGATCGAGGATCTTGCGGGTGTGGGGCGGCAGACCCACACGCGCTGATCGCGGCTGGTGCTCGCGCTGCCCGACGTGTGCCGGGTGTGCCTGCCTGCCGGCCGGGTTCACGCCGGGGTGGACTCCGGTGCGAACCCGGATGGCTCGGTCGCGGCCCTTTCTCCTCCCGTCGGTCCCACCGAAGACGTCACTGGGCATCAGGAACCGAGACAGTTGCCCGATCATGTGGGGCTGTTCCTGAAGGAAGGCCCGGTGGCCACGCCGACAAGTGGATCTTGCAGCAGGGGCGGTTCGCGTCCACAGGCCTGAGCGAACGCCCAACGTCAGTTTCAGCGCGCGGGGGCCAACCGGCCCGGCGGGTGCAGGCCCCCCGGCGCTGCCGGCGGCAGCCGGTGAGCCCACATCCTGAGTCTATGACGTCCTCGGCGAGGACGATCCCGTCAGCTGAGCCCTACCCGGTTCGGGTCGAGGCCGGCCGTGATGTGCACCTGTCGCGTGGGCTGTGGCTGGTGAAATGGCTGCTGCTGAAGCCGCGCCGAGACCCGCAACCCCGAGCCCGCACCGGACCACGTTCTGTTCGAGCACGTAAGAACCGGAGCCAACCAGCTGGCTCATGCCGGGCCCGGGGGACAAACGAGCAGTACCCACCTACCGCACCCGGAAGGTGATGGATGGTGACCGATCCGGACGCCCATCGGCGACCGATCCGCGAGCAGCCGCCCCTGCCCCGCCGCACCGCCGCCGCCGCGCTGGCCCGCTGTGCCGCCGTCACGGCCGCGTTGCTCGCACGTCGCCGCATCCACCTCCCCACGGGACATGTGGGGATGTGGTTGCGGTTCGCCGACGGTTCCAGCAGCCGCGTCTACCGGGAGACCGTCGCCGATCCCGGCGTCGCGCAGGACCCGTGCCTGCTCGTGGTGGAGTTCCGGCTACGGCTCGTGCGCGGTCGCGGGCATGCGGCGTTCCGGACGGAGAGCCTGCTCAACACGCCGCTGTTCGTCGGCTTCCCGGGGTTTGTGTCCAAGCTGTGGATGGCCCACGACCACAACAGCGTCTACCGCGGTGTCTACGAGTGGGACGGCCCGGGCCGCGCCGAGTTCTACGCCCGCGCGCTGTGGCACGTACTGGCGCTGGTCAGCGAGCCCGGGTCGATCCACTACACGATCGTGCCCGGGCTGCGCCGCGACGAGGTACTCGCCGACCCGCGCTGCCTCGCCCGGCCCGACGCGCCCACCGGTGCCGCCGGTTGGTGGCGGCCGGTCGCGATCGGATGACGCCGGGGTCTGACGCCCTGGTGGTCGGGGCCGGCCCGACCGGTCTCACGCTGGCTCTGCAGGCCCACGACCACGGCGCGCGGGTCAGGGTCGTGGAACGGCGCCCCGACGCCTTCCGGCCCTCCCGCGCCCTGATCGTGCACCCGCGGACGCTGGAGATGCTCCGCCCCCTCGGCGTCGTCGACGCGCTGCTGGCGCGCGCGGACACCTCCCCCGCCGCCCGCCTGCACCTGGGCTCCCACGTCGTCCCGGCGCGCCTGGGCGGGCTGGCCCTGCCGGACACGCACTACCCGCACCTGACGCTGCTGCGCCAGATGGACCTCGAGACCGTCCTGGCCGCCGCGCTCGCCGAGCGCGGGGTACCGATACGGCGCGGCACCGAACTGGTCGGGCTCGGCTCCGCGGACGCGGGCGAGGCCCGGGTGACGCTGCGCTCGGCGGCGGGCACCGAGGAGGCGACGTTCGGCACGGTCGCCGCCTGCGACGGCGCGAACAGCACCGCACGGACGCTGTCAGGCATTGGATGGCGCGGCGGCCCGTACCGTCAAGAGGTCGTGCTCGCCGACGTCGAACTCGACGACGACCTCGCCCCGGACGTCGCCCACGTCGTCGCGGGCCGCCACGGGCTGCTGTTCCTCTTCGCGATCGGGGAGCGGGCGACCTGGCGGCTGCTCGCGACCCGCCCGGACGCCGGCCCACCGCCACCGTTCGGGCAACCCGGCCCACCCGTCCCCGCCGGGGAGTTGCAGACGCTACTCGACGACTCCGGTCTGGGTGTACGGATCACCGGTCTCGCCTGGTCTGGCCGGGTGCGGGTGCAGCATCGGCTCGCCGACCGCTACCGCCGCGGCCCGCTGTTCCTCCTCGGCGACGCCGCCCACACCCACTCCCCGGCCGGCGGGCAGGGGATGAACACCGGGATCCAGGACGCGGTGAACCTCGGCTGGAAGCTCGCGTTCGCGGCCTCGGCGTCGTGCCCGGACACCCTGCTGGACACCTACGAGAGCGAGCGCCGCCCGGTGGCGCGCCGGGTCATCGCCCTCACCGACCTGGTGTTCTGGGCCGAGTCCTCGACCGACCCGGTCGCGTCGTTCGTGCGCGCGGTGCTGGCCCCGCTCGCCGCCCCCGCCCTGCCACTCGTGCTGGGACGTCACCGGCTGGTCGCCGCGGGCGTCCGTGTCGTGTCACAACTGCGCGGGGGCTACCGCGACAGCCCACTCTCGGTGGATGGGGCACCCGGGCTACCCGGACGGCCCCGGGCAGGTGACCGGCTACCCGACGCCACGGTCACCTGCGGCGGTCGACAGGTCCGCCTGCACGAACTCACCGCCACCCCCGGCATCCACGTCCTGCTGCATGCTGACGCACACCCCCGCCTCGCCGCGGGCCGGATCGTGCACGTCCACCAACTATCAAGCATGCCTGGGCACGATGTCATCACCGTGCGCCCGGACGGCCACATCGGCTACCACGGCAACTCCCTCGACGACACCGGGCTCCGCGCCTGGCTCTCACGCACCGGCGCCGCCTGATCGACCACATCCTCAGCTGTCCATCACGAGTCTGGGCACTGCCCTGCGCGGCGGCAGTGTCGCCGGCGCCTACCCGTCCACGTCACGATCAAGCGACGACCGGTCCTCGGCGGGCTCATCAACGGGTATCAGACGGCGGCCTGAAACTGCAGATCAGACACCATGGCCGGGTTCTGGAACCCGACAGGCGGACCCGTGGCAGCGCATGAGGTGACGGCACCGCGACCGCCGCCCACACCCCGACGACGACCGCGAGCACGGCCAGGGTGGTGAACAGCAACCCGAAGCCCCCGACGCTGATCAGAACACCGCCGAGCAGCGGACCCAGGGTGTAGCCCAGGCCCTTCCACGCTCCGTAGCGGCCGAACGCCCGTCCGTGGCCGGTGCGGGGTCAGCCGGGCGACCGTCGCGCCAGCGGCCGGGGAGAACGCCGCCGCGGCGGCGCACAGCCCGAGCGCGCGAGCCCGACCGCGGCCGACTGGCGCCGGCCAAGACGAAACGCGGCGGAGGCGAGGGCTAACACAACCAGCCCCGCCCAGCAGCACCGGGCGTGGCCCGATCCGGTCGGCCAGCGACCGAACACCGGCTTGAGCAGCACCTCCGCGCCGTCGTATACCGCCAGCAGCAACCCCAGATCGAGCAGCGACGTGTGCGCGGGCCCGGTGATCCCGCCCAGGCTGGCCGCAATGCTGTGCGCGCCGAACGCGGTCCGAACCCCCGCCTCCTTAACAGCGGCAGCAACCGCGCCGGGTCTACCGGAGGCGAGCCCAGCGGCGTCGGGTTGATGCTCACCTGACCTTCCGGTCCCTGTCGCGCCGCCACAGCCTGCGGCCGATCAGGCCGACGACGAGCACCCCGAGGGCCGCGAGGAGGTAGAGCTCGTAGCGCTTCAGCTCGTCGTAGATGGCGGTCAGGTCGTTCCCGGCGAAATAGCCGACCGCGCTCCAGGTCGCGACCCACAACGCCGCGCCCAGGGCGTTGAAGGCCACGAACCGCCGCCACGGCATCTTCGCCAGCCCGGCGACGATGCCGTTGGCTTGGCGCAGGCCCTCGACGAACCGGGCGATCGTCACGACCCTCCCGCCGTGGCGGGTGAAGAACCTTTCCGCCGTGCCCAGACGCTCCTCGGTCAGGAACACGTAGCGGCCGAACCGCAATACCAGCGCCCGACCGCCGAAATGGCCGATGGCGAACCCGACGTTGTCCCCGGCCAGCGCGGCCAGGAACCCGATCACCACGACGAGCACGATGTTCAGCTGACCGGCGCCCGCGTAGACCGCGGCAGCGATCAGGATCGTCTCCCCGGGAGCGGGGACGCCGAAGTCCTCCACGAACAGCAGCCCACCTACCGCGAGGTAGCCGTAGGAGTCCAGCAGCGGAGCCAGTGACCCGAAGATTCCCGGCAGCTGCGCCGTCACGACACCCCAGCCGATTCGCCGCCGGGCGCGGTCGTGAGCAGTGGCCGCAGCCGGGTGCAGGCCAGCCGTGCGACGATCGCCGCCGGCAACCCGCGCAGCAGTAGGTATCCGACCAGGGTGACCACCGCGCCCAGGACCAGCCCGGCCAGCACATCCCCGGGCCAGTGCGCCCCGACGTAGACCCGCGTCGCAGCCATCACCACCGCGGCCACCGTCGCCACGGCCCCCAGGCGCCGCGACACCAGCCACAGTCCCGCCGCGACCGCACCGGCCATCACCGCGTGATCGGATGGGAACGCCGGATCGAGGGTCGGCGCGATCAGCAGCAACGGGTGATCCAGCACCGCGTACGGGCGCGGCTCGGCAACCGCGGTCACCGCGAACTGGTTGACCCCGAGCGCGAGCAGCATCCCGATGGGGGCCCACAACGCCGCCGCCATCACCGATCCCGGCC
Organism: uncultured Actinomycetota bacterium; assembly: GCA_963750095.1. Taxonomy (GTDB): domain Bacteria; phylum Actinomycetota; class Actinomycetes; order Mycobacteriales; family Pseudonocardiaceae; genus Pseudonocardia. Next base: position 28,485 of record CAVVPJ010000012.1, on the reverse strand, counting down.
GACCGCGCGCCAACCACCACCCGGCCACCAACAACACCGCGAACAGCACCATCCCGTAGGAGGCGTAGACCACCGCCGCCCCATGAAGCCACCCGGTCACTACCGCAAAGTGGTTGACCAGCAGGAACACCGACGTATTCACATCGCTCACAGCGTCTCTCCCGGCCCGCCACGATCGCGGGTCACATCTGGTGCAGGGCGGTGAAGACCTGCTCGGTGTAGTGCTCGAGGCGTTCGGTGCAGTGCTTGAGCTGCTGCTCGGCCTCGGCCGCATCCGGGGCGCCGAACACGTCACGGGCCCGGATGTCGCGATACCAGCGTCGCAGCCGCTCCAGGCTCTGCTCCTCCTCCTCGAGCTCGGCCATCGTCAGCTTCTGGATCCGCAGCTCTTTGTCGATCTCGGCGTCGAACTTGCCGCAGTCGGCCAGGAACTCCGTCCACTCCGCGGTCCGGTCCGCGGTGAACAGCTCCCGCATCCGCGCCGCGTCCCGCTCGTTGCGCCCGACGGCGGACAGCACGACGACCTCGCCTTCGCCGCGCGCGGCCAGCTCCACCGCCCGCGCGACACCGTCGGTGAACACCGCGACGTCGGGAACCGCCCAGCTGCCCTGCCCGAGCGACACTGCACCGACCCGGCGCAGCTCCCGCCATACCGCGACCCGATGCCGCGACGGCTGCGCAGGTACCCGGACCACGAGCACCAGCCATCCCTGGGGCATGCCATCAACCACGCCCCAAAGTAGCAGCTGTTACAAATTCCTCAGTAATGTGTATCCGCGACGAACCGCTGGCAGCGGAGTCTCGACGCTTGGCTGCGCTGCCCGAGGACACCCCGCCTGCGCCCGACGTCATAAGCACGACGATCTTCTGCACTCACACTGCCCGCCAAGTGGCGAGTCGACCTCGGGCGGGGCCCGCCAAGGAGGGGGATCGGGCGGGCACCAGCCCGCGCGCACGCTCTACGACGCCGGGCAGCACACCGTCGCGCAGATTGCGGCGGTCATCGGGGTGGGCCGGGCGACCGTGCACCGCGCGCTGGCCGCACCGACGGCTACGGACGCGCCGGTCGGCTGATCGCTTCCAGCACCCAGCGCCACACCCTCCAGCCGATGCCGGGTCGCCGCTCTCGCGGACAACTCGTCGCCCGCGTCGGTCAGCTCGGCCAGCACCGTCGCGTCTGCCGGGCAGACTCGGCGGCGACGGCGCGCAACTGCTCGCCGGTGTCGTCCACGCCGCCAGGAATGCCGGACGGCGGCCTGGTCCGACCAGCACGCTGTTGGCCGCACCGAGGTCCGCCGCGTATGATGTTGGACCCGCCATGGGTCGTCGTGATCTCCATGTAGGTCCGCTCCGTCGTCGATCAATCCAGGCCATTTTCAGCGCCTCGGCGCGGTCTTGATCCGGCGAGCACTCCCGCTACCGCCGGACTCGCGGCCAACGACCCGGCCAGGCATCCGCGGGGGTGGGGCCTGGGCGTTGGCCGGCTGCCGCGGCCTCGTGTTAGGCCCGCAGGAATTCGTTCCCGAACGCCCGCTGCCGCGCGTCCTGCTCGGCCACCCGCGCGGCATCCTCGGCATCGTGCCGGGCCTTCGCCGCAGCGTAGACGTGCCGGATCGCCTGTCGACGTGGTCGACGCCGATTCCATCGACGTACCGTCACTACCTCACCGCCTACGAGACCCGCTATGACCTCCCGGTGGAGCGGCCGGTCGCGGTCACCGCGGTGCATGCCGGCGATCCACGGCGCTCTGGTCTGGCCCGCGGCGGAGTAACTCCGCTACCCGCAGAGCTGCCCAGCGCAACTCTGCGACCGTAGCGCGCCCATCTTCATGCCTCGGCAATGGCGGAGATGGACGCGGGAGTTCTGGTGGGCCGGTCGGGCTCGAGGCGCCGCGCGACGAGCAGGGCGACATCGTCCTGGGGGATGGTGAACCCGATCAGTCGCCGCATGACCTCGACGCAGACGGACTCGGCTGCGTGCGCGGTCACCGTGTTGCGCAGCTTCTCGATGTTGTCGTCGATGTCGATGTCGGGGCGCTCGACCAGCCCGTCGGAGTACAGGCACAGCACCGAGCCGGGTAGCAGCGGCACGTCGGTGCGGTGGCGGGGGTGTCCGGCCTCGACCCCCAACGGCAGATCGGCGGGGATCACCAGGGTCGTGGCCTCGCCGTGGGGCTGGGTGAGGATGGGGGGCGGGTGCCCGGCCGAGGACAGACGCAGCGCGTCGGCGGGGGTGAGCATCCCGCACAGCACGGTGGCCATGGTGTCGGGTTGGAAGTAGCGCACGTGTTCGTCGAGCCGCGTCAACACCTCGTCGGGGTCCTCGGTGTGCAGCGTCGTCGATCGCAATACCGCGCGGATCTGATTCATCGCCTGCGCCGCCGCGAGGCCGTGCCCGACCACGTCCCCGACGACCAGGCACACCGTGCCGGAGGGCAGGGTGAACACGTCATACCAGTCACCGCCCACCTGGCCGTTGCCGCCAGGGACATAGCGGGCGGCGAACTCCAACCCGGCAATCTCCGGGAGCCGGGCGGGCAGGAGGTGGCGTTGCATCACCGCGGCCGCCGTGCGGTCGGCCCGGAACATGCGGGACTGGGTGGCCGTCGCCACGCGGTCGGCCACCATCTGTAGCAGTTCGGCGTCCTGCTCGGTGAAGCGGCGCCGGGTCAGGGTGCCCACATGCAGCACGCCCAGCAGGGTGCCTGCGGCGATCAACGGCACGCCCAGCAGCGACGCGATGCCCTTCTCCCACAGGATCGGGTTGAGCACGTTGTGGTGATCAACCTGCTCGATCGCGACCCAGTGCCGTATCTGGGCGATGCGCCCGGCGAAGCCCCGACCGAGCGGGATCCGCACGCCCTGGTGGACCTCCTCCTCGATCCCGCGAGCGACCGTGGCAATCAGGAATCGGTGAGACGGATCCAGCAGCAACACGGCGGCGGTGTCGACCGCCATCAACTCGCGAACCTTCTCCAGCAGCTCGTCGAGCAATTCGTCCACGCTCAACCGGGCCAGCCCGGTGTCGGTGACGACCTCCAACCAGCGCAACCGCTCCTCGAACGGGCCCGCAGGTACGACCTCGGTCGACACAGGAAGACCATAGGCCCGGAAGCGACCAAAGACATCGGCATCACGGCCGCATCCGCGGTCACCCGTTGTCCGGTCCGGAGCCGCGGGGGGTGGCTTCCACACCGTCGCCGACCGCGACGCTGACGCAGTGCCTCGCTCGGCCGGGTGGCCGTCCACGGCGATCAGGACGGTGGTGCGCCCGGCACCTGCCAGCCGCTCCCGCAGGTCGGTCAGCTGACCGGGGTCGACGCCGTCACGGTCGAGCAGCCGCCGGTTGCCCACCGCGACCCGCCTGCCGTCGACGGTGGCGACCGCGCCGTGCCCCGGGACGTTCTCGAATCGTTCGGCGTCGCGGCGGCCAGCCCCGGCGGTGTCGGCGTGGGCGACGATCGCCCAGGCGAGCGGATGCTCCGAGGCGCGCTCCACCGCGGCGGCCAGCGCGAGCAGTTCGGCCTCGGCGATCCCGACGGCGACGACATCGGTGACCTCCGGCTCGCCCCGGGTCAGGGTGCCGGTCTTGTCCATCACGACGGTGTCGATACGCGCCGAGGCCTCCAACGCGGCGGCGTTCTTGAACAGCACCCCGCGCCGGACACCGAGCCCGGTCCCGACCATGATCGCCGTCGGGGTGGCCAGCCCGAGCGCGTCCGGACAGGTGACCACCACCACCGTGATCGCGAACAGCAACGCCATCGTCAACGGCTCGTCGGAGAAGATCGCCCATGCCGCGAACGTCGCCAGACCGCCGAGGAGGGCGATGAACACCAGCCAGAACGCGGCCCGGTCGGCCAGCCGCTGCCCCGGCGCCTTGGAGTTCTTGACGGGGCTCGGCCTGCGCGCGGTGCTGCTGACCGGGGACAACGAACGCGCCGCCCGCGCGGTCGCGGCCCAGGTCGGCATCGCCGAGGTGATCTGTCGCCATCCACGCCAGCGACCTCACCCTCGTCCGCGGCGACCTCCGAGTGGCCGCCGACGCGATCCGGCTGTCCCGCCGCACCCTGCGGGTGATCAAGACCAACCTGTTCTGGGCGTTCGCCTACAACGTCGCGGCCATTCCGCTGGCGATGGCCGGGCTGCTCAACCCGCTCATCGCCGGTGCCGCGATGGCGTTCTCCTCGGTGTTCGTGGTCACCAACAGCCTGCGCCTGCGCCGCTTCAACACCGCCACGTCCGGCCCGGACCGCAACGCGGACACCGGCCAACAGCACCCCACCCACCGCGTCCACCCGGACGCAGCCCCCGTCGGGAGGCTTCGATGACGACCACCGCCAACGCCGAGACCGCCGTACTCGAAGTCGCGGGCGTCCTGTGGGCGAGCGAGAAGGCCGTGGTCGAAGCCGTCCTCGGCCACCGCCCCGGCGTGCTCGCCGTGCAGGCCAACCCGGTCGCCCAAACCGCGACCATCACCTACGACCCCATCCGGACCTCGGTCGCCGATCTGGCAGGCTGGATCCGCGACTGCGGCTACCACTGCCAAGGCCGCTCGGTGCCCCAGCACGTGTGCGACCCCATGCTCGAAGCAGGCGCCGAGCACCACCGGCAACCCGAGACCGGGCCCGCGGCGTCCCCGCAGGAGATGATGGGTCACGGCGGGCACGCCGGTCATGGGCAGGGCGGGATGTCGATGGCGGTGATGGTCGCCGACATGCGCAACCGGTTCCTCGTCGCGGCGGTGCTGTCGGTGCCGGTGTTGTTGTGGTCGCCGATCGGCCGTGAGGTGCTCGGTTTCGGGGTGGCGGCGCCGTTCGGGCTGCGCGACGACGTGTTCGCGCTGGTCCTGAGCCTGCCCGTCGTCTTCTATTCGGCGTGGATCTTCTTCGAAGGTGCCTACCGGACGCTGCGGGCCCGCACGCTGGACATGATGGTGCTGGTCGCCGTCGCGGTCGGCGCCGGGTGGGGGTACTCGCTGGTGGTCACCCTCACCGGCGGCAGGGAGGTGTTCTACGAGGCCGCCACGGTGCTGACCGCGTTCGTGCTGCTCGGGCACTGGTTCGAGATGCGCGCCCGCGGCGGCGCCAACGACGCCGTCCGCGCCCTGCTCGACCTCGCCCCACCGAAGGCGGTGGTGCTGCGCGACGGGCGCGAGGTCGAAGTCCCTACCGCCGAGGTCGTCAGCGGTGACCTGCTGCTGGTGCGGCCGGGGACGAAGATCCCCGTCGACGGTGTCGTCGAGGACGGCGAGTCCGAGGTCGACGAGTCCATGGTCACCGGGGAGAGCCTGCCGGTGCGCAAGACCCCCGGCAGCGCGGTGATCGGGGCGACCATCAACGCCGACGGTGTGCTGCGGGTGCGCGCCACGCAGGTCGGCGCGAACAGCGCGCTGGCCCAGATCGTCGCCCTGGTGCAGCAGGCCCAAGCTCCGCGACCGCCGCCGCGCTGGTCGGCTTGACGGTGTCGGCAACCACCAGGATCCCGCGCACGGCGCCGTCCCAGCCGACCGCGATCACCGTGCATCCAGCCTGCTCGGCCTGCCGGTGGGCGTCTTCCAGCCGGTCGTCCAAGCGCTGCGCCCACTGCTCGGCCCCGGGGACACCGCCCGCAGGGCCTAGGAGCGCGCTGAGGTCCCCGCACCGCGTCGGGTGCGGGGACCGGGGCCGTGGCCAGCCCACCGCCGACCACGCCGACCAGCGGTGACGGCCGTCGAGGGCGGAGGACCGGGGTTGTGGCGCACCGATGCAGTTCTGGGGCGGTAGGAGCGGCGCGAGCCCTACGTGCTCTTCGGCGCGGCGATCGATTCCGGGCCGGTGGAGCTCGGGCGCCGCCTGCCAGCGACACGGGGGTCACGGCCGGACGCGCGGCGCGGGATCGCGCAGGCGATGGTCAGCACTGCGAGGTGGGAGAAGAGCAGGACGACGATCCAGGCCCCTCGCGGGGTGCCCAGGTTCCGGATGTCGTCGAGCAAGGCCACCGCGACGAGGAAGGCCGGGACGGGAAGCAGTGCGCACACCCCTGTTGTCCACCTGGCCCGCCGCGACCCCCGCCCAGACAACGCGTAGCCGCCTGCCAGGGCAGGCAGCGTGACCATCAGCGAGGCCGGGTCGACGGTGAACAGCAGCGGTGCCAGCGCCAGCCTGCGCAGGCGCCCCCCGTCCCCGCTACGGCGCAGGTGCTCGGCCCACCCCAGCAGACCACCGACGACGGTGCTGATCGGCAGGATGATCGCGAACGTCCCGAGCCAGCTCACCTGTGAGGGCGGGTCGGCGGCCGCTGCCATGAACCCCCGCATTCCGGCGCCCCACGCCAACCCGCAGACGACGCCCACGAGCACCAGCCGCCGACGGGACCCGAGGAGCTCGGCGGGAGCGCGGTGCGGGACGGTGCTGCCGAGGGAGAGCACCGCCAGCAGGGACAGGAACAGGACGGCGAGCCAGGCGCCCCGCGGAGTGCCGAGGGCGAGGGGGCCGCCTGCGAACGACGCTGCGACCGGCCAGGCCGGGATCGGGAGGAGCGCGAGGGCCCCGGCCGCCCATCGGGTCCACCGCGGCCCTCGTCCGGCCAGCGCGTAGCCACCTGCCATGCCGAACAGCGGTACGGCCAGCGCACCGCCGCCAAGGCCGTCGACGAACACCGACACCAGAACGGCAGGAGTCGCCAGCACGAACGCCAGCGGCGCCGCCGCGAGCCACCGCGGGGGCCGACCGCCAGGACGCTGCCACAGGTGCTCGGCCCACCCGAGCAGCCCGCCGACGACGGCGCCGGGCAGCAGGATCCCCTCGAACGTGCCGAACCAGTCGAACCCGGACTCCGCGCCTGCGAACTCGGCCATCAGCGTCCGGAGCGAGGCGGCCCAGGCCAACCCGCACACCGCACCGACGAGCACCGGCGCCGGAATGCCGCGCCGGGCACCCTTATCGGCCGGTGCGCCCGGGCCGGTCACGAACCCGACGGCGTGAGCGCCGCCGCCACGCCGAGCTCACCCACCTCGAACTCCACGTGTCGCATGCCCGGGTCGGCGGGCACCCCGGCGCGACGCAGCGCCGGGTGCAGCCGCTCGGCGACGAACCGGTCATGATGCGCGCCCGACTCCCACACCGACACGATCTGCAAGCCCTCCTCGGACTCGCCCGCGACCTGCAGGAGCAGCCCGTGCGGCCGGTGGGCGCCGACGGCGAGGGCGGTGACCTCCCGGTACCCGAGCAGTGTCCCGCTGGGGACCTGCGTGATGGTGGCGAACGCCATGACGGCCTCCCTCGGTTGGGTAGGCGCCGACGCTACTGGGGCACACCCGCGGCCCGCGTCCGCCGAAGTACTCCACCGCCTACTCAGTCCGGAGGTTCTGCACCGCCCACACGGCGATCTGGCTGCGGCGGGAGAAGCCGAGCTTGGTGAGGATGTGCTGGACGTGGTTCTGCGCGGTGCGCTCGGAGACGACGAGCGCGGCGGCGATCTGCGGGTTGCTCATCCCCCGCGCGACGCACGCGGCGACCTCCCGCTCGCGGACGGTGAGCAGCGCGGCCGGAGCCTGCCGGAGCCGCTCGGCGAGCTCGGCGAGCCGGGCCGCGAACCCGGGCATGCCCAGCCCCTCGGCGGCCGCGCGCCCGTCGTCGACGAGGGCGGTTGCCTCCGCGAGGTCCTCCGGGCGGCCGCGGCGGGCGAGCACGTCCGCCAGCTCCGTCTGCGCCTCCACCGCGAACCCGGCTGCGCCGCTGCGCCCGCAGCTCGCCAGCGCCGACCGCAGCTCGGCTGCGGCCACGTCGAGCTGGCCGAGGTGCGCGGCGGCAGTGCCCAGGTGGAGCGTGACAGGCCCCTGATAGTGCGCGACGCCCGCCCCCGACCCGACGTGGCGCTCCTGGTGCGGGACGAGCAGCTCGCGCAGGGTCGCGACGTCCTCGGTGGCGCCCTGCCCGATCGCCACCCGGACAGCCGCCGTGAGCACCGTCAGCAGGAAGAACGGGGCGGCCCGCCAGCAGGCAGGCGGGCCGAGCGACCGATACAGCGCGCCCGCCTCGGGCAGCCGACCAGCGTCGGTGAGCATCAGCGCAGGCCCCAGGGTGAGGCTGATGCGGTAGCCGGAGCCTGCGGCGATGGGGCCGCCCGCGGCGTCCAGCGCGTCCAGCGCGTAGCCCGTGCCTGCGTGGTGGTCCAGGGCGGTGAGCAGGGCGAGCCGGGACCCCACAGCGCCGCCCGACCCGGCCGCTGCGCCCGCCGCGAACGCCTCCTCGGCGAACCGGTGCGCATCGGCGAGGCGCCCGTGGGCCTGCGCCAGCACCGCCCGGACCTTGAGCACATGCCAGCGGGCGGTCGGGCCGCCGTGGCGCCCGGCCGCCCACTCGAGCCGATCGAGCTCGGCGGCCGCGTCGAACAGCTCGCCGCGCTCCACCAGCGCGTCGATCCGCCACAGGTGCCCCCACAGGCGGGCCTCGTCGCCTGAGCCGGTCACGGCGAGCAGGCGCTGCGCCAGCGCAAGCCGCTCCTCGACGCCGTCGGGCCCGCTGCGCGCCATCTGCCGCGCCCGCAGCGCCGCGACCAGCGCGGGCCCGTCCCCGCAGCCTTCGGCGACGGCGAGCGCCTCTCGGCTTACCGCCTCCGCCCGCTCAACGTCCTCGAGGTACATGTCGGCCTCGGTGAGCAGCGCGAGCAGCCGGGCCCGGCGCGGCCCCGCAGCCTGCCCCGCCCCCAGTGCGTCGAGAGCCTCCTCGCACAGGGCGCGCACGGTGCGGTCGACGCCTTGGTCGTTGACGCAGGCCAGGGCGAGGACCGCGTCGGCGAGCAGGTCGGGCCGGGCCAGCTCGCGGGCCAGCGCCGCCGCCTCCTCGGCCGCCGCGACCGCCCCGGCCGGGTCGGCGGCGCGGAAGCGGGCCGCGGCCAGGGCGGCCAGGAGCCGGTGCCGCGCGCAGGTGTCGAGGTCGGGGCCGCCGGTGTCCAGCGCGAGCCGGAAGAGCCGCGCCCCCTCCTCGAACGCGAGTGCGCGCACCGCGGCGTCGGCCGCCCGCTCGATCCACTCCGCCGCCACGCCGCGCTCGCCCGCGACCGCGGCGACCGCCCAGTGGCGAGCGAGGTCGGCGAGGTACGGGTCGAGACGGTCGCCCGCGTGGCGGCGGACCGCATCGACGGCCGCCCGGTGCAGCCGCACCCGCTCCCCGGCGGGCAGCCCGGCCTCGACAGTGTCCCGGACCAGCGCGTGCACGAAGCGGTGCTCCCCCGGCACTTCGCTGGGTTCGAGCAGGCCCGCCGCCGTCGCCTCGTCGATCGGGTCCAGGCACTCGAGCAGCGGCCTGCCGACGACGGCGGACAGCACGGCGAGGTCGAAGCGCCTGCCGAGCACCGCCGCGACCCGGCAGCCCGTGGCGGCAGCGGGGGGAAAGCCGCTCCAGACGGCGAGCCACGGCCTCGCGCACCCCCGTAGGCACTCCGAGCGGCCTGCCGTCACGCAGGTCGCGCGCCAGCTCGGCGACGAGGAAGGGATTGCCTCCGGTCACCTCGTGCACGCGCGCGGCCGTCACGGCTGGCACGGTGGCCCCGATGAACGCGGTGAGCTGCGCCTCGACGGCCTCACCGGACAACCCGCGCAGGTCCAGGCGCTCGACCGCAGGCCCGCTGGGCAGCGGCGCCCCGGCCGTGGTCACGTCATGGGTGGCGAGCAGCAGCAGCCGACTGCCCCGCAGCTGCCCGGCCACGTGGTGCAACAGGAGCGAGGCCGGGTCGGCGCGGTGGACGTCGTCGAGGACGACGAGCAGCCCGGCAGGCCCGGCCGCCGCGTGGAGCACCCGGACGACCGCATCGAACAGCCGGAACCGGTCCTCCCCGTCGGCGGAGGCCGTCCCGCCACCGGGCGTCAACGGCGCGAGGTCGACGGCCGACTCGCTGGTCTCCGGCAGCGCGCGCAGCACCTGGCGCCAGAGCAGGAACGGCGTCCCGGCCTGTGCTCTCTGGTGCGGGTCTCGGCGAGCACCGCAGAACCCAACGCGGCCCACAGCAGGTGCCAGGCACCGATGGCGGCCAGCACGGCGGCGCCGCCGCCCGGGCCCGGGTCACCGATCAGCGCGACCAGCGGGACGACCACGATGACGACCCACGCGCCCGCGACGAGCGGCACGTACCGGCGCCAGCCACTCCACCGGCCCGACCGCAGCACCGCGACCCCGGCGAGCACCAGCCCGAGGGCGGTCACCAGCGGGACGACGGCATACAGCAGCGCGCTGGCCTGCCCCGGAGCCGTGATCTCCGCGGCGAAGAAGCCGACCATGCCTGCGAACGCGATACCGAGGCCTGCCTGACCGATGCGGCCCGCCGCCGCACCGGTCAAGGCCAGCGCGATGACGCCCGCGAGGTTCGCGACGTAGACCGGGAGCAGGAACGGCGACTCGTCGGCAGGCTGGAAGCCGCCGAGCAGGGCGAGGGCGAACACGACGGCGCCCACAGCGCCGACGATGCAGACCACAGCGCCCGCGCGCGCCGTACGGATGGTGTCCATGGCATTCCTCTCCAGGGGAACCGGTGAGCTGGTGAGCGACGCTAGGGAGGGCGTGGCGCCCGGCGCGTCCGCTGAACTACTCCGGCGCTACTCATCTACGGGTGCGCGCACCTGTGAGGCGTCAGGATGTGGTCGACCACGGTGAGGAACATGTGGACCGCCGCACTCACCGCACCGCGACCGCCGCGGCCGTAACACCACCGCGGCGCCCTCATCGCGCAGCGTTCGTGTCCGGGCCCAACCCCACGGCCGCAACGAACCGCCACAACTCGGACACATCAGCTCACCGTCGGTGAGCCATTCCTCGACTCGGGCAGCGTCGGTCCCTACCGTGAGCACAGCGCCTCCGCGCGCGACACGGCCCTCCCGGACGCTCGGCCAAGAGACACCGGGAGGGCCTTTCGTATGCCCTCATCGGCACGGTGCCGCCGCCTACCAACAGCACACCCAGCCCAGCACACACCAAGATCCGTCGGCACCCACAATGCCCGGAAACCGCCCCCCACGTCGGATTCCCCAGCGCCGCTCAACAGGGACCTGCATCGGATCACGCATCGTGGCGGTGGCCGGTAAAAGCCGCTGCTGGAACACATCGCCCGGCGCAAGGGCCGCCGGCAGGCCGTGATCCGTGTGCGGCAGCGTCGCCAGTCATCGCCGCCGCCGATCTTGACGCCCCCGCAGATTGAGCGGATCTGTGAGGCGTGCGCGAGCTGGGACACCGACACGCGACAGTGGCGCGGGTCGGTCCGCAACAGACTGCTGTGGATGCTCCTTGCGGAGACCGGCGTTCGGCTCGGCGAAGCGTTGGGTTGCAGCATCGCGACTGGCACACCGGGCGCGGCGACACCCCGTTCATCGAGGTCGTGGCCCGCGACCATCCCCATGGGGTGCGAGCGAAGAGCGGCTACCGGCGGCTGTATGTGTCCGACGAGTTGGACCGCCTCTACGGCGAGTACGTCTGGCAGTTGTGCGAGGCCGGCGCCGATCTGGTCACCGACGACTTCGACGCCGCACCCGTGTTCGTCAACCTCGACCGGGAACCGAGGTTCGCTCCGTGGCGACCGGAGTCCGTCTATGACCTGGTGGAGCGGCTGCGCCGCCGACTGGCCGGGCAGGTGCCGCCGACCTGGACGCCGCACTGGATGCGCCACTCGCACGCCACAGCGCTGTAAGTGAGCGGAATTGCATTTGATGCATCATTCTGCAGTTTGTGTGAACGCCGCGTGCCTGGGGTTCGTGGTCACGGGGCTGCGGGCGGGCAGGTCGGAGATGTCGCCCGACACGCCTCATGAGCTGCGGGTGAACGTCGTCCGTTGCATCTAGTGCGACGATGCGTCATCCAATTCGGTTGCGCTGGGTGTTCGTTTGTTGCATTCGGTGCGGACTCCTGTGGGGGGTTCCGGGTGGCGGGACGAGCGGTGGGTTCGGCGGCTCTGGTGCTGGTCGATGGTGCGACGCCGTTGCGGCCGGAGCCTGCCTTGTTCGAGGCGATGCTGGGGGGCTGGCGCCGCCAGCAGCTCAGCCGCCGCTTGAGCGGCTCGCTGATCGATGGCCGGGAACGGGTGGTGCGCCGGTTCACGGAGTTCGGCGGTTGGCCGTGGGAGTGGACGTCGGCCCAGGTGGAGGAGTGGACGGCCGCGGGCGGGTGGGCGCACTCCACGGTGCGCTCGTATCAGGGTGCGCTGGCGGTGTTCTTGGATCATGTCTGTGATCCGCGCTATGGCTGGATCGCTGAGTGTGAGCAGCGGGTCGGTGCCCGGCCGGTGCAGGTGTGCCACGAGGACAACCTCGCCGTGCATGTGGCCGACGCCGAGGGTCGCCCGCAGCGTCGTCCGCTGACGCGGGAGGAGTTGCAGGCGTTCTTCGATGCCGCCGACGACCTGGTGGAGCGGGCGGCGGTCTCGCGGCGCAAGGGGTGGCTGGCCACGTTTCGCGACGCCAGCTTGTTCAAGGTGGTCTATGGCTGGGGGCTGCGCCGCCGGGAGGCGGCGATGCTGGACGTGGCCGACTTCGCGGTCAACCCGGCGGCACCGGAGCTGGGCAGGTTCGGGGTGCTGCATGTCCGCTACGGCAAGGCGATGCGGGGCAGCCCGCCGCGGCGGCGGGCGGTGGCCACGGTGATGCCGTGGGCGGCCGAGACCCTCACGCAGTACCTGCAGGAGGTCCGGCCCCACTACGGCTGTGACCGGCATCCGGCGGTGTGGCTGACCGAGCGCGGTGGACGCATCTCCACCCGTCAGATCGATGACCGGTTCGCCCAGTTCCGTAGGCTGGCCGGGCTCCCCGATGATCTTTCTGTGCATAGCCTGCGGCACTCGTATGTGTCGCATCTGATCGAGGACGGGACGGATCCGCTGTTCGTGCAGCTTCTCTTGAGCCCGCCAGAGGGTGTCCACGACGTGCAACACGAGGCGGGACCCTGCCGGGATCTGCGTGATGGAGGCGGTTATCTGCGGCCGTCCATTACGCGGATGACCCGGAGGTCCGATGCTTGTGCAGCGGGTGCTGATGCCCGTCTCGTCGCTTGAGTCCTGGACGGTCCTCGCCGACGGCGGGCCGGTGGAGCCGATCGAGCGCTACCTGGCCTACCTGAGCGACATCGAGCGATCCCCGAACACGATCAAGGCGTACGCCCACGACCTGAAGGACTGGTTCGAGTTCCTCGACGTGCGGGCGCTCGATTGGCGGGAGGTCCGGCTGGAGGACCTCGGCGAGTTCGTCGCCTGGCTACGGCTGCCGCCGGCCGGCCGGTGCGGTGGGGTGGCGATGCTGCCCTCGGCCGAGCACCACTGCTCGGCCGGCACCGTGAACAGGAAGTTGTCGGCGGTCAGCGGGCTCTACACCTTCCATGCCCGGCACGGCATCGACCTCGGTGACCTGGTCACCGAGCTCGAGCCGGCGCGTCGGCGGCGCTCGGGATGGAAGCCGTTCCTGCACCACCTCGGCGACGGTGGACCGGAACGGCGGCGCACCCTCAAGCTGAGGGCCTCGCGCAAGCACCCGACCATCCTGACCGCCGGCCAGGTGCAGGCGATCCTGGACGCCTGCACGCGCCTGCGGGACCGCCTGCTGTGGGCCCTGTTGTGGGACACCGGCATTCGGGTCGGCGAAGCCTTGGGCCTGCGGCACGAGGACCTGGCCGCCGCCGAGGGCGAGCTGACGGTCACGCCGCGGGCCAACGACAACGGGGCACGCGCCAAGTCGGCGACGCCGCGCACCATCCCGGTCAGTCCGCAGCTGATCCGGCTCTACGCCGACTACCTGCACGAGGAGTACGGCGACCTGGACTCCGACTACGTGTTCGTCAACCTCTGGGGCCGGCCGTTCGGGCACCCATGGGGCTACCCGGCCGTCTACGACCTGGTGCTGCGGCTGCGCCGGGCCACCGGCGTCGACTTCGACCCGCACTGGTACCGACACACCTACGCCACCCGGCTACTGCGCAACGGCACCCCGATCGAGGTGGTCAGCACGCTACTCGGGCACTCCTCGATCACGACCACTTTAGACGTATATGGGCATTTGTCCGTCGAGGACGCCCGCCGCGCGCTGGAGGCCGCCGGCTTCCTGACCGGGCAGGAGGTGCGGTGGTGACCGCCGCGGAGCGCACGCCGGCTGCGGCACCGGGGTTGCTGAGCAAGCTCATGGCTACGGTCCGCCCGGAGTTTCGGGTGGACATCCTGGTTCCCGAGCGCGGCGCGCTGGTGTTCGACGCCGCGCCCTGCCGGGTGCCCGGCTGCGTGCGCCAACCACGCACCTCGGGGCTGTGCAAGGGCCACTACTACCAGTGGACCGACGCGGGCCGCCCCGACATCGAGGCGTTCGCTGCGATGGCGTCCCCGGAGGGACTCGGGCGCAAGGAGTTGACGGTCTGTGTCGTGCCGGGCTGCCGCTACGGCGGGACCCGGCGGGGGCTGTGCGTGCGCCACCATGGGTTCTGGGAGCGGGTCGGCCAGCCGGACCGCGCGGCATGGCTGGCCGGCCTCGCCCCTGTCCACGATCCCGACCACCCGGTCTGCGCGTTGTCCTACTGCACGCTGTGGACGCACGGAAGCTCGCCGTTCTGCGTTAACCACCGGTCCCGCTGGGAGGCGGTGGGGCGTCCGGCCATCGACGAGTTCATCGTGCTCTGCGAGTCCTACGGGGACGACCGCTTCGACTTCCGCCCGTTCGGGGACCGTCGGCAGCTGAAGCTGGAACTGCAGTACGCGCTGCAATGCCGCCACGACGAGCGGCAGGGCAAGACCCCCGCCACCGTCGCACGCCCGGTCATCGCGCTGGCCGCGGCCAGCCCGGTGGCCTCGCTGCTGGACTGGCCGATGCCGCGGTGGATCGAGTTCTTCGACGCCAACCACGCCGCCAGACACGCCCAGAACGGGCAGCTCGCGTTTCTGCGCTACGCCTACCGCTGCCTGGAGGATCTGCTCAGCGGCAGCGGCTGGGAGGCCGAGTTCCCCCGGGACGTGTGGGAGCTGCGCCGGCTGGGGATCGAGGGCCGCAAGCGGCTGCGCTTCGACGGCATCCCGCAGCCCTGGCTGCGCCAGCCGGCCAAGCGGTTCGCCCGCTGGCGGTTGAGTATCGGCCGCAGCCCCATCCAGGCCTACATCGACGTCCAGGCGGTGACCCGGCTGGCCCAGTTCCTGGCGTCGCCGCAGGTTGACGTCACCGGCCTGGCCGGGCTGGACCGCGCCCTGCTGGAGCGCTACCTGGCCGACCTGGCCACCGACCCCCGGGCGGTGCGCTCGCGCAGCCGAGACATCAGCTCCATCAGCGCATTCCTCGACGCGGTCCGCCGCCACGAGTGGGACACTCGCCTGCCCGCCGGCGCCGCGTTCTATCCCGACGACTTCCCCAAACCAGAGAAACGCCTGCCGCGCGGCCTGGCAGAGCACATCATGGCCCAGGTCGAGCAGCCCTCCAACCTCGACCGCTGGCACAACCCCGACAGCCGGCTGCTCACCGTCATCCTCATGCGCTGCGGCCTGCGCATCGGGGACGCGAGCAAGGTCGCATTCGACTGCGTCGTGCGCGACGGCGACAGCGCTCCTTACCTGCGCTACGTCAACCGCAAGATGAAGCGGGAGGCGCTGGTCCCGATCGACGAGGAAGTCGAGCGGGCCGTCGCCGAACAACAACAGCAGATCCTGCGCCGATGGCCCGACGGCAGCCCCTGGCTGTTCCCCGCCCCGAAGATGAACCCCGACGGCCGCAAATCCCTGTCCACCCACTCCTACCGGGGCCAACTGCGGGACTGGCTGGGCCGCTGCGACGTCCGCGACGAACACGGCCGACCCGTGCGCCTGACGCCGCACCAGTGGCGGCATACCTTCGGCACCCGGCTGATCAACCGAGATGTCCCGCAAGAGGTCGTGCGAGTCCTACTTGATCACTCCAGTGGTGAGATGACGGCGCACTACGCCCGGCTGCACGACACCACCGTCCGCCGGCACTGGGAGAAGGCCCGCAAGGTCAACGCCAAAGGCGAGGCTGTCACCATCGACCCCGACGGGCCGTTGGCCGAGGCGAACTGGGCCAAGCAGCGGCTCGGCCGTGTCACCCAGGCCCTGCCCAACGGCTTCTGCGGCCTGCCGGCGGCGAAGACCTGCCCGCACGCCAACGCGTGTTTGACATGCCCGATGTTCGTCACAACGCCACAGTTCCTGCCCCGGCACCGCGAGCATCGCCAGCAGGTGTTGCAGATCATCACCGCCGCAGAAGCGCGTGGTCAGGCTCGCCTGGCGGAGATGAACCAACAGGTCCTGGGCAACCTCGACAACATCATCGCCGCGTTGGAGGCCGAACCCGGCCCGGAGCAACGGGAGGCGGCGGATGCGAGCTGACAACACCCGGCACATCATCGCCGCCGCCCAGCGCCGCCACGAGCTGACCAGGGCCAAGGCGATCCAAGCCCTCCGCGCCCTCGACGCCGAGGGCCGCCCCGTCACGTTCGAGGCGGTCGCACAGACGGCAGCGGTCTCGCGGTCCTGGCTCTACGCCCAACCCGACATCCGGGCCGAGATCCAACGCCTCCGCGCCATCTGCCGCCGGGCTCCCGCGACACAGGTGCCCGCCCGGCAGCGGTCCTCCGACGCCTCCCTGCTCCGCAGGCTGGAGGCCGCCAGCCAGCGGATCCGTCAGCTGGCCGAGGAGAACCGCAAGCTCCGCGAGCAACTCGCCCAAGCCCTCGGTGAACGGCGAGCCACAGCGAACCGCGACACCGCGTCGGCACGCGCCGCCCGCCGCCGCCGTCCCAGCTCGGTAACGATTGGCCCCTGTTGATAGGACACGGGATGCGCCCACCCGACACGTCAAGGACAACGTCCACATCGGAACACCGCAGGTCACAGCCTCGGACGACCCGACAGCTTAAGATAATGCAGCAGCAGGTAGGACACTCGTGGGCGTCCACGACAGCGGTGTACACGACGGTCGGGGCTGATGCCCGCAACCGGATGCTCAAGGCGGCGCTGGCCCGCGCCTACCAGAAGGATGGGGACGGCTAGGAGATGACCAACAAGATCGGATATGTGTGGCATCTGCGCCGGTTGATGGCCGACCGCGGGATGTTCGCCACCACCGACCTGGTTCCGCTGCTGGCCGAGCGCGGCATCGGGTTGTCCCGCGAGCAGGTCTACCGGCTGGTGACCCGCACCCCCGAGCGGCTCAACCTGAACGTGCTGGTGGCGTTGTGCGACATCCTCGAGTGCCGGGCCGAGGACCTGATCGCGCCACTGGGCGCGGCGGCGAAGACCACCACGACGTCGGCGGCCCCGCCGGCGGCGCAGCGGCCGCGTCCCCGCCGCGCCCGGATACTGCCCGTGCCCGCCGAATAGGTCGCGGAGCAGGTCATGGCCGGCCCGCCCCGCTGCCCGGCCGGGCACCCGATGCCCGGCAGCCGTGCCCGGCCCTGCACGGCCTGCCGGCGGGAGCGGGTCATCTCCCGGGTGACGGCGGTCGACCCAGCACTGCCCACACAGGACGTGGCTGCGGCGGTGGACGCGGTCGCGACCCATCACGCGGTGTGGCGCAGCCTGGCCGCGGCACTCGAGTCCGACCCGGACGCGCTGGCCCGGGGCGCACCACCCGCAGTGGGGCGGCTGGTCACCGAGCTGATCGCCCGCGGCTCGACCACCCTGAGCGAGCCCAGATGCGTGGTCTGCGGCCGCACCGGAGGGCCGCTGACGGTCACCGAGCACGGTGGCATGTGCAAGCGGTGCGCCGCCCGCCGCAACCCGGCGGTCTGCACGCACTGCGGCGCCGTCAAGCCGGTCGCCGGGCGCGGCGGTGACGGTGAACCGATCTGCGAGGCCTGCCGCCGCCACCGGCGAGGGCAGCGCCGGTGCGGGACATGCGGCAAGACCACCTCGATCGCCGTGCGGGCCCACGACGGCGAGCCCGACATCTGCGTCACCTGTTATCGGCTGCCCGCCGCTACCTGCCAGGTGTGCGGGCGGTTGCGGCCGTGCAGCTTCGCCGCCGGCGACCGACCGATCTGCAGACGATGCGCCCCGCGCACGAGCGCTGCCTGCGCCCGCTGCGGCCACGACCGCCCACCGGCGGTCCGCTGGGATGAAGGACCCTTGTGCGATCCGTGCTACACCGCCGCGCTGCGCCACCGGGGCCGCTGCGCCGCCTGCGGGACCCAGCGGCGGCTGGTCGCCCCACCCGGGCCGAACGCCACCACCTGCGCCGACTGCGCCGGAATTCCGGTCACCCACGCCTGCGGCGAGTGTGGACTGGAGGACAAGCTCTACGAGAAGGGTCGCTGCCCGCGGTGCAGTCTGCGCCGGCGCGCCGCCGAGTTGCTGTCCGGCGCAACCGGGAACGTCCCGACCGAACTGTCCGCCGTGTTCGAGGCGATCTGCGCGGCCCGCACCCCACGCTCGGCGTTGAACTGGCTGCGCAAGGGCGCGGGCGCCGGCCTGCTCGCCGACCTTGCCGCCGGCCGGCTCGCCGCCACCCACGACGCACTCGATCATCATCAACGTCGACGGCCCGCCGACTATCTGCGGCAGATGCTCATCACCGGTGGCGTCCTCGCCCCCCGCGACGAACAACTGGCGCGCACCGAACGGTGGCTAGCCGAACTGCTGGCCACCATCGAGGCGCCCGAGCATCGGCGGCTCGTGCACACCTTCGCCACCTGGCGGGTGATGCGGCGGCTGCGCCGCCACGCCGAACCCCGATCGGCGCCACGCACCTACACCGCCCACGCCAAGAACAAGGTCAAGGCCGCGGCCGACTTCCTGACCTGGCTCGCCGCCCGAAATACCGCGCTTGCCGACTGCCGCCAGGCCGACATCGACCAGTGGATCACCACCCGGCCAACAGCCTGTCACGTGCGGGACTTCACGACCTGGGCCGCCGAACACGGACTCTGTGACGAGTTCACCGTCCCCGGACCCGAACGTCACACCGGCACCGCGACCGACCCCGACCGGCGCTGGGCCCTGCTGGCCCGGCTCCTCCACGACGACCGCCTCGACGTCGTCGACCGGGTCGCCGGCTGCCTGGTGCTGCTCTTCGGCCAACAGCAGTCCCGCATCGCCGCCATGACCACCAGCCAGGTCAGCCACCGCGACGGAGAGGTGTTCGTTCGCTTCAGCCAGCACGAGGTGCCCGTCCCCGAGCCGCTGGGCGCGCTGCTGCTTCAGCTGCTCGCCCACGGCAAGTCCCACACCGGGATCGGCTCACCACCCCAGACCCGATGGCTGTTCCCCGGCGGCATGCCCGGACGGCCGATCACCGCTTCCCGGCTGGCCGACAGACTGCGAACCCTCGGCATCCCCAGCCAAGCCGCTCGCCGGGCAACCCTGCTCGACCTAGCCGCCCAACTGCCCGCCGCCGTGCTCGCCGACCTCGTCAACCTGCACCCCACCACCGCAGCGAGATGGATGCACCAAGCCGGGGGCGACTGGACCCGCTACGCCGCCGAACTCGCCCGAACCCGCAATCACCAACCCTGCGAATAACTCCGAACCGGCGATGATCACGATGCCTAAGGGCTTGCGCTGAGTTAAGTCAGTGCGGTTCGGGCGTGTCGCGGGTGGGGTGCAGGGTGTAGTTCCACTCGCCGTGGAATTCGTCTCGGATGATGGGGAGGGCGCGCATCTCACGGTCGCTGATCTTGATTCCGGTGGGGTAGCTGCCGGTGTCGAGGGCGGCGGTGACGGTCAGGCCGGTGTTTGTGGTGGTCGCTCCGATCAGCTGGAGGATGGTTTCGTGGCTGGTCAGGGGCCTGCCTCGCCAGTTCATGGTGATCTGGGAGAACAGTCGGTGCTCGATCTTGTTCCACTTGCTGGTGCCCGGGGGTAGGTGGCAGACGCTGATGGCCAGGCCGGTTTCGGCGGCGAGCGCGGCCAGCTCGGTCTTCCAAGTGCGGCGCCGGTTGCCGTTGGCGCCACCACTGTCGGCGGTGATCAGCAGCCGGTCGGTGTGCGGGTAGTCATGGCGGCCGCGGGTGTTCCACCAGGCCCGCACGGTGTTCACCGCGAACGCGGCGGTCTCGTGGTCGATGCCCACTGTCACCCATCCGGTGTTGGCGCCCAGGTCGTAGACGCCGTAGGGGATCGCCTTGCCTGCCTCTCCGATGAAGTCGTGGACATCGACCTTCTCCGGGTCGCCGGCGGGTCGGTAGTCGCGGCCGTTGTTCTTGTACTGGCCGACGAGTTCCTTCTTTTTGCAGTCGACGCTGATCACCGGCATCCCGGCGGCCAGGGCGGCGGCGACGGCGTCGTGGATGTGGCGGAACTGGGCGTCGCGATCCGGGTGCCGGGCGCCCTCCAGGGTCTTGGAGTTGGCTTGCAGGCTGTAACCGGCCTCGTGCAGAAGCCGCCCCACCAGCGTCGCGGACACCCGATGCCCCTGGCTGCGCAGCTGTGCGGCCAGGTTCCGCAGCGACTTCGACGTCCACCGCAGCGGGGTCATCGGGTCTCCACGCGAGTCCGGGTCGACCAGCTTGTCCAACGCCCCGGGCAGCTCGGGATCATGTTCCTCGGCGCGTTTACGCCCGCCGCCGGGTCCCCGCGAGCGGCCCACCGGCAACGGGTGCGGATCGTCGAGCTCGCTGCGTCCACGCCGCACCGTGTCCGGCGAGACCCGCACCGCGTCCGCGACCACCCGCACCCCGCCCGACCCCAGCTCCCGAGCCTCGCTGCCCAACCAGATCCGACGCTGACGCTCGCTCAGATGCGGCTTGATCGCCTCGTAACGCCGCTCCAGGGACTCCATGACCGCGGACATAGCACAGACCGTAGCCACCCCGAACGCTGAAACTAGGTTATTTCGCCACAACTCCTAAATCACGGGGTCGGAACAATGCTCTCTACCAGTTTCAACTCCGGCGTCCCGCTACACGTCCTGCAGCGCTACCTCGGGCACCTGACACCCACCATGAGCATGACCTACGCGCAGACGCTGCAGTCCACCGCCGAGCGAGAGTTCCTGCGCTACCGCAAGATCACCGCCGACGCCCGGGACCTTGAGATCGACCCGCACGATCTCTACGACACGCTCGCGCTGGATCGGCGCACCGACCGGATCCTGCCCAACGGCTGGTGCCTGCTGCCGCCCCGCCAGTCCTGCGACAAGGGAAACGCCTGCCTGACCTGCGATAAGTTCGCCACCGACGCGACGTTTCTGCCCGAGCTGCGCACCCAGCGGGCCCGCACCGGGCAGCTCATCGACGACCGCCGCACGGCCTTCGAGGCCCGCACCGGACAGCAGATGAGCGAGGACAACATCTGGCTCGCCGGTCGGCGCCAAGAACACGACGCGCTTGGCCGCGTCATCCTCAAGCTCGAACACACTCAGCCAGCCGACGGCACCGTCCGAGCCGTGCGCGGCGCCGGCATCGCCGCCCGCATCGATGCCATCACCAGCGAACAGAGCCCGAGGTGACCGGCATGCGCGGCAACCCCGACAACCTGCGCCGAGCCGCCGCCCGCAAGAGCGCCGCCGCCCAAGCGCGAGCCGAGCACGGACTGCGCGAGATGATCCGCGCCAACGAGCAGATCTGGGTTTCCCCTCGTAGCGTGGAGACATCGCCACAAAAGGGAGGGGCGATGGGCAGGTACCGCAAGTTCGATCAGGACTTCCGGCAGGGCGCGGTGCGGATTGTGCAGGAGACCGGGAAGCCGATCGCGCAGGTGGCCCGCGAGCTCGGGGTGAACGAGGGCACGCTGGGTAACTGGGTGGCCCGGGCCCGCCGGGTCGAGGGGGCCGGTGAGCGGACGTTGAGCGAGTCGGAACGGGCTGAGCTGGTCCGGTTGCGGAAGGAGAACGCCGAGCTGCGGATGCAGCGTGATGTGCTCAAGCGCTCGGTGGCCCTCTGGGTCGACGAGGCGATGGGCCGGTAGCGGTGGCCCGGTTCATCACCGTCCAGAGGGCCGAGCACGGCATCCCGGTGGCGACCGCGTGCCGGGCGCTGGGAGCCAGCCCGGCCTGGTACCACAAGTGGCGCCACGGCGACCGGTCTGCGCGGCGGGCGCGGCGGGAGCAGCTGGGGGTGGAGATCGCCCGGTTGTACGCGGTCCATCGGGGCCGCTACGGGGCGCCGCGGATCACCGAGGATCTGCACGAGGCGGGGTGGCGGGTCAGCGAGAACACCGTAGCCCGGATCATGCGCGAGCGTGGGCTGGTGGGCCGCCCGACCCGGCGCCGGCGCGGGCTGACCCGCCCCGGTCGGGGCCGGTGGCGGGCACCGGACCTGGTCAAACGCAAGTTCGGGACGGATCAGCTCAACCGGCGTTGGTACGGGGACGGCACCGAGATCGTCACCGACGAGGGCAAGCTGATCCTGGACTCGGTGCTGGACATGGGCTCGCGGCGGATCGTCGGGTTCGCCCTCGGCGAGCACCACGACGCCGAGCTGGCCTACCAGGCGCTGGCCATGGCCGTGGCGGTCCGCGGCGGCAAGGAGACGATCACCGGGGTCGTGCTGCACACCGACCAGGGCAGCGAGTACACCTCCCACCGGGTCCGGGCGGCCTGCGGGCGGCTGGGTGTGCGCCAATCGATGGGCCGACCGGGCTCGGCGTTGGACAATGCGGTGATCGAGTCGTGGCACTCCACATTGGAGTTCGAGTTGCGCCGCCTCGAGCGCTTCGCCACCAAGGCCGAGGCCCGCGCCGAGGTCGCGGCCTGGATCGAGGAATACAACCACGACCGGCGCCACTCAGCGCTGGGCATGCGCTCCCCGATCGCCTACGAACGCAGCCTCACCACCCCCGACCCGCCGCAGGAAGCAGCGTGACCGGCCCGCTTCCGGCTACCCAGCGTGGCACCGTCCTCGCCGGGGTCAACGCCACGCCCCTACGGGTGGCCTACGGCCAGCGTTGACCCCGCCTGCGGCGGCGCCCCCGCCAACCCCGCCGGAACCACGCCCGAAGAACAGACCAGAGAGCAAGATCCGTCAATCAGAGGTCTCCACACTCTTGGGGGATACCCGGGTGCGCGGGCGGGGTGGTCGTGATGCGCACCCTCGATCCCGCGCGCACCACCGACTACCGGGCCGCCATGACCATCACCTGCCTGGTCTGTGGGCTGGCCGTGGTCGGGTCCGTCGTCCCCACCGTCGAGCAGATGGTCAACGCCGGTGCTCCGACCCTTCCAAATCCTCGGCCTCACACCATGATCAACGATCTTGGAACGGCCGTGGTCATCGGACTATTCTTCTTCGCAGCTTATGAATAAGCCTCCAGGCAGGCATCAGAACGCACACCGGCCAGCCGCATTCCCCAGGTCATGACGTCGCCTCCCCACCGGGCCGACAGGACCAAAGTCATCGGCGAATGGAGTCGGCTTCCTCTGGGATGACCGACCTCCCGGCAGGACGCTGCAGTCGGTTGAGTGACCGTAGTGGCCACGGCCGAACCAGGAGGTCCGCCAGGAGGTCCGCGGAGACCCACAGCAGTGCGACGCAACCGTAAACGAGTGCGGGACGCGTATCTCCACTCGGCGTCGCCCTCCTGAACCGCATGAAGGGACAAGGCAATGAACGCGACCAGGAATGAAGTGGATCTCCTCGGTACCAAGCCGGTGCCGGCCGAGGCGTACTTCGGCGTGCACACGGTACGTGCGCTGGAGAACTTCACGATCAGCTCGGCCAAGATCAGCGACCTGCCGGAGATGGTCCGCGGAATGGTCGTGGTCAAGAAGGCCTCGGCCATGGCGAACCGGGAGTTGCGCACCATCCCCGTCGAGGTGGCCGACGCGATCATCGCCGGCTGCGACGAGATCCTCGATCACGGTCGCTGCTTGGACCAGTTCCCCGTCGATGTGTTCCAGGGCGGTGCCGGGACCTCGACCAACATGAACACCAACGAGGTGATCGCCAACCTGGCGCTCGAGCACCTGGGCCTGGAGAAGGGCCGCTACGACGTGGTCGACCCCAATGAGCACGTCAACATGTGCCAGTCGACCAATGACGCCTACCCGACGGGGCTGCACATCGGCGTCTTCACCGTCGTGGAGAAGCTCAAGGCCGAGGTGGACAACCTCGCGGCTGCGTTCGATGCGAAGGGCGAGGAGTTCGCTGGGGTGTTGAAGATGGGGCGGACCCAGCTCCAGGATGCCGTCCCCATGACGCTCGGGCAGGAGTTCTACGCCTTCGGGGCCCTCATGCGTCACGAGATGCGCCGGCTCACCCGTGCCGCGGAACTGCTCCTCGAAGTCAACCTCGGGGCGACGGCCATCGGGACGGGCCTCAACGCCCCGGTCGGGTACTCCGCGTGCGCGGTCGAAAAGCTCGCAGAGATCACCGGCCTGCCGTTCGTCCCAGCTCAGGACCTCATCGAGGCGACATCCGACACCGGCGCCTACGTATCCATGCACGGGGCCATCAAGCATCTGGCCGTCAAGCTCGGCATCGTCTGCAATGATCTGCGGCTGTTGTCCTCCGGGCCGCGGGCCGGTCTCAACGAGATCAACCTGCCCGAGCTGCAAGCCGGCTCATCGATCATGCCGGCCAAAGTGAATCCGGTCCTTCCCGAGGTCGTCAACCAGGTCTGCTTCAAGGTCATCGGCAACGACGTCACCGTGTCGATGGCGGCCGGTGCGGGGCAGCTGCAGCTCAACGTCATGGAGCCGGTCATCGCGCAATGCCTGTTCGAGTCGGTCAGCCTTGTGATCAACGCTTGCCAGAGCCTGCGTGTCCGGTGCGTCGATGGGATCACGGCCAACCCTGAGGTCTGCAAGGCCCACGTCATGAACTCGATCGGCGTCGTCACCTTCCTCAACCCCAGCATCGGCCACCACAACGGCGATCTGGTCGGCAAGGAGTGCGCCCGCACCGGCAAGAGCGTGCGCGAGGTCGTACTCGAGATGGGGTTGCTCAGCGAGGCGGAGCTCGACGAGCTGTTCTCCCTGGAGAACCTCATGCGGCCGCTCTACCACGGGAAGCTCTACGGCGCGGAGCCCGGCTCCACACCTTCATCAGTGGGTGATCGGCGATGATGGTTGTCCAGTTCGTCATAGTCCTGGCGGCGATCTTCCTCGGAGCCCGGCTCGGCGGCATCGCCATCGGCTTCGCAGGCGGCCTCGGCGTGCTGGTTCTGGCAATTCTCGGCGTGACGCCCGGCGAGCTTCCGCTCGGGGTCATCTCCATCATCATGAGTGTCATCGCGGCCGTTGCGGCGATGCAGGTGGCCGGTGGGATGGACTACCTCGTCAGCCTGGCCGACCGAATCCTACGCAGGAACCCGAAGCAACTGACCTTCCTCGCACCGGTTGTCACCTACCTGATGACCTTCATGGCGGGCACCGGACACACCGCCTTCTCGACGATGCCCGTCATCGTCGAGCTGGCCAAGGAGAACAACATCCGGCCCTCGCGCCCGCTCTCGGTCGCCGTCGTGGCCTCCCAGATCGCCATCACCGCCTCGCCGGTGTCGGCCGCCGTGGTGATCTTTGCCGGCTTCCTCGACCCCAAAGGCGTGGACTACCTCCAGATCCTGGCAGTGGCGATCCCCTCGACCTTCCTCGCCTGCCTGGCAACTGCCTTGATCATGATGGGGATCGACAAGGTGCGTGGTGGCACGGAGCTCAGCACGTATCCCGAGTATCAGCGCCGCATGGCCGCCGGAACGGTCTCGGTCACGAAGCAGGTGTTCGCCGGGCCCGGCGCGGCACAGCAGGCGGGCATCGCGAAGGACCGCGCGGGATCGACTGCCGCGCAACGTCTCGACGATGCCGCGTCCGACCATGGACAGCCCGAGCGCCAGGCCGACGAGCAGCCCCAAGAGCGGTTGCAGGACCCCGTGACCGCGCGCCGAGCGAAGCTGTCTGTGCTGATCTTCCTCGCTGGTCTACTCGGCGTGATGGGCTACGCCGTGGCCATCAGCGACAAGGTTGGTCTCATCACCGATCCGGTCATGGACCGCGATGCCGCGATCATCACCTTTATGTTGTCCATCGCCGCGATCATCGTCCTGGCCTGCAAGGTGGCGCCGAAAGACATCCTGTCCGCCTCCACCTTCAAGTCCGGCATGAGCGCAAGTATCTGTGTCCTCGGTGTGGCCTGGTTGGGCACAACCTTCGTGACGGCACATGAAGAAACGATCACCAAGTACGCCGGGGACCTGCTCAACCAACACTCGTGGCTACTCGCGGTCGTTCTGTTCTTCGCGTCCGCTCTGCTGTACTCGCAGGCGGCCACCACCCAGGCATTGATGCCCACCGCACTGGCGATCGGCGTAGCGCCGTTCGCCGCAGTGGCCGCGTTCCCGGCGGTCTCAGCCCTGTTCGTCCTTCCGACCTACCCGACGCTGCTCGCCGCGGTACAGATGGATGACACCGGAACCACCCAGATCGGAAAGTATGTCTTCAATCATCCCTTCCTCGTCCCTGGAGCGATCAACATCACCATCGCAGTCTTGCTGGGGTTCGGCATCGGAGCGCTCATCCTCTGACAGCCCACGGCCTTCTGGCCACCCGCGGGCCTGACTTGACACCGTGTCGCCCGAACAGCGTCGGTCGGGCCGGTCAACCTCGACCAGCCGGATCCGCTCGCGGTCAAGTAAGGGCCAGACCCGCGTCATGGGGGGCCTTGACCCCTGATCTTGGACACGCTGAATCCGGCCACGGCCGGGGAAGCGAGATGATCCACGATCATGGCCCGCAAGAACTACACCGACGAGTTCCGTCGCCAGGCCGTCGACCTGTACCGATCCACCCCGGGCGCCACGCTGCGCGGGATCGCCGCCGATCTGGGGATCTCCCGACACACCCTCAACGACTGGGTACACGCCCAGACAGCGTCGGCGGCCACCCCTGGCGACGGCATCCTCGCCGCCGCCGCGCGGTCCGACGATTCGTCGCGGCCCGGCCGGGCAGACGACCCGCGGCGGGGACGCACCCGGTCGGCCGCAGAGGAGCTGGCCGCCCTGCGGGCGCGGGTAGCGGCGCTGCAGACCGAGAAGGACGCGCTGGTGGCCGAGCAGGCCAAGCTGGCCACCGAGCGGGACATCCTGCGCCAGGCGGCGAAGTATTTCGCCGGGGAGACGAGCTGGTGAACCGCTTCCAGTTCGTCGCCGACCACCGGCACGCCTTCGAGGTGAAGCGGCTGTGCGAGGTCCTGGACGTGGCCAGATCCTCCTTCTACGCCTGGCTGAGCGCCGAGCCCGCGCGCGCCGCACGCACGGCGGCCGACGCCGCGCTGGCGGCGCGGATCCGCACGATCCACGCCACCGACCGGGCTTTGGGGGCGCCGCGGATCACCGCCGAGCTCAACGACGGTGTCGGGCCTGATCAGCGGGTCAACCACAAGCGGGTCGCCCGCGTCATGCGCGCACACGCCATCGCCGGGCTACGGCTACGGCGCCGGGTGCGCACCACCATCCCGGAGCCGGCCGAGCAGAAGGTGCCCGACCTGCTGCGCCGCGACTTCACCGCCGATGCGCCCAACCGACGCTACGTCGGGGACATCACCTACCTGCCCATCGCCGACGGCTCGAACCTGTACCTGGCCACGGTGATCGATTGCTTCTCGCGCCGTCTGGCCGGGTGGGCGATCGCCGAGCACATGCGCACCGACCTGATCGGCGACGCCCTGAGCGCCGCCGAAGCCATGAGAGGCACGCTACTCGGGGCGATCTTCCACTCCGATTATGCCGAGGTTCGCGTTAGGACTCGCCGAGAAATAGTGTCTACTTTAGCCTGTTTGATCTCTAGTGTTGTGCTATGGCAGAGATCGTGGGGTTCCCGGAGGCGTTCGCGGCGGCGCTGGCCGAGGTGGCTCCGGTGCTGGACGAGCGAGCGCGCCGACTGCTGCTGGGGGCGGAAGCCCGCCAGCTGGGGCGCGGCGGGATCAAGCTGATCGCGGCGGCGACTGGGGCTGCGACGGACACCGTCGGGCGCGGCGCCGCGGAGTTGGAGGCGGGGATCGTGGCCGACGGACGGGTCCGGGCGAAGGGCGCCGGGCGGAAGCCGGCCGAGCAGGCCGATCCCGAGCTGTGGCCGGCGCTGGACAAGCTGGTGGATCCCGAGACCCGCGGTGACCCGATGTCGCGGCTGCGGTGGACGACCAAGTCGACGGTGAAACTTGCCGACGAGCTGAGGGCCCACGGCCATCGGGTGGGACCCGACACGGTGGCCCGGTTGCTCAAGGACCACGACTACAGCCTGCAGGGCAACGCCAAGACGATCGAAGGGAAGCAGCACCCGGACCGCGACGCCCAGTTCCGCTACCTCAACGACCAGGTTACCACGTTCCTCACGGCCGGGCTACCGGTGATCTCGGTCGATACGAAAAAGAAGGAACCTGCGCCACGAGGCGCCTTGCCATATCCCTAGCACAGCTGGGAGGAATTCGGAGGAGCATTCCTGGGTCTAATGGCTAACCTGAATCCGAAAGGAATCTCGGGGAAAATAGCATGCCAGTGAAGCAGTGGTCGTTTCCAGGTATGAGGAACGGGGCGCTAAGGGACCCGAGCGATACGGTGAAAGCTAGTGTCTCGTAATCCTATTTTCTTTTATTTGGCATTGTTGTCGACAAGCTTCTTG
>CAVVPJ010000011.1:350000-1520774 GCA_963750095.1 uncultured Actinomycetota bacterium | reverse complement strand
CGGGCACGGTGTCGGAGAGCAACGTCGTGTCGATCCGCAACGCGGTCTGCCGCTTCGCCGACCCCTGAGCCCGTGGATCGGTGCGGCGTGGATCAGTGCGGCGCGGATCGGCGGGCCGCTTCGCCGGCAGCCCTGTCCGCGGACCCGCAGCACGGCCCGCGCCCGTTCGCCGATCGGGCGGCGGCGCAGGTCGCGGCGGATCGCGGCGGCCGCCGTCCACGCCGTCGACGCGGCCTCTTCCCGCGGGCGCGCGGACCAGAGCGCGACGTCGACGGCCGCGCGAGCCGCTCCAGCTCGCCCGCCTGCCGTTCAGCACCGCCGCCGCCGGGCCACGACATCGCGGACCGTCATACCGGCCCGGCCGGCACGCCGTGGGCCCGCACCGGTCCCGGGTGTCCAGCCACGCACCGACGACGGCCTGCGCCCCCGGCGCCCGACGCCGTCGCCACCGCGGCAGCCCCTTCGCGAACGGCACCCCGACGACCCATCCCGCCAGCAGGGCGACGCAGCACCGGCCAGCGCGGCCGCGCCCGTCCACGACCTGCCGTCCCAGGCCGGTGCGGACGGTGCCGGGCCGGCGGCGGCGGCACAGGCTCGGGTACCGGCAGCATTCCTTGCTGTTCCTGCTGTCGCGCGGCGTCGGTGGCCTTAGTGGTGGGTGGGGTGTTCTCCGGGTTCTGCTTGAGCCGCCCGTCGGGTCCAGCGGCACCCAGCCGACGCCGGTGACCGCGACCTCAGGCCACGCGAACGCGTCGCCGCCGCGTACGACATAGGCGCCCGAGGCGTGTTTCGGCTGCCGGAACCCCACCACGAGCCGGGCCGGGATGCCCGCGGCCCGGGCCATCGCACGTAGGCCGCGGCGAACTGCTCGCTGGTGCCGCGCTGTGCGGGCTGGTGAGGAAGTCCAGCACCTGGGCGTCGCCGCTCCCGGTGGGGCTCGTGGCGGCTGGCGTTGTTTTCTGGCCCTTGACCAACTCTCCAGCTTCAGCGCCGCCGCGAACGACGGAGGGGCATTCTCGAGCGCCTCTCGGGAGGTCGACGAGCCCGCGGGCAGGTCGCCGACCGGACCGCACCCCCCGTGGCTTGGTCGAGGGGCGCCCGACGAGGTCGTCCTTGGTGGGCTGCGGTGCCTGCCAGCGCAGCGAGTAGGTGGCGGCGCCGCGTCGGCGGCGAGCAGCGTGCCGGTCACCGGGTCGACCGCGGGCCGCAGACCGTCGACCGACAGCGTGCGGAACTGCGTCGGCAGCCACGGCCCGTTCGCGGCCTCGCCCAGCGTGATCGCCGCAGTGTAAACCCTTCGCGACCTTCACGTCCGGGTCGGGGTCGAACGCAGCCCCAGAGGCCGGTAGGTGGCGCTCGCTGTCCATCCGGCACCGTCGAGCCGTCGAGGACGATCTGGGACCAGCGGTCCACCGGCGCGTCGGTTTGCGCGGTGAAGACCATATGGTCGGGCGCTCGGCCGAGCCGCCGATCTCGGCGAGTGGGCTGACCGGCCCGCCGGGACGGCGGTGTGCTCGAACCGGTCGTGCACGGAGTAGGCGGGCACGTGGAGCGGGTCGGCGGCGGCGAGGACCCACGCCCAGTGCGGCGACGGCCACGACGGGACAACCAGCACGACGAGGTCGGCGAGCCCCCTCCCGGTCCACCGCCGCACTCCTGACGACCGACGGCCCGCGGCCAGCACCACCGCCGCCGCGGCGCGTAGCCGACCGCCAGCGCCACGGCCTGCAGCCCGGCCGCGGCCGAAACATCTGGCCAACCCGACCACCGCGACACTCGGGATCAACGTCGCGAGCGGCGCGAAGCCCCGCCGCAGCCACTCCAGGCCGATACGGCCGCGAGCAACGCGAGTGGGCACGAAGGCCAGCAGCGCGGCGTCCGGCGGGCCGGGAAGGTCGACTCAAGGGTGTGCCGCCAGCCTGCAGCGCCCCGTCGAGGATCGGCCGGGCGGCGGCGCTCCACGGCGCGTCGGGCAGGGCGAGCACCTCAACCCGACGGCTGCGCCCAAGACCAGCGCGAGCGGAGCCCGAACGATCGCCAGCCGCGGCACCGCAACGCGGAGAGATCCAGCCCGGCCACCGGCAGGAGCACCGCCACCAGTGGCGACAACAGCGCCGACCGGTGAACACGGCCCGAACGCCAGTCCGGCGGCCAAGGCCGCGAGCAGCACGCCGAGCCCGGCGAAGCGGGAGGTCATCGCGCCACCGCCGCGTTCCAGGCGCGGAGCGCGTCGGCGGCGGTGGTCGCACGGATCGTCAGGACGCCTCGTGCTCGGACGCGCCGCGTCGGCCGCGAGGTCGAACAGCACGCTCTGGCCGAACCGGCGTGCCGTTGTCGCGGCGCGACCCCCTCCGCGCCGCCGACGTAGGCGAACCAGCCGTCGCCGCGGGCCCCGCCGAGCCGGGCGAGGTCGAGCGCGGTGTCGGCGCGGTCGTCCTGGGCGACGAGGCAGAGCTGGTCGAGCAGCTCGCGGGCCCCGGCCGCGCCGCCGGCGTGTCCGTGCGGAACCCGGTGGTGGTGGACAGCCGTGCGGGTCGGCCCTGCTCGCACGACTCCCAGAGGATCGACGCCGCGACCTCGACGGCCTCCTCGAACGCGTCGGGGACGAGCACGTCGACGCGGGTGTCGAGCAGCACCACGCACCACGGCTGGGCCGGGTCGACGTACTCGCTGACCATCAGCTGCCCGGTGCGCGCCGTCGCCTTCCAGTGCAGGTGCCGCAGTTCGTCGCCGACGACGTACTCGCGCAGCGCCCGCAGGTCCATCGAGCCGCGCATCGGGATCGGCGGCGGCTCCCCTCGTGGTGGTGGCGCGCCCGGCCCGCGGGCGACAGCCGCACGGGATGCCGCTTCGGGTACACCCACAGCTCGGCGCTCTGCCGATCTCGCCGCGCGCCCTGGCCAGGCCGAGCAGGTCGGAGCGCTCGACCGAGAGCGGGCCGACGGCGATCCTGCCGCGCCGGTCGTCGGGCAGCTCGTAGCGGTAGCGGGCCGACCCGCCCGGCGGCAGGGCCCGCACCGCGACCTCGCGCGGCTTGCCGCCCACGACGTCGCCGGCGAGGAAGGCGGGCTGGCGCGTCGCCGTCTCGTTGCGTGACCACCAGCTCGGCGGTCGCAGGCATGCCGCGCTGCACCCGGTCGGGGTGCACGGAGCGGGTGACCTCGGGCCGCAGCTTGCCCAGGACCGGCACGACCGCGACCAGCAAGGCGCCGGCCGCGCAGCCCGCGAGCGCACGCAGCAGCGGGAGGCCCAGGACGAGCCCGGGGCGTAGAGGACGACAGCGCAGCCGAGCACCGCGTAGCCGCGGCGGGTCGGTGCGCATGCAGCGGCCTGCCGCGGTGGGCACGGACGTCGCGTCCAGCACCTCGCCAGCACATCGGCGGGCGACTGGCGGGAAAGCTCGGCATCGGGCGTGAGGATCAGGCGGTGCTCCAGCACGGCGGGCGCCACGGCCTTGACGTCGTCCGGGGTCACGTAGCTGCGCCCGTCGACCGCGGCCGACGCCCGCGCGGCCCGGATCAGCGCGACGCTGCCGCGTGGGCTGGCGCCGTAGCGGATGGCCGGGTGGGCGCGGGTGGCGGCGGCGACCCGCACGGCGTAGGAAGCCATCTGGGGTCGACGTGCAGCTGCCGGACGGCCGCGATGATCTGCGTCAGCGTGGCGAGATCGATCACGGGCTGCAGCTGGTCGGGATCGACGCCCGCCGAGTCGCCCACGACGATCCGCACCTCGGCGTCGTGGTCGGGGTAGCCGACGCGCACGCGCATCAGGAACCGGTCGAGCTGGGCCTCCGGGAGCCGGTAGGTGCCGTCCAGCTCGATCGGGTTCTGCGTCGCGACAACGAGGAACGGGCGGGGCACGGGTGGCGCACGGCGTCGACGGTGACCTGCCGCTCGGCCATCACCTCCAGCAGCGCCGACTGGGTCTTCGGGGTGCCGCGGTTGATCTCGTCGGCGAGCACGACGTTGGCGAAGATCCCCCGGGGTGGAAGTCGAACCCCCTCTCCTTGGTGGTACACCGTCACCCCGGTGATGTCGCCCGGCAACAGGTCGGGGGTGAACTGGATGCGGCTCCACCGGCCCGCCGATGCTGCGGGCCAGGCTGCGGGCGAGGCTCGTCTTGCCGAGGCCCGGCACGTCCTCGATGAGCAGGTGGCCTTCGGCGAAGAGGGCCACGACGGCCAACCGGACGACGTCGGGCTTGCCCTGGATGACGCGCTGGATGTTGTCGGCGAGCAGCCGGTAGGCGGCGCCGGGATCGGGAGCGGGGGGCACGCGGGTCCTCTCGAAGACGTCAGTTGCCGTTGGTGTTGCTGGGGGTGCTGGTCGCGCCGCCGGGGATGACCTGACCGGCAGGCGTGGTGACGGTGACCGTGTTGCTTTCGGTCGGGTCGCCCGTGAACTGCTTGGTCGTCAGGACGATCTCGTACTGGGTCCCGGGGTCGAGCCCAGTGACGGTGAGCGAGGTGTCGTGATGGGAGGCGCCGCCGCAGGTGCCCGTCCACTTCACGTCGCCGTTGAAGGAAAGGGAACACGGATGGCTGACGTAGGGCAGGAACGGCGCAGACTCGGTGAGCGAGACGGCCGCCGCGGTGGGGCCCTGCGTCGCTGCGCTGATCGTCATGTTGATCGAACAGTCGCGGTCGCTGGTCTTCGCCGTGGCCGCGGGCCCGGTCTGGGTGCCCGCGCCGCCGGGTGTGCGGGTCACCGCGCGGACCACGTAGGTGTAGGGCTCGAGACAGCTGTCGTGGAAGTCGCGGGGGATCGACTCGGTGGTCGAGGTCGTGTTGAGCACCTGCTTGCCGTTGCCGTCGGTCGCCGTGATGATGTAGTCGACCAGTTCGCCGCCGTTCAGCTCCGGCCGTCCCCAGGTAAGGGTGACGATGACGCTGCGGGCGCCTTCCCCGCGCTGGCTCAGGTTGATGTCGGTGGGGGCGCCGGGCGGCCCGACGGCGACGGTGACCGGGTTGCTGGGTTCGGACGCCGGGCCCGGTCCGGCCGCGTTCGTCGCGGTCACCGTGAACGTGTACTGCTGTCCCGGCGTCAGGTCGGTGAGGCGGACCGACCGCGCGGTGCTGTTGTGCGTCGAACCATCCGACCCGGTGACCGTGTACTGCAGGCCTGGACCGCCCGGATCGGGGGCGGTCCAGGACACGGTCACGGCGCCGCCTGCCTGCGCCTGTGCCCGCACGTCCGTCGGCGCCCCCGGGATCGGCGTCGGCGGGGGCTTGTCGCCCGAGCCGTCGGACCCGCCGCCCCCGGAAGGGTTCGGGGTCTGGTCGCCGGGGATGGTGGGCCCGCGTGGCGGGCTCGGGACCTGCGGCGGCGGCGGGACGAGCACGGCCGCGTCCGGCGCGGGGGCGGACACCGCCGTGCGCGGGGCCCCGGTCTTGATCGAGGTCACCGTGCCGTCGGCGCCGACGATGTCGGTGGCGGCGCCGTCAGCGTCGTCGATGTAGATATGGCCGTCCGCGCCCCTGGTCATGAGGGACGGCCCGGCGTCGGCGGGCAGGTCGAAGGTGGCGAGGAGACGGCCGTCGACGGCGAAGGTCTGGAGACGGTTGTGGGTCTGCTCGAGCACCGCGACGACGCCGTCGGCCGCGATGGGCGAGCTGAAGGTGCCGTCGCCGAGCGCGACTGAGACGGGTGCCCCGCCCGCCCGCGCCTCGGCGACGCCGCCCGTGTCGGCGAGCAGGAGCCGGTTCGGGGCGAGCAGGACGACCGGCAGCCGTCCGTGGGTGTCGCGGTCGCCGATCAGCGCCGTGTCGGGCAGATCGGTGCCGAGGGCGACCGGTCCCGTGTCGCGGGCGACGGCCTGCGCGGCGTCCCGGGAGGTGTCGACGAAGGTGGGCACGTCGCCGAGCACCGCCAACGCGCCGGTCGCGCCGGGAGCGGTCTGGCTCGCGCAGTCCACGGCGGTCGCCTCGTGGCGGAGGGCGCAGATCGCGCCGTTGTCGGGCCTACGCAGCCAGACCGTGCCGTCGTCGGTGGAGATGGGCCGGTCGACGGGCGCCCCGACCTGGATCGACAGCGGGGGAAGGCCGAGCCGCACGATCGTGCCCGCCTGCCGGTAGACCAGGTACGGCCCACCGACCGTCTCGATCCCGATCGGCAGCTCCGTCTGCCCGGTCGGCAGGGATGACTCGACGGTGAGCGTCGACTTCCCGAACACCGTCAGCGCCTGGCGCCCGACCAGGAAGCCCTGCCGCTGGCCCTGCAGCGTGAACACGGGGTTCTGGGGCGCGCCCGGCACGGCGACGCGGGCGTCCACGGCGCGGGTGCCGCTGTCCACGTGCACGGCCGAGTTCTCGGCCCGGTTGAACACCCAGTGCCCGGTCTGCTGGAACGCGACGGCGGGGTTGGCCGCCCCGACCGTGAGCATCGCGACGGCCGCCACGGCCACGACGACCAACACGCTCCCGACCAGGGTGGGCAGACGGCGCAGACGCCTCGACCCCGCCGTCACGGGTCGCCCACTGGTCGCTGCACGCTAGGTGGTTCGCTTCGAGGGGGTTCGGCGTAACACCGTGCCGAGGACCACATCATCCCGTCGGCGGATATGCCACGGCGACGCGGCTCGTGTTCGTCTGGCCGCAGTCCAGCTCGGCTTGCCAGTCGGTGGCCACCCCGACCGCCTTGCTGGTCGACACCGTTCCCATGGTCGGCACGAACTCCTTCCGGAACGACAGGCCTCGTGCGGCGGAGGAGAGCACCACGGCGCAGCCGGACGCGGGGATCGTCCCCGTCGGGT
The DNA here is from genome assembly GCA_963750095.1 of uncultured Actinomycetota bacterium. Taxonomy (GTDB): domain Bacteria; phylum Actinomycetota; class Actinomycetes; order Mycobacteriales; family Pseudonocardiaceae; genus Pseudonocardia. The sequence goes on along the minus strand of CAVVPJ010000011.1, from coordinate 1,514,024 downwards.
CGTAGTCGAAGTTCATCGTGACGTCGATCCAGATCGTCGTCACCTGCTGTCCGCTTCCCTGCGCTCGCGTGGCGGCGACGCGGGTGGTGGTCGAGGTGATCTGCGCTGTGCGCTTGACAGCGGCCACCGCGTCGACGGTCGCCGTCCCGGGTGCCCCGCGCGTGGTCGGGCCCCCGTTCCGCCCCTGCTCGTGGGTGACGGGCTGGACCGAGAACGTGTAGGCCGACGCGGGATCGAGCCCGGTGAACTGCCGCGTCGTGCCGGTCACCGTGCTCGTGCCGCCTGCCGGGCCCGCGACGACCTCGTACCCCGCCAGTTCGCCCCCCTCGAGGTCCGGCGTGGTCCAGCGAACGGTCGCCGTGTCGCCCGCGGCGTTCCGAGCAGCGGTGACCGTAGGAGCGTGGGCGACGTAGAGCCTGCCGTCCTCACCACGCATGATCGAGGCCGGATCAGCCGAAGCGGGCAGGTCCAGCGCTGCGAGCTGGTTGCCCTTCAAATCGAAGGTGAGCAGCCGGTTCCTGGTCAGGTCCACGACCGCTACCGCGCCGGCGGTCGGCATCGGTCGGCTGAACGAGTCGGGCCCGAGGGCGACCAGCACCGGCTGGGGAGCCGCCTGCTGTGTCGGCCAGCACGAGCTTGTGAGCTGCCGGATCCACGCCGACCACCCGGCCACCCGCGTCCCGATCGGCCACCAGCGTGCTCGGCGAGAGGTCGATCCCCAGCGGTCTCGGCGCTCCGAGCTGAGTCGCATCGACCGAGGCTGCCATGTCGGAGTCGAGGTCCACGAGGCTGACGGAGCCCGAGAGGACCGTCAGCGCCGCGTGCCGACCACCACCCACGCTCGACGGGCAGCTCAGGTTGTCCGATCCGCGTCGCAGCGAGCAGATGTCACCGCTGTCCGAACGCAGCAGCCACACCGTCCCGTCGTCCGTCCGCCGTAGCAGTTCGCCCGAGGACAGCGTGGCGGGATCTTGATTACTTCGACACCCGCGTCCGCCACGACCGCGTCAAACGGCGCCGCGAACTGACCGGCCCTACTCGGACGAGGAACCGAAACCGAGCGACCTGTTCGCCAAGGTCCATGACGAGGTTGCGGGCCTGCTGCGTCGTCCACGGCCCGTCGGGATGCCCGGTCACACCCAGGACGTGCAGATAGCGGTCACCGACCTCGAGCACGAACAGCACGTAGAGCCGCCGCAGGGCGAGCGCGCAGTCGACGTGGAAGAAGTCGACCGCGAGCATGCTACTGGCCTGCGTGCGCAGAAACCGCCGCCAGGTGGTGTCGGTGTGCCGCGACGGAGCCGGTGGGATCCGGTGGCGCTTCAGGATCCACCGGATCGTCGAGGCGCCGATGCGGTGACCGAGTTTGAGCAGCTCGCCCTGGATCCTGACGTATCCCCAGCGCGGGTTCTCCCGCGCCATCCGCACCACCAAGTCGGCGAGGACGTCGTCGATCGATGGCCGTCCAGTCCGGTTCGGGTAGGTCCATCTTCGGCGCACGAGGCGGCGATGCCAGCGCAGGATCGTGTCCGGGGTGACCAGGCGATGGCAACGCAGTGCGCGGGGCAGCCGCCGGACGAGCGCGGCGAACACGGCCCGGTCCGCCCAGTCCAGGCGCGGACGTGGGTGGGTGCGGCGCAGCACGGCGACTTCGTGGCGCAGCACGAGAAGCTCGATGTCCTTAGCGGAGGACGTGCGACCCGACAGCAGGACCAGCCCGAGCACCTGCCAGAAGATCAAGTACAGCAACCGCGGCGACACGTTGGGATCATGCCCACCCGTCGATCACCGCTGGTCAGCGGCCCAGCCCCGAGTTCTGGCACCCCACAGGCTCCCGGCACCCGGTCGAACAGGGTGCGCCCGCGCTCCGCGCGCACATCACGTCGAGTAATCCGGCCCGGGTTAACGTCGGCCCACTCCTACACCACTGCCGTTTCGCCCCAGATGTCCTCCAGGTAGCGGTTGCTGGAGCGCAGGCCCGCGAGCCAGGCTTCGCCGTCGGCCGGGCCCGCGCCGGTCTTGGCGCGGAACACCGCGATCAGGGCGGCCCGGACGCCGGGGGCCATGGTCGAGGCGTTGCCGCACACGAGGACCACCGCGTCCTTCTGCATGGCCTCCCATACCTGGTCGGCCGAGGCCTCCAGGGCGTGCTGGACGTAGCGGTGCGGGTAGCCCTTCACCCGGGAGAACGCCGGGATCAGCGTCGCCACCCCGTCGGCCTCGTAGCCCTTGAGCTCGTCGGCGTAGAGCAGGTCGTCCTCCGGGTCCCGGCAGCCGACGAACAGCAGCGATGTCGCGATCGGCACCCCACGGGCCCGCAGCGACTCCCGCTCCTGCAGGAACCCGCGGAACGGGGCCATCCCGGTGCCCGCACCCACCATGACCATCGGCACGTGCGGGTTTTCCGGCGGTCGGAACGCGATGCTGGGCTGCCGGACGAAGGCGAAGACGGTGCCGCCGTCGGGCACCTCGCGCAGGTGCCCTGAGCACACGCCGCGGAACGAACCGTCCCCGCGGCGCGCCGGTCCCTCGAGCACTCCAACGGTCACCGCGGCGCTGGTGCTCATCGTCGGTGACGAGGCGATCGAGTAGTAGCGCGGGCGCAGCGGCGGCAGGAGGTCGAGGTACTCCGCGAACGGCAGGTCGCAGTCGGGGTGCTCTTCGAGCAGGTCGAGCAGCGTGCGCCGGGGTGCCGCGATCTTCTCGCGGTAGCGGGCCTTCGCCTCGTCGTCGGTGCCTGCCAGGGCCGCCAGTTCATCCCGGGCCGGGCTCTCCGGCATGTGCGCCGCCATGGCCGAGAGGCCAGCGCGGCTCGCGACGTCCTGCAGCTCGACGCAGCCGGCCAGGATGCCCAGCAGCGGGTACGGCTCGCCTATGGGCAGGTGGGTCGGGGTGGTGCCGGTGGCGGTGAGCGTGGCGTACTGGCCCGCGTCCAGCCCGAAGCGGGCGATAACCCGGTTGATCGTCGAGACGTCGTTGCGCGGCAGCACCCCGAGGTGGTCGCCCGCGGCGTAGCTCAGGCCCGGCGGCAGCGTGATCTCGATGTGCCGCACCGATCGGCCACCCGGGGTGCCCGCGCGGACGGTGAGCTCGCGGTTGACCCGTACGATGGCGGGCTGGCCGCGGTAGGACTGCAGCACCGGGCTCGCCGTGCGGCGCTGCTCGAGCTCCACGGCCAGCCGCGGGCCGCCCCCGGCCACCGCGGTCGCACCGGCGTCCAGCCCCAGGGCCGACCCCAGAGCGTCCCACAGCCCGGCGTACCACGCCTCGAATTGGCCGTCGAAGTCACCACGCGCGTCACCCTCACCGCGCGGGTACACCCGCGTCGCCCCGCGCGCCTCGAGGGCTGTATCGATCTGCATGGGCACTGCCTGGTAGGTCGCGGCCCAGTCCCGGTTGCCGCAGCCGAAGACCGTGAAGCGTACGCCCGCCGCCGAGGACGCGGCGTCGTCGACCCAGGTGCAGAACTTCCCTGCGTTGTCCGGCGGCTGCCCGTTGTAGGAGGAGGTGACGACCACGACGACGCCCTCGGTCGGCAGCTCCCCCACCGCATCGTCGAGCGCGGCCGTGCGTGCGGTGTAGCCACGGTCGGTCGCGTCCCGCGCGATCCGCGACGCGAGGTCCTCCGACGCACCGAGGTTCGAGCCGAACAGCACCAGCAACGGCGTGCCGTGCCGGTCGGTCGGGGCGACGGCGAGAGCCGGGGACCGCGGCTTGGTGACCGCCGCCGTTTGCCGCGGCGTCGAGCCCCAGGTCCGTCCGGCGCGGGGGCGGATCGTGATCGTCAGGCCCTCCGGCTTGAGGGTCAGCGACTCCTTGATCTTGAGCTGGTAGTTCGCGTGGTCGACGAACTCGAAGCGCTGCATGAGCATGCCGAGCACCAGCGTCGCCTCCTGCAAGGCGAACTGGCGCCCGATGCAGGCCCGCTGCCCCGACCCGAACGGCCGGAACGCGTTGGGGGGAAGGGCGTCCCGCCGCTCGGGGGCGAAGTGGTCGGGGTTGAACTCCTCCGCGTCGGAGCCCCAGACGTCGGTCAGCCGGTGCAACATCGGGGTGAGCGCGATGATCGACTGGCCGGGCTCGAAGGGGCCCCAGCCGCCCACGGTCGTCGGTTGCCGAGCGTGGCGGGTGAACGCGGGGGCGGTCGGCCACAGCCGCAGCGTCTCGTCCAGGACTTGCCGGATGTAGCCGAGCTGCTGGACCTGGGCGACCGTCGGGGGCACGGACGGGTCGGTGCCCAGCACGCGGTCGACCTCCTCGTGGGCGCGCGCGACGACCTCGGGGTGCTTGAGCAGGTAGGAGATGGCGAAGGAGAGCAGGCCGCTGGTGGTCTCGTGGCCCGCGACCAGGAACGTCACGCACTGCGCGACGATGTTGTGGTCGGGCAGGGAGTTGCCCTGCTTGTCGGTGCCGACGAGCATGTGCCCCAGCAGGTCGTTCCCGGGCTCGCCGGACGCCTTCCGCTCGGCGAGGATCTCGCCGACCGTGTCGTCCATGTACTTGCTGTCGGCCAACAGCTTGCGCTGGGCCCCGCGGCGCATCTTGACCGCGATCGGGAGCAGGCGTTGCCGGGCCTGGGTCTCGTGCAGCGCGCCCATCATCGCCTCGATGAAGGGGTGCTGGCTGTCGCGGTAGAAGGAGTTGAACCGGTAGCTGAACCCGCACAGCGCGATCGTGTCCAGGGTCAGCCGCGTCATGTCGGCGGTGACGTCGATCGGCTCGTCCGGGTTGAGCCGCTCCCACTTCAGACACAGCTGCTCGGCGATGTCGATCATCGGGTCGAGGTAACCCTTCATCGCCCAGGTGCTGAAACTGGGCAACAGGATGTCGTGCGCGGACTTCCACAAGGGGTCGTCGGTGTCCGCGGTGAACAGCCCCGCGCTCTTGTGGGTCTTGCGGAACTCCCGCTGGCTGAGCCCGACGAGCTTGTCGAAGCGGGCGTCGTCGCAGAGGTCGTCCACCATCTCCAGGCCGTAGACGACGTAACGCGGCCCGGTGGGGGTGGTCAGCTTGAAGATCGGACCCCACTCGCGCGCGAGCTTCATGAGGTCCTGGATCAGCGTGGCCTGCTTGATCTCGAACATGTTGCCGAGCATCGGCACACCCTTGGGCCCGGGGATGTCCTCGATCGACTTCGACGCGGCGGGGTTGGTGGCGGCGGTCACGGCTGGTCGCTCCTGAGGCTCGGTCGGGTGGTGTCGAGGGTTGCGGCGGTGGCGGGCACGGACTCGGGCGCCATGGCGCGGCGGGCGTGACGCAGCAGGAACACCGAGATCAACACGACCCACACCGGGAAGACGAGGAGGGCGGCGGGGTTGTTGGTCACGGCGAGCAGCAGGAACGCGGCGAGCAGGTACGCGATGACGGCCGGGATCAACGGGAGCACCTTGGCGTTGCGCAGCAGGGTCGTGGTGGTGAGCGCGAACATGCCCGCGCCGCGGACCGCGAAGACGAACACCAGGCCATAGCCGACCCCGGTGAGCGCCCGCGCGGTCTCCGGGTTCTCGGCGGGCGCGTGGCCGAAGTAGACCCCGAACGCGACCGCGCCGACCGCGGCGGTGCCCGCGAACAGCAGGGTCACGAAGATGATCCCGGACAGCAGGTTGAGCCCGTGGGCCATGATCGACGGCGCCGGGGTCAGCGTGTCCAGGACGTTGCGCATCGCGGTCATATGCCACAGGAACGCGATGCCCGCGAAGGGCACGAGGTAGAGCCCGACCGCGACGAAGAGCTGGTCGCCGCCGTTGGCGTAGAACCTCGTGTACGTCGAGTCGGGGTCACTGAGGTTCGGGGCCCGGTGCAGCAACACCAAGGTCACGACGAACAGGACCGCGAAGAGGAGCCCGCTGATCGCCGCGATCCGCGCCGCCGAGCTCGTGCCCGACGACACCGGCGCCTCCCCAGGCCCGGTCATCGAGGCCACCTGGGCCTCGGCACGTCACCCACGGACGGGTCGGCGGGCACCCACAGGCTCTCGAGGATCCGCAGCAGGTCCAGAGTTCCGGAGAACGCCTCCTCCCGGCCGGATTCAGTGGTCACTACACCCTCCAGTCGTCCGTCGACCGTGCGGAGAAGCTCGAGTGTCAGGTACATGACACCTCCCCTCGCAGCGTCCACACTGGCAGGAAGTGCATCCGCATCACCACGGCCGGACCTTCCAGTCCACCTTCCAGTAGACATTCCAGTCGCCATGTACGACGGCCTGATGCCGGTAGCAGGAAAGGAACATATCGGGTCGTGGACATCCGCCCCGTGACCCGTGGCCGACCGATCCGCATCGCGGTGACGGGCACGTACGCCACTCGCGGGTCCGGCGCACCTGCGGGCGCACGTGCCCGGGATCGGTCCTTCATCGCCGACACGGCGGCGGGCCCCCGGGGCGGCTGGGCTGCGGAAGGGGTGGTGCACGTGCTCGACAGCCCGCTGTCGCGCTCCGTGCTGCTCGCGGACGACGAGCTCGAGCCGGTGTTCCAGCACCTCCGAGGACGGCGCCGACTTCCGGGGCCCGCGGCGCTGCGACTCGGCAGGCTGCTCAGCCAGGGCGTGGGGTCTTCGGGTGGATTCCTCGCGCAACCCGCGCCGACGCGTCTTGACCTGAAGTCGGGTGCAGGGCCGATGGTGGCGGGATGAATCCGTTCACCCCGGCCGAGCTCGCCTACCTGCGTAGCCAGAAGCTCGCGCGGCTCGCCACCATCGGCCCCGATGGGGCGCCGCAGGTACGACCGGTCGGTTTCGGCGTCGACGAGGAGACCGGCGCGATCGACGTCGCCGGATACCGCAATCCGACCACGCAGAAGTGGCGCAACGTCCTGCGTGACGAACGCGCCTCCCTCGTCGTCGACGACGTCCTGCCGCCCTGGCAGCCCCGCGCGATCGAAACCATGACTCGCGCCAACTCCTTGCGGCAGGGGCACCATGTTGGCCCGCACGACGGACGGACTGGGTGTGGGCGGACGAAGCGCACTCCCGACGAGTGCTCGACCCGACCGAACCGTTCCGGCGGATGTACCAGGCGACAATGGGCTCGCCGGGTGGAACGCCGAGTCGGGCAGGCGCACCGCCGCACTCACCGCGCTCACGGCCCGACTGGTTCCGCGCTGGATCGAGCTCGCCCGGGAGCTTCCGCGGCAGATGCTGAGCGAGGGCGTGCCGACCGACCCCTTGGAGTTCACCTCCCGGCTGTACGAAGCGACGAGCGGCCCGCTCTCGGCGATGATGCGGGACCTGCTGATCGACGACGCGTTCCTGCAGCTGTCCCGGAGGTTGCTGGAGAGCTGGGCGACCGTGGAGTCGCTCGTCGGCCGCCTCGTCTACGCCCTGTCCGGTCGAGCGCGTTCAGCGGCGTCGTGGCCATCTCCCGGGTGAAGGCGTTGTGCCTGCCGGGGTTCTCGATGGTCAGGATCCGGACGGCGGCGTCGTCGGCGGCGCGGATGGTCGGGGTCGCGGGAGCCCGCTCCTGCCTGTCGTCGGGTGGCACGACCTCATCGGATGCAGTCAACCTGCACCGACGTGGTGACACCCGGAGCGGGCCGTCGGGTCGGGCGCGACTACGGCCAGGGTGGGTTGTCGTGCCGGTGGTGGACGGTGCCGACCCAGAGGCGGTCGCGGGCCCGGGTCTGGGCGACAAACTGTTGGCGGCGGCGCAGGAGGGCGCGTTCTTCGGGTTCGGCGGTGTTGGTGGGCGTCCACAGGGTGGGCATGTGGACGGCGGTGAAGTCGAGTCCTTTGGCCCGTTGCACGGTGTCGATCTTCACGTGGTGGTCGGGGTGGCCGTCCCCGGTTTCGAGGTCGCGGTGGGGGATGCGGGTATCCCCCAAAAGTGTGGAGACCTCTGATTGACGGATCTTGCTCTCTGGTCTGTTCTTCGGGCGTGGTTCCGGCGGGGTTGGCGGGGGCGCCGCCGCAGGCGGGGTCAACGCTGGCCGTAGGCCACCCGTAGGGGCGTGGCGTTGACCCCGGCGAGGACGGTGCCACGCTGGGTAGCCGGAAGCGGGCCGGTCACGCTGCTTCCTGCGGCGGGTCGGGGGTGGTGAGGCTGCGTTCGTAGGCGATCGGGGAGCGCATGCCCAGCGCTGAGTGGCGCCGGTCGTGGTTGTATTCCTCGATCCAGGCCGCGACCTCGGCGCGGGCCTCGGCCTTGGTGGCGAAGCGCTCGAGGCGGCGCAACTCGAACTCCGATGTGGAGTGCCACGACTCGATCACCGCATTGTCCAACGCCGAGCCCGGTCGGCCCATCGATTGGCGCACACCCAGCCGCCCGCAGGCCGCCCGGACCCGGTGGGAGGTGTACTCGCTGCCCTGGTCGGTGTGCAGCACGACCCCGGTGATCGTCTCCTTGCCGCCGCGGACCGCCACGGCCATGGCCAGCGCCTGGTAGGCCAGCTCGGCGTCGTGGTGCTCGCCGAGGGCGAACCCGACGATCCGCCGCGAGCCCATGTCCAGCACCGAGTCCAGGATCAGCTTGCCCTCGTCGGTGACGATCTCGGTGCCGTCCCCGTACCAACGCCGGTTGAGCTGATCCGTCCCGAACTTGCGTTTGACCAGGTCCGGTGCCCGCCACCGGCCCCGACCGGGGCGGGTCAGCCCGCGCCGGCGCCGGGTCGGGCGGCCCACCAGCCCACGCTCGCGCATGATCCGGGCTACGGTGTTCTCGCTGACCCGCCACCCCGCCTCGTGCAGATCCTCGGTGATCCGCGGCGCCCCGTAGCGGCCCCGATGGACCGCGTACAACCGGGCGATCTCCACCCCCAGCTGCTCCCGCCGCGCCCGCCGCGCAGACCGGTCGCCGTGGCGCCACTTGTGGTACCAGGCCGGGCCGGCTCCCAGCGCCCGGCACGCGGTCGCCACCGGGATGCCGTGCTCGGCCCTCTGGACGGTGATGAACCGGGCCACCGCTACCGGCCCATCGCCTCGTCGACCCAGAGGGCCACCGAGCGCTTGAGCACATCACGCTGCATCCGCAGCTCGGCGTTCTCCTTCCGCAACCGGACCAGCTCAGCCCGCTCCGACTCGCTCAACGCCCGCTCACCGGCCCCCTCGACCCGGCGGGCCCGGGCCACCCAGTTACCCAGCGTGCCCTCGTTCACCCCGAGCTCGCGGGCCACCTGCGCGATCGGCTTCCCGGTCTCCTGCACAATCCGCACCGCGCCCTGCCGGAAGTCCTGATCGAACTTGCGGTACCTGCCCATCGCCCCTCCCTTTTGTGGCGATGTCTCCACGCTACGAGGGGAAACCCAGATGTCGCGGACGGTGAGCTGCTCGCGGAGGTAGGCGGCGTCGCGGTGGGTCGGAGAAGTCGTCGGCGTCGATGTTGGCGCGGGCGTAGTCGAGGAGCTGGCGGGTGTTTGCGGTCGTTGACGGTCAGGACGCTGGCGCGGCCCACGACGGAGATGCCTGCTTCGGTGAGGGTGAACCCGCCGGGGTAGATGGCTTGTTGGCCGTCGCCGACGAGGAACAGCTGGTCGCGTCCGGTGCCGCCCAACCGCGACGGCCCGGCTGCGGCGGTTCGGCCCGAACGTGTTACCCGCTGTGGAGCCGACACGTCCGCTCATACGGCTGCTCGGGCAGCTCAACTCGCCGCTGGTGCTCATCCTCCTGGCGGCCGGTGCGGTGGCCCTGGCGCTGGGCGAGCCGGTCGACTCAGCGGTCATCGGTGCCGGTGTTGCCGGTTCGCGGACGAACCGCAGGACGACGTCGGGGTCCTCGGGGTCCTCGGCGTCAGCCACGGTACGGTCACCACCGACGACCGCGCAGGCTTCGCTGGCACAACCATGCAGCCGGGCGCCTATCCGTTGAGCATGCCGATCTCGTGCTCGATCAGATTCGGGCCGTGGGCCGCACCGAACGCCGCCCGGCGCACAGCACGTCAAGATCGCGCATCCCGGCTACCGGCCCGCTCACAACGCAGGTCTACTTCCCCGGCGACCCGCATGACGAGACCGAACTCTTGGGGGAGCGTACCCACCACGCCACGGCTAGCCTGCTCCGCCTGAAGGCGCCCAGCAGCATGGCGGAGATGGCCTGTCTCAGACCCGAATCCGCGAGTAGCGGATGAGTTGATCTCCCTATTCGCTTGTTGATCTTTCTTGGGGTGGTTTCCGGTTTCGGGGTCCTCAAGGGCCCGAGTGTCGCCTCGGGTGCGCGGGGTTCCGGCGTGTTCGGGGCCGTTTGGCCTGGTCAGGCGGTTGCGGGGAGAGCGCGTATGCGGGTGAGGACCTCTTCGAGCAGGTGATACGCCGGTGGAAGGCGCAGGATGAGCGCGCCGGCGTGGTGGACCAGCCGGGCAGGTATGCAGATCAGCCGGTGGCGCAGGGTGGCGATCATGGCTTGGCCGTCGCGGACGCCGTGACCGGCGAGTTGCCCGCCGGGTCCGGGGGTGGCGGTGAGCTGGTGCAACCAGCCCGCGATACTGACCGCGAGCAGCGCACCCCACATCCACGCGGTGTTGACCTGCGGATATCCGGAGGGGGGATGCCGCAGGGCGCCGCCGTGTTTCGCGTCCCGGATGCTTCACCTGAGTTCGGTGTCGGTACCAGTGCTCGGTCGCGGCGGCTTTGTCCGGTGTGGACACATCCAGGTTCGTGACGATGAACGAGTAGCCGTACACCGCGTCGGCGTCGGCCAGCTCGCTGATCGGCAGGGCCCGCTGGTCGGGGTGCAGGGTGCGGCGGCGCCGCGACCGCGGGTCGGCGGAGACCTGGCCGGCGGCCACGTCGAGGCGGACCCGGCGGATCAGCAGCCGGGTCGCCGTCGGCCACCAGTCCGGGCAGTATTCGGCCACCGCGACCTGCGCGCCGTCCATGTCGATCGCATCGATCCACGCGTCCTGGGCGAGGCCGTCGAGGATCCGCCACAGCGGGGCGACGCGTTTGGCGCCGATGGCGAACTCGACCCCGGCGAACAGCGCGGCGCGGGCCAGCTGCCCGGCGAAATACCCGGCGTCCGCGCGCAGCCGGACCCGCCCGGCCCGCGCCCGGGCCGGCAGCCCCGCGAGCGCCCGGTTCAGCAGTTCGGGGGCATGCCCGCGGGGGTCTTCGTTGCCGGCCATCAGGTCCGCGGCCAGCACGGTCGCCATCTCGGCCCAGGTGGCCACGTGCGGACGCCCGCAGCGTTGGCCCTGGTGGTTGTAGGCCATCCCGCGCTTGCGGCGGCCGTAGACCTCCACATCGGTGGTGTCCAGATCGATCGTCACCGACTCGCACAGCCCCGCGGCCCGCTGCGGCGCCAGCACGGCCAGCACCCGGGCGTGGATGTCGCCGATCCCGGTCTCCACCGACCGCCACTGCCCATCGGTGAACCGTCGCGCCAGCCCGGCCGCCGTGGTCGAGGACAGCCCGGGCACCGGCGCCAGCTGCTGCCCGGCGACATCGTCGCGTTGCCGGTCCAGCCCGACCAGGAAGTCCTGTCCGGCCAGCTGCGCCGCGGCCAGCCCGACCAGCAGCTGACCGGCCGTGTGCCCCCGGCGCCGGGTCTTGATCGGCCCGATCGCCGTGTCCAACAGCTTGATCATGCCGAGCCGGTCGACCAGTTCGGTCACCGCCAGCATCCCCGAGAACGGGGTCAACGACGGGTCCGGCGCGCCGATCCGCACGCACCGTCGCACCCGGCGGATATCGCGCAGGCTGCCCACCTGATAGGTGTCCTCTCAACCCGGATGATCGTGGCGTGATAACCGCAATCATCCCAGGTCAGAGGGCATCTATCGTCATTTCAGGCGTCGTGTCGCACCACTACTCGCGAGGTAGTACGACAGCCGCACTTGACGATCTTCGGCGTGTCGCCGTGACAGGGAACGGTCACCACGTGATCATGCCGGGCTTGTGTCGAGTCCAGATGATCAAGTGGTGGCCGCGGGCCATAGCGTAGACGGTGTCGATCCGATCCGATGGGACAAGACCGTCGATCAGGTGATGAACCGGGTGGAGAGCGCGTTCGGGCGGGCCGAGCCGCGACGCACCGCTCGGGACTACGTGGCCGGGCTGCTGTCGGCGACGGAGCGGAAGAACTGCTGGTGGCTGGCCGAGCATGCCGGCGGAGCCCGCCCGGATGCGATGCAGCGGCTGCTGCGCACGGCGAGCTGGGACGCCGGGCAGGTCCGCGACGAGGTCCGCTCGATCGTCGTCGAGCGCCTCGGCCACCCCGACGGCGTGCTGATCGCCGACGAGACCGGCTTCCTGAAGAAGGGCGTGTGCTCGGCCGGGGTTCAGCGCCAGTACACCGGCACGGCCGGGCGGGTGGAGAACGCCCAGGTCGGGGTCTTCCTGTCCTACGCCTCCCCGCACGGGCGCGCGCTGATCGACCGTCGCCTCTATCTGCCGGCCACGACCTGGTGCGCTGACACAGACCGCTGCGCCGCAGCCGGCATCCCCGCCAACGTCGAGTTCGCGACCAAACCCGCCCAGGCCGCCGAGATGGTCTACGCCGCCCTCGACGCCGACGTCCCGGCCGCCTGGACCACCGCCGACGAGGTCTACGGCGCCAACACCGCATTCCGAACCGGGCTGCGCGAGCGTGGCGTGGGCTACGTCCTCGCGGTGGCGGTCGATCAACATGTCACCACCGGCGCCGGACACGGCCGGGTCGACGTCCTGGCCGCCGCGCTGCCACAACGGTCCTGGCAGCAACACTGCGCCGGGCAAGGCTCCAAGGGCCCCCGCGACTACGACTGGGCCTGGGTCTCGATCAACCCCGCCACGCCATGGGGCGAGGACGACCGGTGGCTGCTGATCCGCCGCCATCGGCGCACCGGGGAGCTGGCCTTCTATCTGTGCTGGGCACCGAGCCCGGTCTCGCTGAACCGTCTGGTCCGCGTCGCCGGCACCCGCTGGGCGGTCGAGGAGAGCTTTCAGGCTGCGAAGGGCCAGGTCGGGCTCGATCACTACCAGGTCCGCAGCTGGACCGGCTGGCACCGCCACACCGTGCTGGCCATGCTCGCGCTCGCCATCCTCACCGTCATGGTCGCCGACGCGGCCGACACTGCTCCCCGACCGCGCGACCGCCGCGGCCGTGAGCTACTGCACCTGACCACCAACGAGATCCGCCACCTGCTCAACGTCTTGATCATCAAACCCGCCCAGCCCCTGACCCACTACCTGCGCTGGTCAAGCTGGCGACGAGCGCACCAAGCCCTCGCACGCCGCCTCCACTACCGGCGACGATGCGCCGGGTGATCCAAGTGCGGCTGTCGTAGTAGGCCCGCGGGCGCGGTACCGGTGTTGCCACCGGTCGTCTCCCGCGGGCCCCCTCCCGAACCCGGCGTGCTCATTACTGGGCACCGGGCTCTCCACGCGTCTGTCGTTGGTCAGCCGCTGGTGACGGCTGCCGGTTTCGGTGTCCACGGGGTTGGGATGGTGTTGCCGCGATAGCGGTAACGGGTCACGGTGACGCTGGATGCGCCGGTGAACACGGCCCCGTTGTGGGCGAATCTCCACCCGGAGTCGCAGAAGCGACGCCGGAGTTGGCGCATTCCGAGCGGGTGTTTGCCGGCGTATTTGGCTCGCGTCCAACGCATCAGCCGCGTCCACGCGAAGCTGTCGACCGCGCCGAACGTCGCCTTGGACACCCCGTACCGAAAGTAGTTCGCCCACCCCGTCAGCGTCCGGTTCAGGCTGATGATCAGCTTGTCCAGGTCCTGCTGGCGGGTTGCCCTGCACGTCTTGGCCTTCACCTTGTCCTTGATCGCCTGGATGGCCTTCTTGGACGGCTTGGTGTAGACGTAGTGCTTGCTCGTTCCTCGTTTCCGCAGGCGGCGGATGGTGTGGCCGAGGAAGTCGAAGCCCTCGTCGATGTGCACCGTGCGGGTCTTTTCCGGCGCCAGCCGTAGCCCCAGCGGAGCGAGCACGGCCGCCACCTCCTCGCGCAGTGCTTGGGCATGGTGTCGGTCGCCCGACACCATCAGCACAAGATCATCCGCGTAGCGGATGAGTCTCCAGTTGCCGTGCCCCTTCCTTCTGCGCGCGGCCCGTTGCCCGCTGGTGCCCATATGTTCATGCCATTGCTGGTGGAAGTGATCGTCCAGCGCCGACAGGGCAATATTGGCGAGCAACGGGGAAAGTATCCCGCCTTGTGGGGTTCCGGTGATGGTCTCTTCTCGATCGCCAAGTTCGGTCAGGATCCCGGATTTCAAGAACGCCTTCACCAGCGCACACAACCGCTTGTCTTTGATACGCACCCGGAATCGATCCAGCAAAGCCGTATGCGATATTTCGTCGAAGCAGGCTTTGATGTCCGTCTCGAACGCCCATTGGTAATTTCTGGGGTTCGAGGCCAGGTACTGGATCTCGGAGATCGCGTCGTGTGCACGCCGGTTCGGACGGAACCCATACGAGCACGGTTTGAAATCCGCTTCGAAGATGGGTTCGAGAACCGCCTTGAGGCTGGCCTGGACGACCCGATCGGCGACAGTGGGGATACCGAGCTTCCGGAACTTCCCGGACCTACCCTTCGGTATCATCACTTGTCGCACTTCGGCCGGGAAGAACTCGCCCGACTTCAGCGAGTCCCGGATCTGGCTCAGGAAGGCCTCGACCCCAACCGTGGCCTCGACCTCGGCCACCGTGGCCCGGTCGATGCCAGGAGTGCCCGCGCCCTTGTTGGTAGACACCCGCTCCCACGCGTGTACCAGGAACGCCGGATCATGGACGAGGTTGAACAGGTCACCGAAACGGCGACCGCGGTCTTCGGTCGCCCAACGATACAATTTGGTTTGCATCCTCCGTACCGCGAAGTACGCCGAATCAGCATCCGGCCACGCCACGGCGCCGGTGTTCACCGGCGCATCTCCGGACATGACAAGCCCTCCTTGAGATGACGCGCTGCCGCCCTTCCCCGGGTACGCGGCTCTCCCGCGCTCGGAGTACTACAGCGGCTCCGTCCCATCCGCGCCCTCGGCGAGCATCGCGCCCATCCTGCGCCGCATCCCCAGGCGGGGGAAACGGGCAGGAACCGCCACGGATGGTTCCCACGTTCACTGTTGTCCGTTTGACGAGTTAGGTATCCGGCTGTGCCCCTGCGGCATCGCCACGGTTACGCCGTAGACATTCACCGTGACCTCCGGACCCAGACTCCACAGACCCTGCCCGAAGTTCCCGCCCGAAATGAGAGGCGGTACGCGCCGCTAACCAGCCCACATCCACCGGGTTACAGCTGGCGACCCGTGAAGAGGCGTAACAACACCGATTTCTCTCGTATACCTTCTCGTCTCGCTCACCGCACCCGGCCCGTCCGGCAGTACCGGACCGGCGCGACTTTGTCGAGGCTGCTCCCACCCTCCCCGGCGATCTCCGGATCAGGCTGCCTCCAGCTTCACCCCGCCGCTACGACGGCGAGGGGATGGACGGTCTCTCACCTCCATACGTGACAACAGCGCCTCGTGGCGCAGGCGGATTCGGGTCAGAACGCGAAGTCCTCCGGAGTCGCCGACGGCGAACCCGAGCACTCCCGTGAGCTGTCGGCACGCACGCCGGTGGCATTACCACCGCTCGGGAGACGATGCGGTGGTTGACCCTCGCCTTTGCAGTAGGTGCGGCGAGGGAACACGGGCGGGGCCCCTCGATGTCCAGGTCGGCGCAGATCCGGCTCGCTCGGACTTTGAGAGATGCCCGAGTCCGTACCCGAGGCTTTGACTAGGTCATCGAGCTCGCGGGTCGACTGGCGTGCAGATGAGCCTCCGCCACCTCGTTCGGCGCTAGAGCTGGATATTGGCAGCTCCTCACATGTACTCGAAGTCCTCGTAATGGATGCAAGACGCCGGAGTGCCGCGAGCGGTCAGTTCGCCGCGCAACGCCCGGATCATGACCCTCGGCCCGCACAGCAGGATCTCGGCATCAGCCTCAGCGCCGTCCGGGTTGACGAGAGCGGCGGTGGGCGGCCCGTCGATGTCCTCGGCGAGCACCCGCAGGCTGAATGCGGGGCAATTCCGCTCGATCTGGCGCAGCTCGTCAGCGAAGACCGCCTCACCGCGGTGGCGGACACAGTAGTACAGCAGCACGGGCGGGTCGCCGGGGCGCAGGCTGCGGGCCATCGACAAGAACGGCGCGACACCGATGCCGCCCGCCACCCAGATCTGGCGCCGGTGTGGCCAGTACCGGTAGGAGAAGCCCCCATAGGGGCCCTCCAGCCGCACCCGACCACCGGCGGCGACAGCGGACATCCGACGGGTATGATCACCGACAGCCTTGATGACAAATCGCAGGTGATCCTCCTCCGGGGCCGAGGCGATCGAGAACGGGTGAGGCTGGATACCCGACGGACGGGCGAAGGTCAGGAAGGCGAATTGCCCCGGGTCGAAGCGCTGCGGCTCGGCCTCGGGCGCTAGAGCCAGCTCTACCAGGTCCGGGGCGAGCTGGCGGACTCCGAGCACCCGATATGGCAGGCGGCGGACCAGCAGCCGCCCCAGCAGCGTGTGGCCGACGTACGCGGTCAGGCCAGCAGCGGCCACGACGACCACGGCGATGCGCAACGGGACCGAGCGGGCAACGGCCCCGCCCACGGTCACGGCGTGCAGCGCGGCAGGCAGCATGACCAGGCCCAGGACCCGCTGCACCCACACGAAAGTCTCATGATGCATGCGGGCGACGAAGGTCACCGCCAGCAGCGGCACCATGATGTACAGGGCGATCTGGCCGAAGGCGACCGCCCAACCCTGGTCGAACCACAACAGACCCAGCCCCGCATCCGACCAGCGCCCGGCGCCGTGCAGCATGAGCGCGAACGGGTGCGCGGCGGCCAACCCGACGACGAGACCGCCGAGCAGGTGGTGCCACCGGTAGAGGCGGTCCAGGCCGCCGAAGAGCCGTTCCAGCGGCCGCAGCCGGGTGGAGAGCACGATCACCCAGGCCAGCAGCGCGAGTGCTACCAGGCCGGCCAGATCCGAGAGCAGGGCCCAGGTGAGCCCTTGCTCGAACCTCCCGCCAACCCGGCCCTGACCGGTGGGGACGCCCAGGCGCAACCCCACCAGGACCAGCACGGTAAGGACGACCAGCACCGGGCCGGCCACCCCCTTCGCGAACGGACCGGCGGGCCGGGCCCTCGTGTGTGCGGGCGGAGCCGTTACGGCGCTGTCTATGCTGCCCATGGCTGCCAGGCTGCGGCGGTCGATGCCGGGCGGCCAGAGGCGACGGCCTCGACGAAGCGGACCGTACGTCCCGTGAGCGAGAGGCGGTGGCCGCCCATCTCGAGCGCTCGACCACCACAGCCCGGGACGCGCGTGCATGTATGAGACCGCCAGGGTCGACCTCGCCCGCGGTGGGGTCGTGGACCAACTCGAGGCTGACGAACTCGTCATCGGGCAGCTTCAGCATGGTCAGCCTGCCCAGCTCGGTCACGGGAACCTCGCCCAGCACGTCGTAGCCCAGGCTTGTGTAGAACGCCGGCGACCGCTCCAGGTCCGTGACGCGGAGGCCGATGTGCAGGGTCCTCATATCGCCCTGCTCGTGGCGTACACCAGGTGGGTGACCCGGTCTCCCTGGACGTGCACGACCGGGTCCTCGAGGACGACGTCCTCCGCTTTCAGCCCGGCGAAGAACGGGCGGCCCTGACCCATGACGACGGGCACCAGGTCGATCGCGACCGCGTCGAGCAGCCCGAGCTGCAGGCACTGTCCGGCGATGGTGCCTGCCGTCACCGCCACGGTGGCGTCCCCGGCAATCTCCTTGGCCTTGGCCACCGCCGCGTCGACCCCGTCGGTGACGAAGTGGAAGGGGGCGTCCGGATGGGCCTCGACCCATTCAGTGGGCACCTCGTGCGTGACGACGACGGGCACGCCGATGGTGTGTCGGCCGCCCCATCCGTCGGTGAAGTCGAACAGCGTGCGGCCGCACACCAGCGCTCCGAGCCCGGAGAGCCACCCCCGCCAGTACTCGGCGCTCTGTGGCGTGAGGTGCAGCGTGATGTTCTCGTTCACCGTGGGGATCTCGACTTCGCCGTTCTGGAGCCAGTCGAACAACCGGCCGATGGTGTTGTCGTCCTTGGCGATGTAGCCGTCGAGAGACATCGACGCGGACGCGACGACCTGTCCCATGGTTTGCACTCCTTCCCACCGAGACTGCGCACTCGAGTGGTGACTCGTCCGGTGAGACGAACTCATCGACCGGCGGGCTTGGCGGTGGTGGCGTTGCAGCTGTCGACGACGCAGTTCTCGCCGCGGTTGCTGCGCAACTTCCTGCGGGACCGTCCGAACCAGGTCGTGCTGGGCGTGTTCGTCGGGACGTTCGCCTACGCGGCGGGGCCTGTTCAACGTCGGGGTGTCGGGCGGGCAGTGGGTCGACGAGTATCCCCGGTTCGCGGTGACCGTCGCGATGGTGCTGCTGTTCCTGAGCGTGGCGTTGCTGATGTACTTCGCCGACCAAGGCGCGCACTCCTTGCAGGTGGACTACATCATGCGCGTGGTCGAGCGGCGTTTCGTGCCTGGGCGCCGGAGGTGCCTGGAGTGGGTCGATGTCTAGGCTGCTGCGACCCAGTCGCGTTGTTGCCGGAGGTCTGGATGCCGCCCGTTTCGGTCCACTTCAACGGCGGGGTGAACCTGCCCGACGCCGAGTCCGTGCTGCGGGAGGTGGTGAGGCGGGTCCCCGAGGGCCTGCGGCGGCTGCCGGACGGGGAGACCGGCGACCGTGCAGGGTGGATCGCCTTCCAGCTGCCCCGTCTGCTCGCGACGCCGGGCCTGGAACGCGTGGACCCCTCGCCCGACGCGGCACGCCGCTACGCGGGTGGCCGCCCGAGCGTGCGGCTGGCCGCGGGCGCCGACCCGGACGCGCTGGCGTGGCCCGAGCTCGGTTACGCCGTCGCCTACCGGGACTCCTACGCGACGTTCTGCGCACTGCGCGACGAGGGTGTGGTGCCCACCGGGGTGCGGTTCCAGGCCGAGTACCCCACTCCGCACGCCGTGTGCGGGTTCGTGGACGCCGAGGACCGGGCTCGCGTGGAGCCGTCCTACGAACGCGCCCTGCTGGCCGACCTCGACACGCTGCTGGCCGCGGTCCCGCATCCGGACCTCGCGGTGCAGTGGGACGTCGCCGTCGAGATCGGCGAGGCCGAACGGTCGGGCGGGCAGGCGGTCGGACGGATCGCCGACGCCATCGCCCGCTACGCCGACCATGTGCCCGACGACGTGCCCGTCGGGATGCACCTGTGCTACGGCGACTTCGGCCATGAGCACTTCATGCAGCCGCCGTCGCTGGCGATCCAGGTCGCGCTGGCCGACGCGGTCACCGCGCGGACACGGCGCCCACCCGCGTGGATCTCCTTCACCGTGCCGCAGGACCGCGGTGACGAGGCCTACTTCGCGCCGTTGACCGAGCTGCACCCCGACCCGTCGACCGAGCTGTACTTCGCGCTGGTGCCCTACCATCCCGATCGGCAGCGGGCGGGCACGACCGACGCCCAGGTCGCGCTGGTCGACCGCCTCCTGCCCGCCGATGCTGGAACGTGGGGGATCTGCACCGAGTGCAGCCTGGCCCGTGCCGAGCGCGCCGACGTCCCGCGCCTGCTCGACCTGCACCGCGAGATCCTCGCGCGGTACTCCACGACGCCTGCGGCCTGACACCGCGTAGTTCCGGCGCGCTTCCGACCGCGCGCTGAGCCGGAGGCGCGCGAGGTCGTCTCGGCGGTCGGAACCGTCCTGGCCTGCCGACTGGTCTTGCCCGCGCGGTGGCGGGGCAGTCTCGCGCGATGTCGCCGGTCTCGTGGATGCACGCGTTCGTTGACGCACCTGCCGAGCGTGTGGAGCGGGCGCGCTCGTTCTGGTCAGCGGTGCTGGGCTGGCCGCCCGGAGAACCTTGGTCGAGACACCCGGAGTTCGTGTCGCTCACGCCGTCGGCTGGTACGTCGTACGTGCACGTGCAGTGCATCGGCGGGGCGCCGCGGGTGCACCTCGACGTCGTCGGCGACGTCGAACGGGACACCGCGCGGCTGGAGGTGCTCGGGGCGAGGGCGGGGTACCGCGGCGCGGCCTGGCAGGCGATGACGTCGCCAGGAGGGTTGCCGTTCTGCGTGTGCGATGCGTCGTGGCCGCACGAGCGGCCCGCTGCGGCCGTCTGGGCGGACGGGCACCGCAGCAGGCTGGTGCAGATGACGGTCGACGTGCCCGCTGAGCGGTTCGCATCGGAGCTTGAGTTCTGGCGGCGGGCAACCGGCTGGGCCGACGAGGCGGTCGACGCTGCCGAGTTCCACCGGCTCGTGCACCGCGCCGAGAGTCCGCTGCAGCTCCTCGTGCAACGGCTCGGCGAAGACGACCCGGGCCAGGAGGCTCGTGCGCACCTCGACCTCGGCACCGACGACATGGCCGCGGAGGTCGCCCGCGTCCAGGCGCTGGGCGCCCGGATGTTGTGGCGCCGCAACGGGTTCGTCGCGCTCCAGGACCCGCTCGGCCTGCCGTTCTGCGTCACCGCGAACGACCCGGGCCGCTGAGCCGCCCGCTCGGCGTGAGCCGGTCCTCCCGGTCCGCTCCCGCCGGCGGGCTGTCATGACTCCGGTCAGTGCCACCGCCATGCGCCGTGGCGAGCCGACGGCGGGATCGCAAAGGTCTCGGTGTCGCCCCCCGCGCGGACGGAGCGCCGATCGCGTCCAGGAAGCCGGCCACGGCCGCGGAGGGCCGCGGCGACGACGGGTCGATGGTGAAGAGGACGGCGCTGGCCTCCTCACAGGTCGCCCGCATCGCCACCTCCGCGGCCGGGCCGCCCAGGCACGGGGGGTGCCGCCCGCAGTTGCTCGCCGGGTCCGGCAGCGCCGGGCCACCGCCCGACGCGGTCCTTTCCATAGCCGCTGCCCTTCAGGCCGCCGTAGGGCATCAGGTCCGCGCGCCGCAGCGGGTCCAGTTGATGTGCACGTTGCCTGCGTCGATCTCCCGGATCGTGCGCACCGCACCGGCGACATCCCCGGTGAACACCCCCGCGGACAGGCGCGCCGCGCCCGATCAGCCCGGTACTGGTGGTAGGCGACCTGGTCCCGGCGCTGATCACGCGGCGGGGAGGCGACGGTGTGGACCGTCCCCGGCTCCGGCTTCGGCTTCGGCCCCCCACGATCCGCTTCGACAACCCCGTGCTCCGGCAGGTGCAGCTTCCCAAGTCGGGCGGGGGTCGACGGCGGTTCGTCTCGCGGCACGCGATCTAGGGCGTGTTCTCGGGCGAGAATCACCATCAGCGCGTTCGAGGACGCCGACCCGCAGGGCACGCGGTCAAACGAGGTGGTTCTGACCTGCCCGTGACGGCACCGCCGGGAGCCCTGGTTCCGGCAGAAGCTTCGCCGGGACCAGGGCGGACGGTCAGCCCTGTCCGCCGAACACCACCTTGAACCAGTCGAGGATCGTCCGCACGCTCTCCGGGTCGAGGTGGGTGTCGGGTGCGTTGTAGCCGTTGCCCGGTGATGCCGCGACTTCCTCAGGCGTGCGGGTGTCCTGCTTGAACACGTGATTGGCCAGCGGCGGGAACGCGAATGTCACGTTCGGCATGCCCGCCGCCGCCCGCTGGAGTGGGTCGCCGTCGGCGTGCCGATCGATCTGTACGTCCTTGGCGCCGATCATGACCAGGGTCGGGATGCGGACGCGTGCGAGGGAGTCGACCGCCGACTCGACCCACAGTTCGCGAGCGAAGGGCAGGTTCGCAGGCGTCTCGAAGCTCGCCAGCACCATGCGCACGCTGTCGGGCAGCGCGGGATCGGGATTCATGGGCTTTCCTGCGGCGTAACGTGCCGCAGCCTCCCTGACCTTCGGCATCAGGTCCGCTCCGCCGGGGATCTGGGATGCCTGAAGCGCCAGCTGCGACAGCAGCACGTCCTGGATGGGGCGGCCGGGCGGAGCGGCGAGCACGATTCCCGCGAACGGAATCTCTTGATCAGTCGTCGCGTAGTGCAGCACGTGCAGCGTGCCCTCGCTGTTGCCGAGCCCGGCGATCCTCGCTGCGTCCACGCAGTCCTGGTCGGCGAGTACGCGCACAGCGGCAACCAGCTCGTCGAGGTGCGAGCGCATGCTCATGGTGCCGGTCAGCTTCGGCAGGTTCTCCATGACGTGCGGTCCGGACGCCCGCTTGTCGTAACGCAGGGAGGCGATGCCCGCCCGGGCGAACTCCGCGGCGAAGAGACGGCCACTGCCGTTCACACCGGGAAGCAACGGCGAGCACCAGTCGCGGTCCGTCGGGCCGCTGCCGGCGACGAGCACGACGGCCGGAAAGGGCCCGTCTCCGTCCGGACACACCACGGTGCCCTCCATCGTGATGCCGTCCAGACTCCATGAAACGTCGGTCGAATCAGCCACGGGCGCCATCCTGGCCCGCAGCGGCGGGGGCCGGAGGTGTGGGTTCGCCCGGCGGCGCACGGAGCGCTCGTGCTCGACGGCAACGCGTCGGACGGTTCGATCGGGACCCTGCGGCGTGTGTCGGTCGTCCGATCGGTGCGACGGTGCACACCACGGGCGCTGCTCGAGCGGCCATCACGGGACGCTGGTGTCGTCGATGGCGCCCGAGAGCGGCCTGACCGCTGTGCCGACGAGGAAGGCGATTGAGGAGGGTTGCGGCCCAACCGCCAGGCTGCGCCCGACCTGACCGAGTCGACCGCTCCCAGGAGGGCCCCTCATCTCACTGTGGCTGGTCCTGCAATCTTCGGAGATGCCGTCGGCCGTCTGCCGCGTGCGTCAGGGAGCTTGCGCCCGCCGGGAACCGCGCCGGTCATCCCACGGTCAATCGGTGCGGTGCGGCGGCTCCATGTCCTGTTCGCACTCGAGGTCGGCGACCGCTACCTACACATCTTGGGCGTGACCGCACATCCCGACGGACATTGGACCGCCCAGCAGGCGCGCAACCTTCTCATGGACCTCGGCGAACACGTCGCCCGGTTCCGGTTCCTGGTCCGCGATCGGGCCGGACAGTTCACGGCATCGTTCGACGCGGTGCTGGCCGATGCGGGCATCGAAGCGGTCAAGATCCCGCCCCGGTGTCCTCTGTTAACCGGCTAATCGCGATGCTCCTCAAACCGGACATATGGTGCATCGATTAGCCGGTTAACAGGGGTTATCCGGGCCGGAGGCTCCTCTAATCTTTGATTAGCCGGATAACCGCGCGCGAACTGCTTCGCCGAACGCTTCGTGTTGACCGTCCGCACCGAGGTCACCGACCGGATGCTGATCTTCGGGGAGCGACACCTGCGCGACGTGCTCGCCCGATATTCGGCGCACTACAACCGGCAGCGCCCGCATCGAGCCCTCCAGCTGCGTCCGCCACGCCCGCAAACGCCCGTCCCCGAGCCGGTCCACGGCAAGATCCTGCGTCGACCGATCCTCGGCGGCTTGATCAACCAGTACGAGGCCGCAGCCTGAAACCGCTGGTCAGGCCCGTGGCCGAGTTCTGGAACCTCACAGGGCTCCCGGGGACGGCGATGTGACGTCGGCCAGCGGAAAGGTGCTGATCAGACACCGTGACGCGGTTCTCGGCACCCACACGCAGTCGTGTACCCGGACCGAGCGGCGGAAGGCACCGAGCAACAGGCACCGGAACAGAGCCCGGCTCCGGGGTCCGAAGACCCCGGGGCCGGGAGCGAGCGGGTCAGGTGTCAGGCGGTACCCGCGCCGCCCGACACCTCGACCGCCGCTCGGCCCGCCTCCAGGCGCGCGACCGGCACCCGGAACGGCGAGCACGACACGTAGTCCAGCCCGGCCTCGTGGAAGAAGTGCACCGACGCGGGGTCGCCGCCGTGTTCGCCGCAGACGCCCAGCTCCAGGTCCGGACGCACCGCCCGGCCCTCGGCGCAGGCGATGCGCACCAGCCGGCCCACGCCGTCGCGGTCGATGGTCTGGAACGGCGAGACCTCGAAGATCCCGCGCTCCAGGTACCGGGAGAAGAACGCGCCCTCGACGTCGTCGCGTGAGAAGCCCCAGGTCGTCTGCGTCAGGTCGTTCGTGCCGAACGAGAAGAACTGCGCGGCCTCGGCGATGTGCCCGGCCGTCAGCGCGGCCCGTGGCAGCTCGATCATCGTGCCGACCGTGGCGCCCAGCTCGACGCCTTCGCGCGCCGCCTCCTCGACAAGCACGGCGGAGGTCTCCTCCGCCACCGTCCGCAGCTCCCGCACCGAACCGACCAGCGGGATCATGATCTGCGGCCGCACCTCGTGGCCGCGGCGACGGACCTCGGCGGCCGCCTGCGCGATCGCCCGGACCTGCATCCCGAACAGTCCCTTGACCGCGATGCCCAGCCGCACGCCGCGCAGCCCGAGCATCGGGTTCTCCTCGTGCAGCCGACGCACGGCTGCCAGCAGCCTCTCGTCCTTGTCGATGTGGTCGCCGTGGTCGTGTTCGAGCGCGACCTTGACCGACAGCTCGGTGAGGTTGGGCAGGAACTCGTGCAGCGGCGGGTCGAGCAGCCGGATGGTGACGGCCTGCCCGGCCATCTCCGTGAAGATCTCGATGAAGTCGCCACGCTGCAGCGGCAGCAGCTCGGCCAGGGCCGCCTCCCGCTCGGCGTCGGTCGAGGCCAGCACCAGCCGCTCCACCGTCGCGCGGCGCTCCCCGAGGAACATGTGCTCGGTGCGGCACAAGCCGATGCCCTGTGCCCCGAATCGCCGCGCCCGCGCCGCGTCCTCTCCGGTGTCGGCGTTCGCGCGCACCAGCAGTCGCCGCCGCTGGTCGGCGTGGCTCATGATCCGGTGCACGGCGCGCAGCAGGTCGCTCGCGTCCGCGGCCGCCGGGTCCGCGGTGCCCTCGAAGTACTCGACGACCGGCGACGGTGCGACCGGCACCGCGCCGAGGAACACCTCGCCGGAGCCGCCGTCGATCGAGAGCATGTCGCCCTCGACGACCTCGGTCCCGTCCGGCGCCGTCAGCTTCTTGTTCACGACGTCGACCAGCAGCGCCTCCGCCCCGCACACGCACGTCTTGCCCATCCCGCGGGCGACGACGGCGGCATGGCTGGTTCGCCCGCCGTGGCTGGTGAGGATCCCCTGCGCGGCGATCATGCCATTGAGGTCGTCCGGGTTGGTCTCGCGGCGGACGAGGATCACCTTCTCGCCCTTGCTGGCCCGCGCCACGGCGGTCGCACTGTCGAAGACGGCCGCACCGGTCGCGGCACCGGGGGAGGCGTTCATGCCGACGCCCAGCACGGTCGCTCCGGAGCCGGCGTCGAACCGTGGGAACATCAGGTGGGCGAGCTGGTCGCCGGTCACCCGGCGCAGGGCCTCGTCCATGTCGATCAGGCCCTCGTCGACGAGCTGGCACGCCACCACGAACGCCGCGGCCGCGGTCCGCTTGCCCACGCGAGTCTGCAGCATCCACAGCCGCCCGCGCTCGATCGTGAACTCGATGTCGCACATGTCGCTGTAGCGCTGCTCCAGCGTCGCCATGATCTCCATCAGGCGGTGGAACGACGGGGCGTCGAGCTGCTCGAGCTGGGCCAGCGCCATCGTGTTGCGGATGCCGGCGACGACGTCCTCGCCCTGGGCGTTGGGCAGGTAGTCGCCGTAGACGCCCCGCTCGCCGGTGGCCGGGTCGCGGGTGAAGGCGACGCCGGAGCCCGAGTCGGGGCCCAGGTTGCCGAAGACCATCGCCATGACGCTGACCGCGGTGCCCAGGCTGTCCGGGATGTGCTCGCTGCGGCGGTAGAGCCGGGCGCGCGGCGAGTTCCACGAGTCGAAGACGGCGTTGATCGCGAGGTCGAGCTGCTCCCGCGGGTGTTGCGGGAACTCCCGACCTGCCTGCGCGCGCACGACCCCCTTGTAGGCGACCACGACCTGCTGCAGATCCGCCGCGTCGAGGTCCAGGTCGCTGACGGCGCCGCGGGTCTTCTTCACGGCGTCGAACGCCGCGTCGAAATGGCCGCCCTCGATCCCCAGAACGGTCTTGCCGAACATCTGGATCAGGCGACGGTAGGAGTCCCAGGCGAACCGCTCGTCATCAGCGGCCTTCGCGAGCCCGATCACCGAACCGTCGTTCAGGCCGACGTCGAGAACGGTCTCCATCATGCCGGGCATCGAGAACTTCGATCCGGAACGTACCGAGACGAGCAGGGGGTCGTCCGCGGCACCGAGCGTCTTGCCCATGGCCGTCTCCAGGGCGGCGAGGTGCTCGTCCACCTGCGCGTTCAGCTCGGTGGGGACCACGCCGGTGTCGAGGAACACGCGGCAGGCCTCGGTGCTGACGGTGAACCCCGGCGGCACGGGCAGGCCCATCCCGGCCATCTCGGCGAGGTTCGCTCCCTTCCCACCGAGGAGGTCCTTGAGATCCTTGTTACCCTCGGCGAACGCGTACACGTACTTCGACATCACGACCTCCCGAGAACGGTTTTCCGGCGCCGCGCTCGTGTCGTTGGGGGCCTCGGCAGCGTCCGAATCGAGCCTAGGAGCGGGCGACGCCGGGCCGACAGCGGACGAACGCCCCGGGCCGAGACGGGATCGGAAACCGGATTCAGTCCTTTCGGCCCTAGTCAAGGCAACGACATGGAGGCTTGCCTCTACCGAGGACCAGACCGGCACCGACACGCACGTCGTCCCCTGGAGGAATTCCGTGATCGCCGGCTGGGGGAATTACGTGATCGTCAACCCCTCACGCTGGGGGACTTACTTGATCGCTGACAGCCACGGTGCTGGACGCTTCAGTTCCTCGGGTAACCCTGTTGTCGAGTCTCCCGCGGCTGAATCGATCTGCTCCTGGGTCAGCCCCTTAGCGGTAGACAGGACCGCTCGATGCAGTTCGGCGCCATTCAAGTGCGCATCTCTCAGAACCGCGCCGGAGAGATCGACCCTTCTTGCGTATGCTTCCGCAAGATTGGAGTTGGTTAGGCAGGCATTCCGCAGATCGGCCCTGTGAAGATTGGCTTCAGCCAAGTCAACGTCTTCTAGATTTGCTCCGACCAGGAGCGCTCGCACGACTCGCGCGGACGCCAAGTTCGCGCCCGTCAGATTGCCGAACGTCAGGCTGACCTCGGTCAGATCCGCAGCCGTCAAGTCGGCGTTGACCAGGCGAGCGCCGACAAAATTACTGTTGGCCAGAGAAACCCCAGGAAGGCGGGCCGATGAGAAATCGGCACGCTCCACGTTGGACCGAACCGGAAGTCGACCCAGCACGGCCGTCTGCACATCCTCGGGTGGACGATCCGACCCCTCGACGTACTTGGTCGACTTCAACGTCAGTTCTTCGGGACTGTCGCTCACCGGAGCGGACCCCAGCGACGACAAGTACTCCCTGTACTGGTAGATCGGCTGGCTATGGACGCGCACAACAGCACTGAGGATCTCGACGATGGTCGCCTGATCCCGGTCGTGATCGGTGTCATTCGCGAACTGCTCCCGGGCGTAAATGCCCCCAGTCGCACATCGAGCTTGTCGCTACCGAGCAGCTCGACAGCTTTGCCGTAGCGGTCGGTCAGGTGGCCCCGTTCGGTGAGGCGCAAGGTCTCTTCCTGATGCGCGTGGTCTGGCCAACGACTCCACTCCTGAGCGGTGCGGCCTTCGAGCACGCCAGTTGCGTCGGCGAGCGAGCCGATGACAGCCGGGTGACCGGTGGCGGCGACGAACCGCCTGCAGGCCTCGATCTTGGGACCCATCGAGCCTGCGGGGAAGGTGAGACGTGTCAGGTCGTCGAGGTGGAGCTGCGGTACCGGTGCCTGGCGCGGGGTCCCGAAGTCTCGCATCACGGCGTCCACGTCGGTGAGCAGCACGAGGCGGTCGGCGCCGACGGCGATCGCGAGCAGGGCGGCGGTGAGGTCCTTGTCGATGACGGCCTCCACGCCCTGCAGGGCGCCCGTGCCGTCGTCGATGACCGGTGCGCCGCCACCTCCGCCGCAGATCACCAGCGTCCCGGTCTGTACCAGTTCGAGGATCGAGTCCTGCTCGACGATCCGCTGCGGCTACCGGTACGCCGCTCGCACGGTAGGCGGGCCACCTCGTCAGGTGCCCGGTGCCCCCTCGGCGGTGTACCGGGCACGTCGAGGTCCCGGGCACGTGGTCGTTGCCAGTCCTCGCGACCCCCCGGTCGCTGCGGCTCCCCGGTCCCGGCGACGACATCCCGGCGGTTCCACCGGCGCGATCAGGTGAGCTTGCGGGCCAGTGTCGTTCCCGCGCCACGAGGTGCGGACCCGTCCCGAGGAGGAGAGCGACATGGCCACCACGATGAAGGCGATCGTCCAGGAGACCTACGGCTCGGCCGACGTGCTGGAGCTCCGTGACGTCGATCAGCCCGCGGCCGGTGCCGGTGAGGTGCTGCTGCGCGTGCACGCGGCCGGCATCAGCCGAGGCGATGTTCATCTCATGACGGGAGAGCCCTACCTGCTGCGCGCAGGCTTCGGCGTCCGCAGGCCCAGGAACCGCGTGCCTGGCCAGGATGTGGCGGGCACCGTCGTGGCGATCGGTTCGGACGTCACGCGCTTCTCCGTCGGGGACGATGTCTTCGGCATCGCTCGCGGCTCCTTCGCGGAGTACGCCGTAGGTCGTGAGGACAAGCTGGCGCACAAGCCGTCGGCCGTGAGCTTCACCCAGGCCGCGGCCATGCCGGTCTCCGGATTGACCGCCCTGCGGGCGCTTGACGCCGCCGGGGTGCATGCGGGGCAGACCGTGCTCGTCGTCGGCGCCTCTGGTGGCGTCGGGACCTACGCCGTGCAGCTCGCGGTCGCGTCGGGCGCGACCGTCACCGGGGTCGCGAGCGCCGCCAAAGCGCAGCTCGTCAGGGATCTCGGCGCGGCGGACGTCATCGACTACGCGCAGGAGGACTTCGCCGACGGCTCGCGCAGGTTCGACGTCGTGCTGGACATCGGAGGCGTGTCGCCGATCGCGCGCCTGCGACGCGCTCTCACGCGCACCGGGACGCTCGCCGTCGTCGGAGGTGAGAGCGGCGCCACCTGGAGCCCGGGCATGGGCCGTCAGCTGCACGCGATGCTGCTCGACCCCTTCGTCTCCCAGCGGCTGACGATGGTGGTGAACAAGGAGCACTTCGCGGGCCTCGAGCGTCTCGCCGCACACGCCCTGGACGGCACGGTCGCGTCGTTCATGGACCGGCCCTTCGACCTGAGCTCCACCGCAGACGCGGTCCGGCACCTCGTGGCAGGCAAGGCCCGGGGCAAGGTCGTCGTCACCGTCTGAGCGCCCCGACGCGGTCGCCGCAGGCCGCTCTCAGGTCCAGGAGAAGACCATGCCACCGCACATCGCTCAGACGACAACCACTGCTCGCGCCCTGTACGGGACGGGCTCGACGCCTCGCAACGGCGCCGCGCCGCGGAGGCGATCGCTCTTGTGGCCGTGTGGATGGCGGCGGGTGACCGGCTGCCGATCAGCAGCGACGGGTACCTCCTGCTGGGGATCCCCGCTGACCGTGGCGTTCCAGCTGTTCGTCCGCCGTCGGCCGCAGCGCGAGCTGTTCGCACCGGCAACGAGCAGGTTCGCGTGGGACGGCAAGGCGCTCGCGATGGCTGCCGCGCCGGCCCCGACCAACTCGTCGGCATCGGGATGCGGCCAGGACGTCGACGGTCGGGTCGAGCACCTCGGGCGCGAACACCGGGCCGAGAGCTCGCCGTACCGGACGGCGGACTCCTCGTCCTGTCAGTCGCTGCTCGTCACTGGGACCCCGCGGCCACCAGCGTCGCGGTGATGGGTTCGAGCTCGGCGACCAGCTCGTCGAGCTCGGCAGGAGAGAGGGCGTCGTACGGCGGGGCGGCGAGCTCGTCGGTAAGGGCTTCGATGCGTTGCTTGGTCTCGCGGCCTGCGTCGGTGAACCGGCCGTCGGTGTCGACGAGCCCGCGCTCGCGCAAGCCGTCCATGACCGCGGCCAGCCGCTGCTTCGGCAGGTGGTGGATGCGCCCGAACGACTCCGGCGGGTGGATGCCGTGCTCCAGCGCGGACAGCACATGGGCCTCCGTTCCGCCGATGCGCGCGCCGACCAGAGCGGCGACGTGCCCGTCACCGCGGTGCTCGCGCAGCACGGTCGCGGAATGCC
Source organism: uncultured Actinomycetota bacterium (assembly GCA_963750095.1). Lineage (GTDB taxonomy): Bacteria > Actinomycetota > Actinomycetes > Mycobacteriales > Pseudonocardiaceae > Pseudonocardia. Next base: position 1,484,131 of record CAVVPJ010000011.1, on the reverse strand, counting down.
ACAGCCGGGCGACCGGGTCGCTCGGCACCGGAAGGGTGCGCATCCCGGCGTACATCACCCGACCTTCCGTGGGCGCGCTCGTCGCGGCCTTGGTGGTCAGGTCGGCGGCGCGCACCAGGCCCGGGGAGTCGGCCAGCTCGGCGCCGAGGATCCGCCGTACGGAGGCCGCGCTGCCCCGCTCCCGCGCGGCGACGGACGCCTCGGGCGGGATCGTCTCCCACGCGCTCGGGATGTGCCGCGCGGCCTCCCCGTCGGCGAAGCTGTAGAAGGCCGCGTGCACGACCTGCGCAGGCACCCGCCCCAGCGGCGCGGCGCGGCTGGCGAAGTAGCCGTCCCAGTAGGTGCGGTGGCCGAGCGCGGCCAGTTCGTCGTTGCACTCTTCAGCGAAGTAGGTCACCAGGCAGATCGGCTCCAGGAGCTCGAACATGCGACGGGCGGTGCAAGGCGTGGCAGACATCATCAGCTCCTCTGTGCGGCGTCGAACATCCGACTCTCCGATAGCTCGACTGGATCTTGATCGAACGGCGGGGCAGCGTAGCGATACGGTTGCCGATCAGCTTGATCGCGGGTGCGCCGCGAAGACGTGCGCGACAGCTCCGCCGCTGAAGACGGTGGTGCTCGTCGGCTCGATGGTGAGCGGCGCGGGGAAGAGCCGCTCGCCCGCGGCGAGGACGGCCGGGTGGACGAGCAGGCGGTACTCGTCGATCAAGCCGGTCTCGACCAGCGAGCGGGCGAACCGTGTCCCGCCGTGGGTGAGCAGGTAGCCCTCGGAGTGCTCCTGCTTGAGCCGGGTGATGGCTTCGGCCAGATCTCCGCCTGCGATCGTTGTCTCGTCCCACTCCGCGGACGCGAGCGAGTTCGAGAACACGACCTTGGGGATCTCGTTCATCGGCTTGGCGAACGGCCCGGAGTTGCTGGGCCAGTGGGCGGCCATCGCCGCGTAGGTGGTGGCACCCATGAGGTGCGCGCCGGCGTTGCTCACGGTCTCGACACTCCAATCGAGGGCGGCACCGCCGCCTCCCGCGGCGATCCAGTCGGAGCTCCCGTCATGGGATGCGACGTAGCCGTCGAGTGAGACAGCCATCTTCAGGACCAGTGCGGCCATGAGCTGCTTCCTTCCCGTGGTGGATGACCCGGGCTGTTCGTGTCGATGATGTGGAGTCGGGCCCGTCCTCAGTCCGCCATCTCTCAGCAGGAAGACCCGGGCGCGGCCAGTAACTCATCGCGGTGCGGGCATCGGGTCCAGCGCTGCCGGGTCGCCGCAGTCCACAACAGCCAAGCCGTACACGGGACCTCGGGGTCGACGAGTCGGCGCACGGCGGAGCGCTCACAACTGTGGTGGCCTGGGTGCGCGGGAACCCCTCGCCAGCTGGTGTCGGTGTGGCGGATCAGCCCAGTACCGGCCGCACAGCACGCAGGCCACCTCGCTATGCCTGCCTACTGGACAACCCTACAACGAAGATCACTTAGTGATTTCCCGATCAGTCAGCTGCTCCGTGCATCACCGGCGCTGGTCCTGGGTGGCATTGCCCCTGGGCCGGGGTTCGAGGGCTGGGGCCTCACGGGCTCTGAAGTGCTCGCGGTGTTCTCCGGGCGTGGTGTTGAGCCGTCGGCGGAAGGTGCGGTTCATGGTCTCGGGGGTGCCGAAGCCGCAGGTCCGCGCTATCTGTTCGATCGGCCTGCCGGTGGTCTCGAGCAACCGGCAGGCCGACTCGAGCCGCACGGTCTCGACGTGCTCCGCCGCGGTGATGCCGAGCTCGGCTTTGAACACCCGGGTGAAGTGTCGTTCGGAGAGGTTGATCTGGCGGGCGAGGGCGGGCACGGACAGGTCGTCCTCGAGGTGGTCGCGCAGCCACGACAACAGGTCGCGGACAGGTTGGGTGTCGGCGCGTTGCGCTCCCAGGAGCGCGGAGAACTGGGCCTGGCCACCCGATCGTTGCAGGTAGACCACGAGGTGACGCGCCACGCTCGCGGCCGCCTGGTGGCCGTGGTCCTCGGCCACCAGTGCGAGGGCGAGGTCGATCCCGGCGGTGACCCCGGCCGAGGTCCACACGTTGCCGTCCTGGACGTAGATCGAGTCCGACACGACGATGACGTCCGCGTAGGTGTCGTGCAGCAGCCCGCACTCGGCCCAGTGGGTGGTGGCACGTCGTCCGCGCAGGAGGCCTGCCGCGGCGAGCACGAACGCGCCCGAGCACACCGAGGTGACCCGTCGGGCATCGGCGGCGAGCCGGCGTACGTGGTGCAGCAGCTCCTGGTCTGCGGCAGCCGCCTCCATGTCCGCACCTCCGGCGACCACGAGCGTGTCGATGGGCGGGTCGACGCAGGCAATGGACGTGGAGGTGAACTCCAGACCGCAGCTGGCGAGCACGGGCCCGCCTGTGGTGGTGACGACGTCGGTGCGGTACCGCGCGGACGGCAGGAACCGTGAGGCGCTGGAGAACACCTCCAAGGGGCCCGTGACGTCGAGGATCTGCGCCTGGGCGAACGTGACGATGACGACGCGTGGACGGCTCATCCGGTACCCATCCGTGCAGCGTAGGCCGGTTCGGTCGTGGCCGGGATCGTCAACAACGCGTCCTTGTTGCACAGAGGTGGTGCCCACAGGCTGAAGCTATGAAGGTTGCCCTGGTTCTCTACCCCGGTTTCACCGCCCTCGACGTGGTGGGACCGTTCCAGGTTCTGGCCGCCGCACCCGGGGTCGAGACGATGCTCGTGGCCCACGAGCTGGGCTCCGTCGCCGACGACACCGCCCGCTGCCCGCTGGTCGCGACCGCGACGTTCTCCGACGTCCCAGCCCCGGAGGTCGTGGTCGTTCCGGGCAGCGAGCTCAGCATCGACCTCGACCCGGTGGTCGTGGACTGGTTGAGGAAGGCCCACGCGACCACCTCGTGGACCACCAGTGTCGGCACCGGCTCGTCCTGCCTCGCAGCAGCAGGCGTCCTGGCAGGCAAGGAGGCCACCACGCACTGGGCCTCGTCCGCGCGGGTCGGCGAGGCCGGGGTCCGCTGGTCGAGCAGGCGGGTCGTCCAGGACGGCCGGGTCATCACCGCTGCCGGGTCCACCGCAGGCATCGACATGGCGCTGGCCCTGCCGGGTCTGAGCCACGGTCCTGCCGTGGCACAAGCCGTCCAGCTCGCCATCGAGTACGACCCGCAGCCGCCGTACGACGCGGGATCCCCGGCCAAGGCACCTCACCAGATCAGTGACCTCGTGAGGTCGTACTACGCGCAGCGTGTCTGATTCCGAAAGGCGCCAGGTCCGCCCCGGCCGGCATGGTTCCTGAGCCGGAGGGACGCATCGGATGGATCGTGGCCGGGTCGTTGGGCACCGGACTCCTCGCCGGGCTGCTCCTCGTCGCCGCCCCGTTCATCCCGGCGCAGGAGGGCGCCGTCACCGGCGCGCTGCTGTGCGGATTCGCGCTGGGCTGGGCGATGTTGGCCGTGCTCTCGGCGTGGTTCACCACTGCGCCACAGCGATGGGCCGCAGCGCCCGCAGTGTTCATGGGACTGGGCGGACTACTCTTGATCGTGTTCGGCCCCCTGGTGCGCGACGTGCTCAACTGGATCTGGCCACCCGCCCTGCTGGTTATGGTGGTGTGGGTGGTCGTCCGGGCCCGTCGACAGCTTCGGAGCCCGACCCGACACTGGCTGCTCCACCCGGTGCTCGCTGTGCTGGCGCTCGCGTCGATCGGCGGCGGCTACGAGACGGCACAAGAGGCAGCGGACGCCACGGCGTATCCGATGCCCGGTCAGTTGGTCGACGTCGGCGGACACAGCCTGCACCTGAACTGCGCGGGGTCAGGCAGCCCCACCGTCGTACTGGAGCCGGGCGGCGGCGAGATGTCGTCGAACCTCGGGTGGATCGCGCCGGGGGTGGCCCGTGACACCCGGGTCTGCGTCTACGACCGCGCGGGTCGCGGCTGGAGCGAGCCCGCCGACACCCCACAGGACGGCGCCCAGATCGCCGCCGACCTGCACACCCTGCTGCACCGCGCGCACGTTCCGGGACCCTACGTGCTGGCGGGTCATTCCTTCGGCGGCCTCTACGTGCTCGCCTTCGCCGCCCGCTACCCCGACGAGGTCGCAGGCATGGTCCTGGTGGACTCGACCGCACCGGCATCGGCGGCGGCACCGCCGACCGCGACGTCCGGCGCCGAGAGCTCCTACGACGGAATTGGTCGCGTCTCCGCGCTGGCGTCGATCTCCGCTCGACTGGGTCTGGCCCGCGTAGTCGGCCAACTCTCCGACGACGGCCTGCCGCCGAGGTCCAGCCACGAGGTGCGAGCAGGCACCGCGACCGCAGGCAACCTCCGCAGCACGATCGACGAGTACGTCCACGCGTCGGCCTCGATACAGCAAGCCGTCTCGCTTCGGGACTTCACCGACAGGCCGTTGGTCGTCCTGACCGCAGGCGTCGGGCACGACGCCGCCTGGTCAGCTGCGCAGAACCACCTGGCCACCCTGTCGACCAACAGCGTGCACCACGTCGTCGACGGCGCCACCCACGAAACTCTCGTCGCGGATCAGGAACACGCCGCGACCACCACGCAGGCAATCCTGCAGGTCGTCTCGGCGGTCCGGAGCGCGGCGCCCGTGGCCCGCTGATCCGCAGCTCCACCGCACCGATCTCTGCGCCTGCCTCGATCCGATGGCTCCGAGGCCGGCTCGCGGACAGCCCACGCGTCCCGAACGGAGAAGTCGACATGGCCCCCGCCCGGGCCCGCCAAGCACCGCGACGCAGCCAGCCGACCGCCCGCAGCCCGTCACGTCCAGGCGCCGCCGCACCGTCGAAGCAGGCACGTTGGGCGTGTGCGCGATCTTGTGTGAGATCTCGTGAGGTCAGCGGATGGTGATGCGGTCTTCAAAGGGTGTGGCTCTTCTGCCGTGATGTGAGGGTCACCGCTGCACGCACGCTTGGTCCTTCGCTCCCGGGCCGTTCGGCGTAACATCCGATCAGGCGGCCGGGGTCGTGACGGTGACCGCATTGGTCGTTGTGTCCGAATACTGTTTGATCACCACCACGACCGAGTACGTCGTGGCCGGGTCGAGCCCCGTGACGGCGATCGGCGAGGTCCGGACACCGGTGCTGCACTTGTCCGCCCACTTGGTCTCGCCGTTGAACTGCAGCTCACACTGCCACGGGGCGTATTCGTTGCCGGATGTCCGCTGCAGGGTCACCGCCGCCGAAGTGGCTCCCGTTGCCTGCGCGGTGACCGCCATCGCGATGGTGCAGTCGGTCACCTTCGAGCTCGTGACCGTGGCGGCGGGCCCGGTGAGGTCCGCCGCCGAACCCGGTGCGCGGGTCACGGCGCGCACCTCGATCCGGAACGGCGTGAGACACGCGTTGCCGTTGACGATCCGGGCCTGGGTCGTGGTGGTCTCTGTCGTGAGGAAGGACGAGGTGTTGCCGTTGCGGTCGTACTCCCGTACCACGTACTTGACGAGCTGGCCGCCGTTCAGCGGCGGCTGGGTCCAAGAGGTGGTGATGTCCTTGGTGAGCCCGGTCCCACCCTCGAAGTAGTCCCGCGCGACGGCGAGGTTCAGCGGCGCCTCGGGCGGCGGGACGGGGATCGTCACTGGGTTGCTCGGCGCCGAGGCCCCGCTCGTGCCCCCGGCGTTGGTCGCGGTCACCGTGAACCTGTAGGTGGTGCCTGCCACCAGTCCGGTGAACGCTGCCGAGGTGCGGCTGGTCTGCTCCTGGTCGCCGCCCGCGACCGGTCCGACGGCGTAGGTCACGCCGGGGGCGTTGTTGCCGGGCCGCCACGTCACCGTGACGCCGCCGCCCGCCAGACGTGCGGTCACCGCGACCGGCGGCAGCGGGGCGACGGGCGGCTCTCCGCCCGGGTCCTTCGGGCCCGACCCTTCGCCCGGGTCGCCGCCACCGCCGGTCGACACCTTCGGCGGGTCGTTCGGCCTCGGCGACGGCACCGGCTTCAGCTGGTCGGGCGACGGTGCGGGCACCGCGTTGTTCGGGCCGCCGGTCGTGACCGGGGTGATCGACCCGTCCGACCCGACGACGTAGGTGGCCGCGCCGTCGGCGTCGTCGACGTAGATCCGCCCGTCGCCCCCGCGGGCCACGGACGCGCCATCGGCGGGCAGGTCGGCCGCCCCGAGCGCGCGGCCGTCGACGGCGAACGTGAGCAGCCGGTGGCGGGTCTGGTCAACGACCGCGACGATCCCGTCGGCCGCGACCGGCGCGCTGAAGGCGTCCGGGCCGAGCTCGACGGTCACGGGCGGGCCGCCCGCCGCCCCGGTCGGCACGCCCGCGGAGTCGGCGAGCACGAGGCGGCCGGGCTCGACGGCGGGCAGGCGGCCGCGGGTGTCGCGGTCGCCGATCAGCGCGGCGCCCGGCAGGTCGACCCCGACGGCGGTGGGCGCCCGCGGCGCCCCGTCCACGAGATGGGCGACGTCGTCGGCGGTGTCGAGGTAGGCGGCCGACGACGTGGCCACGGTCAGCGCGCCCGGCAGCCCCGGCGCGGTGGCGCGCGCGCAGTCCAGCGCGTCCGCGCCGCGGCGCAGCGCGCACACCGCGCCGGTGTCCGGCCGGTGCACCCAGACGGTGCCATCGTCGGTGGAGGTGGGCCGGTCGAGCGCGCCGCCCGCGCGGACCGTGACCGGCGGCTCGCCCAGCCGCACGAGCACGCCCGATGTGCGGTAGACGAGGTAGGGCCCGCCGATCACCTCGATGCCCACCGGCACCTCCGGCCCGGCCGCGGGCACCGTGCCCTCCACCGTGAGCGTCGACTTGCCGAACGTGGTGATCGCGTTGCGGCCGACGAGGAAGCCCTGCCGCTCGCCCTGCAGGGTGAACAGCGGGTCCGCCACCGGGTTCGGCACGGCTACCCGCGCGTCGACCTGCCGCGTGCCCGCGTCGACGTGCGCGATGACCTGCTCCGACCGGTTGAACACCCAGTGCCCGGTGGGCTGGAAGGCGACCGCGGGGCTGACCGATCCGGTCGCGAGCAGCGCCGCCGCGACGCATCCGGCCACGGCGACCACGCTTGCCGCGACCACGATCCACCGACGGTCGTGCGCCTGCCCGAAACCCACGGCGCTCCCTCCGCCTACGCATGGATGGCTCGGCTGCTATTTCGCCGAGGGGGCGCCGGGCGTAACAGGCCGCGGGTTGGACGGCTTTGAGCCTGACGTCCTGCGCCTGGTGGTGATTGCGCGGCGCATCCTGTTCAGGGCGTAGGGCAGAAGGACCGGCTCTGCTCACCGGTGAGCTGGGGCGGCGCCTGCGAGTCCGAGGGCCATATCGAGTGATCATGCTGGCCTCGTCTGGGACGGTGATGCCGAGGTCGGCCAGCCGTCAAGGCGCTGGTCGGGGCCGGTGACGCAGTTCTCGGCACCCACAGGGCCTCGGAGTGGGTGGAGGGGTCTCGGATGTCCGGCCGTGTCCTCGGGTTCGTTCCACGAGCCGTTCCACGACGTCGTCGGATGAGTTCGAGGACCTCCCACCCAGGATCACGGGTCGAGCCCCGCCCATCCTGCGCCATCTGCTGCAGCCTAGCCGGCGGCCCGTCGCCGACGCAGTCGCGGCGTCACCAGCAGGTAGAGGGCGCAGGCCGCCTGCGCGATCGTGTAGCCGACCGCCACCGGCATCAGTGACTCGACGGAGTACAGACCGGTGGTGGCGGCCGCTCCGATCGGGACGAACAGCGCGACGACGATCACGACCAGGGTGCTGACCAGCTGCAGTCGGGCAAAGCCCATGCCGTTGTTGAGGGCCTGACGCACCCCCAGCTCGTGGGTGATGACCAGCCGCGGGATCATGCCAATCAGCAGCACGCGCAGCACGTTGGCGGCCTCCGCGTAGCCTGCCCCGAAGATCTGGAGCCCGATCTCGGCCAGTAGGACCCCCACCAGCACCAGCGGCGCGAAGATCATGAACAGCCGCCTACGGGACGCCGCGATGTGCGTGCTCGCCCGGTCGGGGTCGCGCGCGATCTGCGCCGAGAGGGAGAGCATGAAGCGTGCCGCGGCGATGTCGATCACCATGACCGCCTGCCACGCGATGAAGAACGCCGCCCCCGGCACCGGGCCGAAGCGCTCGATCACGATGACCGTGACCTGGTTCATCAGCAGCACCGTTCCCCAGTGGGCCACGGTGGTCGGCCCGAGGAACGAGACGGCCTCGCGACGCGTGGGCAGCCACCCCGTGTCGGTGCGACGGGCGAACTGCCGGGTGAGGGCGCCGCCTATGAGCGCACCGGCCACCATCCAGACCGCGATCGGCAACACCCAGGACAGCACAATGCCCTGCGGGCCGAGGCTCACTCCCAACGCCAGCAGCAGGCCGATGCGGACCACCGCGAACGCGACGTTGCGCCAGATCGTCCACCACGGCTTCCCGACGACGACGAGCGTGTAGTCGTGGATGCCCCACAGGCCCCAACCGGCCGCGGCCACCAGGAACAGCAGCACCCCGAGAGCGGGCGGACCGTCCGCGCCTGCGCCGGTGGCTGCCAGCGAGGGCACCACGGCCAGCACGTAGACCAGGCCGACGGCCACGCACGCAGGGACAATCAGGGCGTGGCTGCGCCAGTACAGCAGGGATGCCTTCCGCCCAGCCTTGGGCATCCACAGCATCAGGCCGGCGTCCAGGTTGAGCTGGGCGGTGCCCGCGACGAGTAGGAACGCCGATACGAAGGCCGAGGCGTAGCCCACGGCCTCCTGCGGCATCATCCGCGCGGCCACCAGCCAGCTGATGAACCCGGCCAGCGAGCCGACGGCGCCGCTGATCGACAGCGCCAGGCCATCGGAGAGCGCCGTCCGGTCGGACGCCGACTCCGACACCGGCGTTGGGTTCACGGCGCCGCCCGCGAGGTGCGGGTCGGCCGGGGTGGCCAGCCGCGACGACGGCCAGTCGGCGCGCGAGCCGAGTACCTCGGTGGGGAGATCGGGCCGTTCGACGTCGTCGCGACGGGTCATCGAGCGATCACGCCGGACATACCACATCCGCGACCGAGGGGCAGGGTGGCGGCGCCGGGGTACGGCGCCGGGCGGGGGTCGTCACACGATGAGGCTACGGCCCTCGGAGATCGCTCCGCAGCCCGACCTGCGTCGCCGGTCCCAATGCCGGAGCCGCGCAGGGCGTCGACGAACCCGCCGACCTGACTAACGGTTCCAGCATGCACCCGCGAAGTTGGCCGAACGTCGGACAACCGGGGGGAAACGAAAATTGCTGACCCGGCGGGTGGGTGGCCAGGAAGTAGCGCCGCGCCGTAAAGCCTTTCTCCTACACCGAACCCGTAGCGGACGTCCGGCGTCACCGTGCCCGGCCTCGCGTCCGCCAGGAGTTGCGCCACCACCCGCTCGGTGACGTCGCCGGGCGGGTCATTCTCGACGACGAGCACAGTGACGGCCAGGTGGATAGGCGGTTCGCGTCGGTCGAGCGTTGCCACCCAGGTGGGCCGGTGGGCGCGGCGGGGATGGCCATCGGTCGATCTCCCGTTGGTCTGCTGGACGGGGTCCCGCTCATGCGGGATAGACATGGGTCGGTGTCGGGCCTGGCGCGGCGCGGGGGGCGGGCGGCCTCGGCTGCGAGCCGGGCCCGGTCTCCTGGCCTGCGTTCGACCGCGGCTCCGGGACGGGCCCGGAGCCCGAAACCGGGGCGGACGCGGGACGACCGCCGGGGTGCTCGGGCGCAAGCGGCGTGTTGCCCAGGATCAGGTCGGCCGCCTTCTCCGCGATCATCATCACCGGCGCGTAGATCTGTGCGTTGGTGATGGAGGGCATCACCGAGGCATCGACGACACGGATGCCGTCCAGGCCGTGCACCCGCATAGTGACCGGGTCGACGACCTCCATCGGCCCGACGCCCATCCGGCACGTACCGCTGGGGTGCAACCCGGTCTGACCCTTCGCGGCGACCCAGTCGAGCAGCTCCTCCTCGTCGCGCACCTGGGGCCCCGGCACGACCTCGCCGCCGTCGAGCGCGCCGAACGCGGGCTGGGCGAGCAGGCGGCGGCCCATGGCCAGCGCCGTGACCCAGTCGGCCCGGTCACGCTCGGTGGACAGGTAGTTGAACCGGATCCGCGGGTGCACGGTCGGATCAGACGAGGCGATCTTCACGAACCCGCGCGAGGTGGCCGCCATCGTTCCGACGTGCAGCTGGTAGCCATGCCCCTGCACGACGTTGTCGGGGTCGAAGGCCATCGCGACTGCAGCGAAGCCGAGGAAGACGTCGGGGAAGTCGCGGTCCTCGTGGCTGCGCACCAGACCCGCCGCTTCGAACAGGTTGCTCGTGGCCTCACCCTTGCCGGCGAGCCACTTGAGCCCCATCGCCGGCCAGTTCTTCTTGTCCTTCATGCCGATCATCGAGATCGGCCGCGTGCAGGCGTGCTGCAGCTGCACGGCGAGGTGGTCTTCGAGGTTCTCCCCCACGCCAGGCACGTGGTGCACCGGCGCGACCCCCACCGCGGCGAGCTCCTCGATGTTGCCGACGCCGGAGAGCTGCAGCAGCTGCGGGGAGTTGAACGTCCCGCCGGCCAGCACGATCTCCTCGCCGCGGACGTGGTAGTCGGTGCCGGTCGAGCCGCGGTAGACCACCCCGACCGCGCGGGTTCCGGCGAAGACGACCTTCGTCGCGAGCGCGCGGGTGCGCACAGTCAGGTTTGGCCGTGACTTCACCGGGCGCAGGTAGGCCTGCGACGCCGACCATCGCCTGCCCCGGTTGATGATCCGCTCGAAGACGGCAAAGCCCTCCTGCTCAGCCCCGTTGAAGTCGCGCGTCAGCCGGTATCCCGCCTGCCGAGCGGCGGAGAAGAAGGTGTCGAACAGGGGGTTGTCGACCGCGCCGCGGGTGAGGATGTGCGGGCCGGCGTGCCCCCGGTAGTCGCGGTCGTCGCCGAACGACAGGGACGTCTCCACGCGCTTGAAGTAGGGCAGGCAGTGGGCGTAATCCCAGTCCTCGAGGCCGCGTCCGGAGGCGGCCCAGCGGTCGAAATTCGCCCGGTTGCCGCGCATGTAGTTCATCACGTTGATGGAACCGCAGCCGCCGAGGAGCTTGCCGCGAGGGTGAGCCATGCGACGGTTGTGCATGTGCGGCTCGGGTTCGGACACGAACCTCCAGTTGTGCTGGCTGCTGGCCACAGCCATGCCCATCGCCGCGGGCATGTGGGTGATCAAGTCCCACGGATAGTCGGGGCGACCCGCCTCCAGGAGCAGCACGCGGGTCCCCGGGTCGGCGCTGAGCCGGTTCGCCAGCGCGCAACCCGCCGAGCCGCCACCGATGATGACGAAGTGATATGCCGCGTCCGACATGGGAAGGGCCTCCTGTGGCGCATGTCCGCCTGACGGGATGGGGATCGGGACCGCCCGCGAGCGGACGCTATCTCGTCCTGGTTGTCACCCGTTAGGTGGGTCGGCGGGGGCCAGGCTGCTCGCGCGCTATCGGGTGTAGTGGCAGCGCGTCGATATCCGGGAGTACCTGGCCGAGAACACCCCGTTCCCGACTCGGAAGTACGCCGAGGCGTCCTCTCTGCTCACCGACGGCTACGGCACCTGTGCGATCGGGTCCTGGCCTTAGCGCGCGAGCAGGTCTCGCCGGTCCGGGCCTGACCACCGTCCACCGTCGGGTCCGGTAGGGGTCGGCGACCATGCTGCTGCGCGCGATCGCGTCCGGCCCCGCCGCGGCCGAGCAGACCCTGCGCAACGGCTCGGAGCTGACCGACCCCGACAGCGTGGACGTCGCCGACATGCGCGCAGTGCTGCAGGTGCTGGATACCGACCTCGACGACACGACTGAAGGCGAGGACACGGGCCTGGCTTCTCGCGGGCTTAAGGGCGGCCTCGAACGTCTTGCTGAGCCTGAGACGATCCCGGCCATGAAACACCTGGTGCTTGATGGAAACAAGTAGATGAGCAGTGTTGCGGCGCTCCGCTGCATACGCGGCTCGAATATGCTGTCGTCGCGAGACTGGTGTGACTGACGTTTCGGCCCTGACGGAGATTTCATCGCTCGAGTCCATGACCTAGTCGATTGTCCGGGTATTGAAAAGTTGGCACAGTTGCCGGAGGCCCCGAACCTCGAAACTGTCTGGCCGAGAGGGATGAGTTGTCCGATGCCGGCGCGGGTAGTGTTGAGCGCGGAGTTGAAGCTTTCTGCCAATCCGGGAGTTCGCCGTTGGGCGGCTTCTTGTACGGTGTGACCATGCCGCGCCCGACGTAGCCCTTGTCGCCGGTCCAGTCGCCCGGGTCGAGCGTGAGCAAGGCCCGGACTCGTCGAGGCAGTAGACGTCGTCATGGCTGCAGGCGACCGGGTCGGAGATCCAGGCCAGCTCGCCGTCGAGGCTTCCCACTGTCTGAGGATTCAGACCGGTCGTCTTGTGCTTGCCGGGGGCACAGGTCGGGGTGATCGACCCATGACCAGCAGGGCTGCAGGGGTTCCGTCCACGAGGTAACTGCTAGTCGGAGCGCCAGAGTAGATAGTGCGCGTCGGCGGATTAAGCTCCGCCCGATAGCTGATTGAATGCCGTCTGAGCACCTGACGTGACAACGGGTCGGCAAGAAGCTCGGCGGGGAGGAGTGAACGCGGTGATGGCGTGGTGACTTTGCCGGATGGACCGGTTCAGGCCTTCGACGTGGAGCTGAGCGCCCTACAAGGGCTGCCGCCGGTCGAAGGTGGTCGAGCGCTGATGCTGGTGCGCCGCCATGGCGTCCCGGTCACGCTCTGTGTCGCCGACGTGCCCCCGGAGGGGCTGGAGCCCGCGGCGCTCGCGGAACGGCTGACCGACCTCATCGGCCCGGTTGCGGACGCGGGGAATGTGGACGTGGCGCGTCGGGCCCCTCGCCGCGATCTGGCCGCGCGCGGCCCGCACATGACCGTGCAGATCGCCACCCACAACCGACCGGGCCCACTGCGGCGCTGCCTCGACTCGGTCGCGGCCGTGGACTACCCCGCCTTCGACGTCATCGTGATCGACAACGCCCCCCGCGACGACGAAGCCCGCGTCGTCGTCCACGCCTGGGATCGGGCTCACCCCGACGTGGCCGTGCGCTATCTCCGGGAACCCGTTGCGGGCGCAGCCCGCGCACACAACCGCGGACTCGAAGTCGCCGCAGGCGACTGGGTGGTCCGCACCGACGACGACGTCGTCGTCGACCCCCAATGGCTCGCCGCGATCGCCGACGCCGCCACCTGCGCCCCCGACGTCCAGTGCGTCACCGGACTGATCCTGCCCGCCGAGATCGACACCCCGGCCCAGGAACTGCTGGAGCAATTCGGCGGCTACGCCCGCGGCTTCACCCGCCGCCACGTCGACATGGCCGCGCACCGCCCTGACGACCCGCTATTCCCGTTCACCACCGGACGCCTCGGCAGCGGCGCCAACATCGCCTTCGACACCGCCAGCCTGCGCGCCCGCGGCGGGTTCGACACTGCACTGGGCCCCGGCACACCGGCCAAAGGCGGAGAAGACCTGCTGGCATTGTTCGACGTGCTCGCAGGCGGCGGCGGTGTCGTCTACGAACCGAGTGCGCTGGTCTGGCACTGGAACCGACGCGACTATGCGAGTCTGCAACGGCTCATGCACGACTACGGCGTCGGGCTCTCGGCCTACCTCACTGCCGCCGTATTGCGCGAGCCTAGGCTCGCGGCAGGCATGGCCCCCAACGCCGCACTCGGCGTGCGGCACGTGCTGGGGCGCTCGTCGCCGAAGAACCGCGCCAAGCGTCGCGACTACCCCAGGGAGCTGGAGCGCCGCGAGGTGCGCGGGATGTTATTGGGCCCCGCGGCCTACGTGGCGGGACGACTGGCCCGCACCCTCGACCGGGCCATGAATTCCCACGCCGGGCGCAGCCAAGAGGTAGCCAGGTGACCGAGTCGGTGCCGCAGTCATCCCGATCCTGCGTCAGGCGGTCTGACACCTCCAGTACGTCGGGGGTGAGCTGGTCGAGGAGCCGTTCGACCCGCCACGGGTCGACGGCCCGGTAGCGGCCGGTACCGAAGGCCGGACGCGCCCGCCCGGCGCCTGCGCGGGATCCGTGGGGTGGGCACGGTCAGCTGTCGCACGCCGTCGTGGTGCCGCTCGGCGCGGTCGGGGCCGGGCACGATCCGCACGACGTCGTGGCCGTGGGCCGGTGAGGTCGACCCGGGCGTCCTGCCGATGTTTCCACCGGTGGGTTTCCCCGAGCCGCCTCCCGCACCCGCCGTGCCCGTTTCCGAGCAACGGGCGCTCCACAAGCCCGTTCTGGGTCGTGCGGTTCCTCATCCCGGGACCGGCCACGGGGTCGGGATCACTGTTCCCCGGTATCGGTACCGTGTCGTGCGCATCTTCGCCGGGTTGAACAGCTGCCTTTCCGTCGTGCTCGGCCACCATCCGCCCGCGCAATAGCGGCGGCGGAGTTCCTTCCAGCTTTACCTCAAGTCCTGGGACGAATACGACCACCACTCGGTCGTCCTCGAAGAAGGCGGAGTAGGGCTTGAGTAGGGCTGGTCAAGCTCGGCTACAAGGTCGCGCTCTCCGCGGACCTCGACGACTACGAGCAGCGCGCCACCGCGTTCGGCGCCCGCGTCGAGCGGATGAGCAAGGACGACAACGTCGGCATCGGCGACGGGCTGCGCGTCACCCTGCCCTCCGAGCACGCCCTGGAGCTCTACAACGACGTCGAATACCTCGGCACCGCCACCGGCACCTGGAACCCCGACCCCTGGCCCCGAGCAGGCGTCCGCGGCATCGGCGTCCCCCGCCTCGACCACACCCTGATCACCACGGACGACCCCGACCTGCTCGAACGGTTCTTCGCCGACGTCCTCGACTTCCGCGCCGCCGAACGGCTCGTCGCAGGCCCCGACCACGACCAACTCGTCGGCTCCTGGATATTCTGCGGCGAGCAACCCCACGACATCGCCTTCGTCAACGGCGAGCAGGGCAAGCTGCACCACTTCGCCTACCACGTCGACGACTGGGGCACCCTGCTGCACGCGGGCGACGTGTTCCATGCAGGATGTCCCCATCGACTTCGGCCCGGCCCGCCGTCGTCACCTGAGGTTGCTCGGCAGCCATCAAGCACCTCGCCCGGGTCGATCTGCCGCACGACCAGCTCGCCACCTGGCCATTTGATGCCCAGTCGAATACTGAAGTGCGGAGCCTCAGGAAACTGGGGTGGCGCTGTGATCGCGACACCGGATGATCTGGACCGTGCGATCCTCATAGGCGGGAGCTGCCCGGTGCGTAACGGGGTGTTCGGCCCGGACGACCAGAGGGATCGACATCAGCGCCCGACGCGAATCGATGAGGTCCAGGGTGGCGGATCGGCCAGCGGAGGCGACGGACGTCGGGTATGCGGCGTTCATTTCCTACAGCCACGTGCGCGACCGTGAGTTGGCACAAGCACTGGAGTCCGCGCTGGAGCGCTTCCCGGCGCCGTGGTATCAGCGCAGCCGTCCACGTCAGGTCTACCTCGACGACGGCGACCTGCCCGCTACCCCGAACCTGCCTGCGTCGCTGGAGGCCGCCCTGCGGCAGTCGAGACACCTGATCGTGGTCGCCTCTCCGGAGGCGCAGGACTCGCGGTGGATGGACAAGGAGGTCGGATGGTGGCTCGACCACCACGATCAGTCCACCAGCAAAATCATGATTGTGCGGGCGGCAGGCACCGTCAGCTTCAGACCCACCGGCGGCGTGGCGCACACCGATGCCCTGCCGCCCCGGCTCAAGGTGGCGGTCACCGGCGAGCCCAGGGTGCTCGAGGTTCCCTTCGCGCCCGGCACCCGGCGTCCCGACATCCGGAGCCGCCGCTGGTCGGAGCTGCTCGCCGACATCGTCGCCACGCTCGACGGCGTCCCCAAGAACACCCTGATCGGTCTGCACATCCGCAACGAGCGGCGGTGGAAGCGGATTCGCCTCGCCGCCCTCGCCACGGCGTGCGTCCTGCTCGTGGCGATCGCGGGCGCCGGGTATGTCGCGCTCGAGCAGGGTTCCAACGCCGACACCCAGCAGCGGATCGCGACCGCGAGGCTGCTGCTCGCCAAGGCACAGAGCACGCTGGTGAGCGACCCGCAGATGGCGCTGCGGCTGGCTGAGGCGGCCGCCTATCTCGACCCGGGCCCGGAGATCAGCGCCGGGGTGGCCCGGTTGGTCCGCGGCACCGCGTACGCGGGGACCCTTGCGGGCCAGGCCGGGCGCGGCAACGTCACGTCGGTCGCGTTCACCCGGGACGGCAGCGCGCTCGCCGTCGCCCGCAGCGACGGGACAACGAATCTGTGGGACACCACCGATCTCGCGCGTCCGCACCAGCTCGGGCCTGCCTTCGTCGCGCAGGCCGAGGCGGTCGGCGGGCTCGCGTTCTCCCCGTCGGGCGGGGTGCTCGCGACCGCCGACAACGGAGGGGGCGTCGTCCTGTGGGACGTCCGCGACAAGACGGCGCCGCGGCCGTGGGGCAACCAGCTCGAGAACGGTCGGCTGGTGGTGGCGACGGCCTTCACCGCGGACGGCGCCCGGCTGCTGTGCGGGCTCGCGGATGGCACGGTGCGGACCTGGGACGTGCACGATCCGGAGCAGCCGCAACCGGGCCCGACGCTGCGGGGGTCGACGGACCGGCTCCAGGCGATGGCTCTCTCCGCCGATGGCCGTGTGCTGGCCACCGGTGACGCCACCGGGGCTGTCTCGACGTGGTCGATGGCCGACCCGTTGCGGCCCGTCCCGCTGGGCGCGGCGCTGAGCGCGGGTGCGGAGGTCGACTCTCTCGCGCTCTCGCCTGACGGACGCGTCCTGGTCACAGGCGGGGCCGACGCGGTCGTGACGGTGTGGGACCTGGCAGGACGCACCGCGGTCCGGCTCGGCGAGCCGGTCGCCGACGGCACCGCCGCCGTGCACGGTGTCGCGGTCAGCGCGGACGGCCACACGGTGACGGCCACGAGCCAGAACGGCGTGACGTCCGTCTGGGACGTCCCGTCGGTCGCCCGCATGTCCCAGTTCGAACAGCCCGACGTCAAGGGCTCCACGTTCGCGTTGGCGCTCGCCGCGCACCCGAGCGGCGTGGTGGCTGTCGGCGGCCTCAACGGCGACGTCGTGCTGTGGGCGGCCCAGGAGCGCTCCCAGCCGCAGCCGCTCGGGCCACCCCTCGTCGACGCCGCCGACACGTTCGTGGATACCGCCGCCTACACCGCCGACGGCCGCCATCTGCTGGCGGCCAGCGATGCGACGCTGCACGTCTGGGACGTGACGGTTGCCGGGCATCCCGCCGAGGGGGGCGCCGTGTCGGGCGACGAACAGTCGGCCTTCGGAGCGCTGGCGCTGTCGGCCGATCGGCGCCTCCTCGCCGCCGCGGGCACCCACGTCACGATCAGCACCCTCGACGATGCGGGCCACGCCACCGTCGTCGGCCAGACCCCGCGCAACCCGTCGGGCACCATCCGGGCGATCGCACTGCGGCCGGACGGCAAGCTCATGGCGACCGGCAACGTCAACGGGACCGTGTTGCTCTGGGATCTCACGGTGCCCGCGAGCCCGCGCCAGATGGGGTCGCCGCTGGCGCCCTTTCCGGACCGGGTCAACGCACTGGCGTTCAGCCGGGACGGAAGGACCCTCGTTGCCGGGAGCGAGGCCCACGGCTACCGCGGCCCGGGCGTCCCTCCATCGGGCGCGAAGAAGGACGGGGTGATGACCCTGTGGGACGTCGCCGAACCCGGCGCCGCCCGGATGCTCGGGGGCCCGCTGCCGGGTTCCACGGGTTCCGTGCGGGCCGCAGCCGTCTCCCCGGACGGCCGCACGCTGGCCTACGGCGGCACCGACGGCGACGTGCACCTGTGGGACATCGGCAATCCGGCCGAGCCTCATCAGATCGGCGGTCCCCTCGCTGCGGGCGTCAACGCGGTCGCGGCCCTGACCTTCACCCCCGACAGCGCAACGCTCGCGGGCGCAGGCATCGACGGGTCGGTCCAGCTCTGGGACGTCGCCGACCTCACCCAGCCGGTGACGCCCATCGGGCGCCTCGCAGTCCGGGCCGGGTTCGTGCGCACGCTCGACGTCGCCCCGGACGGGTCGACACTGGCCGCTGCTGGTGACGGGATGGTGCGCCTCTGGGATCTGCGGGGCCTCGTCGACAGCAGGCAGAGCGCATTTCTGCGTGCCTGCGCGGCCAGCGGCGGCGGGCTTGATCGTCCACAGTGGAAGGACAATGTTCCCGGCGTGGACTATGCGGATACGTGTCCGAGCGACCCACCGCCGCCGCGCCCGTCGACGGACGTCAGCAGGTTCGGGGAGGCCGCCGCGGTACAGGGGGCGGCTGATCCGACGGCGGCGCGCGGGCTCCTTCTCGGCACCTTCGACCCGGCGACGTCGGTGGCCGAGGGCGCGCTGTCGGGCGCAGGCCCGGTTCATCTGCGGGCCCGCGTGCACGAGCTGCCCGCGCACGCCGTACGCACGTCTCCCGGGGCGGACGCGGTCGACAAGCAGACCGGGGCGGTGTTCGACAAGCCGTGGATCGCCGTCCGCAACCCCGCGACCGACCCGCGTCCGGCACCCGATGCGGCCGTGTCATCGGGCACGACGGTGGACGGCGTCACTTACCTCAGCCGGTTTGAGCGGCTGGCGGGCGAGGACGTCGTCGTCAGCTTCGACATCGACGCCGCCGCGCTGACCGGCGGGCAGCAGCGCACGATCGACGTCTACGCCGTCGCCACGGTGAAGATCGCGGGAACGACGAGCAAGGCCGTGGTGCTGCACTACGCCGGATCCTGGACGGTGGGCACCGGCCCGGACGGCCGGGCGGCACTCCTCGGGACGGCTGCGCCCGGCACGGCCGCCCCCGCGGTCCCGGATGTCGTCACCTCTGTCCCTCGGTGACCGGCATGCTCGACCCGCACCGATGGTCATGCGGGTTGATGAGCGAGAACACAGCGCGGGCGAGGTGATGTCTACAGCCACGCGTATAGCGGACCGTCCCTTCGGCGATGCGGGTGGAGCTGCCACCACGGTGTTCGCGTCCACTGGCATCTGCTTCACGCGTCCTTCCTCACCAATCTGCGGCGATTGCGACCCTGCCATGCCTGCCGCGATGCCCGCGGACTGAGAGGCAGCCGCCATCCGGCCGTTGCAGCGGTCGTTCCGTGCGGTCACGACCCATGCCGAGCAGGGGTCGGGGTCCTCGAACGGATCGTGCAGGTGCGGGACGATGGGGACCTGAGCTGGTGTGCGCAGTCGTGCTCGCCCGTCGGCTGGAGTGCGGCTCAGGGCAGGTCGAGCGCCGCGAGTTCCGCGCGCGAGGAGACTCCGAGCTTGGTGAACACATTGCGCAGGTGGAAGTCGATCGTCCGAGGGGACAGGAACAGCTGGGCAGCAGCGTCGCGGTTGCTCAGGCCCTGCCGCACCAGCTCGGCGACGTGTCGTTCTTGAGGCGTGAGGTCGACGGGAGTGCTGGAGTCCCGCCTGCGGGAGGTCTCGCCCGACGCCCGGAGCTCCTGTCGTGCCCGCGTGGCCCAGCGTGCGGCGCCGACGTCCTCGAAAGTGTCCAGTGCGGCGCGGAGGTGTTCGCGCGCGTCGACCCGACGACGCGAGCGCCGGAGGAACTCACCGAACGCCAGCTCTGTCCGGGCCTGGTCGACCCGACGCGGTGAGCGTGCGTGCGCGTCGAGGGCGCGCTCGAACAACGACTGCGCCTCGGATCCGTCAGCCAGCAAGGCGCGCGCGTGAGCGGCGGATGCCATCGCCCAGGTTGCCCCGGTGAGATCGGCCAGGGTCGCGAGCTCGTCCGCCCACTCGCCCACCCGATCGGCTCGACCGGCGCGTGCGGCCGCCTCCATGCGGTCCAGCGCCGACATGTTCGTCACCATCGCGTGGGTGATCTGCTCGAGGTGGTGAAGGGCGGCGTCCGGCGTGTCGGCCGCGGCGACGCCCCGTGCCCAGAGCATCACGTCGCGGCTGACGACGCTGGTCAGCCCAACGTCTCGGCCCCGGGTCGGTCGGTCGAACTCGGTGCGAGAGCGGTCGAACTCGGGCTGGTCGCCGCGCAGCGCGGCCAGCAGGGTGAGCCACGCCAGCGGCAGGCTGCCCAGTGGGTCTTGCCCGGTTCCACGCGCGAGGTCCAGCGCCTCGGCCGAGCTTGCGGCAGCGGTGCGCCAGTCGCCGGTGCTGATCTCCGCCGCGGTGCGGCGGGCGAGCCCGTACAGGATGGTGACCGGTGCGCCCGCATCCCGCGCGCGAGCCACGAACCGGCCGTACTCGCCGAGTGCGACGTCGTCGTCGCCGATGTACAGCGCGGCGAGACCGAGGTTCGGCACGAGGTCGACGTCCCCGCCTGCCATGTCCTCGGCGAAGGCCAGCCGGAACTCAGCTGCTGCGGCACGCAGGTTTCCGCGGGCGATGTGGGCGAAGCCGGACAGGAGCAGGGCCGACGAGCGCGCTGCGCCGGGCGGCATGGAGTACGGGTCGCCGACGAACTCGGTCGGGTCGATGTCGATGCCCGAGTCGGCGCCGAAGGTGGCGGCGGCGGCCGCCATCCTTGCCATCACCGTGGCCCGGGTGAAATCCGCTCCGGCGACGTCACGAGCGGCCTGCAGCAGGATCCGGTGCCCCACCGGCCCGGACCCGATGTTCCACTCGATCCGGGCGCGGAGCCGATCGACGTCGGCACGCACCACGACGCTGTCGGCGGCCGCTCGAGCGGCCTCTGCCAGGGCGCGGGCACGCCCTGGTTGCGCACCCGCCCACGCGGCACCGGCAGCGGACAACAGCCGCGACGCGCGCGGCCCCGCGGCAACCGTGAGCTCGGCGGCACGTTCCCACGCGGCCGAGGCGGCCTCGAGTCCGCCGCGTTGGCCTGCACGCTCGGCGACCTGGTCGAGGTCGGCGACTACGGACTCGTCGGGCTCCTCCACCGCTGCCGCCCGGTGCCACGCGCGCCGGTCGACGTCCCCACTGCCGACCAGGGCATCCGCGAGCGCCCGGTGAGCCGCCCTGCGTCGGCTGCCCGTCGCCGCGCCATAGACCGCGGAGCGCACCAACGGGTGACGCAGGGTCACGACGCCGTGGATGACACTGACGAGGCCTGCGTCCTCAGCAGCGCTGACGTCCTCAGTTGAGGCGTCGAGTGCGAGAGCTGCCTGCCGCACGATCGCGGCCCGGCCGGAGTCGTCGGCTGCCGCGACGAGCAGGAACGCCTGCGCCCCCGAGGGAAGTCGTCTGACCCGGTCGAGGAAGGCACGCTCCACCCCCTCGGTCAATGGCAGTTGCACCGGCAGGGGGTCTTCTCCGCTGAGCTGACCGGTCGGGAGCGCGTTCGCGAGCTCGACGAGGGCGAGGGGGTTGCCTCCGGTGCTGGTCACGAGCCGGTCGAGCACGTCGCCTGGAACAGGGACTCCCGCGAGCGCAGTGAGCAGAACGCAGGCGTCGGACGCGTCGAGCTCGCCCAGAGTAAGGTTCGGCAGCTCACCGGCGTCGAAGCGGCGGACGTCGCCGTCACGAGCGGCGAACAGAAGGGCTATCCGCTCGGCCTGCAGGCGGCGTGCCACGAAGAGCAGAGCGGCGGCGGAGGCGTCGTCGAGCCAGTGCGCGTCATCGACGACAGCCAGCACCGGTGCCTCCTCTGCTGCCTCCGCCAGCAGGCTCAACGCGCCGAGGAAGACAAGGAACCGGTCGACCTCGCCCTCTTCCTCACCGAACGCACGGCGCAACGAACGCGCCTGTGGCGCGGGCAGTCGTTCCGCGAGGCGCAGGACAGGGCGCAACAGGCGCTGGAGGGCCGCGAACGCGAGCGGCGATTCCGACTCGATCCCCGAGGTCGGCAGCACGGTGAACCCGTCGGCGTCGGTGGCGGCGGCCACGAGCAACGTGGACTTGCCCACGCCCGGCAGTCCGTGCAGAACGAGCGCGGACCCGCGTGAGTTGCACGCCTGGTCCAGCAGCCCTCGAATCACGACGCGCTCATCATCTCGACCCGCGAGCACGCGGCGAGCGTAGCCGGAGCGAGGGCAACCCCGCGAAATCACCGGCGCGACCAGGCGAGGCCACGCCCCATGGTCAAGGGGTCAGGAACCACCGCCCAGCGTCCGGAGACCCCTCGTGCTGAACGACACGCCTCGCACCTTCGTCGGCGCGACCACCTTCCACGTCGACGGCATGACCTGCCGGCGATGCCACGACGTCGTCGCCGACCAGATCGGTCGGCTGCCCGGCGTCGTCGAGGTCCACATCGACGCGGCCACCGGCACCGTCACCGTCACCGTCGAGACGCCCGTCGACCGGGTCGACGTAGCCGCGGCGGTGAGGACCGCAGGCTACGAGCTGCGCCCCTGAACCCAGGCACCGCCCTCATCGTCCGCGCCACCGCGACCGCCCAGGAAGCCAACCCGTCATCACGGAGAGCAGGAGCCATGATCCACCCACTCCGCCGGTCCACGTACACCGACTCACCGCAGGGATCCGTCCCCAACGCCCCCGCCACACGCCCGACAGGGCACATCGCCCGTGTGGTGGCCGCCTCGTTGGCCACCGGTCTTGTTGCCGGCGTGCTTCTCGTCTTCGCTCCGTTCATCCCCGCCGACGAGAGCGGGGCAACAGGCGCGATCCTGTGTGGCTTCGCGATCGGCTGGGCCATGCTCACCGTGCTCTCGGTCCGCTTCACCGACCAGCCCCAACGCTGGGCCGCAGCGCCAGCCCTGTTCATGGGACTGGCCGGGCTACTGCTGATCGCATTCGGCTCCACGGCCCAGCAGGTGCTCACGTGGGTGTGGCCACCGGCGCTGCTGGCGCTGACCATCGTCACGTTCGTCCGCGCGCGCCGCCAGCTGCACAGCACGAGCGCACGCGTGCTGCTCTACCCCCTCCTCGCCCTCCTCGCCCTGGCCTCCGTCGGCGGCGGGGTCGAGACGGTCCTCGAGGCTTACGATGCGAGCCACTACCCGATGGCCGGTCAGCTGATCGACGTCGACGGGCACCGGATGCACCTCCGCTGCAGCGGCACCGGCAGCCCGACCGTCGTCCTTGAGCCGGGTGCGGGCGACATGGCCTCGACCATGGCGTGGATCGCGCCAGCCGTGGCCCGCGACACCCGTGTGTGCGTCTACGACCGCCCCGGCCGCGGGTGGAGCGACCCGGTCGACACCCCTCAGGACGGCATCCGCGTCGCGGACGACCTGCACACCCTGCTGCACAACGCGCACGTGCCCGGCCCGTACGTGCTGGCAGGCCACTCCTTCGGCGGGCTCTACGTGCTGGCCTACGCCGCCCACTACCCGGCGGACGTCGTCGGCATGGTGCTCATCGACTCCACCGCGCCCACGTCGCCTGCACCTCGTACGGACGCGCCCGCCGGTCGCAACGACCTCCTCGTGCGCGCCTCGACGCTCGTCTCGGTCGTGTCGCGCGTCGGTCTCGGCAGGCTGTACAGCCTGACCTCCTACAGCACGCTGCCCTCCCCGGCGCGCGAGGAGGTGCGGGCCAGCATCTCGACGCCCGCCACGCTGCGTTCGTCGATCGACGAGTACGCGCAGGGGAGCACCTCGATGGAGGAGGCGGCCGAGCTGCGCAGCCTCGGTGACACCCCGCTGTTCGTCCTCACCGCGGGCAGCGGGAGCGCCGGGAGCTGGTTCGCGAACCAGGACAAGCTGGCTCGGCTGTCGACCAACTCGGCGCACCGCGTCGTCGACGGCGCCACGCACGAGATGCTCGTCGCGGACCAGACCGCGGCCGGGTCGACGGTCACGGCCATCCGCGAGGTCGTCTCGTCGGTCCGGACCGGTACGCCGCTCGCACGGTAGGCGGGCCACCTCGTCAGGTGCCCGGTGCCCCCTCGGCGGTGTACCGGGCACGTCGAGGTCCCGGGCACGTGGTCGTTGCCAGTCCTCGCGACCCCCCGGTCGCTGCGACTCCCCGGTCCCGGCGACGACATCCCGGCGGTTTCACCGGCGCGATCAGGTGAGCTTGCGGGCCAGTGTCGTTCCCGCGCCACGAGGTGCGGACCCGTCCCGAGGAGGAGAGCGACATGGCCACCACGATGAAGGCGATCGTCCAGGAGACCTACGGCTCGGCCGACGTGCTGGAGCTCCGTGACGTCGATCAGCCCACGGCCGGTGCCGGTGAGGTGCTGCTGCGCGTGCACGCGGCCGGCATCAGCCGAGGCGATGTTCATCTCATGACGGGAGAGCCCTACCTGCTGCGCGCAGGCTTCGGCGTCCGCAGGCCCAGGAACCGCGTGCCTGGCCAGGATGTGGCGGGCACCGTCGTGGCGATCGGTTCGGACGTCACGCGCTTCTCCGTCGGGGACGATGTCTTCGGCATCGCTCGCGGCTCCTTCGCGGAGTACGCCGTAGGTCGTGAGGACAAGCTGGCGCACAAGCCGTCGGCCGTGAGCTTCACCCAGGCCGCGGCCATGCCGGTCTCCGGATTGACCGCCCTGCGGGCGCTTGACGCCGCCGGGGTGCATGCGGGGCAGACCGTGCTCGTCGTCGGCGCCTCTGGTGGCGTCGGGACCTACGCCGTGCAGCTCGCGGTCGCGTCGGGCGCGACGGTCACCGGGGTCGCGAGCGCCGCCAAAGCGCAGCTCGTCAGGGATCTCGGCGCGGCGGACGTCATCGACTACGCGCAGGAGGACTTCGCCGACGGCTCGCGCAGGTTCGACGTCGTGCTGGACATCGGAGGCGTGTCGCCGATCGCGCGCCTGCGACGCGCTCTCACGCGCACCGGGACGCTCGCCATCGTCGGAGGTGAGAGCGGCGCCACCTGGAGCCCGGGCATGGGCCGTCAGCTGCACGCGATGCTGCTCGATCCCTTCGTCTCCCAGCGGCTGACGATGGTGGTGAACAAGGAGCACTTCGCGGCAGGTCCAGGAGAAGACCATGACACCGCACATCGCTCAGGCGACAACCACTGCTCGCGCCCTGTACGGGACGGGCCCGACGCCTCGCAACGGCGCCGCGCCGCGGAGGCGACCGCTCTTGTGGCCGTGTGGATGGCGGCGGGCGACCTGCTGCCGATCAGCAGCGACGGGTACCTCCTGCTGGGGATCCCCCGGACCGTGGCGTTCCAGCTGTTCGTCCGCCGTCGGCCGCAGCGCGAGCTGTTCGCACCGGCAACGAGCAGGTTCGCGTGGAACGGCAAGGCGCTCGCGATGGCCGCTGCGCCGGCCCTGCTACCCGCGGTGTACGCCGTCGGGGCCGTGAGGAGTCACGACTGGGTAGTGGCAGGCTGGTACTTCGCGGCCGCCGTCGGCGCGGTCTGCGCTGCCTTCGCTCTGCGAACCGGAACAGTGCTCGGCGCGCTGCGCTCGGCCGCTCTCCCCATCGCGATCGGAGCTACCGGCATGGCGCTCGTCTACTCGGCCATCCACATCGTCGCCGGTGTACCGCTGTCCGCAGCGGCCGCCGTCGCGACAGTCGTGAAGTACACCGGCCTGTACTTCCCCGCGACCTTCCCGCTCGAGGAGGTCTCCTTCCGAGGAGCGATTGACACGCACGTGCACGGGGACCACGGACAGCGCGGCTGGCGGTCCGCCATCTTCGTGTCCGCCCTCTGGGGCTCTGGCACCTGCCCGTCTCCCACGCTCTGCCACTGCCCTTGCAGGCGGTCGAGCTGCCGGCACCGCGCTGTGCTGCCGACGATCGCCGCGGTCACCCGGCTGCACCCCTGCGCCGGGCCGACAGTTGCCCGAATCCTCTGACTCGCCGTCGTCGCCTTTCGGCATCCGAGCCATCGCCGTCACTCTCGCCGGATTCGTCCCGGCCGGCATCCTCGTCTCGACGGCAGCCAGCTCGACCAGGACCCGTCTCCGCATCCAGGGCCCTCCGGAGACGATCAAAGCCCAGGAGAACGTGATGAATCCCGACGCGGATCGCCCCACGACGGCCCCCGAACCCGCATCGGCGTCGACGGCGCCGGGATCGGAGAGCGATCAGGGCGTCCTCCGGATCGAGATCTTCCCCGACGACCTCGACGCCGCCGTCGACTTCTACACCCGTGTCCTCGGCTTCGCTCTCGTCGCCGACCAGCGCGACGCGGAGTCGCCCTACGTCGCCCTGCGCCGGGGCGCGATCCGCATCGGGGCCGCGCACCGTTCGGACCCGGTCGAGCCGCGGTTCCGCAGGCCACCCAGCGGCGTCGAGATCGTGCTCGAGGTTCCCGACGTCGCAGGCGAACGCGACCGCGTGGCCGACCTGTGGCCGCTGGAGGAAGACCTCGTCGACCAGCCCTGGGGCCTCACCGACTTCCGCGTCCTCGATCCGTCAGGCTACTACGTGCGCATCACCGGCTTCCCCCACACGACCGACGGGTAGGCAAGCGTCGTCGCTCCAGCCAGCATTCCTTTGAACCCTTCGGACAGGCGTCTGACGCTGCCGTCCGGCCAGCTGTTGCAAGGGGAGAGGGCTCAAGGCCTTGGCTGGGCTCGTCGTGCGCTGCAACGAGCCAACGCCCAGCTGAAGAGCTGGAAGATCCCTCCTCAAGATCCGGTCTGGGCCTCAGCCGCACGGAACGTATGTCCGGCGTGTGCCCAATGCGTTGGCGACGGGGTGGCGGCACGGCACCTCGGTGAGCACCGAGGATGCACACTATGCGACGCAGTCGGCAGGGGTTGCCGCGTCGTTCTTGAGTTCTCGCGAGTCGACAGCAGGACTTCCCTGGTCGGCCGCGATCGCCTGCAGGTGGCTGAGCTCAGAGGTCGTGCGCCTCGTCGGACTCGTAGTCGGTGTCGGGGTCGACGGGGTGAGGCGCATGGCCTGCGAACTGCCGACGGGGTGGGCGCGCAACATGCCGATCTGGTCCGATGGGAACCTCGTGTGCAAGGTCGTAGCCGTAGTCCTCGGACGCGTCGTCTGCGGGCTGCTGGATCATGGCAGATCCTTCCTGTTGCAGGCCAAGTCCAGCACGCGCGCGGGCCCAGCGGAAGTGGGCGCGACTGATTCCTCATCGGCCCGCGCATGCGGCCGCCGTCCGACTTCGCCGCGGGCGGTTGGGCCGCCGCGCTCATCGCGATCCTGGCCGTCCATTTCCAGCGTTGGCGGGCTTCGGCGTCGGTGGCGCGGGTGAAGTGATCACCACCGAGGTCGGCGTAGTCGCAGTCGTGGGCCATCAGGTGCCAAGCGCACCGTGTACCTGCCCGGCCCCGCAGGCTCGGTGACCATCCACAACTGCCGCACCGCGCACCACTCGGCGGCCAACGATTCCCCGATCGGGCGTCCGTTGCTGCTCATGTCCGCAAGGCGGCCGACGCACTGCCCTACGCCGCGAGCCCGCTGCCCTCGAGCCATGCCGAGGAGGTGGTGCGCGGGACCGGCCCGCTGGGCCCACCACGACCCGCGGCCGTGCCTCATCCCGCCGGACTGGTCGGGTGGCTACACCAGCCTGTTCGCGCTGCAGTAGAAGGAGTCTGCACCGGGGTCGATGTGACACGATGACGATGACGGCGCGCGCCTCGGTCGAAGGTGAGCAGGGTGTCGCGGGTGCGCTTGAGTCTCCGGGGGTAGGGCGGCAGTAGGACAGCCGCAGCAGGCCGTCGGTGTCGCGACGAACTCGTGGACGGCCTTGCTGCGCTGCACGGGTGGCCGTCGACGATCAAGAAGACCGGCCCGGGTTCGTCGTGCAGCAAGCGGCGGACGAAGTCGAGGAAGACTCTGGCGGTCATCGACCCGGTGAACACCGAGAACCGCAACCGGCCCATCGGGGTGACCGCGGAGATCATGTTGCTGTGATGGGCACCGGTGGAGGTCATGACCGGGTCTTGCCGACCGGCGCCCAGTTGGTGCCCGAGTGGTAATCCGACCGGATCCCGGCCTCGTCGGCGAAGTAGATCACCGACCCGACCCGAGCCGCCTCCTCGTGGATGACCGGGCACTCCTCCTCGCGCCACCGCCGCACCCGCTCCGGGTTCGACCCGCGCGCGCTCGCCTGCGGCTTACGGGCGCGATGACCCGGCGCGGCCGCCCCGGATGGTTCTGAGGGCCGCCGGAGTCCGGTGTGCACCGCGACATGCACATGGGTGCGGCTCGAAGCCGAAATGCGCGCTTTCCGCGCATCGTGGCGCGTGGGACCATCCGGCCAGACCCGGACCAACGACGTCCACGGGAGGCCCGCCATGGCCCGCTACCTCGTCGTCGCACATGAGACGGTCACCAGCCCGCTGCTGCTGGAGGCGGTGCGCGGCGTCCGCGAACGGGACGCCGAGGCAGAGTTCGTCCTGCTCGTCCCCGCCACCCCGGTCCGGCACCTGCTGTTCCGCAAGGGCGACGAGCACGACGCCGAGGCCACCGCCCGCAAGCGCGGCGAGCGGGCCCGGGCGCTGTACACGAAGCGGGGCCTGCCGCTGAGCGACGTGCACGTCGGCACGGCCGACCCGGCCGAGGCGATCGATCGGGAGGTCGCGGCGCACCCGGGCTATGCCGGGTTCATCATCTCCACCCTGCCGGCGGAGAAGTCCCGGTGGCTGCGGATGGACCTGCCCCGCACGGTCCGCGCGAAGCACAAGCTGCCGGTCCACCACGTCGTCGCGGCCCGGGAGTTCGGGCTCTCGGACGTGCCGTGACCGGCTAACGCGCTGACGAACGGGTCACGGCCCAAAACCGCGAAACCCGAGGGGTTTGCTCGTCCATCTGGACATCGACCTCGCGATGATCGGCCACGCCCTGTGGGGCTGCTACCCGCAGGTGCCATCGGCGGTGCCGCTGACATGTTGTGCGGGCTTGTCATGGGAGGACGTCGGTGGCAGTTCGTGTCGTGATGATCGTCGACAGGGCTGCGTCGTGAGCGCCGTCAGTGAGGGAACGAGGGCCGCGATCCGACATCTGCTGGCACCTCGACCGCCCAACCCGGATCCACCCGCGAGGAGGCCGGTTGTCGATCACCGTTGGCTGCCCTTCCGATCGGATGACGTCGCCGGGCGCACGGTGGACTCGGGGGTGGGGAAGCGCCCGGCCCCCGGAGGCCTGGCTCGGTCGTGGCGTCCGGTGCTCGAGCAGCTGGAGGTCGAAGTCGGCCGCACCCCCGAGGACCCGGTCCGTTCCGGTCCTGCCGGTGATCACGGGGAAGATCGTCACCTGGATGCGGTCGACGAGACCGGCGGCCATCAGCGCCCAGTTCAGCGACAGGCTGCCCCGAAGACCATCCGCTGCTCCGCGTCGAACGAGGCGCGGCGGTGGTCGAGCAGCTCGGGGCCCTGCTTGCCCCAGTAGCCGCCCCAGTCGCCGTCACCCCCATGAGAGCCGTAACCGTCGAGGCTGGAGAAGACGTCGAAGGTGTAGATAGCGGTCATGAGGACCTCCGATGGATGGCCGACCGGCCCGCTGCCGGTCTCACTGTGACTACGAATGGGCTCGACGCCGTACGACAGGTCCTGCAGAACTTCTTGAAGATCTTGTCGGCTTGGTCTGTCGCAGTCCGCCGTCGCAAGAGGTCAGTCGCTGGCGCGGCTGCTGCCTGCACCGTCATCGTGTTGTGCTCCTGCTGCGCGTGCGGCATCCGGTTGCGGTCTCGCCGTGCAGGCCGCGAGCCCATCGCGGTGCCGTGAGGTCCGCGGAAGACCCGACGCCCGCCCGGCGTTATCGGTCGAGGGAGATGGATGGGACGACGACCGAGGTTGTGCGCTGCGTCGAATGCGGCGACGAACTGCTCGCCGAGCGGGCCGAGCTGGGCTACACGTACTGCACGAAGGACGCCTGCCAGGCGAAGCACCACCGTGGGCTGGTGGTCACGACGGTCGGCATGAACAAGAGCGGCGACACCGTCCTGGTCGGGGACGCCGCCGAGATCCGCAAGCGCGGCGAGGCGGGAGAGTTCGCCCGCAAGGACACGGGCCTCGGCCTGGACTACCGGCCGCTGCACGCCGGCCCCCGCGTGGTCCGGCGCCCGCCCCCGCCGCGCCGCCGCACTGCCCGGGCGTGGACGGCGGAGCAGGAGCGGCTGGTCCGCGTCTACCACGACATGGGACTCAACCCCCGGCAGATCGCCGAGCGGGCCCGCGAGAGCGCACCGCGGCTCGCGATCACCGAATCGCTCGCGGTCCGCATCCTCTCCGCGCCCCGTCGCTGACCCCCGTTACCTTCCGCCGCCCCGCCACGTCAGAGCGGTGTACGGAACGACGGCCGTGTGAATGACCGCTGAGGCCCGGACAAAGGAGCAGACATGGACACCGCACCGAGGGCCCGCACGCTCTCCTTCCAGAAGACGGCCAACCGCATCGTGCGCGCCCTGCTGCGGACACCGGTGCTGGGCCGCCTCGCCGGAGCCCGACTGATCACGATCTACGTCGTCGGCCGCAGGTCCGGCAGGCGGTTCGCCGTGCCGGTCGCCTACCTCGTCCACGACGGGTGCCTGCTGGTCGGGACGCCGTTCGCGTGGGCCCGCAACCTGCGCACGGGCGACGCCGTGGACATCCGGTGGAAGGGCAGGCGGCGAACGGCGGACGTCGCCGTCGTCACCGACCAGGCGGGCGTGGTCGCCGACTACGCCGTCATCGCCCGCGGCAACCACCAGTTCGCCCGGTTCAACGGCATCGCCCTCGACGACGCAGGCGAACCGAGCCCCGAGGACCTGCGCGCCTGCTGGGCGGCGGGCGCGCGGACCCTCCGGCTCACCCCGCGGTAGGCCGGTCCGCCGCCCTGACAAGCTGGCCGAGATCGCATCACAGGTATGACACGCCCGGCTGGCACCTGGGCGCCGAGGGCATCGGAACGTCCGGTCGCTAGTGCGGCGGCCACAAACGTTTGCCGGGTCCTCGCCCCGTCAACGTTCGTGGCCACCGCACTAGTCGGCTTGCCGGGTACGTCCCGCGACGGTGATCGCGACGGCATTCCGGGCCGGGGGTTCCGCTGCACCGGTGGGGCCGCCGCCGCCGACGAGGAGGAGGTGTGACCCGCTTCGCCGTCGTGGGGTTCGGTCGTAGGTTGGCGTCATGCCGACCCCGTTCATGGACGCCATCCGAGGGCGCGCCGCCGCGGCGCCCGACCGTCCCGCGCTGACGGCGGGTGCGACGAGCCTCACGCGAGTGGAGCTGGTCGCCTCGGTCGAGCGGGTCGCGTCGGTGTTCGCCGACCGCGGCGTTGGCCCGGGCTCGTGGGTCACGCTCGCGCTGCCGAACGGGATCGAGTTCGTCCAGGCGGCGCTGGCCGCGTGGCTGCTCGGGGCCACCCCCCAGCCGATCTCCTCGCGGCTGCCCGCCGCGGAGCGTGCGGCGATCCTCGCGCTGGCCGATCCGGCGCTCGTCGTCGCGGCTGAGCCTGCGGACCTCGACGTGTGCGGGCGTCCGGTGTTGTCGGCGGCGGAGGTCGCCGCGACGGCCGGGGACGCCGCGGCGCCGCGGTTCGAGGCTCCTGCGGTGCTCTCGCCGGAGTGGAAGGTCGTCACCAGTGGCGGGTCGACGGGGCGCCCGAAGCTCATCGTCGCGACGAGCCCGGCCGACGCCGATGCCGTCGGGTCGCTCGGGATGCTGCTGCGCGTGCAGCGCGACCGTTCACTGCTGGTCACGGGACCGATGACGCACAACGCCCCGTTCGTCGCGATGATCGCCGGCCTGCTGCTGGGCAACCACGTCGTTGTCATGCCGCGCTTCGCGGCCGAGACGACGCTGGAGTTGGTCGAGCGGCACCGGATCGACTGGCTCTACCTGGTGCCGACGATGATGCAGCGCATCTGGCGCCTGCCCGAGCCGAGGCGGCAGGCCTACGACCTGTCGTCGTTGCGGATCGCCTTCCACATGGCCGCGCCCTGCGCGCCGTGGCTGAAGAAGGAGTGGATCGGCTGGCTCGGCCCGGAGAAGGTTCTCGAGCTGTACGGCGGCACCGAGTTGCAGGCCATGACGGTCATCACCGGCACGGAGTGGCTCGAGCACGAGGGGTCGGTCGGCAGGCCGGTGATCGGTCAGGTCGAGTGCCGCGACCCGGACGGCACGGTCCTCCCGCCGCGCGCGGTGGGTGAGCTGTGGATGCGCCGTGGCGACGCCGACGTGGCGGTGCCGTACCGCTACGTCGGCGCCAACGCCAAGACCGCCGCCGCCAACTGGGAGTCGCTGGGCGACATGGGCTTCCTCGACGAGGACGGGTACGTCTACATCACTGACCGCGACACCGACATGATCCTCGTCGGCGGGGCGAACGTATACCCGGCGGAGGTCGAGGCCGCGCTGGACGAGCATCGCGAGGTGCGCTCGTCCTGCGTCATCGGGCTGCCGGACGAGGACCTCGGGGCGCTGCCGCACGCGTTGGTGGAACTCGCGCCCGGGAGCACCGTGACCGACGAGGAGATCCTCGCGCATGTCCGCGCGCGCCTGGAGCCGGTCAAGGTCCCCCGCTCCCTCGAACGCGTCGACGTCCCGTTGCGCGACGACGCCGGCAAGGTGCGCCGCTCTGCCCTGCGCGCGCAGCGGATCCGGTAGCGGTCGGGGACGGCTCCACACCGGAGGGGCAACTCAGCCATCACGGCAACGGCTCTGCCACGTCCCGGCCGCACTACGGAGGTGCTTCGGGCACGCCCGCGGCCGTCGTCAGTGGTCGGCACGCCGTGCAGGACGATGCTGGAGGAGCTGATCATTTGACGCCGAGTCAAATGCACATGCCTCGAACTCTTGTCTGGCGGTGGGTGGAGCAGAAGTGGAGCACGCATCTGCGCTGAACGGGCTCGAACTGACGCGAACCAGGGTGAGCCGCTGGCTGGCCGTGCAGGGGCTCACGGCGGCGGACCTGGATGGCGAGTGTGTTGACCGGTTCTTCACCGACCGTCCGGGCGGCCGCTCGGGCAGGGCGGAGCGGACGACGCCGCACGGGAGGTGACCGCGCTGCGGGCGCTGCTGCGCTTCTTCGACCTGCGCGGCTACCCGGCCACGCCGCTGGCGGCCGCGGCCCCACGCACCGTGGGCTGGCGGGACCGGGGCCGTCCCGCGGGCTCGTGCCGGAGCAGGTGGCGCGGCTGCTGGGCGGCTGCGACCGGCGCACCCACACCGGATGCCGCGACTTCGCCGTGTTGACCGTGCTGGCCCGGCTGGGCCTGCGCGCCAACGAGGTCGCGACACTGCGCGTGGAGGACGTGGACCGCGGCGCCCGCGCCACCATCTTCGGTCGATACCGGCCGCTGCGCGGCCCGGAGAACATCTTCACTCCCAACGGGTGCGCCAGATGCACGTGCGCGCCGAGTTCGGCGAGGGTGTCAGCGGCCCAGCACCAGCGATACGTGGCTTCCAGCACCTCCGGTGCCGAGCACGCCGACGACAGAACCGGAGGGCGTTGACGAGAACGCGTAGTCGTGTACCGCTCGGTGCCGCCGCGTCAGCCTGCGCGCTCCAGGGGGTCGTGGGCGATCGGTGCAGCAGCCTCCGGCAGGGGCTCGGCACGACCGCGGGTCAGGGTGGCCGCGATGGCCTGCGGCACCGCGAGCCCCACGCGGGACGAGACGTAGAGGTACTCGCCCGCCGGATTGACCTCGAGGAACACGTACTCGCCCTCCGGGGTCAGCCGAAGGTCGATGGCGCCGTAAACGAGGCCCAGCTCCCGCATCAGGGCGCGCAGGCCCGCGTCGACGTCGTCGGGCAGCCGATGGGCCCGCATCGTCGCGGTGCCAAGGCCCGGCCGGTAGTCCACCTGATGGTCGGCGTCGGAGACGATCAGCGCCGTGAACAGCTCTTCGCCCACCGCGATCACCCGCAGGTCGGCAGCGGCGGGCACGAACCGCTGCAGGATCACCGGGGCGTGGCGCACCAGCGGCAGCACCGCCCGCGCCGACTCGTCGACGATGGCGGTCTGCCGTGGGGCCTCCTCTACGTTGCGGAACGCCTTGCGCACCACCCGGTCCGGCCTGACGCGGTCGAGGAACTCCCCGGCCTCCACCGGGTCGTTCGTGACCAGCGTCTCCGGCACGGCCAGGCCCACCCGCGCCGCCACCCGCAGCTGGAGGATCTTCCGCTGCGCCGCGTGATCGGCGAGCGGCGGGTTCATCCAGAACGCGGGCAGCGCGTGCCACACCCCCTCCATCGCCTCGTGGCACTCCGACCACGCGAACCGCGCCCCGACCGGGCTCAGCCGCGGCGACAGGCTGTAGGGGCGGACGCGGCGGAACCAGACCGAGCGGACGCCGTCGAGATCGAGCAGGCGCCCGTCGACGAGCCGCAGCGCGCAGCCGTCCGTCCGTGCGACGAGCGAGACGCGCTCCGGGAAGTCGGCCAGGTCGAGCAGCGTGTGCTCGACCCGCAGATGCCGCCGGACCTGCTCCACGTGCTCGTTGTCGGGAAACGTGACGATGAGGATCACGACCCGTCCCCGAGCAGCCGTTGCGCGTGCTCGGCGAGGCTCTGCCAGGCCGCCAGATCGTCAGGGCCGAGCAGTCCCTGCTCATGCAGCCGTGCAAACTGCTGAAGCCTCGGCCGCAGCGCCTCCAGCTCGGGAGAAGCCGATCCCGCCCCCGACGACCCCGACCCCGACGACCCGGCTGCCTCCGGACCGGTCGCGAGCGTGAACGGCAGCAGCGGGTCCGGTTCGATCCGCGCATCCGGCAGCTTCCGCTGCACGTCGCGGATGTCCTTGAGGTTCTCCTTCTGTAGCCGCTCCTTCTGTAGTTGGTCCTTGATGAGCTCCTTCGTGCGGTCCTTGGGGCGGTCCTTCGGCAGATCCTTGGGCGGATCCTTCGGCAGATCCTTGATCGGCTCCTTGCGGATGTCCTTGATCGGATCCTTGATCCCGTCCTTGCGAAGATCCTTCGGCAGATCCTTCGGCGGGTCCTTGGGCAGGTCTTTCGGCGGGTCCTTCGGCGGGTCCTTCGGCAGATCCTTGGGTGGGTCCTTGATGTGGCCGGGCGGCAGCGAGACCGGGTCGAGCGTGGTGCCGGTCGCGATCACGGTGACGGTGGGCTGCTGTTCGGCGCGGTAGAGCGCGACGCGGCGGTAGCTGCCGTCGAACAGCACGGGTGGCGGGTCCTCGCCGGGCTCGCTGCCCTCGAACCGGCCGACGTCGAGGGTGAACACGACGTCGGCGTCCCAGAACGGGCCCAGCGGGCGGCCGTTCGCGTCCCGCGGCACCACGTCGATCTGCACGGCCGTGAGCCCGCTCGCCTGCCGCACCCCGAGATCGGTGAGCTTGACGCCGCTCGCGCCCGGGTCGACGAGCAGCCCGGCCCATGCGCTGGTCGTGAGGACGCGGGTGAACGGGGCGCCCGAGGTGTCGACCCCGTCTACCGTGACCCGCCACGTGTAGGTGCCCTCGTGGTCGAAGCGGACGAACGTGTTGCGGTAGTCGCCGGTGCGGTCCGGGTCGCGCAGCTCGTTCGAGCCGTCGACGAACGGGCCGGTGAGGACCCCGGTCGGCAGGTCGGTCGTTTCCCGGCTGCGCAGCAGCGCCGCCACCATGTGCCCCTTGCCCAGCGGCGGGTCCGGCACCGGCAGCGGCGCCGGGTCGTAGCGCGGGGCGAAGGCGGTGAGGGCCTCGCCGAGCCCCTCGGTGGGCGCGACGACCTCCACGGTCACCCGCGCCGTGGTGATCGGCTCGCCGCCGTCGCGCAGGTGGACGGTCACCTCCATCGCGTCGCCCAGCCGGAAGGCGTGCTGCTCCAGCACCAGCCGTGCGTTGACCCGCAGATCTTCGTACGCCAGCACGCTGGACGCGGTGAGCGCCGCGGTGCTGTGGGCGACCTCCCACTCGATGGAGCCCGCCACCCCGAGCGCAGAAACGTCCAGCACGGAGATGCCGTGCACGGCGACGCCGTCCTGCTCCGGGCAGGACACGGTGGCGGGACCGGCGACGAAGGGTTCGGCCGAACCCGCTGGGCGGAAGCTCGTCGTGACGGTCCCCGCGGGGGCGAGCACCACCGCGGCGAGCCGGTCGGCGCCGCCGCTGGTGACGAACCGGACAGCGCCCGCGGCCGCGGCCGTCGTCGCCACCGGGTTGGCCTCGTGGACGTAGGCGAGCATCTGCCCGAAGGCACTCGCGAGCTGCGTCGGGTCGGTGATCTTCAGGTACTGGCCGCCGCCCGCGGCCACCGCGGGCAGGTTGTTCAGCACCGGCTCGTCCACGGTCGACCCCAGCCCGACCGTGAACAGCGCCAGGCGCTGGTTGACGAACGAGCGGTCGGCGGTCGCGGTGCGCGCCACCGCGAACGACTGCACCCCGGCAGGGGGCGTGCCCGGGCCGACCTGCACGGTGCCAGCGTTCTCGTAGCCGTCGGTGAGCATCACGAGCGCGTACCGAACGTCGGCGGGGTGGCCCGCGGCGGCGAGCACGTCCATCGCGGCGACCAGGCCCTGGCCGATCGGTGTGCAGCTGCCAGGGTCGCCCAGCGGCACGGAGCAGATCGCGTCGGCCGCCGCCGCGGGGCTGCTCGGCGTCAACAGGGTCGGGGTAAGCGGTGCGGAGCCCGGCCCCCACCGGCAGCCGGTGTCCTCGAACGCCAGCAGCGTGACGCGGTCGTCGGCCTGCACCCCCGACCGGAACACGGTGAACAGGCGCACCACCGCGCGGGCGGCGGCGACCGCGCCCCGCCAGCGGGCGCCGCCCATGCTGCCCGAGCGGTCGACGAGCACCGCGACCTGGTGCGGGCGGGGCCTGATCGTGATCGTGGTGGCCGGGCTCGTGTTGCGCAGCCAGGCGGTGGCGGCCGAGCCGCAGTCGGCGAACGCGACCTCGACGAGCAGGTCGACCTGGCTGTCGCGCAGCACCCCCGGTGTGGTGACCCCCGCCGTCAGACCGCCCGAGCAGACGGGCAGCGGCGGGATCGCGGTGGCCCCGACCGAGCGGAAGCGGTAGCTGACGGTCGGCGCCGGTCCGCCGAGGACCGTGCCGACCGTGGCGAGCGCGGCGGTGAGGGTGATCGGGCTCTTCTCCGGGACGGCACCGACGACCGATGACGTCAGTACCGCCACCGGGTCGCACATCACCCGGCTCAGCAGCATCGCCTGCTCGGGCGCGAACAACCAGGTGCCGGGCGCCGCCGACTTCGTCCGCAGGGTCCACGGCACGGTCACGTAGCCGCCGCCGGTCTGGTCGCGCACCGTGATCGTGTACGTGGTGGTGGCCGCGCCTGGCACACTCGTCCAGTCGACGGACACGCCGGGCACCGTCGCGTCGGACCCCGACGCACCGGTCACCGCGACGGTACGCACGGGCGGCCCGTTCTGCACCAGCTCGATCACCAGGCCGGTGGCGGCGTTGTCGACGGTCAGGTTGAGGAACCGGCTCTCGAACGCGCCCGCTGTCAGCACGACGTCGGCCATGATGGCCCTGGAGTTCGCGATCGTGTACGGCGACGTCGGGGTCGCCTGGGTGATGGTCGGGTTCGGCATCGGGGTATCCCCTCTCTCACAACACCGTGACGATGCGCTTGACGAACACGTCGGGATTGCCGCGCCGCGTGCTCGTCCACTGCAGCCAGATGCCCTGGCCGGACGCGAAGAGCGGATGCGGCAGCTGGTCGGCGCCCGCCGCGGCGACCACGCGCCGCGCGGGCGCCCACTCGCGGGTGACGGGATGGCGGGTGCGGACGTAGAGGTCGGCGCCCGCCGCGGCGGGACGGGACGTGAACAGCCAGGTCCGTCCGCTGTCGTCACGGGCAGCGCACGGGTCGGTCTCCCCCGTCGAGTCCGGCAGTGGGGTGGCCGGGCCCCAGGCGCCCGCGGCGGCGTCGGCGAAGAACACGCCTGGGCTCGCGCCCGCCTGCTGCCAGAACAGCGTGGCCGCGTCGGCGGAGTCGGCGAGGATGAACGGGTTGCCGGTGCCGGACGTCGGGAACGCCTGCTGGGTGTCGATGCCGCCGTCGGCCGGTTGGAAGGACAGCCCGTGCACCGTGCCGCCGTCCTCCCAGGCCACCCACAGCGAGCCGCCGCCGGGCGCCGCGCAGGCGTGCAGGTCGGCGTTCGGGCTGGCGGCCGAGGTCACCAGCGTCTGCGGTGCGGCGTCGGCGAAGGCGTCGGTCGCGGGCCGGTAGCGGCGGTACACCCATGTGCCGCCCGCCGCGGCGCGGGTGAACCCGAGCACGACAACGACGTCGTCGATCGCCACCGCGTACGGCCGCTCGTCGGCGACGCTCGCGGTGCTGAACACCGGACGTTCGGCGGCAGCGGTGAGCCCGGCGAACGGGGCGCGGCGCAGCACGACGTCGGTGGTCGCCGCGCCGCTCGGGCCGCTCTGGTAGCACAGCAGCACGTCCCCGCCGGGCAGCCCGACGGCGGTGGGCGCACTGGCGCCGAGCCCGCTCGTCACGACCTGCGCGGTGGAGAACCCGCGGTCGATGTCCCCGAGATCCAGCTGTGCGGTGACGATCTGGTTGGCGTTGCCCGACCGCGGCGCGGTCCACGCGACCACCAGCGCGCCGCCCGCGAGCGTGAGCGCGCGGCGGCCGACGTCGGCCCGGTTGTCGGCTGGCGAGGCGGGCAGGTCGGCGCTGGTCGGCAGCTCGCCCGCGAGCAGGGCGTTGACCGCGTCGCGCAGGCTGATCGGCGGCCGGTCCTCGCCGCGCCGGTAGGCGCCTGCATCCACGCCGAGCGTGTCGGCGAGCAGGTGCGACGGCGGCACGAGCAGCCGCCGCGGCCGCACGTCGGCGATGTCGCCTTCGGTCACGTCCGCGACGCCCTCGCGCCGGGTCACCACCGCGAGCGGCAGGTAGGCGTGGCCCGCGAGGAAGTCGGCGTCGCCCGCCGCAGGCTCGACCGTCCCCGCGCGGGCGCGCACCACCCACTCGCGGCGGATGCGCGCGCAGGACTCCACCCCGAGCGCGGGCAGCAGCAGGCCCGGCTGGGACGAGGGCGTGACGAGCCGCTCCCAGACGTCCAGATAGATCAGCACGGGACCTGCTGCGGGCATCTCCGCGATCACCGGCACCCCCAGCTCGACGGCGAGCGCGGCGGCCGTCGGCGCGGAGGTGTGCAGCGGCTGGGCGCGGAAGCCGAGATCGGCCTCGATCATGACGTCGAGCCCGTCCACCACGGCCCGGCCCGCGTGGCGCAGCGCGACCGTCTCCCCGGCCGCGTTGGCGGGCGCCGGGCCCTGCCCGCCGACCAGCACCGCGACGTTGGCCGCCCGGCTGCCCGCCGCGGCGGCGGACACGCGGAAGCCGTCGTTGCCGTCCGGCACGCCGTCGCCGACGAACCACTTGAGGAACGCGCGGAGCTCGAACTTGCGGACGTCGTCGAGCTCGTTCCAGTCGGCGTCGACGATCGGGACGCCCTGCTGCAGCCGCACGTTCACGTAGCGCCGCAGCGGGTCGAACGTGGTCGGGGTGATCACGGCCATGATGGCAGCCCTTCCTAGAAGACGAGCCAGACGGTGCGGTCCAAGGTGCTCGCGGGGTCCTTGGCGATCGCGGGATGGGTGCGGTAGTTGAGCAGCACCTGGCTGCCCGCCAGGGTCGCGGTCAGCCCGAACTCGCGCAGGGTGCTCGTCGGGTGCGCGGCGTCGGGCCACGGCGGCGTGTCCGGCCCGAGGGTGGCGCGGATCTGCACCGAACGGGTCGGGGCGGCGCTCACCGCCCCGGTCACCGGGTCCACGAAGTCGATCTGCAGATCGGCCCGGGCCACGACGAACGGCGCGGGATCGGCCAGCGCGGTGACGTCCGGGCCCGCGGGCGGCGGGCCCGGCGGGGAGTCCCACTCCGGGCGGCCCGCGCCCACCGCGAGCCCGGTGACGCCCGTGACGGTGGTGGGCGCGCCCCGGACGAACCCGGCGAGCACCCGCCGGAAGTCGGCCACGATCGCGTTGGCGTGCCAGCCGGAGTCGGCGCGGACCCGGCCGTCCGGGCCGCGCAGCACGTCGCGGAAACGGCCGTGCAGGCCCGCCGCCACGGCCTCGGGATCAGTCATCGCTGGGCTCCTCATTCCAGGGGTGGCGCGGCGGTCCGCCCGCGCAGGGACTCGGGCGCCGCGGGATCGGCGCTGACGCCGCCCGCGCGCGGATCGGCCGGGGGCGGGAGGCTCGGCGTCGCGCTGTGCAGCACGCGCCAGCCGAGGCCGACGACGCTGCTGCGCTCCGCTACCGCGTCAAGGTGCTCGACCTCGGGATGCCGGTCGAGAACCCGCTCGGTGGGCCCGTCGGCGTTCGGGTAGACGTGCTCGACGACGGGCGGCGACGCCAGGTGCACCAGCACCCGCACGGTGATCGGCACCACCCGGGGCAGGATCGCGCCCAGTCGCGCCTTCGCGGCGGCGTCGAGCGGGCCCGCGACGGTCTGCAGCAGGTGCAGGCCCACCGTGCCGCGCAGGTAGCGCTCGTCGTCGCGCAGCGGATGGTCGAGGTCGGCGCCGTCGGGGCGGTGCGGGGTGTAGGCGGTGAGATCACCCCATTCGCCGTGGGCGCGCAGCCGTGTGAGGTCGCCGGTCACGACCGCGGTGGTGCCCGCCCGGCGCAGGACCGTGCCGGTGTCCGTGCCCCGCCCGCGTCCGAGCCGGGACGGGACGAGGTTGCGGTCGCTGCGGAACAGCACGCGCGCCTCGCCGCCGACGCGCAGCACCGTTGGCCAGCCGTCCGCCGCCGGGCCCGCGGTGACAGGGGTGGGGGCGGCGCCCGCCGTCGTCGTCCAGAGCGCGGTGCCGTCGGCGCGGTCGGAGGCGAACACGACGTCCGGCGGCCCCGCCGCGCCCAGCAGCGTCGGCTGGCGGTCCCCGTCGAGGAAGCCCGCAGGTGCGGGCACGAGCGGCGAGCCTGTGGACCAGCCGCCGGGGCCGCGGGTGGCCGCCCGCAGCGACCACGGGCCCGCGGCGCTGTCCCGACCCGCCCAGGCGATCCACAGCTGCCCGCCGGAGACGGCGAGCGCGGGCTCTATCGCGTGCTCCGTCGGCCCGGACACGGTGACCGGCGCCGAGAAGGTCGTGCCGTTGCCCTCGGCCGTGACGACTTGCCAGCGGGTGCCGTCGTGACGGCTCACCGCCAGCACGACGGTGCCGTCGGGGGCCACGGCGAGCACCGGGTCGGCGAGCCTGCCCGGGCCGAGCCCGGCGACGGTGGACGCGCCGTCCCGGTCGGTGCCGTCCACCCAGACGACGAGGTCGTCGGCGTTCCCGCGCGCCGTCCCGGCGAGGCCGATGGCCGCTGCGGCGTCGGACAGGGCGGCGTCGACGGCGAGCACGGCTTCCGGGCCGGTGTCGGGCGACCGCAGCGCCACGGCGCCCGCTGGGGTCAGCTCCGCCGCCGCGAAGACGCCCAGCCGCGCCGTCAGCACGGACACCACCTCGTGGGCGCGCGGCGCCGCCGGATCGGCGAAGTCGGCCGCCGCGAACCGGATGCCGCGCGCCTGACCATGGCCGTCGCGCAGCACGAGCCTGCTGCCGGACGGTACCGGCAACACGCCCGCGCGGGTGCCGGTGAGCACGGCGGGCCGCGGCGCGGCGACGACGCCAGTGCGCAGGCGCAGCCGGGCGTGGTCGGTGCCGGGATCGGCGACCCAGACCAGGAGCAGCCGCGGCGCCCCGGGCAGCAGGGCGAGCGCGGGAGCGCCGCGCGCGGCGTCGGCGGCCTGCGGGATGGGCACCGGCACGCCGCGGATCGCCGCGTCGAGCGCGCTGCCCTCCAGCCGCCGTCGGCCGTCGGCGTCGGTCACCTCGTTCACCACGAGCACGCCGATGCCGGGGCCCGCGTCGAGCGCGGCCACGCGACCCGCGGGCGCCCCGGCGATCGTGACGGGGCTCGCCTCGCTCGGCGACACCGTGAGCGACGGCACCGCTGAGCCGGGCGGCGAGCGCAGCTCCAGCCGCCCGTCGGGGCGCGCCGCGACGTCGACCTCGGGCAGCAGCCGGTCCAGCGTGGCGGCGACGGCGCCCGGGTCGCCGTCGCGCTCGTCGGCGAGCAGCCGCACGGTCGTCGGGAGCCTGCCGTCCACCGCGACCGTGAGCTCGGCACCCGCCCGCAGCGTGAACGGCCCCGGCCGGGTGCCGACCAGCACCGCCCGGCCCCCGCTCGGCCCCGCCGCCGTCGCCCCGCCGGGGCCGAAGCCCAGCTCGGGGGCGATGTCGTCGAGCCCGACCCAGCTCCCGGCGACGCGGCGCAGCGCGAACACACCCCGGCGCGGCGGGTCGTTGGACAGGGCGATGTTCTGCGCGTACTCGCTGATCCGTGCCTGCCATCCGGTGACGCGCTCGGCCGCGGTCTGCAGCGCGCCCACGGTGCCCGCCCGCTGCGCGGTGTCGGCGAGCGAGCGCAGCTCGCTGCGCCGCCGGTACACCGGCACGGTGGCGTCGAGGGGAGCGTCGAGGAACCCCGCCAACAGCGGCAGGTACGCGGGTGGGGCCAGCTCCGGGTCGCGCAGCTGCGGCAGCGCCTCGGCCGTGCTGCGGGCCAGGGCCAGGGGGGCGGCGAGCGCCTCAAGGAACCGCCGCAGCGGCCCGGCGGTCCGCAGATGTGGGGGGAGGGTGGGCAGGGCGGCGAGCTCGTCGGGGCGCAGCGGGCGGTCCTCCCGCTGGTGCACGGCGGGCAGCAGCCGGTACAGCACCTCGGGGAGGTCGGCGTGGCCGGTGGCGAGCGCGTCGGCGCGGGCCCCGCCGTCGGCCGCGCCGCCGGAGAGGCCGAAGACGGTGTAGTAGTAGCGGACCCCCGGCCGCACCGCGGTGTCGACGACGCGCTCGACCACCGGGCCTGCGTAGATGAGATCACCGTCGTCGGGTCCGCGGGGATGCCCGCGCTCGCGGCGCAGCACCCGCACGGCCACCGGCGGAGCCGTGTCGGGCGGCGGGTCGGTCCAGGTGACGTCGATGCGGCCGCCCAGCAGGTGCGGCGTCGCGCGCGCGATGACAGGAGCGGTCACGAGACGACTCCGCCCTGCACGGTGACCTGGATGGCGGGCTGGTAGCCGGGTCGGGCCAGCTCGAACGCGGCGAGCTCGATGATCCCGCCGGGGTCCACCGCCCCTTCCGGGTCGCGGCTGAACTGGGTGACGTTCAGCGCGTCCACCTCGGGCAGGCTCTGCGCGGCGTCGTAGACCCGGCTCAGGTACAGCTGCTGCCCGAACTCGACGGCGTCGACGGCGAGCAGGGCGCCGACCGCGCCCTGCACGGCGCGGACGGCGTCGGCGGCGAGCACGTACGGCACGGCCCGCACGTCGGCGCGCAGGTACACGTCCACCAGCCGCGGCGGGTGCAGGGTGACCGACGTGGTCAGCATCCGCGTCGCCTCGAACGCGGCCAGGACGTCGCGGCGCAGCAGCTCGCCAGGGACGGCGGCGGCTCCCGCGGGCGCGATGTAGAGGTCAACCCCGTTCCAGCCCGACGGCACGGCGACCGCCTTGCCCACCCCGGGCACGGCGAGCGCCAGGTCCACCCAGTCCTGCGCGGTCACGGCCCGGCGGCCGGAGCGGAACAGCCGGGGCGCGAACCCGCCAGCGTGGGCGAGGGTCTCGCCGTCCGCGCCGCCGTGCCCGCCCGCTGGCGCCACGGCCCCGCGGATCGCCGGGACGGCGCTGTCGAACCGGGTGCCCGTGGGAACGTTGCCCGCCGGGCCGCCGCCGACACGGTAGGTCGCAACCAGCTCGGCGGGCGCCGACGGCGGCCCGGCAGGCGGGATGCGGCCGTTCACACCGTCGCCGAACAGCAGCCGGGCCCCGCCCGCGGCGTCGCGCTGGACGGCGAAGACGCGGTCGACGGCGGTGGCGCCGGTGAGCGTGGCCCGCTCGCGCCACACGCTCGTCCCGGTCGGCTCGGTCACGGCGACCGTGACCGAGCCGGGCACCACCGGCCCCTGCGCCAGCGGCAGCAGCAGGCTCGGCGAGCCGTCGGCGCGCCCGATCACCTCACCGGTCACCGTGACGCCCGCCACCACCGACAGCGGTGAGAACCGCCGCACCCCGTCCTCCACCGGGCCGAGATCGGCCGCGGTGATCACCTGCGCGCGGGGGGTCTCGAACGTCAGCTGCGCCCCCGCAGG
This sequence comes from uncultured Actinomycetota bacterium, assembly GCA_963750095.1. GTDB lineage: Bacteria > Actinomycetota > Actinomycetes > Mycobacteriales > Pseudonocardiaceae > Pseudonocardia. The sequence goes on along the minus strand of CAVVPJ010000011.1, from coordinate 1,440,385 downwards.
CGTCGTCGTGGTGAACGCGGTGCCCGCAGGCAAGGCCAGTGGCAGCGGTGCCGCCGCGTCGACCGCCAGTTCGAGATCCACCGTGGCGGGGGCGGGCGGGGTCAGCTCGTAGCCGAGCAGCCGCAGCAGCGGCACCAGCGCGTCCGGCTCGTCGCCGGTGCCGGGGAACAGCTGCTGCGCGATCCGAGTCTGGTAGTACAGCGTGACGTCGCTCGCATAGGCCATCAGCTCCACGAGCAGCACGCCGAGGTCGTTCTCGGTGCGGTCGGTCCACTCCGGCAGGGTGGTGGCGGCGATGTCGAGCATCGCGGCGCGCAGCGCCTCGTACCCCACGCCCGTGTAGTCGATCGGCAGCCCCCGCACGGTCGTCATCCCGAGCCACCCCCGACGCTCACCTCGACCGACCGCACGACGTCGCCGGGGTCGATCTGGTACTCCAGCCGGACCCGCAGCTCCTGGCCGTCGCCGAGCACCCGCACCGGCGCGGTGAGCCGCAGCGACGGCAGGTGCGCGGCGAGGGCCTGCTCGACGTCGTGGCGCAGCAGCGAGCGGGTGGCCTGGTCGTCCCCCTCGTGCAGGTACTGGTGGACGCCACCGCCGTAGGTGCGCCGCAGCACCCGCTCGCCGACGCGCGTGGCGAGCAGATGCCGGACGTCGGCGGCGGTCTTGTCGCCCCCTTCGGACACGGCGACGCGGCCGTCCACGATGCGGAACGGGAACGCCGTCCCCCGCAGGGTGATCACCGGATCCTCCCGACGAGCGACGTGGGCGCGGCCGGGCCTGCGCCGGGGGAGGGCAGCGCGAGCAGCGCCGCCTTGAACGCCAGGCTCGACGGGTCGGCAGGCGTCCAGGCCGTCGCCGCGGCGACCACGCCGCGCTGCCAGGTGTCGAGCGCGGCGACGTGGGCGGTCAGCGCGGCGACCCACGCCCAGAACGCCGGGTCCTGTGCGGCGGCCGACCCGGTCTCGGCCTTCCCGGTCCCGGTCAGCACGTCGTACACGGCGGACCCCAGCGCGGCGAGGTTGTCGTGCACGTCCGGCCGGTCGACGTTGGCGCCCGCGGGCGGGTCCAATTCGTTGAGGCGGGCCCGCATCGCCGCGACGAACGCCGCGGTGCACACCTTCGAGTCCGGTCCCAGCGCCATGCCCGCCCCCGCTATGCCATGACCGTGATCTGGCCGGGCGTCATGATCACCGGCGCACCGAGGTTGCCCACGCCCATGTCGATGCCCGCGCGCACAACGGGCGCGGCACCGCCGCCGAGCTTCACGAGCGTGCCCGCGACGGTGACCCCGGTGGCGTCCACGGTGACCGACGACGACCCGAGCGACACCGTCGCCGACGACTGCCGCAGCGCCACCTTCGGGCCGTTCTCGACGGCCACCGTGACGCTTCCCTGCTCCAGCGTGACGGCGTGCCCGGCGTCGTGGGTGAGGGTCACCGTCGTGTCGGTGAACCGCAGCGCGTGCGCCTTGCCGCCGAAGCGCACCACCACTTCGGGCGCGTCGTCGTCCAGCACCACCCGGTGATCCTTCTTCGAGCGCAGCAGCCGTGCGGTGGGCGGTCCCGGCTTGGTCGGCCACGCGTCGCCGACCTGCTGCACCCCGGTCCAGATCGGCAGCGTCGGGTCGCCGCCCTCGCACTGCACCCAGACCTTCTCGCCGACCTCGGGCAGGAACAGCACGCCGTAGGGCAGGCTCGGTCGGGCGTCGAGCACCTCCCCGCCGGGATACACGGCGGGCACCGCCACGCCCAGCACGCCCTCGCCCGCGTCGTTGGCCTTCACGATCGCGCCGTAGACGCCGAAGTAGGTGTCCGCCATCGTCGCCTCCGCTACCGGACGCACGCGAAATCGGTGCGATAGCCACCGGTGTCGATCGTGTGCGTGACCTTGGTGACGTACCAGTCACCGCTGAACCGCTCGTGCACGCCGACGACGTGCACGCTGGACTTGGCGCGCAGCCAGATCGTGCCCAGTGTCGACCCGCTGGCCGACATCCCCAGCCGCCGCGACTCGTCGACGTCGCTGGTGGCGTCCAGCTCACCCTGGGTGCGCGCGACCTTCCCCGGGGCGGGCTTGCGCGCGGTGAGCTTCGTCTGCAGCTCGCGGCGGCGCCCGACGCCGGTGTCGTAGAGGGCGTGCAGCCGCCGCCGGTCGACGTCGCCGACGCGGGCATCGAGATCGGCGGGCAGTTTCCACACCGTGATCTCGGCGGGCGGCTCGTCCTTCGTCTTCACCGACTTGCCCTTGTCGTCGACATCGTTGACCTCGCGGAGCCGGTCGAGGTAGCTCGCGTCGAACTGGGGGCTGAACGAGCGCAGCGTGCTGCCCGGCCCTTCCCGGTAGCGCAGCACCAGCGTCTCGGGCCGCCGCAAGGTCACCACACGCCGTTCGGGCACGAAGTAGAGGACCTCCCGGTTCTGCTCGTCCAGCTCGACGAAGCACTTGGCGTGGTAGGTCTTCGCGAGATCCTGCAGGAACGCGAGGTCGGTCTTGCCGTCCTGGTGCTCGGCGGCGAGCTTCGGGTCCGGCGCCAGCCCCACCTCCACCCGGGCGAACCCATAGGGACCCGCGACCCGTTTCACGACGGCGCCGACGGTGGTGTTGCGCCACAGCACCGTGCGCTCGACGAGCCCCATCTCGATGGACTTGTCCTCGCCGCTGATCGTGACGCCCGGAACGCCGCCCTCGGGGTAGGACAGCTCCACCTTGGTGACGGTGCCGCGCAGCATCAACGCGTGCTGGTCGGGCTCGGTGTAGCCGAGGTCGATCTCGGCGCGGCTGCCCTCCAGCAGCGCGTCGGCGAGCACCATGCGGGGGTCGGGCACGGTGAGCTTGAAGCTGTCGGCCTGCCGGTCGTCCTCCACCACCTGCACGGAGCTGACCCAGGCCGTCACGTCATGGCCCTCCAGGGTCACGGCGTAGTAGGGGGCGCGGGCGGTCATCAGAACGTCCTCGTCCGGTCGGCCCGGGTGGTCGTGCCGGGGTCGGGCAGCCGCAGCGTCTCGCCCGCGGTGAGCTGCAACGGGTAGCGCGGCGGGTTGACGTCGAGCACCGCCCACCAGAGGCTCTCGGCGCCGAGTGCCCGGCGGGCGACGGCGTCGATCGCGTCGCCCGCCACCACCCGGTGGGTGCCCGACCCGACGGGGGTGGTCGCCGCCAAGCGCAGCGCGACGACGCGGCGGCGCGTGCCGTCCGGCGCGAGAACCTCGCTGACCGGCGCGCGTTCGAGGCGTCCCGTCGGGCCGCTCACGTCGTCCGTCCCGTGGGCGCGACGAGGTAGGGGTTCAGCTCGGCGAGGCTCACCGCGACGTCGGCGCGCAGCGGCCGCAGCGCAGGCGAGTAGAGCGTCTCGGTGATCGTGATCTCGGTGACCACGCAGTCCACGACCCGGTCGCCGAAGCCGAACCGTGCCGTCGGCGGGGCCGTGAACACCTTCTCCCGCCCGCTGTAGAGCCCGGTGAACCCGGTGGCCAGGTGGGCGGCGTCGGGCCAGGACGCGATGCGCGGGTGCAGGAACGCCCGGTACTTGGTCAGCTCCGGCCCGATGCCGCCGTCGGCGTCGCGCTCCACGCCGGGCCACCGCCCGTCAACGGACGCGGTGAAGCTGAGCGTCCGCTCGCCGCCAGCCGTGTACTGGCGGGCGGGCAGCAGCGCGCCGGGCGCGGCGAGCGTGGCCCAGGTCGCGGTGCGCTTGTCGGTGAGCGAGGTCGGGTTGAACTGGAACCGGACGAGTATCGCCGGGCTCACGTCCACGCTGGCGAGGAAACCCCGCACCGGGCTGACCACGGGTGCCATCCCGCTCACCCCCTCATGCCTGCTGTGGGCGGGCGCCCACACGGAAGTCCGCAGTGGCGCGCAGCTCCCCGAGCCGCGCCTGGATCTGCTCGATGAACCGGTCGGTCAGCAGTTGTGCGGAGTCGGCCTCCAGGCGCTCGGCGTTGATCGTCACGGTGATGCCACCCTCCACGTGCACGGACTGGTCGGCAGGCCCCCCGCCCGCCTGCGGCGCGCCGCCGGGGCCGGGTGCGGCGCCCGCGGGCAGCCCGCCGGGCGCCGCGGGCAGGACGGGGGGGAGCGCGGGGGCGGCCGACGGCGCGCCGGGCGCGGGGGCCCCGGCGGGGGTCGCGGCGCCCGCCCGCCGGTCGGCGTCCTCTTTCTGGCCTGCGGCGACGACGGCCTGCTGGGCCTGGATCTGCGCCTCAAGGCCGCCGGTGACGGCCTTGGGCTTGAACGCGGCGTCGACGTCGATGGTCGGCACGTCCTTGGGCGGGATGAGCTTCGTCTGGACGTCGACCTCGGGGATCAGGTCGGCCTTCTGCAGGCCGATGAGGTCGCCCAGCGCGCTGTCGGCGAGGTCGTTGTACTTGCCGAGCACCCAGTTGATCACACCGATGAAGAAGTTCTGGATGGCGACGCCTGCCGCGATGAACGCGTTGAGGATCGAGATGCCGACGTTGGCGGCCGTCGCGGTGATCCAGTCCCAGACTTGCCCGATCAGCGTGCCCAGCCCGACGAAGAACAGCCCGATCCGCTGTGCCTGGATGCTGATGAAGTTGGCAGCGATCAGCACGGCCAGCTTGATCTCGTCCCAGTAGGCGATGATCACGATGATGATGCCGATGATCCCGAGCAGTGACGCCGCGACGGCGAGCCACGGGTTGTCGCGCAGCGCGGCCTTCACCTGGTCCCAGTAGACGATCAGCAGCGCGATCGCCGCGATCAGCGCGACCACGGCGATCACGACGAGCACCACCGGGTTGAGCGCCATCACCGCGTTGAATACCGCCTGTGCGGCCGCGGCCACCTGGGTCAGCCCGGTGAACGCCTGCAGCGCCTGCCCGGCCTGCGACACCGTCGCCCCGGCGGCGCCGAGCAGGTCCATGTAGTCCTTGGTGGAGTGCAGCGGCTTGTTCCAGGCCTCGCCGAGCTTCGTCACCGAGTCGTAGAGCTGCGGCACCGACGACAGCGCGCCGCCCAGCGCCGTGGCCCCCGAGGAGACGCTCGCCGAGAGCTGCCCGAGCGTCTGCTTCTGCGCCGCGTCGCCTGCCTTCTCCAACGCCCCGGAGATGCCGTCGGTCAGCTTCTTCTCCAGCCCCTGCTCGGCGGCGGTGAGATCGGCCCCGCCCGCGGCGAGCGTGGCGGCGTCGGCCACCTTCCCGGACGGGCCGAACAGCTCCGCCATCGCGGGGGTGAAGTCGGGGCTGTGGCTCGCCGCGTCGAGCGCCTTCTTCGCGATCGGGCCCGCTGGACCCCACGTGTACTCGATCGCATTGCCGAAGGCGTCGACGAACTGGAAGCTCTCGATCGCGCGCTCGACGTCGGCCTTGCTATAGCGCAGGTGCTCCTCGAGGAACGTGCCCCAGTCGAGAAGGCGCTTCTCGATGGTCGGCTTGGCCTGCTCGATCGAGGTGGACATCAGCTGCCAGACGTTGCGCACCTCGCCGCTCGCGCCAGCCACCAGGTCGTGCAGGAACTGGAGGTTCTTCTCGCCGTCGGCGAACGCCGCCGAGAGGGTGGGGATGGCCCGGGCCACGGCGCCGGTCTTCACTTCGATGTTCAGGTCGAGCTCGCCCGCGCGCCGGGCAACCACGTCGATCACGCGGTCGATGGAGACCAGTTTCCCGTTCACCAGCTCCAGCACGCCCGCCTGCTGGTTGATCGAGACGTCATAGCCGCGGTTCGCGTAGTCGATGGCGGTCCGCAGCTGCTGGACGGTGTGCAGGACGTCGCCCGCCACGAGCCCGGACTGCTGCAGGGCGGTGAACATCTGGCCGAGCACCGAAACCATCTGGTCCGGCGACATCGCTCACCCTCCCTTCCGCGCACGCTCCACGGCGTCCCGTTCGTGGTCCAGCTGGTCGGTCAGGAGCCGCACGTAGGCCCACCGGTCGTCGACCGGCAGGTCGAGCAGCTCGCCGTGCCCCCAGTGCAGGTGGTAGGCGAGGAAGAAGACCTCGCGGCGCAGGCTGTCCTCCTCCCTTACGAGGCCACCAAGAAATTCGACATGTCCAGGGCGGCCTCGTAGGTGCGGCCGCAGTTGTCGCACTGCACGTCGCGGCGGAGCTTGATGCCGGGACCGCCGTTGTTCATCGCGTGGTCGATGACGCCGCGGTCGGCGAGGGTCAGCTCGGTGAAGATCGACGTGCCGAGTGCCTCCAGCCGGGGGGCTGGCATGTCGCCCATGGCCTTGAGGCAGCGGGCGAGCAGCGCGTTCTTGCCGCGCGAGGCGTTCTCCCGCACGGTCGCGGCGATCCGTTCCTCGTCCAGGCCGGTGGGGTGGCGGAACAGCAGGGTGTCGTAGCACTCGCCGCCGCGGTCGACGTAGCCGTCGTCGAGCCGCACGACCAGGTCGGCTGGCAGCTCCCCGGCGTCCAGGCGCACCACCGGCAGCTCGGACAGATCCTCGGTGACCGCGGTGGCCTGGTTGCAGGTGGCGCAGCTGTAGGTGGCCTGCATCAGCTCGCCGAAGGTGATCTCGCGCAGCTTCACGAGCAGGAAGTGCCGGTCGGCGGTGAACAGCTTCTGCGCGACGACGGAGCCGGGCCGCTCCAGGGTGCCGAGCCGGACCAGGCACCCGCCCAGCAGTTCAGTGATCATCTTGCCGCCGTTGGTGCGGTGCCGCTTGTCGGCGAGCACGGCCTCGTCGCGGCCGGTCATCTTCCGCAGCACGGCGGTGCGGTGCACCTGGCCGTCGGCGTCCTCGTAGCCGATGGGCAGCTCGAAGGTGAACTCGCGGGGGCGGGCCTGCATGGCGGTCTCCTCTCTCATGCGACGCGCTCGATGCCGTCGTGCACGATCTCGACGGTCTGCTTGAGCAGGTTGGCGCCGCCCGCCTCCAGGTCGGAGAACTTCGACGACTTCAGCCAGCCGCCGTAGAAGGCGAACCGCAGCACCTCCTCGCCGTCCTGGAACACCACGACGGCGCCGTTGCGGCGCACCGAGCTGCCCTTGCTCGGGCCGTGGAGCTGGAACATCTCGCCGAACCAGTCCTGGAAGAACCGGTCGAAGCGGGTGCCGTCGACGTTGCGCTCGAACACCAGCGGGTCCCAGGTGATCGTCCCCTTGGCGATCTTGTGAATCACGGCGGAGCCCGCGTCGGGCTGGTCGATGGTCTCCGTGGTGCCCTCCGAGAGCCCGGTCACCTTGGTGACGGGGCACTGCACCCCCTCGATCTCCACGGCGAAGGCGTGGGTGCGGTACGCCTCGGCGAAACTCAGCTCGGCCACAACGGGCTCTCCCTTCGGGTTCGGTGGCTTCAGACCTCGCGCGCGCCCGCGCTGCTGTCCTGCTGGCCGACGATCACGAGGATCGACTCGGCCGGTTTGGTGGGATAGAAGAGAACCTCCACGGTGAACAGGCCCTGCGCGACGTCGGCCGGTGAGTTGTTGGACGCGTCGCAGCGCACCGAGAACACCCGCTCGGGCGGGTCGGAGCCGAACGCGCCCTGGCGCCACAGCCCCAGCAGGAACGGCGTCACGACGTTGAACTTGACCGACCGGCGCAGCGCATCGGTGTGCGGCTCCTGCGCCACCCACGTCAGGCCGTCCCGCAGCGACGTCTTGACCAGGTTGAACAGCCGCCGCACGCCGACGAACAGCCAGCGTGAGTCGGTCGAGAGCGTCCGCGAGGCGTCCACGACGACGCCGGCGCCGGGCACCGCGCGGATGCCGTTCACCCCTCCCTCGCGCACGAGCGCGGTGTGCACGGCGTCGGTCATCGCGTAGTCCACCCCGACGGCGTCGAGCAGGCGCGCCTCGTCGCCCGCAGGCGCCTTCCACGCCCCGCGCACGTCCGCGATCCGCGCGTAGACGCCGAGCACCTGCCCGACCGGCGGGATCGTCACCGTCGGCTGCGTGCCCGTGCGGTCCAGCGGGTTCACCACCTGAATCCACGGGGCGTAGAGCGCACCGAAGACCTTGCGGCCACGCAGCGGCGCGGCGTACGCGGCCGCCCCGTCGGGATCGAGACCGTGCGGCACGGTGCCGACGAACATCGCGTCGCCGCGGCGCTCGCAGAACGCCAGCGCGCCCGCGGTCACCCCCGCCGCGGTGCTCTCCGGGCACGCGATCAGCTGCACCGGGACCGACCCGAACGCCTCAAGGCCGGTGCGGGTGGTGGGGTCGCCGAGGTAGTCGACGTCACCGGGCGGGTCCCCGTCGATGCCGCTCGTACCGGATGTGGTCCCGAGCGCGGCCGTGCCGACGGCGGGCAGGTCCACGCCGGGGCCCGAAGCGTTGCCCGCGGCGGCCACCGTCACGTGCGTCGCCCCGCCCGCCGGGTCGTTCACGATCGTCTCGATGAACCGGGGGTGGCTCGCGACCATCGACAGGGACGCGAACCGCTCCACCTCGACCCCGTCGACCAGCACGACCAGGTCGACCTCCGCGGAGCGGACCATGGCCGTCCGAACGGCGAACGCAGGCAGCGGCGAGGTGAACGTGAGCACGCGGTAGGTCTCCGACGCAGCGGCCAGCGACCGGACCGCGGCGACGCCCGCCACCGGGGTCGCCGTGTCGAGCTTCAGCGCCGCGCGCGCGTCCGCCGTGCCGCCCGTGGGCGCGGCGACGGCGACGGCGGAGCTCGCGCCCTCGGACCGGGAGCTGAGCACCAGCCTGCCGTCGCCGGTGACCTCGGCGGCGACGCGGACGGCGGACCGGTTGACGACGGCCGCGAGCGCGGCTGCGGTGACCGGGGTGGGCAGGTCGGCCGCGGCGAAGGCGATGGTCTCGGCGGCGCCGCCGTCCGCGGTGACGACGATCGCGGAGCCGTCGGCGGGCGCGGTCGGCACGGCGGTGCCGATCACGGATCCGCGCGTCGTCACCTGCACGGCCGACCCGGGCACGAACCCGCCCGCCGCCGTGACGACGAGCGCGGTGGCGGTGGCGGGCACGTCCTCCCCGCCCGTCGCGTCGGGGAAGCCGAGCGCGGTGGCGCCGGTCGTGGTGATCCGGGCGGCGAACGGGGTCGCGCCGGTCGCGGCGAGCACCAGGCGCCCGCCCGGCAGCACCCCGGCCTGCAGCGCGGTCGTCTGCCGGTTGACCGAGCGCGCTACCTCCTCCGCGGACGCCGCGTCCGGCGTCGCGAACTCCGCGGCGGTGAACCGCAGCGGCACGGTGACGGTGGCCGACGCGAGCCCGACCGCAACCGACACGGTGCTCCCCAGCGGCACGGCGAAGGGTTCCGCGCTGGCGCCGACCAACTGCGCAGGCACGGCGGCGGTGCCCAGCGGATGGTCCTCCACCCGGACCGACACGGCGTTGCCCCATGCCCCGGGGTCGGGCCTGCCCGCGGCGCCCGCGGTGACGGTGAGGGTGTCGGCGCCCGCGCGGTCCTTGAGCACCACCGAGGCGGCGCGGGAGTTCGGCCCGACGACCCGCACCACCCGGGCGTCGGAGCCGCCGTTGTCGAAGAAGCCCCGCACCGCGTAGGCGCCGTAGGCGTCGGCGGAGTAGGAGCCGAACGTCGCGACGAAGTCCGCGAAGCCGCGCACGTGGACCGGGACGCCGGGCACGCCGCGCGCCGAGCGGACGAGGAACCCGGCCACCGAGGTGGCGGCGGTGGCGACGACGGGCGCCGCGGTGCCGTCGACCTCGATGACGGTGACGCCGAGACCGGCGGTCATGGCATCCCTCCTAGGCTTCCGCGGCGGTGGCGCCGCTGGGTTGCTGGCCGACGACGATCTGCACGGTCTCCGTGGGGCGGGCGGCGTAGAAGTAGACCTCCAGCCGGAAGTTGCCGAGGTCGACCTGCGCGGGCGGGTTGTTCTCCTCGTCGCACTTGACGCTGAACACGGCGGCGGGCGGGTCGGACCCGAACGCGCCCTGCCGCCACAGCCCCAGCAGGAACGGGGTGACGACGTTGGTCGTCACGCTGCGCCGCAGGGCCGGGGTGTGCGGCTCCTGGCGGACGAAGCGCAGCCCGTCGCGCAGCGTCGCCTTCACCATGTTGAACAGCAGACGGACGTTGACGAACTGCCAGCGCACGTCGGTGGACAGCGTCCGCGACGCGGCCACGACGATGCCCCGTCCTGCCATGGCGCGCACCCCGTTGACATGGGCGACCCGCACCAGCTCGGTGTGCTCGGCGTCCGAGAGCGCGGCCGCGACCGCGACCGACCCGCGGACGAGCGCGGCGTCCCCCGCCGGGGCCTTGAAGATCCCCCGCTCGGCCTCGGTGCGCGCGTACACGCCGAGCACATGCCCGTCCGGCGGCATCGGGCGCACCGGGTTGGGTCCGCTCCCGACGGGGTCGGGCACGAGGATCCACGGCGCGTAGAGCGCCCCGTAGACGTTGCTGCCCTGCAGGCCCGCCGCGTAGTCCTCGACCGCGGCGACGTAGTGGGCGACGGTCTCGGTGTAGTCGGCGGGCGAGCGGACGAGGCGGGTGTGGCCGCGGTCGGGCGGGGCGCCGACGTAGGTGCAGTCGCCGCGGGCCGCGCAGTAGTCGAGGGCGGCCAGCGCGACCGTCCGCGGACCGTCCGCGGTGAGCGTGTGCGCATCGGGCACCGCGAGCAGCTGCACCGCGCTGGTGTCCAGCGCGTGCAGCCCGGTGCCCGCGGCCGCCGAGCCGGTCAGATCGGGCGCGGTGGGGGCGGTCGCGGTGCCGCCGCGGCACGCCAGCCCGGACGCGACGGCGGGCAGGTTCACCCCCGGATGCACACCGAGGTCGAGGTCGGTGACCGTGACGAACCCGGACCCGGTGGCGGGATGGCCGACACGGTCGACGGCGTAGCCGGGCGCGCCAGGCTGCATCGAGAGCCCGCCCCAGTCCTCGACCACCGGGAAGGCGCCGGTCGCGGGATCGCGCAAGCGAACCACGAGCCGGAACTCGGCGCTGACCACCGCGGCGCCCGCGGCCACGGCGGCGCCCAGCCCGCCCGTCCACGACACCCGGCTCGCGGTGGTGTCGATCGTCGTGACCTTTCGGAACGTGGGCGCGCCCGCGGTCGGGAAGCGCAGCACCGTGCCGACGGCGACGCCCTTGACCGAGGCCAGCACGGCGTCGGTCGCACCAGAGGCGATGCCTGCCGTGACGGTGGTGGCCGCCTGCGGATCGTCGCGGACGTCCAGGCGCAGGTCGTCGCCCCACGGGCCGGGATCGGCCTCGCCGCGGCGCCCCGCGGCCACCCGCAGGCTCGGCACGGCCGGGCTGCGTCGGTCCGGGAGGTCCACGATGCTCGCCGCGCTGCCCGCGCCGACCACGCGCACGACGAAGGCGGTGCGGCCCCCGTTGGCGAGGAACCCCAGCACCGCCAGCGCCGTGTAGGCGTCGCTCAGCGGGTCGCCGAAACGGGCGGCCAGCGCGGCCGCGTCGGTGATCCGGACCGCGCGGTCGGGCACTCCGCGGCGGGTCCGGCCGACGAATGCGGCCACCGAGGTCGGGGCGGCCGCCAGAGTCGGGGTCGACGGGCCGTCGACCTCCAGCACATTCACACCGATCTGCAGCGGCATGCCTAGTCCTCCCCAGAGTTGTCGACCCGAAAGCCATCGACGCGGAGCACGGCTCGGGCGGCGAGCCGGGCGACCGCCGGGTCGTCGGCGAGTGCTCGGGACGTGGTGAGCCGTCCGCGGGCGGGCAGCACGACCTGGCCGGTGGGCAGATGCAGTTCCACGGGCGCGCCCGTGAGGTTGGTGACGGTGACGGTCGGACCGGGTGGTGCCAGCCGCAGCCGGGCGGGGTCGCTGCGCCACGGGTCGGACAGCGCGTTGGCTCCGACGAAGCCGAGCACCGCCGCAGCATCCGAACCGGGCGGCCCGGGCACGACCTCGACGGTGCCGCCCGGCCCGATCCTCGGGGAGACCACCGCGACCCGGCCGTCGGCGGTGGTCTCGGCGACCGGGCGACGCAGGGCCGCGTCGACCGCGGCGGCGATGTCCGCGGCGACGGCCTCGCCCTCGGGGAACCGCACGCGGCGACCCCGACCGTTGACCCGGACCGTCATCCCCGCCTGCGCCGCGAACCGGAACGGGCCGGGCGCGGAGACGAGCCGGGCGGGATCGGGCCCGCGCCCGGTCGCGCGGACGAACGGGCCCGCCGAGGCGAGGCCGAGCGCGGTCGCGACGGGCGAGCGGCGCACATCGATCTCCACGCTGGCGCTCGCACCGGCCCTGGCCGAGGTCAGGACGACCACTCCGTCCTCGACGTCCGCCGCGACGCCGCCCACGCCGTCGAGGACGTCCGCGATCTCCTGCGCCGTGGCGGCGGCGGAGTCGGCGAACCGCTCGGGTGCGAGCAGGACCTCCTGCCACGGCCCGTCGCCGACGCGCAGCAGGAGCGGGCCGCCGACGCCGAGCGCGAACCCGGTCACGGCGCGACCACCACGACGGTCTCGCTGTCGCCGCCGGGCGGGAACGGACCCGCGGCCACCGTCGCACCGGTGATCCACGGCAGGCTCGTGCGCGGGCCCGCCTCCACGACGGTGTCGATGTGGATCACGAGCGGAGCCAGCGGGGCGCGGTCGCGCACGTAGCGCCTCGGCGCGGGTACGGGCGTGACGGGCAGGTCGAGCCCGTCGACCGCCAGCGACGTCGGCGCGCCGAGTGCGGCGAGCAGCCCCGCGGTCGCCACACGCCGCCGCCGGTCGTCGGTGGCCGTGACGGTCAGCTGGTACTCCAACGTCACCGGCTTCGGCGGCGGGCGCAGCGCACAGACGACACCGCCGCCGCGGCGGCGGAACGAGTCCCGCAGCGGTATCGACCAGGCCCGGGCGGGATCGGCCCACTGGTCGGTGAGGGCCACCAGCACGGCCGGGTCGGGCGGCGGGCTCGTTGCGCCCGGGGCGTCGAACACCACCGACACACCGACGCGCGCCGCGAGCAGCGCGGTCAGCGCGGCCTCGACGTCGGCGACCAGCTCGTCGACGACGGCCACGGGTGCGCCGATCACGATCGTCGTCGGGCGGTCGGTGAGCGCGCGGACGACCAGGCCGCTCACGGCCGAGCGGCGGTCGGCGCCCAGCCCGATCCGGTGCGGCTCCCACCGGCCGGGCCGCTCGACCGGCACCAGCCAGCGGTGCTCGTCGCCCGCCTGGTCGCCCGCGTCGACGAAGCCGAACTCGACGAGGAACGGCCGGGCGTCAGTGCCCTCGGCGGCGGCGCCGCCCAGCGCGTCGAACCGCAGCTCGCCCGCGCTCGACAGGTCGAGCGGTGGGGTGAGCGTCGCGCTCAGCTGCGCGCCCGCCGCGCCCGCTGCTACGTCCACGCGGATCGCCTGCCCGGTCGGGCGGCGGCCGGGCACGGGCGTCGCGGTGATCGCGGGCACCGAACCGACCCAGGTCAGGGCCGCGACGTCCACCACGCTGCTCGACATGTCCTCACCTCGGCGCCGGACGCTAGGCAGGGTCCGTCGCCGCGGCGTAGCCGTCCCGTCGCCGGAGTGTCACGGGCGCACCGCGGCGACGCCCCGGCGACACAGGGGCGACGGGGACCGGTCAGGGTCCGCGGCATGGCAGAGCCGGGTTGGGGCGCCGAGCGAGCGGGCGGTCCGGTGGCCGTGTGCGTGCTGACGCTGGAGCGCCAGGCCGACTACGTCCTCATCACGCTGCGCTCGTGCGTCGACGTCGCGGCTGGGCCACAGACGGTGCGGGTGACGCGGGACCCGCAAGAGGCGCTGGCGTGGATCCGCGCCGTCATCGCCGCACACGCGCGACTGCCGCATGGCCCCTGACCTGCGCTGTGACGCCATGGTGACGCGGGGCCGCCTACCGTCACCACACCGGTTCACCCCGTCAGGAACGAGAGCGGGTGGTGCGTGTGCTCCGCGATGGTGTCGCCGCGTTGGCGGGCTCGGCCCCGGGCACTCCTGCGCCGCTGGTGGCGCTGATCGGCGGCCCGTCGCTGTGGCGGGCCGGGCGGCGGGTGGACCTGCCCGCGCACACCTGGCGGCCGCTCGCGTTCCTCGCTCTGTTCCCGAACCGGCACGACCGCCGCCAGCTCGCGGCACGGCTGTGGCCCGATGAGCCGGAGCGGCGCGCGGCGGCCACATTGCGCTCCACGCTGTGTCGCCTGCGGGCCGCGGCGGGGGATCTCGACGGTGACCTGGTGGTCGCCGACGCGTCGACGATCGCGCTGGCCGACGGGGTGGCCGTCGACGTCCGGCTGCTCGAGGGGTGGGCGACGCGGCTGCGCGGCGGCCACGCCACGGCGGCGGACCTGGACGTCCGTGCGGGCGACCTGGCCACGGGCGAGCTGCTCGCGGGCTGGGACGACGACTGGGTCCTCGTCGAGCGGGAGCGGATCCGGCAGCGGCTGCTGCACGCGGTCGAGGCGCTGAGCGCGGCGCAGCGGGCCGCCGGGCGGCACGCCGAGGCGATCGACGCCGCTCTGGCCGCGGTGGCCGCCGACCCGCTGCGCGACAGCGCTCAGCGCGTCCTGCTCGAGGCCCATCTGGCGGAGGGCAACTGGGCCGAGGGCAGGCGCGCCCACCTGGCCTACCGGACGCTCCTGGAGCGGGAGCTGGGCATCCTGCCCAGCCACGAGCATCAGGTTCTGCTCAACAGGCGCGTGCTCGCGGCGACGTCGACCTGATCCGCCGCCGGGTCCCCGCCCGCCACCGGGTCCCCGGCCAGCAACGCGGTCAAGGCCCGGGAGGGCGCCACGCCCAGCTCCTCGGCGAACAGGCGCCGCACCCGCTGGGCATGGGCGCGCGCCTCACCCACGTCGCCCGCCGCGAGATGCGCCGCGATCACGAGGCGGTGCGCCGACTCCCGCAGCGGCCCGAGATCGACCGCCTGCCAAGCCCACCCCAGTGCGGTGCCGGGATCGCCCGCCGCCAACGCCGACCGGGCGCCCGCCTCGACGCCGTGGATCACCTGTTGCCGGATGCGCTCCCGGTCCATCAGCACCCAGTCCTGGTACCACCCGGGCAGCAGCTCCCACCGGGCGGCGCCGGTCATGTCTTGGCGCGTCGCCCACCACCGGGCCAGCGCCGCCGGGATGCCGTGCACGTCCACGACGACGTCGTCGGGCAGCCCAACCCGGTTGCCGCCGTCGGCCGCCAGCGGTAGGCCGCGGCGGCCCAGCCGCCAGACGCCCGTGCGCAGGCAGGCGAGCGCACGCCGCTCCGGCAGGTTCGGCCAGAGGGTGCCCGCCGCCTGCGTGCGCTGCTGTGGGCCGCGGAGCGCGACGAGCGCGACGAGACTCTGCTCGGCCGGGGCGAGCTCAACCGGCCGTCCGCCAAGCACGAGGTGGAATCGGCCGAGGAGGCCAAGCGACAGCCGGGAGTTAGCGATCACGTCAGGAAGAGGCCGTCCACCCACACCCTGATACACGTTGCCGCGCAGCCGCCTGCGCCGCTCCACCGCGTTGCAGGACCACCCAGGTGAAGTGCTGCACGGCGCCCCACGGCGTGTGGTGCTGCTCGTCGTCGGCCAGGTGCGTGGCGAAGTGGGGCGCGAACGCGGCGGCCAGTTCGGCCGGGCCGTAGCGCATGACCGGCAGCCCGGAACAGCGGGTAGGGCCGTCGAGGGCGAACGTGGCGACGATCAGGAAACCGCCCGGTGCGACCGTGGAGGCGGCCCGGTCGCGGTAGGTTGCGCGGTCGGACGGGTCGGTGAGGAAGTGGAACACCGCGCGGTCGTGCCACAGTCGGTAGCGCTGCGCCGGGCGCCAAGTGAGAACGTCCGCGACTTCCCACGTGACGGTCGCGGCGGTCGCTGACTGTCCGGCGGCGATCAGGCGGGCGCGGGCACGGTCCAGGGCGTGGGGTGCGGCGTCGAGGACGGTCAGGTGGTGATACCCGCGGGCGAGCAGGGCATCCACCAGGGTGCTTTCACCGGCGCCGACATCGACGATCGCGTCCTCGCGCCCGATCGGCAGTTGCTCGATCAGGCGCAGCGACATGGTCGGTGCGGCTTGCGTCCAGCTGAGCTGGTCACTGCCGCGGGTGCGGTAGATGTGGTTCCAGTGGCTGCCCGCACCATCAACCGGTGCGCGCGAGGAGGGAGGTGGCTGGGCGGTCATGCGTGCCTGCCCGAGCAGGACGACACGGCGACGCGGGCTGAGGCGACGACGATGCCGACGGTGCCGATGTCAGCGGTGACCCCGACCGAGGTCGACCTCGTCGGTCAAGCGGTGCCCGGCAAGGCGTCGTCGAATGCCATCAGCCCGGCGCGGCCGAACAGGTCAGCCACCGTGTCCCGGCCGACGTCGAGCCAGAGGCCGGACTTCGGATCGTCCATGGCGACCAGGATGCGCCCACGGCGGCGCCGGGTCGAGAACCCGGTTGGCGCCCCCTGCGCGTGGTTTCGGCGAGCGGGTGTCCGCGGGGCTTCATGCGCGATCATGCCGATGTGGCGTCGCAGAGGAGTCTTGGCAAGAGCGGCGAACTTCGTGCCAGCCGGTTCAACAAACGCGGCCAGCTCGAATGGGCGGTTGACGAAGATCAGCAGCTCGCACGAAGTGTCGAGTCGCCGGTCCCGTCGCCGCGCCTGGGTCTGTGGGCCGCTCGCGCATTCACCGCGCTCTTGTCCGCGTCGACGCTGGATGACTCGGCGCTCGTGGCGGCAGCCGCCGTCCCCACCCCCGAGCACGTCGTGGTCGTCGTGCTGGAGAACAAGATCGTGTGTGGACCGGGGCGGTCAGCGGGAAGAGCACCACACCCAGGACGCCCGTGGGCAAGGAGCTGCTGCGCGCACTGGCCTGCGAGCACCGCGGCCCAACTCGCGGCGGCGATCAGCGCGAGCGCCGACGCCGTCAACCCGGAACCCGACGAAATGCGGGAGCCGCAGGTGAGCCACGTGCAGTGCCTGGTGCGGCAGCCCGCATAGCCCCACGCTCACCCGGTCACGAGCGTCACGACTCCGGTGGCCGTGTCCCACCGCAGGAAACCGCGCTGGAAGTCGCTGCGTCGCCCACCTGGCACGGTGTACTCGTCGGAGACGGGCAGGCCCAACACACTGCTTGTCGCCCCAAGCTGCTGGTACCGACCCAGGATCGCGCCGTGCACCTCGTGCGGGCCGGTCGGGGCCGACCAGTAGACGACGCCGCCCCGGAACTTCGAGGCCCTTCCGCCGGTCACCGCGGTCTCGTCGCCGACGGGGTAGCCGAGCAGTCCCCGCTCCCAGCCCAGCTCCGTCCAGTGCCTGCGGATCTCGCCGTGCACCTCGTGGGCGCCGGTCGTCGGCGTCCAGTAGATCGAGCCGTAGCCGCCGGGGCCCGCGGCGAAGTGGTTGTAGCGCCCGGTCCCGTCGGGGGTGACGGTCTCATCGGTGACCGGCATCCCGAGGGCCGACGTGGCCGCCCCGAGCGCGAGGTACTTGCCGGCGATGGCGCCGTGCACCTCGTGCGCGCCGAGGTCGCCGCGCCAGTAGATGCGGCCCGTCCGGAACCACTGCACGGCGGTGCCCGCCAGCGCGCCCGCCATTTCCCCGGTGCGGGGTGGCCCGAGGGCGGAGCGTTGGGCGCCCAGCACGGCGTAGTGCGCGCCGATCTGTCCGGTCGTCACCGTCCGGTATGGGTCGGTGAACCCGTAGCCCATCGACCGCAATGTGGTGATCACGGCGGGCAGTGCCGCGGTGTCGGTCGACTCGGTGCTCAGGTGCATGAGCACCGTCGCACCGGGCACCGTGTAGCGACGCACCCGGTCGAGGATGACGGCCTGGTCGGCGCCGAGGTAGCCGGTGGTGTCGAAGGTCCAGTCGAAGTCGACCCAGTACCCGCGGGCGGCCAGGTCGGCCGTGACGCCGGGATCGGCGTAGCCGTCGCGGTAGGGCGCGCGGAACCAACCGTCGGAGCTGAGGCCTGCGGCGTGGTAGGCCGCTTCGGCGCGGTCGAGCTCGGCGAACCGCTGTTCGCGGGTGAGCCGGGTGAAGTACGGGTGGTCGTAGCTGTGGTTGACCAGCTTGTGCCCCGCGGCAACGATCGCGCGCGCCTGCTCGGGGAAGCGCTGCACGTAGCGGCCGGTGAGCGCGAAGCCCGCGATGATGCGGTTGTCCCGCAGGATCTGCAGCACCCGGGGCACGTCGCCGGGGCTGTACCAGTCGGCGTCCATGGTGAGGGTGACGACGCGGGTCGTGGTGTCGTAACCGCGCGTGAACACCGCCGCGTGGGTGGGCGGGGCGTCGGCGGCCTGGGCGGTGGGCGTCGCCGTCACGATGGCCGCCACCGTGGCCGCAAGGACCACGGCGGCCTTCGTGGCGCTGCGCATAAGGCGCGGAGCGGGCATGGCGGCCTCGTCTGGTCTGCGGAAACAGGGCTTGTCGTGCGTCAGGAGGGCTGCCGTAAGGCGTCGATCGCAGCGCCCAGCCGTGCCGACGCGTCCTTGGCGACCGCGGCCAGCTCCGGCGACACGTCCGTATCCGGGGTGCAGGCCATCTGAAGGAGCTGCGCGGGATCGACGGCCTGCACGAGACTCCGTCCACCCACGTGGCGGACGGTGACATTGCACGGCAGCAGCAGCCCGATCTCCGGGTCGGCCGACAAGGCCCGATGGGCCAGCGGCGGATTGCAGGCGCCGAGGATGACGTGGTCCTCGACGTCCACCCCGAGCTTGGTCTTCAGGGTTGCGCGCACGTCGATGGTGGTCAGCACCCCGAAGCCCTGCTCGGCCAGCGACGCCGTCACCGCCTCGACCGCTTGCTGATGGGGCAGATCGAGCTCCACCGTCAGAGCGCCTGACATCTTCGGACCTCCGCGTGTAGGTGTGTCGCGCGCGGTCGAGTCTTCGGCTCCCTGCCTGCCCCGGATAGGGACCTGCCGCTCATGGTCCCGGGGCCGAAGGTCCGCCACCGCAGGCAGCCGGCCGGGATGTGCGGCTCGTCGGCTCGATCGGGGACCGCCACCGAGGAACGGACCGGTCGTTCGGATCGTCGGGGTGGGCCCAGTGCTGGGGCTGGGCATACCGCCGTCGGGCGGGACGCGGCGTCATCTCCTCGGCGAGGGCGTCGTATGGGCCGCACTCGTGGCGGCGACCGTCGTCGTCTTGAGTGGCACGGCCTACCTGCTGCCCGAACTGCTGGTACTCGGTGGCGGGGTCGTGTGGAACCTGGTCGCTTCACCGCTGCTGCTTCAGTCCCGCAGCCGGTGACCCGGATGCCGCGACATGGGTCAGGCCCGCACCCGGTGGCGGATCCCCGTCATCCAGCTTCAACCGATGGCCGGTTGACCACCGCCATCCGGAAGCAGGCGATCAGCCGATGCCGGTGCCGACCAGTGTGCCGACCGCGTAGGTCAGTGCGGCGGCGGATCCGCCGAGCAGCAGTTGGCGGGCTCCGGTCCACCACCAGGATCGTGTGGTCACGCGGGACACCAGGGCGCCCGCGAGGAACATCCCGACCAGGGAGACGATCAGCGAAGGCAGCAGCTGGGTTGCTCCGAGGAGGTAGGGGACCAGGGGCCACACCGCGCCGATGGCGAAGGCGAGGAACGAGACGGCGGCTGCGGTCAACGGCGCGGGCAGGTCCCCGGGGTCGACTCCGAGCTCCTCGCGGGCGTGCACGACCAGTGTGTGGTCCGGATGCTGGGACAGTTGCCGCACGACCTCTCGGGCGAGGTCGGCATCGACGCCGCGTTCGGTGTAGACGCGGGTGAGCTCGTCCTGTTCGCGCTGCGGGCTTTGGATCAGCGCGCGGCGCTCCACCGCGAGCTCGGCCTTGGCGAGCTCGGCCTGGGATGCCACCGAGGTGTACTCGCCCGCAGCCATCGAGAACGCGCCCGCGGCCAGTCCGGCCAGGCCTGCCAGTACCACCGTTCGGACGTCACCGCCCGCACCGGAGACACCCCCGGCCACACCGGCGATGAGGGCGAAGTTCGATACCAGGCCGTCCATCATCCCGAACACCGCCGGGCGCAGCCACCCACCCGTCACGTTCGCGTGGGTATGCCCCTGATCCGCCGGGTTACGCGCGGCCCGGTTCACCTCACCCATCGCCTCAGTGTGGGCACCGGCCGCGATGCGGGGCACAGGCGCATGCCACCAGGACCCCGGACGAAGGTCCCGCCGGTCACTTCTTCGAGGCTCTCGCCGAGGACCTCCTGACGACGGCGAGGTTGACCAGCCAGAGGGTGACGCCGACGGCGAGCAGGATCCCGGCGATGAGGAACTGTTGGGGCGGGCGTCCGGACAGCGGGGTGGCGAGGTAGCCGCACAGCAGCACTCCGAGGATCGGCGCCCAGGTGGGAGCGCGGAAGTGCCGGTGCGGGACGGGGCGGCGGCGCAATACCAGTACCGCGACGTTGACGATCGTGAAGACCCCGAGCAGCAGCAACGACGTCGTGCCGCCGAGGAGACCGATATCCGTGGAGAGCACGAGGACGTACGCGATGGCGCTGGAGAACACGATCGCGACCCAGGGCGTGCGCCTGCGCGGGTGCACGGCGCCGAACGGGCGCGGAATGATGCCCTCGTTCGCCATGCCGTAGAGGAGCCTGCTCGCCATCAGCATGTTGATCAAAGCCGAGTTGATGACGGCGATCAGGCCGATGCCCGCGAAGACGGCCGGGGGGAATGCCGGGGCTCCGACTTCCAGCACCCGCAACAGCGCGCCGCTGCCTGCGGCGCCGAGATCGGTCGCGGGCACGAGGGTCGAGGCGAGGACGGTGACCAGCAGGTAGATCACGGCGGTGATGACCAGTCCGAGCAGCATCGCCCGGGGGAAGGTCCGCTGCGGGTCGGTGGTCTCCTCCGCCATGTTGACCGCGTCCTCGAACCCGACCATGGCGAAGAACGCCAGCGAGGTCGCGGCGGTGATCGCCGTCCAGACCCCGCTACCGCCCGCCGATATCTCGGTCAGCCTTCCCGGGTCGCCGCTGCCGTGCGCCACCGCCCACACCCCGACCGCGATGACGATCAGCAGGCCGGACAGTTCCACGGCGGTGAGAATGACGTTGGCCCGCATCGATTCGCCGACGCCGCGGAAGTTGACCAGGCCCAGGGCGAGCAGGAACAGGAGCCCGACGAGCCAGAGCGGCACGGTGACGAACTGGTGGAGGTAGGTTTCGCCGAACGCGGTCGCGGCGGAGGCGGCCGAGGTCACGCCGGATGCCATGACGGCGAAGGCCACCATGAAGGTGAGGAACCGGACGCCGAACGCGAGCTGGGTGTAGAGGGCGGCACCGGCGGCGCGCGGGTACTTGCCGACCAGTTCCAGATAGCTCAGCGCGGTCAGGAACGCCACGACGAACGCGAGCAGGAACGGCAGCCACAGGGCGCCGCCGATCCGGGCAGCGACCGACCCGACGAGGGCGTAGATGCCGACGCCCAGGATGTCGCCGACGACGAAGAACAGCAGCAGCCCCGGGCCGATCACGCGTCGCAGGCCCGGTGACACGCCGCCTGCCTGGTCGGTCCCCATCAGCCCGTCACCGCCGGGACGTTGGAGCGCGTACGCGATGGGGCGCATCGCCCAGAGCGAGTAGAGGGCCGCTTTCGCGGAAACCAGTCCGGACACCGGGGCCAGGACGACGTGTCGGAGCCCGGCGTCGCCGAACGCGCGGAGCTTGTCGATGATCTGTGGGGGAGTGCCCCACAGCAGCGGTCCCTGCTCGACCAGCTCGGGCGGTACGGCGGCGATCGCCTTGTCGAGGGTCGGGCGGTCGTACTGCTGGGGAACGATGTCGACATAGCCGCGGAAGTCGTCACCGAACGGGTGCTGTGCCCCGAGGTTTCGCCACAGCTCGGCGGGCGCGGCCAGGCCGAGCATCCGCACCGACTTGTGGCGCAGCAGTGCTTGGACTTCGTGGTCGGTGGGGGCGACGACGACGAAGCGGTGCAGGGCAGGGGTGATCGCCAGCGGATCCCGCCCGCACCGGCTTGCGGCGGCCCGGATGAGCGCCAGTTTGGTGGCGTACTCCTGCGGTGTGGTCACCATCGTGGGGTACCAGCCGTCGCCGTAGGTCGCGGTCAGCTCGAGCATCTTCGGGCCGTGCCCGGCGACCCAGATGGCCGGGGCCCGGCCCGCAGGCGCCTGCAGGTCCATCAGGGCGTTGTCGAGGGTGAGGTGGTGGCCGGTGAAGCTGATCGGGCCACGTTCGGTGAAGCAGCGGCGGATGATCTGCAGGGCCTCCTCGAGGCGGCCGACGGGGTGGGAGAAGTCCAACCCGTACGGATCGATGTTCATGCGTTCCCCGGCGCCGATGCCCAGGATGGGAGCCTTCTTCGTCATCTGTGCCACGGTGAGCATCGTCTGGGCGAGAGGACGGGGTGGCGGCGGATCGACTCGGTGACCCCCACGCCGAGCTGCAGGTGGCGCGTGCGGGCGGCCAGGTAGCCCAGCAGCGCCTGGTAGTCGAAGTGCTCGTGCGGCGTCGAGCGCCGCGCGGCGAGCCAGCTGAACTGTTCGTCCCAGATCGCGGACGGGAAGATGTTCTGGAAGTGGTCGATGGTCATCAGTGAGCGCAGGCCGATGAGCCGGGCGTAGCGCGCCACCGCTGTCACCGCGGCCAGGGGTGGCTGGGTACCGAGCTGCAGCCCGACGGCGATCCCCGACGTCATCGGCGTCCCTTCTCTGAGCCGACGTCCGACAGAACACGATGGGCCGCGCTGTCGGGTAGTGCCGAATGTCCCCCGCCAGCCTGGAGTGCTGAGCTCGCCGTTCAGGGGGACGGAGGGCCCGCGTCGGCCGGGTCACCGGACCCGATCGGGAGCCGTCGTCGCCTGGTAGAGATCTGCCAGGTCAACGGCAGCGGGAGGTCGGGGTGCAGACCCTCACAGCTGACGCCGTGTCGCGCGCCGTCGGGCAGGCCCGGCGAGCCGCGCGCACCGCAGGGGTGGTCGGGGATGTGTGGCGTGCGGGCCGTGGCGATGTGGCGGACATCG
This sequence comes from uncultured Actinomycetota bacterium, assembly GCA_963750095.1. Lineage (GTDB taxonomy): Bacteria > Actinomycetota > Actinomycetes > Mycobacteriales > Pseudonocardiaceae > Pseudonocardia. The sequence goes on along the minus strand of CAVVPJ010000011.1, from coordinate 1,417,630 downwards.
AGCGCAGGCAACAACGTCGGCTGCGCGCCCTGGTCGACTGCGCCCGCACCCGGTCGCCCTACTACCGCGCGGCGTTGCGCGGCCTGCCCGCCTCCGGCCCGGTCCGGCTTGCTGATCTGCCATCGGTCACCAAGACGGAGATGATGCAGCGCTTCGACGACTGGGTCACCGACCCGGCCGTCACCCGTGCCGGTGTCCAGGAGTTCCTCAGCGACCCGACACGGGTCGGCGAGTCCTTCCTGGGTCACTACCTGGTCACGACCACGTCGGGCTCGACGGGATCGCCCGCGTTCGTCCTCTTCGACGCCCAGGCGCGCCGGGTCGCGACGGCCATCGGCGCCGTCCGCGGCGTCGCGTCGGTGCCCTGGGGTCAATGGCGGCGGGTGCTGCGGTCGGGTGGCACGACAGGTGGCGATCTTCGCCACCGGCGGCCACTTCCTGGCCGAGACCTTCCTGCAGCACCGGTTGCGGAAGCGTCCGGTCCGGCGCCGCTTCGCGCGGCTGTTGTCGGTGATGACACCCCTGGACGAGCTCGTGGACGAGCTCAACGCGTTCCGCCCGGCCTTCCTCGGGTCCTATCCCAGCGTGCTGGACCTTCTGGCCCGTGAACAGGAAGCAGGCCGTCTGGCGATCGCGCCTGCCGTCGTCACCTCGGGCGGCGAGCACCTGTCCGCGCTGGTGGAGGCGCGGTTGATGCGCCAGTGGGACTGCCAGGTGTGGGACAGCTACAACGCCACCGAGGCGATGCCGCTGACCATCCCCTGTGCGATGGGTCGTTTCCATGTCAACGCCGACTGGATGATCCTGGAGCCGGTCGACGCCGACCGTCGGCCGGTGCCGCCGGGCACACCGTCCACGACGACCCTGGTCACGAACCTCGCCAACCACCTGCAGCCGATCATCCGCTACGAGCTGGGCGATTCGGTCACCCTCTCCGCGGACCGCTGCCGATGCGGAAGCCCGTTGCCGGTGGTGACGGTTGTGGGCCGGATGAACGACCTGCTGCGGTTCACCGGGCCGGACGGGGCAGGCGTGGATATCCCGCCCCTTGCGCTGGGGAGCATCGTCGAGGAAACCGTCGGGGTGCGCCGCTTCCAGGCTCTCCAAACCGGTCCGGCCACGTTGACCCTGCGGCTCGAAACCGAGTCCGGGGCGGACCCAGACCGTGTGTGGGCCGACACCAGTCGCCGACTCCGCGCGTACCTGGACAGACAGGGCCTGCGGAACGTCGCTCTGGTTCGCGACCCGCGCGCGCCACAACCCGAACCGCACAGCGGAAAGCTGCGGCAGGTCCTGCGCACCTTCGACGACTAGCCTGCCGCCAGCCCACGGATCAGCCGACGGCGGCGCCGAACAGGTGCCCGATGAGGTAGGTGAGCGCCAGGCCCAGCCCGCCTCCGATGACGACGCGGGCCACGGCGACGGTGCGGTGTCCGCCGCCGAGGACGGCACCGACCCAGCCTGCGACGCCGAGCGCGAGCAGCACGACCACGACACACGCCGCAACGCGCCAGGCGGGCGGCGGGAGCAGGATCGCCAGCAGGGGAAGTATCGCGCCGAGGGTGAACGCGAGCGCCGAGGCCCCGGCCGCCTGCCAGGGGCTGGTGAGGTCTTCGGGGTCGATGGACAGCTCGGCGTCCAGGTGGGCGGCGAGCGCGTCGTGTTCGGTGAGTTCGCGGGCGACGGTGCGCGCGGTCTCCGGGCGCAGACCCTTCGCCTCGTACAGCGCCGCGAGCTCGGCGAGCTCCATCTCCGGATCATCGCGCAGCTCGCGTTTCTCGGTGGCGAGTTGGGCCTTCTCGGAGTCGCGCTGGCTGGACACCGACACGTACTCGCCGAGGGCCATCGACACTGCCCCGGCGACCAGGCCCGCGATGCCCGCGGTGAACAGCGGGCCCCGGTCGGTGGTGACCCCGGCGACGCCGACGACGAGCCCGGCGACGGACACGATGCCGTCGTTGGCGCCGAGCACCCCGGCCCGCAGCCAGTTCAGCCGCGACCCGAAGCCCGCGCCGTGGCGCTCGCCGGGGTGGTTGCGGGCGTCTGGTTCCTGCTCGGGTGGGCCGGCGGCGTTCACGCCGCCATTGGAGCACGGCGAGCGGTGCGGTTGGCCCGGGACCTGTCCTTCGCAGGTGATCGTGGCCTGCGCGCGCCGACCGGCGGCGCAGGCCGCCAGGGCCCGTGGCCCGCGATGAGCGGGACCATCGGCGGACGATGCGGGGTCGGCCGCCCATGCCGGGTGCGGGATGTGGTGGGGAAGGTGTGGTTGACGGTCGGCACGGGTCCGATCGCCACCGAGGAGACATCGGTGTCCAGGGGCGAGGCTTCGTCGGATCGACCGCGACTTTCGGCGGCGATGTCGTGGGCGCGGCGGTGGTTCGAGCCTGCGCTGCTCGTCACGACGGTGGCGTTGCTGGTGGCGGGCGGCCTGGCGTGGGTGGCCGGGTCGAGCGGCTGGACCGATGCCTTGTGGGCTGCGGCGACGGTCGTCGCGGTCGTCCCGGCGGCGGGCTGGGTGGTGGCAGCGGTGCTGCGGCGGACCCTCGGCGTCGACCTGATCGCGGTCCTCGCCCTGCTCGGCACGCTGGCGGTGGGCGAGTACCTGGCGGGCGCGCTGATCGCGGTGATGCTGGCGACCGGCCGGGCGCTGGACGCCGCCGCGCAGCGGCGCGCCACGCGGGATCTACGGGCGCTGCTGGAACGGGCGCCACGCACGGCCCGCAGGCGGGTCGGCGACGTCGTCTCCGAGGTGCCGGTCGACGAGGTCACCGTCGGGGATCTCGTGGTCGTCGGCCCGGGCGAGGTGCTCCCGGTGGACGGGCTGGTCGAGGCGGGTCCGGCGGTGCTGGACGAGTCGGCGCTGACCGGCGAGCCCGAGCTGGTCGAACGGGCCGTCGGGGAGCCGGTGCGCAGCGGCACGCTGAACGCGGGCGGCGCCGTCGAGGTGCGCTGCTCGGTGCCTGCCGCGCAGAGCACCTACGCCGGGATCATCGCGCTGGTCCGCCAAGCGGGCGCGGAGAGCGCACCGGTGATCCGGCTGGCCGACCGGTTCGCCGCCTGGTTCCTGCCCCTGTCGCTCGCGCTGGCCGGACTGGCGTGGTGGGCGAGCGGGTCGGCCGAACGCGCGGTGGCGGTGCTGGTGGTCGCCACGCCGTGCCCGTTGCTGTTGGCGGCGCCGGTGGCGATCGTCTCCGGGCTCTCGCGCGCCTCGCGACGCGGTGTGGTCGTGCGCAGCGGCGGCGCGCTGGAGAACCTCGGCCGCGCCCAGACCATGGTGCTCGACAAGACCGGCACCCTCACTGCCGGGCGCCCCGCCGTGACCGAAGTGGCCACCGCGCCGGGCCGCCCGGCCGCCGACGTGCTGCGGATGGCCGCCTCGGCCGACCAGCTGTCCCCGCACGTGCTCGCCGAGGCGGTCGTCGCCGAGGCACGCACGCGCGGGCTGACGCTGTCGCTGCCGGACGAGGTCGAGGAGGAACCGGGCCGCGGCGTCACCGCCGTCGTCGACGGCGTCCGGGTGCGGGTGGGCAAACGGGACGCGGTACCCGACGCCCCGTGGGCGCGCGCGACCGTCAGCCGGGCCGGACTGGACGGCTGCGCGCTCATGTGGGTCGAATCCGACGGCGACCCGGTCGGCGCCGTCCTGCTGAAGGACCCGTTGCGGGTCGACGCGAGCCGCACCCTGCGGCGGCTGCGCGCCGCCGGTATCCAGCGCCTCGTGATGCTCACCGGCGACCGGCCCGAACCGGCCCGGGAGGTCGGCAAGGTCCTCGGCCTGGACGAGGTGCGCGCCGAGCAGACACCCGCGAGCAAGGTCGCGGGCGTGCGCGCCGAGGGCGAGCGCGCGGTCACCGTGATGGTCGGCGACGGCCTCAACGACGCCCCCGCGCTGGCCGCCGCCACGGTCGGGGTGGCGATGGGCGCGCGGGGCGCGACCGCCTCGTCCGAGGCGGCCGACGTGGTGCTCACGACCGACCGGCTCGACCGGCTCGCCGACGCGATGGAGATCGCCCGCCGCGCCCGGCGGATCGCCGTGCAGAGCGCGCTGGCGGGCATGGCGATGTCGCTGGCGGCGATGGCGCTCGCGGCGTTCGGCTTCCTGCCGCCCGCGTTCGGGGCGCTGCTGCAGGAGGGCATCGACGTCGCGGTGATCCTCAACGCGCTGCGCGCGCTGCGCGGTGGCCAGGTCGGCGGCAGGCCGGTGCCGGAGGAGACGCTGGCGTTGCTGCGTCGTTTCGCGGCCGAGCACGACCGCCTCCGCGAGGTGCTCCCGTTGCTGCGCACGGTCGCGGATGTGCTGGCCGTCCGGCCGGACCGCTCGGCCATCGAGGCGCTGCACCGTGCTCACGCGGCGCTTGTGGAGCGGCTGGTGCCCCACGAGGAGGCCGAGGAGGCGGAGCTTCTCCCGGCGTTGGCGCGCACGTTCGGCAGCAGTGAGGCGGTCGCCCCGATGAGCCGGGCGCACGCCGAGATCGGCAGGCTCACCCGACGCCTTGAGAGCCACCTCGACGCGATCGACCACGGCGCTGAGCTCGATCCCGAGCGACGCCAGGACGTCCTCGCCTGCCTGTACGGGCTGCACGCCCTCCTGGAGCTGCACTTCGTCCAGGAGGAGGAGAGTTACTTCGCGCTCGTCGCCGAGTAGCCGACCGACGGCCCGTCACCTTCTCCGTCGCTGTGGACGACACCCGCGCCGCGCGCCACCGCACATCCCGCCGCTCTCCGGTGGACTCGGCCGACGCTGTGCGTGGACCATCAGGAGGTGGTCGCGGGGTGCTGCCGCCCGCGCGGCGACTCTGACCGGCGAGCGCACTAGCAAACCGGGGTCAGGTGGGGCGCCCGCGGAGGACGGCGGCAGCGAGGCCGAGTGCGGCGGCCAGCCCGAGGAACCCGCCGCCAAGGGTGGTGAGTGCGGCCACCGATCCGACCAGAAGGGGGCCGCCCGCGTCGCCGAGCTCGCGGCCGATCTCGGCGGCACCCATGGTCTGGCCGATCCGCTCCGGTGGGCTCGAGGCGGCGAGCGCGGCGAAGGCCAACGGGGTGATCACCCCGGTGCCCGTGCCGATGAGGACGGCGGCGCCGAGCAGCCCCGCCAGGTGTGGAGCGAGGGCGGGAACAGCGAGCCCGGTCGCGGTGACGAGGAGGCCGAGGGTGACGCCGGTGCGGTCGGTCAGCCGCCCAGTGTCGCGGGCGCGGCCGATCCACGGCTGGCTCAGCGCCGCGGTGGCGGCCAGGACGGATACCGCCGCGCCGGTGCGGATCGGGTCCAGCCCGCTGCGGGCGCCGATGACCGGTAGGAACCCGACGCCGCAGGACAGCGCGGCCGTGGCGGAGGCCAATGCGACGGTCGGCACCAGGAAATCACGGCGGGTCAGGCGGCGGGCGAGGTCGAGCACCGTCTGACGGGAGCGGGGGAGTGGGGGCAGACCCGGCGCCGCGGCGGCGGCCCAGCCGGTCACCGCCAGGGCCAGCACGGTGAGCGCGACGAACAGCAGCCGGTAGCCGCCGAGGTTGATCAGAACACCGCCCGCCACCGGGCCGAGGGTGTAGCCCAGTCCCTTCCATGCCCCGTAGCTGCCGAACGCCCGGCCGCGGCGCCGGTCCGGGGCGACACGGGCGATCATGGCGCCCGCGGCCGGAGAGAACGCCGCCGCGGCCGCGCCCTGGGCGAGCCGGGCCAGCCCGAGCGCGGCGGGGTTGTCCGCGAGCACGTAGCCTGCCGACGCTGCGGCGAAGCCAAGCAACCCACCCAGCAGCACCGGGCGCGGGCCGACCCGGTCGGCCAGTGTCCCGAAGACGGGTTTGAGCACAACCTCGGCGCCGTCATACAGCGCAAGCAGCACACCCAAAGCCAGCAGGTGGGAGGCCAGATCGGGGCCGAGGCCGAGGGTGGCGGCGATGCTGTGGGCGCCGAAGGCGGTGACGAACCCGGCGGCGAACAACGGTCGGATCACCGCCATCTCGCCGCGGCGCGGGTCGGGCGCCGCGCTCGGGGTGCTCACGCGTCGTTCCTGCCGCGGCCGCGGTGGCGACGAATCTGCCACACCACCAGCGCCACGACCGCGACGGCCGCCACGACCAGGGCGGCATCGCGCCCCACCGTCTGTTCGATCGCGGCGTAGGGGTTGCCCGCCAGGTAGCCGAGCAGGACCGTCCCGGACCCCCACACGACGCCGCCCGCGGCGTTGAACAGCAGGAACGTGGGGTAGCGCATCTCCGCCGCCCCGGCCAGCGCGGGCCCGACCGCGCGGGCCGCGGTCTCACCGGGGACCACGAAACCGACGAACAGCGCGTCTTCGACGAAGACCGTGACCAGGGCGTACAGCAACGGGCCCTGGATGCCCAACAGCCGGTCGAGCCACCCGCTCATCGCCAGGCCTTCCGCGCATCCACCTCGTCCCCGACGCCATGGGTACTACTCATAGCGTAGTACGGCTAGGCTACTACCCTCTCTGTGGTAGTTCGGGTGGTGAGTGTGGGTATGGACGCGGGCCGACGTCAGCGCGGCAGGCTCGAGCACGAGGTCATCGCGGTCCTGGCCACGGAGGGCGGACCGATGACCCCCGGGGAGGTGCGGGATGCCCTCGGTGCCGGTTTGGCCTATACGACGGTGATGACCGTGCTGTCCCGGCTCGCCGAGAAAGGTCTGGTCACCCGCCGCCGTTCCGGGCGCGCGTTCGCCTACCAGGCGGTTCTCGACGAGGACGAGATCGCCGCTCGGCAGATGCGACGGCTGCTCGACGCCCGCGACGACCATGCCGCTGTGCTGACCCGCTTCGTCGGTGCGTTGTCCGATGACGACGAACGCCTGCTGGTCGACCTGCTGCGCCGCACCGCCGTGCGGGACGACGACGGTGGTGTTCGGTGACCGTCGCCGCCGTCGTGGCCGCCGCGATGCCAGAAGCCGACGGTGACCGGCCCATACGCCGCCATCTCGCGCCACCTCCCAGGGTCGAACCGCCCCGGTCCACTGTCCGCGCGCATACCCGCCGGAGGTAGGGACCTGCGCGCTGGGTCGTGGGCCGGAGGTCCCTATCCATGGCGGGGCCCGAGGACGACCGTGATGGGTGCGGGAGGGTCACCCTTCTCGTCGAGGAGCTACCGATGATCACCTCACGCGACCGGGGCAACGAGTTCCCCGAACCGCCGCGGTCGCACCCCGGCCCGGCACCGGCGCCGTCGAGGACACGGCTGGATGATGGCGGTCGTCTGCCTTCCCTGGTCGTCGCCGCAATGTGCGCGCTGATGATGGCCGTGATGATGCGCGGGATGGGTCAGGACCCGGGCCGTCGGTGACGCCGCCGTCGAGCACCCTCGATGGCGCAATGCAGGTCAGTGGAAAGGAGTCTCCGATGATGTTCTGGTGGGGCCAGGGCATGAACGGTTGGGGTTACGCGCTCATGTCCGTGAGCATGGTGTTGTTCTGGGGTGTGGTGATCCTCGGGATCGTCGCGCTGGTGCGCTACCTGACCCGTTCTTCGCAGCCCGACGCCGGTGCGGACGCACGACGCCGCACCGCCGAGGACGTTCTCAGCGAGCGGTTCGCCCGCGGAGAGATCGACGAGCAGGAGTACCACAGCCGTCTGGCCACGTTGCGGGACCGACCGCGGTCGACCAGCGGAACCTGATCGCCCTTCGCCCGAGCGGAGGGAGATCCCGGCAAGGCCCCGCTCATCGTCGGACCCACCACTGCCATACCCTACTAGGGTTTACATGGATGCCCTCCGGGGGTATACAGGTGGTGGTGGTGGGGAGGGAGGCCGCGTGGCCGGGTACATCGACAACAAGGACGGGCTGCTCAAGCGGCTGCGCCGGGTCGAGGGTCAGGTGCGCGGGCTGGCGCGGATGGTCGAGTCCGACACCTACTGCATCGACGTCCTGACCCAGGTCTCCGCCGCGACCAAGGCCCTGCAGGCGGTCGCGCTGGAGCTGCTGGAGGACCACCTTGCGCACTGTGTGGCCGACGCGGCCCGCGAGGGCGGCCAGGTGGCGCAGGAGAAGGTCGAGGAGGCCTCGGCCGCCATCGCCCGGCTGGTCCGGTCCTGACCGCCACGAGCATCTCGGGAGGAGCCGCCATGAGCATCACGACCAGGACAGGCACGACGTCGAGGACCTATCTCGTCGCGGGCATGACCTGCGACCACTGTGTGGCCGCCGTGCGTGCAGAGCTCGGCAACCTCGACCCGGTGACCGGGGTGGAGGTGGATCTCGTTCCGGGCGGGACGTCCCGGGTCACGGTCACCAGCACCGCCGCGGTGCCCGACGACCAGGTGCGGGTGGCCGTCGACGAGGCCGGATACGCGCTGGTGGAGGCTCGCGGTGAGTGAGCTTGCGCGCGAGTCTGCGCCGCGGCGCACCGCGGACGCCTCGTCGGCGGTGGATCTGCAGGTCGGGGGCATGACCTGCGCGTCCTGTGCGGCGCGGATCGAGAAGAAGCTGGGCCGCATGCCGGGCGTGTCGGCCTCGGTCAACTACGCGACCGGGAACGCGCACGTCGAGCTTCCGGCGGGTACCGACGTCGAGGACGCGATCGCCACCGTGGAGGCCACCGGCTACCGGGCCTGGCTCCCGCAACCGGCCGGCACCCCGACCGACGCGGGCGCCGTGTCGGGCGGCGCGGAGGCCGATCCCGAGGACGTCGAGGTGCGGTCGCTGCGGCAGCGGCTGGCGATCAGCGTCGCGCTCACGGTGCCGGTGCTGGTGTTGGCCATGGTCCCGGCCGTGCAGTTCACCTACTGGCAGTGGTTGTCGCTGACGCTGGCCGCGCCGGTGGTGGTGTGGGGGGCGTGGCCGTTCCACCGGGCCGCGTGGGCCAACCTGCGCCACGCGGCGGCGACCATGGACACCCTGATCAGCGTCGGGGTCTGGGCCGCGTTCGGGTGGTCGCTGTACGCGCTGTTCCTCGGCGGGGCGGGCGTGCCCGGGGTGCGGATGAGCTTCGAGCTGGTCCCGCAGCCCGGTGCGGGCGGGATGGACATCTATCTGGAGGTGGCCTCCGCGGTCACCGTGTTCATCCTCACCGGGCGTTACCTGGAGGCGCGGGCCAAGAAGCGCTCCGGGGCGGCGTTGCGGGCGCTTGATGGAGCTGGGCGCCAAGGATGTCGCGGTGCTGCGGGAGGGCCGCGAGCAGCGGATCCCGATCGGCGCCCTGGTGGTCGGTGACCACTTCGTGGTCCGGCCCGGGGAGAAGGTCGCCACCGACGGCCGGGTCGTCGAGGGCTCGTCGGCGGTGGACGCGAGCATGCTGACCGGCGAGTCGGTGCCGGTTGAGGTCGGGCCCGGCGACGAGGTTGTCGGCGCCACCGTCAACGCCGGTGGTCGACTGGTCGTGCGGGCGGCCCGGGTCGGGGCGGACACCCAGCTCGCGCAGATCGCGCGCCTGGTCGAGGCGGCGCAGTCGGGCAAGGCGCCGGTGCAACGGCTGGCCGACCGGGTCTCGGGCGTGTTCGTCCCGGTCGTGATCGCACTGGCCCTGGCGACGCTGGTGTTCTGGCTCGCCGCCGGGGCCGGAGCGGAGGCGGCGTTCACCGCCGCGGTCGCGGTGCTGATCATCGCCTGCCCGTGCGCGCTGGGGCTGGCCACCCCCACCGCGCTGCTGGTGGGCACCGGGCGGGGCGCCCAGCTGGGCATCCTCATCAAGGGCCCGCAGATCCTGGAGTCCACCCGGCGGATCGACACGGTGCTGCTGGACAAGACCGGCACCGTCACCACCGGCCGGATGAGCCTGGTCGACGTCGTCCCCGCCGCCGGAGTCGGCGAGGAGGAGCTGCTGGCGCTGGCCGGGGCCGTCGAGGACGCGTCCGAGCACCCCGTCGCGGCCGCCGTCGCCGCCGCTGCCCGCGACCGGGTCGGCGACCTGCCACCGGTCCAGGAGTTCACCGCGGCGCAAGGGCTCGGCGTGGCGGGCGTCGTGGACGGGCACGCGGTCGTCGCCGGGCGCGCGTCCTGGCTGGCCGACCAGTGGGGGCTGGCCCTCGACGCCATTCTGCAAGACGCCCGCCGCGGCGCCGAACAGGCCGGTCGCACCGTCATCGCCGTGGGCTGGGACGGCGCCGTCCGCGGGATCCTGGTCGTCGCCGACACCGTCAAGCCCACCAGCGCCCGGGCGATCGCCGAGCTCACCGAGCTCGGCCTGCGCCCGGTGCTGCTGACCGGGGACAACGAGCGCGCGGCCCGTGCCGTGGCCGCCGAGGTGGGCATCGACGAGGTCATCGCCGAGGTGCTGCCCGGACAGAAGGCCGACGTCGTGCGCCGCCTGCAGGCCGACGGCCGGGTGGTCGCGATGGTCGGCGACGGGGTCAACGACGCCGCCGCGCTGGCCCAGGCCGATCTCGGCATCGCCATGGGCACCGGCAGCGACGTGGCCATCCACGCCGGCGACCTCACCCTCGTCCGCGGCGACCTGCGCGCCGCCGCCGACGCGATCCGGCTGTCCCGCAGCACCCTCCGCGTGATCAAAGCCAACCTGTTCTGGGCGTTCGCCTACAACGTCGCCGCCCTCCCACTGGCGATGACCGGCCTGCTCAACCCGCTGATCGCCGGGGCCGCGATGGCGTTCTCGTCCGTGTTCGTCGTCACCAACAGCCTGCGACTGCGCCGCTTCCACGCCGCATCAGCCACCGCTGGGAGCACGCGATGACCACCGCAGCACATGCCCGAGACCGCCGTCCTCGAAGTCTCCGGCGTTGCGGGAGAGTGGGCCGAGCTCATTCCCGAGGAGACTGGACGCCCGGCTCGCCACCATGGTCAGGTCCGCCGGGTCGCCACGGTCAGCGCAGGAACCAGGCGAACCAGTCGCGGGGGGTGGGAACCAGGTAGTGGGTCGGCGCCACCTGCTCGGCCGGGAAGAGGGCGAACCCCTGCGGCGGGCCGCCCCGGCGCGGGTGGAAGTAGGTCCCCGAGACCCAGTGCGGGTTGATGTCGAGCTGCAGGCCGCGCTGGACGCCCGCGTCGGCGAGGATGCGGCCGAGGGTGCAGACCGACAGGGCCGGGCCGCCGACGTAGACCTCGACGCCGGTCGCGGTGACGCCGAAGCCGGAGCGGGAGATGTAGGCGGCCTGCCCGATGGTGGAGCCCCATTCGTGGGTGCCGCCGGTCGCGCACGTCGGGTTGACCTGGCCGTGGTCGACGAGCATCTGGAGGTTCTGCCGGACGCTCGCGACAGCGGAGTCCATGTGGACCTCCTGGTTCCAGGTTCCCACGTCCGCGGTGCCGTCGGTGCGCAGCACGAGGCTGGCTTTGCCGTCGACGAGCGGGGCGACGGTGCGGTGGTCGCTGTAGTAGCCGTTGCGGCTCGGGTCGGTGAGCCGGAAGCCGCCGTTGAACGCGACGGCGACCCGGCCCAGCTCGGCGCCTGCCAGGGCGGTCGGCTCCGGCCAGTACCCGCCGGGGTCCTGGGTGCCGGGGCGCAGCTGGCCGCGTACCAGGCGCGGGTCCATCCGCAAGACGCCGACGAGGTAGGAGGTGTGGATGCCGTCGGGCCGCAGCGAGGCGACCTGCACGGCGGGCAGCCCGCGGGACGCCACGACCGTCTGCCACCGGCCTTCGCCTGCCAGGCTCGATCCGCCCGCCAGTGGCGCGAGCGGCGTCGGGTCCAGGAGAGCGGCGGGTCCGGGGCGGGGGTTCCCGCCGCGGCCGGGGCCCGTCGGTGGAGACGGCGTCTCGATGCCTGCGGCGGTCGGGATGCCTCCGGCGGGCACGCCGCCGGTGGTCGGCTGGTCCGCGGCGTACTGGACCTGTTCGAGCCAGGTGACAACCGAGTCCATGCCGTGGTCGCGGGCCCATTCGGCGAGCTTCGCGACAGCGGTGTCCTCCCCGGCCCGCGACAGGGCGTCGGCGGTGACCGCGCAGGCGGCGGCGACCAGGAGTACGACGAGGGCCAGCACCACCCGGGCCCGGACGTCCGCTCGGCGTCGCGGTGTTCGGCGGCGCCGTGGCGGTGCCGTCGCGTCGGTGGAGGTGGGCGAGGTGAGGGCGTCCCGCATGTTCCCAGGCTGTCGTCCCGGTCTTGGAAAACCCTCAGAATCGGGGACGACGCCCGGCGCGGTGGTGGATCGCCTGTGTCCTCCGTGACGGTTGCCGATGCCAGTGCCGAGGCCGGGAGGTCGTCTACCCAGATCTACGGTGCAGCTTGGGGCTGTCAGGAGCAGCGCACGGTGACTCTTGTGATGTCGGTCAGGTGGGGATCGAGTCGAACCGGCCCTTGAGGGATGCGCGGATCTCCTGGCTGGACAGGCCGTCGGCGATGCCGCCGCCCAGCTCGGCGAAGAAGTCCTCGAGCCCGGCGGGAACGACCAGGATGAGTGCCCGGGCGTCGGCGGTGGCGGTGAAGCCGTGACGGGTGCCGCGCGGGATGAACACCCAGCTGCCCGGCGTTGCCTCGATCTCCTCGTAGCCGAGCGTCAAGGTGAACCGGCCGTCGAGGACGTGGAAGCACTCTTCGCGTTCGCGATGGACGTGCGGGGGTGGGCACGCGGCGTTGCCCTGGTACTCGATCACCTCGAAGGCGCCACCGGTCTGCCGCCCGCTGATCCCGACGCGCCCGATCAGGGGCAGCGTCCGACCGCTGCCCGGGGCTGACACGAACCCATCCAGGGAGCGGACGCTCGGTTGCTCGCTCATGGGGAAGCCCTTCGCCTGAGTGAAAGGTAGCCGCTAAGATGGCATTGCCGCGCCTTTATGGCACAGGTGTGACATTAACGATCGGGAAGGTCGGGGTCAAGGTGGCGAGTCGCGACAACCAGAAGCGCCGCACCCGGCGGTCCTTGGTCGAGGCGGCGGGCAGGCTGATCGCCGCCGGCCAGCGTCCGTCGGTCGCCGAGGTGGCCGACGCCGCGGAGATCTCCCGCCGCACCGCCTACCGGTACTTCCCCAGCGCGGAGCAGCTCGCCGTGGAGGCGGCGCTGGATGCCACCCGCCGCGGCATGGAGCTGTCGATCGACGCGGGACCTGCCGACGAGCCGGTGATCGATCGCGTGGACCGGCTGGTCGACGCCCTGCAGCGGATGACGCTGGAGAACGAGACCCTGCTGCGGCAGATGATCCGGTTCACGATCGACCGCGATCCGATCGAACCGGGGGTCCCGCCGCGGCCCAGCAGGCGCCTGGAGTACGTCGAACGCGCCGTCGCCCCGCTGCAGGGTCGGCTGCCCGAGGACGAGCTGGACCGGCTGACCTACGCCCTCGCCGTCGTCATGGGCATCGAGGCCACGCTTGTGCTGCGCGACATCTGCGGCCTGGACGCCGACGAGATCCTCGCCGTCCAGCACTGGGCCGCGCGGGCGCTGGTGCGCTCGACTGTTCCGGGATGAGCTGCCTACGCACCCTCACCGGGGCCGCAGCTTCTACCTCCGCAGGTTCGCCTGGAACCCGGCGCACCGTGTGGCAGGGTGTGTGCGTGACGCACGGGTCGAAGGGCGACGCCCACGTCCCGGAGGCGCTCGTCCCGAGTCTGCACCGCGCGGCTCGTGTCGAGGACGCCGTCCACGAGTTCCTCGAGCCGCGGCTGCGACAGCGCGGCTGGCGGGACACGATCGTCCCGTACACCGGCTACGGAACACCGTCGTGGGTGCGGGTCATGGCGCGGTTGCTGTTGCGCCGCCCGGAGCAACAACCAGAACGAGTCCACGCGGTTCGTGGCTGGCGCAGCTTCGCGACGCTCCCCGTCGCCGCCGAGATCGTCGTCATCGACGTGGGCGACCGGCAGCACGAGGTGCGGACGGATCGCGGCGGCTACATCGACGTCGTCGTGGACGCGAGCCTCGAACCAGGTTGGCGCAGCGTCCGGCTGCTTCGAGCAGGCGCCGAGCCGGTGGAGGCGCCGGTGCGCATCCTGTCCCCGGACATGCGTCTTGCCGTTGTGTCCGACATCGACGACACCGTCATGGTGACGGCCTTGCCGCGGCCGTTGCTCGCGGCATGGAACACGTTCGTCCTGGACGAGTATGCCCGCTCACCCGTACCCGGAATGGCTGTGTTGTACGAGCGACTGGTGACGACGCACCCGGATGCGCCGGTCTTCTACCTGTCGACCGGAGCGTGGAACGTCGCGCCTGCGCTGACCCGCTTCCTGTCGCGCAATCTGTACCCACCTGGGCCGCTGCTGCTCACCGACTGGGGTCCGACGACCGATCGCTGGTTCCGCAGCGGGCAGGCCCATAAGCGGGCGACGCTCGAACGGCTTGCGGGGGAGTTCCCGGACATCCGCTGGTTGCTCATCGGCGACGACGGGCAGCACGACCAGGAGATCTACGGCAACTTCGTCGCGTCGCATCCGGACAATGTCGCCGCGGTGGCTATCCGGCAGCTGTCTGCGACGCAATCGGTGCTCGCCGGTGGCCTGCCAGTTCCCGTCGACAGTTCCGCTTCAACGGATCGGCACGTGCGGCCGTGGATGTGCGCTCCCGATGGCGCCGGGCTGGCCCGCCAGCTGAGCGAGACCGGTCTGCTGTAGGGCGGTGTAGTCCGCGTCGCACCCATCCTGATCCTGCCTGTCGGCGGCAGGTCGTAGCGGTCGAGCTGGGATCCGGCAGCCGTGGCGCGGAGGCCTGAGGCGTCCTCATGCTCGTCGCAGGCTTGAGCATGATCCGGCAAACGCGAACCGGTGGTGCCGAACCGGATGCCCCACGAGGTGTGGCTGTGCTTCGCCTGTTCCCCCGATCGACGGCGGCTGGACCCGCCGCTGGCCGTCATCCGTCGTAGGTGCGGCACCAGCCGTAACTGGCGCGGCGGGCGGCAGCAGCCCGCTCAGCGCGCTGAGCACGGCGCGCGGCATCGGATCGGGCGAGCAGCGCCAGTCAGCTCAGGACATGGGTGAGCATCAGGTGGGCGCGTCGGAAGGTCATAGCGGGCGATCATGCAGCTCCGGGTGGACCGGATGTCCACGAGGCCGGTGGGCGGCGAAGGCGCTGATCAGAGACCGTGATGCGGTTCTCGGGCATCCACGAGGTCGTCCAGCCTGCCCTTGGCGGCCGCGATCACCGTGCACGCGACGCCGTCCCACGAGAAGCGCTCGCGGGCGGTCCGGGTGAGCGCACGCCGGGTGCGTTCGCGCAGCGGCGCGGGAGCTTCGAGCCAACTGACCAGGCACGTCGCGAGATGCGGCACCGCCTCGTCGTCGAGCTGGAAGCGCAGCCAGGGGGCCACCTCGTGCGGTACGGAGGCTTCGAGCACGCGGCTGACCTCGGCGAGACCGGAGTGGTCGGCGCTGACCGGCAGTGTGCCGCAGGACGCCGCCTCGGCCGCGACCATGCCATAGGCCTCGGGGAAGGTGCTGGGCACGACGAGCGCCTCGCAGGCGGGCAGCAGGTCCGCTATCTCCTCGTGCTCCAGCCGTCCGGTGAACACCACGTGCTTGCCCATGCCGGGCGTGCCTTCGAGGAAACGCCGTCGGGTTTCGCCCTGCAGCGAGTCGAGGAACGCGAGCAGGTGCCGCAGCGGGCCTCGCGGGCCGCCCTCGGCGCCACGGCCCTCCTCGGCGATCTCGCGTACCGCTTCGAGGTCCCCGTCGGCCAACGCGGCGGTCATCCGCACCGCGGTGGGGTGCCAGGCGCCGAATCCGACCACTGCCAGGCGCGCGTCGGGCAGCCGCTGGAGCACGAGTGGCCAAGCGGCGAGCAGGAGGTCGAGGCCCTTGGCGAGGATTTCCTTGCCGAGGAACAGCACGATGCGGTCCTCGCCCGGTCGCAGCTGGTCGATGGCACGCGCGGCAGCGGCGGTGTCGCGGCTGAAGGAGGACCTGTCCTGCGGAGATGGTGGTTGCGCCGCGAGGCGCCCGACCAGTCGCCGCAGGCCCGCCGCCGCGGCTTCCGGGCTGCGGGTGTGGAAGACCCCGATGTCCACCCCGGGTGGGCCCAGGCGCGTCCGCTCGGGCAATTCAGGATCGTCGAGCGCCGTCCACAGACTCTCGGCGGTGTGGCGCGAGCCGACGAGCACGCAGCGGGCGGCGTCGAGGCCCTCATGCGCGTAGGGGAGGAAGCGGGGGTGGGGTTTGACCGTGTACTCGAGGGCCGAGCCGTGTACGACCGCGGCGAAGGGCACCGATCCCCCGAGACCGCGGGCGAGGATCACCGGGCCCATGACGAGGTGGTTGGCCAGCGCGACGTCCGGCGCCACGCGTTCGGCGACCTCGCGCACCGCCTCGACGTTCGCGTCGAGGTAACGGTCGAGCTCCTGCTGACTGAGCTCAGGGAAGGGCCTGGCGTCGACACCCTCGTAGCGGTCCGCGACGTAGACGGGCAGCACGGGCCCGGTGTCCGGCCGGTAGACGGTGCAGCGGACCGGCTCGCGCAGCGTCCGCACGGTGAGCCGACCGTCGCGCCACTCTCCCACCGCGTCGACGAAATCGAGCCGCTCGGGATGACGGTCCTGGCTGAACAGGTGGACCTCGTGTCCAGCGCGGCGGAAGGCCGCGGCGAGGTTCGCGTTGTAGACGTTCGAACCCGTCCCGGAAAGCAGATAGCCGTGAAACACCAGGATTCGCACGAGATCAACCAGCCTTGCCTAGACGTAACGTGGAGGTGAAGTCTGCGTAACCCATCTCCCTGGTCTAGCCGGCCGGGGCCGATGTCAAACCCGGACGACGTCAGCACTTCCCCACCTCGGCCTGCGCGGGAACCGGGCCCGACCAGCGATGGCAGGAACCAGCCACCGACCGCTCCGAGCACCGCCCCGGCCACCAGTCCGGTTCCGGTGCCCAGGGCGACAACGGCAGCGATCGACCAGTCCGAGGACGGCGCCATCGCCCCCGCGAAGATCATCGGCGTGGCCTGCGTGCCGCGCAGCAACTTGGCCTGCACCCCACCGAGCACGACGCCCGTGGCCGCGCCCAGGCCCGCCGCGCCCGCCAGGACGAGCGCGACCGGCGGCTCGGAGCCGCCGCCGGGGCCGAGTGCCGCAGGCGCGGACGCCGCCGCCCACTCCAGCGGGGCGAAAATCGCGGTCCCGAGGAGCCAGGCGGCAGGCGCGCAGCGCGGCGCTGCCGTAGCAGGCCCTCTCCTGCTCATGGTCGCCTCGCCTTTCGTCTGGTTGTCCTGTTCCTCATACGGCTCGGGAGATCGACCGGACAGGCCCGTTGGACCCTGCCGCCGCCGGGCTTCCGGCTCATGGTCGTTCCGTGCCTGCCGTGCGCGGGTTGGGGCGGAGCTGGACGTCGAGAAGCTGCGCGAGGTCCGCGCATGCTGACCCGGAGTGAGGTGACATTCCGCGGGCGGCTGTTCGCCGATGTGCACAGCGATCAGGACCGAAGATCGAGGTCGACTCGGCGGCCTTGCAGACTCGACAGCGGCGCATCCTTACCTTGCCCGGCCACATCCGTGCCGCAGCTGCAGCCTGCCCGGGGCCAGGCTGATGGCTACACCTCCGTGAAGACAATTGCCGAGTATAGCTTCCTGCTCCCGCCGGGAGCAGGTTGCATGTAGTCATCCATCGGACTGTTGATGACGTGGAAAGCACCCTCCGGATCCCTCGCAACCAGCGTGGCGGAACCGCCACCGTCCAAGTTCAGAGCCGCCGTTACCCCAAGGCACCCGGTCATGTACATGGCAAGTTCGGTCAGGGTCATGCCAGCGTCCGTGTCCATTCGGCCATCGACAACGACACTATACACATACGTATCGTCGTATCCGATCGCAGCGCGCGGGTAACGGCCATCGGTAATGTCACTGTCAAACTGGCGGGAGCCGGAGCGAAAGCCTTCGCCATCTGCGGCCAGATCTACCACCGGTCGCCCGTCCATAGCCAACAAGGGTCCGGCTTGCAGCAGGTCGCCATCCGGGTGCAGTGGTAGCATATGGCGCCTGTCGATAATGATTCGATCCGCACCAACATGCAGCGTTCCCCGGATGTGGTGCCAAGGCGCCTGGAAAGAGACATGTGATTGACGCTCCCCGGTGATCCACAGTTCGCCCAATGGTTGTCGCGCCTCGCGTGCGAAGAAACCACCGGACATTGCCGCCACCACGCGGCCGCCGACCTCATTGCAGACATCTATCACGCGTTTGGCAGACCCCAAGCTGGTGACTCTGACGTCGGTATTGCGCAACGCTCGTCTCAGCACGTGGACAGTCGTCTTGCTGTCATCCGGCAAGACGACACGCTCGCTGTACGCCAACGGCAATGTGTCAAGTACTGCGTTGTGCGCCACAAGATGCTCCTCAGGATGCGGTCCGCCCTGGCGTGCGGGTAGCCCAAGACTGTCAATATTGGCAAAGACGCGGTTGTCGGTAAAATAACCTCATGTGAACAGTCGGCAACTTCGGGGCAGGGCAAGGGTGGATTGAGCACCCGAACGACGCATACCGCAATTCTCCCGCTATTGCCGAACGGGTAGCCGCCGCGGATCCCCAGTGCCGCCGAGGCCCTGTGTGAACTTAGCGCGGCGCACGATCGGCCTTGCGCGCTTGCTGCCCACTCGTGTGATCTCTCAGGCCGAGGTCGCGTTCCGGCGGTCGCTGGACATCACCGAGCGGCTCGTCGCGGTGGATCTTAGCAACACAGGCCTCGCGCCCGGCGGGGATGAGGGCGGCGACGCGCTGGCCGACTGAACCCAGCGTGACGGCCGCGATCAGGCCTGCGGGGACGAGCTGGTGGGCGGCGGACTGGTCGTAGCAGCAGTGGCCGTCGAGGAACGGGTCGGCCTCGGTGCCCATCTGGTGCTCAGCCCCGCCTGCCGCCACGGCGCCCAGGATCGCCCGGTCGCGTCCGCTGAGGGTGCTCGTGGCGGTCATGGCGGCCTCCGAAGCTGCGCGGGGAGGTTGATGGTCGGTGACAGGGTTCAGTCTGCAGAACCGGACCGCTGCACGGACTCATCGCCGGGATCAGCAACGTGTTCACGGGTGTGCAGGAAACCCTGCCCACCCGGTAAGCCACCGGCGCGTGCGACCTCGCGCACCTGAGCTCAGGCCTGGATCCACCGCGATTCGGTGTTGAGGTTGGGCTTAACCACAACGGAAGCTCTTCTGAGCTGAAGGTCACAATGGTCCGTGCAGAAGGGCATTCGCTGGTCCTGCTGGTGCAGCGGCTCAGAGGCGGGTGTCGTCCGGTATCCGCCGCGTCGGTCCTCGGAGTCTCGCTCGTCGGATGGGGCGGGCTGGGTCAGGGGGTCCAGATGTTGGTGATGGGCGTGGAGTCGGCGGCGTGACCGAGCGCGGGCAGCCGGTACATCGCCTCGATCGTGCGCAGGAGCCGGTAGTGGTCCACGGGCTCGCCTATCTGCCCCGCCCGGACACCTGCCCCGTCGATGAGCGTGAGGATCCTGTTGCCGGCGTGTGCGGGTTCGCTCTCGTCGAAGGTGACGATCAACAGGCTGTTGTGGGTGCGCGCCCAGTCCAGGTAGCCGGAGAGGTTCCGGCGCAGCCATTGGTCACCCACCTCGACGGAGCAGTCGTGCATGTCGTTGCACAGGTTCGGGGTGACGAAGGCGACCGTGGGCAGCTCGCCGAACGAGGCTGGCCATGCGCTCCAAGGCTGGTTTGTGCTGGAGGGCAGGTTGGCGAACGCCGCCCACGGTGAGTGCTTCTGGGCGTACTCGCCGCTGCGGCAGCCGGTATACCCGGGGTGGGGCAGGGATTCGGAGTAGCCGACGAAGGTGCGGCCTGCGGCCTGCAGTTGCGTGGCGAGGTTTGGCGCGGTGAGGCCCGACAGACAGGAGTCGTCGGTCACGCCCTGTGTCGTGCCGGAGAACAGGGCAAGGTAGTTGGGCTGGCTGGGGTGGGTTTCGGCGTGGGCATTGGTGAAGTCCGCCCCGGTTCGGCCGAGGTCGTCGAGGTACGGTGCCCTGCCGCTGTTGAGCACTTGCTCGACGTCCTTGTTCTCCAGCACGACGACCACGACATGGTCCGGCGTCGGGACCCCTTTCGCGCCTCGATCGGTCGCGGACGCGGACACGGTCGGCGTCGCCACGCCGGCGCGCGGTGCCGCGGGCGGTGTGCTCGACGCTATGCCGGTTGCTGGAGCCGGGGAGCACGCCGCGGCCGCGGTGAGGATGCCGACCCCGGCAAGCCAGGTCAGCCGCCTGTTCGGGCGCCAGCGACGGAACCCCCGCATGCCGACACACTCCTCTCCTTGCCGCGTTCGCCATGGTCCTCGGCGGGGATGAGAGCCCGCTGAGTGAGGAACCCACGGTGGCCCGGAGTGCCTGTCATCCGGCGGGGCGCTGGTGCCAGTGTCGACGTGGGCGAGGTCGAGGCCCACCGCCGCGAGGGTCTCAGCATGCCCCACGTCGTGGAACCCGGCACCCCTCCGCGGGCTTCCTGTGCAGAGGGTCGCGGGTGGGTCTCGGGTGGTGTCGGGTCAGCGGGCGAGCAGGCGTCGCAGCGGCAGGTCGCGCTGGGCCCGACCGGTTCGTCGCGCTCCGGCCGGACGACCCGGTACCGCGCCCCGGCCAGGACGATGTCGCGTCCGTCGACGGGGACCCAGCCGACCGACAGCACCCGGTCGCTGTCGGCGTGGAGGCCCGTGGTCTCGATGTCGACGGCGAGCAGGGGCAGCCGGTCGGTGGGGGCGTCCGCGTCGGGCAGCGGCACGGCCAGCGCGTCGCGCAGCGGGCCGGGCGCCGCCCGCTCACGGGCCCGGCGGCGGGGCCCGGCGAGGGGGGGTCGGCGCAGTCGCACGGTCAGGAGACGTAGTACAGCGGATAGCTGCGCAACAGCGCCGTCTGCGCGCTGCGGATGATGCCGAACGCGTCGCGCAGGTGCCGCTGGTCGGCCGGGCTGAGCAGGGACGGCGCCAGGTGGTTGTCGGGCTGCTTCCCGGCTCGCACCTGCTGTGCCTGGTGCCGCAGCCGCAGGTAGGAGACGAACTCGAAGGCGTCCTGCAGGTCCTGCGCGCGCTCCTCGTCCAGCTGGCCGTCGGCAGCGGCCGTGGCCAGGCGGGCCCGCGTGCCCACTTCGGGGACACCCGCCGCGAGCGCGTGGACGCGCGCCAGCTCGACGATGGCGCCGACGCCGCCCCACTTGATGTCCAGCGTGTCGCGGTGCTCGCCCTTCCTCTCCACAACGAGGCCGCGGAAGATGCCGAGGGGTGGCTCGTGCGCGGCGGCCCGCTTGGCCAGGTGCAGCAGGAACACCTGCGCGGACGGCGTCCGCTCGCGCACGTCCGCCGCCAGCCGGGCGTACAGGGACGCATCCCCGGCCACTGGCCGCATGTCGAAGAAGATGCTGGCCGAAAGCGTCGCCTCCGTCGTCGGCTCGGCCAGCCAGGACGTGAACTGCCGCCGCCATTGCCGCACCGGCAGGCGCCAACGGTCATTGACGGCCATGACGTCCCCGGGGCACCGCCGGTAGCCGCACTCCTCGAGCCCGTCGGTGACCAGCCGCGCCAGGTCCGCGAACCACGCGCCGTCCGCCTCGGTCGCGTGGTCGTGCAGGAGCAGGGCGTGGTCTTGGTCGGCGGCCAGGGCCTGCTCCATCCGGGCGCGTGAGCCGAGCGTGACCCAGCAGTACGGCACCGGCGGCGGGCCGAGACGCCGCTCCGCCAGTGCGATGAGGCGACGCTCGACGGCGTCCCCCACAGTGGTGACGACACGGCCGATGTCGTCGGCCGACGCGTCCTGGCCGACCAGCCGCTCGACGACACCGGGCAGGCGACGGCACACCGCGGCCACGCCTGCGACGTCCTCCTGCTTGGCGACGTCGCCGACGAGGTAGACGGGGTTGGCGTGCTCCAGTCGTAGCAGATCGGAGCTGGTGACGACGCCCACCGGGCGGCCGTCGGCGACGAGCGGGAGGTGGTGGATGGTGCGCCCGACCATGGCGAGCATCGCCTCGAACGCCAGCGCGTCCGGCGAGGCGGTGATCGGGTCCGGCGTCATGATCTGACTAACCGGGCGGGTGGGCTCCAGACCGGCGGCGAGGACCCGCGAGCGCAGGTCCCGGTCGGTGATGATGCCGGTCAACCGGTCGCCGTCCAGGATCAGTAGCGCGGACACGCCTTGCGCGGCCATGGTCGCGGCCGCGTCCTGGATCGTCGTGGACGCGGTGGCGCACACCGGCTCCCGACGCACCAGGTCGGCGACGCGGATGCGCAGCCACGCATCACCGGTGGTCGGACTCGACAGCGCGTCGACGGCAGGCCGCATCCGGGCCGCGCGCTGGTCGGAGAAGAACCGGGCGGCAGCGGGATGGTCGCGGACCAGCCGGTAGAACGTCTCGGCGGGCAGCAGGTAGGCGAGGCTGTCCTCGATCGCGACGACCTCGAACGTGGACGGGTTGCCCTCGGTCAGGGTGATCGAGCCGAACGTGGCACCGGCGTCGGAGCGTTCGACGAGCTCGCCGTCCTGGTCCCTGACGTCGGCCGCACCCGATCGCAGGACGAAGAGATGGTGGTTGTCCGCCCCGCGCGCGATGAGCGGCGTGCCCCGGCGGAAGTACTCGATGCGTATCTCGCCGACCAGCCGCCCCAGCTCGGCCTGCGGCAGCTCATCGAACGGTGCATGTGCAGCCAGGAACTCGCGCACCTCCACCAGTTCGGATGCCCCTCCCATGACCACATCCTGACAGCGCGGGCCCCGGCCCGGCAGGGCGCAGGCCGCGTCAGACGGAGTGGTGACCGGCGTCGCTGTTGACTAGTGCGGCGGGGCTGAGATGACCTGACGCGCCCACCTGCGGGACGGCTGAGACACTCCTGGGCACATGAGCCGAGTCGAACGCTCGTGCATGAGTGTCTGTCTGCAGAGGTGGAGCAGATGTGGAGCACGGGGTCGACGTGAACGGACCTGGACGCGGGCGGCAACGGCACCGAACTGCACGCGTTGCGACCGGCTCGGGCGGAAGCCGTTCCAGCCGGGCAGGGGGCCAGCGCGCCGCCTCGTCCCCTACGACGACACGCTGAACAAGACAGACTCCCATCCTCCAGATTGGCGAGGGCACATGCGCACGCTTGTCTCGCGTGTCGGGTACTACCTTCTCTGCGCGCTGATGTCGCCGGTGATCCTGGTCGGCTACATCGTGTGGGTGGGCAAGATCGTCGCCGCAGGACGCTCGGGTGTGTCCGGGACGGCGCAGGGCCCGCTGTCGGCCCGGTTCTCCGAGCACAACTTCGGGACACGGCGGGACGAGGCAGCGGACCTGCTGATGCGGGTCCTGCCCGGCGTCCCGCGCCTGGGGCTGCGTTTGACGGTTGGTCCGGTGCTGCTGGCGCACCGGCTGACCGGGTACGTGCCGCGGACTTTCCGATACCCCTTCGAGGGCGACGTGGCCCCGCAGTACGAGGCCTCGGCGCGCATCTGGTTCTTCGACGCCGCTGTCGACCGGTACCTACCCGACGTCGCGCAGTTCGTCGTCCTCGGTGCGGGTTTCGACACCCGCGCCTACCGGCTGCCGAACGATACCCGGGTGCGGGTGTTCGAGGTCGATTCTCCACCAACGCAGGCTGTCAAGCGCGAGACGCTCCACAAGGCAGGCATCGATTCCAGCCGGGTGACGTTCGTTGCGGCGGACTTCGAGAAGGAGGACTGGCTGACCTGCCTCTCCGCCGCGGGATTCGCCCCTGGTCAGCGAACGCTGTTCCTGTGGGAAGGCGTGACCATGTACCTCAGCCGGGAGGCCGTCGAGGACTCCCTGCGGAAGATCGGTTCGACAGCACAGGGGAGCGTGGTCGCGTTTGACTACTTCACCACCGAAGCCCTTGAGTCGCGCGCGCTCTATTGGCGTTACGGGAGGGCCGCGACAAAGTCCGCGGGAGAGACGCTGAAGTTCGGCGTCGACAGCACTCCGCCCTCCCGCGAACGGCTGGCCGAACTGCTCCGATCCTGTGGGCTGTCACTTGCCGATCAGCGCACCCTCGGCGACGACACGCCGACCAGGCGTGCCTGGGGCGGGTTCGCGACCGCGACAGTGGACAAGTCGTCGGCCTAGTCCAGGAGCGTGCACCCCTCCCTCGTCGACGGCACGATCCCCGCCTGCGCTGCAACGATGGTGCGGCTACGTCCGAACGCTTGGTCGATGCTCATCTCAGCAGCGGTCTCGCGCAGCCTGTGGGTTCCAGAATGTGGTAGGTCGCTGGCCAGCGAGGATCGGCCGTCTCGGGTGCCGGGCATGATCGGCCTCGCCGCCCTCATCCGGCGCTGCCAGCGGGGCTGCGTGCCCATCGCCGGTCCCCTCGGCGGTGCCGGAGGTGGAGCTATTGTCGGCGGACGGGGGGCTGACGACGGAGGAAAGAAGCCGATGAAGATCGGGCTGCACATCTCGGACTTCACGTCCTCGAATGGACCGGGCAGGCTTGCGGAGGACCTGACCCGCGTGGTCGCTGCTGCCGAGGACGCCGGTTTCGCCCGGGTGAGCGTCATGGACCACGTCTGGCAGATCTCCGTGCACGGGCCGCCCGAGCACGAGATGCTCGAGGCCTACACGACGTTGGGGTACATCGCGGCGCGGACCTCGCGGGTAGACCTGCTGGCCTGGGTCACTGCGGTCACCTACCGCGAGCCAGGGCTGCTCGCCAAGATCGTCAGCACGCTCGACGTCCTGTCCGGCGGCCGGGCGTGGTTGGGGATCGGCGCGGCCTGGAACGAGGCGGAGGCGCGCGGACTCGGGTTGGGCTTTCCGCCGCTTGCCGAGCGCTTCGAGCGGCTGGAGGAGGCCTTGCAGATCTGTCGGCAGATGTGGGACCCCCACGATGACGGTCCGTTCCGCGGGAAGCATTATCATCTGGACCGCACGCTGAATGTGCCCGCGCCGCTGCACCGGCCGCGGATTCTGATCGGGGGCGGCGGGGAGCGCAAGACGCTGCGGCTGGTCGCGAAGTACGCCGACGCGTGCAACCTGTTCGTCGGGCCGGATCTGCCGCGCAAGCTGGATGTCCTGCGTGGGCATTGCGAGGCCGAAGGCAGGCCCTACGAGGAGATCGAGAAGACCGCCCAGATGGTGCTGGACGTCGGCGACCGCGGTGAGAAGATCGACGAGTTCCTCGCCACCCTCGCTGAGATCGGGAAGCTGGGCGTCCAGGCCGTGCAGGGCAAGGTGCCGCAGGTCTGGGAGCCCGAGCGGATCGCGCTCTTCAAGCGGGAGGTCATCCCGGCCGCCGCCGACCTGTAGGCACCCGAGATCTCAGGAGATCGTGTGGCCGGTCCTGTCGCTGGCCGTGTCGCCGCGCTCGTTGCGGTCGGCTGGATATCGCGTCCCGTGGCGGCTGCGGCGGCCAGGATGTCGACGTGGTCCCGCAGACGGGAGATCTGCCCAGTGCGCACGGTGAGCACAGCGATGTTGGGAAGCGCGGACTCGCCGAGGTGACCTTGGGCTCAGCCGGTCCCACACCGCGACATTGGTCCAGAAGCGGTCTTCAGGAGCGCCTGCGGTCGAGACGGCTCAGGAGGTCGTCCGCTGCTTTCGCGATCTCGTCGTGGTCATACTGGGACGCGCGCTGCTTGGCGTGGATGAGCGCCGCTCGGTTGACCTTGGTGAAATCACCGTAGGGAAACGCATACCGACCCTTGGTGCCTTCCGAGCCCTCGGGATTGACGCCCAGATGCCACTGCGCGAAGTCGTCGAAGGTCGCCTCGTTGATCTCCGTGTTGGCGTCGTCAGCTGACGGTGCCGCCTCCGACCAGTCCGTCGTGTCGTCGTAGGTGCCTGCGTCGATCAGCTCGCGGGCGTGCTTCACAGCTTCGTCGTTGACTTTGTACGTGGCCACGACCTGGGACTACCCCCGCGCGACGCCCGGTACGCCATCCGAACGCCCGCAGGCTCCCATACCGTCAACGGCACTGGCAGCGCGCCACCGCGGGCACGCGCCGCTGGTTCTCGTCGTTGGCGGCGAGGCCGAGCGGTCGGCACGGCAACGAGGGCTTCGTTCGGGTATGACGATGGGATGAGGTTCGGGATCGCCACGTTCATCACCGATGAGGGCATCAGGCCCGACGTGTTGGGGCGCGCCGTGGAGGAGCGGGGTTTCAGCTCGTTGTTCATCGCCGAGCATTCCCACATCCCGGTCAGCCGGGAGTCCCCGTATCCCGCCGGGGGTGAGCTGCCGCGGCGGTATTACCGCACGTTGGATCCGTTCGTCGCGTTGACCGCGGCTGCCGCGGTGACTTCGCGGCTGGTGCTCGGGACCGGGATCGCGCTACTGCCCCAGCGTGATGTCATCCACACCGCCAAGCAGGTCGCCAGCCTCGACGTGGTGTCCGCAGGGCGGGTCGCGTTCGGGGTCGGGGTCGGGTGGAACCGGGAGGAGATGCGCAATCACGGCACCGACCCGGCCAGCCGTGGAGCGCTGATGGACGAGCAGCTGGCAGCGTTGCAGCAGATCTGGACCAGCGAGCAGGCTCAGTTCCACGGCAAGCACGTGGACTTCGACCCGATCTATCTGTGGCCGAAGCCGGTGCAGCAGCCGCATCCGCCGATCTACCTCGGCGGGGAGAGCCCGGCGGCGTTGCGGCGGCTGGCGACCTACGGTGACGCGTGGCTGCCGCGGGCGCACACCCCACCGGCGGAGATCCGGCGGGTGCGGGAGTGGCTGGTCGAGCGGGGCCGTGACCGAGTCCCGTTCACCGTGTTCGCGGCGGACACGGATGAGGGGCGCCTGGCCGGTTTTGCCGAGGCCGGGGTCGACGAGATCACCCTGACGCTGGACACGCTCCCCGAGGCCGACACGTTGCGATCCCTGGACGCGTTGGTCGCCGCCACCCATCGGTGAACGATCGCCGTGTGCCAGGTCCTGGAACCCACAGCTCACGCCGGACCGATCGGTGGGGGCGATGAGTTCGATGAGGGTGCCGTCCGGGTCGGCGAGCAGGATCTGGCGCCCGCCGGGCCGGTAACGAGATCGGTGCGGACCTGCAGGCAGGCGTCGCGGAGGCGCGTGATGGCGCCCTCGGGGGTGACAGCTGTGGTCAACGGCACGAGCCGATGGGTGATCGGTCGGCCTTAGCGCCGCGACTCGGGGGCCCCAGCCGCGGCGCGGCGGGACCGGGCCACGGCCAGCCCACCGACGACCAGGCCTGCCAGTCCCAGCGCCAGAGCGACGATCGCCCCGGCCAGCCCGTTGCCGGTGCCGAGACCACCGGCGGAGTTCGCCGCGTGCAGCCCACCGACGCTCGCGCTGACCAACCCCAGCGTCAGGGCCACGACGGCCCCGGCGCGCCCGATGCGGCGAGCGGAGCGGGACAGGGCCAGCCCGCCGATGACCACGCTGGTCAGTCCCAGGACGGCGGCCGCGCTGGGCACGGTGCGCCCGGCGCCGAGGACGTAGCCGCCTGCGGCGCTGAGGACGTGCGCGGCGAGCGGGGAAGAGACGGACATCGGAGATCCTTTCGATCGGCGGGTAGGCGCAGGCAAGGCAGGTACCGGCGTGGTCGCGGGTCGATGCCGACTCGGGTGATGTCGGCGTCGGCCGTCGATGATGAGTGCCGGGCGGGGGTCTGCGCGTCGGGCGGCGGTGGTGTTTCGCGGCTGATGCCCTCGGCGTACGGTCAGCCGCCGGTGGTAGCCGGGGTCGACCGGCGTGGTACTCCGGGGTCACCGCGCCGGGTGGATGCGCAGGCCCGGGCCGCCGACGCAAGATGGGCCGGGTCGAGTCCGGGTCGAGGCGGAGGACGGTCGGCATCATGCGTTTGGGGGTGGGCCGCGGCGTGGTGCCTCCGGTCGTGGCCGACGCGGTCCTCGGGGCCTGCGTGGCGGTCGGGCTCCTCGTTGCAGCGGTCGCCGATGTCGACCCGGGGTCGGTGGCGAGCGCGCGTCCGGTGGACGCCGGAGCGGTCGCACTGGGCGCGACGGTCGCCGCCGCGGTCGCGGTGCGTCGCCGGTACCCGGTGGCGGCGCTGGTCGTGCTCAACATGGTCTGTCTGGTCTGGTTCGCCTGCGCTTATCCCGGGCGGCTGATCGCGCTGGCGCCGCTGATCGGTTGTTACACCCTCGCGGCCCATCGGGGCTGGCGGTGGGGTCTCGGGGGTGCCGTACCCACGGCGCTGATCGGGATCGTCGCGATCCGGGTGGTGCTCGGCGACACCCAGACCGCCGGTGTGGTCCCCATCGCGGTGCTGCTGGCGGCGACCGCGGGCAGCGCGGGTGCGGCTGTGGGGTACTACCGGGCGGTGCTCGCGGCCACCCGGGCCCGGCTCGTCCGGGAGGCCCAGAGCCGCGAGGAGCGGGTGCGGCGGCTGGCCGTCGAGGAGCGGCTGCGCATCGCGCGCGAGCTGCATGACGTCTTCGGGCACGCCATGGCCACCATCAGCGTGCAGGCCGGGGTCGGCCTGCACGTCCTCGAACAACGCCCCGGGCAGGCCCGCGAGGCGCTCGCCGCGATCAAGAAGATCTGCGACGATGGCCTGACCGACGTCAAGACCATCCTCGGCATCCTGCGCGCCGACGCCTCGACGGCGGAGGAGGAACCCCGGGCGCCCCGGGGCGGGCTCGATCGGATCACCGACCTGCTCGACTCGGCCGAGGCGGGTGGTCTGCGGGTGGAGCTGGACGTCGAGGGTGACCGGCGACCCCTGCCCGCCCCGGTCGACCTGGCCGCATACCGGATCATCCAGGAAGCGCTGACGAACGTGCTGCGCCATGCCGCGGCGCGCACCGTCGGGCTGACGCTGCACTACGCGTCGGCTCGGCTGATCGTCCGGATCCGCGACGACGGGTCCACCACCAGCGCGGACGCCCCGATTGGGCACGGCATCGACGGGATGCGCGAACGCGCACGAGCGCTGTCCGGTCAGCTCACCGCGGGCCCGCACCCCGAAGGTGGCTTCGAGGTATGCGCCGAGCTGCCCATCCCGGACCCGCGATGATGTCGACGTGCGCCCGAGTCACCCGGTGAGCGAACCCATCCGCGTGCTCATCGCCGATGACGAAGCACTCGTACGGGGCGGCTTCCGGGTGCTCATCGAGACCGAGCCCGGCATGATCGTGGTCGGTGAGGCCGCCGACGGAGCCACCGCGGTGCACCTGACCCGCAAGACCCACCCCGACGTGGTGTTGATGGACATCAGGATGCCCGTCGTCGACGGGCTGCGCGCGACCCACGAGATCGCCGCCGACCCCGACCTGGCAGGCGTCCACGTGCTCATCCTCACCACCTTCGACCACGACGAGTACGTCATCGAGGCACTGGGCGCCGGTGCCGCGGGCTTCCTGATCAAGAACACCGAGCCCGCCCAGCTGCTGCACGGGATCCGCGTGGTCGCGGGCGGCGAAGCACTCCTGTCGCCGGGACTGACCCGCCGGTTGATCGCCCGGCTCAGGGACACCGGCGGGGTCCCACGGCTGAATGCGCATGCCCTGGACCAGCTCACCGCCCGGGAGAAGGAGATCGTCGGACTCGTCGCGCACGGCCTGAGCAACGCCGACATCGCCACGAGCCTGACCATCAGCCATGCCACCGCGAAGACCCACGTCAGCCGCGCGATGGCCAAGCTGGGCGCCCGCGACCGCGCACAGCTGGTCGCCCTGGCCTACCAACACCACCTCGTCGAACCACCGGACCCGGCCGAGCGCCCGTGAGGCCGCGTTCTCCCGCCGCGCGAACCCGACATCATCCGCACGACCGATCGCCGCTGCCGGCTCGACCTCAGTGTGCGGGAGCGGACCGCGCGGCCTCGAACTGCGCCTCGATACCCGGGTAGACGAGCTGCTGGTCGTCGTGTAGCCCCGCTTTGATGTTGCGGCTGAGCTCGTCGACGACGGCCTCCGAGGCGCCTGCCTCCAGGGCGTCGAGCAGTGAGTCGGCGACTGTGGCGGGCGGGATCTTGTCGGTGTCGAGCCCGGCCGTGAGGTCGGTGTCGACGAAGCCGACGTGCACGCCGACGACCTGGGTGCCTTGGCGCTTGAGCTCGACCCGGGCGGCGTTGGTGAAGGTCCATGCGGCCGACTTCGACGCCGAGTAGGTGGCGAGTGCGGGCACGCCGACCCAGGACGCCACGGACAGCACATTGACGAACGCGCCCCCGCCGTTCGCGGCGAGGATGGGGGCGAACGCCTGGGTGGTGACCAGTAGCGGCAGGTAGTTGACCTCCATCTCGGCGCGGGCGTCATCGATGGTCGCGGTCAGCGGCGTCGCCGGTCGGGCGATGCCGGCGTTGTTGACCACGATCTCGACGTCGCCGAGTGCATCGGCGACGGATCGCACCTGCGCCGGGTCGGTGACGTCGAGCTGCACCGGAACGAGTCGTGGGTCGTCGATGGCCACGGACGTCACATCGCGGACGGCGGCGTAGACCGTGGCCGCGCCGCGATCGAGCAGCGCCCTGGTGATGGCCTTGCCGATGCCGCGGTTGGCGCCGGTGACCAATGCCACCGAGCCTTCGATCTTCATGACTGCCTCCTATGGTCTGGCAGGGACATTCTGGAGTATATCCATCATCCAGATGAGGATGTCGAGTATCATCTATGTCATGGGTCACTCCCGCGACGACAAAGCCCGCAGCCACGAGCGCATCGTCGAGATCGCTGCCGCGCGGCTGCGCGAGTCGGGCACCGCCGGGCCCGGGGTCGCGGAGCTGATGAAGGCGGCAGGCCTCACCCACGGCGGCTTCTACAAGCACTTCGACTCGCGCGACGACCTCGTCGCCGAGGCGGTGGTGCGGGCGCTACGCGACAACGACGGCTTCATGACCACGCTGAGGGCTGGTGCCGTGGACGCGCACGCCGCACTCCGGCTGTTCGTCGACTGGTACACCTCGGCCGAGCACCGCGACACCCCGAGTGCGGGATGCGCGGTGGTCGCGTTCGGTGCCGACGCGCCGCGTGCGGACCAGCGGGTGCGCACGGCCTACACCGACCAGGTGCAGCGGTATCTGGTGCACCTGGAAGCGCTGCTCGGCGACCGCAAGCGGGCCGCGGCGGCGCTCAGCACCCTCGTCGGCGCCGTCCTGGTGGCCCGGGCCGTCGGCCCCGGCGAGCTGTCCGACGAGATCCTGGCAGCGGCGCGGGAGTCCGTGCTGGCAATGGCGCCGACCGGGTAGCCTGCCCGCCTGCCGTGACCCCTGCCGGACCGGCGTCGGGCATTTCCGGGCGCAGCTGGCCGCCGATCGACCGGCTGTGCCGAATCCGCTGCGCGCTCCGATCAGCGTCGGGCGCGGTGCTGAGGGCTCGTCGCGGGCTTGGAGGGCGGCGACCACGGCATGGTCAAGCCGCGGTGGGGTCGCGTATCAACGGCCTCCGTGGCTGGTGCACCGAGACGTCGAGGATGCGCGCGGTGTCGTCGGCGCGCTCGACGTAGCGGCCGATCCAGTACAGCGACTCGGCGTTGCGGGCTAACATGCGGCTTCGCCGCCCGTGCGCGGAAAACCTTGTGGGAACAGTGTTATCCGCTCACGAGCTTGCTGCTGTTGCTGTTGCTGTTGCTGCTGGCCCATCGTCAGCTCCGGGCCGTGCTCGGCCGCGGGCGATCCCGCCGGGATGATCGAGGCGAGGCCGCGGCGCGTCTGGTCCTCACCTACGTCGACCGGCGTGCTGGTCGAGCCCAGCCCGTTCCCCGAAGCCCGTCGCTGGGTGGGTCGCCAGGGTGGGGGAGCCGTGGACGTTCGGCCTGCTGCCCGAGGAGGCGACGGGGCTCTTCGCCGAGCACGGTTGGCGGGTACGTGCCGACAGCTCCGCCTGCGACGCGGGTCGGGTCCGGCTCACCGGCCGCGAGCGGGGGGTCACGGCTCCTTCGGATCGCCGTCGCGGACGTCGTGGGCTCACCGGCGGCCCGCTGATGCCCCGCATCGGCGAAGGCGCAGGTCAGAGCAACCTCGGTAACCCGGAGATTCAGCCACCAAGGGCCGAAACCGCTGTACGGAAGGCCGGCTAGTGGGTGAGCTTCGCTGCAAGTGTGACGTGTTCGACGCCCGCGAGGGCGCGGGTCACCAGGCAGGCGGCCTTGGCGTCCTCGGCGAACTTCGTGAACTCCTCGTCCGACAGACCGGGGACGACGCCCGTGGTGGCGAGGGCGATCTTGGTGATCGTCGGCTTGCCGTCCACCATCTCGAGGGTGACGTGCGCGCTCGTTGAGACGCTGGTGGGGTTCTTGCCCTCGGCGGCGAGCATGGCCGAGAGCTGCATCGAGTAGCAGCCGGCGTGAGCTGCGGCGATGAGCTCCTCGGGGTTGGTGCCTGCGCCCTCCTCGAAGCGTGACTTGAAGGAGAAGTCACCGGTGTAGGCGTTGTTGCCGACGACCATCTGCCCCGTGCCGGACTGCAGATCACCGTTCCAGACGGCCTTCGACGTGCGTGCGGGCATGATCGTTCCTTCCGTTCCGGCTGCAGATCGTGGAGGTTAGCGTGTGCCGATCGGTTGTGCACTGATCGTCGCCCGCGCAGGCCAGGGCCGTCGGGTCGGGCACGTCGTTCACGCCGAGGTGCCCCGAGTCGTCGGTGTGGGCGTCGACTGCTGCCCAGAACCCCGACATGCGCGGGTGAACCGGCAGGTCAACGGGCGTGAGCAGCGTGTCGGGCGCCCACGTGTCCGAGGAGGCGATCACCGCCTACCAGCAGGACATCGCGATCGGCGCCGAGCTTGGCGACCGCTACGGGCAGGCCCATACCCTGGAGAACCTCGGCGCGGTGCACGCCGAGCTCGACCAACCCGAGCCGACCTGGTCCGCGTGGGCCCAGGCGGTCGAGCACCACGCCGCGGTCGGCGCCAATGAGGCGACCGGTTTCGGCAGTGGATCGCGGACCTGGCTTCCTCCGTACGATGCAGCGCCCGTTCCGGATGGCCGCCGCCCAGCAGGTCGCTCGCGTCCTCGGCGAACTGCTCGAAACGCAGCGAGTCGACCTGGTCGGTCCGGACGACCAGGCGGAAGCCGCCGTGGTCGTGGATGAGCAGCGAAGAGGTGACCCCACGCGCCCGATTCGGATCGGGCACCTTCCGCAGCCGCCAGATGTGGGCGTCCAATGTGGACGAAGTGCGCGGGGTGGCGTCCACCCCCAGATCGCCGACCCGCGCCCAGGACGCCGATTTCCAGGCCGCCTACCGCGAGCACCGGCCGATGGTCGAGCACTCCATCGCCCGGCTGGTCGCCGGACCGAACCGACTGCTGCGGTTCCGCGGAACCCAGCTCAACGATCTGCTGCTCGCACCGCAGCTGTGGCACGGCCTCGTCCCGGTTCAGAAGCGGGCGGCGGGCGTCGACCTCGTTGACGTGCTCGGTGCACGCGAACACCAGCCAGAATTCCGACCGGCGCCGGGTCACCGAGCGATGCACGGGCGGCGCGGCAGTCACGTCCGAACGTCCGCGCTCGACGGGGCGCCGTATCCGATCTAACGTCCGTCGAACGTGAGCACTGACCGGCGGAGACGGGCAGCACGGCGGCGACAGGCAGCGGGGGATGACGCCCGTCCGCGGCTGCTCGTCGTCCAACCCGATCCGCTGACGGTGCTCGACCGGTTCGGTGGATGGCTCGCCGACGCCGGAGTGTCGACCGACGTGGTGCGGCCCTTCGCAGGCGACGTCGTGCCGGAGCGCCTGGAGGCCGACGGTCTGCTCGTGATGGGTGGCCGCATGAGCGCCTGGGACGACGGCGACCACCGGTGGTTGGCGGACGTCCGACGCCTGCTTCGGCACGGAGTCCACACCGCCCGTCCGACGCTGGGGATCTGTCTCGGCGGCCAACTTCTGGCGCAGGCTTTCGGCGGCACCGTGACCCAAGGTGATCAGGGGGTCGAAGCGGGCGCGATCTGGATCAGGTGGCGCCCGGAAAGCAGAAGCGATGCCCTCTTCTCCGGGCTGCCCGCCCCGTACCCGGTCGGTTCCCTCCACGGCGACATGGTGGCCCGGCTCCCGGACACCGCCGTGTTGCTGGGGCACTCGGCGATGTACCGCCACCAGGCGTTCCGGCTGGGCCCGTCGGCCTGGGGCGTTCAGTTCCACCCGGAGCTGGCGTTCACCACCTACCGCGCGTGGATCTCAGGACTGGCCGCAACGACCGGCGCCGACGTACAGGAGCGGCTCCTCGGCGGCGTCGAGGACTTCGAGCGACTCGACGAAGAGGTGCGTGTCGCCAATCGCGTCCTCGCGCTGCGGTTCGCGGATCTGCTCCACGCCCGGGTCGGCATGGCGTGATCGGCGCACCGCGCTGCCGCCGGTCATTCACGGGAGCACGTGTCGATCTTCCAGCTCCGTATTGATCTTGCTGGGCGGGCCGGTGATCGCTTGGCAGGTGTCCCCTCCCGGGGGACGGACATCATGTGGGCATGGCGGCACTGCGCGTTTCTCGGAGGGTTGTCCTCGTCGTGGTCGGGCTCCTGCTGGTGACCCTGGGGGCCGTCTACTGGTGGCAGCGGCCGCTGCTGCTGACCGGCACCGGGTACGCCGCCCACAACGCCTGCGCGCTCGAGGCGATCGCCGGTCGGGGCAACCCCGAGGACGACCTGCCGCCCAATCCGCTCGTGCCCCTGCTGCGCACCTCGACCGATCAGGACAGCTCGACGAGCAGCATCCTCGGCGTGCTGGCCCCGCAGATCGCGTGGGCGAGCGGCGGCTTCGGCTGCACGCTCGACGACCAACGTCCCGACCTACCGAAGCCCACTGCTGTCAACCCCGCTGTCAACCCCTACACCGATGCGGCCGCTCCCACTGATCCGCCGCCCGGTGTGCAGGAGGCGCTGGACCACGCGTTCGGCGCCGACCTCTCGGCGTCCGATCGGAAGGAGCTGGGCACCCGCGCGGTGGTCGTGCTCAAGGACGGCAAGCTCGTCGCGGAGCGGTACGCGGAGGGATTCGGCCCCACGACCCCGCAGCTGGGCTGGTCGATGACCAAGAGCGTGACCGACCTGCTGGTCGGACGGCTCGTGCGGGAGGGCAAGGTGTCCCTCGACGACGATCACCTCCGCCCGGAGTGGGACGGCGACAGGCGGGCTGACATCACCGTCCGTCAGCTGTTGCAGATGACGAGCGGCTTGGCGTGGGACGAGACCTACGCCCTCAACACCCCGATCACGCGGATGCTCTACCTCGAGCACGACATGGGCGCCTACGTAGCGTCACAGGATCTCGCGCACGATCCCGGGACCTACCTGCAGTACTCCTCCGGCAGCACCACGCTGCTGTGCTCGATCCTGGCCGAGCGCACCGGCCTCGGCGCGAACCTTCCCCGCGACCTGCTCTTCGCTCCCCTCGGCCTGACCAGCGCGGTGCTCGAGCCGGACGCGGTCGGCACGCCGGTCTGCAGCTCGTACCTGTGGGCCACGCCGCGCGACTGGGCGGCTGTCGGCCAGCTGGCGCTCGACGACGGCGTGTGGAACGGGCAGCGGCTGCTGCCCAGCGGCTGGCTGGCGGAGTCGACGAAGGCGGTCGACGTGAACAGCTTCGAGTCCGCCCCCTACGCCTCCGGTTGGTGGCCGAACCGGTCGCCGGACGGCTCGCTCGTCGAGGCCGGACTTCCGGCGGACGCCTACTTCGCCGAGGGGCACGACGGGCAGTGGACGATCGTGGTGCCCTCCCAGCACCTGGTCATGGTGCGTCTCGGCTTCACCCCCACGCGCGAAGACACCCGGGCGCTCTCGACCGCGGTACGGATGGTTCACGCGCTGCAGTAGCGGCTGGCCGGAAGTCCTCCGGTGCTGGTGCGTCGCCATCTGCTGCCCCGCTGGGGTCCCGCGTCGACGCTCTTTCGATACCCGGGATCGTCATCCGATCGATGCGTATGAGCCGACCGTCATTGCGACGTGACCGTTGCTGCGTAGATTCCGCACGGTGCGTACCCTCAGCCGTTCGAGCGGCCGCGGCGACCGACTGCACACCGTCACCAGGATCGCGACGTCGTCGTTCGTCGTCGTGGCGACGTGTGCCGCCACTGGCGCAATGCTGCCGTCGGAGGCGTTCGCGACGACGGTCGCTGGCC
This sequence comes from uncultured Actinomycetota bacterium, assembly GCA_963750095.1. GTDB lineage: Bacteria > Actinomycetota > Actinomycetes > Mycobacteriales > Pseudonocardiaceae > Pseudonocardia. The sequence goes on along the minus strand of CAVVPJ010000011.1, from coordinate 1,381,875 downwards.
GGACGATTTCCGCGACACCGGTCGGCGGTCCGGCCGCGAAGACGGTGACGATCGACGGCGAGGAGTACCCGAACCCGCTGCGACTGAACAACGGCGATTCCGTCACCACTGCGGCGGAATGGGAGGACACGCGCCGCGCCGAACTGCTGGCCGACTTCCGGCAGAATGTCTACGGTCAGGGTCTGCCCGACCCGACCGCGCAAACCTTCCAGGTCAGGTCGACCGACTTTCCCGGTGTCACGCGCAAGATCGTCAAGGTCACCGTCTCCGGCTCACAGGGGACCGGCAGCTTCGACGTGAGGCTGTTCGTTCCGAAGACCGACGGCAAGCCACGGGGAACGTTCCTGATGATCGACCACCGCGGCGCGGTGGGAGACGATCCGAGTCGGTCGTCGGGCTACGCGCCGGTTTCGACGATCGTCGAGGCCGGTTATGCGTTCGCGTCCTTCAGGGTCGACGACATCGCTCCCGACGACAGCGACACCTACCGCAGCAAGATGATCGACCTGTTCCACCCCTCGGATCAGGCGCTGCCTGACAACGCAGGCCGGGCCATCAGCGCCTGGGCATGGGGAGCCAGCCGGGCCATGGACTACCTGCAGACGGATCCCGACATCGACCCGACGAGGGTGGCGGTCATCGGCCACTCGCGGGGTGGCAAGGCGGCGCTGTGGGCCGGGGCGCAGGACACCCGCTTCGCGGCGGTCGTCGCGAACGACGCGGGGTCGACCGGCACCAAGCCGGCCCGGCGCGGCAACGGGGGAGTCGGCGCGGAGACCGTCGCAGGCATCAACGCCTCGTTCCCGCACTGGTTCCCGCCGACGTACAAGGCCTACGACGACCGTGTGAGCGCACTGCCGGTTGACCAGCATGAGCTGCTGGCGCTCATCGCGCCGCGGCGTGTCGTCGTCGGAAGCGCCAGGGGCGATGCGAACGCCGACCCGGAGGGCGAGTTCCTGGCGTACGTCGCCGCCGCACCGGTGTACGAGCTCTACGGGCTGGGCGACACCGGTCTGTCCTCGTCGGCGTGGCCACCGCACGCGGACCAGGGGTTCCGCGGCCCGGCGATGAGCTACCACCGGCGACCCGGCGGGCACGGCTTGACCGCGGCGGACTGGGACGTCTACCTGAACGGCGATCTGTTCTCGCGATGAGCGGCCCCTCGATGTTTCCGAGGTCGATCATGCCCGACCACCGGCGACCGTCGATCACCGCTGACCGACATGTGCCACTTCCGGAACCCCGCAGGGTGCCCCTGCCGGTCACGCGACCACGCCCTGGCAGGCCAGTCGGCTACCTCGCCGCCCCTGAGCAGCTCAACTCGGACTTCCGCTACGTGACACTAGAATCGTCGGGATGCGAGGCCCGACCGCAGGAAGCGCCGTACCCGTGGGTAGGGCCCGCACACTCGCTCAGGTGTACCGACACTTCGGTGAGGTCGACGCCGCCGAAACGTCGCCGCTGTACGAGCGCGTCGCCGTCGCCCTGAGCGGGTCCGACGAGGCGCTGCGCGCCATCGAGGCGGCGCCTGCGCGCAAGCGGCACCCCACGGTGATCCTCGCTGCGCTGCACGACCTCGCCCTCGCCGGCCGCGCCCCGGCGCTTGCCGCGGCCTATGCCGCTGCGGACGGCGACGCTGCCGCCGACGCGGCGATCGACACGCTGCTGCGAATGACCGACGCGGTCGTGGCCATCGCCGTGCGCAGGCGGACGCGGACCAACGAGACCGGACGCTGCGCCGTGCTGTATCCGGCCATCGCCGAGGCGGCGCGCCGGGTAGGCGCGGACGCGGTCGGGCTGATCGACGTGGGTTGTTCGGCTGGGCTCAATCTCAATGTCGATCGCGTTGGCATCACGTACAGCAACGGACAGTCGCTGGGCGACCCGTCATCTCCCGTGCAGCTGTCGTCTTCGCTCGTGGGCGACCGGCCCATCCCGACGCGGGCGATGCCCGAGGTCGTCGCCCGGGTCGGAGTCGACCTCGATCCGGTCGACGTGACCGACGCGGATGACGCCCGATGGTTGCGCGCCTGCCTGTGGCCGGATCAGCCGGAGCGGGTCGCGAGGCTCGAAGCGGAGATGGCGTTGGCGGCGACGGCCCCTCCGCTGCTGCTGCACGGTGACGCCGTCGAGGTGGTGCCCGACGCCTTCGCCCGTGTGCCCGCGGGCGCCCTGCCTGTCGTCACCACGACGTGGGCGCTGTCGCGCTTCCCGCTCGAGAGCCGCCTGCGCTTCCTGCACCGCCTCGACGAAGCGGCGGCAGGCCGGGCGGTGGCGTGGGTGTCAGTGGAGGGGGTCGGAGTCGCGCCTGCGATACCGACACTTGGCGATCGCCGCGCCTCTGGCCACAGCATCATCGGCCTGGCGGTGTTCGACGGGTCGGCTCTGTGCGCCGAGGCCGTTGGCCGCTGTTGGTCGCGGGGTCGCTTGCTGGCGTGGCTGGCAGATTCGTAGGTCCTGTCGGGTTGACCGATCCGTCGGCGAATTCTCCCGGAATCGGGATTTCGGGTACAGGATCGGTCAGCGCTTGACCGTGTAGCGCAGATGGAGCACGCGGTCGCCGCGGACCACTTGGTCGGGATCGGCGAGCAGCACTGTGCCGGTGTGGCTGCCGAAGAAGCGCACTCCTTCGCCCAGGACGACCGGGGCGACGTCCATCGCGACCTCGTCGACCAGCCCTGCCGAGAACGCCTGTCCGCCCAGGTCGCCTGCGGTCACGCAGACGAGACCGTCGCCCGCGAGCTTCTTGGCGAGCGCAATGCCCGCCTCGACGGATGCAGCGGTGTGGAACGGCGCGTCCGGGTGGCTGGTGAGCCACTCCTCGGGCAGCGGCCGGTGGGTGACGACGACCAGCTCGTCGCCCGCGGCGGGCTTGCCGTCCCAGCCGTTCGTGGTGTCGAACAGGTGACGGCCGATCACCGTGACCTTGATGGCGTCCCAGAAGGGTTGGACGTGGTCGGCGGATGTCGGCGAGACCTGGAAGGTCCAGCCGCTCGCCGTGGCGGACAACGTGGTGTCACCGTTGAAGTACCAGTCGAACAGCGGCCCGACCGTGTCATCGGGATAGGCGATGTAGCCGTCCACCGACACGACCGCCTGCATGACTACCCTGGCCATCTCCGTTCCTCAGCCGAACGTCGGGACGATCACGTGCGCCGGTTCCACGAGGAACGCCTCGCGGTCCTCGCGCAGCGGGTACGGGCCGCCGGTGTACTTGGCGAAGATGCGATCGACGATCTCCCAGCCCGCGTCGCCGCCGATCCGCTTCACGACGCGGCCGCGGACGAGCGCGCTGCGGACCAGGTTCTCCCGGTCCGTCACGGAGATCGCGACGCGGTCGTCCGCGTGGAGGTTGCGGCCCTTGCGCGAGCTCGGTGAAGTGAAGAACGCCAGATATTCGCCCTCGACGTCAATCATCACGGGAACCGAATGCGGGCCGCCATCGGGCAGAAGAGTGGCGATGTGGGCGATGTTCGGCGCGGCGAACAGGCTGCGGGCCTCGTCGTCGAGCACGGTCATTCTGAGTCCTCCTTGGTGACACTGAAGAGTTCGGGTTCGACGCCCGGGCTCGCGGTCTATGGGTGGTTACCGCAGCCGCGGAGGTACTCGATCGGGTCGGGCGCGTCGAACCGGGCCGCGGCGAGGTGCACGATCCCGCCCAGGTCGAGGAGCGCCCGTGCGGTTGCGACCCGATAGCGCCCAGGCCGCCGGTAACGAGTATCACGCGCACCCCTCCGCTGGGTGTCGAGGCCCGCCGTTCTCGGCTCGCCGGAGGATCCGCGGCGGCTCATGGACCGTCGCATGGTCGCGACGCTAGGCGGGAACCGGACGCCGCTCTTGTACGAAACGGCCATCCGCGGGTCGCAGCATCGGGACGTAGGAGGCTGCGTGATCGTGCCCGCACGTGCACGCGGCGCTCGACTGCGCGAGGAACTCACCGGGCGTCACCCCCAGGAGCCTGCGGCACTCACGGCTGAGGTGGGCCTGGTCGTGGTACCCGGCCTCCACGGCCCACCGTGCGAGATCGACCTCTGAAACGCTCGGCTGGGCAACCGACGCCTGGACGCGGGCGACGAAGCCCTGGAAACGCAGGATGCGGTGCAACTCCTTCGGGCCGAGACCGACCGCGGCCCGGCACCGGCGCCGCAACTGGCGTTCGGAGATCGACAACAGCGCAGGCAGAGCGGCGGTTCCGCCGCTGTGCCACGGCATGAGTTTCCGGACAGCCTCGTTCACCAACGGATCCGGGTCACCCGCGGACCGCGCGACGAATGACTGCAGCCGTGCGAGCGCGGCACGCGGTGTTGCGGCTTCCCCGAGAACATCCGTCAGATGGGCCATGTCGCACCAGACGTCGGTGCCCGCGACGTCCTGATCGACGAGTTCGGCGGCCGACATCCCGGCGAGACCACCCAGCACGCCTGGACGCAGCCGCACCCCGATGACCGTGCCTCCCGCCGGTATCTCCTGATACCTCGACGTGGTCAAAGGCCCGAGCAGTCGGGGTGCCTCACCGAGTACGCACCGCACCTCGGCACCGCCGTGCGGCGCGTGCCGCTGCGCCACGGGTCGGTCGCCGACCTGCTGGATCCACACAGACGATGCGAGCGTGACAAGCACGGGCTTCGGCGCGTGCTCCGCGTAGGACGATTCCCCGGCCACCCCACCATCCTGCCAACTCCGCGGATCGTGTCGTCGGCCGCGATGAGGTCCGCACGATCACCGGCGCCGAGTGCGGTCAGCCTCCTGCGTAGCGGGCGGCGGTGACGTCTTCGTCTGACGGCGGTGGAGCAGATGAGGAGCACTCGTATGCGCCGAACAGGCCCGAACGGCTGATGTTCTAGCCCTCACGATCTGCGGTGCCCCTGGCGCCTGGTGCTGCTGCTCGTGCTCCGGTGTGGGCTTCGAGATGGGCTCGTTCGACGAGGTGGGGGTAGTGCAGTTCGAAGGCCGGGCGTTCCGAGCGGATGCGGGGCAGCTCGGTGAAGTTGTGCCGCGGCGGCGGGCAGGAGGTGGCCCACTCCAGCGAGTTTCCGAAGCCCCACGGGTCGTCCACGGTGACGACGCGCCCGTAGCGGTAGCTGCGGAACACGTTCCAGATGAACGGCAACGTCGAGGCGCCCAGCACGAACGCGCCGATCGAGGAGATCACGTTCAGCGTGGTGAACCCGTCGGTGGGCAGGTAGTCCGCGTACCGGCGGGGCATGCCCTCGTTGCCCAGCCAGTGCTGCACCAGGAACGTGGTGTGGAACCCGATGAACGTGAGCCAGAAGTGCACCTTGCCCAGCGTCTCGTCCATCATCCGGCCGGTCATCTTCGGGAACCAGAAGTAGATGCCCGCGTAGGTGGCGAACACGATCGTGCCGAACAGCACGTAGTGGAAGTGCGCCACCACGAAGTACGTGTCGGAGACGTGGAAGTCGATCGGCGGCGACGCCAGCAGGACCCCGGTGAGCCCGCCGAACAGGAACGTGACGAGGAAACCCATGGCGAACATCATCGGCGTCTCGAACGTGATCTGGCCTTTCCACATCGTGCCGATCCAGTTGACGAACTTGACTCCCGTCGGGATGGCGATGAGGAACGTGGTGAGCGAGAAGAACGCCAGCAGCACCGCCCCGGTGGCGTACATGTGGTGCGCCCAGACTGCGGCCGACAAAGCGGCGATCGCAATGAGGGCGTAGATCATGCCCCGGTACCCGAACAGCGGTTTGCGGCTGAAGACGGGGATGACTTCGGACATGATCCCGAAGAACGGCAGCGCGACGATGTAGACCTCGGGATGGCCGAAGAACCAGAACAGGTGCTGCCACAGGATCGCGCCGCCGTTGGCGGGGTCGAACACGTGCGCGCCGAAATGTCGGTCGACCAGCAGCCCGAACAGCGCCGCCGTGAGCACCGGGAACGCGATGAGGATGAGTATGCCGGTGACGAAGATGGACCAGGTGAAGACCGGCATCCGGAACATGGTCATGCCGGGGGCGCGCAGGCAGACGATGGTGGTGATGAAGTTGACCCCGCCGAGGATGGTGCCCAGGCCTGCGAGAATCAGCCCGGTGATCCACAGGTCGGCGCCGTAGCCAGGCGAGTGGGTGGCGTCCGAGAGCGGCGTGTAGGCGAACCAGCCGAAGTCCGCGGCGCCCCCAGGGGTCAGGAAGCCGGAGAGCACGATGAGGCCGCCGAAGAGAAATGCCCAGTAGGAGAAGGCGTTGAGCCGCGGGAATGCGACATCGGGGGCGCCGATCTGCAGCGGCACGATGTAGTTCGCGAAGCCGAACAGGATCGGCGTGGCGTACAGCAGCAGCATGATCGTGCCGTGCATCGTGAACAGCTGGTCGTACTGCTCGTTGGACAGAAACTGCAGGCCGGGCTGGGCCAGCTCGGCGCGCATCAACATGGCCATCAACCCGCCCACCATGAAGAAGCCGAACGAGGTGACCAGGTACAGGATCGCGATGTCCTTGGGATCGGTGGTGCGCAGAATCTGGGCGAACCGGTTGCCCTTCACGATCTGCCGTGCCGGATAAGGTCGTGCGTCGATCGGCTTCGGTGCGACCTGGGTCATGACAACCTTCCCGCGCGATCCGCGGCCGGGGACGGTCGAGCGCCGTACCCGGCGCCTGAGCGTCTTGAGTGTTGCGCAGACAGTGGCTCAACGCACCCGCCCTGAACGTGATGCAGATCACATACGGAGGCGGACCGGCGTGTTTGTGCAATTATGACGGATTCGCCGTATTCGCTCGTGATCGGCGCCCGGTCGTGTCTGGTCGTCTCCTGCCCACACGACCTGGAGCGATGGGCAGACGTCATGCATCGTCGATCCTTGGTCGTGGGCAGGCGCGGGGGGGCGAGGGCGCGGCCGGGCAGCCGCCCGCGCGGACCGACCGCTTGACCGCGGCCACTTGCCAACGAACGGCACGGTCGTTCGAAAAGTTCCGACGAACGTGCCGTTTGTTGATCGTCAGGCCGAACTCCCGCCGGTTGGGGGCCGTCCGCGGGACCAAAGCCTCCCGACTACTCACCCGTAACCGAGCAGCCTTCGGGGTGACGGCTGATGGGGAAGGCACACCGATGGTGGGAACGGAACTGGGCACACGGGTCGAGGCTGGCCTCGACGCCGAGACGCTCGAGCAGATGCTGGAGGCGTTGCGGGACTTCGTCGGTGCGGCGCTGTCCGAGGAACGGATGCTCGAGCTTGATCACGAGGACGTGTGTCCCGAGGATCTGGTGCGGGCGATGTGCAGCGACGAGCTCGGGGTCCAGCTGGTCTTCGTGCCCACGGAGTACGGCGGGATGGGCGGGGGCAGCTTCGACGTCTACCGGCTCTGCGAGGCGCTCGCCCGGATCGACCTCGGGCTCGCGACCAGCGTGCTGGCGACGTCGCTCGGCAGCGACCCGCTGTCGGTCGGCGGGACGCCTGAGCAGCAGCGGACGTGGCTGGGGCGGATCGCCGAGCAGGGCATCCTCATGGCCTACGGCGCAACCGAGCCGGACGCCGGGAGCGACCTGGCGGCGCTGAAGACCACGGCCACGCCGGTCGTCGAGGACGGCGCCGTGGTCGGCTACAAGATCACCGGCCGCAAGCAGTGGATCAGCAACGGCGGCATCGCCGACGTGTACTCGATCCTCGCGCTGGCCCCGGGCGGACCGTCCTGGTTCGTGCTCGAGCGCGGCGCAGCAGGCTTCACCAGCAACAAGCCCGAGGACAAGCACGGGATCCGGCTCTCCAACACCGCGGCGTTGTTCCTCGACGACGTGTACGTGCCTGCCGAGAACCTCATCGGCGGCGTGGAGGGGCGCGGGCTCATGCAGGCGCAGGAGGTCTTCGGCTACACCCGGCTGATGGTGGCCGCGTTCGGCATCGGCGCGGGCTGGGCGGCGCTCGACCGGGCCATCGGCTACTCACTGGAACGGGTGCAGGCCGGTGCCCCGCTTGCCCAGAAGCAGGGGTACACCCACAAGCTGATCGTCCCGCACGCCGTGCGGTTGGAGGCGGCGCGGGCCTACGTCGAGGAGACCGCCAGCCGGATCGACGCCGGTGAGGGCGCGCTGAACACCGAGGGCGCGATCGCCAAGTACGCGTCCACCGAGGCGGGCAACGCGGCCGCCGAGGCGGCGATCCAGGCCCACGGCGGCTACGGCTACACCCGCGAGTACATCGTCGAGAAGATCAAGAGGGACGTCCGGATCACCACGATCTACGAGGGCACCTCGGAGATCATGGAGATGACGATAGCCCGGGACCGCTGGCAGCAGCATCTGAAGACCAGCGGCGAGTACTACCGGGAGCGGGCCCGCGAGCTGGACGCGCTGCACGCGAGGCGGCCCGAGGTGGGCGCCGGGGCGGCGGCGCTGGCTGCGTCCGCGCTGGCCGAGGTGCTCGAGTCGTGCCGGGTCAGCAGGCTGACCCGCAGCCAGCACGTGCTGTTGCGGCTGGGCGAGCTGGTGGCGCTGGCGGAGTGCGCGGGGGCGTTGGCCCGCCGCGCCGCGGCCGCCGCCGACGGCGTGCTGCCCGACAAGGCGGACACCCGCTTCGCGCCGTCGGCGCTCGCGGCGATCGCCCGCGTCTACGGGCGGGAGGCCGCCTACCGGGTGGCCGAGGACGGGCTGCGGCTCGTCCAGGGCGCCGCGGCGCCCGACACCGACCTGAGTGGTCTGGCGGCCCGGTTGCGGATCGACGAGGTCCGGGCGGCGCAAGGCGGTCTGCTCGCCGACCAGGACCGGGTGGCCGACGCGCTCTACGGACGAGCGGGCCAGGACCAGTGAGCAGGCAGGCGAGCCGGGGCCGAAGGCCACGACCAAGCGAGCGGGCGGCAGATCGCGTCCGGACCCGAACCATGAGCAGGGATGAACAATGAGCCAGCACACTTTCGAGCCGATCGCGATCGTCGGTGTCGGCGCGATCATGCCGGACGCGCCGGACGCCACGGCGTTCTGGCGCAACATCACGTCCGGGCGCTACAGCATCGCCGACGTACCACCGGAGCGGTGGGACCCGGAGCTCTACTACGACCCGGACCCCCGTGCCGTCGACAAGACCTACTCGAAGATCGGTGGGTGGGTGCGCGAGTTCAGCTGGGACCCGATCGCCTGGCGCCTGCCCGTGCCGCCGAAGGTCGCCGAGCAGATCGACGAGGGCCAGAAATGGGCCTTGTCGGCGGCCCGCGAAGCGCTGATCGACGCAGGCTGGCCCGGCTGGGACGTCGATCCGGAGCGGGTCTCGGTCATCCTCGGCAACGCGCTGGGCGGCGAGAAGTACTACACCACGAACCAGCGGATCGAGCTGCCCGAGACGCTGCGGGCGCTGCGGGCGGCGCCGAGCTTCGCGGCGCTGCCCGAGGCCGTACGGGACAGCATCGTGACCGAGGCCCGCAAGGGGTTCCTTGCCAACTTCTTGGAGATCAACGAAGACACGATGCCCGGCGAGCTGGCGAACGTGGTCGCCGGGCGGGTGGCGAACCTGTTCAACTTCCGCGGGCCGAACTTCACCACCGACGCGGCCTGTGCGTCGAGCCTCGCCGCGATCTGGTCGGCGGCGGCAGGGCTCGCGTCCCGCCAGTACGACGCGGTAGTCACCGGCGGCGTCGATCGCAACATGGGCGTGGCCGCGTTCGTCAAGTTCTGCAAGATCGGCGCGCTGTCGGCGACCGGCACCCGACCGTTCGACGCGGGCGCCGACGGCTTCGTCATGGGCGAGGGTGCGGCGCTGTTCGTCCTCAAGCGGCTGGCCGACGCCGAGGCCGCTGGCGACCGGATCTACGCCGTGATCCTCGGCGTGGCCGGATCGAGCGACGGGAAGGGCAAGGGGATCACCGCGCCGAACCCTGTGGGGCAGCGGCTGGCCGTCGAGGGGGCGTGGCGGATGGCAGGCATGGACCCGGCGAGCGCGACGGCCGTGGAAGGGCACGGCACGTCCACCCGCGCCGGGGACGCCGCCGAGTTGGAGAGCCTGACCGGCGTGTTCAAGGCCGCGCCTGTCGGCGGGATCGCGCTCGGATCGGTGAAGTCCAACATCGGGCACCTCAAGGCCGCCGCAGGCGCGGCCGGGCTGTTCAAGATGGTGCGCAGCCTGCACGAGAAGGTGCTCCCGCCCAGCCTGCACTTCGCCGACCCGAACCCGGCCGTCGACTGGCCACGCTCGCCGTTCCGGGTCGTGACCGAGCTCCGGGAGTGGCCTGCACCGCGGGACGGCGCGCGCTGTGCCGGGGTGAGCGCGTTCGGCTTCGGCGGGACGAACTTCCACGTGGTGCTGGAGGAATACGTGCCGGGCCGACACCGCGACGGGGCGCAGCGCAGCTTCGCCGGGGAGGATGTGCCGAAGGCGCAGGTGACGGCGGCCGCCGCCGCGCCCGCGCCGGTCTCCGACGAGCGGGACGCCCGCCGCAACCCGGCCGAGGGGAGTCCCCCTGGACGCACGGCGACCGCGGGCCCGCTGCGCGGGGCGCTGGTCGTCGGCGGGGAAAGCGACACCGAGATCGCCGAGCAGCTGCGGCGGGTGCAGGCCGAGGCCGCGGCCGGACGGGTGCCCGCACCGGCCGCGCCCGACCCGGCGCTGGCCGACGCCGCCGTCCGGGTGGCGATCGACTACGCCGACGCGGCCGATCTGGGCCGCAAGGCTGGCAAGGCGCTCAGCGCTCTGAGCTCCGGAAACGCCGCAATGTGGCGGATGCTGCGCGCCCAGGGCGTGTTCCTCGGCCGCGGCCAGGCCCCGAAGGTCGCCTTCCTCTACACCGGGCAGGGCTCGCAGTACGTCGACATGCTGCGCGAGCTGCGCGAGCGCGAGCCGATCGTGGCCGAGGTCTTCGCCGAAGCCGACCGGATCATGTCGCCGGTCCTCGGTCGGCCGCTGACGTCGTACATCTTCACCGACGGCGCCGATCGCGCGACCCTGGAGCGCCAGCTCACCCAGACCGAGATCACGCAGCCTGCGATCCTCACCGTCGACCTGGCCCTCACGCGCATGCTCGCCGAGCGTGGCGTCGAACCGGACATGGTGATGGGGCACAGCCTCGGCGAGTACGGCGCGCTGGTCGCGGCGGGGGCGCTGGACTTCGCCGCCGCGCTGGAGGCGGTCAGCGCCCGTGGCCGGGGAATGGCCAGCCTGAAGGTGCCGGACAACGGGGCGCTGGCCGCCGTGTTCGCGCCGCTGCCCGAGATCGAGCGGATCGTCGCGCAGGCAGGCGGAGATGTCGTCATCGCGAACGTGAACAGCACCAGCCAGGCCGTGGTCGGCGGTACGACCGTCGCCGTCGAGGAGATCGTGCGGCGCTTCGGGGAGGTGGGCGTCACCGCCCAGCGGATCCCGGTGAGCCACGCCTTCCACACCTCGATCGTCGCCCCGGTGTCCGAGCCGCTGAAGGCATCGCTGCGCAAGCTCGGCATGCACACGCCGCGCCTGCCCATCGTCGCCAACGTGACCGGGCAGTTCTACCCGGCAGCCGCCGATGTCGACACGATGGTCGACATCCTGGGCCGCCAGGTCGCCTCACCGGTGCAGTTCGTCACCGGCCTGCGCACCCTCTACGACGCCGGTGCGCGCGTGTTCGTCGAGGTCGGGCCGAAGAAGGCCCTGCACGGCTTCGTCGAGGACGTCCTCGGCGAGGACGTCACCGCGCTCTTCACCAACCATCCCAAGGTTGGCGACGTCGCGTCGTTCAACCAGGCGTTGTGCGGTCTGTACTCCGCAGGGCTCGGGCTGCGCGCCCGCGCCGCCGCGCCCGCCCCACCACCCACGGAACCGAGAGTCGACATGGACACCGCACGGCAGCTGGAGCTCGGCCGGATCTTCGCCGAGTTCCTCGAACGCGGCCGCCAGGTCTACGAGGGCTCCGCAGCCGGGCCCGCGCCGACGGCCGAGCCGGTCGCCGCGGAACCGGTCGCCGCGGAGCCGGTGGTGATCACGGGTGCGGCGCTCGGCCTGCCCGGCGTCGAGCGGGTCTTCGACGACGACAACGTGGGCCGCATCCTCGATGGCGAGCAGTTCATCAGCTCGATCCCGCAGCGGTTCCGCCGGGCGCTGGTCGACCTGCACATCACCCGGCTCGTCAAGCGCGAGTCGGGCGACCCGACCTTCGAGACGATCGACGACGAGGCCCACGTCGTGAAGCTGGCCGGGCGGCGCGCCCCGCTCGACATGGTGTCGACGTTCGGCATCGAGGAGTCGCGGGACGCCGCGTTCGACGACGTGACTCGGCTGGCCGTCGGGGCAGGCTTCGACGCGCTGCGCGACGCCGGGATCCCGCTGGTCATGCACTACCGAACGACCACGCTGGGCACGCAGCTGCCCGACCGCTGGGGGCTGCCCGAGCAGATGCGCGACGACACCGGCATCGTGTTCGCCTCGGCCATGCCAGGCTACGACACGTTGGCCCACGACACCGAGCGCTTCCACACCGACCGCGGCAGGCGCGAGCAGCTCGCCGCGCTGGAGGCGGTGCGCTCCCGGATGCGCGGCGACGAGCCAGCGGTCGCCGAGACCGACCGGCGGATCGCCCAGCTGCGCCACCTGATCGACACGGAGCCGTTCGAGTTCGACCGACGCTTCCTGTTCCGTATGCTGCCGATGGGGCACTCGCAGTTCGCCGAGATCATCGGGGCGCGGGGGCCCAACACACAGGTCAACTCGGCGTGCGCCAGCACGACCCTGGCGCTCGGCGTGGCCGAGGACTGGATCCGGACCGGCCGGTGCCGCCGCGTCATCGTCATCTCCGCCGACGACGTCACGAACGACGCGCTGCTGCCGTGGATCGCGGCGGGCTTCCTGGCGACCGGTGCTGCGGCGACCGACGACGTCGTGGAGGACGCCGCGGTGCCGTTCGACCGGCGCAGGCACGGCATGATCATCGGGATGGGCGCGGCGGCGTTCGTCGTCGAGGCCGCAGGCGCGGCGCGGGAGCGGGGCATCCGCCCGATCTGCGAGGTGCTCGGCTCGGTGGTGGCCAACAGCGCCTTCCACGGCACGCGGCTGGACATCTCGCACATCTGCCAGGTGATGGAGCGGCTGATGCGCCAGGCCGAGGCCCGTGGGGTGGACCGGAACGCGATCGCCCGCTCGACGATGTTCGTCTCGCACGAGACGTACACGCCTGCCCGCGGCGGCAGCGCCCAGGCGGAGATCAACGCGCTGCGGTCGGTGTTCGGCAGGCACGCCGACGAGATCGTGATCACCAACACCAAGGGGGTGACCGGGCACGCGATGGGTGCAGGCATCGAGGACGTGGTGGCGATCAAGGCGTTGGAGACCGGGATCGTGCCGCCTGTCGCCAACTTCCGCGAGCCCGACCCCGATCTCGGTGAGCTGAACCTGTCCAAGGGCGGCGCGTACCCGGTGGACTATGCGCTGCGGCTGGCGGCCGGGTTCGGCTCGCAGATCGCGATGTCGTTGCTGCGGTGGACGCCGATGCCCGATGGCCTGCGGCGGTCGCCGGACCAGCTCGGGTTCCGGTACCGGATCGTCGACGAGGCGGCCTGGCGGCGCTGGCTGGCTGCGGTGAGCGGGCGCCCGGACCCGGAGTTGGAGGTCGTGACGCGGCGGCTGCGGGTCATGGACGGGGGCGCTCCAGCGGCGGGGGTGGAGGCACCGGAGGCCCGTGCACTTGTTCCTCGGCCGGTCGTCGCCCCGACGGCCCCGGAGCCCGTCGTCCCGGAGCCCGCCGTCCGCGAGCCGGTCGTGCTGGAGCCGGTCGTTGCGGACCCCGTGGCCCCGGCGCCCGTCGCTCCCGAGGAGCCTGCGGCCGTCGAGCCCGTCATTGCCCAGGCGGCCGAGCCGGTCGCCGAGGCGGCCGGGGACGACGTCACCACTGCGGTGGTGTCGATCGTCGCGGAGACGACGGGGTATCCGGCGGAGTTGCTGGATCTGGACCTGGATCTGGAGGCGGATCTGGGGGTGGACACGGTCAAGCAGGCCGAGGTGTTCGCGGCGGTGCGTGGGCGGTTCGGGGTGGAGCGTGATGAGACGCTGCAGCTGCGTGACTTCCCCACTCTGGCGCATGTGATCGGCTGGGTCCGGGAGCGGACCGGGCTGGCCGCGCCTGAGCAGGCGGCCCCGGCGCGGCTGTCAGCGCCGGAGGTTGCCGAGGCAACGCCGACCGAGGCGTCGGCGCCTGCTGGGCCGGTGCCGAGTGCGGACGAGGTGACCGCGGCGGTGGTGTCGATCGTCGCGGAGACGACGGGGTATCCGGCGGAGTTGCTGGATCTGGACCTGGATCTGGAGGCGGATCTGGGGGTGGACACGGTCAAGCAGGCCGAGGTGTTCGCGGCGGTGCGTGGGCGGTTCGGGGTGGAGCGTGATGAGACGCTGCAGCTGCGTGACTTCCCCACTCTGGCGCATGTGATCGGCTGGGTCCGGGAGCGGACCGGGCTGGCCGCGCCTGAGCAGGCGGCCCCGGCGCGGCTGTCAGCGCCGGAGGTTGCCGAGGCAACGCCGACCGAGGCGTCGGCGCCTGCTGGGCCGGTGCCGAGTGTGGACGAGGTGACCGCGGCGGTGGTGTCGATCGTCGCGGAGACGACGGGGTATCCGGCGGAGTTGCTGGATCTGGACCTGGATCTGGAGGCGGATCTGGGGGTGGACACGGTCAAGCAGGCCGAGGTGTTCGCGGCGGTGCGTGGGCGGTTCGGGGTGGAGCGTGATGAGACGCTGCAGCTGCGTGACTTCCCCACTCTGGCGCATGTGATCGGCTGGGTCCGGGAGCGGACCGGGCTGGCCGCGCCTGAGCAGGCGGCCCCGGCGCGGCTGTCAGCGCCGGAGGTTGCCGAGGCAACGCCGACCGAGGCGTCGGCGCCTGCTGGGCCGGTGCCGAGTGTGGACGAGGTGACCGCTGCGGTGGTGTCGATCGTCGCGGAGACGACGGGGTATCCGGCGGAGTTGCTGGATCTGGACCTGGATCTGGAGGCGGATCTGGGGGTGGACACGGTCAAGCAGGCCGAGGTGTTCGCGGCGGTGCGTGGGCGGTTCGGGGTGGAGCGTGATGAGACGCTGCAGCTGCGTGACTTCCCCACTCTGGCGCATGTGATCGGCTGGGTCCGGGAGCGGACCGGGCTGGCCGCGCCCGAGCAGGCGCCACCGCAACCGCCAGCGCCGGAGCCGGAGCAGCCGCCGGTGGCGGCGCCTGTCGAGCAAGAACGTGCCTCGCACCCCGACTCGGCGGACAACCCACCCCGACCTGCGGAGGAGGACCAGGGGCGGTACCCGCGGCGGGTGCCGGTGCCGGTGCTGCGGCCAGCACTCGACCAGTGCACGCCCACCGGTGTGGCCCTCGACGGCGCCCGCGTCGTCGTGATGCTGGACGAGGGCGGGGTCGGACGCGCGCTGGTGAACCGCCTGGAAAAGGTTGGGGCCACTGCGCTGACCCTCGACCCCGGCGTCGACACCGGCGAGATCCGCACTCGTCTCGACGGCTGGCTCGCCGACGGGCCCGTCGCAGGCGTCTACTGGCTCGCGGCGCTGGACGACGAGGGCCCGGTCACGGCGATGGACCTCACCGGCTGGCGCGAGGCGCTGCGCAGGCGGGTGAAGAACCTCTACGCTGCGGTGCGCCGTCTGGTGGAGCGGCCGCCGTTCCTGGTCGCCGCCACCCGCTTCGGCGGCTACCACGGCTACGACGATGCAGGCGCGACAGCCCCGCTCGGCGGCGCCGTCCGCGGGTTCGCCAAGGCCTACCACCGCGAGCAACCGGACGCCCTGGTCAAGGTCGTCGACTTCCCCGCGGGGCGGCGCACGGCCGCGCTGGCCGACGTGCTGGTCGCGGAGACCCTGCGCGACCGCGGCTGCGTCGAGGCCGGGCACGTCGACGGCCTGCGCTTCGCCGTCGGCCTCGTCGAGCGCCCGTTCGGTGACGGCACCGGCGGCACCCGGCTCGGCCCGGACAGCACCGTCGTGGTCACCGGGGCGGCGGGCAGCATCGTCTCGGCCATCACCGCGGACCTGGCCACCGCGGCGGGTGGAGCGACGTTCCACCTGCTCGATCTCACCGCGGAGCCCGACCCGACCGATCCCGACCTGCGCCGGTTCGCCACCGACCGCGACGGGCTCAAGGCCGATCTCGCCGCCCGGCTGAAGGCAGCAGGAGAGCGACCGACGCCCGTGCGGATCGGGAAGGAGCTCGCCGCGCTCGAGCGGCGTGCCGCCGCCCTGGCCGCGATCGAGGCGGTTCGGGCGGCCGGGGGCACGGCGCGCTACCACAGCGTCGACCTGACCGACGCCGACGCGATCGCCCGTGTGATCGACGAGGTGCGATCCACCAGCGGGAGGATCGACCTGCTCCTGCACGCCGCGGGAATCGACACCAGCCGTGCCCTCGCCGACAAGGAGCCGCGCGAGTACGACCTGGTGTTCGACGTCAAGGCCGACGGTTGGTTCACGCTGCTGCACGCGGCGGGTGACCTGCCGATCGGGGCCACGGTGGCCTTCGGGTCGGTGGCAGGCCGGTTCGGCAACTCCGGGCAGACCGACTACGCCGCGGCCAACGACCTGCTCGCGATGCTGACCAGCAACCTGCGCCGCAGCAGGCCCGACACCCGGGCGATCGTCCTCGACTGGACGGCATGGGGCGGGATCGGCATGGCCACCCGCGGGTCGATCCCGACGATCATGGCCGCCGTGGGCATCGAGATGCTGGACCCGCTGACGGGCGTGCCGTGGATCCGCCGCGAGCTGACAGGCAGCGCTGAACGCGGCGAGGTCGTCGTCGCGGGGGCGATGGGCATGCTCACCGCGGAGTCCGAGCCCGCGGGCGGCCTGGACCCGGCGGCCGTCGCCACGGAGGCCGCGGGCCCGATGATCGGAACGGCCGTCTCGGCGGGCGTCTACTCCGGGCTGGTCGTGCAGACCACGCTCGACCCGACCCGCCAGCCGTTCCTCGACGACCACCGCATCGACGGCACCGCGGTGCTGCCCGGCGTGATGGGCGTCGAAGGGTTCGCCGAGCTCGCCCGGCTGCTCGCGCCCGCCTGGCACGTCACGGCCGTGGAGGACGTGCGGTTCCTCGCTCCGGTGAAGTTCTACCGGGACGAACCCCGCACGCTCACGCTCAGGGCGCTCGTCCGCCGCGACGGCGCCGACCTGGTGGCCGACTGCTCGTTGGAGGCCGAGCGCATCCTGGCAAGCAGTCCCGAGCCGCAGCGGACCACGCACTTCACGGGATCGGTCCGGCTGGCGACGGCACCACCCACGCCCGAGCGTGAGGACGCGATCGCGCAGGAGGGCCCGACCGTCGAAGCCGCCGACGTCTACCGGCTGTACTTCCACGGGCCCGCCTATCGGGTCGTCGACGCCGTGTGGAGCTACAACGGCGGGGACGCGGCGCGGCTGGCCGAGCCGCTGCCGCCGAACCACCTGCCTGCTGAGCTGCCCACCGTGATAGGGCCGCGGCTGGTCGAGCTGTGCTTCCAGGCCGCGGGCATGGACGACGGCGCCCGGCACGGCAAGCTCGCGCTGCCTGCCAGCGTCGACCGGGTGGTGGTGCTGCGCGACCCGGCGTCGGTCGCGGGCCCGCTCTACGCCGTGGCGGCCGAGCACGACGACCACTACGACTGCTCGGTGCGCGACGCGTCCGGGGACGTCGTCGTCCGGGTGTTGGGGTACCGGGCGACCACGATGCCCGGACCGCTGCCCGACGACCTGCGCGGGCTGCTCGTCGCCGCGCTCGACCGATGAGGCCTGCGATGCGCGAGATCCGCCGCCTGGCCATCGTCAACCGCGGCGAGCCCGCCATGCGCGCGCTCGACGCGGTGGCCGACCTCAACCGGGGCGGCGGCGCCGCCCGGATCACCGCGGTGGTCGTGCACACCGACCCGGACGCCCATGCCTGGTTCGTCCGGATGGCCGACGAGGCGATCTCTTTGGGCCCCGCCACGTTCGTCGATCCCGCCGACGGCAACCGCAAGTCGTCCTACCTGGACGAGGAGCGCGTCGTCGACGCCATGCTCGCCGCCGGGATCGACGCCGCGTGGGTGGGTTGGGGGTTCGTCGCCGAGCACGCGTCGTTCGCCCAGCGCTGCGAGGACGCCGGGATCGTCTTCGTCGGCCCGAGCAGCGCGACGATCCGCACGCTCGGGGACAAGGTGGCGGCCAAGCGGCTGGCCGAGAAGGTCGACGTGCCGGTCGTGCCGTGGAGTGGCGGGGTCGTGGACACGGTCGAGGAGGCCAGGGGGCACGCCGCCCGGCTGGGTTACCCCGTCGTGGTCAAGGCGGTGGCAGGCGGAGGCGGGCGGGGCATCCGGGTGGCCCGCGAGCCCGCCGCCCTGCAGGCCGCGCTGGCCGAGGCACGGGCGGAAGCCGCGGCCGGGTTCGGCGACCCGTCGGTGTTCCTGGAGCAGTACGTGCCCGCCGCCCGGCACGTTGAGGTGCAGGTGATCGCCGACGCCTACGGCACGACGTGGGCGGTCGGCGTGCGGGACTGCTCGGTGCAGCGGCACAACCAGAAGGTGCTGGAGGAGTCGGCGTCGACCGTGCTCGACGAGCCCGGCGAGCGAGCGATCCGGGACGCCGCGGTGCGGATCGCCGCCGCCGCGGGCTACCGCAGCGCAGGCACCGTCGAGTTCCTCGTCGAGCCCGACACGCGCCGGGTCCTGTTCATGGAGGTGAACACCCGCCTGCAGGTCGAGCACCCGGTGACCGAGGAGACGACCGGCGTCGACCTGGTCAAGATGCAGTTGCACGTCGCGCGCGGGGGCCAGCTGGTCGGCGAGCCGCCCCGCGTGCGCGGGCACGCGATCGAGGCCCGGCTGTGCGCCGAAGACCCCGAGCAGGGGTTCGCTCCGGCACCGGGCCGGATCGCGCTCTGGCGCCCGCCGACCGGCCCTGGCATCCGGGTCGACGCCGGGGTCACCGAAGGTGACGTGGTCGCGCCGGAGTTCGACTCCCTGATCGCCAAGGTGATCGCCTGGGGGCACGACCGCGCCGAGGCGGGCGCCCGCCTGCGCCGCGCCCTGGGGCGCACCGCGGCGGTCATCGAGGGCGGCACCACGAACCGGGCGTTCCTGCTGTCGCTGCTGGCCCACCCGGACGTGCGGGAGGGGCGGGCCGACAACCGCTGGCTCGACCGGCTCACCGCGGCAGGTGAGCACCTGCCCGCACCCGAGCCGTTCGCCGTCGTGATGGCCGCGATCGAGGCCTACGACGTCGACGACGCCGCGTACCAGGCCGCGTTCCACGCCGCCGCGGGCCGTGGCAGGCCCGAGCCGAGCGCAGGCAGCGGGCACCGCGTCCGACTGCGCTATCGCGGCCGCGGCTACGAACTGTCGGTGTTCCGGACCGGGCCGCGGGACTACCGCGTGGACACCGCGGACGGCGCCGTCGACGTCAGGGTCGAGCGGCCGAGCCGGTACGAGCGCCGAGCGCGATGCGCCGGGCGGACCTACTGGGTGCTGGCCACGGAGCAGCGCGCGTCGTTCCTCCTCGAGGTCGGCGACAGCGTGCACCGCGTGCATCGCGATGACGGTGGGGTCGTCCGGGCAGGCACTCCGGCGTTCGTGATCTCCGTGGCCGTCGCGCCCGGCGACCGCGTCGAGCGCGGCGACCCGCTCGCCGTGCTGGAGAGCATGAAGATGTCCTCGACGGTCACCGCGCCGTTCGCGGGCGTGGTCAGCGAGGTGTCCGTCGCGGCGAACGAGCAGGTCGACCAGGGGGCGGCGCTGCTGCGGATCCGGGAGGAGCAGTCGGAAGGCCCGGCGCAGGTCGACACCGAACTGCTGGACTTCACCCGCCTTTGCCGCGACGCGGCCGCCGACCGTCCCGCGGCCGAGCGGGTGTACGACGCGTTGCGCGGCTACCTGCTGGGCTTCGACCTCGACCCGGCGACCGCCGCACGGGTGCTCGCCGAGCAGCGCGACCTCGCCGCGCCCCCCGAGGTCGAGGACGCCCTGCTGGAGGAGTTCATCGATGTCGCCGGGCTCTATCGACCCCAGCCCGAACCGGATGCCGACCCGCTCGCCAGCTCCGCCCAGGAGCACATGCTCGCCTACCTGCAGTGGCTCGACGTCGACCGGGCGGGACTGCCCGACTGGTTCCGCGACCGTCTGGCCCGCGCGTTGGCCCGTTACGACGTCGACGTGCTCGAGCGCACCCCGGCGTTGGAGGAGGCCGTGGTCTGGCTGTGGCGCTCGTTCCGGCGCGCCGACGCGCTCGAGCCCGCGGTGACCGCGATCCTCCAGCGCCGACTCCGGCACCGCGACGCGCAGGCCGCGTCGGCGGGTCCGGAGCTGCGCGACCTGCTCACCCGGCTGGCCACCGCGGCCCAGGCCCGGTACCCGGCTCTGGCCAACCTGGCCCGCGACGTGGTGTTCCATTTTCTCGACGAGCCGCTGCTCGAACAGGCCGTCGGCGCGGTGTACGCCGAGATGGACGAGCACCTCGGCGCGCTGGCCGCCGACCCCGGCCTGCCGGACCGGGCCGAGCGCGTCGCCCGGCTCGTATGGTGCCCGCAGCCGTTGCGGGGGATGCTCCTGCACCGCTGGCAGGCGTCGTCCGGTCTGCGCGAGGTCGTGCTCGACGTGCACCTGCGCCGGTTCTACCGCATCCGGGATCTGCGCGGCGTGCGGTTCGAGGAGCGGGCCGGGCACCTGCTGGGCAGCGCCGAGTACGACATCGACGGCAAGTCGGTGCACGTCGTCGCCGCCTACGCGCCGCTGGCCGAGATGGCATCGGTCGCGGAGGCGGTGGCCTGCCACCTGCGGGCGGTCGACGCGCGCCTGCTCGTCGTCGTGGAGCTGGTCACCTGGCGACCGGGCGAGCAGCCCGACGGCGACACGACGGCGGCACAGCTGCACAAGCTGCTGGACGGCTGCGCGTTCGGACGGCCGCTGCACCGGGTCGACATCACGGTGACCAGCGAGCGGGGCCGGGACGCGGAACGGGACCGTACCCAGCACGTCACGTTCCGCCAGCCCGACGGGGGCGGGTTCGTCGAGGACTCGACGTACCGCAACCTGCACCCGATGATCGCCAAGCGCCTGGACCTGTGGCGGCTGGGGAACTTCGCGCTGCAGCGGCTGCGTTCGGTCGAGGACGTGCTGCTGTTCCGTGGGGTCGCGCACGACAACCCGGCGGACACGCGGCTGTTCGCGATCGCCGAGGTGCGGGACCTGACCCCGGTGCGCGACGAGACCGGGCAGGTCGTGGCGCTGCCGCTGCTGGCCCGGATGGGGATGCAGTCGCTGGCCGCCATGCGCGAGGCGCTCGCCGAGCTCCCACCGAACCGCCGCCCGACGCTCAACCGGATCGTGCTGTACGTCCGCCCACCGCTGACCGTGCCGCGCGAGCGCTGGCGCGAGCTGGCCCGCCCGTTCGCCGGGCTGGCCACCGGGGTCGGGTTGGAGAAGGTCGTGCTGCGGGTGACCATCCCGGACGGCGACGGCCTGCGCCCGGCCGTGCTGCAGCTGGAGGACATCGGCGAGCAGGACGTCCGGGTCCGCCCGCGCCCGCTGGGCGAGGTGCCGATCCGGCCGCTGACCCCCTACCGGCAGAAGGTGCTGCGCGCGGCGCGGGTCGGCGCGCCGTACCCGTACGAGATCATCCGGATGCTCACCCCCGCCCCGGGCGTGACGTCGGCCTTCCCGATGGGCCGGTTCGTCGAGCACGACCTCGGCGACGACAGCGAGCTGGTGCCGGTCGACCGCCCGTACGGGGAGAACACGGCGAACCTGGTCGTCGGCCTGGTCACGAGCTACCCGGACAAGGTGCCGGAGGGAATGACCGCGGTCGCGGTCCTCGGCGACCCGACCCGCCACCTCGGCGCGTTGGCCGAGCCGGAGTGCCGCCGGATCATCGGCGCGATCGACCTGGCCGAGCGGCTCGGGGTGCCCGTGGAGTGGTTCGCGCTCTCCTCCGGCGCCCGGATCGCGATGGACAGCGGCACCGAGAACATGGACTGGATCGGGGCCGTACTGCGCCGACTGATCGAGTTCACCCAGGGCGGCGGCGAGGTCAACGTGATCGTCACCGGGATCAACGTCGGCGCTCAGCCGTACTGGAACGCCGAGGCGACGATGCTCATGCACACTCGCGGCATCCTCGTCATGACCCCGGCCAGCGCGATGGTGCTCACCGGCAAGCAGGCGCTGGACTTCTCAGGCGGCGTGTCGGCCGAGGACAACCTGGGCATCGGCGGCTTCGAGCGGGTGATGGGCCCCAACGGACAGGGCCAGTACTGGGCGCCGACGCTGCAGGGCGCCTGCCAGATCCTCATGCGGCACTACGACCATACGTACGTGGTGCCGGGGGAGCGGTTCCCGCGCCGGTCCCGGACGGACGACCCGGTGGCCCGCGACGTGCGCCGCGCGCCGCACCCCGGCGAGTTCACCGAGGTGGGGGACGTCTTCTCGGTCGAGCGCAATCCCGAACGCAAGCAGCCCTTCGACATCCGGGCGGTGCTCCGGGCCGTCACCGACACCGACACCGAGCCGTTGGAGCGGTGGGGGCGCTGGCAAGACGCGGAGTCCGTCGTCGTGTGGGACGCGCACATCGGTGGCATCCCGGTGTGCCTGCTCGGCGTCGAGTCGCACACGGTGGCCCGGCGCGGGTTCGTGCCTGCCGACGGGCCGACGACGTGGACGTCTGGGACGCTGTTCCCGCAGTCGTCGCGCAAGCTGGCCCGGGCGATCAACGCCACGAGCGGCAACCGCCCGCTGGTGGTGCTGGCCAACCTGTCCGGGTTCGACGGCTCGCCGGAGTCGATGCGACGCTGGCAGCTGGAGTACGGGGCGGAGATCGGCCGGGCGGTGACGAACTTCCGCGGCCCGATGGTCTTCGTCGTCATCTCCCGCTACCACGGCGGGGCGTTCGTGGTGTTCTCCAAGCGGCTCAACGAGGGTTTGGAGATCGCCGCGGTCGAGGGGTCGTACGCGTCGGTGATCGGCGGCGCGCCCGCCGCGGCGGTCGTCTTCGCCCGGGAGGTCGGCGCGCGGACGAAGGCCGACCCGCGGGTGGCGGAGGTGGCCGACCCGCTTCAGCGCCGCGAGGTGTACGACGCCGTGCACGCCGAGAAGCTCGGGGAGGTCGCCGCGGAGTTCGACGCCGTGAACAGCATCCAGCGCGCCCTGCGGGTGGGCTCGGTCGACTCGATCATCCCGGCCCGCGAGCTGCGGCCCTACCTGGTGGACGCCCTGGAGCGGGGCATGGCCCGGGAGGCAGGCGCCTGACCGGCCGTCAGGTGGGTGGAGCGTGTCCGGGCGGGGCGAGGGGCCGGGCCAGCCACGTGTGCGCCGGACGCGCGCCTGCCAGGGCGGGCGGCTCCTCCAGCGCCACAGGCGGGGAAACCGGGTCGGTAGCCGCGACCGTGAGCACGAACTCGCCGAACCGCCGCCACCACCCCGGGAACACGGCACCCTCGGCCGTACGCACGACCAGCTCGGCCCAGCCTCCGGCTGCGGCCCGGGCCAGGGTCACCTCGACCGAACGCGTGTCGCGGCGCAAGCCGGTGCCGAGCACCTTCAACGCGCTCTCCTTCGCCGACCAGACCAGGTTCGCCGTCAGGTGGGCGTCGGGCGCCGCGCGCACGTAGCGGGCCTCGGCGTCGGTGAGGTAGTCGGCGACGAACGCCGGGCTGCGCGGCTCGACCAGCTCCAGGTCGCAGCCGACGGCCGCGGCCCCGCCGACCAGGCACACCGCCCAGCCCGCCCGGTCGGTCAGCGACACGGCCAGGTCGAGCCGTCGCCCGTCGAGGTGGGCCAGCGGAGCGCCGGAGGGGGCGTGGCGGACTTCGAGGCGGCGCAGCGTGGCCTCGTCGTCCGGCAACCCTGCCACGGCGGCGAGGGCTGCCTTGGCCGTCCAGCGGGCGACCAGGAACTCGTCGCGGCGCTTGGCGAAGCGCATCCGGCCTGCCCACGCGGTCTCGACGGGCGAGAGCCACTCCAACCCCGGCGGGAGGTGGCGCTCGCCGCGGGCGAGCCAGCGCGCCGAGCCGGTCACGGCGTCCCGACCTTCTTGCCTGCCGTCGCCGCAGGCTCGGCCTGCGGGGCCGACGTGCGGAGGGGGTGAAGCCACGACCGCATCCTCGTCGTTCTCGCCCGGGACGAGCAGGGCCGATCGTCACCCGGCGGCGGGCCGGTCGGTGGGCGGCCGGTTCCGCCGCGCCGTGGACGCGATCGACTCGCGCTGGACGTGGCAAGTACGTACATGTACGTATCCGGCCGCGGGCGAGATGTGCGGTTGGGTGGGTCGATGCGATACATGGCCGAGCGTTGCGGCGCATGGCAGGTGGGCGACGATCCCGCCGGCGGCGAGGTCGAGTTCCGGATCTTCATTCCGGACGGCCCTGATCCGGGCATAGCGGCGATCCGTGTGGCGGGCAGCTTCCAGGGCTGGGATTTCCCCGGCGGTCTTCCGCTCGCCCGCCAACCACACCCCGAAGGGACCATGTGGACCGCTCGGACGGGTCGGCTGGTCGCCGGATTCTACGAGTACAAGTACGCGGTCGACTTCGACGACGGCCACACGCGGATCGTCTCCGACCCGTGCACGCGCTACGGGGGCTTCGACAACGACAACGCGGCTGTGGTCGTCGGTGGCAGTCCGCCCGCGGCCAACGTGGTGCGGCCGCTGGTCCACGGCCGCCGCCCCCTGCAGGACCTCAACGTCTACGAGCTCATGATCGACGACTTCACGTCGGAGTACCGGGCTGCGCGGGCCCCGCTCGACGCGGTCGTCGACCGCCTCGACTACCTGCGCGACCTCGGCTTCAACGCGATCCTGTTCATGCCGTGGACCGCGTGGAGCGGCGACCATCCGGACTGGGGCTACGCCCCTTACCAGTACTTCTCTGTCGAGGCGCGCTACGCACACGACCTCCTCGCTCCGGCCGAGAAGCTGTCGTGGCTGAAGCGCCTCATCGGCGAGTGCCACGACCGCGACATCCACGTGATCATGGACGGAGTCTTCAACCACGTCAGTGTCGACTTTCCCTACAAGGCGTTCTACCGCGACCCCGCGGTCTGCCCCTACACGAGCCGGGTCTTCGGCGGGTACTTCGCCGGACTGCAGGACCTCGACTTCGACCAGCAGTGCACACGGGAGCTCATCCGCGACGTGTGTCGCTACTGGATCGACACGTTCGGGATCGACGGCATCCGCTTCGACAACACGGTGAACTACTACGTCGCGGGCAACATCCACGGTCTGCCCGAGCTGCTCGCCGACATCCGATCGGTCGTCGACCCGGAGTTCTCCACGACGCTCGAGCATCTCGACGTGACGGCGGTCGCGGTGACCGAGGCGACCGGCGCGACCAGCTTCTGGGACAACTCCCTCTACGCGCTGACCTTCGGCGCGCTCTGGGATGGACGGATGGACCAGCGGCTGTTGAACGCGCTCAACAACCGGCGCTGGCTTCGATCCGCTGACCAGCTGCCGACGCTGTACCTGACCAACCACGACCACTCGAATGTGGCCTGGCAGGCAGGCGCACGGGCAAGTACGGGCGCGATCGGCGCATGGTTCAAGACCCAGCCTTACGCTATCGCGCTGTTCACGTCGACGGCAGTGCCCATGGTTCCCAACGGGCAGGAGTTCGGCGAAGACCACTTCCTGCCCGAGGACGACCAGAACACGGGACGACGGGTGATCCCGCGACCCCTGCGCTGGAAGCTGTCCGAGGACCGGATCGGCGCGGCGTTGCGGCACCTCTACGGCACGCTCGCCCGCCTCCGCCTGGAGCATCCGGCGCTGCGTTCGGCGCAGATGTACCCCGAGGTCTGGGAGGAGTGGCAGACGCGGTTCTCACCAACCGGTGTCGGTGTCGACGTCGCGCGGCAGGCCGCGGTCTACCACCGCTGGGCAACGCTTCCCGGCGGCGAGGTGGAGAACGTCGTCGTCGCGATCAACTTCTCCGACGCGGAGCAGTGGCTGAGCCTTCCCTTCCCACTTGACGGCGCATGGACCGACCTCCTCGGGCAGGAGACGTTCGACGTCACCGGCAACCGGCGTGAGCTGCCGGTGCCGTCGAACTGGGGACGGATCCTCCGGCGGGACTGAGTGGCGAGATCCGCGATCTCATCGCCCAGCGTCCACGTCCGCCAGGAACGCCCGGACAACGGTCAGATACGCGTCCGTCTCCTCCAGATGCGCCGTATGCGAACTGTGCTCGAACTGCACAGTGCGGGATCCGGCGATGCCCTGCCGCAGCGTCTCGGCGCACGTCGGCGACAGTTCGTCATACTTCCCGACCGTGATCAGTGTCCGCGCTCGGATCTCGCCCAGCCGACCGATGCGGTCCCATGTCCTCAGACTCCCGACGACCATGAACTCGTTCGGCCCGTTCA
Organism: uncultured Actinomycetota bacterium; assembly: GCA_963750095.1. Classification (GTDB taxonomy): domain Bacteria; phylum Actinomycetota; class Actinomycetes; order Mycobacteriales; family Pseudonocardiaceae; genus Pseudonocardia. Next base: position 1,355,622 of record CAVVPJ010000011.1, on the reverse strand, counting down.
TCGTCTCGTACACTTGGTTGTCCGTGAGATTCCGGACCGTGCGCAAGTACGGATCGGGCCACGGCCAGAGCCGGCAAAGGTGCCGTTTGTAGAACTCCTCGGCGGCCTTTTCGTAGGCCGGGTTGCGGTAGTCTCGGGCCGCCTCGTACTTCTGCAAAGTCGCGTAGACGTCCGGCGGCAGCTCGCTCTTGAGCCGTTCACACTCGGCCACGAACTGCGGAATGCTCGCCGACGTGCTGGCCAGGACCAGGCCTTCAATGCCTGCTGGCTGCCCCAGCATGTACTCGATGGCCAGCCACCCGCCCCACGACTGGCCGAGCAGATGAACGCGGTCCAGGCCGAGGGCTTGCCGCACCAGATCGACTTCGCGGACGAACCGCCCGAGGTGCCAGCGGGACGGGTCGTCGGGCTTGTCGCTGCGGCCACAGCCGAGCTGATCGTAGAAGATCACCGGCCGCTCGTCGGCGAGGGCTTCGAGCGTTTCCAGGTAGTCGTGCCCCGCGCCCGGGCCGCCGTGCAGGACCAGCAGCGGCGTGCGCAGGCCGCTGCCCACCTGCCGGTACCACACGCGGTAGCCGTCCTCTACTTCGATCGTCCCTTCGCTGCAGGCAACCATGGCCGGCAGCGTAGGCACCGTCGCACGCGACGGCTATGCCGAGTCGGTTCAGCGGGATCCGACGGGCCGTGTCGTACGGCGGCGGGGTGTCCGCCCGGGAGGCGAGCGCGGTGCGGCTTCTCGACCGGCTCGCCGCCCGGCGGGTCAGCCGCGACAGCCGTGAGGATCTCCTCAGCCGGTTCGCGCTGCTCGCGGTGCTGTGGTCGCAGGCGCTCGACAGCCGCTGCCGTCGCCCGGGTCCGCAGCCACAGGCCCGAGTCGCCGACCGGTTGAACGAGATCGCGGAGGTGCTGGGATGAGCCGCCCGTCCGCGGCACCAGCTGCACCCTGACCGGTCTGCTCGTCAGCGCTCCGGCGTGGACGTTGCGCGGTTGCGGGCTATGGCCATCTGGCCGAGCCGCTCGGCCAGCTCCGGGACCCGGGAGCGCAGAGCGGTCGGGTCGAGCCGGGCGTCGAGGGTGTGCGCCCACAGCACCGCCCGGCCCAGCTCCGCCAGCTCGACCGCCGCCGCGGCGTCGCCGTTGCTGGTCAGCGCCCAGGCCGCCGCCTCGCCGTTCAGGCCCTGCACCGCGGCGACGTGCAGCTCCTGCGCCGCCCGGTCCAGGCCCGGCCAGGTCGCGGCAGGCAGCAGCCGCACGGCGTCGGCGAGGTCCGCCGCGGCCTGCCGCGGCCGGAATGCCTCGGCCGCGAGCTGGCCTGCGGAGCGGGCCGCGAACAGCCGCCGGATCGGCGGGGCCGCCGTGATCTGCGCGGCTTCCTCGAAGGAGCGCAGGGCTTCGTCGAGGTCGCCGTCCCGGCCCGAGTGCCGGTACCGGTCCGCGGCGGCCGTCGCGAGGACGTGCAGGTAGGTGGTGCGGTCGGGATGGGTGGCGGGTGTCTGGTCGACGGCGTGGCTGGCGACGACCGCCGCCGCGTCGAGGTCGCCGCTGCCGCCGCGCGCGAGCAGCACGAACGCCAGGTTCGACAGCATCGCCGCCTGGTCCAACGAGCCGGGCACCGCGGCGTCGACGGCGCGGCGGGCCACCGCTGCCGCCTCGTCGAGATCCGCGCCGTCCCCGCTCCCGCCCGCGGCCGCCCGCGCCTGCAAGGCACTCGCGAGGTTGCTGAGCCTGCCGGGCAGCCGCTGGTCGCCCGGCCCCGTGAGCTGCGCCGCCGCGCGCGCCGCGTCGACGGCCGCGGTCAGGTCGGTCGGGTCGCCGAGGCCGATCCAGCGGGTCTGCAGCGCACCGCTGAGCGCGGAGAGATGCCCGGGAAGCGCGGGGCTGCGGTCAGCGGTCGCTCGGACGGCGTCGCGGGCACAGGCGACCGCGTCGTGGATGTCGTCGGTGGCGCCGAGCGCCTCGAAACGGCCGCGCAGCGCGGCCGAGAGGTTGACCAGCCGGACGGGACGTTGCCACGACGCCTCCGGGGTCGCCGCCACCGCCGAGCGGCCAGCCGCGACGCTTTCGTGGATGTCGGCGGGTCGACCGTCGACCTCGAATCGGGTCTGCAGTGCCGCCGAGAGGCTCGACAGACACAGCGCATGGTCTACCGTTCCCGCACCGGACCGCTCCGCCTCCCGGAGCAGCGTGATCGCCTGGTCGAGGTCGGCGGGCTGCCCTGTGGCGGCGAAGCGGTCTTGCAGCACCGCGGCGAGGGTGCAGTGGACGCCGACCCGTTCCGACCGGTCGGCGGGGGAGCGCGCGAACGCGGCCAGCGCCAGCTCGAGGGCTTCGTCCAGGTCGGCGGGCGAGGGGTGCAGCGCCGTCCGGATCTGCACGGCCAGCGCCGCCGCGAGCAGTGCCCGGGTCCGCGTCGGATGGCCCGGCGGGAGCTGCTCCAGCGCGGCGCGGGCGGCGTCGACGGCGGCGGCGAGATCATCGAGGTCGCCCGCGGCCTCGTAGCGCGTCAGGACCGCCGAGCTGAGGGCCAGGAGATGCGCGGCGAGCTGACGGTCGGGTTCCGACCCGTTGTCCGCGGCGGAGCGCGCGAGGTCGACGGCCTCGTCGAGGGTTGCGTCGTCGCCGGTGCGGTCGAACATCGACTGCAGCACGTTGCTCAGCTGCGTCCGGGCCATCCGGGCGGGCGGGCGGTCTCCGCCGTCCGCGGCGAGAGCGGCGCGGGCGGCCTGCTCGGCTTCGGCGAGGTCGTCCTGCTCGCGGGCGAGCTCGTAGCGGGCCACCAGGGCGGCTGCGAGGTTGACCAGGGCGGTCGGTTCGCGCGGAGTCGCCGCGACCGCCGCCCGGCCGACGTCGATCGCCGTGTCGAGGTCGGCGGCGGCGCCGGTGGCCGTGTAGTGCGCACGCAGCGTCAGCCCGTACACGGACAGGGCGGCCGAGCGCTCCTCGGGGTCCGTCGATGCGCCCTCGGCGCCCTCGGCGGCCGCGCGGGCGGCATCCAGCGCGGCGTCCGCGTCGGCGGGCGCACCGCGCTGCTCGAACCGGGTCGCGAGCGCCCCTGCCAGGTTGGCCAGCAGCACCGACCGCCGCGGATCCTCCGCCGCCGCAGCCTCGACCGCGGCGCGCAACGCGTCGACCGCGGCGTCCAGATCCCCGGCGACCCCGCCCGCGTCGGAACGGGCGAGCAGCGCGCTGCCCCAGTTGGTGAGCCGTCCGGGCCGCTCGGGGTCATCCGACGCGGTCAGCCCCACGGCGCGGGCGGCGGCGTCCACCGCCTCGTCGACATCGCGCCTGCTCCCGGTGAGCAGGTGCCGCTCGCGCAGGACCGCGGACAGGTTGGACAGCCTGCGCGCGAGCAGGGCGTCGGCGTCCGGCGTCCCGGCCAGGGTCTCCCGCAGGAGGTCGAGGGCGTCGTCGAGCACCGCCGGATCGCGGCTGTGCTGGAACTCGCGATACCGCAGCACGCCGGGCTCCGTCGCGGGCAGGTCCTCGGCGTCGAGGAGCTCGCGCAGGACCGGCGGCAGGAGCTCGGGGTCGACGGCGTGCAGCGGAGTGAACAGGGCGACCGCGGTGGCCGTGTCAGGCCCCTCGTCCTCGCCCGCGGCTTGGCGGGCGGTGCCGCGAAACCAGTACAGCCAGGCGGCGGCGAGCACGGCTTCGGTGTCGAGCACGTCGCCGCCGTTGTCCGGGTCCCACCCGACGATCCGCAGCAGCTCGCGCGCCTCCTCGTCGGCGGCCGTGGCGAGCACGACGTCGCCGTCGCGGGTCTGCGCGTAGCGGGCCACCCGCTCCTCGGTGCCTGCCAGGAGCGCCCGGCGCAGCCGTCGTCGTCGGACCACGGTCTCACGATGCCATGACGACGTTGCCGTCCAGCGCGTCCCGCAGCTGTGACAGCCGCTCCGCGAGGCCGGGTGCCCGCACGCGCAGCAGGTCGGGCTCACGCCGGGTGTCGAGGGACTGTGCCCAGAGCACGCCGCGCCCCTGCTCCAAGAGGACGGCGGCCGCGCCCGGCTCCTCGGTGACAGCGATCGCCGCGGCGTCGAGGCTGACGTCCGGCCAGCGGGCGAGCTGTTCGGTGCGTGACCGTCGGCCGAGGCCCCGCCAGGCCACCAGGGGCAGCAGCGCCACCGCGGCCCGGGCCGCGTCGAGCGCGAACGGCGGACGCCCGCGACGGACGGCGAGGTCGGCCGCGTCGCGGGCGGCGCCGAGGCGGACCCCGGCGGCGACCGCTGTCGAGCGGGCGACGGCCATGAGCTGGTCGAGCGCGGCGTCGGCGTCGGCGGCGACCTGACCGGCCAGCCAGCGCCTGCGGTAGGCCGTGGCGCGGGTGGCGGCGGCGCGTGCCCACTCCTGGGTGTCGCGGGTCAGGAGCGCCAGGGCGTCGTCCGCGCAGCGAACCGCGGCGGCGAGGTCCCCGTCGCCGTCCCGGGTCAGCAGGCAGTTGGCCAGGTTCGCCAGATGCAGGCCGCGATCCGCCGCTTCGGTCTGTGCGACCAAGGCGTGCCCGAGCGCGACGGCGTCGTCGAGGTCGGGCCGGGCCGTCTCCGGCGTCGCGGCCCGGTGGCCGCGTTCCTGCAATGCCCCGACCACGTGCGAGAGCAGCAGATGCCGCGTGGTGTGCGGGGTGTTGTCGCCTTCGGCGGTCGGACGGCACAGGTCGATCACCTCGTCGGCGTCCGTGGTCGGACCACCGGCGAACAGCCGGGCCAGGAGGGCGGCGGCCAGGTTGACCGCGCAGCTCGACGGCGGGTCCGGGTTGCCGGGAACCGGTGCGCCACCGTTCTGCGCCAGGGACAGCGCCGTTCGTGCGAGGTCGACCGCCTCCTCCAGATCCTCGTCGCCGCCGAGCAGCTCGAACCGCAGCCGCAGGATGTTCGACAGGTTCGACCACGCCGTCCAGCGGCGCGGCTCGTCGGCGGGCACGTCGGCGACCGCGGCGCGCCCCGCGGCCACCGCGGCCGTCAGGTCGGCAGGCGAGGAGGTGCGCGTGAACGACTCGCCGCACGCCACCGCACGCGCCACGTGGTGTTCGAAGCGGCGCACCCTGGCGGCTCGGGCGACCTCACCGAACAGTTCCTCGTGTTCGTCGCCGACGCCAAGGCGTGCGGCCGCCGCGCCTGCGGCGACGGCTTGGTCGAGCATCGGCGCCTCGCCGGTCTCGTCGAACCACGCGAGTGCCGTGTTGCTGAAGTTGGACAGGTGCAAGGCATGATCGGGATGGCGGCCCGGTCCTTCCGTGGTGGCCTTCCGCGCAGTGGCAAGGGCCCGTCGCAACGCCTCCCGGTCGTGCACGGCCTCGAAGCGGCTGAGCAACGCGACCCCGAGGTTGTCCAGGTGCCGTGCTCGGTCGGGGACCGTGTCGTCACCGGCCGCGACGACCTCGGTGAACAGCTCGATCGCCGCGTCCAGGAGCTGGATCTCGCCGGATTGCTCGAATGCGGCGGCCAGCGCCAGGGCGCGGTCGGTCGTTTCGTCCAGCGCGGTCATGACGGTCCTCGAACGGGTTTCCCCGCGGTCGGGTGGAAGAATCGCGCACGGGATGCCATCACGGCGTATGCAGGCGGGAGACGATGACACAACCGGGCCAGGGTGGCAATGTCGTCGACCGCCGAATGGCATTGGCCAGGGAGTGGGACGAGCTGGTCGAACAGGTCCGCGAGCTCGACGGTTTCGAGGATTTCCTGAGACCGCCGAAGCTGGAGAGCCTGTTGCCCGCCGCCGCAGGCGGACCGGTTGCGATCATCAACGTGAGTCGCTGGCGGTGTGACGCCCTCCTCGTCAGCCCCACCGGGGTGACCGCGCTGCCCCTGGCGTCGTTGTCGCTGAACGACGCCGTCGACCGCGCGAACGCGTACCTCGACGCCCTGCGCGCCGCCGAGCTCGCCGACCTCGACCACGTCCGCGCGCAGAACCCGGTAGCAGGCGAGGTCCCGAACCAGAGGGCCAAGCGCCTGCTCAAGGCCGATCGCGCGATCGAGACGGCGCAGGAGCGGGTCGACACCATGCTGTGCGACCTGCAGGTGTGGATGTGGCGAACGATCACCGAGCCGGTCCTCGACGCGCTGGGGCTCACCGGCACACCCGATGGCGATCCCTCGGACTGGCCGCGGCTGTGGTGGTGTCCCACCGGGCCGCTCACCCTTCTCCCGCTGCACACCGCAGGCGATCACCGCGCGGCCGCCGACGGCGGGCATCCCCCGACGGTGCTCGACCGCGTGGTCTCCTCCTACACCCCGACGCTGCGGGCCCTGATCGAGGCGCGCCGACCCGCCGACCAGGACGTGGCGCGCGGGCAGGACCGGCTCCTGCTCGTCGACGTCCCGGACGCGCCGGGGCAGATCCCGCTCGACACCACCACCGAGCGCGCCGCGCTGCTGGCGGCGTTCCCCGGCGATCGCCGCACCGTGCTCGACCACGAGTCGGCCACCCGGGCGGCCGTCCGCGCGGCCCTGCCTGAGCACCGGTGGGTGCACTTCAGCTGCCACGGCGACCAGGACCTGAAAGACCCCTCCCGCGGCGGGCTGCTGCTGCGTGACGCCACCCTGACCGTCGCCGACGTCACCGAGGGTCGCTTCCACGGCGACTTCGCCGGGCTGTCGGCCTGCAAGACCGCGGTGGGCGGGATCGACCTGCTCGACGAGGCCATCACGCTCGCCGCCGCCATGCACTACACCGGCTACCGGCACGTGGTGGCCGCGCTGTGGTCGGTGGACAACCGGACCTCCTCCGAGGTCTTCGCCCGCCTGTACCGGATGATCGCGGCCGACGGGCGGCTGGCGCCCGACCGGGCCCCGGCCGCGCTGCACCGCATCGTGCGAGACCTGCGCGACCGCAGTCCGGAATGGCCGCACCGGTGGACCCCGTTCGCGCACACCGGCCCGTGACCCGTCCCCGACGCAAGGAGCGCCATGCCCGATCCCCTGGACTACGCGGAGACGACGGCGGACGACTACGCCGAGAAGTTCGTCCAAAGCGCTACGCCGAGCACGACGCGCCGGGGCGTGCAGCTGAGCGGGAGATGCCCGCGCTGCGACGATCCCATGGACTATCCCATCGTCACCGAGGTCTTCCAGTCGTCCACCGGCGGCGGCCACGGCGCAGGCACCGACGAGACCCCGCTGCTGTGCACCTGCAAGGTGCCCCATCCGAAACGGCCTGCCGACGAGGAGGGCTGCGGCGCGTACTGGAACATCCGGCTGACGAACCCCGCGTCGTGAACATCCAGATCTCGGCGGGATCGAAGGCCACGATCCGGGACCGCCGCACCGCCAGGGCGACCCGTGACCTGCTCGCGGGCGAGCTGCCGCGCGTCCGCGCGAGCGCGGTGGCCTGGCGCAACGGGCTCGGGGCCCTGCTCGCGGGGCTGATCGGCTTCGGCCTGGTCAAGGGCCGCTCCGACGTCACCCAGCTGGAGCCGGGCGCCGCCGCGGTCGTCGGCGTCCTGCTGCTCGCTGCGCTCACCGTGGGCGCGGTCGCGGCGGTGCTGCTCATGCGCGCCGCCCACGGGCGGCCGGGCACCGTGTCGGTCCAGGAGGTCGTCGACCGGACCGCGAACGACCCCGGCGAAGGCGGGCGGCTCGCCGAGGCCACAGCGTCCGCGCACGCACTGCGCCGTGGGGTGGTCCTCTCGTTCCTGTGCACGGCGGTGCTGTGCGCCGCCCTCGGGGTCACCTGGTACGGGCCCGCGAAGGACATGCCGCGGATCGAGGTCCGCCTGACCGACGGCTCCGTGACGTGCGGCGAGGTCGTGTCGCTGGCCGATGGCAGGCTCGTGCTCAAGACCGCTCAGGGTCAGCTCACCGTGGACATGACGAAGGCGAACGGCCTGAGTCCCGTCGACTCCTGCACGCCCGCCGCGAAGTAGCCGTGGCACGGCTCCCGCGGCGCGACGACCTCCTCGCCAAGGTCCGCGAGCGGCTCACGCGCTTCTCGGCGCGGGGCGGGGGACGCCGTGGACGGTAGCGCGCGCGAGGCGGTCCGGCAGCGGCTGCTCGCCTACCGGTCGGGCGACGCCGCCGCCGTTGCCGGGCGGGACGCGCTGCTCGATGTGGCCGCGCTCCTCACCGCCGTCCCCGCCGACACCGACACCGTGCGCGAGGACTTCCGGCTCGCGGGCCTGCTGTTCTGGTGCCGCAACGACCTGGCCGACAGCACCGACGACGACCTCACCGCGGCGATGGCGCTGCTCGCGCCCGTGTGGCAGGCCGACCCGGACCGGGTGCCGTCCGCCGTGGCCGCGCACTTCGCGGTGTTCGGGGTGGGCAGCTTCCCCCGCGCCGACGCATGGCACGCGCCCGCGCGCGTCCTGGCCGCGTACGCCCGGCAGACCCCCGACCCCGGGCCGAGCGCCGCCGTCGTCGACCTCCTGCGGCGGGCCGTGTCCGCCACCCCGGCCGACGACCCGGACCTGGGTCGCCTGCTGAGCAACCTGGCCGTGGCGGCGCAGCGCCGCTACGAGCGGACCGGGACCGCCGCCGACCTCGAGGAGGCCATCGGCGTCGGCCGCCGTGCCTTCGCCGCCTTCCCCGCGGACGATCCCGACCGCGTTGTGCCGCTCGCCGCGCTCGCGGTCGCGCTGCGGCGCCGGTCCGGCTCATGGGGCGGCCTGCGCGACCTGGACGAGGCGATCGACCTGGGCCGCGCGGCGGTAGCGGCCACCCCGCCGGACGACCTGGCGTGGGGGGACCGGTCCGGCAACCTCGCCGTAGCGCTCGGCCACCGCGCGTCGGCGGCGGGGTCCGCGGCCGACGCCACGGCGGCCGTGGCGACGTGGCGACGGGTGCTCGCCGAGACCGCGCCGACCGACCCCCGACGGGTCGGCTGGCTGGTGAACCTCGTGGCCGCGCTGCACGCCCGGTTCGAGACCACCGGTGCGTTCGCCGACCTGGACGAAGCGGTGGCGCGCGCCGACGCCGCGGCGGACCAGCCGATGCCCGACGATCTGACCGGCGCCGCGCTGCTGGCCAACCGGTGCGACGTCCTGCGCGCCCGGTTCCGCTTCACCGGCCGGTCGAGCGACCTGGACGACGCCGTGGCGGCGGGCTCCGCGGCCCTGGCGCTGCTGCCGCCTGCGCACCCCGACCGCGCGGGTGCGCACGCCAACCTCGGCCTGGCCCTGCATGCCCGGTACCAGCGGACCCGGGCCGTGCGCGATCTCGACCGGGCCGTCGCGGAATGCCGGAGTGCCGTCGCGGCCACCCCGGCCGGGCACGCCGATCTGCCCGGCAGGCTGTCGAACCTGGCCGATGCCCTGCTGACCAGCGCCGAGGACGGGGACAGACCCCGCGCCGATCTCGACGACGCCGTCGCGGCGGCCGAGCAGGCCGTCGTCGCGGCGGCGGGCCACCCCCGCCGCGCGCTGTACCTGTCGAACCTCGGCAACGCGCTGCGCGCCCGACACGAGCACGGCGAAGCCGCGGCCGACCTGGACCGGTCGATCGAGGCGGGACGGCTGGCCGTGGAAGCCTGCCCGCCCGGGTCGGTGTTCCGGGCGGCGTGCCTGGCGAACCTGGCCGTCGCGCTGCGGGCCCGCGACCACGCCGACGACCCGCGGCAGGCGATCACGCTGTCCCGCGAGGCGGCGCGGCAGCAGGCGGGCGCGTCGGAGGTGCGGGTGCGGGCGGCCGCGCGGTGGGGTACGTGGGCGGCCGAGCACGCCGACTGGGTGGAAGGCGCCGCCGGGATGGGTGCCGCGGTGGCGCTGCTGGCCCGGGTCGCGCCGCGGGAGCTGCCGCGGGGCGACCAGGAGTTCGAGCTGGCGCGGCTCGGCGGTCTCGGCAGCAACGCCGCGGCGTGTGCGCTCAACGCGGGCGACGTCGCTGCGGCCGTGCGCCTGCTGGAGCAGGGCCGGGGAATCCTGCTGGCCCATACGATCACTGTTTCCGACGAGCCCGCCGCCGACCCCGGCCGGGAACGGCCCGACCCGAAGGATGCTGGTCCCATGGCGGAGATCTCCGAGCACACGCTGCGCACCGCCCGGCACACCACGGGGTATCTCGCCGCGGGTCCCGAGAACGGACCCGTGATCGTGTTCCTGCACGGTTGGCCGGAGCTGTCGATCAGCTGGCGGCACCAGCTGCCGGTGTTCGCGGGGCTGGGCTTCCGTGCGGTCGCGCCGGACATGCGCGGCTACGGCCGTTCGTCGACGTACGCGTCGAGCGACGGGTACGCGCAGGAGCACATCGTCGCCGACATGATCGAGCTGGTCGACCACCTCGGCGCCGAGCGCGCGGTGTGGGTCGGGCACGACTGGGGCGCGCCCGTCGTCTGGAACCTCGCGGGCCACCACCCCGAGCGCTGCCAGGGTGTGGCCGCGCTGTGCGTGCCTTACCGCACGGTGGAGGTCGGGCTGGACGCCCTCGTCGCCCTGGTCGACCGCCGGAAGTACCCGCCCGACGAGTACCCCTACGGGCAGTGGGACTACCAGGTCTTCCACCGCGACCGGCCGGACCGCGTGGCCGCCGTGTTCGACGCCGACCCGTACCGCACGGTCAAGGCGCTGTTCCGCAAGGGCAAGCCCGAGGACCTGGACCGGCCCGCGGCCACGGCGATGATCAGTCGATGGGGCGGGTGGTTCCGCGGGGCCGACGTGGCGCCGGACCTACCGGGCGACGCCGACGTCGTCACCGAGGCCGACCTGCACGTCTATGCCGCGGCGTTGGCCCGCAACGGCTTCCGCGGACCGGACGCGTGGTATCTCAACCACGAGGCCAACGCCGAGTACGCGGCCCGCGCGGTCGACGGCGGCAGGCTGCGGATGCCGGTGCTGTTCCTCGGTGCCCGCTACGACGCGACCTGCGAGGTGGCAGGCTCGCCGCTCGCGGAGCCGCAGCGCGCGTACGTCGACGACCTCACCGAGCGCCTGCTCGACTGCGGCCACTGGATGCCGCAAGAGCGGCCCGCCGAGGTGAACGCCACGCTGGTCGCGTGGCTGCGGGACCGGCTACCGGCGGTGTGGCCCGCCGCGGGAACGGCGCTCCGCTGAGGCGCGGCCGTGGGGCCCACGGTTACAGGTAGCCACCCGATTCGAACGGGGGCGGCAGCTCCCCGGGGACAATTCGACGTCCACTGATGGCGTGGGGGATGATGCGCAACCAGCGCCCGTGCTCGCCGGGGGCCCACGGCTGGACTCCGCTGGCGTGAGTGCGTTCGATCAGTTCGGCCTGATGCGCGCCGGTGACTTCTTCAGCGAGACCTCGGATGAGCACGCTCCAGCCGGTGCGGCTGGCCTGGTCGACGTGGTCGACCTCGAAGGTCACGTTGGCGTGGTCGGCGGCGGCGAGCTTCGTGCCGGGATGGGTGCGCACGACGACGACGCCGCGGTCCAGCCCGTAGTTCACGGGGAAGATCAGCGGATAGTGTTCGGCGTTCACACCCAGCCGCCCGATCTCCTGCGTGGCCAGGAGCTGGTAGCACTCGTCACTGCTCAGGGTCTGCAGCGCGGGGCGGTCGGCTTCGGGCATCAAGCTACCTCCATCAGCATCTGCTCCTCACCTACCCGGACCGCCCGTGCTGTCCTGTGAAGCCGCCGACGTTCGCCTGTCGGCGCGCCGAGAACCGGGTCACACACTCTCTGATGAGCGGACCCTATCGGAGGGCCGACCTGCGGTGGATGTGCGGCCGCTGCGGCGCGCCCGACGCCGTGGGACTCCAGTTCGCCCGCGACGTCGGCGTCACCACAGGCGTCCCGTTAGCCTGCGGCAATGACATCTCCGACATCTCCCACCGAACACGTCGTGGTCGGGGTAGACGGTTCCGAGCCGTCGAAGCAGGCACTGCGCTGGGGGGTGTTCCTGGCTCGCACCGCAGGCGCGGGCATCGATGCCGTGATGGCCTGGACGTTCCCCGCGCTCGCCGCGTCCGGAGGCATGTGGCCCGCCGAGCTGAACCCCCAGCAGGACGCCGTGGACGCGCTGCATCGCACCGTCACCGAGGTACTCGGCGAGCAGCCACCGGTGCCGGTACGCGAGATCGTCGCCGAAGGCGGTGCCGCGCGGGTCCTGCTCGAGGTGAGCAAGGACGCCCGGATCCTCGTCGTGGGCAGCCGCGGGCACGGAGGATTCAGCGGCCTTCTGCTCGGCTCGGTCAGCGCCGCCTGCGCCGAGCACGCGCTCGGCGCGGTCCTGGTCGTGCACGGCGAGACACCGCCCCCACCGACCCGCACGGCATAGCCCCCTCCCCGCGCCCGGCGATGGCCAGGCGGCATGCGACCGAAGCGCTGGGTCGGCGGCAGCAGCGCGCGAGTGGGTAGCGTGGTCCTCGTGAGGCGAGCTGCGCCTGCAGGGGAGGTGACCCGCTGATGTGCAGGTTGTTGGGCATGAACGCGGGCGCACGGCCGGTGGCTGCCACGTTCTGGCTGTTGGATGCGCCCGACAGCCTGGCCGAGCAGAGCCACCGCAACCCCGACGGCAGCGGTATCGGCGTGTTCGGGCCGGATGGAACGCCGCTCGTGGCGAAGCAGCCCATCGCCGCCTGGGACGACATCGAGTTCGCGACCGCGGCGAGGGAGCTGACCGGCACGACGTTCGTGGCGCATGTCCGGCACGCCAGCACGGGCGGTCACACCCTGGTCAACACCCACCCGTTCGAGCAGGGTGGGCGGCTGTTCGCGCACAATGGGGTCGTCGAGGGCCTCGACCGGCTCGACGCTCGGCTGGCCGAGCTCGGTGTCGCACACCTCGTGCTGGGAGAGACCGACAGCGAGCGGGTGTTCGCCCTGGTCACTGCGGAGACCACTGCGCACGGCGATGACGTTGGCGTGGGTGTGTCCGCCGCGATCGGCTGGATCGCCGAGCATCTGCCCGTCTACTCCGTCAACTTCGTCCTGACGACGGCGACGGATCTGTGGGCGCTGCGCTATCCGGCAGGCAACGAGCTGTGGCTGCTGCCGCGGCGCGCCGGTGGCACGGCCGGTCGGGGCGCCCTCGACGCCCGCACCGACCGGATCCATGTCGGCTCCGCGGCGTTGGCGGACCGACCCAGCGTGGTCGTCGCGAGCGAGCCCATGGACGACGACCCGGGTTGGCGCCCGCTGTCCAGTGGCGAGTTGATCCACATCGATGCCGAGCTGACCGTGCACTGCCGCCTCGCCTTCCCGGACCCGCCCGCGCATCAGCTGACCCTTGCCGATCTGCAGCCGGAGAAGGCGCGGTCGCAGACGGCGGGCGCGCCATCCCGCCCCGACCGCCGTGGGGCGGCGCCGTCGCAGCAACCAGTGATCATGGGGTAGGCCCATCGCCGCACTAGCCACTCCCTTGGCGCAGCATCAACTGCCGGGCGTCGGGTACACCCCCACACCGCGGCCTGCCTTGCCCAGAACGTCGATCATGCGTTGTGGATCGATGAGCTCCTGGCTCGTCACGGAGCGGAAAGAGCCCGTGCTGGCCACGGCGATCGCCGCCGCCGCGGCAGCGTCGGAATCGGGTACCTCGACGATGACGAAGCCGTCGCGTTCCCCGAAGGTGAAGTAGAAGCACTCCAACACGCCGCCAACGGGCTCCAACACGGCCCGGGTGGCGGCCGAGCGGTCGGTCGGATTCTGAATCATCCTCGCCCACGCCTCCGGCGTGTACGAGAAACTGATCAAGTACTTGGCCACGTCGCCCTCCGAGAACCGGCACATCCCGACCCGCATCGGCTCCCGCCGACTCGTCCGCATGCTGAGCCCGCAACTGTGGCCTGCCGTGCGGCACGGCGCAACGGCCGCAGCGCTCACGGTGTCAACGACGCCGAAGCGCTGACGGCCGTCAGACCTGCATGATGCTGACCGCGCGCGTGTTCAGGTAGCACTCCAGCGCCTCGGGGCCACCTTCGGTGCCGTAGCCGGAGTCCTTCACGCCCCCGAAGGGCATCTCGGCCGAGGGCATCGCTGGCATGTTCACCCAGAGCATGCCGACCTCGACGCGTCGGGTGAGCTGGTCGGCCGTGGCGAGTGAGCGGGTGAAGGCATAGCCTGCCAGCCCGTAGGGCAGGCGGTTGGCCTCCGTGATTGCGTCGTCGAGATGGTCGAACTCGCGGATTCCGGCCACCGGGCCGAAGGGCTCCTCGTTGAAGAGCCGGGCGTCTGCGGCCACGTTCTCGTAGACCGTCGGGGCCCAGAAGTTGCCGGTGTCGCCCAGTCGGCGGCCGCCTGCCAGTACCGTGGCGCCGCGCTGCACGGCGTCCTCGCCGAGGACCTGCATGGCGTCGAGCCGTCGGGTGTTGGCGAGGGGACCCATCTGGGTTCCCTCGGCCGTCCCGTCGCCGACCGTCAGCCCGTCCGCGATCTTTGCCAGGGCCGCGCCGAAGTCCTTCGCGACGGACCGGTGGACGAGGAACCGGGTAGGGGAGATGCACACCTGGCCCGCGTTGCGGAACTTGGCCGCGCCCAGCGTCTTGACCGCCAGGTCGAGGTCGGCGTCTTCGCACACGATCACCGGTGCGTGCCCGCCGAGCTCCATCGACACCCGCTTCATGTGCTGGCCCGCCAGCGCGGCCAGCTGCTTGCCGACCTGTGTCGACCCGGTGAAGGTGATCTTGCGGATCGTCGGGTGCGGGATGAGGTGGCCCGAGATCTCGGCCGGGTCGCCGAACACCAGCGCGAGCACGCCTGCGGGCAGGCCCGCGTCCTGGAAGGCGCGGATGAACGCCGCCGGGCCCGCCGGGGTCTCTTCGGGCGCCTTGACGATCATCGAGCATCCGGCGGCCAGCCCGGGCGCGACCTTGCGCACGACCTGGTTGATCGGAAAGTTCCACGGGGCGAACGCGGCCACCGGCCCCACGGGGTCCTTGATGACCATCTGCCGTACCGCGAGGTTCGAGCGGTGGGGCACCAGGCGCCCGTAGACGCGGAAGCCCTCCTCGGCGAACCAGTCGATGATGTCGGCGGCCGCCGCGGTCTCGCCGCGGGCCTCGGCGAGCGGCTTACCCTGTTCGAGGGTGATGAGGCGGGCGATCTCGTCGACCCGCTCGCGGATCAGTTGGGCCGCGCGCCGCATGATCGTGCTGCGCTTGGCAGGGGTGTAGTCGCGCCACACCTCGAAGCCGCTCTGGGCCGAGGCGAGGGCGCGGTCCAGGTCATGCGCCGAGGCGTGGGCCACCGAACCGATCACTTGCCCGGTCGCCGGGTTGTGAACCGGGATCGTGCGCCCGTCGGCTGCCTCGACCCAGTCGTCGTCGATGAAGAGCGAAGTGTTCGGGTAGGTCATGGCGTCCGTTCCGTTGTCCGTGGATGGTCGGTGGATGATGTCCACGCTGCGCTCGTCGAAGCGGGCGCGCAAGCGCCTCATGGCCGCGTCGGGCACCGCGACGTCCTGGGTCCAGCACGAACGGGCCGGATGACGGCAGTACGGCCCGAGAGGGCATGACCCACCGAGCCTCACGCCGGGACGTTGGTCACTGGTCGCCATCGCCTGCGGGCCGCATCCTCGACGTACGCGGTTGCCGGACCCGAACAGGGCGGTCACCGAACCGTCATCGCCCATCTGGGGAGGGTCATGTCCGAGGTGCTGCTCACGGAGCTCAGTCGCGGCGAGTGCCTCGCGCGTCTCGCCACCGCCACGATCGGCAGAGTCGTCTACACCGAACATGCGTTGCCCGCCGCGCAGCCGGTCGACTTCTTCCTCGACGACGAGGAGATCATCTTCCGGACCGGGGGCGGTGCCGGGCCCGGCGCGGCCGTCAACCACCATGTCGTCGCCTTCCAGGCGGACGACATCGACGACGCCACCCGCGCGGGCTGGAGTGTGTGCGGTGTCGGGGAGGCCTACGAAATCGCCGACCCGGCCCGGCTCGCCGAACTCGCCGCACTCGCCCCGCCCGCCTGGACTTCGGCGAGAACGACGCAGATGGTGTCCATCCCGCTGCAACGCCTCAACGGCCGCCAGCTCGTGCTTGCCGACGCAGACAGCTGACCGACGTCAGCTGGTGGGGTTGGCGACGAGCTGATGCCCGGAGCGGGCCGGGAAGGAGTCACCGGGTCCCGATGATGCTGGTCGGGTGGCAGTCGTGATCTGCTGTCGCCTGCGTCCGGCGGAAGGATCACCATGCTTGCTCTCCGCGTGGCACGGATCTTCGACGGCCGCGAGCTCCTACCGGGTGCGGGTGTCGTCTTTGTGGACGGTGATCGGATCGTCGGTGTGGAGCCTGCCGGGTTCGACGTTCCGGGACAGGTCGACCACCTCCGCGCCGCGCATCACAACGCCGACGGCACAGCGGTCGTCGCGCTGCCCGCGGGCTCGGCCCACGGTGGGAGCCGGGTCGTGCCGCGGCTCGCGGGCGGGGTGGTGACCACGCTCAAGAGCGACGTCGACGTGGTGGTGACCGAGTGGGGCGTGGCCGACATCCGGGCCTGCTCGGTGTCGGAGCGGGTCGAGCGCCTGATCGCGGTCGCGCGCCCTGACCACCGCGTGGCGTTGGCGGCGAGCCGACCGACCTGGCTCTGACCTCGGGCTCACGCACACCGCACGGGGTCGACACACACTGCGGGACGTGTGTGCGGGCCCCGCGCGGTGTGTGTGACGCTCACATTCGGTTCGCAAGGAAGGCCTGCAGCCCGGTGGTGAACACGTCGTTGTCGTCCCCCGTCACTCGTCGAGCGGTGGCAGGCCGACCTGAAGGCGGCGCAGGAGGTCGGCGAGGCGCTGCTGGTCGGCGTCGGGCAGGGACTGCAGGATGGCTCGTTCGTTGGCCAGGTGTGCCTCGGTGACGCGGTCGATCAGTGCGCGACCCTGCGCGGTGAGGCTGATGGCGACGGCGCGGCGGTCGTGTTGGTCGGCCGTGCGTTCGACCAGCCCCGCCCGTTCGAGCCGGTCGAGGCGCTTGGTGGTGCCACTTGAGGTCAGCATGAGTGCGGTGGTGAGGTCGGTCGGGCGCAGCCGAAACGGCGGGCCCGAGCGCCGCAGTGTGGCGAGTACGTCGTGCCATCCGGGTTCGAGCCCGTGCTCGCGGTAGACGGCCTCCAACCGCTGTTCGATCTCGCGGGCCAGCCGGGAGATGCGGCCGATGACCCCGATCGGGGCCGGGTCCAGGTCGGGTCGCTCGCGGCGCCACTGGTCGAGGATGTCGTCGACGCTGTCGCGGATGGGGGCAGGCACCGGCGAAGAATAGCAGGGAGTTTCGTCCTGAGATGTTTCTTCCTAGAAAGATACGTAGTAGTCTCGTATCATGTTGATGCGAGGCCGTCGCGGCAGAGGCACGGTCCGGCGGTGGATGGCGACCTGGCGGCGACGCAGGCGGCTGCACCGGTTGGAGCCTGCGCCGTGGGTCGGCTGGTACTGACCCACGGGTGCCAGGGCGGGTCGGCGCTCTCAGAACGTGATGAACGTCCGGGTTGCGCGTAGCGGCGCGGGTCTGCGGGAACACCTACCAGGTATTGGTCGACCAGTGCCGGGTCTGCACGGCGATCAGTTGAAGGCCGACCGCGATCCCGCGCGGCCACCACGATCTGGAAGGACCACGAACCATGTCGACTGACGCGATCACCATGCTGAAGGACGACCACAAGCACATCCGCCGGTTGTTCCGGGAGTTCCAAGCCGCAGGCGCGAACGCCACCGCCACCAAGGGCAAGATCGTCGATCGGATCCTGGAGGCGTTGACGGTGCACACCTACGTCGAGAACGAGGGCATGTACCCGGAGGTGCGTGCGCTGCTGCCCGCGGCGGAGGATGACGTTCTGGAGTCCTATGAGGAACACCACGTCGCGGACGTGTTGTGCATGGAGCTGGCCGCGATGAAGCCCGGCGATGAGCGCTTCGATGCCAAGACCACGGTGTTGATCGAAATCGTCACCCACCACATCGAGGAAGAGGAGGGCGAGTGGTTCCCGAAGGTCCGTGTGGCGCTGGGGCGCAAGCAACTGCAGGAGATCGGTGCGCGGATGGTGGAGCTGCGGGAAGCGGCGCCGCGGCGTCCGGAGCGGCCCGGGGCGTTGAAGAAGGTCGCTGACGCCGTCCTGAGCTGACCCTCCGGCTCGCTGCTACGCGTAGCGTCCGCTTCATGGCCGACCAGACGCTCCGCGACCAAGCCCGGGAATCCGTGCTCAAAGCGATCATCAAGGCGGCTCCGAACGTGGGTAACAGCCCCGCAGGAGTCCGTGACCTCGCCGAGGCGTACGCCCTTCTGGAGCGGGACCTTATCCCCGTCGCAGGCGTCGTGAAGAACAAGACCTGAGCGGAAGCCGGGGGATGCCCGCGACCGGGCCGCGGCGCAGGCTGTGAAAGGCTCGAACCGTGATGGACGTCGCGGGTGGCGTGCCGCCCGTGCTCGGCGGGCTGGTGCGCGAGCTGGACCGGGCCGCACCGACCGATCTCGTCGAGGTGTGTCGGACGTGGGTCGTCCAGAAACTGGGCGTTCAGGAATGTGCGCTGCTGTTGGCCGACTACAGCGAGACCACCTTGGAACCCGTGCCCGCAGGCGAGGGCACGGTGAAGCTGCCACGGTTTGACGTGGACGGCAGCGCCGCAGGCGTGGCATACCGGCAACAACGCGCCGTGCGCGCCGCCGTGCCTGCTTCCGCTGGCGCGGCGCCGGAATCCACGGTGACGTACCTGCCGGTGTCGATGCGGACCGAACGCCTCGGCGTGCTGGCAGTCATCCAGCGCGCCATGAACCAGGTGGACCGACTCGACATTCTGAACGACGTCGCGCAGATCCTGGCCTACGTTCTGACCGGAGCGCGGCGCTACACCGACCAGTTCGAGACGCTGCGCCGCCGCCGCGACCTCGGCCTCGCCGCTGAGATCCAATGGGAACTGCTGCCCGTGCTGGCCTACGAGCTGCCCAGGTTCTCGATCGCCGGGGCGCTGGAGCCTGCCTATGACATCGGCGGTGACACCTTCGACTACGCCGTCAGCGCGCAGCTGCTCACCGTGTCGATCACCGACGCCGTCGGTCACGGTCTGCGTGCGGCGATGCTGAGCAGTCTGACCGTGTCCGCGATGCGGAACACCCGCCGTGGCGGCTCCGCGATCCTGGCCCAGACCCGCACGGCGAACCGGCATCTGACCGAGCAGTTCGCGCCCGCGGAGTTCGTGACCGGCCTGATCCTGCAACTCGAGGTGGCGACCGGGCAGGGTTGCGTCATCAACGCCGGGCACCCGCCCCCGCTGCTGTTGCGTGAGGGAGCGGTGAGCGTCGTGGACCTGGCGCCGGACCCGCCCATGGGTCTGTCACCTGACACCGCGTACCGACTGCAGGCCATCACGTTGCTGCCCGGTGACCGGCTGCTCCTGCTCACCGACGGGGTCGACGAGGCCCACGACGTCGGAGGGCCGGAGTTCGGGCTCGACCGCGTCGCCGACATGCTGCGTTCGCAGGCCGGGCTGCCGCCGGTCGAGTTCGTCCGCCGCCTGACGAAGGCCGTTGCCGACTACCGCAGCGGGCCACTCGCCGACGACGTGACCGCGGTCTGCCTGGATTGGCGGGAATGGCCCGGGCGACTCTCGTCACGGTCGGCCTGACCGCGCCCGTTCAGCCCGGGCGCGCTCGCCGAGGGCGAGCAGCACGGCGTCGTCGTAGCTCATCGGATCGAAGTCGACGAGCTTGCGGATGCTGTCGTCCCGCACGACCACCTCGTTGCTCATCGAGTCGATGAGTGAGCGGCCGGTCTGCACGTCGACGTTGGTGACCAGGGACAGCCAGCGCGAGGACAGCCGCGGGGACAGCAGCGGGACCGGAACCACCACCAGGGTGCGGCCCTCGATCGCGGCCACCCGCCGCATCATGTCCACGTAGGCCAGGACGTCGGGGCCGCCGATGTCGAACGCGCGTCCTGCCGCTTCCGGCATCTCCAGCACCTCGACCAGGTAGCGGACCACGTCGTCGATCGCGATCGGTTGGGTGCGGGTCCGCACCCACCGTGGGGTGATCATCGCGGGGAGGTGCTCGACGAGCTGGCGGGTCATCTCCCAGGAGATGCCCCCGTACCCGATGATGATCCCGGCCCGCAGCGTGGTCACCGGCACCCCGGCGGAGCCGAGCAGGTGCTCGACCTCGCGGCGGCTGCGCAGGTGCGCGGACAGGTCGTCGTCGTCGTCACCGAGACCGCCGAGGTAGACGATCCGGCCCAGCCCAGCCCCGGCTGCGGCCCGGGCGAAGGCGCGCGCCGCGTCGGCATCGCGTTGGGTGAAATCGGCGTCGCCCAGCGAGTGCACGAGGTAGTAGGCGCCGTCGCAGTGGGCGAGGGCGGTGGACAGCGAGTCGGGGTCATGCACATCCCCGTACACCGGCGTACCCGCGCCCGGGTAGGTGTCGGGATGGCGCGTCATCGCCCGCACCGCGTGGCCTGCGGCCTCCAGCGCCGGGCACAGCCGCCGCCCGACGAATCCCGACGAGCCTGCAACCAGAACCTTCACCGCCGCCCCCGCATCCGTGCGGTCCGCGGCGCCGAGGGCGGGAACGCGAAGAGAGAAGAGCTCGGGGTCTCCGACATCGAAGAGTGCCGCCGTCCGTCAAGGCTTGTGATCATGGTCTGGCACGGTTGTCACCAAGAAGCCGAGGTCCTGGGCTGGTGTCAAGGGTAGGTCCCCGCCGCGGCATACGCTCGGCAGACGTCCTCGGTTCTCCTGGCCTGCGCGGCCATCGGCGAAGTGCCCTGCTCCCAGGTCACGAGGTGGGCCTCGTGCCGGAACTCGTACGAGCCGTCGGCTGCCCGGCAGCCTGCCAGGTAACACTCTCCGCGTCGGTGTACGGAGCGACGGCGGGAGCGAACGCGGGCCGATAGGCCTCGTAGAACGCGAGATGGTGCGACCGGGCGCTCGCTTGTGCCACGACGCCGAACCCGCCGGGACGCAGCGCCGCCACCATCCGGGCGACGCCCTCGTCGAGCTCGTCCGGTGGCAGCGCGTAGAGCGCGTGGGTGGCCCACGTGACGTCATACACGCCTCGGCGGTCGAAGTCCTGGACCAGGACCTCGTGCTCGTCGGCCGCGACAAACAGGGCCGCCAGGGCCCCGCGGGCCTCGGCGATGCTGAACGCCGAGGGATCCAGCAGGTCCACGTGCACCACAGGCTGTGTGCGACGTGCTGGCCGACCCGCTCGGTCGCGGCGAGGCCGTGTTCGACTTCCTCGTGGGCGCGCGGACCGCGGCGATGGATCCGGGCGTGCGGGAGGGGGTGCTCGACCACCTGCGCGACATCGCGCTGCCCGGGCTCATCGACGTGGTGCCGCACCCCATCGATCTCACTGTCGCGCGCGTCCGCCCATAGAGGTTGCCACGGGCCGCGCGCGTCCTCGGGCGCCGCCCGCCGTCATGATTATCTTGATCGGCGAGAGATTTCGGCCGGGGGTCGGTAGCGTGCTCGCATGCCGCAACCTGATCTCGTCGCGATGAACGCGGCCATGCGGGACAAGATCATCGCCGAGCCCGTGCAGCCGCTCGCCGACAACGCCTACGCGCTGCGCGTCGTGCACACCACCGGACGGCGAACCGGGCAGCGCCGCTCGACTCCTCTCGGGGTGGTCCAGGTCGACGGGACGCTCTACCTCGTCACACCCGACCGCACCCGGGACTGGGTCCGCAACCTCGACGCCCATCCCGCGGTCATCCTCGACCCCGGCGCCGATGCGCGGCTCGCCGTCGCCGCACCACCGGACGAGGCGGCCCGGGCCGTCGCGGTGTACCTCCGGGCGATGCGGGTGCCCTGGGCTGTGCGCGCGTTCCCTGTGGCACCGGAGGCCGATCTCGCCGAGATCACCGACCATCTCGACACGATCGGCGTGTACCGGCTCGATCCGCGCTGAGCCTGCCGCGCGTTCCTCGTGGCGCCGAGAGGCTGACGACCGGCGAAGGGCAGCATTGCCTCCGCGGCGCCCCATGCTGACCAGGCGAGCGTGCATGCCAGGCCCCGGCCCGACCGGCCGCGTTTCGGATTCGTCCAAGCGCCGGACACCCTCAGGTGGCTACCGTCGAGGCGTGAACGCAGACCCGGCAGAGCGGCCTCCGGTCCACCTCGCGCCCGGTGAAGGGCGCCGGTACGAGATGGGGCGCATCAACGCGGTGTTCAAGGCGGACGGGGCGGAGACCGCCGACCGCTACTCGATCTCGGAGTGGTGGCTTGAGCCGCACACCACGGGGCCGGGCGCGCACACCCATCCGGAGGACGACGTCTTCTATGTCCTCGACGGCACGATGACTTTCTTCGTCGACGATCGTTGGTTCGACGCCCCGAAGGGATCGTTCGTGTTGGCTCCCGGCGGCACCCCGCACGACTTCCAGAACCGCACCGGCGAGCGGACGGGGGCGCTCAACGTCTCCGTTCCCGGGGCCTTCGAGCCGCGGATGCCGGGCATCGTGGAGTGGTTCCTCGAGCACCCGCCCGGCGATCCGGCGAGCGCCTCAGGCTCCCGACCGTAGATCGTGATCTTGCGGCCGGGCGGTCCCGGATGTAGAGCCGCCAGGTGAATCTTGCTCGACAAGCCTGCCCCGGTACCTGCCGATGGCTTCCCGGCTCGGCCTCCCGCCCCGGCCCCCGACTTCCCGCCCGGCTCGCCGCTGCTGGTGTCGCTGGCGCAGACCGCCTCCAGCCTGCCGATCGTCGCGCTCGCCCTTCCCGCTGGCGCCTGGGCCGACCGGTGGACCGGCGGCGCCTGCTGCTGGGCGCCCAGCAGGCGATGTTCGTGGCCGCGGCGGCGTTGGCCGTCGTCACCTTCGTGGGCACACCCTCCCCGGCGCCGTCGGCGCACTGGCCCGCACCGCAGTTGACGTTCACGCCCGATGCCGCGGACGGACCGGTTCTGGTCACCGTGACCTACCGGGTGCCGGAGGACAACGCGGTCGCGTTCAGCGACGCCATGGGCCACGTCGGCCGCTCCCGCAGGCGTACCGGCGCCCTGCGCTGGGAGCTCTTCCGTGACGGCGGCGACCCCACCCGGTTCGTCGAGTCCTACCTCGTCGGCACGTGGGCCGGCATCTGCGTCAGCACGAGAGCAGGCTCACCGGCGCCGACCGCCGATTCGAGGAGCAGACCCGCGGCTACGCACTCGGCGAACCGGAGGCCGTCCACCTGTTCTCGCCACCCACCACCGAGCCGACCGGGCGGTGAGCGAGCATTCGTGATCCGGATCCTTGCTTGCGGATGACGGGCTGGTCGGACCGCACCACGGTGTGATTACTTGATTGCGCACAGGGGACCGCACGATGACGTGGGAGGTCGGACGCCGTGGCGGGGAACGCGGGTGAGTCGGGCCGCTCGGTGACCAGCAAGATCTCCGCGATCCTGATGACGTTCGCCGAGGGCTCCGAGCATTCGTTGACCGAGATCGCCCGCCTGGCGGAGTTGCCGATCTCGACCGCGCATCGGTTGACGTCCGAGCTGAGCGCGTGGCGGTTGCTGGAGCGCACGCCGGACGGGCTGTATCGGGTCGGTCTGGCCCTGCGCCGGGTCAGTGACTGCCCGGACCGGGCTCCGACGCTCGCGGAGCGCGGGCCGTGCGTGATCGAGGACCTCGCTGCGGTCACCGGTTGCCGGGCGCGGCTCGGGGTGTTGCAGGAGTTGGAAGTGGCCTACGTGGAGAAGCGGCCGGGCCGGTGTCCGGTGACCGGTTTCACCGCGGCGGCGACGTTGCCCGTGCATCCGACGGCGCTGGGTCGGGCGTTGCTGGCGTTCTCTCCGCCAGCGGTGGTCGACATGATCATCGCTCGGGGCCTGCGGTCGTATACCGCGCACACCATCACGTCGGTGACGCGGTTGCGGCGGGCGTTGGCGGTGGCCAGGCTGACCAGGGTCGCGGTCAGCCGGTTCGAGCTGGAGGCCGATGCCTGTGGGGTGGGGGTGCCGGTGTTCGGGCCGGGCGGGCGTGTGGTGGCCGCGGTCGAGCTCACCGTGCCCGATCTGGGCGCAGGCCTGCATTCCGTGCTGGCCGGGCTGACCCTCGCGGCGCGCAGCCTCTCCCGCGAGCTGGCCGGACTGGCCGAGCACATGCCGCTGGACGAGCCGACCGGCCCCGTCGAGCAGGCCGTGGTCGCGGCAGGCGACTGACGCCGCGTCGGCCCGCGGGTGGCCTACGCTCTGGGACGGCGGCAGGCGCGGTCGCCATCGACAGCGGGACGGCGCGTGCGGCGTTCCTGCTGAGTGGGAACAGCCTCGGTGACGGCGGGCCTGCCGCCCGGGCACCGGCACCATCGCGCGTATGGCGGGTGGGAGTACCCGGTGGCAGGGCCGGTCGGTGGTCAGCAAGGTGACGTCGTTGCTGGACGCCTTCAGCGTCGAGCGGCCGGTGCTGTCCTTGGGCGAGATCACGCGGATCACGGGCCTGCCGTCGTCGACGGCCTACCGGATGGCGTGCGACCTGGTGGCGTGGGGTGGGCTCGAGCGCGCACCGGGCGGGTCGGGCTACCGCGTCGGCATGCGGCTGTGGGAGGTGGGGGCGCTCGCCCCGCGCACGGCGGACCTGCGCGAGGTCGCGCTGCCGTTCATGCAGGACCTCTATGAGGTGACCAGGGAGAACGTCCACCTCGCGGTGCTGGAGGGCCACGAGGCGCTCTACGTGGAGACGATCAGCGGCCCGCATGCGATGCGGGTGCGCTCGCGCCGCGCGGGCAGGCTCCCGCTGCATGCCACCGGCGTGGGAAAGGTCCTGCTCGCCCACGCGCCCGAGCAGCTGGTGCGCGACGTGGTGGCCGCAGGGCTGCGCCGCTACACCCCGCACACCATCGTCGATCCGGACCGCCTGCATCGTGTGCTCGGCGACGTGCGACGCAACGGGATCGCCTATGCGCGCGAGGAGATGAGCGTGGGCTCCCTCTCGGTCGCGGCTCCGGTGACGGACGTGGACGGGGAGGTCACTGCCGCGCTGGCGGTCGTGCTGCGGTCCGGGCGGCGTGACCTGAGCAGGCTGGGCGTGGCCGTGCGCACGGCCGCGGTCTCGACCTCCCGGTCGCTTCGACGGCAGGCGTGGCCCACGCCGGTGTCCGGCCGGGAGGGCGCCTCGGTGTGACAGCCGCCGCTCCCGCTCAGCGGCAGCGTGACCTGCCGCCTACTGTCTGACCTGGGCATGCTGACCGCACAACGAGGAGGTTGGCGTGGCAGGTGGCTCGGCGGAGTCGGGACGATCGGTGACGAGCAAGGTGACGGCGATACTGCTGGCCTGCTCCGCGGGGCAGAGTTGGTCGTTGAGCGAGCTCGCCCGCGCCGCGCACCTGCCGATCTCGACGACGCACCGGCTGCTCGGCGAGCTGGTGGCCCGCCGGATCCTGGAGCGCACCCCCGCCGACGAGTACCGGATCGGCCTGCCGCTCCGGACGATCGCGGCCGCCGACCCGGGCTCCTCGTCGTTGTTGGATCGCGCGCAGGCGCCGATGCAGGATCTGGCGAGCACGCTCGGTACCCCGGTTCGGCTCGGGTTCCTCGACGGCGCGGCCATCGCGGAGGCCGGGTTCGCCCCCGGCGCACTCCCGCCATCGGAGCTCGCCCGCACCGGGCGACCGGCCCACGCCACCGCGCTGGGCCGCGTGCTGCTGGCCTTCGCCGCCTTCGACCACGTCGAGGCCGTGCTCGCGGCCGAGGGCGCGGCCTGCGAGCCGCTGCGTCGGACGCTCTCGAGCACCCGCGTCAACCGGGTGGCGATCGTCCGCGACCGGTCGAACCTGACTTCCGGCGCGATCGCGATGCCGGTGTTCGGCCCGGGGGGTGACCTCCACGCCGCCGTCGAGGTCGTGATCCCGGAGTTCCGCGCCTACCTGTCGTGCGCGCGGGTCGCGCTCGTGGTCGCCACCGGCAGCCTGGCGCGTGAGCTGGCGACCGCGCCCGCCGCGGACGCCTGAAGTCCTGCTTGCAATAGTTAGCGCTGTCGCGTCGTATAGTTATCGCAAGCAGTTGACGACCTAGTTGAGGAGAGTCCCATGACGACTGCACTGACCGACGAGATGACCCGTATCGCCCATGAGGGCCGCGACGCCACCACCGCCGCGCTGACCGCGTGGGTCGAGATGGCCGAGCGCTACGCGAGGAACTTCGACCCGAAGCACCCGGTCCCCGCCGAGGCCGATGCCCAGTTCGCCGTGGACACCGCCTACGACCTGGCAGGCAAGCTGCTGGCCGGGCAGCGCGCGTTCGCCACGACCATCCTCGCCAACGGCCAGGAGGCGACCGAGGCCATCGTGGAGCGCGCCCGCGCCTTCGTCCCCGCCCCGACGGCCTGACCTACCCCGACAGACGCAGGCCCCAGGGCCCTGCCCGGCACACCGCCGGGCAGGGCCCTCGGTGTGTCGGGCCCGTGCGTGACCTCGTGGTCGCACCGCCCTGGTTCCGCTGGGTGGCAGCCACGTCCAGGACCCGGGCGGGCGGGCCTGCATCCTGTCCCCGTAGGCGGAGACCGGCCCGGACGGGCAGCGCGCCGGGCGTCGGACGGGGGTGGGTCGTGGACGACACGTTCCCCCTCGTCGCACGTTCCACTGGCTCAGCGCCACAAGCTTCGCGCTCTCCTACGCGGGCGGCATCGCCGCAGGCTCGCTGAAACCGATCAGTACCGGCGACCGTGCGCGAGGAAGAACCGGATCATCTCGGCGGACGCGTCAGGGCCTGCGGGGTCGGTGTAGGACCCCACCTGGCTGCCGCCGTACCAGGCGTGCCCGCCACCGTGCACGATCCACGACTCGACGAGGACGGCGCCGTCGGCGTCGGTGTGGGTCGTGCGCGTGGCGGCGCGGTCCGCCCGCTCGTCGCGTTCGGTCGTGGTCGACACGGGGGTGCTGACCTGGGCGAGGCGCGCCGTCACGAGCTTCTCGGCGTTCACGGGGGCCACGATCGCGTCGGCGTCACCGTGGAACACGATCAGCGGCACAGGCGCGCCCGGAGCGGGGGAACCGCCGGTCCGCATGGCGGCGAAGGCCGAGCCGACGTCGTGCGCCGCCCCATAGGCGATTCCGGAGTGCACCCCGAGCGCTGCGTACAGCCGCGGATGCGTCGCGGCGACGGCGGCCGCCATCGCCCCGCCTGCCGAGAGCCCGGCGACGTAGACCCGGTCGTGGTCGACCCGATGCCGCGCCATGACCTCGGAGGTGATGCCCGCGATGATCGAGGGCTCACCGGTCCCGGCCTGCTGGTGGGAAGCCTGGAACCAGTTCCAGTACCCCCCGGGGTTCGCCGCCGTGGACTGCTCCGGATAGGCCACGAGGAACGTGTGCTGCTCGGCGAGGTCGTTCATCCGGGTACCCGCGGCGCAGTCGAGGGCGTTCTGCCTTCCGCCGTGGAGCATGACGACCAGCGGCACGGGCTCCCCGCGGTAGCCGGTGGGGACGTAGAGGTCGTAGCTGCGGGCGCCTGCCGCCGCCGTGTGCTGGAGGTGGCGGATCTCGCCACCAGCGGCGGCCGCCGCGACGGATGCGGCTCGGGACTCCGTGCCTGCGCCGAGGAGGTCGCGGAGCAAGGCGGTGCGCCCGCCCGCGTCCGACCTCGAGCCGAGCGCGCTGCGCAGCCTGCGGAGCAGGCCTCCGACGGCGGGCAGGACCTGGCCCGCGGACCGTGCGCCCGGAACCAAGCCGGAGAATGGCAGTGCCGGGATTCCCGGCCCGGTGCCACGCGCGCCGGTCCTGTGCGCAGGGGGCCCGGTCGCGAGCATGCGCTGCAGGAGCGCGGTCGCCTCGTCCACTCGTCCGGCGCGGATGAGCCGCAGCGCTTCGGGCATGCCGGTGGTTCGTTCGTCGTCCATGGAGGAGCCCCTTCCGGGGATGGGGAATCTCGGCGTCGACCGTGTGGCCGAGCCGTGCGGTGGTGCCGAGGAGCCGCCGGACCCGATCGGCGGCCGCGGGCTCAGATCGTCCGGGGGGCGAGGGCGGCCTTGACCGCCCGCGGTGCCCGGAAGGCGCCGAGCACCTCGACCGACGCGATCGTCGCCAGTGCCAGCTCCGGGCTGACGTCGTCGGCGACGGTGGCCAGGCCCAGAACGCGCAGCTCCATCTGGCGCCCCGCGTCTCTGAGCGCCTCGAGCTCACGGCGGCTGACGTGCTGCGTGCCGAGCGTCAGCGCCCGGCGTTCCACCGTGTCGTGCACCGCGCCCGCCCTGCTGTCGAGCTGGCGCCGGATGGCCGTGCGGATGAAGTCGGTGCGGTTGGCGTAGAAGCCCTCGTCGACCAGCAGATCGATCTGGCCGAGGTCGACAAGCCCGATGTTGATGGTGATCTTCTCGCTCTTGTCGACCTCGGCCATCGCCTTCCTCCATCCACAAACCAGCCTAGCACCATCCCGTGGGATGGCAAGCTCACGCCGGACTCCCACGGCGGCGGCTGAGCTCGCCGTCAGATGTCGATGACGACGTCCGTGGTCGGCGTGGCGCAGCAGAGCAGGGCCGATCCGGCGGCGGGCGGCTCCAGCGGCTCGGGCGCGTAGGTGATCGCTCCGGCGAGCAGGGGTGTGATGCAGGTGTGGCAGACGCCGGTGCGGCAGGACCAGCGGGTAGGGACGTCGCAGGCGTCGGCGAGGTCGAGGATGTTGGGGTAGGCGTCGTCGAAGGGCAGGCTGAGCCCGCTGCGGGCGAAGGTGACGAGCGGCCCGGTGCCGGGTGCGCCCGCGGGCGGGTGTGGCGGCACGCGGACGGCCCCGACCACGCCGGGGTTGATGGGCGAGCGGGCGCCGAACCGTTCGGTGTGGATGTGGACGGGATCGATCCCGGCGGCGGTGAGCGCGGCGGTCATGTCGTCCATGAAGGCGTCCGGGCCGCAGAGAAAGGCGTCGGCGTCGGCGGGCAGTCCGGCGAACGCGGCGGCGTCGAGGTGGCCGGGGGACGCGCCCGTCTCGGCCAGCTCGGCGGCGGTGGCAGCGCTGTAGCGGACCTGCAGGTGCGCATCGTGGAGCGCGTCGATCAGCTGTCTGACCTCGCGGGCGAACGCGTGGTCGGCAGGCCGTCGGGCGGCGTGGAACCACCAGACGCCTCGGGAGCTGTGGGTGGCCGCGAGGTCGTGCAGCATGGCGAGCACGGGTGTGGCGCCGACGCCCGCGGACACGAGCACGACGGGCGTGCCCGAGGCGGTGAGCGTGAAGTCCCCGCGCGGGGCGGCCACCTGGAGCGTGTCGCCGACCCGGAGGTTCGCGTGCAGCCAGCGGCTGACCACGCCGTGGCTCTCGCGCTTGACGCTGATGCGGTAGGTCTCGCTCCCGGGCGCCGAGGACAACGAGTAGCTGCGCACGGCATGTGTGGTGGCCGACAGCGGAACCCTCAGCGTGAGGTACTGCCCTGCCCGCGCGCTCGGCAGGGGGGCGCCGGTAGGGCTCGCGAGGCTGACCGAGGTGACCGTCGCGCTCTCCGGGGCCAGGCCGACCACCTCCAGGGCCTGGAAGCCGGGCCATGCCGGTTCTGGTCCGATGGTGGGCGTCGCTGCCTCGGCGGCGTCGAGGAGCTCGCGGAACGATCCCTGCCAGCCAGGGCTGAGCGCGGGGATGTCGAGCGCCTTGCGCATCAGGTCGACGTTGCGGTCGGGCAGGTAGAGCAGCGCGTCGATGTCGGCCACGCTGATCTGGTGCGGGCCGTCCGCGGTCTTGACGATCTCGTCGCCCGCCTCGATGGCGCCTTCGGTGATGACCCGCATGTAGAAGCCGGGCCGGTGGTGGCCGACGAGCAGGGTGGGCATGTCGGGTCGGTCGAGCCGCATCCCGACGCGGAAGCAGGTGACGCGCGGCTGGGTGACCTCGAACTCGGCGCTGCCGATCCGGTAGCGGTCGCCGACGCAGACCTCGGCGTCGGCCATGCCCTCGACGGTGAGGTTCTCACCGAAGTTGCCGTACCCGAGGTCGTCGCGCCCGAGATGTTGCTTCCAGTACCGGTAGGAGTCGAGCTGATAGACGAAGACGGCGCGGTTCTCACCGCCGTGGCCGTTCTTGTCGCCCTGGCCGTCGCCGTCGATGTTGAGACGGCGGACGGTCTGCGGACCGGTCACGGGGGACTTCCAGATGCCGGTGTGGACGGTCTTGCCCTGCCAAGCGACGTCGCGGGGCATGCCGACGTTCACCGAGACCAGCGACGCCATGACGGATCTCCCCGCTCAGTCCTTGATCGAGTCCCGGCCACGCTGTACGAGCAACGGGTCCGCCGCGTAGACCACGGACGGGTCCTTGTCCGCGTAGTCGAACTGGTTGAGGAAGAACCGCATCGCGTTGATGCGAGCGCGTTTCTTGTCGTTGCTCTTGATCGAGGTCCACGGAGCGTGGTCGGTGTCCGTGTGCTCGATCATCGCCTCCTTGGCGGTCGTGTAGGCGTCCCAGCGGTCCAAGGACTCGATGTCCATGGGTGAGAGCTTCCACCGACGCACCGGGTCGATCTGTCGGATGGCGAACCGGGTGCGCTGCTCGGAATGCGTGACCGAGAACCACAGCTTGGTCAGCGAGAAGCCGCTTTCTCTCAACATCTCCTCGAACATCGGAGCCTGGCGCAGGAAGATCTCGTAGTCGTGGTCGGTGCAGAAGTCCATCACCCGCTCGACCCCTGCGCGGTTGTACCAGGACCGGTCGAAGAGCACGATCTCCCCGGCCGTCGGGAGCTGGGCGACGTAGCGGTGGAAGTACCACTGGCCACGCTCGGTCTCCGTCGGCTTGGTCAGCGCCACGACCCGGGCGGCGCGCGGGTTGAGGTGCTCCATGAACCGCTTGATGGTGCCCCCTTTGCCCGCGGCGTCGCGGCCCTCGAACAGGATGACGTGCTTGGTGCCCGCGTCCTGCGCCCAGTACTGGAACTTCAGCAGCTCGATCTGCAGCTGGTACTTCTCCTCCTCGTAGACGTCGCGGTCCAGGCGCTCGTCGTAGGGGTAGTCCTCGCGCCAGGTCTCGACCGGGTCGCCGCCGGGGTCGATCAGGTCGGGGTCGGAAAGATGCTCGTCGTGCCGCACGCTGAAGCCGTCGCGCAGCAGGTGGTCCAGGTACTCCCGAAAGTTCTCCCGTATCACGGTCCAAGTATCGGGCCACGAGCTGACTCTTGGGTGGCACGTCTACGACCGCCCGGTGAACCGGGCGGCGGCCCGGGCCCCCCGGGTCACTTTGCACAGGTAGTGGCGTCGTCGCACAGGTTCGACGCTGTGCGAGGACGCATGAACCTGTGCGAAGTCGGTGGGGCCAGCGCGGCGGACGGCGTCGCCGAGGACGTCGACGATCGCCCACATCAGGTTGTCGTGCACGACCTGGTACTGGTCGGCGCGGATGCCCAACGAGGCGTGCTTGTGCGCGATCCGCCGCAGCAGGCTCTCCGGCACTTGTTCGGGCGTCGAGACCAGCGTCGTCGCGAAGGCCGCCACCGAGCCTGCAAGTGCCTGCTGCTGCTCGCCGCGGGCCTGGTTGCCCCTGTTGAACGTGCCGTCGAGCAGTTCCGGGTGGATGCCGAACAGATGCCGGTAGAAGCGCTGGGCGATGTCGCCGATGTTCGCACCGACGACCGGCAGCGTTGCCTCGATGACAGGACGGTTCTGATCCGACAGCAGCACGGGCTCCTTCGCCTACATCGTGGCGTCGCGGTATGGAGTTGGGGCGAGCGGTGGGCTCAGCGACGGATACCCGTTGCCTGCCGCTTCCATCACACCACCCCGGCCCGGTCCACGTCTCGGCCGCGTCCGCCTTCGCGGCGCTGGGGAACCGGACGGCCGCACCGGGCGCTGTCGGGCGGGCCATCGCTCTCGACGCCACCGACGAGTCCCTGCTCCGTCTCCGTGAGCACATCGCAGGCCAGGCGTAGCGGCCGGAGCGCCGACCGGGATCAGTGGGTGCCGGGGACCCAGGGCCCGACTCCGCTGACGCGCTCCACGTCGTACCGCACGATGAAGCCGGGCCCGCGCGGGGCGGGGAACGTCGCGTCGGGGGACAGGTAGATCTTGGCCAGATGGTCGAGCACGTCCCAGGCGCGGTCGCTCGGCTCGACCGTCGCGCGGGCGCGGAGCACGGCGTACGGCTGGAGGAACGCGCCGGGGTCGGGTGGGCCGAGGAAGGAGAGGACCACCCGCGGATCGCGTTCCATGTTGCGCACCTTGAGGTGGCGGGGCAGGTGTGCCGTCACGAGGTCGCCGCCGTCGAAGCCTGCCCACACCACGGTCACCTGTGGGCTGCCATCGGCATTGATCGTGGTCAGGTGGACGAGCGGGCCCGACTCGACGACCGCGCGCAACTCGGGCGGAATCTCCACGACGACGAGGGTAGCGACTGCGGGGGCCGCGCGACGGATGGGCTGGGAGTGGGCAGGAAGCGGTAGGAAGGTGGTCTGTCAAGCGGTCATCCCGCGGGCCCACCATCCCTTTCGTCGGGCCGCACGGCCCGGTCCCAAGGCAGAGGAGATGAGGACGATGGCTGTTGCCGTGGAGATGACGTTCGCTGACGCGAGCCTGGAGCAGTACGACCAGGTGATCGAGAAGATGGGCTTCCGACCGGGCGGACAGGGTGCCGTGGGCGGGCTGTTCCACTGGGTCACCGTCGTGCAGGGCGGGATCCGCGTGGTGGACGTCTGGAACTCGCTCGAGGAGTTCCAGCGCTTCGCCGAGCAGAAGATCGGCCCGATCACGCGGTCGGTCGGCGTGGGCGAGCCCGAGATCCGCACGTCGGAGGTGCACAACTACCTCACGGCGGGCTGACACGGCCTAGCATCCGCGCATGGCGACGAGGCTGACCCCGTATCTCAACTTCCGAGACGCCGCGCGGGAAGCGATGGAGTTCTACCGGTCGGTGTTCGGCGGCGAGCTGACCGTCTCCACGTTCGGTGACACGCCGGGCATGGGGCTCGAGGAGTCGGAGAAGGACAAGGTCCTGCACTCGATGCTCGAGGCCGGGTCGGACATGACGCTGATGGCCGCCGACGTGCCCACCGGCATGGAGGTGAGCCCGAACGGGACCCTCACGCTGTCCGGCGACGACGAGGACCGGCTGCGTGGCTGGTGGGACGCGCTGTCGGCCGACGGGACCGTCGGTGTGCCGCTGGAGAAGGCGCCCTGGGGCGACTCGTTCGGCATGTGCACCGACCGGTTCGGCGTCGCCTGGATGGTCAACATCGCGGGTCGTGCGGGCCAGTAGGGGCGATCGGCCCCGGCGCCCGGCCCCCCAGCAGTCGGAGGAACGCGCGGGCGCTCGGCGCCGACGGCTCGGGTTGTCGATGGACGAGGCTGATCGGGTGCCGGGCCGCGGGGTCGGCGAGCTCCAGCACGGTGACGTCGTCGGCGGCGGCGGCCGAGCGCGGGACGACGGCCGAGCCGAAGCCGAGCCCGACGAACCGGACCACGGCGTCGGACGTCGCCAGCTCGAACGCGATGCTGCGGGCGACGCCCGCACGTGCGAAGGCGGCGTCGACCTGCCGCCGCAGTCCCGACTCGGCCCGCATCTCGACGAACGCGGACTCGGCGGCCAGCGCGGCGAGGTCGACCACGGGTGCGGCGGGGGAACTGTCGTGGTCGTGGTCGCCTCGCACGATGGCGACGAGCGGCTCGTCGGCGAGAACGCGGTGGGCGAGGTCGCCGGGGACCTGGTCGGCGAACAGCCCCACGAAGGCCATGTCGAGCCAACGCGACCGTGCTCGGCGTGCAGCGGGCCTCCGTCGCGGGGTCCGCTTCGGCGATCCTCGGCGCGCTGATGTTCACCGGCGGGATCCTCGTCACCCCGCTGATGGCGCTCGGCGGCGCAGGGACCGCCGTCCCGATGGTGGCGGTCGTCGCGGGCGGCGCCGTCGCCGCGTTGCTGGCCACCGCGCTGCTCACCCGGCTCCGGGAGAGGGCCCCGACGTCCTCGTGACGACCCCGGCGGCCGACTCGACACCTGCCGACTCATCGGGGAAGGTCTGTCCATGCCCAAGCCGAAGTGGTTGCAGAACCCCTGGCAGCAGAACCCGTGGTTCGAGTCGGTCGCGGTCGCGCAGGGCCGCGCGCGCAAGCGCCTGCCTGCCCCGGTGTACGGGGCGCTGGTCGCGGGGTCCGAGCGGGGGCAGACGATCGAGGACAACGAGGCGGCGTTCCGGGAGATCGGCTTCGCGCCGCACGTGGCCGGGCAGCGGGCCGAGCGGGCGATGGCGACCTCGGTGATGGGTCAGGAGATCCCGCTGCCGGTGGTCATCTCGCCGACGGGCGTCCAGGCGGTGCATCCGGACGGTGAGGTGGCGGTGGCGCGGGCCGCGGCCGCCCGCGGGACGGTGATGGGCCTTTCCAACTTCGCCAGCAAGTCGGTGGAGGAGGTCGTCGCGGCCAACCCGAAGACGCTGTTCCAGATGTACTGGACCGGCAACCGGGACGTGATGGTGCAGCGGATGGCGCGGGCCAAGGCGGCGGGCGCCGTCGGGTTGATCGCGACGTTGGACTGGTCGTTCTCGATGGGCCGGGACTGGGGGAGCCCGGAGATCCCGGAGAAGGTCGATCTCAAGACGAAGATCCGGATGGCGCCGCAGGTGCTGACGCGGCCGCGGTGGGCGGTCCAGTTCGCCCGCGCGGGCATCCCCGACCTGACCGCACCGAACCTCACGCCGCCCGGGGGCAGCGCGCCGACGTTCTTCGGTGCCTACTACGAGTGGATGACCACGCCGCCTCCGTCGTGGGAGGACGTGGCGTGGATGCGCGAGCAGTGGGCGCAGCTGGACGGGGGCCCGTTCCTGCTGAAGGGGGTGTGCCGGGTCGACGACGCCCGCCGCGCGGTGGACGCGGGCGTCACGGCGATCTCGGTGTCCAACCACGGCGGCAACAACCTGGACGGCACCCCGGCGGCGATCCGGATGGTGAAGCCGGTCGCCGACGCGGTCGGGGACCAGATCGAGGTGCTGATGGACGGGGGCATCCGGCGGGGGTCGGACGTGGTGAAGGCCCTCGCGTTCGGCGCCCGCGCGGTGATGATCGGCCGCGCCTACCTGTGGGGCCTGGCCGCGAACGGCCAGGCCGGGGTGGAGAACGTGCTGGACGTCCTGCGCAGCGGCATCGACTCCGCCCTGCTCGGGATGGCGCTGTCGTCGATCGACGAGCTGCGCCCCGACCTGCTGCTCGTCCCCGACGGCTTCCACCGCGCCATCGGCGCCACCGAGAGCCCCCTCGAGGCGCTGCGCTGAGGCCCGCTCGCAGGCCCGTGGTTCACGGCGCGTTAGCCACCGCCGTATCACCGGGTGTTCGGGCGCCTCCTGAGAGTGCCGTACCCTCCCGCGGGTCCTGACCGGTACGCCACCCTGGGGCAAACGCCGGTGCCGGAGTCCGCACGTCGCCCCGGGGTTTCCTCGGATTCGACGCCGTCGCGGTCTCCCTAGCGTCATTCGCCAAGCCTTTCTTGGGGGGCAGGTCGAATGACGGAGAATGCGCACGAGCTGACGGTGACCCAACTGGTCGCCGGGGCACTGAACGGCGACCCGCTGTCGTGGGACGAGATCCTGCTCCGCTACGGCGCGCTCGTGCGCGCCGTCATCGACGCGTACCGCATGCAGGCGGCGGACAACGAGGACGCGGTACAGAACACGTGGCTCCGCGCGGTCGAGCGGCTCCACACGCTTCGCGATCCCGAGTGTCTCGCGGCGTGGCTCGTCACCATCGGGCGTCGCGAGTGCCTCGCGCTGCTGACCCGGGCCCGCCGCGAGCGGCCGGACTCCGACGCCGCGGACGCCCTCGTCGAGCGGACGCCGGGCCCGGAGGCGGTGGTCCTGCGCGCGGAGGCCCGCGGGGCGGTGCGCACGGCGGTGGACGGACTTCCCGCCAAGCGGCGGCACCTGGTGGATGTCCTGTACTCCGAGCAGGACAACGACTACCGCTCCGCGTCGAGCGCGACCGGGATGCCCGTCGGCAGCGTGGGCCCCACCCGGATGCGGATCCTGTCCTCGCTGCGGCAGACCCTCGAACACGCGGGCTTCGACTCCGCGGACGCGGTGCCCGCGTGATCCCGCAACCCCCGCGACCGGCGATCACCGGGCCTGCCCGCTGGCCAGCGTCCGGGAAGGCGCCCGAGTTCGCCATCGCCACCCACGGCCGACCGTTCTGGATCGTCGAGATGGCGACGGAGCCCGCGCTGATAGGCGGCGAGGAGCCCGCGCGCACCGAGGACAACTACTTCTTCGGGAGCGACCGACCCGGGCTGATCGGCGTCGGGCCCGCCTGGACGGTGCCGCTCGAGACCTGGGCCCGGCTCCGGCGCGGCCCATCGGTGGTCTACCGCGTCTTCGCGTTCGCGCGGGTGACGTGGTCCGAGGACTGGGCGGCGTCGGTCGGCGACGGCGAGCTCGCCGACCTGCCCGTCCTCCGGATCGGCTGACGTATCAGGGCGCCTCGCGCCGCCCTCCACAGACGGGGTTGGAGATCGGAGAAGGGGACCATGCAGACACCCGCGTTCGAGCCCGCGTTTGGGGACCGCCACCTCGGGACCACCTTCGTCCGCGCCGGAGAACGTCCGGAGCCGAACACGTTCAAGCCCGGCGACGTCGTCCTCGGTCGGGCGCACAAGGGCTTCCGCCGCTGGGTGATCGCCTTCGGGCAGGGCATGCGGATCCGCAGGGGGGACCGCCGGTTCATCGACTACACCCACGCCGCGGTCATCGTGGACGAGCAGGGCAACCTGATCGAGGCCGTCGGCACGGGCGTCTGGGAGTCGAGCCTTTCGGCGTACGCGATCCAGGGCGAGGAGTACCTGATCGTCGACATCAACGCGTCCGATGCGGACCGTGCCCACGTGGTCCGGTTCGCGAGATGGGCGCGGCGCCACCGGTCGCAGTACGGCAGGCTGGCGACAGTGTCGATCTTCTTCTCGCAGTTGACGGGCACCAAGTTCGCCTTCTTCATCGACGGCGAGTTTCACTGCTCGGGCCTGGTGGCGAGGGCGCTGGAGCGGACCGACGCGCTGTTCACCAAGGATCCGGTGCACGTCATGCCCGCCGACCTGGCGAAGTACCTCAACGCTCCACAAGCGGTGTGGGCGACGGCGCGACGGAAGCGGCTGTTCGGCCCGCACCCTGCGGTGGAGCGAGTCCGGGAAGTCCCGCGAGCACTTTCCGCGCCAGCTCCACCCGTGATCGGACGCCGAGTTTTCGGTACGCGTTCGACAGGTGGAACTCGACCGTCTTGGTGGAGAGGAAAAGCCGCGTAGCCGCTTCGGCGTTGGTCGCGCCGTCGGCCACGACCAGCGCGACCTGCAGCTCCTGGGGGGTGAGCCGCTCGGGCGGCCGCGCTGTCCGCCGCCGCGACCGCACGCCCGTCGCCTGGAGCTCCGCCTCCGCGCGGCGCGCCCACGCGGACGCGCCGAGCCGACGGAACGTGGCCAGCGCGTTGCCGAGCATGCCGCGGGCGTCGACGCGCCGCTGATGGCGGCGCAGGAACTCGCCGAAGCACAGCTCGGTGCGCGCTCGCTCGAAGGGCCTGCGCGCCTGGTCGTGCCATCGCAGCGCCTCCTCGAAGGCGCGCCGCCCGCCGTCGAGGTCGTCGGCCAGCAGCAGGCCGCGGCAGCGGGCCTCGGTGGCGCGCTCGGTGGGACGGCCGGTCCGCTCGGCCTCGCGGGCCACCGACTCGTGGGCGCGCCGCGCGGCGTCCGTCCGTCCGCAACGGGCCGATGCCTCGCACAGGTCGCCCGCCCAGCTGAAGAGAGCGGGGTCGCCGAGCCCGCGGGCGAGGGCGTAACCGCCCGCGGCGCCCAGCAGCTCGGCGGCCTGTTCAGGGTGGCCTGCCCCGAGCTCCAGGAGGCCGAGCACCCGGGCCGCGTGCGCTTCGTAGATCCGGGCGTTCGACTGCTGGGACCCGAGCCGGACGGCGAGCTCGGCGTGGCGGCGGCAGTCCTCGTCGTGGCCGAGCGAGGCCTCGATGGTGGCGAGCACGATGAGGCTGTTGGGTCGCTCGGTCGACCAGCCGGTCTCCTCGGCGATCGCGTCGGCGTCGTGGGCGTGCGACAGCGCGCTGACCCAGTCGCCGTCACCCCAGTAGAGGAGGCTGAGCCAGGACAGCTGGAAGGGCAGGAGCCCGACGGCCTCGGCGCCCCGCGTCGTCCGCACCGCCGTCTCCAGCCAGTGCCGGGCGCGAACGGTCTCGTCCAGCGAGAGGTAGGCCAACCCCGCGAGCACGAGGAGCTGGTCGATCGACAGCGGGTCGTACTTGTCGAGATGCGGCTCGCAGCGCTGCAGGACCTCGCGGGCCGGACCGACCTCCCCGTTGACGGCCAGCGTGACGGCCTGTGCGACGAGCACGGGCAGCGCGCCCGCGTCGCCCAGCTCACCGACGAGCTCGGCCGCCCGCTGCACCATTCCCGCTGCGATGCGCTGCTCGCCGAGGGCGATGCTGACCACGCCCGCCTGGCTGCGCATCAGCGCCGACCAGAAC
Organism: uncultured Actinomycetota bacterium; assembly: GCA_963750095.1. Taxonomy (GTDB): domain Bacteria; phylum Actinomycetota; class Actinomycetes; order Mycobacteriales; family Pseudonocardiaceae; genus Pseudonocardia. Next base: position 1,317,440 of record CAVVPJ010000011.1, on the reverse strand, counting down.
GGATAGGCCGCCTCGGTCTGGTCGGCCAGGTCCAGCAGCTGGTCGCGGGCCTGCGCAGGGTGTCCGCTCCACATCTGGATGCGGCACTGGAGGTGCATGGCGGCCGTGCGCAGGTCGTCGTCCTCGGTCTCCGCGATCGCCAGGTCGAGCAGCGGCCCGACGACGTCCAGGGTGCCCGCGGCCTGCCCGGCCATCGCGGCGTCCAGGATGCGGCGCGTGCGCGTCTCACCGGGAGGGGTGCGGCGGGCGGCCCGCTCGAAGAGCGCCGCGGCCGTCGTGTGGCCGTGTCGGGCCGAGGCCGCACGCGCCGCGTCGGCCAGCTCCTGGGCCACCCCCTCGTCCGGGCGAGCCGTCGCGGCGGCGAGATGGAAGGCGCGCCGCTCGGTGGCGCCCGGGGCCGTGCGCCCGGCGTAGCCCGCGACCAGCGTCTGGTGCGCGGCCCGCTTGGTGGCGGGCGACGCCGAGTGGTACACCGCGCTGCGGACCAGGGGATGGGTGAACCGCACCCCCTCCGCGTCCTGGACGACCAGGCCCGCCTCCTCGGCGGGCTCGAGGTTCGCGGGGCCGAGACCGCGGTGGTCCAGCGCGGGGAGCAGCACATCGGTCGCCTGGCCCGCCACCGCGAGCACGATGAGGGCGTCCCGGGTCGGCGTCGGCAGGCCGACGAGCCGCCGTCCGTACGCGCGCAGCAGCCGGGCCGACAGCTGGAGCGGCTCGTCGATGAGCACCGCGCTCTGCGGGGCGGTCATCTCCAGCAGCGCCAGCGGGTTGCCGGAGGCCGCGGCCCACACGGTCGACGGCAGCCCGCCGTGATCCGCGGTCAGGAGGCGTGCGGCGTCGAGGTCCAGGCCGGTGAGCGTGATCGCGGGGATCGACTCGAGCCACCGCTCGGCCGTGGCATCGACCTCCGATCCCGTGCGCGCCGTCATGATCGCGGCGACCCGCTCGGCGCGCATCCGGCGGAGCGCGAAGAACAACGCCTCCAGCGACGGCTGGTCGAGGAGATGGACGTCGTCGACGGCCAGCAGCAGCGGCTGATCCTCCGCGGCGGCCGCGAGCACGGCCACGGTGGCCGCCGCGACGCCGAGCCGGTCACCACACACGGCAGGCCCCAGGTTCAGCGCGCCTTCGAGCGCCGCGGCCTGGACACGGGGGAGCTGCGCGACGACGTCCAGGAGGGGCCCGACGAGCATGGACAGCGCCGCGAAGGGGATCTCCCGCTCGCCCTCGTGCCCGTGCACCCACACCACGCGGAACCCGTCGGCGCTCGTCGCCGCGTACTCGAGAAGGCGGGTCTTCCCGATGCCCGGATCGCCGCGGAGGGCGGTCGTCTGTGGTCGGCCCGCCCGCGCGTCGTCGAGGACCGCGCGCAGCCGCGTGCACTCCGCGTCGCGACCGACCAGCACTCGCCAACCGTAGCCGCGGGGGAACGGACAGCCATACGTCTTTTCCGGGCCACCGCACTAGCCTCTGCGGATCGCCGCGGAGATGCGCGGCGACCGTCGGGATGGCGAAGCAGCGGAGGGAAACACGGCCGTGCACCAGATCCCACCCGAGTCGCCGCCTGGGGAGAAGGCCACGAGCCGATTTCGCCACCGGTGGCCTCCCGCCCTGCTCAAGCGCTTTCCCAGGCCGCGCCTGCGTGCGGAGCCGACGCCCGTGGTGCCGGTCGAGAAGCGTTCCGCCTACCCGGCGCTGCAGGCCGACTTCGCCGTTCTCGACGACGTCGTCGGCACGGCATTCGCCGACGCCGACCGCGCGGCGCTCGTCGAGCAGAACAGCCACCGGGGCTTCCAGGTTCTGATCCTCGTGGGATCCGCCCTGCTGAGCGGTTCGGCCGCGCTGCAAGGGGTGTTCCCCGACCAGCGCTGGCCCGGCATCCTCTCCGCCGTGCTCGGGCTGCTGCTGGCGACCCTCGGCCAGACCGCCGGTGAGCTCGGCACACTGGCCGCGTTCCAGTCGTCGCGCATCAAGGCGGAGCGGCTGCGGGCGCTGCACTTCCAGTACCTGGCCCGGGCAGGTCGGTTCGGCGGGCCGAACCGCGACACCGCGCTGCGCCGTGCCGTGATCGCGATCGAGGCCGGGAAGGAGCCCCTGTGACCGACGAGCGTGACTCCGACTTCCGGCGCTTCTACCGGGACATGCGTATCCGGGACCAACACGCGTACTACGTCGCGCGGCGCGACGAGTACGAGCGCGCGCACCGCCAGGCGGTCGTCGTCCGCAACCTCCTGCTGATGATCGCCGGGGTGTGCGGCGTCGCGGGCCAGGCGGTGGAGGGCCCCGCCCGCGCGGGATGGTCGGTCGGGGCGGCGATGCTCGGCGGCCTCGCGGCCGCCCTGATCGGCTACGAGGCGCTGGTCGGTTTCTCGCGGCTCTCCAAGCTCTACGACGACGTGGCGCGCAACCTCGCCGAGGCCGACCTGGACTGGAACGACGCCGGACCACCCGCGGAGGTCGCCGCCGAGATGCACCGCGTCGAGGAGGTGCTGCGGGCCGAGAACGGGCAGTGGGGGCAGCTCGTGGTGGAGTCGGCGACGCCCGCCGCGCCGACGGAGCGGGAGGGCCCACCGCCCGCGGGGTGACGGCGCCTCGCGGCTGGCCCGCACAGTCGAGGGCGAGATCGCGCCGTCCGCTACTGGCCCGTACCGCGTGCCGGGCGGCGGACCGCCACCGCGACGAGGACGGCGGCGCCCACGCTGACGGCGGCGATGGCGGCGCCGGTCCACGCGGTGACGGTGTAGCCGCCGGGGGCGGGGAACGGGGTGTCCGGCGGCGTGGAGGCGGCGAGCAGCAGCCCGCCGACGGCGCTCCCGACGGAGAAGCCGACCGACCGGACGACCTGGTTGACACTCATGGCCGCGGCCGTCTCGGCGGGCGGGGTGACGGCGAGGATGGCGGCAGGCATCGCGGCCGAGAACCCGCCGACCCCGACGCCCAGTACGGCCATGGCCACCACCGGCCAGGCCAGGTGCGAGCGGGCCACGGCGAACAGGCAGAACGCCGCCGTGACGACGACCCCGTTGCCCGCGAGCAGGACGAAGGGGCCGAGCCTTCTGCCGAGACGAGGCGCCACACGTCCGGCGACGAACCCCATGGCGGAGAACGGCACCAGCACCAGGCCCGCCTCGAAGGCGGACAGCCCGAAGCCGTACCCGGCCGCGGGCGGGGTCTGCGCGAACCGGGTGATCACCGTCAGGAGCAGGTACATCGCGATCCCGGCCACGAACATCACCAGGTTCGCCCCGGCCACGGCGGGGTGCCGCAGCGCGGTCAGGTCGACCAGCGGCCGGGCCACGCGCCGCTCGACGGCGACCCACGCGGCCAGGAGACCCACCCCGGCGGCCGCGATCGCCGTGGCCCAGCCGGGGTGGTCGATCCACATCGCGTTCAGGCTGGTGACCAGCAGCACCGCGACCAGACCGGCCGACAGCAACGCCGCCCCGGCCCAGTCCACCCCGGCCGCCGACCCGTTCGCGCGCGCGGGGGCGCGCGGCAGGACGCGGACGGCGATCACCAGGGCGGCCGCGGTGACCACCAGGCCGAGGGCGTAGGCCGCCCGGACGCCCCCGAGCTGGGCGAGCAGCCCGGCGAGCGGGTAGCCGACGCCGATGCCCGCGGTGGAGGCCACCGACAGCAGCGCGATCGTGCCCGTGGCCCGCTCGCCGAGGCTGTCGCGGGCGGTGGCCATCATCAACGCGGTCAGCCCGAGCCCCACCCCCTGCGCGCCACGGCCCGCGAGCAGGAGAGCGAACCCGACCCGGCCCGCGGCCGGGCCGGTGGCGACGGTCGCCGCGCTGCCTACGACCACCACGGCGAGCGCGGCCAGCACGACAGGGCGCCGGGTCGCCGCGCCGCCGAGGCGTCCCAGCAGCGGGGTGGCGACCGCCCCGACCATCAGCGTCACCGTGAGCGTCCACTGTGCGCCCGCCAGCGACACGTCGAAGCTCTGCGCCACCGCGGTGATCAGCGGCGCGCCGAGGCTCCCGATCGCCGCCACCACCAACGCGATGAAGAGCAGCCCCGCGACCAGCCCCTTCGGCGAGACGTCGCGGTGGGCGGCGGTCACCTGCGCGGCCCGTCCGGGCTCGGTGACGCCGCCATGACCCGAGGCTAGTGGTGCTCGGTTCCCGACGCCGAACAGCACGCGAGATGAACACCAGCGGGTTTCGATCTTGCCCGAACCCCGCTCACGTCGCGCTCGGCCGACATTGACGGTGAAGCGCCGCCGACCTCCCCGCCGCTCACCGGGCGGTCGAGGCGTGCCCGAGCCGGGTCAGCAACGTCTCGGCGGCGGCGAGGTCCGCGGACAGCGAGCGGTCGGTCCGCTCCGCGTCGAGCACCGCCGTGGCCTGCGCGTATGCAGTGCGCAGCGAGGCGCTGAGGGGCAGCCCGTGGGGGGCCGCCGCGCCCATCTCCAGTGCCCGCACCGCCGCGACGAGCTCCGTCGCCAGCACCGCGCGGAGGGCGGAGACGCACACCGTGGCCAGCCGCGCCCCGTGCGTCGAGTAGCTGGCGTGGTCCTCCAGCCCGCGGGAGATGACGGCGCTGCCGAGGGTGGCGGGCAGCGTCGTGTGGCGCAGCGAGGCCACCCCGTCCTGCGCCACGTACTCCAGCGCCATCACCCCCGAGCTGCCCGGCGGCCCCTCGGCGAGGAACGCGGCGAGCCCGGTGAAGTCGGGGTCGACGAGGTCGCCCAGCCGCGCCGCCGACAGCTCGGCGACCGGGTAGACGGCCGCGCGCGCGGAGTCGAGCGCGTGCGCCAGGTACCCGGTGTGGAAGTTCGCGTTGTGCCAGGCGTCGGACGTGGCGACGTCGAGCAGGGGGTTCTCCGCCCTGGCGTTGATCTCCACGTCGAGCACCGTGCCGAGCCGCTCGACCGCGTCGACCGCGGTGCCGTGCACCTGAGGCACGGCGCGCAGGCTGAACGGGTCCTGAAGGCGGCGTCCCGCCCGCGACGTCGGGCCGAGCCCCAGCAGCCTGCGCATGCGGGTCGCCACCACGAGCTGGCCGGGATGGGGCCGGGCGTTCTGCACGGGCGAGCCGTAGGCCTCCGCCGCCCCGTCGAGGGCCACGAAGGAGAGTGCGGCGACGACCTCGCTCGCCCGCAGCAGGGCGTCCAGATCGGCCTGCGCCAGAACGGCTTCGCCGATCGTGGCGGCGTTGCTGCTGATCATGGCGAGGGCGTCGGAGCTGGAGAGGGCGACCGTCGGGGCGCTCCCGGCCCGCCACGCGCGGTCCCCGCACAGGGCCAGCGCGAGGTCCGCCAGCGCGCACAGGTCGCCGGTGCCGATCGCCCCGACCTGGTGCACGGCAGGCTCCGCGCCGGTGTCGAGCGCGACGGCGAGGACGTCGAGAACCGCGGGATCCACGCCCGACCCGCCCGCAGCGAGCTGGTTGAGCCGCACCACCATCATCGCCCGGGTGCGTTCCGGGGGCTCCAGCTCGCCCGTCCCGCTCGCGTGGCTGCGCAAGAGCCGCAGCCCGTGACCGGCCGCGTCGTCGGTGACGGCCTCGATCCGGTTGGCGCCCACGCCCGTGGACCGCCCGTAGATCGGCCGCGTGGTCGCGACCCTGGCGGCCAGCTCGTTAGCGGTGCGGGCGCGGGCCCGACCCGCCGGGTCCAGGTGGACCGGCGGCCGACCGCGGGCGACGGCGACGACGTCCGAACGACGCAGGTGCCGCCCGTCGATGATCACCGGATCCAGCGGCTCGATCTCCTGCACGCGAGGATTCTGCTGTTCGTCGCGCCAATATCACAGGCCCGCCTGCAGTGCAAAGCGGGCAGGCCCGGTGCGGTAAGCCGATACGCCGCGAGGCGAACCCCTCTGCGAGCGACACGGCGACGTTGGCGCGCCTGGTGAGGAGGACCTGCCCGTGCCCGATGCCGATCCGGCGGATCCGGGGGCTCCGCCGACGTTCGGGGCTCGTCCAGGTCTGATCCCACCGCGCCGTCCACCATGGTCGGCGGGCCCACGAGCGGCTAGCGTGCAGGAGGCGGGGAGAGGAGACGGGCGATGACGCGGATCTTCCTGCGCATTGCGCAGATCGTCGGGGTGCTCGTGCTGGCCGGGCTGGCCATCGGCATCATCGTCGGGTTGGTGCACGCGCTCGTCGGCATCGCGGTGATCGTGGCCGTCGGCGCGGGCGCCTGGTGGCTGGTCAAGCAGGTCTCCGGCCGGAGTGGGAAGTCCGCCGTCGAGCGGCCGGGTCGGCCCGGGGACCGGCGAGCCGAGCTCGAGAGCCGGGCCGTGCTGGACGCCTCAGGGCGGTGCGGCTGGTGCGGGTCGGCGACCCTGCACAAGGACGAGTTCGGCTTCCCCGTCACGCCGCTGGCCTTCCACCGCGCCGAGATCGACGCCATGCTCTGACGCCCGACTGTCTCCGCCGTCAGGGCGGGCACCTAGGTTGGTCGTGTGAAGGTACTGCTGCTGGAGAACATCCACCCGGTCGCGGCGGAGGCGTTCCGACGGGCGGGCTTCGAGGTCGAGGCGCGCTCGGGCTCGCTGGGTGCGGACGAGCTGGTCGACGCGCTGGCCGGGGTGTCGCTGCTCGGGATCCGCTCCAACACCAAGGTCACCCCGCGGGTGCTCGAGGCCGGGAAGGACCTCCTGGCGGTGGGGTGCTTCTGCATCGGGACCAACCAGGTGCACCTGACCGACGCCGCAGACCGGGGTGTCGCGGTGTTCAACGCGCCGTTCTCCAACACGCGCAGCGTCGTCGAGCTGGTGGTGGGCGAGATCATCGCGTTGGCCCGGCGGCTGCCGGAGAAGACCCAGCGGATGCACGAGGGGGTCTGGGACAAGTCGGCGAAGGACAGCCACGAGGTGCGCGGGCGCACGCTGGGCATCGTCGGGTACGGCAACATCGGCACCCAGCTGTCGAACGTCGCCGAGGCGATCGGGCTGCGGGTGATCTTCTACGACACCGCGGACCGGCTGGCCCACGGCAACGCCCGGCGGGTGGGCACGCTGGACGAGCTGTTGGCCGAGTCGGACATCGTGAGCATCCACGTCGACGGCAGGCCCGGCAACGCGGGCCTGTTCGGTGCGGACCAGTTCGCGCTGATGAAGCCGGGGGCGGTGTTCATCAACGCCTCGCGGGGCATGGTCGTCGACGACAACGCGCTGCGCGAGCACATCCTGTCCGGGCACCTGTCCGGCGCGGCGATCGACGTCTTCCCGATCGAGCCGAAGGCGCAGGGCGACCCGTTCGACTCCCCGTTGCGTGGCCTCGACAACGTCATCCTCACCCCACACGTCGGCGGCTCGACCCAACAGGCGCAGGAGGAGATCGGCCACTTCGTCGCGGGCAAGCTGCTCGGGTTCGTCACGGCGGGCGGGACGGCGCTCTCGGTCAACCTGCCGCAGGTGGCGCCGCCGCAGCCGCAGGGCCGCTTCCGGATGGGCTACCTGCACGCCAACGAACCCGGCGTGCTGGCGGGCATCAACCGGCTGCTCGCCGACGCGGGGGCGAACATCGTCGGCCAGTCGCTGTCGACGCGTGGGGAGCGGGGCTACGTCGTCACCGACTGCGACGTGGTGCTGCCCGACGCCACGCTCGCGGCCCTGCGTCAGGCCCCGCAGACCGTCTGGCTGCGCACCTGGTGTCTCTGAACGGTCCTCCGGGGCGCGGCGCCGGTCCATACTGGCGCCTCACGCCGTACGGGGGAGGAGCACGCCGATGGCCATCACCGCCCAGACGATGACCGGCGAACAGCGCAAGTCCGTGGCGCTGGAGTACCTCAAGGCCTTCGACCGCGGCGGGGTGACCAGCACCGGCGGCGCCATCCTCGACCTGTTCGCCGACGACGCGCAGGTCTACTTCCCAAGTGGGGCATCGCGGAGGGCAAGGCCGAGATCGGCAGGCTGTTCGGCGAGGTCGGCGGCACCCTGAAGTCGATCAAGCACGACTACGCCTCGTCCGCTGGTGCGACGTGTTCGAGATCCGCGACTTCCGCATCCAGCGCTGCTTCATCTACCTCGACCCGGACTACGCGGGGCAGGACACGGCGCGCTATCCGTGGCTCAACCGCGGCTGAGGCCTCACGCCGCCAGAGGGGTGACGCCCAGCGCCTGCTGCCCGGCCGCGGTGAGCGTGGCGGCGACGCGCTCGCCGACCAAGCCCAGCGTGGCGGCGGCGATCAGGCCTGCCCGGACGAGGTGGCGGGTTGCCGTCTGGTCGCAGCAGCACAGGCCGTCGAGGAAGAGGTCGGGCTCGGTGCCCAGCTGAAGCTCGGCGCCGCCCGCCGCCACGGCGCGCAGGATCGCCCGGTCGCGTCCGCTGAGGGTGCTCGTGGTGGTCATGGCGGTCTCCGTGGGTGCGGGTGGTGCTGCTGTCTTCTGTGTTGTCCACTCTGTCGGCTCGGCGCGCTCCGCGGACTCATCGCGGCAACCAGGAACGCGTTGCGGGCGGGCAGGAAACCCTGCCCACCGGGTAAGGGCCGTGCCCGCGTGCCCGGGGACGCGGCCAGTCCGGCCTGTGCCAGTGGCCGGGCGCGCTTCGCACAGTTGACGTGCGCCTCGCAGACTCCCGGGACTCTGCGAGGCGCACCTCCGGTCTGCGAGGACGGCCGCCACCGCCGCCGGTGTCAGGCCAGCGAGATGGCGAGCTCGTGGACGTGGTTGTCGGCGCCGCGGTAGACGACGTGCTGGCGGCTCTCGCCCTCGAAGGCGTAGCCGGAGGGCTCGCTGACCGCGGAGGTCGCGCCCGCGGCCGCCGTGAGGTCGAAGTGACCCCACGTCGGGAAGATCGGGAACGGGTTGTCGGGGTTGCTTCCCGGGATCGTGGTGGTGCCCGGGTACGCGCCGTCGAGCAGCGCCTTGAACCGCGGGAAGGGGTCGGCGTGATCGCCGGTCAGGTTCTTGTAGACGCCGGAGAGCTCCGACGCGGCCGCGCCGACGATCGCCTTGGTGTCGAAGCCGAGCTGGGTACAGGTAGTTTCAGCTGTAGGCGAGCGACCCGTCGTCGAGGTCGGCCTTGGGCAGGACCTCCCGCTCCTGCTCGTACTCCATCAGGTGGGTCCACGGCTCGCGGTCGCCCTGCTTGAACAGGACGTGCTGCGAGCGCATGACGTAGCCTGGGTTGAAGTTCTCCGGGTCGCACCACGGCCGCCACTGCATGTCGGCGTCCTCGGGCCGCAGCGTCGGGACGACCATGGTGGCGCCCTTGTCCCGCATGTGCTCGAACAGCCTGCCCACGAGGTCGCCGACGAGGTCGACGCGCAACGTCCAGCTGTGCCGGAAGTAGCCGAACACGTAGGCCATGTTGGGCACGCCGTTGATCATGACGCCGCGCCAGGTGACATGCTCGGTGAAGTCCACCGGCTCGCCGTCGACGGTGAACGCGACGTCGCCGAGGACCGACAGGTTGAAACCGGTGGCGGTGACGACGACGTCGGCCGGGATCTCCTCGCCGGAGCTCACCCGTATCCCGTGCTCGGTGAACGTGTCGATGGTGTCGGTGACGACCGACGCCTTGCCCTCGCGGATCGTCGCGAAGAGGTCGCCTTCGGGGACGATGGCGATGCGCTGCTGCCACGGCCGGTAACGCGGGGTGAAGTGCTTCTCGATGTCGAAGCCCTCGGGCAGCAGCGGGCGCATCGACTCGATGAGGAACGCGTGCAGCTCGTCGGGCGACTCGAACGTCATCCGCGCCAGCTCGTTGAACTGGGCGATGTAGGCCCTGCGGAGGATCTCGTGGGTCCAGTCCTCGGGGACGTCCAGGCTGCGCAGGGTGACGGCGAGCTCGTGCGTCGTGGGCGGGGCGAGGAAGTAGGTGGGGGAGCGCTGCAGCATCGTGACGTGGGCCGCCTGCTCCGCGATGGCGGGGATCAGGGTGGCGGCCGTGGCACCGGAGCCGATGACGACGACGCGCTTGCCCGACAGGTCGAGGTCCTCGGGCCACCGCTGCGGGTGCACCACGACGCCCTGGAACCGGTCCATGCCCTCCCACTGCGGTCGGTAGGGCTTGGCGTGGTTGTAGTAGCCCTGGCACATCCACAGGAAGTCGGCGGTGAACCGCAGCTGCTCGCCCGTGTCGCCGCGCACCACCTCGACGGTCCATCGGCGGTCCTCGGTCGACCAGCTGGCCGCGGTGACCCGGTGCTGGTAGCGGATGTGCTGGTCGAGGTCGTCCTCGTCGATCACCTCGTCGAGGTAGGAGAGGATCTCCTCGCCCGCCGCGATCGACGGGCCGCGCCACGGCTTGTAGCGGTAGCCGTAGGTGAACAGGTCGCTGTCGGAGCGCACGCCCGGGTAGCGGTGGGTCCACCACGTGCCGCCGCGGTTGTCCTGCGCGTCCAGGATGACGAACGTCCGCTCGGGGAAGCGGTCGCGCAGGTGGTGCGCGGTGCCGATGCCGGAGACCCCGGCGCCCACGATGAGGACGTCGAAGTGGCCTGCGCCGGAGGCGTCCGCGGCCTGCTCCGGGGTCGTTGCGGGTGCCGTCGTCGTCATGCTTGACCTCGCTGCGCGTCGGGTGCCGTGCGGCCATGTTAACCACGGGTTTCACCGGGTGTGGCCGTTCCGCGGGGGCCAGCCGGGCGAGCAGGTCGGCCCTGATCTCGTCGCGACCCGCCGCGACCAGCGTGAAGGCCGCCTCGCGCAGCAGCCGTCCGGCGGGGTGCCCGTCGAGGATGCCCTTGCTGCCCGCCGCCACGATCGAAGCCCAGCCGGACGGTCTTGCTGGCCTGCGCGGCGAGCATCGCGAGCGGCCGCGGCGTCAGGCCGGGCCCGGGTCGGGCGTCGAGCAGCGCGGTGACGACCACGGCGTCCGCGTCGCCTTCCCCCGCCGTCGCGGCGTCGCGGGCGGCGACGTGGACGAGGTCCACCAGCCCCCAGCCGGTGACGAGCGGCGCCTCGCCGTCGAGCCGGTAGCCGTCGGCCACCCGGGTCGCCCACAGGCGCGGTGGGTCGGGCAGCGCGCCCGCGAGCGCGACGCCGCACCGCAGCGCGCCCGCCGTCGCCGCCGCGAGGTAGCGCTCCCGTAGGGCTGTCCGCTGCGTGGCGGCGAGCGCCCGCACCGTCCCGTGGTGCTGCATCCAGGTGAACGTCGTGGTCAGGCAGGCGCCGGCGAGCACCTCGGTGACGGCGGGCAGCTCGTGGGCGTCGTCCGACGCGGCGATGCCGTAGAGGCCCGCCTCGGCGAGCGCCGTGAAGTGCGACGCCGGGATCTCGCCGCGCGTGTCGACGTCGGCGGCGGCCGGGAACAGGACCTCCCCGGCGAGCCGCCTGGCGCGTTCCAGAAGGACGGTCACGGGCGCCGCGTCGCAGAGACCACGAACGCGCGTACCCTCCGCCGGTCGGGCGCGTCGGTCTGCTCGCTGGTGGACATGGGCCGATCCTGCAACCCGGCGGTCACGCGGGCGCGGTGAACCCCTCGAGGGCCGCGATGCGCGAGAGCACGGTGAGCCGGTTGGGGCGGTCCATGCCCGGGTCGAGCTGCTGGTAGACGTTCATCACGTTCTGCGCGAGCCTGCCGTGCTCCGGCAGCTCGGCGTAGGGGCCCAGGTCGATGGAGGAGATGGCGTCGTCAACGGAAAGGCCGTCCTCGAAACGCTTGCGGGCCTCGCGCTCGACGAACACGAGGTACTCGCGCATGGCGCTGACCTCGTCCTTGCCGCTGATCGGCCCGTGGCCGGGCAGGATCGTCACCACGTCCATGTCGAGGATGCGGTCGAGCGCGGCGATCCAGCGGTCGATGGGCCCGGCCCAGGCGATGGGTGTGCCGCCGACGAAGAGGATGTCCCCGGCGTAGAGCAGGCGCGCGTCCGGCACGTGGACGAGCGTGTCGCCGGGTGTGTGGGCGGGCCCGACCTGGATCAGCCGCACCTCCCGCCCGCCGACGTCGAGGCTCTCCTCCCCGGAGAAGGTGCGGTCGGGGCCGGTCGCGGTGATCCCGGCGAACTCGAAGGGGCCGAAGATGTGGCGGGCGAAGTCGCCGGTCACCCCGGGCAGCTTCTTGACGGCCACGAGCATCTCGACCTGGTCCTGCGTCATCAGCTCGGCGGCCGCGGCCGAAGCGATGATCTCGACGCCGCGGGCGGCGACCAGCTCGTTGCCGAAGACGTGGTCGCCGTCGGAGTGCGTGTTCACGAGGGTGGTGAGCGGGTGCCCGTCGGTGACGGGGCGGATGCCGTCGAGCATCTCGCGGGTGAGCTCCAGGTCGAAGTGCGTGTCGACCAGGAGGGACGTGCCCGAGCCGGTGACCAGCCCGGTGTTGCTCCAGCCCCAGCTGCCGTCGGGCAGCAGCCAGGCGTGGCAGCCGTCGCCGAGGTCGTGCAGGCCCTTGTCGTAGGTGTGGGTGCTCATGGCTTCCCTTCTCGGGCTTCTCAGAAGCCGGTACGCAGAGGAATGACCGCGGTGCCGGGTCGGACGGTCTGGCGCGTCTCGCCGAGCCCCTCGCCGTGGAGGCTGACGACGTCGCCGGGCTGCAGCCACCCGGTGAACGCGGCGACGTCGGGGGTGTCGACGTGTTCGAGCAGGCAGCCGCCGGGCACGGTGCCGGAGGCGATGACGTCGCCGGGGGCGAGGGTGACGCCGCGGGAGACGAAGGCCAGCAGCTCGCCGAAGCTCCAGTCCATCTGGTCCAGCGTGCCGCGGGTGAGCTCCTTGCCGTTGACGGTGGCGGTCAGCTCGAACGCGAGCCGCCCGTCGCGCCGGTACCGCTCGAGCTCGTCGACGGTGACCAGCGCCGGGCCGAGCGTGGTGGCGCTGTCCTTGCTCTTGCCCATGCCGATGCCCTGCGCGGAGTCGCGGAGCTGGTGGTCGCGCGCGGTCCAGTCGTTGAACAGGGTGTAGCCGACGATGTGCCCCTCGGCGGTTGCCGGGTCGAGGTCCCGCCCGCCGCGCCCGACGACGGCGCCGACCTCGAGCTCGAAGTCGAACATCCGGCTGCCCGGGGCGACCGGCACGTCGTCGTGCGGCCCGATGACCGAGCCGACGTTGGCGAAGTAGAACGCCGGGGTCTGGGACCAGACCGGGTGCAGCTCGTCGGGCCGCCCGAGCGCGCGGTAGCACCCGCGGAGGTGGTCGAGGAAGCCGAGCCCGTCCCGCATCGAGGGGGGCCGCGGGATGGGCGCGAGAAGCGTCACGTCGTCGAGCGGACGAACCTCCGCAGGGTCGCGCCGCGCGGTGTCCCCGGCCTCGGCGAGCCGTTCCGCGCCGCCCTCGAGCAGGTCCAACAGTGTGACCGCGCCGGAGAGACCGCGCACCGACCCGCCGTCGAGGATCCCGGTGCGCGGTCCGGCGCCCCCGTCGTAGGTCACCCACCGCATCGCGCTGCTCCTTCGCTCACGACCCAACCCAACACCGGTCAGAACCGCACCGGCAAGGTGCGCAGGCCGGTCTTCTAGCGCACCTCGACGTCGAGGTGCGCGGTGACCGTGAACCGGGGGACCTTCGCGACCAGCGCCAGGACGGCCGCGCGGTCGGCGTCCTGGCCGAAGCGCCCCAGCCACTGCTCCGGAGCGTCGCTCTCCGTGGACACGGTGAGCGCGAAGCGGTAGCGCCCCGGCTCGGCGGGCTGGAACGTGCCGAACGTGGCCAGCGGGAGGTAGGCCGAGGCGGTGTCGCGTTGGGTGGGGTCGAACGCCGCGCCGGGCGGGAGACGCCGGAAGTCGCTGGGGCGCAACGGCCCGACCAGCGGGTCCTCCGGCGGGCCCGGCGCCGCGACCACCGCACCCGCGCGCGTCACGAGCGGCCGGTAGTGGGGGTAGCGCACCCCGTCCTCCGCGCCGTCCACGACGCCGACCATCCACAGCTCGCCGGGACCCGGGTTGTGGATCTCCACCCGGACCGCGACCGGCCGACCCACGGCCTGCGGTCCTTCGGGACCGCGGAGGACGACGACGGGCTGCTGCCCGCCGTCGTCGCCCCGCGATCCTGGTCGCATCGCGCAACGCTACCGGGACCGCTCCTCCCGGTCGGCTTCCAGCTCGGCCTTCAGCTCCTCGGCCTGCCGGTTGACCGTGCGCAGGACACCGGCGCCCAGCCCCTTCTCGGTGAAGACCGTCACCATCCGGTCGGCCACGCCGGTCGCCAGCCGGGGCTTCCCGGCCTTGGCCTCCGCGTGGGCGAGGTGGTGCATGGCCATGTTCAGCGTGATGTTGTCGACACCGCCGTCGGGCCCCGTGGACGCCTGCTCGACCGCGGTCAGCAGGTCGACGCTCGTCTTCGGCTGCGCGGGACGGACGTCGAGGCTCTGGCCCGCGGTGAGCTGCTTGAAGTCCCTTCCGGCGTTGACGCCCTTCACCAGCTGGGCGTACACGGCCAGCGGGTGGCTGCCGTGCTCGGCGAGCAGGACGTCGAGGGCCTCGTTGCCGCGGCGCAGCGCGTCCGCGTCGGAGCCCAGCAGGCTGAGCAGCTTGCCCTGCTCGTCACCGAGAAGCAGCTCGGCGACGTCGAGGTCCTCGGCGCCTGCGGGCGGGCGGACCCGCAGCTTCAGCACCGGCGAGACGACCCGCGAGCCGTCGGCCGCGATGTACTGCGCCCTGACCGCGTACTGGCCGGGGTTGTCGAAGTAGAACCCGTCCTGGCCGTAGCCGATGTAGGCGCTGTCGTAGAGGGCGGGCCTGCTCGCGTCCAGGCGGACGGTCGTCGCGGCGTCGGCACAGTGGCGCAGCATCGGCCGGTACACGACCGTCCGGCCGGACGGCTGCCGGATGGCGATGGTGACGAAGTCGTCCTTGGGATGCAGGTAGCCGTGCGTGTCGCGCCCGCGCAGGTCCGTGGTGGCCAGCTTGAGCTCCACCACCACCGGCTCGCCGTACTGGAAGTGGGGCTTGCTGCGCAGCTCCAGCGCAAGGCCCGAGTTGTCGACGATCGGCTCGTCGAACGCGTCCGGGTCGATGTCGGCGGCGCCGGTGCCGAACGCGTTGGCGCCCATGATGACGTTGCGGTAGAAGCCGTGTCGGATGTGGACGAGCTCGTTGTCGGTGAAGTGGAAGGGGAACGCCGACCAGTAGGCGGCGCCGCCTTCGCGAATACGCCCGGTATGAGCTTCAGGCGGCGCCTTGCGACTCGCCGCCTGGATCACGCGATCACCCCGGCAACCTTCGTGGCCACCGCACTAGCCTGATCACCCCGGGCTCCGGATCGCCTCCGACCGCGCCGGTCAGAGGGTCGTGATGCTGGCGATGACCATCAGCACCGCCGCGGCGAACACGACGACGGCCAGCGTGAAGCCAAGGCGGTGCACCCAGCTGCGCGATTCCTGGGGATGCGGCACGTCCCGCTCCTCTCACGTCGGTGCCGTCGGCATCGGTCGTCCGCGCCGACGGTAGGCCCCGCCGGGTCAGCGCGCGGCAAACTCGGCGCCCCGAACGGCCGTTCCGATGATCTCCTCCTGCCGATGGCTAACCTCGGCCTGCGGGTTGATCCGGTTCCTGGGAGAAAGGCAGCAGGAGGGTGAAGGTCGTGGGGGAGCGGCTGCTGAGCAGCAGCCTGCCGCCCTCGGCCTCGGTGAGGCTGCGGGCGAGCGCGAGGCCGATGCCATGGCCCGCCGCGGCGGAGGAGCGACGGACGAACAGCTCGTCGGGCGCGTCGATCCGGCCCTCGTCGGCGATGTCGAGGGCGAGCGCCTGCGCGGCGTCGCGGGCGGCGACGGTGACCGTGCCACGGCCGTGCCGCAACGCGTTGTCGAGCAGCACACCGAGCACCTGGCGGATGGCGGGCGCCGACGCGGCCGCCGGCGGAAGGTCCGCGGCCGGGACGATGGTCAGACGGCGCCCGGCGTCGGCAAGTGCTCCGTTGTGGTCGCGGCGCAGCTCGTCGAGCAGTGCGTGCAGCGGCAGCTCCTGGTCGCGGCGTGCGGTGTCGCGGGAGAGGGCGAGCAGGTCGTTGACCGTGCGCTCCAGCCGGTCGGCGGCGTGGACCGCGGTCGTGATCGCCTGCCGCATCTGTGTCGCCGGGCCCTCGAGCGCGGCCTCCAGCTGGAGGCGGAGCCCGGCCAGCGGGGTGCGCAGCTGATGGGAGGCGTCCGCGGAGAACGCGCGTTCGCGGGCGAGGGTGCGTTCGACCCGGTGGGCGGACTGGGCGAGGCTGGCGGCGACGTCGTCGATCTCCGGCACGCCCGAAGGGGTGGGCACGTCGAGCCTGCCCTGGCCGATGCCCGCCGCGGCTGCCGAGAGCCGTTCCAGCGGCGCGGCCAGCCGGGCGGCCTGGCGACGCGCGACGAACCAGACGGCGGCCAGGGTCGCGCCCGCGAGGGCGACCATGACGAGCCACGCGGCGACGATCCTGGTCCACGCCTCCGTGCGGGGGGTGGCTGCGCGCACGGCACCCGCGACGCGGCCGTCGTCGGTGACGGCGACGTCGACGATGAAGTCGCCGCCGGGGTCGCCGTCGGTGACCCGGGTTCCGGCCAGCGCCGTCTGGACGCCCGCGTCGGCGGTCTCCGGTCCGACGCCGACGACACGCCTGCCGTTGACGTCGTAGAACGCCAGCGCGATGTCGGACTCGGTGGGAGGCAGGACCATGGAGGCGTGACCGCGCGCCAGGTCGGCGGTGGCGCTCAGCGCGGCGAGGTCGGCGGCGTGGTTGAGCTCGCCGCGCTCGTCGTCGATCAGGTACTTGGCCACGAGGACGGCCAGCGGCAGCGCGAACAGCCCCACCGCCAGGACGGCGGTGACCACCATGACGGTGACGATCTTCCGACGCATGCCCCACCCTCCGTCTAGCGGCATGGTCGCATCAGGATTCCGTACGGGTGCACAGCTGAGTGGAGGAGCCGGTGGCGGGATCGACGGTGACGGTCGGCTGGAGCCTGGGTCTGGCGCTGGTGGTGCTGACCGGCGTCGGGGCGGTCGTGCCTGCCGTCGGCGGCCTGGGTTGGCGGCTCGGTCGCAGCGTCGGCACGGCCGCGGTGCGTGCGGTGGTGCAGCTCGCCGGGGTCAGCGCCGTCATCGTGGCCGTCGTGCGGTCGCTGTGGCTTTCGGCCGCGTTCGTGCTGCTGATGTGGGTGATCGCGAGCTTCACCTCGGCACGGCGGATGACCGGTGACCGGTCCGGGCTGCTCGCGGTGGTGCCGATCGGCGTCGGCGCGCTCGCGGCGCTGGCCGTCGTGGTCGCGGCGGGCGCCGTGCCGCTGGTCGGCATCGCGCTGGTCCCGATCAGCGGCATCCTCCTCGGCGGGTCGATGGCGGCCACGTCCCTGGCCGGTCGGCGCGCGCTCGACGAGCTCGCCGCCCGCCACGGCGAGTTCGAGGCCGCGCTGGCGTTGGGGTTCCGTGAGCGGGACGCGGCGCTGCTGGTGGCCCGTCCGTCGGCGGCGCAGGCGCTGACCCCGCCCCTTGACCAGACCCGCACGGTCGGGCTCGTGACGTTGCCTGGCGCGTTCGTCGGCGTGCTGCTGGGCAGCGGGGATCCCGTCCAGGCGGCCGCGGCGCAGGTGCTGGTGCTGATCGGCCTGCTGGCGGCCGAGGGCGTGGCCGTGGTCATCACGCTCGAGCTCGTCGCCCGAGGACGGGTCACGCGCGCAGGCCGAACCAGGCGAGGCACCCGAGCCCGGCGACGATGCAGTAGATCGCGAACGGGCGCATCGACCTGGTCTCGAACCAGCGGGTGAGGAACCGCACGGACAGGTAGGCGCCGACACCCGACAGCAGGCTGCCCGCGAGGATCTGCGGGCGGATGCCGTCGCCGAGCGGGCCCGCGAGGTCGGGGAGCTTGAGCACGCCCGCGGCGAGGATGACGGGCGTGGCGAGCAGGAACGAGAAGCGGGCGGCGTCGGCATGGGAGAGGCCCTTGACCAGGCCCGTCACCATCGCCGACCCGGAGCGGCTGATCCCGGGGGCCAGCGCGGCGATCTGTGCCGCGCCGATGAGCACGGGCCGCCCCACTGGGAGCCGGGCCAGGCGGCGGTCGGCTGCCACCGCCGGGTCGGTACGCACCGCCGCACGGGCGCCCGTCGGTCCGACGCCGGGCAAGGCTGCGTCGTCGGCGTCGGCGCGCGCGTCGGCCCGGCGGCGCAGGTGCTCCCCAAGCAGCAGCACGACGCCGTTGAGCGTGAGGAACGCCGCGGTCGGGACGGGCTTGCTCAGGTAGACCCGGAAGACGTGCTCCAGCGCCAGCCCGGCGACCCCCACCGGGACGGTGGCGAGCACGAGCAGCCACGCCAGGCGCTGGTCGGGGTCGGCGACCTCGCGGCGGACGACGCTGGTCGCCAGGCCGCGCAGGATCCGCACCCAGTCCCGACGGAAGTAGACGACGAGCGCGAGCGCGGTGGCCACGTGCAGCCCGACGACGAAGGCGAGATACGGCGACTTCGGGGCGCTCACGTCGAGGTCGCGGGCCCAGCTCCCGCCGACGAGCGCGGGCACGAGGATGCTGTGGCCGAGGCTCGACACCGGAAACAGCTCCGCCACACCCTGCAGCCCGCCGATGACGAGCGCCTCCAGCCAGGTCAGATGCTCCACATCCGGTGATTCGACCGGCAGGCGGTCGCCCTTACGCCTTTCGCCGAGCGCAGGGCGCGCGTTGGCCGGTCCCTAACCTTCTCGACGGCGCCTTTGCCCGCTGCTTGCCCGCGGTTGGTCAAGCAGGCACCACGACGTCCCTAACGTCGCGGACATGGCGACAGCGGTGCGGGACTTTGTCGTGGTCACCGCGCGATGACGGCGAACGCCTTCGGCGCCCTCGCGATCGTCAACATCCTCGATGCCCGCTCCCTGCTCACAGCGTTCGGCGTCGCCGGGATCTTCGTGGCGCTCTTCGCCGAGACCGGGCTGCTGGTCGGGTTCTTCCTGCCCGGCGACTCGCTGCTGTTCACCGCGGGCCTGCTCAGCTCGAGCGCGGTCGCCGCGCCCCTGCCGTTGCCGTGGGTGCTGGTCGCGTCCGTCGCGGGTGCCCTGCTGGGCGCGCAGGTCGGATTCCTGATCGGCCGTCGGGCAGGCCCGGCGCTCACGGACCGCGCGCGGCGTCCGAGGATCGCGGCGGGCATCGTCCGCTCCCGGCGCCTGCTCGACCGCTACGGCCAGCGCCGGGCGATCGTGCTCGCGCGCTTCATCCCGGTCGTGCGGACCGTGCTCAACCCCCTCGCGGGCGCGCTCGGCGTCCCGGCCCGCACGTTCACGTTCTGGCAAGCCGCGGGCGGTGTCGTCTGGACGGTCGGGCTGGTGGTCGCGGGCTTCCTGCTCGGACGTTCGGTCCCCGGCATCGACCAGTACCTGCTGCCGGTCGTCGGGTTGATCGTCGCCGTGTCGCTGGTGCCGCTCGCGGTCGAGCTGCTCCGCGCGCGGCGCGGCGGGGGTCTCCCACGGGTCATCGTCGTCGACCATGACTCCACGCGGCGGACCGCGCTGGCCGACCTCCTGACGGGGGCGCCCGACGTCGACCTCGTCGGCACCGCGTCCAACGTCCTGGTCATCCGGGCGATGCTGGACGCGTTCGGCGCGGACCGCGCCAACGTCGTGCTGGTCGCGCTGCACCCCCCGGACGGGGCCGACGTGACCTCCGCGACCGCGGCGCTCGTGCGCCTCCCGGGCGTCCGGGTGTGGGCCTACACCGACGACCCCGAGGGTCCCGCCGCCGCGCAGGCGCTCGGCGCGGGGGCCGTCGGCGTGCTCACGGAGCGGACACTGCTCGACGACCTTCGGAACGCCCTGCGCTAGCGCCGACTCTCACTGTGCTCTTACCCGGCTCCTGCACATGCGTGCGACCTGGGGAACCGGTGTCACTAGGCTGCGGTGGCCGACAGGTCTCAGCGAGAACGGAGCATCCATGGCGGTAGGGGTTGCCGCCGCCATGGCTCTGACGGCGGCGGTCATGTTCGCGGTGGCCGCGGTCCCGGCAACGTTTGTGGCCACCGCACTAGCGGACCGCGGGCGTCTCCAGTCGGTAGCCGTGCCCGCGCAACGTCACGATGGCGGGAACGCGCCTGCCGGTGCCGCCTGCCGCCTCGGCGAGCTTGCGGCGGACGGCGGCGACGTGGACGTCGAGCGTCTTGGTGGAGCCGAACCAGTTCTCGTCCCAGACGTCGGCCATGAGGGTCTCGCGGCTGACGGCGCGGTCGGGCTCGGCCGCGAGCCGGGCGAGGAGGTCGAACTCCTTGGCGCGCATCGCCACCTCCCGGCCCGCGAGGGTGACCCGTCGGGCGGCCGGGTCCACCAGGAGGTCGCCGATCGGCGCGGCGGACATATCACCGGCGTAGGCGGCGGCGTCGCGGCGCAGGTGGGCGCGGATGCGGGCGTGCAGCTCGGCGAGCCGGATCGGCTTGGTCAGGTAGTCGTCCGCGCCCGCCTCCAGGCCGACGACCACGTCCATCTCGTCGGTGCGGGCGGTCAGCATCACCAGCACCGCCGACGGCAGCAGGGTGCGCAGCCGCCGACAGACCTCGACGCCGTCGAGGTCGGGGAGGCCGAGGTCGAGCAGCACGAGGTCGAACGCGCCCGCGCCCGCGGCGAGGGCGCCGCGGCCCGTGCGCTCCCACCGCACGTCGTGGCCGTGGCTGCGGAGGCTGGTGTGCAGCGCGTCACCGATCGTGTCGTCGTCCTCGACCACCAAGAGACGTGCCACGCCCGAACTCTACGGGCGGACCGAATCGCGTTCCTGAAGGGACGCTGAGCGGCGGGTCCCGGCGGCGCGCGACACGGACGGTCAACATGCGTTCACCCAGACGGCCGTGCCGGTTGTGCTCGCGTTTACCGTGAACTTGCCAGCCGGGGGCTGGCCGCGTCCTAGCTTCGCTGCCCATGGTCGTGCTGTGGCAGAAGGTAGTGGTTCGGTCACGTTGGGGCGCGAGCTCCTTCGTGTGGCTGGCCCTGGCCGTCTGCTGCGCCGCGGTGCTGCTGTCCCCTCGGTTCCTGCCGTTCTACGACTACCCCGAATGGCTGCTGCAAGGCCAGATCGTCCACGACCTGTGGACGGGCGCGACCAGCGACGGCGTGCCGGTGGCGCAGCTCTACGCGCTGCTGCCGGTGCCCGTCCCGAACCTCGCCGCTCCCGCAGGCATCGCGCTGCTGGCATTCGTGCTGCCGATCGAGGCGGCAGGCCGGGTCTTCCTCGTTCTCGGGGTGCTGGGGTTCGGCGTCGGGTACGCCTTCCTGGTCCGCAGGCTGCAGGGGCGCCCGACCGCCCTGGAGCTCACCGGGTTCGTCTGGGCGTTCGGCTACTTCCTGCAGCGCGGCTACGTCAGCTACCTCTTCGCGTTGCCGCTCGCGTTCGTCGGGATCGGGCTGAGCCATCGGTACCTCCAGCGGCCCGGCCGCGCCCGACTGGTCGGGCTCTGCGCGCTGCAGGTGCTCACCTTCCTGGCCCATCTGGTCGCGTGGGGCGTGCTCGTGGTCGCGATGAGCTCCTACGCGGTTGCCCTGTACCGGGCAGACCGCCGGTCGGCGGCCGTACGGCTGCTGGCGACCACAGCGCCCACCCTGGTGTTGCTCGCCTGGTACACGGCCGCGAGCCGCGAGGCCGGGCACCTCGCCCCGTACACGTCGGTGCGGGACAAGGCGCTGTCGTTGGTCGAGGCGGTCCAGTTCTTCCTGCGGCTCGATCCCTATCCCGGGGTCGTGCCGACCTTCGCCGCCCAGATCGCGGTCACCCTCGGCCTGCTCGCGGTGGTCGTCTGCGGTCTGCGGCGCCGGGCGGTGCGGGCCGCGCTCGCGACACCGCCCGCCGTCGCCGCGCTGGTTCTCGCCGCGCTGGCCGTGCTCGACCCGGTCGGCAACGTCAACAGCCTGACCAAGCCCGACCAGCGGCTGCTGTTCCCCGCGGTCCTGCTCCTGCTCGCCGCGCTGCCCTGGCGGCCGCTGCGTGCGCGGGCGGGCGTGGCGACGGTCGGCGTCGTGGTCGCGGCGCTCGTCCTGCACGGCGTCGCGTGGGTCTCGCTGGACGGGCCCCTGCAGCACGCCTTCGACGCGATCGACGGCGGCGTTCCGGCCGGCGCCGCGGTCACCACGGTCGCCGTACCCGCCAACGGCGGTTGCTCGACCGAGTGGGGTCCCTCGATCGGGGTACCGGCGCTGAAGTGGTTCGACGTCCACAGGATGCTGCGCCGCGGCGACGTGCGTGCCGACCTCCAGGAGACGTCCGCGGTCGTGCTGCGCTTCGACCCACGTGTCTCCCCGGCGCTGACGACACTCAGCACGGGATCCGCCGCGGTCGAACGCGCGGTGGGGAGCGCCGCCTTCGTCGAGGTCTTCGCCTGCCCCGCCGACGTCGAGCTCGTCGAACGGGCACTCGCCCCGCGGTACGAGACCGTGTCGAGCGGCGACGGCTTCGCCGTCCTGCGCCTTGCCTAGTGCGGCGGCCACAAACGTTCACCGGGTCCTCGCGCGCCCAGACGACGACTCGCAGCGGCGCCGCCTTCGCGAATACGCCCGGTATGAGCTTCAGGCGGCGCCTTGCGACTCGCCGTCTGGATCACGCGATCACCCCGGCAACGTTTGTGGCCACCGCACTAGCGGGCCGTGTAGCCGCCGTCGATGACGAGCTCGGTGCCGGTGACCCATCTGGCCTGTTCGGAGGCGAGATAGACCGCGCCCCAGGCGATGTCGTCGGGCTCGCCGGTGCCCAGCGGGTGCTTGCGGTCGAGCGCGGCGCGGGCGACGGCCTCCGGCATCCCGACCTCGTCGAGGGCCCGATGGAGCATGGCGGTGAAGACGAACCCGGGGTGGATCGAGTTCACCCGTATCCGGTCCGGCGCGTAGCGCAGCGCGTCGTGCTTGCTCATCGCGCGCACCGCGCCCTTGGACGCGTGGTAGGGCGGCACCTCGCCGCCGCCGACGATGCCGTAGATCGACGAGATGTTGACGATGCTGCCGCCGCCCGCCGCGCGCAGGTGGAGGATGGCGTGCTTGGTGCAGAGGAACACCGCGGTCGTGTTGACGGCCATCACCCGCTCCCACTCCGCCAGCGGCAGCTCGTGGGTCGGCCGCCGCGTCCCTTCCACGCCCGCGTTGTTGACCAGCACGTCGAGCCGTCCGTGCCGGGCGACGACCGCGTCGAACGCGTCCCTGACCGCGTCCTCGCTCCTCACGTCGCACACGTGGAAGCTCGCGCCCGGCAGCCCGGCGGCCACGCGCTCCCCGCCCGACGCGTCGACGTCGAGGACCGCGACGCGGGCGCCCTCGTCGGTCATGCGCGTGGCGATGGCCTCGCCGAGCCCGTTGGCGCCGCCCGTGACGACGGCGACCTTCCCTTCGAGCCTCCCCATGATCCCTCCCGCCCGGTCGAACCTTGGTCTCACGCGACACCATGCGGGGTCTCGTCCGCAAGGTGATCCCGGACAACCCCGCGGGGAGGCTCAGCCGCGGGTGGCCAGCCGCACGTTGCCGGTCACCGTCGCGACCTGCACCTGCGCGTCGCCGTTGGGGTCGTTCGCGACGGCGACGTCGCGCTGGCCCGCCGTCGTGTCGGCCTGCACGCGGTAACGCCCGGCGGGCACCATCACGGTCGCGTTGCCGCTCACCGAGGTGGCGACGAGCGAGTCCGCCACGGCGGCGGCGTTGACCGTGACCTGCCCGCTGGTCGACTCGGCGCGCAGCGGGCCGCTCGTGCCGTTCGCGGTGATGCTGCCGCTGGCGGAGCGGGCCGTGACCGCGCCCGTCGCGTCGGTGACCTGGACGCTGCCGCTCGCCGCGACCGCGTTGAGGGCGCCCTTCAGACCGGTGAAGGTGAGGTTGCCCGAGCCGGTCGTGAGGGTGACGGCCGTGCCGGACGGCGCCTGGATCTCGTAGTCGATCCGGCAGGGCTTGCGCCAGTCGTCGGTCTCGCAGTAGGGCGCGGTGATGCGCAGCTCGGCGCCCGCGCGCGCGACCTGCTCCTGCGGACGCGTGTGGTCGGCGAAGATCTTCTTGACGACGACGACCTTGTCACCGCCCGCGCCGGTGACGCTGACGCTGCCCGCGGCGTCGGCGACCGTGAGCGTCGTGACGCCCGCGTCGAAGGTCTGGGTGGTCGTCTCCGTCGGCGTCTGCTGCGCCGATCCGGACGACGGCTCGGCCGCGGGTTCGGGGGCCGCGGCTGCGGTCGGCGCGGGCGCGTCGGCCCCGAGCGGCCGCGTCGCCGCGCTGACGGTGGTGCCGCCCGCGCAGCCCGCCAACAGCGCCGTCGCGGCCGCGGCCGCCCCCAACATGGTGATCTTCGCGAGCCTGCTCATCGGGCGTCGCCTCCTCAGGTCCTGACGCAGTCTGGGGTGCGGCGGCGCTCTGCCGCAGTTCCCGCGAGGTGCGAACCCACCCGCGGTCGGGGAAGGCTCTTCGTACCGTTCGGTCACCGCTTGTGCGCGTCACAACGTGCGCCCGCCCGGGGGGATCCCGATGACCGTCCTCATGACACCCTCGCCGACCTCGACGACCTCCGACATGCGCAGCGTCGGCTCACCAGTCCCACCAGCCGCAGGCGGGCACCTTGCCCTTGAGGTGGACGTCGTTGGCGGACGCCCACGCCGGCTCCTGGTCGGTGGCGTAGTACAGCTTGAGATAGCCCTCGGGATCGCGGCGGCACACGATCCCGACGGCCTGCCCGGCGCGGTCGGACACGGCGGCAGGGGCGCAGCCGCCCGGCTTGCACAGCCAGAGCTCCGGGTCGTGGGTGTACAGCGTGGCTCCGGAGCGCAGGAAGGCCCCGCCGGTCCAGGAGTCGTTCCACAAGACGTCCGACGAGTACGCGCGAAGCGCCACGCCGGGCCGCGCGTCGGTGAGGGCCTGGACGGTCGCCAGTACGGCGAGCAGGGTCAGAACCACGATGTTGCCCAGCGTGCGGCGCAGCAGGGCATGGCGGGACGAAGACGACATGGGTGATCCGCTCCCGAGGATCCGGGGCGGCCCCGCTCCCCAGGGGGCCGCCGGGTGGGGGCGCGGACCGGGCAGGTGTCGAGGATCCCTTCCCCGACGCTTCGGGGAGGGGAAGGCGCCGATCCGCGTCCCTCATCGCGGGGGACGGCGCCCGTCCGGGGCCGGTTCGACGACCGGCGAAGAACTTTGCAGGTGAGAACGCCCGGGCGGGCCCGGGGCCGCACACCGCCCGGTACCCGGATCGCGGTCGCCTACCCGGGCGCCCGTGGCCGAACAGCGCGCGAGATGCACACCAGTGGGCTTCGATCTTGCCCGAACCCCGCTCATGTTGCGCTCGGCCGTCAAGTCCGCATCCGGATCGTCACCCGTGTGGCGCGGTCGAGTGCCGCACGACGAGCTCGGTGGCCAGCTCCACGTGGTGGGAGTCGAGCTTCTCGCCCGCGGCGAGGCGGAGCGCGGTGCGCAGGGCGACGCCGCCCATCTCGCGCAGGGGCTGGCGCACGGTCGTCAGCGGGGGTGAGGTGTGGCGGGCGAGCTGGGTGTCGTCGAACCCGACCACGCTGAGGTCCTGCGGCACCCGCAGCCCCCGCACGCGGGCCGCCTCGACGACGCCGACGGCCACCTCGTCGCACGCGGCGAACACGGCGGTCGGGGGATGCGGCAGGTCGAGCACGGCCGCCCCGCCGACCACGCCGTCCTCGAAGCGGAACGTCCCGGGCTGCACGTACCCGTCGGGCACCGCCAGCTCCGCGGCGTCCATGGCCGCGCGGAAGCCCTGCAGCCGGGCCTGGTTGCACGCCGCGGCGGGCGAGCCGCCGACGTAGGCGACGCGCTGGTGCCCCAGCGAGAGCAGGTGCTGGGTCGCGGCGAGGCCGCCCGCGAAGTTGGTGGCGCCGACGCTGGTCACGCTGGCGCGGGGGAGGCCGATCGGGTCGATGACCACCAGCGGCAGCCGCGCCCGGGACAGCGCGCCGACGTGCCCGGTCGTCAGCGAGTTCACCACGCCGATCACCGCGCGCCGACCGGCGGCGGCCAGGTCCCTCGCCCACGTGACCGGGTGGGCGCTCACCGCGCTGCGGCGGCCCCGCACCGCGAGCGAGACGGCGACGCCCGCCTCCGCGCCCGCGTCCAGCACGCCTTGCACGATCTCCGTGGCGTACGCGTTGAGCTCGGCGTCGAGCACGAGCTCGACCGCGGGGCGGACGGCCGTGCGGGACCCGGCCGCGATGCGCCTGCCGACGTAGTCGTGGCGCTCGAGGAGGTCCTCGATCCGCGCCCGCGTCGCGGGGGCCACGTCCGCGCGGCCGTTGAGCACTTTGGACACCGTGGCCACCGACACGCCCGCGGAGGCGGCGACGGTGGCCAGGGTGGCCCGCCGCCGCCCACCGTTCGTCGGCGCCATCGACTCCTCCTACGCGCTGGCGTCCCGTGTGCCCAGTTCCACTGGGGTGACGAGCCGTCGGGTGGCGCCCACCTCGCGCAGGGGGCCGGTCAGCCGCACGATACCGCGGCAGGGCAGGTCGGTCGCGGACGTTCCGATGAGGACCTCGACCTCGCCGGGCTCGACGATGCGCCGCAGGTCCCGTCCGGTGAACGCCGTGCGGTCCGCGTGCACCCGGAAGGTGACGTCGGTGGCCGCGCCCGGACCGAGGGGGACGCGCGCGAACCCGGCGAGCTGCCGCGTCGGGCGCACGACCTGGGCGTGGCGGTCCCGCAGGTACAGCTGGACGACCTCCTCGCCCGCCCGCCCACCGGTGTTGCGGACGCGGACGGTCGCGGTGAACTCGCCGTCGGTCGGCACGTCCGTGGCGCTGATCCGCAGCTCGTCGAGGGTGAACGTCGTGTAGGTGCGGCCGTGGCCGAACGGGAAGAGCGGGGTCGCGTCGACGCTGCTGATGCCTGCGCTCTCCACGCCGCCGAGCGGCGGCTGCAGGTAGGTGCCCGGCTGGCCGCCGGGCTGCCGGGGGATCTGCACCGGGAGCCTGCCCGCGGGCTGGAGCCTGCCGGACAGGACGCCCGCGATCGCGCCGCCGCCCTCCTCGCCGGGCATGAACGCCTGCACCAGCCCCGCCGCGCGCCCGTGCACGTCGCCGAGCGCGTACGGGCGACCGGAGACGACGACCACGACGACGGGCGTGCCGGTGGCCAGCAGCTCGGCGAGCAGCTCGGCCTGCACACCCGGCAGCCGCAGGTCGGCCGCATCGCAGCCTTCGCCGGACGTGCCGTGCCCGAACAGACCCGCGAGGTCGCCGACCAGCGCGACGCACAGGTCGGCCGCGCGCGCCGCGGCGACGGCGGCCGCGAAGCCCGAACGGTCGTCGCCCTGGACGGCGCAGCCCGACTCGTGGACCACCTCGGCGTCGGCCAGCTCGGCGCGCAGGGCGTCGACCGCGGTCGGCACCTCGACACCGAGCCCGACGCCCGGGTAGCGCGGCAGCACGTGGTTGGGGAAGGCGTAGCAGCCCATGAACGTGCGCGGGTCGGCCGCGCAGGGGCCCACCACGGCCACCGAGCGCAGCGCGGGCCGCCCCGCGCCGAGCAGCGGCAGCGCCGAACCGGCGTCGAGGAGGACGACCGACCGCTCGGCCATCTCGCGCGCGATGGCGCGGTTGGCGGGCGCGTCGAGGTCGACGGCGGCCGCGCCCGCGACCGACTCCTCGGGCGTCCAGCCGGGATCGAGCAGCCCCAGCTCGCACCTTCTGGGTGAGCACGCGCCGCGCCGACCTGTCGACGAGGGCCTCGGGCAGCTCGCCGCGGCGCACCCGTTCCACGAGCCCGGCGCGGTAGCCGATGGCGTCGGGCAGCTCGACGTCGATGCCAGCGGCGAGCGCGTGCGCGCCCGCGTCGTCGGCGTCGGCGGCGACGTGGTGCATGGTGGCGAGGAACGGGACCGCCCAGTAGTCGGAGACGACCGTGCCCGCGAACCCCCACTGCCCGCGCAGCAGCTCGGTGAGCAGCCAGGGGTCGTCGCCCGCCGGGACGCCGTCGACGTCGGCGTAGGAGTTCATCACCGAGCCGACCTCGGCGAGCGTCACGGCCGCCTCGAACGGCGGCAGCACGACGTCCATGAGCTCGCGGCGCCCCATCGACACCGGCCCGTGGTTGCGGGCCGCCCGGGAGGCGGAGTACCCGGCGAAGTGCTTGAGCGTGGCGATGACGCCCGCGCTCTGCAGGCCGCGCACGTAGGCGCAGCCGAGCGTCGGCGACGAGGCAGGGGTCCTCGCCCATGGTCTCCTCGACCCGGCCCCAGCGGTAGTCGCGCACGACGTCGAGCACGGGCGAGAGCCCCTGGTGCACGCCGAGCGCGGCCATGTCCCTGCCGATCGCGGCGGCCATGCGCTCCACCAGGTCGGGGTCGAAGGTCGCGCCCCAGGCGATGGCGGCCGGGTAGACCGTCGCGCCGTAGGTGGTGAACCCGGTGAGGCACTCCTCGTGGACGACCGCCGGGATGCCCAGCCGCGAGCCGTCGAGCACCGTCCGCTGCTGCCGGACCAGCTCGGCCGCACCCTCCGCTGCGCGTCACGGGGCGCTGCCGTACACGCGGGTGAGCTGGCCCAGCCCGTGCAGGCTCGCCTCGTCCAGCGACACCGCCCCGCCCGCCGCGAACACGTCCTGCATCGGGGCGACGTTCAGGTCGGCATCGTGCGTCGGGCTCCGTCTCGTGGGCCCGCATGTCGTTGCCGACCCAGCGGCTCCCGAGCTGCGCCACCTTCTCCTCGAGGGTCATCTCGCGCAGCAGCCGCTCGACGCGCTCGGCCGCGGGGAGCGTCGGGTCGAGCCAGGCTGCGGCGGCGGACACCGGATCCGTTGACGTCACGCGTGCTCCTCGGACTCCGAAACATTTCGAGGCCCGCTCTCAGGTCACGAACAGGTCTCTACGACGGGATGACTGTCGCCTACGCGCGCACCTCAGTTCAAGGGTTGACACCCTCAGAGCCGAAATCCTACGTTGACCGCGCGGCTTCCGATCGAAAGTTTCCGGGGCCGCGTGCCAAGCCCAGACGTTCCGCTCGCCGCAGCGGCAGCCGCGGCTTCCGAGTTCGGAGATCAGCGTGGACTCCTCGACGACGTCGCGTCGCAACTTCCTCCGCCTGGCCCTGTCCGTGCCGTTGGCGGGCTCGGCACTCGCCGCCTGCGGCACCTCGGGGCCGAGCCAGGGCGGTGGAGGGGGCGCCGCCACGAGCGGGGCCACGTACTGGTACCTCTCGGGCCAGCCGCAGGAGGGCGTCCGCACCAACGCGCTCAACGCCTTCAACCAGGCCAACCCGAACGACACGATCAAGGGCACGACGTTCCAGAACGACGCCTACAAGACCCGCATCCGCACGGCGGTCGGCGCCAACCAGGCGCCGACCATCATCTGGGGCTGGGGCGGCGGCACCCTGCGCACCTACGTGCAGGCGGGCCAGGTCGACGACCTGACGTCGTGGTTCGACCAGAACGCCACCGTCAAGAGCCGCCTCCTCGACTCGGTGTGGGCACCCGCGACCGTGAACGGCAAGATCTACGCGATGCCCGCCGAGACGGTGCAGCCGATCGTCCTCTACTACAACAAGCGGGTCTTCGACAAGGTCGGCGCCCAGCCCCCGCAGTCGTGGGGCGACGTCATGAACCTCGTGCCGAAGTTCAACGCGGCGGGCGTCGCGCCGTTCTCCCTCGGCGGGCAGTCGCGGTGGACGAACATGATGTGGCTGGAGTTCCTGTTCGACCGCATCGGCGGCTCGGAAGTGTTCGACGCCGTCGCCAACGGCGAGCCCAACTCCTGGTCCAACCCGGCGGCCCTCGACGCGCTCACCAAGGTGCAGGACCTCGTCAAGGCCAACGGCTTCATCAACGGCTTCTCGTCGATCACCGCCGACTCGAACGCCGATCTCGCGGTGCTCTACACCGACAAGGCCGCGATGATGCTCCACGGCTCGTGGACCTACGGCATCATGGCGACCAACGGTGGCGACTTCGTCTCCGGCGGCCACCTCGGCTACATGAACTTCCCGCCGGTGGAAGGCGGCAAGGGTGACCCGAGCTCCACCACGGGCAACCCGGCGCAGTACCTGGCGATCTCCGCCAAGGCGACCGACCAGCAGAAGGAGACGGCCAAGAAGTTCTTCGCCACCGGCGTGCTCACCGACGCCGAGGTGCAGGACTGGATCGGCACCGGCGGCGTGCCGATCGTCAAGGGCGCCGACAGCAAGCTCGGCGGCTCGAAGGACGCCGACTTCCTCAACTTCGTCTACGACGTCGCGAGCAAGGCGAAGAGCTTCCCGCAGTCGTGGGACCAGGCGCTCTCTCCCACCGCCGCCGAGCGGCTCCTCGACAACATCGCGAAGCTCTTCCAGCTGTCGATCTCCCCCCAGCAGTTCGCCGACAGCATGAACCAGGTCATCGGGCAGTGACCGCCCTCGCTCCGCCCACCGCACCGACGAGGAAGCAGACCAAGGTCTCGGGCGCTGCGCGGAGCGGGTCGGTCGCATGGATGACGCTGCCCGCGCTGGTCGTCTTCGCCGCGTTCGGCGTCATCCCCCTGGTCGGCGTGCTGCTGCTGAGCTTCACCTCGTGGGACGGCATCGGCGAGATCCAGCCTTCCGGCCTCACCAGCTGGACCTACGAGCTCACCGACCCCGGCCTGCCGCACGCGGTCTGGGTGACGTTCCTCGTCATGGCGCTGTCGTGGGTGATCCAGACCCCGATCTCCCTGCTCATCGGGGTGTTCATCGCGGGGCAACAGCGCTACCGCGCCCTGCTGGCGGTGCTGTACTTCATCCCGCTGCTGCTGAGCTCCGCGGCCATCTCGATCACCTACAAGGCGCTGCTCGACCCGAACTTCGGCCTCGGCGCGCAGTTGGGAATCCCCCTGCTGAAGCAGGACTGGCTCGGCAACGGCGTCCTCGCGGTGGGCGTCGTGGTGTTCGTCGTGTCCTGGCAGTACATCCCGTTCCACTCGCTGATCTACCAGGGCGGGGTGCGACAGATCCCGCGCTCGATGTTCGAGGCCGCCGAGCTCGACGGCGCCGGGCGGGTCCGCCAGTTCTTCAGCATCACGCTCCCGCAGCTGAAGTACACGATCATCGCCTCGTCCACGCTGATGGTGGTCGGGTCGCTGACGTTCTTCGACCTCATCTTCGTGCTCACCGAGGGCGGGCCCGGCGACGCCACGCGCACGCTCGCGCTCGACATGTACAAGCTCGGCTTCCAGGCCAACCTGATGGGTCCGGCGAGCGCCATCGCCGTCATCCTGGTGCTGGTCGGCCTCGGGCTCGCCCTGCTCATGCGCAGGCTCGGCGGCAGCGGCACCGACAGCCAGCTGGAGGGGGCGTGACGGCATCGCGGCGCGACCTCGCCCGGCCCAACTGGCTCGGCGGGGTGGCGGGCTGGCTCTGGCTGGCCGTGGTGATCATCCCGATCTACTGGATCCTCATCACGAGCTTCAAGCAGCAGACCGAGTACTTCGTCACGAACCCCTTCGTGCCGCCGACCAGCCCGACGCTCGGCAACTACCAGCTCGTCATCGCGTCGAACTTCCCGCGGTACTTCCTCAACAGCGTCATCGTGACCATCGGCGCCGTCGTGCCCGCCGTGCTCATCTCGTTCATGGCGGCCTTCGCCATCGTGCGCGGCCACGGGCGGTTCCTGCAGTCGGTCAACGCGCTGTTCCTCATGGGCCTCGCGATCCCGCTGCAGGCCGTCGTCATCCCCGTCTACCTCATCATCATCCGGTTCCGGATGTACGACACCCTCGGGGCGATCATCCTGCCGTCCATCGCCTTCGCGATCCCGCTGTCGGTGCTCGTCCTCTCCAACTTCATCCGCGACATCCCGAACGAGCTCTTCGAGTCCATGCGGCTCGACGGCGCCACCGACTGGGGCATGCTCTGGAACCTGGCGTTCCCACTGACCCGCCCGGCGCTGGTCACGGTCACGATCTACAGCGGCCTCACCATCTGGAACGGATTCCTGCTGCCGCTGATCCTCACCCAGAGCCCCGAACAGCGCACCCTTCCGCTCGCGCTGTGGTCGTTCCAGGGCCAGTACGGCGTCAACGTGCCCGCGGTGCTCGCGTCCGTCGTGCTGACGACGCTGCCGATCCTCATCCTCTACGCGGTGGGCCGCAGGCAGCTGCTGGCCGGGCTGACGGCGGGTTTCGGCAAGTAGCTCCGGTAGCGTCGCCGCATGGTCACGGTGGAACGGGTCGCGGCCATGGCCGAGGAGCTTCCGGAGGTCAGCGAGAAGGAGCGGTTCGGGAGCCGGACGTGGTGCGTCGCGGGCAAGGCGTTCGCCTGGGAGCGGCCGTTCAGCAAGGCCGACCTCCGCCGCTTCGGCGACGACCCGGTGCCCGAAGGCCCGATCCTCGCGGTGAAGGTCGCCGACCTGAACGAGAAGGCGGCGGTGCTGGCCGCCCACCCTGACGCGTTCTTCACGATCCCGCACTTCGACGGCTACGCCGCGGTGCTGATCCGGCTGCGCGCGTCGAAGGTGGGCGAGGTCCGCGAGGCGCTGCTCGACGGGTGGCTCGCCTGCGCGCCCCGCAAGCTCGCCGACCGACACTTCCCTGCTCCGCCGTGACCCACGGTTGTGTGACATGGCGGCCATGTATGGCGCGCCTGTCACCCAACCGTGGATCATCCGGCGTTCACGGCCGCCTGCTGCGCCCTTCCGGAGGTGCGCATCCATGATGGAGTCGACGGACGCCACGAACTTCCAGATCGCGGAGGGGGAGGAGCCCGCGGAGGCCGACGGCATCGTCACGGCCTGGATCCGGTTCGAGACCGCGCTCGGGCGGGGCTCGGGGCTGCTGCGCCTGGGCGACGAGGGGGCATGGACGCGTGACGTGGAAGGAAGCCCGCGCGCGCCTCGTGACGTCGACTTCGCACAGTTCGGTGCGTCCTCGCACAAGGCCGGCCCTGTGCGAGGACGCCTGAACCTGTGCGAGGTCAGCCTCGGCGCACCTTCGCGGCATCAGCCTCGGCGGGACCGGTCTTCCACGACGAGACGTGATCCCAGCGTCGCATGAAGTCAACTGGGTTGACTAGACGGCCGCGGACGGGGATCCTGACATCTAGTCAACCTGATTGACTTTCATCGAGGAGGAGCCATGCCCGTCATCCCGGCCCCGGCCGCGCCGACCCACGACATCGGCGGCGCGCGGTTCACGTCGCTGGCCACGCCGACGCGGGGAAGCACCGACACCAGCGTGTGGCGGGTGGAGATCGATCCGGACACGCCGCCGACGCCGCACCGGCTCACCCGGCAGGAGGTGTTCGTCGTGCTCGACGGCCGCGCGGAGGTGCGCATCGACGGCGAGGCCGCGGTCGCCGCAGAGGGCGACGTGATCGTCGTACCGGCGGGGGTGCCGTTCGAGCTGGCGGCGGGCGGCGGGCGGCGGCTGCGCGCGCTGTGCGTCCTGCCGGTCGGCGGCCAGGCGCAGCTCGACGGCGGCGAGCCGTTCACCCCGCCGTGGGCCCGGTGAAGCAGGGTGTTCCGCTCGCGCGGCTCTTCGCGATCGCCTATCGGGTGCTGATCGAGGGGCTGCACGCCCGGCTGGCCGAGCGCGGCTGGCCCGACGTGCGGCCCAGCTTCGGCTTCGTGCTGCTCGCGGCGCGCGACGGCGGCGGCGTCCGCGGCGCGGAGGTGGCCGCCCTGCTCGGCGTCACCAAGCAGGCCGCGTCCAAGCTCGTCGACGCCATGCAGGCGGCGGGCTACGTGACCCGCGAGGCGCACCCGTGCGACGAGCGCGCCAAGCTGGTGGTGCTGACGCCGCGCGGGCACGCGCTGCTCGCGGCCGTCGAGGAGATCTACACCGAGCTGGAGAGCGCCTGGGCCGACGTGCTCGGGCCCGGGCACGTCGAGTCGCTGCGCGCCGACCTCACCGCCGTGCTGGAAGACGCGCACGGCGGTCGCCTGCCCGCGGTAGCGCGGCCGTGACGGCCGGGCGGGGCGCCCGCTGATCGCCCAGGACTGTGCGCGGGGCATGCTCCAGGACATGCAGTACGACGCCGCCGAACAGCACGGCCACACGCACCGCCTCGACCTCGCCGATCCGACGCTGCGCGAGTGGGACGCCGTCGTCGTCGGCGTCGACCCGGAGCGCGGCGTCGTGCTCGACCGCTCCGCCTTCTATCCGGGCGGCGGGGGACAGCCCCCGGACGAGGGCGTGCTGCTGTGGGGCGGGGTGCGCACCCGCATCGCGGGCACGGTCAAGGGCGACGACCTCTACCTGGTCCCGGTCGAGGGCGACCCGGTGCCGCCGGTCGGCACCGCCGTGCGCGGCGCCCTCGACGACGAGCGCCGCACCCAGCTCATGCGCACCCACAGCGGGCTGCACGTGCTCACCGCGGTGGTGTTCCGGGACTTCGGCGCGCTGGTGACCGGCGGCAACATGGAGCCGCTGACCGCGCGGATGGACTTCGACCTGAACGAGGTGCCGCCGGGGTTCAAGGACGCCGTGACCGAGGCCGTCAACGTCGAGATCGCCGCGGACCGCGCGATCTATGCCAGGACGCTGCCGCGCGCCGAGGCGTTCGCGATCCCGGACATCATCCGCACCGCGGCCAACCTCCTGCCCGACGAGCTCGCGGAGGTCCGCATCGTCGACATCGCGGGCCTCGACGTGCAGGCCGACGGCGGCACCCACGTCGCGTCCACGGCGATGATCGGCCGCATGGAGGTGGTCAAGCTGGAGAACAAGGGGCGGGGCTTCCGCAGGCTGCGGGTGCGGGTCGACGGGCGTTAGCGGCGTCCGCACCCGGCGGGCGGACCGCGGGCAGCGGCATGGTCGTCGCGACGCCTTCGCCGAAAGGCCTGCGGACCGCGAGGGGGAGCGCTGCGGAAACCCGCGTGGAAAGCGGGCGACCGTTACCTGTGCACATGCCGGGGTTCTTTCTGTCGTCCCCGCACCCGGGCGGATGCGGCCACGTCCGTCCTAGTGCCGTCGCGGCGCGCCCGGCAACGCCCGCGGTTACCGTCCGCGTACAACGGATAACCGGCTGGCGCTAAGTGGACAGCCTGAGCGGCTGACCCCTATTCCGTGAGTGCGCAACTGCGTACCGTCACGCCGCCCCCAGCACCCGGCCAGGAGGAGGAGCACGTGCCCTCGCAGCTGCCCGCACGGATCAGCATCGACACCAGGGACCCCGAGGAGGCCCACGGCTACCTCCAGACCACCTACGTCGAGCACTCGGTGCGGCTCGCGGGCAGCAAGGACCAGTTCCGGTTCCGCCACCACATCACCGACGGGGGCAGCTTCTTCGTCGCCCGCTACGAGCACTCGATGAACTGCCGGGTCGACACCGACCCGTTCGGCTACCTCCTCATCGGCCAGATGTTCGGCGGCAAGCTCCGGCTGCAGGCGGGCGGGCACGATGAGCTCAGCCCCGCCAAGAACGAGCTGTTCCTCCTCGACCCGGCCGCGCCCATGCGCATCCACTGGGACGACTTCCGTGCCGGGTTGGTCAAGCTCGACCTCGACGTGGTCCAGCGGGTGGCGGCCGAGGCCACGGGGGACGCCGGCGCGCAGGTGCGCTTCGGCCTGTCGCGCGCGGTCTCGGCGGAGCGGGCCCGGCACTGGCAGGAGCTGGTCCGGTACGTGACGCACGACTTCTGCCGCAACGAGATCGCCTATGGCAGCCCGCTGATCTACTCACACACGATGCGGCTGCTGGCCGCCACCGTGCTGGAGACCTTCCCGAACACGACGATGCGCGCCGACCCCGAGCGGCCGGGTGGCGCCGACGCGAGCGCGGTGCGGCGGGCCGTCGCGTTCATCGACGACCACGCCGCCGAGCCGATCGGCCTGACCGAGATCGCGGCGGCGGCCCGCCTCGGCTCGCGCGCCGTCCAGGAGGCCTTCCGCAGGCACCTGGACGCCACCCCGATGTCCTACCTTCGCCGGGTGCGGCTGGAGCGCGCGCACCACGAGCTGCGGGCTGCCGACCCCGCCGCGACGACCGTCGCCGAGGTCGCCGCCCGGTGGGGGTTCGCCCACCACGGCCGCTTCGCCGCGCTCTACCAGAGCCACTACGGCCATCCGCCCAGCCGGACGTTGCGCGGATGACCCCGTGGATCATGCCGTGGCTCAGCCGCGGTGGGTGCGGTAGTAGTCGCGCCAGATCAGCCGGTACACGCCCAGCACCCGGGGCAGCGAGCGCAGTCCGGGGATGAAGGGCAGGAGCAGCAGCCCGAGGGTCAGCACCGCCATGAGGCCCCAGACGAGGGCGTCGGCGTTGTCCGAGTCCGAGAACGGGGGCACCTGGTACCAGAACGTGTAGAGCCACATCCAGGGCTGGCCAGGGTAGTTGCCGGTCTCGTTCATCATGCCCCACTGGTCACCGCCGAGATTCTGGGCGCGCGCCTGGTCCTCCAGGTAGGCGCCGTCGGCGAGCAGCAGCAGGCTGCGGGTGGCGTCGGTGCCGTAGAAGGTGCCCGACGACGTGAGCGCGCCTTCGAGCCCGCCCGATCGCGCGAGGCCGAGGAAGCGGTCGGTCAGCACCGGCACCGGGCCGTAGTCGCCCGGCGCGACCTTCGCGGGGTCGCCGTCGGGCGCGTCGGCCAGCGCCTTGGCGTAGGCGTCGCTCCACGCCGTCTGCTGGTCGGGGCCCGCGCCGTTGTAGGTCGTCAGCGCGGCGGTCAGCGCGGCGTCGCCGCTCACCCGGCTGAGCGGGGTGAGCACGAGATCCTGGGCCGGGTCGACCGGGATGGTCACCCCCGCCCACTTCTGCAGCTGGAGCGGACCGATCTGCTGCCCGTCGCTCGCGGTGTTGTAGGGCGCTCCGTAGCCCGCGCTCGTCGTGGTGCCCGCGAGCTCACCGGCGGCCGTGGCGACGACGTCGCTCGGCGCGGCCGCGGCCCAGTCGGCCATGGTGATCGGCTTCTCGTCCGGGGAGGAGAAGACCCACGCCAGTGCCACGGTGAGCAGCAGCACCCCCACGAGGGCGAAGGTGAACTCCTTGACCAGGTCGTAGGGGCGGGTCGGGAACAGGTGCGCGTCCGGTGTCCGGTCGCGGCGCCGGGGCCGGGTGGGCGTGGTCGGCGTTTCGGTCGCGGTCATGAGGCCACCTGCTCTCCGGGCGGTGCTTCAACGCCGATCGGCGGGACGACGCCGTGGCGGCGCACCAGCACGACGTGCCAGACGGCGAGGACGCCGACCAGGAGCGGCAGGAGCGCGATGTGCCACATCAGCATCTGGCCGGGGTTCAGCACGTTGAACACCGCCCCGATCCCCACGGAGTTGAGCCCGTCCTTGGCCTGGGTGCTGATCCACTGGGCGTCGAAGTTGGACTGGGACAGGTAGCCGGTGAACGCGGTGCCGATCGAGCCCACGAACGCCACGACGCCGGTCATCCAGGTCAGGGCGCGGCGCCCGCGCCAGGCCGCCATGAAGAACTTGCCCCACAGGTGCACGACCATCACCGCGAAGAAGACCTCGGTGCTCCACAGGTGCAGCGAGTTCACGAAGTGGCCGAGGCCCGAGGTGTGCCACCAGGTCGGGCCGCCGAGGGCCAGCACGCCGCCGGTGGCCAGCACGACCACGAAGGCCGCCAGCGTCAGCACCCCGAAGACGTAGATGCCGGACTGGACGTAGACCGGCTGCCGGTCGGGCAGCGCCTGCCCGGGTGGCACGACCCGGCTGATCCGGGTCCGCAGCTGCGCGGTCCAGCTGTCGCTCATCGCCTGCCCTCCCGGTCGCGGTGGCCCAGCGGCACGAGCACCGCCACGGCGAACACCACCAACATCAGCAGCACGATCACCAGGTTGGTGAGCGAGATCTGCATGACACCCCACATCACGTACGTCCCGGCGTTATCCATCGGGCGAGCCTGCGCGGACGCCGTGCCCGCGGCCAGAGCCGTCCGGCCCGCCGGTGGCCTGCCGGACGGCCGGGCCCCGTTTTGCCGAGCGGTAACCTTGCGGATACGTCGCCTTCGCGACGCCGTACTTCCCTGAACCCGCCGACGACCGCGACGCCCCCGCATCGGCCGCACCTCGGCGCGCATCGCGGTTGCCATGGCCGAGCGCGACGTGAGCGGGGTTCGGGCGGCGCGAAACCCCGCTGAGGTCGCGCTCGGCCGTCCGACGCGTCGGGCTCTGGCCCGCGGGCCGCACCGCGGCGCGTCCGCATCGGCGAACGGTGTCGGTGCGGCGTCCGCGGACGGGTCCGCTCCGCTGTCCTCCACGACGCGCGCGCCCGCCGCGCGGAGATACCGTCGAGCACGACGTCCCGCTCGGCGCCGACCTCGCCCGGCTCGGCCGCGGCCGGGTCGCGCCGGTCGCCACCGCGACGTGGCCCGGCCCGCAACCGGGTGCTCGCCGTGTGATCGTCGCCAGCGCGCGGTTTCCGGTGATCAAACCCCGGAGACGCCGCACTCGGGGCGATCACCTTCGCGCGACATGAGGGCCTCCACCTGGAAGGCCAGATGGGCGGCGAGCAGCGCGTCGAACCGGCGCATGTCGAGCCCCGTGACGTGCTCGATGCGTCCGAGCCGGTAGCGGACGGTGTTCTCGTGCACGCCCAGCGCCTTCGCCGTCGCGCGGACCTGGGCGCCCGACGCGAGGTAGCTGCGCAGGGTCTCGACGAGATCGCCGCCGGTGCTCTGGTCGCTGCGGCGCAGCGGGCCGATGCATTGCTCGGCGAACCGGATGGCGACGTCGGCGCGGTCCCCGCTCACCACGAGGCGCAGGGTGGACAGCTCCGTGACCGGCACGACGTCGGCATGGCCGCCGAGCGCGGTGACGATGCCGTCGACCTCGCGGGTCTCGGCCAGCGCCGCGGCGAAGTCGGGCACCTCCCGGCATACCGCGGACACGACGGCCCTGCGCACGCCGGTGTGCTCGGCCACCGCGGACAGCGCCCCGCCGAGCGCGCGGTGCACCGCGCGCAGCACCGGCGGCCCGGCGTCCTCCGGCAGGCGCACGAGGAGCACGACGGCGTCCGGCTCGGCGAGCGCGGCGGGCGGGGTGTCGAGGGCGGCCCCGAGGAGGGCGGCCGCTTCGTCGCGGCAGGCCGCCGCCGACCGGCCCGCCGCCACCGGCAACCGGACCAGCAGGTGCGGTCGGCACAGGTCGAGGCCGACGTGCAGCGCGATGCGGCGCAGGTCGTCCGGGGGCCGGGTGCCGCGGATGAGGTCGGCGACCACGTCCTCGCGGGTCTGCGCCGCGGCGCGCGCGACCCTCGCCTCGGCGAGCAGCTGCAGCGAGAGCACCGCGGCCACCTGTTCGGCCACGGGGACGTCGGCCGCGCACAGCGGACGGCCCATCTCGATCACGTCGAGGTATCCGGCCGCGACGCCCTCGACGACGAGCACCGCCACGAGGTGCCGACGGGAGCGGCCTTGCGCAGGGCACGGCGGGAGCACGGTGGTCGGCCGGACAGCGTCGAGGGCGCCGAGCGCCGTGTGGACCGGCGCGTGCTCGCGCGCCGCGGGGGAGAGGCTGGGCGGGCCGGTGAGCCGCAGGGCCCTCGGCGCCGCCCACGTGCGCACCGAGAGGTCGATGCGCAGGAGCGCCACCGGGCAGCCCAGCAGCTCGGCGAGCCGCGCGACGACGCCGTCGATCTCGGCGCCGCCGAGCACCGCGCGGGCCACCCCGCCGGTCAGGTGGCGCACCTGCCCACCGAGGAGGGTGGCAGGGGCAGGCCCGACCGGGTCCGCCCCGTTCACCGGTGCGACGGAGGCCATGCGGCGAGGCCCGGCGGAACCGCCGTCGGCGCTGGCGGCAGGCGCGAGCGGCTCGGTCGCGATCGGGCTCGACATGGCGTCCCCTCACCTCCGGCAGCACCGTCGCAGCGCCTTGACCGCTTGTGAGCGGCGCCACTACCGTGGCAGCCCTAACGTTCGTTAGGCAAGTCCCGGGAACAACTCGACATAAGGGGACACCCACATGGACGTCGGTGTGCTGCTGGTCTTCCAGAACTGGCACGAGAACCTCAGCGACGCGGAGATGTTCCGCCAGGAGGCCGAGCTCGGGGTGCTCGCCGAGGAGTACGGGTTCGACTCGGTCTGGGCCGCCGAGCACCACTTCGACGACTACTCGATGTGCCCGGACAACCTGCAGCTGATGACCTACCTCGCGGCCAGGACGAGCCGGATCAAGCTCGGCACCGGCGCGGTGATCCTGCCGTGGAACGACCCGCTGCGGGTCGCCGAGAAGGTCGCGATGCTGGAGATCCTCGCGCCGGGACGGGTGCTCTTCGGGATGGGCCGGGGCCTGGCGAAGATGGAGTACGAGGGCTTCCGCGAGGACATGAACGCCTCGCGCGGCAAGTTCGACGAGGCCGCGCCGATGATCCTGCGCGCCCTGCGCAACGGGTACGCCGAGAACGACGGTCCGATCTACCCGCAGCCGCGGGTGACCCTGCGCCCCGGCCTGCCGCCGGACACGGACTGGACCGGCAGGCTCTACGGCGTGGCCATGTCGCCGGACTCGGTGCCCGCCGTCGCCAAGGTCGGCGCGCAGATGATGACGTTCATGCAGTACCCCGCCGAGAAGCACGTGCCCGCGATGGAGCGCTACCGCGAGGTGTTCCGCGAGACCCACCACCGCGAGCCCGGCCCGATCCTGACGCAGGACTTCGTGTACTGCCACGAGGACGCGCAGGAGGCCGAGGCCACGGCGCGCGAGTACCTCAGCCGCTACTTCCTCTCGGTGATCAAGCACTACGACTTCGCGGGCTCGCACTGGCGCGAGACCAAGGGCTACGAGGCCTACCAGGTGGGTGCCGACATGATCCGTGAGGCGGGCATGGAGGCGGCGGGCGCCGGTTACGCCGACACGCAGATCTGGGGCACGCCGGAGCAGATCGTCGAGAAGTACCGCCACCGCCTCTCGCTCTTCGGCGACCACCAGCCCAACATCGCGCCGTCCTTCGCGGGGATGCCGTTCGACAAGGTGCGCGCGAGCCTCAAGCTGTTCGGCGAGAAGGTCGTCCCCGAGCTGCACAAGATGGGCGTCAAGACGGCGGTCCCGGTCTGATGGACCGGTGGTGGGGGCGCCGTGCGCGTTCCCGCCACCGTCGGTGGGATCATGGCCGCGCCCTGAAGCCGACGAAGAGGACCCGGCCATGACCGCCGCCGTGTCGCGCGACGGCACGCCGTCCCGCCGCACCGGCGCGCGCCGCACGGAGCTCATCGCGCTGGCCAGCCGGATGTTCCGCGAGCGCGGCTACCACGGCGTCGGCATGCGCGCGATCGCCGAGGCCGCGGACATCCAGGCCGCCTCGCTCTACCACCACTTCCGCAGCAAGGAGGAGCTGCTCCTCGAGACGATCTTCGTGGTGGACCGCGACATGGTCGTCGCGCAGATGCCGATCCTGGACGGGCCGGGCACCTTCCGCGAGCGCCTGGTCCGGTTCGTCCGCGCGCACGTCATGCACATCGGCGCCAACCGGGACGCGTGGCGGGTGGCCGGGCGGGAGCTGCGGGCGCTCTCGCCTGCCAACCTCGACGCCGTGCAGGACTACCGGCGCGCCTACCAGCACCGGATCGCGCAGCACCTGGCCGACGGCGTCGCCGCGGGAGAGTTCGCGTGCGCCGACCCGCGGCTCACGACGCTCGCGATCCTCGACATGATCAACGGGCCGAACGAGTGGTTCGCCCCCGACGGCCGCCTGACGATCGCGGAGATCGCCGAGCACTACGCCGAGCTGGTGGTCCGCCAGCTCACCCCGTGACGGGGCGGTCCCCGCGGAAGAGGTCCCTGCGCAGCGGCGCGCCGAACGACGCCATCAGCCCGCCGTCGACGGCGACGGTCGATCCCGTCATGTAGGACGCGCCCGCGACGGCCCAGACCACGTCGGCGATCTCCTCGGGACGCCCTGGCCGTCCCATCGGGATGCCGTCGAGGAGCACCCCGCGGGACGCCGCGGAGAGCCCGGCCGTCATCTCGGTGTCGACGAAGCCGGGCACCACGAGGTTGACGCGCACCCCGGCGGGCGCGAGCTCCATCGCCAGGGTCTGGGTCAGCCCGGACAGGCCCGCCTTCGCCGACCCGTAGGCGACGTCGCCCGGGTAGCCGCGCAGCCCGACGACCGCGCCGATGTTGACGACGGCCCCGCCGTCGCGCAGCAGCGGGCGCAGCGCGCGCACCACGGTGAAGGCGCCGGTCAGGTTGGTCGCCAGCACCTCGTTCCATGCGCTCTCGCCCAGCTGCTCGATGCGGCCGCCCCGGTGCACGCCCGCCGCGTTGACCAGCACGTCCACCGGGCCGGTCGCGCGCTCGACGGCCGCCGCGGCCGCGGTGACGGCGGCCGCGTCGGTGACGTCGACGAGCGCGGGCAGAACACGCTCGCGCACACCGTCCGGCCAGCTGGACCGGTCGACGGACCGGGCCAGGACGTGCACGGTGGCCCCCTCGGCGAGCGCGCGGTCGACGATCGCGCGCCCGATGCCGCGGGAGCCACCGGTCACGACCCAGGTCCGGCCCATGAGCAGCCCCGTCAGCTCGGGAGCCCGCTCAGGAACGCCAGCAGCTCGGAGCGGTAGGTCTCGCCGTCCTCGACGAACGGCGCGTGCCCGCAGCCGCCGAACTCGACGAGGCGGGCGTCGCGGAACAGCGGCCGGGACGCGGCGACGCCGTCGAAGGGGACGAAGCCGTCCTCGCGCCCGCACATCAGCAGGACCGGGCACGGCAGCGTCGGGAGGATCTCTCGCTGGTCGATCTGCGCCAGGTCGCGCAGGGTCTCGTCGGCGAGGGGCCCGCTCTCCAGGAACGCCAGCCACATCGCGTCCACCACGTCGGAGCCGACCGGTTTGACGCACACCGCGTTCGCCACAGCCCGGAAGGTAGTCGGCCGGTCCGCCGCGAGCCCGGCGAGCACGCCCTCGACGTCGGCGGGGGTGCCGCCGTACGGCCAGCCATCCGCGGACGTGTAGCGCGGGGTCGCGCCGCCGGTGAGCACCAGACCGCTGATGTTGTCGCCCAGCCGACGGGCCGCCTCGACGACCACCGCTCCGCCCAACGACCAGCCGTTCAGCACCGGCGCCCGCAGCCCGAGGCGTTCGACGAGCGCGACGACGTCGGAGGCGATGGCCCTGATCGAGGCGTCGGCGAAGTCCTTGTCCGAGCGGCCGCAGGCGCGGTGCTCGAGCGTCACGACCGTGTGCCCGGCCGCGCGCAGCGCGGGCAGCGTCGTGTCCCAGCAGTGGGAGTTGACGCCCCAGCCGTGCACGAGCACGACCGGCCTCCCGGTGCCCGCGTGGTGCTCGAAGTACACCCGCTTGCCGTCCTCCACCTCGAGGAACGCCATCTGTCACTCCTTCCCGGCGTACTGCGCGCGCAACCGCCGCTTGTCGGTCTTTCCAACACTGGTGCGGGGCAGGGCGCTCACCAGCACCACGTCCTCGGGCAGCCACCAGCGCGGCACCCGTTCCCCGAGCCTTGCCCGAAGCTGCCCACCGGTGACGTCGACCCCCTCGCGCAGCACCGCGACCGCGAGCGGGCGCTCCTGCCAGCGCTCGTGCGGGACGGCCACCACGGCCACGTCGGCGACGTCGGGGTCGGCGAGCAGCGCCTGCTCCAGCGCCACCGAGCTGATCCACTCGCCGCCGCTCTTGATCAGGTCCTTCGTGCGGTCGACCACGCGCAGCCACCCGTCGGGGTCGATCGTCGCGACGTCCCCGGTGCGCAGCCAGCCGTCGGCGAACCGGTCGGCGCTCTCGCCGAGGTAGTAGGCCGTCGCGACCCACGGCCCGCGCACGAGCAGCTCGCCCGCGGTGCTGCCGTCCCACGGCAGGTCGGCGCCCTCGTCGTCGACGAGCCGCCACTCCAGGCCGGGCAGCAGCCTGCCCTGGGTCTGGGTGCGCCGGTGGTGCTCCTCGGCGTCGGGCGTCGGGCCCGGCTCGCGGGTGAACGTCGCCATCGGGGAGATCTCGGTCATGCCCCAGCCCTGGAAGACCGGCACGCCGAGGTCCTCCCACGCCCGGATCAGCTCGATCGACGGCGTCGAGCCGCCGAGGACGAGCGCGCGGAGGCTGCCGACGTCGCGGCCGGTCCGGCGCACGTGCTCGAGCAGGTCGACGGCGACCGTCGGCACCATCCCCACGTAGGTCACCTGCTCGCGCTCGATCATCAGCGCGATGTCGGCGACGCTCGGGTGCGGGCCGGGCAGCACCTGCGCGGCGCCCGCCATGGTCGCCGCGAACGGCACGCCCCAGCCGTTGGCGTGGAACAGCGGGACGACGTGCAGCACCGTGTCCCGTGCGGAGACCGCGTGCCCGTCGGCGAGGCAGGCGGCGAAGGTGTGCAGGTAGAGGCCGCGATGCGGGTAGCCCACGCCCTTCGGCCGCCCGGTCGTGCCGGACGTGTAGCAGAGCGCGGCGAGGTCGTGCTCCGAGCGCGCGGGCGGGTCGGTCAGCTCCGGTCCTTCGGCGACAAGCCGCTCGTAGGCGTCCCCGGAGTCGATCACGCCGAGCTCGGGGTGCACGCCGTCGATGAGGTGTGCGAGGTCGGCGTCGGCGACGATCAGCCGGTCGTTGGCGTGCCCGGCGATGTAGGCGATCTCCTCGGCCGACAGCCGCAGGTTGAGGGTATGCAGCACCGCGCCGGTCAGCGGGATCGCGGAGTAGAGCTCCAGGTGCCGGTGGTGGTTCCAGCACAGGGTCGCGACCCGGTCGCCGGGGCGTACCCCGAGCCTCCGCAGCGCCCCGGCGAGGCGCGCGACCCGCTCCGCGTGGGTGCCGTAGTCGTAGCGCAGCACCTCCTCGCCGTTGGCGTAGGAGACGATCGGACGACGCGGGTGGTGCAGGCGCGCCCGCGCGACGAACGCGGTGACCAGCAGCTCGGTCACGACGCCAGGCGTTCCCGCACCGCGGGCACCACCTTGTCGGCGAGGTAGGCGATGCGCTCCGAGCCGCTCTCGACCGGCTCGCCCGGCAGCTGGGCCCAGAAGTGCACGTCCTTGATCTGCGGCTTCGCTGCCAGCATCGCGGTCAGCTGCGTCACCGCCATGTCGGCGTCCATGAGCTGGTAGGCGCCCGCCGCGAGGATCTGGGCGGGGTCGGTGAACCGCGGGATGTCGTCGGGCGGGCCGAACGCGCCCCACGCGATGTACTCGTTGAGCTGGTAGAGGGCGTGCGTGCCGATCCGCGACCAGACCTCCTCGGGGTCGTCGGCGACGATCGCCCACTGGCCCGCGTAGATCCGCGCGTCGGCCACCGGCCTGCCGAGCCGCTCCACCGCGGCGAGGTAGCTGTCGTGGTGGGCGTTCTGGGTGGACAGG
Source organism: uncultured Actinomycetota bacterium (assembly GCA_963750095.1). Classification (GTDB taxonomy): domain Bacteria; phylum Actinomycetota; class Actinomycetes; order Mycobacteriales; family Pseudonocardiaceae; genus Pseudonocardia. The sequence goes on along the minus strand of CAVVPJ010000011.1, from coordinate 1,272,504 downwards.
AAGCCGTCGCCGATGCGGGCCGCGCGCTCGATCGCGACGTCGGCCATCGCGCCGACGAGCAGCGCGGGCACCTGCTCCGGGACGGGTGTGACCGGGTAGGCGGGCAGCCGGAAGCGCTTGCCCTCGAAGCCCTCCGCCGAGCCCGACCACGCCCTGCGGATGATTTCCACGCCCTCCTCCAGCAGGCTCGGCCGGTGCTTCAGGTCGCGCCCGAACGCCGCGAACTCGCGCGCCCAGTAGCCCTGCCCGACGCCGAGGTCGAACCGGCCGCCGGACAGCAGGGACAGCGTGGCCGCGTCCTCGGCGAGGCGCACGGGCTCGTGGATCGGCGAGATGATCAGGTTGGTGCCGATCCGCAGCCGCGACGTGCGCTGGGCGATCGCCGAGGCGAGCACGAACGGCGAGGGGCTGTACCCGTCGCCGACGAAGTGGTGCTCGGTCAGCCACACCGAGTCCAGCCCGCGCTGCTCCGCCCACGCGATCTGGTCGAGGACCTCGGCGTAGAACGAGCTGAACGGCCGGTCCGGGTCCGGGTTGCGGAAGTCGTACCAGAGCCCGAAGGCAGGGCCCGCGGCGCTGGGGCTGGTCATGGCCGCACTGTGGAGGCGTCCGCCGCGGTTGTCACGCGCGGCGTCGACGGGCGTTGTGGACTCCTTCAACAGCGCACGGCGCGCCCGCGGCCGGGCCCGCTACCGTGGCGCGCGTGCCCGTCACGCAGCCGGACTGGTTGGCGCCCGGTGTCGTCGACCTGGCGGCCGTCGTCCGGTGGGGCGTCGGGCAGGGGCTTCCCGAGGGGCCGGTCGGGGACGTCCGGCGGGTCGGGGGCGGCACCCAGAACGTCGTGCTCTGGTTGCGTTGGGGCGGGCGGGACCTGGTGCTGCGCAGGCCGCCGGAGCACCTGCGTGCCGGCAGCAACGGGGCGCTGCGCCGCGAGATGCGGGTGCTCGCCGCGCTGGACGGCACCGACGTGCCGCACCCCGGGTTCGTCGCGGGCTGCCCCGACGAGGACGTGCTGGGCGGCGCCGTCTTCTACCTCATGGAGGCCGTCGAAGGGCTCAACCCTGGCGAGCGCGCCGAGGGGCTCTACGAGGAGGCGGACGCCCGCTACGCGGCCGCCCTCGACGTGGCCGCCGCGATCGCCCGCCTTGCCGCGCTGGACCACGTCGCGATCGGCCTCGGCGACATCGGCCGTCCGGACGGGTTCCTCGCGCGACAGGTGCCCCGCTGGCTGGCCCACCTGGAGTCCTACGACGCGCTGCCCGGCTACCCCGGGTCGACGCTGCCGCACGTGCCCGAGCTGGCCCGGTGGCTCACCGCGAACCGGCCGCCGGACGCCCCGCCCGGCATCGTCCACGGCGACTACCACCTCAACAACGTGCTGCTCGCGCTCGACGCGCCGCGCGTGGCCGCGATCGTCGACTGGGAGATGTGCACGGTCGGTGACCCGCTGCTGGACCTGGGGTGGCTGCTCGTGACGTGGCCGGACGGCGGTGCCGAGAACGTGGCGGGCGGGCCGTTCGCCGAGCGGGGCGGGCTCCCGACGCCCGCCGAGGTCGTGGCGCACTACGCCGCGCACAGCGGGCGGGACCTGTCCGCCGTGGACTGGTACACGGTGCTCGCCGGGCTGAAGTTCGCGATCGTCATCGAGGGGACCCACGCCCGCGCGCAGGCGGGCCGCGCCGACCCGGCGGTCGGGCTCCGACTGCACCGGGCCGCGGTCGCCGCCCTCGAGCGCGCCTACGCCGTGCGTGGATAACACTGTTCGAACAGTGTTATCCACGCACGGGTGGGTCAGCCGCGGGAGACCGCGATGAGGTGGCGGTAGCTGCGCGGGTCCACCCTGGCGTCCAGCAGGAACGGGCCCGTCCGCCGCCCCGACAGCGCCGCCCGCGCGCCCGCCGCGTCGTCCACGGTGGCGGAGGGCACGCCCAACGCGGCCGCGACCGCCGCGAGGTCGGCGGGCCGGTACCGCACCGCGCTCGCGTCGCCCTGCCCCGCGCCCTGCTTGATCGCGATGAGCGACAGCGCCGCGTCGTCGAAAACGACCACGTCGACGGGCAGCGCGAGGCGGGCGAGGGTCTCCAGCTCGGCGAGGACCATGCCGAGGCCGCCGTCGCCGGTCATGCAGACGACCCGCTCGCCGTTGCCCGCCAGCGCCGCGCCGATCGCGGCGGGCAGCGCATAGCCCATCGTCGCTAGCCCGTTGGAGATCAGCACGCCGTGCGGGCGGGTGGCGGGCCAGAAGGGCAGGGCGGCGAGGAAGTGGGCACCCGCGTCGACGGTCAGCCGCACGTCGCCGACGGCCTCGTGGACGGCGCGCACGAGGTCGACCGGGCGCAGCCCGCCGTCTCCGTCGTCGAAGCCGTCGTCCGCCAGCCGTGCGCGGACGTCGGAGAGATGCCGTCGACCCGCGTCGGGCGCCCAGTCCGGCTCGCACGCACCGAGCGCTGCCGGGAGCGTCTCGGCGGGGGGACCCGGGACGACGGTCGCGCCCGCGAAGTAGGGCGCGACGTGGTCGTCGAGCAGGACGGTGGGCGTGTCGCGCCAGGCTGCCGGGATCGGCTCCACGTCGTCGAGCCCGACCCCGATGACGAGGTCGGCCTGGTCGAGGAGCGGCCCTTCGAGGGCGCCGTTGGTGAACGGGCCCGCCCACTCGGGCGCGTCCGCGGGGATCGTGCCGGTGGCCTGGTAGGTGGTCAACACGGGGATCCCGCGCCCGACCAGCGTCCGGCGCAACGGCTCCGCGTGCGCGACCGCGCCGAGCCCGAGCACCACCACAGGGCGGCGGGCGGGCTGCTGAGCGGCGGCGGGCAGGGTGGGCTCGACCGGCCGCGGAGGCGTGGGCGTCGGGGGTGGGTCGCCGCGTTGGGTCGGGTCGTAGACGAGGTGGACGCCGCCCGCGGGCGGGCCGACGGCCAGCGCGGCCGCCAGCGCCACGGTCGCGGCCGGGTCGTCGTGGCCGACCACGCCGCTCCAACGGGTGATCGGGCCGGTGAAGGCGAGCTGGTCGAGGCGCTGGTGCGCGACCCGGTCGCGCTGGTCGGCGGTGACGCAGTCGCTCACCACCAGCAGCGGCGCGCGGTCGAGGGTGGCCTGGGCGAGCCCGTTGGCCGCGTTGGTGACGCCGGGGCCGCGAGTGACGACCGCGGCCCCCGCCGTGCCGGTCAGCAGGCCGTAGGCGCCCGCCATCACGCACGCCGCGGTCTCGCCGTGGCCCAGGGTGAACGGGATGTCGCGGGCCGCGGCGGCGCCGATGACGTCGAGGTTCGGCCCGCCTCCTGGTAGCCCGAACAGACGCCGCACGCCCGCCTTGTGCAGGCCCGTCGCGACGCCTTCGGCGAGCCGAATGGACGAATGAGATCCGCTGGGCATCACCCTACGCTACTGCCATGACGATCAAAGTCGCCCGTTTTCTCGATGTCGCCGACGGTCTGCAGCCGGGGCAGTTCACGATCGGTGACCACGCCGCCGTCGCGTCCCTGGCCGACCTCGACCCCGTCTACAAGCGGCTCCTGGACGAGCCGGTGACGGCCGTCGTCTCGGTGACCGGCGGTGAAGGGCTCTCCAACCTCACGCCCGTCTGGTTCGACTACGAGGGCGACGTCGTCCTGCTGAACCTCGCCACGCACCGCAAGAAGGTCGACTGGCTGCGCAAGGACCCGCACGCCACGTTCCTGCTCATGAACCCGGCCAACGCCTACCACTGGCTGTCGATCCACTGCTCGGTCAGCAGGGAGGTCTCCGAGGACGACCCCCACGAGGGTCCACGCGTGACGGCGCAGCTGGACAAGATCTGGACGAAGTACACCGGCAACGAGCCGCCCTACGGCCTGCGCGACCCCTCGATCGACGAGCGGCGGGTGCTGTTCGAGCTGGCCGTCGACCGGATCGCGACCTTCGGCAAGCCCTGAGCGGCCGTGAGCCGCGTGCCGACCGGTATGCCGACCCGGATGCCGCGGGTGGCCGTCGTCGGCGGGTCGCTCGGCGGGCTCACCGCCGCGCTGGTCCTGGCCGACGTCGGCTGCGACGTGGTCGTCCACGAGCGGTCGTCGGCGGCGCTGGAGGCGCGCGGGGCGGGGATCGCGGTGCTCGACGAGACCGTCCGCTGGTTCGCCGAGCGCACCACCACCAGCCCCGACGAGCTGTGCAGCGCGACCCGGTTCATCCGCTTCCTCGACGCCGACGGCTCGGTGGCCCACGAGCGGGAGCACCGCTACCGGTTCTCGGCGTGGAACACGATCTACCGCGCCCTGCTCGCGGAGCTCCCGGCCGAGCGCTACCTGCTCGGCCACGAGGTCGTGGCCCTCGAGCAGGACGACGACGACGGCGTCGAGGTCGCGCTGCGGTCCGGCGAGCGCGACCGGGTCGACCTCGCCGTCTGCGCCGACGGCATCGGCTCCACCACACGCGCGACGCTGATGCCCGACGTCGCGCCCGCCTACGCGGGCTACGTGGCGTGGCGCGGCACCCTGCCGGAGGCCGAGCTGTCCGGGCCGACGTTCACGCGGCTGCGGGACGCGATCACCTACCAGGTGATGCCCGACAGCCACATCCTCGTCTACCCGATCCCCGGCCCGACCGGCGCGCTCGCGCCCGGCGAGCGGTTGATGAACTTCGTCTGGTACCGCAACGTGGCGGCGGGCTCGCCGTTCGTGGCGCTGATGACCGGGCGCGACGGCCGTTCCCGGCCGGTGTCGCTGCCCCCGGGCGAGGTGCGGGAGGGCTTCGTCGCGACCCTGCGCGCCGAGGCGAAGGAGCGGCTCGCGCCGGTGGTCGCGGAGGTCGTCACCGGCGTGGCGGAGCCGTTCCTGCAGGCGGTGTTCGACATCGACGTGCCCCGCATGCGGCACGGCCGCGTGTGCCTCGTCGGCGACGCCGCGTTCGCCGTCCGTCCGCACGCGGCGGCGGGCACCGCGAAGGCCGCGGCCGACGGCTGGGAGCTCGCGGCCCAGATCGCCGCCCACCCCGACGACCTCGACGCCGCGCTCGCGGAATGGGAGCGCAGGCAGCTGGACCTGGGGCGGGCGCTGCTGGCGCGCAACCGCGAGATCGGCGATGCCTCGCAGCGGCGCGGCACGTTCCGGCCCGGGGACCCCGCCCTCGTCTTCGGGCTGCGCGGGCCGGGCCGCTAGGCGGCCCAGACTAGAGCCGCTCGTCCGGCGTGGCCGTGCGGACACCCGCCCACACCGGGGCGGGGATCGGGGGCGAGCCGTCGTCGAGGCGGTGGTGCTGGCCCAGCGGGAGCACCTGGTCGCGCTGGTGCAGCGCGAGGCTGCGGGCGTAGCGGCGGGCGATGTCCGAGACGCCGTCCGCGTCGCCGGAGACCCCGAAGACCGTGCCGGGGTAGTCCAGCGGGCCCATCAGCGCGCGGATGCGGTCCCAGTCGGCGGGCGGCACCAACTGGGCCGGGTCGCCGCCCGCGAACCATCCCATCGGTACGGCGACCCCCGCGGGCACGACGGTGTTGACGAAGACGACCGCGTGGAACTCGAGCTGCGCGCCGACCTCGATGCGCGCCCCGTTGAAGACCACCGCGCCGGTGGCGATGCGGGTGTCGCCCTCGACGACGCACCCGGTGAGCGAGGCGTGCGGGCCGACCAGGGTGTGGTCGCCCAAGCGGGCCGGATGCTGCGGCACCCCGCGGATCACGGCGTTCTCCATGACCACGCAGTGGGCGCCGATCTCGACCGGCCCGCCCTCCGCGGTGACGACCGCGCCGAACAGCACCCTGCTGTGCGGCCCGACGGTCACGTCGCCGCACAGCACGGCGTTGGGGGCGATGTAGGCGGAGTCCGCCACCTGCGGGCTCTTGAGGCGGTGGCGCACGAAGACGGCGTCGCGACCGACGGTCCGTGGTGGTATGGAGTAGTCCTCAGCGGTCATGCCCGTCCCCATTGCCGTTGATGCCTGGGCCGGGGGCCGAGGCTACGCCCGCCGCCCCGGGTCGACAACGCCGTACGGGGTCGGCGGCTCGGTGCTGTGCTCACCGGCTCGGTGCCGTCCCGGACACCGCAGACCCGGTGATCGTCGGCTCGGCGCAATTCCGGTCGGATCTGGCCGCTCCGCAGCCCGAGCCAGGGATCACGAGGATGGAGAGTGGGATTCCGCCCCGAGCGGGCGCTCGACAGGTGCGGCGGACGCTCCCGCCCGGGATGGCAGGCTGGTGAACGTGGAGGGGCTCCGGGTGCGGCGCGGCGGCGTGGGCCTCCCGCGTGTGCTGCTCCTGCACGGGCTCGCGGCGACCTCGCAGGTGTGGGACGGGCTCGTCGCTCTCCTCGGCGACCGGGCGTGGACGGCGGTCGACCTGCCGGGGCACGGCGGGTCGGCGCCGCTGTCGCGGTACACGTTCGCTGCGGTCGCCGATGCCGTCGCGCCGCTGGTCGACGCGGCGGGCACGGTGGTGGTCGGACACTCGTACGGCGGCGTGGTCGCTCTGCGTCTGGCGTCCCAGCCGCGGGTGCGCGCCGTGGTCGGGCTCGGGATCAAGGTCGTCTGGTCGGACGAGGACCTGGCCAGGGCCGCCTCGCTGGCGCTGCGGCCACCGCCCGTGCTGCCCAGTCGTGCCGACGCGGTGGCGCGGCACCTGAGGCTCGCAGGCCTGGTCGGGCTCGTCGACCCGTTCGACCCGGCCCTGGACACCGCCGTCCGCGAGGTCGACGGCGGGTGGCGCACGGTGTTCGACCAGCGGGCCTTCGGTACCGGCGACCCGGAGATGCCCGCGCTGACGGCGACGGCGCCGGTCCCGGTCGTGCTGGCCCGCGGCGAGCGCGACCCGATGGTCTCCACCGACCAGTTGGCCGCCCTCGTTCCGGAGCCGGTGGTGCTGCCGGGCCTCGGCCACAACGCCCACGTCGAGGATCCTGCCGCGCTCCTGCCGCTGCTCGACCGTCCTTGACCTCAACCGTGGTTCAGGTTCTTCACTGGGCGCATGACGACGACAACCCGGCCTCGACGATCCTGCGCGGCCTGAGCGCGCTCATCCTCCTGCCCTACGACGAGGCCGTGCCGTTGATGCGGGACGCCGTCGAGGTCATCACGCGCTGCGCTACGGCGCGGTGAGCGTCGCGCTCACCACCTCGCTGTGGGACGCGCCCGCCCGCGACCACAGCCTGGCCAGGGCGGCCGACGTGGCCCGCGACGCGGGTGCGCTCCAGCTGCTGGACACCGTGCTGTGGATCATGTCGCTGACCGAGCTCACCGGCGGCACGGTCCGCCGCGCGACCGAGTACCAGGAGCAGGTGCGCGTGCTGCGCAGGGCGATGGGCTATGACGCGGAGAACGTCGTCAACGCTGCCCTGTTGGCCTGGTCGGGCGGCCCCCCGCGCACACGTCGTCGCCGTCGCGGACGGGCCGCGGGCTTCAGTGGCGTGTACGCCTCCGCCGTGGCCGCGTTGGCGGCCCGCGACGTTGCCGAAGGCCACTACGTGGATGCCTACCAGCGCCTCTCACCGCTCATCGACGACCCGTTCCTGCAGGTCACCCCGACCCACTACCGGGACTTCGCCGAGGCCGCCGCCCGCAGCGGACACGTCGAGGTCGCGAGGGCGTTCGCCGAGCGCGCCGCCCGGCTGGCCGAGATCAACGGCTCGCGGCTGTGCCGCGGCGTCGCGGAGCGCTCCCTCGGTCTCGTCGCCTCCGATGCGGCGGCCGAGCACCACTTCCAGGCGGAACTACGCGTTCACCAACACCTGCCCCGAGGACGACGCGCGGCGGCTGTACGAGCGGTACGCGGTGCCCGTCTCCGGCCACATCCTGTTCGAGACCGCGCTGGCCGACCTCACGCCCGGCCACGGCGGCACCTACGTGGACTACCACAACGACAACCGCGCGCCGCCGCTGTTCGTCTCCGGCACCGAGGACAACATCATGCCGCCGAAGGTGCAGTGGTCGAACGCGAAGCATTACCGGAGTGAGAAGACGCTGACCGAGAACGTCGAGTTCGGCGGCAAGCCGCACCTGCTGCCCGCCGCGCCCGGCTGGGAGGAGATCGCCGACTACGTCCTCGCGTGGGCGTTGCGGCACGCTGTGCGGCCGTGACGACCCTGCTCACGCACATCGGCGGCCCGACGACGCTGATCGAGGTCGACGGCTGGCGGCTGCTCACGGACCCGACGTTCGACCCGCCCGGCCGCCGCTACGCGTTCGGCTGGGGCACGAGCAGCCGCAAGCTCGTCGGGCCCGCGGTGGCACCCGCGGACCTCGGCCCGATCGACGCCGTGCTGCTCACCCACGACCACCACCGTGACAACCTCGACGACACCGGTCGGGCGCTGCTGCCGCGGGTCGGCCGGGTGGTGACGACGACGCCGGGCGCGCGGCGGCTGGGTGCAGGCGCCGTCGGGCTGGCCGCGTGGTCGACGACCCGGCTCACCGCGCCGGGCAAGCCGACGATCACCGTGACGGCCACGCCGTGCCGCCACGGCCCGCCGCTCAGCCGCCCGGTGGCGGGCGCGGTGGTCGGCTTCGCTCTGGAGTGGGAGGGGCAGCGCGACGGCGTGCTCTGGGTCTCCGGCGACACCGTGCTCCACGGCGGGGTGCGCGCGGTCGCCGACCGCTTCCGGGTCGACACGGCCGTGCTGCACCTCGGCGGTGTGCAGTTCCCGGTCACCGGTCCGGTCCGCTACAGCATGACCGGGGAGCATGCCGTCGCGCTGTGCGGGCTCCTGCGCCCGCGGGTCGCGGTACCGGTCCATTACGACGGCTGGGCGCACTTCCGCCAGGGCCGGCCGGAGGTTCAGGCGGCGTTCAACCGCGCGCCCGCGGACCTGCGCGCCCGCCTCCAGTGGCTGCTGCCCGGCCAGGCGACGGCCCTCGGCTGAGCCCACGCCCGAACGGGACACCAGCGGGGCCCTTGTCGCGACGAAACCCCGCTCTTGTCCCGCTCGCGGCGCATTGCGTCAAACGGCCACGGAGGCCCGCTCGGGCAGGTCATCCTGTGGTCGTGCCCGACGTGCCGGGATGGCCGGTGGTGTTCCGGGGGTCGCGCGCGGTCGCGGCCGGGCTCGTCACGCCCGATCGGCTGCGCGGTCCGCGGTTCCGGCGGATGCTGCCCGACGTCTACGCGTGCGGGCGTGGAGAGCCTGACCTTGTTCTCCGGTCGCTGGCCGCCTACCGACTCGTGGAGGGCCGCGGCGTGCTGTCGGGCTACTCCGCCGCAGCGCTCCTCGACGCCGACTGCGCACCCCGTCCCGACACACCCGCGGAGGTCACGGTGCCCGACGGCGTCCGCCGCCGACCCGGGTTGGTCGTACGCCGCGACCGGCTGAACCCGGGAGAGATCATGACCATCGGCGACGTGCGGTGCACGACGCCGCTGCGCACTGCGTTCGACCTCGCCCGCGACCCCGACCTGACGCAGGCCGTCGTGGCCGTCGACCGGCTGGCCAACCGGCATCGGTTCAACCCGGACCTGCTGCTCAACTTCTGCGTGCGCTACCGCGGACGCCGGGGCGTCGCTCGGCTCCCCGGAGTGCTCGCCTTGGCGAGTCCTTACGCAGGCTCTCCGATGGAGACCCGGCTCCGGCTGCTCATCGTCGGCGCCGGGCTGCCCCGTCCCCACGTGCAGTGGGTGGTGCAGGACGCCGCCGCCCGCACGGCGGTATGGCTGGACCTGGCCTGGCCCGACCTGATGATCGGGATCGAGTACGAGGGCGACGTTCACACCGAACGGCAGCGGGTGCTTCGGGACATCGGTCGGCACACTCGGCTCGTCGACCGCGGCTGGCGGATCTACCGGTATACCAAGCTCGACATCTTCGGTGACTCCGCGCGCATCGTCGCCGAGCTGACCCGGGCACGTGCCCAACAGCCGAACGGGACATGAGCAGGGTTTCCGGACGCACGAACCCCGCTCACGTCCCGCTCGGCTGCGGCGTGAATGCTCAGTGGAAGGGCTTGTGGGGGATCGGGGCGTCGTTGAGCTGCTGGTCGAAGTCGACCCAGATCGCGTCGTCCTCGATCTTGCAGGCGTAGATGGGGATCGCGGTCACGGCGGGGATGCCGATCGGCTCGCCGGTGTGCAGGTCGAAGCGGGAGTTGTGGGCGGGGCAGATCAGCGTGTCGTCGTCCTGCAGGTAGCCCTCATTGAGCGGCTGCTGCTGGTGGGTGCACGTGTTGTGGCAGGCGACGGCCTCCTCGTCGGAGAGGCGCACCACGCAGATCGGCTCCCCGCCGAGGTCGACGACCATCATGTCGCCCTCTTCGAGCTGGTCCGTGTCCGCAATCGCTTCCCATGCCATGGCGTACTCCTCATCAGGTTCTGGCGCGCCTTCTCCCGGGCTGGGAGCCCCGGACCTCGACCCAGCCGTTCCGGACCCGCGCAGGCAGCGCAGGCTGCGGGTGGTGCGCGGGACCGCGGACGATGTGGCCGTCCCGCACGTCGAACCGCGACTCGTGCAGCGGGCAGGTGACGACGCAGTCGACGACGGACCCGCGGGACAGCAGCGCGCCCGCGTGGCTGCAGAGGTCGTCGATCGCGTACACCTGCCCGTCGGTGCGGTAGAGCAGCACCTTGCGGCCCTCGACGTCGATGCCCTTCGGCTCGCCCTCGGGGAGGTCCTCCTCGGTGACGACCTTGACCCACCGCGTGGGGCCGCTGTGGGCGGCCACCCGGTTGACCATGGCCCCGCGGCCCTGGACGAGGTGCCCGCCGACGAAGCCCGCGGCGGTGGTGACGGCCATGCTGGCCATGCCCAGCCCGCGCGCCGACCCGCGGTGCCCGGCGAGCCGCGCCGCCAGCGACGCGCTCTGCAGCACCACGGCTGCGCCGTTGAGCAGGCCGTGGAAGAGCCCGACGCGGCGGTCCTCGCCGTCGCTCACCGTCCAGTCGGCGACGCCGGTGACCGCCGTGGCCACCGCGGCCGCGAGCCCCGCGGCGCTGAGCGTGCCCGCCGCGTCCAAGCCGCGGCCCTTCTCCTCGCCGCTCCCGACCCCGTCGCCGACCATGTCGAGCAGGAGGGAGCTCGACCAGAACCCGATCGGCAGGTCGGACAGCGCCGGGTGCAGCGCGTGCCCGGCCCAGCGGCCCCCGTGCAGCAGCTCCACGGCGAGGTTGCCGCGGAACCGGTCATAGACGGGCTGGACGACGGCCGTCACGCTGTCGTTGAGGGTGCCGAGCCACGGCCACCTGCCCACGGCGGCGAAGAGCTCCTGGTGCCAGGTGGTGAGCCGGGAGGGTCCCGCCACCGCGGTCGTCACCTGGCCGCCCAAGCTCGACATCGCCCACCGCCCCCCTCGTCGCCGCGAGAGGTGATCCCACCACGCGCCACAGCGCGTGAGAAGGATCGGCTCAGGTTGAGACACCACTGGCGACGACGTCGGCCAGCAGTGTGCGGGCTTCCGCAGCACCGGCCGGGTTGGGGATGGCCTCGTGCAGCCCGATGGCCTCCCGCAGCAGCGCCACCGCGTCGGCGGCGTGCCCTTCGCCCGCCGCGATCCGGCCCAGGAAGGCGAGCGCGTAGGCCTCGCCGTACCCGTTGCCCATCTCCCGGTGCAGCTGCAGGACCTCCGTGAACTGCGCGCGTGCCGTGGCGCGGTCGCCGTCGTCGAGCCGCATCGTGGCCAGCGCCCCGAGCGCGCAGGTGCGGCCGTGGCGCTCGTCGAGCCGGTCGTAGAGCTCCAGCGCGGTCGTGAGGTCGTCCTCCGCCGCGTGGAAGTCCCCGTGCTTGCGGCGCAGGTCGCCGCGGAAGGTGAGAGTGTCGGCCACCCCGCGGCTGAAGCCGAGCTCGCGGAACAGCGCGAGCGCCGCCGTCAGCGCGGGCTCGCCCGCGCCGATGTCGTCCATCTCGAAGCGCACGATCCCCGCGAGCGCGGTCGCGTCGGCGAGGCACACGAGGTCCGCGACCCGGCGGCAGAGCGCGACCGCCGTGTCGAGGCTCTCCAACGCGGCGGCGTGCCGCCCGGCGGTGAGGTGCAGCCAGGCCATGCCGACCAGCGCGGCCGCCTCGGCGCCGGGGTCATCGCAGGCGCCCGCTATCACGAGGGCCTCGGTGAGCCCAGCCTCGGACTCGCGGACGAGCCCGGTGAGCCGCTGGACGGTCGCCAGCTCGACGAGCAGGCGGGCCGTCGCGGCCTGGTCGCCGACCGCGCGCGCGGCGTCCAGCGCGGTCCCGTAGACCCGCCGGGCGGTGGTCCAGCGGCCGTCGAGGTAGAGGTAGCGGCTCAGCGTGAGCGCCAGCGCGATCGCGGTCGGCTGCTGCGGCCCGGCCGCCCGTTCGACGCACGCCACGAGGTTCGGCAGCTCGGTCGCCAGCCAGCGCCGGGCGTCGGCGGCGGTGTGCAGGCTGGTCCGGTCGACGGCGGGCACGTCCCGGTCCTGCTCGGCCAGCGCGACCGCACGGTCGACCACCGACCGGTAGTGGTCGTGCAGCCTGGCCACCGCTGCCAGCGACTCCTGCGCGGCGGGATCGGCGAGCGCCCGCGCGTGGTCGCGTAGGAGGTCGTGCATCCGGAAGCGGCCCCTGGCGGTCTCGTCGAGCAGGTTGGCCTGGTAGAGGCCGTCCAGGAGGCGCCGGGCGACGTCCGCGTCCACGCCCGCGAGGGCGCCGATGGCCTCCGCCTCGTACTCCGGTCCCGGGTGCAGGCCCAACTGGCGGAAGAGCGACCGCTGGTCGGAGGGCAGCGACTCGTAGGAGAGGGTGAACGCGCGGTCGATCCCCACGTCGCCCGCCCTGACCGCGGCGGACCGGTCGTCGGCCGTGGACAGCAGGCCGATCAGGTCGCAGAGCGTCCACGTCGGGTGGTGGCGCAGCCAGGCCGCGAGCACCCGGATCGCCAGCGGCAGGCAGCCCGCGAGCTCGACCAGCTTCCCCAGGTCGGCGTCGAGATCCCGGTCCTGCGCCGGGTCGAGGAACGCCAGCTCCCGCAGCAGCGCCGCGGCGTCCTCCGCGGGAAGCGTGCTGACGTGCAGCGGCCGCACGTCGTCGAGCGCCATGAGCAGCGGCCGAGAGGTGACGATCACGAGGCAGGTCCCGCCGCCGGGCAGCAGCGGCCGCACCTGCTCGGGATCGGAAGCGTCGTCGAGGACGACGAGCGTGCGGGTGCCCTCCACGCGCTGCCGCCACAGGGCGGACTTCGCCTCGAGCGTGCCGGGGATCTCGCGCGAACCGACGCCGATGAGCTGCAGCAACTCGTCGAGGACCTCGGCGGGAGCGCGGCGGGCCTGATCGGGCGTGTGCGCGTGCAGCGGCACGTAGAACCGGCCGTCGGGGAACGCCGCCGCGTTCGCGTGGGCGGCCCGGATCGCCAGCGCGGTCTTCCCGCAGCCCGGCATCCCGTCGATGGCGACGACCTGCGGCCTGCCGCCCACCGCCCCGTTGATCATCCCGGCCACGGCGCCGAGCTCACGGTCCCGGCCGACGAAACCGGGGACGTCGGAGGGCAGGGTCGACCGGAGCCTGCCTGCCCGCTGCGCTCGGTGGGCGGCCGCAAGCGCCTTCAGCGCGCCTTCCAGCTCGCGGTGCCGCTTGCGCCAGCGCTCCGGGTCGACGTCGGCCTTGGACAGCCTGCCGTGGCGGTCGAGCTTGGCGCACGCCGCCACGAAGTCCAGCACCAGCGCGAGCTCGGGCGCCTTCACGCCGGTGCCCAGCAGCAGGTCGCTGATCGTCTGCGCGGGCCGTGGCGCCGTCATGTTGCGCCGCACCTGTTGCTGGGTCAGCCCGGCCCGCTCAGCCAGGTCGCGCAGGCCCGCGGCGAAGCGCTGCTTCTCCTGGTTGCGCCGGTCGTCGCCGTCAGCCGTCATCGTCAGCCGTCATCGTCATCGTCGCCGTCTCCGGAGTTTCCGGGGTCTCCGGACCCCGGACGGGTGAGAGCCTTGTCACCGGGGGTGACAAACGGCCACTCCGGAGTATGCCTCCGGGCCCGGTCGGGGGATCTTCCGGCCCCGGGGGCGACGGCACGAGACTGCCGCACACCGGCGTTCGCCGCCGGATCGGTGCACGGCCCGCGTGGCGGGAGGGGCGTCCGCGGGCCGTGCGCGGATGACGACGGCCGGGTTCGGCGCGACGTGACCAGTGCCGCACCCGGGGCGGTCATCACGGCTATCATGACAGCCGTCATGACGACGAGGGGTCCGCGGGAACGGATGGTGCGCAGCGCCGCCCTGCTGTTCCGTGAGCGGGGGGTGGGCGGCACCGGCCTGCGCGACGTCGTGGAGCACGCGTCGGCCCCGCGGGGCTCGCTGCAGCACTACTTCCCCGGCGGCAAGGACCAGCTCCTGGCCGAGGCGATGGCGTGGATGGCCGAGCGGGCGGCGCGGCCGCTGCGGGCGGCCGTCGACGCGCCCGAGCCGGTCCCGCCCGCCGAGGTCGTGGGCGGGCTGCTCGACCGCTTCCGCGAGCTGCTGACCATGACCGACTTCCGGGGCGGCTGCCCGATCGTGGCGGGCGTGGCCGACGCGTCGTGGGACAGCCCGGCCGTGGCCGATGCCGCCCGCGCGGCGTTCGAGGTCTGGCTCGACCCTCTCCGGAAGGCGCTGGTCCGCGGCGGCCTTGCCGAGGAGCGGGCCGCGCGGGTCGCGCTGCTGGTGGTCAGCGCGGCGGAGGGCGCGGTCGTCATCGGCAGGGCCCGCCGCGACCTCAGCGCGCTCGACGCCGTGCAGGCGGAGCTGGAGCTCCTCCTCTGACGCGTCCCATCATGACGACTGTCATAGTGCGCGGTGGCCGACGGTGGCGTAGACCTCCTTCCATGACAGCTGTCATAGAGACGGTGACGGTGGAGCCCGCGACGGTCCCGGCCGTGCGGCGCCTGGTGTGGGCGTGCTCGCCCGCGTCGCTGCAGCGGCGGTTCTTCCTCCCGGCCCCGTTCCCGCGCGAGAAGGTGTGGGCGCGCGGCCGCGGCTACCTGCTCGCGGGTCCGCCGGAAGGTGCCGCGGTGGTGGCGATGGCGCACGATGTGCCGGTGGGCCTGCTCAACCTCATCGTCATCGGTGCCGAGCGGGTGGAGGTGAGCGTGCTCGTCGCCGACGCCTGGCAGCGCCGCGGCGTGGCGTCGCGCCTGCTCGGCGAGGAGCTCGGCCGACCGCGGTGGGCGGGCTGGACGGTGCTCGCGACGGTCCAGCCCGACAACTGGCCGGTGCGCAGCCTGCTGCAGCGGCTCGGGCAGTGGCGGCTCGTCGACCGCGACCCTTCGGCGTGGGACTACGCCATCACCCTGCCCGGATCGACACTGCCCGGGTCGACGTGACGGTCCGGCCCCCGGCCCTGCGGCGGTCGTTCCTGCACGCGGCGGGGCTGTCGCTGGGTCCGGTCGTGGCGCTCGGCATGGGGCGCTTCGCCTACGCGTTGCTCCTGCCGCCGATGCGCGCGGACCTGCACTGGAGCTACACCGAGGCGGGCGCGATGAACACCGCCAACGCGCTGGGCTACCTGGCGGGCGCGGTCGGCGCGACCGTGCTCGTGACGCGGTTCCGGCTGCGCCCGGTGTTCCTCGGTGGCATGGTGATCACCGCCTTGTGCATCGTGGGCTGCGCGGCCACCTCCGCGTTCGGCCTGCTCATGGTGCTGCGCGCGGGCGGGGGTGTGGCGGGCGCGGTCACGTTCATCGCGGGGGCGGCGCTGGTCGCGCACGCCGGGGCGCATCTGGCCGCGCGGCAGGCCACGGTGCTCCTCGGCGTCTACGTGGCGGGCGGCGGCACCGGCATCGTCCTGTCCGGTGTCGTGCTGCCCCCGCTGCTGGCGTCGACAGGGCCCGGCGTCGGCTGGCGGGCGGGCTGGCTGCTGCTCGGGCTCGTGTCGCTGGCGGCGATCGTCCCCGCCGCCCTCGCGACCGCCGGGATCTCCGACGCGCCGCAGCGCGCCGCCGACGGCAGCGGCGCGTGGCCCCGGCGGCGGATCGCCGCGACGGCCGTGGCGTACCTGCTGTTCGGCGTGGGCTACGTCGGCTACACGACCTTCGTCGTCGCGCTGCTGCAGCCGCGGCTGGGTCCCGCGATGATCGCGGTGTTCTGGGTCGTCCTCGGCCTGACGGGCGCGTCGGCCTGCTTCTTCTGGGGGCCGCTGCTCGGCCGCGCGAAGGGCGGCCGGGGCCTCGCCCTGCTGCTCGCGCTCACCGCGCTCGGCGCCGCGGTGCCGGTGGTGTCGACCCACCCGCTCGCCGCCGTCGCCTCGGCGGTGCTGTTCGGCGGCGCCTTCCTGTCGACCGTCACGGCCGTGACGGCGGTCGTGCGCCACACCGTGCCCCGGCACGCGTGGTCACCGGCCATCGGCGCGGTGACCGTCGGGTTCGCGGCGGGCCAGTGCGCGGGGCCCGTGCTGGCGGGCGCCCTGTCCGACCAGAGCGGGGTGCAGGCCGGGATGGCGCTCTCGGTCGCGCTGCTCGCGGTCGGCGCGCTGATCGCGCTCGCCCAACCCCACTACGCCGACTCAGGCAGCCCGTGACGCCGTCGGCGGCCCCGGAACGAGCACCTCGGTGACGAACGCGTCGACGCTCTGCCAGCCCACCGCCTTGGCCGTCGAGACGCGGTGGTGCCCGTCCTGCACGTAGTGCAGGCCCGCGACGCGGTAGACGAGGATCGGCGGGATCGGCTGGCCGGACCGCATGGCGCGGTCCAGCGCCTCCCAGCGCCTCTCGCTGATCGCCCGCCCCGGCCGGAACCGGCTGTCGAAGTCGTGGGCGCGGCCGACGCTCCCGACGACCGTGTCGAGGTCGACGGCCTGCAGCCCGAGGTCGCGCTGCGCCGTCGCGCCGAGGCGGGCGGTGGCGTCGGCGAACGTGGCCAGCCGGGTCGCGCCCTCGCAGGCGCGCCGCAGTCGGCACACGCGCTGGGCCCACCGGCGGTGCCGCCGCATCCGGCGGAAGTCGCGCTCGGCGTCAGCGGCGATGTAGCCGGTGTCGTAGCCGCGGATCGCGTGCAGGAGGTCCTTCGTGCCCACGCGTCCAGGCTCGCGGTAAGTGGTCTCCTGACGCGTCCGACGATCACGTCGCCCGACGCCGCCACCCCCTTTACCCCCGGCTTGAAGATCAACTATTGGCGGCCCGACCTCATACACTCCTGCCATGTCGACGGTCGTGCCGAGCAGCCTGGCCATGACCCGGCAGTTGCTGGGTCCCTGGCTCGCGGCGGTCGCCGAGGTCGTGCGCGGTGTGAACGCGGCCGAGCCGCTCGACGTCCTCCTCAGCCGGATCGCCGAGCAGGCGTGTCGCCTCGTCGGGTTCGACCTCTGCGCCGTCATGCTGGTCGACCCGACCGGCACCTGGCTGACCGCCCGCGGCTCGCACGGGCTCTCGGCGGAGTACGTGGCCCAGATCAACCGCGAACACGCGCTGGTGCTGCACCCCGGCGGCACGGACAACGACACGGTGGCCGCCTGCGCGTTCCGGGAGGGGCTCACCCTCACCGTGTCGGACGTCGGGTCGGCCCGCGAGTACGGGGCGTCCCGGCGGTGGGCGCTGCTGCAGGGCTTCCGGGCGCTCCTGGCGGTGCCGCTGCGGGCGACCGGCGCTCCGAAGGGCGTACTCGTGGCCTACTCGCGCGAGTCGCGCGAGTTCGGCGCGGCCCAGGTCGAGCTGGTCGAGCTGCTCGCCCAGCACGCGACGCTGGCGCTCGAGACCGCCGAGCTGCGCAGCGCACGATCGCCGAGCTGGAGACCAAGCGCGAGGTGCTGGAGTGGGCGGAGAGACGGCGAACCGGCTCGCGGGCGACCTGGTCGACGAGCTGCTGCGCTCCGGCGCAGAGCGGCTCTCGGGCACCGTCCTCGACCGCGCCGCCGCACTGGGCCACGACCTGGACGGGACCCAGATGCTCGCCGTCATCTCCGTCGACAGGGCCGTCGACGGGGCTGTCGGCGGCAGCGCGGCCAAGCTCGCCGACATCGTGCGGGCCGCGGCGGTCCCCGCGCCGCGGCCGCTGGTCGGCGCCCAGGACGGGCTGTTGGTGGTGATCCTGCCCGCCGAGCCGGACCCGACGCCCACGCTGGCCCGGCTGCACGAGCTCGTGGCCGTGCGGTCGGGCAGCGACCGCGTGACGACCGTGCTGGGGGCGCCCGTGACCGGGCTCGACTTCGGCGCGGCGGCCGCCGCGGTCGAGCTGTGCCCCGAGGAGGGCACCGGCGGCGGGTTCGACCTGCGACAGCTCGGGCTCGCCGCCTACCTGCTGCGCACCGGCACCACGGCCGAGCTGCGGTCGTTCGCCGACACGCTGGTGCTCCCGCTGGAGGAGCACGACGCCCGCCGCCGGTCGCGGCTCTGCGAGACGGTCCGGGTGTGGCTGGCCGAGGGCACTTCGGTGCCCGCCGCGGCGAAGGCCCTCATCGTGCACCCCAACACCGTCGCCTACCGGCTGGCGAGGGCGGAGCAGCTGATCCGCAGGGACTTGCGCACGACCGCCACCCGAATGGAGCTCCAGCTGGCGTTCACGGTGCGTGACATCCAGCGCGCTTCCTGCCCGGTTTGAGGATCCGCCCGGAGAAAGTCCGGAATCTCTGGGCATTTCGCCATGGAACGGCGCGTCCGCTCGCAGCATGCTCGGTGCCGTGGTCCAGCAGAGCAGCGGAACGAGCGCGGCGCCGGTGGCGGTGGTCACCGGGGCGAACCGGGGGATCGGCCGAGCCATCGCCGTCGGCTTCGCCCGTGCGGGCTACGCCGTGGCGGTGACCGCGCGCGACACCGCCACCCTGGGTGACACGGTCGCGGAGATCGAGGGCGCCGACGGCGTCGCCCTCGCTCTTCCCTGCGACGTCGCCGACGAGGCGTCGGTCGAGATGATGGCCAAGGGTGTGCTGGAGCGGTTCGGCTCGGTGCGCACCGTCGTCGCCAACGCCGGGATCGGCGGTCCCACCGCGCCCATGCACGAGATCGAGCCTGCCGCCTGGCGCGAGTGCCTGGCCACCGACCTCGACGGGGTCTTCCTCACCTTTCGCGCCTTCATCCCGTCGCTCGTCGCGGGGGGCGCGGGCAGCCTCATCGCGATCTCGTCGATGACCGGCAAGCGCCCGCTCTACGGCCGCACCCCCTACGCGGCGTCGAAGATGGCCGTGATCGGCCTGGTCCGCACGCTCGCGCTCGAGCTGGGGCCGCACGGGATCCGGGTCAACGCGGTCTGCCCGGGCGCGGTCGGCGGCCCGCGCCTCGACAGCGTGCTGAACAACCAGGCCGAGGCCCGCGGGATCACGTTCGAGGAAGCCCTCGCCTCCTTCACGGCTCCTTCCCCGCTCGGTCGGGTGGTCGAGGCCGGGGAGATCGCGAGCGCCTGCACGTTCCTGTCCTCCGACGCCGCGGCGTCGATCACCGGCGAGGACCTCAACGTCAACGCCGGTGTCGCGATGTACTGACCGCCGCGCGCGGTCGCCTTCTTCAGCCCGTTCCGGCAGTTCCGCCACCCTCACGAGAGAGGACCCGTCCGTGACCGCTACGGCCCCGACGATCGAAACCGTCCGAGCGCTGGCCGCCAAGTACAACAACTGGGGCAAGTGGGGCCCTGACGACCAGAAGGGCACGCTCAACTACGTCACCCCTGAGCGGATCAAGGCGTCGGCGCAGCTGGTGCGCAAGGGCAAGGTGTTCTCGCTCGCGCTGCCGCTGGACGGCGACGGCCCGCAGACCGGCTCCTACGGCCGGTACAACCCCCTGCACCACATGATCGTGGACGGCGGGGACATCGACGCGGGCGAGCAGGACCACCTCGACGAGGTGCGCTACACCGACGACGCCGCCTACATCATCCTGCAGTCCTCGACGCAGTGGGACTCGCTGGCGCACATCTTCCACGACGGCAAGATGTACAACGGCTACGGCACCAACCAGGTCACCAGCAGCGGCGCGAAGAAGAACTCGATCACCAACGCCAAGGACGCCATGGTCGGGCGGGGCGTGCTGCTCGACGTCGCCCGGCACAAGGGCAAGCCGTGGCTCGACATCTCCGAGTCGATCTCGGGCGACGACCTGGCGGCGTGCGCGGAGGCCCAGGGCGTCGAGGTCGGCGAGGGTGACTTCGTGCTCGTGCGCACCGGCCACATCGCGATGTGCCGCGACGCGGGCAGCTGGGGCGACTACGCCGGCGGGCCCGCGCCGGGTTTCGGCGTGAGCGCCGCGGACTTCTTCTGCCCGCGCAACGTGGCCGCCGCGATCACCGACACGTGGGGCACCGAGCGGCTGCCCAACGAGACGCCGGACTGCTTCCAGCCGCTGCACATCATCATGCTGGTCAACGCGGGCATCCACCTCGGTGAGATGTGGGACCTCGACGCGCTGGCCGAGGACTGCGCCGCGGACGGCGTCTACGAGTTCCAGCTCATCGCCCCGCCGCTGACGATCACCGGCTCGGTCGGCTCGCCGGTCAACCCGCAGGCGATCAAGTAATGAAGCCGGCCCCGTTCCGCTACCGCCGGGCCACCACCGTCGCCGAGGCCGTCGCCGCGCTCGCCGCCGCGCCCGGGAGGGCCCGTGTGCTGGCCGGTGGCCAGTCGCTGGTCGCTGAGCTCTGCGCGCGGACGACGAGCGCCGAGGTCCTCGTCGACATCGGGCCGGTGGCCGAGCTCGACCACGTCGGGATCGACGCCGACGTGGTGCGGATCGGGGCCTTGCGGCGCCTCGCCGCGCTGGAGGACGACGCCGGGCTGGCCGAGGCGCTGCCCGCGCTCGTCGAGGCGGCCGGGCGGATCGCCCACCCGGCCGTGCGCAACCGGGGCACGTCGGGGTGGAGCCGCGCAGGCTGCTCGTCGACGTCCTGCGTCCGGACCTCGGGCTCACCGGCACGAACGTCGGCTGCGGGCAGGGGGTGTGCGGCTCGTGCACCGTGCTCGTCGACGGCGCGACGGCGCGGTCGTGCCTCATGTTCGCCGTGCAGGCCGACGGCGCCGAGGTCGTCACGGTGGAGGGGCTCGCCGACCGCGCCGAGGCCCACCCCGTGCGGCAGGCGTTCCTGGACGCGCAGGCCCAGCAGTGCGGCTTCTGCACGCCGGGCTTCCTGCCACCGCCGTGGAGCTGCTGAGCCGGGGCGCCAAGCCGTCGGAGGCGGAGATCCGCACCGCGCTCGCGGGCAACACCTGCCGGTGCACGGGGCTACGAGCACATCGTCGACGCGGTGCTGCGTGCCGCGGGTTCCGAGGTGGCGCGATGACGAGCACGGCGAACGCGCTGCCCGTCGGGGCGCTGCACACCGGAGACGTCGGCTACATGGACGACCAGGGCTGCTTCTACATCGTCGACCCAAGAAGGACCAGATCTGCGCGACCGACCCGTCTCCGGGGGCTGACCCATGGCGCTGCGGCTGAACCCCGACATCGCCGCCGCGCCCGCCCCGCCCTCTGACCACCGTCCGCCACGACCGAAACGAGGCATCGCATGAAAGCTGTCCAGCTGACCGGCTACCGACAGGACTTCGAGATCAGCACCGTGCCCGACCCGCAGATCACCTCGCCCACCGACGTGATCGTCCGGGTGGGAGCGGCGGGGTTCTGCCGCACCGACATCCACATCTGGGACGGCCAGTTCGACGCCCCGTGGAAGGCGGCGGGCGTCGGGCTGCCCTTCATCCCCGGCCACGAGACGGCGGGGTGGGTGCAGGAGGTCGGCGAGGCGATCACCCACGTCGCGGTCGGCGACGCCGTGCTCCTGCACCCGCTGATCACGTGCGGGTACTGCCACTTCTGCCGTGCGGGCGACGACATGCACTGCACCGACAACGTCTTCCCCGGTGTCTTCGCGCCCGGTGGGTTCGCCGAGTACGTCAAGACCAACGCGCGCGCCTGCGTGCCGCTGCGGCCCGGGGTCACGCCGGTCGACGTCGGCCCGCTCGGCTGCGCGGGCATGACCGCCTACGGGGCGGTGAAGAAGGCCCTGCCGCACGCCTACCCCGGCAGCTACACGGTGGCGCTCGGCGCGGGCGGGCTGGGGCACATCGGCATCCAGGCGATGCGCGCGCTGTCCCAGACGGAGATCATTGTCGTGGACCGCAGCGCGCAGGCGCTCGAGCACGCCCGCGAGTGGGGCGCCGACCAGACGGTGCTGGCGAAGGAGGACCGCTCGCACGTGCAGCAGGTGCGCGAGCTCACCGGCGGGGGCGGCGCCCAGGTGGTGCTGGACTTCGTCGGCGAGGGCGGCGCCGAGCGCGACGCCGTGGAGCTGCTCGGCACCCGCGGCGTCGACATCATGATCGGCTACGGCGGCACGCTGCAGGTCGAGATCCTCGGCGAGGCGCTGTTCCCCGAGACGAGCTTCCTCGGCAGCATCGTCGGCACGTACAACGACGCGGTGGAGCTCGTCGCGCTGGTGGCCCGGGGCGCGGTGCAGCTCACCAGGACGACCTACCCGCTCGAGGGCGTGAACGAGGTCTTGCACGGGCTCGACGAAGGGCGGATCGTCGGCCGCGGGGTTCTGGTGCCGAACGAGTCCTGACTGGTCCGGCCCGGGCGCACGACGGGGATCTTCGAGGAGGAGATGTTGTGGCAGAGCGCGTAGTCGACCCGCAGGTACAGGCCCTGTTGGCCGAGATGGCCGCCTTGGGGCAGCCGCCGTTCGAGGAGATGACGGTGCCGCAGGCGCGGCAGGCCGCCCTGGCGTTCGCGGACCTGCAGGGCCCCGGTCCCGAGGTGGCCTCCGTCGCGTACCGGTTCATTCCCGGCCCCACGGCGGACCTGCCGGTGCGGATCTACACTCCCGAGGGCGAGGGCCCGTTCCCGGTGATCGTGTACTACCACGGCAGCGGCTGGGTGATCCTCAACATCGAGGTGTGCGACTCCACCTGCCGCACGCTGGCCAACGACACGGGCTGCGTCGTCGTCGCCGTCAACTACCAGAAGGCGCCGGAGCACAAGTTCCCCGTGCCGTTCAACGACGCCTGGGCGGGCCTCGTCTGGGTGGTCGAGCACGCCGAGGAGCTCTCGGTCGACCCAGCCCGCATCGCGGTCGGCGGCGACAGCGCGGGCGGCAACCTCGCCGCCGCCGTCGCGATCAAGGCCAGGAACGAGGGCGGACCCGCGCTCGCGTTCCAGCTGCTGATCTACCCGGCGGTCGAGCGCAACATGGACACGCCGTCGGCGATCCAGAACGCCGAGGGCTACCTCCTGCAGCGCGGGTCGATGCGCTGGTTCTGGGGCCACTACCTCGACGGCGCCACGGACACGCCCGACTGGCGGGCCTCGCCGCTGAACGCGGAGAGCCTCGCCGACCTGCCGCCCGCTCTCGTCGTCACCGCCGAGTTCGACCCGCTCCGCGACGACGGCCGCCGCTACGCGGACCGGCTGCGTGCCGACGGGGTCAAGGTCACCTACTCCAACTACGACGGCATGATCCACGGCTTCTACTGGATGCAGGCCGTCGTCGACCGCACGCGCGACCTGCACGCCGAGGTCGCCCGCGAGGTGCGTGCCGCCCTGCACCCCTAGTGCGGTGGCCACAAACGTTTGCCGGGTCCTCGCGCGCCCAGACGACGACTCGCGGCGGCGCCGCCTTCGCGAATACGCCCGGTATGAGCTTCAGGCTGCGCCTTGCGACTCGCCGCCTGGATCACGCGATCACCCCGTCAACGTTCGTGGCCACCGCACTAGCGGACTTGGGCGAGGAGGTCCTCCACCGCCCCGGCCACCGCGTCGGGGCGGGCCATCGGGATCGTCGGATGGGCCGCGTCGGGCAGCGTTCGGTGCTGCCCGCGCGGCGCTGCGGCGGCGATGGCGTCGTACAGCTTCTCGCTGCCGCGGATCTGCTCGCGAACGAGCTCCTCGGGCTGGAACAGCGTCTGCGACGGGTCGACGGCGGTGCCGCTCAGCACGATCGTCGGGACGTCCGGGCGGGGTCCGCCCGCGCGCAGGGTGGCGAGGTCGTCGAGCGCGTTGCCGCCCTCGTGCAGGCCGGTGAGCAGGCGGTCGGGGCGCAGCCGCCGCTCGGTCACCGCGTCGCGGACATCGGCCGGGAAGGCCGCCAGCATGCCCTCGAAGGCGGCGCGGACCTGGTCGAGCAGGGCCGCGGTCGGCTCCGGCGGTGCGATCTCGGCCGCGCTGTTCGTCGCCAGCCGGAGGTGCTCGGGCTGGTAGCGATCCCAGTCCTCGTGGGCGGGCTCGAGCAGCAGCAGCGCGGCGACCTCGCCGGGGAAGCGCTGGGCGTAGCGCTGCGCGTAGAGCCCGCCGAGCGAGTGGCCGACCAGCAGGTACGGCGCCGGGACGGCCATCGTCGCGAGCAGCGCGCGCAGCTCGTCGAGGACCGCGTCGGCCGGGCGGGGCAGCGCGACGTCGTCGCTCCAGCCGGTGCCCGCCCGGTCGTAGAGCACCGACGTGGTACGGCGGGCGACCCGCTCGTGGACGAGCAGGAAGTCCAGCCCGACCGACCCGCCGCCGGGCAGGAAGACGGCGGCCGGACCGCCGGTGCCCTCGCGGAGGGTCCACAGCTCCCGCCCGTCGACGGCGACGCGGCGCCCAGGAATCGTTCTCATGATTGAGAACGGTATCGGTTGTGAGAACATCGGGCAATGCGGATCGCGGAGCTGTTGCTGCACCCGGTGCGAATACGGATCGTGCAGGCCGCGATGGCAGGCGCGACCGTCACGACGGCGCAGCTGTGCGCGCGCATGCCCGACGTCGCCAAGGCCACGATGTACCGCCACGTCGCGCTGTTGGCCGAGGGCGGGCTGCTGGAGGTGGTGGGCGAGGAGCGGGTGCGCGGCGCGGTCGAGCGCTCCTACCGCCTGGTGCCCGCGCGTGCCGTCATGGACGACGCGGACGCCGCCGCCATGACGCTCGACGACCACCGGCGCGGGTTCGCCGCCGCGGTCACCTCGCTCCTGGCGGAGTTCGACGTGTACCTCGACCGCGACGGCGCCGACCCGTTCGCCGACGGCGTGTCCTACCGGCAGTTCGTGCTGTGGCTCAGCGACGCCGAGAAGGCCGAGCTCGTCGCGGAGGTGTTCGCGGCCATCCGCGCGCGTGCCGCACTGGGTTTGGGGCCGGGCCGCAGGCGGCACCTGCTCAGCACCATCTTGTTTCCCTCCGACGCCAGCCGGTGATCACCGGCTGGGCGCGGGAACCGGCCAGATCTGTCCGGAAATGCGCCCAGCCGACGATCATGGCTCTACCGGTAGGTGAGCAGCCCCCTGTGCGCTCCCACGAAGTGCGCGTGGTCGTTGAAGGACAGGAGGCTCGCGCCGCGCGCTCCGACGGCCACCGTGCTGATCGCCCCGTTGACCGACACCCGGTTGAGCGCGATCGCGGTGGCCACCGGAGCGCCGAGCAGGCCCGCGACGAGCGCGCCGATGACGCCGCCCGAGCTGACGACGACCGCGTCGCGGCCCTTCGGCAGCCGCTCGGCCACGTTGCGCAGCGCCGCGACGGCGTCGGCGGCGAAGCTCGCCCACCCCGCGTCGCCGTCGTCCGCGCTCCACGCCGCGAGCGCCTCGTCGAGCAGGTCCTGGAACGCCCGCGAGTCCTTCAGCGCGGGCTCGACGCGGGGCGGGTCGACATAGCGGTGCAGCAGCGCGAGGTGGTCGAACTCGTCCCACCGCTTGTCGACGCCGCACCGCCCGGCGAACCCGGCAGCCGCCATGAGCAGGCTCGCCGTGTCCTGTTGGCGGCGCAGCGTGCCCGCGACGACCGCGGGGTCGCGCAGCCCGCGGCGGGCCAGCTCGGCGCCGACGACCGCGGACTGCTCCCGCCCGGCGTCGGACAGCGCGTCGTAGTCGGCCGTGCCGAACGACGCCTGCCCGTGCCGGACGACGGCGACGAGTGGCACCGCTCAGCTGCGCACGTAGCGGCCGGGGGCCGGATCCAGCACCGGGTGCTTGCTGTTGCCGAGCGCCCGCGGGGCCCGGCGCTTCTCACCCGCGTACGGACCGACCCACTCGATCCAGGACTCCCACCAGCTGCCCTGGTGCTTGGTCGCGCCCGCCAGCCACTCCTGCGGGTCGGGCCCGGGCGGGCCGCCGGTCCAGTAGTGCGCCTTCGGGTTGCCCGGCGGGTTGACCAGGCTCGCGATGTGCCCGGAGTAGCTCAGCACGAACGTGCTCTCGCCGCCGAGCAGCTGGGTGGTGCGGTAACAGCCCAGCCAGGGTGTGAGGTGGTCGACGACCGCGCCGGTGACGAACGTCGGCACCTTGATCGCGTCGAGCTGCATCGGCGTGCCCAGCACGGAAAGGCCGCCCGGCTTGGACAGCAGGTTGCCCTCGAAGATGTCGAGGAACTCGCAGTGCAGCGCGCCGGGCAGGTTCGTGCCGTCGGCGTTCCACGCCAGGATGTCGAACGCGGGCGGCTTCTCGCCCATGAGGTAGTTGTTGACCCAGTAGCTGAAGACGAGGTCGTCGGGGCGCATCCAGGTGAACGCGGCACCCATCTGCCTGCTGGTGATGATGCCCTTGCGCCGTGAGCGGGCCTTCGCGAACCGCAGCAGCCCGGGCCCCTGGAAGGCGCGGATCGGGGCGCGCTCGCCGAAGTCGAGCAGCGTGACGGCGTAGGACATGCTGTGCACCCGGTCGTCGCCGGTCGCCGCCAGGTGGTTGAGCAGGGTGGTGCTGATGATGCCGCCCGCGCAGAAGCCCATCACGTTGACGTCGTCGCTGCCGCTGATCTCCCGGGCCGCGTCGATGGCCGACGAGACGCGCGCGGCGTAGGTGTCGAGGTCCCACTCGCCCTGCTGGGCGGTCGGGTTGCGCCAGCTGAGCAGGAACACCTGGATGCCCTGGCCGACGGCGTACTCGATGAAGCTGCGGCCGGGGCGAAGGTCGAGGAAGTAGAACCGGCCGATCGGCGGTGGGATGATCACCAGGGGCCGCTGGGACACCCGGTCGGTGCTGGGCTGGTACTGGATGACCTCGCCCACGTCGTCGCGCTGGACCACGGCGCCGGGGCTGAGCGCGAGGTCCTTGCCGACCTCGAACGCGTCGCGCTCGACCATCGAGGGCATGCCGCCGTTGTTGCGCAGGTCGCCGACGAAGTTGCGGACGCCGCGCACCAGGCTCTTCCCGCCGGTGTCGAACGCCTTCTTGATCGCGGCCGGGTTGGTCGCGAAGAAGTTGGTGGGGGAGAGCGCACTGGTCAGGATCGTGGCGGCGAACTGGGCCTGCTCGACGCGGCGGGGATCCTGCGTGTCGCTGCCGAGCTCGTCGACCACGTTGCCGACCGCGCCCGCGGTGGCGAGGTAGGTGCGCTCGATCCGCTGGAACACGGGGTTGCCCGACCACGCGGGGTCGCCGAAGCGGCGGTCCCCCTTGGCCGGGGCGACCTCGGAGCGGCCGACCGCGATGCGGACCAGCTCGCCGCCGAGCTTGACGGCCTCCCGGGTGACCGTGCGGCCCTGGCCGAACGCAGCGGCCAGTCCGCCGATCGCGTCCCCGAGCGACGGGAGGCCGACGACCTCTCCGCCTTCCGTCGACTCCGCAGCGCGTCCGCTGTCGAGCTGGGTCTCGGCTGTGCTCATTCCGCATGTCCTCCCGCCGCGAGCCTCATCGCTCGACCCATCAGCGTAGGCGAGGCTGGGCTCGATCGCGTGTGCTCAGCGCCTCAGACGGTAAGGGTTGACCCGTCGCCGCGCACGAGTAGTGCGGCGTGGTGGCCGCGGCCCGCAAGCCAGCGGGCCGCGTCGGCGCCGAGGGCGAAGGCGGCCGTCGCGTCGATGTCGACGGCGGTGAGCGACCGGCCGACGACGGTCACGGACGCCAGGCCGTTCGGCGGGTTCCCGCTGCGCGCGTCGACGATGTGCGCTCCGCGCCGGGCCGGGCCGGAGGTGGCGACGGCGCCGGTGCGCACCGGCACGACCGCGACGAGCCGGGTCGGGTCGTGCGGGTCCTCGATCCCGATGCGCCAGGGCGGGGCGTCGGGGTCGAGGGTGCGGCAGGTGATGTCGCCGCCCGCGGACAGGCAGTAGTCGGTGTCGGGCAGGGCGGCGAGGCGGGTGGAGGCGCGCTCGGCGGCCCAGCCCTTGACGACGCCGGAGGGGTCCAGCACACCGCCGCGGCAGACGTCGAACGCGCCGCCGGAGTCCCGGCGCGCGGCCTCGCCGAGGGCGAGGACCTCCGCCATCGCGGGTGGGCACTCCGCCAGGTCCAGCTCGCCGCGGTTCAGCCTGCTTACCGCGGACTCGGGGCGGTACGTGCTGAACACCCGGTCGGCCTCGCGCAGCACGGCCAGCGCGGCGGCCCAGGCGGCGGCGCCGCGGCCGTCGTCCGCGTGCCTGCCGCGCAGGGCCACGCTGATCGGCATGCCCATCACGTGCGCGACCCGGCGGACCGTGCGGGCGGGCGACAGGGCGGCGGTCATGCCTGCCCCGCCTGGTCGAGCGCGCTCTGCAGCGACTGGACGTAGCCGTCGGAGGTCACCGTGGCCCCGCTCACCATGTCGATGTTCGCGCTCTGTGCGGACAGGGTCTCCTGGGTGAGGATCGGCAGCGCGTAGTCGTTGATCTCCCGGTCGCGGCCGTTGCCGTCCGGGTACTGGACGACGTCGACGTTCGTGATCTTCCCGGCGGCCATGGTGAGCCGCACCTGCACGGGGCCCCACCGCGTCTGCGCGACGGACCCGGTGACGGTCGTGCCCGCGGTGCTCCCTCCGGTGCTTGACGTGCCCGGCGTGGTGGGGGCAGGCGCGACGGAAGGGCTCGCGGCCGTGGCCGGTCCGGAGGTGGACGTGTGGTAGCCGAACAGCAGCACGACGACGGCGACCGTGGACAGGAACCAGAGGCTGATGCGACGCACGCCGCTCACCACCCGAAGTTCTCGACGTGCAGCCGCGACGGCGGCAGCCCGGCGTCGGCAAGCGTGCTGCGGACGGCCGCGGTCCATGCCTCGGGTCCGCAGACGTAGACGTCGCGCTCGGCGATGTCGGGCACCCAGCGCAGCAGGACGGTGAGGTCGTCGGCGGGGTCGCCGGTCGCGCCGAGCCACGAGTCGGGGCCGCGGCGGTGCCCCGGCAGCCACCGGACGTCGAGGCCGCGCTCCCGCGCGAGCACGTCGAGCTCGCGGGCGAAGAGCGGGCGGTGGGTGCCGCGCTGCAGCAGCACGGCGTCGCCCGGCGCGTAGGGGAGGCCCTCGGCCAGCGCGCGCAGCGGGGTGACGCCGACGCCCGCGCCGATGAACGCGACCCTGGCACGGGTCCGGGGCCGCTCGGTGAGCCTGCCGAACGGGCCCTCGACCACGGCCAGGGTGCCGGGGCGCAGGCCGCGCACGAGGGCGCTGCCGTCGCCCGCGTCCTTCACGGTGATGCGGAGGCTGTTGCCGTCCGGGGCGGCGGAGAGCGAGTAGGGGTGCGCCCGCGTCCATCCGGACCCGGAGAGGAACCGCCAGCTCAGGAACTGCCCGGCGGTGACGGGGAGGCGGTCGATGGCGCGGCCGGTCAGGTAGACCGACACGACGTCGTCGTCCTCGGGCACGACCGACGTCACCCGCAGGCGGTGGCGGAGCGTGCGGGCCAGTGGGACGCCGACGCGCCAGAGCAGGACCGCGGCGGCGGCGGCGCCCCAGAGCGTCCACCAGTAGACCGCGGCCGCGGTGGAGGCCAGGAACTCCTGGCCGGTCCACAGCTGGTGGGGCAGCGCGAGCCCGACCCCGAGGTAGGCGTAGAGGTGCAGCAGGTGCCACGACTCGTACCGCAGCCGGGCGCGGGCCGCGCGCACGCTGGTGACCACCACCATGACCAGGCACGCGGTGCCCGCCGCGGCCAGGAGCATGCCGGGGTAGGCGACGGTGAGGTCCCACAGCTCGCCGGGCACCGCGGCGAGGCGGCCCGCGGCGTAGCCCCAGGTGATCAGGCCGATGTGGGCGAGCATCAGCGTGAACGAGGTGAACCCGACGAGGCGGTGCCACCGGGCAAGCCGGTCCTGCCCGACCGCCCGCTCGACGGCGGGGACGCGGGCCATCAGCAGCACCTGCACCAGCAGGAGGTCGGCGGCGACCAGGCCGGTCCAGCGACCGAGCGACGTGAGGCCGTCGGCCCAGCCCGCCAGGTCGCCGATCCCGCCGGCCGCGGCCCACAGCCAGGTGACGTAGCCGAGGCTCGCGGCGACGGCCGCCGCGGCGACCGCCCGGACCGTCGCGTCGTGGCGCGCCGGGCCCGCGTCGAGCCGGTGGCGGGCGGCGGGGCGCTCCAAGACCGCGCTCACGTGGCCGCTGCCGAGCCCTGGCCGCCGTCGCCGTCGGGGGAGCCGAAGAGCCCGTCGCGACCCTGGCCGCCGTCCCGGTGCCGGAACGGCACGCTCTGCCCGGACGGGGACGCGCTCGCCGCGGAGGCGTGCCCGATCCAGTACCCGCCGAGCCCGCCGATCGCCAACAGCGCGACGGCCGCCAGCGCGACGAGCGCCTTGCGGCGCCGCGGTCGGGCGGGCGGCGGCGCGCCGGTGCCGCCCGCGGAGTCGGCGGGCGCCGGGGTGGGGCCCACCGCGGGCTCCCACCGTGATCCGCTCACCGGTCGTTCGGGACTCACGGTTCTCCTTGGGTCAGGTCGGGGATGCGACTTGAGGGTCACGGCTCGGGCTGGGTGCTTCCGGTGCGCCGCCTGTGCGTCGGCTGTGAGCGCTCCGGACGTGACTAGCTCTGGTAGGGCGGGAAGTCGCGGAAGCGGTCGGGCAGCTGACCGGTGCCGGGGGGAACCGCCGACGCCGCGTCGAGGTGGCCGAGCACCAGGCCCGCCGTGGCGCCGAGCACGAGCAGCGCGTCGGGCGCCCGGATGTCGTCAGCCGTTGTCTCGCTCGTCGCCGTCACAGGGACCTCCGGGGGAAGGGATCAGGTGCCTTCCACCGTGCTGGACCCCGGTGAGACCTCGACGTGGTCCGGTTCGGAACCGGGTAAGAGCCGCGTCGGGTCGACGGTGAACCCGACCTCGGCGCCGCCGCCCTCCCGCGCCCGCGCGAAGACGGTGCCGCCGTGCGCCTCCGCGACGTCGCGGACGATCGCCAGGCCGAGCCCGGACCCGGGCATGCCGCGGGCGGTGTCCGCCCGGTAGAAGCGGTCGAACACGCGCGCGGCTTCCGCGGCGTCGATGCCGGGCCCGCGGTCGGCGACGACGATCTCGCCCGCCAACAGCCGGACCTCGATGGGCGTGTCGTCCGGGGCGAACTTGGCGGCGTTCTCCAGCAGGTTGCCCACGGCGCGTTCCAGCCCGCGCGGCATGCCGTGCGCCACGGAACCGACCGGGCTGTCCACCTCGACCACGATCTCCCGCCCGGTGCGCCTGCCCACCCGCTGCGCGGCCCGGCCGACCACGGCGGCGAGGTCCACCGGTCGCTCGGCCTCGTCGCCGCGGCGGGCAAGGGCGAGGTCGACCAGCTCGTCGACGAGGTGGGACAGCTCGCGGGTCTCGCCCTGCACGTCCTCGACGAGCTTGGCGCGCGCCTCCGGCGTCAGCTCGTCGATGCGGCGCAGCACGCTGGCGTTGGTGCGCAGGCTGGTCAGCGGGGTGCGCAGCTCGTGGGCGGCGTCCTGGACGAGGCGCTCCTGCGCGTCCCGCGCGGCGGCGAGCCGGGTGAGCATGGTGTTGAACGACGTCGACAGCCGCGCCACCTCGTCGCGGCCCTCCACCGGCACCGGCCGCCCGGCCAGGTCGTCGACGCTGACCTGCTCCGTGACCCGCGCGAGCCGGACCAGGCGACGGGTGATGCGCCACGCCAGCAGCCATCCGGCGAGCGCGGCGACGGCCAGCACCACGGCGCTCACCCAGGAGATCTGGATGGCCATCCCGGCCAGCACCCGGTGGGTGTCGTCGACGTCGACGGCGACCTGCAGGGCGCGGCCGCCCTCGAGCGCGGTGGTCAGCACCCGGAAGGTGTCCGGGCCGACGCCGACCTCCGCGACGTCGACCCGGCCGGACGCCCCCGAGGCGGCGAGGGCGCGGGCGGTGTCGGTGACCGGCAGCCGGACGGCGCGGCCGCCGACGAAGCTCACCGTGCCGTCCGCGGTCACCACCTGGGCGGTCAGCTGGCGCTGGTCGCGGTACTCGCCGTCCCCTCCGCCGTCGTGTCCATCGCCGGGCCCACCACCGGGACCGCCGTCGGGGGTGGTGCCGGGGACGGGGGCGAGGACCTGGCTCTGGCCGTCCAGCAGCGCCGCCGCCGCCGACTGGAGCGTGCGGTCGGTCTCGGCGGTGATGCGCTCGGCGGCCGCGTTGTAGCTCAGCACGCCCACCAGGGCCGCCACCACGGCCGCGACCAGCGCGAACGCGAACGCGAACCGCGAGCGCAGGCTCATGGCCGTCGCAGGGTGTAGCCGACCCCACGCACGGTGTGCAGCAGCGCGGGCGCTCCCGCCGCCGTCAGCTTGCGCCGCAGGTAGCCGACGTAGACGGCGAGGTTCTTCGAGTCCGCCCCGAAGTCGTAGCCCCAGATGCGGTCGTAGATCGTCGTGTGGTCCAGCACGATGCCCTCGTTGCGCACCAGCAGCTCCAGCAGGTCGAACTCGGTCTTCGACAGCGACAGCTCGGCGTCGGCCCACCACGCCCGCCGGGCCGCGGGGTCGACGCGCAGCGCCGCGGTCCGCAGCGCCGAGTCGGCGCGGTCGGCGCCGTCGGCCCACGCGGTCGCCCTGCGCAGCAACGCCCGCAGCCGCGCCAGCAGCTCGTCGAGCTCGAACGGCTTGGGCAGGTAGTCGTCGGCGCCCGCGTCGAGGCCCGCGACCCGGTCCGGCGTCTCCACCCGCGCGGTGAGCATGAGCACCGGCGTGCGGTCACCGTCGGCGCGCAGCACGCGGCACACCGCGAGCCCGTCGACGCCCGGCATCATGACGTCGACGACGAGCGCGTCGAAACGGTCCCGCCGGGCCGTCGACAGCGCCTCCACCCCGTCCTTGGCGACGGCGACGGCGTACCCCTCCAGCTCGAGCGCCCTCGCCAGGGACTCGCGGATGGCGCGGTCGTCGTCGGCGATCAGCACCCGGTGCACGCCTCCATGGTGCGCCGTCACGGCAGGTCGCCGAGCCCGAGGATGCGGTCGAGCAGGCGCAGCCGGTAGGCCGCGGTCAGCGTCGCGAACCACAGCACGAGCGCGGGCAGCACGGCCTGGAAGATCGGGGGCAGGGCGCTTGTCAGCCCGAAGTAGCTCGAGAGGGCCGGGACGAAGAGCACCGCCGCGAACGCGACGAGCAGCCCGACGACGAGCAGCGCCGGGCGGCGGTCGTCGACAGGGCGGGTCCAGGCCGCAAAGAACGACGACGGCGGAACGAGGAACAGGATGAGCACGAACGAGGCCAGGCAGACGAACGTCGAGAGCGCGGTCTGGGCGCCGATCGTGGCCGCCGCCGTGGTGAAGTCGGCGTCGGTGTAGGTCAGGCCGGTGTAGCTCTCGAAGTCGCTGACCACCTGCGTGGGGGTGCGACCGGTGCTGAGGCCGCGTTCGATCCGCCGGTAGAGGAACGCGTACACGGCGGTGCCGAACCCGGCGGTGACCACCGCGGCCGGGATGACGAAGCGGGCGAGGTTGCCCAGCAGGTGCTCGTCCGGCGGCGTGGGCTTGGCCCAGAACGTGAGGAAGAACGTCGGGACGCCGACGGTGAGCAGGGTCAGCCCGACCTGCGTCGGGGAGTAGGGGAAGCCGAGCCCGAGCATCGTCACCGCGATGATCACGAGGCCCTGGGTGGCGACCCTGGCGAGGAACACGTACATCGAGATCGCGATGCCGTTGATGATCTTGCGGCCCGCGCGCTGCGCGGGCAGGAGCGCCGCGAACGAGTTGTCGACCAGCACGATGTCCGCGACGTCGCGGGTCACGGGGCTGCCGCTGCGCATGGCCACGCCGACCTGGGCGCCCTTGAGCGCGCGGGCGTCGTTGACCCCGTCGCCGATCATGGCGACGTAGCGGCCCTGGCGCCGCAGCGAGCCCACGACGCGCTCCTTCTGCTCCGGCGCGACCCGGCCGAACACCGTGGTCTTGGCGACGAGCCGGTCCAGCGCGGCGTCGTCGAGCCCGTCGAGCGCCGCCCCCGCCACCGGCTCGCCCACGTCGAGCCCGGCCCGGGTCGCGAGGATGGCGACCGTGCGCGGGTCGTCGCCGGAGAGCACCTTCAGCGCCACCCCCTCGGTGCGGAACCGGGCGAGCGCGTCCACGACCTCCGGCCGCAGCTCGTCGGCGAGCGCGACGAGCCCGACGGCGTCCAGCGCAGGCAGGGCGGGCCTGCCCTCGCCGTCGCGCAGGTCGCCGTCGGCGGCGTGGGCCAGGACGAGGACGCGCAGCCCGCGGCCGGTGCGCTCGGCGACGGCGTCGTCCGGCAGCGGGGCGCGCAGGTGCGGGCCGAGGACGTCCGCGGCGCCGAGGACCCATGCTCCGTCGTCGGTGCGCACCCCCGACCAACGCAGCGAGGACGCGAACGGCACCTCGTCGCGCGGCGCCCACGTGTCGGTCCCTGGCAGGGCGGCGGCCAGCGCGACCGTGGTCAGGTTCGGGGTGGTGGCGCTGCGGGCCAGCGTCCCCAGCGCCGCGCGGACGGTGGCGGCGGCACGGCCGCCCAACGGCTCGACGGCGTCGAGGGTGAGATGTCCGGTGGTCAGCGTGCCGGTCTTGTCGGTGCACACCACGTCGACGTGTGACACCGACTCCACCGCGTTCACCTGCTGCACCAGCGCGCCGCAGCCCGCGATCGTCGCCGCGCCCGCCGTGTAGGCGACGGCGATGAGGAAGAACAGGCCGTAGGGCACGAGCCCGGACAGCACGGCGGTGGTCTGCACGACCCGCAGCAGCGTGAACCCCTCCAGCGCCGCCTGCGCCAGGATGGCGCCGCTCATCAGCACGGTCAGCGCCATCACCAGCCGCACGACGAACGCGATCCGCCGCTGCAGAGGGGTGGTGTCGGTGGTGGTCCGGCGGGCGTCGGCGGTGAGCCGCCCGGCGTAGCTGGCGGCGCCGACGTCGCGGGCGAGCTGGCTACCCTCGCCCGCGACGCACACGGTGCCCGAGCGCAGGTCGTCGCCCGGCCCCCTGACGACCGGGTCGGACTCGCCGGTCAGCAGCGACTCGTCGGCCTCGACCGCGCCGTCGAGCAGCGGCCCGTCCACCACGATCTGCTCGCCCGTCCGCACCAGCAGCACGTCGCCACGCACCACCGCGCCGGGCGCGACCGCGACCTCGCGGCCGTCGCGCAGCACGTGGACGGGCGCCTCGTCGAGCAGTTGGAGCCCGTCGAGCTTGCGCTTGGCGCGGATCTCCTGTCCCGCGCTGATCATCGCGTTGACCAGCCCGAGCCCGACGCTGATCAGCGCGTCGCTGTAGCGGCCCAGCGCGAGCAGCGCGATGCCGATGACGAACAGGATGACGTTGTAGAACGAGAACACCCCGCGGCGCAGGATCGTCGCGTAGCTGCGCGACGGCCCGGCGGCGGTGTTGGCCTCGCCCCGCCGACGGCGCTCCGCGGCCGCCGCGCTCGTCAGCCCGACCGCGGCCTCCGCCTCGACGCTCATCGGCTGCCTCCACACCATCGCCTGCTGCCCGACCAGCGCCATGATCCTCCCCCTGCGGCCCCGCCATCGTGTTCGGCCTCCGTGTGACGTCGGTGTGCTCCGGTTCGGAATCCGGTAAGGGCGGCGCGGGTTGGGGTGGGTATCCGAGAAGAGGAGGCCGCATCACCATGACGCGTCCTGTGAAGATCCCCGACGCCACGCACCCGATCACCGTCCGGCCGACGGCGCGCCGGGTGCGGGTGTCCGTCGGCGGCGCGCAGGTGGCGGACAGCGTGCGGGCGCTCTCGCTCGCCGAGTCGACCTACCCTGTCGTGCAGTACCTCCCGATCGAGGACGTCGACCCGGCCCTGCTGCGCCCCAGCGCGACCACCACGTACTGCCCGTACAAGGGCGAGGCGAGCTACTACAGCGTCGCGACGCCCGACGGCGCCACCCACGCCGATCTCGTGTGGACCTACGAGCACCCGTATGACGCGGTCGCCGGGATCGCGGGACACGTGGCGTTCTACGCCAACCGGGCGGACGTCACGGTCGTCGACGGGTAGACGGCCCGCCGCCTGACTTGCCTTCCGGCGGGGACAGTGCCGAAGGTGTCCCCACCATGACTTCCCGCTTCACCCACCGGTTCCGCGGCGCGCTGCGCCGGGAGGCGCACGACCTCCTGCGCGGCGGCCCGCCGACCGCCGACCTGCTGCGCCCGACCGGGCCGGACGTCCCGTCCGACGCGCAGGTGCAGCAGGTGCTCGACCTGTGCATGCAGGTCGGCGAGGTCCTGCTCGGCAGCGGGGAGCCCGCGGGGGACACCTCGGAGACGATGACGCGGCTCGCGGCGGCGCTGGGCCTGGCGACCGTGGACGTCGACATCACGTTCACGTCGATCACCATGTGCTGCCACCGCGGCATGGTCGCGGTGCCGATCACGTCGATGCGGCTGGTGCGCTACCGCACGACCGACCTCACGCGGCTGGCCGAGGTCACCCGCATCGTCGAGCAGGTCGAGCGCGCGGAGCTGGGCCTCACCGCGGCCGCGGCCGCGCTGGCCGCCGCCGTCGCGGCCCGCCACCCGTACCCGCGCTGGGTCGCCACCGCCGGATGGGCGGGCCAGGCCGCCGCGGTGGCCGTGCTGTTCGGAGGGCCGCCCTCGATCGCGCTGACGGCGTTCCTCGCCACCGCGTTCATCGACCGCCTCGGCCGCGTCCTGTCCCGCTCGGGGATCGCGCCGTTCTTCCTCCAGCTGACCGGGGCCATGGTGGCGACCGTCGCCACGCTCGGGCTGCTCGCGGTGGGCGCGCTGCCCGCGGGCGCGGAGCCGTCGCTGGTGATCGCGGCGGGCATCACCGTGCTGCTGTCCGGGCTCTCGGTGGTGGGCACCGTGCAGGATGCGATGTCCGGCTACTACGTCACGGCCGCGGGGCGCACGGCGGAGATCGCGCTGCTGTCCGCGGGCCTGCTCACCGGCGTCATCCTCGGGCTGAAGCTCGGGCTCGCGCTGGGGCTCTCGCTCAACCCGGCCGAGCCGCTCGCCGCCGACGTCGCCCAGTTCGGGATCTCGACCTTCGCCGCGGCCACCGCGGCCGGGATGTTCGCGCTGGCGTGCTACGCGCCGGTGCGCGCGCTGCTCGCGGCCGGGCTGGTGGGCGGGATCGGCTGGGCGGCCTACGGCGCGCTCACGTCGTTCGCGCACTTCGGGCCGGTGGTGGCCACGGGGGTGGCGGCGATCTTCGTGGGCGTGGCGACGGGTGTTTCGCGGCGCGGAACGGGCGTCCACTCGCACGTGATCATCCTGTCCGGGATCATCCCGCTGCTGCCGGGGCTCACCGCCTACCGCGGCTTCTACCAGCTGGCCGCCGGGAGCGTGGTCGACGGGCTGGCCACCCTCACGCTCGCGATGGGCATCGGCCTCGCGCTCGCCGCCGGTGTCTCGCTCGGCGACTTCATCGCCCGCCCCCGTGCCGCGCCGGGCCTCGGGCGGGGGAGGGACGGGTAGCTCCGGGCGCGGCGGGGCGGGCGAGCCACATTCCCCCCGCGACGAGCACGGCGGCGACGAGCAGTGCCACCGACAGCGGCTCGCCGAGGAGCACCACGGCGCCCAGCGCGGTGAGCACGGGGATCGCCAGCTGGACGGTGCCCGCCGTCGTCGCCGTCATCGCGCGCTGGCAGGCGTACCAGGCGACGTAGGCCAGCGCGGTCGGCCCGGCGCCCATGGCCGCCGCCCACCCGAGGCCCGCGGCGGTGACGTGCAGCCCGGTCGCGAAGCCCGCCGTCGCCGGGAGGAACGCGACGGCCGAGACGACGAGGAAGGCTCCGGTCGTGGCGGCGCGCGGGTCCGCGTTCCCGCGCCCCGCGACGGTGTAGAGCCCCCAGCTGATCCCGGTGACGGCGAGCAGGCCGATGCCGAGCGCCGTGACCGTGCCCCCGGCGTCGAACGCGAGCGTCGCGACTCCGACAAGCGCCACCAGCGCGCCGGTCGCACGCCGTGCCGACACCGGGACGCCGGTCAGCCGGTCGTAGCCGATGAGCGTCACCAGCACCGCGCCGTAGAAGGCGAGGGTGCCCGCGGCGGCGCCGATGTGGCGGTAGCCGTAAGAGATGCAGAGGGCGTAGACGCCCAGCCACAGCGCGGGGACGAGGTGCGCGCGGGTGACCAGGCCCCGCTCGCGCCGCGCCAGCGCGATCCCGAGCAGCACGACCGTGCCCGCGCCGAACCGCACCGCGCTGAGCAGGCCGGACTCGAGCAGGTCGGCCGCGACGACGTAGCGCGTGACCAGGGAGTTCGCCGCGAACGAGACGAGCACGAACGGCAGCAGGACGCCCAGCTTCCGACCTCCGGTCATGGCGTCGACGCTAGGCCGCCCGTCCGACGCCGACATCGGGAGCGGATGCCCATGTCTCGCGGCCTCGGTACCTATGCCGTCCACCGGGTCCGCCGCGTTCAGGCCTCCACGCGGGCCGTGCGGTGCACCGTCCAGCCGAGCGCCACCAGGCTGACGACCGCGACGACCGCGGTGCCGATCAGCGACGCCTGGCTGTCCCACGCGGTGTGCAGGGCGACGGCGAGGACGAACGCGCCGACGAACCCGCCGAGCTTGCGCCCCGTCCACCCCGACTCGGCCGCGGCGTACAGCGCGGTGGCGGCGATGCTTCGGTGGGCATCCAGCCCAGCGGACCGCGGTACCGGCATTGTGACCGCTGCGACCGGTTCCCCAGAAGCATTCAGCCCGACGGCACCCACCGGGTCAGGTCGCGCCAGGTGAGGCGGGGGCGGGCGGCCATCGGGGCCGGAGCGCCGGGCGCGGGGTGGCCGAGGCACACGACGAGCTCCGGCACCCACCCGTCGGGCAGGGCCAGCACCACGCCCGCGGCCGCCCGGCTGAACGAGGTCACCGGGCCCGCCCCGATCCCCAGCGCGTGGGCGGCGAGCAGGATCGTGGCCGCGGCCGTGCCGACGTCGACGAAGAGGCCGGGCGCGGCCGGTGGGAAGCCGTACTCGGCGGCGAGCGCGCGGTCGGTGCAGATGGCGATGGCCGCGGTCGGGCGCTGGATCATGCCGGGCGACACCATGCGCAGCACCCGCAGCGTGGCGGGGTCGTCGGTGGCGACGTACCGCTGCAGGTGCCGGTTGCCCGCGGTCGGCGCCCAGCGGGCGGCGTCGAGGATCGCCTCCAGATGCGCGCGCTCGACCGGCTCGTCGGTCATCGCACGCACCACCCGACGGCTGCGTATCGCCGCCAGCACCTCGTCGCCGGTCATGGCACGAACCGGGCGGTGAGGTGCGCGGCGAGCGCCCGGCACAGCTCGTCGAGCTGGGCGACGTACTCGGCCCGGCCGTCGCGGGGCACGGAGAGCTCGGGCATCCGCTGCAATGGCCCGGCGACGAACGCCGCCGTCGCCTCGGAGGCCCGCGGCGCGATCCGCTCCGCGAGGCGGCGCGCCGCCGTCAGCAGGCGCAGCGGGCCGTACTCGGCGGCCTCGTCGACCTGGGTGCGCGCCGCTGTGACGAGGTAGGCGAGCAGCTCGAGGGCCTCGTCCTCGTCGAGGACACCGTCGGTCGGGGCGCGCATACCGCATTGTGGCAACCGGGACCGCCCCGCGGCAGTCACTCGAGTGCGAGGTCGCGCGCCGAGATTGCCCTGAGCGGGGTTTGGGCGAGATCGAACCCCGATCCTGCGCATCTCGCGCGTAGCCGATCTACGAACCCGTCATGCGAACGCCCCCGCGCCGGTGATGTCGCGGCCGACGATGAGGGTCTGCATGGTCTCGGTGCCCTCGAACGTGTGGATGGCCTCGATGTCGGCCATGTGCCGCATGACGTGGTTCTCCTGCAGGATCCCGTTGCCGCCCAGCAGGTCGCGGGCCTCGGCGAGGATCTCGCGGGCCTTGCGGGTGTTGTTCATCTTGGCCAGGCCCGCCACGGTCGGGCCGAGCTTGCCCTGCTCGGCGAGGCGACCGATCTGCATGCAGTAGAGCTGCATGCCCGTCAGCTCGGCCAGCATCCGCACCAGGCGCTGTTGGACGATCTGGAACGACACCAGCGGCTTGCCGAACTGCATGCGCTGCTTGGCGTAGGTCAGCGCGGCGTCGTAGCCCGCGGTCGCGTGGCCGAGCGCCATCCAGGCGCAGGTCGAGCGCGTGGTGGCCAGCACGCGGGCGGTGTCGCGGAAGCTCTGCGCGCCCACGAGCCGGTTCTCGTCGGGCACCCGCACGCCGCGCAGCCGGATGTCGGCTTGCCAGACCGAGCGCAGCGACAGCTTGCCGGTCATCACGCTCGCCTGGTAGCCCTCGGTCGGCGTCTCCACGACGAAGCCCTTGACCTGGCCGTCCTCCGTGTCGCGGGCCCAGACGACGACGAGGTCGGCGACCGTGCCGTTGCCGATCCAGCGCTTCTCGCCGTCGAGCACCCAGTGGTCGCCGTCGCGGCGCGCGCTGGTGGCCAGCGCGATCGAGTCCGAGCCGTGGTCGGGCTCGGTGAGCGCGAACGCGCCGATCTTCTCCATCGTCGACATCGGCGGCAGCCAGCGCGCCTTCTGCTCCTCCGAGCCGCACATCGCGATCGACTGCATGGCCAGCCCCGCGTGCACGCCGAGGAACGTGCCGAGGCTGCCGTCGCCGCGGTGCAGCTCCATGTGCACCAGCCCGCAGGCCATCGGGCTCATCTCGGCCGCGCCGTAGCCCTTGATGCTCTCCCCGACGATCCCGAGCTCGGGCAGCCGCCGGATCAGCGGCCAGGCGAGCTCGGCCCGCTCCCAGTAGTCGGCGGCGACCGGCAGCACCTCGGCGTCGACGAACCGGCGGGTGGCGATGAAACGGTCCCACTGCTCGTCGGTGAACTGGTCGCGCACGGTGAAGAAGTCGGTGCCGAGGGCTTCCCCGAGATCGTCTGCCATGCGCAGGGACGCTACGCCGCGATCAAGATCATTGGCCGGTCACGGCCGTGGTCCTCGGCGGCGGAGGAGCCGACAGACCCTGCAGTCGCAGGACTCCGCCATGCGCACGAGCTGTGCGTACTCCTCGTCGCGGGCCCGCTGCTCCGCGGCCTGACGCCGCCGGTCGCCCCAGTTCGCGTGCCGGGCGTTGGCCACCCTGCGCCATGCCTGCGACTGAGCGTGTCCCTCTGCCGCGCCGACCAGCACGGCCACCGCCACCAACGCGCCGAGCCCTATGAAGATCACCGTGACGTTCATCGGTCTGGCCACCTCCCCGCACGGCGATGCACGAGCATGATGAGTGTCTCATGGTGACCTTGCACTGTCCACATGCAAG
The DNA here is from genome assembly GCA_963750095.1 of uncultured Actinomycetota bacterium. Taxonomy (GTDB): domain Bacteria; phylum Actinomycetota; class Actinomycetes; order Mycobacteriales; family Pseudonocardiaceae; genus Pseudonocardia. The sequence goes on along the minus strand of CAVVPJ010000011.1, from coordinate 1,231,462 downwards.
ATGTACATACATCGATCTTTGGAGGTAACGATCCAGACTGCGAGGACGAGAGTCTTGCATCATGTGGGTAGCGCCATGACGATGCAGCGTGCAAGTGCACGGGACGCACGGTTACCGACCGTGCGATTTCGATCGCGCTCGCCGCTACTTGGATACGCTGCGCGCTCGGGTTGGACGTGCGGTAACCGACAGCGATCGATCGGATGCGTAACTTTCGCCGGTCCGGTCGTTTTCCACCATGTATGTGCAGGCTTTGACGGACGCTCCCCTGGCCCTGAGAACGGAATTGGAGGCCTCACTTGACTCGTAGCCCCGTCGTCCCCCGTCGCAGGCTCGGATCTGAGCTGAGACGGTTGCGCGAAGCTTCAGGCAAGACGATTGAGGACGCGGCTGAGGCACTGGAATGCTCGTCGGCGAAGATCAGTCGCCTGGAGACGGGCAAGGGCGTGCCCAAGAACCGTGACATTCGCGATCTTCTCCGGCTCTACGGCGTCGACGACGACGAGCTTGCGGGACGCCTGTTCGCCCTGGCCACGGAGGGTCAAAGCCAGGGGTGGTGGGAGGACTACAAGGACCTCACGGCCGAGCCCGGCGCCGAGTACGTCGGTCGCTACATCGCCCTCGAGCAGGAGGCGCGCTCGATCTTCGGCTACGAGGGCGACCTGATCCACGGCCTGATGCAGACAGCCGAGTACGCCGACGCCCTGCTCGCCGCGCTCGCTCCGGACGTGCCCGCCGACCAGCGCAACCGCATGGTCGAGCTGCGGATGAAGCGGCAGGCCGTCCTGCGCGGGCGTCCCCAGCTGCCGCCGCTGCAGCTACGGGTGGTCATGGGTGAGGCCGCGATCCTGCGGCCGGTGGGCAGTGCCAAGATCATGCACCGGCAGCTGTACGCGATGCGGGAGCTCGTCGACGAGCGGCCGGACAACGTCGAACTGCAGGTGATGCCGCTCGCGGCGGGTCCGCACGCCGGGCTCGGCAGCCCGTTCTCGATCGTGCACTTCGACGATGCGAAGGACCAGGACGTCGTCTACTTGGAAGGTTCACAAGGCGGGACGTATCTTGAGCGGCAGCCCGACGTCGACCGCTACACGAGGGTGCTCGAGGCGTTGCAGGCGCGGGCGTTGTCGCGCGATGACTCCATTGCCGCAATCGACAAGTCAGATCGCCGCGTTGGGTTAAGTCGGTCACATCGCTTGACCCTCGGCACTCGAGCTCGCGCCGTTTACACTCCTGGCTGATGTGCGTCGGCGCAGGAGGGCGTGTGCTGCAACCCAGCGTAGGAACCGGTCACCGATTCGTGAAGAGCTCGTACTCCCAAACCGGCAACTGTGTCGAGGTGGCACGGGGATCGAACGGCCGGGTGTTCGTCCGGCACAGCGAGGACCGCACCGGACCGCATCTGTCGTTCACGGAGAGTGAGTGGGAGGCCTTCCTCCGCGGCGTGAAGGACAACGAGTTCGACCTCGGGTGAAGCGGTCAGGCGAGGAGGGCGCGCGCCTCGTCCCACATGCGGGTGACGACCTGCCCGGCGGGCTCGGTGGTGGCCAGCGCGGCGCTCTGGCCCGCCCAGTGGTTCGCCCGGTCGACCCCGGGCGCGTCGCCGCGCCGCCAGCGCGTCACCAGCGCGCGGTGGGTCGGGTAGCGGGCGGGCGGTGGCGCGCCCGGCTCGGCCCAGGCCGTGACGTAAGGGGTGGGCGCGGCGCGGCCGAGGCGGCCGGAGTAGGCCCGGGTGGGGACCGTGCGCTCGGGCCGGAGCCCGTCGAGGGACGCCGACCAGGCGGGGTCGATCCCGGCCTCGGGGGTGCGCAGCAGCGCCGTGCCGACCTGCACCGCGGACGCGCCGAGCGCCAGCGCCGCGGCGACCCCGCGGCCGTCGGCGATCCCGCCCGCCGCGATGACGGGGACGCGCAGGTGGTCGACCAGGTGCGGGACCAGTGCGACGAGCCCGACCGTCGTCCGCTCGGCGGCGTCGGGGTCGAAGGTGCCCCGGTGCCCGCCCGCCTCCATGCCCTGCGCGATGACGGCGTCGGCGCCCGCATGCTGTGCGGCCAGCGCGTCGTCCAAGGTGGTGGCGGTGGCGAACCAGGCGATGCCGCGCTCGTGCAGCCGCGCCACGTAGTCGGCGTCGAACAGTCCCATGATCGAGGAGACGGCGGTGGGCGCGGCGGCGAGCATGGCCGCGCACTGCTCGGTGAAGGCGGGCACCGACCCGCCCGCGGGGCCTGCGGAGCCGAAGCGGTGCAGGAAGGCCGTGGCGGCCGCGGTGCGGCCCGCGTCCTCGACGACCGGGTCGGGCACCCAGATGTTGAGCTGCAACGGTCCCGCGGAACCGCCCCGGAACCGCTCGACCCACGCCGCGATCCGGTCGGGCGGGTCGAGCACCACCCCGCTCGCGCCCATCCCGCCCGCCTCGGCTACGGCGACCGCCAGCTCCGGCGGGCAGGCGCCCGCCATCGGAGCCTCGAGGATGGGCATGCGCAGCCCGTAGCGGTCGCAGAACTCGTGCACGCGTCGACGCATGCCGGACCGTAGCGTGCTGATCGCGACGAGAGCGACGTCTCCGGTGGTCGAACCCCGGAAACGTCGACTCGACCTTGCCCGATGCTCAGGTCGTCAGCCTCTCCACCTCGGCGAGCAGCTGCGACACCTGGCTGACGACGCTGAAGTTGGCCTTGGCGTACGCCTCGGCGGCAGGGCCCTTGGTCGCCTTCCAGTCCTCGTCGACCGCCCTCGTGATGGTGGCGGCCAGCGAAGCGGCGAGCTCGGCCCGGTCGTCGGTCTCCGGCACGAGGACGCCGACCTCGGGGGTGACGAAGTCGCGGGGGCCGCCGGAGTCGGCGCCGATCACCGGCGTGCCGCAGGCCATGCACTCGATGAACACCAGACCGAACGGCTCGCGGTAGGACGGGAAGCAGCCGACGTCGGCGCAGTTGAACAGCGTGGTCAGCTCGTCCTGCGGCCGCGGGCCGAGGAAGTAGGTGCGGCGCAGGCCGAGCTCGTCGGCGAGGTCGTGCATCTGCACCTGGGCCTCGTGCGGGCCGGAGCCCGCGACGAGCGTCAGGATCTTCTTCTCGTGGCGCTCGTAGATCGCCGCGGCGCGCAGCAGCGCGTCGAGCCGCTTCCAGTCGGCGAACTTGCCGCAGAACGCCACCACCGCGTCGAAGCCGTCCGGTGGCGCCACCGGCTCCGGCAGGCGGCCGGTGCCCTCCGGTGGCTGGGTCGTGAACCCGGCCAGCACCGCGGCGCGGTCGGCGTAGACGCCCGGCTCGACGTGGAAGACGCGCTGGTTGTAACCGTTGTGCGAGAGGACGACGCGCTCGCGCGGGAACTCCGGGAACACGCCGACCAGCGCCTCGATCTGCTCCGAGGAGATCGAGGCGGCCACGTCGACGCCGTGCTCGGGGTCGGCGTAGTCGAAGACCTTCTCGCCCCGCATGAAGGGCAGGAAGCGCAGCGGGAACTCGGTCGGGTTGTCGCCGCGCTTCTCACCCGAGTACATCTTCAGCTCGGTGCCGTGCGCGAAGGCGAGCAGCGGCATGGTGCCCCGGCCCGCGGCGGCGCGGCGGCGGATCACGTCGCGCATCACGACCGTGTTCATGAACGCGTGGTGGGCGATCGCGAGCGCGAACCGGTCGTCGGACCCGGCCTCGATCTCGTCGATCCAGCTCGACACCTCGTCGGTGAGCCGCTTGCGGTACGCCGCGACCTCGTCCTCGCTCATGCCGTGCCAGCGGTAGCTCGACACCGGCGAGACCGACTCGCAGATCGGGATGTCGTGCTCCAGTTCGAAGACGCGCACGTCCTCGTCCCGGAACCGCTGCTTCCGCGACGGGTACATCGAGTAGCAGCGGATGCCGGGCAGGTCGTTGTAGGCGTGGTGGTGCGCCTCGTGCAGAATCCCCGAGCCCGGGGCGAACTCCCCGCCCCGCTGCCAGTTGTTGGTGCCGAGCTGAAAGATCAGCCGGTCGCCCATCCTCGCCTCCTTCACCCGTCGGTTCCGCGGTGAAGGGTAGAAGGCTCAGCCTTCGTTCTTGCCCGAGCCCTTGTTCGAGCCGTTGCCGTTCCCCTTGGCCTTGTTGTCGTTGCCCTTCGCCTTGCCCTTCGCCTTGCCCTTCGCCTTGGCCTTGCCGTGCGCGCCGCCGTTGTCGTCGTCGGCGGGGGCGGAGCCTGCGGGGGCGGAGCGGGCGGCGTGGGTGGCGGGGGTGGCGGGGGCCCCGACCTCGACCGCGGCCTGGCGGATGGGGGCCGCGGCCTGCGGCGCGGCGCCGGATGCCGGGGCCACGACCAGGCCGAGGTTCGGGGGCGCCTGGCCCGCGGGCGGCTCCAGAGGCACCGGGGACAGGGTGCCGGTCGGCGGCGCGGGCGCGACGGCAGGCGCGCCCGTGTTCATGAGCAGCGAGACTCCGCCGAGCAGGAGCGCGACCAGCAGCGCCGCGGCCGCGAGCGTGGGCAGGTTCAGCGGACCACGCCCACGCGGCCCTGGCGTCGGCGCCGGTGTGGCGACCTCTGCCGCCCCGAGGGCAGGTGCGGCGACCGGCGTGACGGGCATCGCCGTGAGCGTCGGCGACCTGGGGCCCGCGGCGGTGAGCGCGGCCGCGACGACCTCCGCCGTCGGCCGTCCAGCCGGGTCGGGGTCGGTCATGGCCGCGAGCAGGGCGGTGAGGTCGTCCGGCAGTCCGGGCGGCACGGCGGGCCTGCGGTGCAGCCGGGCGGTCGCGGACTCGATCATCGTGCCGGGGTACTCCCGCTGCCCGGTCAGTGCTTCGAGCAGGACGAGCCCGAGCGCGTAGACGTCGGCGGCCGCGCCGACCCGCTCGCCGCGCACCTGCTCGGGCGCCAGGTAGGCGGCCGTGCCCGCCACGGCGCCGGTCGCGGTGGCGACGGTGCCGTCGAGCGCGCGGGCGATGCCGAAGTCGGCGAGCCGGGGCTCCCGGCCGTGGTCGAGCAGGATGTTGGCGGGCTTGATGTCGCGGTGCACGAAACCGCCCGCGTGGACGTGCGCCAGCGCGGCGGCCAGCCCCGCGCCCAACGCCACGACGTCCAGGGCCGACAGCGGGCCGTCGTCGAGCCGCGCGGCGAGCGACGGACCGTCGACGAGATCGGTGACGAGATAGGTGCGGCCCGCGGGCCCCGGCTCGGTTCCGCCGCCGTGCAGGGCGACCAGGCCGGGGTGGCGCAGCCTGGTCAACGCCTGGATCTCCCGGTGCTGCTCGACCCGGTGGCGCGCCGACCCCTCCGGTCGGTAGACCTTGACCGCGACCACCTGGTCGGTGACGAGGTCGCGGCCCGCGTAGACGATCGCGGCCGATCCCGACCCCAGGATCGTGTCGAGCGTGTAGCGGTCCCCGATGGGTGCGCCGTCGGACGAGGTCTCTGGGCTCACGGGGGTCCTGTTCCCCGTCGGGCGCGATCTCACTCAGGCTCGTTGTCGGCGGGCCCGCCCATGAGGAACGGCTGGGCTTCGACCCGGCCGCGGCGAACCGGCGCTTCGAGGACGGGGTGCGTGGCCGTGCGCCATCGACGCCGCTCAGCCCAGGGCGGAGGGCTCGGTCGTCCGCTGTCCGACCGAGGCCGTCCCGCGCGCGGCCATCGCGGCCATCACCGCGACACCGAAGATCAGCAGCGCGTTGAGGCCGTGCAGGAAGCCGACTGCGGGCAGTCCGTGGCCGAACACGCCGAGCAGGATCTGCAGCGCGGTGAGCCCGAGGGTGATGCCCGCCCACATGACGCCCTTCGGGACCTTCGCGAAGAACGACAGCACCAGGAGGACGATCACCAGCAGCGGGAAGACCATCTCGCCGTTGATGCTGTGCAGGGGGAAGCCGCCCGCGCCCGTGAAGTCCACGGACTCGCTCTCCATCGCGGCCTTGTCCAGCACGCCGCCGCCGTCGACCCACGTCGTCAGGCCGAAGACCGCATACGCGATGGAGGCCGCCTGGATCGCGACCTCCACCGCGATCACGAGGGCGAGCACGCGGTATGCCGTTCTCATGTCGTTCACCTTCCGTGTCGGTGCGGGCAGTGCCAGACGCACAGATACCGCGTTCGGACGCTCTACTCGGCTCGTGACGCCGGATCGTTACCTCATCCGGCGCAGCGGACTGGCCGTCTGGCCGGAGTCATGGTCCTTCTACTGTGCACGGACGGTGACCGGCACAGGCGACCGCTCAGCCGGGGGTCAGGTGCGGCCGCAGCACGCCGATCAGCTCCCGCTGGGCGGCGGTGAGCGCCCCGTCCCGGGTGACGATCTGCCGGTCGGGGGTGCCTTGACGGGAGACGGTGAGCTCGTACTCGAGCCCGTCGTACATGGGGCCGCCCTCGGTCGCCTGCGGATGCTCGGTGAGCACCTGCTCGACCAGCTCGCGCAGGTGGTCGGCGTCCGTGGACGAGAGGTCGGCCGAGCGCACCGTGCCCGAGAACTCCCGTCCGGCGATGCCACCGGACTGGACCAGCCCGACGGCGACGTCCCCGCTCAGAGCACCTTCACCGTGTGCCATGCCTCCGTCACTGCCTTCGTCGCGTCGTCGTCGTCGCCCGAGATCGCCTGCGCGGCCCGGATCGTCGCCTGCGCGAAGGCCTTGAACCCCGAGGTCGGCCGCAGTTTGTCATCGTTCATCGCGGCGTACCAGATGTGGCCAACCTTCTCCCACGCGTACCCGCCGACCGCGCTGGCGGCGAGGTAGAACGCCCGGTTGGGGATGCCCGAGTTGGTGTGGACGCCCCCGTTGTCACGAGTGGTCCTGATGAAGCCGTCCATGTCGGCGGGCTGGCGGTCGTACTGGTTGGCGTGGCCGGGGTCCTTCATCGAGCGCAGGGCGGGTGCCAGCTCCGCCCCGACGACGTCGGCGCCGATCAGCCAGTCGGCCTCCTCGGCGCTCTGGTTCAGCGCGTACTGCTTGACCAGCGAACCGAACACGTCCGAAAGCGACTCGTTCAGGGCGCCGGACTGGCCGCTGTACACCAGGTTGGCCGTGTACTGCGTGACGCCGTGGGTGAGCTCGTGGCCGATGACGTCGAGGCTCTTGGTGAAGTCGGTGAACATGGTGCCGTCGCCGTCGCCGAACCACATGTGGCCTTCGCCGTCCCAGAAGGCGTTGTTGTAGTTGGTGTCGAAGTGCACCATGCCGTGGATCTCCATGCCCTCGTTGTCGATGGAGTCCCGCTGCAGGACCTCCCAGTAGAACCTGTAGGTGGCGCCGAAGCCGTCGTAGGCCTGGTCGGCGGAGGCGTCGTCGACCGGGTCCTGGCCCTCGGACCGCACGACCGCGGCGGCGTTCATGTCCGACCGGTGCTTCTGGTCGTGGATGAACCGCTTGGGCGTCCCCGGCTCCGCCCCGGCGGCCTCGCCCCGGGGGGTGGGCGCGGCGAAGCCCCTGGCGGCGATCTCCGCGCGTCGGGACCGGATCGCCGCGTCGATGGCCAGCGAGTCGAGGGCCGAGTTGCGCGTCGCGGCGTCGCTGCTGGTCCTGGCGATCCGATCGAGCAGGTCCGGCGGCACGAAGCAGGCGAGCGGGTGCCGGGCGGGACGGGACATGGTTCCTCCGAGGGGGTTGTCGTGCGCCGGGGTTGATGGGAAGAGCCCCCGCCCGCGGTCGCTGATACCTAACACCCGGGCCGGGTTTCCCGTCGAATATCGTGGTCCCGGGACAGTCGGACAACGGAAGGGCACCATCGGCGATGTCGACCGAAACGATCGAGTTCCAGGCGGAGGCGCGTCAGCTGCTGCAGCTGATGATTCACTCGATCTACTCGACGAAAGACGTCTTCCTCCGCGAGTTGATCTCGAATGCGTCCGATGCGCTCGACAAGCTGCGACTGGCCGCGTATCGGGACAAAGAGCTCGATGTCGACACCTCCGATCTCGCCATCGCGATCGAGACGGACCCGGCCGAGCGCACGCTGACCGTCCGCGACAACGGCATCGGGATGACCCGCGAGGAGGTCGTCGAGCTGATCGGCACGATCGCGAAGTCCGGCACCGCGGAACTGCTCGCGACGCTGCGGGCGGCCCGCGAGTCCGGCTCCGAGCAGGCGGCCGAGCTGATCGGGCAGTTCGGGGTCGGCTTCTACTCCAGCTTCATGGTCGCCGACCGGGTCCGGCTCGTCACCCGCAAGGCGGGCAGCGCGGCGGGCGTGCGGTGGGAGTCGACCGGCGAGGGCACGTACACCGTCGCCGACGAGCCGGACGCGCCCCAGGGCACGGCCGTGACGCTGCACCTCAAGCCCGAGGACTCCGACGACGCCCTGCACGACTACGCCAACCCGGCGACCGTGCGGTCGATCGTCAAGCGCTACTCCGACTTCATCACGTGGCCGATCCGGATGGCCGGGGAGGGCGAAGGAGCAGAGGTCGTCAACTCGCGCAAGGCGCTGTGGGCGCGGCCGCAGAAGGACGTCTCCGACGAGGAGTACGCCGAGTTCTACCGGCACGTGAGCCACGACTGGCGCGAGCCGCTCTCGACGATCCGCCTTGCGGCCGAAGGCACGTTCGAGTACCAGGCCCTGCTGTTCCTGCCCAGCCACGCGCCGATGGACCTGTTCCTGCGCGAGGGTCGCCGCGGCGTGCAGCTGTACGTGCGGCGGGTGTTCATCATGGACGACTGCGAGGCGCTCGTCCCCGAGTACCTGCGCTTCGTCAAGGGGGTCGTCGACGCCGCCGACCTCTCGCTGAACATCTCGCGGGAGATCCTGCAGCAGGACCGGCAGATCCAGCTGATCCGCAAGCGCCTGGTGCGGAAGGTGCTCGCGACGGTGAGGACGATGCTGGCCGACGAGCCGGAGAAGTACGCGACGTTCTGGTCGGAGCTGGGCAGGGCGGTCAAGGAAGGGCTGCTCTCCGACTACGAGAACCGGGACGCGATCCTCGAGATCTGCTCCTTCCCTTCGACGCACGACGCCGAGCGGCCGACCACGCTGCGCGACTATCTCGCGCGCATGCCGGAGGGCCAGGACAGCATCTACTACGTCACCGGCCCCTCCCGGTCGGCACTGGAGAACTCCCCGCACATGGAGGCGTTCCGGGCCAAGGGGTACGAGGTGCTGCTGCTCACCGACCCCGTCGACGAGGTGTGGGTCGACGCCGTGCCGTCCTTCGACGACAAGGCGTTCGTCTCGATCGCCAAGGGCGAGGTGGACCTGGGCGGCGAGGACGTCGACGACGAGGCCAAGACCGCCTTCGAGGGCCTGCTGTCCTGGATGGCGACCACCCTGGCCGACGACGTCAAGGAGGTGCGGCTCTCGCACCGGCTCACCGACTCGGCGGCCTGCCTGGTCGGCGACCCCGGCGACCTGACGCCCACGCTGGAGAAGATGTACCGGGCCATGGGGCAGGAGCCGCCGAAGGTCAAGCGGATCCTCGAGCTCAACCCGAAGCACGGGCTGGTCACCGGCCTGCGCGACGCGCACGGTGCCCGGCCCGACGACGCCGAGCTCGGCGACACCGCCCGGCTGCTGTACGGCATGGCGCTGCTCGCGGAGGGCGGCGAGCTGGCCGAGCCCGCCGCGTTCGTCACCCTGCTCTCGCGGCGGCTGGCGCAGGCCCTCGGCTGAGCTCGCCCGAACTCGCTCTTGAACGCGGACGGCGTCCGCTTACGATTCGTGGGTGACCGCGTGGTGGAACACGCTCGCTCGGCACCCGGTGCACGGCCCGCTCCCGGTGCTGCTGGTCGCGCTGTCGGCCGTCGCGGGGATGATCGACGCGGTGAGCCTGCTGACCCTCGGGCGGGTCTTCGTCGCGAACATGACCGGCAACATCCTGGTCCTCGGCCTGGCGCTGGCGGACGTCCCCGGCATTGTCAGGGAGACCTCTATCGTCGCGCTCGCCGCCTTCGTCGCCGGGGCCTACGTGGGCGGCAGGGTGATCGCCAGGGTGGGTGGCGACCGCGGCAAGCTGATGAAGCGCATGACGGGGCTCCAGCTCGTGTTCGTGGTCGCCGCCATTCCGGTGGCGATCCCGCTGGAGCACCCCGAGGGGTCGTTGGTGGCGATCGTCGTCGCCGCGCTGCTGGCCTTCGGGATGGGCATCCAGAACGCGGCGGTGCGGCGGCTCAAGGTCCCGGACATCGTGACGACCGTGGTCACGATGGCCGTGACCGGCCTCATCGCGGACGTCCACGGCGGCGGCGGCGAGTCGCGGACGCGCCGGGCGCTGGCGGTGCTGGCGCTGTTCGCGGGCGCGGCCGTCGGCGCGCTGCTCGTGCTCCACGCCGGGCCCGCGTGGGCGCTGGCCCCGGCCGCCGTGCTGATCGCGGTCGTGCTGGCCGTGGTGGTCAGGACGAGCCGCGAGCCCGCCCCCTGGCACACGGCCGCCTGACGCCGACGCCGGGCTCGGGTCAGCCGCTGATGCGCTTCTCGGCCTGTGCCCAGGTCCTCGTCATCGTCTCCAGCGGCTCCATCAGCTCCTCCAGCACCTTGAGCTGCTGCTCGTAGGCGTCGAGGCTGGCGCGCATCGTCGTGATCGAGCTGCGCTGCGCGCGGATCGCGCCGACGATGGCGGCGACCTGACCCGCCGCGAGGCCGCCCGGCATCGGCGCCGCGGGCATCCCGAGCATCTGCGCCGTCATCCCCGGCATCTGGCCCGCGACGGCACCGAGGCGTTCCATCGTCTCGCGGAACTGGGCGAGCAGGTCCTGGGGCAGCTTCGGCTGGTCGTCGCGTGCCATGGGGGCCTCCTCGGCTGTGGCGCCTGACGCGCTGACGCTAGCCGGTGCTCGCGCGAACCTGCAGGGTGAACGGCGCTGGGACGCGACCCGCCCTACCGTCCGACGCGGTGGTGCCGCAGCGTCAGCCACGTCAGCGCGCCCAGGGGGATCGGCAGCCAGTAGCTGACCAGCCGCCAGCCGAGCACCCCCACCAGCGCGACCTGTGTGGTCGCGCCCCCCGCCACCAGCGACGGCACGAGCACGCCTTCGACGATCCCGACCCCGCCGGGGGTCACCGGCAGCACGCCGAGCACGCCCGCCAAGGCGTAGGCGACGAACAGCGTCAGCGGGTCGGCCTCGTGCCCGGCGGCGGCGAGCACGACCCACAGCGCCGCCGCGTCGAGCAGCCAGTTCGCCGCGCCCCAGCCGACCGCCTCGACGAGCCGGACCGGGTCGGCGGCCAGCGCGCGCAGGTGTTCGCCCTCGCGGCGCAGCGCGGCGACGGCGCGGTCGGCGTCCATCCTGGGCACCCACCGCGCCACCCGCGCGACCTGCCGCCGCAGGCCGGGGCCGTCCCGCGCGACGAGGACGGCGAGGGCGAGCGCCGCGCCGACCAGCGCGATGCCCGCGACCGCCGCGGTGATCTCCAGGGGGCCGCCGCCATGCAGCGGGACGAAGGCGGCCAGCGCCACGCCGAGCATCACGTAGAGCAGCAGGGCCGATCCGGTGCCCTCGATCGTCGAGAGGAACACGGCGTCGGCGTGGTTGACCCCCGCCGCGGTCAGCAGCCGCAGCCGCAGCGCGCCGCCGGTGGCGGGGGCCGCGGGCAGGACCCGCGAGAGCCCGTACACGGTCACGTCGATGCGCAGCAGGGTGCCGAAGCGCGGCCGTCCGCCGGGGCCGAGCAGCCGGACCGTCAACCCGGAGAAGCAGGCGAGCGACGCCGCCTCCAGCGCGGCCGCCCCGGCGAGCGCCGCGGGCGCGAGGTGCGCCACGCCCGCCACGGCCTCGCGGACGGCGGGCACCAGCGCGGGCAGGCCGTAGAGGGCCGCGAGCGCGACCACGAGGATCAGCCCCCGCCGCAGCCACCGCATCCGGTGTCGGGGCGGCGGGGTCACCGTGCGAGCCTCCGTGCTGTGGGCGGGCCCTGTCCAGCGTCGATCGTGGGGATCTTGTTGCGGTGTCGGGGTCATGCCCACGCGAACGCAACAAGATCGGTCACGTCGGCGTAGTCTCCCGCGGATGGCGGGGGCGGCCGACCGGGTGTGGGTGGACACGATGCCCGCGGCGTACGACCGGTGGCTCGTGCCCGCGGTCTTCCGCCCGTTCGCGCTCGACCTGGCCCGTCGCGCGGCCGTGCACGCCCCGGCCAGGGTGCTCGAGCTGGCCGCAGGCACGGGCGTGCTCACCCGCGAGCTGGTCGGCATCGGCGCGTCGGTGACGAAGAGGTCCTTCCCGATGAACGCGCTCCCCTCGGCGGACGCTGGGCGCGCAGCCGACCGTGTCCGCGGGGGTCGATGCCGTCAACGGCGGCCGCCGCGCGCCTCGTGCGCAGCAAGGTGACCCTGCCGCGCTCCCGGGCAGCTGGCCGCGCCACACTCCGCGGCGTGACGGCGTCAACGCCGGCGTGGCGGCGCCAGACCGCGGGTGAGCGCCGGTGGAGCGCCGGGCGCGCGCGGTCAACGTCCTCGGCTGAGCGGAGCTCGCGGAGCGAACATCGGCGCTGAGCACCGAAACCGTCGGTGGCCCGTGGTTTCCTGGAGGCATGTCGTTCGTGCGGGGGCACTGGCGCGCTCTGGGCTGGGTGCGCTCCCACCGGCGCAGGCCCGACCGTCCCCAGGACGGCCAGCTCGCGCTGCCCACGGCCCCCGCGGTCCTGATCCCGGCGCAGCGCGCACCCGTCGACCTGCCCGCCGTCAGTCCGGGGCGCCGCTGACCATCCCGCCGGGGGAGGCGTTCAGCTCGCCGAGGAAGTCGGCGAGCACCCGCAGCTCCGCCGCGTCCCGCTTGCCGAGCACGGCCGCCGTGTGCGCCCCGTGCTCGGCGTAGTGGGCCGTCAGCTGGGCCACCCCCTCGGGCGCGGGGGTCACGATCACCTTGCGCCGATCGGCGGCGTCGCGCTCGCGGCGCACGTAGCCGCCCCGCTCCAGCCGGTCGATCACCCCGGTCACCGTGCCGGTGGTGAGCCCGGTCAGCGTCGCCAGCTGCCCAGGGGTGAGTGGGCCCTCCATCTGCAGGAGGCCGAGGAACTGGGCGTCGCTCGGCCCGAGCCCGACCCGGCGCGCCACCTCGCCGCTGTGCAGCACGACCCCCGCGATGAACCGCAGCAGGTGCTCGGTCACCTCGGCGCGCAGCGCGTCCTCGTCCACGGAACCTCCTTGACGATATCTCGTCTAAACGAGATACTTGTTCAGACGAGATGCTCGTTGATACGAGTGAGTGTAACGGGGGAGAGATGACGACGGCAGTGGTGATCGGGGCGGGCGTTGCGGGTCCGGTTGCGGCGATGGCGCTGCAGCGGGCCGGGATCCACGCGGAGGTGTTCGAGGCCCATCCGACGGGCGCGGACGACGTCGGAGCGTGGCTCACGCTGCAGGCCAACGGGATCGACGCCTTGCGGGCGGTGGACGCGCACCGGCTGGTGGCGGCGCTGGGCTACCCGACGCGGACGATCCGCTTCATGAACGGCAAGGGGAAGGTCCTCGGCCGGATGAGCAACGGACCGGTGCTGGCCGACGGCACCGGCAGCCAGATGGTGCGCCGCAGCGACCTCTACGTCGGGCTGCGCGACGAGGCGGTGGCCCGCGGCGCGGCGGTGCACTACGGCAAGCGGCTGGTCGATGTGGAGTCGGACGGCGGACGGGTGGCGGCGACCTTCGCCGACGGCACCACGGCCGAGGGCGACCTGCTGATCGGCTGCGACGGCATCCGCTCGCGGGTGCGGGAGGCCATCGACCCGGACGCGGCGCCCGCGCGGTACGTGCCGGTGCTCAACATCGGCGGCTACATCCCGGAGTTCCCGCTGGACAGCCCGCCCGACGAGTTCCAGATGATGTTCGGCACGCGGTGCTTCTTCGGCTGGACGTCGGCGCCGGACGGCAGCGCGGGCTGGTTCGCCAACCCGCCGCACCCGGCCGAGCCCGCCCCTGGCGAGCTGGAGGCGATGGCCGACGACGACTGGCGGAGCTGGCTGCTCGAGCTGCTCGGTAACGACCACGGCCCGATGCGGGACCTGATCCTCGCCGCGCCCGGGCCGCTGAAGGGCTGGGCGACCTACGACATGCCGACCGTCCGGCGCTGGCACCGCGAGAACATGATCATTATCGGGGACGCGGCCCACGCCACCTCGCCCGCCGCCGGGCAGGGCGCGGCGATGGCGCTGGAGGACGCGGTGGTGCTCGCGCAGTGCCTGCGCGACGTGCCGGACGTCGAGCGGGCGTTCACGACCTTCGAGGGCCTGCGCCGGTCCCGGGTCGAGCGCGTGGTCAAGGCCGGGGCGCGGTCGAGCAACGCCAAGGCGGCCGGTCCGATCGGCCGGATCGTCCGCGACGCCGTCCTGCCGATCATCTTCCGGCGGGCCGCGAAGGACGCCGGGTCGTCGATGACGTGGATGCACGGCCACCACATCGAGTGGGACACGCCGGTACGGGCCGCCTAGAACGCGGGCGTCACCTCGCCGACCGGCTCGCCGCCGCCCAGCACCGGCTCGGGCGGCGGCGCGTCGACGTCGAGGGCCCGGAGCAGCCCGGTGACCAGGGCGGGGAGGGCGCGCGGCGAGCCGTCGAGGACCTTGACGGCGAGCGCGCGCCCGTCCGGGAGCGCCGCCGCGAAGCCGCCCTCGGCGCCGTTCTTCGCGACGAGCCCGGGCACCGCCCGCATGAGCCGGGTCACCAGGGTGCCGCTGCCGCCGACGAACCAGGGGTGCCCGCTCATCGCCGCGGCGACCCGATGCTCGGCGGTGCCGGGGACCGCGGTCGCGATCCGCGCGTAGGCGCGGGCGACGCCCGTGACCGTGGCCGAGAACGCGGGTGCCCCACAGCCGTCGACGACGACCGGGAGCGGGTCGTCCCCGGTCAGCTCGGCGATCGTCGCCAGGACGGCCCGTTGCAGCGGGTGGGCGGGGTCGCGGTAGGTGGCCGGTTCCCAGCCGTTGCCGACGCAGGTGGCGAGCATCGCGGCGTGCTTGCCCGAGCACATGTGGGCGATCGGCTCGGGGTCCCGGCCCGCCGCGCGCCACGCGCAGGCGGCCGCGGCCTCGTTGGGCACCGCGGGCGGGGTCCGCAGGTGGGCCGCGGTGAGCCCGGCCTTCGCGAGGATCTCGTGGACGCCTTCGACGTGGCCGGGCTCGCCCTCGTGGCTCGCGCAGGCCAGCGCCAGTGCCGGACCGTCGATCTCCAGCCCGGCGCGCAGCATCGCCACGGCCTGCAGCGGCTTCAGCGACGAGCGCGGGAGGAAGGCGGCGTCCGGGTCGCCGACCCGGACCCGGGTCGACCCGTCCCCGCCGAGCGCGACCGCGTGCCCGACGTGCACCGCCTCCACCACGCCGCCCCGGTCCACCCGCGCGAGGACCCGCGCCCCGTCGTCGATCACGGGCGGGACGCTACCGGTCCGCCGCCCGGCCGCGCCCCGACCCGCCCCAGCCCGTGATCACCGGCTGGGCGCATTACCGGCCAGAAAGCGTCACCTTCTGCACCGATCTGGTGATCACGGGCATCGGTGCGGCGGCCACCCCGGACCGGGACTCACCGGGCCGGGCGTCAGGGGTGGAGGTGGAAGGGGGCGCCCTGGGTGTCGACGCAGGCCGGGCCGACGTGGGGGTCTGCGCCGGGCTCGGCGGCTTCTCCGCCCGCCGCCCGGACGGCGGCCACAGCGGCGGCGACGTCGGGCGCCTGGAAGGTCGGCACCGCCCGGGCCTCGACGGCGCCGCCGACCAGCCCCATCATGGGCGTGGGGAAGTCGCCGCCGGGCCGCCGGAGCGGGTGCCAGTAGCCCTCGACGCTGCCCGGCTGGAACCCCCACCCGAGCACGGTGCCGTAGAACGCGCGCGCCCGCCCCTCGTCGGGCACCCGCAGCTCCACGTAGGTCAGCGGGCCTGCCATCGGCGGCGTGTGCCCGGCGTGCAGCGCGAACGGGATTCCCTGGTCGTCGACGCAGTCCGCGGTGCGCCCGTGCGGCTCGTCGCGCGGCTCGTCGGCCGTGCCGCCGGCCGCGCGCACGAGCGTGACCGCGGCATCCACGTCGACGACCTCGTAGCAGCACAGGAGCGCCGTCGTCGCCGACTCCGCGGTGCCGACGGCGCCCAGCGAGCCGAGCACCCCCTCGAAGAAGCGCCGGGTCCCGGCGGCGTCGGGCGACCACAGCGACGCGTAGACCACGTCGCCCGGCCGGGCCAGCGGCGCCTCGCGGGAGACCATCCACCGGTGCCCGTCGGCGTCGACGACCACGCCGCCGCGCCCGTACGGCGAGTCGGCCACCGGCCGGTCCAGCACCGCGCCCGCGGCTACCGCCGCCGCGACGACGGCGTCCGGGTCGGGCGTCTCCAGCCGCAGCGACTGGGTCGCCCCGCCCCGGTGCACCGGCGCCAGCAGCCCGATCTCGGGGTACTCCTCGGCGAGCATGAGCACGCTGTCGCCCACCGCGACCTCGACGTGCCCGATCCGCCCGTCCGGCATGACGACCGGGTCGTCGCGGCGGGTGGCGCCGAAGGCGGTGACGTAGAAGTCGACGCTGGCGCGCGCGTCGACCACGGCGAGGTAGGGGGTGAGCGTATGCAGCCGCGCCGCGGTGCGCGACTCGGTGACGGTGCTGGTCATGGTGGCCTCCGGTGGAGAGAGCAGCGCGCGCTCGATCCGGGCGCGCAGGGTGGCGGCGAACGCCGGATCGGGATCCACGGGCCCGGGCCCCATCCGCAGGCTGTCGAGCGGGTCGGTCATCGGGTCCTCCCCTCATAGGTCCGGCGGAACGCGGTTCGGGCGCGCACGAGCAGCGCTTCGGTGGCGTGCACGGTGCGGCCGAGGACGCGGGCCACCTCGCCGACCGGGAGGCCGTCGAGGTAGCGCAGGGTCAGCGCCGCGCGGTGCGGGCCGGTCTGCTCGGCCAGCACCTCGTGGGCCAGCAGCGCGTCCAGGTGCTCGTCCCAGGGGTCGGCCACGTCGCGCGTGTCTGGGCCGACGCCGACGACCGCCAGCCCGCGCGCCTCACGCTCCGCAGCCCGCCAGTGGTCGACGAGCTTGTGCCGGGCGATGCCGACCAGCCAGCCGGTGCTCGGCGTGGGCGGCGGCTCCCGCCGACACGCGGCGACGGCGGCGAGGAACGTCTCGGCCGTCAGGTCCTCGGCGAGGGCGCGACGGCCGCAGCGCGCGAGCAGGTAACCGTAGACCTGGGGGAGCGCCGCGTCGTACAGCTCGAGCAGCGCGGCCCCCGGGTCGGGTCGGACCTTCCCGCTGGGTTGCACATCCCTCCATCGCGCGAGCCGGGCGAACTCCGACGGTCGTTCACCCGATCGCCGTCAGGAACTCCCGGAAGACCGCCAGCCACTTCTCCGTCGAGTCGAGGTGCGGCCCGTGCCCCGCGCCGTCGAGGATCTCGATCCGCACCGACCCGCCCGCCTCCGCGTAGCGCGTCAGGACCTCCCGGATCTGGGTCACCATCGGCTGCGGCGGGTAGACCTCGGCGCCCGGCCAGCCGGGCACCGCGCCGGACGCGCCGAGCGTGCCCATCTCCAGCGGCGACCCGTCGGCGACCACGAGGTCCGCGCCGCCGTGCGTCCACAGGACCGGCGGCTTCGGGTCGAGGTCGAGGATCCCGGTCCAGTTGCAGTACTTCGGCGACAGCGCGTTGAGGATGCCGGACGTGCCGGGCGCGAACCCCGGCCAGTTCTCCGACGCCGTCACGTCCCCCGGGTAGTTGGTGTCGCCGAGGACGGTCGTGAGCATCTCCGCCACGAGCAGGTCCTCGCGCGGCTCGACGAATCCGGGCGCGACGTAGAACGCACGGAAGACGTTGCGCGGCGAGAACGGGCTCTCGTCGGTGGTGTCGCCCGCCCGCAGCCGCTCGACCACCTCGGGGTTGATGCTGCCGCCACCGGACCCGGAACAGTCGGGGAAGCAGGGCGAGCCGTCCGGGTGGGTGCCGCCGTAGCCGTACGGGGACACGGGGTCGAGGAAGGTCAGCGACGTGACGGGGCGGTCCGCCGCGAACCGGGCGATGGCGGCGCCCCCCGTCGACCATCCGACGAGGTGTGGCGGCGTGGCGACGCCCAGCGCGCGCAGCAGCGCGGCGGTGTCGTCGGCCCAGTCGGCGAGCCCGCGGGTGGCGTCGAGCGGGGCGGGCTCGGTCTCGCCGAAGCCGCGCATGTCGGGCGCGATCACCCGCAGGTGCGGCGGCAGCTCCGGCATCAGGTGCTCGTAGAAGCGCGCGGTGGACAGGTTGCCGTGGACGAGCACGACGGGCACGCCGTCGTCGGGGCCGGACTGGAGCACGCGCATCCGGATGCGGTCGGTGTCGACGTGGGACGAGCGCACACCCGGGAGGAGATCCACTCGTCCAGCCTGGCGGGGCCCGGGGCGAGAGGCAAGGGAACCGGGCCGGTCGGCGACCTGCCTACGCGCGGTGGTTGTCACGCCACTGCGCGGATGGCAGTCTCACCCGGTCGGAGCGAGGGGGAACACCGTGCGCAGAACCGTCCTGTCCGCATGCGCGGCCGTCGTCGCCGTGGGGGCCGCGTTGCTCGGCGCCCCCGCCGCGCAAGCCGCGCCGCCGCCCGCTCCCGACTTCCAGCCGCCGCCCGTCTCGTGGGGCAAGTGCGCCAACGCGGGGCTGAACGCCGCGGGCGCGGAGTGCGGGTTCGTCACCGTGCCGCTCGACTACGCGCGGCCCGGCGGGCAGAAGATCAAGCTCGCGGTCTCGCGCATCAAGCACTCCGTGCCGGACGCGCAGGCGCAGGGCCCGATGCTGGTCAACCCGGGCGGCCCGGGCGGCTCCGGCCTCACCCTCTCGCGGCTGGGCGGGTTCGTCCCGAAGAACGCGGGCAAGGCCTACGACTGGATCGGCTTCGACCCGCGCGGGGTGGGCTCGAGCCAGCCCGCGCTGTCCTGCATCCCCGACTATGGCGGCTACAACCGGCCCGAGTATGACCCGGCCAAGGCGCCCGGAGTGGTCTCGACCTGGCTCGCGAAGTCGCAGAAGTACGCGGCGGCGTGCGCGACCAAGGGCGGCAACCTGCTGAACCACCTCACCACGGTGGACTCCGTCAAGGACATGGACTCGATCCGCAAGGCGCTGGGCGCCAAGCAGATCAGCTTCTACGGCTTCTCGTACGGCACCTACCTCGGCCAGGTCTACGCCACACTGTTCCCGCAGAACCTGCGCCGGGCCGTATTCGACGGCGTTGTCGACCACCGCGGCGTCTGGTACCAGGACAACCTCGCGCAGGACGTCGCGTTCCAGAAGACCATCGGGGTCTACTTCGACTGGGTCGCCAAGTACGACTCCGTCTACCACCTGGGCAACACCGGCGACGCCGTCGAGAAGCTCTACCACGCCGAGCAGGACAAGCTGCGCAGGACACCCGCTGGCGGCAAGATCGGCCCTTCGGAGTGGACCGACATCTTCCTGCAGGCCGGGTACTACGTCTTCGGCTGGGAGGACATCGCCACGATGTTCTCCAAGTGGGTGCACAACCAGGACGCCCAAGCGGTGATCGACGCCTACAACAGCGCCGCCTCGGTGGACAACGACAACGGCTACGCGATCTACCTGGGCGTCCAGTGCACGGACACGCAGTGGCCGCAGCCGGTCGCCCAGGTGCTCGCCGACAACGCCCGCGTGGCCCGCACGGCGCCGTTCGAGACCTGGGGCAACGCCTGGTTCAACGGGCCGTGCTCGTTCTGGAAGGCCCCCGCGCGCACGCCGGTGCAGATCAGCGGCCGGGGCGCCCCGCCCATCCTGCTGATCAACGAGACGCTGGACGCGGCGACGCCGTACCCGGGCGCGCTGGAGGCCCGCCGGGTCTTCCCGAACTCGGCGCTCGTCGAGGGCGTCGGCGGCACGACGCACGCGGGCTCGCTGTCCGGCGTGGCATGCACGGACGACACGGTCGCGGACTACCTCGCCACCGGCGCGCTGCCCAAGCGGGTGGCGGGCAACCGGTCGGACAAGAAGTGCGACCCGGTGCCGCAGCCTGATCCGGCCAAGGACGCGGCGTCCGGGGCGTCGACGTCGGGCGGCTCGTCGCTGGCGGCGAAGGTGCGCACCGCCGCCTGACCGTCAGGACGCGCGGTCGCGGAGGGCGGCCAGGAACGCTCGCAGGTCCGCTGGCCCCGACGCGGCGATGGCATGCACGCGCGCGAGGTCGAGGTCGGCGTAGGCGTGCACGACGAGGTTGCGGAATCCCGCGGCGGCCGCGAGCCGGGCCGCGAGCGCGTCGTCGAGCACTCCGGCGGCGGCGAGCCTCCGGAAGGCGTCGCCGTACGTCGGCGGGCTTCCGAGGCCGAGCCGGACGCAGGCGGACACGGCGAGGTCGATCACGACCTGCACGGCCTGCCACAGGTGCAGGACGACGGTGTCCGTGGCGGCACTGAGCGGCGTCAGATCCGAGGGATCGGCGGGCAGGTGCTCGGCGACCCGGTCGAGGTGGCGGAGGACCGACGCGCTCCGCTCGGCCAGCAGCTCGCGGTCGACGCCGGTCATCCGAGACCCGCCAGCACGTCGTCCTGGGCGGCGCGGATCACCGGCCCTGCATCGCACCAGAAGCGCACAGCTTCGAGCTGGAACGCCTCGAACGCACCGGCAGGCCGCTCGACCAGGGCGATGCCGTCCCGCGCGGCCCGGAACCGGAGAAGCGCCGACGCGCGGCGAAGATCGACCACGTCGACCGCGTCGGTGCCGAGGACCGCGGCGACGTCCGCGGTGAGGGCGTCGAGGTCCGGCGGGCCGTCGGTGACGTCGGTGAGGACGCCGATGTCCCAGTCCGAGTCGGGCGCCGCGTCGCCACGCGCCCGTGAGCCGTGCAACACCGCCAACCTGACGGCCCGCGCGGACGGCAGGCCAGGGAGGCGGCGGGCGAGCTCGTCGGGCGTCACGGCGCAGAGCTTAGGGTTCGGCGACGAAGGCGCGTCCCAGAGGCGGTCGGGCAGCACGGCCGCGGTCATCGGGCGGGGCGCGGCGAGCGCGAGGAGGGCAGGCCCCGCGCGGGTCTTGCGGCCGACGATCGGCACGGCGCCCCCCGTTCCCTCGACCACCAACGGTCCGAGGACGGACGGCCCGATGTCCCGACCCTGGTCCGAGATGAGGTCGGGGACGGACATGGCGTGATCGCTTCGAAAGCGACCTTTTCGGGATTTGATCACCGGAAACGTCGCTCTCGCATGGATCGCAGCCGGATCGCAGCCGGGCTCGGCGACGCTGCACGGCACACGTCGTCACCGACCTCGGCCCGAAGCTGTCGTTCTGGTTCACCGACCCGGACGGCACGCACGTCGAGGTGGACTGGCTGCGCGACCGCGTGACCCGCCGGGTCAGCTGACCCCCGCCCCGGTCTCCTTGGTCAGGCGGGCGATGGACGCCAGCGGGATCGGGGCCCACGCCGGGCGGCTGCGGGTCTCGTACAGCAGCTCGTAGACCGCCTTGTCCAGCTCGAACGCCCGCAGGACCGCGCGCTGGTCGCGGGGGTCGGCGCCCGTGCGCAGCGCGTAGCCCTCGCAGAACGCCGCCCGGTTGCGCTGGGCCCACTCGTTGGCCCGCCAGACGAGCTGGGAGTCGGCGGCCGGGTCGTCGAACGAGGACGGCTCGCGCTGCAGGATCTGGTGGAACGCCGCGTAGTCGAACGAGCGCAGCATGCCCGCGACGTCGCGCAGCGGCGAGTCCGGCCGCACCCGCTCGGCCAGCGGTGCGGCGGGCTCGCCCTCGAAGTCGATCAGCAGCCAGCCCCGCGGGGTGCGCAGGGTCTGGCCGAGGTGCAGGTCGCCGTGCACCCGCTGGGTCGGCAGCGGGGCGCCGAGCCCGGCCACAGCGTCGTACGTGGCGCGGATGGCGTCGACGTGCGGCGCGAGCGCGGGCACCTCCGCCCTCGTCACGCCCAGCCGCTCGTGCCAGACGGCGGCCAGCTCGCGGGCGTCCCGCTCGGTCTCGCCCAGCGCCCGGCGCAGCTCGTCGTGGACGACCGCGACCGTCTCGCCCAGCCGCGACGCCTCGCCCGCGAAGTCGCCGCCCACCTCGTCGGCGCGCAGGTCGGCCTCGGCCAGCAGGTCGCGCACGCTGGCCAGGGCCATCAGCCAGCCGTCGGCCGAGTTGGCCGCGAAGTCCTGCAGCATCGCGAGCGTGAGCGGCTCACCGTCGAGCACGCCCTCGATCGCGCCCTGCAGCGCCGCGACCTCGTTGCTGTCGACCGACCGCAGCGCCCGGTGCAGCTCGAGGTCGGGGTTGAGGCCGGGCAGCACGCGGCGGAACAGCTTGAGGATCGAGCGCTCGCCCCACGACACCGAGGTGTTGGACTGCTCCACCCCCAGCACCCGCCCCGCGGCGCCTTCGGCGATCTTCGCGTCCGGCTCGGGGACGAACCGCAGGCCGCCGACCGTGTGGCCGTCCCGGATCGCCGCGAGCAGCCACTCGGTGACCCGCAGGTCCCAGAGCCCGTCGTAGGCGACGAGCCCGCCGACCGTGCCGAACGTGACGTGCTCCAGCTCGCCGCGCGGGTTGGGGCTGCGTCCGACGAGCACCTGGTAGTACTGCTCGCCCGCGGCGTCGTCGTCGAACTCGACCCGGACGAGGACGTGGTCGAGGAGCGGGTCGCCGTCGGTCATCAGCGGTGTGACGGCGGCGACCGTCAGCGAGCGGACCGGTCTGCCTTTGGCGGCGAACCAGCGCTGCCGCGTCAGCCAGTCCGGCAACAGTGCGGGGAGCTCCTCGACCAGTCGATTCACGAATTGTCCTCCGGGGGGGTGATCGAGAACCAGTAGAACCCGTGGCCCGGCAATGTCAAGAGGTAAGGCAGCTCGCCGATCCGCGGGAACGGGACGCCGCCCGTCAGCTCGTGCGGCGCGCGGCCCCGCCATGCCGAGAGGTCCAGCTCCACCGGCTGCGGGAAGCGGGACATGTTGTTGACGCAGAGCACGGTGTCGTCGCCGTGGCTGCGGACGTACGCGAGCACGGACGGGTTCGAACCGCCCAGCTCGTGGTACTCGCCCCGCCCGAACGCCGAGTGCCGCTTCCGGATCTCGATCATGTGCCGGTTCCAGTGCAGCAGCGACGTGGTGGAGTTGAGCTGTGCCTCCACGTTCACGGCCTGGTAGCCGTACAGCGGGTCCATGATCGGCGGCAGGTAGATCCGGCCGGGGTCGCTCGTGGAGAAGCCCGCGTTGCGGTCGGGCGTCCACTGCATCGGGCTGCGGACGGCGTCGCGGTCGCCGAGCCAGATGTTGTCGCCCATGCCGATCTCGTCGCCGTAGTAGAGGACGGGCGAGCCGGGCAGCGAGAGCAGCAGCGCGGTGAAGAGCTCGAGCTGGTTGCGGTCGTTCTCCAGCAGCGGCGCGAGGCGGCGGCGGATGCCGATGTTGGCCTTCATCCGCGGGTCTTTGGCGTACTCCGTGTACATGTAGTCGCGCTCTTCGTCGGTGACCATCTCGAGCGTCAGCTCGTCGTGGTTGCGCAGGAAGATGCCCCACTGCGCGCCCGAGGGGATCGCGGGCGTCTGCGCCAGGATCTCCGAGATCGGGAAGCGGTTCTCCCGCCGCACCGCCATGAAGATGCGCGGCATCAGCGGGAAGTGGAACGCCATGTGGCACTCGTCGCCGCCGACCTCGGCGGCGCCGAAGTACTCCACGACGTCCGACGGCCACTGGTTGGCCTCGGCCAGCATGACCCGCCCGGGGTACTCGTCCTCCAGCACCTTCCGGCAGCGCCGCAGGAACGCGTGGGTCTCGGGCAGGTTCTCGCAGTTCGTGCCGTCGCGGGCGTACAGGTAGGGGACCGCGTCGAGGCGGAACCCGTCGATGCCGAGGTCCAGCCAGAAGCGCAGGACGTCGAGCATGGCCTCCTGCACGGCAGGGCAGTCGTAGTTGAGGTCGGGCTGGTGGGAGAAGAAACGGTGCCAGTAGAACTGGCCGCGCACCGGGTCATAGGTCCAGTTCGACTGCTCGGTGTCGACGAAGATGATCCGCGCCTCCGGGTAGCGCGAGTCGTCGTCCTCCCACATGTAGAAGTCGCCGTAGGGGCCCTCCGGGTGGCGGCGGGACTCCTCGAACCACGGGTGCGTGTCGGAAGTGTGGTTCATGACGAGGTCGGTGATCACGCGGATGCCGCGCTTGTGCGCCTCGTCCAGCAGGGTGACGAAGTCCTCGACCGTGCCGAACTCCGGCAGCACCGTGCGGAAGTCGCGGATGTCGTAGCCGCCGTCGCGCAGCGGCGAATCGTAGAACGGCGGGAGCCAGAGGCAGTCGACGCCCAGCCACTGCAGGTAGTCGAGCTTCTCGGTCAGCCCGCGCAGGTCCCCCGTGCCGTCGCGGTTGGAGTCGTTGAACGCCCTGACGAGGACCTCGTAGAAGACCGCGCGCTTGTACCAGTCGCGGTCGACGTCGAGTGCCCGCGCATGGCTGTAGTTGTCGGCGCTGACCTCCTCGACGGGGTCGTCATGGATAGTGGCGGGGGTTCCCGCGGTGGTGTGAGTCGACATGGGGATATCGCGTTCCTACCGGGCAGGGGGGACGGGCGGCGGGCGCACCCCACCAGTCCTACCGTGCTCTTCGAGCGCGCGCAGGACGTGGTGGTGGGAGACCGGGAAAGCGTAAGACGCGATGGTGGCATGGGTCACGCGGGGTAGGCGGCTCCGCAGGGTCGCTGATGATCACTGAACGCGCTCTGACGAGCGCGGATGCGGTGGTCGGCGGCTGCTGCGGCGACCCGGCGCCCTCCGGGTCGTCGGACGGGTCCGGTAACTCGCTGATCATGGTCTCCCGCATCGTGGAGGTCGGCGATACCTCGATCGGTCGACGGGTCTCCGCACCGCGCCGAACTTGATCGATAACGCTGTTCGGCGACGCCGTGTCCGCAGGCCCCTCGCGGGTGAAACCGCCTGGATCCCGCTGTGCCGATCCCGGCGTTCGGCGCAGGCCGGGCGGAGCCCATCCGGCCGCCTCGCAGACTCTGCGCACGCTTCGCAGACCCCCGGCGCCCTGCGAGGCGCACGAACGGTCTGCGAGGGGGTGGGCGGGGAGGCGCGTAGGCGGTGGGGAGGGTCGCCGGTGCGGGGAGGCGGGCGCGCGCCCGAACGCCCGGCAGGCCGGTGAGCGGCCCCTACGTGCGGCGCCGGACCGGCGGCCGGGGCGGAGCCGGGCGGCTCGGGCGGGAGGTGCACCCGGCCGCTTCGCAGACCCCGCGCACGCTTCGCAGACCCCCGGGGCCCTGCGAGGCGTGCAGGAGGTCTGCGAGGTGGAACCGGGGCCGGGTGGAGCGACCGTAATGCGCCCGGGGCTAGCGCTCCACGCGGAAGATGTGCGCCACGTGGTGCCAGGGCTCCAGCCGGACGTAGTTGAACTGGCCCCAGACGTAGGAGCCGCCGGTGATCTCGTCGTGCACGGTGAGGCTCTCGCCCCAGTTGACGCCCAGCGCGGGCAGGTCGAGGGCGGTGGTGCCCTGCTGCGCGTTCCACGGGTCGAGCGTGATCACCATGAGCACGGTGTCGCCGGAGGCGGGGTCGGTCTTGGAGTAGACGATGATCTGGTCGTTGTCGCAGTGGTGGAACGCGATGTTGCGCAGCTGCTGCAGCGCCGGGTGGGCGCGGCGGATCTCGTTCAGCCGCGTGATGTAGGGCTCCAGCGAGTTGCCGGTGGCGGCCGCCGCCGCGAAGTCGCGCGGGCGCAGCTCGTACTTCTCCGAGTTCAGGTACTCCTCGGAGCCCGGCTTGACGGCCTCGCCCTCGTACAGCTCGAAGCCGGAGTACACGCCCCAGGTCGGCGCCATCGTCGACGCCAGCGCCGCGCGGATCGCGAACATGCCGCGCCCGCCGTGCTGCAGCGACTCGTGGAGGATGTCCGGGGTGTTCACGAACAGGTTCGGCCGGGCCTCGTCGCAGCGCTCGGCGTGCATGAGCGCGAACTCCGTGAGCTCCTGCTTGCCCGTGCGCCACGTGAAGTAGGTGTAGCTCTGGGTGAACCCGAGCCGGGCGAGCCCGAACAGCCGCGCGGGCCGCGTGAACGCCTCGGCGAGGAACAGCACCTCCGGGTGGCGGGACTTGACCTGCCAGATCAGCCAGTGCCAGAAGTTCGGCGGCTTCGTGTGCGGGTTGTCCACCCGGAAGATCTTCACGCCGTGCTCGACCCACAGCAGGACGACCCGCAGGGACTCGTTGTAGATGCCCTCGGGGTCGTTGTCGAAGTTGACCGGGTAGATGTCCTGGTACTTCTTCGGCGGGTTCTCCGCGTAGGCGATCGAGCCGTCTGGCCGCACGGTGAACCACTCGGGGTGCTCCTTGACCCACGGGTGGTCGGGGGCGCACTGCAGCGCGAAGTCGAGCGCGACCTCCATGCCCAGGTCCTGCGTGCGCTGCACGAACGCGTCGAAGTCCTCGAACGTGCCCAGCTCGGGGTCGATGGCGTCGTGGCCGCCCTCCGCGGAGCCGATCGCCCACGGCGAGCCGACGTCGCCGGGGCCCGCGTGCACGGAGTTGTTGCGGCCCTTGCGGTGCGCGGTGCCGACCGGGTGGATCGGGGGCAGGTAGACGACGTCGAAGCCCATCGCCGCCACCCGGTCCAGCTCCTTGGCCGCGGTGACGAACGAGCCGTGCACCGCGCGGCCGGTCTCGTCGCGCCCGCCGGTGGAGCGGGGGAAGAACTCGTACCAGGAGCCGTACTCGGCGCGCACCCTGTCGACGTAGACCTGCAGCGAGCGGCCGCGCGTGATCAGCTCGCGGACCGGGCGCTCCGTCATGATCGCGTGCACGGCCGGGAACAGCGCGGGCGCGACCCTGGCGTGCAGCGGCAACGCGGTGTCGCGCAGCGCGTTGGCCGCGCCGAAGAGCAGGTCGCGGTTCGGGCGCTCGGCGGGACGGCGGCCCACCCGCTGCAGCAGCCGCGCGCCGGTCTCGAGGTCGTTGGCCATCTCCTCGGCCGACTGCCCGGCGTCGCGCTTCTTGGTGACGGCGTTGCGCCAGGTGGCCCACGGGTCGCTCCACGCGTCGACCCGGAACGTCCAGAGGCCGGGCTCGTCGGCGGTGACGACGGCCTCGAACCGGTCGGTGCCGGTCCCCGCGGGCTCCATGCGCACGTGGTGGGCCGCCCCCCGGCTGCCGACCTTGCGCCAGACGACGTTGGCCGCGACGGCGTCGTGGCCCTCGCGCCACACGGTGGCCCCGACCGGAATGACCTCACCGATGACCGCCTTGGCCGGATGGCGTCCGTCCCCCACGGTCGGAGTGACGTCGTCGATACCCAGCCGCCCGGTCATGAGCGCACCCCCGTCTGACACTTCCGTCGCGTGAGTCCCAAACGTACCTACCCGTTGCTGCCACGATCGGAACGGGTCGCCGCAGATCGCGCCAGGGATCGAGCATCGTCAAGCGTGCCCGGAGCGGCACGGTGAGTCCAGTCCCCACGCGCGGCATCTTGACCGATCACGCCATCGATTCATCTACGATTCTCGTCCGTGAGAGCTCTTCGCCGTTTCACCGTCCGGGCGCAGCTGCCGCCCGCGCTCGCGCCACTGCAGACGCTGGCCACCAACCTCCGGTGGAGCTGGCACCCGCAGACGCACGACCTGTTCGCCACCCTCGACCCCGAGGCGTGGGAACGGGCGGGCCACGATCCCGTCCGCCTGCTGGGCGAGATCTCCACCGCGAAGCTCGCCGAGCTGGCCGCGGACGCCGAGACCGTCGTGACCATCCGTGAGCTGGCCGACGACCTCGCCGACTACCTCGCCGAGCCGCGGTGGTTCCAGGGCGAGCGGGAGGACGACCCCTCGCTGCCCGCGGCGATCGCCTACTTCTCGATGGAGTTCGGCGTCTCCGAGGTGCTGCCGAACTACTCGGGCGGCCTCGGCGTGCTGGCGGGCGACCACCTGAAGGCGTCGTCGGACCTCGGCCTGCCGCTGATCGGGGTCGGGCTGCTGTACCGGTCGGGCTACTTCCGCCAGTCGCTCTCGCTGGACGGCTGGCAGCTGGAGACCTACCCGGTGCTCGACCCGCAGGGCCTGCCGCTGCAGCTGCTCGTGGACGAGGCGGGCGAGCAGGTGCTCGTCGAGATCGCGATGCCCGCGAGGAAGACGCTCAAGGCGCGCATCTGGCAGGCCGCGGTCGGGCGGGTGCCGCTGCTGCTGCTCGACTCCGACATCGAGGACAACGACCCCGACCTGCGCGGGGTCACCGACCGGCTCTACGGCGGCGACCAGGACCAGCGCATCCGCCAGGAGATCCTCGTCGGGATCGGCGGGGTGCGTGCCGTCCGCGCGTACTGCGCGATCACCGGGCACCCGCAGCCCGAGGTGTTCCACACCAACGAGGGCCACGCGGGCTACCTGGGCCTCGAGCGGATCCGGGAGCTGTCGGCCAGCCCCGGCCTCTCGTTCGACGAGGCGCTGGCCACCGTCCGCGCTGGCACGGTCTTCACCACGCACACGCCGGTGCCCGCGGGCATCGACCGGTTCCCGGTCGACATGGTCCGCCACTACTTCCACGCGGACCTGCTGCCCGGCGTGCCCACCGAGCGCGTGCTGGCGCTGGGTGCCGAGGACAACCCGAACATGTTCAACATGGCGCACATGGGGCTGCGGCTCGCCCAGCGCGCCAACGGCGTGTCGAAGCTGCACGGCGCGGTGTCGCGCGGCATGTTCGGCGGCCTGTGGGAGGGCTTCGACGCCGACGAGGTGCCGATCGGGTCGGTCACCAACGGCGTGCACGGCTCCACCTGGGAGGCGCGCGAGGTCGCCGGGCTGATGGGGGAGCCGGGCCACCCGCGGCCGGACACGGTGTCCGACGAGCAGCTGTGGGACCTGCGCAACGCGCTGCGCGTCCGGCTCGTCGAGGAGGTGCGCCGCCGGGTCAGGGAGGCGTGGCTGCAGCGCGGCGCGTCCCTACCCGAGCTGGGCTGGACCGAGCACGTCTTCGACCCGCACGTGCTCACCGTCGGCTTCGCCCGGCGCGTCCCGACCTACAAGCGGCTCACGCTCATGCTGCGCGACAAGGGCCGCCTCCGCGACCTCCTGCTGGACCAGCAGCGGCCGGTGCAGCTCGTCGTCGCGGGCAAGTCGCATCCCGCCGACGACGGCGGCAAGGCGCTGATCCAGGAGATCGTCCGGTTCGCCGACGACCCCGCCGTGCGCCACCGCATCGTGTTCCTTCCCGACTACGACATGTCGATGGCCCGCTACCTGTACTGGGGCTGCGACGTGTGGCTGAACAACCCGCTGCGGCCGTTGGAGGCGTGCGGCACGTCGGGGATGAAGTCGGCGCTCAACGGCGGGCTCAACCTGTCGATCCGCGACGGCTGGTGGGACGAGCTCTACGACGGGAGCAACGGCTGGGCGATCCCGACCGCGGACGGCATCGACGATCCGCACCGGCGCGACGACCTCGAGGCCAACGCGCTCTACGAGCTGCTCGGCACCCAGGTGGCGCCCGCGTTCTACGAGCGGACCGACCGGGTGCCGCTGCGGTGGGTGGCGCTCGTGCGGCACACGCTCGCCACGCTGCGCCCGCAGGTGCAGGCCACCCGGATGGTGCGCGAGTACGCGAACAGCTTCTACGCGCCCGCGGCGCGCGCGGCGGCGGCCGTGGCGGCCGACGGGTACGCGGGGGCGAAGGAGGTGGCCGAGTACCGGGCCCGCCTCGCGGCGGCGTGGACGCGGGTCGAGGTGCTCGGCGTCGACGCGTCGGGGCTGCCGGACACGCCGGTCGTCGGCGCGCCGATGACCGTGCGCGCCGCCGTGCGGCTGGCCGGGCTGGACCCTTCGGACGTCGTGGTGCAGGCCGTGGTCGGGCAGGTCGACGAGACCGACGAGATGCGGGGCGCGCGTGCGGTGTCGATGCAGCACGTCGGGCAGGCCGACGCGGAGGGCGAGGAGCGGTTCGAGGCGGTCGTCCCGCTGCCGTTCGCGGGCCTGACCGGCTACACGGTGCGGGTGCTGCCGCACCACCCGCTGCTGGCCTCGGCCGCGGAGCTGGGCAAGGTCGTTCTGGCCTGAGGGGCCTGCGGCCTGTGCGCGGATATCGCGGCTATAGCCACGTTATCCGCGCACAGGGTAGTTCGTCTGTGCGCGGATATCGTGGCTACGTGGCCGCGATATCCGCGCACAGGCGCGGAGCGCCTACTGCACGAAGCTGTTCGGCGACCAGAGGACGGCGCCGTCGCCGTTGTAGAGCACGACGTTGCGGTCGTCCTGGACGGTCAGGCGGGCGTCCTGGCCGGAGGTGTTGCTGGCCCAGCGCGGCTTGCCGTCGGTCGCGTAGAGCACCAGGTTGCCGTCGGCCTGCACGTCGAGGCGCGCACCGGGCGCGTCGTGGATGCCCGCGTCCCACACGGCCCCGTGCTTGTCGCCAACCGCGAGGTTGCCGTCGGGCAGAACGCCGAACGTGAACTCGCCGTTTCCGGACGTGATCCGCTCGTCTCCCTGCAGGCTCTGGCCGACGTTGAGCGTGTCGCCCATGTCCATCCCCCTCAAGTACTCCCGGACGCTCACCGGGCCGCGTTCAGGGCCGGCCGCTCCGGCCTTCGGAGGATAGGGGCGCCGACTCCCCGCCCCGATCCGGGGCTACGCCGGGTGGCGGATCGACCGCGGGCGTCCGGTTCGCCCGATGCGCCCGCGGTGAGCGTGGCAGGCCGTCGGCAGGGTGGGCGGTCAACGGGGTCGGCGGTCAGCGCCGGAACGGCGGTCAGCCGCAGCCGCAGGCACCGCCGCAGCAGCCCCCGCCACCACCGCCGCGCCCAACGGGCATCTGCCCCGCGCTGCGGCCGCCGACAGCCACGGTGGGCAGGAGCTTGACGGTGTCGACGTGCCCCGCCGGGCACGCTGCCGGGTCGCCTGAGGCGCTCATCGGGCGTGTGACCTCGAAGGTCTCCGCGCAGACGCGGCAGCGGAAGTCGTAGCGCGGCATGCGGTCACGATACCCCGGCCCGCGCCGTCCGCCCCGGGGATCGACGCCCCGCGCCCAGCGGGTGACCAAGTGTGCCCGCCGGGCGCCAGCACCCCCGACGTCCGCCGGACTCACCCCTCGGGCGCGCGCATCAGCAACAGGGAGCGCGCCTGGAGCACGATCGTCGAGCCGCCGCACAGGGGCTCCCGGTCGGCGGGCACGCCGTCGTCGGCGGTGCTGTCGAGCTCGGGCACGAACGGGCCGTCGGGGGGCAGCACGCACGTCGTCGGGTCGGTGCCTGCGTGCAGGAGCAGCAGCCACTCGTCGCGCAGCAGCCCGAGCGTGAGCAGGTCGCCGTCGTGCCAGTCGTGCCCGCCGATCCGCCTGCCCGACGGGTGCCACCACAGCACCTCGCCGTCGCGGTAGAACCGGTCGCGGTGCAGGCTGGGGGAGGACCGTCGGACCTGCGTGAGCCGCGCGACGAACGCCGTCAGCGACTCGGCCTCCGGCCGCGCCGCCCAGTCCATCCACGACGTGCCGTCGTCGCAGCAGTAGGCGTTGTTGTTGCCGCCCTGGGTGCGCCAGCGCTCGTCGCCGCCCAGGATCATGGGCGTGCCGGTGGAGAGCAGCAGCGTGCCCAGCAGCGCGCGGGCCGTGCCGAGCCGGGCCGCGACGACGTCGGGCGAGGCCGTCTCGCCCTCCACCCCGAAGTTCTGCGAGCGGTTGTCGTCGGTGCCGTCGCGGTTGTCCTCGCCGTTCTCCTCGTTGTGCTTGCGCTCGTAGGAGACGAGGTCGCGCAGCGTGAACCCGTCGTGCGCGGTGACGAAGTTGACCGACGCCCAGGGCCGCCGCCCCGACGCCGCGTAGAGGTCCGAGCTGCCCGTCAGCCGGGAGGCGAGCTCGCCGATGCCGCCGTGGCCGCGCCAGAAGTCGCGCACGGCGTCGCGGAAGCGGCCGTTCCACTCCGACCACGCGACGCCGAACCCGCCGACCCGGTAGCCCTCGCCGGTCGCGTCCCACGGCTCGGCGATCAGCTTCACGCGGGAGAGCACGGGGTCGACGGCGATCGCGGTGAGCAGCGGCGCGTTGGGGTCGAAGGACCGGGAGTGCGGCCTGCCCAGGACGCTGGCGAGGTCGATGCGGAACCCGTCGACCCCGTACACGGTCACCCAGTGCCGCATCGCGTCGCAGACCAGCCGGATCACCGTCGGCGAGCCGGAGTCGAGGGTGTTGCCGGTGCCGGTGATGTCGGCGTCGTGGCCGTTGCCGCCCAGCGAGTAGTAGGCGGGCGCGTCCAGGCCGCGGTAGCAGAGCGTCGTGCCGCCGACGCCGCCCTCGGCGGTGTGGTTGGGCACGATGTCGAGGATCACCTCGATGCCCGCGGCGTGCAGCGCGGCCACCATCGTGCGGAACTCCGCCATCTCGGCGCCCGGCACGCTCGCGTAGCCCGCGTGCGGGGCCAGGAAGCCGAGCGTCGCGTAGCCCCAGTAGTTGGTGATCCCGCGGGAGAGCAGCGGCGGCTCGTCGGCGATGGAGGTCACCGGCAGCAGCTCGACGGCGGTCACGCCGATCTTCCTGAGGTGCTCGACGACGGCGGGATGGGCCATCCCGAGGTAGGTGCCGCGCTGCTCGGCGGGCACGTCGGGGTGCAGCTTGGTCCAGCCGCGCACGTGCGCCTCGAGGATCACCGTCTCCGACCACGGCACGTTCGGGCGGGCCTCGGTGGCGGGCACGTCGGGCGGGGTGACGACGGACAGCGGGACGTGCCCGAGCGAGTCGACCGTGCTGTCGACGCCGATCATGGGGTCGTCCACCCAGCCGCGGGCCGCCTCGAGGTCGGTCACCCGCCCCACGATCCGGCGCGCGTACGGGTCGACGAGGATCTTGGCGGGGTTGGCGCGCACGCCCGTCCACGGGCGGTAGGGCCCGTTCACCCGGTAGCCGTAGCGCTGACCCGCGCCGACACCGGGCACGTGGCCGTGCCACACACCGAACGTCCGCTCGGTCAGCGCAATGCGGCGCTCGACCAGCTCACCGGCTCCTCCGTCGTCCGGGCCGTCGACGAGGCACACCTCCACCCCGTCGGCGCTCGTGGAGGCGACCGCGAACCGGACCCCTCCGTCTTCGACATGGGCACCCAGGGGGAAGACCGGCACGATCGGCCAGGATAGAGGGCGTGGCCGCTCCCGATGCTCGCCCCGACCTGACCGACGTCGTGATCCGGATGGCGGGCGTCGCGGTGCGGCGCGGGCCTGCGACGCTGTTGGCGGACGTCGACTGGGCCGTCGAGCTGGACGAACGGTGGGTCGTGCTCGGGCCGAACGGCGCCGGGAAGACCACGCTGCTGCGGCTCGCGGGGGCCGAGATGCATCCGACACAGGGCACGGTCGACGTGCTCGGCGAGCGGATCGGGCGGGTCAACCTCGCGGAGCTGCGCACCCGGATCGGGCTCACCTCGGCGAACCTCGGCCTGCGGGTGCCCGGTGACGAGCGCGTCGCCGACGTCGTCGTCAGCGCGGGGTACGGGGTGCTGGGCCGCTGGCGGGAGCGGTACGAGGCCACCGACACCGACCGGGCGGGCAGGCTGCTCGACGCGATGGGCATGCACGGGCTCGCCGCGCGGACGTTCGGGACACTCTCGGAAGGCGAGCGCAAGCGCACGCTGATCGCCCGCGCGCTGATGACCGACCCGGAGCTGCTGTTGCTCGACGAGCCCGCGGCGGGCCTCGACCTCGGCGGGCGCGAGGAGCTGGTCAGCCGCCTTTCCGCGCTGGCGCTGGACCCGGACGCGCCCGCCTCGGTGCTGGTCACCCACCACGTCGAGGAGATCCCGGTCGGCTACACGCACGGGATGCTGCTGCGCGAGGGTCGGGTCGTCGCGTCCGGGCTGCTGGACGACGTGCTGACCAACGAGGCGCTGACGGAGACGTTCGGGCTCCCGCTCTCGGTGCAGAAGCGCCGTGGGCGCTACACCGCGTGGTCCCGTTAGGGTGCCTGCGTGGGTGAGTTCGTGCGGCTCGAGGTCAGCGACGGGGTCGGGGTGGTCCGCTTGGACCGGCCCCCGATGAACGCGATCAGCAGGCAGGTGCAGGAGGAGCTGCTCGCGGTGAGCGCCGAGGCGGCGCAGCGCGCGGACGTGCGCGCCGTCGTCGTGTACGGCGGCGAGCGCGTGCTCGCGGCGGGCGCGGACGTCAAGGAGATGGCGGCCATGTCCTACGCCGACATGGCCGCGGTCGCGCGGCGGCTCTCGGCCGGGTTCGGCGCGATGTCGACCATCCCGAAGCCCACGGTCGCCGCGGTCACCGGCTACGCGCTGGGCGGCGGCCTGGAGCTGGCGCTGGGCTGCGACCGGCGCATCGCGGGCGACAACGCCAAGCTCGGCCAGCCCGAGATCCTCCTGGGCGTCATCCCCGGCGGCGGCGGCACGCAGCGGCTCGCGCGGCTGGTCGGCGTCCCGAAGGCGAAGGACCTCATCTTCACCGGGCGGATGGTCACGGCCGAAGAGGCGCTCGCGATGGGCCTCGTCGACGAGGTGGTGCCCGCCGACGCGGTGTTCGCCCGCGCGATGGAGTACGCCGGGCAGTTCGCCAAGGGCCCCGCGGCCGCCTACGCGGCGGCGAAGAGGGCGATCGACGGCGGGCTCGACGCCGACCTGCGCACCGGCCTCGACCTGGAGGCGGCGCTCTTCTCGGCGCTGTTCGCCACCGACGACCGCGGCATCGGCATGACGTCGTTCGTGGAGAACGGGCCGGGTAAGGCCGAGTTCACCGGCCGCTAGCCCGTGCGGATGTGCGCTCCGCAAGCTCCGCTCAGCGCCGGTTTTTCGCTCCGCAAGCTCCGCTCAGCGCCAGCGCAGGCTGCGGTGGCGCCTGCGCTCTCCCGTGGACCGGTTGCGCAGCTCCTCGCACAGCAGGCAGGGCTCGCCGTCCGGCTCGGTCATCGGCGCGGCGGCGACGACGTGTCCACAGAGGGCGTTGTAGCGTCCGGACTCGACGGCGGTGGCCAGCTGGGCGTCGAGGACCGCGTGGGCGCGGCTGTCGGTCATGCAGGTGACGATGACCGTCTGCGGGTACTGCGGCTCGTGCTCGCGGTTCCCTGACTCGATCATCCGGTCATCGCCTCACGAGGTAGATGCTGCGACAGCAGTAGTTGCGTGACTATCCTGCGTCACCATCGGGGGCCCGCGCAACCAACGTGATGCCCGCGTTGCGCACGGCACCGGAACGGGCGACCGGGCCGCACGTGCAGCTACCAGCCGCCACTACCCTGCCTACCCGTGAGTACGGACCCGCTCCCCAACCCGCACGCCACCGCGGAGCAGGTCGAGGCCGCCCGGCACGACCGCAAGCTCGCCAACGTCCTCTACCACGACTGGGAGGCGGACAGCTACGACGACAAGTGGTCCATCTCCTACGACGAGCGCTGCATCACGTACGCCGCCGACCGCTTCCGGTACGCCGCGGGGGACGCCGAGTGGCCGTACGGCACCGCGCTGGAGCTGGGCTGCGGCACCGGGTTCTTCCTGCTCAACCTCCTCCAAGCGGGCCTGGCCAAGCGGGGGAGCGTCACCGACCTCTCGCCGGGCATGGTCGCGGTCGCGCTGCGCAACGCCGAGGGGCTCGGCCTCGACGTCGACGGGAAGGTGGCCGACGCCGAGCGGATCCCCTACGACGACGCCAGTTTCGACGTCGTCGTCGGGCACGCCGTGCTGCACCACATCCCCGATCTCGACACCGCGTTCCGTGAGGTCCTGCGGGTGCTCAAGCCGGGTGGCCGGTTCGTCTTCGCGGGCGAGCCGACCCGCGTCGGCGACCGCTACGCGCGCTTCCTCGGCGGGCTCACCTGGAAGGCCGTCACGACGGTCACCCGGCTGCCCGCGCTCGCGTCATGGCGGCGGCCGCAGGCCGAGCTCGACGAGTCGTCGCGCGCCGCTGTGCTGGAGGCGCTCGTCGACATCCACACGTTCGATCCCGCCGCCCTCGAGTCCGTCGCGCGCGGCGCGGGCGCGGCCGACGTGCGCGTGGTCACCGAGGAGCTCACCGCCGCGATGGCGGGGTGGCCGGTGCGGACGTTCGAGGCCGCCGTGCCGCCGGGCAGGCTCGGCCCGGGCTGGGCGATGTTCGCCTACCGGAGCTGGCAGCGGCTCTCGTGGCTGGACGCGCACGTCCTCGCCCGCGTCGTCCCGCGGGGGTGGTTCTACAACGCGGTCGTCACCGGAACCCGAAGCCCCTTGTGAGCGACGCCTGGATCGGTGCGGTCGACCGCCCGCTGGAGCCGCTGTGGCGCGGTCTGCTGGTCTACCGCGGGCTGACGCTGGTCAGCGCCGTCGCCGTGGCGCTCTACCGCCTCGGCGAGTACGCGCACCCGGTCGGCGCGCTGGTCGTCCTCGGCGTGATGGCGCTCTGGACGGGCGCCACGGCGTACCTCTACCTCGTCGCTCCGGCCCGCCGCCGCGCGGCCGTGCTCGACCTCGGGGTGACGGTCGCGGTGGTGGCGACGACGCCGCTGGTGCAGTCGCAGGCCCAGATCGCCGCGGACGCGCCCGTCATGGGCTCGATCTGGACGCCAGGTGCCGCGGTGGCCTGCGCGCTCGCGTTCGGTGTGCGCGGCGGTCTCGTGGGCGGGGTCGTGCTCGCGGTGGCCGACCTCGCGGTGTCCGCGCAGATGGCCACCGAGCTGAACGACATCGAGCTCATCCTGCTGGTCAGCCTGACCGTCGGCTTCGCCTCGACGGTCGTGCGACGCTCCGCCGAGCGGACCCGGCGCGCGATCGCCTCCGAGGCCGCGATGCGGGAGCGGGAACGGCTGGCGCGCGCCGTGCACGACGGCGTGCTGCAGGTGCTCGGCTACCTCCGCCGCCGCGGCGCCGAGCTGGGCGGCCCGGCGGGCGAGCTGGGCGGGCTCGCGGGCGAGCAGGAGTACGCGCTGCGCGCTCTGCTGACGACAGGGCAGGCGCCGGTCGACGCGGCGGGCCTGCGCGACCTGGCCGCCGCCCTGCGGGTGCTGGGCACGTCCCGGGTCTCGGTGGCGACGCCCGCGCACCCGGTCGACCTGCCCGCGCACACCGTCGACGAGCTCGTCGCGGTGGTGCGGGCGGCGCTGGCGAACGTCGACGTGCACGTCGGGGCGGACGCGCCCGCGTGGGTGCTGCTCGAGGATGTCGACGGCGGTGTGGAGATCAGCGTGCGGGACGAGGGCCCCGGCATCCCCGACGGGCGGCTGGCCGCGGCGGAGGCGGACGGACGGCTGGGCGTCGCGCGGTCCATGCGGGGTCGCGTCGCCGACCTCGGAGGCACGATCATGTGTGACACCGGCCCCGGACGGGGCACCGAATGGATCATCAAGCTGGAGCGGGCGTCATGACCGAGAGCGCGATCACGGTGATGGTCGTCGACGACCACCCGATCTGGCGCGAGGGCGTGGCCCGCGACCTCACCGAGCGCGGCCTGTCCGTCGTCGCGACCGCGCCCGACGCCGACGCCGCCGTCCGCATCGCCCACGCCACCCGCCCCCGGGTGGTGCTCATGGATCTCAACCTGGGGGCGACGTCCGGGGTCACCGCCATCACGGGCATCCTCGCCCGCCACCCCGACACGCGGATCCTCGTGCTCTCGGCCAGCGGCGAGCACGCCGACGTGCTGGCCGCGGTCAAGGCGGGGGCCAGCGGCTACCTGGTGAAGTCGGCGGGCGCCGACGAGCTGCTCGCGGCCGTGCGGCGCACCGCGGACGGCTTCCCCGTGTTCACGCCCGGCCTCGCGGGGCTGGTGCTGGGGGAGTACCGGCGCATCGCGGAGGAGCCCGCCGCGCCCGCGCTCACCGAGCGCGAGACCGAGGTGCTGCGGTTCGTGGCCAAGGGGATGACGGCCAGGCAGACCGGCGCGCGGCTCGGCCTCTCGCACCGTACGGTCGAGACCCACGTGCAGAACACGCTGCGCAAGCTGCAGCTGCACAACCGCACCCAGCTCGTGCGGTACGCGATCGAACAGGGCCTCACTGACGAGTAGGCCGACGAGCAGCGGGAGCGGGTCGGGGTGGTGAGCGTCGTCGCCGTCGGGGTGGTCGTCCCGGCCGACCCGCGCCTGCGCGTGCTCGGCACCGCCGAACCCGGGCAGGCCGCCGCCGCGCTCGCGCGGCTGCAGCCGCAGGTGGCGCTCGTCGCGACCGGGCCGGGCAGCGCGGCGGTGATCGAGGCGCTGGTGGCGGCGCGGGTCACCGTGCTCGCGGTCGCGTCCGGCCGCGCGGGCCTCTCCGATGCCGTGCTCGACGCGGTGCAGGCGGGGGCGGCCGGGTGCGTGCTGCATCCGGTCACGGTGGACGCCGTGCTGCGCACCGCCGCGGGGGAGGCCGTGTTCAGCCCGGGGCTCGCCGAGTTCGTGCTCGACGCGCACAGCCGCGTCGCGAGCGTGCCCACGCTGCTGACGGAGCGGGAGACGGAGGTGCTGCGGCTGGTCGTCGAGGGGCTGACCGGGCGACAGATCGCGACCCGGCTCACGCTCTCGCCGCGCACGGTCGAGAACCACGTCCAGCGGGTGCTGCGCAAGCTCGACCAGCCCAACCGCGCGGCGCTGGTGCGCTACGCGATCGAGCACGGGCTGGCTTAGCTCTCCAACTCGGCGGCCCACGGCAGCGCGGGCTGCGCGCCGGGGCGGGAGACCGCGAGCGCGCCCGCCGCGCAGGCGTAGCGCAGCGCGTCGGCGTCGGAGCGCCCGTCCAACAGGGCGACGGTCAGCGCCGCGGTGAAGCAGTCGCCCGCGCCCGTGCCGTCGACGACGGTGGTCGGCGGTGGCGCGGCCGTCGCGACGACCTGGCCGTCGCGGCGCAGCTCCGCGCCCTCGCCGCCGTGGGTGACGGCCACGGCACGGGCGCCGGGCAGCCCGTCGAGCTCGGCGAGCTCCGCCCTGTTGACGACGACGAGATCGGCCCGGCGCAACACCTCCGGCGCGACCGGGCGGGCGGGGGCGGCGTTGAGCACGAACAGGCCGCCCGCCTGCGCCGCCGCCGCGGCGACGGCGGCGTCGGGCACCTCCAGCACGGTCAACACGGCGTCGGCCGCCGCGAAGCCCCCGACGACCGGCTCGCCGACGGCAATCGCGTCGTTGGCGCCCGCGGCGACGACGATGGTGGTCTCGCCGTCGTCGTCGACGGTGACGAGGGCGTGCCCGGTGGGCAGGTCGGGGTGCTCGGCGACGTCGGTGAGGTCGACGCCGTCGGCGCGCAGCAGCGCCAGCGCCTCGGCCGCCGCGGGGTCGGCGCCCACCGTGGCGACGAGCGCGACGTCCGCGCCCAGCCGACGGGCGGCCAGCGCCTGGTTGGCCCCCTTGCCGCCGGGCACCCGGCGCAGCTCGTGCGCGGCGAGGGTCTCGCCGGGCGCGGGCAGCCGGGGCACGCGCGCGACCAGGTCGAGGTTGACGCTCCCGACGACGACGATGCGTGGCACGCCGGGAGCCTAGGACCACTTCGCACACCCTGCGGTGTCCTCGCACAGGGCCGACCGTCTGCGAGGACACCGCAGCGTGTGCGAGGTGGGTCTCGCTACCGTTCCGCCATGACCAGCATGTGGGGTTCGCCGCTGCGGGACCGGTGGCGGGGCGGGCGCGACCCGCGGCAGGCGCGCTTCCTCACCCTCGCCTCCCTGCGGTGGGTGGTCCGCCACCGCGCGTGGACGCCCTGGTACCTGGTCCGCTACTACCGGCTGCTGCGGTTCCGGCTGGCCAACCCGCACGTCGTGCTGCGCGGCATGGTCTTCCTCGGCCGGAGGGTGGAGCTGCACGCCCGGCCCGGCTACGGGCGGCTGGAGATCGGCCGGTGGGTGCACATCGGCGACGGCAACTCCATCCGCTGCCACGAGGGCTCGCTCCGGATCGGCGACAAGGTCGTCTTCGGCAAGGACAACACGGTCAACTGCTACCTCGACGTCGAGATCGGCGCGGCCACGATCGTCGCCGACTGGGTGTACGTCACCGACTTCGACCACCGCATCGAGGACATCCACGTGCCGATCAAGGACCAGGGCATCGTCAAGACCCCGGTGCGGATCGGGCCCGACTGCTGGATCGGCACGAAGGTCTCCGTGCTGCGCGGCACGCGGGTCGGCCGCGGCTCGGTGCTGGGCGCGCACGCCGTGGCGCGCGGCGACATCCCCGAGCACTCGATCGCGGTCGGCGCCCCCGCGCGGGTGGTGCGCAACCGGAAGGCCGACTACGAGGCGGCCGCGGCGCAGCGGGCCGCGCTGGCCGACATCGCCCGCAAGACGGCGGCCGCCGTGCAGGCCCGCCTTCAGGCTTCTGAATCGATGTGACCTGCCTCAATTCAGCTAACGATCGCGGGTCCGGCCACGTTCTACACCGTGTAGGACACGATCACCCCGAGAGGAGTTCACCCCATGAATGACGTGACCGTCCGCCGTTTGCAGGCACTCGACGAGGAGTACACCGCGGCGGTGAACGCCGCCATCGAGGAGGACCGTTTCGACCTCGTCCAGCGGCTGGCCGACGAATACCCCGACGCCGCCGCCGAGATACTGGGAGAGGCCGCCTGACCCGTGCGGGCCGCGCACCCCGGACTTGCAGCAGGGTGACACTCCTCCGACTCAGTCGCAGGAATGTCACCCTGCTGCGGTGGGAGCGGCGCCCGTAGCGGTGCGCCCGAACACGTTGCCGGTCGGGATCTTGGGGCGGCCCGGCTCCGCCGGGCCGCCGTTCGGGGCCGCCGCGTAGACGGCCGCGGTCTCCGCCGCGATGCGCGACCAGTCGAAGTCGGTGGCCAGGCGCTCCCGGGCGGCATGGGCGCGTCGCGCCGCCCCCCGCGAGTCGGCGAGCACCCGCCCGACCGCCGCGGCGAGCCCCGCCACGTCGCCCGGCGCGAACGAGACCCCGGTCTCGCCGTCGGTCACCACCTCGGCGAGCCCACCCGCCGTCGACGTCACGAGCGGCGCGCCCGCCGCGGCCGACTCCAGGGCGACGATCCCGAACGGCTCGTAGCGGCTGGGCAGCACGACGGCGTCGGCCGCGGCGAGGGTGGCGGCCAGCTCGTCGTCGGGCAGGTGGCCCAGGAACGTCACGCTGCGCAGGACGCGGTGGGCGCGCGCGGCGTCGACGAGCATCGCCGCCGCCGTGCCCGTGCCCGCCACCAGCAACCGGGTGCCCGGATGCGCCCTGCGGACCCGCGGGAGCGCCGCGATGAGGTCCTGGACGCCCTTCTCGTACTCCAGCCGTCCGAAGGAGAACAGCAGCGGCTCGCCGCCGGGCCCGTGGCGCCTGCGCGCCGCCGCCACCCGCGCCTTCCCGACGTGCCACTCGCGGGGCGTGATCCCGTTGTGCGCAACCGTGACCGCGGCCGGGTCCACGTCGAACAGCTCGGTCACCTCGGCGCGCATCGCCGCCGAGCAGGTGATCAGCGCGTCGGCCCTGTTCGCCAGCCACCACTCGACGGAGTGCACCTGGCGGGACAGCGGCGTGGACAACCAGCCCGCGAACCGGCCCGCCTCGGTGGCGTGGAACGTCGCGACCAACGGCACGCGGAAGTGGTCCGCGAGCGCGATCGCCGGGTGCGCCACCAGCCAGTCGTGGGCGTGCACGACGTGGGGGCGCCACCCGTCGAGCCGGGTCAGCCCGGCCCGCAGCAGCGCGTGGCCCAGCGCGAGCGTCCACGCCACGAGGTCGCGCTCGAACTCCAGGTGCGCCGGGTCCTCGGCCACGGCCAGCACCCGCACGCCGTCGACGACCTCGTCGAGCGTCGGGTGGGTCGCCGCGTCGGTGCCGGACGGGCGACGCGCGAGCACGACGACCTCGTGCCCCGTCGCGGCGAGCGTCGTCGTGAGCGCGTGCACGTGCCGCCCGAGCCCGCCGACCACGACCGGCGGGTACTCCCAACTGAGCATCAGCACCCGCATCGGCGCAGGCTAGGCCATGGCCCGTGGACCGACGACCGCGGTCCGCCGGAGCATAGGGTGATCGCGTGGCCCGCCCCCTCGTGCCCGCGTCCGACGAGTTCGTGGCGTTCTGGACAGAGCGCAGACTGGCCACGCTGGTGACGCTGCGCCGCGACGGCAGCCCGCACGTCGTGCCCGTCGGGGTCACCCTCGACGTCGACGCGGGGCTCGCGCGCGTGATCTGCAGCGCGGGCACCCAGAAGGCGCGCAACGCCGCGGAGCGCGGGCTCGCGGTGGTCTCGCAGGTCGACGGGCGGCGCTGGTCCACCTTGGAGGGCGACGCCGTCGTGCGCACCGACCCCGCCGCGGTCGCCGACGCCGAGGCCCGCTACGCCGCCCGCTACCGGCCGCCGCGGGTGAACCCGCGCCGGGTCGTCATCGAGATCGCGGTGCGTCAGGTGCTGGGTCCTCTCTAGTCGGAGCATCACCCGTGCGCCGCGCCGCCCACGTTGAGCAGCACGCAGCCCGCGATCACCAGCGCGATGCCCGCCGCGCCCAACATCGTGATCCGCTCGCCGTAGATCAGGACGGCGAGGACGGCGACGCCGACCGTCCCGACGCCCGACCACACCGCGTACGCCGTCGACACCGCCACGGTGCGCAGGGCGAGCGCGAGCAGCACGAACGAGACGGCGTAGCCCACGGTCACGACCACCGCGGGCCCCAGCCGGAAGCCGGTCGACAGCGCGCGCAGCGCCAGCGTCCCCGCCACCTCCGCCGCGATGGCAGAGACCAAGAGCAACCAGCCCATCCGCGCAGCCTAGGGGCGGGAGATACTGCTGACGTGCGCGATCTCGGCCTCAGGTTCCTCGGCCACTCCACGGTTCGCCTCGAGCTCGGTGGGCGGGTCGTGCTCACCGACCCGCTGCTCACCGCGCGGGTCGGGCCGCTGCGGCGGGTCGGCCGCCATCCGGCGAAGGCCGACTACGCCGATGCCGACCTCGTGCTCGTCTCCCACCTGCACGGCGACCACCTGCACCTGCCCTCGCTGCGCCTCCTCCCGCCGTCGGCGCGCGTCGTCGTGCCGCGCGGCGCGGGCGACTGGCTGCGGGCCAAGGGCATCCGGCGGGTCGAGGAGCTGGCGCCGGGGGAGGAGCTCGTCGACGGCGACCTTCGGGTGGCGGGCGTCCCGGCCGCGCACAGCGGCCACCGGTGGGGCCCGCGCTCGACCCGCGGCCCGCAGGCCCCCGCGATGGGCCACGTGCTCGAGGCGGGCGGGGTGCGCGTCTACGCGTCCGGCGACACCGACCTCTTCGACGGCATGGCCGCACTGGGGCGCCTCGACGTCGCCCTGCTGCCGGTGTGGGGCTGGGGCCCGACGCTCGGGCCGGGGCATCTCGACCCCGCGCGCGCCGCGGTGGCCGTGGAGCGCCTGCGGCCGCGGGTCGTCGTGCCCGTGCACTGGGGGTCGCTCGCGTTCGCCGGGCTGACCGGCGTGCCCGGCGGCCCCGGCGCCCGCATGCGCCGCATGCTCGTGCATCCGCCACGGGTGTTCGCCGCCACGGTCGCCGCGGGCGCGTCGGGCGCCCGGGTCGCCGTGACCGAGCCCGGCGAACCCGTCGCACTGCCCGCGGGCGCCGCGGCCGACCCGCCGCGCCCGCCCGTGCCCGGCGGTGCCCGGACGCGATGAGCCTCGCGATCGACTGGACCGACCCGGCCGCCATCGGCTACCCGGCGCTGCTGGTGGGCGTGCTGCTGGGCTCGATCGTGCCGGTCGTCCCGACCGGTGCGGTGGTCGGCGCGGCGGCCGCGATCGCCACCACCACCGGCAGGCTCTGGCTGCCATGGGTGATCCTGCTCGCCACCGCGGCGGCGCTGCTCGGGGACGTGGTCACGTTCGCCACGGGCCGCGCGGGCCGCGGTCTGGCGCTGCGGCTGGTCTCCCGCGGGCAGACCGAGGACCGCCTCGCGGGCATGCGTGCCCGCTTCGCCACCCGCGGCTGGCAGCTCGTCGTGGTCGGGCGGCTGATCCCGGCGGGCCGCATCCCGGTCCTGCTCGCCGCGGCCGCCCTCGCCTACCCGTGGCGGCGGCTCCTGCCCGCCGCGGTGCTGGGCTGCCTGCTGTGGGCGACCGCCTACGCGGTGCTCGGCGTCGTGAGTGGCGGCATCTTCGACGAC
The DNA here is from genome assembly GCA_963750095.1 of uncultured Actinomycetota bacterium. Taxonomy (GTDB): domain Bacteria; phylum Actinomycetota; class Actinomycetes; order Mycobacteriales; family Pseudonocardiaceae; genus Pseudonocardia. The sequence continues at coordinate 1,187,715 of CAVVPJ010000011.1, read as the reverse complement.
CCCGTGGTCGCGACGCTGGTGGCCACCGTTCTCGTGCTGGCCGTCGCGGCGGTGTCGGCCGTCGTCGGCAGGCGGAGGAAGGAACGCACGTGAAGGGTCGGATGGTGCGCGGCGGGCGGTCCGTCGCACGCGTCGTGCTCGTCTGGGTCGTCTCGGTGGTGGCCCTGCTGCTCCTCGACCGCTGGCTCGCCGGGTTCGCACTGCCCTCCTTCTGGCAGGCCGGGCTGATCGCGCTGGCGTTCGGCGTGCTCTCGGCCGTCCTGTGGCCGCTGCTCCTGCGGATCGCGCTGCCGGTGGCGCTCTACACGCTCGGCGTCGGCTCGTTCCTGCTGCTGGGCGCGGCGCTGCTCGGGCTGTCGTTCCTCATCCCCGGCGTCGTGATCGCCGACCTCGGCACGGCGGTGGTCGTCGCGGTCGCGATGTCGGCGGTCACCGCGCTCGTCTCGAGCCTGCTGGGTCTCGACGAGGACGAGCTGTTCTTCCGCCGCGCGGCCCGCCGCAGCGCCGACGGCGCGCCCGACGACCGGCCGCCCGGCGTGCTGTTCCTGCAGGTCGACGGCCTCGGCTTCGACACGGTGCGGCGCGCGGTGCGCGACGGCGACATGCCCACGTTCGCCCGCTGGCTGGCCCGGGGCAGCCACACGCTCACCGACTGGCACTGCGACTGGAGCTCCCAGACCGGCGCGAGCGTCTGCGGCATCCTGCACGGCCGCAACGACGACATCCTCGGCTTCCGCTGGTACGAGAAGGACCGCGACCACGTCATGGCCTGCGCGCACCCCGGGGACGCCGCGGAGATCGAGCGTCGCCACTCCGACGGGCGCGGGCTGCTGTCCGTCGACGGCGCCGCCCGCGGCAACCTGTTCACCGGCGACGCCCCGCACGTGAGCCTCACGATGAGCGCCGTGCCGCTGCTCGCCGGGAAGGGACGGCGGGGGCTGCGGCGCGACGGCGTCGGCGCAGGCTACTACGCCTACTTCGCCAACCCCTACAACGCCGTCCGGACGCTCGGCAGCGGGATCGCCGACATCGTGCGCGAGGTGAGCGCGTCGACCCGGCAGCGGAAGGCGGGCGTGCGGCCGCGCATCAACCGCGGGGGCCTCTACCCCTTCGCCCGCGCGGGCACCAACGTGATCGCCCGCGACGTCGTCGTCTCGGCGGTCATCGAGGACATGCTCGCCGGGCGGGCGTGCGTCTACGCCGACTTCCTCGGCTACGACGAGGTCGCCCACCACTCGGGCATCGAGCGCTTCGACGCGCTCGCCGTGCTGCGCGAGGTCGACCAGCAGATCGGCAGGCTGTACCGGGCCACCGAGCTCGCGCCGCGGCGCTACCTGCTGGTCGCGCTGTCCGACCACGGGCAGACGCAGGGCGAGGCGTTCACCCACCGGTTCGGCGAGTCGGTGGAGGAGCTCGTCGGGCGCCTGTGCGGCGGCGCCCCGCAGGAGCGCTCGGCGAAGCGGGAGGCCCGCCGCCCCGCCGAGACCTGGCAGGTCGGGGCGGTGTTCGGCGAGGCCGCCTGCGGCGACGGGCCGGTCGCGCGGCGGCTGCGGGCGCGCGCGGAGCGCACCCGCGGCGACCGCCCGCGCACCGCGACCGGCGCGCCCGGCCTCGTCACCAGGGTCGCGCCCGGCGTGGTCGCCGTGTCGTCGGGGCACGTGGCGATGGTGTCGTTCGTCGAGCACGACGGCCGGGTGGAGCTGGAGACGATCGAGCGGGAGTTCCCCGACCTGCTGCCCGCGCTGGTCGAGCATCCCGGAGTCGGGTTCGCGCTGGTGCGCAGCGCCGAGTTCGGCCCGGTGGTGCTCGGCCGCGACGGCGTGCACCGCCTCGCGACCGGCGACGTCCTCGGCGAGGACCCGCTCACGCCCTACGGGCCGCATGCCGCCGACCTCGTGTGCCGGGTCGACGGCTTCCCGCACTGCCCGGATGTGATCGTCAACAGCCGCTACGACCCGGTGTCCGACGAGGCGTCCCCGTTCGAGGTGCACGTCGGCTCGCACGGCGGCCTGGGCGGGCCGCAGTCGCGCGGGTTCCTGCTGCACCCGGTCGAGCTGCCGGTGCCGGACGTGATCGTCGGCGCGGAGCGGCTGCACCGGGTCTTCCGCGGCTGGCTGGACCACCTGGGGCACCCTGCCCCAGAGGATCAGCCCTCGGCCAGGATCGGGTCCGCCGCCACCTCGGACTCCTCCTCCTGAGACGCGGCGTGCACGCGGGCCTGGGGCAGCGCCATCCGGACGCCCGGGACGAGACGTTTGACGGATTACCCCCCTTACCGGCTCAGAAGTGGATCACGCGGCAGCCCGAGGACGCGCTCGGCCACCTGGTTGCGGGCCACCTCGCCGAGCGCGCGGTGGTCGTCGGTGATCGGCAGCGGCATCGGGGCTACTTCCCGGTCCAGACGGGGGCGCGCTTCTCGGCGAAGGCCCTGGCGCCCTCCTGCGCGTCGGCCGAGGTCATCACCGGCCGCATGATCTCCTCCTGGCGAGCCCACCGCTCCTCGGCGGGCCAGTCGCCACCGTCGCGGACGATCTTCTTCGTGGCGCGCACGGCCAGCGGTCCGCTCTCGGTGATCTTGCGGGCCAGCTCCAGCGCCGCCGCGAGGGCCTCGCCGGGCTCGGTGAGCCGGTTGACCATGCCCCAGGCGTGCGCGTCCTCGGCCGAGAAGAACTCGCCGGTGAGCGCGTACTCCATCGCGATCGCGCGGGGGATGCGCTGGGGGAGCCGGAACAGCCCGCCCGCGCCCGCGACCAGGGAACGCTTGGCCTCGGGCAGGCCGAACTTGGCGCCCTTGGCGGCGACGACGAGGTCGCAGGCCAGCGTGATCTCGCAGCCGCCCGCGAGCGCGTAGCCCTCCACGGCCGCGATGACCGGCTTGTCCGGCGGGCTGTGGGTGATGCCCGCGAAGCCGCGGCCCTCGACCGTCGGGATCTCGCCCTGGAGGAACGCCTTCAGGTCCATGCCGGAGCAGAAGGTGCCGCCCGCGCCGGTGAGCACGCCCACCGCGAGGGCCGGGTCGCCGTCGAGCTCCTCGACGGCCGCCGCGACACCCCGGGCGAGCGCCGCGTTCACGGCGTTGCGCGCCCGCGGCCGGTTCAAAGTGATCACCAGGATGGCGCCGTCGCGTTCGGTGCGTACTTCGTCGTCGGTCACAGAACCTCCCGATGCGTGAAGGGCAAACCTATCCTCACATCTATGCGCGACGCTGTGATCGTGGAAGCCGTTCGGACGCCGGTCGGAAAGCGGAACGGGGGCCTGTCCGGGGTGCACCCCGTCGACCTTTCGGCCCACGTGCTGAAGGCCCTCGCGGGGCGCTCGGGCGTCGACCCCGCGCTGGTCGACGACGTCATCTGGGGGTGTGTGTCGCAGGTGGGCGAGCAGACCTTCGACATCGCCCGCAACGCCGTGCTCGCCGCGGGATGGCCGGAGACCGTCACGGGCGTGAGCGTCGACCGGCAGTGCGGGTCGAGCCAGCAGTCGGTGCACTTCGCCGCGGCCGGGCTCGTCGCGGGCCACTACGACGTGGTCGTCGCGGGCGGCGTCGAGTCGATGTCGCGGGTGCCGATGGGCTCGTCGCTCGCGGGCGTGACCGACCCGTTCGGCGCGGGGTTCGCCGCCCGCTACGACGGTGTGCGCCCCAACCAGGGCGTCGGCGCCGAGATGGTCGCGCAGCGCTGGGGCTTCTCGCGCACGCAGGTCGACGAGTACTCGGTCGGCTCGCACGAGAAGGCCGCCGCGGCCAGGTCCGAGGGCCGCTTCGACACGCAGATCGCCCCGGTCACCCTGCCCGACGGCACGGTCGTCGCCCACGACGAGGGCATCCGCCCCGGTTCGACCGTCGAGACGCTGGCCGTGCTCAAGACGGTGTTCAAGCCGGAGGGCGGCGTGATCACGGCGGGCAACTCGTCGCAGATCTCGGACGGGGCCGCCGCGCTGCTCATGACCACCTCGGGCACGGCGCGCGAGCTGGGGCTCACCCCGATCGCGCGGGTGCACACCGCTGTACTGGCCGGTGCCGACCCGGTGATCATGCTGACCGCGCCGATCCCCGCGACGCAGAAGGCGCTGGCGCGCAGCGGCCTCTCGATCGACGAGATCGGGGCGTTCGAGGTGAACGAGGCGTTCGCGCCCGTGCCGATGGCGTGGCTCGCCGAGCTGGGCGCCGACCCGAAGGCGCTCAACCCGAACGGCGGCGCGATCGCTCTGGGGCACCCGCTCGGCGGCTCGGGCGCCCGGCTGATGACGACGCTCGTGCACCACATGCGGGAGAACGGCATCCGCTACGGCCTGCAGACGATGTGCGAGGGCGGCGGCCAGGCCAACGCGACCATCCTCGAGCTGCTGGCCTGACCGGCCTGTGCGCGGATAGTGCGGCTATAGCCACGTTATCCGCGCACAACGAACTGCCCTGTGCGCGGATAACGTGGCTACGTAGCCGCACTATCCGCGCACAGGCGCGTAGCGCTAGTTGCCGCCCCCGAACGGGAAGCCGTTGCCGCGGCCGCCGAACGGGTTCTGGCTCTCGCCGCCGGTGCCGGTGGTGGCCGCGTTGTCGGTCTGGCTGCCCAGCGCGACCTGCACGGTCTTGGTCGCGCCGCCGCTCTGCACGGTGAGCGAGACCTGCGCGCCCGGCGCGTAGGAGCCGATGCGGGCGATGAGGTCGGCGAAGTTCTCGACCTTGGCGTCGCCCACCTTGGTGACGACGTCACCAGCGGCGAGCCCGGCGTTCGCGGCGGGCGAGCCCGCCTGCACGGTGCCGATCTGGGCGCCGCTGCTGGTGGACTGCCGCACGCTGCCGGTGACGCCGAGCAGCGGCTTCGTGGCGCTGCCGGTCTTCATGATCTCCTGCGCCACGCGGGTGGCTTGGTCGACCGGGATCGCGAAGCCCAGCCCGACGCTGCCGCCCTGGCCCTGCGTGCCGCTGGAGGTGGCGATCGCCGAGTTGATGCCGACGACCTGGCCGTCGAGGTTCACCAGCGGGCCGCCGGAGTTGCCGGGGTTGATCGGCGCGTCGGTCTGCAGGCCGTTGTAGACGACGGTGGAGCCGTCCTCGCCCTGCACGGTGACCGTGCGGTTGAACGCGCTGACGATGCCGTTGGTGACCGTGCCGGTGAGGCCCTGCGGCGAGCCGATCGCGACCACCTCCTGACCCACCTGCAGGCTCGAGCTCTTGCCCAGCGTGGCGGGCGTCAGGCCGGACACGCCCTGGATCTTGATCACGGCCAGGTCGTAGCTCGGCGAGGTGCCCACCACGGTGGCCGGGTGCTCGCTGCCGTCGGCCAGCGTGACCGTGATGGTGCCCTGCGCGCCCGCGACGACGTGGTTGTTGGTCAGCACCATGCCGTCGGCGGTGAGGATGACGCCGCTGCCCTCGCCGCTGCCCTGGGCCAGGTTCACCTGGATGTCGACCGTGCTCGGCGCGGCCTTCGCGGCCGCGGCGGCGATCGTGCCGGACGTGGTGGCCGCGGCGCCCGACGCGGGCGCGGACTGGGTGAGCTGGGGGATGCCCGCCCCGTCGCGCGACAGCAGCGCGAAGGTGCCCGCGCCCGCGGCCCCGCCGCCGACGAGGCCCGCGATGAGGGCGGCGACGACGACGCCGGTGCGGCCGCGCGGCTTGCCTGGCTTCTCCATCAGCGCGGTGTTGCCGCCGCCGGTCGGCGGGACGTACGGGTTCTGGCCGGTGGCGCCGGGGCCGGGGGTTCCCCACGGCGACCAGGACGGCTGGCCGGGGGCCCAGGGCGAGCGCGGCGGCGGGGCCGCGCCCGCCGGGTCGGACGGCCCGGCAGCCGGGTGCTCGGCGTCAGTGGCGGGCGCGCCCGCGTAGGACGGAACGGGGTGCTGGTCGGTACGGGAGGCGGCGGGGGCCTCGTCCCGGGACCTCTGCTCGTCGCTCATGGGAACAGCGTGCCTCGCGAGTCTGGGATCCTGCTGAGGACATCCTGGGAAGTTCACCTGGCCGGGAACGCGCGCCCCCCGTCCAGTGCGCGCGTGCCCGACCCGGCCCCCGGCAGGGTCCCTCCTCGGCGCCGATCACGCCACCGGGAGCAGCTCCACGATCGTCGCGTTGGCCGTGCCGCCGCCCTCGCACATGGTCTGCAGGCCGTAGCGGAGACCGTGGGCGCGCATGTGGTGCACCATGCGCGTCATCAGGATGGTGCCCGACGCGCCGAGCGGGTGGCCCACCGCGATCGCGCCGCCCAGCGGGTTCAGCCGCGCCTCGACCCCGCTGTCGTTGCCGCCGATCTCCGCGAGCCAGGCCAGCGGCACCGACGCGAAGGCCTCGTTGACCTCGAACACGCCGATGTCGCCGACCGAGAGTCCCGAGCGCTTCAGCACCCTGGCGGTGGCCGGGATCGGCCCGGTGAGCATCTCCAGCGGGTCGGCGCCGCTCACCGCGCCGGAGTGGTAGCGGGCGATCGGGGTGAGCCCGAGCTCGGCCGCGCGTTCCGGCGTGGCGAGGAGCACCGCCGAGGCGCCGTCGGAGATCTGCGAGGCGTTGCCCGCGTGGATCACGCCGTCCTCGCGGAAGGAGGGCTTGAGCTTGGCCAGCGTGTCCGGGGTCGTGCCGCGGCGCAGCCCCTCGTCGGCGACCAGGTCCGGCGCGCCGGGGACGAGCGCGAGCTGGTCGGCGAAGTCCCCGCGGTCGATGGCCGCGGCGGCGAGCTCGTGGGAACGTGCGGCGAACGCGTCGAGCGTGCGCCGGGAGAGGCCCCATCGACGGGCGATGCGCTCGGCGCCGATGCCCTGGTTGAAGTCCCCGCCCGGGAACTCGCCGCTCTCCAGGTCGGCCCGGTAACGCTCGCGCACGAGCGGGCCGTACTGGCTGCCGATGTCGCGGCCGGTGCCCAGCGGCACCCGCGTCATCGACTCGACCCCGCCCGCCACCACCAGGTCGTACTGCCCGGCCATCACCATGCCTGCTGCGAAGTCGAACGAGCTCTGGCTCGACCCGCAGGCCCGGTTGACCGTCACGCCGGGCACGGTCTCGGGCCACCCCGCCGCGAGCACCGCGTACCGGCCGATCTGCGCGGCCTGGTCGCCCACCTGGTTGACGCAGCCCCACAGGACGTCGTCGACGAGCTCGGGGTCGACGCCGGTGCGCTTCGCCAGTGCCTTGAGCACCACCGCCGACAGGTCGACCGGATGCACGTCGGCCAGCGACCCCCTGCGCTTGCCGATCGGGGTGCGTACGGCGTCGACGATGACGGCTTCGGGCACGGCGCCTCCTCTGACGGGCTGCACGGGCGTCCTGCGACGGTAGGCCGCGACCCCGGCGGCACACCAGTGCGGCCGGTCACGCTCGCCGGGATGGAATGCGCGGTCCGCGCTGTTGGAGGAGGCATGACCCGCACGCTCACCGACCTGCAGACCGGCTGGGACACCTGGCACGCGGCACGGGAGCAGGAGCTCGCGACGCCGCACGGGTGGCTGTCGCTGGTCTCGCTGCGGTGGCTCACGCCCGAGCCGTCGCCGGTGGACGGCGCGCCGGGCCTGTGGAGCGCCACGCCCGACGGCGTGGTCCTCACCGCGGCCGCGGCCGACGACCTCGTGGTGCGGCTGGTCCGCGAGCCGCGCCGGGTCGACGGCACGGTCACGCTGCACCCGGTCGACGGGAAGCCGGGCACCCTCATCGAGCACGGCGACGTGCTGGTCGAGGTCGTGCGGCGCACCGAGGCGCACGCCCTGCGGGTCCGCGATCCCCGCGCCGCCACCCGTACGGCGTTCACCGGGGTGCCCGCGTTCCCCGTCGACGAGCGGTGGGTGGTCGACGCGGTGTTCCAGCCCTACGTCGAGCCCCGTCGCATCACGGTGGGCGCGGTCGTCGACGGCCTGTCGCACTTCCCGACCGCGGTCGGCGACATGCTGTTCACCATCGAGGGGCAGCAGCAGCGGCTCGTCGCCCTCGCGGGCAAGGGCGAGGGGCTCACCCTGCACTTCCGCGACGCGACGTCGGGCGTCAGCACCTACGGGGGCGGCCGCATCCTGCGCACGGACGAGCCGGGCCCCGAGGGCGAGCTGACCCTTGACCTCAACCGCACGGCCAACCTGCCGTGCGCGTTCACCGAGTTCGCGACGTGCCCGCTGCCGCCGTCCGGCAACGTGCTCACCGTGGCGGTCGAGGCGGGCGAGCAGTCGCCGCGCCGCTCCTGACGCCCGACCCGCGCGCCCAACCCCGCGGCACACACCCTGCGGGGCCCGCACACAGTGCCCGCAGTGTGTGCGGGCCACACGCGGTGTGTGTGAGCCCTAAGCCCAGGCGCCGCCGGACATCGCGGCCGAGCGGGAGCGGAAGCCGACGGTGCCCGCGACGATGTCGCGGCGCACCTCCGCCTTGCTGCGGCCGGTGGCGAGCACGGTCGGGCCCAGCGCCCGCGCCACCTGCTTGAGCACCGTCGCGGTGAAACGGGGGTCCTGCAGGTACTCGTCGACGGCCGAGGGGGTGTGCAGCTCGTTGATCCGCGCCGCCGCGGCCGCGATGTCGACGGCGTGGTCGCGGGCGGGCACCGGCGTGGCGGGCCCGCGCCGGGGCCGGGCGGGCTGCGTCGGGCGCCCGGGGGAGGTCTCCGCGTAGAGGCCGAGCTGGGCCGGGTCGGGCGCGGCGGGCTCGACGGGACGCACCTCGAGCCGGGCGCGGCCGGAGGCGACCGCCATGAGGTCGTCGGCGGAGAGGCAGGCCAGCGCGCGGCGCACCGCCAGCTCGGTGAGGGTGCTGCTCATGCTGCGATGGCCTCCAGGCGGTCCGACAGCTCCGAGACCAGATCGCGCAGCTCGCGGGTGGCGGCCCGGCCGGTGCCGCCGAGGATCACGGGGACGCCGTGCTCGGGTGCGGGACCGTAGACCGACTTGCTGTCGCGGATCGTGGTGGCGAAGGTCGGCACCCTGCGCGCCTCGATCCGGCTGATCACGCTGCGCTGGGCCTCGATCGGCTCGCCGTCGTGGCTCTGCACCATCGTGAACACGACGGCGGCGGGCGGGCGCGCGATCTGGCCGCTGCCGTGCACGTTGTACTCGTCGGTGAAGTCGCGGATCTTCAGACCGAGCGAGTCGATCCCGTTGGTGGACAGGTAGTCCGGCTTGGTCGGGATGAGCAGCATGTCGGCCGCGGCCACGGCGTTCTTGGCGATCAGCCCGAAGTTCGGCGCGCAGTCGATCAGGACGACGTCGTACTCGGCGAGGGCCTTGTGCGAGAGCGCGCTGCGCAGCCTGCTGTGCAGGGTGGCGAAATGGGCGGGCTCGGCGAGCAGCTGGGCGGCGAGCGCGGTCTCGACGTCGGCGAGGTCGCGGTGCGCGGCGATGAGGTCGAGGTGGCCGGAGCCGCGGCGCAGCTTGCCGAGCACCCGCGGCGGCGACGAGAGCAGCCCGGCTGGGTCCTCCATCGCGTCGCCGGTGCTCAGGCCGTCGTACCAGTGTTTGATCGTTCTGCTTGGCAGGAGCTCGTCGGTCCACTCGTTCTGCGTGAAGAACGAGACGGTCAGGCTGGCCTGCGCGTCGAGATCGATGAGCAGCACCTTCTGGCCACGCGCCGCGAGGCCTGCGCCGATGTTCGCGGTGAGGGTGGTCTTGCCGACACCGCCCTTGTGGTTGATGATCGCGACGACCTTCACCCTGCTCCTTCCACAGCCCCCGGCGGGGTGAAACCCTGCCACAGCCCTGATCGGCGGTGAGCAAGAGGTCTCCCTTTCCCATATCCGCTGGTCAGGCCGATCCCGGGCCGATCAACGCAGCCTATGCGCCTAGCGAGACAGGGCCGTTCGGCCGAACAGCGCAACCTATTCGGGTGATGGTCAATCAGGCTGATGTGGGGATGGACAAAGTGTGATCCAGAACCAGCTCCGCGACCCGCGGCGCGGCATCGTCACCGATCGCGTGGCCGAGCCCCGCGACCTCGGCCCGCCGCGCGCTGCCGAGAGCCTCGGCGAGCGTCGCCGAGCTCGGGGGCGCGAACACCGGGTCGGCGGGCGCCTCGACCACGAGGGTCGGCACGGACGAGGCGCGCAGCTCGGCGCCGCGGGCGGGTACGTCGAGATGGGCGTGCGCGGTGACCGGCTCGTCGGTGCCCGCGTGGGACATCGCGCGCTCGTGCCGCGCCCGGAACGCCTGCTCGTCGAAAGCCAGCTCGGACCCGTGCAGGACCCGGTCGAGCGCCACGCGCCAGGCCAGCTCGCCCTCGCGGTCGCGCGGGTCGTCCAGCTCGGCCCACAGCCGCCGCAGCGCGACGGGCGGCCCGGGCAGCGCGAGCCCGTGCGGCGACGGCAGGGGACCGGTGGCCAGCAGGGTGACCGACGCGAGGCGGGCGGGATGGTCGAGCATCAGCAGCTGGGCGATGTGCCCGCCGAGGCCCCAGCCGAGCACGTGCGCCCTGTCGACCTCGTACGCGTCGAGCACGGCGACGGCGTCGTCGGCCAGCTCGGCCACCCCGTAGGCGCGGTCCTCGTCGGTCACGGTGGACCGGCCGGTGTCGCGGTGGTCGTAATGGATCACCGGGTGGTGCCGCGCGAGCCGCGCGACGAGGCCCGCGGGCCAGAGGACGCCGGACGCGCCCGCGTCGGCGATGAGCAGCACGGGTGCCGCCGCCGGGCCCGGCACCCGCTGCGCCCAGAGGACGACGCCCGGCGCGGCGTGGACGAGCCGTGGCATCCGCACAGCCTGCCACCCACCCGCCGGGGCCCGGAGGGGCCGGGCCTCCAGCGGCGGGGAAGCGACGTCGACGACGCTGCGCCGACGCGGAAGCGGCCTACTTGAGGGCGTCGAGCAGCGCCTGGCGCTGCCGGTCGCCGAGGCCCGCCGCACGACGCGAGGCGTCGATGCCGGTCTGCGCGAGCAGGGCGTTGACCTTGGCGGGCCCGTAGCCGGGAAGGCTCTTCAGCAGGTCGGCCACCTTGGTCTTGCCGACGATCTGGTCGGACTTCGCGCGGCTGAGGACCGCGGGGATGGTCTCCTTGCCCGACGCGATCGCGTCGCGCAGCTCCTTGCGGGCGGTGCGGGCGGCCGCGGCCTTCTTGAGAGCCTCGGCGCGCTGCTCGGGGGTGAGCGTGGGCAGTGCCATGGTGGTTCTCCTCTCCATGCGCGGGGGTTCGCGCAGGTCATCTTCGGGCTTCAGGGTGGCAGAGACCCCCGACAACACGCGGGACGGCCCCTGCTTTAGCCAAGCGGCACCGCGTCGGCCGCGACGCCCAGCTGGGCCAGCAGTCCCGCGTGGTCCCAGAGCGTCCGCACGGCGGCGACCCGGTTCTGCCGGACGGTGACGACGGTGATGGCGAGCACCTCGGCGCGCCCGCCGGTCGCGGGCACGCCGGGCAGCAGCCAGGGCAGCTCGCGGTCGTGACGCAGCGTGACCCGCTCCTCGTCGACCACCCGGAAGCGGTCGACCGTGCGGGAGACCCGCGCGCGGGTCAGCTCTGCGGGAAGGTGCGGCACCACGTCGTCCGCGAGATGGGCGCGCAGTGCCTCCGCCCCCTTCGCCCCGGTGCCGACGGGCAGCCGCACCAGCGTGACGTCCGGGGCGCACACGGCGAGGGCGGCGTCGACGTCACCCGTCGACACCGCCCTCCGGAACTCGTCGCGCGCCCTCTCGACGGCGCGCATCAGCTCCTGGATGCCCGGCGTCACGCCACCGACACTAGCTCCGCGTGCCCACTCCCGCCGTGACCGCGGGCTCGACCCGCACAGGCTCGGCTCCGGCGCGCGGCTCGGCTCCGCCGTGGTCGTCCCCGTGGTCGTCCCCGTGGTCGTCCCCGTGGTCGTCCCCGTGGTCGTCATCGAGCATCGTCGTCTCGTCGAACGGCAGCTCACCGGCGAGCACGCGGTCGGCCTGCGCGCGGTCGAACTCGCCGACCCAGTTGCCGATCAGCAGCGTCGCGACGGCGTTGCCCGCGAAGTTGGTGACGGCGCGCGCCTCGGACATGAACCGGTCGATGCCCACGATGAGCCCGACGCCGTCGACGAGGTCGGGCCGGTGCGAGGCCAGGCCGCCCGCGAGCGTCGCGAGGCCCGCGCCGCTCACGCCCGCCGCGCCCTTCGAAGCGATGATCATGAAGACCAGCAGCGCGATCTGCTCGCCGATCGCGAGCGGCTTGCCCATCGCGTCGGCCACGAACAGCGCCGCCATCGTCAGGTAGATCGCGGTGCCGTCGAGGTTGAACGAGTACCCGGTCGGCACCGTGATCCCGACGACCGGGCGCGAGACGCCCACGTGCTCCATCTTCGCGATCAGCCGCGGCAGCGCCGACTCCGACGACGAGGTGGACACGATGAGCAGGAACTCCCGGCCCAGGTAGCGCAGCACCTTCAGGATGTTGAGGCCGGTGAACACCCGCAGGACCAAGCCCAGCACCACCAGGACGAACAGCGCGCAGGTGATGTAGAAGCCGAGCATCACGGACGCCAGTGCGCCCAGTGCCGCCCAGCCCGCGCCGCCGACGACGGCGGCAATCGCGCCGAAGGCGCCGACCGGGGCCGCCCACATGATCATGGCCAGCACGCGGAACACCAGTTTCTGCACCTGCCCGATCCCGCGCAGCACCGGCTCGCCCGCCCGGCCCATCGCCTGCAGCGCGAACCCGATGAGCAGCGCGACGAACAGCGTCGACAGCACGTTGATGCCGACCAGCGGCGAGAACAGCGTCGTCGGGATGATGTCGAGCAGGAAGTTGGACTCACCCGCGGCGGCAGGCGCCTTGTAGGGCGTCAGCCCGGCGACGTGCAGGCCCGCGCCCGGCTGGATGATGTTGCCGACGAGCAGGCCGATGCCCAGCGCGACGGTGGACATCACCATGAAGTAGCCGAGCGCGATGGCGCCGACCTTGCCGACCGTGGCGGCCTTGCGGATGGAGCCGATGCCCAGCACGATCGTGCAGAAGATCACCGGCGAGATCATCATCTTGATCAGGGCGATGAACGCGGTGCCCAGCGGCTGGAGGCTCTTGCCAACCGACGGCGCCACCAGGCCGACGACGATGCCGAGCACGACGGCGCCGATGACGGCCAGGTAAAGGTAGTGGGTGCGGTCTCGCTTCGCTGCGGGTTGCATCGGCCGAGGATGCGCCACCGTGTGGTGGTGCTCGCGGTTTCGTACATTTCGTAGGGTGACCGACGTGCGCGCATGGAGCCTCGCGCGGCAGCTGTTCGCGCTGCAGGCCTTGGTGGTGGCCGTCGTGCTCGCCGGGATCGGCGTCGCCGCCTACCTGCAGCTGGACCAGCGTGAGCACGACACCACCGCGGAGGAGATGCTCGCCGTCGCGCACGCGCTCGCCGCGACCCCCGACGTCCGCGCCGCGCTGTCCACACGCGATCCCACCGTCGCGCTGCAGCCGCTCGCCGAGCAGGTGCGCCGCGACACGGGCACCGACTTCGTCGTCGTGATGACTACGGACGGTGTGCGGTTCACCCACCCCGACACGACCCAGATCGGCCAGCACTTCCTCGGCACGATCGCCCCCGCCACGCGCGGCGAGTCGTTCACCGAGACCTACACGGGCACGCTGGGGCCGTCGGTGCGCGCGGTCGTGCCGGTCATGGCGGACGGCCGGGTCGTCGCGCTCGTGTCGGTGGGGCGCACGGTCGAGGCCGTGACCCGCGACCTCGGCCCCCAGCTGCTGGTGGTGGTGGCCGCCGTCGTCGTCGCGCTCGCGGTGGCGGCGGGCGGGTCGTTCCTGGTGAGCCGCTGGCTGCGGCGCACCACCCACGACCTGGGCGCCGCCGAGCTCGCGCGGCGCAACGAGTACTACGACGCCGTGCTGCACGCTGTCCGGGAGGGCATGCTGCTCCTCGACAGGGGGGCGCGGGTGCAACTGGTCAACGACGAGGCGCGGCGGCTGCTCGACCTGCCCGAGCACACCCTCGGCGCCCGCGTCGACGCGCTGGGGCTGCCACAGCCGCTCGGCGACGCGCTCGCGTCCGGCGAGGTGCGGGCCGACGAGATCCACCTGACGGCCGAGCGGATCGTGGTGGTCAACCAGCAGCAGGCGCGGTGGGACGGCCGCAGGCTCGGCACCGTCGTCACGCTGCGTGACCACACTGATCTGCGCGCCCTGGTCAGCGAGCTGGCCACCGTGCGCGGATTCGCCGACTCCCTCGGCGCGCAGGCCCACGAGGCCGCCAACCAGCTGCACACGGTCGTGTCGTTGATCGAGCTGGGCCGCGCCGACGAGGCGTTGGAGTTCGCGACGGCCGAGCTCACCGTCGCCCAGCACCTCACCGACGCCGTGCTCGCCGCGATCGGGATGCCCGAGCTGGCCGCGCTCGTCGTCGCGAAGGTGGCCGAGGCGGGCGAGCGCGGCGTCGACCTGCTGCTGGAGCCGGGATCCCAGGTGCCGGACGGGCTCGCCGACGCCCACGACCTGGTCACGATCGTGGGCAACCTCATCGACAACGCCGTCGACGCCGTGCAGGACATGCCGTCGCCGCGCTGGGTGTCGCTCGGCGGGCGGGTCGAGGGGGACCACGCGGTGCTGCGGGTGGCCGACAGCGGGCCCGGCCTCGACCCCGCCGACGCCGAGCGCGCGTTCACCCGCGGCTGGAGCACCAAGGAGGCGCGCGACGGGCGGCCGCGCGGCCTGGGCCTGGCGCTCGTCGGGCGTGCGGTGCGCAGGGCGGGCGGCGCCGTGCGGGTCGAGCGGGGTGAGCCGGGCGCGGTGTTCGTGGTGCGGCTACCGGTGCGGGAGCGGGTGTGATCCGCACGCTGGTCGTCGAGGACGACCCGGTGGCCGCGGCGGCGCACGCGGCGTACGTCGGTCGGGTGCGGGGCTTCGAGGTGGTGGGGGGCGCGGCCACCGGCGGCGACGCGCTGCGCGTGCTGGCCCGCGGCGGGGTCGACCTGGTGCTGCTGGACGTCCACCTGCCCGACACCAGCGGCCTCGAGGTGCTGCGCCGGATGCGGGCCGCGGGCCACACCACCGACGTGATCATGGTGACGCAGGCGAGGGACCTCTCCGTCGTCCGCGCCGCGATCGCGTTCGGGGCCACGCAGTATCTGGTCAAGCCGTTCACGTCGGGTGCGGTGCGCGCCAAGCTGGAGGGCTACCTGGCGTTCCGGGAGCGGTTGGCGACCGGTCGCCCGATCGCCCAGGACGACGTGGACGGCCTGTTCGACGCGCTGCGCGCCCCGGTCGGTGCCGACGCCCTGCCCAAGGCGGTGAGCCGGGAGACCCTCGACGCGGTCGTCGCGGCGCTGCGGGCGTTCGCGGCGGGAACCGGCGGCACGGCGGCCGAGATCGGCGAGACGCTGGGCATGTCGCGCGTGACCGCCCGCCGCTACCTGGAGTACCTCGTGGACACCGGCCTGGCCGTGCGGGAGCCCCGCTACGGCGGCACCGGCCGTCCCCAGCTGGAGTACCGGCCCCGGTAGACGTACAGAGGTCCGGGCCCAATGCGCCCGATGGACAGGGTTGTCTGAACCGGTCGGGACGACCACCGATCAGCGACACCCGCGAACCGAACACGTTCACCGCTGACACGAATTTCCGGGCTCTGGCGCAGATGAGGTGGTCCACCCCGCTCTCTCGGTCCGTCGGCGGGCACAGCTGCGGCACCCGGCAACGACGGCCGAGGGGAACACCAGCGGGGTATCGGCGAGATCAAACCCCGCTGTTGTCCACCTCGGCACGCATGCTCACCGGGCCCCCGCTTACGGGTGTGGAGCTCGCCCGGCAGGTGCCGTCCGGCGGCGGCGCTGGTCGGCCACAGCATGCACCCCGGGTCAGTGGAGCGGGCCCCTGGCCCGCGGACCCAAGAGTGGAGACCAGCGATGAACGCCGCGACCGCCGACGACGGCGGAGATGTGGCCCGGTAGAACTAGCCGCAGGCCAGTGCCGAGGGCGCGGCCGTGGGGGCGACCGTCGGGGTGGGCGTGGCGCCGCGGGACGCCCGCGACGACGTCGTCGGCGGCGGGGCCTGGGTCGTCGTCGGGGCAGGCGCGGGGGCCGGGGCGGCGAACGCGTCCTGCACCACCTGGCGCATGTACGCGATGTCCACGTGGCTGGTGTTGAACCGGCCGTCGGGCTGGTTCGGGTCGGGCAGGTTGGGGTCGAAGGAGATGCTCTGCAGCGCGAGCGGCTGCTCGCCCGCCAGCGCGACGAGCGCCCCGAGCACCTCCTGCGGGATGTTCGTGGAGACGCTGTTCGTCGTGGCCGCCGCGATCTCCTGGAAGTGCGTGATGACGTCCGTCGGGCTCTTCTGCTGCAGCATGCTCTGCAGGAGGCAGCGCTGGCGGCCCATGCGGTTGTAGTCGTCGGAGTCGCGCCGCGAGCGGGCGAACCACAGCGCCTGGTCGCCGTTGAGATGCTGCACGCCCGCGGGGACGTAGCCGCTCGGCCTGACGTGCCGTCCGTCGGGAAGGACGCCGCCGATGGGCAGCGGCACCGGCCCGACGTCGACCGTCACCCCGCCGACCGCGTCGATGATCGACGCGAAGCCCGCCATGTTGACCTCGACGTAGTAGTCGATGTCGACGCCGAGCATGTAACCGACGGTCTGGTGCAGCAGGTTCAGCCCGGGGTTGTCCGTGGGCGTGGTCGGCGCGTCCTGCGGATGGTCAAGGCCCCACGCGTAGACGGCGTTGAGCAGGTAGTTCCCGGAGAGTGGGCTGGCCGCGTCGTGGAAGCCCTTCGGGAACTGCTCGGCCATCGGGCTGCCCGGCGGGAACTGCGCGTAGCCGATGTTGCGGGGGAGGGCGAAGAGGGTGGTGCGGGCCGTGGTGGTGTCGATGCTGGCCAGCATCATCGTGTCGGTGCGGGCGCCGGTGCGGTCCGGGCCCGCGTCGCTGCCGACGAGCAGGACGTTCAGGCGCGGCTTGCCCGCGGCGATCGCCGCGGCGGTGCCGCCGCCCCCGCCGAAGAGGCTGTCCAGGAGCGAGCGCTGGGAGTTCACCAGGTTGGCCGCGAACCCGAACGGGGTGGCGACCAGCAGGCACAGCGCCGCGACGACGACGACGCCGACCGTGCGTCTGCCCATGTCCAGCCCGCGGGGGCGGGCGAGGGCGTAGGTGCGCACGATCTGGGTGACCCACGCCAGCCCGGCGACGATGAGCCCGACCATGACGACGAGCAGGACGCGGCTGGACAGCAGGTTCTGGACGAGCGCGGCCCTGCGCGCGGTGCGGCCGATGAGCACCAGCGCGACGACGGCCAGCAGGAACACCCCGAGGACGAGGGCGCCCGCCCGGCGCCGCCGGATCATGAGCAGGCCGGTCCCGGGGACGACGGCGGCGGCCAGCGTGGCGAGCAGCGCGCTGCCCAGCGTGCGGGGGCCGTGCCGGGTGACCTTCGTGTGGCGGGTCACGCTGCGGCGCGGCACGGGCGGCGCGCTCGAGCGGGTGGGCGTCGGCCGTTCCGTGGGCGGCGACTGGCGCGGACCGCCGGGGGGCGACTGGCGCACCGGCCGCTGCGTCGTCGCGCCGCGGTCCCGCGGCGGACCGCCGCCGGTGGTCTCGGGGGTGCGCGGCGGTCGGGCACCGGCCTTGCCGCGGGGGACGGCGGTGCGGCCGTCGACGGAGCGGAAGCGGGCGGCGGCGCCCTCGTGGATGTCGGTCGGCGGCCCGTCGTCGTCGGTGGGCATGCGGCGGGGCGGGGTGGGGCGGGGCGGGCCGCCGCCGCGCGCGGGATCGACCCGCCGCACGGGCCTGCCGGTGTCGCGGGTGCGCGCGGACGGCGGGTCGGCGGGGAGGCGCGGTGCGGGTCGGTCGCGGTCGGGGGGGCCGCTGTCGTGGGCCCATCGCGGGTCGACGGGCGGGCTCGCGTCCTGGCCGCGGGCCCGGCGGGGCCGCGGGGTCGGGCTCGGCGCCGGGCCGCGCGCCCTGTGTGGCGCGTGGTGCGGCGCGCGCTCGTCGTCCACGGAGCTCACCCGCCGCCTCCCCGCCTCGTCGTTCGATCATGACTCGACGGTGAGACCGCGTCGAGGGTACTGCGCTGCTTCGACCTCCCGGCGGCACGGTCACGGGACGGTCTCATGGAGAAGACGATACAAACGCCCCCGGGGTTCGCCGATCCGGGACGGATCGTCCCGTTCGCGTTCCGCTGTGGCTGCCGTCGTGCTCGTGGCGATGCTCCCGCTCTGGGCTCGCCCCGGTGGTCGGGGTGGGTCCCGTGGTCGCGACGGGCGGCTCGGACTCCGACGTCGACTCCGGTGTGGACGGCGTGGTGGACTCGGCCGTCGTGGTGGTGGTCGCGCCGACGCTCGCGGTGGTCGGTGCGGTGAGGGTTGTCGTGGTCGTCCGGCGCGGGCGCGCGGTCACGGTGGTCGTCGGGTGGGCGCCACGGTCTTTGGTGACGGCGTCGGGTTCGGAGGAGCGGGTCTCGCCTTCGTCGCTGTCGTCGCCTTCGTCGCTCTTGTCGCCTTCGTCGCTGTTGTCGCCGCCGTCGGCCGCGACGGCGGTGGCGGCCGTGTCGGTGGCGACGGTGCTGGGCGAGGTGCCTGCGCCTGCCACGGTTGCGGCGGCGACGACCCGCTGCACCTGCCCACCCGCGCGCCCGCCGCTGATCTGGGCCAGCTGCTGCGTGGCGGGCAGCGCCGCCGCAGGCGGAAGGAGCGGCGACGCGGGCTCTGCGCCCTCGGGCGGCGCGGGCGCGGCCGCCGGTCCCTCGGACGGGCCCGTGGGCTCCGGTGGCGGCCCGGAGGGTCGCGGGGCCTCGGAGGTGCTCGTCGCGGCCCATCCACCCGCGAACGCCGCCGCCGCGAGGACGACGAGGCCGGACACCATGAGGGCCCGTGGGCGGCGCGGCTTGCGCGCGTGGGCGCCGCGGGGTGTCCGCGCGAGCACGGCGACGACGATCGCGGCGGCGAGGATCAGCACCAGCACCGCGAGCAACACGCCCCACCGCTGCGACATCCCACCCCCTCGGGATCAGGCCCATCGTGTACCCGATCGGGTGATCTCGCAGACCCGGCGAGCGGGCCGCGGCTTGACCCCGGACCGCGGAACCGGCTGCACTGTCGCCCGTGCGGAGCGCAGCGGCGGCGATCGTGCTGGCGGGCGGAAGCGGCACCCGGCTCGGCGCGGGGCGCAACAAGGTCTTCCTGCCGCTGGGCGAGGGACGGACGGTGCTGGGGTGGTCGCTGCGCGCGTTCACGGAGCACCCCGAGATCGGTCCGGTCGTGCTCGTCGCCCGGGTGGAGGATCACGCGCTGGTCGAACGGGAGGTCGACGGGACCCGCGTCGAGGTCGTGGCGGGTGGCGCGACCCGGCAGGACTCCGAGCTGTGCGGCCTGCGCCACCTGGCGGCCCGCATCGCCGCCGACGAGATCGACACCGTGCTGGTCCACGACGGCGCGCGCCCGCTGGTCACGGCCGCGCTCGTCGCCGCCGTCCTCGCCGCCGCACGCGCCGACGGGGGCGCCGTGCCGGGCCTGCGCCGCGACGACCTGGCCGCGGTCGCCGCGGACGGTGTCAGCCTGAGGTGGCCGCCGGGCGGCGGAGACGCCCGTGGGCTCGTCGCCGTCCAGACGCCGCAGGGCTTCCGCGCGAAGCCCCTGCTCGCGGCGTACGAACAGGCCCAGCGCGAGGGCTTCGTCGGCACCGACACGGCGTCGTGCGTGCAGCGCTACACCGATCTGCCCGTCCGCTGGGTCGTCGGCGACGAGCGCAACTTCAAGATCACCTACGCGCACGACGTCGGGCTCGCCGAGCATGCCGCCGCCCGCCGCTGACGGCTTGTGTCGCCGATCACACGGTGAGACGATCGGCCGTCCGCTACGAGGGGGGCAGGGCCGCATGGCCGATCTCGAACCGCGGAACTTCCTGCAGCCCTGTCTGCTGTTGCTGCTCGCCGAGCGCGCCGACCACGGCTACGAGCTCGCCACCCGCCTCCGGCCGCTGCACGACGGCGACGGCGACTCAGGCGGGATCTACCGCGCGCTGCGCGGCCTGGAGCGCCAAGGGCTCGTCCGCTCCGAATGGCGCACCTCCGACGTCGGGCCAGCCCGCCGCACCTACCACATCACGCCCGCGGGGACCGCGTTGCTGGCCGTCCAGGTGCGCGAGCTGGAGCACGTCCACGACGTGCTGCACCTGTTCCTGGAGCGCTACGCCGCCCTGGACGTCAACGGGGCCACGAACCGGCGCGACCCGCTACCGGTCCGCCGCGGGGGTGGCGTCCAGGCGCACGTTCCCACCCGGCGCTGCTGAGCGCGCCCGGCGGAGCCAGGCGTACCAGTCCTCCAGGCCGTCCCCGCGCGTCGCCGACACCTCGATCACCTCGACGTCCGGCCGAGCCCGCCGCGCCGACTCGACGCAGCGCGCCACGTCGAAGTCCACGTACGGCAGCAGGTCGACCTTGTTGATCAGCACGAGGTCGGCGGTGCGGAACATGTGCGGGTACTTGAGCGGCTTGTCCGCGCCTTCGGTGACCGACATGACGACCACCCGCGCGGCCTCGCCGAGGTCGAACAGGGCCGGGCAGACGAGGTTGCCGACGTTCTCCACGACCACCACGGATCCGGCGGCGGGCGCGAGCGTGGTCAGCGCGCGCTCCAGCATCGTGGCGTCGAGGTGGCAGCCCGCGCCGGTGTTGACCTGGACGACGCGGGCGCCGGTCGCGCCGATCCGTTCCGCGTCGAGCAGTGTCTCCTGGTCGCCCTCGACGACGGTCATCGCGAGCTCGGCGCCGACGTCGGTGAGCGTCCGCACCAGGAGAGTGGTCTTGCCCGAGCCGGGCGAGCTCATGAGGTTGACCGCGAGCACGCCACGCTCGGCGAGCGCGTGCCGGTTGGCGGCGGCGAGCGCGTCGTTGGCGCCGAGGATGTCCTCCTCGATCTCGACGACGTGCCCGTGCCCGTGCCCCAGCTCGGTCACCCGCACTCCGGTGTCACCGCAGCCGCAGGTCCCACACATGTCAGGTTGTCTCCACCTCTCGGATCCGCAGCTCCCGCCCGCCCTCGACGGCGATGTCGGCGCTGCCGCACCCGCACAGCGGCAGGATGTCGCCGGTCTCGAACGCGCTCCCGCACGTGCGGCAGCGGGCGTGCCCGCACGGCTCGTCGATCTCCACGACGGCCCCTTCGCAGGTCGTGCCCGCCGCCACCATCTCGAAGCAGAAGCGGACCGAGTCAGGCACGAGGCCCGAGAGCCTACCGACCTCGAGGCGGACCCGTCGGATCTTGGCGTCGCCCATCCGACGGGTCACCACGTCCACGACGCTCTGCGTGATCGACAGCTCGTGCACGCTACGGGGCCTCGCCGAACGCCCCGTCGCGCCCGGTGACGAAGTCGAGCGACGCCTTCGCGGTCTTCTCCTCGACCCGCTCGAGCGCGAACCCGAGGTGCACCAGCACCCAGTCGCCCGGCCGCAGCCCCTCGTCGGCGAGCAGCCCGATGTTAATCATGCGTTGGACACCCTCGACGGCGACGACCGCCAGGTCCTCGTGCTCGCCCAGCTCGATGATCTCACCGGGAATGCCCAGGCACATCGGCTACATCCGGCTGAGCGAGCGGTACCGCTCGATCTCCGGCCGCGACCGCGCGGCGAGCACCCCGACGATCGCGGCGAGCGCCACCATCACACCTAGCAGGAACAGCTTCATCCTCGCACTCCTTCCGCACTCGGCAGTTGCGCCACGAGCTCGATGACAGTCTCCACGGTTGGGTCGACGGCCGCCGCGACGGCGGGGGAGAGCCCGATGCCTTCGTCGACCGATGCGGGCTCGCAACCCACCACCAGCACGCGACCCACGGGGCGCTCGAGGCCCATCGCCGAGGCCAGGCCATCGAGCAGCTCCAGCACGGCGGCCGGGTCCATGCCGTGCGCGTCGAGCGCCGCTCCGGTGTCGCGCTGGGCGTCGAGGTCGTGCTCCAGGATGTGGAGCGTGCCCGGGTCGCTGCCGCGGGCCACGGCGTCGACGAGCACGAGCACGTCGTAGCCGTCCAGGAGCTGGTAGGCCAGGTGCATGCCGCGGATGCCGGTGTCGACGACCTCGACGCCAGCGGGCAGCTCCCGGCCTTTGAGCCGCTTGACGACCTCCACGCCGAACCCGTCGTCGGTGAGGAACGTGTTGCCGATCCCGGCCACCAGCACCTTCACGTCGGCACCTCCAGCTCGTCCGGCCGGAAGTAGCGGAAGCGCCCGTGCGCGATCTGCATCTCGGCGGCCGG
Source organism: uncultured Actinomycetota bacterium (assembly GCA_963750095.1). GTDB lineage: Bacteria > Actinomycetota > Actinomycetes > Mycobacteriales > Pseudonocardiaceae > Pseudonocardia. The sequence continues at coordinate 1,165,634 of CAVVPJ010000011.1, read as the reverse complement.
GTCGCCGTCCACCGACACCGCGACGTGCACACCCCCGTCGACGTCGTGCAGCACCGCGTGCACGGTGGCCGAGCGGCCGTCGAGGAACTGGTCCTGGATGTCGCCGCCGCGGCCGGGCCGCAGCACCACCCGGCTGCCCTTCGCGACCGGCGTCGTCCCGACCAGAACCGAGTCGGTGTCCGGGTCGACCGTGTCGTCCTGGCCGGGGTCCCACCACGGCAGCCGCTCCGGGGGCCGCTCGGCGGGACTGTCGGCGCCGACCGGGCGGAGCGACCGGATCGCCCCGTGCAGCCGCTCGAGGATCTCCGGCGGCATCGCGTCGACCGCGTCGATGATCCCCGCGGCCCGCGGGTCGGTGGCGCGCGCCTCGGCCTTCTCCTCGTCGGTCAGCGTGAGCGTGCGCAGGGTGAGGATCTCGTCGTTCTCCAGCCCGTCGAAGAGGTTGATCGTGCTCTCCGGCGCGAGCTGCGGGTGGTCGTGCAGGATGATCGGCGACGACAGCAGCAGGTCCGAGCGCTCCGGCGGGCCCGCGAGCACGGGCCAGGTGTGCTCGGACACGCACTCGTCGACGAAGGGCTGCGCCCACCGTGGCGGGTCGGTCATCGACACGAACGCGCCCGGCTCGGCGGCCAGCACCATGTGCGCGGCGATCAGCGACGTCCGCAGCACCTCCTCGCGCGGCGCCCCCGGCGGGCACATGCCGTCGTTGACGACGTCGAGGCGCAGCCGGTGCACGAGGTACGGGCCCGGCAGGTCGACCGCCGACACGAGCACGCGACCCCGCACGGGCCAGCACTCCCTCAGGAAAGGCCCGTCCTCTTCGCGTGATGCGGGCAGCTCGACCGGGATCGTCCGCTCGCCCGCGAGGAGGTCGTCGAGCGCCACCTCCGCGTCGACCTGGCGCGGCACGCCCTCCTCGAACGGGAAGTACCGCGGGTCGTCGACCAGCGGCGTGCGGGCCTGCAGCTGCAGGAAGCGCAGCCGGATCCGCAGCACACAGCCCGGCTTGGGCTCGAGCAGCACCTCGGTGCGGCTGCGCGTGGGCTCCGTACCGTCGGAGGCGGGGGTGAGGACGCCGAACTGCCAGCGCAGCCGGTTCTTCTGCGCCGAGGCGCGGTACGGGTAGAGCAGGTACCCCTCGAACAGCACCGCGTCGGCCACCGCGCCGACCTCGTCCAGGGGGTTCATTGCTCGGCCTCCTTCACGAGGCGCTCGAACGTCTCGTCCCACGTGGTGATCACGTGCTTCGAGCGGTAGGCCGCGAGCGCGTCCAGCGTGCGGGTGGACAGGCGGACGTACGTCGAGCCGGGGTAGTGGTCGTCCATCGCTGCGCGCCAGGTCACCACCGGCAGCCGGAACGGCGCCTCCTCGCTCCAGGGCACCGGCCCGACCTGTACGCCGCGCTCACCCTGGTAGTACACCGTGCCGGAGAACAGCAGCAGCAGCGGGATCTCCCCGTCGCGCACGCCGTGGCAGAACTTGGTGGCGGCGATGTCGAGGTCGTAGGTCAGCGGCACGGTGATCGTCGCGGTGGTCTCGCCGGTGAACCCGGCGATCGTCGACCCGACGGTGGTCAGCTGGAGCGGGTTGAGCGTCTCGCCCCACCGGGACGGCTCGCCGAACAGGTCCACCAGCCGCGCCTGCTCCTCCGCCGCGTACTTCCGCTGGCGCGGCTCGATGCGGATCTGCGTGCGCAGCGCCACCGAGTGCACCCGGCCGCCGGTGGTGTCGGTGATGCGCAGGTCGAACAGCAGCGACGGCCCCGCCGCGAACGGCTCGGGCCGCGCGCCGGTGCACGCGAACCGCAGCATGGATCAGGAGCCTAGCGGTCGGGCCTCGGCCTGCAGCTCCGCGAAGTACGCGTCGATCGCGGCCCACGCCTCGCTGCCGCCGTCGAAGCCCCGCCAGTGCAGCTTGACCAGCCCGACGAGCCGGTAGCAGGCGTCGATCGGCACGAGCAGGCACGGGTGCCCGCGCCGCACGAGCAGCGCCTCGACGTCCGGTTCCAGCTGCTGCGCCAGGCGCCCGGCCCCGATGCCGGTGCGCCACGAATCCAGCGAGAGCTCGCTCTCCGTGGCACCGGCCGGGCTGGGGTAGCAGGCGATGATCCGGTCCTGGGTGGTGTTGTGCAGGAAGAACGCGATGCTGACGGGGATGGCCAGCGCGTCCCACTGGGCGTCGGTGACCGTGAACTCCGGGTCGACGAGGTACCGGTCGGGCACGCGACGGTAGCTGCCGCCGCCCGCGCCGGGGTTGTCGAAGAGGAAGCCGCACGGCCCGCAGGCGCAGATCATCCGCCGCTCGGCGACCTGCACGAGGTGCGGATGCCGAGCAGGCACCGGCGTGGCGCACAGCTCGCACTTCTCCTGCGCCCGCTCCTGGTTGCTCGGCTCCCGCAGGAACCGGCGCAGGGGCGAGAGTGACGTCACGCGTCCGCCCTGCGCATCCCGATCTGCAGGAGCGCGGGACCGGCCGGGGCCATGTCGAAGACGACGTCGGCCACGTCGGGCGCCAGCTCGCCGACCGCCCCCGCCACGACGTCCTTGACCGTGTCGGAGCCGCAGCCGCCGCCCTCGAGAAGGACGTGCACGGCGCCGTCGGCGTCGATCTCGCCGAGGGAGATGCCGGAACCGTGTGATCCGAGGCGGCGCCGGGCCGTCGACAAGGCGTGCTCCAGCCGCTCGGTGACCGGCACCGGGTGCAGGTCGTGCAGCGCCAGCAGGCCCGCCACCAGCGGGTCCGCGGACAGCCGGTGCACCATCGCGTCGCCGCCGCCCGCCCGAATGACCGCCACCACCTGCTCGAGGCCCGCGCCGTAGAAGCGCATCAACACCCGGACGAGCTCCTCGGCGGCGTGCGCGACCCCCGGCCCGCCGGTCTCGGCGATCCCGTCGAGGAGCTCCTCGATGCGGTTCGCGAGCCCGGCGGCGTCCAGATCCGTGCTCGCCACGTCAGACCGTGTTGAGCAGGCCGGGCGACGTGATCATGTGCAGCGGTTTGCCGTCGCCCTTGTAGATGTGCACGCCGCACGGCAGGCACGGGTCGAAGCTGCGCACCGCGCGCATGATGTCGATGCCCTTGAAGTTCTCGTTGCGGCTCTCCTCGAAGATCGGGGTGTTCTGCACGGCGTCCTCGTAAGGGCCGGGGGTGCCGTAGCTGTCCCGCACGCTGCCGTTCCACGGTGTGGGCGGGTACGGGTGGTAGTTCGCGATCTTGCCGCCGCGGATGACCATGTGGTGGGAGAGCACGCCGCGCACGGCCTCGGTGAACCCGACGCTGATCGACTCGTCGGGCACCGTGAACTTCTCCCAGGTCTTCGTGTTGCCGCCGCGCACCTCGGCGAGCGCCTTCTCGATGAAGTGCAGCGCGCAGCCTGCCGCGTAGGCCTGGAAGTAGGTGCGGGCGCGGTTGCGCTCGATCGCGTTGGAGAGCGGGGCGCCCTTCTTGTCGACAGGGCACTTCCACTCGTAGCTCGCCTCGGGCCGCAGGATCGTCTTCGGCAGGTTGATCTGGACTGAGCTGCCGGTGGCCTTCACGAACCCGATGTCGACGAGCCCGGCCAGCGCCGTGGCCCACAGGCGGGCGAGCGGGCCGCCGCCGGTGTCGAGCGCGAGGTGGTCCTTGCCGTCGAACCAGCGCGGCGACATCGTCCACGAGTACTTGTCGTCGAAGTCGCGCTTCTGCGGCGCCGGGATCGTGTGCTGGTTCCAGGGGTGGCGCCGGTCGACCTTGTTGCCCAGCGGGTCGGTGTGGGCGAACATCTCCTGGTCTTCCCAGTCCCGGTAGAACGAGTGGCCGAGCAGGATGCGCAGCCCCAGGTTGATCTCCACCAGGTCGTTGGTGACCAGCTTCCCGTCGACGACGACGCCGGGCGTCACGAACATCTTGCGGCCCCAGCCCGTCATGGTGCGGTACTGGAAGTCGCAGTGGTCGGGGTCCTGGAACGCGCCCCAGCAGCCCAGCAGCACGCGGCGCCGTCCGACCTCCTCGTAGCCGGGGAGGGCCTCGTACATGAAGTCAAAGAGGTCGTCGTGCATCGGCAGACAGCGCTTCATGAACTCCACGTAGCGCATGAGCCGGGTGTAGTAGTCCGTGAACAGCTGGATCGTCGCGACCGTGCCGACGCCGCCCGGGTAGAGGGTGGAGGGGTGCACGTGGCGCCCCTCCATGAGGCAGAACATCTCGCGCGTGTACCGGCTGACCTGCAGCGCCTCGCGGTAGAAGTCGCCCGAGAACGGGTTGAGGGCCCGCATGATGTCGCCGATGGTCTTGTAGCCGTGGTCGGCGGTGTGCGCGGCCTCGGTGCGGTTGGCTTTCTCCAGGACGCCCGGGTTGGTCTCCGCGATCATCTTCTCGCAGAAGTCCACCCCGACCAGGTTCTCCTGGAAGATGTTGTGGTCGAACATGAACTCGGCGGCCTCGCCGAGGTTGATGATCCACTCCGCGAGGTGCGGTGGGCGTACCCCGTAGGCCATGTTCTGGTTGTAGACCGAGCAGGTGGCGTGGTTGTCGCCGCAGATCCCGCAGATCCGGCTCGTGATGAAGTGGGCGTCGCGCGGGTCCTTGCCCTTCATGAAGATCGAGTAGCCCCGGAAGATCGACGACGTCGAGTGGCACTCGACGACCTTCTTCTGCGAGAAATCGATCTTCGTGTAGATCCCGAGGCTGCCGACGATGCGGGTGATCGGGTCCCACGCCATCTCTGTGAGGCCGGACTTGTCGGCCGAGACGTCCGCGGGCTTGGGCTGGGTGGTCGTCATGCTGGCCTCACCACACCTTCTGGTAGCCGGTGGTCAGCTCGCTGCCCCGCTTGCGCCACTTTGGCTCCGCGTCGAGCTTCCTCTCGGTGATCTTGCGCAGGCGCCGGATGACACCGCCCAGCGCCTTGCTGCCCGCGCCCGACACGAGCGAGCCGGGTGGCGCGTCCATGAATGGTTGGAACTTGTCAGGGAAGCCCGGCATCGTGCAGCCGATGCAGATCCCGCCGACGTTGGGGCAGCCGCCCACGCCGTTGATCCAACCCCGCTTGGGCACGTTGCACTTGACCACGGGCCCCCAGCAGCCGAGCTTGACTATGCACTCGGGGGTGCCGTACTCGTTGGCGAACTGGCCCTGCTCGTAGTAGCCGCCGCGGTCGCAGCCCTCGTGCACGGTCTGGCCGAAGAGCCACTTGGGCCGCAGCGCCTCGTCGAGCGGGATCATCGGCGCGGTGCCCGCGGCCTGGTAGAGCAGGTAGAGGATGGTCTCGGACAGGTTGTCCGGGTGGGTCGGGCAGCCGGGCACGCAGACGATCGGGATGCCCGCCTTCGACTTCCACGACCAGCCGAGGTAGTCCGGCACGCCCATCGCGCCGGTCGGGTTGCCCGCCATGGCGTGGATGCCGCCGTATGTGGCGCAGGTGCCGACGGCCAGTATCGCCAGCGCCTTGGGCGCCAGGCGGTCCAGCCACTCGCTCGTGGTCATCGGCTGGCCGGTCTCGGGGTTGTTCCCGAACCCGCACCAGTACCCCTCGGGCTTGATCTTCTCGTTGGGGATCGAGCCCTCGACCACGAGCACGAACGGCTCCAGCTCACCGCGTTCGGCCTGGAAGAAGTACTCGATGAAGTCGTTGTTGCTGCCGACGGGGCCGGTGTCGAAGTCGATCAGCGGCCAGTGCACCGCGACCTTCGGCAGCCCCGGCAGCGCCCCTAGCGCGATCTCCTCGATGCTGGGCTGGGTGGCCGCGGTGAGGGCGACCGAGTCGCCGTCGCAGCTCAGTCCTGCATTGATCCATAGGATGTGGACGACGGGATCCTCGGTCGGTGCAGACATGGGCGCAGCTCCTCGGGCTCCTCGGGCTGTGGTGCCGATCACTCTGAACCCCTGGGCCGGGCGGAGTAAGTGGACGCAACACCTACCGGAGTGCGGCGTTCGGCCTAGTGTTGCGCGGTCACCGGCCGGAGGGGGCGAGGGATGGCCACGCGGCGGGCGCGCACGACGGCTGGCGTCGAAGAAACGGCCGCCCGCCGCCGCCGCTACACCGTCACCGGGGTCGTGCAGGGCGTCGGGTTTCGCCCGTTCGTGCACCGCATCGCCACGGAGCTGGGGCTGGCCGGGTTCGTCGGCAACGCGGCGGGCGAGGTGTTCGCCGAGGTCCAGGGCGCCCCGGAGGCGGTCGCGCGGTTCGCGGGGCGGCTGGTGGCCGAGGCGCCGCCGCTGGCGCGGATCGCGTCGGTGGTGTTCGTCGAGCGGCCGACCGAGGACCTCGACGCCGCCGAGGGCTTCCGGATCGTGCCCAGCCGGGACGGCGAGGGCGTCACGCCGATCCCGCCGGACGTCGCGCTGTGCGCCGACTGCCTGCGCGAGCTGTTCGACCCCGCCGACCGGCGCTACCGCCACCCGTTCGTCACCTGCACCAACTGCGGGCCGCGGTTCACGATCATCACCGGGCTGCCCTACGACCGGCCCGCGACGACGATGGCGGGCTTCCCGATGTGCGCGGCGTGCGCCGCCGAGTACGCCGACCCCGCCGACCGCCGCTTTCACGCCCAGCCGGTGTGCTGCCCCGACTGCGGACCGACCCTCAGCTTCCGGGCCCTTGACGCCGCGCCGCCCCCCGTCCTCGCCGCCGCGGCCGTGGGCGGCTCCGGCCGCCACGTCGCAGAGGCGGTTGACGCTTCGCAGGGTCCCGGGGGCCTGCGAGGCGCACGGCCGGTCTGCGAGGTGCCTCCGGTCGACCCGCTGCGCGCGGCGCGGGCCGCGCTCGACGCGGGCCTGGTCGTCGCGGTCAAGGGCGTCGGCGGGTACCACCTGGCCTGCGACGCGACGTCCGAGACGGCGGTCGCCACCGTCCGGGCGCGGAAGGCGCGCGGCGGCAAGCCGTTCGCCGTCATGGTGCGCGACCTCGCCGCCGCCAGCGAGCTGGCCGAGATCGACGACGCCGAGGCCGAGGTGCTCACCTCGCCCGCGCGGCCGGTCGTGCTGCTGCGCCGCCGCGCGGACACCAGCGCTGCTGCCGCCATCGCCGACGGCGTCGCGCCCGACAACCCGTGGCTGGGCGTGCTGCTGCCCTACACGCCGGTGCACCACCTGCTCCTGGAAAGGGGCGGGACGCTCGTCATGACCAGCGCCAACCGCTCCGACGAGCCCATCTGCTTCACCGCCGACGACGCCGCCGCCCGGCTGCCCGCGCTCGCCGACGCCGTCCTCGACCACGACCGGCCGATCCACGTGCCCTGCGACGACTCCGTCGTGCGCGTGGTGGACGGGCGCGAGCTGCCGATCCGCCGCTCCCGCGGGTACGCGCCGCTGCCGGTCGACCTGAAGCTGCGCGGGCCCGCCGTGCTCGCCGTCGGCGGGGAGCTGAAGAACACGTTCTGCCTCACCGACGGCACTCTCGCGCACTGCTCGGCGCACGTCGGCGACATGGGCACGCTGGAGACCCTCCGGGCGTTCGAGCGCGCGACCGGCCAGCTCACCGCCCTGCGCGGCGCCCCGACCCGCCTCGCCGCCGACCTGCACCCGGCCTACCTCACCCGCTCGTGGGCGGAGCGGAACGCGGGCGACCGGCCGTTGGACCTCGTGCAGCACCACCACGCGCACGTCGTCTCGCTGCTGGCCGAGCACGGCCTGCTGGGCGAGCCGGTTGTTGGCGTCGCGTTCGACGGCACCGGCTACGGGCTGGACGGGACGATCTGGGGCGGCGAGTTCCTCCTGCTGGGCCGCGACAGCCACCGGTTCGCCCGTGCCGCGCACCTCGCGCCGGTGCCCCTGCCGGGCGGGGACGCGGCCGTGCGGCATGCTCGGCGGATGGCACTGGCGCACCTGTCCGCGGCGGGGATCGCGTGGGACGAGGACCTGCCGCCGGTCGCGGCGTGCGCACCCGCCGAACGGCGGCTGCTGGCCTCGCAGATGGCCACCGGCGCCGCCTGCGTGCCGACCACGAGCATGGGCCGCCTCTTCGACGCCGTCGCCGCGCTGCTGGGCATCCGGCACGAGTCCCGCTACGAGGCCGAGGCCGCGATGGCCCTCGAACACGCCGCAAGCCGCCCGTGCGCGGATAACACTGTTCCCGCATCGTTTTCCGCGCACGGCCGGGTGCTCGACCCCGCGCCCGTCCTGCGCGCGCTCGTGGAGGGGCTGCGGGCGGGCGTCGCCCCTGGCACCCTGGCGTGGACGTTCCACGTCGCCGTCGCCGACGCGGTGGCCGAGGTCGTCGCGCGGGTCGCCGGGCCGGTGCGGCTCGTCGGTCTGACCGGTGGCGTGTTCCAGAACGTGCTACTGCTGACCCTGGCCAGTGAACGGCTCGCCCGGGCCGGGTTCACGGTGTTGACCCACCGCACCGTGCCGCCGAACGATGGGGGCCTGGCTCTGGGGCAGGCGGCGGTGTCGGTGATGTGCGCGCTCGACGAGGAGGGCTCGGCTCATGGGTGAGGAAGCGGCAGGCGGCACCGGCCTCCCGCCCGGCTTGCCCGTCGACCTCCCTGGCGACCTCGCGGCAACCGCGCTCGCACTGGCCCGCCGCTTCGCCGCGGGCGCCACGATGTGGTGCGTCGCGCCGTCCTGGGAGCCGCACGCCCAGCACGTCGCGGTCGAGTTCGTGCATCCGGTGATCGTCGGCAAGCGCGCGCTGCCCGCTGTCGCGCTCACCGGGCCCGACCTCGTCGGCACCGCGCGGATCTCGGTCCGCCCCGGCGACATCCTGGTCGCCGTGGCGGCGGCCGACGAGCCGGACGTCCGCTCGATCATGCGGCGGGCCCCGGCGTGGGGCGCCACGTCGGTGTGGATCGGCAGCGGCGAGCGGCCGCCCGCCGGTGCCGCCGACCACGTGCTCTGGCTCGACGACCCCGACCCGCTGGTGCCCGCCACCGGCCGGTTCGTGCTGCTCTACCACCTGCTGTGGGAGCTCACGCACGTCTGCTTCGAGCACCCCGGGCTGCTGACGGAGCCGCCGTCCGAGTGCACGGACCAGGTCTGCATCACCTGTTCGGACGAGGGGCGTCTCGGCGAGGTCGTCGGGCCGGGCCGGGTGCGCACGGCGACCGGGATCGAGGAAGTGATGACCATGCTGGTCGACCCCGTCGCACCCGGCGACCTCCTGCTGGTGCACGCGGGCACCGCGATCGGACGGGTGGAGTCGTGACGAACTTCCTCTACCCCTTCCTGGACGCCGAGGAGCGCGACCAGGACGCCCTGCTGCGCGACCTCGCGGCCTCGGCCACCGCCAAGGCCGACGAGAGCGCGGCGCTGCGCGCGTCCACCGTCGAGGCCAACGCGGAGCTCGTCGCGGCCGCGGCCGCCGAGATGGCCCGCCGGTTCGCCGCGGGCGGGCGGATGTTCGCCTTCGGCAACGGCGGCAGCTCCACCGACGTGGCCACGCTGGTGGCGCTCTTCGCCCGCCCGCCCGCCCCGTCGGCCCGGCCGCCGCTCCCGGCCTGGTCACTGGCCGCCGACCAGGCGATCCTCACCGCGCTGGGCAACGACGTCGGCTTCGACCTCGTCTTCGCCCGCCAGCTCATCGCCAGGGCGGGCCGCGGCGACATCGCCGTCGCCATGTCCACCAGCGGCAGCTCCCGCGACCTCATGGCCGGGTTCCGCGAGGCGCACGCCCGTGGCATGTACACCGTCGGGTTCGCGGGCTACGACGGCGGCGAGTTCGCGGCGTCGCCCGATGTGGACGTGTGCTTCACCGTCCGCAGCCAGAGCGTCCACCGGATCCAGGAGGCGCAGGCCCTGGTGGGCTACGCGCTCTGGGCCGCCGTTCACGAGCACCTGGAGCGCGCATGACCCCCACCGGGCCGGTCTTCTCCGAGGAGGAGGTCATCGGCCGCATCGACGCGTTCCGCCGCCGTCGGCCCCGGCTGAAGGACGAGATCATCACCCTCGCGCACGGCGCGGGCGGCAAGTCGTCGGCCGCGCTCGTCGACGCGGTGTTCGTCGAGGCCTTCGGCAACGAGCTCGGCGACGGCGCCGTGCTCGCCGCGCCGGGCGGGCGGCTGGCGTTGTCCACCGACTCCTTCGTCGTGCAGCCGTTGCGCTTCCCCGGCGGCTCGATCGGGCACCTCGCCGTGCACGGCACGGTCAACGACCTGGCGATGGCGGGCGCGGTGCCGCGCTGGCTCTCCGCGGCGTTCGTGCTCGAGGAGGGCTTCCCGATCGCGGAGCTGCGTACGATCGTCGCCGACATGGCGTCGGCCGCGGAGGCGGCGGGCGTGCGGGTGGTCACCGGCGACACGAAGGTCGTGCCGCGCGGCGCCGCCGACGGCGTCTTCGTGACGACCGCGGGCGTCGGCATCATCCCGGAGGGCCGGGAGTTCGCGCCGGTCCGGCCCGGCGACCGCGTGCTGCTGTCGGGCACCATGGGCGACCACGGGATGGCGGTCATGCTCGCCCGCGGCGACCTGGACATCGAGGCCGACATCCGGTCCGACACCGCCGCCGTGAGCGACATGGTCGAGCGGCTCTGGGCGGCCGCGCCGTCGCTGCGGTTCCTGCGCGACCCCACCCGCGGCGGCGTCGGCACGGTCGCCAACGAGCTCGCGCAGGAGACCGGCCTCGGCGTGGTGCTCGACGAGCAGTCGCTCCCGGTCGCGCCGATGGTCAACGGCGCCTGCGAGATGCTCGGCATCGACCCGCTGTACGTCGCCAACGAGGGCAAGGTGCTCGCCGTCGTCGCCCCCGAGGAAGCCGAGGCGGGGCTGGCCGCGTTGCGCGCGCACCCGTTGGGCCGCGGCGCCGTGGACGTCGGGGAGGTCGTCGCCGAGCCCGCCGCGACGGTCGTCCTGCGCACCGCGTTCGGCGGCACCCGGATCGTGGACATGCTGGTCGGCGACCCGCTCCCCCGAATCTGCTAACACCGCTCTGCTGAGGAGAACGCCATGTGCCTGGGGATACCGGGGCGGATCGTGGAGATCACCGACCACGCCAACTGCCTGGCGACGGTGGACGTGTCCGGCGTGCGGCGCACGATCAGCGTGAAGCTGCTGGAGGACGACCTGCCCGAGCCCGACGAGTGGGTGCTCGTGCACGTCGGCTTCGCCATGGCGAAGATCGACGAGACGGAGGCGCTGCTGACGCTGGCCGCCGTCCAGCGGCTGGGCACCGCCTACACCGACGAGATGGACGCGTTCAGGGGGACGGCATGAGATTCGTCGACGAGTTCCGCGACCCCGCCGCCGCCCGCGCGCTGCTCGGCGCGATCGGCCGCCTGGCCGACCCGGAGCGGCACTACAAGTTCATGGAGGTGTGCGGCGGGCACACGCACACGATCTACCGGCACGGCATCGAGCACCTCCTGCCGTCCAACGTGGAGCTGGTCCACGGCCCCGGCTGCCCGGTGTGCGTGATCCCGATGGGCCGCGTCGACGACGCCATGTGGCTCGCCGAGCAGCCCGACGTGATCTTCACCTGCTTCGGCGACATGATGCGCGTGCCCGGCTCGAACGGGTCGCTGCTGGACGCGAAGGCGCGCGGCGCGGACGTCCGGTTCGTGTACTCGCCGCTGGACGCGCTGAAGCTCGCCGTCAACCACCCCGAGAAGCAGGTGGTGTTCTTCGCGCTCGGCTTCGAGACCACCGCGCCGTCGACGGCGGTGACGCTCGTGCGCGCCCGCGAGCTGGGCCTTTCGAACTTCAGCGTCTTCTGCAACCACGTCACGATCGTGCCGCCGATCAAGGCGATCCTGGAGTCGCCCGACCTGCGCCTCGACGGGTTCCTCGGCCCCGGCCACGTCTCAACGGTGGTGGGCAACCGGCCCTACCGCTTCGTGCCCGAGGTGTACGGCAAGCCGATCGTGGTGGCGGGGTTCGAGCCGCTGGACATCCTGGCGTCGGTCGCGATGCTGCTCACCCAGCTGCGCGAGGGCCGGTGCGCGGTGGAGAACCAGTACTCGCGCGTCGTCGCCGACGAGGGCAACCCCGCGGCGCTCGCGCTGATGGCGCAGGTGTTCGCGCTGCGGCCGCACTTCGAGTGGCGGGGGCTCGGGTTCATCGCGCAGAGCGCGCTGAAGCTCTCCGACGGCTACGCCGAGTTCGACGCCGAGCTGCGCTGGTCCATGCCGGGGGTGCGGGTGGCCGACCCGAAGGCGTGCCAGTGCGGCGAGGTGCTCAAGGGCGTGCTGAAGCCGTGGGAGTGCAAGGTGTTCGGCACGGCGTGCACCCCGGAGACCCCGATCGGGACGTGCATGGTGTCGCCGGAGGGTGCCTGCGCGGCCTACTACAACTTCGGGCGCATGCACCGGGAGGCGGCGCAGCTTGTCGGCCGCCAGTCATAAGGACGGAGTCGCTGAGGGGGTCGCGCTCTTCGCCGCCTACGCGGACGCGCCCAACGTGTTGGGCTACTGCGGCCCTCCGGAGGGGATCGGCACGACGGAGGAGGAGATCCGGGCGTCGGCGCGGCGGTTCTCCGGCGTCTGGCCGTACCTGCAGGTGCTCGCCCGCCTCACCGGCACGCCCGACCCGTTGGACGCCCGCCTCGTGGAGGCCTACTGGCTGGGCCGCGACCTCGGCGTCGACACCGAGGCGTTCGGCCGTGAGCTGCTCGCCGTCCTCGGGGCGCGGGCCGGGGCGTACTGGAAGCACCTGACGCCCGCCCTGCTCGCCGAGGCCGCACCCGACCACGGCTTCCACGTGTTCGGCGTCTACCCGTGGTCGCGGCTGCTCGGCGCGGGGCCCCAGCCCCTGTGGGTGCTCGACAGCTGCCGCATCCGCTGGGGCACGGTCGTCGGCCTCGAGCCGCTGACGGTGTCCTCGCCCCGCCTCACCTGGGACGGCACTGCGCTCGCGCTGGCCGAGCCGACCGACGGCCCGGTCGAGGGCGGCGGCGTGGCGCTCGGCGACGTCGTGGCCGTGCACTGGGACCAACTCGTCGACCGCCTCACCGGCGACCAGACCGAGGTCCTCGCCGCGAGCACGAAGGCGCGGCTGACAGTCACGAACGCCCGCCTCCGGGTTGCAGCAGGGTGACACTCCTCCGATTGAGTCGCAGCGATGTCACCCTGCTGCAACCGGCGCGAGCGAGGCCGGGGCGAGCGCGCGCAACGTGTGCTCCAGCTCCGCCACCGGCCTGCCCGGCGGGAGCACGACCACCGGCTGCTCGGCGCCCGCCTCCTGCCAGCGCTCCAGCCCGGCGCGAGCGGTGTCGGCGTCGCCGGTGAGCGTCAGCTCGTCGACGAGGACCTGGGCCCGCGGGGGCACCGTCAGCGGCCGCCCGCGCCCGTTCGCCGCGACCACCGCGTCGACCGCGTCGCCGAAGCCCTGCTCCCGCAACGTGGCGGCGTAGAGCGGGCCCATGCTGGTGAGGTAGAAGGCCACCCACCACGCGGCGACCTCCCGGGACGCCGCCGGGTCGGGCAGCACCGCCGTCGGGACCGCCGGGCACACCCGGGGCCGCGGCCGCCCCGCCCGCGCCGCGCCCTCGTCCAGCAGGCGCATCCCTTCCTTGAGCCCGCTGACCGGCACGAGGAACGGGCACCAGCCGTCGGCCACCTCGCCGCACAGGTGCACGGAGGCCGGGCCGAGCGCGGCCAGGTTCAGCGGCACAGGGGCCGACGGCGGCACGGCCAGGCGCAGGCCGCGCGCCCCGTCCGAGCGCGTCAGCCGCTCCCCGGACAGCAGCGCGCGCACCTGGCGGGCGACCGCGCCGAGCCGCCGGACCGGGGCGCGGAACGGCACGTCGTGCAGGCCCTCGGCCAGCTGCGGGCTGCCCGCACCCAGCCCGAGCGTGAACCGCCCGCCGGACGCCTCCGCGAGGCCCGCCGCCAGCATCGCGATGCTCGCGGGGCTGCGGCCCCACACGTTGAGCACCCCGGTGCCGATCTCGATCCGCGAGGTCCGCGTGGCGATCTCGGTGAGCAGCACGGCCGCGTCGTACCCCCAGCCCTCGGCCACGGAGAAGGAGCTGTAGCCGAGCTCCTCGGCGAGCGTGGCCACGCGCAGGATCACGTCGCGGCGGGTCTCCATCGGGGTGACGCCGACCCCCACCTGTCGAGCGTTCATGATGTTGCCACCTTCCTGGCCAGAATGACCTTCGTCGTCTCCGGGATCAGCTCCGTCGCCGGGCTGGGTGCGAAGCCCGCGCGGGCCAGCCGCGCGCCCAGCTCGGCGCCGGTGAACGAGAGCGCGTCGGGCTGCCACGCGAGGTACTGCAGGAGCCACAGCGCGGCGGTGGTGGGGCCGGGCCGGTCGTCGTCGAGCATGAAGTCGTGCACGACGAGCAGGCCGCCGGTGCGCAGGCTCGCGTGCGCCGCGGCGAGCACCGCGTCGACCTCGTCCGCGGCCACCGCGCTGACCAGGTACGACAGCAGCACCACGTCCTGTTGGCCGGGCCAGCTGTCCCGGGTGGCGTCGCCGCCGACCAGGGTGATCCGCGCCGCGAGGCCTGCCGCGTCCGTGTAGGTCCGCGCGACGTCGAGCACGCGTGGGAAGTCCAGCAGTGTGGCCCGCAGCTCCGGGTTGCGCTCGCAGAACGCGATCGCGAACGCGCCGCTGCCGCCGCCCACGTCCAGCAGCCGCCGCGCGCCGGGCAACGGCAGCCGGTCGGCGAGCAGCCGGGCCACCTCCAGGGAGCCGGAATGCTGGCCGGAGGTGAACGTGCACGCCTCGTCGACGTCGGACATGAGCCCGGCGAACCCCTCGAACGCCGAGCCCTTGCCCGCGATCCCCGCGTCGAGGTGCACGAGCGCCGGGTAGATCTGCCGCCCGATCTGCAGCCGGTAGTACTCGCCGATGTCACCGCGCGCGCCGGGCACCAGGTGCCGTTGCGCGGCGGGCGAGTTGCGGTACCCGCCTGTGTCCTCGACGACGAGCCCGAGCCCGGCGAGCGCGCGCAGCACGGTGGTGAGCCGACGGGCGTCCAGGGCGAACGTCGCCGCGAGGTCGTCGGCCGTCCGCGGCCCCTCGGCGAGCGCTGCGAACACGCCGATCTCGAGCGCGGCGAACAGGGCCTTGGAGCCCATGAAGCCGTACGCGATGTCGGCGATGTCGCGCCGCCGGATGGCCACCGAGCGCATCTTTTCCTCCCCTTGCCGGATCGCACTACTGTCGACGAGGCGACTTGCATTCCGATTGCACCGACATCGGGGACGGCGTGGAGTTCCGGATACTGGGCCCGCTCGAGGTCGTCGACCGCGGGTCGCCCGTCCCGGTCGGCGGCCCGAAGCCCCGTGCCCTCCTCGCCGCCCTCCTGCTCGCCCGTGGCGCGGTGGTCTCCACCGACCGGCTGGTCAGCGCCGTGTGGGGGGCCAACCCGCCGCGGGACGCCGTCGGCGCGCTGCGGGCCTACGTGTCCCGGCTGCGCGCGGTGCTGCCCGACGGGGACCGGCTGCGGTGGCGCGCGCCCGGATACGTGCTCGACGTCGCGGACGGCGAGCTCGACGCCGCCGAGTTCACCCGCCTGCTGGGGAAGGCCAGGGAGCGCGCGGCCGCGGCCGACCACCGGCAGGCCGCGGACCTGTTCGACGGCGCGCTCGCGCTCTGGCGCGGGGAGCCGCTCGACGAGTTCGACGCGGCCGACCTCGACCCCGACGGCCACCTCGCCCGGCTCTGCGACCTCCGCCTGGCCGCCGTCCAGGAACGGGCGGAGGCGATGCTCCGGCTCGGCAGGGGCCGGGACGTCGTCGCCGAGCTGGAGACGCTGGTCGCCCGACACCCCGACCGCGAGGCCCTCGCCGCACTGCTCATGCGCGCCCTGTACGCGAGCGGCCGCCAGGCCGACGCCCTCGCCGTGTACCGCGCGCTGCGCCGCCACCTCGTCGACGAGCTGGGGGTCGAGCCGTCCGACGCCACCCGCGAGGTCCACCGCCAGGTGCTGGAGCAGGACCCCGGGCTCGCTGCGCCGTCGACGGCGACCGACCGCGCACGGCCGACGAACCTGCCGCGCCGCGGCGCCGCGCTGGTCGGTCGCGACGCCGCGATCGCCGACCTGGCGACCGCGCTCCGGGCGGCCCCGCTGGTGACGCTGCTGGGCGTCGGCGGCGTGGGGAAGACCCGGCTGGCCGTCGAGGTGGCGGCCCGCGAGCTCGCCCGGTTCGCCGACGGCGCGTGGCTCTGCGAGCTGGCCCCGCTCGCCGACGGCGGAGCGGTCGCGCACGCCGTCGCCGCGGCGCTGCGGGTGCAGCAGCGGCACGGCGCGACGATCGAAGAGACCGTGGTCGAGTACCTCGCGGGCCGGTCGCTGCTGCTCGTACTGGACAACTGCGAGCACGTCCTGGACGCGGCGGCGCGGCTAGCGCACAGCCTGGTGGCGCAGTGCCCCGGCGTCGTCGTGCTCGCCACGAGCCGGGAGCCGCTGGGGGTCGCGGGGGAGCAGGTCTGGCCGGTGCCGCCGCTCCCGCTGACCGACGCCACCGCGCTCTTCGTCCGACGCGCGCGGGCGACCCGCCCGGACTTCGACCCGCTGCGGGAGCGGGCGGGCTCGGTCGAGGAGATCTGTCGACGGGTCGACCGACTGCCGCTGGGGATCGAGCTGGCCGCCGCGCGGATGCGGGCGATGAGCGCCGCCGAGATCGTCCAGCGGCTCGACGACGGGTACGTCCTCGCCCGCGGCCCGCGCACCGCGCAGCCGCGGCACCAGAGCCTCGCCGCGGCGATCGAATGGTCCTACCGGCTGCTGTCGGAGCCCGAGCAGCGCCTCTTCGCGCGCCTGTCGGTGTTCGCGGGCGGCGCCGACCTCGCCGCCGTCCACGCGGTGTGCGGCGAGCCGGGGACCCCCGAGGCCGCTTCGCTCGACCTGGTGGCCGCGCTCGTCGACAAGTCGATGGTGTCGGTCGTCGGGGACGGGGGCGAGGGCGCGACCCGCTACCGGGTGCTGGAGACCCTGCGCGCCTACGGGAAGGAGCGCCTGGCGGCGGACGACGCGGTCGAGCGCAGGCACGCGGAGCACTTCGTCGGCCTCGCCGAGACGGCGGCGCGCGGGGTGCAGGGCCCCGACGAACGCGCCTGGGTCGAGGCCACGCTTCCGGACGCCGACAACCTGCGCGCCGCGTTCGCGTTCGGCGTCGCGCACGACGTCGACCTCGCCGTGCGGATGGCCGCGGCGCTGCCTGAGGTGCTGCAGGTGCGCCGCGGTTTCGAGACCGCCGAGCTCGCCCAGCGCGCCGTCGAGAGCACCGACCGGGAGCACCCGCTGTTCGCCGCCGCGGTCGGCGCCGCCGCGCGCGGCGCGTGGAACGTCGGCGACTTCGCCCGCGCCCTGCGCTTCGCCGCGCTCGCCGACGGGCTGCGGCTGGGCCCCGGCACGGCGCGTTCGGGACATCCGGCCGACGTGGCGGCCGACGTGGCGCTCTACCGGGGCGACGTCGCGACGGCCGAGGCCCACTACACGGCGGAGGTCGTGCGCGCCCGGGCCGACGGCGACCGGATCCGCCTGGTCTGGACACTGTACTACGTCGCCATCTGCCGCGCGGTGCGGCGGGTTCCCGAGGACGGTGTGCCCGCCGCGCGGGAGTGCCTCGAGGTGGCCACGACGACCGGGAACCCGACGGCGCTGTCGATGGGGCGCTACGCGCTCGGCCTGGTGCTCAAGAAGTCCGACCCGCACCGCGCGCTCGCGCTGCTCGACGAGGCGGCCCGGCTCGCGGCGTCGGTGCACAACTTCTGGTGGGAGGGCATCGCGCTGATGGAGGCCGCCGCCACCCGTGCGGTGCACGGCGACCCCGCCGAGGCGGCCGCGGCGCTCGCCGTCGTGCTCGACCACTGGGACCGGGTCGGCGACTGGCCCCAGCAGTGGCTCAACCTGCGCTATGTCGTGCGGCTGCTCGTGCGCGTCGGCGCCGAGGAGGCTGCCGCGGTGCTGCACCGATGCCTGCTCGCGGCGGGCAAGCCGTCTCCGCTGCGCGCAGGGTCCGTCGCCGCCGTGCCGCCCGGCCCCGCGCTGTCCGCCGCCGAGGCCGTCGCGCTCGCGCGGGACCGCCTGTCGGCGTTCGCGGTGACCTCGGGCCTCCCGTTGAGCCGTTTGCGGGCATAGCGGCGGAGTGCGCGTTCGGCAGGCACCATGGAGGCATGCCCGATGACCCCTTCGGCGACGCGTTCGGCCCACTGGGCCCGCTCGTCGGCCGCCTGCTCGGCGACCTCGGCTCGATGGACCTCGGTTCGCTGGGTGACCTGCGGCCGCCGCCGGGTGCGCGCGGCACCCACGGGCTCGACCGGTTCGGCCGCGACCTCACGGCCGACGCGCGGGCGGGCCTGCTCGACCCGGTGATCGGCCGCGACGACGAGATCGACCAGGTCATCGAGGTGCTCGCCCGGCGCACGAAGAACAACCCGGTGCTGCTGGGCGACCCGGGCGTCGGCAAGACCGCGATCGTCGAGGGCATCGCCAAGCGGATCGCCGACGGCACGGTGCCCGCCGCGCTGCGCGAGGTGCGGCTGGTCGCGTTGGACCTCGCGGGCATGGTCGCGGGCACGAAGTACCGCGGCGAGTTCGAAGAGCGGCTGACCGGCCTGATCAGGGAGATCACCGCGGCCGGTCCGTCGCTGGTCGTGTTCGTCGACGAGCTGCACCAGGTGGTCGGCGCGGGATCGGCCGAGGGCGCTCCGATGGACGCGGGCACCATCCTCAAGCCCGCGCTGGCCCGCGGCGAGCTGCGGCTGATCGGCGCCACCACGATGGAGGAGTACCGCCGCCACATCGAGAAGGACGCCGCGCTGGAGCGCCGGTTCGAGCCGGTCACCGTGCCGGAGCCGACGGTCGAGGAGACCGTCGAGATCCTGCGCGGCCTGCGGCAGCGCTACGAGGAGCACCACGGCGTCACGATCTCCGACGCGGCGCTGCAGGCGGCGGCCGAGCTGTCCGACCGCTACGTCCGCGACCGGTTCCTGCCGGACAAGGCCATCGACCTCGTCGACCGCGCCGCCGCCCGCGCGGGCCTCGGCACGCGGGAGACGGCGGCCACCCGACAGGTCGAACAGCTCACCAGGGCCCGTGACGTCGCGGTCGACGCGGAGGACTACGAGCGCGCCATGGTGCTCACCCGTGAGCTGGAACGGCTCGCCGAGGCGCCGTCGCTGTCCAAGAAGCCGCAGATCACCGCGGACGACGTCGCCCAGATCGTCGCGCGGCGCACCGGCATCCCCGTCGCCGAGCTGGGCACGGTCGAACGCGACCGCCTGCTGCGCCTCGAGGAGCTGCTGCACCGGCGGATCGTGGGGCAGGACGACGCCGTCGAGGCCGTCGCCGACGCCGTGCGCAGCGGCCGCGCGGGCCTCGGCCACCCGGGGCGCCCGGTCGGGTCGTTCCTGTTCCTCGGCCCCACCGGCGTGGGCAAGACGGAGCTGGGCCGGGCGCTGGCCGAGGCGCTCTTCGGCTCGCCCGACAAGCTCGTCCGGCTGGATCTCTCCGAGTACACCGACCGCTCGGCCGTCACCCGCATGATCGGCGCCCCGCCGGGGCACGTCGGCTACGACGACGCCGGGCAGCTCACCGAGGCCGTGCGGCGCGACCCGTACACCGTCCTGCTGCTCGACGAGATCGAGAAGGCGCACCCGGAGGTCGCCGCGCTCCTGCTGCAGGTGCTCGACGCCGGTCGGCTCACCGACGCGCACGGGCGCACGGTCGACTTCCGGCACACGATCGTGATCATGACGAGCAACGTCGGCGCGGACCGCATCCTGGCCGCCGAGGAGGTCGACGACGTCCGCGAGGCCGTCCTCACCGAGGCCCGGTCGCGGCTGCGGCCCGAGCTGGTCGGGCGGGTCGACGAGGTGGTGCTGTTCGCCCGGCTCACCCGCGACGAGCTGCGCCGCATCGTGGGCCTCCTGCTCGACGAGACCCGGGAGCGGCTGCGCGCGCGGGGCGTCGAGCTGGTCGTCGACGAGGCGGCCGCCGACCTCCTGGCCGGTCGCGGCCAGCGTCCCGAGCTGGGGGCGCGCCCGCTGCGGCGCACGATCGGTCGCGAGGTCGAGCGCAGGCTCGCCCGGATGCTGCTGGCGGGCGAGGTGACGGGCGGTTCGACCGTGCGGATCACGGTCGAGGACGGCGAGCTGGCCGTGCGCGGATAACACTGTTCGGGCAGGGTTTTCCGCGCACGAGCGGCGTCAGCCGCCGAAGCGCTGCTCCTCGTAGACGCGGCCGCCCCACACGGCTTGGGCGCCCGAGTCGCCGACCCGGAAGACGGCCACCGCCGCGCCGACCGCCAGCACCACCGTCACGACGGCGAGCGCGAGCGCGACCACGCGCTGCCGCCCGGCGAGCGCCAGCGCGGACGTCGTGCCCGTGGTGTCGCGCTCGATCGTCCGGTCGGCGCGGCGGTGCAGCAGCACGAGCGCCGCCACGGCGATCATCAGCGGCGCCACCCAGACCTTGAGCCCGTCACCCAGCTCGGCGTGCGCGGTGATGGCGACGTCGCGGAGGAGGCTGTGCTCGAGCCCCTCTCCGGTCTGCTCGGCGATCACGGTGCAGACCGTCGCCACCACCGCCGTCACCACTACGAGCGAGCCGTAGCGCCGCCGCGCCGCGGGCCAGACCGCGACCACGACCGCGCCGAGCACCGACAGCGACACCAGCACCACCGCCGCGTGGATGACGAGCGGGTGCAGCGGCAGGCCGCCGATGAAGGTGGGCACGCCACCAGTATAAGAAGCTCTGTGTCAGAGCTATTGTAGGTGGCATGAGCACCGCCGACGAGCTGATGGCCCTCGTCCTCGGCGTGCGGCGGGTCGTGCGCAGGCGCCTGCGCGCGCAGCTGCCGGATCCGGCGCTGCGCGACACCCAGGTGGAGCTCCTGCGGCTGGTCGAGGCCGAGCCCTGCGTCGGGGTCGCGGCGGCCGCGCGCCGCCTGCACCTGGCGGGCAACACCGTGAGCACGCTGGTCAACCAGCTCGTCGAGGCCGGAATGCTGCAGCGGGCGATCGACCCTTCGGACCGCCGCGCCGCCCGCCTCTCGCTCACCGACGCCGCCAGCGCCCGGCTCGCGCGGTGGCGGGAGGCGCGCAGCCTGCTCGTCGCCGACGCGATGGCCCGGCTCTCCGACGAGGACGTCGCCGCGTTGGAAGCGGCCCTGCCCGCGTTGAAGAACCTCGTCGTGCAGTTGGAGGAGTAGTGGACACACCGGCCGTTCGCTGCGTCGGGCTGCGGCAGACGTTCGGCGAGACCGTCGCCGTCGACGGGCTGGACCTGCAGGTCGAGATGGGCGAGGTGTTCGGCCTGCTCGGGCCCAACGGGGCGGGCAAGACCACCACCATCCGGCTGGTCACCACGCTGCTGCCCGCCCCGCCGGGCGCGATCGAGGTGCTCGGGCTCGACGTCGCGCGCCGCAAGACCTCGGTGCGGCGGCTGCTGGGCTACCTGCCCCAGCAGCTCTCCGCGGACGCCGGGCTGACCGGCCGCGAGAACGTGGCGCTGTTCGCCCGGCTCTACGACGTGCCGCGCCGCGAGCGGGCCGCGCAGGTCGACGCCGTGCTGGCCGCCGTCGACCTCGCCGACGTCGCCGACCGGCTCGCCAAGACCTACTCCGGCGGCATGGTCCGTCGCCTCGAGCTGGCGCAGGCGCTGGTCAGCGCCCCGCGGGTGCTGATACTCGACGAGCCGACCGTCGGGCTCGACCCGGTGGCCCGCGACGGCGTGTGGGAGCGCATCCACGAGATCCGCCGCGCGACGGGCATGACCGTGCTCGTCACGACGCACGCCATGCAGGAGGCCGACGAGCACTGCGACCGGATCGCGCTCATGCACCGCGGCCGAGTACGGGCGCTCGGCACGCCGTCCGAGCTCAAGGGCGCGATCGGGCCCGACGCCACGCTCGACGACGTCTTCCGCCGCCACACCGGCGACACCCTGTCCGCTGCCGAGAAGGGAGACATGCGCGATGTCCGTGCTGCCCGCCGCACCGCCGGTCGCCTCGGCTGAGCCGGGCCTCTTCCGGGCCATCGCCACCGGCATCTCCCGCGTGGGGACGATGTGCCTCGTCGAGCTGCAGAAGCTCCGCCACGACCGCACCGAGCTGCTCACCAGGGCCGTGCAGCCCGCGCTCTGGCTCGTGGTGTTCGGCAACGTGTTCACCCGGCTGCACGCCATCCCGACCGGGAACGTGCCCTACCTCGACTACCTCGCCCCCGGCATCCTCGCCCAGTCGGCGCTGTTCATCGCGATCTTCTACGGCATCCAGATCATCTGGGAGCGCGACGCGGGGGTGCTGGCGAAGCTGCTGGTCACCCCGACGCCGCGGGTCGCGCTCGTCGCGGCGAAGGCGTTCGCCGCGGGCATCCGGGCCGTGGCCCAGGCCGTGATCGTGCTGGTGCTGGCGCTGCTCATGGGCGTCGGGCTGTCCGCGAACCCGCTGCACTGGCTGGGCGTGGTCGTCGCGATGCTGCTCGGCTCGGCGTTCTTCTGCTGCCTCTCGATCTCGATCGCGGGGCTCGTGCTCTCCCGCGACCGGCTGATGGGCATCGGGCAGGCGATCACCATGCCGCTGTTCTTCGCCTCCAACGCGCTCTACCCCGTGGACCTGATGCCCGGCTGGCTGCAGGTGGTCAACCACGTCAACCCGCTGAGCTACGAGGTCGACGCCCTGCGCGGCCTGCTCATCGGCACCCCGGCCCGACTGCTTCTGGACTTCGCGGTGCTGGTCGGGGCGGCCGCCCTGATGATCGCGGGGGCGTCGGCGCTCCTGCCGAGGCTGGTGCGCGGCTGAGCGCGCGCGTAACGTCCGAAGGGATGTCGCCGAAGCCGTTCGCCTCCTCCGCCGACCTCGCCGTCAAGGAGCAGACCCTCGAGGTCCTCGCCGACGGCGTCTATGCCCTCACGGCCGAGGGCGACCCCAACGTCGGGGCCGTCGAGGGCGAGGACTTCCTCGTCTGCTTCGAGGCCATGGCCACGCCCATCGCGGCCCGCCGCTGGCTCGCCAGGCTGCGCGAGCACACCGACAAGCCGGTGCGCTACCTCGTCCTCTCGCACTACCACGCCGTGCGGGTGCTGGGCGCCAGCGCGTTCGACGCCGAGGTGATCGTCGCGCACGAGAAGACCCGCGAGCTCGTCGCCGAGCGGGGCCTCGAGGACTGGGCGTCGGAGTTCGCCCGCATGCCGCGCCTTGCCGAACAGGCCGACTCGGTGCCCGGCCTCACCTGGCCCACGCTCACGTTCTCCGACCGGCTCACGATCGACCTCGGCGGCGACCGCGGCGACCTCGTGCTGCGGTACTGCGGCCGCGGGCACACCGAGGGCGACATCGTCGGCTGGCTGCCCCGCGAGAAGGTCCTCTTCGCGGGCGACCTCGTCGAGGCCGAGGCGGCGCTCTACACCGGCGACGCGTTCCACCGCGAGTGGGCGTCGTCCACGTTGGACACCGTCGCCGCGCTCGGCGCCGAGGCGCTGGTCGGCGGGCGGGGCGCGGTCAGCCGCGGACGGGACGCCGTCGACGCGGCGATCGCCCAGACCCGCCACTTCCTCGACGTCATGATCCGCGAGGTCGGCGCCGTCCAGGCCCGTGGCGGCACGTTGAAGGACGCGTTCGAGGCCTGCCACGCCGCCCTCCACGAGCGGTACGGCCGATGGCCGATCTTCGAGCACTGCCTGCCTTTCGACGTGTCGCGGCTGTGGGACGAGCTGTCCGGGATCGAGCGCCCGGTGATCTGGACGGCCGAGCGGGACCGGGAGGTCTGGGCAGCGCTTCAGTCATGACGTGCTGGCCGCACGATCCCGTGCTCGTCGTCGGCGCCGGGCCGGTGGGGCAGACGACGGCGCTGCTGCTCGCCCGCTGGGGCGTGCCGACGGTGGTGCTGGACCGCCGTCCCGAGCGCGACCTCGTCGGGTCCAAGGCGATCTGTCAGCAGCGCGATGTGCTGGACATCTGGGCGTCGGTCGGGGCGGGGGAGCGGATCGCGGCCGAGGGCGTCACCTGGACGACGGCGCGCACGTTCCACCGCGACCGGGAGCTCTTCGCGAACACGTTCGCCGACCCCGGACGTTCGCCGTTTCCGCCGTTCGTGAACCTCTCGCAGTCGCGCACCGAGGAGATCCTCGACGAGCGGATCGCCGCTGAGCCGCTGGTCGAGCTGCGCTGGGGCAGCGACGTCGCCGACCTCGCCGACCACCCGGCCCCGTTCACCGTGCTCTGCACCGGCGCCGCGAGCGGGCTGCGGCGCGCGCTGGGCATCACGTTCGAGGGCACCTCGTTCGACGACCGCTTCCTCATCTGCGACATCCGCACGGACCTTCCCGGATGGGCGACCGAGCGGCGGTTCTTCTTCGACCCCGTGTGGAACCCCGGCCGCCAGGTGCTGGTGCACCCCTGCCCCGGCTCGACGTTCCGCATCGACTGGCAGGTCCCTTCCGACTACGACCTCGACGCCGAGACCGCCTCCGGCGCGCTCGACCGGCGCATCCGCGCGATCATCGGGGAGCGCCCCTACGAGATCGTCTGGAAGTCGGTGTACCGGTTCCACTCCCGGATCGCGGACCGGTTCCGGATCGGCCGGGTGCTGCTCGCGGGCGACGTCGCGCACCTGGTGTCGCCGTTCGGCGCGCGCGGGCTGAACTCCGGGGTTGCCGACGCGGAGAACGCCGCGTGGAAGATCGCGCACGTCGGGTACGGCTGGGCGCCGGAAGAGCTGCTCGAGAGCTACCACGCGGAGCGGCACGCCGCCGCCCGCGAGAACCTCGCGGTGACGACGGCGACCATGGACTTCCTCGTCCCGTCCGACGCCGAGCGAGCGGCGTTCCGCTCCGAGGTGCTGGCCCGCGCGACGGCCGACCCGACCGCCCGTGCGCTCGTCGACTCCGGCCGCCTCGCCGAGCCGTTCTGGTACGTCGACTCGCCGTTGACGACGCCGGACCCGACCCGCCCGTTCGGCGGCCGACCCACCCGCGGTGCCGTCCCCCCGCCCGGCCCCGGCATTCTGGTGCCTGACGGCCCGTGCGCGGATAACACTGTTCCCACCGCTGTTTCCGCGCACGACCGGCTGCGCGCCCTGGCCCGCGAGCGGTTTCTCCTGCTGCTGGCCGAAGGCGCCGACCGCGCGGCCGCCGACACCGCCGCGCGCTCGGTCGCCGCCCCCGTCGCCGTGGCCGAGGTCGCCGCGCTCGACGCCACGGGCGCGCTCGCCGCCGCGCTGGGCGCCCGCGCAGGCGAGACCTGGGTTCTGCGCCCTGACGCGCACATCGCCGCCGTCGTCCCCGCCGGGACGAGCCCGTCCGCCGCGCTCCACAGGGCGCTCGGTCACCCATCGGAAGGAGCACCACCGTGCCGTTCTACCGCCGCTGCGGCGACATCCCGCCCAAGCGCCACACCCAGCACCGCCGTCCCGACGGCGGCCTCTACGCCGAGGAGCTGATGGGGGAGGAGGGGTTCTTCTCCGACTCGTCGCTGCTCTACCACCGCGGCCTGCCCTCGGCCGTCGTCGACGCCACGTCGTGGGCGCTGTCCGACCAGACGCTCACCGGGAACCTCCCCCTGCTGCCCCGGCACCTCAAGCTGCACGAGCTGTTCCTCGGCGAGGACTGGAAGGCCCTCGACGCGGTCACCGGGCGGCGGCTGGTGCTGGGCAACGGCGACGTGCGCATCTCCTACGTCGTCGCGGGCGAGGCGAGCCCCCTGTACCGCAACGCGATCGGCGACGAGTGTGTGTACGTCGAAGCGGGCACGGCGACCGTCGAGACGGTGTTCGGGACGCTCGCGGCCCGCCAGGGCGACTACGTGCTGCTCCCGCGGGCGACCACGCACCGCTGGGTGCCCACGGGCGGCGACGACACCGACCCGTTGCGGCTGTATGTGATCGAGGCCAACTCGCACATCGCGCCGCCGAAGCGCTACCTGTCCCGGTTCGGGCAGTTCCTCGAGCACGCCCCGTACTGCGAGCGCGACCTGCATGGCCCGATGGAGCCCCTGCTCGTCGAGGGGGAGGACGTCGAGCTGCTGGTCAAGCACCGCGGTGCGCGGGGGGTCACCGGCACCCGCTACGTCGTCCCGACCCACCCCTTCGACGTCGTCGGCTGGGACGGCTGCCTCTACCCGTACACGTTCAACGTCGCCGACTTCGAGCCGATCACCGGGCGGGTGCACCAGCCGCCGCCGGTGCACCAGGTCTTCGAGGGCCAGAACTTCGTGGTCTGCAACTTCGTGCCCCGCAAGGTGGACTACCACCCGCTCGCCATCCCCGTGCCGTACTACCACTCCAACGTGGACTCAGACGAGGTGATGTTCTACTGCGGCGGCAACTACGAGGCCCGCAGGGGGTCCGGCATCGGGCAGGGCTCGATCAGCCTGCACCCCGGAGGGCACACCCACGGGCCGCAGCCCGGCGCGGTGGAGCGCGCGATCGGCGCCGAGTTCTTCGACGAGCTGGCGGTCATGGTCGACACCTTCCGGCCGCTGGAGCTGGGCGAAGGCGGCAGCGCGAGCGAGGACCCCGGCTACGCGTGGACGTGGTCCGGGCGCGGGCCGTCGACCTGACTGGCCTCCGTTCGGGCGATGCGCGGTCCCCGCATTCCGCCCAGACTGCGCGGATGATCCGTCGTGGGGTGTGGGTGGTCGGGGCCGTCCTGCTCGCCGTGGCGGGCTGCACCACCGGCGGCACGCCCAACCCGGCCCCCGCCACGAGCGGCCCGTCCACCACCGGGGCGCCCGCCACGGCGACGCCGACCCCCGCCACGACACCGACGCCGCCCGCGACCACCGCAGCCCCCGTCCCGGACCCGCTGGCGTTCTTCCGCGCCCAGGAAGGCCCGTGCGACCAGCACGCCAAGGAGTTCGGCAACTCCCCGGTGGAGGCCGACCGGTTCAGTGGCGCGAAGGTGGTGCGCGACCTCGGCAACGGCGCCACCCAGATCGAGGACGGCCGCGGCACCAAGCTCGTCGTCGTGCCCCGGCGGGGGACCGTGCTGCCCGCCTCCGGCAACCCGACCGACGTCATGCCGCCGCCGTACGAGTTCTCGTGTTCGGAAAAGGTGTTCATCGGCGCCGCCCACGATTGATCCGCGCGATGAAACGCACAAGGGGTCACTGGCGTGTCCCGCGAAAGGATGCTGCACTGAAAGCGTGAACGCCGCGAATGCGCTTCCCGTGGTTGGCACAGAGCTGGCGTACGGGCTCGGCTTCGGCATGCTTGTCCTCATCGTCTTCACTGAGGTCTGGGGCGAGTCGTTGACAACGGTCGCGCACGAGGGCGGCCACATGATCATGGCGGTCCTCACGTTCCGCGGGCACAAGGGCTTCCACATGGAGGAAGACGGCAACGCGGGGACCCAGCTGGTCAAGTCCGATTGGAGCGTCGGCGACCTGATCACGCGGTTCGCGGGCTACCCGACACCGCCGTTGTTCGGTCTCGGCGGTGCGATCCTCATCCGGACGGGCAATGCGATCGGCGCACTGGTGATCGGTCTGGTCCTGGTCGTCGCGGCGTTCTTCCAGGCCCGCAACTCCATCGCCATCGCGGTCACCCTGCTGACCACCATCGGGGTGGGCTGGGTGCTGTTCGCCGGAACGCCCTACGTGAAAGTGGCGCTGGCAACGGCGTTGGTCTGGTGGATGCTGATCGGCGGCGCCCTCGACAGCACGGTGAGGCTCAGCCGCGGGCAGGGCAGCGACGCCTACTGGCTCGCCCGGCGCACGTTGGTCCCGCGCATCGTCTGGCATGCGATATGGGCCGTCATCGCGATCGTGTGCCTGTGGAAGGGCGGTCGTGCGCTGCTCGCGGTGTGAGCCCTAGGCTCCGACCATGAGCGCTGTCGAGGACATCCTGTCGCAGATCCCGCTGGGCCAGCTGGCCGGCCAGCTCGGCGTGAACGAGCAGGAGGCGGAGCAGGCGGTCCGCAACACGCTGCCCGCCCTCCTGGGCGGCATCCACGCCAACACCCAGGACCCCGGCGGCGCCGCGTCGTTCGCCAGCGCCGTGCAGCAGCACGACGCCTCGCTGGTCGAGGGCGGCGTCGACCTGAACCAGGTCGACCCGAACGACGGCCAGAAGATCGTCAACCACGTGTTCGGCGCCCAGCAGGACCAGGTCGTCCAGCAGCTCGGCGGGCTCGGTGGAAGCGGGTCGTCGCTGATCCAGAAGCTGCTGCCGATCCTCGCGCCGATCGTCATGGCGTACCTCGCGAAGCAGCTGACCGGCGCCACCTCCAACGTCGGCGCGGGTGGCGGGCTCGGCGGGATGCTGGGCGGTCTCCTCGGCGGGGTGCTGGGCGGCGGCGGCAACACCTCGGCGTCGAGCGGCCCCGACCTCGGCTCGATCCTGGGCGGCCTGCTGGGCGGCGGGACGCGCTAGAGCACCACGCGCATGGGACGGCCGCGGGCGTCGCGCTCGTCGCCGAGCACCTCGGCCTCCCCGCGCACCCACCGCGCGGCCGACCAGGTGACGGCCAGCGCGTCGAGCACGTCGTCGAGCCGGGCCCCCGCGGGCAGGTCGGCGAGCGCGGTCGCCGGGTCCACCCACCGGGCGAGCGCCGCTATCCGCTGACCCGCGCCGCGGGCGGACTTCTTGGGCGCGAACTCGGTCGCGGGCGCGAGCGCGCGCAGAGCCAGCTCGGGATGCACCTCGATGACGTGGTCGGGCAGCGCCAGCGCGTCCCACTCGGCGATCTTGCCCGAGATGTGGAACGTCTGCAGGCTGATCGCGCGCCCGGTGAGCCGCCGCGCGGTCGCGCAGGCCTCCGCGTAGTCCGCCGCGGCCAACACCTCGCGCGGCGGCGCCGGGAACACCGACGACCGTGCCCGGCCCAGTCGCGCCGCGGCCAGGTCGTCGCAGGCCCGGCGGGCGCTCCCGGCGGGCAGCCCGATCGGGATGTCGACGCCGACGGCCGCGCACACCCGCGTCGCGGCGAGCACGGCGGCGGCGTCGGGCTGCACCGACCAGCTGACCTGCCCGCGGGACACGACGGCCACCACCCACCCACCGGGCACCCCATCGACGCCCGCGATAGGGCAGGATCTTGCGACGTGCGCGTCCACATCGGGTCCGACCACGCAGGCTTCGAGCTGAAGTCCCACCTCATCGCCCATCTGGGCAGTCTGGGCCACGACGTCGTCGACGTCGGACCCAAGGCCTACAACGCGACCGACGACTACCCGCCGTACTGCATCGCTACCGGCCTCGCCGTGCTCGCCGACCCCGGCAGCCTCGGCGTCGTCATCGGCGGCTCCGGCAACGGCGAGCAGATCGCCGCCAACAAGGTGCCGGGCGTCCGCGCGGCGCTGGCCTGGAACATCGAGACCGCCAAGCTCGGCCGTCAGCACAACAACGCCCAGGTCGTCGCGATCGGCGCGCGGCAGCACACGTTGGAGGACGCCGCGGAGATCGCGGCCGCGTTCGTCGCGGAGCCGTTCAGCGAGGACCCGCGCCACCAGCGCCGCATCGACATGCTCGCCCAGTACGAGAAGACGCACGAGCCGCCCGCCCTGCAGGATTCCGCCGAGCCGGATGCCTGAAGGCCACACGCTGCACCGGCTGGCGCGGCGGCACCGCACGCGCTTCGCCGGGAAGCAGGTGTCGGTGACCAGCCCGCAGGGCCGGTTCGCCGCCAGCGCCGAGGTCGTCGACGGTCGGGTGCTGCGCCGGGCCGAGGCGCACGGCAAGCACCTGTTCCACCACTACGGGCCCGACCTCGTCGTGCACGTCCACCTCGGCCTGTACGGGAAGTTCTCCGACGTGGCGCTGCCGGTCGACCCGCCGCGCGGGCTGGTGCGCATGCGCATCGTCGGCCCGACGCACTACGGCGACCTGCGCGGCCCCACCGCCTGTGAGCTGATCTCCGACGCCGAGGCGGCCGCCATCCACGCCCGGCTGGGCGAGGACCCGCTGCGCCCCGACGCCGACCCGGATCGCGCCTGGACGCGCGTCTCCCGGTCCCGCGCACCGCTGGCCACGCTCCTGATGGACCAGAAGGTGATCGCAGGCGTGGGCAACGTGTACCGGGCCGAGGTGCTCTTCCGGCATGGGCTCGACCCGCTGCTGCCCGGGCGGGCGCTGCGCCGCGAGCAGTGGGACGCCGTGTGGGCCGACCTGGTCGCGCTGCTGCGGGACGGGGTGCGCCACGGCCGGATCGAGACGCTGCGCGCCGAGCACGCCCCCGCCGCCCGCGTGCCAGGGGAGCGCAGCGCCCGGCGCGTCTACGTCTACCGGCGCGCGGGTGAGCCGTGCCTCGTGTGCGGCACGCCGATCGCGCACGACACCCACCTCGCGCGCAACCTGTTCTGGTGCCCGACCTGCCAACCCGCCACGTGAGCCCCCGGCTCGCACACACCGTGCGGGGTCGGCACACACGTCCCGCAATGTGTGCGAGCCCCACGCGGTGTGCGTGAACTAGAAGTCGCCACCCCCGCCACCCCCGCCACCCCCGCCGCCCCCGCCGCCCCCGCGGATGTCGTAGAGCCCCTCGTAGGCCGGCTCGGTGACCTGGCGGGCCTGCTCGACGCTGCGCGCCTGGTCCATCTGTGCCCCGGCCGCGTTGTAGCGCTCCGCCGCGTCACCGACCGCAGCCGCACCATCCACGCCCCGCCCGCGACCACCACGAGCAGGACGATGAGGATCACGACTGGCATGCGTCGAGTGTGCCCGGTTGTCGGGTCCACGTCGGCTGGCACGACCGACGTGGACCCGAGGCCGGTCGGGGGAGGGGGTCTGACCGGCCGGGAACGGACAGACGCCCGGGCGTCCCGCTCGCTGCCCGTCCCCCGCAGCTGTGCTCGCCTGCCGAGGCCCGTTTGTTACCCGCGGGTCGACACGCCGTCGTTGCCGGAAAAATGACAGTGCTGTGATTTACCGTGGCTCCATGGACACGACGAACACGACCGGTTGGTGGAGCTGCCCCGGCTGCGGAGTCGACGCGGAGCTCGCCGAACCGGATCCCACGGGCTACGAGGTGCCCTGCCCCGACTGCGCGGAACCGATGCTGCTCTGGCGCGAGTTCGCGGCGCTCTCGGCGGCGTAGCGGGCCATCAGCACGTCGTCGACGCACCGGCCGTCGAGCAGCCGGATCTCGATCATACGGCCACCGGTGCCTCGGCGAACTGCGTGCGGTAGAGCTCAGCGTAACGACCACCGCGGGCCAACAGCTCCACGTGGGCGCCGTGCTCCACGACGCGCCCGGCCTCGACGACCAGGATCTGGTCGGCCGCCCGGATCGTGGACAGCCGGTGGGCGATCACGATCGCGGTACGCCCGACGAGTGCCTCGCCCAGCGCCTCCTGGACCGCGGCCTCCGAGGTCGAGTCGAGGTGCGCGGTCGCCTCGTCCAGCACGACCACCCGCGGCCGGGCGAGCAGGAGGCGGGCGATCGTCAGGCGCTGGCGCTCGCCGCCGGAGAGGCGGTAGCCGCGCTCGCCGACCACGGTGGAAAGGCCGTCGGGCAGGGCCGCCACGAGGTCGGCGAGGCGCGCGCGGCGCAGCGCGTCCCACAGCTCGGCCTCGGTCGCGTCCGGCCGCGCGAGCAACAGGTTGGCGCGCAACGACTCGTGGAACAGATGCCCGTCCTGCGTGACGAGCCCGAGCGCGCCGCGGATCGCGTCGAATGACAGCTCACGGACGTCGACGCCGCCGATCCGGACCGCGCCCGCGTCGACGTCGTAGAGGCGCGGCAGCAGGGAGGCGATCGTCGACTTGCCCGCGCCCGACGACCCGACCAGCGCGACCATCTGTCCTGGGTCGGCCCGCAGCGACACCTCGTGCAGAACCTGCTCGCCGCCGCGGGTGTCGAGCCGCGCGACGTCCTCCAGCGACGCCAGCGACACCCGGTCCGCGGCGGGATAGGCGAACGACACGCCGTCGAGCTCGACCGAGAGCGGCCCGTCGGGCAGCGGCCGCGGCGTTTCGGGCTCGGCGATCAGCGGCGGCAGGTCCAGCACCTCGAAGACCCGCTCGAAGCTCACCAGCGCGCTCATCACCTCCAGCCGGGCGGAGGCCAGCGACGTCAGCGGCGCGTACAGGCGGGTGAGCAGCAGCGCGAGCGCGACCACGTCGCCCGGCTCGAGCGCCCCGGCCAGCGCGAACCATCCGCCGAGGCCGTAGACCAGCGCCAGCGCGAGCGCCGAGACCAGCGTCAGCGCCGCGACGAACACCCACTGCACCATGGCCGTGCGCACACCGATGTCGCGCACCCGCGCGGCGCGGGCCACGAACTCGCGCGTCTCGTCGGCGGGCCGCCCGAACAGCTTGACGAGCGTGGCGCCCGGCGCGGAGAACCGCTCGGTCATCTGGTTGCCCATCGCCGCGTTGTGGTCGGCGGCCTCCCGGTTGAGCGCGGCGAGCCTGCGCCCCATCCGCCGGGCGGGCAGCACGAAGACCGGCAGGAGGAGCAGCGCCAGCACGGTGACCGGCCACGACAGGCCGAGCATGACGACGAGGGTCAGCGCGAGCGTGACGACGTTGCCCACGACGCCCGACAGCGTGTCGGAGAACGCCCGCTGCGCCCCGATCACGTCGTTGTTGAGGCGGCTGACCAGCGCGCCCGTCCGGGTGCGGGTGAAGAACGCCACCGGCTGGCGCTGGACGTGGTCGAACACGGCGGCCCGCAGGTCGAGGATCAGGCCTTCGCCGAGCGTCGCCGACAGCCACCGCTGGACGATCCCGACCCCGGCCTCCGCGACGGCGATCGCGGCGATCGCGAGCGCGAGCCCGACCACGACGGAGGCGGGACCGCCGCCCACGAGCGCGTCGACCACGCGGCCTGCCAGCACCGGCGTCGCCACGGCCAGCCCCGCCCCGACCACGGAGAGGCCGACGAACGCGATGATCCGTCGGCGGTGCGGGCGGGCGAAGCGCCCGATCCTGGCCAGCGTCGCCCGCGAGAACGCGCGCCGCTCGTCGGTGCCGTGCGTCGCCTGGTACATCTGGTGCCACGCGACCATCTCCATGCTCATGCCGTGCACGCTAGAACCTGGAGTTCGCTTCAGGTCAAGACGGGACCGCCCACGGAGTCTTCTGAGCGCGAACGCGCGCTGCGTTCGGCGAGCACGCGTGGCAGCGTGACCCCAGTGCGCGACTTCCGCCTCTCCTACAACATCTTCGGTCTCGGCTCGCGTGAGGACTTCGTCGACACCTGCCGCCGCGGTGAGGGCTACGGCTACGACACGGTGTTCGCCGCGGACCATCTCGGGGTGGCGTCGCCGTTCCCCGCGCTGGTCGCGGCGGCGGCGGCCACGGAGCGGCTGCGGGTCGGCACGCTGGTGCTCAACGCGGCGTTCTGGAACCCGAGCCTGCTGGCCCGCGAGATCGCGACGACGGACGTCCTGACCGGCGGTCGGCTGGAGGTCGGACTCGGCGCGGGCCACATGAAGTGGGAGTTCGACCACGCCGGGATCCCGTGGGAGCCATTCGCCGCGCGCGTCGACGTCCTCCGGGCGACGATCGAGCGACTGCGGACGGAGTTCTCCGCCGACGGCTTCCCCGAGCAGTCGTTGTTGCGCACCGAGTTCGGCGTCGAGCCGCTGCGGCCGGTGCAACGCAGGGGGTTCGGCGGGACCGGACCGCCGCTGATCGTGGGCGGCACCGGCGACGGCGTCCTGCGGGTGGCGGGCGAGTATGCCGACATCGTCGGCGTCGCGGGTGCGCTGCAGGTGAAGGGCAAGCCGCCGGGGACGATGCGCATCGCCTCCGACGCCGAGACCGACGAGCGGGTGCGCCTCGCCCGCTCCTGCGTCGGCGACCGGGACGTCGAGTGGCACGCCCTGGTCCAGGCGGTGGTGCCGAGCGACGACCGCCAGGCCGCCGCGGCCGCGATCGCCCAGCGCTTCGGGAACGTGATGTCCGCCGAGGAGATCCTCGCGACGCCCTTCCTTCTCGTCGGCACGGTCGAGCAGATGGCCGACCAGGTCCTGCGCAACCGCGACCGCTACGGCTTCACCTACTACACCGTCCACGGGCCGTTCATGACCGCGTTCGCCCCGGTCGTCGAGCGCCTGGAGGGGAAATGACGATGCTCGACGACGTCTACCACGTCCGGGTCGACGCCTTGGAGGACGTCTGGCACCGCTGGGCCGATCTTGGCGCCGGGCTGTCCGACGCACAGTGGTCGGCGAGAACCCGGTGCGACGGATGGGACGTGGCCGCGCTGTTCGCGCACGTCGGCCTGTTCCCGCGGGCGGTCGCCGACCCGCCACCGGTGCCCGACGGCGGGGACGAGCCGGTCACGGCCGTCGACATCCTGCGGGGGTTCAACGCCCCGAGCGGGGTGGCTTACGCGATGGCCGATCAGGTGGCTGCCGCCGCGGTGACGCTGGCCGCGGACCTCGGTCGGCCCGCGCTGGTCGGCCTCTTCGCCGAGAACGGGCCTGTTGCGATCGCGACGCTGCGCGGTCGGCCCGCCGCGGGGCTGGTGCCGTGGCCGGGCGCTGGTGCCGTCACGACCTGGGTCGAGGCCGTGCGCATCATGCTGGTGGAGTCGGTCGTGCACCTGCTCGACGTCCTCGACGGCCTCGGCCTGCCGCCCGACCTCCCGGCCGAAGCACTCCGCGATACCGCCCACGTGCTCGCCGAGATCGCCGACCCCGTGCCGTTCATCGAGGCCGCGACCGGCCGGTCGACCGGGTCGCCGCTGCCGGTCTTGCGCTAGCGCCCGCGCCTCACTAACGTACAACCGTGTGGTTGTACGTGACCCGGCCGAACGCGCGGACGACCTGTTCCACGCGCTCGCCGACGCGACCCGGCGGGACATCGTCGCGGTCGTCCTGGCGAGGGAGCACTCGGTCTCCGAGCTGGCCCACCGGTACCCGATGAGCTTCGCCGCCGTGCAGAAGCACGTCGCGGTGCTGGAGCGGGCCGGGCTGGTCACGAAGCAGCGGCACGGCCGCGAGCAGCGCGTGCGGGGCAGCCTGGACACCCTGCGCGAGGCCCGTCGCCTCCTCGACCAGATCGAGGCCGTCTGGCGGGCACGCATCGACCGCATCGAGGCGATCCTCACCCACCCTTCGGAAGGAGACCCAGCATGACCGTCACCGACGTCGTCAAGGACCCCGAGAACCTCACCATGCAGATCACCGCGGAGTTCGGCGCACCGCTCGACCGCGTCTGGCAGGTGTGGGCCGACCCGCGCCAGCTGGAGCGCTGGTGGGGCCCGCCGACCTACCCGGCCACGGTGGTCGACCACGACCTCGCCCCCGGTGGCACCGTCAACTACTTCATGACCAGCCCGGAGGGGGACAAGTTCCACGGGTGGTGGCGCGTCGGCGCCGTCGACGCCCCGCGGATCCTGGAGTTCGAGGACGGCTTCGGCGACGCGGCCAACCCGGTCCCCGACATGCCCGTCACCTCCGTCCGCGTCACCCTCGCCGAGAAGGACGGCGGCACCCGGATGGTGATCATGTCCCGGTTCCCGGATATGCAGGCGATGGAGAAGCTCCTGGCGATGGGCATGGACGAGGGCATGAAGGCCGCGATGGGCCAGATCGACGGAATCCTGGCGGCCTGAGCTTGTCGGTGCCCCATGCCACCCTGAACGCATGTTCGAAGACGAGAGCGTGCGTGCGGTGGAGTCGGAGCTTGTCGAGCTCGCCGGGCAGCTGGCCGCGGCCACATGCCGTTTCCTGCAGTTGCTGGCCGAGTTCGACACGCGTGAGGGCCGGGCCGGGCCGGGTCTGCGATCGTGCGCGCACTGGCTGAACTGGCGGGTCGGGCTGAGCCTGCGCACGGCCCGCGAGCACCTGCGCGTCGCCCATGCGCTCGCCCACCTTCCCCTGGTCACGGCGGCGTTCGCCGCGGGTCGGGTGTCGTACGCGAAGGTCCGTGCGCTCACCCGGATCGCCACCCAGCACACCGAGGAGGGTCTGCTTGCGATCGCGCTGCACGGCACCGCGTCCCCGTGGAGTCCGTGGTGGCCGCCGCCCGCGCGGGGCCGGATCCACGCCCTGCCGCCGCCCGTCGCGGGATGCAGTGGTCGCGTGCCTCGGACGGCTCCCTGGTGGTCCGCCTGCGCCTGCCCGTCGAGCAGGGCGCCCAGCTGGTTGCGGCGGTGGAGGCCCTGGTCGCCGAGGACGCGACGGCGTTGCGTCCCACCACCGCGTTGCCTGGCACGGCAGGCCCCGGCCCCCGGCCAGGAGGCCGCGGTCCGCGTCCGGGAAGTCGCGGTCCCAGCCTGCCCCGCCACGGTTCCGCGGAACCGCCCAAGCGCGTGGCGGAAACGTCAGCGGAGACCGTGGCTGACTCGCTCGCTGCCCGTCGCCTCGACGCCCTCCTGCATCTCGTCGCAGGCCGCCAATCCCTTCGTCCGCCCACCGTGGTGGTTCATCTCCGCGCCGACGAGGAGGCCTCCTCCGAACCGACCGGGCGACCTGCGGCGTGGATCGAGGACGGCCCGGCCATCCCGTCCGGTGGTCGCCGAGCGGCCGACCTGCACCGCGGCGGCACAAGCGCTCGTGGTCGACCGCCGCGGCAACCCGCTCTACCTCGGCCGCCGTCGCCGCACCGTCTCCCGTGGTCAGACGCGCGCACTGCGTGTGCGCGACCGCGACCGTTGCGTGTTCCCCGGCTGCACCAACACCCGCCACCTCCAGGCTCATCACGTGCGCTGGTGGCGCCACGGCGGCCAGACCGACCTGGACAACCTCGCCCTGCTCTGCACGTTCCATCACACGCTGGTGCATGACCACGGCTACCGGCTCGTCCCCGACCGGCACGGCGGGTTCATGGCATTCCGCCCCGACACCGGCCCACCTATCCCGCAGGCAGGTGCTCCGACCCACGGCCACCCCGACGCCCTGCGGGTCGCCGGGATTGACGACCGCACGATCACCCCGCGCTGGGGCGGCGAGCGCCTCGACCGTCATCTCGTGCTGGCCTGGCTCCTCCCCAAGCTCCGAGAGACCAGCCCGGCCGCGGCCTGAGGACGCCGCCTTCTGTGACGGTCGTCGCGATGCCCTCGGTAAGTGCCCTGAGCTGTATCGATCCTGAAGCGTCGGCCGATGACATCAGAGGACGACGCGCACGGCGGGAACCCCGTCGATGTCGGCGGAGTTCCACGGGTAGCGCGACACACGAAAGGAGCCCTGAACCGGTGTACGCGGTCGTCGCAGGCATTTTCCTGATCTTCGTTCTGGCCATGGTGGTCGGAGTGGTCGACGCGCGGAACGCCCCGCGGTGGCGCGGGGTGGCGGCCGATCGCCGCCGCGCGTGGGAGTCCACCCACCTGCGCGACGACTACCCCACGGGCCCGCAACCGCTGTCCGGCAGGCGCTGAGCGCCTCGGTCGGACCTGGTCGGGGTGACCGGATTTGAACCGGCGGCCCCTCGCTCCCAAAGCGAGTGCGCTACCAAGCTGCGCCACACCCCGTGCCCGCAGTGTAGGGGGTCACCTGCGCGGTGGTCGTGCGGATAGCCTGCGGCGCGTCCGCTAGGCTGGGGACGTCGCCGCACCGGCGGCACGCGGGCGTAGCTCAGTGGTAGAGCCCTAGTCTTCCAAACTAGCTACGCGGGTTCGATTCCCGTCGCCCGCTCCACCTCTGACCGGCAGTTTGCAGTGTAATGAGAATCTGGGTTGACTCCTGTGGCGCGAGTGAACTGATGATGTGTAGCCGGGTCGACTGGTGATGCTGATGAGGGTGGTGTCGGTGTGTCGGTAGTCTCGTCGGCCGCTGAGCCTGGCGGGAGCGATGAAGATGTCCCTCACGTTCGGGCTACTTGGTGTCAGCTGGCTCGGCGACGCTCCGCGGAGGTGTCACGTCGACTCGTGAGCTGGCTGGCGCGTTGGTAGGAGATTCCAAGGACTGAGCCGAGTTCGCGAACGGACAGTCCGGCGTTCTTGAGCTCGGCAGCGGCAGCTCGAAGCTCGGTGGCTGCGTGGGAGCGCGCCGCGGCTTCGGCGTCACGAGCCCGCTCGACCTCTGACAGGTGGGCTCGCACGCTGTCGGGGAGTTGGACGCGTACGTCCAATTCAAAGGAATCCGGCTCGACGCCGGTCATGATCGCGACGAGGTCGCGGGCCATGAGGTCGACTTCGTTGAGGTTGCGAGCCTGGGTGACGCGGTCGATCTCGGGCACTTCGACATGCCAGAACCTTCCGTCACGCGACACCAGCGCGGTGTACATGCTCATCGTCGCCACCAACCTTTCCCCAGCTTCTCCTGGCACTCGCGGTAGATCCCCTCGGTCGTGCGCTCGTTTACTTCGCGGTGACGAGGGATTGGAATGATGATGCCGTCGAGCGAGTAGATCGTGTGGTTCGCGCCTTCACGGTCAAGAATGAAATTGAGGCCTTGACGCTTCGCTTCCGCTGCGATGCGTTTCACGATGTCCCTCGGCTTGCTCACGATGGTATGTCTACTCCGCACTAGACGCAAGTGTCAATACCGGACTAGACAGATCGGTGCGGGGTTGGTCCTGGCTCTGTATCCGCAGGAGTGTGAACGTCGCTGGTTGCGCGACAGGGACACGGGCGTGCGTCACGAGCATGTCGAGCATGACCGGTCCGCCAGGGCGGTACGGTCGAGCAGGTCGCCACGCTGGGCTGGTCTCGGCTGGGAGGGCAAGATGGACGGTGGCAAACGACCGGCCCAGTTGTCGGTCGCGGCCCTGACGTGGCATCACATGTGGCGCGAAACGATGACGACCGATGGTGCTTGTGGGGATTCTGTTGCGCGTCGGTGAGGGCATCGTCGCAGGCAGGGGCACCAGGACGCGTTGACGGGTTGCCTTCCAAACTAGCTACGCGGGGTTCGATTCCCGTCGCCCGGTCAGCTCAGGCTTCTGACCTGGGCTTTTACTGGGTATGCTTGTAATCGCGGCGAAGTAGAAGCTACCTGAGTCAACAGTGAGCCAACGGTGAGCCCTGTCGTGACACGAAGTCGACGGGACTGGTGGTGCTCGGTCCGAACCTGCGGTGGTCGTCGTGACTCCTGAGGCTGTTCGCCCGAGTGCCCTTTCGTGCGCCGCCGGGCCGGACATCGAAGAGCTCGCGGTGGGTGCGGACAGGTGCCGGACCTTCAGATGGCCGGTGTCGCGGTGCGGAGGCCGTTGAGCTTGTCCGACCGGGTCGACCTACTGTCCACGGCAAGGCCGAATCTGGCTGCCATCGGTACAACTCATGCTTATGTTGATCGATGCCTCGCGGGTGTGTGGGATCGGTCCTTACATGTGCGTGTATGTCCGTAACGTCACTCTCGCGACGTGCGATGTACGAAGCGCCGATGACCGCGGGGAGGGCCTCCGTTCGATCCCGACGGGCTATGACCGCAGGGAGGACGTGCAGCGTGAGCTCCGATGTCGACGATCGCGTGATGCGTGAGCTGAGTCTCGACGTTGACGAGATTCTCGTTCTGACGTTGATGCAGCAGCTCCTGCTCGGCCGCGACCTGATCGCGGAGAAGGATGTCGGTCGGAGTGAATCGAAGTCGCGGTTCCGCAACGAGTTCGCTCGGGCGGCGGTAGTGGCGCACTGGTCCCGCGCCGATTTGCCCGAGTGGGCCAGAGAGTCCGCGGCGGCGATCGTGGCCAAGGTACCCGCGCACCAACGGGGACAGATCGAAACGGCCGCAGCCGTGTTCGGCGCGCAGGTCGAGCGTCGTTCGCGGGCGCTCCTGCTGTTGATCGAGCTGTTCGCCTTCATGCCCTGGTCAGAAGCCGCGTGGGTGCCACGTGCCCGGCGTGAATCGCTCGCCGTTGTAGCGGGTCATCTCCCGGCGTTGCGCCAGGGCGACCTGGAGGCAGTCGCTGCCGAGTTCGCAGCGGTGTCGCGGGTGTTGGCTCGGCGGAACGTGCGGTGGGGGCGGGTTGCGGTCGCCTCGGCTGCGGGTCTGGCCCTTGGCGCGGCGACGATGGGCGCCGCTGCTCCGTTGATCGGGGCGGCCGTCGGCGGCACGCTTGGCCTCAGCGGAGCGGCGGCCACTTCGGCAGGTCTGGCTACGATGGGCGGCGGATCGATCGCTGCAGGTGGATTCGGCATGGCTGGTGGAACGGCGTTGTTGACCGGTCTCGGCGCGATCGGCGGCGCCAGCGCCGGCGTGGCCGGGTCTCGGTTCACCGGGTGGAG
Source organism: uncultured Actinomycetota bacterium (assembly GCA_963750095.1). Lineage (GTDB taxonomy): Bacteria > Actinomycetota > Actinomycetes > Mycobacteriales > Pseudonocardiaceae > Pseudonocardia. The sequence continues at coordinate 1,125,776 of CAVVPJ010000011.1, read as the reverse complement.
CGCCTCGCGGATCGTGACGGAGGCTGTGAAGCTCGACGTCGTCACCCGTCTCGTGATCCTCGATGCCGAAGGCGACGACGAGAAGGCTCGCCGCGTCGTCGAGGGGCTACAGGCTCGGTTGGATGAGGTCACCACCAAGATCGCACGGCTCGCTGAGCAGCTACGGAAGTTGAAGGCCGAAAATGTGCGGCTGACGGTGGAGAACGAGCAACTGCGTAACCAGTTGCAGACAGAGCAATCCGACGCCGAGATGGCCGAGACGGCATTGCAGGTCGTCATCGACCGAATCCCCGTAAGTGCCTGACATGGACGAATCGGTACAGCGCAACCTGGATACCCAACACCGACGACTCGCCGAACTCGAAGAGAATCTCGACCGCATGCTCACCGGCGACACCGCCGTCAGCCCTCCGCCAGCTCCCGATCAGCCGCATCACTACCAGGAGTTGACCGCCACCAACGATTTGCTACGGGCAGAGCGCGCCTGGAATGTCGTCGATCTTGACGCAGCGCTTAGCCCGGCCTCGCGTGCCGAGTTCGAGCAGTGGCAGACCCGCCAGCGCATCCGATGGGCGCTGGACGACGTTGCAGCGGTAGCAGTCGCTGGGCTGGTCGGAACCGCGGCTATCTGGTTCGACTCGACCATCGACGGCGCGGTCCGCGACCAGCTGAAGAGGCTCAAGGACACCGAGCTGATTCGTGGATGGGAACGTGACGCCCGCCGGATGCCGATCGACTGCATGGGCCAGCATTTCGGCGGGAAGGCTCACAGGGTCAGGTCGCCCGGTCATGACATCGGGCGGCCGTTCGAAGCGCTTCGGCAGATCCGGGATGGGGAGTTCCGCGGCTTCTATTGGGAGTACGGCGAACGGGTCGAGGTCACCGCCGCGCATTACCGCCCGGCAGCGAGTATGTGCGAGGCGCTGACCTTGTGGGGCAAGCACCTCGTCGCCGACGCCGTGACGCCGATGAGCCTGCCGTTGCCGGGCTGGACCAAGCTGTATGAGCTGCCCTGGCGCCAGCTGCGCACGTTCGCTCACGAGACCTACGAGGACGGCGTGAACGTGCGGTGGGCGACCTTGAGCACCTTGCCCGTGTTGGGCACGGAGATCGTTGTCCGGACCCACATACACGGCCGAGCGATGCTCGCCCGCGGCAGTGCGCTACTCGAACCAGCCGAGCGGTCATTGCGGGCGGAGTTGCTCCTGGCCGGTCATTCCTTGGTCGGGGCCGCGTCACTGGGCAAGACCCTGACCCTTGCTCTTGTCGCATCGCCCGTCGCGGCCTTCGGGCACATCGACTGGGCGGTGCTGTTGAGGGCCGCGATGGTGGCCCTGCAGGTGGCCGCCGATGCCCGTGCCCGTCGCTCGACCACACTCTCCTGGAACGACCTGCTCGCCGACGTTGCTTCGCCATGGCAGCTCGACACCGCCATCGAACTTGACGACGCACTGGCTGTATGACGAGCGCCGGACTACGAACCGTCGGCGTTGCACATGGCGGCCGTCAGGCGCCGATCAAGGCCAGGCCCTCGTGTTCCGCGAAGTCTCTGAAGTCCCTGATGTCAAGGGTCGCGAGGGCCAGGTCGTAGACCAGGCAGCAGGCGGCGATCCAGGTGTCGTTCTGCGGCCGTGGCCTGCCGCGGCGTGCCGCGTGGGCAAAGATCTCGTCCCAGGTTCGGGCGATCTCGTCGGTGTAGGGGAGTGTGGGTCGCGCGGCCAGCCAGCTTGTGAGATCAGCTCGCCGCGGGCCGCCCCACTGGCGCATGGTGGCCCACCGGGTGAGTTCGCCGAGGGTGACGAAGGTGATGCCGGTCCGGGCGCCGATGAGCTCGCGCAGCAGCGCAACGGGGAGCCGCTGCTTGATGATCAGAGACCCGACGTCGGTGTCGAGGATGACCTGCCGCATGTCTCAGGCGACGTCGGACCGGCGCATCGCGTGCAGGTCGGCGATGAACTCCTCGACCTCGCCGTCGTCGAAGATCCCGTCTTGGGCCAGGTCCTCCGCCGATCGCAGGGGCGCGCTGTCGCCGAAGATGTCCTCAAGGGAAGGGATCGGCGACCGCTTGGGCGAAGGCTGCTGGGGATCGGTCGTTGGCACGGTGCCCTCCTCCCGACGGTCGAGGTGTCCGCGCCGTGCGGTGCGAGCACGGTCCATGGTAGTCCTGAGCACCTCGGGCGCGGTCGTGAACGAGCACATGTCGGCGATGGAATCGTGGAGCGCTCTCCGTACGTCGGCGTGGATGGCGGCGAGTTCGAGGGACTCGGCGACGACGCCGCGCTGGGTCGGCTCGTCGCGCCGGCCCTCGACCAACGACGGGGCGGAGTCCTGTGGGAGCGCGGCGCCCGAGGATCGTCACACCTTGCAGGCGGAGGTGGACGACATCGCCCGGCGGCGGCTGACCGAGCTCGTCGCCGTCGCGTCCGAGCCTGCGACATCGGGGCGTCACTGGGGATCGCAGGCCCCGCTTCTATCACCACTTCGCCGGCAAGCCCGACATCATCACCACAGCCCTGCGCCGCGGCACCTCATACCTGATGATGGACCTGTCGGAGGCGCTGGCACCTCCGAGGACCCGGCGGCCGTCCTCACCCCCTGATCGGCTCCTTCGTTCACCTGGCCACGGCGCACCCGCACATCGTCGGCCTGCTCATCGCCGAGAGCGGCCACCTCCCGGAGGAGGACCAGTGGCAGGTGCGCCAGGTCCAGCGCGACCACATCGCCGAGTGGACATGGCTGCTCGCGCTGCACGCACCCGATGCCGATCCCACGGCGGCGCGCATCTCGTCCAGGCGGCGTTCACCGTCAGCAACGACATCGCCAGAGCCGCGCACCTGCGCGCCGCCGTCGGCTACCCCGACGCTATCCGCGTCGTCGTATCGGGAGCGGGCTAGTCGAGACCCTCTAGTGTCTCGTAATCCTATTTTCTTTTATTTGGCATTGTTGTCGACAAGCTTCTTGATGCTGGCCTGCACGATTCTGACCTTGGCGAGGATGTCGTCGGCGGTGGCGGTCCAGACGAATGGCTTCGCGTTGGCGTTCCAGTGGTCGATGTAGTCGCGGATCTGGTTGATCAATACTTTGACGGAGCTGAAGGTGCCGCGGCGGATGGATTGGCGAGTGATGTTGCCGAACCATATTTCTACTTGGTTCAGCCATGATGAGCCGGTCGGCGTGAAGTGGAAGGTGACGTTCGGGTTGAGTTTCAGCCAGTCCTGGACGTCCGGGGTGTTGTGGGTGGACAGGTTGTCCAGGACGACGTGGACATCCTTGCCGGCGTGCGGCTTGACGGCCTTCTTGAGGAACCCGAGGAACTCGGCGCCGTCGCGAGTTGAGGAGCAGAGCCCGAACACCTCGCCGGTGCCGACGTTCAGCGACGCGAACAGGTTGGTGGTGCCGTGCCGGACGTAGTCGGCGGTGCGCTGCTCGGTGGCGCCGAAGGTCATCGGCAGCGTCGGCTGGGTGCGGTCCAGGGCTTGGATCTGCGTTTTCTCGTCGATCGAGAGGACCACGGCACCTCCGGGTGGGTCGAGGTACAGCCCGACGATGTCGGCGACCTTCTCGGCGAACGCCGGGTCTCGGCTGACCTTGAAGGTGCCTTGACGGTGCGGCTTCAGCCCGTTTTCGCGCCACAGCTTCGCCACGTAGTGGTGTGACACGTAGGTGTTCTCGGTCCGCCGCACGTAGTCGGCCATCTCCCGGCTCGACCAGTGCGACAAGCCTGTCTCAGCCGGTGGGCTCGTCCGGGTCAACGCCAGGATCCGCGCCCGAATCCGAGGGCTCATCTGCTCTCTCGCCGCACCTCGTTTCCGACCTGACAGCCCCGCGATACCATCATCCATGAAACGACCGACCCACAGATCCACCGTGGGTCGAGACACGCCTGCAAGTTCGGCAACCTCTTTCCGGGGCCGATTCTCCGCATGCCACAACACGATGCGCGCTCGTGTTGCAACGTCCGCCGAAACACTCGGACTGTTCATCAGTGTTCGCAGCTGAGTACGCTGATCTTCATTCAGGTCCACCTCGGAATTATATGAGTACATGCGGGATGGCGCAAGCACTCAGAATCACGAGACACTAGGTGGCTGGTGTCCAACGCCCCGACCGGGCCATGCACGCGGTTTCTGCTCCACCGAAACACCTTCGGACTGTCGCGTTCGGGCCGCAGCGGCCAGTACAGCCGTAGTCGGTCGGCTGCGTTCCGTGTCGGCGGCGAAGGACACCAGCCACCTAGGGCAGTCCAGTTTGACGCTGGACCCTCGCCGGCCAGGGCGGTGACGAACACATGGCGGAGCCGGTCGACCGCGCGGTCCTCGACCGCGCCCTGCCGTAGGGCCCCAGCCACGATCCGCGCCGAGGGCAGGTCGATTCCGGAACGTTCCGCGAGCTGAAGCGCCGCGGCAGTGTTGGCGATGCCCTCCACCGTGCTGCCTATCGAGCGCGCCGCCTCCTCGACCGAGGCGCCCGTGCCGAGCAGACGCCCGAACTGCCCATTGCGTCCGTGCTGGCACGTGACGTACAGATCGCCTGCGCCGGCGAGTCCGAGGACCGTCGAGGTGCGTCCGCCGCGCGCCTCGACGAGCCGATGCATATCCAGCATGCCGCGCGCGAACACCGCGGCCCGCGCATTGCCGAAGGTGCGCACGAGGGCGCTCTGGCCGAGTCGCTCTGCCAGGCCCTCGGCGAGGCCGACGGCCACCGCCACCACGTTCTTGAAAGCGGACGCAGTCTCGACGCCGGGGACGTCCGAGGTGGTGAAGGCCATCGTCGACGGGCTGGCGAGGGCACGGGCCGCATGGCGCCGGGTCTCCCGGTCTGTTGCCGCGCAGAGCAACCCCGTGGGTGACCCGACCATGATTTCTGCCGCGAGACCCGGCCCGCCCAACGACACCACCGGCGCATCGCCGAGCACCGTGCTGGCCACTTCGCTCGGAGTTCGCAGGGTCCCGGGCTCCCAGCCCTTCGTCGCGAGCACCCAGCCCTCGGGTGCAGCGTTCGGCGCCGCCTCGGCCAGCACGCGGGCCAGGGCGCCGCTGGACACCGCGACGAACGCCAGTCGCGCCCTCGGTAGCACCTCTGCCCACCGCTCTACGGGCTGGCAGGGAAGGTCGTGGAACGGCACCTGGAGGGCGGGATGCGGCGCGTTCTGCCGCCACGCCGCAAGGACATGCGTATCGCGGTCGGTGGCCAGCAGGGTGACGTCCGATCCGTTGCGCGCGAGGTGCGATGCCAACGCTGTGCCCATCGCGCCTGCACCGATCACGACTACCGATTCCGCTTCGGCCATGTGGTCACGGTCCTCGGCCACGCGGGTCCCGGACACAGGTAGAGAGGCCCCATGGCGGTGGCTTTGGTCCTGCCGCGGACGCCGTCGCGCGCGCCCGGCGGCCGAGCTCGGCCACCAGCCGGACCGTCTCACGCAGTTCCGCTGCGAAATCTCGTCGGCGCCGTCCGACCTCCGGACCATGGACGTCCAGCAGGCCGCGGTGACGCGCCAGGCGGAGCGCGGTGCGGAAGAGCTCCAGCGACACCGACCCGGAGTCGGCGATGCGGCGCTGCCGTAGCCACTGCTGCGCGACGCCCAGACTGTCCTGCAGGAACCGGTCGGTGTCGACGGCCTGGTGCACCGGAAGGCTGGCCAGCCGCTCGGCCACGACGAGGGTACGCCTCAAGGAACGGTCGGAGCACAAGGTGCGCGACGCCGACGTCGTCCGGTTCGACCGCCAGCCTCCGGCGGCTGGCCACGCGAGGGAACCGACGCCCGTGAGCGGCGGGCGTACCGAGCTGCTCCACTCCTCGATCGCACGGATAGCCTGCCGAGCGTGGGCGATCTTGCGCGGACTGTGAGCGAGATGCCGACAGGGGGATGGCTTCCTACGTCCCGTCCTGCAGGCGCTCAAGGATGGTGAGACGGTTCAGGCTCGCGACGTGCAGGACCGGGTCGCCGAGCATGTCGGGCTCACGGAGGAGCAGCGGGACGAGGTTCTCGACTCCGGTCAGCTGCGTTTTCGGAACCGCATTGGTTGGGCCCTCTCGTCGCTGGCTCGGGCTGGGGCGCCCGCCCGCCCGCGGCGTGGGTCGTGCACCGTCACCGATATTGGACGGCGATGGCCTGCCGAGCATCCGCACCATCTCGACGAGGTCGACGTTCGGCAGATCCCTGCCTATCGCGATCATGTCCCTGTCCGGCGTACGAACTCATCGCTAGCGCGAAAGACACTCTGGGCCCTCCACACCCCTCCGACCTGGCCTGCTTCCGCCCGCGCGGTGGGAGTGATCAGAGGGAGGCGAGCCGCGGCTCGGCCGGGGGCTTGGTGCGCGAGGACTGTGCCAGTCCTGGGGCCCGAGGGGCGTTGCGCGCGGAGGGGAGCGGTGCGACGGGTCCTGCCCTTGGGTGCCGATAGCGTCGGGTGTGTGAACGAACAGGAATCGCTGTTCCAGGTACCCGAGCCGGTGGCACTGGCACCGGCCGCCCGCGGCGGGCGTGGACGGGCCCGCGAGACATGGGCGCGGGAGGTCAGCGCCCGGGTGCGCGTCGTCGACCCGGCCGCATTGCGCGCGGCGGCGCTGCGGATCCTCGATTCCGGGTTCACCATCGACGGTGTCACGGCTGACGAGTCCGACGAGGCGCTGACGGATCCGGCCGAGGACATCGCCACCAGCGACGCTGCCGCCCTGCAGTGGTGCATCGAGCCGACGGACGGGATGTGGCCGCTGTTGGAGGCAGGCGCGGCACGCATCGACCATGTCGAGATCGCCGTCGACGACGTGGGGGCTGACGGCTTGCTGGCCAGGTGGTCGGTGACGGTGCGGCTGCAGGACGTTGGTGCCCTGCGGGACCTGGCCACCCGTCATCCTTCCGACGCCGGGACCGACGCCGAGGTGAAGCAGAGTCTGGCCGAAGCCTGGGTGCGCGCCGCGGACCCGTACGCCCCGCTGCGGGGCGTGCCGGGGGTGACGTGGACCCCGGCCGCGGTCAGCGTCGAGCAAGTGTACGCACGAGCGCGTGGGTGACGCGTTCGCGATCGATGGCTGGTGCCTCTCGCTCGTCATCGGGGATCATGTCCTCGATCGGCGCGGCACCGCGTCCACCGGTGCAGGCCTGCAGCGGACTTGCTGCGCTCCGGTCGAGCGTGGGAGCGTCGGCGACCGTCACCCGGGACTCGTCTGCGCAGTCGCCGAAATCGAGGTACGGGGTCGGCGTAGTGGCGGCCCTCGACGGCGCACATGTGCAGGTGGTCGTCGTCCCAGTCGAACGCGGCCTGGATCATTTCGTGAAGCTCCGCGAGGGTGGTGCGGGGATCGCGCCCGGTCATGTGCTCGCGGACGACGCGCGGGCGAACAAGGACGGCTCGGTCGTACCTGGCACCGGCCGCTTGTCAAAGTCGGTGCCGCGACCAGGACGAACGTGCTGCTCAACCTGGGACGGGACCGGTGAAGATCGAAGTGGAAGATGCTCGTGTCAACGGTGAGCCTGCCGGTGCCGCCGTCTCGTACGACATTCGCCGGGCACGGTGCAAACCCCGTCTTGACGTGCATGGATGTTCTGGGTGGAATGCGGCGGTTCTGGATCTCTTCCACCGGGGGCGCGCTTCTGACCGTCGGCGCCTTGTGGCTGGCGCTGCTGAGCTTGCCGGCGCGCTGGTAGGAGACTCCGAGGACGGAACCGAGCTCAGGGCGCTTCCGATACGAGCGCTCGGCCATCGGACTCCACGCTGCGACCCTGCAGATCCGTGTCGTCGAGGGCGTTACGCTCCTTTCGTTCCCGGGAACGGTACACCACTATGGTGATCACAGCTCCAATGACGATCCCTTTGGCAAGAGCGACCCAGGCCATCGTCCACGGGTGGGCGACGAGCCACTTCACCGGGGTGAGATCGTTAACCATTATGTCCCCCTATTGTCTCTGCGCCGGCACACTGGTTGTGACGGCTGTCGGCTTTCACCCACGTCCAGAGCATTAGACGCCCACTAGCATGTTGTCTCCGCCGGAGGGGCCGCCGCTGCTAACCGGTCGTGTCACCCTCCGCAACCGGAGTTCCCGAGATGGTGCGATTGCCGCCAGCCGCTCGGTTTACCTCGATCCGGCGGGGCTGTACCTTCGGTGACGCGGGGATGATCACGTGCAGCACGCCGTCGGCGTATGCGGCGGTGAGATTCTCCGAGTTCACCCCCTCGCCGAGGGAGAGTTGTCTGGTGAACGAGCCCTGGGGTCGCTCGGCGACGATGACCGGCTCGCCCTGACGATAGTGAGGCGTGCGCTCGGCCCGGATTGTCAAGATCCCGCGCTCGACGATTACCTCCACGCTATCCGGATCGACGCCTGGCAGGTCGGCCTCGACGTGGTAGCTGCCGTCTTCACTGCTGTATACGTCCAGTGGCATCCCGAGTGGGGCACGGGTCCCACTGGCGGCCATGGAGAAGAGCCTGTCGAGTTCCCGGAAGGGGTCCCGGAAGGGCTCGAACCTCATAACCGACATCGCTGATTCCTCCTCGCATGAACTCTACGTCCGCTGTCATCAAGCGGAGGCATGACCCGCCTCCCGCGGGATGACTCGGTCCAAGGATTCGACAGCGTCGTCGTGGCGGCAACAGCGGGCCAAGAGGCATACGGTCCACCAGCGACGGGTCCAAGGACCTCCCGTGGCCCGGCAGATCGCGAGGTGCAGCCACATCTCCGCCGGCGCCCCGGGCGGGAGCCCCACGTCGCCGCCGTCGCTGTCCATCGACCGGCTCCACGGGCACACCCGAGCCCCGAGAGGGGGCCGCGCCAAGCTCCTTGCGTTCGCCGCTACATGCGCTCGCTGAACCCACCCGGGGTGCGGATCGAGGATGACCCGCCCATCAGCTGAGCTGGGCGAGCGGATGTCGGATCCGACGGTAGCTGCGGCCTGGGTTCGCTTGTCGTCGTCCCACCACGGTCGCCCGGCGCGGACACCAAACGTGACACGAGTTGTCGTCACCCGGCGAGGCCACGGGCGTGCCGTGGTGGCTACGATCGTCGCAGGTAGAGGGCCTTGTGGGCGCTGCCACATGGCCTTCCAAACCACCTACGCGGGTTCGATTCCCATCGCCCGCTCAAGTCATCGGGGGTTCCACGCGTACGCTGTCGTGGTGGTGCCTTCCCTTGACCTCGGTGGCGTTGTCGCGAACCGGACGGAGCACGGGATGGCCCGTCCGGAGGTGGCCGCGTGAGTCAGCTGAGCCTCGGCGTCATGGCCCGGTCGTTGAAGGAGAACGAGCGCAGGCTTCCGCTGCATCCCCAGCACCTTGGTCGGATTCCCGATGACCTCCGGGCGAGCGTCTACCTCGAACATGGCTACGGGGACCGCTACGGCATGTCCGACGACCAGCTCAAGGGCGGGGTCGCGGGCTTCAGGACCCGTGAGCAGCTCGTGGAGGAGTGCGACGTCATCCTGCAGCCCAAGCCGCTGCTCAGCGACATCGCCGGGATGCGTGTCGGGCAGGTTCTCTGGGGGTGGCCGCACTGCGTGCAGGACGAGGTGCTCACGCAGGTGGCCATCGACCGGAAACTCACGCTGATCGCATTCGAGGCGATGAACCACTGGAACAGCGACGGTTCTTTCAACCTTCACGTCTTCCACAAGAACAACGAGATCGCAGGCTACTGCTCCGTGCTCCACGCCATGCAGATCGCAGGATCCACGGGTCACTATGGGCGTCGGCTGAGTGCGGTGGTCATCGGCTTCGGCGCGACCGCCCGCGGTGCGGTGACCGCGCTCAACGCGCTGGGCGTGTGTGACGTCGACGTCCTTACCCACCGCCAGACCGCGGCCGTCGCCGCACCGATCCACTCCGCACGGATCTTCCACTTCGACAGCGACGACACCACGGAGCGAGTGAGCCACGTCGTCACGAAGGACGGCAACGTGCCCCTTGCGGGGTTCCTCGCGGAGCACGACATCGTGGTCAACTGCGTGCTCCAGGACACCGATGCCCCGCTCATCTTCATGACCGACGACGACCTTGCGGACACGACACCAGGCACCCTGGTCGTCGACGTCTCCTGCGACGAGGGCATGGGATTCAGCTGGGCGCGCCCCACGACGTTCGCCGACCCCACCTTCGTGGTCGGCGACAACGTGCTCTATTACGCCGTTGACCACAGCCCGTCGTACCTGTGGAACTCCGCGACCTGGGAGATCAGCGAGGCGCTGCTGCCCTTCCTCCGCACCGTCATGGGGGGAAGTGCCACTTGGGACGCGGACCCCACCATTCGTCGGGCAATCGAGGTTCGCGACGGGGTCATCCAGAATCCCGCGATCCTGTCCTTCCAGGGCCGCGCGCCGAAGCACCCACACCAGCCTCTGGCGACCTAGTGTCTCGTGATTCTGAGTGCTTGCGCCATCCCGCATGTACTCATATAGTTCCGAGGTGGACCTGAATGAAGATCAGCGTACTCAGCTGCGAACACTGATGAACAGTCCGAGTGTTTCGGCGGACGTTGCAACACGAGCGCGCATCGTGTTGTGGCATGCAGAAGAATCGGCCCCGGAAAGAGGTTGCCGAACTTGCAGGCGTGTCTCGACCCACGGTGGATCTGTGGGTCGGTCGTTTCATGGATGATGGTATCGCGGGGGCTGTCAGGTCGGAAACGAGGTGCGGCGAGAGAGCAGATGAGCCCTCGGATTCGGGCGCGGATCCTGGCGTTGACCCGGACGAGCCCACCGGCTGAGACAGGCTTGTCGCACTGGTCGAGCCGGGAGATGGCCGACTACGTGCGGCGGACCGAGAACACCTACGTGTCACACCACTACGTGGCGAAGCTGTGGCGCGAAAACGGGCTGAAGCCGCACCGTCAAGGCACCTTCAAGGTCAGCCGAGACCCGGCGTTCGCCGAGAAGGTCGCCGACATCGTCGGGCTGTACCTCGACCCACCCGGAGGTGCCGTGGTCCTCTCGATCGACGAGAAAACGCAGATCCAAGCCCTGGACCGCACCCAGCCGACGCTGCCGATGACCTTCGGCGCCACCGAGCAGCGCACCGCCGACTACGTCCGGCACGGCACCACCAACCTGTTCGCGTCGCTGAACGTCGGCACCGGCGAGGTGTTCGGGCTCTGCTCCTCAACTCGCGACGGCGCCGAGTTCCTCGGGTTCCTCAAGAAGGCCGTCAAGCCGCACGCCGGCAAGGATGTCCACGTCGTCCTGGACAACCTGTCCACCCACAACACCCCGGACGTCCAGGACTGGCTGAAACTCAACCCGAACGTCACCTTCCACTTCACGCCGACCGGCTCATCATGGCTGAACCAAGTAGAAATATGGTTCGGCAACATCACTCGCCAATCCATCCGCCGCGGCACCTTCAGCTCCGTCAAAGTATTGATCAACCAGATCCGCGACTACATCGACCACTGGAACGCCAACGCGAAGCCATTCGTCTGGACCGCCACCGCCGACGACATCCTCGCCAAGGTCAGAATCGTGCAGGCCAGCATCAAGAAGCTTGTCGACAACAATGCCAAATAAAAGAAAATAGGATTACGAGACACTAGAGCTCCAGCAACGCCTAGTGCGGTGGCCACAAACGTTGCCGGGGTGATCGCGTGATCCAGACGGCGAGTCGCAAGGCGCCGCCTGAAGCTCATACCGGGCGTATTCGCGAAGGCGGCGCCGCTGCGAGTCGTCGTCTGGGCGCGCGAGGACCCGGTGAACGTTTGTGGCCGCCGCACTAGGTCACGCCTGCGGCGGCGAGTCGGCGCTGGATCGCGGCGCGTGCTCGTGCGATCGGTGCCGAGCTTCGGGTCACCACGAACAGCGCGTTGCAGAGCAGGAGGGCGGCTTCGACCTCGAAGGCGATCTGGGCGGCGTCCTCGTCCGGATCGATCTCGCCCTCGGTCTGGGCGTCGCGGAGGGCCGTTTCGAGCCGGTCGAGCCAGTCGGCCAGGAACTGGACAAGTCGATCTCGTACTGGCCCCGGCTGCATGTCGACCTCGGCGAGCGCTGAGGCGAAGAAGCACCCCCCGGGGAAGATGTCGTCCTGGAGGTAGCGCAGATAGGCCTCGACCAGCCGGTGCAGTCGGTCGAGCCCGCTGGTGGCTCCGGCGGCGGGTTCGACCACGGCCGCGACGAAGAGCGCGCTCGCCGTGTCGATCGTGGCGAGCTGCAGCTCCTCCTTCGAGCCGAAGTGGGCGAACAGCCCGCTCTTGCTCATCCCGACCGCGTCGGCGAGCCGCCCGATCGACAGCCCGCCGATGCCCTCGACCGTGGCCAGCCGGGCCGCCTCGCCGAGGATCGTGCTGCGGCTGCGCTCGCCATCGCTGCGCCGCCGAGGACTGCGCCGGTTCTCGGCTCCCAGTCTGGCTTCCACCCTTGCCAATTTAGCACGACCGTGCGTACTATCTCGTCATAGCACGAACGATCGTGCTATCTAAGCGGGCAAGCCGTCAGATGTGAGGACACCGCCGTGACCACGACCACCCCCACCAGCGAACCGACCGTCGACGGCGATCGGCTGATGGCCTTCGTCTACCGCGCTGTCGGCGAGATCGGCGCCACCATGAACGCCGCGCTCGTCGTGATGGGCGACCGGCTGGGGTACTACCGCGCCTTGGCCGGTGCAGGCCCGACGACGCCTGCCGAGTTGGCCGAACGCACCGCCACCGACGTGCGCTACACCCGGGAGTGGCTGGGCGCCCAAGCCGCAGGCGGGTTCGTCGACTACGACCCCGCCACCGGCGGCTACACCCTGCCCGTCGAGCACGCCGTCGCGCTGACCGACGAGTCCAGCCCGGCATTCCTTCCGGGTTTCTTCCAACTCGCCCACGGCGCCGTCAACGACACTGCCGACATCATCGAAGCCGCCCGCACCGGCGGCGGCCGCGGCTGGCACGAGCACAACATGGACGTTCACCTGGGCTGCGAGCGGTTCTTCCGGCCCAGCTACGGCGCCCACCTGGTGGCCGAATGGCTTCCGGCGCTCGACGGGGTGGCGGCGAAGCTGACCGCGGGCGCCACCGTCGCCGACGTCGGCTGTGGCTATGGCGCTTCCACGATCCTCATGGCGCAGGCCTACCCGCGCTCGCGGTTCGTCGGCTCGGACTACCACCGCGAGTCCATCGACATCGCGAGGACCCGCGCAGCGGACGCGGGGGTCGCCGACCGTGTGCGCTTCGAGGTCGCCGACGCGAGCGCCTACACCGGCCGGGGCTATGACCTGGTCACGATGTTCGACTGCCTCCACGACATGGGTGACCCCGTCGCGGCGGCCCGCCACGTCCGCGACACCCTCGCCGCCGACGGGACCTGGATGGTCGTCGAGCCGCGGGCCGGTGACCGGGTCGAGGACAACCTGAACCCGGTCGGCCGCGTCTACTACGGCTTCTCCACGCTCGTCTGCACCCCCTCGTCGCTCTCACAGCCCCTCGGGCTGGCGCTGGGCACCCAGGCGGGCCCTGCCCGGATCCGCGAGGTGACCGCGACGGCCGGGTTCACGCGCTTCCGCCAGGCTGCGCAGACCCCGTTCAACATGGTCCTCGAGGTCCGACCCTGAGTGTCACCGACGCCGGGGAGCTCGGCACCGTGCTGGGCCTCTGGGCCCACCCGGATGACGAGGCGTTCCTGTCCGCGCGGCGATCGCCGCGGTGGCGTGGCGACGCCTCGGGGAGCCTCCCCGTGGCGCTGTTCGGCGGACTGGCCGCCTGGTGGCGCGCGTCCTGGGCGCTCAGCACCCTCTGGCCGGAGCCTGCGGCTCGACGGCGCCGGTCAACGTGCGGTGGCGAGGAAACAGTACCGGTTGACGCTGAAGAGGTAGTCGTCCTCTGCTCCGCGTTCCCGCAGGTCGGCCAGCCAGGCGTCGACGTCCGATGCCGTCAGGCCCTTCCGGCCGACGACGTACCGCGCGATCGTCTCCATCGTCAGCGCGCTGTAGGTGTTCTCCTCGTAGGTCGGGTTGAACAGCGGGATGAGGGCCCGTCCGGTCAGCCGGAACCCGGCTCGGTGCAGCTGACCGGGCAGAGTGCGGGGGAGATGGGGGTGCACGAGGTGCTCCTCCCAGGCAGCCATCACGTGGCGGTGCAGCTCCCGATCGGCCGTGTGCCAGACCACGGACTCCCAGTCGGTGTCGAGGATGAGCGCACGGCCGCCCGGCCGCAGCGCGCGCCGTAGTTCCGCCAGCGCGGCCGGGATGTCGGCCACGTACTCGTACACCTGGGTCGACACGGCGGCGTCGAACGTTCCGTCCGGGTACGGCAGCATCAGGGCGTCGCCGTCGTCGATACTGACCCATGGCGTGGCTGCGACCCGTTCACGGGCGACGGCGTTCATCGACGGGCTCTGGTCGACTCCGTGGACAACGCCGCCGGGTCCGACGGCGTCGGCCAACGACGCCACCAGGAAGCCCGGCCCGGAACCGACGTCGAGCACGCGCTCTCCCGGCCGGGCGGCCAGCAGTGCGAGAACCTCGGCGCGCTGCTGGACGACGTCCGGTGTGGAGTAGACGCGCTGGATGTGGCGAGCGGCTTGATCGTCGAACTCGAGCATCGAGATGCGACCTCCGCGGTGGGGGAAATGCACTGAAGGTAGGGCTATCCGCGGGAGCGGTCGAGGTACTGCAGGAGGTCGTGGGCGGCCAGCTCGACGTCCTTGTGGCCCCACTCCGCGGCGCGGTAGTAGCAGGAGATGATCCCCATGCGGTGCAGCCTGCGGAAGTCGCCGAAGACGAAGGCGTACCGGCGCTTGGTCTCCTCCGCCGCTCCCTCGGTGAGGCCGAGGTGCCAGGCGCCGTACTCGGCCCAGCTGTGGGTCTTGAGGTAGCGCGTGCCCTCGGCCGCGCTGGGTTGGACGTCGCCCCAGTTGCTCCGCAAGACGTAGCGGCGCGCGTCGATGAGCGTGCGGGCGTACTGCACGCCCGCCTCGTTGACCGCGTACTTCGGCACCGCACGATGGTGGCGGAACCTTGCAGCCCTGTCACTTCAGAGCATCGAGGGCGGCCACCGTGGCGTCGTCGAGCTCACGTCGGCGGCGGCGACGTTCTGCGCTCGACGTCACCGGTGCCGGGGATACCGCGGCCACGGTGGGATGCGCGACGCCATCGGGGCCGACACGGTCTGAAGGCGGCGTCTTGTGCCCCCCGGTGACCGGGCGCACACTCAGGCATGGCCGTCTTGAAGCTGAGGTCCGAGGCCTCCTACCGGTCGCACGGCATCGACGTCAGAGCCAAGGTCTCGGTGACGGTCCGCTGGCGCGAGTCGCTGGGGCGACGCCGCCTGGCCGCTGAGCTCAGCACGTACACCACGCCGCGGGAGCTGCTGGAGCTCGAGGCGATGATGGAGCGCTACGACGACGGCGAGACCGAGGAGATCCGGTCCATCCTCGCCGCGCAGGCGGAGAACCGGCGGTCACTGGAGCGGCGCGGCCCGTTCGGCTGATCACGCGGTGAACGGCTCGGTCCCCGGCACGAGCGCGACGGGCCCGAGCGGCCCGTAGCGGCTGGCGTAGCCCAGCGCCGCGGCGAGGTCGGTGACGCCGTTGCTGTGCTGGGTGTCGAAGAACTCGGTGGAGAGCACCCCGAACGCGCCGCCGCGGGCGTCGAGGAACCCGCTGCCGGAGTCGCCGGGCACGCCGGGCGGCACGGTCGCGACGTAGTGCACCTGCCCGTCGGCGCCGTCGCCGAGGCTCCGGCCCACCTTGACCGGCTTGTCGCCGTCGTGCGGCTGGTAGCTGTAGACGGCCTGACCGTCCGGCACGCCCTCGCCGTTGAGCCCGGCCGGGCCCCCGAGCAGCGGCACCGTCGGGTTGACGAGCGCGGCGTCGGCCGGGCTCAGCGCGACGAGCGCGAAGTCGTTGAACGCGCAGCGCTGGGCGTCGTTCTCCCGCCGCTGCTGCATCGTGACCCACGAGCTGTAGGCGAGCGTGGCGCGGCTCGTCACGCCGTCGGTGCGCCGGACCAGCACCGCCGTGCCGACCGGCAGCGTCGGCTCCCTGCACCCCGAGCCTGCCGCGCGCTCGTTGGTGCCCGCGCAGTGGGCGGCCATCCCGAGGTAGGTGGCGGTGCCCGCGGTGAACACGAAGCCTGCCGTGCACACGTTGGCCGACCGCGCGCCCACCGGGGTGAGCAGCTCGACGCCGGGGCGGATCGACGCGCTCGCGGCGGCGGGCCAGCGCGGCGCGGCCCACGCGGTCGACGGGACGAGCGGAGCGAGGCCGACCACGATCAGGACGGCGAGGGCGCGGATCACGGGACGGAAGGTAGGTCCGCGGGTGCCCGATGGGCGGAACTCCACCCGTCGGTGTGGACCCGCTCGGCGGATCGCCGATACTCCGGGTATGGCGGAACAGCGCTGGGTAGCGGACGTCGGCGAGGACAACGCGCGGTGGCTGGCCACCGAGAGCAGGACGGCCCGGCTGGCCAGGGAGTACCGCCCGATCGACCTCGGCGGCGGGCGGCTCGGGCTCTCCCCGCGGGCGCTCGGCGCGTCCCGTGAGCTGGGCGAGGAGGAGGAGGGCTACATCACCGAGGACGGCGACGGCCTGCGCATCTGGATGGGCGACGACGCCTATGAGCTCGAGCTGGAGGAGTAGGGCCCGCGCACGAGCCGCAGCCGCAGCGCGAGCCACAGCTCCAGCGGGCCCGGTCCGGGCTGGACCAGTCGTCGCCCAGCAGCGCCGCTGGCGAGGTGGGCGTCGACGTCGGGGGCGTCGGCGGTGACGAGCCCGACGAAGCCGCTTGACGGCCTCGGGCGCGAGCGGCACGCGGTCGCCCACCTCGTCCCCGCCGATGCCGTGGGCGCGGGCCCGGTCGGCGATCTGGCGAGCATGTCCATGTGTTCGGTATCCGTATGAGAGCACTGCTCTTGACAACGTGCACCGTTCGAGGTTCACTGTCTATCAACAAGAGCACTGCTCTCGAACTGAGGAGAACGTCATGACCGCCGCAGCCCGCTACATCCGCCCCGGCCGCAACACCACGGTGTTCAACGAGATCGTCGCCGCGCTCACCCGCGCGGGCATCAGCATCTGGGGCAGCCGCATCCTGGCCGTCCGCGGGCGCAAGAGCGGCGAGATGCGCACGACCCCGGTGAACCTGCTGACCATCGACGGTGAGCGCTACCTGGTCGCCCCGCGCGGGCTCACCCAGTGGGTGCGCAACATCCGCGTGACGGGCGAGGCCGAGCTGAGGCTCGGCCGCCGGGTGGAGTCGATCAAGGTCGAGGAGCTGGCCGACGACGCGAAGCCCGCCATCCTGCGCGCGTACCTGAAGCGGTGGAAGTTCGAGGTCGGCGTGTTCTTCGACGGCGTCGACGCCTCGGCCTCCGACGAGACCCTGCGCGGGATCGCCCCCGGCTACCCGGTGTTCCGGGTGCGGTGAGGAGGTCGGGTCGTGCGCGGAAAACACTGCCAGAACAGTGTTATCCGCGCACGGGCGCCGGAGGCGCCCGTAGTAGTGGACCGGTGCCGACGAAGGCTCCCCGTTTCCGTCGGCACCGGTCAGGAGGATCAACGCGCGTCGGATCGTCCGGATACTGCCTACTGGTTCCGGTCCGTCCAACGGGCGAAGTCCGAGATCAGCGCCGTGATCTCGGCGGGCCGCTCCTGCTGGGTCCAGTGCCCGCAGCCGGGCAGGAGGCGGGCCTCGCGCAGGTCGGGCACGCGGCGGCGCATCGTCGCGACGACCGTGTCGAACGCGAACCCCGCGACCACCAGGTCGTGCTCGCCCGCCGCGAACGCCGCGGGCACCGTGACCTGCGCGTCCCGCCAGGCGGCGGTGAGCGCCCAGCTGCGGTCCTGGTTGCGGTACCAGTTCAGGCCGCCGGTGAACCCGCGGCCCGCGTACTCGGCGACGTAGGCGTCGAGGTCGTCCTCGGTGAGCCAGTCGGGGAGCCGGTCCGGCTCGGGGCAGGCGTCCAGGAAGCCGCGGCCTTCCGGCACCGCGAGCCGGGTGACGCCGCCTTCCCCGCCGGTCGCGCTGAACAGCCTGCGGAACGTCGCGCGCGGGTCGGCGGCGAGCTCGGCGTCGGCGACGCCGGGGCGCTGGAAGTAGAGCTGGTAGAAGTCCTCGCCGAAGCGCTGGGCCATCCCCTCGGTCGGCGGACGCGCGCTGCGCGGCAGCAGCGGCACCGACAGCGCGACCACGCCCCGCACCCGGTCGGGTCGCAGCAGTGCGATGTTCCAGGCGACCGGGGCCCCCCAGTCGTGCCCGACGACGACCGCGCGCCGCGCGCCGACGGCGTCCAGCACGCCGAGCGCGTCGCCGACGAGGTGCAGCTGGGTGTAGGCCTCCACCGCCTCGGGGGCGTCCGAGCGGGCGTAGCCGCGCTGGTCGGGCGCGACGACGTGCAGGCCGTCGGCCGCCAGCCCGGCGAGCTGGTGGCGCCAGGAGTACCAGCACTCGGGGAAGCCGTGCAGCAGGAGGACGGTCGGCCCTCCCGGCGGTCCCGCCTCGGCGACGTGCAGGTCGAGGCCTTCGACGGTCACGGTGCGGTGGGTGATCTCCGGGGTCAGCTCGGCCACCGCGTGACCGTACGGCATCGGGTACGGTTAGATATCGAACGGATAGATGTCGAGGACCGGAGGTCGTCATGGCCACATCAGCTCCCACCCGACCGTTCCGCTTCGGCGTGGTCGCCACCCCGCAGGAAGGCCCCGAGCACTGGGTCGCCGAGGCGCAGCGCATCGAGGAGCTCGGCTACTCCACGCTGCTCATGCCCGACGGCGTACAGCTGCTCTCGCCGTGGTCCTCGCTCGCGGTGGCGGCCACCGCGACGTCGCTGCGCGTCGGCACGTTCGTGCTGGCCAGCCCGTTGCGCACCCCACGCCAGACGGCGTGGGAGGCGCACAGCCTCACCGTGCTCACCAGCGGCCGCTTCGAGATGGGCATCGGCACGGGCCACGACCGGGTGCCGCAGGGCGCCGCGGAGCTCGGCATGCCCTACGGCACGGCCTCGGAGCGCCGCGACCAGGTCAAGCAGACCGTCCACCACCTCCGCGAGCTCGACGGGGACAGGCACACGCCCGTGCTGATGGCCGCGGGAGGTCCCAAGGCGCTCGCGCTGGCCGCCGAGATCGCCGACATCGTGACGCTCGCCGCGCACCCCCTCGCCTCCCGCGACGAGCTCGCCGCCACGGCGGCGGGCTTCCGCGAGACCGCGGGCTCGCGCGCGGCGGAGATCGAGCTGGCGATGAACCTGTTCGTGGTCGGCGAGGAGGTGCCGCCGTGGGTGCGCAGCTTCATCGGCCTCGACGCCGCGCAGCTCATCGCGGCCGACTCGCTCACGATGCTGCGCGGCAGCGTCGACGCGATGGCCGACGAGCTGCGGCGGCGCCGCGACACGTTCGGCACGAGCTACATCTCCGTCAACGGCGCCTTCTCCGAGCGGCTCGCGCCCGTGGTGGAGCGCCTGACCGGCGAGTGACCGCGGTCAGGGTGGCGCCGGGTCAAACCAGCTGAGGCCCGCGAATCGGGCGAAGCCGCGGTCGGCGGTGGCGAGCCGTCCGCCGTGCGAGCGGGCCATGGCCGCGAGCCAGGCATCAGGGACGAGGTTGCCTCGGACGTGTCGGTCCGCCGCTGCGAGATCGGCGAAGTGCTCCCAGGTCGCCCCGGTCGCCGGGAGCGTGCGTGCGTGCCTGCCCCCGAGCAACGCGGTCACGAACGCGAGGGCCTCCGTCGACGTGGCGGGCTCGCCGAAGATCCGGGGGTGCGTGACGATGCGGACGAACCCGGTCAGCGCGCCCTCGACGAGCCCGAGCTCGTCCATGCCCGCGACGACGTCCGCAAGCCAGTCCGCGTAGCGCTCGTGTTGTAGCGCGTCGCGACGGTGGGCGTAGACGAGGACGTTGACGTCGGGAACGATCACCGGGGGCCATCGACGTCGAGGACGTCCCACACGGCGTCACGGTCGGCGAGGTCGACGAGCACCCGCCCGTCCGGGCGTCCGGACATGGGGAGCCGGGGGGCGGGCTGCGCCGGGTCCTCCGTCGTCGCCAGTACCGCTCGCAGCCCCTCCACGACAAGGCTCGTGAACGTGCGCCCCTCGGCGGCCGCGCGCTTCCTGACCGCCTCCGCGAGCGCGTCAGGCAGGTTCAGCGTGGTGCGCATGCAGACGAGCATACGCACCACGCTGCATATCTGCATTGTCAGGCGATGGGGCGGTCCGTCGGGTTGATCGGGCGGGGGAGGACCGAGCGGCCGGTGAGGTAGGCGTCGACGCCCGCCGCCGCCGCCCGGCCCTCGGCGATCGCCCACACGACGAGGCTCTGGCCGCGGCCCATGTCGCCCGCGGAGAAGACGCCGTCCACGCTGGTCATGAACCTCTGGTCGCGCGCGACGTTGCCGCGCTCGTCGAGCGTCACGCCGAGGTCGGAGAGCAGCTTGCCCTTCTCCGGCCCGACGAATCCCATCGCGAGCAACACGAGCTGGGCGGGCAGCTCGCGTTCGGTGCCCTCGACCGGCACGAACCGGCCCTCGCTGTTCCGCGACACCTCCACGATCCTGATCGCGGACAGCTTCCCCTCGGCGTCCGCGACGAACTCGGTGGTGTTCACCGAGTACAGCCGCTCGCCGCCCTCCTCGTGCGCCGACGAGACGCGGTAGACCATCGGGTAGGTCGGCCACGGCATGCCAGCGGTGCGGTGCTCCGGCGGCGTCGGCATGATCTCCAGCTGGGTGACCGACGCGGCGCACTGGCGGTGCGCGGTGCCAAGGCAGTCGGCGCCGGTGTCACCGCCGCCGATGATGATCACGTGCTTGCCGTCGGCGGTGATCTGCGGGGCGTCGATGTCGCCCTGCTGCACGTGGTTGGCCCACGGCAGGTACTCCATCGCCTGGTAGACGCCCTCGACCTCGCGGCCCTTGGCGGGCAGGTCCCGCCACGCCGTGGCCCCGCCCGCCAGGACGACCGCGTCGAACTCGTCCTGGAGCTGCTCGGCCGTGATGTCGCTGCCGACGTCGACGGAGGCCTTGAAGATCGTTCCCTCGGCGCGCATCTGGGACAGGCGCCGGTCCAGGCGCGCCTTCTCCATCTTGAACTCCGGGATGCCGTAGCGCAGGAGCCCGCCGATCCGGTCGGCGCGCTCGAACACCACGACGTCGTGCCCGACCCGGGTGAGCTGCTGGGCCGCCGCGAGGCCCGCCGGCCCCGAGCCGACCACCGCCACCTTCTTCCCGGTGCGGGTCTCCGGCTTCTGCGGCGGCACCCAACCCTCGTCCCACGCCCGGTCGATGATCTCGATCTCGACCTGCTTGATCGTGACGGCGTCGGAGTTGATCGCGAGCACGCAGGCCGCCTCGCACGGCGCGGGGCAGAGCGTGCCGGTGAACTCGGGGAAGTTGTTGGTGGCGTGCAGCCGTTCGGTGGCCTCCCGCCAGTCGTGGCGGTAGACCAGGTCGTTCCACTCCGGGATGAGGTTGCCCAGCGGACAGCCCTGGTGGCAGAACGGGATGCCGCAGTTCATGCAGCGCCCGGCCTGCTTCTCGAGGTGGTCGTGGGGGAAGTCCTCGTAGACCTCACGCCAGTCCCGCAGGCGCAGGTCCACCGGCCTGCGCGCGGGCAGCTCCCGCGGGGTGGTCATGAACCCCTTGGGGTCACCCATGTGCCGCCTCCATGTTGTCTGGGATCACGATGGTGGTTGCGAACACGGCCACCTCACCCATGAGCGGCTTCCATGATCGCTGCATTGACGTCACGACCGTCGCGTTCGGCCGCCTCGCGGGCCTTGAGCACCCGCTTGAAGTCCTTCGGCATGATCTTCCCGAACCGTTCGACCGCGTCCTCCCATTCGGTGAGCAGCTCCTTGGCGACGGCGGACTCGGTCTCGGCGAAATGGCGCTCCACCGCGTCGCGCAGGAAGGCGCGGTCGGCGTCGTCGAGCTCCTCGATGTCGACCATCTCCGGGTTGACCCGGCGCCTCGCGCCATCCTTGGGGGAGAGGTCGAGCACGTACGCGACGCCACCGGACATGCCCGCGGCGAAGTTGCGCCCGATCCGGCCGAGGACGACGACCTTGCCGCCGGTCATGTACTCGCACCCGTGGTCGCCGACGCCCTCGACGACGGCCAGCGCGCCGGAGTTGCGCACGCAGAACCGCTCGCCGACGATGCCGCGCACGAAGATCTCGCCGGACGTGGCCCCGTAGAGGATCACGTTGCCCGCGATGATGTTCTCCTCGGCCTTGAACGGGGCCGTCGGGTCGGGCCGCAGCGTGAGCCGCCCGCCGGAGAGGCCCTTGCCGAAGTAGTCGTTGGTGTCGCCGACAAGCCGCAGCGTGATGCCCTTCGGCACGAACGCGCCGAAGCTCTGCCCCGCCGAGCCGGTGAGCGTGACGTCGATCGTGTCGTCCGGCAGCCCCTCGCCGCCCCACGCCTTCGTCAGCTCGTAGCCCAGCATGGTGCCGACCGTCCGGTTGACGTTGCGGACCGGCAGGTCGAGGCGCACCTTGTCGCCCGAGTGCAGCGCGCCCTCGCACAGCTGGATGAGCGTGTTGTCCAGGGCCTTCTCCAGGCCGTGGTCCTGCGTCTTCGTGCGGTGGCGCGCGGTGCCCGGCGGCAGCTGCGGCATCGCGAAGATCGGCGAAAGGTCCAGGCCCTCGGTCTTCCAGTGCCGGATCGCGTCGTCGACGTCGAGCATCTCCGCGTGCCCGACGGCCTCGGCGAGCGTGCGGAAGCCCAGCTGCGCCAGGTACTCGCGCACCTCCTGCGCGAGGAAGCGCATGAAGTTCACGACGTACTCCGGCCGCCCGTCGAAACGCTCGCGCAGCTCGGGGTTCTGGGTGGCGACGCCGACCGGACAGGTGTCGAGGTGACAGACCCGCATCATGATGCAGCCGCTCACGACCAGCGGGGCGGTGGCGAAGCCGAACTCCTCGGCGCCCAGCAGCGCCGCGATGACGACGTCCCGCCCGGTCTTCAGCTGGCCGTCGGTCTGCACCACGATCCGGTCGCGCAGGCCGTTGCGCAGCAGGGTCTGCTGCGTCTCGGCCAGCCCGAGCTCCCACGGCCCGCCCGCGTGCTTGATCGAGCTGAGCGGCGAGGCGCCGGTGCCGCCGTCGTGCCCGGAGATGAGCACGACGTCGGAGTAGGCCTTCGCGACGCCCGCGGCGACCGTGCCGACGCCGACCTGGCTCACGAGCTTGACGTGCACGCGTGCGGCCGGGTTGGCGTTCTTGAGGTCGTGGATGAGCTGCTTGATGTCCTCGATGGAGTAGATGTCGTGGTGCGGCGGTGGTGAGATCAGGCCGACGCCCGGCGTGGAGTGCCGAGTGGCCGCGATCCACGGGTAGACCTTCTGGCCGGGCAGCTGGCCGCCCTCGCCGGGCTTCGCCCCCTGGCTGATCTTGATCTGCAGGTCGTCGGCGTTGACGAGGTACTCGCTGGTGACGCCGAACCGGCCGGACGCCACCTGCTTGATCGCGCTGCGCCGGTAGTCGCCGTTGGCGTCGGGGGTGTAGCGGTCGGCGTCCTCGCCGCCCTCCCCGGTGTTGGACTTGCCGCCGATGCGGTTCATCGCGATGGCCAGGGTCTCGTGCATCTCCTTGGAGATCGACCCGTAGGAGATCGCGCCCGTGGCGAACCGCTTGACGATGTCCTCGACCGGCTCGACCTCGTCGATGTCGACCGGCGGGCGCACACCGCCCTTGAAGCGGAAGAGCCCGCGCAGGGTCATGAGCCGGTGGGCTTGCTCGTCGACCGCGCGCGTGTACTCCTTGAAGATCTCGTACCGGCCCTGCCGGGTGGAGTGCTGCAGCTTGAACACGGTGGTGGGGTTGAACAGGTGCAGCTCGCCCTCGCGGCGCCACTGGTACTCGCCGCCCACGTCCAGCGCGCGGTGCGACGCGCGGATCCCGTCGGACGGGAAGGCGTGGCGGTGGCGGCTCAGGACCTCCTCGGCGAGCACGTCGAAGCCGACGCCGCCCAGCCGCGACGTGGTGCCGGTGAAGCAGGTGTCGATCACGTCGGAGCCCAGGCCGACGGCCTCGAAGATCTGCGCGCCGGTGTAGGAGGCCACCGTGGACACGCCGATCTTGGACATGGTCTTGCGCACACCCTTGGCCAGCGCCTTGACCAGGTTCTTCGTGGCGGTCTCGCAGTCGACGCCGGGGATGTCGCCGCGCATGGCGAGGTCCTCGACGGTGGCCATCGCGAGATACGGGTTGACCGCAGCGGCGCCGTAGCCGATGAGCAGCGCGATGTGGTGCACCTCGCGCGCGTCGCCCGCCTCGACGACCAGCCCGACGCGGGTGCGGGTGCGCTCGCGGACGAGGTACTGGTGGACGGCCCCGGTGAGCAGGAGCGACGGGATCGGCGCGAAGTCCTTCGTGACGCCCCGCTGGGACAGCACGATCAGCCGCGCGCCGTCCTCGATGGCCTCCGACACCTGGGTGCAGATCTGGCGGAGCCGCTCCTCCAGCCCGGCCCCGCCGTCGGCCGTGCGGAAGGTGCCGCGCACGGTGACGGACATGAAGCCGGGGTAGTCGCCGTCGTCGTTGATGTGCACGATCCGGGCGAGGTCGTCGTTGGTGAGCACCGGCTCCGGCAGCATGATCGTGCGACAGTGCGCCGCCGAGGCCTCCAGCAGGTTCTGCTCGGGGCCGAGCTGGCTGCCGAGCGAGGTCACCAGCTCCTCGCGGATCGCGTCCAGCGGAGGGTTCGTGACCTGCGCGAACAGCTGGTTGAAGTAGTCGAACAGCTGCCGGGGACGCGCGGAGATGGCGGCGAGCGGCGCGTCGTTGCCCATCGAGCCGATCGGCTCCGCTCCGGTGGCGGCCATCGGCTTGAGCAGGACGTTCAGGTCCTCCTCGGTGTAGCCGTGCGACTGCTGGCGCAGGGTGAGTGCGGCGTGCGTTGGCACCTCGCGCTCGCGGTCGGCCAGGTCGGCGAGGTGGATCAGGCCCGAGTGCAGCCACTCCTCGTAGGGGTGCTCGGCCGCGAGCGCGCCCTTGATCTCGGCGTCGTCGACGATCTTGCCCGCGACGGTGTCGACGAGGAACATGCGGCCAGGCTCGAGGCGGCCCTTGCGGACGACGTCCGACGGGTCGACGTCCAGCACGCCGACCTCGGACGCGAGCACGACCAGCCCGTCGGCGGTGACCCAGTAGCGGGCGGGGCGCAGGCCGTTGCGGTCGAGGACCGCGCCCGCGACCGTGCCGTCGGTGAACGCGACGAGCGCGGGCCCGTCCCATGGCTCCATGAGCGTGGAGTGGAACTCGTAGAACGCGCGGCGGACGGGGTCCATCTCGGCGTGGTTCTCCCACGCCTCCGGGATCATCATCAGCACCGCGTGGGGCAGCGAGCGGCCGCCGAGGTGCAGCAGCTCCAGCACCTCGTCGAACGTTGCCGAGTCGCTCGCGTCGGGGGTGACGATCGGGGAGAGCCGCGCGAGGTCGCCCGGGATCAGTTCGCTCTCGAGCAGCGCCTCCCGCGCGGCCATCCAGTTGCGGTTGCCGCGCAACGTGTTGATCTCGCCGTTGTGGGCGACGTACCGGTAGGGGTGCGCCAGCGGCCACGCCGGGAACGTGTTGGTGGAGAACCGGGAGTGCACCAGCGCCAGCGCGGTGACGACGCGCTCGTCGGAGAGGTCCGGATAGAACGGCTCGACCTGCGGCTCGGCCAGCATTCCCTTGTAGACGATCGTGCGCGGCGACAGCGACGGGAAGTAGACGCCGGTGGCGTGCTCGGCGCGCTTGCGCAGGCAGAACGTGCGGCGTTCCAGGTCGAGGCCGGTCTCGCCGTTCGCCCCGGCGACGAAGAGCTGGCGGAACGCGGGCATCACGCTGCGCGCGGTGGGGCCGAGGTCCGCGCCGTCGGCGTCGGTGGGCAGCTCCCGCCAGCCCAGCACGCGCAGGCCCTCCTCGGCGGCGAGCGCGTCGATCTCGGCCATGACGGACTCGCACCCCTGGTCGGGCAGGAACGCGATGCCCGCCGCGTAGGCCCCCTCGGGGGGCAGCGCGAAGCCGACGACCGCACGGAAGAAGGCATCCGGGATCTGCAGCAGGATGCCCGCGCCGTCGCCGGTGTTGACCTCGGCGCCACGGGCGCCGCGGTGCTCGAGGCGCAGCAGCGCGGTGAGCGCCCTGCGCACGATGGAATGGTCGCGCCGTCCTTTCAGGTCGGCGACCATCGCCACGCCGCAGGCATCGTGCTCGAACTCCGGGACGTAAAGGTCCGCACGGTCTTCAGCCAAGGTGGGCCTCCTGTCGTCTCGGTGCACCCCGACAACTCGCATCGGGACGACGTGATGGGAATGAAGTATGCGGAATGGACCGTCCGGGTGCTGCCAAGACGGCCCATTCGGGCGTAGGGCGCAGACGCACACGACGGCGGGTGCGATCGCAGGGCACAGCGTCGCACGCGGCACCGACGATAACCAAGGACGAGCCGCGTGACCATGATGACCAGGCCCGATACCGTTACCGCCGAGTTACGTTGGGTGGCATCCCCGCCCGCTCCGCGGGCCCGGACCTCAGTCCAGGAGAACCTCCGCGATCGTGACCTGGACGCGCGCCGCGATCCCGGCCTGCTCGGCCAACACGGTCGTCACGGCCTGCTGGACGGCCGCGGCCAGGTCGCGGCAGTTGTGGCCGAGCCGCGTCACCACCGCCACCGCCACGTCCGTGCCCTCGGGAGTCTGGGCGGGGTCTGCCCGGTAGGCGACGACGCCGGGCACCCGGCGCGCCGCCGCCGTGGCCAGCGACGCGATGGCCGCCTCGCCGACGTGCAGCCGCACGGTCACGGCTCCCACAGGTCCACCACCTCGATGTCGACCCTGCGCACCGGCAGGCCCAGCGCCTGCTCGCCTGCGGCGAGGACCATCCGGCGCACCCGCGCCGTCGCCACCGCGAGGTCGAGGCCGAACCGCGCGGCCACGGTGAGCGCGACCTCGGCGTCCGAGCCCGGCCCCGGCTGCTCGATGCGGCAGCTGCGGGCGCGGAGCCCGTCCATGCCGTCGACGACGGCGCGCAGCACGGTCGCCGCCGCCGAGCGGGCCAGCCGGTTGGGCGTGAGCGGCGAGTCCAGCACCAGCGCCTCCTCCGGCCGCAGCGCGGTGCGCACCGCGCCCATGACCGTCGTCAGCAGCGAAGGAGGCGGCTGCACGGGCTGGCGCGCCATCCGGTGGACCGCACCGTCCAGGCGCAGGGCGTCCGCCCGCACGGCGCGGCAGTGCGGGCACCCGCGCTCGTGCGTGTCGGGTCCGAGCCCGGCCTCGGCGCGGTCCCAGACCGCCACGGGGTCGCGGCCGCAGGGGAGCAGCTCGTCCTCCGCTTCCACCGGCACGCCTGTCACCGCCATTCCCGCATCGCCGCCGTCAGCCGGACCCTGCCGCGGTGGATCCGGCCGCGCACGGTCGGCTCACCGGCCCCGGTGACCTCCGCGATCTGCGCGTAGCCCAGCCCCTCCAGCTCGCGCAGCACCCAGCACACGCGCAGGTCGTCCGGGAGATCCTGCACCGCCCTGCCGAGGGCGGCCAGCTCGGCGTCGAGCTCGGCGGCCCGCTCGGGGGAGTCCGACGCGGCCAGCTCGCGCCCCGCGTCGGCCACCGGCTGCGGACGGCGGCGCCGCAGCGCGACGACGCACTGGTTGGTCACGATGCGGTACATCCACGTCGAGAACGCCGCGTCGCCCCGGAACCGGTCGATGCGCCGCCACGCCGAGAGCAGCGCCTCCTGCAGCGCGTCCTCCGCCTCCGCCGGGTCGCCCAGCACGCGCAGCGCCACCCGGTACAGCGCGTCCTGGTGGCGGCGGGCGAGGGTCTCGAACGCGCGGACGTCGCCCTCCTGCGCGCGCACGACGAGCGTGAGGTCGTCCAGCGGCACGCCGTCAACGTAGTGGCGGCCCCGATACCGTGGGCGTGTGGCCCAGGACCCCGCGCTCGCCCAGGCCGTCGCCGACGCGGTGCTCGCGCATCCCGGCGTCGCGCGCCTCTCCGGTGGCGCGTTCGGCACCGTCGCGTCCTATCTCCCGGGACGGCGCCTGCTCGGCGTGCGGCTGCCGCTGGGCGCGGACGACCCCGTCGAGATCGCGGTCGTCGCCCGGCTGGGCGTCCCGCTGCCCCGGCTGGCCGAGGAGCTGGGCGCCGCGGTGGTCGCCGTGGTGGGTGACGCGGACGTCGACGTGACCGTCGCGGACGTCGATGAAGGGGTTGCACATCCTTGACGCACCGGTCTCGCCTAGACTCGGACGACGTCGTGGCGGCGGTCGCCCGTTCAGGCTGACCCCGCAATCTGAGCCGATCGAGGAGTACCGGAGAAGTGAAGAGCACCGTCGAGCGGCTGAGCCCGACCCGGGTCCGGATCAATGTCGAGGTGCCCTTCGACGAGCTGAAGCCCGATTTCGACCGCGCCTACAAGAAGATTGCCTCGCAGGTCTCCGTGCCCGGCTTCCGCAAGGGCAAGGTCCCCGCCCGCATCATCGACGCGCGCCTCGGCCGCGGCGTGGTGCTCGAGGAGGTCGTCAACGGCGCGATCCCGTCGAGGTACTCCGAGGCGGTCACGTCCGCCGAGGACGTCTCGCCGCTGGGTCAGCCGGAGATCGAGGTCACCGAGATCGCCGACAACGAGCGGCTCGCGTTCACAGCAGAGGTCGACGTGCGGCCGCAGATCACGCTGCCGGAGCTGTCGTCGATCGCGGTGCAGGTCGACGACGTGGCGGTCACCGACGCCGACGTCGAGGAGCAGCTGGAGAACCTCCGGACCCGCTTCGCGACCCTCACCGGCGTCGAGCGCGCGGCCGCGAAGGACGACTTCGTGCAGATCGACCTCGCGGCCACGGTCGACGGCCAGGCCGTCGAGGAGGCGCAGACCACCGGCTTCTCGTACCAGGTCGGCCAAGGCGGGCTGATCGACGGGATCGACGAGGCGATCACCGGCCGCTCGGCTGGCGAGTCGGCCACGTTCCCCACCACGCTGGTGGCGGGGGAGTACAAGGACCGGGAGGCGGAGGTCACCGTCACCGTCACCGCGGTCAAGGAGCGGCAGCTGCCGGAGGCCGACGACGAGTTCGCGCAGCTGGCGAGCGAGTTCGACACCCTCGACGAGCTGACCGGCGACCTGCGCGCCCGGCTCGGGCGCGTCCGGCAGATGGAGCAGCTCACGGCGGCGCGGGACAAGGTGCTCGACGCGATCGTCGACGTCACCGAGATCCCGCTGCCGGAGAGCATCCTCAAGTCCGAGCTCGACGCGCGGATGCATGAGGCGATCCACCCGTTCGACCACGACGAGGCGAAGTTCGCCGAGTTCCTGGAGGAGAACGGCAAGACCCGCGAGGAGTTCGACACCGAGGCCCGCGAGGACGCCGAGAAGGCCGTCCGCGTGCGCCTCGTGCTCGACGCGCTGGCCGACGCCCAGGAGGTGACGGTCAACGACCAGGAGCTCACCGAGCGGATCGTCTTCCAGGCCCAGCAGTACCAGATGCCGCCGGAGGAGTTCGTCCGGCGCATCCAGGAGGCGGGCCAGCTCGGGGCCATCTACTCCGACGTCCGGCGCAGCAAGGCGCTCATCGAGGCCGTCCGCGTGGCCACCGTCACCGACCCGGCAGGCGAGCCGGTCGACCTCGCGGAGCTGCTCGGCGACGAGGACGAGGGCGCCGACGAGGGCGCCGACGAGCAGGTCGAAGCTGCCGCGGACGAGCAGGACGCGAGCGACGACCAGGACGCTCAGAAGCCTGTGGACGCCTGAGCGCAACGCCCACAGCGAACACGGCGGCCGTTCGCGGCGGCGGAGAGTCTCCGCCGCGTAGGGTCGCACCTACCCAGATCAAATCTGGGCAGAACCGAGTAGACACGAGCCAGAGGCAGGGTGAAGTGACGACCCAGGACCGTCTCATCGGAGCGGCCATGCGGCGGGGCGGTTCGCCGTCCTCGATGACGTTGTCCGACTCGGTGTACGAGCGCCTGCTCCAGCAGCGCATCATCGTGCTCGGCCAGCAGGTCGACGACGACATCGCCAACCGGATCGCCGCGCAGATGCTGTTGCTGGCCGCCGAGGACCCGACGGCCGACATCGCGCTCTACATCAACTCGCCGGGCGGTTCGGTCACCGCCGGGATGGCCATCTTCGACACGATGGAGTTCATCCCGTGCGACGTGGCGACCTACGCGATGGGCCTGGCCGCCTCCATGGGCCAGTTCCTGCTGTCGGCGGGGGCCCGCGGCAAGCGCTACGCGCTGCCGCACTGCCAGATCCTCATGCACCAGCCCTCCGCGGGGGTGGGCGGCACCGAGTCGGACATCTCGATCCAGGCCGAGCTGTTCCGCCGTCACAAGGCGGAGATGGCCCAGCTCATCGCGGGCCACACCGGGCAGACCGTCGAGCGGATCATGACGGACTTCGACCGTGACCGCTGGTTCTCCGCGCAGGAAGCGTTGGAGTACGGCTTCGTCGACCATGTCATCTCGCGGGCAGGCCAGCTGCCGGACGCGATCAGTGAGAACGGGAACGGAAGCGCCCGATGAGTTACCAGCCAGCCCAGTCCCGCTATGTGCTGCCGTCCTTCGTGGAGCGCACGAGCTACGGGGTCAAGGAGTCGAACCCGTACAACAAGCTGTTCGAGGAGCGCATCATCTTCCTCGGCGTGCAGATCGACGACGCCTCGGCCAACGACGTCATGGCGCAGCTGCTCTGCCTCGAGTCGGCCGACCCGGACCGCGAGATCAGCATGTACATCAACTCGCCCGGCGGCTCGTTCACGTCGCTGATGGCGATCTACGACACCATGCAGTTCATCCGGCCCGACATCCAGACCGTCTGCCTCGGACAGGCGGCCTCGGCCGCCGCGGTGCTGCTGGCCGCGGGCACGCCGGGGCGCAGGCTCGCCGTGCAGAACGCGCGGATCCTGATCCACCAGCCCGCGGTGGAAGGCATCTACGGGCAGGTGTCGGACCTCGAGATCCAGGCGGCCGAGATCTCCCGGATGCGCAGGCTGCTGGAGACGACGCTGGCCAAGCACTCGGGCAAGACCCCGGAGCAGGTAAGGCTCGACATCGAGCGCGACAAGATCCTCACGGCCGAGGAGGCCAAGGAGTACGGCATCGTCGACGAGATCATCCAGAGCCGCAAGCTCTCCGCGGTCTAGGAAGAACTGCCGCCCGCCGACACCGCCCGAAGTCGCGGAGCCCGATGCTCCCCGATGGGCGGTTCGAGCGGGTACCGTCACGAGGGCGCGCACCCGCGCGCCGGATGGGACTGGGGTCTGCACTCATGGCACGCATCGGCGATGGCGGTGATCTGCTCAAGTGCTCGTTCTGTGGAAAGAGTCAGAAGCAGGTCAAGAAACTGATCGCCGGCCCAGGCGTCTATATCTGTGACGAGTGCATCGATCTCTGCAACGAGATCATCGAGGAAGAGCTGGCCGAGGCCGGTGAGGTCAAGCTCGACGAGCTGCCCAAGCCCGCCGAGATCCACGACTTCCTCGACCAGTACGTCGTGGGCCAGGGCCAGACCAAGCGCACGCTCTCCGTGGCGGTCTACAACCACTACAAGCGCATCCAGGCGGGCGACAAGGGCCGCACCGCCGACGGCGACGGCATCGAGATCGCCAAGTCGAACATCCTGATGCTCGGCCCGACCGGCTGCGGCAAGACGTACCTGGCGCAGACCCTCGCGAAGCTGCTCAACGTGCCGTTCGCCATCGCCGACGCCACGGCGCTGACCGAGGCCGGGTACGTCGGCGAGGACGTCGAGAACATCCTCCTCAAGCTCATCCAGGCCGCCGACTACGACGTGAAGCGGGCCGAGACGGGCATCATCTACATCGACGAGGTCGACAAGATCGCCCGCAAGTCGGAGAACCCGTCGATCACCCGCGACGTCTCGGGCGAGGGCGTGCAGCAGGCGCTGCTGAAGATCCTGGAGGGCACCACCGCATCGGTGCCGCCGCAGGGCGGGCGCAAGCACCCGCACCAGGAGTTCATCCAGATCGACACCACGAACGTGCTGTTCATCGTGGCGGGCGCGTTCGCGGGCCTTGAGAAGATCATCGGCGACCGGGTGGGCAAGCGCGGCCTCGGCTTCGGCGCCGAGATCCGGTCGAAGCGCGATCTCGACGCGTCGGAGAGCTTCTCCGAGACGCTGCCGGAGGACCTCATCAAGTTCGGGCTGATCCCGGAGTTCATCGGGCGGCTGCCGATCGTCGCGTCGGTGACGTCGCTGGACAAGGACGCCCTCGTCAAGATCCTCACTGAGCCGCGCAACGCGCTGGTGAAGCAGTACCGCAAGCTCTTCGAGATGGACGGCGTGGAGCTGGAGTTCACCGAGGACGCACTGGAGGCGGTGGCCGACCAGGCCATCCTGCGCGGCACCGGCGCCCGCGGCCTGCGTGCCATCATGGAGGAGGTCCTCCTCCCGGTGATGTACGACATCCCCAGCCGCGACGACGTGGCCAAGGTCGTGGTCACCGAGCAGACCGTGCGCGAGAACGTCAACCCCACGATCGTGCCGCGGGTTCCCACCGCGCGCCGCGAGCGCAGGGAGCGCTCCGCCTGAGGCAACTGCTTGAAGTCGCAAGGGTGACGAACCCACTTGCCGCGCGAGCGCGCATGTCGGCGCAAGGACGGGCATGACGGGAGCGTCGTTTCCGGTGATCGAACCCCGGAAGCGGCGCTCTCGTCGCGATCACGGCCGGGTACGCGGACCGAAGGGATCGCGCACGCGCGTGACAGCGGGCAGGATTTCCGGCATGCGAACGGTGTGCGGCTGGGGTCGGCGGGCGCAGATGCTGGTCGGCGGCTCCGGCAAGGGAGCGGGTTCGGTCGCGCGGGTGGCGGCGGTGCGGCCGCTGGCGGGCGGGCGCGCGCCGCTGATCACCGATCGGCTGGGCCTGCAGACGCGCAGCGGGGTCAAGCTCGACCAGGTCGACGGCACGACGTGCGGCAGCGCCGTGCTCGTCGCGCTCGCGGCATGGGCGGACCCCGCCGAGACGCGGCGGCTGGACGGGGACCCGGGCGGCGGTGCCGTGTCGGTGGCCGGAACCGGGGCCGGGTCCGGGGCGGCGGGGGTCACCGTCGGGTTCGGCGCACGCTACGACTCCCGGCAGCGCCAGGTGCACCGCGAGTCCACCCGGCTCTGGCCGCCCGCGCTGGGCACGTCGCCGTGGGGGATGGTGGCGTGGCTGCGGCGGCATGCGCCGGGCGCGGGCCCTTACCAGGTGCGCCTCGTCGACGACACGTCGGCCGTCGACGTCGACGCCACCCTCGCGGCGGTCGACGCGGCGCTCACCGCCGGGCGGCCGGTGCCGCTGCTCGTCGGGGCGTTCGTGCCCCGCCACTACTGCCTGGTCCTCTCCCGTGACGGCGCCGACGCGTGGCGGGTCTACGAGCCCACGAGCGGCGAGGTCCGGCAGGTGCCGCTGGACCTGGTCCGCGGCCGGTCGTTCGGGAGGATCCTGGCCTTCGACCGGCTGCACGCCGTGCTGCTGCCCGCGTAATCCCGTCGGTGGCCCCTCGTAGACTGGACCGGTGACCGACACCCTCCCACCGCGTACTGCCGAGCTGCCCGCCCAGTGGACGCCGGGCGCGGTAGAGGCGGGCATGTACGACCGGTGGGTCCAGGCGGGCTGCTTCACCGCCGACGTCACGTCCGATCGGCCCCCGTTCTGCATCGTCATCCCGCCGCCCAACGTCACCGGCAGCCTGCACATCGGCCACGCGTTCGAGCACACGCTGATCGACATCCTGATCCGCCGCCGTCGCATGCAGGGCTACGAGACGCTCTGGCTGCCCGGCATGGACCACGCGTCGATCGCCGTCCACGCCCTGGTCGAGCGGGCGCTGGAGGCCGAGGGCACCAACCGCCGGGAGCTGGGGCGCGAGGCGTTCATCGAGCGCACGTGGGAGTGGAAGGCCGAGCACGGCGGCGCGATCCTGGCCCAGATGCGCCGCCTCGGCGACAGCGTCGACTGGTCGCGCGAGCGCTTCACGATGGACGAGGGCAGCAACCGCGCGGTCCTCACGATGTTCAAGCGGCTCTACGACGACGGGCTGATCTACCGCGCGGAGCGGATGGTCAACTGGTCGCCGGAGATGCGCAGCGTGCTCTCCGACGTCGAGGTCGAGCACAAGGACGTCGACGGCGAGCTCGTCTCCATCCGCTACGGGAACGGCGAGGACAGCGTCGTCGTCGCCACCACGCGGGTCGAGACGATGCTGGGCGACACCGCGATCGCCGTCCACCCCGAGGACGAGCGCTACCGGCACCTCGTCGGGCGGGAGATCGAGCTGCCGCTGGTCGGCCGCATGATCCCGGTCGTCGCCGACGAGCACGTCGACCCCGCGTTCGGCAGCGGGGCCCTCAAGATCACCCCGGCGCACGACCCGGACGACTTCGAGATCGGGCGGCGCCACCGCCTGCCCATGCCGACGATCATGGATGAGACCGGCCGCATCGCGAACACCGGCACGGAGTTCGACGGGATGGACCGCTTCGCCGCGCGTACCGCCGTCAAGGAGGCGCTGCGCGCGCAGGGCCGGGTCGTCGCCGAGAAGCCGCACCGGCACAGCGTCGGGCACGCCCAGCGCGGCAAGTTCGAGCCGATCGAGCCGCGCCTGTCGCTGCAGTGGTTCGTCAAGGTCGGCCCGCTGGCCAAGGCCGCGGGCGATGCGGTGCGCAGCGGCGACGTCGTCGTGCACCCGAAGGAGCTGGAGCCGCGCTGGTTCAGCTGGGTCGACAACATGCACGACTGGTGCATCTCGCGCCAGCTGTGGTGGGGCCACCGCATTCCGGTCTGGTACGGCCCGAACGGCGAGGTCGTCTGCTGCGGGCCCGACGACGAACCGCCCGCGGGGTATGTCCAGGACGAGGACGTGCTCGACACGTGGTTCTCCTCGGGGCTGTGGCCGTTCTCCACGCTGGGCTGGCCGGAGCACACCCCGGACCTCGCGCGGTTCTACCCGACGTCCGTGCTGGTCACGGGCTACGACATCCTGTTCTTCTGGGTCGCCCGGATGATGATGTTCGGGCTGTACGCCATGGACGGCGTGCGGCCGTTCGACACCATCGCCTTGCACGGCATGGTGCGCGACCAGCACGGCAAGAAGATGTCGAAGACCGTCGGCAACACCGTCGACCCCAACGAGTGGATGGACACCTACGGGGTGGATGCCACGCGGTTCGCGCTGGCCAGGGTGGCCAACCCGGGCATCGACGCGCCGATCGGCGACGACAACGTCGCGGCCGCCCGCAACTTCGTCACGAAGCTGTGGAACGCCGCGCGCTTCGCCCTCGCCAACGGGGCGTCACCGTCCCTGCCGCTGCCTGCTGGACCCACCGACGCCGACGCCTGGATCCTCGGCCGGGCGCGGGAGGTCGCCGCGCAGGTCGACGGGCTGCTGGAGGACTTCCAGTTCGCCAAGGCCACGGAGGTGCTCTACCACTTCACGTGGGACGAGCTGTGCGACTGGTACCTCGAGCTGGCCAAGCCGCAGCTCGCGGCCGACCCGGCGACGGCGGACGGCACCCGTGCGGTGCTCGGGCACGTGTTCGACGTGCTGGTCCGGCTGCTGCACCCGGTCTCACCGTTCCTCACCGAGGCGCTCTACCAGGCGCTCACCGGCGCGGAGACGGTGGTGACCGCGCCGTGGCCGAGCGAAGCGGGCGCGCCGGTCGACGCCGGGGCGGCCGCGCGGATCGCCGATCTGCAGAAGCTCATCACCGACATCCGCCGCTTCCGCACCGAGCAGCGCGTGCCGGACAAGCGCCGGGTCGCGGCCCGTCTCGCCGGGCTCGCCGAGGCCGGGCTGTCCGCCCACCGCGGCGCGCTGGCCGCCCTGGTGCGGCTGGACGAGCCGGGGGAGGCGTTCGCGCCGACGGCCACCGTGGAGGTCGCGCTCGGCGGCGGCACCGTGGTCGTCGAGCTGGACACGTCCGGCGCGATCGACGTGGCGGCCGAGCGGGCGCGGCTGGGGCGCGATCTCGCCGCCGCCCAGAAGGAGCTGGACCAGGCCGTGCGGAAGCTGTCCAACCCGGCGTTCGTCGCGAAGGCGCCCGCCCCCGTCGTCGACGACATCCGTGGGCGGCAGGCCAAGGCCACGGCCGACATCGAGCGGATCACCGCGCGGCTGGACGCGCTGGCGACATGACCGGCCCCGAGGGCGAGGGCGGGGTCCCCGAGCCGGAGGACGCACTGATCGCGCACGTGCTGGACGCGATGCGGGGCGCCGACACTCCCGACGTCGTCCCCGAGACGTCGAGCGTCGTCAGCTACGCGGAGTTCCTCGCCGTCGAGGCCGCGCTGGACAAGCGCTGGCCGGAGACGGCCATGGAGCCCTCGACGGAGCGGATCGCGGCGTTGGTGGACGCGCTCGGGGAGCCGCACCGCGGCTACCCCGTCGTGCACCTGACCGGCACGAACGGGAAGACGTCCACGGCAAGGATGGTCGACGCGCTGCTCACGGAGATCGGGCTGCGCACCGGCCGGTACACCAGCCCGCACCTGCAGCGCGCCACGGAGCGGATCAACATCGACAACCGGCCGGTCACCCCGGAGCGCTACGTCGAGCTGTACCACGACGTAGCCCCGTTCGTGGACATCGTCGACGCCCGGCTCGGCGTGCTGTCGAAGTTCGAGGTGCTCACCGCGATGGGCTTCGCCGCGTTCGCCGACGCCCCGGTGGAGGCTGCGGTGGTCGAGGTCGGGCTCGGCGGGCGGTGGGATGCCACCAACGTCGCCGACGGCACGGTCGCGGTGATCACGCCGATCGACATCGACCACGTGGAGTACCTCGGCACGGACGTGCTGGGCATCGCGCGGGAGAAGTCGGGGATCATCAAGCCCGGCGCGGTGGCCGTCATCGCCGCGCAGGACCCGGCCGTGGCGCAGGTGCTGCTGGAGCGCTGCGTCGAGGTCGACGCGCAGGTGGCCCGCGAGGGCGCCGAGTTCGGCGTGGTCGAGCGCGAGCTCGCGGTCGGGGGGCAGCGGCTCACGCTGCGCGGCCTTTCCGGCACGGTCGACGAGATCTTCCTGCCGCTGCACGGCGAGCATCAGGCGTCCAACGCGGTGCTGGCGCTGGCCGCAGCCGAGGCGCTCATCGGGGCCGGGCCGCAGCAGCCGATCGACCCCGATGCCGTGCGCGCGGCGTTCGCAGGCGTGCGTTCGCCGGGGCGCCTGGAGCGGGTCGCCGTGGCAGGTTCCGGCGGGGCGTCCGCGGTGTTCGTGGACGCCGCGCACAACCCGCACGGGGCCCGGGCCTTGGCCGCGTCGCTCACCAGCGAGTTCCGGTTCACCCGGCTCGTCGGCGTGTTCGGCGTCATGCGCGACAAGGACGCCCGCGGGATGCTCGCCGAGCTGGAGCCGATGCTGGCGGAGGTCGTCGTCACCGCAAGCTCGTCCCCGCGCGCGATGGACCCCGACGAGCTGGGCGCGGTGGCCGCTGAAGTGTTCGGGCCGGAGCGGGTCAGCGTCGCGCCGTCGCTGGCGCGGGCCGTGGAGGAGGCGCGCGAGCTGGCGGAGGAGGGCGGCGAGTCCGGGGTGGGCGTGATCGTCACCGGCTCGGTCGTCATGGCGGGGGAGACGCGCACGCTGTTCGGCCTGGAGCCGGCGTGAGCGAGCTTGCGAGCTCACCATCAGACACAGCAGCGCAGCGAACGCGGCCGACGAGCCTCAGCGAGGAGGGCGCGTGAGCGAGCCTGCGAGCGAACCATCGGCGCCGACCGCACCGGACCCGATGAAGGGCATCCGCGGGGTGTTCGCCGCGATGCTGGTGCTGGAGGCGATCGTGGTGCTGCTCGCGCTGCTGGTGTTCGCGCGGTTCGGCAGTGGCCCGGCCACGGTCGGCGTCGCCGTCATCGTCGGGCTGGCGCTGCTGATGGTGGTCGGGTCCGGCCTGCAGCGGCGGCCGTGGGGGCTCTGGCTCGCGCTGGCGTTGCAGGTGGCCACGATCGTTGCGGGGTTCGTGCTGGTCACGCCGCTGGGCGTGGTCGGGGTGGTGTTCGCGCTGGTGTGGGTCGGGCTGCTGCTGATGCGCCGCGACGTCGCACGCAAGATGGCTCGCGGGGAGCTGCCGAGCCAGCAGGGCGAACACCGGGTGTAACGCGCGGGCGGCCCGCGCACACTTCCTGGGTATGGCCATCACCTCGCGTCGGCGCACGTTGATCTGGTCCCTCATCGGCGTGGGCGTCGTCCTCGTCATCGTCGCCGCGCTCGTCTTCGAGCCGTGGAAGCTGTTCGTCAACCAGGAGGTCGACGAGGCGTCGCCGGTGGCCGCCCCGGCCGCCGCCGGTCAGGCGCCCGCGTCCGGCCCGGCGGTGCTCGCCCGCGGCACGCTGGTCTCCCACGAGCACGAGAGCAGCGGCACGGTCGCCGTGCTCCGCCTCGGGGACGGCTCCCGCGTGCTGCGTCTGGAGGACCTGCGCACCAGCAACGGGCCGAAGCTGCAGGTCTGGCTGGCCGACGCGCCCGTGCTGCCGGGCAAGGATGGCTGGTTCGTCTTCGACGACGGCCGCCACGTCGACCTCGGCGCGCTCAAGGGCAACATCGGCAGCTCCAACTACCCGATCCCGGCCGACGTCGACCTCGCGGCGTTGCGCAGCGTGACGATCTGGTGCGACCGGTTCAACGTCTCGTTCGCCGCGGCTGAGCTCGCTCCAGCCCTCAGCCTGGCGACGTGACCCCCGTCGATAGGCTGCACGCTGTGACAGAACGCACTCTGGTCCTCGTCAAGCCCGACGGCGTCGAGCGCAAGCTGGTCGGCGAGGTCCTCTCCCGCATCGAGCGCAAGGGGCTCGACATCGTCGCGATGGACCTGCGCACGGTCGACCGCGAGCTCGCCAGCCAGCACTACGCCGAGCACGACGGCAAGCCCTTCTTCGAGAGCCTGCTGGAGTTCATCACGTCCGGCCCGGTGCTGGCGGCCGTCGTCGAAGGCCCGCGGGCCGTCGCGGCGTGGCGGCAGATCGCGGGCGGCACCGACCCGGTGGAGAAGGCGGCGCCGGGCTCCATCCGGGGTGACTTCGGCCTGGAGACCCAGTCCAACCTCGTCCACGGCTCCGACTCGCCGGACAGCGCCGCCCGCGAGATCAAGCTCTGGTTCCCGTCGCTGTAGGGGCGCGCTCATGAGGCTCTCAGGCTGAGCTGAGAGCGGTCGGGGTGGCCGGGTGGCCTGCCGCCGCGGCGAGGTCGATGATGTGCCCATGTCAGTCCTCTCGCAGCGCTCGGCCCGCGTGGACATCGTCCGCAGCACCGTCGTGGCGGTGCTCGCCGTTCTCCAGATCGTGGTGTCGGTGATGGCCGGGGGATCCGTGGGGGCGGTGGCGAACATGCTCCGCACCCCGGTGCTCGCGGCAGGCTGGGCGTTCGTGATCTGGGCGCCGATCTACGTCGGGTTCCTGCTGTACGCCGCCTACCAGCTGCTCCCCGGCCAGCGTCGTCGCGACGTGCACCGCCGCACCGGCTGGTGGACGGCCGCGTCCGCGGTGCTCAACCCGATCTGGGTCCTCGCGTTCTCCGGTCGCGTGATCCTGCTCGCCGAGCTGGTGCTGGTCGCGCTGCTGGTGGTGCTGGCGGTCGTCTTCGGGCGGCTGTCGCGCGAGCCCGCGGCCGACCGCGTCGAACGGGCGACGTTCCGGGGCCCGATCGCCCTGTACGCGGGCTGGGTGTCGATGGCCACCGTGCTGGGCACCGCGGCGACCGGCGTCTGGGCGGGTCTGCCCAGCGCCAACGCGCTGGCCGCCATCGCCGCGGTCGTGGTGCTGCTGGCCGCGTCCGGGATCGTCGCCTGGGTGGTGTTCTCCGGCACCGCGGTCGTGCCGTACGCCGCCGCCGTGGTCTGGGCGCTGGTCGGGATCGCCCTGAACGCCCCGCCCGCCGCCGTCGTCGGCACCTGCGCGGTCGCTATCGTGATCGTGCTCGCCACCGTCCTGCGCCGGGTGACCACCGCGGGCAGCCGGGTGCGCGCGGCCTGGGGATGAGACTCACCTGGGCAGGTCGACGCGCTGCAGCGCCCCGTCCTCCCCGTGCTGGACGATTCCGCCTTCGACCGTCAGCGGCACGGTCAGCCGGGGGTCCTCGGCCACCGGCGTGACGGCGCCGTCCACGGTGACGGCCAGGAGCACCCCGTCGCTCAGCACGACGGCCCGGCCGCGGGCGTCGAGCGCGACCGCGGCGTCGGCCAGCGCGAGCCTGCCTGCTGGGACGTTCTTGGCCAGCTGGACCGCCACCGGCGCGGCGCCGCCCGCTGAGCCGACTGACGGGCCGTCGATCACCGCCCCGAGGACGCGGTCGCCATCGAGAGCCAGCAGGCGCCCGCCCGCGAGCAGCCAGCCGCGCCCGTCGGCGCGGACGACGCCCCCGGAGACAGGTCCGTCGACGATCCGGGTCGCCCCGGCTGGCCCGGTCCGGTACGCCCCCGTCGGGGTGGCCAGCAGCGGCGTGCGCCCGCCGAGGTCGGGGATGAGAACGGCGTGGTCGGCCGGGATGTCGACCGGTGCCAGCCGGGTCGTGGCCCCACCCGGCCTGCCGTGCACGGGCGTCAGTCCGGACGGCCCGGTCTCCAGCCACCACACGCCGCCGGAGCCGTCCGGCCACACCGCGCCGAGGGTGTTGTCCGCCCGCAGGCCCAGCGGGACGCGGATGCGCCCGTCGGCGGACACCGCGGTGATCAGCCCGTCGCGGGTGGCGCTCGCCCATCGCCCGTCGACACCGAGCGGGGTGCCGAGCCGGTCGGTGCCGGTGTTCGCGACCGGCACCAGCGTGGCGGGCGGCCCTGCGTGACGCGGGGCGGGCACACAGTCCGAGCGGGTCGGCCCCAGGTCCTCTCTCGGCGCGTCGGGGCGCAGCGTCCACAGCGCCCCGCGCCGGGTCGCGAGCGCGACGGTGCCGTCGGCCGCGGTGGTCAGCGCGGTGACCTCGCCCGGCGGCGGCGCCCGCACCGCCCGCAGCACGCCGTCGGCGCCGACGGCGAGCATCCGCCCGTCCGCGGCCAGCCACGCGCCGCCGTCGGGCGCGCCCGCGAACGGCCCGGGCGTCCGCAGCGAGGCGTCGCGGGCGACCGCGGTGAGCCCGCAGGCGGGGTCGAGCCCGCCCGCGAGCGGGGTGACGGCGACGCGCCCCGGCTCGACCGCCAGCCGCTCCAGGCGGTAGCCGCCGCTGTGTCCGACCCGGCGCAGCGCACCGCCCGGCACGGGAAGGACGGCGTCCACGGCGATCGGGTCGGCGCCGACGGGCGCGTCGATCGTCACCACGGGGAGGGCGGTGACGTCGAGCGCGGCGGCACCGGAGTAGGCGCTCAGGTCCAGCTGGCGGATCGTGGCCGTGGGCTCGCCGTAGCCGCGCAGCCAGGCGGTGCCGTCCGTGCCGACGGGGCTCGCCTCGGCGACGCCGGTGACGCGGATGGCGGTCGGGTCGCCCGGTCGCAGTCCGGTGACCAGCACCCTGCCCGGCGCGACGAACCGGGCGACCCGCCCGTCCGCGACGCCGAGGACGCCGCCCGTGTGGCGCCCGCGGTCGTCGGCCCGGATGCGGGCCAGCACGGTGACGCGCCCGTCGCCGACGGCGGCGATCCCGTCGTCGGACACCGCGGTGACCGCCCCGTCGACGAGCGTCAGGCGCAGGTCCGACGCCGCGGGCAGCGCGGTGCTCCCGCTGCGGAGCAGGCCCGCGTCGGTGAGGTCGGCGAGGTGCACGTACGGCCCGTCGGCCGCGGCCTCCGGAGCGCCGACGGCGGGCAGGACGCCGACGACGAGGGCTCCGACCAGCGCCGCGGTGAGCGCGGGGGTCGCTCGACGGACCGGAGCTTCGAGCGTGACGCCCGCCGCCGCGAGCCCGAGAGCGCCCGCGACCCACACCCCCGGCGCCCCGCTCGGGCCCCACGTGAGCAGCACCCGCCCCGCGCCTGCCGCCACCGCTCCACCGACGAGCGCGGCCACCACCCGCGCAGGCCCCCACCACCCGCCGCGCCGCGCCGCGTCGCCGACCGCGAGGGCGGCGAGGGCCAGTGCGGCGAGTGCCAGTGCGGCGAGGGGGAGGACGAGCGGCAGGCCGAGCAGCTCGACACCGGTCCAGGCGTCGGGGGCGAGGGCGAGCGGCGGGCCGTCGACGAGGAGCACCGGCGCCCGTCCCGCCCGCCACCACGGCAGGAGCACACCCGTGGCCGCCAGGGCGGCGAGCCCGGCGGCGAGCGGCGGACGCAGGCGGCGGAGGTCCATCGCACCCTCCCGGGGTGAACCGTACGCTGGTTCCACGAGCGAGTGGAGGGCAGCATGATCACCGGCAGCATCGTCGCGCTGGTCACCCCGATGCGGGCGGACGGCGCCGTGGACTACGAGGCGCTCGCGAAGGCCGTCGACCGCGTGATCGAGGCGGGCTCGGCGGCGATCGTGTCGGTCGGCACCACCGGCGAGTCGGCCACGCTCGAGGTCGGCGAGCACACCGACGTCATCCGCCGCACGATCGAGGTCGCCGCGGGCCGGGTGCCGATCATCGCGGGCACGGGCGCCAACTCGACGGCCGAGGCCGTCCACCTCACCGAGGCCGCCCACGCGGCGGGCGCCGACGCGGCCCTGCTCGTCACGCCGTACTACAACAAGCCCCCGCAGGAGGGGCTGTACCGGCACTTCAAGGCCGTCGCCGAGGCCGTCGACATCCCGCAGATCCTCTACAACGTGCCGGGCCGCACGGCCGTCGACATGCTGCCCGCCACCGTGGAGCGGCTCGCCGAGGTGCCGAACATCATCGGGCTGAAGGAGGCGAAGGGCGACCTCGACCGCGCCCGCGAGCTGGTCGCGCTCGGCCTGCCCGACTTCGCGCTCTACTCCGGCGACGACGCCACCGCCCGCGCGAGCATCCTGCTGGGCTTCCACGGCGACATCTCGGTCACCGCCAACGTCGCGCCGGAGGCGATGGCCCGCATGTGCGCCGCCGCGCTGCGGGGCGACGCCGAGGCCGCCGCGACGATCGACGCCGACCTCGCGGGCCTGCACCGCGCGCTCTTCGTGGAGCCCAACCCGATCCCGGTCAAGTGGGCGCTTGCCGAGCTGGGCCTGATCGACGAGGGCATCCGGCTCCCGCTGGTGCCGCTGGACCCCGCGTTCCACGACGACGTCCGCTCCGCGTTGCGCGCCGCCGGACTGCTCTGAAGGCTGTCGTCCATCAGGGCTACGCTGGGTCGGCGTGACACCCTCCGTGTTCCCCGCTCTGGAAGCGCTGCTACCGCGGGTCGCCAAGCCGGTGCAGTACGTCGGCGGCGAGCTGAACGCGCGCGCCAAGGGCTGGGAGTCCGCGGCCGTCCGGTGGGCGCTGCTCTACCCCGACGCCTATGAGGTCGGGCTGCCCAACCAGGGCGTCCAGATCCTCTACGAGCTGATCAACGAGCGGCCTGACGCGCTGGCCGAGCGCTGCTACGCGGTCTGGCCGGACCTCGAGGCGCTGATGCGCGAGCACGGGGTGCCCGCCTTCACCGTGGACGCCCACCGCCCCATCGCGGCGTTCGACCTGCTCGGCGTGAGCTTCTCCACCGAGCTCGGCTACACCAACCTGCTCACCACGCTGGACCTCGCGGGCGTTCCCCTGCACGCCGACCAGCGCACCGAGGAGCACCCGGTCGTCATCGCGGGCGGGCACGCGGCGTTCAACCCCGAGCCGGTCGCCACGTTCGTCGACGCGGCCGCGATCGGCGACGGCGAGGAGATCGTCGGCGAGATCACCGAGGTCGTCCGCGACTGGAAGGCCGAAGGCCGTCCCGGCGGACGCGCCGAGCTGCTGCTGCGCCTCGCGGGTGTCGAGGGCTGCTACGTGCCGTCCCTCTACGCGGTGACCTACGGCGCCGACGGGGCGATCGCCGCGGTCACGCCGACCGATCCGCGCGCGCCGCGGCGCGTCACCAAGCGCACCACCGTCGACCTCGACGCCTGGCCCTACCCGAAGGCTCCGCTGGTTCCGCTCGCCGAGACCGTGCACGAGCGCGCCAGCGTCGAGATCTTCCGCGGATGCACCCGCGGCTGCCGCTTCTGCCAGGCCGGAATGATCACGCGGCCGGTGCGGGAGCGCTCGCTGGCCGGGATCGGCGCGATGGTCGACACCGCCGTCCGCGCCTCCGGGTTCGACGAGGTCGGGCTGCTGTCGCTGTCCAGCGCCGACCACTCCGAGATCGCCGAGATCACCAAGGGCCTCGCCGACCGCTACGAGGGCACGAACACGGCGCTGTCCCTCCCGTCGACGCGGGTCGACGCGTTCAACATCGACCTCGCCAACGAGATCAGCCGCAACGGCCGCCGCTCGGGCCTCACGTTCGCCCCCGAGGGCGGCTCGGAGCGGATCCGCCGGGTGATCAACAAGATGGTGTCGGAGGACGACCTCATCCGCACCGTCTCCGAGGCGTTCGGGCAGGGCTGGCGCCAGGTCAAGCTGTACTTCATGTGTGGGCTGCCCACCGAGGAGGACGAGGACGTCGTCCAGATCGCGGACATGGCCCACAACGTCATCAGGGCGGGCCGTGCGGCGTCCGGGCGCAATGACGTGCGCTGCACGATCTCCATCGGCGGGTTCGTGCCCAAGCCGCACACCCCGTTCCAGTGGGCCGCGCAGGCGCACCCCGACGTCGTCGACGGCAGGCTGCGGAAGCTGCGCGCCGCGGTGAACGCCGACCGGAAGCTCGGCCGCAACGTCGGGATGCGCTATCACGACGGGCAGCCCGCGCTTGTCGAGGGCCTGC
The DNA here is from genome assembly GCA_963750095.1 of uncultured Actinomycetota bacterium. Classification (GTDB taxonomy): domain Bacteria; phylum Actinomycetota; class Actinomycetes; order Mycobacteriales; family Pseudonocardiaceae; genus Pseudonocardia. Next base: position 1,081,186 of record CAVVPJ010000011.1, on the reverse strand, counting down.
TCGCGCGGGGCGACCGGCGCGTCGGCGCGGTGATCGAGGCGGTCTGGCGCGACGGCGGCCGCTTCGACGGCTGGAGCGAGCACTTCTCCTACGAGCGGTGGACGCGGGCCGCCGCCGAGACGCTGTCGGGCGTCACCCTGGAGTGGTTCACCACGCGCGAGCGCACCGAGGACGAGGTGCTGCCGTGGGACCACCTCGACTCGGGGCTGGAACGCGACTGGCTGTGGGCCGACTGGCAGGACGCGCTCGCCGGGCGTGAGCAGGACGACTGCCGCTGGACGCCGTGCTTCGACTGCGGGGTGTGCCCGTCGACCGGCACCGAGATCGAGGTCGGGCCCAGCGGGACCACGCTGCTGCCGCTCACCCCCGTCGTCAGATCAGCGGGCCAGGGTGGCTGACGGGCGCGAGTTCACCGTCCGCGTCGCGGACGAACGGGACATGACCGCGCTGGCCCGGCTGCGCCGTTCGTGGCTGGAGGAGCGCGCGGGGCACCCGGTCGAGGCACCCGGGTTCGAGGCGGCGTTCGCCGAGTGGTGGCGGGTCGAGCTGCCGCGCCGCACGTTCTGGCTGGCCGAGGTCGGGTCGGAGCGCAGCGGGTTCACCGCGATCGGCTCGATCAACGTGGTCGAGATCGTGCACATGCCCCGCCCCGGCGCGCGCCCCGGCCGGATCGGGCATGTCGGCAACGCGTTCGTCCTCGCCTCGTTCGCCGACCGCGGCGTGCCCGCCGCGCTGCTCTCCGCCGTCGTCGAGCACGCGCGCGAGCGCCGCTACCGCCGCCTGCTGCTCGCCCCCACCTCGGGCAGCACGGCGTTCTACCGGCGAGCAGGCTTCGCTCCCGCGGGCGAGGCGCTGCTGGCGATGGACCCCGCAGGGCGCCAGTAGGCTCTACCCATGGCTCGTGTGCGGCCGGGGGAGGCCGCCAACCCCGCCCCACCCACGGTCGCGCGCGTCCGGCTGCGCTTCGCCAAGCGGGGGCGGCTGCGCTTCCTGTCCCACCGGGACATCGCACGCAGCTTCGAGCGTGCCGTGCGCAGGGCGGGGCTGCCCGTCGCGCACTCGCACGGCTTCAGCCCGCACCCTCGGCTGTCCTGGGTCGGGGCGGCGCCGACGGGGGCGGCGAGCGAGGCCGAGTACGTCGAGATCGGGCTCACCGAGGCCGTCGAGCCCGCGGTGGTGGGCGCCGCCCTCGACGCCGCTCTCCCCGACGGCCTCGACGTGCTCGCGGCCGCCGCGGCCGAGGGCGCCGCGCTCGCCGAGCGCATCGACGCCAGCCGCTGGGTCATCGAGCTGCCCGGCGTCGCCCCGGACCGGGTGCGTGCGGCGCTCGACGCGCTGCTCTCCCGCGCGTCGGTCGTGGTCGAGCGGGTGACGCCGTCCGGGCGGCGCCAGATCGACGTCCGGACCGCCCTCGTGTCCGGCGCCGTCTCCGTTCCCGCCGACGCGCCGGGGGGCGTGCCCGCGACGGTGACCGGTGATGTCGATGTCTGTGCGATACTGACCGCGGTCGTGCGGCAGACGACACCCGCCGTTCGACCCGACGACGTGTTGGGTGCACTCGACGTTGTCGCGGGTCTTCGGCCCCCGGCGCCCGCCAAGGCGACCAGGGCGGCCCAGGGCCTGCTCGACGACGAGGGTGGGCTCGCCGATCCACTCGGCCCCGACCGGGTCACCACCCGGGCCTGACGGGCGGACGGCGGCGGCGTCGCGCACGGCCGAACGACAAGGATTGCCCGTCGCGCACCGCGCGACGCGGAGTAGAAGCACGGTGCCCCTGCGCGGCTGCCCTCCCACGAGGCGCCCGGGGGCGGAGGAGCTGCATGACGAAGAACGATTCGCCTGCCGGAAGCACCGGCGGGCCGGTCACCGTACCCGCGCTGGACGAACTCCCCGAGAAGATGCGGGTGCACGCGCTGGCCAAGCTCATCGGGCTGCCCAGCCGCGAGGTGCTCGCCGCGCTGGCGGGCCTCGGGCACGAGGCGCGCAGCGTCCAGTCCAGCATCGACCGCAAGGTCGCCGAGCAGGTCGTCATCGCGCTGGTGCCCGGCGCGCACGGCGAGGAGCCCGCCGCTCTCGGCGTGGCCGTGGCGGAGCCGTCGCCCGCGGGCGACGGCAGGCGCCGTCGACGCCGTTCGGGCGCCGACGCCGAGCCTGCCACGGGCGAGCCGCAGGGCGCCGCGCCGGATCAGGCCCCGGCCGCGCTCGCGCCGCTGTTCGCCGCCGCCACGCCGCTGTTCCAGGCGCCGGAGCCGCCCGGGCGGCGCCCCGCCGAGCCTGCGGCCGCCGAGGAGGCCCCGGCGGGCAGGCGCAGGCGTCGCGCGCGGTCCGAGGAGCCCGCGGAGGCCCCGGTGGAGCCCGCCGAGGCCGTCGACGAGGGCGTCGACGAGGGCGACGAAGAGGACGAGGCCGAGGGCACGGCGGACGAGACCGGCGACGAGGCAGGCGACGACGAGAGCGCCCGCCGCAGGCGGCGGCGAGGCCGCCGCGGCCGCGGCCGCGGGCGGGGCGCCGAGGACGGCGACGACGCCGAGTCGGGCGACGACGCCACCGACGCCACCGACGAGGACGAAGGGGATGCCGAGGACCGGGCGACCGAGACAGCCGACGAGGACGAGGCGGAAGCGGCCGAAGGCAGCCGCCGTCGCCGCCGTCGTCGGCGCCGTCGCGGCTCGGGCGACGACGCCGCCGACGGCGCCGACCGGGCCGACGACGACCCGCCCGTCACGGTCACCCGCATCCGGACACCGCGCGAGACGCGGGAGGAGGAGGGCGACGGCGTCCAGAGCGTCCGCGGCTCCACCCGGCTGGAGGCCAAGCGCCAGCGCCGCCGCGACGGGCGGGACGCGGGCCGTCGCCGTCAGCCGATCCTGTCGGAGGCGGAGTTCCTGGCCCGGCGCGAGTCGGTCGAGCGCACGATGGTCGTGCGCGAGCGCGCCAGCCGCGTCGAGATCGGCGTGCTGGAGGACGACGTGCTCGTCGAGCACTTCGTCACCGGCCGCGACGGCGGCTCGCTCGTCGGCAACGTCTACCTCGGCCGCGTGCAGAACGTGCTGCCGTCGATGGAGGCGGCGTTCGTCGACATCGGCCGCGGCCGCAACGCCGTGCTCTACGCGGGCGAGGTCGACTGGGACGCGGCGGGCCTCGGCGGCAAGTCGCGGCGCATCGAGCAGGCGCTCTCCACCGGCGACAGCGTGCTCGTGCAGGTCACGAAGGACCCCATCGGTCACAAGGGCGCCCGCCTGACCACGCAGATCAGCCTCGCGGGCCGGTTCCTCGTCTACGTGCCCTCCGGCGGCACCGCGGGCATCAGCCGCAAGCTGCCCGACGTCGAGCGGCGGCGCCTCAAGGACATGCTGCGCGACATCGTGCCCAGCGAGGCGGGCGTGATCATCCGCACCGCGTCGGAGGGCGTGAGCCAGGAGGCCCTCGAGCGCGACGTACGCAGGCTGCAGGCGCAGTGGGAGGTCGTCAAGACCAAGTCGGAGCAGACCGGCCCGAACCGGCCCAAGGCGCCCACGCTGCTGTACGAGGAGCCCGACCTGTTGATCAAGGTCGTGCGCGACCAGTTCAACGAGGACTTCTCCCGCCTCGTCGTCCAGGGCGACGACGCCTGGGACACGCTGTACGGCTACCTGTCGCACGTCGCGCCCGAGCTGGCCGACCGGATGCACCGCCACGTCGGCACCCAGGACGTGTTCAGCGCCCACCGGATCGACGAGCAGCTGCTCAAGGCGCTCGACCGCAAGGTGTGGCTGCCCTCCGGCGGCACGCTCGTGATCGACCGCACCGAGGCGATGACCGTCGTCGACGTCAACACGGGCAAGTTCACCGGCTCCGGCGGCAACCTCGAGGAGACCGTCACCCGCAACAACCTCGAGGCGGCCGAGGAGATCGTGCGGCAGCTGCGGCTGCGCGACGTCGGCGGCATCATCGTGATCGACTTCATCGACATGGTGCTGGAGGCGAACCGCGACCTGGTGCTGCGGCGGCTCACCGAGTGCCTCGCCCGCGACCGCACCCGCCACCAGGTGGCCGAGGTGACCTCGCTGGGGCTGGTGCAGATGACCCGCAAGCGGGTCGGCGGCGGCCTGCTGGAGCACTTCTCCACACCGTGCGAGCACTGCCGGGGCCGCGGCGTGGTCGTCGACACCGAGGCGATCGAGCACACCGACATCGGCCGCCAGGAGCAGAACGGCCGCCGGACCCGCGGTGGCCGGGGCCGACGCGGCGACGGCGAGTCGAACGGGCAGCACGGCAACGGACGGTCCGCGAACGGCGCGGATGCGACCGCCGACCACTCCGCGGTCGCGGCCGCCACAGCCGTGATCGCCGCTGCAGGCGCGCGGTCGGCCGTGCCCGCCGTGGCCGAGCCCCCTTCGGTCACCCTCGCTCCCGTCGACGAGGCCCTCGCGGCCACGGGTGTCGACGAGACGCCCGCGTCCACGCCAGAGCCAGTGGCAGAGCCGGTGTCGGGGCCCGCCGCGGAGCCCGTGTCAGCGACGAGCGCCGCGGCCACCTCGGGCGAGGCCGAGGCGGCCCCGGCAGCCGAGCAGGCGGCCACGAACGAGGCCACCCGCCCGCGGCGGCGCGGCCGGGTCACCCGTTCCGCGGGCGCACCGGCGGCCGTCGACGGCGATGGGCCGGTCGCCGCCGTGGTGACGGTGCCGACGGCGTCGTCCGGGCCCGACCCGACCGCCGCCGAGGCCGAAGTGCCGCCGCCCGTGGTCGTTCCGCAGCCGGAGCCGACCGCGGTCACCCGGCCGCGACGGGCCCGCCGCGCGGCCTCCCGGCCCGCCGGACCGCCCGTCGACGGGCCTGCGGAGAACGCTGAGGGAGACCCGGTTTGACCCTCCGTCAAACGCTTCCGTACCCTGGGAATCCAGAGCCGCGCTCGTCGTCACGTCAACAGTCACGTCGGCAGCGGCCATGCGGGAGTTGCCCGCGCTACGACCTTCGAGCTTTGGAGCAGTGCGTCGATGTACGCGATCGTCAAGACCGGCGGTAAGCAGTACAAGGTGGCCTCGGGCGACATCGTCGCCGTCGAGAAGATCGATGGGCCGGTCGGCTCCGAGATCGCACTCCCGGCGCTGCTGCTGGTGGACGGCGACGAGGTCGTCACCGACGCGGCCGCGCTCGCGAAGGCGTCGGTCACCGCGAAGGTCGTCGAGCACACCAAGGGCCCGAAGATCCGCATCCACAAGTTCAAGAACAAGACCGGCTACCACAAGCGCCAGGGGCACCGTCAGCCGCTGACGCGCGTGCAGGTCACGGACATCGCGAAGTAGAGGACCCGCAGCCATGGCACACAAGAAGGGTGCGTCCAGCTCGCGCAACGGGCGCGACTCCAACGCACAGCGCCTGGGCGTGAAGCGCTTCGGCGGTCAGGTCGTCAACGCGGGCGAGATCCTCGTCCGCCAGCGCGGCACCAAGTTCCACCCCGGCACCGGCGTCGGCCGCGGCGGCGACGACACGCTGTTCGCGCTGGTCGAGGGCGCCGTCGAGTTCGGGCGCGCCCGCGGCCGCAAGGTCGTGAACGTGGTGCCGGTCTCGGTCTGAGGCCGGGCTGTCACACAAACGAAGATCCGCGACGGCGGGCCGCCCGGGGGGGTGGCCCGCCGTTCGCTTGTGAGGAGCGTCTCCATGGCCAAGTTCGTCGACCGGGTGGTGCTGCACGCCACAGCGGGGGCGGGCGGCAACGGCTGCGCCTCGGTGCACCGCGAGAAGTTCAAGCCCCTCGGTGGTCCCGACGGCGGCAACGGCGGCCGCGGCGGATCCGTCGTGCTCGTCGTCGACCCCGGCGTGCACACCCTCCTCGACTTCCACCACCGCCCGCACGCCGCCGCCCGCAGCGGCAAGCAGGGCCAGGGCGGTTTCAAGGCGGGCGCGAACGCCGACGACCTCGAGCTGCGCGTGCCCGACGGCACGGTCGTCTTCGACACCGCGGGCGAGATCGTCGCCGACCTCGTCGGCCCGGGTACCCGGTTCGTGGCCGCGCAGGGCGGCCGCGGCGGGCTCGGCAACGCCGCGCTCGCCTCGGCGGCCCGCAAGGCGCCCGGGTTCGCGCTGCTCGGGGAGCCCGGCGAGGCCCGCGAGCTGGTGCTCGAGCTGCGCTCGATGGCCGACGTCGGGCTGGTCGGGTTCCCGTCCGCGGGCAAGTCGTCGCTGGTGGCGGCGCTGTCCGCGGCCCGCCCGAAGATCGCCGACTACCCGTTCACCACACTCGTGCCGCAGCTGGGCGTCGTCACGGCAGGCGACGACGTCTTCACGGTGGCCGACGTGCCGGGGCTGATCCCGGGCGCGTCCGAGGGCCGTGGGCTCGGGCTGGACTTCCTCCGCCACATCGAGCGGTGCTCGGTGCTCGTGCACGTCGTGGACTGCGCCACCTTCGAGCCTGGCCGCGACCCGGTGTCCGACATCCAGGCGCTGGAGGACGAGCTCGCCCGCTATACGCCTGCGCTGGGTGACGAACTGGCGTCGCGGCCGCGGATCGTCGCGCTCAACAAGATCGACGTGCCGGACGCGGCGGAGCTGGCCGACCTCGTGGCCGACGACATCGCGCAGCAGTTCGGCTGGCCCGTGTACGCCATCTCGACGGCGGCCCACACAGGCCTGCGCGAGCTGGCCTTCGCGCTGGCCGCGGCGGTGCGCGCGTTCCGCGCCGCGCAGCCGGTGGCCGAGGCGACGCGCGTCGTCCTGCGTCCGCGGGCCGTCGACGACGCCGGGTTCACCGTCGAACCCGACCCGGAGATCGAGGGCGGGTTCGTCGTGCGCGGCGCCCGCCCCGAGCGCTGGATCCGGCAGACCGCGTTCGAGAACGACGAGGCGGTGGGCTACCTGGGGGACCGCCTCGCGCGTCTCGGTGTCGAGGACGCGCTCGCCGAGGCGGGTGCGGTGCCCGGCTGCCCGGTGACGATCGGCGACGTGACGTTCGACTGGGAGCCCAGCACGCCCGCCGGGGTCGCGGTGCTGCTGTCGGGCCGGGGCACCGACCGACGGCTGGAGCAGATCGAGCGCATCGGCGCGGCGGAGCGCAAGGCCGCCCGCGCGCAGCGCCGGGCGCACCGCACGGACGCCGAGCTGGCGATCGAGCGCCTGGTCGCGGACGGAGACGGGGAGTAGTGCGCCCGCCCGCATCGGAGCAATGTCACCCTGCTGCGACTGGGTCGGAGGAGTGTCACCCCGCTGCGATGGGCGGCGCGCGGTGAGCCGCCCCGCGGTCGCCGCCGCCCGGCGGGTGGTGGTGAAGGTGGGGTCGTCGTCGCTGACCTCGCTCACCGGCGGCCTCGACCCCGCCCGGCTCGACGCGCTCGTCGACGCGCTCGCCAAGCGCCGGGCCGCGGGCAGCCAGGTCGTGCTCGTCTCGTCGGGCGCGATCGCCGCGGGGCTCGCGCCGCTGGGGCTGGCCCGCCGTCCACGTGACCTCGCCACCCAGCAGGCGGCGGCCGCCGTGGGACAGGTGCTGCTCGCCGAGGCGTACAGCGTGTCGTTCGCCCGCTACGGCCAGGCCATCGGGCAGGTGCTGCTCACCGCGGACGACATGATCCGACGCGCCCACTACCGCAACGCCCAGCGCACCCTGGAGCGCCTGCTCGGGCTGGACGTGCTGCCCGTCGTCAACGAGAACGACACGGTCGCCACCGACGAGATCCGGGTCGGCGACAACGACCGGCTCGCCGCGCTCGTCGCCCACATCGTCGGCGCCGACGCGCTGGTGCTGCTCTCCGACGTCGACGGCCTCTTCGACGGTGACCCGCTTGCGCCCGGCGCCCGGCTGCTCCCCGACGTCGACGCGCCGACCGACCTCGACGCGGTGACCGTCGCCCGCTCCGGCAGCGAGCTCGGCCGCGGGGGTATGGCCACCAAGATCACCGCTGCCGCGATAGCGGCGGCGTCGGGCATCCCGGTGCTCCTCGCGGCGGCCGAGACGGCAGGCGCCGCGTTGGAGACCTCGGCGACCGGCCCGACGGTCGGCACGGCGTTCCGGCCGTCCGGTCGGCGGATGTCGGCGCGGCGCTTCTGGCTGCGCCACGCCGCCGACGTGCGGGGTCGCCTCGACCTCGACGCGGGCGCCGTCGCCGCCGTGCTCGACCGGCGGCGCTCGCTGCTCGCCGCGGGCATCCACGGGATCGAGGGCGACTTCGTGGCGGGCGACGTCGTGGACCTCGTCGGCCCCCACGGCACCGTGGTGGCGCGTGGAGTGGTCGGCTTCGACGCCGCCGAGCTGCCCGCGCTGATCGGCCGCCGCTCCCGCGACCTGCCCCCCGAACAGCGGCGCGAGGTGGTGCACGCCGACGACCTGGTGCCGCTCAGCTGAGCAGCACCAGCGGGATCTCGCGGCGGGTGCGGCGCTGGTAGGACGCGTAGTTCGGGTACTTCTCGACCACCCGCGGCCACAGGCGGGCGCGCTCCTCCGGGCTCGCGATCCGGGCCGTCATCGGGCGCCGCGGCGCGCCCTGCAGCGCGACCTCGACCTTCGGGTTGTCGCGCAGGTTGAGAAACCACGCCGGATGCTGGTCGTCGCCGCCCCGGGAGGCGACGATCACCAGCTCGTCGCCCTCGGAGGCCGGGCTGGTGAGCATCACCGAGTGCGGCCGCCCGGACTTCCGCCCGATGGTGGTGAGCTCCAGCACGGGCATGCCGACGTCGTAGCCGAGCCGCCCGCCGGACAGCCGGATCACCAGCCGGTGAACCACGTTCATGGCCTTCATGGCGATCTCGGGAGGCATGCCGGGAACCCTATCCCCGCTGGGCCAGCGCGAAGGGCAGCACCGCGCCCGCGCCCGCCCGGCGCAGGAGCCGGGCGGCCACCGTCATCGTCCAGCCCGAGTCGACCACGTCGTCGACCACCAGAACCGGCGCGTCGGGCAGTGCGAACGCCGGCTCGGCGAACGCGTTCCACACCGCGGCGAGCCGCTGCGCCGAGTTGGCGTGCTCGCCGGGCCGGGCGCCGACGGGCTCCAGCGTGCCCAGCAGCGGCAGCCTGCCGATCTCGGCGATCCGCCGGGCCAGGTGGGCGAGCTGGTGCGGGCGGGTGCGCGAGCCGATCCCGACGACGCCGACCGGCCGCTGCGCCCACCCCCATCCGGCCAGCACCTGCACGCAGGCGTCCAGGACGTCCTTCGGCACCGGCGCCTCCTCACCCTCGACCAGCTCGCGCAGCCGCGCGCCCCAGCCGATGTCCGAGAGCCGCCCGATCACGCGGCCGGGCTCGGCCACCTCGGCCGCCGAGATCCGCCCGGACACCGGCACGGAGAGCTCCGCCATGCCGGACGGCCACTGCTTGCGTGGCGCCACCTCGACGCCCGGCCGGGCCAGCCGCTCCCGCGCGGCCTCGGCGTCGTCGGCGGCCACCTCCGGGCTCCACACCGTGCCGGTGCAGGTGTCGCAGCGCCCGCACGGGCTCGCCTGCGGATCGTCGAGCTGGCGGCGCAGGAACACCAGGCGGCACTCGTCGGTGTCGAGGTAGGCGAGCATGGCGCGCTGCTCGGCCACCCGCGCCTCGGCGATCCGCTGGTGGCGCTCGCGGTCGTACACCCACTCGGCGCCGGTGCCGACCCACCCGCCTTTGACGCGCTTGGCGGCGCCGTCGGCGTCGAGCACCTTGAGCAGCATCTCCAGGCGCGTGCGGGACAGGTCGACCCGGGTCTCGATCGCCGCGGTGGACAGCGGCTCGGGCGCCGACTCCGCGAGCACGCCGAGCGTCTGGCGCACCAGCGGCTCCGGCGGGAAGGCGAGCGAGGCGAAGTAGCGCCAGATGTCCTGGTCCTCGTGCCCGGGCAGCAGCACGACCTCGGCCCGCTCGACGGCGCGGCCCGCGCGTCCGATCTGCTGGTAGTAGGCCACCGGGGAGGCGGGCGCGCCGAGGTGCACGACGAAACCCAGGTCGGGCTTGTCGAACCCCATGCCGAGCGCGCTCGTGGCGACCAGGGCCTTGACCCGGTTGGCGAGCAGGTCGGCCTCGGCGGCCAGGCGCTCCTCGGGGGCGGTCTTGCCGGTGTAGGACGCCACCCGGTGGCCGCGCTCGCGCAGGAACTCCGCGACATCCTCGGCGGCCTGGATCGTGAGCGTGTAGACGATGCCCGCGCCGGGCAGCTCGGCCAGCCGGGCCGCGAGCCAGCCCAGCCGCTCGGGCGCCGAGCGCAGCTTCACGACCGAGAGCCGCAGGCTCTCGCGGTCGAGCGAGCCGCGCAGGACGAGGGGCTCACCCGAGGAAAGCCCGAGCTGCTCGGTGACGTCGACGACCACCCGGTCGTTGGCCGTGGCCGTGGTGGCCAGCACGGGGATGCCCGGCGGGAGCTCGGCGATGAGGGCGCGCAGGCGCCGGTAGTCGGGCCGGAAGTCGTGGCCCCAGTCGGACACGCAGTGCGCCTCGTCGACCACGAGCATCCCCGCGCTCGCGGTGAGGCGGGGGAGCACACGATCGCGGAAGTCGGGGTTGTTCAGGCGCTCGGGGCTGACCAGCAGCACGTCGACCTCGCCTGCGTCGACCGCCGCGTAGGTGCGCTCCCATTCGGCGGTGTTGGCGGAGTTGACCGTGACCGCGCGGATGCCCGCCCGCTCGGCGGCCTCGATCTGGTTGCGCATCAGCGCGAGCAGCGGCGAGACGATGACCGTGGGACCCGCGCCTGCGGCCCGCAGCAGCGCGGTGGCCACGAAGTAGACCGCCGACTTGCCCCATCCCGTGCGCTGCACGACCAGTGCCCGGCGCCGCTGTGCGACGAGCGCGTGGATCGCCGTCCACTGGTCCTCGCGCAGCCGCGCCTCCGGCCCGGCCAACGCGGCGAGCGCCTCCTCGGCCTGCCCGCGCAGGTCCTGCCCGGTCGTGTGCTGGGTCGTCGTCACGGAGCCCATCGTGCCCCGGGGCTCCGACAGTTCTCCGACCGCACCGGCGCGCTGGTGCCCGCACCAGCGTTCCGGCGCTTGTGCCGCCATCGGAACGCCGGTGCCGTGCCCCGCTTCTCCCGAATCGCCGCGGCCGCCATCGGCACCGCGGACTTCGGATGGCCCGAGCACGGCCTCGCGGGCGAGTTCGACGGCTTCGCCAAGTACGGGCGTCTGCTGCGGCCCGGCCAGGTGCCTGCCGAGGTCGTGTTCGCCGAGAAACGCCGGGAGGACGCGATGCGTACGGTGCTGCGGGGCTTCGCGCGGTGGGTGTGGGACGAGATCGACGCCTTCGAGGAGGTGGCGCAACGGCTCCCGCGGTGACCGCACCAGCGTCGTGGTGCCTACACCAGTGCCAGGACGGTGGTGTGACCACCGCAACCCTTGTGCGGTGCCATCGTGACCCGGCACACGGCAGGATGAGCCCGTGAGCCTGCCCCAGTCGCCGCTGTTCGGCTCCGTCGCGGACGTCGCGCAGCGCCTGGCCGACGTCGGGTACCTCGCGTCGACGGCCGTCGCCACCACCGTCTTCCTCGCCGACCGCCTCGGCAAGCCGCTGCTCGTCGAGGGTCCCGCGGGGGTCGGCAAGACCGAGCTGGCCAAGGCCGTCGCCGAGGCGACCGGCTCGGGTCTGGTGCGCCTGCAGTGCTATGAGGGCATCGACGAGGCGCGCGCGCTGTACGAGTGGAACCACGCCAAGCAGCTGCTGCGCATCACCGCGGGCCAGGGCCGCGAGACGTGGGACGAGACCCGCGACGACGTCTTCAGCGAGGAGTTCCTGCTCCCGCGCCCGCTGCTCACCGCGATCCGGCGCAGCGAGCCCACCGTGCTGCTGGTCGACGAGATCGACAAGGCCGACGTCGAGGTCGAGGGGCTGCTGCTGGAGGTGCTGTCGGACTTCCAGGTGACCGTCCCCGAGATGGGCACGGTCATCGCCGCGCGCCGCCCGTTCGCGCTGCTGACCTCGAACTCGACGCGCGAGCTGTCGGAGGCGCTCAAGCGCCGCTGCCTGTTCCTGCACCTCGACTTCCCCGACGCCGACCTCGAGCGGCGCATCGTCCTCTCCCGGGTGCCGGAGCTGGCCGAGCGGCTCGTCGACGCGCTGGTGCGCACCGTGCGGGTGCTGCGCGGGCTGGAGCTGCGCAAGGCGCCGAGCGTGGCCGAGACGATCGACTGGGGGCGCACGCTGCTCGCCCTCGGCCTCGACACCCTCGACGACGACGCCGTGCGCGCCACGCTGGGCGTCGTCCTCAAGCACCAGTCGGACGCGGTGAAGGCGGCCGCGGAGCTGCGCCTCAACTGAGGGGCGCTGACCGAACGGTCAGCAAAGCCTGCCCGCGCGGAACCCGAGTGCTGACCGCGACGGCGATCGGCCAGCGGCAGGCGGTCGCGGATGATCAGCCGATGACCCCTTACATGATCCGAACCGGGCTGCTGGCGGGCGCGCTCGCCGCCCTGCTCGCGGGCTGCGGCAGCGCGCCGCAGATGCTCGCGATCGACCAGGCGTGCGCCAACGACAAGGACGGCACCGCCGTCGCCATCGACGGCGTCGTGAACGCCGACACCGCCATCAGCTGCTCCAACTTCGGCGGCGACTACCGCTGTGGCCTCGACCTCGTCGGCCCCTCCGGGCAGAAGGCCGGGCTCGACCTGCTCGTCGGCAGCGGCAGCGACACGATCGACGAGCCGCCGTCCAGCTACTCGGCCGCCGACCTGCGCATCCGCGCCCACGACGGCACCGCCGTGCGCGTCGGCGACCGCGTGCGCGCGACGGGCGAGATCTCGACCGGCCCCGGCGTCTGCTTCGTCACCGTGGACCAGCTCGACCACGTGTGACCCGCGGCGCATGATGAGGACGTGACGTCAGCGCCCGCGCCCGAGCACGGCCTGCCCGGGCACCTCGTGGCGTTCGTCGGCGCGCTGCGGCGGCACGGCGTCGCGGTGGGGCCGGGGGAGACGGTCGACGCCGCGCGCGTGCTCGGCGCGCTCGACCTCGTCCACCGCGAGCACCTGCGCGAGGGGCTCGCGGCCGCGCTGTTGCGGCGGTCGGCCCAACGCCAGGCGTTCGACACCCTCTTCGACCTGTACTGGCCCATCGCGATCGGGGCGGGGAGCGGCGAGGTCGACGTGCCCCGCGTCGATGACTCCGACGAGGGCCCCGTCGACGTCGACGCCCTGCGCGACATCCTCGCCGAGCTGCTCCGCGACGGCGACACCGAGGCGCTCGCCGAGCTCGCCCGCGCCGTCGTCGACGCGCTGGGCCGCGCGGGCGGGGCGGGCACCGGCGTCCGCGGGATGAGCGGCCAACCGAGCTGGTCGGCCTACCAGGCGCTGCGCATGCTCTCCCCGGAGACGCTGCTGGCCCGGATCCTGGCCGACCTGCGCGGGGACACCATCGAGGAAGGCAGCTTCGCCGACGAGGTGCTGCGCCGCGAGATCCGCGACCGCATCGCGGCGTTCCGCAATATGATCACCGACGAGGTGCGGCGCCGGACGGCGGAGATGCGCGGTCGCGACCAGGTGGCGCGCTCGGCCGTGCCCAAGCAGGCCGAGCAGGTGGAGTTCCTGTCCGCGCACGCCGAGCAGCTCGCCCAGCTGCGGCGCACGGTGCAGCCCCTCGCCCGGCGGCTGGCGTCGCGGCTCGCGGTGCGCCGCAAGCACGCCAAGCGCGGCCAGCTCGACATGCGCCGCACGCTGCGCCGTTCGATGTCGACGGGCGGCGTGCCGATGCGCCCGGCGTACCGCACGCGGCGCCCCGGCAGGCCGGAGCTGGTGATCCTCTGCGACGTGTCCGGCTCGGTGGCCGGGTTCAGCCACTTCACGCTGCTGCTGGTGCAGGCGTTGCGCGAGCAGTTCTCCAAGGTGCGGGTGTTCGCGTTCGTCGAGCGCGCCGACGAGGTGACGCACCTGTTCTCACCGGGCGCCGAGCTGTCGGGCGTCATGCAGCGGGTGCTGCGGGAGGCCGACCTGGTCGCCTTCGACGGGCACAGCGACTACGGCGGCAGCTTCGGCGGGTTCGCCGAGCACTGGGGCGAGGCGATCACGTCCAGGACCTCGCTGCTGATCCTCGGCGACGGCCGCACCAACTACCGCGACCCCAACCTCGCGGTGCTGCGGCGGCTCGTCGGCGTCGCCCGGCACGCGCACTGGCTCAACCCCGAGCCCCGACGCCAGTGGGGCAGCGGCGACTCCGCCGCCCTGCGCTACGCCGACGTACTGCCCATGCACGAGTGCCGCACCGCCGCCCAGCTCGCGACCGTGGTGGAGGCCCTGCTGCCCGTATAGCACGGGTCTCCTGGACGTGATCCACGAGACTTTTCGCCATCTTGACCGGCTGGCCAGTCAAGGCGTACACCTGTGCCTGTTGGAGGGAAAGGAAGTGGTGGCAATGGCTACCGGACATGTCGCAACTTGGCGCCGCTGGCAGGACTGGGCGGCGTTGGTGATCGGTGTGCTGGTCGCGCTCTCGCCGGTCGTCGTGACGACGTCGGCCGCGGCCGTATGGTCGCTCGTGGTGCTGGGCGTGGTCCTCGCGCTCACCGGCCTGTGGTCGTTGGCGGCCCCGGGCTCGGTGGCCAGCGAGTACGTGCACATCGCCCTCGGCGTGCTGCTGTTCGTCGCGCCGTGGGTGCTGGGCTACTACACGCTGGGTGGGGCGGCGTGGACGTCCTGGATCGGCGGGGTCCTCGCGGTGGTCGTCGGCGCGGCGGCGCTGCCGTCGGCGAACGAGGAGCACCGGCTGGTCGCGCAGCACTGACGCCTCATGGGCGGGACGGCTGGGGCCGGGTGCCCCGGCCGTCCCGCGTGTCGCACACTGTCTTCGTCATGGACGACGAGCCCGCGCGGGAGCGCATCCTCTCCGCCGCCGAGGCGCTCTTCGCGGAGCACGGCTTCGCGGCGACGCCGACGTCGCGCATCGCCGAGCAGGCGGGGGTGCCCAAGGGCCTCGTCCACTACTACTTCACCCGCAAGGCCGACCTGCTCGAGGCGCTCGTCGAGCGCCTGCCGCCGGACTGCGGCGGGGTCGACGCCCGGCCCGGTGACCTCACGGGCAACCTCCAGCGGGCGGTCAGCGTGCTGGACGCCGAGCTGGAGTCCTCGGCCGTGCTCTCGCACCTCCTCTGGCGCGAGGCCGACACGCATCCGGCCGTCCTCGACGCGCTGCGGGCCCGTTACGACCGGATGGCCGCCGCCGTCGCCGCCGTGATCGCGGCCAGCGTGGACGCCCCCCGCGCCGCCGTCGAGGGGGCCGCGCGCCTGCTGACCTCGGCGTTGTCCTACCGGCACTCGGTCGCGCGGCACGGCGAGCTGGTGAGCATGGACCCGGAGATCGACCTGATCGTCGCGGCGTTCGCGGGCGAGGACGGATAGCCGTGGCCGGGCTGACCCGCCGTCGGCTGCTGGCCTCGGCCGCGGCGTCGGCCGCGCTCGCGTCGGCCGCCGCGGCGCTCCCGCCCGACGTGCGCCGCGAGGTGGTGGCCCGGCCCCCGGCGCGCCGCGCGTCGCTGCGCGACATCCGCCACGTCGTCCTGCTCATGCAGGAGAACCGCTCGTTCGACCACTACTTCGGCACGCTCTCGGGCGTGCGCGGCTTCGCGGACCCGACGGCGATGCTGCTTCCCGGTGGTGCCAGCGTGTTCCACCAGCCGGACCCGCTGCACCCGGGGGGCCAGGTCCTCCCGTTCCATCTCGACACGAGGACGACGTCGGCCGCGAGCATCCCGTCGACCTCCCACGAGTGGCAGGTGCAGCACGACGCGTGGAACGGCGGCCGGATGGACGGCTGGATGGCGGCCCACCGCGGGGCCGACGGGGCGCACGCGCCGTATGTCATGGGCTACCACACCCGCGCCGACCTGCCGTTCCAGTTCGCGCTCGCCGAGGCGTTCACCGTGTGCGACGCCTACCACTCGTCGGTGCTCGGCCCGACCTGGCCCAACCGCATGATGTGGATGACCGGCACGGTCGACGCCGAGGGCCATGGCGGCGGCCCGAGCCTCGACAACACCGCGCCGCTCGGCGGCTTCCGCTGGACGACCTACGCGGAGCGGCTGACGAGGGCGGGCGTCAGCTGGCGGGTCTACGAGCAG
This sequence comes from uncultured Actinomycetota bacterium, assembly GCA_963750095.1. GTDB lineage: Bacteria > Actinomycetota > Actinomycetes > Mycobacteriales > Pseudonocardiaceae > Pseudonocardia. Next base: position 1,065,215 of record CAVVPJ010000011.1, on the reverse strand, counting down.
AGCGACACGTTCGGCTGCAACGTCCTCGAGCAGTTCGCCGCGTTCCGGCGCGCCCGCCGCGGCTCGGCGTTGCACGTCGACGGGCTGACGCGCCGCCCGGAGGGCACGTTCGAAAGCGACGCGCTCACCGACCGGCTGCCGACCGTCTCGTGGATCATCTGCACGAGCAAGGGCTCGGAGCACCCCTCCTACCGGCCCGACGACGGCGCGGCCTTCGTCGCCTGCAAGATCGACGCGATCGCGGCGAACCCCGACGTCTGGGCGAAGACCGCGTTCGTCCTCAGCTACGACGAGAACGACGGGCAGTTCGACCACGTCGCCCCGCCCACCCCGCCGCCGGGCACACCCGGGGAGTTCGTGCACTGGACCTCGCCGGGCGGCACCCCGGGCAACGGCCTGCCGGTCGGCGCGGGGTTCCGGGTGCCCGCCGTCGTCGTCTCGCCGTGGACGGCGGGGGGCTGGGTGTGCTCCGAGCCGTTCGACCACACCTCGACCCTGCGGCTGCTGGAGCGGGTGACCGGCGTGCGGGAGCCGAACATCTCGGCGTGGCGGCGGCGCACGTTCGGCGACCTGACCTCCGTGTTCCGGTTCGACGACCCGCCCGCCCCCGCGCCCGTCGCGGTGGCGCCGCCCGCGGCCCTGCTCACGCCGTCGGTCAACGCCTGGGCCGCGCGGTCGCCCGAGGCCTTGCCCGCGCCCCGCATGCCGGGCGCGGACCAGGTCCCGCCGACCCAGGAGCCTGGCGTGCGCCCCCGGGTCCCGCGAGTGCGGGTGTAGCCGCGGGCGCTGTCGGCCGCGAACTCCGGCGCCCGCCACCTCGCAGACCTGGTGTGCGCCTCGCAGACTCCCGGGGCTCTGCGAGGCGCACAGGCGCTCTGCGAGGCGCAACGTTGTCGACCAAAGGTTCGAGTTCGCGTATCCTGGGTGCATGATCCCCGATCTGGCGTGGCAGCCGTCGCTGCTCGACGGGCTGGCGGTCGACGTCGACGTCGGGGCGCGGCGGCACGGGCTCGCGAACGGCGCGTGGGTGGACATCGTGCCGCGGTGGTGCGCGGAGGCGGACACCCTGTTCGCCCGGCTGCTGGCCGACACGCCGTGGAGCGGCCCGCGTCGGGTGCGGATGTACGACCGGATGGTGCTCGAGCCGCGGCTGACGCACCGGTGGCCGCTCGCCGAAGCCCCGGCCGATCTCGCCGCGATGGCGCGGGAGCTGTCGGGCCGCTACGGCGTCGAGTTCACGCAGGTCGGGGCGAACCTCTACCGCGACGGCGCGGACAGCGTCGCCTGGCACGGCGACCGGGTGGCCAGGGAGCTGCCCTCGGCCACGGTCGCGCTGGTGTCGCTGGGCGCGGTGCGGCCGTTCCGGCTGCGGCCCACCGGCGGCGGCGCGTCGGTCGGGTTCGCGCCCGGCCCCGGTGACCTGCTCGTCATGGGCGGATCCTGCCAGCGCACGTGGCAGCACAGCGTGCCCAAGACGCGGGGCGTCGGCCCGCGGATCAGCGTGCAGTTCCGGCACGCCTACGAGTCCTGAGGCCTGCGCAGTGGCCTAGGCTCCGCTGATGCGCAAGGTCGGCGTGATGGGCGGGACATTCGACCCGATCCATCATGGGCACCTCGTGGCGGCCAGCGAGGTCGCCGACCGGTTCGCGCTCGACGAGGTGATCTTCGTGCCCACCGGCCAGCCGTGGCAGAAGTCCGCGAAGGTGGTGAGCCCCGCCGAGGACCGGTACCTCATGACGGTGGTGGCCACGGCGTCCAACCCGCGGTTCTCGGTGAGCCGGGTCGACATCGACCGCGGGGGCCCCACCTACACCGCCGACACCCTCACGGACCTGCACGCCCAGTTCCCGGGCTCGCAGCTGTACTTCATCACCGGCGCCGACGCGCTCGCCCAGATCCTGTCCTGGCGCAAGGTCGACGCGCTGTTCGAGCTGGCGCACTTCGTGGGCGTCACCCGGCCCGGCTACGACCTCGCCGACGGCCACCTGCCCGAGGGCGCCGTCACGCTGGTCGAGGTCCCCGCCATGGCGATCTCGTCCACCGACTGCCGCGACCGCGTCGCGGCTGGGCGCCCCGTGTGGTATCTCGTGCCGGACGGGGTGGTGCAGTACATCTCCAAGCGCAACCTCTACAGATCCGACGCAGCATCGACGTGTCCGTGAAGCTGGTCTTCTGCTGATCCGCCGCACCTCCCACGCCGTCGGTGGCGTTCGGTCCCCATGACCGCAGGGTGTGACCTCGCCGGGTGCGACCGAGCAGCCGCCGACGGCCTAGCCGTGCCCGGCGACCAGCAGCGATGCGGGCTGCTCCGCCCGCCGGTACGCCAGCACCTGCGCAGGGGTCCAACCCCGGGCCGGGTCGGCGAGTTCCGCGGCCTGGCAGCGGCGCAGCAGGTCGGCTGCTCCGGTGGACTGGTCGGCAGGCACGAACTGCCGGTCGACGACGTGTAGGGCCACGGCCGCCTGCGGGTCGGACACCTCGACGCTCGACGGGCCGGTCGCGCAGACGAACGGCACGTCGGCGTCGAGCAGCGTGACCAGCATGCCGTCGGTGATCAGTTGGGCCAGTGGTTGCCACCCGCTCCGCTTCGGGTAGCGACTGGCGAGCCCGGCCGCGTCGAGCGCGTCGGCGCACCGGTCGAGGCTCTGCTCGAGGTGGTCCAGCGCCTGTGGCGACCAGTGCCCCCATGTCGTCGCAGGTCGGCACTACCGCCGGGGCGGCTGTCACATGCCGAACCGCGTGCGGCGGACGGCGTCGACCGCCGCCGCAGGCCCGTCCACCTCGACCTGCGCCGCGTCCTGCCGCCCGAAGAGGTAGAGCAGCAGCTCGCCAGGAGGTCCGGCGATGCGGGCGGTGGGTTCACCTCGCCGGGCGCGAACGGTCTTGGTGGTCCCCGCCCACTGAAGCGCGAGTCCTGCACCGCGCAGTCGCCGGGCGAGGAAGCAGGGTGCCTGGCTGACGTTGCGCCACAGGGCCTCGTCCATCGCCTGGTCGTTCGTTCGAGGGCCTCGACCGTTGGCTCTGCGCACGTCCTCGTGGTGGACGAAGAACTCGTTGAGGTTCGGGAACCGGCGCACCCATCCGATGCGGAAGAACCCTGGCGGCGGTCCCGATCGGAGCGTCGCAACGAGCCACGCAAAGTCCCGCAGCGCGAGCGCTCCTCTCCGTCGCTCGGCGAAGCGGCCCCACGCGCCGGGCAGGACGAGCCCGGGGCCTGCGAGCGGGTCGTGCTCGCGGAGGACGAGGTGCGCGGTGAGATCGCGGGTCGTCCACGGCTCGAGGAGGGTCGGCGCCTCGGGACCGAGCTCGTCCAACAGGTCGCCGAGCTGTGCTCGCTCAGTGGCGTCGAAGAAGGCGTCGACCATGTCACCGGAGCGTAGCCAAGGCGGTGGCAGTGACCGGGCCGCTCAGGCCGCCAGGCGCACGCCGCTTCCGGCCGCCATCCGCAGGAGCCCGGCCATCGTGACGATCGCGCCCAGCATCTCCATCGTTTCCTCCACGCCGTTGAGCAGGAGGAACACCGCGTCGGTGGTCTCGCCGGTGGCGCTGACCCACCAGCCCTCGAAGACCTCGACGCCCGCCGCGCCCGCCACGAAGACCACCCCGCCGAGCAGCACGAGGATCCCACCGGGGCGGGCCAGGATCATCCGGACGCACAGCAGGCCCACGGCCGCGACGAACAGGACGGCGGGCACCACCCAGGCGTACGTGAGCAGGCCGGTGGTGTGCATCGCGTTGTGCAGGACCCAGCTGAGGTCCTCGTGGAAGCCGGAGACCTCGTCGACCGACACACCCAGCACCGCGAGGGTGGTCACGGCCCAGCGCCACCGCTCCCGCGCGGGCGCGCCCACCGTGATGACGGCGAGGAGCGCGGCGTTGGTGAAGTCGACGAACGAGCTGAACCACGTCGCCACGGTGGCCTCGTTGTTGAGCTTCACCGCCTCGGGCACGTGGAACCCGCTCGACGGGAGGCCGTAGGCCAGGGCGACCGAGGCGAAGTGCAGCCCGGCCAGCACCGCCGCGACGACGAGCGCGCCGACCACGAGCGACCTGCCGCGCAGGACGACCGTGGTGGGGTCGGCCGGGGCGGTCGGGGTGGCGGTAGTGGCCCTCGGCAGTGCCTCCGTGACGGCGTCGGGGTCCCCTTCGGTCGCCAGTTGAGCATCTAGTGACCGTTCGGCTACGTTCGGTTGGCCAAACACGCGCGGATTCTCCAACAGTCCGTGAACAGGACCGTCGTCGCCCCCGTGGCGGCCCTGCCACGGAGCCTGCGTCACCCGGCTGGGACACTGGACGCCGGGTCGGCCCGCCGGGCAGGCCAGGAGGGAACGAGCGTGACGGCGAGCGACCAGGCGCTGGCGATGGCCCGGGTGGCCGTGGCGGCGGCGGCCGACAAGAAGGCGCAGGACATCGTCGTGCTCGACGTGTCGGAGCAGTTGGTGATCACTGATCTGTTCGTGATCGCCTCGGCGCCCAACGAGCGGCAGGTGCAGGCGATCGTCGACGAGGTCGAGGAGAAGCTGCGCCTCTTCGGCGCGAAGCCGACGCGGCGCGAGGGTGCCCGCGAGGGCCGCTGGGTGCTGCTGGACTTCGTCGACGTCGTCGTGCACGTCCAGCACTCCGAGGAGCGCGGCTTCTACGGGCTCGACCGGCTGTGGAAGGACTGCCCGCGCGTCACGTTCCCCGAGGCCCAGGTCGAGCAGGTGGGAGACGGCGGGTGACACTGCGCCGGTTGGTCCTGCTGCGCCACGGCCAGACCGACTACAACGCCCAGGGCCGGATGCAGGGTCACCTGGACTCGCTGCTGACCGAGGGGGGCCTCGCGCAGGCCGCGGGCGTCGCGCCGGGAATCGCCGCCCTCGGCCCGGACCGGCTGATCAGCTCCGACCTCCGTCGGGCTGTCGACACGGCGGGGGTGGTCGCCGCGGCGGCGGGCCTGGACGTCAAGGTCGACCCCCGGCTGCGCGAGACCCACCTGGGGGAGTGGCAGGGGCTCACCCTCGCCGACGTCGAGCAGGGCTGGCCCGGCGCCATCGCCGCGTGGCGCTCCGATCCAGGATGGGCGCCGCCCGGCGGCGAGTCGCGCATCGAGGTGGTGCGCCGCTCCCGGCCGGTGATCGACGAGCTCGACGAGGAGTACGCCGACAACCCGCGGGGCATCGTCGTGGTCGTCGCGCACGGCGGCATGATCGCGGGGCTGGTGTGCGGGCTGTTGGGCCTGCCGACGTCCACCTGGCCGTCCATCGGCGGCCTCGGCAACTGCCGCTGGGCATCACTGGCCCGCCGCGGCGACCACCCGCGCTGGCGGCTCGTGGGCTACAACGAGGGCGGCGGCGAGCCGGTGCCCGCGCGGGCGTGACGGTCGACCAAGGGCCCACGCTGCTGGTCCTCGCCGACTCGCTCGCCTTTCACGGCCCCGAGCGCCCCGAGCCCGCCGACGATCCCCGGCTCTGGCCCAACGTCGCCGCCGCCGCGCTGGGCGGGCGGGCCGAGCTCGTCGCAGGCATCGGCTGGACGGCCCGCCACGCCTGGCGCGCGCTCACCCACGACCCGCGGGTGTGGGCGGTGATGCCACGGGTCGACGCGCTGGTGCTCGGCGTCGGCGGGATGGACACGCTCCCCTCGCCGTTGCCGACGGCGCTGCGCGAGCTCATCCCCGCGGTGCGGCCAGGCGGCGCCCGAAGAGTGGTCCGTTCGACCTATCTGCGCCTGCAGCCGACGTTGGCTACCTCGTTCGCCCGGATACTGCCCGGTGGCGGACCGGTCGCGCTGCCGCCACACCTGACGGTTCGGCATCTGGAGCAGTGCCGCGCGGCCGTGCTGGCGTTCCGGCCGGGCATCCCCGTCGTGGCGACCCTGCCGCGCCCGTGCACCAGGCGGCCGGGTACGCCCAGGTGCACGCCGGGCGTCCGGCCGCGGAACGGGCGACGCGGGTGTGGGCCGACGGCCACGATGTCGCGCTGCTGGACCTCAAGGCCCTCGTCGCCGAGCACGTCCTGGACGGCCGCGGCAACCCGGACGGCATGCACTGGGGCTGGTCGGCGCACGCTGACGTGGGCCGGGCCTGCGCCGAGCTGCTCAGCGCCGCCCTGCGCGACAGCGGATAGGCTGACGCGTGCCCGTCGTCGTCGTGACCGACTCCACGTCCTGTCTTCCCGAAGGCGTCCTGGCGCAGCGGGGCATCGGGGTGGTGCCGCTCTCGGTGCGGCTCGGCGCGCAGGTCGGCCACGAGGGCGTCGACATCGACACCGCGCAGCTGTGCGCCGCGCTGGCCGACCGGCGGCTCGACGTCCAGACCTCGCGGCCCGCGCCCGCCGAGTTCGCGGCCCGCTACCAGGCTGTGCTCGACGCCGGGGCCTCGGCGGTGGTGTCCGTGCACCTCTCGCGGGAGCTGTCGGGCACCTGGGACGCGGCGCGGCAGGCGGCGGCGGAGGTCGGGGGCGACCGGGTGCGCGTGGTCGACTCGCGCGCGGCGTGCATGGGCCTGGGCTACGCGGTGCTCGCCGCCGCGGACGCCGCCGATGCCGGCGAGCCGGTGGACGCCGTCGCGTCGGCCGCGGCCGAGGCCGCCGCGCGGTGCCGCATGTTCTTCTCGGTCGACACCCTCGAACGCCTCCGCCGCGGCGGGCGCATCGGCGCCGCCGCCGCGCTGTTCGGGACGGCGCTCGCCGTGAAGCCGCTGCTGCACGTCGCGCAGGGCCGCATCCTGCCGCTGGAGAAGGTGCGCACCACGGCACGGGCCGCGCAGCGCCTCGTCGAGCTCGCCGTGCAGGCCGCTGGGGACGGTCCGGTCGACGTCGCCGTGCAGCATCTCGCCGCCGCCTCGCGCGCCGAAGAGCTGGCCGCACGGCTGCGCGAGCGGCTGGACGTGGGGGCGCGGCTGCTCGTCTCCGAGGTGGGCGCGGTGATCGGCGCGCACGTCGGCACCGGCCTGCTCGGCGTGGTGGTGGCGCCCCGGAAGGAGCCGGGCGCAGGGCCCGACAGCACGGCATCCTGACCGGGCCGTCCGCCCCGAGTTGTCCCCATCGGCAGCGGTTGTCCACAGGTTGCGGTCGGCGGACGCGGGGGCGGGTCCTGCCGACCTAGCGTCGGGTCGTGCTCCGAACCGCTCCCGCTCCGCCCGATCGGCTCGCCTCGGTGCTCGGTCCCGAGCCGCCGCCGTCCGAGGAGCCGCCCACCCTGCCGCTGCCGACGACGCGCGCTCGCGGAGGAGCGGGGCGGCTGGTCGCGCGGTGGCTGCCCGCGTCGTGGCGCGAGGTGCGGATCGACCCGCGGCGGCCTGGTGCCACTGCGCTCGCTGTGGTCGCCGCACTCGCCGCCGTGGTCGCGGCCGTGGGGGTGTGGACGGGCAGGCCCCAGGCCGCCCCTGTGCCGGGGGTGTCCTCGGTGCTGGTCGACGGGACGGGCGGCGGCTCGACGGGTGGGCGAGGCGGGTCCGGTTCAGGGCCGGTGGCCGGCGGCGCGGGTGGGGGCGTGGGGACGGCGGCCGGGGCCGGGGCCGCGGGCGGCGTCGGCGCTGGCGCGGGTGGCGGAGGAGCAGCGGGGTGGGCCCGGCGCCGGAGGGGTGGGCGCGGGCGGGACGGGCGCCGGGGCAGGCGCGGGTGGCGCGGGTCCGGGTGGGAGCGGCACGGCCGGGGTGATGGTGGTCAGTGTCTCGGGACGGGTGGCGCGGCCGGGCCTGGTGCGCGTGCCGGAGGGTGCGCGGGTGGCCGACGTGATCGCCGCCGCGGGCGGCGCCCTGCCCGGGGTCGATCTCGCCGGGCTCAACCTCGCCCGGCGAGTGGGCGACGGCGAGCAGGTCGCGGTCGGGGTCCCGGCGGCACCCGATGCGGGCGGAGGGCAGGCGACGGCCGCGGGTCCGGCGGCGCCCGCGGCGAAGGTCGACCTCAACACCGCGACGGTCGCGCAGCTCGACGCCCTTCCCGGGGTCGGGCCCGTCACCGCCCAGCACATCCTCGACTGGCGCACCCGCAACGGCCGCTTCGCCACGGTGGAACAGCTCCGCGAGGTCGACGGGATCGGTGAGCACCGCTTCCAGCAGCTGCGGGAGCTGGTGACGGTCTGATGCGCACCGATCCCGGCGAGCGCAGGCCGCCCGACCTCCGGCTGGTGCCCGCCGCGGCCGCCGTGTGGGCGGTGATGCTGCTCGGGCTGGCACTCGGCCCCGCCGCGGGCGCCGCGACTGTGGTGGGCGCGGCCGCGCTCGCGGTCGCCACGCGCCGCAGGCCTTGGTCGCCGATGATGCTCGCCGCGGCAGGGTGCGCGGCGGCGGCCGGGATCGTCATCGCCGCCCACACGCTGCTGGTCGCCACCCATCCTCTGCACGACCTCGCCCGCCGCGGTGGGGCGGCCACACTCCGCGTGGTGCTGCGTGACGACCCCCGCGCGGTCCGCGCGTCGACCCCGTCAGGCAGGCCGGCCGCGGCGCTGGTCGTGGTGCCCGCCGAGCTGGTCGAGGCCACGGCGGGCGCGGGCCACTGGAGCGGCGGTGGCCGGGTGCTGCTCCTCGCGCCCGCGGACGGATGGCGCGGCCTCCTGCCGGGGCAGGTGGTCACGGGCGAGGGACTGCTCGCGCCACCGGAGCGCGCCGACCTCACCGTCGCCGTGCTGCGGGTGCGCGGGGCGCCCCGCGACGTCGCGCCGCCGCCATGGTGGCAGATGGCCGCGGGCGGGCTCCGGTCCGGGCTGCGCGACGTCGCTTCGAGCACGTTGCCGCCCGCCGCGGCGGGGCTGCTGCCGGGGCTGTCCATCGGGGACACGAGCGCGCTCGTCGCCGAGGTGGACGGCGACTTCCGGGCTGCTGGGCTCACCCACCTCCTCGCGGTCTCCGGCGCCAACCTCGCCGTGCTGACCGGCGCCGTGTTGGCGGCGCTGCGCGGTCTGCGCGCCGACCCCCGGCTGTCCGCGCTCGTGGCGGGCGTGGTGCTGGTCGGCTTCGTCGTGCTCGCGCGACCGTCGCCGAGCGTCGTGCGCGCTGCGGTGATGGGAGCGGTCACGCTGGTGGCGCTGGCCGCAGGCCGCGGGCGGTCGGCGCTGCCCGCGCTGGCCGCGGCGGTGCTCGTCCTGCTCTTCGCCGAGCCCGCGCTGGCCGTCGACGCGGGCTTCGCCCTGTCGGTGTCGGCCACGGCGGCGCTCGTGCTGCTCGCGCCCCCGTGGGCGCGGGCGTTGGCCCGGCGCCGCGTGCCCCGCTTCGCGGCCGAGGCGCTCGCGGTGCCCGCGGCGGCCTTCGTCGTCACGGCGCCGCTCGTCGCCGGGCTGGGCGGGTTGGTCAGCCCGGTCGCCGTCGTCGCCAACCTGCTGGCGGCGCCCGCCGTCGCCCCGGCCACGGTCCTCGGCGTGCTGGCCGCGCTCGTCGCGCCGGTCGTGCCGCCGCTGGCCACCGCCTGCGTCTGGCTCGCCGGATGGCCCGTGGGCTGGCTCGTCGCGGTGGCCGACCACGCCGCGGCGGTCCCCGGCACCGCGCTCCCGTGGCCCGACGGCGCGGCGGGCGCCCTGCTCATGGTCGGCGCGTTCGCCGTCGTCCTCGCCGTGGGTCGTGCCCGACGGCGGCGGAGGCTGCTGCTCGCCGCGGTGGCGGGCGCCACGGTCGTGATCGTGCCGACCCGGATCGTGCCTCCCGGCTGGCCGCCGCCGGGCTGGGTCGTCGTGGCGTGCGACGTCGGCCAGGGCGACGCCATCGTGCTCGCCACCGCGCGCCCCGGCTGGGTGGTGCTGGTCGACGCCGGGCCCGCGGACGGGCCGGTCGACGCCTGCCTGGCGCGCCTCGGGGTGAGGGGCATCGTGTTCGTGCTGCTCAGCCACCTGCACGCCGACCACGTCGGCGGGCTCGCGGGCGCGCTGCGCGGGCGTCCGGTGGGCGGGGTCGGCGTGGGGCCGGTCCACGAACCCGCCTGGGCGCTGCGCACCGTGGCGCGCCAGGCCGCCGCGGCCGGGGCGCCGCTGGTCGCGCTGGCGGCCGGTCGGCGGCTGACCTGGCCCGGCCTCACCCTCGACGTGCTGGGCCCGTTGCACCCGGCCGCGGCCGTCGACCCGGACGACGGCACCGCCGTCAACGACGGCTCGCTCGTCGTCCGCGCCACCACGCCGTCGGGCACGGTGTTGCTGGCGGGCGACGCGGAGCTGGCCGAGCAGTCCGACCTGCTCGCGGGCCACCAGCCGCTCCGGGCCGACGTGCTCAAGATGCCCCACCACGGCTCGCGGTACAGCTCGCCGGAGTTTCTGGCGGCGGTGGCGCCGCGGGCCGTGCTGGTCAGCGTCGGCGCGGGCAACGACTACGGGCAGCCGAACGCGCCCCTGCTCGACGTCCTGGGGCGGTCGGGCGCGGTGGTGCGGCGGACGGACGTCTCAGGCGACGTGGCCGTCACCGGGAAGCCACCGGAGCGTGCGACGAGCGGGGCCGGGCGCGCCGACCTCACGGTGGTCGCCCGCGGCGACCCGTTGCCCGCGCGACGGCGCCGTCAGCCCAGGGAGCGACGGCACCTGCGCGGCCGTACCGGCGGCGGGACTCGAACCCGCACTGTCGACCACCTAAAGATCGCGTCTCCTGCCAGTTGGACTACGCCGGCAACGGAGCCAGAATACGGAGGGCCAGAACGCGGAGGGCGCGCGGGCTCAGACGGCCAGGTCCTTGCGCAGCTTCGCGACGTGGCCCGCGGCGCGCACGTTGTACTGCGCTGCCTCGATCTTGCCGTCCGGGTCGATAACGAACGTCGAGCGGATCACGCCGGTCACCGTCTTGCCGTACATCTGCTTCTCCCCGAACGCGCCCCAGGCGTTCAGCACGTCCTTGTCGGCGTCGGAGAGCAGCGGGAAGGTGAGCCCCTCCTTGTCGCGGAACTTGGCGAGCTTCGCGGGCTTGTCGGGGGAGATGCCGAGCACGTCGAGGCCCGCGCCGTTCAGCTCGGCCAGGTTGTCGCGGAAGTCGCAGGCCTGCTTGGTGCAGCCGGGGGTGCCCGCGGCCGGGTAGAAGTAGACGACGACGCGGCGGCCGCGGAAGTCGGCCAGCGAGACCGGCTTCCCGTCCGCGTCGGGGAGGGTGAAGTCGGGAGCGGCGTCGCCGGGAGCGAGACGTGTGGTCATGCCCCGATCCTGGCACGTCGCCCGGTCGGGATGCCGTCGTGTGATCTACGGTGTTGCCTGCCCCACCCACCGGCATGTCAGGAGGCGCCGTGGCGCGCGACCCGGACACCATCCAGCGCGAGATCGAGAAGGCGAGGGACGCGCTCGCCGAGAGCCTCGACGTGCTCAGCGAGCGCGCCAGCCCCAAGCGCTTCGTCGACCAGGGGCGCACCAGCGTGCAGCAGCGCCTCGCCGATCCCAAGATCAAGTACGGGCTCATCGCGCTGGGCGTCCTCGTCGCCCTCGCGGTGTTGCGCAAGCTGTTCCGCTGAGGCCGCTGCCGCGCGGTCAGCGCCCGCGGGCGGCGAGCTTCGCCGCCTGCTCCAGCGCGGCCGCGCGGTCGGCGCCCGCCTGCAGCAGCGCGCGGTAGCGCACAACGAAGCGCGCGGCGCCGAACCCCGCCACGGCCACCAGCCGGTCGCCCGCGAGCATCCCCACCACCGTGCCCTTCACCGCGCCGCCTTCGAGCCCGTCCCCGTGCAGGGGCAGCAGGGCGTCGGCGTGCTCCGGGCGGCCGAGGAGCTGGATCTTCAGCCCGAACTGGTCGCTCCAGAAGTAGGGCACCGTCGGCGGTGGCGGCGGCTCGCCGAGGATGTCGCGGGCCACGGTCGCCGCCTGGTCGCCCGCGCTCGTCCAGTGCTCGTGGCGGTGCCGGTCCCCGTGGAGGGGATCCGCCCAGGCCGCCACGTCGCCCACCGCCCAGACGCCGGAAAGGCCCTCCACCCGTCCGCTCGCGTCGCAGGCGAGCCCGTCGCCGGTCGACACGCCGTCGACCCACTCCAGACTGGGCGCGCCGCCGATCCCGACGACCGCGACATCGGCCTCCACCCGCGTGCCGTCCGCCAGTGCCACCGCGAAGCGCGAGCCTGCGTCGACGAAGCCGTCGATCGCGACGCCGGTGCGCAGGTCGACGGCCGCCTCCGTCATCAGCCGCGCGGTGAGGGCGCCGAGCTCCTCGCCGAGCGCGCGGGCCGAGGGCACCGGCAGTGCCTCCAGCACCGTCACGGCCAGCCCGCGGGTGCGGGCCGACGAGGCCACCTCGGCGCCGATGAAGCCGCCGCCGACCACCAGCAGCGACCCGGCCCGCTCCAGGGCCGCACGCAGCGACAGCGCGTCGTCCAACGTGCGCAGCGTGTGGACGCCCGCGGGCTGCCCCGGAAGCGCGCGCGCCACCAGGCCGGTGGCGATGACGATCGCGTCGGCGTGCAGCGACGCCCCGTCGGCCAGCTCCACCTCGCCGGGGCGCAGCGCCACCGCCCGCAGCCCGAGGTGGGTGCGCACCCCCAGGTCGTCGAGGCCGTCGAGCGAGCGCAGAGTGGTGCGTTCGGGCTCCCATTCGCCCGTGAGCACCTGCTTGGACAGCGGCGGCCGGTCATACGGCGGGTGCGGCTCGCCGCCGACGAGGCTGAGCCGCCCCTGGAACCCGACCTCGCGGAGCTTCTCGACCGTCCGCAGCCCGCCGAGGCCCGCCCCGACGACCAGGACGTGCTCCGGCTGGGTCATGGCGGGCATCCTGTCGGAGAGGTCAGCTCATGCGGGTGTCGGGGTCCATGCGCGAGCGGAGCCGGTCCAACGTCTGGGCCAGCAGCCGCGACACGTGCATCTGGGAGATGCCGACCTTCTCGGCGATCTGCGTCTGCGTCATGTTGCCGAAGAAGCGCAGCAGCACGATCGTGCGTTCGCGCTCGTCCAACTCCGAAAGGATCGGACGCAGCGCCTGGCGGCTGTCCACCCTGTCGAGCTCGGCGTCCGCCTCGCCCACGAGCTCGCCCACGGTGGCGCTGCCCTGGTCCGACGAGAGCATCTCGTCCAACGACGAGCTGCGGTACGCCTCCGACGCCTCCAGGCCCTCGAGCACCTCCGCGAGCGGCACACCCAGGTGCTCGGCGATCTCCGTGGGCTTCGGCGCGCGGCCGAGGCCCTGCGACAGCGCCGACACCGCGCCGTTGATCGCCACGTGCATGTCCTTCAGGCGCCGGGGCACCCGCATCGACCACCCGAGGTCACGGAAGTGCCTGCGGATCTCACCGGTGATGGTGGGCACGGCGAACGAGAAGAAGTCGGCGCCGCGCTCGGGCGAGAACCGGTCGACGGCGTTGATCAGCCCGACCGTCGCCACCTGCACGAGGTCGTCCAACGGCTCACCGCGGCCCGCGAAGCGACGGGCGATGTGCTGGGCCACCGGGAGGTAGCCGGTCACCAGCAGGTCGCGCAGCGTTTCCCGCCGCGGGTCCTCGGCGCCGAGCGAGGAGTACTCGGCGAGCAGGGGGGCGAGGTGGCCGTACTCGGGGTCGGCCGCGGTCACCGGGGTGGCGCGCCTGCGCGCTTGTCCAGCCGGATGCCGACGGTGGGGCCCGCACGGTCGGTGGCGTCGGTGGAGTCGGCGTCCTTGCGCAGGGCCTCGACACTGTCGGCGAGGGTCTGCAGCACCCGCCAGCCGAACGTGTCGGTGGACACGGCCGCGTCCGCCGCTCCGGCGCGCACCTCCGCGTGCACCTCGATGTGCTCCGGATGCACGAGGAAGGTGCAGTGCAACATCGTCGACGGGGCCGCGACGTCCACCAGCGTGGCGCACGCCTCGTCGACGGCCATCCGCAGGTCGGAGATGGCGTCGAGGTCGAAGTCGGCGCGCGCGGCGAGGTCGGAGGCGACGGCGCGGATCGTCGGGATCAGCGCAGCCGTCGCCGACGTCCGGACCTCCACGACGGACGGCTCACCGGGCATGTCGGTGGGCGGATGGGAGTCCAGATCGGACACGCTGCCGGTCTCCTCTCGCGGCCTGGGATCTCGGACGGTCATCTTCCTACCCTCTGCAACACGGGATCAATCGGCCTGCTCCAAGGCCGTTCCCCGATCGGCGTAGAGATCGAACAGTTGGTCCGATCCAGTGATCTCCAGCGGGCGCCGCACCGCCCGGGCCGCCGACACGACCCGCAACCGCCGCTCGCCTGCCTCGTGGGCCGCCCGGATCAGCACGGCGAGACCGCTGGAGGCGAGGAAGGTCACGTCGGTCAGGTCGACGACGAGCACCGCGGACGCGTCCGCCACCAGGTCGTCCAGCGCACGCGCGAGCGCGCCCGCGGTGAGGGTGTCGATCTCGCCCTCGATCGCCACCACGGCTTGCCCCGCGGCGGGTCGCCCGAAGGTCACGCCGAGCTCACCCGGTGCGGGGGTCGATCGGGGCATGGCGGGGTCGAGCAACGACGGTCACCTCCGACGGGGGTCAGGAAGGGGGCACGCGCCGGGAGCGGTCGTCGCCGCTGCCGGAGCGGGGCGGCTGTGTTCTCAACCGGCGCGACCCTATCCGGACGGCGGCGATGTGCGTGCGCCCGGGGCGGAAACACGCCGGGGCAATGGCAGGGGGCACTGACGCGGCGGGTGTGGACGCGGATCCGCAGCACCTCCCCGCCGTCCTGCACGGGGCGCCCGCGGCGGTGCTGATGATCGATCCGCGGCGCCGGGAGGTCGTCTACGCCAACCCCGCGGCGATCGAGCTGACCGGTGACCGGGTGCGGCTGCCCGTCGACATCGACGTTCGGGGCGACGCCGCCGGGCTCACCGATCTCGACGGACGGCGGATGGGCGAGACGGACTCGCCGCTGTTGCCGGTCGCCGGGGGAGTCCGGTGTCCGGTGAGCAGGCGGCGCTGCCGTCCGGCGCCGCGGCCGAGGACGCCGTGAGACCGTGGTGGGGGCCCGCCTGCCCGAGCAGCCCCGTGACGACGTGGCGTTGCTCGTCGTCCGCCTGGACGGTTGACCAGCCACTCACGGATCGCCGAGCACCGTTCGGCGTAGCGCTACCGCCGGGGCGCGACTCGATGGCGCGCAACCGGTTCACTGTGATCACGCACCAACGGCGGTGCGTTGCGTCGGAGGGGACACGGCGATGGGCGCGTTCACGGAGGTGGGGTACGTGGACCCCGCTTCCGTTGGGGGACTTGCTCTCATGGCACGGCCGGTGCGCGACGCGGACCGGCGCGTCGTGGCGATCGCGCCCGACGCCGTCGAGCTGCTGCGACCCGGTTCCGACCTCGCGCGGCTCTTGGAGAGCTTCGGCCACGCCGACGTGCTGCTGGCCGCCGAGGACGTGCCGCGCTTCGCCGCCACCGCCACCGCCACCGCCACCGGCGATCCGGACGGCGACTCCGACGACTGGGACCCCGACGACTGGACCCGCGACGCGGAGGTCGCGGACGAGGTGCGGGAGCGGGCCGCCGCATTGCTGCATCCCGACCTCGTCGTGCACCGGCTCGGGTTGCGGCTGCCCCTCGCCGCCCCCGACGAGGACGAGCTCGTCGCCGCACTGAGCGAGCTGGTCGGGTTCGATCCCGAGGACGGCGTGTACTGCCTGGCGCCCGCTTGTCCCGCGAGCAGCGCGATCTCCCGCGCCGCGCAGCGCATCGCGCAGGTGTATGCGCTGCCGCTGCTGCGCTACCGCTGCCTGGAGCTGTCCGTCGTGGAACCGATCGACGAGGCGGGCTGACCCTCAGCTCGCCATCGCGACGCCGCGCTGCTCGAGGATCACGCGGCGCTCCGCCTCCGCCAGTCCACCCCAGACTCCGAACGGCTCGCGGGTGCGCAGGGCGAACTCGCGGCACTCCTCGATGACCGGGCAGCGGTGGCAGACCTCCTTGGCCTGCGCGGTGCGGCGCGCCCGAGATGGGTTGCGCTCACCGTCGGGGTGGAAGAAGACGGAGCTGTCCATACCGCGGCACGAGCCGAGGCGCTGCCACTGCCAGGCGAAATCCAGAGGTCCGGGAAGCCGGGACACGTCGCTCATGGTCACCTCTCGCCGCACGTTCGAGCCGGGTGACGGCCGTTTTCCCGTGTGCTTGAACGTCCAAACAAGGTGTGACGCAGATCACAGTGGACGGTCCACGGTCAGGTGGCGGCGAGCGCCGCCTCCTGCGAGTCGTGAATGTCGAAAAGGGACACGAGGCCCGCGATCGTGAGCGGCCGCAGCACCCGTCGGGCGGTGCAGGCGAGCCGCAGCTCCACCCCGGCCATGTGCGCGGCCTCCCGCACCTCGATCAGCACGGCGAGGCCGCTGGTGCCGAGGAAGGTGACCGCGTCGAGGTCGAGCACGACGAGCTCGACACCCGCCGTCTCGGTGAGCTGTTCGAGCACCGTGGCCCGCAGCTGCGGCGAGGTGAGCATGTCAACCTCGCCCCCGACCTCGATCACGGTATGCGATCCGTTCCTGCGGACCGTGAGCGTGATCTGGTCGTCGGCATCTCCCCGCGCGGGGGCGGGGGCGGGGTTCGGGCTCGTCTCGGACATCGCGGCTCACGGTAGGGCTCCGGCGGCCGGTGTGCCACTCCGGGCGTCCCGGTCAGACGTAGATGCGCCGGGGCGCGGCGCCCGCCATCGGGACGACGCGCTGCTCCAGGCGCGTCGCGGCCGACAGGAGCGCCGCCTCCGCGCCGGGACGGCCGACGAGCTGCACCCCGAGCGGGCTCCCGCCGATCCGGACCGGCGCCACCACCGCAGGCAGCCCGGCGAGGTTCCACGCCTGCGTGTACGGCACCCGACCGGCCGACCGCGCGAGCGTCATCAGGTAGCCACGGCCCGCGAGACCGCCCGCGGCGACCGGGGGCTGCGCCGTGGCCGGGCTGACCATGAGGTCGAAGCCGCCCTCGTCGAACCACGCCAGCATGCGGTCGCGCCACCTCGTCACGGTCGCGGCGCGGGGCGGCGTGTACCGCAGCACCCGACGCCCGCGCCGGACCACCGCGGCCGTGCGCCGCTCGGCGGCGGCGAGGTCCAGCCCGAGGTCCGCGGCGTCCCTGGCCACCCCGGCGTGCCACCGGCGCATCCACCGCAGACCCAGCGTGCGCGGGTACGGCGGGTCGGCGAGCGTCACGGCGGCCCCGCCGGGTGCGGCGCGCAGCCGCGCGGCGGCGCCCACCGCGGCGGCCCGGTGGTCGGGGTGCAGCCGGGTCAGCGGCAGGGGGGCCGAGAGCGACAGTGCGACGTGCACCGGCCCCGGCCCGTCGACCGCGAAGGGACGGCCCGCGAGCACGCCCAGCATCAGGGCGGCGTCCTCGGCCGTGCGCGCGATCGGGCCCGCGGCCGACATCCCGCACCAGTGCTCGTCGGCCCCGCCCGGCAGGGGGACGACCCCGGTGCCCGGCTTCACCCCGACCAGCCCGCAGTAGGCCGCCGGGATGCGGATCGAGCCGCCCCCGTCGGTGCCCAGCGCGAGCGCGGCCATCCCGGCCGCCACCGCAGCGGCGCTGCCGCCGGAGGACCCGCCGGGGTCCAGCGCGCCGTCGAGCGGGTTGCGGGTGGTGCCGAGCGCGGAGTGGGTGAACCCCCAGATCGCGAGCTCGGGCATCCGGGTCTTGCCGACCACCACGGCCCCAGCGGCGCGCAGCCGCTTCACGAGCTCGTCGTCGCGGCGCGCAAGCTCCGTCGACGTGGCGGCGCTGCCGTGGCGGGTCGGGTAGCCCGCGACGTCGACACAGTCCTTGACGGCGACCGGCACGCCCGCCAGCGGCAGCGCGAAGCGGTCGGGGCGGCGGTCGACGGCGCCCGCCTCGGCCAGCACGCGCTCGGGATGGTGCTCCTGGAAGGCGCCGACGTGCCCGTCGCGGGCCGCGATGCGGGCGAGGTGCGCCTCGGCGACGGCCACGGCGCTGAGGCGTCCATCGTGGACGCGAGCCACGAGCTCGGCCGCTGTGAGCGCGGTCAGGTCGGTGCCGTCCATGCCCTTACCCTGGCATCGCGCAGGACGGATCGGGAGCGGACATGCCGCGACGTGCCCGTTTCGGGTCTCGCTAGTGCGGCGGCCACGAACGTTTGCCGGGTCCTCGCGCGCCCAGACGACGACTCGCGGCGGCGCCGCCTTCGCGAATACGCCCGGTATGAGCTTCAGGCGGCGCCTTGCGACTCGCCGTCTGGATCACGCGATCACCCCGTCAACGTTCGTGGCCACCGCACTAGCCCGCGGCCGCGAGCGCTTCCGGCACGTCGTCGGCCACGGTGAAGAGGCGCAACAGGCCCGTGGCCTCCAGCGCGCGCTTGGCGATCCGCGAACCCGGCACCAGCAGCAGCCGTCCGCAGGCCTTCTCGGCCGCGTCCTTGGCCTCGACCAGCGCCGCGAGGCCCGCGGAGCCGAGGAAGGTGACGTCGGAGAGGTCGACGACCAGCGTGCTCACCGCCGCCTGCTGCCCGGCCAGCTCGCCTGCCAACAGGGGGGCGGTCAGCGTGTCGAGCTCGCCGACGACGTGGAGCACGCGCACGTCGGTGCCGTGGTCGTCGACCTCGAAGCGGACGATCTCGCTGCTCGCGGCTTCGCCCCCGAAACCCGCGTCGACGGGCGGATCCATGTTCATTCGCTCCCGCTCCTCGGGTCTCGTCGACTGGCGGCGCGGACTGGTTCTCAACCGGCCAGGCGAACCCTACGGAACCGCCTGATCCGTGCACAACACGGGTGCCCGTGCCGGTAACGCCTACCCTTTCCATGGCGACTGCACCCGAGGTCGCCGGGCTTGGGGAGGATGGGTGGGCGCCGAGCTCATCGCCAGAGGTCTGCGTCGGACGTTCGACGCCCGCACGGCTCCGGTCCGCGCGCTGCGCGGCGTCGACCTCGTCGTCGAGCACGGCGAGCTCGTGGCCCTGATGGGCCCTTCGGGGTGCGGGAAGTCCACCTTGCTGCACGTGATCGCCGGGCTCGAACCCGTCGACGAGGGCAGCATCGAGCTCGCGGGCGTGCGCCTCGACGGGCTGAGCGCGACCGCGCTCGCGCGGCAGCGGCGGCGGCACATCGGGCTGGTCTTCCAGTTCTTCCACCTCATCGAGCACCTCACCGCGCTGGAGAACGTCGCGCTGGCCGCGCTCATCGGCGGCGCGCGGCAGCGGGCCGCGCTCGCGCGGGCGCGGGAGCTGCTCGACCGGCTCGGCATGCTGGAGCGCGCTGGCGAGCTGCCCGCCCGGCTCTCGGGCGGCCAGCGCCAGCGGGTCGCGATCGCCAGGGCGCTGGCCAACCGGCCCACCTTGCTGCTGGCGGACGAACCGACCGGCGCGCTGGACTCCGAGGGCGCCGAGGAGGTGCTCGACCTCTTCCGCCAGCTCAACGCCCGCGGCCAGACCATCCTCATGGTCACCCACAGCGCCGAGGTCGCGGCGGGCGCGTCGCGGATGGTCGCGATGCGGGACGGGCGGATCGAGGTCTCGGCGACCGCGAGGCCCGCATGAGCCTGCTGTCGGGGCGCCGTGCCGCCCGGTCGCTGCTCGCGTCCGGGGTGCTCGTCGGGCTGGGGATCGCGTCGGTCGGCGTCTGCGTCGCGCTGCTGGGCGGGGGACCGCCGTTCCCGGTGGCGGTGGCACTGTCGCTCGCCCCTGTCGTGCTCGGGGCGCTGGCGACCACGAGCGTGCGGGCGCGGCGTGCGGGCACGACGGTCCTCGTCGCCGCGGCGGACTTCGCGGGCCTCGCCGTCGCCGTCGACCTCGGCCTGCTGCTGATGTTGCTGGCCTTCGGCAGGCTCCCGGTCGGCGCGCAGCACGACCTCGTCGACCCGGCGATGCTGGGCATGCTGCTCGTCGCGACGCTCGCGGGCCCGCTCGGCAGGAGGATGGCGCGCACCGCGCGTGCGGGGCTGGCGGGCGTGCGGCGTTCGCCCGACGAGCTGCTCGCCGATGTTGGCGACCGGGCGCGCCGCAGCGAGCCGGTGGCCGAGCTGCTGCGCCCGCTGGCCGAGTCGATGCGCCGCGACTGGCACCTGTCCGGGGTGCGGATCTGGACCGGGCCCGAAGGCAGGCTCGGCGAGGGCGACCTGCGGTGCGCGACGATCGTGCCCGCCCCACTGGACACCGCCCCCGCCCCGATTCCGCTCACCGCGGCGGAGCGCGGCCTGCTGGCCCGCGTCGGCGTCGCCGGTCCGGGCTGGCTGAAGGTGTGGCTGCCGCGGCTGCTGCCGCGCGAACCCGACCCGCCGCAGATGCGCTTCGCGCCTGCCGTCGACGGCGCCAGGGTGCTCGCGCTCGTGGTGATCGAGCGCGCCGCCGACGCCGCCGCGTTCACCGCGGCCGACGAGCGGGCCCTCGCCGCCGTGGCGGCGCGGCTGGCGGTCGAGCTGCGCAGCCGCGCGCTCGACGAGGCGCTCCAGGCCACCCTCGTGGACCTGCGCCGCAGCAACGCCGAGCTGCAGGCCTCCCGGGCCCGGCTCGTGGCGGCGGCGACCGCGGAGCGGCGGCGCATCGAGCGCGACCTGCACGACGGGGCGCAGCAGCACCTCGTCGCGCTCGCGGTGGGGCTGCGGCTGCTGCGCGACGGGCTGTCCGACGCCTCGCCGGACCTCGAGCTGCTCGACGAGCTCGACCGCGGCGCCCGTGACGCCGTGGCGGCACTGCGCGACCTGGCGCACGGCATCTACCCGCCGCTGCTGCGCGACGCGGGGCTGGCCGCGGCGCTGCGCGCGGTCGGCGCGCGCGGCCCCATGCCCGTCAGTGTCGTGGCGGACGTGCCGGAGCGTGCGGTCGAGGCCGTCGAGGCCGCCGTCTACTTCTGCTGCCTCGAGGCGCTGCAGAACGTGGCCAAGTACGCCGAAGGGGCGACCGTCACGATCCAGCTGGTCGCGGCCGAAGGCGAGCTGCGGTTCACCGTGGCCGACGACGGCCCCGGCTTCGACCCGCAGGCGGCGGTCGGCGGCGCTGGCCTGCAGAACATGGCCGACCGGCTCGGTGCCGTCGGCGGCACACTGGTGATCCGGTCGGCGCCCGGCGCCGGCACCGAGGTGGAGGGCCGGGCGCCGATGGCGGGCGCGGGCACGGTGCCTGCCACCGACGCGGGCCTGCCCCCGGTGGCCCCGGCCGCGCCGACGCCGTCGAGGGCGGGCTGACCGGTGCCGGTGCGCGAGGGCGTGAGCGGAGTCGCCTGGGGTGCCGTGCGGGCGGTGGCCGCGGCCGAACGGCGCACCGGCATGCGCGCACTGCTGCTGTTCGGCGTGCTGTTCGGGCTGTTCTCCGGGCTGGTGCTGGGCACGGTGGCGCTGGCCGAGCGCACCGCCAGCGCGTACCCCCGGCTCGCCGACGCGGTCGGCCTCGACGACGTGCGCCTGCAGGTGCCCGCCGACCAGCGTGCCCTCGCGGCCCAGGTGCCCTACCTCCCCGACGTCCAGAAGGCGTGGGTCACCTACGGCTGGGTGGCGCGCATCGAAGGGGCGTCGGTGCGCTACGTCGCGCTCGGCGCGGGCCAGGACCAGCCGCCGGGCCTCGTCCGGCCGATCGTCGTCGCGGGCCGCGCTCCCGCGGACGGCGCCGCCGACGAGATCATGATCAGCGAACCGTTGGCCGAGGGGAGCGACCTCCGCGTCGGCACGGCGGTCACCATCCGCATCCTGACCCTCGACCAGATCGCCCGGTTCGGCTCGGGGGTGGGCGACCCGGAAGGTCCGATCCTGCGCATGTGGGTGGTCGGGATCGCCCGGATGCCGTCCTGGGGCGGGCCGCTGGCCGACATCCAGGCCGGCCCGGCGTTCGTCCAGCGGCACGCGGCCTCGGCGGCCAGCCGCCCCGCCTTCATCCGGCTCGACGACGACCCCGGCGCGGCCGAGGCGTTCACCTCGGCGTTCACCGCGGCCGCGGCGACGGCGCCGCCCTCGGTGGTGGCCGCCTACCTGCCGCCGCAGATGCAGCTGCCGCGCTCGGACGGCGACCCCGCGGCCGCCGCGGCGGAGCGGACCCTCGTCGTCGGCCTGAGCATCTTCGCCGCCGCGCTCGCGGCGGGCGGTCTGCTCGTCGTGGGGCAGGGCCTGCTGCGCGATCACGCCCTGCACCGCGGCTCGCAGACCGTGGAGCGGGCGCTGGGGCTGACCAGCGCCGAGCGGGTGGCCGCGCGCGTGGGCGCCGCGGCGCCCGCGGCCGTGGTCGCGGCCCTCCTCGCGGCGGGGTTGGCGATGGCGGCGGGCGTGCTCCAGCCGTTGGGCAGCCAGGCGCGGTTCGAGCCCGAGATGGGGTTCCGCGCGCCGTGGGCGGTGGCCGTGGCGGGAGCGGGCGCGACGGCGGTCGTGTTCCTCGCGATGGTCGGGGTGTCCGCGGCCGCGGCAGGCCCCCGCACCAGGCCCGCGCCGGTACCGGCCCGGCCGCACGGCCCCGCGTGGACCGGCCTCGGGCCGGAGGCGCTCGTCGGCCTGCGCCTGGCGGTGCGCGGCCACGGGCGGGCCGTCCTCGTGTCGGTGGGTGCGGCGGTCGCCGTGGCCGAGATCGTCGCGGCGCTGGCTTTCGGATCGGGCATCGCGGCGCTGCAGAACGACCCGGTGCGGTCCGGGCAGGCCTCCGACCTCTCGGTGGAGGACCCGCAGGAGGCCGACATCGCCAGGCTCGTCACCGACCCGAGGGTCACCGCGGTGGCCGTCACCCGCTCGGTCACCGCGATGCTCACCGACGGCGGAGCGCTGCCGGTGCAGGCGAGCACGCCGCGGAAGGGCGTGGTGCCCGCGGGCCTCGCCACCGGGCGGCTTCCGGAGAGCCCTTCCGAGATCGCGCTCAGCCCGCGGATCGCCGCGCGCCGCGGCCTGAACCTCGGCGACGTCGTCACCGTGCTCAACCGCAACAACCGGCCGATGCGCCTCACGGTCACCGGCACCGCCGTCGCCGTGGACGAGAACGGTCATCTCGGCACCAGCAGCGTGGTCACCGACGCCGCGCTGGGCGGGCTCGCGCGGACCTCGCCGCTGCTGCGGGCCGAGATCGTCGCCGCGCCGGGACAGGCCCGTGCGCTCGGCGCGCAGCTGGGCCGCGGCCTGGAGGTGCTTCCCCGGCAGACGCCGCCGGAGGTGCGCAACCTCGCCGACCTCGCCCAGCTGCCGGAGATCCTCGCCGCCGCCCTCTCGCTCGTCGCCGCCGCCGCGGTGGCGCACACCCTGATCACGGCCGCGCGCAGGCACACCAGGGAGATGGCGGTCCTGTCCGCCCTCGGGGCCACGCCCGCGCAGGTCCGTGGCGCGCAGGCGGTGCTCGGCGTCGCGATCGTCGCGCCCGCGGTGGTGCTGGGGGTGCCGCTGGGGCTGGGCACGGCGCGGCTGCTGTGGTGGCAGGTGGCCACGTCGATCGGGGTGGCGGGCGACCTCGCCGTGCCCTGGGGGCTGCTGGCCGTCGCCGTGCCCGCCGCGCTGGTGCTCGCCCTGCTGCTGGCGCTCGCGCCGGGGCTGCGCGCCACGCGCGGCTCGGCGGCCGTGCGGCTGGCCGAGGCGTAACGGGACTCGGCCGAGCGGGCGTCGCAGGAGCACGGCGGGGAGAAGGGCGGGCGCGGTGAGCGCCCGGCTCCACCAGAACGTCGATCCGTACGCGGTCGCCGGGTTGGGTGTAGCCGCCGTGCCTGCCAGCTCGTGCTGCAGGACGACCGCGAGCGGGGTCCCGATCCGCTGCCGCGCTAGCTTGCGGCCGGCTGCGGCCGCGCTCGTACGCGGACGCGAGCTCCGCCACCAGCAGCTCGCCAGGGCCGGACACGCTCGGAGCGGGGACGGGTGACCGGCCCTTCCGGTCCCGAAGCAGCGCGGCTACCCGCCGATGCTGATCCAGGCCGGTACCGGCGACGTGCTCGGCCGGGACGCCCACCGGCTGGCCGAGCACGCCAGGGCGCACGGCGTCGACGCGCAGTTCGAGCTGTATCCCGTGACCACCCACGACTTCCACCTGTTCTGGTCGTTCCTGCCGGAGGCGGCGGACGCGCTCGGGCAGGCAGGCGCGTTCGTGCAGCGGATCCACGCCGCCGCCGGGTCGGCCTCGGGCGGGGTTGCGGGCTGACCGGCCGGGCGGGTCTCAGACGATGTGCTCCTCCGGGCGAGCGTCCCCGGCCCGGGTGAAGCGGTCCGCACCGAGCGGGCCGACGTCGAGGAACGGCGGTTCGCCGCGGTACAGGTCGCGGATCACCTCGCCGACCGCGGGCGCCTGCAGGAACCCGTGCCCGGAGAAGCCGGTGGCGTACAGCAGGTTCGACGGCGCCGTCGCCCGCCCGATCAGCGCGTTGTGGTCGGGCGTGACCTCGTACAGCCCGGCCCACCCGGCGCCAAGGCCGACCTCGAGCAGGCCCGGCGCCCTGGCCGCCATGGCCGCGCCGAGCCGGGGCAGCCAGTCCGGGGAGTAGTCGAGCCGGAAGCCGGGTTCCTGGTCCGGGTCGGACATGCCCAGCAGCAGGCCGCGACCTTCCCGGTGGAAGTAGAACGAGGTCGAGAAGTCGATGGTGAACGGCTGCGCCGGGTCCAGCCCGGGCATCGCCTCGGTGCACACGACCTGCCGGCGCACCGGCGTGACCGGCAGCTCGACCCCGGCCATCGCGCCGACCGCCCGCGACCAGGCCCCGGCCGCGCAGACCACCGCACCGGCGGTGACCCGGCCGCGGTCGGTGACCACCGTGCGGACCTCGTCCCCGGCGACCTCGAGGCCGGTCACCGTGACCCCGGTGCGCAGCGCGGCGCCGAGCCGACGGGCCGCGGACGCGTAGCCGAGCACCACCGACTCCGGGGTGCAGTGTCCGTCGTCCGGGGAGAACGCGGCGGCCAGCACACCGTCGGTCTCGATCAGGGGCGAGCGCCGCCGCGCCTCGGCAGGCTCGATCATCCGGCTGCGCACGCCGAGCTCGTTCTGCAACGCGACGTCGCGGGTGAACGCGGCCACGTCCGCCGGGGTGTCCAGCAGGAACAAGTAGCCGACCCGGTGCAGGTCGATCTGCTGGCCGGGCCGCTGGGCGAAGTGGGCGAACGCCTCCAGGCTGCGCGCGCCCAGCTCGATGTTGAGCCGGTCGGAGAACTGGGCGCGCACGCCGCCTGCGGCCTTGCTCGTCGAACCGGCCCCGAGCTGGTCGCGTTCGAGCAACAGCACGTCGGCGATCCCGGACTCGGCCAGGTGGAACGCGATGCTGGTGCCGATCACTCCGCCGCCGACGATCACGACCTCGGCCCGTTCGGGCAGCGGGTCAGACCGGGCGGGCATCGGGCTCCTCGGGGTGCGGCTGTGCCTCCAGGGTGCACCGTCCGCCAGCCGGGGGCCAGAGCGTGCCGAGGCAGCCGGTTCGGCTACGTCGGCACGCCCTGCTCGGCCGGGTCGGCGGCCGCGATGTCACACCCGCCCGATGAGCGCCAACCGGACGGTCACCTTCGGCAAGCTGTGCGTCGACTGCCCGCTGCGGGCCCGCTGCACCACCGCCAAGACCGGCCGATCGATGCCGGCCGGCCCGGGCCGGGCCGCTGACACCTCCGGCCGGCTCAACCCTCATGGGCACCGGCTCCGCGTTCGCCCAGACGCCGTCCCCGAGCCCGACCCCGGCCCCTCCGCAGCAGGCGACCCCGACCGAGCGGGCGGCCGCCGAGGTCCGAACGAGCTGGGTGTGGACGACAAGGCGTTCCGCGCCGCGCTCGACGACTACTACGCGGGCCACTACACCGCCGCCATCGCGGGGTTCGACAAGCTCCTGCAGGTCACGCCGCAGCACGCGCAGGCCACGCAGTTCCGCACCTTGGCCGCGAAGGCGCGCGACCGGTTCGGGGACACCCCGGTGGCTCCGGCACCCGCGCCGTCGTCCAGGCTGCCGTTGGACCTCTCACCGCTGGCGTTCTGGTCGATCGTGGGCGGCGGCGGAGCGCTGGCTCTCACACTCTCGACGGTGCTGCTGATCGTGCTGGTGCGCCGTCGGGGCAGCGGGCAGGGCGCCGCGTCGCCGCCTCCGGGCCTTCCGCCCACGCCCTTCCCCCCGCCGCCGTCATCACCGCCCCGCGGGAGGACTGCACGCGGTGCGGCACGCGGTTGGCCGCCGAGGCGCACTTCTGCTCGACCTGCGGCCTACCCCGCAGCTGAGCGCGACGTGACGGCAGAGCCGGTCGGGCGATCCCCGACCGGCCCTTCCTATTGGTTCTGCAGGTAGACGAGCACGGCGCTGACCCGGCGGTTCAGGTCGCGCTCCTCGGAGAGGCCGAGCTTTGCGAAGATCGAGTTGGTGTGCTTCTCGACGGCGCGCTCCGAGAGCACCAGCTTCGCGGCGATCGAGGCGTTGGAGCGGCCCTGGGCCATCTCGCCGAGCACCTCCAGCTCGCGCGGGGTGAGCGCGTCCAGCTTCGACGGCCGGGCGCGGTTGGCCGCGACCAGCCCCTCGACGACCGTCGGGTCGATCACCGACCCGCCCGCGGCGACCCTGCGGATCGCGTCGGCGAGCTCGTCACCGTCCGCGACCCGCTCCTTGAGCAGGTACCCGCGCCGCGCGCTCCCCTCGGACAGCAGGGTGAGCGCGTACGTGGCCTCGGCGAACTGGCTGAGCAGCACCACCCCCGTGTCCGGACGGTCGGCGCGCAGCCGCGCCGCGACCGCGAGGCCTTCGTCGGAGTGCGAGGGCGGCATCCGGATGTCGGTGACGACGACGTCCGGCCCGTGCTCCTCGACCAGCGAGAGGCACCCGGGGAGGTCGGCCGCGGCGCCGACGAGCTGCAGGTCGGGCGCCGAGTCGATCAACCGGGCGAGCCCGTGCCGCAGTAGCGCGTTGTCCTCGGCGAGAACGACCGTGATCGGCACGTCGACAGCCTACGTATCCTTCATGACGTGACGTCGACGTCCCTTTCGTTCCTGCACGGTGACCGGTCCGTGGTGCGCGTGCTCTTGGAGCGGCGGGCCGCGGGCTCGCGCCCTGGCGCCCGGCGCGACGAGCACCGCGTCGCGCTCGTCATCGGCGGGGGCGGCATGCGGGGCTCGTACGTCGCGGGCATGCTGCACGCGCTGGAGCGGGCCGGGCTACAGCCCGCGTTCGACGAGGTCTACGGCTCGTCGTCGGGCGCGATCAGCGCCGCGGCCTTCCTCACCGGCGACGCCGCGGGCTGCGCGGCGTGCTACCCCGAGGACCTGTGCACCCGGGCGTTCATCGACATGCGCCGCCTCGGCTCCGGCCGCCCCGTGGTCGCGCTGCAGCTTCTGCTCGACGAGGTGCTGAGCCACCGCAAGCCGATGGCGTGGGAGATGCTCGGGTCGACGCCCGCGCCGCTGCGGGTCGTCGCCACCGACACCGCCGACCTGTCCGCGCAGACGCTCACCGGCATGTCCTCGGTCGCGGACTGGCGGGTGGTGCTGCAGGCCAGCGCGTCGATCCCGCTGCTCGCGGGCCCGCCGGTGACGTGGGACGGGCGACGGTGGGTGGACGGGTCGGTCGGCGAGCCGCTGGCCATCGAGCGGGCGCTGCGCGGCGGCGCCACGCACGTGCTGGTGATGCTCTGCCGCGGCACCGACGACCTGCACCACGACGCAGGCGCGGGGCTGTCGCTGTGGGCACGTTCGCTCGACCGGCTCGTCCCCGGCCTGGGGACGGTGGCGCAGGGGTCCCGCCGGTACGGGGCCGACCTGCGGCTCATCGTCGACGCCGCGCGGGCCGACCGCGGCCCCGGCCACCTGTGCGCGATCGGCCCGGCGCGCTCCGCGGGCGTCGGGTCGCTGTGCGTCGACGCGGACCCGATCGCCGACGCGGTCCGGATCGGCGACGAGTCCTGCATGGCGGCGTTGGACGCGGTGGCGGCCGAGATGGGCCTGGACGCGGCCTGAGCCCACCCCGGCGGCCCGGCCCGCGGCCCCACTCCGGTCATGATCGCCAGCTCGGCGCGTTTCCGGCCAGGAATGGTCACTTTGTGCGCCGAGCTGACGATCACGCCGGGCTGTGGCGGCGGTGCCGCGCCTAGAGTTCAGACCATGTCCGACTCCGTACGGCCACGCGCGGCCGTCGTCGTCACCGGCAGCGAGCTGCTCACCGGCGCGATCGCCGACCGCAACGGCCCGTTCGTCGCCCGCGAGCTGGGCAGGCTGGGGTTCGAGGTGGCGCAGGTCGCGATCGTGGGCGACCGACCGGAGGACCTCACCGCGGCCTTGGTCGCCGCCGCGGACGCGGGCGCCGCGCTCGTCGTCACCTCCGGGGGGCTGGGCCCGACGGCCGACGACCTGACCGCCGAGGTCGTCGCCGCGTTCGCGGGCGTCCCCCTGGAGCTGGACGAGGCCATGCGCACGCACATCGCCGGGATCCTCGCCGGGTGGGCGGCGCGCAACGGGTTCGCCGGTCCGGCGCTGGACGCGGCGAACCGGAAGCAGGCGATGGTGCCGCGCGGGGCGGTCGCGCTGGCCCCGGTCGGCACGGCCCCGGGTCTGGTCGTCGAGCGACCCGGTGGGCCGCTGGTCGTTGTCCTGCCCGGCCCGCCGCGGGAGCTCACCGGGATGTGGCCCGCCGCGCTCGCCGCGGCCCCGGTGGCCGCCCTGCTGTCGGCCACCCCCGCGGCCGAGTCCCTGGAGCTGCGCTACTACGGGCTGCCGGAGTCGGAGATCGCCGCGACGCTGCTGCAGCTCGACCAGTCGGGGGTCGAGGTCACCACGTGCCAGCGGCGCTCCGAGCTGGAGGTCGACATCCGGCCCCGGCCCGGCCACGAGGACGTGGCGGCGAAGCTGCACGCCGAGCTCGCGGCCCGGCACGCGAAGCAGCTGGTCAGCGCGGACGGGACGACAACCGACAAGCTCGTCGCGGACGGCCTGCTCGAGCGCGGGTGGACGGTGGCGACGGGGGAGTCGTGCACGGGCGGCATGCTCGCGTCGCGGCTGGTGGACCGGCCGGGGTCGAGCGCGTACGTGGCGGGCGGGGTCGTCGCCTACTCGAACGCGGCCAAGACCGCGCTGCTCGGCGTGCCCGCCGACATGATCGCGACGAACGGCGCGGTGTCGCCGGAGGTGGCGCGGGCGTTGGCGGACGGGGCGCGGGCGCGGTTCGGCGCCGACGTCGGGGTAGGGATCACCGGGGTGGCAGGCCCGGACGGCGGCACTGAGGCCAAGCCGGTCGGCTACGTCTGCTTCTGCCTCACCACCGGGGACGGGCTCGTGCTGGCGCGCGACCGGCAGCTGCCCGGCGGCCGGGCCGACATCCGGGAGCGGTCGACGGACCTGGGCATGCACCTGCTCTGGCGCGCGACGCACCCCCACGGCAGCCGGTGATCGTCGGCTCGGCGCATATCCGGCCACATCTGACCGGTTTTCGCACCGAGTCGGCGATCATGTGCGGGGCGGGGCGGGGCTACGCGTCCGCGGTCGGGTGGCGCCTGCGGCGGGTGGTGGTGGTCGGGCGGCCGAGGGGTGTCGCGGGTGGCGGGCGTCGGGTGGTGGCCGGGGCGGCCGGGCCCTGACACGATGGGTCGGAAGCCCCGGTTGGGGGGAGGAGAGCATGTCCGACGGACGGCGGTTCGGCGACGGCATGGCCGCGGGCCCGGACCTGGTGGGCGCGGCCGAGGTCGCGGTCGGGCAGGCCCTCACCCCGCTGGACGGGATGCAGCCCGACCTCCTGTGCGTCTTCGTCGCCCCCGGCGCGGCCCATGACCCCGAGCAGGCCGAGGCCGCCGGTCGGCGCGCGATGGAGCTCGGCGGCGCCCGCACCACGATCGGTGCCACCGCGAGCGGCGTGATCGGCGACGGCCACGGCCGGGAGCACGGCCCGGCCGTCTCGGCGTGGGCGGCGGTGCTGCCCGGCGCGCGGGTCACCCCGTACCGGCTCGACGTCACGCGGGTCGGCGACAGCCTGCACATCGGCGGGCTGCCCCAACCGGCGTCCGACGACCGCGTCGCGGCCATGGTCGTCGACCCCTACTCGTTCCCGATCGGCCCGTTCCTCGAGCGCGGCAACACGGTCGCCCCCGGGTTCCCGCTGGTCGGCGGCCTGGCCGGGGCGGGAGGCGGGGCAGGCGCCAACCGCCTGTTCTACGACGGCGAGGTGCTCGAGCGCGGCGGCGTCGGCGTCGTGCTGGGCGGGGAGGTCGCCGCCCGCGCGGTGGTCAGCCAGGGCTGCAGGCCCATCGGGCCCACCATGATCGTCACCAAGGCGGAGCGCAACATGCTGCTCGAGGTGGCCGGGTCGCCCGCCTACAGCAGGCTGGTGGAGATCGTCTCCGCGCTCCCGCCCGCCGAGCAGGAGCTCGCCGCGCGCGGCCTGCACCTGGGCATCGCGATCGACGAGTACGCCGACGAGCACGGCCGGGGGGACTTCCTCATCCGCGGCGTCGTCGGCGCGGACCCGGACAGCGGCGCGGTGGCCGTCGGCGAGGTCGTCGAGGTCGGGCAGACCGTGCGCTTCCAGGTGCGCGACGCGGCGGGCGCGGGGGAGGACCTCACCGAGCTGCTCGACGGCACCGCCCACCCGGCGCGGGGCGCGCTGCTGTTCTCCTGCAACGGGCGCGGCACGACGATGTTCCCCAGCGCCGACCACGACGTGCGCACGGTCAAGGCCGCGCTCGGCGCGTCCGGCGTGGCGGGGTTCTTCGCGGCGGGCGAGATCGGCCCGGTCGGCGGGCGCAACCACCTGCACGGCTTCACCGCCTCGGTGCTCGCGTTCACCTGAGCAGGCCGACGCGGGGGCCTACCCGGGACCGAACCGCAGCCGCGCCACCCGCCCGTCGACGATCTCCGCCTCCACCCGGCCGGGGCCGTCCCCGTCGGGCAGCCGGACCGTCCACACGGCCCGTTCGCGGGTGAGCTGCTTGCGGGTGAGGTCCATCCGCACCGTGCGGCACAGCCGCGCGACCTCGGCGAGCGCGGGCTCACCCTGCAGGCCTGCGCGCGCCCGGAACGGCGCGGCCGCGGTCAGCTCGACCTCGGGGGCCAGGTGCGCGAGCACCGCGTCCGCGTCCTGGCTGCGCCAGGCCTGCTCGAAGGCCAGCGTCGCGAGGAACTCCTCGGCCTGCCGCTCGCCCTGCTCCATGAGCGCGCGGAGGAACCGGGCATCGCGGTTGAGCTTGGACGTCGGGCCGAGCAGCCGCGTCGACGGCGGCCGCGCGAACTCCAGGATGCGCACCGTGACCTGCTTGTACCCACCGCCGACCAGCAGCCCCTCCGCCAGCAGCCGGTCGATCACCTCGATGCCGTGCAGCTCCTGGAAGAGCGACAGGTTTCCGGCCAGCTCGTTGCGGCGGTCGGTGATGTCCAGGATCGTCCGCGGCTCGTCGGCGCGCGCCGTCGGGTTGATCTGGATCACCCACAGCTCGTCCGGCTCCGTGTCGAGCAGGTCGTGCACGGGCGGGTTCTGGGAGAACAGCCCGTCCCAGAAGGTGCCGCCGTCGGTGTGCACCGCCGGGAAGACGTTCGGGATCGCCGCGGAGGCGAGGATCATGTCCGCGGTGATCCGCTCGGCCCGGCTGTTGAACGCCCGGAACTGCCCGGAGAGCACGTCGACCGCGCCGACGACGAGCTGCGGCTGCGCGCCCGTGGGGTCGGCCTCGATCTCGGCGAAGTCGACCCGGCGCGTCAACAGGTCGCGGAACTGGCCGAGCCCGTCGACCGGGACGTCATAGGGGCTGACGGACGGGAGATACCCGGCGCTCTGCAGGGCGCTCACCCACATCAGCCAGAAGTTGGCGGCCAAGTCCAACGGGGTGGACGCCGAGTTGTCCTCCCAGAATCCGTCGAGAAGGGCGCGCGCGCCCTTCCGGTCGCCTGCGCACAGCGCCCGCCAGGCCAGCAGCGCGCACACCGCGCCGCCGGACGTGCCGCTGAGCCCGACGACCTCGTACTCGTCGATCTCGGGGCCGGAAAGCATGCGGCTCAGCACACCGGCGGTGAAGGCGGTGTGGCTGCCGCCGCCCTGGCAGGCGATGGCGACCCGGCGCCGCCCTTCCGGCAGGGGCGGCGTCATCCCAGCAGCCGGGCTTTCTGCTGGGCGAACTCCGCGTCGGTGAGCAGGCCCGCTTGCCGCAGCTCGCCGAGCTTGAGGAGCTGCTCGTGCAGCGCGTCGACCGACGGCGCGGGCTGTGTCGCGGGCGCCTGTACCTGCAGTGCGTCGGCGACCTGCGCTTCCACCTGGGCCTGCATCTGCATCTGCTGCAGCTGTTCCTGCGCCGCGGCCGCCTGCTGGTCGCGCTGCAGTGCCGCGTGCTGCGCCGCGCCGACCTTGCCCGCGACCGCCGAGGCCGTGCCTGCCACCACCGCCGTGCGGGCCATGGTGCCGAGCAGTCCAGGGCCCCGACGACCACGGCCCAGACCGCGCCTCATGCCCCGCTCCCTTCCTGCGCGTTCGCCGCGGTGAGCGCGCGGGCGACGTCCTCGGCCAGCACGCGGTCGTGGGCGAGCACGCTGCCGCCGTGGGCGCGCACCGCGTCCGCGAACGCGGAGGCCCACAGGTTCTCCCAGACCAGCACGAGCGTCGTCGTGTCGTTCTGCAGCGCCTCGGCGATCGTCAGCAGGTCGTCGTGGCTGACGAGCTCCAGCACCTCGCCGTCGACGTCGTCGAACGCCGCCGACTCGTCGGCGAGCTCGCCTTCCGTGACGGTGCCGTCCGCGGCCTTGTGCACGACGGCCGCGTCCAGCAGCCGCACGGTCTTCGCGTCGACCAGGTCGGCGATCGGGGCCGCCACCGCCGAGCCCAGCACCTTGCCTGGGAACGTGATGGCCACCCACTCGACCGGTCCGACCGGTGGGGACGTGATGGGCATGGGTCCTCCTCGGGGCGGGGTGCACCGCCGAATCTCCGCTATGCCGACCGGTGGGGCCTCCCCCGCGGCGGGGGAGATGTCGCGCTCCTAGCCTAGAGCTGCACGCCGCGGGTGAGCCCGCCGTCGACCACGAGGTTCGTTCCGGAGATGTACGAGGCCCGCGGGCTGACGAGCATGGTCACGGCGTAGGCGACCTCCTCGGCCGTCGCCATCCGCCCGCTCGGGTTGAGCCCCAGCGCGGCGTTGAAGAGGTCGGGGTTGTCCCGCTCGATCATGGGCCACACGCCGCCCGCGAAGTACACGTTGCCGGGGGAGACGGCGTTGGCGCGCACGCCCTTCGGGGCGAGGTCGAACGCCAGGCCGTTCATGTAGTGGACGAGAGCCGCCTTCATGACGCCGTACGCGTGCTTGAAGAAGTCCACCTCGCGGCCGGAGACGCTCGACACGGCGACGATCGCCCCCCTGGTCGCCTCCAGGTGCGGCAGCGCGGCGTCGACCAGGTGCTTGGTATGCATGACGTCGACCTCGAACGACGCGCGCCAGTTCTCGTCCTCGGGCCCCGCGGAGATCGCGCTGACGTTGGCCACGACGGCGTCGACGCGGCCGAACCGCTCCGCGCTGGCGTCGACCCACTCGACCAGCGCCACGCCATCCGTGACGTCGAACGCCGTGCCCGCGACCTCGAGTCCCGCGGCGGACAGCGCACCCTCGGCCGCCTCGACGTCGGCCTTCGTGCGCGCGCAGAACGCCACCTTCGCGCCCTCGGCGGCCAGCGCCTCGACGCAGGCGCGCCCGATGCCCTTGGTGCCGCCGGTGACGAGCGCGACCTTGCCGTCGAGCTGTAGATCCATCAGAGCAGTCCTTTCGCGACCGAGCGGAGGTGGGCGTGCATCCCGCGGTAGGCCTGGGCGGGGGGCAGGAGGGCCTTCTCGACCAGCGTGACGGCCGAGTAGTTGGCGTCGACGACGTTGGCCAGCGGCGAGCGGCTGATCTGGGTGAGCAGCTGGTAGGCGTCGAGCCGGTCCAGCCCGTACAGCTCGCCGAGCCAGGTGACCATGCCGACCTGGCTGGCCCGCCACGCGTCCTCCAGCGGGCGCGACGACCCGACCACGGCGTAGTCCTCGTCGTGCTCCAGCCGCGGCCACGCGGGCGCCCCACCCTTGACCAGGTCGACGACGAGCGTGACGTCCATGGCTCCCTCGACGGCGGTGCCGCAGCTCTCGCCCTCGCCTTGGCGGTAGTGCCCGTCGCCGACCGAGAACAGCGCGCCCGGCACGTTGACGCCGAGGTAGCAGGTGGTGCCCACGCGCATCTCGGGGGTGTCCATGTTGCCGCCGAAGGTGTCGGGCACGAGGCTGGTGCGCACCTCCCGCCCGGCGGGCGCGACGCCCACGGTGCCCAGCATGGGTGCGACCGGGAGCTCCAGGCTGAGGTTGGCGGCCTGGTAGAGGACCGTCCCGCGGGCCCGGTCGAGCTGGTAGATCCAGGTGCGCTCGGGCAGCGGCTCGTTCAGCAGCGCGGTGCGGTCGGTGCCGGTGAGCGCGCCGAAGAACGGGATCGTCGAGGACGCCGCCCAGTCCCGCGCGGGCGTCAGGTCCGCGATGTGGATCGCCAGCGTGTCGCCCGGCTCGGCCCCTTCCACGTGGAAGGGGCCGGTCTGCGGGTTCACCTCGCTCATGGTGAGCACCTGCGACGGCCGGTCGGAGGTGCGCT
Organism: uncultured Actinomycetota bacterium; assembly: GCA_963750095.1. Lineage (GTDB taxonomy): Bacteria > Actinomycetota > Actinomycetes > Mycobacteriales > Pseudonocardiaceae > Pseudonocardia. The sequence goes on along the minus strand of CAVVPJ010000011.1, from coordinate 1,030,966 downwards.
GCAGCCGTCCGGAGAACGCGTCCTCCGTCCACAGCTTCAGCACGGTGCCGGGGGTGATCCGGTGGGTCGGCGCGACCCCGCCGAAGGTCCAGGCGAACTGGTCCGGCGTCGGCCGGTACTCCACGACGTCCACGCCGGGACCGTAGCCCGTGCGCGGAAAGCGTCGCCATAGCGATGTTTTCCGCGCACGACCTATCGGTACAGATTGTTGAACATTCCCTCAGGCGGAAGGTTCAGCATCGCGTGATGTGGGCGGCATCACACTGGGTGAACACTGCGGTGGGGAAGGACGGTGAAGCTCATCAGCATTGCACAGGATACGGACAGTGCCGTCCGGGGTACTGATGCGATAACAGACCCCTGGCCACGGCAGACGCGGTTCGGAAGGACGTGATGGCATGGCGGGCGCGACCGTCGCGCTGGTCCCGGCGATCGAGATCCCGGGATCGTGGCGCGCCCGCCTGCGCCTGCGCCCGACCCTCAGGCAGCTCGGTCGGTACGCGCTCATCGGCGGCGCGGGCACGCTGCTCAACGTGCTGCTCTTCCTCGTGGCACGGGTGTGGCTCTCCGCGGTGCCCGCGAACCTGGTGGCCGTCGTGCTCAGCACGCTGGCCACCACCGAGGCCAACCGCCGGTTCACGTTCCACGGCGAGCGCCACCGCTGGCGCACCCTGCTGCAGAACGTCGGGACGGTGGCGTTCTACGCGTTCTACGGCTCCGCGGTGCTGATGCTGCTCGACACGCTGGTGGCGAGCCCCACGCAGCTCATGGAGTCGGTCGCCGTCGCAGGGGCAAGCCTGTTCGGCGGGATCGCCCGGTTCGCCGTGATGCGGCTGTGGGCGTTCGCGCCCGCGCACGCCGCCCGCAAGCACCGGAGCGCGGCCGGGCACCCCGCCCCGTGGCGGCAGGCGACGGCGCCGGTGAAGGGGCTGCCCGCTGGGCGCGCGGGCGTCCGGCGCACCTGAGCTGCCGTTCGTGGGTCGCGGGTCGCCGACGGGGCGCCAGGTCGGGGTCGCACCGGCGATGATGGGCCGCGATGCCACGCTCCCCCCTTGGCCGTCGGTCCCGCTCGGTGGTCGTACGCCGCCCAGCCCGCATGATCGGGACGCGTCGGCGCCCGCTCGTGACCCGCTACGGCCCCGTCGACGCCCACGGGACCCCGGCGACCGCCGCCGTCGTCCACCCCGGGCCCGTCCCGGACCGACGGCCCGAGCCGACCGAGGTCGTGCTGGCGACCGCGTCGCCGCTGGCGGCGCTGGGGATGCCGACCGCGGCCGAAGCCGACTGGATCCGCCGGGTCGAGGCCGCGGAGCCGGTGGGCACCGGATCCCATCGGGCCGCGCGGCCGTCGGGTCGCCCGGCGGTTCGCCGCCCACGGGCGTGGCCGCGGCTCGGAGCCGCACGGCGGCTGGCGGGTCGTCCGGCGGCGCCGCTGCTGGCCGGGTTGGTCGTCGGGATCGTGCTGGCCGTGCTCGTCGTCGCCCCTGCGCGGCCGGTCGGCACGCCCGCGCCCGCGCAGGCGGCGCTCGTCGCGGCGCCGGGGGAGGTGACAGGGCTCGCGCTCGGCGACGACCGCCTGCCCGACTGCGCACCGGTCGTCGCGACCCTCACCCCGCGGCAGCGGCTCGCGCAGCGGCTCATGGTCGGCGTGGCGGGCGACGACCCGGCGGCCACGACCGAGCTGGTGCGCGAGACGCAGGTCGGCGGCCTCTTCGTGGGGGGCACGGCGACCACCCTGCTCACCGGACAGGCCCTGCGCGGCGTGCAGGCGGCGGCGCGGCTGCCGCTGGCCGTCGCCGTCGACGACGAGGGCGGTCGGGTGCAGCGCGTCGACGCCCTCGACGGCAACCTGCCCAGCGCCCGCACCCTCGCCGCCACCCGCGACACCCCCGCGGTGCAGCAGCTCGCCCGCGACCGCGCCCGCGCGCTGGCAGCGCGCGGCATCACCATGAACATGGCGCCCGACGTCGACGTCAGCAACCAACCCGACACCGCCGTGATCGGCGACCGCTCCTTCGCGAACGACCCGGACGCCGTTGCCGCCTACGCGGCGGCCTTCGCAAGGGGCGAGCAGGACGCGGGCGTGTTCACCGTGCTCAAGCACTTTCCCGGGCACGGCCACGCGGACGGCGACTCCCACCGCGGCCGCGTCACCACCCCGCCGCTGGCCCAGCTGCGCGGCGACGACCTCGTGCCGTACGCCGAGCTGCTGGGTCCCGGCGGGCCGCTGGCCGACCCGACCCGCACCGGGGTGATGGTCGGGCACCTCGACGTGCCGGACCTCACCACCGACCTGCCCAGCTCGCTCACGCAGGCGACCTACAAGCTGCTGCGCGACGACTACCACTTCGACGGGCTCGCGATCACCGACGACCTCGGCGCGATGAAGGCCGTCACCGGCACGCTCGCGCTGCCCGACGCCGTCCAGCGCGCGCTGGCCGCAGGGGCGGACATGGCGCTCTGGACCAGCGGCGACCCCGCCCCGCCCGTGCTGGACGCGCTGGAGCGGGCGCTCGCCGCAGGCGACCTCGACCCGAAGGCCAACGACACGGCCGTCGAGCGCGTGCTGGCCGCGAAGGGCGTCTGCACCCGCCGCTGACCGGATCCCCGGCCGACGCGTGCGCGGCTCCCTACGACAGGTGCCGCAGCCGCGGCCAGAGCTGCGTCCACGGGACGAGCCGGTCGCGCACCACCCAGACCGGGGTGCCCTGCTCGTCGTTGTCGAGCCCGACGCCGTTGTCGATGCGGGCGGCCCGCTCCACGCGACCGAACGCCGTGCGCAACTGCTCCTCCCGATAGCCGACGACGATCACCGTCGTGGCGTCGTCGGGTGGCGGCCCGAGGTCCCAGTAGGAGTTGTGGCCGCTGTAGGCGGGTCGCAGAGCAGGGAGGTAGCGGTCGACGGCGCCCGCCTCGCCGTAGTTCTCGGTGACGACGGCGACCCGCTCGTCGGGGATCCGCGCCCGCACCGCCGCGACCGTGGCGGCGAACCGGGGCCAGCCGACGGTCTCGCCCAGGTCGCCGTTGACCGCGTTGACACCGCCGATGGCGGTCACCGGCAGCACCGGCAGCACCGTGACGGCGTTGGCGCACAGCGAGACCACCAGCGCGGCGACGAACGCTCCGGCCCGGGCCGTCGACCGCCGCGTCCACGCCGCCACCGGGCCCGCTCCCGCGGCGAGCAGCACCGGGTAGAGGCCCGCGACGTAGTAGGGCTTGCCGCCCGTCGCCATGAACGTCGCCACGAGCAGCACCGACGCGGGCGCGAACGCCCGCCAGGTCGCCAGCGCCGGGTCACGCCACAGCCGCCACCAGCCCAGCGCCCACACCGGCACGAGGAACGGGCTGACCAGCACGAGCAGGAACGGCGGGAAGAGATACCACGGCTCGCTGCTGGTCGATCCGCCCGCCGCGATCGAGGACGCGATCGCGAGCATCGGGAACCCGTGCACCGCCTGCCAGATCAGGTTCGGTGCTGCGAGCGCGGCCGCGACGAGGCCGCCGATCCACGGCCACCGCGACGCCAGCGCACCGCGCGGACCGAACGCGAGCACGCCCACCAGCAGCGCGACCAGCAGGAACGCGGGCTGCAGCTTGTTCTGCATGCCGACGCCCGCGGCGGCGCCGACGGCGAGCCAGACCGGCCCGCCCTCGCGGAGCGCGCGCACGATCAGCCAACTCAGCAGCGCCCAGACGAGCACGTCGACGGTCGTCGTCGACAGCAGGTGGCCCACGGCCAGCAGGAACGCCGACACCGCCACCGACGCCGCGGCGACCACCTGCGCCCGCCGGTCCCCGCCGAGCTCGCGCGCGAGCAGCCCGGTGAGCACGACCACCAGCCCGGCCATCAACGCCGACGGGGCCCGCAGCCCGAGCAGCGAGCCCGGCATCAGCACGTCGAGGGCGTGCGCGAGCAGCGGGGTGAGCGGCGGCTGGTCCACGTAGCCGAACGCGGGTGTGCCGCCAACCCGGACGAAGTACATCTCGTCGCGGTGCGGGCCGTAGCGCTCGGCCAGCGCCAACAGCAGCGCGGCCGTCGCGAGCGCGAGCAGCCCGACCTCGACGCGCGCCACCGGGCGGTGGTTCACGGCCGGGCTTGCCACGGGCCCGACGCTACCGGGCCTTCGCCGCGCACCGCACCGGTGTCGCGGTGGCGACACACGTGTCCTGACGCTGGTGCGGGCACCACTGCGCTTGGGTGGTGCCGTGCCCGGCCCCTGCCGCCCGGCCCTGCCGCCCGGTCCGCGTCCCGCTCAGCGCGCCATGCCGCGGCGCACCGCGTCGATGAGGTACGGACGCAGGCGGGTGGGCGCGACGATCTCGTCGACCGACCCGACCCGTTGGGCCCGCTGGATGCTGTGCGCCGTGTCGAACTCGTCGGCGACCTGACCCAGCTTCTCCGAGCGCACCTCCGGCCGCAGCGCCGCCAGCTCCGTGGTGAGCCGCGCCGCCTCGGCCTCCTGGCCCGCGGAACGGGCGTCGGCGATCCGCGCCTCCAGGCCCGCGATCCGCGGGTCGGCCGCGGTGCGCTTGTTGACCTCGCCCGCGAACACGACCGCCGCGGCGGGCGCCCCGCCGAGCACCGACGCGTACGACCCTTCGACGGCGGCGACCTCCATGCCCTCGTTGAGGGTCTTGGAGAACACCACGAACGCGCCGCCGTGGTAGCGCGACACCACGCAGAAGACGATGGGGCCCCTGAAGTTCACCACCGACCGGCCGATCTCCGCGCCGTACTCCAGCTGCAGCTGCCGCAGCGACTCGGGCGACCCGTCGAAGCCCGACAGGTTGGCCAGCACCACCAGCGGCCGGTTGCCGCTCGCCGTGTTGATCGCCCGCGCCGCCTTCTTCGACGAGCGCGGGAACAACGTGCCCGCGGTGAACGTCGTCGGCCCGTCCACGGGCACCCGGCCCCGCCGCGGCAGCGGGCGCGACTCGATGCCCAGCATCTGCACGGGCTGCCCGCCCAGGTGCGCGTCCATCACCACGACGCCCTCGGCGTCGACCATGTCGACCCAGCGCTCCAGGGTCGGGTGGTCGGCGTCGGCCGTCGCGCGCATCACCGAGCGGATGTCGAACGGCTTCTTGCGACCGGGGTTCTCCGTGAAGACCTGGCCGACGGTCGTGAAGTCCGTGCCGGGGCCCGCGTGCGGCGAGGACGAGACGTCCCGGTCGACGGGGTCGCTCGACGGCGCGGGCCGCGGGAACCGCTCGCCCGGCGCCCGGTACGTGTGCGCGTAGTGGGCGAGCAGGATGTCGACGGCCGCGCTGACGTCCGGCGCCCAGTACTGCGCCTGCCCGTTCGGCCCCATGATCCGGTCGTAGCCGCCGATGCCGAAGTTGTCCTCGGCCGAGACGCCTCCGGAGTAGTCGAGGCTCTGCTTGCCGGTGAGGACCATCGCCGAGTCCGGCGTCATCACCAGGATGCCCTTGGTGTGCATGAGCATCGTGGCCTCGGCGTTCCAGTACGGCTGGGCGCCGACGTTGATGCCCGTGACGATGACGTTGATCTCGCCGCCGTCCTGGGTGAACTCGATGATCGCCCGCAGCACGCGGGAGATCCAGTCCATGTTCTCGGTGCCCGAGTCCATCGCGATCTTCGCGCCCGCCGAGACCGCGAACCACTCGATCGGCGCGTCCAGCGTGCGGGCGAGCGCGATCGCCGCGCACACCCGCTCGCACTCGGGCCCGGCCAACGCCCCCAGGGCCCGGGTTGGATCGCCCAGCAGCACGACGCGGGTCATGCCCTCCGGGTAGCGCTCCGTCGCCGTCGTCACGGTGCCCAGCACGATGCTGGCCGTGTTGCGCCCCGGCGCCCTGTCGACCGGCACGGCCACGCCGTTCTCGTCGAGGTCGTACTCGGTGAACGTGCCGTCCGCGCCGCCCCGGTCGGGGTTGCGCGACAGCATCGGCACCAGCTCGAACGGGTACACCGCGCCGCGCCGACGGGCCCGGATCACCTTCTGCGTGTAGGCGTCCAGCTCGCGCAGCGGCTCGGTCGGCGGCTCGGTGACGCGCACGGTGAGCCCGGCGCCCGGCGGCCGCGACATCCGCAGGAAGTACTCCGACGGCTCCTCGTCCTCCGAGGCCGCGTGCCGGAACTGCACGAGCACCTGCTCCAGCCCCAGCGCCTCCGAGCGGGGGGCGAGGATGCGCACGACCTCGTCCAGCTCGTCGAGGCCGACGCGCACCACCGGCCACAGGTAGAGCAGCACGCGGTTCCAGTCCAGCCGCGCGTCGTTCCGGTCGGCCGCGCGGGCCGTGCGCAGCGCGTCCATGCAGGCGTCGAGCACGTGCTCCAGCTGCGGGAGCGCGCGGATGCGGCCCGCCTCGTCGCGCAGGACCGTGAGGTCGCGGACGTCCGAAAGCACGATCAGGCGCTTGTCGTCGGGCACGTTCCTGCCGACCGCGCGGAACAGGTGCACGTCGACGGGCGCGGGAAGGCGGGTGAGCGCGAAGTCCCGCAGCCGCCACAGCCCGAGCCGTTCGGCCACCATCGGGTGCAGGCCGCGCAGCGTGCGGTCCTCCACGGCACGGCGGTCCTCCGGCGAGGGCCGGAAGGTGAACCACGCCGACCGCTCGTCCCCGGCCGGGCGACGCACGGCCACCGCGACGCGTTCGAGCCGATCGGGGATGTGCCCGAGCATCGCGCGGATCTTCTCCGACGAGCGCTGCGGGTCGGAGTCCGGCGCCGCGCCCGCGATGACGTAGAGGTCCAGCAGCGCGGTGGCGTCGTCGGGCAACTGTGCGATCAGCCGCCGCAGGTCGCCCTGCACCGAGATCGGGTCGGTGCCCGCCGGGGCGCCCGGCTCGGTGTGCACGGTGGTGGCGAGCACGATCCGCCGCCGCCCCTCGTGGGCGTAGTACGCCGTGAGCAGGGGGCGTCCGGCCCGGTCCTCGACCCGGACGTCGTCGAGCTGGCGCACCCGGTAGTAGCGCCGGGTCATCACCTCCAGCATCACGGCGTGGTGCGCGGGCCCGAACACGCCGAGGATGGGCTCGGCCGCCGCGACGATCTCGTCGATCTGCGCGGCCCGCCGAGTGGGTTCGGCGGACAGGTCGTCGAGCGCGTCGCGGACCGCCTGCTGTCCGCGGGCCCGCTCGGCGGCGATCACCGGGGCGTCGAAGCAGGTGTAGCGCACGCGGCGGGCCAGCCCGCCCACCACCGGGTGCCGCAGCTGGGTGGCGCCCACCAGGTGGTCGAGCACCCGCAGGTACTCCTCGCGGACTTCCTCGGGCAGCGAGTCGGGATGGCGCAGCCGCCAGCCGAGCAGGTCGAGGATCACCGGCACGTGCGCGGACGCCCTCCGGTGCGCGAGGAACATGCGGTACAGCGCCGAGGAGAGCGCAGCTCCGTTGTTCGGGGGGGACCGGTCCAGGTCCGGCACGCCGTAGTGCGCCAGCGCGCGGCGCAGCTTGGCGCGGAACGACTCGGGCAGGCCCTCGGCGTCGGCGTCGCGGGAGCGCAGGTAGGCGTAGAGGTACTCCTGGGGGTTGCGCGCCTCCTCGCCCGCGGGGTCGATCTGTTGGCTCTCGTCCTCCGGACCGCGGCGGTTGCGGGAGAGCGCGCACAGGTCGGCGAAGATCTGGAACGCCCGCAGCTCGCCCTGGAGCACCGTCGGGTCGTCGGGCAGGAGGTCCTCGCGCGCCGCGTTCAGCGCGGCCAGCAGCGGACGGGCGTCGGCCTCGTCGATGTCGTAGCCGAGCACGAGGTAGCGCAGCGAGGTGAGCGCGTCGGCGGCGACGTCGGTGGCGTCGGAGCCCGCCACCGGCGGTGTGGCGAGCCCGGCCAGCGACGTCCGCTCGGTGCCGACCACGGCGTCGCCGTCGGCGTCCGGCTCCAGCCGCACGAGCTTCGTGCCGCCCTCGACCTGGGTGTTGGGCGCGACGAGGATCTCCCGCACCCGCCCGGCGACGGGCGCGCGCAGCGCCGTCTCCAGCTTCATGCTCTCGACGACGGCGACGACGTCGCCAACGGCCACCTCGTCGCCGGGCGAGACGGGGATCGCCACGACCATCGCCGGTGCGGGCGCGCGGACCATGCCCGCCTCGCCGCCGGAGATGCGGTGCACGGCGCCGTCGACCTCGATGAGGTAGTCGCTGCCCTGCGGCGCCGACAGCACGGCGAACGCCGTGTCGCCGACGACGAGCTTGCGCTCGTAGCGGCCGGTGCGCTCCGCTTCGACATCGACGGACTTGCCGTCCAGCTCGACGTGGTAGCGGGCGCCGCGGGACTGGGCCACCCGCAGCCGGTACGACTCGCCGCCGACCCGCACGTCCACCTGGTACCAGGCCGCGTGCCCCACCTCGGGGCGCCCGCGCTCGGCGGAGGCGAAGAGGCGCTCGCGCTGGCGGGCGACGTGCGCGTCCTGCGCCTCGACCGCCGTGGCGAGCAGCGCGACGTCGGTGCGCCGCGGCGGGGTGTAGCCACCGGCCATCATCGTGTCGAGCCAGGTGGTTTCGACCTCGCCGGAACGCACCTCGGGCCGGTCGAGCAGGTCGAGCAGGAACGCCTTGTTCGTGCTGCCGCCCTCGATCACGGCGGCGGTCTGGCGCAGCGCGCGGGAGAGCCGGGCGCGGGCCTCGCCGCGGTTGCGCCCCCACGCGATGACCTTGGCGATCATGGAGTCGAACTGGGGCGGGATGACGTCGCCCGACGCGACGCCGGTGTCGACGCGCACCCCCGGCCCCGACGGCAGCGCCAGGTACTCGATCCGGCCGGGCGCAGGGGCGAAGCCCTGCTCGGGGTCTTCGGCGGTGAGGCGCGCCTCGATCGCCCAGCCGCGTGCCTGTGGGGTCTCCGGCGCGATCTCCGAGAGCTTCCCGCCGCCCGCGACGTGCAGCTGGAGCTTGACGATGTCGGTGCCGGTCGTCACCTCCGTGACCGGGTGCTCCACCTGCAGCCGGGTGTTGACCTCCAGGAACGACAGCAGCCGCTCGCCGGGCTCGTAGAGGAACTCGACCGTGCCCGCGTTGACGTAGCCCGCGGCCTTCACGAGCGCGGCGGCCGAGGTGCGCAGCAGCTGCTCCTGCTCGGCGTCCAGTGCGGTGGAGGCCGACTCCTCGATCACCTTCTGGTTGCGCCGCTGCACCGAGCAGTCGCGCACGCCGAGCGTCCAGACGTCGCCGGTGGCGTCCGCGACGACCTGCACCTCGACGTGGCGGCCGCCCGCGATCGCGCGCTCGAGGAACATGGTGGCGTCACCGGCGGTCTTCGCGGCCTCCGACGAGGCGCGCTCGAAGGCCTCGTCGAGGTCCTCGGCCCGCTCGACCTTGCGGATGCCGCGGCCGCCGCCGCCCGCGGTCGCCTTGACCATGAGCGGGTAGCCGATGCGGGCCGCGTGCTCGCGGGCCGCGGCGATGTCGGCGACGGGGCCGTTCGACCACGCCGCCATGGGGACGCCGACCTCCTCGGCCAGCAGCTTCGAGGCGATCTTGTCGCCGAGCCGGTCCATGACCTCGGGGGAGGGCCCGATGAAGACGATGCCCATGTCCCGGCAGAGCCGGGCGAACTCGGCCTTCTCCGAGACGAAGCCCCAGCCGGGCCAGACGGCCTCGGCGCGGGCGACGGTCAGCGCGCGCCGCAGCTCGGCGTAGTCCAGGTAGGGGGAGGTGCCGAGGTACTCCGGGTCGTCGGGCCCGATCAGGACGGCCTCGTCGGCCTCGCGGACGAACATCGCGGTGCGGTCGACGGCCGTGTGGATCGCGATCGTGCGCAGCGGGGCCAGGCCCTCGGCGTTCCACTCGCGCACCGCGTGGATCAGCCGCATCGCGGGTTCACCCCGGTTCACGATCGCGACCCGCCGGAAAGCCTGTGCCGTCACGCCTGCACCCCTTCGTCGGTCCTGTCCCGGCCCCACCCAAGCCGACACCCCGGTCGGACACAACCGGCGTGCGGGGGACGGCGACGCAGGCAAGATCCCACGCCCGGGGGAGCGGCGCACGCCCACCCCGGCTGTGCCGCCCGCGCTCGGCAGATCGCCCGTCGCGCTCGGCTCGCCCGACCCCGCCGCAGCTTCGCAGACCGGCCCCACACCTCGCAGGCTCCCGGGGCTCTGTGAGGCGCAGGCCCGGTCTGCGAGGTGACCGTCCGTCCGCGGGGACGCGGAGCCCGCGGGGACGCTCAGCCCGCGGTCACGTCCGCAGGGAGCGGGACGGAGCGCAGGCGCGCGCCGGGGGCGATGACGTGGCCCTCCGCGCACCGCAGCTCGACGTGCACGGGCGCGCCGCAGCCGGGGTGCTCGACGCGGACGGGCGGGCCGTCGGGCCCGGCGCGGTAGGCGTCCCCCCAGGCCAACATCGCGAGGATCACCGGCCGCAGGTCGCGACCGGCGGCCGTGAGCCGGTACTCGTGACGCTCCCGCGACCCCGGCTCGCGGTAGGGCACGCGCTCCACCACGCCCTCCGCGACGAGCGCGTTGAGCCTGCGTGTGAGGACGTTGCGGGCGATGCCCAGGTGCGCGGCGAGGTCGTCGAAGCGGCGGACGCCGTTGAACAGGTCGCGCAGCACCAGCACCGTCCACCCGTCGCCGATGACGTCCGCGGTGCGCGCCACCGAGCACCGGTGGCTGTCGAGGTCTTTCCAGTCCACGGGGCGAGTCTAGCGTGAGTTGCGCAGCGATACCCAGCTCCGTTAGGCTGCGTTTCTTATGAGAACCCAGCGCCCCGGGCTCGTGTTGGCGGTGTCGTCGCTCGCCGCGTTCCTGGCCTTCCTGGACGTCACGATCGTCAACATCGCGTTCCCGGCGATCACGGCGGCGTTCCCGACGTCCTCGCCCGCCGACCTGTCGTGGATCTTCACGGCGTACAACGTGACGTTCGCGGCGCTGCTCGTGCCCGCCGGACGGCTCGCCGACCTGCGTGGCCGCCGCCGCGCGTTCCTGGCGGGCCTCCTGCTGTTCGGCGTCGCCTCGGCGGCCTGCGCCGCGGCGCCGACGGTCGGCGTGCTCGTGGCCGCCCGCGCGGTGCAGGCGCTCGCCGCGGCGCTGCTGACGCCGTCGTCGCTGGCCCTGCTGCTGCCTGCGTTCCCACCGCAGCGGCGCGGCTTCGCCGTCGGCACATGGGGGGCGATGGGCGGGATCGCGGCCGCGGCCGGGCCCGCGCTCGGCGGCCTGCTCGTCGATGGCCTCGGCTGGCGCGCGGTGTTCCTGGTCAACCTGCCGATCGTCGTGCTGACGCTGGTCGCGGGCGCCCTGGTGATGAAGGAGTCGCGCGACCGGTCGTCCAGGCTGCCCGACCCGCTCGGAGTCCTGCTGCTCGGCGCGGGCGTGGCGCTGCTCGCGTGGGGGATCGTGGGCGGAGAGACGTCCTGGACCGCGCCGGGCACCCTCTCTCGACTCGCGGGCGGGCTGGTGCTGCTCGTCGCGTTCGCGTGGCGCAGCGGGCGGGTCTCGACGCCGCTCGTCGAGCCCGCGCTGTTCCGGGTGCGCGCGTTCCGGGCGTCGGTCGTCGGCTATCTCGTGTTCTCCGCGGCGTTCTACGCGCTGCTGCTGGCCAACGTGCTGTACCTGACCGGCGTCTGGCACTACGACGTCCTGCTCGCGGGCCTCGCGGTGACGCCGGGACCGCTCATGGCGGCGACGGCCTCGGCGCTGGGCGGGCGGCTGGCCGACCGGTTCGGCGCCCGCGCCGTGCTCGTCCCCGGCGCGCTGCTCTTCGCGGCGGGCTGTGCGCTCTTCGCGGCCGGGATCGGGCGCGACCCGTCCTACGTCGCGCACTTCCTGCCCGCCACGCTGCTCACCGGCACCGGGGTCGGCGCCGTCTACTCCGGGCTCGGGGTGGCCGCCGTCGCGGCGCTGCCGCCTGCCCGCTACGCCACCGGCAGCGCGGTCGGCACGTGCGCGCGGCAGATCGGCGCGGTCCTCGGGCTCGCCGCGCTGCTGTCCGGGCTGGCCGGTGGCGCCGACTTCCACACGGCCTGGACGCTCATGGCGGTCGCCGCGTGCGTCACCGCGCTCGTCGGCTGGACGGTCGGCCACGTCAGCGCGGCCACCGCCGCCCCGTCGCCCGCCCCCGCGCCCCCCGCCGTCACCACCCCATGACCGCACACAAGGAGCCTTCGTGACCGCCACCGAGCCCGCCACCCGCGCGCGCAGCCACACCTGGCCGGACCCGACGCTGACCGCGGCGGCGGCCCGCGACGTCGACGGGCTGACGTTCCTGCGGCGGCTCGCCGCAGGCGAGGTGCCGCCCGCCCCGATCGCGACGACGCTCGGGATGACGATCGAGGAGGTCGAAAACGGGCACGTGGTGTTCGGCCTCGAGCCCGCCGAGTTCCACTACAACCCCATCGGCTCGGTCCACGGCGGCGTGTACGCGACCCTGCTGGACTCGGCCTGCGGCTGCGCGGTGCACTCCGCGCTGCCCGCGGGCGCCCGCTACACGAGCCTGGACCTCACGGTGAAGTTCCTGCGCGGCATGGACGTCCGCACGGGGCCCGTGCGGTGCACCGGCCGGGTGGTCCATCTCGGCCGCAGCACGGCGCTCGCGGAGGCGCAGCTCACCGACGCCGGAGGGCGGCTGTACGCGCACGCGACGAGCTCCTGCATGGTGTTCCGCTGAGCGGAGCTTGCGGAGCGAACATCGGCGCAGGCCCTGAGGCTCACCCCGTGGCGCAGACGACCCGCTCCGGCCGGGCCACCGCCCGCGGGGTGGCCGCGGCGATGACCGTCGCGACCAGCGCCGCGCAGGCCGCCACCAGGAACACCACGGTGTAGGCGGCGGCCGCCGGGATCGTGTGCCCGTCGACCACCATCACCAGCCCGGTGGCGACCGCCGCCGCCACCGCGCTGCAGGACGACGTGCCCAGCATCCGCATCAGCGTGTTGAGGCTGTTGGCCGCGGCCGTCTCCGTCGACGGCACCGAGTCCATGATCAGCAGCGGCAGCGCGGAGTAGGCGAGCGCTGCGCCGACCGCCGAGATCGTCGCGGCGAGCATCACCAGCCCCACCACGCCCGGCAGCAGCGCCATCGCGGCGTTCCCGACCACGAGGATCGCGGTGCCGAGCACCAGCGTCGTGCGCGCCCCGAACCGCTGCGACAACCGCGCCGAGACCGGTGAGAACACGCCCATCGCCCCGCCGATCGGCAGCAGCACGACGCCCGCGAGCACCAACGAGAGCCCGAACCCGTAGCCGGACGCGACCGGCGCCTGCAGCACCTGCGTCGTCACGAGGAAGCCCGCGAACATCGCGAAGCCGATGAGCACCGACGCCACGTTCGTCCACAGCACGGCGGGTCGCGCCGACACCCGCAGGTCCACCAGCGGGGAGCGGGTGCGCAGCTCGTGCCTGCCCCACGCGGCGAACACGACCACCGCGCCCGCCAGCAGCGCGAGCGTCGTCCGCGCGCCCCACTCGGCGCCCTTCGAGACCGCCAGCAGCAGGCAGACCAGCGCCACGCTGAGCCCGAGCGCGCCGAGCAGGTCGAACCGCCCGCCCGCCAGCTCCGTCGACTCGTCGACCCAGCGCAGCACCGCGAGCAGCAGCAGCGTGCCCAGCACCGCCGCGCCCGCGAACAGCCACCGCCAGCTCGCGTGCTCGGCCACGACCCCTGTCAGCGGCAGCCCCACGGCGCCGCCGATGCCCAGCGACGAGCTCATCAGCGCGACGCCGCTGCCCACCCGCCCTTCGGGCAGCACGTCGCGCATGATGCTGATGCCAAGGGGCACGACGCCCAGCGAGGCGCCCTGCAGGGCCCGCGCGACGATCAGCGTGCCCACGTCGGGCGAGAGCGCCCCCAGTGCCGACCCGACCGTCACCAGCCCGAGCGCGACGGCGAGCATCCGCCGCCGCCCGTACATGTCGCCGAGCCGACCCAGCATCGGCGCGCACACCGCGCCCGCCACGAGGGTGGCGGTGACGAGCCACGTCACCGTCGACGTCGAGGCGGAGAGCAGCTGGGGGAAGCGGGGGAGCAGGGGGACGACGAGGGTCTGCATGAGCGAGACGGCGAGGCCGCACGCGGCGAGGACCCCGACGACGAGCGCGGGTCGGGAGTTCACCGATTCAGGTGACCATAATTAGTTGTTAACGGCAACCATATTGCCGCGCAGCACACAGCGTGCGGGCGTCGATGTGGCCGAACGGGGTAGCGGGCCACGCGGCCACCCGGCGCAGCGCGGCCTCGGTCCGACCCTCCGCGCGCAGCCGGGCCAGCTCGTCGACCTGGTCGGCGTGCGTGCGGGCGCGATGGCGCGCGTAGTCGGCCGCGGAGTCCTTGCTGACCATGAACGCCCAGTCGCTCGACAGCGCCAGCAGTGCCTCCTGGGCGATCGCGTCGGCCACGCGGTCGCGCACGGGCCCCGGCCCGAGCACGCCGACGAGGGTCTTCTGCACGGCGTCGTTCCGCTCGACGAGGTCGGCCACCGGCGCGTCCGCCCACACCCGCCAGTCCTTGCCCGAACCCCACGACGACGCGGGCAGCTCGACGGGCGGGCCGACGAGCCCGGCGTCGACCGCGCCGCGCAGCGTCGTCACCCGTACGCCCGCGTCCGGCAGCGCGCGCAGCACCGCCTCCAGCCAGGCCGGGCCCTCGTGCCACCAGTGGCCGAAGAGCTCGGTGTCGAACGCCGCGACCGTCAACGCCGGGCGACCATGGCGCTCCCGCAGCGCCACCAGCCTTTCGCGGACGACCGACACGAAGTCCGCGGCGTCCCGCGCGGCCGCGGCGGCAGCGCGTGCGGAGTCGTAGGGCGCCTTGTCGTGCGGGGCCACCGAGCGGCCGGTGACGCGCGCGGGCTTGAGGCCGGAGGCGTGGTCGTAGGTGTGGAAGTCGCGGTAGTCGCGGCCGCCCGGGTAGCCCGAGCGCGGCGACCACACCCGGTAGGTGACGTCGAGGTCGCGGCCGAACGCGACGACGTCCGACGTCCCGACCGGGCGGGCGAACGCCGTGTCGCCGTGCAGGGCGGGGCCGTCGACGAGGAAGCGCCGCACGCCCGCCGCTGCGTACCCGGACTCCATGCCCGGCGCGTAGCCGCACTCGGGCGCCCAGATGCCCGCGGGGCGGGCGCCGAGGCGCAGCGCGGCGTCGGCGAGCCCGGCCTCCAGGGCGAACGCGCGCACCTCGGGCAGCAGGAGCGGGCCGAAGGGGTGGGTGGCAGGCCCGCCGAGCAGCTCGACGGCGCCCGCGTCGGACAGCGCGCGCAGCAGCGGGGACGCGCCGTGGCGCCAGTGGGTCGCGAACGTCTCCAGCGCCGCGGTGGCGAGGCGGTGCTCGTGGGCGGCGAGGTCGGGCAGGCGCGGCGCGGCCCCGTGCGCGCGCAGGAGCCAGCCGCCCAGCCAGTCGTGGACGCCACGCAGGCAATGCGGGTCGTCGAGCTGGGCGGCGAGCACGGGCGTCACGCCGAGGGTGAGCAGGTCGCGGCGGCCTTCGGCGGCGAGGCGGCGCACGACGTCGAGCACGGGCAGGTACGCGTGCGCCCAGGACTGGTAGAGCCACTCCTCGCCGACCGGCCACCGCCCGTGGTGCGCAAGCCAGGGCAGGTGGGAGTGCAGGACGAGGCAGAACGTCCCGACGGGCGCGTCGGTCACCGGCGGCACGCTACCGGCAGCGGTGAGTCCCGGGTTTCGGCACGGCGAGTTGCGGATTCGGGCACGGGGCGGCGTGTCGGAACGGCGAACTCGGCGTGTCCGTTCGCGGGACTCACCGGCGGGCGGTGGCGACGAGGTCCAGGCTCGCGTCCACCCCGTCGGCGCGCAGGTCGAAGTCGGCCGTCGCCACCGAGGCGACGGCGTCCAGCAGGTCGGCGGGCCAGGTCGCGCCCGCGAGGGCCAGCGCGGTCTGCGCGTCGACGAGCGAGCCGCCGTGCGCAGCGTCCAGCGCGCGCAGCCGCGGGCCGTGGCGCAGGCCGAGCACCTCCACCTCGACGAACCCGGCGTCGGCCAGCAGCCCGGCCAGCTCGGCGGCCGCCAGCTCCCGGGTGTGGAACGGGTTGAGCGGCGTGTCCCGTCCGGGGGAGAACGTGAGCCGGTTGGGCGTCGAGAGCAGCAGCTCCCCGCCCGACCGCAGCACCCTGCGGCACTCGCGCAGGAACCGCTCCTGCTCCCACAGGTGCTCGACGACCTGCAGCGACACGACCGCGTGCACCGCCTCGTCGCGCACCGGCAGCGCGACGAGGTTGGCCCGCGCCGCCGTCACCCGCGGGTAGCGCCTGCCGACGTGCGCGATGGCCTGGGCGTCGTAGTCCAGCGCGAGCACCCGCTCGGCCGCGCCCGCCAGCAGGTCGGCCCCGTACCCCTCGCCGCACCCGGCCTCCAGCACCACCCCCGCGCACCGCGGGGCGAGCCACTCGTAGACGACGAGGTGACGCCGGAACCAGTAGTTCTCCTCGGCGACGCCGGGGACGGTCCGCTCGCCGGTCAAGGGCAGGGTGTGCGAGGTCGGTCCGGTCACGCGCGGCTGCGGCGGATCCGAGGGTCGGGGCCCGGGTCGCCGGTCACCATCAGCACGCCGCCGATCGTGTGCCGCAGCCACGCGAGCAGGGTGCGGTCGTCCAGCGTGAGCGGCACCTCGGGCCCGGACCAGCTCAGCAGCGTCAGCGGCCGGTGCCGCAGCGCGTCGCGCAAGGTGGCGGCGAGCTCGGGGGTGGCGAGCACCGTCATCCCGTCGTGCACGACGGACACGGCGCCGGGCAGCGCCCGCGGCATGTCCGCGCCGGTGCTGACCACGTAGCCGCAGCCGTGGCGGTCGTCATAGCCGGTGACCACCATGCCCTCACGCTCCGGCCGCGATCTTGGCCAGCCGGTCGCACTCGGCCGCCAGCTTCACGACGTTCGGGTCGTCGGCCTTGAGGCCGTGCCGCGCCGCCAGCGCGCCGACGTCCACGTAGCCGATCTCGGTGACGTTCTTGTCGTCGAGCCACACCACGAACCGCAGCGGCAGCTCCAGCCCGAACGTCGGCGCGGCGGCCACCAGCGGGGCGGTGAAGGTGGGCGCGCTGACCAGCAGCGACGTGGTCGCGCGCAGCGCGGGGCCCGAGTCGCCGGAGCCCAGCGCGAGGTCCTGCGAGCCGACGACCGTCTCCCCGGCCCCCGTGAAGGCGGTGCGCAGCCGGTCCACCGTGACCGGCACCGTCGCGTTGCCCGCCGCGACCTTCAGGAAGCCCTTGGGGGTGACGCCGATCAGCGGCGCGGACTGGTGGACGCCCGGCTCTCCCGATGCCTGGTCGGCGACGGCCGAGGTGGCCTGGGCGAACGGGTTGCTCGCCGCGAGGTCGGTGACCCCGGACACGACGGCGACGTAGTCCGGACCGTTGTAGACCAGCGACACCTTGCCGTCGCCGTCCTGGCGCAGCAGGTACCGCTCGGGAAGCGCGGCGGCCGCCTGCTGGTTGGCCCGCAGCATCGGCAGCCCGGTCGCGGAGGCGCCGCCGATCACCACCGTGTTGGCGGGGACCGTGACGCCCGCGACGCCCGCGTCGACCGCGTTGTCCACGGTCGCGAGGACGGTGCCGCCGTTCGCGGTGATCGCGTCCTGCACCTTCTTGACGGCCGCGGCCATGTCGCTGCCCATCGGGAGGGTCACCGTGCCCGGCGGGTGTCCGGCGGCGGGGGGCGGCGGGGCGAGCGACGTGACCTCCTCGCCGGTCGCCGACGCGCCGCACGCGGCCGAACCGACGGCGAGCACCACGGCGAGTGCGGCACCGAGGAGGGTGCGTCGGCTGGTCGTCACGGAAGCGACCCTAGTGCCCACGCCCACCGGCCCGATCCGGGTGAGGAGTTTCACCGCCGCCCGCGTTGCCGCGTGCTTACTGCGTGGTAACACTTGCACGCAGTGCAGCCCGTCGCGCGGATGGCGTCGACGGTGGCAGAGTCGGCGCATTACGCCACAGCGGCAGGAGGTCGAAGAGGTCCGATGAACATCGTCGTGCTGATCAAGCAGGTGCCGGACACCTACTCGGAACGCCAGCTGCGGGCCGCGGACGGCGTGTTGGACCGGGACGCCACCGACGCCGTGCTCGACGAGATCAACGAGCGGGCGGTCGAGGAGGCGTTGCAGCTCAAGGAGCGCAATGACGGCTCCGAGGTGACCGTGTTGACCATGGGCCCGGGCCGGGCGACGGACGCGATCCGCAAGGCGCTGTCGATGGGCGCGGACAAGGCGGTGCACCTCTCCGACGAGGCGCTCGCCGGTTCGGACGCGGTGACCACGGCGAAGGTGCTGGCGAAGGCGGTCGGCACGGTCGAAGGCGTCGACCTGGTGCTGGCGGGCAACGAGGCCTCCGACGGCGGCGGCGGAGCGATGGCCGCGATGGTGGCCGACCTGCTGGGCTGGCCCGCGATGACCCACGTTCGCGAGCTGACCGTCGAAGGCGGAGCGGTGACGGGTCGGCGGGAGACCGACGAAGGGGTGACGGTGCTGTCGGCGGAGCTGCCGTTGGTGGTGTCGGTGTCGGAGAAGATCAACGAGCCGCGGTACCCGTCGTTCAAGGGGATCATGGCGGCGAAGAAGAAGCCGGTCGCGACCCTCGCGCTGGCCGACGTGGGGGTGGACGCCGGGGAGGTCGGCCTGGCGAACGCGCTGACCACGGTGACCTCGGCGTCGCCCAAGCCGCCGAAGAGCGCGGGCGAGAAGGTCACCGACGAAGGCGACGGCGGCTCGAAGATCGCCGCCTACCTGGTCGCCCAGAAGCTCGTCTGAGACGGCAGGAGAGACAATCATGGCTGAGGTGTTGGTCCTCGTCGACCAGGTCGAGGGTGAGGTCAAGAAGGCGACCTACGAGCTGCTGACGGCGGCGCGGGCGCTGGGTGAGCCGTCCGCGGTGGTCGTGGGCGGGCCCGGGGTGGCGGGCAAGCTGGCCGACGGGCTGAAGGCGCACGGCGCGGAGAAGATCTACGTGGCCGAGACCGACCGCACGGACTTCCTCTCCCCCGAGGTGGACGTGCTGGCCGCGCTCGTGGAGAGCACGAGCCCGGCGGCGGTGCTGATCGGTGTCTCCGCGGACGGCAAGGAGATCGCGGGCAGGCTGGCGGTGCGCACCGGCAGCGCGTGGCTGAACGACGTCGTCGCCGTCGCCGCGGAAGACGGTGGGGCCGGGGTGACGCACTCCGTGTTCGGCGGGGCGTTCATCGCGCAGGCGAAGGCGAACACCGCGCACCCGGTGATCACGGTGCGGCCGGGCTCGATCGAGGTCGAGCAGGTCGCGGGCGCGGGTGCGGAGGAGTCGGTGCAGGTGCCTGCCGCGTCCGGGCGTTCGGCGAACGTCCAGAGCCGCGAGCCGATCGTGGGCGGTGACCGCCCGGAGCTGACCGAGGCGTCCGTGGTGGTGTCCGGTGGCCGTGGTGTCGGGTCCGCGGAGGACTTCGCGGTCGTCGAGGGCCTGGCCGACGTGCTGGGGGCGGCCGTCGGCGCGTCGCGGGCGGCGGTGGACTCCGGCTACTACCCGCACCAGTTCCAGATCGGGCAGACCGGCAAGACCGTCTCCCCGCAGCTGTACATCGCGCTGGGGATCTCCGGGGCGATCCAGCACCGGGCGGGGATGCAGACGTCCAAGACGATCGTGGCGGTGAACAAGGACCCGGAGGCGCCGATCTTCGAGATCGCCGACTTCGGGGTGGTGGGCGACCTGTTCCAGGTCGCGCCGCAGCTCAAGGAGGCCATCGCCGAGCGCAAGGGCTAGGACCAGGATTCACCGGGGGGTCATCGCGGGGCCCGCGCGCTCGCCCGGCACCTGTCGCCCGAGCCGTTCCGGGTGCGCCCGTGTGTGCGGCCCGGCGGCTGGGCGGGCGTGCTGGTCGTCGCCAACCACCGGAGCTGGGTCGACGTCCTCGCGCGGCGGGCCCAGGACGCGGTCACGCGCGCGACGGGCGTGGCGCACGGGAGCGCCCCCGTTCCGGTCGCGGCGTGCAGGTCAGCCGGGGTCGGGGGTGAGGTCGGCCCCGGCCTCCACCACGATCGTGCCGCGCAGCCGCAGGTCGGTCGCCGACCGCCCGACGAACACCGTGAACGCGCCCGGCTCGACCACGTGGCGCATCGTGCGGTCCCACAGCGCGAGCCGGGTGGCGGGGATCCGCAGGGTCACCGTCATGGTGCGGCCGGGCTCGAGCTCGACGGTGGTGAAGGCGGCCAGGCGCAGCGGCCGCACGATCGACGCGACCTCGTCGCGCAGGTACACCTGCACGACCTCCTTGCCCGCCCGCTCGCTCGTGTTGCTGACCCGGCACTGGACGACGAGCTGCGGAGGCCCGGCGCCGCGGTCGGGGGAGACCCGCAGGTGGGAGTACTCGACGCCGATGTAGCCGCCGCCGTGGCCCAGCGGGAACACCACCTGGTCGCCGTCGCCCGTGATCGGGACGGGCAGACGGCCGCCCGGCTCGACCCGGCCGACGAGGATGTCCGCGAACGTGTCGGCGTGGCCGTGCACCGGCTGCCAGCACACGACGAGGGCGGCGGTCGTCGCGACGATCGGGCCGAGCGCCCGCGGGTCGCCGCCGCTCACCAGCGCCACGCACGGCTGCCCGGTCGCCACCAGCCTCCCGATCGGGATCTCCGCCCCGGCGGGCTCGTCGACCACCACGACGACCGCCGCCGCCCGCGCCCGTTCCGCGTCGGCCGCCTCGATCGCGCGCGCTCCGTCCGGGTGGCGCTGGGCCAGCTCCTCGACCAGCGCGCCCACGCCGCTGAGGTCGACGGTCTGGCCCGCCCAGGTCACGAGGACCTCGCCTGCCCCGCCGAGTGGCAGCACCCCGCGCGGGTCGGTGAGCAGCACGGTCGACTCGGCCGTGGCGCGGGCCGCGAGCGCGTGCCGCGCGGGCCGGGGCAGCGGCGCGCGGGGCGGCACGGCGTCCTCGAACAGCCCCAACGCGAGCTTGAGCTGCAGCACGGTCACGACGGCCGCGTCCACCAGCCAGCGGGCCAGCCTGCCTTCGACGAGCAACCGCAGCAGCCTGCCCGGGATGTCGTCGTCGCCTGCGGGCGCGAGCACGACGTGCACGCCGGACTCGATCGCGAGCGCGAGCGCGGCGTCGGCGGTCTCCGCGACATGGTGGCGTTCGGCGAGGGCGAGCACCTCGCCCGCCGTCGCCATGACCACCCCGCCGAAGCCCCACTCGGCCCGCGGCAGCCGCTGCAGAAGTCGCGCGTCGGCGTGCACGGGGATGCCGTCGTTGACGACGCCCGCAGGCAGCACGATCGGCGCGCCCGCGCGCACCGCGGCCTCGGCGGCGGGGAGGACGTCGGTGCGGAGCGAACGTTCCGACCAGGCGTGGTCGACGTCGCGCACCGCCTGTCCCGCGGTCCCGCCGACGTCGGGCACGATCGCCGCGACCGTCCCCCCGCCGAACCGCATCGCGGTGCCCTGCAGGCCGTGCACATGCGCGCGGACGAGCTCGGCGGCCAGCGCCGAGTCGCTGCCGAGGCTGCTCGCGACGTCCGCCCACGCGGCGTCGGCGGGCGCGGGCGCGACGGAGAGGGTCGTCGTCGCGTGGACGCCCGCCGCCGCCAGCGCGCCCGCCGTGGCCGCGGCCATCCCGGCGACGAGGTTGACGTCCCACGTGGCCGCCCTGGCCAGCGCGACGGGGAAGGCGGGCAGGTCGGAAGGGTCGTGCAGGGCCACGGCGAGGGCGGGGACCGGCCGCCGCGACGTCGCGCGGATCCGCGTCTGCACTTCCGCGAGGTCCTGCGCCATGGTCGCCAGCGGGCGGGGCCCGACGACCACCACCCCCGGGGCGGGGCCCTCCGAAAGGCCGACACCCGCCGGGCCGAGCACGGCGCCGGTGAGCTGGCGGACCTTCTCCTCGACGCTCATGTCGGCCACGAGGTCGGCGACGAAACGTTCTCCGGCAGGGGGCATCCGCAGAGGGGAGCGGCCTGGGCGCGGCGGGAGGGGAGCGTCCGCCGTGCCGTCGGGGCCTGGCGGCCCGTGCACAGGCATGATCGTGAACTTTCCACCAGGGGCATCGCGACGACGACGCCCACGTGCGTCGGGGGGAGCGGCGGCCGCGGACGCCGTAGGGCGCGCGGCGGGCCGGTGGGGGTACTACGCGGTCGCGGCGGCGGCGACCTCCGCGTAGGGCCGTGGCCGCCGCGGCGCCGGGTCCGCCTCACCGGCGTCGCGCGCGGCGCGCCGGTGGGGACCGGGCGATGGACGCGCGGCGGACCGTCCGAGCTCCGCCCGGATCGCCGCGGCCATCCTGCCGAACTCGAGCCGCGCGGTCTCCTGGAGATCGCGGAGCCGGGCGAGGTCGCGCTCGGCCAGCTCGCGGGCCCTGGCGAGGTCCTTGGCCGCACGGTCGCGCAGCTCGGCGACGTCGGCGCGGGCAGCCGCCCGGTGGGCGTCGGCGGCCTGCTCGGCCGCCGCGCGGATCGCGTCGGCCTCGGCCTTGACCCCGGAGATCCGGTCGCGCAGCGCCTCCTCGCGCTCCTGCAGCTCGGACGCGCGGCGGGCGGCGTGCTCCTCGGCGCGCGCGGACTCGGCGATGAGCCGCTGCCGGACCTCGTGGCGATGGCGTTCGGCCTCGTTGAGTGCCCGTTCGCTCACCTCTGCCGCCGAGCGCTGCGCGGCGGCGCGGATCTGCTCGGCCTCGTTCTCGGCGAGGCGCAGCATGCGTTCGGCCCGCGCGCCGAAGCCCGTGTCGGCGGTCGGGACCAGCCCCGACCGCACGGCGCGGATCTCCTCCTCCACGCCGAGCGCGTGCTGCTCGGCCATGGCGCGCCTGCGCTCGCTGTCCTGGAGCGCGGAGCGCAGCGCCGCCACGGCCTCCTCGAGCCGCGCGATGTGGCCGTCGACGGCGGGCGGGTCGTAGCCCTTGCGCACGGTGGCGAACGAGGGCTGGGGGAGCTCGAAAGATTCGGTCGAGACGGCGGGGGGAGCGGAGACTGCCGAAGCCGGAGTGAACGTGCCGTTGTCGTGCACCGGCCGACTATGGGCGCGTTGACCTCACTTGTCATGCTCTGGACGAGTGGCCTGGCTCGGCCATCCGGGTGGTAATGATCTCTCAGACGCGGCTTTGGTGACCGTCGGGCAGCGGTCAAGGGGCCGGTCGGTAAGCCGTTCAGGCCACGTCGTTCACCCGCACAGCGGGCACGGGGGTCCTTCGGGGGCCGAAAGCGCGACGGGGGCGATGAGGCGACCGCAGCGGGCGGGGAAGCGGCCGGAGCCGATGCCGCCTTCTGCGAGCACGCCGTCGGCCACGGCGTGGCTGTGGCCGTCCTCGAGGCAGGTGACGGAGGACCACGTCGCCCGGCCTGCCCGCCCGGCCGCAGCGGCCACGGCCGGTTCCTCGCGCATCTGTGTGCTCCCTTCGACCGACCCGCCCCAAACCCCGATCACTGAGAGCTACCCGGCTTCGGCGGCGGCCGCAATGGGCCGTCCGGTGCTAATCGCACGTGCATCTGCACGGACCTCCGACGACACGCCGTCCCCCGTGCGCGGGGCCCGGGGGTCAGCGCTAGCCTCCGCCCCGAACGGGGGTCACACGGTCGGCGGCACGTCCGCGCGACAGCGCGCAGTCCGGCTGCGGTGCGTGCTCCCCACCCCCGTCCGCTAGGCCACGCGAGCCCCAGGAGGTCCCGGATGCGCAAGCAGCCCCCACAGCAGGCGAGCGCCACCGGGGCGGGCCGCGGGGCGGGGCGGGGCGCGCGGCGGGTCGCGCTGACGGTGCTGCTGCTCGCGGTGGCCCTGCTCGCGCTGCCGATGTCCCTGCCGACGCCCGCGGGCGCCGACTCCGGCACCTACGTGCGGCTGGCCCAGCTCTCGCCGGACATGTCGGGGGTGACGATCTCGATCGCCTCGGTGGCCGACCCGAGCCGCGACCTCATGCTCCCCGGGCAGCCCTACGGAGCCCTCTCGGCGTACCAGCGGATCGAGCCGGGTGACTACGTCGTCACCGTCCGTGCCGGAAACTCGACCACGCCGATCGTCAGCTCGGCGCTCAAGGCCGAGGCCGGGTCCTCGTACACGCTCGCGTCGACCGGCGCAGCGGACAAGCGGGCGCTCGCGGTGTTCACCGACGACCTGACGGCCCCGCCCGCGGGGCGCGCCAGGGTCCGGGTGATCAACGCGGTGGCCTCGTCGCCGGTGCTGGACGTGCGTGGCCCCGGCGGCTCGGCGTTCTCGACCGGGCTGCCGCTGTCGCAGGTCAGCGGCTACCGGACGGTCGACGCAGGCACCCTGCCGCTGTCCGTCGGTCCGCCCGGCGGCCCGGGCACCGACCTTGCCGTGCCGGTCGGCGCGAACCAGGTCATCACGGTGGTGCTCGTCAGCGACGGCGCGAAGATCAGCGCTCAGCCGCACGTCGACGCGGCGGGTCCGGTCGCGGTGCCGCCCGGACCCATCGCCGCGGGCTACGGCGGCGCCGCCGACCCGCACGGCCCGCTGTCGGAGCTCCTGCTGGGCGGCGTGGCCGTCGCGTCCGGGCTCGCCTCGGTGGTGCTGGGCAAGCGCGGCAGGCGGTCCCCGAGCCGGGTGTGCTGACCGACACGCTCTACGACCTCGTCGGCGACGACGCGGCCACCGCGGTCGCGCTGGGCGCGGCGGTGGCCGCCGGTGTGCTGCTCTGGGTGCTCGCGGCGCGGCTGCGGGTGACCGCGGCGTCCGGCGCCGCGGTGTTGGCGCTGTACGCGGCGGCCGTGCTGGTCGTCGACCTGCAGTCCGGCCCCGGCGTCGACGGCACGGGCCTGCTGCTGCTCGTCGCCGCGGCCACGCTCGCGGTGGGCGGCGGCGCCGTGCGCAACGGTCTGGCCGTCGCCCTGCTCGTGCTCGCCGTCGGCGTGATCCCCGTGGCGGGCGTCGGCCTGCTCCTGCTGGTCGGCGGCATGGCGCTGACCGGAGGGCTCGCGCGGCGGCTGCGCCGCCGCGCGCGGGTCGCCGTCGGGCTCGGCGCGGTCGCCGCGGCGGTGGCGCTCGCGACGGCGCTCGCCCGACCGGCCGAGCCCGCCGCCCTGCCCACGCTCGTGCCCGCCGTCCTGACCCTCTGGGCGCTGCTCCTCGTGGGCGTGCTGTGGCGGCGGCTGCCGTGGCTGCGTCCGGTGTGCGCGGCCGTCCTCGGCGTGACCGCGTGTCTGTGGGTCCCCGGCCCGGACGCCGACGCGACCCTCGTCGTCGCCGCGGCGAGCGCCCTGCTGACCGCCATCGCCGCCGAGGACACCACGGCCGTGCTCGCGCGGCGGGTGCTCGTCGCCTCCGCGGTGTCGGCGGTCGCCGCGAGCACCGTCCTGCTGACGCCCGCGGTGGCGGGCAGGCCCCCGGTGCTGCTGCGCCCGCCCGCGGTCGACGCGGAGAGCTCGGCGAACCCGACCCCCGCCGCGCTCGTCGAGCCGGTGCGGCCGGTCGCGGTGGCGATCCCGGCACTGGGGGTCACGAGCCCGCTGGAGGACCTGGTCGCCGACCCGGTGACCCGCGAGCTGTCCGCGCCCGCCGACCCCTCGCGCGCGGGCTGGTACGCCGCGGGCGTCGTCCCCGGTGACCAGGGTCCCGCGGTCATCGGCGGGCACGTCGACTCGCGCAGCGGACCCGGGGTGTTCTTCCGCCTCCGCACACTGCGCCCCGGCGACCTCGTCGACGTCACCCGATCGGACGGAACCACGGCGCGGTTCTCGGTCATCGCCGTCGCCCTCTACCCCAAGGACGCCTTCCCTACCGAGGCCGTCTACGGCCCGACGTCCGGCCCTGAGCTGCGGCTCGTGACCTGCGGGGGTGTGTTCGACCGCAGCGTGCGCAGCTACGAGGACAACGTCGTCGTGGACGCGGCGCTCGTCTAGCGACTTCGCCCCGCATTCGGCGTAGTCGCATAGCGCCTACTACGGTCAGTCACGCTGGCCTGTTCGCCGCTTGACCCGATCAGGGGACCCCCGGCGGAGGTCCGTCGCAGCCCGCGACTATTCTCTGCCCAGCGCGGCCTCTTTCCCCAGCACGAGGCCCGGGCAGGCGTCGCCCGCCCCGACGCCACAGTTCGAAAGGTCACTCCCCGATGACCGTTGCCGACGAGACCGATTTCTCCGTGGTTCGCCGCGGTTACGACCGCACGCAAGTCGATGAGCAGATCGACATGCTCACCACGCAGCTGCGCACGGCCGTCGCCGCGCGGGAGTCCGCGGTTGCCGAGGTGGAGGTCCTTTCGCGCAGGCTGGAGTCCAGCATCGGGGACGTCCAGGCGGCGCGCTCCGAGAGCGCCCAGCGCCGTTCCGAGGCGGACAAGCTGCGCTCGCAGGTCACCGAGCTCTCCACGATCCCGCACACGGTGGACGGGATGAGCGAGCGCCTGCAGCAGATGGTGCGCATCGCCCAGGACGAGGTCAACGACATGCGCCAGCGCGCCACCAGCAGCGCCGCGCACGTCCTCGCGCTCGCCCAGGCCGAGGCCGACGAGCTGCGGGAGCGCTCGGAGAAGGAGCGCCACGAGTTCGAGACCGAGCGGCGCACCGCCCAGGAGGCCCTGCGCAGCCAGCTCGAGGAGAGCCGCACGCGGCTGGAGCAGCTGCGCAACGAGTCCGACGGCCAGCGTGCCCGCCTCGACGCCGAGCTGGCCGACCGTCGGGCCGTCGCCGACAAGGAGTTCGCCGCCGAGATGGAGGAGCGCCGCTCCGCCATGCTCGCCGAGCTGGCCGCCCAGGAGGCGGCGCGGCGCGAGGACGCGGGCCGGATCCTCGAGTCGGCCGCCCAGCAGGCCAGGGCCCAGCTCGCCGACGCGGGCGCCGAGGCGCAGCGCGTCCGGGTCGAGGCCCGCCACGAGGTCGCCGCCGCCCAGCGCGAGCTCGAGGAGCTGCGCGCGCTGCAACACCAGGTCTCCGAGCAGCTCACCGCGGTGCGCGCGCTGCTGGACTGGACGCTTCCGCAGATGACGGGCCCGAGCGGGGAGCACGCCCGCACACAGGCGATTCCCACGAACCTCGCCGCGGGCACCCCCGCGATCGCGACCTCGCACGCCGAGCGCGACGGCTCCGACGCGGACGAGGGCCCTGACGATGCGCGCGACGGCGCACACGACCCCGCCGACGAGCGGGTCGACACGGCGCTGCCGGGACAGCGCGGCGCACGGCCGACCAACGGGGACCGTCCCAGCCCCGGCGCACGTCCCGCGCGGCTCGCCGCAGCCGACGGCCGGGCCTGACCCGGCTCAGCAACCCCGCCCACGGGCGATCCACCACAGAAAACAACCAGAAGGTGAGTGAAACGTGGCCGGTCCCGCCACCGCGAACCCTCCGCTGTCGACGCCCGAGGGCGGCGCCGACCAGCCGTTTGACACCGCGCTGCGCGGGTATGAAAGGCGCCAGGTCGACGACTTCGTCGCCGCCCGCGGGAAGGAGATCTCCCGGCTGAAGTCGCAGCTGGCCGAGGAGCGCAGGCAGCGCCAGGCCGCCACCGAGCGCGCCGACGCCGCCGCCACCGAGCTGCGGGAGGTGCGTGCGCGGTCGGCGCACGAGCCCGCCGACCCGCAGGAGAGCTTCGGCTTCCGCGCCGAGAAGCTGCTGCGGATGGCCGAGCAGGAAGCGGTGGAGATCCGCAGCAACGCCAGCCGCGAGTCCGCCTCGATCATCGAGCAGGCCCGCAAGGAGGCCGAGCAGCACCGCCACGAGGTCGAGCAGACGCTCATCTCGCGAGCGTCGCTGCTGGAGCAGCAGGCGGCCCAGCGCTCGTCGGAGATCCAGGAGCGCGAGCAGCAGGTGGCCGACCAGCTCGCCGCCGCCCGCGAGCAGGCCGACCAGATGCACGCCGCCGCCACCCGCGCCGCCGACCGGCTGCGCCAGGAGTCGGAGGCCGCCGCCGAGGAGACCAGGGCCCGCGCCGAGGCCGCCGCGCAGCGGCAGCGGGACAGCGCGGCCCAGGAGATCGCCCGGCTCACCGCCCTGCAGTCCGACGTCCGCTCCGAGCTGGCGCGCCTGGCGGAGGTCCTCACCAACGAGCTCTCGGCGGACCGGAACTCCGCGAAGCGGGGTCTGTCCGCCGACGCCGTCTCGGAGAAGGAGCCCGCCTCGTCGAACGGACGCTCTCGCTGACCTCCGCGGCGCACGAGGCCATCGGCCCGGCACCGTCAGGGCGCGACGAGATCGCCCAGCGGTACCGGGCCGTCTTCGACACGGCCTCCTTCGGCGTGCTCGAGCTGGACCGTGAGGGCCGGGTCGTGGACGCCAACGCGGTGTTCCGCCGCTGCGTTCCCGGCATCGTCGGCCGTTCGGCCACGGAGGCGATGACCAGGGTCGACGCGCTGCGGCACGCTCCGCTCTGGCAGGAGCTGGTCGAGGGCAGACGGGCCCGCTACGAGATCGCGGCCACGCTGCGCCGCCCGGACGGCTCGACCGCACAGGGGCACGTCGTCGTCACCGCCGTCGTCGGAACGGACGGCGAGGTGACGGGGGCGGTCGCGGTCGCGACGCCCGACCCGGTCGCGAAGCCGCCACGCACGGCGGCGGCCCCTGGGAGCCTGCCCACCGAGGCGGAGATCGCCGTGCTGACCGGGCTGGCGTCCGGGCTCACACTCCAGCAGGTGGCGGGCAGGCTCGGGCTCACGCGCCGCGGCGTCGACTACCGGCTGGCCCGACTGCGGCAGAAGCTGCGCGCCGACGGCCCCGGCGGCACTGTGCCCGCGACCACGGCGGGCGTCGTGGCCCGCGGCTATGCCATGGGCCTCCTCACGCCCGGGACATGGCCCCCGCGGCCACCTTCCCAGGGAGCGCGCTGAAGGACTCGGCCGGAGTCCTCCAGCGCCCCCCTAGCGCGGCACGTCGGCGGCGCCGCTCTCGCGGTCCATGCGGGCCAGGTGCCCACGCAGCGCGATCGTCTCGGAGTGGTTGACCCCCAGCAGCGTCTCGCATTCGCTGATGGCGAGGCGCATGTGGTCGATCGCCTCGTCGGGCTGGCCGATGGCGAACAGGAAGTCGGCGAGCCGCGCCCGCAGCGCGATCAGGATGATGTCCGTCCGCTCGGACCGCTCGGCCTCCTGCAGCGCCGTGACGAGCTGTGCGGCGGCGTGGCGCGGATTGCCCGCCTCGGCGAGGGCAGCGGCGAGCCCGAGCACCGACAGCAGCGTCTCGGGGTGGCCGGGCCCGAGCGTCGCGGTGCGCTGCCCGACGACGCGCTGGTGGATCGGGAGCGCCTCGACAAGCCGTCCCGACTGCCGGTAGGCGACGGCCAGCGCGTCGCGTGCGGCCATGGTGAGCGGGTGCTGCTCCCCGAGGGAACGCTCCCGCGCGGCGAGCGTCTCCTCGATCAGCGGGATGGCCGTGGGCCACTGCTCGAGCCGCCCGTAGGTCACCGCCAGGTTGCCGACGGCGATGAGCGTGTTCGGGTGCTCAGGGCCGATCACCGCGCGGCAGCCCTGCGCGGCGCGCTCGAAGTGCGGCAGCGCGTCCTCGTACCGCCCGGCGGCGGTGTAGGCCACGCCGAGCGCGTTGGCCTTCTCGAGCGCGTCATGCGACATCGGCGCCCCGCGCGTGTCGAGGAACTCGCTCTCGGCCGCGAACAGCGACACTGAGAGGAGCTCGACGAGGTTGCGCTCAGGCACGCTGACTCCGTCCGTGGTCGCCATTGTGGACGCTAACACCGCGCGTTTCGGGTGTACCACCATGACGTCACGGGCGGTCGGTGCGCAACAGGGTGATCACCGTTTGATCGTGAGCGCGACGCCTTCCCCGGACGCGCGGCACCCTTCGAGGATGGCCTGCAGATGGCCGGGCAGCTTGGGGATGACGACATCGGCCAGCTCGCGCGCCGCCCCACGGTTCGCCGTCGGCCCCAGCACCCGCTGCTCGATCTGCAGGGTGCAGACCAGCGCGACCATCCACGCCGTGGTCAGCTCCATCCGCCGCGGGTCGGCGATGACGCTCTCCAGCGAGACCCGCGGGCCTGCCGCGCGGAGCAGGTCGTCGGCCGGATAGCGTTCGGAGCGCCGCACCCCGGCCCGCTCCATGCGGATGACGCCGTCGTCCATGAGCTGCCTCGCCACCAGTTCGCAGAGCACCTCGGCCAGGTTCTGGATCCAGGCCCGGACCCCGTGGTTGGTGGTCTGCTCGGCGATGGTGTCCATGACGAAGGCGCCGGTGCCCGACCGCGGCCCGTCGTCGATGGTGACGACGAGGCCGTTGTCGAGCGTGAGCTGCTCGGTGGCGACGAGCTCGGCGAGCTGCGAGGCGGCAAGCCCGCAACCGAGAAGGTTCTTGTTCACCAGGAGCTTGCCGGTGAACTCGTCGTGTGCCACGAGGAAGAAATCAGGGGCCCATCCGGTCTTCATACGCAGGATCCTCGGCGTACCGGGTCAGAAGCGGGGCAGCTCATGGCGGCCGGAGCTGCGCCAATCGGCACGCCGCGTGCCGGGGGGTGGGATGGCGCCCTCGCGCTCCCGCACATCCAGCACGACCCGGCCGACCAGCTCGTAGCGCGCGGGGGAGCGCCACTTCACGAACAGCGCGAAGGCCACGCCCGCGATCCCCACGAACCCGACGATCCACGGGATGAGCATGAACACGATGTCGTTGGCCGCGGCGCCCGCCGCGACGCCCGCCGCCTCGACGAGCAGGTAGATGGCGTAGAGCATGCCGATCCCGCCGAGCAGCGGGGCCACGAAGGTGCGGAACCAGTGCGCGTCGGCGTACTGCTTGCCGTGGCCGTGGAAGTAGGCGATGCAGGCGAACGCCGCCAGCGCCTGGACGATGAGGATCGCGGTGGTGCCGAGCAGGCCCATGAGCGCGAAGAGCTGGGCGTACGGGTCGCGGCCCGTGAAGAAGAACCAGAGCACGATCACGGCCGCGATGGCCGTCTGCACGAAGCCCGCGACGTAGGGCGAGCCGTGCTTCGGGTGGGTGCGGCCGAGCGTGCGGCCGAGGCCGGGCAGCAGGTCCTCGCGACCGATCGCGTAGATGTAGCGCGACGCGCAGTTGTGGAACGCCATGACGCAGGCGAACGACCCCGTCATCAGCAGGAACTCGAACATCACGACGGCCCAGCCGCCGATGTTCTGCTCGACGACGCCGAAGAAGATGTTGCCGCCGGTCGCGGGGTCCTGTGCCATCGCGACGGCGCGGTTCGGGCCGGTGCCGACGAGCGCGGCCCACGACACGACCACGTAGAAGATGCCGACGCCGACCACCGACAGCATGGTCGCCTGGGGGATGACCTTGGTGGGCTTGCGGGACTCCTCGCCGTACATGGCGGCCGACTCGAACCCGACCCATGACCAGAACGCGAAGAACAGGCCGATGCCCGCCGAGCCCGCGACCGCGAGCGTGCCGCCGGGCTTGTTGGGGTCGGGGACGGTGCCGGTCAGGTCCTTGAAGGCGTTGAGGGGGTTGAGCGATGCCAGCGACCAGCCTTCGGGTCCGCCGTGGAACAGAACGGTGACCACCAAGAGGCTGAGCATGACGATCTCGGTGACGAGGAAGACGCCCAAGATCCCCGCCGTCAGATTGATCTTGAAATAGGTCGCCGCCGCGTTGATCGCCAACATGAGCAGGGCGAAGAACACCCACGAGATGTCCAGGCCGAGGCGGGTGGCGAAGAAGGTCTGGGCGAAGAACGCGAAGAGTCCGGCGACCGACGCCTCGAAGACCATGTATGCCATCGTGGTGAGCGCCCCGGCGCCCATGCCGATCACGCGCCCGAGCCCGTACGAGACGAAGCCGTAGAACGCGCCGGTGGCGGTGATGTGGCGGGCCATCGCCGAGTAGCCCAGCGCGAAGAGGCTCAGGATGATCCCCGCGACCAGGAAGGACGCCGGGGCGTTGATGCCGCTGCCGAAGCCGACGACGATCGGCACGTTGCCGACCATGGCGGCGATCGGCGCCGCGGTGGCGACCGCCATGAAGCTGATGCCGACCAGGCCGACGGCGTCCGGGGCGAGGCGTTGGACGTTGCTCGTGCGCGGGTTCCGGACGACGGGCCCGCTCTCATCCAAGGTCATGGATATCCATTTCCAGTGCGATCGGGGAACGGCGGGTGGGCCGGGCACGACCTGCCGCGTATTGGGTCGACCGGAGGGGACCAGTCGATCGTCGGTTCAGGCTGAACATACCGTGCTGTTGGCTACGCTTTGTGGCAGGTTCGCCCATCTGGTATTCCTCCTGCGCTCGATTGCCAGTGCCGCGGTCACCGATGGTGCAGGCCCGGGCGTCGACGAGAACCGGTGCGGTGGGAGGGCGATACGGGAGGACGAACGGTCGGGTGCCGTGCGCCGGTACGGGCGCCTGAGCAGGTGAACGGCCGCTGGGGCGGGGCGGAACGGCGTCCCTCTGCGACCAGGGGTTTGATCAGGTCGGCGATCGTCGCCCGTGGCCACACGATCCCGGCGGCCCGCCGAGATCATTGGTTCGGCCTGTGCGCGTCCGCGCGCGGAGTGTGACAGCGGCCCGATGACCGCGACCAATGACAGACGTGTTACCGACAAAAGAACACCACGAAAGAACAGGATGGAATGCGCATGTTCACCTCGATCGCCGGGCGCTCGGTCGTCGTCACGGGGGCCAGCAAGGGCATCGGCCGCGGGATCGCCAGGGTGTTCGCCGCCGCGGGCGCCAACGTGCTCGTGACCGGCCGCGACCCCTCGGCGCTCGACGACGCCGTCGCCGAGCTCAAGGGCGCGGGCGGCGAGGTCTCCGCGGTCGCCGCGGACGTCCGGGACCGGGACCAGTGCGACCGGATGGCCGCGGAGGCCGTGCGCCGCCACGGCGGCATCGACGTCCTGTGCGCGAACGCGGGCATCTTCCCGTCCGCCCGGCTCACCGAGATGACGCCGGATGACCTCGAGGAGGTGCTCGCGACGAACTTCAAGGGCACCGTGTTCGCCGTACAGGCCTGTCTGCCCGCGCTGGCGGACTCCGGCCGCGGCCGGATCGTGGTCACCTCCTCGATCACCGGGCCGATCACCGGGTACCCGGGCTGGTCGCACTACGGCGCCAGCAAGGCCGCGCAGCTCGGCTTCCTGCGTACCGCGGCGCTGGAGCTCGCGCCACAGAAGATCACGATCAACGCCGTGCTGCCCGGCAACATCTTCACCGAGGGGCTGGACGGCCTCGGCCAGGACTACCTGGACCAGATGACCGCGAGCATCCCCCAGCGCAGGCTCGGCAGCACGGCCGACATCGGCAACGCGGCCCTCTTCTTCGCCAGCGAGGAGGCGGCCTACGTCACCGGGCAGACCCTGGTCGTCGACGGCGGCCAGGTGCTCCCCGAGTCCCTGCAGGCGCTCGAGGACATGTGAGGCTGGACGCGCCGAACCGGGGCCGGGCCGATGCCGCGAGGGCACCGGCCCGGGTCCGCCGGTCCGTTCGGCCTGTGCGTCAGTCGCTGTGGCAGGCCGGGGTGCTCGGCGGGAGGTCGAGCGCGGGGTTGCCGTCGAAGAACCCGCTCGGCTTGAGCATGAAGCCCACCGTGGTCACCGGCATCACGGGCCAGTCCTCCGGCCGCACGACGTGGTGCGCCCCGAACGTGTACCAGACCACGACGTCGGTGCCCTCCAGCGGCCGGTCGGCCTCCCCGAAGGACGGCAGTCCGGTGCCGCCGGGGTGCTGGTTGGGGTAGTCGCCCGCCGCGAACCGCTGGGTGCGGTCCTGGGCGGTCACCCAGAGCTGGTGCTCGGTGAACCCGGACCGCCGGGCGTAGAGGGCGTCGGGCGAGTACATCGGCGGCACGTTCGCGCCGGGCATCAGCGCGTAGGCCGTCGGGAGGCCCAGCGCGGAGGTCTCCGTCGCGCTTTCGATCTTCCAGTAGCGCGCCCGCCCCGCGTCGACGTCCCGCCGGGCCGCGGACTCGGTCCCCAGCACCGTGCGCTGGGTCACCCACGCGTTGCCGTGCGGGTTGTCCGGGCCGGGTGGGCTGGGCATCGAGTCGATCTCGACGACCGTGTTCTGGGCCCCGTCGACCGCCATCTCCAGCCGCACACAGAAGAAGTGCTGGTGATGGGGGCCGTAGAGGCCGGGGGCGACGAGCGTGCCGTGCTTGGGCGTCTCGCCCACGGGGATGGCCCCCGTCGAGATGACGCCGCTGAGCTTGACCTCGTACTCGATGGCGCCGTCGTTGTACAGGTACCAGAAGTAGCCGTACTCGTAGTTCCCGACGGTGACGATCGTCGAGATCACCAGCCGCCGCCGACGGCGCACCTGGACGGCCTCGGTGCGGAAGTCGGTGTGCTTCCAGGAGATCCCGGTGTCCTCCTCGTGCATGCAGATCGCGTTCGGGATGGTCACCGGACCGCCGTCGTTGTCGTTGACGACGCCGTCGAAGTACTGGATGTGCCCGAGGCAGTCGCAGCCGAGCGTGAGCGGGTTCGCGAGCCAGCCCACGCCGTACTCGCCCTGGTCGAAGACGTTCTTGAACCGGTGGGTCGGCGCCGGGTCGCCGTAGGGCACGTACATCTCGACGAGCGAGGCGCGGTGCACGATCGGCCTGCCCGCGTAGCTCACCTGGTGCAGGACGAGCCCTTCGCGCGGGGTGAAGCCGATCCGCACGTGCCACTTCTGCCACGAGACGGCGTGCCCGTCCACGGTGAAGCTCGGGCCTTCCGGCTGCGTGATCTCGATCGGCCGGACGTCGTCGCGGTAGCGGTCGAAGGCCGGGACGTTGCCCTCCTGGAAGATCCAGGGCTCCTCGTAGTTGCCCGCGAGGGGCGGGAACGGGACGACGCCGTGGTCGGTGACGTCGACGACCTCGCCTGCGTCCAGGTCGACCACGCAGATGAGGCCCTCGACGGGACGCGCGTACCCGTGCTCGCCCGGTGCCGATCGCACCCAGGTCAGCGGGCGCGCGATGCGACGTGCGGACGGGTCGTCCTCCGGGCCCGTCCAGCTCGACGCCCAGGGGTCGATCATCGTGAGCGAGAAGTCCTCGACCCCGCGCCGTCGCATGGCCTCCTGCCAGCGCGGGTCGGCCTGCACGATCTGCTCGCAGGCAAGGAACTCCTCGGCCATGATCGGGGCTTGCACGCCCTCGATGGGCCGCCACGACGCGACGGAGCGGTCGGTGAGCGAGACGATCGCCTCGTACGTGGTGCCCTCGCCGCGCACGTAGACCACGATGTGGGCCTCGCGCGGCAGCGGCCGGTCGTCCGGCGTCCACGCCATGAGGTCGGCTTTCGAGGGTTCGTGCAGCGTGACGAAGACGAAGCGGGCCGTCGGGCCCAGGTTCTCCGCCTCGCGCAGCAGCCGCGTCGCCTCGGCCACCTCGTCGGCGGTCAGCGGCTCCAGCGGATGCGTCGCCTGTGCGACGTCGGGATCTTGGACTGCGGTCATGACTGGCTTCCCATCGTGCGGTCGGTGAGGGGTCGCGTGCCCGCGCGGTCGTCGGCATCGGCGATGCTGTTGATCTCGAACTGGCCGATGTGGGCGTAGCGGTCGGGCGCGGACGAGCGCAGGACCATCGCGACGATCATGCCCACGACGAAGACGGCCAGCACGACCCAGGGCAGGATCTCGATGTAGACGGCGTCTGCGGCACCCGAGAGGTCGCCCCGGTTGACGATCAGCAGCACGCAGGCGCCGACCATGGCGGCGAACCCGATGACGGGCGCGACGAGCGTGGTCCACCAATGGAAGTCGTCGCGGGCGGTGGTGAGGAAGTACCGGATGATCGCGATCGAGACCAGGGCCTGCACGGCGAGGATGCCCAGCACGCCGAGCAGCGGCGACCAGGTGCCGAGCTTGAGCAGAGCGCCCTCGGTGCTCGGGTCGTAGATCACAAAGGCCAGGCAGTAGAGCGCGACGATCGTCGTGACCGTCATCGACGCGGCGGCCGGGCTCTTGCGCTTCGAGGTGCGGGCCAGCGGAGCGGGCAGCACGCCCTCGCGGCCCAGCGCGAACAGGTAGCGGGCGCCGGTGTTGTAGAAGGCCATCGCGCACGCGAACGAGCTGGTCACGATGAGGATCTCCATCAGCAGCGTGAGCCACGAGCCGACGTACTTGTCGGTCAGCGGGTAGAACGCCGAGGCGATCTCGCCCGCGAACTGCGACTTCACCGCGTTCGCCGCGCCGGTCAGGCCCCAGCCGGTGACGAACGCGTAGGACATGATCGTGTAGAAGACGCCGAGGCCGATCACCGAGCCGTAGGTCGCGAGCCGCGCGATCCGGTGCGGTTCGCGGGTCTCCTCGGCGTAGTTGGGCGCCATCTCGAACCCGACCCAGGACCAGAACGCGGCGAACAGCGCGATGCCGGCCGCGCCGCCGCCGAAGACCTCGACCGCGGCCGGGTTGTCGAAGATGTTCACCGGGTTGAGCGGGGCGGCGGAGAAGCCCTCGGCGCCGCCCTTGGCGAAGACACCGACGGCCATCACGATCAGGACGAGCACCTCGCTGATCAGCAGCACGCCGAGCACCTTCGCGGTGAGCTCGATGTGGAACCACGCGAAGAGGCTCATGAGCACCAAGGCGATGACCATGTAGACCCAGGCGGGCAGGTCGAGGCCGGTGAGGCTGGCGACGGTGGTGGAGGCGAAGTAGCCGGTCACACCCAGGACGGCGGCGGAGAACACGATGTAGCACAGGGCGATGAGGTAGCCGACGCCCAGGCCGGGTACGCGGCCGAGGCCGCGGGTGACGAACGTGTAGAAACCTCCCGCTGAGGTCACCCGCCGGGCCATGGCGATGTAGCCGACGGCGAAGATCGTGAGGGCGACCGTCGCGACGATGAAAGCGGCGGGCGAGGCGTAGCCGCTGCCGAGTGTGGCGACGGGGACGTTGAACAGCATGGCGGCGAGGGGGGCCGCGCCGGTCACGATGCAGAAAAGCACCGACGGCAATCCCAGTGCGCCTCCGGCTAGCTCGCCGGGCGGCCCGCCGGTTGGGATGGCACCGCCCGAGGAGTCGGTTGGCACTGCGGTCATCGCACCTCCAGTCGACAGTGTGCGTCGGCGTGCGGCCGACACCCGCAGGCAGCCTGAACACAGATGTGCCGTCACCGCTTCACCCGTATGGGTGCTCTCTGTGGGCGGAGGGTAGGAATCTCGCGATGGATGCCGCTGATCGGCTGACTCGGGGCGGGGATGTCCGGGTTCGGGCGACCATCGTACGATCACGGACCTGCACGAACGATCATGCTGGAACGACCATGACAGGGCGATCGCCGATGGGCCGGGAGTCGACGCGCGGCCCGGACCGCCGGTCGGGTTCCGGCGGCCCGCCCCCGGTCGGGCGCTGAGTTGGACGGTCCGGAGGGTTCCGGGACCGACCCGAGGACCTCCGGCGCCCCCGACGACGACCCGCTCGCCGGGTCGCTCTTCCTCCTGGAAAGCGCCGCCCTCGAGAGCATGCGGGGCGGCGGCGACCCGTCGACCGTGCGGGAACGGCTGGCCGCGCGCAACGCGCTGGCCACGGGGTAC
Organism: uncultured Actinomycetota bacterium; assembly: GCA_963750095.1. Lineage (GTDB taxonomy): Bacteria > Actinomycetota > Actinomycetes > Mycobacteriales > Pseudonocardiaceae > Pseudonocardia. The sequence continues at coordinate 993,734 of CAVVPJ010000011.1, read as the reverse complement.
TGCGCCGCCGAGCGCTTCGACGAGGCCGCGGACCTGCTGCGTGACGTCGTCGAGCAGTGCATGGACCGGCTGGGCCTCGAGGATCCCGACACGCTGACCGCGGCGGGCAACCTCGGCGTCACCTGGGCGTGGCTGGGCCGCTTCGCCGACGCCGTCCCCCTCCTCGAGCACATCCTCGCCGCACGGGAGCGCGTGCTCGGCCCCGAGCACGTCGCCACGCTGACGGCGCGCGAAGCCCTGGCCGCGACCTACCGGCTGGTCGGGAGGGTGCCTGCCGCGATCGTCCTGCACGGGCAGGTGGTGGAGCAGCGGATGCGGATACTGGGGCCCGCCCACCCGGACACCTTGACCTCGCGCTGCGGCCTGGCGCTGGCCCGTGCGGCGGCGGGCAGTGTGGCGGCGGCGGTCAACATCCTGTCCGCTGCGCTCGTGGACGCCGACAAGGTGCCGGGGCCGCCCAGCCTCTCCACGGTGGTGCTGCGGGCCAATCTCGGCCGGTGCCTGGCGCAGATGGGCAGGCCGGAGTCCGCCCAGCCGTTGCTGGCGAGGGCGCTGCAGGACGCGACGGCGCTGCTGGGCGCCGACCACCCCGATTGTGTGGCGCTGCGGGGCGAGCTGGCCGACGTCGGCGGGCAGGGCGAACCCGTAGCCGTCACGCGACCGTGTCGGATGATCTTGGGGTTGATGCAGGCTGTGGCGAACACCCCAATCCCTTCGTCCGCGGTGGCGGGGCCTTGCCTGCCGCACGGCCCTCCGCCAGGGTCGGCCGTCGGCGCCGGACCGGACCACCCCGTGCGGGGCCGTCGTCGTGAACCCGAGACCACCCCGAGGACGGTCGTATGCGAGACGTGGGGGCGGCGGCCCATCGGGCGCTGCGGTCGCGATCGGCGGCGGATGATCCGCGGCCCCGACGTTCGGTGGCGCTGCTCGCCCTGGAGTCGCCCGAGCGGTGCCAGGCGCTGGAGTACGCGCTCGTCGCGGCGGGCTTCGAGGTGCGGCACGCGCCGTCGGCGGCGGGCGCGGCCGACGTCCCCGTGGCGACGGGCGCGGAGGCGCTCGCGTTGCTCGGTGGTCCCGCGCGACCCGACGAGAGCACGCCGGGGGCGGTCGCGGCACTGCGTGAGGCGGGGTGGGACCACGTGGTGGTCCTCGGCGGTGAACGGCGGCCCGCCGCCGTCGCCGAGGCGCTTGCGGGAGGCGCGCGCGGCTACCTCGTCGCCCCGCCCAGCCGGTCGGTGGACGGGGTGGCCCAGGCCGGGCCCGCCGCACAGCCGGTCCCGGTCAACGACGTCACCGGGCGGGAGCGGACGCTGTCGCCCCGCGAGATCCAGGTGCTGGCGCTGGCCGCGGACGGCCTGTCCAACCCCGAGATCGCGCTGCGGCTGGGCCTGTCCGCGCTGACCGTCAAGAGCCACCTCTCGCGGATGACCCGCAGGCTCGGGGCCCGAGATCGCGCGCACCTGGTGCTGCTCGCGCTGCGAGCGGGCGTGATTGTGTGAACGCGGTCCCGCATCCGGAGCAATGCGAACGACAGGTAATCAATCAATCACACTCTGTAGAGAATTTTAACACGCTCCGCGCTCGGGCGAATGCGCAGTGCGCAAGAAAGGGCCGACACTGGTCCGGTTCAGCGAATTACGGGACGGCGGGGATTGTCGGCGAACTACCGCTTCGGGAGGTGGGGCGGCACGCGGCCGGCTCCGAAATTGCTCCATAAGGAGCATCAAATTGGACCGCTCGACGGTCGTTGTCAGCGCGTCGTCTCGCATAAAGGACAACCGCGCAGGCCCGCGTCAGGAGCGCCTCGTACAGTCAGCTCCAGTCGTGCTCGGGTTCCCCCGGATCGGTCACCGAAGTCCCCTCCGTCGCGTTCCCGCGCCACTGGGCCTCTCGACCGTACCCCGTCCCGGCCGGCGTCCCACCCGGAAGGAGCTCCCCGGCATGTCCCTCTCCGAGCCCGTCACCAGCACCCGACCTCCAACAGGTCCGGCGGGGGGCGTGCCCGACCAGCGGGCTACGGCCTCGCCGTTCGACACTGCCCTGCGCGGCTACGAGCGCCGCCAGGTCGACGAGTACGTCGCGCGGCACCGCAACGAGCTGGCGACGCTGCGGGCGCAGCTGGCGGAGGCTGAGCGGCAGCGGCGTCTGGCCACCGAGCACGCCGAGGCCACGGAGGAGGAGAACAGGAGGCTGCGCGCGTCGGCCACCCGGGACGCCCCGCCCGCCGAGGAAGGGTTCGGCTTCCGGGCCGAGAAGCTGCTGCGCCTCGCCGAGCAGGAGGCCGCGGAGGTGCGGGCCCGCACGCGGCAGGAGTCGGTGGGCCTGCTCGAGCAGACCAGGGCCGAGGCCGAGAAGCACCGCCACGAGGTGGAGCAGCAGCTGATCGCGCGTGCCGCGCAGCTCGACCAGGCCGCTGCCCGCCGCGCGGTCGAGCTGCAGGAGCGCGAGCAGCAGATCGCCGACCAGCTCGAGGCCACCCGCGCCGAGACCGAGCAGCTGCACGCCGCGGCCACGCGCGCGGCCGACCGGCTGCGCCAGGAGTCCGAGGCCAAGGCCGAGGAGATCCGGATCCGCGCCGAGGCCGCCGCCAAGAAGGTCCGCGACGAGGCCGAGCACGACCTCATGCGCCTGTCCGCGCTCCGCAGTAACGTCCACGCCGAGCTCGCGCGACTTGCCGAGGTCCTGGTCAACGAGCTCCCGGCGGGTACGGAGTCGGCGGGCAGCGGCGCCCGCAACGGGACGGAGCACTGATGGAACCCACCAACCGGACCACGACCACGGCCAGGCCTCGCGCGTCCGGCCCGGTCCCCTCCCAGGGCGGAGGCAACCAGGGCGCGCCCAAGCCGAGCGCCGCGCCGGGTGCCTTCGAGGACGACAGGGATCGCCGCCGGTTCGTCACCGTCATCCGCGGCTACGACCGGATCGAGGTCGACGAGTACATCGACGACCTGCTCGCCGTCGTCGCGACCCTGCGCACCTCGGCCGCGGAGGCCGAGAAGGCCCGCCGCGCGGCGGAGGAGCGGGCCGCTTCGGCCGAGCGCAAGGCCGAGAGCGCGAGCAGCCAGCCCGTCGCAGCCCCCACCGAGGGCTTCGGGGTGCGCGCGGAGCGGCTGCTGCGCCTGGCGGAGAACGAGGCGGCCGAGATCCGCGCAGGCGCGGCCGCGGAGTCCAGCGCGGTCGTCGAGCGGGCCCGTGCCGACGCCGAGCAGCGCAGGCACGAGGCCGAGCAGGCGCTGATCGCCCGCTCCGCGCAGGCCGACCAGGAGATCGCCCGCCGCACCGCGGCCCTCGACGAGCGCGAGGGCGCGCTCAAGTCGCAGGTCGAGGCGGCCCGCGGCGAGATCGAGATGCTCACCAGGGCCGCGCAGCGTGAGGCCGACCGGCTGCGCGACCAGGTCCGCCACGAGATCGAGGAGAAGCGGGCGGCGGCCGAGACGGAGGCCACGCGCGTCGTCGAGGCGGTCGAGAAGGACGTCGCCCGGCTCAACTCGCTGCGCGAGTCGACCCGCCAGGAGCTGGCGCGGATCGTGGAGATCGTGCGCAACGCGGCGGGCGCGGTCCGCGACGGCGAGAACGGCGACGGCGGGCAGGGGTAGCGGCGTACGCTTCCGGCCCCGCGGGGCTGCCGAACACGCCATGATGAACCTGCATCCGATGCAGGACCGACGGAGAGGGACATGACGATCACGGGGGCGGCTCGGCGCCGCGCTGCCGACCGGGTGGTGGCGCACTGACCACGCTGCCAGGAGCCGCCGCCGAAGGCCGCAGTGACCAGCAGACCCCGAAGCGCCGGGGATCAACGCTCCGCCCGCGGCTGGCTGTCGCGCGCTCGGGAGACGCGCCCACGCCGTCGGGTCCGGCCAAGCGTTCTGCGGCCCCGCTGTTCACCCCCCAGGCGAGGGAGGGCGACTCGACCGGCCCCGGCGACTCTGCCGACTACGTCGCGCCGAAGCTGCCCGAGCAGAAGGAGCGCCGTCCGCCGGTCGGGCTGGCGGCGTTCCTCGGGATCGCCGTACTGACGGTCGTCGCCCACGCCATCGCCGCGACGTTCACCTCCCTGTGGGTGGCGACGGCGAGCGAGGCGCGCTTCGCGGTCGCCGTGCTCGCCATCCGGGACGCCACGATCGCCCCGGTGCCGCTCGCGCCGTGGGACCACCTCGCCGCGATCCAGATCGCCGCCGTCGAGCTCGCGCTGCCCGTGGCCGACCCCGTCACGACCGCCCGCTGGGCGTGCCTCGCGCTCGGGGCGCTGGGCACGCTCCTGCTCTGGCCGGTGCTGCGCGGCTTCGGCAGCTCGCTGCCCGCGTCCGCGGTGGCCGTGGGTGCGCTCGGGGTCGCCCTGCCGGTGCTCGCGCTGCACTCCGGCGTGACGACGGCCGCCGTCGGCGGCGTGTGGCTCGCGCTCGCCGCCGCGCTCGTCGTGAGCAACCGGACCCGCGCCGCGGGCGTCGTCGCGCTGGTCGCCGTCGCCACCGTGCCCCTCGCGGCGGCGCCCCTGCTGGTGCTGGCCGCCGCCGTCGTCCTCGCGGGCGCGGCCGGGCTGCCCCCGCGGCTGCGGACCCCGGCGTGGGTGGTGGCCGTGCTCGCGGCGGCAGGCGTCGTGCTCGCCGCGCTGCCCGGCGCCCCGCTGGCCGCGACGACCGGGCCGGACATCCCCCTCGGCGGCGCGCTGGGCGGGGCGGCCGTGGTCGTCGGGCTCGGCGTGCTCGCGGGCCTTGCCGATCGCCTGCTGCTCCCCGTGCTCGCCGCCGCGGTGCCGCTCGTCGTCGTCGGGCTTCTCCCCGGACCGTCCCGCGCCGCCGCCGCCGTGCTCGTCACGCCGGTCGTCGCCGTGGCGCTGGCGGCCGTGGTCGACCAGGTGCGGGCGCGGGTCCCGCGCCGCTCGCTGCGCCTGGTCGCCGTGGTCGGGGTCGTCGCGCTGGTGGCGGTGCTCGCGGTGCCGCTCGGTGTGGCGGCGAGCGCGCCCGTGCCGGTCGGCGGTTCGCTCGTGGCCTGGGTCACCACGCAGACCGGCCCGGGCACCCTGGTGGTCGCCGACCCGCTCGACCGCGCCGAACTGCAGGCCGCGGGCTTCCCCGTGACCCGCCTGCGGGCGCCGTCCGACCCGCCCGTCGCCGGTGAGGTGCGCGTGGTCAGCGACCGGCCCGGCGGCCCGCCCGTGCCGCCCTGCCCCGCGGACGCGGTGCTCGCCCGCACCCCGGGCGGCAGCGGCGGAGCGCCGGGCGTGGTCTGCGGCGCGTTCACGCCCGCCACGGTCGTCGAGGGGAAGGCGAGGGCCCGGCTCGGGGCCCAGCTCGTCATCAACTCCGCGCTCAGGCTCGACCCCGGCGCGGCCCAGCTCCTGCGGGACGGGACGGTCGACCCGCGGCTCATGCTCACGCTGGCCGCGCTGACCAGCGCCCACCGCGTCGGGGTCGCCGCGTTCCCCGCCGTGCCGCTCGACGCGCCCGGCGCGCTGCGGCGCATGGTCGTGCTGTCGGCGTTCGACGGGGCGGCGCCCGCGTCGTCCCCGCTGCTGCGCAACTGGCTCACCGCGCAGCAGGCCCCCTTCGCGCCCACCGGCATCACGGCGAACGGAACCGACCTCGTCCTCAACTACCCGGTGCCCTCGCCGACGGGCCTGCTTCCCCTGTAACGGCCGTTTCCCGATAACGGAAGTGCCACGGATCGGCGCAGGTCGTAATGCGTGTCACCGCTTCTCCGACCTCCGTGCAGGAGGTTGCCATGACTGTGCACCGTCGCGTACTGACCACCGTCGCCGCTGTCGGCGCCGCGCTCGGCCTGCTGTTCGCGGTGGCCGCGCCCGCCATGGCGGGCGACCAGGCCTACGTGCGGCTCGCGCACCTGTCGCCCGACACCCCGAAGGTCGACGTCTACGTCGCCAGCGTGGCCAACCCGTCCCAGTCGATCGTGGTGCCCGGCGTCGGCTACGGCGCCGTGTCGCCCTACCGTCCGCTCGCCCCCGGCTCGTACGTCGTGAGCATGCGGCTGGCGGGCGCGTCCAAGGACTCGCCGCCGGTGATCTCCACGACCGTCGACGCGAAGGCGGGCCAGGCCTACACCGTGGCGGGCACCGGGCTCTCCGCGTCGCTGGGCCTCACCGTGCTGAACGACCAGCTGAACGCCCCGCCCGCAGGCAAGGCGGCCGTCCGGTGCATCAACGGCGCGGTCAGCGCGTCGGCGGTCGACCTCGGGCAGGCGGGCAAGCAGCCGTGGGCGACCGGCGTCAAGTTCGCGACCACCACCCCGTACACCGACGTCAACGTGGGCACCTGGGTGCTGCACGTCACCGCGCCCGGCAAGCCGGCCGTCAACCTGCCGGTCACCGTGGACGAGAGCTCCACCTACTCCGTCGTGCTGCTCGACAAGAAGGGCGCCTTCTCGGTGCGGCTCATCCGCGACAGCGCCGGGTCGACGGTCGCGCCCGTCGGCGGCGTCGAGACCGGGTTCGGCGGCACCGCGCCCGCCGACACGGCCGCCCTCCTCGCGTTCGGCGCCGCCGCGGTGGCACTGGGCGCCGTGGCCGCCATGACGGGACTGTCGGCGGCCGCCAGGGTCCGGCGTGCTCGCTCCCGCTGAGCAGCGGCCCTCCCGGGCAGCGACCCGGTCCCGCGCGGGCCGGGTCGCCGCCCAGGTCGCGCTGGCGGTCGCGGTGCTCGGCGCGCTCGTCGGCTCGGCCACCGTGGCCGTGCGCACCCCGCTGCCGGTCGCCCACTCCGACCCGGCGCAGGCTCCGGCACCGCTGTTCGACCCCGTCCCGCCCGCGCCGCAGCCCGCGCAGGCGGTGGCCGCCGCGACCACCCTGACGGTGCCGCGGCTCAAGCTCCGCCGCTCCGCCCTCGTCGGCCTCGGGATCGACGCCGCGGGCGTGCTGGTCCCACCGGCGTCCACCGCGGTCGCGGGCTGGTACACCGGAAGCGCGGTGCCCGGCCAGGTCGGGCCGACGGTCATCGCCGGGCACGTCGACTCCTACGCGGGGCCCGGCATCTTCTTCCACCTCGACCAGCTGCGACCGGGCGACCTCGTCTCGGTCGGCCGTTCCGACGGCGTCACCGTCCGCTTCCGGGTCGCCGACGTCGTCGTCGTGCCCAAGGACGCGTTCCCCACCCAGCAGGTGTACGGGCCCACGCCGGGCCCGGAGCTGCGGCTGATCACCTGCGGCGGTGAGTTCGACCACCAGGCCCGTCGCTACCTGCGCAACGTCGTCGTCTCGGCCGTGTTCGTGGACGCCTCCTGAGAGGCGGTCACGGCAGCGGCGACTACCCTGGGCTGCTGTGACCTACCTCGACCACGCCGCCACCACGCCGATGCTGGACGCGGCCGTCGCGGCGATGTGCGAGGCGCTGGCGCGCACCGGCAACGCCTCGTCGCTGCACACCGCCGGACGGCGGGCGCGCCGCGAGGTCGAGGAGAGCCGGGAGCGGATCGCCGCGGCCGTCGGCGCCCGCCCGTCCGAGGTCGTGCTCACCACGGGCGGCACCGAGAGCGACAACCTCGCCGTCAAGGGCCTCTACTGGGCGCGTCGGGCCGCCGACGAGCGGCGTCGCCGCGTGCTCGTCTCCGCGATCGAGCACCACGCCGTGCTGGACTCCGCGCGGTGGCTGGCCGAGCACGAGGGCGCGCGGGTCGACCTGCTGCCGGTCGACCGGGTCGGGCGGGTCCGTCCCGACGTCCTGCGCGCCGCGCTGGCCGAGGACCCCGGCTCGGTCGCGCTGGTGTCGGTGATGTGGGCCAACAACGAGGTGGGCACGGTCAACCCGGTGCGCGAGCTGGCCGCCGTGGCGCACGAGCACGGGGTGCCGCTGCACACCGACGCCGTGCAGGCCGTGGGGATCCTCCCCGTCGACTTCGCGGCGTCCGGCGTCGACGCGCTCACGCTCACCGGGCACAAGCTCGGCGGCCCCATCGGCGCGGGCGCGCTGCTGCTGGGGCGCGAGGTGGTGCTCACGCCGCTGCTGCACGGTGGTGGGCAGGAGCGCGACGTGCGGTCCGGCACGCTCGACACCCCGGGGGTCGTCGGCCTGGCCACGGCCGTCGAGCTCGCGGTCCGCGAGGCCCCGCGGCGGGCGCTCGAGATCGCCGGGCTGCGCGACGACCTCGTCGGCAAGGTCCTGGCCAGCGTGCCCGACGCCACGCTGAACGGCGACCAGGGCACCGACGTCATCGACGGCGGCCCCTCGCGCCTTCCGGGCAACGCCCACCTCAGCTTCCCCGGCTGCGAGGGCGACTCGCTGCTCATGCTGCTCGACGCGCAGGGCATCGAGTGCTCCACCGGCTCGGCCTGCACCGCAGGCGTCGCGCAGCCCAGCCACGTACTGCTCGCGATGGGGGCGGACGAGGCCACCGCGCGGGGGTCGCTGCGGTTCTCCCTCGGCCACACCACGACCGCCGCCGACGTCGAGCGGGTGACGGCCGTGATCGGCGGGGTCGTCGAGCGGGCGCGGCGCGCGGGGCAGGCCCGATGACCGTTCTTTTCCGGCAGCATCGAGACTCCGCACACCTCCCGGCGTCCTCGCACAGGTTCGACCGTGTGCGAGGACACCACGGCATGGGCGAAGTGGGCCCCGCATGAGGGTGCTCGCCGCGATGTCGGGTGGCGTCGACTCCGCCGTGGCGGCCGCGCGGGCCGTCGACGCCGGGCACGACGTCGTCGGCGTGCACCTGGCCCTGTCCCAGACGCCGGATGCGCTGCGTACGGGCTCGCGCGGCTGCTGCTCGAAGGAGGACGCCGGAGACGCCCGGCGCGCCGCCGACGTCATCGGCATCCCGTTCTACGTGTGGGACTTCGCCGCCCGGTTCGCCGCCGACGTCGTGGACGACTTCGTGGCCGCCTACGCCGCCGGGCAGACGCCCAACCCGTGCCTGCGGTGCAACGAGAAGATCAAGTTCGCGGCGCTGCTCGACAAGGCGCTCGCGCTGGGGTTCGACGCCGTCTGCACCGGCCACTACGCCCGGCTCACCGCCGGGGAGCTGCGCCGCGCGGTCGACGTCGACAAGGACCAGTCGTACGTGCTGTCGGTGCTCACGGCCGGGCAGCTGCGGCACGCGATGTTCCCCATCGGCGACACGGTGAAGGCCGACGTGCGCGCCGAGGCCGCCGCCCGCGGGCTGCGGGTGGCCGCGAAGCCCGACAGCCACGACATCTGCTTCATCCCCTCCGGCGACACCCGCGCGTTCCTCACCGCGCGGATCGGGTCGCGGCCCGGTGCGGTCCTCGACGCGGCCACCGGCGCCGAGCTGGGCCGCCACGAGGGCGTGCACGGGTTCACGGTGGGGCAGCGGCGCGGCCTCGGGGTGGCCGCGCCCGCCGCCGACGGGCGACCCCGCTACGTGCTGGACATCGAGCCCGCGAGCGGCACGGTCCGGGTCGGCCCGGCCTCGGCGCTCGACGTGCGCGTGATCGACGCCGAGCGCCCGGTGTGGACGGCGGGCAGCGCGCCCGACCCGTTCGACGCGGTGGTGCAGGTGCGCGCGCACGGCGGCCTCGCCCCGGCCCGGGTCCTCCCCGGCGGGGCGACGGTGCGCGCCGAGCTGGCCGAGCCGCTGCGCGGGGTCGCGCCCGGCCAGGCGGTGGCGTTCTACGTGGGCGACAGGGTGCTGGGCAGCGCCACGATCGCGGCCACTCGCTGACCGGTCCTCGCAGAGCGGCTGAGCACCTCGCAGCCGCCCGGGGGCCTGCGAGGTGCCGGTGAGGTCTGCGAGGCGACCGTGGGCGTGGGGCCGCGTCGCCGCTGTGCCGCGATCCCGCCGACGAACGCAGGGCCTGCGTCCGCCACCGGACCGCCCGGCGCGGGCGGCCGCCGGTCCCGGTGGTAGACACGCGGACATGTGGCCCACCGCCCGTCCTTCCGTCGGCGCCCCGTGAGCGCCGACGACCCGCTCGCGGCCGCGCTCGCCGCCGCGGGGCTGGCCGGAGCGCGGCCGGGCCAGACGATGCCGGGGCCGCCGCCCACGCCCGCCCCGGAGCCGGGCGCCGCGCCCGTCGCGCCGCCCGCGCGCTGGCCCGACGGCGCGGCCACCGCCGTCGGCTCGATGCCCGGCACCGACCCCCTCGAGGCGGCCACCACCGTGGCGGGCGAGCTGCCGGTGCTGCCCGCACTGCCCGAGCTCCCGGCGCGCGGCGTGGGCGCCGACATGGTCGGCCGGACCGCGGGCCTGCTCGTCGACATCGCCGTCGAGGTGGTTCCGTCGGCCTACCGCGTCACAGCCCGGCCCGGCGGCGACCATCGGCGCGCCGTCGACCTCCTGCGCGTCGACCTCGACGCGTTCGACGAGGCCGTCGACGTCACCCGCCCGCCGTGGGTCAAGGTGCAGGCGGCGGGCCCGTGGACGTTCGTGGCATCCGTCGAGCTGCACTCCGGCCACAAGGTGCTCACCGACCGCGGCGCGGTCCGCGAGGTCGCCGCCAGCCTGACCGAAGGCCTCCGCGTGCACGTCGCGGAGGTCGCCGCGCGCACCGGCGCGGCGGTCCTGCTGCAGCTCGACGAGCCGTCGCTGGCCGCCGTCCTGACCGGCCAGGTGCCGACGCCCTCCGGCTACGGCACCGTCCGCGCGGTGTCGGAGAACGCGGCCAAGGAGGTGCTGCGCGAGCTGGTCGCGGGCGTCGGTGTGCCGGTGGTCCTGCACTGCTGCGCGGACCGTCCGCCGATCGGCGTCCTCGGCGACGTCGGCGCCGCCTGCATCGGCGTCGATGCCACCCTGCCGTCGGTGGCGGGGCGCACGGCGTCGCCCGCCGCGCTGGACGCCCTCGGCGAGGTGTGGGACGGGGGCACCCCGCTGCTGCTGGGCATGGTGCCCGCCCGGCACCCCGGCGGCCGTCCGACCAGCCGTGCTCTGGCCCGCACGGCATTCGACCTCGCCGACCGGCTGGGTTTCGCCCGCGAGCGCCTCGCCCACCTCGCCGTCCCGACGCCCACCTGCGGCCTCGCGGGCGCCGACCCGGCGTGGGCCCGGCGCGCGCTCGCGCTGTGCCGCGAGTTGGGCGAAGCCTTCGTCGACGCGCCCGACGACGACGGATGATCCGCGCGAGGCCGTCCTTTCCGTTGATCAGAGCCCGGGAACAACGGCCTGGTGGTGGCGATCAGCCCGCGGCGGTGTCCCGCTCGGCCGCCCGTGCCGCCAGCAGCGCCGCGAGCGCCGCCGTGATGTGCGCTTCGGCGGCGCTGTAGGTCACGCCGAGCCCGCCCAGCAACTGCGCGCCGGGGCTGTCCTCGTCGGCCAGCACGCCCAGCAGGATGTGCTCGGTGCCGACGTAGTTGTGGCCGAGCCGCAGCGCCTCGCGGAAGACCAGCTCGATCACCTTCTTCGACGGTCCGCTGAACGGGATGTGCTCGCCGACCTCGGCGTCCGACGCCACGAGGCGGGACTCGGCGCGCTCCCGCAGGACGTCGAGGTCGACGCCGAGCGCCGTCAGCGTCGTCGCGGCCAGCGCGGTGGGCTCGACGAGCAGGCCCAGCACGATGTGCTCGGGCAGGATCTGCTCCTGCCGCGTGCGCCGCGCCTCGGCCTGGGCCGCGACGACGACGTGCCGCGCCTTGTCGGTGAACCGCGCGAAGTCGCGCGCGTCGGCGCCCTCGGCGCGCGGCACGAAGCGCTTCTGCGCCGCCTGCTTCGTGACACCCATGTGGCGGCCGATGTCGGTCCAGGACGCGCCCGCCCGGCGGGCCTGGTCGACGAAATGGCCGATGAGGTGGTCGGCGACCTCGCCGAGGTGCTCGCCGACCGCGACGGCGTCGCCGAGCCGTTCGAGCGCGTCGCCGTCGGGGTGGCGGTCCTTCACGAGGGCGATGAGGTCGTCGAGGCGGACTGCGGAGGTCATGCGTCAACTCTAAGTTGACGAACTCAGAACGTCAACCTCGGGTTGACGATCAGCGTGCCGCCGGGAACTGTCGGTGGGCCTCGGTAGCCTCGGCCCGTGAGTCCAGATTCCGTCCGTGAGCGGCATGCGCGGCTGGCCGAGGAGGTCAAAGGCCATCGGTTCCGCTACTACGTGCTCGATGCGCCGGTGCTGTCCGATGGCCAGTTCGACGAGCTGTGGCGCGAGCTGCTGGCGCTGGAGGAGGAGCATCCCGAGCTCGTCACGCCGGATTCGCCGACCCAGCAGGTCGGCGGCACCTTCTCCAGCGACTTCGCCGCCCACAACCACCTCGAGCGCATGCTCAGCCTCGACAACGCGTTCAGCGCCGAGGACCTGCGGGCGTGGGCCGAGCGGGTCACGCGCGACGTCGGGGCCGAGAAGCTGCACTACCTGTGCGAGCTGAAGATCGACGGGCTGGCCGTCAACCTCCTCTACGAGAACGGCGGGCTCACCCGGGCGCTCACCCGCGGCGACGGGCGCACCGGCGAGGACATCACGCTCAACATGCGCACCTTGGCGGAGGTGCCGGAGGAGCTCGCCGGCACCGCCGAGTTCCCGGTGCCCGCCGTCATCGAGGTGCGCGGCGAGGTGTACTTCCGGCTGGAGGACTTCCAGGCGCTCAACGCGCTGATGGTCGAGGCGGGCAAGCCGGTCTACGCCAACCCCCGCAACACCGCGGCGGGCTCGCTGCGGCAGAAGGACCCGCGCATCACCGCGTCGCGCAACCTGCGGCTGATCTGCCACGGGTTCGGCAAGCGGGAGGGCTTCACGCTGGAGCGCCAGTCCCAGGGCTACGCCGCGCTGCGCGCCTGGGGCCTGCCGGTGTCGGAGCGTTCGGTGGTGCTCACGGGCATCGACGAGGTGATCGCCCACACCGAGTACTGGGGCGAGCACCGCCACGACATCGAGCACGAGATCGACGGCGTCGTCGTCAAGGTCGACGAGGTGGCCCTGCAGCGGCGGCTGGGCGCCACCTCCCGCGCGCCGCGGTGGGCCATCGCGTTCAAGTACCCGCCGGAGGAGGTCACCACGAAGCTCCTCGACATCCGGGTCAACGTCGGGCGCACCGGCCGGGTCACGCCGTTCGCGTTCATGGAGCCGGTGGTCGTCGCGCAGTCCACGGTGTCGCTCGCCACGCTGCACAACGCCGACGAGGTGCGCCGCAAGGGGGTGCTGATCGGCGATCAGGTCGTCATCCGCAAGGCGGGCGACGTCATCCCCGAGGTGCTCGGGCCGGTCGTCGACCTGCGCGACGGCACCGAGCGCGAGTTCGTCATGCCCACCCACTGCCCGGAGTGCGGCACCGCGCTCGCGCGGCAGAAGGCGGGTGATGTCGACCTGCGCTGCCCCAACGCGCGGTCCTGTCCCGCGCAGCTGCGTGAGCGGCTGTTCCACGTCGCGAGCCGCGGCGCGTTCGACATCGAGGGTCTCGGCTACGAGGCGGCGGTCGCGCTGCTGGCGGCGGGCGTCGTGCACGACGAGGGTGACGTGTTCGGCCTCACCGAGGAGGATCTTCTCGAGACCGAGCTCTTCCGCACCAAGGCGGGGGAGGTGTCGGTCAACGGGCGGAAGCTGCTGGTCAACCTCGACGCCGCGAAGGACCGGCCGCTGTGGCGGGTGCTGGTCGCCCTGTCGATCCGGCACGTGGGGCCCACGGCCGCGCAGGCACTCGCGCGGGAGTTCACCTCGATGGAGGCGATCGAGGCGGCGGCCGAGGCCGCGGCGCGTGCCACCGAGGAGGCGGGCCTCGCGATCACCTCCGACGGCAGTGCTGGCGACCCTGGCGAGGAGGCCGCCGCCGATGCGGCCGCAGGCGCGCCCGGCCCGGCGGCCACCGATGCGCGGGCCGCTGCCGCCGGGGTCGCCGACGGGACAGCCGCGGCGCCCGCCGAGCCGCCCGCCGAGCCGCCCGCCGCGAGCTCCTCCGCCGACGCATCCGACGGGGCCGCGGAGCTGTCCGCCGACGAGATCGCCGCCGCGGCGGAGAAGGCGGCCAGGGCCGTGGCCAGGGCGCAGGCGAAGGAGCTTGCGGCCGCGCTCGCGCCGATCGCGGGCGTCGAGGGGGTCGGGCCGACCATCGCGGCCGCGCTGCGCGACTGGTTCTCCGTCGACTGGCACCGCGAGGTGGTCGCCAAGTGGCGCGCGGCGGGCGTGCGCATGGTCGACGAGATCGACGCGTCGGTGCCCCGCACACTGGAGGGGATGTCGATCGTCATCACCGGGTCGATGGACGACTTCTCCCGCGACGAGGCCAAGGAGGCGATCACCGCGCGCGGTGGCCGCGCGGCCGGATCGGTGTCGAAGAAGACCGCCTTCGTCGTCGCGGGCGAGGCGCCCGGCTCCAAGTTCGACAAGGCGATGGAGATCGGCGTCCCGGTCCTGGACGAGGCGGGCTTCCGGGTCCTGCTCGACCAGGGGCCCGACGCGGCACGGGCGGCGGCCCAGAACGCCTGATCAGGAAGGGGCGACGCGGAGGTCGTGCCCGAGCCCGGAGTGGGATGGCCCACACCTGCCGCGCAACGGGTTGAACCACAGCGCAGTCCCACGGCCCCAGCCCCTACGATCGGCGTGCGATCCCCCGGAAAGCTCTCCGAACGGAGAGGCGAACCGCGGCGCGCTCGCGGGATATCGTCTTCGAGATGGGGGTGTCGCGGTGTTGCAGGCGGTGCTGAACGGGTCGCGCCCCGAGGATGCGCATCCCGCTCTGCCCATCATGCCCCGCCACCTCGCCAGGGACGCCAGGGCCGTCGGCGAGCAGGGCGTGTCCTCGGTGCACATCCACCCACGCGACCCCGACGGCATGGAGACCCTCGATCCGGCCTACGTCGGCGACGCGGTGGCGGCCATCCGCGCCGAGGTGCCCGGCATGGAGATCGGGGTGCCCACCGGCCGCTGGATCCAACCCGATCCGGAGAGGCGGGTCGAGGCCGTCCTCCAGTGGGGCCATCTGGGCATCGGCAAGCCCGACGTGTGTTCGGTCAACGTGCACGAGAAGGGCTGGGAGCGCGTGTGCTCCGCCGCGGAGTCGGTGGGCATCGGCGTCGAGCTGGGCGTGTGGACGAGCGGCGACGCGGTCACCCTCCGCCGCAACCGGTTGCCGCGGGGCACCACGCGGGTGCTGGCGGAGTCGACGGTGTCCGATCCCAGCACCGCGGTCGCGGAGGGCGTCCGGATCATGCGCGCGCTGGGCTCCGACCTCGGCGTGCCGGTGCTGCTGCACGGCGAGGAGGGCGGCGCCTGGCCGGTGCTGGAGTACGCGATGGGCCTCAACGTCGACACCCGCATCGGCTTCGAGGACGTCCTGGTGCTGCCCGACGGGTGGCTCGCCACCGGCAACGACAACCTCGTCGCCAAGGCGCTGGAGATCAGCTCCGGCAAGCGGGCGTGGGGCCTGGGGCAGAAGCTGCGCTCCCGCCGCGGCCGCTGATCGCCACACCCGGTACTGCCTCGCCCCGTCCGCCTGCCCGGCTCAACCGCCGAGGATCGTGGTGACGATCCCGGCCAGGTGGGTGAGGCGCGCGAGCTCGGACGGGCGGAAGCCGGGGCCGCCGGGACGTCCGACGACGAGGCCCTGCGCGTCGCGCGTCGGGCCGAACGGCGCGGCGGCGAGCTCGGTGTCGAGGTCGCTCCACGGATCGGGCACCCAGTGCACCACCGGATCGAGCACGATCGCCTTGGACAGCGGGAGCCACGGCAGGTCGCCCGCGATCGTCTCCGGCGCCGCGTTGCTCTCGGCGAGGCGGTAGGAGTGCGTGTCCTCGCGCGCCACGATGAGCGCCCAGCCCGCCCGGAAGATCCGCGGCACGCCCTCGGCGAGCAGCCGCAGCCCGTTGTCGGGGTCGCCCGCGATCTCGTCGATCAGCTCCAGCTCGTGGTGGGTCTCCAGGCGCCCCGAGTGCGGCCGCATCGACTCCACCTCGACGCCCGGCACCGACTCCGCCGCGGTGATCAGCACGTCCGGTGGGCGGCCGCCGGGCAGCTCGACCGCGATGTCGTCGATCGCGTGGCCCGCCGCCCGCTCGACCACCGACACCCCGAGGATGTCGGCGCCCGCGTTGCCCAGGGCCGTCGCGACGGCTCCGAGGCTGCCCGGCTTGTCCGGCAGCACGATGCGGAGCAGGTACGACACGCCAGACACGCCCTCTCGCCGACTCCCCCTGAAGAGCGCCACCCCTGTTACGCCCCGATCGGCGATTGTGTCAGGGCGAACGTCGCCGGGGCGAGCGCGCGGTACGGCCGGTCGTCGATCGTCCGGTTTTCGGCAGGCCGCGTGCGAACTCTGTCGGCCCCCGCGCCTAGACTCGGAGGCCAGGTCGACGTCCGCGCCCGGTGCCGCGCCGCGACGTCCCGCAATCACCGGTGGAGGACATCTTGGCTGCAGATACGGGTGGGATCACCCGGGACGAGGTCGCGCACCTCGCCCGGCTGGCCCGGCTCGCCGTCACCGACGCGGAGCTCGATGTGTTCGCGGGCCAGCTCGACGTGATCCTGGGCGCGGTCGCCCGCGTCGGCGAGGTGGCCGCGGACGACATCCCGCCCACCTCGCACGCGGTGCCGCTGGAGAACGTGTTCCGCCCCGACGAGCTGCGCCCGAGCCTCACCCAGGAGCAGGTGCTGGCGGGCGCTCCGGCGGCCGAGGAGGGCCGCTTCCGGGTGCCGCAGATCCTGGGGGAGGAACAATGAGCGAGCTTGCGAGCGAATCATCGACACGGCGCGAGCTCACCCGGCTCACCGCAGCCGAGCTGGCCGAGAAGATCCATTCGCGTGAGGTGTCGGCCGTCGAGGTGACGCGGGCCCATCTGGAGCGGATCGCCGCGGTCGACGGGCAGGTGCACGCGTTCCTGCACGTCGCGGAGGAGGCCGCGCTGGCCTCCGCCACGCTCGTCGACGAGAGCCTCGCCGCGGGCACTGCGCCCGCGTCCCCCCTCGCGGGCGTGCCACTGGCGCTGAAGGACGTGTTCACCACGGCCGACATGCCCACCACCGCGGGTTCGAAGATCCTCGAGGGGTGGCGTCCGCCGTACGACGCCACGCTCACGGCCCGCCTGCGCGCCGCCGGGATCACGATCCTCGGCAAGACGAACATGGACGAGTTCGCCATGGGCTCCTCCACGGAGCACTCGGCGTACGGCCCGACGCACAACCCGTGGGACCTCACCCGCGTGCCCGGCGGCTCCGGCGGTGGCTCGGCCGCCGCGCTCGCCGCGCACGAGGCGCCGCTCGCGATCGGCACCGACACCGGCGGCTCGATCCGCCAGCCCGCCGCGTTCACCGGCACGGTCGGGGTGAAGCCCACCTACGGCGGCGTGTCCCGCTACGGGCTGATCGCCTGCGCGTCCTCGCTCGACCAGGGCGGTCCGTGCGCGCGCACGGTGCTCGACGCCGCGCTGCTGCACGAGGTGATCGCGGGCCACGACCCGCTCGACTCCACGTCGATCGACGCGCCGGTGCCCGCGGTCGTCGCGGCCGCCCGCGAAGGCGCCCGCGGCGACCTGTCCGGCCTGCGCGTCGGCGTCGTCCGCGAGCTGGGCGGAGAGGGCTACCAGCCGGGGGTGCGCGCCTCGTTCGAGCAGGCGGTGGCACAGCTGGAGAAGCTGGGCGCCGAACTGGTCGAGGTGAGCTGCCCGCACTTCGAGTACGGCCTCGCCGCCTACTACCTGATCCTGCCCAGCGAGGTGTCGTCCAACCTCGCGCGGTTCGACGCGATGCGCTACGGCCTGCGCGTCTCCGGTGCCGGGTCGGCCGAGGAGGTCATGGCCGCCACCCGCGAGGCCGGGTTCGGCGCCGAGGTCAAGCGCCGGATCATCCTCGGCACCTACGCGCTGTCGTCGGGGTACTACGACGCCTACTACGGGCAGGCGCAGAAGGTGCGCACGCTGATCTCGCGCGACTTCGCCGCCGCCTTCGCGCAGGCCGACGTGCTCGTCTCGCCCGCCACGCCGACCACGGCGTTCCCGATCGGCGACAAGGTGGACGACCCGCTGGCCATGTACCTCAACGACCTGGCCACGATCCCGACGAACCTCGCGGGAACGGCCGCGCTGTCGGTGCCTTCCGGTCTCGACGACGGCCTGCCGGTCGGGCTGCAGGTCATGGCGCCCGCGCTCGGCGAGGCCGTGATGTACCGGGTGGCGGCGGCGTACGAGGCGTCCCGGCCCGCCCCGACCGCTCCGGAGGTCCTGTCGTGAGCACGCCCACCCTGGTCGCCTTCGACGAGGTCGTCGAGCGGTTCGACCCCATGCTCGGGCTCGAGGTGCACGTCGAGCTCAACACGCACACGAAGATGTTCTGCGGCTGCGCCACCACCTTCGGCGCCGAGCCCAACACCCAGGTCTGCCCGACCTGCCTGGGCCTGCCAGGGTCGCTGCCGGTGGTCAACCGAGCCGCCGTGGAGTCGGCGATGCGGATCGGGCTCGCGCTCAACTGCGAGATCGCGCCGTGGTGCCGGTTCGCGCGCAAGAACTACTTCTACCCGGACATGCCGAAGAACTTCCAGACGTCCCAGTACGACGAGCCGATCGCGTACAACGGGCACCTGGACGTCACGCTCGACGACGGCACGGTCGTGCGCGTCGGCATCGAACGCGCGCACATGGAGGAGGACACGGGCAAGTCGCTGCACGTCGGCGGCGCGACCGGGCGGATCCACGGCGCCGAGTACTCGCTGCTGGACTACAACCGCGCGGGCGTGCCGCTGATCGAGATCGTCACCAAGATGATCCCGGACACCGGCGGGCGGGCCCCTGAGGTCGCGCGTGCGTACGTCACGGCGCTGCGCGACCTGATCAAAGCGCTCGGCGTCTCCGACGTGCGCATGGACCAGGGCTCGATGCGCTGCGACGTCAACCTGTCGCTCTCGCCGAAGGGATCGGGGGTGCTCGGCACGCGCTCGGAGACGAAGAACGTCAACTCGCTGCGCTCGGTCGAGCGGGCCGTGCGCTTCGAGATGGCGCGGCAGGCGGCGGTGCTGGACGCGGGCGAGGCCGTCGTCCAGGAGACGCGGCACTTCGAGGAGCAGTCGGGCACCACCAGGCCGGGGCGGCGCAAGGAGACCTCGGAGGACTACCGGTACTTCCCGGAGCCCGACCTCGTGCCGATCGCCCCGTCGCGGCAGTGGGTCGACGAGCTGCGCACCACGCTGCCGGAGCTGCCGTGGGCGCGGCGGGCGCGGCTGCAGGCGGAGTGGTCGCTCACCGACGAGGAGCTGCGCGACCTGGTCAACGCGGGCGCGCTCGACCTCATCGAGGCGACCGTCGCTGCGGGGGCGCCCGCGAGCGAGGCCCGGTCGTGGTGGGTGTCGTACCTCACCCAGCAGGCCAACACCCGCGCGGTGCCCCTGGACACGCTGCCGATCACGCCCGAGGCCGTGGCCCGGGTGATCGCGCTGGTGGCGTCGGGTGCGCTGACCACGGCGTTGGCTCGCCAGGCCGTCGACGGGGTGCTCGCGGGCGAGGGCACGCCCGACGAGGTCGTCGCCGCCCGCGGTCTCGCGGTCGTGTCGGACGAGGGCGCGCTCGTCGAGGCCGTCGACGCGGCGCTGGCCGCGCAGCCCGACGTCGTCGAGAAGATCCGCGGCGGCAAGGTGGCGGCCGCGGGCGCGATCGTGGGCGCGGTGATGAAGGCGACCGGGGGCAAGGCCGACGCCAAGCGCGTGCGCGAACTGGTGCTGGAGGCCGTGCGCGAATAACACTGTTCTGGCGAGGTTTTCCGCGCACGACCCTGCTATCCCCATCACCGTGAGTTGTCCACAACGACGAGTGGACATCGCCGCCGCGGCGGGCCCGGCCGCATCGTTGCGGGATGGCCGCTGTTGCGCGCTCCGTCCCGCCCGAACTCCTCAGGTCGGGCAAGGTCGCTGCGTGGGAGCGGTTGCTGACCGCCCAGTCCGGCGTGGTTCATGTACGTCAGGCGCGGGTGTTGGGCGTCGGGCCTGCGACCGTCGCGGCGATGGTGGCCGCGGCTCGGTGGCAGCGCGTGGTTCACGGCGTGTACGCGACGTTCACCGGGCCGCCGCGGCGCGCGTCGTTGGTCTCTGCCGCGCTGCTGTACGGCGGGGCTGCCGCGGTGCTCAGCCACCGCACTGCCGCCGAGGAGTGGTCGTTGCTCCCGCCGCTCGACGGACCGGTCCACATCACGGTGCCGTACGGGGCATCGGCGATCACCCAGCCAGGGCTCGTCGTCGTCCATCGTTCGCGGGCTATTCGGCACATCGTCGTCGCGGCCGATCCGCCGCGCACCTCCCGCGCCGACACCGCGATCGACCTGGCTGTCGAGGAGCCTGACGCACGAAGCGCCCGTGCCGTGCTCACCCAGATGATGGTCGGCGGCGTCCGTCCGCTCGCTGTGGAAAGACGCCTCATTGAGCGGCCGCCGCGGCGATATCGCCGAGCGCTGAGTGCCGCCGTCCGCCTGGTGCGGCAAGGTGTCCTGTCGGCGCTCGAGGAGCTGTACGCCGTCGATGTCGAGAAGGCACACGGGCTGCCGGTGGCGCGGCGACAGGCACCGTTCTGCGTCGACGGCGTCACGTTGTGGGAGGACGCCGTGTATGACCACGTCGGAGTGCCGTTGACGGTCCGGCTCGACGGTCGCACGCACGTGCTGGCACGCGTCGCGTTCCGGGACCGACGGCGGGACAACGCCGCGGAGCTGGCGGGCCGGTCGCGACTGACCTTCGGTTGGGACGATCTCTCAACCGACCCGTGCGGGGGCGCCCGCGAGGTGGCGGTAGTGCTGCAGAGGCGAGGTTGGGCGGGGGAGCTGAGCCCATGCCGCCGCTGCCGATAAGTGAGGCTCCGCCGCTCGTGCGCGGAAAAGGCGGCGGGAACAGTGTTATCCGCGCACGGGGTCAAGCCCGGCCTGCCCCGCCGCCCCCGCTCAGCTGGATGCGGATCACCCGGTCGTCGCTGGAGACGGGTCGCCCGCCCGCCTTGTTGACGGTGCCGAGCCACAGGAAGCCGTCCGGCCCGAGCGTCGCCGGGCCGAGCCTGCCGTAGACACCCTTGAGCAGGGTCTGGGGCTCGCCGCTGAAAAGGCCGTTCTTGTCGCCGTGCAGCACGTAGGTGGCCATGGCGGAGGTCTGGGCGACGGTGACCGTGCCGTCGTGCGCCGCGCAGCCGCCCACGCCGGGGCGGTCCGGCCACCGCCACGCGGGCGCGGGCAGCGCGCCGGGGATCACCAGGTGCAGGACGTCGCTTCCGCCCACCCGGTCCGGCACCCAGGCCAGCGTGGTGGTGTCGTCGACGCAGAGGCCGCCAGGATCGGTCACGCCGGTGCTGAGCACAGGCGACGTCGGGTCCGGGTTGCCGGTGGCGGGCCGTCCGAGCGTGTCGACGCGCAGCACCTTGCCCGCGAGCGAGCCGGGCGCCGACGTGCCGGTGCCCGCGTCGCCGGTGGCGACCAGCAGCGAGCCGTCGGCGTCCACCCCGAGCGCGCCCGCGTTGTGCAGCGGCCCACGGGGGACACCGACGAACACCGGCTTGGGCGGCTCACCGGACGCGAGCTTCACCACCCGGTTGTCGGTCGGCGTGGTGACGTAGGCGTACACGAGCTGGTCCTCGGCGTACGCGGGGGAGAGCACGAGCCCGGTAAGGCCGCCGCCGCCGCTCGCGTCCACCGGGATCGTCGTGACGAGCGTCGGCGACACGCCTTGGCGCACCCGCAGCACCCGCCCGGTGGTGCGCTCGCCGACGAGCGCCGACACGCCGTCCGGCAGCACGGCGATCGCCCCGACGGGGTTCAGGCAGGTCGCGACGACCTGCGGATCGGGGTCGACGCATCCCGACGGCACCCGCGGCGCGCCGCTCTCGTCGGCGGGGTCCGGTGGTGGCGGCTCGCCCGTGGAAGGGTTCGCCACCGCGGGTGGGCCGCCCAGCTCACCGACGCCTTCGATCTTGTCGCGCCAGTCGTGCGGGCCTCCGTCGGGGAAGGTCGCGCAGCCCGCCAGCACGAGGGCGGCCAGCAGCGCGACCGCGCCCCGCAGCCGTCCCGTCACGCGAGCAGGCTAGGCGGGGCGGGGTGAGCGGCCGGTGAGTACCTTCACTGAGGTGGAGGCCCGAGAGGACGTCCATTCGTCGACGGAACCAGCTGCTTGGCTGGGTGGGGGAAAGCCGGCATGGATGTCCTGGTCCCGCACGGCGCGGGGATCGCTGCGTTGGCCGACGTCCCCGGGGTACGCGCGGTCCGCTACGACCCCGACGCTCCGCTGCCGTCCGGCGCCGAGAGCGCCGAGGTGTTGGTGGCGCCGTTCCTCGCGACCGGCGAGGTGGTGGCCGCGCTCGCGACGCTGCCCAAGCTGCGGCTGGTGCAGCTGCTCACGGCCGGGGCCGAGGCGTGGATCGGGCGGTTGCCCGACGGCGTCGCGCTGTCCGACTGCCGCGGCGCGCACGGCGGCGCGACCGCCGAGTGGGTCGTCGCGACCCTGCTGGCGATCTACCGGCATCTGCCGCGCTTCGCCGCCGCACAGGCCGACGGCCGGTGGGACTACCACCAGACCGAGGAGCTCGCGGGCAAGCGGGTGCTGATCGTCGGGGCGGGCGACGTCGCGGAGAACACCGTGACGCGGCTGGCTCCCTTCGACGTGACGACCACGCTGGTCGGGCGCCGCGCGCGCGACGGCGTCCACGCGATCGACGAGGTGCACGACCTGCTGCCGCTCCACGACGTCTGCGTGGTGATCGTCCCGCTGACCGAGGACACCAGCGGGCTCGTCGACGCCGCGTTCCTGGCGGCGATGCCGGACGGGTCCGTGCTGGTGAACGCCGCGCGCGGGCCGGTGGCGGACACCGACGCGCTGCTGGCCGAGCTGACGTCGGGCAGGCTGCGCGCGGCGCTGGACGTGACCGACCCGGAGCCGCTCCCGCCGGGCCACCCGCTATGGGACGCGCCGGGGCTGCTGCTCACGCCACACGTCGGCGGGAGCGTGCCGATGGCGATGGCACGGGCGTTCCGGATCGCTGCCGAGCAGATCGCACTGTTCGCCGGAGGGAACACACCGACGAATCTCGTCCTCAACGGGTACTGACCTCGGGCCAGAGGATACTGTGCCGCGCATGACCGAGCAGCCCACGACCTCGCTCTCGGGGTTCGGCAACTACGGTGCGCCCCCGCAGCCCGACTCGGCGCGCCCCACCCGGCGCCCGCTCACCTGGAACGGCGGCACCGACGTCGGGCTGCTGCTCCTGCGCTTCGGCATCGGGGGCGTCGTCTTCGCGCACGGGGCACAGAAGGTCTTCGGGCTCTGGGGCGGGCCGGGCATCGCGGGGTTCACGGCCAACCTCACCAACTTCGGCTACCAGCAGGCGAGCACGCTGTCGTGGGTCACCGGGATCACGGAGCTGGTCGCGGGCGCGTTCGTCGTGCTGGGGCTGCTGACGCCACTCGCGGCGGCCGCGATCCTCTCAATCATGATCAACGCGGTGCTGCTCAAGCTGAGCAACGGCTTCTTCGTCACCGGGCCGTCGGGCAGCGACGCCGTCGAGTACACCGTCGTGATCGGGCTCGGCGCCGCGTGCCTGGTGTTCACGGGGCCGGGGCGGGTCGCGCTGGACAACGGCCGCGCCTGGCACCGCCGCCCGGCGTCGTGGGGGGTGCTGGCGCTGGTGATCGGCGTCGCCGCCGCCGTGCTCGTGTACATCCTGCTCCGCCGCCCCGTGGTCTGACCGTGTGGCGGGCGCCGCCGCCTGGCCGTGTGGCGCGGCGTCCCGCCTGGGCGCCGGTGCTTCGCCTGCCCGGCGTCCCGTCCGCTTCGCAGAGGGTGCCTGTGCTTCGCAGGGCCCGGGGGCTCTGCGAGGTGGCGGCCCGGTCTGCGAAGTCGGCCCGGGCGCCCCGTGGGCGGAGGCCCGATGGCTACGGTGGCCCGCCGAGCTGGCGCACAGGGGGGTTGCGTGCGGGGACGGGCGCGCGGTGGGGGGTGCGCGCGGAGCGCGGCAGGCGGTGCCGGGTGCGCCCGCTACGGCACCCGGCGGACCGGGTGTCAGGTGCGCCGGCTACGGCATCCGGCGGACCGGGTGCCGGGTGCGCCCGCTACGGCACCCGGCGGACCGCGCCGGTGTGTGCGCTGGTGGCCAGCGCCGCGTAGGCGCGCAGGGCCTTGCTCACCGGGCGGTCGCGGTCGCGCGGCTGCCAGGGCCGCTCGCTCGCCTCCATCTTGGCGCGCCGCCCGGCCAGCACCTCGTCGGGAACGTTGAGGGCGAGGGTGCGCTCGTGGACGTCGATGACGACGCGGTCGCCGTTCTCGATCAGCCCGATCACCCCGCCCGCCGCCGCCTCGGGGGAGATGTGGCCCACCGAGATGCCGCTGGAGCCGCCCGAGAACCGCCCGTCGGTGATCAGCGCGCACACCCGGCCGAGGCCCGCCCCCTTGAGGAACGCGGTGGGGTGCAGCATCTCCTGCATCCCCGGCCCGCCGGACGGCCCCTCGTAACGCACCACCAGCACGTCGCCGGGCTGCACCTGTTTGGCGAGGATCACCGAGACGGCCTCCTCCTGGCTCTCGACCACCCGCGCTGGGCCCTCGAACAGCCACAGCTCCTCGTCGACGCCCGCCGCCTTGATCACCGCGCCGTCGGGCGCGATGTTGCCGCGCAGCACGGCGAGCCCGCCGTCCTTCGTGTAGGCGTGCGCGACGTCCCGGATGCAACCCGCGGCGGCGTCGGTGTCGAGCGACGACCACCGGTTCGCCGTCGAGAACGCCTGGGTGGTGCGCACCCCACCCGGCGCGGCGTGGAACAGCTCCACGGCCTCGGCCGACGGCGCGGACGAACGGACGTCCCACGCGTCCAGCCACGCCTCTAGCGACGGCGAGTGGACGGTGCGCACCTGGGAATGCAGCAGCCGGGCCCGCCGCAGCTCGCCGAGGATCGCCGGGATGCCGCCCGCGCGGTGGACGTCCTCCATGTGGAAGTCGGAGTTGGGCGCCACCTTGGCCAGGCAGGGCACCCGCCGGGAGACGGCGTCGATCGCGGCAAGATCGAAGTTGACCTCGCCCTCCTGGGCGGCGGCGAGGATGTGCAGCACGGTGTTGGTGGAGCCGCCCATGGCGACGTCGAGCGCCATCGCGTTCTCGAAGGCCTCCCGCGTCGCGATCGAGCGCGGGAGCGCGGACGCGTCGTCCCCGGGATGATCAGGACCGCCGTACCAGCGCCGGGCCAGCTCCATCACCGTGGTGCCCGCGCGCTCGAACAGCGCCCGCCGGGCGGCGTGGGTCGCAAGCGTGGAGCCGTTGCCGGGCAGCGCGAGGCCGAGCGCCTCGGTGAGGCAGTTCATCGAGTTGGCGGTGAACATGCCCGAGCACGACCCGCACGTCGGGCACGCCGAGCGCTCGACGAGAGTGAGCCCCTCGTCGTCCACCTGCGGCGACGCCGACGCCGAGATCGCCGTGATGAGGTCGGTGGGCGCGTGCGCCACCCCGTCGACGACGACGGCCTTGCCCGCCTCCATCGGCCCGCCGGACACGAACACGGTGGGGATGTTCAGCCGCATGGCCGCGTTGAGCATCCCGGGCGTGATCTTGTCGCAGTTCGAGATGCACACCAGTGCGTCGGCGGCGTGCCCGTTGACCATGTACTCGACGGCGTCGGCGATCACCTCGCGCGAGGGCAGCGAGTAGAGCATCCCGCCGTGGCCCATCGCGATGCCGTCGTCCACCGCGATGGTGTGGAACTCCCGCGGCACGCCCCCGGCCGCGCGCACCGCCTCGGCGACGATCTCGCCGAGGTCCTTGAGGTGCACGTGCCCGGGCACGAACTGGGTGTAGGAGTTGGCGATGGCCACGATGGGCTTGCCGAAATCCCCGTCGGTCATCCCGGTGGCACGCCAGAGCGAGCGGGCTCCGGCGGCGTTGCGGCCATGGGTGGTGACGCGGGAACGAAGCGCGGGCATCAGATGGCTCCGAGGGTGCTAGAGGTGCTAGAGGGTGATGTGCCCGCCGGAAGCGGCGGCGAGCTGGGGAAGATCGCGGATGCGGACGGAAGGGAGCGGTAGCTCGGCGCCGTCGCTCAGCACCGCACGCACCCCACCCTTGTCGCGCAGGCGCAGCGAGCTGACCTCCGACCACGGTACGCGCCTGCTGCCGACGATCCTTCGCACGGTCAGCGCGTCGGCGTCCGCGACCGTGCGCACCCGCAGCACCCAGACCACGACCCCGAGTGGCACGAGGTACACCAGCCACAGGAACGGCCCGCCGAACGCGACCGGCGTGGCGCACACCGCGAGCAGCACGGCCCCGAGGATTGCCAGGGGCGGGATGCGGAACACCGCGCGGGACTGCTCACTCACGGGTGCCATCGTCGCACCGCTTCCCGCAATCTCACGATCCGGACACCCTTCCCACGAATTTGACGCTCACCCGCCGGGCCGCTAGCGTCTCGAAACATGTCCGCGAACCTCGTCCTCGTACTTCTCAGGCGCGTCAACGCCTGAGCGAGCACTCGGTCGTCGACGCGCCACCCTCGTTCCGCCAACTCTCTGGCGGCCGGGGGTTTTTTCATGTTCGGAACCCGTTACGAGCAGTGAGGCGAAGCCCAGATGACCACCGCCACCCCCCGATCAGGGCCGAAACCGGCGCCACCGCCCGGAAGGCCCGCCGCGGCCACGCGCGCGGAGACCCCGCGCGTCGACGCCGCGGCCGGACACCGCACCGACGAGCCGCGGATCAACGCGGTGCCGATGACCGGTGCGCAGTCGCTCGTCCGCTCGCTGGAGGAGGTCGGCTGCGAGGTCGTCTTCGGCATCCCCGGCGGCACGATCCTCCCCGCCTACGACCCGCTGCTGGACTCCACGAGAGTGCGGCACGTCCTCGTCCGCCACGAGCAGGGCGCGGGGCACGCGGCGACGGGCTACGCGCAGGCAACCGGCAAGGTCGGCGTCTGCATGGCGACCTCGGGGCCGGGAGCGACCAACCTCGTCACCCCCATCGCCGACGCCCACATGGACTCGATCCCGGTGGTCGCGATCACCGGGCAGCAGTCCCGCGCGCTGATCGGCACCGACGCGTTCCAGGAAGCGGACATCACCGGCATCACCCTGCCGATCACGAAGCACAACATGCTGGTCATCGACGCCCGGGAGATCCCGCGGGCGATCGCGGAGGCCTTCCACCTCGCGTCGACGGGCCGACCCGGCCCGGTGCTGGTGGACATCCCCAAGGACGTCCTGCAGGAGCAGACGACCTTCACCTGGCCCCCTGAGCTGCAGCTGCCCGGCTACCGGCCGACGACCCGGCCGCACGGCAAGCAGATCCGCGAGGCCGCCAAGCTGATCAACAACGCGCGCCAGCCGGTGCTCTACGTCGGCGGCGGCGTGCTCAAGGCGGAGGCCTCGGACGTGCTGCTGCAGCTGGCGGAGCTGACGGGCATTCCGGTCGTGACCACGCTGATGGCGAGGGGTGCGTTCCCCGACAGCCACCAGCAGCACGTCGGGATGCCCGGCATGCACGGCACGGTGGCCGCGGTGGCAGCGATGCAGAAGTCCGACCTGCTCGTGGCGCTCGGGGCCCGGTTCGACGACCGCGTCACCGGCCAGCTCTCGAGCTTCGCCCCGGGCGCGAAGGTCGTGCACGCCGACATCGACCCGGCGGAGATCTCCAAGAACCGCCGCGCCGACGTCCCGATCGTGGGCGACTGCCGCGAGGTCATCCTCGAGCTGCTCGACGCCGTCGGCGCGGAGCGGGCCGCGCACCCGAGCGCCGACCTCACGGCGTGGTGGGCGTACCTGGACGACCTGCGCACGACCTACCCGCTCGGCTACGACTGGCCCGCCGACGGCTCGCTGTCGCCGGAATACGTCATCGAGCGGATCGGGGCGATCGCGGGCCCGGACGCGCTCTACGCCGCGGGCGTGGGGCAGCACCAGATGTGGGCGGCGCAGTTCATCCACTACGAGAAGCCGCGAACGTGGATCAACTCCGGCGGGCTGGGCACGATGGGCTTCGCCGTGCCCGCGGCGATGGGCGCGAAGATGGCCGTGCCCGACGCCGTCGTCTGGTGCATCGACGGCGACGGCTGCTTCCAGATGACCAACCAGGAGCTCGCCACCTGCGCGATCGAGGGCATCCCGATCAAGGTGGCGATCATCAACAACGGCAACCTCGGCATGGTCCGCCAGTGGCAGAACCTGTTCTACGCCGAGCGCTACTCCCAGACCGACCTCGGCACCCACAAGCACCGCATCCCCGACTTCAAGCTGCTGGCCGAGGCCATGGGCTGCGTGGGGCTGCGCGCGGAGTCGAGGGAGGACGTCGACCGCGTCATCCACGAGGCCATGGCGATCAACGACCAGCCCGTCGTGATCGACTTCGTGGTCGGCGCCGACGCCCAGGTGTGGCCGATGGTCGCCGCGGGCACCGGCAACGACCAGATCATGGCCGCGCGCGACATCCGCCCGCTGTTCGACAGTGACGAGATCGTGGTCGGTCCTGCCGAGATCGACGCGGTGATCGAGGAGACCCAGTCGTGATGCAGCGCCACACGCTGTCCGTCCTCGTCGAGAACAAGCCCGGTGTGCTCGCCAGGGTGTCGGGGCTGTTCTCGCGGCGCGGGTTCAACATCGAGTCGCTCGCGGTCGGACCCACCGAGCACGACGACATCTCCCGCATGACGATCGTCGTCGCCGTCGAGGACTTCCCGCTCGAGCAGGTCACGAAGCAGCTCAACAAGCTCGTGCACGTCCTCAAGATCGTGGAGCTGGAGCCGTCGCAGTCGGTGCAGCGGCAGGTCCTGCTGGTCAAGGTGCGCGCCGACTCCGCGGTCCGCAGCCAGGTGCTGGAGATCGTGGAGCTGTTCCGGGCCAAGGCCGTCGACGTCACGCCGGAGTCGCTCACGATCGAGGCGACGGGTACCGCGGAGAAGATCGCGGCCCTGCTGAAGAATCTGGAGCCCTACGGCATCCGTGAGATGGTGCAGTCGGGCACCATCGCGGTCGGCCGTGGGCCGCGCTCGATCACCGCCACCCCAGTCCGCTAAACGGGAGAGAACCCCTGTGAGTGTCAACATCTACTACGACGACGACGCCGATCTGTCGATCATCCAGGGCCGCAAGGTCGCGGTGATCGGCTACGGCAGCCAGGGCCACGCGCACTCGTTGTCGCTGCGCGACTCGGGCGTCGAGGTGCGGATCGGCCTGCAGGAGGGCTCGAAGTCGCGCGCCAAGGCCGCCGACGAGGGGCTTGAGATCGGCACGCCCGCCGAGGTGGCCGCGTGGGCCGACCTCATCATGATCCTCGCGCCGGACACCAAACAGCGCTTCATCTACGCCGAGGAGATCGCGCCCAACCTCAAGCCCGGCGACGCGATCTTCTTCGGGCACGGCTTCAACATCCGCTACGACCTGATCAAGCCACCGTCCGATGTGGACGTCGCCATGGTCGCGCCGAAGGGGCCGGGACACCTCGTGCGCCGCCAGTTCGTGGACGGCAAGGGCGTGCCGTGCCTCATCGCCGTCGAGCAGGACGCCACGGGCGGGGCCAAGGCGCTCGCCCTGTCCTACGCCGCGGCGATCGGCGGCGCGCGGGCGGGTGTGATCGAGACGACGTTCACCGAGGAGACCGAGACCGACCTCTTCGGCGAGCAGGCCGTGCTCTGCGGCGGCGCGGCCGCGCTGGTGCAGACCGGCTTCGAGGTGCTCACCGAGGCGGGCTACGCGCCGGAGGTGGCCTACTTCGAGTGTCTGCACGAGCTCAAGCTGATCGTCGACCTCATGTACGAGGGCGGCATCGCCAACGAGCGCTTCTCGATCTCCGACACCGCCGAGTACGGCGACCTCACCCGCGGCCCCCGCGTGATCACCCCGGCGGTGAAGGACGCGATGCGCGGGATCCTCGCCGAGATCCAGGACGGCAGCTTCGCGCGCGAGTGGGTGGCCGAGGACGAAGCGGGCCGCCCCAACTTCACCCGGCTGCAGAAGGAGGGCCAGGCGCACCCCATCGAGCAGGTCGGGGAGAAGCTGCGCGGCCTGATGAGCTGGGTGGGCACGAAGGCCACCTGAGGGCCGAGGCGCTCCCGGCCGTGCGCGGAAAACGCGGTCCTGACCGCCTTTTCCGCGCACGGCGTCCGGCCCGCCCCGCGCACGAGTCGGGGTCGAGGCCGCGCTCTACGATCGACGCCGTACCTGACAACGATCTGGGAGCCTTCGTGAGCACCGCCGCCACCCGTCCCGTCGTCCTGCTCGCCGAGAACCTCGCGCCGTCCGCGGTCGCGCTGCTCGGCGACGACGTGGAGATCCGCCACGTCGACGGCACCGACCGGCCCGCGCTGCTCGCGGCCGTCGCCGATGCCGACGCGCTGCTCGTGCGCTCGGCCACCAAGGTCGACGCCGAGGTGCTGGCCGCCTCCACGCGGCTCAAGGTCGTCGCCCGCGCTGGTGTCGGTCTCGACAACGTCGACGTGCCCGCGGCCACCCAGCGCGGCATCATGGTCGTCAACGCGCCCACGTCCAACATCGTCAGCGCGGCCGAGCACGCCATCGCGCTGCTGCTCGCCGCCGCCCGGCACGTGCCCGCCGCCGACGCGAGCCTGCGGCAGGGGCAGTGGAAGCGCAGCAGCTTCACCGGCGTCGAGCTCTCCGGCAAGACGGTCGGCATCGTCGGGCTGGGCAAGATCGGCCAGCTGGTGGCGCAGCGGCTGGCGGCGTTCGGCGTCACGCTGGTCGCGTACGACCCCTACATCGCGCCCGCCCGCGCCGCGCAGCTCGGCATCGAGCTGCTGTCGCTGGACGACCTCCTCGGCCGGGCCGAGATCATCTCGATCCACCTGCCCAAGACGCCCGAGACGCTGGGCCTCATCGGCAAGGACCAGCTCGCGCTCACCAAGCCGGGCGTGATCATCGTCAACGCCGCGCGCGGCGGCCTCGTCGACGAGGACGCGCTCGCCGAGGCCGTGCGGTCCGGGCACGTCGGCGGGGCGGGCATCGACGTCTACGTGAGCGAGCCCACCACGTCCAGCCCGCTGTTCGAGCTGGAGCGGGTGGTCGTCACGCCGCACCTCGGCGCGTCCACCGACGAGGCGCAGGACCGCGCGGGCACCGACGTGGCCCGCTCCGTGCGGCTCGCGCTCGCGGGCGAGTTCGTCCCGGACGCGGTCAACGTGCAGGTCGGCGGCGTGGTCGGGGAGGAGGTGGCGCCATGGCTGCCGCTGGTGCAGAAGCTCGGCGCGATGCTCTACGCCCTCGCCGGGCGGCTGCCGTCCTCGGTCACCGTCGACGTGGCGGGGGAGCTGGCGAACGAGGACGTTTCGGTGCTGCCGCTCGCGGCGCTGCGCGGGCTGTTCGCCTACGTCGTCGAGGACCAGGTCACGTTCGTCAACGTGCCGGTGCTGGCGCAGACCCGCGGGGTCACCGTCGAGCTGGCCACCGCGCCGGAGAGCGAGAACTTCCGCAGCGTCGTCCAGCTGCGCGCCGCGATGGCCGACGGGTCGGCGGTCACCGTGTCCGGCACGCTCACCGGCCGCGCGCAGGTGCACAAGCTCGTCGAGGTGAACGGCCGCCACTTCGACCTGCGGGCCGAGGGCGACGTGCTGCTGCTCGAGTACGCCGACCGGCCGGGCGTGATGGGCCGGGTGGGTTCGCTGCTGGGCGAGGCGGCGGTCAACATCGAGGCGGCCCAGATCAGCCAGACCACCGACGGCGCTGACGCGATCATGCTGCTGCGCGTCGACCGGCCGGTCGATCCCGCGGTGCTGGAGCCGATCGGCGCCTCCGTCGGCGCGACGGCCACCCGGCTGATCTCGTTCGAGTGACCGTTCCGCGCGGGCGGCCCCGCGCGGAACACGGAGCCGGACCTCGGGTGCACGCTGTGTCAGCGAGGCGGGCACAATGGCGCGCCCGGGGCCTTTCCCCGGGCGGCGGGCGGGGTCGGGCTGCCCTCTCACCTTTCGGGGCCACCCCGATGGGATGGCAGGCGGGCGGCAGCGGCCGTCGCAGCCGGTAGCGTGCGGCGGGCCGGGTTCGGCCGGTCGAAGGAGGGATTCAGGTATGCGCCTTGCGGTCATCCCGGGCGACGGCATCGGGCCGGAGGTCATCGACGAGGCGCTGAAGGTGCTGGGGGAGGTCGCGCCGGGCACGGAGACGACGACCTACGACCTCGGGGCCGCGCGCTGGCACTCCACGGGCGAGCTGCTGCCCGAGACGGTGCTCACCGAGCTGCAGCAGCACGACGCGATCCTGCTCGGCGCCGTCGGCGACCCGTCCGTGCCGAGCGGCATCCTGGAGCGGGGTCTCCTGCTGCGCCTGCGGTTCGAGCTCGACCACCACGTGAACCTGCGCCCCGCCCGGCTCTACCCGGGTGTGCGCGGCCCGCTCGCGGGCAACCCGGAGATCGACATGGTGGTCGTGCGCGAAGGCACGGAGGGGCCTTACGTCGGCACCGGCGGCCTGCTGCGCAAGGACACGCCGCACGAGATCGCCACCGAGGTCTCGACGAACACCGCCTATGGGGTCGAGCGGGTGGTGCGCGACGCGTTCAACCGCGCCGAGCGCCGTCCGCGCAAGCACCTCACGCTCGTGCACAAGACCAACGTGCTCACGTTCTCCGGGCGGCTCTGGTCGCGGATCGTGGAGGAGGTGTCGCTGGAGCACCCCGAGGTGTCGGTGGCCTACCAGCACATCGACGCCACCACGATCCACATGGTGCAGGACCCCGGCCGGTTCGACGTGATCGTCACCGACAACCTGTTCGGCGACATCATCACCGACCTCGCGGGAGCGGTCACCGGGGGCATCGGGCTGGCCGCCAGCGGCAACCTCGACGTGAGCCGCCGCAACCCGAGCATGTTCGAGCCGGTGCACGGCTCGGCGCCGGACATCGCCGGGCAGGGCATCGCCGACCCGACGGCCGCGGTGCTGTCGATCGCGCTGCTGCTCGACCACCTGGGCGAGCGCGACTCGGCGCGCCGCATCGAGGCCGCCGTCGCGTTCGACCTGGCCACCCGCGACCACAACGCCACCGGCCACACCCGCGGCATCGGCGACCGCCTCGCGGCGCTGGTGAGCAGCCACGCGACGAGCTCCAGCGCCTGAGCTCGTTGGCCTCGGAGGCGTTCGACCCGGCGCTGTTCGACGCCGCCCTGTTCGACGCGGCTGCGTTCGACGCGCTGGGTGTCGGCGAGCTGCGGGCCCGCGGCGGGCTGAAGTGGACCTACTACGGCCCGGAGAGCCTCGGCGCGTTCGTCGCGGAGATGGACACCGGGACGGCACCGGCGGTGCTCGCCGCGCTGCGCGCCACGGTCGACGGCGGCGACTTCGGCTACCTCCCGCCCGCCAGGGCCGCGGAGATGGCGGCGGCGTGCGCAGCGTGGCAGCGCGACCGGTACGGCTGGGACGTCGCCGCCGACGACGTCCTCGCGATCCCGGACGTCGTGCGGGGCCTGGAGATCGCGATCGCGCACCTGTCCGGGCCGGGACGGCCGGTGGTCCTGCCGACCCCCGCGTACATGCCGTTCCTCGACGTGCCAGGGTTGCTCGGACGGCGCATCCTCGACGTGCCCGCGACGCGCGTCGACGGCAGGGCCGCCCTCGACCTCGACGGGATCGACGCCGCCTTCCGCGCGGGCGGCGAGCTGCTGGTGCTGACCAACCCGCACAACCCGCTCGGGCGGGTGTTCACCGCCGACGAGCTCCACGCGCTGTGCGCCGTGGTCGACCGG
Source organism: uncultured Actinomycetota bacterium (assembly GCA_963750095.1). Lineage (GTDB taxonomy): Bacteria > Actinomycetota > Actinomycetes > Mycobacteriales > Pseudonocardiaceae > Pseudonocardia. The sequence continues at coordinate 960,245 of CAVVPJ010000011.1, read as the reverse complement.
CACGGCGGCCGGATCTTCGCCGACGAGATCCACGGCCCGCTGACCTACCCCGGGCATCGGCACGTGCCGTACGCCTCGCTGTCGGCGACGGCGGCGGCCCACACCGTGACGGCCACGTCGGCGTCCAAGGCGTGGAACCTGCCGGGCCTCGCCTGCGGGCAGCTGATCCTCTCCAACGAGGCGGACCGGGCCGTGCTGGACGCGGTGCCGCGGGTGGCGCTGCACGGGGCGTCGCTGCTCGGTGTGGTGGCGGCGAGGGCGGCGTACGAGCACGGCGGGCCCTGGCTCGACGGCGTGTTGGCCTACCTGGACGGCAACCGGCACGCCCTCGCCGGGCTGCTCGCCGAGCACCTGCCGGAGGTGCGCTGCGACCTCCCGGAGGGCACCTACCTCGCCTGGCTCGACCTGCGCGCGCTCGACCTTGGCGACCATCCCGGCGACGTGCTGCGCGAGCGGACGGGCGTCGCGCTCGTCGACGGGCCGCAGTGCGGCGCGCCGGGACGCGGGCACGCGCGGCTCAACTTCGCCACGCCGCGCCCGGTCCTCGAGCGGCTCGTGCGCCGCATGGCGGACGGCGTCAGACCACGGCCTCCGCGGGGCCCATCATGATGTCCACACCCGCGGCCGCGAAGTTGGGCAGGTCGGCGAGTGCCGCCTCGCCCTCGGGGCCGGACAGCGCGGCCTGTGCCTCGGGCTCGGAGTCCCAGTACAGCGTCGCGACGAAGTGGTAGGACGGCTTGGCGCCGTCCGGGCCAGGCGCGGGCCAGCTCATCGTGAACTTCCGCAATCCGGGCAGCTTGCTCGCCAGCACGGCGTGCACCTCGCGGTAGTGCTTGTCGAACGCGGCGGGGTCCTCGGGGTGGCTGTAGAGCGCGGTGAGCTGGTACACGCGTGTCCTCCGGTCCTGGCCGGGCGTCGATGCCCCTGGCCCTCTCCACCTTGCGTGACCGGCACGGAGGGCGACACCGCTCGTCCCACGATGTGGACCCACGTTCGACAGCGCGGGAAGCGACGTGCCATGCTCCGCGCCATGTTCCGCTTCTGCGTGACCATTATCGAGCAGCGCGTCGGCTAACCGCACCACGGCCGACGCGCAGACCTCTCGCATCCGCGAGGGGTCTTTTTGTTTGCGTCGCGGTCCTGTCCGCCCGCCCTCCCGCCCAGAAAGAGATCCGATGTCCCGCACCGAGCCCGCCGCGACACCCCTCGGCGACGCCTTCCACGTCTACGACACGACGCTGCGCGACGGCGCCCAGCGTGAGGGCGTCTCGTACTCGGTGGCCGACAAGCTCGCCGTCGCCCGGCACCTCGACGCGCTCGGCGTCGGGTTCATCGAGGGCGGCTGGCCGGGGGCGCTGCCCAAGGACACCGAGTTCTTCGCACGCGCGGCGGCCGGTGAGCTGACGCTGCGCCACGCCGCGCTCGTCGCCTTCGGCGCCACCCGCAAGGCGGGCACGAGGGCAGCAACGGACCCGCAGGTCAGGGCCCTGCTGGACAGCCGGGCGCCGGTCGTGACGCTCGTCGCGAAGTCGGACAGGCGGCACATCGAGCGGGCGCTGCGCACCGACGTCGCCGAGAACTGCGCGATGGTCGCCGACACGGTGGCGGTCTTGCGCAAGGAAGGACGACGCGTCTTCCTCGACGCCGAGCACTTCTTCGACGGCTACACGTTCGATCCGGACACCGCGCTGCGCGTGCTGGACGCCGCGGTCACCGCTGGCGCCGACGTCGCGGTGCTGTGCGACACCAACGGCGGCATGCTCCCACTCGGCCTCGCCGAGGTCGTGACGGAGGTGGCCGCCCGCACCGGGTTCCGGCTCGGCATCCACTGCCAGGACGACACAGGCTGCGCGGTCGCCAACTCGGTGGCCGCGGTACAGGCGGGCGCGACGCACGTGCAGTGCACCGCGAACGGATACGGCGAACGGGCGGGCAACGCCGACCTGTTCGCCGTCGTGGGGAATCTCGTGACCAAGCTGGGGATGCCGGTCCTACCGGAGGGCCGCCTCGGCGAGCTGACCCGTACCTCGCACGCGTTGGCGGAGATCGCCAACATCGCTCCCGACACCCACCAGGCCTATGTCGGGACGTCAGCGTTCGCCCACAAGGCGGGCCTGCACGCGAGTGCGATCAAGGTCGACCCTGAGCTGTACAACCACATGAACCCGGTGGATGTCGGCAACGGGCAGCGGGTGCTGGTCACCGAGATGGCGGGCCGGGCCAGCGTCGAGCTCAAGGGGAGCGAGCTCGGCCTGGACCTGGCCGCCCACCCCGACGCGGTGTCGTCGGTGGTCACGACCGTCAAGGAGCGGGAGGCGACGGGCTGGTCGTTCGAGGCCGCGGACGCGTCGCTGGAGCTGCTGATGCGCTCGGCGCTCGGCGAGGCCGCGGCGGCGCCGTTCGTCCTCGACTCCTACCGCGTGATCACCGAGCACCGCGCCGACGGCCAGGTGGTCGCCGAGGCGACCGTCAAGGTCTTCGTCGGCGGCGAGCGCGTGCTCACGACGGCGGAGGGCAACGGGCCGGTGAACGCGCTCGACGCCGCGCTGCGAGCGGCGCTGGAGCCGTCCTGCCCGTGGGTCGCCGACATCGCGCTCTCGGACTACAAGGTCCGCATCCTCACCCGGGGCACCGACGCCGTCACGCGCGTGCTCGTCGAGTCCACCGACCGGGGCGACAGCGCGGGCGCGGAGACCGAGTGGACGACGGTCGGCGTGCACGGCAACGTCGTCGAGGCGTCGTGGCTGGCGCTGGTGGACGCGCTGGCGTACGCGGCCCTGTGCCGCCGCGTGCCTGCGGCGGCGGGTGTCGCCGGCACGTGAGGCGGCGGGCCAGCAGGGGGCCGGGCGGGGGGCCGGGCGGGCTGCAGCAGGGTGACATTCCTGCGACTGAGTCGCAGCAGGGTGACATTCCTCCGATGTGGGGCGGCCGCGCTGTGAGCGACGACGACGGCGGCCGGCACGATGCGACGCGTGGTGGACCGTCGCCCCGGCCCTGATGCGGACGCGTCTGACCGGTCCGCGGGTGCGCCGCAGACGGCGGGCCTACCGGACCTCGCCCTTCTGGAGCGGATCGACGTCTTCTGCGACACGGTTCCCCGCCGCTGGGCGTCGCCGTGCGACGACGGCCCGCTGCGGCTCTTCCTCCGCGAGGGTCCGGGCTGGCCGTTCTACGCGCGGCCGGTGCCCGGCGGGGCGCCCGTGACGGTCGCCGACGTCGCCAGGATGCGGGCGCGCCAGCGGTCGGCCGAGGTGCTGGAGGCCTTCGAGTGGGTGCTGGCCACTGCCCCGACCATGCTCGCCGCCGTCCAAGGGACCGGGCTGCCGGTGCGGCGGTGTCCGCTGCTGGTGCTCGACGGCGAGCCCGCGGGCGCGCTCCCGCCGGGCTACGAGCTGCGCCTGCTCGGTCCGGCCGATGGCGACCTCCCCCGCGCCGCCCACGCGGTCGCCGCCGTCGCGGCCGTGGCGTTCGGCGGGTCCGTGCCGCCCCCGCCGACGACCGCCGACCTGCGTGCGCTGCAGGACGACCTCGCCACGGGCGCCATCGCCCGCGCGTTGGTGACGGACGGAAGCGGCCCGGTCGCCGTGGGCTCGGCTCAGCGGTCTGGCGACGTGGTCGAGCTCGTCGGCATCGCCACGGCCCGCGCCGCCCGCGGCCGTGGCCTCGGCGGCGCCCTCACCGCGGCGTTGGCGACGGCGGCGCTCGACGCGGGCGCCGAGGTGGTGTTCCTCGCCGCGGGCGACGACGCGGCCGCCCGCGTGTACGAACGCGTCGGCTTCCGCCGCGTGGGGGAGTGCGGCATCGCCGAGCCCGGCTGACGGTCAGGCCCCGCCTCCGACGCGTGCACAGACGCGCGACTCACCGTGCCGAATCGCGGAACTCGCCGTGTCGAATCGCGGGACTCACCGTGTCGGGGTGCGGGACTCACCGTGGGCGGGGCGGCGGGCCCAGTCAGGGGCGTGCTCCGGCAGGGGGCCGATGGCGATCATGCGCGCCGGGATCCCCTGCAGCCAGGGGAAGCGGGCGAGCAGCATCCCCAGCCCTGGCGCCGTGCCCGTCCCGACCTCTCCAGCGCCTGCCTCGGGCGCAGCGGGTCCGGTGCCGGTGTCCTGGGCCATGCCTGCAGCGGTCACCGGCGGTGTCGCGGCCGGGGCTCCGGCGAGCGCCCGGCCGAGCACGACGCGGTGGGCGAGCCGCTGGAACCCCTGGACCAGCACGGTCGGCCACCACCGCCGACGCTGCACCTGCCGCAGCACCGACCGCGGCACGATGCCGCCGGACGCCAGCGCGGGCCCGAGTATCCTGGCCGCCGCGACCGCGTCCTGCACCGCGAGGTTGATCCCCACCCCGCCGACCGGCGACATGGCGTGCGCCGCGTCGCCGATCAGCAGCAGACCGTCGAGGTCCCACCGCCGCAGCCGCTCCAGCCGCACGTCGAGCAGGCTGACGTCGTCCCACGAGCGCAGCCGGTCCACCCGGTCGGCCATCCACGGCAGCAGCGCGGCGAAACGGCGGCGCAGCTCCTGGATCCCGGCGGCCCGCAGCTCAGCGTCGCTGCCCTTGCGGATGAGGTAGGCGCACTGCCAGTAGTCGCCGCGGTCGATCATCACGCAGAAGTGTCCCGTCGAGAACCGGCCGACGCCGCCGGGCGGGTCGTCCTCTCGGCGCGGCAGCCGGAACCACCAGACGTCCATCGGCACGCCGAACGAACGCGGCCGCAGCCGGGCCGCCGCACGCACGGCGGAGCCGCGCCCGTCGCAGGCCACCGTCACCGATGCGCGCAGCTCGTGCTCCGTGCCGCTCTCGCGGTCGCGGTAGCGGACGCCGACCACCCGCGCGCCCTCCCAGAGCAGGTCGTACACCTCCGCGTTGCGGCGCAGGGTGAACGTCGGCTCCTCCTCGGCCGCGGACGCGAGCAGGTCGAGCAGGTCCCACTGCGGCACCAGGGCGATGTGCTGGTGGGCGCCCGGCAGCCGCCGCAGGTCCGCGAGCGGGATCGTGCCCTGGTCGAGCCTGCCCTGCATCCGGTCGATGAGCCGGTGGGGGATCTGCGCGAAACGCTCGCCGAGGCCGATCTCGTCGAGCAGGGTGAGGGTGGAGGCGTGGACGGTGTCGCCCCGGAAGTCGCGCAGGAAGTCGGCGTGCTTCTCCAACACCGTGACCTCGACGCCCGCGCGGGCCATCAGCAGGCCGAGAACCATCCCGGCCGGACCCCCGCCGACGACGAGGCAGGTCGTGCGCCCGTTTTTCGTCATGCGTTGAATAATACCCCGGATCCCGACGGGGGCAACCCCCTGACGCTCGTCCCCGCCGGGGGTCGTGTGGAGGGTCCGCCCCGGGCTCCGCTAGAGTTGGCACAGCAGGCCAGCGAGGCATCGATGGCCGGTGGGGTATGGTGTAATTGGCAGCACGACTGATTCTGGTTCAGTTAGTCTAGGTTCGAGTCCTGGTACCCCAGCGAAACCGTCTGACAAGTCGTGTTGTAGGATTTGCGACGATTTCCCTAGGGCCCCGTCGTCTAGCGGCCTAGGACGCCGCCCTCTCAAGGCGGTAGCGCGGGTTCAAATCCCGTCGGGGCTACCAGCATCTGGCCTGGGCAAACGTCCAGGCCAGACTTGTCTCCGCCAGCCCTCGTGGGATGAACTGCGGGATGGCCGTTGCTAGCCGTCACAGCGTGCCTCCACGTCGGCGCGGGCATCGCGGCTACCGGGAAACCTCTCCCGTCAGGGAGTTTCCGGGCGGTTGTTTATGGTTGGCCCCGATCCGCTGACGGGTAAGCCGAAGTATCTGCGCGAAACGCATAACGATAGGGCCGCCGCTGAGATGGCGCTCACGCGGCTACAGGGCCAGACCATGCGCTGGTGGGCTGTGCGGAGCTCGGCGGTTCTCGGGGCGAAGCTGCGCATCTCGCCGGCGCCGACGAAGCCCAGCTCCCTGCGGTGGGTGTGGTAGAGGGCGAGGTGCTCGACGAGCAGGCTAACCGCTCGACCGGGTCGCGCCCCTCGGCCCGGGCCGCCTGGGCGCGGTGAGCAGGTCATCGTGAGGTCCATGAGCGCGACGAGCATCTGTTGTTTGCTGGTGTAGTAGTGGTAGATCCCGGAGACCGAGAGGCCACGGTGGCGCCGTGGTAGCCGATCGCGAGGAACTCCTCGAGCGCCGCGCTCAGCCCTGGTCGAACTGGAGCGGCCCGAACTCGCGCCAGTGCGCCGCCGGGGCGGGCAGCCGCGGAGCCGCCGCGGGTGGCTTCTGATTCGGCGTGGCGGCGGGTGTGACGACGATGTCCAGGATTTGGGGCACGCTCAGTCCGAGGGCGTCGACGATCCGACTCAGCCTGCCCACCGTCAAGCCGGTGCGTCCGTTCTCGATCGGGCTTAGGGTGGCCGGGCTGACCTCGAGTACCTGGGCGAGGCCGCGCATGCTCAACCCCTTGAGGAGACGATGATGTCTGAAGCCCCGGCGATGCGGGATCTGCTCGGCGAGGACACCCCGACCAACTGGGGCAAGTGGGGTCCGGACGACGAGCTGGGCTGCCTGAACTACCTCGACGCGGCGGAGGTGTTGCGTGGGGTGCAGCACATCAAGTCGGGTGAGGTGTTCACGCTGCAGATCCAGATGGGCCGGTCGGAGAGCCCGGGAGACCCGCTGTGGCCCGGCCGTGAGGGCATCCAGCGCCAGAACGAGCTCGACGAGTCCACCTGGGACGGCGAAGGCGCCCCAGCGTTCCCCGGTGGCCTGCACTACGCCGACGACACCGCCCGGATCTTCCTGCAGGGCTCCACGCAGTACGACGCGCTGGGCCACGTCTGGTACGACGGCAAGCTGTGGAACGGCTACGACGCCCGCTCCACCATCGGCGCCATGGAGAAGGCCTCGGTCCTCCCGATCGCCGAGAAGGGCATCGTCGGGCGCGGGGTGCTCATCGACATGGCGCGTCACCGCGGCAAGCAGTGGCTCGACAAGGGCGAGACGTTCGACCACAACGACCTCGAGGCCGCCGCGAAGAGCCAGGGCGTGGAGATCCTGCCGCACGACATCCTGGTCGTCCGTACCGGTTGGATGAAGTATTGGTACGAGCTCAACGACCCGAAGAGCTTCTACGACGGCTTCGTCGAGCCCGGCCTGACCTACTCCCGCGAGCTCGTGGAGTGGTTCCAGTCCCGCGAGGTGCCCAACCTGGTCACCGACACCATCGCCAACGAGGTCACCGCCGACCCGAACTCCGGGGTCGCGCTGCCGCTGCACTGCGCGCTGATGCGCAACCTGGGTGTCACCCTGACCGAGATCGCCTGGCTCGACGATCTGGCCGACGCCTGTGCCGCGGACAACCGGTGGAGCTTCCTCTACGTCGCCGCCCCGCTGAAGGTCGTGTCCGGCACCGGCGCCCCGGTCAACCCGGTGGCGATCCGATGACCACCGCCGCCGAGTCCACGATCTACGGCTCCAAGCCGTGGCTGGCCCGTTACGGCCCCGGCCAGCCCTCGAGCATCACCGTGGAGTTCGACTCCGCGCTGGACATGTTCCGCGCCGCCGTCAAGCGCAACCCCGACGGCGAGATCATCCGCTACTTCGACGGCCGGATCACCCTGCGCGAGCTGGACGCGCTCACCGACGCGTTCGCCGCCGCCATCACCGACGCCGGCTTCGCCCCCGGCGAGCGCGTCGCGGTCTACCTGCAGAACGTGCCGCAGTTCCTCATCGCCCAGATCGGCACCTGGAAAGCAGGCGGCATCGCCGTCTCGATCAACCCGATGAACAAGGCGCGCGAGCTGGTCGAGCTGCTCACCGACTCGGGCGCCATCGTCCTGGTGTGCCTGGAGAGCCTCTACCGCGATGTCGCGGCCGAGGTCGTCCCGGGCACCGCGGTGCGGACGGTGATCACCACCTCCGAACTGGAGTACCAGACACGCGACGACCCGCGGGTCTTCGCAGGCGTCGAGCGGATCGCCTGCGAGGGCACCCTCGACATGGCCGGGCTGCTGCAACGCTTCCGGGGCCAGGCCCCGCCGCAGGTCTCGCTGAGCCCGGACGACATCGCGTTCCTGACCTACACCTCCGGCACTACCGGCCCGCCCAAGGGGGCGATGACCACCCACCGCAACGTGGTCTTCAACGCCCAGACCTACCGCGACTGGGTCGGGCTCACCGACGACGACGTGGTGCTCGGCGTCGCCCCCCTGTTCCACGTCACCGGCCTGATCGCGCACATCGCGATCTCCCTGCTCATCGGCGCGCCGCTGGTGCTGATGTACCGGCTCGACCCGACCGTCACGATCGAGACCATCCGCGACGAGAAAGCCAGCTTCACCGTCGGGTCCATCACCGTGTTCATCGCGCTGATGAACGCCCCGAACGCCGACAAGGACACCCTGGCCAGCCTGGTCAAGATCTACTCGGGTGGGGCGCCGATCCCGCCGAGCACCGTGACGGCGTTCCAGGACGCATGCGGGCATTACATCCACAACGTCTACGGCCTCACCGAGACCACCTCCCCTTCGCACGGCGTGCCGCTGGGCGCCAAAGCCCCGGTGGACCCGGCATCAGGCGCGCTGTCGGTGGGGGTGCCGGTCTACGACACCGTCGTGCAGATCGTCGACGACAATGGCAACGACCTCCCGGTAGGCGAGATCGGCGAGCTGGTCACCACCGGACCGCAGGTCGTGGTCGGCTACTGGAACAAACCAGAAGAGACCACCAAAGCACTGCCCGAGGGCTCGCTGCACACCGGCGACGTCGGCTACATGGACGACCAGGGCTGGTTCTACATCGTCGACCGCAAGAAGGACCAGATCAACGCGGGCGGCTACAAGGTCTGGCCCCGCGAGGTCGAGGACGTGCTCTACGAACACGAGGCCGTCCGCGAGGCCGCCGTGGTCGGGGTGCCCGACCAGTACCGCGGCGAGACGGTCAAAGCGTTCGTCAGCCTACGGCCTGGCAAGACCGTGTCCGAGGCCGACCTCATCGCCTTCACCAAGGAGCGGATGGCGGCCTACAAGTACCCCCGCCAGATCGAGTTCATCGACGAGATCCCGAAGACCGTGACCGGCAAGCCGCTGCGCCGGGAGCTCCGCGAAACAGAGCCGCAGACCTGACCCTCGGCTGCCCTCGCCGGGCCCGGAGCGCTCCGGGCCCGGCGTCGAACCGGGGTGGACACTGCTGGACAGCTTCCCAGACGCCGCCACGAACGGTGTTAGCTAGTGCGGTGGCCGACGAAGGTTGCCGGGGTGATGTCGTCTGGGCGCGCGAGGACCCTTCGCTGAACGTTCGTGGCCACCGCACTAGCTCGAGCGGGGCTCCAGCCAGTCCCGCACCTTGGGCCACAGACCCTTCTTCGCGCCGCGGCCTGCCAGCAGGCCTACGTGTCCGGCCTCGAGCACGACGAACTCCTTGTCCACGCTGCCGACGAGGTCCATCGCGGCCTCCACCTGGGGCAGGAAGACGAGGTGGTCCCTGCTGCCTGCGATGTTGAGCAGCGGCACGGTGATGGCCGACAGGTCGACCCTACGGCCGCGCAGGCGCAGTTCCCCCTTGGCGAGCCGGTTGTGCTGGTAGAAGTCCTCCACCCACTGCTTGTAGACCGCTCCCGGCATCGGAATGGCCTCGTCGGCCCACTTGCTCATCGCCAGCCACCCGGTCATCGGCTTGTCGCGCAGGATCATCTCCCACATGTTCACGTACTTGCCGACGTAGTTTGTGACCGGATTGAGCAGGGCCGTTCCCGTGTAGGCGAACCCTGGCGGCAGATTCCCGTAGGCGTTGACGATGACCCGTGGATCGTGGTTGCGCTCGGCGAACCACTGCCCGTAGAGCCCAGTGTGCTCCGGCGAGCAGTCCACCGGCGTGGCGAGCAGGATGAGGTTCTTGATCCCTTTCGGGAAGAGCGAGGTGTACATGAGGCTCATCGAGCCGCCCATGCAGTAGCCGAAGAGGGTGAACTCGTCGGTGCCTGCGCGGCGCAGGACCTTCCTGACCGCGCGGGGGAGGTAGTCCAGGATGAGATCGTCGAAGGACTGGTCGCGGTCTTCGGGGCCTGGGATGCCCCAGTCGAGCAGGTAGACGTCGAAGCCCTCGTCGACGAGGAACTCTATGAAGCTGTTGCCCGGCATCAGGTCGAGGCAGTATGGGCGGTTGAGCAGGGCGTACACGAACAGGATCGGGACCCGGCGCTTCCGCTCGGCGGCGAACTGGTAGTGGTAGAGGCGGGCCTTGTTCCGCGACCAGATGACCTCCTTGGGGGTCTGGCCAGTCTCGGCATGGGCGCCCTCGAGGATGATGCGGGCACCTCGGGTCACCTTGTCCAGCACGTCCTCGGTGCCCGGCTCTTCCGTGCGCACCTGCGACGTCACCTGCTCGTCCCCTTCCGGTCGCCCGCTCCGTAACCGGCGTGTTCGCCGCGCCCGGTGCCGTCGTCGCCCGCAGCGAGCAGGCGGTCCAGCTTCTCCTCCAGGCGGCCGACCTGCTCCCGCAGCCGGGCCAGCTCGGCCGCCCGCGCTTGCGCGCCCTCGCCGTATTCGAGGTCGTCGACCGTGTCCTCCAGGCGGTCGACCTTCTCGTCGAGGCCGATGACCAGCGTCGCGACCCGGGTGGTGTCGGAGCTGGTGGCCAGCTGCAGGCGACGGAAGACGTCCTCGGAGAGGCGCGCGACCAGCGACTCCGCGGTGGCCCAGTTCTCCAGCAGACGCCGGGAGAGCTGCAGGAACGCGTCGTCGGTCAGCAGGTCCCGGATCATCGCGGAGAGCGGGCCGCTCGTCGCGTCATACAGCCGTGAGGTGAAGTCCGGGGGGTCGGCGGGCAGGCCCTTGCTCAGCATCTGCTGGGGGAGCAGCTCCCGGGCGAGCTCGCCCCACCGCGGGGCCAGCCGGGCCATGAGCACGGCGAGCTCGGCGGTGCGCCGCCCCGACTCGGTGGTCCACCCCGCCAGCTGCCGAAGGAACACCTGACCGTCCCGGGACTCGCCTGCCCTGACCTGCGTGCCCTCACCGGAGTCCTGCCGGTCGGCCAGCCACTGCCGGTGGAAACCGAGGGCGTCCAGGTCGCCGGGGGCCAGCACGCCCACCGTCGCCCGGTACAAGCGCCGCCACGGTTCGGTCGGGTCGGGCCCTCGTCGCGATCCCGGGTCGTCCGCCACCGTCAGTCACTCCATCCTGGCTGGCCTCCCGCTCTGCCCCGGGCCCTTCGCCCGGTTTCCGTCCCGCCGTCCGCTGCCGCGCCACCGCCGAGCCACTTCAGCGGTCGTGCGCCGTGTGCTGATCGTCGTATAGGGGCTGGCCGTCGTCAACGTCGAACGTGCGGTTCGACGCCAGAACCCGAGGCAGGAGCCCCAGTGCGTGAGCAGCGCACGCTGGGATCTGCGCGGGGGGCCGCCCGCACGGCGGTCCCTACCGCGATCGCGCTACCCGTGTCATCGGCCGGGTCTCCGCACTGGTTTCGGGCTCGGCTCGACGTGGTCTGGGCGCCAGCACCGTCGGAGTCGGAGGCGACGCCGCCCATGTGGCGTCGCAGGACGAGCTCGCCACATCGTCGACCAACAGCGTGCACCGCGTCGTCGAGGGCGCCACCCACGAAGCGCTGATCGCGGACGAGAAAGACTCCGCCGCCACCACTCAAGCGATCCTCGACGTCGTCTCCTCGATCCGGAGCGCAGGACAGCTGGCCAGGTGATCCGGCACCGCAGCCGCGCCCCGGGCGTCAGCGGCGGCGGTCGTTGGGGCACCGCAGGACGAGCATGGAGCGGGACAGCACCCGCAGCCTGCTGCCCGGCTTGTAGGTCCGGCGCCTGCTGCGCGCGAGCAAGGGGTCGGCGGTGTCGACCACGACGTCCCACGCCGCTCCGTAGCCCGCGTCCGGGATCGTGAAGATGTGCTGCTGATGGTGCGCGTTGACCATCAGCAGGAACGAGTCGTCGACGATCCGGCCGCCGAGCTCGTCGCGGTCCGGGATGCCGTTGCCGTTGAGGTAGATCCCGAGGGTCAGCTGGCCGCCGCCCCAGTCCTCGTCGCTCATGTGCTGCCCGTCCGGCCGCAGCCAGGCGATGTCGTCGACGCCCGCCCCGCGCAGCGGCCTGCCCTGGAAGAACCGCTGCCTGCGGAAGATCGGGTGCGCCGCACGCAGCTCGGCGAGCCGGGCGGTGAACTCGAGCAGCACGTCGTGGTCGCGGGCGCGGTCCCAGTCCATCCAGGCGAGCGCGTTGTCCTGGCAGTAGACGTTGTTGTTCCCCCGCTGCGTGCGGCCGAGCTCGTCGCCGTGAGCGATCATGGGCACGCCCTGGCTGAGCAGCAGCGTCGTGAGGATGTTGCGCTTCTGCTTCTCCCGCAGGGCATAGATGGCGCTGTCGTCGGTCGGACCCTCGATCCCGCAGTTCCAGGACCGGTTGTGGCTCTCCCCGTCGCGGTTGTCCTCGCCGTTGGCGTCGTTGTGCTTCTCGTTGTACGAGACGAGGTCGTCGAGGGTGAAGCCGTCGTGCGCGGTCACGAAGTTGATCGAGGCGATGGGCTTGCGGTTGTCGGCCGCGTAGAGGTCGGACGATCCGGTGAACCGGGCCGCGAACTCGCCGAGGCTCGACGACTCACCGCGCCAGAAATCGCGCACGGTGTCGCGGTACTTGCCGTTCCATTCCGTCCACAGCGGAGGAAAGCCGCCGACCTGGTAGCCGCCCTCGCCGACGTCCCATGGCTCGGCGATCAGCTTGACCTGGCTCACCACCGGGTCCTGGTTGACCAGGTCGAAGAAGGCCGAGAGCCGGTCGACCTCGTGGAACTCCCGTGCCAGCGAGGAGGCGAGGTCGAAGCGGAACCCGTCGACGTGCATCTCGGTGACCCAGTACCGCAGCGAGTCCATGATCAGCCGAAGGGACTCGTGGTGGCGGACGTTGAGGCTGTTGCCGGTGCCGGTCGTGTCGTAGTAGTAGCGCTCGTCGCCGTCGACGAGCCGGTAGTACGCCCGGTTGTCCACCCCGCGGAACGAGAGCGTCGGGCCCAGGTGGTTGCCCTCGGCCGTGTGGTTGTAGACGACGTCGAGGATCACCTCGATGCCCGCGCGGTGCAGCGCGCGGACCATGGTCTTGAACTCGTAGACCTGCTCGCCGCGGGTGCCGAAGCTGGCGTAGTCGTTGTGCGGGGCGAAGAACGCGATGGTGTTGTAGCCCCAGTAGTTGCGCAGGTCCTTCTCGGCGAGCGTCGAGTCGTGCACGAACTGGTGGACCGGCATCAGCTCGACCGCCGTCACGCCGAGGCGCCGGAAATGGTCGATCATCACGGGGTGTGCGATTCCCGCGTACTTCCCGCGGACGTCGTCGGGAATGCCCGGATGGCTCATCGTCATGCCTTTGACGTGCGCCTCGTAGATGATCGTCTCGTTGTACGGAATGCGTAGCGGCCGGTCCTCGGCCCAGTTGAAGTACGGGTTCGTCACCACCGCGGTCATGCAGTTCGGCGCCGAGTCGAGGTCGTTGAAGGAGTCGGGGTCGCCGAAGCGGTAGGAGAACAGCGACTCGCCCCAGCGGATGTCCCCGTCGACCGCCTTGGCGTACGGGTCGAGCAGGAGCTTGGCCGGGTTGCACCGCAGACCCACCGCGGGCTCGTACGCCCCGTACACGCGGTACCCGTAACGCCTGCCGGGCCACACCCGGGGCAGATAGCCGTGCCACACCAGCCCGTTGCGTTCAGGCAGCTCCACCCGCGACTCGACGCCCGCGTCGTCGAACAGGCACAGCTCGATGCGCTCCGCCACCTCGGAGAAGATCGCGAAGTTCGTCCCGCCGCCGTCGAACGTCGCACCGAGCGGATAGGGCGAACCGGGCCAGATGTGCACACGACCTCCGAGACGGTGGGACCAGCCAGGGCGGCTACCCGCAGCGTCAGTAGTAAACCGGAGCGGAGCCGCGCCAGGCCGCAGGCGCGAGCCGAGCGTCGTACAACCGATGCCCGGCTGAGGCGGGCCTCGTCGTCACGTCGGCGGAGGCGGAGGCGGAGGCGGAGGCGGAGGGGTCGTCGAGGACGGGGGCGGCTCGCTCGTCTTCGTCGTGGTGGTGGTCGTGGTGGTCGCGGTGGTGGTGGTCGCGGTCGTCGTCGGCTTCGTGTCCTCGGTCTTCGTGTCCGGAGGCGGGACGACGCGCGGTGTCGTGTGCTCGACCGGCGGACGGGGCGGCGCCACCACCACCGGGGTGGTCGGCACGACCTCGCTGGTCGGTGCCGCGGCGGAGGAGGTCGGTGCCGCGGTCGGGGTCAGGTCGAGGCCGGTCGTCGCGGTGGCCGGGCTGCGCGGCCACAGGAAAGCGGCCGCGATGACGACGACCGCGGCCGCCGCGCCGCCCGCGCCCACCAGCACCGCGGGGCTCCGGCGCCGCTGCGGCGGCTCGGCGTAGGAGTACTCGGGCTCGTAGTCGTAGTCGGCGGGTGGCCGCGCAGGCGGGAGGGGCGGTGGTGGTGGTGTCTGCGGCGGCCGGGCCATGCCCAACCGCTGGGTCGGGCCCGCCGCCGCGTCGGCGGCCGTCGCGTGCGCGCCGCCGGGTGGGCGCGGAGGTCCCGGCGGCACCGGGCGCTGGGTTCCGGTGCCCGGCCCCCCGGCCCCGGCGGCGGGCATCGCGTATCCGGAGCCTCCGCCCAGCGCGGCCCCGCCGAGTGCCGCGCCCCCGAGTGCAGCACCGCCCGCAGCGGCGGGCAGCGCGTGTCCGGTGCCCCCGCCGCGCGGCATCTGCGGACCGGTCGCCGAGATGCCCGCGGGCGTCAGCGACAGCACCGCGCCCTTCGCGATCGCGTTCTTCGGGTCGGCGTCCACCGCCACCGGCCGGCCGAGCTGCTCGGACACCATCTGGGCGACCAGCGGGATCCGCGACGACCCTCCGACGAGCAGCACCGCCGTGAGCTGCTCGGCCGCCACGCCCGCCGAGCCGATGGCGCGGCGCAGCGCGCTGACCGTCTCCTCGACGCGCGGACGGATCATCGCCTCGAACTCGCTGCGGTGCAGCCGCACCGAGCCCTGGCCCGCGGGCGTCAGCACCGGGATCGACACCTCGGTGTCCGACGACAGCGCCTCCTTGGCCTCCGTGCACTCGCGCCGCACCGCCGCCACCGCCGACAACACGGCGGGGTCGCTCTCGTCGAGCCCGTCGAACGCCTCCGGGAGGCCCTCGACGACGTGCTCGAAGACGAGCTCGTCGAGGTCGATCCCGCCGAGCCGCTCCACGCCCTCCGGCCTGCCGAGCAGGCTGAACCCCTGCGGGTCCTTGTGGACGACGGCCGCGTCGAAGGTGCCGCCGCCGAAGTCGTACACCGCGATCGTCGAGCCCGGCTCCACCCGCTCGGCCGCCGCGTAGTGCAGCGCGGCGGCCTGCGGCTCGGCCAGGAACACCGCGGGCAGGCCGTGGTGGCGCAGCGCGGCGCCGAGGAGGTCCTTCTTGTGCGGGCCCCACGACGCCGGGTGCGTGATGGCGATGCGCGCTGCCGGGCCGCCCTCACGCTGCGCGACCCGGTCCACCACCCACTGCACCAGCCGGGCGGCCAGCTCCTCCGACGCCCACGGCCGTCCGCCGACCAGCACGGGCGTCGGGTCGCCGATGCGCCGCTTGAACTCGCGCACGATGTGGCCGGGGTCGCTCGTGGCCCGCCGCTCGGCGGCCTCGCCGACGACGACGCTCCCGTCGTCGCCCACGAACAGCACGGACGGCACCGCGCTCGACCGGTCGCCGAGGTTGACGATCTCGGTGTCGGTGCTCCGGGAGCCCGCGCGGCACGTCGCGGCGGCGGTGCGGGTGGTGCCCACATCGATGCCCAACAGGTAGCCCGGAGTCACGCTCGTCCCTCTCGCCTGGCCCGTCCGTTCGGTGACGTTCTGTGATGTTCGGGACGGGGTCGGGTCACGGTAGCGTGACGGTTCGGCCGCGCCGTCGCCGGGCGGCCCCGTCCCTCACAGGCGGTGGTGGAGGGCCTCGGCCGCGGCCAGGAGATCGGCCGCCCACCGCACGCCGGGACGGCGGCCGATGCGCTCGATCGGGCCCGACACCGACACCGCGGCCACCACCTGCCCGTTGCCGTCGCGGACCGGCGCCGAGACGCTCGCCACCCCCGACTCGCGCTCGGCCACGCTCTGCGCCCAGCCGCGCCGCCGCACGTCGACCAGCGCCCGTTCGCTGTAGGTCGCGTCGGCCAGCAGCGCGCGCTGCGCGCCGGGCTCGGCCCAGGCGGCCAGCACCTTCGCGCCCGACCCCGCGGTCATCGGCAGCCGCGAGCCGACGGGCACGGTGTCCCGCAGGCCGCTCGCGGGCTCCGCGGCGGCCACGCACACCCGCTGTGCGCCGTCCCGTCGGTAGAGCTGGACGCTCTCGCCGGTGATGTCGCGCAGCCGCGGCAGCACCGCGGCCGCCGCCTCCAGCAGCGGGTCGACCCCGCCCGCGGCCAGCTCCTGGAGCGTGGGGCCCGGCCGCCACTTGCCGTCGGAGCCGCGGTGCAGCAGACCATGCACCTCGAGGCCGACGGCGAGACGATGGGCGGTGGCGCGCGGCAGCCCGGTGCGCTCGCAGAGCTCGGCCAGGCCCACCGGCTCGGCCGCGGCCACCCGCAGCACCCCCACGGCCTTGTCGAGCACGCCTATACCGCTATGCTGTCTCACAAGCCGATACTATCTTCCTACGATTTGAGACGTCCAGAGGAGCAGCCGTGGGTCGGACACTCGCCGAGAAGGTGTGGGACAGCCACCTCGTCCGCAAAGGGGAGAACGGGGAGCCCGACCTCCTCTACGTCGACCTCCACCTCGTCCACGAGGTCACCAGCCCCCAGGCGTTCGACGGCCTCCGGATGGCGGGCCGTCCCGTGCGCAGGCCCGACCTGACGCTGGCCACCGAGGACCACAACGTCCCGACGCTCGACGTGCTCGCCCCGATCGCCGACGAGGTCTCCCGCACCCAGGTGGAGACGCTGCGGCGCAACTGCGCCGAGTTCGGCGTCACCCTCTACCCGATGAACCACGCCGAGCAGGGCATCGTGCATGTCGTCGGCCCGCAGCTGGGGCTCACCCAGCCCGGCATGACCGTCGTCTGCGGCGACTCGCACACCTCCACCCACGGCGCGTTCGGCGCCATGGCGTTCGGCATCGGCACCTCCGAGGTCGAGCACGTGCTGGCGACGCAGACGTTGCCGCTCAAACCCTTCAAGACAATGGCGATCACTGTCACATCCGAGGATGGGCGCCTGCGGCCGGGCGTCACGAGCAAGGACGTCGTGCTGGCGATCATCGCGGAGATCGGCACCGGCGGCGGGCAGGGCTACGTGCTCGAGTACCGCGGCAACGTCATCGAGAACCTCTCGATGGAGGCGCGGATGACGGTCTGCAACATGTCCATCGAGGCGGGCGCCCGCGCGGGCATGATCGCGCCGGACGACACGACGTTCGAGTACCTGCGCGGCCGCGACCACGCGCCGACCGAGTTCGACGCGGCCGTCGCGGAGTGGCGGGAGCTGCGCACCGACGGCGACGCGGTCTTCGACGCCGAGGTGCACATCGACGCCGACGCGCTCACCCCGTTCGTCACCTGGGGCACCAACCCCGGCCAGGGCCTGCCGCTGTCCGAGCGGGTGCCGGACCCCGCGCGGATCGTCGACGAGAACGAGCGCGTCGCCGCCGAGAAGGCGCTGGCGTACATGGGGTTGGCCGCGGGCACCCCGCTGCGCGACATCCGGGTCGACACGGTGTTCGTCGGCTCGTGCACCAACGGGCGCATCGAGGACCTGCGCTCGGTCGCCGAGATCATGGACGGCCGCCAGGTCGCCGAGGGCGTGCGCATGCTCGTCGTGCCCGGCTCGATGCGCGTGCGGTTCCAGGCCGAGCAGGAGGGCCTGGACAAGGTGTTCACCGCGGCGGGGGCCGAGTGGCGCTCCGCGGGCTGCTCGATGTGCCTCGGCATGAACCCCGACCAGCTCGCCCCGGGGGAGCGCTCGGCGTCGACGTCGAACCGCAACTTCGAGGGCCGCCAGGGCAAGGGTGGCCGCACCCACCTCGTCTCGCCGCTCGTGGCCGCCGCCACCGCCGTCCGCGGCACCCTTTCCAGCCCGGAGGACCTGCACTGATGGAGAAGTTCACCACCCACACCGGGATCGGCGTGCCGCTGCGTCGGTCCAACGTGGACACCGACCAGATCATCCCGGCCGTCTACCTCAAGCGGGTCACGCGCACCGGGTTCGAGGACGGCCTGTTCTCCGCGTGGCGGTCCGACCCGTCGTTCGTGCTCAACACCGAGCCGTTCACCCGCGGCTCGGTGCTGGTGGCGGGGCCCGACTTCGGCACGGGCAGCTCGCGCGAGCACGCCGTGTGGGCGCTGATGGACTACGGCTTCCGCGTGGTGATCTCCTCCCGCTTCGCCGACATCTTCCGCGGCAACTCCGCGAAGGCGGGTCTCGTCGCCGCGCAGGTTGCCCAGCCGGACGTCGAGCTGCTCTGGAAGCTGCTGGAGAACGCGCCGGGCACCGAGGTCACCGTCGACCTCGCCGAGCGCACCGTGCAGGCGGCCGACCTCACCGTGCCGTTCGAGATCGACGAGTACACCCGCTGGCGCCTGCTGGAGGGTCTCGACGACATCGGGCTCACGTTGCGTCACGCTGAGGCCATCACGGCGTTCGAACAGCGCCGTCCGGCGCGCCTGCCTGTCACCTCGCCGTAGGACACGCCGGAGGACCCGTTGCCTGCCAACGGGACCCGCCCGTACGGTCTCCAGTTCATGAACAAGACCCAGCTCATCGACGCGCTGGCGGCGCGCATCGGCGACCGGCGCACCGCGGCGAACGCGGTCGACGGGCTGCTGTCGACCATCGTCGAGACCGTGCAGGGGGGGGAGTCGGTGTCGCTCACCGGCTTCGGCGTATTCGAGGCGCGGGCCCGCGCGGCGCGCGTCGGACGCAACCCGCGCACCGGCGAGACGGTGGCCGTGCCCGCCGCCACCGTGCCCGCCTTCCGCCCCGGCACGGGCTTCCGCTCGGCCGTGGGCGGCGGGGGCGCCCCGACGCCGCGCAGCACCGCATCGCGCGCCCGTGCGGCGGCCGCGGTGCTCGACGCGCCCGCGAAGGTCGCCAAGACCAGGGCGAAGCCGTCCGCGCCCGCCTCCGAGACCCCCGCCAAGTCCGCGGCGGCGGCCAAGACCGCGGCCAAGGCCGCGGCGAAGAGCGCTTCGAAGGGCGCGGTGGCGACGGGTTCGGAGGCGAAGAGCGCGAAGGCGAAGAGCGCGGCGGAGAAGACGGCGGCAAAGGATCCAGCCAAGTCGCCGGGCAAGACGTCGGGCAAGAAGTCCACCGCGAAGGCTTCGGCGGCCAAGGCCGCAGGCGCGAAAGGCTCCGGTGCGAAGGCCGACGCCGTGGCGGGGAACAAGAGCAAGTCGAAGAAGGGCAAGAAGTAGGGTTTGCCCATCGGATCCATGCGGCCGGGGTGCCGGACGGGTCGACCAGGATCGTGGTCCCGGAGCCGACACCGGCGCCAGAGGTGGGCTCCCGGTCATGTCGATCAGCCCCTGGCAGGCGTTCACCAGGTTCCGTTGCGTCAGAAGGGTGGCTGGGCGTCCGGATCGGACCGGGGCGGCGGATCGACGAACAGGTCGTCCGGCGATCGTCGACGCGCACGCTGGGCCTCCGGTCGCGGTGGCTCAGGCGGCCGGTGATCGGCGGGGCGGCTGGTGTACCGGTGCCCGGTCGGTGTGACCCACTCCAGGCTGCGGTCGGGGTGCAGCACGACGTGCCACGCGGGGTGCTCCTTCAGGTCGTGGTGGCGTTCGCAGAGCGCGCAGAGGTTGCCGTCGCCGGTGGTGCCGCCGTGCTGCCAGGGTTGGACGTGGTCGAGCTCGCACGCCACGGCGGGGCGGCGGCAGCCGGGGTAGCGGCAGTGCCGGTCGCGAGCGCGGACGAACGCGGCCAGTCCCGCGGGTGGGCGGTAGGTGGTGCGGCCGTAGTCGAGCAGGGTGCCGCTGTCGGGGTCGGTGAGCAGCCGTCGCCAGGTGCTCTGCGGGTCGGCGGCGATCTGCCGGGCGATGGGGGCGGGGAGGGGGCCATAGCCCGCGAGCTCGCCGGGCTCGTCGTCGACTCCGAGGAGCGTGGTGATGGGCACGGTGACGTGGATCAGCGGCCGGTGCGCGGACACGGGCGCCGCGATCACCGCTTGCCCGCTGTCGTCGATTCCGTCCGCGGGCTCGGCCGTGGTGGTGGGAGCGGCGGCAGGCGCAGCGGTGGCGACCAGGCGGCCGGTGAGCAGCGCGACCAGCACGTCGGCGCGGCGGCGGTCCATCGATCCCCGGCCCGCTCTCTGCGCGTTCTCGGCGCTCGATGTGCTGCCGCTGTCGTTCGAAGTGCCCCCGCAGACGCCGGGTTGGACGCCGCGGGCGAGGCGGGTGATCCACTCGTAGGACGCGGTGGCCTCGGTGGCGGTCAGGTACGCCGCCAAGGTGGCCATGCCGTCCGCGGCGGGCCACATCTCGACCCGCCGACCCCGCCGCGCGGCCCGATGCCGCTTCGCCGGGTCAGGCACCACGGCGGTGATCGCCCGCGAGAGAGCCGCCCGCAGCTGCCCCCAGGTCTGTTCCGGAGCCCGGGGAAGGACGCGGGCCTGCACGGCGGCGGCGATCTGGTCGTCGTACTCGGCGAGCATGTCAGCGACCAGGCGGGCCCGGCCAGCGCAGATCCGACCGGCGGCGAGTAGCTCACGGGTGGGGCGCAGCACGGTGTCGGCGCGGTCGGCGTGCGCCATCCGCGTGGCCGCCGCGGCGGGGGCGAGGGTCAGCGCGAGCCCGATCTCGTCGACCGCCCATTCCCGTGCCTCGGCGGAGTTCGACGACGCCGTGGGGCGGATGCTGCCGTCGGCAGGACGGCGGTGGAACGCCGCGAGCAGCTCCTGCTGACGGGCGACGGCCCAGGCGGCGAGGCGTTCGTAGCCGACGACGGCATCGACCAGCTCCGCCGCGGTCAACATCTCGGGGTGTGCGGTGGCCCAGTCCAGCTCCAGGGCGAACGCGCCCGAGGGTGCAGTGGTGGCAGGCGTCGGCCGTGGGACGGGCTCGCCGTCGACGAGCCGGACGTCGGCGAACGGGTTCTCGGGTCGGGCGTGGTCGGGCTCGCGATCGGGACGCCACGTGTCGGGCCACCCCGCCACGTCGATGACGTCCACCGCTTCATCGAACATGTGTTCCACGGTAACGCGCTGGACCGACAATTTTGCCTGCGGGCCTCGCGGATGCCCATGTTGAACGAGCTAGTACGGCGGCCACAAACGTTCACCGGGTCCTCGCGCGCCCAGACGACGACTCGCGGCGGCGCCGCCTTCGCGAATACGCCCGTTATGAGCTTCAGGCGGCGCCTTGCGACTCGCCGCCTGGATCACGCGATCACCCCGGCAACGTTTGTGGCCACCGCACTAGCGGGGGACGCCCGAAGAGGATCGGTGAGCAGGTCCGCAGCTGGATCTGCACGGTCCCTCGGACGTCGCCCGCCGACTGGGGCCTCACCGGCTTCTCGACCTGGTCACTGACCAGACTGCGCGAGCATGTGCTCGCCGAGGGCATCGTCATCCGACTCAGCCGCGGGGTACCGCGGACTGTCGGCGAGATCCGCGCACAAGGGCGGAAATCCCCGGCTCCATCGCTGCTACGAACGCCGCGAACGGGTCGGACTCGGTGACGCGTCAGCCCGTCGGGTGCGAGTAGTAGTCCGCCGAACGCAGGGTGGCCCCCGCGAACCCGAGCACCCAGGTGCTGCCCTTGCGGGAGGGCACGGCGGACGGGTCGACGGGCAGCCGGTGCCGCGAGCCGTGCACCAGCAGGCGCACGACGTCCGGGATCACCCCGCCCTGGCTCGCGACGACGGTCACGCCCGGCGTGGCGGCCAACGCCCGGAGCCGGGCGAGTCCCGCGCGGGGACGGGCCCAGTAGTCCTCCTCGCCGAGCAACGGCTCGTCGCCCACCGCCAGCCCGAGCGCGGCCGCCAGCGGCGCGACCGTGTCCCGGCACCGCAGCGGCGGCGCGCTCACGATCCGCTCCGGCCCGAAGAGCGGCAGGAGCGCGGTGAGGTGCTCCGCCTGCTCCCGCCCCGACGACGACAGCGGCCGCTCGTCGTCGTTGCCGTCCCACTGGGAGCGGCTGCCCGCCTTCCCGTGCCGCACGAGCAGGATCGTCGACGTGGGGCGGCCGTACGTTTCGAACTGGCGCAGCACCTCGCGGTCGTGCGCGTAGGTCAAGAGCCCGGCCGCGTCCGCGGGCGCGACCCACTTCAGCTCGTCGGTCTCCGCGTTGGGCTCGAACGTGCCCTCCACCGCGCGCGCCGACCAGTAGCGGACCACCTTGTTGCCCTCGGGCACGCGGTAGTGCACGTCGCCCAGCAGCGGGCCGAGGTGCGCGGAGAGCCCCGTCTCCTCCGCCACCTCGCGCACGGCGGCGAACGGCATGGTCTCCGCGCGGTCGAGCTTGCCCTTCGGGAACGACCAGTCGCCGTAGCGCGGCCGGTGCACCACCGCGATCTCGCCGCTGTCGCGCCACACGACCGCCCCGGCCGCCCGGATGTCGACGCGCTCGGCGTTCGGCGATGCCGTGCGGTCGGTCGGGCCGGTCACTCCGCCTCGGCGGCGGGAGCCGCGCGTCGCAGCATCATCTCGGCCTGGTGGTCGCGCACCGGTGACACCCCGGAGTCTGGCGAGGGCGACGGCGCCCACGAGCCGTCCGCGGCCAGGGTCCAGCAGCGGGTGGCCGGGTCGAGGCACGAGTCGAGCACCTCGCCCAGCCGGGCCGCCAGCTGGTCGTCGGCCACCCGGAGCAGCACCTCGACCCTGCGGTCGAGGTTGCGGTGCATCATGTCGGCGCTGCCGATCCAGTAGTCGTCGGCCGCGCCGAAGTGGAAGACCCGGCTGTGTTCGAGGAAGCGCCCGAGGATCGACCGCACCTGGATGTTCTCCGAGAGCCCGGGCCGCCCCGGCCGGATCGCGCAGATCCCGCGCACGACGATGTCGACGGGCACGCCCGCCTGCGACGCCCGGTAGAGCGCGTCGATCACCTGCTCGTCCACCAGCGAGTTGAGCTTGAAGCGGATGTGGGCCTCGGCCTTGCCCTCGCGGTGGGCCTCGACCTCGTCCTCGATGCGCCGCACTATCCCGCGCCGCACGCCGTAGGGGGCGACGAGCAGCGACCGGTACGACGTCTGGTGCGAGTAGCCGGTGAGGGAGTTGAACAGGTCGGTGAGGTCCGCGCCGATCATCGGGTCGGCCGTCAACACCCCGATGTCCTCGTACAGCCGCGCGGTCTTGGGGTGGTAGTTGCCGGTGCCGATGTGGCAGTAGCGGCGGATCTGGCTGCCTTCCTGCCGTACGACGAGCGCGGTCTTGCAGTGCGTCTTCAACCCCACGAGGCCGTAGACGACGTGCACCCCCGCCTTCTCCAGCTCACGCGCCCAGCGGATGTTGGCCTGTTCGTCGAACCGCGCCTTGATCTCGACGAGCGCCACGACCTGCTTGCCCGCCGCGGCCGCGTCGACCAGCGCGTCGACGATGGGGGAGTCGCCGGAGGTGCGGTAGAGGGTCTGCTTGATGGCGAGCACGTGCGGGTCGGCGGCGGCCTGCTCGACGAACCGCTGCACGCTCGTGGAGAACGAGTCGTACGGGTGGTGGACGAGCACGTCGCCCTCGCGCAGGGTCGCGAAGATGCTGCGGGGGGTCTCCCGCTCGGCGAACGCGGGGTGTGTGGCGGGCACGAACGGCTCGTCCTTGAGGTCGGGCCGGTCGACGGCGTGGAGCGTCCACAGCGCGGTGAGGTCGAGCAGCCCCGGCACGGTGACGACGTCGGCGGGGTCGACGTCGAGCTCGCGCAGCAGCAGCTCCAGCACGTGCTCGCTCATCGTGTCGGTGACCTCGAGGCGCACCGGCGGCCCGAACCGCCGCCGCGCGAGCTCGCGCTCCAGCGACTGCAGCAGGTCCTCGTCGCGGTCCTCCTCGACCTCGACGTCGGCGTTGCGGGTGACGCGGAACGCGTGCACCTCCGCGACCTCCATGCCCGTGAACAGCTCGCCGAGGTGCGCGGCGATGAGGTCCTCGACGGGCAGGAAGACCACTCCGGGGTCGTCGGTGCGCACCTGCACCAGCCGCGGCACGTTGTTGGGCACCTTGACCCGCGCGAACCGCTCCGTGCGCCCCTCGGGGTCCCGCACGGTGACCGCGAGGTTCAGCGAGAGCCCGGAGATGTACGGGAACGGGTGGGCGGGGTCGACCGCGAGCGGGGTCAGCACGGGGAACACCTGCGCGGAGAAGTACTCCGACAACCGGCCCCGCTGGTCCTCGGACAGGTCGCTCCACCGCAGGATGCGGATGCCCTCGGCCTCCAGCTGGGGCCGGACGTGGTCGAGGAACACCCGCGCGGCGGCCTCCGCGACCGCCTGGCTGCGGGAGGCGATGCGGGCCAGCTGCTCGCGCGGTGAGAGGCCGTCGGCGCTGCGCACCGCGAGGCCGGTCTCGTCGCGGCGCTTCAGGCCCGCCACCCGGACCATGTAGAACTCGTCGAGGTTGGAGGCGAAGATCGCCAGGAACTTGGCCCGCTCCAGAAGCGGCTGGCTGGGGTCCTCGGCCAGCGCGAGCACGCGGGCGTTGAAGTCGAGCCAGGACAGCTCGCGGTTGAGGTAGCGGTCGTCCGGCAGCTCGGAGACCGGCGCGAGGGTGCGCGCGGGTGGGCTGACCGGCACGGCGGCGACGGCCTCCAGCGCGGCGGTGTCGGCCCCGTTGCTGCTGCGGGCGTGCGCGCCGTCGGTCTTCGGGCCCGCGAGCGCCTCGGAGGCGCGCTGCTCCGTCGCGGGCGCCGGGGCGTACGGGGTGCTGCGGGCGGCGGTCGGGGCGCTGGCGGTGGCGCTGCCGCGGGCGGCGGCGTGCACCCGCCGCGACGACGGTCGGGGCGTGCGGCGATTCGCGGTGCGGGCCACCGGCCGACTCGGCTCCTGCGGTCCGGGCTCGGTCCCCGGCGAGCGGCTCACGTCATCACCCACGGCGGTGATTCTGTCCCACGGCGAGCGCCATGTGCCCGTCAAGCACGGGGTCAACCGGGTGAACTCTGTCGCTCCCGACACCCATCCGGCAGCAGCGCCGCACGCGTGTGCGCGCCGATGCCGAGGCGCTGCGCCACCTCGAGGTCCGCGGGAGTGTCCACGTCGCGGCGCAGGCTCGGCCACGCCCCGTCGAGCGGCACGGCGCCGGACGCCGCGTGCCGCGCCGCCGAGCCGCCGCCGAACCGCGGGTCGAGGTCGCTGCCCGCGGCGGCGAGCAGGAACGTCGTGCCGGTGCCGTCGGCGTCGGCGGTGTACGCCCGCCGTCCGACGGCCAGCGCGGCGGCGACCGCCGCGTCCAGCTCGTGCGGGCGCAGCGCGGGCAGGTCGGCCTGCAGTGCCCCGACCGCGGCGCCGGGGTCGCGCTCACGCAGGATCGCGGCCCCGCGGTCGTAGGCGGCGTTGAGCCCGACCAGCGGGTCGCCCGCCACTTCTACGCCCAACGCGCCGAGGACGGCCGCCACGGTGCGGTCCGCCGTCACCACCAGCACGACCCGCACCCGGGTGGAAGCTCGGGCCGCGGCGACCGTGTCGAGGGTGAGCGCGAGCGCGAGGCGGCTGTGCGCGGCGGCCCCGCCCGCGCCCGCTGCGCCCCGCAGCCGGGACTTGGCCGCCGCCAGCCGCTTGACCGGGACGACGAGGTCCACCCGCTCCACGAGATCATGCTGCCATCCGCCCGTACCGGGTGGGGTGGTGGACCGGCGGCGGGCCCGTAAGACTCGACATGGTCCGGGAAGAAGGAGGCAGGGCGTGCGACGGGAGAAGGGTGGGTTCTGGATCGCGTTCTGCGCGGTCTTCTTCTACCCCACGGGCTGGCTGGTGGGCCGGTCGCGGTTCGAGGGCCTTGCGCACGTTCCGGCCAGGGGCGGTGCTCTGGTCGTCGCCAACCACATCTCGCACCTCGACCCGGTGTTCACCGGCCTACTGGTGCACCGGGCCCGGCGGGTGCCCCGGTTCCTCGCCAAGCACAGCCTCTGGAGCACGCCCGTGCTCGGGCAGGCGTTGCGCGGAACCGCGCAGATCCCCGTCTACCGCGACTCGGCGGACGCGGGGCGCAGCCTCCGCGATGGCACCCGCGCGTTGGCGGAGGGCAAGGTCGTCGTCATCTACCCGGAGGGCACGATCAGCCGCGACCCCGACGGATGGCCGATGCAGTCGCGCACCGGCGTCGCGCGGCTGGCCCTGACCTCCGACGTGCCGGTGCTGCCGGTGGTGCACTGGGGCACCCGCGAGGTCCTCGACGGCTACCAGAAGCGCTTCCGGCCGCTGCCGCGCAAGCCGATCGTCGTACGCTGCGGCGCGCCGGTGGACCTGACCGCCTACCGCGGGCGGGAGATCGACGCAGGCCTTCTGCGCGAGGTGACCGACCTGATCATGGGGGAGGTCCGCGACCTGCTGGCCGAGGTCCGGGGCGAGAAGGCCCCCGTCGAGTTCTACCGGAGGGGCGCATGATCGCCGAGCTGCGGCGCATCGCGGTGCTGGGCGCCGGGTCGTGGGGCACGGCGTTCGCGAAGGTCGTGGCCGACGCCGGGCGCTCGACGGTGCTGCTGGCCCGCCGCGCCGAGGTCGCCGCCGCGGTCAACGAGGCGCACGTCAACCCCGAGTACCTGCCCGGCGTGCCGCTGCCCGCGCTGGTCACGGCCACCACCGACCCCGCGGCCGCGCTCGACGGGGTCGACGCGGTCGTGCTCGCCGTGCCGTCCCAGACGCTGCGGGCCAACCTCGAGGGCTGGCGCGACCTGCTGCCTGCCGGGTGCACGCTGGTCAGCCTGGCCAAGGGTGTCGAGCTCGGCACGCTCCTGCGGATGAGCGAGGTGGTCGCCGAGGTGGCAGGGGTGCCCGCCGACCGGATCGCCGTGCTCACCGGGCCCAACCTGGCCAGGGAGATCGCCGCCGAGGAGCCGACGGCCACGGTGATCGCCTGCGTCGACCACGTCCGTGCCGTCGCCGTCCAGCTCGTCTGCACCACCGGGTACTTCCGCTCCTACACGCACACCGACGTGGTGGGCTGCGAGATCGGCGGCGCGGCCAAGAACGTGATCGCGCTGGCCTGCGGCATGGCGGCGGGCATGGGCTACGGCGACAACACCAAGGCCTCGCTGATCACCCGGGGCCTGGACGAGGTGGCCCGGCTCGGCATGGCGCTGGGCGCCGACCCGCTGACGTTCGCGGGCCTCGCCGGGCTCGGCGACCTCGTCGCCACGTGCTCGTCCCCACTGTCGCGCAACCGGACGTTCGGGGAGCGGCTCGGCCGCGGCGAGAGCCTCGCCCAGGCCGAGGCGGCCAACCACGGTCAGGTCGCCGAGGGCGTGAAGTCGTGCCGGTCGATCTGCGAGCTCGGCGAGCGGCAGGGCGTGGAGCTGCCGATCGCCGACGCCGTGCGCCGGGTCTGCCACGAGGGGCTCACCCCGGCCGAGATGGGCAAGGAGCTGATCTCCCGAGCGCCCCGCCACGAGCGGCGGTGAGCGAACCAGGCGACGGCACCCGCTGCGTCCACGGGGGCCCCGGACCCGCGGTGCCCGGAGCGCCGCTGCACCCCGGGCCCGTGCTCTCCTCGACGTTCCACCTCGGCCTGCCCGACGAGCCGCTGCCCACCGACTTCTACGGCCGCGCGGTCAACCCCACGTGGCGCGCGCTCGAGGCGGCCATCGGCGACCTCGACGGCGGCGAGTGCGTGCTCTTCGCCTCCGGCATGGCCGCCATCGCCGCGGTGCTCCGGCTCGCGTCGACGAGGGGCGCCGGGGCGGTCGTCCTGCCGTCGGACGGCTACTACATCGCCCGCCCGCTGGCCCGCGAGGAGCTCGGGGGCGCGCCGGGAGCCGTGCGGGAGGTGCCGACCGCGGGTCCGTGGCCCGACGGCGTGCTCGACGGCGCGGGCCTCGTGCTGCTGGAGAGCCCGTCCAACCCCGGCCTCGACGTGTGCGACATCGCCGTTCGCGCCGCCGCCGCGCACGCCGCGGGCGCGCTCGTGGCCGTCGACAACACCACGGCCACGCCGCTGGGCCAACGCCCCCTCGAGCTCGGGGCCGACCTGACGCTCGCCAGCGACACCAAGGCGCTCGCGGGCCACGGCGACGTCGTGCTCGGCCACGTCACCGCCCGCGACCCCGCCCTCGCGGCCCGCCTGCGTGAGCTGCGCACCCGGGGCGGCGCCGTGCCGGGCCCGATGGAGGCGTGGCTCGCGCACCGCGGCCTGGGCACGCTCGACCTGCGCCTCGCCCGACAGGCCGCGAACGCCGCCGCGCTCGTCGAGGTGCTCGCGGCGCACCCTGCGGTCGAGGCCGTCCGCTGGCCGGGCCGCCCCGCCGACCCCGCCCACGCGGTCGCGCGGCGGCAGATGCGCCGCTGGAACGGGGTGCTGACGTTCACGCTCGCGTCCGAGGCCGCGGTGGGGCGGTTCCTGCTGGCCTCCCGGCTCGTCGCCTCGGCAACGAGCTTCGGCGGCCTGACCACCACCGCCGACCGCCGTCAGCGCTGGGGCGACGACGTCAAGCCGGGCCTGCTGCGCCTCTCCGCGGGCTGCGAGGACCCCGCGGACCTCGTGGCGGACGTCCGCGCCGCGCTCGACGCCGTCTGAAGGGTGTGCTCAGCCGACGTCGTCCGCACCGGCGCGCCGGGGTCGGCGGCCGCGCCGTCGGTGCCGTCGGCGCTCACCTGCACCGTGCCCGTCACCGTGCCCGCGGCCGTGCCGATGACGGTCACGGTCACCCGCCACGACACCCCCGCGGGCAGCCGGGGAAGGTCGCACCGTGCCCGGTGCTCCTGCGCGACCACCGTGCAGCCGTGCCCGCCCGCCGACCCCGCAGGCGCGTCGGCGGTGGCCGCGACCGGTCGTCCGGGCCCGGTCACGACGTCGTCCACGACGACGTCGGACGTGTCGCCGCGCCCGGTCACCACGATCGACTGGGTGAACGGCGTGCCCACCGGGGCCGTCGCCGGTGCGAACACCGCCGCGCCGGGCGGTTGCCGCACCGGCTGGCGGGCGTCGGCGGCAGCGGCGTCGGCGGCCCGCTGTCCGTGGACGACGACGGGCGAGCGTGCGTCGGCGAGGTAGAGCCGCGGCGCCTCCGTGCCGTCCGACGGCACGGCGTAGACGGCGTGCGGCGCGTCCTGGACGCCGTAGAGGACGGTGGCGTCGTCGAGCCACTCCAGCTGGTCGTCGACGCTGCCCGTCTCGGCCAGCGCGGTCTCGTGACCGGTGCGCAGGTCGAGGACGTGGTAGCGCCAGACCGGAGCGGCCGGGTCGGCGTTCATGCGCTTGCGGAACCCCAGGCGCGTGCCGTCGGGGGACAGCGAGGGGCAGTCAACGCCGTCGCGCTGCACGGTCAGCGTCCGCGCGGCCACGTCGCCCTGCACGAGGTAGCTGTGCCCGTCGTCGGCGAGCGTCGCGTAGAAGCGGTTGCTGTCGGCGGCGAACGTCACGCAGCCGAGGCCCACGTCGGGCGCGCTGGCCGCGGCCCCGTCGCGGAGCACGGTGAACGTCGCGAGGTCGCCGAGCACTGTCCCGTTCGCCATGTCGAGGAGCACGGTCCTGGCGGTGTAGCCATCGTCGTCGTCCTCGGCGTCCCGCGGCGCGAACACCGTGGCCGCCCCGTACCGGCCGTCGGTGGAGACGCGCGCGCGGTCGGGGACGCCGTCGAGCGGGACCTCGCGGACCGTGCGGAGGTCGCGGCCGAGGACGAGCAGGCGCGCGCTCGGCGTCGGGCCGACGACCGCGGAGAGGCACAGGCCGTGCCCAGCGGACAGGTACACCCGGTCGCAGGCGAGGCCGGTGCCTGCGCGGGCCGCGCCGGGGTCGTCGGCGGGCACGGACACCAACCGCCCGTAGCCGGGCCCGCCGGTCAGGTCCTGGAAGTACACGGTCGCCGCGCCGTGACCGGCGCCGACGACGACGGCGACGCAGGCCGCGACGGCGGCGACGACGACCCCGACGGTGATCCACACCGTGCGCCGCGACGGGCGGGGCCGCGCGGGTCGGTGGTCCCGCGCGGCGGTCTCGACGGCAACCAACCGGACCTCCTCGCCAGTGCGCCGGGCGCAGCGTAGGGCGCTGGAGGCGGTCGGTCCGTCGTCAATTGTGAGGAACCCGGGTCTGTCAATTGTGACGATGAGGCCCGTCGCCGCCGCGCAGCATTCTCGACGCCGATCCCCCCTCGACGCGGAGGGGAAAAAGACCGGCCGCTCGGGAAGGACCGCCGTGTTCGACCATGCTCCTGACGACACTCCAGCGCAGGACACCCCATCCGTCGCCGACGCTGTGGCACTGGCGCCGCCGCCCGAGCTGACGGTGATCGTCCCGACGCGCGACGAGGCGGGCAACATCGATCCCCTGCTCGACCGGCTCACCACCGCGGCGGGCGGCAGGCGGGTCGAGGTCCTCCTGGTCGACGACAGCGACGACGACACCCCGGAGCGCGTGCTGCGCCGCGCCGCCCCGACCACAGGCCCGGGGCTCACCGTGCGCCTGCTGCACCGCCCCGTCGGCGAGCGGACGGGCGGCCTCGGGGGCGCGGTGGTCGCGGGGCTGCGCGAGGCCCGCGGCGACTGGGCCGTGGTCATGGACGGCGACCTGCAGCACCCGCCGGAGCTGGCGGTGCGGCTGGCCGACGTCGGACGCTCGCGCGAGCTCGACCTCGTCGTCGCCAGCAGGCACGTCGGCGACGGCGACGCGGCCGGGCTCGGCACCACGGGCCGCCACGCCGCCTCGGGGCTGGCCACCGCGGCGGCCAAGGCCGTGTTCCCGCGCAGGCTCGGGCACCTGACCGACCCGATGAGCGGCCTGTTCGCCGTGCGGCCCGCCGCGCTCGACCTCGACCGGCTCGAGCCCACCGGGTTCAAGATCCTTATGGAGATCGTGGTGCGGCAGCCGCGGCTGCGCACCGCCGAGGTCCCGTTCGCGATGGACCCCCGCCACGCCGGGGAGAGCAAGGCGTCGCTCGCCGAAGGCCTGCGGTTCGCCCGCCACCTCGTGCGGCTGCGTGCGGCCATGTCCGCGGGCCCCATTCCGGCAGGCGGCGGGGCTTCGTGGCTGCTGCGGGCGGTGCTGTTCGGGCTGGTCGGCGTGTCCGGCCTGCTCGTCAACACCGCGGTGCTGCTCCTGCTCGGCATCGAGGCGCCGCGGCTGCACTACCTCGCCGCCGCCGCGCTGGCCACCGAGGCGTCGACGACCTGGCTCTTCGTGCTGACCGAGCGGCTGGTGTTCGGCGGCGCCAAGCCGGGCACGACGTGGTCCCGCGCCGTGCGGTTCTACCTGCTCAACCACGTCGCGCTGCTGGCGAGGCTGCCCGTCATCGCCTTCCTCGTCGAGGGGATGGGCGTCGCCGTCGTCGCGGCCAACCTGGTCACCCTCGTGCTGCTGTTCCTCGTCCGGTTCCTCGTCGCCGACGCCGCCATCTACCGCTCGCCGTCCCGCCCGGCTCCGCCGCGGGAGCCGATGCGGGTCGTCGTCGACGTCTCCGCGCCCGCGGTGGACGCTCCGACCAACGGCGTGCGGCTGGCGGGGGCCCACGTCAACGGCGTGCGGCTGCCCGCGAAGGCCGAGCCAGCCGTCGTGGCCGCGGCCCGCCTTCCGCGCCAGCGCCCGGTCCCAGCACCGGGGCACCGCTATCTCCCGTACCGGTACGCGATCCCGGGCGTGGCCACGATCGGCTCGCAGGTCCGGCTGCGCGAGCTGGAGTACTTCCGGGCCCAGTACCTGGGGCACGACACCGACATCCAGCTGCGCGTGGCGCCGACCGGGAGCTTCCTGCCCCGGCGGCGGGCCACGATGACCCAAGTCGTCTCGCCGCCGCGGATCAGCTACTCCGAGCACGTCGGGCGGCTCGGCGCGAACTTCGACGTGCGGCTCGGCGATGTCGTCGTCGTGACGGTCGCGCCGCCGCTGGCGCGCTCGCCGCACGTCGTCTACACCAACATCCTCGAGGCGCTGCTGCGGTTCGTCGCGGTCTCGCGGGGGGCGATGCTGCTGCACTCGGCCTGCCTCGAGCTCGACGGCGTCGGCATGCTGATCTCGGCGGAGACCGACACCGGCAAGACCGGCACGGTGCTGCGGCTCGTCCGCGAGCGCGGCGCGCGCTTCCTTTCCGACGACATGACCGTCCTCTACCCGGACGGGCGGGTCGGCTGCTTCCCCAAGCCGCTGACGATCTCCCACCACACGCTGCGCGCGATCGGCAACGACGAGCTGACCCGCGGCGAATGGCGGCGGCTGCGGCTGCAGAGCAGGCTGCACTCCAAGGAGGGCAGGCAGTTCGCCATGGTCCTCAGCAGGCTGAACATCCCGATCATGGGCGTCAACGCGCTGACCCAGCGGCTGGTGCCGCCGCCGAAGTACACGGTCGACCGGCTCCTGCCGTGCTCGATCATCCCGGAGACCACCGTCAGCGAGCTGTTCATCATCTCCCGCGGCCCGCACGGCGCTGGCGGGCTGGACCGTGCCGAGGCCCGACGCATCCTCATGGCGAACACCGAGGACGCCTACCAGTTCCCGCCGTTCCGGGAGCTCGCCCCCTCGGTGACCGTGCACGGCGACGACCACGCCGAGCTGCGCCGCAAGGAGCGCAAGATCCTCACGACCGCGCTGGACGGCCTGCGCTGCCGCTGGATCGCGACGCCGGACTTCAGCTGGGCCGACGAGATCCCGCTGCACCTGGCGCAGGACCAGCTCGGGTCCGCCGTCCCCGCCGCGGGCGCATGAGCCCGCTGGTCTGTGCTGTCGGCGCTGTCCCTGCCCGCTCGGAGGCCTGATGACCGGCGCCTTTCTCGGCCTGTACCTGACCATCACGTTCGCGATGTTCGCCGTGGCGATGACCACGCTGTGCTGGATGCTCGACGCCTGGCGCACGCCCGACGCGCCCGCGGCCAGCGGGTTCGACGAGCCGACCGAGCCGAAGCTGTCGTTCTCGCTGATCGTGCCCGCCCGCCACGAGGAGGTGGTGCTGGCGCACACCGTCGAGAAGCTGCTGCGCCAGAGCCACCACGACTACGACGTGCTCGTCGTCGTCGGGCACGACGACGAGGCGACCCACCGGGTGGCCGACGAGCTCGCCGGGCGCCACGACCGGTGCGCGTGGTCGTCGACGAGCACAAGGTGAAGAACAAGCCGAAGGCGCTCAACACGGCGCTGCCGCACTGCCGCGGCGACGTCGTCGGCGTGTTCGACGCCGAGGACGACGTCGCCGTGGACCTCCTGCGCAACATCGACACGCTGTTCCGGGCCCGGCACGCCGACGTCGTGCAGGGCGGCGTCCAGCTGATGAACTTCCGGTCCAGCTGGTGGTCGATGCGCAACGTGCTGGAGTACTTCTTCTGGTTCGCCAGCAGGCTGCACTTCCACGCGCGCAACCGGTTCATCCCGCTGGGCGGCAACACCGTCTTCGTCCGCCGAGACTTGCTGCAGTTCGTCGGCGGCTGGGACGAGGAGTGCCTGGCCGAGGACTGCGAGCTGGGCATCCGGCTGTCCGCGCTCGGCGCCCGCACGGTGGTCGCGTACGCGGCGGAGCTCGCCACCCAGGAGGAGACGCCGCCGGACCTCAAGGGGCTGATCCGCCAGCGCACCCGCTGGAACCAGGGCTACCTGCAGGTGCTGCGCAAGGGCGAGTGGAAGGTGCTGCCGAGCCGCAGCGAGCGGCTGCTGGCCCGCTACCTGCTCGCGATGCCGTTCGCGCAGGCGTTCTCCGGGGTGATGGTGCCGATCTCCGCTGCTGACGATGCTGCTGCTGCGCGCCCCCGACCTGTTCGTGATGCTGACGCTGATCCCGCTCGCCCCGCTCATCGGCACCGTCGCGATCGAGGTGCTCGGGCTGCGCGAGTTCGGCCGCATGTACGGGCTGAAGGTGCGGCTGCGCGACCTCGGGTGCCTCGTGCTCGGGCACCGTGCCCTATCAGGTCGTGCTGGCCGTCGCGGCGTTGCGCGCCGTCGCTGCGGGAGTCCCGCGGCCAGCGCGGCTGGGAGAAGACCGAGCACGTCGGGGCGCATCTCGAGCTCGCCCCGAGCCGTCGAGGCCGCAGGAGTCGTGCATGAGCGTCCCGGACAGCCCTGCGGCCGCCTGAACCTCGACGTCCTCGAGCGCATCCCCGGCGGCCCGCGGATGCGGGTCCGTCGGGAGAAGGCGCGGCTGTGGCTGCACCGGCATTGGGCGAGCCTCGTGCTGCTCGTCGGGCTCGCCGCAGTGGCGGCGGTCGTCCACGCGTGGGGCATGGACGACTCGCCCGCCCGTTTCGACGACGAGGGCACGTACACCGCGTACGCCTGGTCCGTGCTCGCAGCGGCACACGCTCGGCCACTACACCTACTGGTACGCGCACCCGCCGATCGGCTGGATCCAGATGGCGCTCTGGTTCGGCGCCACCGACGCGCTGGACCGCGCGCCCTACGCCATCGCCGCGGGCCGCGAGTTCATGCTCGTGGCCAAGATCGTGGCATGCGCGCTGATGTTCGGGCTCGGGCGGCGTCTGGGCTGGAACCGGTTCTTCTCCGCCGCCGCGGTGTTGCTGTTCGCGCTGAGCCCCCTCGCCGCCTATTTCACCCGCGCCGCCCTACTGGACAACATCGTCACGCCGTGGCTGATCGGCGCGTTCTTCCTGGCCGCCTCGCCGCGACGGCATCTGGGCGCGGCCGCGGGCAGCGCGGTCTGCCTGGCCGTCGCCGTGCTGACCAAGGAGACGGCGCTGCTCTTCCTGCCCGCGCTCGTCGTCCTGCTCTGGCAGTCCTCGCACCAACGCAACCGGCGCTTCGTGATCGTCGTGTTCACCGCGTCGCTCGTCCTGATCGGCATCGCGTACCCGATCTACGCGATGATCAAGAACGAGCTGGTCGAGGGCCCCGGCCACGTGAGCCTCATCGGGGCGATCCGCTGGCAGCTGTTCGACCGCGTCGGCAGCGGGTCGGTCTTCGACAGCGGCAGCACGGCCAGCAACGTCGTGCACACCTGGCTGACCCTGGACCCGTGGCTCCCGACGATCGCCGTGGTGGCGGCGCCGCTGGGGCTGGTGTTCCGCCGCACCCGCGCGGTGGCGCTCGCGTTCGTGGTCCAGGTGCTGCTGCTGCTGCGCAACGGCTACCTGCCCTACCCGCAGGTGCTGGCGATCCTGCCGTTCGCCGCGCTCACCCTCGCCGGGGTCGCGGGGGAGCTGTGGCGGTCCCCGCGCACGCCGTACAACCTGTTGGCGCCGCTGCCCACGACTACGCGCCGGGCGACGGCGGTGGCGGTGCTCGGGCGCACGGCGATGGCGGTGCGCAGGCTGGGCGTGCTCGCGCTCGTGGCCTGGTTCGTGCTCGTGCCTGGCCACGCGTGGTCGTTGGGGCTCCGCGACGTCGTCACGACCGACCGCGACGCGGGCAAGGCCCAGGCGCTGGCGTTCGTGCAGGCCAGGCTCCACCCGCAGGACTACGCCATCGTGGACGACGCCTTCTGGGTCGACCTCGTGCGCGGCGGGCACCCGCCCGCGACGACGATCTGGTTCACCAAGCTCGACGTCGACCCGGACGTCAAGCTGCCCCACGGCTGGCGCAGTGTCCGGTACGTCCTCATCGACCACCAGGACGAGCTGGCCGTGCACCTGTCCGGGGACGGCATGGCCACGCGGGACACGAAGGCGACCAACCCCACGCTCGCTGTGGCGATCGAGCACTCGCACGTGGTCGCGTCGTTCGGCAGCGGCTCCGACGCCATCGCGGTGCGCGAG
Organism: uncultured Actinomycetota bacterium; assembly: GCA_963750095.1. Taxonomy (GTDB): domain Bacteria; phylum Actinomycetota; class Actinomycetes; order Mycobacteriales; family Pseudonocardiaceae; genus Pseudonocardia. The sequence goes on along the minus strand of CAVVPJ010000011.1, from coordinate 924,528 downwards.
GTCGACCCGACGGCGACGAAGCCCGCGTCCGCCAGGCCCGCGCCGAAGCCAGGGGCGAAACCCGGGTCCGCGAAGCCGGGGTCGGCCCAGCCGGGCACGCCGCTCGCCGGGCCGCGGCCGCGGCCGCCGGGCGGGTTCGCGGCGAGGCAGCAGCGGTGAGCGCCCGGCGCCGAGGGCGCGGCGTCGCGCTCTCCGCGGCGCTGGTCGCGCTCGCCACGGCCGCCTGTTCGCTGGGCGGGGCACCCGCCTGCGACGGCGTCGACCACCGCGCCGTGCGCATCCTCGACGAGTTCACCGGGTGGCTGCAGCGCAACGGCGCGCAGGGCTTCGTCGGCGAGGTCGGGTGGCCGTCGGGGGCCGACTCGGAGCGCTGGAACCAGGTCGCCGAGGACTGGTTCGCCCACGCCGACGCGGCCGGGCTCTGGGTGACCACGTGGAGCGCGTCCGAGTGGTGGCCTCCGGACTACCGCATGGCGGTGTGGAGCGGCGTCGACGGCTTCGACCGCACCGGGGACCAGGCCCAGGTCGTCAGGGAGCACCTCACCGCGGGCGGCGCGATGCGCGGCGTCGCGCTGCCGAGCGGCGCCTTCGGGGCCGCGCCCGCCGTCAACGGCTACTCGAACCGCGCCCCCGGCCGGTACGGGAAGGACTACCAGTACGAGTCGGCGCACGCCCTGCGCGCGCTCGCCGACGCGGGCGTGCGGGTGGTGCGGCTCTCGGTCACGTGGGAACGCCTCCAGCCCGACCTGGGCAAACCTCTGTCGCCGCAGGCGCTCGCCCAGCTGCAGGGGGTCTTGCGCCGCGCCGACGCCGCGGGCCTGAGGGTGGTTCTCGACCTGCACAACGCCGGCGAGTACCGCGACGCCTCCGGCGGCCACCTGGTCGTCCACCGGCTAGGCGACGACGCGTTCGACCGTGCGCTGGCCACCTTCTGGGGGCAGCTGTCGGCGGGCGTCGGCACCGAGCCAGGCCTGCTCGGGTACGGGCTGATGAACGAGCCGCACGACACCCTCGACGGCGTGGCGGGCGTGCGCGACTGGGAGGCGGTCTCGCAGAGCGCCGTCACCGCCATCCGGCACACCGGCGACCGGCACACCGTGTTCGTCTCCGGCTACCGCGACGCGTTCGCGGGCGACTGGTCCGAGGTGCACCCGCGCGCCTGGATCGACGACCCGGCGGGCGCGGTCCGGTACGAGACCCACCAGTACTTCGACAAGGACAACAGCGGCCACTACGCGCTGTCCTACGCCGACGAGGTCGGCGCGGCGGACGCGGTCGACCGCAACGCGTGCGGCAGGTAGCCGGTCAGCGACCGGTCGGGGCGGCGTGGCAGCTGCCGCTGCCGGTGTCGAACGGCGTGGCAGATGCAGCCGCCGTGTCGGTCCGGTAGGCCCAGTCGTACGACGTGGCGTGCAGCGTCAGCGCGAGCACCCCGAACGTCGTGTCGTCGCGCACCTCGCTGCCCGGCACCGGGCGGCCTAGCTTCTGGTGGTCCTCGCCGCCGGTGCCGACGACGAACTCGCGGACCCCGTCCACGGGGTCGACCTGGCCGTCGGGGCGCATTGGGGCGAACCGCTCGTAGTCGTGGGCGTGCCCGCCCAGCACGACGTCGACGCCGGCCGCGTACAGGTCGTCCCACAGCGCTGTGAGGGCGTGGTCGGTGGTGGCGTCGCTGTGGTGCGCCGAGCCGCTGGAGAACCGCGGCACGTGGAAGAACGCGAGCGTACAGGCCGTCGGGTGGGCGGCGAGGTCGGCGGCGAGCCAGCGTTCCTGCGCGCCGCCGCGCGCGCACCCGGACGACGAGCCGCGGAAGGTGTACTGACCGCAGTCGGTGTTGAGCGCCACCAGGTGCCATGACCCGATGTCGAAGCTGTAGTAGCCGGTGGTCGGGTCGCCCGCGTCGGCACCGAAGTAGTCGAAGTAGGGCACGGGTGACCCCTCGCCGGTCGAGCCCTCGTGGTTGCCGATGGCGGGCCGGGTGATGGCCGCGAAGCGGCCCCACGTCGGCCCATACGACCGGGCGTACTTGCCGCCGTCGCTGTGCTCGTACTGCAGATCGCCGAGCGCGAGCACCGCCCGCGGGCCGATCCGCTCGACGAGGTCGGCCGTCGCCGCCTCGTGGCAGGTGTTCGGCGTGCCCGTCCCGTGGTGGAAGTTGGGCGAGTCCGGGTCGCAGGCGATGTCGCCCGCCGCGACGACAACGGGGTCGCCCGCCGACGCCGCAGTCGTCGCCATCGCGATCGGCACGGCGAGCACGGCCGCCGCCGCCAGCGCCCCCGCGGCCAACAGGGCGGGCCGCCGCATCAGTGGCAGGTTCCGGTTCCGGTGTCGGTGGGTCCGTCGGGGGTGGTGGGGTGGAAGGCCCAGTCGTATCCGGCGGGGTGCAGGGTCATGGTGAGGGCGCCGAAGGTGCCGGGGATGCGGGCTTCTGAGTTGGGTTGGGGGGTTTGGCTGATGGAGAAGAAGCTGCGTCCGCCGGTGCCGATGACGAAGGCGCGGATTCCGCGGGTGGGGTCGGGGTTCTTGTTGGGGTCTTGGGGTGCGAAGCGTTCGTAGTAGTGGGCGTGTCCGGTGAGGATGATGTCGGTGTTGTTGTCGTAGAGGATTTGGGTGATGGCTTGCATGTCGGGTTGGCGGTCGGTGCTGCTGGCCCAGACGGGGATGTGCCAGTAGGCGAGGGTGCAGGTGTTGGGGTGGGTGGACAGGTCGTTGCGCAGCCAGTTGGCTTCGGGTGAGGTGGCGCCGCAGCCGCCGGTGATGGCGGGGCATTGGCTGTCGAGGGCGATGAGGTGCCAGGTGCCGATGTCGTAGCTGTAGTAGGCGGTGCAGCTGGTGGTGCAGTCGGGTTGTTGGGGGTGGCTGGTGGGGCCGTAGTAGGCGAAGTAGCCTGCGGCGCCGGTGGGGGTGATGGCGGTTCCGATGTAGCCGTATTCGTGGTTTCCGGGTACGGGTTTGCTGATGTTCTTGACGCGGCCCCAGCCGGGGTCGTAGGCGTTCTGGAAGTCGGTGAGGTTCCCGGTTTCGTATTGTTCGTCGCCGAGGGGCAGGACGGTGTCGGGGTGGTTGGCCACGACGACGTCGGACACCGCGGTCTGCTGACACGACGTCGCGGTCACGGCCTTGCCCGCCGGGCACGCGATATCGCCGACGGCCGCGATCACCGGGTCGGTGCCGGATGCTGCGGTGTTGGACAGCGCGAACGACGCCGACGGCCCCGACAGCCCCGCCACGGTGGCCGTGACGGCGTAGCTGCCGACGGTGGCGTTGGCGGTCGGGACCGGCGAGGTGGCCACGCCGTTCGCGCCCGTGGCGGCGACGACGGAGGCCGAAGGCCCGGGGAACGTCGCGCTCGCGCCGCTTGCGGGCGCGGTGAACGTGACCTGGGCGCCCCCGACGGCGTTGCCCGCGGCGTCGGTGACCTTCGCGGCGAGCGGGGCGGCGAACGCGGTGGACACGCGGGCGCTCTGCGGGGTGCCCGCAGTCGCGACGATGGCGGCGGGGTCCCCCGGCGGTGTGCCGGTGGTGCCGAGGACGAGCTGGGGAGCGGTGGCGGTCGTCTCGCGGCTGGAGACCCGTTTGGAGACCGTGCTGGTGGTCGAGAGCCCGAAGGAGTAGGTGCCTGCCGCGGTGACGTACGCGCTGACGTCGACGGCCACCCAGGCGTTCGTGGTGATCGCACCGGAGTTGGCCACGAGGCTGCCGAACGCGGGCGCGGTGGCGTTGGTGATGCCGGTCTCGGCCCAGCCGTTGTCGGCCACCCGGTAGACGGCGAAGCCCGTCCCGCTGGTGTCGTGGCTGTACAGGCGCAGGGTGGCGCCCGTGGCGGCCTGGGTGGTGGTGAACCTCAGGTAGCTGCGGATCACCGGCGAGGCGTCCGTGCTCAGCAGCGGGTCGGTGCCGAAGTTGGCCGTGGGCTGGTCCGCGCGCACGGTCGCGTCGGCGCTCGCGGTCACCGTCGTGCCCTGCGTGGCCGTGGTGTTGGTGAGCGCGAACGTGGCCGGGGTGGCGACGCCCGCCACGCTCGCGGTCACCGTGTAGCCGCCCGCGGTGGCGTTGGCGGTGAGGGTCGGCGCGGTCGCGGTGCCGTCGGCCGCGGTGGTCGCCGTCGCCGTGGCGCCGCCCGCGAACGTCGCGGTGGCGCCGCCGGTGGGCGCGGTGAACGTGACGGGGATGCCCGCGACCGCCGCACCTGACCCGTCGGTGACCTTGGCGGCGAGCGCCGTCGGGAACGCGGTGCCGGTCGCAGTGCTCTGCGGCGTGCCCGCGGTCGCGGCGACGGCCGCGGGGGCCGGTGTGCCGGAGCCGGTGGTGAGCACGAGCTGCGGCGCGTTGGCCCCGGCCTCCCGGCTGGCGACGTTCTTGGACACCGTGCTGGTGGTGGACAGCCCGAAGGAGTACGTGCCGGGGCCGCTGACGTACGCGCTGACGTCGATCGACGTCCAGGTGTTGGCCGTGAGGTGGCCGCTACCCGCGACGAGGGCGCCGAACGCGGGCGCGGTGGCGTCGGTGACGCCGGTCTCGGTCCAGGCGTTGTCGGCGACGCGGTAGACCGAGTAGCCGGTGCTGCTCGTGTCGAAGCCGAAGAGCCGCAGCGTGGCGTTCGTGACATCCGACGGTGTGACGGTGAACTTCAGGAAGCTGCGGATCACCGGGCTCGCGTCGGTGGACAGCGTGGCTGCCGTGCCGAAGTTGGTGCTCGGCTGGTCGGCGCGCACGGTCGCGTCGGCGGAGGGGAGGACGGTCGTCGTGGCCGCCGCGGCGGCGCCGGGCGTGAGCAGACCCAGTGCCAACGTCGCGGCAACGACGCAGGCGATCCGCCTCTGGAGGGTTTTCGGGCGCATCAGTGGCAGGTTCCGGTTCCGGTGTCGGTGGGTCCGTCGGGGGTGGTGGGGTGGAAGGCCCAGTCGTATCCGGCGGGGTGCAGGGTCATGGTGAGGGCGCCGAAGGTGCCGGGGATGCGGGCTTCTGAGTTGGGTTGGGGGGTTTGGCTGATGGAGAAGAAGCTGCGTCCGCCGGTGCCGATGACGAAGGCGCGGATTCCGCGGGTGGGGTCGGGGTTCTTGTTGGGGTCTTGGGGTGCGAAGCGTTCGTAGTAGTGGGCGTGTCCGGTGAGGATGATGTCGGTGTTGTTGTCGTAGAGGATTTGGGTGATGGCTTGCATGTCGGGTTGGCGGTCGGTGCTGCTGGCCCAGACGGGGATGTGCCAGTAGGCGAGGGTGCAGGTGTTGGGGTGGGTGGACAGGTCGTTGCGCAGCCAGTTGGCTTCGGGTGAGGTGGCGCCGCAGCCGCCGGTGATGGCGGGGCATTGGCTGTCGAGGGCGATGAGGTGCCAGGTGCCGATGTCGTAGCTGTAGTAGGCGGTGCAGCTGGTGGTGCAGTCGGGTTGTTGGGGGTGGCTGGTGGGGCCGTAGTAGGCGAAGTAGCCTGCGGCGCCGGTGGGGGTGATGGCGGTTCCGATGTAGCCGTATTCGTGGTTTCCGGGTACGGGTTTGCTGATGTTCTTGACGCGGCCCCAGCCGGGGTCGTAGGCGTTCTGGAAGTCGGTGAGGTTCCCGGTTTCGTATTGTTCGTCGCCGAGGGGCAGGACGGTGTCGGGGTGGTTGGCCACGACGACGTCGGACACCGCGGTCTGCTGACACGACGTCGCGGTGGGCGTCTTGTCGGCGGTGCAGGCGATGTCGCCCACCGCGGCGATCACTGGGTCCGGTCCGGCAGACGCGCCCGTCGTGAGGGCGAACGTCGCGCTCCCCGACACCCCCGGCACGGTGGCGGTCACCTGGTAGCCGCCGGTGGTCGCGCCCGCCGTGAGCGCAGGCGAGGTCGCGACACCGTCGGAGCCCGTCGCGGCGACCACGGAGGCCGACGGCCCGGGGAAGGTCGCCGTCGGCTCGGCGGCCGGGGCCGTGAACGTCACCTGCGCGCCCGCGACCCCCGCCCCGGTGCTGTCGGTGACCTTCGCCGCCAGCGGCGTGGTGAAGGCCGATCCCGTCGTCGCGGACTGGCCGCCGCCCGACACCGGCGTCACCGTGACCGGGGTGCCCGGCGCGGCGGACTCGATCACCAGCTGCGGGGGAGTGCCCGCGGTCTGCCTGCTGGCCAGCTGCTTGGCGGTGGTGCTCGTCGTCGACAGCCCGAAGGAGTAGGTGCCGGGCGCGTTCACGTAGGCGCTGACGTCGATGGCCGCCCAGGCGTTGACGGTGATCGCGCCCGAGTTGGCCACGAGGCTGCCGAACGCGGGCGCGGTGGCGTTGGTGATGCCGGTCTCGGTCCAGCTGTTGTCGGCCACCCTGCTGACCGAGAACCCGGTGCCGCTGGCGGCATAGCTGTAGAGGCGCAGCGTGGCCTTCGTGACGCTGGCCTGGCTCACGGTGAACTTGACGAAGCCGCGGACGACGGGGCTGCCGTTCACGGAGAGCGTCGCGTCGTTGCCGTAGTTCGTCGTGGGCTGGTCGGCCCGCACGGTCGCGTCCGCGGACGCGGTGACCGTCCCGGTCGGCGGCCCGCTGCCCGCGGTGTTGCTCAGCGCGTAGCTCGCGGTCGCCGAGACGCCCGCGACGGACGCGGTCGCGGTGTAGCTGCCGACCGTGGCGTTGGCGGTGAGCGCGGGTGCGGTCGCGACGCCGTCCGTGCCCGTGGCGACGGTGGCGGTGGTGGCCAAGCCGGGGAACGTCGCGCTCGCCCCGCTGCCCGGGGTCGTGAACGTGACCTGTGCCCCCGCCACCGCGGCGCCGGACGCGTCGGTGACCTTCGCCGCCAGCGCCGTCGCGAAGGCGGCGCCGGTGACGGCGCTCTGCGGGGTGCCCGCGGTCGCCGCGACGGCGGCGGGCGGCGGGGTGGACTCCAGGACGAGCTGAGGCGGGCTCGCGGCCGTCTCGCGGGCGGCGACCTGCTTGGCCGTCGTGCTGGTCGTCGACAGGCCGATCGAGTAGGTGCCGGGGCCCGTCACGTACGAGCTGACGTCGATCGCCGCCCAGCTGTTGACGGTCAGCGCGCCGGAGTTCGCGACGAGGCTGCCGAACGTCGGGGCGGTGGCGTCGGTGATGCCGGTCTCGGTCCAGCTGTTGTCCGCGACCCGGTAGACCGCCAGCCCGGTGGCGCTGGTCGCGTAGCTGTACAGGCGCAGCGTGGCCCTCGTGACGGTGGGCTGGGTGACCGTGAACTTGACGAAGCCGCGGATCACCGGGCTCGCGCTCACCGAGAGCGTCGCGGAGGTCCCGAAGTTGGTCGTGGGCTGGTCGGCGCGCACGGTCGTGTCCGCGGACGCGGGCACGGTCGTCGTCGCGGCCGTGGCGACGCCGGGGACCATCAGGCCAAGGGCCAGGAGGGCGGCCACCAGCACGGCGACGCGCCCCCGCATTGACCTGCCCCGGACGTGCTCCATGCGTTCGCCACCTCGGGATCGGGCCGCGGTCGGTGCGGCGGATCGCGGACTCGGGCAGACAGGCGATGCGGCCTTCCCGACCTGGCGGCACCGAGCACAGAGGATCGAGCCCCGCGGGCCCGGTCGCATCGTCGAATCTGAGGATGTGGTCGGCGGCGCGCGTGTCGACACTGGCGAGCCCCGGCCGTTGTGGAGGCGACCCGTGCCCGAGAAGAGTCCCGAGAAGAGCGCGCTGACGCGCGGTGTGCTGGCCGCCGCGCTGCTCGCCGCCGCCGTCGGATGCTCGACCGCGCAGGCGAGCGCGCCGTCGGCGGCCGCTGCGACGGCCGCTCCCGTCGCTGCGACGTCCGCTCCTGCCGCACCGACCCGGCCCGCGGCTGCTCCTGCGCCCGTCCAGCGGTCCACGTTCCGCCCCGGCGTCGTGGCGGCGCCGCCCGCGACGGTGAACCCCGACCAGCTCGCACAGGAGATCGCGGGCGCGTTCCAGGCCCAGGTTTCCGGGCCGCCCGACAGCGTGCGCTGCCCGCCGCTGCCCACCGCCAAGGGCTCGGCGGTCGACTGCACGGCAGTCCGGGCCGCGACGACCTACGTCGTGCACGTCCTCGTCCGGGAGGGCCAGGGCTGGCAGACCGACCTCGCCATCACGATCGCGCGCCGTTGACGGCTACGGCGCACTGGTTCATCTGGTGTTCACGTGGGCGACGGCTGGTCGACAGTTGTTAACCCTGAGTGGTTAACACACCGCGCTGCGATCCCGACAGAGTGATGGTCGCTCTGGTCTGTTGGGGGGTGCGGAGGGGTGTCGATCGCAATCCGAGTGATTCCGCAACAGCGCACGCTGCCGGGACGGCTGGCCGTGGAAGCCGGGCTCACCCTGGCGGGTGCCGTCATGGTGGCCATGCTCGCGGGCCTCATCAACGCGTTCCTGCGCATCGACGCGTACCACCTGCACGTCGGCTTGGCCCTGCTGGCCGCGGCCACCGGCGCCGCAGCCGTCGGGCTGGGCATCACCGCAAGCCGGATCACAGGCAACCGCAGGGCGTCGTGGATGGTCCCGGCGCTGGCGCTGTACTCCGTCGACGTCGTTGCTGACACCGCGCTGCTCCCGAGCTCGCCGGTCGAGGCCGTCGAGCCGGGTTTGGACCTGGTCATCGACTGCCTGCTCATCACCGTGCTGCTGGTCGCGGCGATCCGCCCGCCTGCCTCCCGCGGCGCGGGGCCCGCATGGCTGGCCATCGGGCTGTGGGTCTTCCTGGTTCCCTGGCAGGGCACGCTGGCAGACCACGTGGGCTGGTTCACCGCCCACCTCGTGGTGCTCTCGACCCTCAGCTACGCGGTCCTCGTGGTGTGGCTCGCCGCCGCGGCGGCGGCGGTCGTCGCGGGCTACCGCCGCGGCGAGGCGCCGCTCTGGCGGCTGGGTCTCGGCTTCAGCGTCATCGCCGTGGCCCATCTCTACCGTCAGGTGCGCCCATGGCCCACCACGGAGCCGAGCCTCGTCTTCGCGGCCGTGCGCCTGCTCGGCGTCGTCGTCATCCTGCTCGGCATGGCGCAGCTGCTGCGCCGCTCGCTGTCGCGGATGCTCGACGAGCGGTTCGTCCATCAGGAGGAGCTGCGGATCGCGGCGCTGCGGGCCGACGGCCACGAGCGGCGCGCCGCGGAGCGCGAGCACGAGCTGCGCAACGGCCTCATCGGCCTCACCGGGATCGCGCGGCTGCTGGACGCCCCTGGCGGTCGCGCCGACGACCATCGGGCGCGCCGCGCCGCGGTCGCCGAGCTGGAGCGGCTGACGGACATGGTGCACGGCCGCGAGAGCGACCCCGCCGACCGGATCTACTGCGCGCGCGAGGTCGTCGAGGAGCTGAGCGCGCTGTGGCGGATGGGTGGCATGGACGTCCAGGCCACTGTCCTGGGCGACCTGATGGCGATCGGGCGGCGGTCGGTGCTGGCCCAGACGCTCAGCAACCTGCTCAGCAACTGCGCGCGGCACGCCCCCGGCGCGGCCGTGCGCATCGTGGGCCGCGGCGACGGCGGCCGCATCGCCATGCAGGTGCGCGACGAGCCGCGGGACGGGCCGGTCGGTACGCTGTCCGCCTCGGGCCAGGGTATCGGCCTCGATCTCAGCAGGCGGCTGCTCCAGCAGGAGGGCGGCGACCTGCACGTCCTGCCTCCCGATCCGCGCCGCCCGGGCTTCACGGTGATCGTGCACCTCAAGGCCGCGCCCGCCGCGGCGGGTCTTGACGCGGTGATCACCACGGCCGCGCGAGCGCCGCGGCGGGCGGCGTCCTAGAGGGGGACCCGCATGCCGGAGCCGACCGTCGCCCCCGAGGGCGGTCCCGTGGTGCTCGTCGTGGACGACCACCGGCTGGTCGGCTCCTCGCTGGTGCTCGCGCTCGGCGAGCGGGGGATGACCGGCGTGGCCTGTCCCGTCGTCGACATCGTCGAGGTGCTCCGCACCGCGGAGGCGGTCACCCCTGCGCTGGCCCTGCTCGACCTCGAGCTCGGCGTCGGGACGTCCGGTCGCCCGATCGACGAGACCGAGCTCGTGGTGGGCCTGCGGGCGAGGGGATGCCCAGTGCTCATCGTCAGCGCCGAGACCGACGAGCGGCGCATCGCGGCCGCGATTGTCGCGGGCGCCGCGGGGTACGTGTCGAAGACCGCCCCGCTTCCGGAGCTCCTCGACGTCGTCGCGGCGGCGGCGGCGGGGCGCCGGATCCTGAGCCCCGAGGAGCGTGAGCGCTGGGTGGAGATCGATCGGGAGGGCAGGCAGACCGACCGGGCCGACCGGGCCCGGCTGCGCAGGCTGACGCCGCGGGAGCGTGAGGTGCTGGAACGGCTGGCCGACGGCGACCGCGCCGCGGCCATCGCGGAGCGGTTCGTGGTGTCCCTGACGACCGTGCGCAGCCAGGTGCGGTCGATCCTCACCAAGCTCGAGGTGAACAGCCAGCTCGAAGCCGTCGCGCTCGCCCGTCGGATCGGCACCGACGCCTCGGGACGGCGCCACGGGCACTCCGACACGACCTGAGGTCTGTTCATTATCACACTCGCGTGACCCACCCGGGCTATGGTCTGATCTGCCGAGGGAGGTGTCGCGTGAAGCATCGACAACCTGATCCCGACGGCGCCGACCCCGATCCAGGGGAGGTACCGGGGGGCGTGCCGAGCCCGGGCGCGCTCCCGATGGGATCCCGGGTCCTCCTGCTCAACGCGACCTTCGAGCCGCTCGCCGTCGTCACGGCCAAGCGCGCCGTCGTCCTCATGCTCACCGGTAAGGCCGAATGCGTGGAGGTCACCCTCGACGCGGCCTTCCACTCGGAGAGCCTCACCATCCCCGCACCGTCGGTGATGCGCCTGTCACGGTACGTCCGAGTGCCGTACCGCGCCGCCGTGCCCATGACGCGGGCGGGTGTCCTCCGCCGCGACGGTCGCCGGTGCGCCTACTGTGGACGCAAGGCCGACACGATCGACCATGTCGTGCCCCGTAGCCGCGGTGGTGGCCACACCTGGGAGAACTGCGTCGCAGCCTGCCGCACCTGCAACTCCAAGAAGGCGGACCGACTTCTCGGCGAACTCGGATGGACCTTGGAAAGACCCCCGCGTCCGCCGAGTCGCAGCGCCGGTGGTGTACTCGTGCTGGCCATCGAGCCGCTCCCGGCTTGGGAGCCGTGGCTGGCCGTCGCGGCGTGATTCCACCTGGACCTTCCCGGCAGCCGCGAGGACCACAACCCCCACCGGGGCGGCGCGATGGAACGCCCCTCGTCCACCCGGTCGCAGTGCTGGCGGTGTGCTCCTGCTGGCCATCGAACCGCTGCCTGTCCGGGAGCCGTGGCTGTCGGCCGCAGCCGGACGCCTACGCCGAGTGGCATAGGCGCGGTTGGACTGAATGACGCTTCATCCCGTCCGACTGTCGTAGTTTCGCCAAGTTGCTGCGCCGCGACGTACGCATGCCGTCCGCGGGCGCTCTTTTCGGGCGGACTCAAGTGGGCGGACGTGATCCTGTGGCCCAGGCAACCGGCATCGACGCCCGCAGCCCCATGAACGCCACAAGGGCGAGAGGAATGCCATGGTTGGTCGTCTGACGCTATCGGGTCGCGTCCGGCGCGCGCTGATCGCGGTGATGCTCGTGCCGGGGCTGACCGTGGCACTCGCGACGCAGGCCGTCGCGGCCCCGGGCCACGTCGGAGCGGCGCCACCACCGGGCGGCGACTCCGCGCCGATCCGGGTGCCGCCGACGCCGCCCGAGGCCGCGCCCGCACCCGCCCTGTCGAAGCGGCTGCCCGCCCCGGTCACCCTCGACCGCACGCGCAAGGCGGTGCCGGGCCGCGCGCCGAACACCGTCGCTCCCGGTACGGCTGCGGACGCCGCGGCGACCAACAAGGCAGGCGTGCGCGCGCTGGTGATCGCGCTCGACGACGACGACTATGGCCTGCCCACCTGGACGTCGATGCTGTCCCGTGTCGGCGCGTCCTACGACGTGCTGCACGCGCGCACCACCGCCATCGACGCGAACACGTTCCTGCGCACCGACGGCGTGGGCAAGTACAACGCGATCCTGCTGACCGACGCGGCGCTGCTGTACCAGGACGCGTCGGGGACCGTCCTCAGTGCGTTCACCAGCGACGAGTGGAACACCTTGTGGGCGTACGAGCGGGACTTCAAGGTCCGGCAAGCCACGCTCTACGCGAGCTACGGCACGTTCCCCGAGGACTACTGCCTCCGCGCGGGCACCGAGGGCAGCGTGGGCGCCACCCCGCTGATCGTGGCGCTCACCTCAGCGGGCCGCCCGATCTTCGACGATCTGAGGCCGACCGCCCAGATCCCGATCACCGACTCCTATGTCTACCGCGACACGCTCGCGGCGGGCTGCGACGCGCAGGCGATCCTCACGGCGGGCTCGTCGGTGCTCGGTGTCACGACCACCTCCGCCGACGGCCGCGAGCGCGTGGCGTTCACGTTCACCTCGAACCAGTACCTCGTGCACGCCTCCCTGTTGACCTACGGCCTGTTCCGGTGGGCGAGCAGAGGCATCTACCTCGGGGAGCAGCGCCACTTCATCAACGTGGACGTCGACGACTGGTTCAACACCGCCGACGAGCAGCTGCCGAACGGCACGATGACGACGTGGGAGATGACCGCCCATGACGCCTACAACGCGCGCGCCCGCGAGCAGGCCCTCACCACGACGTACCCGCTGGCGGGCGCGTTCCGGTTCGGGATGGCGTTCAACGGCGCGGACGCCGACCTCGCCGCGGACGCGGCCTGCTCACCGGGCGGCGGCGTCGACCAGCTGACGGCCACCTCCCGGTGCATCCGCGACGACGTGCGGTGGATCAACCACACCTTCACCCACCCCAAGATGAACGCCACCGACTACGCCACGAGCAAGGCGGAGATCACCCAGAACCTCCAGGTCTCGACGACGCTCGGGCTTGCGGGCAACCCCACCGTTCTCAAGACCGGCGAGTACTCCGGCCTGGGCACCTACAACCCCAACCCGGAGGACGACATCGGGCCGCCGACGGACTTCGGGCTCGTCGCCGCCAACCCGAACCTGCTGCAGGCCGCCTTCGACACCGGCGTCCGGTTCCTGCACGGCAACATGTCGTTCGGCAGCCAGCAGCCGAAGTGCTTCAACTGCGCGACGCCGTTCCCGAAGCCGACGGACAACCCGCCGGGGCCGAACGTGCCCGAGAACGTGCGTGCCGCGCTGAACATCGTGCCGGACTGGCCGACCAACATCGCGTACTTCTCGACGACGCCGGACGAGGAGACCTTCTTCTACAACTCCTACTACGGCCCGAACGGCAAGTTCCCGGCGTTCCCGGTCGACCAGACCTACGTCCAGATCCTGGCCAACGAGTCCGACCAGGCGATGCAGCACATCGCCACCGGCTCGCTGTACGCGCACACGCTGCACATCGCCAACCTGCGTGACTACGGCCAGGGCAAGACGCTGGCCAGCGACTGGCTCGACCAGACCTTCGCCAAGTACACAGCGTTGTACGACGTGCCGCTGCTCAGTCCGGACGGCCTGGCGCTCGCCGACTACGCGGTGGGCCGGGGCGCCCACTTCGCGGAGCTTGCGGCAGGCGTCGACGCCGTCTACGACCGCACGGCCAACACCGTGACCGTCACCTCCCCGGCCGCAGGGAAGGTCACGATGTCGAGCGCGCGGACGGCGGGGTTCACCACGTACGGCACCGAGTCGTCGGCCGTGCTGACCCTCGCGCCGAACACCCCGGTCACCTTCACCCCGACCCTGCGCCCGTGAAGGCCGCCATGGTGTACGCAACGGCCGACCTCGCGCCGCGGCGCCGGGCCGAGGAGGCGGTGTGACCGCGGTCCTCCTCCTGGGCGCGTCCGGGTTCCTCGGCGCCCACGCCCGCGCCGCGCTCGCCGAGGACCCCCGCGTGACGCGCGTGACGTGCGCGGGCCGCGACCGGATCGACGTCCGCACCGCGGGCCCCGACGCGTTCGCCGACCTGCTCGCCGCCGAGCGGCCCGACGTCGTGGTCAACTGCACCGGGCTGCTCGACGGCACGGCGGTGCAGCTGATGGCGGCCAACACGATGGTCACCGCGCACCTCGTCGACGCGATCGCGGCGACCCGGCCCGGCACGCGGCTCGTGCGCATCGGCTCGGCGGGGGAGTACGGCCCGATGCCGCACGGCCACGCCGTCCGCGAGGAGTATCCCGCCGAGCCGGTGTCGGCGTACGGGCTCAGCCACGCCACGGCCTGCAGACTGGTGGCCCTGGCCAGCCAGGACGGGCGGGTCGACGGCGTGAGCCTGCGCGTGTTCAACCCGATCGGGAAGGGCCTGCGCGGCGGCACCGTGCTCGCCAGGGCGGCGGAGGCGATGCGGGCGGCGCTCGCGTCCGGCGCTCGTGCTGATGGCGCCTCCGGCGCTGGGACTGATGGCGCCTCCGGCGTGCCTCCGGTCGTGCTCGGCCCCCTCGACGCCTACCGCGACTTCGTCGACGCCCGCGACGTCGCCACCGCCGTCGTCGCCGCGGTGCTCGCGCCCGAGCTGACCGCTCGCGTGCTCAACATCGGCAGCGGGCAGGCCGTCACCACCAGGGAAGCCGTCGCCCTGCTCGCGGACGCGGCGGGCTACCGCGGCCGGATCACCGAGCTGCCGTTGCCGGGGAGCCGGTCGGCGGCCGTCGGCTGGTCGCTCGCGGACGTCACGCTCGCAGGCAAGGTGCTGGGCTGGCAGCCCGCGCACGACCTGACGGCGTCGGTCGCGGCGGTCTGGGCCGGGGTGAACACCCCGGGCCCCGCATGATGCGGCGGACGCGCGCGGGCGCCCTCGCCGCCGTCGCGATGGCGGCCGTGCCGGCGCTGACGGTGGCGTGCGAGCCCGCGACGCATCCCCCGCCGACCCCCCCTCCGCCGTCCCGGCAGGCACCGCCGCCGCGCGATGTCACCTCCTGGGTCTACCAGCTGCAGAACTACGCCGACGGCGGGCTCGACGCGATCGCCGCCGCCCCGCATCAGCTCGCCGTGGTCGACCTCGCCAGAGACGCGGGCTCCCGGTACTTCCGGCCCGACGAGATCGCGGCCGTGCGGGCGTCCGGCAAGACCGTGCTGTCCTACTTCGAGATCGGCAGCATCGAGGACTTCCGCCCCGAGGCCGGTCCGATCGCGAGCGAAGCGCCCGACCTCGTGCTCAACCGCTGGGACAGCTGGCCCCAGGAGCACTTCGTCAAGTACTGGGACCAGCGCTGGTGGGACCGGGTGATCCAGCCCCGCCTCGACCAGGCGCTCTCCGCGGGCTTCGACGGCGTCTACCTGGACACGCCGCTGGCCTACGAGGAGCTGGACCTCGCGCTGGTGCCGGGGCACACGCGGCCCGAGCTGGAGCGGGCCATGGCCGACCTCGTGATCCGGATGAGCCGCTACGCCAAGGCGCGCCATCCCGGCTTCCTGATCGTCCCCCAGAACTCGCCGGAGCTGCGCGCGGAGCCCGGCTACGTCGACGCCATCGACGGCATCGGCATCGAGGAGCTCCACTACCTGGCCACCGACCGCCCGTGCGACCTGGACCACTGCCCGGGGAACCTGCGCGACATCCGGGCCCTGCACGACGGCGGGAAGTTCGTGCTCGCCGTGGACTACGCCGCAGAGCCGGACCACGTCCGGGCGGCCTGCGCCCACTACCGCGACGAGGGCTTCGCAGGCTACGTCGGCCCCGTCGAGCTCAACCGCATCGCCCCACCCTGCACGTGAGAGGAAATGACCAGATGACGAAGACCATCGGTGTCGTCGGCATGGGCTACGCAGGCCTGACGCTGACCGTCGCCGCGCAGGCCCGCGCGGGCACGATCCTGGAGGGGACCCGCGACAGCGCGCTCGGCGCCCGGCTGTCGGTGCTGGGCTGGGCCTACAAGGGCTGGCCCGCCACCGACGACATGCGGGACACCCCGGTCGCCGCGATGATGCGCGTCTTCGACGAGGCGGGCATCGAGGTCTACGGGCACGACCCGATGGTCGCCGACGACGTCGTGCGCGCCTACGGCGGCCGCCCGGTCAGCCTGGACTCCTGGCGCATCCTCGACGAGTCCGCCGTGCGTGCGGCGGGCCTCGAGAACGCCGGGCTCGGCTACCCGCGGGGGGCGTCGGCATGAGCGCCCTCCTGCTCGGCGGCGCGGGCTTCATCGGCTGCCACCTCGCCCGTCGGCTGGTCGCCGAGGGCCACGAGATCATGATCGTCGACGACTTCTCCCGCGGCCGCGACGACCCGGACTTCGCCGCGCTGCGCGCCCACCCGGCCGTGGCCGTCCGGTCCGCCGACCTCACCGACGCGGCCACCTGGGCGGCGCTCCCGCACGACTACGACCAGGTCTTCCTGCTCGCGGCCATCGTGGGCGTCCGCAACGTGCTGCGCGACCCGATGAAGGTGCTGCAGGTCAACGCCCAGACCGCGCTGCACCTCGCGAACTGGGCCACGCCGCGTGAGCGGATCTTCTTCTCGTCGACGAGCGAGGTCTACGCGGGCGGGGTGAACGCGGGCGTCGTGCCGGTGCCGACCGACGAGACCGTGCCCGTCTACATCGACGACGTCACCGCGCCCCGGTTCACCTACGCGGTGAGCAAGGTGCTCGGCGAGGCGGCGTTCGTGCACGGCACGGCCATGGGGAGGTTCTCGGCCGTCGTCGGGCGCTTCCACAACGTCTACGGGCCGCGGATGGGCCGCGACCACGTCATCGGCGAGATGGCGGTGCGCGCCCTCGGCGGCGAGGACCCGTTCGTCGTGCCCGGCGCCGACCAGTACCGGTCCTTCTGCTACGTCGACGACGCCGTCGAGGCGATCACGCGGCTGATGGCGACGCCCGAGGCCGCAGGCCGCATCGTGCACATCGGCGACGACGCGACCGAGACGAACATCGCCGACCTCGCCAAGCTCGTGCTGCGCGTCTGCGGGGTGCACCCGCAGATCCAGACCGCGCCCGCTCCTCCCGGGGCGGTCAGCCGTCGCCTGCCCGACCTGACCGTGCTGCGGCGGCTGACCGGCTTCGAGCCGACGGTCTCCCTGGAGGAGGGGGTCGCGCGTACGGTCGACTGGTGCCGGACCAGGCCGTGACCGACCGCCCGACCGATCTCCCGATCGGCTTCTACTACGGGTCGGGCGCGCTGGACCGGCTGGTGCGCTTCGACCGCGTGGTGCTGCAGCCCGACGCGTACGGCCCCGCGGACCTGTCGAAGCTCCGCGGGGCGGGCACGGCACCGCTGGCCTACCTGTCACTGTCGGAGGACGTGGGCCCGCCCGCGCCGTGGCAGCGGGAGGAGCGCAACCCCGACTGGGGCGGCGCGCTGGTGGTGATCGGCGATCTGCGGTGGGTGGCGCACGTCGTCTCCGCGGCCGAGGACGCCATCGCCGCCGGGTTCGCGGGCCTGTTCCTCGACCAGCTCAACATCGAGTTCACCCACCCCGAGGACCTGCCCGACCTGCTCGACCTCATCAGGACGCTGCGCGAGCTCCCGCACTCGGGGTACCTGCTGGCCAACCGCGGCTTCGCGATGCTGCCGCAGCTCGCCGAGATCGTCGACGGCATCCTCTTCGAGTCGTTCTCCGCGCGCTGGACCGACTGCGGCTACGCGCCGTGGCCCGACGACGTGCTCGACTTCCACGGCGGCGTCGCCGAGCGGCTGCGCCACCTCGACGTCGAGGCCTACGCGCTCGACTACGCCGACGGCGAGGACCTCGCCGAGTTCGCCCGCTGGCGCGCCGCCCGCTTCGGCATGCCGTGCTTCGTCAGCAACCGGCTGCTCTCGCAGATCTGACCGCGCAAGGAACAGGCGGCGGGGCGAGCCTGCGAGCAAGTGCCCGTCGCGGAAATCGCGGTCTTTGGTCACCCGCGCTCCACTACTTCGCACACCCCGTGGTGTCCTCGCACAGGTTCGACCATCTGGAGGACGCCTCGAGACGTGCGAAGTGCGCTACGGCGCGCCCGTCGACGGTGCCGACCACGTTCGTGGAGGCGTCCCACGAAGGGCGGCCCATCGACACACGCACGTCGATCTGGGCGGCGAGGTGCAGATGACGTCGGCCCGAACCGGCGATCACCCGTGCGGTGCTGGCGTCGCGGACGTCGATCTGGGCCAGCAGGACGTCGTGGGCCAGCGCATCCGCGAGGTCGCCTCGGAACCGGTACTCAGGTCGTCGACGACCAGTACGTCCGCACCTGTCAGGAGTAGAGCGTCAACCAGATGCGATCCGATGAACCCGGCACCGCTGGTCACCACAGCCCGCACCCGTCAACGGGTACTGCGTCTTGTTACGGGAGACCATCGCCGTGCGAAGCTCAACACAATGAGAGGCATCATCCTCGCCGGAGGCTCCGGCACGCGCCTTCACCCGCTTACGCGCGCGGTGTCGAAGCAGCTTCTGCCGGTCTACGACAAGCCGATGGTCTACTACCCGCTCTCGGTGCTGATGCTGGCCGGGATCAGGGAGATCCTCGTGATCTCCACCCCGCATGACCTCCCACAGTTCCAGCGGCTCTTGGGTGCGGGGGAGGAGCTCGGCCTGTCGATCACCTATGCCGAGCAACCCGCGCCCAACGGCCTCGCGGAGGCGTTCGTCATCGGCGCCGAGCACATCGGCGACGAGCCCGCCGCGCTGGTCCTCGGCGACAACATTTTCCACGGCCCCGGCTTCTCCGCGATTCTCCGCGGCGCCATCCGCGACATCACCACGGTGGCGGCTGGCTGCGTGCTGTTCGGCTACGCGGTCCGCGACCCCGAGCGCTACGGCGTTGCCGAGGCCGACGACGACGGGGTGCTGCTGTCGATCGAGGAGAAGCCCGCGAAGCCGCGGTCGAACCGGGCCGTGACGGGCCTCTACTTCTACGACAACGACGTCGTGGAGATCGCCGCAGGCCTGCGCCCCTCCGAGCGGGGCGAGTTGGAGATCACCGACGTCAACCGGGCCTACCTGGAGCGCGGCACAGCCTGCATCCGCGACCTCGGCCGCGGCTTCGCCTGGCTGGACACCGGCACCCACGAGTCGCTGCTGGAGGCGGGGGAGTACGTGCGGGTGCTCGAGCACCGGCAGGGCATCCGCATCGCGTGCGTCGAGGAGATCGCCATGCGTATGGGTTTCATCGACGCCGAGGCCTGCCACGCGCTGGGGGAGCGGCTGGCGAAGTCGGCCTATGGGGAGTACGTCATGGACGTCGCGAAGTCGTTCCGGGGGTAGCCAGATGCGCATCGTCGTCACCGGTGGGGCCGGTTTCATCGGCTCCCACTACGTCCGATCGCTCCGCGACGGCGCGTACCCGGCCTTTACGGGCGCGGATGTCGTGGTCCTGGACCTGCTGACCTACGCGGGCACCCTGACCAACCTCGCGGGCTACGACGTGGAGTTCGTGCGCGGCGACATTCGCGACGCCGACACCGTCGCCCGCGTCCTGTCGGGCGCGGACCTGGTGGTGCACTTCGCGGCCGAGTCGCACGTCGACCGCTCGATTACCGGTGCGGCGGACTTCGTCTCCACCAACGTCGTCGGCACCCAGGTGCTGCTGCAGGGCGCGCTCGATGCGGGCGTCGACCGTTTCGTGCACGTCTCGACCGACGAGGTCTACGGCTCGATCGCGGAAGGCGCGTGGCCCGAGACGCATCCCCTCCTACCCAACTCGCCGTACTCGGCGTCGAAAGCCAGCTCTGACCTGCTCGCCCGCTCCTACCACCGCACCTACGGCCTGCCGGTCTGCATCACGCGCTGCTCCAACAACTATGGCCCGCACCAGTTCCCGGAGAAGGTCATCCCGCTCTTCGTGACGAACCTGCTGGACGGCAAGAAGGTGCCGCTCTACGGCGACGGGCTCAACGTTCGCGACTGGCTGCACGTCGACGACCACTGCCGGGCTATCGCGCTCGTGGCCGAGAAGGGCCGGGACGGCGAGATCTACAACATCGGCGGCGGCACCGAACTGACCAACCGCGAGCTGACCTCGAGGCTTCTCGCCACCCTCGGGGCGGGCGAGGAGATGATCGAGCCCGTTCCCGACCGCCCCGGCCACGACCGTCGCTACTGCGTGGACTGGACGAAGCTCGCTTCGGAACTGGGCTACGTCCCTCGTGTGGAGTTCGACGACGGCCTCGCGGCCACCGTGGCCTGGTACCGCGAGCACCGCGAGTGGTGGCAACCGTTGCGGCATTAGTACGTCGAAACGTTCATCGGGCGCTGAGCGGTGCTAGCGCTGCGTCGAGCGGTGTATCGGAGTATCCCGACGTTGCCTGTCCCGATTCGATGTCAGTGATCTGAACTTACACGGATGTTAACACCCGGGTAAATCGACGCACTCGCCGGTGACGTTGTAACGGGCCCATGGCGCTGAGCGAAGTCCACCATGGCAGCACCCGTAGCTCCCCATCCGATGCGCCGATGCAGGAACGATTCTCTGGGTACTGTCGCTGTCCGCCATGAGGTCTAGTACGTTACCCCGAAGGATCCATCGTGACATCCTTGGAGTCGTCGCCGCAGGCGACCGATCAGGCGCTTGCCGCGCGTTTGGCGCCGCCACGTCCGGCCCCGGCGGCCTCCTCCAGCGTCTCGGCAACGCTTCCGTTGGTCACAACTCCCACCTGTGGCGGTCATTCCGCTGCGCGCGCATCGACATTCTTCGGTCGAATTCGCGCCTGGATGGTCGTTCTTCCTATTGATCTCCTGCTGCTGCTCGCGCCGTTGTTGTGGACCCCGCAGCAGATGAAGGCCACCATTGCGATGGCGCTGTTGTCGCTTTTGCTGCTCACCGGTGGCGGGCGGTATCGTGCACGTTTGCACCTCAGTATTCTGGACGAGCTGCCCGTTCTACTGGCCAGGTTGCTCACCGCGGCCGCTGCCATTGCGACGGTGATCGCGTTGCGGCATGAGCAGGAGGACGTCACGACGTTCCTCGTGAACGCCGCGATTGTCATCGGCCTGGTCGTGCTCGGCCGGTTCGTCTCCACCCGGATCATCGCGTGGAGCCGCAAGCGCCGGATCACCGACCATCGCACCGTGCTCATCGGCGGCGGCGCTCTGGCCGCCGAGCTCACCCAGATCCTCATCCGGCACCCCCGCTACGGCCTGAGCGTCGCCGGGTTCGTCGACGATGGCGCCGACTGCGTCGCCGAAGCGGTGACGTCGAAACTCGGCGGGCTCGAGGAGCTCGACGCAGCCGTCGCCCGCGCGGGCGCCGACGTGATCCTGATCGCGGACGGGGACTTCTCCGAGCGCAGGCTGCTGGACGTCGTCCGCAGTCCGGTCTGCATGCCGTGCGACCTTCTGGTCGTCCCGCGGATGCACCATTTCGCCATCCAGACCGGGACCGGTGACCACATCGGCTCGATCCCGGTCATGCGGATTCGCACGCCGAACCTGCAGGGCCCCTCCTGGGCGATCAAACGTGCCTTCGACATCGTGTTCGCGGGGGCGGCGCTGCTGCTCAGTGCGCCTTTTCTGGCGCTGTGCGCTCTGGCGATCCGCATCGAGGGCGGACCGGGCGTCATCTTCCGGCAGCGTCGCGTGGGCCGCCACGGCACCCTCTTCGACTGTCTGAAGCTGCGGTCTATGCGCCCGGCGAGCGAAAGTGAGTCGGCCACCAACTGGTCGGTCGCCAACGACAAGCGGGTCGGACCCGTCGGGCGGGTTCTGCGTCGCACGTCGATCGACGAGCTGCCACAGATGTGGAACATCCTCAAGGGCGACATGACACTGGTCGGACCGCGGCCGGAGCGGCCACATTTTGTCGACAAGTTCTCGGCGCAGGTCGACCGCTACTCCCATCGCCATCGCGTCCGGGCCGGGTTGACGGGACTCGCCCAGGTGAGTGGCCTGCGCGGCGACACCTCGATCGCCGACCGAGCCCGCTACGACAACTACTACATCGAGCACTGGTCACTCTGGCTCGACATCAAGATCGTGATCCGGACGTTCCTGGAGGTTTTCCTCGCCCGTGGACGGTGAGTGTCAGAAGGGCGGAGCTGGACTGTGCGGTCCGGCTCCTGCCCTTGCATCGGATGAACTTCTCGGTCGGGGGATATGAGCATGGAGCTTCGCGACTACCTCCAGATGCTCAGACGCCGCTGGCCCGCGGTCGTGCTGATCACCGTGCTCTTCGTCGGCTGTGCATCGCTGTACCTCGTCATCGCGCCGAAGCGGTACGAGTCGACGACCGCGCTGCTCGTGTCGGCCGCGGGGCTGCGCACGGTGGGCGACCTTCAAGAGAGCGCCCAGTTCGCGGGCAAGGCGGCCACGACCTATGCGGCGATCATCGACTCAGCCACGGTGCTCGGCCCGGTGGCAGGCGACCTGCGGCCACAGCGGAACGTCGATGACCTGTTGACGTCGGTGAGCGCCACGGTGCCGACGGACACGACGCTGATCGTGATCACGGCGGCCGACGACCGCGCCGACCAAGCGGCGGACATCGCCGACGCGGTCGCCGCAGACGCCGCGCGGATCCTGCCAACGCTCGCGCCAGCGGCCGACGGTTCTCCGCTGGCGCGGCTCGAGCAGATCCGGCCCGCCACCGAGCCCACCAGCGCGGTCAGCCCCAACGTCAAACGCGTACTCGTACTCGGCCTCGTCGTCGGACTGTGCGTCGGCATCGCGACGGTGATCGTCGCGCA
This sequence comes from uncultured Actinomycetota bacterium, assembly GCA_963750095.1. GTDB lineage: Bacteria > Actinomycetota > Actinomycetes > Mycobacteriales > Pseudonocardiaceae > Pseudonocardia. The sequence goes on along the minus strand of CAVVPJ010000011.1, from coordinate 902,032 downwards.
CACCTTGGACACGCGGATCCGCAGAGTGGAGGACCTCCGACCGCTCACGCGACTCCCGGTGCTCGCCGTGCTCCCGTCGGTGCGGCGGTCCCGCCGCGGGGGCACCGCGGGGCCCGACGAACTGGCGGGACCTGCTGGCGAGGCCTTCCGCACGCTGCGGACCAACCTGCGCTTCCTCGAGAGCGCGGGGCAGCGCAGCCTCGTCGTGACGGCCGTCGCCGACCACGGCGACGGTGCGCGGGTCGCGGTCAACCTCGCCCGGTCGCTCGCGCAGGCGGGGCGAAGGGTGCTGCTCGTCGACGTCGACCTGCTCGAGTCGCCCGTCGCCGAGATGCTCGGGCTGGACGCCACGTCGGGCCTCGCCGACGTGCTCACGGGGCGCGCGGAGCTCGGCCGCGTCGTCCGCAGCACGAAGCAGGCGGGCCTGCGCGTGCTGCTCTCCGGCACGCCGCACCTCGGACCTTCGGACCTGCTGAGCTCGCCGGGCCTGACCGGGATGCTGCGTCATCTCGAGCAGGACCACGACTATGTGGTCCTGCACGCTCCGCCGCTGCTGCGCTCGACCGACGCGGCAGTCGTGTCCGACGCGACGGGCGGCACGCTCGTCACCGTGGCGGCGGGCCACACACGCGCCCAGGACCTGCAGACGGCACTGGCCGCGCTGGCGAACGCCCGTGTCACACCGTTGGGGGTCGTGCTGAGCGGCGGCCGACCCCGCGACGCGCTCGCGGAGTCCGACTCCCAGCCACCGCCGGTCAGCCCGCCGACGCCACCGCCGCCGACGGAGCCGATGCCGCGGTCGGCGCCACCGTCGCCCGCGCACGCCGCGTCGCCCTCCGCGGGCACCCTGCGGAGTCGGTACGCGCCACGCGAGTCCATCGACCCGCGGGGCACGGAGATCGTCCATCGCCCGCTGCCGCCGACGAACGGCACGAACGGCAGCAGTGTGCGGCCCGCTCTCACCGAAGGGTTCAGCTGATGGCCGGGGTGCTCGTCCACGAATGGATCGCCCAGGACGGCGGGTCGGAGAACGTCCTGCAGGCGATGAGCGAGACGTTCCCGGACGCGGACGTCGTCTGCCTCTGGAACGACTCGGTGGGCCGCTTCGACCCGGCCCGCGTGCGCGAGTCCTGGCTGGCCCACACCCCGCTGCGACGGCACAAGGCGGTGGCACTGCCGCTGATGCCCGCCGTCTGGCGGGGCATGCGCTACCGCGACTACGACTGGGCGCTGGTCAGCTCGCACGCGTTCGCCCACCACGTCCGGTTCCGCGGCGCGCCGCCCGGCTTCCGTCGCATGGTCTACGTGCACACCCCCGCCCGCTACGTGTGGACGCGGGCGTTCGACACCCGCGGCGACCATCCGCTCGCCCGCGTCGTGTCCCGGGTCCTGCGCCCGCTCGACCGCAAACGCGCCCACGAGGGCGCCGAGTTCGCGGCCAACAGCGCGTTTGTCCGCAAGCGGATGCACGCGGCGTGGGGCGTCGAGGCGCGCGTCATCCATCCCCCGGTCAACGTCGAGCGCATCCAGTCGGTCGACGACTGGCGCACGCACCTCAACGGGGCCGAGGCGACGCTGCTCGCGTCGCTGCCGGAGGGGTTCCTGCTCGGCGCGTCGCGCTTCATCACCTACAAGCGGCTCGAGGACGTCATTCGCGTCGGGGAGGCGGTCGGGCGCCCGGTAGTGCTGGCCGGGAGGGGACCGAGCCTGCCCGCCCTGCAGGCCGCCGCGAGCACGGCGAGCGTGCGGGTGCGCTTCGTCCCCGCGCCGTCGGAGGCGCTGCTGTACGCGCTCTACCAGCAGACCGCGCTCTACGTCTTCCCGGCCGTCGAGGACTTCGGGATCATGCCGGTCGAGGCGATGGCGGCGGGAGCCCCGGTGCTCGCGCAGGTCGAAGGCGGTGCGGCGGAAAGCGTCGTCCCCGGACTCACCGGCTCCCTCGTCAGCTTCGGGCCGGTCAGCGAGATCCGCGAGGGCGTCGAGCGCGCGCTGGCCACGCTGCGCGCCGACCGGCTCGAGCGCGCGAAGGAGTTCGGGGCAGGTCGCTTCCGTGACGAGATCACGGCGTGGGTGGCGGGCCGATGAGGCGTGTGCTGCTCAACCGGAGCTTCGCACCCCAACGCGTCACGGGGCAGCAGCGCTACGCCCACGAGATCGCGCAGCGGATCGCGGCGTCGATGCCGTGCAGCGGCGTCGAGCCGACGGGCTTCTGGGCGGCGTCGCCGCTGCGCGCGTGGGCATGGGTGCAGCTCGTCCTGCCCGGACGGGCGCGCGGGGCGTTGCTGCTCTCGATGACGTCGCGTGCTCCGCTGTGGCGCCGCAGGCACGTGCTCGTCGTGCACGACCTGTTCGTGCTGACCAACCCCGAATGGTTCTCCCGGCTGTACGTGTGGACGCACGCGCCGCTGCTGCGCGCCCAGATCCGCAGCGCGGCGGCCGTCGTCGCGGTGAGCGCGCCGACCGCCGAGCGGCTCGCCCGCTGGCGCCGCGACCCGGTCGCGGTGGCGCCGAACGCCGCCAGCGAGGTCTTCCGGCGCCGATCCGACGACGACGCCGCCCTCGTGCGGCGCGGGCTCGTGCACGGGTCGTACTTCCTGGCGGTCGGCAACCGGGACCCGCGCAAGAACTTCCGGCGGCTGACCCAGGCGTACGGGCGCCTCAGCGCGGCGCAGCGGAGCAAGCATCCGCTCGTCCTCGTGGGCGGCGGCAGCGCGATCTACCGCGACGAGGCCCTGACGTGGCCCGACGGCGCGGTCGACGTCGGCTACGTCACCGACGACGAGCTGAGGGCGCTGTACCGGGGCGCGCGGTCGGTGGTCCTCGTCAGCCTGGCCGAGGGGTTCGGACTGCCCCTCGTCGAGGCCGCCGTGGCAGGCGCCGCGAGCCTGCTGGTCTCCGACATCGACGTGTTCCGCTGGATCTGCGGCGGGCACGCCCGCTACGTCGACCCCTCATCGACGGACGACATCGCCGCCGGTCTGCGCGCCGAGATCGACAACCCGCAAGGTCAGGAGTTGGACGTTGATCGATTCAGCTGGGACGCCAGCGCCGCCGTCATCCGGGAGGTCTGCCTCGCCGCCGCCCGGCGGGCGTGAGACGACGACGTCGGTCGCCGTCGTCATCGCCTCCGCGGGGCGGCCCGAGCTGCTGGCCGAGGTCGCCCGCAGCTGCGCGGGCCAACGTGGCGTCGAGTTCGCAGGCGTCTTGTCGGTGCCGGACGAGGCGAGCCTGCCCGCCGACCGGTCGGCCATCGCCGGGTGGCGGCTCGTCACCGGTTCCCGCGGCCTCGCCGCGCAGCGCAACGCGGCGCTCGACGTGCTCGGGGACCTCGACGTCGTGGCGTTCTTCGACGACGACGCCGTGCTGCGCGCCGACTACCTCGCCAACGCCGTGCGGTTCCTGGACCGCCATCCGGAGGTGCTGGGCCTCACCGGGCGGGTTCTGCTCGACGGGGCCACGGCAGGCGAGGTGGACCGGACCGCGGCCGCGGACGCGCTGGCCCGGTCCGCCGCCGAGGGGGAGACGGCACGGTGGCGCCCGACGCGGGAGCTCTACGGTTGCAACTTCGTCGTCCGCGCCCCGGTGGCGGCGCAGCTGCGGTTCGACGCTCGGCTGCCGCTCTACTCCTGGCTGGAGGACCACGACTTCGCCCGGCGCCTGATGCGGCACGGAACGCTGGCCGAGGTAGACGACTGCGTGATCGTGCACCGCGGCGCCGCGTCCGGCGGGCGGCAGTCGCACCGGCGCTTGGGCTACTCGCAGGTGATGAACCCCGTCTACCTGCACCGCAAGGGCAGCCTCCCAGCCTGGCTGGCCGCCCAGCAGCTTTTCCGGCCGGTCGCGAAGAACATCGCGCTCTCCGCGCGCGGTCGGGCGTCATCATGGCGACGGGAGCGGTTGCGGGGCAATGGACTGGCTGTCCGCGACGTCCTCGCAGGCCGCATCACGCCCGAGCGCATCGTCGACCTGTAGGCGTCGACATGCAGCAGCTCAGCGTCGTCATCCCCAACTACAACTACGGCCGCTTCGTCGGTGCTGCCGTCGAGAGCGCGCTGGCGGTGGACTGGCCCGACGTCGAGGTGATCGTGGTCGACGACGGCTCGACGGACGACTCGCTCAGCGTTCTGGCCGCGTTCGGCAGTCGCATCACGGTCGTCGCCCAGGAGAACGCTGGCCCGCGGGTCGCGTGCAACCGCGGGTTCGCCGCCTCGCGCGGCGACGTCGTCATCTTCCTCGACTCCGACGACGTGCTCGACCCGTCGGTCGCGCGCGAGGTGGCCGAGGTGTGGCGTCCCGGCATCAGCAAGGTCCAGGTGCAGATGCAGCGCATCGACCGCGAAGGACGAGCGGCGGGCCGCGTCTTCCCGAAGTTCCGCGCCGCCCCGACGCCCGAACAGATCCGGCACTGGATGACCACCACGGCCGCCTACCCGACTCCGCCGGGCTCCGGCAACGTGTACGCACGCGAGTTCCTGGAGCGGCTCTTCCCGCTCGACGACCGCTGCGGCGATGCCACCGACTCGGCGTGCCTCGCCGCAGCGCCGTATCTCGGCGATGTCGTGACGATCCCGCGGCCGCTGGTGCACTACCGGGTGCACGGCGGCAACCGCAGCGGCTTGCTCCAGGACCCGGTCCGGTTCCGGAGCCAGATCGAGCGGGCCTACCGGCGCCAACGGTTCGCGCGGGAGATCTCCGGCGCCGACGCGGCCGGTGCGCTGGAGCCGCTGCGTCGCGGGCGGCACCTCCTCCAGATGCGCGTGGCGGAGCGGAGGGTGTGCACGGGGGCGCCGCCGCTGCCGTCCGACAGCACGCTTCGCATGCTGCGCGACTCGCTTGCCAGTCTGTCCGCGCCCGGGCCCGAGTCGGTGTGCCACCGCGTCGCCGTGACGGCGTGGTGTCTGATGACGTTGCTCGCGCCCCTGCCCGTGGCGCGTCGGCTCGTCACATGGCGCTTCCGCTGACGTTCGTCGGCTCGGCCGTCCGACGCAGTGCCGTCTCGGCTTCGATGGTGGACACACGCGCGGTCGGCTGGTAGGCGAACCCGCCTTGGCGACCGAAGGACTCCACGCCGAGAGCGCGGAGCTCGGCGATCCCAGAGGCGGCCCGGCCTTCGGCGCCGCCGGTGTAGATCGGGTACGCGTGGTCGAGGACGTAGTGGCCCTCCAGCCGGAGGTCCCCGGTGAACAGCCGATTCGTCGCGGTGTGCCCGCGGAAGTCGTCCATCAGCTCGTCTACCGTCGTGTCGGGACGGCCCGCGAGCGTCTCGACGGCGAAGAACTCGCGGTCACCGCGGCGCCCGTAGAAGTCCGAGTACATCGTCAGGCGCTTCCACGAGCCCGTGTGCGCGAAGTTGTACAAAATGGACTGCCGGAACCCCCGGTCGCCGCTGAAGCTGAAGAAGAGGCTCGTCAGCGTCACCGTGGGGAGCCGCTCAGGCGGTGCCGCGCCGAACAGATCGAGGGCGTGGTCGACCGGGATCGTCGAGACGACCCTTCCCGCGGTGACATCGTGCTCGCCGACCCGGAACCTGAAGACGCCGTCGATCCGGCGCAGGTCGGTGACGCCGGAGCCGAGGGCGAAAGCGGCTCCCGAGCGGGTCAGCCGCTCCACCGCAGGCTCGTAGAGGTGCGCAAACCCTTCCTGCGGACGGGCCAGCTGGCGGTTGGTCGGCGCCTCCGCGAGCGTGCCCGACCTCGCGGCGCGCGACAACTGGCGCACTACCTTGGCCACGGACGCGTGCTCGGCGATCCACATCATGCGCTTCTCGGCGAAGCCCAGGTCGATCCGGTCGGCCGGGAGCCCGCAGAAGCGCTCCATATAGTTCTCCAGCCCCGAGCGGCGGAGCATCCGGTCGCCGATCCAGAAGCGGGCGAAGTCGCGGGCACTGCGCAGCCTGCGTCGGAAGATACGCGCGAAGCCCGCCGAGGCCACCATCCGCGCGCACTCCAGCACGCCCGCCGCGAGGAAGTCGTCCTTGAGCGAGAAGGGATACACCGTGACGACACCCTGCGGGTTCAGCTTGCCCCACGTCGGGTCGATCGGGACGTAGCGTGGCAGCAGCTCCGGCAGGTGCCGCAGGAGCGGGGAGTCGTCCTGGAAGATGAAGCTGCCCACGTCGAAGGTGTATCCGCCGTGAGAACGGTCGATGTGGTTGCCGCCGACGCGCGGGTACTCGTCGACGACGAGCACACGGGCGCAGCCTTGCTCCAGCAGAACCGACGTGGAGACCAGTCCGCTGATTCCGGCGCCGAGGACTACCGCGTCGTAGTGCCCTCGTACAGGTGTCGTCAAGTGCGAGCTACTCGGCGAGCACGAGAAGCGAGTAGCCACCCAGCACACGGACGGCGAGGTCAGGCCGGAGTCGGTGGAAGAGCCTGCGGACCGGGGCGATCACCTTGCTGCTGGCTGCCTGGTCGGGCAGCTCCAGCCTGCTCGCCGTGTAGCGGGTGTCGATGATCGTGTAGCCGCAGTCGCGGAGCACTGCCAGCGCCGTGTCCCTGGTGAAGTAGTGGATGTGGCCCACGTCCTCCCTGAGCCGGAGGATCGGCCACATCCTGGCCAGCGACTGGACAGACAGGTCGAGCGGGATGTGGAAGACCTTGAACCGCCCGAGGTCCTTGGCCTTCCGGACGAACCCGATGTAGTCCTCGACATGCTCGACCACGTCAATGACGAGGACGACGTCGAAGTCGGCGTCCGGCTCCTGTACCGCGTCCTTGAGGTGGAAGGAGATGTTCGGTCGTTCGTTTTTCGCGGCCATCTCGAGCGCATGGGGCGAGATGTCGTAGCCGGTGAACGTCGCGTCGGGGTTCCGGTGAGACAGCCTGACCAGAATCTCACCGGTGCCGCACCCGACCTCGGCGACCGTGCTGAACCGCACGTTGTTGTCGGCGAGGATGGCGTGGATGTGGTCAGCCTTCCACGGCGCGTCCGCCTCGTGCCAGGTCGGATTGGACTCTTTGTATTTCCCGTCGAGGTAGATCTGTTCCATCGGGGCATCACCCTCCGTGTCGCGTCATGTCTGTCGCCGACCTACGCCGCGTCGCGCAGGCGGTACCAACCGTCCCAGTCGGACATGCTGGGGAATCTGCGTTCGTAGCCATTCGCGAACATCAGTGTATCCAGTTCACGTTCCGTCTGGCGACGGTTGTGCTCGACGGCAACGAGGCGTGGCCTGTGTTTCGCGAAGGTGAATGCCTGGAGGATGCGCAGCTCCGTGCCTTCTGTGTCCACGCTGAGAAAATCGATCTCGCCGGGCGCCTGGTATTGGTCGAGGAGGTCGTCGAGCGACACAGTGGCGACCGTCACCGTGTCGACGGCCGTATTGAGACGGGTGTCCGTATGCAGGTCACGCTGGGCGTGGTCGCTCACGGTGCTCAGCTCGGCGTCCCTGGTGAGAAGGAGGTCGACCTCGGTTCCGCTCACGTTCCACACGCACCGGGTATCGACGGTCGCGGACCGCGTCTCACGCAGCGTCGCGGCCATTGCCGGGTTGGGTTCAGCCAGAATCCCCGACCACCCGAAGCGCTCCTCGAGCAGTTTGGTGTTGCTGTGCGACGTACCGTCGTGGGCGCCGAACTCCACGAAATAGCCTTGAGCGCGGAGGTCCAGCTCGTACAGTACCCACAGGTCCTGGAGGATCTGTCCGTTCGCCAGATGACGGAGGCCAGCGCAGAAGGCCAGAAACCGGGCCTCCTCGCAGACGTTGTCCTTCCAGTGGTCGTGAAAGCCGATCATCGCGAAGAGTGCGGCGGCCGCGCGTGGGGTTTGCGATATGCGGTTCAGCGAAGCGGTCGTGATGCGATGGAACGATGAACGGGCATCCACTGGCATCCTTCCGTTACGATCCTGAGTCGATTTCTCTTCGGTGCCCGCTGGGTTGGCGTTACATCACCGCGCGTCACGAGCGGTTACGCCGAGCAATGGAGCGCTTGGCGTGCCGAACCGTGTACGCCGCTTCGATGGCCAGAAGAAGCGGCACGCGCAGCGCGGTTCCGGAACGGGCGATCTCGCCTTCGCGCCACATGCTGGAGCCGCGCAGCGCGCCCAGAGCGCCCGACCACGGCCGTTGGGTCCACGTGGCGTCGGTTCCGAAGTCGTGCGAGCGGGAACCGATCTCCAGCGCTCTGCCGTGGTCGCGGTTCGGCCAGACGACCGCTCGGCGGAACTCGGCCCATGCCCGGTCGGCGTCGGCGACGATCTGCGCGCCGGATCCTCGCGGCAAGGCGTCGATATAGGCGAAGACGCCCGCCGCGGCCGAGCCGGGGCCGGGCTCGATGCGATCCCGCCACACCTCGACCTGCAGGTTGGAACGCACGGACCCACCGTCCACGACAAAGCTGCGAACGCTCGGCAGGTCGGGCTCGAAGAGCCACTCGATGAAGTGCCAGTAGCGCAGCATCGCCGTGCGCCTGCGCCACGGTGAGTAGTCCGTGGCCTCGACAGAGAGCCCGAATGTCCGTGAGCCGCGCACGGGGAGGCCCGGCCGGTAGGAGCGTGCCATCAGCGCCGAGCTGAAGGTGATGCCCGGCAGACCCTCGGCGAGCAGTTCGCGCGTCGTTCCGTAGAGCCCGGTGTCGACGAGCACCGCGTGCCGCCTGCCGCGCAGCGTCTCGCGCAGGTGGCGGTCGAGGAGCGCCGCCTGACGGGTCAGCTCGTCGACAACGGGTCCGCCGTCGGTATGCCGGAACAGCGCCACGAGGTCCTTGGTGCGGAACGGTGCCGTCCATTGGGGGCCGACCGGCTCGACACCGGAGACCGCGCGGGCGACTCCTGCCAGCGAAGAGCGGGCGAACTCGTAGGACAACGTGGAGGCCGCGGCGGGCAGAAGATCGTCGACGCGCTCGTCAAGGCCACGCACCAGGGCCGGTCGTACGGCGGCGACCCGGGACACCATGAGCGGTGCCACGGACAGCGGGCTGCGCAGCGCGGTCGCGGCGAGGAACCGCTCGTAGGCCAGATGCAGACGGAGGCCGCCACGGGCGCAGAATAGCATCGCTGCCTCGTCAGGACGTTCCATTAGCACGCCGAGCGACCACAGTTGCAGGCAGAACTCGGCAACGATCGGGCCGAGGACCTCACGCCCGAATCTCGCGGGGCCACGGCTCATCGCGCTCGCCGCACCTTGGTCGGCACCGCGAGCGCCTTGCCGACGAGCTTGCGTGCCATGCTTCTCCTGCTGCGGGGCAGGTGAACAGCCGTCCAACCCGCGGCTCGGGCCTTCCTGACGTCCGCTCGCGTGTTGTCCCCGATGTGCACGACATCCTCGGGCGCGACGTTCTCGCGGCGCGTCACCTCGGCGAAGATGCTGCCTGCGTGCTTGGTGCGGCCGAGGTCGGCGCTCGCGTAGACCTCGGCGATCGGGTTCGGTCCGACGACGGCGTCGATGATGCGTCGAAGGTCCGTCGCTCCGTAGTAGGTGTCCGAGACGGCGATCACACGCACTCCACCCGCCGCAGCGTCACGCAGCACTTCTAGGAGCGGACGGTTCGGACGCAGATGCTCGATGTCGACCGCGACCTCGGCGCGCTGAAGGACTTCTCCTTCTGCCTGGTCGAGTCCGAGGGCGACGGCGGCCGCGCGACAAATCGAGGCCAGTGTGGCGTCCCCCGCTGGACGTTCCATCGCCACCGCCCGATAGGCGCTGTCCTGGAAGAGCCAGCGCACTCGCGTCAGCGCAACCGGATCGACGCCCATGCGGGGAGCCGCCCGCTTGCAGGCGAGGGCAAGTCGATCGCTCTCAATCGTGTGGTCGCGCAGCAGCACGGTATCGAACAGATCGGTCGAAAGCAGAGTTTGGGTCGGTGCCCCAATTGCCTCAGCCAGGGCGGAAAGCGACATCAGTCTCCGATCCATGGCAGAACGGGTTCGCGCTCAGTGCCTGCAGGTGACCACGGGCCCGCGCCCAAGACTTTGCACAGATTACCGAGGGTGACACATTGTAGCCGGTACGGAATGCGGCCCTGCGGCCGCCCTCCTTTCGGTCGAACCTGACTCCGACTCGCAAGCCGTCATGTGGTACGTCCTACTCTGAGCACGTGCCGACAACCAGCGAGACGCGTCCGCCCCTTCGGCGGGCCGTTCTGCTCATGACCGGGTCGAGTTTTCTCGTGCCTGCGGCAGGTGTGCTGACCCAGCCGATACTCGCACAGTCACTCGGTGCCGCCGGTCGTGGTGAACTGGCTGCCGCCCTCGCTCCCGCGCTACTGGCCGTCTCGGTCGCGACCCTCGGGCTGCCCGACGCATTGACGTACTACCTGGCCAAGGACCCCAGCGTCACACGACGCGCCCTCCTCTGGACCGTGCTGCTCACGACGGTCGTCGGCGGCCTGTGCCTGCTGATTACGCTTGCCGTCCTCCCATTTCTCTCGACCGGTGACGCGACGCTGGGGAGTCTCATCCTGCTGGCGACCGCGCTCACCGTGCCTGCCATGGTCGTCGGTGTCCTCCGCGGCGCGGCGACAGGCAGGCAAATGTGGAACGCGGTCGCGGGTGAACGGCTCGTCAACATCGTGCTGCGTGTCGTCGCCTTTGTCGCATTGCTAATGACCGGGAAGCTGACGGTACTGACAGCGGTACTTGTGAGCTGTCTCTCACCTATCGTCGCTGGCATTGTCTACTGGCGGCTTTTCCTGCCCCCGGCACAAGAGGATAGTGAACGGCCGCTGGACGGAGGGCTGTTCCGGCTGCTCCTGTCTTATGGCAACAGGGTGTGGTTGGGGTCGGTCGCGAGCATGCTTCTGGCCCGCATCGGGCAGATTCTGATGGCGCCGCTTTCCAGCGTCGAGGACCTGGGCTACTACAGCGTGGCAAGCACGGTGTCCGACCTTCCGCTGATCGTCGCCCTGGCGATCGCCGGTGCGGTCTTCGGCGTCAACAGCATGTCGAAGGACGCGGTGCGGCTCATCCTGACGGCTCGCCTGACGCTGCTGGTGAACCTCATGGGCTCGGCGATCCTCGCGGTCACCGCGCCCCTCTGGATCAAGCCCCTGTTCGGCGCCGAGTTCGCCGGAGCGGTGATCCCCACCGTGATGCTGCTCGGCTCGGCCGTGGTGTGCATTCCCGGTTTGATGGCAGCGACCGGCATCGGGGTCTGGGGTAGGCCGGGCCTGCGCAGTCTGGGGCTTGCGTTGACCCTCGTGGTCAACGTCGTGCTCTTCGTGCTCCTGGTGCCGCCCATGGGGGTAATCGGTGCCTGCTGGGTCAGTATCGCGAGCAACGTCGTGATGACCGGCTACATGGTGCTCGTCGCCTCACGGATCATGCGCGTACCCGCGGCGGACTTCGTCCTGCTGCGTCCCTCGGACGTCAGACGGGCGTGGACCGAGGGCATGCGGCTCGCACGGCATCTGGGCCGTGGCCGCACATCCGCCTGATCCGGTGGGCGGCGCGTTCGGGTCCCGGTGCGTTCCTCGCCCTGCGTCCGCCTCAGGCCGATGCGAACGCGGCGAGACGACGGGCTCCGGACCGACCAGCGAGCCGCCGCAGCACCGCTACGTGCTGATGGACGACCGCGCTTCGGGTGTAGCTCGTCGCCAACGCACGACGCGCCGCCTCGTCGCAGGCGTCGGACCTTCTGCGGACGGCCGCGCACAACCCCGCTGCCAGCTCCTCGACGTTCTCGGTCGCGACGAGATGACCGATCGCCTGCGAGGTGATCACGTCAGACGGGCCGAACTCGCAGTCGGTCGCCAACAGCGGGAGACCGAAGTGCAACGCTTCGAGAAGGACCATGCCGAACCCTTCCCAGCGGGAGGAGAGCACGAAGCAGTCCGCGTTGCGGAAGTGCTCCGCGGGGTCGGAGGCGTAGCCCGCGAAGGTGACGATGTCATCAAGACCGAGTTCGCTGCTCAAGCTGCGCAGCCGCGACTCTTCTGAGCCGGTGCCGACCAGCGTCAGCGCGACGAGGGGAAGCTTGGGTCGAGCGCGAGCCAAGGCACGGAGCAGGTTGTCCTGGCCTTTCTGGCGGGACAGCCGACCGACGTTGAGGAAGGTGAACGGACCCGGGCTCGATGCCTTCGGCGTCGCCGCGGTCAGACTCCGCATTGGATTGGGCACGAAGTGGACCGGGGCGTGCCGCGCGACCGACGCGGCGGCGTAGCGGGCCAGTGACGGCGAGACCGTGAGGACACCCGCGACTCGGCGCGCGACGATGTGGCGGAACAGGGCGAAGGCGATCCGCGTGCGGCGGGTGCCCTCCGACTGCTCGACCCGGGGGTTGCCGTGCAGGTGGGGGACGAACACCGGCAGGTGCAGACCCCGTGTGGCCATCCAGGCGACTACCGAGGCCTCGACCTGCGGAACGACCAGCACGTCGAAGCGATGCGCCGCCACGCACGAACGCAGCGCCCGCGCGAGTTGCCGCAGCCGGGCCACGCCGAGCACATGCTTCGTGTAGGCGGTGTCCGCGAGGAGGTTCTCGGCGTAGGCCGACGCATACACCACGTGGACGTCGATCTCGTCGCCGCCGGTTTCCACAAGACCGGTCGCGATCTCGTGCACGACACGCTCGATGCCCGCGAAGTGCACTGAGGGTGGGACGAAATAGGCAACGCGGACGCGGGACGATGCACCTGGCACGGCGTGGGATCCCCTTAGGAGGCCGGGTCGCCTCATAGCAGTGTCTTGTAGACGCGCTCGTAGTCCGCTGCCATGCGCGCGACGGTGAAGTACTCCGCTCCCTCCTTGGCGCGGGCGCGCCACGAAGCCAACGCATCGTCGTCGGACATCAAGGCGCGGAACGCCGTCGCCATCGCCGGTGGGTTGGACGGCGGGATGAGCTGTCCGGCCCGACCGTGCTCGAGGACCTCGGGCACACCGCCGACTGCCGAGGCGACGATCGCGCATCCTGCCGCTCGCGCCTCCATGACAGCGAGCGGGCACGGATCGGCGAGGGACGCGGTCGCGAAGATGTCCGCCTGCTCCAGGAGCGGACGGGGGGTCAGCGTCGAGCCGAGGAAATGGACAAACCTTTCAATACCCAGCGTGTCGACCTTGGCTTCGAGTCGCTCCCGGTCGGGACCCCATCCGACGATGTTGAGGTGCCAGCCGGGGAAGTCCGGCAGCACAGCGGCGAAGGCGGCAATGACGTCGCCGACGGCTTTGCGCGGATGGAGTCCGGACAGGGTGACGACACAGGGTCGCGCGAGAGGACCGATCTGCTCCTCCGCTTCGAGAGCCTCGCGGGGGGATCCGTCAGCGCCGTTCACGACCGTGACGACCTTCCTATCGCGATAGCCTCGCGAGAGCAGAAGTCGCCGTTCCGCCTCGCTGACCGCGACCACCACCTTGCCCAGCCGCATCAGCACCGAGTGCGTTTCGAACGAGTTGTGCACCGTCGTCACCAACGGTGCTCCCACGACCTTGGAGACGCCGAACCCCAGCACGGCTGAGGACATCATGTGCGCATGCAGGACGTCGGGCCGGAACTGTCGGGCGATCTTCAACAGCGCGCCCGCGCTCTGGAGGGTTCTGCGCGGTCCGCCAGGCTCGGGGAGCGCGGCGATCCTGACGCCATGGGCCCGCAGGAGGTCGTCATAGGAACCGCCCGAGCTGGCCAGCAGCACGTGATGGCCCGCCGCGGCCTGCGTACAGGCCAGATCGACCGCGACGTGGACGTGGCCGTTCCCACGTACGGCGTGTTTGAGCAGATGCACGATCCTCATGGAGGCGGCTCCAGGTTCGGGTTTCGCGGTCGCGGGCTGGTCGTCTGGTGCGACGAGAACGGTCGTTCAGGCAACACGACGGCCCGCCAGGCCGGATGCGAGGACGACCGTCACGTCCTCGAGCAGCCCCCGACCACCGAGGCCGCCTGACGCCTGCGGCGCGTAGATCCCCTCCTGCACATTTCCGATCAGCGAGCTCGCCCGTTTCATCGTCGAGCGCCTGCCGTAGAAATGGGCGCGCCGCAAGTAAGTCTTCTCGAGCCGACGCCATCGGGACTCGCCCGTTCGCCATGCCGTGATGTCCTCCCCTGCCGGAGGTGTCGAAAGGAGGCGGGAGAGATGTGCGGCAAACTCCGCGAGGTAGACCGATTGTGCCTCGCCTGCCGCAATCTTCGTCGTGATCCGCTCGCCGAGGCTCCGCGCCCTCTCGCCGCCGTAGAGCTGATCACCGTGCTGGCGGTACTGGGCGAGATGCTCGCCGAGAATGACCGTTCTGCCGAAGGTGGTCGCCAGGAAGTAGACCCACCGATCGTGTGAGAGGGGGGCGCCCCTCGTGTGCGGGTCAAGCCCGCGAAGGCCGGCTGGAATTTTGTCCAGCAATGATCGCCGGAAAGTCATCGTGAAACCGTAGAAGTTGCCAAGTGGATCGGGTCGCTCGAGAAGCTTTTCGGCGCCGGTGCTTGCTTGTCTGGAGATCAACGCTCCGGCCGAGTCGATCAGTTCGACGGGGTGGACGCAGAGGTTGGCGTGTCGGCGCTCCAGTGCCTCACACGACAGTTCGAGCTTTCGGTCCTTCCACCGGTCATCCTGGTCGCTGAACGCGATGTACGTCCCTTTCGCGGCGCGGCACGCTGTGAGAAAGTTGTCGGCGAATCCCAATCGAGTCGCGTTGACCGCGCACCTGACCGGAATGTGTGAGGCCGCGACGATGCGGCGGACGATATCCAGTGTCGAGTCGGTCGAGCCGTCGTCGCGTACGATGATCTCCGCGGGGGCGTGGGTCTGGCTGAGAATGCTAGCCAACTGCTCTTCGACGAATGCGGCACCGTTGTAGGTGCACATCACCACCGAGACGTCATTCATCGATCAACCTAGGTGACGAGGCGGCCGTTGTGTGTTGCCTGACCGTAGCCCACCGGAGGATCGTCTGATGCGCCGGTACCTCGACGGTGTGGTGGAGGATGGTCGCCAGTCCGCACGACGCCACCAACGCGAGGGCGGCCTGTGACAGGCCTTCGCCCAAGAGCGTGAACGTCCCCTTGAGGACGAGTTGGTGAACGAGGTAGAAGCAGAAGGAGACCCTTCCGGCGTAGGTCACCCACCTCCCGGAGAGGATCCGCCTGCCGTCGATGGTCGCCTGGGCCACAAACACGATGACGAGCAGGAATACGGGTGCGGCCCAGGTCGCCCCAACGGGCGATCCGTGGGCGAACGCCAGGCCCAGCAGGGCCGGGAGGAGTACGGGGAAGATGGTTCGGTAGTGGATCCGATGGCCTTCTTGAAGGGTGCGGGCGCCGACGACGCCGAGAAGGAACTCGGGCGCTCGCACGAGTGGGTTGGCGCCGGCGATGAGGGCGAGCGGTCCGCTCTCGTCGGCGAACGACCCGATGACGACCACCGAGCCCGCTGCGAGGTAGAGGACGCTCGCCAACGTCCACTGCGTCCGCATCCGTAGCCTGCGCGTCAGTGCGTAGACGAACGGGAAGGTCAGGTAGAAGAACATCTCGCAGGAGAGCGACCAGGTCACTCCGTTCATCGAGAAGACGTCCGATAGTCGCCACGACCAGGCTTGCAGAAGTGACAGGTTCAGAATCGCGTGAAAGGGATCTTTCGGGCCTGAGGCGACCGGCAGTACGAGCACGGCGACCCACACGGCCAGATGGCTCGGATAGATCCTGGCGAACCTGCGAACGTAGAACGATGAGTGGGACCGCATCGAGCCTGCGCCCCATGTCAGGACGAATCCGGAGAGCACGAAGAAGAAGGCGACTCCGATGTAGCCGCCCGCAAAGATCCGTAGCGGGACGACGGATTCCATGTGATAGCCGAAGACCAGCAGCGCGGCGACGGCGCGAAGAGATGTCAGCCCTGGAAGGTCCCTCGGGAGTTGCTCATCGGGCGCTGCTCCGGCGTTCAGCTCGTGTCCTTCCCGATCAGGTCCGAGGAATCGGTGCTTCGTGGTCGGCCCGGTGTGCCGACACCGATCTCCACGGCGCCGCCTGCGATCGGCGCCGCATCGCGCCCCGCATCGCTATTCGGTGGAAGTCCCGCAGGCATTACAGGTTCCTGCTATCGGCCTGGTCACGTCCGGTTCGACCCTGGCGCGACTGGTGCGGTGTTCGTCACGGACCAGTCACGGACCTGGCGACGGGGGCTCGTCGTCTGGTGCGGTATCGCGTCCAGTACCGTCGGGCGGAGTCGCCCAATCCGCGGGAGTCGAAATGCACGATGAGGCGTCGCGGTGAGACGTCTCGGCGTCGTCATCGCCAACCACAACTACGAGCGCTACGTCGGGGCCGCGATCGACAGCGCACTGGCGCTGCGGTGGGACGACGTCGAGGTCGTGGTCGTCGATGACGGATCAACCGACGGGTCGGTGGCGGTTGTCGAGCGCTACGCGCCTCGCATCAAGATCCTCCTGCCCGAGAACGCGACCCAGGGCGTCGCGGCCAACCGTGGCTTCGCGTTCACGACCGGAGACGTCGACGTGTTCCTGGACACGGGGACGCCGATCGGAAGCCCTTCCCCGACTACCGACCTGTGCCGACGTCTACGGACATCCGGCGGTGGGCTGCGGCGACCACCGCCTATCCGACACCGCCCAGATCGGGCAATGCCTACGCGAGGAGGTTCCTCGACCGCATCTTCCCAGTCGGCGACGGGGTCGGTGACGCGTCGGATTCAGCCTGCCTGGCCGCCGCGCCGTTCTTCGGCGACGTCGTCACCGTCCCCGGCGTCGTCGTCGGCTACCGCAGGCACGGGGCGAACGACAGCGACCTGCTTCGCGACTCCTGTCGCTTTCCCCGTGAGGTCCGTCGAGCGCGGGCCCGATGGTGCTTCGCGCAACGAGCATGCGGTCGTGAGACCGGCCCGGTCGACGAGCGTCCGCTGTTACGCAGCCGCGAACTGTTGCAGCTACGCGTCGCGGCACGTCGCGTGGCCCCCAGCGCGCGGCCGCTGCCGGGAGATGGCTCGGCCAGGATGTTCGTCGACGCGCTGCGGTCCACCTCTCCAGGTCGGTCCCGAGCCGCTTTCGCGCCGGGTCCTGATCTCGGCCTGGTGCGTGGTCACGTTGCTCGCCCCCGGCCGCCTGCTCAGATCCCTGCTCGACGCCCGCTACGGCGGCATCCGATGATCGGAGACCGCGAGGATGAGGCGCGGCCGTGACCTCCTTGACGCTCGTCACAATCGCCGTGATCGCCTACGGCGTGTTCGGCTCCCACGGGTATGGGCGCGCCCTCGCGCTCGGCGGCGCTACGGCTGCCGGTGCCGCCGTTGTCGTCGGCTCCATCGCCGTTCCCACCTTCTATGCGACCGCGCTTGGTGCGGTCGTCGCGCTGGCGTTCCAGCTCCTGCAAGGTGCCCGCTCTGCGGTCGCGTCCCGGCCAGGTCTGCCCCCCGGCGCGTCGATGCTGCTTGTCTTCCTGGCGTGGTCGATGTTGGTCACGGTCACGGCGCCGGAGCTGTTCGATGGCATGGTCGTCTATCTGCCCACCGGCAAGGGAGTTCTGACGGCGGGTGTTCTCACCAGCTCAAACATCGCGCAGACCATCTATCTCGCACTCGGTGTGTGTGTGATCATCTTCCTGGCCCGCTCATCGTCGGCAGGTCCGGAGCTTGTCGGTCTCGCGGCGGGCATGACGACCCTGCTCTCCTTGTGGCGCTATCTGCACCAGGAGGTTGGCGTGCCGTTCCCGGACGGGCTGTTCGACAACTCGCCCAACCTCGCTTACATCGAGACCGCGCCGGGTGGGGTGCAGCGGTATCGGGGGATCTTGTCCGAGCCGTCGGCTCTCGCGGCCTCCTCGCTGGTGACGCTCTGCTACCTGCTCTCCCGGGCGCCGCAGCTACGCGGTGGGCGGCGGGTTGGCGCGGTCGCCGTTGCCGTTGCCGCCTGCTACCTGGGAGTGATCTCCACTTCTGCCACCTTCGTCGTTGCGAGTGTGGTCGTCGCTGCCATCGCCGCAACGACGTTCCTCCTCGGCTTCCTTGCCCGGCGAAGGTTCGTCAGTGCGGCCGTCGGCGTCGTGAGCTGCGCGATGATCGTGACGTCGCTCTGGCTCCTGCCGATCATCACCGACTTCGTCGAGACGACCATCAACGAGAAGGTGGCGTCGTCGTCGTATGTCGAGCGGTCCGGGGCGAACTCGGCGTCCTACGGGATCTTCTTCGACACGTACGGGTTCGGCACGGGGCTCGGTGCCAACCGGGCGTCGTCGTTCTTTGCGGGGCTGCTGAGCACGACGGGCCTCGTGGGAACCCTGCTCCTGGCCGCGGCGATCTTCGGCCTGATCTACCGGGGCGGCGTGGTGCGCCAGTACCGACCGGTGCTGTGGGCGCTCATCGCGGTCATCGTGCTCAAGGTCGTCGCGGGCCCGGACCTCTCCGACAACACCGGGATCATGTGGATGTCGCTGGGGCTCCTGTCGCGGGCAGCGATCATCGCAGGACGGCGGGAGAGCTCGTCCGAGCAGACCGTCGCGATTGCAGCGCGACCCGCAGCCCCCTGGTTCCGGCGATGAGCCGTGGCCTGGCGACAAGGGTCGTGACGCCCACGGGACGAACGACGGGCGGACGCCGCTTTGCGCGCCGGTGGGTCGTGTTCGCGGCGGCCGTCGCTGTCGCTGTGGCGGTCGCTGTGGTGGCGATCGCATCGCGCTCGCCCGAGGATGGCGATCTCGCAGCGCAGGCAGTCGTGACGACCAGCTCGACGGCGCCCGGGTTCGCGGCGCCCGACGTCGTATCGGGGTCTGTGGCCGCGCCGGGCAGGGGCTGGCAGTCAAACGACCAGACAGCAGGCGCATGGATCGAGCTGTCGTGGTCGCAGCCGCACCTCCTGCGCCAGATCGTGATCGTCCGCAACCCGCTCGACGCGGCCGGGGTCACCGACGGGTACCTGAGCTTCGGTGACGGATCCTTCCTCCAAGCGCGGCTCTCGGCCACGGACCGGGCGACCACCATCCAGTTCAGCCCCCGGGCCGCCGACCGGGTGCGGTTCACGGCGTCCGCTGTCAGCCCCGGCGCGCAGAGCGTGGCTATCGCGGAGATCAGCGTCAACACGAGCGACAGCGACGTCGTCACCGGCGACACCCCGGACGGGAACGTCGCGTCGCGCGCCGCCGTGAAGCAGAGTGCCGAGGTGGGTGCCTCGGACTCGCACGCGTTGCAGGACGGATCCGGCGCACCGGGGTCGGAGGGTGCGGGGGCCGACTGGACGGTCGACCGGCCTGTTGGGGCGTGGGCTCAGCTCTCCTGGGACCGTCCGCGTGAGCTGTCGAGCGTGGAGCTGGTCGGGAGCCCGCGCACCGTGGCGGCGCTGGCCAAGGCGACGCTGACGTTCTCCGACGGTGTCCAGCTGCCGATCGGTGCCGTCCCCGCCGACCCCGGGCGCCCGACGATCGTCGCTTTCATGCCCCGCATCGCGACCTCTGTTCGGCTCAGCATCGACCGGGTTTCCGGGTCGGGGCCGTTGACGATCGGCGAGCTCCGCGTCTACGAGCGCGGGAGGATGCCTGCGCGCCCGCCGTCCACCGGGTCGGCCGGGATCACGGTCGCGGATGCGGGCCCGTGTGCCGGATCTGCTGAGCGCCCAGGGTCCGGACTCGTCGTCGAGTGCCCGCAGGCGGGCTCCGCGGTCGACGACAGCGCCGACTTCCAGGTCTCTACTGCTTCCGGGTACACGTCGGTCACCGCCGCCGCGTGGCCGGCCGACCCGAGCGCGGCGGCAGGCGCCGAAGCGCGGGCGACGCCGGATGCGTCCGGAACGGCGCAGTTGCGGGTCAATGTGGCAAGCCTGCCTGCGGGCCCGCTGACCGTCGGGTTGGAGGCCACCGGGCCCGGCCTTCCGGCCAAGAACGTGTTCTTCCCGGTCTACCGCCGCGGCTCGCTACCCGGCGACATCGCATCGAGCGCGGCCGTTCGGGGTCGGACGCTCGTGTACGCCGAGGAGTTCGACCAGCCGGTCTCGTTCTCCCGCACCGGGTCGGACGCCGACTATGCGTCCGGCGAAGCCCACGGCGGGCGGAGCCGAGGACTTCGGTGACGCGATCTTCGCCGACCCCGGGCGGGGCGGCGACACCCTCGGCGTGGTCGACAACCGCTACCTGCGCATCGCCATCGAGCCTGCCGCGAGCCGACCCGCAGGGCTGGGGCCGCAAATGAGTCGGCGGCATTTTGGCCTCGGCCCGGACCGGCGGGTCGGGCTTCTCGGCGCAGTACGGCTACTTCGAGGCGCGGATGCTCGTGCCCGCCGCTCCAGGGACGTGGCCCTCGTTCTGGATGCTGCCCAGCGACGGCCTCGTCGCCCCCAAGGAATCGGGCTCAGAGATCGACGCGGTGGAGTTCTACGGGCACAACCCGAGGTCGACGTGCCACACGACGCACCGCTACGAGGACGGCAAGAACGTCAGCGGTGCTCGAGCGGTGCGGGCAGCGGTTCCCGACCGATCGGGCGACCATGGCCTGGCACACGTACGGGGTCTCGATCAACCCGGCGGAGAACGTCTTCTTCATCGACGGGCAGGTCGTGGCGACCGCGCCGCAGGTGGCACATGCCGACTCGCCGATGTTCTTCCTCGTGGACTTCGCGCTCGGCGCCGGTTGGCCGGTCGATCTACAGGCGTCGCGGGACCGGACGGCGATGTACGTCGACTACGTACGCGTTTACGTCTGACCGGCCGCCATCGCACCTGCGCACAGGTCGCCACATACCAAGCAGGCGACCTGCGGGACGTAACAGATGGTGTTTGACCGGCGAATCTTGGTAAATGATGTCGACGGTCAAGGTCCGGGCGACCGCCTTCGTCGCCAGAAACCGCCGAAACCACGCCGAAACCCCGTCCTGTGCGCGTTTGCTCGGGGTCCGCGCTCGTACGTCGAGGCATTTGAGAACGACAACTACGACATCGACACCAATGGTGAGCGGTGGCTGTTGGGTCGGATCGCCCAACTGCGGCCATCTGTCATCTTCGACGTCGGCGCGAATGTCGGTGACTGGACGGCGGCGGTTCGTTCCTGCTGTCCTGATGCCGAAGTGCATTCCTTCGAACTGGTGCCGAAGACCGCAGCAGAGCTACGCTCGCGGTTCGATGCTGACGCGCGAGTTCGCGTCGTCGACTGTGGACTCTCTGACGCTGCGGGATCGGCGAAGGTCAAAGCGTACCCTGGCAACAGCACGATCAACAGTCTGCAAGACTTTCCGCACGAGGTGGAGCATCGATGGATAGAGGGGACGCTCGAGCGTGGCGACGACTACTGCGAGCGGGCAGGCGTCGCCCGCATCGACCTTCTGAAGATCGATACGGAGGGCGCTGACCACAGGGTTCTGGCTCGTTTCTCCCGCATGTTCGAGGCCAACCTGATCGAGGCCGTCCAATTCGAGTACGGGCGGGTGAACATTCTGAACAAGTTTCCAAGTTTCTGCTGCGCGACTTCTATGATTTCCTGGGGAGTCGTAGCATGGTCGTCGGCAAACTGTACCCGAACCATGTGCACTTCAGGGGCTATGATTTGCGTCGAGATGAGGACTTTATCGGCCCGAACTTCGTCGCAGTGCACCGCGGCAGGCGGGACCTGCTGGAGGCTTTGGCGGGTGCCTGACGGGCAACTGTCGCACTGACGCCGGTCTGTCCTGATTGCCTACTCCTCCCGAGGACTTCCTTCGCGTTTGCCGCAGTTGGCCCATAGCTTGCTGCCGCGGGCGTGCTCGAAGGCTCGCTCACCTGCGACGACGTAGTCCTGGACGAAAGGCCGGGGGGTTGCTCAGCGGCTTCTCAGTACCCCGATCGTGGCGTCCCCTATATTCGGCCGCGCGCGGCTGATCAGGTGGCTGCGCGAGAGGACGTCGGATGTCGCTGCCTGCTCCCCCCACTGCGATCGACCCCGGCCCCCCTCCTGGTCCGCCACCGAGGCGGTTCGGGCGGTGGCGTCGGAATTCGCTGTTGATCAACATCGGCCTGGCGCTGCTGGTCGTCATCATCCTTGTGGTCGCGCTGATCGTGGCGTTCGCGCCGCGCCAGAACGCGAACCCCGTGCGCACCGTGGCCGTGACCAGGGGCACGGTGACCGCGCAGGTGACGGCGAGCGGGAACGCCGAGTCGTCGCTGGCCACGCCGGTGAGCTTCACGTCGAACGGCGTGCTCACGTCGGTGGCGGTCGTGCCGGGCGACTCCGTCACCCGCGGCCAGGTGCTCGCGACGATCGACGGGGCGTCCGCGGACACCACGCGGCGCACCGCGCTGGCGCAGCTGGACAACGCCAGGGCGGCGTTGGCGCAGGCGGCCGCGGGCCCTACCGACGTCAAGAAGCAGCAGGACCAGCTGGCCATCACGCAGGCCCAGCAGGCGGTCGACAACGCGAACACGGCGGTCAGCCAGGCGCAGCAGCAGCTAGACCTGGACCAGAAGTCGACCGACACGGCGATCGACAACGCCAAGCAGAAGCTGAGCAACGACGACAAGTCCACCCAGCAGGCGGTGAACCAGGCGAAGCAGAAGCTCGCCACCGACACGATCACGCAGAACGCCCTCGTCAGCCAGGCGACCTGTGCCGCCACCCCCACGACCACGACGTCGACATCGACGTCCGCGTCGAGCGCGGTGAACTCGCTGATCGGCGGCGGCTCGTCGTCCTCCTCCAGCCCCACGACGACGCCCGCCAACGCGAGCGGCAGCTCCGTCACCCGCGGCTACTCGCGGAGCGGGGCCACCGCCGACTGCCCGGCGAAGACCAACGCGGAGAACACCAGGCGCTCGGTGCTGCAGGCCAGCCAGGCCGCCGTCACCAACGCCCAACAGGACCGCAACGCCACCCTCGACGCCGACCGCCAGGCCGTGACCACCGCCGAGCAGAACCAGGACGCCACGATCCTGAAGGACAACCAGGCGGTCGAGTCGGCGAAGCAGCAGGTGACGACGGCGCAGGGCAACGTCACGTCCGCACAGCTCGCGGCCGAGGCCGACCTGCACCCGCAGACGCCCGAGCAGATCGCCCAGGCCCAGGCCAACGTCGACCAGGCGCAGGCCTCCTACGACGCCGCCCAGCGCGGGGTCGACGACACCACGCTCGTCGCGCCGCAGGACGGCGTCGTGCTGTCGGTGGCGGGCAAGGTCGGGGAGGTGGCGACGGGCGGCGGCTCCAGCGGGTCGTCGTCAGGAACCAGTGGGACCGGCACGGGCGGGAGCGCGAGCTCGTCGGCCTCGACGACGGCGACGTCCTCCGGCACCGGGTTCATCGTGATCGCCAACCTCAGCAAGCTCGCCGTCACCGCCAACATCGCCGAGGCCGACGCGTCGAAGATCAAGCTCGGCCAGCCCGCGACGATCGCGTTCCCGGGCGCCAAGGCGACGGCCACCGGCTCGGTCACCCAGCTCACACCGCAGAGCATCGTCAGCAACAACGTCGTGCAATACCCGGTGCAGGTCTCGTTGGACACCGCACCTGCGGGGGTCGGGGTGGGATCCACCGCCAACATGTCGATCACCACCGGCAGCAAGGTCGGTGTGCTGGTCGCACCGACGTCGGCGATCACCAGCGTCGGCAACCGGCACACGGTCGTCGTCCGGCGGGGAACCGAGGACGTCGTCGTGCCCGTCGAGACCGGGCTCGTGGGCGACACCACCACGGAGATCGTCTCCGGGGTGCAGGCGGGCGACCAGCTCGTGCTGCCGACGGTCACGACGTCGACAACGAACGGCTTCCCGCGCGGCGGGGGCGGAGGCGGCGGATGACGCGACCGGTCATCGAGCTCCGCGGGGTGTCGAAGGTCTACGGCAGCGGCGACACCGTCGTGCGCGCCGTCGACCGCGTCGACCTCGTCGTGGAGCGCGGGGACTACGTTGCCGTCATGGGCGCGTCCGGCTCGGGGAAGTCGACGCTGATGAACATCATCGGCTGCCTGGACGCCCCGACGTCGGGCCGCTACCTGCTCGACGGCGTCGACGTGCGTCGCCTCGACGACCGGCGCCAGGCCACCATCCGCAACCGCAAGATCGGGTTCGTCTTCCAGTCGTTCAACCTCATCCCGCGCACCACGGCGCTGAACAACGTCGAGCTGCCGCTGGCCTACGGGGGCGTGCGGGCGGCGGAGCGGCGGCGCCGCGCGAGGGCCGCGCTCGCGCGGGTGGGGCTGGCCGACCGCGAGCACCACCGGCCGTCCGAGCTCTCGGGCGGGCAGCAGCAGCGCGTCGCCATCGCGCGGGCGATCTGCACCGACCCCGTGCTGCTGCTCGCCGACGAGCCGACCGGCGCGCTCGACAGCCACAGCACCGAGGAGGTGCTGGCGCTCTTCGGCGAGGTCAACGCCGCGGGCCGCACGCTGGTGGTGATCACCCACGAGGCGGACGTCGCCGCACACGCCCGGCGGGTGCTGCGGATGCGCGACGGCCGGATCGTCGCCGACCACCGCCAGGACGCCCCTACCCGTGCGGGGGGCAGGCCGTGAACTTCCGGGAGACCGCGATGTTCGCGGTGCGCGGGGTGCTGGCGAACAAGCTGCGCTCGTTCCTGACGATGTCGGGCATCCTCATCGGCGTCGCCGCGGTGATCATCCTGATCGCGGCGGGCACCGGCGCGAACAAGTCGATCACCGATCAGATCACGGCGCTGGGCGCCAACACGCTCACCATCACCCCCAACTCGACGCTCACCGGGGGGCGCCGGACCGGCGCGGTCGCGGGCGGCGGGGTCGGCGGCGCGCAGAACCGCACCGCGAACGGCACGTCGTCGGTCATCACCGGCACCGAGGTCCGCGACATCCAGCTCACGATCGAGGACGCCGAGGCGCTGGTCGACCCCGAGCTCGCGCCGGACGTCGGTCTCGTCGCGCCGGTCGTGTCCGTGTCGTCGGTGACGGCGACGTACAACGGCGCTACGCACGCCGTCACGACCTTCACCGGCACCACGCCCAGCTATCTCACGATCAACAGCAACACGGTCCAGGCGGGCACGCCGCTCACGGACACCGACTACACGGGCCGCAGGCGGGCGGCGCTGGTGGGCCCGACCGTCGCGACCGACCTCGTCGGCGGCGACGGCCTCGCGATCGTCGGAAAGACCGTGCAGTTCAACGGTGTGGCCTTCGAGGTGGTCGGCGTCCTCACCGCCAAGGGCAGCCAAGGGCCCCAGGACCGTGATGACGTCGTGATCGCGCCGCTGACCTCCGTGCAGGACACGCTGGCCAGCTACGGCAACCTGTCGAGCATCGCGGCGCAGGCGGTCACCTCGGAACGGGTCAACGCCGCGCAGGACGAGGTCGCCGCGATCCTCACCGCACGTCACCACGTGACGGCGGCGACCGCCGACTTCACGATCAACAACCCGAGCTCGATCCTGGACACCGTCAACACGGTGACCGGCACGTTCACCCTGCTGCTGGCGGGCGTCGCCGGGATCTCCCTGTTCGTCGGCGGGATCGGCGTCATGAACATCATGCTGGTGACGGTCACGGAGCGCACCCGCGAGATCGGGATCCGCAAGGCCATCGGCGCCCAGCGCAGCGCGATCGTCGGCCAGTTCCTGCTGGAGGCGGTGCTCCTGTCGTTGATCGGCGGGTTCATCGGCGTGGTGATCGGGGTGCTCGTCGGGCAGGTGAAGATCGGCACGTTCCAGCTCGTCGTGGCGCCGTACTCGATCGTGCTGGCCTTCTTCGTTTCCGTCGCCATCGGCCTGTTCTTCGGCTGGTACCCGGCCAACCGGGCCGCATCGCTGCGCCCGATCGACGCCCTCCGCTACGAGTGACGAGGAGCCCTCGATGACCGTGCCGACCGAGGACCCGCCCACTGACGCGCTGCCCGTCGTCCCCGCCGAGGATCCCCTCGGGCGATACACCGACAGCCGCGCGGACGACCTCGTCGACGAGGAGTGGTCCGAGCCGCGGCGCCGGAGCCGGATGACGACGGTGCTGGTCGTGCTGCTGCTCGTCGCGATCGGGTTCCTGGCGGGCGTCTACGTCGGACGGGCAGGGGGTGCCGCCACTGCCACCGAGCGGGGTGGCGGAGCGGCCGCGACGAGCACCGCCCGGCCGGGCGGTGCGGGCGGGGCGCGTGCCGGGGGAGGGGGCTTCCGCGCCTTCTAGCTGGACTAGGTGTACTCACCTCGCACGAGGGCGCACCTGGAAGGCTTCAGCGGACCTGGAGTTCATCCCCACGACGCGCAGCGTCCTCGGCATCTGCGACTCACCCGCGCGATGAGGGCCAGGTCGTCTGCGTGGACGAGGTCGAGTTGGCACCGACCACCGCAACCACGCCGACCAGAACGCTGCCATCGCCGCCTAAGTCCGCCTGCACAACACCCGAGTACATCCGAAGGTCAACTTCGCCATCCTGTCGTTCGGTGACCCCGACGGCGTGCACCTTAACACCTGCAAACTCGCTCTTACGGTCATTGAATAAGAACAAATGGTCGACAACAATGGGAGCATGTCAGGCTCGCAGGCGGTCGCCGCGCATCGCCTCCTCACGGAGTCGGTCGATGCGCTCGATGCCGCATGCGGCCCGGCTGCCACCGCGGACGAGCTGCTGTCGGTGCTGACCATTTGCGAAGGTGCGGTGCGCAGGCTGGACCGGATCGCGGTCGGCGTGGTGGCGGATCTGGTCCGGCGTGGCACGTTCGCCGAGCGGGGCTACCGCAACCCGGCCGCCGCGCTGGCCGATCTGCTGGGCTGGGACCGGGGCGAGGCGCGGCGGCGGGTGAGCGCGGCCGAGCAGATCTGCCCCCGGGTCGGGCTGGACGGGGCGGTGCTGCCCGCCCGGCTGCCGGCCACCGCAGAGCGGTTCGCGGCCGGGGCGGCCTGCCTGCGGCACGTGGAGATCATCGTGCGGGTGCTGGCGTCCCCGGCGGCGCGGCGGCTGAGCCCCCAGGTGTGGGCGGGCGCCGAGGAGCAACTGGCCGGGCACACCGACCGGTACACGCCCGCCGAGCTGCTCGAGTGGGGCACCCGGCTGGTCGACACGTTGGACCAGGACGGGCCCGAGCCCGACGAGCGGCCCCCGGATCCGGTCAACGAGCTGCACCTGACCCGCCACCGTGACCGTCCCGGTGGCAGCCTGCGCGGCCACTTTGACGACGCGGCCATGTTCGACGCCATCGCCGCTCTGGTCGACGCGCACGCCCGCCCCGTCGACGGCGACGACCGCCGCACCCCGGCGCAGCGGCAGGCCGAGGCGCTGGCCGACGCGTGCGGGTACGTGCTCGACCACGCCGATGTCCCGGCCTGCGGTGGGCGCCGCCCGCACCTGAGCGTGCTGGTGCGGCTGGAAGACCTGGAGAACCGGGCCCGCGCGGCCTGCCTCGACTTCGGCGGCACCCTCTCCCCGGAGAGCCTGCGGATGCTGTGCTGCGACGCGGCGGTCATTCCGGTCGTGCTCGGCGGGAAGAGTCAACCGCTGGATGTCGGGCGGGCCACCCGCACGATCCCCGACGGGCTGCGCCGGGCCGTGACCGCCCGCGACGGCGGGTGCGCCCGCTGCGGGCGCCCACCGTCCTGGTGCGAGGTGCACCACATCATCCCGTGGGAGCACGGCGGACCGACCGCGATCGACAACACCGTTATGGTGTGCCGGGCCTGCCACCGCCTCGTGCACCACAGCGGCTGGGAGGTGCGCCTGGTCGACGGGCACCCGGAGTTCTCCCCACCCGCGTGGATCGACCCGCAACGACTACCCCGAAGACGACCACCCCACTTTCCCGACGCCGCGTGACCGGGCCCGAAAAGGATGTGTCAGCGCGTTTGCCAGCCAGGCTGCTCTTCATCGTCGACGGCCTCGACGGGATTCCCGTAGTGTCGCGCGGCGCGCCTCCGTCGCGGAGCTCAATCGGTTCAACCGCTTCGGCAGGCGGGTCCACGTGCCGAGGATGGTCGCAAGCCGCACCTCCGAGTACGGCCGTTGTCCTGTCCGACCTCGAACCCACGGGACGTGCTCGGCAGGCTGGTCGAAGGCGACGACGACAGCACCTGTCGATCTCGTGGCTGGTCAGTCGAGGCAGAACTCGTTGCCCTCGGGGTCGGCCATCACGATGTGGCCGGAGCCGAGCGGGGGAGCGGGCTCGTAGCGCTGGAGCCGGGTGGCGCCGTGGGAGACGAGCCGCTCGGCCTCCGCCTCCAGGGCGGCCATCCGCGCGTCGCCCGCGAGCCCTGGGGCGGCGCGCACGTCGAGGTGCACGCGGTTCTTCACCTGCTTGCCCTCCGGCACCCGCTGGAAGAACACCCGCGGCCCGGCGCCGTCGGGGTCGACCACCGCCGAGGCGTCGTTGCGGCGCTCGGGCGGCACGCCCAGCGCGTCCAGGGCCTGGTCCCACGACGCGAAGCCCTCGGGCGGGTCCTGCACCTGGTAGCCGAGGGCCTCGGCCCAGAAGGCCGCCAACCCGGCCGGGTCGGCGCAGTCGAACGTGATCTGGACGTCGCGGGCCATCAGCTCGCCTCCCGTCGGGTCGGGGTGTGCCGGTACAGGTCGCGGAGCAGGCACACCTCGGCCAGGTGGTGGATCAGCTCGCGGTTGATGTGCAGCACCAGCGCGGCCAGCGGAAGCTCCGCGAACGGGCCCTCCGCCGCTCCGCACGGGCGGGCGAGGCCCGCCTCGCCGAGGGACTCGACCCCGGCCAGCCACGTGGCGTACTCGGCGTCGAGCTGGGCCAGCGCCTCGGCCGCGGTCGCGGCGTACGCGAACGACGAGTAGTCGGTGGGCGCGCGGCCGAAGTGCGCGGCGCTGCGCACCGCCAGCACGCCGACGATCACGTGCGCGAGCCGCCATGCGACCGTCGTGAACGGTGGCGGGTCGGGCTCCGGCCACGCGAAGTCGACGGTCATCGCGCCGGACCCGGCCTGCACCGGCGCGGTGCCGGTGCCGCGCCTGCGCACGCTCCAACAGTCGGGCACCGGCTCCCAGAAGTACTCGTCGTCGGTGAGCCCGTCGAGGCGACCGCGCAGCTGGTTGGTCCAGTGCCAGGCCACCTGGTCGCGGAGCAAGGGGTTCCAGTTCTGGTCGTTCATGGTTCCAGCCTCTCGCAGATAGCGGACAGATACGTTCCGCGATCTGGTGAACGATGGGCACATGACCGTCGAGGCGACGACCGAGCGGGTGCTGCGGTTGCTGGCGCTGCTGCAGCGGCGGCCATCCTGGACCGCCGCCGAGCTCGCCGCCGAGCTGGGGGTCACCGACCGCTCGGTGCGCCGCGACGTCGAGCGGCTGCGCGCGCTCGGCTACCCCGTGCACGCGACGGCGGGGGTCGGCGGCGGCTACCAGCTCGGCGCGGGCACCCGCCTGCCGCCGCTGCTCCTCGACGACGAGGAGGCGATCGCGACGGCGGTGTCCCTGCGGCTGGCGTCGGGCGGCACGGTCGCCGGTGCGGGCGAGGCGGCACTGCGGGCGCTCACGAAGCTCGACCAGGTGATGCCGCCCCGGCTGCGTGCCGAGGTGCGTGCGGTGCACGGTGCCACCGAGACCCTCGTCGGACCCGGGATCGAGATCGACCCGGAGCTGCTGGTGACGCTCGCGCGGGCCTGCCGCGACGCCGTGCGGGTGCGGTTCCGGTACGCGGGCCGCGACGGCGGGGAGCGGGAGCGCACGGTCGAGCCCGTGCGGATGGTCACCACCGCCCGCCGCTGGTACCTGATGGCCTGGGACGTCGACCGTGGCGACTGGCGCACCTTCCGGCTGGACCGGATGCGCGAGGTGGCGGCGACGACCTGGCGCTTCCGGGCGAGGGAGCATCCGGACCCGGTCGCCTACGTGCAGCGCTCGGTGACCGCGGCGCCGTACCGGTACCTCGCCAGGGTGCGGGTGCACGCCCGGCCCGACCGGGTGCGGGAGCTGGTGCCGCCGCAGGTGGGGCGCGTCGAGGACGACCGCGAAGGGTGGTGCCTGCTCGTCGTCGGCGGGGAGGACCTGGACTGGCTCGCCGTGCGCGTGGCCGGGCTGGGCTTCGAGGCCGAGGTGCTGGAGCCTCCGGAGCTGCGGGAGGCCGCCGCCCGGCTCGCCCGCCGCCTCACGGGGATGGCCGTCAGCCGCCCTGGTGGAACATCGTGAGGCGTTCGGCCTCGGCGTCGACCGCGCGCCGGGCCGCGCGGGGGAGCGGGTCGAACGGGGTCGGCACCACCCGCTCGTCGACGTAGCGCCAGGTTCCCGCCATGCGCCCGTCCACGAAGAACGTGGGGATGGACTGCGGCATCTTCGACGAGAACACCTTGTCGCGGTGCTCCTCGGGAACGATCCGGGCGCGCTTGGCGTGCCCGAGCAGGACCAGCGCGTCGAACGTCGACAGGAACCGCACGGGGGCGGGGGTGTCGCCGTCGGGGCGGGGGGCGTCGGGCAGGTCGACCAGCAGCGTGCCGTCGGGGTCGCGGTAGGCGGCCAGGTCGAGCCGGGCCAGCACGACCTTCGTCTCGGTGATCGTCCAGCCCGCGTACCGGGCCACGTCGGACGGGCCGGCCGGGCCGAACCCCGCCAGGTAGCGGCGCACCAGCAGCTCCTCGGCCGCCGCGCGGTCGACGGAAGCGTCCGGCGGCACCCACTCCGCGGCCAGGCCGTAGACGTGCGCCCGCGGCAGCTCCCAGGTGCCCGCGGGCGGCACGCGCACGAGGTCGAGCCACAGCTGCACCCCCGGGAACGCCGCGGACGGGAAGCCCTCCGCCGTCATCGCGGCCACGAGGTCGGCCTGCTTGCGCGGGCCGTCGGCGAGCGCCCGTCGGACGCACCCCGCCGCGGCCGCCATCTGATCCTCGGAGAGGTCCTTGCGCGCCCCGAGCCACCACCTCCGCCGCTGGGCGCGGACGGCCTCGCTGAGCGGGTGGTAGTCGGCCGCCGACACCATGTGGATCGTGCAGCGCATCACCCATGCCTGGACGATCCGCGCGTCCAGCAAGGCCTCGGTGAGGTCGGCGCGCTGGAACCCGGCGAGCCGGGACCAGAGCCCGACGTACGCCGACGGCGCGTACTGCGTCTGCAGCCCGCCCAGCCGTTCCACGGCCTCGACCGGCGTGAGCTCGGACCGTTCCAAGAGCAGCTGCCGGGCCAGCACGGCCCGGTTCAGCTCCGCCCAGCCGAGCGTCGGCTCGCTGCTGCTGCCCAGTGGTGAGCTCGCTGTCTCCACCCACCCCGCCTGCTCCGCAAGCTCCGCAGGCTGCCGACCCCCGGCCTCGCTCACGCCGCGAGCACCCGCAGCCGCGCGAGCACCTCGTCCGGCCCGAGCGCCTGCGCGATCGCGTGCATGTCGGGGCTGCGCGTCGAGCCGGTGAGCGCCAGCCGCACGAGCTGGGAGGCCTCGCGGATGGACCCGTGGTAGGCGTCGGGGTCGGCCTTGTAGTCCTTCGGGCTCGCGGCGAACCCGTTGCGGGTGCTCGCGGCGCGGATCTGGTCGAACCACTCCTTCGGGTCGTCGAGGTGCCGGTAGGAGCCGACGAGGTCGGCGACGAACGCGGTGACCGCGGCGGGGTCGACCGCGGACGCGCCCGTCACCCGCTCGTCGGTCGGCCCGTCGAGGCGGCCGAACAGCTGCGGGAAGAAGAATCCGTAGGCGGCGCGGAAGTCCGACCACTTGCGCAGGTCCTTGCGCGGGTTGGCCACCCCGTCCCGCTCGACGGCGATGGCGCGCAGCGCGAGCTCGGGCTCGACCGCCAGCACGGCGGCGAGCTCGGGGTCGAAGACCCGCGCCCACCTGGTGACGCCCGCCAGCACCTCGGGGCCGGGGAGGGTGGCGATGTGGTCGGCGCTGATGTCCTCGAGCTTGACGAGGTCGACGAGCGGACCCGCCACGCCGCACTGGTCGAGCCGAATCGGTTCGGCAAGCGCTTCCGCCAACGGCAGCTCGGCCAGGCGGCCGTTGGCCAACCCGCGCAGGTAGTAGAGCACCGCGGGGGCGGGGTAGCCCGCCTCGACGTAGAAGTCGACCCCCGCCTCGGGGTCCTTCCGCTTCGACAGCTTCCGCTTCCCGCCCGAGATCTGCTTCATCAGCGGCGCGATGTGCGCGTAGGTGATCGGCTCGTGGCCGAGCGCGGCGAACAGCTGCTGGTGCAGCGGCACCGAGCTGATCCACTCCTCGCCGCGGATCACGAGTGTGACCCGCATGAGGTGGTCGTCGACCGCGTGCGCGAAGTGGTACGTGGGCAGCCGGGGGCTCGTCTCCGACGACTTGAGGATCACCGCGTCGTTCCGGTTGGCCTCGTGGGACAGCTCGCCGCGGATCGCGTCGGTGAAGCGCACCCGCGCCCCGGCGGCCGTGAGGTCGGGCGCGCGGAAGCGCACCACGTAGGGCTCACCCGCCGCGAGCCGGGCGGCGACGTCCTCGGGCGCGGCGTCGCGCCACAGCGCCCACGAGCCGTAGTACCCGGTGGGGAGCTTGGCCGCCTGCTGGCGGGCGGTGATGTCGGCGAGCTGCTCCTTCGTCGCGAAGCACGGGTACGCCGCGCCCGCGCGCAGCAGCTCGCGCACGTAGGAGAGGTAGATGTGCTCGCGGTCCGACTGGTGGTAGGGCCCGTAGCCGCCCCGCTCGTCGGCCTCGTCGGGGGGGAGGTCGAAGTAGGCGAACGCCCGCGCGAACTGCGCCAGCGCCCCTTCGACCTCGCGGGCCTGGTCGGTGTCCTCCACCCGCACGATGTAGACGCCGTCGGAGTGCGTCGCGACGTCGCGGTCGATCATGGCGGTGTAGATGCCGCCGATGTGCACGAACCCGGTGGGGGACGGGCCGAACCGGGTGACCTGGGCGCCCTCGGGCAGGTCGCGGGGCGGGTAGCGCCGCTCCCAGTGCGCGGGGTCGGGCAGGTCGGAGGGGAAGAGCGAGTCGACGAGAGCGCGGTCCAGCACGGTGTCCGAGGCTAGCGCCCCGCTGTGGCGGCGGCCCTGCCCGGCGGTCAAGGCGCACTTCGCACACCGCGTGGTGTCCTCGCAGACGGTCGAACCTGTGCGAGGACGCCGCACCCTGTGCGGAGAGAACCCGGGGGCCTCCGCGCCGGGGTCAGCCGATGCGGTGGGTGCCCGCGTAGACGTTCATGCTCGGCCCGCGCAGGAAGCCGACCAGCGTCATGCCCATCTCGACCGCCAGCTCCACCGCCAAGGACGACGGCGCCGACACCGCGGCGAGCACCGGCACCCCCGCCATCGCCGCCTTCTGCACCAGCTCGAACGACGCCCGCCCCGACACCATCAGCACGGTGCCCGCCGCGGGCACCCGGCCGTCGAGCAGCGCCCGACCGAGCGCCTTGTCCACGGCGTTGTGCCGCCCGACGTCCTCCCGGGCGACCAGCAGCTTGCCGTCGGCCGTGAACAGGCCCGCCGCGTGCAGCCCGCCGGTGGCGGAGAAGATCCGCTGGTCCGCGCGCAGGGTGTCGGGCAGGCCCGACAGTGTGGCGGGCGTCACGCGCACCGGGTCGGCGTCCGGGGGGAACCGCGTGGTGAGCCGCACGGCGTCCAGCGCCGCCTTCCCGCACACCCCGCACGACGACGTCGTGTAGAAGTTGCGCTCGACGCCGACGTCCGGCTTCGCGACGCCGGGGGCGAGCGCCACGTCGAGCACGTTGTAGGTGTTGCGCCCGGTGTCGTCGACCGAGTCGCAGTACCGCGCGGTGAGCACGTCGGAAGGGTCGCCGATCACGCCCTCGGTGAGCAGGAAGCCGTGGGCCAGCTCGATGTCGTGGCCGGGGGTGCGCATGGTGACCGACAGCGCCCGCCCGTCGACCCGCAGCTCCAGCGGCTCCTCGGCGGCCAGCGTGTCCTGCACGTGGCGCCTGCCGTCGGCGTCGATGTGCAGCACGGGTCTGCGTGCGGTGAGACGGCTCATGCGTGCGGCCCTCCCAACCGGGGTGCGCGGGTTACGCTGACCCCAGGTTAATACCCGTGAAGAGCCGGGAGGATGTCATGAGGCGCCGTCGCCCCCGTCACGTGCGGGTCACCGAGCCGCTGGTCCGCGACGACGGGGTGCTGCGCCCGGCGAGCTGGGACGAGGCGCTCGACCGGGCCGCCGCCGGGTTCCGCGGCGTCGCCCCCGAGGCGTTCGGCATGTTCAGCTGCTCGAAGGCCACGAACGAGATGAACTTCGCCGCGCAGAAGTTCGCGCGCGTCGTGATGGGCAGCAACAACGTCGACTCCTGCAACCGCACTTGACACGCTCCCTCGGTCGTCGGTCTGACGGCAGTGTTCGGAGCGGGTGGCGGCACCTCGGCGTACGTCGAGGCTGAGGACGCCGACCTGCTGGTGCTCTGGGGCTCCAACGCGCGGGAGACGCATCCGATCTTCTTCCACCACGTGCTGCAGGGGCTCAAGAAGGGCACCCGCATGTACTCGGTCGACCCGCGGCGCACGTCCACCGCGCAGTGGGCCGACGCGTGGCTCGGCCTCGACGTCGGCACCGACATCGCGCTCGCCAACGCGATCGGCCGGGAGATCATCCACGCGGGGCTGGTCAACGAGGCGTTCGTCCGCCGGGCGACCACCGGCTTCGAGGACTACAAGGCGACGGTCGAGCCCTACACGCTGGAGCGCGCGCAGGAGATCACCGGCGTCGGCAAGGGCCTGATCCGCGATCTCGCGCACGCCTACGCGGGCGCCGACCGGGCCCAGATCTGCTGGACGCTGGGCATCACCGAGCACCACAACGCGGCCGACTACGTGTTCGCGCTGATCAACCTCGCGCTGCTCACGGGGCACGTCGGGCGCTACGGCTCCGGCCTCGTGCCGCTGCGCGGGCAGAACAACGTGCAGGGCGGCGGCGACATGGGCGCCATCCCGGCCAAGCTCCCCGGCGGCTACGACCTCGGCGACGACGAGGCCCGCGGCCGCTACGAGCGGGCGTGGGGCGTGCCGATCTCGCCGAAGCCGGGCATGCACCTCTCGCAGATGTTCGACGCCATGAACGACGGCACCCTGCGTGCGCTGTACTGCATCGGGGAGAACCCGGCCGAGTCCGAGGCCAACGCCACCCACGCCCGGCACCTGCTGGAGGGGCTCGACCACCTGGTGGTGCAGGACATCTTCCGCACCGCGACGGCCGACATGGCCGACGTCGTGCTGCCTGCGGCGGCCGACTGGTGCGAGTACGAGGGCACCGTCACCAACTCCGAGCGCCGCGTGCAGCGGGTGCGCAAGGCCATCGACCCGCCGGGCGAGGCCTGGCCCGACACGCACATCATCTGCGGGCTCGCCGAGCGGCTCGGCCACCCGTGGGGGCGCCCGAGCGCCGAGGAGGTGTGGGACGAGCTGCGCTCGCTCTCGCTGAACTGGCACCACGGCATGTCCTACGCACGGCTCGACGCGATGGGCGGCATCCAGTGGCCGTGCCCGTCGGAGGACCACCCGGGCACTCCGCTGCTGCACGCCCGGCTGTGGGCGGACGACCCGGCCGAGCGTGGCACGCCTGCCCCGTTCACGCCGGTGGAGCACGTGCCGCCGGTCGACGTGCTCACCGACGAGTTCCCGATCCGGCTCACCACCGTCCGGGTGCTCGACGCCTACAACTCGGGGGTGCAGACCGGCGGCTACGCGTCGCCGCTGCGGCGCCGCGAGGCCCTGCGCATGGACGCGGAGGACGGGGCGAAGCTCGGCATCGCCGACGGCGAGCGCGTGCGGGTGGTGTCGCGGCGCGGCGCGGTGGAGGCCCCGGTGTCGTTCGACCCGTCGCTGCGCCCCGGCCTGGCCTCGTTCACGCCGCACTTCTCCGAGGAGGTCGACATCAACGTCCTCACGAACGACGCGTGGGACCCCAAGTCGGGCACGTCGGAGTTCAAGGCCACGGCGGTCCGGGTGGAGAAGATCGCGGTCGAGCTGCCCGACGCAGGGTCCTGACGCTCGATGCGGCGCCCGACTCCCGATCCGGCCTCCGGCATGGCAGGGTGAGCGGGTGGATCTCCGGATCTCCGGCGCGACCGCCACCGACGAGGAGCGTGCCGCGCTCGACGCGGTGGTGGCCCGCGGCGGCGACGCGCACTTCGCCGACAGTGGGCACGCGGCCCGCGGTCGACGCCACCTGCTGCTGCCCGCGTTGCACGCCGTGGTCGACGCCGTGGGCTGGATCTCAGAAGGCGCGCTGAACGACGTCGCGCGGCGGCTCTCGGTGCCGCCTGCCGACGTGTACGGCGTGGCCACGTTCTACGCGATGTTCGCCACCGAGCCGCGCGCCCCGCACGTCGCGCACGTCTGTGACGACGTCGCGTGCGCCGCTTCCGGCGGCGAGGAGATCATCGCCCGGCTCGCGGGCGAGCTCGGTCCGGAGGGCGAGGGGGAGGCGGTCTGCTGGGTGCGCAGCCCGTGCCTGGGCCTGTGCGAGCGCAGGCCCGCCGTGCTGCTGCAGCTGGCCGGTCAGGCTGATTTCTGCCTGGCCCCCGGGACGGTCGAGAGCGTCAAGGGCGCGCTCCGCGCTGCGGTCGCCGCCACGGACGCGCTCGCCCCCGCCACCGCGGCGGACGTGCGGGCCGCGGCCGACGCGGACGTCGAGGCGGCGCCGGAGCCCGCGCACGCGGCCGACCGGGCCTTCGCCGACAGCACCGTGAGCGCCCCGCAGACCCCCGACCGGTCCCTGCGGCTGCTGGGCCGGGTCGGCGTCGTCGATCCGGAGAGCGTCGACGACTACCGCGCCCACGGCGGGTACGCCGCGTTGCGCCGCGCGATCGAGATCGGGCAGGCGCGGGTGCTCACCGAGGTCACCGACTCCGCGCTCACCGGGCGCGGCGGCGCGGCGTTCCCCACGGGCATCAAGTGGTCGGGGGTGGCGGCCGCCCCGCAGCGGCCGCACTACCTCGTGTGCAACGCCGACGAGTCCGAGCCCGGCACCTTCAAGGACCGGGTGCTCATGGAGTACGACCCGTTCGGGCTGGTCGAGGCGATGACGATCGCCGGGTACGCCACCGGCTGCGAGCGCGGCTACCTCTACATCCGCGGCGAGTACCCGCTCGCGACGCGCAGGCTCCAGCGCGCGATCGACGCCGCGCGCGTTCGCGGCCACCTCGGCCCGGACGTCATGGGCGCGGGGTTCGCGTTCGACATCGAGCTGCGCCGTGGCGCGGGCGCGTACATCTGCGGCGAGGAGACCGCGCTGCTCAACTCGATCGAGGGCTTCCGCGGCGAGCCGCGCAACAAGCCCCCGTTCCCGAGCGTCAGCGGCCTGTTCGGGCGCCCCACTGTGATCAACAACGTGGAGACGCTCTACAACGTCCTCCAGGTCCTCGACGGCGGCGGTCCCGCGTTCGCCCAGATCGGCGGCGGGCGCTCGACCGGCCCGAAGCTGTTCTGCGTCGCGGGCGCGGTGGCGGTGCCCGGCGTCTACGAGGTGCCGTTCGGCACCACGCTGCGCGAGCTGTTGACGCTGGCGGGCGGGCTGCGCGGCGAGCTGCGCGCGATCCTGCTCGGCGGTGCGGCGGGCGGGTTCGTGCTGCCCGACCAGCTCGATGTCCCGCTCACGCTCGAGGGATCCCGGGAGATCGGGGCCACACTCGGCTCCGGCGTGGTGCTCGCGTTCGACACCGCCGCCGACCTCCCCGCCACGCTGCGCCGGATCGCGGCGTTCTTCCGCGACGAGTCGTGCGGCCAGTGCGTGCCGTGCCGGGTGGGCACGGTCCGCCAGGAGGAGGCGCTCGCCCGGCTGGCCCGCGGCGCCCCGCCCGAGCCCGAGCGGCTGCTGCTCGACGACCTCGCGCGCGTCATGCAGGACGCGTCGATCTGCGGGCTGGGCCAGACCGCGCCCGCCGCCGTGATGTCCGCCCTTCGGTTGGGACTGCTGTGAAGCGGGGGCTCCTGTAGATGACTACCGTGATGCTGGGTTCGATCGCGCGGATGCTCACCCTGACCGTCGACGGGGAGGAGGTGCGCGTCCCCGAGGGCGCGACGATCCTCGACGTCCTGAACGGGCGCGGCACCGAGACCCCCACGCTGTGCTGGGCGCCCAACCTCACCCCGATCAACGCCTGCCGCGTGTGCATGGTCGAGGTCGAGGGCTCGCGGGTGCTGGTGCCGTCGTGCGCGCGCAAGGTCGAGGACGGCATGGTGGTGCGCACCGACTCGGAGAAGGTGCGCCACAGCCGTCGCATGGTGTTGGAGCTGCTGGCGTCCTCGGTCGACCTCTCCCAGGCCAGTGCCGACGTCCAGCGGTGGATGCGCGAGTACGGCGTCGACGCCGGGCGCTACGGCCCGCCCGCGCCGCCAAGCGACGACCGCGACACCCGCCACGCCGGGCACCACCACGCGCCCGACGGGTCGAGCGCCGAGACCGTGGCCCAACCGGTGAAGGTCGACAACGACCTCTACGTGCGCGACTACGCCCGCTGCATCCTCTGCTACAAGTGCGTCAAGGCCTGCGGCACCGACGCGCAGTTCACGTTCGCGATCTCCGCGGCGGGTCGCGGGTTCGACGCCCGCATCGCCACCGAGCAGAACGTCGAGCTGCCCGACTCGGCGTGCGTCTACTGCGGCAACTGCATCGGCGTCTGCCCGACCGGGGCGCTGAAGTCGGTGCGCGAGCACGAGCTGCGCGAGGCGGGCGACTGGCATCCGGAACAGGAGTCGGTCACCACCACGATCTGCTCGTTCTGCGGCGTGGGCTGCAACCTGGAGCTGCACGTCCAAGAGGGCCAGATCGTGAACGTGACGAGCCCTTCGGACCACTCGGTCACCCACGGCCACCTGTGCATCAAGGGCCGCTTCGGCTTCCAGCACGTCCAGAATCTCCCCACAGCACGGTGATCTCGGCGGCGGGCACCGCGGCGGTCCAGAGGAAACCCTGGCCGTAGCGGCAGCCGAGCTTGCGCAGCTGCGCCTCCTCCTCGGCCGTCTGGACGCCCTCGGCGACCGCCGTCAGCCCGAACGCGTCGACCACGGCCAGGAGGGCGGCCGCCACGCGGCGCTGTTGAGGGTCGCCGTCCAGGCCGGTGACCAGCGAGCGGTCGATCTTGATGACGTCGACGTACTGGCGGCGGACGTAGCCGAGCGACGAGCAGCCGGTGCCGAAGTCGTCGATCGCCACGCCGATCCCGGCCGCCTGGAGCGCCTCCATGGTCTGCATGGTCTGCGCGTCCTCGCCCATCATCTGGGTCTCGGTGATCTCCAACAGCACCTCGGACGCGCGCACGCCGTGGCGGCGGAGACAGGCGACGACGTCGTCGGCGAAGCCGGGAGCGCGGAAGGTGATCGGCGAGACGTTCACGTGCACGCTCAGCCGGGCCCAGGCCGCGCCCGCGCGCCAGACCGCGGTCTGGGCGACGGCGGCGTCGAGCACCCAGTGGTCGAGGGCGACGATGAGCCCGGTGTCCTCGGCGACCGCGATGAAGTCCTCGGCCGACACCAGGCCGCGCACCGGGTGCTGCCAGCGCAGCAGCGCCTCCACCGCGGTGGTGCGGCCCGTCGCGAGCTCGACGATCGGCTGGTAGTGCAGCACGAACCCGTCCGAGGCCAGCGCCGTGCGCAGCTCGTCGGCCTTGCGCATGCGGTTGAGCGCGGCCTGGTGCATCGCGGGCTCGTAGACCTCGATGCCCGCCCGTCCGCGGGCCTTGGCCACGTACATGGCGGTGTCGGCGTCGCGCAGGAGGATGTCCGCGGTCTGGCCGCGGGTCGCGAAGCGCACGCCGATGCTGGCGCTGACCCAGCACGACTGGCCGCCCGCCTGTACCGGGGCGCCCAACGCGGCCAGGACCCGCTCCGCCACCTCCAGCACGTGCTCGGGCGTGGCGTTCACGATGACGAGCGCGAACTCGTCGCCGCCGAGCCGGGCGACGGTGTCGGTGTCGCGCGAGACGCCGCCCAGGCGCTCGGCCACCGCGACCAGCAGCTCGTCGCCGACGGCGTGGCCGAAGCTGTCGTTGACGGCCTTGAACCCGTCGAGGTCGAGCACGAGCACCGCGGGCGGGCCGTCGCCGCGGTCGGCGCGGCCCATCGCCTGGCCGATGCGGTCGGCGAGCAGCGTCCGGTTGGCCAGCCCGGTGAGCGGGTCGTAGAGCGCCAGCTGCTCGAGCTGGCGCTGGGCGTCGCCCAGCTGGCGGGTCCGCTCCTCCACCCGTCCTTCGAGGTTGTCGTTCAGCGCCCTGAGGTCCTCGGCGAGCATGTTGATGCCGACGATCACCGCGTCGATGTCGTCGGAGTCGGTGGAGGGCTCCATGCGGGCCTCCAGGTCGCCCGAGGCGATCTGGACCACGAGCTCGACGAGCTGCTCAAGGCGCGGGTCAGGGGTCGGCTCCGCCATCACACCGCCAGGCGGGCGCCGCGGACTCCCGTGTGATCGACACACACCGAGAACGTCCGACCACGTTCCGTCGCACCAGCCATCGCGGAGAGCGTAGACGGATCACCCAAGAAGGATCGCTACCGCGCCGGGCGCCTCACCTGACCGTGGCGGCGGGCGCGGCCTGCTTGCGGTCGACCAGCGCTCCGAAGGCGAGCCCGAGCACGGTCCACAGCACGAGCTGGCCGCCGAGCGAGGCGAGCCGGAACTGGTAGAGCACCGTCGCCGGGAAGTCGTCGGGCGTCTCGTTCACGGCGGGCAGCGCCCAGCCCACGAGGCCGATCACGACCAGGTAGGCGGCGACCGCGACGAGCGTCGCGTTCCACGCGCCGAGGCGTGCCGAGAGGCGCTGCCGCAGCCCGAGCGCCGCACCGCCCACGAGCAGCGAGGCCAGCACCATGAGCAGGTAGAGGCCGGTGCGCTGGCCGATGGTGCCGCCCTCGTTCGCGCCCGGAGGGTTGGCCGGGTACTTCAGGAACGGCACGACGAACACCGTCAGCCAGCCCAGGAGCGCCAGCACGGCCGCGCTCGCCCGCGGCCCCCGCGGACCGACGCGACCGTGGAACAGGGCGAAGGCGATGGCGAAGATGCCGCCGATGGCCACGCCGTACACGAGCACCGCGGTCGCGAGGCCGAACGTGCTCTGCACGCCGCGGCTCACCAGCTCCACCCCGTGCTCGTGGGCCCCGCCCGCGGCCGCCTCGGCGTGCTCCTCGAACGCGATCCCGCCCTCGACGCCCGGCTCGCCGAAGACGTAGGCGAAGACGAGCGTCGCGAGCCCGGCGAGGACGCCCGCGATCATGCCGCGGACCAGGAGGGTTCGCATCATCGCGAAGGCGGTCAGTGGCAGGGGAAGCCGAGCAGGTGCCGACCGTCGTGCATGTACTCGTGGATCATGCTGCCGGAGAACAGCGACGTGGCGCCCTGGTCCAGCCCGATCAGGTAGAGGAAGGCGAGCAGCAGCGCGCCGCCGAAGATCGCCCAGGGCAGGACCTCGCGGACCGGGATGGCCGTGGGGACGGCGGCGTGCAGGGGGGAGACCGCGGCGGCCTGTGCCATGTCGAACCCTTCCGACGACATCTGAAGAAGTAATCAGATGATGCGTGGGTCGGCAGGCGGTGTCAACGCGCGGACGTCACCCGACTGGTCGGTCGCGGCTGCCGCCTGCGCCTGTCGTGCGCGGCGGGAGCCGTGCCGTGCCGGACGCTCGAGCGCGACGTCAGCGGGGTTCCAGGCCCGTCAGACCCCGCTCATGTCGCGCTCGAGCGCGATGCCGGGCCCTACGCTGCGCTGGTGAGCGTTCGTCTGACGCTGGTCGCGCACGCCTCCACTCCCGCGACGGCCCGCGCCGCGTTTCCCCTTGACGAGGGCCTGGAGCCGCGCGGGGTGGCCGCGGCGCGGGCGGCGGCAGGTGGGCTGCGGCGGGTCAGCCGCGCCCTGCGCTCGCCCGCGACCGCCGCGGCCGAGACCGCGGACGCCCTCGGGCTGACGGCGGAGGTCGACGCCGGGCTGGCCGACTGGGACCTCGGCAGGTGGCGGGGCCGCACCCTCGGCGCGATCGCCGGGGCGGGCGCGGCCGGACCCGGAGCCCCACGCGTCCCGCCGGGCAGCGCGACGCCGACACCCGCAGCCGGGGCCGTCGCGGCGGGGCCTGCCGTCCCGACCGTCGTCCCGGCCGGGTCTGTCGCGTCGGTCGAGTCTACCGCGGGCGCAGCGCCCGGCCACGCAGGCCCGGCGGCCGTGCACGCCTGGCTCACCGATCCTGATGCGGCGCCGCACGGCGGGGAGAGCCTGACCGCCCTGCTGGGGCGCGTCGCTGCCTGGCTGGACGTCGACCACGCCGAGGAGGACGCGGGTCACGTCGTCGCGGTCACGCACGCGGCCGTCGTGCGGGCGGCGCTGGTCGTGAGCCTCGGCGCCCCCGCATCGGCGTTCTGGCGGATCGACATCGCGCCCCTCACCGCGACGGTCCTCCGCGGCCGCCCCGGCCGGTGGACGGTGCGGGGCACCGGCCTGCCCGTGGCGTGACCGCGCGTGCCCGACGCGATGCCGGCGCGCTCGTCGACGTCGGCGGCGGCGAAGGGGTGCTGCTCGCGGCCATCCTGGAGGCCGCGCCCGGCCTGTCCGGCGTGCTCTTCGACCGCCCGGACGTGGTGGAGGCCGAGCTGCCCGAACGCGCGGCCGACGGTCCCTCAGCGATCCGGATGGACCTGCACATGGGCACGTGTTCGGGGCGACGCCCAGAAGCTGGAGCTGGCCAGCCCATCGGCCGCGGAGAGGTGGACGGGCTGGTCGAGGCTGCCACGTCAGACGTCGTCGGCGAGCAGGTCGCGCACCCCCGCGTCGATGAAGGCGGTGTCGACGGGGTTCGCGCCGCCGCCCGCGAAGTGCCCCCACACGCCGGGGATCACGCGCAGCTCGGCGTTCGGGATGAACTGGCTGGCCCACCGCTCGTCCTCGGGCGGGAAGTACAGATCCTTCTCGGCGGGCATGACGATCGTGCGCGCCGAGATCGCGCCCAGCGCCTTGCGCAGGTCGCCGTCATGGCCCGGGGTGGCGCCGACGTCGCCCTGCTGCCAGGTGTCGAGCATGCACAGGAGGTTGTTGGCGTCCCGGCCGTCGAGGAAGAAGCCCTCCCAGAACGCCACGAGGAAGTCCTCGAGCGAGGTGTAGTCCATCTCGCGCCACACCTCGTCCCAGTAGAACGCCTGGGAGAAGCCCCAGCCCGCGTAGACCCGCGCGGCGGCGCGCAGGCCGGTCACCGGCTGCTCGTCGTACCAGCCGCCGCGGAACGCGCCGTCCGCGGTGAGCGCGGACTTGACGCCTTCGAGGAACACGACGTTGTGTGGGCTGGTGCGGCTCGACCCGCAGAACGGCAGCGCCCGCGCCACCGTCTCCGGGTGGCTCACCGCCCACTGGTAGGTCTGCCCGGCGCCCATCGACCAGCCCAGCACCATCGCGAGCCGCTCGATCCCGAAGTGCTCGGTGACGAGGCGGTACTGCGACTCGACGTTGTCGCGCACGTTGACGCGGGGGAAGCGCGCCCGGTCGTAGGGCGGCGGCGTGTTCGACGGCGAGGACGACAGCCCGTTGCCGAGCATGTTCGGCACGATGATGAACCACCGCGCCGGGTCGAGGGCCATGCCGGACCCGATGAGCCACTCGTTCTCCCAGTACCGGCCGGAGTACCAGGTCGGGTAGACGATCGCGTTGCTCTTGTCGGCGTTGAGGGTGCCGTAGGTCTTGTAGGCGACGCGGGCGGGCCGGAGGGTCGCCCCGCATTCGAGGGTGAAGTCGGGGATCTCGTAGACCTCGTAGTCGTCGCGTGCGGGCATGCGGAGCCTCCCTGGCGTCGTCG
This sequence comes from uncultured Actinomycetota bacterium, assembly GCA_963750095.1. Taxonomy (GTDB): domain Bacteria; phylum Actinomycetota; class Actinomycetes; order Mycobacteriales; family Pseudonocardiaceae; genus Pseudonocardia. The sequence goes on along the minus strand of CAVVPJ010000011.1, from coordinate 858,604 downwards.
GCAGGGCCACGACGTTACGGCCGTGTTACGCGATGGCGGAATACCGCCAGTCGGCGCAGCTCGGCGGAGCATCCGGTCCCCGCGCCTGACGTGATCCGTGCGAGCTCGCCGTTTCCGGTGGTCGAACCCCGAGAAAGACGACTTCGGTGCGATCAGCTGGCGAGGACGACGACCAGCGTCCGGGGTCCGTGGACGCCCTCGACGCGCTCCAGCTCGATGTCGGAGGTGGCCGACGGCCCGCTGATGAACGTGAGCGGGCGGGTGGGGTCGAGGCGGGCGAGGAGCTCCGGCACGGTGTGCACGACCTGCTCGGCGCGCACGACGCACACGTGCAGGTCGGGCACGAGCGTGATCGCCCGGCGGCCCTGGTCGGGCGAGCCGTCCAGGGCGATGGTGCCGGTCTCGGCGCAGGCGGCGGCGGAGCCGGTGACGACGGCGGCGAAGCGGTCCAGCTCGGCCGCGGCGAACGCCTCGTCGGCCACGCCCGCGGGGTACCAGTCGCGGGGCAGGCCCGGCGGCAGGACCACCGGGCCGTCGATGTCGGCGAGGGCGGCGGCGATCGCGGCGGGCACGCCGTCTGGGGTGGTGTCGACGACCGCGGCGCGGTAGTCCACCAGCCGGTCCCGCAGGAGGTCGACCAGCGCCGCTGATCCCGGCGGGTGCTCGCCCGTGCGCCGGTAGGTGCGCGGCGGCTCCGGGGGGACGGGGGACCCGGCGGCCCGGTTCGCGGCCCGGATCCGGCCGAGCACCTCCTCGCGCGCGCTCACGGCTGGCGTCCTTCGTGCTCGCGGGCCCACCATTCGCGGAAGGTCTCCGCGGGTGGGCGGGGCGCGTCGCGGCTGGCCGTCCACCGGGAGAGCGGGGGCGGGAGCACGCTGATGCGGCCCGAGCGCGCGCCGAGCAGCCGTCCGGCGCGGGCGGCCTTCTCGGCGGCCGCGAACCGGTGGGGGTCGGCCATCACCCAGGACGCGGCGGCCATGCCGAGGGCCTCGGCGGTGGGCACCCGTCGTCCCCGGTTGGCGTCGACATGCGCGGCCCGCAGCCGCACCAGCAGGCTCGGGATGTCGATCCGGACCGGGCACGCGTCGAAGCAGGCCCCGCACAGCGACGACGCGTAGGGCAGCGACGCGTTGTCCTCGACGCCGGTGAGCTGCGGCGACAGCACGGCGCCGATGGGGCCGGGGTAGACCGAGCCGTAGGCGTGCCCGCCCGCCCGCTCGTAGACCGGGCACACGTTCAGGCAGGCCGAGCAGCGGATGCAGTGCAGGGCCGAGCGCCCGACCGGGTCGGTGAGCGCGGCGGTGCGGCCGTTGTCGAGCAGCACGAGATGGAAGGCCTGCGGCCCGTCGCCGGGCGTGACCCCCGTCCAGGCGGAGGTGTAGGGGTTCATCCGCTCTCCGGTGGACGAGCGGGGCAGCAGCTGGAGGAACACCTCCAGGTCCGACCACGTGGGCACGATCTTCTCGATGCCCATCACCGTGATCAGCGTCTCGGGCAGCGTGAGGCACATCCGCCCGTTGCCCTCGCTCTCGACGACGAGCAGCGTGCCCGTCTCGGCCACGCCGAAGTTGGCGCCGGAGATCGCGACCTTGGCCCGCAGGAACCGCTCCCTCAGGTGCGCGCGGGCGGCCATCGCCAGCCGCCGCGGCTCCGCGGTCAGCGCGGGGTCGACGCCGGGCATCTCACGCAGGAAGATCTCGCGGATCTCGGCGCGGTTGCGGTGGATGGCGGGCACGAGGATGTGGCTGGGCAGGTCGCCGCCGAGCTGCACGATCAGCTCGGCGAGGTCGGTCTCCTTGGCCTCGATCCCGGCCGCTTCGAGGGCCTCGTTGAGCCCGATCTCCTGGGTGGCCATCGACTTGACCTTGACGACTTCCCGCTGCCCCGTCGCGCGCACGAGGTCGGTGACGATGCGGTTGGCCTCGTTCGCGTCGCGGGCCCAGTGCACGACGCCGCCGCGGGCGATGACCTGTGCTTCGAGGCGCTCGAGGTGCTCGTCGAGGCGCGCCATGGCGGCCGTCTTGATGGCCTCGCCCGCGCGGCGCAGCTCCTCCCAGTCGTCGAGCTCCGCGACGACGGCGGCGCGCTTGCCCCGGATCGTGCGGGTGGCGTGGCCGAGGTTGCGGCGCAGCTGGGTGTCGGCGAGCGCGTCGCGCGCGGCGGCCGGGAACGGGCGCGCGCCGCGCAGGTGCCCCACCCCCCGCGGGGCGGTGACGGGCATGCCGGGCATCCCCAGGTCGGTCGTCATCGGCACCTCCGGTGCTCGTGCGCGGAAAAGCTCGCGGGAACAGTGTTATCCGCGCACGGCCAGGATTTCGGCCAAGTGGACGGTCCTGGTGCCGGAGCGCAGCCGGGACAGCCCGCCGCCGATGTGCATCAGGCAGGACGCGTCGCCCGCGGTCACCGCTTCGGCGCCGGTCGAGAGCACGTGGCGCATCTTGTCCGTCAGCATCGCGGTGGATGTGTCGGGGTTCTTGAGCGCGAACGTGCCGCCGAACCCGCAGCACTGGTCGGCGTCCGGCAGCTCGACCAGCGTCATGCCCCGCACGTTGCGCAGCAGCCGCAGCGGCTTGTCGTCCACCCGCAGCATGCGCAGCGAGTGGCAGGTCGGGTGGTAGGTGACCCGGTGCGGGTAGTACGCGCCCACATCCTCCGTCCCGAGCACGTCCACGAGCAGCTCCGACAGCTCGTAGGTGCGCGCGGCGACGGCCTCGGCCCGCGCCGCCAAGGCCTCGTCACCGAAGCGGCGGGCCACCATCGCGTGCTGATGGCGCACCGACCCGACGCACGACCCCGACGGCGCCACGACCACGTCGTACGGCTCGAACACCTCGACGTGGTGGCGCACCAGCGGCAGCGCCTCCTGCTGGTAGCCGGTGTTGATGTGCATCTGCCCGCAGCACGTCTGCGCGGCGGGGAACGCGACGTTGTGCCCCAGCCGCTCCAGCAGCGTCACCGTGGCCTTGCCGACCTCGGGGAACAGGGCGTCGGCCAGGCAGGTCACCATCAGTGCAATTCTCATGCCACCCCGTTCAACGGCCGGAGCCGACTCGATGCACGCACGACCAGCTCCGGGGAGAGCACCACCTGGCGGTGCTCGTGCACGGAGACGTCCGCGGAGCCCCGGTCGCGCGCCTCGACGATGAGCATCTCCGCCGCCGTGCGCCCGATGAGCTGTCGGGGCTGGGCCACCGAGGTCAACGGCACCGCCGCGGCCTCGGCGAACGCGATGTCGTCGTACCCGACGATCGCCAGGTCCTCGGGCACCCGCAGGCCCAGCCGTATCGCCTCCTGCAGCAGCCCCAGCGCGAGCAGGTCGTTGGCGCAGAACGCGGCCGTGGGCCGACGGCTGGCGGGCAGGCCCGCGAGGCGCGCGCCGGCGCGGCGGCCCTCGGCGATGTCGAGCGCCGCGGTCTCGAGCACCACGAGGTCGCCCGCGTCGACGCCGTTCTGGGCGTAGGCCCTGCGGACCCCGGCGAGCCGGTCGGCCACCTGCGGCAGCGACGCGGGCCCGCCGACGAACGCGATGTGGCGGTGACCGCCGTCGTGCAGGTGGGTCGCGGCCAGCTCGCCGCCCGCGCCGTCGTCGACGTAGACCGAGCAGTGGTCGGGGCTGTGCGCGTCCACCATGACGACGGGGGTGCCGCGCCGGGGCAGCAGCGTGAGCCGTTCGTCGCCGCGGTCCACCGGGGTGATGAGCACGCCTTCGACCCGCTGCTGCTCCAGCAGGTCGAGGTAGGACGACTGGCGCCGCCGGTCCTGCCCGCTGTCGCAGAGGAACACCGCGAGCCCGACGGTGTCGGCCGCCTCCTGCATGCCCTGCGCCACGTCGGTGAAGAAGGGGTTCCGCGTGTCCAGGACGATGTAGGCCAGGGTGCGGCTGCCTCCGCCGCGCAGCTGCCGGGCCGACTCGTTGCGCACGAAGCCGAGCTCGGCGATCGCGGCCAGCACCCGCTTGCGGGTGCGCTCGGTGACCACCTCGGGGCGGTTGAGCACGTTGGAGACCGTGCCGAGGGAGACGCCCGCGTGCGCGGCGACGTCCTTCATGCGGAGCGAGCTCGACACGCTGCGGCCTCCCCTCCGTGTGCCGCCATCATGGCTTTGGTCGTTGAAACGTGCAAGACCGCGAACTGGGAAGTCGCGCCGCGACCCAGTTCTAGGTCTTGTGAAACGTTACAATTCCCTGCTGGGTTCCTCCCCGAGCCGCCGTGGCCGAGCGGCCGTCTGCGTACCACAGCACGTCCGTCCTCGCCGCGCACCCGCGCGGTGTCACGGCCACGATGCCGAAGCAGTCGTGCGTGACCGCGCGGACTACGCCGCCTCGGGTAGGTGGACCGGACGTGACGCCCCTGCTGCGCGACCGCATGGCCGAACGCGCTCGAGCGCGACGTAATCGGGGTTCGATCACCGAAAACGACGCTCTCGCGTGGCGACCGTCCCGCCCTGCCGTGCGCCGCAGGTCCGCACCCGTGTGGCTGCCGCGGCGAGCCCGCGGCGTGCGCCGAGCCGCTCCACCGCGTCGAGCGCGTAGGCGCTGCAGCTCGGCGCCGACGGGCATGCCGGAGTGAACCGGGTGAGCAGCAGGCGGTAGAACCGGATCATCCCGGTGACCGGGCCGCCCGCGGACGCGGGGAGCAGCAGCGCCGCGACCGTCAGGAGCAACGACAACCGCAGCAGCGGGAACCCGCCGCAGTCGCAGGCGTCGCACGAGGTGGCGGCGGCCATGCCTGCCGCGTCGTCGGCGAGGCTCGGGCGGCTGCTGCTGCCGCCTTCCATCGGCTCCCGCGGCGGCGGCCTGCGCTGCTTCGCCCGATCGTCCGCGGGCACCTGCGTGTCCATCGCCCACCCCCGCGAATGCTTCCGGCCTCGATCAGACGAGTCGATGCGAGGTCCGCCTGATACGGGCGCGAGGTGGATCTCGACGCGGGCCCTCGCCGCCGTGAGACTGGGGAGGTGGCGCGGTCCCAGAGTGGGGAGTCGGTGCTTCTGCGGGTGGTCCGCATCCTGGCGGCGTTCACCCCGGAGACGTCGGCGCTGACCGTCACCGCGATCGCCCGCCGCAGCGGACTTCCGCAGGCGACAGCGTCCCGGCTGGTCGCGCAGATGGTCGGGCACGGCCTGCTGGCCCGCGATGCGGCAGGCCGGGTCCGGGTGGGCGTGCGGCTGTGGGAGCTGGCGCATCGGGCCGCGCCGACCCTGCAGCTGCGCGAGGCGGCGATGCCGTTCATGGAGGACCTGCACCGCGTGGTCGGACACAGCGTGCAGCTCGGCGTGCTCGACGGCGACGAGGTGCTGTTCGTGGAGCGGCTCGCCGCTCCGGACGCGGTCATCAACATCACCCGTGTGGCGGGGCGGCTGCCGCTGAACGCGTCGTCGTCCGGGCTGGTGCTGCTCGCGCACGCCGACCGCGAGCAGCAGGAGCGGGTGCTCGCCGAGCCGATGCACCGCTACACGGCCAACACCGTCACCACCCCGCGGCGGCTGCGTTCCGTGCTCGCCGACATCCGGCGCAGGCAGTTCGTGCTCTGCCCTGGGCACATCGACCTCGCCGCGTGCGGCATCGCGGTGCCGTTGCGCGACCCCGGCGGCGCGGTGATCGCCGCGCTGTCGGTGGTCGTGCCCAACGACGAGCACGCCCGCGAGAACCTGCCCGCCCTGCTGCTGGCCGCGCGCGGGATCAGCGGCACGCTCGCCGCGCCCCACTGGGTATCCATTGAATGAGAATCGGACTTCCGGACGGGCGCGCTCCGTCGGAACCTGGCGCGGTGACCGGAAACCTCCAGGTCGTGACCCTGCAGGTGCAGGCGAAGACCGTCGAAGCCGACGACGTCGTCACGCTGACCCTCGCCGACCCGGCCGGGCGGCGTCTCCCGGACTGGGCGCCCGGCGCGCACGTCGACCTCGTCCTGCCGAACGGGTTGACCCGCCAGTACTCGCTCTGCGGGAACCGGTGGGACGCCTACCGCTACCGCGTCGGCGTGCTGCGCGAGCAGGCAGGCAGCGGCGGCTCGGCGTTCGTGCACGACGTGCTGGAGCCGGGGGAGCTGGTCGGGGTGGGCGGGCCGCGGAACAACTTCCCGCTGGTGCCGTCGCGGCGCTACCTGTTCGTGGCGGGCGGCATCGGGATCACCCCGATCCTGCCGATGCTCCACCAGGCCGACCTCGTCGGCGCGGACTGGGAGCTGCTCTACGGCGGCCGTCGCCGCGCGTCGATGGCGTTCCTCGACGAGCTCGCGGCCTACGGCGAGCGGGTGCGGGTCGTCCCACAGGACGAGCGGGGGCTGCTGCCGCTCGCGGAGCTCCTCGCCGACCCACTCCCCGACACCCGCGTCTACTGCTGCGGGCCTGCCCCGCTGCTCGCCGCCGTCGAGGAGCGGTGCGCGGGATGGCCGCCCTACACGCTGCGCACCGAGCGGTTCGTCGCCGCGGAGCAGGCCGCCCCGGCGCGCGAGGGCGCGTTCACCGTCGAGCTGGCCCGCACCGCGCGGACGGTCACCGTCACCCCGGACCGCACGGTGCTCGACGCCGTGCACGCCGCGGGCGTCGACGTGCTCTCGTCGTGCCGCCAGGGCGTGTGCGGCACCTGCGAGACGACCGTGCTCGACGGCGTGCCCGACCATCGCGACACCTTGCTGGACGACGACGACCGCGCCGCGGGCGACTGCATGTACATCTGCGTCTCCCGCTCCTGCACCGACCGACTGGTCCTTGACCTGTAGGGAGCCCGCCGTGACCACCATGTCCTCCGCCACCACACTGCCCACCCACGGCTCCGACCCGTTCGGCCACGAGGTCCTCGAGGACCCGACGGCCTTCCATGCCGAGCTGCGCGACGCGGGTCCGGTCGTCCACCTCACCCGGTACGACGTGTACGCCTTCGCGCGGTACGCGGAGGTGCACGCGGCCCTCGTCGACTGGCAGGACTTCCCTTCCGGCGCGGGCGTCGGCCTGTCCAACTTCCGGTTCGAGACGCCGTGGCGCCCGCCGAGCCTGCTGCTGGAGGCCGACCCTCCGCACCACGACGCGCCCCGCCGGGTGCTGAAGAAGATCCTTTCGCCGCGGTCGCTGCGCAGGCTGCGGGAGGGCTGGCTGGCCGACGCCGAGGACCTGGTGGCCGACCTCCTCCGCGACGCGGTCGACGGCGTCCTCGAGGTTGACGCCGTCCCCCAGCTCGCGGAGGCGTTCCCGCTGCGGGTGTTCCCCGACGCGGTCGGCATCCCGGCGGCGGGCCGGGAGAACCTGCTGCCCTACGGCGACCACCTGTTCAACGCCTTCGGGCCGCCGAACGACCTGGTCGAGAAGGGCGCGCCGCGGGTACCGGAGCTGTCGGGATGGGTCAACGCGCAGTGCGCCCGCGACGTGCTCGCCGCCGACGGGTTCGGCGCACAGATCTGGGCCGCCTCCGACCGCGGCGAGATCACGCCCGCGCAGGCACCGCTGGTGGTCCGTTCGCTGCTCTCGGCGGGCGTCGACACCACGGTGCACGGGCTCTCCGCCGTGCTCTACGCGCTGGCCACCCACCCCGACCAGTGGCTGCGGCTGCGCGGCGAGCCCGGGCTGGCGCGCGTCGCCTTCGACGAGGCGGTGCGCTGGGAGTCGCCGGTGCAGACGTTCTTCCGCACGGCCAACACCGCCGTGCGCGTCGGCGACCACGTCGTGCCGGACGGCAAGAAGATCCTCATGTTCCTCGGCGCGGCCAACCGCGACCCGCGGAGGTGGGGCGCCGACGCGGACGCGTTCGACCTGAGCCGCGACCCGTCCGGGCACGTCGGCTTCGGCATGGGCCTGCACCAGTGCCTCGGCCAGCACGTGGCCCGCATGGAGGCCGAGGCCCTGCTCACGGCGCTGGCCCGGCGCGTCCGCGGCATCGAGCTCTCCGGGCCGACCCGGCGCCACCACAACAACACCCTGCGGGCGTGGGCGTCGATCCCGCTGCGGCTGCGCACCACTTGATGAGCGAGGACGATTCCCACCATGCGTACCGAGGTCGCCATCGTCGGCGCGGGCCCCGCGGGGCTGCTGCTGTCGCACCTGCTCGCCCAGGCCGGGATCGAGTCGGTGGTCATCGAGACCCGCAGCCGCGACTACGTCGAGGCCCGCATCCGCGCCGGGATACTGGAGCACTCGACCGTCGAGCTGCTGACCTCGGTCGGGCTCGGCGAGCACCTCGCGGCCGTTGGCGACCGGCACCGCGGCATCTACCTGCAGTGGCCCGGCGAGCGGCATCATCTGGACTTCGTCGACCTCGTCGGGCGCAGCGTCACCGTCTACGGCCAGACCGAGGTGCAGAAGGATCTCGGGCGCGCCCGTGAGGCGGCGGGCCAGGAGATCGTCTACGAGGCCGCGGACACCGCGCTGCACGACCTCGACACCGACCGCCCCTTCGTCACCTTCCGCGACGTCGACGGGCACGAGCAGCGCCTCGACGCCGACGTCGTGGCCGGGTGCGACGGATCCTTCGGGCCCTGCCGGGCGGCCATGCCGGAGGACACCCGCCAGACGTGGCAGCGCACCTACCCGTACTCGTGGCTGGGGATCCTCGCCGACGTCGCCCCTTCCACCGACGAGCTGATCTACGCATGGCACCCCGAGGGGTTCGCGCTGCACTCCATGCGCTCGGCCACCGTCAGCCGCCTCTACCTGCAGGTGCCGCCGGACGCGGACATCGGCGAGTGGTCCGACCAGCGCATCTGGGACCAGCTCGCCGTCCGCCTCGGGCACGGCCAGGACGGCTGGGAGCTGCACCCCGGGCCGATCACCGACAAGAGCGTCCTGCCCATGCGCAGCTTCGTGCAGCAGCCGATGCGCTACGGCCGCCTGTTCCTCGCGGGCGACGCCGCGCACATCGTGCCGCCGACCGGGGCGAAGGGGCTGAACCTCGCCGTCGCCGACGTCGCGCTGCTCGCGCCCGCGCTCGTCGCCCTGCTGCGCGACAAGGACCCCGGCCCGGCCGACCGCTACTCCGACACGGCGCTGCGGCGGGTCTGGCGGTGCACCCACTTCTCGTGGTGGATGACGACGATGCTGCACACCAGCGGCGACGCGTTCGACCACCAGCTGCAGCAGGCCCAGCTGCGGTGGGTCTGCACCAGCGAGGCGGCCGCCCGCGGCTTGGCGGAGAACTACGCGGGCCTGCCCATCGGTTTCTGACGTCGCACGCTCTGCCGGGGTTGCACCGCACCGGTGTTGCGGTGGCCGCACACGCGTCAGGTCGCTGGTGCGGACACCACGACCCTTGCGCCGCGCCACGACGCTGATGTCACCGCGACGTCCGCGGGCCGGTCGGCTGTGGCGTCTGCCGCCGGGTCGGCGGCGGCGGCCGCCCACTCGGCTGCGGCGTCGTCGTCCAGGGCGCCGTCAGGGCCCGACGCCGAGCGCGGCGTCGGGCCCTGCGCGGGCTCTCCGCGGGCTCTCGGCGGGGCAGGGCATGTGGTTGAGGTGGGGCTGCGCGCGGGTGCGGTCGGTGGGCCAGCCGGGGTTTAGGGCGGAGCGGGGCCTCCGGGGGCTGCCCGGGGCCACCGTGGCAAGGGCCGCCGTGGCCGCAGGGGCCGCCGTGGCCGCAGGGGCCGCCGGGGCCGTAGGGGCCGTAGGGGCCCGTCGGGGCCACCGAGGGCCACCGCGGGCGCTTCGCAGAGCGCGCCTCCGCTTCGCAGGGCCCGCGGGGTCTGCGAGGCGCAGGCTGGGTCTGCGAGGTGGGCCAGCGCGGGTGGGTGGGGCTGCGGGGGCAGGCTGGGTCTGGAGGTGGGCCAGCGTCGGGGGTGGCCTCGTGAGCAGGCTGTCGCTGAACCAAGCGACGATCAAGCACGCCGACCTCGCCACCGCGCTGCGGGTCACCCGGGACGCGGGCATCGCGAGCATCGGCCTCTGGCGGGAGCCGGTCGCGAAGGTCGGGCTCGCGACCGCGGCCGCGATGGTGGCCGACGCCGGGCTGCGGGTGTCGAGCCTGTGCCGCGGCGGCTTCTTCACCGTCGCCGACCCCGCGCGGCGCCGGGCCGCGCTCGACGACAACCGCAGGGCGATCGAGGAGACCGCCGTGCTCGCCGCGGCAGGGCGGCCCGGCTCCGCGCCGGTGCTGGTGCTCGTCGCGGGCGGGCTGCCCGACGGCGACCGCGACCTGGCCGGGGCGCGGGCCCGCGCGGCCGACGCCGTCGCGGACCTTGTCGACGACGCCGCCGCGGCCGGGGTCGTGCTGGCGGTCGAGCCGATGCACCCGATCTACGCGGCCGACCGCGGGGTGATCTCCACGCTGGGCCAGGCGCTCGATGTCGCGGAGCGGTTCCCGGCCGCGACCGTCGGCGTCGTCGTCGACACCTTCCACGTGTGGTGGGACCCGCAGCTCGCCGAGCAGGTGCGCAGGGCCGGTCGCCGGATCGCCGCCTACCAGGTGTGCGACTGGATCACCCCGCTGCCGCCCGACGCCCTGCTCGCCCGCGGCATGATGGGCGAAGGCCACATCGACTTCCCGACGGTCACGCGGCTGGTCACGGACGCGGGCTACACGGGCGACGTCGAGGTCGAGATCTTCAACCGGGAGGTCTGGGACGCCGACCCGCTCGAGGTCGCGCAGCGGACGGCGAAGGCGTTCGACGCCTACATTGGCCTCTGACATCTCCGGAGGCGCTCATGCTCGTGCTCGACCACGTCTTCTGCCTGGTCGCGCCGGAAGACGACTGGGCCGGGCGGTGCGCCGCGGCGGGCTGGAAGCTCGACGACGGCTCCGTCCACGCCGGACAGGGCACCCGCAACCGACGGCTGCGCTGGGCGGGTTTCTTCCTGGAGCTGCTGTGGGTGCACGACGTCGACGAGGCGCGGCACAACGCGCTGCGCCTCGACCGCCGCGCCGACTGGGCCCGCACCGGGGCGAGCCCGTTCGGCATCGGCCTTCGGGGTCGACCGGCCGAGGCCGACCTCCCCGACTACTGGCGCTACGACGGCCTGCCGATGCCGGTGTGGGTGCACCGCGACAACGAGGAGGCGCCGCAGCGCCCGTTCGTCTTCGCGATCGAGCCGAGCGAGGAGCTGCGCCGTTCCGCGAGCGCGGGCGCGGTCGTCAACCCCGGCACGCCGCTCCAGCTGCACCACCGGGGGCCCGCGCGCGCCCGGCTGCCCTCCTACTCCGGAGCTTCGCTGCACTACTCCGCCGGTCCGCACCGGCTGGAGCTCGTCCTCGACCGCGGTGAACCCGTCGCCGTGACCCCCGAGCTGGTCCTAACCTCTGGGGCATGGCCGCCGTCCGTGACGAGCATGGCGAGGGCGTGCTGACCCGCGCCGCCGCCGTCCTGGACGCCTTCGACGACGACCACCGCGAGCTGACGCTGGCCGCGCTGGTCAGCCGCTCGGGGCTGCCCCGCTCGACGGCGCACCGGATGGCGGGCCAGATGGTCGCGCTCGGCTGGCTGGACAAGCCCGGCGAGCGCTACCGGATCGGCAACCGGCTCTTCGCGATCGCGGGCCTCGCGCCGGTGCGGCACGCGCTGCGTGAGGCCGTGCTGCCGTTCCTCCAGGACCTCTACGAGGCCACCCGCACCACCGTGCAGCTCGGCGTGCTCGACGGCGACCGGATCCTGATCGTCGAGAAGATCACCGGGCACCGGCGGATGCCGATGCTCACGCAGGTCGGCGGCCAGATCCCGGCCTACTGCTCCAGCCTCGGCCGCGCGATCCTCGCCCACTCGTCCGCCGAGGTGGTCGACGGCGTGCTGGCGGGCGAGCTGCCCGACCGCACCGGCCGCACGCTCACCGATCCCGACGCGATCCGCAGGCAGATCCGGGCCGTGCGCGAGCGCGGCTTCGCGTTCGACCACGAGGAGGGCAACGCCGGGGTCAGCTGCATCGGCGCGCCGATCTTCGGCCCGCTCGGCGAGATCGTCGCGGCGCTGTCGGTCACCGGGCCGACGGCGGTGGTGAAGCCCGACCGCCTCGCTCCCGCGGTGCGCATGGCGGCCGCCGCGGCCTCGCGGGTGCACCTGCGCCGTGCACGGCCCGTCAGGGCATGAACGACGCGCCCACGCCCATCCCGGTGATCCACTCCGGGACCGGCTCGTAGGCCGACCACGCGAGCGGGCGCCCGACCGCCGCGATGCCCGCGAGCCAGGTGCGCACCTCGTGGGCGCCGCTGCCCGCCACGGCCTGCAGGTGGTCGTCGCCCAGCTCGGCCACCGCGGCGAAGTCGCCCGCCGCGAGCCGGTCGAGGAACCAGCGGTCCCACCCGGCGTTGACCCGCGCGTTGGGGTCGCCGCCCATCGCGCGCACCCTGGGCTCGCGGGCGGCGGCGACGGCGTGCACGTCGCGCCTGCCGTGGATCACCGACGCGCGCCGCTCGCCGGGCATGGCGGGGTCGCGCGGGTCGTTGGACGGCAGCCAGTGCGACAGCCCCCCGCTGGCGGCGACGAGCACCCGCCCGGGGAACGCGGCCGCCTCGATCGCCCCGCGCAGCGCGGTCCCGAGCTCGACGCACCGCGCCATGGCGGGCAGCGGGGGAGCGGCCGTGTTGAGCACGATCGGGACGAGCGGCACCTCGGACGCCCCGGTGAGCATGTCGTAGGTCTGCACGACGCCGTGGTCGACGGTGAGCGAGTACGACAGCGACAGGTCGAAGCCCTCGCGCGCGAGCGTGTCCCGGATCGACCAGGCCAGGTCGGCGGCGACCGGAAGCGGGCCCGACCGCGTGCCGAAGTCGCCGAACGCCACGACCTCCTCGACGCCGAGCACGAACGGCGGCATGACGTCGTAGAAGTTGGCGTGGAAGTGGTCGGGACCGATCACCACGACGGCGTCGGGTGCCCTGCGGGCGACGGCCTCGGCGATGCGCGCGACGTCGGCGACGAACTGCCCGCCGGGGTCGGACGGCCGCTCGGGCGGGGTCATCGTCGCGAACGGCGAGTGCGACATCCCGACGAACCCGACGATCTCGCTCATGCCGGGTCCTTCCCGAGCAGCAGGAACTCCCGGTGCACGCGCAGGTACTCGTCGACCTTCTCCCACTGCGGCCAGTGCCCGGCGTCCGCGATGACGTGCAACCGGGCGTCGGGCAGCCAGCCCAGCAGCATGTCGGCCTCGTCGAGGCCGCCGGTGGGGTCGTGCTCGGTCCACAGCAGCAGGGTGGGGGCGACGACCTTGCCGACCCAGCCCGGCTCCCAGGCGAAGTCCTTGCGCACCAACGGGTCCTGCAGCACCAGCGTGTTGCGGATCGCCTGCTCGAACCCGGGTCGGCCGTAGACGGCGCGGCGCAGGTTCACCAGCTCGTCGGTGACCATCTCCTTGTGGTGGAAGAGGAACTCCACCCGCTTGCGCACGGTCGCGTCGCTCGGGTCGAGCACCGCGGCCAGCGTGCTGTCCCGCATCCTGGCCATCACCTCGGGCTTGTTGGCGATGTTGCCGGGCGTGTTGAGCACCAGCCGCCGCACCCGGTCGGGATGGTGCGCCGCGGCCCACCCGACCACCCAGCCGCCGAGGGACTCCCCGGAAAGATGCGCGCTGTCGACGTCCAGCGCGTCCATCAGGCCGAGCAGGTGGTCGGCGAGCACGTCGATCGTGTACGGGTAGTCCGGCAGGTCCGACCAGCCGTGCCCGACCATGTCGTAGGCGGTCACCCGGAAGTCGCGCGCGAGCCCGGCGATGTCGCGGGCGTAGGCCTCCAGATGCCCGCCCGTGCCGTGCAGCAGGACGAGGTCGGGCCCCGACCCGGCCCGCAGCACGCGGGTGCGCACCCCGCCGACGTCGACGTGCCGCAGCTCGTGGTCGACGTCGGCCAGCTCGCCCCAGATGCCGATGTGCCCGCCGGTCACGCGTCCTCCTCGCTGGCGCTCGTCAGCCGCGTGCCCTGCGGTGCTGTGTTGAATGGTGAGCTCGCAAGCTCGCTCACGCCGTCTCCTCCTTGAACCGGGCCCGTGCCTCGTCCATCGTCGCGAGGCCAGCGCTCTGTCGCCGTCCGACGCCGAGCAGGCCGAGCAGGCGGGAGTTCTCGATGGTCAGGAACTCGGCCGTCGCGTCGACCGCGTCGTTGTAGTGGCGGTGCCACGCCCATGGCGGGGTGTAGACGAGGTCGCCCGTCGACCACGTCACGGTGGTGTCCGCGACGTCGCCCGCCCCTTCGATCTCGCTGTGCCCGTGCCCGGCGATCACGTAGTGCACGGTCTCGTGGTGGTGGCGCTGCATGTCCGAGCTGGACCCGGCCGGGATCGTCTGGCGGAAGATCTCGAACGTCGTGGTCGGCAGCCTGCCCGCGACGGCGAGGTAGCTCGGGTTGTGCACCTGGTTCGCCGGGAGCGGCTCCAGCTCGTCGGCGCGCAGGACCACCGGGCGGGTCACGCTCGGGCGCACGGTGTCCGCGATCGCGCCGAGGAACTCGCCCATCGTGAAGTCCGGCCCTGAGGTCGCCATCATCGCCCCCCTGCCAAGCAGGTGGTCCCGTCACGAAGGGGCCTTCCGGTCGCGCCGCTCACCTCTACACAGCCTCCGTTCGTCCGCCGTCGACGGTCAGCACCGTGCCGTTGACGAAGCTCGCCGCGTCCGACGCCAGGAACGCGACGGCGGCGGCGACCTCGTCGGGCTGCGCGGCCCGCCCGGTCGGCACCTCCGCCGCGTCCGCGGCCTCGAGCGCGGTGTAGGCGACGCCGGTCGCCCTCGCCCGCGCCTCGAGGATCTCCCGCCTGCGGTCGGTCGCGGTCGCCCCCGGCGCGACGCAGTTGACCGTCACCCCCCGGTCCGCGTGCTCGCGGGACAGCAGCTTGGCCGCGGCGGTCGTCGCCGACCGGAGCACCACCGATGCCGCGAGGTCCGGCTGGGGCTGGCGCACCATCACCGAGGTCACGAACACCACCCGGCCGAAGCCCCGCTCCGCCATGCCCGGCATGGCCCGGCGGACCAGCCGCAGCGGGCCCCCCACCAGCAGCTCGAACGCCTGCCGCCACTGCTCGTCGGTGACCTGCAGGATCCGGCCCGGCGGTGGCCCGCCCGCGTTGAGCACGAGCACGTCGACCGCGCCGTGGCGCCGTTCGACCTCGTCGAGCGCCGCAGCGGAGTCCGGCGCGGACACGTCGGTGACCACCGCGTCGACCTCGGCGCCGGTGTCGGCCTGGATCTGCTTGGCGGCCGCGTCCAGCATGTCGGCGCGGCGTCCGGCGAGGACGACGCGATGTCCCGAACGGGCCAGGTGCTCGGCCACCGCGCGGCCGATGCCGGTGGCGCCCCCGCCGACCAGCGCGATGCGTCCGGTGATGAGTGCCTCCCCTGTTCGTTGACGTCGTCAGCCTGCGAGCCCGCGCGGCGGACGGACAACGCGGGGTCCCAGTGAGCGGGACAGCCCGTAGGTCGACGAGCGCGGCCCCCGCCACGCTGGGGGCCAGCGACAACGGACGTCGAAGGAGACCTGAGATGACCCTGGGCGGCGGCTATCTGCTCCCCTCGCGCGAGGGACGCGACATTCGAGCGATCGGCCTCGGGATCACGATGAAGACCGACGGCAAGTCCACGCACGACGCCTACTCGATGTTCGAGTACGCCGTGCCCCCACAGACCAGCGGGCCGCCCCCGCACGTGCACACCCGCGAGGACGAGTCGTTCGTGTGCCTCGCCGGACGCCTGGACGTCATGCTCGGCGGCGAGAACTTCACCATCGGGCACGGCGACTACCTCTTCCTGCCGCGCGATGTCGTGCACACCTTCCGCAACTCGACCGACGAGGAGGCACGGGTGATCTCCGTCGTGTCGCCCGCCGGGCTGGAGCGCTACTACCAGGCGCTGGCCGAGCTGCCGCCGGGACCGCCGAACATCGCGGCCATCAAGGAGATCATGGCCGACTTCGGCCTCGAGCTGCGGCTCCCGCCCCAGGCGGGCTGAGCGATGCGCGTCGCCGTCGTCGGCGCGGGCGTCGCCGGGCTCGCCACCGCCAAGGTGGTCTCCCAGGCCGGTCATGCCGTCCAGGTCTTCGACCGCACCCCCGACGTCGGCGGTGTGTGGAGCGCGACCCGGCGCTACCCGGGCCTCACCACGCAGAGCCCCAAGGTCCAGTACGCGCTGTCGGACTTCCCGATGCCCGCCGACTACCCCGAGTGGCCGACCGGGGCACAGGTGCAGGCCTGGCTCGCCGCTTACGCCGAGCGGTTCGCGCTTCCTCTTCGTCTCGAGACGGACGTGCGCGCGGCCCGCCCCACCGAGCGGGGCTGGGAGCTGGACCTGCAGACCGCCGACGACCAGCGCACCGAGTCGTTCGACCGGCTCGTCGTCGCCAACGGCGTGTTCTGCGAGCCCGCGGTGCCGAACTTCCCGGGGCTGGACGAGTTCACCGCGGCGGGCGGGCGGCTCTGCGCGGGCACGGACTTCCACGACGCCGAGAACGCGCGCGGCAAGGACGTGCTCGTGGTCGGCTACGGCAAGTCGGCGTGCGACGTCACCGTGCCGATCAGCGAGGTCGCCGCGAGCACCACGGTGATCGCCCGACAGATGCTGTGGAAGGTGCCCCGCAAGGTGGCGGGCGTCGTCAACTTCAAGATGCTGCTGCTCACGAGAATGGGCGAGGCGCTCTTCCGCTACCTGCGGCTGCGCGGCTTCGAACGGTTCCTGCACGGCCCCGGCAACGGGGCGCGGCGGCGGCTGCTCAACGGGCTCGGCACGGTCTCCGTGCGCCAGTTCCGGCTGCGCGAGCTCGGGCTGGTGCCCGGCGGGCAGATGGAGGACATCGTCCGCGGCGCGATCGGCCTGGCGACCGAGGGCTTCTTCGAGGGCGTCGAGGCCGGGACGATCGACGTGCGGCGCGACCGCACGATCACCCGGCTGCTGGTCCGCGACGGGCGACCGGCCGCCGAGCTCTCCGACGGGACGGTGCTGCCCGCCGACCTCGTCGTCTGCGCCACCGGGTTCACCCAGGGCGTGCCGTTCCTCGACGAGGCCGTCCAGAAGCGGCTGCTCGACACGAACGGCAACTTCCTGCTCTACCGGCAGATCCTGCCGCTCGGCGTCCCCGGGCTCTACTTCAACGGCTACAACTCCTCGTTCTTCAGCCCGCTCAACGCCGAGATGGCCGCGGTGTGGATCGCCGCCGACCTCGCGGGCGCGGTGCCGCTCCCGGACCCCGACGTGATGCGTCAGGCCGTGTTCGCGCAGCTGGCGTTCATGGACGAGGCCACCAGCGGCCACCACTGCCATGGCGGGAAGATCATCCCGTTCTCGCTGCACAACGTCGACGAGGTGCTCGACGACCTCGGCCTCAACATCCCGGCGCGGGTGCGGGCGAGCCACTGGCTGAACCCGGTCGACCCGACGGCGTACCGGAAGGTCACCCCCGAGCTCCAGCACCGGCTCGGCGGCGCGCCGCAGGCGAGCCCGGCGACGGCGCCGAGCGCCGTCTCGTCGACACGGGAACCCGCTTAGCCGCCGGAGCGCGACAGGTCCGCCTGAGCATTGCCCGTGACCGAGGAACGGGTGGACGTCTCGTCGGAGGAGATCCAACAGGGCGCCGTCGAGCGCATGACGTTCGTCTCCGACGCCGTCGTCGCGATCGCGATCACGCTCCTGGCGCTGGAGCTGCCCGTGCCCGAGGGCGCGACGAGCGCGGTCGCCTGCGCCCACTGATTGGCCCACCACCTGGTGTTCCGCTACATGGTTGGCATGCCGCCCAGGCTGATGACGCTCAACCTGTGCTGGCTCTTGCTGATCGTGGTGACCCCGTTCCGGCACCGTGCGCGCCGGGGGCTTCCTGGTCTCGATCCCCGCTCTTCCTGGTGATCGGCAAGCTCGCCTGTCTCCTGTGGGCCTTCGCGCCCAGCCTCCTCACGTGGGCACAGCGGAGGCTGGTCACGCGCGGGCCGCGTACCGCATCGTGAAGCGGTAGCTCGGCCCGAGCGGGACGACCCACGGCGCGGGCGGCGTCGCGGTGGTCCGGTCCGGCCTGGCTCGAACCTCCAGCTCCGAGGCTGCGGGTCGGCCTCAGCTCAGTGCTCGCCGAGAATTGTCGGTGGTCGACGGTATGTTCGATTCATGGCCGGGGATGCGGTGCGGGAGCTGGCGGTGACACCGCCCGGCCCGGCCCTGGCCGCGCTGTTGGAGGTGTTGGATCCGGCTGCGCTCGCACCCGGGGAGGCGGTGGCGGTGTTGCGGGCGTGGTCACGTCAACGCGCCCATGACCATGCCCGGATGGCGGCCACGATGGCGCGGGTGGCCGCCTTGTCCCGCACGGCCACCGCGGAGTTGACCGGCGGGTGGGGTGGCGGGCTGTCGGGCGGTGATTGGGCGGGTGTCGAGGTCGCGGCCGCGTTGACCTGGTCGGACGGCAAGGCCTGCCGCGAGCTGGAGTTCGCCGAGGCGTTGGTCGGGCTGCCGCAGGTGCTGGCCGCGTTCGAGGAGGGGCGGATCGATCACGGCAAGGCGTGGGTGTTCACCGACGTGCTCACCACCGCCGAGCTGGGCGTCGACCAGGCCGAGGCGCTGTGCGCGACCTATGTGCCCGCCGCGGCGGGGTGGACGGCCGGGCAGTTGCGGCATCGGCTGGTCCGGGCCGTGCTGGCCATCGACCCGCACGCCGCGGCGCGTCGTTACCGGCGCGCGGTCAGCGGGCGTGGTGTGGTCGGCTACCTGGCCGCGGACGGCACCGCGGTGATCACCGCCTCCGGGTTGCCCGTCGAGGCGGCCGCGGCCGCGTGTGCCCGGGTGGATGAGCTTGCCGAGCGCCTGCGTCGGGGCGGGTGCCGGGGCACGATCACCCAGATCCGGGCCGATGTGTTCCTGCGGCTGCTCGACGGCAGCCTGATCGGGCTGACCGCCGAGCAGATCCTCACCGCCCTCCTCGCCAACCCGACCGCCAACGGGGCGACCGCCAACGGGGCGGCCGGCGACGGGGCGGCCGGCGACGACGAGGCGGCCGACCGCGACGGCAGCCACGACGACGCCAGCCACCACGACGGCAGCCGCGGCGACGGCAGCCGCGGCGACGGCAGCCGCGGCGACGAGGCCGGTGGCGCAGCCACCGTCGTGGCTGGGGACGCGAGAGGCGCCGGCGACGACACCGATGCCGACGCGGCGGGCGAGTCCGTCCCGGGCGGTGCTGGCCTGGGCGGGCAGTCGGCGGGCCGGTGTGTCGCGGGCGCGTCGGTGGGGGTGCCTGCCGGGGTGGAGATCCGGGTCGGGCTGGCCACCCTGCTCGGCCTGGACCACCGCCCCGCCGAGATCCCCGGCTGGGGACCCGTCCTGCCCGACACCGCCCGCGCACTGGTGGCCCGCTCCCACCGGGCGCGGTGGCGGTTCGCCATCGTCGACGACGACGGCCACCTCCTGCTCGCAGGCACCACCCGCCACCGACCCCACCACCGACCCCGCCGCCCGGACCCGATCCCAGCTGTCAGCGGCAGCGGTGGCGGGCTGGTCGAGCTGCACATCACCGCGCCGCTGCTGACCGCGCTCGCCCACGACCCCGCCGCATTCCCCGACTGGGCGCCGCTGCTGCTCGACCTGGCCCGCCGCTACACCGACCGACACCGGCTACTGGCCGCCCTCGCCGCCCTGGACGCGCATCCCGACAGCCGCCACGCCCGCGGCCCGCTGCTACGCCACATCCAGGTCCGCGACCGCACCTGCACCGCCCCCGGCTGCCGCCGACCCGCCTACCGCTGCGCGGCCGACCACACCCGGGACTGGGCCCACGGCGGACCCACCACCGCCGCGAACACCGGCCCGCTGTGCGCGCGCCACCACGCGCTCAAACACCACGGCGGCTGGCGGCTGCGCCAACCCCGCCCCGGCTGGTTCACCTGGACCAGCCCACTGGGCCAGCGCTACACCACCCGCGGCGAACCGGTCATGCCCCCACTCCCCGACCCGACCACCCCACCCGGCACCGAACCCGGCACCGAACCCGGCACCGAACCCGGCACCGGACCCGGCCCGGAACCGCCCACGGCCGGACCGCCGTCCACCCGACCGCGACACCTCGACGGGCCCACCTTCCAGACCCGACCGCCGCAACCACGACCAGTCGACCCCACCGCGCCGCGGCGATCCTTCTGGACCCACCGCCCACCCGAGAACCCCGACGACCCCGCACCCTTCTGAGCGAGGGAAGGTCCCTCCAGCCAGTCGAACATCACTGTGTTCGTCAGCGGTCGGGCGAGCGGCTGGCGGTGGAAGTCGCGCTCTGGCCGCGACCGAGGTGCGCGATGTCCTTCGGCCCCGGCAGCAGGTTGTACAGCTCCTGTGGCGGCCCAGAACTGATCGTCCTCGGGGCCGAGCGCCAGCCGCCTCCCCGCGTGCCGCCATCTGCCGCGCGGGCCCGCCGAAGGCGTCGAGCCAGCTCTGGCGGAGTCGGGCATGCCGGAAGCGTCACCCCGCACGAGTGTATCAGCGCTCATCCGCCGTCACTCTTGGTGATCGACGCTGAACGACACCTCGCGGAGATGACCCATGGCGTGGCTCGTCGTACTCGGAGCCATCCTGATGGGCTCCGGTGCCTTCCTCATCCTGCTGCAACGCGGCTCCACCGCGGACCGGCGCCCGGCGGGGGCCGAGGTGTCCGTGGCGACGCTCGGCCGCCTCGACCCGGTGTTCGAGCACATCGACCAGATCGACGACGTCACGGCCCGCCTGGAGCAGGCGGTGGACGCGGTCGTGCCCGCCCGCGGCGCGGAAGGTCCGACGCCGACGCGGGAGGACGTCGCCGCGGCCTACGCCGCCGCCCGCGAGCGTCTCCTTGAGCTCGCGCGCGACCATCTGCGCAGGCCGCCGTCGCCTGTGGTGGTGGAGTTCGCCGCGTTGACGGCGGACATGGTCGGCTCCCTCGACGGGAGCGAGGACCCCTACGCGGAGGAGCTGGCCGAGCTCGATGCCGCGGTGCGCCGGTCGGGGTGGGCGACCGCGGCCTACGTCAGTGCGGTGGAGCGTTACGCGGACGAGCGCCGCCGCCGCGCGGTGTCCACCCGCCGCGAGCTGATGCGCCAGCTGCAGACGGCAGGCCACGCGCTGCGGTGGGACCGGCGGCGCATGCCGTCGGCGACCGGGCAGCTGCGGGCCGAGGTCGGCGAGGTCGTCCACGAGCTGGGGCGGGGCGTCGCAGGCTACGTCGCCGCGCTGCGGCCGCTGACCGATGCCGCAGGCGGCGGGCGCGGTCAGGCGCTGAAGCGGAGGGACCGCGCGGAGCTCGCCAGGCGCATCGTCGAGGCGGAGATGCAGATGGCCAAAGCCGAGGGACTCGTGACCCGCGGAGCGCCGCTTGAGGCCTTGCGCACGCTCTCGGCCGTGTCCCTACCCGACCGGGCGGGCCGGTCCGCCGATGCCGCGCTCGCCATGGCGTCCGGTGCGGCGGCCGCGGGCCTGCGGGTCGTCGCGGCGCGGCGGGACGCGGCGCTGGGTGAGCTGGTCGCGCACTGCGCGGCCGCCGTCGACCGCCATGTCGCCGTGCTCCACGACGCCGTGCTCGCCGACGCCGAGGAGCGCCGTCGGGTACACGGCGCGGCGTTCGAGGCGGTGGTCGCGGCCGCGGGACTCGGGGAGGCCACCGACGAGCCGACGGCGGCGCTTCCCACGCGCCCGATCCGGACCCAGGAGCCACCCGAGGGCGCGCCGGACGCGGCGACCGTCGAGACGCGACCGTCGCGCTGGGCATAGGCGCTAGCGTCAGCCAAGGAGGGTGCTGAAGAGCTCCGCCCGTCGCGCAGTAGGGCCGAGTTCTTCAGCGCGCTCCCAGGACGCGAGGGCAGGGGCGGCGGCGTGGAGAGCGGCACGGACGGGGACTGGTCGGGCGGGGTTCCGAGCTGGCCGTCCTGCGCTCCGCGGTCGACCGTGCCGCGGCGGGCGGCGGGCATGGAGGTGCTCGCGGGCCGCGCGGTGGCCGGGGGAGGGGCGTTCCGGGCGGTCGCGGTGGCGCTGGCGGACCGTCTGCGCTCGCAGGACGACGCGGGCCGACGCCACGGTGAACTCCTCGCCGACGAGCGTCTGCGCGGGTTCCTGCCCGCCCTGCGCAGGCTGCTCCCGACCGCGACCCCGGACGGTGCCCCGGACGAGCCCCGACCGGACGGGGCGGACCCGGTCGTCGTCGGGGCCGACGCCCCCCGCGGCGACGTCCGGCGCGCGCCGGGCATCGGCCTGACCCGGCTCGGCGCGATCGGCGAGTACGTCAACGTGATCTTCCGGGCCGACCTCGGCCAGGTCGTCGGCGACCGTCGCTACGGGCTCTACGCGATCACGCACCCGGACGCGGGGGGCGTGCTGGTTGCCCGTCGGCGACGGCCGGTGGTGCTACGGGCGGCAGTGGTTCCCCGAGCGCGGCGAGTCGGTCGCCGACCTGACGCCGGAACGCTGCGTCGACCTGATCCGCACGGCCGTCGGGGTGCCGGACCTTCCGGTGCAGGTGCTCCCGCTGACCGTGCTGGGTGTGGGGCACGAGCTGGCGGAGGGGCCGAGCGGGTACGGCCTCGGGTCGGACGGCGCGGTGCTGGTGCGGCCCGACGGGCACGTGGCGTGGCGGGCCGCGACGTCCGCCCGCGCGGCCGACCGGCTGCAGGCGGCACTGGACCTCGCCCTCGCGCGCCCGGCGGCAGGCGGGGTGCGTGCGGCCTGACCGTCGACGCATCAGACCCCGGGCGTTGCGCACAATGTCCGGGGGACAGCTGCGGGGCTCGGGGCGCGCTACCCTCGCCCCCTGATCATTTCCTGGGGGCGACGATGCTGATCACGACCATGAACGACGTGCCGGGGCACCAGATCACCCGGGTGTACGGCGAGGTCTTCGGCCTGACCGTCCGATCGCGCAACGTCGGCTCACAGATCGGGGCGGCGTTCAAGGCGCTCGCGGGTGGCGAGCTGAAGGGGATGACCAAGAACCTCGAGGCCAGCCGCCAGGAGGCGATCGACCGGCTCGTCGCGGCCGCCGAGGAGCACGGGGCGAACGCGATCGTCGCGATGCGCTTCGACACCACGGAGATGGGCGACACCTGGACCGAGGTCTGCGCCTACGGCACCGCCTGCACCATCACCCCTGCCTGACCCGCCTCGCAGGCCACCGGTACCCCGCGCGGACGCCTGGGGCCTGCTCTTCCCGCCGTCGGGTGATCAGCGATCGACGCCCACGCCCGCCGACTCGGAGGAGACTCGCGGGGTCGGGAGCCAGCGGGTCTCCCACGGGCGCATGGGCTCCACGCGCAGGTCCGACCGGATCAAGGCGGGGCGCGGGCTGAGCAGCACCGCGCAGGGGGCGTGCCGCACCGCGGTGGCGGTGACGAGCCCGACCCCGCCCTCGGTGCCGGTGTGCGGGCCGCCGATGACCAGCAGGTCGGCGTCGAGCAGCTCGCCGACGAGCTCGTGCGGCCACGCCCGTACCAGTCGGGTGCCGACCGGGACGCGCACCGCGGCGGCGTCGACGAGCCAGCGGGCGTCGTGCAGGAGGTCCTCGCCGCGCCGCAACGCCTCGGCCAGGCCGACCGAGCGCTCGCCGAAGGACACCGGAACGCCGTGTACCACGGTGAGGCCGCCGTCGAGGTGGAGCGCGGCGTCGAGGGCGTCGGCGAGCACGGCCGCGTCCTCGGGCAGCCCGCCCAGCGCGGCGACGATCCGCGGGCGCTCCAGCGCGAGTGTGGGCGCCCGCAGGACCAGCACGCTGTCCCCGGTACGCGCGGCGTCCGCGGTGGCCTCCGCGGGACGGGTGCGCACGGCACGCCCGCTGCGTTCGGACCAGCGCAGGACCCAGGCGGGCACCGAGGCGGCGTCGACCACGAGGCCGGGTCGTCTGTCAGGCGAATAGCGCAACGGTTGCGTGGTGGGCGCGCTCATCTAGTACTCCTCCCGGTCGAGGCGGGTACGGAGATCGCCGTGACATCAGTCTTCTCGGTCCGCCCGTGCGGCGGAAGGGTCGATAGGCCTGGCCGGGTCACTCGTCCGGTGAAGGCTGCGACCGGCAGACGTAATCCTCGACGAGCGCCCACGGCCCGTCCCCGACACAGGCCTCGTTCCTCCAGCGCAGAACATCGTCGTCGACGAGCTCCCACGTCAGCCGGATCCGCACGGCGGGCGCCCCGACCGAGGTGAACACCATCCGGTCGCCGTCGATGTGGCCGCGGAGCACCTCGGCGTGGCCGTAGCAGTCGGCGACGGTCGCGCGGTACTCGCCCGCGGCGGGGTCCCAGCCCGCAACCCAGTGCAGCTGCCAGGTCAGCACCGGTGTGCCGTCGACCAGCTCCTGGTCCTGGACGTAGTCGCCGACGATCCAGCGACCGTCCTGGATGACGTGGTGGCTGCCGCGCCCGCGGGCGGTCATCGCCGGGGTGCCCGGGCCCATCCCACCCGCCCGGATCGTGCCGGTCCACGTGGTGTCGCGGTGGAAGCGGCGCAACGCGGCCATCTCCGGGCCGGGCGCGATCGGGAGGGGCACCGTCGCGGCTGGGGTCGCCATAGCCGAAGTGTGCGGCCGCGGCGACCGGGGGAGCAGGGCCGAAGGTCCTTGGGGGACGGCCCGACAGAAGCGCGGCGCAGAGTCGTCGGAGTTCATCGACGGTAACGGCTGATCGCCGCGACGCTGTGGTTATCGGTGTTCGATCAACGGAAACGGCGGCCTCATGGCGATCACACCCGCGGCCTCGATCGCCACCCGGATCCGCGAGTCCCTTGGCGGTTCCGCCGGATGACCGCGGCTCATCGGTGCAGCTCGTCCTCCAGGTGCACCCGGATGATCTCGTCGAAGGACTTCTCGGCGACGAACCCGAGCCGCTCCGCCCGCGAGGCGTCCAGCGCCGCCGCCCAGCCGCCGACCATCAGCATGATCGCCGGATCGGGCTCGTGGCGGATGAGCCGCACGGCGGCCTCGCCCGCCACCCGCCGCAGCGCCGCGATCTGCTCGCCGACCGTGGCGGACAGCCCGGGCATCGAGAGCGTGCGCCGCGGCCCCACCAGCTCGGTGTCGATGGTCGCGGCGCGCAGGAGGAACCCGACCGCCGAGCGGGGCGAGGCGTGCCAGTGCCGCACGGTCTCGGGTACCGGCAGCACCGCCTCCTGCCCGACCAGCGGCTCGCGCAGGATGCTGGAGAAGAACCCCGACGCCGCGCGGTTCGGCGCACCGGGGCGGATGCAGATCGTGGGCAGCCGGATCCCGACGCCGTCGACGAAGCCGCGGCGGGTGTAGTCGGCCAGCAGCAGCTCGTCGACGGCCTTCTGGGTGCCGTAGCTGGTCAGCGGCGTGGTGGCGAAGTCCTCCGCAATCGGGTCGGGCAGCGGCGCGCCGAAGACCGCGATCGACGAGGCGAACACGAGCCGGGGCCGGTAGCCGCCCTCCGGGTGGGTCCTGATCGCCTCGAGCAGCGCGCGGGTGCCGTCGAGGTTGACCCGGTAGCCCTTCTCGAAGTCGGCCTCGGCCTCGCCGGACACGACGGCGGCCAGGTGCACGACCACGTCGGGCCGGTCGCGCACGAGCCGCTCGGCGGCTCCCGGGACGGCCAGATCGCCCACGAGGACTTCCGGGTGCCCGGTGGGCGCCTCCGGCACTGGGCCGCCGGGCGCCTCCGGCGTCGTGACGTCGAGCAGGCTGAGGCGGGTGACCTCGGCGTCGCCCAGCCTGCCGTCGTCGACCAGCCGCGCGACGAGCTTGCGCCCGATCATCCCGGCCGCCCCGGTCACCGCCACGTGCATGGCCCGAGCGTAAGGGAGGGCGCTTCCGGGTACCCGGACGGTAGATGGAGGTGTGCGGAGTGGGATTCGCCGACAAGATGAACAACAAGGCCAGGGAGCTGCGTGGGCGCATCAAGCGCAACGCGGGTGAGGTGTCCGGCGACCGGCGGCTGCGGGCCGAGGGCCGCACCGACGAGATGGTCGGCAACCTCAAGCAGGCGGGCGAGAAGCTCAAGGACGCGTTCGGCCTGGGCGGTGCCCGGCGTCGCCGCAGGTACTGACGGGTCGGGCGGCGGAGGCGCGGACCCCCCGTCCCGCGCCTCCGCCGCCGTGCCCGTCAGGTCGGCTTGCCGCGCCCGACGAACGCGTCGCGCAGGAACGGGTCGTGGCGCGGGTCGAGCGGCGGGCAGTCCAGGTCGGTGAGGACCCGCTCGCGCACACCGTGCCCGCGCACCGCGGCGTAGGCCGCGCAGTAGGCGCGGTGCGCGTGCCGGTAGCGCCCGCGCAGCTCGACCAGCTCGGCGAACAGCTGCTTCTGCGCCGTCCGCGCCGCGGCCAGCTCCTCGACGAGGCCGGGACGCGCCGCCGCCACGTCGTCGAGGGCCGCGCCGACCTGCCCGTGCGTGCCGATGCGCGTCGTCGTGTGGTCGATGTCGCTGTGCTGGATGTCGCTGTGCTCGAGTTCGCTGTGGGTCCGCTGCATGTCACAACCCCCGAATCGGTGCAGGCGCCCGGAAGGGGCCGGGCCTGCTGTGCCAGTTGTTGCTCGCGTCCGCCGCAGCGACGGGCTGCGGGACCGGTGGCGGCGCGGGCCGCGGAGTGGGCCCGGTGTGGTTGGGGCCGGTGTGGTGGGGCCCGGTGTGCGCGCCCCGGCGCAGCTCCCCTGGCGTGAAGCCCTGCGCCGCGGCCCGCGCGACGAGCTCCGTGTAGCCGGACTCCAGCACGTGCGCCCGTTCGGCGGCCTGACGGGCCTGCTGGACAGCGACCGTGGCCTCGTCGCGGGCGACGGCGAGCTGCTCCGCGAGCCGGGCACGCACGGTGACGTGCGGGTCGGCCACCGCGAACGGGTCGACGCCGGGGCTCTCACTCGGCAGGAACCGGGCGATGGCCAGCCGGAACAACGCCGCGCCGACGATGCCGCCGACCAGCGGGCCCACCACCGGCACCCACCAGTACGGCGTGCCGGTCTGGTCGACCCACGCCGTCTCGTAGCCGGTGATCCAGGAGACGAACCGCGGCGCGAGGTCGCGCGCCGGGTTGATCGCGTAGCCCGCGTTGGCGCCCCACGCCATCCCGATGCCCACCACCAGGAGCCCGACGACCACCGGCTCCAGGTTGGCCAGCGGCGGGTTGTTGGCCGCCGCGGTGAAGGCGCACACGGCGAACACGAGGATGGCCGTGCCGAGCACCTGGTCGAACAGGGCGGTCTGCAGCGTCACCCCGATCCCCGGCGAGGTCGAGAACACCGTCTGGGTCGCGCTCGTGGTGTTCGGGTCGACCTTGGTGATCAGGTCGTTGTAGAGCGCGCGGACGAGGAACGCCGCGACCGCGCCGCCCGCCATCTGGGCCGCCATGTACCCGGCGACCTTGCGCCACGGGAAGCCGTTGCAGATCGCGAGCGCCAGCGTGACGGCCGGGTTGAGATGCGCCCCGGAGAGCCGGGCGGCGACGTAGCAGGCGACCACCACACCGAGCCCCCATGCCCAGGTGATCGAGTCGTACCCGCCCATGCTGCCCGCCGGGACCGCCGTCGCGACCTGGGCCTCGACGCCCAGCCCGAACAGCATCAGCAGAAGGGTGCCCGCGAACTCCGCGGAGAGCTCAGCGGTCGACGGCTTCGACGTGCGCATGCCACGGCTCCATCAGGTTGACGACATCGGGGACCAGGCCGTGCCTGGCGTGGACGCGGTGCACGGCCCGGCGGATCGCTTCGGCGGCCAGGTCGATGTCGCGCTCGGTCGTGGTGTGGTTGGCGACCGACGCGCGCAGCATCGGCTTGCCCCGCCAGCGGGTGCCGCCCAGCACGCAGGTGCCGTCGGCGACGAGCTCGTCCAGCACCGCGCGCACCACCTGTTCGGCGTCGTGCACCGGGTGCGCGTCGGGCCGCACGTCGATCAGCACCTGGTTGTAGACGACGCGGTTGACGATCCGGATCGCCGGGTCGGCGCCGAGCGCCGCGGCCAGCCGGACGGCGTTGTCGTGGCAGCGGGTGACGATCTCGCCGAGGCCGTGGCGGCCGAGCGTGGCCAGCGCCGCCCACGCGGGGACGCCGAGGCCGCGCCGCGCCATCCCCGGCGCCCAGTCCATGCCGTCGCGCAGCCCGGACGGGACGGTCGCGCTGGTCGTCGTGTACGGGGCCTGGCTGGTCATCGCGGCCCGGTGGTCGTCGGGGTGTGCGGTGAGCACGAGCCCGACGGCGTAGGGGGTCTGCAGCATCTTGTGGCCGTCGGTGGCCCAGCTGTCGGCGAGCTCGATGCCCGCGGTGAGGTGCGCCAGCCGGGGCGCGGCCGCGGCGGCGGCGCCGAACGCGAGGTCGAGGTGCAGCCAGCTGCCGTGCCGTCGGGTGATGGCCGCGATCGGCTCGAACGGGTCGAAGCTCCCGGTGTTGATCTCACCGCCCGCCGCGCAGACGATCGCGGGCTCCGGCTGCGCGGCCAGCCGCGCGGCCAGCGCGGCCGGGATCATGCGGCCCTCGTGGTCGGTGTCGACGAGTATGATCTCGTCGCGCCCGATCCCGAGGTACTGCGCCGCGGCGAACAGCGAGCGGTGCGCGTCCCGTCCCGCGAAGACCGTCACCGGCGGGGCGCCGCGCATGCCGCGGGCCTCGACGTCCCAGCCGCGGCGGGCGCACAGCGCGTGCCGGGCGGCGGCGAGGGCGACGAAGTGCGCCTCGGTGGTGCCGGTGACCCACGCCCCGGACAGGGGGCGGCCCGTGCGGCGCAGCCCGAGCAGGTCCATCGTCCAGCCGAGGGCGATCTCCTCGGCCAGCGTGACGGCGGGCGCCGCGGCACCGGTCGCGGCGCACTGGTCGAACGTGGCGACCAGCCAGTCGGCGGCGACCGCGCCGGGCACCGCCCCACCGATGACGTAGTGGAAGTAGCGCGGACCGGTGGAGCCGACCACCCCGCCCTGTGCGGCACAGCGCATGAGCGCGTCCACCGGCCAGGTCGGCGCCGCGCCGCGGGCGGGCAGCTCGCCCCCGAGCATCGCCCGCCACGCGGCGAGGCGCTCCGGCGTCAACGGGACGCTGACCGGGCGGTCGGCGACCTCGTCCAGATAGTGGGACGCTTGCTCCGCGGCATGTTCGAAGATCTGGCGGCGTCTCATGTCGGCTCCTCGACAGCGTCAGGCAAAGCGGGAAAGTGACTGGTCGCCTTGCGCCACCATCGCGTGACAGTGCGTGCGATAACGGCGTGACAACCATCACGCCGGGCGCAGGGCGATGCCATGGTCAGTCGGGGAACATTTGTCTGCGGGCGAGGTAAGGGGTTTCTTACCGTTGGGCAACCCTCGAGAGAGGGCGCTCCGGCCGACGATTTCGGAACGTAGCGGCATTGGCCGCCGATGAACCCGTCGGCCCCCGGATTTCACTCTTGCAGAGGAGTGGGCTATCACTCTCTGTGTGAGTTCGGAGGAGGACGCCGAACCTGGTGCCCGCCAACGAGGAGGAGACGAGTCGATGACCGGAAGCTGGTCGTACGAGGCGGACGATGCGGACATCGTCGAACAGACCCAGCCCGATGACGAAGCCGAGCCCGAGCACGTCGCCGAGGACGCGCCCGAGGCGGACGCGTTGGAGCAACAGCGCGTCGCCGAACTGGACGAGGACGACTACCGGCCCTGAGCGGGTCAGGCTCGGCCGGGGCCGTCCAGCGCCGCCTCGAGGGCAGCGCGCACGGTGTCGGGTTCGTCGACGTCGGCGATGGTCGTGAGCGCCGACGCCGCGACCGACGCCGCCCGCGTGTCGCCGCCGCCGGTCGACCTCGCCTCGGCGATGGCGTCGGCCGTGCGGCCGGTGCCCGCGAGGACGACCACCGGCCTGCCCCGTTCGAGGGAGCCCGCCGCGTCGTCGTAGGCGATCTGCCCGCCGTTGATCAGCACGGTGACCGAGGGCCGCGCACCCGCGACGACACCCGCGACGTCGCCGATCCACGGGGCCTCGTCGCCCCACTCCCCGCCCGGCACGAGGACGAACAGCGTGTGGTGGGGCTCGAGCGGCGCCGCGTCCGACGACGCCGGTCCACCGTCAGGAAGCACCACCGTGCCTTCGGCCGCCACTCCGACCAGCGGGAACCCGGCGCCTGCCGCCGAACGGGCACGCCCGATCAGCCGCATCACGCCGGAGTCCGTGCCGCCGTCGACCACGACCGCGTCCCGACGCTCGACCACCGGCACGACGGCGTCCCTGAGGACGTTCGCGACGGCCCGCAGGTCGCGCTCCTCCATGCCGCCCGCGCCGCCGACGAGCACCACGACGTCTCGGTCCACGGCCAGCCCGGCCGCGCGGAGCGCCTCCGGGATCTGCGCGGGGTCGCTGACCCGAACCCGAGGGGCGCCGCCTGCGTGCTCGCTCATACCGCTCCCTCTGCTTGGCGACCATCGGCCACCTCGGGGCTGACCGGCAGCGAATAGTAGACGGCCACCGGCGCCTCTTCGGGCATGTGACGTTCGGATCTCAGCCTGTAACGGCGGCGACATCGCCTGCGAGCGGACGGGATGTGGTGTCCGGCGGCAGACGGGGCGGCACGCTTGTCGTTCGGCGGCCACACGGTGTGAGAGGGGACAACTCGTGGATGCACCTGACCAGAAGATCGTCACGCTGGCGAGCCTGCGACGACCGCCCTCCGCGTCGGAGAGCGCGGCGGAGTCCGTGGACGCACGGTCTCCGGATGACCGGCTGAAGGAGGCCCGGTACGAGCAGGTCATGCAGCGGCTTCAGGACGCGACCGACGACGTCGGGGGCGACGTGGTGATCACGGTGCAGGACCGCGAGGTCTCCCTGGCGCAGAGCCGGATCGCCGAGCTCGCCACCGAGGCGCGCGAACTGACCTCGGGCGGGCAGGAGGTCCAGTTCGGCACCGGGCTCGCGGGCGGCGACTGGTTCCGCTGGATGGTGAGCCTCATGGACTGGGTCAGCCGGGGCCACGCGCACCCCATGGTCCGGCCCGCAGCTGCGACGGCGGAGACGCTGACCGGCGACATCACGGTGGCGATGACCGCCGACTGGGCGACCGGGCTCTACGGCGCGCCGCACATCGCCGAGACGATCGGCAGAATGGGTGCCGACCGCCCCTTCGACCTCCTCATGCACCTCGGCGACGTGTACTACTCCGGCACACCCGCGGAGGTGGACGAGCGGTTCCTGCGGCTCTGGCCGTCCGCGGCGGGCACCCGGAACCGGGCGCTGAACGGCAACCACGACATGTACTCGGGCGGCTTCGGGTACTACGACAAGATCCTTCCCGCGTTCCAGCAGGACGGCTCGTACTTCGCGGTGCAGAACGAGCACTGGGTGCTGGTCGGCCTCGACACCGCCTACGTCGACCACGACCTCGACACCACGCAGGTGGCCTGGCTGAACCTGGTGCTCGAACAGGCCGACCTGAAGCGCCGCAGGGTCGTGCTGTTCTCCCACCAGCAGCCGTTCTCCCGGCTCAGCAGCCAAGGCCCGAAGCTGCAGAACGCGCTGCGCCACTGGCTCGCCGACCGCGCCATCACGGCGTGGTACTGGGGTCACGAGCACCAGTGCGTGATCTACGACCGGCACGAGGACTGGGGGCTCTACGGGCGCTGCCTCGGCAACGGCGGGGTCCCGGACCCGCGCCGAGCGGAGGTCATGGCGGCGGACGCCGACGAGCGGTTCCCCGGCGCCGCGGACTGCGCCTGGCGGCGGCTGGGACCGACCGCCGACGCGCCAGGGTGCATGGTGCTCGACGGGCCGAACATGAACATGGCGAAGCGGAGCCATCAGAAGCGGTTCGGGCCGCACGGCTTCATGACCCTGCAGTTCACCGGGGCCGAGCTCGTCGAGCGCGTGTATCTGTCGGACGGAACGGAGCTCTACGAGAACACGATCGCCTGACCAGCCGTCGAAGGGGCTCCCGTGCCAGCCGTCTACCTCGTCCACCATCCTGACGACTCGGTGTTCGTCCGCGAGTCGCTGCTGGCGCCGTTGGCGCCGCTCGGCTTCGACCGTGCGCTCACGGGGCCGCCGTCCGCGATCGGGAACACGGCCGCGGTGCTCGTCGTCGTGTCGGAGAAGGCGGCGGACTCGGCGGAATTCCGGAACGCGGCCGAAGCCGCGCTGCGCTCCAGGACGCCGGTCATCGTCGTCTACCGAAGCCTGCCCGAGAGCACGGCGCCGGTGCTGCGGGACCTCGGCACGGCCGCGGCGATCGCCCCCGCGACGGCGCGGCGCAGACACGAGCTGTGGCGCAGGCTCGCGCGGCTGCTCCCGCCGCCCGCCTCCGCACCCGATGGCGACCCCGACGGCGCAGGCGAGCCGCTTGCCTGGAACGAGCAGGCGTTCACGGTGCTGCTCACCGACGCCGCGAAGCGCAACGACTTCGCGTTCGGCGCCGCGCTGGTCGCGGTGTTCACCGACCACCTGCCGCGGCGTGCAGAGTCTCTTCCCGACCCGGCCTATCCCGCCGACCACGCCAACGCCGACCTCGCGGCGCTGCGCGGCGCACGGCTGTTCCCGCTGATGCGGGAGTACGCCGCGGCGGCGATCGGGTCGGGTACGACGGACTTCACGGTCCGCCGCCAGTACGGGCAGGCGCTGATCGAGCTGAAGGACTTCGCCGCCGCGATCGACGTGCTCGGCGCGTTGGCGGTGGCCACGCCGCGTGGTCACAAGGAGAACCACGAGGCCCGCGGGCTGCTCGGGCGTGCCCACAAGCAGCGGTACGTCGACGCGGGGGCGGGCGCCGACCCGAGGTCGCTGATGACCGCGATCGCGGAGTACTGGACGGTCTTCGCCGAGGACGAGGGCAAGGTGTGGCAGGGCATCAACACGGCGAGCTGCCTCCTGCGCGCGGCCCGGGACGGCGTTCCCGCGCCGGAGACGGACCCGGAGCTCGACCTGCCCGAGGTGATCGCTCGCCGGGTTCTCGACGTCCTCGACGCCCGCCAGGCCGAGGCCGGGCACCGGGACGTATGGGACGACGCCACCCGGGTGGAGGCGCATGTCGCCCTCGGCGAGTTCACGGCGGCGTCGACCACTCTCACCGACTACCTGACCCATCCGGACATGCAGCCGTTCGAGGTGTCGTCCACCTATCGGCAGTTCGACGAGGTGCTGCAGCTGCGCGAGACCGCCGAGGGGGCACAGCTCCTGGAGCGGCTACTGGAGTGCGCGACGCGGCTGCGCGCCGGGGGCCGGATCGGCACTGCGGGCGCGACCGCCAAGCGGTTCCTCGTGCGCGTCGCCGATCCCACCTGGGACCCTGCCGGTGTGCCGGACCTCGTGCTCGGCACCCGCCTGGGCACGGTCGTCTCGATCGCGGGCTCCGAGCACACGATCGAGGCGCTGTTGAAGGACCCGCTCGTGATCTCCATCGAGGAGAGCCGTCCCGCGGCGTCCCCGGACGGCGCAGCGCTCCCGGACGGCGTGGGGCCGCTCGAGTTCGTGCAGGTGCTGGAGGAGTACGAGGACGACGGCGGCGCCTTCACCGAACGGGGCGCCCGGGCGCTCGTCGCGGTCGTCGACGACGGCATCGACGTGCTGCACGAGGCCTTCCTCGACGCCGAGGGCGTGTCACGGATCGTCAGGGTCTGGGATCAGACGGACCCCGATGAGGATGGGGAGGTCCCCTACGGCCGTCTCCACACCGACGAGGACCTCGCCCGATACGTGCAGGACGGCGAGGTTCCCGAGTGGCTGCGCCGGGGTGGCACGCACGGCACGCACGTCGCCAGCATCGCCGTGGGGCGCCGGTGCGGCGCGTTCGCGGGCGGGGTGGCCCCCGAGGCGAAGCTGCTGGTCGTGATCTCCAGAGGGGTCGAGCCGACCGGGTACTCGGAAGCGCACCTCGCGGCGCTCGAGTTCATCGACACGACGGCGTCAGCGCTTCGCCTCCCGGTGGTCGTCAACGTGAGCCAGGGCAAGAACGCGGGCGCGCACGACGGCCAGTCTGCGCTGGAGGTCGGGTTCGACGAGTTCGCCAAGGGCGGGCGCAAGTCCGGCCGGGTCGTGGTCAAGTCGGCGGGCAACGAGCGGGGCAAACGCGGCCACGCGAAGCTCACCGTGCCGCCCGGCGGGGCCGACGAGTTGGTCTGGCGCTGCCCGCCCGGGCTCTCGCGCACGGTGAACCTGGAGCTGTGGTGGAAGCCGGAGAACGACTACCGGTTCCAGCTCCGGTCGCCCGGCGGCGAGTCCTCGGAGTGGGTCGACCGCGAGCAGCAGGAGGTGGAGGACTTCTTCCGGGGCCAGGGGGACTACCGCATCGAGCTGGTGCCCTCGCATGTCGACAACGGCGACAAGCTGCTGCGGGTGCAGTTCACCTGCGGCAACGCCCCGCGCGGCGCCAGTGCCCCGCCCGGGGAGTGGACGCTCGCGATCGAGGCCGTGCACGTGCGGGTCGCCGGGGACGTCCACGCCTGGATCGAACGCGACAGCGGCCCGCCGACCGAGTTCGTCACCCACGAGACCGAGGAGATGACGATCAGCGTGCCGGGCACCGCGCGGTCGGTCATCACCGTGGGGGCCGTCGACGCCAAGCGGCCGGTGCGCGTGGGGTCCTTCTCCTCGTTCGGACCGACTCGGGACGGGACCGAGCGGCCCGACGTGTGCGCACCCGGTGTGGGCATCGAGGCCGCCCTCCGCGACAGCGGCGACGGCGTCGTCGCGATGGACGGCACGAGCATGGCGGCCCCGCACGTCGCCGGGGCCGTCGCGCTCCTGCTGTCGAGGGCGGTCGGCAAGGGGGCACCCCCGCCCACGGCGACCCAGATCCGGGTCCTCCTGCGCCGCAACACGATGTGCGACAACGCCTACTGGGACCGCGGGCAGGGGTACGGCGTTCTCGACGTGAAGAAGCTGCTGGAGGCAGGCCTGCCCACCCTGACCTAGACCTTCGGATGACGTCGATGCGCAGGCGGCCGAGAGCGACGCCAGCGGGGTTCGGGCACGAGCAAACCCCGCTGGCGTTCCTCTCGTGTGCTGGAGAGCGGCTCTGCGACTCCGTCTAGCGGGCCGGGTCGACGGCGACCGGCTCGCGGTGGGCCTCGTGGTGGTTCGCGTTGCGCGGGGTCGCGAGCACGGCCTTCGTGCGTTCGTCGAGCGCGGCGTCGGAGAGGGCGCCGTTGCCCGCCAGCACCGTCTCCAGCGCGGTGAGCCAATGCTCGTAGTACGACCACGGCTCGGCGCCGCCGTCCGCCTCCCATTTCTTGATCGAGTCGATGAGGGAGAGCTGGAACTCGCTCCACTCGTACTGCCCCGCGTGGTAGGCCGCCACGGCCATGGCGAACGCCCGAACCTCCCAGGGCTGGTCGAACGCACGGTCGCCCGAGCCGCCGGGCAGTTCGCTGACCAGCGCCTCGACCCGGCGCCGCGCGTCACCCAGCTCCGTCGCGTCCTGTCGGTAGCCCATCAGGGCGCCTTCGGGGCGCCGGTGCCGATCATCGAGTCGCGCGTGACGAGCGCGGCGAGGGCCTTCTCGTCGAGGCCTTCGGTGCCGGCGGGACGGTTCGGGAGCACCCAGTACCGCATCTCCGACGACGAGTCCCACACGCGCACCTCGACCGAGTCCGGCACGGCGAAGCCGAAGTCCTCGCGCAGCACCTTGCGCGGCTCGCGCACGATCCGCGACCGGTACTCCGGGCCCTTGTACCAGTTCGGCGGCAGCCCGAGCACCGGCCACGGGTAGCAGGAGCACAGCGTGCACGTGATGACGTTGTGCACGGTGTCGGTGTTCTCGACGACGACCATGTCCTCGCCCTGCAGCCCGCCGATGCCCAGCTCCGCGCAGGCCTCGGTGGCGTTGGCCAGCAGCCGCGCCTTGAACTCGGGGTCGGTCCACGCCTTCGCGACCACCGCGGCGCCGAGCTGGGGCCCGACCTCGTTCTCGTAGATCTCCACGAGCCGGTCGACCGCGCCGGTCGTCATGATCCCTTTCTCGATCATGATGGCCTCCAGCGCCTTCACGCGGGCGGCGATCTCCTCCTGGGTACGGATCTTCACGGTCATGACGAGTGCTCCTCGACCGGTGGCGCGGCTGAGACGGGTGTCGTGGTGTTGGTCGGCGATATCAAGCGGCCCGCTCCTCGGCAAGGGTGATGTAGGGCTCCCAGACGTCGAAGTAGACGACGCCGTTCGGCTCAGCGGCCTCGGGGCCCCAGAGCTCCTGGTTGGTGAACTTGACCGTGTAGACGTGCTCGGGGGCCTCCGGGCCGCCGTTGCCCGCGCTGTCGGGGTAGATCATCGTGCCGTGCGCCAACTCGACGACGCCGGTCTTCCCCCGCACGTACCGGGCTTTGCGGGTGTGGCCGCGCGGCGCGTCGGCGACGACGGTGACCCGGTCGCCGACGGCGAACTTGGCGACCTTGTCCGACGGCCGCCCCGCGGGTGCGCCCGCTTTCACGACGCCGTCGACGAACGCGAGCAGGTCCGGGTCGTCGCGTTGTGGCAGGGGCGCGTCGGGGTTCTCCAGGTAGTACTGCGTGCGCTTCTCGATCTCGGCCTCGTCGAGCACGCCTTTCGCCAGGCCGTAATGCTCGGCGGCGTGCATCCAGTGCTCGTAGTACGGCGAGAGGAGATAGGCCGCGGGATGCATCTGTTCGATGCCGTAGCGGAACATGTCCACGCCGAAGAAACCGGCCCGGAACGGCATGGAGAACATGGCGAACGCCGCTTTCTCCCATTCCGCGCGGAACACCGGCTCGCTTTCGGGCACCGGTACCGGCCCGAGGCCGTCGGTGCCGCCGAGGTCGTGCACGCCGTTCACGACCGGCTCCCCACCGTCGCTGCCGTCGGCCGCGGGAAGCCCCCGACGGCCTGTTCGAAGGTGTGGCCGACACGCAGCACCGTGGCGTCGTCCCAGTGCTTGCCGATGATCATCATCCCGGTGGGCAGCCCGTTGGCGAGGCCTGCTGGCACCGAGCAGGCCGGGTGGCCGGTCACGTCGGTCACGCACGTGTTGGCGACCATCTCCAGGGCGCGCGGGATGACCTCCTCGCGCGGCGCGCCCTCGGGTGGGATCGGCGTGGCCTGCAGCGGCAGCGTCGGCATCACGAGCACGTCGTAGCGCGACAACGCCTCGTCGTAGGCGTCGCGCAGATCGAAGGCCAGGTTGTGGGCCATCGCGTAGTGCTTGCCGTGGTACCGGTCGATCCCGTACCTGCCGGTGAGCAGGACGAGCTTCACGGTCTCGGAGAACTGGCTGCCGTCCGCCCGCCACTGGGCGCCGTAGTGGTCGATCACCTCGGGGTCGTAGCGACCCTTCCAGTTCATGCCGTAGCCGTTGGCGTCGACCATCTGCGCGGTCGCGCCCTCGGTGATGATCACGTCCCAGACCCGGGCGCCGTGCAGGTGCCACGGGATCGACACGTCCTCGACGACGAGGCCCGCGCCGCGCAGGGTCTCGGCGGCCGCGCGCACGGTGTCGTCCACGGCCGCCTCCGAGTTCGGGTGCCCGAAGCCCTCCGTGACGACCCCGACCCGCAGCCCCTCGGCGCCCCGGGCCAGCGCGGCGACGTAGTCGTCGGGAACGACGTCCCGCGGCTGGCGGGGGTCGAACCCGTCCGGCCCCGCGATCACGTTCAGCACCAGTGCGGCGTCCGCGACCGTGCGGGTGATCGGGCCGACGTGGTCGACGGTCTGCTCGATCGGGAAGGCGCCGGTGTAGGGCACCAGGCCCCAGGTCGGCTTGTGCCCGACCGTGCCGGTGTAGGCGCTGGGGATGCGCACCGAGCCGCCCTGGTCGCCGCCCGTCGCGACGTCGACGACGCCCGCCATCACCAGCGCGGCGCTCCCGGAGGAGGACCCGCCCGCCGAGCGGGTCTCGTCCCACGGGTTGCGGACGGGGCCGGTGCGGGAGGTGTGCGAGCCGCCCGAGAAGCAGAGGTCCTCGCAGACGGACTTGCCCGCGATCGTCGCGCCCGCCGCGAGCACGCGGGTGACGATGGTGGCGTCGCGCAGGGGCGTGTAGCCCTCCATCGTCCGCGAGCCGTTCATCATCGGCACGCCCGCGACCGCGGTGTTGTCCTTGACCGCCACCGTCTTGCCCGTGAGCGGCCCCTCGCCGGAGCCGGTGATCGACGTCGTGACGTACCACGCGTTGAACGGGTTGTCGGCGGGCTCCGGCCTGCTCCAGGCGCGCTCGGGCATCGCCGGTCGGGACGCCGCGTAGAGCTCTTCGACGGCGCCCCACGACCCGAACAGGCCGTCGACCATCGGGCTGAACGCGGCGAGGTCGGTATCCGAGAGACCGAGCCCGTAATGGTCGGAAATGCGGCGCAGTGCGGCGGAGTCGGGTGGGTCGACGGACATGAGGGGCTCCTCGCGGTCGGCTGCGAGAACCCTAGGGACGCCGCCGATCGCCCGTCAACATGCGGTGACGCGTTGACGCGTTCGTCGTCGGTCGCCAACCCGACGGACGCACGGCGAACCCGTCCGCCGTGGCGCAGCGGCCCTCGCCGTAGCCGCAGCCCGGCTGTGCCTCCCCGGGGCCGAGGGCCTCGATGTCGTGGGTCCAGCCGTCGCCGAAGTCGTAGAGGAAGCCGAACCGGGTGGGGAGATCGGCTAATCGAAAGCAGGCCTCGTCGCGCTCGTCGGTGTCGAACTCCTGCAGCAGGTTGTGCAGCTACGACAGCGTGCACGAGGCGGGCACATCGACCACCCGCAGCACGGCCGGGGTCACCTCCCGCAGCGTGGCTTGCAGACGGACGGTGTGCACCCAACGACCCAGCTCCATGCTGGTGCAGGCCTCCGCCGCGAGCTGCTGAGTTTCGGGATCATCCACCGCCGCGGCGGCGGTAGCGCCGAGCTTGTCTGCGCGCCGCGACAGCGAACGGGCCTCCCGCAGCAGCGCCGTGACCGCCTCCGCCGGCGGGGGTTCAGGCCTGGGTTCAGGCCGGTCCAGGTCATCGTCGGTCATGCCAGCGATTGTGCTGTGCTCCACAAGCCGCTCACGACTGTCGGACAGCGATCTCGGTGCCGCGGCTCACCACTTGTCCGCAGGGTTTTCCGTCGTGGTTCGCGACACGAGTTGCCGACGACATCGACCTGCAGATCTTCGGAGCGGATCAAGATCGTCGACATCAACGCCGGCCCCGAACGCTCGACCGCCACCATCGTCACCGTCGCCATGCCCCCGAGTATGGCGCCAGGGACCGACACGAGCAGGGATCAGGGCCGGGCCCGGCGCGTCGATCAAGAAAGCTGCCCGGGGACGGTGACGTCCGATAACGCCTCAGCTGACCAGCTGACAGCGAGATTCGACCCGCCGAACCGGCGGCCCGTCC
This sequence comes from uncultured Actinomycetota bacterium, assembly GCA_963750095.1. Taxonomy (GTDB): domain Bacteria; phylum Actinomycetota; class Actinomycetes; order Mycobacteriales; family Pseudonocardiaceae; genus Pseudonocardia. Next base: position 819,562 of record CAVVPJ010000011.1, on the reverse strand, counting down.
GCGCGGGAGGGGACACGTGGTGGGCCACCGGCTCTGCGCGCTCAGCCCGTCGCCATCCGAGTTCCGCAGGAGCGCGCAGAGGCCTCGACGTCAACCGGCCCGGGTTCGGCGTCAGAGCGTCTGCGCGATACCGCCGTGACGTGAACATGCTCCCTGGCGGTGCTTACTGAAGCTATATGCACCGTCCCCGCACTTGTATGTCGCCCCGCCCGGGGCCGACGAGCCCGCAGCTGGCCGCGGGACACACACGTGGTCGACGTTGATGTAGTGGGTGGCCTCGTCGCATGACGGCGCCGGCGGAGGCGCAGGGGCGGCGGGCGGCGGGGCGGCGACAACCGGGGCAGGAGCCACAACCGGGGCAGGAGCCACAACCGGGGCAGGAGCCAGAACCGGGGCAGGAGTCACAACCGGGGCAGGAGCCACAACCGGGGCAGGTACCTGAGCCGCGGGTGGAGCCGGTGTGACAGTAGATGTATCGCCGGTCGCGGTGGTGGCTGTCGGCGGGTGGGGTGTGGCGGTGGCCCCGACAACCACCAGGGCAACGAGGAAGAACAGTGGCGCCATAACCAATGCGGCGACGGCGCGGCGACGGTTAGTAGCGGTGCCCTTACCGTACGCAGGCGTCGGAACGCCACGATGGCCGGGATAATCATGACAAGGCAAAGGACGAATCCGAACCCCGCAGTCGAGGGGACCACGGCGAATACGGCCCCGAGGATGACGAGTACGAAGGTGACGGCGCCGAGACGGTTACGGGGGGACGGGGCCGGGCCGGGCGGTGGTGGCCGAGGCGGATACAGCGGCTGTACCGGCAGACTCATGCAGGGCCCCCAGCCACGACGGGGTCGAACGCTGGGGCAGGCATGGGCGATTCTCCGATGAACGACGTCGCTTGTGCGACACTTCACATATCGCCCCACACCCGCCATGTTGTTACGAAAAGCCTAGACGGTTCCCCCGTTCGCGCGCACCGCTTAGCGTCTAAATGATGTAGTGCAGTCGCTGGCCGGTGCGGCGATCTTGACCAAGCAGCTGCCATGTCTGATGAGTGAACCATCCGACACAACGGGACGGACGGTCCCTTCCAGACCCCGGGCGCACTCGCCACGGTTGGCCAAGACGTTGCGGAGCGCTGGCGGCCCTGCGAGTGTGGGTGGCGCCCCGGGTGCCGGCCTGGACGCTGATCGGGCAGATCACCCGCGGCCGACTCCTCGACCCGGCCCGCACGGGTCGCGCCAGGCTGAGATCACACTCCGGTCGGGTCCTCGCGCGCCCGCAGCCGGGCGCCAACCATGACGACGCCCAACCCCGCCAGCACGCGCTCGCCCGCGCCACCGTGACGACCATGCCGCCACCGTGACGATCACGACCGCCCGAGTTGTCCGATTTCCATCGGCACGATGAATGGCGCCGTCGTCGTCATCGTGAGAGGCAGCATCACCCAGGGCGGCCGCCGCGCGCACCCTTCCTGCCGCAGGATCCCGAGCTGGCCGCCCCCCGACCAGATGAAAATGATAACTGATAACGAAACCTATGACAGCTACACCGGCCCCGCCCAGGTGACCAGCAGGATGTCGACCCGACGTTCGTGCTCCACGATCAGTAAGTGACCATGCCCGCGGCGCCGAACGGGAGGTTGCGGACCCCGGAGTACGGGTTGCGTTCCGGGTTCACCGATCGCCCGACGCTCCACGGCGCGAGCTCGAGCACGGCGAACGCTTCGACCAGAGTCAGCAGCGCGTCGTGCGGAAGCGCGGCGATCGCGTCCTGAGCGCCCGGATCGATGTCGATCGAGTAGCTCACCGGCCGCGTACGCCCGATATCACTCGGGCAGGCCGAGCTCGGCCTTCAACTGCGCCCAGGGCAGCGCCCCCGGGGCCCGTTCCCCGCTCTGCAGCCGCTCGTGGGCCGACCCGAGCGTGCGCCGGTAGACCTCGGGGCCGTGCGCCGAGGTCACCCAGGCCACCTGCCGCCACGCCTCGAGTGCCTCATGGACCTCGGTGAGGTCGAGCCGCTCGGTTGCCCGCTGCATCAACGCCCGCCACTGCCGGTCGAACACCGCCGCGTCCTCCGCGGTCAGCGCCTCCCGAATCCGCGCGGGCGAGGCGTCGGCGAACGGCACCCGACCCGGCTCGACCGGGCCGACATCGGCAACAGCGCTCACCGGGCCCACGGTAGTCGCTGCCCACGGACTGCAGCCCGACGACACGAACACCCGATAACGCCTCAACTGACAGCAAGCGGTGCGGCGACGGCCGGCGGCCGAGATCCCCTGTGCTGCAGCAGGTGCTCGTTGCCGAAGTACACCGCCATGACCTGTCGACCGCCGAAGTGACGCGGCTGCTCGGCCTCATCGGGGATCAGGACTGGCCTCGCCTGCACGTCGCCCTCCAGGAGATCACCGTCAGCCACGCCCGCCGGCGGGCCGAGCAAGAACCCACCGACCAGGCCCGCTCGGCCCTGGCCACCGCCCTGCTTGCGCTCGGTGCCTGGCTGACCGCGGTGGGGGAGCGCCGCCGCGCCCTGGCCGCCACCGAGGAAGCCGTCACGCTCTACCGGGACCTGGCCCGGGCCGAACCCGCCCGCTACACCCCCTACCTCGCCGGCTCCCTGCACAACCTCGGCGTCCTGTTCCAGCGCGTCGATCAGGTGGAGGAGCAGCTGCGGGTGCGGGCGGAGGCGGTGGCGTGGTGGGCCCGGCTCGCGGGCCTGCGCCCGGACGAGCACCAGGACACCTACCAGCGGGAACGCGTGAACCTGGTGAAGCTTTTCACCCAACGCGGCCTCGACCTGCACGCCGCGACCGCCGCCGAGAACACCGCGCTACTCCACCTGCCAGTGCCGCCGGCAGACCACGTCCCCGAAGACGCCGAGCCGCGAGACCTCCCCACCGCAGATGAAAACGATAACCGATGAGAAACATTGTGACATCTCAAACGCTGCCTGCTCGCCCGGGCCTCAGTCCGGCCGGCCGCGTTCGGACTGCCCGGGATGCGCCCCGGGTACGCTGCAGACCTGCCGCGGCGGGGCCGGCCTCGCCTCCGCGGGAGGAGGCGTTCGGTCATCCACCGGTCTTCCCGACGTCGATGCGCTCACCGATGGACGTGGTCACGATGACCGTGATTCCGAGGCAGTTGGGTATCGAGTTCGTGCAACCGGCCGCCGCCGATCAAGAGCATGCGGCGGTAGGTTGTCGTACTGCGGAGGCCGCAGGCGACACGGCAGTGAACCTCGATCAGGCAGTGGATGGCTTCGATGCCGCCGTTGTTGCGTCGGTGGCGAAGTAAGGTCAGGAAGGCCAACTTCCAACGTTTGAGGTGCCGGCCGAGCGGGCCGATCTCGGGGATTGGGCAGCTGGGGAAGCTGGCGATGACTTTGTCGGCTAGCCGACTGTTGACCGTCGTCGATCTTGCATACGAAGCCGTCGCTGATGGTGCCGACGTCAATCGCGGCATTCCTCGGCGTGGTGACGGCGTGCTCGCCACGGTGACGTTGTTCGGCCGCAGTCGGGGTCGGATGCTCGGCACAGTGACGGCCGCCCTCGGGCAGGGCCGGGCCCGGAACAGACCGCTGATCAGCAGGTCAGCGGTGCCAGCAACCTGCCCTGGGCGAAGAAGCCGATCAACGCCCACGGCGGGTCGGCCAGCCCGAGGCCCTCGCGGTAGCGCAGCGCCGCCCCGGCCAGCAGGTTCAGCGCGTGCCCGAGCAGGGTCGGGAACACGGCGGGCCGCACCAGCAGCTCACGGTCGATCTGCACCGCGGTCCACGGCCAGCCCAGCAGTCTCGCGGACATGTGGTGGATCAGCCTCGACGAAGTCGGTGGATCATGGCGCGGCATGTTTGGTGGCGAATCGCGAGGTCAGCGGGCCATGCGCGAGATCGGGCACCCGCAGACCGACAACGGGAACTCCGAGAAGACCGTGTCTTCTATCGCCCCACGCATAATGCTGAAGTGGCGAAGGGACCTGATACCCGGGACGGTCGCGCCCGAGCCTGGTTCCGCCGCCTCGTGCCTGCGTCCTCGGAGCGGCAGGGAGACCCGCACCTGCTGGGGCGGCCTACTGAGCAGCTCGGGTTCGTGGTGGCCGCCACCCTGGTCGGGGTCCTTACTGGCCTGATGGCCGCCTCCTTCCGGCTGTTGCTCGATCTCGTCGGCCAGGGCCGCGAGGACCTGGTCCGCTGGGCGCACGCCAGTCCCTTCCTGGGATTCCTGCTGGTCATGGCGATCTGTGCCGCCGGGACGACGGCGGCGGCGTGGCTGGTGCACCGGGTCGAACCGCACGCCGAGGGCAGCGGCATCCCCCGGGTGGAGGCAGTCGTCGAGGGACGCACTGAACCGGGGCGCTTCCGGATCCTGCCGATCAAGTACGTCGGCGGGCTGCTGGCCATCGGATCGGGTCTCGCCTTGGGCCGGGAAGGGCCATCGGTACAGATGGGCGGCAACATCGCCATCATCGTCGGCGCGGCGCTCCGGCGGAAGCGGGCCGACGTGCGCATCCTCGTGGCCGCGGGCGCGGCCGCCGGGCTGGCGACGGCATTCAACGCGCCGATCGCGGGCGGCGTGTTCGTGCTCGAGGAGCTGGTCAAGCGGTTCGATCTGCGCATCACCCTCGCCACGCTCGCGGCGTGTGGCGCCGGGTTCATCAGCGCGAGCCTGCTGCTGCACGACACCACTGCGAGGGACTTCCACGTGCCCATCTTCGCCGCCCCTCGGTTGCCCCAGGCGCCCGTAATCCTGCTCCTCGGCATCCTGACCGGGCTGCTCGGCGTCGCGTACAACTGGGCGGTCATGGCTGCGCTCCGCATCGCCGACACGAGCCGCTGGCCGGTCGCGGTGCGGGCTGCCCTGATCGGCGCGGCGGTCGGCGCCCTCGCCTGGCTCGCCCCGGACGTGATCGGCGGCGGCGACAACCTCACCCAGGACGCCCTGCTGGCCCAGGGGACCATCCTCGCGGTGACCGGGCTGTTCGCGCTGCGGTTCGTCCTCGGCGTCGTCTCCTACGCCGCCGCCACCCCGGGCGGGCTGTTCGCGCCCATGCTCGTGCTCGGTACCCACCTCGGGCTGCTCGTCGGACTGGTCGGCACCCAGATCGCCCCGAACCAGACCCCCGAACCGGCGGCGCTGGCACTCATCGGCATGGCCGCGTTCTTCACCGCCACGGTCCGCGCACCCGTCACCGGACTGATTCTGGCCACCGAGATGACCGGCTCGACCACGCTCCTGCCGCCGATGCTCGGTGCCTGCGCGGTCGCCATGCTGGTGGCCAACCTGCTGCGCAGCAAACCGATCTACGACCAGCTGACCGATCGCGCGGTCCGCGCATCCCGGCAGAACGCGACCGAGGAGCGCCAAGCCCACCACTCCTCCTCCGGCACGACGCGAGGCCACACGACTCGCCCTAAGCCCCCTCCGCAAGTGACCGACACAGACAATGAGCTTCCCTCGTAGCCCGGACACCCGACCTGAGGTGGCTGGGGCGACCGGGAGGATGTGTCCTGAGCGGCTACGGATGTGCCGGCACCAGTGCGACCGCCTACGGCATAGCGTGCCGGGAAGTGGAGGCCGTCGACGCCGGGCCGCGTGGCGGGCCGGGTCGACCAACGTCCCGTCCTGTGCGCCGGACGCTTGTTGGAGTCGTGCGACCCGCGTACGGCGAGCCGCCGCCCAGGTGGGTATTCGTTCGGTATACTTGATCGATGCCGGACACCACGATCAAGGTTGACAGCGCCGTGCGCGATCGGTTGGCCGTGCTCGCGGCCCAACGAGGCGCGACGATCCGCGACCTGGTGACCGAGTTGGCGGCGAGCACGCCCACGCAGGAGGAACTGGCCGCTCGTCACGCGGCCGCCACCGCACATCTGCGTGCGCGGTTGTGCCCCGAGCTCGATGACAACGACCTCGCCGACGGGGAGCGGTTCTGGCGCGAGCTGGAGACACGACCGACCTCGAGCGTCTCCCGCGACCGTGCACCCGGCGGCGCGGGCACGGAGTGAGTTCCGCACCGGTGGCGGTCGTGTTCGACCACACCGCCCTGCTGGCGCTGGGCGCGGGCAGCCGGATGGTCTCGGGCCTGGTATCCCAGGCCCACCTACGCCCGGGCCGCTACATCTTCGCGCCGGCGTTATGCCTCATCGCGGCCATCGCGCAGCGACCGGGCCTGGGCGATCACATCGGAGTGCTGCCCGCAATGCAGGTCATCGACCTGGACTACCCCGCCGCCGCCGCGGTCGGCGGCTTCATCGCCGCCGGAATGGACTGGCGCGCAGCGCAGGCCATCGATGCCGGACGTCCGACCGCCGAGTGGCCCGGCGGGCGACCCGTGATCACCACAACGCCCGAGCCGTATGCCGATTGGGGTATCGAGATCATCACCGCGACCTGACACGAGAGGGGCCGCCACCGGCAGTGGGCTCGCCCACAAGCGGGGCGGTGGTGCGTCGCTGATCCTCACAGCCGGGAAGGTATTCGGAAACCGGGGTGTGCGTGACGTAGGCCGGGGATACGAGTCTTGCTACAACCACCACCTGCGGAAACGACGGGGTGCCGGGAGTGTCTCGTGAACGATCGTTGACGCGACATGACCCACCGACGTCAGGACGTCTACCGCCGCGCATGCCATCGTGAACGACGATGTGCCATGCTCGTCGTATGACGGTGCAGATAGCGGTCAAGCTCGACGACGGGTTAGCGGAGCAGGTCAAGGCCGCCGCGGCGGACGCGGGAACGAACCTGTCGGAGTGGGTTCGGACCGCACTACAGCGCCAGGCCGCGATCGCAAAGGCGATCCGCGCCCGCGCCGAGGAGGATGCCCGCGTGCCGCTCTACACCAACGAACAGGAGCGTGCACTCATGCAGGCGCGCCGCCGCCGCGCGATCGCCGCCCTCGACGAAGGATGAGCCGGTCCACCGAGCCGATCCGCTACGGGCAGGTCTGGGTCTCCCGTGACGAGGTGATGGGTCCGATGAACTACCTCGTCGTCTCCTCCGACGCCTACAACGCCGCGTTCGGAGACCGACGGGTGATCGCGGTCGAGGTCGACTCCCGCTCGGTCTACCACGGCACCTACCGCGAACCCATCGTCGACGCCGGCACCGCATTGCTGGACCGGCTGGTCTGGGTTGCCCGCGGCATGCTCGAGGAACAGGTCGCCGAGCTGCATCCCGAACGGCACGCCGCGGTGGCAACCCAGATCCGCGAGCTCATCGGGAACTAGCCACACCGAGCAGCTGCCTGCACGGCGATGACGTCGGTCGGACGCAGCACGGCGGCTGTCGGCCAAGGCTGCAACTGACCAGAGGCAAGCAACGTCACGCCAGCTGCAGCGGTCCGACGGCGGCGGACATGGGAGCACCGCGCCCACGACGTGGGTCACCAGGTCGGGCTCGTCTTGGTGCACGAAGTGATCGGCCGTGTCAGCGACAACGTGCAGGGCGGAGAGCCGACGAACCCAATCCCGCTGGAAGCCCTGCCACAGTTGATCGACCTCCGGCAGCGTGAGCGGATGCCACCACTCGTACGGCGGCGGTGGCGGGTCACGCTCCCACCGCCCGTCTGATGACGACACCACCACAGAACGGGCCACCGCCGCAGGCACTGAGGCGGCGAGTTCCGCGTAGCACGCCAGCCAGGACCAGCGGATACAGCCGTCCTCACCGCCGTCGAGGAAGGGGTCGGTCTTCTCGGTGACCCTCGGCCACGGGCTCAGCATGGTCGGATCGAGTAGCACCATCCCGGCCACCTCCTGGGGCCGCCGAGCGGCGTACTGCTCGGCGATCCAGCTGCCTACGGAGCTGGTCACCAGCACGTAGGGCGGGTCGATCCCGGCCCGTATCAACAGCGTCCGCAGCTGCTCCGCTGCCCACCCGATGGTCAGGATGCGCTCGGCGATGGCTGGCGGCGCGGCGGGTGCACGTGGACCTGTGGGTCCGCCACCTGCTCGACACCGGCGCAGCGTCCTCGAGCACCGCGCGGCGACTGTCCGCGCTCACCGCCTTCTACCGGCACCTCGTCGAACACGACCTGCTCGCCGCCAACCCAGCCACCGCGGTGCGCCGCCCCCGCGTCGATCCCGACCACACCGCCACGATCGGCCTGGACCGCGCGCAGGCCCGCGTTTTCCTCGCCGCCGACACCGACCCGGACCCACCCGGCGGCGCGCCGCCGCCACCGCCACCACCGTTGGAACGAGGGCTTGACAGGGCGTCGCAGAGGCCCCACCCTCTTCGGTATACCACCGTGGTATACCGTATCCCACGACCCGAAGGGGCGTCTTGAGGTCATGGTGCGACACAACGGCACGGTCCGAGTGGGCATGGTGACGCCATCGTCGAACACCTGCCTGGAGCCGATGACCTATCGGTTGCTGGGTGACACACGCGAGGTCTCCGCTCACTTCAGCCGCGTCGCGGTGACCCGGATCGGACTCGATGCGGGTTCGGACTCCCAGTTCGGGGGCGAGGCGATGTCGGCCGCGGCCATGCAACTGATCGACGCGAAGGTCGACGTCGTGGTCTGGAACGGAACGTCCGGATCCTGGCTGGGCGCCGACGGTGAGCGTGAGCTCGCCGCCCGGCTCACCCGACAAGGCGGCGTCGCGGCGACGACGTCGACGCTGGCGATGCTGGAGGCATGCCGGGTCTATGGCGTGACCCGGCTGGGTGTGGCCACGCCCTACACGGCCGAGGTCAACAACCTCATCGTCAAGCAGTACGCGACGCAGGGCGTCGACGTCATCGCCGAGAGCCACCTGGGAATGAGCGACAACGAATCCTTCGCCAACATCCCGGAGACCCAGGTGGCGCGCCAGTTGCGTGAGGTCGCGACCGACGCCCACGCCGTTGCCGTCGTCTGCACGAACGTGCCGGGCGCCCCGCTCGCGCACTCGCTGGAGGCCGAGCTCGGCATCCCCGTCTTCGACAGCGTGGCCGTGACCCTGTGGCACGCCCTGCAGCTGGTCCGGCCCTCGTCGATCGCAGGCTTCGGGACGCTGCTGCGGGACGGCGCCGTCCGTTCCGAGATGCAGGGCCTCTGCGACACGCTGCTCCGGCAGACGGGGGCGGACCGAACCACCTTGCGGGTCGACCTCCCCGAGCATGGGTTGGAGGTCACGCTGACAGCCGCGGAGTCGCTGCGGCCAGGGGTCCGCCCGATCCGACGTGAGGGCTCACTGGACCAGCGCAGGCTGAACACCGTCGAGTGGCTCGAGACGCACCGCCGCAACCTCGTCCAACCCCATTTCCGTTGCGCTCCTCAGCCGCCGCAGGCACTCACGGACGTCTACGGGGTCGCCGCCCAGATGCTCGGCCCGATCGAGCACGGCGGCGCCATGACCGGCTGGTTGTCCGCACACAGCCTCACCGAGCGCGCCTGGACCGCCGCCGACCAGGCCGCGATGGACGCCGTCCGCCACCAAGCCGAGGACCTCATCGCCGACCGACTCCGCAACCACACCAACGCACGGAGGGACCACTCCCGATGACCAAGGACATCAAGGTCTGCATCGGCGTCGATGTCGACGCCGTCGCAGGCTGGCTCGGCTCGTACGGCGGACAGGACTCTCCCAACGACATCCAACGCGGCGTTTTCGCGGGCGAGGTCGGCTCACCCCGCCTGCTCAAACTCCTCAACCGTTACGACATCCGATCCACCTGGTTCATCCCCGGCCATTCCCTCGAGACCTTCCCCCAGCAGATGCAGGCCGTCGCCGACGCCGGGCACGAGATCGGCGCCCACGGCTACTGCCACGAGAACCCGGTCGCGATGACACCGGAGCAGGAGCGTGAGGTCCTCGTCCACAGCATCGAGCTCGTGGAGAAGCTCACCGGTCACACGCCACGCGGCTACGTCGCTCCTTGGTGGGAGATGAGCGAGCAGACCTCGGCGCTGCTGCTCGAGCACGGCTTCAGCTACGACCACTCGCAGAACTACAACGACTTCGTCCCCTTCTACGCCCGGGTCGGCGACGCCTGGACCAAGATCGACTTCTCGCGGCGCGCGTCGGAGTGGATGAAGCCGCTGCAGCACGGCCACGAGGTCGACCTCGTGGAGTTCTGCGGCAACTGGTACGTCGACGACCTTCCCCCGATGATGTTCAACAAGAACGCCGCCAACACCCACGGCTACGTCAGCCCCCGCGACATCGAGCAGCTCTGGAACGACCAGTTCGACTGGGTGTACCGCGAGCTCGACTACGCGGTCTTCCCGGTCACGCTGCACCCCGACGTGTCCGGTCGCCCCCAGGTCTTGCTGATGCTCGAGCGCCTGCTCGACTACTGGAAGGGGCACCCCGGCGTCACCTTCACCACCTTCGAAGACGCCGCCGACGACTTCCGCACCCGCTACCCGTTCGACCGCGCGACCCGACCGGACGCCACCGGACGCTGACCGCACCCTTGCCGCCTCCGCCCTCCAACCAGGAAACCGCCATGTCAACTGACGCTGCGCAGTACGCCGCGACATCCCGCAACCTGCACGCCCAACTCGCGAACGCCATCGACAAGATCGGCCTCGGACGGGCCCAGAAGCTCGTGCTTCTGCTGGTCGCCATCGGCACGATCTTCGACGCCATCGAACAGTTCAACGTCGCCTACGCCGCGCCCTCCCTCACCAAGGTCTGGAACCTCACCGGAACCGAGGTCGGGCTGCTCAGCACGGCCACCTTCGGCGGCGTCGCCGTCGGATGCCTGCTGGCAGGCATCCTCGGTGACCGCATCGGCCGCAAGACGACCTACCTGTACAACCTGGCCCTCTATACCCTGGGCGCCCTGATCGGCGCGCTCGCGCCCAACATCTGGGTGCTGCTCATCGGCCGCATCGTGGTCGGCATCGGTCTCGGCGGCGAGCTGAACACCGGCGTGACGCTGGTCTCGGAGCTCGTCCCGACCAAGGTGCGGGGAGCCTGCACCGCCGTGGTGAACATCGCGGGCGGCGGGCTGGGCATCTTCTTCTCCACCGCGTTGGCCTGGCTCATCATCAACCCGCTCGGCGACCTGCTCGGCGGCCCTACCGAGAGCTGGCGCTGGCTGCTGGGCGTCCTGGTCCTGCCTGCGCTGCTCGTGTTCGTCTACCGACGCTACGTCCCGGAAAGCCCCCGCTACCTGCTGTCCCAAGGCCAGGTCAAGGAGACCAACAAGGTCCTCACCCTGCTCGACGCCGGACGACTGCGCTGGGACGGCCGTCCCATCAAGGAGTTCGTCAAGGCCCCCGAGGGTCACGTCATCCCCCGCGAGGTGGTTCGACTCACCGAGGTCTTCAAGGGTGTGCTGCGCAGGCGGACCGTCGTGCTGTGGGTCATCTCGTTCATGGCCTTCGGCGCCCAGGACACGATCACGATCTTCATGCCGTCGATCCTGGTCAAGCAGGGCTACGGCATCGCCTCCAGCCTCACCTTCACCCTCATCATCAACGTCGGCGGCCTCATCGGCGCGATCCTCGCCGCGGTGGCCGGGCACTACTGGCGGCGGCGCATCGTCCTCGGCTACGGCGCGATCGCGGCCATCGTCATCGCCATCGCGTTCGTGCAGTCCCCCAACCTCGCGCTGATCCTGCTCTGCGGCACGATCTTCCAGCTCATCTCGATGATGCTGAACACGCTGATTTGGGTCTACGCACCCGAGCTGTACCCGACCCGCGTCCGGGCGTTCGGCGTCGGCGCCTCCGTCTTCGTCGCGTCGATGGCCGGCTCGATCATCCCGCCCATCGCGGGGAACATCCTGGACGCCTGGGGCGCGGCGGGCATCTTCGGCCTGGCCATCGTGATGTACCTCGTCATGGCTGCGACGATCGTCTTCGGCCCGGAGACCCTGGGCAAGTCGTTGGAGCAGCTGTCCGAGCTCGACGAGGCCGAGGAACAGTCGGTACACCCGACCTTCGCCCCGGTCCTCGACGGGAGCGTCGCGTCCCGCTGAGCGAGCCGACCGGCGGGTGCGGCCTTGCACTCCGCACCCGCCAACCGCTGGAGAACACCCGATGTCCGATACCTGTCACCAGACCGTCGTCGACCTGGTCCGCGACATGGCCGCAGGCACACTGACGGCCACCGCCTGCCTCGACGAGCACCTTCAGCGGGTCGCGGACAGCGATCTCAACGCAGTGGTGACCCGCAACCCGCGCGCCCGCGACGACGCCATCGCCGCGGACGAGCGCCACCGATCAGGCCAACGGATCGGGCCGCTGCACGGAGTCCCCTTCACCGTCAAGGACACCATCGAGGTCGCCGGGCTGCGCAGCACCGCCGGGTCCCGGGTCCTCACCCACCACATCTCCACGCGCACCGCCACCGCCGTCAAGCGGCTCCGGCAGGCGGGCGCCATCCTCATCGGCAAGACGAACTGCTCCGAGTTCGCCGTCGACACCCACACCGACAATCCGCTGTTCGGCCCGACCCGCAACCCCCTCGACCGCACCCGCACCGCAGGCGGTTCGAGCGGGGGCGACTCGGCCGCCGTCGCAGGCGGGCTGGCCGCCTTCGGAATCGGCACCGACTTCGGCGGTTCGATCCGATGGCCCGCACACTGCACCGGCACCGCGGCGCTGCGGGCGACACCGGGCCTCATCCCCTTCGACGGCCTCCTGCCCTTCTCGGCGGTGGCGGCTCCACCTGACCCCGACCTGTTGCTGGCGCGGCTCATGACCGTCGCGCCGCTCGCGCACACGGTCACCGACCTCGTCCTGCTCTTCTCCGTGCTCGCCGGACATCGGGCCGCGCCCCGGCCCCCGGCACTCAACCTCCGGGGCGCCGCCGTCGCATGGTTCGCGGACGAGGGAACCGTGCCGGTGAGCAAGACGATCACCGACACCGTGCGCAACGCAGGCGCCGCTCTCACCGAGGCAGGCGCGATGGTCCGCCAGGACCGCCCACCCGGCCTGGAGGAGTGCGCCGACCTGTTCGTGTCGATCCGGGACGGGCAGGGCCTGCCCGAAGTCGAGACCCTCGTGGGCACGGACACAGAGCTGCTCGGTCCCGCGATCCGCGACTACCTCGGCCGCACCGCACGCACCCGGCACACCTCAGACGTCACCCGCGAACTCGCTCGCGTGGCCGAGATCAGGCGCACTGTCCTGCGCTTCCTCAACCAAACACCGATCATGCTCGGACCCGTCGCCTCGGTCACGGCGCCGGTCCCCGCAGCGGCAGTGGACGTCGACGACCGGCCCGTGCCGTGGTCACAGCTCGGCTCCTGCTGCCGCGCGATCAGTGTGCTCGCACTCCCGGTCGTCGTCGTCCCCGTGGGCACCGACGCAGACGGGCTGCCGATCGGGGTCCAGGTGATCGGACGGCCGGGCGCCGAGAACGAGGTGCTCGCCACCGCGTCGGTGCTGGAGCACGTGCTAAGCCCGCGGACAACTACTGTTGAGCACTGAGCAGAGGACGGGGAACGACGTGGGAGAGGACATCCCCCTCGGGCTGGCACACACAACATTACGGGACCAGACCCGAGAGGAGATCCGGCAGCGCATCGTCGACGGCCGACTCGCGCCGGGCGCCCGAATGATCGAGCGCGAGCTCGCCGCAGAGCTGGGCGTCTCGCGGGTGCCCGTACGTGAGGCCCTGCGCATGCTCGAAACCGAAGGCTTCGTCCAGGTCATCCCCCGCCGCGGCGTCGTCGTCCGCCGCCTGTCACGCCACGACGTCGAGGAACTGTTCGACGTCCGGGAAGCCCTCGAAGTCCTCGCCACCCGACGTGCCGCCGAGTACGCCACATCCGAAGACCTCGCCCGCCTCGAAGACCTCCTTGTCGACGCCGAGGACGCCGTCGAGACCGGCGATCACAACGCCATCGGCTCGGCCAACGAGCGGTTCCACGACGCCGTGCTCGAGACCGCCAAGAACACCCTGCTCACATCGATGCTCGAGCCCCTGCAAAGCAGGCTCCACTGGCTGTTCCGACAGCACGAAGACCCACGCTCGCTCCTCGAGGAACACCGCGCCCTCTTCCAGGCCATCGCCTCCGGCGACCCCGACCGAGCGGGCAGGCAGGCGCTGGAACACGTCGTCCTCAACCGCAAGCTCGCCCTGCGCCTGCTCTTCGACACCGCGCACCAGGTGAACAGCTGACAGCTGGTCGGCGAATGGACGGGCCAGCGCCGACACCACGCCCCCAGGCCGCGCCCACCGCCGCCCTCGAGCCGCTTCCCAACGCGGACCGCCGCCCGCGACCGCGGCCGCCAGCGTCGCGAGGTCCTGCTCGTCGACCTCCACCAGGCGCAGCAGCATGTGCTCGTAGTGTCCATCCGGCCCCAGCAGCTGCGGCCGCGGCGCAGGAAGGCCGCGTTGGCCTCGTCCGGGAGCTCCCCGAAGTAGCCCGAGACGCCGCGCATCCCCGTGGCCGCCGCGGCCCCCGAACATGACGAAGACCGTCCTCGGCGGCGCATCGATCCGCCGCTCCACCGACAGGGCCAGGGTCGCCATCACATCGCTCGGCGGTCCGCGGACTCGGCGGCTTCGGCGGCGGCCTTCGCGTCGTCGAGGGAGCCATGGAACAGCTCCTGCAGGAACCGGATCACGTCCTGTGCGGGGCCCGTGGCGTCGACGGAGTAGTAGCGGAACCGGCCGGTGCGGCGCTCGGCGATGAGGCCCGCGGTGCGCAGGATGCGCAGATGGCTCGACACGGCCGTGCGCCCGACGCGCTGGACGGCCTCGGAGAGCTCGCCTGCGCTGCACTCGTCCCGCGCGGCGAGCACCGCGAGGATCTCCCGGCGGACCGGGTCCGCCAGCGCGTCGAACGCCAGGCCGGCATCCACCTTTCGTCGCCCCTCTCGCCGTGTCGATATGTCGTGCGATGTCGACATGTCGCACGAGGATATCCCGGCGCCGGGTTTCTCCAGGTCCGTCAGGCCTCCCAGCGCGCGAGCAACGGGTCGCGCAGCCCCACCGAGTCGGTCGACCAGAACGGGTCGCAGTAGCTCGTCCACGGCCGGGCCGTCGTCTGTCCGCTGTGGTCTGATGATCATTTTGCTCCCGTCAGTGCTCACAGCGCGTTAGCATGGCCCGTTGTGGAGCTGCTTGAGCGTGGTCCGGCGTTGGCCGCGCTGCGCTCGGCGCTCGACGAGGCCTCGGCGGGCGCCGGACGGGTCGCCGCCATCTCGGGCGACGCGGGTATCGGGAAGACGACCCTCGTGGACGCGTTCGTCGCGGGCGTGCGCGGCCAGGTGCGGGTGCTGACGGGCGCGTGTGACGACCTGCTCGCCCCCCGCGCGCTGGGCCCGCTGCACGACATCGCGGGCAGGCTGGGCGGAGAGGTCGGCGCGCTGCTCGACCGGGACGCGCCGGTGGAGAGCCTCTGCCGGGCCGTCGTCGACGCGCTGCGCGGCGCGCCCGCGGTGCTCGTCGTCGAGGACGTGCACTGGGCCGACGAGGCGACCCTCGACTGGCTCGTCCACCTGGGCAGGCGCCTCACCGACCTGCCCACCCTGCTGGTGCTGACCTACCGCGACGACGACGCGGAGGTGATGTCGCGCCTCGCGCGGGTGCTCGCCGTGCTGCCCAGGCGGATCATCCTGCGGCTGCCCCTTCCGCTGTTGTCCCGCGACGCCGTCGCGGCGCTCGCGGGCCCCCGCGTCGACGAGGTGTACGCGCTCACCGGCGGCAGCCCGCTGCTGGTCACCGAGCTCCTCGCGGGCGGCGGGACGGACATCCCGCTGAGCATCCGCGAGTCGGTGCTCGGGCGGCTCGCCGCCGCACCGCCGCAGGGCCGTCCCGCGGTCGAGGTGGTCGCGCTGGTCCCGGGCAGCTGCGAGTGGTGGCTTCTGGAGTCCGCTTTGGACAACGAGACGGCCGACGGGATGGCCGCCGCC
Source organism: uncultured Actinomycetota bacterium (assembly GCA_963750095.1). Lineage (GTDB taxonomy): Bacteria > Actinomycetota > Actinomycetes > Mycobacteriales > Pseudonocardiaceae > Pseudonocardia. The sequence continues at coordinate 803,765 of CAVVPJ010000011.1, read as the reverse complement.
GAGGCGGCGATGCGCACCGGGCTGCTGGTCGCCGAGGAGACCGGGGTCCGGTTCCGGCACGAGCTGACCCGCAGGGTCGTCGAGGACACGATGTTCGTCCCGCGCCGCCGCGCACTGCACCGGCGGGTGCTCGAGGCGCTCGAGGCGCGCACCAGCGGGTACAGCAGCGGGGACGCGGGGGTCGACCCGGCCCGGCTGGCGCACCACGCCCGCAGTGCCGGTGACCCGGCGGCGATCCTGCGGCACGCCGTCGCGGCGGGCAGGCGCGCGGCGGCGGCCCGCTCCCACCGCGAGGCCGCCGCGCAGCTCACGGCCGCTCTCGAGCACGCGCTGCTGCTCGAGGACCGCGAGCGGGCCCAGCTGCTGGAGCTGTTCGCCGTCGAAGCCCATCTCACCAACCGCATGCGCGAGTCGCTCGCGGCCAGCGAGGAGGCGCTGCGGATCTGGCGCGCCGCGGGCGACCGGCGCTCGGCGGGCGCAGGGCTGTCCCGGATGGCCGAGGTGCAGTGGCGCACCGGCGACCACGCGGGCGCCGTCGCGGCCGCGCGCACCGCCGTCGAGCTGCTCGAAGGCACCGACCCCGGCCCCGACCTCGTCGTCGCGTACGGGGCGCTGGCCGGTCTGCACAACATGGTCGACGACTACGCGGCCGGTCGGGAGTGGGGCGAGCGCGCCGCCGAGCTCGCCCGCCGGCTCGGCAGCGCCGCCGCGGTGGCGTTCGCGCAGGTGCAGATCGCCGTCGCGACCGCGGACGAGGACCCGGACGCCGGGGTCGCGATGCTGGGCGCGGCCTTCCGGCTCGCCGACGAGGCGGGCCGCGACGACGTCGCCGCGCTCGCGCTCACGTTCCGCGCGCGGGCCTGGGTCTACCGGCACCGCTACGACCTCGCCGAGCCCGCGCTGGCCGAGGGGCTGGAGTACGCGAGCACGCACGAGGTCGCCACCTACCGGCATTACCTGCTGGCCCTGCGCGCGCAGAGCGCGCTCGACCTGGGCCGTTGGGACTCCGCGGAGCAGGACGCGCGTGCCGTGCTGGGGGAGGGCGACCAGTCCGGCATCAACGTCGCGCCCGCCCTGCTCACCCTCGGCGCGCTGCAGGCGCGACGCGGGCACGAGGACGCCGACGCGACGCTGGAGGAGGCGTGGCGATGGGCGCAGCGGGCGGGCGGCATCCAGCGCATCGGCCCGACCGCGGCGGCGAGGGTGGAGCAGGCGTGGCTGGCGGGGGACATCACGACGGCGCGGGAGCGCGCCGTCGAAGGCTTCCGTCGCGTGGCGGTGATCGGCGAGCCCTGGACGACCGGCGAGCTGGCGTGCTGGTGCACGCAGCTCGGTGCACCGGTGGAGCTGCCCGGCCCCGTCGCGGACCCGTTCGCGGCCGGGCTCGCCGGGGACTGGTCGACCGCGGCGAACCACCTGGAGAAACAGGGCCTTCCCTACCACCACGCGTTGGCGCTGACGGCCTCGGGGGAGCCCCGGGCGGTCATCCGCGCGCTCGGCATCGCGGACCGGCTCGGCGCCACGGCACTGGCGGAACGGCTGCGCCAGCTGCTGCGCGGCCTGGGCGTCACCCGGATACCCCGCGGGCCGGTCTCGGAGACCCGCGCCAACCCGGCCGGGCTCACCAGCCGTCAGTTCGAGGTGCTCACGCTGGTGGCCGAGGGCCTGACCAACGCCGAGATCGCCGCCCGGCTGGTCGTCTCGATCCGCACCGTCGACCACCACGTCGCGGCCGTGCTGTCCCGGCTGGGCGTCGAGTCGCGGCGCGCCGCGGGCCGCCGCGCCGCAGAGCTGGGCATGGTCGGCCCCGCGCGCCAGCCGGTGTAGCGCGGCTCAGCCGGTCTGGCCCGCGGCCGCCGTCGTCGCCACGCAGCCCGACCAGATCAGCACCGCGACCGTGCTCGGCGGCGCCTGCTGGTCGACGATCGCGGTGCAGCGTGGGCAGCAGAAGGCGTACCACGAGTCGGTGAGCGGTCGGGCGACGGCGAGCAGCACCGCGGGCCTGGCGACGGGCACGTGCGTCGCGCAGTAGGGGCAGAGCAGCGTGATGTCCTTCATCGTGGCTCCTGGGGTCCGGTGCCGGAAATGCTGCCCGCGCCGCGGCCCCGCCACATCGGCACCCGCTACCCATCCCGGCCGTTCCCACCCCTCGCGGACATGTAGGTAGGTCGCCGCGCAGAGATGGGCCGACGCTGCCGATGGCCGGGGTGGGGTGCGCGACGCAAGCTCAACGGCGTCAACCCCACCAGGTGCGCAACGAGGAGCACGACATGACCATCCCCGCCACGATGCCCGCGATCACGCACGTTGCGATCACCGTGTCCGACCTGGACGCGAGCAGGCAGTGGTACACCCGCGTGCTGGGCGCGGAGCCGGTCCTCGACGAGGACACCGGCCCGTTCCACCACGTGGTCTACGCGCTCGGCAGCACGCTGCTCGGCCTGCACGGCTTCCCCGTGCTGAACAGCGACGAGAAGTTCGACGAGCGCCGCCCCGGGCTCGACCACGTCGCGTTCGGCGTGGGCACCCGCAAGGAGCTGGAGCAGTGGGCGGCCCGGCTGGACGAGCTGGGCATCACCCGCGGCGACGTCATCGACGCGCACTACGGCTCGGGCCTGGCGTTCAAGGACCCCGACAACATCGCGCTCGAGCTGTTCGCCCCGCCCGGCTCCTGATCGCCACCGCACTACCGCTCGACCGGGTTCGTGAGCGGCGCGCCCGACAACAGGGCGCGGGCGTTCTTGAGGATCAGGGCGGCCGCCCCGAGCGGGCGGCCGCCCGCCGCGTGCGGGGTGAGGATGAGGTTGGCCAGGTCCCACAGCGGCGAGTCGGCGGGGAGGGGCTCGGTGCGGGTGACGTCGAGCGCCGCTCCGGCGAGACGGCCTTCGCGCAGCGCGGCGGCGAGCGCCTCCTCGTCGACCGTGCTGCCGCGCCCGACGTTGACCAGCCACGCGCGCGGCGACAGCAGGCCGAGCCGCCGCGCGTCGAGCGCCCGGTCGGTCGCCGGGCTGTCGGGCAGGATCATGACCAGCACGTCGGCGGTCGGCAGCACGGCGTCGACGTCGTCGACGACGGCGTAGTCGCCGTCCTTCCGCGCGGTGCGCGCCACCCCGACCACGTGGGCGCCGAGGGCGGTGTACAGCGGCGCGAGGGTTCGGCCGATGCCCCCGAACCCCCAGATGACGACGGTGGCGGCGCGCAGCGTCGTGAACCCCGCCGCGTTGTCGTGGGGCTGGAGACCGCCGATCTCGTTCGCCCACCGGTGGCCGATCTGCGCGCGGACCGCCACGTTCAGGTGGCGCGCCGCGGCCAATGTGAGGGCCAGCGCGTGCTCGGACACGGTGGCGTCGTGCAGCGAGCGTCCGCCCGTGACGAGGACGTCGCCTGCGAACCCGGCCCGCAGCACGGCCGCGGGCCCGGCGGCCAGGTCCTGGATCCACCGCAGGCGGGAGAGGCGGCGCGCGGCGTCGGCGAGCTGCTTGCGGCCGTTGCCCCAGACGACGAGCGCCTCGGCGTCGACGTGCTCGTCGGGGAGGGGTTCGGCGACGCGGTAGCCGACGACCTCCAGGTCGACGTCGTCGGCGCGGAGGTCGTCAGGGCCGAGGGGCACGGTGTCGGGGACGAGGATCTTCACGCGGCGCCGCCCGGGTGGGCGAGGGAGCGCGCGGACAGGGTGAGAGGCACGGCAGCAGACTACGAGCCGACCGGCCTCCCCGGTGGCGCACCGTTGATCGACATGGCAGCATCGGCGGCCGTGCGGCCAGGTGATCGGGAGGTGACGGTGCCGTCGGAGTCGTCGGACATCACCGAGCTGATCCTCGCCGACCACGGGTGGTTCCGCGAGCAGTTCGCCCGGCTCGAGGACGCGGGCGCCGCGTCCCCGCCGGACGTCGACGCCCTGCGCGCCGTCTGGCAGCCGCTGGCCACGCGGCTCGACCTGCACGCCGTCGCCGAGGAGGAGATCTTCTACCCGCAGCTTCTGCGGCGCGGCACGGAGGACCCGCAGGAGGCGACGCTCGACGCGATCGGCGACCACAACGACATCCGCGACGGCGTGCACGCCGCCGATGCCGCACCGGTCGGGTCGGCGCAGTGGTGGGCCGCGGTCGCCCAGGCGCGGAAGGCCAACGACGAGCACATGGCCGAGGAGGAGCGCGAAGGCCTCGCCGACTTCCGCAACCACGCCCCCGCGAGCGTGCGCGAGGCGCTCGGCCGCCAGTTCACCCGGTTCTTCCAGCGGCACGGGACGACGACCGGCGTGAACGTCGCCGACAAGGACCCGCAACGCTATGTCGACGAGATCGAGCGGGAGATCGACTCGTCACCCTCCGACGGCTCGCTCGGCATCGGCAGCCTGAAAGGACGGCGTCCATGACGGCCTCCGACCACCTCCTCCGCGACCTCGCGCCGATCCCCGAGACGGCCTGGAAGGTCATCGAGGCCGAGGCGCGCGAACGGCTCACCGCGCTGCTCGCGGCGCGGCGGCTGACCGACTGGTCCGGCCCGCACGGGTGGCGGGAGGACCGGCTCTCGCTCGGGCGGACGGCGGACATCGACGGGCCCGCAGGCGGGTCGCACGCGGCGGAGGTGCGGACCGCGCAGCGGCGCGTGCTGAGCTACGCCGAGATCAAGGTGCCGTTCACGGTGAGCAGGCACGAGGTGGACGACATCCAGCGCGGCGCCACCGACGAGGACCTCGACGACCTCGACCGCGCCGTGCACGTCGCCGCGATCACGGAGAACCGGGCCGTGTTCCACGGATGGCCCGCGGCGGGCATCACCGGCATCGCGGAGTACTCCGCCTACCCGTCGGTGCCGCTGGTGGACGAATGCACGACCTACCCGACCCTCGTCGCGCAGGCCGTGGACCGGATGCGGGCGCGGGGCGTCGGCGGCCCGTACGCGCTCGCGATCAGCCCGGAGCGCTACACCCACATCGTGGAGACGACCGAACACGGCGGCTATCTGCTGGTCGACCACCTCCAGCGCGTCCTCGGTGGCGATGTCGTCTGGGCGCCCGGCCTCGACGGCGCGGTCGTGCTGAGCCAGCGCGGCGGCGACTTCCAGCTCGCCGTCGGCCAGGACTGGTCGATCGGCTACACGGCGCACGACGCCGAGACCGTCCAGCTCTACCTGGAGGAGACCCTCGCGTTCTTCCCGACCGAGCGCGACGCCGTCGTCGTCATGGCCGAGGGCGCGTAGTCCACGCCACGCCACGCGCGAGCGCGACGCCAGCGGGGTCCAGGCTCGGCGAAACCCCGCTCACGTCGCGCTCGAGCGGGTCCTACCTCTGGTTGACGAACGCGCCCCGGTCGCTACTGAAGAAGCTCGGCTCGTAGAGGACCACGTATGTGCCTTTGGCATGCGCCTTGTCCTCGAAACACACGTCGCCGCGCACGGTGCCTCCGGGTGCGAGGTCGCCGGAGCCGAGAAAGTCGCCACCGCCGAAGAACGTCGGATTCACGATCGCGCCCTTGGCGTCCTGCATCGTGAAGTCGAACGTGCCGAACCGCGCGGTCTGTGCTCCGTCATTGCGGTACGAGACCGTCGTGCACAGCGTCCGGTGGAACATTGCATCGCCCGGTCGGAGGGCGGTCGACGTGACCGCAAGTCGGTCGAAGATCACCGTGCCGCCTGCGGTGACGGCGGTGTCGCTCTGCTTCTTCCCGGGGAAGGCCTGCCCCTTGTCGACCGTATCCTGCGGTTGAGGGACGACTCGGCTGGGGTTCGTCTGTCGCACAGCGGGGTATGCGGGCGACACATCCTCGTGGCTACCGGCTGTTGAGGCGGCGCTGCTGACTGCGCTGCCGAAGACAGCCGCCCACAAGATGCAGATGAGTAGGGCGATGCCTGACATGACCGCCCCCGAAACCGCGAGGCCTCTATTGTCGGCGCGCCCGGCGCTCACCTGGTGGATGCCCACCCCGGACAAAATCGCGCCCAGGATCGAGAGTGGCCACCCGATCACGCCGATGATGGGGATCCACGCGAACAAGAGCGCCAGCAGCCCCAGTACGAATCCGGTGGTGCCGACGCCGTTGTTGACAGCGGGCACGGGAGGACCGGGCGGCGCCCATTGCTGCCGATTTCCCGGCCACGTCTGTGGGTTCTGGACGCTGTGTTGCCCGTGCCCTAAGCCGTGGTAGTTGCTCGGCTGATGGTGCTGAGGCACCGAACCATACGGCGGTCGAGGAGCGGTCACGCCCGTTGGTCGGGAGCCTGGTGACGATCGTTACAAAGCGATCAAATAGGACGCGGGGCTTTGGCGCCTCGCTCACTCCCGGCACGGCTCCGGGTTGGTGGCGGGCTGCGGCGGCAGGTTCAGGCGCTTGGCGAAGAACGGAAGCGAGTCGCGGAACGCCGCCGACCAGACGGCGAAGGTGTGGCCGCCGCCCGGCACGACGACCGAGCAGGTGGCGATGCCCGCCGCGCGGGCGAGCGGCACCAGCTGCTGGAAGGCCTGGTAGGGCTGGTCGTCGGCCGAGCCGACCTGGAACCACCCGCCCAGCTGCGGGAACTTGGACGTCCTGAGCAGCGCGGACGGCTCGTGCGCCGTGAACGCCTGGGGTGACCCGCCGAAGAGCTGGGTGACCGTGTCGGCGGTGTCTGCGTTCGTGTCGCCCACCCGCGGCCCGACGAGCCCGCCGTAGTCGCCGAACGCCATGAAGAGGTCGGGGTGGCGCAGCGCCAGCATGATCGCGCAGCTGCCGCCCTCGGAGAACCCGGCCACGACCCAGCCGGGGCCCGCGGGAAGCGTGCCGAGCGTCTGCTGGACCGCGGCGGGCACGTCGAGCGTCAGGTAGGTCTCGACGTTGCCGACCGGGCCGTCGACGCACTCCGAGTCGGCGGTGAGCGAGCCGTTGATGTCCGGCATCACGAGCACGGGCGCGACGCCGCCGTTCTGCGCGGCCCACGCGTCCGCTGTGGCCTGGGCGAGCCCGCCTTCGGTCCAGTCGGTCGGCGCCCCCGGTTCGCCGTGCAGGAGCATCACGACCGGCAGCGCGGGGCGGTTGCGGGAGAACCAGATCGGCGGCAGGTAGGCCTGGGCGGGGCGCGCCGTGAAACCCGACTTCGTGCCCGGGATGCTGAGCGGCACCACCTGGCCCGCCCGCGGGATCGTCCCGGTGTCCAGCTGGGCCTGCTGCAGGCTGCTCTCGCCCGGTCCGTAGCCGCCGAACGCCTCGCCGAGGGTGCGGTAGTACTCGAAGTGGGCGTTGACGATCGTCCCCGCCTCGACGAGGTAGAGCGCGACGCACAGCACGATGGCGATCACCCGCGGCAGGCGCCGCAGCCGGATGGCGGCCACGAAGGCGACCAGCGCGAGCAGCCCGATCACGGCGCCGACGGGCCACCACGTGCTGATGGGGATGTTCGCGACGGCGTCGATGCGGGAATCATAGGGCGGGTGATCGTTCTTGCGGCAGGCCTCGCGCTCGTGTCGGCCGCGCTCTTCGCCGTCGCGGCCGCAGCGCAGCAAAGGGCGGCCCAGCAGGTGTCCGACGAGCGCGCCCGCGGCCTCGGCCTGATCGGCGTGCTCCTGCGCCGACCGCTCTGGTGGGTCGGCACGTTCGGCGACCTCGGCGGCTTCGTCGCGCAGGCCGCGGCGCTCGGCGTCGGCTCGCTGCTGCTCGTGCAGCCGCTGCTGGTGACGACGCTGCTGTTCGCGTTGCCGCTCGCGGCGTGGTGGGCGGGGCGCCGGCTGTCCGGGGCGGACACGACATGGGCCGTGCTGCTGGCGGCGGCGCTGGCGCTGTTCGTCGTCGTGGCGGAGCCGACGGCGGGCGTCGACCGGGCCGCGCCCGCCCGCTGGCTGCCCGCGGCGGTCGTGTTCGGCGTCCTGCTGGCCTGCTGCCTCGGCGCGGCGGCGGTGCGCAAGGGCGCCAGCCGGGCCGTGCTGCTCGCGCTGGCCACGGCTTTGGCCTACGGGGCGACCGCCGCGTTCACCAAGGCCGTGGTCAGCCTGCTCGACGACGGCCTCGGCGCGCTGGTCACCGCGTGGGAGACGCCCGCGCTGGTGGTCGCGGCCGTGGGCGGCACGCTGCTGTCGCAGTCGGCGTTCCAGGCGGGCGGCCTCGCGGCGTCGCTCCCGATCATCACCGTGGGCGAGCCGCTCGTGGCGGTCGCGCTCGGCCTGACGGTGCTCGACGAGCAGGTCGACGTGAACGGGGCGGAGTGGGTGATCTTCCCGCTGCTCGTGGTCGTGATGGCGGTCGCGACCGTGGCGCTGGCCCGTTCAGCCGCTCAGGCCGCCACCTCGCCCGGTCCTGTCGGTGCGGCCACGCCGCCGACCGAGCGCGGCACCAGCAGCTCCCCGAGCCCCGGCACGGCGAGGAAGCCCTCCGCTCCCGCGTAGAGCAGCCCGACCCTCGGCAGGTCGGCGGCGTGCCGGTAGGCCAGCACCCGCGGCATCCACTCGGGGCCGAACTTCTGGTTGAAGTCGTGCAGCGACTTGATCTGGAAGAACGGGTTGAGCAGGCCCACGGCCCAGCGCGCCGCCCGCTGGGCTCCGCTGAACGGAACGTCGTCGGCGAAGAGCCGCCCCCACATCGCGAAGTTCATGGACAGCCGCGCCACGCCGCGCGCCCCCAGCCCGAGTGCGGTGGAGGAGATGAGGAACTCGGTCATGCCGTTGGGCGCGTCCGGGTCGTGGCGCATGAGGTCGAGCGTGTAGCCGAACGACGGGCCGTACGCGGGCACGACGCGCAGGAAGCCGCCGGGCGTGCCGTCCTCGGCCAGCGCGATGCACAGCAGGAACTCCGGGTTGGCGCCCGCGCCGACGATGTCCTGCGAGAGCGACATCGTGAACCCGCGCTCCGGGCTCTTGCCCCGCCAGCGTTCGCTGATCGCGTTGAGCTGCCCGACGAGCCTCGGCGACGCCTGCGACTCGGCGATCATCTGGAAGCGGTAGGTGCGCCCGACGCGGCGCGCTGCGGAGCGCAGCGACTTGCGCGCTCCGCCCTCGAGCGTGAACGTCCGGCAGTCGATGATCGCCTCGTCGCCGAGGTAGAACGCCGTGAAGCCGCGCGAGGAGTACAGCGGCATGCTGGCCTCGCGCGCGGCGAGCAGCGCCGGGTTCCAGCCGCGCTCGGCGCAGTAGGCGAGGAACTCGTCCAGCACGGCGACCACCGACCCGCGACGGCCGATCGGGTCGCCCGCGACCAGGGCGTACCCGCCGAGGTAGGTGTAGGCGAGGAACGCCTCGCCGTCGCGGGAGAAGAAGAAGCTCTTGTCGTCGCGCAACGCGAAGTAGGCCAGCGTGTCCCAGCCGTAGGTGTGCACGAGCCTGCTGGCGCGCGCCCAGTCGTCCTCGGTGTGCGGGTGCCGCCCGACCAGGGGACGCGTGACGAGCACGGCCAGCACGACCACCCCCACGACGCCGAGGGCGATCAGCGCCGCCGGGAAGAACGCGTCGAAGAACGGCGAAGCGTACGTGTACGGCCCGTCCAGCCCGACCAGCCCGCCGAAGATCGTCACCAGGCCACCCGTGAACGTGACGGCGGGCGTCACCGCGCCGGTCTGCGTCCACAGGGCGACGAACCCGAACGTCACCACCCCGACCAGGTAGATGGGCACGAAGCGCACCACCCGGAACAGCGACGGCGGGTCGGCGGGCGCGCGGAAGTCGTCCCGGTAGGCCAGGAGGGCGGCGAGCAGCCCGACGCAGAGGGCGGTCGCCACCGGGTGGGGGCCCTTCACCAGGTGGGCGACCGTGCCGATGGCGAACAGGCCGACGGCGACCTGCCAGGCGAGCCGCTTGTGCTTGGCGAGCTGGTCGGCCAGCAGCATGAGCAGGAGCCCGATCACGACGGACACGACATGCCCCGTCACCGGCAGCCAGAGCGGGTCGATGTCGAGCGCCTCCCCGTCGAAGCGGCTGTGCACGAACGGGAGCAGCGCGAGGAGCTGCAGCAGTCCCGCGGCGGCTGTGAGGGCGGCGATCGTGCGCACGGTCCTGTGGTGGCCGAGCGGTCGCGGCGGCCGTTCCGGGATCGGGTGCGCCGAGGGCGCCATCTCCGGCAGCGCGGTCACCGACGCCTGCCGCCCGCCGTCCGGGGCGGCGCCCGCCACGCTCCCCGCGGGCACCGGCGTCAGCGGGACGAGCGGGCGGGGTGCGCCCTGCGGGCCGCTGCCCGGCGGCGGCGCGAACTCGGGGCGCAGCGTCGGGAAGAGGATGACCTCGCGGATCGAGTCGACGCTCGCCAGGAGCATGACCAGCCGGTCGATCCCGACGCCCAGGCCGCCGGTGCAGGGCATGCCCTGCTCGAGGGCGCGGACGTAGTCGAGGTCGACGTCGCCCGCCTCCGGGTCGCCGCCCGCCTTGGCGCGGGCCTCGGCCTCGAACGCCGCGAGCTGCTCGACCGGGTCGTTCTGCTCCGAGTAGGCGTTGCAGAGCTCGAAGCCCGCGACGATCAGCTCGAACCGCTCGACGTAGTCCGGGTCGTCGCGGTGCACGCGGGCCAGCGGCGACACCTCGCGCGGGTAGTCGATGCAGAACACCGGCCCGACGACGGAGTGCTGCACCCGCTCGTCGTAGACCTCCTTCATCAGCCTGCCCGCGCCCCACCCTGCCTCCCAGGCGAGGCCGAGCCGGTCGAGCACCGCGCGGGCGTCGGCGAGCGGCATCCCGGGGTGCATCGTCTCCCCGGTCGCCTCGGCGATCATGTCGGCGAACCGCTTGCGCGGCCACGGGGTGGCGGCGAGGTCGATGGCGTGGCCGCCGTAGTGGACGACCAGCGCCCCGTCGCTCGCACCCAGGGCGGCGCGGGCGGCCGCCACCACCATGCCCTCGACCAGCTCCATCATGTCGTGGTAGTCCGCGAACGCCTGGTACGCCTCGAGCATCGTGAACTCGGGGTTGTGCCGGGTGTCGATGCCCTCGTTGCGGAACACCCTGCCGATCTCGAACACCCGCTCCATGCCGCCCACGATGAGCCGCTTGAGGTGCAGCTCCAGCGCGATGCGCAGGTAGAGGTCCATGTCCAGGGCGTTGTGGTGGGTGACGAACGGGCGCGCGGTGGCCCCGCCCTGGATGGTCTGCAGCACCGGGCCCTCGACCTCGGTGAAGCCGCGGTCCTCCAGGTGCCGCCGGATCGCCCGCACGGCGGTGTGGCGGATCCGGAAGATCTCCCGGGTGCGCTCGTTGACCTCGAGGTCGACGTAGCGCTGCCGGTAGCGGGTCTCGACGTCGGAAAGGCCGCGGTGCTTGTCCGGCGGCTCCCGCAGCGCCTTGCCCAGCAGCGCGAACCGCTCGACGCGCACCGAGAGCTCGCCGCGGCGTGTCGTCATGACCGTGCCCTCGACGCCGACCCAGTCGCCGCGGTCGAGGTCGTCGAACGCGCGGTGGCCGTCGAGGCCGAGCACCGCGGTGTCGACGAACAGCTGGATCGCGCCGGTGCGGTCGCGCAGCTGCGCGAACGTGAGCCCGCCTTGCCTGCGCACCAGGGCGAGCCTGCCCGCCAGGCTGACGCGGGCCTCGGTCACGGTGTCGGGCGCCAGGCCAGGGCAGTCGGCGCGGATGTCGGCCGTTGTCGTGTCGACGGGCCAGCGGTAGGGATAGGTGTCGCCACCGTGCTCCTGGGCCGTGCGCAGTTTGGCCAGCCGGTGCTCGCGCCGGCCCGCCTGCCGCCCGCCTGTCGCCACCTCCGTCGTCACGTGATCACGGTAGGGAACCGTGAGCGATCAAGCCAGACCCGACGTATCAGACACGCCTTTCGATGGCTCTCCCTGGCATGTCGCACCGCGTTCCCGCGCTCGTGCCCACCCTCGCGGGCGCCATCGCCGCCGCGGCGGCGCTGCGTCGGCTGGCCGGGCGGGCGTCCTCCTGACCGACATCGCCGACATCGTCGCCGCGGTGGCGATCGTCGCGGTGACGGCGCTGGTGGTCGTGAGCGCCGCCGCGGCGGGCCGCCTGACCGCTCGTGCGCGGTCAGCTTCGCACCTCCAGCACGCCGAACCGCTGGTCGCGCCAGATCGTGCGGGAGCGTTCCTCGGGGTAGGGGATGAGGGCGGGTTCGGGGTCGCCGGTGGTGGCGAAGCCCAGATGGTCGGCGCGAATCGTCTGTGACAGCTGCTGGGTGTGGGCGAGGGCGGCCGGTCCGGCGGCGGTGACCTCGCCGTGGACGTCGGTGGTGCCGAAAACGAGCAGGGTGTCGAGGCCGTGGGAGGCGCCGCGCGGGCCGGATCCCCACCGCAGCTCGTAGAGCCCTACGCGGACTCCGCCGATGGCTGCGGCTTCGGCGAGGTGCAGCGCGGGCATCCGGTAGAGCCCGTCCGACAGCACGGTCTCGCGCAGCCCGTTCCCGGACAGGTCCGGAAGGCGGCGCGGTAGCGGCACGCACCCGGGCGTACACGATCCGCACCACCGCGGTGAGCCGCCGTCCGACCGCCTTGCCGCTTCCGTCCCGGCCCCCGCTCCCGTCCGGCACCTATTTCCCAGCGTGCCCGCAGCCATGCCCGCACGGGCCGCCTGATCTCCTTGGCGGGATGTAGGAGCGCTCGGACTCCGTCAACGGAAGGTGCCGATCTCTGTGAGAAGCGTGTCCAGGCGCGCAACCCCGCTGGCCCCCGCGATCAACCGTTCGCCTCAAGTTTCGCGACGGCGATCTCGGACGTCACGCGGCGTCCGGTAGGTGCGGCGGCCCGCGTCGGGGCCTGCGGTGGGGGTCGATCCAGGCCGGTGGGGTGAACTCGGCTCGTCCGGCGACGAGCGCAACCTCCCATCCTGCGTGGTGGACCAGCCGGTGACACGCCCGACACAACTGCACGAGGTTGTCCAGGCAAGTTCGGCCGCCGTGCTCCCACGCAACCACGTGGTGCACCTCGCACCACGAGGCGGGACGGCCGCAGCGGGCGCAGCCGCCGTCGCGGGCGATGACGGCGCGGCGCAGTCCGTCCGGGATCGTGCGGGTGGCTCGGCCGACGTCGAGGGGCTGACTTCCCCCGCCGAGCACCACGGGGACGACGGCGGCGTCGCAGCACAGCATCCGCAGCGACTCAGGCGACAGGGTGCCGCCGAGATCCAGGCAGGCGGCGCGGGCGCGGTTCTCCAGGTCCTCCAGCCGCACGAGCACGTTCAGATGGGGACGGCGGCCGCCGCGTTCGGGGACCTCGCCGTGGTCGAGCACGTATCGGCAGGCATCGGCCATCGCCTCGGCTTGGCGCTGCGCGGGCGTGCGCCGGTCGTCCGCATCGACGGGCCGGGCGTGGGCGTCGAGCAGTGCGGCGACCGCGCCGAACATCGCGGCGTCGTCGAAGTGCCCGCGCAGCGTGCCGCCCGGGCGGCCGCGATGCCTGCGCAGGTGGAGCTCGTTGACGGGATCGGGCGGACGGTCGTCCGGCTCGGGCCCGTCTTGGTCGAGCGTGTCGACCAGCCGCGTGCCCCACTCCAGCAGCTCCGACGGCGTGTAGCGGTCGGTGTGGGCGCCGATCTTGGCTTCGGCCGCCGCCCACACGTCCGTGCAGAGGCGCCGCGCGGCGGGGGTGGCGAGGACGCGGGCGACGACGTCGACGTGCCGCAGCGAGGCGGTTCCCGCGGCGAACATCATCGCGGTCACCGGCAGTCGCGCGGGAAGCACTTCGCCGTCGAGGGCGGTGCGGGGGCAGATCTGCTCCGCGGCGTTGACCCGCCTGCGGGCCTCGGCCCGGTCCCACCCCATCAGATCGGAAAGCGCGGTGACCGCATTGCGATAGCCGCGTTCGGCGAACGCTCCCCGCCGCAGCAGGTCCGCCACGACGCCGACGACGACGCGGTCGAGCCTACGGACGACACCCTCACAGACGGTCAATGCGGACAGGAGCGTGTCATCGCAGGTGGCGGGACCGCAGACGTCGGCCAGCGCAACGGCTCCGTTGGACAGGAGCCGGTGCGCAGCGGCGACCGGGGAGCGCGTCACCGGGCCAGTATATCCGACCTAATGTTCGAATCCTGGTCCCGAAACAACTCGCACGGTGAGTCTCGCGTTTCGACACGGCATGTGCGGCATTTGTGTCCGGCACCACCGAAAGGCCGCGCGACGTCATGTGGCTCGCGGTTCAGTCCGTCTGGCGACGTCGCGTCCTCAGCGCCCGTGCCGGGCGGCGGCGTTCACACCGAAGTGGCGTCGTCGCGGTGGCCGTCGGCGGCGTCGCGGGTGCGGTTGGTGTCGTCGGCGTCCTGGCCGGGGTTGCGGGCGTGCTCGCCGTGGCGTTCCCGCGCGTCGCGCGTGTCGTCTCCGTCCTCCTCGTCGGGTTCGGGCTTCAAGGCCTCCGTCTGCAGTGCGTCGTGCGTTTCCGTCTGGTGTAGGCGCCTCTCGGTCATGACGGCGGTGTACCCGCGGCGGTCGACGTGCATCCGGCGGATCACACACCTGCGGGCACTGTGGACGCCATGTCGTTGTGGCACGCTGCGCCCGTGACCGGGACCCACGACCCCGCCACGGCGGGCGGGTCAGCTGACCGGCTTCCCGGCGAGCCGCGCCGGGGCAGTCGCGGCGGGAACCGGTTCCCGCCCGCGCTCGCCGTCGTGGTCGCGGGCGCCCTGTATGCGCTGCTGCCCGACGCGGTCCGGCCATGGCCGGCCATGGCCGCGGTGATCGTCCTGCGGTCGAGGCCGCGCTGCTCGCGTCACTGCTGGTCACCGACCCGCGCCGGATGACGCTGACCAACTCGAGCGCCTCAGCCCCACCGACACGATGCCGCTCACGACCCGGGCGAAGCTGCTGTTGGGCCTGCAAGCCGTGGCGGCGCTCGTCGTCAGACCGGTCATCGTCGCCCGGGCGGTCGGTGCGATCCAGCAGTAGTCAACGCCCCGGATGCACGAAGCGGACCGTGAAGCGGCCCTCGTGCCAGGGGGAGCGGTCACCGCCGGGGGCGCGCACGAGGCCGTCGGACCGCGGCGCGGGCGGCACCGGGGGAGCCGGGGTGGCCGCGAGCCGGGCGAGCCTGCGCAGGGCGTTGGCGTAGAAGCGCAGCTGCGTGCGACGGCCGAACAGGCGGAAGCCCAGCGCCACGAGCGGGTTGCGGATCGACGCGCGCCGCGAGAACGCGAGGATGCGGAACTCCACCCGCCCGGTCTCCAGGTCCTTGGCGATCTCGTAGGTGAGCTTCCCCTGCTCCAGGTGGCCGTCGAGGGTCTGGTACGCCCAGCCGAGGCGGTGCTCCCCGTCGCGCACCTCGTCGTGCTGCTCGGTGATGCGCACCCCCATCGCGAACCGCAGGACGAGGAAGCGGCCGACGAGCAGCATGTCGCGGCCCACGAGGTCACCGGGGTACCGGTAGACCGCGCGCAGGATGGCGGGGTCGGCGAACTCGTAGCTGTTGACGAGCGCGGCCGCGGTCTCGGCCAGACCGTCCTGCTCGATCTCACCGGGCGCCTCGTGCCCGAGCGTGGTCCGCACGTCGTCCCGGTGCCAGCCCGCGAGGACGTGCGGCGGCGCCTCGTCCTCGGCGTAGTTCGGCGAACGCCGGGCGAGGTCGGCCACCAGCCCCGCGAGGCCGCCGCCCGTGGCCTCCGGCCGCACGGGCACCCTCACCGCGTCCGCCTGCCCTCGTCGGCGACGGTGTCGGCGATCAGCCAGAACATCGGCGGCCACAGCCCGACGAAGATCGCCCGCCGCTCGGCGTTGCCGCGCTCGGTCTGGTCGACGGTCTTGGCGCGGATCCACAGCCCGATACAGAGCCCGATCGATCCCATCGAGGCGGCGCGCAGGGCCGCCGACGCGGGCGCGGCCCAGCGCGCGGTGATTGCGTTCACCTGCCGCGGGTACCCCGGCACCCGTGGACCTACGCCGGATCGGGATCATCGCGCGGTGGCCGCTGGGCATCGCGCTCGTGTCGTGGCGCTACATGTGGCGGATCGTGCCGGTGCACCGCGTCGAGGCCGAGGGCGACCGTGACGACCTGCCGGAGCCGGTGCCCGCCGCGCACTGCGACGACCGGCTCGGCCCGCTCGAAGAGGGCGTCGGCCCGATGCTGCACCGCCGTTACCGCGTGGTCATCGACGGCGGCACCGCCAGGGCCCGAGCCGTGATCGCCGCGTTCGGGCGCGAGCCCAACCGCGGAGCGCCCGCCGAGGTGGCCGTCTTCCTCAAGACCCGCGGCAGGCGCGGCACGCTGCAGGTGGGCGACGAGTTCGTCGTGCGGATGCCGGGGCCGTGGGACGGGCCGGTGCGGGTGGTCGCGGCGACGCCGACGTCGCTGCGGCTCGCCACGCTGCGCGGGCACCTGGAGTCGGGGCAGATCGAGTTCAGTGCCCGCGACGTGGGGGACACGGTCGAGTTCCAGATCGAGTCGTGGGCCCGCGCGGCCGACCGGCTGTCCCATGTGCTCTACAACCGCCTGCGGCTGGCCAAGGAGATCCAGCTGAACCTGTGGGTGGAGACCTGCCTGCGCATGGCGCGGCTTGGGCACGGCCGCCCGCGGGACGGCGTGCACGTCGACACCCGCCGCGTCGACATGCCGCGCTTCGGCGCTCAGGAGGCGATGAGCTCGACCACCGCGCGCTCGACCACCGCGCGGGTGGCGTCGTCGGTCAGGTCGGGCACCGGGCCGGGCAGTCGGCGCAGCGCGGGCAGCACCGTCTGGCCCTCCTCGAACCGCTCCAGCACCCGCGGGTCGATGTAGCTCGCCCTCGCCACGGCGGGCGTGTTGCCCAGGTGCTCGGACACCTGCTTGACCGCCTGGTTGACGAAGCGCTTGCGGGTGCGCGCGGCGCGCGGAACCCCGCCCTCCGCGGTGCCTGCCGCGAGGGTGACGGCGGCGAGCACGGTCGCGTTCCACGTGCGCAGGTCCTTGCACGTGTACGGCTCGCCCGCCAGCTCCTTGACGGCGGCGTTGAGGTCCTCGGCGCGTACGTCGTGCCAGTCGCGGCGGCCGTTGCGGTAGACCAGCAGGTCGTCTCCGCCCCCGCGGCGGCGCAGGAGCGAGTTGACCATCCGGTGCAGCAGCGCGTCCTTCAGCGCGAGCGCCCTCGGCATGCCGCCCTTGGCCGGGTATGAGAACAGGACGGCTCCGCGCTTGAGCCGCACGTGCTCGCGGCGCAGGGTGGCGAGCCCGAACGTGCCGTCCTCGTCGTCGTCGCCGGGCGCGTACTCCTCGCCGCCCGCCCGGAAGACGCCGAGGTCGAGCATCCGGATCCCGCCCGCCAGCACCCTGTCGCGGCCAAGACCCGGCTCGCCGAGCCGCATGACGACCTCCTTGCGCACTTCCACGAGGTCCCGGCCCAGCGTCGCGACCCGCCCGTGCTTCACCTTGTCGCGCGCCGTGCGCCAGTCGTCGTGGTAGCGGTACTGGCGCCGCCCCGCGACGTCCGTGCCGACCGCCTGGATGTGGCCGCGCTCGTCAGGGCAGATCCACACGTCCTGCCACGCGGGCGGGATGACGAGCGCCTTGATCCGTGCGACCAGCGCGGGATCGGTGATCGCCACGCCCGTCGCGTCGAGGAAGGTCCAGCCGCGACCGCGCCTGCGCCGGGTCAGGCCCGCGTCGGCCGGATCCACGCGCACGAGGCCCGGCGGCATCGGCTCGGTCATGGCAGGCAGATACCCGAATCGCGCCCGCAGCATGCCGCACGGCGGTAGCGCGCGGACCGGGCTATGCTCGCGCCGCCTTGGTGGGAGCCGCCCTGTGTCCGCGGTCGTCCTTGATGACGATGCTGCGTGGACCCGGGAGTCGAGCGTGCCGATGACGGACGACGGATCGGGGTTCGATCCCTGGTTCCACGGGGTAAGCCCGGGCCGGAGTCGCGATGCGCGACGGTTCCGGGAGGACCCCATGAGCCTCGACCCACGCGCACTGAGCGCGAGCCTGCGACGGCTGAGCACCTCCGGCGACCAGGACCTGCAGGAGGCCCTCGACAGCGTCGTCACGGCCTGCGCCGACGTCTTCGGCGTCACCGGCGCGGGCCTGATGGTCGCCGACGAGCAGAACACCTTGCGCTACGTGAGCGCGAGCGACGGCCCCGGCCGCATCCTCGAGAAGACGCAGACCGACCGCGGCGAAGGCCCGTGCGTCGACGCGTACGTGCACACGCGGGTGATCGTCACCGACGATCTCGCCCGCGACGCGCGCTGGCCCGAGACCCGCGACGCGCTCGTCGAGCACGGCATCGGCGCGGTCCTCGGCATCCCGATCCGGCTCGGCGGCGTCGTCGTCGGCTCCCTCGACGTCTACCACGACGGACCGCACGAATGGCACGACGCCGAGATCGCCGCGCTCACCCGCTACGGCGACGTGGTGCAGGCGACCCTGCAGACCGCGCTGACCGCGCACCGCGCAGGGGAGCTGGCCGAGCAGCTGCAGTACGCGCTCGACTACCGCGTGATCATCGAGCGGGGTGTCGGCTACCTGATGGCCGCGAAGGGCCTCGACGCGGTGGCGGCCTTCGACCTGCTGCGCCGGTCCGCGCGCAGCAGCCGTCGCAAGATCGGCGACGTCGCCCATGACGTGCTCGCCACGGGCAGCCTGCCCGCCTGAACCCTCGGAAGGAGTGCGCGATGGCGCTCGCCAAGCGCGGGTCGTTGGCCGTCGACGTCGCCTGGCCCGCGTTCTACGTCGTGCGGGTCGGCGGCACGTTAGACCGCTCGACCGCCACCCGGGTCGTCCGCCTCGTCGACGCCCGCGCCCGCATGGTCTCGTTCGAGCTCACCGCCACCCGGCACGTGCTCATCGACCTGGAGAAGGTCGACCAGGTGGGACCGGGGGCGCTGGACGTGCTCCGCCACGCCCGCCACAGCGCCGAGAACGCGGGCATGACGCTGCACCTCACCGGCTGCGGCGGCGTGGTCACGGGCCTCGCGTTGCGCGAGCGGCAGGCGTTGGCCGGGCTGCCCCGCCTCCCGACCGTGTCGGTGGCGGTAGGCGCGCTGACCCAGGCGACCCGCTGAGTCGACGACTAACACCACCCGTCCGACGTTCTCGCCTGCCTCGATCCGCCGGTGCGCCTGCTCCGCCTCGTCGAGGGGGAGCACGAAGTCGATCAACGGGTGGATCCCCGCGGTCTCGACCAGCTTCCAGAACGCGTCGTGGTCCTGCTGCGCCGCGCTGCGCAGCCCGATGATCCGCTTGCTCAGTGTGTAGAGCGCGCGCACGTCGACCTCGACGACGCCGCCGAACTTCGCCCCGGACGTGACGATCCGCCCGCGCGGGGCGAGCGCGTCCAGGCCGAGATGCCACAGGCCGGGCGCCGCGAGGTTGTCGATCACGACGTCGACCCCGACGCCGCCGGTGCGGTCGGCGATCTGTGCGCGGGCGTCGGGATCGGTCGAGTCGAACACCCCGTCGTACATGGGCAGCGCGGCCAGGCGCGCCGCCCGCTCCGCGCCCCGCGCGGTGCCCAGCACCGTCTTGCCCAGCGCCTTCGCGACGATCGCCGCCATGCTCCCCGACGCCGAGCCCGCGCCCTGGATCATCACGGTGCGGGTCTCTTCGATGCCCGCGGCGCGCAGCTGCGCGTAGCCCAGCGGGCCGTTGACGGCCATCGCGGTGGCCTCGACCGGCCCGCAGCCGGGCGGGAGCGGGCGCAGGTTCGCCACCGGGACGACCGTGTGCTCCGCGTAGGCGCCCGGCCGGTTCACCCCGATCACCCCGAGCGCGCGGCAGGCCTCGGAGCTCCCGGCCGTGCACATGTCGCACTGCCCGCAGAACACCGTGTTGCGCACGACGACCGGGGTGCCGACCGGCAGCGGGCCCGCGGTGCCCGGCCCGTAGCCCGCCACCGTGCCCGCGTGCTCCGAGCCCAGGACGTGGGGGAAGTCGTAGCGGGCGAACGGCACCTTGCCCGCGCGGTTGCTCACATCGAGGAACGCGTTCACCGACACCGCCTCGACACGGACCAGCGCCTCGCCCTCGCCGGGCTCAGGAGGGGCGATCTCGGCGGGTTCCAGCACGTCGGGACCGCCGTGACGGCGGATGACGATGGCGCGCATTCCGGCACTCCTTCAGCGGTGAAGTAGATACTGGAAGAAGACGTTTCGCATGTTAGTGTCCTCCGCCGCGAGGAGGTGTCAACAAATGGGAACGTCCGGCGCGAACGGCCAGCGGTCCCGTGGCCGCGACGCGGGCCGCACGCGTGAGATGGTCCTCGAAGGCGCGATGGCCGAGTTCACGGCGAAGGGGTTCGCCGGGGCCAGGATCGATGCCGTGGCGGAGCGGGCAGGGGTCAACGTCCGCTCGATCTACCAGCACTTCGAGAGCAAGGCGGCCCTGTTCGACGCCGTGCTCGGGGACAGCGTGCACCGCCGCCACGAGCAGCTCCTCGTCGACATGGCCGGGCTGTTCGACCTCGCGGGCGGCCTCGCGGAGGTGTTCCCGCTCTTCCGCAGGGTGCTCGCGGACAACCCGGGCTGGGTGCGCCTGATGGCCTGGAAGGAGCTGTCGGAGGACCTCGACGCCGACGTGGCCGAGATCTTCTCCTCCGCCGACCGCCAGGCCCTCTACCGGCGCGAGATCGCGCTCTTCGACGCCGCTCGCGACCGCGGCCAGATCCCGGCGGGCCTCGACAGCGACCTGTTGCTCCTGGCGCTGACCGCGCTGGCCGCGTTCCCCTGGTTCGTGCGGCCGCTGACGCTGCTCGCGACCGGCCACCCTCCGGAGTCGCCGGAGTTCCTCGCCCGCTGGGACGCGTTCCTGCACGAGGTGGGACGGGCGCTCGCCGGAGCGCACGGGCAGGCCGCCGCGCCCGCCGTGGCACCCGGCCAGGTTTCGCCGCGCCTGCACCGCGAGCTGCGGATGATGGGCCGAGCGCTGGACCGGGCGGGCCTCGCCGGGCCCTTCGGGCACTGCTCCCGGCGCGTCGACGCCGACACGTTCCTGGTCACCCCGCCACATCCGCTGCGGGTGCTCACCCACCGGTCCTGCGTCGTCGTGCCGGTGGCGGGGCCGTTGCCCGCTGGCGTGCTCCCGCAGGCGCGGCTCGACCAGGCGATCTACCACGCGCGGCCGGACGTCGGCGCGATCGGCACCGTGGAGCCCGCGGCCGTGGACGCGCTGGCCAGGGCGGGCCGTGGCATCGGCGCGGGTGACCCCGGCGGTGCGTACTTCGGCGACGGCCCGGTCCGCCACGACGGCCCCGAGTCGCCTGAGGACGACGACGGGGCCGCCGCGCTGGCCGCCGCGCTCGGCTCCGGTGCCGCGCTGGTGCGGCCAGGCGGGGGAGCGGTCGTGGTGGGCGAGACGCCCGCACAGGCGCTCGCGCTCGCCGTGTTCCTGGAGCAGGCGAGCGCCGCGGCACTGCGGCGTCCCGGTGACGCGTCGGCAGCGGCGGGCGCCGCGCCCGGCTGGGCGGACCGGCGCGCCGAGCGCATGTGGGAGTACCTGACGGCGGGCGACGCCGAGGCGGCCACCCCCGCCTGACGGGTGGTCCATCCCGTCAGGCGGGGCGGGGCGCGGTCAGGCGGGAGGGGGTCGCCGCCGCGCGGGTTCGTGCCACCACCGGGTTGCGCAGTGACCCGAGGCCTTCGATCTCGACCCGGACGACGTCGCCGGGGCGCAGGAACTCGTCGCGCGGCAGGCCGACGCCCGCGGGTGTTCCGGCCGCGATGACGTCGCCGGGTTCCAGCGTCACCCGTGCGCTGGCGGCCTCGACCAGCTCCCGCCATCCGACGAGCATGTCGCCCGCCCGCTCGTCCTGCTTGAGCTCGTCGTTGACCCACAGCCGCAGGCGCTGGTCGTCGGGGTCGGGCAGCAGCCAGCGGGGCGTGACCGCCGGGCCCATCGGACAGAACGTGTCCTGCGCCTTGGAGGCCAGCCAGTCGTAGCGGAACGCGTCGTGTGGCGCGTCGGCCCGGCGGTGCGGGCCGCGGGCCGACACGTCGTTGACGACCGTGAAGCCCGCGACGTGCTCCGCCGCGTCGCGCGCCGCGATGCCGCGCCCGCGCCGTCCGATGACGATGCCGAGCTCGCCCTCCCAGTCCACCTGCTCGTCCGGGTCCGGGTCGATCTCGATCGCCGCGTCCGGGCCGATCACCGTGGTGGTCGGCGGCTTGAGGAAGAACCACGCCTCCCACCCGGGCCCGGGCCGCCCCGCGCCCATCTCGGCGACGTGCGACCCGTAGTTCACGCCGGTGCAGATCAGCTTGGGGGGGAACCGCAGCGGCGCGAGGACCTCCGCGCCCGCGACGGCGGGCAGGTCGGCCGGGTCCCAGTGCCGCAGTCGCCGCTCCAGCCCGTCCCAGTCGGCGATCGCGGCGATCAGGCCGCGGTGGTGGCCGGGCACGGCGACGACCGACCCGTCCGCGTGGCGCAGTGCGCCGAGCGCGTCGGCACCGTCCGCCAAGCGGTAGGTGCAGAGTCCCCAACCCGGGTCGGCCATGACCGGAACTGAAGCAAACGTTTCGCACGCGCGCAAGGGTTGTCAGTATCCCTGCCAGGCTCTACCGTCCGCAATCAGTATTTGCTGACTTCGTCGCCGACGCCGTGGAACGGAGTACTGCCATGATCGAGATCAGCCGCACGGTGCTGGTCAACGACGACCCCGCCGAGCCGGAGCTCGACCACGACCAGGTCTGGCACGGGCTGCTGCTGAAGGCGAACGACGCGCTGCCGTTCGTGCCGCAGATGGAGTCCTGCCACGTGCTCACGCGCGGCGACGGCTGGCTGGTGCGCGACATCCTGCTGAAGGGGGTGCCACTGCGGGAGCGGGTGACCTTCGAGCCGAAGCGCCGGGTCGCGTTCGAGCGGATCCGCGGCGCCGAGCGCGGCCGGATCGAGAACGTGATCGAGACCGACGAGCAGGGCCGACTCACGCTGCGGTTCAGCTTCGCCCTCACGCACGAGGACCTGGAGGAGGGCTCGGCGGCCGAGCGCGAGCACTTCGCGCCGATGCTGCCCGCCTACGAGAACGCGGTGGCGTCGACGCTGGCCGCGGTGCGGCGCACCGCGCGCGAACAGGGTGCCGCGCTCGCGGCGCCGCCCGCCGTGTCGAGCCGCCCCGACATGCCCGCCTGGATGGTCGCCTACTACGAGGCGGCCGACGGGCTCGACATGGACGCCATGATGGCCCAGCACACCGAGGACAGCACGGCCTCGGTCGGCAACAACCCCACGCTGCACGGCAAGGACGCGATCCGGGCGGGCATCGCCCAGCTGTGGGGCCTCCTGCGCGCGATGCGGCACACGTTCGTGCGCACCTGGGAGGTCGACGGCGGCGCCGTCGGCCTCGTCGACGCCAGGGTGACCTACGTGCTGCAGAACGGCCGGTCCGTCACGGTGCCCGTCATGACGATCCTCACCCGACGCGGCGGCCTCGTCTCGGACCTGCGCTTCTGCATCGACATGGCGCCGGTGTTCGCCGCGCTCGCCCCCGTGCCCGCCGACGCCGCCGCGGCGCACTGATGACGCTCCCGCACGCCGGACGGACCGCGCTGGTCACCGGGGCCGCCGCCGGGCTGGGCCAGGCCTGCGCGATCGCCCCGAGCCTGGTGCGCACGCCCGGCGCGTCCACCGGCTTCCACGACGAGACCGGCATGTTCGACCTCATCGCGGGGATGCAGGCGATCAAGCGCACGCAGATGGCGAACGACCTGGCAAGCGTGGTGGCGTTCCGCTGCTCCGAGGAGGGCGGGTTCATCACGGGGCGGACCCTCGTCGTCGACGGCGGGCTGGTGCGGTCATAGCGATGGCGCACTTCCTCGGGCTCGGCATGACCCACTACCCGCCGCTGGCGGGCACCGACGAGCGCATGGCGGGGATCCTGCGGTGGACCCTGGCCGACCCGGACATCCCGGCCGCCGCGTTGGACCCGGCGGGCTGGCCCGCGGCGATGCGGGAGGCGTGGGGCGACGACCAGGGCACGGCGAGCGCCGCGGAGCACCGCGCGGCGCTCGTCGCGGGCCTCGATCGCGTCCGCGCCGCGCTGGACGAGTTCCGACCCGATGTCGTGGTGGTCTGGGGTGACGACCAGTACGAGAACTTCCGCGAAGAGGTCGTGCCGCCGTTCTGCGTGCTGGCCTACGGCGACCTGGAGGTGCCCGCCTTCGGGTACCTGAACGACCGCGGCATCCCCAACGCGTGGGGCCTTCCCGACGACAGCACGGTCCTGCTGCACGGCGACGCCATCGCGTCCCGCCTGCTCGCCGACGCGCTCATCGCCGACGGCTTCGACATGGCCTACTCGTACCGGAAGCGGGCGGGAGCGAACTTCCCGCACGCGATCCTCAACACCCAGCTCTTCCTCGACTACGAGCACGCCGGGCAGAAGCTGCCCTACCCGCTGCTGGCGATCACGGTGAACTGCTACGGACAGCACGCGATCGCCCGACAGGGCGGGATGGCCCGGTTCGCCGAGATCGCCGACGAGCACCTCGACCCCTCGGGACCGAAGCCGTGCCGGTGCATCGACCTGGGCGCGGCCGTCGTCCGCGCGTACCGCGACACCGACCTGCGCGTCGCGATGGTGGCCTCGTCGAGCTGGTCGCACGCGTTCCTCTGCGACAAGACCTGGCACGTCCGCCCCGACACCGCCGCCGACCGCCGCCTGTACGACGCGCTCGTGGCGGGCGACCTCGACACCTGGCGGGCGGTCACCTCCGCGGAGATCGTCGACGCGGGCCAGCACGAGATGCTCAACTGGTTCTGCCTGCTCGGCGCGGTGGCCGAGGCCGGGTTGGAGCTGCGCTGGTCGGACCTCGTCGAGAGCGACGTCTTCAACTCGAACAAGTGCTTCGCCGTCTACGCGGAAGGACGAGGATGACCCCCCAGCCACCGGTGATCCGCGTGTCCAAGCTGGGCTACGTCGGGTTCGAGACCCCGGACGTGGACCGGCTCGTGGAGTACTACACGAAGGTCCTCGACTTCACGCCCGTCGGCGCCTCGCCGAACGGCGCGTTCCTGACCACGGGGCCGGACCACCACTGTGTCGTCGTCACCCGCGGCGACACGCGGGCGCGGACGGTCGTCGGGTACGAGATCTGGGAGGACCTCGACTCCGCGCAGCAGCGCCTCAAGGAGGCGGGCTACGAGACCCAGCGCCGCAGCGACATCGGCCCGGGCACGCCCGACGTGCTCGTGCTGGAGGAGCCGAGCACCGGCACGCCGCTGCACCTCATGACCGCGCAGGACCCGAGCGGCGTGGCCGGGTACACGCCGCTCCGCCCGACCAAGCTCGGCCACGTCGCCGCCTACACCCCCGCGCTCGACCCGATGCAGTCCTTCTACCAGGACCTGCTCGGCTTCCGGTGGTCCGACACCGTCGGCGACTTCTTCGTGTTCCTGCGCTGCAACGCCGACCACCACGCCGCCAACTTCATGGCGAGCACCAAGTACCAGGGGATGCACCACGTCGCCTACGAGATGCGCGACCCCAGCCACCTGATCGCGATGCTCGACCACCTCGCCAAGAACGGCTACCGGCTGCACTGGGGTCCGGGGCGGCACGGGCCCGGCCACAACCTCTTCACCTACCACCGCGACCCCGACGGGCACGTCATCGAGCTGTTCACGCAGATCGACGTCGTGCACGACGAGTCAAAGGGCTACTGGGAGCCGCGCCCCTGGCACGAGGAGTACCCGATGTACCCGAAGACGTGGCAGGTGGACCTGGCGACCGTCAACCAGTGGGGCCCGATCGACCCGCCGTCGCTCGACCACTGAGGTCGGGCCTCAGCCGCTGCCGTGGGTGAAGGACCGCGACTCGGTGCCGCGCTGCGGGCCGGCCTGCTTGCGCAGCCGCTCCAGCACCCGGTGCAGGTCGTCGAGGAGCAGGTCGGCGAGGTCGTGGGTGAAGCCGTTGCGGACCACGATGCGCAGGGCGGCGATGTCCTCGCGGTGCTCGGGGAAGGTGTAGGCGGGCACGAGCCAGCCGTTCTCGCGCAGGCCCGCCGAGACGTCGAACACCGAGAAGGGCTGCTCGCCGTCGACCACGAACGCGAACACCGGCAGCTGTGACCCGTCGGTGAGCAGCCGGAACGGGCCGAGCTCTGCGATCTTGGCCGCGAGCGAGGTGGCGACGTCGCGGCAGGCGTGCTGGACGCGGCGGTACCCGTCGCGGCCGAGGCGGAGGAAGTTGTAGTACTGCGCGATGACCTGGCCGCCGGGGCGGGAGAAGTTCAGCGCGAACGTGGGCATCTCGCCGCCGAGGTAGTTGACCTGGAAGACCAGGTCGTCGGGCAGCGCGGCGCGGTCCCGCCAGAGCGCCCAGCCGACGCCCGGGTGCACGAGGCCGAACTTGTGGCCGGACGTGTTGATCGAGGCCACGCGCGGGAGGCGGAAGTCCCACAGGAGGTCGGGGTCGCAGAACGGCGCGATCATGGCACCGGACGCCCCGTCGACGTGGACGGGGACGTCGAGACCCGTGCGCTGCTGGAGGTCGTCCAGGGCGGCACAGATGTCGGCGACCGGCTCGTAGCTGCCGTCGAAGGTCGACCCGAGAATCGCGACGACCCCGATCGTGTTCTCGTCGCACGCCGCGACGGCCTCGGCCGCGCCGAGGTGCAGCCGCTCGCCCTCCATGGGGACCAGGCGCGGCTCGACCTCGAAGTAGTTGGCGAACTTGTCCCAGCAGACCTGGACGTTCACGCCCATCACGATGTTGGGCCGGTCGGTCGGCTTCCCGGCCGCGCGGCGGGCGTGCTGCCAGCGCCGCTTGAGCGCGAGCCCGCCGAGCATGCACGCCTCGCTGGAGCCGATGGTGGAGCAGCCGATGGCGGTGTCGGGATCGGGCGCGTTCCAGAGGTCGGCGAGCATCTTGACGCACCGGTTCTCCAGGTCGGCGGTGCGCGGGTACTCGTCCTTGTCGATCATGTTCTTGTCGAGCGACTCGGCCATCAGCAGCCGGGCCTGCGGCTCGGCCCAGGTCGTGACGAACGTGGCGAGGTTGAGCCGCGCGTTCCCGTCGAGCATCAGCTCGTCGTGCACGACCTGGTAGGCGACGTCGGCGTCGAGCTCGTCGTCCGGCAGCCGGAAGCGGGGGATGTGCACCGGCTGCCGGGTGAAGACCGGGTTGACCGCGAGGTCCGGACGGGCGTTCCCGGCCTCCGAGGGCGGGTGTGCAATCGGCATGACGGCACCGTAGAGCGCCCGGTTCGCCTTTCGCCCCTGGCGCGGCCGCGGACAGGTAGATCACTACGCTGTCGCGTCCCGCGCGGATCCGGACACACTGCCGGAAACGTGCTCTCCCGGAAGGACCCCCCATGGATCTCCGACCGTCATGCTCGGCGCTGCTCGCCGCGGGCGCGCTCGCGGTGCTCGCGGGCTGCGGCGCGGGCGCGCCGTCGACCCCGCCCGCCGCCCCGCCCTCGTCGGCCGCGAACGGCAACGCCGCCGTGTGCGCGAACCTGCTGAAGATCGACCTGACGCCCACGCCGGACTCCCAGGGCGACCAGGACCCGCCGCCCGCCGCGGTGAAGAGCTTCGCCGCGACGATCGCGCCCTATCTCGACGCGGCGCTCGCCACGGCGCCCGCCGACTTGACCAGCTCGCTCACCCAGCTCAAGACCGTGGTGGCGAAGGCACAGTCCGACGGGAAGCTGCCCGCCTTCGAGGACCCGGCCTTCAGCGGCGCGATCGGCACCTACGAGGTCTGGGCAAACGCGAACTGCGGCTACCAGAGCGTGCAGATCACCGGCACCGACTCGGCGCTGCAGGGGGTTCCTTCGACCCTCAAGGCGGGCACGACCAGCGTGCTGCTGACGAACAAGAGCGCGGCGAACGAGTTCCAGGTCGTCATCATCGCGCGGCCGAAGGACCAGTCGATGTCCCTCGACACGTTCGTGGCGTCGCCGCCCGACCGGTTCGAGCAGTCGGTCGAGATCCTCCCCGGCGGAGCGGCGGCCAACCCCGGCCAGACGAGCGGCACGCTCGTGGACCTCCAGCCGGGCAGGTACTTCTTCCTCGACCCGTCCGGCGACACGGCGCCCCACTACACGAAGGGCGCGATCGCGGATGTCACCGTCTCCTGATCCGTGGTCAGGCGGCCTCGGTCGCTCCGGATGCGGGCACCGTCGCGTCGACGAGCCGCCGATGCGATGCGGGCTGATCGCGTCGACCGGGCGTTCCGCGCCCGAGGTGAACGTGAGCGGGGTTCCGTCAAGATCGAACCCCGCTGGTGTTCATCTCGGGCTCGTGGTGCTAGCGCAACCGCGCAGGTGGCGGGCCACGTGGGTTCTCAGGTAGTAGTCCGGGGTCATCGGCACATCCTCAGCCCATCGTGAGGCCGCCGCTGACGCTCACGGTCTGGCCGGTGACGTAGGACGCCTCGGCGGAGGCGAGGAAGGCGACGACGTTCGCCAGGTCGGACGGCTGCGCGAGCCGCCGCAGCGGGATGGCCTTGGTCAGCGCCTCCCGCAGCTTGGGGTTGTCGCCGCCGATCGAGGCGAACAGCGGCGTGTCGGTGGGGCCGGGGCAGACGGCGTTCGCGTTGACCTGGTGGCGGGCCATCTCGCGGGCGACCGTCTTGGTGAACGCGATGACCCCGCCCTTCGCGGCGGCGTACACGGCCTCGCCCGACGAGCCGACCCGGCCCGCGTCGGAGGCGACGTTCACCACCGAGCCGGAGCCCTGCGCGGCCATGATCGGCAGCACGGCCTTGCAGGTGTGCAGCACCCCGTAGAGGTTGATCGCGATGACCCGGTCCCAGTCGGCGGGGTCGGAGTCGACGAACGGGCCCACCTTGTCCCAGCCCGCGTTGTTGACCAGTACGTCGATCCGCCCGAACTGCCTTTGCACCTCGCCGACCATCGCCGCCACCGACTCGCGCGAGGTGACGTCGGTGTGGATGCCCACGCCGCCGACCGCCTGCGCCGTCTCCTTCGCGGTCACCTCGTTGACGTCGGTGACGACCACCGTGGCGCCCTCGGCGGCCAGCTTCTCCGCGATGCCGCGCCCGATGCCCTGCCCGGCCCCGGTGACGATCGCGATCTTGCCCTGCAACTTTCCCTCTTGGCCAAGCTTTGCCATGTCGGTCTCCTGTCTAGGGGGCGAGCTCGCGGCCGACCTTCTGCCGAAAGATGATCAACTTCATGACCTGCGCGGTGCGGCCGCCCATCTGCGGGCCGAGCACGTCGCGCAGGCGCTGCTCGATCGGCAGCTCCGTGCGGTAGCCGAACTGGCCGTGCGGCGGCAGGCACTGGTTGCTCGACTTGCCGCGGTGTGAGCGCGAAGTCCATGACCGGCTCTCGGCTAGTGCGGTGGCCACGAACGTTGACGGGGTGATCGCGTGATCCAGGCGGCGAGTCGCAAGGCGCCGCCTGAAGCTCATACCGGGCGTATTCGCGAAGGCGGCGCCGCCGCGAGTCGTCGTCTGGGCGCGCGAGGACCCGGAAAACGTTTGTGGCCACCGCACTAGTGGCGCACGACGTGGGCGGCGAAGTCCGGCTTGCGCTTCTCCGCGAACGCCGTCGCCCCCTCCATGCCCTCGGGGGAGACCGCGTAGAGGTCCAGCGCGGACATCGCGAGGTTGGACAGCCCCGCCTGGTGGTCGGTGTCGGCGTTGAACGACTGCTTGAGGAAGCGCAGCGCCGTCGGGCTCTTCTCGGCGATGTCCGCGGCCCACGCCTTCGCCTCGGCCAGCAGGTCGGCCGCGGGCACGACCTTGTTCACCAGGCCCCAGCGCTCGGCGGTCGCGGCGTCGTAGAGGCGGCAGAGGTACCACATCTCGCGGGCCCGCTTCTCGCCGACGACCCGCGCGAGGTAGGCGGATCCGAAGCCCGCGTCGAACGAGCCGACGCGCGGGCCCGCCTGGCCGAACCGGGCGTCCTCCGACGCGATGGACAGGTCGCACAGCACGTGCAGCACGTGCCCGCCGCCGACCGCGAGGCCGTTGACGGCGGCGATGACCGGCTTCGGGATGTCGCGGATCAGCCGGTGCAGGTAGCCGATCTCGAACATGCCGCTCTCGGTGGGGCCGTAGTCGCCGGTCTCCGCGCGCTGCTTGACGTCGCCGCCGGTGCAGAACGCCTTCTCGCCAGCGCCCGTGAGGATCACGGCCTGCACGCCGCGGTCCGCCCACGCGGCGCGGAACGCGCGGATCAGCTCCTCGACCGTGCGACCGCGGAACGCGTTGTACCGCTCCGGCCGGTTGATCGTGATCACTGCCGTCGCGCCCTCGACGGAGTAGTCCACGTCCTCGTAGTCGCCCATGTCCGACCTCCTCGTCCCGGTTCGAGACCAGGCTGGCAAGTCTTGACCTGACAGTCAATGTTTGACTGGAAGGTCAATAGAGGCGACCATCACACCGTGGGCTCGACGACCGAGGGCGCGCAGCCGAGCCGGGTGCAGCGCAGACGCGGGCGACGGCGGCAGGAGATCCTCACCGTCGCCGCGGACCTGTTCGGGGAGCGCGGCTACGACGCGGTGAGCCTCGACGACGTGGCCGACCGGCTCGACGTCACCAAGGGCTCGCTGTACTACTACTTCGCCAGCAAGGAGGAGCTGGTCTCCGCGGCCATCGAGGCGCTGGGCACCGCGTGGACCCAGCGCCTGCGCGACCTCCCCGCCGCCGCGGCGGGGTCGGCGGCGCAGCGGCTCCGTGCGCTGATGCGCGAGCAGATCACGGTCGCGGTGCGCGACCATCCGGCGGCGCTGCGGCTGTTCCTCGTGCCCGACGACTGGCCGCCCGCGCAGCGCGCGGCCATCAAGGAGCTGCGCCGCCAACACGACCGGGTGTTCCGCGACGTCGTCGAGGAGGGCGTGGCGGCAGGGGAGTTCACCGTCGTCGACGTCGACACGACGCTGCACTGCCTGCACGCGGCGATGACCCAGGCGCCGGTCTGGTTCGGCGCGCTCGGCGGCACGCGGTTCGACGCGGCGGTCGAGCGGCTGGTGGCGACGTTGATGATGCTCGTGGGAGAGCGGCCCGCGTGAGCGTCGAAGATGCCCCCGCGGGAGCGTCACAGATGCACGGTGCCGTCGTCGGCGACGGTCCAGCCCGGGTTGTGCGCCACCTCCCACACGTACCCGTCCGGGTCGGCGAAGGCACCGGTGAAGCCGCCCCACTCCGCGCGGGTCGCGGGCCGCACGACCCGCCCGCCCGCCCGCTCCGCCTCGGCGAGCACCGCCTCGACCTCCGCGGGCGAGCGGACGTTGTGCGCCAGCTCGACCCCCGGCGCGCCGTGCCCGCCCAGCGCGGTCCACAGCCCGAACACCATGCCGCCCGCCTGGAAGAAGCAGACCTCGTCGTCGGGCTGCCGCGCGCCCTCCCAGCCAAGCGCCTCGTAGAACGCCCGTGCCCGGCCGAGGTCGGCGAC
Organism: uncultured Actinomycetota bacterium; assembly: GCA_963750095.1. Taxonomy (GTDB): domain Bacteria; phylum Actinomycetota; class Actinomycetes; order Mycobacteriales; family Pseudonocardiaceae; genus Pseudonocardia. The sequence continues at coordinate 772,611 of CAVVPJ010000011.1, read as the reverse complement.
GCCGAGGGTCACCAGGCTGATCCGCTGCTCCATCCCCGCAGTCTGGCCCACCGGGGAGGATTGCGCGGTCGCCCGGACGGGAAGAGTCTGAGGTGGACATCGGAGCCTGGTTCCTGACCCGCAAGGAGTGGGGTAACCCGGAGTTTGCCCTGCCTGCGTGGGCGTCCGGCAACACCGTCCGGCCGCTGGTCAACGGCGTCCCCTACTTCGCCCGGTTGGCCGCGGAGGTCGCCGCCCTCACGGAGGGCGACCATCTGTTCTTCACCGACTGGCGCGGCGACGCCGACGAGCGGCTGTGCCCGGACGGGCCCACCGTCGGCGAGCTGTTCGCCGACGCGGCCCGCCGCGGGGTGGTGGTGAAGGGCCTGATGTGGCGCTCGCATTCCGACGAGCTGGCCTACAGCGAGCAGGAGAACCGCCAGCTGGGCGACGAGGTGCGCGAAGCGGGCGGCGAGGTGCTGCTCGACCAGCGGGTGCGCAGGGCCGGGTCGCACCACCAGAAGCTGGTGGTCCTGCGGCGCCCCGGCGAACCGGGCCGCGACGTCGCGTTCGTCGGCGGGATCGACCTCTGCCGCTCCCGCCGCGACGACGGCCGCCATGCCGGGGACCCGCAGGCCCTGCCCATGAGCCCGGCCTACGGCGACCGGCCGCCGTGGCACGACGTGCAGCTGGAGGTCCGCGGACCGGCCGTCGGCATGCTCGACGCCGCGTTCCGCGAGCGGTGGGAGGACCCCCAGCCGCTCGACCTGCGCACCCCGATCGCCCGGATCCGCGACGCCGCCGACGGGGCCGACCTGCGCGCCGACCCGTTGCCGCCGCGGCCGCCGGACCCGGATCCGCGCGGGTCGGCGACCGTGCAGGTGCTGCGCACCTACCCCGACATCCGGCCCGGGTACGCGTTCGCGCCGAGCGGCGAGCGCTCGGTCGCCCGCGGCTACACCAAGGCGTTCGGACGCGCGCGCAGGCTCATCTACCTGCAGGACCAGTACATGTGGTCGCCGCACATCGCGCGGCTGCTCGCGAAGGCGCTGACGCAGAACCCCGGGCTGCACCTGGTGGTCGTCGTGCCGCGGCACTCGGACGTCGACGGCAGGTTCTCCCTGCCGCCCAACCAGATCGGGCGCCTGCAGGCCCTCGCGGTCTGTCGACGGGCGGCCGACGACCGCGTGCATGTGTTCGACCTGGAGAACCACGAGGGCACGCCGGTGTACGTGCACTCGAAGGTCGCCGTCGTCGACGACGTGTGGGCGGCCTGCGGCAGCGCCAACCTCAACCGCCGCTCGTGGACCCACGACAGCGAGCTGACCGTCGCCGTGCTCGACGACCGGCACGACCCGCGCGCACCGGAGGATCCCGCGGGGCGCGGCGACGGCGCCCGGGTGTTCGCGCGCGACCTGCGCCTGCGGCTGCTGCGCGAGCATCTCGACAGGGTGGACGACGACAGCGGGCTCGTGGACCCCGACGAGGCGGTGCGCACGGTGGCGGCAGCCGCCTCGGCGCTCGACGACTGGTACGCGGGCGGCCGGGTCGGGCCGCGGCCGCCGGGACGGCTCCGCCACCACCGGCCCGAGCACCTGCCGCGGCACACGCGGCTGTGGGCCGTGCCCGTCTACCGGCTCGTCTACGACCCCGATGGACGATCCGTGCGTGACCGGCTCCGGAACCGATGGTGAGGCCGGTGTCGACGACGACGAACCCACACTCTGGCACCGTGCGGTCGGTGGCGCTGCGGGCCGCGACGCTGGCGGCCGCGGCCGCGGTGCTGCTGGCCGTGATGCTCGGGCTCGGGTGGCTGGTGACCCACGCCGAACCCGGAACGCCGCTCGGTGCCGCCGACCTCGGCGTCGACGCCTGGCTGGCCGCCCACCGCACCCCGTCCCTCGACACCGCATCGGAGATCGCGACCAACCTCTGCTCGACGACGAACACCTTCCTGCTCGGGCTGCTGGCCGCGGTCGGGTCGTACGCCGTGCTGCGCCGCTGGTGGCCGGTCCTGCTGCTGGTGCTCGCGCTGGTCGGGGAGCTGGGGCTGTTCCTGGCCACCGCGATCATCACCGGACGGCCGCGCCCGCCCGTCACGCACGTCGACGCGGCCCTGCCGCCGACGTCGAGCTTCCCGTCGGGGCACACCGGCGCGGCGATCTGCCTCTTCGGCGGGGTCGCCGTCATCGTGCTGGCCGCGGCGCGCGCGTGGTGGCGGTGGGTGGTCGTGGCGGTCGCGGCGTTGCTCGTGCTGGCCGTCGCCGCGGCGCGGATGTACCGCGGCGCCCACTACCTGACCGACGCCCTCGGCGCGGTGGTGCTGGCGCTCTCGTGGCTGCTCGTGACGTACCGCGTGGTGCGGCCGGACGGCTCGCTCACGGACCGGGGCGGCGGAGATCGCCACGAGCCCGCGGTCCGCGTTGATCAAGCCCCGGAAAGGGCGGAGTAGCGGAGATCAATGCCGCGTGCTCTCGGCGAGGAAGGCGCTGACCCGGGCGGCGAGGTCGTCGGCCATGGTGAGCAGGCCCAGATGGCCGTCGGGGTGGACGTGCAGCCGGGCGTCGGGCAGCAGGCGCGCCATGAGCCAGGCGTTGGCCACCGGGATGATCGGGTCGTCGGCGCCCGCCAGCACCAGCGTCGGCTGCCGGACGAGCGGCAGGAACGGCAGGCTGGTCCAGCCCACCCCGGATGCCAGCTGGTAGAGGTACCCGCGGCGGCTGACACGCCCGCCGTGCGCGCTGACCAGCTCGCCGACGAGCTCGGGCCGCTCGCGCAGCAGGCCGCCGTAGATCTCCCCGGCGACCGAGCGCGCGTAGCCGGGCTCGCGGTGCCGCCGCGGGGTGGCCATCCGCAGGAGCACCCGCGGCCGGGCGGGCAGCATCGTCCAGCCCGGCGCGGTGGCGACCAGCACGAGACGGCGGCACCGGCGGGGGTTCTGGAACGCGAGCTGCTGGGCGAGGCCCCCGCCCCAGGAGATGCCCATCGCGTCGAACCTGCTGTAGCCCAACGCCTCCAGCACCCGCCCGACGAGGCGGGCCAGCGCCGGGAACGGGTACGGCAGCGGGGGGAGCGGGGACCCGCCCACCCCCGGCGGGTCGAACCGGACCGCCGTGAGCGCCGGGTCCAGCGCGCCGACGAACGGCTCGAGCGTCTCCAGGCTCGCGCCGATGCCGTTGCACAGCACCAACGGCGGTCGGTCCGCGCCGGTGCCGGGCCGGACGTCGACCTTGATGCGTCGGCGCCCGACCGCGACCATGCGCACGTCGCCCATCAGGTGTCCAGCAGCCGGGTGCCCGCGTAGCAGTTGCGCCAGGGGCAGATGTGGTCGGCGCTGCCCGCCACCACGTAGGAGTCGACGGTGACCTTGCCGAGGTCGACCTCGGTACCGCGGAGGGTGGCGGCCCCGGGCCTGGTCAGCGCGTTGTCCATCGCGAGCGTCACGAAGTCGCGGTGCAGCGCGGCGGTCATGCGGGTGGTGTCGGCGTTCCAGAACAGGATGTCGAACGCGGGCGGCGCGGCGCCCCGCAGGTAGTTGTTGACCCAGTAGTTCCAGATCAGGTCACCCGGCCGCAGCCAGGCGAACACCTCGGCCAGCGCCCGCCCGTCGAGGTAGCTGCGGGCCCGCGAGGCGGCGATCGCGGCCCGCGCGGTCGGCTCGTCCACCAGCGCGCCCGCCGTGCCCGCCCGCTCCTGGTCCAGCATCGTGACCAGCAGCGTGAGCGAGGCCAGCCGGTCCCGCCCGAGCGCGGCCAGGTGCGCCGCGACCTGGGACGCGATGATCCCGCCGGAGCACGCGCCGAGCAGGTGGGCCCGGTCGGCGCCGGTGATCGCGCACGTGGCGTCGAGCGCGTCGATGACGGCCTGCCCGTACGCGTCCATGCCCCATCCGCTGTGCCGCGCGTCGGGGTTGCGCCAGGACATCACGAACACCTGCTGGCCCTGCCCGACGAAGTACTCGATCATGCTGCGGCCCGGGGCGAGGTCCATCACGTAGTACTTGTTGATCGTCGGCGGCACTATGAGCAGCGGCGTCGCGTACACCGTGTCGGTCCGCGGCGTGTACCGGATCAGCTCGAAGACCGGGGTGCGCAGCACCACCTCGCCCGGTGTGGCCGCGAGGTCGACGCCCACCCGATAGGCGTCCCGCGGGACCATCGTCGGCACGCGCGGGGCCGCGGCCAGGTCCCCGACCAGGTTGCGCAGCCCCCTGAGCACGCTCGCCCCGCCGGAGTCGATGGCCGCCTTCCACGCCACGGGGCTGATCAGCGGGTTGTTGGACGGGGCGGCGGCCTGCACGAGGTTGCTCAGCAAGAACCCGATCCGCTCGGCGTCGCGCCAGTCGAGGTCGGCGTCGGCGACGAGGCCCTCGGCGGTGCGCCCGGTGGCCAGGTAGGCCTGCACGACGCGGCGCAGCGCCGGGTTCCGGGTCCAGGCCGGGTCCGCGAAGCGCCGGTCCCTGCTCGACGGGGCCACGGTGGACGCGCCGACGGCGATCCGGCCCAGCTCGGCGACCAGGTCGGCGGCCCGGCCTGCCGTCGGGCGCGGGCGGCGGGCGAGCGCGCCGACGAGGTGCGCCGTCGAGCGACCCGGCAGGAAGCGCCTGCCCACGCCCAGCGCGGCGTCGGTGAGCATGAGGTCGAGCGCCGCCGCGACCTCGACGGACTCGTCGGTGTTCACGACGTCACCCCCGTGTTGATCGCAGCCGGAACGACGATGTCGCGCTTCTGCACCTTGCCGGTCGGGCCCTTGGGCAGGGCGTCGACCAGCCGCACGCGCCGCGGGTACTTGTAGGGCGCGACGCGGGCCTTGACGTAGTCGCGCAGCTCCTCGGGCGTCGCCGCGGCGTACGGGCGCAGCGCGACGGCCGCCGCCACCTCCTCGCCGTGGGTGGGGTGCGGCACGCCGATCACCGCAGCCTCCAGCACCGCCGGGTGCTCGTAGAGCACCTCCTCGATCTCGCGCGGGTAGACGTTGAAGCCCCCGCGGATGATCATGTCCTTCTTGCGGTCGACGATGAAGTAGAAGCCGTCGGCGTCGCGGCGGGCCATGTCCCCGGTGTGGAACCAGCCGTCGCGGATCGCCGCCATGCTCGCGTCCGGCCGCTGCCAGTAGCCCTTCATGACGTTGTGGCCGCGGATGGCGATCTCGCCGACAGCGTCGACGTCGCCCTCGGGGGTCGCGGTGCCGTCGTCGGCGACGAGCTTGAGCTCCACGCCCGCGATCGGCACGCCGATCGAGCCGGGCTTGCGCCGGTCCGGCGTGTTGAACGAGGCCACCGGCGAGGTCTCGGACAGCCCGTAGCCCTCCAGGATCGGCGTGCCGAACGCCTCCTCGAACCCGCGCAGGACCTCGACCGGCAGCGCGGCGCCGCCGGAGATGCCCACGCGCAGTGTCGAGGTGTCCGCGATTCCCGTCCCCGCGTGCAACAGGGCGACGTACATCGTCGGTCGAACCGGGTGACCATGGTCAGGCAGGCGCCCGCCGCGATCGCCGCGTTGAGCGCGCAGGTCTGGCCGAAGGCGTGGAAGAGCGGCAGGCAGCCCATGATCACGTCGTCGGGGCCGAGGTCGAGCAGCGTGGTCGTGGTGACGACGGCGTTGCGGTGCAGGTTGGCGTGGGTGAGCTCGGCGCCCTTCGGGGTGCCGGTGGTGCCGGAGGTGTAGAGGATCACCGCGGTGTCGTCGTCGGCGCGGGCGGCGATCTCCGGGGCAGACGGCGTCGCGGCGATCTCGGTGAGCAAGTCGGCCTCCACGGTGACCGCCTCGGCGCCGACGGCGGCGGCACCGGCCGTGGCCTCGGCGGCCGCGCTCGCGGCGGCGAACACCAGCTTCGCGCCGGAGTCGCCGAGGTAGTGCTCCACCTCGCGGGCCTTGAGCAGCGGGTTCATCGGGACGACGGTGCCGCCCGCGCGGAGCACGCCGTAGTAGAGCACCGGGAACTGCGCGACGTTGGGCAGCATGACGCCCACCCGGTCGCCGGGGGCGACGCCGCGCTCGCGCAGCCAGCAGGCGGCGCGGCCGGACAGGTCGTCCAGCTGCTGATAGGTGATCACCAGGTCGTCGAGCCGGACGGCAGGACGCTCGGGATACATGCGGGCGGCCTCGGCGAGGATGCGGGCCAGGTTCATGATCTTCTCTCCTGGGGAGTGGTGGGGATCAGGCGAAGGCGGAGACGCCGGTGATGTCGCGGCCGACGATCAGCGTCTGCATCGACTCGGTGCCCTCGTAGGTGTGGATGGCCTCGATGTCGGACATGTGCCGGACCACGTGGAAGTCGAGCAGGATGCCGTTGCCGCCCAACAGGTCGCGGGCCTCGGCGAGCACCTCGCGGGCGGCGCTGGTGTTGTGCGCCTTGGCCAGGCCCGCGAGCGCCGGGTCGAGCCTGCCCGCCGTCTGCAGGTCGGCGAGGCGGCGGCAGTAGAGCTGCATCGCGGTGACCTTGGCCAGCATCTTCACGAGGCGGTTCTGGATGAGCTGGAAGCCGACGAGCGGCTTGCCGAACTGCGTGCGGCGCTTCGCGTAGGTGAGCGCGGCGTCGTAGCCCGCCACCGCGTGGCCGAGCGCGGCCCACGCGCAGCTGGCCCGGGTGCTGGCCAGCACGGCGGCGGTGTCGCGGAACGAGCGGGCGCCGGGCAGGGCGTTCTCGGCGGGGACGCGCAGGTCGACCATGTCGATCTCGGCCTGCCAGACGGCGCGCAGCGAGCCCTTCCCCTCGATCACGCGGGCGTGGTAGCCGGGCGTGCCCTTCTCCACGAGGAAGCCCTTCACCTGACCGTCGGCCACGTCGCGGGCCCACACCACCACGACGTCGGCGATGCTGCCGTTGCCGATCCACTTCTTGTGCCCGTCGATCACCCACTCGTCGCCGTCGCGGCGGGCGGTCGTCTCCAGGCCGATCGAGTCGGAGCCGTGGTCGGGCTCGGTGAGCGCGAAGGCGCCGAGCTTCTCCAGCCGGGCCATCGGCGCCAGCCACCGCTGCTTCTGCTCCTCGGAGCCGAGCATGGCGATCGAGCGCATGGCCAGGCCCGCCTGCACGCCGAGGAAGGTGGCGATGCTGCCGTCGCCGCGCGACAGCTCCATCGTGATCAGGCCCGCCGACACGGGGTCGATGTCCGGGCAGCCGTAGCCCGCGATCCCGTCGCCGACGATGCCTGCCTTGCCGAGCTTCTCCACCAGCGCCCACGGGAACTCGGCGCGCTCCCAGTAGCCGTTGATGTCGGGAAGCACCGAGGCCCGCCGCGCGGGCGACGCCGCCGTCCGGGCGCTGACCGACACCGCGGCGGTCATCCTGGCCCTCTCCGACGACTACGCCATCGCGCTCACCGACGCCTACCGCGAGGCCGTGTCCGACCGCATGGTCACCACCGACCGGCACCGGTCGGCGCTCGTCGAGGCCCTCGTGACCGGTGGCGTGAGCGACCACGGGCCCGCGTGGGAGGTGGCGAAGCTGCTCGACATGCCCTACGAGGGCGCGTTCGTCGCGGTCGTGGCGGAGAGCACCGCGCTGGGCGCCGAGCCGCTGCCGGGGGTCGAGGCCCGGCTGCGGCCCTACGACGTCGCCTCCGCGTGGCGGTTGCGGCCGGACCAGCAGGTGGGCGTGGTCGCGCTCGGCCGCCGTCCCGTCGAGGTGGTCACGGGCGTGCTGAGCGAGCTGGCCGTGGCCAGGGTCGGCGTCAGCCCGGTGTTCGCCACCTTGGACCAGACGCCCCGGTCGGTGCGGCTGGCCGGGATCGCGATGCAGAACCTGCCCGCGTCGGCGCCGGGCGTCGCCCAGTTCGACGACACGCCGCTCGGCATGCTGGTGGCCGCCGATCCCGCGGTCGCCCGCGACGTGGCGCAGCGGGTGCTCGGCAGGCTCCTCGCCCTGGACGCCGAGGACCGCGACGGGCTCCTCGCCACCATAGAGGCGTGGCTGGACGCGGGCGGGTCGGCCACCGCGGCGGGCCGCGCCCTGTTCTGCCACCCCAACACCGTGCGCTACCGGCTGCGCCGCGTGGAGGAGCTGACCGGCCGCTCGGTCGACGCGCCCCGCGAGGTTGCCGAGCTGGCCGCCGCCCTGCAGGCCCTGCGGGTCTTCCCGGCCCTCAGGGAGGGACCGGGTTCCTCCGGGTGACGCGGCAGGCGTCGCCGGTCAGATGATGACGAGGTTGTCGGCGGTGGCAGCAGGCACCGCGGACAGCACGACAGAACGGTCGAAGGTGGCGAACCGGCCGCCGCGAGCTGTAGCCATCGCCAAGAGGTAGGCGTCGGTCACCTGACGTGGCCCGTGCATGCGGCTCCCGTCGACGATCGCCGGGTCGAGCAGGCTGACCTCGCACGGCCAGAACTCGTGCCAGGCGGCAGGATGCGGCTCACCCGGTTTCGTCCTCGCGCAGGAGGTCGATCGCAGCGTTCGTGACGGGCCTGCCGCGCGGCGGCAGCGGGCGGAACCCGTGGAACTCCTCGCCGGAGGACTCGGTCGACCGGGCGGTCAGGCCGAGTCGTGCCAGCGTGGAGAGCACCTCACCGAGGGTGCGGCCCTCCCGCGCAAACCCGCTCGCGGGCGGCGGCGAGGACGTCGTCGTCGATCGACACGGTGGTGCGCACGCACACGATGCTATGGCATCAAGTGCGCCGAGAGGCGACCTACTGCGGCTGATCCGAGCCGCACCTAGGCTGCGGACATGCCACCGACCGCCGGGGACGACCCGCGCCTCCGACTGGCGCGCACGACGGCGCTGACGGCGGTCGTCAGCGCTTCGGGCGGCATGCGCCGGATCTTCGTCGACGCGACCGGCGCCTCCGTGGCGCTGCCCGCCGCGGTGCGTCGGCTGGTCGCCACGGACGACGAGGTGGGCGCGCTGCTGGTCGACGTCGGCGCGCTCGTGATCGGGTGCGCGGGCGTGCTGGACGGGATCCAGTCGGTGGGCCGACCGCGCGCGCCCGACCCGCGTGCCGTCGCGGCGCTGCGGCCGGACGTGATCGTGGCGGGCGCCGTCGACCGCATCCACGCTCTCGCCGACGCGCGCCTGGTCGAAGCCCTGCGCCGGGTCGCGCCCGTCATCGCGGTGGATGTCGGACTTCCGGCGAAGGCGCTTCCCGACCTGCGCGCGCTGATCGGCCAGGTCGAGCGGTCGGCGCCCCGGTCCGACCGTCCACGCGGCCCGACGGTGCCCGCGCCCTGACGGTCAGTGGGCGCCGATACGGGCGCGGAAGCGGAACCGGTCGCCGTCGCTCTCCACGACGGGGTCGACGAAACCCGCGGCCAACAGCCGGTCGGGCAGCAGCGCCGGGTCGACCGGCTCGAACACGTCGCCGTTGTGCAGGCCGCGGCGGCGAGGCGTGTCCAGGCCGTCGGTGCCCAGCAGCAGGCCGCCTGCCCGCAGCACCCTGGCCAGCTCGGCCAGCGCCCGGTCCTGGAGATCGGCCGCGGGGATGTGGTGCAGCATCGTGAAGCAGACCGCCGCGCTGAACCGGCCGTCGGGGAGCGGCAGCGCGGTGGCGTCGGCCGTGACGACCTCGACGGACCGGCCCGCGAGCCGTTCGCGCAGCGCGCGGGCCAGGTCCTCGTCGATCTCGACGGCCGTCACGTGCGCGGACCGCTCCAGCAGGAGGTCGGTGACGAGGCCGGGGCCCGCGCCGATCTCGACGACGTCGTCGCCGAGCGCGTCGGCGGGGTCCTCGTCGCCGAGCACCCAGGGCAGGAGGTCGTCGCGCACGAGCGCCGCCCACTCGGCGCTAGCGCACAGTGTGAGGTGCTCCTGGTTCATCCCGCCGCCAGCGCCCTGACCGTCCGGGAGGGGCTGGGGCGGCCGAGGTGCTCGGCGAGCCAGACGCTGGTCTGGCAGAGCTTGACCAGGTCGACGCCCGTGTCGATGCCCAGCCCACGCAGCTGCCAGAGCAGGTCCTCGGTCGCGAGGTTGCCGGTGGCGCTCTTGGCGTACGGGCACCCGCCGAGCCCGCCCGCGGCGGCATCGATGACCGTGACGCCGTGCCGCATGGCTTCGAGGGTGTTGGCGAGGGCCTGCCCGTACGTGTCGTGGAAGTGCACGGCGACCCGCTCGATGGGCACACCGGCGTCGACAAGGCGGCCCAGCAGGGCGGCGACCCGGCCGGGGGTGGCGACGCCGATGGTGTCGCCGAGGCTCAGCTCCGTGCACCCCAGCGCCATCATGCGGGTGGCGACCGCGACGACCTGGGGGAGCCGCACCGCCCCCTCCCAGGGGTCGCCGAAGCACATCGACAGGTAGGCGCGCACCCGGATGCCTGCCTCGCGGGCGCGGGCGACGACGGGCGCGAACATCGACAGCGACTCGTCGACGCTCCGGTTGAGGTTCGCCCTGGCGAACGACTCGGTGGCGCTGCCGAAGACGGCGACGTCCTCGACCCCGTGCTCCAGCGCCCGGTCGAGGCCGCGGGCGTTGGGCACGAGGACGGGGTAGCGCACGCCGGGGCGGCGGGTGAGGCGTTCGAGGACCTGCTCGGCGTCGGCCAGCTGGGGCACCCATTTCGGGTGCACGAAGCTCGTCGTCTCGACGACGGTGTGGCCCGCGTCGACGAGCCGCTCGATGAGCTCGACCTTGACCTCGACGGGCACGACGGTCGACTCGTTCTGCAGCCCGTCGCGCGGGCCGACGTCCCAGATGGTGACCCGGTCGGGGAGCCCGTCGAGCCGGTCGGTGCCGTAGTCGGTCATGGCCTTCCTCCGGTCGGTGGGACGCCTTGTAGGCCCACGCTACGGGGCAGACCCTGGTGTCAACCCGCCGCCATCCCGTGGGCGGTCCTTGTCGACGGCGGGGCGAGCACCCGCCACTTCTGGCGCGCCCTGAATGTACAGAACCCCCGTCGGGGCCCGAGTGTGGCAAGAATGCAGTGCAGCGATGACCGTCGACCTCAGGAGGATTGCCATGCCCGACGATCCGGACCAGCTGGAGACCCAGGAGTGGCGTGACGCGCTGGGTTCGGTGGTCGAGTTCGACGGGCCTGCGCGGGCCGCGTACCTGCTTTCCGCGTTGCACGCGGAGGCGCGTCGGCGGGCGGTGGCGGTGCCGGTCTCGGCCACCACGCCGTACGTCAACACGATCCCGGTCGACGCGCAGCCGCCGTATCCCGGCGACCTGGGCGTCGAGCACACCGTCCGCTCACTGAACCGGTGGAACGCGGTGGCCACGGTGCTGCGGGCCAACAAGACCAGCTCGGAGCTGGGCGGGCACATCGCGTCGTTCCAGTCGTCGGCCACGCTGTACGACACCGGCTTCAACCACTTCTGGCACGCGCCGGGCGCCGGGCACGGCGGGGATCTGCTGTTCGTGCAGGGCCACGTCTCGCCGGGGATCTACGCGCGCTCCTTCCTGGAGGGCCGGATCAGCGAGGAGCAGCTCACGAAGTTCCGCCAGGAGGTCGGCGGCGGGGGTCTGTCGTCGTACCCGCACCCGTGGCTGATGCCGGAGTACTGGCAGTTCCCCACGGTGTCGATGGGGCTCGGCCCGTTGATGGCGATCTACCAGGCGCGGTTCCTCAAGTACCTGGACGCGCGTGGGCTCGCCGACACCGCGGGACGGCACGTGTGGGCGTTCCTCGGCGACGGCGAGATGGACGAGCCGGAGTCGCTCGGCGCGATCTCGATGGCTTCGCGGGAGAAGCTGGACAACCTGATCTTCGTGGTGAACTGCAACCTGCAGCGCCTCGACGGCCCGGTCCGCGGCAACGGGAAGATCATCCAGGAGCTGGAGGGGGTGTTCCGCGGCGCGGGCTGGAACGTCATCAAGGTGATCTGGGGCTCAGGGTGGGATCCGCTGCTGGCCGCGGACAAGTCCGGGCTGCTGCTCAAGCGGATGGAGGAGTGCGTCGACGGCGAGTACCAGGACTTCAAGTCCAAGAACGGCGCCTACGTGCGCGAGCACTTCTTCGGCAAGTACCCGGAGCTGCTGGACCTCGTGCGGGACTTGTCCGACGACGAGATCTGGGCGCTCTCCCGCGGCGGGCACGACCCGCTGAAGGTCTACACCGCCTACAAGGCGGCGGTGGAGCACGAGGACCAGCCGACGGTGATCCTGGCCAAGACCGTCAAGGGCTACGGGATGGGCGAGGCCGGAGAGGGCCAGAACATCACCCACCAGCAGAAGAAGATGGGCGAGAACGTGCTGCGCGCGTTCCGCGACCGGTTCGGGATCGTCGACCTGCCCGACGATGCCATCCCCGACGTGCCGTTCCTGCCGTTGAAGGAGGGCAGCGCGGAGCTGGCCTACCTGCACGCGCGCCGCCAGGCGTTGGGCGGGGCGATGCCGGTGCGGCGCACCCGCTCCAGCGAGAGCCTTCCGGTGCCGGAGCTCGCGGCGTTCGACGCCCAGCTCAAGCCCACCGGCGACCGGACGATCTCCACGACGATGGCGTTCGTCCGGATCCTCACGACGCTGCTGCGGGACAAGCAGATCGGCAAGCGGGTGGTGCCGATCGTGCCGGACGAGAGCCGCACCTTCGGCATGGAGGGCCTTTTCCGGCAGTTCGGGATCTTCTCCCAGGTCGGGCAGCTCTACCGGCCCGAGGACGCCAACCAGCTCATGTACTACAAGGAGGACAAGTCCGGGCAGATGCTGCAGGAGGGCATCAACGAGGCGGGCGCGATGTCCTCGTGGATCGCGGCCGCCACCTCCTACTCGGTGTCCGACTGTCCGATGATCCCGTTCTACGTCTACTACTCGATGTTCGGGTTCCAGCGCGTCGGCGACCTGGCCTGGGCCGCGGGCGACTCGCGGGCGCGCGGGTTCCTGCTCGGCGGCACCGCGGGGCGCACCACGCTCAACGGCGAGGGCCTGCAGCACGAGGACGGGCACTCGCACCTGCTGGCGGCCACGATCCCCAACTGCGTGTCGTACGACCCCACGTACGCCCACGAGGTGGCGGTGATCATCCAGGACGGGCTGCGGCGGATGTACACCGAGCAGGAGGACGTCTTCTACTACCTCACGATCATGAACGAGAACTACACCCATCCCGGACTGCCCGAGGACCGGCGTGCCGAGGTGGTCGAGGGCATCAAGCGGGGCATGTACCTGCTGCGCTCCACCGGAGCGGACAGCACCGCGGCGGGCCCGCGGGTGCAGCTGCTGGGCAGCGGCACGATCCTGCGCGAGGTCGAGGCCGCCGCGGAGCTGCTGGCGGCCGACCACGGCGTCGCCGCCGACGTCTGGAGCTGCCCGAGCTTCACCGAGCTGGCCCGCGACGGGCAGGACGTGGACCGGTGGAACCTCCTGCACCCTGCCGAGCCGCAGCGCATCAGCTGGGTCGCCGAGCGGCTCGGCGAGCGGCCCGCGGGCCCGGTCGTCGCCGCGACCGACTACATGCGCGCCTTCGCCGAGCAGATCCGCGCCGCGGTGCCCGCCGACCGCCGCTACGTCGTGCTCGGCACGGACGGCTTCGGCCGCTCCGACTACCGCAAGGCGCTGCGGGCGCACTTCGAGGTCGACCGCCACCACGTGGCCGTCGCCGCGCTGTCCGCGCTCGCCGCTCAGGGCGCCGTGCCCGCCACGGCCGTGACCGAGGCGATCGCCCGCTACGGCATCGACACCGCCAAGCCCAACCCCGTCCACGCCTGAGAAGGGATAGTCAACGATGACGACCACCGCGAAGGGCGTCGAGGTCACCGTCCCCGACATCGGCGACTTCCACGACGTGCCGGTGATCGAGGTCATGGTCGCCGCTGGCGACAAGGTCAACGCCGAGGACCCCATCCTCACGCTCGAGTCCGACAAGGCCACCTTGGACGTGCCCGCGCCGCAGGCGGGCACGGTCACCGAGGTGCTGGTGAAGGTGGGGGACGAGGTCTCCCAGGGCAGCCTGATCCTCTACATGGCACCGGGTGAGGGCACGGTCACCGCCCCGCCCTCGCTGGTGGAGCAGCAGGAGCCCGCGCCGTCGCAGCCCGCTGTGGTGGCCCAGTCCGTGGACGCCCCGGCGGCCGCGCCGCCCGCGGTGTCGACCCCGTCGGAGAACGTGGCCCCGGCCGGGGCGCACGCCGGGCCTTCGGTGCGGCGGATGGCCCGCGAGCTGGGCATCGACCTGGCGGCGGTGACCGCCTCCGGCCCGAAGGGGCGGATCACCAAGGACGACCTGCTGTCGTTCCTCAAGGGACCGGCCACCGCGCCCACAGCGGCCGCCGCTGCGGCCACCGGCTCGGGCATCCCGGAGATCCCGGCGCAGGACTTCGGCAAGTTCGGGCCGGTCGAGACGCGGCCGCTGTCGCGGATCAAGAAGGTGTCCGGGCCGTTCCTGCACCGCTCCTGGCTGAACGTCCCGCACGTCACGCACAACGACGAGGCCGACATCACCGCGCTCGACGCGTACCGCAAGGAGCTGGACACCGCGGCGAAGGCGGAGCGCGACCCGTACCGGGTGACGCTGCTGGCGTTCCTGGTGAAGGCCGCGGTGGCGGCGCTGAAGAAGTTCCCCGAGTTCAACAGCTCGCTCTCCCCGGAGAAGGACGCGTTGATCCTCAAGGGCTACTACCACATCGGGATCGCCGTCGACACGCCCGACGGGCTCGTCGTGCCGGTCGTCAAGGACGCCGACCGCAAGGGCATCGTCGAGCTGTCCCGCGAGTTCGGCACGATCTCCGCGAAGGCGCGCGACGGCAAGCTCACGCCCGGGGACATGCAGGGCGGCACGTTCACGATCTCCAGCCTGGGCGGGATCGGCGGCACGAGCTTCACCCCGATCGTCAACGCCCCCGAGGTCGCGATCCTGGGCGTGGTGCGCTCGGCGATGAAGCCGGTGTGGAACGGCGCCGAGTTCACGCCGCGGCTGATGCTGCCGCTGTCGGTCTCCTACGACCATCGGGTCATCGACGGCGCGCTGGCCGCCCGGTTCACGCGGCATCTGTGCTACCTGCTCGAAGACGACCGCCGCCTCCTCCTCTGATCGGAGAGATGACCGACATGGCATCGCAGGAGATCCACATCCCGGACATCGGCGACTTCTCCGACGTCCCGGTCGTCGAGCTCTACGTCTCGCCCGGCGACACGGTGGCCGCCGAGGACCCGCTGGTCATGCTGGAGAGCGACAAGGCGACCATGGACGTGCCCTCGCCGGTGGCGGGCACGGTCCTCGCGCTCAACGTGGCCGTCGGCGACCACGTCTCCGAGGGCACTCTGGTCGCCACCCTCGACGTGGCCGGGGCCGCAGGCGGGGCCACCGAGCCGCCCACCGAGCGGCTCACCGCTGCCTCGGCGCCCGGGTCAAACGGCACAGGCCGTGCGGAGGAGCTGACCGCTCCCGCTGGCTACGGCTCGTCCGCCGCGCCGCCCGCTCCGCCCACGGACACCCGGCCCGCGCCCGCCGCGCTCGCCCCGTACACCGGCGCGAAGGGCGACGTGCACGCCGAGGTGCTGGTGCTCGGCGCGGGCCCCGGCGGCTACACCGCCGCGTTCCGCGCCGCGGACCTCGGCAAGAAGGTCGTCCTGGTCGACTCCCGCGGCCCCCTGGGCGGGGTGTGCCTCAACATCGGCTGCATCCCGTCGAAGGCGTTGCTGCACGCGGCGAAGGTGATCGCCGAGACGAAGGAGATGTCCGCGCACGGGGTCTCGTTCGCCGCGCCCACGATCGACCTGGACGCCCTGCGGGACTGGAAGGACGGCGTCGTCGGCAGGCTCACCGGCGGCCTGGCCGGGTTGGCCAAGCAGCGCAAGGTCACCACGATCGTGGGCACCGGCACCTTCACGGGCCCGAACATGCTGGCCGTCGACGGCCCGGACGGGGCCAGCACGGTGTCGTTCGACGCGGCGATCATCGCCGCGGGCTCCGAGCCGGTCGAGCTGCCGTTCGTGCCGCACGACGACCCGCGCGTGATCGACTCCACCGGTGCGCTGGAGCTGGCGGGCGTCCCGCGGCGGCTGCTCGTGCTCGGCGGCGGGATCATCGGGCTGGAGATGGCCACGGTCTACCACGAGCTCGGCTCGCAGGTCAGCGTGGTCGAACTGATGGACCAGCTGATCCCGGGCGCCGACAAGGACATCGTCACCCCGCTCAGCCGGAAGATCGCCAAGGAGTACGCGGCGATCTGGCTGGGCACGAAGGTCACCGCGATGACCGCGGGGCCGGACGGGCTCACCGTCACCTTCGACGCCTCGGCCTCCAAGGACCGGAACAAGGCGCCCGAGACCGCCACGTTCGACGCCGTGCTCGTCGCCGTCGGCCGCCGCCCCAACGGCAAGGTCATCGGCGCCGACCAGGCGGGGGTGTTCGTCGACGAGCGCGGGTTCGTCCCGGTCGACAAGCAGCAGCGCACCAACGTCGGGCACATCTTCGCCATCGGCGACGTCGTCGGGCAGCCGATGCTGGCCCACAAGGCCACCCACGAGGGCAAGGTCGCCGCCGAGAACACCGCCGGGCACACCAGCTACTTCGACGCCACCGTGATCCCCTCGGTCGCCTACACCGACCCCGAGGTCGCCTGGGTCGGCGTCACGGAGAACGAGGCGAAGGCCGCGGGCGTCAAGTACGGCAAGGGGGTGTTCCCGTGGGCCGCCTCCGGCCGGTCGCTGTCGCTGGGCCGCGACGAGGGCGTGACGAAGGTGCTGTTCAGCGAGGAGACCGACCGCATCATCGGGGCGGGCATCGTCGGCCCCAACGCGGGCGACCTGATCGCCGAGGCCGCACTGGCCATCGAGACCGGCGCCGACGCTGCCGACATCGGGCTGACCATCCACCCCCACCCCACCTTGTCGGAGACCGTCGCCATGGCCGCAGAGGCGTTCGAGGGCACC
This sequence comes from uncultured Actinomycetota bacterium, assembly GCA_963750095.1. Taxonomy (GTDB): domain Bacteria; phylum Actinomycetota; class Actinomycetes; order Mycobacteriales; family Pseudonocardiaceae; genus Pseudonocardia. Next base: position 755,891 of record CAVVPJ010000011.1, on the reverse strand, counting down.
ATCACCGACCTCTATCTGCCCAAGAAGAAGAAGTGACGGGACCGGCCATGCATGAGGGGACGTACGAGCTCGTGCCGTCCGCGGACGGCTACACCGTCCGCGTCCACGCGCGCGGCACGGCGGTGCTCCAGTCGCCGTCGATCAACCGCGGGACGGCCTTCACGCTGGAGGAGCGGCGCGCGCTCGGGTTGACCGGCCTGCTGCCCTCCGGGGTCTCGACGCTGGACGGCCAGCTGCGCCGCACCTACGAGCAGTACCAGGCGCAGACCTCGGACCTGCGCAAGTGGGTCACGTTGGCCAACTTGCGCGACCGCAACGAGGTGCTGTTCTTCCGGCTGCTCTCCGAGCACATCGAGGAGATGCTGCCGGTCGTCTACACGCCGACGGTGGGGCTGGCGATCGAGCGGTTCTCCCACGAGTTCCGCCGCCCCCGCGGCGGGGTCTACCTCTCGGTCGACCATCCCGAGGAGGTCGAGACCGCGCTGCGCAACACCGGGCTGGGTGCCGAGGACGTCGACCTGCTGGTCGCCACCGACTCCGAGGGCATCCTCGGCATCGGCGACCAGGGCGTCGGCGGGATCGAGATCTCGGTCGGCAAGCTCGCCGTCTACACCGCGGCGGCGGGCCTGCACCCCAGCCGGGTGCTGCCCGTCGTGCTCGACGTCGGCACCGACAACCTGACGCTGCTCAACGACCCGATGTACATCGGCGAGCGGCACGCCCGCGTGCGCGACGAGCGCTACGACCAGATCCTCGACGCCTACGTCACGGCCGTGCGGAAGCTGTTCCCGAACGCGATGCTGCACTGGGAGGACTTCGGCGCCTCGAACGCGCGCCGGATCCTCGAGCGGTACGCCGACCAGTGCTGCACGTTCAACGACGACATGCAGGGCACGGCCGCCGTGGTCCTCGCGGCGGCGTTCTCCGCGGTGCGGGCGGCGGGGTCGCGCATGCGCGACCAGCGCGTGGTGATCCACGGCGCGGGCACGGCGGGGCTGGGGATCGCGGACATGATGCGGGACCAGATGGTCCGCGAGGGCCTGTCCCACGAGGAGGCGACCCGCCGGTTCTGGGCGATGGGCCGCAGCGGGATCGTCGCCGACGACCGGCGCGAGCACCTCTACGACTTCCAGGTGCCCTACGCCCGGCCGTGGTCCGAGGTCGCGGGCTGGGCGGAGCCCGGCACGCGGCCGGGCCTGGCCGAGGTCGTGCGGCACGCGCACCCGACCATGTTGATCGGCACCTCCACGCAGGCCGGGGCGTTCACCGAGGAGGTCGTGCGCGAGATGGCCGCGCACACCGCGCGGCCGATCGTCATGCCGCTGTCCAACCCGACCTCGAAGGCCGAGGCGAAGCCCGCGGACGTGCTGGCCTGGACCGACGGCCGCGCCCTCGTGGCCACGGGGAGCCCGTTCGGCCCCGTCGAGCACGGCGGCGTCACCTACCACGTCGCCCAGGCCAACAACGCGCTCGTGTTCCCCGGGCTGGGGCTCGGTGTGACGGTGTCGCGGGCGACCCGGATCAGCGAGTCGATGATCGCGGCGGCCGCCGACGCCGTCGCGGGCCTCTCGGAGGCCACGCGGCCGGGAGCGCCGCTGCTGCCGCCGGTGCGCGACCTGCGCCCCGTCTCGGCGGCGGTCGCCATCGCCGTCGCGGCGGCCGCCGAGGCCGAGGGTCTCGCCCGTGTGCCGCTGACCGAACCGGTGCAGCAGGTGCACCAGGCCATGTGGCAGCCCGACTACCCGCACCTGGAGCTCAAGCCGACGGACCAGTGATCACCACGAGGCCGCGAGCCCCCCGGCCTCGTGATCGTCGGCTCGGTGCATTTCCGGCCAGTTCTCGTCACTTTCTGCACCGAGCTGGCGATCATGGGGCTGGTGGCGAGCGGGCGCGTCCCGGCTACGCCACCACCGGCGGTTCCGCGGGCCAAGACGTTCCCGCGGCCCCCGCGGCGGGCTGGGCCGAGCCCACCTGCCGTGCGGCGTGGACGGCGACGGGCCCGAGCTCCGCGAACCGCTCCGGCGGCACCCGTTCGCGCGGCCCCCAGATGCTCAGCACCGCCATGGGGCGCCCGGCGCGGTCCAGCACCGGCGCCGACACCCCGTAGAGGGCCGACTCCAGCTCACCCGCGCAGGTCCCGTAGCCGCGTTCCCGGGTCGCCACCAGCTCGGCGGCCAGCGCGTCGGCACTGGTGATCGTGGTGTCGGTGAACCGCCGCAGGTCGTCGGCGAGCGCCCGCCGCCTCTCCTCGGCAGGCAGGAACGCGAGCAGCGCCTTGCCGGTCGACGTGGCGTGCAGCGCCACCGAGCGGCCGAGCCAGCTGGCCGTCAGCACCGCGGTCGACGTGACCTCGTCGACGTAGGTGAGCCCGCCCATGCCGGGCATGGCCAGCGACGCCGTCTCGCCGGTCTGCCGCGAGACCCGCTCCAGCACCGGGTGCGCGGCGGCGATGAGGGCGCCCGGCCCCGCGGCGCCGCCGAGCTCCAGCGCGGTCAGGCCGAGCGCGTACCGGCCCGTGGCCTCGTCGACCGTCACCAGACCCCGGGCCTGCAGCGTCTTGAGCAGCCGCCAGGCGGTGGCCCGGTTGAGCCCGCACGTCCGCGCCAGCGCGGGCACGCTCGCCGCCGCCGGACCGGCCGCGGCGACGGCCAGCAGCAGGTCGATCGCGCGGTCGACCGACTGGATGAGCCCCGTCGTGCCGGGTGCGCTCTTGTGCCCTTCCGCGCTGCCTGCTGCCATCGCAACGACCTCCTGTCGCCCCCGGCCCCGACGCCCATGATCAGGCTATTGACGAACGTGACGCCCGTCACTATGTTCACATCATTCCGAAGGAGTTCGCATCATGCGACAGGTTGACCCGACCTCACACTCCGGATACGGCCGTGTCCGGGTGACACCCCGCCCCTCCCGCCGCGACGTCCTGAAGCTCGGCATGGTCGCCGCGGCGGGCATGGTCGGGCTGACCGGCCTCACCGCCTGCGGTGCCGTGCCCGAGAAGCCGGACCCGAGCAAGCCCCAGCTCCGTGGCGGCGTATACAGCCACGGCGCCACCGGCGGCGGGCTCAAGGACACCCTCGAGCCCTACTTCCCGGTGACCAACCCGGACATCGCCCGGTGCCTGCAGCTGTACGAGCCGCTGCTGCGCTGGAACGCCCAGTACGAGATCGAGCCTTCGGTCGCCGAGTCGATCACGCCGAACGGCGACAACACGCAGTGGACCGTCCGGCTGCGCGACGGGGTGGAGTTCCACCACGGCAAGACGCTCACGGCCGAGGACGTCATGTTCAGCCTGGCCAAGGTCACCGACCCGAAGAAGCCGGGCTCCGGCGGCACCGAGCTGGCCAAGTTCCTGGACCTGAAGAACTCGAAGATCGTCGACCCGAAGACGATCATGCTGCAGCTCACCTCGCCGTACGCGGTGATCGACCAGCTGCTGGCCGAGTACACCGTCGGGATCCTGCCCACCGACTTCGACGTCAACAAGCCGGTCGGCACGGGCCCGTTCACCTACCAGCGGTTCGTGCCGGGGCAGCTGTCCCAGTTCGGCCGTCACGACAACTACTGGGACGGGCCGCCGTTCGTCGACCAGCTGATCATCTACGACTTCGCCGACGACGCCGCGAAGGTCAACGCGCTGCTCGCGGGCCAGGTCCAGAGCGTGGACAACCTGCCCAACTACCTCGCGGGCACGATCGAACAGCAGGGTGCCTCACCGCTGGTCTCGGAGACCGGCGCGTGGGTGCCGTTCACGATCCGCGTGGACGTCGCCCCGTTCTCCGACGTGCGCGTGCGGCAGGCCCTGCGGCTGATCGTCGACCGCCAGCAGATGATCGACCAGGCGCTCAACGGGTTCGGCGTCCTCGGCAACGACATGTACTCCCCGTTCGACCCGGCCTACGCCAAGGACCTGCCGCAGCGCGTGCAGGACATCGACCAGGCCAAGTCGCTGCTCAAGCAGGCCGGTCAGGAGAACCTCGACGTCGAGCTGGTGACGTCGTCGGCGGTCGGCGCGGGCGCTGTGGAGTCGGCCAACCTGTTCGTCGAGCAGGCCAAGAAGGCGGGCGTCGCGGTGCGGCTCAACAAGGCCGACGCGAGCGTGTTCTACGGCGACCGCTACCTGTCCTGGAACTTCGCCCAGGACTTCTGGAACACCCGCAACTACATCCCGCAGGTGGCGGTGTGCGCAGTGAAGGGCGGGGTCTACAACGAGACCCACTTCGACGACCCGACGTTCAACGCGCTGATCGAGCAGGCCAAGAAGGAGCCCGACGAGGCCAAGCGCAACCGGCTGCTGCACGACGCGCAGGAGATCGAGTACAACACCGGCGGCTTCATCATCTGGGGCTTCAAGCGCCAGCTCGACGCGTACTCCAACCTCGTGCAGGGGCTCGCCCCGCACCGCTACCTGCCGTGCTCGAACTTCGGGTTCAAGCGCGCGTCCTTCGTCACGCCACCGACGTGATCGACCCACCGAGGAGGCAGCCATGACCGACCTGGCGACCTCGGCCCCGGACGTCAGTACCGCGGCCGTACCCGCCCGCACCGGCTCGTCGGGGTCGGCCTGGCTGAAGTGGCTGGCCCGACGGCTCGGGCTGGCCATCCTCACGCTGTGGCTGTGCTCGGTGCTGGTCTTCTTCGCCACCGCCGCGCTGGGCGACCCGGTGCGCGCGATCCTGGGCAAGGACTACGCCTCCAGCCCCGAGCGCGCCGCCGCGCTGGCCGCCCAGCTGCACCTGGACCGTCCGGTGATCGTCCGCTACTCCGAGTGGCTCGGCGGGCTGTTCACGGGCAACCTCGGTAACTCGATCGCCAACGGGTTCCCGGTCGGCGAGCTGGTGGGCGACCGGATCGTCAACTCGGCGGTGCTGGTGCTGATCTCGGCGATCGTCATCATCCCCGTCGCGTTCGGCATCGCCATGATCTCGGCCAACTACCGCGGCAAGCGCACCGACGGCGTCATCCAGATCATCATGATCACGTTGGCCGGGCTGCCCGAGTTCGTCGTCGGCATCCTGCTGGTGGCACTGTTCTCCACCACCGTGCTGCACGTGCTGCCCGCGGTGACGATCGCGGGCGGCGGCGCGCCACCGTGGTCCAAGCCGGGGTCGATGATCCTGCCGGTGCTCACCCTCGTCATCGCGGTGGCCCCGTACGTGTCGCGGATCGTGCGCTCCAGCCTGCTGGAGGTGCTCGACAGCGACTACGTCGAGCTGGCCCGGCTCAAGGGTGTGCCGGAACGGGTGGTGATGCGCAAGCACGCGCTGCTCAACGCGATCGTCCCGGGCATCCAGGTGATCGCCCTGCAGCTGGCCTGGCTGGCGGGCGGGGTGTTGTTCGTCGAGTACGTGTTCTCCTACCCTGGCATCGGCGCCAGCCTCGTCGACTCGGTGCGCAACAGCGACTTCCCGATGGTCCAGGTGCTGGCCATGGTGATCGCCGCCGTCTACGTGGTGGTGAACCTCGTCGCCGACGTCCTGTCCATCCTGTTCACCCCGCGAGCGAGGACGGCGATCTCGTCATGAGCATCCTCAGTCCGGCAGGTCTGCGCCGCATCGGGCGGCAGCGCAGGCTGGTCACCGGCCTGGTGATCACCCTGATCATCGCGCTGGTCGCGATCTTCGGGCCGCTGCTGGCCCCCTACGGCGAGAACGAGATCGTCGGCAAGCCGTACACCACCGAGGGGTCCTGGCTCGGCACCGACTACCTCGGCCAGGACGTGTGGAGCCGCGTGCTCGACGGCGGCGGCTCGATCCTGGTCAACGCGCTGCTGGCCACCGCGCTCGGCATGGTCCTGGGGATCATCATCGGCGTCGTCGCGGCCTACGCGGGCGGCTGGCTGGACGAGGTGATCATGCGGCTGAACGACGTCGCGCTGGCCTTCCCGCAGATCCTGCTCGCGCTGCTCGTGCTCACCGCGGTCGACCAGCCCTCCTGGTGGATGATCGTGCTGCTGGTCGGCGCCTCGCACGCCCCCCGCGTGGCCCGGCTGGCCCGCGGCGTGGCGCTGGGCATCGTCTCCCGCGACTATGTGACCGCGGCCGAGGCGCTCGGCGAGAGCAGGATGCGGGTGATCCTCGCCGAGGTGCTGCCCAACATGAACGCGCCGTTGCTGGCCGAGGCGGGCCTGCGGCTGACCTACTCGATCGGCCTCATCGCGGGCATCGGCTTCCTGGGCTTCGCCACCAACCCGAGCGCCGCCGACTGGGGCTACATGATCAACGAGAACCGCCTGGCCCTGCTGGTGCAGCCCTGGGGAGTGCTGGCGCCGGTGATCATCATCGGTGTCTTCACCATCGGCACCAACCTGATGGCCGACGGCATCGCGCAGCTTTCCGGACGGGGTGACTAGGCATGACGGTGCTGGAGAAGGACGCGCCGGACGTCGCGGCGGGCTGCGTCGTCAGCGACTTGCGGGTCGCGCTGACCGGGCGGAACATCGACGTCGTCGACGAGATCAACATCGAGCTGCGGCCGGGCGAGGTGGTCGGGCTCGTCGGCGAGTCGGGCTCCGGCAAGACCACCGCGGGCACGGCGCTGCTGGCCTACGCGCGCCGCGGGGCGTTCATCGAACGCGGCAGGGTCATGTTCGAGGGCCAGGACGTGCTCGCGCTGCCCTGGGAGAAGATGCGCCAGATCCGCGGCCTGAAGATCGCGTACGTGCCGCAGGACCCTGGCGCGGCGCTCAACCCGGCGATCCGCATCGGCCGCCAGATCGTCGAGCTGCTGGAGCTGCACGGCATCGGCACCGCCGAGGAGCGCCTCGCGGGCGCCCGCGCGGGCCTGCGCGAGGTCGGGCTCCCCGACGACGACGAGTTCCTGGCGCGCTACCCGCACCAGCTCTCCGGCGGCCAGGTGCAGCGCGTCGCGCTGGCCATGGCGTTCCTGCCGCGGCCGAAGGTGCTGGTGCTGGACGAGCCGACCACCGGGCTGGACGTCACCACGCAGGGCCTGGTGCTGCAGACGATGGGCGAGCTGTGCCGCAGCCACCAGGTCGCGGCGCTGTACGTCACGCACGACCTCGCCGTCGTGGCCAACATCGCCGACCGGGTCGCCGTCATGTACGCCGGGCAGATCATCGAGCTCGGCCCGCGCGAGGCGATGTTCCACCAGCCCGCGCACCCCTACACCCGGGCGCTGCTGGACGCCATCCCGCACCTTTCCCAGGCCCGCGCGCTCACCGGCATCGCCGGGTCGACGCCGGGACCGGGGCGGCGTCCGACCGCGTGCCGGTTCAACACCCGCTGCGAGTACGTCCAGGACCGCTGCCGGGAGGTCGAGCCGGAGGACGTCCAGGTCGGACCGGACCACACCGCGAAGTGCCTGCGCATCGGCGAGATCGGCACCTGGGACATCAACCGGGGCAACACCACCGACGCCGACCCGAACACGAACCGGGACATCATCCTGACCGTCGAGGACCTCAAGGTCTTCTACGGCCGCAAGGAGGTCGTGCACGGGGTCACGTTCGACGTGGCGAAGGCCGAGGTGGTCGCGCTGGTCGGCGAGTCGGGCAGCGGCAAGACGACGATCTCGCGCTGCGTCGGCGGCCTGCACAAGCAGTGGACCGGCGAGCTGAGCTTCGACGGGCGCGTGCTGGGCAAGGGGTCGCGGGCCCGTTCGGCCGAGGACCGCAAGCGGATCCAGTACATCTTCCAGAACCCCTACCTGTCGCTGAACCCGCGGCTGACCATCCAGCAGATCGTCAGCAGGCCGATGGAGCTATTCGGCATCGCCAAGGGCAGAGCCGCCCGCGACCGGGTGGTGGAGCTGCTGGACGCGGTGGCTCTCGGCCCGACCGTCCTCGACCTGCAGACCAACCGCCTCTCCGGCGGCGAGCGGCAGCGGGTGGCCATCGCCCGCGCGCTGGCCGCCGAGCCCGACCTCCTGGTCTGCGACGAGATCACCTCGGCGCTCGACGTCTCGGTGCAGGGCTCGATCGTGGCGCTGCTGGAGAACCTGCGGAAGACCCACCAGATCAGCATGCTGTTCGTCACCCACAACCTCGCCCTCGTCCGCTCGATCGCCGCACGGGTGCAGGTGCTCAACGAGGGTCGGCTGGTGGAGTCCGGCTTCGTGGTGGAGGTGCTCGACACGCCGAAGGAGGACTACACCAAGCGGCTGCTGGCCAGCTCACCCGCGGTGAACTGATTGCTGTCCTCGCTCGGGTTCGTCAACCCGCACCGGGGGTCGGCGTGGACCTACCGGGAGGTGCGGGCCACCGACCCACGCCCGCATCCGGTCGCCGACCGGGTTCACGACGTCGGGGGTGACCTGCACGCCACCACCGCGTCGACGTCGTTGCTGGTGCTGGTGGACGGCGTGCTGGTGCACACGTGGTACCGGGACGGCCTCGGCCCGCGCGACCTGTTCCTCGGCGCCTCGGCGACCAAGTCCCTGCTGGCCCACCTCGTCGGGCTCGCGGCGTCGGACCTCGACGCGCCCGTCGAGGCGTATGTGCCGGAGCTCTCCGACAGCGAGTACCGCGGGGTGCCGGTGCGCGACCTCGCGCGCATGACCAGCGGCGTCGACTGGCTGGAGGACCACCGCGACCCCGCGGGCCCGGCGACCGCGCTGGTCGCCGCGTTCGCGACCGGCGGGTCCTCGCGCGCGCTGCCGGCCCGGATCGGCGGGGCCTGCCCGCCCGGCACGCGCTACGCGTACTGCACCGCCGACTCCCAGGTGCTCGACTGGGTGCGCGAGCACGCCACCGGCACGCCGTTCGACGCCGCGCTCGGCGAGCTGTGGCGGGCGCTGGGGTGCACCGACGACGCCATGGTCGCGTGCGACGGCGACGGGGCGGCCATGGCGGGCGGTGGGGTTTTCGCCTCCGCGGGCGACTGGGCCCGCGTCGGCATGCTGCAGGTCGACGGCACGCTGCCGGGTGGTCAGCGGCCGCTGGACCAGGGCTGGGTCGACGCCGCCTCCCGCCCGTCGCTGCCGTTCCTGCGTCCGGGGCGGCTGCCGGACACCCTGTCCGCGCACGTCGGGTTCGGCTACCACTGGTGGCCGCTCGACGACGACGGCACCGTCGTGGCCGCCGACGGCAGCCGCGGCCAGTTCGGCTACGTCGACCGGCCCCGCCGCGTCGTCGTCGTGAAGACCTCGGCACGGCCCTACGCCGACCCCGCGCAGGACCGCCGGTGCCGTGACCTCACCTACCGCACGCTCCCCACCCTCGTCGATGCCGTCACTCAGGGAGAGGTTGTTCAACGGTGAATCGCAAGGTCATCATCACCTGCGCGCTGACCGGTGCGGGGGACACCGTCGGCAAGTCCGAGCACGTGCCGGTGTCACCGCAGCAGATCGCCGAGTCCGGCATCGAGGCGGCGCGGGCGGGCGCGGCCATCGTGCACGTGCACGTGCGGGACCCGCGCAGCGGCGGCGGCACCCGCGAGGTGGCGCTGTACCGCGAGGTCGTGGAGCGGCTGCGGGACAGCGGCGTCGACGTCGTGATCAATACGACCGCGGGCATGGGCGGTGACCTCTACCTCGACCCCGACGACCCGTCCGGCTTCGCCGAGGGCACCGACCTCGTCAACGGCATCGAGCGCCTCGCGCACGTGGAGGAGCTGCGGCCCGACATCTGCACGCTGGACTGCGGCAGCCTCAACTTCGGCGAGGGCAGCCTGGTCTACGTCAGCACCCCGGACATGCTGCGTTCGGGCGCCAAGCGCATCCAGGAGCTGGGTGTGCGGCCCGAGCTGGAGATCTTCGACACCGGCCAGCTGTGGTTCGCCAACAAGCTGGTCGCCGAGGGCCTCGTCGACGACCCGCCGATGTACCAGCTGTGCATGGGCATCCCGTACGGCGCGCCCGCCGAGCCGGGCCTGCTGGCGGCCATGGTGCCGCAGGTCCCGGCCGGGGTCGTGTGGACCTCGTTCGCGATCGGCCGCATGCAGATGCCGTGGGTGGCGCAGTCGGTGCTGCTCGGCGGCCACGTGCGGGTGGGGCTGGAGGACAACCTCTACCTCGGGCGCGGCAACAAGGTGACCAACGCTCAGCTGGTCGCCAACGCCGCCACGATCGTCACCGCGATGGGCGCCGAGGTCGCCACCCCGGATGAGGCCCGCGAGATCCTGTCGCTGCGGCCGCGCGCATGAACGAGGGTGTGAACGAGCCGGTCGCGCCCGACCGGGTGCGCACCGTCGCGTGCGTGGGGGCCGGGGTCATCGGCGGCGGCTGGGTGGCCTACTTCCTGGCGCGCGGGTTCACCGTGCGCGCCTGGGACCCGGCGCCGGACGCCGAGGCGAGGCTGCGCGGCCTGGTCGACGCCGCGTGGCCCGCGCTGACCGAGCTGGGGCTGGCCGCGGGCGCGAGCGTCGACAACCTGAGCGTTGCCGCCACGCTCGCCGACGCGGTCGCCGAGGCGGACGTCGTGCAAGAGAGCGCTCCCGAGCAGCTCGACCTCAAGCGCAACCTGCTCGCCGCCATCGACGCCGCCACGCCCGAGCATGTCGTCGTCGCCTCGTCCACGTCGGGCTTCGGCATGACGGAGATGGCGGTCCAGGCGAGGTCGCCGCACCGGCTGGTGGTGGCGCACCCGTTCAACCCGCCGTACCTCATCCCGCTGGTCGAGGTGGTGGGCGGCGAGAAGACGACCGCGGAGGTGGTGGCCTGGACCGCGGAGTTCTTCCGCCACATCGGCAAGTCGGTGATCACTCTTGCCCGCGAGGTGCCCGGGTTCATCGCCAACAGGCTGCAGGAGGCGCTGTGGCGGGAGGCGTTGCACATGGTCGCCAACGGCGAGGCCACCGTCGAGGAGATCGACGCGTCGATCACCGACGGCCCCGGTCTGCGCTGGGCGTTCCACGGCCCGATGCTCACGTTCCACCTCGCGGGCGGCCCCGGCGGCATGGCGCACATGCTGGACCACTTCGGACCGTCGCTGCTCTCGCCGTGGACCCGGCTCGCCGCCCCCGAGCTCACCGCCGAGCTGCGGGACAGCGTGGTCGTGGGGTGCGCGGAAGAGGCGGGGGAGCGGTCCATCCCGGACCTGGTGCGCGAGCGCGACCGCAAGCTCGTCGACCTCCTGCGGGTGCTCGGCAAGGCCCCCCGTGCCTGAGGCCGTCTCGGCGCTGCCGGTCTGGTCGGAGGACGTCCGGCCGGAGTGGATCGACTACAACGGGCACCTGTCCGAGGCCTACTACGTGCTCGTCTTCGGGCACGCCACGGACGCGGCGATGGGCGCGCTCGGGATGACCCCGCAGTACCTCGTCGACACCGGCACCTCGCTGTTCACGCTCGAGGCGCACGTCCGCTACCTCGACCAGATACCGCCGCACGCGCGCCTGGAGGTGCGCTCGTCGGTGGTCGGGGTGACCGGCAAGCTGCTCTGGCTCTGGCACGAGATGTGGAGCGAGGACCGGCTGCGCGCCAGCGAGGAGGTGCTGATGGCGCACGTCGACACCACCGTCGGCCGGTCCAGCCCGTTCCCGGCGGAGTTGCGCCGCCGCGCCGAGGCGCTGCGAGTGCCGCCTCCGGAGCACGCGTCGCGACGCATAGCCCTGCGGTGAGGTGAGCACCCGTGGACCTTGCCCTCTCGGCCGAGCAGCGCGCCGTGGTGGAGACGACCCGGGCCTTCGTGCACCGCGAGTTGGTGCCGCACGAGGACGAGGTCGAGCGCAGCGGACGGCTCGACCCAGGGATGCTGCGCCGCCTGCGTGCCACCGCGGTGAAGGCCGGGCTGTACGCGGCCAACATGCCGGAGGACGTCGGCGGCGGCGGCCTGTCCACTCTGGACTGGATGCTCATGGAGCGGGAGCTGGGGCACACCGGCTACGCGCTGCAGATGCTGGCCGTCGCGCGGCCGTCGCGGATCCTGCTGGCCTGCGCGGGCGACCAGCGGGCGGCCTACCTGCTGCCGGTGGTGGCCGGTGACCGCACCGAGTGCCTGGCGATGACCGAGCCGGAGGCGGGCTCTGACCTGCGCGGCATGCGCACCCGCGCGGTCCGCGACGGCGGCGACTGGGTGATCACCGGGACGAAGCACTTCATCAGCCACGCCGACGCGGCCGACTTCGTGATCCTCTTCGCCGCCACCGGCGAGCAGGAGCCGGACGGCTCGGATGCCCGCGCGCCCCGGCGAGCGGAGATCACGGCGTTCCTGGTCGACGTCGGCACGCGGGGGCTGGCCGTGCTGCCCGGGTACCGCAGCGTGTCGCACCGCGGCTACGGCAACTCCGTGCTCGTGTTCGACGGGTGCCGGGTGCCGGGCTCGGCGGTGCTCGGCGAGGTGGGCCGCGGCTTCGACGTGGCCACCACCTGGCTGGGCACGACGCGGCTGCAGGTCGCGGCGAGCTGCCTCGGCCGGGCCCGCCGCGCGCTGGACCTGGCCGTCCGGCATGCGGCCGCCCGCCGTCAGTTCGGTCGGCCGATCGGCCGCAACCAGGGTGTGGCGTTCAAGCTCGCCGACATGCAGACCGCGCTGGAGTCGGCGACGTGGCTGACCTGGCGGGCGGCCTGGATGGTCGACGCCCCCGACGTCGGGGGCGCCGCCGCGGACCCGGCGATCGCGATGGCGAAGGTCGCGGCCACCGAGATGCTCGCGATGGTCGCCGACGAGGCGCTCCAGATCCACGGCGGCATGGGCCTGATGGACGATCTGGTGCTGGAGCGGATCTGGCGCGACGCGCGGGTCGAGCGGATCTGGGACGGCACGTCGGAGATCCAGCGGCACATCGTCTCGCGGGCGATGCTGCGAGCGCACGGTGGCTGAGCCCGGCCCGCCCGCCCCCCAAGTTGGAGGAATGTCACCCTGCAACGACTCAGTCGCAGGAATGTCACCTTCCTGCGGCTCGGGTGGGGCGGGCGCGGGCGGTGCGGGTGGGGCGGGCGCGGGCGGTGCGGGGGGCGTCGGCGACCTCGGCAGGCTGCTGCGGCCGCGGACGATCGCCGTCGTGGGGAGCAGCCGGGCCTCCGCCCGGGTGGTCGAGCAGAACCGGGCGTTGGGCTTTCGCGGGCCGGTCTGGCCGGTGCACCCTGGCCGGGCGGAGGTCGCGGGGGAGCGGGCGTACCCGAGCGTCGCGGACCTGCCAGGGGTGCCGGACGTCGCCTTCGTGGCCGTGCCCGCGCCCGGGTGCGCGCCGGTGGTGGACGCGCTCGCCGCGGCGGGCTGCGGCGGCGTCGTCGTGTACAGCTCGGGGTTCGCCGAGACCGGCGCGTGCGGGGCGGTGCGGCAGCGCGAGCTCCTCGCCGCCGCGGGGTCGATGCCGCTACTGGGCCCGAACTGCTACGGGTTCGTCAACTATGCCGACCGGGCGCTGATGTGGCCCGACCAGCACGGTGGGGTCGCGCTGGCGGCCGGTGAGCGGGGCGTCGCGGTGGTGTCCCAGTCGTCGTCGATCGCGATCAGCGTGACCATGACCGACATCGGCGTCCCGCTGCACACCGTCGTCACGGTCGGCAACGGCGCCCAGCTCGGCGTGGCGCAGGTCGCCGCCGAGCTCCTCCGGTCCGAGCGGGTCTCGGCCGTCGGCCTGGTCGTGGAGTCGCTCGCGGACCTCCGCGCGTGGGAGGGACTGGCGGCTCAGGCCCGGAAGCGCCGGGTCGGCGTGGTCGCGCTCGCGCTGGGGCGCAGCGCGGAGGCCCGCCGGACGGTGCTCACGCACACCGCGTCGCTGGCGGGCGACGCCGCGGCCGGGGCGGAGTTCCTGCGGCGCAACGGGATCGGCCAGGTCGGCTCCGTCGACGCGCTGCTCGCCACGCTGTGCCTCCTGCACTGCGGCGGCCCGCTGCCGGACGCCAGGCTGGCCTCCCTCAGCAGCTCGGGGGGCGAGGCGGCGCTGGTCGCGGACGCCGCCGTGGGTCGGGCGGTGCGCTACCCGGAGCTGACGACGACGCAGCGCGCCGAGCTGCGTTCGGTGTTGGGCGAGCGGGTGACGCTGCAGAACCCGCTCGACTACCACACCTACGTCTGGGGAGAGCCTGCGGCGATGGGGGCCGTGTTCACGGCGATGGTGCGCGGCCCCGCGGACCTGAACCTGCTCTTCGCCGACCTGCCGCGGGCGGACCGGTGCGCCGACGACGACTGGATGACGGCGATCGATGCGTTCGCCCGCGCGTGCGCGGCGGCGGGTGCGCGGGGCGCGCTGGTGGCGGCGATGGCGGCGAACCTGACCGGCGAACGGGCGGCCGCCTGGGTGCGGCGCGGGCTGGCGGTGCTCGCCCCGCCCACCGTGGCGATGGAGGCGGTCGAGGCCGCGGCGTGCGTCGGTCGGGCGTGGGCGGGCCCGCCCGCCGTGCCCGTCGCCGGTCCCGACGGGCGGGGCAGCGGCGCCATGCAGCTGAACGAGGCCACCGGCAAGCGGCTGCTGCGCAGGCACGGGGTTCCGGTGCCCGACGGAGCGGTCTGCGCGAGCCCCGGCGCTGCCGTCGTCGCCGCCGCCGACCTCGCGGGCCCCGTCGCCGTGAAGGGGCTGGGACCGGCCCACAAGAGCGAGCAGCACGCCGTCCTGCTCGACCCGCCCGACGTCCGCGCGGCCGCGACCGAGCTGCTGGCCCGGTTCCCGGCCGTGCTGGTCGAGCGGCTCGTGTCGGGGGGGATCGCCGAGCTGCTGGTCGGGGTGCGGACCGACCCCCTGTTCGGCCCGATGCTGAGCCTGGGGATCGGCGGTGTGCTGACCGAGCTGGTGCGCGACGTCACCCACCTGCTCCTGCCCGCCGACGCGTCCGAGATCAGCGGCGCACTGCTCGACCTGCGCTGCGCCCCGTTGCTGACCGGGTACCGCGGCGCGCCCGCCGCCGACCTCGACGGGCTGGTCGCCGTCGTCGAGCGGGTGGCAGGTGTCGTGCTGGGCACGCCCGAGCTGGTCGCCCTGGAGATCAACCCGCTGATCGTGACCGCCGACGGCGCGTGGGCGTGCGACGCGCTGGTCGTCACGTCGGAAGGGGCGTCGTGACCGAGGCGGTGCGCACGCGGCGGCTGGGCGGCGCCGGTGCCGTCTTCGAGGTCACCCTCGACCGCCCGCCCGCCAACGCGATCGACCTGGCGACCTCGCGGGCGATGGGTGCGACCTTCGCCGCCTTCCGCGACGACCGCGCGCTGCGGGTCGCCGTGCTGCGCACGGCGGGCGAACGGTTCTTCAGCGCGGGCTGGGACCTGAAAGCGGCCGTCGCGGGCGACGCCGTCGACGGCGACTACGGCGTGGGTGGCTTCGGCGGGATCCAGGAGCTCCCTGGTCTCGACAAGCCGGTTCTCGCGCTCGTCGAGGGCATGGCGGTGGGCGGCGGCTTCGAGCTGGCCCTGTCGTGCGACCTGATCTACGCGGCCGACACGGCGTCCTTCGCGCTTCCCGAGATCAACGCTGGCACCCTCGCCGACGCGGCGACGTTGCGCCTGCCCACCCGGATGCCGCACCACATCGCCATGGAGCTGCTGCTCACCGGGCGCTGGATGGACGCGGCCGAGGCGCACCGGTGGGGGCTGGTCAACGAGGTGCATCCGCCGTCGGACGTCGCCGCGCGTGTGCTGGAGGTGGCGGCACGGCTCGCCGAGGGCCCGCCGCTGGTGTTCGCGGCGATCAAGGAGGTACAGCGCGAGAGCGAGCGCATGACCTTCGCCGAGGCCATGCGTGGCATCGCGACGGGCGCGTTCCCCGCCGTCGCCGCGTTGCACGCGTCGGAGGACCAGCGGGAAGGTGCGCGGGCGTTCGCCGAGAAGCGGCGGCCGGTGTGGAAGGGGTGCTGAGGTCGGTGGCGGGGGAGCACGGTCACGGGCACGGCCACGGGTGCGCGGCCGACCACCACCGTGGCGAGTACACGCAGCGGCAGCGCGCCGACCTCGACCTGGTGCTGGCGTTCAACCACCGGCTGGTGACGGCGATCGAGGGCAACGTCGACATCACCGACACCGTCGCCGCGCTCGACCCCGACCCGCTGCGCTACATGTGGGTGGACGAAGGCGACGGCCAGATCCCCGCCCAGCTCGTCAAGGCCGCCGCGGTGCTCGAGCACGCTCCCCGGCTGGCCGGTCAGAGCAGGGGGTCCGCGCGGGTCCTCCCGGACAGCCGTGACGCGTCCCGCCCCACGGTCGCCACCCGCGGCGCCACCACGCTGCTGGCCTGGCTGGAGTGGTCGCGGGGCGACCGACTGGTCGCCGAGCTGCGGACGCCCGCGGGGTCCACGACGTCGGTCGTGGTCGGCGGGCCGGAGGACCTGTTCCGCCCGACGGCGGCCGTCACCGCCGACGCGGTTCCGTGGCTGGTCTTCGGCCGGTCGGTCGACGGCGAGGTCGGGGTGTGGGGCTGCCGCTTCGTCGACGGCGGGTGGAGCGAACCGGAGCCGGTGAGCGACACCGGCGGCCCGTCGTTCAACCAGGAGGTCGTCCCGACCGACGACGGCGGGCTGCAGGTGTGCTGGCAGGGCCGCGACGGCGGCCGGTTCGCCGTGTTCGCGCGGCGGTGGGAGGGCCGCGGGTGGGAGCCGACGGCCCGGGTCAGCGACGACGGGCCGGGCAACGTCTGGGACCCGACCCTTGCGGCCGTCGGCGACGGTATGGCCTACGCGTGGACCGTGTACGCGGACGGCAGCTACGCCATCGCGCTGCGCCTTGTCGACGCCCACGGCGCGGCGGGCCCGGTCCGGCGGCTCACCGGCGGCAGCGACTACGCGCTGCATCCCAGCCTGGCCGCGACCGCCGACGGCCGCCTGTGGTGCGCGTTCGACGTCGTCTCCGTGCAGGGCCACGGCGGCAGCGGACCCACCCGGCTGCGGCCGCGTCCCACCGACGGTGGCCCGGTCGCGGACCGGGACGGCATGCGCGAGCCGGGCCGCAGCGTGCCGCCCGAGCTGCTCCCCGAGGTGAGCGCGCGCATCCGGGTCGTGGGGATCGAGGGGGACGAGCTGGTCGAGCCGCCCGGCGAGCTGGCGCGCGGGCTCAACGTGGTGCCGTCGGCCCTGCCCCGGCTGCAGGCCACCGCGGACGGTGGGCTGGTCGTCGGCTACCGGATCCACCGCCAGCTGCCGCTGATGACGTACTACTGGGAGGCCGCCGCCCAGGCCCTCGGGCCGGGCGGGTGGTGCCCGCCGGTCACGTTCGGCGGCACCGACGCCACGCTCGAGGAGGTGTCGCTGGCCGCCGCACCCACCGGCGTCCTGCTGGCCACCCAGGCCGACGGGCGCCTGGAGCGCGCGCTGCACTGGACCGAGGGCTTCGGCGGTCGCGACTGCCCCTACCTCGCCGAGCACCACGGCGCCGTCATCTGGCACGGCGTGCACGGCGCCGGGCAGGTCGTGCTGACGACGGTTGCCTCGGAGGGGACGGCGGCCACGGGCGGCGCGCGGTCGTCGTCGGTGGTCTCCGCGGAGCGGCAGGAGGCCCGCCGGTGGATGCGGGACGACCGGCGCGAGATCGCGGTCCCCGTCGAGGGGTATCACCTGTACTGGGGCGACCTGCACCGGCACTCGCTCGTCAGCCGCTGCACCTCCGGCGACGAGCCGTCGCTGGAGGACTTCTACCGCTACGCGTGGGACGTCAACGAGTACGACTTCTGGGCGGTGACCGACCACGCCGAGAACTCCACCGCCTACCAGTGGTGGAGCATCCAGAAGATCGCCGACCTGCTGCACGTGCCCGGCCGCTTCGTGCCGCTCTACGGGTTCGAGTGGACCTCGGCGGAGCACGGCCACCAGAACGTCATCTACGGCGACGTCGCCCGCGGCGCCCCTATCTTCTCCGCGTTCGCGGAGGGCAGCACCACACCGGACGGGCTCTGGCGGGGACTCGCCGCGCATCCGGAGTTCCCGGCCATCACGATCCCGCACCACCCCGGCTCGGCGATGGTGCACAACGACTGGGACTACCACGACCCGCGCTTCGGCAGGCTCGTCGAGGTGTTCCAGGCCTGCCGCGGCAACTACGAGTCGCAGATGTGCTTCCGCCAGTACTCCGACGGCACCGCGACCGGCACGTTCATGCTCGACGGGCTGCGGCGCGGCCACCGGTTCGGCCTCGTCGCCTCGTCCGACCACGGCCACGGCGCGGGCTACGTCGCCGTGCTCGCCCGGTCGCTGTCCCGCGCGGACGTCTTCGACGGCCTGCGGTCGCGGCGGACCTGCGCCGCCACCACCCGCGGGGTCCTGGCCGTGCTGCGGATGGGGCCGCACCTGATGGGGAGCGAGGTCGGCTGGTCCGGCCCGCGGCCGCTGACCGTGCACGCCCGCGGCTACGCCGAGCTCGCGCGGGTCGACGTGCTGCGCGACGGCCGCGTCGTCCACGTCGTGAGGGGCGAGCCGCGGCTGTCGCCGGGGCACCGGCGGGTCGACCTGCGGGTCGAGTGGGGCCAGGCCGACCTGACCACCCGCTGGGACGGGCGGCTGTCGGTCGACGGCGGCACGCTCGTGCTGCCCGAGTACGTCGGTCCCGAGGTCGTGGCGATGGACGAGCGGGTCGTGCAGTGGCGGCACGTGACCCACAGCTTCGGCGAGCCCTACGGCGCGCAACGCGGCGGGTTGGAGGTCAGCGTCCGCGGGCCGGACGACGCGCAGGTGCGGATCGCGTGCGGGGGCCGGTCGGTCCGGATCGGCCTCGGCGAGCTCGCCGAGCGCCTCGCCGTCGGCCCGTTCGCGCTCGACGGCGGGGGAGGGCCGGGAACCCTCGCCCTGCAGCCCGCCGTCGGCGCCCTGCAAGGGCTGGGCGTGCGGGATATCGACGTGACCTTCGTCGACGAAGAGGCCGTCGAAGCGGGCGCCTTCTACTACGCAAGGGCGTTCCAGGTGGACGGCGAGCTGTCGTGGTCGTCCCCGATCTGGGTTGAGCCCGCGTGAGGATCTTGTTGCGTTCCCGGGGTCATGGCGCCGGAGACGCAACAAGATCAGCGGGCGTCGCGCCGCACCCCGATCTCGTCGAGGTGGTCCAGCAGGTCGGCCGGGTCGCCGTACACCCGGTATGCGCCCGCGCGCTCCAGCTCGTCGCGGCCGTAGCCGCCGGAGAGCAGCCCGACGCCGAGCGCGCCCGCCCGGCGGGCGGCCAGCAGGTCCCAGATCGAGTCGCCCACCACGACCGCGTCCTTGATGTCGACGCCGATGAGCGCCGCGGCGGCGAGGAAGAGGTCGGGGTCCGGCTTCGCGTGCCGCACCTGGTCGCGGGTGACGAGGGGGGTGTCGCCGGGCTGGCCGAGCAGGGCGAGGGCGGGCCGCGCGGAGACCGCGAGCCCGCTCGTCGCGATGGCCCACTTGACGCCCTGTTCGGTGAGCGTGTCCAGCAGCGCGCCTGCACCCGGCAGCGGCCGCACGGTGTCGCGGCGCCGACGGAAGGCGTCGGCGTGCGCCATGTTGAGGTCGCGGATCTGCCCCGGCGAGAGCGCGCCACCGGTCTCGCGCAGCAGCGCGTTGACGAACAGCCCGCCGCTCATGCCGATCCGACGGTGGAGCTTCCAGACGGCCAGGTCGATGCCGAACGTCGTCAGCGCCTCCTGCCAGGCGAGGACGTGCTGGTAGACGCTGTCGATGAGGGTGCCGTCCAGGTCGAACAGCAGCGCGGGCGGGGCGGTCTCGACAAAGGGTGTCGACCCGGCCGCCGGGCCCGTCGGGGACGCGGTGGTCATGGGCGCACCGTAACGCCGCCCGCCGCCGAGGACCGCCGGACAGCAGTGGCGCTCGCCGGGTGTCGCACGGAGCCGGTCAGTGGTTCGATCATGCGGCGACGCGGGCGTCATCGGGCCCGCCGCGATCGGAGGATCGGCCATGGACCTCGGGCTCGCCGGACGCACGGCGATCGTGTGCGCATCGAGCCAGGGGCTCGGCCTCGGCTGCGCGACGGAGCTGGCCAGGGCGGGCTGCACCGTCGTGGTCAACGGGCGCGACCAGGCGAAGCTCGAGCACACCGCGGAGCGGGTCCGGCGGGAGACCGGCGCGGAGGTCGTCCCGGTCGCGGCGGACCTCGACACGGCCGAAGGACAGGACCGACTCGTCGCGGCCGTGCCGACGGTCGACATCCTCGTCAACAACAACGGCGGGCCACCCCCGCGCGACTTCCGTCAGGTCGACGAGGCGGCGCTCTTCGCGGGGGTGCGGTCGAACATGGCGACGCCGATCCGACTCGTGCAGCTCGTCGTCGACGGCATGGTCGAGCGGCGGTTCGGCCGGATCGTCAACATCACGTCGGCCTCGGTGAAGATGCCGCTGCCGGGCCTCGACCTCTCCAGCGGCGCCCGTGCCGGGCTCACCGGCTTCCTCGCGGGCGTGGCCAGGACCGTCGCGCACGCCAACGTGACGATCAACTTCCTGCTCCCCGGCTCGTTCGACACGCCCCGGCTGCAGGCGGTGCAGCGGGGCGCGGCCGCGCAGCAGGGCATCGACCCCGAGGTGGTCGCCCAGCACGTCCGCGCGTCGATCCCCGCGGGGCGCCTCGGGGAGGCCGCCGAGTTCGGCGCGGCGTGCGCGTTCCTGTGCTCGGCGCGGGCAGGCTACATCACCGGGCAGAGCCTGCTCATCGACGGCGGTGCCTACACCGGGATCCTGTGAGGCCCCGCGTGTGGTGCGCCCGCGCCCTGACGGTCACCAGCTGGGCTCCGGCTCGTCCCGGACGGGCGTGAGGGCAATCGCCGCCAGCGGCGCCGCGGCGGCCACGACGAAGCCGACCGCGTAGCCCGCCGCCGCGACCACCGCGCCCAGCGCGATCGGGGTGAGCGAGGAGACCACGTTCTGCCCGGTGTTCTGGACCCCCAGCGCCCGTCCCGACCACGCCGCGCCCGCGATCTCGGCCACGGCGGTGAACGCCAGCCCGTTGTCGGCGACGGTGACGATCCCGCCGACCGCCAGCGCGGCGACGGCGAGCCAGGGCGCGACGGCGTCGCCGAGGGCGAACGTGAGCAGCACCAGCGTGGCGCCGACCGCGAGCGCCGCCAGCAGCAGGCCCGACGCCATGACCTTCCGCTCGCCGAACCGGTCCGCCGCGGCGCCCCAGGCGATCAGCGTCAGCAGCAGGCCTGCGGTCGGCGCGGCGACGTAGGTGCCGACGGCGGGCAGCGAGAGGTGGAGGGTGTCGCGCAGGTCGGGTACCAGGAACGGCACCCCGTAGACGAACGCGCAGGCCGAGGTCTGCGCGAGCACGCCGACCGCGAGCACCACCCATCGACGACCCGAGGTCTGCTGGGCGGCGACGGCGTCGGGCATGGGGGAACCGTACGCCCGCATATCACTGGATGAGAGGCGGTGTTCACCATGTGGGAGAGGAGCTCGCCGACCTGGCAGCGTCGGCGGCGTTGTCCCGCGACGGCGCCCGCTCGTCTCCCGGCCAGGTGAACCCCGGATCGGGGGTGGCTCCACGGGGAGCGCCCGTCGTCCGTCCGTCTACACTGCCCGCCGATGAGCGGTTCGGACTTCTCGCGGTGACCGGTTCGGCGGAGCGTGACCGCGGGTTCTCGTTGCAGGTCGACGCGGGTGTCGTCCTGCTGCGCTGGACGCCGGGCGTGCACATCACCGGCCCGCTGGCGGCCGAGGCGATGGCGACGGTCAACGACCTGAACGGCGACCAGAAGCGGCCGCTGCTGGTCGACATGTCCGGCACCGCCCGGCTGACCAGGGAGGCGCGGGAGACGTTCCGGCGCGACTGCCAGGTGTCGCGGATGGCGATCGTGGGCACGTCCGCCGTCGACAAGGTCATCGCCAACTTCGGGATGCGGGTGACCACGATCGAGATCCCGTCGCGCTACTTCACCTCCGTGCCTGCCGCGCTGGCCTGGTTGCGCGACGGCGAGCCCAGCCGTTCCTGACCGCCTCAGGCGCCCTGGTCCCGCGGCGCGAGGACGGCGACGAACCCCGCGACCGTGTCCCGCACCCACGGTGCGCGCGACGGAATGGTGGTGATCGTCGCGTCGGCGTCGACCATTACGCGCCGCCACCGCTCGGGCGGGAAGCAGTCGGCGAGCTCGGGCTCGCCGAACGCGAACGGTGGCGGCAGGCCCGCCGCGATGACCCTGGCGAGCGCGGGCGGGATCCCCCGCGGGCCCGCGCCGAGGCACTCGAGGTACTCCAGCCGTGGGCCGCGGTGGTTGGTCTCGGCGAGCAGCGCGACGCCGCGCGCGCCGACGAGGGTCGCGACGGCGTCGGCCGCCTTCCGGCGGGCGGGCCCGTCGAGGATGTGGAAGACGCCGCGGACGAAGACGTTGGCGTCCCCGCCGAGATCCGCACGCAGCAGCCGTCCGGCTCCCGGCGCGGTCACGTCGAGGGCGCGGTAGGTGATCTCCGTTCGGTCGGCGGCGGTCTCGGCCCGCGCCCTCGCCACGGCGGCGGGGGAGCGGTCGACGCCGACGGTCATGGGGAAGCCGGGGGCCAGCGCGCGGGTGAACCGGCCGTTGCCGCACCCGACGTCCACGAGCGGCAGCCCTCGGCAGGCGTGGGTCGCGAGGAGATGCCGGTAGCGCGGCGCCTCGTCGGAGTCGTCCGCGTCCCACAGGACGTCCCCGCCGTCGCCGGTGGCGGCGATCCCGGCCCAGAAGTGCTCCCAGCGGTCGGCCACCCCGCGTGGCGCCTGCCGGGTCAGCCGGATGACCCGCGCGACGGTCAAGGCGCGCCTCCACCTCACCTCGGCCTCCGCGTGGTGTCGCTTCCCCTCCGGTGTGTACCCGATCGGGGCACATCGTCACCAGCGCATCTCGGCGACCCGCACGGCGCGGTCCGCGGTTTCTTCGTTGCACAATCCTTGACCGGATACGCTTCCGGTGATGGCCGGTGGAGCAATGCCTGATCACGCGTTCCGTGTCTCTGTCGCGCCCCGTGGGATCGTGCGCATCACATGGGTGCGGGGGCTGCGCATCACGGGCCCGCTCGCGGCCGCGGCGATGGCGGCGGTCGACGAGCTGAACGGCGACCGCGCGCGACCGTTGCTGGTCGAGATGGCGGGGGCCGACACACCGACCCCGGAGGCGCGCAGTCGCTTCGGGCGGCCCTGCACGGTGACCAGGGTCGCGCTGCTGGGTGAGTCGGCGGTGGACCGGGTGCGGGCGAGCTTCGGGCCCGGAGTCGGCCATCAGGGCTACCCGGTGCCGACCCGCTTCTTCACCTCCGAGCCCGACGCGCTGGCCTGGCTGCTTTCCGGGTAGCCGCTACCGGGGGACGTCGACGGGCCGTCCGGTCCGGGCCGCCTCGACCACGGCGTCGACCACGCGGAGGGCCGCGAGGCCGTCACGGCCGCTGCAGATCGGATCGGCTTCGCCGCGGATGACGGCCGCGAAGTGGGCGACCTGGTTGGCCAGCGGGTCGCTGCGATCGACGCCTTCGGTGGTGGTGTCGAACGGCTCCCACCACGACGGTGCGCCCGCGAAGGTGCGGACCCGCATCGTCGGCACGGACAGCGACCCCTTCGTGCCCGCGATGTGGTAGCAGTCCTCGTCGTCGTAGCTCGCGTAGCTGACGTTCTCCTGGGAGGTCTGCTCCCAGGAGCACGGTGAGGCGGCGGCGTCGGAGAGCAGGAAGGTGCCGAGCGCGCCGTTCGCGAAGGTGAACACCATGGCCGCGGTGTCCTCGACGGGGAAGCCCCTGGTGGCGTTCGACGTGACGGCCTGCACGTGGGTGATGTCGCCGACGAGGGACAGCAGGTTGTTCACCTCGTGGACGAGGTTGAGCAGGATCGGCCCGCCGCCGGGCAGGCGGCGCCAGCCGTCGCCGATGTCGAAGTAGTCGTCGGGCTTGGCGAAGAGTGCCGTCCCGACGACGGCCACGACCGGCCCGAGCCTGCCGCTGCGCACGATCTCGCGGGCCTTGGCCATGACCGGGCTGTAGTGGCGGTGGTGCCCGGTCAGCACCGGCACCCCGGCCCGTTCCCCGGCTTCGACCAGGCGGGTGGCGCCCTCGACGGTGTCGCCGATCGGCTTCTCGACGAGCACGGGCACGCCCGCCAGTACGCAGGCGAGGCCGCCGTCCACGTGCAGCCGGTTGGGGGTGGCGAGGATGACGCCGTCGGGCCGGTCGCGGGTGAACAGCTCCGCGAGCGAGGAGTAGTGCGGCACGCCGAACTTCTCGGCCAGCTCGGGGCCCGCAGGCCCGGGGTCCACGATCGAGGCGAGTGCGGCGTCGCCGCTCGCGTCGACCTCCTCGATGTGCCGCCGCCCGATCATGCCCGCGCCCGCGACCGTGATGCGCACGGTGTCCGTCACGTCGCCATCCCACACCACGGTGTCGGGCGCGCGGGTGGCGTTCCTGTCCAGTGGAGGAGGCGGGCTCAGGTGCGCGGCGGGTGGTCGTAGCGCATGGCGCCGATGTCGTTCCCCTCGGTGTCCAGGAACCGCAGGAGCGTCCCGACGGTCGGGATCACCGTCTTCGCGAAGATGATCTTTCCGCCGTGCTCCTCGACCGTCGCCGCGACGGCGTCGACGTCGTCGACCGCGAAGGTCGGCTCGATCCCGTTCAGCCCGGTTCCGGTGCGCGGCTCCGAGCGGGCGTGCATGAGGCCCTGGATGCCCGGGTCGTCGTCCGTGCCGGTGTGGACCAGGTAGAAGCCCGGAGGCCCCCACGGCTCGAACTCCCAGCCGAAGACCGCCTCGTAGAACCGGCGGGCGCGGTCGACGTCGTCGACGTGGAGGGCGAAGGACGCCAGGTTGCTCGGCATGGGCCGACGGTAGTGGCGCTCCGCGGAGTGGCGCAATCACGCTATTCTGCCTGTCGATGTCGCGAAAACGTCGCCGGGCGGAGGACGAGCCCTACCTCGTCGTGCGCACCTCGGCCGCGAACCTCGACGGGACCATCGGCGAGCACGCCCACGACTGGCATCAGCTCGTGCACGTCCGGTCCGGGCTCGCGGTCGTCCGGTCGGACGTCCGCACCTGGATCGCCCCGCCCGCATGGGCAGTGTGGATGCCCGCGGGCGTCCGCCACGCGATCCGCTTCGCGGGCCCCAGCGCGCTGCGGACCGTCTACCTGCGCGCCGAAGGGGACCTCCCGGCGACGGCGGGCGCGATGGCGGTGTCGCCGCTGCTGCGCGAGCTGGTGGAGCGCGCGACGGTGACCGGCGCGCTCGACCGGCGGGTCCCGGTCGAGGCGGCGCTGGCCACCCTGATCGTTGACGAGCTCACCGAGGTCGGGCCGCCCCCGCTCGCGGTGCCCGAGCCCGAGGGCCCGGTCGCGCAGCGCGCCGCGGTGCTGCTCGCGGACGGCGTGCCCGTCGCGTCCGCGGCCGCAGCCGTCGGGGTGGGGCGGCGCACCCTGGAGCGGATGTTCCTGGCCGAGACCGGCCTGCCGGTGGGTCGGTGGCGCCAGTACCGGCTGCTGCTGAAGGGGCTGGAGGAGGTGGCGGACGGCGCCACCGTGCAGGACGCCTCGGCGGTCGCGGGCTACCGCACGCCGAGCGCGTACGTCGCGGCCTTCCGCGCCGCGTTCGGGACGACCCCGGCCCGCTTCCTCACCCCCGCCCCGGCAGCAGGCGGCGCGCCCGTCGCCGGACCGGGGCCGACGACAATGCCGACCACCATGCCGACATGACCCACGCCCGCCTCACGCTCGCGACCGGGTCCGTCCTGATGGTCGCCACGGGCTTCGTCGACGCCTACACGTTCCTGCGGCACGGCCACGTCTTCGCCCAGGCGATGACGGGCAACCTGCTGCTGATCGCGATCGGCGCCTTCGACCAGGGCATCGTCGAGTTCTGGCGCCCGCTGGTCGCCTACCTCGCTTTCCTGGTCGGGGTCGTGGTCGTGTGGGCATGGTCGCGCGGGCTGGCGGACCGCCGACGCGGCCAGGGCCCGCAGCAGGCCACGCTCGGGCTGCAGGCCGTCGTCCTGCTCGTCGTCGGCTTCCTCTCCGGCGGCGCGCTGTCGGTCGCGATCACGGCGGTGATCGCGTTCACGTCGGGCATGCAGATCGCGGCGTTCCGCGACGTCGGCCGGGCGACGTTCACCACCACGGTCATGACGACGAACTCGATGAAGACCGTGAACGCCACGCTGGCCGCCCTGACCTCGGCCGACCCGCAAGCCCGCGCCGTCGCCCGCGCGTACGGCACGGCGCTGGCCGGGTTCGTCGGGGGCGGGTTCCTCGGCGCGTTCCTCAGTACCCGGATGGGCGACCGGGCGGCCTGGGTCGATGCCGCGCTGTTCGCCGTCGCGTTCGTGTTGTACGTCGCAGAACGGCGAGCCGTGCCCGGTTCGCGGCGCTGACCGCACAACCCTCTGCCGGACGCGGCCGCACGGGCATAGCGTGGGCGCACAGCGACCGAGGAGCGCGCATGGCCATCTCCGTGTTCGACCTTTTCAAGGTCGGGATCGGGCCGTCGAGCTCGCACACGGTCGGGCCGATGCGGGCGGCGTACGTGTTCGTGTCGCGGCTGCGTGAGTCCGGGGCGCTGGCCCGCACCTCCGCGGTGCGGTGCGAGCTGTTCGGCTCCCTCGGAGCGACGGGCCACGGCCACGGCAGCGTCAAGGCGGTGGTCCTCGGCCTGTCCGGTGAGCAGCCGCACCTGGTCGACCCCGTCGCGGCCGAGCCGCTGGTCGAGGAGGTCCGTGGCAGCGGCCGGATCGTGCTCGGTGGCGAGCGGGCGATCGCGTTCTCGCTCGACGACGTCGTGCTGCACCGCAAGAAGCGGCTCGACTTCCACACCAACGGCATGGTGTTCGTCGCCTCCGACGCCGAGGGCGTCGAGATCGAGCGGCGGTCGTACTACTCGGTGGGGGGCGGGTTCGTCCTGGACCAGGACGAGGCGGGCCGCACGGTCCTCGTCGCGGACGAGACACCGGTGCCCTACCCGTTCACCACGGGGGACCGGCTGCTGGAACTGGCCGGGCAGACCGGGCTGCGGGTCAGCGACCTGATGCTGGCCAACGAGCTGTCGTGGCGAACGGAGGACGAGATCCGGTCCGGCCTGCTGCACATCTGGTCGGTCATGCGCGAATGCGTCGAGCGCGGCACCCACACCGGGGGAGTGCTGCCGGGCGGGCTCAAGGTGCGCCGCCGGGCCGCGCAGCTGCGGGAGCGCCTGGAGTCGGGGATCGACGGGCACGACCCGCTGCACGCCATGGACTGGGTCACCCTCTCCGCGCTGGCGGTGAACGAGGAGAACGCCGCGGGCGGGCGGGTGGTCACCGCGCCGACCAACGGCGCGGCGGGGATCATCCCCGCGGTGCTGCACTACGCCGCCCATTTCCTGCCGTCGTTCTCCGACGACGACGTCGTGCGGTTCCTGCTGACCGCCGCCGCCATCGGGCTGCTGTTCAAGGAGAACGCCTCGATCTCCGGCGCCGAGGTCGGTTGCCAGGGCGAGGTGGGCTCGGCGTGCTCGATGGCCGCGGGCGCGCTGGCCGAGGTCCTCGGCGGCACGCCGGAACAGGTCGAGAACGCCGCCGAGATCGGCATCGAGCACAACCTCGGACTGACCTGCGACCCGGTCGGCGGGCTCGTGCAGATCCCGTGCATCGAGCGCAACGCCGTGGCGTCGGTGAAGGCGATCACCGCGGCGCGGATGGCCGTGCGCGGCGACGGCACCCACCACGTCTCCCTGGACAAGGCGATCAAGACCATGCGCGAGACCGGCGCCGACATGAAGGACAAGTACAAGGAGACCGCCCGCGGCGGCCTCGCGCTCAACATCGTGGAGTGCTGAACACTTCACCTGCTACGCGAGCGTCGAGGGCGGCGACGAGTGGCCTCCGGGCACGCGCAGTGGTTCCTCGGCAGGCTGCCCTCGGTCGTCGCGCGCGTTCCGAAGATCGGCTACCAGGAGCTGCCGGGAGCGGGCTGGACGGAGATGGGCGAGGTGCGCCTCGAATGACGGCAGGGATGCCATCTGGTCCAGGCAAGGTCGCGTAGTCAGCGGCCGCGTGGCGTGGTGAAGGACGTTCGAGGTCTCGGCGTGCCGGTGCCGATCAGTGGTCGACGCTGGAATTACACTGATGTAAGATCGGGTTGTCGCGGTGAGGGGAAGCGCCGAGCCTCCGTTTCGTCATGTCTGTGGAGGCCTGTGATGACCCGTCGCTCCCCGTACCTGATCGAGTTGTCGGCCGCGGACCGGGCCGCGCTAGAGCGAGCGCGCTCGGGCCTACACCGCGCCACACCACCAGGTGGTGCGGGCCAAGATCGTGCTGCTGGCGGCCGATGGGTGGGAGAACACCATGATCGCGGCCCGGCTCGACATCGCGACGCAACTGGTGTCGAAGTGGCGCAAGCGGTTCTTCGAGGAGGGCCTCGACGGATGGAAAGATCGCCCGCGGACCGGCAGGCCGCGGGCTTTTCCCCCCTGTGGCGGTGGTGCAGGTCACGGCGCTGGCCTGTGAACTGCCTGCCGAGTCCGGGGTGCCGCTGTCGCGGTGGAGCGCCCCGGAACTGGCCGTGGAGGCGGTCGCGCGCGGCGTGGTGGAGCGGATCTGCATCCACCGTGCGGCGCTGGCTGGCCGAGGACGCCCTCAAGCCCTGGCAGCACCGGTCGTGGATCTTCCCGCGGGACCCCGACTTCGCGGTCAAGGCCGCCCGGGTGCTGGATCTGCACGCCGGAACGTGGCAGGGCAAGCCGTTGGGTGAGGGCGAGTTCGTGGTCTGCGCGGACGAGAAGACCTCGATCCAGGCCCGGTGTCGCTGCCACCCCACACTCCCGCCGGGGAAGGCTCGCATGATGCGGGTCGAGCACGAGTATCAGCGCAAGGGGGCGCTGGCCTACCTGGCCGCCTACGATGTGCGCCGCGCCCAGGTGATGGGCCGGCTGGAGCCCACGACCGGGATCGAGCCGTTCGGCAGGCTGGTCGAGCAGGTGATGACCGCCGAGCCGTATGCCAGCGCGGAGCGGGTGTTCTGGGTGGTCGACAACGGCTCCTCGCACCGCGGGCAGGCCTCGATCAAGCGGATGACCAAGGCCTGGCCGACCGCTCGGCTGGTGCACCTGCCCATGCACGCCTCCTGGTTGGACCAGATCGAGATCTTCTTCTCCGTCCTTCAGCGCAAGGTGTTGACCCCCAACGACCTGACCGACCTGGACGCCCTCGCCGAGCGGATCTTGGCCTTCCAGGACCGCTACAACGCCACCGCCACCCCGTTCGACTGGACATTCACCCGCACCGACCTCGCCCGGCTCCTCCAGCTCACCGCCGCCCACGAGCCCGCGCCCGCCACCGCCCACGCCGCCTGATCGACGCCACCACGTATTTCCGGCGCGGACCACTTAGCTGGATTGGCGAAGTTTCTCCGTCGGCCAGGCCGGGGTGGTATCATCGAATGTATGTTCGGCGAGACGGTCGAGGTGTTCAGTCCTGAGGAGTGGCCCGACACCGACCCCTGGCCCGACGACGCCGATGTCCACCCGTCCCTTCTCGACATGCTCGCCCAGGACCCGAGCATGCCGGTGCCCGCGCCGCCCACGGCGGCCGCCGTGGTCCCGTCCGGCGGGTTCGCCCTCGAGCTGGATTGGGCCACTGCCCTCCCCGAGTTGTTGTCGGCGGGTGCGCTGGTGGACGCCGCGGTCGGTTACGAGCGGCTGGCGGCCTGGGCGGTGGCCCGTCAGCAGGAGATGCTCGCGGAGTTCCATCGCCGTCCCGCCGACGGCACCGTCCGCCCCGCCGCTACCGCACGCCGCCCTGGCGCGGAGTCGGGCGGGGAGTCGGGCGGGGGGCGGGAGTGGGTGGTTGATGAGATCGGGCTGGCTCTCACCCTGGCCCCGTCCGCGGCGGCGGGTCGTATGGCGCAGGCCGACCGCTGCGCCGGGGTGCTGCGCTCGACCCGGGACCTGCTCGCCGTCGGGCGGATCTGCCCCGCCCGGGCCCGGTTGGTCGCCGACATGCTGGTCGAGTACGACGACAGTGTCGCCGTCGCCGTCCAGGCCCGGGTGCTGCCGCGGGCGCTGGAACAGACCTGGGGGCAGCTGCGGTCGGCGCTGGCTCGGGCGATCATCGCCGTGGTGCCCGATCCGGCCTGCCGGCACCGGGCCGCGCGGAAGGGGCGCAGGGTCGAGCTGTGGCCCGGCCGGGACGGCATGGCCACTCTCGCCGCCTGTCTGAGCGCCCCGGAGGCCACCGCGTCCTATGAGTGGATCACCCGTCTGGCGCGCGGCGTCCCGGGCGCCGCCGCCTGCGAGGACATCTGCGGTGTCGCGGAGGACGGCGAGGTCGTCGCGGGGCGGGGTCGGGGTTCGATGGACCGCCGCCGCGCTGATGTCCTGGTCGCGCTGCTCACCGGCCGTCTCGTCGCCACCAGCCCAGCGGCCACCGCCCCACCGCCACCGCCGCCACCGCCGCCGCCGCCGCCGCCGCGGCCGCCGCCCCCGCGGCCACCGCCCCCGCGGCCGCCGCAGCCGACGCCGCAGCCGACGCGGCCGCGGCTGGTGTCGTCGGTGGCGGGGCAGCGGACCCGGGACCGACCGCCGGGCCGTTCGTGGTCACCTCGCCGGTGTCGGCGCATCGGCCGCTGATCCACGTCACCGTCCCGATCACCACCCTGATGGGGCTGGGCGACGAACCCGGCGAGTTGGCGGGCTATGGCCCGATCCCCGCCCCGATGGCCCGACAGATCGCCGCCGACCCCGACGGCACCTGGCGACGGCTGCTCACCGACCCCGTCTCGGGCACCCTGCTCGACTACGGCCGCCGCAGCTACCGGCCCCCGGCGGCCCTGGCCTGCTTTGTCCGGGCCCGGGACGGCGAATGCCGGTACCCGGGCTGCCGCCGCCCCGCGGTCGCCTGCGAGCTCGACCACGTCCAGGCGTGGCAGCACGGCGGCAGCACCAGCGAAGACAACCTCTGCGCGCTCTGCGAACGACACCACGACCTCAAGGAACACCTCGGCTGGCAGGTCGTGCTCCACCCCGACCGCACCATGGAATGGGTCACCCCCACCGGGCACCGCTACTGGAGCCGTCCGGTCGACCACCGGCCATCACCGCCGCTCCAGCCGCCCGAGCCCGCCCCTCCCGACACCACGGCGAGACGGTCGCTGGAAGACCTGTTCGACGGCCCCCCGCCCGAGCCCGACGACCCACCACCCTTCTGACCGGATCGGCGACGGGTGCCCCTTCCCCATCGTTGCCGGCCGGGACCACCCCAGCGAAGCGCGGGAGCACGACGAAGTCCGCGGCAACGGCCCGACTTGAACTACAGGGCTAGATCACGATCGTCTGTAGGCGGAGGTGGCGTCGGACGTGCGTGCGGCGGGCGTCGGCTTGGTGGCTGCGGCGATAGATCGACCATCTCATGCCGTGCTCGATGGCGCGTTGTCCTGACGGTCGAGGCTGAGGAGTCGGCGGATTTCGGCGAGGGTGAGCGGGATCAGGCGCCGAATGGTGGGCTCTGCGCACCGAGGTTGTGTTGACCGTCCGGAGTGGGCCCTTTCTTGGTCTTGTGTGCTGCGATGGCGAGGAAGGTGTGGGCGAGCATAGCGAGTCCGATGTGGCGGTGCCAGGCGTTCCAGGTACGGACCTGGTAGTTGTCCAGTCGGGTTTCGTTCTTGCTGGATCCGAAGCATTCTTCGATTGGCCACCGCGCGCCGGTCACGGCCACGAGCTTGCCGAATCCTGCTCGATTCGGGTTGTAGCAGCGGTAGAAGGCGAGTTCGCCGGTGTTGAGGGAGCGCCGGATCAGGTACTGACGATCGGTTTCCGCGGATTCCTCGACTGCCCAGTCGTAGATCCGGTGACCTTTGCTCCGATTCCGCAGGCGCGGCGTTGCCAGGCGTTGCGATCCAACCGTCGGGCGAAGGCTTCGATTTCGTGGGGGATGCCGGTGGTGTCGAGGATCGTGGTGTTCTTCGGTATCCCCCATCACGTAGGGGATACGCACATGTTCGAGATAGTCGCAGAGGCCCGGGTCATGCCCGAACTCCTCGTCTGCGGTGAACCAGGTGAACGGGACCTCGGCCGTGCGCGTGGCCTCGACCATGTCCTGCACCTGCTGTGGCCTGGTCTGGAAGGTGACGTCCTGCGGGACGCCTGCTTCGGCGCGCCGGTCGGGGTCATCCGTCCATGACTGCGGCAGATACAGTCGGCGATCGATCAGGACCCGGTCCCGGTTCGGCGTGACATATGCCAGAAAGGTGGCGATCTGACAATTATCGACCCGACCCAGGGTGCCCGAGTACTGCCGCTGCGCGCCGACCGACTTGCGGCCCTTCTTGGCGAAGCCGGGGGGATCGGAGACGAGTATCCCATCCGGATCGGCCAAGTACTCGATCGCGTATTCGCGGTTGACCGCCAGCAACGCATCGGCATCCTATGGCGTCAGATTCAAGAACCGTTGCAGCGCCATCGGTTCCGGCTCGCCGACGTATTCGGAGATCGTCCAGCCGTTCTTCCGGGCCAACGGCGACAACAACCCACGAAGGTACTGCTCGGCGTGCTTCTTCGACTCGGCACGGAAGAACAGCTGCCGTATCCGTTCCACCACGCTGCCGAGTTCGGGCTGCCACGCATCCCAGATAGCAGATGTCACCGCGTCAGGGTACCCACTGCCCGGCGGACTCGAAATACCCACGGGCGATCACCAGTTCGAGCGGCGCCCCTGCTCGATGGCTCGATGAGGGTTCCAGGGGCCCGCTGGGCGACACCGCCCGCCAGGACGACCAGCAGATCCAGTGAGGCTCCGCCTCGGACCGCCGAGACGCGTGGCACCGTCCGGAGCGGATGATCGAATCGATTTTGGCCAAGCTCCCGCAGGGACCTGCGGTCATGATCGACAGACCGCCGCCACCCGCTGCGCCGAAGTCCGATCACCTCGGTGATCGGCCGTGCCACCCCGAAGTGGCTGGTCAGACCTTTGTCTGCATAGTTTGGAGCGGGCGTCGACAAGCGTAGTCGTCCGCGAAACTCTGCCCAAGTGTCAAAGTTCTAGCGACCAAGGATCGCTAGCGACCAAGGCCGCTAGTCGAACCACGGCGCGTCGGGTCGGTGGAGCGCGTCGTCGAGCCGTCGTCGCACGTCCAGGTGCATGCGCAGTAGGCCGGTCTCGGCGGGGGTGAACCACCGCGCCGCGGTGGTCTCGACGAGGTCAGGGCGCGGCTCCCGCTCAGGGTCCGGCCCCGTGGGGCGGGCATGGAAGCAGACGGCGAACTGCTGCAACGCGCCCTCGGCCGAGTAGACGACGATGTGGGCCGGGTCGCTGTAGACCCCGGAGACGCCCACCAGCTCGATCGCCACGCCGGACTCCTCGGCCACCTCGCGGAGGACCGTGGCGGAGGCGGTCTCGCCGACCTCGACCCGTCCGCCCGGCAGCTCCCAGTTGCCGTCGTCGATGCGCCGGACGAGCAGGACGCGGGAGCGCTCGTCGCGGACGACGGCGTAGACGACCACGACCAGGCCGTGGACCGGTGGCGGATGGGAGTCGTGGTAGTACTCGTCGATCCGGGCCACTTCCGGATCGTGTCCCCTACCGGATCCGCCCTTCAACCGGTTCCGGATGAACATAACGGGCCGACCCGTTCCGTCGACTGTGGACGGCGCCGCTCAGGCCCTCGGGACGTCGCCCACCGCGTCCTCCCCACGTCGGCAGGCGGCGAGCATCGTGGGAAGCAGCGCGCCGGAGAGCCGATGACATACTGCGCGCGTGGCCCGGCGACCAGCGACAGACGCAAGCGGTGCCGAAGCGCAGGCCACGCTCCGGTCCCAGCACGTCGAGGAGACGCGCCGCGCGGTGCTCGCCGCCGCCCGCTCCGCCTTCGGGCGCAAGGGCTACGCGCAGACGTCGGTCGACGAGATCGCCGCCGCAGCCCGGGTCACCAAGGGGGCCGTCTACCACCACTTCGCGGGCAAGGAGGCGCTGTTCCGCGCCGTGCACGCGCAGGTGGAGGCCGAGGCGCAGGCGCGGACGGCGGAAGCCGTCGACCCCGTGGGGCCGCCGATCGACCAGATCGTCGCGAGGGTGAACGCCTACCTGGACATCGCGCTCGACGACGAGATCCGGCGGATCACGTTGGTGGACGGGCCTGCCGTGCTCGGTCTCGAGGCGGACGGTCCCGCCGAGCAGCAGGCGGGCCACGTGGCCACGCGGTCGTTCATCGCCACCGCGATCGCGCACGGCCAGATCGTCGACCTCGACCCCGACCTGTTGACGCACCTCGTCCGCGGCCTGGCGCTGCAGGGCGGGCTGCTCATCGCGCGTGCGGGCGATCCCGACGCGACCAGGGCGGCGCTCGGCCGGGCCCTGGGCGCGATGCTCCACGGGCTGGCCGCGGGCTGACGACGACGCTGTAAGTACCTTGCCCATCAGACATACTAAGAGTATGTCTGCTACCCATGGACTCTGAACGACTGCAGACCCGGCTCGGACCCCTGGCGTGGCGATCGTCCGGCGAGGGGCCGCCCCTGGTCTTCTTCGCGGGCGCGCTCGCCAACGGCGACCTGTGGCGCGACGTCGTCGACGTACTCGAGGACCGCTACCGCTGCATCACGGTCGACCTGCCGCTGGGAGCGCATCCGTGGCCACTGGCTCCAGGCGCCGACCGCTCGGCCACCTCTCTGGCCCGGCTGCTGCTCGACTGCGTGGAGCTGCTCGACGTGCACGACGCCACGGTGGTCGCCAACGACACTGCGGGCGGTCTGCTCCTGCTGTCGCTGGCCTGCGGGCATCCGGCGCTCGAGCGCGTCGGGCGGCTCGTCCTGACCAACTGCGACAACGGCGACCAGTTCCCGCCGGACGCGCTGCGGCGGGGGGCGGCGCTGTGCCGCACGGCGCCGGGTCTCGCCCGAACGCTGGTCCGGTGGCAGCTCCGGTGGTCGGCCGCCCGCCGCAAGCTCGTCTCCACCGTCGTCGCGGGCGCACTGGACCGCGAGCGCACGGAGTCGTTCTTCGGGCCGATCGGACGCGACGCCCGGGTGGCCGACGATCTCGTCGCGGCCATGGCGGGCTGCCGCCCGCAGCTCCTGGTGGACGCCGCGGCCGCGATCCCGCGGTTCGACCGGCCGGTGCTCCTGGTCTGGGGCGAGGCGTGCGGCTTCTTCACGATGGCGGATGCGCGGCGGCTCGCCTCGGAGTTCCCCAGCGCCACGTTGGTCTCCGTGCCCGGGGCCAAGACGTGGGTGCCGGTCGACGAGCCTGTCGCCGTGGCCGACGCCATTGGCGCGTTCGTGCCGAAGCCGGTGGTGTGACGGCGGCAGGGCTCCACCGGGGGACCTGCCTGCGGTGATCTCTCCGCGCCGACGGGCGGCCGCGGGGAACCCGAGCGCCGCGCGGCGTGATGCGGGAAGCTCTGATCATGTGGAGTGGCGGGTGACCCGCCGGTCCGGAGGCCGTCGAGTGCGACGTGTCCCGGTGGGCGGGCGCACGGGGATGCGGGCGTAGCCAGGTGGGGGCCGCGGTCGGTCCGGCCGTGCCGGGCAGGTCGGCGCTGCGCACGCTCGCCCTCGCCTCTTTCGTGAGCAGCTACGACCGCTTCGCGATGGCCCCGTTGCTGCTGGTGATCGCGGTCGACCTGCGCGTCTCGCTGGGGTCGGTGGCGGCGGCGGCCAGCGGTTACTACCTGGCCTACGGGCTCATGCAGCCGGTGTGGGGCGCGATGAGCGAGCGCCGTGGCCGCATCGCGACGATGCGGCTGGGGCTGTTCGGCGCCGCGGTCGCGGGGCTCGCCTCGGCCGTCGTGCCGGACCTCGCCACGTTGGCGGTGGCGCGCGGGCTGACCGGCGGCTGCTTCTCCGCGGTGATCCCGACCGCGCTCGTCTACGTCGGGGACTCCTGGCCCCCGCAGCACCGGCAGCGGCCGCTGAGTGACGTGCTTGCGGCGACGTCGATCGGCACGACCGCCGGGACGCTGGGCGCGAGCGTGATCGCCCAGTTCAGCACGTGGCGGGCGGCGTTCGCGGTGGCGGCGCTCGCGGGTGCCGGGCTGTGGGTGACGGTGCGGCGGCTGCCGGAACCCGTCGGGTCGCGCGCGTCCGACCATCCGGGCCTGCTGCTGGTCCGCGTGCTCACCACGCCGTGGGCGCTCGCCGTCCTCGCGCTCGCGTCCGTCGAGGGCGTCGTCCTCGTGGGCGCGTTCGTCTACCTGGCGCCCGCCCTGCAGTCCACGGGAGTGCCCGTCGGGGTCGCCGGGCTGGTCGCGGGCGGGTTCGGGGTCGGGGTGCTCGGCGGGGCGCAGGTGGTGAAGCTGCTCGTCGACCGGGCGAGCCCGGCGCGGCTGCTCGCCGTCGGCGGGACGGTGATCGTGCTCGGATGGGCGGTGCTGTCGTCGCGCATCGCGGTGGGCACCGTCCTGGTGGCCGGGCTGCTGCTCGGCGTCGGCTGGTCGTTCTTCCACTCGTCGATGCAGAGCTGGGCCACCGAGGTCGCGCCCACGGCGCGGGCGACCGCGGTGTCGCTGTTCGTGACGGCGCTGTTCGTCGGCGGCGCGGTCGGCGCCGCGATCGTGGCGCCGCTGGCCGACCGGCAGGCCTTCGTGACCATCTTCGTGACGGCGATGGTGCTGGCCGCGCCGCTCACCGTCGCGGCCGTCGTGGGCCGGTCCCGGTACGCGCGTCGCTGAGCCGTCAGATGGCGATCTGGAGCTGGCCGGGCTGGTCGCGGCGTTCGAGGTCGAGCAGCGCCCGCTTGGCGGCCAGCCCGCCCGCATAGCCGGTCAGGGCGTCGCCCGCGCCGAGGACGCGGTGGCAGGGGACGACGATCAGGACGGGGTTGCGGGCCATGGCGGCGCCGACCTGGCGCGGCCCGTCCGCGACCAGTCCGAGGCGGGCGGCGAGGGCGCCGTAGGTGGTGGTCTGCCCGTAGCCGACGTCGGTGAGGGCGTCGAGGATGCGCCGGTGCGGCTCGTCGACGTGGCGCAGGTCGACCGGCACGGTGAACCGGCGCAGCGCGCCCGCGAAGTAGGCGTCGAGCTCGCGGCGGACGAGGTCGAGCCACGCCTCCGCGGCGGGCGTGGCGGCCGGGGCGGCGCTGCGGACGGGGCGAAAGGTGGCACGGGTCAGGCCGTGGTCGCCCGCGACGAGGGTGAGCGGGCCGTGGGGCGTGTCGTGGCTGCGGATCGCGGTGCTGGTCATGGTGCTCCTCGGGTCCGTGAGCGCTGGCTTCTCAGCGCGCGTTGTGGAAGATGACCCCAGGACGTCGCGCTGTCCGCTGTGGACCTCGCTGACGCCGTGGCGCATCTGGACGCGGTGGTGGCCGCGGGTGCCCATGCGGGGCCGGTGGCGCACGGTGAAGATCACGCTTGGCCTTGTGCGGGTCGGGCGACCATGGGGCGGGACTGCTGGCGGGGGCGCTGTTCGACGAACACGCTCTCCCCGCCGGTGAAGTCGACGTCGGGGCGGCTGAGCATCACCAGGAACTGCAGCGGGAACGTGAGGTCGCCGTAGACGTCCTGGTGCAGGCAGTTGTAGCCGGAGGGGCCGTAGCGCAGCACCAGCGGGGTCGGCCTGGTCTGCCCCGCGGCGGCGCACTCGGCGAGCAGCCCGTCGAGCGTGTCGGGGTAGGTGCGCTCGCCGAGGCGCTTGGCCCAGGCGTTGGCGACCTGGGCGAGCGGTGGGTACAGGCGGCTGCGCAGCGCCTGCACGAGCGGGGGGAGGGGGTCGGCGAAGTAGCGGTAGCGGCCTTCGCCGAAGGCATGGCGTTCCATGACGACGGTGGAGCGGAACAGCTCGTCGACGTCGTAGAGGCCGCGCAGCGCGGCGCATTGCTCCGCCGTGAGCAGGGGCGGGGTGACCGCGAAGCCGTCGGCGTCGAGGCGGCGCCCGAGCTCGGCCCAGTCCAGCCGGTCCAGACCGGGGATCGCGGCCGCGTCGGTCAGGGTGGTGGGCATCGGGTGCACACCACCACTCTGGCCCCGTTCCGCCACCGACTCTGGCGGGAATCGGACGTCGCCCACCGTCGTCGGCCGCGCCTGTCTGGTGGTCAGCCGGTGAGGTGGAGCACGGTCAGCGTGCCTGCTTCGAGGTTCGTGACGTAGCCGGTGGTGCCGCTGGGGAGCACGGCGATGGAGGTCGGCGACCGGCCGGTCGGGATCGTCGCCGTGACCGTACGGGTCTTCGCGTCGATGACCGACACCGTGTCGTCGCTGACGTTCGTGGTGTAGGCGAACCGCCCGTCGGGGGCCCACGCGATGTCCTGCGGGTTGCGGCCCACCGGGACGGCCCCGACGACCTTGTCCGTCGCCGTGTCGATCAGGGTCACCTCCGCGGAGTCGTAGTCGACGTTCGCGACGACGGGCAGCGTCGGGTGGATCGCGAGGCTGTGCGGGCTCTTCCCCACCGGGACGGTGGCGACGACCGTGTCCGTGGCGGTGTCGAGGACCGACACGAGGTTGGACTCGTGGTTGGCGGTGTAGGCACGGGTGCCGTCGGCGGAGAAGGCGACCCAGTGCGGGTCGGGCGCGACGGTGATCTCCTTGGTGACCGTCCGGGTCGCCGTGTCGATCACGCTGACCGTGCCCGAGTCGTGGTTGGGAACGTAGAGCCGCTTGCCGTCCGGGGTGACCGCGGCCAGGAAGGGCCGCGTGCGCACCGGGATCGTCGCCACGATGGTGTTCGTCGTCGTGTCGAGCACGCTGACGGCGTGGATCGTGCGCGCGTCGTTCCACACGCTGACGTAGATGGTGCGGCCGTCAGGGGCGAACGCGAGGAACTGCGGCGGCCCGGCCGGGACCGGGATCTTCGCCGTCACCGCGTTCACCGCCGTGTCGACGACGGTGATCACGTCGGAAGCGCCGCCCGCGACGTACACCTGCCTGCCGTTCGGCGACGCCACGGCGAACGTCGGCGTCGGTCCGATCGTGATCGGCGGGCCCAGGGAAGGCACCGGCACGCTCCTCGCCGCCTGCGTGGCGGGTGCCGCCGAGGTCGCGGGGGCCGCGGCCAGGTCGGACCGGCCCGGCGAGCCTGCTTCCCTTCCGTTGAGGCCGACGTACGCGCCGACCCCGACGAGCACCAGCACGACGAGGCCCAGCACGACTGCGAGCCGTTGCCGACGGGGCGAGCTCACGCGCGCGGCGGCCTGCGCGGAGCGCTCGTCCTCCTCCGGACCCGCCTCCGCGCGGTCGTCGACGACCTCCGTGGGGGGAGCCGCGTCGCCGTCCCCGGCGGGTGCCGGTGCGGCAGGCGGCAGCGCGGACGGTGGCGCGGGTGGCGTGTCGATGATCGTCTCGTCGTCCGAAGGGCGGAGCGCCACCGGCAGCGCCATGTCCGTGACGGGCAGGCCTGCGGCGCGTTGCACCTCCTGCAGCTCCTGCCCGAACGCTTCCGCGTGGGCCGGACGGTCGGCCGGGTCCTTCGCCATCCCCCGCTCCAGCGCCGCGCACAGGCCGTCCGGCACCCCGTTGCCGCGCAGGTCGGGTACGGGCTGTCCGGTGATACGCAGGAACTGCGCGATGAGCTCCTCGCCGTCGCGCCGCTCGAACGCGGCGTGGCCCGCGACCATCGTGTACAGGGTCGCGGCGAGCCCGTAGACGTCCGACGCGGGCGTCGGTCGGCGGCCGTTGAGCACCTCGGGTGCGCTGTAGGACAACGAGCCCGTGAACGTCCCGGTCGTCGTCTCGAACCCGCCCTCGATCCGCGCGATCCCGAAGTCCGTGATCTGCGGCTCGCCGTAGTCGGACAGCAGGATGTTGGCGGGCTTGATGTCGCGGTGCAGCGTGCCCACCCGGTGCACGCACTCCAGGGCCCCGGCCAGCCGCACCGCCATGCGGGTGGCCTCCTGCCAGGGGATGCGGCCCGCCCGGCCGACCCGGACGGCCAGCGAGTCCATCGACCGGAACGGCATCACGATGTACGGGCGTCCGCGCGCGGTCACCCCGACCTGGAGCAGGTCGAGGACATTGGGATGCCCGGACAGGCGGCTCATCGCCCTGCCCTCGCGGATGAACCGCTCGCGGCTCGCCGTGTCGAGGTCGGCGTGCAGCAGCTTCACCGCCACCGTGCGGCCCAGCGCCTCCTGCGTGCAGCGGTACACGACGCCGAACCCGCCCCGTCCGACCTCGACCGCGTCGGTGAACCCGGCCCGCGCGAGGTCGACGACAACGGCGGGGCGGTCACCGGCGGCCGCTTCCGGCTCGGTCATCGCCACGACACCCCCCGGACGGCGATCGTGGCCCCGCCGTCGGCCTGCGCGAGCTCCTCGCGTCCCGCGACTCTGCGCGCATCGTGTCAGCCAGCCCTCCGGGGCGCCAGGGCGCCCCGCGGCCCGCCGCCGCGACATCCGAGGGCTGACAGGTGTAGCGGCGCACCCGCGCGGCTATTCGACTGGCGGGCCGGGAATCACGAGGACGTGAGGAGCCGTCGGGATGGTCGAGGGCGACGAGGACCGTCGGGGCGGGACGCCGGAGAGCCCCGAGTCGCTCCGGGTAGCGGCCGACGAGCCGCGGCCCGGTGTCCTGTTGGTCCGCCTCACCGGATGGCTCGACCTGGCCACGGCCCCAACGCTGGAGACCGCCCTCCACGACCTGTTCGACGCGCGCACGCCCCACGTCGTGGTGCTCGATCTCAGCCGGACCGAGTTCCTGGGAAGCGCGGGCATCGCCGTCCTGCTCCGCCTGCGTCGACGGACCCTCGCCCGCGGGCTCGGCGCGCCGCGCCTGGTGGGACTGGACGGGTGCGCGCGCCGAACTCTCGAGACGCTCGGCCTGCTCGACCAGTTCGTCAGTGTCGTCGACCTGGACAGCGTGCTCACCTCGCCCGATGGCCACGCCGAGGCGGGCGCGTAGGCGTTCTGCGGTCACGAAGTCGCCATCGGACTGCCTCCATAGGTAGTATCGCAACATGTAGCGATGCGAGCTACGAGGAGGTGGCCTCCATGGACTCCGTGCCCGCCGCGACGGTGCAAGGTGTCGAGATTCCCGACACGAGCCCCTTGTTCCTGACGGTGCTGGGCCTCCATGTGCTGGCGGGGCTGGTCGCGGTCGTCGCCGGGGTGGTCGCGATGCTCGCGACGAAGCGACCTGGCCGCCACCCGCGCGCAGGGAGGACCTACGTGTTCGCCTTGGGTGTCGTGGCGGGATCGGCCGTGGTGTTGGCGGTCGTGCGCTGGCCGCGCGACATCCATCTCCTGGTGCTCGGCCTGTTGGCGCTGGCCGCCGCGGTGACGGGGAGGTGGGTGCGGCGACGGCGCCGGTCGGGGTGGCGGGTGCCGCATCTGGCCGCGATGGGCGGCTCGTACGTGTTGATGCTGACCGCGTTCTACGTCGACAACAGCCCGCGACTGCCGCTGTGGCGCGCTCTGCCTGCCGTCGTGTTCTGGGTCCTGCCCGCCCTCGTGGGCGCGCCGTTGATCGTGCGCGCCGCCCGGCGGCACCGCCTGCCCGGCCTCACCGACGTCCGCCTCCCACCGGAGTGACCGCCGCCCGGCAGACCCAAGCCGCTCGGCAGGCCAGCACCAGGCGCGTGCCGCTGAACCCGACGGCGAGCACCGCCGCCGTCCAGGTCCCCACGGGCGGATGCCCGACCAACCACAGGGTGAACATCCCCATCATCAACGCGTCGGCCGCGGCGCACCCCGCCGCGGCCGTCACGGCGCACGTCTGCGGTGACCAGCGCCGCGCAGGTGGCACCAGCCGTCGCGGGTAAGGCAGTGCGAGCGTGGCCGCGGGCACCACGACGGCCAGCAAAGCCCCGAACAGGGGCATCGCCACCCATGGCCCGGCTGCCACGCCGTGCCACACCGGGGCTGCGCTGGCCGCGAAGGCGCCTAGCCACACCGTCGCGGCGGCGGGCCCGGACAGCAGCAGGCCTGCGCCGGTCCGCCCGGCCTGCGCCGCCAAACCCTCCCGGCGACACGCCGCAGCGACCGCGACCGGATCGCCGAACTCGGCCACGGCGGCCCGCGCCGCAGACAGCGGCGGCTCGCCCGCGCGCACCCGGGCTTCGGCGGCCGTGTACAGCCCGTCGGTCAGCTCGGCCAGGATCCCGGCGCGCCATCGCCTCGGCCCGACCAGGGTGGTCCCGACCCGGATGAGCCACCCCGCCACGACGGCGCGCGCCTCAGCGGGCCAGGCGGCAGGCCGGTCGGGCGCGAGGTCCGGAACGTCGGTCATCGCGTCGCGGGCGCTGGGCCCGTCGGAGGTGGATCCAGCAGCGCGGACACGGCCGCGGCGAACCGCCGCCATCCGGCCCGCTCGTCGACCAGTGCCCGCCGACCTGCCCTGGTCAGCTCGTAGGTGCGCCGCTGACGTCCTCCGACCGTCGACCACGACCCCGTCACCAACCCCGCGCGCTCCAGTCGCCGCAGCGCTGGGTAGACCGTGCCGGTCGGCAGGTCGAAGTCTCCGCCGCTGCCCGCCTTCAAGATCTCCCGCACCGCGTACCCGTGCGCCGGGCCGTCGGCCAGCGCAGCCAGCAACAGGCCGTCCAGATGACCCTTCAGCACCTCCGCCCTCATGCGTAGCAACGCTACCGTCATCAGGCGGCGGGTCAGGTTGCGCGAGCGGTCAGTGCGCGCAGTTCGGCGAGCACGTCCTCGAGGATCGAGGCCATCTCGCGGTCCTCGTTCCCGCTCACCCAGCGGGAGAAGGCCACCCGGAAGATCGTGACGCCGCACTCCGCGACGAGCATCGCGGTCGGCTCCGGGGTGCCCCGCGCACGCAGGGCGGCCGCCATCGCCGTCGTGAGTCCCGCGAGCTTGAGCAGCTCACGCTCACGCAGACGCGGGTTCGCGTCGATGATGGCCTGACGCTGCCGCGAGTACGTGCGGCGCTCTGGCGGGAAGAACTCCGTCGCGACGGCCCGCACGGCCTGGGTGACGACCGCGAACGGCTCGGTGTCGGGCGGGGCGGCCGCGACGTGGTCGAGGAAGAGGCCCTCGAAGACGTCCTGGCCTGCGAAGAGCACCTCGCGTTTGTCGGCGAAGTACCGGAAGAACGTCCGCTCGGTCAGGCCTGCCCTGCTCGCGATCTCGGCAACCGTGGTGCGCTCGAACCCCTGCTCGGCGAAGAGCTCCAGCGTGGTCGCCTGCAGGCGTTCCCGCGCTCCTGGCTGCCAACGGACCATCGTGACAGCGTAGCGATGACAGGATCTGACATCACGGTGTAGCGTGATGTCAGTCAGTGTCATCGAAAATGAGGAGGCCACGCGCATGCGCGTGTTCGTCACAGGAGCGTCCGGGTGGATCGGTTCCGCGACGGTCGACGATCTGCTTGCGGCAGGTCACGAGGTGTTGGGACTCGCCCGCTCGGACGCGTCGGCGGCGGCGTTGGAGGGGAAGGGGGTCACCGTGCTCGCCGGTGACCTCGACGACCTCGACGCCCTCCGCAAGGGCGCCGCCGACGCCGACGGCGTGGTCCACCTCGCGAACAAGCACGACTGGAGCAACCCGGCCGCGTCGAGCGCCGCCGAGCGCGCCGCGGTGGAGGCGATCGCCGAGACCCTTGTCGACACCGGGCGGCCGTTCGTGCTCGCGTCGGGGGTCGCCGGGCTCGCGCAGGGACGTCTGACGACCGAGGAGGACCGGTCACCGTTCCACGGGCCCACCTCGCCGCGTGGCGGCAGCGAGAACCTCGCGCTCGAGTACGTCGACCGCGGCGTGCGCGTCGTGAGCGCGCGGTTCGCCCCGACCGTGCACGGCGACCGCGACCACGGGTTCATCGCGTACATCGTGGCCGCGGCCCGCGACAAGGGCGTCTCCGCGTACGTCGGCGACGGCACGAGCCGGTGGCCTGCCGTGCATCGCGTTGACGCCGCCAGGCTGGTGCGGCTCGGGCTCGAGCAGGCGCCGCCCGGTTCGCTCCTGCACGCCGTCGCGGAGGAGGGTGTGCCGACGAAGGTGATCGCCGAGGCCATCGGCCGCGGCCTGGACCTGCCGGTGACATCGGTCGACGCCGAAGACGCCGTGGCCCACTTCGGGTTCGTCGGCGCGTTCTTCGCGATGGACCTGGCCGCCTCCAGCGAGCAGACCCGCAAGATGCTGCGCTGGAAGCCCACCGGCCCGACCCTCGTCGAGGACATCGAGGCGGGCGCCTACTTCCACTGACCACAGCTCGTGCGTCACCGCAGGGTCCGGTTCCCTTCGACGACGGCTCTGCCGATTCGAGCTCGCTGACGCTGCGCTTCCTGATGCCTCAGCCGGACGGCCAACGGCCACGTGGGCGCCCGGCCCGGCCTGCTGCCCAACCCCGCTACTTCCTGCGGCTGGGCATGACCGTGCTGCAGAGCGTCGGGTCACCCTCTCGCCGAGATGCCTGCGGCCGCAGCGAGCTGGGACACCGATGTCCGCCAGGCTCACCAACCCGAGATCGCGGCACGGCAGGCGGTAATCCAGGCCACGGTTTTTTCGGCGGCGGCTCTCAGCTTCGGGCGAGTAGCGTCAATCGTGTGCCTTCCGGGGGGATGCGCCACATGATCGACACCGTGACGAGCGTCACGGCCGGTGGGATGCGACAGGCCGTGATCTGGCCGCCGCATGCCCGCCTTCTCAGGGGACGGGCGCAGCCGCGCGTCCAGAAGTACGACCGCTGAGGCGGTCGACGAAAGGAGCGACGCCGGGGCCGGGTGGGCCGCAGGCGCCGTGACGGGGGGAAAATTGAACCAGCAGCTGGCAACGGCGGTGCGGGGCGGGCCTGTCGACGACACGGTCTCCGTCGCCTCGGTGGTCCCGGTCTTCGTGGACGCCACCGGGCGACGACGGAAGATGGTGACCGGTCTTGGCTGGTTGGTCGCACTGTCCTGTTTGGCCTATCTCGGTGTGGTCGGCGTCAGCATGACGGGCACCTCGGTCGGGCCGTTGCCCGACGTGCCGAGCGTCGCGTCGCAGGTCGTGGTGTTCGGGTCGGAGGTGGGGGGCTTCCCGCCGGGGGCTCTGGAGGTCCCGCTCCCGGCGGCCGCGCCCGCGGCGAACGCGACGGCCGCGCCTGCGGCGCCGAACTGGGGCAGCTCCGCACGGGGCGTCGCGAAGCCGGTGGCGGACAACGCGACGACGACGTCGTCGGCGCGGAGGAAGGCGACCACCTCGCCCACCGTCCGCAGTTCGTCCTCGTCCATGCGGATCGGGGGCGCATCGCGATGACGCTGCGGCTGGTCGGGCACCGCGATGCCGCCGCACCCGCCGCCCGCCACCGTCGGAGAGTGCGCCCGAAGTGGCTGCTCATCGGCCTGGTCGTCGCGATGTTCTGCAGTGTGCTGCTGCTGAACGGCCTGGTGCGGTCGCAGATCGGGATCGA
This sequence comes from uncultured Actinomycetota bacterium, assembly GCA_963750095.1. Taxonomy (GTDB): domain Bacteria; phylum Actinomycetota; class Actinomycetes; order Mycobacteriales; family Pseudonocardiaceae; genus Pseudonocardia. The sequence goes on along the minus strand of CAVVPJ010000011.1, from coordinate 710,939 downwards.
CGCGCGGGGAGCGGGGAAGGACGGCGCCGACACGGCGGTGCCCGCCTCGGTGAGCGAGGGCGGTCCGGTGATCGACCTGACCCACGGGCGCAGGCAGAGCATCTCCATGCCGCCGCGCACGGTGGCGCTGACCTTCGACGACGGCCCGGATCCGACGTGGACGCCGCAGATCCTCGCGGTGCTCGCGAAGTACCACGTGCCGGGCACGTTCTTCGTGGTCGGGTCGTCGGTGGCCCGCGACCCGGACCTGGTCCGCCAGATCCGCGCCCAGGGCTCGGAGATCGGCATCCACACCTTCACCCACCCGGACCTGGCCGAGGTGTCGGCGGACCGGGTGGACCGTGAGATGACCGAGACGCAGTACGCGCTGGCGGGGGCCACGGGCGAGCTGAGCTACCTGGTGCGGCCGCCGTACTCGTCCGAGCCCGACGCCCTTGACAACGCCCGGTTCGGCGTGGTCTCGCGGCTGGGACAGCAGGGGTACGTGACCGCGCTGGTGGATGTCGACAGCCTCGACTGGGAGCGGCCCGGGGTCGGCGCGATCGTGCACAACGCGGTCCCCGAGGACGGCCACGGCGGGGTGGTGCTGCTGCACGACGCTGGCGGCGACCGGAGCGAGACCGTGGCGGCGCTTGACCGGCTGATCCCGCGGATGCAGCGCGACGGGTTCACCTTCACCACCGTGAGCAAAGGCGCGGGGCTGCCTGCCGCGAACTTCCCGGCAGGCCCGATGGACCTCACGCTCGGCAGGATCATGCTGGTCGCGGTGGCCATCGCCGACCACATGGTGAGCGCGTTGGAGTGGAGCCTGCTGCTCGTCGGCGGGCTGGTGGTGCTGCGGACGCTGCTGGTGATGGCGGTCGCGCTGCGGCATGGACAGCGCAGCCGGCGCCGTCGGCGCCGACAACCGGCGCGCCGGGACGTCGGGCAGGAGGTGAGCCCGCTGCGCAGGCCCCCGTCGGGCCCGGTCACGGTGGTGGTGCCCGTCTACAACGAGCGGGAGTGCATCGAGGCGACCGTGCGGTCGATCGCCGCGTCGACCCATCCGGTCGAGATCGTCGTCGTCGACGACGGGTCGACCGACGGGACCGCCGACCTCGTCGGGGACCTCGCGCTGTCGAACGTGCGGGTGATCCGCCAGGCCAACGCGGGCAAGGCCGCCGCGCTCAACGCCGGGATCGCCACGGCCCGCCACGACATCGTGGTGCTGATCGACGGCGACACCGTGTTCGAGCCGGGCACCGTGGCCGCGCTCGTCGCGCCGTTCGCCGACCCGAGGATCGGTGCGGTGGCGGGCAACGCGCGCGTCGCGAACCGTCGAGGGGTGCTGTCGAGGCTGCAGAACATCGAGTACGTCGTCGGGTTCAACATCGACCGGCGGGTGCAGGAGGCGTGGGGCGTCGTGACGACCGTGCCCGGCGCGGTCGGCGCGTACCGCACCCGGGCGCTGCGCGCCGTCGGTGGGATCAGCGCCGACACCCTCGCCGAGGACACCGACCTGGCGATCACCCTGGGCCGGGGTGGGTGGCGGGTGGTCTACGAACCCGAGGCGCGGGCGTGGACCGAGGCGCCCGCGACGCTCGGGCAGCTGTGGCGACAGCGCTACCGGTGGAGCTACGGGATCATGCAGTCGCTGTGGAAGCACCGGCACGCCGTCGTCGAGCGCGGGGCCTCCGGGCACATGGGCCGGGTCGGGCTGGGCCTCACCGCCCTGTTCCAGATCGTCCTGCCGCTGCTGGCGCCGCTGGTCGACATCTATCTCGTGTACGGGCTGATCTTCCTCGACCCCGTCGTCACGGCGGTCACCTGGGGCGGTGTGCTGTTCGTGCAGCTGCTGCTCGGAGCGGTCGCGTTCCGGCTCGAGCGTGAGCCGGTGCGGGCGTTGTGGCTGCTGCCCGCGCAGCAGCTGGTGTACCGGCAGCTCATGTACGCGGTGCTCATCCAGTCCATCGCGACCGCGGCCGCCGGGATCGCCCTGCGCTGGCAGAAGGTCCCCCGCACCGGTGACTTCAGCGCGGTTCCGACCGCGCGGCCCGCGTCATGAGCGCCCGCAACGCCTTCGCCGCCGTCCTTGCCGTCGCTGCGGTCGCCCTCGCGGCGTGTGCGGGCCCGTCCCCGGTGGCGCCGCCGACCTCGTCCTCGCCTTCGTCGCCCCCGCCGACCTCGTCGGCCGCGCCGTCGGTGACGGCGGTGCCGACGTCGCCGAGGGCCATGAGCGCGCCGCAGCAGCAGGGGATCCGGCAGCGGGTGGAGGTGACCTTCTACGCCGCCGCCGACAACGACCCGCCCGGCAGCGCCGACATCGCCTACCCCAACTCCCGACACGCTTCGGCGGGCGGCACCGGCACCGTCGCCGATCCGCTGTCGCTGGCCACGGACCCCCGCGAGATCCGGCCGGGCGTGCTCGTCTACTACCCGCCGGTCCAGAAGTACTTCGTCATGGAGGACGACTGTGCCCCCTGCATCGGCGAGTGGAACGAGGACCGGACGCCGCACGTCGACCTCTGGATGTCCAACACGACCAAACCTGCCGTCCAGAACTGCGAAGCCGCCCTGACCCCCGACGACCCGGACACGATCATCGTGAACCCGCCGACCGACCTGCCGGTCGATCCCAGGCCGCTCTACGCCAACGGCCGGTGCTGGCCCGACACCTGAGCGTCGCCTGCTCCCGCGGATGGTGGCGCGGCGGTGTCGCACCCGCGACGCGGTGAGCCATGCCGGTCACCGGGCCCGTTGGCGTCGCGTTCGCGATCGCCGCCGGCAGCCATGATCACCAGCTCGGTGCGAAAGGCGGCCAGAAGCGTCCGGAAATGCGCCCAGACGGTGATCACCGTGCTGGTAGGGCCGTGGCCGCGCGTGCTCCCTGACGGCGAGCGGGGGCCGAGCACGGCCTGTTCGAGCCGCACCCGGAGGCCGAGGCGGCCGACATCCCGCCCGCGACGAGGTGCGGTGGGTCAGCGGCCCGCCAGGTCGTGGACGTGCGACGGGTCGGCGGCGGGGCCGGTCAGTCGCGGGGACAGCTCCCCGCCGTCGATCCGGTCGCGCAGGACGTACTTCTGGATCTTCCCGATCGCGGTGGCGGGCAGGGCGTCGACGAGGTACCAGTGGGTCGGCGCGGTCCTGGCCACCGATGTCGTCGACGGCAAGAAGGTGACCTTCGAGATCCTCGGTGTCGACCTGACCGGTTCCCAGCTCGACGACATCGCCAAGAGGCTCGTCGAACCGGCCGAGGATCTGGCCGCCGCGGCTCTGTAGGCCGACCCGGCTCTAGGCTAGCTGAACACGAGCGGCAGCACGATGGCCGCGGCGACGAGGGAGACACCGCTCAGGAGATCGGACCGGATCGGGATCGCCCGGACGGCGGCGCGCCCGAGAAGCAGACCGACCAGCGACATCACGGCGGTCGCGATACCGAAGATCACGGCCGGGAGGACGGGAGAGAAGCCGAGCAGCCCCAGGCCCGTTCCGGCGAGCAGGTTGTCCACGCTCAGCGCGAGCGGCATGCCGAACAGGGTCACCCACGGATGGTCAAGGTTCTCCGGCTCAGGGTTCCGGATGGCCCCGACGAGCAGGTACAGGCCGTACGCGCCCAACACGCAGGGGCCGACGTAGTCCGCGATCGGCCCGATCGCCTCGCCGAAGTAGTGCCCGAGCTCGCTGCCCACCAGGGGCGCCAGGGCATCCCAGAACCCGAACACGAGAGCGATCTGTACGGCGCGACGGACGCCGAACGGCACCGTCCCGAGCGCGATGGAGGACCGGAAGTTGTCCAGGCTGAGCGCAAATGCCAGCACCACCAGTCCGACGATCGACTCTCCGGTCATGACGACTCGACGCGGTGCGGACGGGGGACGAGGGTCGGTTCGGTCGGTCCCGGTTCCTCGTTCGCGGCCCGCACCGCCGCCGCCACGAGGCCGTGGTCGGGCGACAGGTGGCAGACCGGGTCGGTGCGTGCCGCGTCACCGGTGAGCAGGAACGCCTGGCACCGGCAGCCGCCGAAGTCGAGCTCGCGGCGGTCGCAGCTCCGACACGGCTCCGGCATCCAGTCCGTCCCCCGGAAGCTCTGGAAGAGCGGCGACTCGCCCCAGATCCGCGCCAACGGGTCCTCGCGCACGTTCGCTCGCGGAAGGGGCAGCACCTGCGCGGCCGGGCAGGGCAGGACGTCGCCGTTCGGCGCCACGGTGAGCTGGCGTTGCGCCCACCCGCCCATGCAGGGCTTGGGGTAGCGGCTGTAGTAGTCGGGCAGGACGTAGATGACGTCCATCCGGCCCGCCAGCCGCTTGCGTGCGGCGCTCACGACCGGCTCGGCCTGCTCCAGCTGTGCCCGGCTGGGCAGCAGCGCGTCGCGGTTGCGCCAGGCCCACCCGTAGTACTGCGTGTTGGCCAGCTCGATCCGGTCGGCGTCGAGCTCCTCGGCCAGGCGCAGGACCTCGCCGACCCGGTGGATGTTCTGCCGGTGCAGGACGACGTTCAGCGTGAGCGGCCAGCCGAGCTCCTTCACCAGCCTGCACGCCTCGACCTTGCGCGCGAACGACGGGGTGCCCGCGATCCGGTCGGACATCGCAGGCTCGTCGGCCTGGATGCTGACCTGCACATGGTCGAGGCCCGCCGCTCTGAGCTCCTCCGCGCGGCGTCGGGAGAGGCCGAGCGCGCTGGTGACCAGGTTGCTGTACATGCCGAGCTCGCGGGCGGTGCCCGCGAGCTCGACCAGGTCGCGGCGGAGCAGGGGCTCCCCGCCGGAAAGGTGCAGCTGCAGTACGCCCAGCTCCTGCGCCTCGCGCAGCACCCGCCGCCACTCCGCTGTGGTCAGCTCGTCGCCGTACCCGGCCAGGTCGACGGGGTTCGAGCAGTACGCACAGGACAGCGGGCACCGGTAGGTGAGCTCGGCCAGCAGTCCGAAGGGCCTATCCATCGGTGATCTCCACGTAGTGCTTGGCGGCCATCCGGTCAAGGAACGCGCGCACCTCGTCGTCGACCACCCGGTCGTAGACGGCCCGCAGCTCCGCGACGATCTCGGCGACGGTCCGCCGCCCGTCGCACAGCCGGAGGATGTCCGCGCTCGTCCGGTTGAGCACCGCGACGGTCTCCGGGCTGAGCAGCACGTGCCGGTCGCGCGTCGCGTCGAAGCTCAACCGGACGTGCGGCGCCCGCCTCGGCCTGCTCGATGGCTGCAGTGGTGTGACGGCTGAGGTGCCCATCGCCGATCACTCCGGGTAGGCCCGGTCGATGCCGTCCAGGACGCTCCACAGCACGTCGCACTTGAACGACAGCGCGGCCACCGCCCGGTCCTGCTCCTCGGCCGACCGGCAGTGCCGGGTGACGACCTCCAGCGCGTGTTCGGAGTCCCGGGGGGCCTGATGGAGCCGGGCACGGAAGTAGGCGAGGCCGTCCCGGTCGATCCAGGGGTAGAAACGTTCGAAGGCGGCCAGGCGCTCGGCCATCAGGTCCGGGGCGAACAGCTCCGTCAGCGACGAGGCCACCGCCTCCACCCACGGCCTGGTGCGGGCGAACGTCACGTAGGCGTCGACGGCGAACCGCACCCCGGGCACGATGAGGCGTTCGGCCAGCATCTCCTCCCTGCCCAGGCCGACCGCCTCGCCCAGACGCAGCCAGGCCTCGATGCCGCCCTCGCCCGGCCGGGTCCCGTCGTGGTCGACGATGCGGCGGATCCAGCGCCGCCGCACGTCGACGTCCGGGCAGTTGGCCAGGATCGCGGCGTCCTTGCGCGGGATGCAGAGCTGGTAGTAGAAGCGGTTCGCCACCCACCCCTGCAGCTGGCGGCGGCTCAGCCGTCCCGCGTTCATCCGGACATGGAACGGATGCTGGTCGTGGTAGGCCCGCGACTGCGCGCGCAGCGCCTCGACGAACCCGTCGACCTCGGTCGACCCCCGGGGTGCTGTCTGTAGTGAAGTCATGGCACCGGCTAGACCTTTACCTCGAGACCGTCCACGGCCACTTCCAGCCCGCGGTCGGTGACCATCCGCCGCTCCGGAGAGTCCTCCAGCAGGATGGGGTTGGTGTTGTTGACGTGGATGTAGATCGTGCGTTCGATGGGCAGCCCGCTCAGCTGTTCCAGGCTGCCGCCCGGACCGCCGACCGGCAGATGACCCATCTCCGCCGCCGTCTTGGCCGCCAGTCCGAGCCGGACCATCTCGTCGTCGTCCCAGCAGGTGCCATCGATCAGCAGGGCCGAGCAGCCCGTCAGCTGCTCGCGCATCTCCGCGGTCAGCCGCTGGACCCCCGGCAGGTACACCGCCGCCCGTCCGCTGTGCTCGTCGGTCAGCCGGTAGCCCACCACCCGGCCCTGCTCCGTCCCCCCGCCGAAGCGCGCCCGCTTGGTGGTCGGGACGTCGAAGGCCCGGTACGACAACCCTTCACCGAGCGAGACGTCCACGCCCGGCGTGACCGGATGCCAGTCCACCGGGCAGTAGCGCTCCAGCGTCGCCAGCACACCCGTCCCGCCGCGCAGCGTCCCGTACACGGCGGGGGTGGCGTGCAGCTCCAGCGCCTGCGCCTCCCTTAACAGCAGTAGGCCGAGCGTGTGGTCGAGCTCGGCGTCGGTGAGCAGCACCGCCCGCAGCGGCGTCGCCCGGCCCTCGCGCGGATGCAGCGGCGGGAAGGCCTCGATCTGGCCGCGGATGTCGGGCGAGGCGTTGAGCACGAACCACCGTCGGTGGTCGGCGCTCACCGCGACCGACGACTGGGTGCGGGACCGGGCAGGCCGGGAGCCCTCGCGGACCGCGCGGCATCCGGGGCAGCCGCAGTTCCACTGCGGGAACCCGCCCCCCGCCGCTGATCCGAGCACCTGCAGCCACATCGCCGTCCTCCACGGAGCGAAGGGATGCCGGACGGCAGGTCCGGCACCCCTTCGCGGTTGACTAGTCCTCCATCCGAGCGACGTACATCGTCACCTCGGGTGCGCACCCGATCTCGTCGAACTCGGGCGACTCCCACTCAGTACGAGCAGTCACCGACTCCACTGGTCACCTCCTGTCTGTCGATCGCGTCCGGCAGCGGGTCACGGGCGGGCGGCCACTACTCCGGCAGGGCGAAGACGATCAGAGCGCTGCCGTGGCCCGCGCCGAGCATCCCGGGCAGGAACCCCTCGGCCCACCCGCCCCACCCGACCGGCACGGCGACGTACTGCCTGCCGTCGACCATGTAGGTCGTCGGGCTGCTGTGGTGACCGCTTCCGCACTGGAACTGCCACAGCAGCTCCCCGGTGCGGGCGTCGAGCGCGTTGAACTCTCCCGAAGGCTCGCCGGCGAACACCAGGTCGCCCGCCGTGGCCAGCACCGACGCGCACATCGGAAGCGCGTTGCGCCAGCGCCACTTCTCCTCGCCGCCCGAGTCGAACGCGCTGACGGAGCCCGTCATGTCCTCGATGTCCACCTGAACGCCCGCGCCCCAGTACGGGATGCTCTCCTTGAACTCACGGCGTCGCCGGGTGGCGGTGGCGCCGACATCCTGAACGGGGACGTAGAACAGTTCGGTCCGCGGGCTGTAGGCCGCGTGCGTCCACTCCTTGGCGCCTGCGGGACCCGGGTAGAAGTGGACCGGTTCGCCCTCCTTGTCGGGGAAGCGCGCGGCCGTCACCTTGCCGTCTCTCGTGATGTTTCCCCAGTCGATCCGGTCCACGAACGGGGTGATCTGGACCAACGCGCCGTCCGTGCGATCGAGGACGAAGAAGTAGCCGTTCTTGTCGAAGTGCCCGAGCAGCTTGCGTCCGTCGTGCTCGAACAGGATGCACTCCGCGATGCTGTCGTAGTCCCACACGTCGTGTGGGGTGCACTGGTAGTGCCAGCGGATCTGGCCGGTGTCGACGTCCACCGCGATGATGCTGTCGGTGTAGAGGTTGTCGCCCTCGCGGACGCCTCCGTCGAAGTCCGGCGCCGGGTTGCCGGTGCCCACGTACAGCAGGTTCGTCTCCGGGTCGAAGGTGCCGGTGAGCCAGCAGTTGGCGCCACCGCGCGCCCAGGCCTCGCCGTCGGCGGGCCAGGTCTCGGAGCCGGGCTCCCCGGGCTTCGGGACCGTGTAGCAGCGCCACTGGTGCTCGCCGCTGTCGATGTCGAACGCGTCCATGTGGCCGCGCACCCCGAACTCCCCGCCGGAGCTCCCGACGATGACCATGTTCTTCACGACCAGCGGTGCGACCGTGGCGCTCTCCCCGGCCCGCACGTCCCCGTAGGTCCTGTCCCAGACGCGCTGGCCGTTGGTGGCGTCGAGCGCGAGCACGTGGGCGTTCGCGGTGACGAAGAAGACCTTCCCCTTGGCCACCGCGACCCCGCGGTTCACGTTCCCGCAGCACAGCGACACGTCGAAGGGGACCGCGTGCTTGTACCGCCAGATCTCGGTGCCCGTCTTCGCGTCGAGTGCCCAGACCCAGCCGTCCCAGCCGGAGAGGAACATGACCCCGTCGACGACGATCGGGGCGGCCTCGAACGAGTAGGTCGACGCGCCCGCGATGATGCCGCTCGTGCCCGCCTGGAAGATCCACGCGGGTCCGATGCGCTTGACGTTCTCCGTGTTGATCTGGTCCAGCGGGCTGTACCGCTGCCCGTCGTAGGCGCCGTAGTAGGTGAGCCAGTTCTCCGGCTCCGAGCGGGCGTCGAGGATGCGCTCGTAGGTGACGCCTGCCACCACCGGCGGCGCAACGTCTCCGCCCGCCGTCTTGCCGCTCAGCTCTCCCTGGTTGATGGCCTCGCCCGCATCCACGTACTCGACGGTCATTGCCTGCTCCTCTCTACGGCCGTGGCTGGTTGGGGCGGTCCAGGCGAGCCTCCGGCGGCACGTCGCCCAGCACGACGATGGCGCCGGTCAGTCCCCGGCCTTCGTCGTTGCCTGTGGGTGAGCTGAACCAGTAGTAGCCGGGCCCGTCGAGGTTGAGAGTCGCCCTTCCGCGCGAATGGTTCACCAGCCAGATGAACTTCCTGTCGCCATTGCTCGGCAGGAGCGCGCAGTGCGTGTTGAGGTCGTCGTTGATGAGCTCGAGATCGATATCACCCCCATGGGGCATGACCAGGATCTGGGGATCCCAGGTCAGCTCATCCGGCTTGATGCGTATCGTGGCCGCCATGCGGCCATCGGCTTTCTCCGTAGCTTGACCGATGTTCCCCGTGCCCAGGACGCGCCCCAGCGACGCCTTGTTCTGTGCGTCCAACCCGAGCTTGCCCAGCAGGTCAGATCGCTCCTGCGCGGTGCTCGTCATCGGGCTTCACCTCCCTGATACCGAACCTTCCATTGTCCACGTCGGATCCGCGGGAATGACTGTCACCTGCACGCGCCGGTGAATTGTCGGGGCGCGCGCCAACCGGCGCTGCGTCCACCCGAATCATACGGCGGGAATTCGCCATTGCTTTCGGCGCGAAAATTCCGGGCGGTACTTGCTGACCGCCTCGCCATGCCTTAGCTGGATAGCAATGACCCTACGCCGCGTGATTTCCGCCGACAAGGGGGCGCCACTGATTCGGGACGCTCATACCGCTCGTTGGCCAAGAGCTACCGTTCGTATGCCGTGCGCCGCCGAACGGCTCCGCGGGCAGGCGAGGTCGAAGCGGTCGAGGTTCATGACCTTGTCCCACGCCGCCACGAAGTCGTGCACGAACTTCTCCCGCGCGTCGTCGGCCGCGTAGACCTCCGCGAGCGCACGCAGCTCGGAGTTCGAACCGAAGACGAGGTCGACGCGGCTGGCGGTCCACCTGAGCTCGCCGGTGACGGCGTCGCGGCCATCGAAGGTCTCCGCGTCCGAACCTCCTCCGGGGGTCGGCCGCCACCGCGTGCCCCCGTCGAGGAGGTTCACGAAGAAGTCGTTGGTCAGCGACCCCGGCCGCGAGGTGAGCACGCCAAACGGGCTGTGCTGGAAGTTCGCGCCCACCGCGCGCAGGCCCCCCACCAGAACGGTCATCTCCGGCGCCGTGAGGTTCAGCAGGCCCGCACGGTCGACCAACAGGTGCTCCGACGGCAGCCTGGCTGCCTTGCCGCGGTAGTTGCGAAACCCGTCCGCGGCGGGCTCGAGCGCGGCGAACGACATGACGTCGGTCTGCTCCTGCGAGGCGTCGGTGCGGCCGGGGGTGAACGGGACCTCCACGGCGTGGCCCGCGTTCTCGGCGGCGCGCTCGACGGCCGCGCACCCACCGAGCACGATCAGGTCGGCCAGCGAGACCCGCGTGCCCCCGCTCTGCGAGGTGTTGAACGACGTCTGGATCCCTTCCAGCGTGCCCAGCACCACGGCCAGGCCTTCGGGCTCGTTGACGTCCCAACCTCGCTGCGGCCGCAGGCGGATCCGCGCACCGTTCGCCCCACCCCGCCGGTCGCTGTCGCGGAACGTCGACGCCGACGCCCACGCGGTGGACACGAGCTGGGCCACCGACAACCCCGAGGCCAGGACCTCGCGCTTGAGGCGGGCGATGTCCGTGCCCTCGACGAGCACGTGGTCCACAGCCGGGACGGGGTCCTGCCAGATCAGCGTCTCGGCCGGGACCAACGGCCCCCGGTAGCACGGGATCGGGCCCAGGTCGCGGTGGGTCAGCTTGAACCATGCCCTGGCGAACGCGTCCGCGAGCAGGTCCGGGTGCTCCAGGTAGCGCCGTGAGATCGGCTCGTACACCGGGTCGAACCGCAGTGCCAGGTCGGTCGTCAGGACCGTCGGGACATGGGTCTTCGACGGGTCGTGGGCGTCCGGCACGGTGCCCGCGCCCGCGCCGTCCGACGGAACCCACTGCCACGCACCGGCGGGGCTCAGCACCGCATCCCACTCGTAGCCGTACAGGGTCGACAGAAAGCTGTTGTCCCACCGCGTCGGCGTGGGCGTCCACGTGCCCTCGAGGCCGCTGGTGATCGCGTCCGCGCCCGTGCCGGTGCCGAAGCTGCTCCTCCAGCCCAGGCCCTGCTCCTCGAGGGGGGCAGCTTCCGGATCGAGGCCGAGGTGGCTCTCCAGATCCGCGCCGTGGGTCTTGCCGAACGTGTGGCCGCCCACGATCAGCGCGACGGTCTCCGCGTCGTCGAACCCCATGCGCCGGTGCGTCTCCCGGATGTCCCGACCGGCCATGAGGGGGTCCGGGACACCGCGCGGACCTTCGGGGTTGACGTAGATCAGGCCCATCTGGGCGGCGGCAAGGGGGCTCTCCAGCTCGCGGACGCGGGTGTGCCGCTCGTCGCCGAGCCAGGCGTGCTCGGGACCCCAGTAGACCTCGTCGGGCTCCCAGACGTCCGCCCGGCCGCCGCCGAAGCCCAAGGTCGTGAAGCCCATCGTCTCCAGGGCGACGTTGCCCGCGAATATCATCAGGTCGGCCCAGGAGATCGTGCGGCCGTACTTCTTCTTCACCGGCCACAGCAGCCTGCGTGCCTTGTCCAGGCCCCGGTTGTCGGGCCAGCTGGAAAGCGGCGCGAAACGCAGCATGCCCGCGCGGGCGCCGCCCCGACCGTCCTGGATGCGGTACGCGCCCGCGGCGTGCCACGCCATCCGGATCATGAGCGGGCCATAGTGGCCGAAATCGGCTGGCCACCAGTCCTGCGAGGTGGTCAGGACCTTCTCGATGTCACGCCGCACGGCCGCCAGGTCGAGGTTCTCGAACTCGGCGGCGTAGTCGAACTCCTCGCCCATCGGGTCGGCGGCGACGCCATTTCTGGCGAGGATCTTCAGGTTGAGCAGGTTCGGCCACCACGAGCGGTTCGAGCCGCCCTGGGTCGGGTGCGGAATGCGGTCATTCTTCTTGTTTCTTTCCTCGAGCACCAAGTCGTAGCTGACGTACACGCGAATGATCCTTCAGATGCCCAGCGCCCGTCGGACCGTCGCACCAGTGCCCAGCGCCGCTGACCAGCACGGGCCGTGTGCCTCCAGCAGCGGGCTTCCGCCCGTGCTCCCCGGTGTTGGCGTGAGCCGATGTACGTCCTTCATGATGGAGAACCGCCTCTAGCCATCCCCACACGCGGACCGGATGCCTCCTGGTCCGCGACAGCAGGGTGTCGCGGCGAGACCGGGAGCGGACCCGGGCACCGCGTCGCGCTTCTGGTTATCTCGTCGCCCGCCGTGCCATGTATGACTCCACGTCGTGTCTACCTTGAGAGCAGGCGCGCTGCAACCGGGGCTTGCCCGATCTTGTCGCCTTGCCGCTGTCATGTCGGCGGCGTCAGCCGCACGGCCACCTCGAGCCTGAGCCCGAGATTGGCGGCCTCCTCGCGCAAGGCATCCCGCAGGAACGGTGACGGCAGAGCCGCGAGCGTGAGCCGGACGGCGCGGCGGGGTGGATCGACGCCGAGGTCGTACTCCCACCGCCGTCGGGCCAGTCCGGCGATCTCGACCAACCGGTCCACCGCGGCGTAGAACTCCGCGTTCGCTGGCTCGTCCTTTACGGCACGCGGAGTGTTGTTCCCGATCAGATCGGCCCGCGTGACGTGACCGAAGTGCCGCCATAGCGCGTTGCGGTCCTGCTCACCCGCACGGCGAACCCACTCCGCGAGCCGGGGAATCTCCTCGCGCACCGTCCAGGTCCACATCTGTGAAGCGTAGGTGTGGCAACTGACAGGCGCATTGTCGAACGGGATCGCCGGAGTCTGGTCATCCTTGATCAGCGCCACCGGGCGGTCCATCGCCACGCGGATGCCGAGCTCGAAGAAGACGTTGGGGTTCAACGTGGACAGGTCGCAGACGACGAGATCGGCGGTCGCCAGGTTCCGGATGATCTCGGCCTGGATCACCTCGGAGTTCTCGACCATCGGCGGGATGACCTCGTACCCGGCTTGTCGAATAGCGGGCGCATGCAACTCGGCGAAGGCGTACCGGAAGTGTTTAGCGCCTTCGTACTTTTCCACCAGGCCGGGAGGCGTGGAAAGGGGCATGATGACAAAGCAGGTCGGCAAGGGCTCTCCCGGTGGCGATACCGTCGCGGCGTCCGCCGAATGATCATAGCGAATTGATCTTGGGCGGGTGGCCGGAAGCCGCCAGGGCGGCGATCCGGCTGGGGCACGAAGCGCGAGGTATAGGAACCGCTGCCCCCGACACGTATCGTCGGGGAGCGCCAAGTCGGGATCGGGGCTCACCTGCCTCGATGGTCGTAAGACTTGGGCGACACGATGAGGTAGGCCAGATGGAGGAAGCGGACGATGGACTCGTCGGGGAGCTCATTGACGTTACTGACCTCAACCTGGAGGAGATCCTGGCTGTCGATGCCGCACCTCTCGCCCGCTGCATCGGTCGCTTGATCGCCCAGAACAACCGTGAGGGCCCGGCCATCGCGGGCTTCGACGCCTTCATCGGAGGGGAAGAGCCGACGAATGTCGCCTAGCTCGGCCGTGCTGTGTGAGGCGGAAGCCTTGCCGCTCCAGCAGTTCGTGCTGAAGATCACCAACCGGTGCAACCTGCGCTGCACCTATTGCTACATGTACGAGTCGCACGACAGGTCGTGGCGGCGGCAACCCGTGACGATGGCTGACGGCACCGTCGACGCACTCGCCGATCGCCTCACCGCTCACGTCGAGCGCCACGGCATCCGTCGCCTCACGGTGGTATTGCATGGCGGCGAACCGCTGCTGTCGGGGCAGGATTACGTGCGGCGCCTCGTCGAGCGGATGCGCACGCGTACCCCGCCTGAGCTGGGCATCAACTGGCACCTCCAGACCAACGGGGTGCTGCTCGACACCATGTGGCTGCGCACGCTTGCCGAACTGGGCATCCGCGTGGGCGTCAGCCTCGATGGGGGCCCGGAGCACCATGACCGGCATCGGCGTGACCCCAGCGGCCGAGGCACCTTTGCGCGCACCGCCCGCGCACTGCGGCTGCTGATGCGACCCGAGTTCGCCCACATCTACGGCGGTCTGCTCGCCGTCGTTGACCTCGAGAATGATCCAGTCGACGCCTATGAGGCCCTCCTCGCCTTCGCGCCGCCCCAGATGGACTTCCTGCTACCCCACGGGAACTGGACCACCCCGCCGCCCGGACTGGTCAGCGGCGCGACCCCTTACGGGGACTGGCTGTCGGCGGCCTTCGACCGCTGGTTCCACGTCGAGCGGCAGGAGACCGTCGTCCGGCTCTTTCGGGATACCGTCCTCCTGTTGCTGGGCGGCCAGGCCACCACCACCCATCTCGGGCTCGCCCCCGTCGGCTTCGTCGTCGTCAACACCGACGGCTCGTTCGAACAGGACGACAGCCTGCGCACGACTCGGCCGGACGGCTCGGCCACCGGGCTCGACATCTTTCACGACTCGGTCGACGACGTGCTTGCCCACCCGGTTGTACGTCGGCGGCGCAGTCGCGAGAACGCGCTGGCGACGGCCTGTCGGAGATGCTCGCTCGTGTCCGTATGCGGCGGCGGAAACTACGTGCATCGATACCGCGCGGGCACCGATTTCCACAACCCCTCCGTCTACTGCGCGGACCTGCAGAAGTACATCAGGCACGTCAACGCCGCCATCCAGTCTTATGTCGGCTGAACGATGGTCGCGCTCCACCCGCACACGCTTCCCCGATCGCTCCTCCGTCGTCTCTGTGAAGGGGACGATGACCTGGACGATAGCGCTCTCCTCGTTCGAGGCAGGCTGAGCAAGAACGCTCTGCTGCTGCGGATTGTCCGCGACCTGGCCGCCGGTGAGCCTGGGGCGGAGATGTTTCGCGACCACCTCGCGGCCTTGACCACGTTGCAGAGAACACATCCGGGAGCGGTCGCACGTGTGCTGACCGGACCGCATTTCGGGGCTTGGGCCACGCACTGCATGCGCAGGCTGACCGGCGAAACCCCGGCGGACGACACCGCGCCACCCGCCGTCCATCTCGGCGGTCTCGGCGGTTTCGTGGGTGTGGCCGCGATTCGGTCAGGCGCCGACATCGTCGTGTCGGTGCCGGTTCGCGACGGCGCGGTCGTCCTTCCGGGCGCGGGGAGCGTGCCGGTGCCCGGCACGCCGACCTCGGGGTGGGCGACGCTCCGATGCCGTGCTGGGCGCGTTCGCCTCGATGCGGCGGGGACGACCGCCACCGACTGGCGGCCGTTCGCCACCTTGCACAGCGGGCTTGCCGCAGGCGGGGGCTGGGCAGTGACCGTCGATGCGGAGGATCCCTACCTGCGCTTCTTCGAGCCGCTGCGCGCCGCCGACGTCGACATCCCGAGGTGGAGCCGTCGCTTCGGGACGGCGTGTGCTGCTGTCGACGGGCTGTACGCCCGCAAGCTGACGGCGATGGCGCGCAGTATCAGCTGCCTGGTGCCGGTCGCCGCCGAGGGCGCCGAGATCGGGCTGAGCGCGACGTCCGCGGCTGCCGCGGGTGCGGTCGTGCTGACGGAGCCGTCCAGCGCCATCGGGCTCGCCGCGACCCTCGTCCACGAGCATCAGCATCTCAAGCTCAACGCGCTGCACGACCTGGTGCCGCTGTTCGACGACGACGGCGGCGCCCGCTTCTACTCGCCCTGGCGCAACGACCCCCGCCCCACGTCCGGCTTGTTGCACGGCGTGTACGCGTTCCTGGGCGTCGGCGACTTCTGGTTGCGGACGTGCCGACAGCGTTCGACCGGCCCACGGTGGGGAGCGCACCTGGAGCTCGCGCGAATCACCGGACAGCTCAGCCTCGTCTGCGACACCCTGGCCCGGTGCTCCGACCTCACCGAGGTCGGGTCCGAGCTGGTCACGCACCTCACTCGCCAGGCTCGCCAATGGCGAGTGCACGATCCGCCGCGCGATGTCGAGCGCGTGGCGGGTGACGTCATCGCCGAGCATCAGGTGCGGTGGCGGCTGCGTCACCTCACCCCGTCCGCGGCCGAGACCCGCAGGCTCGCGGTCGAGCAGATCGGGCCCAGACCGCGGCCGCAGGTCACTGAGCCCTCGACTGAGTCCTCGCCGCCCGCCTACGGCACCGAGAGCGGGCTCGCCGCCGCCGCAAAGCGATGGGCGGCCGGTGAGCGACCCGCATCGCTCGTCGACCAGCTGATCCTTGCTGGCCGCTACGCCATGGCCCAATCGCTCCTCATGGGGCGGATACGGGCGAGGGCGACCCCAGCGGACTGGATCTGCCTGGCGGTCGTCGCTCGACACACCGATCTGGCCCGGCGCTGCCCACCACTGCGCACCCATCCCGAGCTGGCCTACGCGCTGTACCGCGAGCTGCAACACCGCCAGATGCCTGCAAGCCTCGCTTCGGTCGCCCGCTGCCTCTCCGCCGTCGGGTCGCGCTACGTCGCGGGCACCTCGATCTCGCTCTCGGCGCGCATGTAGAGGCCGGCGTTGGCCGTGTCGGGATGGCCCGGCCCGAGTACCTGCTTAATGCGCTCCAGCGTCGCACGGCGCAGCGCGTGCGATGTGGGATCGCTCATGGCCTCGAGATCGAGCGCGAGATTCACCGCGCACGCCAGGGTGTAGGGGTGGTCTTCGCCGCGCGAGCGGCGGGACCGCTCCAGCACTCCCTCGTCGGCGGCCCGGGCCTCCTCCATGCGGCCTGCGGCGGCCAGGCCGTTCGCCTGGGCGTGGCGGGCGCAGAGCGTGTAGGGGTGGTCCTCGCCCAGCGCCGCGGAGAGCCCCGCCGCGGCCTCGTCAGCGAGCCGTTGCGCCTCGGTGAGCTCGCCTGTGAGCCGCAGCCCGATCGAGACGTCGACCATGCATGCAAAGGTGAACGGGTGCCCGGGACCGAGCAGGTCTCGGTACCCCGACAACGCCCAGCGGCTGGACTCCACGGCATGCTCAAGGTCTTCGGCCACCCGTTGGCAGTTCATCAAAGTCATCAGGGACGACAGGGCGTGCTCGTGCGCGGGCCCGAACTTCCGGACCGACGCCTCCCGCACCTTGGCCGCCTCGGTGAGCGCGAGCCCTGTGTAGCCCGCCTTGCGCAGCAGCATCGCCAGATGACGGCGCGCGATGAGGACGTCCGCGTGGGTCGCGGCCAGCCGCTGCTCGTACAGTGGGATCTTCTCCTGAGCCATCTCCAGGCCCTCGCGGTAACGACCTTGGCCATACAGGTCGCGCACGAGGCAAGTGTAGGTGAACAGCGTGCGCGGATCGTCCTGCCCGTACAGCGTCAGCTTGCGTTGGAGGTTGGTCTCGTCGAGCTCCCGGGACCGCGCGAAGTTGCCCAGGAGCCGATAGTCGACCGCCAGGTTGTTCATGACCCGGATGGTGGTGGGGTCGGTCGACCCCATCACCTTCTCGTGCCGCCGCAGGTTCTCCTCATCCAGGGCCAGCGCCTTCCGGAACTGGCCGGTGAGCCGCAGGTCGGCGCCTACGCTGTTGGCGGTGGCGAGGCTGTGCTCGTGCTCCACTCCGAAGCGCGCGACGAGCCGCTCGAGCGTGTCCTGGTTGAGCTCTCGCGCTGCGTCGTACTCGCCGAGCGCCCGCAGCGCGTTCGCGAGATGCCTGCTCACGACGAGCGTGAACTCCTCATCCTTGCCGAGGTTTGCGCGCCATACCGCGCGCGTGTCCCCGCCCAGCGCCTTGCTCACGGCGTAGTCGCCGAGCGCGTAGTGGTAGCGCACTTGGTCCAACACAGCTTGGCGGGCCGATACCTCGCCGGAGTACATCAGCCCGCTCGGGATCACGTGTGGCGCGATCTGCGCGTGGGCGTGCCACGTGGCGCGGTTGTCGGGGTCCCGGGGGTTCGCCGCGGCGAGGACCGCGTGCGCGGCCGCCTGCAAGGCGTCGCGCCTGTCCGGATCGATGCCGTCGCGCAGTACCGCCCGGACCAGGCTGTGGATCCGGATGAGGTCTCGGCCCGGATCCAGCTGGGCCAGCGCGTAGCGACCGAGCTCGCGGATCGCCCGCCGCAGCGCGATGTCACTTCGCAGCGTCGCCCGCAGCTCCTCAGGCACGTCGGCGCCCTGGCCAGCGGACAGCAGTGGGATCGCGATCGGATGCGAGCTGAGGAACACGCAGAGCTCGAGCAGGCGCGCCGCCGCGGGCGAGGCCGTGTTCAGGCGCTTGAAGGACAGCGCCAGCGTCTGCGCCACCGAGCTCGCGTAGTTGACCGGAGCTCCCTCGTGCATCAGCTCGGCTGGATGCTCGTCCAGGGCCTTCAGGTAGTCCGAAAGCGGCATCCCGGTCTGTTCGTGCACCGCGACGGCCTGGTCCAGCGCCAAGGGGAGGTGACCGAGCCGGTTGGCCAGCTCGAGCGCGCGTTCCACCGGGAGGTCGGTCCAGCGGCGCCGCACGAGGTCAACGCTCTCCTGCGGCGTGAAGACGTTCAGCTCGATGGCACCGACCTCACTTGCCCAGCTCCGGGTGCGCGACGTAATCAGCACATGCCCGCGAGTGGACGGCAGGTACCCACCGATCTCGCCGGGTTCCGGCGCGTCGTCGTAGATGAGCAGCCAGCGGCTGTGCGGCTCACCCCGTCGCAGCGCGTCCAGAACGGTGTCCACGGTGTCCTGCACGTCCTCGCTCGCAGGCAGGTCGAGCCGCTTCGCGAGAGAGACGAGCGATCGACGCACGGACAGCGTGTCATCGGCCTGGATCCACCAGATCAGGTCGTAGTGCGATTGGTAGCGGTAGGCGAACTCGGTGGCGATCTGGCTTTTCCCCACCCCACCCAACCCGTGCAGGGGTGCGACCAGCGCCGATGTCGCGTGGTCGGACATCGTGCGATGGATCTTCTCGAGGACCTCGTCGCGACCGGTGAAGCCGAGGTTGCGGGGTGGCACTCCGCCCCACACCAACGGCGTCGCATTCTCCGCCTGCGTCTCCTCGTCGGTGTTGTTGTCGAGTGTCCTCACGCCATCCTCTTGTGGGTCGGGTGTCGCGTCTTCGTCATCGGCGGCGGCTGGCGGAGCGGCTTCCGCGGTGAGTGACCGGCACAGGCTGCCGATCTCCTCGCTGACGCCACGCTCCCGCGCCAGCTCTTCGATCGGCCAATGGAGCTCGTTGATCTGGGCGCCGTCGAGTTGGTGCGCGATCAGTTCAGCGAAGGTCAGCGCTGCACGCGGCCCCTGCTGCCCCGCAAGCAGCCGGTTGAAGATTTCCCGCCGTGGGGTGCCGGGCTTCGGCTGTTCGGCCAGGAACTTCTGAAGGGCGTCGTGGGCGAGCGCGATCTCGACGGTCCCGTCGGGGGCCAGCACCAACAGATCCGCCACCTGGTCTCGTGCGTCGTGTCGGGCCCGCCCGCTCGCGCCGATCAGTTCGGTGATCAGCGAATCGAGCGCGGTCCATTCGTCGGTGGCGCCGCCGAGCGTTCTCAGTACGAGCGAGAGGTTGTGCATCGCGGCGTGCTCGATGCATCTCTTGACGATCAACAGGTTGTCCCCGCTGGTGCCGGGGAACAGAGCCGGATCGAACTCGCTGCCGTATGCGTCGTTGAGCCGTTCGAGCACAAGGCGACGCTGCGCGGGATCGCCCATCATGGGTACCGCGTTGATCTTGGTCACCAGCCGATCCATATCGGCGATCGTCAGTTTCGTCGCATCCATGTCATCTCTGGAAATCCGGTAATTCAGCAGGTTCGTGCCGGTCTTGGCATTTGTTACGGGCGCGTCGTCCAGGGGTAGCCTAGGGGATCCGAGGCAGACTCGATCGAGACATGAGGTACTTGTCTCTGAACGCCTCCAGCGGCTTCAGCGTGGATCTTCTTGCTCGCGAACGTCTTGAGCGACTGATGCCCGCCGACGGTCCCTATCCGTGCCGCACCCGACCGCCCGGTGACCACCACCGGCTCGACCCCGGCGTTGGTCCGGGGGGCGCACGCGCGACGCGCCAAACGGCGTATACGCGAGTCGTCCTTCGGGATCGTCAGATGCCCAGCGCCCGCCGCACCGTCGCGGCGTTGCGGCGGGAGACCGGCACCATGTCCTCCGCCTGGCCGTCCATGACCAGCAGCATCTCGCCCTTGAAGCCGCGGTCGACCTCGCGGATCCGGTTGAGGTTCACCACGTACCGGCGGTGTACCCGCAGGAACCCCGCCTCGGCCAGCTCGGCGTCCAGCTTGTCCATGCCCTGGGTGGCGGCGCGCAGCCTGCCCTGGTCGGTGGCCAGCCACACGTCGTTGCCGTCCGACTCGGCGAAGCAGACCTCCGACATCCGCAGCAGCACCATCCGGTTCTCCCGCATCCCGACCAGCCTGCGCGCAGGCGTCCGGGGGTGGGTGGGACCCTCCGGTGGGGCGAGCCGTTCGCCGTCCGAGGCACCGAACGCGATCAGGCTCCCGACCAGGTGCCCGGACAGGAACACCGGTCGGATGGTGATCGACGTCGGCTCCTCGGCGAGGTGGGTGAAGACCTGCGTCGAGCCGACCCAGCCGGGGTTGTGCGCGGCCAGCTTGCCTGCGTAGCGGGCCGCGCCGATCAGGTCCGGCAGCCCGGGGTTCCAGCGGACCGTGGGGTCGACCGCCGGGGTGGAGGCCGGGACACCCATCAGCACGCTGGCGGGCTCGTCGGCGATCACCACCTTGCCTGCTGTGTCCACCGCCGCGAGCGCCCTGCCGGAAAGGCCCTTGGCCTGGGTGAACGCGGCAACCAGCTCAGCGCCGCTGTCCCTGGCGCGGCGTTTCAACGTGCAGTGCGTCCGAGTGACCGCGTTCGCCAGCCAGCCTGCCGCCGCCCCGGGGAGCTGGGTGCGCCAGCAGGACACGTTCAACACCGCGATGGGCTCCCTGGTCACCACGTCACGCACCGCGACGCCTGCGCAGACCCAGCCGTGGAACGCTTCGCACCAGTGCTCAGGGCCGCTGACCAGCACGGGCCCGTGCGCCTCCAGCGCGGTGCCCATGCCGTTCGTGCCCGCCGCGCACTCCGACCAGCAGTACCACGGCGCCAGGTGGGAGTCGTTGGCCCTGACCAGCGTGGCGGGGTCACCCCAGGTGGCGAGGATGCGCCCGCTGGCGTCGGTGACGGTGACGATGCCGCTCAGGTTCTCCACCTCGAGCGCCGCGGACACCGCGAGCCCGCCCAGCTCGGCGAAGATCACGTCGTGTTCGAGGGTGTGGTCGACCTCGGCGACGGCCACGGGGGCTTCGGTGAGGTGCGGGTCGACCCGGTACTTCTCCCGGCAGCGATGCCAGGAGACCACGACCTCCGGCCGGACTCCCCGGACGTGGTCATCGCCCTGTACGAACCGCTCCCACGCCTCCAGCACCGAGCTCCCGCCCAGGCTCCCCGACGCGGGCGCGAGCCGATGTACGTCCTTCATGATGGAGAACCGCCTTTGGCCCATCTCCGCGCGGACAAGATGCGTCCCGGTCCGCGCCGCCGTCCGTGTGTACCGCGACAGGTGACGTGGGGCAACCGGGAGCGGGCGCATCGACCACAAACGGTCCGGCGGGCTCCACCGTCGCGCCTACAATGGATGATCAGAAATGTATCCGCCGTCATTGGTGTCGACGCCCTCCGAGCTCGGCGAGAGTGTCGTCAAGCGTGGTCTCACCTAACGGGAGTGAGAGTCTTCACAGGCCCTCTCACCTGCGGCGCCGGATGACGATCACCGTGGTTGGCTAACGCGGCCGCGCGGTCGATCCGATAGCGCAGATGTCATGAGTGCACCATTACGAAACGGCCCGTCGAATTCGTCGCCCGTCGCCCCGCCGAAGTCGGGCCTGACCGTCAGCAAGATTGTCGCCGGAGCCGGGGCGGCGGCCACCACCGCGGTGGTGGGCTCGGTGTTCGGGGCGGACGGCACGGTCATCGGGGCGGCCGTCGGATCGATCGTCTCGGCAGTAGCGGCGGCGGCCTACGAACGGTCGCTCGATCGGACGCGCCGGGTCGTGGTGGCGCGGGTGCGGCCCCCCGGCGGGCGGACCGCCGAGATCACCCAGGTGATAGCGACCGACGTGACCCAGGTGATTCCCGCCCAACGGCCCGCTGCGGCCGCCCGGGCGGGCGGACCGGTCGCCCCCGTGGCGCACCAGGCTCCCGCTGTATGCCTTCGCCACGGCGATGATCTTCTTGGTCGGCCTGCTCGGCGTGACGGGCGTCGAACTGCTCGCGGGCGGACCGGTCCTGAGCAGCCAGAGGGGCACCAGCGTCGGGACGGTGCTGGGCGACGACCCCGATCCCGGCTCCTCGACGACGGGCACCTCGACGGTTACCGCACCCGCCACGCCAGGGGCGAGCTCGACGACGACGCCGTCGTCATCCTCGAAGCGTGCCGATCGGCCTGCCCCGGAAGCGACGCTCTCGGACAGCCCCGCCGCCGATGCCCACACCGCCCCTGCGGCGACGTCCGCTCCTTCTCGACGCAACACCGCGGATCCACAGGCTCCGACGGGCTAGTTCCAGTGGTGTCCACCGACCTCGCCCCCCGACCGGCTGGTGTCGTCGAGTTCGTCGAGTGGCGGGTCCAGCTTGACCGGCTGCTCGACGGCTTCGACGTGTTCTGAGTCGCCGTGCGTTGCGACCCGGCCGAGATCGACCGCCGAGAGGCAGCCCGCGGCGACTGTGCCCTCGGCGAGGGCTCGTCCAGACCGTCATCGCCGCATGGAGAGCCGCTGGACAGGCAGGGTTGACGGAGGTCGCTAGACCCAGGGCGCTGGCACAATAGGATGCAATTGGGGGGGTTCGTGTCCCTCGGATCCGGCAAGTCCGCTACTGTCGCGCCCGGCTCTCGACCCTCTCGGCACACCCACCCCCGAAGCTGAGATTGTCCTGCCAGGCTGCCGACACGCATCGGGCTTACCCCGCCGCCCGCTCGCCCGACAGCCACCGCAAAAGATCTCACCCCATGCCAGGCTCGCGGCAATGCGACCGGAAGGAACAAACAAATGATCGGCAATGGCGGCAACACCGGAGGTAACTACAATGGCGGCAACACTGGGGGAAACTAGCTCGGTTAGAACTCTGCTTACTGAATCCGCGGACCCTCGCACCGGGGGCCCGCGGATTCGTTTGTCTGGAGATTCAGGACCAACGGTACGCAATGCCGTAGTTCTCGCGCGGCTGGCATGGCTGTTCGAAGGTCTTGACGACACTGCCGCTGCCGATAGAGAGTCGCCGTGGGCTGTGGGCCGGAGGTTCCACGTAGCGCTCTCGCTCATTCTGCTCCGCGTAAAACCAGGCTGCCGTCGGCAGGAAACCCTCTTCGAAGTTAATGCGGATCGTCAGGCCGCTGACCGGCAGCACGCCGTCGTGTAGCCGCCCCGGCTCGATGCCATAGTGGTCGATCTCGACGTTGGCCCATCCCAATGAATCCTCGTGGGACTCATACACCGCCTCCGACGTGAAGTAGGCTCGTTCGCCCGTCATCAGCGGCCGCGGGAACCGGAGCCGCGTGACCGGCAGCCCGCCCTCCTCGGTCACGTGCTCTGCCCGACAGCCCCACAAGGCCCGCGTTGGCACGTAGGTACGCCCTCCCCGCATGAGGCTTGCTGAAGTGAACGCCCGCGCCGCGTAGTACCTCAGCCCGTCGTTCTTTGACGTGATCAGTCGCTCTGAGACGCGGCGAGCCGGGGCCTTTCCCTTCATGACGACGGTCATCACGAACAGGTTGACCAGCAGCTTCTGTGCGCCTTCCGACGGAGGGCGGAACATGGGGGAGCCGTTCTGCGCCGCGTAGCTGCCGTTGCCGACACCTACGGGCCGCGGGACTTCCAACCCTGTCTGCTTGAGGCGCGCCCAGTCCTCGGGCGTTCGGAGCTCATCGAGTCGCTCCCCGAGATGGTCGGCGAGTCGCTCGACTCCGCGTTTCCACGCGATCTCCATGGGCTGCGTCGACGTCGCCTCGCCGAAGACGGACCGGAGAGTCCTGAGTTGCTTGAACCGCTCCGTCAGCGACGCCCCCCACGCCTCGCCGATGTCCTCGTCGGGAAGTCGGAAAGCGGCCTGGAGGGCACGGCGGCGGCGTGAGTGCACAGCGGGGCTGACCTGCGGATCGAAGATGCTCTCTTCGATGACCTTCCAGAGAGCGTGAGCGCGTTCTGGCGGTGTCCAATCGCGCAGTACAGACGTCGACTCCGTGATCGGTGCCAAGATCGTCCCAGATCGGCCGTCCGGACGTCTGATCGCATACTCGATCAGCTCGACGAGGCTCCCATACCGTCGAGCGCCGAGGTAGCGCAGGGCGTCCTCGATGGGAGTTCTCGGCGCGTGAGACCTCTGCGCAGACACTGATCTTTGCCCCCTACGTCGCAGCGACGAAGGGAGTCGACATTACACGACGAGGTGGCGACGGTCCGATGACGAATCGGGGGCCGGGAAGTCGAGTTAGTGATTAGCACCCACTGCATTCTCGCTCGCAGGAACTTGTTCTAGGTCACATCGTCGGACGCGCGGCGGTGCCGAGCACTCTCAGGTGAGTCGAGCGAGCCCCGGTTCAATCGGGCGCTACGGCGAGCCCGTGCCGAGCATCGCTCATATCGACCTCGGTCGCCAGACATCGGCGGATTATTGCTTCTGCCGGAGCCCTTCCCGGCGGTGTGCCCGTATCTGGATGATCGCAGGTCGAGCACGAGAATCTGACATGTGCCCCACTTTCCGCGATAGGGCGCGACCTCGATCGTGTTGGTCAACTATGGCGTAGTCATTGGTGACATCATATTCCTGGGTCGGGACTTCTGGAGGAGTTGCCCCAGTCGATGCTCGAGCCGAGCACGCTCGATCTTGGCAGCGTATCTCCTGATAAGTCTCGGCAATAGCCGCCAATGCGGCGCGGAGGGCACTTCTGCTGTTTCTGTGGGTCCGGTTCGGGGGCGCTGCGCAGCGTGCGGGTCCGCCCCTCCCAGGTCAAGGGCGCCTTCGGCGTCGCTGCGCGAGGGCGCTTCGCGCCCCCCTGGACCTGCGAGCCTCTGCGGCCCCTGTCGGGCAGGTACTTGCGGGCAGGCCGGGGCCTGCCCGGCAGGGTGCGCAGCGCCCCCGAACCTCAGCTGGCGGGTTGACCTACCGGTGAAGATCGTGGAATGAAGGGCGCACGCCGCGCCCTGTCTTCAGTTGCTGGAACTTCGACAACCAGAACCGAAGACGAGGGACGGTGTGCGCACGACGAGGGTATGGCGCCGGATGCTCGGGGTCGAGCACACGGTGATCGAATCGGTAGAGCTGGAGACCGACGGGCGCAGCGGACAAGTGCTCGTGGCCCAGGTGCGGCCGAAGGTGTCCGCGGCGCGGCGGTGCTCGCGCTGCCAGCGGCGTTGCCCGGGCTATGACACCAGCCCGACCCCGCGCCGCTGGCGGGGCCTGGACTTGGGCACCACCCAGGTGTTCCTGCAGGCCACGACTCGGCGGGTGTCGTGTCGCGAGCACGGGGTGGTGGTCGCCGCGGTGCCCTGGGCGCGGCCGGGGTCGCGGTTCACCACTGCGTTCGAGGACACCGCTGCATGGCTGGTCTGCCACGCCGCGCTGTCGGTGGTCGCGGTGCTGCTGCGGGTGGCCTGGCGCAGCGTGGCCGACATCGTCACCCGGGTCGTCGCCGACCGAGCGGGCAGGCTCGACCGGCTGGCCGGGCTGCGCCGGATCGGGATCGACGAGATCAGCTACCGCAAGGGCCAGCGCTACCTGCTGTGCGTGGTCGACCACGACACCGGTCGACTGGTCTGGGCCGGGAAGAACCGGACGCAGGAGACCCTGGGGCGGTTCTTCGACGACCTCGGCGCCGATCGCGCCGTGCAGCTGACCCACGTCTCCGCCGACGGAGCCCAGTGGATCCACGACGTCGTCGCCGAACGCGCCCCGAACGCGGTGGTGTGCCTGGACGCGTTCCACGTCGTGGCCTGGGCCACCGAGGCCCTCGATCAGGTCCGCCGCGCCATGGTCAACCGGCTCCGCGCCCAAGGGCACCACGACCAGGCCACCGCCCTGAAGCACACCCGCTGGGCGCTGCTGAAAAACCCACCGAACCTGACCGGCAACCAGCGCACCACGCTCGCCGGGATCGCCAAGGCCAACGGCGGGCTCTACCGAGCCTACCTGCTCAAAGAGCAACTTCGGGCGATCTTCCGGGCCGCCGATCTTGCCGACGCCCGAGCCCTGCTGGGCGGCTGGATCGCCTGGGCCCGCCGCTGCCGCCTCGAGCCGTTCGTCCGCCTCGCCAAGACCATCAAGAAATACCAGGCCCTGATCTTGAACGCCGTCGAACACGGCCTGTCCAACGCCCGCTCCGAGGCCACCAACACCCACCTACGACTGCTCACCCGCCGCGCCTACGGCTACCACAGCCCCGAAGCACTGATCGCCATGGCCGACCTCACCCGCGGCGGCCTCTGCCCACCACTACCCGGACGATCATGAAGAGAACCCACAGAAACGTCAGTAGGGCCCCGGAGTCTGTCGATAGTGGCCTCTTCTTCATGCGCAAGGTTGGTGCTTCCGTCTTCAGGTGGGCGTCCCGGTGGCCGCGTCGCCGTCGAGGCGGTCCGCGACGCCGATGGCGTCGAGCACGACGCCGCGCGGACCGGCGTCGCGGTAGGCGAGGCGTTGGTGGTGGGCGCCCGGCCTGCGGAGGCGCAGGTCGCGCCAGTGTTCCTGGACGACGGTGTGGTCGCCTGCGTCGCGCAGTGCGGGCGTGACGTGCTCGATGAGCGCGTCCACGACGACGTCGGCCGCCACGGGTCGCCAGTCGTGGGGCAGGAGCAGGGCGTCGTCGAGCCCGGACCGCGCGGCGCGCCAGGCGGCCAGGCGCAGCATCTCGGTGCGGACCGGGGTCACGGGCTGTCCCGCCGCCCATTCGCGCGCGGCGGTCTCGACCAGGCCGCGGGTCAGCGCGGCGAGCAGGAGGGTGTCGCGCGGGTCGCGGCAGACGTCGGCGACCCGGATCTCGACGGTCGGGTGGTGGTGGGACGGGCGGGCGTCGAAGTAGAGCATGGCCCGGTCCAGCACGGTGTGCGTCGTCAGGAGCTCCTCGGTGACCCGGCGGTACTCGGATGCGGTGCCGAACGGACCGGTCGGTCCCGCGGAGGGCCAGCGGCCCTGCACCTGGCTGCGGTAGCTGCCGTACCCGCTGTCGACCCCTTCCCAGAACGGCGAGTTGACGGTCAACGCCAGCAGCGCGGCCAGCCAGGGCCGGATCCGGTCGACGACGGCGACGGCCTCGTCGTCGGATGTGACGGCGACGTGGACGTGACCGCCGCAGGTGAGCTGCTCGGCGGCCGTCTGGCCGAAGCGGTGCATCATCTCGAGATAGCGGGGGTCGTCGGTGACCTGCGGGTCGACCGGCACGGGGCAGGTGGCCAGCGGGACCGCGGCGGCGCCCGCCCGGTGGGCCGCGGTCGCCGCCTCGCGGCGCCGGGCCAGGATCTCGCGGGCGATCTCATCGAGGTCGGTCTGCGGGTAGGTACCGGTCTCGAGTTGCTCGGCCTGCAGCTCGGCGGTGAGATCACCGTCCAGATCGTCTCCGGCGCGCAGCGCGGTCGACGCCACGGCGCGAGGTGCGGCTGAATCGGGATCGACGAGGAGGAACTCCTCCTCGACACCCACGGAGCGGACCGGCACGTCGAGAGTATTGCCCGGGACTGTCGCCTTTCACGCGCTTCGGTCGAGCGGCCGGGGTCGGCGTGGCCTCCTGCCCGGGGCATGCTGCTCGTCGCAGCGATAGTGCGCCCCGCCTCCGGCAAGCGTGAACGGGTGTGCGTCCGGGTATGACCAGCACATGACGACGACCGTGCGCGGCGCCCCGATCCGTCGTACGGGTCGCGGACCAGGGTGACGCAGTCATCGAGGCACTCGCTGAGCCTCACCTTCGCTGATGCCACGTGCCTGCCGACGATCCGACGATGGCTTCGGTCGAACCTGCCGCCGGAGGGCGATCTCGGGCTCGACGCCGAGCTCGTCTGCTCAGAGCTGGTCACCAATGCGGTCGAACACGGTGGCGGGGCGGGCGCCGTCCGGATTGACATCGGCGGAGACTCTCAGGTCCGCGTGGAGGTTGACGACGCCGACCCCGCAGGCGCGTTGACGATCGGACGGTCCCGTTTCGGGGCATTCCGCGGGCGCGGCCTGGCGATTGTGAACGCGGTCGCGCACTGGGGCGTCACGCGGACGGTCACCGGCAAGACCGTATGGGCCACTCTGTGACGTCATCGACGTCCGACGTCATCGATGTCCTGCGGTGTCAAGCTGCCGTCGGAGGCCGCCGAGGACGATGTCGAGCCCTTCGTCGAGCTCCTGCGCGCCGTCGTAGGCGACAAGCGCGGGCGCGAGCGAGCGCAGCCGCGGGAACTCCCGTGGAGGGAGCCGGTACAGGCCCAGGCGCAGCAGCGCGTCGGTTTCGTCCGGGTTGTGCACCCGTTCCTGCAGCTCGGTGAGGACGTGACCTTGGAGGAAGCCCATGTAGAGGCGGTAGGCGTGGAGCGCGCCGTGGGCGTCGAAACCCGCCGTGACCAGCAGCTCGAGCAACGCCTCCAGCGGGCGGAGGGTGCCCAGCGGGCGCAGCCCCAACGGAGTAGCCAGCGGTCGCGTGACCAGCAGCGGCACGACGTGCGGATGGCGCAACGCGATCTGCCGGTAGAGGTGCGCGGTCGCCCGCAACACCTCGGGCCACGCGTGCGCGGAGGCCGATGACGGCACGTCCAACTCGTCCAGGACGAGCTCGACCACCCCGTCGAGCAGTTCGTCCTTGCTCGCCGCGAACCGGTAGAGCCGCATCGGGTCCCGCTCGAGCGCGCGGCCGAGGCGGCGCATCGACAGCGCTTCGACCCCATCCTCGTCGATCAGCCGCAAGGCCGTGCTGAGCACGTCGTGACGCGTCAGCCGGGGACGGTTGGATCGAGGGTACGCACGCCCGTCGTGCTCCACGTTCGATCCCGACGTGCTGGGCACGCTCTGCCTCCCTGCCGCTGTGGATCGCTGCGCTCGTTGCCGTGCCTCAATGCTATGGCGTAGTGTCTACAGCGTAGCGGGACGGCGGATCAACCGATCTCATCCGGCGCGCACGGCCTCCGCGGCCGACCGAGGAAGGGATCGAGCCGTGATCTGCGGCGTCGTCGTCTGGTTCGACCGCGAACGCGGCTCTCGTGCCGCGCGTGTCTGGATCCCCTGAGGGCCGCGCCTGTGACCACACCCAAGACGATCGACAGGAGCGCCACCATGGCACAGGGCACCGTCAAGTGGTTCAACGACGAGAAGGGCTACGGGTTCATCGCCCAGGAAGCGGGCCCTGACGTCTTCGTCCACCACTCCGAGATCGACGCGCAAGGCTTCCGCACCCTCGTCGAAGGCCAGCACGTCGAGTTCGACCTCGGTCAGGGCCAGAAGGGCCCGCAGGCCACCGCGGTCCGGGTCATCTGACCCGCCACGACCCAGCCATGGACGGCCGCCCGGAGTTCATCGACGTCTTCGCCTCGCTCGACCGCGCGCGGCTGAGCCGGATGGGCCAGGTCGAGCAGACGGATCAGCTCGACGCCCGCGAGGCGGTCCGGCAGTACGTGGAAGCGCTGTGGCAGGACGTGCAGCGGTCGGGCGAGCGTCCTGAGGTCGGGGACAAGTACCGGGCGCTGGCCGTCGTGCGCGAGCTGACCCGGTCCATCACCGTCGTCGCGTTCGACGTCACCCACGACGGCGCCGCCGCCGCCGCACTGGACGAGGACGGATGAACGCGGCCCGGACCGCCGCGGGTGCCGCGGCCCGGCCGCGGATGTCCGCCGTTCCCGATGTCGACCCGGTGCGCAGCTACCTGCGCAGGCTCGGGCAGACCACGCTGCTCACCGCGCAGGAGGAGGTGACGCTCGCGGTCGACATCGAGGCGGGTGTGTTCGCCGCCGAGCGGCTGCGCCGGGGGAGGGCCGGGGAGGAGATCCTCTCCGCACAGCTCCGGCGCGACCTGCTCAGAATCGAACGCGCGGGCCGCACCGCCCGCGGCGTCCTGATCGAGTCGAACCTGCGCCTGGTCGTCTCGATCGCCAAGCGGTACACCGGACGCGGGCTGGCCTTCCTCGATCTCGTGCAGGAGGGCAACATCGGCCTCATCCGCGCGGTCGAGAAGTTCGACTACGCCAAGGGCTACAAGTTCTCCACCTACGCCACATGGTGGATCCGCCAAGCGGTCGGTCGCGCCCTCGCCGAACAGGGCCGGATCGTGCGGATCCCGGTGCACATCACCGAACAGATCAACCAGATCACCCGGGCCCGGCGCGAACACCTGCGCGACCACGGCCGCGAGCCCGGCCCCGAAGAGCTCGGGCAGCTGCTGGGGACGTCGTCGGAACGCATCCAGGAGCTTCAGCGCATCGCCCGCGAGCCGGTGTCCCTCGACCAGACACTCGGCGACGACGGCGACACCGCCCTCGGCGACCTCATCCCCGACGCCCACGCCGCAGTCGCCTTCGACGCCGCCGCGGCCAACCTCCTGCACGAGCAGATCCGCCAGGTGCTCAGCGGACTCACCGACCGCGAGGCCGGGATCGTCCGGCTCCGGTTCGGCCTGACCGACGGCCGCCCGCGCACGCTCGACGAGATCGGCCACATCTACGGCGTCACCCGCGAACGGATCCGGCAGATCGAGCAGAAGACCATGACGAAGCTGCGCCACCCGGCGCGCGCCCGACTCCTGCGCGACTACCTCGACCCCACCTGACCGGGCGCTCCTTCCCGTGATCATCGCTTGGGCGCAGACGGCGGCCGGCTCTGGGCCCTTTGTGCACCGAGCCGGCGATCATGCTCGGCAGGCGGGCGGGTTCCGACGGCGGCTCGGCCGCGGGAGCTGGCGCGGCAGGCCGGATGCGAAGGTCCCGTGGGTTCCGGGACGTATGGCTCATGTCGGCGGCTCGGCATCGACGTTGGGTCGTGCCTGAACACCGCGACGCGCGTGCGGTCGCGTCGACCGACGCGATCAGCCACGTCCCAACGGCGTCGCCGACCGAGAGGAAGCGCCATGCTCTACGTCCCGCCTGGTCGCCCGGGCAGCATCGTCACCGTCGCTCCGCGCTACGAGAACTTCATCGGCGGGAAGTGGCAGCCGCCGGTCGCGGGCCGCTACCGCACGGACCTGAGCCCGGCGACGGCAGGTCCGATCACCGAGGTCGCCTACTCGACCCCCGACGACGTGGAGCTGGCGCTGGACGCCGCGCACGGCGCGAAGGACGCGTGGGGCGAGGCGTCGGCCGCCGAGCGGGCGGAGGTGCTGCTCGCGATCGCCGACCGGATCGCGCAGCACCAGGAGATGCTGGCCGTCGCCGAGAGCTGGGAGAACGGCAAGCCCGTCCGCGAGACCCTCGCCGCGGACATCCCGCTGGTCATCGACCACTTCCGGTACTTCGCCGCCGCGGCCCGCGCCGAGGAGGGCCGCACGACCGAGATCGACAAGGACCTCGTCGCCTACCACTTCCGCGAGCCGCTCGGCGTCGTGGGCCAGATCATCCCGTTCAACTTCCCGCTGCTGATGGCCGCCTGGAAGCTCGCCCCCGCGCTCGCCGCCGGGAACTGCTCGGTGATGAAGCCCGCCTCGCCGACGCCGTGGTCGATCCTCAAGCTGATGGAGGTCATCGAGGACGTCGTGCCGCCGGGCGTCATCAACGTCATCACCGGTCCCGGTGGCGAGATCGGCAAGGCGCTGGCGACCAGCCCGCGCATCGCCAAGATCGGTTTCACCGGTGAGACGGTGACCGGCAGGCTGATCATGCAGTACGCCGCGCAGAACCTGATCCCGTCCACCGTCGAGCTGGGCGGCAAGTCGCCCAACATCTTCTTCTCCGACGTCATGGCCGCCGACGACGACTTCGTGGACAAGGCCGTCGAGGGGCTCGTGCTCTACGCGTTCAACAAGGGCGAGGTCTGCACCTGCCCCTCGCGGGCGCTGGTCCAGGCCGACATCTACGAGGAGTTCATGGCCCGCTGCCTCGGCCGGATCGCGGCGATCCGGCAGGGCAACCCGCTCGACACCGACACCCAGATCGGCCCGCAGGTCTCGGCCGCGCAGCTGGAGAAGATCACCTCCTACGTCGAGATCGGCCGCAAGGAGGGCGCCGAGGTCCTCATCGGCGGCGAGCGCGCCAAGATCGACGGCGAGTTCGCCGAGGGCTACTACTTCCAGCCCACCGTGCTCAAGGGCGACAACAAGATGCGCGTGTTCCAGGAGGAGATCTTCGGTCCCGTCCTCGCGGTCACGACGTTCACCGACGAGGCCGACGCGCTGGCGATCGCCAACGACACCCTCTACGGTCTTGGTGCGGGCGTCTGGACCCGCGACGGCACCCGTGCCTACCGGATGGGCCGCGCGATCAAGGCGGGTCGCGTGTGGACCAACTGCTACCACCAGTACCCGGCGGGCGCGGCGTTCGGCGGATACAAGATCTCCGGTATCGGACGGGAGAACCACCGCATGATGCTCGACCACTACAGCCAGACCAAGAACCTCCTGGTCAGCTACAGCGACAAGCCGCTCGGTCTGTTCTGAGCATCCCGATGACCGAGACGACAACCCGGATCTCGGCCACGGCGGCGGCGCGCGGGGCGATCGCGACCCTGCGCGCCGCCCTCGGCGGCCCCGTGATGTTCGTGCAGTCCGGCGGATGCTGCGCGGGCAGCACCCCGATGTGCTACCGCGACCGCGAGTTCCTCGTCGGCGCCGTCGACGTCCTGCTCGGCGAGATCGACGGCTGCCCGTTCTACATCGACACCCGGCTGGACGCCGCGTGGCGGCACGACAGCCTGCTGCTCGACGTCGCCGACGGTCCCCCGGAGGGGTTCTCGCTCGCCGCGGGCGCCGAGGACCGGCACTTCGTCACCCGCTCCGCGGCGTGCGCAACGCCGGACCCGGTCCGGTGAGCCCGGCGGCGGTCCTCAACCGCGAGGGGCTCGACGAGCTGGTGCGCGCCCTCGTCGAGGAGGGCTATCGGGTGGTCGGTCCCACCGTGCGCGACGACGCGATCGTGCTCGCCGAGATCGATGACGGCGCCGCGCTGCCGTCGGGGTGGGGCGTCGAGACCGGCCCGGGGCACTACCGCCTCCACCGCCGCTCCGACGCCGCGGTGTTCGCGCACTCGGCAGGCGCCCAGTCGTGGAAGCAGTTCCTGCACCCGCCGCGGCAGCAGCTGCTCACGGCGCACGCCGACGGGTTCACCGCCACCAGCGAGGAACCGGTGCGCTACGCCTTCCTCGGCGTGCGCGCCTGCGACCTCGCCGCCATCGCCACGCTCGGCACGGTGCTGGCGGGCGGCGCGCATGCCGACGGCGCCTTCACCCGCCGACGCGCTGGCCTGTTCGTCATCGCGGCGGGCTGCACCGAGCCGGGCGGCGTGTGCTTCTGCGCGTCGGCGGGCACCGGCCCCGCGCCCGGGCCCGGCTACGACCTCTGCCTCACCGAGCGGATCGACGCCGAGGGGCACCGCTTCCTCGTGGAGGTCGGCACCGGCGAGGGGGAACGGGTGCTCTCGGGCCTCACCCACCGCGTCGCGACGGACGCCGAGGTCGACGACGCGCACGCCGCCGTCGACGCCGCCGCCGACCGCATGGGCCGGACGTTGCCCGTCGGCGACCTTCGCCTGCTGCTGAACGACGCCAGGCAGTCCCCGATCTGGGAAGCGATCGCGCAACGCTGTCTGACGTGCGGGAACTGCACGATGGTCTGCCCCACCTGCTTCTGTACCACCACCGAGGACACCTCCGACCTCCTGAGCGGCGCGGCGACGCGCTCGCAGCGCTGGGCCTCGTGCTTCGAGCTGGACTTCTCCTACCTGCACGGCGGCAGCGTGCGGACCTCGGGGGCGAGCCGGTACCGGCAGTGGATCACCCACAAGTTCAGCTCCTGGCACGACCAGTTCGGCAGCTCGGGCTGCGTGGGCTGCGGGCGCTGCATCGCCTGGTGCCCGGTCGGCATCGACATCACCGCCGAGCTCAACAACCTCGCGGACCCGGGGGAGTACCAGTGACCGCCGCGGTGGAGCTCGCCCACTTCGCCCCGCTGCGGCGGCTCACCCCGAAACAGCGCGACGCCGTGGCCGACACCGCGCGCGACGTCGCGTTCGCGAAGGGAGCGACGCTCATCGCCGAGGGGCGGCGGGCCGACGGCTGCTGGCTGATCAGCGCGGGCCGCGTGGCGCTCTCGACCGAGGTCCCCGGCCGCGGCGAGGTGGTGCTGCAGACGCTGGGTGCCGGTGACGTGCTGGGCTGGTCGTGGCTCGTGCCGCCGCAGCTCTGGCACCTCACCGCGACGGCGATCGAGCCCGTCAGCGCCGTCGAGTGCGACACCGCCGAGCTGCGCGCGCTCGCCGAGCGCGACCCGGCGCTGGGCTACGCCCTCGTACTGGGCTTCTTCGAACTGCTGCTCGCGCGGTTGCAGAGCACCCGGGCGCGGCTGCTGGACCTGTACGGGAGTCCCCGTGAGCGCTGAGCCCGCCAGCGTCCACGTCGATCCCCTTCTTGCGCCGACCTCGCCGATGCTGCCCGTGCCCTACCGCGTCGCCGACCGGAGGGTCGAGACGCACGACTCGGTCACCCTGCGCCTGGAACCGGTCGACGCGCCGATCGCGCCCTTCCGCCCGGGCCAGTTCACGATGCTCTACCGGCCCGGCGTGGGCGAGGTCGCGATCTCGGTCAGCGGCGACCCCACCGCGCGGGACGGGGCGCTCACCCAGACCATCCGCGACGTCGGCGCGGTCAGCAGGGCGCTGCACCGGGCCGCGCCCGGTGACCTGATCGGCGTCCGCGGTCCGTACGGGGTGGGCTGGGACCTCGACACCGCCGTCGGACGCGACCTGCTGATCGTCGCGGGCGGGGTGGGCCTGGCGCCGCTGCGCCCGGTGCTGCTCGACGCGCTCGCGCGCAGGCACATCTTCGGCAGGGTCGTGCTGGTCGCGGGCGCGCGGAGCCCCGCGGAGTTCCTCTTCGGCGACCAGCTCGACGTCTGGCGCGCCACCGCGGGCCTGGAGGTCGAGCTCACCATCGACCGCCCGAGCCCCGACTGGTCGGGCCTGGTCGGGTTCGTCACCGAGCCGCTCGCCCGCGTCGCGCTCGACCCGCACCGGACCACGGCATTCCTGTGCGGTCCGGAGCCGATGATGCGGTTCTCGGCCACCGTGCTGCTCGCCCGCCGGATGCAGGCGCGCGACATCCGCGTCTCGCTGGAGCGGAACATGAAGTGCGGCATCGGGCTGTGCGGGCACTGCCAGCTCGGGCCGCTGCTCGTCTGCCGGGACGGGCCCGTCGTCGACTACACCCGTGCCCACGCCCTGCTCGCCATCACGGGCCTATGAAGTGAACACCCGAGGCGCGATCCACCCGATAACGGGACGACCGGTTTGGCCGAGCAGGAGAAACTGACATGCCGCCACCCACACTCGCCGTCTGGAAGTTCGCCTCGTGCGACGGCTGCCAGCTCACCCTGCTCGACTGCGAGGACGAGCTCATCGCGGTCGCGGGCGCCGTGCGGATCGCGCACTTCCTCGAGGCGTCCAGCACCGTCCTGCCGGGACCGTACGACGTGTCGCTGGTGGAGGGCTCGATCACGACACCGGACGACGCGGAGCGCATCCGGCGGGTCCGCGAGCGGTCGAAGGTGTTGGTCACCATCGGCGCGTGCGCCACCTCCGGGGGCGTCCAGGCCCTGCGCAACGGCACGGACATCGCGGAGTTCCAGTCGGTCGTCTACGCCTCCCCTGGCTACGTCGACACCCTCGCCACGTCCACGCCGATCGCCGCGCACGTGCCCGTCGACCTGGAGCTGCGCGGCTGCCCCATCGACAAGGGCCAGCTGCTGGAGACGATCTCGGCGCTGCTCGCCGGGCGGAAGCCGGATCTCCCCGACTCGAGCGTCTGCACCGAGTGCAAGCGCCGAGGGCTCACGTGCGTGACGGTCGCGAGCGGCACCCCCTGCCTGGGCCCGGTCACGCACGCGGGCTGCGGCGCGCTCTGCCCCGCGGTCGCGCGCGGCTGTTACGGCTGCTTCGGGCCCGTGGGCGGCGCCAACCTTCCCGCGATGGTCGACCGGTTGCGCACGTGCGGGATGAGCCCGCGGAAGGTCGACCTGGTGCTGTCGACGTTCAACGTGACCGCGTTCCGGGCGGCCGCCGACCCGGCGAGGCCGCGGTGACGGCGGAGGGCCGGGACCTGCGGGTCGGTGCCCTGACCAGGGTGGAGGGCGAGGGTGCGCTGCGGGTCGTCGTCACCGACGGCGCGGTCAGCGCGGCGGAGCTGCAGATCTACGAGCCGCCGCGGTTCTTCGAGTCGTTCCTGCGCGGGCGGGCGCACACCGAGGTCAGCGACCTCACGTCGCGCATCTGCGGGATCTGTCCCGTCGCCTACCAGACCAGCGCATGGAACGCGATCGAGCAGGGGTGCGGCATCGACGTCGGCGCGCGCATCGGGGCGCTGCGCAGGCTCCTCTACTGCGGCGAATGGGTGTCCAGCCACGCGCTGCACATCTACCTGCTGCACGCCCCCGACTTCCTCGGCCTCCCCGACGGGATCGCGCTCGCCCACGACCACCGCGACCTGCTGGAACGGGGGCTGCGGCTGAAGAAGGCGGGCAACGCGATCCTCGAGCGGGTCGGCGGTCGCGCGATCCACCCGGTCAACCCGCGGATCGGCGGCTTCCACCGCGCACCCACCGCCGCCGAGCTGGCCGAGCTCGCCGAGCAGCTGCGCCCCGCCCTCGACGACGCCCTCGCCACGGTCGACTGGGTGGGCGGGTTCGACTTCCCGGACCGGGAGCTCGACGAGGAGCTGCTCGCCGTCCACCATCCCGACCGGTACGCGATCGAGACCGGCGACGTCCGCTCGTCGGGCGGGCTCGTGTTCGGCGCGACGGAGTTCGACGACCACGTCGTCGAGCACCAGGTGGCGCACTCCACCGCGCTGCACGCCACGCTCGACGGGCGCCGCTACCTCACCGGCCCGCTGGCTCGTTACTCGCTCAACGCGGCCCGACTCTCGCCGCTGGCCCGGCAGGCCGCCGCGGCCGCCGGGCTGGGGCCCACCTGTCGCAACCCCTTCCGCAGCATCGTCGTGCGCGCGGTCGAGACCGTGTACGCGCTCGACGAGGCGCTGCGGATCATCGGGAGCTACGAGCGTCCCGAGCCACCCGCCGTCGACGTGCCGCCCCGCGCCGGGATCGCCCGCGGGGTCAGCGAGGCACCGAGGGGGCTGCTCTACCACCGGTACGAGCTGGCGGCCGACGGACGGATCGTCTCCGCCACCATCGTGCCGCCGACCTCGCAGAACCAGGCCGCGATCGAGGACGACCTGCGCGCCGTCGCCGGGGTGAACCTGCACCTGTCCGACGACGAGCTGACGTCGCTGTGCGAGCGGACCATCCGCAACCACGACCCTTGCATCTCCTGCGCGACCCACTTCCTCACCCTCACCGTGGACCGGCGGTGAGTGATCCCGCGAGCGAGCCATCGCCACGGTGTCCCGGCGCCGTCCGGGACCGCGTGGCGGTGATCGGCGTCGGCAACCCCTTCCGCCGCGATGACGGCGCGGGGCCCGAGACGGTCGCGCGGCTGCGGGACCGGGTGCCTCCGGGAGTCACCGTCACGGCCCTCGA
Organism: uncultured Actinomycetota bacterium; assembly: GCA_963750095.1. GTDB lineage: Bacteria > Actinomycetota > Actinomycetes > Mycobacteriales > Pseudonocardiaceae > Pseudonocardia. Next base: position 673,646 of record CAVVPJ010000011.1, on the reverse strand, counting down.
CGGGGAGCCGACCGGGCTGATGGAGGCGTGGTCCGGAGCCGCGCTCGCGATCGTGGTCGACACGATGGTGTGCGACCCCCCTGACCCCGGCCGGATCCACCGCTTCACGGCGCCCGCGTCGCTGCCAGGAGGCATGGCCGTGGCGACGCACGGCCTGGGCGTCGTCGAGGCCGTCCGGCTCGCCGCCGCGTTGGACCGACTGCCCCGTGCGTTGGTGCTGCTCGGGGTGGAGGCCGCCGACGTTGGCGTCGGTCCCGGCCTTTCGCCGCAGGTGAACGGCGCTATCCCCGCGCTCGTCGACGCCGTCCTGGACGAGCTCGGACCGGACCTCGCCTGGTGACGGCGGTCGTGGACCGGGTCACGTTTCCGACGGCAGCGATCTGGCCACGTGGCGGAGAACGAGCATCGCCCGGTCGCGCACCCGTCGCCGCCCCCGCGGCGCCGCGCGCTGAGTGCGGCGTGCCCTGGCGGGCAGGGGATCGCCGGTGTCCAGCACCACCGCCCACCCTTGGCCGTAGCTCTCATCCGGCATCGTGAAGACGATCGGCCGGTGATAGGCGTTGATCAGCAGCAGGAAGCTGTCGTCGACGACGCGCTCGCCGAACTCGTCCTGGTCGGGGATGCCCTGGCCGTTGAGGAAGATGGCGAGCGCCTTGGTGGAGCTGTCGGCCCAATCGTGGTCGGTCATGTGCTTGCCGTCGGGTCGTAGCCAGGCGATGTCATCGGTACTGGAGCCGCGGATGGGGCGGCCCTGGAAGAACCTCCGCCTGCGAAACACCGGGTGCGCGGCGCGCAATGCGAGAAGTTGCGCGGTGAACGCCGTGAGCTGTTGGTTGTCCCCGGTGGTGTCCCAGTCGATCCAGCTGACGGCGTTGTCCTGGCAGTAGGCGTTGTTGTTGCCGCACTGGGTACGGCCGAGCTCGTCGCCGTGTGCGAGCATCGGCACCCCTTGGGAGAGCAGCAGGGTGGCCAGCAGGTTGCGCTGTTGTCGTCGCCGAAGCGCGATGATCGTGTCGTTCTCGGTGGGGCCCTCGGCGCCGCAGTTCCAGGACCGGTTGTGGCTCTCCCCGTCGCGGTTGTCCTCGCCGTTGTCCTCGTTGTGCTTGTCGTTGTAGGAGACCAAGTCGGCCAGGGTGAACCCGTCGTGCGCGGTGACGAAGTTGATCGATGCGCCGGGCCTGCGTCCGTCGCCCTCGTACAGGTCCGAGGAGCCGGTGAACCGGGAGGCGAACTCGGCCAGGCTGGCGGGCTCGCCGCGCCAGAAGTCGCGCACCGTGTCGCGGTACTTGCCGTTCCACTCCGTCCACAGCGCCGGAAACCCGCCCACCTGATAGCCGCCCGGCCCGATGTCCCATGGCTCGGCGATGAGCTTGACCTGGCTCACGACCGGATCCTGGTTGATCAGGTCGAAGAAGGCCGAGAGCCGGTCGACGGCGTGGAACTCGCGGGCCAGCGAGCTCGCCAGGTCGAAGCGGAACCCGTCCACGTGCATCTCGGTGATCCAGTAGCGCAGCGAGTCCATCAGCAGGCGCAGTGAGTCGTGGTGGCGCACGTTGAGGCTGTTGCCGGTGCCGGTGGTGTCGTCGTAGTACTGCGGGTCGTCGGTGACCAGGCGGTAGTAGGCGGCGTTGTCGATGCCCCGGAACGACAGGGTCGGACCCAGGTGGTTTCCTTCGGCGGTGTGGTTGTACACCACGTCGAGGATGACTTCGATCCCGGCGCGGTGCAGCGACCGCACCATCGTCTTGAACTCCTGGACCTGTTGCCCCCGCGTGCCCAGGGACACGTACTCGTTGTGCGGGGCGAAGAAACCGATGGTGTTGTAGCCCCAGTAGTTCGACAGGCCGCGGTCGGCCAGCGCGGAATCGTGCACGAACTGCTGGACCGGCATCAGTTCGAGCGCGGTCACCCCCAGGCCGAGAAAATGCTTGATCATCGTCGGGTGCGTCAGGCCCGCATAGGTGCCCCGCACATCGGACGGGATGCCGGGATGGCGGATGGTCATGCCCTTGACGTGCACCTCGTAGAGCACCGTCTCGTGATACGGGATGCGGGGGCGGTGATCATCGCCCCAGTCGAAGAACGGGTTGACCACGACCGACGTCATCGTGCTGCGTGCGGAGTCCTCGTCGTTGTGCGAGTCGGGATGCCCGAAGTTGTAGGAGAACACCGTCTGATCCCACTTGATGCGCCCGTCGATCGCCTTGGCGTACGGATCGAGCAGCAACTTGGCCGGGTTGCATCGCTTGCCCGCCCACGGTTCGTAGGGCCCGTGCACCCGGTAGCCGTAGCGCTGCCCCGGCCCGACACTCGGCAGATAGCAATGCCAGATGAAGCCGTCGCGTTCGGGAAGCACGATTCGAGCCTCGGCGCCCGCCTCGTCGAGCAGACAGAGCTCGATCCGCTGCGCGACCTCTGAGAAGATCGAAAAGTTGGTGCCCCCACCGTCGTAGGTGGCACCCAGCGGGAACGGCGTGCCCGGCCAGATGCGCACAGTCACTTCCCGTCGCTGCCTGCCGCTCGTGAAGTTCAGGTGCGGTGGGCTCCCGGTTCGTCGCGGAGAAATGCCTTCAGCGGCGACGTCTCCGTGGCCGCCTTCTTCAGCTTCTTGATCGCTCGCTTCTCCTTGATGGACTTGCCGGGCTTCTTGCTCGGGGACTGTCGCGGTGACTTATCGGACATGACGCTCCTCGCGGGTGGTAGGCATACCCGTCACTGCGCCGCTCGATCACCGGCACTGGTCGGCGGGTTCTGGTCAGGCTTGCTCGGACGGCCGTACATGGCCAGCAAGCTGAGGCCGCTGCGCCCGTCGATCGCGCCGATCACGATGATCGTCGCGAAGATGATCAATGCCAGAATGTTGATCACACCGGACCCCCACTGCCGTGCCGACGGGCCGGGTGATCGCTGCCGCTCGGCGAGCACGTCCACGGCGGGCCTTCACGGGCGCGGGCCGACGTCATGCGGGTGCTCCGGTCCCCCGACGGCAAACATGCCGGGCCTGGACGTTCGTCGAGAACGACGCGGGCTTGACCACCCGCGCGCGGGATGCCCTCGATACCCCTGACCTTACGCGCTTTGGGGTCCGGCAGCCCTCATACAGATCCAGGGGTCGGCAGGGGGCAGCGGGGCACATGAGGGCCCTCGTCAGCGATACTCCGCTCCGGTGTGCCGTCCGGCCGCGGGTTCCGGGAACGGGACGAACCGCAGCCGCACCCCGCCCGCCACCGCTGCCCCGACGTCCCCGCCCCCGTCGGCGCCCGCACGTCCGGTCGACGGCCGGGCTGCCTGCTCCGCGCCCGCGGCTCGGGCGGGCGGCGGGACCGGGTCGATCGCGGCGGTGATGATCCCGGCGGCATCGATGACCTTGAGTTGGGCAAGCAGCCGGGCCAGCGCCGCAGCGGCCGCCGACGGATCGTGCCGGGTCTGGATCAGGAGCAAACCTACTCGTATCAGCACAGATATCGGGGTGGACCGGAGACACGCCGTGCTCGCGTTCGACCTGCCCGGCGTCGACCCCGGGGCCGATCGAGCTGGACGTCGAGCGCAACGTGTTGACCGTGAAGGCCGAACGTCGCCCGGTCGGCCACCGGGGAACTCAGGCCACCGGCGGCTCCCGGCGGGCCTCGAGCTCGGCGACCCGGGCGCGGGCCGCCTCCAACTGCTCACGGGCCGCGCCCAGCTCCTGCGTCCTGCTCGCGCCCAGCTCCTCGCGGGCGGCGGCCAGACTCTCCATGGTCGCGGACAGTTCGTCCTGCAACCCGACGATGCGGGCGGCCGCCTCCAACGACATCCCCTCGTCGAACAGCTCACGCATCCGGGCGGCCAGCTCCAGCTGCCGACGCGAGTAGCGGCGATGGCCCCCGGGGGAACGCTCCGGCACCACCACCCCCGCCGCGTCCAGGCTGCGCAGGAAGGCGGGTTGCACACCCAACAACTGCGCCGCCTGCCCCATCGTGACGGCCGGATAGTCCTGGTCGTCGAGCCGATCGACCCCGCTGCCGGTCATGACGCCGTCGCCACCAAGAGCGGGGCCCGGCCGCTAGCGGCCGGGCCCCGGTTTCCGTCATTGATGATCGACAACAGCTCCTCCAGGCGATCACCTCCGCAGGCAAGACGTGATCGATCACCATCCCTGTGGCGTCTCCCCGTCCATCTCTTTCTCGCCCACCGATTCTATATCTACGGCTGCAGCTTCTGTCAAGTGCCGATCGAGATCAGCTGCTCGGCGTTCCCGACGAGGAGGCCGCCCGGATCGTCGCACTGGACCTGCCGCCGACGCAGCCGTGGTGACCGGCGCACCCTGGACCGGTCACCCTGCGCTCCGGATCGTGGCCTGCCGCGATGGGCGTCGTCCCCTACGACCAGCCGGGTTGTTGCTGCTCAACCGCTGCCTTCCTGTCGCCCAGCCGCGGTCGACGTCGGCGTCCGCGAAGCCGACGAGTGGTCGGGTCGGGGCCACGCGGCGTTGGCCATGAGCGGGTCCCACCGGCCGAAGGCCTCTCTGGCCGCTGTCACGGGCGCGCGGTGCTGGTCTCGATCATTCCGGCGCTGCCCTGGGCGCGTCTCCCAACGGTGTCTTCCAGGTCTCGCGGTCGACCACGTGGAACCGGCGTCCGCTGATCTCGTCCGGCACCACCCGCACGAACCGTGGCTTGGCCGCGGCGTGCCAGGGGAACAGGGGGAGATCGGCCGTGTCGAGGAGCTCGTGCGCGCGCGAGACCTCCTCCCCACGACCCTTGATGACGACGCTCCACGCCTCGCCCGTCCCGGGCTCGTACCCGTCCGCCTCGAAGGCGACGTCGCGTTGAGCCGCGCCCGCGAGCTTGGTGCCCTCGGCGGTCCGGAAGACGACCGTGCCGTGGTCCACGACGTAGTTGACGGGAAAGATCTCCGGCCGGTCGGCGATCGAGACCGCCAGTCGCCCGACCTCCTGGGACCGCAGCAAGGCCCAACAGGCGTTCGCCGCGAGGTTCGTCACCCCGGAGCCGGGCTCGTCCACGGCCATGACCGCAGCCTAGAACGCCCGCGGCAGGGGTTGGTAGGGCCTGATGGCCCACGGATCGTCAGCGGAGACTCCCCAAACGCGTCCACGAAGGAGCACCCTTCCGATGACGCGGGAGGAGCGAGCCATGGAAGCGATGCCGTCCGACGACCGACAGGGAGTCATCGAGCACCTCCGCCAATACGCGGTGAAGCGGATGGCGCCCGAACAGGCCCGGCTCTTCCTCCCGCTCGCCGAGCGGTACTACGAGCGGGTCGCGGCCGAAGACCTCGTCGCCCGTGCCGTGCCCGACCTGTTCGGCGCGGCGCTCGCGCACCTGCGCCTCGCGCGGCATCGGACGCCGGGCGAGTCTCAGGTCGCGGTGTTCTCACCGACGTTCGACGAGCACGGGTTCACCTCACCACACACCGTGGTGCAGGTCGTGACGGACGACATGCCGTTCCTCCTCGACTCGCTCACCACCGAGCTGTCCCGCCACGGGTTCGGCCTGCATTTCGCGATCCACCCGGTGTTCGTCGTCGAGCGGAGCGCCACAGGCGAGCTGCTCGCCGTGCTCGACGACGACACGTCAGCCGGGGAGACCACCAGCCGGGAGTCCTTCCACCACATCGAGATCGACCGACTGGCCGACCCGGCCGTGCTCGAGCAGCTCCGCCTCGACCTGATCCGGGTGCTCGGCGACGTCCGCGCGGCGAACGAGGACCAGACCGCGATGCGCGAGCGTGCGAACGCGATCGCCGAGAGCCTCGATGTCGACGCAGCGACGATCCCCGACGACGACCGGGAGGAGGCCGCGCAGTTCCTGCGGTGGCTCGCCGATGATCACTTCACGTTCCTCGGCTACCGCGAGTACGAGGTGGTGGCGGGGCCGAGCGAACAGATGCTGCAGCCGGTTGCGGGATCGGGACTGGGCATCCTGCGTAACACCGGCGGGAAGGTGGTGGCGCACGCGCTCTCGACGCTGCCGCCCGACGTTCGGCGGAGGAAGAACCTCGGGCCCGGTCTGCTCAACCTGACGAAGGCCAACTCCCGGGCGACCGTGCAGCGCGGAAGCTATCTCGACTATGTCGGCATCAGGCGGTTCGACGCACACGGCACGACGCTTGGTGAGCGACGCTTCCTCGGGCTGTACCCGAGGAGCGTGGCCAAGCAGTCGCTGTTCGACATCCCGATCGTCCGGCGCAAGATACGCGCCGTGCTGGACCGCGCCGCCGACCCGCGGCACGGCTACGAGGCGCAGGTGCTCGTCGACATCCTGGACAGCTACCCGCGGGACGAGTTGCTGCAGTCCGAGGTCGACGACCTGTACAGCGACGCCATCGCGATCCTCGAGCTGCAACACCGACAGCGGCTGCGGCTGCGGGTGCGCCGCGACGGCTTCGAGCGGTTCTTCTCCTGCTTCGTCGACCTTCCGCTCGGCAGGCTCACCGAGGCGGTCCACCTCCGCATCCGCGAGACCCTGATGGCCGCGTTCCACGGTGTGCACGCCGAGGAGTCGACGCTGGTCACCGACTCGTCCGTGGCCCGGCTGCACTTCGTGATCTACACGCGGCCCGGCGCCGTTCCCGACCACGACCCGGCGATGATCGAGGCATGGCTCGCGTCCGCGCTGCGGACCTGGACCGACGATCTCGCCGACGCACTCGTTGAGGGGTTCGGCGAGGAACGGGGGCTGCTGCTCTACCACCGCTACGCGAACGCGATGCCGTCGGGGTACCAGGACGACCACCCGGCCCGCACCGCGGTGAGCGACATCCGCAGGCTCGAGGCACTCCTGTCCGACGAAGCGGGCGACGGCCTCGCGCTGCACCTCTACCGGCCGCATGAGGCCATCGACCCGGCGCCCCGGCTCAAGCTGTACCGCAGCGGTGAGCCGCTGACGCTCTCGGACGTCCTTCCCCTCCTGGAGAACATGGGGACGAAGGTCATCGACGAGCGCCCTTATGAGGTCCGGCCCGCGGACGCGGACCCGGTGTGGATCTACGACTTCGGGCTGCACCGCGAGGCACTGGCGGGTTTCGCGGTGGCCGACGTGCGGGGGCGTTTCGAGGAGACCTTCGCCGCGGTGTGGCGGGGTGAGATCGAGAACGACCGGTTCAACCGGCTCGTGCTGTGCGCGGGCCTGCGCGGGCGCGAGGCGACGGTGATCCGCGCGTACGTCAAGTACCTCCGCCAGGCCGGGGCGACATTCAGCCGCGACTTCATGGCCGCGACGATCGTGGGCCACCCGGAGATCGCGAGCCTGCTCGTCTCGCTGTTCGCCATCCGCTTCGACCCGGACTTCGACCGCCACGCCGACCGCGGCCTGCCCGCCAAACAGGCGATCGCCGACATCGAGGGACGCATCGACCAGGTCGAGAGCCTGAACGAGGACCGGGTGCTGCGCAGCCTCCTGCGGCTGGTGACCGCGACGTTGCGCACCAACTACTACCAACCCCACGCCGAGGACGGCGGGATCCCCCGGCTGGCGCTCAAGCTCGACCCGCGCGCCATCCCGGACCTCCCGCAACCGCGGCCGATGTTCGAGATCTTCGTGTACTCGCCCCGGGTGGAGGGTGTGCACCTGCGCGGCGGCACCGTGGCCCGGGGCGGGTTGCGTTGGTCGGACCGCCCGGAGGACTTCCGTACCGAGATCCTCGGGTTGGCCAAGGCGCAGACGGTGAAGAACGCTGTCATCGTGCCGGTGGGCGCCAAGGGCGGGTTCGTGGTGAAGGCGGCGCCATCGGGTCGGGACGCGCTGTACGCGGAGGTCGCCGCCTGCTATCGGACGTTCGTGCGCGGACTGCTGGACGTGACCGACAACCTGGTCGACGGCCGGGTCGTGCCGCCGCAGCGGGTGGTGCGCCACGACGGGGATGACCCTTATCTCGTGGTCGCCGCCGACAAGGGCACCGCGACGTTCTCCGACATGGCCAACGCGGTCTCGTCCGAGTACGGGTTCTGGCTCGGGGACGGGTTCGCCTCGGGCGGGTCGAAGGGCTACGACCACAAGGCGATGGGGATCACCGCGCGCGGCGCGTGGGTGTCGGTCCGGCGGCACTTCCGCGCGCTCGGCATCGACGTGCAGAACGAGGACTTCACCGTCGTCGGCGTCGGGGACATGTCCGGTGACGTGTTCGGCAACGGCATGCTGCTGTCGCGGCGCATCCGGCTGGTCGCCGCGTTCGACCACCGCCACGTGTTCCTCGACCCGGAACCGGACGCGGCCCGCGGCTACGCGGAGCGGGAGCGGCTGTTCGCGCTGCCGCGCTCGTCGTGGGCGGACTATGACCCCGCGGCGATCTCGGCGGGGGGCGGGGTGTTCGCCCGGTCGGCCAAGTCGGTGCCGCTCTCCGACGAGGTCCGCCGGGCCCTCGACGTGGACGCGGAGGCACTCGCACCGGACGATCTCGTCCGGGTGATCCTGCGTGCCCCGGTGGACCTGTTGTGGAACGGCGGGATCGGCACCTACGTCAAGGCGTCGACCGAGACGAACGCCGAGGTGGGTGACAAGAACAACGACGCGGTGCGGGTCGACGCGACCGAGCTGCGGTGCCGGGTCGTCGGCGAGGGCGGGAACCTGGGTCTGACCCAGCGCGGCCGTATCGAGTTCGCGCGCCGGGGCGGGCACGTCAACACCGACGCGATCGACAACGCGGCCGGGGTGAACTGCTCCGACAACGAGGTCAACATCAAGATCCTGCTCGACCGGGTCGTGCGGGACGGCGACCTGACCGCCAAGCAGCGTGACACCCTGCTCGCCTCGATGACCGACGAGATCGCGGCCCGGGTCCTCGCCGACAACGACGGTCAGACCCGGGCGCTCTCCGTCGCCGTCGCGCAGGCCAACGCGATGTGCGACGTCCACGTCCGCTTCCTCGACATGCTCGAGCGCACCAAGGGCCTCGACCGGGCGCTCGAACACCTGCCCACCGGCGACGAGCTCCGGGACCGCGCGCGGACCGGCGGCGGGCTCACCATGCCCGAGTTCGCGGTCGTCCTGGCGTACAGCAAGATCGCACTGTTCGGTGAGCTCCTCGACTCGGACCTTCCCGAGGACCCGTTCTTCGACCGGGAGCTCCAGCAGTACTTCCCCGAGGCGCTGCGCAGCCGCTACACCGACCGGATCCGCGAGCACCCGCTGCGGCGCGAGATCATCGCGACGCGCGTCACGAACCACATCGTCGATCGGGCAGGCACCACCTTCGTCTTCCGGCTGACCGAAGAGACGGGGATGGGAGCACCCGAGGTCGCGCGAGCGCAGATGGCGGCTCGCGAGATCTTCGGGTTGCCCTCGCTCTGGGCCCAGATCACAGAGCTCGACGACGTCGTCAGCAGCGCCACCCAGATCAGCCTCCTGCTCGAGGCGCGGCGGCTGGCCGAACGGGCGACCCGATGGCTCCTGCGCAACCGCAGCCAACCGATGGACGTCGCCGCGACCATCGCGTTCTTCCAACCTGGCGCGCGGGAGCTCGCGCTCCTGGTCCCCGATCTGGTCACCGACGACCGGCGACGGACGCTCGCGCGAACCGTCGACCGGTACATCGGCGACGGTGTCCCGGAGGGCCTCGCGCAGGCGGTGAGCACGTTGCCCGACCTCATCGCCGCGATGGACATTGCGACGGTCGCCCGCTCCACCGGGCGCCCGGTCGGGGCGGTGGCCGAGGTCTACTTCGCCCTCGACGAGTACCTGAAGCTCGACTGGCTGCGCGGTCGGATCCTCGACCTTCCGCGCGACGACCGATGGCAGGCCCTCGCCAGAGCCGCCCTCCGCGAAGACCTGCACGCCGTGCACTCGGCCCTCACCGCCGAGGTGGTGCAGACGAGCCCACCGGGCTCGCGCGGCAAGGAGGACGTGCACCGCTGGGTCGAGACGATCGATGCCGCCGCGATCCGCTGTCTGCGACTGCTGGGTGACATCATCACGAGCGGACGTTTCGACCTTGCGACGCTGTCGGTCGCGCTCCGCGAGATCCGGTCCCTCGCGCGCGAGCACCCCGTCCAAGCCCGAGCGTGAGGGTGTACGTCTGCAAGCGGGCCGGTGCATGGACACGCCCGTTCGGCGTGGAAACCGTCGAGTTCTCGCGCAGGCGCCCTGCGCGGGCCCACCAGCGCTCTGCGCCTACAGTCGGCCGATGGATCCGGGGCTCGCGGCCGCGATCGCGCTCGCGTTGGCCTTTGCCACGACCAACGGGCTGCACGACGCGTCGAATGCGATCGCCACCCTCGTGGCCACGCGCGCCGCCACGCCGCTCCAGGCGATCGGGATGGCCTCGATCTTCAACCTCCTCGGACCGCTGCTCCTGGGGGCTGCGGTGGCCGACACGATCGGCGGCATCGTGACCGTCGCGCCGTCGGCCGCCACCGCGGTCATCGGATCCGGTCTCGCGGCATCGGTGGCCTGGAACCTGCTCACGTGGCGGCTCGGCCTTCCGTCCAGCTCCGGCCACGCGCTCGTGGGCGGCCTCGTGGGAGCGGCGGTCGTCGAGGGCGGCGTGCACGCGGTCAACTGGGGCGGGCTCGACGGCTGGCACCCGGTGGGCGTGGTCGGCACGCTCGTCGGGCTGGCGATCTCGCCGCCGCTCGGGGCGCTGGCCGCGCTGCTGGTGATCCGCGGCATCCGGCGCCTCGCGCGCCGTGGCACCCGGCGCTGGCACGCGCCGGTCCGCGCGGGGGAGTGGGGGATGTCCGCCGCGCTGGCGTTCAGCCACGGCGCCAACGACGCGCAGAAGTCGATCGGCGTGATCGCCGCTCTGCTGCTGGCCGCAGGGTGGATCGACACCCTGGCGGCGCCCCTCTGGGCGAAGCTCGTGTGTGCCGCGGCGCTGACCGTGGGCACGACGCTCGGCGGCTGGAAGATCATCCGCACCGTGGGCCGCGGCATCTACCGGATCCAGGCCGTCGACGGGCTGGCCAGCCAGACCGCATCGGCGGCTGTGATCCTCGGGGCGTCGGTGGTGGGTGCGCCGGTGTCGACGACCCAGGTGGTCGCCTCCTCGGTGATCGGTGTCGGCGTCGGGCGTCGGCGCTGGCACCACGTGCGCTGGGCGATCGTGCGCCAGATGGGGCTGGCGTGGGCGATCACGATTCCCGCGACCGTCGTGCTCGGCGGCTGCGCGGTCGAGCTGTGGAGGTGGTTGTCGTGACGAGGCGGCGGCAGCGGTGGTTTCTGCCGGAGACGCCCGACGTGCTCGGGCTCCTGCGCGGCCAGGTCGCGGTCACGCTGGAGGGGCTGGACGCGTTCGGGGCGTGGGCCGCAGGCGATCCGGGCGCGGCGGAGGGTGTGCGCGACGCCGAGCACCGCGGGGACGCGGCCAAGCGCGAGCTGCTCACGGCGCTGCGGGTGGCGTTCGTGACTCCGCTGGAGCCCGAGGACGTGTTCGCGCTCTCGCGTGGCATCGACCGCCTGCTCAACCACGCGCGGGAGCTCATCAACGAGTCCGAGGCGATGGCCTGCCCGCCCGACGCGCGGATCGCGGAGATGGCGTCCCTGCTCGCAGGCGCTCTGCGGCGCATCGACGCGGCGGTCGCGTCGCTCGGCTCCGACGCCGACACGGCGACCGAGGCCGCCGACGACGCGATCACGCTGGAGCGGCGGCTCGAGCGTGCCTACTACGCGGGCATGGCCGACCTGCTCGCGATCGAGGACCGCAACGAGCGCATCGCACGCCGCGAGCTCTACCGGAGCTGCTCTCGTCTCGGCGAGACCGTCGTCGACGTCGCCGAGCGCGTCGTCTACGCCGTCATGAAGGAGAGCTGACCGGCGGCGGGGGTTCCCACGGGTCCGGCGGCGGGGTGATGCCCCGTACCCCCGGCGGCAGCGCACCGTGCCGCTTGTTGTACCAGTCCAGGTACGCCGCGACAGCTGTCGGCAGCGTGGGGAAGATCAGGTCGGCGCCGACCCTGTCCACCAGGCCCGCACGGACCAGGTCGTCGCGGAGGTCCTGTTTCACCCGGGCCATCGCGAAGGTGAACCCTCGTCGGTGCAGCTCGTTGCGGAGCTGGTCGAGTGCGTCTGCCGAGGTGATGTCGATCTCCACGTTGGCCTCGGCGTTCAGCACGAACCACTCGACGGGGTGCGGCCGGCCGCCGGGCTCGCCGGTGCGCTTCACGGTGTCCTCGGCGTCGTCGAGCGCTTTCAGGGCGCGTTCGCGGAAGTCCTCGGCGTTGGCGAAGCACAACGGGGAGTCGTAGCGGTAGACGACCAGGCCGGGAACCTGGCGAGCCAGCGGGTAGTCGTCGATGTCGTGCATCCCGGCGATGCCCGGCACGTACCCGAGGATTCCGTCGTGTGGGTGAGCGAGCCTGCGCAGCAGATCGATGACCGACAGTGCCACGGCGGCCAGGACACCGTAGAGAAGGCCGACACCCAGCACCGCGATGGTGGTCGTTGCGGCCAGCAGCAGCTCGCTGCGCCGGAAGCGGGCGAACCGGCGCAGTTCCCCGACGTCGATCAGTCGCACCGCCGCGAAGATCACTAGGGCGCCGAGGGCCGCCTTCGGGAATCCGGCCAGCAGCGGACCGGCCACCACCAGGGTCGACAGCACCATCAGCAACGCGACCAGGGAGTACAGCTGGGTCCGGCTGCCCAGCGCGGCGCCGAGTGCGGTCCGGCTACCGCTGGAGCTGACCGGAAACCCGTGGAAGAGCGAGGCGGAGATGTTCGCTGCGGCGAGCGCGGTCCATTCCTGGTTGGTATCGATCCGCTGGCCGGCCTTCAGGGCAAAGGCTCTTGCGTCGAGCACGTTGTCGGTGTAGGCCACGAACGAGACGCCGATGGCAGGCACGATCAACAGCAGCAGGTCGGCGATGCGCAGGGACGGGATGGCCGGGGTCGGCAGGCCTGCCGGGACGGTTCCGACCACCAGGATCCCGTAGTCCTGCAGCGAGAACACCGCCACGACCGCGGTCGCCAGTGCGACCGTGATGAGCGGTCCGGGCAGTCGGGGTACCAGTCGTTGCAGGGTGAACAGCAACACCACCAGTGCCGTGGCCAGGATGACGGTGGGCCAATGCAGCTGGTCGAGCCGACTGAGGAACGACGCGATCTGGGGGGCGAACTCGTCCCCGTCGACCTTGACGCCGGTGATCTTCCCCAGCTGCCCGGAGATCATGATGACGGCGACACCGGCCATGTAGCCGACCAGGACGGGTTTGGACAGCAGATCGGCGAGGAAGCCCAGTCGGGCCAAACTCCCCAGCAGGCACAGCCCGCCGACGAACAGAGCCAGCGTGGCGGCCAACGCGGCGTACCGGACCGGATCGCCTGCCGCGATCGGCATCAACACCACCGCGGTCATCAGCGCGGTCGTCGACTCCGGCCCGACCGACAGCTGCCGGGACGACCCGAGCAGGGTGTAGACGGCAAGCGGTCCCATGATGGCCCACAGCCCGACCACCGGCGGCAAACCCGCCAGCTCGGCGTAGGCCATCACCTGCGGGACCAGGTAGGCGGCGACGGTAAGGCCCGCCAGGATGTCGCCACGCAACCAGCCGCGCCGGTACTCACGGAACTGGCTGAGGCCGGGAAGCACCGCGGTCAACCTGCTCCCGCTGATGCGTGTCACCTGATGTTCCCCTGTTACGCCGGGCGGCCGATGATCGACCTGCCTCAGCCGTCGAGCGGCCCGACGACGTCGTCCAACGGTCGGCGGGGGGTGCGGGGCAGCTCTGCCGCGCCCACCGGCGCCCACCCGATCCGGAGGATCATCTGCGGGTGTGCGCTGTGCGCGGTCGTCACTCGACTTCGGAGGTATTCCCGGGTGTCGTCAACCTCCAGCGGCTGGGTCAGCGGGCTGCTGGCCAGCCCGTCCCTGGCGGCGGTGAGCAGGACGGCGCTGGTCACCTCGCCCGCGCGTAGCCAGTCCAGTGCGGTGTCGGTCGGCGTGATCACGACCAGCAGGGTGGCGTTTTCCGGTTCGTCGCTCGGCTGCTGCTGCAGGGAAGGCTGGGCGTAGGGGCGCAGTGGCATCTGGCCGGGGCTGCGATGCGGTGCAGGCGCGTTGGCAGCCGGGACGCCGTCGTCCGTCCCGGCGCCGCGGCCGCTCCACGCGGCCAACTCGGCGGCGTAGGCCGGGTCCGTCGCCTGCTGCTCGGCGGCGGTCGTGATGGCCCGGAACAGCTTCCACCGCAGTGTGGGTTCGGAGATCGCCTGGAGCGTGATCCCGTGGACGCGCGCCGTTTCCATCATCTCGCCGATCAGCTCGCCGGGCACCGGCCACGAGCTGAACTTGCGGCGGTCGGTCCGCCTGCCCGGGATGGCCGCCGCGAGATCGGCCTCGGCGCGGGCAGGGTTGGGTGCGAACGGCCCGATGGTGGCCAGATGGCCGGGATTGGCCGGGTTGGGCAGCCGTCGCACCCGGGGCTCCCAGCCGAGGCTCGCCAGCGCGACCTGCAGGTGGTGCAGGGCCGCGCCACAGCTCATCAACAGATCGCGGCCGTGCGGGTCGGTGGCAGGCACCTGGCGGGAACCGTCGAGGTACAGGTGGACCGTGTCCGGCCCGACCTTCCAGCGCCAGGGCTGGCAGTTGTGCACCGACGGCGCACGGACTGCGAGCCGCAGCGCGGTCAGCAGGGTCTCCTCGTCCGGTCCGGGCCCGGTCATCTCCATCATTCCCCCGCCGCCCGACGGCGGCTGTCTTGACATGCCGGAATCCTGTCACCGCGCGGCGCGCCGAACCACCGTCGCCTCCGTGGGTGTTCAGACGCGAGACCGGTGGGGTTGTTCGTCGGACTCCCGGACCGGGGACAGGGGACTTTCGCCCCTCCCCTCCGCGTCCTGGTCGAAGGATCATCGAACACCACGTCGCCCGACAGGGATGAGGATCCGGTCATGACCAGCACGAACACCCCCGTCTATGTCTCCATCCACGAACAGCGCGTCAGGCTGGTCGCCGACACCATCGTCGAGCATTCGACACTCGACCGGTCGGCCGCGATCGAGCTCGCTCGGCACGTGCTGTATGCCCTGGACCACATCCCCGAGAAGATCCGCTAGATCGGCGTTGCGCCGTCGCGGGGACCGGTGCGTCGGGGCGCGGCGATCCCGGTTGTGGGACCGCCCCGACGGACGTGGGGGTCAGGCGATGATCAGGAGGCCTTCGGCGTGCGGACCTTGTCGATCACGAATACGGCGGCGTTCGAGGCGGAAGCTTCTGCGGATGCCACCCGGTTTCCGGGACCCGGGCAGGATCACGCCGATGCCAGCGTGGCGATCACGTCGGTGGCCTCCTGAAGAGAGCTCAGCCGCACGATCTGTGGTCCGGGTGTGACGTCGGCCCAGCCGGGCCCCGCGACGAAGGTGCGGAACCCGGGTCGGGTGCGCGGCAGGGACTTCAGCAGGTCGGGATCGGCGGTGTCCGGCAGCTGTGACCACAGCAGCACCGCGACGGGTGCGGTACGGCGGATCGCGGTGACCAGCGCGTCCGCAGGCAGGTCGGTGCCCAATGACCGGCAGGCCACACCGCGCTGCGCGAGGGTCGCGGAGAGCACGACGATGGGCAGTCTGTGTTGGTCTCCGGCCATCCCGGCGAGCAGGACGGGACGCGCGGTCGCCGGGCGGGTGATGGTCGGCGTGGATGCGGCGAGCGCGCTGAACACCCCGGTCACGCACTCACTGAGCAGGTGTTCGATTTCGATGCCCGTGCCGGTGTCGACCCAGCGTTGGGCTACTGCTCGCAGCACCGGTCGCACCACGACGTCCCAGGTGGTCTGCGCGCCCACAGCGGTGATCGATTCGTTGAGCAGGCCGCGGACCGCCTGGGCGTCGAGCGCTGTCGCGGCCCTGGCGAGGCCACGGGCCTGCCACCCGGCACGGGGCAGGGGCAGGACCGGCCCCGCTCTGCCCCGAGGCAGGGTCGCGGGATCGGCGGCACGCGCAGATGCCACGTGATCGGCGCTGATCGGCGTGTCGCGGGCCGCGGTCGCCTCAGCGGGGGCGCGTGCTGCCGCGCCGGGTGCTGCCGTGTCCGGGATCGGTACGGGGTGGGCCGGGAGGGCGGCGAGGGCGTAGGTGGCGGCGGCGGCGGGGGTCGCGCCGTGCAGGAGCGCGTAGCGCATCAGCTCCAAGCGGGCGACGTCGTCGTCGTTGTAGCGGCGGTGCCTGCCAGGGGCGTGGTCGGTAGGGCCGATGCCGTACCGGCGGTCCCAGGTGCGCAGGGTGGCGGGGGCGACGCCGAGCTTGCGCGCCACCGCGGCGACGCTCAGCTGTGGCCCGTGGGCCGGGCGCACCAGGCGGTCGTCCAGGGCGGGTCCAGGGTCGGGCGGTGGCCTCGGAACGAGCGGGGCGAACCGGGGGGCCGGGGTCTGGGGCTGCACACCTCATCGTGCGGTCGCCGGTTGATCGCGGCAATTCAGCCTGGGCGTGTGTTTCGCGTCTCAAGTCGTGAACAACCTTTGGCGCGGTCTATGGTGGGGTGACAGCTGCCCCCGGATCTGGGGGTGGCGCCACCACCCAAGGGGATGAGGAACGTGGCCGACACTCACAGGCTCCCGGTGCCGGTCACCGACGTCTGGGACTGGCAGATGCGCGGCGCGTGCCGGGGGATGGACAGCGCCTTGTTCTTCCATCCGGAAGGCGAGCGCGGCCCGGCTCGCGCGGATCGAGAGGCCCACGCCAAGCAGATCTGCGGCAGCTGTCCGGTTCTGGTCCGGTGTCGTGCGCATGCGCTCGCCGTGCACGAGCCCTACGGGGTGTGGGGCGGGCTGTCGGAGTCCGAGCGCGCCGAGATCGTCCGCGCCCAGGACCGCACCCTGCGTGTCCTGAGCACGCCGGTCCCGTGGCCGATCCCGTCCTGAACACCACACCGGGTCAGGTCTGGGGGTCGCCCAGGGCGGCGTCGCGCACGTATCTCTGCACTGCGGCCCGCACGACTCGCACCGATCGCCCGACCCGCATGCCGGGAAGACGACCGGCTTGTACGAGCCGGTAGATCGTGGTCCGCGACACCCGCAGCATCGTCGCGACCTCCGCCACGGTCAGGTACTGCTGCGGCTCCTCCGGAGTGCCGCAGACCAGGATGAGGGCGGCGTTGACCGTGGAGCTCGCAGGCGTGCCCGCCGCGACATCGCGGGGTTGTGGGACGAGCCGCAGGTCGACGCCCCGCCCGGGGGCCGCGAGCGCTGCGATCCCGCTGGCGACCATGGCGTCCGCGGCGTGCTGGGCGGGCCCAGAGCCGGCACGGTCGTTCCGCACCAGCCCCGGCGTCGGTGTGGGCCCGCCACGTCGCGCCGCGGACCCGGTCGGCGCTACGCGCAGCGGCGGGCGGTGGCCGCCGTCGAGTACGGCGTCACGTTCGGACTTCGACAGCCCACCCCACACCCCGTAGGGCTCGCGCACCGCGAGCGCGTGGCGGCGGCACTGCTGGATGACCGGGCAGGTCCGGCACACCTGTTTGGCCCGCTCCTCCCGGGCGGCCCGGGCCTGCCCGCGCTCGCGGTCGGGATGGAAGAACACGCTGCCGTCGATTCCGCGACACGCACCACGCAGCTGCCAGTCCCAGATCTCGGTGACCGGCGGCGGGAGCCGCCGGTGCATCGCCGTACCCGTCGCTGCCGGAAACTTCGGGCGGGCACGACATGCCACGCGATCGAACGGGGCCGGGTCGTGTTCGTCTCGTGGTGTCATCGCAGGGCCGCCTGCGGATCGTGTGGCTGGGCGGCCTCGGAGCCGCTGAACCGGGCCGTGATCGCCGAAACACCGTGCATGAACACGAAATTGCCCCGTCTCCAGTTACCGCTCGAGGCGATACACCGGGGTCCGGGGCATATGGCATACCAACATTGACTCTGCTGGTCAAGCTAGTCCGATCGGGACGGGTGCGCAACGCGTGAAGCGCCTGAAACGCCCTGACCACGCCGCACACGAGGCGGCTCAGGCGCGCTGGCACCCCCGCGCCAGGCTGGGCGTCCACCCAGATGGACAGCCGCCGCTCGAGCTGGGACAGTGAGGGCCTAGTGAGTCGCTCCAGCCCCTCGGCGACACCCTTGAAGGTGAGCGCGGGGGCGTGTGGTGACATGAACAATGTTGGAGAGTCGTACGGCGGCTCGCCGTCGCTCGGGCCCGCCTCCGGCTCCTCCACGGACATCGCCAGTGTCTCGGATCCTGGGCACGGTGCCAGGTCTGGCACTGGTCGGTCATCGGCTGTTGTCGGCCGGGGTAGTGACTACGCTGAGTTGTCCCGTTTGGTGCGTGCGGCCGGGCTGCTGGGTCGGCGCCCTGGCTACTACCGTGCGCGGATCGCGCTCAGCGTGGCGTTGTTTGTGGTGGGGTGGGCGGTGTTCGCGCTGCTGGGGCCGTCGTGGTGGCAGTTGGTGGTCGCGGTGTTCCTGGCGGTCGTGTTCGTCCAGTTCGGCTTTCTCGGCCATGATGCGGGCCATCGGCAGGTGTTTCGTTCGGGGCGGCACAACGACGTGCTGGGCTTGCTGTGTGCGAACCTGTTGATCGGGTTGAGCTACCGCTGGTGGATCGAGAAGCACAACCGCCACCATGCCAACCCGAACCACGTCGAGCGTGACCCGGACATCGGTGCCGGTGGTGTCGTGTTCACCAGGGCGCAGGCCCGTGCCCGGCGCGGTGGTCTCGGGCGCTGGGTCGCTCGTCATCAGGCCGGGTTGTTCTTTCCGATGTTGTTGCTCGAAGGTGTCGCTTTGCACGTCGCCAGTATCAGGGCTTTGTGCGCACGTCGTGTCGATCAGCCTCGGGGTGTCGAGTCGGTGTTGTTGGGTGTTCATGTCGTCGGTTATCTGGGCGCGGTGTTCCTGGTGCTGCCTGCGGTGCAGGCGGTGGCGTTCATCGTGGTCCAGCAGGGCGTGTTCGGCGTCTATCTGGGCTGTTCGTTCGCGCCCGCGCACAAGGGGATGCCGCTGTTGGGTCCTGGTGACCGGTTGGACTTTCTGCGCCGCCAGGTGCTCACCTCGCGCAACATCCGCGGACGGCGGTGGGTCGATGTGGCCATGGGCGGCCTGAACTACCAGATCGAGCATCATCTGTTTCCCAGCATGCCCAGCCCTATGTTGCGTCGTGCGCAGCCGCTTGTCCGGGCTTTCTGTCTGCGTCATGATCTGCCCTACCTGGAGTCCACCCTGATCGGCTCCTACGTCCAGGTGCTGCGATACCTGCACGACGTCGGGGTGGGCGCCGATCCGCGCGACCCTGTTCCCGAGGAGGAACTGTGATTATTCTCGGCGTTGTCTTGCTTGTCGCGGGTTTCCTGCTGAAAATCTCGATCCTCTGGACGTTGGGGATCATCCTGGTGGTGATCGGGGTGATCCTGGCGATCCTCGGGGCAACCGGTCACGCCATCGCGGGCAGGCGCCATTTCTTCTGATCCGGATCCGATTCCGCGAGGGGTTCACGGTCGTCGCGGTGAGGTCTTCCGGGTGGGTTGGCGGGTGAGTACGGCGGTGGCAAGGTCGGTTTCGATGACTTGTCGGCTGACGTCGCTGAGTTTGAGGTTGTGGTCGCGGGAGTAGCCGCGGAGGCGGTCGAATGCGGCGTTCATGTCGATGTTGCCGCGCTCGGCGAGTACGCCTTTGGCCTGTTCGATGATCACGCGGCTGTTGAGGGCGGCCTGGAGTTGTTCGTTGAGTACTTCGCCGCGGTTGATGGCGCGTTCGGACAGGATGCCGATGGTGGCCACGTCGGCGAGTGCTTGTGCGAGGGCGAGGTCGGCGGGGGGTAGGGGGCCGGGTTGGTGGTGGAACAGGTTGAGGGCACCGATGGGTTCGCCGCGCAGGCGTAGCGGCAGGGCGTGGACGGAGCGGTAGGGCTCGCGGTTGGTGCGGGCGGCGGTGAGGGCGGTGCTGAACCGGGGCCACCGGTGGGTGGTCCGGTCGAGGTCGGTGACGCTGACGGGGGTGGCGGTGCGGAAGCACTCGACGCAGGGGCCTTCGTCGGCCTGTAGTTGCAGGAGTTCCATCCATGCGGTTTGTTCGTTGGTGGAGGCGACCACGCGGAGGTTGCGGTGGGCGTCGGCGAGCAGGATGCCTGCGGCGTCGGCGGTGAGCAGTTCGACGCAGTGACCTGCCAGGCGGTCGAGGAGGGCGATGATGTCGTAGTCGTCGACGAGGGTGTCGGCGAGCTCGACGAACGCTTTGATCAGCAGGGTTTCCCGGTCATGTGCCGCGGTGTTCATTCCCGTCCTCCCGCTTGAGGGGGGCACCATGGCGGTCAGGTGTCTCCGGTGAATCGCAGACGTCTGGCCACCACGTCGCGGGCGACGTCGCCCAGGAGCTGGTGTTGGGTGAAAGCGTAGGCCCGTAGCCGGGCGAAGGCATCGGTGGCGCTGAGGTTGAGTTGGGCGAGGACCATGCCGGTCGCCTGGTGGATCTCCACGCGGTTGCCCCATGACCGTTCCCAGACCCGGTCCTCGCCGGGGTCGGTGCGCAGCCCGAGCAGCATCAGCGCGGCGATGTCGGCGGCGCCGGTCGCGTCGCGCATGTGCGCGGCGGGCAGTGAGCCTGGCGTCTTGCGGCAGAGGTCGAGAACCCCGAGGTTGATCGTGGCCCACTGCAGGGGCAGGGCGAAGACGGCCCCGACCCCGGCCTGTTCGACCACCGCCTGCGCGTAGGCGGGCCAGCGGGTCGATTCCGCGATGTCGCCCATGTCGGGCACCAGCACGGGGCGGCCGGTGCGCGCGGCGTCCATGCAGGCGCCTTCGCCGAGGGTGAACTGCAGTTCTTCGAGCAGGTCTGAGGTGAGGTCGCTGGAGTAGAGGGTCTCGCGCAGGTTTCCCGCGGTGTGTAGGGAGATCGCGGCGCCGTCGATGTCGAGCTGGGCGATGAACGCCCGGCAGATCCGCTCGGCCAGTGCGCGTTCGTCGCGGACGTCGTGGCCTATGGCCAGCAACGCCTGGGTGACCCGGCCGTCATGCACCGGGACCGGTGGCCATGTACCGGCTGGGGTCGCCGCCTGCGCGGGCACCGGCTTCTAGCCAGCGGTGGAAGCCCGCGGGGTCGCGGCGTTCGATTTCGTCGAGCATCGACTGCCGCAGAGTGACCAGCTCGCCGCGGGCCGGTCCGGTAGGCAGCTCGCCCAGCGCGAGGTAGCTCCGCCGCCAGGCGAGGCACAGCTCGGGCGTGGAAAGGGTGGCGAGTGCCGGGGACCGCGCCTCGGCGCTGACCGGCAGGGCAGTCGCCGCGGCCTGGACCGGTCGGAGGGCTCGCCGTGCGAGCAGGGCCGCCGGAACCCCGACGACCAGGAGCGCGACCAGCACCGACGCGGTGGACATGCCGAGCAGCACCACCAGGCCTGTGCCGACGAGCCACAGCCATACGGCCGTCCCGCCCGCCCCGATCACGCGGCGCCTGTGCGTGGGAATGTGCGTCCCGGGCTGATGGTCGAGCCGCAGCGCGATGCCGCCTGCCGCGAACACGCCGACGAGGACCCCGCCCAGCGCGGCGGCGGGTGCTGCCGCCAGCCCGACCGTCGCCAGTGCGACCCCGGCGGCGGTGCCCGCGACGCGCAGCACCCGCCCGAGCCGCGGCAGGTGGAGGATCATCGCTCGAGGAACAGCAGTCGCGGCGCAACCCGCAGCGCGCGGCGTTCGGCCTCGGTCGTGCCGCCCCACACCCCGGACGTCTGGCTGTTCGCGAGGGCCCAGCGCAGGCAGTCGGACTCGACCGGACAGCGGCGACACACCGCCCTGGCCGCGGCGACCTGCACGAGGCCAGCGCCCTGCGTCCCGACCGGGAAGAACAGCTCCGGATCCACGGAACGGCACGCTGCGCGGTGACACCAACCAGCGCGGTTCTCCAACGACGTGGACATCCCAGAACCCCCTTCGGGCGGCGGCGCGGGGACGGTGTCGCCGCATGCGTCGCCGGGGTTTCTGGAGCAACAATTCCGCAGCGTACAGGCCCGTACCCGAATCCGCTCACCTCTGGCCGCGGACCGGAGCGGGGCCGCTCGGCAGGACACTTCGCGGCAGGTCGCCGCGCTGTCTGAAGAGGGCCGACGCCAGGGCTGCTGCCGTGCGAGAATGGATAGGTCAAGCGCGCAAGGATCTGTCCGGACCTCGTGCTCCCTCGCCGCTCACCCCAGCGATGAAGGCGGCGTAGCTGTGTCCGGCGTCAAAGCACCCACGTTTGTCGGCCTCAGCCTGGACCTCGGCGGGCTCACCGCGCTGACCAGGCGCATCGCCGCCGAGGTGCGGGCGGGTCGCCACGATGTACCGATCGATCCCGACCACCGCTGCTACCGGCGGCTCCGCAGTGACGAGACCGTCGACGTCTGGCTGATCGGCTGGGCCACCGGGCAGGCGACCGAGCTGCACGACCACGGCGATTCGCTCGGCGCCCTGACCGTCGTTTCCGGGGTGTTGTCCGAGAGACGCTGGGCCCCACACCGCGGAGGGATCCGGGCCCGGCCGCTGCATGCGGGACGCAGCCAGGGCTTCCGGCTCGGGCACGTGCACGACGTCATCAACTCCTCGGCGATGTCGGCGGTCAGCGTGCACGCCTACTCGCCGCCGCTCACGGTCATGTCCTACTACGAGGTCGACGCCGCGGCGGCCGCACTACGTCGCGTACGGACGACGCCGGGCGGATGGCCGGGATGACCGCCGACGTGTTCATCCAGCCGACCGACCACCACAGCCAGAGGCGCATCATGACCATGATCGACAGGTGCCGTGAACCCAGCGGCGGCACCCACCGACCCCTCCCGAACGCCGACCGCGCGCAGGACCGAGGTCCGCATGAGCTCCACCATCACCGTCGACGTGCTGCGTCGGGTCTCGTCGCGGATCGTCACGATGCCGATCCAGTCCCAGGGCATCATCACCCGTGACAACGTCAGCGTCGACGTGTCGGCGGTGGTCTATTTTCCGGTGACCGGCGCGGTGAAGTCCGTCGTGGCGATCGAGAACAGTGTGGCGGGGTGAAGGACCTGCTGCCGCTGCTGGAGAAGGTGATGCAGACCAGCCGCTTCACCATCGCTGGTCATGGTTCAGCCATTCTGTCTCGCGCGGCGTATACTTGGCCAATCTGGTCCTTGTGCGCCTCTCCGAGGTGCCGCGCCAGGAGATCAACAATCTCGTCGGCGTATGCCGCCGAAGTCAGGCGCTCATTCATGACGACCGAATGTGATGTCCAGTCGCCCGGAGCTGAACCAGTGGACGGCGACACTGCCGTGCAGTTGTGCGGCGCATGCGGGCATACCGGGTTGTCCCACGACGCGATCGCCAAACGGTACTGTCAGGCGAGCCGCGATCGCGCTCTGGATCGTGCCTGCGTCTGCACGATCCGTGCTTCCGTCGACGAAACGGCAAACGAACACGCAGGCAGCACGGTTCGGCGATCCGAGGCGCCCATGTACGGGCGCGGTCGAATCGGCCGGACGTAAGGTCACCCCGCTGCGTCTTGCCCGGGTGCCCAACACGGAGCATGCTGCTGGTGGGTTCAGCTCACTCTCACGAGGTCTGGATCAAGGGGCGGCTCGCGGGGAGTTTGGTCCCCGTGCTCCGCCCCGCTCACTGACCGTCGTCGCCCCTGGCACCCGAACGAGTCCTGGCGGGGTCAACCTCCCGCTCGGGATGACGCCGTAGGTACTCCCCTTCCAGTCCGGCCAGACGGTTGCTGTGCTCCCGCAGGGCATCCGGGGATCCGTGAAGGAACGTGTCGTGGCGGGTCCGGTGCAGATGCGCCAGCTCGCGGATCAGGTCGGCCTCAGCGAGGTCATGGGGACTGACACCGGACATGTCGACCTCCTCCGGGACCCGTCGAGGCGGGTTGGCCCCGGGGACGGGATTGATCGTACGACGCGCGACCGATGGACGACGAGCGGTCGGCGATGGCGCGCTGGGCCGGGCGATTCCAGACGGACCCCGGCACGTCCCGAGCCGAGCGCAACACGCTCTGGCAACGAGTGGGCCTGCTACGGGTCGCGGAGGAGGATGGTGTTGCGGGGTCAGCACGATCCTGCCGTGTTGCGCACACGGGGGAGGCGCGTATGAGCCGAAGGTGCCCGGGGCAGCAGGGTGCTGAGCTGCCGCCCGAGCTGGCCGCCCACCCCGACGACTCGGCCGCGTATGAGGACTGGAAGGCATGGCGGCAGCGTCGGCGGACGTGGTTCACCGAGCACTGCCGGACGTACGACTTCGTCGAGGACCTGCGTCTGCGGCAGTCCGTCCGACAGCGGGGCGGCTCGTGGGTCCAAGCTGAGCCTGGGCTGTCGCCGTGGGTCTCACCGGACGGCTCGTCGGAGCACTGACGCTGGCCCGCCAACCCGACACGCAGCGCCCGGCCGGTCTTGACGGCGCGGTGGGTGAAGAAGCGGTGGAATCCGATGGTCACCACCGGCGCGGGTCAGGCGAGCCTGCCCCGGCACGGCGTCGTTTCGCCAGCCGGTTCCGTGGCACATTGCAGGCATGATGACGACCGAGCCCGCGCGCGTGCCGGTGCGGACCATCCTGGCCACGATCGGGCTGTTGCTCGGCACCGGGCTCGCGGTCCTGTTCGTGATCCAGGTGCAGCGTGTGCTGGTCTGGATGCTCGTCGCGGGCTTCTTCACCGTCACGCTGTACCCGGTGGTCGCCTGGGTGCAGCGCAGGCTGAGCTGGTGTCCCCGGTGGTTGGCAACGCTGTTGGTGTTCCTGCTGGTCTTCCTCGTGATGGGCGGCCTGCTCACGGTGTTCGCCGTGCCGTTGGCCCAGGAGGGCATCCAGCTCGCCGGGCAGCTGCCGGGGATCGTGGCGGACGCCCGCGCAGGCCGCGGCCCGGTCGGTGAACTGCTCACCCGCATCAACGCCCTGCAGTGGGTGCAGGACAACCAGGACCGCATCCGTGAGTTCGGCGCCGGGCTCGGAGCCCCGGCGCTGAGCATCGTGCGCGGGGCTGGCACCGCGGTCGTCGCCACCGTCACCGTGTTCGTGCTGTCCTACCTGGGTGTGCTGGAAGGACCCAAGCTGGTGGACAAGACGCTGGCGTTGCTCGAGTCGACCCGCGCCGACCGGATCCGCCGGGTCGGGCGGGACTGCGCCGTGACCGTCACCGGCTACATCTCCGGCAACCTTTTGATCAGCGCGATCTGCGGCGTGCTGACCTACGCGGTTCTGGGGATCTGCGGGGTGCCGTTCGCGGGTCTGATCGCCCTGTTCGTGGCGCTGGCCGACCTGATCCCGCTGGTCGGGGCCACCCTCGGCGCGGTGGTGGCGGGGATCGCGGGGTTCGTGCAATCGGTGCCGGTAGGCATCGTGGTGGTGGTGTTCTTCGTGGTCTACCAGCAGCTGGAGAACCACCTGCTGCAGCCGTGGATCTTCTCCCGGACCGTGAAGCTGAACCCGCTCGCTGTGCTGGTCGCGATCCTGCTGGCGGTGGAACTCGCAGGCATCCTGGGTGCCCTCCTGGCGATCCCGGTCGCGGGCATCATCCAGGTGGTCGTACGGGACGGCTGGGACAACCGCCACGGCAGGCCCATGCAGCGCCCGACCATCGGCGCGGACCGGGCACCGGGGGACGCTGGGGCGGCGACGCCCCTTCTGCCCCCTGCCGCCACCGCCGAGTGAGGTCCCCTTCCCGGCGCCGCCGAGCTCGACGAAGGACTGGACATCGTCATCGCGGGCCTGCGCAGCCAACTCCTCGACCGATCACCCGACCGCGAATCCCGCCGCGGCGGGCTGTGACGGCACCGAGCGGGGTGTGTCGCACCGAGGCCCGGCGGTCGGCGACCCTGCCGGGCGGCCTCGGCCCCGGTCTTGACGGCCGGGTTGGTAAGCCATGGCGACGATCCCGGCCGCCACGGTGGGATGCCGGGTCGGTAGTTCCCCAACGTGCCACCCGATCGTCCAGACCCGGTTGATCAGGTCGGAGGCCCCGCAGACGGCGTACACGGTTCCTTGCCGGTACGCCGTGTCGCAGGCCGCCACCAGCAGGGCGAGTCCGCGGACCCCGCAGAAGCCCACCTCGGCGAGGTCGACCAGGAGCAGGTCGGGTCGCTGCCGCAGGGCGTCGGCAAGCGCAGCCTGCAGGGTGTCAACGGTGGCGAGGTCGATCTCCCCGGCGATGCGCAGCACAGCGAGCGCACCCGCGGGCGAGGGCAATGACATCGCGTCGCACAAGCACCCGGCGGCGGGGTCGCCCCGGGCGCCGTGAATGGCCGGGGCAGCCACGCGAGGGGACAAGGGTGAGCGGGTGTCGTCCTGCTGTACGGACATGGTGGGAACCTCCGGCGGGGGTCGTGGACAAGATCGCCGGGGTCCGGAGCAACCACGGCTTACGGTATCGGTCGGTCCCTCCATTGTCGACCAAGATCGACCACTTGGGACGTCACGCCCGGCTCCGCTCGTGAGGTTCCTGCCGCTCATGCGTCGCACGCCGGACGTGCGTGCGGAAGGACCGACCAGCGATGTCGCACGTGTTTTTGGCGTACGTGATGAGTCGTGCTCGGATCGGCCCTTTCCCTGCGCGCGCGGGCGCGGTTTCATGAAGGACACACCCGACATATTCGGTACCGCCACCAACATGCGGGCGAGCCCAGTCAGTGGGCCCCTAGGTGGTGGAGGCCGTCGCGGATCGTCGCCATCGTCGGCAACCGCCATGATCGGATCATCGCGGCCACGTGCTCCGGGTTCACGTCGAATTTGCGCACTGGCGCCGACAGAAGACCACCGAACCTGAAACATTAACCTATAAGGAGTACTGGAATGAAGTACGCTCCGCCTGGCCATGCCGACAGCATCGTCACCGTCGCGCCGCGCTACGAGAACTTCATCGGCGGCAAGTGGCTGGCCCCGACGCACGGCAAGTACCGCGCCGACCTGTGCCCGGCCACAGGACAACCGATCACCGAGGTTGCGCACTCCACACCCGAGGACGTCGAGCTCGCTCTGGACGCCGCGCATGCGGCGAAGGATGCCTGGGGAGAGAAGTCGGCGACCGAGCGGGCCGAGGTGCTCAACGCCATCGCGGACGCGATCGACGCGAACAAGGAGATGCTTGCGGTCGCCGAGAGCTGGGAGAACGGCAAGCCGGTCCGCGAGACGCTGAATGCCGACCTGCCGCTGGTCGTCGACCACTTCCGGTACTTCGCGGCTGCCGCCCGCGCTGAGGAGGGCTCGTCGACCGAGATCGACAAGGACCTCGTCGCGTATCACTTCCGCGAGCCCCTCGGCGTGGTCGGACAGATCATTCCGTTCAACTTCCCGCTGCTCATGGCCGCATGGAAGCTCGCCCCTGCGCTGGCCGCCGGGAACTGCGCGATCCTCAAGCCCGCCTCGCCGACCCCGTGGTCGATCCTGAAGCTGGTCGAGGTGATCGAGGACGTCGTCCCGCCGGGCGTGATCAACGTCCTCACCGGCCCCGGCGCCGAGGTCGGGAAGGCGCTGGCCGCGAACCCGCGCATCGCGAAGATCTCCTTCACCGGTGAGACGGTGACCGGACGGCTGATCATGCAGTACGCGGCGCAGAACATCATTCCGAGCACCGTCGAGCTCGGCGGCAAGTCGCCCAACATCTTCTTCTCCGACGTCATGGCGCAGGACGACGACTTCCTGGACAAGGCGGTCGAAGGCCTCGTGCTGTTCGCGTTCAACAAGGGCGAGGTCTGCACGTGCCCGTCGCGAGCCCTGGTTCAGGAGGACATCTACGAGGCGTTCATGGCCCGGTGTATCGAGCGGATCGCCGCGATCAGGCAGGGTGACCCCCTCGACACCGACACCCAGATCGGCCCTCAGGTGTCCGCGCAGCAGATCGAGAAGATCGCCTCGTACGTCGAGATCGGGCGGGACGAGGGTGCCGAGGTGTTGATCGGCGGGCAGCGGACGAACCTCGATGGCGAGTTCGCCGACGGCTACTTCTTCCAGCCGACGGTGCTCAAGGGCGACAACAAGATGCGCGTCTTCCAGGAGGAGATCTTCGGGCCGGTCCTCGCCGTCACCACGTTCAAGGACGACGCCGAGGCGCTCGCGATCGCCAATGACACCCTCTATGGCCTCGGTGCCGGAGTCTGGACGCGCGACGGCACCCGCGCCTACAAGATGGGCCGCGCCATCAAGGCGGGCCGGGTGTGGACCAACTGCTATCACCAGTACCCCGCAGGCGCCGCATTCGGCGGATACAAGATCTCCGGCATCGGCCGGGAGAACCACCGGATGATGCTCGATCACTACAGCGAGACGAAGAACCTGCTCGTCAGCTACAGCGCCAAGCCACTCGGGCTGTTCTGAGACCGCGATGTCTGACACACGGCCTTGGCCGCGGATCACGGCCACCTCGGCGGCGGGCGAGGCGATCACTCGCCTGCTCGCCGACCGGGGTGCGCCGGTGATGTTCGTACAATCCGGTGGCTGCTGCGCAGGCAGCACGCCGATGTGCTTTCCCGCGGGCGAGTTCCTCGTCGGTGACAACGACATTCTCCTCGGCGAGATCGAGGGATGCCCGTTCTACATCGATGCCGCTCTCGACCGCGCATGGCACCAGGACAGGTTCATCCTCGACGTCGCGGCAGGCCCGGCTGAGGGCTTCTCGCTCCCTGCGGGCGACAACCTGCATTTCATCACCCTTTCTCCCGCGTGCGAAACCCCGCAGCGCGCGGACCACGAACTCAGGAGGACCACATGACCGTCTATGCACCGCCCGGCCAGCCGGGAAGCCCCGCCGACGTCCAAGCTCGCTACGACAACTGGATCGGAGGGGAGTTCGTCGCGCCGGTCGACGGCAGGTACTTCGAGAACCCGAGCCCCGTAACCGGGCAGGTCTACTGCGAGGTGGCCCGCTCGACGGCAGCGGACGTCGAACTGGCCCTCGACGCGGCACACGCCGCCGCGCCCGCATGGGGCAAGACCTCCGCGGCGCATCGCGCCGCGGTCCTGAACAAGATCGCGGACAGGATCGAGGAGAACCTCGAGCACCTCGCCGTCATCGAGTCGTGGGACAACGGCAAGCCGGTGCGGGAGACCCTCGCAGCCGACCTGCCGCTGGCCATCGACCACTTCCGCTACTTCGCAGGCGCCATCCGCGCGCAGGAGGGCGGCCTCTCGCAGGTGGACGAGGACACCGTCGCCTATCACTTCCATGAGCCGCTTGGCGTGGTCGGTCAGATCATCCCGTGGAACTTCCCGCTGCTCATGGCGGTCTGGAAGCTGGCCCCCGCGCTCGCGGCGGGGAACGCGATCGTCCTGAAGCCCGCCGAGCAGACCCCGGTGTCCATCCTCGCCATGATGAAGGTCATCGGCGACCTGCTGCCGCCGGGCGTGCTCAACGTGGTGAACGGGTTCGGTGTCGAGGCGGGCAAGCCGCTGGCGTCGAGCAGCCGGATTCGCAAGATCGCCTTCACGGGTGAGACCACCACGGGAAGGCTGATCATGCAGTATGCCTCCCAGAACCTCATCCCGGTCACGCTCGAGCTCGGCGGCAAGAGCCCGAACATCTTCTTCGCCGACGTGATGGCCGCGAACGACGACTTCCAGGACAAGGCGCTGGAGGGCTTCACGATGTTCGCCCTCAACCAGGGCGAGGTCTGCACCTCACCGTCGCGGGCGCTCATCGACAAGTCCATCTACGACGAGTTCCTGGCCGCGGCCGTGATCCGCACCAAGGCGGTGCGTCAGGGCAACCCGCTGGACACCGACACGATGATCGGCGCCCAGGCCAGCAACGACCAGCTGGAGAAGATCCTCGCCTACGTCGAGATCGGCAAGAGCGAAGGCGCGCGGGTGGCCACCGGCGGCGAGCGGGCCGAACTCGGCGGCGAGCTGTCCGGCGGCTACTACATGCAGCCGACCATCTTCGAGGGCACCAACGACATGCGGATCTTCCAAGAGGAGATCTTCGGTCCGGTGGTGTCGGTGACCAGCTTCGACGGGTACGACGACGCCATCGCGATCGCCAACGACACCCTGTACGGGCTGGGCTCCGGCGTGTGGACCCGGGACGGCACCCGCGCCTACCGGGCCGGGCGGGACATCCAGGCGGGCCGGGTGTGGACGAACTGCTACCACGCCTACCCGGCGCACGCGGCGTTCGGCGGCTACAAGCAGTCGGGCATCGGTCGGGAGAACCACAAGATGATGCTGGATCACTACCAGCAGACGAAGAACCTGCTGGTCAGCTACACGCCTAAGGCCCAAGGCTTCTTCTGAGTCATGACGACACCAGCGGTCGTGCGGGTCGCGATCACCCCGGAGGCGGCTGCCGTGCTGCGTCGCCTCCGGGTGCAGCACGGCCCGCTGATGTTCCACCAGTCCGGCGGCTGCTGCGACGGGTCGGCGCCGATGTGCTTCCCCCGGTCGGAGTTCATCGTCGGGGACGCGGACGTGCTGCTGGGCGTCCTGCGTGACGGTGACAGCGAGACCCCGGTGTGGATCTCCGGATCGCAGTTCGAGCTGTGGAAGCACACGCAGCTGCTGCTCGACGTCGTCCCGGGCCGTGGTGCGGGCTTCAGCGTGGAGGCGCCCGAAGGGGTGCGGTTCCTGACGCGCAGCCGCGTGTTCGACCCGGCGGAGCAGGCGTGGCTTTCGGGCTGTCCCGCTCCGCGCGGTCGGGACCTCCCCGGCTGATGCGCGGCACCTCCCCACCAGGCAAGCTCCTCCACGAGCACGCCACCTGCGGCACCGGGTTGATCGAGGACGCGCTCACCGCGGCCCGCGACACGAGGGGCTCGCCCACACGGCCGCGTACGTGCCGGCGAGGCCGATCCAGGACGCCACCGACGCGATGGTGACGACGGCGCCGGTGCCGTCGGGCAGTTGTTGCCCTGCAAAGGCACGGGTGACCGCGAGCGGGCCGAATAGGTTGGTCTCGAGCTCTCGCCGCAGCGTCGAGGTGTCCGCCGCCCGCACCGAGGTGGAGCTGGCGATGCCCGCGTTGTTGATGATGATGCCGACACCGTCGGCCGCCGCGGCGGCCCGCTCGACCGAGGCCGGGTCGGTGACGTCCACGGCGACGGCCGGGCGGGGGCTCGACATGCCCGGCGCCCAGGTCGCCGTCGCCGACCACTGCCCGACCTGGTGGCCTGCGCGATGCGGCTGCTCGTCCGCGCCCATTTCTCGCGGATCCGGATCAGAACGTGCGCTACTTCTGCGGCTCCCGCGTGAAGTCCGGCGGGATGACCAGGTCGTCGCGGACCAGCTCGTGGATCGACGAGCGGCCCAGACCGAGGAGTGCTTCGTCGACGCCGCTGCGCAGGATGGACAGGACGTTGGACACGCCCGCCTCGCCGCCCGCCGCCATGCCCCACAGGTAGGCCCGGCCGATCAGCACGGCCTTGGCGCCGAGCGCCAGCGCCTTGACCACGTCACTGCCCCGCCGGATGCCGCCGTCTTGCAGCACCTCGATCTGGTCGCCGACGGCGTCGACAACCGCAGGCAACGCGCGGATCGAGGCCGGGGTGCCGTCGAGGTTGTTGCCGCCGTGGTTGGACACCGAGATCGCCGTGGCGCCGACGTCGACGGCCCGCCGGGCGTCGTCGGGATGCATGATCCCCTTGACCGCGAACGGCCCGCCCCATTCCTCGCGGAGCCATCTGATGTCCTCCCAGGTGGGCAGCGGGGTGCCCATCCATTCCCCGTACGCGCCGAAGAACGTCGGCAGGTCCTCGCCGGGGCCCGCGAGGTTGGGACAGGTGAGGTCGGGCAGCAGCTTCCCGCTCCTGACCCACTCGAGCAGGTACGCGGGTCGAACGACCATCTCGGGGGCGAACCGCACCATGGCCTTGAGGTCGATCCGCTCCGGGATGGGCGGGCTGCCCCAGTCGCGCCGGGTGGCGAACGACCAGTCCAGGGTGACGATGAGCGCCTTGGCCCCGGCGCGGCGGGCGCGTTCCACCCGCTGCAGGATCCGCTCGCGGGTCCCGACCCAGTACATCTGGAAGAACACCTTGTCGTTGGCCGCCGCGACGTCCTCGATCGAGCGGCTGGCGAAGGAGCTCAGCCCGATGGCCGTCCCGGCGGCGGCCGCGGCGCGCGCGACAGCCACCTCACCGTCCGGGTGGACGGCCTGCACGCCGGTCGGCGAGATGATCACCGGGAAGGAGATGTCCTGGCCCAGCACCCTGGTGGCCTGATCACGGCTCTGCGGCAGGTCGGCGACGCGCGGGCGGAACCCCAGCTCGCGGAAGGCGGCCTCATTGTCGTTCACGGTGATGCCCTGCTCCGAGCCCGCGACCAGCGCCATGTACACGGACTTGGGCAGGCGCTTCTTCGCCCGACGCTGAGCCTCCGCGACGGTCTCGAACCAGTGCCTGCTGCTCGCCATATCGTTTCCTTTCCGCTTGGACAAACCTGGTCGTATCGACGTGGGGAGCGACGGTCACAGGGCGCGTTTGCGGCCCAGCCCGAAAGAGCGACTGCCCTGGCTTGAGGTGACGCCGCGCGGTTTCGGCGGGGGGTCGTCCCCGCCAGGCTGGGTCGACCGCGCCGGGTTGCCATAGCCCTCGCCGTGCCTGCCCACCCGGTCCTTCGCCGCCCGCGCTCGGGGGCCGTCGTCGACGTCGTGGGGGTCAGCGCGGGCGTCGTGGTCGCCGTTCCCCCCGTGGCCGTGGCCGTGGCCGTTGCCGGTTTCGAGGACGGTGGCATTGGGGTCGACGAGTCGGGGCATCGCCCTGATGGCCTTGCGGACGTCCTTGTCGTACTTGACGACGACGGACGCGGTGTCCGCGAGGACGGTGGCGTTGAGCTCTTGCACGCCGAGCACGGCCAGCGTGCGGGCCCAGTCGATCGTCTCGGAGATCGACGGCGCCTTGCGCAGCTCCATCTCCCGCAGCCCACGGACGATGTCCACCAGCTGCTTGGCCAGCGCCTCGGGCAGGCCGGTGTCCTTCGAGCGGATGATCTCCAGCTCGCGTTCCGCTGAGGGGTAGTCCAGGAACAGGTGCAGGCAGCGGCGCTTGAGCGCGGCGGAGAGGTCACGGGTGTTGTTGCTGGTCAGGATCACGTAGGGCGGGGTGTCGGTGGTGAAGGTGCCGACCTCCGGCACGGACACCTGGAACTCGGCCAGGGTCTCCAGCAGCACGGCCTCCAGCGCCTCGTCGGCGCGGTCGACCTCGTCGATCAACAGGACGCACGGCTTCTCGGACCGGATCGACTCCAACAGCGGGCGTGCGGCCAGAAACCGTTCGGAGAAGAACACGCTCTCCTGCGCGCCGATCCGGTCGACGGCCGATTCCAGGTCGGGCGCGTCCGCCACCACGTGCCCGATCTTCTCGCGCAGGATCTGGGTGTAGAGGAGCTGCTTGCCGTAGTCCCACTCGTACAGCGCCTTGGTCTCGTCCTGGCCCTCGTAGCACTGCAGGCGGAGCAGGCGGCGGCCGCTGATCCCCGCCAGCGCCTTGGCCAGCTCGGTCTTGCCGACGCCCGCCGGACCCTCGATGAGCAGCGGCTTGTCCAGCCGGGTCACCAGAAACACGATCGTGGCGAGCCGGACGTCGGCGATGTAGCCGTGTTCGCGCAGCGCGTCCATGATGGCGTCGACGGACGCGAACGAGGCGGACTGCTCGGACACGAAGGTGCTCCTTCCGCGCGGTGAGCGGGCACCCTGCTCCCGGTGGGACTCCCGGGAGCGTTGGGCGCCCGCTGACCGCGATGTCGCGTGCCGGATGGACGGAGGTGCGCCGCTCAGGTCAGCAGGTCGTCGAGGTCGCCGTTCATGCAGTGCTCGACCACCGGGCGCACCGTCTCGAAGGTGCACTCCTTGGCGTTGCCCGGGGTGCAGGCGTCGCCGAGGACGTGGTTGGTGATCCGGTCGACGTCCGGCCCGTCACCCTTGACGACCTTCGCGTTCTCGTAGAACTTGGTCGGGCCCTGGCCCAGCCGGTTCTTGGAGTACGAGTCCTGCGTGACGTCGACGAACCGCTCCGGGATGCCCACGTCGCGCAGCAGCCGGATGGCCGCGGCCAGCGCGGCCTCGGCGGCCTGCACGTCGGTCATCCCGTAGGTGTCGACGCCCATCTGACCTGCGATGTCGGCGAAGCGCTTGTAGGCCACCGGCATGTTGAACGCCCACACGCGCGGCAGCGCGATGGCGTTGTTGAGGCCGTGGTGGAGGTCGTAGAACGCGCTGATGGCATGGGAGATCGAGTGGATGATGCCCAGACCGCCGGAGTTGAACGCCTGCGCCGCGATGTACTGCGCGTACATCATGCCCTCGCGGCCCGGGAGGTCCTGGCCGTTCCAGACGGCCGCCCGCAGGTTCTCCGCGGTCAACTTGATCGCGTACAACGCGTTGCCGAGCGACGGCGGGAAGTTCAGCCGCGAGACATACGGCTCGGACGCATGGGCGAGCACGTCGAACCCGCACTGGGCGGTGTAGTCGACCGGGCAGCTGTAGAAGAGGACCGGGTCGTCGATCGCCAGCGTGGCCACGGAGGCGTCGTCGAACGCGACGTACTTGTGCGGGTTGTCGGGGTCGGTCGTGGTGTCGGTGATGACGTAGGCCCAGGACGTCTCGGAGCCGGTGCCCGCGGTGGTGGAGACGGCGATGTGCGGCGGGTTCTTCGGGTTCTCCGACTTGTTGAAGCCCTCGAACTCGTTGACGTTGCGGCCGTCGTGCGCCACGGAGATGCGCGCGCCCTTGCAGGCGTCGTGCGAGGAGCCGCCGCCGATGGAGACGAAGCTGTCGCACTCGTTCTGCTGGTAGAGGCCCACCGCGTCCATGACGTTGTAGTCCTTGGGGTTGGACTCGACCTTGTCGTAGAGCACGACCTCGAGGCCGTGGTACTTCATCGACTCGGTGATCTTGTGGATGATGTCGGAGCCGCGCAGCCCGGACGTCATCACCAGCGACCTCTTGAAGCCCAGCTTGAGGGCTTCCGGGCCGATCATCTCGTGCGCGCCGGGGCCGAGCATGGCCCTGGGGAACGGATGGAACTCCTTGATCGGGAACGGCTTGAGTAGCTCATCGACCTGCATGGCAGACCTTTCGGCGGTAGGGACGTGCTTGGGGTGCAGCCGCCACCCAGCCGGTCGATGGCGCGGTAGTCCGGCGAACCAGATGGGCCGGATGTGATTCGGTGCAGTCTCAGGAAACCGTGCCTGGTCGCACCGGGAAAGGGCGGATCAGAGTACGACTCATCACCAGCGCCGATAAACACGCGCAGGAAACCAAGCTCATCGCGGATCGATGTGGTCGAGCCCGTGATCGGGGAACACCACGCGGCGGGTTGCGGCGATCGCCCGGTCCACCGGGTCGTCGGCGTCGCCCTCCCCGGCGTCCCAGGGGTGGTAGGCGGGCTCTGCGCCGTCGGTGAGGAGCTTCGGTCCCTCGCGCCCGGTGCGCCGGAAGACCAGCTCCCTCCAGCTGTCGGGGGTCGCGGTATCGGGATCGAGCGGGTCGTCGGTGATCTCGGCAAGCAGGTGCGTCCATGACCGCGGTACGACCCGCACGACCTCGTAGCCTCCACCGCCTACCGCGATCCAGCGGCCGTCGGTGACCTCGTGGGCCAACTGGTGCAACGCCACGTAGCTGTGCCGGTGCGCGTCGACGGTGAGATCGAGCTGGGCGAGTGGATCGAGGTGGTGGGTGTCGCATCCGAGCTGGGTGACCAGGATCTGCGGCTCGAAGGCCCGCACGAGAGGCGGCACGACGGCGTGGAACGCGCGCAGCCAGCCTGCGTCACCGGTGCCCGGCGGAAGCGCGACGTTGACCGCAGAGCCTTCCGCGGCGCCGTGGCCGGACTCGCTGGGAAAGCCGGTGCCGGGGAAGGCCGTGTAGCCGCTCTCGTGCAGGCTGATGGTCAGCACCCTGGGGTCGCGGTAGAACGCCGCTTCCACGCCGTCGCCGTGGTGGGCGTCCAGGTCGACGTAGGCCACCCTCCGCACGCCGTCGGCAAGCAGCCAGGCGATGGCGACGGCGGCGTCGTTGTAGACGCAGAACCCGGACGCATGTGCGGGCATGGCGTGATGCAGCCCGCCCGCGAGGTTGACGGCGTGCCGCGCCCCGCCGGTGCGCACCGCGACAGCGGCGTCCATTGTGGCGCCGGTGACCAGCGCCGACGCCTCGTGCATTCCTTCGAAGATCGGGTTGTCGGCCCCGCCGAGGCCGAACGCGTCGTGCAAGTGTGTGGAGCCCGGCACCGCGCCGCGCACCGCCGCGACGTAGGCCGGGTCGTGGACGAGCTGGAGCACCGCGGACGACGCAGGCCGCGGTGCCGCGATCCGCAGGTCGCGGGAGGCCAGCACGTCGAGAGCGCGGGCGAGGGCCATGGTGAGCTCGAGCCTGCCCGGTGCCATCGGATGCGTGGCCCCGAGATCGTAGTTCAGGAGCTCCTCGCTCCAGACGAGGACGACCGACCCGCCCATGGTCCTCTTGCCCGCTAGCTCGACGTCGTTTCGCGGGCGGCGGCCTTCTCCTGGAGCCGCAGCAGGATCGACGCGTCGCCCAGCGTCGTGACGTCACCCAGCTCACGTCCGTCGGCGATGTCCCGCAGCAGCCTGCGCATGATCTTGCCGGAGCGCGTCTTCGGCAGGTCCTCGGCCCAGATGATCGACTTCGGTCGGGCCAGCTTGCCGATCCGCTCGCCGACGTACAGGCGAATCTCGGCCTCCACCGTGACGTCCCCGAGCAGTCCGGCGTTCAACGTCACGAAGGCGACGATGGCCTGACCGGACAACGCGTCCGCCTCGGCGACCACGGCCGCCTCGGCGACCTTAGGGTGCGCCCCGATCGCGGACTCGACCTCGGCGGTCGACAGCCGGTGGCCCGACACGTTGATGACGTCGTCGGTCCGACCGATGATCCAGAAATAGCCGTCGGTGTCCCGCCGGGCCGCGTCGCCGACGACGTAGGTGCGCGGGCCGAACCGCTCGAAGTACGTCGAGACGAAGCGCTCGTCGTCGCCGTAGAGGGTGCGCAGCATCCCCGGCCACGGCCGCGTGATGACCAGCAGCCCCGTCCCCTCGTCCATCTCGTTGCCGTCG
Source organism: uncultured Actinomycetota bacterium (assembly GCA_963750095.1). GTDB lineage: Bacteria > Actinomycetota > Actinomycetes > Mycobacteriales > Pseudonocardiaceae > Pseudonocardia. The sequence goes on along the minus strand of CAVVPJ010000011.1, from coordinate 636,815 downwards.
ATGTCCACGAGCGCCGCCGAGATGCCAGGCAGCGGGCGGGTCGCCGAGCCGGGCTTGGTCGTCGTCACCCCGGGCAACGGAGCGATCATGATGTGCCCGGTCTCGGTCTGCCACCACGTGTCGACCACCGGACACTGCTGGTGCCCCACCACGGCGTAGTACCACAGCCAGGCCTTCGGGTTGATCGGCTCACCGACGGACCCGAGCACGCGCAACGTCGACAGGTCGTGCTTGTTGGGGAACTCGACGCCCCACTTCATGCAGACCCTGATGGCCGTCGGCGCGGTGTAGAAGCTCGTGACGCCGTAGCGCTCGATGATCTCCCACCAGATGTCCTTTGCCGGATAGTCCGGCGCGCCCTCGAACATCACGCTGGTGCAGCCGTTCGCGAGCGGCCCGTACACGATGTAGGAGTGCCCGGTGACCCAGCCGACGTCGGCCGTGCACCAGAACACGTCGGACTCCGGGCGAAGATCGAAGACGTCGCGGTGGGTCGCGGCAACGCCGGTCAGGTATCCGCCGGTGGTGTGCAGGATGCCCTTCGGCTTCGCCGTCGACCCCGACGAGTACAGGATGAAGAGCGGATGCTCCGACGGCAGCGGCTCGGCCGGGCACACCGGCTCGCTACGCGCCAACAGCTCGTCGTAGAAGACGTCCCGGCCGTCCCGCATCGCGCACTCGGTGCCGATATGGCGGACCACCACGATCGACCGGAGCCCGGCCAGGCCGTCCATGACCCGGTCGACCTCGGGCTTGATATGTGCCGTCTTCCCCTTGCGGCGGGCGCCGTCGACGGTGATGAGCGCCTTCGCGTGTGACACCTCCATCCGCTCCCGCACCGAGTCCGGGGCGAAACCGCCGAAGACCACGTTGTGCGGAGCGCCGATCCGGGCGCAGGCGAGCATCGCGACGACGACCTCGGGGATCATCGGCAGGAAGATCCCGACCACGTCCCCCTTGCCCACGCCCAGGTCCTTCAGCCCGTTGGCCAGGCGTTGCACGTCGCGATGCAGGTCCGCGTAGGTGATGTCGCGTTCCTCGCCCTCCTCACCACGCCAGTGATAGGCGACGCGCTCGCCGAGCCCGGCCTCGACGTGGCGGTCCAGGCAGTTGTAGGACACGTTGAGCATCCCGTCGGCGAACCACGTGACGAACGGGGCATCCGACTCGTCCAAGACCTTGGTGAAGGGCGTGTCCCAGTGCAGTTCGCGGGCCCGCCCGGCCCAGTAGGCCTCGGGATCTCCTGCGGCAGCCGCGTAGAGGTCCGGATCCGTGATGCGCGCTCGCGCGCGGAACTCCGGGGGCGGTGCGAAACTCCCGACCTCGCCCAGCTCGTCGAGGAGATGTTCGAGTTCTTCTGCGGTCTGCACGGTCTTGGCGTTGTCCGCCATTGCTGTCTCCCGAGGGAATTTGTGCGCCGGTGCGGTCTGGCCGGTCTGTCAGGCGTCGACGCGCAGGAGCAGGGCCTCGCCCTGTCCTCCGCCGCCGCAGAGTGCCGCTGCGCCGAGCCCGCCGCCGCGGCGGCGGAGTTCGAGGGCCAGGTGTAGTGCGAGGCGGGCGCCGGAGGCGCCGACCGGATGTCCCATCGCGATGGCGCCGCCGTTGACGTTGACCACGTCGGATCCGACGGCCAGGTCGCGCATCGACTGGATGGCCACCGCGGCGAACGCCTCGTTCATCTCGAAGAGATCGACATCGGCGGGGGAGAGGCCTTGGCGGCCCAGTGCTTTCGCGATCGCGTTGGCCGGTTGGGACAGCAGGGATGCGTCGGGGCCTGCGACGGTCCCGTGGGCGCCGATCTCGGCCAGCACCGGGAGACCCAGCTGTTCGGCCCTGGTCCGGCTCATCACGACCACGGCGGCGGCGCCGTCGGACAGTTGTGAGGCATTGCCCGCGGTCACCGTGCCGTCGGCGGCGAACGCCGGGCGCAGCGTGGCGAGGCTCTCGGCGGTGGTGCCGGGGCGAACGCCTTCGTCCTCGGCCACCAGCAGCGGGTCGCCCCTGCGCTGCGGCACGGGCACCGGGGCCATCTCGTCGTCGAACAGTCCCTGCTTGCGCGCCGCGGTGGCCCGTTCGTGGCTCATCGCGGCGTACTCGTCCTGCTCGGCGCGGGTGACGTCCTTGGCGGCGCTGTACACGTCGGTGGAGGCTCCCATGCCGCGGTGGTCGAACGTGCAGAACAGGGCGTCGTGTGCGGTGGCGTCAATGAGGGTGGAGTCGCCGTAGCGGTAGCCGGAGCGCGCCTTCTGCAGCAGGTAGGGGCCGTTCGTCATGGACTCCATGCCGCCCGCGACCACGGTGTCGAACTCGCCGTAGCCGATCAGCTGGTCGGCCATGGCGATCGCGTTCAGCCCGGAGAGGCAGACCTTGTTCACCGTCAGCGCGGGCACGGTCATCGGGATGCCGCCGTTGACCGCGGCCTGGCGGGCCGTGATCTGCCCGGCGCCCGCCTGGATGACGTGACCCATGATCACGTAGTCGACCTGGTCGCCGGTGATGCCTGCCCTGTCCAGGGCCGCGGCGATGGCGATGCCGCCCAGGTCCATCGCCGTGAGGTCCTTCAACGCGCCGGACAGCTTGCCGATCGGGGTCCGTGCGCCACCGACGATGACCGAGCCTGGCATGGCGACCTCTCTGGTGTGTGATGTTGTGCTCAGGAGACCTCGCCTGCCTGCGCGGGGAAACCGTGGATGAGAGCAGGGCCCATCACCAACGCCGATAACCCGGTGGTGTCGGGACGAACGGCACTGGCCCCCGCTTGACCTGCGCCCGAAGAGCGACGTGATGGACATGACCGGATGGCATGACCGAGTCGTCCCGTGGGTCCGCAGCCGGGCAGTTGGTCGGATCCCGAGTCTCGCCAGGACCCGAGTCTCGCCGGGATGTCAGCGCTCCGCATCTGCGAATCGAGATCATGCGTCACGAGCAGGCTGGGGGCGGCGGTCCTGGCCGACCCGCGGCCGTCCAAAGACATGCACACCGCGCTCAACCCTCGACGGGGCAAGCCGCGCCGTCCGTCTTGCGGCCCGGACCACCGGCCTGGTAGTCCTGGGGCCGCGTCGCGAGGCGGTCACTACACCCACCGACCGCGCTTCCGTATCTCTGAACGGTGCCGGGTCCGGGCAGCGCGTGGTGTTCTTGCTCCGGCTGGAGGATGCAAGTGGACGTTGTGGTCGTTGGCGCAGGCCCAGCGGGCGCGGCGTTGGCCCTGTTGCTGGCACGCGCGGGCGCCCACGTCCGGCTGATCGAGCGCGAGACATCCCCGGGTGGGGTGTTCCGCGGCGAGGGGCTCATGCCGCTCGGATTGGACGCGCTGCACCAGATGGGCCTCGCGAAGGTCGTGGCGGCCACGCCGCAACAGCTCGTGCGCAGCTGGCGCATCTGGATCGACGGCGACGAGGTGCTGCGCATCCCCGAACCGGTCGACGAACTGGCCGACCTGGCATTCCGGGTGCTCGACCCGGCGACGCTGCTCGACGGCATCCTGGGTGCGGCCACGCGGCACCCCAACCTCGCCTATCACCCCGCCACCCGCTTCGCCGAGGCGCTGCGGGACGCGGCGGGTCGGATCGTCGGTGTCCGCGCCGTCCATGCCGGAGCGGGCACGGACTGGCCAGCCGACCTGCTCATCGGATGCGACGGGCGTGGATCGTCAGTGCGCACCCATACCCGGTTGGCCCTGACACCCTCCCGCGAGGGCTACGACATCCTCTGGTTCAAAGCGCCACCGCCCGTGGCGGCCGAGACGGCGTGCGATTTCCACATCATGGTGCGCGGCGGTCAGCACCCTCTCGTCGCCTACACCTCCTGGGACGGGCGGCTGCAGTGCGGAGTGATCATGCCGAAAGGTGGGATGGCCCAACTGGGCGATGACTGGCTCACGACAGCGGTTCAGGCCGCTCCCGACCCGGTGGCCCGTCACCTCTTGGATCACGTCGACGACATATCCCGTCCGGTCCGACTCAACGTGCAGGTGGCCAGGGCGCCCTCGTGGAGCGTGCCGGGGGTCCTCCTGCTGGGTGACGCCGCCCATCCGATGTCACCGATCCGGGCACAGGGCATCAACCTTGCGCTGCGCGATGTCATCGTCGCCACCAACCACCTTCAGCCGCTCGCGGCCGAGCCCGCCGATCCGGTTGCGATCGACCGGGCCTGCATGGCGATACAGGCCGAACGTGAACCCGAGATCCGCCGCGCACAGCTGCTGCAACGACGAGAAGCCCGCGGCCAAGGCGACGCCCGCGCAGCGAGCTGGCGCTTCGCCGCAGGCAAGCTCGGTGCGCGGGCCCTCGGCCGCTACCGATGGGCCCAACGCGCCTGGCTCCATCGACAAAGAGAGCTGCGCTCCGGCAGCACACCCGTCGTCCTGCACACACCGCCGACAAGCCGGCAAGGCGAGCCGTAGCGAAGATCCCAAACTGCAGCTCCCACCGGTCCCGCGCCACCGGGGGAGCTCACTGCCTCATCCCTGGATTCGGCTGCTGTGTCCCGCCCACTCCTTCTCGCGGAGCTCGAACTTCTGTGCCTTGCCGGTCGCCGTGCGCGGTAGATCGTCGACGAACTCGACCGCCTTCGGCACCTTGTAGCGGGCGATGTGCGACTTCAGGTAGCCGATCAGCTCGGCCTCGTTGACCTCGGCACCGGGTTTGCGGATGACGAAGGCCTTCGGTCGCTCTCCCCATTTCTCGTCGGGGATTCCGATGACCACGACCTCGAGCACGGCGTGGTGCGTCTCGAGGGCGTGCTCGATCTCGACGGTCGAGATGTTCTCTCCGCCGGAGATGATGATGTCCTTGGCGCGGTCGCGCAGTTCGACGTAACCGTCCGAGTGCTGCACGCCCAGGTCCCCGGAGTGCAGCCAGCCCCCGCGGAACGCCTTTTCGGTGGCGTCGGGGTCGTCGAAGTACCCGGTCATGACGTTGTTGCCGCGCATCACGATCTCGCCCATGGTCCGTCCGTCGCGGGCGACGTCGACCATCTTCTCGTCGACCACCCGGATGGGGTCGGCCTGGATCATGGCCACGCCTTGACGGGCCTGGCGGCGGGCCTGGTCGCCGGGTGGTAGCGCCGACCAGCCGGTCTGCCACTCGTTGAGCGCGTAGGGGCCGTACGCCTCAGTCATCCCGTAGACGTGCACGATCCGCGCGCCCAGCTCGCGCATTCGGGTGATCACCGTGGGCCCGGGTGGGGCGCCCGCGACGGTCGCGACCAACTCGCGGTCGAGGCGGTGGGCCTCCGGCGCGTTGGCGATCATCGTCAGCACGGTCGGGGCGCCGTCGAGATGGGTCACCCGTTCGTCATCGAGGAGCTGCCAGATCACGTCCGGGCGCACGGCACGCAGACACACGTGTGTCGCGCCGATCGCGGTGGCCGCCCACGGGGTGCACCAGCCGTTGCAGTGGAACATCGGCAACGTCCACAGGTAGACGCTCTCGGGGTCGAACCGCTGGTGGATGATCTCGCCGAGCGAGTTCAGGTAGGCGCCGCGGTGCGCGTACATCACGCCCTTGGGAGTGCCTGTCGTCCCGGACGTGTAGTTGATCGAGATGAGGCTCGTCTCGTCGTCGACCGTCCAGGGCAGCGGATCGACCGAGCCGCGCTCCATGAACTCGTCATAGGAGACGTTCGCGTGGGCTGCGGCGTCGGGTGGGGCGGGGCCGAGTGGATCGGTGATGGCCACGACCTCGACGACGGTGCGCAGCGAGTCGAGCTCCGGTGCCAGCGCGGTCAGGTACTCGGTGTCGATGACGAGCACCTTCGCTCCGGAGTGGTCGCAGATGTAGTGGACCTCCTCCGCGGACAACCTGGTGTTGATGGGCACGAGGACCGCGCCCGCGAGGGGCACCCCGAAGTTGGCCACCAGCATCTCCGGGATGTTCGGGCACATGTAGGCCACCCGGTCGCCGGGCTGCACACCGGAGGCGCGCAATGCGCGCGCGAGCCGGGTCGCGTCGGCGCCGAACTCGCTGTAGCTCATCCGGCGGTCGCCGTAGGCGATCGCCGTCTTGTCGGAGAACACGTCCGCCGCACGTTCGAGGAACGCCAGGGGAGTGAGCGAGGTGAATGAGTTGGTGGGCATGTTGCCGTACCTCCACTATCTAGTTGGCGACGCAGTTCATTGCTTCCTGACGGCTCTTGTAGATGTGTGGGGCCAGTCCCCGATGGGACAGCTGCGCGCTGAGCTTGCGCCGTAGGAAGGAGCTGGTCGTGTATCTGGTCACGCTGGCGTAGTAGCGCTCGGCCAGGCCGTGCCCCAGGGCGACGTATTCATCGGCCAGATCCGGAGCCAGGAAGAAGTTGTCGTAGTTGACGACCATCTGCACCTTCTTGCCGATGGCGGTCAGACGCATGTCCACTTCGGTCACGATCGCCTCGACGTCGTCGTGGTTGACGAGGGACAGGCCCTCCATGCTGAGGAAGAAGATGTTCCGTTCGGCGTCGTAGACGAACCGCGCATCAAGGGGCATCGTCAGCAGGTCGTCGCTCAGACCCATGGGTTCGGCGGCGAAGATCCGCGCGTCCATCAGCTTCGGTTCGCCGCGGATGATGGGATCGAACCCGACGTGGGCGAGGATGTCCCTCTCGAGGCGGACTCCCGGAGCGATCTCGGTCAGTTCCAGACCGTCGGGGGTGAGCTCAAAGACGCACCGTTCGGTCACGTAGAGCACCGGCTGGCCGGTCGTCACCGCGTACCCGCCGCTGAACGTGCGCTGCTCGACGTCGGCGAGAAACTTGCGTGCCGTCACACCGTCGGCGATGACCAGCCTGCCGTCCCGTACCTGGCAGCGGCTGGGTGTGACGAAGGTTCCGAGGAACACCACCCGCTTGGCGTTCTGGCTGATGTTGATGAAGCCCCCCGAGCCCGCCAGCTTCGACCCGAACCGGCTGACGTTGACGTCGCCCCGCTGGTCCACCTGGGCCATGCCCAGGAACGCGGCGTCCAGACCGCCGCCGTCGTAGAAGTCGAACTGGGAGGGTTGGTCGAGGATGGCCTGCGCGTTCACCGCCGAGCCGAAATCCAGGCCTCCGGTCGGCATACCCCCGATGGCACCGGGCTCGGCGGTGAGCGTGACCAGGTTGAGGATGTGCTCCTCGGCGGCCACATTGGCGACGCCCTCCGGCATGCCGATGCCGAGATTGACCACGCTGTTGGGTCGAAGCTCCATGGCCGCCCGGCGAGCGATGACCTTTCGCTCGGACAGCTCCAGCGGGGAGATCGAGTTCCGCACCCGACGTAGCTCGCCGCTCTGCGCGGGCGAATAGGCAGTGGCGAAGGTCTGCCAATGGTGCTCAGGCCGCGAGACGACGACGCAGTCGACCAACACTCCGGGGATCTTCACCTCACGCGGACTCAAGCTGCCGCTCTCCGCGATGCGCTCCACCTGCACGATCACCAGGCCACCGGCGTTGTGCACCGCGGTGGCCACCGCGAGGGCCTCCAACGTCAGCGCCTCGCGCTCCATGGTGACGTTCCCTTCGGGATCCGCGGTGGTGCCGCGCAGGAAGGCCACATCGAGCTCGAACGACTTGTAGAACAGGTACTCCTCGGCGCCGAGGGTGATCAGCTCGACGCGGTCCTCTTTCGTCCTTTCGTTGATCTTTCCGCCACCCTGCCGCGGATCGACGAAGGTCCCCAGGCCCACCCGGGTCAGCAGGCCGGGCCTGCCTGCGGCAGTGTCCCTGAACAGCTGTGAGATGGTGCCCTGCGGCAGGTTGTGCGCCTCGATCTTGTTCTCCAGGGCCATCTTCCCCAGCTCGGCCGACGCGGCCCAGAAACCACCCACGGCTCGCTTGAGCAAGCCCTCGTGGCACAGCCGGTCCAGCCCGCGACCTTGCCGGTTCCCCTGGGCGACGGTGAACACGAGCGTGAGATCCCGCGGCGCGCCGGTGTGCAGGAAACGCTCCTCCAGCGCGAGCGTGAGCTCCTCGGCGAAGCCCTGCCCTATGAACCCCTCGACCACGACCGCGTCGCCGTCCCGTATCAGCCGCACTGCCTCCGCGGCCGTGACGACCTTGTCCCGCACCGAGGTGCCGGACAGGGACTCAGCGGGGAACTTCATGGAGTTCCTCATGGGCGAGAACCGGCGCTGCAGGGCCCATCCACGCGCAGGCCATGCGGGTGCCGGTCAGGATCCTGGCGCAGTCCTTGAACGAGTACGCCCCCGGCAGCCGGTTCTCGGCAGGGATGCGCATCTCATCGAAGTGGATCTCCGCCTGCCATACCGCCCGCAGGGACGCCTTGCCCGTCATGACCGTGGCGTGGTAGCCGGGGGTTCCCTTCTCCACCAGGAATCCCTTGACCGCGTTGTCCGAGGTGTCCCGGGCCCATACGACCACGACGTCGGCGATGCTGCCGTTGCCGATCCACTTCTTGTCTCCGTTGATGACGTAGGACTCCCCGTCGCGACGGGCCGAGGTCTCCAGGGCGACCGAGTCCGACCCGTGTTCCGGCTCGGTCAACGCGAAGGCACCGATCTTCTCCAGCCGGGCCATCGGCGGCAGCCACCGCTGCTTCTGCTCCTCGGATCCGCATTTCGCGATCGACTGCATCGCCAGACCGGCCTGAACGGCGACGAAGGTGCCGAGGCTGCCATCGCCCCGGTGCAACTCCATGTTGATCAGTCCAGCCGACATCGGATCCATCGACGGGCAGCCGTAACCTTCGATCCCGTCGCCGATGATGCCGAGGCCTGCCATCTTCTCGACCAGGTCAAAGGGGAACTCCGCGCGCTCCCAGTAGCCGTTGATCACCGGCAGGACCTCGGTGTCGACGAAGGTGCGGGTACGGGTCAGGTAGTCCTCCTGTTGTGGTGTGAACGGCTCACGCAGCCCGAAGTAGTCGGTGCCCAGCGCCTCGCCGATGGTCAACTGCAAGTCCATGCCCGAATACAGGTCCATAGCTGGTCCCTGGTCTCCGTCAGGCTTTGAAGAGAGGCGGGTTGGGCAGAATCGGCCTACCGAATGTCGACGCGGTGACACCGGCGAGACACAGGTACCAGGCGATGCCCGCGGCGACGAGGCCCAAGACGCCCCCCAACCAGGTCAGAGCCGGGGTGCCGCTCAGCGCTCCGAGACCGAGAAGGTAGAAGGTGACCGTCACGACGGCGAACAGCAGGGCGAGCCCCATCGTCGTCCGCAGCGCGCCGACCAGCATGAGCGTCGTGAAGATGGCCCAGGCGATCAGGAACCAGCCTGCTGCCGCGCCATGCTGTTCGACCGGGATCTTCGCGGCGAAGAATGTCACATAGGCCCAGAACGACAGCCAGAAGGCGCCGTACGAGGTGAAGACCGTGGCGCCGAAGACATTGCTCTTGCGGAATTCCCACATGCCCGCGAGGCCGAGCGGCGCGGGATCCGCGATCAGTCGGACGTGTTCAGACGCCAGCTCCCGAGAGATCGCCACTCGGCCCGCGGTGGGGTCGTTCGTGTCCGGAGTGAAGATCACCGGCGAATACTGCTCCGCCACGTTCACAATCGCTGCTCCTTGCGGTTGACCGCGGTGAGGCCACTGAATGTGCTGTTCCGCTCAGCAGACCTCGTTGGCCTGCCCGGGGAAACCGTGGATGAGAGCAGGCCCCATCACGAACGCCGATAACCCACGCGGAGGGGGAAGGCCGTTCAGCCTGCGGTGACGGGCTCCAGCCAACCCAGCTGCACCGACAGCGTGCGGGCGGTGTCGACGAGGACGCTCACATGCTCCGACGAGTCGCCTGCGCGCCACAGCACCGACCACGGATAGCGCGACACGGGAGCAACCAGCGGCCTCCACACGATCCCCGAGGGGGCGGGCAGGCACGATGCAGGCGCGCACATCACGCAGCGCTGCTCGGCGACGAGGTCGACCGCGGCGAGGATGCTGTCCACGGTTCCCCGGTAGAGGGTCGGGACGAAGCCCACCGAGCGGCACAGCTCGATCAAGAACTGGTTGAACTCCGGCGCCCGGTCCTCCTCCGACAGCAGCATCGGCTCCGCGGCCAGCGTGGCCACCGGGACGCCAGGCAGCGCGGCGAAGGCGTGGCCCTCGGCGACGAGTATTCCGAGCGGGTCCAGCCGGAACAGCTCGGAGGCCACTGCTGGTGGGGCCAGTGAGGCCCGTCCGATGCCGACGTCGAGCCGCCCGTCCACCAGGCGTTGGAACTGCTCGGGCACACCGACCTCGACCTGGTGGATCTCCAGGTCGGGGAACGTGCTCTGGACCTCGTGAAGGATCAACGACATCGAGTCGTAGCTGGCGTCGACGACTCCGACCCGCAGGCTCGGCCGTGAGTGGGAAGCCCGCTGCGCCGCCACGGCTGCCCGCTCGACGTGGGCGAGGATCTGCCGCGCGTCGACCAGGAAGACAGCGCCCGCCGCGGTCAGCCGCACATGATGGGTCGTGCGGTCCATCAGCGTCACCCCCAGCTCCCGTTCCAGACGCTGCAGGCGCTGGCTCAGCGCGGACTGGACGATGTGCTCGCGTGCGGCGGCCCGACCGAAATGCAGCTCCTCGGCGAGGGTGACGAAGTAGCGCAGCTGCCGAAGCTCCATCTCGCGCACCCCCGATCAGCGCCGCCGCGGAGTCACGCCACCGCGGCCGATCATCGCCGGTCGGTGCACGGCGACGACCACCGTTGCGCGGTCGTCGCTCATCATCGGGCGTGATGAACGCTGCACGGGTTGCTCATTTCGCCCGATGCCCGTCAGGAGTTCGCTGGACACGACCACACGGGCACGGTCCCGGACCGAGAGGACGTCGGATGCCACCCGAGCGGCACCGCCGCGATCGCATCGGAGCCACGCGCCCGTGCGTCCACGGAGCCTCCTGCGTGTATGTCGAGCCGTCCGCGGCCTCGTGTCCAGGCTGCCGGGAACGCGGGCAACGCTGGGTCGCGCTGTGGATGTGCCTGTCCTGCGGTTGGGTCGCCTGCTCTGACGACTCCCCGAACCAGCACGCCAGGGCCCACTACGAGGAGACCGACCACCCCGTCGCCATCGGTTATCCGCGCGGCTCACACCCGCGGTGGTGCCATGTCCACCAGCGCGCAGTCTGAGCACGACGGCCGCATGGCGGTTCATCCGTCGGCCTCCTTCAACCGTCGCCGGGACGCCTCGATCTCGGCCTCGGCCGCCGCGCGCCCCGCCCAGGCGGCTCCTTCGACGCTCTTGCCCGGCTCGAGCTCCTTGTAGATCTCGAAGAAATGCTGGATCTCGAGCCGATGGAACTCGGGAAGGTGGCGGAGGTCGCGCAGGTGCTCCAGCCGAGGATCGTGCGCCGGGACGCAGATCAACTTGTCGTCGCCGCCCGCTTCGTCGCGCATGCGGAACATGCCGATCGTGCGGCACAGCACGAGCACCCCGGGGAACAGCGGCTCGCCGACCGTGACGAGCAGCGCGTCGAGCGGGTCACCGTCCTCGCCCAACGTGTTCTCGACGAAGCCGTAGTCACCGGGGTACTGCGTTGCGGTGAAGAGGGTGCGGTCGAGCCGGATCCGGCCGCTGGCGTGATCAACTTCGTACTTGTTGCGGCTGCCCCGCGGAATTTCGATGAGCACGTCGAACACCGCAGGATCCCGATTGGCCACTACCGCATCTCCGATGCGTCCACGCACGGCGGCCTGGGTCTGGGGCCCGGAAGAACATGGTCAGCCTACGCTGTCGGACCGGCATCGACCAGGTGCGGGGGTGCTCGGCGCCGACGTCGGAGCAGCGCACCAGTGGCGGTAGCCCTCGGTGCCGTCGGGGAGGACGATGACCTCGGTTCGCCCGGGGAACAGCGATCGGAAGAGACTGTGATGTCACTCGACAATTGGGGGTTGCCCCGCTCGACGGGTGATGTCGAGGCTGACCGGTCGGCCGCGCTCCAGGCCGAGCGGACCGCGACGACCGACGCGCAGCGGGCGGCGGTGGCCGTCCGGATGGCCGATATCCGAGTCCGGGAGGGGCGCGGAGCGGAGCCGCCCGCGACCAAGCCCTGAGTCACCTGGTCACGGTTCTGACCGGCAACGCACCCCCCGCCGGGCAGGTGTTCCAGCCCACCGGCTGTTGTGGATGCACCCTGGTCGTGACACCGTTGGGTCTGTTCGTCTGGACCGACGCGAACCCGGAGCAGTATCGGGGGTTGAGGTGTCGGTCAATGTTCGTGGCGACCCGTTGGCGCGGTCGGTCGTGGACGTCCAGTCCAGCCTCCGCCTCGACGAGCTTCTGCATGACGTGCAGCAGCGGCTCGCCGAGGCGGTGGCCACTCGGGGACGCATGCAGGGCCTGCTCGACGCCGTCCTCGCCGTCGCCGACGGCCTCGAGCTGGATGCCACCCTCCAGCGCATCGCGCAGGCCGCGGTCGACCTCGTCGACGCAAGGTTCGGAGCGCTCGGCGTCCTCGCTCCGGACGGCAGCATCTCGCGGTTCATCTACGTGGGCGTTGACGAGGCGACACGAGCGCTGATGGGCACGTTGCCGGAGGGGAAGGGCCTGTTGGGGCAGGTCATCCTCGGCGGGTGGCCTCTGCGTGTGCCTGATCTGGGCGAACACGAGGCGTCCGTCGGGTTCCCTCCGCACCATCCGCCGATGCGGACGTTCCTCGGGGTGCCGGTCCGCGTGCGCGATGTCGTGTACGGCAACCTCTACCTCACCGAGAAGAACGGGGGCGGAGAGTTCACCGTCGACGACGAGGTGGTCGTTGCCGCCCTCGCCACCGCGGCCGGGATCGCCGTGCACAACGCGGACCTCTTCGAAGAGGGGAGGCTGCGCCAGCAGTGGCTCGAGGCCTCCGCCGAGATCCGCAACGAGCTGCTCGCGGGTGCGAGTGAGGAGGACGCGCTGCGGCTGATCGCCCAGCGCGCGCAGGAGCTCACCCGGTCGGACGCGACGGTCATCGCGCTGGGATCCGGCGAGCCGGAGGCGGGCTTCACCGTGCGCGCGCTCTGCGGTGCGAAGGAAGCCGGTCTGTCGGGCGTTGCGCTGGACATGCATGCTCCGCTGGTGCAGGAGGTGGTCGACGGGCGGGTCAGCGTCGTCGCGGACGCCCCGGGGCCGCTCCTCGCCCGCGCCGGTGTCGAGCTCCCGCCCTACGGCTCGACGGTCGCCGCGCCCGTGCACTCCGGCGAGAAGGTGATCGGGATACTGGTTGCGCTCCGCAACCATGGGGCGGACCCCTTCCGGCCCGGCGACGTCCCACTGCTGGGATCGTTCGCGGAGCAGGTCACGCTCGCGCTGGAGCTGGGGGAGAAGAACCGGGCGGCGCGGCAGCTCGCCGTCTTCGCCGATCGTGACCGGATCGCGCGCGATCTGCACGATCAGGTCATCCAGCGGCTGTTCGCCACCGGCCTGCAGCTGCAGGGCGTGCTGCGCCGCAGCTCTGACCCCGACGTGCAGAGGCGCGTAGGGCAATCGGTGGAGGATCTCGACGAGACCGTCCGGGAGATCCGCACCGCCATCTTCGACCTGCACGCGACGGGTGTCGAGGACGCGAGCAGCCTGCGGCGACTCCTGCTGGACACGGCGGCCGAGGCGGCACAGGGGTGCGCGCTGGTGCCGTCGGTGCGGTTGGCGGGCGCGATCGACACCCTGGTGCCCCGGTCGGTCGGCGTGCACGCACTGGCTGTGGTGCGGGAAGCGGTGAGCAATGCGGTGCGGCACGCAGACGCCGAGCGCGTCACCGTCACCATTGAGGCGGCAGACGAGCTGCTCATCGATGTCGTCGATGACGGCATCGGAATCGACCCGACCGTCGCACGCAGCGGGCTGCGCAACCTCGATGAGCGGGCCGGGGAGTGCGCGGGTGAGCTGATCGTTCGGCGCGGGCCGCTCGGCGGCACCCGGCTGAGCTGGCGGGTGCCGCTGCGATGAGGTCAGCGGCTGCCACCGCTGCCAGGACGGCCCAGCTCCGTCGCGTAGACGGCGGCCTCGGTGCGCCGCGCGAAGCCCAGCTTGTGGAGCACGGACGACACGTAGTTCTTGATGGTCTTCTCGGCCAGGTACATCTCGGCCCCGATCTGCCGGTTCGTGAGCCCGTTGGCGATGAGGCCGAGGATGCGCCGCTCCTGCAGGCTGAGCGACGCGTAACGCGGATCCGCGGGCTGGTCGCCCATCCGCAGCCTGGCCAGCACGAGCGCGGTGGCGTCCGGGTCGAGCAGCGAACCACCCGCGGCGATGGTGCGGACGGCGCCGATGAGGTCGACGCCCGCCACGCGCTTGAGCAGGTAGCCTGCCGCGCCTGCGACGATCGCGCCGAACAGGGCCTCGTCGTCGAGGTAGGAGGTGAGCATCAGGCACGCGGGCGGCGGCGTGACGGCGGAACGCACGTCCCGGCACACGGAGACGCCCTCGCCATCGGGCAGCTGGACGTCGAGGATCGCGACATCGGGGCGCAGCGCCGGGATACGGGCCATCGCCTGCGCCGCGGTGCCCGCCTCACCGACGACCTCGATGTCGTCCTCGGTCTCGAGCAACTGGGCGATGCCACGTCGGACGATCTCGTGGTCGTCGAGGAGGAACACGGAGATGGTCATCGGGCACGGCTCCTCGGGTCAAACCCCGACAGTAGTCCACCGAGCGAAGCCCGGTCCCGGAAACAGGGCCCTGATGCGGACCGGAGGGCCTGGACGATCATCCTCATCCGTCCGAACGGCGTTCCGCCCGCTCGGCGATCCCGCGCAGCATCTTCCGGCCATCACGGAGCTGGCGCCCCACCGGGCCATCGACCGGCGCGTGACCACCGTGCACGCGGCAGGGCGCCGAGCGGGAGCGCGACGACGACCCGGGTGGTCATGACCCGATCCTGTCCGCAGCACGGCCCCTGACGTCGGCGCGCGCTGTCAGAGAGCGGCCCGAACGCCGCCTGACCAGGCGGACGAGCTCGTCGGCGCCCCACACGACGAACGGGAACGGCAGGATCACGACGAGCTGCGCCGGGCTCAGCGCCGCGGTCCCGAACACGTCCTGCAGCCAGGGCACGTAGATCACCGCCGCGGTGAACGCCAGCTCGAACGCGATGCCCCACAGCAGCAACGGGTTGGACAGGAGACCGACGGAGAACAACGACGCCCGGTCGGTGCGCGCCGCGAACGCCGTGCCGATCTGGCACGCGACGATGCCTGCGAAGGTGATCGTCGTCGCCTGCAGGTAGGCCTCGTGCAACGGGCTGCCCGCACCGGTCGAGGCGCCGGGCGTCCAGCCTGCCGCCACGAGCGTGAGCAGGAACCCGCCCATCACCAGCACCGCGGACACCGTGCCGAGCAGCAGCCAGGCCCGCACCAGGAGCCCGCGGTCGACGACGCCGTCCGAGCGCGGGCGTGGTGGACGGTCCATCGCGCCGGGCTCGGCCGGTTCGCGGCCGAGGGCCAGCGCGGGCAGCGTCTCGGTGCCGAGGTCGATCGCGAGGATCTGCAGCACCGTCAGCGGTAGGGGCACCGCCCCGCCGGTCAGCGCGAAGACGAGGAACGGCACCACCTCGGGAACGGCGTGGGCGAAGATGTAGAGCACGAACTTGCGGACGTTGTCGAACACCTGCCGCCCGCCCCCGATCGCGGCGACGATGGTGGCGAAGTCGTCGTCGGTGAGCACCATCGTCGCGGCCTCCCTGGCCACGTCGGTGCCCGACCGGCCCATGGCCACCCCGATGTCGGCGTGCCGCAGGGCGGGGGCGTCATTCACGCCGTCACCGGTCATCGCGACGATGGCCCGCCCGGCCTGCAGGGCCTCGCAGATGCGCAGCTTGGCCTCGGGGGACGTGCGGGCGAACACGATCTCCTCGTCGCGCGCGAGCAGCGCGTCGATGTCGGCGTCACCGAGGCGGTCGAGCTCCGCACCCGTGACGATCCGGCCACCCGCCCCGATGCCGACCTGCCGGGCGATCTCGGCCGCGGTGGGACCGTAGTCGCCGGTGACCACATGGATGCGGATGCCTGCCCGGTGGGCGCGGGCGACGGCGTCGGGCACCGCGACCCGCGGCGGGTCGACCATCGCGACGAGGCCGACGAGCACCAGGTCCGCCTCCACGGCTCGACGGTTGTCGGCCACGGCGTCGACCGGACCGAGAACCCGGCGGGCGACGGCCAGCACCCGCAGCCCGCGTGTGGCGTAGGCGTCCAGCGTCTCCTGCAGCTCGACAAGGGTGGCGTCGTCGAGCGGCAGGGCGCGGCCGCCGCGCCCGAGCACCTGTGTGCAGCAGGGCAGGACGGTCTCGGGCGCCCCTTTCGTGTGGACGGCGACGATCCCGTCCTCGGTGTCCACCGTCGACATCCGCTGCAGGTGGGCGTCGAAGTGGAACACGGCCTGGCGGGCGGCGTGCCGTTGCGCCGAGGCGACGCCGACGCCGAGGTCGGTCGCGAGCCGCAGCAGGGCGAGCTCGGTGGGATCTCCGGTGCCTCCAGGCTGCGCGTCGCTCGGCGCTTCGGCCGTGGTGCAGGCCGCGGCCGTCGCGGCGAGCAGCGCCGCCCGCGGATCGTCGACCGCCGCCGACGCATCCGCCTCCGCGGTAGCGATCTCGTTGGCGAGCAGCCACAGCCGCGTGACCCGCATGCGGTTCTCGGTGAGCGTCCCCGTCTTGTCCGTGCAGATGACGGTGACCGAGCCGAGCGTCTCCACGGCGGAGAGCCGCTTCACGACGGCTCCCCGGCGGGCGAGCTGCCGCACACCCGAGGCCAGCGCGAGGGTGATGGTGGGCAGCAGGCCCTCGGGGACGTTGGCCACGATCAGCCCGATCGCGAAGGTGGTCGCCGCGGCCCAGCCGAGACCGGCGGCGAGCCCGACGGGCACGAACGCGGCGCCGACAGCCACCGCGACGACCGCGATGATCCAGGTGACGCGCCGCACCTGCCGTTCCAGCGGGCTCGGGCGGGTGCGCCCGCGCTGCGACAACGCCGCGATGCGGCCGAGCTCGGTGTACATGCCGGTGCGGGTGACCACGGTGGTCGCCTCGCCGCCGGTGCAGGTGGTGCCGCTGAACACGAGATCCTGCGCCTCGATCAGGGGCCCGATCACCGCGGTCTGCTCCGCGGAACGGCTCGTGGGCAGCGACTCGCCGGTGAGCGCCGAGAGGTCGAGCACGACCGCGCCCTCGACGATCCGGGCGTCGGCGCAGACGCGGTCGCCCTCGGTGACGACCAGGACGTCGCCCGGCACGAGGTCGGCGGCGTCGATCTCGCGGCGCGCCCCGTCGCGCACCACCCGGGCGGTCGGGGGGAGGAACGCGGCCAGCGCGTCGACGGCGCGTTCGGCCTGCCGCTCCTGGACGAAGGCGAACGCGGCGTTGAGCAGGATCACGGCGAGCACCGCGAGCGACAGCGCGGGCGTCCCGCCCACCCACGCCAGCACCGCGGCCACAGCCAGCAGCAACACCAGCGGCTGGGTGAACTGCTCCAGCAAGTCCCGGGGCCAGCTCGGGCCACCCCGCCGGGTCAGCTGGTTCGGCCCATAGACGATCAGCCTGCGCGCGGCCTCCCGCCCGGTCAGGCCGTCGGGCGACGTGCGCAGGTCGCGGAAGAGCTCGGCCAGCGGACGGCGTTGGTCGGCGTGCTCGCCGTCGTCGGGTCGGCCTGCGACGGGAGTATCGACGGTGCGCGTCACGACGCTGTCGGCATCGCTGTCGCCCTTGCCGAGTCGACCGGCACGGCCGCGGTCTCGCCGGACGCACCGCGCCCGACGGTGATCCACATGTAGATCGGTACCCCCAGCATCAGGCAGGACACGAGAATCTTCAGCGTCCGGCTCGCTGCCATGGCCCGCCCACGGCCACAGGTCCCGACCCGGCACGGCGTTGGCCCCCGGCGCGTCTCTCTCACCGGACCCGGCGTGGCCGCGGCGGTGCCTGCGCGGGGGAGTGGGCCAGCACGATCACGCCTGCGACGGCGAGCAGCAACCCGATCGTCAACGGCACCCATCAGCCGGGTCGGATCGGTGAACCGCAGGGTGACGTGCCCACCGGGGATCATGCGTTTGAGCTCGGCAGCGGTCCCTTGGTCCGGTCAGGCGCGGCGGATCAGGATGTCGCCATCGGAGCTGCGGGCGCGGATCTCGACGGTGTCGGCGAACCCGTCAGGGCTCGTGCGCGTGTCGAGGGAGTTGCGGATCTTGCCGGAGGTGGAGCTCACGTCGAGCCACGCCGCGGTCCCGGCCTGTATCCCGATCTCCAGCTCGCCGGAGGTCGTGGCCAGATCGATGGCGCCACGGGTGACTTCCTTGATCCGGACGCTGCCGTAGGCGGTGCGCGCCGCGACACCGGCATGGGCCCGATCGACCCGGACCTCCCCGTACAGGCCCTCGACGCGCAGATCGCCGGTGACCTCACCGACCCTGGTCTCGCCGTAGTTGTTCTTGATGGCCGCCGAGCCGTCGATCTCGCCGACGCGGATGTCACCGGCGACGGTGGCGAGCTCGGCATGCCCCACCGCACGATCGACCTGGATCTCCCCGTAGCGCGTGATCAACTGCACCGGGCCGCCCTCGTCGAACCGGATGTCGCCGTAGTTGGTGACGAGCCTGCACTCGCCGAGCAACCCCTCGCAGCGGTACTCACCCATCGACACCTTGCTGTTTACGCGGGAGCCCGCGGGCAGTTCGATCTCGACATCGACAGCCTCACTTCCACACAGCCAATCGAGGGCCCGACCCAATGGACGCTGTCGAGGGCCCTTGACCAGCAACTCTCCGCCCACGAATTCGATGCGGACCTTCGACTCAGTGCCAGCTGCTCCGTCGCCGAGCACGGTGACGCGCGTGTCGCTGCGCTCACTCGCGACTATCCGGACGCTGCCGTGGGGCACGTCGAGCGTCGCGACGATCGGTTCCGGGGTCGGGAAGGTGGGCATGACGGCGGTCTCCTGACGAGGTGAGCGGGCGGGACGCGACAGCGGGCCTCAGCCCACCCATCCGGTGAAGCGCCCCACGGACGAGTGCGGCGTCTGGTGTCCACCGCGCTCCCTTCGATCGAGCGCTGCGGCCGCAGCCCGAACGAGCCACGCATTGACCGACAGGCCCTCCTGACCGGCGGCCTCCTCGATCCGTACCTTGAGGCCCTCCGGCGGGCGAAAGTTGATCCGCGCCATGGCGCCATCCGTGGCATCGAACTGGCCCACAGATGACGATGTGGCGCTCTCGGGCACAGGCGGCACGTCCCGCCCGGCCTGCTCGGAGGGCGCCGCAGTCACGACGAAATCAGGCTCGCGACCGCGCAGGCGTAGGTGCACAGACCCGGGGGCAAGGTCGCGGGTGATCTCATCAGCCGCCGTCGACAGTGCTTCCAACAGCGTGAGCCGCACCGTCGACTCCAGCGCCGCGACAAGACGCTCGGCGAGTGCCCGCGCGTCGTCACCGCCTGCCTCGGCAGCAACCACGAGCTCGCGCCGAACGTTCTCGACATAGCCTCCGAGGTCCATGGCGCCACTATGGCATCATGGCGGCGCCATGACAATCCGGTCCGGTGAACTGGCGGCTCGACGGACCCCGACGCGAACACGGCCCGTCGCCGCGAGTTCGGCCCCTGCCTGCCACGCGAGACGAGCTCGGGGTCCCGCCCAGTCCAGCGCATCTCGTCCCGAGATCAACTCACCCGCGCTTCCTGACACGTCCGCCGCCGACGGTTGGTCGGCGTAGCCTGCAGGTATCGGGCCTGCGACGGAGAGGCCGGTGGCCGATGGTCTCGGACGTGTCGGTGATCGGGCGCACCGGGGTGCTGACCGTTGCGACGCGCGGGCAGAGTGGTCCCGGCGAGGCGTTGGTCGGCGTCCGAGGCGGCTCGGAGACGTTTCTTGCGTGGTCGGATGACCCGCTGCCACTCGGTGTGACCGTGCTCGTGGTCGAATGCCGCGGCCCCCGGACCGTGGGTGTCGTCGCTTGGACGGATCCCACCGGCACGCCGTTTCGCTAGGGAGAAGAAGGCCCATGTTCGGCTATCGAGTACCCGCACCAGACCAGGCGATGTTGATCTCAGGAGGGAGGGGTGGTAAAGGCGGGAGCCCGTTCCGGGTGGTGACCGGGCATGGGGCGTTCGTCCTGCCTTTCGTCCGCAAGGTCCGGTTCCTGACGCTCGCGATGTGCGAGGCCGAGGTCGCAGAGGCCTGCGTCACGCGGCAGGCCATCGCGCTGAACGTCCGCGCGGTCATCGCGTTCAAGGTCGGCAACGACGAGGAGAGCATTGTCAACGCCGCGCGGCGGTTCCTGTCCGATCAGGACCAGATGTCGGTACTCACCGGGCGCATCTTCGCAGGCCACCTGCGGTCGATCATCGGATCGATGACTGTCGAGGAGATCGTCACCGAGCGACAGAAGCTCGCAGGCGAGGTGCTCGACGGCTCGAAGACAGAGATGGCGACGCTCGGATTGACCGTCGATTCACTGCAGATCCAGTCCATCGACGACATGGACCTCGGGTACATCAAAGCGATGGCGGCGCCGCACAACGCCGCGATCCAGCGGGAGGCCAAGATCGCTCAGGCGCAGGCCGACCGCGCATCCGCCGAGGCAGCGCAGCTCTCACAGCGCCAGCAGGCCGAGTACGCCCGGCAGACCGCCGTCATCCAGGCGCAGTACCGAGGCGAGATCGACACCGCGCAGGCTGAGGCGGCGCAGGCCGGACCGCTCGCCCAGGCGCAGGCACAGCGTGAGGTGATCGCGGCGCAGACCGAACTGGCTCAACGCGCCGCCGCGCTGCGGCAACAGGAACTGGTGGCCGAGGTCGTGCGCCCGGCGGAGGCAGAGGCTGAACGGGTGCGTATCCTCGCGCTGGCCGATGCGGAGAAGATGCGCATCCAGGCGGAGGCCGCGGCGTCGAACGATCGTGTCGCGCTCGATCGGATGCTCATCGACCAACTTCCTGAGATCGTCCGCCAGGCCGCGCTCGGGCTCGCAGGCGCCAACGTCACCGTCCTCAATGGTGCCGACGGTCTCGGCGAGATCGCTGCTGGGCTGGTCAGCCAGGGTCTCTCGATCTTCGACTCGGTCCGACGGACGACGAACCCGCCCAGGCGCGACGAGACCCGCGGCCCGCAAGCGGCGCCAGCTGAGTTGGCCGTGCGGCCGGGATCGGCACCGACGGCCGCCGCGAACGGACGGTGACGGAAAGGGCCGGAGCCGGTCTCCTCCGGACCGTGTGCCTGCCACGTCATCCCACCTGATGGTCGAGTGGCCAGGTTCGGGTATCGGCGGCGCGCGCGACCGGTTCGACGGCCTCGACCCACTCGGCCAACCGCAGTGTCGGGCAGGGGTGGCGTTCCCATCGGTGGTCGTGGGACGGGTGGCGGCAATAGCCGTGCGGGTCGCGGTGATGGCCGTCCTTGAGCCGAGCAAGGATATGCGCCCGTTGCGGGCTGCGGGCCAGCTCGCGCACGAACGCCTCGGCGGGAGAGGGCACTTGGTCAACCGCCATACTTGCACCTCGTGACGAACACGGGAGGGTCGGTCTAGCGTCCGTGCCGGTCACGGGGGCTGGGTGACGTGGTCGGACGTACTGAAGTCGCAAGGCGACGGCTGGGCCGAGGCCACGTCGCAGTTGGCCAATCTGTTCCGGGCAGTCCTTGCCGGACTTGTGCCGCGTGCTACCGGTTGGTACGCGGTTCGGCTCCTGCCTGGCCTGCGTTGACCACCTTCTCGGTGGTCGCATCGGTCGCTGCCACGGCCTGGGCACTCATCGACTCCATGGCCTCACGAGCCTTCTTGGCTGTGGCGTCGTTGGCCTCCATTCCGGCGGCGAGCACGCGTGTGGCGAACTCGCGCTGGCTGGCCAGCAGCTGCTCGGCGAAGTCGAAGACGTTGTCCAGGACCTGCTGGGGGCTGGGCAACCCGGACTGCGGCGAGGCGCCGGGTCCCATCATGGAGTTGAGGCTCTCGGTCCAGGTCCGCATGGCTGTGGTGATCGCTTCCTGGCCCTGGCGAGCTACCTGCGTGAACTGGTCCTGCGGTGCGGTCATCGCTCTCTCCTTGACTCGTGACGGTCAAACGGTGCTGGTGGGGTCCGTTCAGAGGTACGCAGCCAGTCTGGATCCAGTGCTGGTCGGGCTTCGCGCGACGTGGGCGGAGCAGCGTCGATGCGAGCGCTGGGCGCCGCGTCGTAGGGACTCGATATCACGTCGCGGACGGGTACGCGGGCCCGGGCGCGTTCACCTGATACGGCAGCGGCAGCAGTCCTGTGACGGGGGGCCGCCTGATCGTCGGCGGGTGAGTCCGGGTTCACCGGGGATGCCGTTGTGCTGGCCGCGGCGGCGCGGTGGTCGCGCGACTCGGCCCTGGCACGGTCGCGACCGATGGCGATGCGGGCCGATTCGAGGGCGGCCTGATGACGGCGGCGGACGTCGCTCAGGCTGTAGGGGGTGCTGCAGGTGCACCCTTCGCCGTTGAGGGTGACGTCGCCGCATCGATCGCAGATGCGGACGCTCATGCGGCACCGCCGGGACCCGACCAGCTCGGGTGGTCCGTGTGACAGCACCAGGACGGATCGCGATGGGAAGGGGGGAGGCCGAACCGGCCGTTGTCGGCCAACTGAATCTGCCCCCATTGGTCCATCGGCGTTGGTCGCCGAGGTCCGGGGCGAGATGAACGTCCAGGATCTCACAGGATGCGGGTGCTGTCGATGTGTGCAGTTCGCGCGCCCGGCGCGGCGTCCGCTACGAGCGTGTCGACGGACAGTGCGGTTCTCGTGTGGGCGATCACCTCGAGATCGGCGGGCGGTCGTCGCGCGGCGAACCGATGATCCGCAGGCTGGCCCCGCGCGTGCGCGAGTTGGCTATAGGACATGGGCTGTGCCCCGGCTGTGCCCGGCCTTCGACCACGAGATGCGGGGATGATCAGAAGTGGCGCGGGTCCTCGGTAGAGGTGTCGGTCCGACCAAAGATCGACATGCAAACACCGAGGTCCCGCGTGCCCGAATCCGGTCAGCTGCACCGCTGTACTCCCGATCGGAGAGTCCACCGTGACATTCGTGTCCGGCCTTGGCCTGCTCGAACCGAACGGCGGCACCGAAACCGGCGCGATCGGCGCGCGTCGAAGCCCTGGCGCCACGCGGTGCTGGTGCTGCGCTGGTTCCTCGACGCCGCGAGGGTCGCCGAACCTGCGTCCGACAATCAGGCGAGCTCCTCGACAGCGTACCGATACCTGCACGAGGGCATCGTCGGGCAGGCCGCCACGTGCGGTCTTCACGGCGCACCGTTCGCGCGTGTTGCGCTCGAAGCTGCCACCGCCTGATCCATCACACCGGCTGGGAAGTGCGACTCCGCGACGGCATCCCCGAATTCCCACCCCCACCGTGGGTGGACCCGAACCAACGACCACGAAAACGCCCACCCCACCTCCTGACCGCCTGAAGTCCGGTGAAGAATGCCTTGCCGGTCGGTGACCCAGCTGTCGCCCGGCGGCAAGTGCCGCGGCACTGGTGGCGGGTGTCGCCAGTATCAGCTCGGCAACGGCGCAGGCCGCGACGCCGGAGAAGTGGAGGCACTGCAAGTCACTGTTCCACGCCTACAGCAACTACCTCCTGCTCTACGACAACGCCACGGAGTTCGGCGATCGCCTCGATGCCTGGGTGGCATACGCCGACGTCGGGGACGAGATCGTCGCCGCAGGCTGCTGATCCAGCCCAGGGCATTCGCGGCCACGTCGGCACATCGCGCGCACTCAGCGCGTTCCAGAACCCGGCACATGCCGCTGACCGGCAATGCGGAACATCGGCGTTTCTCAACACCGCGCAGATTCGACTCGAACCCGAATTCTTGCTTTGTGTGAGTCGAGATAGCCGATGATGAGGGGCCGTGGCGCTGGAGCTCGCGGTGAAGGCGGGCGATGCCGGACCCCGGCACACCGCGATCCGCTACGCCGACCAGCTCACCGAAGTCGGTGCGCAGACCGCTGTCACTCAGGCCGCCGCCAGTTCCAGGCGGGTGCCGACGCTGTTGGCGATGAACGCCTCGGGTAGCCGGTTGGCCAGCTCATGCATCGCGCGCCACCCGGTGCAGTGCGCGGGCAGCACCAGGTCGGGAGCGAGCGCGCCGAGCGCCTCGACGGTGGGCGCGATGACCGGCTCGAACAGCGCCCCGGTGAGGTGGAAGCCGCCGACGACGGCGTGCACGTGCTCAACCCCGGTCAGGGCGCGGGCGTAGCGCACGATGTTGACCACACCGGCGTGCCCGCAGCCGGTGATCACCAACAGGCCACGGCCTGCGACGTGCACGATCAGCGCCTGGTCGTCGAGGATCAGCGGATCGGGCTCCCATCTTCCGTTGCGCAGCGCCTGGTGGATCGGGAAGCCGCGTTCGAAGTCGGTCGTGCGGGCCACCTCGCCGGTGATCAGCACGCTGCCGTCGAACAGGAACGACGGCTCCGGTCGCTCGACGATCTCGAACCCGAGCCCCTCGAGCCCGGCGCGGCTGGTGGTGGGCAGCTCCCACGGGTCGCGGCCGGGCAGCGCGATCCGCCGCCGCGACCAGAACTGCGGGTGCAGCACCACCGGCAGCTTGGCCGGTCCGCCGAGCGCCCGGGCAAGCCCGTCCAGTCCGGTGGTGTGGTCGAAATGGCCGTGGGAGCACACCACAGCCGACACCGAGTCCGGGGCCAGGCCCAGCCTGCGCATGTTGGCCACCATGCCGTCCGGGCTGACCCCGGTGTCGAACAGCAGTCGGTGCACCCCGCCGTCGGCCAGCTCGACCTCCACGAGCGCGGAGAACCCGTGCTCACCGACCGGCCCGTCGAGCACCGGGCCGTCCTGGTGCGCAGCGGCGGGCAGCCGGGGCCAGCCTGCCAGCGGGTGACGTTTGGCTGGCCCGGCGTCGGCGGCCAGTACGTCCAGCACGTTGTCCACCAGCGTCGTGACATGCACCCTGCGCACCGGACGCAACGGCACCCGCTCGCCGCGGAACGCGTCGATCTCCGAAGGAACCGCCGCGACATCCGAGGGGCTGTGGCCGCCATCACACACAAACGGTCAGGGTAGCGGCCCTCGACATCCGGTGGGGCTACCGCCCACGCCAGACTCACGATGACCGTCGGCGTGACCGACCAGGCGAAACCGCTGAGGCGTCGAGAGCAGCAGTTCGGTTGGCCTCTGTCTGGCTGACCGGCCGCCACCTCGGCATGATCCTCGGGGATGCCGCGCCGCCGGACGGCACCGGGCTGCTGCGGTTGCAGCGGCTGGCAGGCGTATGCGCCGAGCGGCTCGGCTGTCGGGAGCAGCCGCAGCCATCTGGTCTCGTACGCCGTGAAGTGACCCCGCCAGCTGGACACCTCGTTCTGTGTCATGAGCTGTTGTTCGTGGTCGGCGCGCCACCCGCCGGCAGTCGCTCGTTCGGTGCTTCGTCGAGGTCTTGCGGTATAGCCTGCCGTCGCGCCCCGCATTGTTCGAGCCATCGCACGAGTTGCCGGTGCACGGCTTCGGCGCCGTAGAGCAGCGCCTCGCCGTCGACGGCGTGGTCGAGGAGGTCGACGTCGAGGGGCCAGTCGGCCGGGTGGACGAGCACCGCGTGGTTCTGCCACCCCCCGAGGCCCCCGTGGCATCCGACGAGTTCCTCGAACGCGTGCACCTCGCCGGTGCGCGGGTCGAGGGTGGAGTGCACGTAGACGTCCGGGCACTCGGCCATGACCGCGACCCGGGCCAGATCGGCCGCGGCTCGTGGGCCGAAGGGCGCGAGCGGATCCTGTCCCTCGACGACACCCTCGAGCAGCACGTGCACACCGGTGCGGCCCATGGCCAGCGGGCCGCGCGCACTGTCCACGACGACGAACGCCACGCCTGACTCCGCCAGCAGTCCCGGCACGAGCGCGGGGAACCGCTGGGTCAGGTCCTCGACCGGCACCCGACCGGGCAGGCGCGGAAACCAGACCAGTCCGAGATTGCCCGAACCGACGACGACGAGCTCGGGCCGCTCGGCGTCGGGTTGGTCGGCGGACGGACCCGACGATGTGCGGCGGTGCGGGCCGATCAGGACGCCGGACGCATCGCCACCGCTCGATCGACGCTGCGCCCACCGGGCGGTGGGGCGGGTGGTCGACAGCACCTCGGCGAGCATCGCGTTGAGCGGGCCCCACGCTTCGACGTCACCGGTCTCGGCCACCGTCGCGGCGCCGGTGCTGCCGGTGTGCTCGCGGACCACGGCCTCCAGTGTGTGGCCGGTGAGCTGCAGGAAGGTCGGGCCCTGGCTCTGCCCGTGGTCGGACAGCACGACGAAGCGGTAGTCGCGCCGAGCCGCGGCGGCGACCTTTTCGAGCGTGCCGAGGACGCGGTCGACTCCCGCCAGTGCGTCGAGTGACTCGGGGCGGGCGACGCCTGCGTGATGGGCGATCTCGTCGTAGTCGACGAAGTCGACGAAGATCACCGGGGCGCCGGCGATCATGTGCTCGGCGACGAGCGCAACGTTGAGATCGCGCAGCAGCGCGTTGGTGAGTCCGCGCAGCAAGACGTAGGCGCCGTGCCGCGGCACGCGCGGCTCGATCCCGCGCAGGCGCTGCTGCCTGCCCTGGTAGAGCTCCTTGAGCATCTCTCCGATCGTCAGCACCAGGGCACGCGCAAACACGAACGGGCTGGCGAAGAAGCGGATGTAGCCACTTCCCGATCCGAGTCGGGCGCGCCCCGTGATCCGGCTCATCACCATGAGGGACGTGGGGGCGTCGCCGCTGAAGATGTTCGACACGCTGACGCCTCCGTCGGCGAGCAGCCCGCAGCCATCCGACACGCGAGCCTCGATCAGCGCCGCGTCCGCGGGCCGGTTGGCCACCATGAGGCGCCCGGCGCCCTTCTCGTACCAGCGGAAGGCGGGGATACCGTCGCTGGTGCCGTGCAGCAACGCGGCCTGGCTCGCAGGCGTCGTTGACGGGACGCGTGCCCACCAGCCGGTTGCGTCGTGGCTTCCGGAGCGCACCCAACGAGCGAGCGTGGGCAGCACGCCGGAGATGATGCCGTGCTGCAGCAGGGGGAACGGCAGGCCATCGATCTGCACCACGACCACCCCGATGAGCAGCTGCCCGTCGTCGGGCGAGTGACCGCCATCAGCGGCCCGCCGTCGTCGCTCGCCCCGCCGCACGAGATCCGCGACGAGGTAGGAGCTGTCGTTGACGCCGATCAGCCACCGCGTCACGGCCGACACCATGGCGACCACCACGAGGGTCGCAAGGACCGTACCGAGTCCGGACATCGTGACCCCCGGCACGACCAGCAGCCCGATCTCGACCAATGCGACCTGCACGATCACCCCCAGGACGAGGGCGGCCACAGCCCCGACCTGCCCTGCGAACAGCCGCAGAACGGGTCGGAGCAGAGCATCGGCCACCGCCACCACCGCGGCGAGGGCCACGGCAGCCCACCACGGTGAGACCGTCAGCCCAGGGAGGAGCCACGACGCCAGCAGCAACGCTGCGCCCACCGCCACCAGGCCGATGACCGCGTCCCGGACATCACGGCCACCGACGGGCGAACGGCGTGCCGAGCGTTTGATCACCACAACATCGTCGCCTCCGACGGTCGGCACCGGTCGCTACCTCCGACGGGTGGTGGGGTTCGTCGCCCCGGGCCGACCTATCCTGGCCTGCCCCGGCCCGTGGTCGAGCTACTCGGCGTCCGCGAACGTCGCACGCAGTCGCGACTCCTGCTCATCCGAGAGGTTCGTGGAGATCAACGATGCACCGGTGGTCTTGAACTGGTCGAGGACCTTGTCCGCGACGGCGTTCGATGACATCACGAACAGCGCGGAGGTGCCGGGGGTGACGTTGTCCCGGACCGAGCGGATGAAGTCGTCGTCGATTCCGACGTCGGCCAAAGAGCCGGAGAGTGCTCCCATGGCTGCGCCAACGGCCATCCCCAGCAGCGGGACGAAGAAGATCAGCCCGAACAGCAGGCCCCAGAAGCTGCCCCCGAGTGCCCCGGCCCCGGTGAGGTTGTGGAGCTGCTCGGTCTTCGGCTTCTTCCGCCCCTCGGACCAGTAGACGTAGGCGGCGTCGTTGATCTGGATCAGTTCTTGCTTCTGCAGCCGTTGCAGCAGATCCAGAGCTTGCTCCGCGCCTGGCGCAGAGTCGAACTTCCACACCGTCAGGGTCGCCATGCCCGGCCTCCGCAGATCGATCATCCAATGAGCCGTGGCCAGACTGCGGACTGTCGCCTGGGCTGGCATCACCCGGGAAGGGCGACCATCAGGTCGCCGACTCGGCGGCGGGTCGGGGGCGGCCCTTCCGGTGGCGGCGCGATCTTCCCGCCGCGGGTGTCGCCGGGTCGGGTTCTTTGGCCGATGCCCGCAGCAGCGCATCGGCCCATCGGGCCCGCGGGTCCACGTCCACAAGCATGGACTTCGCCAACAGCGTGAGCGGAATGGCCAGAATGGCCCCCAAAGGGCCGAGCAGCCACGCCCAGAACACCAGTGCCACGAACGTGACCGTGATCGACAGGCCGACCGCGTCGCCGATGAAGCGCGGCTGGATGATCGACTGCACCACGAAGTTGAGCGCGCAGTAGACGACGATCACGATCAGCATCAGAGACGGCCCGCCGGTCAGCAGCCCGAGCAGGGCGGGGGGCACCACGCCGATGATGAACCCGACGTTCGGGATGAAGTTGGTGATGAACGCCAGCAGGCCCCAGGTGATCGCCAGCGGAATGCCCAGGAGCGCCAGGGCGACCGAGTCCAGCACCGCGACGATGAGCCCGAAGATGGTCGTGACGATGAGGTATTGGCGGGTGCCCCACGCGAAGTGCCCGAGGGCCTCGGTGATCTTCGTCCGGTCAACGGCGATCGACGCCAGCCGGTCTCCCACGCCCCCGGCCTCGACGCTGAGGAACAGCAGCAGCGTCAGAAGGAACACGAAGTTGGATGCCAGACCGGCGATGCTGCCCAGTACCCCGCCGAGCACTCCCGCCAGCTTGCCGAGGTTCAGTGCGCCCGTCGCCTGCCGCAGCTGTTCCGGGCCGACCCCGAACGCCGCCAGCTGCGCGGTCACGCCGCTGACCAATCCGTCGGCCGCGGACGCGTACTTCGGCAGCTCGGTCGCCAATCGCGCAACGGAGATGATGATCCCCAGCGCGAGTCCCAACATGATCGCGTAGACGAGAATGAGCACCACCAGGCTGGTGGCCCACCCAGGCCAGCCGTGGCGTCGCAGCCAGCCCTGCACAGGAGCCACGGCGATCACCACGATGAGCGCCATGAACGCGGGCCCGATCAGCCACGCGGCGGCCTGGACTCCGGCGAAGATCACCACCGTCGCCGCCACACCGAGCAGGATGACCAGGCCCCGGGGCATGCCGCCGCGTCGAGGGCCTGCTTCAATGACGGACGGCGCTGGGGAGGCCGGAGGACCGGCGGGTGGGAAAACGGTCACGCTGCCACGCTAGGTGCCCCGGTGGGCAGCGTCATCGGTCGCGGGACGATCGGACGGCCACGCACTCGACATCGCAGGATCTCTCCCGGCCTGATCATTCGGCGTTGGCAGTGCGACCCGACTGACCAGCCCGAGGAGCGACAGCGTCGCGGAACGAGGCGGTCCGGACTCCCGCGCCCACCCCAGCCGTCCACGGCCGTTGCAGAGCACTCGCAGCCCCAGTACCGCAGTGCCGCAGGTGCGGCCGGAGGTCGCCCAACCTACGGTGAGGTAGCCGACGGCAGGGAGCAGCCCGACCAGGCTGGACAGCGTCGGCGGCGGGGGTCGGCCAGCGGAACGACAGCGGCGACACCAGGAAGCCCACGGCGACCACGCCGACGAACACCGCGCCCAAGCAGGAGCAGTACGACAAGCATGTCGACGGTCGCGGCGAGCAGCCGGGTGACGACCCCGGCGGGCCGGATGACGGGCGGGGTCACCGTCACGCTCACGGCACCACCGGTTCCGCTCGCCTGCGGCGTAGCACGCGGTCGACGAAGCCTGCCACCGCGTCGTCGGCGTGCATCCCCTCGGCCTTGGATGGTGCGCACCGCGTCGGAGGACAGCGCACCGGTGGACGCACGCACGATCTCCGGGAGATCGATCGCGGCGATGACCTCGCGGGCGATTCCGACGAGATCGACCCGCGCGACGGCAGCGTCCAGGTCGACCCGCCCGACCACGACATCCAGGTCAACAAGCCCTACCACGGCATCCAGGTCAACGCGGCGCACCGCCGCGTCCAAGTCCACACGGCGTACGACGGCGGCCAGGTCCACGCCCGCCACCAGCGCGTCGAGGTCAACGTGTGCGCGCACCACCTCGGTGAGGTCGAGCATGGCGAGCACCGTCTCCACCGCCCGGACCACCACGCGCTGCAGCAGCACCAGGGCCTCCGGCATGCCGCCCGCGGGCCCACCTGCATCGGTCAGTTCACAGCATCCCCACACCGGTGAGCTCGACCTCATCCGGACCGGGTGACGACGTTGTCGGCCACCCGAGGAGGCGGTCGCCGCGCCGTCGGGGAAGGCTGAGGCTCACCAGCGCTGAGCGGCGGGCGCGACCGCTGCGGTTCACCAGTGCGGGGTGACGCGAGGGAGGGGCGCCTCCGGCACTGTGGAGTTATGCAGCGGGTTGAGTACCGGGTCGTCCAGCTTCGGGAGAGTCTCATCGGGAACAGCTCTCCGCGGACAAGCTGGAGGAGATCCTGAATGGCGAGGCGCGGAAGGGCTGGATGGTCAAGGCCATCACGTCCGCGGAGGTCAAAGGACCAGTCGGTCCAGGTGGTGTGGACGGCCTCCTGGTCACCTTCGAGCGCCGGGTGGCCTGACCGACGCTCAGTCCTTGCCCGCCGTGGACGAGCAATGCTTGAAACCTGTGGATGACGGGGAGGGGTCGTACCCTCCCGGTGATCTCTCAGCCCTCAAGCAAGATCGGCGCGACAACGCCGGTCGGGAAGGTACGACCGATGCTCAGCGTAGTTGCCGAGGAGTCCCACGGCCCCGATGACCCTGCTGCCGATGCCGTGGGGTCGGCATCGGTGTCGTTGATCGACCAGATCGTGCGCGACGGCGCCCGCCGGATGCTGGCCGAGGCCCTACAGGCCGAGGTCGAGGCCTACATCGCCCGGTTCGCCGACGAGCGCGACGAGAACGGCCGCCGGCTGGTGGTGCGCAACGGATCCCATCAGCCGCGCGAGGTGCTCACCAGCGCCGGGGCGGTGGCGGTGACCGCCCCGCGGGTCAACGACCGCCGCGTGGACCCGGACACCGGCGAGCGCATCCGGTTCGCCTCGGCGATCCTGCCGCCCTGGTGCCGGAAGACCCCGAAGATCAACGAGGTGTTGCCGCTGCTGTACCTGCACGGGCTGTCCAGCGGGGACCTCGTCCCGGCGCTGGGGCAGTTCCTCGGCTCGTCCGCGGGCCTGTCCGCGCCGGTGATCACCAAGCTGACCGAGACCTGGAAGGCCGAGCAGCGCGCCTTCGCCGCCCGGGACCTATCCGATGTGGACTACGTCTATCTGTGGGCGGATGGGATCCACGTCAACATCCGCCTCGAGGAGCACCGGCTGTGCCTGCTGGTGCTGATCGGCGTGCGGGCCGACGGGCGCAAGGAGCTGGTCGCCCTCGCCGACGGCTACCGGGAGTCGGTCGAGTCGTGGGCGGATCTGCTGCGCGATGCCGCCCGGCGTGGGATGCGCGCCCCGGTGCTGGCCGTCGGCGACGGCGCGCTCGGGTTCTGGGGCGCGCTGCGCGAGGTGTTCCCGCAGGCCAGAGCGCAACGCTGCTGGTTCCACAAGATCGCGAACGTGCTCGGTGCGCTGCCGAAATCGGCGCATCCCGGGGCGAAGAAGGCCCTCGCGGAGATCTGGAACGCCGAGGACCGCCACCACGCCCTGGACGCCGTGAAGTCCTTCCAGGCCGCCTACGGCGCGAAGTTCCCCAAGGCCGTCGCGAAGATCACCGACGACCTCGACGAGCTACTCGCGTTCTACGACTACCCCGCCGAACACTGGATCCACCTGCGCACCACGAACCCGATCGAGTCGACCTTCGCCACCGTCAGGCACCGGACCAAGATCACCCGCGGGCCCGGGTCGCGGGCGGCCGGGCTGGCGATGGCCTACAAGCTCATCGAGGCCGCCCAAGCTCGTTGGCGCGCGGTCAACGCCCCTCACCTGGTCGCGCTCGTCCGGGCCGGGGCCACCTTCGTCAACGGCAAGCTCGTCGAACGACCCGATGAACACCCCCAACCCGACGCCGCCTAAAAGATCTTCATCCACAGGTATTGACAATTTCTCCCGTGGACCTCGCCGCCGAGCTGGACCCGAGGTTGTGACCGGCCACGTGCGGGCTCAGGAGACGGCCGACCTGAGCGGACGGCAACCCGCTCACCGGGAGGATGGACATGGGACCTTGCGCACCGCATGCTCAGCACCATGACTAGCCGACCCTCGGCTGGTCAGACGTCCGGTGTGCAGTCGGACGGCTTGGGTTTACCCCGATCAACGCCTATGAGCTCATCACCTGGATCCGACACCAGCGCGGCCGAGGAAGGCGATCCGATCTCCGCAACCGTCGCCCCGGGCGCGGACGGCCGGACGGAACCTGTGGCGACGGCATTTCCCTCGACGGCTGCAGGCGAACCGGATCCCGTTCTCCTTGCCGGGGACCTGCCCGCCGAACGACATCGTCTGCCCGCCAGGGTCACCAGGTACTGGCGCTGGCGGACCTTCTACTCGTCGCTGCCGCTCTTGGTCCTGCTGATCAGCGGGGCGATCGTTCTGCCCTGGGGCCCCTGGTGGGTTCGCTGGGGCATCGTCGGCGTCTTCGTTGCGGTGATCGCCGCATGCCTCATCATCCTGCCGCCGATCCGCTACCGTGTCTTCTGGTACGCGATCTCGTCGACGGAGATTGACATCCAGAACGGGATCCTCTTCATCAATCGCAGCATCGTCCCGATGCGTCGCGTGCAGACCCTGCTCTCCGAACGCGGGCCGATCGCTGACCATTACGGGTTGACGAACCTGAAGATCCGTACTGCGGCAGGTTCGGTGCGGCTCAGCGGCCTGGACCGTGGCGAGGCTGACGAGCTCTCCGAACGGATCAGCCGCCTGACTGATCTCGCCGACGATGTCTGAGCCCGCGCTCGGGGTGGCCGTTCCGGACACCCGCCTGCATCCGATCTACCTGGTCATCGGTACGGCCAGGACGTTGCGCCAGGCGATTCCGTTCCTCGTGGTCACGATCTTCGGGGGCGCACCGTGGTGGGTCAATGTGGCCCTGTTCGCGCTGGTCATGGCGATCGCCATCGCGCAATGGCATGTCAAGAATTACTCGGTGGTCGGCGGCGTGTTGCAGTTGCGCAGCGGCTTGGTCAACCAGTCGGTACGAGTCGTGCCCGTCACCAGGATCACCGCGCTGGCGTCGGTCCAGTCCCTGACCCAGCGCCTGGTCGGCGTCTGGGAGCTGAACGTGCAGTCGCCGGGCGACCGTCACGGGTCCGCCGTGACTCTCGAGTGCTTGTCGGGCCGTCGGCTTGACGAGCTTCGCGCCGCCCTCGAGTCCAGTGAACGGACAACGCGACCCGCCGATCCGAAACCGGGCCATGACCAGGGCCTTGGCCCGTGGACCATTCGGCGCTACCTTGCCTGGCGGCGTACTTCGGTGGCCTCTGCGCCTGCACATGGCCAGCAGGTGATTGCGGTCTTGACGACGGCCGAGATGCTGATCGCCGCTGTGACCGACAGCTCGATTTCGCTGATCCTCGTGGCTGTGCTGGTGGTGTGGTCCCGGTTCTCCGCGTGGGTACCCGTCCGCGCATCGGAATTCATGAACGAGATCGTCGAGCCACGGGGTATGGTCGCGGTGTTGATCACTCTTGTGGTGGTGGCCATCGTGGCAGGCGTGGTCCTCGGCGCTCTCCGGTTGAACCGATTCACCCTTGTTCGCGACGGGGGTGTGCTGCGTAACCGGCGCGGCCTGTTGGGCAAGCAAACGGCGACGATTCCCATCGAGCGGGTTCAGGCCGTTCGTGTTGTAGAGGGATTCTGGCGCATGCCACTCGGCTATTGTAGTCTGCAGGTCGAGGTCGCCGGAATCGGGCGAGCAAACGTTAGTCAGCGCATGCTCTTTCCCTTGGTACGTACAGATCGTGCCGAATCCTTGATCCGCCGGGCGCTGCCCGAACTACCGTGGCCGAGTCAGCCTTTGCGGGTCCTCCCGACGGGTGTGCACCGCCGTTATCTCACCCTGCCGTTCAGCTATGCCATGGGTTTCGCCCTGCTGATGCTGTTCCTGCCGGGTTGGTGGGAACTGCTGGCAATTCTCCCGGTGCCGCTGGGGTTCGTGCTCGGCATTGCCCGGGCGCGAGAGGCCCGATGGCGGGTTGATGATCAGTCCGTGGTGCTGCGGTGGAGGCGAGTACTGAACCGAAACACGGTCATCGCGCACCGCGATGGTACACAATTGACCGAGTTGTCGAGTTCGCCGTGGAAAGCCAGGGCGGGTGTGGCCGGGTTCAAGATGCGGTTCTCCTCGGGGCGAGGCGCCGGCATCCGATACATGGTTGACTCGGATGCGCTTTTGCTGCTGCATACGGTTGGGCGTGTGGGTGCACGCCACTGATCAGTGCATGCTGGTGATGAGAAGCCCGCGTTCGTGGGCGGCGAGCACGGCGAGTCGGCGACTGCTCACGCCGAGCTTGGTGTAGATCGATCGGGTGTGGCTCTTGATGGTGTTCACCGACACGGTGAGGTCGAGGGCGATCTCCTCGAGCGAGAGCATGGAGGGCAGCAGCCCGAGCACGGTGATCTCCCGCTCGCTCAACATCGTGGTCTGGCGTTGGTGACCCACACCGATGGCGAGCACCCGACTCGCGAACGCCTCCGATGCCCCGAAGCTGCCGCGCTGGTGCACCAGCAGCTCAGGAATGTTGGGTCCGGCCTGGGTAAACGGGCGCGGCGCGTCGAGGGCCTCGGCGAGTGCCAAAGCGGTCTGCAGGGCGTGGCGGGCGGCGGGCCGCTCGCCAGCGGTGACGGCGATCGAGGTCTCCAGCAGCCAGCCCTCGATCACGGTGTGCGGGAGCAGCGCGGGTAAGGAACCGTCGAGCACCGCGCGGATTGCGCCGCGCGCGTGCGCGTGGTGATCTCCCGCCGTGTCGGCCCAGGCGCGCATCACGACCAGTTCTGCGTGGTCGCCGCTGCGCTCGCTCACCCAACCCAGCACGGTGCGTGCCGCCGCTGCGTGCCCGAGCAGCAGCGCGGCGCGGTACTCCAGCATCGCCATCGCTGCGGCGAGTTGCGCGGTCGCCTCGTTGCCGCCGAAGTCCGAGCGCGCCCGCTGCAACTGCGCCAGCCCGTCCGCCCGGTCCCCGAGATCGAACATGGCAGCCCCGTGGACCGCTTGCAGGACGAAGCGCACCTCGGGTGGTGCGGCCGGTCCTGCGGCCAGGGCGTCGGCGGTGCGCCGTTCGGCGTCGGCGGGCAGGCAACGGAGCAGTTCCGAGTACGCCGTCATCGCCGTGGCGGCCTGCGACCAGCGCGACCCCTCCCAGCTTCGGTCGGCGGCAAGGACCAGGGCCTCGTCGCTCATCGTCCGCATCGTGCGCAGGTCACCGCAGCGGCCTGCGACCCCGCCCAGCAGTGCGAGGCACTGCATTCTCAGGTAGTCGAACCCGTGGCGGCGGCTCAGGGCCAATGCGGCACCGAACTCCGCGCGCGCGCCCGCCCGGTCATCATGCCGGAGACAGGCATCGCCCCGGCCAAGGCGGGCCAGCGCCTCCAGTTCCGGCTGCGAGGGCAGCTCGTCGGTGTTCGCGATGACGGAGTGAGTTGGGCCGGTCGGGTCTGCACCCAGCTGCTCGACCACGACGCACAGCACCGCGAGATCCACCCCACCGTGTGCGGGCCAGGACTGCTGGGCGTGGCGCAGGTCGTCCTGCGCGGCGGCACGCTCGCCCGCCTCGAGATGGGTGAGCGCGGAGGCCAGCAATAGCCAGGGATCGGCCGCCGCGTCCTGAGCGCCGACGCTTGCCACCGCACGCCGCAACGGCGCGTGGTCCCCGGCCAGAATCAGCCGGATGGCGAAGCGATGCAGCAGGTCGACGAGCAGCGGCTGGTCGTGGCTGTGCGCCGCATGCTCAAGAGCGGGCAGCGGTTGGTCCTGGGCTGCCCACCAGCGGGCGGTCGCGGCGTGCAGGCCTTCCACCTGTCGGTGGCCGTGGCGCTGCAGGTCGGCGACCAGGTAGGTGCGCAGCAGCTCCTGTATCCGGTACACGTCACGGCGTGGCCCCGTCGCGGTGACCAGTGAGGTCTGTTTCTCAAGCCGGTCCAGCACACTGCCTGCCTCGTCCCGACCGCTCAGCTCCGCGGCCAGCGCGGCCGGTACCGGGTCGCAGATGCTGATCACCCGCAGGAAGTCCTGCAGGTCGGCGGGCAACCCGCCGAGGATCTCGCCGACCAGGTAGTCGGCCACCGAGCGTTCATCACCGGAGAACTGGGTGAGAAACGCCGTGTGGTCGACACACTTCCCCATACCGACAGCGGCCAGCCGTAAGCCCGCGGCCCATCCCCCGGTGCGCCGGTGCAGAACTTCGACCTGGTGCGGTGCAAGCCGCAGCCCCGAGCTCTCCAGCAGTGCCGCGGCCTGCTGTGGTGTGAAGGACAAGTGGGCGGCGCGCAGCTCGTAGAGCCTGCCGGTCAGACGTAGCCGGGGCAACGACAGCGGTGGATCGAGCCTGCTGGCCAGCACGAGCTGGACGGTCGCGGGCTTGACCCGGATGAAGGTGCGCAGGCTTTCCAAGGCCTCCGGGTCGACCAGTTCCTGTACGTCGTCGAGGATCAGGCGGATCGGCCGCGCCAGCTCCTGCAGCGCAGCGGCGAACTCGGCGATGAAATCCGGGTGGGCCGCGGCCCGGTATGCCATCCCGGCGTGCAGCGGACCCGACGCTGGCACCGACGGGCAGCCCGCGACCGCGGCCACGACCGCGGACCACAACCGCTTCGGATGGTTGTCGTCACGATCGATGCCGACCCACGCCACATCTATCGCCGTGCTCGTCCGCGCCCAGTCCGCGAGCAGCAGGGTCTTCCCGTAACCGGCAGGCGCACAGATCAGTGCAACGTCGGCGGTCACCCCGACGTCCAGATCGGCGCACAGATCCGCGCGCGTCACAAACTCGTGCGGCAATCGCGGCACCGTGATCTTGGCCTGGGGGACGAGCACCATGGCGGTCAGCTCCTGCAGCCCGTTTGCCTGGAGGTCTGGGGAACGGATCGCGATGGGCTGTCGAGCGGCTCTTCGTGTGCGGCGGGCAGACCGGTCAGTACGTCCCCGATCCGGAGGTCGACCGCTGGCTGGGGAAGGCCTGCAAGTCGTTGCCGGAAGCCTGCGGGATCTGCGCCCCCACGCAGGGCTACGCAGGCCAGCCGCATCCCGGCGGGCCATCCATCGGCGCGGGTGTGCACGGGGCGGGCCTGCGCCACGTCGAGGTGCACGGTCGACTGGCGGAGCACGTGGGTCTCGTCGGGTGAGAAACGCATTGGAACCGGCAGCATGCCGCGCCTCCCCGGTGTGAATGTGCTCTGCCTGGGCTGCACGATCCACCCGGACGGGATGACCCCGGCTCATTCCACCGGGATGAACACACAGCGGGATGGCTGGCGGCGGAACGCGGATACGGCGGCCGCGGCGACGATGGCCCACCTCTCCGTCGGTCCACCGCGTTCAGCCTGCAGCAGCCGCGGCATCCCGGTTGTAGACGCACAGTGCCCAGATCACGAAGACATCCAGCGCGATGATCAGCAGGGACCACACCGGGTAGTAGGGGATGAACGCGAAGTTCGCGAGCATGCTCAGCACGGCGATGGTGATGCCGACCACCCGGCCCCAGAGCTGACCCGTCACCACGCCGAATCCCGCGGCCATGACGACGAGTCCGATGACGACTTGGGTCCAACCCCACGTCGTCAGGTCGAAGGCGAAGATGTACCGAGGGGTGGCGAGGTAGACCTCGTTGCGGGCGAGCGCTACGACTCCCTCCAACGCGTTGAACACACCTGCGATGATCATCATGATGCCTGCGAACAGGCTCAGACCGACGACCCAGCCCGCGGTGCGAGCGCCGTGCGCGGGCGGGGAGGACGAGTAGCTGTTCTCGGGGTGTGCTGCCTGCCGGGGTGTGGACACGTCGAGCCTCCTGCGCGATGCGGTTCTTCTCTCGGCGAGGATCGTCGCGTCGCCACGTCGCGATCTCCTCATCCGCGGGAGGTGGCCTCGTCCTGCTACGCAGGCCCGACGGACACACCAACTCCCATCGCTGCAGACGGTCCGGTCCCTGAGGGCAAGGTCATCCCGAACTCGTCGATTTCCGGCCTACGGCGGCTCACTGGACAGTGGGGCGGCGCCTGCGTCCGTACAAGCCACTACCTGCGTAGCTGGCGACGTCCGCGAGTACTGCCAGCCCCATCCACAGGTAGTCCAGGCCAATAAGGCCACCGGGGGCCACCAGAACGTACATGAGCGTGGTCCAGGGCAGGAACAGGAATCCGAGGAACGGCAGCAGGAATGAATGGAAGGTGATGTCCCAGCGTAGCGGCTGAACCAACCACCAGAGGGCGATGGCCGTGCGCGGACCGAAGAACAGCAGAATAATGAAGAGGCACATGGCGGGTCTCTCAGGAGTGTTATTGCACCCAAGTTGGGGCGAATACGGGATCGCGAGGGAATTCCGTCGATGTTCACGGCCGGGACGGCCACCTCGTCTCGATCACCGGTCGAGGTTCCGGCGCATGTTCATGACCGGCATCACCCACGAGGGATGAACCCCATGGGTCCCCGCCGGAGGCGTCAGAGCACAGCGTCTCGGGCCCCGCAGCGCTGCGGGCGCGCTGGCTGCTGGTCGCAGCTCACCACCACACTCAGTCGCGCGTCATGGCGTCGATGCACACCACGATGGCCAGGATCCTTGCCTCGTCCTGGTCAGGCATGATCTCCACTCCATAAGTGTCCCTGATCCGGAACCACTTCTTCGAGACGGTGGCGACCGTGTCGCCGTCACGCTCGATCTCATACTCGTGATTGACGAGATTCCCGTGCGCGCTCAGGTCGGGACCACCATCAACGTCGATCTTGAATCGGTCCCGCAGGCCGATGAGGGCCTTACGGACGGTCGCGTTTCCGCTCGGCTGCTCGATCTCCATCGTGTCGCGCACCCGAAGCTTGCGCTCCTGGATCTTCGCTGCCTCCTGGCCGGAGGCGTCGCGCAGCACGAACGTGTCGCGCACCCGAACCGCCTTGCCGTCGACTTTGAACGCGCGCTGCCCGGTCTCGTCCTCGATCCAGTAGTCGTCGCCGATCGACAACAGCTGTTCCCGCATCCGATAGCGCCGAACATCAGGGTTGTCGTCCCTCCGCAGTCGATCTCGCAAGCTCATGATCTCGTTCCTCCATGTGGTCGGCGGACCTCGTGCTCCCGCACTGGTGGACGTTGAAGCGGCGTTCCCGATCTCTCGAACGGCGTCGGCGAGATGACTGGCTGGGGGACCGACCCTGCCGACTCGGATCATCCGTAGGGCTCGTCAGCTCCGCGTACAACCCCGCGGCGGGCGTCCTGATCGTTGTCCAGGTCGCACTCGCGCAACGGGTGCATCAGCCGGATCAGTCGGGCGTGATGGCGGGGTCGCGGCGGGTGCGCGCTCGGCCTCATCCACGGCGGGGCATGTGCCCGGGCGGGTCGCCGCGTCGCCGGGCAGCTGGCGGAGTGACAGGACTTCGAGGCCCATCGCGTTGCACTGCGCCAGGAGGTCGCCCAGGTCGGACGGCTCGGCCAACTCCCCGAAGACAACTGTCTGTGTCGGGATCGACAGGACGTTCATCGCGGGGAACGCGCTGCGCGCACGCTCGGACAGCCTGCCGTTCACCCGGATCTCGTAGCGCGCGTGGGCCACTGATCTCGCCTCCTCTGGCACGCCGTGCGCTGGCTGCCGACGACCATGCTTCGCCGCCCCGGCCATCCCGGCATCGCCCCAACAAGATGAATACGAACCGTCCCGGCGTTCACGGCCGCCACCGTCCCCGGTTCGACTGGGTCGTCAAGCGGGCCTCCGCCGCAGGCGCTGTGACCCGTGAAAGCGGCACGGTGGTCATCGGACTGATCGGGTCAGGTCAGGGTCGACTGCTTTGTCGCGGCCGTCGCCGCGGCCGCCTGTTCGGCCGCCAAGGCATTGGCCTCGGCGTTTGCCTGGTAGTCGGCGATCTCCTTCTGCAGCGTCCGACGAACCTTAGGCTGTTGCGCGAGCGCCACCGCGAACACCGTGAGCAGCACCCACATGCTGAGGCAGCTCAGCACGATCAGAACACCTGGGATGAACGCCTGGCCCATCCGCTCCGTCAGCGCCCGGGCGGCGAGCACCCGCCAGACGAGCATGAAGTTGACCAGGTAGCCGATCGCGTAGGACGCGGCGAAGGCGATGAGGAACTGCTTGAGGCTGCCCGACTGGCGCCGCTTGCGGATCGGCTCGTCGCGTGTGGGCAACCAGATCGACAACACGTTGCCCACCCCGAGCCAGAGCAGGATGAAGCAGATCACCAGGGCGCAGGCCTTGAAGAACGCGCCGAGATCACCCGCCCGCCAGGCCAGCAGTGCACTGAGTACGAAACCGACGGGCGCGACGATGCAGAGCAGCGCCAGGTTCTTGATCACCAGCAGGTGCCAGAGTCGGGCACCCGTGTCCAGGGCGGCCCGCACCCGCATGGCGTCGAAGCTCATCGCGTTGATGCAGACCGATCCGCCCATCACGAACGAGATCACCCACAGGCCCAGGTAGGGCAGCCACTGCTGGTTCTGATCCCACTTGAACACCCGCAGATAGCCGAGGAAGAGCAGACCGAGGCCCAGAGCGATCCCCAGGGACTTCACCGTGTTCCGCGGCTTCCGGGTGAGCACGTAGTTGATCTCCCCGGTGACGCCGTGGGCGAGCGCCGGGCCGTGTCGGCTGACGGGGTTGCGCCCGTGCAGCGGCACGTGACCGTCGACCGTCGCCGATTCCGGCTCGTCTTCGCCTGCCTGAATGCGGGCCAACCGGGCCTGCAACACGGCCAGCGCGGCATCGGTCAGGGCGATCCTGGCGACGCCGACGGCGGCCACCGCGTCGTCCTCGGCCTGCGCCGCGGCGTGATGACTCAGCCGCCGGGCGTCCGCGCCTCCGTCCCCCTCGTCGGTGCCGTCCTGCGCCGACGGCTCCTGGCCGGGCAGCGCGGGTTGCGCTCCGAGGTCGAGATAGTTCTGCCGCAGACCCGCCCAACGCGGCGACAGCCGATGCGGGTCGGTGTCCAGGCTCACCGCCTGCCGTTGCTCCTCGGCGGCCTTGCGCATTCTGCGGATGAGCCCTTGGACGTCGGGCTCTTCCTTCCACTTCGACGCCAAGGCCGACTTCTCGACCGCCGCAGCTCGCTCGACCAACTCCGAGAGGTCATCGACCGCTGCCATCATTCCTCCTCGGTCGGCGAGAAACCGGCAGGCTCGCGAACACACCCCCTATACGAGGTTCGCGGTCCTTCCGGGGCTGTCCAGAACCTGGCCCGGTGACGATCGTCGCGCGGCCGCGTCACGTCTTCCTCATCCGCTCGGGGTGAGCCACCGGGCGGATGTGAAAACCTGGTTCCCATCACCTGTCACAGATGACAGGTTCAGTGGATGCTGCTGCTGAGCAGGCCGCGCTCATGGGCCGCAAGGACCGCAAGTCGGCGACTGCTCACCCCGAGCTTCGTGTAGATCGACCGCACGTGGCTCTTCACGGTGTTGACCGACACCGTGAGGTCGAGGGCGATCTCATCGAGCGACAGCATGGAGGGCAGCAGCCCGAGGACAGTGATCTCCCGCTCGCTCAACATCGCTTTCTGGCCTTGGTGACCGGCGCCTACGGCGAGCACCTGATCCGCGAACTCGTCGGACGCGCCGAAGCTGCCGTGCTGGTGCATCAACAGCTGATGGACGTTCGGGCCTGCCTGGGTGAACGGGCGGAGGGCGGCGAGTGGTTCGGCGAGGGCCAGCGCGGTTTGCAGGGCGTGGCGGGCGGCGGGCCGCTCGCCCGCGGTTGCTGCGATCGAGGTCTCCAGGAGCCAACCCTCCACCACCGTGTGCGGGAGCAGCGCGGGGGTGGAGCCGTCCAGCACCGCGCGGATCACGGTGCGGGCGTGCTCGTGCCTGCCTCCGGCCGCGTCGGCCCACGCACGCATCATGACCAGCTCCGCGTTGTCGCCGGTCCGCTCGACAAGCCAGCCCAGGACCGTGCGTGCGGCTGTGGCGTGACCGAGCAGGAGCGCGGCGCGGTATTCCAGCATCGCCATCGCGGCGCAGTGTTCGGGGCCTGCCTGGTTGTCGCCGAAGTCCGAGCGCGCCCGTTGCAGGTGGCGTCGTCGTCCAGGTCGCCGTCGACGTAGCGCAGGAGCTGGAGCATCCTCGTCGCGGACGGCGAGCCCGGGTCCATCCCGCCCCGCCGCAGCGACGCCGCGGCGTAGTCGCGAAACCGCTCAAGCCCCCAGCCACTCTTGGCCACCCCGATCACCGGGACGTCCAGCACGCCGCGATCGACCAGCCCGACCAGCGCCGGGAACGTCTCCAGCTTGGCCAGGTCACCAGTCGCGCCGAAGATGACCAGCGCGTCCACACGGTCGGCTGCCATGACTGCTCCAGTCCGAGGTTCCGATGAGGGGCCCGAGCAGGCTGGACTCGCCAACGGTCCTGCCTGTCCCGCGGCGGCGCATCACCTCCGCCAGGTGAACGGGCGGATCGCGATGGCGCGCCGCGTCGCCGCACACCCATGCGGAGCACGTTCAGCACGGGCGTCACCCGTCGGGGATGAGGGTGAGACACCTCCTGGTCGCGAGGATGCCAGCGGCGCACGAAGCAACAAGACGGAGGCATGGACATGACCGACGACTCCGACGACCTGGGTCCGATCGACTACCTGGTGGTGGAGTTCCCGGGTGCCCGGCTGAGGGGCGAGGCCCTGCCCATTCTCCTCGACCTGGTCGACCGCGGCATCGTCCGGATCCTCGACCTGGTGTTCCTGCGCAAGGAGCCGGATGGGTCTGTTGTCGTGCTGGAGATCAGCGACCTCGACGGGGATGGAGTGCTCGACTTCGAGGTGCTGCGCGGCGCCTCGTCCGGCGTGCTCGGCCGCGCCGACATCGACCAGGTTGCCGCCCTGGTTGCGCCCGGCAACGCGGCCGGGATCGTGATCTACGAGAACGTGTGGGCGGCGCCCTTCGTCGGAGCCCTGCGCCGCGCCGGTGGCGAGCTTGTTGCTGCGGGCCGGGTTCCGGTCGAGGACCTCGCGGCGGCGCTGGACGAGACCGAACCCGTTGATGCCTGAGTCACCGTTACCGATCGAGAAAGGACCGCAGGATGCCCGGTCTGCTTCGTGGTCTCGTCCGCACGGCCCTTGTCGCAGGCACCGCCACCGCGGTTTCCAACCGTGTGACCCGGCGCCAGGCAGGCCGGTGGGCACAGCGAGATCAGCAAGAGTCGTATGTCCAGCCGGATGTTCGGGAGGCGCCACCCACGCCGCCACCCTCGAGCATGGACGACAAGCTGGCCCAGCTCAGGCAACTCGGCGAGCTCAGAGCGCAGGGCGTGTTGAGCGACGCCGAGTTCGAGCAGCAGAAGAGCCGCATACTGAACACCTGATCGCAGCGCGTCCGATCAATCACCCGACACGGGCGGCGACCGCCGCCGCATCGCGGCAGACGATTCTCCGGTGCGATCGACTTCGATGACCCGCCCCACCGGTGTTTCGGGAAGCCTCACGCCCCGGCTCGTCGGCCACGCCCCTCCTGCTGGTCGCGGCTCATGGGCGCTGGTGGTGCGGCTGGGTGCGGCGAGCATCCTCGGGTTGACCGCGATCGTCGGGTGCTCCGGGGGAGCGTCCGGACCGCCGCCGACACCCCCGGCAGCCACCTCGGCGACAGCTCCGCCTGCAGCCTCGCCGACGGCCAGCTCAACGGCTCCGGCCTCGGCCGCGCTGTGTTCGGCGGCCGCGCAGTTCCGGGCCGCCGCGGCCGCCATCGGCAACGTGGACGCCACCAAAGTGGGCGTCGACGGCGTGAAGGCCGCCCTCCAGAACCTCCAGTCCGCGGGGCGCGGTCTGGCCACTTCTGCTGGAGCGCAGTTCGGACCGGACGTGGACAACCTGACCACCGCGCTCGGCGCATTGCAGGGCACCCTCGCCTCGTTGACCGACCAGACCAGCCTGTCCACGAAGCTCGGTGCACTGACCGCGTCGGTCGCCGCAGTGGAGCAGGCCGCCGCGCCGATCTTGAACAGTGCTCGCGCGGGCTGCCCGGCAACGCCGTCCACGTGATCGGTTCGCTCGCCTCCGAGCTCGGCGGCCTCGGGGCAGGCGATGATCCATAGGGATGCCACTGATGCTGCACCGACCGTCATGACGGGCACGGCGAACCCCGCCCGACGCGACCAGATCCGGGTGACGGCCTGCTCGGACACGGTGGGACTGCTCACCGAGGGGCCCCGCTGGCTCGACGACAGCGGCGAGCTGATGTGGGTGGACATCCTCGGGTCGCAGCTGCATCGCGCCCGGATCGACTCCCGAGGGCTGCTCGCTAGCCCCACGACGCTACCGATCGGCCGCCACGTCGGCGCAGCCGCTCCCGTCGTCGGCGGGGGCTTCCTGGTGGCCGCAGGCACCGGTTTCCTGTTCGCCGACCC
Source organism: uncultured Actinomycetota bacterium (assembly GCA_963750095.1). GTDB lineage: Bacteria > Actinomycetota > Actinomycetes > Mycobacteriales > Pseudonocardiaceae > Pseudonocardia. The sequence goes on along the minus strand of CAVVPJ010000011.1, from coordinate 592,289 downwards.
CCGCGGAGCCCTCCGCGAGCTGGCGCAGCCCGAAGCCGGGCGCACGGACGTCCGCATGAACGACGGCGCCTGCGACCCACAAGGGCGCTTCTGGGCAGGCACGATGGCCTACGACGAGTCGCCCGGCGCCGGTGCGCTCTACCGGCTGGAGCTGGACGGCACCTGCACGACCGTGCTCACCGGCCTCACCATCTCCAACGGCATCGGCTGGAGCCCAGAGGGCACCACCATGTACCTGGCCGACAGCGGCGCCGGAACCATCGACGCGTTCGCCTTTGATCCCGCCACCGGAGACCTCCACGATCGCCGCACCGTCGTGCGCATCGACGGGGAAGGCGTCGCACCCGACGGCCTCACCGTCGACGATCGCGGCGATATCTGGGTCGCACTCTGGGGCGGCGGCGCGCTGCGCCGCTATCGACCCGACGGATCCCTGATGGCCACGGTGGCCGTTCCCGTCGACCGTCCGACCTCCTGTGCGTTCGGCGGCGACGGTCGCTCCACCCTGTTCGTCACCACCGCCCGGCACGGGCTGGACCCGGAAAGCCTGCAGCGCCAACCCGATGCCGGGCGCATCTTCCGCATCGACGGTCTGGGTGTCAGCGGCCCCGCGTGCGCCCCGTACCGCGGCCAGATCCCGCCACCTTGACCGACCCGACGTCCACTTCCCCGACGCGACCGGGGTCGATCGAGTGCGGGCCGTCCGGGATGTTCCGTGCCCCGTCACGCAATGTTCATCATCGATCGCCGGCGTCAGCCGCAACGGATGACGGTCTGACCGCTGCTCCCGGCCCGTTGGGAGTGGTGGGTGGGCAGTTAGTCTGATATCGGCTCGCCACCGCGATCGAGGCCTTCCGCTACCCACCTCTTTGCGGCGTCGAGATCGGCGACCGGGAAGCCCCGTATGGTGCCCGGGACCAGCACCGAGAGAATGCGCAGTGCGGGGCCGAGCCAGCTCTCATCGGACACCACACAGACGCGCTCGTAGGCGGTGATGTGGCGGGCCGCGAACTTCATCTGCTCCTGCGCCGCGTCGCCTTCGTACTTCCGCATCTGCGGTCCGAGCAGGTACAGCAGGCGCAGCTTTGCCCGCTGGCGATCCGTTGACGCAGCACGGGTGCGACCACGTCCTCGAAATCGTCGTCGTCGATCTCCCCGATCGCCTCGAAACCGACCGTGCCGGGCGGCATGGCGTTGATCTGCTTGAACATCTCGGCGACGTTAGGTCCGTTCCCGGGAGGCGGCGTCACCCGTTCCAGGCGATCGGATGTCGACGCCTGCGCGCCTGCGGGTCGGCTCGACCGGAATCGCGGCATTGCCTGCTCACCCGCACCGGATGACGGCGTGGCCGCAGGCCTGTCCCTATGGTCGCCAGGCGCTGTCGGGTGACCGGACGGAGGATGACGGTGGGGGCTGAGCGGGAACGGGCGCGCGGGTTCGGAAAGCTTCAGGACGGGCTGCGTCAAGCGGACGACTGGTATCTCTGGGGGCCGTACGTCAGCGAGCGGCAGTGGGGGACCGTCCGTGAGGACTACAGCGCCGATGGTGAGGCGTGGGCCTACCTGCCGCACGATCACGCCCGTTCCCGGGCCTACCGCTGGGGGGAGGACGGCCTGGCCGGGTTCTGCGACGTCGAGCAGCGGCTCTGTCTCGGCCTGGCGCTGTGGAACGGCCGTGACGCCATACTCAAAGAACGCCTCTTCGGGCTGACCGGCGCCGAGGCGAACCACGGGGAGGACGTCAAGGAGTACTGGTGGTACCTCGACGGCGTGCCCAGCCACGCCTGGAACCGCTGGCGGTACCACTATCCGCAGCGCGCCTTCCCGTATGAGGAGCTGCGGCGGGAGAACGGCCGCCGGGGCAAGCTCGATCCCGAGTACGAGCTCCTGGACACCGCAGCCTTCGACGACGACCGCTACTGGATCGTCGAGGTGCACTACGCCAAGGGCGATCCGCTCGACGTGCTGATGTCGGTCCAGGTGACCAACGCGGGCCCCGACCCCGAGACCCTGCACGTGCTGCCCACCGCCTGGTTCCGCAACACCTGGTCGTGGGACATCGACAGCCCTCGGCCCGTGCTCGAGGCGACCGGCGCCGACGCGGTCGCGGTGCACCACCCGTTCCTCGGTGAGCTCGAGCTGCTGACGAGCACAGGCCCGGACGGTGCGACGCCCCCCGCGCTGTTCTGCGAGAACGAGACCAACACCGAGCGCCTGTACGGCGCCCGCACCAGCACGCCCTACCCGAAGGACGGAATCAACGACCACGTCCTGTCCGGCGCGCCCACCGTCAATCCGGACCGGCGCGGGTCGAAGTGCGCCTTCTGGCATCGGGTGACCGTGCCGCCCGGTGAGACCGTCGAGCTTCGGCTGCGGCTGCGTCCCGCGGGGTCGGGCACCGAGCCCGCCACGGCTCTGGGGTCGGCTTTCGACGAGGTGCTCACGCGGCGTTCGGCCGAGGCGGACGAGTTCTACGCCGAGCTCACCCCTCCGGCCGCGGCGCCCGACGAGGCGCTGGTGATGCGCCAGGCCTTCGCCGGGATGTTGTGGAGCAAGCAGCTGTACTACTACGACGTCGCGCGTTGGCTGGACGGCGATCCGACCCAACCTCGACCGCCGGACTCCCGGCTCGGCGGCCGCAACGCGCGGTGGCGGGGTTTCGAGGCGTTCGACATCATGTCGATGCCGGACAAATGGGAGTACCCCTGGTTCGCCGCCTGGGACCTGGCGTTCCATTGCGTGGCACTGGCCCATGTCGACCCGGCGTTCGCCAAGTACCAGTTGATCCTGCTCTGCCGGGAGTGGTTCCAGCATTCGAATGGGGCGCTGGCCGCCTACGAATGGGATTTCGGCGACGTCAACCCGCCCGTCCAGGCATGGGCGGCGCTCGAGGTGTTCGTCATCGACGGCGGCCGCGACCTCGACTTCCTCAGCCAGATCTTCGACAAGCTGCTGGTGAACTTCACCTGGTGGGTCAACCTGCAGGACGCGGACGGGTCGAACCTGTTCGAGGGCGGGTTCCTCGGTCTGGACAACATCGGGCCGCTGGACCGCTCCCACCTGCCGGTCGGCGGCACGCTGGAGCAGGCCGACGCGACCGGCTGGATGGCGTCCTACGCGCTGGCGATGGGGACCATCGCCGTCTTCCTCAGTCGCGGCGGACGTCCGGCGGCCGACCTCGTCCTGAAGTTCCTCGAGCATTTCGCGGCGATCCGGACCGCCATCGGCCAACAGGGGTTGTGGGACGACACCGACGGGCTGTTCTACGACCGGCTGGTCGCCCCGGACGGGACGGCTGTGCCGGTCAAGGTCCGGTCCATGGTGGGCATCATTCCGATGCTGGCCGCCGGGGTCATCGACGAGGCGATGCTCGACCGGGCTCAGCAGGTCGGCAAGGCTTTCCCGAGGTTCCTCGCCCGCGAGGGCCTGCAGGATAGGGAGAAGCTCGTCGAAGTGGGGCTGCTCCGCGGCACGCCCGGACACCGCGGGCTGCTGCTCGGCGTGGTCGGCATCGACCGGTTGGAGCGGCTGTTCGGCAAGCTGTTCGACGAGAGCGAGTTCTTGTCTCCGCACGGGCTGCGGGCGATGTCCGCCTACCACCGTGAGCATCCGTACGTGCTGGAGGTCGAGGGTGTGCGCGCGGGGATCGACTACGAACCCGCCGAGTCGACCACCGCGATGTTCGGCGGCAACTCCAACTGGCGCGGACCGGTGTGGTTCCCGCTGAACTACATGGTCATCAATGCGCTGGAGCGCTACGACCGCTTCTTCGGAGACGACTTCACGGTCGAGTACCCGACCGGGTCGGGCAGGCAGCTGCCGCTGCGGACGATCATCGCGGACCTGCGCGAGCGCCTGGTGTCGATCTTCACCGCCGGTCCGGACGGACGACGTCCGTGCTTCGGCGGCGTCGAACGGCTGCAGAACGACCCGGCCTGGCGGGACAACCTCGTGTTCAGCGAGTATTTCCACGGCGACAACGGGGCGGGGCTGGGTGCGGCCCACCAGACCGGGTGGACCGGGCTGGTGGCCGACGTGATCCGACGAAGGCACGGACAGGTGCCCTCGGTCGGCGACGTGCTCCGCGCAGCCGGACCGGAAGGTCGACGCGCATGAGCCACGCGACCGCTACCCGGCCCGGACTGTGGTTTCCGCTCGGCGCCACCATCCGGGACGGCGGCGCGAACTTCGCGGTCGCGTCCGGTACAGCCGACAGGGTAAGGAGCTACGGGAGTTCACCCGCCGTCTGGTGACCCTCGCTCGACTTCGCCGTTCCGCCCACGCGCCCCGGCCAGACCTGGCAGCGGGAGATCGACACCGTCGACCCGACCGCGACGACATCGGCGCTCGTGGGGGGAGACCGACGTGGTTACCGTCGGGTCCCGTTCTCTGGTGGTGCTGCGGGGGTCGTCGACGCCGCCCTGACGCGGATGGAGGTCAGACGCGGGTCGCGTCGCCGTGCTTGACGATGGTCCAGATCACGACCGCGGCCACTACGATGATCAGGATGGCGCCCACGGGATCGGCGGCGACGAACGCCAGCTGCACGATCCCGTTGGAGCCTGCGACCAGCACCGCGACCACGCGCGCCCATCGGGCCCCGATGAAGAGCGCGATCCCGGCGGTCACCTCGACGACGGCGATGGCCAGCAGCACCCAGCCCCAGGCGGCGACGTCGAGCGCGACGACACGTTCGGCGTCGGCGGCGACGAAGCCCCCCGCGAGCAGCGCGGTCAGCCCGTCGATCGCGTTCCATATCCCGAGGATGATCAGGAGTACCCCGACGCCGATGACCATCCCGAACCAGCCCGACCGGCGGTGCGGACGGGCGCCCGGCACGCCTTCAGCCACCGTCACTCATCCCCTTCGTGGAACGAGGGTTACGCGTTGGCCGCGGCATCCCGGTTGAAGACGCACAGTGCCCAGATCACGAAGACGTTCAACGCGATGATCAGTAGCGACCACACCGGGTAGTACGGGATGAACAGGAAGTTCGCGAGCATGCTCAGCAGCGCGATGGCGATGCCGACCACCCGGCCCCAGATCCGCCCCGTCACCACCCCGAAGCCTGCGGCCATGACGATGAGTCCGAGGATGAGCTGGATCCAACCCCACGTCGTCAGGTCGAAGGCGAAGACGTACCGGAGGGTGGCGACGTAGACCTCGTTGCGGAACAGCGCGACCAGTCCCTCGACCGCGGTGAACACGCCCGTGACGATCATCATGATGCCCGCGAAGAGGCTCAGTCCCACGACCCAGCCCGCGGGTCGCGCCCGGTGCGTGGGGGCAGTCGGTGCCGACGTGCTCGTCGCGCTTGCTGCCTGCCTTGGTCCAGACATCCGGTGCCTCCTGGGCGCTGCAGATCGTCCACTCGCCGAAGATCGTGGCGCCGCCCCGTCGTGGATCTCTCATCCGCTGGGGGTGAACATCGTCAACTCGCCCGACTCAACCTGATGGACTACGGCCGTTCACTCTCGCGCCGCCGGACTGCCACCTGCACCGCGCTGACCAGCGTCCTCAGGATCAGCCCGAAGACGACCAGCCCGAAGAGCATCTGCGTGGTCGTGACGATCCGAGCGAGTTCGCTCCGCGGCGTGATGTCGCCGAACCCGACGGTGGCAAAGACCGTGACGGTGAAGTAGAGGCCATCGGTTCGGCTCAAAGTCTGGGTGAAGCTGTCGGGCCGGTTGTAGGCGATCGCGCTGTAGAGCGAGGAATACAGCACAAGCAGCAGGGTGACGCCGGTCGCGAGGGCCTGCATCGCACGGAGCACGGGGACGTCGGATCGGATGATCGCCCGTACCTGCCAGCCGGTCAGCCCGGCGAAGACGAGCAGACCCAGCCCGAAGGTGATCAACGTTCCGAAGTTGAGCGGCCCGTCGAGCGGCGCCACGTAGTAGAGGACGACAAGCAGCGTGACCGACGCGGCCGACCGCAGAACGGCGACGACGACCACGCGTCGTCGGGCTGCACGGCTGAGCTCGAAGGGCTGTTTCCTCGTCATCACCGCTCCGTTGTTGGTCGGACGCTGCCACTCAGCGCGCGGGCCGACCGGACAGCACCCGGAGCAAGGCGACGCTCGCCAGGCCGACACCGTGGGGCGCGACCGCGGCAGGTGCGACGCCGGGCGCGTTGATCGGCGTGCGGACCCGCAGCGCGCCGGGCAGCGAGCGGAACCGCAGCGGAGGGGGCAGCCGCAGCGCTTCGCCGTCGACTCCCACGTCGACCAACTGCTGTGCGGAGTCGATCTCGAGCTCCGGTGTCGTCCACGACCGGTAGCCGCGGAAGCGGTCGACGTGCCCGCTGGCCTCCGCGGCGAGCAGGACCGGCAGATCGCGTGCGTTGTCCACGGTCACCGCGACGATGCCCAGGACGCCCGCGTCGAGCCGCTCGCGGGTGCCGAAGCCGTTGAGCGACTCGAGCCGGTAGGCGCCGTTGGAGACGAGCACGATGTCCGCGAGCGGTGCGGGCTTCCCGTCGGGTCCGGCGTAGCGCAGGTCGAGCCGTGCCGCCCCGGGCCCGAGCAGGTCGGGCAGGACCTGCGCGGTGGTGGCGAGCTTCGCGTCGCGGTAGGACCGCGACTGCACGACGGTGGCGTACACGCCGAGCGAGGCGTTGTTGACGAAGACGCGGTCGCCGAGCAGGGCCAGGTCGACACGGCGCTCGACGGCGTCGCCGTAGGCCTCCAGTGCGGCTGCGACGTCGGCGCGGTCGAGCCCGAGGTCGAGGGCGAAATGGTTGCGGGTGCCCGCGGGTACGCACACGAAGGCGACGTCGTGGCGTCGTGCGACGTCGGCGACCAGCGCCTGGGAGCCGTCGCCGCCCGCCATGCCGATCACGTCGGCTCCCTCGGCTACGGCCTGCTCCGCCAGCGCCCGCAGGTCGTCCCCCCGCTGCAGCACGATCGGCGTGACCCCGTGGCGCCGTGCCTCGGTCTCCAGGTCGAACTTGTCGACCTTCCCGCCGCCGGACCACCGGTTCATGATCAAGACGCCGCGGTGGGCCGGTCCGACGCTCTGGACTCCGGCGTGCCGGTGGGCCAGGTCGTGCCCGAGCGCGACCCTTGCTGCTGCCGTGGAGATCAAGACGAGCCCGACGAGGAGCGCGAGCCGCACCGGCGAGCCGAGGACCAGCAGCACGACGAGCGCGACCAGTGCCACGATCGAGACTCCTGCCGCGACGGCGCGTGCTGCGCCGCGGTTGACCAGCGCCGTCCATCCGGCCATCACCATCGCGAGGATCAGGAGCAGCGACACCACCAGGCGGAGGGGATCGTCCAGGAAGCCTGCGACGGCGAGCGCGATCGCCAACAGGAGTGCTGCCAGCGCGCCCGCCGCCGCGAGCCTGCGTAGAAGAGTCGGCGCCGGACGTGCTGGGGTCGCGTGGCGCGCCGTGCCGTCCGTCGTGCTCTCCTCCGGTGCTGCCATCGCAGTACGCCTCCTCGGGTGGCCGACCACGTCGTACTGTCGGCCGGTTGTGCTTCGGCGTCGTCACCCTGTCCGGATGAGGGCGGCGCACATCCGTTGCCGACGTCGCTGTACGACCTGACGGTCTCCTCTTCGGCGTCGGTCACCTCACGGTGAGTCGGGCGCCGACCAGCCGCACCCGCGACGTCGCCCGGGTGCGAGCGCGACCAAGCCGTTCATCCGTTACGGGTGGCGCCTGAGGCAACGGCCGCGGGCAGCCTGCGCCTCCACCGCCGACGAGTCCGGAGGACCCAGATGTCCCAGGCACAGAGCCGCGGGAGCGCGTCCCTCGACGTCCAGGACGCCCTGACGGCCGACGAGCGCGCGGAGCTCGAACGGCTGCGTCGGGAGAACGCGACGCTGCGCGCAGACACCAGCCGACCTCGCCGCCGGATCCGCTGGCGGTCCGTCATCGCCGTATTGCTGATCGTCTTCGGCTGCGTGCTGGCGCCCGTGTCGCTCGTCGCGGTCTGGACCCACAACGAGGTCTCGGACACCGACCACTTCGTCGCCACCGCCGGGCCCCTCATCGACGACCCCGCGGTGCAGGAAGCGTTGACGAACCGGGTCACCACGACCGTGTTCCAGTACGTCGATGTGCAGGGCCTTGCCGACCAGTCGATCGCGGCGCTCGCGGCGCAAGGTCTGCCACCCCAGCTTGTCGAGCGGCTGAAGACCTTCACCCCGGCGTTGGCGACGGCCGTGACCGGGTTCGTCCGGGACAAGGTCGGCCAGCTCATCGCGAGCCCCCAGTTCGCGGCGGCATGGAACCAGGCCCTGACGCTTGCCCACCGGCAGCTGGTCACCCTCCTCTCGGGTGACAGTCAGTCCGTCGTCGTCCAGGGCGGAACGGTGTACCTGGACCTCGCGCCCTTCATCGACGCCGCGAAGCAACGGCTCGCCGCCGAAGGGCTGACGGCCGTCAACATCATCCCTGCGGTGCACCCGACGATCGCGCTCGCGCCCGCCGACCAGCTGGTACGCGCCCAGTCGGCCTACGACACCCTGGACTCACTCGCCACGGTGCTGCCGTGGATCACGTTGCTGGTGCTGGCCGTGGGCGTCTATCTGGCGCGGGTACGGATGCGCGCGCTGGTCGCGGCGGGACTCGGCGTCGCGTTGGCCCTGGTCCTGCTCGCGGCCGGGCTGCTGGTGGCGCGAGGATTGCTGGTCGGTGCCGTTCCTGCGGCGGGGGCCCCGGCTGCCGCCGCCGGTTTCGACATCATCGTGGGATCTCTTCGCGCCTCCGGGCGGGCGGTGTTGGTGCTCGCGCTGGTCGTCGCGCTGGGGGCGTTCCTGGCCGGATCCTCGCCGACCGCCACCGCGGTGCGGAGCCGGGCCACGAGCCTTCTGGGCCGCATCCGGGGAGGGCCGTCGGCGACCGGACCGGTGGGCACCTGGGTAGCGGCCCATGTCAAGGGCCTGCGGATCGGGGCCGTTGCGCTGGCCGCGCTGCTGTTCGTGTTCCTTCCGCAGCCGACGGGCGTGGCGATCCTGCTCATCGCGGCCGGGCTGCTCCTCGTCCTCGCGGTGATCGAGTTCCTCGCTCGCCCGGGGCAGGCCCCGATCATGCCTTGTTCGACGCCTGCAGGCTCATCGGACGAAGGCGGTCCCGTCTCGGCTCAGGAGCCTCCGCCGGTCGTCGTGGGCGAGGTGACGGCGTCGCGGTCGCTGACGTAGCGGTCCGACCCGTACCAGAACGCCAGCGCTGCGACACCACAGGCGGCAGGCATCACGGTCAGTGCCGTCGGGAGGCCGTAGCGGTCGGCGATCAGGCCAGTGACCAACGGGCCGACGGCGAGGCCCAGCAGGTTCTGGGCGACGGACACCGTGGCGATCGCCGTCGCCCGCAGGCCGGGGTGCACGACATCGGCCACCACGGCCGCGACCGGCCCGACCGCCGCCGTCGCCGTCAGTCCGCCCGCGACGATGAGCGCGAACTGCCACGGTCCCGGGCTGATCAGCGCGAATCCGCAACCCAGCAGGCCGAAGGTCACGACCGACAGGGCGGCGGGAACGCGGAGCCGACCGCGGGGATCGCGGGACGCCACGCGATCGGCGACGTAGGCAAAGACGATGGTGCCGATCATCCCCGCAAGGATCACGGCCGCGGCCAGGTTCGTCGCCCGGCCCACCGCGAGGCCATAGGACCTGTTCAGGTAGCTCGGCATCCAGGTGTACAGCGTGGAGACCACCATCAGCTGCAAGGCCCCGCCTGCGATGGCCGCAACGCCGGACCGGGCGCGGAAGAGCTCCGCGAGGGTGGTCCGCAGGTGCCCGGTGCCCCCGACCGGGCGGATGATCGGCACCGTGCGGTAGTCCCGCAGCAGGAGGAACCCGAGGGCGAGGATCAGGCCGGGCACCGCGACCAGCCCGAACGCGGCCCGCCATCCCCACGCCGCAGCCGAGATCCCGCCGAGCACGAGGCCGAGCACTGTGCCCAGCGGCGCAGCGGCCTGGAACGCGCCGAGCACGGTGGCCCGCCTGTGTGCGGGGAGCATGGTGGAGAGCAGCGCGCCTGCCGCCGGGCCGTACCCGGCCTCGCCCGCACCGACCGCTGCCCGGGCGGTGAACAGCTGCGCGTAGCTCTGTGCGAAGCCACAGGCGAGCGTGGCGAGACTCCAGGTCGCCCCCATCACGGCGATGGCTTTCACCCGGCTCCAGCGATCCACCGACAGCGCGATCGGGAACGCACCCACCGCCACGGCGACCGAGACAACGGACACGAGCGCGCCCAGCTGTGTGTCCGAGAGCCCCCACTCCGACTTCAGGTACGGGAACGTCGCCACCACGACCTGCCGGTCGATGAAGTCGAAGGCCATCAACGTGAAGGCCATCCCGAAAACCGTCCAACCATGGCGCTTCGTCACCGATGCGGAGCCCGACTCGTCGAGGACGTAGGGAGCGTGCCCGGCACGGGACAGCTTCAGCATGATCGACCTCTGCAACGGGTGGCGACCGACTGTTGGCGGCGCCACTGACCGTAGATCACAGCAGGCCGAATGGGCGCCGCCTTTCTGCGACAGGCTTTCGCCCGTGTCCGGGCGCACCCGCGCGGCTGGACCTGTCCCGGCATCCCTCTCGCTCACCCGGCCCGGGCGATGCCCGACGCCGCGGAAGCGTGCACGGTGCCCGGAGCGAGGATGCGGCCGATGGCGCATCGCGAGCTCGCTGGACGAGATGAGGCCCAATGGGGACGAGGCGGTACGAATTCCGGGTGGACGGCAGGCTGTCCGACGTGGCCCGCGCGGCCTTCGTCGACATGCGGATTGTCGAAGCCCCCCCACAGACCGTCCTCGACGGCGACGTGCTGGACGAGTCGCATCTGCACGGCATCATCGCCCAGTTCCAGGCCCTGGGCATCACCGTGGTGTCCGTTCTCCCCGTCCCCGGAAAGGCATGAGCCCAACCCGGCCGACAGCATCTGCTGGTCCGCCGCATGCAAGGAGGAGTCAGCCATGACCGAGGCAGCGATCGCCGACCACGGACTGATTGGCGATCTTCAGACCGCGGCACTGGTCAGCACGGACGGTTCGGTCGACTGGTTCTGCTGCCCGCGGTTCGACTCACCGAGCGTGTTCGGTGCCCTGCTCGACGACGAACGCGGCGGCCGGTTCCGGATCCGTCCGGCGGAAGGTGCCGACACGTCGAAGCAGATGTACTTCCCGGACACCGCTGCTCTCATCACGCGGTTCATCACCGAGAACGGGGTGGGTGAGGTCATCGACTTCATGCCACCCGCAGGCCGACCGGGTCTCGTCGCGATGACAGAACGGCCAGCGGCCTGGCCACCCCTACACGGCGCTCAGCGGGCCGCCGCCGGAGGTGACGATGTGCCGTCGGTCGGTCTTGTCGCTTCATCGTCCTTCGGTTCGGTCGCGGGTGGCGCAGCAGCGTCCAGGCTCGGTTGCGCGGGCTGATCGGGCACCCGCCGGGCGACGAACAACCCGACGAGCGCGAGTAGCGCGAGCACCGACAGTGCTGAGCGCAACCCATCCACCCGGGCCTGCCGGTTGGCGTCGAGTGCGGCCTGGGCCACCGCAGGGTCCGCTCCGGCCTGGGTGAGCGCCTCCTGCAGGTCGACATCGGAGAGGAAGGGGGCCCCACCGGCGAGCTGGACGTTCGCCTGCGACTTGACCTGTTCCGGGACCGCCGGATTCGCCTCGATGCTCTGCAGGAACGACGTCGTCAGGGCGGTGATGAGCAGCGAACCCGCCAGGGCCGTGCCGATGGCGGCGCCCAGGTTCGTGGCGGTGTTCTGCAGGCCGCCCACCTCGGGGCTGAGCTCGTCGGGCACCGCGGACACGGTGACCGCGCCCAGCTGCGACACGATCGCCCCGATGCCCAGGCCCGCGAGCAGCAGCGGGACCGTCACGATTCGGGCGTCCGCGCTGGGGTCGATGGCCGCCAACAGGACCACGATGCCTGCCAGCATGGCGAGCAGGCCGAGCCGCACCACGGTTCGCGGCGAAGCCTGCGGAAGGAACCGCGGGATGCCGACCGCCGCGGCCAACAGGGTGATCGACAGCGGCAGGATGCGCACGCCGGTCTCCAGCGCGGACAGGCCGAGCGACACCGACAGGAACAGCGGGATGGTGAAGAACAGCCCGGCCTGTACCAGGTAGAGCACGAAGAACATCAGCAGCCCGCCCGACATCTGCTGATTGCTGAACAGCGACGGTCTCACCAGCGGTTCCGCGCCCGCCGTTTCCATCCTGGACTCGCGTTCGAAGAACAGCCAGATCACGAGCAGGCCAGCGAGGACGAGCCACAGCGTCGGGGACAATCCGAACAGCGACGGCGCGCCTGCCTTCGGCGTCACCCAGCCCCATTCCGAGGAGCGCAGGATCCCGTACACCCCTGTGCCAAGGCCGACGGCGGCGAGCACGGCGCCGACGACGTCGAACCGACGTCGGGTCTCCGGAGGAACGTCGCGCAGACGTCGGGTGAGGAGCAGGATCCCGAGGACGACCACGACTTCGCCCGCGAAGACCCACCGCCACGAGAAGTACGTGGTCGCGAAGCCGCCGATCAGCGGGCCGACCGCCACCGCGATCGCGCCGGCTCCCATCACCAGCCCGTAGGCGCGGGGCCTGCCCTGCGGCGGGAAGTTCCCGGCGACGAGGGCGACGATCGCAGGCAGGATGAGCGCGGCACCGATTCCCTCGAGAACCGACCAGCCGATCACCAGCACCGGCAGGTTCGGGGCCAGCGCCGTCGTGAGCGAGCCCAGACCGTAGATGACGCACCCGATGGCGAAGGCCCGCCGCCTCCCGATCATCGAGCCGATCTTCCCGCCCGCAACCATGAGCATCGCCATCACCAGCATGTAGAGCGTGATGGCCGCCTGGATCCCGGTGACGGTCGTGCCGACGTCCGCGGCCACGGTCGCGATCGCCACGTTCATGACCGAGCTGTCGAGGGTCATGAGGAACTGGCCGCTGGCGAGCGTCAGGAGAACACTCCCGGCTGTCGCTCCAGCCTGACTCGACCTCACGTCGCTGTCCATCGCTGCTCCCGGTTCCGTGTTGTTGGTCAGTGCGGCGCGAGCTTCAGCGCGATGACGGCAGACGTGGATTCGCCGCTGATGGCCAACGTCGACCTGACGGAGCTGATCGGCATCACCCGCGGCGGGCGAAACGGCGAAGGCTGCCTCCATCCTGGCCACGGGTTGTCCTCGGCCAGATCAGGATGATTGCTTTCGCCCGTCACGGGTGAGATCGGTGCCCGGGTCCAGATCTAGCGTCGCGGTGTGACGACACCTCTTTCCGGACCTGCCGCGGCGGCCTCGGCAGCGCCGCTCGTCGATGGCGCGGTTGCCCGGAGTGGCGGTTTGCCGCGGGCTCTGGTCGTTCTGCTGGGCGCCGCGGCGGCAGTGGTCGTCATCGCCGGGATCCAGGCCATCGCCTGGTTGATCGGCCCTGCGTTCATGGCGCTGATCGTGGTGATCGCGGTTGCCCCTGTGCAGGGCTGGCTGCGGCGCCACGGCTGGCCCGCGTGGGCCACCAGTCTCGTAGTGGTCATTCTCGTCTACGCGATCCTGATCGGACTCGCGCTGGGGATCATCGTCTCGGTGGCGAGACTGGCAACGGAGCTGCCGAAGTACGCCGCGCAGGCCGATGGTCTCGTGAGTTCCGTGACCGCGCAGCTGGCGGCGTTGGGCATCGGCCCGGAGCAGCTGCAGCAGGCTGCGGGCGCACTGAACCTCGGCAAGCTGGCGGGAGTGCTGGGGGCGCTGTTGGGCAGCATCGCCGGTCTGGCATCCAACTTCGTGTTCCTGCTGTCGCTGTTGCTCTTCCTGAGCATCGACGCAGGCGGCGTGGGGGATCGGTTGACGTCGATCGCCGTCGACCGGCCGAAGATCACCGAGGCCCTCGGGCACTTCGCGTGGGGCACCCGCCAGTACCTGCTCGTGACGACGATCTTCGGGCTCATCGTGGCGGTGCTGGACTCGGTGGCGTTGTCGATCATGGGCATCCCGCTGGCGGTCACCTGGGGGCTACTGGCGTTCATCACCAACTACATCCCGAACGTGGGGTTCATCATCGGCGTGGTGCCCCCCGCTATCTTGGGGCTGCTGACCGGCGGCCCGCGGCTGATGTTGATCGTGATCATCGTCTACTGCGCGCTCAACTTCGTCGTGCAGTCGATCATCCAGCCGCGCTTCATCGGCGACGCCGTCGGGCTGTCGATCACGGTCACGTTCGTGGCTCTGGTGTTCTGGGCATGGCTGCTCGGCCCGCTCGGGGCCATTCTGGCCATCCCGCTCACGTTGCTGGCGAAGGCTGTGCTCGTGGACGTGGACCCGAAGGCCCGATGGGCCGATGCGTTGTTGCGGGCGTCGGCCAAGGAACCGGACCCCGCCGCCCCCAAGCCACGCCGTCGACGGCCGGGCAGCGTCTCACCCGTCGCCGCTCCGACCACCGCATCGACGTGATCTTCTTCGTACGTCGCGTGGGTCGGCCGAACGGATCGGCCGCCGCACGCCGTCCCAGCCACCCGAAGGAGGTGGCGACACCTGCCGATACCCCGCCGAGACTGCTCGACCAGGTTGCCGCATTCCAACGTTGAACGGAGTACTCCATGTCGGACGTGGAGGTCAGCCGGACCGAGTCCCTCTCCCGCCGCGAGGCCGCGCGCAGGCTCGCCGCGCTGGCCGACGCGCTGGCCGACGGCGGCCATGTCGAGGTGGAGCTGGGCGCGAGCAGGTTGAAGCTGCACGTCCCCGACCAGGTCCGGTGCGAGATCGAGGTCGAGATCGACGGCGCGGAAATCGAGCTGGAGCTCGAACTGAAATGGTCGACCGCCCCTGTACCGGTGGATCACGCAGCAGAAGGCCCGGTCAAGACGAAGCCGCCGCGGCGTACGCCGAACAGCGGGTAGCAGCCGGGGTTTCCGCTCCATGCCACTCACCGGCAGAGGGATATCGGAACGCCGATCGCGTGGCCGGTGCTTACCTGTGGGACTGGAGGTAGTGATGCGCGAGACTCCGACCCGATCGAGGACCGGGTCGGACGGTGCTGGCGCCGTCCGCCGCGTCTACGTCCACGACAGCGCCACGCATCACCGGGTTGGTCGGGCTGTTCACCGACCCCGCGCACGTCGTGGCGAGCTCCGCAGGCGGGGAGGTCCGCCAGCAGTTCGTGGTGTGCCTACACGCCTGGGCCATCGGCGGCAGGCCTGTGCCCGACATGCACGAGACGATCGATGCGGCCTGGTTCGACCCCGCCGACGTCGCGGGCCTCGTGGTGGAGCCCGGGGCGGACCGG
Organism: uncultured Actinomycetota bacterium; assembly: GCA_963750095.1. GTDB lineage: Bacteria > Actinomycetota > Actinomycetes > Mycobacteriales > Pseudonocardiaceae > Pseudonocardia. The sequence continues at coordinate 577,055 of CAVVPJ010000011.1, read as the reverse complement.
TGGATCACGTGGGCCCTGTCCGGGGTGCTCGAGCCACATCTGGACTGAGTGAGCCCGATTCCGAACAGAGGAAGGACGTGCGATGACCCACGCAACGCGCCGCCGAAAGGCCAAAGCGGGCGAAGAGCCGTCGCTGCCCAGCCGGGCGGAGCGAGTGGCGGGGGGAAAGACCGCTCGCCAGACGGTTCCCCGTGCAGGCCACGCGGAGTTCAGTCGCATTCCGGGCAGGTCCGACCCGTTGACGCTCCTGCAGCGCCAGGCGACGGTGCGTGTGCCGGAGCTGCTGCCGATCCGCTACGGCCGGATGGCCGTTTCGCCGTTCACGTACTTCCGGGGGGCGGCGCTGCCCATGGCGGCCGATCTCGCCGACACCCCCAGCAGCGGTCTGTCCGTGCAGGCCTGCGGTGACGCCCACATGGCCAACTTCGGCCTGTTCGCCTCCCCGGAGAGGCGGCTGGTCTTCGATATCAACGACTTCGACGAGACCCTTCCCGGGCCCTGGGAGTGGGACGTGAAACGGCTCGCGGCGAGCCTGGAGATCGCCGGGCGCGACAACGGCTACTCGGCCGGGCAGCGACAGGACATCGTCGTCTCGGCCGTCGCCGCGTATCGGCAGGCGATGTGCGAGTTCGCCGAGCTGCCCACGCTCCAGGTCTGGTACGCCATGGCCGAGATGGAGGCGCTCCAGGCGCGGCTGGCCCCGCAGCTCGACCGGACCCGACGCAAGAACCTTGCCCGCACGGCCTCCAAGGCCCGGACCAAGGACCACCTCGGGGCGCTCGACCGGTTCGTCGGGATCAATGAGGGCCTCCCGCGCATCGTCGCGGACCCACCGCTGATCACGCCCATTCGTGATCTTGTCGGTGAGGACCGGTCGGGCGCCGAGGTGGAGCGGGGGCTGCGGGACATTCTGAGCTCATACCGGACGAGCCTGGAGCCGGAACGACGGACGCTTCTCGATCAGTACCGGCTGGTCGATATGGCCCGCAAGGTCGTCGGCGTTGGCAGCGTCGGGACGCGGGCGTACATGCTGTTGCTGCAGGGTGACGACCTGCGCGATCCGCTGTTCCTGCAGGCGAAGGAGGCGGGCCCGTCGGTGTTGGAGGAGTTCGTCGGACCGAGCGCGTACGCGAACTGTGGCCAGCGCGTCGTGGTCGGGCAGCGGCTGATGCAGACCGTCAGTGACATCTTCCTGGGTTGGGTGCGGGTGCAGGGCTTGGACGGGCGCACCCGAGACTTCTACCTGCGGCAGCTCAGGGACTGGAAGGGCTCGGCCGAGATCGAGACGATGCGGCCGAAGGGGATGCACATGTACGGCGAGCTGTGTGGCTGGACGCTGGCAAGGGCACATGCCCGCTCCGGCGACCGCGTCGCCATCGCCGCCTACCTCGGATCCGGACCCACGTTCGAACGGGCCGTCGGTGCGTTCGCGCGAGCGTATGCCGACCAGAACGAGGACGATCACCAGAAGCTGGTGGAGGCGATCAGTGCCGGACGGATCGTCGCCGAGACCGGCCTCTGAACCGGAGCGAGGTCGGCGGCTCATCCGCATCGGGCGACGCCAGGACGGCCCCGAGGCGCAGGGTGGTCCGCTGGTATCGATGTTGGGAGACGGATGCGATGGCACCCACGCGGTACGAAGTCCGGGTGAACGGCAGGCTTTCCGAAACTGCGCGCAGTGCGTTCTGGGCGATGGATGTCACGCCGGTCCCGGCACAGACGATCGTGTTCGGGAGTCTGCCCGAGATGACCGATCTCGCCGACCTCCTGGCGCTGTGCAGTGCGATGGGCCTCGAAGTCGTGTCAGTCCGCCGCTTGCCCAGCTGACCGTCTCGATCCCGGCGCGGTCATCCCTGCGGGGTGGTGATCGCCTGGTCGATCACGAGCACCAGGCGGGCGAGCAGCTGTTCGGCCTCGGCGGGTGTGAGCGTCCGGTCCACGACAGCCGCCCGGATCTCGACGGAGAGTAGCAGCGACAGGTGTCTGGCCCAGACGTCCGTCGGCCGTGACGTGACCTCGACGGGCCGCGGGGTCGGATCTTCCGGAGGCCAGGCCGTCGCGGCCGTGACCGGCTCGGCCACCCGCGTCACCGACCGAGATGCCTGCCGCGCTCCTGACCGGGTCACTGGCGCCCGATGCGGTCGTCGCCCCCGAGCTCCAACGTCCAGCGCAGGCCGGGGGTTCGGCCCCAGGTCGAGTCGAGCATCCCGCACTCCTGTTCCACCATCGTCCGCCTCCACGTGCCGAGCCGTCCGCGATCGCAAGAGTCTCGTTGTGGCGCAGCACCATCCGCATCACCCGGATGAGGTGGCGACCGGCTGCAGGGTCAGCGAGGCGTCATTCCGCGAACCACACCTCGACCAGATCCTCCGCCGCCAGTCCCTGGTCGAGGGCGATCCGTTCGAGGGCGGTGGCGAGGGCGAGCGACAGGGCCACGGCGACGTCGCTCAGCGTCGCAACGCCGCCCTCCCGGGCGATCCGGTCGATGAGGTCGGTGAGGCTCGCGACCCCCCGCTCGTAGTTGTGGTCGTCAGAGAGGACGGCGTGCATGGCCTTGAGGGCCAGCTGTCGGGACTGCTGCTCGCCGCGCTCGTCGCTCACGCTGTGCTCCTCGCCTGGCCGGAGACGCGCCCCGATCAGGAGTCGGTGACCGAGGTGATCGTATCCCGGCGGTCGGGGACGGCGCCCAGCGCTCCACTGAGCGAGGGCGCAGCCCCCCGGTATTCTCATCCATGGATCGGAATGCTCTGAAACCAGATCCTTCAGGAGAGCCGACGTGAGCTTCGATGGATCGGGCCCCGGTGAGTCAGTCGACCTGTATGCCCGCGCGCGGGCGTACGAGTCGGTGCGGGCCGTGCTGTCGGACGATCATTGCCACGAGTGTGGCGTCGCCGCAGCGCGACGGGTTGTGTCGGCAGTCCTGGAGGAGTCGGGGGTCGCCGGACTGGCGGACACGACCGTCGAGCTGTCCCTGAAGCTGGCGTCGGCTCTTGAGCGCATCGCGGGTGACCAGGGACTTGCGGCCGTCGATCTCGCTGAGGTGTGGTTCGTCGACTGATCAGTGCAACAGTCCCTCTTCGTGCGCCACCGACACCGCGGTGCGCCGACTGCTCACTCCCAACTTGCGGTAGATCGCGCGGATGCGGGTGGACGCCTCGGTCGGCGGGATCCGCAGCTCCCTCGCGATCTGATCGATCGACAGGGCTGACGGAAGCCGCACGAGCAGCTCCCGCTCGAGACCGTCGAGCCGCGCAGCGCGGGTGCCCGGCCGGTGAACGACGGCCAGGACCCTGATCGCGAAGGGATCGGTGGGCCCGACGTGGCCGAGGTGTTCGGCCAGCAGTCCCCGGGCGCGCTCTGCTGCCATGGCGAATGGCCGCACGGTGCCCAGTGACGCACCGGAGGACAGCGCCTCGCGCAGTGCGCGACGCGCGGTCTGAACGTCACCTTCGATCACACTTGCGCTCGCCTCGAGCAGGAGCGCCTCGACGATCGTGTGGGGGAGGACCGGCGTGACCGTTCCGTCGAGGACCGGCTCGACCAGGTCGGCGGCGGCCCGGTCGCGGCCCGCGTACTGCTCCGCCCACGCCCGCATCAGGAGATCCTCACCGCGGATGCCGATGCGTTCCGCGAGCCACGCGCCAACGTCGTGTGCGGCCTGCGAGTGACCGAGGGTCACAGCGGCACGATGCTCGAGCACGGCCACGACGGATGCCTGTTCATGGCTCAGGTGGACGCCTCCGAGGTCGGCCCTGGCCCGCTGCATCTCCCGCAGGCCACGATGCCGCAGGCCACAGTCGAACATGGCGGCACCCTGCACGGCCCGCAGCGCGCAGACGGAGCGAGGTCGAAGCGTGGACCCGCCCGACCGCAGCGCCTCCCGGGCCAGCCGGTACGCCTCGACGGGCTCGGACCGAAGAAGAGCGCTGTAGGCGAGCATCCACCGGGCAGCCGTCGCCAACGGCGACAGCTCCCATCCGCCCGAGGTGGCGACGTCATCCGCAGCGGCCGCGGCGGACCCCATCACCGGATAGTCGCCGCTGATACCTGCCACGCCTGCGAGCAGTGCGAGGCACTGCATCCTGAGGTAGGTGAATCCGTTCACCGTGGCCAACTCCAATGCCTCGGCGAAGGCGGCGGTTGCCGAGGCCATGTCGGTGTCGACAAGCATCGCTCTCCCGCCTGCACCCACAAGGGCCAAGGCGGTCCACTCCGGCGAGTCGCGCCTGCTGCGCGCCGCGTCGACGGCAGCCGGGACCGCACTGAGATCCCCGGTAGACGCGGCGGCGAACACACCGGTGATCGACCGCAGGACGGCCAGCCGGGCTGTGGCCGTCGCCTGTTCGGGCTCTTCCCCGCCGGGCATGATCGGGTTGTCCGTCGCCGTGGGGGGCGCCACCAGCGGCCCGGCCTCGATGCGGGCCAGCGTGGCGCAGAGGGTGAGCACGGGGTCCTTCGCAACAGTGCGCTCATCGATGCGGGACAGTGCCCAGCCGAGCACCGGATGGCTTCCGGTCACCAACAGCAGGCCTGCGAACCGGTGCACCAGCTCGACGATCAGGTCGGCGTCGTCGGCCAGAACGGCGTGCCGGATCGCCCCGAGCGGATCATCCTGTGCCCCCCGCAGGCGTGGCGCCAGCTCGTCGCGCTCCGCGGCCCTTCCCCTCGTTTGCCTGCGCTCGCCGCGCAGATAGTGCGCTATGAGCGGGTGCACGTGGACCTGGCCGCGGGGCCCACGAACGACGAGCCCGCTCTCACGGACGAGCCGGTCCAGCGCCCGGTCGGCATCGGTTCGGCCGCTCAGGACGGTAGCGGTGGCAGCGGCGCCCGGCCCGTTCGCGCCGATCACGGCAAGCAGGTCACGATCCGCGGCAGGCAGACCGGTCAGCACCTCCCCGACGAGGAAATCGGCCGCGGGCTGGGCGGACTGCGCGAGTCGTTGCAGGAAGGGAGCCGGATCGGCTCCATCACGCAGGGCCACGCAGGCCAGCCGCGCCCCGATGGGCCACCCGTCGATGCGGGCGTGCAGCTCGCGGGTCTGCCCTACGTCGAGGCCCAGGTTCGACAGGCGCAGCATCTCGCGGGTCTCGTCGACCGAGAAACGCAACCGGTCCGCTCGGATCTCGCTCAGGTGCCCCGCTGACCGCATGCCCCAGAGGGGGAGCGGTGTGTCCCAGCGGCTGCACAGGATGAGGCGCACTCCCGGGGGATGTGCGGCGAGGAGCGCCTCGAGGACGGCTCGCGCTGTCGGCGCGACGATCTCGTGGACGTCGTGCAGGACCAGCGCAACCTGCGTGGGCAGAGCGTGAAGCGCGGCCAGGACGTCGGCGGTGAACGACGGGCTCGGTGCCGCCTGCGCGCGGCGGGCGAGCTCGTGCAGCGGGCTGTCCCCGGGCACCTCGGGGCAGGAGAGGAGGGCAGCGAGGACCACCTGCCAGAGGTGATCGCCGGTGGCGGAGGAGAGATTCGCCCAGGCAACCGGTGTGGCGGGGCCAGCGGCACGGGCCCAGTGCGCCAGCAGCGCAGTCTTTCCGAACCCGGCAGGTGCACAGACCAGCATCGTGCGGGAGCGCTCGTCGTCCAGGGCGGTGAGCAGCCGCGTCCGCGGTACGAACGGGTCCGGGAGTAGGGGAACCGTTCTGCTCCCTGCTGGAACCGGCAGCATGCCGCGCCTCCCCGGTGTGAAACTGCTCTGCCTGGGATGCACGATCCCGCCGGACGGGATGACCCCGGCTCATTCCACCGGGATGAGCACAGTGGATGGCGGGCTCAGAGCAGGCGCAGTTCTTTCGCGCGTCGTACGGCTTCGCGCCGTCCGGCCGCACCGAGCTTGCGATAGATCATTCGTTGGTGGGTCTTCACCGTGTTGACCGACAGGTACAGCTCTGCCGCGATCTCGGCGTTGGACAGTGTGCTCGCCAGGTAGCGCAGGATGTGCTGCTCTCGGTCGGTCAGTGGCTCGGTAAGCGTGATGGTGGGTGGGCTGTGGTGTCCCGACATGCGGCGCACGAGGTCCACGGCGAAGGCGGCGGCCGCGGTGCCTGCCTCGATCCTGGCGCTGATCAGGTCGCGCAGCGCGGCCGCCGGAACCAGGAACGGTCGTCGCATGCCGAGTGGGGCTGCTGCCAGGAGCGCTGCGTCCAGCCGGGTCAGTGCGGTCGCGCGGTCCTGCGGTGTGGTGCATAGGCTGCGCAGGATGGCGCCCTCTATCTGTCCGCGTACCGTCGTGCCGTCATCGGGAAACCGGGCGAGTGCCTGCTCGGCTGCCTCGAGGTCGCCCTTGCAGAGGTGCAGTCGGGCCAGTGCTCTCGCGGACGCTCTGGTGGGCCGACAGCGCAGCCCCGCCAGCGCTGTGCCGGCATTCTCGACGTCACCGATCCGGCACAACAGATCGGCCTCGACGTAGGTCAGTCGGTCGACGAGCGCCGGGGGTGCGTTGGCGGCCAGCCGTGCTGTCGTCATCCGCAGCTCGGACAGCGCGCCGACCGGATCGCCGTCGTCGCACCGGCGGAGCGCGGCCAGTGCGGCCGCGGCGAGCTGCGCGTGCGGCTCGGGAATGACAGTTTCCACCTCCGCGACGCGGGCGAGCCAGCGGTCGACCTCGGGACGGTCGTCGCGGTCGAGGGCCACCCACGCCAGCGTCAGGTAGGCGGCGACGACCTGCGCCGACACCGTCCATCCGACATCGGTTGCGTGCTCGACCACCGCACGCGCCTCGGCGTCCGCGGCGTCGAGGTCGCCCCGCTCGCACTGCAGCAGGGCCAGGTGGGCCGCCGCGTTGAGGTGCGGGCGCAGTACGCCACCGGACCGGTCGTAGTCCACAGCGGCCCGCAGGTGCTTCTCCGCCTCGACCGGGTCGCCGGTCCAGACCGCGGCCATCCCGGCGTTGCCCAGGACTATCAGCGGGACGACGTCCCACGCGGCCAGACCGAGCGTGGCGAGTGTGGCCGGGTCCAGAGGGATCCCGCGGCAGGTGCCTGCCACTGCGACGAGGTCACCCCTCGCGCGGCCGATACTGATCTCGCTGAGGTCCAGGACGAGTCGGAGCCGCTTGCCCCGCGGGCCGGGCAGCCGCTCCACGCCCGCGCGTGCGGCCGCGGTCAAGTCCCCGAGCTCCCGGGGCGAGGCCTGGAGGAGGCGCGCGGCGGCGAGAGCTGCGGCCAGCTCCGGATGGCTGAGCAGCACGTCCCGGGGCACCGCGGTCAGGAGCACGTCGATCTCCCGCGCATTGCCCTTGACCCCGAGTGCCAGGACGTGGACCCCGAGGATCTCCGCAGCGAGCGGCCAGAGACCACCGCCCAGCGCATAGCGGACGGCCTCGAGCGGCTTCGCCTGGTGCAGATACCACTCCGCTGCGCGCCGATGGAGATCGCGGAACGTCCGGCGTTGGGTGATCCGCGTGCGCAGGACGTCGGCGATCAGCCGGTGTAGCCGGTACCACCGGCCGCTCGTGCCGACGGCATGGACCAGGAGGTTGGACGTGGCGAGCTCGGCGAGCGTGTGGGCGCCGCTTCGGCCGTCGGTCATCGCGTCGGCGAGGTCGGCCGACACGACGTCGAGGATGCTGACCCGCACGAGGAAGTCGAGCAGCTCCGGGGCCAGCCCTTCGATCACCTCGTCCAGCAGGTACGCCGCCACGGCGTGGTCGTCACCGGAGAACGCATCGACGAGACCGGCGGGGTCCGCCGCGCCATGCAGCTCGAAGGCGGCCAGCCGCAGACCGGCAGCCCACCCCTCGGTCCGCGCCACGAGCCGCCCGACGTGCACGGCGCCCAGTTCGATCCCGAGCCCGTCGAGCAAGGCGCGGGTCTCGTTCGCGTTGAAGGCGAGGTCGGACGCCCGGATCTCGCTCAGCACTCCGGCGAGGCGAAGCTGGTTGAGCGGCCATGGCGGGTCCCGGCGGGTCGTGACGACGAAGCGGAGACCCCGCGGTGGCCGCTGAACCAGCCGAAGCAGGCTCTCGTGCACGTCGAGCCCCGTGATCTCGTGCAGGTTGTCGAGAACGAGAACGAGGTCGGGCGGCCCGTCGGCGGCCAGCGCCGCGGCGACCTTGCCCGGCACCTGCTCCAGGTCGTCGTCGGCCACGGCCTTGAGCACTGCCGCGGCGCGGTCCCCGACCACGGGGACCATTGCGGCCGCAACGGATGCCCAGAAACCCCGCAGATCGTCCTCGGCCGGGCCGAGTGAGATCCACGCCGCAACGCTGTCGATGGCGCGGGTGCCCAACCAGGAACTGGCGAGCAGGGTCTTGCCCCAGCCCGCGGGGGCGGCGATCAGTACGCAGGAGGCCGGGTCCGCCGTCAGCCGTGCGTGCAGACCCGGTCGGACGACCACGTTGGTAGCCATCGGAACGGCGAACCGAGGGTCGACATGTTCGGGGCCATCGAACGCATCTGCACGTCCGTCGCCGTCTCTCATGCTGCGGGAAGGAGACGCACTCACCCTGCTGCTCCCACCATGGACTCGAGGGCGCCTGCGCCGGTGCGGACACCCCGATCGGAGGTGAGAACGACGTGAGCGCTGAGTACCGTTTCCGGGTCACCGGCAGGCTGACGCCAGGGGTGCTGCAGGTGCTCGACCCGCTCGCAGCGGGCGAGACCGCGCGCGACACCGTGCTGGTGGGTCGGGTGGCCGACCGTGCGGCGCTGCACGGCTTCATCGCCCGGATCGAGGCGCTGGGGTTGGAGCTCGTCGAGCTGCAACGGTTGCCTCCCAGCGGCTTCGTGAACGGATCTTGTCCCCGATGTGGTCGGGAAGGCGATGCCAGCCGCGGAGATGCACCGTAACGGATGGTACGGCGGCGGAGTAGGTCCGATCGTGCTGCCCGGGGTTCTCCTGCACCCGACGATCGCCATGCGCTTCGCGGGCTCGCGCCTCCCCGGTCAGTGACTGATCGCGACTTTCAACGCCACGATGATGAGTCCCATGACGATGTTCAGCAGGATGGTCTTGGTCAGGTCCGATCCCGAGAGCCGAGCTTTGCGGATGGCCGCCCAGCCCCAGAGTTGCTGCTCGGCAATCGCCACAGCCAGGGCCGCCCACACCCCGTCGGTGACCGAGATGTTGGGCACGCTCCCGCAGACGACTGCGGCGATCGCCGGTGGGACCGCCGCGAACGCGACCGGCCACTCATGGCGTAGGCCTGCTCTGAGCGCCCCGACCTGCCATCCTCCGTGGACTCCGGCCACGGTCGCGGCGTAGACGTGGGCAAGCCAGAACACCACACCACTGACGATCAGTAGCAGCGCCAGGACCCCAGGTGCGCGAAGATCCCCCGAGCTGACCACAACGGTCGCCGCCAGCACGGATCCGTACACGGCCGATGAATAGTCCCGCTCGCGCCGCATGGGTGGGGCATCTGGCTGCGCCGCGGGCACGTCCGCAGCTTGGGGCACGACGGTCCTCGGCGCGGTCGGTTCCGGTTGGTGCTGACTCATGGGACCTCTCTGTGGGTAGCGGCCTGCGGCTGGCCGAGTTCGTGCCGAATCTGGAGGCAACCGACCGCGTCCGAACCGACCGCCATGGCGTCGGTCTCGACACGACAGGTCGCTCGGCATGGCGCTTCGTGACATTCCCGTCCCGCCACGCGTTGCTCATCAGGGGTGCTCACTCACCCTCCCCGGACGACGACCTGGCCGTCGGTCGGCCCACGTCGTCGAACGGCAGTGCGGGTCGTCGTCAATCTCCCCGACCGCCTCGAAGCCGACCATGCCGGAGGACGTGTCGCATATCCGCTTGAACGCCCCGGCGACGCTAGGTCCGTTCCGGGTAGGCGACGTCACCCGCGGGAGGTGGTCGGACACCCGCTTACGCCTGCTACGTGCGGCATCAGCGGCGCGGATCCGGCCCCGATGAGACCGCTCCGTGGCCGGCTCCTCTGTCACTGCCGAGCGATGGGACCGCGGGACCGTTGCGATGTTCGCCCGTGGTGGGTGATGCCGGTCGACAGTGTCCGGTCGACGTTTACCCGATCAGCGGCGGCCTCGCGTCTCCGGCGGTGGGCAGGCGTGACGAAGGGTATCGACATGACTTTCTGGGACATTATCGCGTCCATCTTCTGGTTCATGATCTTGTTCACATGGGTGTGGATGCTGATCGCGATCTTCGGCGACATCTTCCGGGACCACGAGCTTTCCGGGTGGGGCAAGGCGCTCTGGACGCTGTTCCTGATCGTCGTGCCGTGGCTCGGTGCACTGGTCTATCTCATCGCGCGAGGTCGCTCGATGAACGAGCGCGGCCTGGCGCAGGCTCAGCGCAACGAGCAGGCATTCGGCCAGTACGTCCGTGAGACGGCACGAACCGGCACGGCGAGCACGGCTGACGAGCTCAGCAAGCTTGCCGACCTGCGTGACCGGGGCACCCTCTCGGTCGCAGAGTTCGAGCTCGCGAAGGCGAAGGTGCTGGGTACCCAGCCCGCGTCTGCCGCCGTGGCACACACGGACGCGCGCGCGGTGGCTTCCACGACGTGACCGGACGGGCGCGCCGGATCTGACGCCCGCATACGACGTCACCCCACCGCGGCGAGGGCCGTAAAGAGCCTCGACGTGCACGGTCCGGGCAGAGGATGACGAGGAGGACTCATGGAACCCGTCGATCCGCCTCGGGGCGACCGGCTGGGGGAAGGCCTCGAGCGTGTCGGTCGGTCCCCCATGCTGACCATTGGAGCCGGTGCGCTCAGCATCGTGATCGGGGTGCTGGTCCTCGTGCCCGCCAACACCGTCGTGGTGATCGCGTGGCTGTTCGCCATCCAGATGGTCGTCACCGGAGTGCTTCAGCTGGTCGCGGCGTTCGCGGGCGATGCGGGGACGGGCGGCCGGGTGCTGCTGGGGTTGTTGGGCGCGCTGACGATTCTCGTCGGGCTGCTGTGCCTTCGGGCGCCGCTGCAGACCGCAGTGGTGCTCGGCCTGCTCATCGGCGCAACGTGGGTCGTGGGTGGCATCATCGGCATATTCCACGCGATCAACGATGGCCCACGTGGCGATCGTGGCTGGCGGATCGCCTCAGGCCTGATCTCCGTGTTCGGGGGCGCCGTCGTCCTCATCTACCCCGGAGCGAGTCTGGTGACCCTGGCCTGGCTGCTGGGAATCGTGCTGCTGGTGACAGGCGTCGTTCTCGTCGCCCATGGCCTTTTCGCACGGCGATCAACGCTACCGGGGCCCGCTGTCGCCACGCGTTAGGATGTCGCGGACGCTGAACAGGGCGGCGAGAGCGGCCTGGTTAGTACGACAGCCGCACTTGACGATCTTCGGCGTGTCGCCGTGACAGGGAACGGTCACCACGTGATCATGCCGGGCTTGTGTCGAGTCCAGATGATCAAGTGGTGGCCGCGGGCCATAGCGTAGACGGTGTCGATCCGATCCGATGGGACAAGACCGTCGATCAGGTGATGAACCGGGTGGAGAGCGCGTTCGGGCGGGCCGAGCCGCGACGCACCGCTCGGGACTACGTGGCCGGGCTGCTGTCGGCGACGGAGCGGAAGAACTGCTGGTGGCTGGCCGAGCATGCCGGCGGAGCCCGCCCGGATGCGATGCAGCGGCTGCTGCGCACGGCGAGCTGGGACGCCGGGCAGGTCCGCGACGAGGTCCGCTCGATCGTCGTCGAGCGCCTCGGCCACCCCGACGGCGTGCTGATCGCCGACGAGACCGGCTTCCTGAAGAAGGGCGTGTGCTCGGCCGGGGTTCAGCGCCAGTACACCGGCACGGCCGGGCGGGTGGAGAACGCCCAGGTCGGGGTCTTCCTGTCCTACGCCTCCCCGCACGGGCGCGCGCTGATCGACCGTCGCCTCTATCTGCCGGCCACGACCTGGTGCGCTGACACAGACCGCTGCGCCGCAGCCGGCATCCCCGCCAACGTCGAGTTCGCGACCAAACCCGCCCAGGCCGCCGAGATGGTCTACGCCGCCCTCGACGCCGACGTCCCGGCCGCCTGGACCACCGCCGACGAGGTCTACGGCGCCAACACCGCATTCCGAACCGGGCTGCGCGAGCGTGGCGTGGGCTACGTCCTCGCGGTGGCGGTCGATCAACATGTCACCACCGGCGCCGGACACGGCCGGGTCGACGTCCTGGCCGCCGCGCTGCCACAACGGTCCTGGCAGCAACACTGCGCCGGGCAAGGCTCCAAGGGCCCCCGCGACTACGACTGGGCCTGGGTCTCGATCAACCCCGCCACGCCATGGGGCGAGGACGACCGATGGCTGCTGATCCGCCGCCATCGGCGCACCGGGGAGCTGGCCTTCTACCTGTGCTGGGCACCGAGCCCGGTCTCGCTGAACCGTCTGGTCCGCGTCGCCGGCACCCGCTGGGCGGTCGAGGAGAGCTTTCAGGCTGCGAAGGGCCAGGTCGGGCTCGATCACTACCAGGTCCGCAGCTGGACCGGCTGGCACCGCCACACCGTGCTGGCCATGCTCGCGCTCGCCATCCTCACCGTCATGGTCGCCGACGCGGCCGACACTGCTCCCCGACCGCGCGACCGCCGCGGCCGTGAGCTACTGCACCTGACCACCAACGAGATCCGCCACCTGCTCAACGTCTTGATCATCAAACCCGCCCAGCCCCTGACCCACTACCTGCGCTGGTCAAGCTGGCGACGAGCGCACCAAGCCCTCGCACGCCGCCTCCACTACCGGCGACGATGCGCCGGGTGATCCAAGTGCGGCTGTCGTATTAGGGAAGCCGATTGTGCAGAACGGTGGCCTGCTTGACAGACCCCGGCTCACAAGATCGATTCGAGGCCCTCATGAATGACCCCGGGTTGCGGTGTCCGTCTTGGTGGCTGCAGCACCCGCTGGACCGCGGGGTGACGCGCCCGCGGTGCCGCAGCGTGCGGTGTGGGTCAGCATCCGTGCGGCGCAGCGGTCATCCGGCCTGGGCGATGGCCCATGCCGCGTTCACGAGTCCGATGTGGCTGAACGCCTGTGGGAAGTTGCCCAGCAGGTCGCCGGTTGCCGGGTCGACCTCCTCGGCCAGCAGGCCGACGTCGTTGATGTACCGGGCGGCCCGCTCGAACACCTGGCGGGCCCGGGTGACCTGCCCTGACACGGCGAGTGCCTGGGCGAGCCAGAAGGTGCAGAGCAGGAAGGTGCCTTCCTCGCCCGCGAGGCCGTCGGTGTTGGCTCCGGCGGCAGTGCGGTAGCGGTAGATCAGGCCCCGGGAGTCGGTGAGCCGGTCGGCGACGGCGTTGATCGTGGCCAGCACGCGCGGGTCGTCGGCCGGTAGGAGTCCGACGATCGGGATCATCAGGTTCGAGGCGTCGAGGTCGTCGGAGCCGAAGGACTGGGTGAACGACTTCGCCGTGTCGCTCCAGCCCCGCGTGAGGATGGCGTCGCGGATCTCGTCGGCGGCCGCGCGCCAGTCGGCAACCCGATTGGTCGCCCGCAGCGTGTCGGCCATCGCGGCGGCGCGGTCGAGGGCCACCCAGCACATGAGCTTCGAGTACAGGAAGTGTCGGGGCTCGCCGCGCACCTCCCAGATCCCCTGGTCGGGGTCGCGCCAACGCCGGGTGGCCGCCTCAGCGCAGGCGACGAGGAACTCCCGCCACTCCGTCGCGCCGGGATGATCGGGGTTCAACTGGGCCACGAGCCGGTGCGCCGCACCGAGCAGCTCCCCGTAGACATCGACCTGACGTTGGGTCCAGGCGCCGTTGCCCACCCGCACGGGACGGCTGTCCCGCCAGCCCGCGAGATGGGGAAGCTCCCGCTCGCTGAGGTCGTGTTCGCCCCCCACCCCGAACATGATCTGCAAGTCGCGGCCGCCGCGGACCTCGCCCGCCGAGCTCGCCGCCAGGTAGTCGAAGAACTGATGGGCCTCGTCGGGGCAGGCGGCCACCCACAGCGCCTCCAGGGTGAACGACGCGTCCCGCACCCAGGAGTAGCGGTAGTCCCAGTTGCGCTCACCGCCGGGCTCCTCGGGCAACGACGTGGTCGGGGCCGCCACCACGGCACCGGTCGGCTGGTAGGACAGCGCCTGCAGCACCCGCCCGCTGTGGTGCACCAGATCTCGCCAAGGGCCTTGGTAGCCCTGGTGAATTCGTGACCAGGCCCGCCAGGCGTCCACTGTCACGCGCAGCGCCTCGTCCAGTTCGGCCGCGGGCGTCGGGGCGGGGTAGGGCTCGGAGGTCGTGCGGTGGGTCAGGCCGAGGGTGGCGTGCTCCCCCGCGCGAAGGGCGAGCGTGCCCGTGGCCGCACGGTTGTCGACGGCGAGCGGGACGGGGCAGGACAGTGCGAGAACGTCGGCGCCCCCGCGCATCATCACGCCGCCGTCGACGGCGGCGAGCAGTGGCTCGACCAGGCCGTACTCGGGCCGAGGTGCGAACTCGACGGCGACCTCGACGCGGCCCGCGGTGCACTCCAAGGCCCGCACGAGCGTCCGGGGGGCATTCGCCCCGAGCGCGTGTGGATCGCCGCCGCCGCCGGTGGCCAGCGCGTCGAGGACGACGAGCGTGCCCGTGGCGGTGGTCCAGGTCGTCTCCAGCACCATCGTCTCGTCGACGTAGCGGCGTTCGACATCGGCCGACACCGCGGGGGAGGAGTCGACGGGCCGCACGGAGAAATGCCCCGCCCCTCGGTCGAGCAGCCGCCCGAACAGCGACGGCGAGTCAAACCGTGGGGCACACAGCCAGTCCACCGAGCCCGTGCGGCTCACCAGCGCCGCCGTGTGGCGGTCGGACAGAAGGGCGTAGTCGGCGATCGGGACACTCATCGTCATCTCCTCGGCCGGGTCTCGACCACGACGACGTCATTGTGCCGCCCGCGACCGACACGCACGGAACGCGAGGTAGGTGCTGAGCAGCGTCAGGTCCCGTCCGACCACGCCGGAGCGCGCGGTGGGCGTTGACGCGACCTACGCGACAGGCGGACGCTCGTCACTCCGCCCGGCTACCCGGGGCAACTGTCGGTGAGAGGAAGCACCGTGAGCCACGGTCGAATGATCCTCGGCAAGCTCTCTTCGCGGATCACCGAGTTGGCCCAGTGGCACGACGCGGAGCTGGACATCGTTCTCGGTGCGTTGGGCTCCGCGGAGAGCGCGCTGGAAGCGGTGGGCCAGTTCCAGTGCATCTACTGCGGTGCTGCGCTCACCTACGATGGACAGCAGTGGGCTCCCGACGGAGGCGACGACCGGGCAGCCTCCTGCCCGCAGAACCATGGTGCCCCTCACGAGCCGAAGCCGGACCTTCCGAGCAGCGCCCGACCCTCCGTACGAACGACGTAGACGTCCCGACCACCCGTTTCGCGAGTCGAGGTCGCCGCCGCCTGTCGAGTAGGCTGCGATCACTCATCGCTCGCCTGGAGTCGGGCGTGCACCGCTTCCAGGCGGGTGGCCAGCGTGTCCTCGTCGATGACGCCCCTGCCGATCAGCGAGTGCGCGAGGGCGACCAGCTGACTCTCCGGGAACGGCAAGGTGCTGTACACGTCACGTGAGAGCAGGTCCTCGTCGTTGCGACGGGTGAGCGGCGGCAGGGTTGACCCCTCGTTGTCGAGCGCGTCGCACATCCCGTCGAGACTCGACTTCCAAGGCGGTGTTGGATTGCTGACGCCGTACTCCTCTGCCAGGCGTGTCCACACCTGTCCCTGCGCGATGAGCCGTTGCAGCGTCGGCACCGTCATGGTCGTGATGTCGTGGTCAACCGTCATGTCTCGCTCCGGCCTCCGGGTAGCCCGGCACGGGGCGGATCGCGGGATGCACCGGGCGGATGGCGTTCGTCGTGACGCCGGTCTTGGGGAGGGCGACGCCGATCAGGCAGTCCCGCGTCACGATCTCTGCGAGCTGGTCTTCGCTCCAGCCATCCGTTCCTTCCGGTCGGACCGGGAGCACCATGAACCGGTGCTTCGAATTGGAGTCCTCAACCCGGATCTCGACGTCTTCGGGCAGGTAGAGGCCGAACTCCGCGAGGACCTGGCGTGGCCAGCGCACGATGCGGCGGCGGTAGTTCGGCGTCCGGTACCACTCCGGCGACATCCCGAGGAGCGGACGGGGATAGCAGGAGCACAGGGTGCACACGATCACGTGGTGCAGGGTGGGGGTGTCCTCGAGCACCTCGAGCGCGGTGAAGTCGCTCGGTGTCCCGAACCCGGTCGGCTTCAGCCAGTCGATGCCCACTTCGTGGCACGCGGCGATGGCGTCCTCTAGTGCCAGTCGCTTGAAGTCGGGCTCGAGCCACGCCTTGGCGACGAACCGGGATCCGGCCGCCGGTTGGAGCTGCTCGACGTGCTCGGTGTAGCGCCGGTGGTCCTCGGCGGTGAACAACCCTTTTTCGATCGCAAGCTCGCGCAACGCGATTTCGAGTACCTCGAAGTCAGTGACCTTCTCGACCATCGGCGCCGCCTGCCCATGGGCGTGGTCGTCTGTCTCTGTCATGTCCGTGCCCCTGTTTCCTTGCAGCTGACCTGTCCGGACTAGCCGACCGGCTGTAGCCACCGCTCCGAGATCTCCGCCTGCAGGGTGTCCTGTGGCGCGCCGGTGTACGCCTCCCAGAGGTCGGTCATCGCGAATCGCACGATGTAGAACCATTCAGGCTGCTGATCGTCGCGCTCGAACGCCTCGTCCTCGGGCGCCGGGCTCTCGTACGACGCCTTGACCACCGTGCCGGTCACCCCCCGCAGGTACTCCTGAGTGCGGGTGTAGAAGATCGTGGGCAGGTCACGGACCAGCACCGGGTCGCCTGCCGCGAACCGAGGCTTACCGGCCATGCCCGCGAAGCACTGCGGATCTCCCTTGCCGAGCGCCGCCGTGTGATGGCGGTTCCTGGCGACCGCGTCCGCGTCACCGGTCGACCGCGGCGCGGCGTCGATCACGCCGCCGCCGTCGGCGTACCGCTCACCGACCTCGCTGACCCGCTCGATCAGCTCGCCGAGCGTGATGTGGCGCTTGTCGACCAGGCATCGCGCGACGGCCCACAGCCACCGGGCGTAGTAGGGGAGACCGAGGTAGCTCGCCCTCCCGATGTCCACATTGCCGAGCCTCCTGCGTTCCTCGGACGTCCAGATGCCCCGCCAGCCGAGGACCTCACACGTCACGAACGTGTTGAGCTCCCACTCCTCCTCCTGCTTGTCCTCGAACAGGGCCGGAGCATCCGGTTCGCCGCCGACGTCGTGCGGCGTCTTCATGTACGCCCGGAACAGCTCGTGATCGACCTCGTCCGGATACGCCCAGTCCTGGAGTCGGTGGAACGCCACACGCAGCTGACTGGACAGATCACCCATAACAAAGTTGGCCACGGCCTCACCCCCGGCTGGAAGGCACACGACGATCCGCGACAAGGCGTCGCTTGATCACCGTAAACGCCGTGGGCCTGGTGGAGGCCCGCGCTCAGGGAGGTCGACCCGATCGTGGTCCCGGCGACCGCCCGGGCGAGCCCGCGGGCCGGGCCGCGACTTGACCGGATCTCGTCCGCAGCGGGGGCTCGGTCCCTGTCGCACCGCTGCTCGCCTCAGCCGCGCCCCACAGATTCCCACTGCCATTGATCCGGAGGACGGTGAAGTGTCGATTGGCAGGGTGTCCGCCACGTTGCTTCGAAATCGTGGCGCGACCTCGGAATCGTTCCCCTGACTGGGGGTAGTCGAGGATCGCGTCGGCGGCGTAGATGGTGTGCTCGGTTTCAGTGTCGCCGCATTCCGATGCCCGCCAGTGTTCCTCGATTGCGGCCCTGGTCCGAATATCAGGATCCATTGTCTCGTCCTTTCTTCAAGCACCGTCCTTGAGGCTCGACCTTGTGGCCGCATCGGCCGACAGCGCGGCGTATCCGACCTGTTTGACCGCTGCCCGCCGCCTGGGTGGCCGGCTGGGTCAGTGTCCGGCTGCCTGACCGCCGTCGACGTGCAGCGTCTCCCCGGTGACGAACGTGGCGTGCTCGAGATAGAGAATCGCGTCTATGACGTCGGCGACCTCGCCCACGCGACCAAGGGGGTGTAGGCCGCCCAACTGCGCGTAGGACACCGGATCGTGCGCGGGAGTCTTGATGACGCCGAGCGAGACCGCGTTGACCCGCAGTCCGCGCGAGGCGTATTCGATGGCCAGCGAACGAGTCACGGCAACGAGCCCGCCTTTGGTGAGGGCCGACAGCGCCGAGGGTCGTTTGCTGTCGGCGTGGTCCACCAGGCTCGTGGAGATGTTCACGATGTGACCACCACCCCGGCTGAGCATCTGCGGGATCAGGAGCTGGGTGATGTGGAAGAACCCGGCCAGGTTCAGCGAGGTGATGGCGTGGTAGTCGTCCAGTGTGTAGTCGGTGAAGGGCTTGCCGATGTAGATCCCCGCGTTGTTGACCAGGGTGTCGACCCCACCGAACCGACCGAGCGCCTCGTCGACCACACGCTGGGCAGCGTCGGCCTCGGTGATGTCACCCTGGACGGTGAGATAGTCCTGCTCGGTGGAGGGCGGTATTGAGCGGGCAACGCCGACGACGGCGTACCCGGCCTGACGGTAGCCTGCCGCAAGCCCGGCGCCGATGCCCTGGGAGGCACCGGTGATGAGCGCGACTTTCCGCGCCTCGGGCGCCGGGTTCATCCGACAGGTGTTTCGACGTCGTCGTAGGCGCGGACTGCGGCCAGCAAACCGTCCCGGCCGCGTTCGAACACACCGATTCCGGCCTGGGGCTGCGGATCGTGGCTTCCCCATCGGACAGAGTTGTATTCCAGGGCGCAGCGCCCGCCGTCATCGGTCACTGCGCAGGGCTGCAGGCCGACGCCGCCCGCGCCGAAAAGGCTCGCGAAGAACGAGCGCAGCTCACCGGTGCCACGGTGGGTGCGATGCGTGCCGAGAGACTCACGGAAATACCCATCCGACGAGAAGGTGTTCACGATCGCCTCGGTGTCGCCTGCCTGTAGCGCGGCGCAATAGCGGCCGATGACATCACCGGGAACGACGGTCGCGGGTGCGAGTATCGGAGGCCGGACGTGCCGCCGTCCGTCGACCGGCCATTGGCTGCAGTAGGTGCGGAACACCACCGACCGGTCGTCAGGGGACTCCGCGACAACCGCTACCGGCCAGGCCACTTCCGGCCCCTCGTCGGTCAGGTGGGCCAGCAGCTCGACCACGGCCCGCCCACCGACGCACGTGGCCGCCACGGTCTCGATCCGTGCTTGGCACTTGGCCAGCCAGGACTGGTTTCGATGGACGAACTGCCGTAGCTGCCTGTGGCCGCGGACCTCACCCGCGCGGGGGTCGTAGACCACCACCTCGCCGGGCCAGATGGTCTCCAGGGCGTGCGTCTCCCCCTGGCTCAGCGCGGCGAGGTACTGAGCGACGGGATCTGCCTGTCCCTCGGCGCGGGTCTGCCTCCGCGCCAGCTCCACAGCGCCGATGAAGTCGGGGAACCACGGCATCTCAGCCCGCCGCATCCCCGGCGGCAACCCGCCGGTCCCACCCGTGGAAGGGGGCGTAGTCGCCCGCGACCCAGGCCTCGCGCAGCCCGGGCGTGCTCAGGTCCCAGTCCGGGCGGACCTCGCTCGTCGCTGCGCGCAGGTCGCGCCAGAGGTCGTTGACCGAAGGGCGACCCCAGAACCAATAGCCGTTGTAGATGCTGTGGACGACCAGTCCCGGCTTGAGCACGAGCGTGTGCGGGATCATCGGGTCGTTGGCCGGGTCGGTGTACTCCTGGATGTCCAGTTCCTTCTGGATCGTCCGGCCCGGGTCGGAGAGGAAGGTCCACTGGGCGCCGACCGAGTTGCGAAACTCCTGCAGCGTGTGGTGGTCGTCGGTCGAGATCGTGACGATCTGGGTGTAGGCCACCGCGATCTTCGGGTGGAACGCCGCCAACTCCAGGTGCTGCTGGTGCTCTTTCGGGCAGTAGTGCCCACGGGCCAGTGTCAGGATCAGCGGGTCGCGGCCCTGAAGGTCGCTGAGCGTGCGGACGGTGCCGGTGTGATCGGGCAGCGCGTAGTCGGGGAAGACGCCTCCGGGGACGATGTCGGAGCGCATGGATCGACCGCCTTTCAGACGAACTGCTGGCCACCGTCGATGTCGTAGGTCGCGCCGGTGAGCGCGGTGTTGCTCATGATGTGGACGGCGAGCGCGGCGACGTCGGCGGGGACAACGACGCGGCCGATCGGGAGTGTCGCCTTCAGCTCGTTCCGCCGCTCGTCGAGTCCATCGCCGAGCAGCGCCGCCGACAACGGCGTGTCGACGAAGCCTGCGGCGATGAGGTTGACGCGGACCGGCGCGAGCTCCAGCGCGAGGGCCGCCGTGAACGGCGGCAGCGCGGCCGTGGCGGCGGAGGCAATGCCGAGGCCGTGGCCGATGCGCCGTCCGCCAGTGCCGCCCATGAGCAGCAGCGTGCCCCCGGGCCGCATCCTGGCGGCGGCGTGGCGCGCGACCTCGAGCGCGACGACCACGTGCTCGCTGAGTGCCCGGCTCACAGCGGCTGCGTCCATCTCGAGCAGCGGTCCGTAGCGCGGGCCGCCCGCGGTGATGAGCACGTGGTCGATCGGTGTCGGCAGGCTCTGGAAGAAGCTCTCCAGGGCAGCGGTGTCGTTGGCGTCGAACGCCGCGGTGCGCTGCGCGCCGAGCTCCCGCGCCGCGTCGGTGAGCCGGTCGGGATTGCGGCCGGTGAGGATGACCTCGGCACCCTCGGCCCGGGCTCGTCGGGCGGTCTCGAACCCGATGCCTGCGCTGCCGCCGATCACGACGACGGTCTGTCCGGCCAGTTCCGGTTCACACCGGAGGGATACGGGGGTGGTCGCGCCGGTCATCTCGTCTCCTCAGCCCGCCAGGCTTGCCATCTGCGCGTCCATCGGTCCGACCGGCCGGGGCATGTCCGCGATCTGCATCCGGAGCGCCTTCACGGCCGTGTCGTAGATCCCCGAGAAGCTGGGGAAGGGCTGGATCGTGTCGCTCAGCACCGCGAGCGGGACGTGCGCCCGGATGGCCAGCGTCGCCTGCTGCAGCCACTCACCGGCTTCCGGGCCGAGCGCGTAGGCGCCGGTCAGGCGCTCGCCGTCGCTGAGCAGTGTCAGGAACCCGTTGGAGTCGGCATAGTCGTGGGTGTAGGTGGCCGTCTTGGGCACCTCGGACAGGGCCGTGGTGGCGCTGTACTCGGCTTCGGGCGCGCCCACCGCTGCGGCCTGCGGATCGGTGTAGGTCACCCGTGGCACGGCCTCGTAGTTCGCCGGATGGGTATCCCCGGCGATGTTCGCCGCGACCACGTCGCCCTCGTACTCCCCGACATGGGTGAGCGGCCAGACGCCGGTGACGTCGCCGATCGCCCACAGCCGCTCACCGGCGCGCAGGTACTCGTCGACCCGGATGCCGTGCGGGTCGGCCTCGACGCCGACCGTCTCCAGCCCGATCCCCGCCACCCGGGGTCGGCGACCGGTGGCCACCAGCAGCCGGTCGCCGCGCAGCTCCGTGCCGCCGTCGAACTGCAGGGCGAACTCGGCACCCTCCCGCCGTGCGGCCGTGGCGGGCATCCCGAGCCTCAGCTCGATCCCGTCCCGGCGCAACGCGTCGCCCAGCGCCTCGCCCAGCGGGGCGGGTTCGCGGGGCAGCACCCGCTCGGCGCCCTCGACGATCACCGCCTCGCCGCCGAGACGCCGCACGACCTGCGCCATCTCGGCCCCCGCTGACCCGCCACCCAACACGAGCAGACGGCGGGGGACAGCCTTCATGCTCGTCGCCTCGCGGGTGCCCCACACGCCCTCGAGCCCATGAAGGCCGGGGATCGGCGGCACGATCGGATCTGCGCCGGTCGCCACGACGACGTGCTCCGCGGTGTGGCGGACGCCCTCGACATCGACCACGCCGGTGCCTGCCAGCCTGCCCGTGCCGCGCAGCAGGGCGATGCCGTGGTCGGCCAGCCAGCGCTCCTGACCTGCGTCCGAATAGCCGGACACCATGAAGTCCCGCCACGCCAGCGCGGCCTCGACGTCGACCTGCGCCTTCGCGCCCGCCGCGCGCGCAGCCTGCACCGCCTCGCCCGGACGCAGCAGCGACTTCGACGGAATGCATGCCCAGTACGAGCACTCGCCGCCGACCAGCTCCCGCTCGACGACCGCGACGCGCAGCCCACGTGCGGCCAGCGCCGCCGCACAGTGCTCGCCGGGGGCGCCACCGCCGAGCACGATCACGTCGTAGTCGCTCACCTCGGCAGCTCCGCACCCGCCTGCTCCGCCACCATGTACGCGGCGTACCAGTCCGGCCAGTTCGCATCCGCCTCGCCGGTGCGCTTCTCGTGCTCCCCGTGGGCGGCTGCCGCACGCCGCAGCGCGCCTGCGAGGTCCGCGGTTGAGGCGAATGCCGTGTCGGCGGAGTCGACCCGTCCGGGCAGCCGCGTGGTGACCTCCTGCAGCAACCAACCGTTGCCGTCGGGATCGCGGAACGTGGCGAAGGAGCCGTAGGTGGCGTGATCGGGAGCGGGCCCGCTGACGCGACCGTTGCCGTCGGGCTGGAACTGCGCCCCTGGCGTCCCGGCATGGAACACCTCACTGACATCCGCACCCCGGGCGGCGAGGTCGTCGCGGGCAGCGTCGACGTCCGAGACGATCAGATACAAGCCCTGCGCCGAGCCCGGCGCGGCCGACGTGATGTTCGCGCCGAACTGCACTGAACACCCCGAACCGGGCGGGGTGAACTGGACGACCCGGAAGCCGTTGTCGAACGCGAAGTCCGCGTCCAGCCGCCACCCGAGGCTCCTGTAGAACTCCTTGGCGCGGTCGGCATCCGCGACGGGGATGACCACCACCTCGAACTTCAAGTCGACGTTCTGGACGCTGGGAATCGCGCTCGCCTCGTCGCTGCGGACATCCGCCGTGCTCATCGCGGCCTCCTTGAGTTGGGTCAGACTGACCATCGCGCTTCCATCGCCCGCGTCGCGCCAGGGAAACACCCTGGCGTCCCCTGGCCCGTGTCCCCCGCGGGCCACCGTCGCGGAGGCACTCGCCTGTCGTCGCCGTCTCGGTGATCACCGAGGGCGCGCACGAACCGGTCCGTGATCGAGTCGCCCGTGCCGTCCCGTCGCAGACTGTGCTTCCAGAGTGGACCGGTCAAGCACCCGTGGCAACCCCGGTTGCCGTGCGTCCCCGGTGCCGCCTTTGTCCACAAGCGACACAGCGCGGGCCGCCGCGCGACTTCCCCGGATGCGACGAGGGGGGTCGATCGCGTTCACGCGGTGTAACGCGGGCTCAGCGATCGTCAGCACCTGGTCGGTGCGGGCTTCGGTCTCGGCGTCGGGAAGGAGGCATGGGCGATCGGGATGCGCCGCTCGGGGTCTGTCGCGGCTGGCGCGCCGGTGCCGCCCAGAGGCCCCCGGGCCGACGGGGGAGGCGTGGGGAGCGAGCCGCTCGGCGAGCCGCGGTGCCGTAGAGCCGGGTTCATCAGCCGACGGGCCGCGTGTGGTCCGCGACCACGACCGCGTTGGTTCGTGAGGCGGACGCTAGTGCGGTGGCCACGAAGGTTGCCGGGGTGATCGCGTGATCCAGGCGGCGAGTCGCAAGGCGCCGCCTGAAGCTCATACCGGGCGTATTCGCGAAGGCGGCGCCGCCGCGAGTCGTCGTCTGGGCGCGCGAGGACCCGGTGAACGTTCGTGGCCACCGCACTAGAGCCAGCCGCGGTCGCGGGCACGGCGCGCGGCTTCGGTGCGGTTGCGTGCGCCGAGCTTCGCCATGGCGGTGGACAGGTAGTTGCGGACCGTGCCCTCGGCGAGGTGCAGGTGCCCGGCAATCTCTGAGTTGGGCAGCCCGTCGGAGGCCAGGTGGAGAACGTCACGCTCCCGATCGGTGAGCGGATCTGCGCCGTCCCATGCCGCGAGGGCCAAGTTCGCGTCGACAACGCGGAGGCCTTTGTAGACCCTCCGCACCGTGTCGGCGAGCTGCGCTACAGGCGCGTCCTTGAGGACGTATGCCGCGACGCCCGCGTCGAGGGCTCGGCGAAGGTAGCCCGAACGGGCAAACGTGGTAACGATCACTACGCGGGTGCGGGAGCCCTCACGATGCAGCGCGGCGGCGACGTCGAGGCCGCTGCTGCGGGACGCAGCATCAGCCCGGGATCGCGGGCACAGACCAGTTCGACACCCGCGGCGGCAAGCGTGGCGCGGGCTGCGACCAGTTCCTCGTCGAGGTCGACCTGCCGCCAGCCTGCCACCGTTGCGCGCACCTGCGCCAACGCCTCCCGCGCGATGCGTTCCACGTCGGCCGCCTCCGCCGCGGCGGCGGCCGGGTCGGCGCCTGCGAGACGCTGAACGAGCTGGGCGCGCACAAGGATGCCGGTAAGCGTGTGGCCGAGCAGGTCGTGCAGGTCGCGAGCGATCCGCTCGCGCTCGGTGAGCGTGGCGAGGTGTTCGATGCGCACGTTCTCGGCCCGCAAGGCGGCGGCGCGACGACGGCGTTCGGCGCCCTCGAGGCAGGCCAGGCCGACGATCCAGACGAACAGCAGTGCGGGAGCAAACGCGAAGATCCGCCAGGGAAACGCGATCGGGGAGAGGATCGCGACCCCGCCCAGCAGCGTGGTCAGGCCGACCAGCCACCGGGTCGCGGCCTGGCGCGGAAGATGGTTGCCTGCCAGCGCGGCTGCGAAGACGAAGAAGACACCCGCCGCGGCGTTGAAAGGGAACAGCGCCAAACCCACCAGCGTGGCGGCGAGCGGTGACCACGTTCTGATCCGTCCCGGCCGGGTCTCGGCGATCGTGTACAGCGGGACGAAGATGGCGACCGCTATCGCGATCGCCATCCACTGCATCGCTCGGTCCGTCGCGTCGAAGAGTGGCTGAACGACCAGCTGCACCAGATAGAGCAGAGGCCACAGACACATCAGTCGACGGAACGAACGGCTCGTCATACCCGCAGCCTCCGGTACGACGTCGCGGCGAGGCCCGCGGCGACAGCGGTCATGGCCACCAACGCCAGCGCGTGCGACGCCCAGGGACCGCCTGCCGTCTGGGCGTGGGCGAGCTGCGCAAGGTGGTAGGTCGGCAGGAAAGGTGCGACCGCCTGGACGAAGCCGGGCAGGATCTGGACCGGAAACCACAGCCCCGAGGCGATCACCATCGGGAAGAGCACCCCGTTCAGGATCGCGGCCGTGGCGTTGGATGACGCCACGAACCCCACCGCCAGCCCCAGCAGGGCGAACGGCACGCCGCCGAGCAGCAGCACCGTCACCAGCCGCAGCCACGCACCCACACCACCTGGGACGCCGCCGATCTGCAGCACCGCCACCGCCGAAAGCGCCGACACGACGGCCAACGCATAAGGCAGGGCGGCGAGGACCTTGGCCGCAATCGTCGTCGCGACGGGGGCGCCGGACACCTTCTTCACCCGCAGCCACCCGCGCGTGCGCTCGTCGGCCACGGTGATCGCCGGGTTGAGCAGCATCACCGACACCACTCCGAAGGTGCCGTACCCGGCCAGGAGCGTGCCCGTCGTCCCTGCGCCCGACCCGAAGATCGAGGCGAAGAGGGCGAAGAACATCACCGGGAAGACCACCGAGAAGAACAGCGCGGTGGGCTCGCGCAGAATTGCCCGTAGCCCCTCGGCCACCTCCACGCCCAGCACGCGCAACGGCGCGATCCGGTCCGTTCGCAGCGGTTGTGTCATCGACATGCGGACACCTCCAGCCGGTTCTCGTGCACATAGGAGGGTTCCTCCCCGGTCAACGCGAGCAGCGCCCGTTCCAGACCTGCGCCCTCCACACGCAGGTCGGCCAGGTGCACGTCGAGTGCGAGCCAGGCGCGCAGTACCCGCTCGGGCTCGGTGGTCGCCACCCGGACGCGTGGCCCGTCGCGGCTCACGTCGAGCACGTCAGGCAGCGCCCGCAAGGTGGCGTCGTGCACGCCCGTGCGGGCGGTGATCGTACGGTCCGGCAGGCGCGCGACCAGGCCCGCGGGGGAGTCCTCGGCCACGACTCGGCCCTTGGCCAGCACGACGACGCGGTCGGCAAGCGCGGCGGCCTCTTCGACGACGTGGGTCGTCAGCACCACGCCGATGCCCGCGTCCCGACGGGCGGCAATCGTGCGATGGAAGTCGCGGCGGGCGGCGATGTCCAGCCCGACGGTCGGCTCATCCAGTAGCAGCAGGGCCGGATCGCCGACCAGCGCCATCGCCAGCGCCACCCGCTGTTGCTGCCCGCCGGAGAGCTTGCCCGTCCCGCGGCGGCCGAGCTCGGTGATGCCGACCTCGGCCATGACCGGTGCCGCGGCCGCGCCGCGCCTACCCGCCCGCACAGCCGCGGCCCGGACCACCTCGCCGACCTTCGCGCTGCGTGGAAAGCCCATCGTCTGCTGCACCACCCCCAGCCGCCGCCGGGTTGCCGCCCGGTGCGGGTTGCCTCCGCACACACGAACATTCCCGTCCTGCACGTCGAGCAGGCCGGTCGCCAACCCGACCAGTGTGGTCTTGCCCGCCCCGTTCGGTCCGAGCAGGGCGACGCACTCTCCGGACCGCACGGCCAGGTCCACCCTGTCAAGGGCGACATGCGCTCCGTAGCGGTGCGTCACCTCCTCGATCTCCAGCAATCGCGTCATGCCGTCCAGGCTTCCGCGGACCTCGGGAACGAGGCAGTGTCCCCCGTCAAGGATCAGCACTGACATTCGTCATGACGGGCGGCCAGTGGTCCGCCGGGCCTGCCTACCGCGGGATCGGCGCAGCAGAGCGGGGACCACCAGGATGGCAGGCCACGATTCGGACGACGCACGACAACGATGTGGGCGGGCTTCGGCACCCGCTGAAGCGAGGTGACGAGCAAGCTCGACTGCGACCCGAGACTGATCATGCCCGGGGCCACCGAGGCGCCGAGCGTCCGCTGCCGTCCCGGAGAAAGCCCGATTGCGGCCGTCGCTACTCGTCATGTCGGGCGAGTACCCCGTTCGGATACCAGGCAGCCTGACAATTGGCTGACATCGGCGCCCCCTAGGGGTGCGGGGCGAGCGGTCTTTCCTCGGGTCGGGTTGGCTGTTCGGGGCGCTGAGTGCCGTCGACATCGCTGATACCCGGCGGCGTTGCTGTCGTCAACGCATCGGCGGGGTGCTGATCGTGTCGTCGGCCTGGATGAGGTCGAGCAGCCGCAGGCCGACCGAACATGACCTCGTTCGGCTGGGTCGCGCCGACGTGGACCGTTGCCGCGTGCCGTGCGCCGGGCCTGTCGGGTGCGCCCACCCGAGGATTGCCGCAGTGCTCATCGCCGTACAGGCGCCCGTCGCTCGGCCCCGGGGCGGTGGTTCTGCAGCGCCGGGGAGCCGGCGAGGATCACCACCCCGCCTGCCACCAGGGCGGCGCCCAGCCCGGCGCCGAGCAGGGCCGGTCCCGGCCGGGCCGCTTCGCCGAACACCACCAGCCCCCACGTCGTCGCGACGAGGGGGTTGGCCAGCGTGACGCCCGGTTCGACCGCGACCAGCCTGCCGGCGGACAGCGCGTTCTGCAGGAGGTAGAAGGCGGCACCGCCGGTGATCGCCGAGGCCCAGGTCTGCCAGGTGGCCAGCACGGCGGGGAGGCCGCCCGCGGCCAGGGCGGCGGCGGCGGTGGAGAAGAACACGCCGGTCAGGCCGTAGCCGACGCCGCTGGCGGTGGCCAGCAGGCAGGCGCGTAGGTCGTGCTGTGCGCGCCATCCGGACCAGGCCAGCGCGAGCGCCGCGGCGAGTACGAGCGCGACCCCTACCGCCCAGGTGGTTCCCGACACACGCATCCGGTCGCCGCCGGAGGGTGCGAGGAAGTACAGGAATGCGGCGAGCCCGGCGCTCATCATCACCACGGCCAGCCAGTCCCGGCGGGCGAGGCGGCGGCCGAAGAACCAGGCCGAGCCGAGCACGGCCAGCGGGAGCTCGACGACCAAGACGGGCTGCACGACAGCGAGCTGGCCGTGGGACAGGGCGGTGATGTGCAAGGCGAGTCCGACCAGGCTGGCCAGCAGGCCGAGCAGCCAGCGCGGCCTGCGGGCCAGCCTGCCGACCAGTCGGACCGACTCGTGGGGGTCGGTGTCCTCGTTACGGGCCGAGCCGCGTTCGAGCAGATCGCCTGCGGCGTTGCTGAGTCCGGCGACCGCCGCGAGGGCGATCGCGAAGATGCTCACCGGCAGGCCACCAGACCTCGGGCGTGGGCGAGCCCGGCCGCGGCCACGCGCCCCTGGTGACCCGCCGACGACAACCGGGCCGCATACTCCGCGACGACCAACCGTTTCGACCTCCTACGGATCCGTACCCCTCTGATCGCCCTCGTACTCGGCGACGGGCGGAGATCGTGCGGTGCCGACGCTGTCCG
This sequence comes from uncultured Actinomycetota bacterium, assembly GCA_963750095.1. Lineage (GTDB taxonomy): Bacteria > Actinomycetota > Actinomycetes > Mycobacteriales > Pseudonocardiaceae > Pseudonocardia. The sequence continues at coordinate 548,881 of CAVVPJ010000011.1, read as the reverse complement.
CGGGTCGGCGTCGGCCAGTGACGGCACAGGCCGACGCGCCGGACGGAGGAGGTTTGGCCCGGCCAACCGTCAGACGGTCGTCAGGCCACGGCCGTGGGCCGGGATCGGCAGCGGGGTACCCCGGAGACGACCCGTACGCGGGAGAACGGAGGAGATGATGATGGATCGCCGTGCTAACGCGGCCGACCAGCGTGCGCTTGACGTCGTGCGATGGGGTCCGGTCTTCGCGGGTGCCGTGATCGGGCTCGCCGTGTTCGTGCTGCTCGACACGCTGTGGCTGGCGAGCGCCGCGAGTGGATCCGGGGGATCGGTCCGCGACAACCTATCCTGGCTGCTCGTGGGGTCGGCGGCGTTCGCGCTTCTGTTGACCGGGGCGGTGGCGGGCGCCTACGCGGGTGTCCGAGGTCCCCTGGCGGGCGTGGCGAACGGTGTGACAGCGTGGGGCCTCCTGCTCGTCCTTGCCGCCACGGCCGTCGTGCCGAGGTTGGTCAACCCGGCTTCGGCCATCGGCGTCGGCACGGGCAGTCTCGGCGGACTCAACGCCGTCGACGGGCTATGGACGCTCTTCTGGTCTCTCTTGGTCGGGCTGATCGTCGCCGCGTTCGGGGGCCTGCTGGGCGGGCTGCTGCGCCGCCCGGCCGCCATGACCGGCGCGCGGCCCGACCGCCTCGACGGCCACACCGCTCCGCAGGTCGCCATCCCGGAGCAGCGCAACGGCGAGCGCACCGAGGTGCCGACGCGTCGGCACTGAGCCTGCGCCGAGGCCTGCGCTGAGGCCTGCACCGAGCCGCATTGAGCCGCCGTCCGCCGTCCGTGTCGCCCCACACGGACGCCGGACGGCGGCGAGCGGCCGCGGTGAGGTGATACAGCGGGAAGTCCACGAGCCTTGCGGTCAAGGGACGATCTCCCGATTCTCCGATGGTCGCTCTCCTCGACGGTCTGCGCGGGCACGCTGGCTCGATCCCGACAGCCAGGTCGTCCTGGGTAACCGCCTGCAAGCAGGGCAGGGTCGCGTCGCGCATCGAAGAGAAATGCCGTGTTCGGGTTGCGGTGGACGAGGCGCACGCAGGTGTCGGTGGCGACGAGCTTCGCGCCCGCACCGCGTGATCAGTCCCGGCCAGCGGTCGACCAGCCCGTTCCAGACGCGCCGGGCCTCGTCATGACACTCCTCGCCCGGCCACGGCGGGCCGCGTCGATGCCGTTCACGAGGCCTGCGCCAGCAGGGGGCCCAGGTGCGCCGGGTCGAAGAACTCCACGGGGGACATGGTCCCCGCGTTGAGGCTGACGAAGGCGTTCATGCCGGCCTGGCTGGCCGCGAGCCCGCTGAACAGCCGCTGCATCTCCGGGGGCGGCGGCTCCAGCGTGGCGAGCTGGGTGGTGAATTCGTAGACCGGCAGGCAGCCCTCGTCGCGGACTCGCTGGACGTCGCCGAGCGCGTTGTCGAAGGAGCGCTCGCCCGCCCACACGGCGTGCAGCGCGGCGGCCACCAGCTCGGCCTGGTCGAATGCGTTGGCGATGCCCTGAGCGGTGATCGGGTCCTTGGTGTAGCCGGCGTCGCCGACCAGTACCCAGCCCGGCCCGAACGGCTTGCGGAAGAAGTTGGGCACGCCCCCGCCGACGAAGTCGGCTTCGCGGGTCGCGTCGGCGATGAGGTCTGCCCACTCGGGGTCGCGTCGGAGGGCTTCGAGGTAGTTGTTCTCGAGGTCCTTGCGGAAGTGCGAGGCGTGCGCGAACGGACAGCCGACCAGCACCAGGGTCTGGTCGTCGTTGGTCGGGATGGCCGCGAACCCGCGGTCCTCGCGGATCACCGTCCGCATCCGGTCGCCCGGTAGGCCGCTCCAGAACGTGTAGAAGGCGTTCTCGAGTATCGACTTGTCGTGATAACTGGGCGCCTCGACCAGCCGGGCGATCCGGGAGTTGTGGCCGTCGGCGCCGATCACCACCCGCGCCCGCTCGGTGACCGCGGTTCCGCTCTCGTCGTGGCCACGGATGCCGACCACCGTCCCGTCCTCGACGAGCAGGTCGTCGACGGTGAAACCCTCCCGTACCTCGGTGCCTGCCCCGCCTGCGGCGTCGATCAGGATCTTGTCCAGGACGGTGCGGCGCGGGGCGATCGCCTCGGCGTTGCCGTCGATCGGCTGGGGCCGACCGGTGAGGACAACGGGTCCGAAGTCGAAGCAGTACTCGTGGATCGGCGGGCATCCGGTCGCGAGCACCGCATCGTGGAGCCCCCATCGCTTCAGGGCGGCGACGCCCTTGGGCTGGATGACCAGGGTGGACATCGTGTCACTGGGGAATCGCGAGCGGTCCACGAGCAGGACCCGGTGGCCGCGGGCGGCGAGCAGCATGGCGGTGGGGGCGCCTGCGCAGCGGGCCCCGACGACGATGGCGTCGTAGCTGATGTCGGTCATGGGCCCGACGGTGCGCCGCCCACCGTTTCAGAAGCGTTTGGCCGAAAGGTGCCCCAGCCGGGACGCGGTCTCCTCGATCCGCCGCAGGTGCCCAGTGGCCCGCTGATCGCGCGCGAGTGCGGTGGCCGCATCCAGAGCGGAGCGTACGTTTCCCGCCGGCGCCCCGTCGGCGGCGAGGACCGCTGCCTGGACGCGGCGGAGCTCGGCGTCCCAGATCGGGGTGCTGCCGAGCCCGAGCCCGCGCTCGATCGCCCGCAGCGCGGCCGCGGAGTCGTCGCCGCGCGCTTGCGCGGCGACGAGCACACGGACGATCGTCATCTGGAAGCCGGGGTAGAAGTTTCGCCCCTGGCAGCGGCGGAGAGCGGCCTCGATCCGAGCGATGCCGTCCGTCGTCCCGCCCGCGATGACCGCGAGGTATCCCCGCAGCGCCTCCCGCTTGATGCGGTGCGGCGTCGAATCCATCCCGAGGCTCCCCAGCCGGGCGCTGCACTCCTCGAACATCTGGTCGTCGTCGAGGTCGAGGGCAAGCAGGGACGCGAAGATCGTCGCGGTGTCGTGGCTGAGCGCGTGGCCTGCGCCTTCGGCCAGCCTCAGGGCCTGCTCGCAGGTGCGCCGGGCGCCGTCCTGGTCCCCCTGGAACCACAGGGTGTTCGCCAACCGGCTCATGCAGACGACCTGCGGGTCGTGGCCGTACGTATCCAGGTATTCGCCGCGGGTCCGCGGGTCGAATTCGGAAATGACCGTCTCGAACTCCTCGCGTGCGTCGCCCAGGTGAGCGGACCAGAACGCGGCGATCCCCATCAGATAGCGGCTCTCGACCCGGAGCAGCCCGTCCCAGGTCGCCACGGCGTGCTCGTGCAGGCGAGCGGCCATCTCGCGAGCCGGACCGAACTCGTCGCGACACACCGCCGACATGACCATCGAGCGCACGAACGGCGGGTCCAGCTCCACACCCAGCCGGGCGGCGACCTGCGTCGCACGCTCGTGGGCGTCGGACATCCGGCTCGTGCCGTAGCCGTCGACCCCGGCGAGCGCTACTGGCATCGCCGACAGGAGCTCGAGCTCGCGGACGTGCTGCAGCTCGGGCGGCAGCAGCGGCACGTGGTCCAGCGCGCGCTGCAAGAGGCGCAAGGAGTCCTCGTAGGCGTCGATGCGGTGTGCCTCCACGGCCGCGCGCTGCCACCACTGCACCGCCTCGGCAACGCGGCCTGCCGACTCGAAGTGGGCGGCGATCTCGCTGCTCGGGTTGTGGATGCCGGTCGGTCGGGCGGCCATGTAGGTGGCGACGGCGGCGTGGTGGGTGCGTCGGACCACCGGGCCGAGATCGTCGTACACCGCCTCCCGCAGCCTCGCGTGGCTGAAGTCGTATGCCGCATGCCCGGCCTCCGACCAGATCCGGCGCCGCCACAGCTCGTCCAGGGCACCGGCCAGCGCACGGTTGTCGAGATCGGTCAGCGCCCTCAGGAGATCCGGCCCGAACGGGCGGCCGACGACCGATGCGGCGGCCACCAGCTCCCGGGTGGCGGCGTCGAGGGGGCGCAGTCGCGCGTCGATGACCGCGCGCAGCCGTGGTGTCAGTGGGGCGTGCTCCTCGCTGCCCGTCCACCCGGCTCGGACGGCCTCGACGACGAACAGGGGGTTGCCCGCCGACTCCGCGAACAGGGCTGCGGCCGCGGTTTCGTCGAGCGGTGCGCCCACGAGCTGTTGGCCGAGGGTCGTCGTGTCCGCAGGCGCGAGTCGTACGAGCGGGATGTCCTCGGTGCGGCCGACGGCGGCGAGCGAGTCACGGACGACGCTCAACGGGTGCGCGGTGTCGAGCTCCTCCTCGCGAGCCGTGGCTACCACCAGGAGGGGCCCCGCGGCTCGGCGGACGAGATAGTGGATCACCTCGTGGCTGGCGCGGTCGCTCCACTGCGCGTCGTCGACGACCAGCAGCGTAGGCCTCGCGGTGGCGTCGACCACCGCGAGGATGGCTTCGAACAGCCGCCTGCGCCGTTCTGCCTCGTCGAGATGGTCGGCACCCGCGGCTGGGCCCGGGTCGTCGAGCTCGGGCAGCAGCCGCGCCACCTGGGCCGACTGGTGCGGTGTCAGGTGCCTCAAGCCAGTCGCGAAGTCGGGCGCGCGCAGCCAGCCTGCCGCCACGGCGAAGCCGAGCTCGCCCTCGGCGACGTAGGACCTGGACACCGCCACGGCCGCGCCTGCCGCGCGGCAGCAGGCGCCGAACTGCTCGACCAGGCTGGTCTTGCCGATCCCCGCCTCGCCGGTGACCACGGCCAGCCTCGGTGGGCCGACTCGTACCGCTTCCCAGGCGGCCGCGAGCATCGCCCACTCCGCATCGCGCCCGATCAGCTCGTGCCTGGTGCGGCTGCCTTCCGACGGTCGGTATCCGGGCCGTCTCTCGACGAACCTCTCGAACAGGGCCACCGTGGCTTCGGACGGCGAGATGCCGAGCTCGCGGTCGAGAACGCCCAGGCACTCGTGGTAGGCGCGTACCGCGCCTGCGAGGTCACCCGTGACGGCGTGCGCCTCCATGTGCAGCCGGTGTGCCGGTTCGTCCAGCGGATCGGCCCGGAGCAGCTGCGGGGTGACCTCGAGCGCCTCGGCGCCGCGGTCCGCGTCGATCAGGGCGGTCGCGAGCAGGCGTAGCACCTCGACGTACTGCTCGTGCAAGGTCTCGCGCCAGGTCCCCAGCCACTGGTCCGTCTCGTCCGGGAGGAGGGGGCCGCCGTACGCGGCGGCGGCCGCCCGACAGGCCGCGATCGTCGCGGCTTCGTCGTCAGGGTCGGCCTGCAGCGCGTCGTGCGCGGCCGCCCGGAACGCGGTCAGGTCGTCGGTGACGCCGGCCTCGGTGATCCAGCGGAGCGCCGGCCCGACGTCACTGATCGCCTTGGCCAGTCCGGGATGGGTGCGGCGGGTGACGTGGAGGAGGTTGCGCAGGTTAGTGCGTGCCTGCGCCTCGCCCGAGTCCGGCCAGAACGCGAAGGCCAGCCGCTGGCGGGGGACGGCGACATCGCGGTGGAGCACCAGGTAGGCGACCAGGCTCCTGATCCGAGGGGACGCGAGCGCCTGGCACGGCGTCCCGTCGTCCCAGGCCTGCGCCCCGCCGAGGAGTCGCAGCCGGAGCGCGCCGGTCTCCACAAGTGGATGATCCCACGATCCGGCCGCCCAATAGGTGCCTGGACCGGCCAGCAGCGCGGAGGATCGACCCGGCCGCAGGAACACCGCGTGAGGAACGGTGCAGACGATCGTGTCGCTCAGGTACCGGAACTGAATTGTCATCCCCTGCCGGACCTCGACACCCGCGGCAGTGTCGAGCCGTTCCGGCGTGCGACACCCGTGCCGGGGGCCCCGCAGGCTCCGTGGCCGAGCGGGCCTAGTCCCGGTGCTCCCACGGATGTGCCAGTGCGCGTCGGCGCAGCTGCTGGACGGGTACCGGGCGGAGGGCCGCGCGGACCGGCCCTGAGGGGCCCGGAGAGGGGAGCCGAGATGTCGTTCGAGAACCTGATGGGGGAGATCGCCCGGCTGGGCGTCGCCGCGGACACCCTGGCCGCGATCGGCGCGCGGCTGGCGCTGGGCGAGGGCGGCCCGGACGCCGATCCGGACGTCGCCGCGGCGCTGGACGAGGTCCTCGACGCGGCCGGTGTGGCCGACCTGGGCGCCCTGCCGCCGCCGCAGCGGGCGGCTGCGCTCACGTTGCCCCGGCTGCTGCTCGCCCAGGCCACCGACCTGGCCCGGGAGCCCGCGCGGCCTGCAGGCTGGGCCGCGACCGACCCGCTGATCCTGGACGGCTGACAGACGGCTACGGGCGGCTGTCGATGATGGTCCCCGGCCTGGTCGCCGGTGCCGCGCCGGAGCTCGCGGGGGTGATCGGCCCGGGCGAGGATCTCCGTGAGCAGGCGGCCCGCTCACCGGCCCGCCTGCCTCCACGCGGCCCGGCAGCCACGGAGGGGTCCGGGGAACGATGGAAGCGACGTCGCCCGGACGAGTGAAGGTGACCTGGGACGATACCGCGGCGTGTGTCCAGATCCGCCCATCGGCTGCGGAACCCGGGATTTCCGCACGTCGCCTTGCGCGCCACGCCGACACGTTGTCGAACGGGTCGGCGCCTGAGTGTGATCGCCGGATTGGCGGGAGCTCCGCTGCTGTCTGCGTCACCAATGTCGTCCCCACGTGTGAGCCCGGCTACCACGTCAGCTCACCAACAAATGCATCCAGGACTGTCCGGACGGATATCGCCAGGCCGCGCGCGACAACTGCGTGCCGATCACGCCGACCTGCCCTGACGGCAGCACCAAGACGACCGGCGAACCGTGCCCCGCGATCACTGGGAGACGACCACCCGGCGGACGTCGCCAACGGGCGTCTGGTGCCCCCGACCGCGACGAGACCGAAGTATTCGAGGATGACAGCCCGCCAGGTCATCGACCAGGGCATTCGTTCTGCAGGGGTGTGCGAGTAGCGCACCGCAGGTGGGGGCTTGCTCCCCGGATGGAGTCCGTGGCTGGTGGCGGCGAGACCGCACGGTGTGGCCGTCTCACCGTGTGGGTTGCCAGAAGCCGAACTGCACCGCGCAGGCGGCGGCGACCAGGAGTACGACGAGGGCCAGCACCACCCGGGCCCGGCCGTCCGCTCGGCGTCGCCGTGTCCGGCGGCGCCGCCGCGGCGGGGGGCGGTGGGTGAGGTGAGGGCGTCCCGCATGTTCCCAGGCGGTCGTCCCGGTCTTGGAAAACCCTCAGAGTTGGGGACGACGCCCGGCGCGTTCGCCCGCGATGTCCTGGGCGCCCTCGGTGGCAGCGTGGCCGGGCTGACCATGGCGGTCACCTCCTACGGGGTGCTGAACGCCATGGTGGCAACGTTCGCGACGATGGTCCTGGCCGCGGTCCTGCTGACCGGCCGGGCCGCGACCTGCGACGACCTGCTGACTCCGGCCCCGTTCGGTCCGGTGCACGACATGAGCCGCTCGGCTGGACCCGCGTGCGAACGCATTATGGCCCGCGCGGTCGCCCTGGCCGGGGAGGTCGACGACCCCGCCGTGCGCGGCTACGTGCTCAGCCGGGTCGGCCTGGTGCACGCGGCGCTCTACGCCGACGACGCCATGCTGCGGCGCAGCCTCGTCCAGGCCCGTCAGGGCGGGCAGCATCTGGAGGCCGGGATGGCCTATCAGGGGCTGGCGTGGGACGCCGTGCTGCGCCGCGATTGGAGGACTGCACGGCGCTGGATCGGGGAGGGCATCGCGTACCTGGAGCCGCGGGAGATCCTGGGCCCGCTGCAGTACCTGCGCGGGTTGCAGGCGACGACCGAGCTGAGCGCCGGGGACTGGGCGGCGGCGGAGTCGGCGGCGCGCTGGGTGCTGGCGCAACGGGGCGGACGGGGCATCACCGGGGTACACGCGCTGGCCACCCTGGCGCGGCTGCACGTCCGGCGCGGCGAGACCGAGCGGGCGACGAGCCTGGTGCGGGAGGTGTGGGAGGTCGTGCAGAGCACCCGCAGCCCGGGGCAGTGTGCGAGCAGGTGGGACATGAGCTCGTGGGCCGCGTCGAGGAGGTGCGCGCAGTTGTCCAGCACGAGCAGTGCCGGGCCGGTCCCGTCCCGCTCGGCCACCGCCTGCGCCGTCCCCGAGGGCGCGGCCTGCAACCCGAGCCGAGCCGCGACGGCGATCCCGGCGTCGCCGCCCGGCGGCACCTCGGCGAGCTCGACGAGGAAGGTGGAGCCGTCGTCGAGTGCATCCAGCAGCTCGAGTACGAGGCGCGTCTTCCCGACGCCACCGGGACCGACGACCGTGACGGCTCGACGTCCCGCGAGCGCGGTCCGCAGGGCCCCCAGCTCGGTCATCCGGCCGACGAACCGGTCGGGCGGGGCGAAGCGGCGCCGGGCCGGGGTGGTGGTTGCCGAGCCGGCACGTCGGGGTCCGCCGTGCGCAGGTCCTGTTCGAGGTCCGCCAGCTCGGCGCCTGGGTCGAGGCCGGTCTCCTCGGCCAGGCGACGCCGGTAGCTCCGGCCGGCTGCGAGCGCCTCGGCGGTGGCCCGTCTGCTCCGGGCAGTCAAGCACCGAACCCCGGTGACCCGCACCCTGCTCGGACGCGGATCGAGCGGCGCGCATTGCCTCGCCGTTCCTCGGCTCCCCGGCCGTTCACGCGGTGTCGGAGCGGAGGAGGCGTGCTGTGCTCACAGGGCGGCGAGAGCCCAGCAGGCCGGCCACCACAGGGCGAGTCCCCCGAACAGGGCCAGGGGAAGGCTCGCGGTGCGGCGCCACAGCACCCAGGCCGCCGCCGCGGCGAGCAGCGAGGGCAGGGTCTCGACGATCGAGATCTCACCCCGCGGGGCGATCAGGGCCGGCAGCGTGATCGCGGCCAGCACGGCGGGTCCGACGTGCGGCAGCAGCCGAGCGATCGCAGCGGGCGGCTCGGACCGCGCCGTGACGAGGAAGGCCGCGCGCATGGCGTAGGTTCCCAGCCCGATCGCGACGAGGATCAGCAGCTCACGCACGGCGGCCTCCGACGAGTGCACCTGCCGCGATACCCGCTCCCGCGCCGACCAGCAGCCCGAGTCCCAGCGGCAGGCCGGAGGCAGCCAGCGCGACGACCGCGCCGGCTGCGGCGGCGGCGTAGGCCGCGGTGCTGGTGAGCATCGGCAGCAGCAGGAGCAGGAACGACAGTGGGGCGGCCAGCTCCAGACGCAGCCCGGCGGGAAGAACCCCGGCCAGGAGGGCGCCGGTGCCGGTCAGCAGCTGCCAGGCGGTCCACAGCGTGAGCCCGACGGACAGGTAGTAGGCGAGCCGGTCGCGGGCGTCGCCGCCCCCGTCGGCACGCCCGAACCGGCCTACGGCCAGCGCGTAGACCGGATCGGCGAGGAGGTAGGCGCCCAACCAGCGGGAGCGGCCCCGCCACTGTCGGGTGTGCGGCGCCAGCGATGCGCTGTAGAGCAGCATCCGGGCGTTGACGACCAGTGCGCCGAGTACGACGACCGCGGCACTCGCGCCCGCGTCGAGCAGCTGGACCGACAGCAGCTGGGCGGCGCCGCCGAACAGCAGCGGTGAGGTGGACCAGGCGATCAGCGGGTGCACGCCCGTCGAGGCCAGGGTGGCGCCGAGCGCCAGGCCGAACGGGGTGTACGCGACGATCACCGGCACTGAATCCCGGCAGCCCTGCCGGACCATCGACGGGACGGCGGCCGTGCGCCGGGCCGTTGTCATGACGCCACCCGCCAGGTTCCCCATGTGGGTTCGCAGACCGCGGACGCCTCGCCCGAGACGAACGACTCGGTCGCCCACCAGCGCCGGAGCCTGTCCTCCCCGATGGCGGCGATCAAGGGTGCGGTTTGGCTGGCCTGCGCGCGCAACGCCACGAGCTTGCGGTCGAGGAGGTGAGGCGTGAGCCGCAGCTGCATGGCCAGCGCGGACGCCGGGGTGCGCAGTGGGAGCCCGTCGGCGAGGAACACGTCGAAGTCGTCGCGGGCCGGCTCCCAGCTCTCGACGAACTCCTCGGTGGTCGTCGCGTGCAGCAGGAGGGCGTCGGGCGCCGCGACCGCGCGGGCGGCGGAGGCCCAGGCCGAGACCGCCTGGTGGTCCTCGTGACCGGTGAGGCCGTCCGGGCCGAACGTGATGATGGTGTCGGGGGCCACCGTCTCGACGATCCGGGCGAGGTGGTCGGTCACGGCGTCGTGCGGCTGGGCCGCGCAGGTGCCGTCGACGATGCCCAGCAGGTGGTGCTCGGTGACGCCGAGGGCGGCCAGCGAGGCACGGACCTCGTGGGAGCGGACCGCGGCGAGTCGCTGCGGCGGCCAGCTCCGCGGGTCGGTGGTGCCGTGTTCGCCCAGCGTGGCGGTCACGCAGACGACGCGGTGGCCAGTGTCGCGGGCGGCGGCCATCACTCCTGCGGACAGGAAGGCCTCATCGTCGGGATGGGCCCAGATCCCCAGCAGGGTGCCGAGCTCACCGGCATCGGTGATCACGTCTGGGCCGGCCGCGGGCCGGATGGGGGTAGGGGTGGCGGACATGGGATGGAGCTCCTCGTGGGAGACGGGTCGCGGTCAACCGACCGGGACGGGGACGGGATCGCCGGCCAGGTCGTGGCCGAGCACGTCGCGCTTGGTGCGCAGGTAGCGCACGTTGTGGGGGGTGGGCGTCGTCTGCAGCGGGACGGCTGCGGCGTCGATGCCACCAGCCCGTAGCGCGGCGGTCTTGTCCGGGTTGTTGGTGAGCAGCCGCGCGGCGGGCACGCCGAGGTCGCGCAGGATCGCGGCGGCGTCGCCGTAGTCCCGGGCGTCGACCGGCAGGCCGAGGTCGAGGTTGGCCTGCACGGTGTCGCGGCCCGCGTCCTGCAGCCGGTAGGCCGCGAGCTTCGCGGGCAGCCCGATGCCACGGCCCTCCTGTCCCCGCAGGTAGACGAGCACCCCCACGTCCTCTTCGGCGATGCGCCGCAGCGCCCCGCGCAACTGCACCCCGCAGTCGCAGCGCAGGCTGGCCAGCACGTCGCCGGTGAGGCACTCGGAGTGCACCCGGACCAGCGGCGGACCGGATCGCGATGGCTCGCCGCGGACCAGCGCGACATGCTCGGTCCCGCCGGTCCCGGCGTACGCGATCGCCCGGAAGGTCCCGAAGGGCGTCGGGATGTCGGCGTCGCTCAGCCTGCGCACCGTGGAGTGCCCGCGACGGTGTCCGACGAGGTCGGCCACGGAGAGCAACGGCATGCCGTGCCTGCGCGCGATCTTGGTGAGCTGCGGACCGCGGGCCATCGACCCGTCCTCGGCGAGGATCTCGCAGATCACCCCGGCGGGGGCGAGCCCGGCGAGGCGGGCCAGGTCGACGGCGGCCTCCGTGTGACCCCGCCGTTCCAGCACCCCGCCGGGCCGGGCCCGGAGCGGGAAGACGTGCCCCGGGCGGCGGAAGTCGTCGGGGCGGGCGGCGGGATCGACGGCGTGGCGGATGCAGCGGGCCCGGTCTGCCGCGGAGATGCCCGTGCTGCCCGGCTCGTCGAGGTCGATGGACACGGTGAACGCCGTCTCGGGTGTGCAGCCCGCTGCGGTCACCATGTCCGGCACCCCCAGCGCATCGAGGCGGATGCCGTCCATCGGCAGGCAGAGCAGGCCCCGCCCGTGGGTGATCATGTGGTTGATCGCGGCGGGGGTCGCCCGCTGCGCGGCCATCACGAAGTCGCCCTCGTCCTCCCGATCAGGGTCGTCGATCACGATGACCATTTCGCCTCGGCGGATCGCGTCGACGGCCTGGGCGACGGGTGCGGTGCCGGGTGCGGACATGGCGAAGCTCCTTCTGGGTCGGACGGGCGGTCGGTATGGCGGCCGCGGGGCCGGCGGTCGGATGGCGGCCGCGCCGGCCCCGCGGAGTGCGGATCAGCCCCAGCGGGGCTGCTCGTCGGGGTCGATCCCGAGGGAGAACTTCCCGACGAGCTCGTGGGTCAGCGCCGAGCTCGCGGGGTGGGCGCGCCCGAGGCGGGCGTCGCGGAACAGCTGCTCGATGCGGTTGCGCCGGAAGATGCCGGACCCGCCGCTGACGTCCATCGCGGTGTCGACGACCTTCCACGCGTTGGTCACCGCCACGTACTTGGCCACCATGATCTTGAGGGGCCACTCGCCGCCGTGGTCCACCCCGGTCGACCAGTCGCCGGTGGTGCGGTCGACGATCGCCCGCCCGGTCTCCAGGGCGAGGCGCATCTCGGCGATCTGGTGCTGGACCTCGGGGTGGTAGGCCATCGACCGGGTCAGCCCCAGCGAGGTGCGGCGATGGCTCCCGGCCACGGCCAGGTCGAAGGCCCGCTCGGCGATGCCGGTGTAGACGTTGGCGAACCCGAGCAGCGCCCACGCGAACACGCCGACCTGGAACATCCCGGCGCCGGCGAACCCGGCCGGGCACACCAGGGCCACGTGCTCGTCGGCGAGGAACGTCCGGTCGAGCAGGGTGTCATTGCTCTCCGTGGCTCGCATGCCCAGCGTGTCCCAGGTCGGCTCGATCCGGAAGTCCGACGCGGTGCGCGGGATGAAGCCGTGCACGATCCGCGGGTTCTGCGGGTCGCTGGTGTCCATCGCGTGCACCCCCAGCCAGTCCCAGACCGGCGAGAGGCTGCCGAAGATCTTGTGGCCGGTCAGCTCCCATCCGCCCTCGACCCGCTCGGCCTTCGTGGTGGACAGCATCAGCTGCACGTCGTTGCCGGCCTCGCCGTGCCCGGCAGCGAACACGTCTCCCGCGGCTGCCCGCTCCAAGATCCAGGCGCAGCTGGTATCGCCCGCCCGCAGCAGGTCGGCCGCCAGCCCGGTCCAGTAGAAGTGCATGTTCACCGCGACCGCGGTGGCCGGCGCGTGGTAGGCGAGCCGACGCTGGTGCGCGCCGATCTCGGCGAGCGTCAGGCCGGGGCAGCCGTACTCGGTCGGCAGGGCCAGGTCGAGGTAGCCGGAGGCGCGCAGCTCGGCGAAGTCCTCAGCGAAGAACCGGTTCTCCCGGTCGTACACGGGCGCGCGCTCGTCGAAGCGGGCGAGCATCTCGTCGGTGAGCACCGCAGCGGGTGCGGTCGTCGTGGCGGTCACAGGTCTCTCCTCGGTCGAAGCTGGACCCGGTCAACGCTAGGAATCGGCCTGTCACAGCACATGACCAGCGTTGGCCCCTTCCGCGTCGCGTCGCAGCGGGTCGCGGCGGGTAGCGCTGGTCAGATCTGACCATCGGTGCCGAGGTGACGGGATGCCGGTTGCGCATGGCGACGGCGGAGAGCATCGTCGAGAAACCTTGGAACCGGACGGCAGGACCGATATGGCCGATTGGGACGTACCACTCCCCGGGCCGCTGCAGGTGCCCCCGCCGTTCGCCTTCGTCGGCCGCCGCACGGAGCTCGCCCGGCTGCTGCAGCTCTGGGACCGGGTCGGGCAGGGTCGCTGCCTCGCTCTGGTCGGTGGCGAGGCAGGCGCGGGGAAGAGCAGACTCCTGCGTGAGCTCGCCCCTCGGGTGGCCGCCCGGTCCGGTCTGGTGCTCTACGGCGCGGGTGACCCGACATCGGGAATGTCCTATCAACCGGTGACCGAGGCGCTGGCACACGCGCTGCGGCACACCGCGCCGGTTCTGACAGCTCAGGATGTGGGCCCGCTCGGTGGCGAGCTGACCCGGCTGTTCCCCGACCTGCCGTCCCAGGTTCCGGGACTGGTTGCGCCGGCTGCGGCCGCGCCCGAGACGGAGCGCCACCGCTTGCACACCGCTCTGGTCGACCTGCTCGCCGGAATCAGCGCCCACAGGCCGGTACTGCTGGTCCTCGACGACCTGCACTGGGCCGACCGCTCGACGTTGCTGCTGCTGCGCCACCTGCAGCGCACCCGACCCGACGCGCGGTTGATGGTGGTCGGCGCGTTCCGCGACGGCGAGGACGAGGTGGGCGAGCTGCTGGCCGACGCGCTGGCCGACCTGGCTCGAGCTCCCGGGATCCTCCGGCTGGGCCTCGGTGGTCTGGGTGCCGACGAGATCGCCGAGTTCGTCGACCGGACCAGCGGGCCCGACCTGGACACCACCGGGGCCGCGGTGGTCACCGCCCTGCACGAGCTGACCCATGGCAACGCCTTCCTCCTGGGCGAGCTCTGGCGGCACCTCACCGAAACCGGAGTCGTCCACAGCTCCGGCGAGGGATGGCGACTGACCGCCGCGATCACCGAGATCGGCAGCCCGGACAGCGTCCGTCAGGTCGTCGGCCAGCGGCTGGCCCGGCTGGCGGCCCATACCCGCACCCTGCTGGAGACCGCGGCCGTGGCCGGTCCGGAGACCGACCTCGGGCTGCTGCGGGGGGCGATAGAACTCGACGAGACCACGCTGCTCACGGCGCTGGAGGAGGCGTTGCGCACGGGTCTGATGCAACCGGCGGCGGGCCCGCGAGCGAGGTACCGGTTCGGCCACGAGCTCGTGCGGCGGGCGGTGTACGACCGCCTGAACCCGGTCGCGGTTGCGCGCCTGCACCTGCGGGTGGCTGAGGCGCTCGAGCGGTTACCGGGCCACGACCCACGGGTGCTGGCCGATCTGGCCGCACACTTCACGGCGGCCGCGCCGCTGGGCTGTGCCGGACGGGCAGTGACCCACAGCCTACGCGCGGCGGAGGCGGCGACTCACCGCTTCGCATTCGACCAGGCCGCTGACCTGCTGCGCAGCGCGCTGGACCTCGGAGTCCCGGAGACCGAGCGGGGCTACGTCCAGCTGCGCCTCGGCGCGGCGCTCCGTGCGGCCGGGCGGTGGGAGCCGGCCGTGGCGAGCTACCTCGCCGCGGCCGGCGATGCCCGCCGTCGCGCTGACCCGGCCCTGCTGGCCGGGGCGGCACTGGGGCTGGAGGAGACCTGCTGGCGGCCCGGTATCACCTCGGCGGGCGCCGCGGCGCTGCTGCACGAGGCGATCGACGCAGTCGGCCCCCGCGAGGATCGCCTGCGGGTCCGGCTGCTCGCAGCACTGACCCGCGCCCACGGCTACGCCGGCGACTGGCCACAGGCCGCGTCGGCCCGGCGCGCGGGCGTCGCACTCGCCCGCCGGCTCGACGAGCCTGCCGTGCTGGCCCGCGCGCTGGCCCAGTCCTACTGGGGCCGCGGCACCGATGGCGCAGCCGAGGTGCTGGCCGCGCTGGACGAGGCGCTCGAGCTGGCTCGCCAGGTCCGGGACCCGGAATTGATGTGCACCGTGTGCTGCTGGCGCAATCCCCTGCTGGCCGAGATGGGCCGCTTCGACGCGGTCCGGCGCGGGCTCCACGAGTTCTGGACCACGGCCGAGCAGCTCGGTCAGAGCATCTACCTGTACCAGTGCGAGCTGGCGCAGTCCGCGATCGCGCTGGCCGACGGCCGACTGGACGAGGCCGAGGCACGGGCCGAGCGGGCGCTGGAGCTCAGCCGCGACGGGCACTACGACGCCGGGGGGGCGCACGGGATCCAGATGTTCTCCATCCGGCGCGAACAGGGGCGGCTCGCCGAGCTGGAACCCGTGGCCCGCCTGGTCCGGGCCCAGCGGGACCGGGTGCCGGTGTGGCGCCCCGGACTGGCCGTCCTCTACGCGGAGCTCGGCATGCGCGAGGACGCCGCCGCCGAGATCGCGTGGCTGTGCGCGGACGACTTCGCCGAGATCCCCGACGACGCCCTGCGGACGGCGGCGCTCACCTACGTCGCCGACGCCTGCGTGTTGACCGCCGACGCCCGACACGCCGCAGCGGTCTACGCCGAGCTCGCTCCGTTCACCGGCACCGTGGTCGTCGTGGCCGGGCTGGTCGCCTACTACGGCGCGATGGACCGGTACCTCGGGTCGTTGGCCGCGTGCACCGGCGACTGGGCCGCCGCCGACGGGCACTTCACCGCCGCGATCGAGCTGAACGACCGGCTGCGGATGCCGACGTGGCTCGCCCGTTCCCGCTACGGCCACGCCCGCATGCTGCTCGCGCGCGGTGGTCGCGGAGACCACGACCGAGCACGCGTCCTGCTGGCGCGGGCGCGCCGGGACGCCGTCCGCCATGGGCTCCACGGACTGCGCGAGGCCGTCGACTCGACACCGCTGCGCACCACGGGCCCGGACGGTCTCAGCGCACGGGAGGTGGAGGTGCTGCGCCTGCTCGCCGCGGGCCACACCAACCGCGACATCGGCCGGGTCCTGTTCATCAGCCAGAACACCGCCGCCAACCACGTGCGCAGCATCCTGATGAAGACCAGGTCCGCCAACCGCACCGAAGCTGCCGCATTCGCCCACCGACACGGGCTGGTCCGCGAGAACCGACCCGAGGAGACACCGTGCCCCTCTACGTGATCGAACAGCAGTACGCCCAGCAGATGCAGCTCGAGGAGTTCGGCGCCCGATCGCTGGCCCACGAGAACCTCGATGAGGGACTGCGCTGGATCTTCTCGTTCCTCAGCGCCGACCGCCGCAAGTCCTACTGCCTCTACGAGGCACCGTCGGCGGACGTGGTTCGCGCCGCAGTCCGCCGAGCTGGCCTCCCCGACGACGTCTTCGTCGAAGTGGACAGGGTCGACCCGGTCAGCCTCGGCTCATGACGGGCGTTAGGACCGGCTGCGGTGCAGCTGGCCGGGACTGTCAGAAGGTGGTGCCGGCGATCAGGTGAGCAGGATCCGCTTCCGGACATCAGCCATGTCCATCGTCGTCACCGCCAGCCCAGCTCGCGGTCGCCCGGGTTCTCCCCACATCGCTGACCTGGCGCTTTGTTGTTCCGGACCGAGCGGGTAGCTACAACTGCTGATCAGGGCTTTGATCTTGTGTCCGAGGGGGGACACGAGCACGGAAACGTGGCAGACGTGCCGAGGGCACGTCGTCATGCCGCCAAAATATCAGGGTGGCGGGGACCGGTCGGGCTACGACGACATGGTGCCGCGACGGGGTGGGCGCCAGTCACCAACGCGCAAGATGCGACTTTGTTCGGCGCCGCGCTTCCCTGGGCCTGTCGATCTGACGCGCGGTTAGGAAGCGGCGTCGTGTCGCTCGGAGACGTAGGCACGTCGCAGCAACTGCTCGGCTTCGGCAGCCACACCGCGGAGAAGCGCAATGTTGCGGGGGGTGTCGAATCCTTGGGACGGGCCGCTGATGGACAGTGCGGCGATGGGGCGTCGGGCTGTGTCGCGGAGTACGACGGCGACGCAGCTGAGGTTGGGGCGGGCTTCCTGCTCGTTGGTGGCGATGCCGGTGTCGCGGGTGCGGCGGAGTTCCGCGCGGAACTGCTGCGGCGCGACGATGCTGCGGGGTGTGCGGGCGACCAGTCTTCGGGTGAGGAGGGCGTTCGTGGCGTCGGGGTCGTGGGCGAGGATGGCTTTGCCCATGGCGCTGCAGTGGGCGGGGAAGCGTGCGCCGAGGCTTAAGGCGTGCGGCGTGGTTCTGCGTCCGTGCAGGCGGCCGAGGAGGACAACTTCGTTGTCGCGCAGTACGCCTAGGTGCACCGTCTCGCGTGAGCGTTCGTAGAGCGCGGCCATGATGGGCGAGAGCAGTTCGTGCAGCCGGCCGGGTCGGGGTTCGTAAACCTGGGCGCCGATGTCGTGCAGGCGGCGGCCGAGGCGGTATCGGCCGCCTTCGCGTTCGACGAAGCCGTTGCGTTCCATCGTGGTGAGCAGGCGGAACACGGTTGACTTGGAGAGCTGCATCGAGCGGGCCAGCTCGCTCACGCCGACGAATTGCCCACCGGCGGGGAGCGCGGCCAGGATCTCGAAGGCCTTGTCGACCGCCGTGCGCGCACCATCCGTCGCACGCTCGGAGTTCTCGGCAAGCGGGGTGACCGAAGCGAGTGGGGAGGCATCGAGGGTGAGGGAGGACGTCATTGGCCTGCTCCATCGCGTCGTCGGGCTTGGTGGCAACTGAAATGCTAGCATTACAGTTGGAACGAAGAGAAGGCCTGTGCGTGATCGGAGCATGTGAGCTGGGGCGCGTGGACACAGGACGGGAGCCACGGCACAAGGTGACCGTGGCTCCCGTGATGTGGGTCCTTCAGGCGATGGCGGCGTGTTCGACGTCCTCGATGATGTCGGTGCCGCGGGACTCGGGCATCAGCGCGACGGCGACGACCGAGATGACGGCGTTGAGCGCAACGTAAATCGCGATCGCGTAGCCGGACTGGAACACCTCGAACAAGGACGCGGCGATGATCGGGGACAGGGCGGCGCCGAAGACGCCGGCAAGCTGGTAGCCCACGGAAGCACCGGTGTAGCGGATCCGGCTGCCGAACATCTCGGAGAACATGGCTGCCGTGGGGCCGCCTGCGAGGCTGAGCGCGATGCCGAAGATCAGCACGTGGCCGGTCAGCATGAGCGCGAAGTTGCCCGTGTTGAACAGGGCGAACGCCGGGAAGATCAGCACGCCCATGGCGATCACGCCGGTCATGTAGATCGGTTTGCGACCGTAGCGGTCAGACAGCGCACCGGCCACCAGATGTAGGACGGTGCTGACGACCGCGCTGAGCATGATCACGGCCAGCACCGTCGTACGGGGAGCCTTCACGACCGCCGTGCCGTAGGTGGCGATGTAGGCGATGAACACGTAGGCGACGGTGCTCTGGATGAGGAAGGCGCCCGCCACGAGCAGCACGGCACGCGGGTGGTGGCGCAGCACCTTCATGAGGGGCTGGCGCACCTCGGCCTTGCGCTGGTGCACCACCTGGAAGGCGGGGCTTTCGGTGATCCGAAGGCGGATGATCAGTCCGGCGATGATGAGGATCGCGCTGGCCAGGAACGGCAGTCGCCAGCCCCAGGTGAGGAAGGCGTCGCCGGGCAGCAGGGAGACGAGGAAGAACGCTCCGGTGGCCAGTAGCGTCCCGAGCGGGGCGCCGGCCTGTGGCCAGCTGCCGTAGAAGCCGCGGCGTTGCGGTGGGGCGTGTTCGACGGCCATCAGCACCGCGCCGCCCCATTCGCCGCCCACGGCGATGCCCTGCGCGAGGCGCAACAGCACCAGCAGCGCTGGCGCGAGCGCCCCGACGCTGGCGTAGGTAGGAAGCGCGCCGATCAGCACGGTCGAGACGCCCATGATCATCAGCGAGAAGACGAGCATCTTCTTGCGGCCGAGCCGGTCGCCGAAGTGCCCGAAGACGGCGCCGCCGAGGGGGCGGGCGACGAAGCCGACGCCGAAGGTGGCGAACGCGAGGACGGTCCCGAGGAACGGGCTTGCTTCGGGGAAGAACAGTTTCGGGAACACCAGCGCGGCGGCGGTGCCGTAGATGAAGAAGTCGTAGAACTCGATGGTGGTGCCGACCAGACAGGCGGCGGCGACCCTGCTGATCGGTGTCGTGGAGACGTGATCCGGGCCGGAACGGGTGATCACCGGCAGCTCCTTCTGGAGAGGTGAGGGACAGGGCCAGGTCGCACGCGGTGCGCAGACGTGTGTCCGGCGATCTCGGCGAGGTCGCTCGAGTGGTGCGGTGGTCGTGGACTATCGGCACCCGCGCGGCACCGTTCCATCCCGTGTGCCGCGATTTGGCACGGGTGTCTGATCGGCGAGCACAACGACCGCGTCCGACGCCGCCTTGACCGGCTCCGACCATGACGTGCCGACGCCAATCGCCCTGTGCCGTGTCGTGCCGGATGACGGCACGAGGGTTGGGCTCCGCGACCGCTCGCAGCCCACACTCCGTCGTGTCAGGCACAACCGCAGGCAGGGCTTGGGCCGCCGAGCCTTCGCATGTGGGTGTCGTCCCGGCGGCACCGCCTCCGGTGTTGATGCCCGCAGGCGCCTGTCGTTGACCCAGACCTCGCGACCGATCAGGAGAACCCGTGGAAACGATGCTCGCTGCGCGCCTGCACGAGATCGGCAAGCCGATGCAGCTGGAGCAGGTAGCGATTCCCACACCGCGGTCCACCGACGTGGTGGTGCAGGTCAAGGCCTGCAACGTGGTGCCGAACTTGAAGAACGTTCTCGCCACGTACGCCGAGTGGTTCCCCTACCTGCCGCTGCCCCAGCTTCCGGCGGTGTTCGGACTCGACTCGGCAGGCGTCGTCGCTCAGGTCGGCGAGCAGGTACGGGGGATCCGAGTTGGCGACCGCGTGTATGTCAATCCGGGCCTGTCCTGCGGGTCGTGCCGGGCCTGTCGGCGCGGCGAGGACCCGAACTGCTCCGACTACACGTTCATGGGCTACTTCGCGTTCGGTCCGGGTGGCCAGCGGCTCTTTGACGCCTACCCCTACGGCGGCCTCGCCGAGTACCTGACCGCGCCCGCCCGCAACCTCGTCCTGCTGCCCGAGTCCGTCAACTTCGAGCAGGGCGCCCGATTCGGCTACCTGGGCACGGCATTCTCCGCGCTGCGCAAGGCAGGTGCCGGGCCGGGCCGCACCGTGCTCGTCGACGGAATCTCCGGAACGCTGGGCCTGGGCGCCTGCCTCATCGCCCTCGGCCTCGGCGTGACCAGGATCTTGGGGACCGGCCGCAACCCTGATCTACTCGCCGACGTCAAGGCGATCGCGCCTGATCGGATCGACGTGCTACCCGCCGGCGTGGCCGGACTTCCGGAATGGGCGCGGGAGCGCACCGACGGTGAAGGTGTCGACATCGTCATCGACGCCCTCGGCCCCGGCGCCCCCGCCGAGGCCGTTCTCGAGGCCATCTCCACCCTGAGCCGTGGCGGCGTCCTGGTCGACATCGGCGGCATGATGGAACGTCCCGCGTTGGACCTGTTCGCGATGATGTGCGCCCAGCGCAGCGTCCTGGGCAGCTTGTGGTTCACCACCGCAGAGGCCCAGGACATGGCCGACATGGCGGGTGCCGGAGCCCTCGACCTGTCGGTCCTCGAACACCACACCTTCCGGCTCGCCGACGTCAATGACGCGCTCGACACGATCCCGCAGCGACACGGCGGCTTCACCAACTTCCTCTGCGTGCCGTGACCTGGCCTGCTGCTCACCACGTCAGCGCCGGGCTGTCACAGGCTCCGCATCCCTACCACTGGAAGAGGTTCACCTGATGGACGCCACCATCCTTCCGCCACCCACCTTCGTGCCGTTCCGGTCCGTGGATGGCTACGACACCGACGTCGTCGTGGTCGGTCTCGGCCCCGCGGGCGGCACCGCCGCCCTCGCGCTGGCGAGCTATGGCGTGCGGGTGCACGCGATGACCATGTTCCCGTGGGTCGCGAACTCGCCGCGGGCGCACATCACCAACCAGCGCGCGGTCGAGGTGCTGCGCGACCTCGGCATCGAGGACGAGGCCCGCAAGTACGCCACCCCGTGGGACCAGATGGGCGACACCCTCTTCACCACCAGCCTGGCCGGTGAAGAGATCGTCCGGTTGCAGACGTGGGGAACCGGCGATCACCGGGTGGGCGACTACCTGCAGGGCAGCCCGTGCACGATGTTGGACATCCCGCAGCCCTACATGGAGCCGCTGCTGATCAAGAATGCGGCCGAGCGCGGCGCGGTCGTCAGCTTCAACACCGAATACCTGTCCCACGAGCAGGACGCCGAAGGTGTCACCGTGCTGTTCCGTGACCTGCGCACCGGGCAGCCGTTCGAGCAGCGGGCCCGCTACCTGCTGGCCTTCGACGGCGCCCGATCCCAGGTGGCTGAGCAGATCGGATTGCCGTTCGAGGGCGAGCTCGCCCGCGCGGGCACCGCGTACGTCATGTTCAACGCCGACCTGAGCCGCTACGTCGCACACCGGCCGAGCATCCTGCACTGGATCTTCAACTCGAAGGCCGGTTTCGGGGAGATCGGCATGGGTCTGCTGCGCGCGATCAGGCCGTGGGACGAGTGGATCGCCGGGTGGGGCTTCGACATGGCCCAGGGCGAGCCCGACCTGTCCGACGAGGTGGTGCTCGGCCGGATCCGGATGCTGGTCGGCGACCCCGACCTGCAGGTCCAGCTGGTGCGCAAGTCGCTGTGGTACGTCAACCAGCAGCACGCCACCAACTACCAGGTCGGACGGGTGTTCTGCGGCGGCGACGCGGTGCACCGCCACCCGCCGTCGAGCGGGCTGGGCTCGAACACCTCGATCCAGGACGCGTTCAACATCGCCTGGAAGGTCGCGTTCGTCGTGAAGGGCCACGCCGGCCCGGGTCTGCTCGACTCCTACACGCCGGAGCGGGCCCCGGTCGGGCGGCAGATCGTGGCCCGGGCCAACCAGTCCCGCAAGGACTACGCCGGGCTGCGGGAGTGGTTCGACCGCGACAGCGACGACCCGGTCCGCGACGGGCTGATCAAGCTCAAGGAGGCCGGCCCGGAAGGGGTCGCCCGCCGAGAACGGCTCTACGAGGCTCTGGAGCTGAAGAACACCGAGTTCAACGCGCACGGCGTGGAGCTCAACCAGCGCTACGACTCCGGCGCGGTGCTCCCGGATCCCGACAGCGAGCCCGAGGAGTGGCCGCGCCACCGCGAGGTCTACCTGCAGGCCACCACCCGTCCCGGGGCGAAGCTGCCGCACGCCTGGCTCGTCGGCGCGGACGGCCGCCGGGTCTCCACCCTGGACGTGACCGGCAAGGGGCAGATGACGCTGCTCACCGGGGTGGGCGGACAGGCCTGGAGACGCGCTGCCGGGCAGCTGGACCTGCCGTTCCTGCGCACCGTCGTGGTCGGCGAACCGGGCGCGATCGACCCGTACGGCTACTGGCACCGGGTGCGGGAGATCCACGAAGCCGGGGCGATCCTGGTGCGCCCCGACGGCTACGTCGCCTGGCGGCAGAGCAATCCGGTCTGGGACGACGCCGATGCCTTGCACCAGTTGGAGGAGGCGCTCACCGCCGTGCTGGCCCAACCGGTCGACAAGCAGTCCGGCGCCCATTTGGACGCGCCCGAATTCAGCACCCAGGTTGTCCCCATCACCGTCCCCATCGCCACCCCTCAGGACCAGGCGCAGACCCAGCCGGCCGCGGGCGAGACCGTCACGACTCCCGGAGGAAACCGATGAGCACCACACGTCCCTACACCAGCGTCTGGAACGACCTGCGCGAGGTGGAGTTCTGTCAGGGGTTCTTGCAGGCGGGCCCTTACCGCACCCGCTTCCTGCATGCGGGCGACCCGTCGAAGCCGACCCTGCTGATGCTGCACGGCATCACCGGGCACGCCGAGGCCTACGTGCGTAACCTCGCCGCGCACGCCGAGCACTTTTCCTGTTGGGCCATCGACTTCATTGGCCACGGCTACTCCAGCAAGCCCGACCACCCGCTGGAGGTCCACCACTACGTCGAGCAGGTCAACCACGTCCTGGACACGCTCGGCGTTGACAAGGCCTACTTCACCGGGGAGTCGCTGGGCGGATGGACCACCGCCCGCTACGCCATCGACCACCCCGACCGCGTCGAGCGCATCGTGCTCAACACCATGGGCGGCACCATGGCCAATCCCAAGGTCATGGAACGGCTCTACACCCTGTCCATGGAAGCCGCGCACGACCCCAGCTGGGAGCGGGTCAAGGCGCGGCTCGAGTGGCTGATGGCCGACCCGGCCATGGTCACCGACGACCTGATCCGCACCCGACAGGCCATCTTCCAGCAGCCCGACTGGCTCAAGGCTTGCGAGATGAACATGGCCTTGCAGAACCCGGAGATTCGTCGGCGCAACATGCTGACCGACGACCTGTTGGCCCGTATTCAGGCTCCGGCGTTGGTGTTGTGGACGACCAAGGACCCGTCCGGTCCGGTGGATGAGGCCAAGCGGATCGCCTCGTTGATCCCGAACGCTCAGCTGGCGGTGATAGACAACTGCGGGCATTGGCCCCAGTACGAGGACCCCGCCACCTTCAACAAGATCCACCTCGACTTCCTCCTCGGCCGCGCCGACCGGACGGAGCAGCCGCGGGGTGAGGGCACGTGACACTGGCGCTGCTCGCCACCAGCCACAGCCCCCTGCTTCAGCACGCGGAGCTCGACGCACAGGTATCCGCCGAGTTGGAGGCCGCGTTCGGAGAGGCTCGCCGGTTCGTGCAGGAGTTCGACCCGGACGTGATCGTCAACTTCGCACCTGATCACTACAACGGCTTCTTCTACCGGTTGATGCCGCCGTTCTGCATCGGCTACGCGGCCGAGAGCATCGGCGACTACGGCAGCCAAGCCGGACGGCTCGACGTCCCCGAGGACGTCGCGCGTACCTTGGCCGAAGCCGTGATCGGCGACGGGATCGACCTGGCTGTGTCGCTGGACATGCAGGTCGACCACGGCGCGGTGCAGCCGATGGAGATTCTCTACGGTGACATCCGGGCGAAGCCGTTCGTCCCGATCTTCATCAACTCGGTCGCACCACCGTTCACGTCAATCCAGCGGATCCGCCTGCTGGGTGAGGCGATCGGGCGCCACCTCGCCACCCTCGACCGCAAGGTCCTGCTCATCGCGTCCGGCGGTCTGTCACACGACCCGCCCGTGCCGCGGCTGGCCACCGCGACCCCCGGTCAGCGACGCATGCTGATGGGCGACGGCGGCCCGCTCTCACCCGAAGCGCGCGACGCCCGCCAACAACGGGTCATCGATACCGCCCGGGAGTTCGCCGCCGGGACGGCCACGATTCAAGACCTTGCGCCGGAATGGGACCGCACGCTGCTGGAGATCCTCGCCGCCGGCGACCTCACACCGCTGGACGCGTGGACACCCGAGGACATGAGCCGCATCGCGGGCAACTCCGCCCACGAGGTCCGCACCTGGATCGCCGCCTACGCCGCGCTCGGCGCGACAGGCCCCTACTCGGTGCACTACAGCTACTACCGGCCCATCCGAGAACTGATAGCAGGCTTCGGACTCACCACGGCCACGCCCAACTGAGGAGGCTTGCGCGAGGGCGGTCGCGCCGCCGCTGCCGATTTCGCGGAGGGTCCAGGTCCGTCGCATCCAGGGCCACGGGGACAGCTCGACACTCTCCGGGCGCTATGGCCGGGTCAGGTCACATCCCGGTCGCGTTGAGCGATGCACTAGCGGCGATCCCCATGCCGGTGATCCACTCGGTGACAGGCTCGTAGACGACGGTCGGGAGCGGCGTGCCTGCGGCGAAGGCGGCGGCGATCCAGGTGCGCACCTCGGCTCCGCCGGTGCCGGCCGGGAGCAGGTCCTCGGCGGTGAGGTCGGCGAGGTCGCTCCAGTCGTCACTGCCGAGCTGGGTGAGGAACTGCCGGTCCCACTCGGGGTTGACGGCTTCGGCGGCCCGGGCGATGTTGTCGGTGATCAGCTTCTGGCGCTGCGCTTCGGTGAGGTCGCGGGCGCCGGGTACCAGCGACGGGGGCGCGTGGGAGATGCCGCCCGAGCCGATGACCAGGACACGCTCATCGGCCGGTACCTGGCTGCGCAGGAACGAGCCGGTCGCGGTGCCCAGCGCTGCGGTACGCGCGGCGGTGGCGATGGGCCGGTCGACGCAGTTGATGACGATCGGGATGAGCGGCACGGCCGACAGCGATCCGAACAGGTCGTGCGTGGACTGGCCGAAGCCGTGGTCGAGGCGCAGGTCGGGTGCCATGGCGATGTCGATGCCGGAGGCGGCCAGGTGCTCACCCAGGGCGATGGCGAGATCTTTCGGCACCTGGTAGGGCTCGGCGGGGGTGCCCCAGTCGCCGTAACCGGTGGCCGATTCGACGAGGGTGAAGCAGGGGGCGATGCCTGCGAGGGCTCGCATGTGGTCGGGGCCGAAGTAGAGCACGAGGGTGGGGTCGTACTCGGCGACCGCCTTGGCGATCCGTTCGAAGCCCGCGCGGAATGTGCCGCCCTGGGCGTGCGCGGTGTCCTGGGCCATCTGTGGGCTGTGCGAGAGCGCGACGGCGGCGATCTGCGGTGCGGGTGCGGTCATCGTTGGCCTTCCTTCGTCCTCATCTGTGCGGTCGGAGTCATGTCAGGCACCTGGTCAGGAAGTCGGTGACGAGGGTGTTGACGGTGCGGGCGCGCTCGATCTGGAGCCAGTGCCCGGTGTCTGCCAGCAGGTGCAGGTCGGCGTGGGGGAGCAGTTCGGCCAGCCGCAGGCCGTTGTCGGCGGGGACAATGCGGTCCTCGCGGCCGTGCAGCAGGAGCACCGGCGCGGTGAACCCGGCGAGCGCGGCGGGATCGAGTGCCGGTGCGGTGGCGAGTCCTGCGAAGACCCGCTGCATGGCCTCGTGTGCGCCCGGCCGGGCGCTGGCCTCGAAGCGGTCCTGGACCAGTTCGGTCGTGATGATGTTCGGGTCGGTCGCGAAGCACTCGCGCACCAGCCGTTCCATGCCTGCCCTGCTCGGGGTGTATTCGCGCAACAGCTTCTGGGCCGGGGACGGTGGCGAGGCCACGATGCGTGTGCTCAGCAACACCAACCCGCGTATCCGCGCGCGCTGCTCGAGAGCCATCGTGAGGGCGATCCGGGCGCCCATGGAGTTGCCGACGATCGCCACCTGGTCGATCCCGCGCTCGTCGAGCAGCTGCCAGGCCTGGCGGGCCCAGAGTTCCGGACCGTAGTCGACATCCACGGGCTTGGCGCTGTTGCCGAAGCCGAGCAGGTCCGGTGCCAGGGTTCGGTTCGCGGCGAGGGCCGGCAGGAGTTCGGCGAAGTTGCCGTGCGCGGTCGTGCCGGGCGCGGTGCCGTGCAGTAGCAGGACGGCAGACCCGGAGCCGGTGTCCAGTACCGAGCCGTCGGAGGGGTCGGCAGGGGCCGTGGTCATCCGTGGACCTTCTGCAGACCGAGCCGGTCCAGGACCCGTTTCTCGGCGGCGGTGCGTGTCCAGCTGCGCCGCCCCGGCTGGGTTTGCAGATGGTGCAGGGCCTTGTTGATCATGTCGTGTAGCGGGAGGAACGGCTCGATGAGGCCTGCCGCGTCGGCTGCGGTCAGGTCGGCGACGGTGTTCTCGTTGCTGAACGGGAACACGCAGTCGACGCCGTTGAAGACGGGCAGGTCCTCGCCGGTCGGGCCGCCGCCGACGGTGTGGATGCGCGGCGTCGTCCCGGAGACCTCGGCGCACACCTGCACGAATCCTTCCAGCGAGGTGATGCAGCGCCGGGAGGCGACGTTGAGCGGGCGGAAGCCCTCGCCGTCGAGCTCGACCGAGCGGGCGAGCGCCCGGGCGGCGTGGTGGATCCAGACGTACTGGTGGACGGCTTGCCCGTCACCGGAGAGCAGGATCGGTTCGTTGTCGAGCAGTCGGTTGAGGACGAACTCCTCGCGGGCGATGTAGTTGCCGGGTCCGAGGACCAGCGGGAAACGCAGGGCGATGGTGGACAGCGGCGCGGGACGGCCTTCGCGCAGCGCCAGCTCGCAGCCGATCTTGTCCACCGCGTAGGAGCCCCACAGCGGGTGCGGCCCATAGGGCGTGTCCTCGGTCCACGGCAGCAGCGGCTGCGGGCGGTAGACGTTCACGGTCGAGGTGTGCACCAGACGCGGCACGGCGGGCAGGGCGTCGAGAAGCAGTTCGGTCTGGGCCCGGTTGTAAGCCGAGAGGTCGAGCACCGCGTCGAGTGGCAGGCTGTCCAGTTGAGCGAGGTCCTGCGGCGCGTTGCGATCGCCGATCACGTGCTGGACCGGTCGTTCCCAGTTCGGGGTGCGACTGCCGCGGTGGAAAACCGTCACCTCGTGACCGGCGCGGAGCAACTCCTCGACGACGTGAACCCCGAGGAACCGGGTTCCTCCCATGACGAGCGTGTGCAAATGACCGACCTTTCGTGGGGGAGGACGCGGTCAGGCGTCCCAGGCGGTGATGGGCGGGCGGGCGTCGGGCTCGCAGCGGACCTCGAGCAGCCACGTGCGGCCGCTGTCGAGGGCCTTGGCCAGCGCCGGCCCCAGCTCCGCGGGGGATTCGATGCGTGCGGCCTCGGCTCCGCAGGCGCGGGCGACGGCTGCGTGATCGACCGGCGAGAAGTCGGTAGCCGTTGTGTGCTCGCCGAACTGCACCAGCTCCACATGCTTCTGAAAGCCGAGGATCCCGTTGTCGAGCAGGATCACCACGACGGGCAGCTGTTCACGGACGGCGGTCTCGAGTTCGGACCAGACGTGGCCGAATCCACCGTCGCCGACCAAGGCCACTGTTGCCGTGTCGGGATGCGCGGCTCGTGCGCCGAGCGCGAGCGGAACGCCCCAGCCGAGCCCCGCCAGACCCCGAGGCGACAAGAACCGCTGCCCGGGGCGGCGGGCCCGCAGGTAGTTGCCCATCCAGATGGTGGAGTAACTGGCGTCAGCGGTTACCACAGCGCGGCGGTCGGCGAGGGCGGTGTCGAGTTCGACGGCCACCCGCTCCGGCCGGATCGGTTGGACGTCTGCCGTCACCAGCTCGCGGACCGCCTCATGGTGGCGTTTGAGGGCCGTCGCGATCTGCGCTTCGAGGTCGGCGCGTGCGGCATACCTACGGCTGAGGTCGCGGTCCTCCAGCGCGGCGAGCAGTGCCTCGGCGGTCAGGCGCGCATCGCCCAGCAGCCGGACGGCCGGCTCGTAGTTGCGGCCGATCTCGTTGCCGTCCACGTCGATCTGGATGAACGCCGCATCCGACGGGAACGCCCGCCAGGCGTCGGTGCCGTTCTCGTTGGTGCGCGACCCGACGAACACGACCACGTCGGCATCCTGAACCAGCCGGCGCACATAGCGACCGGCCGAGGTGCGCCCCATGTAGTTCGAGATCACGCCCAGCGACAGCGGGTGGAGCTCGTCCACCGAACCCTTGCCCATCGTGGTGGTCCCGACCGGCAGTGCGGCACGCTCCTGCAGATCTGCGATCGCGGCCGACGCGCCCGACAGGTGCACGCCACCACCGGCGATGAGGACCGGGTGTCGGGCGTTCGCGATAAGGTCCGCGGCGCGCGCCACCGCCGCGGGATCGGGTGCACTGCGATCGAGCGGGAACCGCCCGAGATCGGCCCTGCGTCGCGGGTGCTCCGGTGCGGGCTCGGTGAGGACGTCGCGCGGCAGCATCAGGACAACCGGACCGGGGCGACCCGAGCAGGCGGCCGTGATCGCCATATCCAGGTAGTCGTCGACCCGGGCGGGGTCATCGAGTGAACGCATCCACTTCGTGCACGAGGCGAACAGCGCCGCATGGTCGAACTCCTGGAAGGCGTTGCGATCACGATTGGCGCGGGGCACGTCCTGGACCAGGCCGAGCATCGGCACCGACGCCTTCATCGCCTCGGCCATCGGCGGCACCAGCAGCGTCGCCGCAGGCCCGTTCTGGGCGGCCACCACGCCGATACGACCCGACACCCGCGCGTAGCCGTCGGCCATCACGCCGCCCGCGTTCTCCGTCCGGTAGGCAATCTGCCGAATCCCGACCTTCGGTGTGGCCAGGAACAACGCCGAGGGCAGGCTCTGCCCGAACACGTCCGTCACGCCGTGGCGCCGCAACCCCTCGGCGAGCGCGTCGGCAACCGTCCGCTTCGACATACATCCTCCCTCGACCTCCGCCTCTTTGGCGGCCACATCGATGCTGCGGCCTGGTCGGACACCCGTCCAATACCGGTCGGTGCCTTCTTGAGAAGCAACGGTTATCGTCTGGGGGTGGACCTGCGGCGCCTGCAGTACTTCGCTGTGCTCGCCGAGGAGCTGCACTTCCGACGCGCCGCCGAGCGCCTGCACATCGCGCAACCGGGGCTGTCGCAGCAGATCCGGGTGCTCGAACGCGAACTGGGGGCGGTGCTGTTCGAACGCACCACGGCAGGCGTGAAACTGACGCCCGCAGGCCATGCCTTGCGCGATGAGGGCGTGCCGCTGCTCGGCGAGGTCGAACGGGTCGCCGCGCTGGTACGGGCGGCCGCCGAGGGCCGGACCGGACGGTTGCGGATCGTGCACACGCGTTCGCTCGCTGGCGCCCTGCCCGACGAACTCGTCCACCAGTTCCGCCGCGAACATCCCGAGGCGGAGATCGGGGTCGAGACGGCGTGGACGGCGCGCAACGTCGCCATGGTGCGCGCTGCGGAGGCCGATACGGCATTCGTCCGGCTCCCGCTGGAGGATGCCGATGACCTCCGGCTGCTGACCTTGGGTTCGACCGAGCTCGTCGTCACGCTCCCGGCGACGCACCCCCTTGCTCGCAGACGCGTCGTGCGTCCGGACGACCTGCGTGACGTCCACCTCGTGGCGTGGCCACGGGAGCAGGCGCCGGGCTACTACGACCACGTGCGCGCGGCGGTGTGGGGCGAGAACCCGCCGCCGGTGACCGCGACCGAGCCGGATCCCGAGCACCTGCTCGCGGCGGTGGCGGCAGGCGCCGTATGTGTGCTCGACGCCGATCGCGCGGCCCGCCTAAGACCCCGCGGCGTGCTCATACGGCGCTTCGCCCGCCCCACGCCCGCCGCCGACTTCGGCCTGGTCTGGAGCCCGCACCGCGCGCCCCCGTTGTTGCAGGCCTTCATCGCCCACTGCCGCGACAAGGTCCGTGAGGTGCCCCGAAGTTCTCGGACTGGAGATCCACTAGGATCATTCAGCGAGAAAGTGAGGGCAGGTGCCTCGAAATCGACGGAAGTTCTCCATGGAGTTCAAGGATGAAGCTGTGAAAGTGGTCCTCCTGAACTCGCATCCGATCGCCCAGGTCGCCCGAGAACTGGGTATCAACGAAGGAACTCTCGGGAACTGGGTCGCAGCTTACCGGCGAGACCACGCCGACGAGGAGCCGGCGCTCGATGTCAGCGAGCGAGCCCGACTGCGCGAAGCTGAACGGCTGGTCCGGGAACTGAAGATGGAGAACGAATTCCTGAAAAAAGTGATCATGCCGGCTGGTCCGCTCCATCATGCGTGACCAGCGCCTGGTGCCATGCCAGCCGCGACCGTGGCGGGCCAGCCTGACCGAGAACGACGGCAGCGCCGGGTCGATCCCCGACCTGGTCAACCGCGATTTCACCGCCGGCGCTCCGGGCGAGAAAATGGTCGGGGACATCACGTATATCCCGACGTGGGAAGGGTGGCTCTATTTGGCCGCCGTCATCGATTGCCATACCAAGAAAGTTGTCGGCTACGCGATGGACGACAACTACAAGACACCGCTCATCATCGAGGCTGTCCGCATGGCTACGCGCAACCTGACATTCGCCGACGATGCGATCTTTCACTCCGACCGGGGAAGTAACTATACCTCGGCCAGCTTCGCCTCGACCCTCGTTGAACATGGGATCCGGCAGTCGGTCGGTCGAACCGGGATATGTTATGATAACGCCATGGCCGAATCGTTTCTTCGGCACACTGAAGAACGAGCGCGTGCACCGCACGGTATACCCAACACGGCAGCGTGCACGGGCCGACATCGCCCAGTATATCGAGCTGCGCTACAATACCAGGAGAATTCACTCAGGACTCGGATATCGCACACCGCAGGAAGTTCACGACGCCTGGCTGGAAAGCCAAGAAGCAGCGTAAGGCCCGATAGAAACCCGGTCCGAAAAACGCGAGGCCCATCACCGCACCGTCCGATAACGCTTGCTTCTCAAGGCTTCGGGAATCGCTATTGGACGCAGGCTGGCTCCTGCCCGCTACTGGTGCTCACCCGTACCCCTGCACGAACTCGGCGCAAAGGAGCACTCATGGAGTTCTGCATCGGCATCTGCGCGAAGATCGATGCCGTCGGCCTGGTGAGCCAGGCCGAGCAGGTCGGCGCCAGCCACTTCGGAGTCGGGGACGGACCGCTGCTATTCAGTGATCCCTACCAGTACCTGGCGTTGGCCAGTCGGGAGACCAGCACGATCAAGCTCGGGACGTGGGTGACGAACCCCCTGACCCGGATCGCGCCGGTCACCGCGAACTCCATTGCCACCCTGAACGCGCTCGCTCCGGGTCGGGTGTTCGTCGGCATGGGCACTGCCAACAACGCCCTGCGCTCCATGGGCCACCGACCGGCGACGATGCAAGAACTCGATCAGGCGCTCACCGTGGTCCGCGGTCTTCTCGGCGGCCAGCGGGTCACCCACAACTGGCTCGGACAGGACCGGGAGATGGAGTTCCTCGATCGCAACGGTCATTGGTACGACATCGCGAACCCCGTCGACACCTGGATGGCCGTGGGCGGACCCAAGGGTCTCGCGCTGGCGGCCCGGCACGCCGACGCCATCACCTACTGCCTCGGGCCGAACCGGGAGATGATCCGGCTCGTCCGCAACGAGCTCGACAAGGCCGTCGCCGCCGCCGGTCGACCCCCGGGGTCGGTCAAGCTGGTGAGCAACACCTGGTTCTACCAGCTGCGCCCGGGCGAAACCTGGGAAGACGGAGTCGACAACGGATTCGGTTCGGGCCCGATCAGCTCCTGCATCGTCAACGCCGGGTTCATGGCCGATCACGTCGACGAGCTGGGCCGCTCCATCCTCGCCGCCTCGCAGGAAGCCGCCCGGGCCTACCTGGGTGACCCGGCAGCCCCCGACAGCCCGCACTACCTCGACGTGTGGGCGAAGTACCTGCGCGGCCTCGACGCCGCACACAAGCCGATCATCAGCAAACAGCTGGTCGACTACTGGTGTCTGTGCGGGACACCCGACCAGCTGCGCGAACAGACACAACTGATGCTCGACGCGGGAGTCGACATGGTCGGGGTCATGTTGGCCAACCCGTTCACCGCCGAGCGCGACATCGCCGACATCGGCGCTTCGATCCTCACCTGACCCACCCGGTACCGCTTTCAAGGGGAATGCCATGACCAGCTTTGACCCGTTGCGCACGGCGGTGGTCGCCGTTCATCTGGAGGGAGACATCGTCGGCGCCGACGGCGCCCTCGCCCCCTTCTTCCGGGCTGAGATCGAGCGGACCGGCGTGCTCGACAAGATCGGCCAGGTCCTTCGCGAAGCTCGCGCAACCGGTATCAAGGTCATCTACACGCGGGTCGCGTTCCAGCCGGGCTACCCCGACCTGATCCCGAACTCGCCGCTGCTGGCGATGACCGTGCAGCACGGTTGCCTGGTGGACGGCACCCCGGGGGCCGCGATCGTGGACGAGCTGGCGCCCCACGCGGATGACGTCGTGATCACCCACACCCGGGTGACCGGGTTCCACTCCAGCTCGCTGGACGTGCTGCTGCGCGGCAACGGAATCGACACTGTCGTGTTCGTGGGCGTGGCGACCAACCTGTCGGTCGAGGGCACCGCCCGCATCGCCTCCGACATGGGATTTCGTGCGGTCGTCGTCGCTGACGCCTGCTCCGCCGGCTCGCAGGCGGCCCACCAGGCGTCCCTCGAATCGTTGGGACTACTCGCTGAGATCACGACGACCGAGGAGTTCCTGTCGTCGATCACCGCCCACATCAGCGGTGCGGCCCGCTAGACGGATGACGGCAAAGCCGGGAGCATCCTCAGCGGCGGCGCTTCAGCTCTGGTTCCGCGGGCGCGGGCGACTCGGCACCAATACTGGATCTCGCCTCGGCGTGGATGACCGTGACCGTGCCGACGATGTGGTGCTCCATCGCGGAACGCGCAGTCGCTTGGTCCCTGGCGTGCAGGGCGTCGCGGATGTCCTCGTGGTCGGCGTGCCGCTCGTCCAGCGCCGAACTCAGAGGCTGGGGGACACCGGTCGTGTTGATCAGGAAATCGGACAGGTCCCACATGCGTCGGCTTGTCTCAGCCATGATTCTTGAGTGGGCCATCTCGTGGATGACCTCGTGGAAACGTCGATTCCAGATCCGATAGCCATGGGACCTGGTCGATGCGTCGGCACTCCGACGCAGCGCATCGATCCGTTGGGACACCTCGTCCAGGATGGTGAGCTGCTCGTCCGTGCGCCGCAGCGCCGCGATTCCCGCGATCGTGCCCTCGAATCCGCCGAACATCACGTAGAAGTCTTCGACCTCGCGCAGGTCATATCGGGCCACGCGGGACCCGACCTGAGGCACGATCTCCATCAGTCCGTCGCCGGACAGCCGGCGTAACGCCTCCATGACGGGTTGCTTGCTGACGCCGAACTCCAGGCGCAAGACCTCGGCCGAGACGCGTTCGCCTGCTTCGTAGCGACCCTCCAGCAGGCGTTCTTTGAGCTGGTCGTACACCGCGTCGTTGAGCCGGCTTCCGCCGCGTTGCAGAGGGCTCGCCGCGGCCTGCGCGGCGTCTCTGCTCCCCGGGCTCACCCGCGAAGGGTAACCGGTGGGCGGCGCCACCTCGGTCGGCTTGGCCGTCGATCGAGTCATCGGTCCTCCTGGTTGGCCTCGCGCCCTCCACTCTCCGTCGTCGTCGTCTGGCCCCGCGCCTCCGCGTGCCGAATCGCGGCACGAGTCCTGGCTGTGGTGCCGCGGCGGTCTCAGACTCCCGCACCACGGCAGCGTTGCCTGCGGACGCCATCCCCGCACCCGACACGGCGCGCCGGCACAGGTGACAAGGAGGAAACGATGGAGTTCTGCATCGGCACCACCGCAAAGATCGACGCGGTCGACCTGGTCAAGCAGGCCGAAGACGTCGGGGCCAGCCATTTCGGGGTGGGGGAGGGGCCGCTGTTGTTCAGCGACCCCTACCAGTACCTGGCGCTGGCCGCCCGCGACACCAGCACCATCAAGCTCGGCACCTGGGTGACCAACCCGCTCACCCGGATCGCCCCCGTCACCGCCAACTCGATCGCCACCCTCAACGCGCTCGCCCCCGGCCGCACGTTCCTGGGCATCGGCACCGCGAACAACGCGCTGCGCTCCATGGGCAGCCGCCCCGCCACCCTGAAGGAGCTCGACTCCTCGCTGACCGTCATCCGTGGCCTGCTCGCCGGTGAGCGCGTCGAGCACCGGTGGCTCAAGCAGGACCGCGAGATCGAGTTCCTCGACCCCAACGGGATTTGGTACAACTTCGCCGACCCGGTCGAGGTGTGGATGTCCGCGGGCGGCCCGAAGGGCCTCGCGATCGCGGCCAAGCACGCCGACTACATGACCTACTGCCTGGGCCCCAACGCCGACATGATCGGCGTGGTCCGCCGCGAGCTGGACAAGGCCGTCGCCGACGCGGGCCGCCCACCCGGCTCGGTCAAGCTCGTCGCCTTGTCCTGGTTCTACCAACTGCGCCCGGGCGAGACCTGGGAAGCCGGGATCGACCAGGGCTTCGGCTCCGGCCCGATCAGCTCCTGCATCACCAACGCGGGCTTCATGAACGAACACGTCGACGAGCTCGGCGCCGACATCGTCAACGCCTCCACCCAGGCCGCGATGGCCTACCTCGGCGACCCCACCGCCGCCGACGCCCCGCACTACCTCGATGTCTGGGCCAAGTACCTACGCGGACTCGACCCCGTCCACCGGCCCCTGATCACCAAAGAGCTGGTCGACTACTGGTGCCTCTACGGCACCCCCGACCAGCTGCGCGAAAAGACCCAGCTGATGCTCGACGCCGGGGTGGACATGGTCAGCGTCTTCCTGTCCAACCCCTTCACCGCGCAACGCGACATCGCCGACATCGGCTCATCGATCCTCGCCCACGCCTGACCTCGAACCCGACGATCGGAAGGATGGCCATGACCACCCTCGACCCCGCCCGCACCGCCTTGGTCGCCGTGCACCTGCAGAACGACATCGTCGGCGCCGACGGCGCGTTCGCACCGTTCTTCCGCGCCGAGATCGACCGCGTCGGAACGCTCACCACCGCCGCCCGGCTGCTCGACGCCGCCCGCGCCGCAGGTGTCCCGGTCGTCTACACCCGGGTCGCCTGGCGACCCGACTACAGCGACCTGCACGCGAACTCGCCCCTGCTCAACATCGTCATCCAGCAGAACTGCCTGGTCGACGGCACCCCCGGGGCGGCCATCACCGACGAGCTCGCACCTCGGGACACCGATCGCGTCGTGACCCACCAGCGCGTCGGCGGATTCCACGACAGCGAACTCGACGAGATCTTGCGGGGACTGGGAGTCGACACCGTCGTCTTCCTCGGCGTGGCTACCAATGCGTCCGTGGAAGGTACGACGCGCGCTGCCTCCGACCTGGGCTACCGCGTCCTCGTGATCAGCGATGCCTGCAGTGCGGCCACGCCCGAGGCACACGCCGCCTCGCTTGAGTCGCTGGGCCTGCTCGCCGAGATAACCACCACCGACGACGTGATCACCGCGCTCACCGCACAACCTGCAGACGTGTCGAGCTGACAGCCACGTCAACGGCCGACTTGACCGCGACCTTCGGCACACCTCATCTGACGTGATCAGGCACGCCGAAAGAACCCGAACTCCACCACCAGCTGGCCGTGATCCCTGCGGGTTGGGGTAGTGAACGTGTCCGTGGGGGAGATGAACCCCCGGAACGCTGACCTGCCCTTTTGCGCTTGGCGACAGAGATCTTGGTGAGAATGCCCTGGCCAGAGGATTGATCTTGTGTCCGAGGGGGGACTTGCTCACTAACCACACGCCTCGATCTCGCCTGACCCGTCCCGCTTGGCTGTCGCGGCTCTTCGCGACGCGAGCGCTGTCAGCTCACTTGGTGTCCGATGCGTTCTCGCGAGCTCGGCCGCGGCTGCGAGGGCGACGTGCTCCTGGTGCTCGCGGAGCAGTCGGTTCAGGCCTGTTCCAAGGAGCCCTGGTAGTCCTTCTCAGCTACGGTGTTCAGGCGCGTGAGCGCATCGGTGGAGATGTCGATCTGCGGCATTGCATTCCCTTCGGGTCGGGCGCCACATGGCGCCATACGCATCGTGTCGCCGCCCGTCAGGCTGTGGTGGTGCCGAAGGTCTCGGCGACCCAGTCGGCGGTGAAGCGGGCGGCGTTGGGCTGGTCGTCGGAGTTGACGTGTTCGACGCCGCCTTCGCGGTCGGTGAAGAGCTTGAGTTCGCGCTTGGGGCTGTTGACGGCTTGTTCGTAGCTGCGGTGGGCGTCGGCGACGGGGATCTGCCGGTCGTTGACGCCGTGGGTGATCAAGTAGGGCACGGTTATGTGCTCGACGACGCCGTCGAGGGTGATGCGGTCCCAGAGCTTCTCGAAGTCGTTCATGGAGTCCTGGCCCCACACCCAGAGGGCGTGGTCCCAGTAGTGCGGTACCGGGTTCTCGCCTTCCCGGTGGAGGCGGCGGCGCTGGGTCTCGCCCCACCGGTGGTTGGCTCCCCACGACACGCACAGGGCGAACCGCTTCTCGAACGCCGCGGCGCGGGGGGCGTAGTAGCCACCCAGCGACCAGCCGACCACCCCGATGCGCTGCGGGTCGACGTCTCCGCGGGCGAGCAGGTAGTCGACGCACGCGGCGCCGTAGCGCTCGGACTCGACGACGGCGGGCAGCTTGCTCAGCCGCAGCGCACCGCCGGTGCCGGGCTGGTCGACCATCAGGGTGGAGATCCCTCGGCGGGCCAGCTCG
This sequence comes from uncultured Actinomycetota bacterium, assembly GCA_963750095.1. GTDB lineage: Bacteria > Actinomycetota > Actinomycetes > Mycobacteriales > Pseudonocardiaceae > Pseudonocardia. The sequence continues at coordinate 511,925 of CAVVPJ010000011.1, read as the reverse complement.
TGCGGGAACAGGGAGCCGAGCATGTGCTCCTTGAAGGAGTCGAACCCGTTCCACTGCACGATGCAGGGGGCGGGGCCGTCGACGACGGTGCCGTCGGGGTTGCGGGCTTTCCTGAAGTAGGCGGGCAGGGTGGCGCCTTCGTAGGGGACCTCGACGATCTCGACGGAGTCGCGGGCCAGGCGCATGCCGCGGTGTTGCAGGTCGATGGCCCGCCGGTAATGGGCGAGCCGGTCGGGCTTGTGCACGCTCTGCATGCGTTCGGCGTTGAGCAGGTAGAGCGCCGCGCGGCGGTACTTCTCCCCGGCCGACAGCGTCCAGCCGCGCTCTTCGTCTTCCTGCGCCACCGCGACCAACCGGTCGGCCACCGCCGACCAGGCGGCGAAGAATTGTTCGGTGCCGGTGTCGACACCTCCGGTTGCGGCTTCCCGGATGGGTCGACACGCCTCGTCGACCTCGCCGATCGTGCCGCCGTTCTGCAGGGTGATCAGGACCGACAGGTTCCACACGTAGTTGCCGGGGAAGTACTCGAACATCACTGTCCTTCGGTGGCAGGGACGGGGTTGCGCAGCGCGTCGGAGATCGCTTTGGCGCCGCCGTGCGCGGTCTGGCCACCGTCGACGGGGATCTCGGCGCCGGTGATGAACGCGGCGGCGTCCGACAGCAGGAAGGCGACGAGCGCGGCGACCTCGTCGGGCTGTCCGGGCCTGCCGAGCGGGGTTTCCGCGACGTTGGCGCGCAGGAACGCCTCGGACGCCGAGGCGGTCATCGGGGTCTGGATGAAGCCGGGGTGGATCGTGTTGACGCGGATCCGGGCCGGCCCGAGCTCCATCGCCGCGACCTGAGCGAGGCCGCGCAGGGCCCATTTACTGGCGGTGTAGGCGACGGGGTAGTGTGCGGTGAGCGCGGCGACGGAGCCGATGTTGACAATGGACCCGCCGTCGGTCATCAGCGGCGCGAGGGTCTGGATGCCGAGCAGGGGACCGGTGAGGTTGACGGCCAGCACCCGCTCCAGGTCGGCGACGTGCAGCTCCAGCAGCCGGGCGCGGTGGGTGATGCCGGCGTTGTTGACCAGGCCGTGGACCGCGCCGTATTCGGCGGCAAGGTCGTGGCGCAAAGCTGCCCAGTCCTTCTCGGAGGCGACGTCGTGGCCGCGGACGCCGTCGGCCGCACGCAGGTCGAGCCCGATGACGGTGGCGCCTGCGGCCGTGCAGGCGGCGGCCTGGGCGGCGCCCTGACCTTGCGCGGCCCCGGTGACGACCACGACCTTGCCGTGCAGGTTCGTCACGGCGTCCGCTCCGCCAGGCGGTGTCGGGCGGCCGGGACGGGTATCGGCGCGACCCCGGGCACGATGGTGCTGCGCAGCGTGCCGATGCCTTCAACGGTGAGGGTGACGACGTCGCCGGGCTGCAGTGGCGGTGGTGTCTGGGTGCCCGCCCGTCCCCACAGCTCGGCGAGACAGCCGCCGTTGCCGCAGGTGCCCGAGCCGAGCAGGTCGCCGGGGCGGACCCAGGTGCCGCGGGAGGCGTAGGCGACCATCTCCTCGAACGTCCACCCCATGTGGGCCAGGCGATCGTGCCCGACCCGCTCACCGTTGATCTCGGCGATCAGTTCGAGGTCGAGGAAGCCGTCCGCAGTGCGGTAGGGCGCTAGCTCGTCGGCGGTGACCAGCCACGGCCCCAGTGTGGTGGAGGTGTCCTTGCCCTTGGCCGGGCCGAGCCCGACGCGCATCTCCGCGGCCTGCAGATCGCGGGCCGACCAATCGTTGAAGATCGTGTAGCCGACGATGTGGTCGCGCGCCTGCTCCGGCGTGAGGTCGCGGCCGGGGCGTCCGATGACGGCGGCGACCTCCAGCTCGAAGTCGAACGCCCGGCAGCCGGGCGGCACGGGGACGTCGTCGGCAGGGCCGAGGATCGAGTAGGGGTTGGTGAAGTAGAACGTCGGCGCGGCGTACCACTGCTCGGGCACCCCGGCGGCGTTGTCGACGCTGCGGCGCACGCCTTCGACGTGCTCCTCGAAGGTGACGAAGTCGCGGACCGCGCCGGGCTGGACCGGGGCGAGGAGCCGCTTCTGCGAGAGCGGCACGGGGTGCCCGGCTCCGGCCAGCACCCAGTCCTGATCGGGCGCTTCCTCGAGAAGGGCGAGAAGATCCGTGTCGGGGGGAAGGGGAGCGATCTGGTCGTCGATCACGACGCCGTGGCGGCGCGCGCCCTGGTCGTCGTAGGCCGCGATGCGCATCTACTTCACCGATAGCGGGTTGAGCGGGGCGCCGACGGCGCCGGTGACCTTGAGCGGGCCCGCCGCGAGCAGGAACTCGTACACGCCGTCGCCTGCGCAGTCCTCGGCGAGGGCGTCGAGGTCCCACATCTCACCAATGAGCAGGCCGATGTTCGGGATGGCCACCTGGTGCAGGGGTTGGAAGGCGTTCGGGAACTCGTTGGGGCGCACCTCGAACCCCCAGGTGTCGGTGGCGATCGCGGCGATCTCGGTGCCGTGCAGCCAACCCGCGGTCCAGAACGACAGCCCGGGGGAGGCGCCGCCGCGTAGTCCTGCCAGCCCTCGCGACGGGCCCGGGTGAGCCGCCCGGTGCGCACGAGCACGATGTCGCCGCGACCCACCTGCGCCGTGGCGCCCTGGGCGGCGATGGTGGCCTGGAGGTGCTCCTCGGTGATGGCGAAGCCGTCGGGCAGCTCCCCGTTCTCGCCGACGGCCCTGCCGACGTCCAGCAGCACGCCGCGGGAGACGATCGACGAGGCGAGGTGCTCGATCCCGGTGACCAGATCGCCGTCGGAAGTGACGACGTCGCCGGCCTGCCGCCCGTTCCAGGCCATGCCGTGGTCGAAGATGTGCCCGAGCCCGTCCCATTGGGTCGAGCACTGCAGGGGCATGGCGATGACGTCGTCGGCGCCGCCGATGCCGTGCGGGAAGCCCTGTTTGCCCGCGGCGGCGTCGGTGCCGGTGTCGGTCATGGTGTGCACCGGGTTGGTGCGCCTCCGCCAGCCCTTTTGGGGGCCGTCGGTGTCGAACGACTGCGACAGCGAGATCGACACGCCGCGGCGCACCAGCCCTGCGGCCTGCCGTCGCTTGGCCTCGTCGATGAAGTTCACGGTGCCGAGGCGGTCGTCCGGTCCCCAGCGTCCCCAGTTGCGGTAGCGCGGCGCGGCAGCGGCGATGGCCTGCTCGGCGGTGGGCGTGATCGTCTCCATCAGACGGGCGGGGCGACGAAGACGGCGTCGGGGTCGTTGAACGAGCGCTTGGCGACGAACTCGTTCATCTGGTTCGCGGTACCCCACTGGTCGGTGACCTCGGGGTCGGAGAAGTCGTAGAGGTGCGGGTGCCAGGTGTCCTCGTCGATCGTCTTGAGCTCGGTGGTGTACTCGACCGTGTTGCCCTGCGGGTCCAGGAAGTAGGAGAAGGTGTTGTTGCCCGCCATGTGGCGGCCGGGACCCCAGATCTTCTCCACCCCGGCGCGCATCAGCCTGCCGGTGCCGCGCATGTACTCGTCCAGGCCGCGCATCTCGAACGACACGTGGTGCAGCGAGACGTGCGGGCAGCGGGCGATGGCGATGTTGTGGTGGTGGTCGCTGGTGCGCAGGAACCACATCACCTCGCCCATGTGCGGGCTGTAGAGGGTGTCGGACAGCCGGAAGCCGAGCAGGTTCTCGTAGAAGGCGCGGGTCTTGTCCGGGTCGGGGGAGTCGATGACCACGTGCGAGAGGCGGACCGGGATCGACTCCTTCTCCTCGATCTTGCGGTGCTGCCGGACGGCGACGTCGGAGGAGATCTCGACGGTGCGGCCCTCGGCGTCGAAGAACCGGAAGCCGTAGCCCCCGCCGGGGGTTTGCAGCTTGCCCGGCTCGTTGACCAACTGCACGCCGCCCTGGGCGAGCCGCTCGGCCAGCGTGTCGACCGCGGCGGCGTCCCGCGCGCCGAGAGCCCACAGCTCCATGCGCTTCTCGCTGTCCTTGCGCAACCGCACGATGTACTGCTCGGGCGAACCCTCGGCGGCCAGATAGGTCACACCCGGCTCCTCGGCCTCGACCGTGAGGCCCCAGGTGTTGGTGTAGAACTCGCGTTCCGTGTCGTAGTCAGGCACAGCGAGATCGACGTGCCGGACGTGGGTGATCAGACGCTCGGTCATGAGCGGGCTCCTCGGGTCGGAACGGGTGCGGGCAGGTCGAACAGGGAGGCGGCCGTGCCGCCGCGGATGGCGAGCTCGTCGGCCTGCGGGAGTCCGGCGTCGGCGAGCCGCTCGAGCGGGTTGTCGACGCCCATGTCGAAGGGGTAGTCGGAGCCGAGGACGACCCGGTCGGCGCCGACGGCCTCGATCAGGTGGCGCAGGCCGGTCGGGGTGTAGACGAGCGAGTCGAACCAGATCCGGCGCAGGTAGCTGCTGGGTGGCTCCGCGCAGCGGCGGGCCTCGGGCCGCACCCGCCAGGCGTGGTCGGCGCGACCGAGGTAGGTGGGCAGGTAGCCGCCGCCGTGGGCGGCGACGATGCGCACCCCCGGGTGGCGGTCCAGCAGCCCGGAGAACGCGATTGCGACAGCGCGACCGTGGTCTCCACCGGGTTGCCGACCGTGTTGGACAGGTAGTAGCGGTCCAGGCGTTCGCCCAGCGAGCAGCCCCACGGGTGGATGAACACCACGGCCCGCAGCTCGGCCGCGCGCTCCCAGAACCCGTCGAGCGCGTCGTCGGCCAGTTCGCGCCCGCCTGCCGAGGTGCCGATCTGGACGCCGCGCAGCCCGTACTCGGTGATGGCACGAGTCAGCTCGTCCGTCGCGAGATCGGGGTGCTGCAGCGGCGCGGTGCCCAGCCCGAGCAACCGGTCGGGCCGCTCGGCGACGACGGCGGCGATGCCGTCGTTCGTGATCCGGGTGATCCGCTCGGCTAGGACGGGATCGGCCCAGTAGTGGTAGAGCGGCATCGGGCTGACGACCTGGATGTCGACGCCCGCGTCGTCCATGGCCGCGAGGCGCCGCGCGGGCTCGGTGAGCAGCGGCCCGATCCGGGTGAGCTGGGCCTGGTTGACCGCCGCGGACTCCGCGCCGGAGCCCCGCAGGTCGAGCTCGCGCTGTCGGGCGAGCCCCGGTTGGCCCGCCACGGCGGCCTCGGCCGCCGGGACCAGGGCGTGGGCGTGCACATCGACCGTCGGCGTCATCGCAATGCCCCCTCGGCGATGCAGCCGTTGCGCTGCATCCCCAGGCCGCTGATCTCGGCCTCCATGACGTCGCCGGGGCGCAGCAGGCGTCCCCAGTGCATGCCGTTGCCCGCCGGGCTGCCGGTGAGCAATAGGTCGCCGGGCAGCAGCGTGGCGACCTGCGAGCAGTACGCCACAGCTGCGCGACGTCGAAGATCATGTCCTTGGTGGACTCGTCCTGCATGACCCGCCCGTTGAGCCGCAGGGTGATCTGCAGGTCCATCGGGTCGTCGACGAACTCGGCGGGCACCAGGAACGGTCCGGTCGGCAGGAACGTGGGGGCGTTCTTCGCCTTGAACCAGTCGGTGCCCAGCTCGGGCAGGTCACGGCGCCAGGCCCGCTCCCGGGTGGTGATGTCGTTGACGATGGTGTAACCGGCCACGTGGTCGAGCGCGGTCTCGCGGGACACCCGCCGGGCCGGGCGGCCGATCACGGCGGCCAGCTCCAGCTCGAAGTCGTTCTTGCTGGTGCCCGTGGGGAGCACGACGTCGTCGTAGGGGCCGCACATCGCGGACACCGCGCCGGTGAACACGTACGGCTCCCCGGATCGGCTGCGCTCGTCCTGCAGACGTCCGATCTCCGCGCGGACCTCTTCGGCGCTGCGGGTGTCGCCGGGCTTGCGGTCCGCCGCGGCCAAGTCCATCACGTGCGTGCGGTAGTTCGCGCCGCTCTGGAAGATCTGTCGCGGCTCGACCGGCGCGAGCACGTCGACCGCGTCCAGGGCGAACCCGTTGTCCGGCCTGCCTTCCGTCCGGGCCGCGAGCTCCGGGCGCACGGCGTCCCAGTGCTCGAGCAGCTGACGCACCGAGGGCAGGTGAAGTCCGGCGGCATCGTCGATGGGATGCACCCGCTCGCTGAGAACGAGGCCTGCGAACTCACGGCCACCCGCCCTGAACGTACCCAGTGCGAACGGCCCGGCGGGGGAGACGGAATGCGGCATGACCAAACGGTAGGAGTTGCCCGACAAGATCGGAAATCTGTCGTCGATATGAGCGGCATCCGGCAGGCGAATACTCATGGGGGCTCGGGTATCTGCGCCACGAATCGTGCGCATACCGACAACGGATTTCCCTACTACCCCTGCGTCGTGCTTGCCTTTCTCCACTTCCGCCTGACCGTTCCTTCACCCCAGGAGTCGATGATGACCAGCGTCCGCACCGTTCTCGTCGTGGGAGGCGGTACCGCAGGCTGCACGGTCGCGGCGCTGCTGGCCCGCGCAGGCGTCGCGGTGGAGATCGTCGAGCGCAAACCCGACTTCACCGTTCACGGCTCGGGCATCACGCTGCAGGGAGCGGCGCACCGCGTACTGCGGGAGGTCGGGGTGTACGACGAGTTGCACCGGCACGGGTTCGAGTTCGCCGCCCTCGGGCTGCGGTCCGTAGATGGTCGGCTGCTTGTGGAAACCCCACTCCGCCGACGCTCGGCGCTTACCGACCCAAGATGGCCGAACTGCTCGCCGCCGCCGCCGTCGAGGCAGGCGCCAAGGTCCGCCTCGGCGCGAGCATCGCCTCGTTCGCGCAGGACGAGCACGGTGTCGATGTCGTCTTCGCCGACGGCGATACCGCCCGCTACGACTTGCTCATCGGCGCGGACGGGTGCGCTCGAGCGTCCGCAGACAGCTCGGTATCGACGCGGAGCCGCGCCCGGTCGGCATGGGCATCTGGCGGGTGCACGCCTGCCGGCCCGCGGCGGTGACCAACGCCGAGCTCGTCTACGACGGCCCCTGCTACATCGCGGGCTTCACCCCCACCGGCCCCGACACCCTTTACGCCTACCTCGTCGAGGCGGCCCAGGACCGCTCCGCCGACACCGCGGAACAGAAGGTCGCCGCGATGCGCGAGCTCGCGGCCCCCTACCGCGGCCCGTGGGAGGAGATCCGCGAGGACATCACCGACGCCGACCGCATCAACTACACGTGGTTCGAGCACCTGCTCATCGACGGCGCGTGGAACTGCGGCCGGGCCGTCGTCATCGGCGACGCCGCGCACACCTGCCCGCCCACCCTCGCCCTCGGGGCCGCGATGGCGCTGGAAGACGCGTCCGTCCTCGCGGAGCTGCTGCTCACCCGCGACCGCGTCGACCAAGACCTGTTCGACGCCTTCGTGGCCCGTCGGATGCCGCGGGCAGGCGCGGTCGTGAAGGGATCGATGCAACTCGCGACCTGGCTGCTCGACGGCGAGCGCAACGCCGACATCCCCGGCCTGATGGGCCCGACTACGCCTTGCTCGCACAGCCCGCCTGAGGGCATTTTTTTTTTTTTTTTTTTTTTTTTTTTTTTTTTTTTTTTTTTTTTTTTTTTTTTTTTTTTTTTTTTTTTTTTTTTTTTTTTTTTTTTTTTTTTTTTTTTTTTTTTTTTTTTTTTTTTACAGTACGCATTTCGCAAATGCTGAATTGCCGAACGAAACTCAAAATCACAGACAAGGTCAAACGATGTCCGACAGCCCATCCCTACAGGACTCGCCGATACCGGCAGGCAGTGTCCGTCTCGCGACGGAACGCACCGCGGGTCTGCCGCAGCTCGTCCTGCTGCTCGCGGCCAGTTGTCTTTCCGTGCTCGGCGCGGTCCTGATCGCGCCCGTCCTGCCGCAGATCGCGCAGGAGTTCGCAGGCACACCGGGAGTCGACGTCCTCGTCCCGATCGTGCTCACCGCCCCCTCCCTGGTGATCGGCCTGACCGCCCCGTTCACCGGGTTCATCGCGGACAAGATCGACCGCAAGCGCGTCCTGCTGATCGCGATGGCCGTCTACGCGGTAGTCGGGACGGCACCGTTGTACCTCGGCTTACTCCAGTCGATCATCATCAGCCGGGTGCTCCTCGGCGTCTGCGAAGCGGCGATCATGACCTGCTGCACGACGCTCATCGGCGACTACTGGTCGGGGCCGCGACGGTCGAAGTTCCTCGCTGCAGACACTCGTCGCCCTGATCTCCGCTACCGTGTTCCTCGCGCTCGGCGGCGCGCTGGGTGCCGCGGGATGGCGGGCACCCTTCTGGCTGTACGTCGTCCCGTTGCTGCTCGTGATCCCCATGGCCCGGCTGATCTGGCCGCCCTCGGGCCACCAGACGGGCGAGGCGTTGCATCGTCACCTCGAGCCGGTGCCGTGGCGGCAGCTGCTCGCGCCCTGCCTGGTGACCCTGTTCGGCGGCATCGTGTTCTACGCGCTGCTGGTCGAGCTGTCGTTCGTGCTCACCGGCGTCGGGGTGACCTCCACCGCCACCATCGGCGGCATTTCCGCGCTCATGTCGCTGGCCACGGCTATAGGTGCGGCAACCTTCGCACGGCTGTCCCGCTACACACCCCGCACGTTGCTACCGACGAGTTCGGCCTGTCCGCTCTCGGCCTGGTGCTCGTCTTCAGCACGACAGCCCTGCCCGTCATCACCATCGGAGCTGTGCTCACCGGTTTCGGCACCGGCCTGCTGCCGCCGACCCTGCTCACGTGGGCGGTCAACCGGCTGCGGTTCGAACAGCGCGGCCGGGGCACGGGCCTGTGGACCGGCACCCTGTTCATCGGCCAGTTCCTCTCACCGATCCTGCTCGCCGCGATCGGCGCAGGCGTAGGCGGTCTCCAGCCGCCCTCGGCGTGCTCGGTGTGGTCGCGGCGGTCGCCGCCGTCGCCACACTGCTGTTGGTCCGTCGCAACAACGAACGGCTCGACGTCACCCGCGACTAAGACGAAGATCGAGCACAACGACGTCCCTGCGTCACGCCCGGCGCACGACAAGGAGGTCGTCGCGATGGACCTGCCCGGCATCGACCTCAACCTCCTCGTCGCGCTGCGCGCCCTTCTCCGCGAACGCAACGTCACCCGCGCCGGACAGGCGATCGGACTGAGCCAGCCCGCGACGAGTGCCGCCCTGGCGAGGCTGCGCCGCCATTTCGGCTACTATGCTGACGCGTGACGGCCAGCGCTACGTCCTCACGCCGTTGGGGATGTCGTTGCTCGACCAGGCCGAGGTCGCCCTGCGCTACGTCGAGCACACCTTCGCCGCGCGACCGGTCTTCGACGCCGCCAGCTCCGACCGCGAGTTCACCGTGGTCATGTCCGACGACGCGCTCGCCGTGTTGGGGCCGGAACTGCTGCGCACCCTCGAACGCCAGGCCCCGAACGTGCGCCTGCGCATCGAGCCCACCAACCGCGAGGCTGTCGACGACGCGCAATCCGCCCTGCGCACCGCCGACCTCATGGTCCTCCCGCGTGGGTACCTGGCCGACCTGCCTTCCGCGGACCTCTACCGGGACCGCTGGGTATGCGTCTGCGCCGCTGACAACCCTCTTGTCGGAGACGCCCTGACCGCCGACCAACTCGCCCGTCTGCGCTGGATCACGCCCTATGACGCCCCCACCCAGTTCACCCCGGCGGACAAAGCCCTGAAGCTTGCGGGCGTCGAACGACGGGCCGACGTCGTCGACGAGACTTCCTCACCGTCCCCTTCCTGCTCTCCCGCACCCAGCGCGTGTGTGTCCTGCAGCAACGCCTCGCCCAGACCTTGCAGGCGGCCAGCGCAATCCGGCTGGTCGAGCTCCCGGTGCCGCGTCCCCGAGCTCGTCGAAGCGCTGTGGTGGCACCCCTCCCGACCTTCGATCCCGGACAGCCTGGTTGCAGCAGGTCTTCCAGGAAGCGGCGACGGCGCTTCCGGAGCTACAGGCCCCGAGCGCTGTCTCGGCAGGCTGTCAGCCCCGCGACAGGTGCAGTGTCGATCCCGTCGGGTAGCGCTGAGCTTCCCAGCGGTTTGGTGTGACGAAGGACGATGGAGAGACGCCAAACGGGTGATAATATGCCCGAGGTCTGATCGGCGGAAGGCCATAGATGGCGACTGGTGTCTCCGGAGCTCTCCGCAGGCCGCGACTATGGCGATTTCCCCGTCCGGACGGGCGTGCGCAAGACGGTCACCATTCTTTTCACCGACCTCGTCGACTCCTCGCGGCTCAGTCTCACACTCGACCCCGAAGCGCTGTGGAACCTGCTCACGCGCTACTTCGAGGCGATGAGCGCCGTCGTCCAGAAGCACGGCGGGACCGTGTAGAAGTACATCGGCGACGCGATCATGGCGGTGTTCGGGGTTCCCACTCTCCATGCAGACGACGCCCTCCGCGCGCTTCGGGGAGCTGTTGAGATGCGCGACATACTCGTCGCGCTCAATCATGATCTCGAGTTGACCTGGGGTGTCCAGCTGACCAGCCGGACCGGTGTCAACACCGGTGAGGTGGTCGCGGGCGACCACCGACGAGGGCATCAGTTCGTCACCGGCGAGGCGGTGACCAGCGCCAAGCGTCTCGAGGAGGCGGGAGCGCCGGGCGAGATCTTGATCGGAGCCGCGACGCAGAGGCTCGTTCGCGACGCCGTCAAGATCGTGCCGAGCGGCCCGCGACCTCTCAAGCCCGGGCAGACGCTTCACGCCTTCACCGTGCTGCAGGTCCTCGCTCATGCCCCCGGCCGAGCACGCAGCTTTGACGCGCCATTCATCGGTCGCGAGCTGCCGCGCGCACTACTCAGGGCGATGTTCGACGAGACAGTCCGTACGCGGACCTCTCATCTGTTGACCGTGTCGGGGATGCCGGATTGGGCAAGTCGCGGCTAGTGCGAGAGTTCACGCGGAGATCGCGGACCACGCGACGGTGATCCGCGGGACCTGCTTGCCCTACGGCGAGGGCATCACGTACTGGCCGCTCGCGGGGATCGTCCGGGACATCGCACGCATCATCGGCGTGGACAACGGAGAGCAGTTCGCCGCGACGATCGCGACGCGGCTCGCCACATCCCCACTGGCGGGGGAGGAGAAGGCCGAGCTGATCGCCCAACGGATAGCCCAAGCGCTCGGGTTCGCCGATACCGGTAGCGGGACCAGTGAGGAGACCTTCTGGGCGGTCCGCAAGCTGTTCGAGGCGCTCGCGCGGAGCTCACCGCTGGTCGTCGTGGTGGATGACCTGCATTGGGCGGAGCCGACATTCCTCGATCTCCTGGAGCACGTCGCGGACAATTCGATCGACCTTCCGATCCTGCTCGTCGGTATCGCGCGGCCCGACCTCCTCGACCTGCGCCCGAGCTGGACGAAGCGGGGCACTGCCACATCGGTCCGGCTTGACCCGCTCACCGAGACCGAGTGCCACGAGCTGATCTCGAACCTGCTCGACCGCGCCCCGCTGCCATCCGCTGCCGAGGCGCTGATCGCGGGTGCCGCACAGGGCAACGCGCTCTTCGCGGAGGAACTGGTGGCAATGCTCGTCGACGATGGGCTGCTCACCCGCGACGCCGACCGCTGGGTCGCGTCGTCGAACCTCGCGGAACTGCTGGTCCCCTCGACGATTCACGCGCTGCTCGCCGCTCGCCTGGAGGGACTGCCGGACGATCAGCGGGCCATCCTCACGATCGCGTCGATTGAGGGCGAGGTGTTCCACCAGGGCGCTGTCAGCGAGCTTCGCGGTGCCGCGCTCGACTCGCCGTTGGGCGACGGCCTGCGAAAGCTGGTCGGCCGGGACCTGATCCGCGGGCGACAGCGGACTTCCCCGGTTAGGAGGCCTATCGCTTCCGGCACGCGCTGATCCGGGATGCCGCGTACCGCTCGCTGTCCAAGACCGCCCGGTCCGACTTGCACGAACGCTATGCGGCCTGGCTCGAAGCGGCCGCCGACGACCGGCTGCGCGAGTTCGAGGAGATCGTCGGCTACCACCTTAAACAAGCCTATCGGCACCGCATGGCACTCGGTTCACTCGACTCGCGCGCCGCCGCACTCGCTACGCGTGCATCCGAACGGCTGGAGTCCGCCGGACGGCGGGCGCTCGCCCGCAGTGATCTGCCTGCTGGAATCGGGCTGCTCGAGCGGGTGACAGGGCTGCTGCCCACCGACCAGCCACGGCGGACCTTGCTCCTCGCCGAGCTAGGCGCCGCCATGATCGAGGCAGGCAGGCTGACCGACGCCGAGAGGTGCTCGACGACGCGCGGGTCCGCGCAATCGCCACGGACGACGCACGCGCGGGGTCCCACGCGCTCGTCCAGCAGCAGTTCCTTCGATTGCTGCACGTCGAGGCGAGCGGGGCTGAGGAGACCGCCCGGACCTTGTCCCGCGTGGTCCCCGTCTTCGAGCGTTGTTCCGATGACCTCGGCCTGTGCCGCGCCCGGCGCCTCGAGGCGTGGGTGTACTGGAACAACGCCCGCGCCGAGGCGGCGGCTGCGGCCTGGGAGCCGGCGGCGCGCACGCGAAATTGGCAGGCGACCGGCATGCGCACGACGAGATCCTGACCTGGATCGCGTCCTCGCTCTGGTTCGGACCAACGGACGTCGAAGAGGGCATCCACCGCTGTGAAGCGATGTGCGTGCAGGTGCGCGACAGCCCCGAGGCGGAAGCTGCGATCCAACGGCACCTTGCAGGCCTGCACGCCATGCTCGGCGGGTTCGACTTGCCCGGCGGCTGCTTGCGGCGAGCAACGCTGCTTACGCCGACCTCGGCCTCACGCTGAACGTGGCGACGTCCCAGAACGAAGCCGCCATCGAACTGCTCGCAGACGACCCGGTGGCGGCCGAGCACAGCCTTCGGGTGGGCTATCGGGCGCTGGAGGAGATGGGGGACCGCGTGTTCTCCCGACGACCGCCGCCTTTCTGGCCGGGCGCTGCTGCAACAGGGCCGTGACGAGGAGGCCGAGCACCTCACCGACCTCAGCGCACGGCTTGCCGGTCGCGATGACCTTCTGACACAGATCCTCTGGCGTGGGGTCCGCGCGCGCCTGCTCGCGCGGCGCGGAGACATCGCCGAAGCGGAATCGCTCGCGCGCGCGGCGGTGACGCTCGCCGACACCACGACTTCGTCAACCACCGGGCGGAGGCGTTCCTCGACCTGTCACACGTCTTGGGAGCCGCAGGCGAAGGATACGAAGCCTCGGCCGCGTCTCCGAAGCTCTGCTTCTGTACGAGGCGAAGGGCAACGTCGTCGCGGCATCTGCTACCCGGCGACGCCTCAACGAGTTGGCGTGACGGCACTCAACTTCTACCTGCCGGCATCTCCCTGTTTCCGGGCGAGCCTGCGGATCGTCGTGATCGAGGGGGCGAAGAAGTACTCACCGCCCTCCATGCTGACGAACCGCTTGAGTTCCAAGGTGGGTTTCTCCCCGTTCTTGAACGGCATTGCCGTGGCGAACGGCAGCGGATCCTGGGTGTCGCGCTGCCCGACGATGGCGTCGACTCCGGCACCAGGCTGCACGAAGTTCGCTGTTCACCCGTTCCGTCTGCACGTATTCGAACTGTTCGGCGATGTTCGTCACGTAGCAGACGAACAGCAACCCACGCTTCTCCGCTGTCTTTCCGCTCAATGCCTCTTTCGGTGTCAGTTCCGGGCCGAAGGTGATGCCGCGGCGCATCATGCGGTGGCGCTGCGTTTGGCTTCCGCAGCCTCGACCTGGTCGCGCCTGGGGCCGATGTTGCCGGCACATCATCCCGCGAATAAACCTTGCGGATATGCGCGCCCCACGGGCAGAGTAGGCCGTACCGGTCGCCGTCGAACTCGAACGCCAGCGCCCGGGGGTGCCGCGGCGACCGCCGGGTCGTCGGCGTGCGGGGCATTGATCAATGGAGCCCCGCTCTTCCACCGACCCACCAGTTGGGCGCCCAGGAGGTCGGCCGACGGCTCCTTCCCCGTCGGATCGATGCGCAGCGCCGCCGCCCGCACCGCCGTGTCGAACTCCGGCACGTGCTGCGTTAGTCGACGGAACACCAGGAACGCTCCGTTGTCGGTGAAGTCGGTCTTCGGCTCCGCTCTCGGCCCTCTTCGGCCATGTCGTCGGCCCGGGGGTGTTGTCCGGGGTACCCGAACACGAACTCGCCTGGCCAGAGCAGGTCCCGGCCGGGCTCGGCCTGATTCGGCTCGGATCCGGTCGTCGGGTCGGCGGTTGTCCGGCGCGATCCGGCCGCGCACGGCGGGCTGGGAGAGACCATCGGCGTAGCCGAAATGCTCGTGGCCGCGGAACGGGTCCGGGCGCACCGTGCCAACCTCGGTAAACACTTGGGTCCACCCGTTCCCCTCGCCAGGGGTGAGACGGAGGGCGATCGTGTTGTCGACCTCCGCCTCCGTGGCGCCCGTGACCAGGAATACCCCGTGCACCGGCTGCTTCGGCCCGAGGATATCCCAATCCTCGGGGTTCGGATCGGCCAATTTCGCCGGCTCGCCGCCATTCCGGCGATGAACTCGGCCGAGGGCACTGCGCCGCCAAGCACGGCCAATCCAGCGCAGGTGAGCGCGATGTTCAGCCCGGGGTCGGCAGCAGCGCGGGAGTTCCCGTGTCCTTTCTGCTCGCCACTGCGGCCCGCTGTTCCAGGCATTCCTGCATGGTGGTGATCTGCAGGACTGCCAGGTATTTCCGAAATCTTGCCGGGCTCTTCGTCGCTCTCGTCGATGGTGAAGAAGACAAATTTCTGCGAATTCTTCAGCAGTCCGACTAGAATATCGCTCTGGATGTCCTCGATCGCGAAGATCGGTTCGCTGGAAGAGTCTCGCGCCATCGAGTCGTCGCTGCTCTGCTCAAGTACTGGTCGAGCCGCCGTTCGGCTTTTGCAGCTCAAGGGTGATCGTATCCGTCCACCAAGTTACGGAGGTGTCCTCGTCCGGCGTCGTTGCGATCGTCACCGCCACCCCGGTTGCCGGGCCGCGTTCGAATTTTCCGTGGTTCTCGGTCTTTCCTCCCGCCAGTCCCACGGCTGAGTTCCGCTCCTTGCGGCAGTCGTGCCGGGCCTCCGCAAAGTGTTCCTTGCCGAGTTCGGAAATATTGGCCGCGCCGAGCCCGTCGGCTCGCGTCTGGGGAAGCCCAGGCGTGAGCTCCAAACCCGTGGGCTGGTCGCGCACCTCGAGGGGTCCCGTCGCCGCGACAAGATTTCCCTCCGCATCAATGTGCCATGTTTCCGTCGAAGTTGCCTCCGGCCCTCATTGGGCCACCGCCAATCCGAGCCCACGGCTCATCGGATTACTCACCAGTAGTTGGGGGTATCGTGTGCAGTTTCGAGTGCCGTTGACGAGTCCGGGTTGGTGTGCGCGGCCGCCAGCGGCGGAATGTTGACCGCCGCGCTCATCTCAGTCACGGTCCCACTCCATAGATCATGTGATGTTGCTCGGCGCCTCGACTCCAGCAGCTGCGCAAGCCGCGCGAGGCCCGACGTCCACAGGTAAGAGGTCCGGCTGGAGACGCTTGATACAAGGAACCATCCTGGACGATCAACCCGCAACACCACCGGCGCGGCCGAACCGGCACCCGCCAGGACGCCGGCACTGCGGGCTGGTGGGGAACCCCATACGGTTCGACCTCTCTAGGCCCGCACCGCCATGATCGCCGGTTGGAGTGCGAACGGCGGCCCAGAACTGGCCAGATCTGCACCGAACGATGATCACGGCCTGCTGACGCGCGCGGTCACGCCCGGACGCTCGAAGTGCTCGACGAGATCGACACCAGCCGGGAACTGCGCACAGGTTCCGCCGACGCCACACGGCTGGAGCCTATTCGTAGCAGGCCGCCGCGCGGTCGCGCATCGCTTGATCTTCCACGACGCACCGGCTCACCCGTGCGGCCACGGGCTCGCAATCCTTGGTGCGGACCCTGCGCGACCTCGGCTTCCGCGCGGCCGGACACGTCCCGCCGATCCGACCGGCGTCCGCGATGAACCTCTCCGGGCTGGCTACCGCACCGCGCGGCCGGTCAGGCGACGGGACGCGAGCGGGCGCGCCACCGCCGCCGAAGAGGGCATCACAACCAGCAAGACGACGAGAACGCAGCCAGACCGAGTTCTGGAGCAACTTGAGCGTACCAGTACCAGGGGATCCGCCACCGCAGCAGGCGCGCGGCCCAGTCGCGCAGCGCGGCCTTGCCGAGCAGCGCGGCGGTGACGAGCGCCGCGGGTCCGCGGGAGACCACGTCCACGCCCGCCCCACCAGTCCCAGATCGGCGCCGAGGGCGCGCGGCACCCACACGACCCACGTGCAACCGAACGTCAGGAGGAACATGGTGGCCACCGGATGCGCGCGGATGGCGTTCAAGCGCACCTCCTCGCATTCTAGTCCACGGACCCGTTACCCGAGCTTCCCGACGGACCGAGCAAGTCCGATGATCGCGACCGGCGTCGTCCCTGGCGTTGCCGTCCTCACACCGGGTTGTTCGCGGGCCTACTGATCTACATCGTTGGCGTGTTCCAGGCAATGCTGAGCGCGCTGGACGGTTCCCGGTTCGCCACCGTCATGGCCGCACAATGCGACTGCTGAGCGTGGGCGCCCGTGCCAGACGAGTTGCAGGCGGCGCACGACGAGCCTCAGCCGGTTGGTTGGAATCGATCTCAGGGGAACGGTAATCGGTCGTGGGCCCAGCTTCCAGTCCACCCGTTCTTGTTCGAGCCGGACTGATTCGCCGAGACGATCAGCGACCAGATCGTCGTACAAGTCGGATTCGTTGCGGTAGAGCCGACTTGAGTCGCGCCCGACCGTGGGGATCCCTCGCGGACCCATCGATGGCGGTGCACGAGCAACGTTTCCCGGTCCATGAGGAACGAGCGCGTGAGCGGCAACCAGGCCCGAAGCTTGTCGAGGATCAGGAACCATTGCATATCAGGTCGCCCCAGTAGTGCACGGCGGCGTCCTGTAGCCAGGGGAGCGAGCCGACGAGGTCGACCTCGAAGCCCTTCCCAGACGACGATCCCACCATCCGGTACCGGGACGGTCAGGTAGGTCGTCTCGTTCTGATGATCACTGCCGTCCGCACGTTGACCGGGAGCGCGGCCAGCTCCTCGACGCGGAACGTGCCTTCGGAGAGCGCGGACGGGCAGGCTGCCCCCACGCTTCAATCAGGCCGCTGCGACAGCCCGACGGGAAAGGTCTCTCACCCCTCCTCGATCGTCTCGGCGCCTCGTGGCGCACAGCTTGATGTCCTGTCGGTGCGCGGTGGGGAGTTGGCCGGTGCGGGTAGCTGCCTGTCCCAGGCTGCGGTGCGGACGGTGATTTTTTTTTGTAGTGGGCGCTGGAACTCGCGTAGCACGGGCTGCGTCGTTGGTTGATGATCAGGATCTCCGGTCGAGGAGTTCGCGGCGGATGGTGCCGACGAAGCGTTCGGCGATGGCGTTGGTGACAACGCCGTCGACTGCACCTTTGATCGAGCCGATGAGGCCGATCGGTATCGGCGGGGTGCGGGTGACGCACCCACTGTGTCCGAGCGAGTTGACCATCCCCACCATCACGCACGCTGCTGACCTGAAACTTCCTTGATACGTCGCAGGTTTGAATCCCCGGCGAAGCTATCGAAGGATGGGACCTGGGCTGATCAGGCTAACCGGACTTCACCTCAAGATCACGAATCTTGACGTTTCCCCTCGCTGAACTCCTTGACGGAGTTGACCAGGCCAACGACGTTGCTCAGCATGGCTGCGATGTCGTCAATCCAGGGTGTCGAAGTCCAAGGGTGCCGAGCCCGTGCCGGCGGCAGCACTGCTTGTACTTGCGTCCCGAGCCGCACCAGCATGGCGCCGTTCGTGCTGGCGGCCACGCCGTCATCGGGATCGTGACGGTGCGCAGGTCCGGGTAGGCGTTGAGGTCGTCGTCACTGGGTTTCGTGACCTTCCGCGCGGCGAGGAAGGTGATGAAACCGGACACGTCACCAGGTAGCTGTTGGACCCGCAGTCCCTCCTGCTCCAGGAGCGCGCAGTGTCGCTCGACACGCCGGCGGTGCTCGTCCCAGGTCGCGCCCACGTGAGCGGCCACGTGCGGCCACCGCGCAATAAGGATGCGGAACTCTTCCTCGGGCCAGAACACCGAGAGGGCCGCTGTGGCGTACTGGTGGGTGCCGTCGACGCCGGCGGAGGACCAGCTGGCCTCACTCATCGCGTCGACCCTCCGTGACCGAACAGTGGTTCCCAGCCCGTCAGGGCATCGACGAGGTCGTCGACGGGGAGGTCCACCGCCAGTGCGCGGCACTGCTGCACGACCTCCGCTGCCCGCTCGTCCGCGAAGTCGGGCGAGTACTCGAGCAAGGACTCCGAGCCACTGTCCCGGCATCGGTGCAGGCCATGCAGGATGCCCACCGCCATCTCCACGGCGGCGGCCGTCATGCCCAGCTGCGCGTGCCGCTGCAGATCGTCGAGGAATGGCTGCAGCAGCTCGTCGAGGATCTCGGCGGCGGCGTCCACCGGATGCACGTAGCCGATACCTGGTCGGTGTCCGGCCCGGCCGTTGAGTTCGTCGATCTCCACGAATCGCAGGGCTGACTCCACGCCGTCGGCGACCCCTTTCGGGTCCACCCCCGAGAGCCGCTGTGTCGCGAGCTCCTCGGCTTGCCCTCGCAGGTCGGGTCGCGCGGTGAGCAACGCGTCGAGCAGCTCGCCCTTCTCCGCCGTGGTGAGGGCGTTCAATGCCGGTGATCGTGCTGGCACGGATCCTCCACCCGCTGTGGCTCGACTGTGGCGGTCGGTGCTCACGGCGACCTTCCGCGGGCCGCGACGATACCGAGGCGGGTGCTCGGGCCGCCCGCCGGGCACCGGTCCGCGGTCGGTACCCTCCCGCGATGAGCGGACTCAGCGTGGCCGAGCTCGACGCGCTGATCACGGAGGCCACCGTCGACTGTTACGACGAGGACGAGCAAGTCCTCGGCCTCTATAGCGTGATGGTCGACGAGCTCGCCGTGCCTTTCCAGACGATCGTCCTCGGAGTCGCGGTCACCGTCGAGGACCTCGATTTGACCGGTCGTGGGCACATCGTCGCCCGCTGCTCGCGCGGCGGGATCCGACAGGCGATCTCGGTGTTGGACCTCCCGCTGCCGACGCCGCCTCCGCCCGGCGCACAGTGGATCGAGGCGTACCGGCGCTGGGCCAGGTGATCCGCCGCCGGACGCCGTCTGGTCGTCGGCCTTCGGCGGCGGCGGTCGGTGTACAGCTCCAACCGAGCGATGACGAAACCCGTCGCCACCGAGTCTCTTGAGGCCAGAGATACGCCCCTTGCAGTGAGTCAGCGGGCTGGTGCGCGGGCAGAGGGTCGCCTGGGCTGGGTCGATAGGTCTCGGTGCGCGGGCGACGGCGGGACCGTCCGCGTCTTCGATGCCGGTGTCAACTGCCCGCGGCGTTGGGGTGGTTGCGCAAGCGGTTCTGCTACTCGGATGGACACTCTGTTCGAGATCGATGATCGGAACGTTCTTTATGGGTGGGCGAAGGCTCGCGGTCGGCGTCGAAGCGGTGCTCAGCTGCAGTCCGGTATGGCTATCACCGGGTTGCGGTTCGCGTTCTACGGGCGGACGTCAACGGCGGAGTTCCAGGATCCGGTGTCGTCGCGGGCGTGGCAGCGGGAGATGGCCGAGTCGGTGATCGTCGGCCACGGGGTGATCGCCGGCGAGTTCTTCGACGTCGGGTGTTCACGTCGGGTGCCGTGGGCGCGCGGCCGCGGGCGGCGGTGCTGCTGGAGCGGGTGCAAGGGGTGGGATGCGGTTTCGATGCGGTGGTGGTCGGTGAGTTCGAGCGGGCGTTCACCGACCGCCAGTTCCGTCTCTGAATCGCCCCGGGTTTGATGGAGACTTCGAAGACACAGGGAGGGTGGAGTCATGCCAGCACTGGAAGTACCCGGACGAGCTGCGTGAGCGCGCGACGCGGCTGGCGCTCGATGTCTCGCGGAGGTCGGCACTGTCAGCCGGGCGTGCCGGCGGATCGGCGAGCAGCTGGGGATCTACCCGGAGGCGCTGCGGGGCTGGGTGAAGCGGGCCGAGATCGACGAGGGCAGCGGCCGGGGACGACCACGGCGGACAGCGGCCCGGATTCGCCGAGCTGGAGCGGGAGATCGGAGCTGCGCCGGGCGAACGCGATCCTGAAGTCGGCCTCGGCTTTCTTCGCGGCGGAGCTGTGCGCCACGAGGCGCTGTGTTGATCGAGGAGTGGTGAAAGACCACCCCCGTCGGGCCGTCGTAGCGGCCTGATCGAAGCTTGGGGGCAGCCTGATCCGGGGAACGCCGGTAAGGGTGGCAAGCGGCCCCGACAACGGCGGGGCGTGCCGGAGCTGCCAGACGGCGCGGGCCCGTTCAGCGAGGTCAGAAGGTGTAGCGAGAGCGAACCAGTGGTGGACGCCCCGTAACAGCGAAGCCGGGTCAAATCTGGTGGATATGGGCCGGTGTGCAGTGCGTGAGGGCCGGGCCTTTCGGGCCGGTCTTCAACTCCGAAGCCGTTTAGCTCTGTCGTGGGGAGGCCACGTCGAAGGTCTGCGGCGTAGACGTGGCGATGCTGCCGGGGTAGAGCTGGGCGCCTCCCTGACCGATCGATCACATGGTGAACGTGGGAACCATCCGCGGTCGCCCTCCTGTTGGACAGCCAGTTCAGCGGTGGGCAGGTCCGTTGCCGGCTGAGGGCCGTGGGATGGGGCGGAGGCGTCCGTAGTAGTCGCGGGCGTGACGACCCGCCGTGGAGGCCGTGAGAGACGGCCGCAGGGCGAAGGGGGCCAGCAAGTCAGCAGTCGAGGCTGCTGGAATATCGAGAGGTTTTCGCTGGTGAATACCGACGAACTGGAGCACGTCCTATATGTGGCGGAGCGACGGGTACTGAATATCCAGACCAAGCTGCACCGTTGGGCTCGTGATGATTCTCATCGCAGGTTCGACGACCTCTACAATCTCGTTGCCGATCCCGGGTTCCTTCTGGTGGCCTGGGATCGGGTGAGGGGTAACAAGGGTGCCCGCACGGCCGGAGTGGACGGGCGCACGGCCGGGAAAAAAAAAAAAAAAAAAAAAAAAAAAAAAAAAAAAAAAAAAAAAAAAAAAAAAAAAAAAAAAAAAAAAAAAAAAAAAAAAAAAAAAAAAAAAAAAAAAAAAAAAAAAAAAAAAAAAAAAAAAAAAAAAAAAAAAAAAAAAAAAAAAAAAAAAAAAAAAAAAAAAAAAAAAAAAAAAAAAAAAAAAAAAAAAAAAAAAAAAAAAAAAAAAAAAAAAAAAAAAAAAAAAAAAAAAAAAAAAAAAAAAAAAAAAAAAAAAAAAAAAAAAAAAAAAAAAAAAAAAAAAAAAAAAAAAAAAAAAAAAAAAAACCCCCCCCCCCCCCCCCCCCCCCCCCCCCCCCCCCCCCCCCCCCCCCCCCCCCCCCCCCCCCCCCCCCCCCCCCCCCCCCCCCCCCCCCCCCCCCCCCCCCCCCCCCCCCCCCCCCCCCCCCCCCCCCCCCCCCCCCCCCCCCCCCGACCGCCACTGACCACCATGATCGACTACATTGATCTCGTCCAGCACAGGGCCGAGTTCGGGGTCGAGCCGATCTGCCGCGTCCTCACCGAGGCGGGCGCGCGGATCGCCCCGAGCACCTACTACGCAGCCAAGCGGCGCCCGCCCTCGGCCCGAGCGGTGCGCGACGAGCAGCTCAAAGCTCAGATCCGGCGGGTGTATCGGGACAACTTCGAGGTCTACGGCGCGAACAAGGTGTGGCGCCAGCTGGGCCGCGAGGGCATCCGGGTCGCCCGGTGCACCGTCGAGCGGCTGATGCGCGAGCTGGGGCTGCACGGCGCGGTCCGCGGCCGGCCCAAGACCCGGCGCACCACCGTGCCCCAGCTGACGGCGCGGCCGGCAGACCTGGTCGAGCGACAGTTCACCGCGCCGGCGCCGAACCGGCTGTGGGTGGCCGACCTGACCTACGTGGGCACCTGGACCGGGTTCGTCTACGCCGCGTTCGTCATCGACGTCTACTCGCGGCGGATCCTGGGCTGGCGCTGCGCCAACCACCTGCGCACCGACCTGGCGTTGGACGCGTTGGAGATGGCGATCTGGACCCGCCAGCGCGAACAGGACCGCGAGCTGGCCGGGCTGGTGCACCACTCCGACCGCGGGGTGCAGTACCTGTCGATCCGGTACACCGAACGCCTCGCCGACGCCGGCGCGGTCACCTCGGTCGGCTCCCGCGGCGACAGCTACGACAACGCCCTGGCCGAGACCACGATCGGGCTGTTCAAGACCGAGGTCATCGAACGGCGCGGGCCCTGGCGCAGCGTGACCCAGGTCGAGTCCGCCCTGGCCGAATGGGTCGACGGCAGCACCACCGACGGTTGCACGGGGCCTGCGAGGACATCCCGCCGGTCGAGTACGAGCAGCGCTACCACCACCGTCGGGCGCAGGAGGACTCGGCGGCGTGAACGCATCACCCGGGGCAGGACAAGCGGAGGCGGCTGCGCCGCCGCTGATCCATCCAGCAGCGCCGCGCAGGCTACGGGGCCGCCCCTCCGGCCTCAAGGGCCGCTACGCGGTCGCTGCCGCGACGGGCCTACGGCCCGCCCTTGACCCCGGAGACCTCTGCGGCCCCTGGGCAGCCAAGGGCGCGGGCAGGCCAGCAAGGCCTGCCCTGGCCACGTCCTCGCTACCCTCCGCCGGCGCCGGGGTTCGGGTTGACGTGCGGCGCCCACCGACGCCGATGCTGAACCCACCAACGACGTGGGCTCGAAGATCAGCCCGTGGCCAGCCACCCGGTCACGGGAAAACCGAGCCTCCACCGAACCCGGGGCGGTCCAGACACTCTGTTCGAGGTAGATGATCAGGAGGACGTTCTCCGGAGCTGGGTCGGCGGGCGTGGCCAGCGGCCGCCGCGGGGCGCCGCACCACCTACGGCGGTCGGGCATGGCCTCCGGTTCGCGTTCTATGGGCGGACGTCGACGGAGCGTTCCAGGATCCGGCGTCGTCGCGGGCCTGGCAGCGGGAGGTGGCCGAGTCGGTGATCGCCGGGCACGGCGAGATCGTCGAGGAGTTCGTGGACGTCGGGTGGTCGCGGGAGGTGGCGTGGGAACGGCGTCCGCGGGCGGCGGCGCTGCTGGCGGCCGCGCGGAATCCGGGGCGGAGGTTCGACGCGATCGTCGTGGGGGAGTACGAGCGGGGGTTCACCGCTCGACAGTTCCTGCGGGTGGCCGAGCAGTTGGAGCGTCACGGGGTGCGGGTGTGGCTGCCGGAGGCGGACGGGCCGGTGGATCCCGCCGATCCGACGACCGGGCGTTGGTCACGGCACTGGGGGCGATCGCGCAACGGGAGGTGTCGCGTGCCAGGCATCGGACGCTGGCGGCGATGCGCGCGCAGGCATTTGAACAGGGCCGCTTCCTGGGCGGGCGCCCGCCGTACGGGTACCGCTGGTGGACGCCGGGCCGCATCCGAACCGTGCGCAGGCGGCGTGGGGCAAGCGCTTGCAGCGGTTGGACCCGGAGCCGGTCACCGCGGCGCATGTGCGGTGGATGTTCGCCCGCCGGCTGGCGGGGCGCAGCCTGGCGGGCATCGCCCGCGAGTTGAACGAGCGTGGTGTGCTGTGCCCGTCGGTGGGCGATCCGGAACGCAACCGCAACCGCTCGGGCGGGATGTGGTCGGTGCCAACGGTGGGGGCGATCCTGGCCAATCCGCGCTACACCGGTCGGGAGGTGTGGAACCGGAGGCAGGCGACGGACAGGACTGGTCGTTCGACGGTCGTCGGCGAGTGCGTCGTGTCCAAGGCGGTGACGCACCCGGCGCTGGTATCCGAGCCGGACTTCGTGGCCGCCCAGCGGGTCCGTGCCGAGCGTGCCACCGGCGACGGTGGGCGACGTCGTTACCTGTTGCGCGGGCTGTTGCGGTGCGGACACTGCGGGCGGCGGATGGACTCACACTGGGTGCACGAGCGGGCCGGGTACCGCTGCCGTCACGGCCACCGCAGCACCACGTCGAGACCCGTGGACGCGCCGGACAACCTCTACGTCCGCGAGGACGTGATGCTCCGCGGACTCGCCGTACGCGTCACGCTCGACGACCGTGACGCGGCGGGGGCCACGTCACCGCAGGACGCCCTCGAATTCCTGCGCTCAAACGCTATGGTGGTGGAGGTCTACAGCCCCGACCCGATGGGCTGTCACCACTCGCAACTGACGGGCAGCGCCTCGACTGTCGCCGCGCCTTCCCAGATCCTGGGACGCGGTGGGGTAATTCTGTGTCCGAGGGACTTGACCACTACGTACACGGCCTCCGCCAGCAGGTTCGGCTGACAGTTGCGTAAGGGCAGTGACGCTGCTGCGCGCTAGGGCGCTATCGGCAGCTGGCGGATGCGGAGCCGGTCGTGTTCGACGGTGACGACCGCCTCGCTCGAGATGCTCACCGGCAAGCGCGAGGACGGTGAGCACGATGTGTGTTCGTTCGGTGGTCCGCCGTCCAATGCGGCGCAGCAGGATGACGCTCGGTTCGGAGGCGCCGGTCAGGGCGAGGAGGGTGCCGAAGTCGGTGTCGGCGGTGACGATCACGCGGTCGTCGTGGGCGGCTTTGGCGAGCAGCGCTTCGTCGGTGGTGCCGCGCAGTGGTGCCGCGCAGGCCCAGGTCTGTGACGTGGACGGCGTTGTGGCCTGCCGAGGAGGCGTGCAGGTCGTGTTGTTGCGATTCGTCGATCAGCAGGTTCACGCGCTGGTGGGCAGCGGGATGGTGGCCTGGTCGACAGCAGCCGCGGCGAAGGTCAGTGCCTGCCGGATGTCGTCGGGGTGAGCTGGGGGAAGTCGGCGGTGATCTCGGTGGGGGTCATGCCTTCGGCGATCATGCCGACGACGGTCGCGACGGGGATGCGGGTCCCGCGTATGCACGGCACCCCCGCCATGATCCTCTGGTCGACCGCGATTCGTTGGAACGCCATGGTGCCAGGGTAGCGCCGCGGGGCTGATGCAGCCGACGCACCGCCATTGTCGTGTCGACGGCGAGGCATTCGCAGCGCCCCGCTGACGTGCTTTGGGATTCACGTCCGAGGCAGCCGCATCCGCCGCTGACCGATGAGGTGATCACCGCCCATCTCGTCGCCGACGACCTTGCCGCGCTCGGCGGAACCCTCGACATCGTGGCTACCCTCGGTGACCGCAGCTGGAAGGTCGCGTAGCCGTTCCCGAACCCTCGCCCTGTGGTGGCGACTCTGGAATGAGCTGAGCCTGCACTACCGGCCTCTCGATCACCGTTCCCGCCTGCTGTTCCGGGTTGCAGTAGAGCTGGGTGGTGATCTCACTCCGGTCGGGCGTGGGCGGGGCATGGGCCGCGCCGCCGGGCGGGTGCGGGTCCCTCACCTCACCGCAAGTGGTGAGGCCGCCTCCGCGCCGAACGTCTTTCTCGGCGGGCTTCCGGGGCGTCGCTCCTGCGAGAAGACCCTTCCCTGTCCGACCGCCCCAGTCCGACGACCTGTTCGTGTGTCCGTCACGCCGTGACGGTGAGCGGGATCGGTGGTTTCCGATGCCGCTGGCGGTGGAGCGGACGAGTCGAGGTCCTCGGCGCCGTCAATCCCCCTGCTCGACCGGCTCGATACGGGACGGGGAGACTGTGCGAATCAGTCCAGTCAGTCGTCGGCGAACCCGTCGGCAGCGGAGCAAGTCCAGCCGTCCCATGCCCCGGCAGGAGCGGGTGACACAGGGCGAATGCGATTGTCCGGATTGTGCCGCCGGGGCGGCCGTCGACGCTACGGATGTGTTCCGCCGGCTGCTCGAGGACGCCGCCGGGCTCACCGAGCTCGAGTACGCGCTGGATGCGGAGGCGGCCGGCGCGGCGTTCCTGGCGGTGCTGCCCGCCGACGACGTCAAGCTCCAGGCCATCCTGAACAAGATTGTTCCCATGGTCGAGTCGAGGCCCGGCGCCGGCGCGCTGGCGTTGATGCGGGTGCTCGGCTCGGTCGCCTGCGGCGTGCGGCCACGGGTCGCCACGGTCGCATCGGCTGCTGCCGACCGGATGGCGAAGGCGGGGGTCTCCGAACCCCGGTGGGCGGCGGAGGTGGCGGAGCCCGTTGAGGTCTCGGACTGCGCCCGGCTGCACGACGGTTCAGGTGTGCTGACGTTTCTCTCGGCCACCTTCCAGCGGGCGGGCCGGGAGCACTCCTTCGTGGTCATCGTCGAGCAGACACACTGCGGCGCGGCGGCGGACATCATCGTCACCGGCGATCAGCAGCTTCCCGGGCTGACGAACTCCATTCGGAACAGCGTGCTTGGTGGGCGGACCTTGGGCCGGCAGGAGCTGACCCCGGCCGAGTTCCGCTGGTACGCGGAGGATGCCCTTGACTCGCGCGCCGTGCACGACGAAGAGGATCCGGGTGGGGCTCCCGAGCGGTTTGCCGAAGACGGTACGGGCGGCCCGCCGTACGTGGTGCTGGCCCAGCTGCTGCGGGCTCGGCTGGCGTGTCTCCCGAAGCCGACGAAACCGGCGGGTGAGCATGGCCACGAGGAGCGGGGAACCGGCTTGCCGGCTCTGCTGGAGGCGTTCGAGCGCCTTCTCGGCCCCTCGCCGGCCGGGTTCTCGGTCGGATTCGACGACCTGGGGTTAGGTCGACCGGAGGTCACGCTACCGGCCAAGCGGGGGAAGAAGGACGGGCCGGCGCCCGTCTACCAGCTCAAGGTGGGGTTGCGCGGCGCCAAGCCCCGATCTGGCGGCGGCTGCTGGTTCCGGCCGATTTCCTGCTGGCCGAGCTGCACGAGGTCATTCAGGTCGCCTTCGGCTGGCACGGCTACCACATGCATGTGTTCGAGACGCCCTACGGCGAGTTCGGCACGTCCGACTCGGACCTCGGGCACCGGCCGGACGGGTCGGTCACGCTGGAGCAGGTCGCCCAGGGGGCCAACGTGAAGATCCGTTACACCTACGATTTCGGCGACGACTGGGAGCACGAGATCCTGGTGGAGAAGGTGCTCGACGGGGACCCGGGGGTGCCCGCGCTCCCGTGGTGCACCGGTGGTCGTCGGGCAGCGCCGCCGGAGGACTGCGGTGGCATCTGGGGCTATGCGGATCTGCTGGACGCCCTCGACGATCCGACCCGCGCTGATCACGAGGAGAAGCAGGAGTGGCTGGGGTTGGCTGATCTCAGCGAGTTCGATCCGGCCGCGTTCGATATCGCTGACGTGAACGAGGCGCTGACCCGCGTGCGCTGACCTGGCCCTGCGGCGGCCGACTCTGGACTGGTCGCGGCGGACGGAAGCGGGCGAGATCCGGTCATCCGTCAGGCTCGGGACAACATAGGGAGGTCTGGCGATGACACGTGATCAGCCGAACATGGTCCCGGATCGGTCGCAGCGGTTCGCGGCGACCGTGACCGTCGATCGGCAAGGCCGCACTCAGGTGCCGGTCCCGTTCGAACCCGACGTGGTCTTGGGCGCCAAGCCCCGCCATCACGTGACCGGTTCGGTCGCCGGCTGTGGTGTGCGTGGTGCGCTCGATGTGGTCGACGGCGGCACGTACTGATCCTCGGGCCGGCGTGGAACTGCGGGTGCGTCCCGGCTGATGGCAGGACGGTTGAGGTCGAATACGCACCCGAAGGGCCACAGCGCGCCGACCTGGCGCCCGATGCGGGGGCGGCGCTGGAGGCATCGCCACGTGCCGGGGCGTACTTCGACTCGCTGGCCCAGTTCTATCGCAACGCCTTCCTGCGGTGGATCGACCGACGCCACCAAACGACGCCCAGAGCAACGCCCGGTGCGGATCGCCGAGATGATCCGGCTCCTCGAGGAGGGCAAGAAGCATCGTTGAGCGGGGAGTTGGCGAGCACCTGCGAACGTTGACGGACGCGACTGCGACGAACCGCGTGGCGAGTGAGGGGCAATGAGTGCGAGGTCAGCCCTATCTGAACCTCGTCGAAGGCGGCTGACACTGGGCGGAGTCGATCGCGGTGAGCCGGTCCTACCGGGCTGCGGTACTCGGGTCGCCGATCGCGGCTACGCGACGGCCAGCTCGACCGGGCGGACGCGGCTGCCCGCCTGGCCCAGCACCCGCGGTTCAGCCCGGCCACCGGGCGTGGCGGCGCTGGCATTGTGTGCGGCAGACCGGATCGCGACCAGCGCTGTCCCGAGAGCAGCGGGCTGGTCGTCGGCGACGACGTTCACGCATACGTCGACCGCGCCGGTCGTCAGGTTCACCCCAACATCGGGGTCGGTCAGGTCGGGCTCGACGAGCAGCGCAGCCATCATCGCGTCGACATGGCGACCCTGTACCTCCGGCGCTTGATCGACGATCGGAGCTGCGCGGATGTCGTCGTGGGCGTGAGGTGGCCCGAAGCTCTCGATCACCGTGACTGCGTCGACTGGCGCATTCGCAGTGCCACGTAGCCTAAGTTGATCAAGCCGTTGACCTCGGTTTCAGTCCGCGGAGGTTGATCGTGGCTGGGGTTGTCTGTCGGGTGCTGGCCGGGGTCCGGCACCGCGGCGGCAGCGGATCAGAACAAGGTCGTCGTGCTGCTCTCGGTCTCCAGCGTCGGTGCCCAGCGGCGGATCGACGCGTCCGGATCGACTCGGGCCAGGCGGACGGCCTCGGCGGAGTCGACCCGTTCGGCCATGACCTGCAACGCCACCTTCCGGACCTGTCCGCGCCCGCCTTTCAGGCAGGTCTCGATCGCGGTCCGCAGGTCGGAGTGGGTCAGTGAGTCCGCCGCGTCGAGGGCGCCGGCGAGAACGGCCGGGCCGCCCCGGGAGTCCAGCGACGCGGCCCGGTTGCGCAGCAGGTCGAGGGGCGTCCGCTTGCGGCGGAGCAGGTGTCCCGCGGCCCAGCGCAGCAGCGGCGGCTCGGCGGGTGAGCGTTGATGATCGACGAGCCGGTCGCGGTCGACGCCGCGGCCGACGACCTCGCCGCTGGCCACGTCGATCGACAGCCACTCCAGCCCGAGCCAGGACAGCGGGCGGCGCACCGACGGTCGATCCGGCCACAGCAACCTGTCCGCGAGCGCGTCGAGCGCGTCGTCGTCGAGGATGTCGCTGGCGCAGACGTCGGCGATGAGCTTCGCCGTGCACCGGTGCCACCGCGGTTCGGTGCACAGCAGCACGGCGGTGTCGACGGCGTCGGCCGGGTCCTCGCGGTGGTGGTGCACGAACAGCTCGACCGCCTCCCGGTGCCGGGTGCTGCGCCCACCCACCCGGCCGTTCAGCAGCAGGCGGTGCAACTCCGCGACGGATGCGGCGGCCCGGATCTCGGCGAGGTCGTCGGGGTCGTCATCCATCGTGGCCCGCCCTGTACCGGTCGAGTTTCCGGTTGATGTCCTGGAGGTCGAAAGGGATGGTCTGGGGCCCGCCGGTCCAGTCCTCGACGGGGGCGTCGCCCCGGCCGGTGACGCAGACGGGAACCGCGGCGTCCGTGGGGGGATCGAGTACCTTCTCGCAGCGCACCGTGTGGTCCCAACAGGCCCCGAAGTCGTAGCGATAGGTGATCGTGTCGGTGGTGGCGAAGGCGGTACCCAGCCGCAGCCGTTCCTCGTCGGCGAGCTCGGGGGTGTAGAAGGGATCGCCGTAGCCAATGCGGCCGACGGTGAACTGGTGCAGGTGGTCGTCGTCCCAGTTCATGACGATCTGGATCACCTCGTGCAGCAGGCTGAGGGGGGCGGCCGCGGGCAGCAGTACGCGGCGCCACACGGGCGGCCGCATGCGGTCCAGGGAGATCTTGAGCTGGGCGGTTCGCGCGCTCGTTGGGGTGGCGCCGGCGGCGAGGAACGCGGTGACGCCCGCAGCCAGTTCGGAGGCCGCGGGGTGGCCGGTGCGTTCGATCATCCGCAGCCGGGAGGCGATCCCGTCGCCTGGCAGGCACTCGTCGAGCCAGGAGTGCGCTTCGTCAGGGCCGACCTGTCGCAGGGCTGCGGCCGCGTACTCGACGGCGAGCCAGGTCGCGTCCGACTCGCCGGGCCCCGAGTCGTCTCGGGCTCGGACGTGCGGGCCGAGGGTGCGGTCCGTGGCGACAGCCGCCCACGCGGGGTCGGCAGCAGGGCCGAGGGCGTCGACGAGCTCCACCGCGGCGACGCGCTGGTCCGCGGGTGCGGCCGCGGCGGCGGGAAGCAGGTCGTGCGCGGCCGCCAGCGGGTCCCGGGCCGCGAGCCAGGGCTGGGCCGCTCGCCATTGCTCGTCCGGCTCGACATCCGCGAGCCGCGCGATCAGCTCAGCTGCGGTGAGCTCGCTGCCGATCGGACGAGGCGCCTGGGCCAGTAGCTCGTCCAAGCCCCAGCGTCCCAGCGGGGTGAGCGCCGCTCCGCTGCGATCGCGCTGCACGGCACCGAGTTCGACCAAGCAGTCCAGGGCTGCGGGGACGGGGCTGGTCAGGCGGTACCAGCCGGTGAAGAACTGGAACACCGCCTCCGAGTGCTCCTCTGCGACGGCCTCGCGGCCGAAGCTGCGCACCTCGTCTGGTGCGGCGCCCGGGTCCGCGGCGAGCTTGGCGAGGAGCACTCGAGCGCAGATCGTCGCGTCGGCCTCGTCCACGTCGGGGCTCGTCGCGGCGACCGCTGCGGGTAAGGCGGCCAGCCACATCCCGCGGACGGTCTCGTCGTCCGCGTCGGGCCAGGTGCGGAGGACGGGACCGGGCCGGGCGTGGCCGTCGACGATGTCCAGGAACCCGACCGTCAGGGCTATCCGCCACAGACGATGCAGGGTGGGGACGTCGGCCGCGGTGCGCACCCGCTCGGGGACCGGGATGCCCAAAGCGCGGGCGGCGGCCGGTACCTCCGCAGGACGAAGGACGTGCCGCGGCGTGACGCGGCGAGCCTCGCCCACCCAGACAGCCAGCCGATGCGCCGCACGGAACGCACTGCTCTCGCGCGCCGCGGCGGCGCCCTCGACGATGGCAGTCGGGGGAGGAACCACGACGCGCACGGTAGCGCGCCGCACATCCCGCTCCCCGGACCAGCCCCGCTTGACGGCGAAACTCTGGGGCTCGTCCGGACTCTTCCCGATACACGCGAGGTCGACCCATCCATCGGGCCGTTGCCAGGCGCTGCAGCGGCTCGGATGGTGGGATGGATGCGCTGTTCGAGATCGATGATCGGGATGTTCTGCAGGGCTGGGGCGGTGGGCACGAGCGTCCCTGGCGGACCAATGTGCCGTCGAGTACAGGTCTGCGGTTCGCGTTCTACGGACGGACCTCGACGGCGGAGTTTCAGGATCCGGTCACGTCGCGAGCGTGGCAGCGGGAGATCGCCGAGTCGGTGATCGCTGGGCGTGGGGTGATCACGGCGGAGTTCTTCGATGTCGGTTGTACGCGGCGGGTGTCGTGGATGCGGCGGCCGCAGGCGGCGGCGCTGCTGGAGCAGGCGACGGTTGTCGGTCGCTCGTTTGATGCTGTGGTGGTCGGGGAGTTCGAGCGGGCGTTCACCCAAGGCCAGTTCCAGCAGGTCGTGGGCCTGCTGCGTCCGTATGGGGTCACTGTGTGGCTGCCGGAGGCCGCCGGTCCGGTCGATGTGGACGATCCCGCACACCGGGTGTTGATGAACGTGCTGGCGGCGCAATCGCAGCGAGAGGTTGTGCGTGCCCGGCATCGGACGTTGGCGGCGATGACCGTGCAGACTGTCGAGCAGGGCCGGTTTCTGGGTGGGCGACCGCCGTATGGCTACCGCCTGGTGGACGCGGGTCCGCACCCGAATCGGGCGCATGCGGCGTGGGGGCGTCGGCGGCAGCGGCTGGATCTGGATCCGGTGACCGCGCGGCACGTGCGGTGGATGTTCGCCGAGCGTCTTGCAGGGCGCAGCGTGGCGGGGATCGCCCGCGAGTTGAACGAGCGCGGCGTTCCCTGCCCGTCCGGTGCGGACCCGGAACGGAATCGGCACCGTAGTGGCCAGGTGTGGAATCTGCGGTCGGTGGCGGTGATCTTGGCCAATCCGCGCTACACCGGCCGGGAGGTGTGGCATCGCCACCAATCCGCGCGGCCGGGCGCGGGGCGGCGGACGATACCGGCGGAGGCGGTGGTCTCGCGGACGGCGGCGCATCCGGCGTTGGTGAGCGAGGCGGACTTCCTGGCCGTCCAGCAGATTCGGGCCGCTCGGGTGAACGGCGACGGTGCGCGCCGTCGGTACCTGCTCGCGGGTCTGCTCATCTGTGGCTTGTGCGGGCGGCGGATGGACGCGCACTGGGTCAACGGCCGGCCCGGCTACCGCTGCCGTCACGGCCACAGCAGCGCCCGTCCGGGGAGCCCGGACTGTCCGAGGAACCTGTACGTCCGCGAGGACGTCCTGCTCGACGAGCTCGTCGGGCGCTTCATCGTCGATGGCGACGAGCCTGCTCCGACTGCGCCGGATATGGCGGCGTGTCTGCGGTCGCGGGCTATGGTAGTCGTCCACGACCGCACCGGCTGGAGCCTGGTTGCCCGCGATGAGCGGTGATCGAGACGTCACCCTGCGTCGTGCGTGACACCTACCAGCGCGTCATGGGGTAATACTGTGTCCGAGGGGGGACTTGAACCCCCACGCCCTACTCGGGCACTAGCACCTCAAGCTAGCGCGTCTGCCATTCCGCCACTCGGACCTGCTGGGAAAGGATAGCCGAGGCGTCCGGGCCGCCGTCACCGGACCCGGGTGGTAGGAAGATCCGCATGAGCGCGCGCGCCGAGGACGAGGTCGTCGAGCTGTGCTCCGAGCTCATCCGGTTCGACACGTCCAACACCGGGGAGCTGGAGACCACGAAGGGCGAGCGGGAGGCGGCCGACTACGTCGCCCGCAAGCTCGACGAGGTCGGGTTGGCGTACGAGCGGGTCGAGTCCGGGGCGCCGGGGCGTGACAACGTGTTCTGCCGCGTCGCGGGCGCCGAATCTGAGCGGGGGGCGCTGCTCGTCCACGGCCACCTCGATGTCGTCCCCGCCGACCCGAGCGAGTGGTCGGTGCATCCCTTCTCCGGCGCGGTGCAGGACGGCTACGTGTGGGGCCGCGGGGCGGTCGACATGAAGGACATGGTGGCGATGACGCTCGCCGTGCTCCGCCAGTTCCACCGCGACGGCGTGGTGCCCCCGCGCGACATCGTCTTCGCCTTCCTCGCCGACGAGGAGGCGGGTGGGGCGTACGGGTCGCAGTGGCTGGTCGCGAACCGGCCGGACCTGTTCGAGGGCTGTACGGAGGCGGTCGGTGAGGTCGGTGGGTTCTCGCTGACGCTGAGCGAGGACCGGCGGGTCTACCCGATCCAGTCGGCCGAGAAGGGCATCGCGTGGATGCGGCTGCGCGCGCGGGGCAAGCCCGGGCACGGTTCGTTCCTGCACGAGGACAACGCGGTGACGAAGGTCGCCGAGGCGGTCGCGCGGCTGGGCAACCACACGTTCCCGCTGACGCTCACCGACACCGTCCGCGCGTTCCTCGCTCGGATGAGCGAGCTCACCGGGCTGGAGTTCCCCGAGGACGACCTCGAGGGCTCGCTGGCCAAGCTCGGCCCGATCGCCCGCATCGTCGGGGCGACCGTCCGCGACACGGCCAACCCCACCATGCTCAAGGCGGGCTACAAGGCCAACGTGATCCCGTCCGTCGCGGAGGCCGTCGTCGACTGCCGGGTGATCCCGGGTCGCCAGGAGGCGTTCCTGCGCGAGGTCGACGACCTGCTCGGGACCCACGTCACTAGGGAATGGGTGACGGACCTGCCGCCGGTGGAGACGGACTTCGAGGGCGCCCTGACCGACGCCATGATCGCCGCCCTCACCGCGCACGACGACGGGGCCGTCGCCATCCCGTACATGCTCTCCGGCGGCACCGACGCGAAGGCGTTCCATACGCTGGGCATGCGCTGCTACGGCTTCGCGCCGCTCCGCCTGCCGCCCGACCTCGACTTCGCCTCCCTCTTCCACGGCATCGACGAGCGGGTGCCGGTGGACGCGCTCACGTTCGGCACACGGGTGCTCGACACCTTTCTGAGGAGCTGCTGATGGATCTCGACGGCAAGGCCGCGCTGGTCACGGGCGGGGCGTCCGGCATCGGGGCGGAGGCGGCCCGGCGGCTCACGGCGGCGGGTGCGCGGGTGGCCGTCGCCGACCTCGACGAGGCCAAGGTCCGCGCGCTCGCCGACGAGATCGGCGGCCTGGCGCTGCCCGGTGACGCCGCCCAGCCCGACACGATGCCGATGGCCGTCGACATCGCCGAGGACACGTTCGGCCGTCTCGACGTGGTGCTGCTCAACGCGGGGGTCACCGCGGGCCAGTCCGGGCTCGAGAACCTCGACCTCGCGGGCTACCGCAAGATCATGGGCGTCAACGTCGACCACGTGGTGTTCGGGCTGACGGCGGCCGTGCCCGCGCTGCGACGGGCGGGCGGCGGCGCGATCATCGCGACGGCGTCGCTGGCCGGTCTCACCGCCATGCCGGGCGACGCGCTCTACACGCTCAGCAAGCACGCCGTCGTCGGATACGTGCGCGCGGCCGCGCCGACGCTCGCGTCCGAGGGCATCCGGGTCAACGCCGTGTGCCCGGGTTTCGCCGACACGCCGCTCATCGCGCCCGCCAAGGAGCATCTCGGCGACTTCCCGCTGCTGACGCCGTCGGACGTGGTCGACGCGATCGTCGCGATCCTCGACCGCGGCGAGCCGGGGGAGTGCTGGTACGTCCAGCCCGGCCGCGAGCCTGGCCCGTACGGCTTCCGCGGTGTACCGGGTCCGAAGGGCTCGGCGCGGATACCCGACGTCGACTGGCAGAGCCACTGACGCCTGCGGCGACCGGTCGAGCACCGTACCGAAATCCGGAACTCGCCGTGCCGAAACGCGGGACTCACCGTGCTGGGCTGCGGCGTCTCGGGTCGCGCGGGACGACCGGGAAGGTCGTGCTCCGTCCTGAGGTCGACAGAGCCTCAGATAGACAAGCCGGGGAGCAGTCTCGAACTGCGCCGACGGCGCAGCACCACCTTCCGCACGCCGCCGGGGTAGAGCCGCACCCTGGCGAGCTCCCAGCCGCTGTACTCCGCCTGGATCGCGAGCCGGACGGCCGCCGTCATCCGCGACACGTCACCGGGGAGCCGGACGGGGTGGTACTCCCATTCCCCGAGGGCGCTCCCCTCCCCACGATTCCCCTCGACTGCGTCTCCCTCGATCGTGCCGGTCGGGCCGCTCCGCGCCACCGGCTCACCTCCGCAAGGTAGGGACCGTGTTGGCCACCCGCCGGTGAACGGCGGGTGGACTGCTCACCCTATGCGCACCCGAGGGTCGAGGGCCAGATCTGCGGCCGGGACGCTCACGTCGTCCAGCGCGGCGCGGATCTCCGCGGGCAAGGTGACCGCCTCGGTCGCCATCGACGCGGTGAGCTGAGCCGCGTCGCGGGCCCCGACGATGGCGGACGCGACGCCGGGCCGGTCGCGCACCCACGCCAAGGCGACCGCCAGCGGCGAGGTCCCCAGCCCGTCGGCCGCGGTGAGGACGGCCTGCACGATCCGCGCGGAGCGCTCGTTGCGGCGGGCCTCGACGTAGGGGGCGAGCGCCGGGGAGGCGGCGCGGGAGTCGGCCGGGGTGCCGTCGGCGTACTTGCCGGTGAGCACGCCGCGCCCGAGCGGCGCCCAGGCCAAGAGCCCGATGCCGTGGTAGATGGCCGCAGGCAGCAGCTCGGCCTCGGCGTTGCGGGTGAGCAGGGAGTATTCGACCTGCGCCGACACCGGCACGGTGATGCTGCCCAGCGCCCGCCCGCGTTCGGCGATGGTGGCCAGCTGCCAGCCCAGCGGGGCGACCAGCCCCGCGTAGCGGACCCGGCCGGACATCACGGCCACCTGCACGGCCGAGAGCGTCTCCTCGAGCGGGACGGACGCGTCGAAGCCCGGAAGCTGCCAGAGGTCGAGGTGGTCGGTGCCGAGGCGCTTCAGGGTGGCGTCCAGGGCGGTGAGCAGAGCGCCGCGCGCCGCGCCGTCCCCGAGTGGGCCGCCGGGGAGCGTCGCGCGCCCGGCGATCACGACGTAGTCGCGCGGAACGCTCGTCGCGAGCACCGACGCGAGCACCTCCTGCGCGGCCCCGTCGCCGTAGCCGTCGGCGGTCTCGACGAGTGTGCCGCCCGCATCGACGAAGGCGGTCAGCTGCCCGTTGGCACTGTCGGTATCGGTGGCGTCACCCCAGGTCATCGTGCCCAGGCCGATCCGCGACACCTCCAGCCCGCTCCCGCCCACCCGCCGCCGCAACACGCGCTGAGCTTAAGCGGAGCCTCAGGTCCACCCGCTACCGTCGCCCACCGTGTCGTGGCTCGAAGTCGTCGTGCTGGGGATCGTGCAGGGGCTCACCGAGTTCCTCCCGATCTCCTCGTCCGCTCATCTGCGCATCGTGTCGGGGGTGTTCTTCGGCAACGACCCCGGCGCGGCCTTCACCGCGGTGAGCCAGCTCGGCACGGAGGCGGCCGTGCTCGTCTACTTCGCCCGCGACATCGGGCATCTCGTCGCCGCGTGGTTCCGTGGGCTGCGCAGTCCCGAGGCCCGCGCCGACCCCGACTACCGGCTGGCCTGGCTGGTGATCATCGGCACGATCCCCATCGCCGTGCTCGGCGTGGTGTTCAAGCACTCGATCGAGACCGCGGCCCGCAACCTGTGGCTGATCGCGACGACGATGGTCGTGTTCGGTGTGCTGCTCGGGCTCGCCGAGTACTACGGGCGGCAGAGGATCGAGCTGCGGCAGCTCAAGGTCGCCGACGGCGTGGTCCTCGGGTTCGCGCAGGCCTGCGCGCTGATCCCGGGCGTGTCGCGCTCCGGCGGGACGATCACCGCCGGGCTGTTCCTCGGCCTGCAGCGCACCGCGGCGGTGCGCTACTCGTTCCTCCTGGCGATCCCGGCCGTGGTCGCCGCCGGGATCTTCACGATCCCCGACATCGGCAAGGGCGGGATCACGCCCGCGCAGATGATCGTGGCGACGGTGATCGCCTTCGGGGTGGGGTTCGCGGTGATCGCGTGGCTGCTGCGCTGGGTGGCGAAGCACACCGTGTACGCGTTCGTGTGGTACCGCATCGCGCTGGGCGCGGTGCTGTTCGTGGCGCTCGGGGCGGGCTGGGTGTCCGCGACCTGACCTATCGCTCGTCGCGTTCGATGAGGGTGGTGAGCAGGCCGCCGATGTGCTCCAGGCCCGCGGCGGTCTGGTCGAGCCTGCCGCGGACCTCGGCGAACCCAGCGTCGACCTTCGCGAAGCCCGCGTCGACCTTCTCCTCGAGCCGGTCGACCCGGCTCTCGAGCCGGTCGAACCGGGCGGCGGTCTGCACACCGAGGGCGTTGATGGCCTTGCGGTTGGCATCGACCTTGACCGCGAGGTCGGAAAGGTCGTGATCGCGGGCGGCGGCCAGGTGGTGGGCCGCCTTGGCGTCGGCAGCCACCTCCTCCACGCGCACCTCGAGGGCGGCGACCCGGGACTCCAGGTCGGGTGCTGGGGGCATGCCGCGAGCGTACCCAGCCCGGTCCCGGCGACCTGCCATGATCGTTAAGAGTGGTACGCCACTGTAGGAGATTGGCTCGTTCAGACGAACGCGGGCTCCAGGCCGGACAGCTCGACCGAGGCTTCCCACAGGCGGCGGGCGGCTGCCGAGTCGCGAGCCGCCCGGCTGGGCGTCTCGCGGACCGGGGTCGCGCCCACCACGACGAACCGCGGGCCGTAGAACTCGCCGCCGCGCACCTCCGGGTCGGTCATGGCGCGCAGCATCGGCCGGGCGCCCGCCTCGGCGGACTGGCCGAAGAACGGCATCAGGCGCAGGCCCAGGTTGGACAGCCCCGAACCCTCCGTGCCGAGGTCGGTGTTCGACCCGCCGGGATGCGCCGCCACCGCGATCGTCGACGCGCCCGCCTCGGCCAGCCGCCGCTGCAGCTCGGCGGTGAAGAGCAGGTTCGCGAGCTTGCTCTGGAAGTACGCCTGCCAGCGGTCGTACCGGCGTTCGAGCCGCGGGTCGGCGGGTCCGCGCGCGGCGCGGTGGCCCATGCTCGACATGCTCCCGACGCGCGAGCCCGGCGTCGCCAGCAGCAGCGGCAGCAGGCGGGCCGTGAGCGCGAAGTGCCCGAGGTGGTTGACCCCGAACTGCATCTCGACGCCCTGCGCGGTGCGTGCCTCGTCGGTGGCCATGAGTCCGGCGTTGTTGACGAGCAGGTCGAGCCTGCCCGACTGCGTGGCGGCGAAGGCGGCGACGCTGTCCAGGTCGGACAGGTCCAGCGTGCCCACGCTGACCGCGGCGCCCGGCGTCCGCGTGCGGATCTCGGCGGCGGCGGCCTCGGCCTTCGCCGCGTTGCGGCATGCCAGCACGACGTCGGCGCCGTGCGCGGCGAGCCCATGCGCGACCTGCAGGCCCAGTCCCGCGTTCGCGCCGGTGACGACCGCGCGGCGCCCGGTGAGGTCGGGGATGTCGGCAGGGGTCCAGCCCATCGTGGGTCCTCCGATCGAAGGTGAACGAGCCCTCATCTTAGCCATAAAATGAACGATGCTTCATGATGGCGGCGTGAGAGTCGACGCACAGCGCAACCGGGACCGGATCCTCGAAGCGGCCCGCGCGCTCGTCGCCGAGACGGGCGTCGACGCGACGATGGAGGACATCGCGCGCCACGCAGGCGTCGCCGTCGGGACGCTCTACCGGCACTTTCCCGCCAAGGAGGACCTCGTCGCCGCGGTGGTCGAGGACTCGCTCGCGCAGATGGCCTCGCTCACCGAGGGCGCGCTCGCGTCGGTGCACGCGGGCGCGCCGCCGGGGCCCGCGCTCGGCGAGCTCTTCCGCGAGATCGCCGAGCGGCACGCGTCGGACCAGGCGTTCAAGTCCGCGGCGGGCCGCCTCGACGTCGACGCCGAGATCGCCGCGGCGGCGCCCGGATCGCCGGTCGCGCGCAGCGTGCTGGCGATCACCGAGCTCCTGCAGCGCGCGCAACTCGCAGGCCAGGTGCGCGCCGACCTCACCCTCGCCGACCTCGGGGTGCTCCTGGGCGCCGTGCCGGGCCCCGGCGTGGCCGCGCACCTGCGCGAGCGCTTCGTCGAGATCGTGATCGCCGGGCTGGCCCCGTAGGCTCTTTTCGTGACCACCCTCATCCTGCTCCGGCACGGCCGCAGCTCCGCCAACGTCGCGGGCGTGCTGGCCGGGCGCACGCCGGGGGTCGAGCTGGACGAGACGGGACGGACACAGGCCAAGAAGGTCGTCGAGCGGCTGACCGGGGTGCCGATCGCCGAGATCGTGTGCTCGCCGATGCTGCGCTGTGAGCAGACGGTCGCACCGCTGGCGGCCGACCGCGGCCTCGTGCCGGTGGCGGAGCCCGAGCTCGCCGAGGTCGACTACGGCAGCTGGACGGGCGGCTCGCTGAAGACGCTTTCCAAGGAACCACTGTGGAAGGTGGTGCAGGCCCACCCTTCGGCCGCCGTGTTCCCGAACGGCGAGGGCCTGGCGGGGATGCAGGCGCGCGCGGTGGCCGCCGTCCGCCGTCACGACGCCAGGATCGCCGAAGCCCACGGAGCGCAGGCGGTGTGGCTGGCGTGCAGCCACGGCGACATCATCAAGGCCGTGCTCGCCGACGCGCTGGCGTCCCACTTGGACAACTTCCAGCGGATCATGGTCGACACCTGCTCGATCAGCGTCGTGCACTACACGCCGACCCGCCCGTTCGTGGCCCGCGTGAACGATCTCGGCGGCGACGTCGCGGGCCTCATCCCGCCCAAGCCGCGGCGGCGCCGCAAGCCCGCGGCTCGCAGCTCGGACGCCGTTGTGGGCGGAAGCACCTGACAGCATGTGCCGGAGCGCCCGAGGTGGCCTACTCTGGATTTCGCCATGTCCCGTGTCATTCACGTCTTTCGCCAGCCCGAGCGCTTCGTCGCGGGCACCGTCGGCGAGCCCGGAGACCGCTCGTTCTACCTCCAGGCCATTGAGGACTCCCGCACCGTGAGCGTGTTGCTGGAGAAGCAGCAGGTCTCCGTGCTGGCCGAGCGCATCGCCGCCCTGCTCACCGAGATCACCCGCCGGTTCGGCGCGGGGGTGCCCGAAACCACCGGCACCGATCTCGACCCGCTGGCCGTCCCGCTCGAGGAGGAGTTCCGCGTCGGCACGATGGGCCTCGGCTGGGACGCCGACTCCAAGTCGATCGTGGTCGAGCTGCTGGCCGTCACCGAGGAGGAGGTCGACGAGTCGGTCGTGCTCGACGACACGGAGGA
Source organism: uncultured Actinomycetota bacterium (assembly GCA_963750095.1). Classification (GTDB taxonomy): domain Bacteria; phylum Actinomycetota; class Actinomycetes; order Mycobacteriales; family Pseudonocardiaceae; genus Pseudonocardia. The sequence continues at coordinate 471,994 of CAVVPJ010000011.1, read as the reverse complement.
GGGGCCGGACGCGCTGCGCGTCTTCCTCTCGCCGGGCCAGGCCAAGGCGTTCGCCGACCGGGCCGAGCGGGTGGTCTCCGCCGGACGGCCGCCCTGCCCGCTGTGTGCCGAGCCGCTCGATCCGCAGGGCCACGTCTGCGTGCGCCTGAACGGGTACCACCAGAGGACCCCGGCCGCGGAGTAGGGAGTACGTGGATCCCCGTGACCCGGCGCTGCCGGAGCTGCTCGCCCGCGGTCGCATCGAGATCACGGGAAGGCTCGTCGACGCGTCCAACACCACCCTCTTCGGCACGGTGAGCGCCGACGGCCTTGAGGCGCAGTGCGTCTACAAGCCGGTGCGGGGGGAGCGGCCGCTGTGGGACTTCCCCGACGGCACGTTGGCGGGCCGCGAGGTCGCGTCGTTCCTCGTGTCGGAGGCCGTGGGCTTCCACGTCGTGCCGCACACCGTGTACCGGGACGGCCCGTTCGGGCCCGGGATGGTGCAGGTGTGGGTGGAGACCACCGACGAGCGCGAGCTGGTGGACGTCTGCTCACCCAAGGCCGTCCCCGCGGGCTGGCTCGGGGTGCTGCGCGCCCGCGGCGAGCGCGGGCGGCCCGCCGTGCTCGTCCACGCCGACACACCTCCGCTGCGCCGGATGGCGGCGTTCGACCTGGTGGTCAACAACGCCGACCGCAAGGGCGGGCACGTGCTGGCGGGCACCGACGGACACCTGTACGGCGTCGACCACGGCCTCACGCTGCACGTCGAGGACAAGCTGCGCACGGTGCTGTGGGGCTGGGTCGGGCAGCCGCTGCCCGACGACGTCGTCGAGGGTCTGGAGAAGCTGCGCGCCGAGCTCGACGGGGCGTTCTGCGACGTGCTGGGCGAGCACATCACCCGCCGTGAGGTCCGCACGCTCTCGGCGCGGGTCGACGCGTTGCTCGCCGAGCCCCGCTACCCGGAGCCGTCCGGGTATGGGCCCGCGATTCCCTGGCCCGCGTTCTGACCCGTGCGCGGAAACCGCTGCTCGGGCGACGATTTCCGCGCACGACCGCCGTACGCTCCGCACATGACGGCAGCAACCCCGATGCCCGCCGCGTTCATCGGGCACGGCAGCCCCATGAACGCCTTGGAGCACAACCGCTACACCGAGGCCTGGGCCGCGCTCGGGGCGAGCCTGCCGCACCCGCGGGCGCTGCTCGTCGTGTCGGCGCACTGGTACATCAACGCCACCGCCGTGACGGCGATGCCCCACCCGCGCACGATCCACGACTTCTTCGGCTTCCCCGACGACCTCTTCGCCGTCCAGTACCCGGCGCCCGGCGCGCCCGAGCTGGCCGCCGAGGTGGCCGAGATCGTCAAGCCGACCTGGGTGGGCGCCGACGTCGACAGCTGGGGCATCGACCACGGCACCTGGTCGGTGCTCACCCACATGTTCCCCGACGCCGACATCCCCGTCGTGCAGCTGTCGATCAACGCGATGCAGCCGTTCGACTACCACCTCGACCTCGGCGCGCGGCTCGCGCCGCTGCGGGAGAGCGGCGTGATGGTGATCGGCAGCGGCAACGTCGTGCACAACCTGGGCGGGATCGACCCGACGCGGCCCGAGTCGGGCTTCGACTGGGCGCACCGGTTCGACGACGCGGCGCGCGACCTGATGGCCGACCGTCCCGGCGAGCTGCCCTCGCTCTCGGGCGCCCGCGACTTCGACGCCGCCGTGCCGACCCCCGACCACTTCATCCCGCTGCTCTACCTCGCCGGGCTCGGCGCCGCGGCGGGATCGGGCACCGACGTGCTGGTCGACGGCTACACGTACGGCTCGCTGTCGATGACGGCCTACACCCTGGGCCGCTGACCCTCGTGCGCGGAAAGCGTGCCGGAGCGCGCTTCTCCGCGCACGGGCGGTGTCAGCCGCGGAACCAGGGCGGCAGCTGCGGCGGCGCGTCGAAGGCGACGACGTCGTCGCGGAAGGCGAGCGTCGCCGACCCGTCGGCGGCCACGCGTATCCGGACGTCCTCGAGGTTGTGCGGCTCGCCGGGGTCGTGGCCCAGCGCGGTGGCCACGACCGCGCGCATGGGGGCGGAGTGGGTGGTGGCCAGCACCAGGAGCGGGCGCTCGCCGACCAGCTCGCCGAACGCCGCCACGGCCTGCCACATCCGCAGGGCGGCGAGCTGCGGCGGCTCGAAGGACAGCGTGGGGTTGCGCAGCCAGTACTCGATCGGGCCGCCCGCCGCGGCGACGGCCCGGTAGTCGCTGTCGAACCGGTCGTACTCGCGCGCCCAGCTCGGCAGCGCGCCCTCGGGAAGGGCCAGCCGAGTGGTGATCGCGACCGACGTGTCGACGGCCCTGCCGTGCAGGGCGAACCGCAGGTTGGCCAGGTGCGGCTCGGCGTAGAGCGGCCCGATGGTCGTGCCGTCGGCCGCGTCGCCGCCCAGCTCCTCCACCAGCGATGCCCGCAGCGCGACCGCGGTCGCGCTGGCCCGTGCGGTCTGCGCATGCGGCATCCGGACGTCGGTGCCGGGCGCGATCTCCTTGGCCAGCGTGGCGCCGCGCTCGCGCGCCTGGCGCTCGCCGACCGGCGTCAGCCCGAGGTCGCCGTCGTAGCCCACCGTCTCGCCGTGGCGCAGCAGCACCACCTCGTATCCACCCACGGCCCTCACGCTACTTCGGACGCGGGCCGGTCCGGGGGTGCCGGTGCCGCAGGGGGGAACGGGCCCGGCGGGCGCCCTCGGCGATCACGTGCCAGGCTCGGGGGCGGGCATCAGCTCGCAGAGGAGGCAGCACGTGAAGATCGGCCTGCACATCGCGGACTTCACCTACCCGGCAGGCGGTCAGGGCCTCGCCGACGACCTGACGCGCATCGTCGTCGCGGCCGAGGAGGCCGGGTTCGCGCGGGTCAGCGTCATGGACCACCTGTTCCAGATCCAGGTCCTCGGCCCGCCGGAGCACGAGATGCTCGAGGCGTACACCACGCTCGGCTACCTCGCCGCGCGCACGTCGAAGGTCGAGCTGTTGGCGTGGGTGACGGCCGTCAGCTACCGCGACCCCGGCATGCTCGCCAAGATCGTCACAACGCTCGACGTGCTGTCCAAGGGTCGCGCGTGGCTCGGCATCGGCGCCGCGTGGAACAGCGAGGAGGCCGCAGGCCTTGGTCTGTTCTTCCCCGGTACCGCCGAGCGCTTCGAGCGCCTCGAGGAGACGTTGCAGATCTGCCTGCAGATGTGGAGCGACTCCGACGCGCCGTACGACGGCAAGCACTACCGGCTGGGCCGCACGCTGAACGTGCCCCAGGCGCTGCAGCGCCCGCACCCGCGGATCCTCATCGGCGGCGGCGGGGAGAAGAAGACGCTGCGGTTCGTCGCGCAGTACGCCGACGCCTGCAACCTGTTCCCCAGCCCGGACCTCGAACGCAAGCTCGACGTCCTGCGCGGGCACTGCGCCGATGTCGGCCGCGACTACGACGACATCGAGAAGACCGTGATGTTCGGCCTCGACCCCGGCGCGAAGGGGGAGAAGGTCGGCGAGCTCATCACCCAGATGGAGCGGCTGGCCCGGCTGGGCATCCAGGAGGCGCACGGCTGGGTGCCGCGGGTGTCGGAGATCGAGCCCTTGCGGATCCTCGGTCGCGAGGTCGTCCCGGCCATCGCGGAGCTGTAGGTTCGCCCTCATGACCGAGCCCGCGCAGCAGCTCAGCCGCATCGGCGTCACCGGACTGGCCGTCATGGGCGCGAACCTCGCGCGCAACATCGCCCGCCACGGTGTTCCCGTCGCCGTGCACAACCGCACGGCCGCGCGCACCAAGGAGTTCATGCAGGCCTATGCCGACGAGGGCACGTTCACGGCGGCGGAGACGACCGGGGAGTTCGTCGCGGCGCTGGAGCGCCCGCGGCGGATCATCGTCATGGTCAAGGCGGGCGCGCCGGTCGACGGCGTGATCGGGGAGCTCGCGCCGCTGCTCGACGAGGGCGACATCATCATCGACGCGGGCAACTCGCATTTCCCCGACACGAAGCGGCGCACCGAGGAGTGCGCGGCGAGGGGCCTGCGGTTCATGGGCGTCGGCGTGTCCGGCGGCGAGGAGGGCGCGCTCAACGGGCCGAGCATCATGCCCGGCGGCGACCCGGCCGCCTACGCCGAGGTCGAAGAGGTCCTCACCGCGATCGCGGCCAACGTCGACGGCACCCCGTGCTGCGTCCACGTCGGGCCGGACGGCGCCGGGCACTACGTCAAGATGGTCCACAACGGCATCGAGTACGCCGACATCCAGCTCATCGCCGAGGCCTACGACCTGCTCACCCACGTCGGCGGGCTCGACGCCCCCGCGATCGGGAAGATCTTCGAGGAGTGGAACTCGGGCGACCTGGAGTCGTTCCTCATCGAGATCACGGCCATCGTGCTGCAGAAGACCGACGCGGCCACCGGCAAGCCGCTGGTCGACGTCATCCTCGACCAGGCCGAGCAGAAGGGCACCGGCCGCTGGACCTCGCAGGACGCCCTCGACCTCGGCGTGCCGCTCACCGGGATCACCGAGGCCGTCTTCGCGCGCACGCTCTCGTCGCTGCGGGACGAGCGCAAGGCCGCCGCCACCGCGCTGGCCGGACCCAGACCGGGCGAAGGCGGTGTCCCCGAGGGGTTGGTCGACGACATCCGGCAGGCGCTGTACGCGTCGAAGATCGTGGCGTACGCGCAGGGCTTCGCGCAGATGCGGGCGGCGTCGGAGGCCAACGGCTGGGGGCTCGACCTCGGCGCGATGGCGACGATCTGGCGTGGCGGCTGCATCATCCGCGCGCAGTTCCTCAACCGGATCAGCGAGGCCTACGCCGAGCACGGCGACGTCGAGAACCTGATGATGGTGCCGTACTTCACCCGGGGCCTCGCCGACGCGCAGGACGCGTGGCGGCGCGTCGTGGTGGCCGCGACCGAGCAGGGCGTGGCGATCCCGGCGTTCTCCAGCTCGCTGTCCTACTACGACGGCTACCGCCGCGACCGCGGGCCTGCCAACCTCATCCAGGGCCTGCGCGACTTCTTCGGCGCCCACACCTACCACCGCCTCGACACCGAGGGCAGCTTCCACACGCGGTGGGGTCAGGACGGCACGGAGGTGCGCACCGACGCCTGAGCGGGCCGGGGCACGAACGTGAACTCGGCCGGGTCGAGCGTGGCCGTCGCCTTGGCGTACTGGCGCATGTAGCCCGGCCAGTTCGTGACCACCCGGCCGTGGTCGTCGCGGTACCAGGAGTCGCAGCGCAGCCACGCGGTGCCCCGGAAACGGGCCTGCAGCGCGGTGTCGCTGTTCGCCGCGACGTCCGGCCGGACGTCGATGGCCGCCGCGCCGCGGTCGCGCACGTGCTCCAGCGCCTGCCGAACGTAGCGCGCCTGCGCCTCCAGGTAGTAGATGATCGACCCGCCGGACGTGTTCGTGTTGGGCCCGTACAGGACGAAGAGCGACGGGAAGCCCGGCACGGTCATGCCCAGGTGGGCGCGCGGTCCGGCGGCCCAGACGTCGGCCAGCCGCCGTCCGCCGGTGCCGGTGACGTCCATGGGGAACATGAAGTCGACCGCCGCGAACCCGGTGCCCCAGATGATCGTGTCCACGGGGTGGTGGTTGCCGTCGGCGTCCTCGATGCCGGTGGGGGTGACGCGGGTGATGCGCGCGGTCACCACGTCGACGTCCGGGCGTTGCAGGGTGGGCAGCCACAGCGAGCTGAACAGCACCCGCTTGCAGCCGAACGTGTAGTGCGGCCAGACCTTGCGGCGCACCTCGGGGTCGCGCAGCTGCATGCGCATGAACGTCGACGACCACAGCCGCCCGATCCTGCCGATCCGGTCGGGGTTGCGGATCTGGGCGGTGAGCAGCTCGGCGTAGTGGAAGAGGTACAGGCGGCGGTAGGCCTGCAGGCCCGGGATCCAGCGGATGGCCGCCCGCACCGGCTTGGGGTACGGGCGGTTGCGGCGGGGGAGGAACCAGTTGCCGGTGCGCTGGAAGACCGTCATGTGGGCGACGCGGTGGGCGATCGCGGGCACGAACTGGACCGCGCTCGCCCCGGTGCCGACCACGGCGACCCGCCTGCCGGTGAGGTCGTGGTCGTGGTCCCAGCGGGCGGAGTGGAACGCGTGCCCGGCGAACGTCTCGATGCCCGGAAGCGTCGGGGTGAGCGGCTGGTTGAGCTGCCCGGTGGCCAGCACGACCGCGTCGGCCTCGTAGGTGGCGCCGTTCGCGGCGGTGACCGCCCAGCGCCGGGCGTCGTCGTCCCACGTGCACGCGGTGACGGTGGTGTCGGGCACGACCAGCCGGTCCACGCCGTGGTCGCGGGCGACGCCGCGCAGGTAGGCGAGGATCTCCGGCTGCGGCGAGCAGATGCGGGTCCAGTCGCGACGCTTCGCGTAGGAGAACGAGTAGAGGTGGCTCGGGACGTCGCACGCCGCGCCGGGATAGGTGTTGTGGTACCAGGTGCCGCCGATGTCCGGGGCCGCGTCGAGGATCGTGACGTCGGTGAAGCCGTGGCGCCGCAGCTCGATGGCCGCGGCGATGCCGCCGAACCCGGCTCCGACGATCACGATCCGACTGCCGGTCCGACCCGCGCTGGCCACGGGGCAGACGTTAGACCAGCGCGGCGAGATCGACGTGCAGCGCGAGCGGGTGCTGTGTGGTGAACGTGCCGGTGACAGGCGGCTCGTCGACGTAGCCGAACGGGCCGCCGAGGTGGCAGGCGGTGAGCGAGGGGCCGCCGAGCAGGTCGATCATCCAGTAGTGGCCGATCCCGGCCTCGGCGTACTCGTCGTGCTTGATCACCTGATCCGTCCGCCGGGTGGTGGCCGAGTGCACCTCGACCGCGAGCACACACTCCGCGGCGCGGAGGAACCCGCGCTCGTGGCGCACCCGCCGGAACGCCTCGCGGGTGACCACGACCAGATCAGGCGCGCGGACGGTGCCCGGTTGCGTAGGCGGAACGAGCTCCATGTCGAGATCGACCTCGAGGAGGAGCTGGAGCGGCGCGGGAACCTGTGTTCGGAGCTGGGCGTAGAGCTCGCCGACGGCGTGCTGATGATCGGGGATCGGCTTCGCCGACATGATGACGTGACCGTCCTGGAGCTCGTAGTCGTGGTCCGAGTCCTCGGGGAGCGCGTAGTACTCGGCCGCCGTCAAGGAGCGCGGGGGAACGGGGAGAGCCGTCATGGGGTCGAGTGTGGCACGCGGCACCGACGCGGACGGGCGCACACGACGCCGGACCGGCCGGTTGTCCCCATGCCGCCGATCCGTCCACAGCGCCCGCGGAGGGCGTTCCCTGCGGCGCCGGGATGGGCGAGAGTAGGCCCGTGCCCGACCCCGCGCCCGATGTCCTCACCGCTCACGCCGCACTGCTCCCCGACAAGCCCGCCGTGATCGATCCCGAGGGGGAGCGGCTCGGCTACGCCGAGCTGGAAGCCAGGGCCAACGGGCTCGCCCGCGGCCTGCACGGCCTCGGCCTCCGCGGCGGCGACCGGATCATCTGGTGTGGTCCCAACAGCGTCGAGGTGATGGTCGTGCTGCACGCGGCCCGCAAGGCGGGCCTCGTGGCCGTGCCGCTCGCCTACCGCTTCACCGCCGACGAGATGCGCTACGTGATCGCCGACAGCGGGGCTGCCGTCGTGCTCGTCGACCCCGAGCAGGCCGACCGGGTCGCGGCCGTGCGCGCCGACCTTCCCGCGTTGCGGGAGGTGGTCGTCTTCGGCGGCCCGGCCTGGCACACACTGCTGGCCGGGGACGCCACGCCGCTACCGCCGCCGGGCGGCTCCGGTGGATCGATGATCTACACGTCGGGCACGACGGGGAAGCCCAAGGGGGCGATGCGCGGCCCCGCCGACCCGGAGGCGACGGCCGCGCTCGCGGCCACGCTGCGGCTGCGGCCCGGCGCTGAGGTGCACCTCACCACCGGCCCGCTCTACCACTCCGGCCCGCTGGCCTGGGCGCTGCTCACCCACGCGCTCGGCGGCACGGTGGTGCTCCTGCGCCGGTTCGACCCGGCGCGGTGGGTCGAGCTGGTCCGCGAGCACCGGGTCACCAACACGTTCACCGCGCCCACGCCGTTGAAGCGGATCGTCGCGCTGCCGCCGGACGTCCTCGAACGGACCGATCTGTCGTCGATGCGCTCGCTGGTCGCCAACGCCGCCCCGGTGCCCTACGCGCTCAAGGAGGAGGTGGTCGCCCGGCTCGGCGACGGCTTCCTCTTCGAGGTGTACGGCTCGACGGAGCTGGGCGTCGACACGGTGCTCCCTCCCGAGGAGCAGCTCGCCCGCCCCGGCTCGTGCGGAAAGGCCGTGCCGGGCGTCGAGCTGCGGGTGGTCGGCCCGGAGGGCGACGAGCTGCCGCCGGGGGAGCCGGGCGAGCTGCAGGTGCGGTCGCGATCGACGTTCAGCGGCTACCACGGCCGCGAGCGGCTGGCCGACGGCTGGAAGTCCGTCGGCGACATCGCCCACCTCGACGCCGACGGCTACCTGCACATCCGCGACCGGCCCGGTGACCTCGTGATCACCGGCGGGATGAACGTGTACCCGGCCGAGGTCGAGGCGGTGCTCCACGAGCATCCCGACGTGCTCGACGTCGCCGTCTACGGGCTGCCGTCGGCGGAGTGGGGCGAGACCGTGCACGCCGTCGTCGTCCCGCGCGACGGCCAGGAGATCGATGTCGCGGCGCTGGAGGCGCACGTCGCCGAGCGGCTCGCGGGCTACAAACGGCCGCGGAGCTGGAAGGTGCGCGCCGAGCTGCCGCGGACGGAGGCCGGGAAGCTCCTCAAGCGCCTCCTCCGCGCGGAGCACGGCGTTTCCAGGTAAAGGAATCCCCAGGTCAGAACCTGGTGTACGGTCCGGCGCCGTGACACAAAGGCGCATGGCACGCAGGGGTTTCCTCGCGGCGCTGCCCGCGGTCGTGGCCGCCTGCGCGGCACCCAGGGCACCGGGAGCGCCCGCCCCGACCACCGCGGCCCCGACCACCGCCGCCCCGCCGCCCACCGCGTCGCCCGCGGCCGTCGGGCCCGCGCACGAGCTCGTGCACGCCACGTCCGGTCGTCCCGAGGTCGCGCTGACCTTTCATGGCGCGGGTGACCTCGTCCTCGCCCGGAAGATCCTCACGATGCTCGCCAACCGGGGCGCCGCCACCACCGTCCTGGCCGTCGGCACCTGGCTCGCGGAGTACCCCGACGCCGCCCGCGTCGTCACCGACAACGGCCACGAGCTGGGCAACCACACGTGGAGCCACCCGACGCTCACGGCGCTGAAGAGCGCCGGGATCCAGGCCGAGATCGAGCGTTGCCGCGACCGGATCGCGGCGCTCACGGGCGGGCCGGGCGCGTTCTTCCGCCCGTCCGCCGCCCAGCACGCCACCCCCGAGGTGCTGCGCCTCGCGGGGGCCGCCGGGTACCCGACCGTGCTGTCCTACGACGTCGACTCCCGCGACTTCACCGACCCGGGCGCCCCCACGATCCGCCACGCCGTGGGGGCCGCCGCGGCGGGGTCGGTCGTCAGCATGCACCTGGGCCATCCCGGCACCCTCGTCGCGCTGCCCGGGCTCCTCGACGACCTCGCCCACCGCGGCCTGCGACCGGTCACCGCCACCGCGCTGTTCCGCTGACCCTCACGACGAGAAGAGAGCCCGTGCCACAGTCCGTTCGTCCGATGCTCGCCTGCGCGCTGCTCGCCGTGGCGGCCGCGCTCGCCGGGTGCGCGGCCCCTGCCCCCGACGGCGCTCCCGACACCGCGCCCGCACCCTCGACGGCACCGGCGGCCGTCCTTCCCGCGGTCGGGGCGCCGCTGCCGGGGATGCCGCCGGTCGCCGACCCGCACAACGTCTACGCCGACGCGGGCGCCGACATGCTGTCCGCGGCGGCAAAGGCGGCCCGACCGATGGTCTACGTGCCGCACACGAAGACCGGCGAGGTGTGGACGATCGACCCGGCCACGTTCGCGGTGGTCGGGCGCTACCGCCTCGGCGGGGAGCTGCAGCACGTCGTGCCGTCGTGGGACATGACCACCCTCTACGCGAGCAACGACACCGGCAACATGCTCACGCCGTTCGACCCGCGCACCGGCCTTCCCGGCCACCCGATCCCGGTGGTCGACCCCTACAACCTCTACTTCACCCCCGACGGCCGTTCGGCGGTCTCGGTGGCCGAGGCGCGGCACGAGCTGGTGTTCTACGACCCGCACACGTGGGCGGTCCAGCAGTCGCTCGCCACGCCCGAGTGCGCGGGCATCGACCACGCCGACGTCACCGCCGACGGCCGCACGGCCGTGTTCACCTGCGAGTTCGCCGGGCGGGTCGCGGTGGTCGACCTCGTGGGCCACCGGGTCCTCCGGATGATCGACATGCCGACCCGGCACACCACGATGGGTCCGCAGGACATCAAGCTCGCCCCCGACGGCTCGGTGTTCTACATCGCCGACAGCCAGGAGGGCGGCGTCTGGGTGCTCGACGGCGCCGCGACGAAGGTGCTCCGCGAGATCCCGACCGGCCGCGGCGCGCACGGCCTCTACCTCTCCCGGGACGCGAAGCGGCTCTTCGTCACCAACCGGCTGGAGGGCACGGTCAGCGTGCTGGACGCCTACACCGGCGCCATCGAGGCCACCTGGCGGATCGGCGAGCACGCGAGCCCGGACATGGGCAACGTCACCGCCGACGGCACCCAGCTGTGGCTCTCCGGGCGCTACAGCCATGCCGTCTACGTCCTCTCGACCACGGACGGGCACCTGATCAAGCAGATCGACGTCGGCAACGGGCCGCACGGGCTCTGCGTCTGGCCGCAGCCGGGTCGCTACTCGTTGGGGCACACCGGCATCACCCGCTGACGCACCCGTGCGCGGAAAACGTCGTCAGAGCGACGTTTTCCGCGCACGACCCGCGTCAGCGGGCGAGCCACGCCGTCACCTCGGCGACCGTCGTGTTGCCGCCGCACACGAACAGGCCGAGGTGCGCCTCGGCGCCGACCCGCTCCAGCACCCGGCGGGCGGCGGGCACGAGGCACCCCGCCGCGGGCTCGGTCCACACCTTCGCCCGCTCGGCGAGCGTGACGGTGCCCGCGACGGCGTCGGCGTCGGACACGACCATGACGTCGCTGAGCAGCTCGCGCGTGTGCTCGAGGGTGAGGTCGGAGACGGCGGGCGCGCTGAGCGTCGTGACGATCGAGCTGAGCGGGGTGGGCACCGGCTCGCCCGCGGCGAGCGCCCGGCTCATGGCGTCGGCGCCCTCGGTCTCGACGCCCCACACCCGCACCTGCGGCGCGAGCGCGCGGAACGCCGTCGCCACGCCCGCGACGAGGCCGCCGCCACCGATGCTCACCAGGACGTCGGTGACGGCGGGCGCGTCGGTCGCGAACTCCAGGCCCGCCGTGCCCTGCGCGGCGATCACCACCGGGTCGTCGAAGGGGTGCACGAGCGTCGCCCCGGCGGCCACCAGCTCGTCGAGCAGCGCGAACGCGCCGTCCATGGTCGGGGTGAGCCGCACGTCCGCCCCGGCGGCGCGGGCGATCTCGACCGATCGGGCGGGCGCGTGGCTGGGCATCACCACGGTGGCCTTGATGCCCAGCGCGCCCGCGGCGTCGGCGACGGCGATGCCGTGGTTGCCGCCGCTCACCGCGACCGTGCCCGCGGCGCGTTCGGCGTCGGTCAGCGACAGGAGCTTCGCGAACGCCCCGCGCGCCTTGAACGACCCGCTGCGCTGCAGCAGCTCCAGCTTGAGCGTCACCGGGACGCCGAGGTGCGCGGCGAGCCCGGGGCTGGGCAGCGTCGGGGTGCGCAGCACGTGCGGTGCGACCCGCTCCGCGGCGGCGCGGATGTCGGCGATGTCGATCAGGTTCCCCACCAGATCGACGGTAGCGCCGCGCAGGGCGGTCCCACGCCCGGCCCGGCTGGCTGGCCGCGCCCGGGCGTGGCCCTCGCAGACCTGGTGTGCGCTTCGCAGGGCCCCGGGGGTCTGCGAGGCGGCGGCTGGGTCTGCGGGGTGTGGCGCGAGGCGGGGCGCGGCGGCGGCGCGCCTGCCCCGGCGCGTGGACCGGCGGGGCGTGGCGGTGTCAGCGTCCCGGGTCAGCGCAGGGGGACGACCTCCGGGGCGCCCATGCGGGCCGAGTCGGCGGTCTCGTCGTCGGGCATGGTCTGGCTCTCCCGCTCGGCCTCGACGCGCTTGCGGTAGTGCTCCACCTCCCGCGCGACCTGCCCCTCGCTCCAGCCCAGCACCGGCGCCGCGAGGCGGGCGGCCTCCTCCATGGCGCCGACGCCGCGGTCGAAGGTCTCGATGGAGATGCGGGTGCGGCGGGCCAGCAGGTCGTCCAGGTGTCGGGCGCCCTCGTGCGACGCGGCGTAGACGATCTCGGCGCGGAGGTAGTCCGACGCCCCGGCCAGCGGTTCGCCGAGCGTCGGGTCGGCGATGACGAGGTCGAGCACCTCGTCGACCAGTGAGCCGTAGCGGCCCAGCAGGTGCTCGATGCGGGCCACGTGCAGCCCGCAGCGTTGCGCGAGCTGGTGGCGCGCGTTCTTCATCGCGGCGTAGCCCTCGGCGCCCAGCAGCGGGATGGTGTCGGTGACCGACGGCGGCACCTTGGCGTCGATCGCCCGCACGGCCTCGTCGACGGCGTCGCGGGCCATCACCCGGTAGGTCGTGTACTTGCCGCCCGCGACGACCACGAGCCCCGGCACCGTGTGCGCCACGGCGTGCTCGCGGGAGAGCCTGGACGTCGACTCCGACTCGCCCGAGAGCAGCGGCCGCAGCCCGGCGTAGACGCCCTCGACGTCCTCGTGGGTGAGCGGCTCCTCCAGCACGACGTTGACGTGCTCGAGCAGGTAGTCGATGTCCGCGGCCGACGCGGCGGGGTGGGCCTTGTCCAGCGCCCACTCCGTGTCGGTGGTGCCGATGATCCAGTGTCGGCCCCACGGGATCACGAAGAGCACCGACGTCTCGGTGCGCAGGATCAGGCCGGAGTCGCTGCGGATCCGGTCGCGCGGCACGACGAGGTGGATGCCCTTGCTGGCGCGCACGTGGAACTGGCCGCGCTCGCCCGCCAGCGCCTGGGTGTCGTCGGTCCACACGCCGGTGGCGTTGACCACCTGCTGGGCCCGCACCCTGACCGTCTCGCCGGACTCCTGGTCCAGCACCACCGCGCCCACCACCCGCTCGCCCTCGCGCAGCAGGCCCGTGACCCGGGCGCGGTTGGCGACGTGCGCTCCGTACGCGGCGGCGGTGCGCGCGATGAACACGGTGTGGCGCGCGTCGTCGACCTGGGCGTCGTAGTACTGCAGCGCGCCCACCAGCGCGTCCTTGCGCAGGGACGGCATGATGCGCCGGGCGCCCCGCCGGGTCAGGTGGCGGTGGCGGGGGACTCCCCGGCTGCCGGAGAGCAGGCCCAGCGCGTCGTAGAGTGCGACGCCCGTGCCTGCGTAGAGGCGCTCCCAGCCGCGGTGCCGCAGGGGGTAGAGGAACGGGACAGGGCGCACGAGGTGCGGGGCGAGGGTCTGGATGAGCAGGCCCTGCTCGGCCAAGGCCTCGGCGACGAGCCGGAAGTCGAGCATCTCCAGGTAGCGCAGGCCACCGTGGATGAGCTTGCTGGAGCGGCTGGACGTGCCGGAGGCGAAGTCACGGGCCTCGACGAGCCCGACCGAAAGGCCCCGTGTGGCGGCGTCGAGCGCCGCACCGGCGCCGACCACCCCGCCGCCGATGACCAGCACGTCGAGCTCGGTGGCGGCCATCGCTCTCAGCGCCTCCTCCCGTGCGGCGGGAGACAGGGCGACCGATCGCATGAGTTCTCCTTAGTCGACGTCCACCCAGTTCAACGTCCGTTCGACGGCCTTCTTCCAGCGCGCGTAGCCCTCCGCGCGCTGCTCGGCGCTCCACGAGGGCTCCCACCGCCTGCTCTCGTTCCAGTTGCGGCGCAGCTCGTCGGTGCCCGACCAGAAGCCGACGGCGAGACCCGCGGCGTAGGCCGCGCCCAGCGCGGTCGTCTCGGCGACGACGGGGCGGCTCACCGGCACGCCCAGCACGTCCGCCTGGATCTGCATGCACAGCTCGTTGGCCGTGACGCCGCCGTCGACCTTGAGCACGTCGAGCGCCACCCCCGCGTCGGCGGCCATCGCCTCGGCGACGTCGCGGCTCTGGTAGCAGATGGCCTCCAGCGCGGCCCTGGCCAGGTGCGCGTTCGTGTTGAAGCGGGAGAGCCCGACGATCACGCCGCGGGCGTCGGAGCGCCAGTACGGCGCGAACAGCCCGGAGAACGCGGGCACGAAGTAGACGCCGCCGTTGTCGGGCACCTGGCGGGCCAGCGCCTCGCTCTGGGCGGCGCCCGAGATGATGCCGAGCTGGTCGCGCAGCCACTGGATCGCCGAGCCGGTGACGGCGATCGAGCCCTCCAGCGCGTAGACCGGCGGCTCGTCGCCGAACCGGTAGGCGACGGTGGTGAGCAGCCCCGACTTCGACCGCACCGGCTCGGTGCCGGTGTTCAGCAGCATGAAGTTGCCGGTGCCGTAGGTGTTCTTCGCCTCGCCGGGGGCGAAGCAGACCTGTCCGACGGTGGCGGCCTGCTGGTCGCCGAGGTCGCCGGTGATCGGCACCTCGGCGGCGAACGGCCCGTCGGCCAGCGTGGTGCCGTAGCCCGCGGCATGCGCGCTGGGCCGGATCTCGGGCAGCATCGCGCGCGGGATGTCGAAGAAGCCGAGCAGCTCGTCGTCCCAGTCGAGGGTCGCGAGGTCCATCAGCATCGTGCGGCTGGCGTTCGTGGGCTCCGTGACGTGCACGCCGCCGCGCGGCCCGCCGGTGAGGTTCCACAGCAGCCAGGCGTCGGTGTTGCCGAAGATCGCGTCGCCGCGCTCGGCGGCCGCCCGCGCCCCGTCGACGTTCTCCAGGATCCACTGGATCTTGCCTGCCGAGAAGTACGTGGCGGGCGGCAGGCCCGCCTTGCGCCGGATGACGTCGCCGCGGCCGTCGCGGTCCAGTGCGGCGGCGATGCGGTCGGTGCGGGTGTCCTGCCAGACGATGGCGTTGTAGAGGGGGCGGCCGGTGCGCCGGTCCCAGACGACCGCGGTCTCGCGCTGGTTGGTGATGCCCAGCGCGACGAGGTCGCGGGCGGTCAGGCCGGAGGTGTTGAGCGCGGTCTGCACGACGGCCGACGTCCGCTCCCAGATCTCGACCGGGTTGTGCTCCACCCAGCCCGCCCTCGGCAGGATCTGCTCGTGCTCGAGCTGGTGGCGGCCCACCTCGTTGCCGTCGTGATCGAAGATCATGAATCGGGTGCTGGTGGTGCCCTGGTCGACGGCACCCACGAACTCGGCCACGGGTCGACCTTACGAGGACCAGACCGGCGCGTCGTCCCCGGTGAGGGAGACGAGCAGCGCGTCGACGTCGGGCACGACCAGCCGCGCCCCGGTGAGCTCGCCCGGCTCGGCGTACCCCCAGCCGACCCCGATCGCGGGCACGCCGTTCTCGGTCGCCCCGTCGACGTCGTGGCAGCGGTCGCCGACCATGACGACCGGCGAGCGGGCCGGGTCGACCTCCAGGCGGGCCAGCACCGAGCCGATCACCGGGCCTTTGCCCACCCGGCCCGCGACGTGGTCCGCCCCGCCGACCAGGGCGAACCGCTCGGCCAGCCCGACGCCGTCGATGATCCGCCCGGCGATGTACTCCGGCTTCGACGTCGCCACCGCCAGGCGCAGCCCCGCGGCGACCAGCTTGTCCAGCAGCGCGGGGATGCCCGGGTAGAGCGGGCTCTGCTCGGCGGCGACGGCGTCGTACGTGCGTCGGTAGTGGACGATCGCGGCGGCGGTCTGGTCGGCGGAGAGCCCGATGGTGGGCAGCGCCGTCTCGAACGGCGGGCCGACCAGGCTGAGCAGCCCGTCAGGCCCGGGCACGACGCCGCCGACCGCCGCGATCGCCGCCGCGAGATGCGCGGTGATCAGGGCCGCCGAGTCGACGAGGGTGCCGTCGAGGTCGAGCAGGACGGTCCGCACCGTGCGCAGCGTACGGGTGCACGTCGACCACAGCAGGGTGACACCGCGGCGATGGAGTGGGAGCGGTGTCACCCTGCTGCAAACGGCGACGCAGGGAACCGCCCGGCGGCGCGCACCGTTGGTCAAGCGTTGGTAAAGCCGAACGAAGGGTGTGGCGTGCTGGAGATCGGGGGACTCACCTGGGCAGTGACGATCGCCCTCGTGCTGGGGCTGCTCGCGGTCGATCTGGTCCTGGCCGCCGTCCGGCCGCACAAGGTGGGCTTCAAGGAGGCCGTCGCGTGGTCGGTGTTCTACATCGGCGTGGCGGTGGCGTTCGGCATCTGGTTCGCCGCCGTGTACGGCGGTGACGCGGGCACCCAGTACTTCGCGGGCTGGATCGTCGAGAAGAGCCTCTCGGTCGACAACCTGTTCGTCTTCGTGATCATCATGACGACGTTCGCGGTGCCGGAACGCCACCAGCACAAGGTGCTGACGTTCGGCATCCTGCTGGCCCTCGTCATGCGCGGGATCTTCATCGCGCTCGGCGCCACGCTGCTGTCGCTGTTCTCGTTCGTGTTCCTGCTGTTCGGGCTCCTGCTGATCTACACGGCCGTGCAGCTGTTCCGGCACCGTGACGAGGACCCGGACGTCGAGAACAACGGCGTGGTCCGCACGGCCCGGCGCCTGCTGCCCGTCACGGACGAGTACGTCGAGGGTCGGCTGGTCACGAAGATCGACGGCAGGCGGATGGTCACGCCGCTGTTCATCGTGCTGATCGCGATCGGCAGCATCGACCTGCTGTTCGCGCTCGACTCGATCCCCGCCGTCTTCGGCGTCACCGACGAGGCGTTCATCGTCTTCGCGGCCAACGCGTTCGCCCTCCTCGGGCTTCGCGCGCTGTTCTTCCTGGTGAAGGGCCTGCTCGACCGGCTGGTGTACCTCTCGACCGGCCTCGCGCTGATCCTGGCGTTCATCGGCGTCAAGCTGATCCTGCACTGGGCGCACACCGACATCAGCGCGTCCGTGCCGGAGATCTCGACACCGCTCTCGCTGGGCGTGATCCTCGTCGTGCTCGTCGTCGTCACCGTGGCGAGCCTGGTCAAGACCCGCAAGGACCCGACCGCCACCGCGCACGCGGGCTCGATCACCGGGCACAAGCCCGCCGCAGCCGACTCTGCCCAGCAGGCCGGGCCCGAACGGCGTCAGATGCCGTAGTGCCAGATCGTCAGCGCGTAGCCGCCGTACCAGGCGGACGCGAGCGCGGCGGCGACCACGACGGCCACCGCCGTTCCGGTGCGCCGCCGCGCCAGGCCGAGGGCCATCGGCAGCAGCAGCGTGAACGCGGGCAGGAGCAGCCGCAGCTTCGCGTGCGCGAGGCCGTCGGAGCCCCAGACGATGGCGAGCACCAGCCCGCCGTAGACCAGCAGTGGCCACGGCAGCCGCATCCGGAGCGAGACGGCGAACAGCACGAGGCTCGCGGCGAGGGCGAGCACGATCGCGAGGTCGAACACCTCGGACCCGCCCGCCAGCGCGGCGGCGGTGAAGCGGACCGTGGCGCCGCCGCCGTCGAGGTACCAGCCCCAGCCGTCGCGCTGGATGCGGCTCCAGCCGTCGAGCCTGCCGGTGACGAGCGCGACGTAGGCGAGATAGCCGAAGAGGCCGCACGCGGCGAGCGCGCCGCCGACCCAGGGTCGCCAGCCGTCCCGACGTCGGAACACGGCGACGAGTGCGGCCAGCCCGACCGCGACCACCAGCGCCGCCGCCGTCGGGCGCACCAGCCCGGCCCCGAACGCGCCGAGCCCGGCCAGCAGCCACTGCCGCCGCAGCACGCCGACCAGCGACCACGCGGCGAACGCGCAGAACAGCGCCTCGGTGTAGGTCATCGACAGCACGACGCCCATCGGCGATGCGGCGAACAGCCCGACCAGCAGCAGCCCGGCGCGGGGTGACCCGCCGGGCACGAGCGCGCCGAGCCTGGCGACGCCGTAGGCCGCGACCACGCCCGCCACGAGCGCGACGAGAAGGCCCGCCACGACGAGGCTGCCGCCGGTCACGGAGCCTGCGACGGAGACCAGCGCGGGGTAGCCGGGGAAGAACCCCAGCGGCGTGAACGAGGTGTGGTTGCCGTAGGCGTCGAGCATGTCGTCGGGCACGCCCGCGTAGCCGTACTGGGCGATCGCGAGCAGCCAGGCGCCGTCCCAGGCCTGGAGGGCGTCGTACAGCTTCGTGCCGCCGCCCGTCATCACGCCGAGCACCACGACGCCGACCAGCCGGACCCCGAGGTAGACCCCCGCCGGGGCGAGCGCGGGGAGCACGCGCGAGCGCGGGGGAGCGGCCTCGGGGGTGGGGTCGACGGTGTCGACGGTGTCGACGGGGTTGACGGCCACAGGCGCTCCTTCCGCCGCCGACGGCGTGCCGCGGCAGGCGCAGCGTACGCGGGTGGCCGAGGCGGCCCCGGAAACCGGCCCGACCAGGTGTCTTGACGATGGAGATGATTCTGGGTAACGGCGCGACGGCGTGGCGCGAACTGCGTCACATGACGGTACGACGCGGGTCCGCGTGCGGGCGGCGCCATCTCCAGATCCGCGGGAGGCGGGCGGTGGCGTTCGACGGCGTGCGGCTGGCGCTCGCGGGCCACGCCCCGAGCGGTGCACGCCGCCGGGTGCCGATGGCCGCCCGCTGGTCGACGTCCTGCCCGTTCTGTCGCACGCCCCTGCTCGCCGGGCCCACCGGCGAGCTGCCCGCGCATCTGCGGCCCGGCTCGCTCGCACGTTGTGGCGGCGGTGTGCCCGCGGTGCCTTGGGGCGGCGTCGCCGAGCTGGTGGGTGCGGGCTTCCGGTCGTGGTGACCGGCGCTGGTGCGGCGCCTGCTCGGCGGATCAGCGGAGGACCCAGGTGTCCTTCGCGCCTCCGCCCCGGGAGGAGTTGACGATCAGGCTGCCCGCGGGCGCCACCCGGCTCAGCGCCGAGGGGAGCACGTAGGCGTCCGTGCCCGCGCCGCGCCGCGACTGCAGCACGAACGCACGCAGGTCCACGGCGCGGGGCTCCAGCTTCTCGCCGGTGAAGGTGGGGTGGGTGGACAGATGCACGAGGTCCTGCGCCACCCAGCTCGCGGGCCGCGCCCGCACCGCCGCCGCCAGCCTCGCCAGCTCCTCGCGGCCCGCGTACGGCCCGATGACGATGCCCTGCCCGCCGTAGCCGTCGACGGGCTTGAGCACGAGCTCGTCGAGCCGGTCGAGCACCTCGGCGCGACGGTCGGGGTCAACGCACGGGTAGGTGGGGACGTTCGGCAGGATCGCCGTCTCGCCGAGGTAGTAGGAGATCATGTCGGGGACGTAAGCGTAGACCACCTTGTCGTCGGCCACGCCGTTGCCGACCGCGTTGAGCAGCGCGACCCGCCCGCGCGCCGCCGACTGGCACAGCGCCCTCCCGATCGGGCGCAGGTCGGCGCCCTTCGCGGTGAGCAGGGCGCGCTCGTCGATGCGGCGGTAGAGCACGGACAGCCGTCGGCGCCCGCCGTCGCCGACGAGGAAGACGCCGTCCTCGGTCACCTGCAGCTCGCGCGGCGTCACGACGGGCACGCCCATCCGGTCGCCGAGGAGCTGGTGTTCGTAGTATGCCGAGTCGGTCGGACCCGCGGTCAGTAGCGCGACCTCGTCGGCCCCTGGCAGGTCGGGTTCGGCCGCCGAGAGCAGCGCGCCGCGCAGCAGGCCTGGGACGATCTCCAGGCTGACGACGCCCGCTGGCGGCTCGAGGTCGGGCATCACGCTGCGGATCAGCCGTCGTGAGGTGATCGCGTACCCGATGCCGGAAGGCACCCGGAGGTTGTCCTCGAGCACGACCCACCGGTCGGCGCGGTCGCGAACGAGGTCGATGCCCGCCACGGCGATCCGCACCGCTTCGGGTGGCGCGAGCTTGGCCAGCCGGTTCCAGCCGGGGGTTCCGTCGACCACCGACGCGGGCACCACACCGTCGGCCACGATTCTGCGATCGCCGTAGATGTCACGGACGAACGCCTCCAGTGCGCGCACGCGCTGGGTGAGGCCCGCGGAGAGGCCCGCCCAGTCGTCGGCGGTGATGATGCGCGGAACGAGGTCGAGCGGGAACAGCCGGTCGGGCTCGCCGTCACCGACCCGGAACGTCACGCCGCGCGCCCGCTGCTCGGTCCGCAGCGCCGACTGGGCAGCGACCAGCCCGCGCGGTCCGAGGCGGGACAGCGCCCGGAACATCCAGCCGTACTGCGGCAGCACCTCGCCGTCGGCGCCGACGGCCTCGTCGTAGGCGCCGGGGTGGTAGGCGGCGAGCAGCTCCAGCCGGGCGGGCACGGTGTCGGGCGGCTCCAGCGTCGGCGCGCGCCCCTGGGTGCGGGCGAGCAGGGTGTCGACGACGTCGGCCAGCTCACCCCTGCGGCCGAACACCCGCCGTTGGCGGGCGGCCGCGCTGCCCGTCGAAAGGGTGGACTCGGAGAGCGTGCGGACCTGCTCCCAGTCGCCGAGCTCCTCCAGGTACGGACGCAGGTCGTGGACCAGACGGCTGATCAGCAGCTGGGGGGCGACCAGGTGCGGGCCGTCGAGGTCGACCAGGTCGCCCTCCAGGCCCGAGCGCGCCGCGCGCCAGCTGCTCGCCCGCAGCAGCTCGTGCCTGCTGGCCGGGAGCGGCAGGCCCGCCTGGAA
This sequence comes from uncultured Actinomycetota bacterium, assembly GCA_963750095.1. GTDB lineage: Bacteria > Actinomycetota > Actinomycetes > Mycobacteriales > Pseudonocardiaceae > Pseudonocardia. The sequence goes on along the minus strand of CAVVPJ010000011.1, from coordinate 451,403 downwards.
CTCGACGCGGGCGCGTGCGACGAGCGCGCGGAACAGGCCCGCGATGAGCACGACGTCCTCGACGTCGGGGCAGGCGTCGCACACGCGCAGCTCGACGGTCGGCAGGTGCGCGCTGGGCCGGATGTCGAAGTACACCATCCCGGGGTCGGAGATCGTGCCGGACGCGATGAGCTCGGCGACCATCGCGTCGTAGTCGGCGGCGGTCTCGACGTGCCCGGGCGGGCCCGCGGTGGGCCAGCGCGACCACACCATGCTGCGGTAGCTGGCGTATCCGGTGTCCTGGCCGCGCCAGTACGGCGAGCTGGCGGAGATCGCGAGGAGCGTCGGGAGGTAGGGGGCGACCCGGCGCACGACCTGCACCGCGACGTCCCGGTCCGGCACGTCGACGTGCACCTGGGCGCCGCAGATGTGCTGCTCGCGCACCAGCAGCTGGTACTCGTGCTGCATGCGCTCGTAGCGGGCGCCCGCCGAGATGTCGTCGCCGTCGAGGTCGACCAGCGGCACGGTGCCCGCGGCGACCACGCCGAGCCCGAGCGGCTCGGCCACCGACTCGAGGGTGCCGCGCAGCCTGCGCAGGTGCCCGCGGAGGTCGTCGAGGGTGGCGCACACCGGCGTGTTGGTCTCGACGAGCGAGCGCTGCAGCTCCGGGGCGAACTCCGCCCCGTCCAGCTGGCTCAGCAGTGCCTCGACCTCGGGCGCGGACCGGCGCGTCTGCAGGTCGACGACGTGGAACTCCTCTTCGACGCCGAGCCGGGGGAGCTCGCTCATGGCCCCGACGCTATGCGGCGGATGTTACGGACGGAAGTCGCCCTTGCTGATTCGCATTCGACACGGTGAGTCCCGCGTTTCGGCACGGTGAGTTCGGCAGTTGGGCAGGCGTTGACACGGAGATCACCGGCTCGGTGCACAAAGCGGCCGAATCTGGCCGGATCTGCTCCAAGCTGGTGATCATAAGCCGGGGGCGAGCGGGGCAGCGGTTGACGGGTGGGCGCGGTCACCGGTGCGGGCGGGCGGTGAGCCCTGCAGGATGCCGTCGACGAGGTGCGGTGCCGCGGCGCTGACGTCGAGGTCGGCGGCGAGCGCGACGTCCGCGCCGTAGCCGTCGGCGACCAGCTCCAGCCCGGATCCTAGTGCGGACAGGACGTCGGGCAGCCCACGCCGCGCCGCCGCGGCGAACTGGGCGGCGGCGAGCTCCGCCTCGGGCGAGTGAGACAGGGACGTCCTCATGGCGGCGACGACCGCCCCGGCGCCGAGCGCGTCCTCGGCCGCGACGCGCAGCATGTCGTCCGGCCACCGCTCTCCGGCCGGGACGACCCCGACCGGGCCGCCGACCGCACAGGCGGCATCAGCCACCGCGGTGGCGTTGCGCAGGCAGCCCGCCAGGACGACGGCGCGGTGCCGGGCCGCGGCGGCACACAGCGTCGCGCCGTTGGGGGAAGCGAGCGCCAGCAGAGTGCCCGGCGCGAGATCGAGCAGCGACGACGGCCGCAGCGACGGCCCGGCCCCGTCCCGCCGCCCGGCGGCCACGGCGCAGCGCTCGGCCACCTCGCGCGCCGCGACACTCGACGGCGCGGCTTTTCCGCTGGTCGTGGCCGCGTCGGACCAGCGCTGGGGCAGGACCTGTGCCCCGCGCCCGACGGCGATGTCGACCGACGTGCAGAACGACAGGACGTCCACGATCACCACAACGGCGCACTCGCGCGCCAGCAGCTCGGCCCCGTGCGGCCCCCACTCGAGCCGCACGTCGTAGGCGCGCTGCCGGTGCTCGACCTTCGGCTCGACATCCATTGCGGCGACGCTACGGCGCGCCCCGACCCGTGTCGCAGGGGCGCAGGCGCAGCTCGACCCGGCTGCCTGGCAGGGGTGGTCGCGGGGCAGCCGGAGGTAGCGTCGACCGGTGACCGTTCAGGACGTGTTGGGCAGGGTCGGGCTGCCCATGCCGGTGCGCGAGCTGGCCGCGCGGCGGTGGGACGTCGTCGTCGTGGGCGGCGGCCACAACGGGCTCACCGCGGCCGCCTACCTCGCGAGGGCGGGCCGCTCGGTGCTGGTGCTGGAGGCCCGCGAGCAGCTCGGCGGCGCGGCCACGTTGCAACGCCCGTTCGCCGACCCGCGGTATCTCGTCAGCCCGTGCGCGTACGTCGTCGGACTGCTGCATCCCCTCGTCGTCGACGAGCTGGAGCTGCGTCGGCACGGCTTCGACCTCGTGCTCGTCGACCCGAGCCTCTGGTGCCCTTTCGAGGACGGCTCGTCGGCCGCCGTCTACGCCGACGCCGAGCGCACGGCCGCGCAGGTCGCCGCGATCTCGCCGTCCGACGTCGAGGGCTACCTCGCCTACGACGCGCTGTTCGAGCGGATCCGGGTTGCGCTGCGCACGGGGCCGCGCGACGCCTGGGTGGGCGCGAGCCCTGACCGCGCGGGCCTCGCCGAGCTGCTCGACGGCGACGAGGAGGCCCTCGACGTCCTGCTGCGCCGCTCCGTGGCCGAGGTCGTCGAGGAGCACGTGCGCGACGAGCGGCTCCGCGCCCTCCTGCACGGCCAGGGCGTGATCGGCACATGGGCGGGCCCGCGCGACCCCGGCACCGCGGGCGTGCACGCGATGCACTCGCTCGGCACGCTCGCCGACGGTCGATGGGGCTACGTGCGCGGCGGCACCGGGCGGGTGTCGTTCGCCCTCGCCGACGCGGCGCGCGAACACGGGGCCGTGCTCGCCTCCGGGGTGCCGGTCGCCGCGGTCGAGCCCGGCGTCGGCGTCCGGCTGGAGGGCGGGGAGCTCATCGCTGCCGACGTCGTCGTCTCCAACGCCGACCCGAAGGCCACGGCTGCGCTGTGCGCGTCGGACGTGCCGACGACGTGGCGCGAGCGCGTGGCCGTCTGGCGCTCCACCAGCCCCGTCCTGAAGATCAATTGTGCGCTGTCGCGACTGCCGCGGTTCACGGCCGCCGCGGAGCCCGGCCTGCCGCACCGCGCGATGGTGACGATCACCACGGGGATCGACGCCACCCAGCGGGCGTTCGAGCGGGCCGTCGCGGGGGATCCCGCGCCCTCGTGGGCGGAGGTGTACTTCCCGTCCGTCTACGACCCGTCGGTCGTCCCGCCCGGAGGCCATGTGATGAGCGTGTTCGCCCAGTACGTGCCCTACAGGCTCGCGGAGGGCGACTGGGACGCGCGGCGTGACGCGGTCGCCGACACCGCGCTCGCCGAGGTCGCCCGGTTCGCCCCCGACGTCGTCGACTGCATCGTCGAACGCGAGGTGCTCGCGCCACCCGACGTCGAGGCCCGCATCGGTCTGACCGGCGGCCACATCTTCCAGGGCGACTGTCTGCCCGACCAGATGTGGGACCGCCGCTTCGGCCCCCGCACCGAGGTCGCAGGCCTCTACCTCTGCGGCGCGGCCACCCATCCCGGCGGCAGCGTGATCGGGGTGAACGGCCGCAACGCCGCCATGGCGATCCTTGACGACATCAAACGATGAGATATCGAACGATTTGTGGCATGCTGGGCCCATGACGGACCTCGGGGGAGCGCTGCGCCGGATCTGGACCGACGGGCGGCGGATCGAGAGGGCGGCCTACGCCGTCGGCGCCGTGCTGTTCCTCAGCGGGCTGGTGCACGTGGTGGTGCTGCTGGTCACCGGAAGGACCTGGATCGGGCCGCTGTCGCTGCGGAAGGCGGCGACGTTCGGGCTGTCCTTTCGGCCTGACGCTCCCCTCGGTGGCCTGGGCGACGTCGTTCCTGCGCCTGCGCGCACGCGCGCTCGTGCTGGGGGTCTTCCTGGTCGCGTGCGTGGTGGAGACGGTGCTCGTCACCCTCCAGGCCTGGCGGGGCGTTCCGTCGCACTTCAACTTCGAGACGCCGTTCGACACGTCCATCTCGATGACGTTGGCCCTCGGTGGCGGCGTGATCGTCCTCGTGGGGATCGTGTGCACGGCCGCCGCGTTCGGGGGCGCGGGGTCGCTCGCGCCGAGCCTGCGCCTCGCCGTGCGGGCCGGGCTGGTCGTGCTGCTCGTCGCGCTGGGAACCGGCGCGGTGATGATCGCGCGTGGCGTCGTCGAGGTCCGCGGCGGCAACGCGGAGCTCGCCTACGACACCGCGGGCTCGCTCAAACCGCTGCACGCCGTCGCGATGCACGCCGTGCTGGTGCTGCCCGCGCTGGCGTGGCTGCTGACGCATTCGGGTTGGGACGAAGGGCGGCGGCTGGCGCTGGTACGCGTGGCGGTGGTCGCCGACGCGGTGCTCACCGTCGTCGTCGGGATCGAGGCCTTCGGGGACATCCCGCCGCTTGCGCCGCCGCTCGCACTCGGCGTGGTGTCCGCGCTGGCGCTCGCCGTACTGGTGGCGACCGGCGCCGTGGCGCTCGTCGCTGCGCTGACCACCCGGGCCCCGCGGCTGGCATGATCCTCCGGCAATCGGCCGGATGGAGGAACGGGCATGAGCGAGTTCGGGGGACGGGTCGCGGTCGTCACCGGTGCCGGGTCGGGCATCGGAAGGGCGTTGGCGCTCGACCTGGCGCGTCGAGGGGCGCGGCTGGCCGTCTCGGACGTCGACAAGGACGGCCTCGCCGAGACGACCGACCAGCTCAGCAGGCTCGGGGCCGAGCACCGCGCCGACCCGCTGGACGTCGCCGACCGCGCCGCGGTCCTGGACTACGCCCAGGAGGTCGCCTCGGCGTTCGGGCGCGTCCACCAGGTCTACAACAACGCGGGCATCGCCTTCGCGGGCGAGGTGCTGACCAGCTCGTTCGAGGAGATCGAGCGCGTGGTGGACGTCGACTTCTGGGGTGTGGTCAACGGGACGAAGGCGTTCCTGCCGCATCTGATCGCGTCCGGCGACGGGCACGTCGTGAACATCTCCAGCCTCTTCGGCCTCCTCTCGGTGCCCAGCCAGAGCGCGTACAACGCGGCCAAGTTCGCCGTGCGCGGCTTCACCGAGAGCCTCCGCCAGGAGATGCTGGTCGCGAAGCATCCGGTGCGGGTCACCTGCGTGCACCCCGGCGGGATCAAGACCAACATCGCCCGCAACGCCGCCCGCACCGATGCCTACGCCGATGGGAAGGCGCTGGAGCGCTTCGAGCGGACGGCGCTGCGGATGGCCCCCGCCGACGCCGCCCGCGTCATCCTCACCGGTGTGTCCCGCAACCGGGCCCGCGTGCTGGTGGGCAGCGACGCCAAAGCGCTCGACCTGCTGGTGCGCCTGACGGGGTCGGGCTACCAGCAGGTCGTAGCGCGGTTGGCGCGGCGGACGCTCAGCTGAGGGACGCGGCCACGAGCTCACGCAGCTGCTTGCTGCGCAGGTACAGCGCCACCCAGACAACGACGCCGAAGTACACCGGGAAGAGCGTTGCCGAGAACAGGGGAGCCTCGATGCGCAGCTGGGCGCAGACCGCGCCGCCGAGGTAGGCCGTGAGCAGGACAGCACCCAGGATGGACGTGCGCGGGACGAGGTAGAGGGCGAGGCACACGAGGAGCACGGTGCCGATGACCGGGACGGCCGAGATGGGGAAGCCCATCTGTTGCGTGGCGGTGACGACCATGGGCACCTGAACCAGCTTGGTGCCCGCGTCGAACAGGAAGAAGAGCGTGAGCAGCGCGGTGAGCGCGGTGCCGATGCGGGAGGCGGCGCGGGACACGGGACGGGCGGGGGTGCGCACGGACATCAGGGGGCTCCTGGGGAATTCGAGGTGGAAGTGACCAGCGGCGCGCCTACGTGAGGGGAGACCCGTGCCCCGCGTGGAACTCATCGGTCGGGCGAGGCGGGCTCGTCGGGCGCGGTCGCACCGGGCGCGGGCCCCTCGCTGCGCCGCTGGCCAAGACGTCGCCGCCGCCCGCTGGGCCGCTCCCGGCTGCTGCTGCGTCGCAGGCCGCGCCGTCCACGAAGACCGCCGCTCCGGCCGCGAAGCCGGCCCCGGCCATCACGGTCGGTGGTGTCACCACGAAGCTCGCAACCACGACGGCGGGCGCCAACGGGCTCCCCGCGCGTGCGGGTGTATGGGCGCGTCCGGGACGCCCCGTCGTCCGGACGGCCGCCGCGTCGACGGCTGTCGGCTCGACCGTGACCCTGCAGTTGGGGACGGGGGCGGCGAAGACCTACACGGTCGCGTCGTCCAAGGTCCTGACGACGGCAGAGGCGGCCGCGCTCGTCGCCTCCGCGCCCGCGGGTGAGCTGGTCATTCTCGCCCCGGCAGCGGGCGGCAACTGGACGGTTGTCATCGCCACCTGACCCGATGATCCCCCCGAGTGTGCCGTCTCCGGTGATCGAACCCCGTAGACGGCACACTCGCGTCGATCGTCAGCGTCCGGTGTGCCCGAACCGCGAACTCGGCGTAGCGAAACGCGGGACTCACGGTGCTGGGGTGCGGGACTCACCGGACGGTGAACGCTCCTCGAAGAGCGCGGCGGATGCCGGTGAGGGGAAGGTCGGAGGCCGGGAACCTGCGGCGCGGGGATGTACGTCGGGCCGTGCCGGTCACGGAGCGACCGGCGCCGCGCCTGCCGGCGTGCTCGGTGCCGAGGCCGCCTGTCGGTCACTTGCTGTGACGTCGACGGTGGCAATGTCGCCGGTGTCCTGCTTGCGACGGCGGTGTGTGACCGAGCCCCGGCAACGGCCGCGAACGCGTGACCGACCCGCCACACCCCGGGTGACGTGCTGACTCATGGTCGACATCACGGCCGCAAGCGACCCGCCCGCGCTCCACACCGTCGGGTGCCGGTCGGGTCCGACACGCCCTACCGTCCTGCGCGACCGAGTGCCGTGGAGGTCCCGTGAGACGCGCGCCGGGTGGCGGAAATGCCCCCGTTCCCGCAGATGGTGGACCACGTGCCCGGCCCCGGCGTTGGCGTCCACCTCGTCCCGGCGAAAATGCGCGGAATCGCCTCGGCTACGAGGAGGCGGTGCACGTGATCGACGACGCGGGCGAGCACCGCGCGGCCGTTCGCGAGCCTGCCCTCCAGCGCGACCAGAGGACCTTCCGGGCGTTCCACATGGCCGACTGAGCGCCGACTGAGCGCCGACTACGCGGCGAGTGCGGCGTAGCGGCCCTCGGCGGCGAGCAGCGAGGTGTGGGTGCCGGTCTCGGCCACCCGGCCGTGGTCGATCACGACGATCTGGTCGGCGTCGCGAACGGTGGAGAGCCGGTGCGCGATGGTGATCGTCGTGCGGCCCTTCGCCAGCGAGTCGAACGCGTCCTGCACGGCGCGCTCGGTCTCGGTGTCCAGCGCGCTCGTCGCCTCGTCGAGGATGAGCACGCGGGGGTCGCGCAGGAGAGTGCGGGCGATCGCGATGCGCTGCTTCTCGCCGCCGGAGAACCGGTGCCCGCGCGAGCCGACGACGGTGTCGTACCCGTCGGCCAGGCCCGCGATGAGGTCGTGGATCCGGGCGGCGCGCGCGGCGTCCTCGATCTCGGTATCGGTCGCGTCGGGCTTGGCGTAGCGGAGGTTCTCCCGCACGGTCGTGTGCAGCAGGTACGTCTCCTGGCTCACCACGCCGACGATGCGGGCGAGGTCGGCGAGCCGCATGGCGCGCAGGTCGACGCCGTCGATCGTGATGCGGCCCGCGTCGGGGTCGTAGAGCCGGGCGCCGAGCGCGGCGAGCGTGCTCTTGCCCGATCCCGTCTCGCCGACGAGCGCGAGCGTCGTGCCCGCCGGAGCGCTCAGGTCGACGTCGGTGACGGCGTTGCGGTCCGCGCCGGGGTAGGCGAACGTGACGCCCTCGAAGCGGACGTCGCCGCGCACTCTGCTCGGCTCGACGTCCACGGGGTGCGGCGGGTCGTCGACGTCGACGGGCAGGTCCAGGTACTCGAAGATCCGCGCGAACAGGGCGAGCGAGCTCACCAGCGCGACGCTGACGCCCAGCAGGCCGGTCAGCGGGCGGAAGAGGCCGCCCTGCAGCGTGGTGAACGCGATCAGCGTGCCGATCGTGAGGGTCGTGCCCGGCAGCCCCGCGCCGAGGTAGATCACCGCTGGGATGGCCGCGAAGATGACGCTGGTCGACGCCATCCGCCACCGCCCCGCCAGCTGGGAGCGCAGCTCGAGGTCGATCAGCCGCTCCGACGAGCCTGCGAAACGGGCGACGAGCGCCGGGCCGGTGCCCAGCGTGCGGGAGAGCTGGGCGCCGTTGACCGACAGCCCCTCCTCGACGGTGACGTTGAGGTCGGCCAGCTCCCGCTGCTGCGCGCTGGTGATCTCCCGGCGCATCCTGGCGACCCTGCGGGTGAGCCAGATCGAGGGCGGCAGCACGACGAGCGAGATGAGCGAGAGCCGCCACGAGAGCGCCACCATGGCGACGGCCGTGGCGACCGCGGTCGTCAGGTTGGCCGCGATCGACGTCGCCGTCGACGTGACGACCGACTGCAGGCCCCCGACGTCGTTGGTGATCCGCGACTGCACCTCGCCGGTGCGGGTCTTGGTGAAGAAGGCGATGGACTGGCGTTGCAGGTGGGTGAAGACGTCGGTGCGCAGCCGGTGCATCACCTGCTGGCCGACGCGCGTGCTCACCCAGGTCTGGACGACGCCGAGCGCCGAGGTCAGGGCGGCCACGGCCACCATGCCGCCGGTGAGCGCGGCGAGCAGGGGGAGGTCGCGGGCGGGGAGCGCGGTGTCGATCACGGCGCGCAGCAGGAACGGCGAGGCCATGCCGAGCACGGACGCGACGACGATGATGGCCGTGACGCCCGTGATGGCCCACCGGTGGGGGGCGAAGAGCCCGCCGATGCGGCGCAACGAGACGCCGCGCGCCTGCGCTTTCTCGACGGGGGTGACGGTGCGGGCGCGTCCGCGCGGCCCGGTGCGGGACTCCAAGGAGTCTCCTCTCGACGACGACAACATACAGAGGTTACCTCACAATGAGGTATGGTGTCAGCATGGACGGGACGGACGAGCCGCTTGTCGAGGCGTTCTGGGCGCTGAGCCGCAGGCTGCGGGGGCTGGCTCAGGAGGCGCTGGCCGCGTGGGACGTCACGCCGTCGCAGGCCCGCGCGGTCGCCGTGCTGCGCCGTTGCGGCCCGGTGCGCCTCGGTGACCTCGCCGAACGGCTGCGGATCGCGCCTCGCTCGGCGACCGAGGTCGTCGACGCGCTGGAGGAGCGCGACCTCGTCGAGCGCCGACCGGACCCGTCCGACCGCAGGGCCACGCTGGTCGCGCTGACCGCGCACGGGGAGGAGGTGGCGGCGGGGATCCGCGCCGCGCGCACCTCGGGCGCGGGCGCCCTGTTCGCGCGGCTGCCCGAAGCGGACCGGACGGAGCTCGCCCGCATCCTGGCCGCGTTGCGGGAGGTCGCGGAGACCACCGTGACGTGACCGTGACCGTGACGTGGCGGTGACGGTCGTCGGCGTCAGCGCCGTGTCACGGACTCAGGCGCCGATCGTCGTCCGCACGGCGTAGAGCTCGGGGAAGAAGGTCAGGTCCAGCGCGCGGCGCAGGAAGGGGACGCCCGACGAGCCGCCGGTGCCGCTCTTGCCTCCGATCGTGCGCTGCACGGTCTTGAGGTGCCGGAAGCGCCAGAGCTGGAAGTTCTCCTCGATGTCGACGAACTGCTCGCAGGTCTCGTACAGGTCCCAGTACTTCGCGGTGTCGGCGTAGACGTGCGTGAACACGTCCACGAGCGCGGGGGAGAAGACGTGGGCGCGCCGGACGTCGCGCTCCAGCAGCTCGGCGGGCACGTCGTGGCCGCGGCGGTGCAGCAGGCGCAGGAACTCGTCGTAGACCGACGGGCGGTCGAGCAGCTCGGCCAGCAGGGCGTGGGCCCGCTCGTCGTGCTCGAACAGCCGCAGCATGGCGGCGTTCTTGTTGCCCAGCAGGAACTCGACGGCCCGGTACTGCGCCGACTGCAAGCCCGACGACGAGCCCAACGCGTCGCGGAACTCCGCGTACTCCGCCGGGGTGAGCGTCGCGAGCACCGACCACTGCTCGATCAGCGTCTTCTGGATGTGCTTGACGCGCGCGAGCTTCTTCAGCGCCGGGCCCACGGCGTCCGCGGCGAGGTCGTCACAGGCGGAGCGCAGCTCGTGGAGGAGCAGCTTCAGCCACAGCTCCGAGGTCTGGTGCTGGACGATGAACAGCAGCTCGTCGTGGTGGACGGGGATGCTGCGCGGCTGCTGGCTGGCCAGCAGCTCGTCGAGGTGCAGGTAGGCGGAGTAGGACAGGTTCGTCCGGAAGTCCCGGACGATGCCCTGTTCGACCGCCCGGGTGTTCTCCGCCGAAGCTTCAGCGGTCATGGTGGCCAGGCTAGTCCTGCCCGCCACGACGCGCGTCGGTTCAGCCGCCCATCGCCGCGCCGGTCTCGAGCAGCGTCTTGAGGTCCGAGAGGATGAACGGCCAGCCGCCGCCGCCCTGCAGGACCTCGCCGGTGACCAGCGCCAGGTGGATCGGTGCGCCGTCCAGCTCGTGCGTGACCGTCAGTCGCGACACCCCGCCCTCCATCTGCTCGATCTCCCAGGTGATGCGGGTGAGCGGCTCGGCGGCCTGGCTGGGCTCGAAGAGCATGCGCCAGGTCTGCACCAGCCGCCGTGGCGGGTCGACCTCCAGCACCTCGCCCTCGACGACCGTGTCGGGCGCCCCCATGGCCTTCATGCCGTCGTTGGCCAGCGCGCGGAACGTGCCGCCGGGCGTCAGGTCGAACTCCTGCGGGGTGCGGTAGCCGTAGCGGGCCGTCCACTCCGGCGAGGTGATGGCCTCCCAGATCCGCTCGGGTGCGGCCTTGATGTGCACGCGGAAGACCTGGGTGGTGGACGTGGCGGGACGGGTCGACGTCGTCATGACGGGTTCTCCAGTTCGGCTTTGAGCTCGGCGAGCGCGCTGACCTGGCGCTCGGTGTACTTGTCGATCCAGCGGTCGTGGATCAGCCGGATCGGCACGGGGTTGAGGAAGTGCAGCTTCTCCCGGCCGGACCGCCGCGTGACGACGAGCCCGGCCTCCTCCAGGACGCGCAGGTGCTTCATGACGCCGAAGCGCGTCATCGAAAGCTCCGACTCCAGTTGGGTGAGCGTGCGCCCGTCCTGGTTGAGGAGCCGGTCGAGCAGGTGGCGACGGGTCGGGTCGGCCAGTGCCTTGAACACCAGGTCGTCGTCCGTCACGCCATCAAGATAGGTGACTAAAAGGTCACATGTCAAAGGTCCTGTTGGCGAGGGTCGCAGTACCCGTCTCGTTCGGTGATGAGACGGCCCTGGTCCACCCACCGACGGCGATCTACCGTGGTCGACCTGAACCTGGGAGGAGAGCCCATGAGTGCCGATGCGACCCGGCTCGTGTTCGACTTCGCGGAAGGCAGCCGGGAGCAGGTGGACCTGCTCGGCGGGAAGGGCGCGAACCTCGCGGAGATGACGCGCCTCGGGCTGCCCGTCCCGCCCGGCTTCACGATCACGACCGACGCGTGCAGGTTCTACCTCGACCGCGGCGAGGAGCCCCAGTCGCTACGCATCCAGGTGACGATGGCGCTGCGCCGTCTCGAGGACGCGCTCGGTCGTCGGCTCGGCGACATCGAGGACCCGCTGCTGGTCTCGGTGCGCTCCGGCGCGAAGTTCTCGATGCCAGGGATGATGGAGACCGTCCTCAACGTCGGCCTGAACGACTACTCGGTGAAGGGCCTCGCCGAGGTCGCGCAGGACGAGCGGTTCGCGTGGGACTCCTACCGGCGGCTGCTGCAGATGTTCGGCCGCACGGTGCTCGACATCCCCGGCGAGCTGTTCGAGAAGGAGCTGACGGCGGCCAAGGAGCGGGAAGGCGTGACGGCGGACGTCGAGATGTCGTCGACCGTGCTGCAGGACCTGGTCGCGACGTTCAAAGGCATCATCGCCGAGCGCACGGGGCGGGAGTTCCCGCAGGACCCGCGCGAGCAGCTCGACTTGGCGGTGCGCGCGGTCTTCAACTCCTGGAACACCGACAGGGCGCGGATCTACCGCCGCCGCGAGCGCATCCCGCAGGACCTCGGCACGGCCGTCAACGTGTGCGCGATGGTGTTCGGCAACCTCGGCGAGACCTCGGGCACCGGCGTCTGCTTCACCCGCGACCCCGCCACCGGGAAACAGGGCGTCTACGGCGACTACCTGACCAACGCGCAGGGCGAGGACGTCGTCGCGGGCATCCGCAACACGCTGTCGCTGGAGGACTTCGCCCGGCTGGACCCGGCCTCGCACGGCGAGCTGACGCGGATCATGCGCAGGCTGGAGACGCACTACCGCGACCTGTGCGACATCGAGTTCACCGTGGAGCGCGGCAAGCTCTGGATGCTGCAGACGCGCGTCGGCAAGCGCACGGCCGCGGCCGCGTTCCGCATCGCCATCCAGCTCGTCGACGAGCGGCTGATCACCCAGGACGAGGCGCTGCACCGGGTGACCGGGCACCAGCTGTCGCAGCTGATGTTTCCCCAGTTCGATCCCGGCGCCGACCGCGCGCTGCTCGCCAAGGGCATGGCGGCGTCGCCGGGCGCGGCCGTCGGCGAGGTCGTCTTCGACTCCGCGGCGGCCATCGCGCGCGCCGCGCAGGGCGCCGACGTGCTGCTGGTGCGCCGCGAGACCACGCCGGACGACCTGGGGGGCATGATCGCCGCGACCGGCATCCTGACCAGTCGGGGCGGCAAGACCAGCCACGCCGCCGTCGTGGCCCGCGGCATGGGCCGCACCTGTGTGTGCGGCGCGGAGGCGCTCGACATCGACGCCGAGGCGAAGGTGCTGCGCGTCCATGTCGACGGCAGGGAGACAACGGTCGCCGAGGGTGAGGTCCTCTCGATCGACGGCTCGACCGGGGAGGTGTTCGCTGGCGAGATGCCCGTCGTCCCGTCGCTGGTGGTGACCTACCTGGATGAGGGCCTCGAACCCGCGCTCGCTGCGGCCGACGACGAGGCAGGTGAGCTGGTGCGGGCCGTCGACCGGCTGCTGCGGCACGCGGACCGCACGCGACGGCTGAGGGTCCGGGCCAACGCCGACACGGCCGAGGACGCCAGGCACGCGCGTCGGATGGGGGCCGAGGGCATCGGGCTCACCCGCACCGAGCACATGTTCCTCGGCGAGCGCCGCACGCTGGTCGAGCGGCTGATCCTGGCCGAGGGACCCGAAGAGCGGGAGGCCGCGCTGGCCGCGCTCCTGCCGATGCAGCGGGAGGACTTCGTCGGCCTGCTCACTGAGATGGACGGGCTGCCCACCACCATCCGGCTGCTCGACCCACCGCTGCACGAGTTCCTGCCCGACCGCACCGAGCTCGCCGTCCGGGTGGCGGTGGCCAAGGCGACCGGGGGCGCCGACCCCGGCGAGGAGCGACTGCTCGCGGCCGTCGAGCGACTGCACGAGGCCAACCCGATGCTCGGCCTGCGCGGCGTGCGCCTCGGGCTGGTCGTGCCGGGGCTCTTCGCCATGCAGGTGCGGGCGATCGTCGAGGCCGCTGCGCAGCGCAAGCGCGACGGCGGTGACCCGCGCGTGGAGATCATGGTCCCGCTCGTGGGCTCGGTGATGGAGCTGCATCTCGTGCGCGACGAGATCGACACCGTCGTGGCGGAGGCCTCCGAGGGCGTCGACCTGCACGTGCCGATCGGCACGATGATCGAGCTGCCGCGGGCGGCGCTCACCGCGCGCCGGATCGCCGAGTCGGCCGAGTTCTTCTCCTTCGGCACCAACGACCTCACCCAGACCACCTGGGGCTTCTCGCGTGACGACGTCGAGGCGTCCTTCTTCCCGGCCTATCTGGACAAGGGCGTGTTCACCGTGTCACCGTTCGAGTCGCTCGACCGCGACGGTGTCGGCGCGCTGGTGCAGATGGCGGTCGAATCCGGACGACGTGCCCGTCCGGACATCAAGATGGGCGTTTGTGGTGAACACGGGGGCGATCCGGACTCCGTGCACTTCTTCCACGACGCGGGCGTCGACTACGTTTCGTGTTCACCCTTCCGTGTGCCGGTAGCGCGCCTGGAGGCCGGGCGAGCCGCCCTGTATGCCGAAACGCGGAGCATTCCCGACTGAGCGCGTGCCGTGACTTGCGCCAGGCTTGCGCCACGTTTCGCGAGAGAGTGGCGGTGAATTCGACACTCTGTAGTCGAGGCATCACCGATCGTGCATCCGTTCTGTCCGCTTCTCAGCATCGCCACAGGTCGTTGGGTTCAATGTGGTTGAGTGTGGTGGTTGAACGGGCAGTGGATGGAACGTGAACGTGTCGGGCTTATTCTCTGCCACATGGCCTATCGAATCTCGTCCGAATGGCAGTCCTGACGTGGGCCAGGAACAGGCGCTCGGCCGAGAAGGACCTCGTGGACGCGGTGACGGTGTGGTGACCCTGCCGGGGGGACCCGTGCAGGCCTTCGACGTGGAGCGGGGTGCTCTGCGCGAGCTGCCGCCTGTGGACGGCGGTCGTGCCAGGGTGTTGGTCCGGTCGCACGGTGTCCCGGTCGCGCTGTGTGCCGTGGACGTGCCGCCGAGCGGGCTGGACGAGGCCCAGCTCGCCGAGCGGCTGGCCGAGGCGCTGGGCCCGGACGCGGAACCCGACCCTGCCGATCTGGCCCGGCAGGCCCGGCGCCGGGACATGATCGAGAACGGGCCGCGGTTGACGGTGCAGATCGCCACCCACGACCGGCCCAACGCGCTGCGGCGGTGTCTGAACTCGCTGGCGGGTCTGGAGTACCGCTCGTTCGAGGTGGTCGTGATCGACAACGCGCCCAGCGACGGGGAGGGGCGTGCGGTGGTGCGGGCGTGGGAGCGCGCCCATCCCTCGGTCGACGTCGGTTACCTGTGTGAGCCGGTGCCGGGGGCGTCCCGGGCGCACAACCGTGCCTTGGAGGTGGCCGAGGGCGCGTGGGTGGTGCGCACCGACGATGACGTGGTGGTGGATCCGCAGTGGCTCGCCGCGATCGCGGAGGCGGCCACGTCGGCGCCCGGTATCGAGTGTGTGACCGGCCTCATCCTGCCTGCCGAGATCGACACTCCGGCTCAGGAGCTGTTGGAGCAGTTCGGCGGGTACGCGCGGGGGTTCGCCCGGCGCCGGGTGGACATGGGTGCGCACCGGCCGTCGGATCCGTTGTTCCCCTTCACGACCGGGCGGTTGGGCAGTGGGGCGAACATCGCGTTCGACGCCGAGCGGTTGCGTGCTCGCGGGGGGTTCGATCCGGCGTTGGGTCCGGGGACGCGGGCCAAGGGTGGGGAGGACCTGCTGGCGGTGTTCGACGTGCTCGCGGGTGGTGGCGGCGTGGTCTATGAGCCGAGCGCGCTGGTGTGGCATTGGAACCGGCGCGACTACGCGAGCCTGCGGCGGCTGATGCGGGACTACGGGGTGGGGTTGGCGGCGTACCTGACCGCGGCGACGGTGCGGCACCCCCGGCTCGCGTTCGGTCTGGTCCGGCACGCGGCGTTGGGGGTGCGGCATGTGGTCGGACGCTCGTCGCCGAAGAACCAGGCCAAGCGGGGTGGCTACCCGCGGGAGCTGGAGCGCCGCGAGCTGCTGGGCATGGTCGCGGGCCCGGCCGCCTACCTCGCCGGACGGCTGACCGGCCGCACCGAGACACCGCGCACACCCGTGCGCAACGAGGCCGCATGATGCCCGCCGTGATCCCGATCCTGCTGTACCACTCCGTCGCCGAGCGGCCGTCGGAGTTCATCGCCCCCTACGCGGTGAGCCCCGCGACGTTCCGCCGCCACCTCGACGCGGTCGCGGCCATCGGCGCCACCACGCTCACCGTGTCCGAGCTGCGCACCGCGCGTGCTGGCGGCACGCTGCCCGAGCGGCCGGTGCTCGTCACGTTCGACGACGGCTACCGCGACACGCTCACGGCCGCCGCGCCCGCCCTCGTCGAACGCGGGATGAAGGCCACGACGTACGTCACGACCGGCGTCGTCGGCGCCGTCAGCCCGGGCGGCGACCCGATGCTGACCTGGCGGCAGATCGGCGAGCTCGCGGGGCTCGGCCACGAGATCGGCGCGCACAGCCACACGCATCCGCAGCTCGACACGCTCTCCCTCGACGCGATGCGACGTGAGGTCGCGGGCAGCCGGGCCGTGCTGCAGGACGGCACCGGCCAGCCGATCGACAGCTTCGCCTACCCGCACGGCTACTCCGACGCCCGCGTGCGCCGGGTCGTCAGGCAGGCCGGGTTCACGTCGGCGACGAGCGTCAAGAACGCGCTGAGCCCGCCGGACGACCCGGTCTTCACGCTCTCCCGGCTCATGGTCATGAACACCACCGCGGAGGACGAGCTCGCCGGATGGCTCGCGGGCCGCGGTGCGCCCGTCGGGCGGGCCGACGAGCGGCTGCTCACCCGCGGCTGGCGCTGGTTCCGGCGCGCGAAGGCCCTCGTCGGCACGTCGCCGCGCGGCTGGGCCCCGACGGGTCATCAGCCGACCATCGCTACGCAATGACCGTGCTAGAACTTCCGATGGTCAGCGGGCGCTCAGGAAAACCCTAGGAAACCACCAGGGTACTCACAGCCTCGCTCTCTAGCTTCCGCCATGCTCCCCGTTCGCACCGCGGTCAGGGGAGCACGGCGGAAGCGGGTGGACGTGGCAGTGACCGTGCCCTCCGCGGGCACCCTGGCGGCGGTCGACCCGACCGGCCTCCTGCGGGTGTCTTCGGGGGCATCCGGTGGGGAGGGTCCTCCGGCGGCGGTGGCGGGGGCTCCGCCGCCGGAGGCACCACCGCGGCGGGCGGGTCGTCGGTCTCGTGGGGGGACCGGCACCGCCTGTCCCTCGGTCGCGATCTTCCCGCGCCCCGGCGTGTGCCGACGTCCGCCACCGGCCTCGCGGGGTGGCCGGTGGTGGCGGACGTCGCGGCGGGGGTGACCGCCGTCGTCATGGGCGGCAGAGAATCTCCCCGTGGACGATGGCGAACCAGCCGTCGTCCACGGCGGCCCACGCCCGCCACGCCGCGGAGATGTCGCGCAGCTCGGCCTCGTCGGCGTACCCGCCGTCGACGGCCTGGCGGGTGATCGCCGAGGTGAGGATGCGGTCCGCCCACATGCCGGCCCACCACGCGCGCTCGCTGGGCGTCGCGTAGCACCAGACCGACGCGCTCGCCGTCACCTCCGTGGCGCCAGCGGCGTTCGCCCACGCCAGGAGCCGACGTCCGGCGTCGGGCTCGGCCCCGTTGCCGTGCGCGACCGCGCGGTAGATCGCGAGCCAGCGGTCCAGCCGCGGGTCGGCCGGGAACCAGGTCATGGCCGCGTAGTCGGCGTCGCGCGCGGCCACGACGCCGTCGGGCCTGCAGACGCGCAGCATCTCCCGCAGTGCCCCGACCGGGTCGCCGAGGTGCTGGAGCACCTGGTGGGCGTGCACGACGTCGAAGGTGTCGTCGGGCAGGTCGAGCGCGTAGACGTCGCCGACCCCGAGCTCGACGTTTCCGGCGCCGACCAGCTCGGCGTGCGCGCGGGCACCGTCGAGCGGACCGGGGGTCGGCTCGATTCCGACGACCCGACCCGGCGCGACGCGCAGCGCCATGTCGGCGGTGATCGTGCCCGGCCCGCAGCCGACGTCCAGCACGGACGCGCCCGGCCGCAGGTGCGGGATCAGGTAGGCGGTCGAGTTGGCCACCGTTCGCGTGGCGTGCGAGCGCAGCACGCTCTCCGCATGCCCGTGGGTGTAGGTCTCCTGGTCGGCGCGCACGCCCTGATCGTCGGCCTAAGCGTCCACATTCTGCAACAGTTGTCTCAACTGGTGATACGACGTGCGTTGTGGAACGGCAGGTTGGCGAGCTTGGTGTACTGCACGGGCTCGCCGGACTGCGTCGCGTTGAGCACCATGCCGTTGCCCGCGTAGATGCCGACGTGACTCACGGGGGAGTAGAAGAACACCAGGTCGCCGGGCTGCAGCGCGGCCTTCGACACGGGTGTGCCCATGGTCGACAGCGTCGTCGACGAGTGCGGGAGCGCGACGCCGAGCTGCTTGTAGGCCCAGACGATCAGGCCGGAGCAGTCGAACGCGCTCGGGCCCGCCGCGCCCCACACGTACGGGTCGCCCAGCTTGCCCTTGGCGAGCGCGAGCACGCGGGAGCCGACGCCACTGCGCGCAGGCGCGGCCGCGGGCTTCGCCGCGGCGGGCTTGAGGGCGGACGGCGCGGGCTTCGGCGCGCGGGCGGGCGCGGACTTGAGCGCGGCCGGGGGACGCGCCTGCCGGGTGGCATGCGTCTTGGCGTCGGCCGCGGCCTGCGCGGCGAGGGTGGCTCCCCGCGCTGCTGGCGGCACGGACGGCGGCACGGACGGCGGCACGGACGCGAGCCGCCCCGCAGGGCCGCCGAGGGCCGAGGGCGCCACGGATGACGAGGTCGCCGCGGGCAGCGCGAGGTCCAGCGCGGCCGCCGACGCCAAGGAGGGCGTGGCGGGGCGGGGGGTCGTCGTCGGGCTGACGGCGGCATGGCCCGCGGTGGCGGCGACGGCGGCCGCCGCGGTGATCACCGTCGCGGACACGGCGGCGTAGAGCGGGCGGGGCCGCACGCCCGCGATGCGGCCGGTCGGGTCGGCGGGGAGCCTGCGCGGGGGTCGGGGCCCCTCGCCGGTGCGCTCCTCGACCGTGTGATCACCAGCTGGGCGCGCGGAGCGGCCGGAACTGGCCGGATCTGCGCCGAGCTGCCGATCACCGGCGGTGGGGGCGAGGTCATCCCCGGGGGTGGACGGCGGGCTGTACGAGGTCAGGCCCTCGACGGCCGGGTCACTGACCGGGGTCGGGGTGAACTGCGGCGTCGGCCGCCTGTTCGTCCCCGTGCATCGGGTTCCGCCCGACCCCGTCTGCAGAATGCTCTGCACCGTCTGACGGGGCGGGCGCGCAGGGAAAGGGGCGGTTCCGAACGGGTCCAGCGAGGGGCGGGACGCGTGGCGGGTGCGCTCGGAGCGCGGGGTCGCCTCGGCGGCGAGCCGGGCGAGCAGGTCGGTGGCCAGCTCCTCCGACCGACTGCTGTCAGTCCGATGTCGGGCACGGTGTGAGCCCATGGAAGATCCTCACCCCGGCGCGCGCCACGGAGCGGGGAGCGGGCGGCGCATCCCCGCCCTGGCCGTGACGACGCCCGTGGGGAGCTGTCGGCAGGCGGGGGAGCCGGGACCGACCAGGCGCACCGCGGGGCTCCTTGGCTGCCGAGCGGCGACCTGACCGTAATCATCTCGTGACCATGATCGGACCTGATCTATCCC
Source organism: uncultured Actinomycetota bacterium (assembly GCA_963750095.1). Classification (GTDB taxonomy): domain Bacteria; phylum Actinomycetota; class Actinomycetes; order Mycobacteriales; family Pseudonocardiaceae; genus Pseudonocardia. The sequence continues at coordinate 432,326 of CAVVPJ010000011.1, read as the reverse complement.
GCCACGGCGCTGATCGGCCGCTTGCGAGCCATGAACGGTCGCGGCATGCCGCCGTTCGGGCGAACAACGACGATGGGGTTACGCCGCCGTGGCGGAGGCGCGGTGCAGGGACAGCATCCCGTCCGACGTCCCGGTCGCGCCCCACTCGCCGCGCTCGGCCGTCCACGTCCGGCCGTCGAAGGTGACGGCGTCGAGGCCCAGCCTGGCCGCGTGTGCCACGAGCCACGTCGCGATCGCCCAGCCCCGTGCGGGGGGCTGGTTCCCGGAGAGCCGGGTCGTGCCGAGCTCGGCGGCGGCGAGCTTCGCGACGTCGGCGCCCGGCACCGTGAGAGTGAGGTCGTGGCAGGTCAGCGCGGTCGGGTCCTCCCCGGTGAGCGCACGGGCGAGCGACCTGGCCACCGGCTCCCAGCGTGCGTACGCGGCGGGCTGGGCCGAGCGCTGCACGAGCTGGGCAGCCTGGGTCACCGAGAGCGTCGTCCAGTCCGGCTCGGTGCGCAGCTTGGTGTAGAACGCCGTGGCGGCGTGCACCGGGTCGGTGACCTGCTCGTAGGTCCCCCAACCCTGGCTGGGTCGCTGTTGGAACAGACCGGCGGAGTCCCGGTCGCCGCCCGCGAGGTTGCGCAGTCCCGACTCCTGCAGGGCGGTGGCCAGCGCCACCGTGACGGCGTGGTCGGGCATGCCCATGGCCAGCCCGACGCCCGCGATGGTGGCCGCGCTGTCGGCCTGTTCGACGGTGACGGGCCCGGCGCCGTCGCCCAAGGCGGTCGTGCAGCCGGGGCCGGGACGCAGCGCCTCGCGCAGGACGACGACCGTCAGCGCGGCCACGAGGGCGAGCACTGTCGCGGTGATGACGATCGTCCGGCCACGCACGTATTCCATGGTGCCCGCAGCCCTTGCCCGGAGGTGACACAACCCTGCCCGCACGCAGCGTCCGTCTGGCCGTCGCGGTGATGATGTATCGCCGCGCCCGACGGCACCATCTCTATCTAACGGGGCAGACATCCTGCCCTAGCAGATCGGGAGTTGAGAGAAGATGTCACAGAACACCGGCAACGCGGGACTGCTTCCCCAGCAGGACGACGCCACGGTGTCCTTCAACCGCGGCGCCCAGCGGGCCCCGTTCGCACCGAACGCGGCTGCTGACGGTGTGACGGTCCTGGTGCCCGGCGCCGTTCTCGCTCCTGCCCCGACCGCGGAGGCCGCCGAGGCCGCCGAGTCCCCGGTCTTCGTCGACGACAGCGGCGGCCGCAAGCGCCTGCTGCGCGTCGTCGGCGTGCTGCTGGGCCTGTTGTCGATCAGCTTCCTGGCCCTCGTGGGCGTCGCGCTCGCGGTGCCCTCGGTCGCCACGTCGGTCGGCCTCGGCGACGTCGTCCCGTTCGTCGTTCCCGGTGCCGCGGCCCCGCCGCCCCCCAAGGCCCCGCCCGCGCCCCGCGTGCAGGTCGTCAAGCCCAAGCCGAAGCCCGCGCCCGTCGTGGTCGCGGCGCCCACGACCAAGCCCAAGCCGGTCGAGGTCACCCCGCCCACCACCCAGCCCGCGCCCACCACCCAGCCCGCGCCCACCACCCAGCCCGCGCCGGTCACGCAGGCACCGGTCACCCAGGCACCGGTCACGCAGGCTCCCGTCACCGAGGCTCCGGCCCCGGGCGGCCAGGGTGGCGAGCAGGGCGGCGGCCAGCAGCAGCCGCAGGGCGGCGGCCAGGCCCCGGCCGAGAACAACCCGCAGGCACCTGTCGCCGACGGCGCGGCCCAGTAACACTGAGGCCCCTCGCCGATCAAGCTTGGAAAGAACTGAGGTCTCCCGCCATGAGGATCCTGCCGCGCCCCACCTGGGTGCTCTCAGTGATCGCCTTCCTGGTCTTCGCGACGATCCTCGTGGTCGACGGCACCGTCCGCGGCGGCGTGGGCGTCCCGCCGAGCAAGCCCGCCGACAAGGGCACCGTCCAGCAGGTGCCGTTCGTCGTGACGCACGGCCAGCAGGTGGTCGAGGCGCGCACCACGCCGGTGCAGACCTTCGCACTGAAGAAGGGCACGATCGCCCTCACCTTCGACGGCGGTCCCGAGCCCGAGCGCACGGCCGAGCTGCTCTCGGTGCTGGACCACTTCCACATCCCGGCCACGTTCTTCATCGACGGCTCCGTGGCCGTCCAGCACCCCGACTCGCTGCGGGCCATCCAGGCCACCGGGTCCGAGCTGGGCATCCGCACCTTCAACACGCTCGACCTCGCGGCCGCCTCGCCGACGCGGCTGCAGCGGGAGACCACGCTGACCCAGCTGACCCTCGCCGGGGCCACCGACCACACCACCTACCTGGTGCGGCAGCCGTTCTCGGCGTCGGTCGCGGGCCTCGACGACACGCACTGGGCGGTCGTCCAGCGGCTGGCCGCGCAGGGCTTCGTCTCCGTGTTCAGCGACATCAACGCGAACAACTGGGCGGCGCGCAGCACCGACGACATCCTGAAGGAGATCGTCCGCAAGGACCAGAAGGGCACGATCATCGGGATCGACGCCAGCCAGGGCGGCACCACACAGCTGGCCTCGGCGCTCTCCCGCGTGATCCCGGCGCTGCAGGACGCGGGCTACACGTTCAACACGGTCACCGCCGCCGCGGGCCTGCCCGCCGCGCCGCAGCAGGCCCGCGAGCGTGACCAGCGGATCGGCCAGGGCATGATCATCGCGGTGTCGGTCGCGACCCACACGGTCGACGCGCTCGGCATCCTGCTGCTCGTCACCGGCGCGCTCGTGATCCTGCGCCTCGCGCTCATGCTGATCTTCGCCATCTGGCACGCCTGGCGGCGCAACCCGAAGCGCTACAGCTGGGGCCCGCGCGTGACGCAGAAGGTGTCGGTGATCGTGCCCGCGTACAACGAGAAGGAGTGCATCGCCGCGACGATCAACTCGCTGCGGGCGAGCGACCACCCCATCGAGATCATCGTCGTGGACGACGGCTCCACCGACGAGACTGCCGCGATCGTGCGCGGCATGAACTACCCGAACGTCCGCCTGGTCCGCCAGGCGAACGCGGGCAAGCCCGCCGCGCTCAACAACGGCATCCGGCACGCCCGCACCGACATCGTCGTCATGATCGACGGCGACACCGTGTTCGAGCCGAAGACGATCAGCACGCTGGTCCAGCCGTTCTCGCGGCCGTGGGTCGGTGCGGTGTCGGGCAACGCGAAGGTGGCCAACCGCAAGAAGATCGTCGGCCGGTGGCAGCACATCGAGTACGTGATCGGCTTCAACATCGACCGCCGGATCCAGGACCTGTTGGGGTGCATGACCACGATCCCCGGCGCGGTCGGCGCGTTTCGCCGGAAGGCCCTGCTGCAGGTCGGGGGCGTCAGCGAGGACACACTGGCCGAGGACACCGACCTCACGATGGCCGTCTGCTCGGCGGGCTGGGAGATCGTCTACGAGGAGCGGGCCCGGGCCTGGACCGAGGCGCCGACGACCCTCCAGCAGCTGTGGCGGCAACGCTACCGCTGGAGCTACGGGACGATCCAGGCGATGTGGAAGCACCGCGGGGCGATCTTCAAGTCCGGCCCCGCTGGTCGGATGGGCCGCGTCGGCCTGCTGAACCTGGCGATCTTCCAGGTGCTGCTGCCCGCGCTCGCTCCGCTGATCGACGTGTTCCTGGTCTACGGCCTGTTGGCCCTCGACCCGATCGCGACCCTGGAGCTCTGGGCCGCCGTCCTCGGGATCCAGATGTTCGCCGGGCTGATCGCGTTCGCGATGGAGCGGGAGAACCCGCTTCCCCTGTTGTGGATGCCGCTGCAGCAGCTGGCCTACCGCCAGCTGATGTACGGGGTCTTGATCAAGTCGCTGGGCACCGCCCTGGCCGGGGTTCGGCTGAAGTGGCAGAAGCTCAAGCGAGTCGGAGACTTTGGCGCCGTCGGCGCCCCTGGAGGTGCACGATGAAGCGTCTGATCTGTTTTTTCGTCGGGCTGGCCCTGACGGTGGGCCTGTCCGCCTGCTCGACCACCGTCTCGGGGTCGCCCGCCGTGGCGACGTCGGCGGGGTCCGCCCGCCCGGCGTTCGCCCCTTACGTCGACATCTCGATCAAGCGGCCCGACCTGGTGGCCGTGGCCAAGCAGACCGGGCTCAAGCACGTCACGCTCGCGTTCGCGCTCTCGGCCAACGGCGCGTGTGAGCCCGCGTGGGGCGGCACCCAGCCGCTGGACGCGCTGAAGGGTGAGATCGACGCCTTCAAGGCCGTCGGCGGGTCGGTCTCGGCCGCCACCGGCGGGGCCGTGGGCAACTACCTGGAGAACGCCTGCGGCAGTGCCGCCGACCTCGCGGGTGCCTACGAGAAGCTGCTCGACGCCTCGGGCACCAACTTCCTCGACGTCGACATCGAGGCGCCCGTCCGCAACGACGTCGTCGTCGACGCCCTGTCGCAGCTGCAGCGCAAGCGCGGCACCGACATCACCCTCACCCTTCCGGTCGACCTGGGCGGCCTGCCCGCCCCGACGCTGGACCTCGTGCAGCGCGCCGCGGCGGCGAACGTCGCGGTCACCGTGAACGCGATGGACATGAACTTCCGCACCGGCGGCAACTGGGGCCAGGCCATGGTCGACGCCGCGCAGGCCACGCTCGACCAGCTGCGCAAGGTCTACCCGAACGCCAGCGAGGCAGTGCAGAACCGCACGCTCGCCATCACGATCATGATCGGGCGCAACGACATCGGCGTGATCACCCAGCCCGACGACGCGCAGAAGGTGCTCGACTTCGCCAAGTCCCGCGGCGTCAGCCGGATGGCGTTCTGGGCGCTGGCCCGCGACAACGGCGGCTGTGCCAAGAAGGTCAAGGCCCAGCCGAACTGCAGCGGCATCGCGCAGTCGGACTACCAGTTCACCCAGCAGTTCGTCGGCTTCACCGGCCCGACAGCAGCCTGATCGGCGCGGGCAGGCCCAGCCGGGGAATGGGCCTGCCCGGCCGTTGCCGAGGAGAGGGACATGCGCGCCGCATCTGGCGCGCATGTCTCGTTTTGTCTGTTCTGAGGGTGGACCAGCCCCCGCGGCGTAGCGTCGGAAGCACTCGGGGGAAGGACTTCTGCATGACCCAGGCACCGACTCAGCCACCGACTCAGCCACCGACACTGCCGCTGCACATGCGGCGCGACCGCTTCGCTCCCGTCGACGAGCTGCGCCAGGTGCGCGAGGGGCCGGGCGTCCGTCAGGTCACCACGCCGTTCGGCGCCCAGATCTGGCTCGTCACGCGCTACGCCGACGTCCGCCAGGTGCTCGGTGACGCGACGCGGTTCAGCAACCGGATGGCGTTCACACCGCCCGCCGACACGCGCACCGACGAGGAACGGGCCAAGGCCCGCGCGGGACAGCTGCTGGCGGCCGACCCGCCGGAGCACACGCGGCTGCGCCGCCTCCTGACGCCGGAGTTCACGGTCCGCCGGATGAACCGGCTCGAGCCGCGGATCGTCGAGATCGTCGACCAGCACCTCGACGCCATGGAGGCCGCGGGCAGCGCGGCCGACCTCGTGCCGACGTTCGCGTTGCCCATCCCGTCGCTGGTGATCTGTGAGCTGCTCGGCGTGCCGTACGCGGACCGGGGTGAGTTCCAGGCCCGCACGGCCCGGCAGCTCGACCTGTCCATCCCGGTCGAGGAGCGGATCCCGCTCGGCAGGGCGGGGCGGGTCTACATGGAGTCGCTCGTCGCCCGCGCCAAGGCCGACCCCGGCGAGGACATGCTCGGCATGCTGGTGCGCGAGCACGCCGGGGAGGTCACCGACGACGAGCTGGTCGGGATCGGCAACCTCCTGCTCATCGCGGGCCACGAGACGACCTCCAACATGCTCGCGCTCGGCACGCTCGCGCTGCTGCAGCACCCGGACCAGCTCGCGCTGGTGCGCGACCACCCGGACGCCGCGGCGCCCGCGGTCGAGGAGCTGCTGCGCTGGCTGACGATCGTGCACTCGGGCGTGGTGCGCACCGCGACGGCCGACGTCGAGGTCGCGGGCCACACCATCCACGCGGGCGACCTGGTGGTGTGCTCCCTGCCGACGGCGAACCGGGATCCCGAGCTGGTCGACGACCCGGAGCGGCTGGACGTCACCCGCGGCGCGCCGGGGCACCTCGCGTTCGGCCACGGCGTGCACCACTGCCTCGGGGCGCCGCTCGCCCGGATGGAGATGCGGATCGCGTTCCCGGCGCTCCTGCGGCGGTTCCCGGGGCTCGCCCTGGACGTGCCGCTGGACGAGGTGCCGTTCCGCGCGTTCCACTTCATCTACGGCCTGCAGGCCCTGCCGGTGCGGTGGTGAGCGGAGTGCGGATCACCGCCGACCGCGGCGTCTGCATCGGGGCGGGGATGTGTGTGATGACCGCGCCCGCGGTGTTCGACCAGGGCGAGGACGGGCTCGTCGAGCTGCTGGTGGCCGAGCCGGAGGGAGCGGACGCGCAGGCCGCGCGCGAGGCGGTCGGCCTGTGCCCGTCCGGTGCGCTCCGCCTGGCGTCCTAACCCCGAGGTGGCCCAGCGAAACGATCTTGTTGCGTTTCCGGCGTCATGACCCCGGGAACGCAACAAGATCCGCAGAGGGGGCGCGGGTCGCCGCGCCGGACCGTATGACCGTGCCGCCGACCGCGCTGGTTGCCTCGGCCGCGGGTTCGCGCCAGATGCCCGTGACCGGCTCCGCGTCGGCGCTCTTGCCGAGCGGCGTGAGCCCGTACATGTCCTCGATCGTGCGCAGCAGCGCGTAGTGGTCGATGCGGCCGGAGTAGGTGCCGGGGGCGACCATCGGTCCGGCGAGGATCGTGGCGATCGGGTTGCCGCGGGTCCTGTTCTCCGACTCGTCGAAGGTGAGCACGAGCAGCGCGTTGTGGGTGTTCGCCCAGTCCAGGTAGCTGCCCAGCGTGTCCTTCGCCCACGCGTCGCCCGCGGCGACGGGGCAGTCGTGCATGTCGTGGCACAGGTCGGGGGTGAGGAACGCGACGGTCGGCAGCCGGTCCCAGTCGGTGCCCAGCGCCGATGCGGGCAGGTTGGTGGTGGCGCCGGGCAGGTTCGTGAAGTTCACCCACGGGCTGTGCTTGCGGGCGTACCGGCCCGCCGTGCACGCCGCCGATCCCGCGCGCGGCAGCCCCTCCGAGTAGCCGACGAACGTCCGCCCCGCCGCGATCAGCGCGGAGCCGAGGTTGGGCGCGTCGAACGAGAGGTCGCAGCCGTCGCCGCTGACGCCCTGGGTGCTGCCGGAGAACAGCGCGAGGTAGTTGGGCTGGCTGGGGTGGGTCTCGGCGTGCGCGTCGGTGAAGTTCGCGCCCGACCGCGCGAGCGTGTTCAGGTACGGCGCCGCACCGCTGCCGATGATCTCACCGGTGTCCTTGTTCTCCATGACGACGACGAGCACGTGGTCGGGTCGGGGGAGAGCGGCGGGGGCGGCGGACGCGCTCGGGGTGACGGCCAGGAGCGAGGCCATCATGAGCGCGACCAGACCGGCTCGGACGGTCATCGGGCGACGTGCGGGCATGCGCCGCAGTCTGGCGAAGCCTGCCCCCTTCCCGTGGCCGGACGCGCGTCGGGTCACCCGTGCGGCTGACGCTCACCGCACGGGCACACGAGCGTGAGCAGCGCCCGCACCCCCGCGCGCAGGTCGTCGGGCGCCGCCGCGTCGCCGCCGAGGTGGCGCCCGAGCGCCTGCTGGAACAGCCCGTCGAACATCGCGTACGCCAGCGGCGACGCCACCGCGGGCGCGTTGCCGGTGAGCTCGGCGTACCTGCTCGTGATCCGCCAGATCATCCGCTCGAGCGACGCGTCGATCTCCCGCACGTCGGGCCGGAACGACTCCTCGAACAGCGCCTGGGAGCGCAGGTCGTACCACAGGCGGTGCATGGTGGCGTCGGCGACGAGCGTGCCGACCATCGCGTCGGCGAACCCCGCCGCGAGCCCCTCGGGGGTGTGCGCGTCGGCGACGATCTCGTCGTAGCGCCGCACGCAGACCGCCTTGTAGCGGCGGACGCAGTACGTGATGAGGTCGACCTTGTCGCGGAAATAGTAGTGCAGCACGCCGTGCGAGAACGCCGAGTTCTGCGCGATCTCCCGAAGGCTGGTGCGCGCGTACCCGAGCGCGGACAGGGTCTGGAGCGCCGCGTCCGCGAGCTCGCGGCGGCGCTCCTCGAACTTGTCGACTCGCCCGACGGTGGCCGTCATCGTCCGACACGATAGCGCCTTGACGGTCGTCCAAGAATGTCTTGACAGTCGTCCAGAAGCGCACCTCGCCATGCCCCCGCTCACCCACGCCGCCGGGGTGCTGTGCTTCCCGGTGATGGCGATGGGCGCGGCGCCGATGTCGCCGGAGCGGCTGGAGCAGGCGCTCACCGCCATCGGGCCGGTGATGGCGCAGCTGTTCGGGCAGTCCGAGGCCGATGATGATCTCGATGCTGCCGCCCGCCGAGCACTTCCACGGCGACGGGTCCGTCGCGCGGGAGCGGCTGTCCTCGGCGGGGCGGCCCGCGCCGCTGGTCACCGTCGGGATCATGGCAGAGGACGGCACCCTGCTGCCCGGGGCGAGCGCGGCGAGATCGTGGTGCGCAGCTCGCTGGTGATAGCGGGCTACTACAAGAACGTCTACTCGGCCGAGGTGGAGCAGGCGCTCATGGCGCACCCCGCCGTGCGCGACTGCGGCGTGGTCGGGCTGCCGGACGAGGGGTGGGGCGAGCGGGTGGTCGCGGTGGTCCAGCCGCAGGACGGGGCGGAGGTGACGGCGGCGGAGCTCGTCGCGTTCGCGAAGGAGCGGATCGGCAGCGTGAAGGCGCCCAAGCAGGTGCACGCCGCTCGTGCGCGGAAAAGCGCGCCAGGGCACGCTTTTCCGCGCACGGGTCAGCTGCGCACCAGCCGGGCGATCGCCGCGGACGCCTCCCGCACCTTCTCGTCGGCCTCGGGCCCGCCCGCCGCCGTGGCCTGCACCACGCAGGTCGACAGGTGCTCGCCGAGCAGCTCGAGGGAGAACGCCTGGAGGGCCTTCGTCGCCGCGGAGACCTGCGTCAGGATGTCGATGCAGTACTTGTCCTCTTCGACCATCCGCTGCAGCCCGCGCACCTGGCCCTCGATGCGGCGCAGCCGCTTCAGGTACGCGTCCTTGTCACCTGTGTAGCTCGCCACACCCCTACACGGTACGGGACGTCGTCATAACGACGTCGCATAACCAATGCAGGATCGCGAAGACGGGCTTACCCTCGGTGACGCGCACGTCCGGGGTGCCCTCCGGACATGCGCGCCGGCGGTCGTCGTGCGGACGACCCCTCCCCAACGACGACCGCTGGCCCCACCCGGCGTTCGCCCTCCGGTCACCAACGGTTCAGACCAGGAACCGGTAGGCCGCCGTGCCGGGCGCCACCAGCTGGATGCGCAGCGGGCTCGCCTCCATCCGCTTCCACAGCGGCTCGTAGGCGTCGCGTTCGCTGATCTCGACGCCGACCAGCGCGGCGCCCGTCTCCCGGTTGTCGCGCTTGACGTACTCGAAGAGCACGATGTCGTCGTCCGGCCCGAGGACCTCGTCGAGGAAGCGACGCAGCGCTCCCGGCTCCTGGGGGAACTCCACGAGGAAGTAGTGCTTGAGCCCGCGGTGCACGAGCGAGCGCTCGACGACCTCGGCGTAGCGGCTGACGTCGTTGTTGCCGCCGGAGAGCAGGCAGACGACGTCCGTGTCGGGCGCGAGGTCGAGTGCGTCGAGGGCCGCGGTGGCGAGCGCGCCCGCGGGCTCCGCGATGATTCCGTCGGTCTGGTAGAGGTCGAGCATCTCGGTGCAGACGCGGCCCTCGTCGACCGCCACTATGTCCATCCCGGCGGCGCGGACCAGCGGGAACGTCACATCGCCCGCGCGGCGCACGGCGGCGCCGTCGACGAAGGTGTCCAGGTCCAGGAGCGGCACCGGCGCGCCCGCGGCCAGCGCGGCCGCCATGCTCGCCGCGCCTGCAGGCTCGACGCCGACCACTCGCACCGCGGGGTGCGCCGCGGCCAGCCAGCTCGCGACGCCCGCCGCCAGCCCGCCGCCGCCGACCGGCACGACCACGACGTCCGGCGCCCTGCCCAGCTGCCCGACGATCTCGACGCCGACCGTGCCCTGTCCCGCGATCGTGCGCAGGTCGTCGAACGCGGGCACGACGGTGGCCCCGGTCCGCTCGGCGTACCCCGCGGCGGCCGTGGCGGCGTCGTCATAGGTGTCGCCCTGCACGACGAGCTCCACACCCTCACCGCCCAGCGCGCGGATCCGTTCCCGCTTCTGGCGGGGCGTCGTCGCGGGGACGTAGACCCGACCGCGCATCCCGAGCCGCCTGCAGGCGTACGCGACGCCCTGGCCGTGGTTGCCCGCGCTGGCGCAGACCGCCCCGGCGGCGCGCTCGTCGTCCGCGAGCCCGGAGAGCAGGTTGTACGCGCCGCGCAGCTTGTAGGAGCGGCCGACCTGCAGGTCCTCGCGCTTGAGCCAGATCCGGGCGCCGGTGGCGTCGGACAGCCGCTCGCACGGCTGGAGCGGGGTGGTGACGGCGACGCCCGCGAGGCGCGCGGCCGCGCGTTCGACGAGCCCGGACAGGTCCATCGCCCGATGATCCCCCGCCCTCGCCGCAGCCGATGCCGAGGGGTCGGTCAGTGGATGTGACTGCGCCAGTCGGACGGGAGACGGTCCGCCGGACCGGGCGCGGCCTGGTCGACCGGGTGGTGGGTCGGGTTCGCGAGGGTCGGGCCCTGGAACGCCTCCGCGCGCTCGTAGTCCCAGAACCAGTCCTCGCCGGGTTCGAAGCTCTGCACGACCGGGTGGCCGCTGGTGCGGGCGTGGGCGGTGGCGTGCTGGGCGGGGGAGGAGTCACAGCAGCCGACGTGGCCGCACTGCGCGCAGCGGCGCAGATGCACCCACCAGCCGCCTGCCGCGTCGCATTCCACACACCCCGGGCCGGACGGGGGAACGGACGGGTCGATGCCGGTCGTCACGGTGCCGACGCTACTCCGGCCGTCCGTCCAGCAGGGTGCGCGCCACGTCCTTCCAGATCCGCAGGTGCGGGTCGGTGCGCGGGTCGCGGTGGTCGAACGCGTAGGTCAAGCCGACGCCGCGCATGCTGGTGAGCAGCAGGTCGCGGACCTGGGCGTAGCGGGGGTGCGCCATGAGCTGCGGACCGTAGAAGGCGTCGGCACCCGCCCGGATCGCCGCGCCGACCTCCCGCTCCTCCGGCAGCAGCGCGCGACGCAGCCCGGGGTTCGTGCGCGCGGCCGTCCACAGCTCCACGGCGGCCCAGAAGTGCGGTTCCGAGAAGGTCTCCCACATCAGCTCGATCGCGCGGTCGAGGCGCTCGCCGCCGGTCAGCCCCCGGGAGAGGCGGCGGATGCGCTCGCCGGTGGTGCGCAGCCGTTCGGTGGCGAGGTGGCGGGACGCGGCGACGAGCAGCTCGTCGCGGGACGGGAAGTGGTGCAGCAGCCTGCCACGGGAGACGCCCGCCCTGGCCTGGATGCGCAGGGTGGTGGCGCCCGCGTAGCCCGACTCGACGAGGCACGCCACGGCCGCGTCGAGGATCCGCGCGCGGCTCGTGGCCGTGCGCGCCTCCCGGCGCCCGCGCGGGGCGGGGGTGGTGGCGGTTGCACTCATCCCGGGCAGCGTACCGGAACAGTCACGGCTGACCGGGTTGGCGCGACCCGAGGGCGGCGGCTCGCACACACCGTCGGTGGTCGGCACACACGTCCCGCACTGTGTTCCGACCCCGCACAGTGTGTGCGAGCGCGGCAGACAGGCGTCAGGCTGGCGGTGGGCCGCTCGTGGTGCCGATGCGCAGGGTCACCGGCAGCAGGACGTCGGGCGCGGCATCGCCCGCCACCAGCGCCATGGCGGCCGCCGCCGCCGCGCGTCCCTTCGCCTCCGTCGGCTGGACGACCGTGGTGAGGACGGCGGGCGCGAGCCAATGCAGGTCGGCCCCGTCGAACCCGGTGACGGAGACGTCCTCGGGCACCCGCAGGCCCAGCCCGGCGGCGGCGGTGAGCACCCCAGCGGCGAGGATGTCGCTCTGCGCGAGAACGGCCGTGGGCCTGCGGTCGGCGGGCACGTCCAGCAGCGCCCGACCCGCCAGCTCGCCCTCGGCGACGGCGTTGCTCGCCGTCTCCATGATCGGCACCGGCCCGAAGACGTCCTCGACGCCCGCGATGCGGTGCCGCACGTCGCGGTAGTGCGCACGGGCCCGCCGCGCCGCGCCGACCTCTCCGCGGGTGCCGTCGAGGCGCAGCGGCATCGCCACCGTGGCCACCCGGCGGTGGCCCAGCCCGTGCAGATGCCGGGCGAGGTCGGCGACCCCGCCGCGGTCGTCGATGTCGATGAGCGGCACGCCGTCGACGTCGGGCCCCTCGACGGCGACGATCGGCACCCCGCGGGCCTGCAGCGCGGCGAGTGCGGGGTCGTCCTCCAGTCCGCAGGTGGCGAAGACGGCCGCGTCCAGCGGCATGCGCAGGATCTGCTCGAGCGGTGGTCGGCCCGAGTCGCCCGCCAGCAGGAGCAGGCCCGCGCCGTGCACGCCGAGCACCTCGGTGATGCCGTCGAGCAGCTGCACCGAGACCGGGTCGCGGAACGCGTAGAGCAGCCGCTCGCCGATGAACACCCCGATCACGCCGCTGCGGCCGCGGCGCAGCGAGGCCGCGAGCGGGTCGGGGCCCGCGTAGCCGAGCTCGGCGGCGGCGGCGAGCACACGCTCCCGGGTGGCGGTGGTGACGCGCGGGCTGCCGGAGAACGCGAGCGACGCGGTGGAGGGTGAGACCCCGGCCCGCGCGGCGACGCGCGCGAGCGTGGGTCGAGCGCTCATTCCCTGACGGTAGCGCTTGAGGTGACGGCACCGGGCCACGTACTCTCGACGCGTATCGAATCGATTCGATAGGAGCTTCCGTGACCACCGTCCGGGCCGACCCTGGCCTGCTGCGCGCCCGCACCGCCGTCGTCGCCACGTTCGCGACGAGCGGCATCGCGTTCGCGTCCTTCGCCTCCCGCATGCCCGCCGTGCGTGAGGCGCTGGGCCTGACGACCGCGCAACTGGGCCTGCTGCTGCTGTGCATGTCGGCCGGGTCGATCGCGGGCCTGCCGCTGTCCGGACCGATCGTGCACCGGTTCGGCACCGGGCGGGCGTGCCTCGGCGGCGCCATGACCCTCGGCGTCGGGCTTGCGCTGACCGCGGTGGGCCTGCTCACCGGGGCGGTCCCGCCAGCGGTCAGCGGGCTCGTCCTGGTCGGTCTGGGCATCGGCGTCTGGGACGTGTCGATGAACGTCGAGGGCGCCGACGTCGAGCGCCGCCTCGGCCGCTCGCTGATGCCCCGACTGCACGCGGCGTTCAGCCTCGGGACCGTCGCGGGCGCGGGGATCGGGACGGCCACTGCCGCGGCCGGGATACCGATCGGCCTCCAGGTCGGCGCCATCGCGATGGTCTCCCCGCTGCTGATCGCCTGGTCGTCGCGGCGGTTCCTGCCGCGCTCCGTGCCGATCGCCGAGGAGCACTTCAAGGGCTCGGGCGCGCTGCGCGCGTGGCGTGAGCCGCGCACCCTGCTGATCGGGCTCCTCGTCCTCGCGTTCGCGTTCACCGAGGGCTCGGCCAACGACTGGATCGCGGTCGCGCTCGTCGACGGCCACCAGACGAGCGAGACCGTCGGCGCGGTGGCGTTCGGCCTGTTCGTCGCCGCGATGACGGTGGGCCGACTGCTCGGCGGCGCGGCGCTGGAGCGCTTCGGCCGCGTCGCGGTGCTGCGGGCGACCGCGGCGTGCGCGCTGGTCGGGCTGCTGATGGTGCTGGTCGGCGGAACGACGCCGCTCGCGCTCGTCGGGGCGCTGTTCTGGGGTGTCGGCGCCTCGCTGGGCTTCCCGGTCGGGATGAGCGCGGCGGCCGACGACCCGGCCCGCGCCGCCGCCCGCGTGTCGGTCGTCAGCTCGATCGGCTACACGGCCTTCCTCGCGGGGCCGCCGCTCATCGGCGTGCTCGCCCAGCTTGACGGCATCCTGCGCGCCCTCTTCGTGGTGGTCGGCGCGCTCGTGCTCGGCCTGCTGGCCAGCGGCGCCACCCGCCCGCTGCCGCAGGCCGCCGACCCCCACTGACCGCCCCCCGCCCGCCCCCGTCGCGCCGCCGCGCCGCCCCGCCTCACCGCCCGCCCCGGTCGCGCCGCGCCGCCCCGCCTCACCGCCCGCCCGGTCGCGCCGCCGCCCGTCCCGCCTGGGTTGCGCCGCCGCCCGTCCTGCGCGCTTCGCAGACCGGGCCTGCGCTTCGCAGGCTCCCGGGGCCCTGCGAGGTGTGCGTGGGCTCTGCGAGGTGGGGCAGGCGTGCTCCTCCCTCGACCGAGCCGCGTGCGGGCACCCCGGGCCCCCGGGCCATGGTGTCTGGCGGGCGGGCTCACGGGGCGGCGGCGCGCGGCTTCGCAGAGCAGGCCTGCGCTTCGCAGGCTCCCGGGACCCTGCGAAGTGACGGTGGGGTCTGCGAAGCCGGGCGCGCGAGGGCGGGGTTGACGGGTCGAGCGCGGGCTCTGGCAGGCCGCGGTCGTGCAGGCGCCGCGCCGCTGCCCGCATCGCCTGCGTCGCGCCGCTGCCCGCAGCGCAGGCCCCTTGCTCGCGCCCCGCGGGGGTGGGGTGCGCGGGTCGCGATGCCGCCCGCCCCTGCGGGTCGCGCCGCCGTCCTCCGGCCCGCTTCGCAGGCCGGGCCGGTGCCTCGCAGGCGCCCGGGGCTCTGCGAGGTGACGGTGTGGTCTGCGAAGGCGGGACGGGGCGGCGTGGGCGGTCGGCCGCGGGCTGGTGCCCCCCGCGCGGCGGCCGAGGGGCGGGGCGGCGGCCATACTGGCGCCCGTGGCGTACGACGAGGAGCTCGCCAACCGGATACGCGAGGTCGTCGCGGCCGAGGCGGGCGTCACCGAGAAGCGGATGTTCGGCGGCCTCGCGTTCCTGGTCAACGGCAACATGGCGGCCAGCGCGAGCGGCCACGGCGGCATGCTGCTGCGGGTGGACCCCGCCCAGACCGACGCGCTGGCGGCCGATCCGCACGCCGAGCGCGCCGTGATGCGGGGTCGGGCCATGGACGGCTGGTTGCGCGTCGACGTGGCCGACCTCGCCGACGACGACCTCGACACCTGGATCGGGCGGGGCGTCGCCTACGCCCGCTCGCTGCCGCCCAAGTAGCCGTCCCGAGCATCCGCCCCGGCAGCCGCACGGCAAGCGGTGTCGGACAAGGGTATTCCGGGCTACGGTCGACCCCATCCTGGACACCACCTCAGCGCGGGGGAGCGCCTCGTGACCGGCGACGACGAGTGGCTGTCGGGCCTGCGCACGGTCGGGGACGCCGCCGCCGACGCCTACGTCGCCGACCAGCTCGCGCACGTCGGCTCGCGGCGACGCGAGTGGCTCACCGCGGCCATCGCGGCGCTGCGTGGCGTCGAGCCGACCGACGCCGATTGGGCGACGGCGTGGGAGCGCCAGGCCGTCGACCCGCCGGACTGGCTGGACGACGACCTGCTCCGCCGCGGACAGGCCGTCTTCGACGACTGGTCCCTCGACCTCACCACGTCCCTGTTCTGCGCGTCGCTCCCGCACGCCTACGCCAGCGGCCGCGGCGCCGCGGTGCTCGCGTCGGCGTCCGAGCTCTACGACCCGCGGCGGGTGCTGAAGCGCGTCTCCCTGACCGGCCAGATGCTGCTCGACATCACCGTGCCCGGCGCGCTGGCGGTGGGCGGGGCAGGCTACCGCACCGTGCGGCGGGTGCGCCTGCTGCACGCCTGCGTCCGTGCCCTGCTGCTGCTCGGCGACGCCGCGGGCAACCCCTGGCCGACGGCGGCGCGCGGCATCCCCATCAACCAGCAGGACATGATGGGCACCCAGCTGGCGTTCACCATTGCGGCCTTCGAGGGCATCGAGCGCCTCGGCTACCGCATGACCGAGCGGGACAAGCGGGCCTACCTGCATCTCTGGAGCGTCGTCGGGCACTACCTCGGCGTCGTCGAGGCCAGGCGGCTCGCCGATCTCGCGGCGGCGCGGCGGCTGACCGGGGTGCTGGAGGTCAGCCTCGAACAGGCGTCGCCATGGGGCGCGGCGCTGATGCGCACGCTGCTGGACGACATGGGCGCGATGATGCCCCGGCCGCTGCGCACCCTGCCCGCGGCGCTCGTGTGGCGCCTCGCGGGCGCGGACATCGCCGAGCTGCTCGCTGTCCCGCGCAGCCGATGGGTGCCTGCCGTCGCGGTGGTCGTCGGCGTCGAACGGCTGGTCTCGCGGGCGACGCTGGGCCGGTGGACGCTGCGGCTGCCGTCCCGGCTGCTCGGCCGCGCCCTGATCCGCCGCTCGATCGGCGAGGGCACCGGCGCCGCCGATCCGGCCCACCTCTGGCCCGACCAGTGGCTGAGCTCGGAGGTCCGCGATTGAGCCTGCCCACGACCCACCACACCCTGCACGGCCGCGCGGCCGCGTGCGCCCACATCGACGGCCTGCTCGCCGACGCGCGCGACGGCCACTCCAGCGCGTTGGTGATCCGCGGCGAGGCGGGCATCGGCAAGTCGGCGCTGCTCGCGCACGCCCACGCACAGGCGGCCGGGATGACCGTGCTGTCGGTGACCGGCAACGAGTTCGACGTCGAGGTCTCCTACGCGGGCCTTTTCGACCTGCTGCGCCCCACGCTCGACGTCGTCGAGGAGCTGCCCGCGCCGCAGCGGGACGCGCTGCACTCGGCCTTCGCGATGGGCTCGCCCAGCAGCGGGAGCCGCTTCGGGGTGGCGATCGGAGTGCTCGGGCACCTGTCGCACCTGGCGGGCCGCGGGCCGGTGCTCGTCACCGTCGACGACGGGCAGTGGCTCGACGCCGCCTCCGTGGAGGCCCTCGCGTTCGTCGCGCGCCGGGTCGCCGCCGAAGGCATCGTCATGCTGGTCGCGGAGCGGTCGGGGACGGGTCCCTCGCTCTACGGCGGGCTCCCCTTGCTCACCCTCCCGGGCCTCGACGACGACGGCGTCGCCGCGCTGCTGCGCGAGATCGGCCGCGCCGACGACGAGGTCGCGGGCTACCGACGGCTGACGGCGGGCAACCCGCTGGTGATCCACGAGCTGGCCCGGGCCGGTGGCCCCGCCCGCACCGGCGACGAGCAGCCCGTGCCCGCCACGGAGGCGGTCAGGGCGACCTTCCTCGCCCAGGTCGCCCCGCTGGGCGAGCGCTGCCGCCGGGCGCTCCAGCTCGTCGCGGCCGCGGGCCAGAACGACACGCCGGTGCTGCCCGCGGTGCTGGGCGCCGCGGGCCTCACGTTCGCCGACCTCGACGAGGCCGAGGCGGGCGGCCTCATCGCCGTCGACGCGGGCCGCATCACCTTCCGGCATCCGCTCCTGCGCTCCGCGATCTACCACGACGCGCCGCCCGCCGTCCGGCGCTCGGTGCATCTGAGCTTCGCCGAGGCGCTGGCCGACCTGACCGCCCCCGCGCACGCCGAGCGCCGGGTGGCGCACCTCGCCATGGCCGGTGACCTGCCCGACGAGTCGCTCGCCTCCGAGATGGAGCGGGTGGGACACGCCGCGGCCGCGCGCAGCAGCTACGCCACCGCGGCCCGGATGCTCGAACGGGCCGCGCTGCTGTCCACCGACACCGACCTGCGCGCCCGTCGCTTCCTGGCCGCCGCCGCGTCCGCCCTGCCCGCCGGACGGCTCGGCGACCTGGGCAGGCTCGTCGAGGCCACCTTCGCGTGGGCGGGCGACGACGCCACCCGGATGGCCGCGTCGCACCTGGCCTACCGGGGGTCGCTGTGGCAAGGGGTGCGCGACACCGTCGACCGCTTCCTCGCCGACGACGCGCTGCTGCGCGCCGACCCCGCCGACGCCGCGGTGATCCTCGCCGAGGCCGCGCTCGCCGCGTTGCTGCGGGGCGACCGGAGGACCGCCGCGCGCGAGGCCGACCGGGCGATCGCGCTCGCCGCCGACCTGCCGGGACCGGTCCGGATGCCCGGGCTGCTCGTGCGCGCGACGCTGCACGCGATGGCGCTCGAGCACGACCGGGCGCGCGCCTTGCTGGCCGAGGCCGCGCCGTTCATCGCCGCCCGCCCCGGCGAGCAGTGGCCGCTGATCGCGCCGATGCTGCTCTTCCTCCTCGACGACCTGGCCGCGGCCGCACAGGGCCTCGACCTCGTGGTCACCGCCATGCGCCGTTTCGGCGTGCTGGACCTGCTGCCCTCGCCGCTGCTCCTGTCGTCGCGGCTGGAGTTCCGCCGCGGCGACTGGGCCCGCGCGCGGATCGCGGCCCACGAGGCGGCCTCGCTCGTCTCGTCCCTCGGCGGCTCCGCCTCGGAGGCCGGAAGCGTGCTGGAGCCCGACTGCGCCGCGGCGATGGCGGTGCTGGAGGCCGCCACCGGCGACGCCGAGGAGTGCCGTCGCCACGCCCGCATCTGCCTCGCGTTCGGCACGGCGCACGGGGTCGACTTCATGATCGGCCACGGGCGCCGCGCCTTCGGGCTGCTCGCGCTCGGCACCGGCGACTTCGAGACCGCCGTCGTCCAGTTCCGCGAGCTCGACGACATGGCCTCGGCGTACGGCCTCCTCGACATCCCGCTGCTGCCGTGGCTCGCCGACCTCGCCGAGGCCGAGCTCGCCACCGACGACCGGGCGGCCGCGGCGGCGACGGTCGCGCGCATGGCCGAGCACGCGGCCACCGTCGGCACCCCGGCCTCGGAGGGCCTGCTGCTGCGGGCGCGGACGCTGGCGAGCGCCGAGCCGGACCCGGAGGCGCTGGAGGAGTCCGCCGCGCTGCTGCGCCGGGCGGGCGTGCCGTTCGAGAGCGCGCGCAGCAGACTGCACGCTGGCCAGGTGCACCGGCGGCGCAAGCAGCTCGGGCAGGCGCGTCAGCAGCTCGTGAGCGCCTTCGACGCCTTCGACGCGCTCGGCGCGGCGCCGTGGCGCGAGCGCACCGGCGGGGAGCTGCGGGCGAGCGGGGCCGCCGTGCCCGACCAGCCGACGGTCGCCGTCGACCTGACCCCCCAGGAGCTGCAGGTCGTCCGGCTCGCCGCGGACGGCGAGTCGAACGCCCAGATCGCGATGACGCTCTTCCTCAGCAAGAAGACCGTGGAGTTCCACCTCGGCAAGGCGTTCCGCAAGCTCGGCGTGAACCGGCGCTCGCAGCTCGCGAAGATCCCGGGGATCACCGCCTGACGCGACACTGGTGTCGGCACTAGGGATTCTGCCGATTCGCCGGAAGTGCGCCAGACCGCACTCTCGTCGACATGACGGCTGACCTCCACATCGACGGGCACACCGCGGTGTTCCGGTTCCACGACGGGCCCGGCGGCGGGCCGGTCGACACCGGGATCGTGCTCCGGCCCGGCGACGCGGTCACCCTGTCGGCCACCGGGACCATTCTTCCCGGCGCGTTCCTCGGCGTCCGCACGAGTCCCGAGGGGTGGCTCGGGCATCCGCCCGCCGAGGACGCGCCGGTGCCCCCTTCCGCCGACCGCGCCGCGAACGCGCACAGCCTCGTGGCGCGGGTCGGCGGCTCCCCGTGGTTCGAGGCCAGGAGCTTCCACGAGTGGCGGGCCGGTCCCGACCAGCACGGCGCGCTCATCCTCGCCTCCAACGCCGCCTCCTGGACGGCGGGCGACCCCACCGCCGCCTGGACGGTCACGGTCGCGGTGGTTCGCAGGAGACCAGCCGCCGAGTAAGGGCTTTGTCACCCCGCGGCGACTGTGGGCGCACCCCGCCGGGGCGCATCGTCAGTGCATGCCGCGCATCACCTTCCCTGGAGTGTCTCCCATGCGTGACGCGCTAACGCCCTCCTGGTCGGACGTCGTGCGGCCGGTCGAGCTGCGCACCCGCGACCTCGACACGCTCGACGCGCGCCGCGGGCCTGCGGCGGTCGACGAGGTGCTGCGCATCCTGGTCGACCTCCAGGAGGTCTTCGACGGGTCCGGGAACCCGGCGGCCGGGTTCAACCACCTGTACATCGCGACCACGACCAAGGTCGCCGAGCGGCTCGCGGCCCGCGAGTTCCTGGCCCCGGAGTTCATCTGCGCGCTCGACGTCCGGTTCGCGCTGCGCTACCTCGCCGCCGTGCGCGGCATGGCGCTCGACCCCGACACCGTGGCGCGTTCGTGGCAGGTCGCCCTCGACCCGGGGGAGGACGCCTCGCTGATGGCCCGCATGGCCGCGGGCGTCAACGCGCACATCAACTTCGACCTGCCGTTCGCGCTGCTGTCCGCCCTCCGTCAGACGGCGCCGGGCCAGGGGCGGTTCCCGGCGGGCCCGCGCGACCTCTTCGCCGGGCTCTGGGCCGACGGCGAGCCCAGCGCCGAGTACCGCGACTACGCCGAGGTCAACGAGATCTTCTACGCGCTGCTGCCCCAAGCGCTGGACTTCGCGACCGCGCACGACGGGTACCTGCGCTGGATCTACCGCCTCGGCGGCGTGCGCGACGACGCCGGGCTGCTCATCGAGGCCGCCCGTCGCCTCGCGTGGGTCGTGTGCGAGAACCACCTGTGGCCGATCCCCGCCGACGAGCCGCGCGCCCTGCGCCGCCGGGAGCGGTGGCTGGACTGGATGGTGTCGCGGCTGGGGGCCGAGATGCTCGGTCCCCTCGGCCACATCGCCTTCGGAGCGGCGGGCGACGCCCCCGGGGACGCGGCGGCTTGACCGGTGCCTGCCGCCTGAGTAGGTATCGGGAGGCGATGGCGCGGCCGAAGGGGGCACCACTTTCCATGATCGGGTCCCGGCGGCAGGCGGACGGCGAGCGGACGTCGTGGTGGCGGCGCGGATGGACGGCCGTGCGGCGGTTCGTGGCCGAGCTCGTGCGCCGCAGCCGGGAGCGTGGGCGCACCGCGCTGTTGCGGGCGCTGCGGATCACGGGCGCCACCGTCGCCGCCTTCGCCGTGGCCGAGGTGGTCGGCCTCGACAACCCACCGCCGCTGGTCGCCGCGCTGACCGCGCTTCTGGTGGTGCAGGCGACGCTGGCGAGCACGCTGGTGAGCGGCGTCCAGCGGGTGCTGTCGGTGGTGCTGGGCGTGCTGGTGGCCGTCGGGTTCGTCTCGGTGGCCGGGCTGAGCTGGTGGAGCCTCGGCATCGTCGTCGCGGCCTCGATCATCGCAGGCCAGATCCTCCGGCTGGGCCCGCAGCTGCTCGAAGTGCCGATCAGCGCGATGCTCGTGCTCGGGGCGGGCTATGCGTCCGGCGCCGAGTCTGCTGGCCTGGCGCGGATCATCGAGACGCTGGTCGGCGCGACCGTCGGCGTGCTCGTCAACGTCGCGTTCCCGCCCGCGGTGCAGACCCGCGACGCGGGTCGGGCGGTCGCGAAGTTCGCCGGGGAGATCGCGGACCTGCTTGTCGAAGCGGCGGCGGCGCTGACCACGGGGCCCGTCGACCCGCATGAGGCGACGCGCTGGCTGGAGCGCGCGCGGCGGCTCAACCGGCACGCGCCCCAGGTCGACCGGGCGCTCGCGGAGGCCGACGAGAGCCGCAGGCTCAACGTGCGCGCGATCGGCGCGCCGCGGGTCGAGCGCAGCCTGCGGGAGGGTCTCGAGGCGTTGGAGCACAGCTCGGTGTCGGTGCGGGTGCTCTTCCGCTCGCTGCTCGACGCCACCCGCGAACGGCCTGGCCCCGCGCCGGACCCGGCCTACGCCGAGGAGGTGCGGCTGGCGACGGCCGCGCTGCTCAGCGAGCTGGCGGCGGTCGTCAGGACGTTCGGCGACCTGATCCGCGACGAGATCGAGGAGCCGGAGGCGCCCGACGAGGCGGAGCTCACGGCGGCGCTCAACGCGCTGCGGCAGCATCGCGACCAGATCGAGGCGCTGCTGCTCGACGACCCGCGCGGCCGCACCCGGCTGTGGGAGCTCAACTCGGCGCTGGTCACCGTGACCGACCGGATGCTGGCCGAGCTCGACGTCGGCGAGCACGCCAGGCTGCGCACCGAGCTCAGCGACGCGGCCAGGGCGCGGCGGCGCGCGGAGGTCGCGCTGGAGCGCATCCGCGACTCCGCGGTGAGCCGCCTCGTCGAGCACGACGACCCCGACGACGGTGAGTCCCGCATCCCGCCACGGTGAGTCCCGCATCCCGCCACGGTGAGTCCCGCATTCCGGCACGGTGAGTCCCGCATTCCGGCACGGCGAGTTGCTCGTTTCGCCACGCCCTGGCCGCTACGCCGGGGCCGTCACGCGGTGGTGACCGCGCCCGCGTCCGCCACCGGCTCGTCGGCGGTCGGGCCGTAGGGCACCGTCGTCGTGCCTCGTGAAAGCTCGACCGGACGACCGTGCACCAGCACCGGCACCGTGCTGCCCTCCGGCCCGTCCAGCGCGAAGGTGATCCCCGCGTGGTCCACCGTGACCCGCAGCGGGTTGCCCCGCCACCGCAGCCGGAAGTGGATCGCCTGCCAGCGCTCGGGCAGCCACGGCGAGAACGACATCTGCCCGTGCACCACCCGGAAGCCGCCGAACCCGCACACCAGCACCTGCCAGGTGCCGCCCGCCGAGGCGATGTGCATGCCCTCCGCGGTGTTGCCCTGGTTGTCGGTGAGGTCGACGAAGGCCGAGCGGGCGAAGTACTGCTCGGCACGCGACGGGTCCCCCACCTCGATCCCCATGATCGCGTGGATGGACGGGCTGAGCGACGACTTGTGCAGCGTCCGCGCCTCGTAGTAGTCGAAGTTGGCGCGCTTGGTCGCCGCGTCGAACGCGTCCGGGAGCACGTAGAGCAGCATGACGACGTCGGGCTGCTTGAGCAGCTGCGTGTCCTCGCAGTTGAAGTGGTGGTAGCCCGCGGGGTAGCGGGGCATGTCGTTCTCGTCCCAGTCGGTGACCGGCACGTCCAGGCGCTCGAAGTAGCCGGTGAACTGCTCGATCAGCCCGTCGGGCCGCTGCGCGGGCAGGGCGATCGCGGCGGCGACGGAGCGCCACCGGTCCACCTCGTCGTCGGCGAGTCCGATCGCCTCGGCGAGTGCGGCGAACGCCGTGGGCTCGTTGGCCTTGAGGTCGTCGTGGACGGCGGCCGCCGTCTCCAGATGCCAGCGGACGAGGTAGTTGGTGAACGCGTTGTCGTCGGTGTGCGAGTGGAACTCGTCGGGACCCATCACCCGCAGCAGGGAGTAGGTGCCCGCGTCATTCCGCACCGCCCGCTCCACCCAGAAGCGGCTCGTCTCGAACAGGATCTCAGCACCCCGCTCGACCAGGAACCGCCGGTCGCCGGTCGCCGCGACGTACTGCATCACGCCGTGCGCGACGTCGGCCGAGACGTGCAGCTCCTCGTCGCGGGTCCAGAACTTGTTCGCGCCGTCCGCCGTGAACTCCGGGCACTCCTCGCGGCCGGTGTCGGCCGACTCCCACGGGTAGCGGGCGCCCGCCGTGCCGCCCAACCGCGCGTTCTCGCGGGCGCCGGGCAGCGTGTGGTGGCGGTAGGCGAGCAGGTCGCGGGCCGCGTCGGGACGGGTGTAGACGAAGAACGGCAGCATGAGGACCTCGGTGTCCCAGAACACGTGGCCCCGGTAGCCCTCGCCGGACAGCGACTTGGCGCCGATGTTCACCGTCGGGTCGGTGTCGTTCGCGGCGATCAGCAGGTGGTAGATGCCGAAGCGCACGGCGTGGGTGCTGCGCGGGTCGCCGTCGATCGCGCAGTCGCAGTCCGCCCAGCGCTGCTCCCACTCCGCGCGGCTGGCGGCGACGATGGCGTCGAACCCCGCGGCCCGTGCGGCGGCGAGCCCGGCGAGGCAGCCGTCGCGCACCGAGCCCTCGGCCCGGTCGACGTCGCGCGAGGTCCCGATGCGCACGATCTTGTCAAGGCGCACCGGGCCGCCCGGAAAGGTGGCGTGCCAGACCACGCGCTCGTCGTCGAGCGTGAAGCCGCTGCGGGTCGGCGCGACGGAGGGTGTGACCGCCGCCGCGTAGCCGATCGTGATGCCGCTCGCGATCGTGCGCATCTCCAGGTAGCCGACGTCGCCCGTGGCCTCGCGGGCGGTCCGGTAGAGGTGGCGGGTGAGCGCCCACTTCTCCCACCGCGTCTCCAGCGGGAACCGGGTTCCCGCGGGGTAGACGGGCAGCCGCTCCAGGTTGCGGCGCCGCCCGTCCAGTGCGCTCTCGACCGTGATCTCGGCGTCGTGGTTCTCCGGCGTGATCTCCACGCGGAGCGCGCAGGTGTGCCGGTCGGCGACGGACGCGCAGCGCAGCGTCTCGATCCGGGTGCGGCGCCCGCCCGCGTCCGTGAAGACCGTGCGCCGGTACAGCAGGCCGGTGCGCAGGTCGAGGGTGCGCTCGTGGTCGAGCGCCTCGGCGTTGCGGACGTCGAGGCGCGACCCGTCGACGTACACGGCGAACGTCAGCCAGTCGGGGGCGTTCACCAGGTCGATCACCGGCGAGTCGTGGTCGTCGTAGACGCCGTTGAGGTAGGTGCCCGAGAGGTCGCCGGGATGACCCTCCTCCAGCGTGCCGCGGGTGCCGAGGTAGCCGTTGCCGACCGTGCACAGCGTCTCGTAGACGTTGGCGCGCGCCGGGTCGAACCCGCTCTCGGTGACCAGCCACTCATGCGGGCTCAGTGCCTCACGCACGGGCCGCTCCCGCCATCGGGCCGTACGTGCGCTCGATCTGCGCGTCGGTCTCGGCCCTGGGCAGGTAGATCGAGAGGGCGGACCCCGCGCAGCGCTGGGCGCCCATCGCGTTGCCGTACTGGCAGGCCCGCACGATGTCGCGCCCGAAGAGGTAGCCGAAGGCCATCCCGGCGGCGAAGGAGTCGCCGCATCCGGTGGTGTCGACGACGTTCTCGACCGGGATGCGGGGCACGACGTGCTCCTCGAGTCGGTCGTCGTCGTCGAGCCGGTAGGCGACGCAGCCGCGCTGGTCGAGCGTCACGCACACCGCCTTGACGCCGTGCCTGAGGCAGTGCTCGGCGAACCGGGGCATCTCGGACTCGGTCATCGGCTGGCCCATCGCGGACCCGCCCTCGTCGTCCTCGCGCGGGAACCAGCTGCAGCCCGCCTCCTCCACGTTCATCTTGAGGATGTCGATGCTGGGCAGCCACGCGTCGCGCTCGACCCACAGCCGGTGCTGGCGCTCCCCGCCGAGCGTGAGGGTGCTGACCGGGCCGTGCCCATCGAGCAGCACGACGCCGTCGCTGTGGCTCCTGATGTACTCGAGGGTCGCCTGTCCGACCTCGTAGTCGGTGATCGGTACGCACACGAACGCCTCGGCGTCGAGGGCGAACTCGACGTCGCGCGGGAGGATCGGGCTCATGAACCCGGTCTGGCGCTCGTGCCGGGTGTTCTGGTCCTCGTAGGTCAGCTGGACGACGTCGCCGCGGTCGGTCGTGGAGCGGATGCCGGTGAGGTCGACGTTCGGCATCGGGGCGAGCAACTCCTTGATCGCCTCCTCGTCCTGCCTGCGGACGTGCACGATCGGGCAGATCCGGTCGGTCGGCTCCATCAGCGCCGACAGCGCCGCCACGGTGTAGAGCGCGCAGCCGTACTTTTCGAGCACCTCCCCGCGATGGGTCACGATGCGGTCGCGGGGTATGGGGCCGAGCACGGCGACAGTGCGCATGAAAGATCCCTTCGGGCGGCGGAAGCGGCCCGAGGCGGTGACCCGTGATCCGTCTCAGGACCACGGGTCACTGTAACCCAGATCACGTGGGGCGTGCCCCGCGTCAGCTCCGCCGCGGGGCGCCCCGGTAGGTGCCGAACGACCACCGGTTGCCCTCGGGGTCGCGCAGCGCGAAGTCGCGAGAGCCGTAGTCGGTGTCGTGCGGCTTGTCCATGATGTCGGCGCCCGCGGCGGCGCAGCGCTCGTAGAGGCCGTCGATGTCGTCCGCGACGACGTACGCGGCGAAGTTGCCGGGCTCCTGCGCCCAGGGGCCGTCGGTGCGGGCGGAGCCCATCATGATCCCGCCGCCGGGCGGCCAGGCGAGCTCGGCGTGGTGCACGTTGTCGCCCTCGCCGTGGACGGCGGTCTCCTCGAACCCGACGACGTCGACAAGGAAGCGGATCAGCGCGCGGGCGTCCTGCGCCCACAAGGTGGGCCAGACCTGGGGTGCGGGGGTTGTGTCGGTCATGCGGGTCAGTGTGTGGGCCGCCGTCGGTGCCCGGCTTGGACGTTTCCGAACTCCTCGGCGAGCCAGCGGGTCGGCGAGCGGCCGGTGAAGGCCACGAAGTCGCGCACGAGATGCGACTGGTCGCTGTAGCCGTGCTCGGCGGCGATGACGCCGAGCCGCCCCGGCTCCGCGGTCTGCACGACGCGGCGGGCGCGGTCGAACCGGATCACCCGTGCGGCGGTCTTGGGGGAGAGCCCGATCTCGGTGTCGAACAGCGTGGAAAGGCGTCGGTCGCTGTAGCCGACGGTGTCGGCCAGCCTTCCGATCGGGAGCGCGCCGTGGCTGCGGCGCAGGAGCCGCCACGCGTTGACCACCGCGGGCGGCGGGCCCGGGCGCTCCGCGCCGGTGACGAGCGCGCCGAGCTCGCCGTCGAGCACGGCGAAGCGCTCCGGCCAGGTGCGCGCCTCCCCGAGCCGGTTGCGGATGCGGTCGGCGCGCCGCCCCAGCACCGCGTCGGCGTGCGCGTCCAGCCCGGCGAGCTCGCCTGCTGGCAGGCCGAACAGCGCCCGTGCGGCGTGCGGGTGCACCTGGAGCTGGATGCCGGACTGGCGGCCGTCGTGCGTGATCAGGGCGGGCGTGGTGTGCAGCCCGCCCGCGAGCGCGTCGTAGCTCTGCGCCGCCCGCTCGTCCTCGACGTGCTGGGCGACGTGCAGCGGGTCGTCGAGGGTGAAGATCAGGGTGAGGTACGGCGAGGGCAGGCCGAGGTGGCGCGCCGGTGGCACGCCGTGCTGGCGGTAGCCGTGGTAGGCGGCCACCGTGCCCGCCGCCGCACCGCTCGGCCGTCCGACGACCGCCTCGTCGATCACGAACGCCAGGATCGGCTGCCGGGGGTCCCGTCGCAAGTCAAGCGGCACCTCGCAGACCGTCGGGTGTCCTCGCACAGGGTCGGCCATATGCGAGGACGCCGTTGCCTGTGCGAAGTCGCGCGCGGCCGGCTACCGCGGCGGCCCGTAGACGCGCATGGCGTTGTCGCGGCCGACCAGCCTCGCGATGCGCTCCGCGTCGGCCACCGTCAGCTCGCCGTCGGCGACCCAGGTGCCCAGCGCCCTGCGCATCCCGCGGCGCCACAGCTGCGCCCCGAGGTGGTGCAGCTCGGCGGGGCCGTAGCCGTCGGACGAGAAGAGGATCTTCGCGAACGGGGCCAGCTCCAGCGACTCGGCCACCACGGCGTGCGAGCGCAGCCCCGTGTGGTGGGTCGCGAGCCCGACGTCGAGGTAGACGTGCGGGAACACCTGCGCGAGGTAGCCCGCGCCCCGGTGGAACGGGTAGCAGTGCAGCAGCAGCACGGCGACCCCGTGCGGCTCGACCAGCTTGAGGAAGCGGGTGAGCAGCAGCGGGTCGCAGCGGTGCAGCTCGAGGTCGGGGTCGCCGTAGCCGCAGTGCAGCTGCAGCGGCAGCCCGCGCGCCACGCCCGTCCACAGCAGGTGGCGCAGGAGCGTCGGGTCGTCGACCCGCGGCGGCCCCGGCCGGGCCAGCATGGCGTCCGTCGCCGCGACGACGGCGGCGGTGTCGGGCGGCTCCGGGTCGAGGTCGAACCCGAACCGGTAGGCCACGACGCTCTTGAGCCCGACGGCGTCCCGGGTGCGCTCCTGCAGCACCTCGGGGAAGGTCCGCACGGCCGCCGCCGCGCCCACCTGCGCGGCGAGCGCCTCGAACACCGGCTCCAGCCGGACGACCTCGTCGGCCCGCGCGTCGGCGGCGACGGCCATCTCGTCCGGCGAGAGGACGGCGTCGGCCTGGAACCCGGTCTCGACCAGGTAGCGGTCGACCCCGCCCGCCCGCAGCAGCCGCCGGGTGACCTCGGCCTCCCCGAGCTCGGCGCGCCGCGCGACGTAGTCCTCGGCCGTGGCGAGCGGCTCCAGGCCGAGGACGGGCGCGCACCACCGGCGGATGGCCAGCCCCACCTGGGAGTCGAAGGTCGACATCCACGGCGGCACCGGCCGGTCCGACTCGGTCAGCATCCGTTCGAGTGCGGGGCGGTCGGGCGCCTCCCGCAGCGCACCGTGCACGTGGTGGTCGACGAGCCGCACCGCGGCCACCGCCGCGTCGACGTCCGGCGTGGTCATGGGGCTCCCTCCGAGCGCGTTGTCCGGCCTGGACAAGGCCGTCCGCGACTTTTATCCGGGCGATCCATCGGTCGGGGAAGTGACGCGCGGCACAGTGGCCGGGAGCGCCGCCCTTTCCGCACGTCCGAGGAGGAACGCATGGCCGAGGTACTGGCCGAGGGCTTCAACGTCTTCGACACGAGCAAGTCGCCCAACGGCACGGTCAAGTACCTGTCGTCGCCGGCCGACGTGATCGGCCTGATCCAGTCCGGGAAGCTCCAGGAACACATCCTGCTGGTCCGCGGGGGCACCACCACCTTCCTCGCGCCCGCGCTGAGCATGGGCGCGATCGGGGTGATCACGATGTCCGGCGCGCCGGAGTCGCACCTCGGGATCCTCTCCCGCGAGTTCCAGACCCCGTGCGTGATGACGGCGCACCTCACGACCAGCGAGTCGCGCTACGTGGTGGGCAAGACCGACGAAGCGCACTTCGAGGAGATCGCGGCCGCCCTCGACGGACGCAAGGTCCGGCTCGACTGCACCGACCACGAGGTCGGCCGCGTGGTAGCCGAGGACTGAGCGGAGCTTGCGGAGCGAACATCGACTCTGAGACAGGAGCGGACAGATGACCACCACCGAGGGCAAGCGCGCGACCTACAAGCAGCGGTACGAACAGGCCGATGACGGCCTGCGGTTCCAGGACCTCACGTACACCGGCAACTTCGTCGGCATGGAGCCCGTCACCGACGGGATCAAGGGCGACAAGATGATGAAGTCGCGGGCGAGGAGCGGCGTGCTGGAGAAGGTGTCCAAAGAGGACGTCCTTCGCGACCAGTTCACGATCGACGAGCTCAACGACCTCAACAACTACCTCGCCTGGAACATCTGGGACGTGCTGGTCATGCGCGCCACCGAGGGCGTCAGCGGCATGATCCCGCGCCAGGAGTACGAGATCCTGGCCTTCATGCACGAGTTCTACCGCTGGCCGGAGATCCTGCGCATGACCACGGAGGAGGCAGGCGGCGCGCAGGCGGTCATGGACATCGGCGCCACCGCGCGGCGGGAGATCGGCACGAAGGTCAACGCGGTGCACGACTGGTGCATCGGCGCCGTCGGGTTCGGCATGGGCCGCTGTGGGCTGCTGGCGCTGGAGGTGATCCAGCCCGACGACTACATCGAGGAGTCCAACGAGATCCTCAAGTTCATGCAGCGCATCCTGTGGGGCAAGCGCCAGGACGGCTACATCCTCAACTCCCAGGACCGCTACCGCTGCCGCATCCACGAGCCCGACTTCCTCGACCAGATCACCGCGCAGATGGAGCCGCTGGAGAACGGGAGCCCCGCCCACAGCCAGTTCACCCGGTTCAACGCGGCCGCCGAGCTGCTGTCGTTCCTCGACCACTACGACTGCCGCCTCGGCCTCGGCGACACCGGTCCCTACGAGCTGCCCAACGGCCAGCTGCTCATCCTGCGCGACCTGTTCGTCAACGAAGAGGTCTTCCACTGGAGCGACGTCTGCGACGACGCGAAGCTGCCACACTGCTACACGCTCGCGCTGACGATCGACCCGGAGGCCATGGGGCTCAACGAGATCCGCGTGAACGACATCTCCACGACGTTCACCCGCCCGAAGAACTACATCGAGTCGATCACGGGCGGCGCGGTGTTCGCGCGGGAGAAGTGGAACACCCCGATGGGCGAGGTGTACCCCATCAAGGTGGCGGACCTCGACGACCACCTGGGCCGCGTGCAGACCGCCACGCTCAAGCTCTACACCAAGACCGCCCGCATGAACCGGCGCGACCTGATCTGGAACGGCCAGTACGTCTACTACGTCGACATGATCCTCCCGCACATGCGCCTCGCGGGGGCGTACGAGAAGGCGTGCACGGACTACCAGCTGTGGGAGATCGACCAGCGCGTCGCGAACTACTACTACGACATCACCAAGCGCGGGTTCGCCCAGGAGACCGTGCCGCAGAAGATCTTCTCGGGTGCTGGGTACCTGCCGTTCTCCGACGGCGCCGACCGGCGCCGGTCGAAGTACCGCTGGCTGTAAGCATCCCCGCGACACCCCGGGCGGCGCGCCCCTCCGCGTCGCCCGGGGTTCCCAGCGTGCCGAAGGACTGCCATGACGACCCTCACCACCGAGGACTACGACGTGCTCAACGTCGTGGCGCTGAAGAAGATGGCCACCGCAGGCGCGATCGCCGCCGACTGCGGGCTCGACGGCGACGCCGTCGAGCCGGTGCTGGCCGCGCTCGCCGAGCAGGGCCTCGTCGTCGTGGCCGGTGGCGCCGCCCTGCCGACCGACGCCGCCGGACCGGCACTCGCGGCCGCGGCGGCCGACCGGTACGCGGACGTGCGCGCCGACGCGGAGATCGGGGAGCTCGTCACGCGCTTCGAGACCGTCAACGCGCAGCTGCTGTCCACGATGTCGGCCTGGCAGCAGGTCGACGTCGGCGGCCGCAAGGTCGCCAACGACCACAGCGACTCCGCCTACGACGGCAAGGTGATCGGCCGGATCGAGAAGCTCGTGCAACGGCTGCAGCCGCTTCTGGAAGCGCTCGCAGTCCACGACCCGCGCTTCGCGGTCTACCAGCGGCGGTTCGGGGCCGCGCTGGACGGTATCGACGCGGGCGACCACGACCTGGTGTCCTCACCCGTGCGCGACTCGGTGCACACGGTGTGGTTCGAGTTCCACGAGGACCTGCTGCGCACGCTGGGGCGGGACCGGAAGGAATGAGCTTCACGCTCACGTTCACCGACGCCGACCCGAGCGCCGTCGACCGGCTCGGCGGCAAGGGCGCGGGCCTCGCCCGGATGACCCAGCACGGCCTGCGGGTGCCGCCCGGCTACGTGATCTCCACCGCGGCCTGCCGCAGCTACCTCGCCGAAGGCCGGATGCCCGACGGCCTCGTCGACGAGCTGTACGCGCAGCTGGCGGCGCTCGAGAAGCGTTCAGGGAAGACGTTCGGCGCGGGCCCGTTGCCGCTGCTGCTGTCGGTGCGGTCGGGTGCGCCGGTGTCCATGCCCGGGATGATGGACACGATCCTCGACCTCGGCCTCTCCCGGGCCGCCGCCGTCGCGATCGCCGTCGCGACCGGGGACACCCGGTTCATGGCCGAGATCGTCGCCCGGTTCCACGCCATGTACGCCGAGACCGTGCTGGGTGCGCTGGACCTGGAGGTCGACGTCGGCCCGGTGGCGGCCGACGACGACCCCGGGCCGGTGTACGACCGCGTCTGGACGGCCCGCGAGGCGGCTTTGGCCGACGACACGGGCGACAGCGTGCCCTCGGAGCCCCGCGACCAGCTCCGCGGGGCGGTCGAGGCGGTGTTCCGGTCCTGGAACACGCGGCGGGCGCGCACCTACCGCGAGTTCCACGCGATCCCGCACGACCTCGGCACCGCGGTCGTCGTGCAGGCGATGGTGTTCGGCAACCTCGGCGACGACTCCGGCTCCGGCGTCGTGTTCACCCGCAACCCGGTCACCGGCGAGCCCGGCCTGTTCGGCGAGTACCTCGCGCACAGCCAGGGCGAGGACGTGGTGGCGGGCATCCGCACCCCGGACCCGGTGACCGCGGCCCTCGCCCCCGACCTGCTCGACGAGCTGCGCGCGACGTGCCTCGACCTGGAGCGCCGTCAGGGTGACGTGCTCGACATCGAGTTCACCGTCGAGCGCGGCGTGCTGTGGTTCCTGCAGGTCCGCAGCGCCAAGCGCACACCGGAGGCGGCGGTGCGCATCGCGGCCGACCTGCTCGCCGAGGGCGCGGTCGGCCCCGAGGGCGCGCTCGGCATGGTCACCGTCGAGCAGGTGCGCCAGGTGCAACGGCCCGGCTTCGACGCCGACGAGGTCGCCGCCGCCCGCGCCGACGGCAGGCTGTTGACCACCGGCATCGGCGCGTGTCCCGGCCAGGTCAGCGGCATGCTCGTGCTCGACTCCGACCGCGCGAAGGCCGCGGCGGAGGCGGGCGCGAAGGTCGTGCTCGCCCGGCCGGTCACCAGTCCGGCCGACCTGCACGGGATGATCGCCGCGCAGGGGATCGTGACGGCGACCGGCGGCTCGACCAGCCACGCCGCCGTCGTGGCGCGGGCGCTGGGCACGGCCTGCGTGGTCGGCGCCTCGGCGCTGCGGGTCGACCTCGCCGCCCGCACGCTGTGGATCGGCGAGCGCATGGTCGTCGAGGGCGTCGAGGTGTCCGTTGACGGCGCGACCGGCGAGCTGTTCGCCGGGACGTTCCGCACGTCGACGCCCGCGTCGGCGACGGGGGCGCTGTCGACGCTCATCGAGGTCGCGCGCGCTGCAGCGGGATGCGCGGTGTTCGGCAGGGTGACGCTGCCCGGCGACGTCGGCACCGCGCTGGAGGCGGGCGCGTCCGGGCTGGTGACCGCGATCGACGACGTGCTCGCCGCGACCGGGCACCTCGACGGCCTCGTCGCCGCGCTGCTGGCCGGGCGGGACGGGGTGGAGCACGTCGCCGATCTCGTCGCCGCGGAGCTGACCCCGCTGCTGCGCGCCGCGGGGGACGTCGAGATGGGCGTCCGCGCGATCGACTTCCTCGCCGACGAGGCCAGGGAGCTGCTGCAGCAGACCGCGTTGACCACGCAGCGGCCGGAGCTCTCGGTGCCGCTCGGGGCGCCCGCGCTGATCGAAGGCCAGCTCGCGGGCCTGGCGAGGGCGATGGCCGACGCGGGCGGGGCGGGCCGGGTGCATCTGGCCGTCCGGCACGTGTCCGACCCGGCCGAGGCGGTGGCCTTGCGGGAGCTGGCGGCGGCCGCGCGCGGGGAGGAGTACGGCCGGTCGGCCCCCGGCCCTGCGACGCCGGGACAGCGGCCAGGTGTCGGCGCCTACCTGACCAGCCCGCGGGCCGCGTTCAACGTGGCCGGAATCGCGGCCGCGTCGGACGTGCTGTGGCTGGAGGTGCGGGCGCTGCAGTCGGCGATGTTCGGCATCCCGGCCCGGCAGCTGCTCACCGCCGAGCCACTGGATGGGTACGTCCGCCGTGGCCTGCTGTCGGTCGACCCGCGCACCGCGATCGACCCCTCGGTCGAGGGCCTGCTCGCCGGGGTGGCCGAGGCCGCCGACAAGGTGCCGGAACGACGGGTGGGCCTGCGGCTCACGGGCGCGGTGTCCGAGGCGACGGCCGCCCAGCTCTACGGCCTGGGGTTCCGCCGGTTCGCCGTCGACGCGCGGGAGACCCGCCCGTTCCTGCTCGCCCTCGGCAAGGCCGCCCTCGCCTGAGCGTTAGGCCCGGGCGGGCGCCCCGCCCCCGACGCCGACGCGCCCTCGCAGACCGGCTTGCCGCCTCGCGGAGGGCCCGGGGTGCTGCGAAGCGTCGGTCCGCTCTGCGACGTGACACCCGATGGGCTACCGGTGACCGCCCTCCTCGGGCAGGTGCCGCGCCAGCAGGTCGACGATGTGCTGCTGCCCGGCCGCGGCCTGGTCGAGCCTGCCCCGGATCTCGGAGAACCCGCTGCGGACCTCATTCTCGAGACGGTCGAA
Organism: uncultured Actinomycetota bacterium; assembly: GCA_963750095.1. Taxonomy (GTDB): domain Bacteria; phylum Actinomycetota; class Actinomycetes; order Mycobacteriales; family Pseudonocardiaceae; genus Pseudonocardia. The sequence goes on along the minus strand of CAVVPJ010000011.1, from coordinate 398,772 downwards.
GCGTGCCGCGGTCTGGACACCGAGCGCGTTGATGGCCTTGCGGTTGGCGTCGACCTTGACCCCGAGGTCGGCCAGGTCGCGGTCGTGTGCGCTGGCGAGGTGGCGCGCGGCGGCGGCGTCGACCCGCGCGTCCGCGGCAACCTGCCGCGCCGCCGAGGACTCGGCCGCCACCTCGTCGACCCGCGACTCGAGCGCGGAGAGCCGCGCCTCCGGGTCCTCCGGCTCGCTCATAGGGCGAGGCTACCGGTCCCGGGACGGGCCTCGCGGCGATTCGGCCCGAATGGCCCGCGGGACTCGGCCCGCCGCCCCCATGATCACCAGCTCGGTGCAGAAAGTGACCAGAACTGGCCGGACATGCGCCCAGCAGGCGATCATGGTCGGGTGGCCCGCGGGCGGGCCGTCAGCGCGGGCGGACGACCCGCCGGACGGCGGTGAGCAGTTCGGTGCTCAGGGACCCGCCTAACCCGGCGTGTTCCGCCGCCGCCCGCACGGCGCCGGACGGCCTACCCGACCCCCGCCGAGCGACCCCTGCCTCGGCCGACGCCATCGAGCGGACGGCCCGGCGCCTGCGCTCGCGCCGCACGCCCCCCGCCGTCATCCCTGCGGCCCCCTGTCCGGCGCCCTCTGTGCCGCCGCCGACACGTGTGCCGCCGACGCCCGTGCCGACGCCGGGGACCACGGCCGTTCCGGCACCGCGGGCAGCGCCGCCGCTCATCAGCGCCCCGCCGTCCGCGGCCTCGGCCTCGCCGCCGCCCGCGGCCCGCAGGCCGCCTGCGGTCGCCCGGGCGCCCCCGCCCACCGCGCAGGCTCCGGTCGCGGGCTCGGCCGCGGCGTCGCCGAGCAGGTGGGCGGTCACCTCCTGCGGCCAGAGCGCCACGAACTCCGCCCCGGCCGCGGCGAGCTCGTTTACCGCGTGCATGCCCCACGCCACCCCGACGACCCGGATGCCCGCTTCGAGGGCGTCGCGGACGTCACCCGCGGTGTCGGTGACGAGCACGGTCGTCGACGGGTCGGGGTGCACACGTCTTCCCGTTTCGTCGTAGTCCGCGGCGCAGCGGCGACCGAAGCCGCTGCCGGTGTCGGCGAGGAAGGCGCGGATCGCGGCCCGCTTGTCGGGCATGACGTCGCCGCCGAACACGTGCGCGAAGCAGAACGCCAGTTCGTTGGCCACGAGCACCCGCCGCAGCACCTGCATGGCGTTCGACGACATCACCGCCAGCGTGCAGTCGGCCGCGAGCCTGCGCACGACGTCGGCCATCCCCGGAACCATCGGTGGCGTGTACTCCTTGCGCAGGCGCTCGAGGAACGCCGCCTTGACCTCCGCGGCGTGCGCCTCGTCCCGGCACAGCGCGCGGATCGAGGCGAAGAGGTTGCCGCGGAACAGGTCGAAGTACTCCTCCGGATCCGTGACGCCGAGCCCGAACCGCTCGCTGATCGGCCGGAACACGTCCCACGACGCCACCCGCGTCTGGACGAGGGTGCCGTCGAGGTCGAACAGGACGGCCCGGACGGGCACCGGCAATGTCTCCTGCCTGGCCAAGGTGCTGGTTCCGTTGTCGAATGGCCGTCCCGTCGGGATCACCTCAGCACAGCGCATAACGCATGCCGAGCTCGCCCAGCCCGATGAAGTCCATGCACTCGCCGTAGCCGGTCTGCCCGTCGCAGGTCCAGCGGTGCAGCGCGTTGTGCCCCACCGTTCCCGGCCACGCCTGCCACGGGAACGTCGTGAGCGCGCTGCCGCGCAGCTCCCAGGTGCGGTCGGCGGCGTCGATGATCGACAGCGTGATCGTCTCCGGGTAGAAGCCCGCGCGTTCCGTCGTGCCGGTGCCAGCCTTGAGGCCGTAGACCTTGCCGTGGTCGAGCACATAGCCGTGGGTGAGCGTCAGCGCCGAGGGCGCGTCGGGGCCGCCGTCGGTGGGGAAGTCGAACATGGCGTGCACGGCGAAGTCCTTCGAGAAGTGCGCGTGCATCCACGACAGCCGCGACGTCTGGCGCTCGGCCCGGATGCCCCAGCTGTGGTCCATCGTCGTGACGCAGTCGATCGGCAGCGTGCGCCCGCGGAGGGTGATCTCGCCTTCGCAGTGCCCGGTCAGGTCGAAGTGCCCCGCGTAGGCGTGGCCCCAGGTGAGGTCCATGTCGCGCTCGGCGGCGAGCGGGTCCTGGGCGGGGTCGTTGATGTCGTAGGGCTCCATCAGCGCCGTGAACCGGAACCGCAGGTCCAGGCCCGGAACGGGGTCGGAGTACGCGACGTCCCACACCCGGTTCGGATCGGAGCAGGTCACGCGCAGGCCGTTGGCGAGCGCGTAGTCGAGCAGGTTCGACGGCTGCGGGACGACCAGGTGTTCCCAGGCGTCCCAGTAGTCGGCGGCCCAGGGGAGCGTGACGCGCTTGCCGTTGACGGCGACCGTCGCCCCGACGACGCCGAGCGGCTCGCGGAACAGGCCGTAGATCCCGATGTTGAGCGGCGTGTCCGTGTCCTGCCCTGCGTAGAGGCCGAAGTAGTTGGTCTCGGCCCACAGCGGGTCGTCGCTGGTCGGAGCGTGGAACTGCGCGTCGTCGGGGCGGATCACCGGGTACCTCCTGGCGTCGTCGCGTGTCGTCAGACCCTTCCCTACCGCCCTACCCCCGGCCAGGGCGGCCAGGGACAACGGGCCCGGTGGATGTTGTCCGGCCGGGATAGCGCCGCCTGGTGTGACGCCGCTTACGGTCACCGCCAGGTGCGAGGTGCGGAGGTGACCGCGTGCAGCTGGCCAAGGTGCTCGGGCAGGTCGTCTCCACGGTCAAGGAACCGGGGCTCGCCCGCTTCACGCTGCTGGTGGTGCAGGACGACCCCGACGGGGCCACCTACGTCGCGGTCGACCTGGTCGGGGCGGGCACGGGCGAGCTCGTGCTCGTCTCCAGCGGGGGAGCGGCGCGGGTCGCGGCGGGCGCGGACGCGCCGACCGACCGTGCCGTCGTCGCCATCGCGGACTCCGTCATCCGGGCGGGCACCGTCACCTACCGCAAGAGCTAGCAGCCACCGACCGATACGGAGGACGCCATGGCCACCCCGAACGGCACGCCGACACCCCGCGGCGCGCTCGGCCTGATCGAGACGAAGGGTCTGGTCGGCGCGATCGAGGCGGCCGACGCGATGGTCAAGGCGGCCAACGTGCAGATCGTCGGGCACCGCGAGATCGGCGGCGGCCTGGTGACGGTGATGGTGCGCGGGGACGTCGGCGCGGTGAAGGCCGCCACCGACGCGGGCGCGGTCGCGGCGGGCAAGGCGGGTGAGGTCGTCTCGGTGCACGTCATCCCGCGCCCGCACGACGAGACCGAGAGCATCCTCGCGGTCCTCACGCGCCCCAAGAGCTGAGATGAGCACCCAACGGGCCGCCCGGTCGTGGACGGGGCCCGGTGCGTGGCCGGGCGGAAGACACTGAGATGAGTGCCGGGACCCTCGACGCGGACCTCGCGGGCCTCGCCGACGTCCGGGCCAAGGCGCGGGCGGCGCGCCGGGCCTTCGAGGCACTGGAGGGCGCAGACCAGGAGACCCTCGACCGGCTCGTGCGGGCCATGGCGCTCGCGGGCACGAAGGCCGCCGAGGAGCTGGCCCGGCTCGCCGTCGACGAGACCGGATACGGCGTGTACGAGCACAAGATCTACAAGAACCGGTACAACACCGGGTTCGTCGCGCGCTGGATGCTGGAGCGCCGGGCCGTCGGCGTGCTGTGGACCGACGAGCGGGCCAGGGTGACGGCCGTCGGCGCGCCGATGGGCGTGATCGCCGGGATCATCCCGGTGACCAACCCGACGTCGACCGCCCTGTTCAAGAGCCTGGCCGCGGTGAAGTCCGGGAACGCCGTCGTGCATGCGCCGCATCCGCGCGCCGCGCGCTGCACCCTGCGCGCCGCGGAGATCATGGCCGACGCGGCGGTGTCCGCGGGGGCGCCGGAGGGCCTCGTGTCCTGCCTCACCGCGCCGACGCTCGCCGCCACCCAGGAGCTGATGCGCCGCCAGGAGATCGCGCTGGTGCTGGCCACGGGCGGCCCCGGCATGGTGCGCGCGGCCTACTCGAGCGGAAAGCCCACGATCGCCGTCGGCGCCGGCAACGTGCCCGCGTACGTCGGAGCGAGCGTGCCGGACCCGGCCGAGGCCGCCGAGATGATCATCACGTCGAAGGCGTTCGACAACGGGACGGCGTGTGTCGCCGAGCAGTCGGTCGTCGTCCACGAGGCGGCGGCGCCCGCGTTCCTCGCGGCGTTCGAGGAGCGCGGCGCGCACTGGCTGAACGAGCCGCAGCAGGAGCGCCTCGCCCGTGCGCTGTTCGACGACCGCGGCGGCCTGCGCCCAGAAGCCGTCGGGCAGAGCGCGCCCCGGCTCGCCGAGCTGGCGGGGTTCACGGTGCCGTCGGCGACGCGGGTGCTGGCGGCCGAGCTGACCTCCGTCGACGCGGACGTGCTCCTCTCGCGGGAGATCCTGGGCCCGGTGCTGAGCGTGTACCGTGCCCGCGACGTCGCCGCCGGGTGGGCGCGCTGCCGCGAGGTGCTCGCGCTCGGCGGCGAGGGCCACACGTGCGCGGTGCACGCCGCCGACCCGGAGGAGATCGCCCCTTTCGCCACCCTCCCCGCGGGCCGGATCCTCATCAACACGCCCGCGCTGTTCGGCGGCATGGGCTACTCGGCCGAGGTCGACCCGTCCTTCCAGCTCGGGACGGGCACCTGGAGCGGCTCGATCTGCTCGGACAACGTCACGCCGCTGCATCTGATCAACATCAAGCGGGTGGCCCACGAGGTGCGCCCGTGGCGGACCGTCTACGACCCGGTGGAGCTCTAGTGGTGGCCCGGCTCTTGGAAGCGGCCGCCGCCGCGCACGCGGGCGGGGTCGCGGTGGCACCCGTCGGCCCGCTGCGGGTCGGCGTCGACCTCGGCACGGCGAGCTGCGTGCTCGTCGTGCTCGACGGCGGTGTCGATGCGCGCTCCGCTGACGCTCCGCGCGGTGTCGATGCGCGCTCCGCTGACGCTCCGCGCGGCGAGCCCATCCGCGTCGACAGCCACCCGTCCGCCGCGCTGCGGGACGGCGTGGTGGTCGACTTCGCCCGCGCGGTCGCCACCGTCCGCATGCTGCGCGAACGCGCGCAGGAGGCGCTGGGCGTCGAGCTGACGTCGGCGGCGACCGCGCACCCGCCGTGCATCCCCGCCGCGGACGCCCGCGCGTGCACGTACGTCTGCGAGGCGGCGGGGTTCGCCGACGTCGTGCTCGTCGACGAGGTGAGTGCCGCGCAGCGGACGATCGCGGTGCGCGACGGCGTGCTGGTCGACGTCGGCGGCGGCTCGACCGGCGTCGGCGTGTTCCGCGGCGGCAGGCTCACCGCGCTCGACGACCGCCCCGGCGGCGGCCATCACCTCGACCTCGTGCTCGCGGGCGCGCTCGGCATCTCCGTCGAGGAGGCGGAGGTGCGCAAGCGCGAGCACCCGGGGGAGGCGCTGCCGATCCTCGTGCCCGGCCTGCAGCGGATCGCCGAGTCGGTCCGCGCGATGACCGGCGACGCCGCGGAGCTCCCGCTGCATCTCGCGGGCGGTGCCCTGATGATCCCCGGGGCGGGCGACGTGATCGCCAGGTACCTGGAGCGCGAGGTCGTCACCTACCCGCACGCGCTGCTCATCACCCCGGTGGGGATCGCGAGGTCGGCGGCGTGAACGAGCGTGCGAGCGAACCATCGGCGCGGCCCACCCTGCGCACGTACGCCTTCATCGACCGCATGCAGCCGCAGTGCGCCGCGCACATCGCCGCGACCAGCCCCGGTGACGTGCCGCTCGCCGGGATGGCCGAGCTCTACATCGAGATGGCGCCCGGCAACGAGGTGTTCCGAGCGGCGGACGTCGCGCTCAAGGCGGCGGGGGTGCGGCCCGCGCTGCAGATCATCGAGCGCGAGTTCGGGCTGCTGGAGATCCACTCCGAGCAGCAGGCCGAGGTGCTCGCGTCCGGCCAGGCCGTGCTCGACGAGCTGGGCATGACCGAAGCCGACCGGCTCCGGCCCACGATCGCCTCCACCCAGTTCATCACCAACGTGCATCCGTACCAGGCTCAGCTGCTCAACAAGTGGCGCAAGGGCTCGATGCTGATGCCCGGCCAGAGCCTGTTGGTCATGGAGGTCGCGCCCGCCGCGTACATCGCGATCGCCGCGAACGAGGCGGAGAAGGCGGCGTCGATCACCGTCATCGAGCTGCGCGCGGTCGGCCGGTTCGGGCGGATGTTCCTGTCCGGGTCGGAGAGCGACGTCCAGACCGCGCGCGACGCGGCCGTCGCCGCGCTGGAGGGGATGTCCGGACGGGAGGCGGCGCGGTGAGGGACCCCCGATCCCGTGATCACCGGCTTGGTACGCAAAGCGGCCAGATCCGACCGGAAATGCGCCGAGCTGGCGATCTTCGGCGGGCCGTGCGGTGAGCGTGATCGGTGCCGGGGACGTTGAGGCAGCGGCCGGTGTGGGTGTCCTGCAGGTCGGTGCGCGGGACGTCGTCACGCCGCTGGCCCGGGAGCGCGCCCGGGACCTGGGTGTCCAGCTGGTCGTCGGCACGCCGGGCACGGCCTCGGCGGTGACGGGCGACCGGCTCGCCTCGCCGCCCGCGCCCGCATCGCCGCCCGCGCTCGCCTCGCCGCCCGCGCCCGCCTCGCCGCCTGCGCCCGCATCGCCGCCCGCGCCCGCCTCGCCGCACCCGCCCGCCTCGGCGCACCTGCCCGCCTCGCCCCGCCCGCCCGGTGCGCCGCCCGCTCGCCCGGACCCCGGCCGGGCCAAGCCCGCGTCGCAGCGGGGTGACATCCCTGCGACTCAGTCGGAGGAGTGTCACCCTGCTGCAACTCCCGGGGCCGCCGCTGCAACCCCCGGTGTCGCCCCCGCCCTGCCCCGGCCGCCGGTGGGTGCGCTGTTCCGCCGCGGCGCGCCCCTTCCCGCCGACGTGCGCGGGGTGGGCGGAGCGACCGGGCGGGTGGTCGTCGTCGGCGCGGGCAACGTCGGCACGATCACCGCGCTGCGACTCGCCGAGGCCGACCTCTTCACCGAGGTCGTGCTCGTCGACATCGACGAGGGGAGGGCGCGGGGGGTCGCGCTCGACCTCACGCACGCCGCGGCGCTCTCCGGCTTCGCCACCCGCGTCCGCGGCACCGGGGCCGTCGAGGACGCGGGACCCGCCGACTACGTCGTCATCACCGCGGGCCGGGCCCGCCAGCCCGGGATGAGCCGCGCCGACCTGGTGGACACGAACGCGGCCATCGTCGGTGACGTCGCCGCCCTGGTCGCCGCGACCTGCCCGGACGCGGTGATCGTCGTCGTCACCAACCCGCTCGACGAGATGACCCAACACGCTTGGCGGGCCTCCGGCTTCCCGTCCCACCGGGTGCTCGGCATGGCGGGCGTGCTCGACACCGCCCGCTTCCAGTCCCTCGCCGCGCTCACCGGGGTCGACCGGGCGGACCGGATCACGGCCGCCGCACTGGGCAGCCACGGCGCCGAGATGGTCGTCCCGCTGTCCCAGACCAGCGTGGCGGACCGGCTCGACCCGGCCACGCTCGAAGCGCTGGTCGCCCGCACCCGCGACTCCGGCGCCGAGGTCGTCGGCCTGCTCCGCAGCGGCAGCGCGTTCCTCGCCCCCGGCGCCGCGGCCGCGCGGATGGTGCTGGCGATGGCCGCGGACTCCGACGAGGTCATGACCGCCGCGGTGCTCGCCGACGGCAGCTACGGCGTCCGCGACGTCTACGTCGGCCTGCCCGTCCGGCTCTGCCGGAGCGGCCTGCGCGAGATCGTCCGGCTGGACCTGCTCCCCGACGAGCTCGCTGCCCTGCGCGCGGCGGCCGACCGGATCCGGGACCGCGTCGGGCAGCTCACGCCATGAGGGCCGTCCTCTACGCGGGCGACGGGCAGGTGCGCGTCGAGAGCGTCGCCGACCCCGGGATCGAGGCGTCGACCGACGCCGTCGTGCGGGTGCGGCGCGCCGCGGTCTGCGGTACCGACCTGCACCTCGTCACGCACGACGACCAGCTGCCACGGGGCAGCGTGCTCGGGCACGAGTTCGTCGGCGAGGTCGTCGCGGTGGGGTCGGCGGTGCTCGGGCGCCGGGTCGGCGACGTCGTCGTCGGCGCGGACTACACGGCCTGCGGCCGATGCTGGTGGTGTCGCCGCGGGGACCACTGGGAGTGCGCGGACCGCCGCTTCTTCGGCACCGGAAACGCCTACGGCCCCCCGCTCGCGGGCGCGCAGGCCGAGCTCGTGCGCGTCCCCTACGCGGACACGGTGCTGCGCGCCGTCCCCGACGGCGTCGCGCCGGACGCCGCCGTCTTCCTCGGCGACACGCTCGCGACCGGCTTCGCCGCCGTCCGGAGGGCCAGGGTCCGTCCCGGTGACACGGTCGCGGTGGTCGGCGGCGGTCCGGTGGGCCAGCTCACGAGCCTCGCGGCGCAGGCGATGGGGGCGGGCGTGATCGTCGTCGTCGAGCCGGTCGCCGCCCGCCGCGCGCTCGCCGCCGAGCAGGGCGCGGTGGCGGCCACACCGGACACCGCGCGCGCCGAGGTCGACGCGGTGACCGACGGCCGGGGCGCCGACGCCGTCGTCGACGCGGTCGGTGCCGCGCTCGGCCTCGACCTCGCGTTCGCGCTCGTCCGCCGCCGCGGCACGGTCGTCTCCGTGGGCGTGCATCCCGACGCGGCGTGGCCGCTGCCGGTCGCCAGGGCGTTCGCCGACGAGCTGACGCTGCGTTTCGTGATCGGTGATCTCATGCGGGACGGTGACGCGCTCGTCGCGTTGCTGCTGTCCGGTGCCCTCGACCCGCGGGTCGTGGCGTCCGCGACGGTGGGCCTCGACGGTGTTCCGCGGGCCTACCAGGACATGGCTACCCGCCGTAGCCTCAAAACCCTTATCGCCCTATAGGCCCGGAGACGGCAATGACGCCACGCCGACACCCGCCTGCCGCGCTGCGCCCCGTCGACCCGACCGACGAGCTGGACGCGCTGCTGTGCGAGGTCCCCGACGACGCCGCGTCGGCCGCCGTGCGCGTGGCCGACGCGCTGTCCGAGGCGTGGGGCACCCCCGTCGTGGTCCGGTGGGACTCCGCCGCGGAGCGCGCCGACGGTCCCGGCGCCCTCGGTGTGGGCCGCGTCTCGCTGACCTGGGACCCCGGCGTGCACCTGCCCGCCGACCTGCGCACGCCCGCGCTCCAGGCGTGCGCGTGGCTGTCGATGGCGGCCGAGCGCGACGAGTGCCGCCGCGGCGCCGACGCGTCGGCCGCCGAGACCGCGGCCGTCCGCGACGTCGTCGGACGACTGCTCTCGGTGCGCGACGTCGACCAGGTGCTGCTCTCGGTCGCCCACCACACCTTGCGGCTGCTGGAGTCCGACATCTGCGGCGTGCTCCTGCGCGACGGCGACGAGATCCGCATGCGCTCGTGCGTCGGCAACCGCGCGATCGAGACCGCTCGGCTGCGGATGCGCCGCGGCCAGGGGGTCGCCGGGCTCGTGTTCCTCACCGGTGAGCCCGCGAAGATCGACGACTACCTGCGGGACCGCACGATCAGCCAGGACTTCATGTCGCTGGCCGTGCAGGAGGACACCCGCTCCGCGATGGCCGTGCCGCTGCGGCTGCAGGGCGAGTTCGTCGGGGTGCTGGAGGTGTGGCGGAGGCGGCCGTCGCTGTTCACCGACCGCGACGTGCGTCGCATGGTCACCCTCGCCGACTTCGCCACGATCGCCATCGACAACGCCCGCCTCCACGACGAGCAGGCCTCCGCGGTGCGCAAGACCAAGCAGGCGCGTGACGCACTCGAGCGCCAGGTCGCCGTGCTCGCGCGGGCATCGGGCCTGCAGCAGGCCCTGCTCACGACGGTCAGGGACGGGGGCGGCCTGCCCGCCGTGGCCCGCACGGTGGCCACCGAGCTCTGCTGTCAGGTGGGCGTCTACGGGCAGCAGGGCGAGCTGACCGTGGCGCACGGCGGCAGGCGGATGACCGCCGACCTCCCGTCGACCCTGCCGCGCACTGCGCCGGGCCGCAGCCCGATCGACCTGCCCGGCCGCGGCGAGGTCATCGCATGGGTGCAGCCGTTCTTCGCCGACGGCGACCAGATCGGCAGCGTCGCACTGCTCCCGGGGGAGCAGTCGGTCGAGATGATGGACGTCGTCGCCGGGCAGGTCGCGATGGCGTGCTCACTGGCCCTCCTGCGGCAGCGGGCGGCCAGCCGGGCCCGCTCGGAAGCGATGGACCAGGTGCTCTGGGACCTCGTCCAAGGCCCGGTCGAACACCGCGCGGCCGCCCGCAGCCGCGCCCAGCAGCTCGGGATCAGCCTCGCGGGCAGGCTGCGGCTCTTCGCCGGGCAGATCCAGAACGTCGAGGAGCTCGGCGCCCAGCACGGCTGGGACACCTCACAGGTCAACCGGGTGCGCCGCGACGTCGTGCGCGCGCTGCGGGACGAGGCGAGGGGGCTGTCGCTGGTCAGCCTGCGCGGCGACATCGTCGTGGCGGTCGGGTCCGACATCGACCGGGCCGAGATCAAGAACCTCCTCGGCGGGCTCACCGCGCGGGTGCGGGAGGAGATCGCCGAGCTGCGCGTCACCTGGGGGGTCAGCCGGGCGCACGGCGACGCCATGGCGCTGCCCGGCGCGATGAACGAGGCCCGCACCGCGCTCTCGGCGGCGCACCGGCTCGGCGGCCAGAACGTCTTCCTGTACGAGGAGCTGGGCATCGTCCGGCTGCTGCTCGGTTCGGGCGACGACCCGGACCTGCAGGCGTTCATCGACGACGTGACCGGCCCGCTGGTGGCCTACGACCGCGAGAACGACGGCTCACTGGTCCGCACGCTGCGCGGCTTCTTCGACGCCGACTGCTCGCAGCGCCTCGCCGCCGAGCGCCTGTTCATCCACCACAAGACGCTGCGCTACCGGCTGGAGCGGATCAAACAGCTCACCGGGCTCGACCTCGCCCGCCACGAGGACCGCATGCGCGCCGACTTCGCCCTGCGCCTGCTGCAGATCAACGGGGCGGCCGTCGACGACGACGTGCCGGGCGTCTGAGCTCTCAGGCGGGCGGTGTCACCACGCCCGCGACGACGCCGTCGGTCTCGTCGTGCGGCCGGGCGATGACGCGCGTCGCGTACAGCTCGCCGACCCGCGCGGCGGCGGCCTTGCCCGCGTCGACCGCGGCCGTCACCGCGCCGACGTCGCCGCGGACGAGCACGCTGACCTGCCCGTTGCGCAGCGTGCGGTACCCCTCGACGACCACGTTCGCCGCCTTGACCATCGCGTCGGCCGCCTCGATGGCCCCGACGAGCCCCTTCGTCTCGATCATGCCGAGCGCTGATCCGCGATGGGGGGCGGTCATGGCTCCTCCAGTGCTCGGGCGGCCCATCGAGCGTAGGCCGCCGCCCGCGGCTCCGGGTCTGTCCCGGCCGGACAAAACGTCACGGACCGGCTATCCCGGCCGCTGAGCGTCTCTGCAGGCCCGCTTACCGGCCCGGGTACCGTCAGCCGCGTGGACGTCGGGTCGGCGGGGAACGGGGCCGCCGCGGACGTCACGGTGCCCGTCGAGCTGCACGTGCGCCTCGACGGTCGGCGCGACGTCGGCGGCCAGGTGTACCGGCAGATCCGGCTCGCGATCGTCCACGGCCGGTTGCGCGGGGGCGACATGGTGCCCTCCACCCGCGAGCTGGCCCGGCGGCTGGCGCTGTCGCGGACGACGGTGGGGCTCGCCTACGACCGTCTCGTCGCTGACGGGTATCTCGCCGCGCGCATCGGCGTGGGCACGTTCGTCACACATGGGCGTCCGCAGGCACGCAACGGGTCGGGCGCCGACTCGCCGTTGCGTCCGCGGCCGGTGTGGGACCGGCTGTACGACCCGCCGGACATGTCCGGCCCCCGCCCCGCGTTCGACCTGCGCACAGGCATCCCGGACGTCACCCGGCTGCCGTTCGCGACCTGGCGCTCGCTGCTGGCCGACCAGTTCCGGCTCGCGTCGGCGGGCCGTGGCGCGCACATCGACGCGGCGGGGCACCCCGGGCTGCGTGCGGCGATCGCCCGCCATCTCGGGGTGTCGCGCGGCATCCGGGCGTCGGCCGACGACGTGCTCGTCACCAACGGCAGCCAGCAGGCCGTCGACCTCGCGGCGCGGGTGCTGGTGGAGCCGGGGGCGACGGTCGCGATGGAGGACCCCGGCTACTCGCCGCCCTACGCGTCGTTCACCTCGCTCGGAGCGCGGGTGGTCGGAGTGCCCGTCGACGACGAGGGCCTCGTCGTCGACTCCCTCCCGGACGACGCCCGGCTGGTGTACGTCACGCCGTCGCACCAGTTCCCGCTCGGCACGGCGATGTCGCAGCGGCGCAAGCTCGCGCTGCTGCACTGGGCCCGGCGCCGCGACGCCGCGATCCTCGAGGACGACTACGACGGCGAGTTCCGCCACGAGGGGCGCCCCCTCGAGCCGCTGCACAACCTCGACGAGTCCGGCCGGGTGCTCTACGTCGGCTCGTTCTCGAAGGTCCTCATGCCCACGCTGCGCCTGGGGTTCCTCGTCGCCCCGCCGACGTTGCACGGTGCCCTGCGCAAGGCCAAGCACGTGGCCGACTGGCACACGCAGGTCCAGATCCAGGCCGCCGCGGCACGCTTCGTCGACGACGGGCACCTGCGGCGGCACGTCCGGCGCATGCAGCACGTCTACGAGGAGCGCCACCACCCGGTCATGGAGGTGCTCACGAGCGAGCTGTCCGAGCACCTGGCCCCGGTGCCGTCGGCGTGCGGCCTGCACGTCACCGCGCTGCTGCGGTCCGGCGTAGACGACCTCAAGGTCGTCGACCGCGCCGCCGAGCTCGGCGTCGGCGTCCAGGCCCTCTCGCTGTTCGGGGTGGCCCACCGCGGCCCGGAGGGCCTCCTGATCGGCTTCGGCGGGATCGCCACCGACCGGATCCGGGAAGGCCTGCTCCGGCTCCGCGACGCCTGCTGACGCACTCGGTGGCCCACCGCGGTTGGGCCGGGATTGGACCTTTGCGCCCGCCGGTCGGCTGCCTAATGTCAGGGCCGGACCGAGGGAGGAGAGGGATCGGGACGACGGAAGCCGATCACGCGCCGGGGGGTCGTGATCGGCGGCGCCTGCGTGGTGCGGCCCGGGCTCGGCACCCACCGACGCCGTGGTCAGCCCAGCGCGGCGCGGGCGTCGGTGGCCGATCCGGCGTGGTCGGCGATGTCGGCCCACGGGTCGGGCTTGCGGGCGATGCGGCGGACGACCGACACGGTGTCATACCCGTCGGGCTCCACCCGGCCGAGCTCCGCGAAGTCGATCGGCGTCGCGACCGGCGCACCCGTCCGCGCCCTCGGCGAGTACGGCGCGACGGCGGTCTGCGCGAACGCGTTGCGGTTGACGTCGAGGTAGATCCGGTTGCCGCGCTTCGCGATGCGCTGCTCAGTGGTCAGGTCGTCGGGCGCGTCGGCGGCGAGCCGGTCCGCGACGGCGCGGGCCAACGCCCGGGCCTCGTCGAAGCCCGCGGCCCGGTCCAGCGGGGCGACGACGTGGTAGCCGCGGCTGCCCGTCGTCATCAGGTAGGGCGTGAGCCCGATCGTGCCGAGCAGGTCGCGGGTGGCCCGGGCCGCGCGGCGCAACACGGCGAGGTCGCGGCGGCGCGGCGGGTCGAGGTCGATCACCAACAGGTCGGGGTGGTCGAGGTCGTCGGCCGTCGAGAGCCAGCGGTGCAGCTCGACCACGGCCTGGTTGGCGAGGTACCGCAGCCCTTCCACGTCGTCGACGAGCACGTGGTCGACGTGGCCGCGGTCGTTCTGCGCGGGCACGGTGACGGTGTCGACGGGCGCGCCCTCGGAGGCCTGCTTCTGGAAGAACCCGGCGTCGGCGATCCCGTCGGGGAAGCGGTGCAGCACGAGCGGGCGCCGCGCCAGGTGCGGCAGCAGGACGTCGGCGACCCGCTCGTAGTAGGCGGCGAGATCGGCCTTCGTGAGCCCGGGGTCGGGGAACAGCACCTTCCCGGGCCGCGAGATCTCCTGGTGCGTGGTCATGCGGGCTCCTCGCGGACGACGTCCTCGGGTCGCTTGTCGTCGCGCAGCCCGAGGTAGCGGGGATGGCGGAGCTTGCCGTCCCGGGTCCACTCGCTGAACCCGATCTGCGCGACCAGCTCCGGCTCCACCCAGTGCGCGCCCTTCTCCCGCACCGGGTCGGCGAACGGCGGGTGCTGGGCGGCGAGGTCGCGGAACCGCGCGCTGAGGTCGGCGAGCGCCCGGTGGTCGAAGCCGGTGCCGACCTTGCCCGCGTAGCGCAGCCGTCCGCCGTCGTAGTAGCCGACGAGGAGGGCGCCGAACCCGGTGCGGGAGCGTTGCGGGTCGGTCCAGCCGCCGACGACGAGCTCCTGCTCGTGCACGCACTTGAGCTTGAGCCAGTCGGGGGAGCGCCGACCGGGCCGGTACGGCGCGTCGGCCCGCTTCGCGACCAGCCCCTCCCAGCCCTTCGCGCACGCCTCACGCAGGTAGGCCTCGCCGTCGGTGTTGCGGTGGGCGCTCATCCGCAGCGGGCCGCCGAAGTCGACCGCGTCGCGCAGCAGCCGCTTGCGGGCACGCAGGGGCAGCCGGGTCACGTCCTGGTCGTCGAGCACGAGCAGGTCGAAGAGGTAGAGATAGACCGCGATGCCGGTGGCCCGCGCGGCATCGGGGTCGTGCAGCCCGATGCGGCCCTGCAGGCGCTCGAAGCTGGTCTGCGCGCCGTCGAAGGCGACGATCTCGCCGTCGAGCACCGTGCCGGGCGGCACCCGCTCGGCGATGGCGTCGACCAGCTCCGGGTACGTGGCGTCCATCCGCTTCTCGGTGCGCGACCACAGCCCCGCGCCGCCCGCGTCGCGGACCGCGACGGCGCGGACGCCGTCGAGCTTGCGCTCGAAGATCCATGCCGGGTCCGTGAACCGGTCCTGGGTCAGGGTGGCCAGCATGGGCGCGACGAACGCCGCCTTGCCGCGGGTCACCAGCGCCCGCTCGGCCTCGTCGAGGCCGTCGACGAGGCTGGTCACAGATCCTCGTTTCGCTTGCCGGACACCACGGACACGGGCTGCGACGTGGCGGGCTTGCGGCGTCGGTCGGCGCCCTCGTCGTCGAGCTTGACCATCAGCCACGCCTGCTCGTCGCCGCGCATCGTGGTGTGCTGGAAGACGTGGCCACCGGTCAGCTTCTCGCCGTGCAGCCGCACCTTGACGTGGCCACGCTCCAGCCCGGCGGCGAACCGCGGCGCGCCTTCGCGGCTTGTGCCGCCGATGGGCTCGTCGGTCTGCGCGGGGTTCCGCTTGGCGCGGTAGTCGGCGAGCATGTCGTTCACGTGGTCACCTCTTCGGCCAGGTCTTCTCGAGCGCCATCCGCATCAGGACGGCGGCCAATGCAGCCAGCTGTCCAGGCTGCACCAGACGGGCCAGGTCCGCAGGATGCGCGGACAGGCCGGCGCGCTTCGGCCGGTGGGGACCTTGCCGTCACAGGTGCGGGCCGCCCTCTCGGGCGGCGCGGCGACCGGCGCCGTCACGACAGCACCCTGTCGAGGGACCGGTGCAGCTCGGGCAGCGAGTCGAACACGTCGAGGGCGCCCGCGTCCCGCAGCTCGGCGGCGGAGAAGCCACCGGTACGGATGGCGTAGCCCGCGTGCCCGGCCTTCTTCGCGGCGACGAAGTCCCACACCGAGTCGCCGACAACGACCGCGTTGGTGCCGCCGACCCGCTCGACCGCGACGGAGATCAGGTCGGGCGCAGGCTTGGTGCTGTCGACGTCCTCGCTCGTCGTCCAGGCATTGGCGAGGACGCGGCCGTCGAAAAGGTCGAGGTAGGTGTCGACGTGGTCGGGTGCCCCCGAGCTGGCCAGCACGACCTTCAGCCCGCGCTCGCGCAGGTCGGCGAGCAGCTCCCGCACTCCGTCGAAGGGCTGGATCTCGGCGAGCATCGGCGCGAACTCCTCGGCCCACGCGGCGCGGACGTCGTGGCCGCGCTCGTCGTCGAACCGGGCGCCCGCGACCTCGGGAACGAGCCGGTCGCCGCCCATCCCGATCGCCCGGTGCAGCCGCCACACCGGCAGTGTCACGTCGAAGCGGCGGAAGGCCCGGAACCAGGCGAGCGCGTGGTGGTAGTTGGTGTCGACGAGCGTGCCGTCGACGTCGAGCACTGCGGTGTCGGTCATCGCCGCGCCTCGCCGTTCCGTGCGAGGCAGCGCCGGGTTTCCCACATCGCCCGGCTCTGCTCTTCGCCCAGTAGCGTGACGTCGGCGGGGGTCTGCCGCAGCAGCCGGACCGGTGAGCTGACCATGGTGGCGGGGTGCCCACTCTCCGCCAGTCCGAACCCGGCTCCCGCTTTCTCTCCGTGGGTTGCCCGCCAGGGCGAGATCCGGCCCCCCACTGTGCGGTCGTGCCCGCCCGTCAGGCGGAGGGCGCCGACACCCCGAGCGGGGGACCGACGAAGTCGATCCCGCCCATCTCGGCCGCCGCCGCCAGCGCCTCGACGTCGTAGGGCCCGGTCGCCTGCCGGTCGTACGCGAGGAAGAACTCCTCCAGCCCGGCCGGTCCGGTGATCACCAGCAGGCGTCCGGTTCCCGCACCCACGTTCTGGAACGTGTGCGGTGTGCCGCGGGGGCCAAAGGCCAGGCCGCCCGTCGGCTGGTGGACCAGCGCGTCTCCGAGCAGGAACCGGAACTCGCCCTCGAGCACGTACCAGAGCTCGTGCTCACGGTGGTGCACGTGCCTGCCCGGTCCCTCCCCGGGTTCCAGGGCGAGCTCCAGGGCCGACAGGGTGCCTCCGGTGTCGGAGGCGCCGAGCTTGACGACGCCGCGGCCGCGGGTCGGCAGGCCGAACGGCCGCCCTTCGCCGGGGCCGAGAGCGAACCCATTGTCGCCTCGCTCGGTCATGACGCTCCATCCCGGACACGGTCGCCGTGCCGGTGGACGACCTTCCACACGCCGTCCTCGCGGCGGTAGACGTGGGTGACCCGCAGCGTGTAGGTCGCGGGCTCGCCGTCGACAACCGCCGTCTTGTGCTCGAAGCCGACGGTGTAGGCGAGATCGCCGCTGGCTCCTGTGGCCACCAGCTCGAACCGGTAGTCGTGCAGCGCGGAGAAGCGGCCCGCGAGCCAGCGGAAGGTGTCGCTCACCTCGTCCCAGCCGCGGCGGACCGAAACCCCGGCGCCGAAGAGCGTCACCGGGTCGCGCTGTGACCACGTCTCCGAGCGGAGGCCGACGTCGCCGCGGCACAGCGCGTGTTCGGCGCCCAGCTGCCGCGGCAGCATGTCGGCCAGGAAGTCCTCGACCTCGGATACCATGGCCATCTCCTTCGATGCAGTTCAGCTATATCCAATAAAGTAAGGTTGTATCTGATGAGCGACGGTGTCAAGAGGCGCTACGACTCCACGCGGCGCCAACAGCAGGCGCTGGAGAACCGTCGCCGGATCCTCGCCGCGGCGCACCGGCTGTTCGTGGACAAGGGCTACGGGGCCACGACGATCGCCGAGGTCGCCGCGGCCGCGGGGGTCGCCGCGGAGACCGTCTACGCGACCTTCCGGAACAAGCCCACGCTGCTGCACCGCGCGTGGGACGTCGCCGTCGGCGGCGACGAGCAGGACGTGCACCTCCTCGAGCGTCCCGAGATGCGCGCCGTGCTCGCCGAACCCGACCTCCGCGTGCGGCTCACGCGGTTCGCCGTCGTCAACACGACGGTCATGCGACGGACGGCAGGGCTGCGCCTGGCCGTGCAGGGCGCCGCGGACACCGACGCGGCGGCGGCCGCCCTGTTCGCGGAGATCGACTGCGCGCGCCTGGAGGCGATGGGCGTCCACGCCCGGCGTGCCGCGGCGACCGGGCAGATGGCCGTGCCGGAGCAGGAATGCCGCGACGTCCTGTTCGCCACCACGGACGGGTCGCTGTGGCACACCCTTGTCGCGCGGCAAGGCTGGTCCGACGAACGCTACGCGGCCTGGCTCGGCCACCTCTGGGTGACGGTGCTGGTCGATGCCACCGTGACGTCGCGACCCGGGTGACACCGGAGGTTCACCGCCGCGGCCGGGTCCTCGGGTGCCGTCGCGCCGAAGCCGGATGGGCCGTCCCCCGGGGTTGTCGAAAGCCGGATGCCGTCGCCGCGGAGCACCGGCGAGATGTGCAGGTCGATCTCGTCGACCATCCCCTGCTCGAGGAGCTGCCGTCCGATCGTCGGCGAGAAGACCTCGAGGTTCTTGCCCGCCGCGGCCCCGGAGCCCGATCCGCGCGGTCTCGACGTGTCCCTTGACAGACGTCTCAGTTCAGGAAGGTGATCCCCGCTGCCGGGGTCGCGTCGCCCGCCGGTCCGCGTCGCCCGGCGGCCCGCTGCTCGGCCAGGCCGCCGCCTTCGCCCGATGCCTGCGGCAGCACCCGTCGGCGCACCTCGACCCACTTCGCAGAGCTCGCGTGCACTTCGCAGGGTCCTGGGGCTCTGCGAAGCGTCGGGTGGGTCTGCGAGGCTACCCGGAACGCGTCGGGTCCTCGACCTTCAGCACCTCCCGGTGACGCTCCATCTGCCTGCAGGTTGACCGTGCCGCTGATGCGCGAGTTACGCGGTCGTGCACCTCTTGGGCACCGGGTTGATCTCACCTCGCACCTGCCGCCGAGCATCCGTAGATGATCGTGCGGCGCCTGGCTCGCGCCACGCGCCCATGAGGCCGCTGGTGAGGCGGAGCTCGTCGCAGAGTTCCAGGTCTCGCCCATCGCGTTCGGCGTGCCTATCGGCAGTTGGTCGACGAGGGCCTCTTAGCGATCCGGCATGGCGCTGGCGCGTTCCCGCCGCCGCGCTGACTCACCGCGGTGCGGTGGCTACGGTTCATCGGCGACGAGCCCGCAGGACGAGGACACCCGGTGGATCGTGCATGGCGAGCGGCCGGTGTACGAGAACGAGTGGATCACGGTCGGGCTCGCTGATCGCCCAGCCGACGGAGGAGCGGTTCGAGGACCACACCGAGATTTCGGAGGCGGTGTCGGATCGGGAGATGATGCGAGATGCAGTACCTGGTTTCTGTGATCCACGACAAGACCGACCTCGGCACCCCGGACGAGGAGGCTGCGATCGACGTGTTCAGAAGGAGGCTGAGCTGTCGTTCGACGACGACCCGCCCGAGCCTGTCGGCGCCATCGACGACGAGCGGCTGCGGCTGATCTTCACCTGCTGTCACCCGGCGCTCGCGATGGAGGCCCGGGTGGCGCTTACGCTGCGCATGGTCGCCGGTCTGACCGTGCCCGAGGCCGCCCGTGCCTTCTTGGTGCAGGAGACCGCCGTGGGGCAGCGGGTCACCCGCGCGAAGGCCAAGATCAAGGCGGCTCGCATCCCTTGTCGGGTGCCGTCCGCGGAGGACCTCCCGGCCCGCGTCTTCGGCGTACTCGCCGTCCTCTTCCTCGTCTTCAACGAGGGCTACCTGGCGACCGGCCCCGACACCGATCCCGTACGTCAGGACCTGACCGCCGAGGCGATCCGGCTCACTCGCCTGGTCCGTGTCCTCACGCCAGAGGAAGGCGAGGTGGCCGGGCTGCTGGCGCTGATGCTCCGCACCGAGGCCCGCCGGACCGCCCGGGTCTCGGCGAACGGCGAGCTGGTCCCCCTCGTCGAGCCGGACCGTGGGTCCTGGGATGCGGCGCTGGTCGCCGAGGGTCATCGACTGGTGCGCGAACGCCTGACCGCTGCCGCGGCCGGGGTGGCTGCGGGCGCTACCAGATCCTCGCGGCGATCAACGCCGTGCACACCTCCGCCCGCGACATACGCGACACCGACTGGTCGCCGCCCTCTACGACCGGCTCGTCCGGCTCGACCGTTCGCCGATCATCGCCCTCAACCGGGCCATCGCGGTCGCCGAGATCGACGGCCCGGGGGTGGCACTGGCTGCCGTCGACCGCCTTGAGGACAAGTTAGCTGGCTACCATGCCTACCATGCGTCCCACGCCGCCCTGCTGCACCGGCTGGGCCGCGGTCAGGAGTCCCGCGCGGCGTACGACAAAGCCATCGAGCTGGCGGGCAATACCGCCGAGACCGCCTACCTGACACGGCGCCGCGACCAGCTGGGATAGCGCCCGCGGATCCCCGTCGAAACGCCTCGTCGCGGTCTCCCATTTCTGACTCACTGGCTAGCGGCGGACGCCGGCGCCGCCACTCGGAGTGGATTGAGCTGTGACTACAGCCCGTTGTCCGAGGCTGGTGAGGATCTCGCCGGAGGCGCTGAGGAGCGCGATCGCACGATGCGCTGTTCCCTCCGATACTGAGTACTGGGTCGCCAGAGCCTTCGCCGTAGGAAGGCGGTCTCCAGGGCCGAGGGCACCGCATCGGAGCAACGGGCGGATGTACGGCCGGATGATGCGCTCGTACCCCGAGTGTGTGGTGTCCTCGATCTTCAGCAGCTCAAGGTTGTGCTCCACCAGCTGGTTGACCGTGGCGCCCGTGCGGGGGTCGCGGCGGTCGTCGACCTCGGCCAGGAGGCGCGTGCGGATCTTCTCTGGGAGGTGTGCGCCTTCGGCCCAGCCGGGACGATCTCCGCGAGGAGGTGACGCTTGCGCGAGATCGGGTCGATGCCCGTGTACACGCACACCCGCAGCGAGCCGCTGGGCAGCGCCTCGATCTCCGCGCGGGAGCGTCGTCGAGGTACCGCCATGGAGCTACTTCGGCCCGCTTGGCTCCATGCGCGCCGAGCGGATGAGACTACTGGGCCTCTGACCTGGCGCCCCCGGCAGGACTCGAACCTGCGACCTAGAGATTAGAAGTCGCCCGGGACGTGTTGATTCTGCCCTCTGCCAGCGCGAACAGTTCTCGGTCGCCATCGTCAGTTGCGCTTGTCATCCTCGCTGGCATCCGCTTCGCACCACGTATGGCTCCACGGCCTGCTGATACGGGGGCCTGCGGCTATCGCTCGAGGGCCTTGATGTAGGCGGCGCGTCCGGCGATGGCAGCGGTGAAGTTGGCGAACGACAGCTCGTCGTAGGGCTGGTTGATCGGACTTTCGGGATCGCGGGAGCTGGTGACGAAGCACGCCGCGTCATAGAGGCGCTCGCGGACCAGGCGCTGACAGAGGATGCCGTAGCGATCCTTATAGGAAGTGTCCTGAAAGATCGGCTCCGGCCGGAACACACCTTGGGCGACGCGGACCGGGGTGATGGAGCGCGGGGTCTCCTCCAGCAGGAAAACGTAGCCGAGCCACGGCCGAACCGCCCCGAATGTGCCTTCCTCGTAGGCGCGCCAGACATCGACGGCGTTGCCGATGGCTTCCTCGGTCCGGTTGTTGAAGTTGTTGCCGAACGATGGCCCAACCTGGGACTTGAGTTCGATCGCGGCGACAAGTCTGTCGTGGGAGATGACCACGAGGTCCCACTTCTTGGTGGGCCGGTAATACCCGGGCAGCTCGACCCCGGCCCGGCGCAGCACCTCGGATGGTTGAAACCCCGCGCTGACGAAGAGCTCCTCGAGCAGGTCGAGGATGGCGTCGAGGTGGCCGCCACCGGTGACCGCTCCACGGCTGCCCGCGTCGACCTTGCCGCTGGCGAGTTGCTTGGCTGCTTGGGCGTCGCGGACCGACCAGTAGCTGCGGACGGCGCGGTCGAACATGTCGGGCGGAAGAGTGATCGTCTACTCCGGGAGCGAGTCGAGGCCGTAGAGCGGCAGGGCGACAGAGGTTGCCGCATCCACGTCCCGCCGGTCAAATGCATCGGCTAGCGCGGCCGCGCCACGCGCGGAGATGTCGCTGATCCGCGGTACGCGGATGCGTCGTAGGTACTGTGCCTGGAACCGAAGCGTGCCCCCGCGCATCTTGACGCAGTAGGCCTCGACGAACGCTGTGGCGATCCGAGACAGCAGCAGACCACCAAGGACCCGCATGTCCCAGCTGCGGGAGGTGACGAAGTAGAGGTTGTGGTGCGGGTAGGTCTGGCCCTCGTCCAGTACCGGATGCATGGTCATGCGCATGTCCGGGATGAGCAGTTTCGAGGACTCTCGCAAGCCGGGGATGACGCGGTCGATCGTGCGGAACCATCGGTCGGGCTGACGCCCGGCAACGTGCCGTTTGCGCAGGGCGTCGGCGTGCGCCTCGAAGTAGCCGAACAATCGGGGGTGATCCTGGAGGCGGACGAGGCCCTCGTCGTCCCACGGATTAACCAGGTAGTGGCCCGACCACTCGACTTTCCCGCTGGCGATATCGCTCACCATCGATAAGGGGAGCAGGCGGCTTGGTTCGGCGACGTTGGCATTGGTCGTGATGAATACCCCGTCAGCGCCGGTTGCCACGCCGATCCCGACTTTGGTGTGTGTGGCCACGTCCTCCAACGAGGGGAAATGATCGTTCAGGTGCTCGATCATGGCCAGGCGTGCCGGTGACCCCGTCGGCCATGAGTCGTCGCCTGCGAACCAGTGCGGGAGGCGGGAGGCTTGGAAGGTCGGGGT
Source organism: uncultured Actinomycetota bacterium (assembly GCA_963750095.1). Lineage (GTDB taxonomy): Bacteria > Actinomycetota > Actinomycetes > Mycobacteriales > Pseudonocardiaceae > Pseudonocardia. The sequence goes on along the minus strand of CAVVPJ010000011.1, from coordinate 376,372 downwards.
TGTGACCGTCTCGGCTGCCGGACTGCCGACGTAGGCGGTCAACCCAGGTGCGGAGCGGGCTCCAAACGCGGCCTTGGTGTCCGCAACGACGGCTGCTTGTTGAGGCCGTCGGGAGATGATGGTGATCGCGGGGTAGGCCGAGACTTGGTCTTCGAACGCGTCGACGTCGTGCATGGCGATCGTGACGTCGAGGCTGTACCGGCTGGAGATCAGTGCCCGAAGGTGTTTGCCGTACTGGTTGCGCATCCATCGGTCGGCGCAGATGAAGCCGACTCGCCCGCCTGGCTTGAGCGATCGGAGCGCGCGCTCGAAGAAGCCGACGTAGAGGTCGCTGCGTCCGGTCATGGTCGGGCAGTTCGCGCGATAGGCGCGCATGCGCGCATCGGGCACGTCCTCCAGTCGCACGTAAGGCGGGTTCCCGACGACCAGATCCACATCGCCGTCTGCGGGCCGCAGAAGGTAGTCGGCCACCTGGACCCAACCCGTTGCGAGGCTGCTGGCGTCGTTGTCGGGCCAGCCGTCCTCGACCAGGACGCGCCTGGCGAGCGCGCGGGCCTTATCGACGTTCGCCGGGAGGAGGTCAAACGCCCGCAACGCCCCCGCAGCGTCAGCGAGCGGCCGCCCCTGCTGTCGGCATGAGGCGCTCAGCCGCGCCACGAGCGGCTCAAGGAACGCCCCGGAACCGCACGCAGGCTCGACGACGCGCACACGGGCCAGGTCGCGGTCGGGGGTGTAGCCGACGAGGTCGAGGATGAGACCGACCACCCAGGGCCGGGTGAACACTTCGCCGTGCTCCCCAGCCTCGTCGACCAGGTACGCCGCGGACTCGTGGACGAGCTCGGGCGCCGCGACGAGCGAGAGCTGCTCGCCGAAGTCGAACAGCTCGGTCCTAGCCTCCAACGCCATGCCCGGCACCGTACTTGGCGGCACCGACACTCTGACGCCACCCACGACCCGCCATGCCACTCACCGGTGCTCTCGCGGCGCCTCAGTGGTGTCGGAGCTGGACGAGACCGGCCCGAGTAGTTTGTGGATGTGGCCGTAGTTGTCGAACCCATCGTAAGCGATGAGAAGCTGCGCGAGTGCTTGGCGGAGCAGCACGAACAGAGTTGTCTAGACTATAAGAAGCGACTGGATTTTCAAACGACTCTAGAGACACTCAAATTTGCGCTTGACGTAGCTGCGCTCTCGTCAGAGCCACATGGTGGGTACGTAGTGGTCGGTGCGGACGGTCAAGGTAATCCAGTGGGTGACCTGGAGGGTATAGATCTCAGTCAATTCGATGAGTCTCGCCTCCGATCGCGCGTCGCCAAGTACATCTCCGGCCCATTTGAAATCAGGGTCGGGTTGCATCAAGTCGATGAACACCCGCTCGTCTTGATCTTCGTCGGGCCTTCGCCGACTGGGTGGAGCATTATGGCCCTAGATGGCGAGTATAAAGATGAGAAGACCGGAAAGTCAAACTTTGCATTCCGGCGGGGCGATGTGTACGTTCGGCGGGGCACGTCGAATGAACGATGGAACCACGATGACAAGACCCGACTGATCGAGCAGCTTATATCGCGCGAACGAGAGCGGTGGCGCCGAGAATTCCGAGACGAAGCTGTTGGATCGGCCTCTATCGGGGCCTCCGTTGACACTCTGCGCAACAGTCGAGATGGTGCGGCGATTACCTGGGAGATCGACGGTCCTGCTTATGATGAGTTGGTTATGCAGCTGCTGCGGGCCAACGATGATATTCCTCTGCGGCGGATATTGTTTCAACTCAGGCGCGATGCCGCCAAACACTACACGAGTAATTCCGATGAAATCAACGATCTCCTTGATCGTATCACGCAGTTTGCTGCGATTGCACTTCAGTTTCAACGGCCCGAGTGGTTTCGGGATGCGGTTACGTGCTTCGTAAGGGTCTACGAGAATGGATTCGATGAGCGGGGGCATGAACGTGGTACCCACGAGTCGGTCATGCTGTGGCTGGAGATCATTTCGCGTGTTCACGCGATCGGTGCACTTGCCGTACGTCTAGAAAATTGGGCCGCTATCGGATTCTTAACGAGCAGGCGCCCCAACGCCGAGCAGTTCCAGTACTACGGGAGCTGGCTACGGCACGGTCTAACGATGGCTGCCCGGGCGAATCTCGTTGAGGGGCAGAATAATCTGATTGCGCGTGGAGCGAATGTCGTCCGACGGCTAGCGTGCCTTCGTCCGGAAGAGGCCGAGGAGTCGGAGGCCATTGCCACGAGCCTCTGCCAATTCGATGTTTACGGCTGCCTAAACGTCATGGGCTCTCGTAGAAGTCTTGACTCAAGCAACTACTATCCGAGCTTTGCGCGCTACCACTCATACAGAAGCGTGCCAGCCTTCGTGCGGCTTGTGGAAGACGAGACCGCTCGTCGGGAGATTTTTGGTGAAGATAAGGTGTGGTTGGCAGCTTGTATGAAGGAACTCATCGAGAGCGCGGAGAAAGAAGGGTTTCGCTACATGGCATGGATGGGCGTTAATAGCAAAGAGGTCGCAGCGTTCCTCGCCGATAATCCGCCAGCGAGCAGCACGACGTCAGTCGGGTGATTTGCCGCCGGATACTAGACGTAAGGAGGTAGTCAATGGCGCCCCGTGGGACGTATCGCGAAATTGCTGAGGATATTCGAGAGCGCATCCTGAGTGGCGAGCTTTCCGCGGCGACCATGCTTCCCTCTGAGATGTCACTTGCCAACGAGCGATCGGTGTCTAGAGGTACAGTCCGCGCGGCGTTCGCCCTGCTTGTGGCCGAGGGTCTCGTCGAAGTAGTTCCCGGTCGGGGTCGACGGGTGGCGGGTGTCATGAGTCGTCCTCAAGAAACGACCGCTTGGGGACGCCTCGCAGGGGATCTTATGGACCGGTTGCAGTCGGAAGAATTTGCGCCGGAAACTGCCCTTCCAAGTGAAGCTCAGTTAGTGGCGGAGTACGGCGTTTCGCGCAATACTGTTAGGCGAGCGTACCAATACCTTGCAGAATCTGGTCTGGTAGTCATTCGACACGGGGCAGGTGCGTTCCCTGCGTCACGGTGACGGAAGGTCCGCTGTCAGCCCCCTGCGCGGCTACGGTTGTCGGATGACCTGCCCGGAGGCCGAGGACGCCCGGTGGATCCTGCACGGCGAGCGGCCAGTGTACGAGAGCGAGTGGATCACCGTCGGGCTCGCTGACATCTCCCAGCCGTCGGGGGAGCGGTTCGAGCATCACACGGTAACGATGAAGCCCGCCGCGATGACGGTCGTGCTCGACGACGCGGGGGAGCACGTGTTGCTGTCGTGGCGGCATCGGTTCGTGCCGGACGTGTGGAACTGGGAGTTGCCGGGCGGGCTGCTTGACCCCAACGAGACGCCCGAAGAGACAGCGGCGCGTGAGGTCGTGGAGGAGACCGGCTACCGGCCACACTCGCTGGAGCATCTGGTCACCTTCGAGCCGATGATCGGCATGGTGCGCAACGCGCACTATGTGTTCCTCGCCCGGGGCGCCGAGAAGGTCGGCGAGGCGACGGAGCTGAACGAGGGCACGTTTGAGTGGGTCGCGCTGGCCGACGTGCCGGAGCTGATCTCGAAGGGCCGGATCGTCAACTCGGGGTCGCTGGTCGGGCTACTACATGTCTTGGCGCTGAGCGGGCCAACCGCACGCGCGTCACGAGGCAAGTAGCTGCGCGATGCGGCGGCGCTGACGCTCCGAGCCGGTCCGGATCGCAAGCTCCGCCGCCCGGCGCGCGTGGACTTGAGCTTCATGCGGGTCGTCGCGGGCGTTGAAGGCGAGCGCGAGGTCGACGCGCAGGCTTACCTCGGCGCGCCCGTACTGACCCTCGCCCATGGCGTCGAGCGCGCTTGTCAGGTCGTCGATCGCGTCGCTGTCGCCGAGTCGTGCGAGGCAGTCTCCGCGCCAGCGAGCAAGGTGCTCGGGGGCGAGCATGAGGTAAGGCAGGGCGTCATCCTCCGAATTCTCCGGGAGGGTCGCCACCGCTGCGTCGAGGGCGCGCAAGGCGTCGTCGCGCTGACCGAGAGCCGCGAGTGATTCGCCTTCGGCGGCGTGCAGCCATGCGCGCAGTACAGGGGAGACGTGCGTCCCGGCGTGCCGTTGCCCGGTTTCGACCATTGCGCGCGCGGCGTCGAACTCGCCCGCGTCGAGCAGGATGTACGCCTGCTGCGCCTGTGCGTGGGCGAGTGCTTCCGACCGGCCGCTCTCCCGGCCGGCCGCGATGGCGAGTTGGTGGAGGCGCCAGGCGTCTGCGGCCCGTCCCATGTCGAGGGCCTGCCAACCCGCGAGGGCGGCGGCCTGGCTGAGTTCGTCGGCCGCCGCCTCGCGGTGGGCGCCGGGCAGCGCGAAGTGGATGAGGTTGTCGAGCTGCTCGACGTGCGCGGCGGCCTGCCGGTAGATCGCGTTGCCGCCGAGGCGGCGGTCGAGCAGGCGGATGCTCTGCGTGTGGTCACGGAGCAAGGCCACGAGGCCGTCGTCGAGGCGTGAGAACGTCAGCCGCTCGGCCAGCTCCGTGCTCGGCAGCGGCGGTTCTGACGGGAACGTCAGGGGCTCGGCGATGCCGAGCTGCACTGCCGTCATGCCGTAGACGTCGCACAGCAGCTCCCGGTAGCGGTCGCTGATCGGCTTGTCCTGGTTCTCCCACCCCGCGATCCGCCGCTTCAGGCTCGCGTCGCTCACCAACGTCTCTCCGCGCCGGGCAGCGGCCTCCCGCAGCTTGCGCATGAGCGTCGTCTGCTTCCACTCGCGCTCAGCGCGCACGCGGGCCAGCTGGTTTCCCATCGGACCCCCTCAGCTCCGCGTCTCCACCTTGCCGCTCTGACCAGCACGGCTCAACTAGGCGCGCGGTTCATGTCATCTCGCGTCATCTCGCGTCATCTGCCGCCGTGGTCCTCACCAGCGGAATCTCGGTGCCACACAGCACGACGGCAGTTGACAACCGCCGACACATACCTACGATGTCTAGTACACGTACCAAACGTGTACATCTGAGAGGACGCGAGTCATGCGAACCCTTCGTAAGCAGGCAGTGGACGGGGACAAGCCGCGGCAGTTCCACAGCGTCACCGAGGTGGCGCGGATGTTCGGGATGTCGCCGATGACGCTCTACCGGGCGATCGCGGCGGGGGAGTTCCCCGCCGTGCGTGTCCGGGGGCGGCTCATCGTTCCGGCCCGCGCGATCGAGGAGATGGTCACGGCCGCACTGGCCGATCAGGGCCTCGTCGACGCGGCCGAGTGGGTGCCGGAGCAGCGCAACGGTCGGGGGGTGTGAGCGATGCCGAACGCGGGCGTTCTCATCTTCTTCGCGGTCGTCGGCTCGGCCATCTGCGCACGATCGCGGTTCGCCGGGGGAGCGGTTCTGTTCGCCGCGATCGCGATGGTGCTGTTCATTTCCACCCCGGTCGGGGCGGGCCTGCCGGGCGCGCTGTCGAGCTTCCTATCGACGCTCGACCACGCCGCCACCCCGACCCTCAACGGCAAGGGCGGCGTCGGATGAACGCCCGGCGAGACTGGCGGTCGCATGCGGCCTGCCGCGGTATGTCCGGCGAGATCTTCTTTCCGACGGCCGTCGAAGGACCGACGTACGCGGCGCAGGTCGCGGTCGCGAAGGCCGTCTGCGCGGGCTGCCCGGTCCGGTCGGAGTGCCTCGACGAGGCGCTGGCCCGGATCCCCGACGGCATCGCAGGCGGACTCACTGCCGAGGAGCGGCGCGCCCTCCGCCGACCGCGGGTGTCCACCGTCCGCAGCCGGACCAAGCCCCCATGCGGTGACCGGGAGGCCGCCGGGCGGGTGCTGCTCACCTCGGGACAACCGGTGCGCGAGGTCGCCCGCCGCTGCGGGGTCTCCGAACGCACGGCCGCGCGTTGGGCCGCCCGGCTCCGCGCCCTCACCACCAGCACGGCGGAGGGGAGCTCCGGCGGCCACCGGGCTCCCCTCCTGATCTCCCACACAAACCCCCAACCAGGGACACGAGCGGAAGGACTCCCACTCTAATGACCACCCCCGACGAACGCCCCCGCGCGCTCCGCAGCGCCGACACTGCCGCCACAGCCTGGGCCGAAACGGTCGAGCACCAGCAGGAGGCGTCCCCCCGTCACGCCGACTTCTACGCACTGGCGGGCGAGATGGTCGCCACCCTGTACGCGCTGGACGACTTGACCGTCCTGTTGGCCCGCCAGGTCGGGGGCTACGGGCAGGGCCGCCTGCTCTACGACGACACCCGCACGACCGATCCCGCCGATCGTCTCGCCGACGCCATCGCCTGCCTGCATGGCATGCGGACAGGCCTGGCGACCACATCGGCTGCGGCGAATGCGTTCTGGTCGGCGATCGGCCACATCGGCGTCGAGGAAGCGCCATGAGCCGGGAGTTCGACGCCTTCTTCCGCAGGCATCAGGTCTGGTTGCCGCGCTACCTCACCCGCCAGGTGCGCCCCGGTGACAGCGACGTCGCCGACGACCTCGCCCAGGTCACGTTCGTCCGAGCGTGGCAGGCGCTACCCGGCCTGCACCTGGCGTCGGTCGAGGTCGAGCGGGCGTGGCTGTGCACCATCGCGCGGCACGTCGTCGCCGATCACTATCGCCGCACTGGCGTCCAGCAGCAGGCTCGAGAGGCCGCGACCGACCCGACCGATCCCGTTGCCTGGCACACCGCCGGTGCGGGCGCGATCGGCGACGACGCCGACCGGATCTGCGCGAGCGTTGACCTGCAACGGTCAATGGCGGCCGCGACCGCCCGGCAACGCGAAGTCGTGCGGCTGCGCGTGGTCGAGGAACTGCCCTGGTCGGTCGTTGCCAGCCAGACCCGGCAAGGCAAGGCCTGCGCCCGCCGGTCGTTCGACGCCGCCACGGCGGGGGTGACCGACTGATGGCCGCCCGACTGATCCTGCTCGGACTGCTGGCCGTCGTCGCCGCGGCCGCCGCGGTGCTGTCGTTCTCCGCGCTGCGGGACCTCGCGCTGCTGTGCGGGTTCGCCCCGGAGCTGGCGTGGCTGCTGCCGGTCGTCGTCGACGCCGGGGCCGCGGCCGGGTCGCTGGTCTGGCTCGGCGGCCGGACCCACGAGCTGGCCCGCCGGTTCGCCCGCACCCTGGCCCTGACCCTCCTCGGGCTGTCGGTGGCGGCCAACGCCCTCGCGCACGGCCTGGACGCCTACCGTCTGGCGCCCGCGTGGTGGGTCGTCGTGGTCGTCTCAGCTATCGCCCCAGCCGTGCTCGGCGCCGTCGTCCACCTCGCCGTGCTGGTCGGTCGCCCGATGCCCGCCGTCGAGCCGGACGACGCCGACACCGCCGAGTTGGAGACGCTCGACGAGCACGGCCTCTCCCGCCTCTGGGAGACCGCCCCGCCCGCCGTCGAACACGACCGGGCCGCCGAACTGATCGCCGCCGGAGTCGGGCGCCGTCGCCTGTCCCGCGAGCTGGGCATCAGCGAGTACGAGGCCCGCCGCCTGATCGACGACGCCCGGCCTACCACCCCAACCGACCCGGCGCCCCGCGCCGCCGCGCTCACCGGAGCCACGCCATGAACCTCTCCACCTTGCTCGTATTCGCCATCTCCGCTGCAGCGGCCTGGATCGCCTGGCGCCGTGGTGCCCGCTTCGTCGCCATCGGGTTCGGCGCCTTCTCGATCCTGCCCGCGATGACCTTCGTCGAGGAGACGCCCTGGTGGGTGCTCGCCCTGCTCGCCGTCCCGGTCGCGCTCTGGCTGTGGCACCGCCACGGCCGCACCTCCGCCACGGTCGTCCGGTGGAGCGCCCGCACCCGGCGTAAGGCAGGCGTCGCGTCGACAACCGACATCGTGCGGGTGGCGAGCGGCCGCGCCATGCTCCGCCGAGCGGGCACCGTCCGCCCGTCACTGGCACCGACCACCCGTTGGGCCAGCTGGCTCGGCTACGGAACGGCCCACGTTGTCGACGTCGCCGTCCTGCTCTGCCGCGCAGGGCTGCTGCGGGTGTGGGCTTCGGTCGAGGACGTGATCTGCATCTTCGGCGGGCCGCGCACCGGCAAGTCGCAGTGGCTGGCCGGGCGCATCCTGGACGCCGCCGGGCGCCGTGCTCGTGACCTCCACCCGCACGGACCTCTACGGGTTGACCGCGCCGCTGCGCGCCCGGCGCGGCCCGGTGTACGTCTTCAACCCGGTCGGGCTGGCCGGGCTCGCCTCGACGATCACCTTCGACCCGCTCACCGGCTGCGCCAACTCGGTGACGGCGGCCGAGCGCGCCGCCGACCTGCTCGCCGCGGGCGCCATGACCGGCAACGCGGGGGAGCGGGAGTTCTGGGAGAACCAGGCGAGGCGCGTCCTGACCGCGCTCCTGCATGCCGCCGCGCTGGCGCCGGACCTGACCATGCGCGACGTGCAGCGGTGGGTCTCCGACCCGGACGAGGCCAAGCGCGAGGTCTCCTCGCTGCTGCGCAAGTCGCCGCAGAAGGCGTTGCAGGACGACGCCCGCCAGTTCCTGACCACGAACGACAAGACCCGCTCGTCGATCACCTCGACGATCATGCCCGCGCTGGGGTGGCTGCACCACGACGCCGCCGCGGCCGCCGCAACCGGCCCCCGCACCGGTGGGGCCGGGTTCGACGTCGCCGAACTGCTCGCCACCCGCGCCACCGTCTACCTGCTCGGCGCGGAGGAGACCCAGACCGCGCCGTTGGTGTCGGCGTTGACCGGGCACATCGCCCGCGAAGCCCGCCGCATCGCCGCCCACCAACCCGCCGGGCGCCTCGACCCACCCCTCACCCTGGCCCTGGATGAGGCGGCGCTGATCTGCCCGGTCCCGCTGCATCAGTGGACCGCGGACATGGGCGGGCGCGGGGTGACGATCATCGGGGCGTTCCAGTCCCGCGCGCAGTTGCTGGACCGCTACGGCGAGGCCAAGGCCGAGGTCATCCTCAACAACACCGGCGCGGTGATGGTGTTCGGCGGCACCCGCTCCCGGGAGGACCTGACCTACTGGTCCACGTTGGGTGGCGAGCGCGACGAGCCCACCCTCACGACGGACATGCACGGTCGGGTCGCGTCGCGCACGACGCGGCGGGTGCCGGTGTTGGCGCCCGCGCAGATCGCCAACCTGCCCGCGGAGACCGTGGTGGCGTTTCGGCGGGGGATGGCGCCGGTGATCGGGCGGGTGGAGCTGGCCTACCGCCGCCTGGACGTCCGCGCCTGGCAGACCCCGGACGCGTGGACGGTCCGCGCCCAGCTGGCCGCCGTCGCGGCCCGCGCCTGGCTGCTGGGGTGGTTGGGCCGTCATCTCGGCCCGGTGTGCGGGGTGCCGTTCGGGGTGTGGGCCGGGGTCCGGTGGGGTGGCTGGGCGGCCGCGCAGCTCGACCCGTCCTGGACCACTCTCGGTGCCCTGCTCGGCCTCGTGCTCGGCGGGCTGCACGGCTGGGTCGCGGGCGCGATCGTCGCGGCTTGGCAGCAGCCCGCCCGGGCGTGGCTCGCCCGCAGCTGGGCGGCGCTGTGGGTCCTGCTGGCCCGCTTCTGGCGGGTGCGGGTGACGCACTACCGGCCGCGGGATGTCGACCCGGTCACGCAGCCGCTGACGGTCGTCCCGGCCGCCCCCGACGACAACCCCTAACCACGCCAACTCCCTGCTCTGCGGGTCGGCCCCGGTGACCGCCTCCCCGGGGTCGGCCCGACCCCACCCATTCCCCTTCTGTGGAGCCTGTGATGGCCCGCGCCAACCCTGACCTGCCGACCGCGGCGGAGATCGCCGCCCTGACCGCCCGCCTGCGCGAGCTGTCGAACGCCGGGGCCTCAGCGGACCCGGCCGAACGCGCCCGGTTCCTGGCCGACAAGGACGCCCTGCTCGACCGCATCACCGCCAACCAACACGCCGACCGTGGCGCGGCCTTCGCTGCTGCCGCGCTCGCCGACGTCACCCGCGCCCAGGCCGAGGACGGCGGCTACGCCCTGGTCGGGCCCAGCGCCCGCACCTGGCGCGCCGACCCCACCACCGGCCAGCCGATCGAGCCCGCGTCCGAGGCCGAACATCGCGCCCTCCGCCAGATGTTGGGCCGTGAACAACTGTCCACCACCGAGCCCACCTGGACCGACAACGGCGAGATCGTCTGCACCGTCATCCCCGCCGCCGACGAGCCCGACGGCTACGAGCAAGCGGGGACGGACACCGCAGGCGACGAGCAGGGCGCGGCCGACGAGCCCGGCCTGACCGGCGGTGAAGGGCCACTCATCGACGCCGGACCGGCCCTGACCGCCGAGGAAGCCGCGCACGAGCTGGCCGCCGACGGTCGCAGCCTCGTCGAGGCCCGCGCCCTGGTCCGCGACTACCTCGACGACGTCTCCGAGCACGTCGGCGCCTCAGCGCACTTGTGGGGCCTCGACGACGCCGACCTCGACGCGATCAGAGCAGGCGAAGCCGCACAGGTCGCCGAGGCCGTCGAGGCCGCCCACAACGTCGTCGCTGCTCATGTCCCGTACGAGGCCGACGTCGCCGCGTCGACCACCGTCGACGAGTACGCCGACGAGACGATGACTGTCGACGGGGCCGGGCTGTGATGGGCGAAGACGAGGTCATGTCGCTGGCCCGGTCGGTCGAGCGCACCGGCAGGCGAGTCAGCGAACTTGGAGCGGCTGGTCCGGCAGCTCGGCGGCGACCTCGCCGAGGTCGCCGCGGCCGTGCTCGCCCCGGAAGGTGGGGACCCGGCCGTGGTGCGGTCCTGGTTGCTGGCCGACGACCCCGCCCGCGCCGTCGCTGACCTCGCCGAGCTGATCGGCTGGACCCGCCGGATCTACCTGCGCTACCCGGACGCCGCGCTGTCGGCCTGCTGGCTGTGGCATCCGGACGTGATCGAGGAGCTGTGGTGGCTGCGCCACGCCCATGCCGACGCCTACCACCCCACGACCGGCACCTGGCAGCGCGTGGCCGACTGGCACGAGCGGCACCGACCTGGCGTCACCAAGCGCGTGCTCGCGGCGGTCGGAACGTGCGAGCTTGCCCTGCACCGCGACGGGCCGCCCGCGCGCCCGGCGCTTGCGCCGCCGCTCGCCGCTCACGCCGCGAGTCTCGCCGCCGCCTGGGCCACCGACCCACTAGCTCCGCGACCCGAGCCGACCGACGCCCAACTCGATCAAGCCGACGCCTACACCCGCCAGCAACTCCGACGCACCTGAACGCAAGCCTTCCCGCCCACCACAAGACGCCTTACCGAATGCCACCGGCGATCACTGCCAGAGCGAAGAACAAGAGATCAACTACGAAGCACACCGAGGCATCTGGATCCGATGGTGATCTTCGCTTCGCCCTGGCGGGCTCGCTCGATGATCGTCTTTCGAGATCAACTTCTGGAGCGTGAGCCATGCTCAGCATCGCCACCGGGCACTCCGTGCGCTACCTCACCGAGGCCGTCGCGAAGGGCCGCGAGAACTACTACACGAAGGCCGTCGACGCTGGGGAGCCGCCGGGGCTCTGGTACGGCGCGGGCGCCGCGGCGCTCGGCCTGACCGGCGAGGTCGACGCCGACCTGATGGAGGCGCTCTACACCCACCTCCGCGATCCGCGCGACCCTCGCGCGCAGTCGCGCAAGACGTGGGACGAGGCCGACCCGCTCGCCGCGGCGCACCGCAAGTACCGCAGCGCCGACGACGTCTACAAGGAACTGCTGGAGGCCCACCCGGACGCGGGCCCGGAGGAGCGGGCCGCGCTGCGTGCTCAGGCCGAGCGGTCGGCTCGGCAGGCGGTGGCGTTCATCGATGTCACGTTCTCGGCGCCCAAGAGCGTCACCGTGCTCGCGGTCGCGTTCGAACGCGCCGCGAACGAGGCCCGCGCCGCCGGGGACGAGCAGGCCGCGCAGGCGTGGGAGGCGCACGCCCAGGCCGTCGAAGACGCCGTCATGGCCGGTGCCCGCGCCGCGATCGACTACCTGCAAGAGCAGGCCGGGTACTCCCGCGTCGGCCACCACGGCGGCGGCGCGGGGCGCTGGGTCGACGCCCACGATTTCGTCGTCGCGCAGTTCCTGCAGCACGACTCGCGCGACAAGGACCCGCAGCTGCACGTCCACCAGGCCATCCTCAACCGCGTCCTGTGCGCGGACGGGGCGTGGCGGACGCTGGACTCCCGCGCCATCCACGCCCTGCGCGCCGCCGCGTCGGCGATCGCCGAGCGGGTCATGGAGGCGCACCTGACCGGCTCGCTCGGGGTCGAGTTCGCCACCCGCCCGGACGGGCGCGCCCGAGAGGTCCTCGGGGTGTCGCAGGAGGTCATGGACCTGTTCTCGTCCCGCCGCCGGGCGGTCACCGCCCGCACCCGGGAGATGATCACCGAGTTCCGCGCAGACCTACGGGCGCGAACCGTCGCCCGCCGAGCGGTACTACATCGCCCAGCAGTCCACGCTCGCCACCCGGGCGGGCAAGACCCACGACGGGGAGACCCGCGGCGAGCAGCTCGCCCGCTGGACCCAGCAGTGCGAGCAGACCATCGGCGCGGGGCTGGCCCAGGTCGCCCGCGACGTCCTTGCCCGCGCCCAGAACGCCGCCCAGGCCGCCAGCTGGTCCCCGCGTGACGTCATCACCCGGGCGTTGGCCGGGGTGGCGGAGACGAAGCAGGCGTGGAACCGCTCGGCCCTGATGCGCGCGGTCTCCGACGCGCTGCCGGGCAACCTGCGGATCGGCACCGACCAGGTGCGCCCGCTGCTGGACGGGCTGACCGACGCCGCGCTGCACCACGCCGTGCCGGTCACCGAGGCCGCGGACACGGCGAACCTGCCGAGTGTCGGAGCTGCTGGCCAACGGCCAGTCGCCCGTACAGCGCGCCCGGCGGTCGCGCTGTTCACGACCGAGGGGCAGATGTCGGCCGAGCACGCCCTGCGGGCCGCGCTCGTGCTGCGCGGCGCCGCAGCGTTCTCTGCCGAGGACGCCGCAGGCCGTGCTCGCCCGGTTCGCCGCGTCCGGCCGGACGCTGGGCGTCGACCAGGCCGCCGCGCTGCAGCGGCGTGCTGACGTCGGGCGCGCAGGTCGAGGTGCTCTCCGCCGCCGCGGGCACCGGCAAGTCCTTCGTCGTCGCCGCGATCGCCGAGGCGTGGCCCGGCGGTGAGGGGCGACGCGTGTTCGGGCTCGCCCCGTCCCAGGTCGCGGCCGGGGTGCTCGCCGAGGAGGGCCTCACCGCCGCGGCCAACACCGCAGCCTGGCTGGGCGCGCAGGAGCGGCTCGAGCCGCGGCGGCACCACCGACGCCGCGGACGAGACGTGGCGGCTGCGCCCCGGTGACCTGGTCGTCGTCGACGAGGCGAACATGGCCTCCACCGAGCACCTCGCCGCGATCCTGGCGCGCTGCCAGGCCGTCGGGGCCAAGCTGCTGCTGGTCGGCGACCCGAGCCAGCTCGGCGCCGTCGGCCCCGGCGGGGCGTTCATCGACCTCGCCGAGCGCGGCATCCGCTACGAGCTCGCCGACGTCCGCCGGTTCACACAACGCAGTGGGAGCGCGCCGCCTCGCTTCGGCTGCGCGACGGCGACGCGGGCGTGCTCGCCGAGTACGCCAAGCACGGCCGCCTGCGCGACGGCGGCACCGCCGAGCAGGCCGAGGCCGCCGCGTCCCGCGCGTGGCTGGCCGACACGGTGGCCGGGCGGGAGTCGCTGCTGATGGTCGGCGACAACGCCGCCGCGGCCCGCGTCTCCGCCGCGCTGCGCGCCGAGCTGGTCGCGCTCGGCATGGTCGAGGAGGCGGGCGTCCCGCTCGCCCGTCCCGGCTGGGAGGGCGTGGTGGCCGGGGTCGGCGACCTGGTGCAGGCCCGCCGCAACGGCTGGGAGCTGATCGGCCACGACGGCAACACCGCCGCGCCCGATCAACCGCGACACCTACCGCGTCACCGCGCTGCGCCCGGACGGCGGGCTCACCGTCGCCCCGATCATCGCCCGCAGCCCGGACGGGGAGGTGCTCGGCGACCCGCTCGTGCTGCCCGCCTCCTACGTCGCCGCCGACCTCACGCTCGGCTACGCCTCCACGGTCCACGCCGCCGAGGGCCGCACCGTCGACACCGGCCACTCGGTGGTCGGCGCAGCCACCAACCTGCCGGGCCTGCTGGTCCCGATGACCCGCGGGCGGGAGGCGAACACCGCGTGGGTGGTCACCACCGCCCTCGCCGCGGACGCCGAGACCGGGCAGACGTTCGAGGTCGAGCCCCGCACCGCGGCCGCGGTGCTGGCCGACATCCTCGACGGCCACCAGCGCGAACGCTCCGCGCTGGCCGAGCGCGAGCAGGCCGAGATCGACGCCCGCTCGACCATGACCCACGTCGACCAGCTGGTCGACGTCGTCTCCCGCGTCGTCACCCCCGGCCGCACCGCCGCCACGCTCGACCGGCTCACCGCCGACGGCGCGCTCACCCCGGACCAGCGCGAGGCCCTGGCCGCCGACGAGGCGTTCGGCTCGCTGGAGCGGCTGCTGCGCACCGCCGAGCTCGCCGGACACGACCCCGACGCCGTCCTCACCGCGGCCGTGGAGATGCGGGACCTGCACGGCGCCCGCTCACCCGCCCAGGTGCTGCACTCGCGGATCAGCGACGCCTACGCCGGGCGGCTCACCCCGCACCTGACCGACATGAGCGACCTCATCCCCGCCCACGTCCCCACCGAGTGGGCGGCGTGGCTGCGCGACCGCGCCGACGCCGCCGACCTGCGCCGCCACGAGCTGGGCGCCGAGGTCGCCCAGCGAGTCGCCCGCGTGGGCGGTCGAGGCCCTCGGCCCCGTCCCCGCCGACGACGACGTCATCGCCCGTGAGGAGTGGGAACACCGCGCCGGATGGGCCGCCGCCTACCGGGAGCTGGTCGGCTACACCGACGACCACGACCCGCTCGGCAACGCCCCCGCCTCCGGCCTGGTCGAGAAGGCCGCCATGTTCCGGGCCGCCCACGAAGCCCTCGGCCTGCTCGACGTCGGCGCCGAGGAAGCCGAGATGACCGAAGGCCAGCTACGGGCCCGGTTCGTCGCCTACGAGCGCGAAGAGAACTGGGCGCCCCGCAACGTCGCCGACGAACTCGACGCCACCCACCAGGCCGCCGACCAGGCGCGGCAGAACGCGGCGATCTGGGCCGCCCGCGCCGACGCACCCGACGTCGACGAGGCCGAGGCAGCGCAGCTGCGCGCCGACGCCGAAGCTGCGGCTCGGGAGGCCGAGCAGCTGGCCGCCCGCGCGGCCGTGCTCGAGGAAGCCGACGAGGCGCGGGCCCGCTGGTACGTGCACACCGCGGTCACCCGCGAGAACGCCCACCGCGCCGGGATGGAACTCCGCGCCCGCGGCATCGACCCCCACAGCCAGGCAGACCGCATTACCGCGGAGGAATGGATGGAAGCCCACGAAGCAGAGCAGGCCGACGCTGACCGCGACCGCGAGATCTACGACGAGTACGAGCTGCACGAGCCGACTCGCGACGGCGAGCAGCTCGACGACCGCGGCCCCGCCATCGAGGCCGTGGCTCCGGACGTGCGCGAGACCAGCGCGCCCGACCTGACCGAGCGCACCGACCCCGCCCAGCGGCGTCGGGTGCGGACGGTCGACGAGACCGCCGAATCCGTCGCCCGCGCGCAGGCCTCGCTCGCCGAGATCACCGCCCGCGAGGCGGCCGACGCGGCACGGGAGGCCGAGGAGAACGCCCGCCGCGAGGAGCTGGCCCGCTGGAGCCACGAAGCCGACAGCGCGGCAGAGACCGCGGTAGATGACGGCGATGCGCTGGACCGGCAGCTCTGACGCGCTATCGCCTGCCCGGACCCACGGCCCGGGCAGGCGATCAGGCCGTCGCGTCGGCCCGCGCCCGCACGTGCTCCCACCACCGCCGCGCGTCCGTCCGGGCCTGATCCTGCGCCGCCTGCTCGGCAGCCCACCACGCCGACGTGACCGGATCACGCGGCGTTCGTCGGACCAGGTGCGGGCGGTCGTGCGGTAGCCCCGCCGCCCGGTGCCAGGCGGTGTAGATCGGAAAGTCCTCCCGCACACCAAGCAGCCACGCCAGAGTGCGCCACACGCCGTAGGCGCACTCACGGTCGTCGCGTACGGCCTCAGCAGGCTCGACCCCGAGCCGCTCCCAATCCTGCGCGGTCGGTGGTGGCGCGTCAGCAGCGATGCACAATGCCACCCAGCTCTCCGCCCGCGCCAGTTCGCGCGTGACACCACTGGTCCACGTCCCGGAGCGATCCGGCGGATCGAACACCCCGACGGTGACCCGCCGCGTGATGGGGGAGACCTCGCCCAACGTCAGCCACACCAGCGCCGAGGCCACGCCGGAATCGCGGGTGGTCGCCCCGTACGGCTGATGCTCCAGCAGGCGCAGGGCGACCCGCTCGCACTCCCGCACCGCATCAAACTCAGGCACCACCCACGACGGCAGGACCAGCGTGGACACGCGCCCGAGTATGCGACCGCACACCGACGATTCGGAACAACCGAAGTGCACCGGGGCTCCGCCCCAGACCCCGGCCCTCCCTCCGGCGGGGCGGCACAACAGCGCTGGTCGGGTCCGGTAGGTGGGTGCGGAGGCTCCGCCGTCGCTCGGCCGCCCGGAGGGATGCCACACCGACGGTGGGACCACAAGCGAAACTACTGCTTGCAGTCCCGCCACCGCCGCGGCCTTGCTACGCACGCCCGACCGACGGCGGAACCGGTCCATCGGGCAGGACAGCGGGGGCTCGACGGTCCACTGCTGACGACGGCAGTGCCACTCAATGTCTTGCCCATGTCAGCTCTCGCGTACGGCGATTGTTAGGGGAAAAGAAAATGTTGCTACGGAGGATGGATCGACCGCGGATCTGCACCTAACCTCGATAGGGCAGAATGGTGTGACCGGTGCTGACAGGCGGACGGTGATCACCTCGGAGCTGGTCTTGTTGTCGAAGTTTACGTAATGGATTGGCGCCTCCCGTATCGCGCCGTATGGTCCTCGAATATCAACGCGTACGTCGCCCAACGACCTCTCAGAACTGCATTTCAATCGCAGTTCCAAGTCGGTAGACCTGCCGACGGGAAGGGGTTCACTCAACACGTCAATCTGAATCGTGTGCAGCGGCGTCTCTGATTCACGGTAGATTTCCCTCAGATAGTCGATATCGGTTATTTTGAGCAGATTGCTTAGCTCATTGTAGTCTGGCTGGGGGATTCGCCTGACCATCGTCTGACGTTGTGCGAGACGTGTAAAATTGCGGCCGAACTGGTCGGAAATGGCCGATATCGCCCCATGCACTGCCTCCGAATCGGTGAAATCAGCGAGGAGAACACCCTGCGTTTCAAGCGGCATGAACAGATACGGAAATCCTGACGGCCCGTCCAGCACTTCGGACGCACTCTCAGGGACCAGCACCATCTGGTCCATTAATGAGATTGACGGGAATAGTTTCGAGGCGTCTTTGAACTCTAGTCGAAGAAATTCACAATTCCCGTATAGGTGCGGGTCGTACCCAACGTATGACCAGTTGCCTTGCGAATCCTCGACCTCAAGCGCGAATTCGCCGATGGTCAAGGCCGCATTCATAAGTAGTCTAAAGTACTGTCGCACTCCTTTGTCTAAGCGCTCGGGATCGATGTACACACGGTCCACCTGTATGCCCGGATAGACAATTACCCGAAGAAGACGGTCCAGTGTTCGTGCAAGTGCTTCCTGTCCGTCGGTCCAGAACACAGTCGCTTGCATCAGAAGCCCCTACTCCAGTCAAATACCTCGTCCAATAATCCAGGTGGAAAATTCCTCTGAACGGAGAGCGTGACATCTCTTATTTGGTTGATAAACGTTCGAACGTGGCCCGATTCGGGTCTGGCAGCCTCGGAGGGAAGGCGGCCATAGATTCCGCTAAGTTCTTCTGCAACGCTCGACCAAGTGAAGTGAGACTCGACCAAGCGTCGTCCCGACCGCCCCATTACCTCGCGAAGCGGGTCATCAGAGAGCAACTTCATGATCCACTGTGCGAGATCCAATTCGTTCCTAGCTTCGGCCAGGTAGCCTGCCTCATTGCCTGACAGAATCTCCTTTAAGCCCCCAATCCGACTTGCAACAACCGGGCGCGCGCAGGCCATTGCCTCGATCGCGGTCATGCCAAAAGGCTCATAGACACTTGGTACCACAACAAGTGCTGCGCTCTTGTACAGGCTGGCAAGCTCATCTCTCCTCTCTAGACCAATGGATCCAAGGAACTCGATGGATCCGTTTTCAAGTAGCAGGTTGGAAGAAAGACGCTCCAGATTATCCTTTAGATGTCCCGAACCGACAATTTTCAATTTGACTGCCGGAAATCGTTGGAGTACGTAAGGCATCGCGCGTAGGAGGTATTCGATGCCTTTCTGTTCTACGAGTCGTCCGACGAACAAGACGTATCCATCATCGGCTGGCCACTCATCAGACTGTCTAAAGACCCGTTCGTCGACCCCATTCTTGATGACGTGCACTCGCGGAAGCCTGAGACTCATCGACGCGGCCCGCTCGTCTAGCTCCTGTCGTATTGAGTGACTATTTACTGTAATTGCGTCGGCGCAAACAAGTCCGAGGTTCTCGATAGATGCGCAGAGGGGCGTGCGATTCGGAAGATGAATGTGGAAAAGGAGCGGAATCTTCTGGCGCATCTTGCAGCGAATTCCTGCCAGAACTGTGACCCAGTCATGACAGTGAATAACATCGAACTTCTCGCCAGCTTCTGCAAGATCATCTATACGGCGACTAACGGCTCGGGCAAATTCGACCCATGTGGTTGGCCTCTCGTATCTCGCTGCCTGAGGTAAGACCTGGAGGCGCACGTGCTGATTGTCGGGCAGCGTATATGGACCCCCCGTTTCGTCCTCGTCGCGCGGCAACACGATGTTGACCCGAGCAAATCCCACGAGGGCATCGGAAACTGCCTTAACATGGATGCCTAGTCCTCCCACAATGCGAGGAGGATACTCGGAGGAAATCATACAGACTGCGGCCATTGGGCGAGACTGCCGACGTATGGCGTGCGCGATTTGACGCACAAGTTCGGCCTCATCGCCGTTAAGTAGGATTGATCGAACGTCTGCAATCAGCGGCACCTTCTCCTCAACCTTTGCCCGGAATGACTCGTCTCCTATGAGTACGGGGAGTATAACGACTCCACTTGAGTTCGACCGCATTATGGCGGAGTTTAGTTCCGCCATAGGCCAGGCTCCTTCGATGAACGAGGGCGAGATGATTGGTAAGAAGAAACGGCATTCTACGAGTCCAGCGTTGAGTGTTCCCGAGATACTCATGCCAGCAGTTATTTGTACCTGATCGAAGAAGCAGCGTATTCCGCTTGACTCCAGACTGCTCACGATTCGATTTACAGTCGCTCTGTCAACGCCCGCATAGGAAACAAACACGTCGTATTCTGGTTCCATTTCGTCTGCCATCCGGGGTCTTGTTGGTCACATGTTGTGTGAGCTAGATCGCATCGTAGCGCGTTGAGGGTGGCGTGGCGACCCAACGTGCGAAGGACTGCGTTGGCCTAGCAAGGGGTGGACGAGGATGTCCACAATTGACAATCCGATAACGACCTAAGTAGTAGAATCTTCTTCGTTTGCGCTACTAACCTTGCGGCACCTGAGCTTCTTGGGCTACTATTCGTCAGTGTCCGCCATCCGTAGGCATCAAACTCGAACCGCGATATTCGGGCCGCGTCGATCGGACATGACGGCGGCCGAGTTCCGCATTCGCGTCGAGCGCGACGTCGGGCGAGGGCTGATTGTCGGCGCGGTAGATCTATTTGCGCCGGGCGGTGAAGGCCACCCGAATGATGTGGGGCAGCGTGGCGGCGTGGTAAAAGTTCCCGAATTCAATCCGGACAAAGTGGCTAAACTCGGTTGGCGAGGCGAAATTATTCAGGCTTTCGCATACTTGGACACCATGCGTCGATTAGAAACCTATTACACCAATGTGATAACGTACGACCATATCGGAGGCTTTGCTGGAGCGGTTGCGTGTTGCGGCGGCGAAGCCGCCCGCCACTCATTCGCGGGCGGCAGCAATCCAAGTGTGGCGGCTACGGCGGCGCTCTTGGCTGTAGCCCGGGCGTTCAGCAACACAGTAGAAGGCGTCGATGAAGCTGAGTCCAACAGACTTTCAAAGCAAGCCGCTAGCAAGTATCTACCACACTTCGAGGCCGATCAGGTTGACGCCCGGCGAGATATCGATATAGTTGTGATTGTCGCGGACAATAGCGATTTGGCGGGAATTGAAGTTGTTTTCCGAGCTCTTTCTCGTACAGTATTTTCTCGGCCTGAAACTTCATATCACTTTATTGTTCGTGACGGAGTTGTCGCCCTTGTGCGTCGGGTGGCGAAGAGACATCGCCTAAGCCTTTCCGATCTTTCTGCTGATCTTGATGATGCAGTTGCATTGCGCGAGCATTTGGGCCGAACGAGAGCTGCTCTCATTGTGTCCGGTGGCGGATATGACGCTGAGTTTTCGGAGCTAGCAAACTCCGTCGGCTGTATTAGTTTTGTGATGGCTTCCAATTTGAGCGTTGAACTTGATGATTTTCGGGTTCTTTCTGTCTGGCTCGGGTCGGTTCTAGATGCCGAGTCAAGCCGGGCTGTGAGCCATTCTAACTTGCCTAACAGGGGAGAACGGGATTCCGATCTGAGTGATAGGGCGCTACTTATACCGGAAGTCTCGAAGTTGAATTCGGTGAGGGTTGATCGACCTGACGAGTGGGCGGCACTCGGGTTGCTCTATGAGCTTTCCGTGAGCACGATCTTGAACTCTGAAAATGAGACGCCGGGCTCGTTGCGGCCCGCAACTTGCGGCAGATTCGACTATCGTACTGGTAGTGTACTGACGCCGGAGTGCCGTACTGTCGAGTATGGGTCGCTACAATACTCAATTGGCGAATATATTCGGCAGCGTTTAGGGAAACCCCAGGCACAGCTTTTAGCTCTCGCAAATCTTGCCCTTGCACGTGCGTCGACTATTAGTAGTCAATTTCGGCTGGGCGCGAGGGGTTTGTACATTCCAGATAGATAGTGTGGGCGGCGGCCCTCTTCGCGCCGATTGTCCGAACTATCCGATTCTGGTGGCAAGTCGAGTTGGCGATCGTCGACCGGTTCGACTTGGCTGGGTTCGGGTATCCGTATTGGTCAGATGGGACCGGACGCAAAGGATCGCAGGTAGTGTGGGGGTGAGTAATCCCAGCTCTGGGAGATGGCTTGGACAACCTGAGGCGTGGCCCTCCAAATTGAGGGCAGCCTCCTACGTATTGCGATATCAAATAGATTTAGTCGCGACTACGGCCACTTGTCGGCGGCTGGTGCGGATCTCGCCGGAGGCGCTGAGGAACGCGATCGCACGATGCGCTGTTTCCTCCAATACCGAGTACCGCGTCGCCAGGGCCTTCACGGTAGGCAGGCGGTCCCCAGGGCCGAGGGCGCCGCATCGGATCGCCGCACGCAGGTCGGATGCAATCAATTCGAAGTCGCCCGCTTCGAATACTCCTACGTCAGCGGAGGCGGCTGGGATCGCAAGCGGTTTGTGGGCGCTGGAGGCAGCGCCAGGCAACTCGGGCATGCGCGCGGCGAGCGAGGCTGCCGCGCGCTGATCGGCCTCAGCAACCCATGCGCTGTACACGCGCAGTGTGGTTGTGCCGCCCCCTCCGTGCCCAAGGCGGCCAGCGACAGTGCGGATGTCGACGCCCGCGGCGATCAGCTCGGTGGCCGAATAGTGTCGCAGCTGGTGGATGTGCATGTCCCAGCCGAGCCGTTTGCACATGCGGGAGTACCGCTGGGTCGCGGTGTCCGGATTGAGCCAGGTGCGGTGGTCGGGGTCGGGGGAGAAGACGAAGCAGTCCTCTGCCAGCTCGATGCCGAGGCTTGCTGCCGTCTCAGCCGCGTGCTGGAGATAGACGCGGAGGAGGGCCAAGGTCTGGGCGTCGAGGACGATGCGGCGGCGCTGGTGCGTCTTCGTGTCCTTCTCCCACAGACGCGTGTTGATCTGCGCAATGGCTGAGCGGATGTCGATGACGCCCGTCGCGAAGTCGACGCGGTCCCAGCGAAGCGCGCACAGCTCGCCGCGGCGGGCGCCGGTGGTCATGGCGAGCCAGACGAGCATGCCCCAATCCGGGTCAGCCCAGGCCTCTTCGACGATCGCCGCGGCCTGCGCCGGTGACGGCGGCTGCGGGTCGGGTGATGGCTGCGGGGGAGGCTCGGCCTGGCGGACGGGGTTGGTGCCGATCCAGCGCCAGCGGACAGCGCGGGTGAAGGCGCCGTTGAGCACCGTGTGGATCTGCCGCAGGTAGGACGCACCGAGGGGCTTGCAGACGTGCGGCTTGCACCGGCCGTCGCAGTCGTGCTGCTCGGTCGTCCGGTGGTCGATTCGGGCCCGGCGGTCGCAGCGGGCGCGGCAGCGGCGGAGCTCGGCGTAGAAGCTGTCGAGGGTTTCGCCATCGATGCGCCCTATAGAGAGGTCGCCCAGCAGCGGCCGAATGTAGAGCCGGATCATCCGCTCGTACCCCGAGCGTGTGGTGTCCTCGATCTTCAGCAGCTCGAGGTAGCGCTCCAGCAGCTGGTTGACCGTGGCGCTCGTCCGCGGGTTGCGCCGGTCGTCGACCTCGCCCTGTAGGCGGGTACGGACCTTCTCCGCTTGCTTGCGCGCTGTCGGTCCGGCCGGGACGACCTCAGTGAGGTAGTGGCGCTTGCGGGAGATCGGGTCGATGCCCGCGTACACCCGCACCCGCAACGAGCCGCTGGGCAGCGTCGCGATCTCGCCCCGGGACCTTCGTCGAGGTGGCGCCACGCGGGCAGTCTAGCCCGGTTCGCGCCACGTACGGCGCCACGCGCCGTGATCGTTTGGCCTGATCAAGCCTCTGACCTGGCGCCCCCGGCAGGACTCGAACCTGCGACCTAGAGATTAGAAGGCTCTTGCTCTATCCAGCTGAGCTACGGAGGCCGGGACGGTTCCGCGGAACCGTCCGAAGGGGAGCGTAGCGGGCGCGCCGGGTTCCCGCCGCGTCATGGTCGAGACCGCATACTGGCGTGATGCGCGTGGCAACTCGTCACCGGCGGCACGGACGCGGTAGGTTCCCGCGTCGCCGACAGCGCGTCGCCGGGGCTGTCCCCGCAGGATGAGAGGGGTGGGCCCATGTCACTGACGCTGTTGTCCGCGGCGGGCTCCGACGTCGGCCGCAGAAGGGCCATGAACCAGGACTCGGCCGCCACGAGCACGCGCATGCTCGTCGTCGCCGACGGCATGGGCGGGCACGCGCACGGAGAGGTGGCCAGCTCGGTGGCCGTCGCCTCCGTCATGGATCTCGACGGACGGCTGGCTCTCCGACCTCAGCGAGGTCGACCTCACCGCCGAGCTCGGCACCGCCCTCGACGAGGCCGCCGCCCGTCTCACCACGCTCGCGCAGGACGACCCCGAACTGCGCGGCACGGGCACGACGGTCGTCGCGTTCCTCGTCGACGGCACGCGGATCGGCATCGCGCACATCGGCGACTCCCGCGCCTACATGCTCCGCGACGACGAGCTCGTCCGGCTCACGCGCGACCACACGCTCGTGCAGAGCCTCGTCGACGAGGGCCGCATCACCGAAAAGGAAGCCGCCACGCACCCACGACGTTCGTGGCTGATGCGCACGCTCCAGGACGGCAGCGCCGCCGAGCCCGACCTGTGGGTGCACACCGCGATCGTGGGCGACCGGTACCTCATCTGCTCCGACGGTCTCACCGCCGTCCTCGACGACGAGATGGTCCGCGAGGTGCTGCGCTCCGAGACCGACCGGGATTCGGCGGTGGCGCGCTTCCTCCGCCTCGCCAACGCGGGGGGTGGTCCGGACAACATCACCTGCATCGTCGCCGACCTCGTCGACGCGCCCGCCGCGGACGGGGGAGCGGTCGTCGTCGGCGCCGCGGCGGAGGACCGCGAGCCCGCGTAGGCCGCTGGTCGCGTCGGGGAGTCCGCTGCGCGACGGCGAACGGCGGGTCCGCCTTCGCCCGGGGCTAGCCTGACGGTATGGCGAACGCGACCGTCGAGCCAGCCACCATGTCCCCACCCGTGTCACCGCGGTCGGGCGTGTGGGGGCTGTTGGTGGTCGGCGCCGCGGTCGCGGCCATCGTCGCGGGCGGGCTCACCGTGCTCACCGGAGCGCGCCCGATCGCCTCGCTCGGCCTGCCCGACCCGGGCACACTCACCACCGCGGGGCTGCCCGCCGTCCGCGCCATCGCCGAGGTGTGCATGGTGCTGACCATCGGTGGGGTGCTGCTGGCCGCCTTCCTCGCACCGCCGCAACGCAACGGCTACCTCGACGGCGCGGGCTACCGCGCGTTGCGTGCCGCGTCGTGGAGCGCCGTGGGCTGGACGGCGGCGTCGCTGCTGATGGTGCCGTTGAGCGTCGGCGATGCTCTGGGGCGGTCCGTTTCGGCGGTCCTGTCGCCCGGTCTGCTGCTACGGGTGGTGCCGAAGCTCGCCGACCCGACGTCGTGGTTGCTCACCGCCGTGGTCGCCGCGCTCGTCCTCGTGGGCTGCCGCAGCGTGCTGACCTGGGGTTGGTCGGCGGTGCTGTTCGCGCTGAGCCTCGCCGGGCCGCTGCCGGTAGCGTTCACCGGCCACTCGTCGGCAGGCGGGGCGCACGACCTGGCCACCGACAGCCTCGTGCTGCACGTCCTCGCCGCCGCGCTCTGGGTGGGCGGCCTGGCGGCGGTGCTCGGGCTCGCCGCGGCCCGCGGCTCGGACCGCAGTTCGGCCCTCGCTGCCGCCGTGCCGAGGTTCTCGGCCCTGGCGTTGGTCTGTTGGCTGGCCATGGCGGTCACCGGCGTCGTCAACGCGCTGGTGCGCATCCCTCTCACGGCGCTCGTCGGAACGACCTACGGCGCTCTCGTGCTGGCGAAGATCCTCGCGCTGCTGGCCCTCGGTGGGCTCGGTGCCCTCCACCGCCGTACGTCGGTGGCGAAGGCGGCCGGGGGAGACGCCCGCGCGTTGCTGCGGCTCGGCGGCGCCGAGATCCTCCTCATGCTCGCGACGATCGGGCTGGCCGTCGCGCTCGGCCGCAGCGCGCCACCCGACACGGGGACCGTGCCGTCACGCGTCGAGGTGCTCATCGGCTACGACCTTGTCGGCCCGCCGACGCTCGCCCGGCTCCTCTTCGACTGGCGCTTCGGCCTCATCTACGGCTCCGCCGCCATCGCGCTGGCCGTCCTCTACGTCGTGGGCGTGCGACGGCTGCGTTCCCGGGGTGACAGCTGGCCGGTCGGTCGTACGGTCGCCTGGCTGGCAGGCTGCTTCATGCTCCTGATGGCGACCAGTTCGGGCATCGGCCGCTACGCGCCCGCGATGTTCAGCGTGCACATGGCCCAGCACATGCTGCTCGGGATGCTCATCCCGATCCTCCTCGTGCTCGGCGCGCCGGTGACCCTCGGCCTGCGCACCTTGCCGTCGGGTGGGCGCGGCGGACCTCCGGGGCCGCGCGAGTGGCTGCTCGCCGCCGTGCATTCACCGCTAGCCCGTGTGCTGTCGCACCCACTGGTCACGTTGCCGCTGTTCGTCGGCTCCTACTACGCGCTGTACTTCTCGGGGCTCTTCGACATGGCGCTGTCCCAGCGTTGGGCGCACCTGGCGATGAACATGCACTTCCTCCTCGTGGGGGTGCTGTTCTTCTGGCCGCTGGTGGGGGTCGACCCGGCGCCCCGCCGGTGGCCGCCCGCCGCACGCCTCGGCATCGTGTTCGCCTCGGTGCCGTTCCATGCCTTTTTCGGTGTCGCGCTCATGAGCAGCAACGCCGTGATCGGCGGCACGTTCTACCGCGCCCTCGCCCTGCCGTGGGTGAACGACCCGTTGGCCGACCAGAAGCTCGGCGGCGGCCTCGCGTGGGCCTCGGGGGAGATACCGCTGCTGCTCGTACTGATCGCGTTGCTCGTGCAGTGGTCGCGACAGGACGAGCGGACCGCCCGACGCGATGATCGTCGTGCCGACGCCGACGGCGACGCGGACCTGGCCGCCTACAACGCCATGCTCAGCCGTCTGGCTACTCCAGGGCCACCGCTCGTCGCGGAGGGCGACCAGTCGACAGATCACCCGGACGGGTCGGGGAACCCGGCAGGTCGGGTGGATGGCGCATCGGAAGAGCCGGTCGTCCCAGGTCACAGCCTCGAAGGCCGCTCGTGAGGCCCGCGTGGTGTGTGCTGGGTGATCGACCGCTCGGCGCAGATGGCGAAGCCCGATGCCACGTTGAGTGCCGATCTGGACGGCATCGTCGCAGGTCAGCACGGGTATGGGGGGTCGATTTGACGGCTTGTCAAGCCCTCGCGTAACTTTCTCCCCGTCAACGGGACGCCGATCCCGGACAAGCCCCAGAACCGCGCCACTTGTGGTCGGTGATGGTGTGCGGGTGTCTTTTGAGAACTCAACAGTGTGTCGAGCTTTATTTTTTTCTGGTTTTGTGCCGGTTTTTGTTGTTTTGTTT